>BMUX01000008.1 GCA_014650415.1 Streptomyces spiroverticillatus
CCGTCAGGTCATCGGCGAAGTGCCGGTCGCCAGTGGCGTCGGGCACGTACTTCACACAGACAACGATCCTCAAGCTCACGCCGAGTCTCCTTACACATACGGGTGTCGCACACGGAGCGGTCGCAGAACGCGCACGATGGATGTCTCGAACATATGGCACTGAGTACCCTCTGTAAATGCATTGAGTGCCACATTTGTGGGTTCCGGTGTTACGTTCCCCGCATGACCGAGGTGCGTAGGCGGCGCAAGCCGGCGGGAGAGGCCCCCGAAAGTGAAGCCTCACAGGACGCCTCAGCGGGGGACGTGCCCAAGGCGCCCATGCGTGAAGTCCTGGCGGAATCCGCGTTCGCGCTCTTCCTGGAGCGCGGCTTCGAGCGGACGACCGTGGACGACATCGTGGCGCGGGCCGGAGTGGGACGCCGCTCCTTCTTCCGGTACTTCCCGTCCAAGGAGGACGCGGTCTTCCCCGACCACGACCGCTGCCTCGCCGACATGACGGCCTTTCTGGAGGCCGCGGGCGACGCCGAACCCGTCGGCGCGGTGTGCGACGCCGCCCACCTGGTCATGCGGATGTACGCCGCGAAGCCCGAATTCTCCGTCCAGCGCTACCGGTTGACCCGCGAGGTCCCCGGTCTGCGCACGTACGAACTCTCCGTCGTACGCCGTTACGAACGCACCCTCGCCGCCTACCTCCGCACCCGGTGGAACGGCGCCCCGGACGGCGCGCTGCGTGCCGAAGTGGTCGCGGCGGCCGTGGTCGCCGCCCACAACAACGCCCTGCGCACCTGGCTGCGCACGGGCGGCGAGAGCGACGCGGACGCCGCCGTCGAGCACGCGCTGGCCACGGTGCGCGAGGTGTGGACGGGCGGGCGCGCCCCGGCGGGGGAGACCGACGGGGACGAGGTCATCGTGATGGTGGCCCGCAAGGGGGCACCGCTGTGGCGGGTGGTCCAGCAGGTCGAGTCCGCGCTGACGGACGAGCGGGACTGACTCGGTCCACCAGGAGGAGCGGACCGAACGACAGCACTGAGTGCCGTACTTGACGGGCACTCAGTACCGCACGCCTTATGCCTGCGTACCGCGCTTCTCCCAGTCCGCGCGCGTGAGCTCGTACTCCACCTCGCCGTGCTCGGAACCCTCGATCGGATCGGGCCAGTCGCCGGTGAAGGCACGCAGGAAGCTCAGGCCCGACTTCTCCATCACGCTCCGGGACCTGGTGTTGACCGCCATGGTGTTGGCGGTGACCCGCTCGACGCCGAGTTCCCGGAAGCCCTTGTCGATCAGCGCGCGCGAGCCCTCGGTGGCGTACCCCCGGTCCCACGCGGCCCTGTTCAGCCGGTAACCCAGCTCGACCACGAAGGGGCTGCGGTCCTCCAGCGGACAGAACTCGAACCAGCCCAGGAAGGTCCCCGTGGCCTTCTCCTCCGCCGCCCAGTAGCCGCGGGTCCCGAAGTGCGGGTAGGTGTGCAGGAGTCTCGGCACGGTGCGCGTCCGGACGACCTCCGGCGAGGTCGGCAGGCCGCCGGTGATGAAGCGCATGACCTCGGGATCGCGGTCCAGCGCGCACAGGCCGTCGGCGTCGGCCTCGGTGAACGCGCGCAGGGTGAGCCGGTCGGTCTCCAGGAAGGGATTCATGTCCCGAGCTTCCGGGGCGGCGGTCCCTCCCGCCAGCGAATATCGCCCTTTCGGTGCCGGCCGCCGTCCCCAGGCCGAGACCAGCGGCGACGTGGCCAGGTCGAGGCGGCCGGTGGCCACGTTCGCCAGATGCCGGTCGATGTCCGCGTCGGTGGCGATGCCCGCCGCCACGAGCCGGCCGCGGATCTGACGTACCGTCGCCGCCTCCAGGACGGTGCAGGCGGGGGACGTGATGGGGAAGTACGCGTCCGCCTGTACGTCGTCGAGACCGGCCTCCCGGAGCAGGCGGGGCAGCGTCCTGCCGTACGCGAGGTCCGCGCCGCGCGCCGCCATCAGCTCGCGGAAGCCGTTGCGCAGACGGTTGGCGAGGCGCTGCTCGGGACCGTACTCGTCGGGGCAGAGCAGCGGCTGCAACCCCGGATCGGCGTCCTCGAGGAGCAGTACGCCGCCGGGGCGCAGGGCCCGGACCATCCGGCGCAGCGCCTCGGCCCGGTCCACCACGTGCACCAGCACCAGCCGGGCGTGCACCAGGTCGAAGCCGCCCGGCGGCGGGGGATCCGCCGCCACGTCGTGCTGCCGCACCTCGACATGGGGCCGGTCAAGGTCCCGTACCCAGGACACGTCGATGTCCGTGCACAGCACCTCTCCCGTGGTGCCGACCCGCGCGGCCAGCCCCAGCGGCACGGACGGGCCGCCCGCCCCGACCTCCCACACGCGCATGCCCTCGGTGAGGCCGACGGCGTCGACGTGCCGGAAGGTCACCGGGTCGAACAGCTCCGACAGCGCGCCGAAGCGGATGCCCGCCTCGGACTGCTGGTTGTCGAGCAGGTAACCGGTGTCCGGGGTGTCGTGGTGGTGGTTGCCGTCGCGCTCGGGCATGCGTCGTTCCTGCCGTCTTGGGTGTGTTTGCGGGCTCTCCCAGTTGAGCACGTCCGCCGGGCGCGGGCGGAGCCGGAGGGCGCCGTCGGTCATGATCGCCGGGGACGTAGGCTCACCGATCGATCCGCCGAACCGTGAACCGCCCCTGGAGGACAGCAACATGACCGAATCCACCGCGCCCACCGAGCCCGCCGCGCCCACCGAGCCCGCCGCGCCCACCGAGCCCGCCGCGCCCACCGAGCCCGCCGCGCCCACCGAGCCCGCCGCGNCCCGCCGCGCCCACCGAGCCCGCCGCGAGCCCCCGCACCGTCCTCGTCATCGGCGGCGGCACAGCCGGGTGCGCGCTCGCCGTGCTGCTGCGCAGATCCGGGATCGCCGTCGACCTGGTCGAAATACAGCCGGACGGGAACGCCACCACCGGTTCCGGGATCACCCTCCAGGGCAACGCCCTGCGCGTCCTGCGCGAGGTGGGCGTCTGGGAACAGGTGAGCGCGCAGGGCTGCGGCACCGACGGCGTCACCGTCGCCGCCCCCGACGGCACCCCGATCTTCACCCAGCAGGACATGCGCTCGGGCGGCGACGACCTCCCCGCCACCCTCGGCATGCGCCGTCCCGCGCTCCAGCAGATCCTCATGGACGCCGTGCGGGAAGCGGGAGTGGCCGTCCAACTGGGCTGCTCCGTAGAGAAGTTGCTCCAGGACGACACCGGAGTCGACGTGACCTTCACCGACGGCACGACCGGCCGCTACGACCTGGTGGCGGCCGCCGACGGACTCCACTCCGCCACCCGCGAACTCATCGGCGTCCCCGACGTGCCCACTCCCACGGGCATGGCCGTCTGGCGCACCACCACCCCGCGCCCGGAGGGCATCGAGCGCACCCAACTGGCCTTCGGCGGAACGGCGTTCATCGCGGGCTTCTGCCCCACCGGCGACACCACCCTCTACGCCTACCTCGTCGAGAGGAACCGCGACCGGGACTCCCTCGACCCCGCCTCGTACGCCGACGAGATGCGCGCCCTCGCCGAGGGCTACGGCGGCCACTGGGAGACGATCCGCACCGCGATCACCGACCCCGACCAGGTCAACTACACCTGGTTCCACCGGCACTTGATCGAGGGCGCCTGGCACCGGGGCCGGGTCGTGCTCGTCGGCGACGCGGTCCACGCCTGCCCGCCCACCCTCGCGCAGGGCGCCGCGATGTCCCTGGAGGACGCGTACGTCCTGGCCGAGCTGCTCGGCGGATCGGACACCTGGGACGACGCCCTGCTGACCGCGTACCGGGACCGCCGGATGCCGAGGGTGCGGATGGTCGTGGACGCCTCGATCCAGCTCGGCCAGTGGCAGCTGGACGGAGTGCGGGACGCGGACGTGCCGGGACTGATGGGCCGGACCATGACCGTACTCAAGGAACTGCCGTGAGGTGTGGGGCTGCTGTGCCGCGGTAGGCCCGTGAGCCGTCAGACGGACTGACTCCGGCGGCCGCACACGTGCGCGCAGCGGCGGGCCGCACCCTGGCGGGCGGTGCGCAGACGGTGCATCGTGGCGTGGCGGCGGCGTCTCCACTCCGTGCGGGGGAGGCCCGCGCGGGGGCCGCCGCCCGTCATCAGGGCGTTGACCGAGGAGTGGGGGTCGGCGCCCATTCCCTTGGCGACGAGGACCCCGACCAGCAGCGGGACGAGCGCGACCGCGAGTGCCGAACCGGCGACGGTCACGTGGCGCAGGTGAGTGCGGTGCGCGGCGGGTGCGGTTGTTGAGGTCATGACCGTATTCCACCGGCGGGGGCGGCGCGGGGGATCGGTGCGGGTACTCAGGTGAGGGGGACGGGGTACTCAGATGAGGGCGGGGCCGGAGTCGGGTGCGGCCGGGGTGGAAACGGCCGGGCCGGGAACGATCGGGCGCACCCGGATCAGATGCGGTCGGGCGCATCCGGGGTGTCCAGTCGGGCGAGCCAGGCCGTGAGGGTCCGCTCCAGGTCCTGCGCCTCGGCGGCGTCCAGCAGGTCCAGCAGGCGGCGTTCGTTGCGCATGTGGTCGGTGAAGGCGCGGTCGATCAGGTCGCGGCCCTGCGGGGTGAGGGCCACGATCCGGCCGCGCCGGTCGACGGTCGAGTCGCGGCGGACGACCAGGCCCGCGCGCTCCAGGCGGTCAAGGCGTTTGGTCATCGCGCCGGTCGTGACCATGGTGTGCTCGGCGAGTTCGCGCGGCGCCCGCTCGAAGGGCTCACCGGCCCGGCGCAGCGCGCACAGGACGTCGAACTCGCCCTCGTGCAGACCGTGTTGGTCGTACACGCGGTACAGCTCCTGGGTGAGCCGGTCGGCGAGCCGGTGCAGGCGTCCGATCACGCCCTGCGGGGTCACGTCCAGGTCGGGCCGCTCGCGCCGCCACTCGGCCTGGATGCGGGCGACGTGGTCCGGTGGAAGGCGGTCCGGGGCGGAAGGCGTATTCATGTGTTCCACAATAACTTCCCGGGAAGCTACATTGGGTCCATGGAAGCCAATCTGCGCGGGGTGGCGCTGACGGCGGTCGCACCGGTCGCCTGGGGGACCAACTACTACGTCACGCACGAGTACCTCCCCGCCGACCACCCCCTCTACGGAGCCGCCCTGCGCGCCCTCCCCGCCGGGCTCGTCCTCCTGCTCCTGTGCCGGAAGCTGCCGCGCGGGGCGTGGTGGTGGCGGTCGGCCGGGCTGGGGCTGCTCAACGTGAGCGTGTTCTTCGTCCTCGTGTACGTCGCCTCCCAGCTCCTGCCGACGAGCGTCGCCTCGACCGTCATGGCGGTGGCCCCGCTGGCGATGATGCTCATGGCCTGGCCGCTGGTGGCGGAGCGGCCCGCGCTGCTCCACCTGGCGGGGGCCGTGCTCGGGCTGGCCGGTGTCTGCCTGATGCTGCTCACCGGGGCGGAACGGGTGAGCCTGCCCGGGGTCCTCGCCTCCGCCGTCGCGATGGTGGTGTCGTCCTTCGGGTACATCCTGGCCAAGCGCTGGAACGACGGTACGGACGTCCTCGCCTCGACGGCCTGGCAGCTCGTCGCCGGAGGGCTCCTGCTGCTCCCGGCCGCCGTGCTGGTGGAGGGCCGGCCGCCCGCGCTCTCCGCCGCCGCGCTGTGGGCGTTCGCGTACGTCACCCTGGTGGCGACCGCGCTGGCCTTCACCGCGTGGTTCGCCGGGCTGCGTCAACTGCCCGCAGGGACCGTGGGGTTGATCGGGCTGCTCAACCCCGTCACCGGTGTCCTGCTCGGCACGGCGCTGGCCGCCGAGTCGCTGACCTTGCAGCAACTGGGCGGCCTGGCGCTGGTGTTGACCGGCGTCGTGCTCGGCCGACCGAAACCCCCGGCCTGGTTCAGGCGTGCTGGAGGGCCGCCGCGTCCGGGCGCAGGGCGCGCAGCCGGGTGGTGGCGTGCCACAGGCAGTACACGGCTGCGGTCCCGAGCACGCCCCGGACGATGTTCCACAGCACCCAGGGATCCTCGAAGCGCTCCCGCACGGACGCCGGATCACTGATCCGGGCCGGGGCCCCGGCGGCGGCCAGCTCGTTGTTGAGGGGCACGTTCGCCGCCGAGGTCACGGCGATCACCAGGACGTACAGCACGAGCGCGGCAACCACCCACCGGGCGGCGGGAGTTCGCCGCTGCTGCCAGGCGGACACCGCGATCAGGATCAGCGCACCGAAGAGCCCGGCGAAGAACACCGGGTTCTCGATCACCACGTTGATGTTCTGCATCACCTCGATGTAGACCCGGTCCTCGGAGCGGGCCAGGGCGGGCATCACCCCGCAGGCGAAGGCGTACCAGACGCCCGCCACCAGTCCGGCGGTCACCGTCGCCGCTCCGAGAACCGTCTTGTGTGCCGTGTGCTTCGTCGTCATGAGGGACAGTCAACTGCCTTGCGACGCACGGGAACATGCGTGAGAGGCGCAGGCGCATGTTCCCGCGTCCACACTCCGCACGAAGGTCAGGAGACCTGTTCCGACAGCGGGCCCGTCAGGTCGTCCAGGATGTCCGCCGTGTGGTTGCTGACCAGCCGGCCGCTCCACCGGTCGACCAGCGCGGGCACGGCCGGGGCGCCCGTGAAGGGGTGCACGGTCGCCTCGTACGCGCTGAGCAGCGCCGCGTGAGCCTCGGGGGCGTCGGCGGGGCGCTCCGGGACGGTGGTGACGTACACCGAACCCTTCAGCCCGAGCAGGGCGACGGCGCTCAGCAGGGCCCGCGACTCGGGGCACCCCTCGGTCAGGAACAGTTCGTAGCGGTGCGGCGCCGGATAGAAGCCCCCGGCGCGGTCGACGCCGATCCGGCCGCGCACCAGCGGCGTGGGCGTGTCGGCGGAACAGGGGATGCGGGGCGTACAGGGAAGGGAGCTGCGGGCAGTGGTCTCGGGCATGACTCTCCTCGGGGGCACACGTGTCCCCCTGTTTCGTCGCGTGTCGGACATATGAACTCTCGAACCCGCCCGAGAGCACTAATACGCGCTGGAGACCCGCTGAAGGTCGATGTGCAGTCGCCTTGTCAGGCCGTTCCAGGGCATGTCCACCGGTCCCACCTCCGGGTCCGCGCGACGCGGGACCACGCTTGCCCCGCCGCACCGGCGGAACCCGGTCGTCACCCGGGGCACCCCGTCGCGGCGGAAGGGTTGCCTGCCAGCGGGCCGGGGCCGATGACCGCCGGGAGGGGTGCTCGCAACCCGCCCGGAAGCGCTGACAATCGTGACCGTCCCGGCCAGTCTCCGGGCCCCTCCGAAGCCCGTCAAGGAGGCCGCTTCGGCCATCTCACGTGCTGGGCGGCGCCGTTGACATTCGAATCCGGCCGTGGCTAAGTTGCGGCGCATCGGCGGAAGCGAAGCCCCTCGGGGGCGGAATGGTGACGGTGGGCGAGATGGACGCAGCTGAGGGGTTGGCCGTATGGCGCTCCCACGGCCGTGTGCCGCTCTGCGCGGACCGCTCCGTCGACCTCCTGCGCGTCAACAGCGCACTGTGTACGGCCACGTGCCGCACCGCCGGTCACTGAGCCCTGTCCTCGGCTGACGTCGTCGGCCGACGCCCCTTTGCGGGCGGGCTTGTGACGCGTCGTCAGGTCAGCTGAAAGCGACATTCCTCGCGTACTCCGTGCCCGTCCGTCGGACGGCCGCACCTTCCGACGTCGCCGCCCTCGCGGTCGTACGTCCCCCTCCTCCCCGTCCCCGCCCCCGTACGCCCCCGCACGCCGGGACCCGTCGCGCCGCACCCGGCCCGACGGCGGCCCGCCTGCGGTACCGCGTGCGCGGTGCGGGGTCCGAATCCGCTGGAGCCCTCCATGAGTGACTCTCCCGGTGTCGCCGTGTCCTCCGGCACGGCAGCGACCGCCGAGACGATCCCCCGTCCCGAACCGGCCGCGTCCGCGCCACCACCTCCCGAACTCCCGAAGAAGGCGTCGGCCTCCGCAACGCCCCCGAAGGCGCAGCGCGTGCTGCCGCTGCGGCGGCCCGGCCGCTGGATCGCCACCGCGATCGTCCTCGTCCTCGCGGCCCAGTTCGTCCACGGCCTGATCACCAACCCCTTCTACCAGTGGGACCGCTTCCAGTACTGGTTCCTGCGCCCCACCATCCTCGACGGGCTGCTCATCACCCTCGAAGTCACCGTCTACAGCGCGGTGTTGGGCCTCCTCGGCGGCATCGTGCTCGCCGTCGCCCGGCTCTCCGACAGCCCCGTCCTGCGCACCGTCAGCTGGGTGTACACCTGGCTGTTCCGGTCGGTGCCGCTGATCGTCGTCCTGCTCTTCCTCTACAACTTCAGCGCGCTGTACCAGACGCTCAGCCTGGGCATCCCGTTCGGCCCCGCCTTCTTCACCTTCGACGAGAACCGGCTCGCCACCGACATGGTCGTCGCCGTCGTCGGCCTCAGCCTCAACGAGGCGGCGTACGCGGCCGAAGTGGTGCGCGGCGGGCTGCTCTCCGTCGACCAGGGCCAGCACGAGGCGGCCTCCGCGCTCGGCCTGCCCAAGCGCTACCAGTTCGCCCGGATCGTCTTCCCGCAGGCCCTGCGCTCCATCGTGCCGAACTACGTCAACCAGCTGATCGGCCTGGTCAAGGCCACCTCACTGGTCTTCTACGTCTCGCTGCTCGACCTGTTCGGCTCGGTGCAGAGCATGGGCAGCACCTACCCCGGCGACATCGTGCCGCTGCTCCTGGTCGCCACCACCTGGTACCTGATCCTCACCAGCGTCGTCTCCGTCGTCCAGTTCTACGTCGAACGCCACTACTCGCGCGGCGCCCTGCGCACCCTGCCGCCGACCCCGCTCCAGAAGGTGCGGACCGGCCTGAGCGAACTGCGGGCCCGGGCCCGGAGGGAGACCGCGAAATGACCACGGCCGAAGCAGTCGACGTACGTCCCGCCGCCGTCGAAGTGCACGCAGTGCACAAGTGGTTCGGCGCCCAACACGTCCTGGACGGAGTGGAGTTGACCGTACGGCCGGGAGAGGTGACGGTCGTCCTCGGGCCCTCAGGATCGGGGAAGTCCACGCTGCTGCGGGTGATCAACCACCTGGAGAAGCCCGAGGCCGGGCACGTCAGCCTCAACGGCGAACCCATCGGGGTGCGCCGGCACGGCGAACGGCTCAAGGAACTGAGCGAGCGCGCCATCCTCGCCCAGCGCGGCCGCATCGGCTTCGTCTTCCAGAACTTCAACCTCTTCCCGCACCTGAGCGTCCTCGACAACGTCGCCGCGGCCCCCGTCGCCACCGGGAAGCTCACCAAGCCCGAGGCGCAGGCACTCGCCCGCGACCTGCTCGGCCGGGTGGGGCTCGCCGACAAGGCGGACGCGTATCCGCGCCAGCTCTCCGGCGGACAGCAGCAGCGGGTCGCCATCGCCCGTGCGCTCGCCCTGCGCCCCGGCGTGATCCTCTTCGACGAACCGACCTCCGCACTCGACCCGGAACTGGTCGGGGAGGTGCTGGCGGTCATCAAGGACCTCGCGCGCAGCGGCACCACGCTCGTCATCGTCACCCATGAGATCGGCTTCGCCCGCGAGATCGCCGACCGGGTGGTCTTCATGGACGAGGGCCGCATCGTCGAACAGGGCCCGCCCGCCCAGGTGTTGGACCACCCGGAGCACGACCGGACCAGGGACTTCCTGAGCAAGGTGCTCTGAGGTTCCCGCCTCTCTCCTTCCTTCCTTCCTTCTTGTACGTCCCGCCACACGACCCCGACAAGGACAGCCATGCGCACCCTCAGTCTCCGCAGCACCTTCCGCCGAGGCGCCGCCACCACCGCGGCCGTCGCCGCCCTCGCGGTCACCCTCACCTCGTGCGGCGGCGACAGCGGCGCCGTCGCCAGGACCGACAGCGCCAAGGACGGCACCCTCACCGTCGGCCGCCTCTCCAACGGCGCCGCGAAGGAGACCACGGTCAAGGTCGCCGAGGTGAAGGAGATCAGCGCCAAGCTGCCCAAGAAGATCGTCGACAGCGGCAAGCTGGTCGTCGGAGTGGGCGCGCTGCCCGCAGGATTCCCGCCGCTCTCCTTCATCGGTGAGGACCAGAAGACCCTCACCGGCGCCGAGCCCGACCTCGCCCGGCTGATCGGCGCGGTCCTCGGCGTCGAGGTCGAGATCAAGAACTCGACCTGGGAGAACATGTTCGTCGGCGTCGACAGCGGCAAGGTCGACGTGGCGATCTCCAACGTCACCGTCACCGAGGAGCGCAAGAAGAAGTACGAGTTCGCCTCCTACCGCAAGGACAACCTCGGCTTCGAGGTGCAGAAGTCCAGCACCTGGAACTTCAACAACGACTACCGCAACCTCGCCGGCCGCACCGTCTCCGTCAGCAACGGCACCAACCAGGAGAAGATCCTCCTGGAGTGGAAGGCCAAGCTGGCCAAGGAGGGCAAGCAGCTCAACGTCAAGTACTTCCAGGACCTGAACGCCACCCACCTGGCGCTGGCCAGCGGGAAGATCGACGCCTACTTCGGGCCGAACCCGGCCGTCTCGTACCACATCGCCTCCACCGCCAAGACGCCGAAGCCGACGCGCAGCGCGGGGACGTTCTCGGGTGCGGGCGAGACCTTGCAGGGGCTCATCGCGGCGACCGCGAAGAAGGGCAGCGGGCTGTCGAAGCCGCTCGCCGACGCGATCAACCACCTGGTCAAGAACGGCCAGTACCCGAAGACGCTGGGCGCCTGGAACCTCTCCAACGAGGCGCTCACCACCTCCCAGATCGACCCGCCCGGGCTGCCGCTGGACAACTCGTGAGCCGGATCCGTACACGACAGAGCGAAGGGTGAGGAGCGACATGTCGACAAGTGTGGAGCAGGGTCGGACAGAGGTCCTGGGAGAGCCCGGCCGGACCGAGACCCCCGGTGATGTGCATGTGCCCGGTGATGTGCATGTGCTGGACAACGCCGCGTGGGCCGCGCTGACCGGGCCGCACGCGCACTTCGCGGAGCGGCTCGGGAGGGCGGCCCGGTATCCCGCCGGGGTCTCGCCGTTCACCGCACTGGAGGACCCCGCGGACCCGCGCGCCTGGGCGGACCTGGCCCGGCTGGTCGGGGGGCCCGGTGTGGTGACCCCGGTCAGCGGGGTGCTGGAGGTGCCCGAGGGCTGGGGCGTCGAGCAGAGCATCGCAGGGGTGCAGCTGGTCGACGCCGGGCTGCGGGCCGAGCACGCGCCGGAGGCGGTACGGATCGGGGCGGCGGACGTGCCCGAGGTGCTGGAGCTGATCGCGCTGACGCAGCCCGGGCCCTTCCTGCCCAGGACGGTCGAGCTGGGGACGTACCTCGGGGTGCGCGACGAGGACGGCAAGCTCATTGCGCTGGCCGGGGAGCGGCTGAGGCTGCCCGGGTGGACGGAGATCAGCGCGGTCTGCACGCACCCGGAGTACCGGGGCAGAGGGCTGGCCACGCGGCTGGTGCGGGCGGTCGCGGCCGGGATCCGGGAGCGGGGCGACGTGCCGTTCCTGCACACCGGGGCGCACAACGTCAAGGCGATCCGCCTGTACGAGTCCCTCGGCTTCCGGCTCCGCCGCAACGTCCGCTTCCTCCTCCTCCGCACTCCGGACGCGTGAGCGTTCCCCGCACCCCGGAGGCGTGAGCGACCCGCCCCGACACCCCCAGGAAGGAACACCATGAGCACCACCCCGCCCCTCCACCTCGCCGTCGCCCTCGACGGCACCGGCTGGCACCCCGCCTCCTGGCGCACCCCGGCCGCCCGCCCGAACGACCTCCTCACCGCCGGGTACTGGCGCGACCTGATCGCCGAGGCCGAGCGCGGGCTGCTCGACTTCGTCACCGTCGAGGACGGCCTCGGCCTCCAGTCCTCCCTCCTCCTCGACCCCGACGACCGCACCGACCAGGTCCGGGGGCGGCTCGACGCCGTCCTGATCGCCGCCCGTGTCGCCCCCCTCACCCGCCACATCGGCATCGTGCCGACCGTGGTCACCACCCACACCGAGCCCTTCCACCTCTCCAAGGCCCTCGCCACCCTCGACTACGTCAGCAGCGGGCGGGCCGGCCTGCGCGTGCAGATCTCCGCCCGGCCGAACGAGGCCGCCCACTTCGGCCGGCGGACGGTCGAGCGGCTGCCGGACGGTGACTACAACACCCCCGCCGGGCAGGCGACCGTGAGCGGCCTGTTCGACGAGGCCGCCGACTACGTCGAGGCCGTACGGCGGCTCTGGGACAGCTGGGAGGACGACGCCGAGATCCGTGACGTCGCCACCGGCCGCTTCATCGACCGGGACAAGCTCCACTACATCGACTTCGAGGGCGAGCACTTCAGCGTCAAGGGCCCCTCCATCACGCCGAGGCCGCCGCAGGGACAGCCCCTCGTCACCGCGCTCGGGCACGCCTCCGTCCCGTACCGGCTCATCGCCCGGTCCGCCGACGTCGGGTACGTCACCCCGCACGACGTCGACCAGGCGCGGGCCGTGGTGGCGGAGATCCGCCAGGAGCAGGCCGCCGCCGGACGCGCCGACGACACCCTGCACGTCTTCGGGGACCTGGTCGTCTTCGTCGACGACGAACCCGGCGCGGCGCGGACCCGGCTGGAGCGGCTGGACGCGCTGGCCGGGGAGGCGTACACGAGCGACGCACGGATCTTCACGGGGACGCCCGCCGAACTCGCCGACCTGTTGCAGGAGTTGCAGGCGGGAGGCCTCACCGGCTTCCGGCTGCGTCCCGGCAGTGTGGCCGAGGATCTTCCGGCAATCACCCGGGGGCTCGTGCCCGAGCTCCAGCGCCGGGGCGCCTTCCGGACCGCGTACGAAGCGGACACCCTGCGCGGGCACCTCGGGCTGCCCCGCCCCGCCAGCCGTTACGCCACCGCGAGCGCCTGACCCTCCGTCAACTCACTCTCGTACAAGAAGGACCGGATCATGAGCAAGCCGCTCAAGCAGATTCACCTCGCGGCCCACTTCCCCGGCGTCAACAACACCACCGTGTGGAGCGACCCGGCGGCGGGCAGCCACATCGAGTTCCGTTCGTTCGTGGAGTTCGCGCAGATCGCCGAGCGGGCGAAGTTCGACTTCCTGTTCCTCGCGGAGGGGCTCCGGCTGCGTGAACAGGGCGGGAAAATATACGACTTGGACGTGGTGGGGCGGCCCGACACCTTCACCGTCCTGACCGCGCTCGCCGCCGTCACGGAACGCCTCGGGCTGACCGGCACCATCAACTCCACCTTCAACGAACCCTACGAGGTGGCGCGCCAGTTCGCCTCCCTGGACCACCTCTCCGACGGGCGCGCCGCCTGGAACGTGGTCACCTCCTGGGACGCCTTCACCGGCGAGAACTTCCGGCGGGGCGGATTCCTCCCGCAGGAGGAGCGGTACTCGCGGGCGAAGGAGTTCCTGGCGACCGCGCACGAGCTGTTCGACTCGTGGCGCGGGGACGAGATCGTCGCCGACCGCGAGAGCGGAGCCTTCCTCGCGGGCGCCAAGGCCGGGGCCTTCGAGCACCGGGGCCAACACTTCGACATCCAGGGCCAGTTCAACGTCCCGCGCAGCCCGCAGGGGCGGCCGGTGATCTTCCAGGCCGGTGACTCGGAGGAGGGGCGCGAGTTCGCCGCGTCGAACGCCGACGCCATCTTCAGCCGGTACGCCACCCTGAAGGAGGGCCAGGCCTTCTACGCCGACGTCAAGGGACGCCTCGCGCGGTACGGGCGAGCGCACGACCAGCTCCTCATCCTGCCCGCCGCGACCTTCGTCCTCGGCGACACCGAGGCCGAGGCACAGGACGCGGCCCGTGAGGTGCGGCGGCTCCAGGTCAGCGGGGCCACCGCCATCAAGCACCTGGAGTTCGTCTGGAACCGCGACCTTTCCTCATACGATCCGGACGGCCCCCTCCCGGACGTCGACCCGGACCCCGGTGAGCACACCGTCGCCAAGGGCCGTGCCCAAGTGCGCATGTACCGCGACCCGTTGGCGATCGCCCGCGAGTGGCGGGAGAAGGCCGAGGCCAACAACTGGTCCATCCGCGACCTCGTCATCGAGACCGGCAACCGGCAGTCCTTCGTCGGGACACCGGAGACCGTGGCGACCGAGATCAACGACCTCGTGCAGGGCGACGCCTCCGACGGCTTCATCCTCGTCCCGCACATCACCCCCGGCGGCCTCGCGCCCTTCGCCGACAAGGTCGTTCCGCTGCTCCAGGAGCGCGGCGTCTTCCGGACGGAGTACGAGGGGACCACCCTGCGGGACCACCTCGGCCTCCACCACCCCGACGCGGACCTCGGCGCTGAGCGGGTGGCGTCGTGAAGTTTCTCGCCATCACTCTGATCGTGCACGCCCCGAACCCGGTGACGGGCGTGCAGAAATCCACCCAGGAGCGCTTCCGGGAAGTGCTCGACAACGCCGTACTGGCAGAGGAGTTGGGCTTCGACGGCTTCGGGGTGGGGGAGCGGCACGAGCGGCCGTTCATCTCCTCCTCGCCGACCGTCGTACTGAGCCACATCGCCGCCCTTACCCGGCGGATCAGGCTCTTCACCGCCGTCACCACGCTGAGCCTGCTGGACCCGGTGCGGGCGTACGAGGACTACGCGACGCTCGACCACCTCTCCGGCGGACGGCTTGACCTGATCGTCGGCAAGGGGAACGGGACCGCGCAGCGCGACCTCTTCCAGGTCACCACCGAGGACCAGTGGGAGCGCAACGCCGAGAGCTACGAGGTCTTCCGGCGGATCTGGCGGGAGGACAAGGTCACCGCCGACACCCGCTTCCGGCCGCCTCTGAAGGAGGCCGAGGTCTGGCCGCGGCCGTACCAGCAGCCCGTACGGGTCTGGCACGGCAGCGCGACCAGCCGCGAGTCGGTCGACCTCGCCGCCCGGTACGGCGACCCGCTCTTCTCCGCCAATGTCACCAACCCCATTGAGCCGTATGCCGAGTTGATCCGCTACTACCGCGAGCGGTGGGAGCACTACGGGCACGACCCGGCCCGGATAGCGGTCGGCGCGGGCAGCGCCGGCTTCTACGCGGCGCGCACCTCGCAGGAGGCGCTGGCCGCGTACCGGCCGGTCTTCGAGGGGAACCTCGCCGTGCAGCGGAGGCAGGGGCTCACGCCCGTGTTCACCACGCTGGAGGACTTCGTGGAGCGGAGTTCGGCGCTGGTGGGCAGCCCGCAGCAGATCGTGGAGAAGGTGCACCGCTACCACGAGCAGTTCGGGCATTCGGTGCTTCATCTGCATGCGGATGCCGCCGGTTTGACGGACCGTCAGCACAAGGACTCGCTGACCCTCTTCCAGTCGGACGTCGCGCCCGTGCTGCGCCGGGAGATCCCGGATCCGCCGTTCGCGTGGGGGCCGGTGTTCGGGGATACCGCCGCCGAGCCCGTGAACGTACGGGACGAGACGCCCGTACCCGTCCACCCCTGACCCGCCACCGAGGAGTACCGCCCATGCCCGCCACCCCTCTCGGCGTCCTCGACCTGGTGCCGATCGCGTCCGGTTCCACCGCCGCCGAGGCACTGCACCGGTCCATCGATCTGGCCCGGCAGACCGAGCGCTTCGGATACACCCGCTACTGGTTCGCCGAACACCACCTCAACCCGGGCGTCGCCGGAACCTCGCCCGCCGTCGTCCTCGCCCTCACCGCCTCCGCCACCTCCACGATCCGGATCGGCTCCGGCGCGGTCCAGCTCGGGCACCGCACCGCGCTGTCCACGGTCGAGGAGTTCGGGCTCGTCGACGCGCTGCACCCGGGGCGGCTCGACCTGGGCCTCGGGCGCTCCGGCGGGCGGCCGCCCGCGTCCACCGCGCCGGTGCCCACGACGACCCCCGTCGTCGACGGGCGCACCCCCAACGGGCTGCGCATCCCGCCCCGGTTCTCCTTCGAGCACCTGCTCGGCTCGCCGAGGGTCGCTCTCCAGAAGACCCTGCTCCAGCAGCCGAACGCCGAATCGCAGGACTACGGCGAGCAGATCGACGACATCCTGGCGCTGCTCGCCGGGACCTACCGGTCGGCGGACGGGATCGCCGCCCGTGCCGTTCCCGGCGAGGGCGCGGACCTCCAGCTCTGGATACTCGGCAGCAGCGGCGGCCAGAGCGCGTCGGTCGCCGGCGCCAACGGGCTGCGTTTCGCCGCGAACTACCACGTCAGCCCCGGGACGGTGCTGGAGGCGGTGGAGGGGTACCGGGCGGCCTTCCAGCCCTCGGACGTCCTGGACAAGCCGTACGTCACCGTGTCGGCGGACGTCGTCGTCGCCGAGGACGACGCGACGGCGCGCGAGCTGGCCGAGGGGTACGACCTGTGGGTACGCAGCATCCGTACGGCGGAGGGGGCGATTCCGTACCCGACGCCGGAGGAGGCGCGGGCCCATGTGTGGACGGACGCGGACCGGGCGCTGGTCCAGGACCGGGTGGAGACGCGCTTCGTCGGGACGGCGGGGCGGGTCGCCGATGATCTGGCCCGGTTGCGGGAGGCGACGGGGGCGGACGAGTTGCTGATCACGACGATCACGCATGATCATGCGGCGCGGGTGCGGTCGTACGAGTTGCTGGCGCAGGAGTGGGTCAAGCGCTAGCCCTGTTCCCC
This sequence comes from Streptomyces spiroverticillatus, assembly GCA_014650415.1. Lineage (GTDB taxonomy): Bacteria > Actinomycetota > Actinomycetes > Streptomycetales > Streptomycetaceae > Streptomyces > Streptomyces spiroverticillatus. The sequence goes on from BMUX01000008.1 coordinate 16,494, forward strand.
AGCCCCCTTGGGCGGCGGGGCCGCCCCCCCCGGGGGCGGGACGGGCGGGCAAGGGGGCGGCCCGCCCGATACCGGGCCACCCCCGTTCCGCCCCCGCCGACACCGGCCGCGCCCCTCACGCCGCCCCCAACTCCAGCCGAGCCCCCTCCCACCGCCCCCGCAGCCGTCGGTCGTGGCTGACGACGACCAGAGCGCCCTCGTACGCAGCCAGTGCCTCCTCCAGCTCCTCCACCAGCACCGGTGACAGGTGGTTCGTCGGCTCGTCCAGCAGCAGCACATCCAGCGGAGCCGTGACCAGCCGCGCCAGCGCGAGCCGCTGCTGCTGGCCCGTCGACAGCCTGCCCACCGGCACCTCGAACATCTCCTCGCCGAAGAGCCCCAGCTTCAGCAGCCGTTCCGCGTGCTCCTCCGGCTGACCGGGCCGGCCGTTGCCGAACGCGGTCAGCAGCGGCATCCGCGGAACGGTGAAGCGGGGTTCCTGCGGGAGGTACCCGATCCGGCCGCGCCTGGTCAACTCACCGCCAGAAGGCGCGAGTTCACCGGCAAGCACCCTCAGCAGGGTCGTCTTGCCCGCCCCGTTCGGCCCCGTCACCAGCAGCCGTTCGCCGGAGCGCAGCTTGAGGTCCGTGGGTGCCAGCCGGTCGGCGACGTGCACACCGGACGCGTCGACCACCGCACCCTCCAGGCGCACACCGCCCAGCACCGGCGAGAAGTGCAGCGGCTCCGGCGGCGTCGGCACCCGGTCGGCGAGCAGTCGGCGAAGGTGTTCCTCCGCCTGGCGCACCCGGGTCGCCTCCGACGCCTGCACGCGGTTGCCCGCCATGCCGTACGCCATCTTGTTCCGGTCCTTCATGGCGCGGCCCGGCACCACCTGGTGTGCGGTGGTCGCCAGCCGCGTACGGGCGTCCGCCACGTCGGTCACCCACTGGGCGTGGGCCCGGATCCAGCGCTGCCGGGCGGCGGACTTCTCGGTGAGGTAGCCCGCGTAGCCGTTGCCGTAACGGACGACCGTACGGCGGTCGGCGTCGACCTCCAGCAGGGTCGTGGAGACGCGCTCCAGGAAGACCCGGTCGTGCGAGACGGCGACCGTCGTGCCGCGCCGGGCGCGCAGGTGCTCCTCCAGCCAGTGCAGGGCTTCGGCGTCGAGGTGGTTGGTCGGCTCGTCCAGGAGGAGTACCTCCGGGGCGGCGGCGAGCAGCGCGGCCAGCCGCAGGCGGACCTGTTCGCCGCCGGAGAGGGTTCCGGCGGTGCGGTCGCGGGCGAGGAGGCCGAGGCCGAGGCCGTGCAGGGCGCGTTCGACGCGGGCGTCGGCGTCGTAGCCGCCGCGCACCTCGAAGGCGGTCAGCAGCGTGCCGTACGCGGACATCGTGGCGTCGTCCCCGTCGGCCATGGCGGCTTCCAGGCGGCGCAACTCCCGCTCCATGGAACGGAGTTCACCCAACGCCCGGTCGATGACGTCCTGGACGGAAATCCCGGGCGGCAGTTCCTCGTCCTGGGCGAGGTAACCGACACCGCCCTCTGCGCGGACGACGATCTCGCCCTCGTCGGGCTGGACGGCACCCGCGAACAGGCGCAGCAGGGTGGTCTTGCCGGAGCCGTTCTCACCGACGATTCCGGTGCGCTCGCCGGGGGAGAGGGAGCAGGTGACCGCGTCGAGGATCGTGCGGCCGTTGAAGGACTTAGTGACGGAGAGAGCGGCGAGCTGAGTGGTCTGAGTGGTCTGCATGGGCATACGTGGGCTCCGAAGCATTCGGGGACGGAGCGGCCGGTACGGGACGTACGGACCGCGAGGTCTGGGCAACGCTTCGGATGAGCATCGACGACTCCGTTAGTGCGACAACAGTTGCGTTAGGATCATGACATGGAGTCTCCGAGGATGGCAACAGGCAACCGGACCGGCCCGTCCACCCCGTCCACCCCGTCCACCCCTTCCGCGACGCCCGGCGCCCCCGCCCGCCGTCCCGGTGGCCGTACCGCCCGTACGCGGGCCCTCGTGCTCGACGCCGTCCGGGCCCAGCTGGTCGAGCACGGCTACGACGGCCTCACCGTCGACGCGGTCGCCGACCGTGCGGGCGTCCACCGCACCACCGTCTACCGGCGCTGGCAGGACGTCGGCGGCCTCCTCGCCGACCTCCTCACCCTCGGCGCGGACGACGACTGGCAGCCCGCCGACACCGGCACCCTGCTCGGCGACCTGGCCGCCCTCAACCACGAGGTGCACGCCTCCCTCACCGAACAGCCCTCGATCGCCGCCGCCCTGATCGCGGTGTCCTTCCGCTCCCCCCAGGCGGCCGAAGCCCTGCGCGACTTCTGGGAGGGGCGGTACGCGCAGTGCGAGACCGTGGTCGACAGGGCAGTCGTACGGGGCGAACTCCCCCCGGGCGCCGACGCCCGCGCCCTCCTCGTCGCCGCCACCGCCCCCCTCTACCACCACCTGGTCCTGCTCCGCTCGGCCCCCGACCCCGAACTCCCCGACCGGGCGGCCCGCACCGCCGTCCTGGCGGCATCGGCAGGGGCTTTCACCGGTTGACCACCGTAAAACCCCTTCGCCGTGGGGAAGTTCGACCTGCTAGGTATCGGTCATGACCACATCAGCGGAAGCCCAACTCCACGCCACCCTTGACGACTTGCTCGCCGAACGCGCCTGCGAGCGCCTGATCCTCGACTTCGTGCACCGGCTCGACCTCGGCGACCCGGGCTCGGCCGCCGACCTGTTCACCCCCGACGGCGTCTGGGAGTGGGCCGAGGGCGACCGGACCGTCCGGGGCCGCGACGCCCTGCGCGCCTACTTCGGCGCCCGCCCCGCCGACCGGCTCTCCCGCCGCGTCACGACGAACGTCCGGGTCACCCGTACCTCCGCCACCACGGCCACCGCGACCAGCTACTTCACCACCTACCGCGTCGACGGCCACACCGGCGTCGGCATGGTCCCGCCGCGCCCGCCCACCCAGGTCGGGTACTACGAGGACGCCTTCCGCCGTGTCGACGGGCAGTGGCTCCTCGACCGGCGAGGCACCTTCCTGACCTTCGCCGGACCGACCGAACACCTGAGGCAGGCGTAGCCGCCGGCAGCTCGTCACTCCCCGCGCTCCATCCTCCCCACCAGGCTCCCGTCCAGGTCGGCCAGCAGGTCCGCCGGGTCCGAGTAGACCTCCGTTGCTCCGGCCTCCTCCAGGTCCGCGCGCGGGATGCCGCCCGCCAGCAGGGCCAGCGTGAGCACCCCCGCCTTCGTGCCCGCCCGCATGTCCCACACCGTGTCGCCGACGAACACCGCGTCCTCGGGCCCGCATCCGGCGATCTCCAGGGCGCGGTGCACCGGGTCAGGGGCGGGCTTGCCCTGCGCCACGTCGTCCGCGCTCGCGACGCCCGCGATCACGTCGTCCGCGTCGATCGCCCGGCGCAGCGCCTCCAGTTCTGGGCCGCCCGCCGAGGTCGCCAGGACGATGCGCCAGCCCCGGGAGTGCAGGGTGCGCAGCAGTTCGCCCGCCTTGGGGAGAGCGGGGAGGCGGTCGAAGTAGGTGCCGTACAGCGTGGAGTGCGCGGCGCTCAGGCCGTCGTCCTCGTCCGGGTCGTGCTCGTCGCCCAGCAGGTGCGCGATCAGGTCCTCGGAGCCCAGGCCGATCGCCCGGTGGACGTCGTGCATCCGCACCTCGTGACCGGCCTGGCGGAAGGCCTCCCACCAGGTGACCACGTGCAGGTGGTTGGTGTCGGCGAGGGTGCCGTCGACGTCGAAGAGCGCCGCGCGGGGCATGGCGTCGTCCTTTCCGGTGGGGTTCAGTGGCCCAGGGCCTTGGCGAGCTGGGCCTTCGTCATCGTCGAACGGCCCTTGACGTTGCGGGCCCTGGCCTCCGCGTAGAGCTGGTCGCGGGTGGGGCCCTGCGCGCCCTTGTGGGAGTTCAGGCCGCCTCGGCGGGAGGACGAGATGTCCTGGGTCGAGGTCTTGCTCGCCTCCTTGGACTCACCGCTCCTGGCCCGCTCCTTGTTCACCGTGCGCGCCGCGATCTCCTCGGCACGCTTCTTGCTCTCGCCGCGCTTCTGCGCACTGTCCTTGATGTGTTCGTACTGCCGTTCGCGCTTGGCGCTCGATCCTCGCGGCATGGCTCGACTTCCTTTCCGTGTACGAGGGAGTTACGTACGTCACGCGTCCCGTGCCGTCAGCCGGAGCTGGAGTTCGACCTCCTGGTCGCCGGACGCCGAACCCTGCTCCTCCACGGTGAACGCCGAGGTGAGGGCCTTCCGCAGCCGGTCGACCGCCACCGGAGTGCCCTGGAGCTCGGCCGTGACGGCGCCCTTCAGCCCCGTACCGGACAAGGATCCGGAGGCGTCGGAGGCGGCCACGAAGGACTCCGTCCAGGTGTCGGAGCCGGCGTCCGGGCCCCCGCCGGGGGTGTCCGACGAGCGGCCGGAGGCGAAGGCCGAGCCCAGTGCGGACAGGACGGTGCCCGCGTCGTCGGAGGTGCAGTCGCTCAGGACGACCTGCACCAGGTCGGAGGTGTCGTTCGTGGGCATGGGATGCCTTTCAGTTTGCTCAAGCACAGTCTTGGCAGGTGTTCAGAGTTCGCGCAGCGCGGGGAGCAGCTCCTTCTCCGCCCAGGAAATGAACGGCTGCTGGTGCTCGCCGCCCACCTGGACGAGGGCGATCTCGGTGAACCCCGCCTCGGCGTACGGACGTACCGCCTCGATGAAGTCCTCGACCTTCGCGCCGCAGGGGATCGCCTCGGCCACGTCCTTCTCCGTGACGAACTGCGTCGCCCCGGCGAAGCTCGTCGGCCCCGGCAGCTCCGCATTCACCGGCCAGCCGCCCGCGAACCAGCGGAACTGGTCGTGCGCGCGGGCGATCGCCGCGTCGCGGTCGGGGTCGTAACAGACCGGGAGCTGGCCCACCCGGGGCTTGCCCGCGCCGCCGTGCCGCTCGAAGGACTCGATCAGGCCGGCCTTCGGCTCGGTCGCGATGACCAGGTCGGCGAGACGTCCTGCCAGCGAGCAGGACCGCTCGCCCGAGACCGCGATGCCGATCGGCGGCAGTTCGTCGGGGAGGTCCCAGAGCTTTGCGTTCGCGACGTCGAAGTGGGTGCCCCGGTGGTTGACGTTGCCGCCCTCGAAGAGTGCGCGGATGATCTCCACCGCCTCTTCGAGCATCTCCAGCCGCACCCCGGCCGACGGCCAGCCGGTGCCCACCACGTGCTCGTTGAGGTTCTCCCCCGAGCCCAGGCCCAGCCGGAACCGCCCCTCGGAGAGGAGCTGCATCGTCGCCGCCTTCTGCGCGATCACCGCCGGGTGGTAGCGGACCGTCGGGCAGGTCACGTACGTCATCAGCGGAATCCGCTCGGTGGCCTGCGCCGCCGCGCCCAGCACGCTCCACGCGTAGGGCGCGTGGCCCTGCGAGTCCAGCCAGGGGAAGTAGTGGTCGGACGTGACGGAGAAGTCGAAACCGGCCCGCTCGGCGGCCACCACGTCGTCGACGAGCGCGCGGGGACCCGCTTGTTCGGTCATCATCGTGTAGCCAATTTGCACCATTGGGTGCGTGTAGCCGGTCTTGTCCGCCGCCAAACCTGGTCTCCGCCAGGGGCGGACGCCTTACCCCGATTCCCGTCCGCCACCCCCTGCGACGTGCGCGAGGCCCGTGTTTCCTCCCGGCCACGAGGGGCACTGGAGTGTTCGCCCCCACCGGGGCTCGCGGCGATGCGGGCGCCAGGGAGGCGCTCCAGAGTGGGGAGAGGCCCGTCTCCTTCCCCTCGGTCCACCCTCCGTACCGGCCTCAGGGAGTTCGTTCCATGCCTGATGACCTGCCTCTTTCTGAGGCCTCCGAGCTCACGGCCCCCGAAGTCACGGCCGCCGTAGGCTTCCGCTCGGTACTCGCGCGCATCGAGGCCGGGGAACGGGAGTTCCCGCTGCCCGGCTCCGGGCACACCGGACGCCGGTTCGCCGCGCTGCAAGCCGTCGCCGAGGCCGACCTGTGCACGGCACGCCTGGTGGAGGGGCACGTCGACGCCCTGGCCATCCTCGCCGAGCTGGGCGAACCACCGCCGGGGCCCGGCGAGCGGTGGGGCGTCTGGGCGGCCGAACCCCCGGGCGAGGGCCTGACCGCCCTCCGCAAGGACCCGGCGGGGCAGGGCGGCGACGGCTGGGTGATCAGCGGCCTGAAGCAGTTCTGCTCCGGCGCGCACTCCTGCACCCACGCCCTGGTCACCGCTCGTGCCGGTGACGAACGCAGGCTCTTCGCGGTACGTGTCGACGGCGACGACTGCCGCCCGGTCGACGGCACCTGGAGGGCCGTCGGCATGGCGGGCAGCGACACCCCCGACGTCCGCTTCACCGACGTCCCCGCCCGCGCGGTCGGCGACCCCGAGGCGTACGTACGAAGGCCCGGCTTCTGGCACGGCGGCATCGGCGTCGCCGCCTGCTGGTACGGAGGAGCGGTCGCCGTGTCCCGGGTGCTCCGGGAAGCGGCCGGACGCCGCGCCGAACCGCACACGGACGCCCACCTCGGCGCGGTCGACATCCAGCTCCAGGCCGCCGGAGCCCTCCTGGACCGGGCCGCCGCCGAGATCGACGCCGACCCGCTCGACATCCGTGGCGGCGCGCAGCTCCGCGCCATGCGCGTACGCGCCTTCGTCGAGTCGGCCTGCGCCGCCGTCCTCGACCATGTCGGCCGCGCCACCGGCGCCGGACCGCTCTGCCACGACGCCCAGCACGCCCGCACCGCCGCCGACCTGGCCGTATACATCCGCCAGCACCACGCGGAACGCGACCTCGCCGCACTCGGCGCGCTCCTCGCCCGACCGGAGGACACCCGATGACCGACGCCACCTCCGTGCGCCCCACAGCCGACCCGATCCAGGCCCCCGGCACCCCCGAGGCCGCCTGGCGGGCGTGGCCGGGATGGGCGGACCTCCCCGACATTCCCGTCGGCCCGTTCACCCGAGTGGCCGTCGTCGCGGCCCACCCCGACGACGAGGTGCTCGGCTTCGGCGGCACACTCGCCCTGCTCGCCGCCGCCGGGACGCGGATCACCGTCGTGGCCGTCACCGACGGAGAGGCCTCCCACCCCGACAGCACGGTGCTCACCGCCGACGATCTCGTACGTGTACGAGCCGCCGAAACGCGAGCGGCACTCGCCGAACTGGGCGCACCGGAGGCCACGGTCGTACCCCTGCACGTCCCCGACACCCGGGTCGCCGTGCACGAGGACCACGTCGCCGCACGCCTCGCGGAGATCGCCGAGGGCGCGGACCTGCTCGTCGCCCCGTGGACCGGCGACGTGCACGGCGACCACGAGGCGGCGGGCCGCGCCGCCCTCCGCGCGGCGCAGGCCGCCGGCATCCCCTGCTGGCTCTACCCGGTGTGGATGTGGCACTGGGCCGCCCCCGGCGACCCCCGCGTCCCGTGGGGACGGGCCGCCCGCATCACGCTCCCTCCGGACGTACGCATCCGCAAACGCGCCGCCATCGACCGCTTCGTCAGCCAGATCGCCCCCCTGGGCCCGGGCCCGGGCGACGCGGCGATCCTCCCCCCGGACGAACTGGCCCACCACACAAGGGACTTGGAGGTCGTCTTCCGATGAACCACGAACCCGGCCACCGGCCCCAAGGGGCCACCCCCGCCTCGTACTTCGAGGAGATGTACCGCGACAGCCCCGACCCCTGGCACCTCGCCGAGCGCTTCTACGAACGCCGCAAGTACGAACTCACTGTGGCGAGCCTCCCCCTGCCGCGCTACCGACGCGCCTTCGAACCCGCCTGCTCCGTGGGCGAGTTGACCGCCCGCCTCGCTGAGCGGTGCGACGAGCTGCTGGCCTGCGACCGGGTGGAGTCCGCCGTCGCCACCGCCCGCAAGCGCACCGCCCACCTCCCGCACGTCGACGTGCGCCGCCTCACCCTCCCGGAGGAGTGGCCGGACGGCTCCTTCGACCTGATCGTCCTGTCCGAGCTCCTCTACTACTTCGACGAGCCGGCCCTGCACGACGTCCTCACCCGCACCGCCGCCGCGCTCGAACCCGGCGGCACCCTGGTCACCGTGCACTGGAACCACCCCGTCCCCGACCACCGGGGCACGGGCACCACTCTCGCCGCGACGGTCGCCTCCGTACCCGGACTGACACCCGTGGCCGACCACCGCGAGGCCGACTTCGTCCTCCAGGTGTACGCCAGGACCTGGCTGGACGGCTCACCCGCACCCTCGCCCGCCGCGCGCGAAGGTCTCGTATGACCTCTTGGCCGGCCGTCGCCGTGGTGATCCCCGCCTGCGACGAACAGGCCCTGCTCCCGGCCGCGTTGGACGCCGTACGGGAAGCGGCCGGGCACCCGGCGCTGGACGGGGTGCGGGTGCTCACCGTGGTCGTCGCCGACTGCTGCACCGACGCCACCGAGGAGCTCGCCGGGAAGGCGGGAGCGCTCGTCGTCCCCGTTCGCTTCCGCAACGTCGGGCGGGCGCGGGCGGCGGGGGTGGCCGCGGCGCTGGAGGCCCTGGGGGAGGCGGAGGCTGCGGGCGCGGGCAGGGTGCAGGCGAACCCCGCCGCCCTGGGCAGGGTGCAGGCGAACCCCGGTGCCACGGACGGGATGCAGCCGACTCCCGGCGCGCCCGCCGGGGCGTGGATCGCGAACACCGACGCCGACAGCACGGTCCCGCCCGACTGGCTCGCCTTCCAGCTCGCCCGCGCCGCCGAGGGCTGGGACGCCGTCGTCGGCACCGTTGCCGTCGACCGCCGGTCGGCGCACAAGCCCCGGCTGGCCGCCCGCCACCACCGCCTCTACGAGGTGTCCCGCCCGCCCGCCGGACAGCCCTGGCAGCACCCGCACGTGCACGGCGCGAACCTCGGCGTCAGCGCCCGCGCGTACACCGCCGCAGGAGGCTTCCCGCCCCTGGCGCTGAGCGAGGACCACGGCCTGGTCGACGCCCTGGAACGCACCCGCGCACGCCTCCTGCGTACCGCGGACTGCCCCGTCACCACCTCGGCCCGCACCCGCCCCCGCGCCCGGGGCGGCTTCGGCGACCACCTCGCGGGGCTGGACCGGATCCCCCGGTCGGCGACGGACGGGGGCGAGGAAGAGGCGGGCTGAACGGGACGTCAGGCGTCAGACGTCAGACGGGTCGGCGCGCCGGCGGGCCAGCACCAGCGCCGCCGCGTCGTCGGAGAGACGGCCGCGCGCGTGCCGGGCGAGCGCGCCGAGCAACGCCTCGTGCAGCGCGACCGGACACCCCGTCGGAAGCGGCCCGGCGAGGAACGCCTCCAGGTCGAAGAAGGCCCGTCGCGGGTCCCGCGCCTCGGTCACCCCGTCGGTGACCACGAGGAACGACTCCCCGGGCGCGAGCGTGTGCGCGACCGGCTCCGGCCGCCTGTCCGGCACGAGGTGGAACAGGCCCAGCAGGCCGCACGCGGGCAGGTCGATCTCGCGGGCACCCTCGCCGTTCACGAGATACGGGTGGACGTGCCCGCAGTTGACCATGCGCAGCCGCCCGTCCGCCCCCGCCTCGACGATCAGCGCCGTCGCGAACCGGTGGTCGTCCGAGATGAGCTGCCTGCGCCGCAGCGCGCGGTCCATCACCAGCGCCACCCGTCCGAGATCCTCCTCGTACGCCGCCTCGCGGAAGGCGCCGAGCAGCGTGACCGTCGCGTCGACCGCCGGTAGCCCCTTGCCGGAGACGTCGCCGAGCACCATGCGCAGCCCGTACGGAGTCTCCAGCGCCTCGTAGAAATCGCCGCCGACCCGCGCCTCGGAGTGCGCCGCCTGGTAGAACCCGGCGATCCGGTACCCGCCCAGTTCCGGCGGCAGCGGATGCAGCAGCGCACGCTGCATCCCGCCGACGACGTCGTGCAGTTCCTCCACCTGCCGCTCGCGGCGCACCCGCGCGGCGGCGGACAGGGCGCTCGCCAGCGTCACACCCGTCACAGCGGTCACGGCGGTGGTCCAGGCCCCCGTCTCCACCGACGGCACCAGCTCCAGGAACGCCTGCTGGGTCAGCCCCGCCACCACGCCGGACGCCAGCACCGTCCGCCAGCCGTGCGCGACCGCCACCAGCGGCGGCACGGCGGACATCACCGGCCCCAGCCGGATGTCACTGCCCGTCAGGAACTCGGCGACCACGGCCACCACCCACACCACCCAGGGCAGCCACCCCATGGCCCGGTCGAGCCACTGTTCGCGGGCGGCGACGCTCTGCAAGGGAGGACTGGACGAGGGCATGCGAAACCTGACCCGAGAAGTTCAATGCGACCTAACCTGCCCATCCTGCGCGACCCGGGGCCCGGACGCGGGGCCCATTGGACCCGAGCGGCAGGGACCTTGGTCCCGCGTGCCGGCCCTGCCGGATCCAGCAGTACGGCCCGGGTCCCGCCGGGAGGAACGGCGGGGGACCCGGGCCGTACGGTATCGGCGCGCGGACGGTCAGCCGGTCAGCACTGCATCGCCCACACATGGGCGTCGCCGCGGTCGTTGGCGTTGGCGTTGGAGGAGACCTCCTGGCCGGGCGCCAGGCAGATGGTGCGCTCCCCGCCGTCGGACGGGAACTGGATGGCGCTCTCGTACACCACCACGTGGTCCTTCACGCCGGGGCCCGAGATCCCGTGGTTGGCCCACGAGGAGTCGTTGTCGGCGATCCAGGACTCCCACCACTCGTCGTCGCCGGACGAGGCGAAGACGGAGCCGTTGAAACCGGCGTCCGGCCATACGCAGAAGGAACCACTGGGGCAGGGCGCGGCGGAGGCGGGGACGGCGAGGACGCCGCCCGTGGCGAAGAGGGCGGCGGTGAGGAGGGCGACGAGGCGCTTGCGGCGGGTCATGTGGGGGACGGACCTTTCGGAGAGGGGACGGGGCGGGGCTCAGGCGTGCGCCTGGGCGACTTCGGTGAGCAGTGCTCGGGAACGCTCCAGGGCCTCGGCGCGCAGCCGCCGGTGTTCGGCGCGGTCGGCGGCGGGGGCGGCGGAGCGGAGGTTGTTGACACGGGTCGAGACCAGGAACCAGCGCTTCTGGTCCCCGTACAGACGGCGTTGGGCGGCGGCGAGACAGCCGTCGGAGTGCTGGCTGACGACCTGCCCGCCCGGCAGGGTCAGGGACAGTTCGGCCCGGCCGGTCCCGAAGAGCGCGCCGACGACGCGGCGCGCCTGCTCCGGCGGCGGAACGGCGGCCCCGGGCCGGGGCGTGACGAGTCCCTGGCGGGCGAGACAGCGGTCGGTCAGCAACTTCTGCGCGGCCTTGACGGTGTCGTCGGGCCCGAGCTCGACGGGCGGGCCTGCGGGCCCACCGCAGCCGGTGAGTGACATGGCCAACAGGCAGGCCATCAGGGATAGTTGAGCGCTGAGACTCCGCATGGCTCAGCCCGGCTGGCAGTCGGCGGGCCTGCTGCGCTGCACCCCGTCGAACTTCTCCCACCACTCCCAGTTCGGCGAGTAGTCCCCGCCGTAGATCGTCCGGTAGAGGCAGCCGCCGTCCCGGAGGAAGTGCAGGGCGTAGAAGGTGTCCTGGGTCTGGTTGCTGAAGGACTTCGCGTGCCGCTTCACGCGGGGTTCGGCCTCGGAGTAGCCGGTGCCGTTGTAGCACCAGCCGCCCCCGGCGCCGTGCTCCTCGGGCTCGGACCAGAAACAGACGTATCCCGGGAGGGCGGCGGGGGCGGCGGGGGCGGCGGATGCGGACGGTGTACGGAGGACGGGCTGCGCGGTCGCGGACGGTACGGCGACGAGCAGCGCGGCGGCGGCCAACAGGGCGGCGGGCAGGCGCAAACGGGCGGACATACGGGCGGACTTCCACCCACCCCGAGCGGCTATGCGCAAGATCACCCGTGCCGGTGAGAAGTCGTACCGCAGGGGTCACACCAGCCCCGTGCGCCCCGACTCGGCCGCCCGCTACTCCGCGATGCCGGCGAAGGCCACGACCCGGTCGATCCGGGCCCGTACCAGATACTCACCCGGCACGGAGTTGCGCTTCCCGTACGCCTCGGCGTTCTCGGCACCCATGTACCGGCCGCCGATCCGGGTGGCCCACCGGCGCACGGACTCGGGCTCGTCCGTGAACTCCGCCGTGCACTCCAGCATGACGTAGGAGAAGGGCGGCTCCTGGTCGTCGACGCAGAGCGAGAACCGCGGCTCACGGCTCAGCGACTTGAACTTCAACGAGTCCTGGTAGGTGGTGAAGACCACCCGGACCTGCCCGCCACCAGCACCGTGACTGTCACCGTCACCGTCGCTGTCGTCCAGCAGGAACCACACGGGCGTCACATGTGGCCGGCCGTCCTTGCGGTTGGTCGCCAGCTTGCCGGTGCGCGTGCCACTGAGCACGAACTCCCGCCACTCGGCCTCGGCCATCTCCCGCATCCCGAACTCCACTCAGTGAAAGGGCTCCTGTCCCCGCCGAGCGTAGACGAGCCCCTTCCCGCGTACCCCGGCCGTGCGCCCTACCTTCCCCGGCCGTGCTCCGGCACCAGACCGTCCGCTTCCATCAGCCGTTCCAGGTCCAGGATGCGGCGCATGTCCTCCAGCCCCCGGTAGGTGTCGAAGCGTTCCTGGAGGTGGGTCACCAACTGCGGCAGCAGTTCGGCGCGTTTGGGGTGGTGGCGGGGCACGATCCGCAGTGCCTCGTCCACCAGGCCGATCGCCTCGTCGATGTCGGCGGGCCGCCCCACCGCTTCGAACCGCCATTTCAGCAGATGGGCGAGGTTGGCCGGTCGGCCCGCCCTGGCGGGATCGTGCGCGCCCTGGTCGGGGGAGAGGGCGACCGCCTCCCGCGTGATGGCGACGGCCTGCTCCAGATCCGGCAACGAGAGCGTGCGGTGGCAGCGCTCCTGCCAGGCGATGCCCAGATTGTTCAGGGCGCCGGGGCGGTCCTTGTGGCCGGGCGGCGCCAGCTTCACCGCCTCGTCGCCCTGGCCCTCGGCTGGTTGCGGGCGCGCCGCGCCGTCGAGGCGCTCGCCGACCTCGTCGAGTCGAGCATGGTTCTGTACGCGTCCCACCTGGCCGAACACCTCGGCACCGAACTGCCCCAGGGCTACGTCACCCCGGCCGTCGGGGCCCTCCTGCTCGAACGCATCCGCAAGGGCGCCTAGACCTCGCGGGTGCGGGCCGGGGTCGCGGCCGGTGCCGGGGCCGTCAGGTCGAGGAGGAGCATGGCGTCGTCGTCGGGGGTCCCCGGTTCGGCCGTGTGGACGCCGATGCGCCGGCCCGGGGTGCCCTCCAGTTCCATCGACTGGGGGGGTGAGGGTGATGGTCCCGACGTGCGGGTGGTGGAAGGTCTCTGGGTCCAGGACGCCCCCCCCGCGCAGGACAACACCCGCCGCGCCTTCGAGACCTCGCTGACCAGGCTCGGCCTCGACCGCCTCGACCTGTACCTGATGCACCAGCCGTACGGCGATGTGTACGGCCAGTGGCGGGCCATGGAGGACCTCCACCGGGAGGGCCTCGCCCAGGCGATCGGCGTCGCCAACTTCTACCCCGACCGCCTCCTGGACCTCGTCCTCAACAACGAGATCGCCCCTGCCGTCAACCAGATCGAGACCCACCCCTTCTTCCAGCGCACCGCCGACCAGGCCCTCATGCGCGAGCACGGTGTGCAGCACCAGTCCTGGGGCGGCTTCGCCGAGGGCAGGAACGACCTGTTCACCAACCCCCTGCTGGCCGAGATCGGTGCGCGGCACGGCAAGTCCGTCGCCCAGGTCGTCCTGCGCTGGCTGATCCAGCGCGACGTCGTCACCATCCCGAAGTCGGTCCGCCCCGAGCGCATGGCCGAGAACCTCGACGTCTTCGACTTCGCCCTCACCGACGAACAGATGGCATCCATCGCCGGCCTGGACACGGGCGCGTCCCTGTTCTTCGACCACCGCGACCCCGAGATGGTCGCCTGGCTGAGCAAGCGGCGGCTGGAGGGCTGAGGACCCGTCCGACCCGGGGCGGGGCGCGCTGCGGATACTTGTTCGTGGCAATTCCTCCGAGCCCGTACGAACGAAGGCGCCCCACGTGACAGGCCAGACCCCGCTCCTCCAACTGACCGACGTCGGACGCCGCTACGGCGAGAGGTGGGTCGTCCGCGCCGTCACCCTGGACCTCGCCCCCGGCGAATGCGTGGCCCTGGTGGGCGGCAACGGCGCCGGAAAGTCGACACTGTTGCGCCTCGCAGCGGGGCGGGAGGAGCCGACGGAGGGGCAGATCTCCTTCGCGGGCGGCCCCGTCGGCGAGGACACCCCCGCCGTCCGCGCCCGCGTCGCCACCGTGATGGACCCCGGCGCGCACTACCCCGACCTGACGGTGCGCGAGCACCTCATGCTCGTCGCGCTGGCCCACGGCCTGGACGCGGAGGCCGAGGACACCGTCGACCGCGCCCTCGCCGACCACCGCCTGAGCGAGCACGCCCGCGCCCTGCCGTCGGCCCTCTCCTCCGGGCAGACGCAGGCGATGCTGCTCGCCTCGGCCCTCGTACGGCCGCACGACCTGCTGATCCTCGACGAACCCGAACAGCGCCTGGACGCCCGCGCCCGCAAGGAACTGGGCCGCAGGCTCGCCGCCCACAAGGAGCGCGGAACGGCGATCCTGCTCGCCACCCACCACGAGCCACTGGCGGACGCGGCGGCCGACCGGGTACTGGCACTGGAGGACGGCATACCGGTGGGGGCGGGGCGCTGATGGGGCCGATGGAGCGGGGGCTTGCTCGTACGGACTCCGTGTGCGCTTCGGGGGGTGGGGGGTCTGCGGCGGGTGCGGATTCGCCTCGTGCTTCGGCGGGTGGGGGGCCCGCTGGTGCGGATTCGCCTCGGGCTTCTGCGGACGGGGGCCCCGCCCGTACCGGGTCCATGCGTGCTTCCACGGACCGGACGCTCGCGTTCCTCCGTGCGGCGCGTGTGTCGTCGCGGCAGGAGCGGCGCAAGAACAGCGCGTACGTGGTCTACCTCGTCGCACTGTTCGCGGTGTTCTGGGCCGTGCCCCTCCTGGCGGCCGCCGCCCGCGCGGGCGGCCGGGGCGACTGGCACGGGGAGACCGCCCGGCAGCTGACGGCGACCCTGCCCTGGTCCGCGCCCCTGCTGACGGCCCTCGTCCTCCTGCTGACCATGCGGAACGCGGCCTGGCGGGGGCCCGTGCGCGTGGACCTCCCCACCCTCCACTGGCTCCTCCCGCTGCCACTCGCACGCGGACCACTGCTGCTGCCCCGACTGCGGGCGGCCGTGCTCCGGTCGGCGCTCGTGGGACCGGTCGTCGGAGCCGTGCTGGGTTACGTGCTGTACGTCGCCGGAGCCGGCGCGCCGGTACCGCTCGCGGTGGCAGGGGCGTGGGCCGGACTGGTCGCGGGGCTCACGGGCGTCGGGGCCGGGGTGCTGGTCGAGCGGTGGGGATACGGGCGGCCCTTCTGGGTGGGTTCCCTGGCGGTGGCCGTCGCGGCCGCGGTCCTGCCGCTGTGGTCCGGGCCATGGGGGTGGGCGGCGCAACCTCTGGTCGCGGCGGCCGGACACGGGGGGCCGTGGGCGGTCGGGGCAGGGCTCTCGGCGGTGTGCGCGGCAGGTGCCCTCGTGGTCGCGTGGCGGTCGGCGCCGCTGATCCCGGCGGCCGAACTCCGCTCGCGCGCGACGCTCGCCTCGCAGGTCACGGCCTCGCTCTTCGCGCTGGACCTGCGCCAGACGCGGGCCGCCGTGCGCGGGCCCCGGCGCGGGTGGGCCGCCCGGCAGCGGGTACGGCTGCCGATGCCGCGCCGGCGGTGGCTGCTCGTACCGTGGCGGGACGCGACGGGACTGCTGCGGGAACCGGGGCGGCTGGTGTGGGGTGCGCTGTGGGCGGCGGCCGCGGTGTGGCTGTGCGGCCTGGCGCCGGACGCGGGGCGCGGGCAGGTCGCGGTGACCGTGCTGACGCTCGGCGCCGGGTACCTGGCCGCGGCCCAACTCGTCGAGCCCGCACGCCTGGAGAGCGACGACTTCCGCCGGGCGACGGGACTTCCGTACACCTTCGGGGCGTTGGCGCTGTGGCATGCGGTGGTGCCGGGGGTGCTGCTGCTCCTGGGATTGGCTGCGGGCGCGATCCTGTACGGGACCTCCGGTCACCTCGCGCTGCTGGGGGCGGTCCCGGCGCTGGTGGGCGGGGCGCTGGTCAGTGCGTACCGGGGGGCGATGCCGGTGGAGGTGCTGATCGGCGGGGAGACGCCGATGGGGAACACGGGGCCGTTGCAGGCGGTGCTGTGGTACGGGCGGGGGGTGGCGGGGGCTTTGGCGCTCGCCGCGCCGTGCTTGCTGGTGACGGTACGTCAAGGAGGCTTCGGTGTGGGGGAGTTGGGGTGGCTCCTGCTGGCCGGACTGGTGATGCTGGGGTGGGGGCGGAGTACGGCGCGGCGCCTGCGGGGTGGGCGGCGCAGGTCAGTTCTGGGCGCGGCCCGCGACCGCCTCCTGCCTCTCCTCGGCTGATCCCGCTTCGGCAATGGGCCCCTTCCACCGAGCTCCCTTGGGGCACCCCCGCGACTGCGTAGCCCTCTTGAGCGCCGGGGCCGTGCGCTCCCCTTTCCCCCAGCCCCCTTGGGCGCCGGGGCGGCCTCCCCTCCCCTTTCCCCTCGCCCCCTTGGGCGGCGGGGCGCCCCCCCTTCCCTTTCCCCCCCGCCCCCTTGGGCGGCGGGGCCGCCCCCCGGGGGCGGGACGGGCGGGCAAGGGGGCGGCCCCTCTCGCTCCGGGCCTGCCCCGGTGCTGCCCCCTGCCCGCACCTTGCACGCCGGACGCGCTCACCTCGGGGCCCACGGGGCGCCTCCCGGTGCCGGGCATGTGAAGCCCCGACCCGCCGGGCCAAAGGGTCCCCAGCCCCGCCCCTTCACCTAAACCCGCGGGGCAATGGGACCGGTTCCGTGCGGGTGAGTGGGTGGCTGGTCGCGCAGTTCCTCGCGCCCCTGGACGGGGCACGCAAGTGCGGCCGGGCACGCCCGCGCGACGGGTCGGGAAGCTGGTCGTGCCGGGGAAGGCGTTCGCGGAACTGCCTGGTGCCGTCGTCATCGAGGGCCTGGCGGGCTGACCGCCAGGCGCCTCCGCAGCCAGCGGGTGCGGGTGTCTCGGGCGTCCCGGGTGAGGGCCGCCCGGGACGCCAGCCCGTCGAAGCCGTGGCAGGCTCCCGGCCAGACGTGCAGTTCCGCGTCCCCGCCCGCCTGCCAGATCCCGTTCGCGTACGCCACGCCCTCGTCCCGGAAGACCTCCGCCGAACCCACTTCGACGTAGGCAGGAGGCAGCCCGGAAAGGTTCGTGGCGCGGGCGGGGGCGGCGTACGGGGACAGGTCCGCGGTGCCGTGCAGATCGCCCAACACCGCTTGCCAGGCCGTGGAGTTGGAGGTGCGGTCCCAGATGTCGCGGCCCGACATCTGGTGCGCGGAGTGGGTGTCGTTGCGGTCGTCCAGCATGGGGGAGATGAGCAGCTGCCCGACGGGCGACGGGCCGCCCGGCCGGTCCCGGGTCAGCAGTGCCAGCGCCGCCGTCAGCCCGCCGCCCGCGCTCTTGCCGCCCAGCACGATCCGCCCGGGATCGATTCCGAGCGCGTCGGCGTGCTCGACCGCCCACGTCAGACCGGCCCAGCAGTCCTCCAGGGCTCCCGGATACCGGGTGGCCGGGGCGAGCCGGTACTCGACCGACAGGACGGCCAGGCCGAGCGGTTCGGCCCACTCGCGCAGGACCGTCGGCAGGACCGACCACGCGTTGCCCATCACCATCGCCCCGCCGTGCAGGTAGTACAGGAGGGGCAGCGGGCCGGTCGGCCCGGCCGGGCGGGCGCTCACCAGGGTGACCTCCGGGGCACCCGGCGGACCCGGCACCCGCACCTCGCTCACCGTGAAGCGCCCGTCCGCGCTCAGCTCCGCAGCCGTCGGGCGGGGCCGCGAGGTGGCGTCCCGCTCCTGCCGGGCGGCGAGGTTGTGCGGGGTGAGGGGTTCCAGGGGGCCCAAGTCCGCTCGTACGACTGCGAGTTCGGGATCGAGGGCGGGCACGGGCAGCGGCCCGCAGCCCGGTGCCGGAAGCGGCCCGCCGGTGGGTGACGGAAGCGGTCCGCCGTCCGGACCCGGCGGCGTACGGTCCTCGCTCCTGCTCCACGGCTCCATGCCGCGCATCCCATCACACCTGCCCGCCGCACCCGTACGTGTGGTCCGCGCAGGCCCAGGAGCATACGGGGCGGCGGTTCGGGAACCGGTGACTGCGTGCCCGTACCGCGGACGACCGGTCCGCAGGGCCCGAACGCTCCCGCTCCTGGTCGGCGCGGTGCAGCGGGATGTACGGCGAGATCTGGAGGACCGCATCGTGCGCAGCGTGGGAGTGGAGGAGGAACTCCTCCTCGTCGATCCCGAGTCGGGGGAGTCGCGGGCGGTGTCGTCGGCAGTGCTGGCCGTGCCGGCCGAGGACGCCGACGCGGAAGGCGTCTTCGAGAAGGAACTCCACGGAGAGCAGGTGGAGTTCGCGACCCGGCCGCAGTTCTCCATGGGGGATCTGGGCGAGGAGATCCGGCGCTGGCGCGAGGAGGCGGGGCGGCGCGCCCAGGAGGTGGGCGCGGCGGCCGTGGCGCTCGCCACCTCCCCGCTCACCGTCAGCCCGTCCCTCAACTCCGGCGAACGGCACCGCTGGATCGAGGAGCAGTTCGGCATGCCCGTGCAGGAGCAGCTGACCTGCGGGTGTCACGTCCACGTCTCCGTGGAGTCCGACGAGGAGGGCGTGCAGGTCCTCGACCGGATCCGGCCGTGGCTGCCGGTGCTCACCGCCCTGAGCGCCAACTCGCCCTTCTGGCAGGGATCCGACACCGGGTACGGCAGCTACCGCAACCGGGTGTGGGGGCGCTGGCCGTCCGCCGGACCCGTGGAGATCTTCGGCTCCGCCGCCAACTACCACCGACAGGTCGCAGACCTCCTGGAGACCGGCGTCCTGAAGGACAAGGGCATGGTCTACTTCGACGCCCGGCTCTCCCACAACTACCCGACCGTGGAGATCCGGGTGGCGGACGTCTGCCTGGAGGCGTCGACGACCGTGCTCCTGGCAACCCTGGCGCGCGGCCTGGTCGAGACCGCCGCCCGCGCCCACCGCGCCGGACAGCCGCCCGCCCCGCACGGTGTCGGCCCCCTGCGCCTCGCCCAGTGGCGCGCCGCCCGCTCCGGGCTCACCGACAGCCTGGTCCACCCCGAGACGCTGCGCCCGGAACCGGCCGCCGACGTCGTCCACGCCCTGCTCGCCCATGTGACCCCCGCCCTGGAGGACGCGGGCGACGCCGCCGACGCCCGCCGCGCCACGGCCGAACTGCTGAAAAGCGGAACGGGCGCGGAGATCCAGCGGGCCCTGCACAAGGAGACGGGCAGCCTGCGCCGGACCGTCGCGGAGTGCGTGCTGCGCAGCGCGGCCTGAGCAGAGGGGAAGGCTGGGCGAGAGCAGGGGAGAGGGCTGAGCAGCAGCCGGGAGACGACTAAGCGGAATCGGAATTAGCGGCTGCTGACGGCTGCCGGTAGAGCGCAACCAGCACCCCGTGCACCGGCTGGTCCTCCGCGCCCTCAGCCGCTCCCGCTGCCTCCTCCTCCGCCTCCTCGACCAGCCGGGTGAGCGTCTCCCCGAGTTCCCGTGCCTTCGCCGGGCTGAGCCGCAGATGACGCAGCGACAGGACGTGCTCCTCGGGCGAGAGCTCCAGTTCCTGGGCGACCGCGGCGAACATCGCCGCCGTCCCCTCCGCCCGGGGCTCCGTCACCAGCATCCGGCGAGCCGTGCGCTGGTAGTACTGCTCGGTGCCGCCGCGCACGGGCCGGGTCTCGGCGACCCGGACGAGTCCGGCCTCGCGCAGCACCTTGAGGTGGTGGGCCACCGTGCCCTTCTTCGCGCCGAGCTGCGCCGCGAGCCCGGCCGCTGCGGCGGGCCGGTGGCCGAGGGCGAAGAGCAGCCGCTGGCGCAGGGGATGGGCCAGCGCCGCGAACTGCTCGGGCGCGCCGATCTCCAGGACGTCCTCGGCGGGCTGTGCGGGGGAAGGCTGTTCGCTCATACCCGAATGATCGTGCATGCCGGCCCCGAGCGGACCACTTTTCGATGAAAGCGTCGAAAACCTTTGACGCTTTTGTGCGGGTGGTGTTCTACTCGCTGCCATGACGACTTCGAGCGCTGCCAAGACGCCCCCGACGCCACTCCTCCCCGCCTCCGTGGCCCCCGTCATCGACGAGACGGTGCGGCTCCTGACCGAGAACTACGTGTTCCCCGACGTGGCCGAGCAACTCGCCGGCCTGCTGCGACGACGCCTCGCCGACGGTGCGTACGACGTCGAGGCCGACGGCACCGGTGAACCCGACTGCACCGACGAAACCGCTGCCGCCGAGCGGCTCGCCCGCCTGGTCACCGCCGACCTCCAGTCCGTCAACGGCGACCGCCACCTGCGCCTCAAGCACCACGCCGAACAGGTGCCGCAAGGGCGCGGCGAAGCCGTACTGGCCTCCATACGCGGGGACTTCGAGAGCTCGCTCGGCGGCGTACCCAGGGTCGAACTGCTCGACGGAGGTGTCGCACTGCTGGAACTGGGACCGATGCTCTTCCCGTTGGACTGGTCCGCCGAAGCGCTGGGCGCCGCGCTCACCCTGGTCTCCCGCGCGCAGGCGCTGGTGGTGGACCTGCGCGGCAACAAGGGCGGCGACCCGGACGCGGTCGCCTTCGTCTGCGGCCACCTCCTGGACGAGCGCACCCACCTCAACACCATGCACTGGCGCGGCGGCACCCGCATCGAGCAGTCCTGGAGCCCGGCGCACGTCCCCGGCCCGCGCTTCGGCGGCAGCAAGCCGCTGTACGTGCTGACCGGCGCCGACACCTTCTCCGCCGCCGAGGAACTCGCCTACGACCTACAGCAGTTGGGCCGCGCCACGGTCGTCGGCGAGCGCACCCGTGGCGGCGCGCACCCGTGCGAGGGCTGGACCGTCCACCCCCACCTGGAGGTCACCGTCCCCTTCGGCCGCGCGGTCAATCCCGTGTCCGGCACGAACTGGGAGGGCACCGGAGTCCAGCCGGACGTCCCGTGCGCCGCCCCCGACGCCCTCACCCACGCCCACAAGCTGGCGCTCGCGGAGCTCGCGGAGCTCGCGGAGTGAATCGGCACGGCCGCCCACCGGCCGCGCCTGACTGGACCCAGGTGGCTAGACCCAGGTGTAGTTCTCGTCGGTGACGGCGTGCAGCGCCGCATCGCCGGTCGCCGCCCGGGGGTGGGCGAGTGCGGCGAGCGCTTCGCCGACGGGTGGGAAGACCGGCAGGCCGGCGGCCTCGCGGTGGTCGACCCACACCACGCGGCCGACGTCGTACGTCCCGTCGGGCAGTTCGTCGTACTCCTCGGCGGCCAGCGTGGCCCGCACCTGTGGAGTGACGTGCATCCGGTACAGCAGGTGCAGCTTGCGGGGCGGCGGAGTCGGTCCGGGCCGCGACACCCGCTGGTCGATGACCCGCAGCAGCTCCGGCACGGTGGCCTGCTCGTGGTCGAGCCCGAGCTCCTCCGCCAACTCCCTTCGCAGCGCGTCGAGTAGGTCCTCACCGGTCTCGACGTTGCCGCCCGGAGGGCTGTAGTGCACCGCACCGGTGTCACGCTCCCGCTGGATGAGCGCGACCTCCGTTCCGCAGAACAGCACTGCGCCGACACGGATCTTGATGCGCGAGAACGCTTCGGGTGTCGTCATGGGCGCATCATGCCGCAGGTGCAGCGGAGGGCCAGGACTTCACCTCCTCGTCCGAGAGGGCCGTCAGGACGGGCTCGCCCTGCTTGCCCACGTCCACCCGGTACGTCGTCCAGTCGTACTCGCCCTGCACGTAGCACCGGTACCGGGTGCGCGATCCCGGTGCGAGCAGCAGCAGGGGCGGGATCGTCGCGTCGCAGGCCGCCGCCCGGGTCTCGTAGTCCTCCGTGAACTGGTTGAACGCCCGGTCGTACGCTTCCCGGTGCACCGCCTCCCGCAGTACCGGCGCCTTCTTCGGGCGTACGTCCTGGTTCCAGGTCCGCTCCACCAGGAATTTCATGCCCGTGCCCAGGTAGCGGCGGGTCTCCCGGAGGTTCGTGATACGGACGGTGTACGTGGCCGTGAGCGCTTTCCGCCCCACCGGGGCCAGTTCGCGTGCCGTGCACTCGAAGGGGGAGGAGCCGAGCGCGGCCCTGCCGCAGTCGACGGACACCTCGGCGGTGGGGCGGCCGAGCAGCGGCAGGAAGTTCTCCCGGATTTCGTCCTTCACCTTGTCCATGTCCTGCTGCGGCCGCGTGCTCTCCGGGCCCCTCTCCCGGGGTGGAAGCCCGTCGTCGAAGGGGATGCGGTCCGTCAGTTTCACCACGGACGCGTCCTCGAAGGGCGCCGCCCGCTGACGGTCGACGAGGGCGTTGAACCCCCAGACCACGAGGGTGATCACTCCTGCGGCCAGAAGCAGTGTGGTGAGGATCGCGCAGCCGAACACCACGGGGTACGTGTCCGCGCCGGACTGCGGGGGAGTGCCAACGCGGTTGCCACTGACCGATGCCGTCACGCCTGCTCCGTTCCGCTGCGGCCGGGAGGGCTGAGGGGTCCGGCCGTCGTGCTGGCGAATCCTGGGGGACATGTGCTGTACGGAGTACGCGTGCGGCGTACCGCTGGTTCCACCGGAGCCGGAAGATCACCCGCAAGAGCGGTGTGGTCCGCTGCCCGCAACTCCTTGATCGCCACGGGGCATCCGGGGCACACTCAGGGGCCGGTTCGAAGTTACTGAGGGGGCATCAGATGGTGTTGGGGGTACGTGGGACGGGTGAGGGCGGGGACAAACCGCCGCAGACCGGGCCGGGTTCCGGTGTCGACCGGCGGCGCTTCCTCGGGTACCTCCTCGCCGCACCCACCCTCGCCGTCGCCGCCGAACTCGGCCTGGGCGGAGGGGAGTCGGTCGCGGCCGAACGCGGCGTCGGCACCGCGACCAGGGCCGTTCCCTCCCTCGACATCACCGACATCGTCGACCTCAACGACCTGCTGACCGTCGCCGCCCTCCCCACCGCCAACCGCATCACCATCGTCGTGAACACGGACGGCACGGTCTCCTTCGCCCTCCCCCGCGCCGAGGTCGGCCAGGGCATCACCACCTCGACCGCGATGCTGATCGCCGAGGAGCTGGACGTCCCCCTGGAGAAGGTGAAGGTCACGCTGGCCGACGCCCGCCCGGAGCTGGCCTTCAACCAGTTCACCGGCGCCTCCAACACCACCATCTCGACCTTTACCCCGGTCCGGGTAGCGGCAGCCGTCGCCCGGGGGCGGCTCCTGGAGGCTGCCGCCGTGGTGCTCGGGGAGGCGGTCGGTGACCTCACCCTCAAGGCCGGAGTCGTCACCGGGCTCCTCGGCAAGAGCATCGGCATCGGTGCGCTCGCCGAGAAGGCCGCCAGCGCAGAGGCGCGGAAGGTGTCCGTGACCCTCAAGGAGCGCGCCGAGTTCCGTGTCATCGGCACGCCCCGCAACCGTATCGACGCACTCGAAGCGGTCACCGGCCGCAAGAAGTTCACCATGGACCTCCAGGTCCCCGACGCCCTGCCGACCATGGTGTGCCGCCCGCCCACGCTCAACGGCAAGCCCGGTGCCGTCGCCAACCTCGGCGCGGTCCGCGCGATGCCCGGCGTCACCCATGTGGCCGCTGTTTCCACGGGAGTTGCGGTACGGGCCCGTACCTTCGGCCAGTGCATCGACGCCGTCCGCGCACTCCAGGTCGCGTGGCGGCCCGGCAGCGCCGAGGGCAAGTCGGACGCGACCGTACGCAAGGAACTCAAGGACGCCGAGATCTGGCTCGGCCTGCCCGCCGTGACCCCCTCCGTGGAGGCCACTTTCACCTTCCACTTCCGCAGCAACAGCGCGCTGGAGACCAACTGCGCCATCGCCGACGTACGCCCCGACCGCGCCGAGATCTGGTCCGGCCTCAAGTCGCCGATCGTCGCCCAGCAGGCCATCGCCAAGCGGGTCGGGCTGCCCCGCGACAAGGTGACCGTGCACGTCACCGAGAGCGGGGGCTCCTTCGGGCGCAGACTCTTCTTCGACGCGGCGCTCGAAGCCGCCGAGATCTCCAAGGAGTTCGGCAAGCCGGTCAAGCTGATGTGGCACCGCGCCGACGACTCCCGCCAGGGCCGCGCACACCCCATGGCCACCTCACGGGTGCGCGCCGCCTACCTGGGCAACTCCGTACTCAGCTACAAACAGCGGCACACCAGCGTCGCCACCGACCTCGGGCACGGGCTCGGCGAAGTGATCACCGCGTTCGCGGCGAAGCTGCCGGTCGGCGACATCGGCTTCTCGGAGACCTTCTTCCAGCTGTCGCAGTCCATGCCGTACGACTTCGGGGTCTACAGCCGGCTCCTCGCCGAGACCGACAAGGGCTTCAACACCGGCAGCATGCGCGGGGTCTACTCGCCCGACGTCGTGTGCGCCCGGGAACTGATCGTGGACCGGCTCGCCGAGAAAATGGGCAAGGACCCCCTCGCCTTCCGCCGTGACTTCCTGCGCGACAAGCGGGTGCGGGCGGTGCTCGACAAGGTGGCCGAAGTGGGCGCCTGGGGAAGGGAGTTGCCCGAAGGCGTCGCCCAGGGCATCGCCCTCCACAACGAGTACCACTCGGTCGTCGCGGTCCTCGTCGAGCTGGACTGCCGCCCGGAGACCGTCAACCGTCCGGTACGGGACGGAGTCGCCGGACCGCGCGTCACCCGGGCGATCTGCGCGGTCGACGCGGGCCTCGCGGTCAACCCGCGCGGCCTGGAGGCCCAGATGACGGGCGGCATCATGGACGGCATCGCCCAGACCCTCACCGCGTCCCTGCACCTGCGCGACGGCTACTTCCTCGAAGCGAGCTGGGACAACTACTTCTACAGCCGGCAGTGGAACACTCCGCCCGAGCTGAAGGTCGTCGTCATGCCGCCGTCCACCGAAAAGCCGGGCGGGGCGGGGGAGTTGGCGGTGGCGGCCTCGGCGGCGGCGGTCGCCTGCGCGTACGGCAGGGCGACCGGCACCATGCCGACGAGCTTCCCCATCAACCACGGCACGCTCTCCTTCGAACCGAAGCCGACGGTGCCCCCGGTCCCGCCGTCGCCGACGGACGGCCTCGACCACGTCCGCTGACCCAACACCCGCATCGCACAAGCCCTTTGAAAAGAGACCCCCGTGCCTGAACACACCTTCCGCGTCAACGGCGAACAGGTCACCGTCGACGCGGCCGACGACGAACGCCTGCTGTGGGTGCTGCGCGACCTCCTCGGCATCACAGGCCCCAAGTACGGCTGCGGCATCAACGTCTGCAAGGCCTGCACGAGCCACCTCAACGGCAAGGCCGCCAACCCCTGCGCGATCCCCGTGAAGGCCCTGAAGCCCACCGACGAGGTCACCACCATCGAGGGCCTCCCGGACACCGTCGGCGCGGACCTGCACCCCATGCAGGAGGCCTGGCTCGACCAGGACGTCGCCCAGTGCGGCTACTGCCAGCCCGGCCAGATCATGGCGGCGGTCGCGCTGGTGCGCCGGGTCCACGAGGAGGGCCGCGAGATCACGGAGGCGGACCTCGACGGCATCCGCAATATCTGCCGCTGCGGGACGTACGTACGCATCCGCGAGGCCATCAAGGCGGGCGCCGCGCGAATGTGAGCCGGGCCCCGGGGGATCTACGCATACGAACCGTATGCGGTCGGCCGTACCGAGTGCATGGCCGCCCACTCCCCGAGGGCGAACCCGTCACCCGCACGCCGGACCTCCACCGCACCGGCCCCGCCGAAGTGCGCGGGAAACACCAATTCCCGTACATCAGAAGCCCTTTGGAGTATCCGGAGTCGGCTCGCGGCCGCCTGCTCCTCATCCAGGCAGAAGCCGCTGTTGCAGTCGGGGGCGAGGATCTGCACCGGGCTGTGCAGCAGGTCGCCGACGAAGACCGCCCGGTCGCCCCCGGACGCGAGCCGCAGCACGGAGGAGCCGGGCGTGTGGCCGGGGGCGGACTCCAGGGTGAGGTGCTCGTCGATGCGGTACGAACCGTTCCACAGCATGCTCAGCCCGGCCCGGTGCACGGGCGCGACGCTGTCCTCGTAGATCAGTCGGTCGTCCTCGCGCACGCCCTGCGCGTACCCGTTCCGCGGCCCGTAGTGGAAGTCGTCGGCGGCCGGAATCAGGTACTGGGCGTTCTGGAAGGTGGGCACCCACGGCTCGGCCGGGTCGCCGCTCGCTCTGGTGTTCCAGCCGACGTGGTCGCTGTGCAGATGGGTGTTGACGACGACGTCGACCTCCTCCGGGCGGATCCCGGCCCGGGCCAGCGCGCCCAGGAAGTCGTCCTGCCTGCGGTGGAACAGCGGCGACTGCGGGCGCTCGCGCCCGTCGCCCACCCCCGTGTCGACCACCACGGTCCTGCCCCCGCTGCGCAGCACCCACGACTGGAGCGCGCCCCGCGCCTGGTCGGTCCCGGGCTCCCAGTGATCGGGCGTCAGCCACTCCCGGTTGCTCTCCCACAGCTCGCCCGGCGCCCCGGGGACCAGGTCACGCGCGGGCCCGATGGGAGCCCGCCACTCGACGACACGGATGACTTCGACGTCACCCAGGAACATGCTCTGTGCGCTCTCGCTCTTCATGACCTCCAACCTAGGAAGCCCCGATGAGCTGCTCAATGCCTGATGTGCTCAAACAGATACGCGTACGTCTCACACTGGAGCCGACCGGCTAGGCTGCGCGGATGGACGTGGTGAGTGACGCGATAGCCGTCGTACGGGTCGGGCGGCCCTCCTCCGACAGGCTGCGGGCATACGGGAGTTGGTGCACGCGTGTCGAGGCGCACGGCGGCGCCGCGTTCCACGTCGTGCTGGAGGGGGCCTGCTGGCTGCTGCCCGACGGCGGCGACCCGCTCCTGCTGCGTGCGGGCGATGCGGTGCTGCTGCCGCAGGGCACCGGACACGTGCTGTCCGCGTCCCGGGTCGACCCGGCGACGGCGGCGGCCGCGGTGCCGCTCGACCGGTGGCTGGAGCGCCGGAGCGCGGGCGTGCCTGCGCGCCATGAGGACGACGGTACGGGGACGGAGATGCTGTGCGGCAAGTACCGCCTCGACCACAGCCGTACGCACCCGCTCCTCGCGGAACTGCCGGAGGTCGTCCACCTCCCGAACAGGGTAGGGGAGGAGACCGAACTCCGTTCAGCCATCGGCCTGTTGGGCCGAGAACTCCACTTCGGCAGACCAGGCTCCTGCCTTGCCGTACCCAGCCTCCTCGACCTCCTCCTCGTCTACATGATCCGCGCCTGGAGCGCCGAGGGCGGGGCCGGGACCTGGTCGGCCGTACTCGACGACCCGGTGACGGCCGCGGCTCTGCGGGCCCTGCACTCCGATCCGGCCGCCCCGTGGACCAATGACGCCCTGGCGGCCCGTGCGGGAGTCTCCCGCCCGACGCTGGCCCGCCGTTTCACGGCGCTGGTCGGCCGGCCCCCGATGGCGTACCTCACGTGGTGGCGGCTCACGCTGGCGGCCACCAGGCTCCGGGACACGGACGAACCCCTGGCCGCGGTGGCCCGCCAGGTCGGGTACGCCACCCCGTACGCCCTCTCGCACGCCTTCGCCCGCGAGTTCGGCACGACGCCGGGCCGCTTCCGGGAGGCGGCCCGGGCCCGGTGAGACGGCGTCAGGAGGACCCGTACATCGCAGCCAGCTCCTCCGCCAACGCGGCCAGCCGCGCCCGGGCCTCCGGCGGACCCACGACCTCCACGCGCCGCCCGAGCCCGGCCAGCCGCTCGGCGACGACCTCCACGGTCGGCCCGTCGACCTCGATCTCCAGTCGCCCGTCCGGATGGGTGCCGGTGATGCGCAGCCGTGCGCCGAGGACGCGCTCCAGGATGGCGCGGGAGGCGGGCTCGGCCCGCGCGTGCACGGTCGCCGCGTGCATACGCTCCTCCATGCGCGAGGTGAGCGACCGCCACGCGGTGGGCAGATCGAAGCCCTCGGGCCGCACCACCGCCTCCCCCGTCGGCTCGACGGAGGTGACCCGGCTGAGCCGGAAGGTCCGCAGCCCGCGGTCGGTGTCGGCGAGCAGGTAGTCGGCCCCGGCCTTGGAGGCGAGCCCGAGCGGGTGCACCGTGCGTACGGAAGCGGGCTTGCCGGGCCCGGCGTAACCGAGCCGGACCTGAATGCCGTCGACCACGGCACGCTGGAGGGCGGCGAGCTGGGGCCGCTCGGCGGTGGAGGGGCTGTGCGCCCAGTCGGTGCGGTCGTGCAGATTCGCCTGGGAGGCGGCTTCGGCGGCGGACCGCAGGGGTGCGGGCAGCGCCCGTATCAACTTCCTTACCACCGTCCGGAGTTCCGGCGAGGACGCCGCCGGACCGGCCAGCAGGAACAGCGCCCGGACCTCCTCGCCGGTGAGACCGGTGAGGTCGGTCCGCGCTCCGCCGACGAGGGACCAGCCACCACCACGCCCACGCTGCGAGTACACCGGAACCCCGGCGGTGGCCAGGGCCTCCAGATCACGCCGGGCCGTCCGCTCGGAGACCTCCAGCTCGGCGGCGACCTCGGCGATGGTGACGCGGGGGCGGGTCTGGAGGAAGAGCAGGGCGGCGACGAGCCGGTCGGCCTTCATGGGCGGAGGGCTTGGGCGGGGGCGGGCTGTGTCATAGGGCCATTCTGGCGGGGGTGCCGGGCGGGCCGGGGCCGTGGGGGCTTGGCCGGTGTCGGAGGTGCGGGAGGGGCCGGTACCGGGGCGGCCCCTCCCGTGCCAGGTGTGGCCCCCGCAATCCCTCCAGAAAAGTGGCCAGGAGATGGCCACTTCACCCCACAAGCTGAACGCATGAATCAACCCGACAGCACCTCGACCCCCGACCCCCGCAACTCCCTCTGGGCCGCCGTCGCCCTCGCCGGAGACACCCTCCTCGCCGCCCGCCCCGACCAGCTCGACACCCCCACCCCCTGCACCGACTTCACCGTCGCCCGACTCGGCCGGCACCTCGTGGCCGTGCTCCGCCGGATCGCCCTCGCGGGCAGCGGCGGCGATCCGATGAGCGTGCCCCCCGTCGCCGACGACGTAGCGGACGACGCCCTCCCGAAGGCCTGGGCGGAGGCCGTCCGCGAGGCCCAGGACGCCTGGGCCGACCCGGCGGTGCTGGCCCGCCCGCTGCCCCTCCCCTTCGGCACGCTCCCCGGCGCGGCAGCCGCCCTCGCCTTCACCGTGGAGTTCACCGTCCACACCTGGGACCTGGCCACCGCCACCGGCCGGCAGCCCGACTGGAACGAGGAGGTCGTGACCCTGAGCGCCACCACCGCCCAGCGGTCGATCCCCGCCGAACCCCGCGGCGGCCCGGTGCCGTTCGGCCCGGTGGTGGCAGTTTCCGACGACGCCCCGGCCATCGAGAAGTTGGTCGCCTGGACGGGACGTACGCCGTAGTCCGTCAGAGGCGGCGGCCGGGCTCCGGCAGCAGCCCCGGAGTCTCCGGCCGGCCGAGGCGTCGTACGAAGGCGAGAATGCCCGCGTGCCCCTGGGCCCACGAGTGCGGCGCCTCCTGGAAGCGCGCGTTGACCAGCAGCCGCGGCGCCTCGTCGGGGCCGTGGCTGCGGCGCAGCAGGTGGCGGGCGACCTCGTGGGCGGCTTCCCAGTGCCGTTCGGAGCCGGTGGCACGGGCGAGGTCGATCAGGACGTCGCCCACACCGGCCGCCCCGCAGCACTGGCCCAGGTTGCCCAGACGCGGCACCCACTCCGCGCTCGCCACGGCTGCCTGCTCGGCCGCAGTACGCAGCTCCCGGTCGCCGAACACGCTCCAGCCGTGCCGGAGCGGCGGTACGAGCCCGGCCAGGCCCCGACACCAGGAGGCCGACATCGGCAGCGCGCCCGGTGCGCCCGCCCGGGAGAGGGCGACCGCCTCGGGGACACGGGAAGCGAGTTTCGTGACGCAGCGGTGCGCGGTTTCCAGGAGGGACGGGTCGTCGGTGTCGGCGGCGAGGAGGACGA
Source organism: Streptomyces spiroverticillatus (assembly GCA_014650415.1). Classification (GTDB taxonomy): domain Bacteria; phylum Actinomycetota; class Actinomycetes; order Streptomycetales; family Streptomycetaceae; genus Streptomyces; species Streptomyces spiroverticillatus. Next base: position 46,345 of record BMUX01000008.1, read on the forward strand.
GGAAGTCGGTGATCCCGGCGAAGCCGTGCGCGTAACCGAGACCGGTCGTCGTGCCGAAGGCGTCGAGCGCGTCGGGCGGCAGCGTGAGGGCGTCGGGGTGCCGGAGGAGGCGCTCGGCGGCGGCGAGGGCGGCCTTGCGGTGGTCGGCGAGCGGGAGACCTTCACAGGCACCGGGGTCCGTGCGGGCAGGGTTCGCGGGTGCCGGGCCTGAGGAGGCCGCGCCCGCAGGAGCATTGAGGGCCAGATGCATGAGCGCGGCCAGCCCCACCCCCGCGTGACCGCTGATGACGTCCACGTCGGCGAATCCGTCGCGCTCGGCCGGCCCGGTGGCGGTCGCGACCCGCTCGGTGCGCCCGGCCGTACGGATGCCCGCGCGCGCCGCTGCGTCGAGAAAGACATCGGTGCCCGACCTGCCGGAGTACAGCCCGGGCCGCATGGGCGCACGCCGCAGGCTCTCGGCAGCGTGCCGGGCCAGATCCTCCAGCAACTCCCCGACACCAGCTCGATGTTGATGGTGAAGGAGTTCCAGCCCGATGCCCGCGCTGCCGGTGTAGAGGGCGGCGTCGACGGACGGGAAGGTGCCGCGTTCGGCGCCGAGGTGGTAGTCGGCCGCACCCTCGACGAGGGAGGCGAGGACCCGTTCCTGCAGGAGGGTGGCGGGAGCGGCGGGCAGGGCCGGGGGAGCGGGCACGGAGGCGGCCGGGAAGTCGGCCGACGCCAGTTTCCGTAGTCGGGCCACGGCTTGCCCAGCGCCCTCGCTCCCGAGCAAGTCCGCCACCAGAGAGGTGAGTTCGGGCCGGGATTCGCCGTACACCGCGTACAGGCCCTGCATCGTACGGAGGCGGGCCAGCTCGTCCGTGTCCGCCCCCGTCACCGGCGGCAGCCCGGTCGCCGCGTTCGCCAGCACCTGGCCGAGCGCCCAGCAGTCGTCCTCCGGGACGGGTGCGTGGTCCGGGGTGTGCTGCGAGGGCGGCGCGTAGCCGGGGGTGGCGCCGGGCAGGTGGAGACCGCCGAGGGCCGAGATGCCGAAGTCGATGAGGCGTACGTCGTCGGGCCCGTCCAGCACGATGTTGGCCGGGGTGACGTCGCGCATGACGACGCCGCGTGCGTGCAACTCGACCAGAATGGAGGCAAGTTGGGTGGCCAGTCGTGCGAAGGTCAGCCCCTCCGGTTCCGGGTCGCCGACGCGCGGCAGGAAGCCGCCGTGCTCGCGTATGCGGTCGTACAGGTTCTGCGTACCGGCGTCGGTGGTGACCAGATATTCGTCGCCGTCGTGCGCGAAGTGGTCCAGGAAGCGGGGGATGTTGGGTGCGTCGGCGCAGGCTTCCAGGATTCGGCGCTCGTTGCGCAGCCGGGTGCGGAGGTCGTGGGTGCCGTCCAGGGACTCGCCGACGTACGCGCGGGCCTGCTTGACGATGACATGGCGCGCGTCGGCGGAGTCGGGGGATGCGCTCCCCCGGAGGTCGACCGCGCGGTACACATTGCCGCGCGCCGACCCGTGCACCCCCTCGATCACCCGGTACCGGCCGCCGAGCACGACGTGTCCGGCGCCGTCGTCCACCTCCTTCTCAGGTGCCCCGGCCCCACCGAAGGGATCCCTCACCCACGACGGCTGCCGGTACTCCAAGGACGCGGCGGATGCGAACCGTTCACCGTCCGGCCCCTCGGCCACCACAGCCAGCGAGCCGGACGCGTCGGGCTGCCACCGGGCGCCGAAGGGCCCGTAGCGGTAGTAGACCGGGGCGTCGGGAGCGACGGCCCGGTCGCTGAGGATGCGGGGACCGGTGTGCCCGCGCAGCAGTGCGGCGAGCCGGAGGCCCAGCCGGCGGACCTGGTCCGGCTCGGGGTAGACCGTGACTGCCTTGCCGACCGCGGCGGGGTTCTTCTCCGCCTTGTTCAGCCCGGCCAGTACCCCGACGGTGCGTGCCAGCTTGAAGGAGACGCGCTCCTCCAGCAGTACGGGCAGCAGGAGCGCGGCCAGGGACGGAAGGTTCACGGGCCGCGCGGAGATGTGCAGCTTCCAGCCGTGCTCCGGCAACGGGCGCTCGGGCAGCGGGTGTTCGGGCGTCGGCACGTGCAGGCCGACCGGGTGGACCCGGGTCCACACCGGCCCGGTGGTGATCGAGTGGCCCAGCAAGTGATCCGTCGAATCCCTCGTCGAGTCACCCGTCGACCGACCCGGGGGAGAAGCGGTGCCGATCAGTTCGCGAAGTGCTTCTTCCGCGTTCCATTCAGTCACCGCATGTCTCCCCCGGGTCGTTTCGCCGACTACTGCTGAGGGGCCGTCAGAACCTCAACCGCCCTCTGTTGCAAGGCCGTTGATCAGCCGGTGTAGCCGGTGCCGAAGCAGCTGTCGAAACAGATGCTGAAGGGACACTTGTCCACCGCGCCGTCCATGTTCTCGACGTTGGCGAACGAGACCTGCGGCTCCGTGACGAGCGCGCCGGCTTCCCGGGGGGTGAGCGCGGAGAGTGCTTCCATGACGACTCCTTCTGGCCGTGGAACCGGACGCGTGCCCCGGGATCTTCCGGGCGCGCCGGTCGTGCTCAGGCTTTCTGCATGTGCGTGCAAACACCATGTGCGCGTCGCGACGACCGGACTCTATGGGGGTCAAAGGGCTTTGACAACAAGGCAGTTGAAGCAGATGCGGCGTCACGCGGAGCTTCACCGCCGCCCCGGCGGCGTCCGCTCAGGGCACCAGCACATTCCGGTATTCGGCACTTCCCATGCCCTGGAACGCCTCCTCAGCCTTCTCCAGCGAGTACGTCTGCGTCATCGGCCGCACCCCCTTCAGCGCGGCAAACGCCAGGGTCTCCTCCGCGTCCCGCGCATGCCCGCTGTACCACCCCGTCACCTCGCGGCGGCCGAAGACCAGGAGTTCCGGATCGACCTCCACGGGGCGGTGGTCGGTGGCCACGACGATCATGCGGCCGTTGGGGCGAAGTCCCTGGACGAGGTCCGCCTGCGCCGGGCTCACCCCGACCGTGGTGAGGACGACGTTCGCCCCGCCCAGCGCGGTCAGCGCCTCGCCCGCGCTGCCCTCGGTGGAGTCCACGTACGCGTCCGCGCCCAGCTCGCGGGCCAGCTTCTCCTTGTCCCGGCCCCGGCTGACCGCGACCGTGCGGAAGCCCATCTTGTCCGCGAACTGGAGCCCGAGGTGCCCAAGACCGCCGATGCCGTGCACGGCGACGGTGTCACCGGCGCGGGCCCCGCTGTTGCGCAGCGCGTTGAAGACCGTGAGCCCCGCGCACATCAGCGGTGCCGCCTCCGTGAAGGACAGCACGTCCGGGATGCGGGCCAGGGCGTCCTGCGGCGCGCTGACGTACTCCGCGTAGCCGCCGTCGTACGACGCCCCGACGATCTTCCGCTCCACGCAGTTCACGAAGTCGCCGCTGCGGCAGTGCGCGCAGGTGAAGCAGGAACCGCCGTGCCAGCCGATGCCGACCCGGTCGCCCACCTGCCAGGCGGTGACGCCCGCGCCGACCGCGTCCACCTCACCGGCGATCTCGTGGCCGGGCACACGGGGGAACGGGGTGCCGAGGGCGCCGAAGCGGGCGATGTTCTCGCCGCCGCACACCCCGCAGGCCCGCACCCGCACCCGTACCTGCCCGGGACCGGCCTCGGGCACGGGGATCTCGCGCAGCTCGAAGGGGGCTCCCGCGGCGACGGCCTGCGCGGCGCGCATGGTGCGTGTGGTGTCCGTGGTGTCCGTGGTGCTCATGAACGTTTCCTTCCGGTACGGAATCGGGCTCGTCCCCACTGTCACGCCCGTGCCGCCCGACAGCCACGGGGGCGCTCACCCAGGGGATGCCACCCCCTGGCTCGCACCTGGCCCGGCCCCGCGCCGAGGGTGACCATGGAGGCATGGACCTCACCGAACTCGGCGCCTTCCTCAAGACGCGGCGCGACCGCATCCGTCCCGCCGAGGTCGGCCTGACCGCAGGCCCGCGCCGCCGGGTGCCGGGTCTGCGGCGCGAGGAGGTCGCCCTGCTCGCCGGGGCCTCCGTGGACTACTACACGGAGCTGGAGCGCGGCGGCAGCGCCCGCCCCTCCGAGCAGATGCTCACCGCCCTGGCCCGTGCACTGCGCCTGACCAGCGACGAACGCGACCACCTCTTCCACCTGGCCGGACACCCCTCGCCGCCCCCGCACGGCCCCCTCGGCCACATCGACCCGGGCATGCTCGCCCTCCTGGACCGGCTGGCCGACACCCCGGCCCGCATCATGACCGACCTGCACGAGCCCCTCACCCAGAACGCGCTCGCCACCGCCCTCCTCGGCCCCCTCCCCGCCGCCTCCAGGGGCCCGGGCAGCGACAGCCACGTCCACCTGTGGTTCACCAGCCCCGAGACCCGCGACCTGTATCCGGCCGAGGACCACCCCGCGCACTCGTACGACTTCGTGGCCGACCTGCGCGCGGTGGCCGCCCGCCGCGACGACGCCGACGTACGGCGGATGGTCTCCCAACTCCGCGCCCGCAGCGAGGAGTTCGCGGAACTGTGGGAGCGGCGGGACGTCGCCGTGCGCCGCCAGGCCCGCAAGCGGCTCGTGCACCCGGTGGTCGGCGAACTGGAGCTGGACTGCCACAACCTCTTCAGCGAGGACGGCCGCCAGCGTCTGCTCTGGCTGTCCGCCAGGCCCGGCACCCCGGACGCCGACCGCCTGGCGCTCCTGTCCGTCATCGGCACGCAGGAGCTCGCCGACAGGTGAGGTGGCACACATCTACTGTCCCGTCGCGACAAGTGTCCCATTGGGACACTTTGAGGAGTACAGTCGATGCCATGAGCACCACAGAGGGCCGCAGGGTCCGCAAAGTCCAGGAGAGCCGCGAGGCCATGGCGGCGGCCGCCGTGGACCTGGTGCTCGAGAAGGGCCTCGACGGCGTCACCGTCGAAGCCATCAGCGACCGTGTGGACGTCTCCCGGCGCACCTTCGCCCGGTACTTCTCCGGCAAGGAGGACGCCGTCGTCGACTCCCTGCGCGCCGACTTCGCCCGCATCAACGCCGCCCTCGCCGCCCGCCCCGCCGACGAGAACCCCCTCACCGCCTACCACCGCGCCCTGCACGACTGGCTCGACGGCGACCCGCACGCCTGGCCCCACCGGCCCCGCGCCGGGGAGCTGCTGCACCTGCTGCACGCCGAGCCCGCGCTGCGGGCCGCCTACGGCAACGTACGGGACGAGGCACAGCACGAGTCGGTACGGATCGTCGCCGAGCGCCTCGGGCAGGACCCGGAGCGGGACCTGCGTCCGGCGCTCGCCATCGCACTCGCCGTCGGGGCCTTCGGCACGGCCGTACGTTTCTGGATCGCGCCCGGCGCGGACACGACTGCCCCCGGAGCAGCGGCCCCCCTTCCCGAGCTGATCGACGCGGCGTTCGCGGCCCTGGCCGCCGAGCCCGCCCCCAGCACCACCCCGCACAAGTGAAACCAGGTACCACCATGACCAGCACCCAGGAATTCGCCCGCAAGACCGCCCTCGTCACCGGCGCCGCCTCCGGCATCGGCCTCGAAGTCGCCCGTCGTCTCGCCGAGGCCGGAGCGGCCGTCGTCGTCGCCGACTACAACGAGCAGGGCGCCAAGGAGACCGCCGAGGCCATCGTCGCGGCCGGCGGCAAGGCCGAAGCGGTCCGGGTGGACGTCACCGACCCCGAATCGGTGCGCGCCGCCGTCGACTTCACCTTCCAGAAGTTCGGCGGACTGCACCTGGCCGTCAACAACGCCGGGATCGCCGGAGCCTCCGCCCCCACCGGCGAGTACGGCATCGAGGACTGGCAGCGCGTCATCGACACCAACCTCAACGGCGTCTTCTACTCCCTGCGCTACGAACTGCCCCTCATCCTCGCCTCCGGCGGCGGCTCGGTCGTCAACATGTCCTCCATCCTCGGCACCAACGGCTTCGCCGGTTCGCCCGCCTACTCCGCCGCCAAGCACGCGGTCGTCGGCCTGACCAAGACCGCCGCCGTCGAGTACGCGTCCCGGGGCATCCGCGTCAACGCCGTCGCCCCCGGCTTCATCGACACCCCGCTGCTCTCCGGCGGCGACCAGGAGAAGCGCGACTACCTGGTCTCCCTGCACCCGCAGGGCCGCCTGGGCACTGCCGAGGAGGTCGCCGAACTGACCCTCTTCCTGCTCTCCGACCGCGCCTCCTTCGTCAACGGCAGCTACCACCTCGTCGACGGCGGCTACGCGGCCCGCTGACCCTCGTACGCCCCCAACAATCCCTCTCCGCGTCGGAAAGAAGCACGTCATGTCCGCCCAGCCCGTTCAGATGAAGGCAGTCCAGTACCGCGCCGTCGGCGCCGCCCCCGAGGTCGTCACCGTGGAGCGCCCCGAGCCGGGCCCCGGCCAGGTGCTGCTGAAGGTGACCGCCGCCGGCGTCTGCCACTCCGACATCGCCGTCATGAGCTGGCCCGCCGAGGCCCTGCCCTTCCCGCTGCCGCTCACCCTCGGCCACGAGGGCGCGGGCACGGTCGCCGCGCTCGGCGAGGGCGTCACCGGCTTCGAGGTCGGCGACTCGGTCGCGGTGTACGGGCCGTGGGGCTGCGGCTCCTGCCTGATGTGCGCGCAGGGCAAGGAGAACTACTGCCTGCGCGCCGCCGAACTCGGCATCCGCCCGCCCGGACTGGGCGCCCCGGGCGCACTCGCCGAGTACATGATCGTGGACGACCCCCGGCACCTGGTCCCGCTCGGCGACCTGGACCCCGTCACCGCCGTGCCCCTCACGGACGCGGGCCTGACCCCGTACCACGCGATCAAGACCTCGCTGCCGAAGCTGACCCCCGGCAGCACCGCCGTCGTCATCGGCACCGGCGGCCTCGGCCACGTCGCCATCCAGTTGCTGCGAGCCCTGACCCCGGCCCGCGTGATCGCCCTCGACGTCACCGAGGAGAAGCTCGACCTGGCCCGCAAGGTCGGCGCGCACGAGGCCGTCCTCTCCGACGCCGACGCGGCCGCCAAGGTCCGCGAACTCACCGGGGGCCTGGGCGCGCAGGCCGTGTTCGACTTCGTCGGCGCCCCGCCCACCGTCGCCACCGCTTCGGCTTGCGCCGGGGTGGAGGCCGACGTGACGATCGTCGGCATCGGCGGCGGCGCGGCCCCCGTCGGCTTCGGGGTCGTTCCGTACGACGCGGCCTTCCGCGCCCCGTACTGGGGTTCGCGCGCCGAGCTGATCGAGGTCCTGGACCTGGCCCGCTCGGGTGTGCTCGACGTGCACGTGGAGACGTACGGGCTGGACCAGGCGCCCGAGGTGTACGAGCGCCTGCACGCGGGCCGCATCAACGGCCGCGCGGTGATCCTGCCCAACGGCTGAGCCCCGCCCCCCTTCCCGCCCCCGCTCCGAGCCCGGACCGGGGGCGGAGGCGTGTTTGGGCCGTCCGGGTTACGTACCGGGCATCGAGGCGGCCGTGCGCCTCCCCACGGCGTACGCTGCGTGACCGCACAGCGCGCAGGGTGACGGACCGGATTCACGGGGGCAGAAGGCGATGACCAGGACGCGACGCGCCCGGAGCCGTACCCGAATCGCCCGCAGCCGTACTCGAATCGCCCGGAGCGGGACTCGAATCGCCCGGAGCTATCAGCGACGAAGCCGTACGGCGCTCGCCGCCCTCCTCGGGGCCGCGCTGCTCACGACCGCCTGCACCGCACCCGGTGACACCGACTCCGCCCCCGTGAAGGTCGGCGTGCTGCACTCCGCCACCGGCGGCCTCGCCATAGCCGAGAAGCCGCTCACCGACGCAGTCCTGCTGGCAGTCCGCGAACTCAACGACCAGGGCGGGGTGTTGGGCCGCCGGATCGAACCCGTCACCTTCGACACCCGCTCCGACAACGCCGTCTTCGCCGCCTCCGTCCGCCGCATGCTCACCACCGACGGGGTGCGGGCGGTCTTCGGCGGCTACACCTCCGCGAGCCGCCGCACCATGGTCCCCCTGGTCGAGAAGCACCAGGGGCTCCTCTTCTTCCCCACCTTCTACGAGGGCATGGAGCACTCCGCGCACGTCGTGTACACCGGCGCCACCCCCAACCAGGTCGTCGCCCCCGCCGTGAAGTGGTTCCTCGACAACCGCGGCAAACGCCTCTTCCTCGTCGGCTCCGACTACATCTACCCGCGCGCCACCAACGCCGTCGTCAAGGCCCAACTCGCCGCCACGGGCGGCACGGTGGCGGGCGAGCACTACCTCCCGCTCGGCGAGATGCGCCCCGAGGCCGTCGCCGACGCCACCGCCCGCATCCTGCGCGCCCGCCCCGACGCGATCGTCTCCACCGTCGTCGGCGACACCAACCTCCCCTTCTTCAAGGCCCTCCTCGACGCCGGCGCCACCTCCCGCACCCTCCCCGTCCTCTCCCTCGTCCTCAACGAGTCCGAACTCAGCGCCATGGACGCCCGCCGCATGGCCGGCAACTACGTCGCCATGAACTACTTCCAGTCCGTCCGCACCCCCGAGAACGCCGCCTTCGTCCGCCGCTACCGGGCCCGCTACGGGCCCGACGCCGTGATCTCCGACCCGGCGGAGGCCTCGTACAGCAGCGTCATGCTCTGGGCCCGGGCGGTACGGGACGCGGGCAGCGCCGACCCGGCGGCCGTCACCGAAGCCCTGCGCGGCGCAAGCTGGCAGAGCCCCGGCGGCACCGTCTTCGTCGACCGCGAGAACCTCCACCTCTGGAAGACCGCCCGCCTCGGCCGCATCCGCACCGACGGCCAGATGGACGTGGTGTGGGAGTCGGAGACGGTCATCCACCCCGTCCCCTACAGCCCCTTCCGCCGCAGACAGGACTGGAACGACCTGCTCAAGGGCCTGTACGAGGGCTGGGGCGGCCGGTGGGACCGCCCGCCCGGCGGCAAGGTGCTCCCCAATGACATGCTTGGGGAGGCCGGCCTGTGAAGTTCCACCGCCTCTGGGTGCACTGGCTCCTCTTCCTCGGCTCCGCACTCGGCCTGATCCTCGTCAAACGCGCGATGCTCCCCATGTGGGCGTCCTGCGCGCTCCTCGTCGGGCTCTCCGTCCTCCTCGTCAACGCGGGCCTGCCGCTTGCCCGTTACTGCGTACGCAATGTGACGGTCACGCAGAACAGTGCCTCGCAGGCCGCCGTCTTCGCCATGATCGGCACGGTCTTCGCCACCCTGGTCGCCTTCGCGGTGGTCGTGGTCTGGGAGAACTACGCCGACGCCGAGTCCACCGTCGCCCAGGAGGCCAACGCCCTCGCCGACCTGGAGCGGATGTCGCGGGGCTTCGCGGTGCCGGTCCGCCGCCAGGTGCAGGAGGCCTCCCGTACGTACGCGACGATCGTGATCGGCGACGAGTGGGACGCGATGACCACGGCCGGCCCCGACCCGCGCGCGCACGCCGCCCTCACCGAACTCTGGACCGTCTACACGGACATGGGCCCCGACGGCAAGGCCAGCCCCCTCTACCAGCCGTCCATCGAGCGCATGAACGCCCTCGGCGACAACCGCCGCCTGCGCCTGCTGGCGGCCCGCTCCGAAGTCCCCACCGTGGTCTGGCTGATGCTCTACTGCGGCGGCGTGCTCTCGGTGGTGATGGTCTACTTCTTCGGCGTCCGCCGGGACTGGGTCCAGCGCCTGGTGGTCTCGGTACTGGCCACGGTGGTCGCCCTCTCCGTCTTCCTGGTCGCCTCGCTGGAGAAACCGTTCGGCGGGGACGCGGGGATCGGGCCGGACGCCTTCGAGTCGGTGGTGGCGAGCATGCAGAACCTGGAGATGTGAACGTGTTCTACCGACTCCTCGGCCGTACGTCGTCCCCTGCCGACGTGGATCCGCCCGACGACCTCCTGCTGCACTGGAAGCTGCACCGGTGGTTCGCCTGCCTGGACACCGACCGCGACGGCCGCCTCACCAGCGAGGACTACGACCTCGCCGCCGCCCGCCTGGCCCGCGCCTTCAACCACCGCCCCGGCCAGCGCGAACACCGGCGCCTGCTTGCCCGCTACCGCAAACTCTGGGCCCTGCACGACCCCGGCGCCCGCGGCGAACTGGACCGCGACGCCTTCACCGAACAACTCCTCGCCGCCGGCCGCGACCGCGCCCGGCCCTTCCGGACCTCCCTCAACCGCCTGTGCTGCGCCCTGGTCGACATCGCCGACACCGACGGCGACGACCAGGTCTCCGAACGCGAATACCGCGTACTGCTCTCGGCAGCCTTCGGTCTCACCTCGGAACGCGACCTGACAGCGGCCTACCGCATGCTCGACCGGGACGGCAGCGGAACGCTCGAACACAACGAGATCCACGCAGCAGTCCTGGAATACTTCACCAGCAACTCACCCGACGCACCGGGCAATTGGCTGCTGGGCCCGCCGCCTGCCGCCCTACTGGCTTGACGGCTGGTCAGGCGAGGCTCCACGAAATCGAGTTGCTCATGTCGACGACAACGGCGAGCACGGCGAGATCGGCGACCCCGAGCCCGAGTCCGAGCCACGCCCGGAACCGTCGGGCGGTGCCGCGTCGCAGGGCGAGGGCGGCGAGGACGATCGCGGCGGGGCCCAGCAGGACGTTCATGACGAGCAGTCCGACGAGGCCGAGCACGAACGCGGCGACGGCCATCCCGTCGGCGTCGCGCAGGCCGACGGGGCGGGTGCCGGTGCGGGTGGTGCGACTGGTGGGGGCGGTGAGCTGCATGGCGGTTCCTTTCCGGGGCGTACCTGATGGAAGGGGCTCAGCGGTGCCGGCGTTCCTTCACGGCGAAGATGAGCAGCCAGGCGCCGATCACGGCAGCCGCGATCAGGCTGACGGGCAGCGGGACATGGGCGACCGGGCCCAGCAGGAGGCCCAGGAGCAGGAGGACGGCAACGAGTGCGATCACGGTCTCAACACCTCACGGAGGAGCAGGAGTTCCGGCTTTCAGTGAACATCTGTACTTACAGTTGTCCACTGAACCACATCCCCATGCTTCCGTTCTTCGGAGAACGACTGTTTACTGGATGACATGAGTCACACAGCAGGAGCGAACCGGACCTCCGGAATCCGTCAGGCCCAGAAACTGAAGACCCGCCAGGCCCTGATGGACGCGGCCCTCGGGCTCCTGGAGCACCAGAGCCTGAGCAGCCTCGGCCTGCGCGAGGTGACCCGGGAGGTGGGGATCGCGCCGACCGCGTTCTACCGGCACTTCAAGGACACCGCCGAACTCGGCGTCGCCCTCGTGGACGAGTCCCTGAACGGCCTGCACACCGCGATCCGGGCCGGCCTCACCGCGCCGGACGCCGACGACAGCGAAGCCCGCATCGCCCTCACGGTGGGGCTGATCGCCGACCTGGTCCGCTCGGCGCCCGCGCACGTACGGTTCATCGCACGCGAACGGCACGGCGGGGTGCGCCCCGTGCGGGAGGCGATCGGCACCCAACTGGCCCTCTTCGCCGGTGAGGTGGCGGACGCGCTCGGCGCGCTGCCGGACTCGTCGGGCTGGTCGCGGGAGGACCTGGAGATGCTGGCGGGCGTCTACGTCGACCACATGGTGATGACCGCCTCCGCCTTCCTGGAAGCGGGCCCCGAGGGCCAGGAACCGACGGCGGAACTGGCCCGCCGCCAACTCCGCCTGATCAGCCTCGGCCGCACCCACTGGCTCGACGGGCGCTGAGTCAGACCGCCGCGGGCTCCGTCACCGGTACGAGCGCGTACTGGGGGCACGGGGCGGCGATGCACTGCTTCGGCGCGGGCAGACAGGTGTATCCCGGCGGGGTCTCCACGTTGAAGCAGGGCCCGGCGTCGACGGCGGCGGGCATCGGCACGGCGTGCGCCGGGGAGACGGAGATCAGCAGCGGTGCGGCGATCAGGGAGAGTCCGGCGGCCGCGCGGGCGAGGGACGGTACGGTACGCGAAAGTGGCATGAGGTGCAGCCAAGCACCTGCGGCGCGGCAGGCATGGCGGGCCCGCCCGGAGGTCACCCGAAGGAGGACCGGTGGGGCGGGGAGTTGTCGCGGGACGGGGCCCGGGGCGCTGGTCGTCCGGATGCTGACGTACCGCAATCTGGGCTGGTCCGGCATCGCCCACACCCTGGCGTACGTGACGCCGAGTTATCTCTCGGCCGCCACGTGCATCGTCATCGGCACCGGGCGCAGCGAACTGACACCCCGTCTGGTCAGCGACTGCGCCGCCCTGTTGGGGTACGACGCCCGCGAACTCGCCGTGCTCACCGGCGGACCCCAGCCCGAGGACCCTTCGGCCCCGCCGCCCCGGGCCGCCCGCGCCGCCGAACTGCTGTGGGAGGCGTGCCGGTTGTCCGCGGACCAGGCGGAACAGGTGGCCGCCCTGACCGACTCCCTCCGGCAGGCGGCCGAGGCGTGGGCCTCAGGTGCGCTCCGGGATCGTCGCGTCGTGGACTGTCGTCAGGTCGGCGAGGCCCGAGATGGTCAGGACCGGGGTCAGGAGCGGGGTGGCGATCAGGCTGACGTGGTCGGCGTGGGCGAACAGGACGCTCAGGCCCGCGCTGTCCAGGTAGTCGACGGCCGTCAGATCGAGGACCAGGGGCCGTCCCGCCGTCTTCTCCAGGGCTTCGGCGAGGGTGGCGCTGTTGCTCATGTCGACCTCGCCCGAGGCCGTCAGCAGGGCGGTGCCGTCCGGGCGGTGGCCGGCAGTGAGCGTGAGCGGTGTCGTCATCAGGAGATCCTCGCGTGCATTTCGACGGTGGTGCCGGACGGGCCGGGGGTGATGGTGACCTGCTGCATCATGGCGCGCATCAGGGTCACGCCGCGCCCCCGGTGCGGGTTCGACTCCGGGGCCGGGGTCTTCCAGCGGCCCGAGTCGGCGACGCTCAGGCGCAGCGTGTCGACCAGGGCCTCGGCACGGAGGCGGACCGTGTCACCCGGGGTGTTCAGGTGTCCGTGCCCGTGCTCGACGGCGTTCGCGCAGGCCTCACCGGCCGCGACCAGGACTCCCTGGAGCAGCTGCGGGGGCAGCTCGCACGCGGTCAGCCAGCTGCGCAACGCCTTGCGTACCGGGGCCAGTTGGGAGGACTCGGCGGGGAAGGTCACCTCCAGCGGGGCGGGGTGGCGGTAGAGGAGGAGCGCCACGTCGTCGTCGTAACCCCCGGCGGGTGCCAGGCGCGACATGACCTGTGAGGCGAGGTCGTCGACCGCGGTGTCCCGGCCCTCCTGGACGGCCGCGCCCGCCTGGTGGATGCCGTCCATGAGCGGGCGGCGCCGCCGTTCGACCAGGCCGTCGGTGTAGAGGAGGAGGGTGGACCGTGCGGGCATCGTGCAGTCCGCCTCCGGGCGCGGATGGCCCGGGCGCACCGCCAGCGGCGTCGAACGGCCCGCGTCGAGGAGACGGGTGTCGCCGTCCGGGTGGGCCAGGATGCCCGGCGGGTGTCCGGCGCTGGAGTAGGTGAGACGGCCGGTGTCCGGGTCGAGCACCCCGCAGAAGACGGTCGTGCACAGGGCGCCCGGGATGCCGGCGGCGAAGTGGTCCAGCGCCATGAGCGTACGGGAAGGATTGGCGTCCTGGAGCAGCAACGCCCGGCAGGCGCTGCGGAGTTGGCCCATGACGGCGGCCGCCTGGAGGCCGCGGCCCACGCAGTCGCCGACCACGATGCCGATGCGCCCGTCGGGCAGGGCGACCGTGTCGTACCAGTCGCCGCCGACCTCCAGGGGCTGGGTCGCGGGTTCGTACCGTACGGCGAAACCGTCGGGGAGCCGGGACGGGCCGAGGATGGCGCGTTGCAGCGCGATGGCGGTCTCGCGCTGCTGGTCGATCTGGTGGACCCGGGACAGGCCCTGGGCCAGGCGCCCGGCGAGCAGGGACAGCAGGAGCTGGTCCTCGCCGGTGAACTGGCGACGCCCGCCCAGGTCGATCCACAGGGCCAGCTGCCCCTCCGGGTGCTCCAGCAGGATGCCGGCCCCGGCGCGGTCGGCGAGCGGGGACAGCAGGGGGCGTTCGCGCAGGTCGGTCAGGGCCTGGCGGCGGTCTCCCGTCAGGTGCTCCCAGCGGGGGGCCTGCCCGGTGCCGGTGAGTTCGGGCTCGTCGCCGCCCGTGAAGACCGCGGCCAGCACACCCTCCGCCCGCCACAGTTCGCGCAGTTCGTCCAGCGCGCCCGCGAGGGCGTCCGGCAGGTTCGCGGCCTGCGACAGGCAGGTGCTCAGGGAGCCGAGGGCACTCTCGCGCTGGATGGCGTAGTGCTCGGCGGTGACGTCGCGGAACGTGCCGACGGTGACGCGCTTGCCGGTGTCCGGGTCCTGCGCCCGGTTGAAGGTGGCGGTGGCCCACAGCCTATGACCGTCACGGTGGTTGACGGGGATGGTGTAGCTGCCCTTGGACTGCCCCTGCAGGGTGTCGAAGGCCTCCGTGACCTGCCGGTGCGCCACCGGGTCGACGTCCGGGTCCGGCCACCACGGGTGCGTCGGTGCGTACGGCAGACCCTGCGGACCGTACCCGAGGATGTCGGCGAACGCCGCGTTGATCTCGATGACCGCGCCGTCCTCGTCGCAGACGAAGAACGCCTCCTGGAGCGAGTCCACCAGCGCCGTGCGCCAGCGGGCGTGGTGGGTGCGCATCCGCGCCAGCTCCACGTTCGCCCGTACGCGCGCCAGCAGTTCGGCCGCGGCGAACGGCTTGACGAGATAGTCGTCGGCCCCCGACTCCAGCCCCTCGATGGACGCCTCCTGCCCCGCCCGCGCGGACAGCAGGAGTACCGGCACGGCCGCCGTACGAGGTTCGGTGCGCAGCGCCCTGACCAGCGCGAGCCCGTCCAGGCGGGGCATCATCACATCGCTGACCACCAGGTCCGGCGGCGAATCGGTGACGGCCCGCAGGGCGTCCATCCCGTCGCCCACGGCACTCACCCGGTAGCCCGCCCCGCGCAGCAGACGCGTCAGGTAGTCGCGCATGTCGGCGTTGTCGTCGGCGACCAGCACCCGGGCCGGGGCCGGCCCGCCGGAGGAGGCGGACACGGGCGCGCTGGGCGTGTCCGGGGCGGGCTCCCGTACCTCGCTGTCCTCCGCAGGCAGCCACCGCTGGGCCTCCTGGAGGTATGGATCGGCGGCGGCCGACGGGCCCTCGCCGGCCGGGGCGGAGGCGAGGGATTCTGCGGGCAGGTGAGCGCTGCCGTACGGAATCCGCAGGGTGAAGAGGGTGCCCTCGCCCTCGGTGCTCTCGGCGGTGATCGTGCCGCCGTGCAGCGCGACCAGCTCCCTGACCAGGGCGAGCCCGATGCCGCTGCCCTCGTTGGAGCGGGCGCGGGCGTTCTCGATGCGGTGGAAGCGCTCGAAGAGCTTGGGCACCTCGGCGGCCGGGACGCCGATCCCGGTGTCGGCGACGGTCACCACCGCATGGTCGCCGTCCGCCCGTACCCGTACCGCGATCGAACCGTCGAAGGTGAACTTCAGCGCGTTGCTGAGCAGATTGAGGACGACCTTCTCCCACAGGCCCCGGTCCAGGAAGACCGGCTCGTCCAGCGGCGGACAGTCCACGTCGAAGCCCAGCCCCGCCCGCTCGACCGCCGACCGGAACAGGCTCGACAGCTCCGCCGTCACCGACGCCAGATCGACCGGCGCATAACGGGCCTGCATGCGCCCCGCCTCGATGCGGGAGAAGTCGAGCAGCGTGTTGACCAGCTTGCTCAGCCGCAGACCGTTGCGGTGTACGGCGTCCAGCTCCTCCCGCACCTGCGGCTCGGCCTGCGCCAACTGGCCGCGCAGCTCCTCCACCGGGCCCATGATCAGGGTCAGCGGGGTGCGGAACTCATGGCTGATGTTGGAGAAGAAGGTGGTCTTGGCCCGGTCCAGCTCGGCCAGCTCCTCCGCCCGCCGCTGCTGCGCCTGATAGCTGCGGGCCCCGGCGATGCCCGCCGCGACATGCCCGGCGACCAGTTCCAGGAACGCGCGGTAGCCCGCGTCCAGCGGCCGGAACCGGTTCAGGGCCGCCACCAGGAATCCGTACGGAGTGCCGCCCTGCTGCAACAGCGGTGCCACCAGAGCCTGTTGGGGCGGCTGCGGCCAGGCGCCGGTCGGCAGGGAGGCCAGCGGCCCGGAGCCCAGCTCCACCACCGCCGAATCGCCCCGGGCGGGCGCGGCCACCGGCCACACCGGGTCGGGGGCGTCCGCCGCGAGGAGGGGCGGGGCCGCCGGATGGCCGGCCCCGATGCCGGTCGCACCGGCGAGCCGCGCCGACCCGTCCTCCGCGAACAGGTACGTCAGCGTGAACGGCAGGTCGCGCAGATTCCGGCCGAGCTGCCCGCCGATGAAGGCCAGCATCTCCTGCTCGGTGCGGGCCACGCTCGGGTCGGAGCCCAGATCGCGCAGGGTCGCCATCTGCCGCTCGCCGATGACCCGCTCGGTGTCCTCGCTGACCACGCAGAGCATGCCGACGACGCTGCCGTCGTCATTGCGCAGGGGGCTGTACGAGAAGGTGTGGTACGACTCCTCCGGGTACCCCGACCGCTCCAGGACCAGCATCAGCGCCTCGTCCCAGGTCGCCTGGCCGGTGGCCATCACGGTGTCGATCCTGGGGCCGATGTCGTCCCAGATCTCCGCCCACACCTCGCTGGCCGGACGGCCGAGGGCCCAGGGGTACTTGGTGCCCAGGGTGTTCTTCCGGTAGGCGGCGTTGCAGAAGAAGGTCAGCTCCGGGCCCCAGGCCATCCACATCGAGAACCGGGACGACAGCAGGATGCTCACCGCCGTGCGCAGGCTCTGCGGCCAGGACTCGGGCGGGCCGACCGCGGTCGACGCCCAGTCCACGGCGGCGAGGTCGCGACCCACCTCGTCGTCGGCGGCGAAAACGCCGGGGCCTGCGGGAACTTCGTGACCTTCCGTGGCAGGACCCTCGATGTGCGTCACCGGACACCCCTCTTTCTTCACTGTGGACCATAGGAGAAATCCGCACACCGGGCCGGAGGATGTGAGGATACTGCGAACATTGACCGCTGGTGCAGGGCGGTGGGGGTGACCGGGTTGGACGCTGGGCCCCCGGTACTTCCCGGCGATGCGGGTAAGGGAGTCAGCGACGACGCCGCGCCCTCGCTCTGCCCGCCCTTTGTCCCGCCCTTTGTCCCACCCCTTGTCGTGCCCGCACAGGAGAACCGGTGAACAACTCAGCTCTGACCGTCACCCGAACCGCCCACGCCTCCGGCGCCACGGTCCTCACTGTGGCCGGAGAGCTGGACCACCACACCGCGAGCGAACTCACGGACACGTTGCGGCACACGCCGTTCGGGCCGAGAACGCCCGTGGTGATCGACCTCTCCGAGCTGTCCTACTGCGACTCGACCGGGATCACGGTGCTGATCAGGGCCTACAACCAGGCCAACGAGACCGGCTCCCGCCTCTTCCTGGCCGGGCTGCGGCCGGACCTGGCCCACGTCTTCGGCATCGTCGGCCTCGACCAGGTCTTCACGTTCCGCCCGACGGTGCAGGAGGCACTGGCGGGGCTGGCGTCGTGAGGGCCGGCTGAGCGGGCCCCGGAGCGCCGCGGCGATCATGGTTGTTAGCCTCGGAGGATGACTGCCACGTTCGACGAAGCTGTCCGCTCCCGACTGGAAGCCCCTCACATCTGGTACGTCGGAACGGTGTTCGCAGACGGAGCACCGCAGGTGAGCCCGATGTGGGTGGACCTGGAGGGCGAGAACGAGCTCTCCTTCAACACCTCCGTGGGCCGCGTCAAGGAGGAGAACCTCCGCCGCGACCCCCGCGTCTACCTCTCCCACGCAGACGCCGACAACCCCTTCGACCGCGTCCAGATCAGCGGAGAGGTGGTGCGGTTCGTCGAGGGGCAGGAGGCGCACGACCACATGGACCGGCTGGCGCGGAAGTACCTGGGCAGCGACCGCTTCGAGTGGACCATGCCCGGCGAGGAGCGCGTCGCGGTGATCGTGCGCCCGCTCAAGGTCCGCCACATCGTGGGCGTCGAACGCTTCCGCCCCGGCGGCCCCGTACCCGCCCCCTGAGCCCGCCTCACCCTCCCGGGGCGACCAGCCCCGATTCGTACGCCGCGATGACCGCCTGGGCCCGGTCCCGCACGGCCAGCTTGTCGAAGATGCTGGTGATGTGGTTCTTGACCGTGGAGAGGCTGAGGCCCAGGGTGCGGGAGATGTCGGAGTTGTCCAGGCCGGTGGCGATCAGACGCCACACCTCCACTTCGCGCGGGGTGAGCAGGTCGTGACCCGTGCGCGGGGGCGGCGGCGGTGCGCTGTGCGGTCCGCGTACGTATGTCGAGATCAGCCGGGTGAGCAGGCGCGGGGCCACGACCGCCTCCCCCGTGTGCACGGTGCGGATCGCCGCCGCCAGGTCCTCCGGGGAGCTGTCCTTGGGCAGGAAGCCGTGGGCCCCGGCGCGCAGCGCGCCCACCACGTACTCGTCCATGTCGAAGGTGCTCAGCGCCAGCACCCGGCAGCCGGGCAGCTCGGCGGCGAGCCGTTCCGTGGCGGCGACGCCGTCCAGGACGGGCATCCGGATGTCCATCACGACGACGTCCGGCCGCAGTTGGTGGGCGAGCGCGACGGCCTGCGCCCCGTCCTCGGCCTCGCCGACCACCTCGAAGCCGGGGTCGGGGGAGAGGATCAGCGAGAGCCCACGCCGGACCAGCGGCTGGTCGTCCGCGATCAGGACGGTGACGGGTGTCGGCGACGGGGTGGGTTCGGTCATTCGTGCAGCTCCTGCTGAGAGGTCGTCACATCATTGATCACGTCCGGTAGTTCGACGTACACGTGGAATCCTCCCTCGTGGTGCGGGCCCGCGCTCAGGCTCCCGCCGTGCAGTGCGACCCGCTCGCGCATCCCGACGAGCCCGTAGCCCGGCACTCCGTCGCGCGCCGTCTCGCCCGTGCCGTCGTCCCGTACCTCCACGACGACCGACTCGCTCCCGTACGTCAGCCGTACGGTCGCCCGTGAAGCTCCGGCGTGCTTGCGGGTGTTGGTGAGTGCCTCCTGTACGACGCGGAACAGCGTCAGGGCGACCGTCGGCGGCAGTGGGCGGGACGGCCCTTCGGTCGCGAACTCGGTCGGCAGTCCAGCTGCGCGGGACTCGTCGACCAGGGCGGGGAGGTCGGCGACGCCCGGCTGCGGCAGGGCGGGCGTCGACTCGGGCTCGTCGTCGGCGCGCAGTACGTCCAGGAGTTGGCGCATCTCATTGAGGGCGAGCCGTCCCGAGGACTCCAGGGTGACGAGGGCCTCGCGGGCCACCTCGGGCCGGGCGAGGTTGGCGCGGGCCCCGCCCGCCATGAGCTGCATGGTGGTAAGGTGGTGGGCCACGATGTCGTGCAACTCCCGTGCGATGCGGCGGCGTTCCTCGGCGACGGCCCGGTCGGCGAGGAGCTGCCGGTTGGCGGCGACCTCGCGCTGCCAGCGGTTGACCGCGAGCGCGGTGCCGACGACGAGCGCGACGGTCAGGGGCGGGGAGACGAGGTGCTGCCACTCCGGTACGCGGCCGCCGCTCTGGCTTGCGAGTGTCACCACCACGGTCGCGAACGCCGCCCACGCGGTCGTCCACCCGGGGCGGGCCCGCGCGACGGTGTAGAGGGCGACCACCAGGACCGCCCCGAAGTGATGCGGCAGCGGTACGGTCACGGCTGCCACCGCGTCGAGCAGCAGCGCGGCGGCGAAGGCGAGGACCGGTTTGCGCCGCCGGGCGAGGAGGGGCAGCGCACCGAGGGCGACGAGCAGGAAGCCGGCGGCGTTCACGCGGTGGGTGGTGCCGGGGTCGTCGAAGAACACGTAACTGAGCAGGTTCAGGACACAGGCCCCGCCGGTCACGAGAGCGTCGTTGCGGGACCACGGCTGGTCGGTGGCCTCGGTGCTGGCCGCGCTGCCGGTGCTGCCGGTGCGGGCGGTGACCCCGGTGTGCTCGGGCCTGGTTGTCTTGGCGCTCTGCGTGCCTTCGGCACGCTCAGTGCCCCCCGCCTCGCCGTCCCTGGCCTCCGCACCCTCGTGGCCGGCCCGCTCTCGCCCGTCGGCCGGGTCCCCGGATCGCTTCCTCGGCATGTACGTACCCCCCGCATTCGGCCTCGCAGCCCCGGGCACAGCCTCGCACAGTGCGCCCTCGGCCCCTGACCAGGCCAAGTGCGGGAGTAGGACCACGGTCCCAGGCGGCCGCCCCCGGCAGGACCCTGCTCCCCGTGCCGGATCGTCCGGTGTCACGACGACCGGGGCCGCAGCGGCTGATGGTCTGGGAACGGCCCGGGAAACCCCGGCCGCCGCCCGTCCCGAGCCGTCCGCCGGAGGACCTTGTGATCCGCGCCCTGACCGGGTACGCCACCCGCCACCCCTGGAAGGTCATCGCCCTGTGGGCCGTGCTCGGCATCGTGCTGAGCGCCCTGGTCCCCACCCTGATGTCCCGCGTCACCCAGCACAGCACCGGCGACTTCCTGCCCCGTACCTACGACTCGGCCGCCGCCCTGCACCTCGCGCGGGAGAAGTTCGGCGAGGACCCCGATGCCACGCTCGTGACCGTCCTCGTCGCCCGCGAGGACGGCAAGCCCCTCGCCTCCGCCGACCGCAAGCGCATCGAGCAGGGGGCGAAGGAGTTGAGCGGGCGGCGGGTGGTGATGCCCGTCGAGGACGACATGCCGAGGTTTCTCGTCCCCGACCGCTCGCAGACGCCCGCCGTCGCCCCCGCGACCACCGCGCCCGACGGCCGCTTCGCCCTGCTGTCCGTACGGCTCACGGGCAGCCCGTCCGACACCGGCGTGCAGGGCGTCTACCGCACCTTCCGCGACGACGCCCGTGGACACTTCGCCGAGGCGGGCCTGCGCACCGGATTCACCGGCGGCCTCGCCGAACTGGTCGACACGACCGACGACCACGAGACCGCCACCACCGTCGGCGGCATCCTCGTCACTGTCCTGATCATCCTGCTCAACGTGCTGGCCTTCCGCAGCGTCCTCGCGGCCGTGCTGCCGCTGCTCGCGGTCGCCCTGATCGGCGGAGTGGCCGCGGGCGCCGTCGTCGGGGCCGCGCTGCTCTCCGGCCGCAAGCTCGACGCTGGCACCCCCGGGCTCATCAACGTCGTCCTGCTCGGCATCGGCATCGACTACCTCCTCTTCCTCCTCTTCCGGTACCGGGAGCACCTGCGGGAGAGGCCGACGCAGGACGCCCGCGAGGCGGCCGCGCAGGTCTCAGGCCGGGTGGGCACCGCGATCACCTCGGCGGCGCTGACGATCGTCGCCGCGTTCGCCACGCTCGGCCTGGCGACCTTCGGCCAGTTCCGCTCGATGGGCCCGGCGATCGCCGTCGCCGTCCTGGTGATGCTCCTGGGCAGCCTCACCCTGATGCCCGCGCTGCTGGCCGCCGCCGGGCGGAAAATGTTCTGGCCGTCCAAGGCCCTCAAGCGCACGCCGGTCGCGGGCCGGGCCGCCCGCTTCGGCGAACTCGTCACCGGGCGGCCGCTGTTGATGCTGGCCGCCTCCGCCGCCCTGCTCGCCGCGCTCTCCGCCGGACTGATCGGCATCCGCATGGACTACGGACGGGACGCGTCCGGATCCACCACCCGCGCCGCCGCCACCGCCGCCGAGATCTCCCGCACACTCCCCGCGGGCGTGTCCGACCCGACGTCCGTGTACGTCACCGCCGACGACGGCAGCACCCTCGCCCCCGCCCGGCTGCACGGCCTCGCCCGCGCGCTCGCCGAGGTCGACGGCGTCGGCAAGACCGCACCCACCGTCCTCAGCCAGGACCGCCGAGCCGCCCGCATCGACCTCTACCCGACCGCCGACCCGCAGAGCCAACAGGCCCGCGACCTGGTCTCTGGTCCGATACGCGAGGCAGCCGCCCGGCACACGCCCGCAGGGACGACCGCCGTCGTCGGCGGCACGGCGGCGGTCTTCGCCGACGTCGCGACCGCCGTCGGCCACGACCTCCGGATCGTCTTCCCGGTCGCCGCCGCCCTGATCACGCTGATCCTGCTGCTGCTCCTGCGCAGCCTGCTGGCCCCCGTGGTCCTGATGCTCGCCGTCGGCGCCGGCTTCGCCGCCACCCTGGGCGCCGCCGCCCTGCTCTTCCAACGCGCCCTGGGCGAACCTGGCGTGGACTTCACCCTGCCGCTGGTGCTCTTCCTCTTCGTCGTCGCCCTGGGCACCGACTACAACATCCTGATCGCCGACCGGATCCGGGAGGAGATGCGGCGGCCCACAACCGCCCGCACCGCCGTCGCCCGCGCCCTGCGGCACACGACACCGGCCGTCGCCACCGCAGGGCTGGTCCTGGCGGGCTCCTTCGCGACGCTCGCCGCCACGCCGGGCAGCGCGCAGATCGCGTTCGCGATGACGCTCGGCATCCTGCTCTCCGCGCTGGTCCTCGCGCTGGTCGTGGTCCCCGCCCTCGCTGCTCTGCTCGGCCGCGCCCTGTGGTGGCCGCTGCGCCCGGCGCCGGTCCAGGACGGCCGCGCCCGACACCGTACGACCGAAGCGGAGCCGGTACATCCGGGGTCCGGGGTCTACGGGAAAGGAGAGGCGACCGTCTCCCGCTGAGGGTTACGGTGTGCGGGCCGACCGGCGAGGAGAAGAGGGCACATGCGGGCCGATCAGCGAACACGGGCCGTGGAGGCGGCAGTTGGGATCGCCGCCTCGCTGGGGCTGGACGCCGAGGACGTGACCGTACTCAACGACTCCAACAAGCTCGCGCTGCGGCTGCTGCCCTGCGACGTGCTCGCCCGGGTGGCGCCCGTCGCCGAACAGGTCGCGGAGTTCGAGGTCGACCTCGCGCAGCGGCTCCGGGCGGCCGGCGCCCCGGTGGCCGCGCCCGACCCTCGGGTCGGGCCCCGGGCGTACGAGAAGGATGGCTTCGTCGTCACCCTGTGGACGTACTACGAGTCCGTGGGGGAGCCGGTTGCCCCGGCCGCGTACGCCGACGCGCTCGCGCGGCTGCACGCCGGGATGCGGGCGGTGGACATGGCGGCGCCGCACTGCACGGACCGGGTCGCGGAGGCCGTGCAGATCGTGGAGGACCGGGCGCTCAGCCCTGAACTGGCCGACGTGGACAGGCAGTTGCTCGCGGATACGTTGCGGAGTGCCGCCCGGCGCGTCGCCGGGACCGGGCAGCTGCTGCACGGGGAACCGCACCCCGGGAACGTCCTGAACACGCGCGACGGTGTCGTCTTCATCGACCTGGAGACGTGCTGCCGGGGGCCCGTCGAGTTCGACCTCGCGCACGCCCCCGAGGAGGTCGGTGCGGCGTACCCGGGGGCCGACGCGGGCCTGCTGCGGGAGTGCCGGGTGCTGGTGACGGCGATGGTCACCGCGTGGCGGTGGGACCGGAACGACCAGTTCCCCGACGGGCGGCGGATGGGCAGGGAGTGGCTGGAGCGGGTCCGGGCGGCGGTCGGGGCGGGTCCGGCGTCGGGCGCGTAGGAACCCCCGTGGGGGCGATTCCTGCGCCAGGCGCGCAGGAACCCCGCTGCGGGCGGGCCCCGCGTCAGGCGCGTAGGAACGCCAGCACCGCCAGGACGCGCCGGTGGCCCTCGGTGTTCGCCGGGAGGTCCAGCTTGGTGAAGATGCTGCCGATATGCTTGTTCACGGCCGCGTCGCTGACGAACAGCTGGGCGGCGATGGTGGAGTTGGAGCGGCCCTCCGCGACCAGGCCGAGCACCTCGCGCTCGCGGGGGCTGAGCCGCTCCAGGGGGTCCTTCCGCAGTCGTACGAGCTGCTGGATCACTTCGTGGTCGACGACCGTGCCACCGGCGGCGATCCGGTCGACGGCGCTCATGAAGTCGGCGACCGCGCCCACCCGCTCCTTGAGCAGATAGCCGACGCCCTGGCCGCCGCCGGAGTCCAACAGGCCCAGCGCGTACGACCGTTCCACGTACTGGCTCAGGACGAGCACGGGCAGGCCGGGCATCTCCTCGCGCAGCCGCACCGCCGATTTGAGGCCGTCGTCCGTCAGGGTCGGCGGCATGCGGACGTCCGTGACGACCAGGTCGGGGCGTTCGGCGCGTACGGCGGCCTCCAGTGCGTCCGCGTCGCCGACCGACGCCACCACCTCGTGCCCGACCCGCTGCAAGAGCCCCACCAGGCCCTCGCGCAGCAGGACGGCGTCATCCGCCACGATCAGGCGAAGCGACAAGGGACCTCCACGTGCAGCAGGGTGGGACCACCGACCGGACTCGACACCCGCATCCGGCCCTGGAGCGCCGAGACCCGGTCGGCGAGCCCGGTGATGCCGGTGCCCGCGTCGGGGTCCACGCCGCCGTGGCCGTCGTCGGTGATGTCGAGGATCAACACGTCGGCATGGTAACGGCCTTGCACCCGGGCGCTGGTGGCACCACTGTGCTTGGCGATGTTCGTCATGGCCTCGTTGATCAGGTAGTACAGGGTCGACTCCAGCTTGCGGGGCAGCCGTCCGGGGAGCGACAGGTCGACGGTGACGGGTATCGGGAAACGGCCCGCGTAGTCCTCGACGGCGGCGACGAGACCGTGGTCGGCCAGGACGGGCGGATTGAGGCCCCGGATGAGGGACCGCAACTCCTGGTGCGCGGTGGAGAGCTGGGTTTCCGCCTGGGTGAGGAGCTCGGCCTGCGGGGAGCCGTCGGGTGTGTCGAGGCGCAGCATGCCGAGGGTCATTCCGAGGGAGACGAGGTGCTGCTGCGCGCCGTCGTGCAGGTCGCGTTCGATGCGGGTTCGTTCGGCGTCGAAGGAGTCGAGGAATCGTGCCTGCGAGGCGCGGACCTCCCGTAGTTCCTCCTGGAGTTCCAGGTCGCGCGGGGCGAGGAAGGTGCGGGTCATGGCGGCCCGCGCACCTGCCCAGGAGGTCACCGTGTACGGGGAGGCCAGCAGCACGAACGCGCCGAAGACCGTCCAGGGCCAGGTCTCCGCGTCCGTCGCCTCGAAGAGCACTCCGGGCAGAGCGAAGCAGAACCCCAGCACCAGCAGGTCCAGCCACCACAGGGCGGTGGCCGAGACCAGTGTGAACGCCACCTCGCGCCAGGACACCGGCTCCTTGAGTCGGTGGGACACCCAGGCCCTGAGACCGGCCTCGGCCGGGGGCCGGTGCGGATCGGGCACGGGGTCGAGGTCCACCAGGCGCAGCCTGCGGCGCTCCGCCGAGGCCACCCAGGTCGAGGCCAGGACCAGACCGGCGAGGACGGCGACACCGACCAGCACCGTCAGCAGCGCGATCCCGGCCGCGAGCACCAGGGCGAACACCGCGACGACGGCCGCCCCGAAGAGCACGCCCGCCGCCAGATAGGCCAGGGACCGCCAGGGCCACGCCGAGGTAAGAAAGCCCAAGGGGCGCTGGGCCATGGCCTGCCAGGCCGTCGTGGGTCGCATGTGAGCACGGTAGCCGGGGAGTCGGGGCGGGCGGCCGGTGGCCCTCGGGGGCGACATCCGGGTGCGTGGGGCGGGAGCACGCGCGTGGGGCGAGGCGTTCACGCCGCATGACCAGCTGATTGACCGGCCCGGGCCTCGCGCTCCTGATCGTGGTGCCGCTGTTCCTGCTGGCGGCCCTGCGGAAGGCCGCCCAGGTGGCCCAGGGCCGAGGGCTGCTGCCGGGCCGGCTCCGGGAGAGCGGCTTCGGCAGTCGCGGGGCGGGCGCGACGGCCACCGAGGAACTGCACGCCCTCATCCACCCCAGCAAGCGGGTGCAGTTGGAGCAGCGCCGAATACAGCTGGTCCTGCGGGACGACGAACAGGACGGTGCGCCGAAGAAGACCGGCATCGACCTCGACTCGGGCACCGCGCACATCAGGAAGCGGTGACGGCCGGACGGCCCCAGGGCGGGGCCGGCGCCGATCGGTGAGTGTCATGCCGCCGACGGTCGCAGCTGTCCGCGACAGTCGCCCCTCACTCTTTCCCCTCACCCTTCGTCCACGGGATGCTTCGCACCGGACGGGTCCTCCCTGCCCGTGACGTACTCCGTCCAGATGCGCTGCGGGAAGACGTTCCCGCGGCCCGAGTCGGGGCCGCCCACGCCCTGCATTCCCAGGAGTTGGGGCGTGTCCGGCTTCGTGCGGAACATGGTGACGGCGGTGGTCGTGTCCTGCGCGTGGCCGACGAACCAGGCCGAGCGCATCCGGTCGCCCTCGCCCGTCGTGCCCGCCGAGATCGCGCGCAGGTCCGGGCTGGAGAGCGCTTCGAGCTGGCGGTCGCGGGTCAGCGCGTTCCAGGCGACCGCGCTCAGCGCCGAGTTGACGTTGTTCGCCACCTCGGTGTCCATCGCGCGCTGCGGCACCGGCTTCTCGAAGCCCTCGACCTCCTCGCCGTCCCGGGTCACCCCGGTCACCGCGTACGGTTCGGCCCGCAGGCCCCGGTTGGAGAAGGCGGTGTACGCGTTCGCCATCCGCACCGCGCTCGGCGTGGACGTGCCCAGCGGAAAGGACTTGTCCAGGCGGGCCAGGCTCGATTCGTGCAGGCCCGCCCGGACCGCGAGTTCCTTGACCTTGTCCAGCCCGACGTGCTTGGCGAGCTGGGTGTAGGTGGCGTTGCCCTGCTTCTGGAGGGCGTCGTACAAGGTAGTGGGCCGTGCGCCCCGGTCGGCGCGCACCCCCGGCGTACCCACGGGCACCCCGCCCACGGCGACCTTCACCAGCCGCCCCGAGGGGTCGAAGCCGCTCTCCAGGGTGACCGCGTCGTCGTACTGGAGGCCCGCCGCGAGGACGAACGGCTTGAAGGCGGACCCCACCGGCACGCCCGCCGTGTCCGCGTTGTTCACGAAGCGCGTGACCGCGTCGGCCCCGCCGTACACCGCCACCACCGCCCCGTCCGCCCGCACGGACGCCGCGCCGACCTCCACGTGCCGATCCTCCGCGCGCTTCTTCGGGTCGAGGTCGCGGTCGCGGACCTTGCGCACCGCGTGCTCCAGCGCCCGTACCTTCGCCTTGTCGAAGGTGGTGTGCACCTTGTAGCCGCCCCGGGCCAGGTCCTTGTCGGTCAGGCCGGACCGTTTCTTCACGTACTTGTTGGCGATGTCCACCAGATAGCCGGTCTGCCCGCCGAGACTGGTCGGCTTGGCGGTCCTGCGGGGCTCCGGGAACTCCTGGTACGTGTCCCGCTCGGCCCGGGTCATCGCCCCGGTCTCCACCTGCCGGTCCAGGATCCACTTCCAGCGCTCGACCGCCCGCGCGTGATTGCCGCCGCCGCCCGCGGGGTCGTACTCCTCCGCCCCCTTCAACAGTGCGGCGAGCAGGGCCGCCTGGCTGGGGTTGAGGTCCTTGGCGGGGATGCCGTAGTACGCGTGGGCGGCGGCCTGGATGCCGTTGGCGCCGCGCCCGAACCAACTGGTGTTCAAGTACCCCTGGAGGATCTCCTCCTTGCTGCGCTGGTTGCTCAGCTTCAGCGAGATGAAGAACTCCCTCACCTTCCGCTTCGCCGACTGCTCCTGGCTGAGGTATGTGTTCTTCACGTACTGCTGCGTGATCGTCGAACCGCCTTGGGTTTCACCCCCCTTGACGATGCTCAGGGCGGCGCGGCCGATGCCCTTCAGGGAGACTCCGGAGTCCTCGTAGAAGGTCTCGTTCTCGGCGGCGACGACCGCGTGCTCCACGGAGTCGGGTATGTCGGCGAGGGTGACGTTCTGCCGGTTGACCGCGCCGACGCTCACCATCTGGCTGTTGTCCGCCCAGTAGTAGACGGTGCCCTGCCGGCGGGCCTCGGCGTTCTCGTCCGGGATCTCCACGGACACGTACACCACCACGAACGCCCCGGCCAGCGCCGCGCACCCGGCCAGTGCCCCGCCGCCCGTCTGCCGCCACGAGGGCACCCAGCGGCGCCATCCGCTGCGGCCCTTGCGGGGGTAGTCGACACGCGGGACACGAAGGCGGATGGGGCGTCGAGCCATGCGGGGGGTCAGCTCCTCGTTCACGGTCCCGCACCGGCGCGGTGCGGACTTGTGAGAGGAGATGTTCCGTTTCCCGATCCGGTTGTCTCCCAAGGTCGTTTTCTCACACGGCCGTTCGGCGTGTGCGCGGTACGTTCGACACCTGCGGCGAGCTGCCCGGCCCCGGCCGCCCCGCCCGGTACGGTCCGCGCTCCGGCTTCGGCGGCGCGCAGCCGACGATCGTCCTGCTGCCCGGCGACGAGCCGTGGCCGGACACGCACCGGTTGCACCTCGACGTCAACCCCACCGAGCGCGACCCGGTCTGAGAGTCCTTCGCCGCTTCACGTCGTCAGCTGCGACGCTGCGACGTCGAGCTGCCGGTGAGGTGGGCGGTGTCGCCCAGGGTGGTCAGTTGGCGGTTGTGGAAGAAGTCGTCCTCGTGGAGCGTGGTGATGCTGCCGGACGGGGCGCGGAAGCTGACGTGGTCGGCCGAGGCGAGGGGCACCTTGATCCAGGCAGCGATCACGAAGGTGATGGAGCCGCCGTGGGTCACCACGATCTGGTGGGCGCAGGGGCCGGCCAGGATCGCGTCCGTGGCTTCGTAGAGGCGGCGGGCCCAGGCGAGTTTGGTCTCGGAGCCCGGCACGCCCTCGTCGTGGTCCATCCGCTCGCCGGTGGGCGGCGGCGGGACGAAGCGGCGGTCGAGCCACTCCTGCGGGCGGCCTCCCGCCTCTCCGTAGGACTTCTCGCGCAGGCGGGGGTCCAGGTGTGGTTTCACGTGAAACAGTGCGGCGATCGCGTCGGCCGTCTCGCGGGTGCGGTGCAGGTCCGAGGAGTGGACTTCGACCTCGGTGTCCTCCGGGATCCGGTCCCGTAGCGCACGGGCGATGGCGTCGGCGGCGCGGAGCCCCGCAGGGGTCAGGTGCGAGTCGTGCCAGCCGCCGACGACGCCCTCGACGTGATGGGTCGCTTCGGGATGGGTGACGACGTACAGGGTGCGCATGAGGTTCCTCGGGGTGGCGATGCGGGCGGGCCGTGCGGTGGCCCGCCCACATCATGCGGCCGTGTCAGTCATTCAGGAGCGCCGCCAGTGCGTCGGCCGGGTCCTGGTGAGGGGCGGCGCTCGGCCACCACTCGCCGGACTCCAGGCGGTAGGGGTACCAGCGGGCGTCGTGGCCGTAGCGGAGCTGGAGGCCCCGGGCGGTGAGGGTCAGGCGGTTGTCCGTGAGGTCCAGGGGCGGCAGTTCGTCCTCCGCCCAGTCCGCGGCGAGCGTGGTGCGGGCCCGGGCGAGGTCCTGGTGGGGCGGGGTCCAGGGGGTTTCCAGGATGTCGAGGCCGAGGAGGCCGCCGTACTGCCAGGCCCGGACCGCCCGGTCGAACCGTTCGGGCGCGTCGGACGCCTCCCGGAGGCGTGCGGCGGCCCGTGGGTCCGGGTGCGTGGCGGCGATCCGTACCGCGTCCTGCCAGGCGTCCAGGGGGACGGGCGGCGACGGGCGGAAGCCGTGCAGGTGGGCGAGGAGCTCCCGGGCCCGGGCCGCCGCGTCGGCGACGAGCGGGGCCAGGGGGTCGGACTCGATGCCGCCCGACGCCGGTTCCGATCGGCGGGCGGAGGGGCCGGGGAGGGGCGGGAGCGGTGGCAGGGGGGTCGGGGTGGTGGCGTAGGCGTCCTGGGCGGGGGTGCCGTCGGGGAGTGGGGCCGGTGTGGTGTCTTCTTCGTCGTCCGCGCCGGTCAGTGCCTGCATGAGGAGGGCGGACTTCAGGTCGTCCTGGGCCTGGTGCAGGTCCCGTCCCCGGACGAGGAGGAGCAGGGAGGGGTCTTGGTCCAGGAGCCAGGACGCCTGGTAGCAGAGTGCCGCCGCGTGCGAGCACGGGTCCTCGAACTCGTCGCAGCCGCAGTCCCCTTCGAGGTCCCCGTAGCCGGGGAGGAGTCGTACGCGGGCGTCTTCGGAGGCTTCGAGGAGGTCGGGGGAGAGAGTGCCGGAGAGGAAGTCCGACAGGACGGAGGGGTGTTCCGTGACGCGCTCCCACAGGCGGTCCCACTCGTCCTCGGTCAGCTCCGTGAAGGTGACCGAGGTGGTGAAGGAGGTCTCGCCGTCGTACGCGTGGGCGGTGATACGGCCCGGGCTGACCGTGATCGGGCCGAGGCGGCCCGAACGGGCGTAGGAGCGGCCCGCCTTGAGGGCCTCCGTGCTGAGGGAGGTGTCCTCCACGGCCTCTGTCCAGGCCTGGCCCCACCAGGTCTGGCCCCGGGTGCGGGCGCCCTTGCGGGCGGGGAAGGCGGCGAAGCCCCGCGCGTTGTCATGTGCCTCTGCGTGTGCCGTTTCGTAGGCGTCTGCGTCGCTCATCAGGCGCTCCTCAGCTCGACCAGGTTGGCCAGTTCGTCGTTGGTCAGGTTCGACAAGGCCTGCTCGCCGGAGCCCAGGACCGCGTCCGCGAGGCCCTTCTTGGCTTCGAGGAGGGCGGCGATGCGGTCCTCGACCGTGCCCTCGGTGATCATGCGGTGGACCTGTACGGGTCGGGTCTGGCCGATGCGGTAGGCGCGGTCGGTGGCCTGGGCCTCCACGGCGGGGTTCCACCAGCGGTCGTAGTGCACGACGTGGTCGGCGCGGGTGAGGTTGAGGCCGGTGCCCGCCGCCTTCAAGGAGAGCAGGAAGACCGGGACTTCGCCGTCCTGGAAGCGGCGCACCATCTCCTCGCGACGCGGCACCGGGGTGCCGCCGTGCAGCAGCAGTGTGGGCACGCCGCGTTCGCGCAGATGCGCCTCCAGGAGTCGCGCCATGGTGACGTACTGGGTGAACACCAGGGCTGCGCCGTCCTCGGCGGTGATGGTGTCGAGCAGTTCGTCGAGCAGCTCCAGCTTCCCGGAGCGGCCGGACAGCGCGGTGTCCCCGGTCTCCTTGAGGAAGTGGGCGGGGTGGTTGCAGATCTGCTTGAGGCCCGTGAGGAGCTTGAGGACCAGGCCGCTGCGGGCGATGCCCTCCGTGGAGCGGATCTGGCCCATCACCTCGCGCACCTGGGACTCGTACAGCGCCTGCTGTTCGGCGGTGAGCGCGACCGGGCGGTCCGTCTCGGTCTTGGGCGGCAGCTCGGGCGCGATGCCCGGGTCGGACTTGCGGCGGCGCAGCAGGAAGGGGCGGACCAGCTCGGCGAGGCGCTGGGCCGTGTCGCCGTACTCGCCGCTCTCCCCGTCCGGCGGCCCGAACTCCGCCCGCTCCGCGCGTTCCGCCTCGATCGCGGCGATCCAGCGGCGGCGGAAGTGGCCGTGGCTGCCCAGGAGACCGGGCGTGGTCCAGTCGAGGAGGGACCACAGCTCGGAGAGGTTGTTCTCGACCGGCGTGCCGGACAGGGCGATCTTCGCGTCGGCGGGGATGTCGCGCAGCGCCTTCGCGGTGCCGGAGTGCGGGTTCTTGACGTGCTGGGCCTCGTCGGCGACGACCATCCGCCAGCCGTACGTGGCGAGGAGACCGGCGTCCAGGCGCATCGTGCTGTACGTGGTCAGGACGAAACCGGTGCCTTCGAGGGTGCGCCCGGGGCCGTGGTAGCGGTGCACGGGCGTGCCCGGCGCGAAGCGGTTGATCTCGCGCTGCCAGTTGCCGAGGAGAGAGGCCGGGCACACGACGAGGGTCGGGCCTGCGGTGTCCGGGTGTTCCTGGCGCAGCAGGTGCAGGGAGATGAGCTGGACGGTCTTGCCCAGGCCCATGTCGTCGGCGAGGCAGCCGCCGAGGCCGAGCGAGGTCATGCGGTCCAGCCAGCGCAGTCCGCGCAGCTGGTAGTCGCGCAGGGTCGCGTTCAGCGCGGCGGGCGGGCGCAGGGGCTCGGTGCCGCCGTCGGGATCGGCGAGACGCTCGCGCAGGGCGAGCAGCCAGGCGCTGGGGGCCACCGTGACCTGCGTACCGGCGATGTCGGTACGACCGGTCAGGGCCACGCTCAGCGCCTCGATGGCGGTCAGCGGCTTGAGGTCGCGGTCCCGGGCCCGGCGCGCGGTGTCGGCGTCGACCAGGATCCACCTCCCGCGCAGGTGCACCAGCGGCTGAGAAGCGGCGGCGACGGCGGCGGCCGTCTCGGTTTCGGTGAGCGGGTCGCCGTCCAGGGACAGCGCCCAGCGCAGGTCGACCGTGCCGTCGCCGCCGAGGAAGGAGCGCAGGTCGGAAGGGGGCGTACGGTCCGCGCCGACGACCGCGCGCACGGTCAGCGCCCGGGACGCCTCCTCCGGCCACCGGACCTCGACGCCCTGTGCGCGCAGCCGCGCCGAGGCGTCGCCCAGCAGGTCCTGGAGCTCCCGCCCGGTGAGCGTGAGCGCCCCCGGCACCGGCAGCAGCCGCGCCAGCGGGGGCCACGCCTCGGCGGCCCGCCGCACCGCGAGCACCGTGTCCGCCTGGGCGCGCGGCCCGAACCCGGCGGCATCCGCCCCGGCGAACAGCTCGGCGGCGTCGGCGGCCAGGGTGGGGTCGGCGAGGCTGGACAGGTGCGGCACCAGCAGCAGTGCGGGCTCCCGGTCGTCCTGTGCGGGGGCCACCTCCACCCGCAGCGCCATCCGGATGCCGGAATCGACCCCCGCCGACAACTCCCGCGCCCAGTCCCGGAGCTGCGGTACGTGCTGGGGCTCGACGGCGGCGAAGGCGAGCCGCCCGGCCGCCGTCGCGGCCGCCGGGGTGCGGGGCAGGGCGTCCGCGACCGCCGCGAGGAAGTCCCGTACGAGATCCTCGGCGTCCGGCAGCAGCACGGGTCCGCCCTCCGGCACCGGCACGGGGACCGCACGGGCCTCGGCGGGCAGGGCCGCGGTCAGCGCACGCATCTGCTGTACGTCGGCGAGGTCCAGCGGCCCGGCCCGCCAGGCGTCGTAGCCCCCGTCGGAGACCCCGGGCAACAGCCTCTCCCGGGCGACGAGTTGCAGTGCGAGTCCGGCGACGGCCCCCCAGAAGGCGGCGGCGGGGTGCACGGCAGTGGCCGCGGCCTCCCCGTACAGCCGGCGCGCCGCGACCAGTACCGGCAGCGCCTCCACCACCGGCAGGCGCAGCACCGGGACCTTGCGTACGGACACCGTGTCCCCGTCCCGTACCGCCATCGGTGACTCGCCGGGTTCGCCCAGCGGCAGGTCAGGCAGCGCGGTGCCGGTCGGGGACCAGAAGGTCAGGAGGCCCGTTCGGGCCGGGTCGCCGGGTTCGAAGACTGCCGCGTACCGCGCCAGCAGGTCCGCCTGCTCACCTGTCGTCCACACCATGCGTGCTTGCCCCTCGCTTCGTTCCGCCCGTACTGCCACACCCGGGAGACGTGCGGCGCACGGGGAGGGTTGTGCGGTTCGGGGCACCGGTGAAAAGTTTTTCGGGGAGGATGCCGGAACGATGTCGAGAAGCCGGGTCCCGCTCCGTCCCTGGTACGAACGCGGCCACCGAGAGCCGCACCAGCACCGAGGAGAACCGTCATGGCCAAGTACCTGATGCTCAAGCACTACCGCGGCGCCCCGGCCTGCGAGAACGACGTTCCCATGGACAAGTGGACGCCCGAGGAGATCACCGCTCACGTGCAGTACATGCGGGACTTCGCCGACCGGCTGGAGAAGAGCGGCGAATTCGTCGACGGCCAGGCGCTCGCCCCTGAGGGCACCTGGGTGCGGTACGACGGCGAGGGGCGTCCGCCGGTCACCGACGGGCCGTTCGCCGAGACCAAGGACCTCATCGCGGGCTGGATGGTCATCGACGTCGACAGCTACGAGCGCGCCGTCGAGCTGGCGGGGGAGCTGTCCGCAGCCCCCGGCGCCGGCGGGCAGCCCCTCCACGAGTGGCTGGAGCTGCGCCCCTTCCTGGCCGAGCCGCCCACGGTCACCGAATGAGCGCCACCGACCTGGACGAGGCCCTGCTGAGGGGCCTCATTCCCGGTGTGCTCGCCGCCCTCGTCCGCCGCGGAGCCGACTTCGCGGCGGCCGAGGACGCCGTACAGGAAGCCCTGCTGGAAGCGGTGCGGACCTGGCCGGACGACCCGCCGCGCGACGCGAAGGGGTGGCTGGTCACCGTCGCCTGGCGGCGCTTCCTCGACGCGACCCGTTCCGAGGCGGCCCGCCGCCGGCGGGAGGAACGCGCCGAGGAGGAGCCGGAGCAGGGCCCCGCGCCCGACGCGGACGACACCCTCCAGCTGTACTTCCTGTGCGCGCACCCCTCCCTCACCCCCTCGTCGGCGGTCGCGCTCACCCTGCGCGCCGTCGGCGGGCTCACCACCCGGCAGATCGCCGCCGCGTACCTGGTGCCGGAGGCGACGATGGCGCAACGCATCAGCCGTGCCAAGCGGACCGTCTCGGGGACGCGCCTGGACCGGCCGGGCGACGTGGCCACCGTCCTGCGCGTCCTCTACCTGGTCTTCAACGAGGGCTACTCCGGCGAACTCGACCTCGCCGCCGAGGCGATCCGCCTCACCCGGCAGCTCGCCGCCTCCGTCGACCACCCGGAGGCGGCGGGCCTGCTCGCCCTGATGCTGCTGCACCACGCCCGGCGGGACTCCCGTACCGCACCCGACGGCAGCCTCGTCCCGCTCGCCGAGCAGGACCGCAGCCGGTGGGACACCGCGGCGATTGCCGAGGGCGTACGCATCCTCCAGGCGGCGCTCGCCCGCGACCGGCTGGGCGAGTTCCAGGCACAGGCTGCCGTCGCCGCGCTGCACGCCGACGCGCAGACGGCGCTGGAGACCGACTGGGTGCAGATCGTGGAGTGGTACGACGAGCTGGCCCGGCTCACCGCCAATCCCGTCGTATGTCTCAACCGTGCCGTCGCCGTGGGCGAGGCCGACGGCCCGCAGGCCGGGCTGAAGGCCCTCGCCGAACTGGACCCCTCCCTTCCGCGGTACGCGGCCGCGGCGGCCCACCTCCATGAGCGCGCCGGGGACCTGACCACGGCGGCCGAGCTGTACGCGGAGGCCGCCCACAAGGCCCCCAACCTGGCCGAACGCGACCACCTCACCCGGCAGGCCGCCCGCCTCAACGCGGCCGGAAAGAACGGCGGATGACCACCCTCCACCTCATGGTCGGCCTGCCGGGCGCGGGCAAGACCACCCTCGCCCGCCAACTGGCCGCCGAACAGCGCGCGTTGCGCCTCACCCCCGACGAGTGGATGATCCCCCTCTTCGGCGCACCCGACGTGAACGGCCGGCGCGACGTCCTGGAGGGCCGCATGCTCGCGCTCGCCCTGGAAGCCGTACGCCTGGGCATCGACGTCGTCCTGGACTTCGGCTGCTGGTCCCGCGACGAACGCTCCGCCGTCCGCAGCCTGACCGAGGCCGCGGGCGCGGTCTTCCGCCTCGTGTACCTGCCGGTGGAACCGGCGGCGCAGCGCGCGCGGATCGACCGCCGCCGGGAGCCCGCCCTGCGCATCGGCGACGCGGAGCTCGCGCAGGCGAGGGCGCTGTTCGAGGAGCCGGACCGGGCGGAGACCGACGGCCGGGCGGTCGACAACCCGCCTGCCGGGAGTGCGAGTTGGGAGGAGTGGGCCGCCGCGCGCTGGCCCGGACTCACGCAGAACTGAGATTCGTACGCAGACGCATTCCGTAGTGCATTCCGTGCTCACCACGGAGGCGCGCGGGGGTCGCTCCGGGGGAGTCTGTGACCACAGCGAACGGCCCGCCGGGCCACTGAACACTACGGAGTGACCATGACCAGCTCTGCCAAGTCCTTCGACGGATTCAGCGACGAGGAGCGGGCCGCGATGAAGGACCACGCCCGCGAGCTGAAGGCGGACTCGCGCCGCCGCTCGCAGGCGGACAAGGAGGCCCTGGCCGAGCAGGACGTCGTCGCGAAGATCGCCGAACTCACCGACACCGACCGGGTGTTGGCCGAGGGCTTCCACCAGCTCATCAAGAAGATCGCCCCCGAGCTGGCCCCCAAGCTCTGGTACGGGATGCCGGCGTACTACCGGGACGGCAAGCTGGTCTGCTTCTTCCAGAGCGCGGCGAAGTTCAAGGCCCGCTACGCCACCATCGGCTTCAGCGACCAGGCCGCGCTGGACGACGGCGACGTGTGGCCCACCACGTACGCGCTGACCGCCCTGACCCCGGCGGCGGAGTCCCGCCTGACGGACCTGGTGGTGCGGGCGCTGAGCTGACCCGGATCGGGAGGCGGCCCTCGCGGCGGGCGGCGAGGGCCTGCGCGGCGGGCGTCAGCGGCGGGGGCGGATCGTCGGGCAGCGGGAGGTTCCTCCGTACGGGAACGGGTCGTGACGGATCCCGGCCGAGGAGTCGTACGGCTGTGAGGGCGGCCGGGACGGGGGCCGCCCCGCAGGACGCGGCGCGACTGGGCGTACCGGAGTCGGGGGAGGCCGTGGTGCCGGTCGGTCATTGAGTATCGGCATGGGCTCCTGAGCGGTGCGCGCACCTGCAGGTGCGCGTGTAAGCGAACGCGTGCGGTCACTCACCCCTTGTCCTGTGTCACTAAGTGACGTACTGTCGTTGAGTGACGTCGACCGATGAGGGAGGACGAGCGTGGTGACCGCGCAGCGCAGCACAGGCGGAAAGATGAGCGATCAGCGGCGTGAGCGGCTGCGGTTGGAGATCTCGCGCGAAGCGGCACGCCTGTTCTGGGAGCACGGGGTGGCCGGCACCAGCGGCGATCAGATCGCCGAGGCGGTGGGCCTGTCCACGCGCACCATCTGGAGGCACTTCCGCAGCAAGGAGAGCTGCGCCGAGCCGATCGTCATGCAGGGCGTCGTCACGCTGCTGAGCGTGCTGCGCACCTGGCCCCGGGAGCACTCCCTGGAGGACCACCTCACCGCGGAGCTCAACCGGCTGCGCCGCGAGGGCGCACCCGTCGACGTGGCCGACGAGATGCTGGCCATGAAGATGATCCGCCTCGCCGACTCCGAGCCCGCGCTGCGGACGGCCTGGCTGATGGCCTGCGACCGTACGGAGCAGCAGATGCGCGCGATCATCGGCGACCGGCTGGGCCGCCCGGCCGACGACCTGGACGTGCGGCTGCACGCCGCGTCCACCGCAGCGGTCATCAGAGTGCTGGACGAGCACATCGGCGCGGCCTACCTCGCAGGCACCGACCCCGCGGAGTTCGGCGACCTCCCGGAGCTCGCCAGACGTTTCGCCCATGCGATCCGTACGGCGACGGGCGGCGCGGTCGGAGATCCCGTCGCCTGAGCGGTACGGGCGCGGCTGCCCGGGACGGGGCGGGGGGCGGCGTGCGGAGCGACCCGGGCGAGGCGATCGCCGTGAGGATCCCCGCGACGCGGGCTCCGGCGGCGTGCCGATGGGGCAACCGCGTTGGTGTGGCCGGCCGGGTCGCTGCCCAGAACGCGGTGCCCGGGGCGGCCTCGGTGACGTATCGGCCAGGACGCCCCCGGCGACGTCATCGCCGCACAGCTTCCTCCGCGTAACCACCGGAGCGTTCCCGCAGCGCCCAACGCCCCGAACATTTCTGCAGCGCCTGCACCAGCGCCTGCACCAGCACTGGCGCCTGCACCCACAACCCCCGCCGAGCAAAGGCAGGTTGGAGAGTTCGGCACCCGGCAATCCGACAAGGTCCGACAAGGAGTGTCCGCATGTCCACCGTTCCGTACGAAACCTTCGACCGCGCCGACGGTCCGCCCCGATTGCTCGCCGTCGAGGAGTTCTTCGCGCCGCCCGTCCGGGCCGCCGCCTCCCTCTCGCCCGACGGCACCCGCATCGCCTACCTCGCCCCCTGGCGGGACCGGCTCAACGTCTGGGTGGAGGACCTCGACTCGGGCGAGCCCGCGCGCTGCGTCACCGCCGACGAGCGCCGCAGCGTGCACACCTTCCACTGGACCGACGACTCCCGCCGGCTCCTGTACGCACAGGACGGCGACGGTGACGAGAACTGGCACCTGTACCGCGTCGACCTCGACGACCCGGACGCGGAGGCCCTCGACCTGACCCCCTTCCCCGGCGCCACCGCCGTGGGCGGCGAGACCTCCCCCGATCGGCCCGGCAAGGTGCTCGTGCACCTCAACCACCGCAACCCCGTCGAGTTCGACCTGTGTGAAATCGACGTGCGGAGCGGTGAGTTGACGGTCCTGGCGCAGAACCCGGGCCGCTTCACCGGACTCCTCGTGACACCGGGCGGCGACCTGTACGCCCAGACCTGGCGGCCCGACGGCGACATCGACTTCGCGCAGTGGGACGCCGGGACCGACAACCTGCGCCCCGTCACCACCTTCGACGGTGCCGAACACCCCTTGGGCGTCAACCCGTTGCACCCCACCCCGGACGGCCGCGGCCTGTGGATCGCCGACTACGGCGGCACCGACCGGCTGGGCCTGGCCCGGCTCGACCTGGCCACCGGCAAGCGGACCGACGTCGACCGCCACCCCGAGTTCGACCTCGACACCCGCTCCAGCGTCTTCCCCGGCATGCCGGACCCGCTGATCCTCGACCGGCGCACCGGGGACCTCCTCGGCATCCGCTACCTGGGTGAACGGCAGACGATCCACGCCGTCGATCCTCAATTCGCCTCTGTGCTGGCGCAGTTGGAGAAGTTGTTCGAGGGGGAAGTGGCCGCCCTGTCCAGCGACCTGAGCGGCACGCGCTGGGTGGTCAGCTTCAGCCACCCCCGCGACCCCGGCGTCACCTACTTCTACGACCACTCCACCGGCCAGAGCCGCTTCCTGTTCCGGCCGCTGCCCGGACTGGGCCCCGACACCCTCGCCCCCATGGCACCCGTCACGATCACCTCCCGCGACGGGCTGGCCCTCCACTCGTACCTCACCCTGCCCCTCGGCCTCGAACCGCGCGGCCTGCCTCTGGTGCTGCTGGTGCACGGCGGTCCCTGGCACCGCGACAGCCTCCGCTTCGACCCCACCGCCCAACTGCTCGCCAACCGCGGCTGCGCGGTGCTCCAGGTCAACTTCCGGGGCTCGACCGGCTACGGGAAGTCCTTCCTCCAGGCGGGCGTCGGGGAACTGGCAGGGAAGATGCACGACGACCTGATCGACGCCGTCGACTGGGCGGTCGCCGAGGGGTACGCCGACCGCGACCGGGTCGCGATCTTCGGCGGGTCGTACGGCGGGTACGCGGCGCTGGTCGGGGTCAGCTTCACCCCCGACGTGTTCGCCGCCGCGATCGACTTCTGCGGCATCTCCAACCTGGTCACCTTCCTGCGCAACGTGCCGGAGTTCGTGAAGCCGTCGCTGTACAACAACTGGTACCGGTACGCCGGCAATCCCGAAGACCCGGCCCAGGAGGCGGAGTTGCTGGCCCGCTCGCCGCTCAGCCGGGTCGACGCGATCCGTACGCCCCTCATGGTCGTCCAGGGCGGAAACGACGTCCGCGTCACCAAGGCCGAGTCCGACCAGATCGTCGACGCGCTGCGGGCGCGGGGCGTGGAGGTCGCGTACATGGTCAAGGACGACGAAGGACACGGCTTCGTGAACCCGGAGAACAACATCGACATGTACCGGGCCGCCGACAGCTTCCTCGCGCGGCACCTGGGCACCCGAACGGCCTGAGACACAGGCGCGTCCGTCAGCACATGCAGGACAGCACATGCAGGACAGCACATGCAGGACTCCCCCCACCACTCAGTGAGTTGATCCCGTGATGACTGATCCCATACGTCCCACCGACCCCCGCACCACCAAGTCCGCCGAGTCCATCAAGTCCACCGAGTCCGCCAAGCCCACCGCCCTGGAGCAGATGGGCGGCGCCACCGGCATGGTCTACACGATGCTCCCGGTCGTGGCCTTCGTGGTCGCCAACGCCTCCCTCGGCCTGACGGCCGCCATCGCCACCGCGGTCGGCGTGGGCATCGTGCTCACCGTCCTGCGGCTGGTCCGCAAGGAACCCCTGCAGCCCGCCCTCTCGGGGCTGTTCGGCGTCGCGGTCGCCTCGTTCGTCGCCTGGAAGACCGGCTCGGCCAAGGGGTACTTCCTGCTCGGCATCTGGACGAGCCTGCTGTTCGCCGGAATCTTCCTCCTCTCCGTCGTCGTACGCCGTCCCCTCGCCGGAATCGTCTGGGGCGCGCTCAACGGCACGGGCACCGCCTGGCTGAAGGACAAGCCGTCGGTCCGGTACTACGACATCGCCACGCTCGCACTCACCGGCGTGTTCGCGGCCAGGTTCGTGGTCCAGCAGTGGCTCTATGAGGAAGACTCCACGGGATGGCTGGCCTTCGCGAGGATCGCCATGGGCTACCCGCTGCTCGCGCTGGCCCTCCTGGTGGTCGTCTGGGCCGCCCGGCGCTCGGGCAAGCGGCTCAAGGCGCAGGCACAGGCCGGTCCGCCGCCGACCAGCACGCCGTAACTCCCCACAGCGCCCACCACGCCGCAACTCCCCACACCCGGAGGCCGGAAGATGCGACTGACCCTGCCGCAGCGGCTCTACCTGCTCTGCTACACCGTCGACAAGGAGAAGTTCGAGCTCACCAACCTCCAGGGCCGCGGTCAACTGCTGCGCGCCGCCGCCCTTCACGAACTGGCCCGCGCCGGGCTCCTGAGCGCCCAGGGGAAGAAGGTCCGGCGGCGCGGTACCGCCCCCGAGGACGACGCATTCCTCGCCGAGGTCTGGCACGACCTGCCCGCCGATACGGCCAAGAGCTGGCTGCAGTTCGTGCACAACAAGGCGGCCACCGCCGAGAAGCCCGTCCGCGAACAGCTCGCCGAGGCGGGGGCCATCACCGTCGAGCGGCAGAAGAAGCTCGGCGTGCTGCCCTTCGACCGGGTCTACGTCCAGGACCCGCAGCAGGTTCTCGATCTCCAACAGGCCGTGCTCGAACCGGTGTTGAAGGGCGCTGGACCGAGTTCGGTGCCGGTGGACGCGCTGACTCTCGGAGTCTTCGCGGCGGAGGTCGAGGTGACGAGCGTGTTCACCGCCAAGGACCGTCGCGAACACCGGGAGACGCTCAAGTCCTACGCCTCGTACTACGACGACCACCTGGTCCCCGGCCTCCGCAAGGCCCTGCGCGACTCGTACCTGTCGAGCAGGGCCGTGGGCGGCGGCTGGGGCGCCTGAGCCGACAGCGGCCCGTCCGAGAGAGGCACCGGAGACACCCGCAGCCCGTCAAGGCAGGATTGACCGCAGCCAAGCGGAAGGGCGTCCCGTGAATCGAGCCGTCATAGCGGTCGTGGCCATCGTGGCCCTCTGCCTCTCGATCGCCACGGTGGTGTGGATCATGACGTCGGAGGCACCGCCGCCCCGCCCGGGCGGGCCCGTCCCCGGAGCCTCCGTCGCTCAGAACTTCCCGTAGTTCACCTGCCAGGTCGGCAGCCCCATCCGCCGCCACAGCTCGACCACCCGGTCCCGGTCGTCCAGCGACACCCGTACCGCGAACCGCTCGCGGACGTGCGCGTCGAACAGTTCGGCCTTGACGACGTCGTCGCGCCGCTGGTCCTTCGCGGGCCGCATCCACAGCTCGTCGTACGGTACGTCGTTGGCCTTGAGCCACTCCTCGGTCTGCTCCCGGAACTCCTCGCCCCGGCCCGACAGCAGGACGAGGGTGTCGCCGTGCGTCTGCCGGAAGGCGAGCAACGCGT
Organism: Streptomyces spiroverticillatus; assembly: GCA_014650415.1. Taxonomy (GTDB): domain Bacteria; phylum Actinomycetota; class Actinomycetes; order Streptomycetales; family Streptomycetaceae; genus Streptomyces; species Streptomyces spiroverticillatus. The sequence continues at coordinate 87,498 of BMUX01000008.1, forward strand.
CCCGCACGGACGGGTTCAGGATGTCGAGCCCGCAGCGCGTGAAGTCGTACGGGCCCCGGTCGCCGGTCAGCGCGAGCGTGCCGTCGATGTCGCACATCACGGCGGAGGGCAGGGCCGGGTCCGCGACGTACGGGGTCACCTCCACCTGGTCGTTGAACCAGGCGTCGGTGAGCCGCCAGCCGCCCTTGGTCGCCTTGGCGTGCTTGTCCGCGAGGATGCGGATGATGTCTTCGCCGACCGGGTTCGCGCGGGCGGCGTCGCGGCGTACGCACTCCTCCACCGGTACGTCGGTGAAGTCGTGCACCACGAAGGTCGCCTGCCCCGCCACGGCGGCCTTCAGCCGCTTGGGGATGTGCGGGGTGAGGTGCGTGTTGTCGACGACCACGTCGAAGCCGCCGTGGACGGCAGCGCGGATCGCCTCGTCCTGGACGGCGAGCACGGTCTGCTCACGCGCCCAGGACCGGGCTCGGCCCTCGGGCGACTCGTCGCGCTCCCGCTTGGCGGGCAGGTCGAGCATGGCGCGCAGGTCGTCCAGGTTGACCCGCCGCATACCGCCGTCGGCCTCCGCCTGCAGGACACGGGCGGCGGTGGTCTTGCCGGAGGCGGGGAGTCCGGTCATGACGTGGACGACGGGGAGGCGGGAAGGGGAGGCGGGGGCGTCCGCCCCGGGCGTCCGGGCCTCGGGAGCCCCGGAGGCCACAGGCTCCGGGGCCTCACGGTCGGTCGTGTCGGGCATGGTTCAGCTGTCCTCATCGGTCTTGAACGGGTCGGCGGCCACCGGCTTCAGCGCGCGCCAGACCACGAGGTCGGTCGGCCGTCCTTCCAGCCGCTGGAACATCGCGGCCTTCACCGCGCGGTCCGGCAGCGCCTGGGCGGCGCGGGCGAAGGCCGCCCGGTCGCCGCCGAGGTGGGAGATCGTCGCATACGCCTCGTCGATGGCCCGCTCGCGGTCCGCGAGGGCAGCCTCCAGCCGCTCGATCACACCGCGCACCCACGCGTCGAACTCGTCCGGCACCTGCTCCAGCAGGTCGTCCAGCGGCGTCGCGCTCGTCGCCTCCGCGATCGACGCGCCGACCGCCTGGGCGACCAGCTTCGGCGCGCGGCCCGCGTCCCGGAAGCGCTGGATTCCGTAACCGCGCCAGATGTCCCGCTCGGTGATCCCGGTGAGGATGCGGTGCAGCCGCACGTACTCCGCGATCTTCACCTTGGCGCGCAGGCCTGAGGCGAAGCGGATCACGAAGCCCTCGGCGTCGGTGCCGGTGGAGGCGCCGCCGCCGGGCAGGGTGCTGGAGGAGGTCAGCCCGACCAGCTCCGCGAGGGGCATCGCGGGCCACACCCGTACCACCGAACCGATCGGCTCCCACGCCACGGCGGCCTCGGCGAGCGGCACTTCGGTGCCGTCGGGGCCGTACGCGGCGAGGAGGACGAGGTCGCGCCGGTCGCCGTAGTTCACGACGATGCGGTTCTCGGGGTAGAGGATCTCCGCGAGGTACGTCGTGCCGGGCACCAGCCGGCCGGTGTCCTGGCCGGCCAGCCAGCGGCCCGCCCAGGTCGCCTGCTCGCTGATGAAGGACCCCTTGGACGCGACGTGCCAGCGGCCCGAGTGGTGGAAGACGATGGCGAGGCTGCCGTCGACCTTGTCGTACACCTCGAAGGGCTCGTCGGGCAGGGCGGGCGCGTACGGGCGGTCCAGCGCGTGCTCGGCCGCGTTGAAGAACTTGGGCAGCGGCAGCGCGGCCACCTCGCCCGTCTCGTCGTCGACGACCAGTCCGCGGCAGCGCGATGTGACGTCCGTCCAGGCCTGTTCGTACTGGCAGGAACGGGTGTACGCGTAGATCGACAGCGGCAGTTCCGGGTGGGTCCGGCGCGTGACGTGGCCGATCTCGACGGCCTTGGCGAGGTCGTCGGGCTGCATGAGGTGGTCGAGACGAAGGCGGGTGGAAGACATGGGATCGCTCCTGTCGAGGTCCCCCGCATCTTCTCTTGTCCGATGATCCGAGTGGAAGTGATTATGCGTGCGCCGCGCCGGACCGTTTGCGCGGTCCGGCGCGGCGGGAAGAGGGGCGGGCTCAGCGCACCGAGTGCGGCAGGCGTACCCGGACGAGGGTGGTCTCGATGTTGCTGTCGACGAGGCGGCCCTTGGCGTCGAAGGCGGCGGGGCCGTCCGTCATGCCGAAGTCGTTGTCGTTGAGCAGCACCAGCGTCTTCGAGCCCTCCAGCGCGACGCCCTCGATCTTGCCGGGCACGCCCTTGACCGTGTTCAGGTCGATCACCAGGCGCTTGGACAGGACGGGGACGCCTGCTGCCGCCGGATCGGGCAGCTCTTCCACCGACGGCTTCGCGGCGGACTCCCACCGCGTCCCGAGGATGTCGTTGCCGGGCCGCAGCCGCACCTCGTGCAGCCGCGCCGACTTGTCCGTGCGCTCCTGCACCAGCAGCCGGTCCCCGCCGAGCGCCACCAGGGCGGAGAGCTTCAGCTCGGAGGTCTTCTTCTGGCCGGGCTCGACGACGCCCACCGGGTCGAACCGGTACACGTACTCCGCCGTGACCTTCCCCTTCCGGGGCGAGAAGCGCAGCAGGCGGGTCGCCCGCGACTCCTCCCCGGCCTCCTTGCCGGGGTTCAGCAGCGGGCTCTGGAGCCCCAGGACCAGGTCCCCGCCGGGCAGCAGCGCCAGCCCCTCGAAGCCCCGGTTGAGCTTCCGCTTGAGGAAGACCGACGGCAGCGACTCGATCACCGGGTAGCCGGCGCCCCTCAGCTTCAGCCCCTTCGGCACGTGCCGCTCCAGCACCCGCCCGCGCGGCGACACGTGCACCAGCGAGGGCCCGTACTCGTCGACCAGCCAGAAGCTGCCGTCCCGGTCCCGGACCAGGCCCTCGGTGTCCAGGCCGTTGGGGTTGTACGTCAGCGGCTTGGAGGCGTCGAAGTTGTACGGGGCCTCGTCCCGCCCCTGCTGGTTCGGCAGGCCGGTGACGGGCGAGCCGTTCGACGTCGTCAGCGGGATCGCGCGCAGCACCTCGATGCGCCCGCCCACGGCGCGGATCTTCACGATCGCCGGGTTGAACCCGGGCACGGGGAAGGTGCGCCGCTTCTCCTTGCCGATCTCGATCTGCCCGTTGGGCCCGCGGTCGGTGACCGTCCAGTACTCACCGCGCCGCTCGGCCGGGTACAGGTCGCTGCCGATGCCGCCGAGGTCGACCCCGCGGTCGTCCTTCACGGTGCCGGGCAGCAGACGATTGCTGAACTTGCCGAGCGGAAGGTCCGGCAGCGTCGCCGTCGACACGACCCGCGCGGTGTCCGGCCGGTGCCGCGTCGGGGCGGCCGCGTCGGCGGAGGCCACCACGGTGGTCAGCGCGAGCGCGGTGGACAGCGGCAGCACGACGGCGGCGGCGACGGCGGGGCGACGCAGGGCGCGCGGATTCATGAGTACAACTCCCTCGGACTTCTGCTCACTTCGCGCATGGTGGAAGTCCACGGCGACAGCGCCATGATCGGCGGCGGCGCGCAACGAAGGGCGACGCGTACATGACGTAGGGGCAATCCCTGGGTGAACGCACGCGTCAGCCCGTCGACTGACTATTGGGGCCGCATCAGCAACAGATCCTCGCCCCACGCGTCCAGCACCGCCCCGTGCCCCGCCCGCCGGGCCGCCGCCTCGACGCGGGCGAAGAGCCTGCGCTGGGCGGGCACGTCACCCGTACGGGAGATGCGGTCCACGGCGTGGAGCAGCGGGCCGGTCTCCCAGCCGGGCAGCGGGAAGCGGGACAGCTCCCACTCCAGGTACTTGTTGTACGGGCGGGGCCGCCGGTCCAGGGCGAAGAGCAGCTCCAGCAGGAAGCGGACGCTGTCGACGGCGTCGAGCCGGGCGGCCAGGGCGTGCCCGTCGCGGTCGTTCTTCACCGAGCGGTAGAGGGAGTTGGCGTACGCGTCGAGCCACTCGCCCGCCTCCCGGAACGCCTCGTCCACGCCGAGCCTCGCCTTGTCGGCCAGCAGCCGGGCGATGCCTCCGTCGAGCCGGTCGAGCACGACTCGGGCGCGGGCGAGGGCGTACCGCTCGAAACCCGGCATGCCGACCCTGCGGAAGGCGTCGAGGGAGAGGACGACGAGGTCGAGCTCGGGGGTGCGGTGCCCGGCGTACCGGGTGAGACCGGTGGCCTGCTGACCGGTGCCGTCGGCGAGGACGACGTACAGATCGTGGTCGGAATGCCCGGTCACCATGCCCTCGTGGGCCCGGGACCCCTTGAGGACGAGGCCCACCACGGACGGATCGGCGACGGCGAGCGCGACGAACGCGTCGTAGGAGAGGGGGAGCTGTGCGGTCATGATGTGATCTCCGCTCGGCATGGGTGCTGCGTCAGGGCAACTCAGCCTCCTGGTCGAGGAGTTGGCAACTCCCTTTCCCGGCGGACCTCCCGGCGGACCTGCCGATGAATCCTTTTCGGGGCCCGCCGCCTCTTGTCTGTGCATCCGGCCGGACGGGCCGGTGGAAACAGAAGGAGACACCCGTGGTGATCACTGGCATCGTGGTCGGCGTCCTGCTCGTGGGCGCGTGCAGCTGGCATCTGGTGCGCCGCTACGGCAGGCGGGGCTGACATGGTCGCAGTGGAGGGGAGCAGCCCGTGACATCCCGGTTCACCTGGCCCGACGAGAGGCTGGTCAGGGCCGCCCAGCGTGGTGACGTCGGCTCGCTGACCACCGTCGTGCTGGAGTCGCAGCCCCATGTGCGCAAGTTCGCCCTGTCGTTGTGCGCCTCGCCGCAGGACGCCGAGGACGCCGCGCAGGAGGCGCTGATCATCCTGTACCGGAAGATCGGCACCCTGCGGGCGACCGGGGCGCTCGCCTCGTGGATGTTCCGGATCGTACGGAACGAGTGCCTGCGGCAGCTGCGGATGCTCGCCGTGCGGAGTGAGGAGGCGCCGGCCGAGTCCGCCGGGCCGTCCGCCGAGGAGGCCGTGCTCCAGCGGCTGGAGGTGGCGCGGATCGCGGCGGCGGTCGGCGCGCTGCCGCCCGACCAGCGGCAGGTCCTGGTCCTGCGGGACCTCCAGGGCCTGCCGGGCCGGACGGTCGCCCACGCACTGGGGCTCAGCACGGCGGCGATGAAGTCCCGGCTGCACCGGGCGCGGGCGACGTTGCGCCAGGAGCTGGCGTCGGCAGAACGAGCAGAGGGAGAGGTACGACCGTGAGCACCCGGACCACCACCACCGCACCGGACTTCGCCAGCAAGTCCGTCCCGCGCCACCTGGCGCGCGGCGCGATCGGCCTGGCGCTGATCGGGGGCGCACTCGCCCTCGTGCCCGTCGTCGGCCCGGTCGCCCTGCTGGCAGCCCCGTTGGCGCTGGTCGCCTTCCGGGGCTGCCCGACCTGCTGGGCGGTGGGCCTGGCGCAGACGGTCTCGCGGGGCCGGCTGGAACGACAGTGTGCGGACGGGGTCTGCACGCTGGAGAAACGCCCCCGGACCCCCGTCCGTCAGTAGCGGTCGAGGATGAGCTGCGTCTTCAGGATGTCGCCCCGGTACAGCCACCCGTTGGCCTCGGCGACCGCGACGGACTCCCGGTGCAGGTCGGCGGCGGCCGTACGGGAGTCCGTCTTGAAGGACAGCTCCACGACGTACTCCGTGCCGGTGCCGCCCGCACCGACCACCGGCAGCACCTCGACGCTCGCGTCGTCGGAGGCGCCCCACGCACCGCCGTACACCTTCGCCGTCACCGGGCCGTGCGCACGGGAGGCGGTCAGGGCGTTCGTCGCGTCCTTCAGCTTGCCGGGGGCGTCGGCGACCAGCCAGCTGCGGCCGGTGTCGTTCGACGGGAGGGCGGTGCCGGGGTAGTCCTTGGCGCTGCGCTTCTTCTCGTTGCTGAAGCTGAGGGTCTGCTTGGCGTAGCCCCAGTCGACCTCCGTCTTGTAGGAGGAGTCGGCGCTGTCGAAGCCCGCCGCGCGGGCGGTGCTGAGGGCGGCGTCGATGTCGCCGTTCGTCACGGGGAAGCGCTTCTTGTACGTCTCCTCGAACGACGAGCCGTCCTTGTGCCGCAGGCGCACGCTCCAGCCCTTCGCGTCGAGCGCGCGGTCGTCCGTGTCGTAGTAGCTGTACGAACGGGCCTTGGCGGAACCGGTGATGCCGAAGGCCTTGCGCACCGCCGCACTCGGCGCGTGCGAGCCGTCGAGCGCGGCGGCGGTGAGGTTGATCTTCACCTCGTACGAGACGGAGGGTTCGGCGGCGTGGGCCGGGGCGGCGGGGGCCAGCAGCGCGGCGGAGACGGCGAGGGCGAGGGGGAGGGCCTTGGGAAGGGCCTTGGTGAGGGAGGTCATGCGGCCGATGATCAACGGGCCGCATGACCCCGGGGCGAGGAGTGGATGAACCCCAGGCGTCCAACAGCCTCCGCCGGGTGCTTACTTCCCGGTGGCTTCCTGCGGCTCGCGCCACATGCCCCACAGCGTCGGGCCGCCGCCCGGGAGGTCGAACTCCTCGCGCACGCGGAAGCCGAAGTGCTCGTACACGGGGATGTTCGTCGGCTTGGACGACTCCAGGTACACGGGCTGCCCCGCCGCGTCCGCCTGCGCCAGGCCCGAGCGCAGCAGCGCCGAGCCGTGACCCTGGCCACGGGCCTCCGGGTCCGCGCCGATCAGAGCCAGCGACCAGTGCGGCTCCTGCGGGGCGTGGTGCGCGGCGGTCTCCACGGCGGCGCCGAACTGTGCGGCCCGCTCGCCGAGTATGCCGGTCAGCACCTCGATGGTCGCCGCATCCGGGACGGCCTTCTCCTGTGCCTCGGCCGGCACCCAGAACGCCGCAGCGGCGTCGGTGCGCTCGCACAGGCCGTGCAAGACGTACTGCCGGGTGAACAGGGTGCTGAAATACCGGGCGAGGGAGTCTTCGCGGGTGGCGTCGTCCGTGAAGAACGACAGCATCATCGGGTCGTCGACGAAGGCACGGGCGAGGGTGCGGCTGATGGGCGCGGCGTGGGCGGCGGTTGCCGTTTCGGGGGTGATCGTTTTCGGCATGGGGCCATTCTGCATACCGCTGATCTGCGGGGACTTCGGGGGGTCTGGGCTCGGCCGGTGGCCCTGACGGGGCACGCCTCAGCGGCCCCGCCGGGGGGCGCGGGGCCCGTGCCCGCAGTGGGCTAGGTCGCGGCTCCCACCGGGCGTCCGGTCTTGCCGTCCAGCAGGACGCGGTCACCGATCGCCCGTTTCAGCCGCACCGTCGCTTTCTTCAGATTGCCCTGCTTCGTGCACAGGCGATCCCCCTTCCCCGGCCTCACCGAGGCCGACAGCACCACGCTGCCCCTTGTCTCGAGCACCGCCACCGCCGGCCCCCCGTCGCACGCCCCGTGCAGCGCCTCCACGGTCAGGGACCGGCCGTCGGGGTCGACTGTGATCACGCGTTGGAGCGAGTTCCCGGGGACGTTCTCCGCCTCCGCGATCGGTGAGCGGGGCAGGTCCGACGCGACGACCGCTGCCCGTTTCAGCGGGGTGGCATAGCCCTCCAGTTGGAACAGCCATGCCGGAACCACCGCCGCCCCGCGACTCGTCGTCACCGTCATCTCGCCCAGCCGCACCCCGGTGACGTTGAGCTGCGGGCGGCCCGTCATCGTGCCCCCGCTCAGTGCCTTGTACGTCTCGCGCGCGTCCCGCATCGGCCGTACGGTCTCGCCCTTCCCGGCGGCCCACACCACCCGCCCCTCCTCCCGCCGCACCACGGGCAGGGTGCCCCGCAGCACCAGGGCCCGTTCCGCGTACGCCTGGGCGTCCCGTCGGCTCCGCCAGCCGCCCCGGGGCAGTTCCACCGCCTCCGCCAAGGGGTGGTAGCCCTCCCGCCATGCCGCCGCCGCAGGCGAACCGTCCCACGCCGAGGCTACCTCCCGCGCCCGCTGCGCCATGGCCTCCGCCTCGTCCGTGTCGGTTCCGCCGCACCCCGCCACTCCCACCAGCACCATCACCACAGCCCCTGACCGTCTGCCGCGCACGCGTGCTCCTCCCGCCCCGGGAGGCAGGGATGCCTCCGACCTTCCGACGCGCCGGACCGCCCCTGGGTTTCGTGAAACGCACTGGCCTCCCCGTGCCGCGCCCTGCCAAGGTGTGCCCGTGTCCGACGACGGCGCGGTCCTCTTCGCGGGCGAATCCGCCGCTACGCTGCTCGACCGCGACCCGGACGCCCTCCTCGGCACCGACTTCGGCGACCTCCTCGCCCCCGACTCGGCCGCCGTCCTGCGCGACGTCCAGGCCGCCGCGACGCGGGGCGGACGCGGCGGGCAGCCCACCGACACCCGCTACCGGCTGGCGGTCCCGGACGGGGAGGGCGGCCCGGACCGGTGGTTCGCGGCGCGCAGCCAGTACATCGCCATCGAGAACGACCTGCGCGGCACCCTGCTCCTCTTCCACGACATCACCGCCACCGTCCGCACCGAACAGGAACACCGGCGCGACGCCCAGTACCTCAACCACCTGGCCCGCTACAACGCCATGGGCGACATGGCGATGGCCATCGCGCACGAGGTCAGCCAGCCCATCGCGGCGGCCCACAACTTCCTCGCGGGCGTACGGGGCCTGATGGCGACCGGCGCGGACCCCACCTGGGGCCTGGACAACGCCACCCGCCAACTGGACCGGGCCGCACTGATCCTCAAGAGCCTGCGCGAGTACGTCGTACGCCTGGAGGAATCGCGCCAGTCGGCCGACCTGAACGACCTGGTCACGGACTGCGCCTACTTCGTCAACCTGCGCGCCCAGCAGCACGAGGTGACCCTGCACTGGGACCACACCCCCGACCCGCTCCCCGTCCACTGCGAGAAGGTCCTCATCGGCCAGGTGGTCATGAACCTGGCCTTCAACGCCATCGAGGAGATGGCCCGTTGGCCCGAGGACCAGCGCACGGTGACGATCGGGACGCGGCTGCGGGACGGCTGGGCGGAAGTGGCGGTCCGCGACCGGGGGCAGGGGTTGCCGGGCCCGCACCGGGACCGCATCTTCGACGGCGCCTTCACCTCCAAGGGCAACGGCCACGGCATCGGTCTGGCCCTCAGCCACCGGATCATCACCCGCCACGGCGGCGAGATCGAGGCGGGTGCCAACCCGCCGCGCGGCGCCACCTTCCGCTTCCGCCTCCCGCCCGCCACCGAAGGGCACCCCATGACACACACCCTGAACGAAATCCCCCGAGCGAATCCCCGCACCACCGCATTCGCCCACCTCCTGGAAACCGTTGCCGAACGCCGCCAGGAATTCGAGAACCTCCGCCACATTCCCCGCGACGCCATCGCCGAATTCAAGAAGGCCGGCCTCTACCGGGCCGCCGCCCCCCGCCGGTTCGGCGGGGAACCCCTGCCCCCGGCCGAGTTCCTGCACCTCGTCGAGCGCATCTCGGAGGTCGACGGTTCCGCCGGCTGGGTCGCCAGCTTCGGTTCGGCCCTGACCTATCTCGCGGCTCTCCCGCTCGACACCCAGGCGGAGTTGTACGCGAACGGGCCCGACGTCGTATTCGCGGGCGGTCTCTTTCCGCTCCAGCCCGCCGAATCGACGCCCGGCGGACACCGGGTGTCCGGGCACTGGAAATTCGCCAGCGGCTGCAAAGGAGCGGACATTCTCGGCGTCGGAATCAAGACGGGCGACGACCGCACCGGCCGCCCGCGCACCGCACTTCTGCGGCCCGACCAGGTCGAGATCGTCGAGAACTGGAACGTGCTGGGCATGCGCGGCACCGGCAGCCACGACCTCGCCGTGCACGGCGTCGACGTACCGCACGAGTGGACGTTCCTGCGCGGCGGCGAACCCACCGTCGACGAGCCCCTCTACCGCTACCCGAGCGTTCCGTACGCGGCCCAGGTGCTGGCCGTCGTCGGCCTCGGCGTGGCGCGCGCGGCACTGGACCAGGTGATCACCGAGGGCGGCCGGGCCGGCTACACGGGCGGCCCCGTCGCCGCCGACCGGGCGACGTACCGCATCGCGGTGGGCCAGGCGGAGGCCCGGCTGCGCTCGGTGCGCGCGTTCTTCTACGAGGCGACCGAGGAGGTGTGGGAGACGGTCGTACGGGGAGACGCGCCGTCCGCGCACCAGGCGAGCCTGCTGCGGCTGGCCTCGGCCCACCTGGCGAAGGTCTCCTTCGAGGTCGTGCGCTCCACCTACCAACCGGCCGGAATCCGGGCCATCGCCGACGGCAGCCCCATGCAGCGCTACCTGCGGGACGCCTCCGTGGTGCCGCTGCACGCCTTCCTCCAGGAGGGCATGTACGACGGCGCGGGCGCGGTCCTGATGGGCGCGAACCCGTTCCCCGGCTACCTCTGACCCGTACCGGAATCCCAACCCCCGAAAGGCGAACCCCATGAGCACCACCACCCCCCTGCGCGTCCTCTTCTGCATAGGCGTCAACCAGAACTTCTTCGACCTGCCCACCGGTCAGCACAAGACCGTCTGGGACGGCACTCTCTCCATGCTCCGTCAGCTCCACGAGCTGCCCGGCGTCCAGGTGCTCGGCACCATCGACGACGACCAGCACCTCGTCGGCCCGTCCGGTTCCTGGCCCTGGACCTGCTACGTCCTCGCGGACGTGCCCGACCAGCAGACGGTCGCCGCCGCCTGCAACCTCTTCCGCACCGTCCAGGTCGGCGAGTACGGCCTGTGGCGCTACATGAAGATCGAGGCCCGCATCGGCCGTCCCCTCCCGGACGTGACCAAGTGACGGGGACCGCGCGGGTCGCCCTGGTCACCGGTGCGGCGGGCGGCCTCGGCGGATGCATCGCCGCCCGCCTGCACGCCCAGGGCCACAAGGTCGCCCTCACCGACCTCGACGCGGAAGCCGCCGCGAAGGCCGCCGCGGAGCTCGACCCCACCGGGGAGAGCGCCGTCGGCCTGGCCCTGGACGTACGCGACAAGGACGCCTTCGTCCAAGCCCGCGACGAACTGACCGCCCGCTGGGGACAGGTGCACATCCTCGTCAACAACGCGGGCCACTCCAAGGTCGAGTCCCTGATGGACATCACCCCGGAGAGCTTCACCGCCGTGGTCGGCACCAACCTCAACGGCACCTTCCACGGCTGCCAGGTCTTCGGCGCGTACTTCGCCGAGCAGGGTTACGGCCGCATCGTCAACATCGCCTCCCTGGCCGGGCAGAACGGCGGCACCGCCACCGGCGCCCACTACGCGGCCGCGAAGGGCGGCGTCGCCACCCTCACCAAGGTCTTCGCCCGCGACCTGGCCCCCCGTGGCGTCACCGTCAACGCGGTCTCGCCCGGCCCGCAGGACCTCCCGGTCGTGCACCGCACGGTGCCCGCCGAGAAGCTGGCGCAGACCACGGCGATGATTCCGCTCGGCCGCCTGGGCCGCCCGGAGTTCGTGGCCGACATGGTCGTCCTGCTCTCGGCCGACCACGCGGACTCGGTCACCGGGGCCTGCTGGGACGCCAACGGCGGTCTCTACATGCGCTGAAAACATGCGTGAAATGCCCACCGGCGCGGCAACGGCGGCAATGCGTCCCGCGCCGACGGCTCCCCGCGCAAGAATGTGCCGAAACGATGTGCACAAGGGCACGCACGTGCCCTTTCGCCAAGGCAGCCAAGGGGAGTCACCGCATGCGCACGCTGATCAGTACCGCCTTCGTCTCGCTGGACGGGGTCGTCGAGGCCCCGGGCGGCGAGGAGGGCTACCGCAACGCCGGATGGACCTTCAAGAACCTGGAGTTCCTGCCCGAGGCGTACGAGATCAAGGGCCGGGAGCAGCAGGAGGCCGCCGCCATGCTGTTCGGCCGCACCAGCTACCAGGCGTTCAGCCCGGTGTGGCCGGACATGGCGGAGTTCGCCGAGTACAAGACGATGCCCAAGTACGTCGTCTCCACCACCCTTGCCGAGGACGCCCTGGTCGAGAACTGGGGCGACACGACGATCCTGCGCACCCTCGACGAGGTCGCCGCGCTGAAGAAGACCGAGGGCGGCCCGATCATCGTCCACGGCAGCGCCACCCTCACCCGCGCCCTCGCCGACGCGGACCTGGTCGACCGCTACCACCTCCTGGTCTTCCCGCTGCTGCTGGGCGCGGGCAAGCGCCTGTTCAGCACCACCGACAAGGACGCCCAGAAGCTGAAGCTGGTCGAGCACGAGGCGTACGCCAACGGCATCCAGAAGAACGTCTTCGACGTGGTCCGCTGAGGCGGGGGGCGGAGGGGGCCCGGCTCGCCGTTCCCGGGCCTGGCCCCCTCAGCTCCCGTCCACCACCAGCACCAACTCGCTCACCGCCACCACCGGCAGCCCCGCCCGCGCCTCCACCGTGATCCGCCAGCCACCCGGCCGGTCCGGGACGAGCGCGCCCTCGTACCGGCCCTCGCCCGCATTGCGCAGGGGCACAGGGGGCAGGGCCTCCCTGCTCTCCAGGTGCTCGGCCCGGACCGTCAGCACGAGACGTTCCTCCCGCGCCTCCACCGCGACCGGGTGGGGTGCGCCGACCGCCGCCAGCCCGCCGCAGTCCAGTGCCAACTCCTCGCCGGGCGCCATGAACCGGCGGGGATCGCCCGCCGTCAGCACGCCGTGCAGCGCGAGGTGGAAGCTGCGCGGCGAGGCCAGCGCGGCGTGCCGGGCGGCGGAGGACCGGATGTCCGCCTCGCTGGTGGTCCCCGCCGGTGCAGCCGAGAAGCGCGGCACGGTCCCGTCGCCGCCCACGTCCTCGCCGCCCAGGGACCGCAGCGGGCTCACCCCGCGCGCGTCCACCCGCAGACTCTGTACCGTCGGCTGGAGGTGCCCGCCGAACGGCACGATCTCGTAGCCCGCCGGAGCCCCGCCGATCCCCCGGTGGAAGTCCTCCGCCCCCTTCAGCCGTGCCGAATCCACGCCGGGGGCCGCGCTCTCGCCGAGGCGGCGCAGCTCGCCGTCGGCCCCCGTCACACTGCGGTACGTCGGCAGCAGCTCGTACAGCGAAGGGAACTCGCCCACCACGTCGGTGAGTTCCTCCAGCACCCGCCCGAACCGGCCGAGCCGCGCCCGCGCCTCCGGGGCGAGGCCCCGGCACAGCACGTCGGCGGCCTTCGCCGCACCCTGGAAGGGGGTGCCGATCGTGACCAGCCGCCGCGTCACCTCGGAGCCGCCGAGCACGTCCAGGTAGTGGCGGGCGAGCAGGCCGCCCATGGAGTGGCAGACGAAGGTGACCCGGGCGTCCGGATTGCGGGAGGCCTCCCGCCACCGTGTCAGCGCCCCTTCCACGACCTTTCCGAGCGCGGCGGCGTTGACGGCGTTGGACAGCCGCCAGTCGTACGGGAACTCCACCAGGTTCCCGCCGGAGAAGTCGAAGGTCCGCCGCAGGTAGGAGAGCAGGGGCCCGTACCCGTCGATGCCCCACAGGCCGGGCAGCAGGTGCGCTCCCCGGACCAGGCCGGTCGCGCGCACACCGTCCGGCGCGCCGGGCTCCGGGGCCAGCCGCAGGTTCCGTACGAGCTTGCGGGCGGGCGTCGCGTGCGCCAACGCGCTCAGCGAGTGGTTCCAGAACTCGTGCCCGTCGCGCTCCAGGACACTCCCCGTGATCCCGGGGACCACGACGACCAGATCCTCCAGCTGTGCGCGTACCGCCACGGCCCCTCCTGGGTCCCTTTTCCGCCCGGGAAGTTCCCGCCAACTGGGCCCCGGCATGCGGATGATCGACCATACTGCCGTCAACTGCCTTTGCAGGGGCAGAGCTTGACAGCGGAGCGGGGGCGCCGATGAACGAGCACGGCACGAGGAGTGCTCAACTCCTGGTGGGGATTGCCGAGTACGACCACGGGTACGAGCGGCTGGCACACGTGCCGGACGCCGTGGCCCGGGTCGGCGAAGCCCTGGAGCGGGCGGGCTTCCGGACCGTGCTGCCCCGCCTCCGCGACGGCGGGCCGCACGCCGAGGTCAACGCCCAGCTCAACGGGCTGTCCACCGACGGCGTCGACAAGCTGCTGCTGTTCTGGACCGGACACGCCCAACTCCTGCCCGACGGCGGCTTCCTGCTGGTCCGCGACACCCCCGGCCCGCGCCAGGGCATCCTCGACGGCTCCACCGCGATCAGCGCCGCCGACCTGGCCCGCAAGCTGCGCCACTGGGGGGTGCGGCGCGCCGTCGTCGTACTCGACACGTGTTACGCGGGCGCGCAGGCCGCCGAGTTCGCGGAAACCCTGATCCGCGCCTACCGGGGCGAGAGCGGCAGGACCGGACGCCGTCAGGGCATCGACGTCATCGCCTCCTGCGGCCCCTTCGAACCGGCCGTGGAAGGAAGCTTCGCCGAGGTCTTCGCCGACCTCCTCCGGTACGGCCCCGCCGTCCCCCATCCCGACTGGGGTGCGGAGTGCGCACAGGTCGGCGCGGGTGACGTCTTCGACGCCCTCTGCGAGGCGATGGGCGAGGACGGACCCGACCTGGGTTTCCTCAGCCACCAGAACGCCGGCCGCTTCTTCGCCAACCCCCTGTGGACGCCCGGCATGCCGGGCGCGGACGCCGGCACCAGGGCTCACTGGCTGTCCCTGATCGACGAGGAACTGCGCGCCCACTTCGTCCGCGCCGCCCGAGGCGTCGGACACACGGGCCAAGCGACCGAAGTGGACGATCCCGGCTGGTACTTCAGCGGCCGCACCGACCTGCTCACCCGGATCGTCGCCTGGCTCGACGAGCCGGGGCAGGGTGTCTTCGCGGTCACCGGCAGCCCGGGCAGCGGCAAGTCCGCCGTGCTGGGGCGCATCGCCACCCTGGCCGTCCCGCACCTGCGCGAACTGGCCGCCAGGGCAGGCGTGCTGGTGGACGCCGAGCCCGGCACGGTGCCGGACGTCGGAACGGTGGACATCGCGGTCACCGTGAAGAGCAGGTCGCTCCAGGACTGCCGTTCCGCCGTCGCCGCCGGCCTCGGCCTGCCGGAGCCCGCCGGGGGCTGGCTGCGCACCGCCGACCTCGTCCAGGCGGTTTCCGGGCTCGCCCGGCCGGTACGGATCGTCGTCGACGCCCTGGACGAGGCCAGGCCCGACGCGGTCACCGCACTCGCGACCGACCTGCTCAGGCCGCTGGCCCAGGTCCCCGGGGTCAAGGTACTCGTGGGCACCAGGCCCGACCGCCCCGGCCGGGCCCCGGACACCGCCCCCGGCTCGCTCCTGTGGCACCTGGCGCCGCAGGAACTCGCCGTACTGGACGAGGACCCGCTCTCCGCCCGGGACATCGAGGCGTACGTTCGACGGCGCCTCGCGGAGGCTCCCGGATCGCCGTACGCGGCGGAGCCGGAAGCCGCTGCCCGGCTCGCCCGCCGGGTGGCCGGGGCGAGCGGGCAGAGCTTCCTCCTCGCCGGGATCGCCGCCCGCCGCCTCGTACAGCTCCCGCAGCCGGACGACCTGCCGGACGAGGAACTGCGCGCCCTGATCGGCGGCGGGGCCGCGGCGGCATTCGACGCGGACCTCGCCCGGCTCGGCGACACGGAGACCGCCGTCCGCGACCTGCTGACGGCGCTCGCCTGGGCGGAGGGCGCGGGGATGCCGCGCGACACGGTGTGGCCCGCCGTGGCAACTGCCGTCGCCCGCAATCGAGTTGTCTACACCGCGGCCGACGTGGACCGGCTGCTGGCACGCGTCGGCCACTACGTCACCGAGTCGGGCGAGGACGGCCAGGCCGTGTACCGGCTGTACCACCGGACGTTCTCCGACCACCTGCGGCAGCGGTCGGCCCCGGATGCGGCGGCCGTCCGCGACGTACAGCAGCGACTCGTGGCGGCGCTGCTCCACCCGATCGGCGACCTCCACACCGGCTCCGGCGCCGATGACGCCGAGTCCGCCTGGTCCTTCCGCTGGGCGGAGGCCAACCCCTACCTCCACCGCCACCTGTCCGCGCACGCGGCCGCCGCCGGGGCCCTGTACGGTCTCGCCGCCGACCCGGAGTTCCTGATCCACGCCGAGCCGCGCCGCCTCACCGAGCTGCTTGGCAGGCCGCCCGCCGGGGCCGCGCTGCTCCGGCTCTACCTGCGGACGGTCCACCACTTCACCGACCGGACCCCCGAGGAGCGGGCGGCGATCCTGCTCACCGCCGCCGCCCAGAACGCACCGGAACTGCTGGAGAGGCTCACCTTCACCGTACGTCCCACCTGGACGCCCCTGTGGAGCGAGCCCCGGGTGACGGCGGCCTTCCACCGCACCCTGCTCGGACACGAAGCCCGGGTGGACGCCCTGGCCGGCGGCCTCACGGACGAGGGGAAGCCCGTGCTCGCCACCGGGGACGGCGACGGCCGCCTGCGCCTCTGGGACACCAGGACCGGGCTGCCGCTCGCGCTGCTGGTCGGCCACGAAAGCTCCCTCCAGGCACTCGCCATGGCCAACTCGCTCCTTGCTAGCGGTGGTTACGATAAGGAGGTGCGGATCTGGGACGTCCGCGACGGCCGGTGCCTGGCCACCCTGACCGGGCACACGCAGTACGTCTCCGGGCTCGCCTGGGCCCGCGACGAGGCCGGGAGCCTGGTGCTCGCCGTGGGCAGCTTCGACGGGGGACTGGCCCTGTGGGACATCGGCGCCGACGGCATCCCGTGCGGCGAGCCGCGCAAGGTGGAGGCGGACCGCGCCGGGGTGACGGCCGTCACCTCTCTCCAACTCCCCGACGGCAGCTGGGTGTTCGTCAGCACCGGCAGGCTCTGCGACCTCCGCCTCTGGCACCCCGACGGCACCGCCCACAGTGTGCTGGAGGGGCACGACAAGTCGGTCCGCGCCCTCGCGACGGTGCCCTGGCCGGACGGCCGGACCCTGCTCGCCAGTGGGGGAGACGACCACCGTCTCCTGGTCTGGGACCCGCAACTGTCCACGCCTGTCCTTGAGTTCGACATGGGCGGCCAAATCCTCGCCCTGGCCGCGCTCCTGGGCCCGCACGGCCGGCCGCTGCTCGCCACTTCGCTCCGCCACGACCTCGGGCCCGGCCGTGACGCGATCCACCTTCACGAACTCGACGGCAGTACCTACGCGACGCTCCCCGGCCACGCCCGCCACTTCGAGGCCCTGGCCACCGCCCCGCTCGGCGACGGAACGAGGGTGCTGGTCAGCGGCGGTGTCGACGACACGGCCAGGCTGTGGGACATACCCGAGGCGCCTCCACCGTACGCACCGCACGAGCCGGCGCACCGAGCCCAACTGGCCTGCTATGCACCCGAGGACGGCGATCCCCTGCTGGCCGTCACGGAGTCGCAGGGCGGCATCCACTGGCGCGACCTGCGCACCGGGGCGACCGTGGCGCACACCGCGCCGCCGCACCACGGCCGCATCCGGACACTGAAGAATCTCCGCTCCGACAGCCAGGTCACGGTGGTCAGCACCGGGAGCGACCCCGAGAACGACACCGACATCGTCATGTCGAGCCCGAAGGCCCTCGTGCGCCTGAACACCGGGAAAGCCGTGGACCGAAAGCTGCTGACCTTCACCGAGACCGGCGGCACGCCCGCCTTCGTGAGCGCCCGCGAAAACTACGCCTCCGGCCTTCCGTACGGTGAACTGTGGGTGACCGACCTGGCCAGGTCCACCACCGTGCACAGGACCGTCCCCGGCAGTACCGACATCACCTCCCTCGCCGAGGGAACGCTGCCGTGGGGCGGCGGAGTATGGGCGTCCGGGGACCACAGCGGCACGGTCCGCCACTACGCGGAAGCCCCCGACCGCGCCGAGCGGCCGTCGGCCCGCTTCACCTGCCCCACCATGTTCTGGGGCGTGAGCATGCTGGAGTACCTCCATCTGCCCTTCGGACGGCAACTGCTGGCCGCCACCGGAAGCTCGCGCGTCCAGATCTGGAATCCGCGCACCGGAGCACTCCACTGCGAACTGCGCGGACACGACGACCACGTCACCGAACTGATCGTCGCCCGCCCCGGGCCGGGTGGGCCGGTGCTGGTGACCACCAGCGCGGACTGCACCCTGCGGGTGTGGGACCCCAGCGACGGACGCCCGCTGCTGTGCGTGCCGGTGGACGGTCCGGTGCAGAGACTCGCGGCCCACGGAAGGCTGTTGGCCTTCGGCGGACCCCGTGGCCTGGGCGTGCTCGACCTCGCCCGGATTCCGGAGTACGGCCACCCGGCGGACCGGCTGCCGCTGAGCAGGCTCTACGAGTCGGGCGCACAGGCGCTGCGGCAGGGTGACGCCGGGACCGCGCGCCGGCTGCTGCACGAGGTCGCGGAGGCCGGAGTGCCGGAGGCGGCCACGATCCTCGGGCAACTCGCCGCACGGACGGGCGACCTGACAGCGAGCCGGGACCTGATGGGCCGGGCGGCGGAGGGCGGCGACCCGGACGCAGCGCTGTTCCTGGCGCAGTTCGCGCTCCAGGCCGACGACGTCGAGGGCGCCCGCCGGTGGTGCGAGCAGGCGGCGGCGGAGGGCAGCAACTACGCCCGGATCAGGCTGGGCACGGACCTGGCGGGCCCGGGCGGCGACCCGGAGCAGGCCGAGGCCCACCTGCGGGCAGCAGCAGCCGAGGGCCTCGCGGACGCGTACAGCCCGCTCGCCGAGCTGGCCAGGAGGAAGGGCGACGCGGAGGCCGCGAAGAAGTGGCAGTCGGACGCGGCCCACGCCGGCTCGGCCCTCGACCTGTACGCGGAGGCCGTGGCCGGCTGGGACCCGTACGGCTCGAACCACCTCATGATCAGGGCCGCCTGCGCGGGCAGCGTCGCCGCCGCCCGCCGGGTGGCGGAGCACTACGAGAAGATCGGCGACAAGCGGGCGGACTGGTGGCGCCGTTTCCTGGAGGAGGACGACTGATCCCCGCAGTCCCCGCCAGCCCTCAGAATCCGAAGGAGTTGTGCGGCTCCGGATCCGTGCGGAACATCCGGCCCAACTGCCCCACCGCACCCGCCGCGTGCTCGGTGATGCGCCCCGCCTGCGCCAGGACGCGGGGCGACATCCCGCCCAGGTAGAGCGAGCCGAGGGCGGGCACCGTGAGGGTCAGGTCCGCCGGGCGGTCGGTCGGGGTGCAGGTCGCCTCGCCGCCATCCGCGCGCAGGCGCCAGGTCCCGTTGTTCTTCGGGCACATCCGGTCGTCGTCCAGGGTGAAGACGAGGTCGCCGGACGTGTCGTACGCGCGCTGGGTCAGGGCGGCCGGTACGTCCAGCAACCGGGCCCACAGGTTGTCGGTCTGCCGGGTGATGCGCATCGCGCGCGGGTTGGTGAGCAGCCACTGCAGGGGTTCGTCGCGCGGGCGGGTGTGCGCCACGATCTTCTTGGTGAGGTCGAAGTCGATCAGGAGGGACCACAGGGCGCGGTAGGCCGCCGGGTCCGCCGCCTCCAGGGCCTCCACGACCAGGGTTCCGGCCCCGGCCACGGTCGTGGACCACGGGAGACGGAAGTGCGCGATGCCGTCGATCTCGCCGGTGCGGTCGCGGTGGACGAGGTAGCGCAGCGGGCCGTTCGTGCCGTCCGGTTCGTCGGAGAGGCCGTCCCAGCGGCCCGGACGCGGGGCCAGTTCGCCCACGCGTTGCGCCCGTACGCGTGCGTGGACGGCGGGCCAGGCCTGGCGTGCCACGGCCGCGTCGACCAGTTCCAGCGACCCCGGGTCCGGCTCGCCCGGCACGAGCGCCGCCTCGTGACGGGCCAGCTCCCAGCGGACCCGGTAGGTCGCGGGCGAGAATCCGTACCGCCCGTAGATGCTGCCCTCGCTCGCGCTCAGCATCGCCAGCGGAACGCCCCGCTCCAGGGCGGAGTCGAACATGGCCTGGATCATCGCGCGCAGATGGCCGCGCCGGCGGTGGGTGGCGAGCACTCCGGTCGAGGTGACACCGGCCATGTTCACCGTGGAGCCGCCGGGGACGGTCACCGCGAAGGTGATCGTCGCGGACGCGCCGACGCAGGCCCCGTCGACGAAGGCGCCGACCGGATGGAAGTCCGGGTCCGCGAGGTCCTCCCGCGCCCAGGCCGCGAGCTGCTCGGCGCTCGCGGGGGAGCGCTGCGGCGGCCAGGGCTCGGGGCCGCCGTGCCAGGCGGCGTTCGCGGGTTCCCATTGGGGCAAACCGTTCGCGAAGGGCAGGGCCTTGTAGTACGACGTCATTTCGTCCGGACGCGGCGGTCGGATCTCGGTCACCATGGCGCCCATGGGAACCGCCCCTCACGGCGACAGGCAAGCCAATTTCGGCACGCCGCCGTGAGCCGTGTCTCAACCGTCCCCTCCGTCTTGTTTGTGCAACAAGTTGCATAGCAAGATCGACCTGCCCGCGACGTACTCACCGGTAACAGCGAACCCGCCCGGTCGCCCTCCCCGAAAGGCACCCCTCATGGCCGCCCCCCTCCTCTTCAACCCGCAGACCTACGACCCCCAGGGCTTCGACGCCGAGACGAGCAGGCTGCTGCGCGCCACCGTCGACTGGTTCGAGGCACGCGGCAAGCGCCGGCTCATCGAGGACTACCGCACCCGCGCCTGGCTGGCCGACTTCCTCGCCTTCTCCGCGAAGGAGGGGCTCTTCGCGACCTTCCTCACCCCCGAGGCCGCCGCAGGCGACAACCCCGACAAGCGGTGGGACACCGCCCGCATCGCCGCCCTCAACGAGATCTTCGGCTTCTACGGCCTCGACTACTGGTATGCCTGGCAGGTGACGGTCCTCGGCCTCGGCCCCGTCTGGCAGAGCGACAACGCCGACGCCCGCGCCCGCGCCGCCCAGCTCCTCGACCAGGGCGAGGTCTTCGCCTTCGGCCTCTCCGAGAAGTCCCACGGCGCCGACATCTACAACACGGACATGCTGCTCACCCCCGAAGGCGACGGCTTCCGCGCGACCGGCTCCAAGTACTACATCGGCAACGGCAACGCCGCCGGACTCGTCTCCGTCTTCGGCCGCCGTACCGACGTCGAGGGCCCCGACGGCTACGTCTTCTTCGCCGCCGACAGCCGCCACGAGGCGTACCACCTGGTCAAGAACGTCGTCGACTCCTCCAAGTACGTCAGCGAATTCCGCCTGGAGGACTACCCGGTCACCGCCGCCGACGTCCTGCACACCGGCCGCGCCGCCTTCGACGCCGCGCTGAACACCGTCAACGTCGGCAAGTTCAACCTCTGCACCGCCTCCATCGGCATCTGCGAGCACGCGATGTACGAGGCCGTCACCCACGCCAGCAACCGCATCCTGTACGGCCGCCCCGTCACCGCGTTCCCGCACGTGCGACGCGAGCTGACCGACGCGTACGTGCGCCTGGTCGGCATGAAGCTCTTCAGTGACCGCGCCGTCGACTACTTCCGCACCGCCGGGCCCGACGACCGCCGCTACCTCCTCTTCAACCCGATGACGAAGATGAAGGTGACCACCGAGGGCGAGAAGGTCATCGACCTCATGTGGGACGTCATCGCCGCCAAGGGCTTCGAGAAGGACAACTACTTCGCCCAGGCGGCGATCGAGATCCGCGGCCTGCCCAAGCTGGAGGGCACGGTCCACGTCAACCTCGCCCTGATCCTGAAGTTCATGAAGAACCACCTCCTGGACCCGGCCCCCTACGAGCCCGTCCCGACCCGCCGCGACGCGGCCGACGACGACTTCCTCTTCCGCCAGGGCCCGGCCCGGGGCCTCGGCTCGGTCCGCTTCCACGACTGGCGCCCGGCTTTCGACGCGTACGCGACCCTCCCCAACGTCGCCCGTCTGCGCGAACAGGCCGACGCACTCTGCGAGTTCGTGAAGACCGCCGCCCCCGACGAGGCCCAGAGCCGCGACCTGGACCTCCTCCTCTCGGTCGGCCAGCTCTTCGCGCTCGTCGTCCACGCCCAGCTCATCCTGGAGCAGGCGAAGCTCACGGACCTCGACGCGGACGTCCTCGACGAGCTCTTCGCCGTCCTCGTGCGGGACTTCTCCGCGCACGCCGTGGAGCTGTACGGAAAGGACTCCGCCACCGAGGCCCAGCAGAACTGGGCGCTCGGGGCCGTCCGCCGCCCCGCCGTGGACGAGGACCGCTCGAACCGCGTCTGGCAGCAGGTCGAGGCGCTGTCCGGCACGTACGAGATGGCTCCCTGAGCCCTCGCCCCACAGCCTGCGGGGAAGGCACCGGCACCGGCCGTGTACCTTCCCCGCATGGCAACGATCCACGAGACCACAGTGATCCCCACCAAGCTCGAACTCCTCACCCGGTGGCTGCCCACCCGCCCCTGGTACCAGGGCACTTCGGGAACCCCGGAACTGGCCAAGGCGGGCGGCTTCCGGCTGGACGACCCCGAGGGCGAGGTGGGCCTGGAGTTCATGGTGGTGACGGACACCTCCGGGGCGAGCCCGGTCGCGTACCACGTTCCCGTCACCTATCGCGGCGCGCCGCTCGAAGGGGCCGCCGAACAGGCCCTCGTCGGCACGACGGAACACGGGGTGCTGGGCAAGCGCTGGGTGTACGACGGCGCCCACGACCCGGTCCTCGTCGGCCAGTTGCTCGCCCTGCTCCACCAGCGCGCGGTGCCGCAGGCACAGAGCCTGACCGACACGCCGGATCTGTCCGTCACGGTGCACTCGGCCCTCTCGGGGGAGCTGGTACCGGCCGACGCGGCGGTCGTACGGGACGGGAAGGACGCCACGGACATCGCGGTGCGGGACACGGCGACGCTCACGGTGACGCGCGTGCTGCGGCCCGCTCCCGAGGGGTTCGACCGTGCGCACGTGACCGCCACCTGGCAGACCCCGGACGGCACCGAGCGCCGGGGAGTCTTCGCCGAACTGGCTCTCTGACGGCCTGACAGCCGGACGTCGACGGGAACACCTCGACCCGAGTCCCCACCTGCCGGGGCTGCTCACATCGGCCTCGGCTGCTGTCCTGAACCGGTGGGGGAGGCCACCCGTGCGGGTGGCCTCCGGCCCGCGAGAGCGTCAGCACCTTCCGGACTCCGCCGCCGACTTGAGGTCGCGGAGCCACTTCTCCAGGCCCTCGCGGAGGATCGCCCGCGCGGCGTCCTCGTTCGCGTCCACCACCGCGCCGGTGTGCGTCTCCTCGGTGGTCACCCGGACCCCGCCCCTGACCTTGGTGAACTTCCACACGTGCACGCCGTCGATGCGCAGGCCCGTGCCGAGGGCGGGTCCGGTCCAACGGATGCAGGAGCCCTGCTTGAGCTGTTCGACGGTCGACGTGATCTCCAGGCTGGTGGCGGGCGTCTGCGGGTTGGGCGGGATCGGGGTCGTCCAGCGGAACGCCGAGCCGGCGCGGAACGGGCCGTGGTCCAGGCGCTTCACGTCCGTGATGCCGGGCTGCCAGGAGGGCCAGCGCGCCACGTCCGTCTGGAGTTTCCAGATGCGGTGCAGGGGAGCGTGGACGACGGTCTCGGTGCGGTACCGGACGCGGGCGTCGGGGTCGACGCCCTGGCCCTGGCAGGTGAGGGAGGCGGGGGAGTGGGAGGACGCGGCCCCGGCGGGTGCGGCTGCGGCTGTGGAGCCGAGGAGCCCGGTGGCGACGAGCGGGACGGTGAGCAGTGCGGCACGGGTGCGGCGGATCGCGGACATGGTGGTCCCCTTCTCGGAACGGTCTCGGTTCGGCTGGAGCTATAAGTCGGTGTGTTCGTTAGAAGTTATAACTGGACGGCTTGTGAGGGGTCAACAGTTCAGTGATAGGTTCTAACGAAAATTGCGGCGAAGGTGGAAAGAAGGCGGCAGGCCGTGGCGAAGAGCAGTGCGAAGACGGACGCGGAAACGGGCCCGCAGGCCGATGCCGGGACCCCGCGCGAGCGCTACCGCGCCCAAGTGCGCGCGGAGATCAAGCAGCACGCCTGGCAGCAGATCGCCACGGCCGGAGCCTCGGCGCTCTCCCTCAACGCCATCGCCAAGCAGATGGGCATGAGCGGACCCGCCCTCTACCGCTACTTCGCCAGCCGCGACGACCTGATCACCGAACTGA
This sequence comes from Streptomyces spiroverticillatus, assembly GCA_014650415.1. Lineage (GTDB taxonomy): Bacteria > Actinomycetota > Actinomycetes > Streptomycetales > Streptomycetaceae > Streptomyces > Streptomyces spiroverticillatus. The sequence continues at coordinate 111,260 of BMUX01000008.1, forward strand.
TCAGGGAGGCCTACCGAAGCCTCGCCGACACCCTCCACGCCACCGCCGCCACGGGCGCCGACCTCACCGTCCTCGCGCACACCCTGCGCGACTGGGCACGGGAGGACCCCCACCGTTACCTGCTCATCTACGGCACCCCGGTCCCCGGCTACCACGCCCCCCAGGACGTCACCGGCATCTCCGACGAGATCATGAAGACGCTCCTGGACGCGTGCGCCGCTTCCCTCGCCGCACGCAAGACCCCTCCCCCCGCCCCCGCGTTCCTGGCCGAGCACCGGGAGTGGGCCGCCGGGCATCCCGCCCCGCCCGCGGCCCTGCACCTGGCGCTGACCTTCTGGACCCGTATGCACGGCGTCCTGTCGCTGGAGCTGGCCGGCCACTTCGCGGGCATGGGCTTCGACTCCGCCCTCCTGTTCGCGGCCGAACTGGACGCCCTCGCCCCGCGCTGACGCCCCGGGCCCGGATCAGGTCCCGGCGCCCGCCCTGCGGTGCCGGAGGTTGACCACCGACGCCTTCGCCAGGGCCGCCGGGCTCAGGAACCGGGCCGGACCGATCAGCCGCGACGCGAACTGGTGCATGTGCTGGGCCACTTCCGTGTCACGCGCGGCCGCCGAGAACATCAGCCGCTCCACGGGGTTGAACGGCCGCGGCACGGCGAAGTCCGCCGCTATGAACTGGTGGCCGCGCAGCCGCCTCCCGTGGTGACGGGCGTACACCGCCAACGCCTTGTCCGTCCGCTCCGTCCTGTCAGCGTATGTCCGCCCTGCGACCGCCGGAGCCACCGCCCGCGCCAGCCACTGCGCGGACTGGAGCGCCCACCCGCACCCCACTCCCCACAGCGGGTCGCAGGTCAGCGCCGCGTCCCCGACGAGCGCGAGCCCCGGAGCGGTCGGCCTGCGGCTGTGCAGCGGGTAGTCGACCGTGCCGGTGATCTTCGTGACGCGCTCGGCCGCGTCGACGTCCGGCGCCCCGGGCAGCGCGCGGACGAAGTCGAGGAAACTGCCCTCCAGGTCCTCCCGGAAGGCCGGCAGGCGCTTCTTGTCCGGGAGCACGGCCAGCACCGTCACCCCGTCGTCGTTGGGGAACGCGTACGCCATGTCCGGTTCCAGGAACCAGGTGTGGCTGATCCCGTCCCGCAGCGGCAGATTCCGGTAGTGCGCCAGATACCCGAACCTGCCGTTCTTGTGCTCCCGCACCGGCACCCCGGCGTACTTCGCCACCACCGAGTCCTTGCCGTCGGCGCCCACCACCAGCCGGGCCCGGAATTCCCGCTCCCCGTCCGCCGACGCCGCCCGCACCCCCACGACCCGCGCATCGGCGCCCTCGCGCAGCAGCCCCGTCACCCGGTGTCCCAGCAGCAGGTCCACCCCGGGCGTCTCCGCGGCCAGCGACCTGATCAGCGGGTCCAGCGTGCTGCGCCGGACGTTGTAACCGATCGGCAGATCGGCGTCCGAGGCCGCGCCCCACGGCTCGATCCACCCCCAACGGGTGTGCCAGCGGCCCTTGTTGGGAACCGCACCGGCCTCCTCCAGGGCGGTGACGAGCCCCAGCTCGCTCAGCACCGGATGGGCGCAGGCCGTCAGGGAGTGCGTGCACAGGGCCTTGTGCGCATTCGGGTCCGACCGGCGCTCCAGCAGCGCGACGCGCACACCGCGCCGAGCGAGCAGTATCGCCGCGGCGCAACCGGCAAGGCTGGCCCCGCTGATGACGACGTCGTGGTCGCGTGCGGCCTTGCCGGGTGGCACGCTGTCGGGCCTGTTCATGGGCGGTCTTCTCCCTCGGGGCACGGGCCGTACTGGTGAGTAGTACGGTACCTCCCGCCCCATCCCCACCAACTCCCCTGTCTACACCGGCAAGTTGATGCATACCCCCTCCCCGTGGTGTGCGCGCGGTCCTACCGTGGAGCGCATCGGCCCGCGCTCTTCGGCCAGGAGGAACCCCATGACCGTGCACGGTGAACCCATGCCAGGCCCCTTCGACGAGGTCAAGATCCCCGGTGACGCGCTGGACGCCCTCACCGAAGCCCGCTCCCGCGCCTTCGACGAGGACATGCGGCAGCGCGAGGAACGCGCCCGGCGCAACGCGGCCCTCATCGAGGCGGCGGCGGCCGTGCAGTCCGGCACGATCGACCGGGAGGCCCTCGCCGCCTGGGAGGAGCAGGTGCGCACGCGTCTGGCGCAGACCCCGACGTACGTCCGGCCGCCCGAGGCGACGGCGGACGCCGCGATCGCCGACCTCCAGCTCTTCCGCCGCCCGTGGCCCTGGCCCCGGTCCAGGGCCTCCGACGGCAGCCAGCAGGCGACGGTGGACCTCGGCAGCGGCGAGGCGCACGTCGGCCTCGGCCTCTACAACAGGACCGGAGCCGCGGGCGGCACGGCCGAGATGGGCGGCCCGTTCCGCCTGCCGTCCTTCAGCGACTTCGAGTTCCGCACCACGGTCGACTACCGGTACGACTGGTTCTTCTCCACCGCGATCGGCAGCGCCGACAGCCAGGGCTGGATCTCGGTCATCGTGGACGAACTCCTCGACGCCCCCGGCTCGCAGTGGCACCCCGTGGTCAACCGCAGGGTGCAGCTGTGGTCGGACTCCACCGGCAGCGCGGGCTCCGACGGGGCCACCGAACGCGGCAACAGGCTCACCGTCAACGAACGCTTCCGCGGCCGCCCGGACGCCAACTACGTGTGGTGGGTCGGCGCCAACGAGACCATCCAGACCCAGTTCCAGGCCACCTCCCAGGCCAACCTCTACGTCGAACTCCTCTACCTCGTCGCGCTGGCCCGCGTCTGAGCCCAGAAGGCCACCTGGCGAGACGCCGGGACATTCTCCCGAGACAGAAGGACATTCATCCGCTCGCAGACGCTTCCTAAGGTCGAGGGCAGCGGCACCGACCGGGCACCCGCCCGCACCCGGCAGTCCGCGTATCCATGCCTTCGACCAGCAGGAAGCCCCCATGCGCGCAGTGATCCAGAAGTCCTTCGGCGGCCCCGAGGTCCTGGAGACCGTCGAGCTGGAACGCCCCGTTCCGCTCGACGGCGAGGTCCTCGTCCGCATCCACGCCACCGCCGTCAACCCCGTCGACCTGGTGGTCCGCTCCGGCAAGCACCCGATCCTCGGCGAACCCCCGTTCGGCGTCGGCTGGGACGTCTCGGGCGTCGTCGAGGAGGCCGGTCCCGGCAGCGGATACGCGCCCGGCGACGAGGTGTACGGCATGCCACACTTCCCCCGCGCCGCCACCGCGTACGCCGACCACGTCCTCGCCCCCGCCCGGCAACTGGCCCGCAAACCCGCCACCCTCGACCACGTGCACGCCGCCGCCCTGCCGCTCGCCGCCCTCACCGCCTGGCAGGGCCTGGTCGACGCGGCCGGTCTCACGCAGGGGCACCGGGTGCTCATCCACCGGTCGGCCGGGGGAGTGGGCCACCTCGCCGTCCAGCTCGCCAAGGCACGCGGCGCCCACGTCGTCGCCCTGGCGAGCGCACCCAAGCACGACTTCGTACGGAGCCTGGGCGCCGACGAGGTGATCGACTACCGCACCACCGACTACACCGAGGCGGTCCGGGACGTCGACGCCGTCCTCGACTCCTCCTCCGAAGGCGTACGGTCCCTGAAGGTTCTCCGCCCCGGCGGCACCCTGGTCAGCATCATGGAGTACCGCGACCGCGAACTGGCCGCCCGCATCGAGGCCGCCGGACGCCGCTTCGCCGGCATCGCCGTCGAGCCCGACCGCCCGGCGCTGGAGTCCATCGCCGCACTCGTCGACGCGGGCCGCATCCGCCCGTACGTCGCCGAGACCTTCCCCCTGGAGGAGGCCGCCACGGCGCACGAGCTGGTCGGCGGCGGCCGGGTGCAGGGCAAGGTCGTCCTCACGACGACGTGACCCTAGGGTTTGCGGGGGCCCGACGAAGGACCAGGGACCGGCCCACGACCAGCGGATTCAAAGGGGAAAGCAGGATGGACATCCTGACCGAGGCGCTCAGCTCCATGCGGACCGGACGGCCCACGTCCGTACGCACCGAGGGCCGCGCCCCCTGGGCCCTGCGCCTGTCCCCGGCCGCAGGGGCGGGATTCCACATCGTCCTGAGCGGCACCTGCTGGCTGATCCCGCTCGACGGCGCGCCCGTCGCCGAGCCGATCCCGCTCGGCCCCGGCGACGTGATCTTCCTCCGCGACGGTACCGGCTGCATCCTCGCCGACCACCCCTCGACGCCCGCCGAGGACGTGGAACGCCCGGTGCGGCGGCAGGACTCGTGGCCGATCGGCACGGCCACCGTCGGCGGCGACGGCCCGCGCACCAGCCTGCTGTGCGGCCACTACCAACTGGACCGGACCCGCCCGCACCCCCTGATCGGCCGGCTCCCGGATCTCGTGCACCTGCCGGCCCGCCCCGGCCGCCACCGTGAACTCCGCGCGGCCGTCGAGCTGTTGGGGGCCGAGCTGGAGAATCCGCGGATCGGCTCCGCCGGCATCGTCCCCGCGCTCGTCGACTCGCTCCTGCTCTACATCCTGCGCGCCTGGCTCGACGACCAGGCCTCGACGGCGACGCCGGGCTGGGCCGCCGCCTTCGAGGACCCGGCCGTCGCCCCGGCGCTGAACGCCATCCACGAGGACCCCGCCCACCCGTGGACCGTCGAGGCCCTGGCCGGACGGGCGGGGCTGTCCCGGGCGGCCTTCGCCCGCCGGTTCGCCGCCCTGATCGGCGAACCCCCGATGGCGTACCTCACCCGCTGGCGCCTGACGACCGCCGCGAAGCTCCTCCGCGAGTCCGAGGCCCCGCTCGGCGCGGTCGCCGCCCGCACCGGCTACGGCTCGGAGTACGCGTTCGCGAAGGCCTTCAAGCGGGAGTACGGGCAGGCCCCGGGCGGATACCGCCGCGAGGCCCGCGCCGCCTGACGCGCCGCAAGGCGCCTACCGCTCGTCCGGGATCCAGTTCCCGTGGAACCCCACCGGCACCCGCACCGGCAGATGGATCCGCGCCACCGGTTCCGCCTCCAGGTCCCGGGCGTCCAGCACCACCAGGTCCGTGGCGTCCCGCCCGGGCTCGAAGACGTAAGTCAGCAGCCAGCCGTGGTCCTCCTCGCTGCCCTGCCCGGACGGTACGAACACACCCTCGCCCACGTCGCCGCGCGGGTCGAAGCGGTGCTCCTGCGTCGTGCCGTTCACCAGGTCGTACTTGACCAGGCCGATCCCCACCTGCGTGATGTCCGGCGGCAGCAGCTCGCCGGGGGTCTCCAGATGCAGCCGGGAGCGCTCCGCCCCGTACCCGTCGCCGGGCTGGACGACCCCGTACCCGAACCGGTGCTCCAGCGTCGCCCGGCGCGGGTCGATGCGGGGGAACTCCACGGGCCGGTCGTCAAGTTGCTCCTGGCGGACCGTCCCTGCGGTCAGGTCGACCGTCCACTTCTCCAGGCAGGGCGGCGCCTCGTCGGGGCCGAAGCGCGAACTGCGGTCGAAGAGCTTGTCGTAGCGCACGAGGTGCACGGTGATCGTGCGGCCGTCCGCCGACTCGTACGCGCCCATCGGATGGAAGACGAAGCACGGGTCGATGCCCAGCCAGCGCACCGCCTCCGCCGGACCCTCGCGCGGCAGTACGCCGAGCCGCGCCGGACGGGCCGGGTCCCAGACGTAGGGGAAGTTGTCCCCGCGCGAAGCGCCGTCCATGTCGAAGACCACCGGCAGGTCGTACAGCAGGACGTAGGACGCGGTCAGCGAGAAGTCGTGCATCATGGGGCCGCCCTCGACCGGCACGTCCACCCGCTGCCTGATCCGCCCGTCCAGGCCCGCCACCAGATACTGCACATAGGGGTACGCCCAGCAGTACGCGACCGCGTGCAGTTCACCGGTGGCTGGGTCGACGGTCGTGTGCGCGGCGAAGCCACCGGGCAGGGTGCCCCGGAAGTCGTACGGGCCCAGGGTGTTCAGCTCGTGGTCGAGCTCGTAGGGGAGCGCCCCGCCCTCGACGGTGGCCAGGTTGCGGCCGGCGAAGCTCAGGATGTGGGTGTTCGGCGCGAAGTCCATGCCCAGGTGGCGCGGACCCTGCGGCCCCTTCTCGCCGAGCCGGGCGGCCACGGCGTCGCTGCGCACCCACCGGTTGCGGTACCACTCGGCCCGCCCGCCGCGCAGCCGCACCCCGTGCACCATGCCCTCACCGCTGAACCAGTGGTGGGCGGCCGGGTCCTCGATGTTCAGCGGGTTGGGGCCGTTGCGCAGGAAGCGGCCGGTCAGGGCCTCCGGTATGCGGCCGGTGACGTGCAGGTCGTGCGCGGTGACCTCTTCGCTGACGGGGGCGAACAGGCCTTCCAGATAAGGGTTGTTGCGGTCGTCCGTCATCGCGGCCTCCTCGGGGAGGGGCGGGCCCGACGGCCCGTCCGCATCCCACCCTGCCCCAGCGCACCGCACCCGAACAGGCCCCGGACAGGACCGGCTAGCCGCGCGTGACCGACCGGATCCAGGCGAGCTGCTGGGAGACTTCGCCTGCTTCCGCACTGGACTCCCGGTCGGAGCCGTAGAAGACGCCGAGCAGAACCTCCTTGCCCTTCGGGGCGATGCTCATGACCGGGCCGCCGGAGTCGCCGCCCGCGGGGATGCCGGACCCCTTCAGCATGCAGAAGTCCGGTCCGCCCGGCAGGGTGTGGCCCGTGCAGCGGGGGTCGTTGGGCTTGACGACCTTGAGGTCGGCCTGCTTGAGGACGGGGGACTGGCAGGCGTTCTCGTCGGTGGTGCAGGTCGCGCCCCAGCCGTACTGCCGGACGGTCTGACCGGGACGGACGGGGGCGGCGGACAGCTTCGCCGGCGTGACCTTCATCGGCTGGACCTTGATCAGCACCATGTCGGCCTTGGCGCTGCCAACCCGCTTCCCCGCCAGCGGGCGCACGGTCTGGCCCTTGCGGACGTCGAGGCTGCCGACCTTGAACGAGATCCGCTTGTCGGCGATCGGCTGCGCCTGCTCGTAGAAGCAGTGCGAGGCGCTGAGGATCCACTGCGTGGTCACCGCCGTCCCGGTGCACGCCGGTTTCCCGTCCACGAACATGCGCACTGCCCATGGCCCGTACGTGCTCTTCGCACCGCCGATGACGGCGGAGGCCGGTGCGGCGGACAGGACCGAGGCGGTCAGCAGCAGGGGGACGGACAGGAGCAGGGCGCGCAGGCGACGGGTCATCAGGAGCGGTTCCTCTCGACGGTGCTTCACTGTGCTGGGGCCGTACACGGGGTCAGATGACCAACCGGGGCGAACGGTTCCGTACCGCTGTGAAGAGGAGGGCTGCCCGGCCTGTCCCCGCCGGAAGCCGCGTCGTAGCCTGAGAAAGACTTTCGCCCCGACAACGGCGACGAATGCACCACCAGAAAAACCTCACGGGGGATCCGCCATGAATGCCTTACCTGCCATAGCGCAGCCCTTTTCCGCTCCTTTCCCGGAATGTCCCGTGGACGCCCTGCGGAAGCAGGAATTCGGCTACCTCGACGACGAGGACCACTGCTACCTCGACTACACCGGCGCCGCCCTGCCGCCCCGCAGCCTGCTCGACCTCCACCACACCCGTCTGACCAGTACATCCTTCGGGAATCCGCACTCGGCGAGCCCCGCATCGGCACGCAGCACCGAACTGGTCGAAGAAGCCCGCAAGGCCGTCCTCGCATTCTTCCGTGCCTCGCCCGACGAATACACGGTCGTCTTCACCGCCAACGCGACCGGCGCCTGCCGCCTCGTGGGCGAAGCATTTCCCTTCGGCCCCGGAGTTCCCTTTCTCCACCTCGGCGACAACCACAACTCCGTACTCGGAATTCGCCGGTTCGCCACCGCCCGCGGGGCGCGCGTCGAGACCGTACGGCCGGACCTGCCCGATCTGCGTACGTCGTACGAAGCCCTCGCCCCGCACCTGCACCCCGCCGGCCGGCGCTCGACCGACTCCCGGTCCGACCTGCCGACCGGGCTCTTCGCCTTCCCCGCGCAGAGCAACTCCACCGGTGTGCAGCACCCGTTGGACTGGATCGACCGCGCCCGCGAGGCCGGCTGGCGGGTACTGCTCGACGCCGCCGCGTACGCCCCCGCCAACCCGCTCGACCTGTCCCGCCACCACCCCGACTTCGTCTGCCTCAGCTGGTACAAGATCCTCGGCTTCCCCACCGGAGTCGGCTCCCTGATCGCCCGCCGGGACGCCCTGGCAGCCCTGCGCCGCCCCTGGTTCTCCGGCGGCACGGTCCGCGCCTCCAGCACCCACCTGTCCTGGCACGTCCTGGACGACCCGCCCGCCTCCTTCGAGGACGGCACCCTCGACTTCCAGAACATCCCCGCCGTCGCCGAGGGCCTCAACTGGCTGACGGGAGTGGGCATTTCCGCCGTCCACGACCACGCCACCCGCCTGACCGCCCGCCTCCTGGACGGCCTGCGCACCCTCACCCGCCCGGACGGGACCCCCGCCGTCCTCGTCCACGGCCCCGACGGCACCGCGCTCCGCGGCTCCACCGTCGCCCTCACCCTGGTGCACGCCGACGGCCGCCCCCTCGACGACCGCCTGGTGGTCCGCGAGGCGGCCCGCGCCGGGATCTCCCTGCGCACCGGCTGCTTCTGCAACCCGGGCGTCGGCGAGGCCCTCAACCACGTCACCGCCGACCAGGTGCGCCGGGCGCTGGCCCACGACGACCGGCCGAACACCGAGGAGTACGTACGCCGCCTCCACCCGCCCTACCCCGGTGTCGTGCGCGTCTCCGCCGGAATGGCCACCAGCGCCGCCGACATCGACCGCTTCCTGGCCCTGTGCCGCGACCTGGCCACCGGCCCGTCCCCGCACCGGGAAGTGCTGCCACCGCGCACCGCCTGCTGAACCCCGCACGGGAGTGGGCGGCCGGACTCGGGTTTACGGCTTTACGGCCGCGTAACACCCGGACCCGCGACGGGAAACACGCACCGCCCAGGCTGAACCCCATCGCGTACGGACCCCGGGCCACAGGGGTCCGTACCAGACCACGGCGCAGGACCCGCGACCGGGCGGGGACCGACGGCGACCGTGCCCGCGGGCCTCTGAGCGCCCGCGGTGGGGAGTGCAGGGGCGGTGACTGCATCCCGCATCCGAACCACGATCGCTTCGAGGAGCGACAGCCGCGATGACAGTCACGACGAAACGCACGACGAAACGCACGACGAAACGCACGACGACCCGCACGACGACACAGGAAACCCCTTACGCCATGGCCGAGTTGGCGAAGGAGTCCCGCATGGGCGGGGCCGGTACGGAGACCTCGTCCCGGGAGATCCGCCGGATCGACCTGAGCGACTTCGACGCCCGCCGGGCCGAGATCACCGAGCAACTCTGGTCCGCCGCAACGGACATCGGCTTCTTCCAGCTCGTCGACCACGGCATCCCGCAGGAGCTGGTGGACGGCGCCTTCGCCGACGCCGAGGCCTTCTTCGGCCTGCCGGAGCGGGCCAAGTCCCGGCATGCCCTGAAGAAGGGGCTCAACGCGGGCTGGGAGTCCATGACCCAGGTCAGGCCGTCGGTCGGCACCCCGGACCAGAAGGAGTCGTACCAGCTCACCCGCCCCCACATGGACGGCCTCTGGCCCGACGACGCGCTGCCCGGATTCCGTGCCCGCGTGCTCCAATTCGAGGCGCACTGCCGGGAGTTGGCGATGAAGGTGCTGTCCTGCTTCGCGGACAGGCTCGGCCTGCCGGACGGCTTCTTCGCCCGCGCCCACGACCCGGCGAGCGCCCAGTACCAGTCCACGCTGCGGATGCTGCACTACTTCGCGGTGCCCGAGGACACCGAGATCCCCGCCGACGTCTGGCGGGCGGGCGCGCACACCGACTTCGACTGCCTGACGCTGCTCTTCCAGCGCGACGGGCAGGGCGGACTCCAGGTCTGCCCGGGCAGGGAGGCCGAGGCGCAGGAGTGGACGCCGGTCGAACCGGCCGACACCGTCATCACCTGCAACATCGGCGACATGCTGATGCGGTGGAGCGACGACCGGCTCCCGTCCAACTTCCACCGGGTGAAGTCACCGGGCCCCGAGGACGACCGCGCGGCGCGCCACAGCATCGCGTTCTTCGCGCAGGCCGACAAGGACGTGGTGATCGAGGGCCCGGAGGGCCGCTACCCGCCGATCACCGCGGGCGACTACATCCGGCAGCGGATCGCCGCCAACTTCGCGCGCTGAAGAGGAGATACGACGGAGGGCCCGCCGGTGCTGTGTTCGGCACCGGCGGGCCCTCCCCCGCACAAGCGGGCCGGATCAGACCAGGTCGTACCGGTCCAGGTCCATGACCTTCTGCCAGGCGGCGGCGAAGTCCTTCACGAACTTCTCGTTCGCGTCGTCGCTCGCGTACACCTCGGCCACGGCGCGCAGCTCGGAGTTCGAGCCGAACACCAGGTCGGCGCGGGTGCCCGTCCACTTCACGGCGCCGCTCGCGTCGCGGGCCTCGAACTCGTCCTGCGCGGAGGAGGTCGACTTCCACTCCGTGCCCAGGTCCAGCAGGTTGACGAAGAAGTCGTTCGTCAGCGTGCCGACGCGCTCGGTGAGGACACCGTGCTTCGAGCCGCCCTGGTTGGCACCGAGGACGCGCAGACCGCCGACGAGGACGGTCAGCTCGGGGGCGCTCAGCGTGAGCAGGTTCGCCCGGTCGAGCAGCAGGTACTCGGCGGGGAGGCGGTTGCCCTTGCCCGCGTAGTTGCGGAAGCCGTCGGCGGCGGGCTCGAGCGCCTCGAACGACTCGACGTCCGTCTGCTCCTGCGAGGCGTCGACGCGGCCCGGCGTGAAGCCGACCTCGACGTCCACGCCGCCGTCCTTGGCGGCCTTCTCGACCGCGGCGGTGCCCGCGAGGACGATCAGGTCGGCCAGGGAGACCTGCCGGCCGCCCTTGGCGTTGAAGGACTCCTGGACGCCCTCCAGGGTGCGCAGCACCTGGGCGAGCTCGTCCGGGTTGTTGACCTCCCAGTTGCGCTGCGGCTCCAGGCGGATGCGGGCGCCGTTGGCGCCGCCGCGCTTGTCGCTGCCGCGGAACGAGGCGGCCGAGGCCCAGGCGGCGGAGACCAGCTGCGAGACCGTGAGGCCCGAGCCGAGCACCTGCTCCTTGAGCGCCGCGATGTCGGCGGCGTCCAGCAGCTCGCCCTCGCGGGCCGGCAGCGGGTCCTGCCACAGCAGCACCTCGGAGGGGACCTCCGGGCCCAAGTAGCGGGCGACCGGGCCCATGTCACGGTGCGTCAGCTTGTACCAGGCGCGGGCGAAGGCGTCCGCGAACTGGTCCGGGTTCTCGTAGAAGCGGCGCGAGATCTCCTCGTACACCGGGTCGAAGCGCAGCGAAAGGTCCGTCGTGAGCATCGTCGGACGGTGCTTCTTCTCGGCGTCGAAGGCGTCCGGGATGATCTCCGGGGCGTCCTTGGCGACCCACTGGTGGGCGCCCGCCGGGCTCTTGCTCAGCTCGTACTCGAACTCGAAGAGGTTCTTGAAGAACCCGTTGCCCCACTGGGTGGGCGTGGTGGTCCAGGTGACCTCCAGGCCGGACGTGATCGCGTCCTTGCCGACACCCGTGCCGTACGTGCTCTTCCAGCCGAGGCCCAGCTGCTCCATCGGGGCGGCCTCGGGGTCGTCGCCGACGTTGTCCGCCGGGCCCGCGCCGTGGGTCTTGCCGAAGGTGTGGCCACCGGCGATGAGGGCGACGGTCTCCTCGTCGTTCATCGCCATCCGGCGGAAGGTCTCGCGGATGTCGCGGGCGGCGGCGACGGGGTCCGGGTTGCCGTTGGGGCCCTCGGGGTTGACGTAGATCAGACCCATCTGGACCGCGCCGAGCGGGCTCTCCAGGTTGCGGTCGCCGGTGTAACGGGCGTCGCCGCCCAGCCACTCGGTCTCCGGGCCCCAGTAGACGTCCTCCTCCGGCTCCCACACGTCCGCGCGGCCACCGGCGAAGCCGAAGGTCTCGAAGCCCATGGTCTCCAGGGCGACGTTGCCGGTCAGGACCAGCAGGTCGGCCCACGAGATGGACTGGCCGTACTTCTTCTTCACCGGCCACAGCAGACGGCGGGCCTTGTCCAGGCTCGCGTTGTCCGGCCAGCTGTTGAGCGGCGCGAAGCGCTGCTGCCCGGCACCGGCGCCGCCGCGGCCGTCGCTGATGCGGTACGTGCCGGCGCTGTGCCAGGCCATACGGATCATCAGCGGGCCGTAGTTGCCGAAGTCGGCCGGCCACCAGTCCTGGGAGGTGGTGAGGAGTTCGGCGATGTCCTGCTTGACCGCCGCGAGGTCGAGCGCCTCGAAGGCCTTCGCGTAGTCGAAGTCCTCACCGAGCGGGTTCGCCACGGCGGGGTTCTTGGCGAGGATCTTCAGGTTCAGGCGCTCCGGCCACCACTGACGGTTGCCGCCGCCCTGCGTGGGGTGCGCGGCCCGGCCGTGGGCGACGGGGCAGCCCCCGGTCTCCTCCGGCTTCGGGTCGGTGACGATCGCATCGTGGTTGTCAGCCATGGGTTCCTCTCAAGCTGGGCAGATCAGCAAGTCTCAGCGGATCTCAGAAATCTGATGAGCGGGTGGCCGGTACGGACTGCCTGGTGTCCTGTCGCTTGGCCCGTGGCCCGTCGCCAAGAACCGATCCTATGATGGACTGGGTCCAGGTCAAGAAGCTCACCTGTTCCATGTTTCATCAAAACTATGACAACGGCCTTTAAACTCGACTCGTTTTCACCGATTCGCGTCACCGGCCTGCACCGTCCTGCATCGGCAACATCGGCAACATCGGCATCAACGACTTCATCGACATCAACGGGGGTGGTTCGTCATGAGTGACCTGCTACAGCGGCTGCGCGGGCGCGGCTGGCGGATGACTTCGCAGCGGCGTGTCGTCGCGGAAGTCCTCGACGGCGACCACGTCCACCTCACGGCGGACGAGGTGCACGCGCTCGCGGTGGACCGGCTGCCGGAGATCTCCCGGGCGACCGTCTACAACACGCTGGGCGAGATGGTCTCCCTCGGCGAGGTCACCGAACTCTCCACGGACGGCCGTGCCAAGCGCTACGACCCCAACGCGCACCGCCCGCACCAGCACTTGGTCTGCTCGGGCTGCGGCGTGATCCGCGACGTCCACCCGGCGGGCGACCCCCTCACCGACCTCCCGCCGGACCAGCGCTACGGCTTCACGGTGTCGGAGGCGGCGATCACGTACAGGGGGCTTTGCCCGGGGTGTGCGTGAGGAGGCAGCGGCGCGCGTGAGGGCTTATCGGTACGTGGGGCCTCCCGAGTTGAGGGCTCTCGCCCGCACGGGACGCACGATCCGCTCGGCGGCGGACTTCGCCGCCTGGGCGGCGGGCCGGGACGCGGAGGAGTTCGCGGAGCCCTTCACCTACGTGGTCGACGCCGAGGGGGTGCTGCGGCTCGCCCCCCGGCGCAGCGAGCACGTGGCGTGCGCGGGCGGGGGAGCGGTCCTGGGAGCCGGCGAGATGAGCTTCCGTACGGAGAACGGGCGTTGGGCCGTCGACGAGGTGACCAACCAGTCGACCGGCTACTGCCCGGACCCCGCCCGGTCCTGGCCCGCCGTCGCGGAGGCGCTGGACCGGGCGGGCACTCCCCGGCCGCCGGGCTTCACGTACGAGGTGATCTTCCGGCGGTGCGTGGCCTGCGCGCAGGTCAATGTCGTACGGGACGCCCACTTCGCGTGCGTCTTCTGCGAGGAGGACCTGCCGCAGGAGTGGAACGTGGACGTCTGAGGGTGCCCGAGGGTCACGCCTGACCGCACCGCTCGCGCAGCAGGTCCACCCCCTCGCCCTTGAGTTCGTCGCAGTACGCCGCGCGGCCCGTCATCGCCATGATCAGGGCCAGGGTCGAACCGGTGACGGGCGCTCCGGACCCGGCCGTGAAAGGTCCGTCGTTCGCGACGAGCCGCAGGCCGCGGATGCGCCCCTTGGCGAGGACGACGAGGTCGGTGCCCGCGTAGTACGCGGCCACACGCGTGAGGGTCTCGACCGGCTGGTCGCGGACGATCCCGAGCGGGCGCCGGATGTCCTGTCCGTGTACGACGGTCTCGCCGAGCAGCGCCAGGACGGGCAGCGGAGGCTTCGTCGTACTGGGAATCGCCCGCCGGAACCGCTCCAGGGTCTCGCCCGGGGTGGCACCGAGCTGTTCCGCCAGCCGTACGGCGACCTGCTTGTCGAAGTCGAACCGGCAGCGGATCACCCCCGCCATCCACTGCACGGGGTTGAGCCGGGCCGAGGCGGTGAGGTGGGCGAGCACCTCACGCACCGTCAACTCACTGCACAGGGAGGGGGTTTCCCACTCCTGGCCGGTGAGGTGCGCGAGGTCGTCGGCCAGCGCGGCACGCTCGGCGTGGACGAGGGGCCAGGCGGTGGGCTTCATGGGGGCGGGGTCTCCTTGCGGCGGCGGTGCGGTGCCGGTCGAAGGGGAGACTCCCACCAGGAGCCGAATTCATCGCACCCCGTCCCCCGATCGCAGCACCCGGAAGCGGTCGGGGGACGCCGGGTCGCGGTCGACGACCTGCACGGGGGCGTCGGCCCACTGCCACACGGTGCTGCCCGGGGTGCGGGAGAAACGGATCCGCCCGCGCGTGCCGTCGACCACCAGGCTCGGCCAGGAGGCGGCGATGCGTGCGCGATCGGCACCGTGGATCCGGAGGGCCTCGGTCAGGACGGTGGCCGCGTCGTACCCCTCGTAGGCGACGAACGAGGGAGCCCCGAGCTCTTTCTCGACGCGCAGTCCCAGCGGGCCCAGCTGCTCGGGCAGATACCGCAGGAAGGGAATCCCGGCCCCCAACTCCCCCTCCCACTGAGGGAATTCAGGCTGCCCGGCCGGAGCGCCGACGAGCAGCCCTTCGAACCGCGGATCGCTGCGTACGGCGGCCACCAGCGGTATGGCCGGTTCCGGATGGCCGGCCAGGAGCAGCAGGGCGCTCACCTCGGCCTCCACGAGCGCGTCGCACGCCGACGCGACCGTGTGCGCGCCCATGTCGATCCCGGTGACGGCGAGGCGGTCGCTCAGGATGCGGGTCCCGGCAGCCCAGTAGGCACCGGCCTGGTACGCCACCGCGATACGGGAATGACCCGCGCCGGCGAGATGGTCCGCGTACACCCGCCACCCCCGGGACTGCGGCGGCGAGAGCCGCGCGACCCAGTCCGACGGCTGCTCGGTGAGGACGTCGATGACGGACGACGCGCAGAGGTACGGCACTTGCCGGGCGTCGGCCCGCGTGGCGACGGCCCGGGCGACGACACTGTGGTACTCGCCGACCAGCGCCACCACGCCTGCCTCGGCCAACTCGTCGACGGCGTCGGCCGCCCGCTGCGGATCGGCCGCGGTGTCCCGCACGACCAGCTCCAGCTCCCGCCCGCCGACCCCGCCGGAGGCCAGGGCGTCCCGCACTGCCAACTCCATCCCGGCAAGCAGGTGTTGCCCGGCCTCGGCCCACCCGGGCCGACTGAGCGGTGCGAGGGCGCCTATGCGGACGGGTGTGCTCATGCGGATGCCTTCTTCCCTGAACCGTTCGTGCCGACCTCGCGACCCCCCGGCCGCTCCCAAGATCGCCGACGGGGCAGCATAGGCCGCACGGGCGGCGCCTTGCCAGGATTTCCTGACCGGGACAGGGGCCGCGAGGCCGGTCGTCCCGTGCGCCCTGCGGGAGACGGGCTCGGAGCAGGGCCCCCGGCGTCGCGCCTGCGCCGTGCCGGGGATGCTGTCGTGCGACTCAGGTCCCCTGGCTTCGCCGCCGTGCAGGGGAGGGTGGGACCCCGGCCCGTGCCACCGACTGCCCCGAGGGCTTCCAGCGTCGCGGCTGAGCCGTGTTCGGGAGGCCATGCCCGGTGCCAGGGGTGCCGCCGTACGGTTCGGCAGCGCCCCGGCGTACCCCTCCCGGCCCACCCGCCTCAGCACACTCGCGAGCTACTCACCCGGGCTCTGCCACCGACCCGCCCTGCGCGGCGGCCTCACCGGCCCCTGCCGCAGGCCGCACGGGCTTCCGACCCAGGAGGTAGGCCTGTTGCCCCTGCCGGGGCCGCTCCTGCTCGCTCGGCTCGCGGATCAAGCGGGCGACCTCCAACAGGCCTGCCCTGCCGAGCAGTTCAGCGATCCGGTCGGGGGAGGTCCAGTACACGTCGAGGGAGAGCTCGTGCCCGTAGGCGTGCTCCAGGTGGCGCAGCCTGTCACCGGCCTTGAAGGCGATCAGCGCATGCCCGCCCGGGGCCAGCACCCGGTGGAACTCCGCGAACACCACCGGCAGCAGCTCCGGCGGAGTGTGCACGACGGAGTACCAGGAGAGGACGCCCCCGAGACTGCCGTCGGCCAGGTCCAGGCCGGTCATGGACCCTTCCGCGAAGCGGAGGTCCGGATACCTGCGCCGGGCGACCTCGACCTGCCGCGACGACAGGTCGACACCGAACGCGTCCACCCCGAGGGACCGCAGATGCGCCGTCACGTGCCCGGGCCCGCAGCCGAGGTCGGCGACGGGCCCGGCGTCGAGCTTCCGGGTGAGCTCCGCGAACGCGCCGATCATCGCGCGCCCGTGCACGTCGTCCGCGAACGTGGCGGGCACCAGCTCCGCGTAGCTGACGGCGACGGTGTCGTAGGCGAGACGCGTGGCGTGCAGATGGTTCGCTTCGGTCATGGCCGGGCACTCTAGCCGCCTCCCGCCTGCGGCAGCCCGTGGCCCCCGCGCCCCGCGCCTGCCGCTGCGCGGCCTCGCCTGCTGCCGCGTCTCGCGGTCGCCGCGTCCTGCCGCTGGGTGGCCCGTAGTCTCCGGTCGCACTTTGCCTGCCGTCTCCCGCCCACGGCAGCCCACGGCCCCCACGCCTGCCGCTGCGCGGCCCGCAGCCTCCGGTCGAGCCTTGCCCGCCACCTTCTGCCCACGGCAGTGCACGTTTCCCGGGCCTCGGGGTTGCCGCCGCGCGGTCTCGCCTGCTGCCGCGTCTCGCGGCCGCTGCTTCCCGCCCACGGCAGCCCACGGCCCCCGAGCCTGCAAAGCCCCCCCACCTGCCGCCGCCCCCCGCCCACCGGCCCCGCCTACCTCCGCACCCCGCCCACCCCATACGCCACCAGCCCCCCGGCCCCCAGCACCCCCGCCGTCCACGCCGCCCCCGGTGCCTCCGGAGCGGACAGCATCCAGGTCAGGACCTGCGTCGCGCCGTCCGGCGAGGGCGGCACGACGAAGGACACCGCCAGCCAGGCGAACGCCGGGAGCCACGCGTACTGCCTTCCGCACCACGCCGCCCCCAGCCCCACCAGCCCCATCAGCCCCGCCGCATCCCGCACGACCAATCCCACCGAAGTCTCCTGCCCGCTCAGCACCTGCACCCCCAGCAGCACCGCACCGGCCAGTACCCCGCCCAGCGCCAAGTGCGCCGCCCTGCGCGGGATCCAGGCCAGTGCCGCCGTGCGGTCGAGCGCGGGGTCCTGGCCGCCGAGGCCGACCGACACCGCCATCGCCGCCACCGTGAGGGCGAGCGCGGACAGGCGCGGGTCCGCCGGGCCGCCGTCCCCCTCACTGAATGCCCTGGTCAGGGCCCACATCGCCGCCGCCCCCGCCAGCAGCACGGCCAGCGTCGCAGGCACCTGGCGGGAGCGTGCGTACAGCGTCAGCCACCTCACCGCAGCGCACCGCCGTTGAGTACGGTCAGGGCGTCGCCCGAGCAGCTCACGGCGGCCGTGTGCGCCGCGCCGAGACGCTTCTGCTGCTCCGCACGCGGCAGCGCGCCGAACTTCTGCCACACCGCGACCGCCGGGTCCGGGAATCCCGCCAAGGGGTACGACGTCCCTTCGAGCGGCCGGAGTTCTTCGCCGAACGTCCACGCGACCGCGATCCGCTGCGCCGCCGCGTCCTCCTGCGTACCGCTCTCGGTCGCACTGCGCGGGTGGCACAGGGGGATCAGGCCCTGCGCCGTCAGGGCCCGGGTGAGCCGCTTGCCCTCGGCGGCGGTGTACATCGGGTCGTCGAAGTCCACGAGCACCGCGTCGCGCGGCCGTTCCGGCGTGGCGCTGAGCGCACGCGGGGCGACCCGCTCGCGGATCCCGGCCGGCGCCTGCGCGCCCAGGGTCAGGCGCAGCGCCCGCAGCGCCTCCTTGCCGGGAGCCGCCCAGGCGTCGAGCCGCGCCTGACGGGCCCTGGTCAGACAGACCTCGCCCTCGCACACCTGCGCCGCCGCCGCACGGTCCACGACGTACGTGTCACGGGCGTCGCCCGGCAGCAGCACCAGCGCCAGCGCCCCGCCCGCCACCAGCGGAACCAGGGCCAGCAGCCGGGCCCTCGCCCGTACGGCGACCAGCAGGCCGACCCCTGTCACGGCCAGGCCCAGCAGCCACAGCGTCTGCCCGAGGTGCACGGGCAGCGCGAGCGTGAGGAGCGTGTCGCGCACCTCCGCGACCCCCGGCGACAGCAGCGCGAGCGCGTTCGGCACACCGGAGACCGGTACCTCCGACTCCGAACTCTGGGTGTGGCGAAGGAAGTTGTTCGCGATCAGCGCCACCACGGCCAGCGCGGGCGGCGTGAGCACGGAAGGCAGCGCCCGCGCCACGCCCATGCCGAGCACGGCCCCCGCGCCGAGCGCCAGCGCACCCACCGCCGAAATGGGCAGCCAGGCAAGGGAGTTGTACGTCGTGTCGCCCGCCAGTACGCGCACCGCGCCGATCGCCACGAGCAGCCCGAATCCGACCACCAGCGTCAGTGCCATCGTGCCCGCGACGGCGGTGGCCCGGTGCCGCGCGGGCCGGGGCGTACTGGTCAGCAGCTCACCCATCGCCGAGCGGTGGTCGCGCAGCCCCTGGAGCGCACCGAGCCCGACCGCGAGCGGCCACAGGAAGAAGAGCGGATACCGGGTCCAGAACGCCATCGACGTCCACTGCCCGGTCCACGAGACGTTGTCGCTCGCCCACGCCCCGGGCAGGAGCAGCAGGAACGCGAGCGCCGCCACGAGGACGACGCCCCCGGCCCACGGGGCGACGGACCGTCGCAGTTCGATGCGGAGGATACGGGGATTCACCGGGTGCCTTTCGTTGATACGGGGGAGATGCGCAGGAGGGGGTGTACGGGTACGGCCATGGCCCAACGGGCCGTTGCGGCGCGTACGGGTGGGCCGGAACATGCGCCCGTCGCAGGCGCGGGGACGTCACTTGTGGGGGAGAGGGAGGTGGGGACTGGTGCGGCGGCTCTCGGTCTCACCGGCACTTCGGCCGCCCCGTCGGCCCGGCGCACGCCGAACTCCCGGGCGCCCCGCGCCGCGTGGCGGGTACGCGCGTCACCGGCCGATCCATGCCCGTACGTACGAATACGAAGAAGAAGAGCGCGTACGCAGAACCAGCCTTCACCGGCACCCTTCACGGGCACGGTCGGGGCACGCCCGCCGCCGACTCACCGTCGCGGCGGCACGGAGGGCGACCTCCGGCTGCCCCTCACCACGTCCCCTTCGTCGGCTCCGGGTCCGCCAGCAGCGCCGAGTAGCCGCGCTCCAGCGGGCTGTCGCCCACGTGCTCGGGGCCGCCCGCGGCGGCCAGTTCGGCCGGGGTGCCCTGGAACACGAGCCGCCCCTCCGCGAACAGCACCACGTCCGTGCATGCCGCCGCCACGTCCTCCACCAGGTGCGTCGACACGACCACGCACGCGTCCGTGCCCAGCTCCTGCAACAGCTCGCGGAACCGCAGCCGCTGCGCCGGGTCCAGGCCCACCGTCGGCTCGTCGAGCAGCAATACCGCAGGGTCGTTGACGATGGCCTGGGCGATGCCCGCCCGCCGCACCATCCCGCCCGACAGCGCCTTCATCCGTTCGTCGGCCCGGTCGGCGAGCCCGACCCGCTCCACCGCCCGCTGCACCGCACCCGGAATGTCCGCCTTCGGCACCTCCTTCAGCCATGCCATGTACTCCACGAACTCCCGCACCGTGAAGCGCTTGTAGTAGCCGAACTCCTGCGGCAGATACCCGATCCGCCGCCGCAGCGCCCGGTGTTCGCCGAGCCCCCCGACGGACTCCCCGAGCAGCTCCAGCTCGCCCCCGGCGGGCCGCAGCACGGTCGCCAGCGCGCGGATCAGGGTGGTCTTGCCGGCCCCGTTGGGCCCGAGGAGTCCGTGCACGCCGGTACCGAGCGAGAGGTCGAGCCCGTTCACCGCCATCCGGGTGCGCCCGGCCCGTACCTTCAGCCCACTGGCCCGGATCTCCCACGCGTACGTCGTCGGGGCGACATCGGCACTGCTCACTGCGGGCATGGCACGCTTCCTCTGCTCGTTGATCTCGTTGATCTCGTTGATCGAAGTCATTCGGGACAGGGGCTCGGGCTTCATCGGTGGGCCCCCAGCACCGTGTACGCGCCCCTGCGGGCGAACACGACCCCGGCACACAGCGCCAGGACCAGCCCCCACACGGGGAGCCCGTCCGCCTGGAGCGCGAAGGCCGTCCGGTGGGCGGCGAGGGTGGGCACCGCCACCACACCCGCCCACGCCACCACCAGCGCCACGGCGGCCCGGGTCACCCCGATCACCCCGCCGAGCGCCAGCGTCATCGAGGTGAACGCCAGGCACGGCAGCAGCCACTGCACGGCCATCACCCCTGTCGCCCACCCCCCGACCAGCAGCGCCGGAACCACCACGGCCAGCACGGACGCGGTGCGCCGCAGCACGAGCTGGAGCCCGGCGCGAGGGGTCGACGCGGTGAGTTCGTACGCCGGATCCAGCCCGCGCGACCAAGAGGCCGCCACCCCGCACACCGGCAGGACGGGCGCCAGCAACAGCACCCACGACACCTCACCGGACCCCGGCCCCACCACGTCCAGCACCCATGCCAGCACCGTCACGGCCAGCACCATCGCCAGCCACGGCGCCATCGCGGGCGTCGCCCACGCCGACCACCGCAGCCGACGCCGCCGCACCGGAGCGACGGCCTCCAATTCCGGTACGAGTCCGGCCCAGACGGCATCGGACAGCGCCGCCACCTCGGGCGCCGAGCCCGCCACGACGTCCGCCAGCCGCCCCCGGCACTCCGCACACCCCTCCAGGTGCGCCTCCACCGCCCACACCTCATCCGCAGCGAGCGCGCCCCCACCCCGCACGTATCCCTCAACCAGCCGCGCGGACGCATGCACGACCACCGGCCCGGCGCCTTCCTTGTCCCTCATGCCAGCGCCTTCCGCATCGCGATCCTGGCCCGTCGGGCACGGGTCTTGACCGTCCCCTCGGGCACCTTCAGCAGTACCGAGGTCTCCCGTACGGACAGCCCGTCCAGCACCATGGCCTGCAACACCTCCCGCAGTTCCGGGGCCAGGCAGCGCAGCGCGTCGCCGACGTCGCCGCCCACGCTGTCCCGCAGCGCCTCCTCCTCGGCGGCGGGCGCCACCGGCTGCGGGGCGGCCGCGAGCGGCGGCTCCGCGTGGTGCGCCCGGCGCCGGAACGCGTCGACGAGCCGCCGGGCCGCGATCGTCCAGAGCCAGCCCACGGCCGAACCCCCCACGCCGCTCCCCGCGAAGGAGCCCGCCGCCCGCCACACGGCCAGGTACGTCTCCTGCATCACCTCGGCGACGATCTGCTGATCGGCGCAGCGCCGCCCCAGCCGTACCGCCAGCCATGGCGACGTACGCCGGTACAGCTCCTCGAACGCGGCCCGGTCCCCCTTGGCCACGCGTCGGAGGAGACGCTCCTCGTCCAGTTCCTGCGGCGGTGCCGCCCCAACCCGTTTCACACCTGCTAGACGTACGGCATACGCTGCGGGTTTTCGGAATCGAGTGATCCGCGTCACAGGGTGGTGGCCGGTCCATTCCCCCGTCGGGTAGCGGATCGCTAGGATTCCGCTATGGCGACAACTCAGCTGAACGCCCGAGTGCCCGAGGAACTGGCCGCGCGCGTGCGCGCCTCCGCCTCCCGGGCCGGGATGAACCTCGGTGATTACGTCGCCTCCGTCCTGGAGGCGGACCAGGCCGCCGCATCGGGCGGCCCCGAACTCCGCGAGGCCCGGGCCCGGATGCACGCGGCGGCGGCCTACCGCAAGTGGCTGGCGGACGGCCGCCCGGAGACGGACGCGATGAGCCTGGACGAGGTCTTCGGCGACTGAGGCCGTGGGCGAGGGGGATGCAGTGAGACCCGTACTGCTGGTGGACGTCGACGGCCCGCTGAACCCCTACGCGGCGAAGCCGCAGCGGCGTCCCGAGGGGTACGAGTGAGTGTCTCGGCAGGCGGGATGCCGTGCGCTGGCGGGTGAGCCTCGTCCCTGCCCCGTCGGGGGATGTGCGGAGCCCCGTCGGGGAGATGTGCGGATCCGCTGTATGGGCGCGCCCGGCCACGACGCACCCGCACGGCACCCAGTCCGGGTACCCGGGGCGCCCCTTCAGGGGCGCGGGGAACTGCGCGACCAGCCACAACGCTCCCGCACGGAACCGTGCAATTGCCCCTGCGGGTTTAGGTGAAGGGGCGGGGCTGGGGACCCTGTTGCCCGGCAGGGCGGGGCTGAACGTGTGCCCGCTGCCGGGAGGCGATCCCGGAGGTCGGGCCAGTGCCGGATCGGGCCGGGGTCCGGTGTGCGAGCAGGGGCCGAGGTCCGTGCCCGAAGACGCGGACCCTCAGCCGGCCGGCAGCGTCGCGTGGACCTGGCGGAGGAAGGACGCGTTGTCCGGGGTGTGCCGGAGCTTGGTGAGGACCGTTTCGAGCAGTGAGTGACCCTCGCGGGACTGGAGTGCACGGCGCAGGCCCCGTACGGCCGCCAACTCGGCGGCCGGAAGCAGGAGTTCCTCCCGGCGCGTGCCGGACGGCGTGATGTCCACGGCCGGGAAGACCCGCCGGTCGGCGAGCGAACGGTCCAGCCGCAGCTCCATGTTGCCGGTGCTCTTCAGCTCCTCGAAGTAGTAGTCGTCGGCCCGCGAGCCCGTGTCGACCAAGGCGGTGGCCAGGATGGTCAGCGAACCCGCCTCCTCGGTCAGCCGCGCCGCGCCGAACAGCCGCTTCGGGCCCTGGAGGGCGGAGGCGTCGACGCCGCCGCTGAGCGTACGGCCGCCGGACGCGGCCGCGTTGTTGTGCGCCCGGCACAGCCGGGTCAGGGAGTCCAGCAGGATCACGACGTCGCGGCCGTCCTCGACCAGACGCTTGGCGCGCTCCACGGCCAGTTCGGCGAGCGCGATGTGCGCCTTGGCGGGCCGGTCGAAGGTCGACGCGTACACCTCGCCGCGCACGCTGCGCCGCATGTCGGTGACCTCCTCGGGGCGTTCGTCCAGCAGCACCACCATGAGGTGGGCCTCCGGGTGGTTGTCGGCGATGGACGCCGCCAACTGCTGGAGCAGTACGGTCTTCCCGGTCTTCGGCGGCGCGACGATCAGCCCGCGCTGGCCCTTGCCGACCGGGGCGACCAGGTCGACGACCCGCGGCCCTAGCGCACCGGGCGCACCCTCCAGGTGCAGCCGCTCGCGCGGGTGCAGAGGGGTGAGGTCACGGAAGTGGGGGCGGCGGCGGGCAGCGTCGGCCGGTGCGCCGTTGACGAGGTCGACCTCGGCGAGCACGCGGGGCCTGCCGCAGGTGCCGGTCACCAAGTCGCCCTTGCGCAGGGCGAGTCGGCGGATGAGGGAGGCGGGGACCTGGACGTCGTGCGGGGCGGCTTCGAGGTTCGCCCCGCGCAGGAAGCCGTGGCTGCCGGAGCCGCTCCCGGCCAGGTCGAGGATGCCTGCGGCCGTGGTGGCGGCGGGCTCGGTGGTGTGAGGGGTTTCGAGTGTGGTGGTCATGGGGGTTCGGTCCTTTCGCGGACGCGGGAGTTGAGGGAAGTGCTGGGGGAGGGGCCCGGTGATGTGGGCTGATCGGCGCACAGGTCCATGGGTGGACGGCGCGGATGCCCCGGGCGAAGAACGGCAGGGGAGCGAACCCCTGCGGAAGTGAGAAACGGGTGCCGCCCCGGAAACCGGATGTCGGGGGCTGCGAGGGCCAGGACGTAAGAAGAACGTCCGGCGACAGATCATGCACCGGCGCCACAGAAGGGCGAGAAGCGATGCAGCCGCAATGTACCACGCCCGGCGGCCTCCCGGACACCCCCTTCTTTTCGGGCCCCTCCGCCCTGCGCCCGTGCCGGGGACCGGGCCCGCACAAGCGCCCCGGACCGCCCCCGGCCCCCGCCCCCTATGCTGAGCCCGGTGTTCACCCCCCAGGGCCCCACCCTCCGCGAGCTCGCCGTCCAGGCGCTCTCCTCCGTCGAGCACGGCTACGACCTGCTCGCCCCGAAGTTCGACCACACCCCCTTCCGCACCCCCGACGCGGTCCTCGCCCCCGTGACGGACCTCCTGCGCCGCCTCGGCCCCTTCGACGCCGGGCTCGACGTCTGCTGCGGCACCGGCGCGGGGGCCGGTGTCCTCCAGGAGGTCTGCCGCGAGCAGGTGACCGGCGTCGACATCAGCACCGGAATGCTCGACGTCGCCCGCCGCCGCACCCCGGGCCCCGTCCCCGCCCACTGGGTACGCGGTGACGCGCTCGCCCTCCCCTTCGGCCCGGTCTTCGACCTCGCCGTCAGCTTCGGGGCGTTCGGCCATTTCCTGCCCGCCCAGCGCCCCGCCCTCTTCGCCCAGGTCCACGGCGCGCTGCGCCCGGGCGGCCGGTTCGCGTTCCCGCTGCCGGCCCCGGCCCGCCCCGGTTCGTACGTCCATCTGGCGATGCTCGGGTTCGACGCCGTGATGCGGGTCCGCAACGCGCTCTGGCGGCCGCCGTTCGTCATGTACTACCGCGGCTTCACGCTCGCCGACGTCACCGCCGAACTCTCCGCAGCGGGCTTCGCCGTCGAGACGTACGCACTGGACGGACTCGGCCGCCGCGACGACGGAACCCCCCGGTGCCGCATGGTGGTCGCCACCCGCCTCCCGTAGGGGCAACAGGCCCTCGGCCCGGCGCGCTACCTTTCACGCCATGTGCATCTCAACCGGCCAGGCCGAGTTTTCCGGAACGACCGTGTACTGCGGGCGGCAGCACCACCCCGAGCACGGGCTCATCCACGTGCTGGGCTACCAGAACACCGCCGTCAGCCTGGCCGTCGGACCGAACGCCATGCTCCTGCACCTGCCGACCCGTCACCTGACCCCCGAGCACTTCCTGCCCGTCGGGCACTCCGACGACGTCCTGCAACGCATGGTCGACGCCGTACGGCCGGTGGACGTCTCTGCGGACGGGATCGACTGGATGGGGTGGGAGCCGACGCCGTCCGTACGGGTCTTCGAGCACGACGTCTACACCGTGCTCCTGGCCGACGACCCCACTCAGATCCCGACCGCCCTGTGGCGGGTGCCGTCGTACCGGCGGCCCGAGATCGACCCGGAGCTGCTGAGCTTCTACGCCGAGCACTTCCCCGACCACACCATCGCCCTGTGCTGCTTCTCCAACACCGACGCGCGCCGGGCCAAGCCGCTCCTGCTCTGGTACGAGCCGCTGGACCCCGACCGGCTGACCGTGCCCGCCCTGGACAGCCACACCGGCGGCACGCCGGACCTGGACGCGCCGGTGCCCGTCGACCACTGGGTGCTGTTCGCCAGCGACGAGGCGCCGGACGGCTGGGGTGAGCCCGTGGAGTATCCGACGGGCATGCGCGAGCGGCTGCGTGCCTTCCTCCCCGCCAGGGTCGTGGGCCGCCGCTTCGACGAGGACCAGGACCTCCCCAACGGCGACTTCACCGTCTCCCACGCCGACCTGCTCGCCTGCGACGGCGACCTGGACCGCGTCGAGCGCCTGCGGCCGACCGGGGAGAGGTGCGCACTGCCGGTGATGTGAGCTCCGGATAAAAACCCGGGGATGCGGATGCATTGCCGCGCGAAAGCAGGGCACTCGGAGGTGGCAGGACGAAGGCCCAACCGTGGGTCGCACGCGTTGGTAGAGAGAAGAGAGTGGAACCGCGATGATTGTTCTTGGTGTCATCCTGCTCCTCATCGGAGTGTTGGCCGGAATATCGATTCTGACGACCGTGGGCGGAATCCTCGTCGTAGTCGGTGCGGTCCTGTGGATTCTCGGTGCGACCGGGCGCGCGGTCGGCGGGCGCAAGCACTATTTCTGACCGGCCCGGTGCTGATTGATTAGGCCGGAAAAGCAGAAGTGCCGTGGGTGGGCAAGCCTTTTGACAGGCTTGCCCACCCACGGCACTTTTTTGTGGGGCGGGCCGGGTGATTTCTCCCCCGCATTCCCCCTTACGAGTCGAAGACCACCCTGACCACGCCCCGCACCACCCGTACCACCGCGCCGACCACCATCCGCAGAATCCCCTCGGCGGCACCCGCCGTGATCAGTTCGGCGCCGATCTCGGCGACGTCGTCCGACACGCCCTCGCGCCGGCACGGCCGGGTCCGGCACACCCGGCGCAGTGGTCCCTGCACCGGCCTTCCGCAACGCCTGCACTTACGGCCACGGTCGAACATGGTCGTCCCCCTTGATCATTCGCCTTCTGTACGGGGGATGACGCGGCCGGGCGCGAAGGAGTTGCCCGTCCGTACCACCGTTACAGCATTTCGAGCGGCTGCTTGCGTACGGGCGCGGGGAACGCGGTGTCGAGTGCCGTCAGGTCCGCGTCGGTGAGCGTGAGGCCGAGGGCCGCGTGGTTGTCCTCGACGTGCGCGACGGTGGAGGCCTTCGGGATGGCGATGACGTTGTCGTCGCGCAGCACCCAGGCGAGCGCGACCTGGAGCGGGGTCGCCCCGTGCGCCTCCGCCACCGACTCCAGCACCGGGTGCCCCAGGAGTCGCCCCTGTTCCAACGGGGAGTAGGCCATCACCGGGACCGAGCGCTTGCGGCACCAGGGGAGGAGGTCGTACTCCGGGCCCCGGCGGGTGAGGTTGTAGAGGATCTGGTTGGTCTCGGGGAGGTCGCCCGCGGGGAGTTCCTCCAGGTCGTCGACGTCCAGGTTGCTCACGCCCCACGCGCCGATACTGCCGTCGCTCACCAGGCCTTCGAGCGCCTCGACGGTCTCGGCCAGCGGGATGCCGCCGCGCCAGTGCAGCAGGTACAGGTCGATGCGGTCCGTGCCGAGGCGGCGCAGGCTCGCCCGGCAGGCGTCGACGGTGCCGCGCGAGTCGGCGTTCGAGGGCAGCACCTTGCTGACGAGGAACACCTCGTCGCGGCGGCCCCGGATCGCCTCGCCGACCAGCTCCTCGGAGGCGCCGCCGCCGTACATCTCGGCGGTGTCGATCAGGGTCATGCCGAGGTCGATGCCCCGGCGCAGCGCGGCGAGCTCGTCGGCGCGCCGCGTAAGGCTGTCGCCCATGTACCACGTCCCCTGGCCCAGGGCGGGCACGCTCGCGCCGGAGGGGAAGGTCACGGTCCTGGCCGCTGTCATGGTGGGTACCTCAATCTGCTCGTACGGGTGTTGCTGGTGTCGCGCCCATGACGGGCACCCCACCATGCGGGGCGGGCCGGGCACAAATGCGTGTGCCGTGGGCGGGCAAAACGGCACTTGGCGCGATGATTCGGGCAAAACTCTCCTTCTTGCCCCACCCGCCGTGTGGAAGGACCCCGATGAACGAGCACCGTGCGCGCAGCCGTGCCCCCGACCGAGCTGCGAACCCGGGCCTCCGAAGACCCTGCGCCCTCGGCGCCGCGCTCCTCGGGGCCGTCCTCGCCCTCACCGGATGCGGCGGTGACGCGGGCTCCGGCGGGAGTGCCTCCGCGCGGCCCGTTGTCACCGTCTGGGCCGACGACCAACGTGCCGCCGCCCTCAAGGACTTCGCCCGCACCTTCGGCGAGAAGTACGGGGCGAGAGTGTCCGTGCAGGCCGTGTCGAAGGACCTGCAGACGAACTTCGTCACCGCCTCCCAGGCCGGCGAGGGCCCCGATGTCGTCGTCGGCGCCAACGACTGGATCGGCAACCTCGTCCAGAACGGTGCCATCGACCCCGTACGCCTGAGCACGAGTCAGCGCGACTCCCTCGAACCGCGCGCCGTCAAGGCTGTCACCTTCAACGGCCAGACGTACGGAATGCCGTACGCGCTCGAAAACGTCGCCCTCATCCGCAACACCGCCCTCGTCCCCGACGCCCCCGCCACCATCGAGGAGGCCGTCGCCGTCGGGCAGCGGCTGAAGGGGGAGGGCAAGGTCAGCGAGATCATGTCCGTCCCGGTGGGGCAGGCGGGGGACGCGTATCACGCGTACGCGCTCTATTCGCAGGCCGGGGGCTATCTCTTCGGGCGCGACGCCCAGGGCGAGTACAACCCCGCCGACCTCGGCCTCGGCACGGAAGCCTCCGTGCGGGCGCTGGAGAAGTTCCGTGCGCTGGGGGAGAAGGGGGTGGGTGCGCTCAAGCGGACCATCGGCCCCGACAACGCCATTCCCACCTTCACCACCGGCAAGGCCCCGTTCCTGATTTCCGGGCCGTGGGCGGTGCCCGACATCAAGAAGGCGGGGATCGCGTACGACATCCAGGCCGTGCCCCGATTCGAGGGGACGGGAGGGAAGGGCGGGCCGTTCATCGGCGTACAGGCCTTCTACGTGGCCGCCAAGGCGAAGAACAAGGCGCTCGCCCAGGAGTTCGTCGCCCAGGCCGGAGGCAGTGAGCGGACCGCCATCGCCCTCACCGAGGCCAACCCGCGACCGCCCGCCCTCAAAGCGGCCCTCGCCCACTTCAAGGACAGCAACCCGGACCTGGGCAAGTTCCTCGCCGCAGGGGCCGACGGGGTGATTCAGCCCGCCATTCCGCAGATGAACGTCGTGTGGGACCCCTTCGGCAAGGCCGAGGCGGCGATCATCGGCGGCGCGCCGGTGCGCTCCACGGTCGTCTCCCTCACCCGGGCGGTCGCCGGGCAGATCGGCCTCGACCCGGACAAGGCCGTCCGCTTCGCCGGTGCACCGGCAACGACCAACCACCCCGCCGCCGGCAAGGACTGACCGCCGATGACCGTCCCGCCCCGCAAGCCTCTCGGCAACCCTCTCGGCACCCCCCTCGGCAGCGCCGGAGTTCTCGCCAAGGCCCTCCTGCTCGGTCTCGCCCTCGCGCTCGCGATCTGGGGCGCGTTCCCCCTGGTCGAACACCGCGACTGGCTCGCCCTCGCCGTCCTCGTCGCCGCCACCGTCCTGATCTTCTGGGGCTACCTCTCCCCGCGCCGCATCCCGGCCAAGTACCTGCTCCCCGGCACCGTCTTCCTCATCGCCTTCCAGGTGCTGCCGATCCTGTACACGGTCTCCACCGCCTTCACCAACTTCGGCGACGGCCACCGGGGCAGCAAGGAGTCCGCGATCCACAGCATCGAGGAGGCCTCCGTCTCCCCGGTGCCCGGCACCCCCGACTACCGGCTCAACCTCGCCGTCCCGCAAGGGAGTTCACCCGCCGACGGCCCTCTGGTCCTGGTCCTCACCGACCCCGCCACCGGCAAGGAGCGCGCCGCCCGCGCCGACACGGGCACCGTCACCGACCTCCCTTCCCGGGCCACCCTCACCGTCCTGACCGACCCCCAGGCCGCCCGCCGGGGGGCCGAGCTCGCCGCCCTGCGCATCGCCGACGGCCCGGGCCACATCCGTACCGAAGGACTGGAACGCGCCTACGTCGGCGCACCCGCCCGCAGCTACGACGCCTCCTCCGACACCCTGCGCGACGCCACGACCGGCACCGTCTGGAAGGCCGACGGCACCACCGGCACCTTCGTCACCGACGACGGCGAGCGCATCAGCTCCGGCTGGCGGGTCGGCGTCGGCCTGGGGAACTTCGCCGACGTCCTCACCAACCCCACCATCAGCCGTTACTTCGGCCAGACCCTGCTGTGGAACATCGCCTTCGCCGTCCTCACCGTACTGATCACCTTCGTCCTCGGACTGTTCGTGGCGCTCTCGCTGCACCACCCGAGGATGCGCGGCCGCTGGTTCTACCGGGCGCTGCTGATCCTCCCGTACGCCATGCCCGCCTTCGCGATGCTCATGGTCTGGGCGGACATGTTCAACAAGGACTTCGGCCTGATCAACCGGCTCTTCGGGCTCGACGTCAACTGGCTCGGCGAGCCCTGGACGGCACGGGCCGCCGTGCTGCTCGTACAGCTGTGGATGGGCTACCCGTACATGTTCCTGGTCGCCACCGGGGCGCTCCAGGCCGTGCCGGACGAGGTCAAGGAAGCGGCCAGGGTGGACGGGGCCGGGCGCTGGACCATCCTGCGCAAGGTCACCCTGCCGCTGGTGCTGGTCGCGCTGTTCCCGCTGCTCATCGCCTCCTTCGCGTTCAACTTCAACAACTTCAACGCCATCTACCTCACCACCGCCGGCGGCCCCTTCCCGCCGGACAGCCCGATGGCGGGGGCCACCGACCTGCTCATCACGTACACCTACCGACTCGCCTTCGGCGGCCAGGGTGCCCAGTACGGGCTCGCGGCGGCGATCTCGCTGTTCATCTTCGTCATCGTCGCGGTGATCTCCCTGGTCAGCTTCCGCCGCGCCCGCGCCATGGAAGAGGTCAACGGCTGATGTCCCGGTCAAGAGAAGAGGTCAACGGCTGATGGCCACGCCCATTCCCCCCGCCGTACCGCATCCCACCGGACCGTCGCCGTCCCGCCGCCGGGGCGGCGTCGCCCACCGGGTCGGCTGGTGGCGGCACGCCGTCGCGCTGCTCTGCGCGGTCTTCGCCCTGATCCCGATCGTCTTCGTCGTCTCCGCCGCGTTCAACCCGCGCGGCACCCTCGGCTCCACCACCCTGTGGCCATCGGGCGCGGGACTGGAGAACTTCCGCAAGCTGTTCACCTCGACCGACTACGGGCGCTGGTTCGGCAACTCGCTGCTGATCTCCGCCGCCGCCGGAGCCCTGTCGATGTTCGCCTCCGCCTGCGGGGCGTACGCCTTCTCCCGGTTCCGCTTCCGGGGGCGGCGGGCGGGCATGACCGGGCTGCTGCTGGTGCAGATGTTTCCGCAGTTCCTCGCCGTGGTGGCGATCTACCTGATGTTCACCTGGATCACCGCCCGCTACCCGGGCATCGGCTTCAACACCTCATGGGCGCTGATCCTGCTCTACATGGGCGGCGCGCTCGGCGCCAACACCTGGCTGATGAAGGGCTTCTTCGACACCGTCCCGAAGTCCCTCGACGAGTCCGCGAAGGTCGACGGCGCCTCCCACGCGCAGGTCTTCTTCACCATCATGCTGCCGCTGGTCTCGCCCGTCCTCGCGGTGACCGGCCTGCTCAGCTTCATCGGCACCATGAACGAGTTCCTGCTCGCCAACATCTTCCTCACCGACCCCGAGGCCAAGACCCTCGCCGTCGGCCTCTACGGAATGATCCAGGAAGGCAACCGGGACGCCAACTTCGGCCTGTTCTGCGCCGGTTCGCTCCTGATGGCGATCCCCATCGTCGCCCTCTTCCTCTACCTCCAGCGCTTCATCGTCTCCGGCCTCACCTCCGGCGCGGTCAAGGGCTGACCCTCCGTCACGTGCCTGTTCTCGTACGGGCACACGTGCCTGTTCCTCTCGTACGGGCACGAGCGCACCCGCACCCCCCACCGCCCCGAAAGGCGCACCCCCCTCCATGAACCACCCCGCCCCCCGCACCCCCTGGTGGCGCGACGCCGTGATCTACCAGGTCTACATCCGCAGCTTCGCCGACGGGAACGGCGACGGCATCGGCGACATCGCCGGACTCCGCACCCGCCTGCGACACCTCCGCGACCTGGGCGTAGACGCCCTGTGGATCAACCCCTGGTACGCGTCGCCGCAGGTCGACGCCGGTTACGACGTCAGCGACTACCGGCAGATCGACCCCGCCTTCGGCACCCTCACCGAGGCCGAGGACTTCCTCGCCGAGGCCCACGCGCACGGGCTGCGGGTCCTCGTCGACCTGGTCCCCAACCACACCTCCGACCAGCACCGCTGGTTCCGCCAGGCGCTCGCGGCCGGCCCCGGATCCGCCGCGCGCGCCCGCTACCACTTCCACGAGGGCCGCGGCGCCCACGGCGAACTCCCGCCCAACAACTGGCAGTCCATCTTCGGCGGCCCCGCCTGGACCCGCGTCCCCGACGGCCAGTGGTACCTGCACCTCTTCGCATCCGCCCAGCCCGACCTCAACTGGGACCACCCCGAGGTGCGGGCCGAGTTCGAGGACATCCTGCGCTTCTGGCTCGACCGGGGCGCCGACGGCTTCCGCATCGACGTCGCCCACGGCCTCACCAAGGACCCTGCCCTGCCCGACCTGGCCGAGACCGACACCGAAATGCTCGGCTCCGCCCAGGCCGCCGACCACCCCTACTTCGACCGCGACGCCACCCTCGCCATCTACGAGACCTGGCGCAGAATCACCGACTCCTACGACGGCGAACGCATCTTCGTCGCAGAGGCCTGGGTCTCCTCGCCCGAACGCATGGCCCGCTACCTCACCCCCGGCCGCCTCCACACCGCCTTCAACTTCGGCCTGCTGGGCTGTCCTTGGGACGCCCCCGCGCTGCGACGCGAGATCGACGCCACCTTCACCGCCCTCGCGGCGACGGACTCCCCGCCCACCTGGGTGCTGTCCAACCACGACGTCGTACGCCATCTCACGCGGTACGCACGGGAGTTGACGTCCCTCGCCGACGCCAAGCGTGCCTACGGCCAACCCGCCGACCTGGCACTCGGCCTGCGCAGGGCCAGGGCCGCCGCCCTGCTCAGCCTCGGCCTGCCCGGCGGGGCGTACGTCTACCAGGGCGAGGAACTGGGCCTCGAAGAGGTCGAGGACCTCCCCGAAGAGGTCTGGCAGGACCCCTCCCGGCTGTGGGCCGACCACACCGACCCGGTCCGCGACGGCTGCCGGGTCCCCCTGCCGTGGAGCGGTGAGGCGGCCCCGTTCGGCTTCTCGCCGCCCGACGCCCACACCGCGCCGTGGCTGCCGCAGCCCGCCGCCTGGAAGGACCGTACGGCGGAGGCCCAACTCGGCGATCCCGCCTCGACGTTGGAGTTCTACCGCGAGGCGCTGCGGCTGCGCCGGGCGCTGCCGGACCTGGGGGAGGGGCCGATGGAGTGGCTGCCCTCGGACGACGGGGTCCTCGCCTTCCGGCGGGGTGAGGGGGTCATCGTGGTCGTCAACACCTCCTCACGGCTCTGTGCGCTCCCCGCACACGGTGAAGTCCTTTTGTCCTCCGGCCCGTTGGAGGGCGACGGGCTGCCGGGGGACACGGCGGTGTGGCTGGCGGGGTGAGGTGTGGCGGGGTGCCCCGATGCAGGTCGGGGCACCCACGTCAGTCGGGCAGCCGCTCACCCGTCACGTCCGAGAACAGATGCAGCTCGTCCTGACGCGGAATGACCCGGATCGTCTGGTCCCGCAGCCCGCTCTCCCGCCCGAACGTCCTTACCGTGAGCGGGGTTTGGCCCCCGCCCTCGACCTCCATGTTCCCGTACGCGAACCCGTCCGACCCCAACTCCTCCACGGTGAAGAAGGTGACCGGGAGGCCCTTGTCGCTGTGCTTGGCGTGGAAGTCGAGGTGCTCGGGCCGGATGCCGATGGTCACCGTCGGCCCGCCCGCCGCCGCCCGGGCCTCCGGGCTGATGGCCAGCACGCTGCCGCCGAAGTGGATGCCGTCCTCGTGCAGCGGCAGGGAGATCAGGTTCATGGCGGGAGAGCCGATGAAACCCGCGACGAACTTGTTCGCCGGGCGGTCGTACATGGTGCGCGGCGAATCGACCTGCTGGAGCAGACCGTCCTTCAGTACGGCGACCCGGTCGCCCATCGTCATCGCCTCGACCTGGTCGTGCGTCACGTACACGGTGGTGGTGGCCAGCCGCCGCTGGAGGTTGGCGATCTCGGCGCGGGTCTGCACCCGGAGCTTGGCGTCCAGGTTCGACAGCGGCTCGTCCATCAGGAACACCTGCGGCTCGCGCACGATCGCCCGCCCCATCGCCACCCGCTGCCGCTGTCCGCCGGAGAGGGCCTTCGGCTTCCGGTCCAGGAATTCGGTCAGCCCGAGAATCTTCGCGGCCTCCGCCACCCGCCGGGCGATCTCCGACTTCTCCACCTTGGCGATCTTCAGAGCGAAACCCATGTTCTGGGCGACGGACATGTGCGGATAGAGCGCGTAGTTCTGGAACACCATCGAGATGTCCCGGTCCTTCGGCGGCAAATGGGTGACGTCCCGCCCGCCGATGGAAAGCGTGCCGCTGGAAACGTCCTCAAGGCCGGCCAGCATGCGGAGCGTCGTCGACTTCCCGCACCCGGAGGGCCCCACCAGCACAAGGAACTCACCGTCCTCGATATGCAGATCGAGCGAATCCACGGAGGGCCGTTCGGCGCCCGGATAGATACAGGTGGTCTTGTCGAACGTGATCTCTGCCATGAGTGCGTCGTCCCTGTTCACCGGCGGTACGTGCCGGACGATCCGAGTGGGGAGGGGTACGGGCCGGAATTCCCGAAACCGCGTATTCGGCCTCACCCTGCAAGGCGCCTGACCAATTGTCAAAGACCCGGCGCGGGGAATTCCGCTGTGCAATAGGGTGTCTGTGTATTCCCGTTAATTCCCGGGCCGGGAGTCCCCCTTGCTCCGGGAGCGGCAATTCGGTTTCGGCGCCGAGGCGCACGGCCTCTTCGGGGCTTCGGGGCCGCCCCCTCCCCCCCTTTCCCCCCGCCCCCTTGGGCGGCGGGGCCGCCCCCCCGGGGGCGGAACGGGCGGGCAAGGGGGCGGTACGCCCGATCCGGGCCCGCCCCGGTACCGGTCCCTGCCCGCACCTTCCGTGCCGGGTGCGCTCGGCCCGGGGCCCTCGGGGCGCCTGCCCGTGCCGGGCACGTGAAGCCCCCGGCCCGCCGGGCCAAAGGGTCCCCAGCCCCGCCCCTTCACCTAAACCCGCAGGGGCATGGGACCGGTTCCGTGCGGGAGCGTCGTGGCTGAGCGCGCAGTTCCCCGCGCCCCTGAAGGGGCACGGATAAGCGGCCGGTCGTGCCCGCGCGGCGGAGCCGCACATCGAATACAGCCCCGCGCCCCTGACGGGGCACGGCAAGAGCGTGCCCGGCACCGGAAGGTCGAGCCCGCGCACCCCCTGCCCGCAGCCGCCCGCACCCCGACCGACATGATGAGCACCATGAACCACCGCACCCGCACCACCCGCCTGCTCCTCGCCGCCGCCCTGCTGCCGCTGCTCACCTCGTGCGGCCTCACCGGGGTCCTGTCGCCCGCGGAGGTGCGGGGGGAGGCCGTCGACGACGGGAAGGCCGCGAGCGGGGCGGTCGACTGCGCCAAGGCGAAGTGCGTGGCGCTCACCTTCGACGGCGGTCCCAGCGCCCCCACGCCGAAGGCCCTCGACGTACTGAAGGAGCAGAAGGTGCCGGCGACCTTCTTCCTCCAGGGGAAGGGGCACACCGACACCTATCCGCAGACCGTGACCCGCATGGCGAAGGAAGGCCACGAGGTCGCGAACCACACCTGGTCGCACAAGAACCTCACCGAGCTGACCCCGGACCAGATCCGGGCCGAGATCGAGCCGGTGCAGAAGGACATCGAGAAGGCGACCGGCAAGGCCCCCACCCTGATGCGCCCGCCGGGCGGTGCCACCAGCAACGACGTCTCCGAAGTGCTCGGGGAGATGGGTCTTGCCCAGATCCTGTGGAGCGTCACCGCGAAGGACTTCCAGGTCAAGGACCCGGCGGAGGTCAAGAAGCGGGTGCTGGAGCAGACCAAGCCGGACGGCATCATCCTGCTGCACGAGCGCTACCCCGGTACGATCCCCGCGCTCCCCGGCATCATCGGCGAGCTGCGCAAGCAGGGCTACACGTTCGTGACGGTCTCCCAGCTCATGTCCCCGGCGAAGCCCGAGGCCGGAGAGGTCTACCGCCCCTGACCGGTGCGTGCTACCGGCGGGGGTCCCTGCGCATGCACCAGGTGCGGGGGCCGCCGTCGGGAAGCGGGACATCGGCCGTCACCGTGAAGCCGAGGGATTCGTAGAAGGCGACGTTGCGCGCGCTGGAGGTCTCCAGGAACGCCGCGTGCCCGGCGCGCTCGGCCGCCTCGATGCCGGGGACCAGCACCGCCCTGCCCAGACCCCGCCCCTGCGCCTCCGGGGCGACCGCCACCGTGCTGAGGAACCACACCGGCTCCTTCGGCCGGTGCGGCGCGACGGCCTGCTCGGCGGACTCGAACGCATCGGCCCGGTCACCCGCCAACTCCCCGAGCTGCGCGCCCAGTTCGGCGAAGGCGGGGGACGGATCCCGGTCCGGAGTGGTCCACACCGCGACCGCGCGCCCCGCGTCCGCGACCCAGACCCGGCCGTAGACCATTCCGATGCGGGTCAGGGCCAGTTCCTGGAAGCGCCGGATGCGCTCCTGGTGTCCGTCGGCGGCGATCACGTGCCGGGTGAAGGGGTAGTCGGCGAAGGCCCGAGCGAGGGTGTCGACCGCGACGGTCACGTCGGCGTCGGTGAGAGGGCGTACGGAAGTGTGCTCTTGAGTGTGCTCATGGGGCTGCTGAGGCTCTGGCATGTCCGTTCAACGGACACGACCGCGACGGGGTTCCCGTACGGCGCGGGCCCGGCGGGCCAGGTCCCGGTTCCTGGTCAGCGCCGCCACGGCAGGTCCATCCGCGCGAGCGTGGCAGGGTCGGTCACCGTCCTGATGGCGGTGATCCTGCCGTCGGTGACCGTGAACGCCACCACCGAGCGCGGGGTGCCGTCCGCGTGCCGGGCCAGGATTCCCGGAAGTCCGCCGACCAGCACCTCCAGTCCCTCCGCCGCG
This sequence comes from Streptomyces spiroverticillatus, assembly GCA_014650415.1. GTDB lineage: Bacteria > Actinomycetota > Actinomycetes > Streptomycetales > Streptomycetaceae > Streptomyces > Streptomyces spiroverticillatus. Next base: position 147,796 of record BMUX01000008.1, read on the forward strand.
CCCCTCGCGCCCAGTTGCGCGCCCGCGGCGACCTTCGTCGCGCCCAGCGAGACGACGGGGCCGTCCGGGGTCTCCACGGTCAGCTCCACCTCGGGGTCCAGCAGCCGCAGCAACTCCTCGAAGTCGCCCCGGCGGGCCGCCGCCAGGAAGGCCCGGACCACCTCGCGCCGCTCCCGCCCGGCGCCCGCCGGCCGTTCGCCGTCCCGGACCTTCCGGCGGGCCCGGCTGGCGAGCATCTTCGTCGCGTCCGGGGACTTGCCCAGGATCTGGGCCATCTCCCCGAACGGCACCCCGAACAGGTCGTGCAGCACGAACGCGAGCCGCTCGCCCGGCCCGAGCGAATCCAGTACGACCAGCAGCGCCAGCCCGACCGAGTCGGCGAGCAGCGCATCGTCCTCGGGGGCAGGACCTTCGTCGAGGGTCACCAGCAGATCCGCCACGCCGTCGTCGTACGAGGCCTCCAGCCGGGCCTGCCGGGAGCGCAGCACGTCCAGGCTGATCCGGCCGACCACCGTGGTCAGCCACCCGGCCAGGTTGTGAATGGTCGCCGCGTCCGGGCGGGAGAGCCGCAGCCAGGCCTCCTGCACCACGTCCTCGGCGTCGGCGTGCGAGCCGAGCATGCGGTGCGCGACCGCGCGCAGCCGGTCGCGCTCGGCCTCGAAGAGTTCGGCCATCGGGTCTCGCGGGCCGATCTGGCTCATCTGGTTCATCTGGCTCATCCGGTTACCTTCCTCGGCGCTGTTCCGTCATGGGGATGACGAGCCCGAGTGGGCACAGGTAACCGACGACGAGGAGCAGGACAGATGGAATCACGTGGCGGCGTACGGATGAAGAGCCCGACCAACCCGGACCTGATCACCGGAATCCAGCACTTGTACAAGGTCATCCACTCCGCCGGGGTGGACGGCAAGCTGCTGGCCCTGGTCCACCTGCGCACCAGCCAGATCAACGGGTGCAGCCCCTGCATCCACGCCACCGTCCAGGCGGCGACGAAGGCAGGGGAGAGCGCCGAGCGGCTGCACCACGTGGTCGCCTGGTGCGAGACGCCCTTCTTCACCGAGGAGGAGCGGGCGGCCCTCGCCCTCGCGGAGGCGGTGACCCGGATCCAGGACGGCGCGCCGGGCGTGACCGACGAGATCGGGGACGCGGCGGCCGACCACTTCACCGAGGAGCAGTTGGGTGCGATCACCCTGGAGATCTCGCTGACCAACCTCTTCAACCGGCTCAACCACACCGTCCGGGAGCAGGCCGGCAAGACCTGGCGAACGGGCGGGTGGCGGCCCCCGGCCGACCGGGGGCCGCCGCACCTCACACTTCGCGGGGCTGCGTCGTCGTACGGCATGAGAACGCAGATCACACAGGAGGCACCCGTGAAGATTCTCGTGGCAGGCGCCGGATACGCCGGCACTCTCGCGGCGAACCGGCTGGCCAAGAAGGTGCCGGAGGCGCAGATCACCGTCGTCAATCCGCGCCCCGACTTCGTGGAGCGCGTCCGTCTTCATCAGCAGATCGCGGGCACGGGGAAGGTCACCACACCCCTGGCCGAGATGCTGCACCCCGGCATCCGCTCCCGGCTCGCCGCCGTGACGAAGATCGGCGACGGCACGGCGACCCTGGACACCGGCGAGTCTGTCGACTTCGACCATCTGGTCCTGGCCGTGGGGAGTACGGTCACGCCGTTGCCCGGCACCGTCCCCGTGGGCACCTGGGAGGGTGCGGAGAACGCCCGCGCCCGGCTCGCGGCCCTGCCCGCCGGGGCGAAGGTCACCGTGATCGGCACGGGGGCGACCGGCGTCGAGACCGCCGCCGAGGTCGCCGAGGGGCGTCCCGACCTGGACGTACGGCTGGTGGGGAACCGGCTCGTCGCCTCGTTCTCCGACGGGGCGCGCCGCCGGGTGCGCGCCGGGCTCGAGCGACTGAAGGTCTCCGTCCGGGAGGACACGGTGACCGAAGTGGGGCCCGACGAGGTCCGGTTGGCGTCGGGCGGGGTCCTGGCCTGCGACCTCACCCTGTGGGGCGTCCTCGGGACCATTCCCGACCTGGCCGCCCGCAGCGGGCTCGACGTCGACGGCAGCGGACGCGTCCTCGTCGACCCGTATCTGCGCAGCGTGAGCGACCCGCGGATCCTCGCCGTCGGCGACTGCGCCGCCGTGCCGGGCTCGCGCGCCGCCTGCCAGACGGCCGGACCGCAGGGCGCCCACGCGGCGGACACCCTGGCCCGGCTGATCCGGGGGCGCGAGCCGCGACCGTACTCCATGGGGTACTTCGGTACGGGACTCTCGCTCGGCCGCTCCGACGGCGTGATCCAGCTGTCCCGGCGCGACGACGGCGCACGGCGCCAGTACCTCGCGGGCCGCACGGCGGCGGTGGTCAAGGAGGGCGTGACGCGAGGTGTCAGGCACGGTGCCCGCACCGCCGCGATCGTCTGGCTCCCGGGGCCCAAGTGACCGCCGTCGTAAGGTTGTTCAGTCGAGGCAGAACTCGTTGCCCTCGACGTCCTGCATGTTCTGGCACGACTCGTTGTACTCGTCCGCCAGCAGCAGCGTGCCGCGGGTGGCACCCAGCGCCTCCAGCCGTACGCATTCGGCCTCCAGTGCGGCCAGCCGCTCCTCGCCCACCAGTCCGGTGCCGACCCGCACGTCGATGTGCACGCGGTTCTTGACCGCCTTGCCCTCGGGCACCCGCTGGAAGTACATCCGCGGCCGCACCCCCGTCGGGTCCTGGCAGACGAACCCGGCCAACGGACCGTCGGCCGGCAACGAGGCCTTGTACGCGTCCCAGTCGGCGAAGCCCTCCGGCGGCGCGGGCACGACGTACCCCAGGACCTCGCACCAGAAGCGGGCGACGCGTTCGGGGTCGGCGCAGTCGAAGGTGATCTGGAAGTTCCTGATCTCCGGCGCCGCGGAGTTCTTGATCTCTGTCGTCGTCATCGCGTCATCGTAGAGGGGGGAGTTGACGGACCCCGGTGCGGGGCGGTCTGCGCGTCCGTCAGGGCTCCGGAGCCAGCAGGGCCGGGATGTGGCGGAGCTGGGTGCGGTCGGGGACGGCGAGTTTCGCGTACGCGTTGGAGAGGTGGTAGCCGACCGTGCGCGGGCTCAGATGGAGGCGGGCGGCGATCTCCTTGTTGGTGTGGCCGCGCGCCGCGTGACGGCTGATCCGCCACTCCTGGTGGGTCAGGCCCAGGCGGGCGGGGGAGGAGGGGCGGTCGTGGGCGAGTTCGCGTTCGGCGCGGGCCTGCCAGGGGGTCGCGCCGAGCGAGGCGAAGATCGTACGGGCCGCTTCGAGCGCCGTACGCGCCTGTGACCTGCGGCGCAGACGGCGCAGGCACTCGCCGTGCAGGAGGTGCGCGCGGGCCAGGTTGAACGGGCGGTGCGGAGTGCGGGTCGCCTCGGCCCGTACCGCCAGGGCGAGATGGGGGAGTGCGGCCTCCCGGTCGTCGGCGAGCAGCGCCCGGATGCGGTGCGCGGTGGCCCGGGCGGTGCCGGTGTCCGGTCCCGTGCGGTCGGCGCCGGCCGCGTACGCGGTGCAGAAGGCGCGGACCTCCTCGACGCGCCCGGCGAGCGCCGCCGCCTCCGCCACGTCAGCCGCGACCAGGGCGGCCGTCGGCGGATGGGCCGCCGGGCCCTGCTCGGCGATGACCGGCAGCCAGTGGTCCAGGGCCTGCGAGGGGCGGCCGAGACCGAGTTCGAGCAGGGCGAGGGCGGTGTGCGCGAGCGCGGTCATGAAGGCGCGCGGGTGCGGAGACAGCAGCCGCAGCCCGGTGCTGACGTGGCGGCGGGCGTCCTGTTCGGCCCCGTGCAGGGCGGCCAGCCAGCCGAGGCCGATCTCCCCGGCGCCCTGGAGGGCCACCAGGTCGTGCTCCCGGGCCAGTTGGACGGACTCCCGCAGGTGGGCGTCGGCCCGCCCCCACTGGCCGGAGAGGATCTCGGTGGCGGCCAGGTCGGTGAGGACCTCCGGCAACTGGGCCAACGACGCGCCCGAGCGCCGCAGTTGGCCCGCCTTGTGCACGTAGGCGTCGGCGGCCAGGTCCTCGGTGTCGGTGGACACCGCGTGGTGCGAGGGTACGGGTCCCAGGTCGAGACCGGTGTCGTGCGGCGGGCGCCGCAGCCGCGAGCGCGGCCAGTCGTCGTGCGACGCGGGTGTGGGTACGGAGTCCAGGCTCAGCCGGATGCGCTGGTGGAGCTCCGCGGCGAGGTCCGCGTGCCCGGCGAGGGCGGGGAGGTCCTGTGCGAGGGCGGCGATGCCCGCGAAGTCGCCCTGCGACCACAGGGCCCGCACGGCCAGGTGCAGGGCACCGCACGTGTACTCGGGGTCGGTGGGGGCCAGCAGCCGGGCCGCCTCCACGGCCAGCCGGGCGGCCCGCGCCGCCGAGCCGCCGAAGAACTCCGTCAGCCCGTGCAGGGCCAGCATCCGGCCCCGTACCGGCGGGGCGGCAACGGCCGGATCGACCCGCGACAGCAGCTCGCGCACCTGGCGCACGTCGCCCGCCAGCCACGCGGCGTGCGCCGCCTTCGCCAGCCTTACGGTGCGGTCGGCCGGTTCGGTGGAGAGTTCGGCCGCCCGCACCAGCGCCTGGAGGGCGGCGTGCGGGGCGCCGCGCTCCAGGCACTGCCCGGCCTGCTCCTGGAGGGCGGCGGCGACGTCGTCGTCCGGGTCGGTGAGGACCGCCGCCCGGTGCCAGGTCCGCCGTTCCGCCGTGGTGACCTCGGCGAGTGCCCGGTGGGTGAGCATCCGGCGGACCGGGCCCGCCTCCTCGTACACGGTCTGCTGGAGCAGTGGGTGGCGGAACTCCGTGCGGCCCCGGTCGAAGCGCAGCACCCCGGCGGTGAACGCCTCGTCCAGGCCGCGCACGTCCAGGTCCAGGAGTGCGGCCGCCTCCAGGAGGACCTCCAGGGATTCGTGCTGTCCGGCGGCGGCCAGCAGGAGCATGCCCTGGGCGGGGGCGGACAGTTGGCGGACCTCGTGGGAGAACGCCTGCCCGACCGGCAGCGGACCGGTGGAGGAGGACGCGGCGACCGTCCGCACGGTCTCGACCAGGGCCAGCGGATTGCCCCGTGCCGTGCGCAGGACGCGCTCCACCGTCGCGGGATCCGCGGCGGGCAGGTGGTGGGCCACGACCTCGCGCGACTGGGCGTCGGTGAGCGGCGGCAGGACGTACTGGCGCAGACCGGCGCGGTCGCCCAGGTGACGCATGCCGGGGCGGGCCGTGAGGACGGCGGCCACCGGGTGCTTGTGCAGCCGCCGCAGGGCGAACAGCAGCGCGTCGCACGAATCGCTGTCCAGCCACTGGAGGTCGTCGACGAGCAGCAGCACCGGGCGGTCCTGCGCGAGCAGATGCAGGAGCTGGAAGAGGGCGGTGGCGACCGGATAGCGCTCGGCCCGCCCGGTTTCGATGCCGAGCGCGCACTCCAGCGCGGCCCGGCCGGCCGGGGGCAGCCGGTGCAGCTCCGTGGTGTGCGGCCACAGGAGTTCGTGCAGGCCCGAGTACGGCAGGCGGCTCTCCGCTAGGGTGCCCCGGCACTGGAGGACGGCGGTGCCGCCGGCCGCGAGGTGCGCGGCGCGGTCCAGGAGGGTCGTCTTGCCCGACCCGGGATCGCCGACGAACAGGAGGCCGCCGCCGGTGCCTTGCGGCGGCTGGTCCTGCGACAGCTGGTCCTGCGACGGCTGATCCTGCGGCGGCTGATCCGCTGACGCCTGGTCCTCCGGCGTCCTGTCCGTGGACGCGCCGGAGAGGAGCCGGCGTACCGCGTCCAGCTCCGTCATTCTTCCGATCATCACTGCGGCGATGATACGGGAGCACGTTGAAAGCTGGATGAACTCGCGACGGAGCGTGGCCATGACGGATGCCGTGCGGGAAATTCCGGAGGCGTTATGGGCCGTTGCGTGGCCATGTGATCCGATGCCCGGTCACACCCCGTCATGGTGCGGGACGTTGGCCGCACAACCCCGGTCACCGTGACAGATCCGACGACCGATCCGCTCAGGGCCCGCCCCGGCGACAGTGGTCACCGCACGGGCCGACCGGCGTCCCCCGCCGGACAGGAGCGGTTCGCCGGAGAGCAGCGCTGAGCGCAATGAGCGCGCTGGGCGCACGGGGCGCACGGGGCGCATTGAGCAAGGAAAGCGGTACAGCCATGAACAGCACGGAGTTCGACAACATCGTCGTGGGCGCCGGATCGGCGGGCGCCGTCGTCGCACGGCGGCTGGTCGACGCGGGCCGCAAGGTCCTCCTCGTGGAGGCGGGCCCGGTCGACGACACCGAGGCCATCCACGACCCCACGGGTTCGATCCAGCTCTGGAACAGCCCCTGGGACTGGGCCTTCCGGACCGAGCCCCAGACCCACGCCGACGGACGCGAACTGCCCTGGCCGCGCGGCCGGACGCTCGGCGGCTCCAGCTCGTTCAACGGCATGATCTACGTGCGCGGCGCGCGGGCCGACTACGACTCCTGGGCCTACGGCGGCGCGGCGGGCTGGTCCTGGCAGGACGTGGAACCGTACTTCCGCCGCATGGAGGACTTCGACGGCGGCGCGGCGGGCGGCCGAGGCGTCGGCGGGCCCCTGCACGTGCAGCGCAACCCCGGCCCGGACGCCCTGGTGCGGTCCTGGGTGGAGGCGGCCCGGCAGTACGGTCTGCCGTACAACGACGACTACAACAGCGGCGACCAGCACGGCGTGAGCTACACCCAGCACACCATCAAGGACCACCGCCGTCAGTCGACCTGGGTGGCGTACGGGCACGCGGTGCGGGACAACCCGCTGCTGACCGTGGTCACCGACGCGCTCGTGACGCGGATCGTCTTCGACGGGGACCGCGCGGCGGGCATCGCGTACACGGCCGACGGGCAGGAGCACATCGCCCGCTCGGCGCACGAAGTGGTGCTCTCCGGCGGCGTGTTCGGCACACCGCAGCTCCTCATGCTGTCCGGCATAGGCCCGGCCGAGCACCTGCGGTCCTTCGGGCTGCGGGTCCGCGCCGACCTGCCGGGTGTCGGCCAGAACCTCCAGGACCACTGGTCGGCGCCGCTGGTCTGGAAGTCGCGGCAGCCGCTGCCCGCGTGGGCGGCGCAGGGGCTGGAGGCCCAGTACTTCGCCGCCACCCGGCCGGGGCTCGCCGTCCCCGACATCCAGCCCCTCTTCCTCTCGTTCCCCTACCCGGTGCCGGGCGCGGACCTGCCCGAGCACGGCTTCTCCGCCGTGGGCCAGCTGCTGCACCCGTACAGCCGGGGCGAGGTGCGGCTGCGCTCCGCCGACCCGTCGGCCCCGCCGGTCCTCGACCCGAAGGTGTTCTCCGACCCGCGCGACCTGGAGACCCTCGTCGACAACCTGGAGCAGCTCCGCGACATCGCCGGACAGGACGCGCTCGAGGAGTGGAACGACGGCGAGGTGCTGCCGGGCGAGGGCACCGCGACGCGTGCACAGCTGCGCGACCACGTGCGGGCCACCGTCGTCTCCGGCCACCACCAGGTCGGCACCGCGCGGATGGGCCTGGACGCCCTGTCCGTCGTCGACCCCGAACTGCGGGTCCACGGGGTACGCAACCTGCGGGTCGCCGACGCGTCGGTCATGCCGCACGAGCCCACCGGCAACACGAACGCGCCGAGCGTCATGATCGGCGAGAGGGCGTCGGACCTGCTGCTGGGACGCGGGGCGCGATAGGCCGTCCCGGCTGCCGCCTCGGCCGTACGGTCCGCTTCCGGCAGCCGTACGCCCCCCCTCACGACCGGCCCGGCACCGGCCGGGTGCTCAGAGGCGTACCGCCGAACCCCTGGCGGCCGTACGCCCTCCCCCTCACCCACGAAAGGCCGGTGCCCGGCCCAGCCGTGGGCGGTGTCCGGCAGGACCTGCCGCGCACCGCCCACGGCGTCCAACCCGCGCCCCTGCCCCCCCCTCCTCCCGAAGAAGGCCCTCATGCCCACCACCGTCACCGCAGCCGTCTCCCGCGAACCCGGGGAGGACTTCCGCATCGAGGAACTCCGGCTCGACGACCCCCGCCCCGACGAAGTCCTCGTCCGCTACACGGCCGTCGGCCTCTGCCACACCGATCTGGAGGCCGCCGCCGGCAAGCTCCCCACCCCGCACCCGGTGGTCCTCGGCCACGAGGGCGCGGGGACGATCGAGGCCGTCGGCGCGGCGGTCACCGGCTTCGCCCCCGGCGACCGGGTCGTCCTCAGCCTCGACTCGTGCGGCGTCTGCCGCAACTGCCTGGCCGGGCAGCCCGCCTACTGCGACCAGCACCTCCCGCTGAACTTCCACTCCCGGCGCGCGGACGGCTCGGTGGGTCTGCGCGACGCCTCCGGCGCCCCGGTGCACGACCACTTCTTCGGGCAGTCCTCGTTCGCCTCGTACGGCCTCGCCCACCCCCGCGGCCTGGTCAAGGTCCCCGACGACCTGCCGCTCACCACCCTCGCCCCGCTCGGCTGCGGGCTCATCACCGGTGCGGGTGCCGTCCTCAACTCGCTGCGGGTGCGGGCCGGAAGCAGCGTCGCGGTCTTCGGGCTCGGTTCGGTAGGTCTCGCGGCGCTGATGGCCGCCGTCGCCTCCGGTGCGACGCGTGTCATCGCGATCGACCGGAAGCCCGAACGCCTCACCCTGGCAAAGGAGTTGGGTGCTTCCGACGTCGTCGACGCCACCGCCGTCGAGGCCGGTGAAGCCGTCCTGGGGCTGACCGGGGGACGCGGCGTGGACCACAGTGTCGAGTCGACCGGCGTCGTCCCGGTGATGAACACCGCCGTCTCGGTCCTGGCGCCCCTCGGCTCGGCCGCCGTCCTGGGCGTCGCGGCACTCGACGCCGACCTGAAGGCCAACGCCTTCGAACTCCTCAAGGGCCGCACCGTCACCGGTTCCGTCATGGGCCACCAGGCGCCCGGCCTGCTGATCCCCCGGCTCCTCGACCTCCACCGCCGGGGGCGCTTCCCGCTCGACCGCCTCGTGACCACGTACCCCCTGGCCGACATCAACCGCGCGATCGCCGACGTCAGGACGGGCAGCACCGTCAAGGCCGTCCTCACTCACCGCGCGTGACCGCCCACTCCCGAAACGGACACACCGTGAAGCTCACACGCCCCCGCACCACCCTCGCCGTCGGTGCCACCGCGGCCGCCGCCGTGGTCGCTCTTGCCACCCTGGCACCCTCCGCGTCGGCGACGCAGGAACAGACCGCCGCACCGGCGCACCGGGCCAAGCCGACCGTCGTCCTGGTCCACGGCGCGTTCGCCGACGCCTCCGGCTGGGCGGACACCGTCAAGCGCCTGCGGCACGACGGATATCCGGTGCGGGCCGTCGCCAACCCGCTGCGCGGCCTTGACCACGACGCCGCCTACGTCACTGGGCTCCTCAAGAGCATCAAGGGCCCCAAGATCGTCGTCGGCCACTCCTACGGCGGCGCGGTCATCACCAACGCCGCCGCCTCCGTGCCCGACGTCAAGGCGCTCGTGTACGTCGCCGCGTTCGTGCCCGACCAGGGGGAGTCGCTCGGCTCGCTGCTGGAGGAGCACGCTGACCCCACCGTCCCGGCGCTCCCGCAGCAGACCTTCGGCTACACCCGGCCCGACGGCTCCGCCGGCACCGACGTCCTCCTCGACCCGGCCCGGTTCCGGGCCGCCTTCGCCGCGGACGTACCGGCACCCGAGGCGGACCTCATGGCCGCCTCCCAACGCCCCATTGCCGTCGAGGCGTTCGAGCAGCCCACCAAGGCGGCGGCCTGGAAGAAGCTGCCCTCCTGGGCCCTGGTCGCCACCCGGGACAAGGCGATTCCGCCGAGCCTGGAGCGCTTCATGGCCCGGCGTGCGGGCGCGCACATCACCGAGGTGCCCAGCTCCCACGCCGCCATGGTCAGCAACCCGGGCGCCGTGACCCGCCTCGTCCAGCAGGCGGACCGGGCCACGCGCTGACCGCCGGCGACGCCCCCGCTCCGGACGGCATCCCGCCGTCCGGAGCGGTTCTCCGCGCCCACAACCCTTGAGCCCGGGTTTCCGAGCCCACAACCCCTTGAGCCCCGGGCTTCCGGGCCCCCGAACCCGACGTACGAAAGCAGCGACCGCCATGTCCCCACCGTTCCCGGGCGCCCGCACGTCCCTTTGCCGCCCCGTGGTGCTCCTCCTGGCGTTCGCCGCCCTGCACGGGCTCGCCGTGTGGACGCCGATCGGCCAGCGGGCGGAGAACGCCCTGGTGGTGGGTTACGCCGACCAGGCGCGGATCTTCCCCTGGGTGCAGTCCTGGGGGCCGCCGCCCCTCGCGCACGAGATCCCGCTGCTCGTCGTGGGCCTGGCCCTGGTCGTGGCGGTCTCCGTCGTACGGCGACGGCTGCGCGAAGGGTGTGCGGCCGTCGCCGCGGTGGTCGGCACGCTCGCCGTCACGGAACTGCTCAACAAGGCCGTTCTGGTACGTCCCGACCTCGTCGGCGCCGCGCAGAACCTCCGGGAGGCGAGCTTCCCGAGCGGTCACGTGGCGATCTCCGCCGCACTCGCCCTGGGGCTCGTACTCGTCGTCCCCGGGCGGGCCCGCCTGCCGGTGGCCGCCGTCGGCGCCGTGTGGGTGGCGCTCACGGCGGGCGCCGTCCAGGCGCTGTACTGGCACCGGCCCAGCGACGTGCTCGGCGCCGTCCTGCTGGCCTGTGCCGCGTTCGCCGCCGCCCGGTGCTTCCTCGGCCCGGGGGCGGCGGGCGGCGGGGCCCGGCCGCGCTTTTGGTACGTATGGCCCGTGGCGGCCGTCGTCGCCGTGCTCGCCGCGTCGCGCGAGGACACGGCGGCGCGACCGCTGGTGTTCGCCGGGGCGGCGTTCGTCTGCGCGGTGCTGGTGTGGGGTGTCGCCGTGTCCGGGGGAGCGGTGGTCAGGCAGGCACCCGGTCGGACCGCGCGTGGGTGAGCTCCGCGAGGTGGACCAGTTCCGCCAGCAGCTCCTTCAGCAGGCTCTCGGTGAACTGGTCGGCGAGGAACGTCCCCTCCGTGTCGAAGCGCTGGTGCGAGCGGAAGACGGTGACCTCCGGGTGGGCCACCACGGGTGCCTGTACCCGGTGCAGGATCTGGCGCAGGACCAACTGCCCCCGGGCGGTGCCGAACTGCGAGGGCGAGGCGCCCAGGATCGCGGTGGGCCTGCCGCGCAGGCTGGAGTCGCCCGCCGGACGGGACAGCCAGTCCAAGGCGTTCATCAGGACGCCGGGGATCGCCGAGTTGTACTCGGGCGTCGCGATGATCAGGCCGTCGGCCTCCCGCACCCGCGCCCGCAGGTCCGCGACCGAGGCGGGCGGCACCTCCTCGCGGTCCTGGTTGAAGTACGGCAGCTCGCCGAGGCCCTCGTGGATCTCGACGGAGACTCCGTCCGGGGCCAGGGCCTTCAGGGCGTGCAGCAGGGCGGTGTTGTGCGAGCCGCGGCGCAGGCTGCCGGAGAGGGCGAGGAAACGCAGGTCGGACATGGTGGGTTGCTCCAGTTCGGTAGAAGGGCCGGTGAAAGGGCCGGTGGAAGGTTCGGTGGAAGGTTCGGTGGAAGAGGGGATGGCGGGGGACGACGGGTTGCCGTCCCCCGCACGGGGTCAGGAGTGCGGTGTACGGAGCGGGCGTGCGGCCGCGTACACCCGGCTGCGGTCCGCCGCCAGCCGGTCCAGCGGGGCGGCGATGCCCTCGGGCAGCCGCAGGGGGTCGAAGTCGGCCTCCACGGCGGGCGGTTCGGCGCGGTCCAGGACCAAGGTGCCCAGCGGCATCGACCGCTGCGAGGACCACAGGCGGGTCGGGTCGTGCACCTCGTCCCCGGGACCGGGGAGGTGCGCCAGCAGGTCGAAGGCGGAAGGGAGTTCGGCCGCGAGTCCCCGCATGAGGTAGTCCTGCGGGCGGGCCGCTGCCTCCTCCTCCGTGAGCGGCTCCGTGGGCCGCCGGGGCCGCCAGCTCAGCCGGGCCCAGGTGACCGTGCCCGCCGCATCGGTCAGGCCGAACGCGTGCACCGCGTGGTAGGCCAGCCCGGTGAAGCCCGCCGCCGGACGCGACCGCTGGGCCAGTTCCATGGCGGTCGCCGCCTCCGGGTGGCGCTCCAGGAACGCGGGCACCGCGGCGGGGTCCGGGGAGTTCGTCGCCCGGAGGAACTCGACCATGTGCGCCCCGGTCCGTACGAAGAAGACCGGCAGCGTGAACATCACGAGGTCCAGGCCGCCGATCCGGACCGCGAGCCCGTGGTCGCCGGGAGCACCGTCGTGCCCGCCCGGACCACCGAGCGTGCTGGAGAACCGGGCCGTGGCGGGGACGGCGGCCGACCCGGCGAAGAGGGCGGCGGCACTCAGCCCGGCGGCCTCGGCCGAGGGCGTGAACGTGCCCGCAGCCCAGGCGCCGCGTGCGTGCAGAAGGCGGTCCCGGGGGTCCGCGCCGGTCGCCTCGGCGACCTGAGCGACGAGCGCGGCCCCGCTGGGCGAGGACCTGTGCGCGGCCCCGTCCTGCGGGGCGACGTGCGCGCCACTGTTCAAAGAAGTGCTGGTCATGGCGGTGACCCTAGGGAGATCGACCACTCCCGCGCATCGGTCGCCGTATCGGTCGGACCTGCCGCCGCCCGGATCCGGGCGGAGGGCGGGGCCGCATAGGATCACAAGGAAATGGTTGTGTACGGGCGGTATCAGGAGAAGTCAGAGCTCGACCGGGTCCTCGACGGGGCGCGTGCGGGCCGGGGGGCGGCAGTGGTGCTCTGGGGCGACCCGGGCATCGGCAAGACCGCGTTGCTGGAGTACGCGGCCGAAGGCGCCGGGGACTTCACCGTCATCGGCTGCCGGGGCAGCCGGATGGAATCGGGCCTCGCCTTCGCCGCCCTGCACGGGCTGCTGTGGCCGCTGGCCGACCGGATCGACACCCTCCCGCCGCCGCAGGCCGCCGCCCTGCACGCGGCGCTCGGCCACAGCGGCGACGTCACCGACCGTTTCCTCATCGGCGTCGCCACTCTCACCCTGCTCGCCGAACTCGCCAACGAAAAGCCCCTGTTGGTCATCGTGGACGACGCGGACTGGCTCGACGAGCCGACCGCCGAGTGCCTGGGGTTCGTCGCGCGGCGGCTGCGTGCCGAACCGCTGGTGCTGCTCCTCACCGGACACACCGACCCCGCCGCCGGCGGCCCCTGGGAAGGGCTGCGGGCGCTGCCCGTACCCCCGTTGACCGACGCCGAGGCGACCGACTACCTGCACGCCGAAGTGCCGGACGCGGACGAGGAGACCGTACGGCGTACGGTACGGCTCGCCTGCGGCAACCCGCTCGCCCTGCGCGAACTCCCCTCCCGCGCCGCCGACTCCGGCGAGCGGCAGCCCGTCGGGCCCCGGCTGCGCCGCGCCTTCGGCGCCCGTACCGCACGGCTGTCCGCCGCCGCCCGCACCCTGCTGCTGGTCGCGGCCGCCGAGGACCGGGGCGACCGGGGCCTGCTGCGCGAGGCGGCCGGGGTGCTCGGGGCCGGGGAGGCGGCCTGGGAGGAGGTGACACGGTCGGGGCTGCTCGCCGTCCGCGACGGCCGGGTCGGCTTCCTCGCGCCGCTCGTCGGGGCGGTCGTCTACGAAGCGGCCCCGTTCGCCGAACGCCAGTCGGCGCACCGGGCGTTGGCGCAGGCCCTGCGCACGCACGGCACCGAGGAAGGGCTGCGGGCCTGGCACCTGGCGGCCGCCGCCGACGAGAGCGACGAAGAGGTCGCGGCCCTGCTCGAACGCAGTGCGCACACCGACCGCTCCCGCGGCGGCTTCGCCTCCGCCGCCCGCGCCCTCGGCCGGGCCGCCGAACTCTCCCCCGCCCCGACGGACGCCGCCCGCAGGCTCGCCCTCGCGGCCCGCGCCGCCTGGGAGTGCGGCCGGGTGGCCAGGGCGCAGGACCTGCTCGACCGGGCGACCCGGCTGGTGCCCGAACCTCGGGTCGCCGAGGACAGCGGCGGGCTGCGCGGCGTCATCGAGTTCGCCCACGGCGACCAGGAACGCGCCCACCGGCTGCTGCTGCGCCACACCCACGCCGTCTCCGACCGGGCCCAGGCCGTCGAGCTGGCCTGTCTGGCGGTACGGGCCGGCTGGTCGGGCGGATCCCCCGAACGGCAGGCCTCCGCACTGTGCCGGGTGGCCGAACTGGCGGCGGGCGCGGGCATGCCCGAGGCCACCCTGCTGCCCACCCTGACCCAGTGGTGGGGCGGCGAGGACGTCACCGAACAGCTCTCGGCCGAGGAGACCATCGCCCGGCTCGGCGCGGTCTCCTGGCAGTTGATGCCGCCCGCACCGCTGGCCGTGGCCTGGGGCGTGGAGCGGGTGCTGGCCGAGGCGTTCCGCCGCAAGGCGGAGGACCTGCGCCGGATGGACGCGGCCAGCGCCCTGGTGCTGGCGGTGCCCCAGACCGTGATGGTCGACATCATGGCCGGACGCTGGACCGAGGCCGCCGCGAACGCCTCCGAGACGCTGAAGCTCGCCACCGAGATAGGCGCCGACCACGCCGCTTCCCAGTGCCGCAACTCGCTCGCCTGGCTCGCCGCACTGCGCGGCGACGAGGAGCGGGTCGCCGAACTCACCGCACAAAGCCTGGAGTTGTCGGTGCCGCGCGGAGTGCGGGCGCTGAGCGCCGCCGCGTACTGGCACCGCGCCAAGGCCGCCCTGTTCGCCGGACGCCCGCAGGACGCCCTCGACCTGCTGCTGCCCCTGGCCGAAACCGGACACCGGGCCGCCCACTCCACCTTCGCGCTGCTCGCCGCCGCCGACACCGTGGAGGCGGCCGTCCGCGCGGGCCACCCCGAGGCGGGCCGGCCCGCGCTGCGGGTGCTGCGCGCCTGGGCGGACCGCACCGGTGCGGCCTGGGCGGTCGCCGCGGCCCACCAGAGCACGGCGCTGCTGGTCGCCGACCGTGCGGAGGAGGAATTCCGGGCCGCCCTGGACGTACCCGGGGCGACGGACCGCCCGTTCACGCACGCCCGCACCCGCCTGCTGTACGGCGAGTGGCTGCGGCGGGCCCGCCGGCGCACCGACGCCCGCGTCCAGCTCGCCGAGGCGGCCGACACCTTCCGCCGGGTCGGCGCGACACCGCTGCTCGAACGGGCCCTGAACGAACAGGAACTGACGGGCCAGCAGCTGCGCCGCGACCCCGGCCACGACGACGCCGCACTCACCCCGCAGGAACTGCGCGTCGCCCGCCTGGCCGCCGAGGGCCTGACCAACCGGGAGATCGCCGCCCGCCTCCTGATCAGCCCCCGCACGGTCGGCCACCACCTCTCCAACGTCTTTCCCAAACTGGGCGTCGTCGCCCGCGGCGAACTGGCCCGGGTGGACTTCGACAACGGGATGCGGCTGATGTCGTGAACGGGGTGCGGCCGATGATCTGCCGACGGGCCCGCCCCGGGCGCGGGGGAGTGGCCGGCCCGGTCGGCTGTCGGCCACCGGACATGCATCGTGCCTGGTCATGACGGATGCGATGACCGATGCGCACGCGCTGGGACCTTCCTAACGTCGTCCCCGTTCGGCTGACCGGCCGGCGGACGACCCAGGAGTTTCCCCATGCACGACAACACCCCTTCCACCCCCGCGCCCTTCGACACCCTCGTCGTCGGCGGCGGCTCCGCGGGCGCCGTCCTCGCCGCCCGCCTCACCGAGAACCCCGGCCGCACCGTCCTGCTGCTGGAGGCCGGACCCTCCTACGCCCCCGAGGGTTACCCGGAGTCCGTCGCCTCCAGCAGCGTCCTGGGCGGCTGGACCGGGCACGACTGGGGCTACCGCTCCGAACCCGGCTTCATCGGCCACCCCGTGGACGCCTTCCGCGGCAAGGTGCTGGGCGGGTCATCCGCCGTCAACGGCTCCGTGGCGGTGCGCGCCCTGCCGTCCGACTTCGCCCGCTGGTCGGAGCGGGGGCTGAAGGGCTGGTCGTACGAGGAGGTCCTGCCCGCGTTCAAGGCGCTGGAGGCCACCGGGGCGGGCGACGACGCCCGGCACGGCCGCACCGGACCGCTGCCGGTGACCCAGCTCGGGCGCGACGACGTCTCCCCGATGCAGCGTGCCTTCGTCGACGCGGCCCTCGCCGACGGCATCCCGGCCGTGGACGACTTCAACGGCACCGACCCGCACGGCGTCGGCCCGTACCCCATGAACGTCCGCGACGGCGTCCGCGTCAACACCGGCATGGCGTACCTGACGGACGCCGTACGGGCCCGCCCCAACCTCACCGTCCGCGCCGAAACCCTGGTGGACCGCGTCCTGTTCGAGGGCACCCGGGCGGTCGGCGTCGTCCTCGCCGACGGCAGCGAGATCCGGGCCCGCGAGGTGATCCTCTCGGCCGGTGCGTACGGCAGCGCCGCCGCCCTGCTGCGCTCCGGCATCGGCCCCGCCGACGACCTCGCCGCCCTGGACATCCCCGTCGTCGCCGACCTCCCGGTCGGCCTGCGCCTCCAGGACCACCCCTTCTACTACAACGCGTACGCCGCCGACCCCGAGCGCATCGGCGCGCAGACCCCGGTCATCGGCGCCAAGGTGTGGACCGCCTCCTCGGCGGTCGCCGAGGGCGAACTCGACCTGCACATCACCGCCACCCACCTCTTCGACCACGCCTCCAGCCCCACCGGCGTCGGCTTCGTCCTCGCGGTCGCGCTCGTCCGCCCCCAGTCGCAGGGCACGCTGACCCTGGTCAGCCGCGACCCGCAGGACGCACCCCGCATCGACCTGAACTTCCTCGCCGAGCCCGAGGACCGCCACCGCCTGATCGAGGGCATCCGGCTCGCCCGCCGCCTGGGCGCCACCGAACCGCTCGCCGGACTGGTGAGCAGCGAGCTCAACCCCGGTCCGCAGGCCGTGAGCGACGCCGAGATCGAGGCGTCCGCGCTGGCCACCCTGGACACCTACCACCACCCCACCTCCACCGCCCCGATGGGCGCGGACGACGACCCGACGGCGGTCACCGACCGGCTGGGCGCGGTGCGCGGGGTCACCGGCCTGCGCGTCGTCGACGCCTCGATCTTCCCCGACGTCCCGTCGGCGGCCACCAACCTCACGGTCATCGCGGCGGCCGAACACATCGCCCGCCAGATCTGACTACCCGTCAAATACCGCTACCTGCAAGGACATTCCGTGACTCAGCACGCCCGCAACTACATCAACGGCGAGTGGATCGACTCCGAGCGCCGCACCGAATCCCTCAATCCCTCCACCGGTGAGGTCCTCGGCACCTTCGCCGACGCCGGCGCCGATGAGGCCCGTGCGGCCATCGCCGCCGCCCGCGACGCCTTCGAGAACACCGACTGGGCCCGCGACCGCAACCTCCGCGCCAAGGCCCTCTTCGAGCTGGCCGACCACCTTCAGGAGCGCCGCGAGGAGTTCATCACCCTGCTCGCCCGCGAGAACGGCAAGATCCTCGGCGAGGCCGCCTTCGAGATCGACCTCACCATCCCCAAGCTCCGCTACTACGCCTCTCTCGCCCTCAGCGACCACGGCAGTGCGGGCGAGGTCCGCCCCGGCCTGTACTCGATGACCCTGCGCGAAGCCGCCGGCGTCGCCGGAGTCATCGCCCCGTGGAACTCCCCGGTGGTCCTCGCCGTACGCTCCTTCGCTCCCGCACTGGCCGCCGGCTGCACCGTCGTACTGAAGCTGCCGGGCCAGACCGGCCTGGTCAACGGCCTGCTCAGCGAGCTCGTCGCGCAGACGAAGAGCCTTCCGGCCGGAGTCATGAACGTCTTCACGGAGTCCGGAAACGAAGGCGCCCCGCTGCTGATCACCTCCCCGGACGTCGACGTCGTCAGCTACACCGGCTCCACCGTCGTCGGCCGTACGATCATGGCCAACGCGGCGCCCACCCTGAAGCCGCTCTCCCTGGAGCTCGGCGGCAAGAGCCCCATGCTCGTCTTCGACGACGCCGACCTCGACGCCGTCGTGCCGGTCCTCACCAAGGCGATCACCACCTTCACCGGCCAGTTCTGCATGACCGGCAGCCGCATCCTGGCCCAGCGGGGCATCGCCGAAGAGCTGCGCCGCCGCATGATCGCCTCCCTGGAGTCGGTCAAGGTCGGCCCCGGCGACGACCCGGCCAGCGAGATGGGCCCGATGATCGACGAGCGCAACGCACAGCGCGTCGAAGGCGTCGTCGCCGAAGCCGCCTCGTACGCGAAGGTCCTCGTGCGGGGTGCGCGCGACCGCGCCTTCCTCGCCCCCTCCCTGGTCGAGGTCGCGGACCTGAACGCGCCGATCGTGCAGCAGGAGGTGTTCGGTCCGGTCGCCACCTTCGAGGTCTTCGACACCGAGAGCGAGGCCGTCACCCGCGCCAACGCCACCGAGTTCGGCCTCGCCGCGTCGATCTGGACCCGCGACGTGGACCGCCCGCTGCGCATCCAGCGCGAGATCAAGGCGGGCACGGTGTGGACCAACACCTGGGCGATCGTCCACGACATGTTCGAGGAGGGCGGCTTCAAGCAGAGCGGCATGGGCCGCCTGAACGGCGTGCGCGGCCTGGAGGAGTTCCAGGAGACCAAGCACTTCGTCCACGCGGCACCGCGCGCCTGACCCGGCGCCCGGGGGCGGAGCCACCGGCTCCGCCCCCGGATTCCGTCCCTGCCACTCCCGTACGAGCGAACCGCCCCGGAGCGCCCCCATGCCCACCCCCGACGGCACCACCGTCCTCACCCCGCACGGCGATGTCGCCCTGGTCGCGGCCCGCACGGTCGAGCCGGGGCACGAAGCGGCGTTCCAGGACTGGGCGGCGGGCGTGCTGGCCGCCGCCGCCGGTCTCCCCGGCAACCTGGGCGGCGGCCTCTTCCACCCGGCCGCCGACGGCGCCCCCTGGATCGTCGTGCACCGCTTCCGCGACCGGGCGGCCCTGCACACGTGGCTGGACTCCGCGCAGCGCGCGGCGTGCTTCGCCGACGCGCGGGGCCACCGTCACCAGGAGGTCGCCCGCCGTGAACTCACCGGACTGGAAAGCTGGTTCACCGCCCCGGAGCGGCCGCTGCCGCCCCCGCCCCGCTGGAAGATGGCCGCGAGTTCCGCCCTCGGGATCTTCCCGATCTCCCTGCTCGGCAGCGTCCTGCTCACACCCCACCTGACCGCGCTCCCGCAGGTCGCCCGCACCGCGGTCTTCGCGCCGCTCTTCAGTGTGCTGATGACCTACGTCTCCATGCCGCTGGTCACCCGCGTCCTGCGCCGCTGGCTCCGCCCGCGCACGTCCCGATGAGGGTGCCGCTCAGCGGCGGGTCGCCGCGATCACGCACATCGGACTCGTCGTCTGCGTGATGCCGTCGAGGCGGAAGCCGTTGTCGCCGAGCAGCGCCGCCCAGTCGGCGCGGGTGCGTTCGCGGCCGTCCAGCATGGCCATCATCGTGAGGTCCAGGAGGGCGGCGACCTCGGGCGCCGCGCCCTCGCCGAAGACGGTCTCCACCAGGAACAGGCGGGCACCGGGGGCGGACGCGGCCCGGACGGCGTCCAGGATCCGGCCGCACCGCTCGTCGCTCCAGTCGTGCAGGATGAAACAGGCCAGATAGGCGTCCGCACCCGCGGGCACCGCCGCGAAGAAGTCGCCGCCCTCGGTGTCCACCCGGTCGGCCACCCCCTCCCGTGCCAGCAGCGCCGGTGCCTCCGCGACCACGTGCGGCAGGTCGAAGACGGTTCCGCGCAGGTCCGGGTACCGCCGGGCCAGTGACGCCAGCGCGGTGCCGTCCGCTCCCCCGATGTCCACCAGTCGCCGCACTCCGCTCAGGTCGACCCCGTCCAGGGCGTCCCGGCGCACCGTCCGCATCAGCGAGGCCATCGCGGCACTGAACCCGCTCACCCGCTCCGGCTCCCGGGCGAGCCAGTCGAAGAAGGGCTCGCCGTACTCGCGGTCCGCCGCCGGAACCCCGTCGTGGACGGTCGACCACAACCGGGCGAACGGCCGGTAGTGCGTGTCCATCCACATCAGGGCCACGTCGCGCAGGGAGTCCTCGCCCTCGCCGCACAGGGTGTGCCCGAGCCTTCCCAGCGCCACGGTGTCCCGGCCTGCGTCGTACGCGAAGACGTCCTCCCCGGCCAGCGTGCGCACCAGGCGGCGCAGCAGTTCGGGGCGCAGCCCGGTGGCCCCGGCGAGCTCCGCGACCGGGCGCGGCCCGTCGGCGAGCCGGTCGCAGACACCGGCCCTGGCCACGACGTACAGGGCCTGCGAGAGCTGGAACCCGCCGAGCAGCCGCAGCATGGCGACGGCCGGTGCGGTGCGCGGGGACACGGCCGCGAGAGTGCCGGCCGGGGTTATGGAGGCGGCCTGGGTTACGGAGGCGGCCGGGTCGGGTGTGCTGGTCGAGGTGGTCATGTCCGGATACCTACCAAGCGGAGTACGGCACGGGCGCGCCGACGCGTCCGTTCGGCGGACCCGCCGACCTCACCGTGTGTCAGTGCCCCGCCACCACGGCACACCCCCCGACGTGTCCCGCAGAGCGTTCGTCGCGCAGTGGACCTCGCCGCCCGCCAGGTGGGCCCACTTGAAGTTCTCCACCCAGCTCACGCGCACGCCCTGGCGGCGCAGGGCGCGCTCCGTCGCCGCCCGGAACAGGTCCGTGCCGCCCACGCGCGGGCCGTGCGGGTCCGGGGCCGCGTAGTGGCGGGCGGTGAGGGACAGCCCGTTGGCGAGGCCGGGGGAGAAGGCGATGGCGCGCTCCTCGGGGGCCGAGGGGTCGTAATGTCCCCAGGAGTACAGCACGGGGACGCGCACCAACTCGTCGTCGGACAGGCCGGTTTCGCGCAGGAGGACGGTGAGTTGGGCGTCGATGTGCCGGGCCGCCTTCTCGTTCCCGGCGAGGAACTTCGCGTCGCCGAGGGTCGCGTCCACCGTCGGCCGGTTCTCGGCGGTCGTCCCCTCGAAGAGCCGCCGTCCGCCCTCGCCCCGTGCGGAGGCCTCGCGCAGCAGGCGCGTCGCCAGCCGGGGGTCGGAGACCATCAGGGTCCAGCCCCGGGCGTTGTCGGACCGTACGACATGGACCGTCTCGTCCGTGTGCCCCACCAGCAGCCACGAGGTGTCGATCGCGATCGGCGACTGCTGCCCCTGCGCGGCCAGCATCCGCACGAAGGACGGGTCGGGCGCCCGTTTCGCGCTGGTGCCGAAGACGATGCGGCCCTGCGGGTGCCCGGGGTAAGGGGGTACGGACTCGAAGTTCCCGGCGAAGTTCTGGAGGTCGTTCACGTTCGCCGGGCGGGCCCGGGTGAACTGCTGGACCACGCCCACGTCCGGACCGCGCAGCTCCCGGAAGAGCAGCCGCGCCGAACGGCTCAGCGTGCTCGGGCCCAGCTCGCTCGCGGGCCACACGACCGGCGCGCGCAGCAGGATCCGTATCCGGTGCACGCCGCCCGGCACCGGCATGCTCACCGTGCCCGGCTCGACCATGTCCTGCCGCCAGATGTCCCGCCACCATTGCGACGTTCCGGGTGTGAACGTCACCTTTTCGCGCGGCAGCCCCGCCCGCTCGGCCGCCCGCCGCAGCGAGTCGGCGAACGGCTTCCACTCGGTGGGCTTGTAGCGCGCCCCGATCCAGTTCGGCACGATCCCGCTGCCGGGTCCGGGCGCTGCGGCGAACACCGACTGCGCCCGCTGGAGATCGTGCTGGACGAGCACGGGCGCGACCCGCATCCGTACGCGGTCGGACGCCGCCGCACCTCCCTGACGTACCGTCAGGACAAGGTCCACCTCGCCGTTCCAGCGGCGCGGATCGCGTACGACGTCCCGCCCCTCGACGGCGAGCTCCACCCCGGCGCGCAGCTCACGGGCCGTCAGGTCGCCCTTGAGCGCCGCCAGTTGGCCGTCGCGGCGGACGAAGACGCGTACGTACGGAGCCTGGGCGGCCGGGATCTCGACGCGGCCGGTGGCGTCGTCGGCCACCCGCATGGGGCGCACCCGCAGTGGGGCCAGATCCTGGGCGTCCCGCTCACCGTTCACCCGCTCGTCGGCGGCGTCGTGGCAGGCGGCGAGGCGCTCGTCCACCGCCGGGTCCACGCGGTCCAGGTCGGCGGCGGTGGCCCGGCAGCGGCGGGCGTCGTCGTCCAGATTGGGCAGGAAGACCGCGCCCCGGCCCGGCCGCCACTGGTCCTCGCCGCTCTCGTCCGATTCGCCGGTGAGGTCGACGCGGCCGTCCTGGTTCACGTCGGCGCGCAGGTCCGGGGGAGGGGGCGAGGGCGAGGCGGAGGCGGGTGTCGTCGCGGCGGCGGTTCCGGCGAGGAGGGCGGCGAGCACGGCCGACGCGGTGCGCCTGGAGTGTCCCGGCATGACGTTGCGCATGACGTTTCCTTCCGCGAAGGATGGAGGAGGGAACGGAACCTCGGTTCCGCTTCCAGGCTCCCGGCACCGGGCCCGCCAGGCGTCATCCGGGGTGACGAAACGGACGTACACCGTTGTGCGCAGTGGCTCCGGTCGACCTGATACCGGGCCCGCACGGGGTGTTCCCGGCGTACGCAAGGAGTGCCAGTGTGGGGCGGCACAAGCCGCCGGGATCCGGCAGAGGGCCCGGCGCAGGCCCGCGAGGGAGCACTCCCATGGCCACAGCAGCAATCGCCGGAGCCGTCCTGACCGTCAACGTCGGGGGCGACACACCTCTCCGGCTGGACATGTCCCTGCAACGCCACTCCTACCGCCACTGCGGCACCGGCGCGGCAGCGGTGGCCAACAGCCTCCTGCACGCGAGCGTCACCGACGCGACCATGATCGCCGAGGGCATCGAGGTCGGCGACAAGGTCGAAGAACTGCTGAAGAAGGCGAAGGGCAGCTGGAAGGCGCTGTTCGGCAAGACCCTCACGGTCACCTCGAAGCGCACCTACCTGATCGACAACAGCGGCCTGAACCCCAACGGTTCGCCCAACCACTTCTTCGTCACCGGCGGCCCCGACGTCTGGGCGGGCATCTCGGCGGCGGACTACGCCGCGGCCCGCGACATCCGTCTCCTGGAACTGGCGATCGCCGCACGCCGTCAACGCTCCGACACGTACGACTACTTGAACCCGAAGAAGCTCCTGGAGAAGGAGCAGGAGACCGGCGGCACCACGAACCCCGTGGTGGTGGCGGTGCGCACGGCGCGCACCAGCCTCCGCCAGGCGTCCGCCGACGACACGACGCTCATCGCCGCGTCGGGCAGCAAGGACGTGGTCGAGCTGGTCCGCACGACCCTCTGACCCGTACCGCGTACTGCTGCGGCACAGCGCGCCGCGCCCGGCCCCAGGACTTCCGGGACCGGGCGCGGCGGCTCGTACGGATCGGACGACTCGTACGGCTCAGAAGGCTCAGAAGGCTCAGATGGTCGACGTGTCGATCACGAAGCGGTACCGCACGTCACTGGCGAGCACCCGCTCGTACGCCTCGTTGATCTTGTCGGCGTCGATCAGTTCGATCTCCGCGCCCAGGCCGTGCTCCGCGCAGAAGTCCAGCATCTCCTGGGTCTCGCGGATGCCGCCGATGCCGGAGCCCGCGAGGGTCTTGCGGCCGCCGATGACGGAGAAGAGGTTGAGGGAGACGGGCTCCTCGGGGGCGCCGACGTTGACCATCGCGCCGTCCGTGCGCAGCAGGGACAGGTACTTGTCCAGCGGCAGCGGCGCGGAGACCGTCGAGACGATCAGGTCGAAGGAACCGCGCAGCTCCTCGAAGGTCGCCTCGTCACTGGTCGCGTAGTAGTGGTCGGCGCCCAGCTTCAGGCCGTCGTCCTTCTTGCGCAGGGTCTGCGAGAGGACGGTGACCTCGGCGCCCATCGCGTGGGCGATCTTGACGGCCATGTGGCCGAGCCCGCCGAGCCCGACGACGGCGACCTTCTTGCCGGGACCGGCGTTCCAGTGGGCGAGCGGGGAGTACGTGGTGATGCCCGCGCACAGCAGCGGTGCGGCGACGTCGAGTGCGAGGCCGTCGGGGATGCGCACGGTGTACGCCTCGTCGACGACGATGTGCGTGGAGTAGCCGCCGTAGGTGGGCTCGCCGTTCTTGTCGAGGGCGTTGTAGGTGCCGATGTTGCCCTTGTGGCAGTACTGCTCCAGCCCCGCCTTGCAGTTCTCGCACTCGCGGCAGGAGTCGACCATGCAGCCGACGCCGACCCGGTCGCCGACCGCGAACTTCGTGACCTCGGGGCCGACCTCGGTGACGACACCGGCGATCTCGTGGCCCGGGACCATCGGGAAGATGCCCTCGCCCCAGCCGTCGCGGGCCTGGTGGATGTCCGAGTGGCAGATACCGGCGTACTTGATGTCGATGAGCACGTCGTGCGCGCCCACCGGGCGGCGCTCGATGGTGGTCCGCTCCAGGGGAGCCTTGGCGGAGGGCGCCGCGTAGGCGGGGACGGTGGTGGTGTTCTTGGTGCTGGTGGTCTCTGCGCTGGTCATGCATCCACCGTGCCAGGCTCGGAGACATTCACCCAGGTCACCGCTCTGCCTACGTCCAGTGTTCCTACTACTGGCGGGGACAGTCTCGTATGCGTACGACCCTGGATACTGGAATCCATGGACGCTTCCTTCCCCGCCCCCGAGCCCCTGGACAGCCGCGCCGAACTGAGCGAGTTCCTGCGCACCCGCAGGGCCCGGCTCCAGCCGGAGGACGTCGGCCTGCCGAACTTCGGCCGCCACCGGCGGGTGCCGGGGCTGCGCCGCGAGGAGCTGGCGCAGCTGGCAGGGGTGTCCGTGGCGTACTACACGCGTCTGGAGCAGGGCAACGGCCGCAACGTCTCGGGGGAGGTCCTGGACGCCATCGCCCGCGCGCTGCGGCTGACGGACGCGGAGCACTCCCACCTTTTGCACCTGGCCAAGCCCAAGGCCCACAAGAAGAAGCGGGGGGCGCGTCCGCAGCGGGTGCGTCCCGCGCTGCTCCAGCTGGTCGACGCGATGGAGGGGGTTCCCGCGTACGTGGTGGGCCGCAGGTCCGACATCCTCGGCTGGAACCGCATGGCCGCCGCCCTCTTCGGCGACTGGGGGGCGCTGCCGGCGGAGGAGCGGAACTGGGCGCGGATCTGCTTCCTGCACCCGGCGTCGCGCGAGCTGTTCGTGGACTGGGAGCAGAAGGCGTCCGACATGGTGAGCTTCCTGCGGATGGACGCCGGGTGCTTCCCGAACGACCCGCTGCTGTCCGCCCTGGTGGGCGAACTCTCCGTCAAGAGCGAGGAGTTCCGCACGCTGTGGGCCAGGCACGATGTGCGGGAGAAGGGGCACGGGGTGAAGCGGATGCACCATGCGGTGGTGGGGGACCTGACTCTGTCGTACGAGACGCTGCGCCTCCCCGAGGACCATGACCAGTCCCTGGTCACGTACCACGCCGAGCCGGGCTCGGAGTCGGAGCAGGGGCTGAGGCTGCTGGCCAGCTGGGGGGTGACCGACCCGGGGCCGCTGGGGCGTGGGGCGGGCTCGGTCGGGTCGGCACCCGGTGGGGTGTCGGCACCCGGTGCCGGGGCGGATTCGCCCCAGACCCGCCCCTTCACCTAAACCCGCGGGGCGTTGTGGCCGGCGTTTTGCGCAGTTCCCCGCGCCCCTGACGGGGGCGCTCCTCAGCCTCGGTCCGCCTCGAAGGCGAGGAGGAGGGAGGCCGCCACGCTCACCGCGATCGTGGCCGGCTCCTTGCCGGTGATGTCCGGCAGGCCGATCGGGGTCTTGATCCGGTCGATCGTGATGTCGTCGTGGCCCCCCTCGTCCGCGAGACGCTTGCGGAAGCGTGCCCACTTCGCGGACGACCCGATCAGCCCGATCGAGCCGAGACCGGGAGTGCGCAGAGCGGCATCGCACAACGCCGCGTCCTCCGCATGGTCGTGCGTCATGATCAGCACGTGCGTCCCGGGCGCCAGCTCGGCCAGCACCTCCTCCGGCAGCAGCGGCACATGGTGCGCGTGCACCTGGGCCACCGCGTCCGACAGGACGGAGAGCCGCTCGGCGGAGACCATCTCGGGCCGGGTGTCCACCAGGTGGAGGTCCAGCTCGTGTCGGGACAGGATGCGGGCCAGTTCCATGCCGACGTGGCCGATCCCGAAGACCGCCACCGCCGGAACCACCGGCAGGGGTTCCAGCAGCACCGTCACCGCCCCGCCGCAGCACTGCACCCCGTGCGGCCCCGACACCTTGTCGTTGAGGGCGAAATCCATCAGCTCCGGCTCCGCGCCCCGCGCGGCGATGAGCTCGCGGGCCCGGTCGATCGCGACGGCCTCGATGTTGCCGCCGCCGATGGAACCCCACGTCTCGGTGCGCCCCACGACGAGCTTGGCGCCGGCCTTGCGGGGGGCGTGGCCGCGCACGGTCGCGACGGTCACAAGTACGCCGGTCTCCCGGCGTTCCCGCAACCGCGCGACCGCGGCCACCCAGGTCATGTCAGGCATTGCTGAGCGCGGTCGAGCCGACGGCCGAGCCCTCGGCACCCTCTGCGGAAGCCTCCCGGACCGACTCGACGGCCCAGAACACCGCTTCGGGCGTCGCCGGGGACGCCAGCTCGACGCTCGTCCCGGCGGGGCCGAACGCCGCAGCCGCCTGCCGCAGTGCCTCTCGTACGGAGAAGGCCAGCATCAGCGGAGGCTCGCCGACGGCCTTGGAGCCGTACACCGCGCCTTCCTCGGTGGCGTTCTCCATCAGGGTGACGTTGAACTCCTCCGGCATCTCCGAGAAGCTCGGCAGCTTGTACGTGCTCGCCGCCTGCGTCTGGAGCCTGCCCCGGTGCGGGCCGTCGCTGGTGTCCCAGCGCAGATCCTCCAGGGTCAGCCAGCCCGCGCCCTGCACGAAGCCGCCCTCGACCTGGCCGATGTCGATCATCGGGGAGAGGCTGTCGCCGACGTCGTGCACGATGTCGACCCGGCGGATCTTGTACGCACCCGTGAAGCCGTCCACCTCGACCTCGGTCGCGGCGGCACCGTTGGAGAAGTACTTGAACGGCGTGCCGCGGAAGGCCTGGGCGTCCCAGTGCAGTCCCTCGGTCCGGTAGAAGCCGGAGGCCGAGAGCTGGACGCGCTGGAAGTAGGCGGTGCGGACGAGGTCGTCCCAGGCCAGTTCCTTGTCGCTGCCCAGGACCCGGGCGACGCCCTCCACGATGCGTACGTCGGAGGCGTTGCCGCCGAGCTGCGTCCCGGCCACCTGGTGCAGGCGCTCGCGCAGCTGCTCGCAGGCGTTCTTGATCGCACCGCCGTTGAGGTCCGCGCCCGCGCTGGCCGCCGTGGCGGAGGTGTTGGGCACCTTGTCCGTACGGGTCGGGGCGAGCCGCACTTTGTGCAGCGGGATGCCCAGCGTGGTGGCCGCCACCTGCATCATCTTGGTGTGCAGGCCCTGGCCCATCTCGGTGCCGCCGTGGTTGATCAGGACGGAGCCGTCCTTGTAGATCAGCACCAGCGCGCCGCCCTGGTTGAAGGCGGTGAGGTTGAACGAGATGCCGAACTTGATGCCGGTCAGCGCGATGGCCCGCTTGGTGTGCGGGTGCGCGGCGTTGAACGCGGCGATCTCGCGCTTGCGGTCGGCGAGGTTGCCGTTCTCCTTGACCTGCTCCCAGACCGCGGAGATCCGGTCGGCCTGCGTGACCAGCTGACCGTACGGCGTGGTCTGGCCCTGGCCCGGCTGGTAGAAGTTGCGCTCGCGCAGCTCGATCGGGTCCAGGCCCAGCTGCGGGGCCACCCGGCCGAGGATGTCCTCGATCACGAGCATGCCCTGCGGGCCGCCGAAGCCGCGGAAGGCCGTGTTGGAGACCGTGTTGGTCTTCGCGATGCGGCCGTTGACCCGTGCGTTGGGGATCCAGTACGTGTTGTCGATGTGGCACAGCGCGCGGGCCAGCACCGGCTCCGACAGGTCCAGGCTCCAGCCGCCGTCGGCGGTCAGCGTGGCGTCGAGGGCCTGGATGCGGCCCTCGGCGTCGAAGCCGATCTTCCACGAGGCGTGGAAACCGTGCCGCTTGCCGGACATCGTCAGGTCCTGCGTGCGGTTCAGGCGGAAGCGGACCGGGCGGCCGGTGAGCTTGGCACCGAGGGCTGCGATCGCCGCGAAGCCGTGCGGCTGCATCTCCTTGCCGCCGAAGCCGCCGCCCATCCGCAGGCACTGCACGGTGATCTCGTGCGCCGGGACGCCGAGGACGTGCGAGACGATCTCCTGCGTCTCGGAGGGGTGCTGCGTGCTGGACTGGATGAAGAGCTGACCGCCCTCGTCCACCATGGCCAGCGCCGCGTGCGTCTCCAGGTAGAAGTGCTCCTGCCCGGCGAAGGTGAACTCGCCGGTGAAGATGTGCGCGGAGTCCGCGAAACCGGCGTCGACGTCACCGGTCTCCATGTGCGGGCGCGCACCGTGGAAGCTCTCCGCCGCGATGGCCTCGCCCACGGTGACGATCGCGGGCTTCTCCTCCAGCTCGACCTCCACGGCCGCGGCTCCCAGGCGGGCCGCCTCCAGGGTCTCGCCCAGCACCCAGGCCACCGCGTGGCCGTGGAACATGACCTCGTCGGGGAAGAGCGGCTCGTCGTGCTTCATGCCGGCGTCGTTCTCGCCGGGCACATCGGCACCGGTCAGGACGCGGACCACGCCGGGCACGGCGAGCGCGGGCTCGGTGCGCAGGGCGGTGATGCGGCCGTGCGCCTTCATCACCTGCACCGGGTAGGCGTGCAGGACGTCCTTGGTGCGGTACACGAGGTCGTCGGTGTAGAGCGCGGTGCCGGTGACGTGCTGGTAGGCGCTCTCGTGCGGCATGGAGACGCCGACGACCGGCTTCTCGGGGCGTTCGGAAAGATGGCTCATGACGAAACCGCCTCGGTGGTCTGTGCGTACAGCTTCTTCAGGCTCGTGCCCAGCATCGCGGAGCGGTACAGGGAGCTGGCCCGGTGGTCGCTCATCGGGGTGCCCTCGCCGCGCAGGACGCGGGCGGCCGCATCCACAGTCTCCTGCGTCCAGGGCTTGCCCTCCAGGGCAGCCTCGGTGGCCAGCGAGCGGATCGGGGTGGCGGCGATGCCGCCGAGGCCGATGCGGGCCTTGCGGACGATGCCGCCCTCGATGTCGACCGCGAAGGCGACGGCGACGCTGGAGATGTCGTCGAAGCGCCGCTTGGCGATCTTGTGGAAGGCGGTGACCTGCGACAGCGGCGTCGGGATGCGCACCGCGCGGATCAGCTCGTCGGGGCGGCGCACGCTCTGCCGGTAGCCCGTGAAGTAGTCCGCGAGGGGGACCACACGCTCCCCGTCGGCGCTCGCGAGCACCAGCGAGGCGTCCAGCGCCAGCAGCACCGGCGGGCTGTCGCCGATGGGGGAGCCGGTACCGAGGTTGCCGCCGAGGGTGGCGCTGTTGCGGATGAGACGCGAGGCGAACTGCGGGAACAGCTCCGCCAGCAGCGGTACGGTCCCGTCCAGGCGGCGCTCGATCTCGGTGAGCGTGACCGCCGCGCCGATCTCCAGGTACTCCGACTCGACGCGCAGCTCCCGCAGCTCGGGCAGCCGGTCGATGGCGACGACGCACGTGTCGCGCCGGGAGCGGATGTTGACCTCGACGCCGTAGTCGGTGCTTCCGGCGACCAGGACCGCTTCGGGCCGGTCGCGCAGGATCTGTACGGCCTCCTCCAGCGTCGCGGGGCGCAGGAAGGTGCTGTCGCCCTGGGTGTACGAGGTGGCCACCGGCTCCGGCGCGGCCTGCTCGCGGCGCTGGGCGAGGGGGTCGTCCTCGGCGGGCTCGCCGACCGCGTAGGCGGCGTCGCGGATGGGGCGGTAGCCCGTGCAACGGCACAGGTTGCCGCTCAGCGAGTGCAGGTCGAAGCCGTTGGGGCCGTGCTCGGCGTCGGCCTCGCCCGCTTCCGAAGCGTCGTGCGAGCAGCGGTCGGGCCGGTAGTACTCCGACGCCATGCTGCAGATGAAGCCGGGCGTGCAGTAGCCGCACTGCGAGCCGCCGCGGACCGCCATCTCCTCCTGCACCGGGTGCAGGGTCGCGGGCGTGCCGTCCGCACCGGGAGTGGCGAGACCCTCGGCGGTGACGACCTCCTGGCCGTCCAGCGCCGCGGCCGGCACCAGGCAGGCGTTGACCGCCACCCAGTCGGTGGGCTTGTTGACACCGGGCCGGGCCACCAGGACGGAACAGGCGCCGCATTCACCCTCGGCGCAGCCCTCCTTGGTCCCGGTCAGGCCGCGCTCGCGCAGGAAGTCGAGCACTGTGGTGTGGGGTGCGTCCGGGGCAATGGGGGTTTCCTTCCCATTGACCGTAATTCGCGCGCTTACCATGGCAAAACCTCTTTTTGGGGCACAGTCGACCTGGTCGCCGTAGCGGGCATTTCGGGAGCTTTCTCTCTATGGCGGTGCAACCTACGGCAATGCAGCCATCGACCGTGCGCCCGGGAAGCCGGGATCGCGGGTCGGTACGCGGGGAGGCGGGTGCTGCGCCGCAGGCAAGTGGCAGGAGTGCAGAGAATGCCGGGTCCCTCGGTCGGGTCGCGCCGGCGAAGGGGCTGCCTCAGCAGCCGTGGGCCACACGACCCGGAACCCAGGCGGTGCGCCGGGCGAGGCGATGCAGGTCGGAGAGGATCGTCATCCGACTAAGCCTCCTTTCGGCTGGACGGCTCGTGGGCTGAGCTTTTTCGCGGTGGAACTGTTCCTTTGTGGAGCCGTTCGAAATTAAGTCGCCGCAGGCAGACGGGTCAAGGAACCTGCGGCAACGCGCGGGCACTTAGGTGGAAGCTCCTAGCGGAGAGGCAAATGCTCCAAGGCGGTGTGTACGTTCATCCGGTCCCTGCGTACGGCCATCGTCCATCAGATCCCCGCGTACGTTCATCCGGTCGCCGGCGCGGAACCCTCGCCCACGGCCGCGCGCCGCAGCGTCCGTATCGCCGGGATCGCGAACAGCGCCACGCACCCCACCAGGCACACGCCCGCCGACACCATCAGCAGCCGCGCCGGGGAGGCCAGCGCGAGCGCGGGCCCCGCGAGGATCTGGCCGAGCGCGATGCCCGAGACCGAGCCCGCCAGTTCGTACGCGGAGACCCGGTTGAGGACGGCGGCGGGGGTGTGGGTCTGCACGCTGGTCGCCCACATCACCGACCAGAACGCCATCGCACCGCCGCCGAGCACGTGCCCCGTCAGCAGTACGGGCAGCCCCGCGTCCAGCGCCACGCACAGCGGCAGCACGGTGTACAGCGCCATGGCCACCGCCCCGGCGGCGAGCGGCCTTGTCGGGCGCACCCGCAGCGCCAACAACCCGCCGAGCACCGTGCCCACACCCAGGAACGAGACCGCCAGACCGTACGCGTCCGGGCCCAGTCGCGACCCGATCAGCCCCGAACTCAGCGGCACCAGCGGGCCGAACACCAGCACCCCGTAGACCATCCAGATCAGGATCACCGACCACATCCAGGTGCGTGCCCGGAACTCCCGCCACCCCTGCCGCAGGTCCCGGCGCAGCGAACTGCCCTGCCCCGCCGTGGAGATGCCCGGGGCGAGCCGGATGAGCCCCAGGCACAGGGCGCTGAGCACGAAGGTGCCCGCGTCGATGGCGTACACCGTCCCGGCGTTGGTGACCGCGATCAGCAGACCGGCGAGGGCGGGCCCGAGGAGATGGGCGAGCGCGTCGGCGACCTTGAGGGTGGCGTTGGCGCGCTGCGGTTCGCGGGCGATCAGCGGGACCATGCCGTTCATCCCCGGCAGGAACATCGCGACGGCCGCACCGCCGAGCGCCGCCATGGTCACCAGCAGCCAGAACGGGGGAGTCCCGGCGAAGAAGGCGACGGCCAGCACGCCCTGCGTGACGACCCGTACGGCATCCGCGCCGACCATCATCCGGCGCGCCCCGAACCGGTCGGCGAGCACCCCGCCGAACAGCACCAGCGCGACGAACGTCCCCGTCCAGGTGCCCAGTACGAGGCCCACCCCGGAGATCCCGTACACCGCGCCGACCGCGAGCGCGGCGGCCACCGGCATCATGGCGTCGCCGAGCTGGGAGACCGTACGGGCGGCGAAGAAGAGGGTGAAGGGCCGGTCCCACAGGGGGAGTCGGGCACCGGCGGCCGGACCGCCCGCGCGGAGCCACGGCCTGCCGGACGTCCGCTGCTTGCTGGTTGTCTGGTTCTGCGAGTTCGTCACCCGCCCATACTGGTTCAGACCAATTGGCGGATCCAGGTGTCCGGAACGACATGATGAGGTACTTTCCCGCCATGACGCCCCGCCCGTCACCGCAGCACCACCACCTCGCTTCCCCGCTGCCGCCCTCGCAAGGCACCGCGGTCCCGCCCCGCGCTTCATCCGCCGCCGCACGCGGCACCGCGACCCCGGTCCGCACCGCGTCGGCCGCCTCGCGCGGGGTTCCGGCTCCGGCTCCGGTCCGGGCTTCGTCCGGCGCCGCGCGCGGCGCCGCGACCCCGGCCTGCACCGCGTCCGCCGCCGCGCACGGTGTCCCGGAACCGCCCCCGCACCGGGTCGTCGCCCTGATCAGTGCCCCGCAGTCGGCGCTCGCGCTGGCCTGTGCGACCGAGGTCTTCGGGGACCACGGCCCGGACGTCCCCCGCCGCTACGCCTTCGGGATCTGCGCCGAGCAGCCGGGCCCGATACGTACCCAGGCCGGATACGACCTCCTGGTCACCGACGGCCTGGACGCGCTGGAGCAGGCGGACACCGTGCTCGTCCCCGGCTGGGACCAACCGCCCGGCACCGACGTGCCGCCCGCTGTGGCGGACGCGGTCCGCCAGGCGCACCGGCGCGGGGCCCGCGTGATCAGCATCTGCTCGGGCACCTTCGTCCTCGCCGCCGCCGGCCTCCTCGATAGCCGCCGCGCCGCCACCCACTGGGCCCGCAGCGCCGAACTCGCCGTCCGTTTCCCGCAGGTGCGGGTCGATCCCGCCGTGCTGTACGTGGACCACGGCGACGTCGCCACCAGCGCGGGCGCGGCGGCCGGCATGGACCTGTGCCTGCACCTGGTCAGCACCGACCAGGGGGCCGCGTACGCACGCCGCGTCGCCCGGCAGCTCGTCATGCCGCCGCACCGCGAGGGCTGCCAGCTCCAGTACGCCGAGCTGCCCGCCGCCGAACCCGTGGCCGACTCCCTCGCCCCGCTCCTGGACTGGCTCGCCGACCGCCTCGACGAGCCGGTCACCGTCGCCGACATGGCCCTGCACGCGCAGGTTTCCGCCCGCACCCTCACCCGCCGGTTCACCGAGCAGCTCGGCATCAGTCCCGGCCGCTGGCTGCTGGACCGGCGCATCGACGCCACCCGCGCCCTGCTGGAGGAGACCGACCTCCCGGTCGAGACCATCGCCCACCGGGTCGGCCTCTCCTCGGCCGTCAACCTCCGCCGCCGCTTCCATTCCGCGCTGCGGACGACCCCGGCGGCGTACCGGAGGGCCTTCCGTACGAAGCCGTGAGGGCTCAGCGTCGGCGGCGCAGCAGTCGGCGCAGGTGGGAGGAGCGTGCCTTGTATCCACCGGGCCGCCAGTGCCCGTCCGGTGACAGCACCGGAGTCTGCCGCTCCGCCTGCGCCCTGACCTCCACGTACGCCTCGTACGACGTCACCCGGTACGCCTCCTCCCAGGAGGCCAGCGCTGCGGCGACCCCGGCACCGGCCGTACCCCGCCGCCGGACGTGCCGGGCCAGCAGGGCGAACCCGGCGACGGCGGCGAGGAGGCCGCAGGTGATCAGCAGCGGCGGCAGGAGATCGGCCATGCCGCCGAGACTACGCCGCCGCGGCAGTGCGCGACCACCCCCGCCCGTCAGCCCTTCTCCGCCGGAGCCTTGCTGAGCCGCCCCGGCAACCACGCCGTGCGCCCGATGTCCCGTACCAGCGCCGGTACGAGCAGCGACCGTACGACCAGCGTGTCCAGCAGCACGCCGAAGGCCACGATGAACGCGATCTGGAGCAGGAACGCCAGCGGGATCACCCCGAGGGCCGCGAACGTCGCCGCGAGCACCACACCCGCCGAGGTGATCACCCCGCCGGTCGCGGTGAGCCCGCGCCGGACGCCCTCGCGGACACCGTGCGCGAGGGACTCCTCGCGGACCCGGGACATCAGGAAGATGTTGTAGTCCACGCCGAGCGCGACCAGGAACACGAAGCCGTACAGCGGTACGGACGAGTCGGTGCCGCTCATCCCGAAGACGTACCGGAAGACGAGCGCCGAAACCCCCAGCGTCGCAACGAAGTTGAGGGCGACCGTCACCACCAGCAGCAACGGCATCAGCAGCGAGCGCAGCAGCAGTGCCAGGATCACGAGGATGATCGCGAGGACGACGGGCACGATCAGCACGCGGTCCTGCGCGGCGGTCTGCTGGGTGTCGTACTGCTGCGCCGTGTACCCGCCGACGAGCGTGTCTTCCGCCCCCGGCAGCGCGTGCACCGCGTCCCTCAGGCGGGCCACCGTGTCCTTCGCGGCGTCGCTGTCGGCCGCGTCGTCCAGCGTCGCGTCGATGCGCACCCGGCCGTCCACCACCAGCGGCGCCCCGCCCCCGGGCCGCCCGGAGGCGGTCACCGCGGCGGCGTCCGCGACGCCGTCGGTGTTCTCGGCGGCGGCCTCGACGGCCTTCGCCTGCGCGGCATCCGTGATGATCACAGCCGGGTTGCCGGAGCCGCCCGGGAAGTGCGCGCTCAGGGTGCGCTGGGCGGCCACCGAGGGGGCGTCGTTGACGAAGATCTCGTCGAGCGGCACGCCCCGCGAGGTCAGCATCGGCGCGAACGCCGCACACGCCAGCAGCCCGGCCAGGCACAGCGCCCACACCCGGCGCGGAGCGCGGTCCACCAGCGAGGCCACTCGCTGCCACAGCCCGGCACTCCCGCCCTTGCCGGTCGCGGGCTTCGGCCTGGCCGGCCAGTACGCGGCGCGGCCCAGCAGGGCCAGCACGGCGGGCAGGAAGCTCAGCGCGCTCAGCACCGCGCACACGATGCCGATCGCCCCGACCGGGCCGAGCGCGCGGTTGTTGGTGAGGTCGCTGAGCAGCAGCGCGAGCAGCCCGAGCGCGACCGTCGCAGCGCTGGCCGTCACAGGCCCGACCGACTGCCGCCAGGCGGCCCGTACGGCGGTGAAACGGTCGGCCCCACCCGCGAGTTCCTCCCGGAAGCGGGCGGTGAGCAGGAGCGCGTAGTCGGTCGCCGCACCGATCACCAGGATCGACAGGATGCCCTGGACCTGCCCGTCCACGCGTACGACGTCGTGGTCGGCCAGCACGTACACGACCGCACTCGCCAGCCCCAGCGCGAACACCGCCCCCACGATGATCACGAACGGCAGCAGCACACTGCGGTACACCAGCAGCAGGATCAGCAGTACGGCCGCCAGCGCGACCCCGAGCAGCAGCCCGTCGATCCCGGCGAAGGCGTCCTTGAGGTCGGCCTGACTGGCGGCGGGCCCGGCCAGCTCGACCTTGGTGCCGTCCACTTGACCGGTTGCCTTCTTCACGCGCTCCAGCGTCGGAGCCAGCTCGTCACCGAGGTCGGGGCGCAGTTGTACGACACCCTGGAGCGCCTTGCCGTCCTTCGACGGGAGCGCGGGCGAGGCCCGCCCGGCGAGGCCGGGGGAGCCGTTGAGGGAGGCCAGTGCGCGGGTCGCGGCATCGGCCTGCCCCTTGCCCAGCTCCCCCTTCCTGTCCCCCTCCTGGGTCCATACGACGACGGCGGGCAGGGTTTCGTCCTGTCGGAACGCCTTCTGGGCCTCGATCGCGCGGGTCGACTCCGCGTTCTGCGGGAGGAAGGCTGCCTGGTCATTGGTGGCGACCTGGCCCAGCTTTCCGGCGTAGGGGCCGAGCGCGCCGCCGACGCCGAGCCAGACGATCAGCAGGACCAGCGGGACCAGCCAGCGGGCGGAACGGGCAGAGGTGGACATCGTGCTCCCGGTACAAGGTGATCAGGGTTTCCGGCAGGGAGCCTGCTGCCCCCTGTCTCCACCCCTTGTCTCCACATATCTCAAGCGGAAACAATCTCAATGATTGAAATATATGGCCTGGGGGAGCGCCGTGCAGGGATCTTCAGCGACGTGGTGCGCGCACTTCGCCGAGTTCGGCGTTGAGGTCGGTCAAGAAGCGCAGTACGAGGGCGAGTTCGTCGCCGTCGAAGCGGGAGCGGGTGTTCTCGGTGGCGGCGGCGAGCGGCAGGAAGTGGCTGCGGGCGGCGGACCGGGCGCTGGGCTCGTAGTGCACGTGCACCACGCGGCGGTCCGCGCTCTCCCGTGAGCGCCGGATGTGCCCGGCGCCCTCCAGCCGGTCCAGGCACGCGGTCACCGCGCCCGAGGTCAGCCCCAGGTGCTCACGGAGCAGGCCGGGGGTGAGCGGGGTCTCGGAGTCCAGGATCGCGGCCAGCGCCTGGACGTCGGTGGCGTGCAGGCCCTGGCGGGCGGCGAAGCCGTGGACGAGGCGGTTGATCTCCCCGTTCATACGGCGCAGTTGGACGGCGAAGGCCTGGAGGGAGGCGTCGGGCGCACCCGCGTCGTCCGCCGCCGGGTCGGGCGGTGTCGGTCCGGGGTTCGCGGGGGAGTCGTCTCGTTCACCTGTACTGGCCACGGGTTCAGCTTATAGAGCCGTGAATTTCCAGCTCATGAAGCTGTGAAATTCCGGCCGAACCCTTGCAGAGCGCATACATCGCGGCCAGGATGACCACGCTCGTCTTGTCTAGACCTCTCGCCCCCCTTTCCTGGACTGGAGCAGCCTCGATGTCTTCGGCACATCCCACCCGGCGCACCTTCGTCACCGGCACGGCCGCGCTCGCGGCGGCCGCCGCGCTCACTCCCGCCGCGGCCGGTGCGGCCCACGCCGAGAGCGCCGCCGGTCAACCGGCCGACGGCGGGCGGCCGTTGACCGTACCCGGACTTCAGCAGTGGACGCCCGGCCGCGGTTCCTACCGCTTCGGTGCGGACAGTCGGATCGTCCTGGACCGGGCGGACCGGGCCCGACTGGCCCCCACCGCGGCCCTGTTCGCCGACGACCTGCACACGCTCACCGGGCGCCGGGTCCCCGTGGTCACCGGTCACGCGAGGAGTGGTGACCTGTACCTGAGACTGCACGACGACAAGAACCCGGCCACCCGCGACGAGGGGTACACCCTCGCCTCCGGAGCTGTCATGAACCTGTCTGCTGCGCGCGTGACCGGTGTCTTCCGGGGCACCCGCACCCTGCTCCAGCTCCTCCATCAGTCGCCCGTCGTCGCGGGCGGCACCGCAGTGGACTGGCCGCTGAAGCCCTACCGGGGGCTGATGGTCGACAACGGCCGCAAGTACTTCACGCCCCAGTGGCTCAAGGCCACCGTCCGCAACATGGCGTACATGCAGCTCAACACGTTGCACCTGCACCTCACCGACAGCGAGGGCTTCCGGATCGAGTCCAGCTCGCACCCCGAAGTGGTGTCCAAGGACGGCTTCCTGACGAAGCGTGAGATCAAGGACCTGATCGCCTTCGCGCAGCAGCACCACATCGAGATCATCCCGGAGATCGACGTCCCCGGGCACATGACGCAGGTGCTCTCCGTCCACCCCGAGCTGGGCCTGCCGGGCTCGAAGACCACGCTCGACCTGAGCAAGGACGCCGTGTACGCGTTCGTACGCGACCTGCTGGAGGAGTACCTGCCGCTCTTCCCCGGCCGCTACTGGATGCTCGGCGGCGACGAGGCCGACTCGGTGAAGAACAACGCCTCGTACATCGCGTACGCCAAGGCCCACTACCTCCCCGCCGGCGGCGACCCGGCGAAGGTCACCGGCAACGACTGCGTCTTCGGCTTCCTGAACTGGGCCAACGACATCGTCCGCCGCCACGGCAAGACCATGCGTATGTGGAACGACGGCCTCAACGGCATCACCACCGCCGTCGTCAAGCCCTCCAACACCATCAACGTCGACTTCTGGACCTCGCGCGGCGCCGACCCCACGTGGCTCGTCGACCAGGGCTTCACCGTGATGAACGGCGGCAGCCCGCCCACCTACTACGCGGCCGGCGGCGGCTGGGACTACCGCAAGGACACGCCCTGGACGTACGAGAACTGGCAGGTCGACGCCTTCCTCAACTGGGGTCCCGACGGCGAGACCCCCTCCCCGTACCGCACCGTCACGGGCGCCGCCAACCAGGGCACCTCCATGCACATCTGGTGCGACGTCGGCGACCCGGAGACCGAGGAGCACGTCTCGGAGTACACCACCCGCCTCACCCACATCGTCGCCCAGGCCGGCTGGGGCTCGCCCAAGCCCGCCCCCGACTATCCCTCCTTCGTCCGCGCCCTCCAGCAGGTCGGCGACGCACCCGGCGGACGCGCCACCGCCGACCTCGCGATGGGCCGCCCGGTCCGCGCGACCTCGGGCCCGAACCCGGCGGCGGCCGTCGACGACGACCCCTCGACGGGCTGGAGCAGCGGCCCGGCGACCGGCGGACGCACCGCGCTGACCGTCGACCTCGGCAGCCAGGTCGCCCTCGACCGGGCGGCCGTCCAGTGGGGCGCACGGTTCGCCACCGCGTACCGGCTGGAGGTCTCCCGCGACGGACGACGGTGGTACGGCCTGGCCGCGACCGGCGCCGGAAAGGGCGGCACCACGCCCTACCGGAAGGCGACCACACCGCAGGACCTGATCGACTTCGACCCGAGGGCGGTCGGCATCGAGGAGTTCGAGCGGCTGACCGGGGTCGGCCGGTACGTCAGGCTTGTCGTGGAGACCGCTTCGGACGCGCAGGGCGTGGACGTGATGTCGCTGCGGCTGTTCGGAGCGCCGCGCCGCTAGGGCCGGCGGGCAGGGACGCCGGCAGGGACGCCGGCAGGGACCGGGAAGGGGCTCGCGGGGGCCTGCGGGCCCCTTCCCAAGTGCCCGCTGCCAGGGGACCTTTGGCCTGGATTCGGGCCCTTCGTCCCTGCCCCGCGCGTCCCTCCCGTACCACGATGGAGGCATGGAAAGCCTCCCGGTCATCACCGCAGTCGACGGATCGGACCACAGCCTGAAGGCCCTCGAGTGGGCCCTGAAGGCGGCCCGCGCACGGGGCACGGAGCTGCTCGTCGTGCACGTCAGGACCGATCACACCAAGGCCCTCCCGATGCTGGGTTCCGTGCCCCTGATGCCTCCGTCTGCGGAAGAGGAGGTTCCGGTCCTCACGGACGTACGGGACCTGCTGGCGGGCCGCGAGGACCTGCCGCCGGTGCGCTACGAGACCGTCAACGGCAGCCCTGCCGCCGAACTGGTCGAACTCAGCACCCGGGCACAGCTCCTCGTCCTCGGCTCGCGCGGACGCGGCGGCTTCGCCAGCCTGCTCCTCGGCTCGGTCAGCCGGGCAAGCACCGCACGCGCCGCCTGCCCGGTGGTCGTCGTGCCGCACACGGCCGGCGCGGAGCCGGACGGACCCGCCCCGGTGGTGCTGGGCCTCGCCCCGGACGAGACCAGCGACGTCGTCATGGAGTTCGCCTTCGCGGAGGCCCGGCGGCGCGGAGCCGCGCTCCGGATCGTCACCACCTACCCCGTCCCGCTCTCCACGCTCGCCCTCGCGGGCGGGTACGGCAACGGCACCGACGCCGTCCACGCCTCCGAGGGCCCGAGCATCGAGGCCGACCTCCGGGAGGCCCAGTCGCACCGGCTGCGGCCCTTCACCCAGCGCTACCCGGAGGTGCCGGTCGAGCAGGTCGTCGCCGCGTCCGACGCGGCGGGCCGCCTCGTCGTGGCCGCCCAGAACGCCGGTCTGCTCGTGGTGGGCAGGCACCGGCGCAGGCTGAGCGCCGACTCGCTCCTGCTCGGCTCGGCGGCCAACGCGGTCCTGCTGCACGCGCACTGCCCGGTGGCGGTGATCCCGCCGAGGTCCGCCTAGGTCTGCCCGGGTCCGCTGAGTTCTGCTAGGGCTTCTCGGCGACCGCCCCGACCGCGTCCAGGTCGCGGACCGCCACCGCCGTGCGGGCGATGATCGCGTCACAGATCGCGTCCGGCTGGTAGCGCGGCTGGATCGGGTTGCGGCCGCGCGTCGTCAGCCAGATGTAGAGCGGGTAGAGGCTCTGCCTGCGGTATGCCAGCCACGCCGCGCCGGGATCCGGCGCGGCGCCGCCCGCCTTCGCCAGGTGCTCCAGATACAGGGCGAGCAGGTCCCGCTCCCACGCGCGCCGGTCGTCCACCGCCAGCCCCGAGGTGATCAGGTACGCGACGTCGCAGGCCCAGCTGCCGCGCATCATCACCTGCCAGTCGACGAAGCCCATCCGCCCGTCGGCGGTGCGGTAGGTGTTGCCGATGTGCGCGTCCCCGTGCAGCAGCGTCTGCGGGCCCTCGGCGGCCTGCTCCAGCGAGCGCCGCAGCGCCGCGTACAGGACGTCCGGCGCGGGCCCCGGTTCCGTGGGCAGCACGGGGGCCGACCTGCGCATCCCGACCCGGGAGCGCGCGTTCATGCCGATCAGCCGGTCCAGGTTGGCGAAGTGGACGTCCGGCGTCTTCAGATACCCGTAGGCCGCCAGGGCCGGATCCGCCCACATCCGGCCGTGCCGGTGCGCCGTCTCCACCAGCAGCCCCTTCACCTCGGCGCGGGTGAACGGCGCCGTGGGATCCAGGAACACCGCACCCTTGCTGTCGGCCACGTCCTCCACCAGCACCACACTGCGCCCCGTCCCCGGGTGGGCCGCGCCGTGGAAGCCCCGGGGCGCCTCGATGTCCAGGGCGGGCCGGATCTCGTTGTAGAACGCGGGCTCCTGGACCAGGACGTCCGCCAGGTGCAGGGTGAGCCGTTGCAGCACCCCGGCCGTGGTCTTCGCGAACACCCGCTTCGGCAGCCCGGCCGCCGCACCGCTCTCGTTGTACGTCACCGCGATC
Source organism: Streptomyces spiroverticillatus (assembly GCA_014650415.1). Classification (GTDB taxonomy): domain Bacteria; phylum Actinomycetota; class Actinomycetes; order Streptomycetales; family Streptomycetaceae; genus Streptomyces; species Streptomyces spiroverticillatus. The sequence goes on from BMUX01000008.1 coordinate 188,372, forward strand.
CTGAACCGCGACGAGGTCCCGCTGCTCACCGGCGTCACCTCGCACCCGGTCACCGCCGCACCGGGAGTCCCGGCGCACAGCACCGCCGTCAGCCACTGCGGGTTCACCTCACCGGGACGTACCGGCACGTCGCCCGCCCGCCGGGCGGGAACCGTGCGGACCGCCTCACCGGCGGCGGCCGCCCCGATCCGTACCAGATTCTCCAGAATCTCCCGTGCGGCGTTCTTGGCCATGCCCCACCCCTGTCCGCTGGACGTGACGGCCAGTCAATACGGCCCGGGGGCACGGCGGAAGAAGGCGTCGCCAGATGAGAGGCCCCGTTCCGGCGGCTGCGGATCCGAGAGCGCCGCTTTGACGGCTACTGCGCCCCGCCCTGTCCCGCGCTGCCGATCGGGCCGACCGTGACCGGCTTGCCCGAACCGTCCGTGACGGGCAGCGAGGCCGCGCCCGGCCAGGCCAGCACGACCGACTTCGTCTCGTCCGGCGGGGTCACCACCAGGCCGGTGATGCGCACGCCCGTGCCGCCGGTGTCGTTGGTGGGGTAGTGGATGCCGAAGTACGTCGACTCGCCGCTCTTGAGCGTGCCCGGGACGACCGGCTCGCCGGTGCGCTTGGCGGACAGCGTGCCCTCCTTCGTCTTCAGGTCCACACCCGCGAACCCGGAGATCGCGCAGGCGCTGCCGCCGGTGTTCTTCAGCTCCACGGCGACCGTCTTGTCCTCGTCGCCGCCGACGGTGGCGTCCGTTGCGGTGATCTTCAGCCCGTCGGTGCGGCACTTGGCGACCTTGCCGCCGGTGTCGGAGCCGCCGCCGGTGGTGCTCTTGCCCGCCGAACCACCGGATCCCTGGTCCGGGGTGGCGTCGCCCGAGCCCGCGCCGCCCGTCGCGCCTTCCCCGCCCGACGACGAGGCGTTCGTCGGCGCCGAGGCCGGGCCGCCCTGTGCCGCGCCGTCGTCGTTCTGGCAGGCGGTGAGCGAGAGACCGGCGGCGACCGCGAGGGCGGCGAAGGTGAGCTTGCGAACGCGCATGATTTCTTCCTCAGCATCGGTGGACAGTGCCTGCTGCCCGGTACGGACGGCGTTGCTGATCACAAGGAGCCGCCCGGCCTGCTGAATCGTTCCGCCCAACCCTTCCCTCATACACGGCTGTTACATGCCCGGGGGTGCCGGGACAGACCCGTGACACGAAGGATCTTGACCACAAGCGGTGGCCAGGACTCCGCCTCCGCCCCGAGGAGAAAGCGTGGACGGTACGGGAAGGTTCCTTGGGCCACGTGCACACGCACGCCATGATCGGAACCCGCCTTGCCCCGCTCCACCGCCCGGCGGTTAGTTTGTGGGGCAAGCACGGCAAGAACAGAGAACAGAGAACAGAGAACAGTGGGGCAGGAACGACACCAGGTGCCCACGAGACGAGAGGTCGGCCACAGTGACGCTGCGCGGAGGTGACCCTGCCGAGATCGGTGGCTACCGGCTGGAGGCACGCCTCGGCTCCGGCGGCATGGGCACGGTCTTCCTCGGGCGTACGGACTCGGGCCGCCCCGTCGCGATCAAGCTGATCCACCAGCAGTTCGCGGCCGACGAGGAGTTCCGTATCCGCTTCCGGCAGGAAGTGGCGGCGGCCCGCCGGGTGAGCGGCGCGTTCACCGCAGCCGTCGTGGACGCTGCCCCCGAGGCCGAGCAGCCGTGGATGGCGACGACGTACATCGAGGGCCAGACCCTCGCCCAGCGCATCACCGACCAAGGACCCGTCTCCGGACCGGAGCTGCGCACGCTCGCCATCGGCCTGACCGAGGCCCTGCGCGACATCCACCGCGCCGGCGTCGTCCACCGCGACCTCAAGCCCTCCAACGTCGTCCTCTCCCCGGAGGGCCCGCGCGTCATCGACTTCGGCATCTCGCGCGCCGCCGACCAGCAGACACTCACCATGACCGGGCGTGTCATCGGCACCCCGCCGTTCATGTCGCCGGAGCAGTTGCAGGCCCCGCGCGGGGTCGGCCCGCGGTCGGACGTGTTCTCGTTGGGCACGCTGCTGGTGTACGCGGCCACCGGGCAGGGTCCCTTCGACGCCGACAGCCCGTACATGACCGCCTACCAAGTCGTGCACGAGGAACCCGCCCTCGACTCCGTCCCCGCACTGCTGCGCGCCGTCGTCGAACCCTGCCTGGCCAAGGAGCCCGAGGGCCGCCCCACCGCCGACGAACTCCTCGTACGGCTGCGCGACCTGCCCGGCGACCTCGGCGGGGCCGCCCCGACGGCGAGCAGCGCACGCACCCGCGACACGGACACCCAGCACCATCCGACGGCCCCCGCTTCCGAAAGGCCGGGCCGCAGCCGCCTGCGCCGACGGTGGCGGCCCGTGCTCGCGGCCGCCGTCGCCGTGGCGGCAATCGGCGGCGGCATCGCCGCGGTGACCTCCGACGGCCTCGGCAGCAAGACCGACCCCACCGACGACGGCCGCAGCCACAGCGTCGCCGCCCCCGCCGCCCCGCTCCCCAAGGGCTTCGCCCCCTGGAAGACCACCGTGCTCGGCGGCCGCAAGGACATCCCGGACGAGTTGCGTTGCGTCGCCCGGGGCGACGCCCTGTTCTGCGGCGGCGGCGGAGTCCTGGCGACCCGCATCAAGGTCTCCGACGGCAGCCGCGTATGGACGCGCACCAGCCCCGGCATCCCCGTCCAGGGCATGCACATGGTCGGCGCCACCGACGACACGGTCCTCGGGTACCGCATCACCGACCGGCACCCCCAGGGTGAAGTCGTGGCTGTCGACGCCGACAAGGGCCGCGAACTGTGGGCGGCACCCTCCGGCGCCCAGTCCACGGCCGTCACCGGCAGGACGCAGGACGCCGTGCTGATGGGCTCCTCCGTGATCATGATCGACGGCTCCAACTCCCGCTTCGAGGCCCGTGACGCGCACAGCGGCAAGGTCGCCTGGCGGACCCCGTTCCCCGCGCACACCCAGTGCGCGCCGGTCCCGGTCGGCTCCCGCCTGTACGCGATGTGCGCGCCCTCGGCGGAGATCGGCGACTCCGAGGTACGTCATCCCACCCTGCGCCCGCTCGACCGCTCCTCCGGCACCCCGGGCCGCCCGGTCGCCGTCAAGGGCCCGGCCGTACCCATGGGCGTGGCCGCCGGCCGGCTCGTCCTGCTCCAGGTCCACATGCAGGGCCCGGCCTCGGCGGGCTACGAGGGTGTGGCCCGCTTCGACCCGGCGACGCGCCAGGTGACGTACAGCCGCCTGCCGAAGCCCGTCGAGGGCACGCCCGGGATGGCCGACGGCACGGTGTACGTCAGCGGGCAGACCGGCCGCGTCACGGCGCTCGACCCCCTGACGGGCCGCCAGAAGTGGACCCGCCAGACCAGCGTCGAGGGAGCCTCAGGACCCGTTGCCGGGCCCGGCGCGCTCTACTTCAGCTCCGCCACAGGCCGCGTCGTCGCCCTCTCCCCGCGCGACGGCACCCCCCTGTGGACCACCGACCCGCAGGCCGACGGCCTCACCGGTGAGTGGGGCGCGAGCCCCCGGGCGGTCGTCGCGGGGCGTGCCCTGGTCGTGGCCGCCGACAAGAACACCCTCTTCGCCTTCGACACCCGCAAGCCGCCCCGCTCGGGCTGACCCCGGAACGTCACGCCGCGAGCGTCACCGGCAGCCCGTCGATGCGCGCCGCCGCCGTGCGCCAGGCCGCCGTCACCGCCGCGTGGGCGTGCGCGGTACGGGCCGCCAGGTCGCCGGTCGGGCGGATCGGCGTACCGACGTGGACGTGCAGCCGGGGCCGCCGCAGCGGAGCCGTCGCCAGCCCCGCGAGCTGCTTGGCCACGCTGCCGGAGGTGATCCGCCGGGCCCCCGCCTGCCCGAGCGGCACCACGGGCGCCCCGGTGCGCTCCGCGAGGCGGGCCAGCCCGCTGCGGAAGGCCTCCGGCGCGGCCTCGCCCGCGTCCGTACGGTCCGGGATGCCGCCCTCCCCGTAGATCAGCACCACCCGGCCCTCGGCGAGCGCGTCGGCCGCGAGGTCCAGCGAGTCCGCCGCCCGGCGTGAACGCCGGTGCACGGGAATGTGCCCGCCCTCCTCCAGCACCCGGCCCAGCACCGGCACCCGCCACAGCCCGGCCGCCGCCATCACCGTGGGCCGCACCCCCAGTCCGTGCAGGGCGGCCAGGACGAGCGCCGGGTCGGCCAGTGAGGTGTGGTTGGCGGCCACGATGCTCCCCGGCGCCACCTCGGCCCCCGGGTCGGCGCTGACGGACAACCGCCCGGCACAGGGCACCAGAACACCGGCAAGACGGCTGAGCATCACGAAACCTCCAGGTCGGCGGGGCGGGACGATGCCCTCATCCTGATCGTCCTGGCAGGTCCGGACGTGAGTACCCGTACTCAACTTCCCCTGTGCGCAAGGACCTGCGTAAGGACCCCCGGTACCCGTCCTCACCGGCCGGTGGGCTAGAAAGACCAGTCGGCACGCACACGGGCCCGGACGCCGCCGCACCGGCTCCCGGGCCCCGGCGCGCCCGCCGTGAACCACACCCGGAGGTCCGTCCGCCCATGCCCACCGCCCAACTCCCCTGGCTCCTGCTCGCCGTCCTCTCCGGAGCCCTGATCTCCCTCCAGGCCCGTATCACCGGGGGCCTCGCCGCAGGGCTCGGCGGGGACGGGTTCGCCGCCGCCGCGCTCTCCTTCGGCTCCGGGCTCCTCGTCCTGGCCCTCGGGCTCCTCGCGGTGCGCACGGCCCGGCGCGGGGTCGGCCTGGTCGTCGCCGACGTCCGGGCCCGGCGGCTGCGGTGGTGGCAGGTGCTCGGCGGGTTCGGCGGGGCGGCGTTCGTGCTCACCCAGGGGCTGACCGTCGGGGTGCTCGGGGTGGCGCTGTTCAGCGTGGCCATCGTTGCCGGGCAGGTCGCGGGCGGGCTGCTCTTCGACCGCATGGGCCTCGGCCCGGCCGGACCGCAGCGGCCCACCCGCCGCCGGGTGGTCGGCGCGCTGCTCGTGCTGGCGGCCGTCGTCCTGTCGGTGGCCGACAAGCTGGGCGGCGACCTTCCCTACGCGGCGCTCGCGCTGCCGCTGGTGGCCGGGGTGTGCGTGAGCTGGCAGCAGGCGGTCAACGGGCATGTGCGCAACGCCTCCGGGTCCGCGTACACGGGCACGTTCTTCAACTTCGTCGCCGGTACGGGCGCGCTCGTCGTCGTCTTCCTGGTGCACGCCGCCCTGACCGGCCTCCCGGACCGGCTGCCGACCGAGCCGTACCTCTACCTCGGCGGACTGGTCGGCATCTCGTTCATCTCCATCGCCGTCGCCACCGTGCAGAAGCTGGGCGTCCTGCTGCTCGGGCTGTGCACGATCACCGGCCAGCTGGCCGGTTCCCTCGCGCTCGACCTGCTGCTGCCGCACGGAGGCACCGAAGTCACCGCGGCCACCGTCGCGGGCATCGCCCTGGCGCTGGTCGCCGTCACGGTCGCCGCGCTCTCCGGCAGCAACCCCAGCAAGGTCGTCCGGCGCAGCGCGCCCGCACCGGCGGACGGGGCTACGACAGCTTCCGGGCAGCCTCGACGCCGTCCACGAGGTTGAGGTAGACGTCGGCCCGCGAGATCTCGAACAGGCGCAGCACCGCGTGCGAGAACGGGCCGGCGATCGCCAGCCTGCCGCCGCGCCTCTCCAGCGTCCGGTGCGCCGTCAGCAGAGCGTGCAGCACGGAGGAGTCGGCGAAGGTCACCGTCGCCAGATCGACGATCACCAGCGGGTCGTCGCCCGCCGTGGCCCGCTGCAGCCGTTCGCCGAAGTCCTCGGAGTTGTCCCAGTCCAGGTCGCCCGTGGCGACGACCACGGGTGTGTCCAGGGGTGTGTCCGTGGGTGTGTCCGTGGGTGTGTCCGTCCCCGACGTGCCGCGGTCCGTCCCGTGCGCGGCATGCTCGTCGTTCGGGGAAGTGCTCTGCTCCATGCAGAGAGAATACGGCCCCCGTCCGCCGCCTCCGCGTGACCTCCGAAGCCGGACCGGCGCGCCCGGGACAACCGAACACCCCTGCGCAGGATGAGGATTCGGCGTCCAGATACACCCGATCGTGCGATCATCCCATCCTGTTTTACGGGTACCGGTGCATGGGAAGCTGGTCCTCCGGCCGCCGTGGTGCAGGGAGTTGACCACCAGTTCCGCCACCACGAGCAGGATGCCGTCCCACCCGGAGAGGGATCGCGCGGACGACTGTGCGCATGCTGATGAATGTACGAGAAGGAATGAGCGACCCGATGCCGGGTGACGGCGACCACAGCTACTCCCTGAGCATCACCATGGGCGCGGGCCGCTGCACCATACGTCTGACGGGCAGCGTCGACTGGCAGTCCGCGCCCACGCTCCAACTCGCGCTCATCCAGGCGGCCCTCGGTGTGAGCGGATCCGTCCGCGTCGACCTGAGCGGTCTGGAGTTCGCCGACTCCTCGTTCCTGCACCTGCTGCTCGACATGCAGCGGCACTGCCGGGCGCGCGGCACCCGGATGAGGATCGGCAGCCGCCTGCAACCCGTGGTGAAACGCCTTTTCGACCTCACCGGGGCCCGCTGCTACTTCGAGTTCGTCGACCAGGCCCTGCCGCCCCGGACAGCGGTGACGGACTCGCGGGCCGACTGAGCGGCCGTACGGTCGACGGTCCTGCCGCCACCCCGGTCAGCTCAGCGGCAGCCGTACGGTCACGGTCTTGCCGGACCCTCCGGCGTGCATCCGCACCTCGGTGTCCGAGGCGACCGTCTGCACCAGCGCCCAGCCGAAGCCCCCCGGGTCCGTCCGCGCCCCGGTGTGCGCGACCGGCGGCAGGGAGCTGCGGTCGTCGGCCTCCACCAGCAGATGCCCGGCCTCGATGCGGGCCGCGAACCGGGTGAGCCCCCCGCCGTGCCGGTGCGCGTTGCTGACCAGCTCGGAGCAGGCCAGCAGCGCGTCCTGCAACCGCGTCGGGAAGGACGCCCCGACCGGACCCGGCGCATGCCCGGCGGCCCAGGCCGTCATCAACTTCCGTACCTGTTCGCGCGCCTGCGCCGCCCGCAGATCCCGCGCGGACTCAAGGTGCATGACGACGGCAAGGCCATCGTCGTGTGCGTCGGACATCCCGACGGTCCTTCCCCACATCACTCACAGCCACTGGCATTCCCGACGGCCCGCGCGGTCCCTTCCGCGCGCACGGGGTCCTCGACGTCCCCTGCATGGTCTCAGAGTCCGCCTCCCGATGGGCAACGGGCTGCCGGCCGGGGGCCGTCGGCCGCCGGCGCACCGGGTGCGCCCTTGGCCGTACGGACAAAAGCGGTGCGGAAACTTTGGGCGGACGCCGCAAGCGCGCGGCCGGTCCCGCGGTCAGAATTCCTGCCAACCACACACCCCGACCATTCACCGGCGAAAGCCGGCAATTCGCAGGGAGGCCCCATGCGCACCGGAACGAGCGCCCTCGTCGCGCTCACTTTCACCACCGCCCTGTTATCCGCACCCTCTTCGGCCGTCGCAACACCCCGGTGCGACACTCAACCGATGTAAACGGCACGAAAAGTCCTGGGTCCCCTGGGCGTCTCCGGAATCAGCATGTCGGTGAAGAGCCCGCGCTGCGGAATCTGGAGCGGCGGCGTCGGCTACGCCGATCTGCGCACAGGACGCAAGGCCACCGGCAACGAGCACAGCCGGCTCGCCAGCAATACCAAGACCTGGGTGGCGACCGTCGTCCTCCAGCTCGTCGGCGAGGGAAAGCTCGAACTCGACGGCACCGTCGAGAAGTACCTCCCCGGACTGATCCGCACCGAGCACTACGACGGCCGCAGGATCACCGTCCGCCAGCTCCTCCAGCACACCAGCGGACTGCCCGAATACCTGGAGTCCCCGTACTGGGAGGACTGGGAGAAGCGCCGCTGGGAGCACGTCGAGCCGCTGGAGACCGTCCGGCAGGCGCTGCCCCTGCCCCCGCCCGAGCAGGCCCCTTCCGGCTTCTTCTACTCCAACACCAACTACAACCTCGTCGGCCTGATCGTCACGAAGGTCACCGGCCGCAGCATCGGCGCGGAGATCGAACGGCGCTTCGTCAAGCCGCTCGGCCTGCACGGCACCCACTGGCCCGGCGACCGCACCGCGCTGCCGCAGCCCGATCTGCGCGGCTACGTCGACCAGGACGGGAAACTCGTCGACAAGACCGAATGGAACACCTCGGGAGCCGGTGCCTCCGGCGCGCTGGTTTCCACCAGCGCCGACGTCACCGTCTTCTGGAGTGCCCTGCTTTCCGGGAAACTCCTCGCCCCGGCACAACTGGCCGAGATGAAGAAAACCGTCCCGGACGACGGCGGGGAATCGTACGGCCTGGGAATCGAGCGCTACGAGAATTCCTCCGGAACCGTCACCTGGGGCCATACCGGCCACATGGAAACCGGGCACAAGGTGAGGAACGCCGTCACGGAAGACGGCAAGCGCGCCGTGACCCTGCTGATCGGCTCGGAAAAGTTCGACGACGACAAGGTCAACGCGGCCATCGCGGAAATCCTCCACGACGTCCGCTGAAAGCCCCACGGCGTCCGCTGAGAGAATGTGCTTCCCACAGAGATCCGCGCCGGAGATCCGAGCGACACATCGGAGATCCGGGCGACACACCGGAGATCCGGGCGATCCGAAGGACCGAGCAAGGAGCACGCATGGACGCCATGGCACTGGGCGACCTGATCGACGTCGTCCGCAGCCCGGCGTTGCGCCTGCTGGCCGTACCGCGCGACGCCGCCGTGAAGATCGGCGACGTCCTGCTGTACGACGCCCACGCCCCGCTCCCGCACACCCCCGGCGCGCTGCTGCTCGCCGTCGGCGTGCGGGCGGCGGAGGCGGGTCCGCTCGTACGGGAAGCAGCCGCGGCCGGCCTGGCCGGTGTCCTGGTGCGCGGCACCGAGGACGCACCGGTCGCCGAGGCCGAGACGTACGGCATGGCCCTGCTGTCCGTCGAGGAGGGCGCCGCCTGGCACCACGTGCACCTCACCCTGGCCTCGGCGATCGAGGCGCGGCCCGCGCAGAGCGACAGCCTCGCCGACCTGTTCGCCCTGGCCGGGGCCATCGCGACGGCGACCGGCGGGGCCACCAGCCTGGAGGACCCGCACCAGCGGATCCTGGCCTACTCCACCGTCCCCGGACAGCCCGTCGACGAGGACCGCAGGCAGGGCATCCTCGGCCTCCAGGTCCCCGACGGGCTCGGCAACAGCGCCCAGTACCGGACGGTGTTCGCCGCACCCGGACCCGTACGGCTGCCCCCGATCGCCGACGGCGACCTGCCCAGGCTCGCCGTCGCGGTACGGGCCGGGGACGAACCGCTCGGTTCCATCTGGGTGGTCGACAGCGGTTCACTGGCCCCCGACGCCGAGAAGACCCTCACCCAGGGCGCCTCCACCGCGGCCCTGCTCCTGCTGCGCGCCCGCGCCGCCCAGGAACTCGCCCGCCACCGCAACACCGACCTGCTGCGCCGCCTCCTCGACGGCACCGCCGACCCCGCTGCGGCGGCCCGCCAGCTCGGCGCGGGCCCGGTCCGCGTCGCCGCGTTCGCGCTGGAGGACACCGGAAACGCCCCGGACTCCGAGTGGACCTCGCTGCGCCTGCTGGACGTCGTACGCCTCCAGTGCGAGGCCCGCAGCGGACGGCACGCGTGCGTGCTGGTGGACGGGGTGGTGTACGCGCTGCTGGGCGCGTCCGGGGACGCCGCGCAGCACCGGCAGCTCGCCGAGAACATCGTGCGCCGCGCGGGCCGGGCCCTGCGTGTGCCGGTACGGGCGGCACTCGGCGGCGTCGTGCCCGACCCCGGCGCGGTGCCGGACTCGCGCGCGGACGCCGACCTGGTGCTGCGGCTGCTCCACGACGGCCTGCCGGTCGCCACGGTCGACGAGCTGCGCGCCCGGGTGACGCTGCTTGGGCTCGCGGCGGCGATGCGCGAGGACGAGCGGCTCCAGGTGGGCGTCCGGCAGCGGATCGTGGCCGCCGACGCCGACCAGGGCACCGAGTACGCCCGCACCCTGGCCGCCTGGCTGGACGCGGGCTGCGACGTGGCCAGGGCGTCCAAGGAGCTCTCCGTGCACCCCAACACCTGCCGCTACCGCCTCAAGCAGGCCGGCCGGCAGTTCGGGATCGACCTCCAGGACCCGGACGAGCGCCTCGTCCTGTGGCTGCACCTGCGGACCCTGGGCGGCTGACCCACAGCGTGCTCACCTTGCCATCCACTCCCGGGACACGGTGACCGCCTCCAGCACGTCGGGCAGCGGGTCGATTCCGATGCCGGGCCCCGTGGGCACGTTCAGGTGGCCGTCGTCCAGGACGAACGGCTCGGTGAGGTCGGCGGCGAAGTAGCGGTCGGAGGCGGAGGTGTCGCCGGGCAGCGTGCAGCCCGGGAGCGCGGCGAAGGCCACGTTGGCGGCCCGGCCGATGCCGGTCTCCAGCATCCCGCCGCACCAGACGGTGACGCCGTGCGCACGGGCCAGGTCATGGATGCGGCGGGCCTCCAGATAGCCGCCGACCCGCCCCGGCTTGATGTTGATCACCCGGCAGGAGCCCAGCTGGATCGCCGCCGCGGCGTCGGCCGCCGACTCGATCGACTCGTCCAGGCAGAGCGGGGTGCGCAACTGCCGGGCCAGCGCCGCGTGCTGGACCAGGTCGTCGTGGGACAGCGGCTGCTCGATCAGCTGGAGGTCGAAGTCGTCCAGCCGGGCCAGGTGACGGGCGTCGGCCAGGGTGTACGCGGCGTTGGCGTCGACCTGGAGCTGCAACGCCTCCCCGAAGCGCTCGCGCACGGCCCGCACGGGCTCGACGTCCCAGCCGGGCTCGATCTTCAGCTTGATGCGGACGTACCCCTCGGCGACGTACCCCGCCACGGTGTCCAGGAGTTCCGGCACCGAGTCCGCGATCCCGACCGACACCCCGCACGGCACCCGGTCCTTGTCGGCCCCGAAGAAGGAGGCGAAGGACTCGCCGGTGGTGCGCAGCTGGGCGTCCAGCACCGCCGTCTCCAGCACGGACTTGGCCAGCCGGTGCCCGGTGAACGGCCGCATCGCCCGTCCCGCGGCCTCCGCGTCCACGGAGCCCTTCGGCAGCGCGGGGATGAGGAAGCGGCGCAGGACGTCCTGCGCCCCGTCGGTGTACTGGGAGCAGTAGCGCGGCTCGGACATCGCCCCGCACTCGGCCCAGCCCTCGGCGTCGGGCGTGACGACGCGCACGAGCAGCACGTCGCGGGTGCTCTCGACGCCGAAGGAGGTGCGGAAGGGGGTGACGAGGGGCATGGCGATGCGGCGAAGTTCGATTCCGGTGATTTCCACGTGCGAAGAGTAGGAGCGGGGCCTTCCCGGATTCTTTGGCCGGGGAAAAGAAGGTGCGGCCCGCCTTTTGGTCGCCCGGCCAAAGCGGCGGGGCCCGGCCGCCCTTCCTGCGGGCGGACACGGGGAGGCCCGGCCGCCCCTCCCCGTACACGCGGGAAGGACGGCCGGGCCGGGACCGGTGGCTACGGAAGCCGGTAGTCCGCGTTCAGCGCCGCTCCCTTCTGCGGCTGCGTCTCGTCGTACCCGCGCGCGTTGCACTGGAGACCGCCGACGACACAGTGGTCGACCAGCGCCTTCAGCGTCCGTTCCTCCCACGCGTTGAAGAAGTCGTAGTGGAAGGAGTAGCCGCGCCCGCTGGCCAGCCTGACCTCGCTCATGTCGCCGTTGACCGGCCACGCCATCTTGAACTCGATCATCGGCAGGGCCACCGGGTGAGTGGCCGGGCACATGTTGTCGTTGGTGCCGGGCTTCACGACCGGGTACGCCATGTGGCTCTTGTGGTCGGGCGTGTCGAGGTACTTGCCGTCCCAGCAACTGGGCGCCTGCATCCGCAGGTTGAGCTGTACGTCGGGCCGCTGCGGACAGGTGGCCGGGATGTCGGTGTTGAAGAAACTGTCACCGCACTCCCAGCCCTCGACGAAGCCCTTGTGCGCCCGGAACTCCTCGGCGGACTGCATCGGGTTGCCGACGACGAAGCGCAGCCCCTTGGGGAAGGGACGCACGCTGGTGTAGTCGGTGACGCCGGACTTGTAGTAGATCGTCTGCGGGCCGACGGGCAGGATCTTCTGGTCGCCGTTGTACAGCGAGGGCATCCAGTACGCGGACGCGTCGGCGGGGGCCTTGCACGTGGTGTTCCCGCCGTAGAGGCTCGCGGTCGTACTGGCCGCGTTCGTGGAGGTGTTGCCCATGAACGTGTGGTCGTGGGACTTGCCGAACTGGCCCGGGTAGACGATCGGGTCGTCCGGTGCGGTGTGCGTGGGGGCGCAGTTGGCCTGGAACTCGTGGAAGTACGCGCGCGGCGGGGTCTTGTCGGACGGTGTCACCCCGGTGACCTGCGGGACGGCAGGGATGTAGCCGTCGCCGTCGGGGTCGTCGCCCGACGCCTTGGTGGAGGGGGCCATGTTGTGCCCCGCGTGCGAACTGGCCGTGGTGCTGGCACCCGTGTCCGGTGCGGCCGTGGCGACCGTGCCGACGCTCAGCGCACCGACCAGTAGCGCCGTACTGACGAGCAGTGCCGGCAGGCCTCGCGACCTGGCTCTCTTGCTCACTGGCATGGGGTTCTCCTGCCCATGTCGAAGGGATGGTGCCCCGGACCCCGCACGGTGGCGGGGCCCGGTGGTCAGCTGTAGATCCCGAACTCGTGCAGCGAGTAGCCCCAACCGGTGCCGCGCTGCGTCAGGTTGAGCCGGACGTAACGGGCGGTCTCGTTGAGGCCGATGGTGTCGATGTCACCGTTGCCGGTGGTGGTGGAGTGGACCGTGCGCCAGGTGTTCCCGTCGTTCGACACCTGCACCTCGTACGCCTTCGCGAACGCCGGGTCCCAGACGAGCTGGATCGTGCGGATCGGGGTCGGCGCGCCGAGATCCGTCCTGATCCACTGCGGATCGGCCCAGTCGCTCGCCCACCGGGTCCCCTGCTTGCCGTCGACAGCCATCGCCGGGGTGCACGGGCAGTCGCCGTACGAACCCTGGAAGGAGGAGGCGGTCGTCGGCTTGTTCAGCGCGACGTTCGTCCCGGTGACCGGCGGGGCGACGACCTTCATGGACTTCGTCTCGATGCCCGCGTTGCCGCGCCCGTCCTCCGCCTGGACGTACACCTTCCACACCCCGAGCTTCTCGGGTGCGGTGACGGCGAAGGTCCCGTTGCCGGTCGCCCGCCACTGCGCCTCGACCAGGCGCTTGTCGCCGCTGGCGTAGTTGCCGCTCAGATAGATCTTGTACGTGATCGGGTCGCCGTCGGGGTCGCGCACATCCGCCCGCACGGTGAACTCGCCCCCGGCCGGAGCCGAACCCGCGGGCGTGACCGCCATGTTGGAGACGACCGGCGGAGTGTTGTCCCCGGCCGTGCTGCCCTTGTACGCCTTCTTCACCGCGTAGTACGAGAGCCGCTTCAGCCCGTCGGGCAGCAGGTTGAACCAGACGCCGCCGAAGTCGTGCTCGGTGCCGTAGTGGAACATCGTCGCGCCCAGCGCCACACCCGCGTGGCCCGTCACACAGCCCCAGGCCTTGGTGTACCCCTCGGCCTTCTGCACGTCGGTGGGCTCGTCCGGGATGCCGTTGGCGTCGTCGGGCACCTCCCACTCGCCGGCCGGGCCCGTCTCGGTGATGATGTACGGCTTGTTGTAGCCGCCGTCGATCCAGTCCTGGCGGACCTTGCACATGTTCCCGTAGGAGTTCATCGAGTACAGGTCGAGGTCGGGGGCGTTGCGCTTGTAGTACGGCCAGGCGCCGGTCCACGCGTCCGTGGACGTCACCGGGTGGTCGGGATCAATGGAGTGGATCTTCTTGGCGACGTCGTTGACGAAGGTGGTGTAGGCGTTGCGCTGCGCCTCCAACTCCGTACCGCTGTAACAGTTCTGGAGCCCGAGCACCGACTCGTTGCCGACGTTCCACATCAGCGTCGCCGGGTGGCTCTTGTACGCGTCGACCCACTTCGCGAACTCCTTGAGCGAATTCGTCTTGTACGTCGTGTCGGTGACGTAGTTGACGCAGCCGCCGCTTCCCGGGCCGCCGCCCGGCTGGAGCCAGAAGCCGTTGACCACGCGCAGCCCCTGGGCCGCCGCGCTGTCGAGGAGCGGCTTGGTGGAGCCGTCGGTGCCCCAGGTGCGGATCGTGTTGACACCCATGGACTTCACGTCGGGCAGGTACTTCGGGGCGTCCGCGACAGAGGGGCCCCAGGTCAGACCCTTGACGGTGTATGGCTGGCCGCCGACCGTGAGCTGCCAATTCCCTTGCGAACCGGTCACCTTGACCGCACCACCCGGCTGCGGGTTCGTCCCTCCGTCCCCGCCGTAGACCTGGAACTCCCAGAGCGAGTAGCCGTAGCCGCCGGAGCGGGCGACGCCCTGCATGCGCACGTACCGGCCGGAGCCGGACACGGCGAGGTCGTCGGTGCCGCCGTTGCCGCCGGTGACGGTCTTCAGGGTGCGCCAGGTGGTGCCGTCGTCGGAGGACTGGATCTCGTACGACTTCCCGTACGCGGACTCCCAGCTCAGCACGACCCGGCTGAGGTTGCGGGTCGCGCCGAGATCGACCTGAAGCCACTCCGAGTCGTTCCACTTGCTGGCCCAGCGGGTGCCGGTGAGGTTGCCGTCGACGGCGGCCGCCGCGGCGAGCCCGTCGCCCTCCTGGGAGGAGGCGGTCCCCGTCTTTCCCTGGGAGAGGAGGGTGTCGGCGGCCCCGGCGGAGGGGGCGGTGGCGAGGGTGACGCAGGAGGCGAGGAGCGCCCCGAGGGTGATCAGCGCGACGGGGCAGCGCACGCGGGGTGGGGTGAGGGGGACGGGTGGACGGGTCATGACTGCTCCAGGGGGTGGGGGGCCGGTTCCGGGCAGCCGACGCATGCATATGGCATGCACCTGCCAAACATGCAGACCGGACGGTCCGCGGAACCGGGTGTCCGACGGTGCGGGTGGGTCTCTCCGGGCCGGGGTTCGCGGGAGGCTGAGTGCCCCGGCCCGGAGAGGGGTGGTGCACCCGTACGCGTACCAAGCACCCGTACGCGTCGGGCAGTTGAGGCGGCGAACCCCTACGGGAAGGAGGTGACCGTCGACGGAACGGTCGAGGTTCCCGAGGTCGGTGCGCCGGTGTCGTTGACGACGTGGTTGAACTGGCCGTTGCCGCCCAGCGAGACGGTGAGCAGGCTGTGGAACTTCACACCCGGCTTCACCGGCACCTTGAACCCGTGGTCCTGACGGATCGTCGGATCGACGTTGTAGTAGCAGTAGGAGCCCAGGCCCCAGCCCTCGTGGACGGTGACCGAGTCGTCGACCCGGTAGGCGGCGTAGCCCTTGGTGGCGCCGTTCTGGATGGCGGCCTGGTTGGGCGCGTCGTACGCCTTCTCGTTCTGGAAGAAGATCGTCTTGCCGCGCTCGCCGTACCACTCGACGTCGTGCTTGTTGAAGTGCTCGACGAACAGGCCGGTGGTCAGGACGTCGTCGCCGTTGACCCGCAGTCCGTAGTCGGCGCGGTTGGTCTCCCAGCCGACGCCCTCGCCGTGGTCGGCGCGCCAGATCCAGGTGTGGTCGACGATGGTGTCGTCGTTGTTGATCACCATGCTGGTGGTGGCCTTGCCGGGACCGGCGCCGCCGACGCGGATGTAGACGTCCTGGACGGTGGTGGGGTTGGCCGCGTGGTCGGCGGACGCGCCCTGCGGGCCGACCTCCAGCAGGGTGGGGGAGTTGACGGGCCCGGCGTCGATCAGGAAGCCGGCCAGGCGGACGCCGTCGACGTCGGCGACCTTCATCGCGGTGACGCCGTTGTCCGGGATGATCGTGGCGAGACCGAGCCCCAGCACGACGGTGTTGGACCGGTTGATCTCGATGGGCCGGTCGACGTGGTAGACGCCCGGGGTGAAGAGCAGGTGGAGGCCCTGGGCCACGGCCTGGTTGAGGGTGGCGGCGGTCGCGCCCGGCTTGACGACGTAGAACTTGCTCAGCGGGATCGACTCACCGGCCGGGGTGCCGTTGGCCCAGGTGGTGCCGCGGGCGTTGGTGCGCTTGGCGGGGACGAAGACCTTGTACTCGTTGCCGTCGAGGTACAGGAAGGGCTTCTCGCGGGAGACGGGGGTGGTGTCGAGCGTGGTGTACCGGGGCTCCGGGAAGCCGGTGGCGGGAGCGCCCTCCGTACCCGAGAAGACCTGATTCCAGACCGAGTTGGACCAGCCGCCGATGGCGCTGTCACGGGTGTACCACTGCTGCTGCGAGTAGTTCCCCACCTGCCCGTCGATCTTGCTGTCGGCGATGTAGCCGCCGCTGGCCCAGCCGTAGCCGTCGGGAGCCAGGTTCAGCCCGCCCTTGACGTGCATGCGGCGGAAGGAGGCGGCCTGGGAGACGGCCCAGCGGTTGGTGCCGCTCACCGGGTTGACGGCGAGGTTCTCCGCCGAGCGCCAGAAGTTCTGCGTGGCGTTCCCGTTGAACCAGCCCGCGTCGACGGTGACGTCACCGTTGAAGGTGGTGTCGTCGGGCTTGAGGCCGAGACCGGCGATCTGGGTGTAGAAGCCGATCTGCGCGTTGATGTTGTTGTACGTGCCGGGCTTGAAGAGCAGGGCGTGGCGTCCGGTGCCGAACTGCGCGGACTCCTGCTCCTTGAAGATCTGGTCGACCTTGGCCTGGATGCCGGGGGTGGAGGGGTCGAAGACGTGCACGTTGGGGCCGAGGTCGCCGCCGCCGGGGAGGGTGGGGCCGCCGTCGCCCCCGCCGTACACCTGGAACTCCCACAGCGAGTAGCCGTAGCCGGTGGCGCGGGTCAGGCCGAGCATGCGGACGTAGCGGGCGGTGCCGGTGACGTTGAGGGTCTCGACGCCGCCGGGGCTGTTCGTCGCGGAGTGCGCGGTGGTCCAGTCGGTGCCGTTGGTCGAGAGCTCGATGCGGTACGACTTCGCGTGGGCGGTCTCCCAGCGCAGGACGACCTGGCTGACGGCCGTCGGCGCGCCCAGGTCGACGCGGATCCACTGGGGGTCGGCGAAGGCGCTGGACCAGCGGGTGCCGGTGTCGCCGTCCACGGCGGCGGTGGCGGGGGTACCGCCGCTCTCCTGGCTGGAGGCGGTGACGGGCTTGCCCTGGGAGAGGAGGACGGGGGCGGCGGAGGCGCTGGTGGAGGGGAGAAGGACGAGCAGGACGGCGGTGAGGGTGCCGGCGAGGATTGCGGCGAGGGTGCGGTGGGGGGTGTGGGTGGGGGGTCGGTGAGGGGGTCTGATGGGGGGTGTGGCGGCTGCGGGCATGGGGGGTCTCCTCGGATTCCCGTGCGGGTGTGGTGTGTTGGGGTGTGGCGCCGATCCTCGGGGGTGGGGTGGTGCGGGTCGGGTGGCTTTGGGGGCCCGTGCCCCGGCAGGGGCGCGGGGCTGTTCTGGATCTGCGGCTCCGCCGCGCGGGCGCGACGCGGCCGCTGATCCGTGCCCCTTCAGGGGCGCGGGGAACTGCGCGACCAGCCACGACGCACCTGCACGGAACCGGTCCCCTCTTGCCCCGCAGGGTTTAGGTGAAGGGGCGGGGCTGGGGACCCTTTGGCCCGGCGGGCCGGGGCTGAACTGGTCCCGTGCCGGGAGGCGGACCCGGGCCCCGGCGTCGCGGGCGTCCGGCGTTGGAGGTGCGGGCGGGGGCCGGTGCCGGGGCGGGCCCGGATCGGGCGTACCGCCCCCTTGCCCGCCCGTTCCGCCCCCGGGGGGCGGCCCCGCCGCCCAAGGGGACGAGGGAGGTGGAAAGGGGCGCCGCCCGAGGGGGCGGGGGCGGACGGGGGGCCGCCCGAGGGGGCAGGGGCGGAAGCGGAGGGCGGCCCCGACGGGGCAGCGAGGTTAGGGGGCCGTGGAGGAGCGGTGGGCGCGGATGAGGTCTGCGTACCGGTGGCCACTGGCCTTGACCGTGCGCTGCTGGGTCTCGTAGTCGACGTGAATCAGCCCGAACCGCTTGTCGTACCCGTACGCCCACTCGAAGTTGTCCAGCAGGGACCACGCGTAATACCCGGCCAACGGAGCCCCCTTGCGCACGGCCCGCGCACACGCAGCCACATGTTCCTCCAGGTAGCGAATGCGTTCCGGGTCGTCGACGGTGCCCTCGGCCGTCACCGTGTCGGGGAAGGCCGAGCCGTTCTCGGTGACGTACAGCTCGCGCACCCCGTAGTCGTCGGTGAGCCGCATCAGCAGCGTCTCCAGCCCGCCCGCGTCGATCTGCCAGTCCATGCCGGAGCGCGGCACGCCCGGCAGCCTGATCTCGCGGGCGTGGATCGGCCCGGCGGGGTCGTCCTCGACCGTGACGGGGAAGTAGTAGTTGACCCCGTGCCAGTCCAGCGGCGTGGCGATGATCTCCGCATCCCCCTCCCGCTCGGGGAGTTCGACCCCGTACAGCTCGCGCATGTCGGTGGGGAAGCCGCGCCCGTACACCGGGTCGAGGAACCAGCGGTTGATGTGTCCGTCCATCCGGCGGGCCGCCGCCAGGTCCTCGGGGCGGGTGCTCGCGGGCTCGACGGGGGAGTGGTTGGTAACCAGGCCGATCCGCGCGC
Organism: Streptomyces spiroverticillatus; assembly: GCA_014650415.1. Lineage (GTDB taxonomy): Bacteria > Actinomycetota > Actinomycetes > Streptomycetales > Streptomycetaceae > Streptomyces > Streptomyces spiroverticillatus. Next base: position 206,861 of record BMUX01000008.1, read on the forward strand.
CGGGCACGGCCGCCCGTACCGCCTGGGCGGTGAGTCCGTGACCGAGCAGCAGGTGGTACGAGGCGCGGACGGCGGCCGTGAGGTCGGTGAGCCCGGGGGCCATCACGCCGTCCAGGTGCCCGATCCACGCCGAGCACAGCGGCTCGTTGAGGGTGGCCCACTGGGTGACGCGGTCGCCGAGCCTTCCGGCCACCACACTCGCGTACGAGGCGAGGTGCTCGGCGGTCTCGCGGACGGTCCAGCCGCCGCGCTCCTGGAGGATCTGCGGCAGGTCCCAGTGGTACAGGGTGACGGACGGCTTGATTCCGGCGTCGAGCAGGCCGTCGATGAGCCGGTCGTAGAAGTCGAGCCCCTTCTCGTTTACGGGGCCGTCGCCGCCGGGCACCACGCGCGGCCAGGCCACCGACAACCGGTAGGTGTCGACGCCGAGTTGCTTCATCAGGGCGATGTCCTCCTGCCACCGGTGGTAGTGGTCGCAGGCCACGTCGCCGGTGTCGCCGCCTGCGACCTTGCCGGGCGTGCGGGAGAAGGTGTCCCAGATGGAGGGGGAGCGGCCGTCCTCGGCGACGGCTCCCTCGATCTGGTAGGCGGCGGTGGCGGTTCCCCAGGCGAAGCCCGGGGGGAAGGCGGCGAGGTCGATGGATTCGGGCACGGGTGGTAAACCTCTCGGGGTTCGGTGGGCGCACGTCACTGACGTACCGTCAACAAAGAATGTGCAAGGACGAGTTACTTGACCGCACCGGCCGTGAGGCCCGCGACCAGATAGCGCTGGAGGAGCAGGAAGCCGGCCACCACGGGGATGCTCACCACGAGGGAGGCGGCCATGACCTGGTTCCAGTACACGTCGTTCTGGGTGGCGTACCCCTGGAGCCCGACCGCGAGGGTGCGGGTGGTGTCGTTGGTCATCACCGAGGCGAAGAGCACCTCGCCCCAGGCCGTCATGAAGGCGTACACCGCCACCGCCACGATGCCCGGCAGCGCGGCCGGCACGATCACGCGGAACAGTGCGCCGACCGGCCCGCAGCCGTCGACCTTCGCCGCCTCGTCCAGGTCCCGGGGCACCGAGTCGAAGTACCCGATGAGCATCCAGATCGAGAACGGCAGCGAGAAGGTCAGGTAGGTGATGATCAGGCCGATGCGGGAGCCGAAGAGGGCGATCCCGGTGGCGTTGCCGATGTTGACGTAGATGAGGAACAGCGGCAGCAGGAAGAGGATGCCGGGGAACATCTGGGTGGAGAGCACCGTCACGGTGAAGGCGCGCTTGCCGCGGAAGTTGTAGCGGCTGACCGCGTACGCGGCGAAGACCGCGATGACCACCGAGCAGCCCGTCGCCGCACCCGCCACGATCAGCGAGTTGACGAAGTAGTCGGCGAGCGGGACGGTCTTCCAGATGTCGAGGTAGGGGCGGACGGTGATCGAGGAGGGGAGCCACTGGAACTTCCCCGTCACGTCGGCCAGCGGCTTCAGCGAGCTGGAGACCATCACGAACACCGGCAGCAGCACGAAGCCGGTGAGCAGGGTCAGGAAGACCCGGCGGGTCCACAGGAACGAGGGCGGGGCCGCCATCGGGGAGCGCGTTGTGGGTCCAGGCATGTCAGGCCTTCCTTCCTCGGGAGCCTCGCGAGGTGAACGCCAGGTAGACACCGGTCACGACCAGCAGGAACAGCAACAGGAGGACCGACATGGCCGAGCCGGTGCCGAAGTTCCAGGTCTGGAACGAGGACTGGTAGATGTGCAGCGAGATCAGGTCGGCCGACTCGGGCGCGGCCTTGCCGAACAGCACGAACGGCGTGTTGAAGTCGTTGAAGGTCCACAGGAACAGGACCAGCACGAGGACCTGGTTGACCGGGGCCAGCGAGGGCATCGTGATCTTCCGGATCTGCTGCCAGATCCCGGCCCCGTCCAGCGCGGCGGCCTCGTACAGGTCGCGCGGGATGTTCTGGAGCCCGGCCATCAGCATCAGGAAGGCGAACGGCCAGCCCTTCCACACCGACACGACGAGCAGGGTGACGAAGGCGTTGTCGCCGATCAGCCAGAACGAGCTGCCGTCGGTGATGCCCAGATCGCTGAGCACGCCGTTGACCAGGCCGTTGTCCCGCTGGAACATGAACGCCCAGGTGATGACGGCCGCGTACACGGGCAGTGCGTACGGCACCAGGAAGATCGTGCGGAGCAGTCCGCGCCCCCGGAAGTTCTCCTGGAGGAAGATCGCGGCCGTCACGCCCAGCAGCCAGCACAGGCCGACCGACAGGACGGTGAACAGGCAGGTGGTGACGAAGGAGGCGAGCAGTGCCTTGCCGACGGGGGCGTTGAAGTCGATCGAGACGCTGTAGTTGTCGAGCCCGGCCCAGGGGGCGGAGCCCCAGTTCCGTATGTAGAACTGTGTGAGCTCCTTGAAGCTCACGACGATGCCGATCACCATCGGCACCAGGTGCACCAGCAGTTCCAGCAGGAGAGCGGGGAGCAGGAGCAGGTACGGCAGTCCGATCTGGCGGAGCCGCCCGAAGCGCGGCGCACGAGGCGCCGGCGCTCCGGGACCGCTCTTGTCCTTGCGGACCGCCCGCCGGCCTGCTTCGGGGGCAGCGGTGGTGGTCATGAAGGTTCCGTACTCACTTCTTCGGCATCTGCTGCTGGGCCTTGTCGAGCTTGGCCTTCACCGAGGCCTCGGTCACGGGACGCCCGGCCGCGGCCTCCGCGAACAGCTCCTTGACGGCGGTGCCGACGACCGTCTCGAACTGGGACTCCTCCGGCACCTGCGGCAGGGCCGCCGCACTGGTGGCCAGGGTCTGGCGCAGCGGGGCGGTGGCCGGGCCGTTGAACGCGGGGTCCTCCTGCGCGGCCTTCACCGGCGGGATGGACCCGTACGCCTTGTTGAGGATCTTCTGCTCCTCGTCGCTGCCCATGAACTTCACGAACTTCAGGGCGCCGTCGGTGTTCTTGGTGTTCTTGAAGACGGCCATGTTGATGCCCGCGACCATGGAGTTGACGTTCTTGCCCGTGCCCGGGGTGCCGGACTGGACGGGGGCCGGGACCACGCCGTACGCGTCGTCGGCCATGCCCTGGGCCTTGAAGGTGGCGGCGGCGGTCTGCCACAGCACCATGCCGGTCTTGTCCTTGGTGAAGTCGCTCAGCGACTGGTTCTGCGCGTACTCGGCGTTGCCCGGGGCGACGATCTTGTCGGCGGCCATCAGGTCGACGTACTGCTTGACGGCCTTGACCGCGCCCTCGGAGGTGAAGTCGGCCTTGCCGTCGGGGGTGAAGAAGTCGGCGCCGTGCTGCTTTCCGAGGACGAAGATCTGGTGGATGTTGTTGGAGAGGTTGGAGCCCTCCACACCGATGCCGTTCTTGCCCTTGGCCTTCAGCTTCTCGCCTGCTTCGACCAATTCGGCCCAGGTGGTGGGCGGTTGGGCGATGCCCGCCTCCTTGAACAGCTTCTTGTTGTAGTAGAGCGCGTACGCCATCGAGTACAGCGGCACCGCGGCCGGCGGCTTGCCCTCGACTCCGGTGGAGCCGAGCGCGGAGTCGACGTAGCGGTCCTTGCCGCCGATCTTCTGGAAGGCGGCGTCGTCCCAGTCGAGCAGGGCGCCGCTGGCCTGGAGCGAGGCGGACCAGGTGTTGCCGATGTTCAGGACGTCCGGGCCCTGGCCCGAAGTCGTCGCGGTCAGGATGCGGTTGAGCAGGTCGGCCCAGGGCACGACCTCCAGCTTGACCTTGATGCCGGTCTGCTTCTCGAACTTGTCGAGCTCGGGCTGGAGGACCTTCTTGTCGACCTCGATGCTCGCGCCCTGGTTGGAGGCCCAGTACGTAAGGGTCTTGGGCTGCTCGTTGGACCCGCCGCCGGTCGAACCCCCGCCGCAGGCGGTTGCGGACAGGGCGAGCGAGAGCGTGAGGGCACCAACGACTGCGGCTCTGATTCTGGGCATGGCTCCAGGGCCTTTCGAAGAGGCTGAAGTCGCCTGCGGGGAAGGGGTGTTGAACGTTCCGCGTTCACCTTCTGAAGCCCCACACGGCTTAATTTATGGTGTGAGTTAAACCTCAAGGGAAAGTCGCGTCAAGGGCTGTGACGGAGGTATGTTGCGGTCAGGTTTCGAAGACATGGGGGAGAGACGATGGCGAGTGGCGGACGCACGGTGCGTGACCTGCGGCGGGCGAACCGGACCGCGGTTCTGCAACGGTTGTATTTCGACGGCCCGATGAGCCGGTTCTCGCTCGGCCCCGCCACGGGCCTGAGTTCGGGCTCCGTCAGCAATGTGGTGGCCGAACTGGTCGCCGACGGCCTGGTCGAGGAGGCCGGCAGCGTGGACTCCGCGGGCGGCCGCCCGCGCATCCTGCTGCGCATCGCACCCGGCAGCGGCTACCTGATCGGTGTCGACGTCGGCGAGACCCGCGTCCGGATCGAGCTCTTCGACCTCGCCCTGTCCGAACTCGCCCGCGTGGAGCGGCGGTTGGAGGCGAACGGCCCGCGCCGCACCGACCGTTACGACGTGAACGTGGTCGTCGCCCACCTCCGCGACGGCATCAACGAGGTCCTCGCCCGCGCCGCCATCGCCCCCGAACTCCTCCTGGGCGTCGGCATCGGCGTCCCCGGCATCGTCGCGCACACCCCCGAGGACGGTGCGGTCGTGCACGGCCAGACCGTCGGCTGGGACGCCGTACCGCTGGAGAAGTTGCTCCGCGAGACGGTCCAACTCCCCGACTCCGTCCCGTACTTCATCGACAACGGGGCCAAGACCCTCGGCCAGGCCGAGATGTGGTTCGGCGCCGGGCGCGGCGCGCGGGACGCGGTCGTGGTGCTCTTCGGCTCGGGCGTCGGCGCCTGCGTGGTCACCGACGAGGTCAGTCCCGGGCGCGGCCTGGAGTGGGGCCATCTGACGGTACGGGTCAAGGGCCGCCGGTGCCGGTGCGGGGCGCTGGGCTGTCTGGAGGCGTACGCGGGGGCCGAAGCGCTCCTGGACCGCTGGGCGGAGGCGGGCGGGCGGCCCCCGGCCGGGGCCTCCGAGGAGACCGCGCTGACCGCGATGCTGGCCGCGGCCTATCCGCCGCCGGGCGAGGACACCACGCCCGACGCCACGGCGCTGGCCGTCCTGGAGGAGACCGCGGAGTATTTGGGCGCCGGTTTCTCCGACCTGATCAACCTCTTCCAGCCCGAACGCATCCTCGTCGGCGGCTGGGCGGGCCTGCAGCTCGGTGCGCGCTTCCTGGACCTGGTGCGGGCCCACGCCACCTCGTACGCCCTCAGCTACCCGGCGAGCCTGGTCACCGTCAGCCTCGGCACGCTGGGTCCCGACGCGGTGACCGTCGGCGCGGCGATCCTGCCGCTGGCCGACTTCTTCGCCCGGGGCGGCCACCCGGCCCCCGTCGAACCGGAGGAGACCGCCCCGGCCTGGCACCGCACGCTGCGGGAGCGCACCGCCACCTGAGCGTTCCCGGAGTGCCGGGCGCGGCCGGGCCCCTTACATTGCGGGCATGGCTACCGAGCGCTTCACGATCTACCTGGTGCCCGAGCACGTCGAGGGCACCCACGCCACCGTGCAGGAGACCGCCGTCCGCGCGGAGGTGGTCGAACCCACCGGCGAGCAGGGCGCGTCCGGCTACCCGCGCTATGCGGGCGGCGGCCTCGTCGCGGACATCGACGCCGCGACACCGGCGGTCGAGGCACTGCTGGTCGACGGCGCGGAGCTGGACTACGGGCTGCGGGCGGTCATCCTGCCGTAGCCCCCGTGTGACGCGCGGGCGCCCCGGACACCGGTCGTGGACCGGGGCCGGGGCGCCGTACTCGTACTCGTCCGATTGCTCGTCCTCGTACGAGATCGGATGGAGCCGTACGGATCAGACGCGCACCGCATCGCGCTCGCGGGCCGCGCCGTCCTCGCCCTCGTCGCTTCCGGCGGGCTTCGCGTCCAGGCTCGCGCCCTCGATGTCGAGGTCGGGCAGGGCCTTCTGGAGCGGGCGCGGCAGCCACCACGCGGCGCGGCCGAGCAGCGTCATGATCGCGGGGACCAGCGTCATCCGTACGACGAACGCGTCCACGACGACGCCCACCGCCAGCGCGAACCCGATCGACTTGATGATCGGGTCGTCCAGCAGCACGAACCCGCCGAACACCGCCGTCATGATCAGCGCGGCCGCGGTCACCACCCGGGCGTTGTGGCCGACGCCGCCCACCACGGCCTCGCGCGCGGGTGCGCCGTGCACGAAGTCCTCGCGCATCCGGGAGACGAGGAAGACCTCGTAGTCCATGGCCAGGCCGAAGAGGATGCCGATGAGCAGGATCGGCAGGAAGCTGACCAGCGGTCCCGGGGTGTCGATGCCGAGCAGGTCCGCGAGGTGGCCCTGCTGGAAGATGGCGACCGTGATGCCGAAGGTCGCGCCGACGGTCAGCAGGAAGCCCAGCGCCGCCTTCAGCGGTACCAGCACCGAGCGGAACACCAGCATCAGCAGCAGTACCGACAGGCCCACGACGAGCCCGAGGTAGATCGGCATCGCGTCCGACAGCTTCTCGGAGACGTCGATGCCGAGCGCGGTGACGCCGGTCAGTGCGATGTCCACGCCCTTGACCTGCTCGACGCGGTCGCGGATGGCGTGCACCGCGTTCTCGGTGGCCTCGTCGGTGGGACCGGCCTTCGGGATGACGGGGATCAGGGCGGTGGTGCCGTCCTTGTTGAACTGCGGCTGCGCGACGGCCAGGACGCCCTTGGTGTCCTTGATGATCCCCGCGGCCTGCGCGGTCGCGGTCTTCGTCTGCGCCGGGTCGTCGGAGGTGACGACCGCGAGCAGCCGGCCGTTGAAGCCGGGGCCGAAGCCCTCGCTGGTCAGGTCGTACGCCTTGCGGGCGGGGGAGTCCACGGCGGCCGTGCCCGCGTCGGGCAGGGCGAGGCGCATGTCCTGGACGGGGAGGGCGAGCGCGCCGAGGCCCGCGATGCCGACGACCAGCAGCGGGATGCGCAGCTTGGCGACCAGCCGCCCCCAGCGGAAGCCGAACGCCTCCTTCTTCTCGACGGCCGGCTGACCCTTGCGCTGACGGCGCGGCAGCACCTTCTCGCCCGCGAAGCCGAGCGCGGCGGGCAGCAGGGTGAGCGCGACGAGCACGGCGACCAGGACGGTTCCGGCGGCGGCCAGGCCCATGACGCTCAGGAACGGAATCCCGACGACGGACAGCCCCACGAGTGCGATCACCACGGTGGCACCCGCGAAGACGACGGCGGAACCGGCAGTTCCGGTGGCCCGGCCGACGGCCTCCTCGCCGTCCAGGCCCTCGGCGAGGTACTGGCGGTAGCGGGAGGTGATGAAGAGGGAGTAGTCGATGCCGACGGCCAGGCCCAGCATCAGCGCCAGGATGGGCGCGGTGCTGGTGAGTTCGACGGTGCTGCTCAGCGCGAAGAGCCCGGCCATGCCCGCGCCGACGCCGATCAGCGCGTTCAGCAGGGTCATTCCGGCGGCGACCAGCGAGCCGAAGGTGACCACGAGGACCACCGCCGCGACCGCGACGCCGATCGCCTCGGTCGAGCCGACCTCGACCTTGGCGGTCATGACCTCGCCGCCGTGTTCGACGGTCAGCCCCTTCGCGCCGCTCCCGGCCTTCTCGAAGGCGGTGCGCTCGGCGTCGGTGACGTCCTCGGCGCCCTTGTCGAACTGCACCTGGACCAGGGCGTACCGCAGGTCGGGGGTGAGCGCCTTGGTCTGGAACGGGTCCATCGCGCCCAGCACGCCGGGTACGTCCTTGGCCTCGGCCACGATCGGGGCGACCCGTGCCGGGGTCAGCTTCTCGCCCTCGGGGGCGGCCACCACGATGGTGCCCGTGGTCCCGCTGGCCTCCGGGAACTCCTCCTTGAGGGAGGTCAGAGCACGCTGCGACTCGGTGCCGGGCATGGTGAACTTGTCGGTCGTCGGCCCCTGGAAGAGCAGGGCCAACGTACCGAGCAGGGCGAGCAGGACCAGCCAGCCGGCGGCTATGCGCCCCCGGCGGCGAAAGGAGAACCGGCCGAGCCGGTAGAGCAGGGATGCCATGCGGAGGGTGTGTCTCCTGGTTCGGTACGGGGGGCGGTCTTCGGTACGGAGGGGGTACGGGGGCTTACCCGGCGCGGTGGTCCAGCGTCCGCAGGGCACCGGCGATCAGTTCGTCGCGCAGGACCTCGTCGGGGACGTCGACCTCGCCGGCGCAGGTGACGAAGACCGCCCCCAGCACCATGTGCGCGCCGACGATGCGTCCGGGGTCCCGCGAGCCGCCGCTCATGGCGACGACGAGGCGCTCGCCCATGGCCGGGATGTCGCCCAGAGCCGGGTTGCAGATCATCGTGGGGGTGGCCTCGAAGAGGATCTTGACCTCGCGCCGGTAGCGCAGGGCGAGTTCCACGTATCCGGTGACGGCCGCCGCGACCCGTTCCTCCGGGGGCAGGGCGTCGAGCCGTGCGTCGAGGGCGGCCAGGCCCTCGCCCGCCGGGGTCAGCAGCTCGGTGAGGATCGCTTCCTTGGTGCTGAAGTGGTAGATCAGCGACGCCTTCGAGCAGCCCGCGTCGGCGGCGATGGCGTGCAGGGAGGTGCCGCCGAACCCGTTCGCGGCGAACAGGTGCAGGGCGGACCGAAGAATTTCTCCGCGCATCGCGGACGCAGGGCGTGCCATGCCTGCAACCGTAACTGTCCGATCGGTCAGAACTGACCGATCGGACAGGGGGATCGGTGTGAAGTGCGTCATCGTGAGGGACGGGAGAAACGGGGTACGGAGGGCGTCTTCGCCTATGGCCCGCCCGCCGGCAGTCGCCCAACGCCCGAGTGCCTCCATTTGGAGTGCTGTTCAAAAAGAGCACCCTCACGCTCGGCCCGACGGCAGATAAGTGCACGTCAATGCTTCCCTCCCTAGCGCCTTGTGTTTAGAGTGGCGTTCTAAATGAAGCCCGGAGGAGTGACGGCGTGCGACTGACCCCCACCGAACGAGACCGACTGCTGCTCTTCGGAGCCGCCGAGCTGGCCCGGGCTCGCCGGGCGCGCGGGCTGCGGCTCAACGTGCCCGAGGCGACCGCCCTCATCGCCGACACCGTCTGCGAGGCGGCCCGCGACGGGCGGCGGCTCGCGGAGGCGATCGAGGCGGCCCGCAGCGTGCTCGGGCCGGACGACGTCCTGCCCGGGGTGGCCGACGTGGTCACCGAGGTCCATGTCGAGGCGGTCTTCGACGACGGTTCGCGGCTCGCCGTGGTGAGCGACCCCTTCGGCGGCGGCTCGCTCGGCGCCGACGCACCGGGCGCGCTCCTGCCGGGGCCCGGTTACGAGGACCCGGCCGCGACCGTACGCATCACCGTGCGCAACACCGCCGACGTGCCGGTGTCGGTCACCTCGCACTTCCACTTCTTCGAGGCCAACCCCCGCCTGGACTTCCCGCGCGCCGCCGCGTACGGCATGCACCTGGCTGTCCCCGCGGGCTCCTCCTTCCGCTTCGGCCCCGGCGAGAGCGCCGAGGTGGGCCTGGTGCCGATCGGCGGCGCCCGCGTGGCGATCGGCTTCGCGGGCCTCGTGGACGGCCCCCTCGACGCACCGGGCGCGAAGGGGGAGGCGCTGCGGAGGGCGGCGGCGTGCGGGTACCTCGGGACGACGGACCCGGGAGCGGGGGACCCGGGGGTGGCGGAGTGACGCGCGTCAGGCCCGGGGCGGCGGAGTGACCCGCGTCGCGACCTCGGCCGCCGGCCGGCCCGGAACCGTAACCCCTTCCCCCACCGAACACCCGACTCCCCGTCCGACGGAGGCGACACGATGACCGCTGGCATCACCCCCTACGAGTACGCCGCCGTGCACGGCCCCCGCGCCGGGGACCGGGTCAGGCTCGGGGACTCCGGGCTCGTCGTACGGGTGGAGTCCGACGCGCAGTTGCCCGGGGACGAGTTCCTCGCCGGGTTCGGCAAGACCGCGCGGGACGGGCTGCACCTCAAGGCCGCCGCCGTGCGCGACACCTGTGACGTGGTGATCAGCAATGTGCTGCTGATCGACGCCGTGCAGGGCATCCGCAAGGTGTCCATCGGGATCAGGGAAGGGCGGATCTCCGGTGTCGGGCGGGCCGGGAACCCCGACACCCTGGACGGGGTCGACGTGGTGGTCGGCACTGGGACGACCATCGTCTCCGGCGAAGGGCTCATCGCCACCGCCGGAGCCGTCGACACCCACGTCCACCTGCTGTCGCCCCGGATCATGGAGGCCTCGCTCGCGAGCGGCGTCACCACGATCATCGGGCAGGAGTTCGGCCCGGTGTGGGGCGTCGGCGTCAACTCGCCCTGGGCCCTGAAGCACGCCTTCAGCGCCTTCGACGCCTGGCCGGTCAACATCGGCTTCCTCGCCCGGGGTTCGTCCTCGCACGGCGCGCCGCTCGTCGAAGCGCTCGCCGAGGGCGGGGCCTCCGGCTTCAAGGTGCACGAGGACATGGGCGCGCACACCCGCGCCCTGGACACCGCCCTGCGCGTCGCCGACGAGCACGACGTCCAAGTCGCCCTGCACAGCGACGGGTTGAACGAGTGCCTGTCCGTCGAGGACACCCTCAAGGTCCTCGAAGGCCGTACGATCCACGCCTTCCACATCGAGGGCTGCGGCGGCGGACACGTACCCAACGTGCTGAAGATGGCCGGTGTGCCGAACGTCATCGGCTCCTCCACCAACCCCACCCTCCCCTTCGGCCGCGACGCCGTCGCCGAGCACTACGGGATGATCGTCTCCGTACACGACCTGAAGACGGACCTGCCCGGCGACGCCGCCATGGCCCGCGACCGCATCCGCGCCGGGACGATGGGCGCCGAGGACGTCCTGCACGACCTCGGGGCCATCGGCATCACCTCCTCCGACGCCCAGGGCATGGGCCGCGCGGGCGAGACCATACGCCGTACCTTCCAGCTCGCGGGGAAGATGAAGGCCGAACGCGGCGCCGAGGGCGACGACGACAACGCCCGCGTCCTGCGCTACATGGCCAAGCTCACCATCAACCCCGCCATCGCCCACGGCCTCGCCCACGAGGTCGGTTCGGTGGAGGTCGGCAAGATGGCCGACATCGTGCTGTGGCGGCCCAACTCCTTCGGTGCGAAGCCCCAGATGGTGCTGAAGTCGGGCTTCCCGGCGTACGGCGTCACCGGCGACCCGAACGCCGCGACCGACACTTGCGAACCGCTCGTCCTGGGCCCGCTGTTCGGCGCGCACGGAGCCGCACCCGCCGACCTCTCGGTGGCCTTCGTCGCCCAGGCCGCCCTCGACCAGGGCAACGACACCATGCCGACGCGCCGCCGCAGGGTCGCGGTACGGAACACCCGGGGCATCGGCCCCGCCGACCTGCTCCTCAACTCCCGCACCGGATCCGTCGACGTCGACGGCCGCACCGGACTCGTCACCCTCGACGGCGACCCGCTGCGCTCCGAACCCTCGGACTCCGTCTCGCTCAACCGCCTCTACTTCCTCTGACCTCCACCCGCTTGAAGGACGTGACCATGTTCCGCATGCCCGCCGAATGGGCCCCGCACGAGCGCACCTGGATGGCCTGGCCCAGCGCCAACACCACCTTCTCCGACCCCGCCGAACTCGCCGCCTCCCGCGAGGCCTGGGCCGCCGTGGCCCGCGCGGTGCGCCGCTTCGAGCCCGTCACGATGGTGGTGGCCCCGGGGGAGTCCGACAGCGCCGCAGCCCTTCTCGGCCCGGACGTCGACCTGGTCGAGCAGGACCTCGACGACGCCTGGATGCGCGACATCGGCCCGACCTTCGTCACCGACGACGAGACGGGCCGACTGGCCGCCGTGGACTGGGTGTTCAACGGCTGGGGCGCCCAGGACTGGGCCTCCTGGGAGCACGACTCCAAGATCGCCGCGTACGTCGCCGACCTGGCCTCGGTCCCCACCCACTCCTCCCGCCTCGTCAACGAGGGCGGCGGCATCCACGTCGACGGCGAAGGCACCGTACTCCTCACGGAGACCGTCCAGTTGGGCCCCGAGCGCAACCCCGACTGGACCCGCGAGCAGGTCGAGGCCGAGATCCACGCCAAGCTCGGCACCACCAAGGCGATCTGGCTGCCCCGCGGCCTCACCGGCGACTACCCGCCCCACGGCTACGGCACCCTCGGCCATGTCGACATCGTCGCCGCGTTCGCCGCGCCCGGCGTGGTCCTGGTCCACTCGCAGCCCGACCCCGTCCACCCCGACCACGAGCTGTGCAAGAACATCGCCGCACGGCTCCGCACGGAGACCGACGCCAAGGCGCGCCCCCTGGAGGTCATCGAGGTCCCGGCCCCGGCGGGCGTCAAGGACGAGGAGGGCCACTGGCTCGACCACTCGTACATCAACCACTACCTCTGCAACGGCGGCGTCGTCCTCTGCGCCTTCGACGACCCCCGCGACGAGGAGGCGGCGGCGATCTTCCGACGCCTCTTCCCCGACCGCGAGGTCGTCCTCGTCGACGCCCGTACGATCTTCGCGGGCGGCGGCGGCATCCACTGCATCACGCAGCAGCAGCCCGCTTCGTAGGGCTCAACTCGTTCTGCAACGGCCCGACTTGCAGGCCGACGACCGTCCCCTGCTGACCGGTCGAGCCGTCCGGCGGCGCCAGGACGATCCTGGTGCCGCCGGACGTGGAGCCCTTCCCGGCAGTGGAGGTCCGTACGAGGACGTTGCGGTCGCGGGTGTTCAGCCTGTAGTTGTACGCGCCGTGCGGGGCCTTGCACTGCGGCGCACCGGCGACCGGTTGTGCGCCGGTCGTCGACAGCACCCCGTTCCGGTAGGAGAGGAGAGCGGCCTCCCACCGGCACGAGCGGTTGCCCGGACCCAGTTCACCGGTCACGGCGACGGAACCGAGGCCCCCGTCGGTGAAGGTGATCGGCAGTCCGTCCCGAGCCGATCGCCCCATAGGTGTTGTCCGGTTCGCTCGACAGATGCATGCTGTCCGGCTCGCCGCACGATCGTGCCGGTCCCGAGCCGACCTCGCTCAGCGCGAACTCGGAGACCTTCAGCCTCGTCGCGCTCTCGTACGTCGCGACCGCGCTGCCCCGGCAGAGGGCGTCACCCGTGGCCGTCATGACATCGACCCGGTACGTGGGAGCCCAGCTCTCGGGTACGTCCAGGCGGAGCACGAACAGCGGCACGTTCTTCGAGTGCTCCGTCACCCACGACCCCGAGAAGTTGGCATTCGATCCGGTAGGGGCCGTGCGGGCCTTCCACAGGCTGTCGATCCCGAACCAGAAGCCGAAACCTGCTGCTGCCAGTGCGGCGAAGCCCAGCAGGGTGGTGGCGATGCGCCTGCGTGGGCGGCGCGTCGGCGTGGGCCTGTGGACGACGGCCACCCGTACGGCGGGCGGGGCCACGCGTACCTCGTCCACGGTGGGCGGTGAGGAGTGGAGTACGGCGCCCGCCTCCGACTCCTGGGCCCAGCTCGCGGAAGTCGCCGAAGGCGCGGGAGTCGTCGGAGGTGCGGAAGGTGCCGAAGGTGCGGATACGCGGACGGCGCTTACCTCCGGCCGCGGTGCCGGCCGGATCTCCTCGCGCGTGGCCGTGGCGGGGACCGGCTGTGCGGCGAACCTGTCCACCCGTGCCAGCAGGGAGGGGGGAAGCCACGCGCCCGCCGGTGCGATCCTCGTCCGCTCGGCGATCTGTGTCGTGCTCGGCCGTGCGGCCGGGTCCTTCGCCAGGCAGTCCGCGACCAGGTCGGCCACCGATTCCGGAATCCCGGTGAGGTCCGGTTCCTCGTAGGCGATGCGGAAGAGCAGCGCGTGGATGCCGGAATCCCCGTCTCCGAACGGGGTCCGGCCGGTCGCCGCGTACGCCAGTACCGAGCCCAGCGAGAAGACGTCGGCCGCCGTGGAGATGTCTTGGCCGCGTACCTGTTCCGGCGACATGTACCGGGGGGGAGCCGGGCCTCGCACCGGTCGAGGAGAGGGTGTCGGAGTCGGTCCCTTCCAAGGCGCGGGCGATGCCGAAGTCGATGATCCGGGGTCCCGACGCGGTGAGCAGCACGTTCGACGGCTTGAGGTCGCGGTGAATGATTCCCACGTCGTGGATCGCGGTGAGGGCCAGAGCCATCCGATGGGCGAGCACATGGACCGACGCCGAGGGCAAAGGCCCGAAGTCACTGTCCACCACGGCCTGGAGGGTGGGACCCGCGACGTAGGCGGTGGCGATCCACGGCGGACTCCCGGCCGTGTCCGCGTCGAGGACCGGTGCCGTTCATACGTTGCCTACCCGTCGGGCGGCGCGCACCTCACGGTCGAACCTGGCCCGGAACGTGGGGTGTTCGTCGATGTCGGTCCTGATCGTCTTCACAGCGGCCAGACCGTCTGCCGTCGCGTCCGTCGCGTCGCGGTGCCGCCCCAGGTAGACCCGCCCCATGCCCCCGGCTCCCAGCCGGCCGAGCAGCCGGTAGGGGCCGAGGTGGGACTGGTCCTCGCCAGTCAGTGGTCGCATGGTGTGGAATCCTCGCACGCCAGTTCGCTACCTGTACCGGGTTGGGCGGTTGCCGACGTACGGCGAGGCCACCAGCTCGGCGGTGCGCGATTCCAGGACGCCCGCGACGACCCGGGCCTCTCGGAGTCGGGACCACCTGCGCCACCTCATCGGGTAGAACGTACGAGTGAAGAACGACCCTGCCGTCCGACCCGACACCTCCACTCCCGACACCCCCGCCCCGCGCCGCCGCCGGGCCGCGCCGCCGCGTGAGACCGTGCTTGCCGCCGCCATGGCCGCCATCGCCGACGACGGACTGGACCGGCTGACGATGGCCGGGCTCGGGCGGGAGGTCGGCATGAGCAGCGGCCACCTCCTCTACTACTTCCGCTCCAAGGACGAGCTGCTGCTGCGCACCCTGGAGTGGAGCGAGGAGCAGCTCGGTGTGGAGCGCCGCCAGGCGCTGGCCCGGCAGGTTCCCGTACGGGAACGGCTCGACGCCTTCGTGCGGCTGTACGTTCCCCGGGCGCCCCGCGACCCCCACTGGACGCTGTGGCTGGAGCTGTGGAACCGGGCGCGCTCCCTCGACGACGAGGCCCGGGGCCGCCTTCTGGACATCGAGCTGTCCTGGCACCGAGACCTGGTGGCCCTCCTGGTCGAGGGCGCGTCCCGGGGCGAGCTGCGCGCGGTGGACGCGGAACGCATCGCCACCCGGATCCGGGCGCTTCTGGACGGTTTCAGTACGCATGTGGCGATGGGCCTGCCCGGTTCGGACCGGGCGCAGGTCCTCGCCCATGTCGGCGACTTCTTCGACGAGACGCTGAGCGTGCCGAGCGGGTGAGTCGCGGGTGAGCCATGTGTGAGCCGCGGGTGAGCCCCCCCTCGGGACCCCGCAGGTCAGGACCGCTTCGTCGGCACGTAGTCGAACTTCGGCGTGAGCCGGATGATCTGGGTCCCGAGCGACGGGGCCTCGCTCTTCGTCGTCCTGGACAGCAGCGCGGAGAACTGCGGGGTGAGGTAGAACGGCACCGCGTGCAGCGTGAAGCCGGTGAAGGTGGGGCGGCCGGCCAGCAGCACGTCGTGGACCGTCGTGTACGCGACCTGGTAGTTGTCGGAGACCTTCTTGCCGTTGATCTCCAGCCCGGTGGACCAGCCCGGGGGCACCAGCGTGAT
Source organism: Streptomyces spiroverticillatus (assembly GCA_014650415.1). Classification (GTDB taxonomy): domain Bacteria; phylum Actinomycetota; class Actinomycetes; order Streptomycetales; family Streptomycetaceae; genus Streptomyces; species Streptomyces spiroverticillatus. The sequence goes on from BMUX01000008.1 coordinate 222,418, forward strand.
GAACGTCGGGTCGAGCTTGATCGTCGACTTCGTCCGCGGGTGGTACAGCGTGATGCCGCCCGGATAGAAGATCCGCGCCTTCGTGTTGAACTCCAGGTGGTCGCCCTCGGTCGCGCCGATCGGCGTGCGGAAGCCGTTCTTGGTGACCTTGAACGGCGCCTGCGCGGTGACCTTGATGCCCTCCTCCTCCATCCAGTCCCGCATCTCCGGGCCCCACTCCGCCTCGGCGCTGCCCCACGGCGAGATGTAGAGCCCCTGCACGCCGACGGGCGGCGGGGGAGGCGTCGGGTCCGCCGACTGGGCGTTCGCGGCGGACGGTACGGCGGTCAGCGCGAGCGCCGCGAGCAGCGCGGCGGTCAGTGACCGACGGGCCTTCGTGGAGGTGCGGGCAGTCGTGGACGTACCGGCGTTCATGGACGTACGGGATTTCATGACACTCCTGGATGCCTCGGGACGGAGGCGGTTTTCGGCGACTGGGGGACCGGGCGCTCTCGGCGACCCTGCGACGGGGCGCGCCGCAGGGCGCTCTGCCGCGCCCGCACCGTCGACACTTCCCCGCACAACACGACGCGCCGCAATGCCCACCCGAACGGCCGGTCCGCCGCATCCGAACGGCCCGCCCCGCTGGGCCATGCGGTGCGAGTCGGCGACCCGAGTGGTGCACCCGTCGCGCGTACGGGGAGAGGACCTTGCAACCTGCACGGCAGGAGACCGCCGCCGGTTCCCGTCCCCGGATCCGGCGTCGACCTCACCGACCCGTGCGTCCCCCGCGTCCTCCCCGCGTCCCCAGGAGCCCCCGTGAAGCCGTCCCCCGCCCTTCCCCGCGTCCGCAGAAGACCCCGCACCCTGCTGGGCGGCGCCCTCGCGAGCTCCGTCCTGATCGGCGCCGCGCTCGGTGGCCCGCTGCTCGGCACCGGCACCGCGGGAGGGCACGTCGACAGCCCCACGGACATGGTCAACTCGGACACCGACCTCGCCGACCTCTACGCGTTCACCAGCCCGGAGGCCCCGGACACGGTCACCCTGGCCGTCACCGTCCGCCCGGCGCAGCTCCCCGGCAACGCCGCGCTCAACTACCCCTTCACCACCCGTTCCCGGTACGAGATCCACGTGGACTCCCGGGGCACGGGCCGGCCCGACACCACGTACCGCTGGACCTTCCGCAACGAGGACAAGCGCCCCTTCAAGGTGGGCCCGATCGCCTTCGCCCCGGTGCGGTCGCTGAACGACCCGGCCCTGATGTTCCGTCAGCTGTACACGCTGGAGCGGGTACGCAACGGCAAGGCCGAGGTCCTGGTCGAGGACGGCATCGCCGCACCCTCCCACGCGGGGGCCTTCCTGATGCCCGACTACGGTGCGCTGCGCAAGCAGGCCGTACGTCAACTCCCCGGCAACATCAAGACGTTGGCCACGCAGTCGGCCGACCCCTTCCGCGCCGACATCCGCGTCTTCGGCCTGTTCCTGGCCGGTACGGTCGGCCCGGTCCCCGGCTACCTGCCCGACCTCAACCCGCTCAGCGCCACCAACGTCAGCACCCTCCTCGTCCAGGTCCCCAAGCGCGACCTCGCCCTGCGCGGCGACCCCCAGCGCAATCCGGTGATCGGCGTCTGGTCCACCGTCTCCCGCGAGGGCGTCGACCTGAGCCGCGACCTGCGCACCCAGGGCCCGTCCTACCGGCAGGTCGCCCGCTCCGGCATGCCGCACGTGAACTTCACCATTTACGGCAGCACGGGCATCCTCGCCAGGCCCGGCGGTGCCGAGGACCGGGCCCAGGCGCGCCCGGCCGCCGACGACCACAAGGCCGAGGACGCCCTCAAGGACGCCCTCCACCCGGTCCCGCCCGCCCGCATCGGACGCCTGAACAACCTGCCGGTGCCCGCGGGACCGCGCGAGGACATCCGCGCGCTGCTCTACAGCGGCATCGGCAAGGACAACGGCTCGAAGTTCGGCTTCGACCTCAACACGCACGCCCGCAACGCCGACGCGGACCCCGACGCCATCCGCCCCGCCGAGGAGATGCGCCTGAACATGTCGACACCGTTGACCGCGAACCCCAAGGCGGGCGGCGTCATCGACGGCGACCGGCAGGGCTTCCCCAACGGCCGCCGCATCAACGACCACATCGACCCGCCGCTGCTGCGGATGCTGATGGGCGAACCCGCCGCGAAGCCCGTGATCCCCGCCCTCCTGCCGCCGCCGATCGCCAAGCTCCAGCCCGCCCCCGCGCAGAACACCTTCCCGTACGTCAATCTGCCGCACGCCGGACTGTGAGGCGTCCCGTCCGAGCCGCCCTGGGCGCAAGCGCGTCGACCCTCGTCGTACTCGCCTGCGCCACAGGCCTGCTGGCACTGGGCCCCACGGAATCCCCCGCACTGCCGGACCATGCGCCGACGGCATCCCTCGCCCACTCCCAACGAGCGCTGAAATCCATCGAGTTGGCCCGTTCCACCCTCGACGAGAGCCACCTCGCCACCGCCGAGCGCGCGCTCGCCCGCTCCCTGGCACTCCAGCCCCGGGACAACTACACCGCCGTCGTCGGCTCCGGCATGCTCGCCGGAGCCCGCCACGACTTCGCCGCCTCCCGCGCCCACGCGCTGAAGGCCACCGCGATGGCCCCCGACCGGGCCCCCGGCTACGCGGTCCTGGCCGACGCCGAGACGCAGCTCGGTCACCGGGCCGCCGCGACCGCCGCCGTGCAGCGGCTGCTCGACCTGGCCCCCACCTCGTCCGCGTACGCCCGCGCCGCCCAGGAACTGGAGTCCCAGGGCCGCACGGACGAGGCAAGGGCCGCCCTGGAACGAGCCTCCGAGATCGCCCTGAACCCGGCCGACGCCTCGTTCGCCGCACTCCGCCTCGGTGACCTAGACCTGGAGACCGGCCACCCCGACCGGGCGGTCCGCCACTACGACCGGTCCCTCGCGGTCGCCCCCGGCAACGCGTACGCCGTGGCGGGCAAGGCCCGCGCCAAGGCGGCACTCGGCCGCACGCAGGAGGCCCTGCGCCTCTACCGCAAGGTCACCGAACGCACGCCCGCACCCCGCTTCCTCTACGAACTCGGCTCCTTGCAGAAGAAGTTGGGCCAGGACCCCCGTACCGCCTTCGCCGCGCTCGACGCCCAGTCCCGGCTCGCCCTCGCCCAGGGCGGAGCCGTCGACCCGTGCCTCGGCCTCTACCAGGCCAACCACCGGGACCCGCACCTGGGAGTGCGTCTGCTGCGCGCCGAATGGCAGCGCAGGCAGCACTCCTCGGTCGCGGACGCGCTGAGCTGGGCGCTGCACCGGGCCGGACGCAGCGAAGAGGCACTGGAGTACGCACGCAGGGCGACAGCTGGCGGCCGACGCAGCGCCGACGCCCTCCAGCACCTCGGCGCGATCGAGACCTCCCTCCAACTGCCCTCTGCTGCACACCACTTGAGGCAGTCCCGCACCCTCAACCCCTACCTCGCCCCGGAGGAATCCGCACGATGAGGCGCTTCACGCCCCTGCTGTCCGTCGTGGCGGCAGCCGCGCTCTGTACGATCACGGGCCCGGCCGCCGCTGCGGGCACGGGGGTCGAGGCTGCCGCGCCGGCCCACCCTCTCGGCAACTTCACCGTCAACCGGTACGACAGGCTCCGCCTGCTGCCGGACCGTATCGAGGACACGGCGGTGACCGACAGCGCGGAGATCCCGACGGCACAGGACCGGGCCGCCGCCGACACCGACCACGACGGCCGGATCAGCCCGGCAGAGTCGCAGGCCCGGGCCCGCACCCGATGCGCCGAAGTGGCGCGGGACGTACGGGCGTCGGTGAACGGCAACCCCGTCGCGTGGCATCTCACGCGGCAGTCGCTCGCCTACTCGCCCGGCGAGGCGGGCCTGCCCGTCGCCCGGCTGACCTGCGAACTGAGCGCACCGGCCGACCTCTCCCGCACCGGCACCCCCGTCACCTTCCGCACCGGGGCCGACCCGCAGCGGCTCGGCTGGAAGGAGGTCACGGCGGAGGCCGACGGCGAAGTGCGGCTCACCGCGTCCGACGTGCCCGCGCAGAGCGTCTCGGGAGCACTGCGCAGCTACCCGCAGGACCGGCTGGACAATCCGCTGAACGTGACCGCCGCCGCACTGCGCACGACCCCCGGAACGAGCCCCGCCGCCGCCCAACAGGCCGCCCCCGCCGCCCCGGCGACCACATCGCCCGCCTTCCTCGGCGCACTGGAGAGCAGGCTCACCGCCTGGACCGGGTCCCGCGACCTCACCCTGCCGGTGGGGCTGTTCGCGGTGCTCGTCTCCCTGCTGCTCGGCGCGGGCCACGCACTGCTGCCGGGCCACGCGAAACTTGCGGTCGCAGCCTGCCTGGCCCACCGCAAGGACGGTGTACGCGCGGCCCTCGCGGTGGGCACCACCGTCACGGTGACGCACACGGCGGGAGTGCTCGTCCTGGGCCTGCTGCTGACGGCCTCCGCCGGGCTGGCGGGGGAGCGGGTGCTGGGCTGGCTGGGGGCGGTGGGCGGCGTACTGATCACGGTGATCGGCGGCCAGTTGGTGCTCGCGGCGATCCGGGCCCTGCGGGGCAGACCGACGCACACGCACGGTCACAGCCACGGCCACCACCATGGGCATGATCACGACCACACCCACACCCACACCCACACCCACTCGCACTCGCACTCGATGAGCCGTTCCTCGCTCCTGGGCATCGGTCTCGCCGGAGGACTGGTCCCGAGTCCTTCGGCGCTGGTCGTGCTGCTGGGTGCGATCGCCCTCGGACGTACGTACTTCGGCGTCCTGCTGGTCATCGGCTACGGCCTGGGCATGGCCCTCACCCTCACTGCGGCCGGAATGCTGCTGGCGGGCGGCGGGAACCGGCTCGCTTCCGCGTCCGCCCGCCGCCTGCCGTCACTGCGTCGCTTCGCACCGTACGGATCGCTGGCGACCTCGCTCGCGATGCTGACGGTCGGCGCGGGTCTCACGGCCCGCAGCCTGCTCGTGTGGTGAAGTCCCGCAGGACCGGCGCCCACATCGGAAGCCGGTACTTCTCCCCAACTTCCGCCCACCATACCCTGGTTGACGCGACCCCCGACGTGCTTCGATGCACCTCTGTGACGGACGCGGCATCAGGGAGACGAGTTGCACATGAACCGACGCGGGTTCCTCAAGGGCGCGGCAGCTCTCTCCGCCGCCGGATTTCTCGCCCAGGCGGGTACGGGGACGGCGTGGGCCGGTGAGGTACAGCCCCTCGGCACGCAGGACTGGATGGCCGGACTCGACTCCGCCCGGCCGCTGCGCACCCTGACCGTTCCCGGCACGCACGACTCGGGCGCGCGGTACGGCGGCCTGTGGGTGGAGTGCCAGAACACCACGATCGCCCAGCAGCTGACCTCCGGAATCCGTTTCCTGGACATACGCTGTCGGGCCTTCGAAGGCTCCTACTCGATCCACCACGGCGCCTTCTACCAGCACCTCAACTTCGACGACGTGCTCACCGCCTGCCGCGACTTCCTCGCCGCGCACCCCTCGGAGACCGTCCTGATGCGGGTGAAGCAGGAGTATTCGGAGGTCTCCGACGGGGAGTTCGGAGCCCTCTTCACGGACTACCTCGACCGCCGGGGCTGGCGCTCCCTCTTCCTGATCGCCGACGCGCTGCCCACGCTGGGCGAGGCGCGCGGCCGAGTCGTCCTGCTGGCGAACAACGGCGGCCTGCCGGGCGGCATCCGCTGGGGCGACACGTCCGTCTTCGACATCCAGGACGACTACCAGGCGGAGCCCTTCGCCAAGTACCCGAAGATCGAGGCCCAGTTCAGGAAGGCCGCCGCCCAGCCCGGCAAGCAGTACCTCAACTTCGTCAGTACGGCTGCGGGCCTCCCACCCCGCTGGAACGCCGACCGCCTCAACCCCAAGGTGCACGCCCTGCTGAACCGCCCGGAGGCGGAGGGGTGGCGCGGCCTGGGCATCGTCCCGCTGGACTTCTCCGGGACGAGGCAGGGCCTGGTGGAAACCCTGATCCAGCACAACTGACCCGCGCCCGTCAGGGGGGCGAGGCCGAAGGGGGTGGCCTCGCCCCAAGGGGAGGCCGTCCCGAGCGGGACCCGTGGCCAAAGCGTCGTCTATGCTTCATGGCGGTCGCGGGGCAGCGACCCCCGCCGAGTCAGCCCCCGAGCGACCCCGGCACGGTGAACGACCACAGCAGGACCCTGGGGAAGAGAGCGGCCGGCCGGCCCGCGTCCCCGCGGTGTGGGGTGCCCAGCCCACCCGACCGCGTACGCACAGACCCCCGGGGAGAAGCGAGGAATGGCAGTGATCTGCGTCGGTGGCATGATCGGGATCGGCAAGACGAGCGTCGCCGAGCTGATCGCCAAGGAACTGGGCAGCGACGTCTTCTACGAGAGCGTCGACGACAACCCCATCCTCCCGCTCTTCTACACGGCGAGCCCCGAGGAGATCCAGGCCAAGCGCTACCCCTTCCTCCTCCAGCTCTACTTCCTCCAGACCCGGTTCGCCGCGATCAAGGAGGCGTACAAGACGGGCGACAGCGTCCTGGACCGCTCCATCTACGAGGACTGGTACTTCGCCAAGGTCAACCACGACCTGGGCCGGATCACCGCCCTCGAAATGCAGGTCTACGAGGGCCTGCTGGACGAGATGATGCGCGAGATCGACGGCCTGCCCTACCGCAAGGCCCCCGACCTCATGGTCTACCTCAAGGCCGACTTCGAGACCGTGCTGCACCGCATCGGCCTGCGCGGCCGCGACTTCGAGCAGGACGAGAGCCTCGTCGAGTACTACCGCACCCTGTGGTCCGGCTACGACGACTGGGTGCACAAGCACTACTCGGCCAGCGAGGTCCTCGTCGTGGACATGACCTGCACCGACGTGGTGAACAACCCGGCGGACGCCGCCCGCGTCGCCCGCGAGGTCAAGGAAGCCCTGGCCGTCGCCAAGCTCCGGGCAGCCGCCTGACCCGTCAGACCGGGTGGCGTCCCGGCCCGTCCGCCTGCGACAGCAGCGGCGTCGGTGACAGCGTCGTCGGTTCCTCGCCGGACTCCAGCAGCGTGTCGGCGGCTCCGATGATCCGGGGGTCGGCCGGGCCGATCGCCTCCTCGTCCTTGGCGGTGTAGTCGCAGCGCAGCAGCAGGTGCCGTATCGCCTCGATCCGGCCCCGCCGCTTGTCGTTGTTCTTCACCACCGTCCACGGCGCGTGCTCGGTGTCGGTGGTGCGGAACATGTCGACCTTTGCCGCCGTGTACGCGTCCCACAGGTCCAGCGACTCCAGATCCGTGGGGGAGAGCTTCCACTGCCGTACGGGATCGACCTGCCGGATCGCGAACCGGGTGCGCTGTTCGCCCTGCGACACCGAGAACCAGAACTTCACCAGCACGAACCCGTCGTCGACCAGCATCCGCTCGAAGACCGGCGCCTGCGCGTAGAAGTGCTGGTACTCGTCGGGTGTGCAGAAGCCCATGACCCGTTCGACCCCGGCCCGGTTGTACCAGGACCGGTCGAAGAAGACGATCTCCCCGGCGGCGGGCAGCTGCGTGATGTACCGCTGGAAGTACCACTGCCCGCGCTCGCGGTCGGTGGGCTTGTCCAGCGCCACGACGCGCGCCCCGCGAGGATTCAGGCGCTCGGTGAAGCGCTTGATGGTGCCGCCCTTGCCCGCCGCGTCCCGCCCCTCGCACACCACCACGACCCGCTGCCCGGTCTCGCGCACCCACTTCTGGAGTTTCAGCAGCTCGATCTGGAGGATGCGCTTGTTCCGCTCGTAGGCCGCGCGTCCCAGCTTCTTGTCGTACGGGTAGTTCTCCCGCCAGGTCCGCAGGGGCCGGCCGTCCTCGTCCAGCAGCACGGGCTGCTCGGGCCGCTGTTCGTCGACCTGGAGCCCGGCCAGCAGTTCCGCGGCGGCGGACGACATGGTCACGCTCCGCGACCGGGCGGTGGGCTGCTCGTCCGGGACTGCCACGGGGGCTCCTCGTCGGGTCGGTGCGAAGGGGGGTGTTCCCCTCGCAGTACCCGGGAAGCCCGGACGTACCCCCGGCGACCCGCACCGGATCCGAAAGGGCGGCAGCGGCGAGAATGTCCGCCATGAGAATGGTGAAGGACATCGACGTCCGCGACACCCGGCACTGCGAGACGACCGCGCTGGGCGTCCTGCTGCGGCATGAGGGGATCGACCTCTCCGAGCCCATGCTGTTCGGGCTCGGCTCCGGGCTGTCCTTCGTCTACTGGGACAGCAAGAGCATGGGCTTCCCCTTCCTCGGCGGCCGGGTCAAGCCCTTCGAGCTGACCCGGAACCTGGCGGCGACCCTCGGCCTCGACCTCCAGGCGGCCGAGACCACCTCCGCCCGCAAGGCCTGGCAGAACGTCGCCGTCCCCCTCGACGCGGGCCGCCCGGTCGGCCTCCAGCTCGACAGCTTCCACCTGGAGTACTTCACCACCAAGGTCCACTTCGGCGGGCACGTCGTCGCGCTGTACGGGTACGACGACGAGCGCGCCCACCTGATCGACACCGCCCCGCAGGGCGGAGCCGTCACGACCGGCCTCGACTCCCTGGCCCGCGCCCGGGCCCAGCGCGGCCCCATGACCGCCCGGAACCGCTCCTTCACCCTCACCGCGCCCGCCGCGCCGGTCTCCCCGTACGACCGGATCGTCCCCGCGATCACGACCTGCGCCCACGCCTTCCTGAACCCGCCCATCGCGAACCTCGGCCACCGGGGCATCGAGAAGGCTGCCCGGCAGGTCCCGAAGTGGCTGGAGCGCACCGAAGACCCCGGCACGGACCTGCCCCGGGCCGCCGCCCTCATGGAGCGGGCGGGCACCGGCGGCGCACTCTTCCGCAACCTCTACCGGGACTTTCTCGCCGAGTGCACCGGGCTGCTCGACAGCAGTCGCCTCCGTACCGGACACCGTTTGTACGCCGAGGCCGCCACCCTGTGGACGGAGGTGGCCGGCCTCGTCGAGGCGGCGGGCGGGGCGGGCGACGCGGGCGGGGTGGGCGGGGCGGGCGACGCGCAGGACCTCGTACGAGCGGGAACACTCCTCGACGACCTCGCCCGTGTCGAGCGGGAGGCGATGGCGGAGCTCGTCGCCCTGTAGGGATGCCTCGACATCACGTTCGGCTCAGTGGAAGGCGGGTGCGGGCGCGGGGCGGGGTACCCGGGTGGGGACGATGCCGCCGACCGTACGTGGAGACGAACCATGGCACAGCAGTCGCAGGACGTGGTGGAACTGATTCTGGACGACCACCGCCGGATGGAGGAGCTCTTCCGCCGGATGCGCAGCGTGGAGGACGACAGGGCCGGGGCGCTGCGGGAGTTCTCCGCGCTGCTGATCGCGCACGGCGAGGCGGAGGAGGACGCGGTGTACCCCGCCCTCAAGCGCTACAAGCACATCGACGACGAAGAGGTCGAGCACGGCTCGGAGGAGCACACGGAGGGCAACGAGGCGCTGCTGGCGCTGCTGGAGGTCAAGGAGGTCGGCTCCGACGAATGGGACGAGAAGCTGGAGGAACTCGTCGAGGCGGTCACCCACCACCTGGACGAGGAGGAACGCACCATCCTCAACGGCGCCCGCGAGAACGTCGCCGACGACCGCCGCGCGGAACTCGGCGCGGCCTTCCTCAGGGCGCGCGAGGAGTACCTGAAGGACGACTGCGGCAGCGTGGAGAACGTACGCAAGGTGATCGAGAAGGCCTGAGCACGGTCTGAGCAGGTCCTGAGCGCGCGGAAAGGGCGGCCCCGCACGGGGCCGCCCTTCTTCCGGAGCCGGGTCGGATCCGGCCGCTGTTCCGGGGCAGCGTCAGACCTGGCCGCGCCAGGCGCCTGTCTCGTGGCCGCGGTCCTCGATGAACGTCTTGAACCGCTTCAGATCACCGGTGACCTTGCCCTTCACGACCCCGAGCTTGTCCCCGACGTTCTCGGTGATTCCCTCGGGCTCGTAGTCGAGCTGGAGCATCACCTTGGTCCTGGACTCGCCCAGGCGGTGGAACGTCACCACGCCCGCCTGCCTGACCTCGCCGCCCACGGCCTTCCAGGCGACCCGTTCGTCGGGAATCTGCTCGGTGATCTCGGCGTCGAACTCCTTGCTGACACCACCGATCTTCGTCACCCAGTGGGTGAGCCGGTCCGTGCGCTGCTCGATACGCTCGACACCGTCCATGAAGCGCGGGAACGTCTCGAACTGGGTCCACTGGTCGTACGCGGTGCGCACCGGGACCTCGACCTCGACGGACTCTTCCACCTTCGACACAGACACAGAGCATCCTTCCTCTTCGGCTTGGTAGAACCGGACGCTGTGGGCGCCCAGCCGCAGTGGGGATCTCTTCTCCCTCACGCCCCTGGTGCCCGCCACGCCCCGACCTATGAGCCCGGATCCGAAACCACGGCCCGACGGCCGCACACTGGGGAGACCGGCGAGTGCACACGGGAGGCACGGACGTGATCCGACGCACCAGCGAAGCCCTGCGAAGCCGCCTGGGGAGTCAGCTGTTCGCCCAGGTGGCCGGACCGGACGGACCGGTCAACCGGGAGCGCATCCACGGCACGCCGGGCCCGCGCTGGTTCGGCCCCGAGCGGCCGATCCGCATCGTGCACGGGGACGCGTCCATGTTCGTCGGCGGGCTGCGCGCCCTGCTCCTGCAGTCCCTGCACCCCCTGGCCATGGCGGCGGTCGCCGCGCACTCCGGCTACCGGGGCGACCCGTGGGGCAGGCTCGCCCGTACGAGCACCTTCCTCGCCGTCACCACGTACGGCACCGCCGCCGACGCCTCGGCGGCGGTCGCCCAGGTGCGCGCGGTGCACGCCCGGGTGAAGGGCACCGCCGAGGACGGACGCCCCTACCGCGCGGGCGACCCGCACCTCCTGGCCTGGGTGCACGCGGCGGAGGTCGACAGCTTTCTCGCCGCGCACCAGGCGTTCGGCGCCCGCCCGCTCTCGCCGGCCGACTGCGATGCGTACGTACGGGACACGGCCCGCGTCGCCGAGGCGCTCGGGGTGGCACGACCTCCCTCGGACGTGGCCCAGCTGCGCGCGGTCCTCGCCGCCTACCGCCCGGAACTGCGGGCGACGGCGGCCGCCCGGGACGCGGCCCGGTTCATCGTCGCGGAACCCCCTCTCCCGTGGCCCGCCCGGATCCCCTACCGTGCCCTGACCGCGAACGCGGCCGCGCTGATGCCGGGCTGGGCCCGCACCGAACTGGGCCTGAGCGCGGGCCCCCTCGCACCGCTGACCCGTACTTCGGGGGCGGCGGTGACGGGACTGATCCGCTGGGCGATGGCACCGGTGCGGCAGCGATAGCTCGACCGTGCGCCCCCGGAATGCGTCCCGCACTTTAGTTGAGTCGAGGCTTGTCAACATTCTGGGTGGTGGGCTATATAAGAAGGCGTCAGGGCATCGCAGCCGTACAGAGAGAAGGAGTAACCGTGATGCTCATGCGTACCGACGCTTTCCGTGAACTGGACCGGCTCACCCAGCAGATGTGGGGGACGGCGGCGCACCCGGCGGTCATGCCGATGGACGCGTACCGCGCCGGCGATGAGTTCGTGGTCCACTTCGACCTGCCGGGCGTGGTCCCGGAGTCGATCGACCTGGACATCGAGCGCAACGTGCTGACCGTGCGGGCCGAGCGGCGTTCCGTCGCCCCCGAAGAGGCGGAGATGATCGCCTCCGAGCGCGCGTCGGGCGTCCACACCCGGCAGTTGATCCTCGGGGACACCCTCGACACGGAGCGGATCGACGCCCGCTACGACGCCGGTGTGCTGACGCTGCGCATTCCGGTCTCCGAGAAGGCCAAGCCGCGCAAGATCTCGATCAGCGGCACGGGCGAGCAGCCCCGCCAGATCAACGCGTGACCGCCACCACGACCCCGGGGCGCCCGCACGCGTACGACGCGGCGCCCCGGGAGCACAGCGCCGACTTCCGCGAGTTCGTGTCCCGGGTACAGGCCGACGGTCTGTACCGGTCGGCCGAGTACGCCGGGGAAGTCGTTCGTACGGTGCTGGAGGGCCTGGGCGCGCAGGTCACCGGGGACGAACGGGTCGAGCTGGCCGGTCTGCTGCCCCGCGAGGCGGCCGAGGCCTTCGTGTCCCGTGCGCCGGGACTGCGGCCGCTGTCCGGATTCGGGTTCGTCCAGGACCTGGCAGCCCGCCGGGGGACCGGGCCGGGCCCGGCCCGGTGGGACGCGGGATCGGTGCTGCGGCAGGTCGCCCGGGTGGCGGGGCCGGACCTGACCGGGCGGATCCTGGCCGGGCTGCCGGAGGGGTACGCCCTGCTGTTCGGGGTGGCCCAACTCGTTCGGCGCAACCGGGTGCCGGTGGGCTGAACCCTCGTACGGCTCCGGGAACGTGGGCCCTGACCAGGGCTGACGTTCCCGGAGCCGTCGTGTGTGAGCGAGTTCGGTCAGCCCGGTACGTCCTTCGGTTGATGGCTGATCGAATCGGGGGTACGCAGGAAGACATGAACACTTCTGAAATCCTGGCGGCCGAGGGCGGACCCTCGTTGCTGCTGATCGTGGTCGGTGTCGTCGTGGTGCTCTTCCTGCTGGGGGCCTTCCTCCTCGGCAGCCGTCGTGCGGGGCGCAAGAAGCCGTCGGAGGTGCCCGGACGGGGTGCCGGGGCCGGACAGCCGCCGAGTGGCGGCAGCCAGCGCGGGGAAACATGGCAGACCATTGACGACGACCCCGACCAGGGCAACCCGCACCGCTGAGGAGACGTACGTGGACCAGTCCTCCGTGCCTGACCAACAGGCCCTCTTCGGCTGGTCCGACGCAGCCCCGCCCACCCCGGCCCCTTCGGCCTTCGCGGACAGCCCGCAGGCCCGCCGGCTGCTCGACGTGCGCGAGGTGTACGCCGAACCGGCCGCCCTGGACTCCCCGCGCGGCCGGCAGATCATGGCGAGGCTGCCGGGCGTCCGCGTGACCGAAGTGCCGAGCCACTGGCGCATCCCCGCCCTCCACGGCAACGACGGCAACGTCGCCCGCTGGGTCCGCGTCAAGACCGATACGCTCGTCCTGGGTGTGAAGCGCACCCTGGAGACCCGCCCCAACGGCAGGTCAGCCGACTGGATCGCCCCCGGCCCCTCCAACGGCTGCGCGATGGCCTGCGCCTACTGCTACGTACCGCGCCGCAAGGGGTACGCCAACCCGATCACCCTCTTCACCAACATCGAGGCGATCGTCGCCCACGTCCGCCGTCATGTCCGCGCCCAGGGCCCCAAGCCGGAGCCCAACCAGTGCGACCCGCACGCCTGGGTCTACGACATCGGCGAGAACGGCGACTGTTCCGTCGACGCGCTGGTCTGCGACAACACCGCCGACCTGATCGCCGCGTTCCGCACCCTCCGCACGGCCAAGGCGTCCTTCGCCACCAAGTTCGTCAACCCTGACCTGCTCGCCCTCGACCCCCGGGGCCGCACCCGGATCCGCTTCTCCCTGATGCCACCGGACGACGCCCGGCTGCTCGACATCCGTACGAGCCCGATCGCCGACCGGATCGCCGCCGCCCCCGACTTCCTCGACGCGGGCTACGAGGTCCACTTCAACCTCTCACCCGTCGTCCTGCGCCCGGGCTGGCAACGCGACTGGGCCGACCTCCTGACCCACCTCGACGACGTCCTCCCCGCCCGCGTGAAGCAGCAGGCGGCGGCCGAGATCATCATGCTGACCCACAACGAACAGCTCCACGAGGTCAACCTCGGCTGGCACCCCCGAGCCGAGGACCTCCTCTGGCAACCGGCCGCCCAGGAAACGAAACGCTCCCAGAACGGCGCCCTCAACGTCCGCTACTCCCAGGACATCAAACGCACCGCCCTGACCCGCCTCCACCAGCTCCTCGCCACCCACGCCCCCTGGCTGCACGTCAGATACGCGTTCTGACCCCGCGAGCGGTGAACGAGATCCACACGTCCGGCGGCAGGTCGGGACGGCCCGGGACCGGGCGGCGTACTTCCGTCCAGGTGTCGCCCGCGATCTCGGTGGCGACCCGGCGCCAGAAGTGGACGGCGGCCACGTTGGCGTCCTGGAAGGCGATCTCCCACGGTCCGGGATGCCGGGCGACGACCTCCCGGACGGCCCGTGAGCCGATGCCGGACCTACGGGCCCCTCGCACCACGAAGAAGCTGTTCAGGACGCGTGTGGGGCCGGTGAGACCACGGACGAAAGCGAGCCCGACGGGGTGTTCGCCGCTCAGCAGGAGGTACGGCGCCCAGTCGCCGTCGCTGAGGGCCGCCTGGAGCCGCTCGCTCCGGAACGACCCATCAAGGAAAGGGAGTTGACCGCCGAACTCGGACAGGTCGTGGCGGAACATCAGCCAAAGACGCTCCAGCACGGGACGGTCGGTTTCGTGCGCGGGTCGCACGCAAAGATCGGACAAGGGATTCCTCCGGGGGACAGACGGGCCAAGGGCGCGGCGGCACCGCGAACGCGCGCCCAGTTGTTCCGGGGCACAAAAAAAGCCTCCCGGCCGGAAGCATCCGGACCCGAAAGGCTGAGGGTGTGATCTTAACAGGCCCTCCGGCAGGGGGAGTTCAGAAACCGTCCAGGGACTTGTCCAGGACGCCGCCCAGCGTGCCGTAGAGGCTGCAACGGATCGAGTGCCGTTTCCCAAGACGCAGGGCGAAGCCGGCGAGGAGGAAGAGGGCGAAGAGGCCGCCCAGGACCGTGGGGACGGCCGGGCCGATGAAGGCGTAACCCGCGCCGGCCGCGCCCAGCCAGACCACGAGCGGCAGGAGGGAGCCGCGCAGCACCGTCCACAAGCTGATCCGTACCGGCCGGGCGGGCAGCACGGAGTTGTTCCACAGGTCGATGTGGTTGCGGGTCGTGCAGTGCTCGCGGTGCATGCAGGCATCACATCATCGGCAGGACCGGGGCCGGTGGCGGGGGCGGATTAATTCGGTTGCCGTCGGTGGGGGTGCGGCCCACCATGGGCGGGACGCCGGGAGCTGCCCGGTGCTGCACGAGAGGAGGCGTGACCGTGACGACGACTGTCTTCGGGCTGCCCGCAATCCGGACTTCCCTCTTCTCCTGGAGCACCTTCAGCGATGTCTCGCGACGACTTCTTCCCGCAGTACCCCCAGACCCCCGCACTCCCTGACGACTTCCGCCCCGACTCCTACCGGTACGTCCCGCCCGCGGACGACCTGAGCGATGTCGACGAGCGGTTCGTCTTCGACTTCCGGTCCTACGACGACGAGCTTCAGGACGGCCAGCGCTGGTCGACCTGGCTCAGCGTCGAACCCCTGAGCAGGGGCCCCGAGCCGCGCCCCGACTGGGTGGTGACTTCGCAGGGCGCGATCGACACCGAGCTGGGTGTCCTCAAGACGGGCAAGGAGGCCGACGTCCATCTCGTCGAGCGTGCCGACCCGCTGGACGGGACGAACACCGGTGTGGTCATGGCCGCCAAGCGCTACCGCTCCTCCGAGCACCGCAGCTTCCACCGCGCCGCCGCCTACACCGAGGGCCGCTCCATGCGGCGCTCCCGCGACGAGCGCGCCCTCAAGCGGAAGAGCACCTTCGGGCGACAGGTCGCCGCCGGTGAGTGGGCGGTTTCCGAGTGGGGTGCGCTGGTGCGGCTGTGGGGGCTCGGGCTGCCCGTTCCGTACCCCGTGCAGATCGACGGCACCGAGATCCTGATGGAGTGGATCACGGTCCCCGACGGCGAGGACGGTGTGCAGACCGCGCCCCGGCTCGCCCAGGTCCGCCCTTCGCCCGAGCTCCTCGCCTCGTACTTCGAGCAGCTCACCGACGCCCTCGCGACGATGGTGCAGAACGGCTTCGTGCACGGCGACCTCTCCGCGTACAACATCCTCGCGGCGGGCGACCGGCTGGTGATCATCGACCTGCCGCAGGTCGTCGACCTGGTCGGCAACCTCAACGGGATGTCCTTCCTCCAGCGCGACTGCGCCAACATCTGCGGCTGGTTCCGCTCGCGGGGGCTGGATGTGGACGAGGACGCCCTGTTCGGGGAGCTGATGGCGCACGCGTTCTGAGCGGGGTCACGGTTGCGGGGTTACGGCAGGGGCTCGCCCCGGGCCGCGATCCACAGCTCGTACCACTCCTCGTGCGTCAGCTCGGGGGTGCGCCCGACCGCGTCCGCGCAGCGCAGGATGCGTTCGGGGCGGCTGGAGCCGATCACGGGGGCGATCCGGGCGGGGTGGCGCTGGAGCCACCACAGCAGGATCGTCTCCGGCGTCGTGTCCTTGCGGGCGGCGAGGTCGGCGACGAGCTGCGCGGCCGGGGAAGGGGTGCGGCCGGTGTAGCGGCCCTGGGCGAGCGCGCCCCAGGCCTGGAGCTGGATGCCCCGGGCCTGGCAGTGCTCGACCGTCCCGTGCGGGAAGCCGTTGTCGGCCGCCGCCCTCGTGTTCAGCAGGACCCCGGACTCGACCCAGTCGCGGCTGGCCAGGCTCATCTCCAGCTGGTTGGTCGTGAGGGGTACGTCCAGGTGGGACTGGAGGAGGGTGATCTGGGCGGCGCTCATGTTGGACACGCCGAAGCGCCGTACGAGACCCTGCGCGTGCAGCGAGCCGAGGGCCTCCGCGATCTCCTCCGGGCCGGTCAGCGGGTCGGGCCGGTGCAGGAGGAGTACGTCGATCACGTCCGTACGCAGCCGGGTCAGGCTCTCCTCGACCCGCTGCACGATGCTCGGCCCGCGCAGGTCGTACCGGGCGCCGTGGCCGGCGTCGGGCAGGCGGATGCCGCACTTGGTCTGGAGGGTGATGCGGGCGCGCAACTCGGCGTCGGCGGCCAGCAGTTCGCCGAAGACCGCCTCGGACTTGCCGTGCCGGTAGATGTCGGCGTGGTCGAAGACCGTGATGCCGATGGACAGCGCGGCGTCCACGGCCGCTTCGGCCTCGGCGACGTCGGCCGCCGTGTACGGCTCGGGGTCCCAGGTGCCGCCGAGGCCCATGCATCCGTACAGGGGGCGGGTGGAAGTCGGTGCGGGCATCAGAGGTCTTCTCCTTCTTCTCGTACGTCGTCCACGTGCACCCCGAGCCCTTCGGGTACGTCGTCCACCTGCACCCCGAGCCGCCCCGCCACCTCCGTGAGCACCTGCCCGAGCGGCAGCGCCACCCGGACCCGCGCCTCGCGGTCGCCGCGCGTCGCATCCCGGTTGACGATCACCACCGGGGTGTCCGCCCGGGCGGCCTGCCGTACGAAACGAAGCCCCGACATCACCGTCAACGACGAGCCCAGCACCAGCAGCGAGTCCGCCTCCCGCACCATTTCCCGGCACTGCTCGACCCGCTGCGGCGGGACGGACTCGCCGAAGAAGACCACGTCCGGCTTGAGGACACCGCCGCAGACCGTGCACGGCACCACGTGGAAATCCCCGACCTGGGCGTCGGTGAGGTCGGCGTCGCCGTCCGGGTTGATCCCGGCGGCCACCGGCGCGAAGCCCGGGTTGGCCTCGGTGAGGCGGACGGCGAGCGCGCCGCGGGGTTCGACGGTTCCGCAGGTCAGGCACAGGACGCGGTCCAGGCTGCCGTGGAGCTCCACGACGCCCTCGCTGCCCGCCGCCTGGTGCAGCCCGTCGACGTTCTGCGTGATCAGGCCGGAGAGCAGGCCGTGCCGGGCGAAGGCGGCGACCGCCCGGTGCCCGGCGTTGGGGCGGGCCCGGCCGAAGACCCGCCAGCCCAGGTGGCTGCGCGCCCAGTAGCGGCGCCTGGCCTGCGGGTCGGCCGTGAACTCCTGGTAGGTCATCGGGGTGTGCCGGCTGAGGCTGCCGCCCTCGCCCCGGTAGTCCGGAATCCCCGATTCCGTGGAGATTCCCGCCCCGCTGAGGACCAGGACGCCGCCACGCTCCAGCAGATCGGCGACCGGCGTCCAGTCGGAGGTGCCGGGAGGCAGGTCACCGTCGGGAACCCAGTTCAGGGTGGGGCGCATATGCATGCGGCCAGGGTACGGAAGTCGGCTCGGGCGGGACGGCGGGACCGGCCGGACCCGGAGCGTGCCGCCGGACCCGCCGGGAGGGCGGCTCCTCTCGGGGTAGACGCGGAGGATGACAGCGACGGCATTGATGGCGGGACCCGACGGCACGGTGACCTTCTGGGCGTTCTGCGCGGGCATCGGCGTGGTGGCAGCGACGTGGCTCTACCTGCGGTCCCGGCGGTGACGGTGGCGCGGGCGTGCACCTGGCGGTCACAGCGGCTCCGTGGCTCCGTCCGGCACGACCAACGCGGCGGGGGCCCTGCGCCCCTGCCCCCGCCCGCCGTCCCGCCCCCGCTAGCCTGCCCGCGTGAACGGTTCGAAAGAGACACAGGACCTGCCCGTGCCCGACTGGCGCGTGCTCGTCGTCGGCGGTGCGTCCGGCATGGGCAAGACCGGGGTGAGCCGGGCCCTCGCGCGGCGGTACGGCGTCCCCGTCGTCGAGGTCGACGACCTCGTGGAGGCCCTGCTCGCGGTGACCCGCCCCGAGCACCTCCCGGAGATCCACTACTGGCGCACCCACCCGGAGGCCGAGCACGAGGCCCCCGAATCGGTGGTCGTACGGCAGATCGCCATCGCCGAGGCACTCGCCCCGGCGGTCGCGGCCGTGGTCGCCAACCACGTCGGCACCGACACCCCGGTGATTCTGGAAGGGGACTACGTCCTGCCCGCACCGCAGGGCCCCCAGGTCCGCTCCGTCTTCCTGCACGAGGACGACGAGGCGCAGGTCACCTCCAACTACCTCCACCGGGAGCCGGAGGCCGGACCCCAGCACGACCGCGCCCGGGGCAGTGTCCTGTACGGCAGGTGGCTCGCCGAGCAGGCCCGCGAGGTCGGGGTGCCGGTGCTCGCCCCGCGTCCGTGGGCGGACCTGCCCGGCCGGGTCGTGGAGGCGGTGGAGCGCGTCACGTCGACGTGAGGCGGCGGTGCTCGCTCTCGTCCAACTGCTCGCCCGAGGAGGGCAGGAGCTGCGGGACGCCGTCCACGATCGGGTAACGGCGGTGCAGCCGGGGGTTGTAGAGGGCGTCGCCGTCGGGGAGGAGGGACAGCGGGCCCTTGTCGATCGGGCAGGCGAGGATCTTCAGCAGCGGGTCAGTGGGGTTCACGGGTGAGGTCCTTTTCGGGTGAGGGCTGTTCGTGCGTGGAAAGGCTCAGCAGGACGGCGACCGCCAACGCCGCCCCCACCACCCGCAGCACCAGCCGCAGCGGATCGCCCGGCAGCGACTCGCCGAACGCGACGCTGCCCAGGGTGGCGGTGTACAGGCAGGACGTGGTGGTGCAGACCGGCACCACGAGCGAGGCCCGGCAGCGCTGGAGCGCGGTCTGCGAGAGGACGAGCCCGGTGCCGCCGGTCACGAGCAGGAGATAGGGGTACGGGGAGGTGAGCACGGCGGTGACGGTGCCGGGCAGGTCACCCGCGTCGAACAGGGCCGAGACCCCCTTGATCGCCAGCGAGCTGACCCCGTACACGAACCCGACGGCCACCCCGTACGGCACGCCGCTGGTCGGCGTGGTGCGGACGGAGGCCTGGGGGCCGGCGTCGCGGTGGGCGTTATTGCTTCGGCCGGCGTCGCGGCGGGCGGTGTCGCGTCGGTCTGCGGCGACGTACACCCAGATCCCCGCACCGATGGACAGCCCGCTGAGCAGCAGGATCAGTGCGGGCGGGGAGTACGCGCCGACGTCCTCGCCGCCGGAGTCCAGCGACAGCACCACCATCAGCAGCGCCAGCACCACGGCGCCCATCGCGTACCGCTCCCGGACCGAGATCCGCTCCCCGAGCGTGCGCGAGGACAGCAGCAGGAGCAGGACCAGACCCGAGATGAACAGTGCCTGCGCGACCGTCATCGGCAGCGTCCGGTAGACGATCAGTTGCGCCGCGAACCCGCCCGCCAGCGCCAGCGAACCGCCCAGCCACGGCAGGCTTCCCAGCAGCAGCCGCACGGCCCGCAGCGGCCGGTGCACGTCCAGCCCCGGCAGGTCGCCCAGCGCACGTTTCTGGAGCACGAAGCCGCCGCTGTAGAGGACGTTCGCGAAGAGTGCCGCCACCACGCCCCACCACATCACGGCCCTCAACTCCCTTGCAGGGAAGGGGTGGTGGTCCGTCGCGCGTGTACGAGAAGGATCGACGCGGCGGAGGGGGCGGCGCAGGCCAGCCGGTCCAGGGCGCGCAGCGGGCGCGGCACGCCGTGGAAGGGGGCGCCCGCCGTGCGGACGACCTCGAAGCCGGACGCGGTGAGCAGGCCGCGCAGGGCGCGCGCGGTGTAGAGCCGCAGGTGGCCGACCACCTCGCGGCCCGGCCTGCCGTGGATGCCGCGCAGGCTGACCTCGGAGAAGACCGGCTGCACTCCGGCCAGGAGGAGGGCCCGGTTGTACCAGGCGGCGAGGTTCGGTGTGGAGAGCATGAGGTGGCCGCCGGGTTTGAGGACGCGGCGGATCTCGTCGAGGGCGCTGTCGGGGTCGACGAGGTGCTCGATGACCTCGCTGAAGAGGACGGCGTCGGCGGAGGCGGTCGCGAACGGGAGCCCACCGTCGGTGAGTTGACCGCGCACGGCGTGCAACTCCTGTTTGCTTGCGGTGAACCGGTCCGCCGCCCTGCGCAGTGCGTCCTGCGACCAGTCGACGCCGACGATCCGGTGTCCGGCGAGCAGGGGGGCCGCGGTTACGGCGGCGGTTCCGTCGCCGCAGCCCACGTCGAGGACGGTGGCCCCGGGCGTGCCCGCCAGGGCGGCGGCCAGCATCCGGGCCTGGCGGCGGCTGCGGGGGTCGCCGGAGGCGACGGGGACGGCGGGATTCTCGTAGAAGTCCCTGAGTCCGTCACGGAGTTCGTCGCGGGGGAGCGGGGGGTCGGCGGTGGGAGCCGTCATGGCGGCGATCCCTCCTCGGGGTCAGGGGTCAGGGGTCAGGGGCCAGGGGTCAGGGGTCAGGGGTCATGGAGTGGATGCGAGCGCGGAGGTCGACTGGAGGTGTTTCTCGAACAGCTCGCGCAGGTGCTCGCCGTCGTCCGGCCCGAGCAGCGCGCCCGACCAGCGCAGACAGAGGTGGAGCCGGCCACCGGTGGCCGCCGTGGTCACGGTCAGGCCCCGGGGCATCCGCGCGGGCGCCGAGAACCACACCGCGCTCGCGCGCCCGACCCCGTCGCCGAAGTCCAGGGGATAGGGCACCCGCCCGATGTTGCTGAGCAGCGTAGTGGACGTCCAGGCGCCGACCGCCCGTCTCAACTGCCGGGTGACGGCGGCCCGTACGGCCACGGGAACGACCGGCGCGGTCAGCAGCCGCGCCCCGTGCCCGAGCTGCGGCCGCGCGAGCGCCTTGAGCGCACGCGTACGGTCGGCAGTCCGCAGCAGCAGCTCCGCCGTGTCCGCATCCGCCAACTCCTCCGGAAGGAAAGGGACTTCCACCAGCCGGGTCCCGTTGCCGATGGGCATGTCCATCCCCCGGGAGCGGTCGTCCACCGGCATGGTGATGCGCATCGGGCGGGGAGCCGCACCCCGCTCGGTGTTCCACTCGGCGATGGTGCGGGCGGTGGCGACCATCAGCTGGTCGTTGACGGTGTACGGAACGCCGGCCGGCCTGCGCGGCACCGGCAGCTCCACGGCCAGCATCCCGTTGCCCGAGGCCGTGCCCGGCGTCCCTGCCGCGACCCGGGCCACCGGGGCGAAGCCCGTGCCCGGCACGGGGTGGCGGTGTTCCGGCCGCTCCGGCGTGGCGGTCGCGGCGGGCGAGTTGTCGCGCCCGCCGTAGATCTCGGCTGCGGTGGCGAGGACACGCAGGCAGGCGGGCCCGTCGAGAGCGGTGTGGTTGAGCACCAGCAGCAGCACCCGCCCGATGATCTCCAGCCGTACCGGTGGCGACAGCGAGAGCGGCGGCGCATGGGTGAGCGCCCGCGCCCGGGCCGCCTCCAGCACGCGCGGTGAGGCGTCCCGGTGGTGGACGACCACGCCGGAGGTGTCCGGATGCGGGGTCAGCTCCCACGCGTAGCGACGGCGGTACCACGGCCCGGGGGCCTCCCGCATCAGGATGCGCGGATGCCGCCGGAGCGCCTCGACGAAGGCGTCCCGCAGCCGCTCCGGATCCGGCGCCTCGGGCAGGTGCACCTCGATGTGCACGGTCTCGGGCTCGGCGGGGTCGAGGCAGTGCCGGGTGATCTCGTCGACGACGGTGAAGGGGGTGGTGGTGCTCGGGCTCGGGCGACGCATCACGGGCTCCTCGGAGTGTCGAATGGGGGCTTCACCCTGGCCGGGGGCGGGCCGAAGCGGCGTGCGGCGCGCACCCGGCCCCGTACCCTCGACGGCACCCGGCCCCGTACCCCCGACGGCCCACGCGACATTCCGGCCCTCACTCCTCCCTCCTGCGCCACGGCCACCGCAGACTCCGCTCCGAGCCCAGTGGGCCCATGGACCCCACCGACCCCAGCGTCACCACCGCCGCCACCACGCCCACCACCGCCAGCGCCTGCGCCAGCGGACCGAACGCGCCCGTCTGGGCCGCCACCGGTGTTCCCGCACCCCAGGCCGCCGCCAACCCCGCGCCCGCCATCGCCGCCAGGGCGACCACCGGGAGCAGCGCCGGGCGCCAGCGGGCCAGTACGGCCAGGACGGGCACGGCCAGGGCCAGCGGGCCCGCCACCAGGATCATGATCAGGGTCAGGGCCGCCAGGCCGAGGACGGCGCCGGGCGCGGCAGGTTCCGCCACGGGCCCGTCCGGCTCTCGCGGGTCCCGGCGGAACCACAGCACCAGCCCCGCCAGCGCCAGCAGCGCCACGCCGCCCGCGATCAGACCGCCCACGTACCAGCGCGCCGGGGTGAACTCCAGCTCCACCGTTCCGCCCGCACCCTCCGGCACCAGCCAGCCCTGCTGCCAGCCGTCCAGCCGGACCGGGGACAGCTCCTTGCCGTTGAGGGTGGCCCGCCAGCCGTCATTGGCGTTCTCGTACATCTGGAGGTACGAGGCGGAACCCGCTCCCACGGACACCGTGCGCGAGTCGCCGGACCAGTCCTTGAAGTCCAACTCCCGCTGCGCCGTGGACGGTTCGGTCACCATGCCCCGGGTCAGGGTCAGGTCGGTGATGGCCAGGGGGCCCGTGTCGCCCGCCTCCAACCGGTGCGTTCCCGCCGCGAGTTGGGCCACCCCGTCGCGCTGGTCGCCCGCGCACAGCGACACCTCGATCGGGCGGCGTTCGGTCAGGTCGCGCAGGGTGCCCCGGGCGCTCGTCGCATGCAGGGTGCCGTCGATGGAGAGGATCGGGCCCTGGCCGCAGGGGAGGGAGAAGGCCCGGGACGGGTCGGGCTGCGGGACCCGGTAGTCGTCCAGGGCGGGGACGTACACCTCGCTCAGGCCGATCGGGAGCTGCAACTCGCCCTGCGCCACCGGGTTGTGGATGGTGAGCGGGGCCGCCTTGGTGAGGGTGATGTCGAGGCGGTCGGTGGTGATCGGCTGGAAGCTCGCCAGGCCGTTGGGGTCGACGGAGGCCGTCGCCGCACCGTCCGGGGAGCTGATCTCGACCTGCTCGGGGCGGGTGGAGAGGCCGCCCGCCGCCGCGAACACGATCTGCCCGACCGGGCGCTTCTCCGGCCAACGCAGGTGCAGGACGGACTTGTTGCCGGAGATCCACGAAGTGCTGAGGTCGCCGTCCACCAGGTTGCGGGGGCTGAGCGAGGTGCCGAGCTTCGCGGTCGAGTCGGCGCTGACGAGCAACTGCCGCCGCTGGTCTGGTGCTTGACGGTAGAGCAGTTCGTCCAGGGCATCGCCCGGGACGGGCAGAGCCGTCGCCTTCAGCGTGTACGCACCGTCCTGCCGGATGGCGAACTGGCGGTGCAGACCGACCTCCGCCGACACCGGGGAGAGCCCGCCGGGGTCGCTGCCCCGGTGCAGGGAGATCACGTTCGGGTCGGTGCCGTCGTCCGCCGTGTCGCGGGGGAGCGAGAGCAGCCGGGTCACCGTCACGCCGGGGACGTCGACCGCGCTGAATCCCGCGCCCATCAGGCCGGGGCGGCCCTGCTGGGCCTCCTCGATGGTGATCTTCAGCCACTTCGCCTCGCCGGGCGGGGCGTCCACGGTCTGCGGCTGCCCGTTCGGCTGGAGCGGGCTGGTCACGCCGCCCCGGTCGGTCTCCACCCGGATCACGGTGGGCGCGGCCCGCATGCCGTCGGAGGGCAGCGGGGTCAGGCGGAGTGTCGAGGGCATGGTGACGGGCGCGGTGAAGTCGACGCGCAGCCACTGGCCCTCGGGGCGGGCCGCGCTGCCCTCCGCCCAGGCGGTCTCCGGGTTGCCGTCGAAGGCGTTCACCGGGTCGTACTGGGGGAGGTGGAAGAGCCAGTTGCCGCTGCTGGACGCGGTCACCGACTTCGCGCCGCGCAGCACCGCGGTCGTCTGCCGGCGCGGGTTGGCGTCGGGCAGGATCTGGCGCGGCTCCCGGCCGGGGTCCTGCATGCTGCCCGGCTGGTTGCGCTCCTTCTCGCTGTACGTGTACGAGGTGTTGGTGTTGACCAGCCCGAACCGCGTGTCCGCCCGTCGCAGCCCGTCACCCGCCGCCCGCACCGGCGGCTCGCCGAGCCCGGGCGCGTTGTCGCCGGTCAGCACGGCGGGCCTCGTGCGCAGCAAGGGGTCGGCGGAGAGCCGCAGCAGCGACTCGGGGCCGCCGGACACCGTCATCGTGTCGGCCACCGGCTTGAGCGCCGCCCGCCCCGGATCGCGGACCGCTTCGGGCCCGTCGGCCCCAGGCTCGTACACCTCGACCGCCTGCTGCCTCGGGTACAGGCCCTCGACCTGCACCGGAGTGTCGTCGGGGATGCGTCCGCCGGTGAGGACCGGGCCGAAGCCGGTCACCCGCCGGTACCCGGACGACTCCAGGGTGCGCTTGACGGTCTGCGGCGGCACGTAGCCGATCTGGTCGGGGTCGAGGTCGTTGCGTACGACGACGTAGTGCAGCCCGGCCCGGTTCAAGTAGGCCGCCAGGCCCGGGACTTCGCCCCCGGACATCAGCGACTGCTCCACCGCGTCGAGCACCCGCCGGTTGCCGGGCGTGCCGAACGGCACGAAGTCCCTTTGCGCCCAAGGGGATTCGGCGAGCACGTCCAGCGGCTGGTCGATGGTGGAGCCCCAGGTGTAGATGCCGTGCGCGGTCGCCGGGGTGACCAGGGCGCGCGTGTTCGGGGAGTGCTCCTTGAGCCAGTCGGCCGTCTGCGACCAGTGGTCGGGGAGCTTCCGGAAGGCGCCCGGCTGGAGGATCGAGCCGTTGACGTACGGGAGCAACAGCCCCGGCAGCACCAGCAGCGCCGCCAGCACCGGCAGGTACGAGCGGCCCGGCACCCGCCGGGTCCCGCGCCGCTCCGAGGCCACCGCCACGGCGTGCACCAGACCCAGCACCAGGACGAGCGCGAGCCCGGACTGGAACTTGTAGATGTTGCGGAACGGCACCAGCCACCCGTTCAGCCAGTCCTGCACCGTCCCCGGGAACAGCGCACCGAGCGAACCCCCGTACCCGGCAAGGGTGATGAGGACGACCGACAGCACCACGAGCAGCATCCACCGCCGCTCGGGCACGTCCCGCCGGGCGATCCCCGCGAGCCCGATCGCCGCCGCGCACGCCGAGCCGAGGATGGTGAGCACCGATGCGGCGACCGTCCACCCGGCGGGCAGCCACGGCTCGCCGAAGTTCAGGTACGCCGTCCAGTTGCCCGCACCGCGCAGCAGCTCGGTCGCGGACATGGTGTCGGTGGTGGTGCTCGCCTGCTCGACGTACGGCATGAAGTTCTCGCCGTGAATGCCCAGCAGCAACAAGGGCACCACCCACCACAGGGTGGCCAGCAGTACCCCCGGCACCCACCACAGGATCTGCGCCCGACGGCGCGGCCCGGCCGGGCGGCTCAGCAGATACAGCCCCACCGGCAGCAGCGCGGCGAGGGTGGAGGCCGCATTGACCCCGCCCATGAACGGAATCAGCAGTGCCGAGCGCAGCGCCGAACTCCTTGCGCTCAGCGTGGAGTTGGCGAGCGGGAGCAGTACCCACGGCAGCAGTGCCCCGGGCAGCGCCGCCGCCGACGTCGAGCCGATGACGATCGTGTACGTCGGCCACAGCGCGTACACCGCCGCCCCCAGCAGCCTGCTCCGCGAGGAGCCGACGCCGAACCGCTCCGCGAGCCTGAGCGCACCCCAGAACGCGACCGACACCACCAGCGACAGCCACAGCCGCTCCGCCAGCCACACCGGCAACTGCACCAGGTCGGCCAGCGCGTAGTACGGCAGCATCGGGAAGGCGTAGCCCACGTACTGGTCGAAGATCCCGCCGAAACCGGCCCGCGAGTGCCACAGCTCGCCCAGGTCCCCCAGGAACCGGAACGGGTCGGCGGCCACCCCGAGCTTCGTCTCGAAGGTCATCCGCCCCGGCGACACCGCCAGGAACGCCACGAGCACGGCCGCCCAGAAGCCCAGCAGCCACTTGCGGGAGCGGGGCGCGTCGTCGGGGCCGCGCCCGTCCGGCACCGGCGCGGTGTGCGACGGCGGGCCGGGCGGAGCCTGGAGCGTGCTGGTCATGGACACCGCCGGAGGATGAGGAGGAGGTTCCAGGTGACGACTTCGCGCAGCACGGGGATGCGCGGCGCGAGCGTGGGCAGCACCGGCCAGTAGCGGGCGCGCGCGGACACCACCTGGATGTCCTCGCGCGCCCTGACCCGGCGCAGCGTGGTCCCGACGTGGATCGGGAAGAGGTTCTCGCCGACGGTGTGCTTGGCGGGGCGGCCGGTGCGCCGCTCGAAGCGGCGGCGGCCCCGGTCGGCGCCCAGGTAGTGCCAGGGCGCCCACTCGTGGCCGCCCCACGGCGAGAACCAGTTGGTGAACGACACGTAGATCAGCCCGCCGGGCCGCGTCACCCGGACCATCTCGCTGAGGAAGGTCTGCGGGTCGGCGACGTGCTCCAGCACGTTGGAGGAGAAGCACACGTCGGCGACGCCCTCGGCGAGCGGCAGCAGATAGCCGTCGGCCACCACCGCACCCTCCGGGGCCCGGCGCCCGTGGAGCGTCAGCTCGTGGGAGTCCGGTTCGAAGAGGTACGTCTCCGCGCCCCGCCGCCGGAACTCCCGGGCGAAGTAGCCGGGGCCGCCGCCGACGTCCACCACGACCCGCCCCTTCAGGGGCACGTACCGCTGCACCTGGTCGGCGGCGTCCCGCGCGAGCAGCGTGTAGCAGTGCTCGGGGTCCTGCTGCTCGTTCAGGAAGGCGCGCAGGAGTGCGGCGGACCGCCGGAAGGAGGGGTCCCGCAGGGGTGGGAGGTGGCCGGCGTCCTTCATCGCAGGGCGACCGCCTCGGCAGTCAGCGGCTGCTTCGCCGGCAGGGGTACGGGTGCACCCACCGCCTCGGCGGCCACCGCCCGGAATGCGTTCACCGTGCTCGACCAGCGGTAGCTCTCCGCCCGGAGCATGGCGGCCCGCCCCATCGCCGTACGCCTCTCGGCGCTGAGCGCGAGCGCGCACCAGGCGGCGGCGAAGGAACTCTCGCCGCGCGCCAGCACTCCGGTCACCCCGTCCTCGACGGAGTCCCGCAGCCCGGGCACGTCGAAGCCGACGGAGGGGGTGCCGCGGGTGGCAGCCTCGGTGACCACGAGCCCCCACCCCTCGACCGCCGAGGGATGCAGCAGCAGCCAGGAGGCGCAGAGGAGTTCGTGCTTCTCGGCCTCGGAGACGTACCCCTTGAAGTCGACTCCGGGACCCGCCATCGCCTCCAGTCTGCGCCGCTCGGGTCCTTCGCCGACGATCACCAGCCTGCCGCCGGTGACCGGGCGCACCCGCTCCCACAGCCGCAGCAGCAGGTCGATGCGCTTGTACTCCACCAGGCGGCCGACCGCGAGGAAGAGGGGTTCGGGGGAGCGGGCGGTGAGGGCCTGCGGGGTCTCGACGCCGTTGTGCACGACGCGGATGCGGGCGCGGTCCACGCCGAGCGCGCCGAGGGCGTTCGCCGTGGAGGCCGAGACGGCGACGAGGAGGTTGTCGCGCTGGGCGGCGGACAGCGCCCAGTGCTCCAGGCGTCTGCCGAGCCCGGCGGCCGGGCCGGGGAAGCGCATGCCCCACAGCTCGGTGTGCACGTGGTTGACCAGGCACAGGGTGGGGCCCCGGTGCCAGAGGGGGGTGAGGTAGGGCAGGCCGTTGCAGACCTCGACGAGCAGGTCGCAGCCGCCGATGTGCCGCTCGAAGGTGCGGCGGGCACGCAGGAAGTGGCCGAGGTCGCCGCCCGCCGACACGACGCGGTAGTTGCGCCGGGCGGTGGGGCCGCCGCACAGCAGGGTGACCTCGTGACCGAGGGCGGAGAGCCCGTCGGCCAGTCGGTCGACCAGCAGCTCGGAGCCGCCGGCGGCGGGGTTGCCCAGGTCTCGCCGGGACAGGAAGACGATTCTGCGGGGGTGTACGGGAGGTGCCTGCGGCTGTGGGGGCCGCAGGGAAGCGAGAGGTGCGAGGGGTGCCGCGAGGGGTGATGTGGGGGGTCCGTGCTGGGGCATCCGGGCTCCAACTCGTATCGAGGGTGCGGAACCGATGGGTGACTGAGGGGTGGAGACATGCGGTGTTGCGTGTGCGGTGGGGTGGTTAGGCAGTTTTCGCCACGTCGTTCGAGGCGGCTACTCACCCGCGTGACAAATTCGGCACCTATATCCGCTGACGCCTCATCACATCCCGCACGCTGTAAGCCATTTGGCGTACTGATGCTGCTGACTTCGGCCACCGGGGGCGGCTCAGACAGCGTCCGGGTCACTCCTGCGTCCCCGTACGACCAGGAACAGCCCCGAGCCCGCCAGCGCGACCCCCGCCGCTCCGCCGCCCACCGGCAGCGTCTCGCCCACCAGGCGCAGCTTGTCGCTGTCCGTGCCGGCCTGCGCCACCTGGGCGCGCTGGGTGGCCGGGGTGAACTCCATCCGCGGGCTGTCCAGCAGCACCAGTGCGTCCGTCTTCCCGCCGGGGGCCCGCAGCGTCTTGCGCGGGCCGATCGCCGCGTTCACGATGCGTCCGGTGCGCTGGTCGACGACCAGCTCCACGCCGTGGTTGGCGTACCACTCCTCGGCCTGGACCTGCCCCCGCTCGGGCAGCCCCACCAGGCGTCCCGGGACCATCCGGGTGCCGGTCCGCACCGGGGCGACGGTGCCGGTGAAGCGGTAGCCCTCGTACCCCTGGATCTTCTTCGTCCCCGCGAAGCGGAGCGAGACGGTGGAGCCGAGTGTGCCGTCCCACCAGCGGTAGGTGCGCTTCTCGACGTCGAAGGGGAACTTCAGGTAGGCCTCGCCGTCGAAGACGGGCTGCTCCTTGCAGCAGTGCACCGGCTCGTTCGTCCTGCGGTCGGTGACCCAGCGCTCCAGCGTCCACTGGAGGGAGTCGGTGGTGTCGGCGGCGGGCAGCGTCTCGTCGGAGTCGACGGAGGTCGACACGTCCCAGACCGCCCGCCCGCTGCTGACGCTGTCGGCGACGTCGCCGCGCACCGTCCGGGTGATCGTCAGCGGTTTGTCGCGGGCGGTCTCCAGGGCCTTGGTGTCGAAGTAACTCCCCGTGCCGGTGAACACGGTGGTCGTGCTGATGTCGATCGGGTTGCTCTTGGCGCGAGGACTGACGTACGTGACCAGCAGCGGGGCCAGGACCAGCAGGAACACGCCGGTGCCGAGCAGGATCAGCGACAGGGGGGAAGCGGTGCGACGCATGCGGGGCGCTCCAGGGGGTGCCGTGGCGGAGGGGGGGGCACGTGCACGGTGCGTATGGGCCGGGAACCGTAAGCGTGACCCTGACGGACTGTCAATTCCCGTGTGCATGCGGCCTTGACGGCCCGTCAAGGTCGGGTCGAGACTGTGGACTTGCTGTCAGGCCGCCGGTGGGGACCAGCGTCGGAGAGGCTTCCCACCATGCACAGACTGATCCATGCGCTCCTGACCTCCCTCGTCGCCGCCGCACTCGCGGTGGGTGCCGCGTTCGGCATCGTCGCTCTGCTCGACGCCACCCCGGAGCAGCCCAACGTGCCTCTGGTCAGCTACGAGACGGGGACACCGCGACGATGAAGACACCCGGCACGACGGCCGACGTCCCGACGTCGCGCACCCCTGCGTCCGGTTCCGCCTGGGCGGACGTGCCCGCGCTCCAGATCCGGCGGTTCGCCGACCTCGCACTCGCCGAGGTGCCCGCCCTGGCCCGCGACATCCTGGACGAGATCTGCCGCGAGCACCCCCGGATGCCGCTCATCCGGGACGAACGCGGCGACCTCATGGCGCTCGTCGGCATCCGCCGCGCGCTGGAGGACTTCGTCCAGCACCTGGCCCGCCAGGACGGCCGCCGGCCGCACCTCGACCTGGAGGTCTTCCAGGAGTTCGGCCGCGGCGAGGGCCTCCAGGGCAGGTCCCTCAACTCCCTCCAGGCCGTGTACCGCCTCGGCGTGCGGCTCGCCTGGCGGCGCCTCGCCGAGATCGGCCAGCAGGTCGCCATCCCGCCGCCCGCGATGTACGAACTCGCCGAGTCCGGCTTCGCCTTCCTGGACGGACTGGTCGACGAATCGCTGCGCGGGTACGCGGAGGCGGCGGCCCGCCAGGCCGGTGAACGACTGCGCCTGCAGAGGAAGTTGACGCAAGCACTGCTCCACGAGTCCTCGACGGGTGCTTCCGATGCCGCGAAGTCCCTCGCGGAGCTGTCCGCGCACGCCGCCCGCATCGGCTGGACCCTGCCCGACCGCCTCGCCATCGGCGTACTGGTCCGCCCCTCCCGGGAGAGCGTCGCCCCCGCCGTCGGCCCCGAGGTCCTCCTCGACATGGAGAGCGAACAGCCCCTCATGGTCGTCCCCGACCCCCAACAGGTCGGCCGCACCGAACAGTTGAAACGGGCAACGGCAGGATGGACCGGTGCCCTCGGCCCCGCCGTCTCCCTCGGCGAAGCCGCCAAGTCCCTCCGCTGGGCCACCGCCGCCGTCGGCCTCATGGAACGCGGCCTGCTCCCCTCCGACGGCCTCCTCTCCTGTACGGAACACACTCAGGCCCTCGTCCTCCTCCCGCCCGAGGCGCTCATCGGCGATCTCTCCGCCCGCTGCCTGGCCCCCCTCGCGCACTGCGGCCCCACCCAGGGCCGCCGCCTGGCCGAGACGCTGCTCGCCTGGCTGGAAGTCCGGGGCGGCGCACCGGAAGTGGCCGCACGCCTGGGCGTGCACCCGCAGACGGTCCGCTACCGCATGCGGCAGATCCGGGAACTCTGGGGCAACGAGGTCGACGACCCGGACCGCCGCTTCGAACTCGAACTCGTCCTGCGCGCCCAGCGGTTGCGCGGCGAACTCGCCGAGCCGCCGCACCGCGGCGACGGCACGGGCGGGTGAGGGGGTGCGCAGCCGACGCCCGTACGCCGTGACGCTGGTCCTCCTCCTGCTCTGGTGCGCCACGGGCTGCGCCTTCTTCGCGGAGCCGCCGGAGGAGGAGCCGCCGCCCCCGGCCCCGAGGGCGGCGGCCCGGTCCACCGCCCCCGCGAGCCCGACCGGCGCCCCCGCACCCCAGACCGTCCCCGACCCGCCGCTGCCTGCGGGCGACCGCCCCACCGTCCTCTACCTCGGCGACTCCCTCGCCATGGAGAACCAGCTCTCCCTCGCCGCGGCCATCGAGGCGGGCGGCCGCGCCACCGTTCACAACGCCCCGCACTCCGGCACGACCCTCTGCGACTACCTCACCGGCCGCCCGGTGCGCTCGCTGCTCGTTCCCGACCAGGACAAGGCGGCCGCCCTGGTCGCCCGGCACCGCCCCCGGGTGGTCGTACTCCAGTTCTGGGGAAACTCCTGGGGATACACCCCCTGCATGGACGACATCCAGCAGTCCAGCGCCCGTTACTACACCCGCTATGCCGAGGACGCCGCGACCCTCACCTCCCAGATCGCCACCGCCGCCCGCCGCGCGGGCATCCCCCGCCCCCGGATCGTCTGGGTCCTCCAGGGCCCCGACCCACTCGGCTCCGACCGCCTGACCCGCGTCAACGATCTCTACCGCGCCCAGGCGGCAGCCACCGGCGACGCGCTCGCCGACGCGGGCCGCGCGGTCACCGCCCCCGGCGCCCGCTCCACCTGGCAGCGCCAACTCCCGTGCACCGAAGCCGAATCCACCACCCCGGGCGCCTGCCGCAACGGCCTCACCACCCTCCACCGCACCGACGACCCCCTCCACTTCTGCCTCGCCCCCACCAGCACAACCCCCCGCCCCTGCCCGGCCCCCTCCCCGGGAATCACCCGCTACACCCGGGCAATCGCCACCGCCGTCGCACCGCACGTGCGGTGATCCGCCCCTGTCCTATGGTGTGCGCATGTCACTGAGCAGCATCGTTCTCGCATCCGGTCGATCGGTCCGACTCGTCGAACTGCGGCTGTCCTCGACCTACGACGGCATGCTGGAGGGCTACCCGTGCAAGCCCGTCAACGACCGGAAGGTCCATCACCTCCGCGAGCGGGCCGCACGCGAGCTTCCCGGCAC
This sequence comes from Streptomyces spiroverticillatus, assembly GCA_014650415.1. Lineage (GTDB taxonomy): Bacteria > Actinomycetota > Actinomycetes > Streptomycetales > Streptomycetaceae > Streptomyces > Streptomyces spiroverticillatus. Next base: position 254,757 of record BMUX01000008.1, read on the forward strand.
CCCGGCGCATGTGGTCGAGCCGGTGCGCGTCCTCCCGGACGAGCCAGCCGGGGCGTTCGGCCCGGTCGAGGTGCTGCCGGCCGTGACCTGCGTCGGCCTCTTCCGCTCGGACGCGGTCGAGGCCGACCACCACCCGGTGGGCTACCGGTCCGCCCTGGTCGTCGGCTGGTTCCAGGCCACTGCGGACCTCCCCTCGGGCGAGGACGCGGATGCGGCGCTGCGCAGCATCCCCTGGGAGCAGCTGGCCCAGGACTACGAGCTGTAGCCCCAAAAAGCGTTGGCCGTCACGATCACTGTCTCCGTACGCTGACCCCCACGATGCCCCTTCACGAAGACGAAATCCCCGTTGACGAGACGCTGGTCCGCTCGCTGCTCAAGGAGCAATGCCCGGATTCGGCGGATCTGCCGCTGTCGCCCGCAGGCGCAGGCACCGACAACACCATGTTCCGGCTGGGCGACGACCTGCTCGTACGCCTCCCGCGCACCTCGGGCGACGCCGTGCTGAAGGAGCAGACCTGGCTCCCGCGCCTGGCCCCGCACCTTCCGTACCCGGTCCCCGCCCCCGTCCACGCCGGGACCCCCACCGACGCCTTCCCCCTCCCTTGGTCCCTCTTCCGCTGGATCGACGGCGAGGAACCCGGTCCGGACACCGTCCGCGACTGGGCGGCCTTCGGGGTCGACCTGGCGGAATTCGTACGGAGCCTCCACCGGACCGACCTCATGGGGGCCACCCGCACCGGCGACCTGAGCTGGTACCGGGGCGGCAGCCTGCGGGAGTGCGACGAGTGGGTCGTCCGGTGCTTCGAGGACTGCCGGACCGTCGCCTCGGGCGCGGGCCTGGACGTCGACGGGCTGGAGGAGCTGTGGCGTTCCGCCCTCACCCACCCCGAGCCCTCCGGCCCGCACGTGTGGCTCCACGGCGACCTCAAGCCGACCAACCTCCTGGTCAGGGACGGCAAGCTGCACGCGGTCATCGACTTCGGGGCACTTTCGGTCGGCCTGCCCGACGCCGAGCACGCCACCGTCTGGGACCTGCCGCCCGCGGCACGCGAGGCCTACTGGGATGCCCTCTCCCTGGACGACACGACGTGGACGCGGGCCCGCGCCTGGGCCATCGCGGTGGGCGTCAGCGGACTCTCTTACTACGACCAGACCTTCCCCGCCTTCGTCGCCGAGTGTCGCGCCCGCCTGGAGGCGATCCTCGCGGCGCCGGGGCGCTGAGCGGGATCAGGACGGTGCGTCCAGCCCGGCGAGGAGAGCGGCGACGTCGAGTCCGGTGGTCAGGTACTGCGCGAAGAGCCCGTTGTGGAGGGCGTGGCGCGAGCGTCGCCGGCGGATGAGGTCGACGGCCTCGGCCGGGCTGTGGCCCAGGTCGACGAGGGTCTGCCCCACGACCAGACCGGACCGGTTGAAACCGGCGTAGCACCGGACCAGAACGCGCCGCCCTTCGGCGACGTCCTGCGCGGCGCCCTGTGCCAACTTCCTTACGGTGACGAGCTGTTCAGCCGTGAGGGGGCCGTCCGGGATCTCGGCCACGCGGTGGTCGACGCCGGGCGGCGGGCCGTGGTCGGGGCGGACGAAGAGGCTGACGACTACGTCGAACCGGCCGTCCGCGACGACCGGGTGGACCGTGCCGGCCCCGTCCAGCCAGTAGTGGCCGCCCATCCACAGCCCCGGCACGATCTCTTCCCAGGGCGTGTGCGGCTCGGGCAGGCCGCTGCCCTTGCGGCGGGTCCTCACCCCGTTCCCCCTCCTGCCCGTGGCCTGCGGTCAGGCCTTGACCGGTGCGGCGGTCCCCGCCTCCTTGACGAGGCGGTCGCCGGTGGTCAGAGACTCCCACAGGGTTCCGTCGACGCGGACCTTCTTCGTCGTGCCGTCCTCCAGCCGGACCTGGACGTAGTGGTACATGTTCGACCCGTCGCTCATGCCGCGCGACTTGTCGACGACGGCCCCGCTCCAGGCATCCTTTTCATGGACTTTGCGTGATGTGAACATGTCTCCACGGTAGTCCCGGGACGGGCCCTCCGACCATCCTCCAGAGGTACGAGCAGGCGGACGGGCCCCCTCCACCCCCGGGTGGAGACCCGCCGCCCGGCCCGCTCGCCCGGATCCTCAGACCCGTACGGCCGCACCCGTCACGCGCACCCCCGGCTCGTCCTCGCGCAGCTCGACCTCCAGCAGGGACGGGCTGCCCATGTCGTGGCCCTGGTGCAGCGTGAGCGTCGCCCGTGCCGGTACGAGGCCCAGCTCACGGGCGTACGCACCGAAGGCCGCCGCTGCCGCGCCCGTCGCCGCGTCCTCCACCACGCCCCCGACGGGGAACGGGTCGCGGACGTGGAAGACGGTCTCCGCCTCGCGCCACACCAGCTGCACCGTCGTCAGGTCCAGCCTGCGCATCAGGGCCAGCAGCCGGTCGAAGTCGTAGTCCAGGTCGGCCAGCCGCTCGCGGGTGGCGGCCGCGAGGACGAGGTGGCGGACGCCCGCGTAGGCGATCCTCGGCGGCAGCGCGGTGTCCAGCTCGCCGTGCTGCCAGCCGAGCGCGGCAAGGGCCTCGGTCACGTCGTCCGCCGCGACGTCGTACACCTGGGGCGGCACGCTGGTGAGCGTCGCCCTGAGCCCGCCCTCGGCCGCGGTGACCGTGATCGGCACTGGTCCCGCGTTCGTCACGAAGTGGTAGTCGCCCGCGCCGAGTTGCTCGCCGAGCGCCACGGCCGTGGCGACGGTGGCGTGGCCGCAGAAGTCGACCTCGGCCTTGGGGCTGAAGAAGCGCAGCCGGAAGGTGCGCGGGTCGGCCGCGTCCGGTGCGGGGGTGACGAAGGCGGACTCCGAGTAGCCGAGTTCGGCGGCCACGGCCACCATGTCGCCGTCGTCGAGCGCGGAGGCGTCGAGCACGACTCCGGCCCGGTTGCCGCCCGCCGGGTCGGAGGAGAAGGCGGTGTAGTGGAGCACGTCGGAGGGGAGTCGCGGGGGAGTGGGCTGCTGCGTCATGGGTGGGGCCTCTCTGAGTGATCGAGTCAGGGGGTGAACGTACGGGAGCGGGTCAGTCTTCCTCGGCACCCCTCTCCCGCGCCGCCCGTCGCGCCGACACCGCCAGCACCGCACCCGCGCCGAAGGCGACGGCGGCGACCACCGCCGAGGCGTGCAGCCCGGTCACGAACCCGCCCCCGGCCGCGAAGGTGCCGAACAGGGCCACCCCCACCGCACTGCCGATCTGCCGGGAGACGTTGAAGGCGGCGGTGGCGACACCCGTTCCGCCCGCCGGAGCCGCGTCGATGATCGCGGCGGTCGCCGCCAGCGCCGTCGTCGTCTGACCGAGACCGGTCGCGACCAGCGCGAAGAGCAGGAAGGGGTACGGGGTGGCCGGCCCGGCGAGCAGCCAGCCGAGGAAGCCGGTCCCGCCCAGGACGAGCCCGTACACCATCGGGACGTACGGACCCGTGCGCGCCGCGACGCGGCTGAACAGCGGCGCCGCGACGAGCCCCATGCACACCGACGGCAGCAGGGCCAGCCCGGTGGTGAGGGCGCTGAAGCCGCGCTCCTGCTGGAAGTACAGGGTGCTCAGGAAGAGCATCCCGTAGTACCCGAGGCTCATCAGCAGCCCGACGGCCGCTGTCGCGGAGAAGGCGCGCGCCCGCAGAAGGGACGGCGGGAACAGAGGGCTCCGCGCTTTGTCGGCCTCGACGGCCCGCTCCACGGCGACGAAAGCGACGAGTGCCGTCAGCCCTATGGCGAATCCGCCCAGGACCAGGGGCGAGGTCCAGCCCCGGGTGCCCGCCTCGTTGAGCCCGCAGGCGAGCGCGACCAGGCCGACGACACCGAGCACCTGACCGAGCGGGTCCGCCCCGCGCACGGCGGCGGGCCGGGCGCCCCGGGAAACGTAGCGCAGAGTCAGTACGACGGCGAGGGCGGCGACGGGCAGGTTCAGCCAGAACACCGAGCGCCACCCCAGGCCCGTGACCAGTAGCCCGCCGACGACCGGTCCCGCACCGAAGGCCACCGACGCCACCGCACCCCAGACCGCCACGGCCCGCGCCCGTGCCGCCCGGCCCGGGTACGAGGACTGGAGCAGCGCCAGTGAGGCGGGCACCAGCAGCGCGGCACCGGCCCCCTGCGCGAGCCGCCCCGCGACCAGCACTCCCGTACCGCCCGCGCCTGCGCACACCAGCGACGCCGCGGTGAAGACGCCGAGGCCGGCCAGGAAGACGCGGCGGGACCCGACGCGGTCGGCGAGGTTGCCGCCGACCAGCAGCAGGCCCGCGAAGACGGTGCTGTACCCGTCCACGATCCACTGGAGGGCGGAGTGCCCGGCACCCAGCGAGCCGCGCAGGTCGGGGAGGGCGACGTTGACGGCGGTGACGTCGAGCATGACGAGGAAGTAGCCGAGGGCGAGCGCCACCAGGGGAGCCAGGGCGGGCCGGTCCCCGGCCGAAGCGCGCGCCGGAGCCGAAGCGGTGGGGAGTACGGAGGTCATGGCGAAGATTCTTGGCGCCGGACACTTCGTCGCCCGTCAAAGTGTCGCCGTCCTACGCTGGCCCCATGCCTGACGACCGCCGAAGCGCACCCCGTGAGCAGGACCGGACCGACCACCACGGCACACCCCTCAAGCACCAGACCGACATCGCGCGCGCCGCCGCGCTGATCGCGGACCCCTCGCGGGCGCTGATGCTCAAGTGCCTGGCCGACGGCCGCCCCGTGCCCGCCGGGGCGCTCGCCGCGGAGGCGGGGGTCAGCGCGGCGACCGCGAGCGTCCACCTCGCCAAGCTGGTCGAGGGTGGCTTCGTGACGGCCACCCGGCAGGGCCGCCACCGCTACTACCGCCTCGCGGGCCCGGACGTCGGCACCGCCCTGGAGGCGCTGGCGGTGATCGCCCCGCCGCTGCCCGTCACCTCGCTGAAGCAGTCCAACCGCACCAACGCCCTGTACCGCTCGCGCACTTGCTACGACCACCTGGCCGGCCGCCTCGGCGTCGCCCTGATGCACACCCTCATCGAGCGCGGCGCCCTGACCGGCCACGACGGCATCCACCGCCCGTCCGACGCGGTGCTCGACCGCCCCGCTTCGTACGGCCGCGACCTCCGCTACGCCCTCACCCCCCAAGGGGGCGCGATCCTGGGCGAGTTGGGCGTCGACACCGCCCAACTCCCGCCCCGCCGCCCGGCCGTCCGCTACTGCGTGGACTGGAGCGAGCGCCAGCACCACCTGGCCGGCGCCCTCGGAGCGGCCCTGACCGCACGCCTGTTCACCCTGGACTGGATCCGCCGGGGCGCGGTCCCCCGGGTCGTCCACCTGACGGACCGGGGCGCGCGGGGGTTGGAGCGTGCGCTGGGGCTGGAGCTTGTCCCGTAGCCGCAGAGACTTCTGTATCGATCGCTAAGTAAATCTGCTACGGTCATATCCGTAGTGACCGATACAGAAATCCCGGGGGGATTCCCATGCCTGAACTCACGCTGCCCGCACCCACCTTCGCCCGCACCGTTCGCGGCCGTACGGGACCGGGGCTGCTGCTCGCCCACGGGGCGGGGGGCGGCATCGAGGCCAACTACGGGCCGATCCTCGACGCACTCGCCGACGCACACCGGGTGGTCGGCATCGACTACCCCGGCACCGGCGGCACGCCCCGCTCGGCGGAGCCCCTGCGCCTGGACGACCTCGCCGACCAGCTCGTGTCCGCCGCCGACGCGGAGGGGCTCGACACCTTCACCGCCGTCGGCTACTCCCTCGGCACCGCCGTGGCGGTCCGGGCCGCCGCCCGCCACCCCGAGCGGATCACCGGGCTCGTGCTGACCGCCCCGCTCGCCCGGCCCACCGCACGGCTGCGGCTGCACGCCGAGCACTGGCGGGACCTGTACGCCGCCGGTGCGCACGCGGAACTGGCGCGGTTCCTGGTGTCGTTGGCGTTGGGGGCCACGGTGCTGGAGGCGCTTCCCGGGGAGGAGGTCGAGGCGGTGGTGCGGGGCACGGCCGAGACCCTGCCGCCCGGCTCGGCCGAACACGCGGATCTCGCCACGCGTGTCGACGTACGGGAGGACCTCGCCCGTATCACCGTGCCGACCCTCGTGATCTCCACGCTGGAGGACCTCCTGGTCAGCCCGGACCTGCACCGCGAGGTGGCGGAGGGAATCCCCGGGGCCGAACGCGTCGACCTCGCGACCGGCCACCTTCCGTTCGCGGAGGACCGGGAGGGGTGGCTGGGCCGCATCACTGAGTTCCTGGAGCGGCACGGGCTCTGACCGGGGTGCGGCGGTCGGCACACTCCTGACCTGGGGGTACGCCTCGTATGCTCGACGTGTGAGCAGCACGAGCGACGTTCCCCCGCCACCCGGCCCCGATGAGGAGACCCTCTGCCGGGTCTGCGGCCTCGACGACGGCAGTCTCAGGTGGGAGGGCGGCTGGCCGACGCACGACATCTGCGACTGCTGCGGCCATGAGACGGACATCTCCGACGTGAGCGTGGAGCACCTGCGGCACTGGCGCGGCTACTGGGCGGGCCAGGGCGCCCGGTGGTCCTCGCCCGGGCGGCGGCCCGCCGGCTGGAACATCTTCGAGCAGCTCGCGGCGATTCCCGAGGAGTGGCGGTGAACTCTGTGAACTCGATGAACGAGGGGAGCGCGTGCCGGGTCTGTGGATTCGAGGAGCAGCGTGATGCGGAGGGCTCGCGATGCCCCTGCTGCCGCCACGAGCCCGGCGCGGGCGACGACGTGCTGGGGGTTCGGGAGGTGCGGGGCGCCTGGATGGGGCGGGGTGCGGTGTGGCACGACCCGGGGCGGACGCCGCAGGGCTGGGACCTCTTCGCGCAGCTCGCCCGGATCCCCCCGCGCTGGCGCTGACCGCCGTCGCACGCTTCCCCGGAAGTGCCCGACCGGCCGGACCCCGCTCGGTAGCATCCGACGCATGGCCATCAAACTTGAGAACGTCGGCATCGCCGTCCGCGACCTCGAAGCAACGATCTCCTTCTTCACCGACCTCGGCCTCACCGTCCTGGGCCGGGACACGGTCAGCGGCGAGTGGACCGACACCGCCGTCGGCCTGGACGGCAACCACGCCAAGATCGCGATGCTCCAGACGCCGGACGGGCAGGGCCGCCTGGAACTCTTCGAGTACATCCACCCCGAGGCCATCGAGACGGAGCCCACGCTTCCCAACGAGATCGGGATGCACCGGGTCGCCTTCTCCGTCGACGACCTCGACCGGGCTCTGGAGACCGCTGCGAAGCACGGCTACCGTCCGCTGCGCGGGGTGGCGACGTACGAGGACGTCTACAAGCTCACTTATCTGCGGGGGCCCAGCGGGATCCTGGTGATGCTCGCGGAGGAGCTGAAGAAGGGGTGACGGGGTGCCCGTTCGGGGCGGGCGAAGGGGGTGGTGGCCTTCGGGGCCGTCTCCCTGGTGCGGGCGGACCGGGCGGTGCGGGGGGTGGGCCGTCGGCACCCGGTGCCGGGCGGATTTCGCCTCATCCCCGCCCCTTCACCGCTGTGTTCGATTTGCGGCCGGCGCCGCGTGGCCGCTCACCGGGCCGTTGCCCGGTGAGCCCCGTGCTGGGGGCGGGCCTTGTTCGTGTCGCACCCGGTGTCGGGGTGTTCTCGCCCCAGCCCCGCCCCTTCACCTAAACCCGCGGGGCAATGGGACCGGTTCCGTGCGGGTGGGTGGGTGGCTGGTCGCGCAGTTCCCCGCGCCCCTGGATGCCTGCCCTTCGGGCGGCATCAATTCAGCCTGTCGAGGGGGGCAAGGGGCAAGGGGCGTAGCCCCATCGGGAACAGCAACCCACCAACAGCCCCGCAGGGTTTAGGTGAAGGGGCGGGGCTGGGGCGTAAATGCCCCCGGCGGGACGCCGCCGCGCTCATCGACCCCGGCCGACGCGCGGGCCCACCGCACCGGGCCGGACAGTCATCGTGACGCCGGACGCCTTGTGCCGATGATCGTCGACAGGTCCGGAGCCAGCCGTACCTCCGTGCTGAGCAGTGCCGGGTGCTCCAGCCAGGCCAGCCGTGCGGTGTCCCGTACGCCGTCGATCAGCGGGGGCCACTGCGTCAGGGGTGTGAAGTCGTCGACGACGACCGTGCCCGTCGGGCGCAGCAGGCGTTCCGGGTCGGCCGGGGGTGTCTTCTTGCCGTTGCCGCCGCCGTCGGTCACGAGCAGGTCGAACGGGCCGCGTTCGTAGATGCGGGTCCAGTCGCCGCAGAGGATTTCCACGTCGGGGACGTCCGAGAAGAGTTTGGCCGCCTCCTCGGCGCGCTGCTCGTCCCGTTCGACGCTGACGACCCGTACGCCGGGCCGGCGTGCCGCGATCATCCAGGCGAGGCCGACGCCGCAGCCGGTTCCGGTTTCGCCGATGCTCTCCGTGGCGCCTGCGGCCAACGCGTGCAGGAGACGGCCCTGTTCGATGCGGCACGAGGACGGAAAGCCCAGCCGCTGGGCGATTTCGAGTGCCGCCACCACAAGTTCGGGCAGACCGGTCGCGCCCGCGTAGGAGTCCGTTCCGGATATCGACATGCTTCTCCCGTCGTCGTACGTCCACGAGTGCTCAGCCCGCACCAGGGCCCAAGTCGCTTGTGGCGCAGCATACTTCTTCGCCAAGACTTGTTCGCGAAGAAGTCTTCGCGAAGGAGTCTTTGTCAACTACCTTGTCGCGCATGGCAGATGGAGAGCAGGGCATACCGTCGACCGGTGTTGGCGAGGACGATTCGGTCGTCCTGGACGCCAAGGGGCTGCGCGCCCTCGCGCACCCCGTACGCGTCCAGTTGGTCGGGCTGCTGCGCAAGCACGGCCCCTCGACGGCCACCCGCCTCGCCGAGCGGCTGGGGGTGAACTCCGGCACCGCCAGCTACCACCTCCGCCAGCTCGGCGCGGCCGGATTCGTCGAGGAGGACACCGAACGCGGCAACGCCCGCGAGCGGTGGTGGCGTTCGGTGCACCGTACGACCTGGTTCAACGATCCTGAACTGGACGAGCAGGAGCCCGAGGCCGCCCTCGCCTACTGGCAGTCAGTCGCCGCCGTCTACGGTCTGCGCACGCAGCAGAGCCTGAACGAGGTCCAGACGATGCCCCGAGCCTGGCGCGACGCCTGGGACATGAGTGACTGGTCACTGCGTCTCACTCCCGAGGAAGCCACGTCCCTGTACGGGGAGTTGGCCGCCGTTGTCGCACGCTACCGCCGGGACTCGCCGGAGACGGCCGCCAGTGCCCCCGAGGGAGCCGAACGGGTCGGGCTGATCACGCAGATCCTGCCCGAACTTGATGTACCCGCCTCCGATTCGCGTGAAGGCGGTCCGCAGCGATGAACGGCGACGACACCTCGAAGAGCGGCGGCACCATCCCCGCCAAGCGTTCCTTACGGCCCCTGGCCGGCGTCCTCGCGGCCATGGTCGTGTCGCTCACCGGCACCCGGATCTCCGCCGTGGCCCTGCCCTGGTTCGTTCTTGTCACCACCGGCAGCCCGACCCTGACCGGCCTGGTCGCCTTCTGCGAAATGGCACCGTACGTCGCGGTCAAGGCGCTCAGCGGGCCCGTGATCGACCGGGTCGGGCCCCGGGCCATCTCCTGGACCACCGACCTGGCCAGCGCGGTGGCCGTCGCCGCGGTTCCGCTGCTGCACGCACTGGACCTGCTGTCCTTCCCCCTCCTGCTGGTACTGGTCGCCGTGGTCGGCGCCGCTCGCGGCCCCGGCGATCTCGCGAAGGAGGTGATGGTCCCGGAGGCAGCCGAGCTCAGCCGTGTACCGCTGGAGCGGGCCACCGGACTGTCCGGCGTGATCGAGCGGCTCGCCAGCACCGTGGGCGTGGCCGTCGGCGGGGCCCTGGTGGCGCTGCTCGGCCCGTTGAACGGGCTCGCCGTGAACGCGGTCTGCTTCGCCCTCGGCTCGGTGATCATCGGGCTCGCGCTGCCCCGGGGCGCCGGGCGCCCGGCCGAGAGCCCGACCCTGCCCCCCGGGGAGGCCGAGCCCGGCTACTGGCGGCGGTTCGGCGAGGGCTTCGCCTTCCTGCGCCGCGAGCCGCTGCTCCTCACCGTGATCGTCATGCTCGCGATCACCAACCTGCTGGACGCGGGCTTCAGTTCGGTGCTCCTGCCCGTCTGGGCCAGGGAGTCCGGCCACGGGCCGAGCGCGATCGGGCTGGCGGGCAGCGTGATGGGGGCCGGTGCGATCGCCGGGAGCCTGATCGCCGCGATGTTCGCACACCGGCTGCGGCGGCGGCTGGTGGTGATCGGCGGATTCCTGCTGGTCGGGGCGCCGAGGTTCCTGATTCTTGCCTTCGACGTCCCGCTGTGGGCGGTGCTGGCAGTGTTCGCGGTCGGCGGGTTCGGCTCGGGGTTCGTCAATCCGGTGCTGGGAGCCGTCCTCGTCGAGCGGGTGCCGCGCGGGATGCTGGGCCGGGTCAACGCGCTCGGCGACTCGTTGGCCTGGGCCGGTATCCCGCTGGGCGGACTGCTCGTCGGGGCGGCGGTGACCGGAGTGGGACTGATGCCCGTCCTGATCGCCTGCGCGGTCGCGTACTTCCTCACCACCAACCTGGCCGGACTGCGGCCCGAATGGCGCGAGATGGACCGTATGCGCAAGGCCCCGCCTTCCGAAGACGGAGCCCGCACCGCGACGACCCGGCCCTCCGAGGGGGCGGACGACCGCCCGGCGGCTGCCGTGCGCGGCCTCGACGAACCGGCCGACCAGGCCCGGACCGCTGCCGGGCACCCCCAGGCGGACCGCCCGTGAGCCGTACACCCCCAGGCAGACCGCCGGTCATGGCCGGCCGGGAGCGGGCGAAGCGCACCGACTCCCACGGGACGACGTAGCGCGTGACCGGCAGAAAGCCGCGGCGTAGCGCGTGACCCGGAGAAAGCCGCGGCGTAGCGCGTGACCCGGAGAAAGCTGCGGAGAAAGCGGACCGCGGCCTTCTCCCGGTCCAACGTGGCTGCCACCAGCAGCTGTTGGCGGCAGCCTGCACCACGATCGCCACGGCGGCCGGAAGCCCGGCGATCCCTGACCGGAGACCTAATGATCAGCGGTGGGCCGCCGCAGTTGCACCTCGGCCCCGGTCTGCTTGAAGGACTCCGCCGACACCGGCACCAGCACCGCGTCGCGGTGGAAGTCCCGCAGGTTCGTCGAGCCGCAACTGATCATCGTGGAGGTGAGTTTGGCGCGGGTGCGCTCCACGTTGTCGTACAGACTGCCCGCGTACGGTACGAAACCGTCGACGCCCTCCTCGAAGACCATCCGGCCGCCCTGGCCGTAACGGGCCGCGTTCTGAGCGCGCTGCGAGCCCTCGCCCCAGTACTCCTTGTACCACTGGCCGTCGATCTGCACCTTCGGCGACGGGCTCTCGTCCAGCCGGGCGAAGTAGCGGCCCAGCATGATGAAGTCCGCGCCCATCGCGAGCGCCATGGCCATGTGCGAGTCGTTGAGAAGACCTCCGTCGCAGCACAGGGGGACGTGCACACCGGTCTCCCGGGCGTACGCGTCGCGCGCCTCGACCACGTCGAGCAGTGCGGAGGCCTGGCCCCGGCCGATGCCCTTCTGTGCCCGCGTCGTGCAGATGGCGCCGCCGCCGATCCCGACCTTTACGAACGCGGCGCCCGCATCCGCCAGATAGCGGAAGGCGCGCCCGTCGACGACATTGCCCGCACCGACGGACACGGCGTCTCCGTACGTCTCCCGGACGAATTCGAGGGTCTTCGCCTGGTAGACGGAGTAGCCGTCGGAGGAGTCCAGGCACAGGACGTCCGCCCCGGCCTCCACCAGCGCGGGGACGCGGTCCTTGAAGTCGCGGGAGTTGATGCCCGCCCCCACCCGCAGCCGCTTCTCGCCGTCCACGGAGGCGCGGTGGTACGTCTTGTGCGCCTGGTAGTCCCGCTTCAGCACGAGCGAGGCGACCCGGTCGCCGTCCAGGACCGGGAGTACGTCCAGGTGGTGCTCCCAGATCAGCTCGTTCGCCTCGGAGAGGGAGGCCGTGACCGGGGCGGTGACCAGGCCCGCCCGCCCCCGCATCCGGCTGCCGGCGCTCTCGTGCGCCCCGTGGCGCTCCAGGTGGAAGTCGTCGAGGCTGATGATCCCGAGGAACGCGCCCTCCGTGTCCCCGCTCCGGGTGACCACGGCCACGCCCTGCTCGGTGGCGGAGAGCTGCCGGGCGACCTCGCCGAGGGGGGTGTCCGGACCGACGGTGACCTCTATGGTCCGGAAACCGGCCTTGTGCCGCTTCACCGCCCGTACGTCCGCGGCCTGTTCCTCGACCGGCTGGTTCTGGTGGATGAACGCCAGGCCGCCGACCTGGGCCAGCGCCACGGCCAGCTCGGGCGACGACACCGCCTGCATGATGGCGCTCACCAGGGGAGTGGCGATCCGTACCCCCGACTCCTCGCCGATCCGGTGACGTACCAGAGCCGTCCCCAGGTCCACTGTGTCCGGTGTGCAGTCTTCTGTGGTGAGGCCCGGAATGAGCAGGTATTCACTGAGGGTACGAGAGATCTCGGGGAGGATTTTCAAGTGTTCTCCAGGGAGGAGCCCGCACCGATTGAGGGTGGATCGGCGGGGCTTGCGCGGGCGGACGTGAGCGTCGCCGGCCGGTCGGGTTGCGAGATGGTACCGCACGGGCCGAGCCCACCGGCTGCGCAGGGACGGGCAGTTGACCGATGCCGGTCAGGGGCGGGCGGGCGGCAACAGGTCGCTGTCGCTGACCGTGTAGGTCAGGTGGGGGTAGACGAAGTCGGACTCGGTGTTCTCGCGGCGGCGCAGGCGGTAGAACTCGCGTCGCTGCGCTTCGTCGGCGGAGGTGAGGCGCACGCCCTGGGGGAGGTATGCGTGTCCGTCTCGGTACTGGACCAGGGTTTTGGACGTACGGAAGGTGAGGCCCAGCCATTGGTTCTCCGCCGCACGGCCCGACGTATCCAGGACGATTCTGTGCTTGAACCGTCGATTCGATGCGACGGAGAATGTGACGAATCCGTGGTGGGTGAGAGGGATTTCAGCTCTTTCGTCGTCGCCGGGTTCCTTCGATTCGACGATCAGCGTGCGCGGCGGGCCGGATTCGGGATTCTCGTAGCAGGAGAAGACGGCGACGAAGGAATCATCGGCCAGGTCGAGAGCCTGGTCGGAATGGCTGCCCATGGTGCGGTAGGTGTTTGTGTAGTTCTCGATGAGGGCGTTGTTGAAGCCGATCGGGATGTGGGCGTGCTCCTGGATTTGCTGGGCCAGTTGTTCGTGCACCGGCCGGAATTCCTGTGCGGGGTTGTCGTATTGAGTGGTCGTGCGTACGAGAGGAACGCCACTGCCTGCGTCGACCCGGGTGAGTACGCCGCCGCGCCGCCCCTTTCCCGCGTCTTCCAGCAGGGCCGACACGGAGAGTTCCGGGAAGAGGTTCCCCGGGAGCGGCAGAGCGTAGGAGCGGAATTGATCCGCGATCCTAGATTCGGGGGGCAAGGTAGTCTCCCGTGTTCATGCTGAAGAGGAATCTGTCGCCGTAGTCGATGAAAGACGTGGTCCTGTTCTCTTCGGCGTACAGGCGGCGCAGTTCGTCCATTCCCTCGGTGGTGGGCGGTCCCAGCTTCACCAGATCGTCGGCAGTTTTCAGGAACGTCTCGCCGTCCTTGTGCACGGCCTCGGTGTCCGAGCAGCGCACCACGTAGCCCAGACGGGTGGGCAGCAGACCGGCGTCCAGTCCCGAGGGCCGGATCTCGTGCGTGTAGAGGCGGTTGGTGGACAGCGGCATGAAGAAGACGGACCCGGGGTGCAGGGTCACGGTGAACTGCTGGGGGAGCGTGGCCTCGTCGCGTTCCCCGGCCGGGTCCTTCAGGCGGAAGACGAGCCGGGTCAGCCCGCTCGCCTTCTTCACCCCGTGGTCGAAGGGGTCGTCGGCCATGGGGTGCAGCTTTTCGAGCCCCTGGTAGAAGGTGCAGAAGGCCATGATGCCGTTGGCGGGCATGTCCTTGGTCTTGTCGGCGTGGGCCGAGATCTTCGCCTTGGACTGCTTGCGGCCTTCCGCGGCAACGGTGTTGTGGTAGATCTGCGCCAGGACGTGATTGAGCGGGGCGTGGTTGCGGAAGACGACGGCGGCCTCGCGGTTGAGGGCCTCGACGATGCTCGTGTCGGTCGGGCGGAAGGTCTCCGTCGGTCCCGCGAGGTTGGTGGAGCACCGGAGCAGGCGGAAGTGCAGCGCGTCGCCCTCGCGGGTGACGGGGGTCAGATAGATGCCGCTGCGGTGGGCCGTTCCGGGCTTGGTGGACTCCGTCAGCGGCTGGAACGCGTGTTCCGCGCCGATCCGCCCGAAGTGGTCGTCGCCGGGCGCGAAGAAGCGGGGGTAGTAGACACCGGCGCCGTGCACACGGGCGGGAACCCGGCCGAGGTCCACGACGGGCCAGGGGCTCCCGGGGGCCTCGCCGTCCTCCCCGTCCTTGCGAGACAACTCCCGTACGACGAACACCCTTTCCGCCGCGCCGAGTTGGGAAGCCTCCAGCCCGGAGACGTCACCGCACAGGTAGACGGTCTTCCCCGCGAGGTCCGGGGTGCCCAGGGCCCCCGGCGCGAGATCCTCCGGCGCCACGACGGAACCGAAGAAGTCCCGGACCGATGGGTGGCCGTGAAGCGTCGGGGGCGCGACCAGGATGTTGCTCGCATCCTCGACGTACGCCTCCCGCGACCCTGCTGTGTTCATCGTGCGGCACCTGCCGTTCCCCGTGGACAAGGCAATGGTCCGCACCCCTTCGCCATGCGTGGCGAGACGCACGGAAGGAGCCGGACCGTTGGACCTCGATGGTCTCACGGGGGTCCGACGGCGGGCAATGAATTCCTGCGGCACCCCGGCCCGCCGTCGACCCCCGTGCCCGGGGTGGCTTCCGCCGTCAGGCGAGGTTGCCGAGGATGCGGTTGGCGGGGGAGTCCGGGTCGTCGGTGGTGAAGAAGTCCAGCCAGCGCGTGGCGTATTCCTCGCGGGTGATGGTGCCGTCGCCGTCGAGGTCGAAGACGCTCGCGGCCTCCGTCGCGTCGTCCTGGCTCAGGCCGCCCCGGGTGAACATCGCGACCAGCACGGAGGCCGGGATCTCGTGGTCGTCGTCGGAGTCCAGGGCGCTGAAGACCGCGTCCACGGCCTTGCGGACCGTGCCCTGGAGGGCCGGGTCGTCGAGGGCGCGCCCGCCCATGGTGGCCCGGAACTCCTCGCGGGTGATGACGCCGTCGCCGTTCACGTCGGCGTGCGCGAGGAGGGACTGCCACCAGGCGTCGTACTCCGCCGCCAGGGCGGCCGCCTTCGGGGAGTCGGCCGGAACGTTACTGCCGGCCAGGATCCGGTCGACCATGAGCGTGACGTCCTCGTGGTCGAGGTGGCCGTTGCCGTCGGTGTCGTACAGGGCGAACAGGCGGTCGCACTTGTCCTGGATGACGTCTGGCATGGGGTGGTCCTTTGCGGATGGGCCCGGCCGCGGAGTGACGGCGGGCGGGGCGGAGTTGTCCTGGCGGACGGGGAGAACCATGACAGAGCGCAGCCGTGCGACCGGGCCGCGATGTCACCCATGTGGCCCATTGACGTGCGAGGGGTCATTCGATCGTGTGAGGTGTTCGCCTCGAACCCGGCCTCCCCTGTCGCCAGTTCAGGTTTTGCGTCATACGTCTGTCCGATATCAGATGAGGCGCAACCGTTCGGTGGAGCGCTCGTTGTGATCGTCGACGCGCGGGGAGCGCGCGCCTTGAAGCTCGCGAGGAGTGCGTGACATGAACGTTTTTTCCGCGCCCGACGGCGCACCATGGCACGTCTCGGCCTTCCGGCTCGACGCCGGGGGGCAGGAGCAGGCGGAGGCCGTCCGGCGGATCAGGGAGCTGCGGGCCCGGATCCTCTTCGACCACGGCCGCAGGCCCGACTTCCGTACGACGGACGGCGGGTACGCCGACGACCAGGACCTGGACTTCGGCGCCTGGCACTTCGTCGGCAGGCGGGAGCCGGACGGCCCGCCGCTCGGCTACGTGCGGCTGTCTACGCCCGAGACGGGCGAGCTGTTCCAGACCCGCGCCTACCTGGGGTCACAGGTGTACGAGGAGTTGCTCCGGGAGTGCGGATTCGGCACTGCTGAAACGTTCGAGCACAGTCGGCTGGTGGTCGAACACCAGGCCCGCAAGCTGGGCCTGGGGGTGTACCTGAACGCCTTCGCCATGGCTGCCGCCCGCTGCCTGGGAGCCAAGGCCATGATCGGGACCTCGGGCACGGCGGACGGGCAGGACCGGTTCCACGAGCGGTTCGGCTTCCACGCGATTCCCGGGACGAGGCGCTACGTCGAGCGGTACACCGAGGACGTCGTGATCATGCTGTACCGGTCCGCGCTCCCGGCGGGCGAACACGCCGGGCTCGTCGAGCAGTTGGAGGACCTCTTCCCGGCCGCCACCGTCCCGGCGCGGGAGGCGGGGCTCGGCGGCGAGTTCGGTCGGGCCTCGGACGTATGCGGTCAGGCCCCGGACGTAGCCGATCGGGCCTCGGACGTACGCGAAATCCGTGCGTGCGGGGAGCGGCTGGCCGCTGCGAGCGCGCGCGCCGACGACGGCGCCGAGCCCTGCTGGCGGCCCGTGCACTTCGAGCTCGGGCGTGCCGAGGACCGGGCGCGACTGCGGGAGCTGCTCGACTCGGGTGCGGTCCGCGAGGTGCGGGACACGATCGAGGACCAGCTTGCGGAACTGGTCACCAGCCGCGAACCCCGACTGCGCTCCTCGCCCGAGGCGGTGGAGCGGGCCGTGGCCGAGCAGTTGGGCGGGGCGGGCAGGCAGGAGTACGGCACCTGGGTCTGGTACCCGTGGTCGGGGAGGCTGGTGCATCTGCTGCCCCGCGAGGAGTTCCGGCTCGTGCGCACCGACCGCAACCGGGGGCGGATCGACCGCGCACAGCAACGGCGGCTGCTGGGGTGCCGGGTGGGCGTCATCGGGCTGTCCGTGGGCAGCAGTGCCGCGCTGACCTTCGCCATGGAGGGGATCGGCGGATCGTTTCGGCTGGCCGACTTCGACACCCTCAGCGTCTCGAACCTCAACCGGCTGCGGGCGGGCGTGCACCACCTGGGCCTGAACAAGTGCGTGCTGGCGGCCCGGCAGATGCTGGAGCTCGACCCCTGGCTCGACATCGAGATCCACCCCGGCGGACTCACCGACGAGACCATGGAGGAGTTCTTCAGCGGCGGCACCGGCCCCCTGGACCTCCTCGTCGAGGAGTGCGACACCCCGTACGTGAAGGTCGCCGCCCGCGAACACGCCCGCGTGCTCGGCATCCCCGTCGTCATGGACGCGAACGACCGGGGCCTGCTGGACGTCGAACGGTTCGACCTCGAACCCCAACGACCGCTCCTGCACGGCCTGTTGGGCGACACCACCTCCCGCGACCTGACCGACCTCACCCCGCAGCAGGCCGTCGACGTCATCCTCACGATGGTCGACCGCGAACGCCTCAGCCCCGAACTCACCGCCGCCGTCGGGCAGATCGGCACCACCCTCAGCAGCTGGCCCCAGCTCGCCTCGGGCGTCGCACTCGGCGGCGCGCTCACCGCCGAGGCCGCCCGGCGCATCCTGCTGGGCCTGCCCCGCCCCTCGGGGCGCTTCTACACCGACCTGGAAGTCCTCACCTCGGGCGACCGGAGCACCGTCGCCCCTTCCCTCTCAGTACAGGAGATCTCATGACCCTTCCCGCTGACACCCTGCACCGCGTGACGGCCATCGTCGCCGCCGTCGCCCAGCTGCCGGTGGAGGAGATCACCCCCGACAGCCGGCTCGTCGAGGACCTCGACCTGGACTCGCTGCAAGTCGTCGAGATCGCGGTACGGGCCGAGGAGGAACTCGGTGCGCCCGTCGACGACGCCCTGCTGGCCGAGCCGGAGACCACCGTCGCCCGATGCGCCCGCGTGGTGCACGAGGCATCGGCCGAGCAGGCCCGCACATGAGCGCCCCGCACATGACCGCCCCGCACACCGCGTGGGGAATCCTCGGGCTCGGTGTGCACGTGCCCGAGCGCCGGGTCAGCAACGCCGACATCGCCGAACAGTACGGAGTGGAGCCCGCCTGGATCGAGCGCATGACCGGCATCACCCACCGCCACTACGCGGACCCGGCCGAGGCCACCTCCGACCTCGCGCTGGCGGCCGCCGCCGACGCCCTGGCCGACGCGGGGCTCGCCGCCGGGGACATCGACGTCGTCCTCCTGGCGACCAGCACCCCCGACCAGCTCGCCGTCGCCACCGCCTGCCGGGTGCAGCACCGCCTCGGTGCGCACCGGGCCTGGGCGACCGACATCGGTGGCGCCTGCGCGGGGTTCCTCAACGCCCTGAAGCTGGCCCGCGACGTCCTGACGGCCTCGTATCCGCAGGGGCGTGCGCTGGTCATCGGGGCCGAGACGTTCTCGAAGTTCCAGAACCCCCGGGACCGGTCGACCGGTGTGCTCTTCGCCGACGGCGCCGGGGCGGTCGTCGTGGGGCCCGCCGGGGAGGGCGAGGGCCTGTTGTGCAGCGTGCAGGGGAGCGACGGCGCGCTCGCGGACATCGTCGGCATCCGCGCGGGCGGCAGCGCGCGGCCCGCCGACGCGCGCAGTCTCGCCGAGGGCGGCCACTACCTCCACATGAACGGGAAAGCGGTCGCCGCCTACTTCCACGACGTCTTCCCGCGCATCGTCCAGGACCTGACCCGCACCTGCGGCCTCCCCCTGGACCGGATCGACCTGGTCGTCCCCCACCAGGCCAACCCCCGCATGCTCCGTACCCTGGGCACCGAACTCGGCATCTCCCCGGAGCAGCTCGTCATCACCGCCGACACCTACGGCAACACGGGCGCGGCGTCGATCCCGATGGCCCTGCACACGGCCCGCGCCGACGGACGCCTCGCCCCGCGCACGACCGTCCTGCACGCGGCGGTCGGCGCGGGGATGAGCTGGGCGGGGGTGGTGCAGCGCTGGCTGTGACGGAGGGCCGTCCACCCCCGGAGAGAGGGCCGTCCACCCCCGGAAAGCGGGCCGTCCACCCCCGGCTCCTCCCGGATCTCCACCCCCGGTTCCACCCGTGGGTCCAGGTGCCGGAGGCCGTTTCTCAGCAGTCTTGAGGGCATGACAACAACGGAGTGGATCACCGACATCGCCCTCGTCCTCATCGTCTTCCGGCAGCTGCGGGAAGGTCGGCTCGACGCCAAGACCTTCCTGCTGCCGCTCGCGATCGTGTCGTACGTGGCGTACTCGTACCTCGACGAGATCCCCACGGCGGGCAACGACCTCGTCCTGATCGCCGCCCTGATGGGCGCGGGCGCCGTGCTCGGCGTCGCGGGCGGCATCTACACCCGCATCCGGGCCCTCGACGGCCACCTGCTGATCAAGGCGGGCGCGGTGTCCGCCGTGCTGTGGATCGTCGGCATGGGGGCCCGGATGGGCTTCCAGGTCTGGGTCGAGCACGGCGGGGGCGCCGACAGCGTCGCCCGGTTCAGCGCCGCGCATCAGATCACCAGCGGGCAGGCCTGGGTCACGGCGTTCGTCCTGATGGCGCTCACCGAGGTCGTCACCCGGGTCGGCACCATCTACCTGCGCGGCCGTCGGGCGCGGGCGGCGGTCCGGCCGGTGCCCGTCCTGGACCGTGCGGCCTGATCATGTCGTACGTTGGGCTCGTGTCCGAGCAGGAGAGCCAGAAGAGCCGGGAGAGCCGGGAGAGCCGGGAGAGCCGGGAGAGCGCCGAGCGGCCCGTCCCGGGGCAGGACCCGCGCGTGCAGTGGGTGGCGACCCTCGCGGTGATCGTCGTGGGCGCCCTCACCATCCGGCCGATGGGCGTCACCGGGCAGGGGCTCGCCGTCACCGCCCTCTTCGTGGTCAACGCGGCCTCGCTGCTGGCCCGGCGGCTGCCCGAGCACAAAGTGCCGCCGCGCCTCGCACTCGGCTGGCTCTCGCTCGCCGTCGTCGCGGCCGCCGCGCTGATCGCGGTCAGCGACCGGGGTACGAGCTACCTCTTCGCCTTCTTCGTCGCCGGCCACATCGGCTACCGGCTCCCCACCAGGCAGGCCCTCGCCCTCGCGGGGGCCTGCGGCCTGCTGTGCGCGGCCGTGCTGTGGCTGCGGCCCGGGTACGACGGGCAGACCTGGATGTTCGGGCTCGTCACCGCCGCCCCGGTGCTGGTCGGTATCGTCAACCGCAGCCAGAAGCAGAGCGTACGGTCGGCGCTGGCGGCCGCCGAGGCGGCGGAACGCGCCGCACGCGCCGAGGCCAGGACCGCCGTCCTCACCGAGCGCGGCCGGATCGCCCGGGACGTGCACGACGTACTGGCGCATTCGCTCGCCGGGATCAACATGCAGCTGGAACTGGTCGACGCCCTGATCGACACCGGCGACCTGGAGCGCATCCGCGAGGCCAACGGCAAGGCCCACAGCCTGGTCAAGGAGAGCCTGAAGCAGGCGCAGTGGACCGTGCACGCCCTGCGCGAGGACGCATTGCCGCTGGTGGAGAGCCTCACGGCGATGGTCGAGTCCTCCGGTCACCACGACGTCCTGCGCGTCACGGGTGCCGTGCGCGACGTACCGGCGAAGACGGCGCAGAACCTGCTGCGGATCGCCCAGGAGGCCCTGACCAACGCCGCCCGGCACGCTCCCGGGGGAGTGGTCGCTGTGGAGCTGGCGTTCGCCGACGCGTCGACCACGCTGGTGGTACGGAACGGTCCCGCCGCCCGTGAGGCACCCCGGCCGGGCGGCAGCGGGATGGGGCTGATCGGCATGCGCGAGCGGGTGGCGCTGCTGGCAGGAACGGTCACGGCGGGCCCGGTCGTCGAGGGGCCGTACGCGGGCGGCTGGCAGGTGGAGGCGGTGATTCCGGGGTGAGTGGCCCTGGGGGCGAGGAGGATGCGTACATGACGAGTGAACAGAGCGGCCCGTTGCGGGTGGTCGTCGCCGACGACCAGGCGGCCGTACGGGAACCGCTTGCCGCGGTGCTGGGCCTGGCCGAGGACATCGACGTGGTCGCGGCGGCCGCCCACGGCGGCGAAGTGCTGGAGGCCGTGGCCGCCGGGCCGGTCGACGTGGTGCTGATGGACCTGCGGATGCCGGTCATGGACGGCATCGAGGCCACGCGACGCCTCGCCGAGGAGCACCCGCAGGTGGCGGTGGTCGTGCTGACCACCTTCGCCGACGACGCGTCGATCCTGGGCGCGCTCGGTGCGGGTGCGCGCGGCTACCTCACCAAGAACGCGGGGCGCCAGGACATCACCCGGGCGATCCGGGCCGCTGCGGCAGGTCAGTCCGTGCTTGACCGCGAGGTCCAGGACCGGCTGCTCGCCACGGTCAGGACCCAGGCCCGGCCGCCGGCGCAGGACCTGCCGGACGACCTCACGCCGCGCGAACGCGAAGTGCTCGCGCTGATCGGGCAGGGGCTGCCCAACAGGGGCATCGCGGAGTCGCTCTTCATCAGCGAGGCCACGGTGAAGACCCACATCAACAACCTGTTCGCCAAGGCGGACATCCGCGACCGCGCCGAGGCGGTGCGCCGGGCGATTGCGGCGGGGTTGGCCTGAGGCCGGGGCAGGTCACGGGGACGTGGCGCGAGCCAGCCACGTGAGCAAGGGGGTCAGCTCCCGGGCCGCCTCGACCACCTGGCCCACGGGAGCCGACGTGAGCGCGTCGGCGTCCCCGGCCAGGGGGCGGACGGCCAGCAGGGAGCGGTGCCGCAGCAGGGTCGCGCGGGGGTGGTCGGCGGGCAGACCGCGCGGCATGCGGGTCATGAGGTCGCCGGTGATCTCGTAGCCGCGCGGACGCAGCACGTCGAGCAGTTCGGCGAGTTCCGTGCCGCTGCCGACGGCGGCGACCGCCGCCCGGTAGCGCTGGACCTGGCCGGGGAGCGCGTAGTGCCAGCCCGCCTTGAGGTGCAGGCCGTCGAGGTCGAAGCGGAGCCCGATCTCGACCCGGGGCGCGAACCTGATCACCGCGCCCTGGTGCTGCCACCACCAGACCTCCTTGCGGAAGCCCCACACGGAGAAGTCCTCCAGGTCGGGGTTGGCGTCGGCCACGTCGTTCAGCAGCGCGATCATGGGCTGCCGGACGTGCCGCTCCCTCTCCTTGCGGAGCTTCTCGCGCGCGTCGTGCGGGGGATCTCCCTCCAACTGCAGCAGTACGTCGAAGGCTTGTTCCGGCCATCCGCCGAAGGTTCCGCTCATTCGCGGATCCTACGGGCCTGCGGCACGTGTTTGCGGAGCCGCCGTCCGACGACGGGTGCGTACGGAGCGGGCCCGGCCGCTGGCAGGGTGAGGCCGACCTCCGCGCCGCCCCCTTCGGCCGCCCCCGCGAACACCGTGCCGCCGTCGGCCGTGACGCTGTCGTGCACGATCGCCAGCCCGAGACCGGAACCCGGCGTGGACTGGGTGCGCGCACCCCGGTAGAAGCGGTCGAACACGGCCTCGCGGTCCGCCGGGTCGATGCCCGGACCCCGGTCCCGTACGGACAGTCGGCACCCCTCGACATGCAGGACGACCGGGGTGTCCGCCGGGCTGAACTTCACCGCGTTGTTCAGGAGGTTGTCGACGCAGCGTTGCAGGGCGCGGGGCCTGGCCCGTACCGGAAGGGGATCGTCCGTGGTGACGGTGATCGTGCGGCCGGTACGGGTGCGGTGGCGCAGCGCGGTGTCCTCGGCGAGGACCGCCAGGTCGACGGTGGCGGGGGGCTCGTCGGTGTACCGGTCGGTGGCCAGCTCGACCAGCTCGCGCACCAGGTCGTCCAGGGCGGCCGTCTCGGTGACCAGCGTGCTCAGGATCTGCTCCTCGTCCTCGGCGGCCAGTCTGCCGCGCCCCCGTTGCAGGAGTTCGGCGCTGCCGCGCACCGAGGTGAGCGGGGTGCGCAGCTCGTGGCTGGCGTCCTGGACCAGGCGCTGCTGCTGGTCGCGGGAGCGGCGCAGCGCGTTCAGCATGGAGGCGAAGCTCCGGGTGAGCTGGCCCACCTCGTCGGGTCCGGCGGGCGGGAGTTCGGTGGTCAGGTCCCGGGTGGCGGTGATGTGCGCGGTGGTCCGCGCTAGCCGGCGCACCGGGCGCAGCACCCGGCCCACGACGAACCAGCTCAGCAGCGCGGACACGGCCAGGGCGGCGGCCGTCGTGCCGGTGACGCGCCACAGGAACGCGTCGTCCACCCGGGCCGCGCCCTCGTAGGACTGGGCCACCATCACCGCGCCCCCGCGCGGCAGCGGCCGGGTCAGGACCCCGTACTCGGTGCCGTCGACCACCAGGTCCTCCAGGTGCCCGCCCTTCCCCGTCCGGGCCACCTCCAGGGCGGCGGCCGAGACGGGGATCTCCGGGCCCGAGGGGGTGAGGCGGCGCACGGTGCCCCGCTCGGACACCACCTGGTCGGCGATGCCCCGCCGGGGCGGCGGGGCCAGCCCCGCCGAGACCAGCGTGTGGACGGTGTGCGTACGGTCCTCCAGGCCGCGCTCCATCTCCTCGCCCACGAGATCGCTGACACCCCGGTACGACATGACGGCCGCCAGGGTCATGGCGAGGGCGGCGGCCGCGACGACGACGGCGGTGATCTTCGTACGGAGCATGAGGTGCGGCCGTCGGGCCATCAGGCGGCCCGCACGGTGTAGCCGACGCTGCGGACGGTGTGGATCAGCCGGGGTTCGCCGCCCTGCTCGGTCTTCTGGCGGAGATAGCCGATGTAGACGTCCAGGGAGCGCGAGGTGGTGTCGAAGTCGTACCCCCAGATGCTCTCGTACATCTGCGAGCGGGTGAGCACCGTGCCCGGGTGGCACAGCAGCAGCTCCAGCACGTCGAACTCGGTTTTGGTGAGGTCGAGTTGGCGCTCTCCCCGGAAGGCGAGCCGGGTCTCGGGGTCCAGGGTCAGGTCCCCGACGCCGAGCGTGCCGCCCACATCGGCGGGCTCGGTGCGGCGGAGCAACGCCCGTATCCGTGCGAAGAGTTCCTCCGTGGCGAAGGGCTTCGCCAGGTAGTCGTCGGCGCCCGCGTCCAGCCCGGCCACCCGGTCGCCGACCTCGTGACGTGCCGTCAGGACCAGTACGGGCAGCCGGTCCCCGCGCCTGCGCAGCATCCGGCACAGGCCGAGCCCGTCCAGGTTCGGCATCACCACGTCCAGCACCGCCACGTCGGGGCGCTCCCGCTCCAGGAGGCCGAGGGCCTCCAGGCCGTCGGCGGCCAGCAGGACCTTGTAGCCCTCGAAGCGCAGCAGTTGGTCCAGGGTGCTGCGCACTCCGGGGTCGTCCTCGGCGACGAGCACCGTGCGGGGGCGCTCGATTGCGTCTCTCATGTGATCATCTTCGCCGGTGTCGTGCCTGGTCACGGCACCGGGCTGCCCGTACTGGCCGTCCATCGGGGTCACTTGCCCACGGGCGCGACGGTGATCGGCTCCAGGCCGCGCGTGCAGGACGTGTCGCCCGTGCCGCCGGTGCGCAGGAAGCGGGTCGAGACGCCGGTCACGCAGCCGGTCTGCTCCCACTCCGGGACGTGCCCGGTGTTGCGCACCGACAGGAAGCGGCTGTCGCGGAACTGCTTCGCCGCCTTGATGCCGTTGGCGTCCGGGGTGTTGGCGTCGAGGTCGCCGGAGAGGACCAGGACCGGGACGTCGGGCAGCTTGGGGTGCGTGGGCTGCGGGTGCGGTGCGGTGTTCTCGCGCGGCCAGCCGATGCAGACGTCACCGCCGTCCGTGGGCCCCTCGTTGAACCCCTGCGCGCTGAACGCGCCGTGCTCGCCGCGCCCCGCGCCCGCGAGGGCCGCCCGGTACTGCCGCCACCGCTCGGCCACCGGGGCCTTCGCCGACCAGGCCTGGCGGTAGTCGTTGCACACCACGCCGATGTACGGGGCCTGGTCCTCCAGGCTGCCGGACGCCCCGTCCTCCTGGATCAGAGTCCGCAGGGGGGTGGTGTCGCCGCGCGTGAACTTGTTGAGCGCGGCGGGCAGTTGGCCGAGCAGCGAGGGCTCGCCGGGTGCGGACCCGACCTCGCGGCTGGCCGCCTCGTACAGCAGATTGGCGAGCTTGCCCTCGGTGAACCGTACGGAGTACGTGCCGTGCTCGGTGGTCACCGGCACGGTCATCGGCCGGGCCCGCAGCCGGGCGGCGACGGTCTTCAGGTCGTTCACGGCCTGCTTGCCGTCACAGGCCTTGCGGAGGCTGCGGTCGCAGACGCGGTGCAGGGACTTGGAGACGGCCTGAGCCTGGGGCCGGGCGAGGGGGTCGAAGTTCAGGGGGTAGGCGCCGGACTGGACGATCGAGCGGACGTGCTCCGGGTGCCGGGAGGCGTACACGGGCATCAGGTACGTGCCGTACGAGAGCCCGTAGAGGGAGAGCTGGCGCACCCCGAGCCGGGCGCGGACGGCGTCGATGTCGTCGGCGGTGGCCGCGCTGGTGTAGGCGGCGGCCTTGGGCCCGAGGTTTTTGGCGCATCTTTCGACGGCGGCGCGCTGCTGGGCGCGGGTGCCGAAGCGGTACTCGGCGTCGGTGACCCCGCAGGGGATGCGCTCGGAGCGGCCGGTGCCGCGCGGGTCGACGAGGAGGAGGTCGTGGTCCTTCACGAGGTCGCCCAGTGCGTGCTGGAAGAGGGGGGCCCGGTCGATGACGACCTCGCCGGGGCCGCCGGTGTTCACGGCCACGGTGCCCTTGGCGGGGCCGCTGCCGCTGTGCCGTACGACCGCGTAGCTCACCTTGACCTTGCCGAGGGCGGTCTTGTCGGCGACCAGCGGACGGTCGAGGGAGCCGCAGTCGACCCGGTGGCCGGGGACGGCGGGGCACCAGGCCGGGGCGGACGCGGCGACGGGGGCCATCGCCGGGGTGTTCACCGGCAGCATGGTCGCGCCGGTGGCCAGCAGGGTGGTGACCGCGAGTGCCAGTCCTGCCTGCTTCACGGTCTTCGTGGGCTTGTACGTCATCGTCCGCTCCTCATTCTCGATCTTGCTCTCCGGTGCGAGAACGACATTGCCGGGCCCGTTTCACAGCGACGGCAGAGCAATGACAAAGCAACGTAAGAATCCGTGGGGGCGGACGGAGGTCCCTCGGGGCGAGCGGGTGACTCGTTCGAACGACCATGTCGATAGAGTGCGGTCATGGCTCACGTGACCGCGGCCGAGCGCCGCCCCCAACTCGTCAAGGCGGCCATCGCCCTCATGACCCGCGAGGGCGTCGCCGCCGGCAGTACCCGTGCGATCGCCGCCGAGCTCGGCGTCGCACAGGCCACGGTGCACTACACCTTCGGCACGAAGGAAGACCTGTACCGGGCCGTCATGGAGCAGCTCACCCAGAACCTCGTCGACCACGTCGAACGGACCGCACCGACGGACGGCGGCTTCGCCGAGAGCCTGGCCGCCATGGCCACCGCCCTGTGGCACACGGTCCGCGAGCAGCCCGCCACCCACCAACTCCTCAACGAACTCACCCTGTTCGCCCTGCGCACCCCGAAGCTGCACGACGTCCTGCACAGCCACCACCACCAGGTGGAGGTGGTGACGTCCCGCCTGATCGAGGAGGTCGCCGAGCGGACCGGCCACCGCCTGGCCGTCCCCGCACCGGTCGTCGCCCACTACTTCCTCGGCGCCTTCGACGGCCTCAGCCTCCAGCTCCTCACCCTCCCCGACGAGGCCGCCGAACGCCACTGCCTCCAGGCCCTGGTCTCCAGTACGGTCGCCCTGTCGGGCGGCACCCTGGACGAGGTCCCGCTGCCCGCCGCCTGAGCACGTATGGAGGCACCGTGCCCGGTGATCACCGGGCACGGGGCCTCCGTACCGTACGAAAGGGGCCTCAGCCCGCCCACACGTCCTCGACGTACGTGCCGGACTCCTTCAGTGCGTCCAGCCACGCCACCGCCTCCGCGTCGCCCGCGCCCGTGTGCTCGCGGTACACCGCCATCAGGGCCTCGCGCACCGCCGGGGCCATCCGGCGGCCGTCGCCGCAGACGCGGACGTGGCCGCCCGCCTCCAGGACCGCCCAGATCTCGGCGCTCTCGCGGGCCATGCGGTCCTGGACGTACCGCACGCCGTCCTGCGGGGCGCGGGAGTACGTGGGGCGCATGCCGACCGCGCCCGCCGCCTCGGCCCGCTCGAACTCCTCGCGGTGCAGGTGGTCGACGTCCGGGTGGTCGCAGCCGAAGTAGCAGAGGAGGGGCGTGGTGGAGCCCTGGTGCAGGCGGTCGAGGACGGCTCCCCGGAAGGGCGCCAGGCCGGTGCCCGCGCTGATCAGGATCGCGGGGACGGTGTCGTCCGCGGGGAGGCGGAAGGGCTCCGCGCACGGCAGCACCCTGGCCAGCACCTCGTCCCCGGCCTCCAGCGTCTGTACGTAGGACGAGGCGACGCCCCGGAAGGTCCCGGCGGCACTGCGGTGGGGCGCGGCGAGCAGCGAGACCATCAGGTCCACCTCGCCCGGGGACGCCTGGGCGGAGGAGGAGATCGAATACTGGCGCGGACGCAGGACGGGCAGCGTCTCCAGGAAGCGCTCGAAGGGCAGCGTGCAGGAGGCGTACGTCTCCACCACGTCCAGGACGCTGCGCCCGTCGGCGGCCTCCGCACCGGCGGCCAGCAGCGCCTGCCGCTCGGGCGGGCACGCGGTGTGCTCGGCGATCAGCGCGATCTGCTCCGGGGTCGCCGGGTGCTGGAGCTCCACGAACTCGGTCAGCAGGCGGCGCAGCGTCAGCGGCCGGTCGACGGGGAGCGCGGCCCGGCTGCGGCGGCACGCGTCGAGCCGGACGGTGCGGTCCAGGTCCAGGCCGAACCGGTCGGCGACCCGGCGCACGAGCGCCTCGGAGTTGCGCGGCAGGACGGCCAGGTGGTCGCCGGTGCGGTACGTGGTGCCCTCCGGCAGCCGGATCTTCAGGAAGCGCTTGGAGCGGCCCAACTCGTGCTCCATGTCGACGAGTTCGTACGCCTCCACGACCCGCATGGGCCGCACGCCGTGCCGGTCGGCCAGCTCGCCGACGACCGAGGCCGGCACGTCGGTGAGGGCGTAGAGTCCGGCCTCCTCGGGCTCTTCCTGCGGGGCCTCGCCCCCGTACTGGCCGAGCAGCGCCGCCCACAGCTCCGCGCTCCACCGGTCCACGGTCCCCGCGAAGTCCCCCGAGGCGTCCGCCGCCCCGCGCTCCAGCAGCGGCACGGCCCCGGCGGCGCGCAGCCGCTCGTCGATGAGGGTGGGTACGTACTGGTAGGTGGCGGCCCAGTTGCGGTCGCCGACGCCGAGGACGGCGTACCGCAGCCCCTCCAGCGCGCCCGGCTCCAGCCCGTCCAGCCGCTCCACGAAGCGGACGGCGTCGTCGGTCGGACGGCCGTTGTACGAGGCGGCCACGACCACCAACGGCCCGTCGGCGGCACGCAGTTCTCCGGCCCGCGCGTCGAGCGGGGCGACCGAGGAGCTGAACCCGTACGCGTCCCCCTCGGCGGCCAGGTCGCGGGCGAGGCCCGCGCAGGTGCCGAGGTTGGAGCCGTGGAGGAGGGTCAACGTGGTTGCGGATGCCCGGAGTCGGGGCTTCGCCGTGGCGGGGGCCTCGGGGGTGAAAACGGGCATCCGTCGGTCACTCGTGGTGCGCCGGGCGAGGCCCAGGGTGAGGCCATCGGGCTTGATGGTGAGCGACTGGTGGAGCTTCAGCTGGTAGTCGGCGTGGTCGATCAGCCGGTAGCGGTGCACGATCAGGCCGAGCAGCAGCGTCGCCTCGTGGAGGGCGAACTGCCGCCCGATGCAGGCCCGTTCGCCACTGCCGAACGGCTTGAAGAGGTGCACGGGCCGCTCCGCCTCGCGCTCGGGGGCGAACCGCTCGGGGTCGAACAGCTCGACGTTCTCGCCCCAGGCCGCGTCCCGGTGCAGCGCCGGGGTGAGCACCAGCAGCGTCTCGCCCTTGCGGACCGGGTACGTGCCGCCGATGACCGTGTCCTCCAACGGCTCCACCGCGAAGGCTGGCGCGGTCGGCCACAGCCGCAGGCTCTCGTTGAGGACCTGGCGCAGGTAGGTGAGCTTTCCGACGTCCCCGTACGAGGGGGACGGCGTGTCGGTGTCGCCCCACAGGGCGTCGACCTCGGCCTGGGCGCGGGCCAGCACCTCGGGGTGCTTGGTCAGGTAGTGCAGGGCGAAGGACAGGGCGCCGCTGGTGGTCTCGTGGCCCGCGATGAGGAACGTGATCACCTGGTGGCGGATGTTCAGGTCGTCCAGCGGCTCTCCGGTGACGGCGTCGCGGGTGTGCAGCATTCGGCCCAGCAGGTCGTCGGTGGAGGTGTCGCCGGAGGCGCGGCGCTGCCGGATCACCTCGTCCACCAGGTCCGTCATCAGCGCTGCGTCCGCGCGGAACCGCTCCGCCTGCTTCCACCGGAAGATCTCCGTGCCCGGCAGCGACTCGCTCTTGGTCTGGGTGAAGGCCAGCGCGCGGCCCATCGCGTCCACGAAGGGGTGCGCCTTCTCGCTGCGGAACGACTCGAAGTCGTACCCGAAACCGCACAGCCCGATGGTGTCGAAGGTCAGCCGGGTCATGTCGGCGGGCACGTCCACCGGTGAACTGCCCGCCATGCGGTCCCACTTGGCGATCAGCGAGCGTGCCACGCCGAGCATGGTGGCGTGGTAGCCGCGCATCGCGCCCAGCGAGAACGCGGGCATCAGGATGTCGTGCGCCTTCTGCCAGTTGGGCTCGTGGGCGTAGGCGGTGAAGAGCCCGTCGCCGGCGATCTGCCGGATCTCGACCAGGTCCTGGTGGACGTTCTTGCGGAACCGGGTCTCGTCCGCCAGCTCGGCGACCAGGTCGAGACCGCCCACCACGACGGTCTCGTTGCCGAAGGCCCGCACCCGGTAGACCGGGCCCAACTCCTTGACCTCCTTGACCAGGTGGAGGAGCCCGTCCGCGCCCCGGGGGATGTCGAGGGCGTGCCCGAGCAGGGGCAGCGCGGGTCGCTCGGGAATGGGGGTGTTCGCCGCTGCCGTCTCTGCCGGGGTGACCGTGGCCGTGTGGGTCATGGGTCCGTCCGCCTCTCGTCCGTGCCGAGTCGCTCGCCAAGTCGCTTGCGTCGAACACAACTTATCGCTCGACATTGTCGAGTGACAATGTCGGGAGAACGTGTCGCTCGGCACAACGAAGACAGGCAACCGAACCGACCCGTACGACGTCCGCCCCCGCGCGGTGTCCGCCCCGCACCTCGCGTGCCCGCGTGACCCTTTGGGGCCCGTGGGGTTAGACGGGACGACATCCTTCGTCGGCCCTCACCCCGGAGTTCCCATGTCCCGTACCCGTACGTCCCTCGCCGCGCTGGTGCTCGCGGTGGCCGGAGCGATCGGCACCGCAGCGCCCGCCCTCGCCGCCGACTGCCCCGAGCACGGCACCGTGATCATGTCCAACGAGACCTTCGACCGGTACGTCGCCGCGTCCCCGGACGAGCAGCGGCTGATCATGGAGGATCCGGCGTACTTCGAGGTCTGGCAGAACTGCCTGCCGCCCAGCCACGTCGAGCGCAACGCCTGGGGGCCCGGCTACGTCTGCCTCCCGGAGGGCGCCGTGCAGTGAGTGCCGTCTCCGCATGACGCGTCGCCCCGCCCTCGTCGGCTCCCCGGCTCTCCAGGGCGGGGCTTCGTGCTGTGTACGGGTTTTTACGGAGCCGGCAGTACGCCGGAGCGATACTGGCGGAGACGGTCGCCCCGGGCCCGGGGACGTACCGCTACGAGGGGAGTCGTGCATGACGACAGCGAGAGACCTGTTCCTCACGGTCGTGGACCAGGGGCCGGAACATCCCGTCGGGCAGGGCGACCTCTCGCTCGCGCTGGCCGGGGCCGAGCTGATCGACCTCGTCGGTGCGGGGGCGGTCGCCGTGGAGCTCGACCGGATACGGCCGGGGGAGCCGGCGACGTACGACGGCGTCCTGGGCGAAGCTGCGGCGGGACTCGTCCGGCAGGAGCCGTACGAGCGGGTGGAGGACTGGCTGTGGCGCCGGGGCCAGGACCTCGCGGCCACCTACCAGGCGGCGCTGGAGCAGGACGGCGAGTTGACGCGGCAGCGCGGCGGCCGGCTGTCCCTCGGCGCGAAGCGCGTGACCCCCGCCGACACCCCCGCGCGGCGCGCCGCGGCCGACCGCTGGAACGAGCGGGAACCCGTCCTGGCCGCTCTCGCCGCGGCCGTCGGCATCGGCGCCGAGGAGGCTGTGTCCGAGCCCGAGCCCGAGCCCGAGCCCGAGGCAGGGTCCGAGTCCGGGGCCGGGTCCGAGTTCGGCGGGCTCGGCGACGAGGCGACGACGGCGGTGGTGGCCGCCGTCCACGACGCGCTGATGGAACTGGAGGCCGTACGCCAGCGGCGCTCCATCGAGAACGCCGCCTTCGCCAACCTCTGGCGCGGCCCGTGAGCCGGCTCATGCCTCCGGCGTCGTAGGTCGTACGGAGAATCGGGCGGCCGCCACGGGAACACTCGGACCGGTCGGCACGGTTGGATGGACCAATACGTTGCGTACGTCCCGTTGTCCGTTGGAGGACTTTTTCATGACTGACCGGACCGACCGGCCGCTGACCCTCATGGCAGTGCACGCCCACCCCGACGACGAGGCCACCAGTACGGGAGGAGTCCTGGCGCGCTACGCGGCGGAGGGCTTCCGCACGGTCCTGGTGACCTGTACCGACGGCGGCTGCGGAGACGGACCCGGGGGCGTCAAGCCCGGCGAACCCGGACACGATCCCGCAGCCGTCGCCCGCATGCGTCGCAAGGAACTCCAGGAGAGCTGCGAGGTCCTCAAGATCAGCGACCTGGAGACGCTCGACTACGCCGACTCCGGAATGATGGGCTGGCCGGGCAACGACGCCCCCGGCTCCTTCTGGCAGACCCCGGTCGAGGAGGGCGCCGCCCGCCTCGCCGACCTCATGCGCCACTACCGCCCCGACGTCGTCGTCACCTACGACGAGAACGGCTTCTACGGCCACCCCGACCACATCCAGGCCCACCGCATCACCATGGCGGCCGTGGCACTGACCGACCTCACGCCCAAGGTCTATTGGACGACCATGCCCCGCTCGGCGATGCAGCGCTTCGGCGAGACCCTGCGCGAGCTGGACCCGGAGATGCCGGAGCCGGACCCCGAGGAGACCGCCGCGATGGCGGAGATCGGTCTGCCGGACGACGAGATCACCACGTGGGTGGACACCACCGCGTTCAGCGGCCAGAAGTTCGACTCCCTGGTCGCGCACGCCAGCCAGGGCGAGAACATCTTCTTCCTGAAGATGGGCAAGGAGAAGTTCGGCGAGGTGATGGGCATGGAGACCTTCGTCCGGGTCCAGGACCCCACCTGCGCCCCGCTGCCGGAGACCGACCTCTTCGCCGGCCTGCGCTGAGCCGCAGCCGGGGCTACAGGTGGCGCGGCGGACTGTTGCGTATGGCGGACCGCCGCGCCCACAGCGCCCCGGCGAGCAGCACCAGACCGGGGACGGCGAACGCCCAGGCGTCGCCGTCCCCGGCGATCGCCCCGACGGCCCAGGCCACCGACCACAGGGCGGCCAGCACGCACAGCGCGCTCCAGGCCACCGACCACATGCGGTGGCGCGAGGCCACCCGCTGCGACGTACCGCGTTCCATGGGACCCAGGTCCCGCACCGTGTGCTCCTCGTGAGTGCTCATGCACCACCAGATGCCCCGGTCGGCCCCGGGAATTCCCCGCCCGTCCGGGAAAGGCCCGTCGGAGCGGCCCCTCTCGGTGTGGCCTTTCGGCGTGGCCTCGCAGCGTGGCTTCTCGGCGAGGCCGAATGGAGGCCGCTGCCGTGCACCGCGATTCGCGCGCCGCACGCCGGGAAGGAGTGAATTCCGGCAGAGCGCCCGCAGGGCGGGCGCGCGGCAGCGGCGAGGGAGGACGTGTGCACGATCTCGGATTCTTCTACCTGGTGGAACGACTCGCGGTCCAGGCACAGGACGAGCGGGCGCAGGGCAAGCAGGTGCAGGGCGAGCAGGGGCACACGGCGGGCCGGTCGGCCGTCGCCCGGGGCCTGCGGAATGGCTGGCTGCCGCTGGCCCTCGCCGGAGCGCTGGCGGCCGCCACCGGTGTCGCGGCGGCTCGCGCCCGGCGCGCCTGAGACACCTTCTGGGGCACCTGAGGGCCCGGCCGGTCGGGGCCGGGTGACACGTGGCTGCGGTCAGGCCTCTTCGGTTGCCCGCGCCGCGTTCCTGCGGCGGAGCAGCACGAAGCCGCCCGCCAGCAGGACCAGAGCGGCGACCACGCCCACCGCGAGAGCGGTGTTCTCGGAGAAGAGCTTCCCCAGCACCTTCAGCGCACCGACGCCCACCGTCGCGTACACCAGGGCCCAGGCCGCCCCGCCCAGGAACAGCGCCGGCAGGTAGCGCGACAGGGGCATGCGCATCGTGCCCGCGAGGAAATTGGCGGCGGTCTGGAAACCGACGGTCAGGAACGACACCGCCACCACGGGCGCGCCCCACCGCTGGATCGCCCGCTGGACGCGCTGGAACTTGGGCGAGGCCATCCGCTCGGCGAACCGGCTGCGCTGCGCCCCGGCATGGGCCAGCCGCCCGACGGCGTACGTCCCGCCGGCCCGCAGCAGGACGATCACATAGAGCCCGGCCGCCGTGAGCATGACCTCACCCATGACGAGCCGTCCTCGGGGCCGCATGCTGCATTGAAGAGGCCTTCCTACGACCCGGAACCACCGTCGGCTGACCCTCCAAGGTTAAACGAACGCCTGTGCCCTGAACGCCACGGGTCGGGCGGCGGGCAGCGGTCGATCCGTGCGTTCATTCCCCGGAACCGGCAGTTTCATGAAATCCCTTACGGACAAGGCCGGTTGGCGAATTCCGGAGGGTGTTTCACGGCGTTCCGGCCAGGTTCTCCCGACGCTCATCGGGCCTTGATGGCCTGATCCGGACCGAATTCGTGGCGCAGACCTGTGTAGCGGAACACCGGTGATGACCGGCATCGTCCCGGTTCAGGGCGCCGAGTCCGCACGTAATACCAAGTCTTTAGACACTTCCGGGATTGCCACCCGGCAGCACGGGCTAGTTGATCAGCACCAGGGGCGGGGTTTCGGCCCCGACCGGGCCATAGGGGGAATGGATGGACGGCTTGAAGTCCGTTTGTACGGTGGCCGGATCAGGGGGCACACCGGCCCCGCACCCGGCGGCACCGGCCGGTCCGCCCCGGCGATTACACCGGTCGGCGCGGCGCGCGTGCTGTGAGGCGGCCGCATGACCCCGGCAGCAGGAGACCTGCGCTTCCAGGTGCTCGGGTCCGTGGCCGTACGGTGCGGGGACGCCCCCGCGAGACTGCCCAGCACCGTGGCCCGCCGCGTGCTCACCGTACTGATGCTCTCCCCCGGCGAGGTCCTCAGCACCCCCCGCCTCGCTAAGGCCGTCTGGGGGTCGTGCTGCCCGGCGACCGCCTCCAACCAGGTGCGCAAGGCCGTCGCCCAGCTCCGGCAGGCGATACCGGGCGCGGGCGGGTACCTCCTCACCGACGGACCGAACTACCGGCTGAACGTCGGTGCGACCGAGTCCGACCTGGTGGAGTTCAACCAACGCCGGCTGCTGGCCCGCACCCTGAAGGAGGACGGCGCGGGCGAGGCCCGGCTCATCGAGGAACTGCAGCGGGCCCTGTCGCTGTTCCGGGGCCAGGTCGCCGCCGACGTCGTCGACGGCGACGAACTGGAGAACGGCCTGATCCGGGCCGCCGCACGGGTGGTGGAGGAACGCCGCCTCGCGGTCCAGAAGGAGCTCATCGCGCTGCGGCTGCGCACCTCGCCGCCCGCGCTGGTGATAGAGGATCTGCGGGACCTCGTGGCGCAGCACCCGCTCGCCGAGGACCTGCGCGCACAGCTCATGCTCGCGCTGTCCCTCTCCGGCCGGCAGGCCGACGCGCTCGCCGAGTACGCCGAGATACGCACCCTGCTCCGTGACGAACTGGGCATCGACCCCGACCACTCGCTGGCCCAGGTCCACGAAGCGGTACTGCGCGGCGACGCGTTCGCCTACCTGCGGGCCGGAGCCCCGCCGCGCTACTACCAACAGGCCGTACCGCCCGCAATCGTCGAGCTCGACGCGGGTAGACCGCAGCCGGCCCCCCGGCTCCGCAAGGCCGGGGCGCGGGCCACCTGCACCCTGCCCCACGCCCTGACCGACTTCGTCGGCCGCCGCGAGGAGGTCGAAACCCTGCTGCGGACCGCCCGGGCCGGTTCACGGGGCCCGGGGCCACGGCTGATCTGCGTCGACGGCATGGGCGGCATCGGCAAGACGGCCCTCGCCCTGCACGTCGCCCACCGGCTGGCGGGGGACTGCCCGGACGGCCGGTTCTACGTCGACCT
The DNA here is from genome assembly GCA_014650415.1 of Streptomyces spiroverticillatus. Classification (GTDB taxonomy): domain Bacteria; phylum Actinomycetota; class Actinomycetes; order Streptomycetales; family Streptomycetaceae; genus Streptomyces; species Streptomyces spiroverticillatus. The sequence continues at coordinate 289,936 of BMUX01000008.1, forward strand.
GCACGGGTTCAGCCCGCACGAGCGGCCGCGCGAACCGGCCGAAGTGCTCCAGGTGCTGCTGCGCTCCCTGGGCATCGAGGCCAAGCGCATCCCGGCGGACCTGGACAGCCAGGTGGCCCTGTGGCGGGCCCGCCTCGCCGACGCCAAGGTGCTCCTGCTGCTCGACAACGCCGCGAGCGAGGCGCAGATCGTGCCGCTGCTGCCGCCGGGCAGCGGCTCCCTCGCCCTGATCACCAGCCGCCGTCGCCTCTACGGCCTCGACGGCACCCAGCCCTGCCCGCTCTCCCGGATGAACGCGGACGACTCCCGCGCACTCATCGAGCGGCTCCTCGGGGGTGAACTGGAGTCCGAGGCCACCGAACGGCTCGTCGCCTACTGCGGAGGACTCCCGCTGGCCCTCCGGCTGGCGGCCGCCAAACTGCGCAGCCGCCCCGCCTGGACGCTGTCCCACCTGGTGGACCGGCTTGCCGACCAGGGCATGCGCACCTCCGAACTCCGGGCGGGCGACCGCAGTGTCCGCTCCGTGCTCCAACTCTCCTTCGACGCGCTGACCGAGGCGCAGCGCCCCGCCCTGTGCCTGCTCGCCCTGTTGCCCGAGGCGGGCCTGGACGTGTACGAGGCGGCCGCGTTGTTCGGTACCGGCCCCACCGAGGCCGAAGTGCTGTTGGAGGGGCTGCTCGACCTGAACCTCCTCGAACAGCCCGACGTCGGCCGGTACTCCCTGCACGGGCTCGTCGCCGGGATGACGGGAGCGATGGGGGAGTGCGAGGAGCTCCTGCGCAGCGGCAGGCGGCGTTCCGCGCTGCGCGGGCTGCTCGCGCACCACGTGGCGGTCAGCAGCGGCCGGGAGGCGGCCGAGATCTGCCGGCGGGAGTCCTCGGCGATGCTCGCCATGCTGACCGGCTGCCGGTACGAGGAGTTCTACCCGGCGGCCACCCGGCTGGCGCACAACCTGTGCTCCGTCCTTTCGTCCGCGGGCCCCCGCGCCCTCGGCGACGGCACACCGGGCCGGGAGCACGACGACCCGGCAACCGGCCCCGGAGCGGCCGAGGCGTTCCGGACGGCGCTGCTCGACCTCGCCGCCGCCTACGGGCGCACCGGCCTGACGGAGCAGAGCAGGGTGCTGACCGCCAAGGCGCTGAGCCTCACCGGACCTCAGGAGGTCCGCAGGGAGGAGCCCGTGGGCTGACCCGGGGAGCGCCCCGGCCGCGGTTTCCCGGCCGGGGCGGGCTCCAGCCGCACCGGGATGCTCCGGTAGGCCCGGAAGGTGACACTGGGCCGCCGCTCCACGGCGCCCGCGGCCGTGGGTGTGCCCGGTGCGTGGGCCAGCCACCGCAGCACCGCGCGCCCCTCCACCTGGGCCAGCGCCGCGCCCAGGCAGTGGTGCACCCCGCCGCCGAAGCTCACGTGCGGATTGGGGGCCCGGGTGATGTCCAGCCGACCGGGGTCGGCGAACCGGGCCGGGTCGTGGTTGGCGGAGCCCAGCAGCAGCACCAGGATGCGGCCCGCGCGCACGGTGCGGCCCTCGATCTCCACCGCCTCCTTCACATAGCGCGCGGTGGCCTGGATCGGCGCGTCGTAGCGCAGGAACTCCTCGACGCCCGGCACCGCGAGCTCCGGCCGCTGCCGCAACAGGGCCAATTGCTCAGGGTGTTGGAGCAGCGCCGAGAAGATCGTCGAGATCAGGTTGGTGGTGGTCTCGAAGCCCGCGAAGAAGAGGAAGACGACGTTGTCGACCAGCGTCTCGCGGTCGAAGTCCGGCTGTGCGCGCTGCGCGGCGAGCAGATTGCTGATCAGGTCGTCGGCGGGCCGCTTCGCCCGCTCGTCGACCAGCGCCGAGACATAGGTGCGCAGCCAGGTCACCGCCTCGTGCGCCGCCGCCCGCTCCTCGACCGGTACGTACAGGGCGAACGCCTTGGCGAGCTCCACCGCGTGCGGGCGCACCGCGTCCCGGTCCACGTCCGGGATGCCGATCAGCTCGCACACCACGGTGACCGGCAGCGGGAAGGCCAGGTCGCCGACCACGTCCAGCACCCCGCCGGAGCCCGCCCGCGCCTGGGCCTCGGCCATCAGCCGGTCCACCTGCTCGGCGACGTACTCCTCCAGCCTGCGCATCAGCCTCGGGCTGAAGGAGCGCTGCATGATGCCCCGCAGGAAGGTGTGCGCGGGCGCGTCCTGGTCCAGCACGATGCGCTTGAGGAACTCGTTGGCGGGCCCGGCCCCGGTGGAGAACTCGTGGTACTCCGGCGGGTATTCGTGGCCCAGCCGGCGGTCCTTGAGGAGGCGGCTGACGTCCTGGTGGTGCGAGACCACCCACTGGCCGGCCGCGCCCCGGGCGAGCCGCCCGGCCTCGCGCAGAGCGGCGTAGACCCGGTAGGGGTCCGCGACCACGGCGGGATCGCGGGAGTCGAACTTCACGGGCAGCTCTCGCATGCGGCCGACGCCTCCTGTGGCTCGCTGGGGTGTACCGGTGGCTCGCTGGGGTGCACCGGTCGAGCCTGACAGCTCGGCAACGAGGGCGAGGGAACCTGTCGCCAGTCCGTCACCTCCCGCCACCGCCCCGCGCCCGCCTCCCAGACTGGGCGGGCCAGGGCAACCACCGGACCCGAGCCGCGCACCCGAGGGTGCCGGGAGGTGACGCAGCGTTGAACACCGTGCTGAACATGCCGCGCTTCCTGCTGGACGACGCGCGCGCCATGCGCGACCCGTACCCGGTCTACCGGCGGCTGCGCGCGTACGGTCCGGTCTGCCGGGGCGGCCCCGGACAGTGGGTCTTCTCCCGGCACGAGGAGGTCTCGGCGCTGCTGCGCGACCCCCGGCTGGGCCGGGAGTTCCCCGAGGAGTACCAGAAGGTGTCGGTGGGCGAGGGCCCGGCCAACGACTACCTGCGGCGCATCGTGGTCGACCGCGACCCGCCGGGGCACACCCGGCTGCGCCGCCTGCTCGTGAAGTCGCTCAGCCCCGCGATGGTGCGCGGGCTGCGCGAGCCGATCGCCCGGCTCGTCGACGGCATGCTGGACCGGTTCGCCGACGAACGCCGCTTCGACCTGGTCGCCGACCTGGCGGTACCCGTCCCCATGACGGTGATGAGCGAACTCCTGGACATCCCCCGCCCCGACCGCGCCGACATCGCCCGCCTCTCCACCTCCCTCGCCCAGGCCTTCGCGGTGTTCATCCCGCCGGAGAAGCAGCGGGAGGCGCACGGGGCCGTGGTCGAACTCCGCGACTACATGGCCGGGTTGGTCCGCGAGCGCAGGCGGCGCCCCGGTGAGGACCTGCTGTCGCGGATGCTCGCGGCGGTCAAGGACGGCGAGGAGCCGCTGACCGACGAGGAGATCATCGACAACGCGCTGTTCGTGTATTACGCGGGCTTCGAGACGACCACCAACGCGATCGCCACCGGCGGCGACCTCTTCGTCCAACAGCCGCACACCCAGGGGCAGTTGCGCGAGGACCCCGGCATCTCCGGCAGTGCGCTGGAGGAGTTCATGCGGTACGACGCGCCCATCCACGCCACCACCCGGCTGGCCCTGGAGCCCATCGAGATCGCCGGGCTGACCATCCGCAAGGGGCGGGTGGTGGTGCTGCTGCTCGCCTCCGCCAACCACGACGAGCGGGTCTTCCACGACCCGGCCCGCGCCGACCTCACCCGCTCGCCCAACCCCCACCTCAGCTTCGGCGGCGGAGTGCACCACTGCCTCGGTGCGGCGCTGGCGCGGGTGGAGGGGGCGGTGGTCTTCGAGCGGCTGGTCGCCCGGTTCGCGGAGATCGAGTCGGCGGGCGAGAACGTGTGGGAGCCCAGCGCGGGCGGCTTCCGGTTCCCCTACTGGGCCCACCGCAGCGTGCCGGTGGCGGTGCGGCCGGCCTGAGCCGGGCGCGGGTCCGGCGGGCGGACGGGGCGCGGCAACGAGCCCGCCGGGGCGGCGATCGCGGTCACCATGACGCCCGCATCGGCGGCCCACCGGCCGCGCAGGGCCGGGAAGCCGGTGGCGACCGGGTCGAAGCGGGCGTCCGCCCGGCGGACCCGCCGCGCACCGCCGGACACCGGCCGCACCACGAACGTACCCGTGACGCCGTCGGGCCGGAACTCGACCTCGGCGTCGTCGAAGCCCAGCCAGCAGCCCATCACGGGGTACCAGACCTTGTAGTACGCCTCCTTGGCGCTGAACAGGACGCGGCACCAGGGGACTTCGGGCCGGGCCGCCGCCAGCTCCGCCAGGTGCGCCCGCTCGACCGGCGAGGTCACCTGGGCCAGCACCCGGGCGGGCAGCGGCGCGCACGGCTCGGCGTCGACGCCCAGACCGTCGGCGTCCCGCGTCCGCGCCACAGCCGCCGCCCGGTATCCCCGGCAGTGCGTCAGCGAGCCGACCGTGCCGTGCGGCCACCGGGGCGCGCCGTCCGCGCCCCGCACCAGCACGGCGGGCGGGACGCCCAGCTCGGCCAGGCAGGCCCGCGCGACCCGCCGGACGGTGGCGTACTCGGCCCGACGGGCGGGCAACGCGTCGGCGATCTGCCGGAGTTCCGCCGCGAAGAGCGGGGGGCCGGTCAGCTCGCGGGTGCTCTCCAGGGCGGCCGCGTACGCGGGCAGGAGCGTACGGACGGTGCCGGACACCGCTGTCGTACGTTCCGTACCGCAGGTGACGTCCGTAGGGGACGCGCCGGCGGCCGGGCTCAACCCGATGCCGCCGTCGCCCGCAGTGCCACCTTGTCGACCTTGCCGACCGGGGTGCGCGGCAGCACCGCCAACTCCCGCACCTCGTCCGGGAGTTTGAACGCGGCCAGGCCCTTGCCCGCCAGATACCGCTTGAGCTCCACCAGCGAGGGCGCCCGGCCCGGTCCCGCGGGCACCACGAACGCGAGCGTGGCCTCGCCGAGGTCGGCGTCCGGGCGAGCCACCACGGCCGCGTCGTCGATCGCCTCGTGGCCGCGCAGATGGCCCTCGATCTCGTCGGCGGACACCTTCTCGCCGCCCCGGTTGATCACGTCCTTCGCCCGGCCGACGATCACCAGGTTGCCTTCGGGGGTGAGCCGGGCCAGGTCGCCGGTGCGGAAGAAGCCGTCGGGGGTGAAGGAGGTGCGGTTCGCCTCGGGGGCGTTCCAGTAGCCGTTGATGGTGTACGGGCCGCGCGTGACCAGTTCGCCCACCTCGCCCGGCGCCACCTCGCGCAACTCCTCGTCCACCAGGCGCAGTTCGTCCAGTTCCGACAGGGGGCGGCCCTCGGTGCCGTGCACGACCTCCTCGGGGTCGTCGAGGCGGGTGTAGGTGAGCAGGCCCTCGCCGATGCCGAACCAGTTCGTGATCCGGCAGCCGAGCGCCGTCTGCGTGCGCCCGGCTGCCTGCTCGTCGAACTTGGAACTGCCCACCTGGAGGAGGACGCCGCTCATGTCCACCGGCCGCTTCGCGGCGACCTTGGACCACAGGGCCGCGAGCGCGGGCACCACCGTGGTGTGCGTGACGCCCTCCTTCTCGACCAGCGGGAACACCTCGTCGGGGGAGGGGCTCGCGGCCAGCACTGCCTTTCCGCCCACCAGCAGCGCGCCCAGCACCCCCGGACAGCCCAGGGCGGCGTTGTGCGCGGCCGGGTTGGCGGCCAGGTAGACGCTGTCCGCGTCGAACTCCAACGCCCGTGCGCAGGCGGCGATGTTGAAGAGGTAGTCGTCGTGCGTGCGCGGGATCAGTTTGGGCTTCCCGGTGCTGCCGCCGCTCAGCAGGAGGAACGCGACACCCGACGGGTCGACGGTCGGCAGCGGACCGCCGTCGGCGCCCTGGGCGCGCACCAGGTCCAGCGGGGTGAGGTCCCCGCAGTCGTCGTCCGCCACGATCACCGTGCGGACACCGGGCAGGGACGCGGCGTGGCGGGCCAGGGTGCGGTAGTCGAAGCCCTGGAAGCGGCCCGCGGTGACGTAGCCGACCGCGCCGGAGGCCTCGATGAGGTGGCGCACCTCGCTCTCCCGGTGTCCGGGGAGCGCGAACACCGGAATGACGCCCGCCCGGAACATGCCGACCGTGACGGTGAGGAACTCGACGACGTTCGGCAGTTGCACCATGACCCGCTCGCCCGGGTTCACCCCTCGGGCCAGCAGACCGCGGGCGATCAGGTCCGCCTCGGCCCGCACCTCCCCGTGCGTGATCCGGCGTCGGCGGTCGACGGCCGCGGTCCTGTCCGGGAAGGCCTGCGCCGCCTCGGTGAGCGCGTCGCCCAGCGGCACCCCCCGCCAGATCCCGGCGGCCCGGTAGCGGGCGGCGTCCTCGTCGCTCCACGGCGTGAACTCATCCATGCCCGCCAGTGTTCCGGCCCGCCGGTCCGTACCGGCCGGGGCGAACAGAGCCGTGAAAGAGACGACGGCCGGCACCGGGATCGCTCCTATCGTCACCACCGTCGCCGTACAGACCCCGGCCCCCGGGCCACCCGCCGAGGAGTGATGGATGAGCCGACCCCACACGCTGAGCTGGCTCGACGCACCCCGCGACGACACCGGCGTGGAGATGTTCGACGCGACCTCCCACACCTACCGGCCCTACACCGAACTCGCCGACCAGGCGGCCCGGATCGCGGGCGGGCTGATCGCGGCCGGGGTCCCGCACGGGGCGGCCGTGCCACTGCTGTGCTCCACCGGGCCCGACCTCGTCGCCGCGTTCTACGGGGTGCAGGCCGCCGGATGCGTGGTGAGCGTGCTGGCGCCGCCCACCGGCATGTCGGGCGAGGCCGCCCGCGCGCACGTGCGGGCCGTCGTCGCCGCCGTGGGCGCCGACACCGTCCTGGTGGACGCCGCGCACCGGGCGTACGCCGTGGACGTCCTGGCCGAGGCCGCGCCGTACACCCGCGTCCTGCTCCTGGAAGAACTGACCGCGGCCGCACCCGGCGGGCGGGACGCGGCCGAGCAGGCGCTGGTCCAGTTCACCTCGGGCAGCTCCGGCAACCCGCGCGGAGTACGGATCAGCCATGCGGCGCTGGACGCGAACACCGCCGCGATCCGCGCCTGGGAGCGGGCCGGACGCGACGACTCCTGGTGCTCCTGGCTGCCGATGCACCACGACATGGGGCTCATCGGCTGCCTGGTCGTGCCGGTCTCCGGCAACAACCGGCTCGCGGTCTGCCGTCCCGAGACCTTCCTGCGCCACCCGCTGGCGTACCTCAACCGCTTCGACGCCAACCGGGTCGAGCAGCCCGCGACGATCACCGCCACCCCGGCGTTCGGCCTCCAGCGCATCGTGGACCGCGTCGGCCACGCCGACCTGGCGGGCGCCGACCTGTCCGGCGTACGGGCGGTCATCGTCGGGGCCGAACGCATCGACCCCGCGCTGGTGACCCGCTTCACCGGGCTGCTGAGCCCGTACGGTCTCTCCCCGCGCACGCTCACCCCCGCCTACGGGCTGGCCGAGTCCACCCTCGCCGTCACCGGAGTGCCCGTCGAGGAGGCCCCGCGCGCCGTCCGCGTGCACCGCGACGGCCTGCGGGTCGGGGAACGGGTCGGCCTCGCGGGCGAGGACCCGGACCGCGAGACGGTCCGGGTGATGAGCTGCGGCCGCGCACTGGACGGCCTCACGGTGCGCGTGGTGGGAGAGGACGGAGAGCCGCTGCCCGAGGGGTACGTCGGTGAACTGGCCGTCACCGGAACCTCGTTGGCCGACGGCTACCTCGCCGACGGGTCCGCCGGGAGCACCTCCTTGGCGGACGGCCGGCTGCTCACCCGGGACGTCGCCTTCGCACTGGCGGGGGAGTTCTACGTCCTGGGCAGGCTCGGCGACAGCGTCAAGGTGCACGCCCGCTCGCTCTTCGCCGAGGACGTCGAGCTGATGCTCGGGCGCGCCGGACTCAACCCGAGCCGGATCTGCGTCGTGCTCGGCGAGGCGGACGGCCGCGCGCACGCCGTGGCCGTGCTGGAGGGGCTGGACGAGCGGGCCGCCGAGGTGGCCCGGGACGTGCTCGCCTCGGCCTGCCCGGGAACGCGGCGGCACGTGGCGCGGGTGCCGCGCGGCGCCATTCCCCGTACCAGCAGCGGAAAGAGCCGCCGCCGGCAGCTCTGGCAGCGGCTCAGCACGGAGTACGTCCTCGACGCGGGGGACCGGGCGTCGGCCGCCGACGCGGCACCCGCCCCGGACCCGGACCCGGTGCCCGCCGCCACGACCGACACCCCCGGGTGACACCTCCACGCCCGACCGGCACCCTCGCCCGACCGGCATCTTCGCCCGCCCGGCCCCGCACCACCCCGTCCGACCGGCCCCCAGAACAGGAGACCCCATGTCCTACTCCAGTGCAGAGGTGCGCGAGACCGTGCTCGCGATCATCGAGCAACTCGCCCCCGAACGGGAGAGGTTCGAGCCGGGCAAGGACCTGCGTCTGGTCGAGGACCTGGGATTCCACTCCCTGGCCCTGCTGGAGATGGCGTTCGCGATCGAGGACGACTTCGACCTGCCGCCGATCGACGAGCAGACCGGACGCGCCATCCAGACCACCGAGCAGGTCCTCGCCTACGTCCTGAGCCAGGTCGAGGTCCGGACGCCGTCGTGAGAACCCCCGCCGCCTCCCCGCACGACGACGTCATGACGTAATGAAGGAGCCACGATGACCGAGGCGATCTCCCTCTCGGACCTCACCAAGCGTTTCGGCGAGCAGACCGCACTCGACCGGGTGTCGCTGCGCATCCCCGCCGGAACCGTGGTGGGCCTGCTCGGCCCCAACGGAGCGGGCAAGACCACCCTCATCAACTGCCTGACCACCCTGCTGCAGCCCGACGGCGGCACCATCGAGGTCCTCGGCCACGACCCCGCGACCGACCCGTCGCTGGTGCGTGCCAACATCGCCGTCACCGGACAGTTCGCGGCCCTCGACGAACAGATCAACCCGCGCGAGAACCTCGTCTTCTTCGGCCGTCTGCTCGGCCTCGGCAAGGGCGAGGCCCAGCAGCGGGCGGGCGAGATGCTGGAGCGGTTCGAGCTGGGAGAGGCGGCCTACACCCCCGTCGGCTACCTCTCCGGAGGCATGCGCCGCCGCCTCGACCTCGCCGTGAGCCTGGTGGTGCCCAGGCCCGTGCTCGTCCTGGACGAGCCGACCACCGGCCTCGATCCGCGCAGCCGCAAACTCCTGTGGGAGATGGTCAGGGCCGAGGCCGCGCGCGGGGTCGCCGTGCTGCTCACCACGCAGTACCTGGAGGAGGCCGACCAGCTCGCCGACCGCATCGTCGTCATCGACAAGGGCCGGGTCCTGGCCGACGGCTCGTCGGACCAGCTGAAGCGGGACGTGGGCGGCCTCATGTGCAGGCTCACGCTGACCAGCGCCGCCGATGCCCGGGCGGCCCTCCTCGCGCTCGGCGAACTGCCGGGTGTGAGCGCCGAGGGCGAGAAGGTCGCCGTGCCGATGGCGCGTCCCGAGGACGTCGGCGGGGTGCTCGGCCTGCTGGAGGGCAAGGGGCTGCGGATCGCCGACATCGAGGTGACGAAGCCGACGCTGGACGAGGTCTTCTTCGCGTTCACCGAGCCGTCGCAGGCCCCGGGGACTTCCGAGACCTCGCAGGCCCCGGGGAACTCGGTGAAGGGGGCCGCCCGATGAGCACCACCCCCGGCGTCGCCGCCGTGCCCGCCGCCCCCGCACCCCCGGGCCGCCCGGCCGGCCTCCAGCACGACTTCCAGGTGCTCTTCGACCGGCTGCGGACCCGCTCCTTCTCCCGGGGCGGCCTGGTCGCCACCGTCGTGCAGCCGCTGCTCTTCTTCGCCATCTTCTACTGCACCTTCGCCACCATGCTCGACGCGCGGGGCATCGACTTCGGCCGCTTCGTCACCCCCACCGTCCTGGTCCAGGCGTTGATGTTCGTCGCCATCGGCAGCGCCACCGACCTGGCCGCCGACCGCTCCAGCGGCGTCTTCTCCCGCCTGCTGACCAGCCCGGTCGACATGCGCGCCATGAGCCTCGCGCACCTGGCCGTCGTCGCCCTGCAGGGCCTGCTGTCCAGCGTCGCCGTCGTCCTCGCCGGACACCTGGTGGGCTTCCGGTTCGACCAAGGAGTGCTCGCCGCCCTGGGGTTCGTGCTGTTCGCCGTGGCGTTCACCGTCGCGCTCTCGCTGGCCACGGCCACCATCGCGCTGCGCCTGAAGAACCTGGAGGCGCTCAGCGCGGTGCTCCACCTGCCGTACCTGCCGCTGCTGGTGCTCTCCACCGGCTTCGTCGAGGCGGACCTCTTCCCCGGCTGGCTCCAGCCGATCGTCGCGGCGTCACCGGTGTCCGGAGTCATCGACGCGCTGCGTGCCCTGTCGAGCGCCGAGCTCACCTGGGGCGCGGTGCTGCCCGGCCTCGCCTGGCTGGTGGGCCTCGTCGCCCTCTTCTCCTGGACCACGACCACAGCCTTCAGGAAGGTGGCCGTCCGATGACCGCGCTGCTCAGGAAGGTGGCCGTCCGATGACCGTGCAGTCGCCGGGACCCCTCGCACCGACGGCGTCGCCGTCGCCCTCCCCCTCGCCCGACCCGACCACCCTGGCCGGGGCCTCCGTCATCATCGCCGGACGCGTGATCCGCCAGTTCGTCCGCAACCGGATGATGCTGATCGTCACCATCGCCTTTCCGCTGCTCCAGCTCTTCATGCTGCTGGCCGCGTTCAGCGTGCTCGTCCAGGACACCCAGGGCGTCGACTACGTCCGCCGGCTCGCCCCGCTGATCGTGCTCACCACCGCGTTCTCCTCGATCCTCACCACCGCCATCGCCCTGTGGAGCGACATCCGCAGCGGGGTGTTCAACCGGCTGCGCGCCATGCCGCTGGACATGCGGGCGTACGTCTTCGGGCGGATCGGCGGGGACTTCGTACGCATCATGGGCGTGGCCGTGCTGGTGACGCTGGTCGCGCACACGGTCGGCTTCCGGTTCTCCAACGGGCCCCTGGCCGTCCTCGGCTTCTTCGGGATCGTCGCCCTGTTCGGGATGATGTGCAGCGCGCTGGCGGTCGCCGTCGCGCTCGTCGCCCAGCACCCCGGCATCATCGTCCGGTACGTCCAGATGCCCACGCTGGTAATGACGTTGATGTCCAGCGGTTACGTACCCCTGGAGGCCTTCCCGGGCTGGATCCAGCCCGTGGTGAGCGTCAACCCCGTCTCCCTGGCGGCCGGTGCGCTCGCCGGGCTGTCCCACGAGGGCGCGCTGACCGTGCCGGTGCTCGGCACGGTCGCCTGGACCCTCGGCGTCACCGCCGTGTGCACCGTCGTCGCCACCCGGCGCTTCGCGCTGCTCGTGAAGCGCGGCTGACCGTGGCGGACATCGTCGTACTGGGCGGGGGAGTGGCCGGTCTCGGCCTCGCCGTCTTCGCCGCCCGGCGAGGACACCGGGTGACGCTCGTCGAACGCGACGGCCCGCCCCCCGCCGGCGGACCCCACACCGAGGTCGCCGACTGGGACCGGCGCGGCGTGCCGCACGCCCGCCAGGGGCACGCCCTCCTCGGCCTCGGCATCGGAGTGCTGCGCGAGGAGTGCCCCGAGGTACTGGCCGGGCTGACCGACCGGGGGGCCGTCCCCGTCGCCCTGGAGACGGGCGGCGACGACCTCGGCCTGCTCGGCCGCCGCCTGGTCTTCGAGGCCGCGCTGCGCCGCCGCGCCGTCGCCGACCCCGCCGTCACGCTGCTGCACGACCGGGCCACCGGACTGCTGAGCCGCGGTACGCCGCACGGGGTTCCGCACGTGCACGGGGTCCGGCTCGCGGAAGGCGGCGACCTGACCGCCGACGTGGTGCTGGACGCCACCGGGCGCAGATCGTCGGTGGCCGCCTGGCTCACCGCGATCGGCGGCGAACCTCCTCGGGAGACCGTCCAGGCCTGCGGCTTCTCCTACATCGCCCAGGAGTTCGCACTCGGCCCCGGCGGGCGCTTCCCGTCCCTGCGGGCACCGGTGGTGCACGAGCTGGACTTCGCCACCGTGCTCGCCTTCCCCGGCGACAACGGCCGCTTCCACCTCTCGACCACCGTCTCCTCCCACGACCCCGTCCGCACCCGGCTGCTGGAACGAACGGTCTACTTGCGCTTCCTGGAGAGCGTGGCCCCGGTACGCGCCTGGCTCGACGGGGCGAGCCCGGTCGGTGACCCGATGCCGATGGCCGGGCTGGAGAACCGCCGCCGCTCGCTCGCCGTGGACGGCGCGCCCCTGGTCACCGGGTACGCGCTGGTCGGCGACGCCAGCGTCCAGACCAACCCCACCTTCGGCCGCGGCGTCTCCCTCGCCCTGGCCCACGCCAGAACCCTCGCCGACCGCCTCGACCGGCTCGACCAGAACCCGTACGACTGGGCGCGGGAGACCCACGGGGCCACCGACGCGTGCCTGGGCCAGTGGTTCGAGCAGCAGGTCGCCACCGACACCGCCCGGCTCGCCGAACTCGCGGGCGGCACCCACGACGACTCGCTGACCGCCCGCGTCCTCACCGCCCTCGCCGTGCTGCGCGAGGAGGACGCGCTCGTACGGATCGCCGCCGAGCGCGTCTACCACATGCTGCTCACCCCGGCCGAGCTGATGGGCGACCGCAAGGTGGCCCGCCGGGTGCTCGCGTTCCTGCGCGAACACCCCGACCTGCGACGCGAGCACGTCGGACCCAACCGCCAGGACTTCGAGCGCCTGGTCACCGGCTGATCGCCGACGGAAACCGGCCGTGCGCCCACCGCGTCGAGCCGTGCGCCTGCCGAAAGCGCCCGCCGAGGCGCCTACCCGCTGAAGTGCCTATGGGAGGTAACCACCATGAAAGTCACCCTGCCCACCGACGTCACGCTGAGCTACGACATCTACGGCCCCGAGGACGGCCCCGTCGTCGTGCTCGTGCCCGGCCAGCACCAGGCCTCCCTCTTCGAGACCATGCAGGTGCCGCAGCTGACCAAGGCCGGCTACCGGGTCGTCACCTTCGACCTGCGCGGCGTGTTCCCCTCCGAGGAGACCCCGCCGCCGTACACCGTGGAACTGCTCGGACAGGACCTGGCCGCCCTCAACGAGGCGCTGGAGCTGGGCCCCTGTACGTACATCGGCTACTCGGTGGGCGCGATGATCCTCCTCGAACTGGCCATGAAGCGCCCGGACCTGATCGAGCGCGCCGCCCTCATCGGGGTCCCGTGGAAGCCCGGCGCGCTGCAACAGGCCATCCAGGCCGAGGCGGTGGACCGGCTCAAGAACGGCCACAAGGTCCCGGCCCTGCTGGAGGGGGCCTTCCGGGCGATGTACCTGTTCGGGCCGCGCGCGCTCAACCGCGACCAGTTCATCGCCCCCTACCTGGAGGGGCTCGCGGGCCTGGCCGAGTCGGGCGGTCACGGGGCGATCGGCCACGCCGAGGCGTCCACCAACTTCCGGCCCAGCGAGGAGGACGTGAAGGCGGTCCGGGTGCCGTTGCTGGTCGTCGGCATGGAGCACGACATCGTCGCGCCCCGCCACCTCTCGCGCGAGCTGGCCGACCTGATCCCCACCGCCGAGTACACCGAGATCCGCAACTGCGGTCACGCCTCCCTCCTGGAGAAGCCCACCGAGGTCAACGCCCTGGTCGCGGACTACCTCCGGTCCGGCAAGGTCGGCACCCCGCGCGGTGCTCGCCGGCTCGCGGAGGACCGTACGCAGGACAGTTGACGCTCCCGCCCCACGACCAACGGCTCCCGGCCTCTGCGTGAGGCCGGGAGCCGTTGTCGTACGCCTTGTTACGGTCGGGCCGTCAGCCGGTACAGCCGGTGGAACGGGTGCCCCACGTCGATCACCCGGGTGTCGAGCCCCGCCTCGGTGGCGTACGCGCGCACGGTGTCCGGGCGCATCACCGTGCCGGTGGCCGCACTCGGTGTGCTGCTCATTCCGACGGGCAGGCAGTGCAGCACACTCACCGCGTAGTGGAAGCGTTCGCTGTCCGGCGCGGCCGGGGTGAACCGCTCGCCGACCGACGGTTCCATCAACAGCACCGTGCCCCCGGGCGCCAGCAGCCCCCGGCAGGCGCGCAGCACGTCCACCGGCGCCGACATGTCGTGCAGGGCGTCGAACACGCAGACCAGCGTGTGCCCGGCCGCATCGGCCGCACCGGCGTCCCCCGCCCGGAAGGTGACCCGCTCGCGCAGTCCCTCCGCCGGGTCGGTGGCGGCGAGGTTCGTCTCGGCGTCCCGGATCGACGCCTCGTCCAGGTCGATCCCGTGCACCTCGGCGTCCGGGAACATCCGGGCCAGCGCCAGCGTGGAGAGCCCGGAGCCGCACGCCACGTCGGCGATGCTGCTGCCCGGCACCTGGAGCCGGGCGTCGACGTCGGGCAGGTGGCGGCTGATCCAGCCGGGGAGGTGGTGCTCGAAGACCCCGCGGTTCAGGCCCGCCTGGCCGCCGCGCAGGGCCTCGCCGTAGGCGGCGTACGGAAGGCCCCGGCGGCCCCGGTAGGCCTCCACCAGCTGCGGCAGCACGGCCGCCATGCCGCCGATGGGCATCACGACCAGCGGGGCGATCCAGTTCGGGCTGTCGGCGTCGAGGAGGGCTTCGGCGTGGGCGGGCGGCAGCGTGAACACCCGTACTTCCGGGGTCTTCTCGGGTGCGTCGACGGTCAATACCCCGGCGCAGGACTGCTGTTCCAGCCACTCCCGGACCATCCGGGCGTCCAGGTCGGCCGCCTCGGCGACCTGCGCGGCCGTGGCGGGGCCGGTGCGGCGCAGGGCCTCGTACAGGCCCAGTTCGAGGCCGAGGAAGCAGGTCATCAGCTCGGCCGAGGCGAGCCCGGCGCCGAACAGGCGCAAGGAGAAGGCCTGCGTGGGGTCGGGAGCCGGGGCCTTCCCCCGCTGGACGGGTATGCGCGCGGCGGGCTGCCGGTGGGCGGGAGCCACGGCGGTCAGAGGTGGGCGAGGACGTTGACGACGTTGCCGTCGCCGTCCCGGTAGAAGAAGCGCCGTACGCCCCACTCCTCGTCCGCCGGGCCGTAGATGACCTCAAGACCTGCGGCCCGGGCCTCGTCGAGCGCCGCCTGAAGGTCCTCGACCTCGATGGAGGCGGCCGGGTTGACCGGCCCGGTGGGGTCCTTGGTGATCAGGCTGACCTGGACGGAGTGGTCCGTGGGCGGGGCGAGCGTGGCGATCCAGCCGTGATTCATGATCACTTCCATTCCGGTGACCCGGGTGTGGGCCGCCACGGCGGCATCGAGGTCGGTCACCGTGAGCAGCGGCATCGCGCGGAGAGCAGACATGTGCGCCAGCGTAACCAGCACCTCCCGCGCTCCGGTGGGCCTTTCCGCCCTCTTTCACCACCGCGTCGCGCGCCCTTCGGCGGTCGTACGTTCTCCACGCATCGGCCTCCCCGCGCGCCAGCGCTTGCCGGCCGAACCAGCCAACCCCCCCAGGAGGACTGACGTGGGACTCGTCACCGCGACCGGCACGGCCATCCCGGAATCCACGCTCGCGGAGCTGGGAGAGGCGATCAGGGGCCGGACCATCACCCCGCAGGACGCCGACTACGACGAGCGCAAGCAGATCTGGAACGGTTACTTCCAGAAGAGCCCCGGCGCGATCGTCCAGGTCGACGGGGCCTCCGACGTCGTCAAGGTCGTCAACTTCGCCCGTGAGCACGGCATCGAGCTGGCGATCAAGGGCGGCGGCCACTGCTTCGCGGGCACCGGCACCGTCGAGGGCGGGCTCCTCCTCGACACCTCCCTGCTGCGCGGCATCCACGTCGACCCCGCCAAGCGCCGCCTGGTCGTCCAGCCCGGCCTGGAGCAGGGCGACGTGGACGCCGAGACCACCAGCTTCGGCCTGGCCGTCACCGGCTCCCAGGAGTCGTACATCGGCATCGGCGGACTCACCCTCGGCGGCGGCCTCGGCTGGCTCGCCCGCTACCGGGGTCTGCTGGTGGACAACCTGATCTCCGCCGACCTCGTCCTCGCGAGCGGCGAGCTGGTCACCGCCAGCAAGGACGAGCACCCCGACCTGTTCTGGGCGATCCGCGGCGGCGGCGGCAACTACGGCGTGGCCACCCGCTTCGAGTTCGACCTGCACCCGCAGGGCGACTGCATGGCGGGCCTGCTGGCCTTCCCGATCGACCAGACGGTCGACGTGGCCCGGCGGCTCGACGAGTTCAACAGGACCGCACCCAACGAGCTGACCACGTCCTTCGCCTTCCTCACCGCCCCGGACGGCTCCCCGGCGATCGGCCTGGGCTTCGTGCACGCAGACCCCGACGAGTCCACCGAGAGCCTGATCGGGCAGATGCGCGGGCTGGGCACCGGCGCGCTCCTCGACTTCTGCGGGCCGATGCCGTACGTGGCCGTGCAGCGGATGCTCGACGAGAACACCGTCGCGGGGCACCGGTACTACCCGCGCTCGTTCCTGCTGCCCGAGCTGCGCGACGAGCCGCTCCAGATCCTCGCCGACGGCTTCGTCAACGCCCCCTCCGAGCGGAGCCTGGTGGGCGGCGGCCTGATGGGTGGCGTGATGTCGAACGTACCGGCCTCCGAGACCCCGTTCCTGCACCGCGAGGGCTACCTGACCAGCATCCTCACGTCCTGGACCGACCCGGCCAAGGACGAGGAGGCCGTCGAGTGGACGGAGAAGGTGTACGCCGAGCTGCTGCCCTACACCACGGGTGCGGTCTACGCGAACCACCTGGGCGCCGACTCCGCGGAGCGCATCGAGGACGCCTACGGCTCCAACTACGAGCGGCTGACCCGGATCAAGGCCGTCTACGACCCGGAGAACTTCTTCCACACCAACAACAACATCAAGCCCGCGGGCCAGGAGTGAGAACGGGCCCGGCCGCGTGACGCGGCCGGGCCCCCGCACCGGGGCCCTTTCCGTACGGGCCCCGCACCAGGGCCCATTCCGCATGGGCCCCCGCACACGACGGCGCCCGGACCCCACCCCCGTGGTCCGGGCGTCGTCTCTTGTGCGTGTGCGCTCAGCTCTTGTGCGTGTGCGTGTGCGCTCAGTCGGCCCGCCGGATGACGCTCACGCCCTCGCGCACCGTGAGCACGCTCTGCCGCACCCGGGGATCGGCGGCGACATGGGCGTTGAACGCCCGCATGGCGAGGGTGTCGGGCTGCTGGTCCCGCTCATTGGCCACGCCGCCGAATTGGAGCACGTTGTCGGCCAGGATCAGCCCGTGCGGGGACAGCTTCGGCAGCACCGCCTCGTAGTAGTCGACGTACCCCGGCTTGTCGGCGTCGACGAAGACCAGGTCGAAGGGGCCCGGCAGGTCCCGCACCGAGGCCAGCGCCGGGCCCTCCCAGAGGGTGATGCGCTCCGCCCAGGGCGATGCCGCGAAGTGCTTGCGGGCGATGGAGGCGTGCAGCGGGCTCAGTTCACAGGTGTGCAGCTCAGCTTCCTCGGGCATGGCCTGGGCCATGCAGAGCGCCGAGTAGCCGGTGAAGGTGCCGATCTCCAGGATGCGTCGTGGCCGCAGCACGAAGACCAGGGAGGCCAGGAACTCGCCCTGCATGCTGCCCACCATCATGGCCGGCAGGTCCGTGGCCGCCTCCGTGTCGGCGACCAGGGGTGCCAGCCAGGGCGGCGCGGGGGAGGAGGCCTCTTCGGCGTACTTCTCCACGACGGGTCGAACGATCATCCTCGGTTCCTTCCCGCAAGGTCGGTGGGGGCGGTCAGCCGCCCGGTGAGCCACTGCGTCAACTCGGCCTGGGCGGGCCCGCGCAGGTAGAAGTGACCGCCGGGGAAGGCGGTCAGGTCGGTGGGTGCGGAGGTGGCCGCCGCCCAGGCCGCCGCGCCGTCCGCGTCGACCTCCGGGTCCTCGGTGCCGTAACAGACGCTCAGCGGTACGCCAAGGTCCCGGACCGTCTGCGGGCGGTAGGTGCCGACGAGCCGGTAGTCGGCGCGCAGCACCGGCAGCGTCATCTCGCGGATGCCCGGCAGTTCGAGCAACTGGGCGTTGGTGCCGCCGAGTTGGCACACGTCGGCCCACAGTCGCTCGTCGTCCAGGTGCTTGTCGTCCGGCTTCTGGCGGGCCGGTCCCGGACGCCCGGAGACGATCAGCCGCTCCGGCGGCCGCTCACCTGCCGCGCTCAGGAGTCGGGTGACCTCGTGGGCGACGGAGGCACCCATGCTGTGCCCGAAGAACCACACCGGCTTGTCGTCGAGTTGGGTGAGCGCCTTGGCCAGCGGCTCCACGAGGCCGGGCATGTCGGTGCAGCAGGGCTCCGCGATGCGGTCCTCACGGCCGGGGTACTGCACCACCATGCCCTCCACCCCGTCGGGCAGTGCGCGCACCAGCGGCCGGTAGAAGCTCGCCGCCCCGCCGCCGTGCGGCAGGAACACGATGCGCCGGGCGGCGTCGGGGCGGGGGAAGTAGGCGCGCAGCCAGGGATTCGGGACGAGCGTACTCATGTCCGTACCTCCAACAGGTCGGCCGCGGACAGGAGTTGCGGCGGCTCCTTGGGACGGTGCAGCCGCACGGGGCCGCAGGCCTCGCCGACCCGCATCCCCAGCTTCGCCAGGGCCACGTGGTACTGCACATGCCCCCCGCTGTCGGCGCCCGCCAGGACGTCGTCCCAGGTCGCGGCGATGGCACGGGCGGTGGCCTGCGGCCACAGGTCGCGCAGCACCTCGTCGTACGAGGCGCCCTCGGCCGGGCCCAGGTGCTCCACGCTCGCCACTTTGAGGTGCGGGGCGGCCGAGTCGCCGAAGCGCACCAGGTCCTTCATGTCGGCGGGCATGTGCGGGCGCATGCTCCACTGCACCGGGCCGTGCGTGTTGACCAGGGTGAGGTGGCCGCCGTCCGTGCCCAGGGTGATGCGGTGGAAGAGGTGGCTGTAGTTGTCCGGGTCGGAGGGCACCAGTTCGTTCTGGAGCCGGAAGGACATCGGGACCCCGGCGAACCGGCCGGTCAGGCTCCGGTACGGAGCCCCTTCCGTGGCCGGGAGGACCCCGTCGATGCCGTGCGGGCGGAGGGAGCCCAGTGCCTGGCCCAGGACGTCGAAGACCGTGTAGAGCACCTGGAAGGCGCAGGTCACGTCCAGGAACAGCGGCTGCTGCCGGGCCACCAGGTCGCGGGCCGCCGCGATGAAGCGGCGCACGGGTTCCACGTACGGATAGTGGGTGTTGAGCCGGAACACCACCCCGGACTCGGCGGCGGCGCGCAGGCACGCCACCAACTCGTCCGGATGCAGGGGGTGTTCCTGGAGCACGGGCACGCCGCGCCGCAGCAGCGCCTGCGAGAGTTCGGGCCCGGGCCCGCCGTTCATGACCCCGCCGACGACCACGCACGCCAGGTCGACGTCGTCCGGCACCTCCTCGACGGCCGACCACAGCGGCACGCCGTAGTGCGCGGCACAGGCACGGCTGCGGGCGCTTCCGGAGGCGAGGATCCCGGCGAGCTCGAAGTCGAAGTCCGCGCGCTCGAAGGCCGCTAGGTAGGCGCGGCCGAAGCCGGTGCCGGCCACCAGGACGCGGGGCCGGGTCCGTGGGTGGGCCCGTGGCTGGGTCCGTGGGCGGGTCTGTGGGTGGGTCTGTGGGTGGTTCACAGTTCGCCCTCCTCCATGGCACGGGCCGCCAGGATCGGCCGGTCGACGACCTCCAGCAGCCCCACCGCGGGCTCGGCCCGCAGCGCGGCGAGCACCGCCTGGGCGTCGAGGACGTCGGAGCCGAAGTGCACGCCGGGGGCCACCGTGCCGTCGAGTACCGCCAGTACGGCGAGCGCACTGGCGAGGCCGGTCAGGGCGTACGTGTCGGACGCCCGCAGCGCCAGGCTGCGGGTGGCGGGCCGCCCGGCGTCGTCGGTGCCGGTGACCTCGAACAGCATCAGCTGGAAGGGGTCCCTGCCGAACAGGTCGAGGGCGGCGGCCCGGGTCAGCTCGTCGGCGGCCTCGGCGAGATCGGACTCGCCGCGCATGGCCCCCTGGAGCCGGCTCAGGCAGTTCATCATGTGCGCGCCGCCGTCGAAGACGTTGAACCAGTCGATCTCGGTGAGCCCGGTGACCTCGGGCAGTCGCGCCGACTCGAAGCTGAGGTACGGGTAGACGTCCACCCGGTTGTTCGCGTACGGCAGCTCCACGCCGGTACGCGGCTCCAGCTCGCGCTCCACCCGGATGCCGCCCCGGATCGCGCCCCGGGCCTCCCCGTACGCGCCGCCCAGGGAGAGCAGGTAGTCGGCGGCGCCGGCCGGGGTGAGCCGGTCCATCGTGCCGACGTAGGCGGTGAGGCGCTGCGGACGGCTCAGGGTGGAGCACAGGTGGCGGGGGAGCAGGCCGGTGAGGCCCGGCTGCATGCCCGCCGTGATCACGGCGGTGCCGGTGAAGGTGCCGGGGCGGGTCAGCGCCTCCAGGAGGGGTTCGTCGCCGCCCGGGTCGACGTAGTCGGCACCGGCCGCGGCGGCGGCCCAGGCGACGCGGTCGAGGACCTGGTAGGAGGGGCCCGCGCAGTTCAGGACGGTGCGTGCGCCGCGGCAGAACGCGGCCAGCGACCGGCCGTCGTGCAGATCCACCTCGGCCGCCTCGCCGCGCAGCCCGCACTTGGCCAGCAGGGCGTCGGCCTGCGCACGGTCACGCCCGCCGAGCCGTACGACGGTGTCGGGCCGCCGCTCGGCGATCGCCCGGAGCGCGGCCGCGCCGACGGCGCCGTAGGCACCGACGATCGCGACCGTCGGGGTGTTGGGGCTGTACTCGCTCACGCGCTCTCCTTGCCGGTCGGGTCACTGACGTCGGGCTGCGGGACGGGGGGACCGGCCCGGAGGGCCCGGATTCCGCCGGATCGGGGGCGGACGGGGGCGGTCACCTCGGCTCCTCGTCCGGCAGGTCGATCACCTCGGAGGTGATCAGCTCACGACAGCCGAAGTGGTCGCCGGGCACGGTCTGCCGCAGCAGCCCGCCCACGCAGACCGACTCCCACAGCGCGGTCATGTCCGCGGCCATCGCGGGCCAGATCGGGGATTCGTCCGCATGCACCAGCAGCCGGGCCTCCCCGGTGTAGATCCCGGGGTCGTGGGCGGCGACGCACGCGGCGAAGGCCCTGCCCCGCACGAGCCGTTCGGTGAGTTCGCCGGCGCCGAGCCCCAGGGCCCCGGCCAGCTTGGCGATCCGGTCCTCGCGGGGGAGGGCGTCGAGCAAGGCGGCGGCCTCGCCCGCCGCCCGCAGCTGCGGCTCGTCCCGGTCCGCCAGCGCGGCCAGCGCGCCGGGCGGGATGTCCCCGGCCGGGGCGAGCGCGGCCAGCGCCGCACCGAGTCCTGGCACGTCCGGGTACCCGAGGGCGGCCGGGTCCTGGCCCCGGTCCAGGCACAGCAGTGCCTCTTCGAGGACGTCGTCGCGGACGGTCGCGGGCAGCGGGTAGCTGCTCAGCACGGTCAGCCCGCACACCGGTGCCCCCAGCTCGGTGAGCTGCTGCGCCACGGCCAGCGCCAGCACGCCCCCGCTGTGCGCGCCGACCAGGTGGAAGGGGCCCGGGCTCAGGGCCCGTACCTTCGCCACGATCTCCTGCGCCACGTCGTCCAGGGTCTGCCCCTCGGCCACCCGCACCGCCGGGACCACGGCGACCGGGTCGCGCCTCCCCAACCCCTCGGCGAGCCGTTCCGCGTGACCGCCCAGGCCGTCGCCGACCAGGACGTGCACCGGGTTGCCGAGGGCGTCGGCGGCCCCGGTCAGGGCCAGTTCGTCACCGGTGCCGTCGTCCTCGTACTGCTCCTGCCCCTGCTGGAGGAAGGCCGACAGCTCCCGCACCGACGCCCCGCCCAGCAACTCCCGCAACAGCTCGTCGAAGAAGACCTCCGCCGCGGCCGGCACCTGCTCGCGCAGCGCCGTCACGAGCTGCGCCGCGAGCAGCGAATCCCCGCCCAACGCGTAGAAGTTGGTGTCGAGCGGCACCTCGGACTCGCGCAGCACCTCCGCGTACACGGCGGCCACCGCCAGCTCCAGTTCACCGGCCTCGCGCGAACCCTCACCGGCGGATGCCGGGCCCGCCGCCCGGTGCTCCTGCGCCCACCCGGCCAGCGCCACCCGGTCGACCTTGCCGTTGGCGGTCAGCGGCAGTCCGTCCAGCACCTCGAACCGGGACGGGATCATCTCCGCCGGAAGCCGCTCGCCGAGCCGCCGGGTCAGCTCCCCGGTGTCCAGGGGCTCCCGGTCGGTCTTGAAGCGGGCCGCGAAGACGTGCATCCCGATGCGGGCCAGCTCGTCCTCGGGTGCGGGCACGCACAGCTCCAGGTCGGCACCGGCTTCGGCCAGCAGGTCGTACCACTGGTGGCGGCCGATGAACGTCTGGTCCTTGCCGTGGCGCACGTCCTGGAAGTCCCCCGCGGTGGCGTCGAAGAGGAACTCCATCGAGGTCAGGATCTGGTAGTTGTCGCGGGTCGTCTCGATGAAGACCAGCCACCCGCCGGGCACCAGCGCCTCGCGCATCCGCCGCAGCACTGCGGCGGCGTCCTTCGCGTAGTGCATGACGTTGCCGCACAGGATCACGTCCACCGAGTTCGGCCGCACCCCCTGCTCGCGGTAGGGCTCGTTGAAGTCGAACAGCGCGTAGTCCACCCACGGGTGCTCCGCGAACCGCTCCCCCGCCTTGTTCAGGAAGAACTGCGACACGTCGCTGAAGGTGTAGCGGACGTTCGCACCCTCCAGCGCGGGGATGGTGTCGACGCTGGTGCCGCCGACCCCCGCCCCGACCTCCAGGACCCGCAGCGGCCGCCCCGAGGCGTTGCGCCGGGCGACGCCCAGCACGGTGGAGGTGGCCAGCCGGTTGAGGTAGCGGGAGAGGAAGCCCTCCATGTACGCGGCCTCGTGGATGCCGAGGTCGCCCTCGGGGAACAGCATCCGCAGCGGGTCCCGCTCGTCGCGCATCAGCTCGGCCAGGTGGGTGGCGGCGAGCTTGAAGTAGTCCACCAGCTCGGGGCGGTCGTTGGCCTCCGGCAGCAGCCGGTCCACCTCGGCCCACGCCCGTTCGACGTCCTCGGGGGTCACCAGCCGCAGACAGCGGAACGTACCGTCCTCGGCCCGCTCCAGGTAGCCGTTCTCCGCGCAGGCCGCCAGCCAGCGCCGTACCAGCCGCTCGTGCTTGGACGCCACCTTCGCCAGCCGCATGATCTCCGACGTGGTGTGGCGGGCGGCCGGGTCCGGCCACACGCCCTCCTGGCGCAGCACGTCGACCATGCGGCGCAGCGCCGCGTCGTCGAGCACGGCCGCGAACTCCACCACCTTGGAGACGTCCACCCCCTCGCGGATCCCGTCGGCCGCGGCCAGCACCTCCGGCACGAGCGCCGGATCCACGGCGTGGGCGGCCGGGTCGGCGGCGGCGGGCGACACGAAGGCGACCAGCCTGCGGTCGTTGCGCTCGCCCTGCGTGGTCACCGCCACCGCGTCGACCTGCGGATCGGCGGCCAGCGCCGACTCCACCTCGGCGAGCTCGATGCGGTGGCCGCGGATCTTCACCTGCCGGTCGTCGCGGCCGATGAACTCCAGGGTGCCGCCGGGCAGATAGCGCGCGAGGTCGCCGGTGCGGTACACCCGCTCGCCGTCCGGCAGGGCGAAGAAGCTCGCCGCCGTCTTCACCGGGTCACCGAGATAGCCCTCCGCGAGGCCCGTCCCCGCGATGTACAGGTCGCCCACCACCAGGTCGGGGCTCGGCCGCAGGAACGCGTCGAGGACGTGGAAGCGCTGGTTCTCCAGCGGTGTGCCGTACGGAATGCTGGGCGCGGCGGTGTCGACCTCGCCGATCGGGTGGAAGATCGACCAGATCGCCGCCTCCGTCGCCCCGCCCAGGCTGAACAGCTCCACCCGGGGCAGGCGCCCGCGTACCGCGTCGGGGAGCGTCACGGGTATCCAGTCGCCCGACATCATGCCGAGCCGTACGCTCCCGCAGTCCTGGCCGTCGCCGCGCAGGTACTCCTCAAGGAGCATCATCTGGGCGGGCACGGTGTTGAGTACGGTCACGCCGTGCGCGGTGATCAGGTCCGCCCAGTGCGAGGGGTCGCTGCGCCGCTCCGGGTCGGGCAGCACCAGCGTGCCGCCCCGCCCGAGGACGCCGAAGACGTCGAAGACCGACAGGTCGAAGCCCAGGCTCGACAGCCCCAGGGCTACGTCGCCCGCGCCGACGCCGAACCTGCGGCAGACGTCGTCCAGGGTGTTCACCGCCGCCCGGTGACTGATCTCCACGCCCTTGGGCTCGCCCGTCGAGCCCGAGGTGAAGATGACGTACGCCGAGTCGGCCGGCGCGACCGGCACCTCTTCGACCAGGGCGGTGGACAGCCGGTCCACGTCGATACGTCCGACACCCGCCGGCAGTTCACCGCCGACCGAGCTGTGCGTGACCACCAGCCCGATCCCGGCGGCCGTCAGGATCGTGTTCCGCCTGGCGTCGGGCTGGCTCGCCTCGACGGGGACGTACGTACCCCCGGCCAGCAGCACCCCGAGCGCCCCGGCGATCTGCTCCCACCCCTTCTCCAGCACCACCGCGACCCGCTGGTGCGGCCGGTGGCCCTGTGCGGTGAGCGCGGCGGCGACCGCGGCGGCCCGCCCGATGAGCGTCGCGTAGTCCACGCTCCCGCGGTGGTCGACGACCGCCGTCGCCTCCGGACGCTCCCGCGCCTGGTCGAGCAGCGCCCGGTGCAGCAGCGCGTCGCTGACCGGCCGGGCGGTGTCGTTGGCCGCCGCACGCCGTTCGGCCTGGTGCGCGGGGAGGGAGAGGGGGTCGCCGTCCCAGGCCTCGGAGCCGTCGGCGAGCCGGTGCAGCAGCTCGCGGAACGCGGCGAACATGTCGTCCAGCACCGGCTGCGGCACGGTGTCGTCGCGCACGTCCCAGTTGACGAGCAGCGCCCCGCCCGACTCCATCGCCTGGCAGTCCACCCACACCTGAGGCGTTTGGCTGATCCCGTTGCTGATCTGCGTACGCATCATGCCCTGGGGGGCGAGCCCGTCGGAGAGCCCGATGGCGCTGGTGAACACCACCGGCATCATCGACCCCTGCTGCCCCCTGCGCCGGGTCAGCTCGCGCAGCACCTCCACACCGGAGAACAACCGGTGGTCGAGGTCCTCGAAGAGCTGCTCGCCCGCCCGCCGGGCGCGCCCGGCGAACGTGTCGGCGCAGCCGCCGTCCACGGCCAGCAGCTCCACGGAGGTGAAGTCGCCCACGATGTCGCCCACGTCCGGGTGCAGCGGCAGCCGGCTGAGGACCGTCACGTCGAGGGTGAAGCGGGGGCTGCGGCTCCAGCGGCCGATCACCTCGGCGTACGCGGCCATCACGGCCGTCGACGCGGAGACCTGCTGCTCCCCGGCGCGGGTCTTCAGCGCCGACCACAACCCGGGTTCGAGCCGCAGCTCACGCCGGGTGAACCCGGCCGCGCCCTGGCGGCTGGGCCGCTCCACCAGCGGCAGTTCGGGTGCGGGCGGCAGGCTGTCCAGGCGCTCCGTCCAGTAGTCCCGGTCGCGTTCGTACGCGGGCCCCTGGCGCACCGCGCGCTCCGCCCGCAGGTAGTCGCGGAAGGAGATCCCGGGGGCCTTGAGGACGGCGTCCGGGTCCTCGTAGAACGTGCCGAACTCGTCCAGCAGCCGGTAGATGCTCACGTAGTCGGCGATCAGGAAGTCGATGGAGAAGTGCAGGACGGCCCGCTCCGCGAGCGCGGTGACCTCCAGCGAGTACAGCGGGCACGCGGTGACGTCCTTGGACTCCGCCGAGAGCCTGCCGCGGACCTCGCGCAGCGTCTCCTCGCCCGCCCCTTCGGGCAGTCCGGTCGCGTCGTGCCAGGCGATCACCGGGGCGGGCGGGTCCTTCAGCACCCGCTGGTAGCCGTCGTAGTCGATGACCACGCGCAGCATCTCGTGCCGGTCCACCACCCGCTGCCAGGCCCGCAGCAGCCTCTCCCGGTCCAGTGCCGGGAACTCCAGCTCGCCGTAGGCGTGACAGGGCACCGACCCGTACTCGAAGGCGCCCCGGCGGCCCAGCAGATAGGCGGACTGCACCTCGGTGAGCGGGAACGGCTCGTGGGCGGCGTCGGGGTCGGGCTTCACCTGCTGCGGGGCGCGCCCGCGCAGCTCCCGCAGTACGTCGTCGCGGCTGCCGGTGAGCAGGGCGCGGCGCTCGGGGGTCATCGCGCCCTCCGGGCCCCGGAAGCGGAGCCTGCCCTCGTCCTCCCACAGGTGCAGTCCGGCCTGTTCGAGTTCGCTGATGATGTCGGCGGCGGTCACAGGACACCTTCTTCCAGTCGGGCGGACGCGTGGTGGGGGTGGCTGCCGGCGATCTCGGCGTCGAGGACGGCGGCGATCTCGGCGATGGTCGGGTGGTTGAAGAGCCGGCGCAGCGAGAGCTCCACGCCGAAGCGCTTGGCGAACTGCTGGACGACCCGGGTGGCGGTGAGGCTGTCGCCGCCGAGGCCGAAGAAGTTGGCGCTGCGGCCCACGCCCGGGGCCTCCAGCAGGTCCGCCCACACCTCGGCCACCGCCCGCTCGGTGTCGCCCTGCGGGCGGTCGTCGGCCGGGGACTCGGACGAGAGGTGGCGCAGCCCGTACAGCCGGGCGACGGCGGCGCGGTCCACCTTGGCGTTCGCGTTCAGCGGCAGCGCGTCGACGACGGTGAGGTGCTCGGGGATCATGTGCGCGGGCAGGTGTGCGGCCAGGGCGGAGAGGAGGTCCGGCGCGGCGGGTGCGGGGTCGGGGCCCGGCTCGCAGGTGACGACCGCCGCCAGGCGGCGCACCCCGGCGCTGCTGTCCACCCATGCCACCGCGCGGGCGACGGCGGGCAGTTCGCGCAGCCGGGTCTCGATCTCGCCGAGTTCGATGCGGTGCCCGCGCACCTTCACCTGGTGGTCGCGCCGGCCCAGGAACTCCAGCACCCCCGAGGGGTGGTAGCGGCCCAGGTCCCCGGTGCGGTACCAGCGTTGACCCCCGGCCGTCACGAAGGACGCGGCACTGCGGTCCGGGTCCCCCCGGTAGCCGAGGGCCACCCCCGCGCCGCCGATCCACAGCTCGCCCGGCACGAAGTCGGGCCGGTCCCGGCCGTGCGCGTCGACCACCCGGAAGCACTGGTTCGCGAGGGGTTTTCCGTACGGGACCGACACCCAGGCGGGGTCGACGGCACTCACGTCGTGCGCGTTGGACCAGATCGACGCCTCGGTGGCGCCGCCCATGGCGACCAGCAGGGCGTCCGGCGCGCAGGCCCGCAGCCGCTCGCACAGGTCGAGACCGACCCAGTCGCCGGAGACGATTGCCACCCGCAGCGCGGGCAGGCCCGGTCCCGGCTCGCAGGCCACCAGCAGCATGTCGAGCAGGGTGGGCACCGTGTTCCAGACGGTGACTTCGTGCTCGGCGGCGAGGGCCGCCCAGACGGCGGCCTCCCGCCGGACGTCCTCGGTGAGCGTCACCACCGTGCCGCCCACGGCGAGCAGCCCGAACAGGTCGTACACCGACAGGTCGAAGTCCAGCGCCGAGACCTGGAGGACCGTGTCGTCGCACCCCACGCCGTAGCGGGAGTTGACGGCGTCGATGGTGTTGGCGGCGGCCGCGTGGGTGATCTCGACACCCTTGGGCTCACCGGTGGAGCCCGAGGTGTAGATGACGTACGCGAGCTGCCCGGGATCGACCGGCACGGGCTCCGCGAGCGGTGCGCCTGCCGACGCCTCGTCCATCGGCACGGTCCGTACCGACTCCTCCCAGTCCCCGCCGGGTACGGTCCCGTCGGCGACCAGCGCGATACGTGCTCCCGCCGACCGCACGATCCGGTTGCGGCGCGCGGCCGGCTGCCCGACCCCGACCGGCACGTACGCACAGCCCGCGGCCAGCACGCCCAGTACCGCGGCCACCTGGTCGGGCCCCTTCGGCAGCGAGACCACCACCGTCTCGCCGGGCCGCGCCCCGAGCGCCACCAGCCGTCCGGCGACGGCGAGGGCGTGCCCGGCCAGCTCCGCGTACGTCACGGCCTCGCCGGACTGCGCGCGCACCGCGACCGCGCCGGGAGTGCGCCGGGCGACGTCGAACACCGGCAGATGCAGCGTCCGGGCGGGCAGCGGCGCGGCGGTGTCGTTCGCCTCCGCCCGCACCTGGGCCTGAGCCTCGGGCAGGGCGACCGGCGGCGCGGGACGCGACCAGTCGCTGTCGGCGAGCGCGACCAGCAGCCGGCGCATCGCCTCCAGGGCGGCCGGGATCACTCCGGGGCTGTAAAGACCGTCGACGTGGTCCCAGTTGACGGCGAGCCCGCCGTCCCGCTCGACCACCTGGCAGTCCAGGGCGACCTGCGGACTCTGCGAGAGGCCGCGCCGCAGCTCGCCGAAGCCGAAGGAGAGGTCCTTGAAGTCCGCGCTCACCCCGAGCGTGGAGGTGAACACCACCGGCATCAGCATCTGCCCGCCTCCGGTGCGCCGGGCCAACTGCTGCAACACCCAGGTGGTGGAGACGTTCCGGTGCTCGATGCCCTCCCAGACCTGCCCCTGCAACCGGCGCACGGTCTCGGCCCAGGAGCCGTCGGGGCGGCTGTGGTGCCCGAGCAGCAGCAGCGAGGTGAAGTCGCCGACCACCTGGTTCACCTGGGGGTGCACGTCCTGCCGGTCGAAGACCGTCAGGTTGAGCGTCAGCGAGGTCTCGGCACTCCAGGCCGCCAGCACCTCGGCGAAGGCGGCCGCGACGACCGTCGACGCGGTCAGGCCCTCGTCGGCCGTACGACGGCGCAGCTTCGCCCAGGTGGCCGCGTCGATGCGGAACTCGTCCCGCACGAAACGCGGCCGGTCGATGTGCTCCGGGTCGAGGGCGGTGGGCAGCTCGGGGGCGGCGGGCAGCTCCTCGATCGCCTTCAGCCAGTACGCCTCGTCGCGCGCCCGGGCCACCGGGTCGGTCCGCTGCGCCAGCAGGTAGTCACGGAACGACAGCTCCAACTCCGGCAGTTCCAGACCGGGTTCGGCGTACAGGGCGTTCAGCTCGGTGAAGATGGTCATGATCGACAGCGCGTCGAGGACCACGTAGTCGAAGCCCACCCCGAACACCGTGCGCCCGTCGTCCCGCTGCACGGCGCGCACGTCGAACAGCGGCCAGGACGTCACGTCCAGCACCTGCTGCGACATGACCTCCCCGAGCGCGGCGGCCTGCTCCGCGTGGTCGGCGGCGGTGCTGCGGGTGACGGCGAACCGGTAGTGCGGCACCTCGGGCAGGATGCGCTGCCCGCCCTCGCCGTCCAGGACGGCCCGCATCATCTCGTGCCGCCGCACCAGCGCGTTCCAGGCGGCCTCCAGCCGGCCCAGGTCCACCCGGTCGCTCGTGAACTCCCAGTACCAGTACGACGCGACGCCGCCCAGCGCGAAGTCGGGGTCGCGGCCGAGCCAGTAGGCGCGCTGCACGTCGGTGAGCGGGAAGGGCTCGTACCGGTGCTCGGGGTCGGCGGGGACCGAGGCGGCTGCCTGCGCCTCGCCGCGCACCAGCGTCCCGGCGAAACCGCTCACCGTGGGGTGGGTGAACAGGTCTCCGAGCCTGCCCTCGTACCCCTCCCGGCGCAGTGCCGCCAGCAGACGGGCGGCCTGGAGGCTGTCGCCGCCGACGTGGAAGAAGTTGGCGTCCCGGCCGAGCGGCCCGGACCCCAGCAGCGTTGCCCACAGCGCGGCCACCGTCTCCTCCGCCGCACCGCGAGGGGCGTCCGACGCCCCGTCCCGCGTCCGCTCGTCCAGCACCGCGGCCAGCAGCCGTCCCGCCGCCGCCCGGTCCACCTTGCCGTTGCGGCTCAGCGGCAACGCGTCCACGGCCACCGCCCGCGCGGGCACCATGTACGCGGGCACCTGCCGGGCGGCCGTCGCCAGCACCTCCTCCGGGTCGACCGTGTCCGGGGAGAGCAGCGCGTACAGCGCGCCGCCGTGCCCGGCCACCGGCGTCACCACGACGTCCCGCACCCCGGGATGCAGGCCCAACGCCCGCTCCACCTCGCCCAGTTCGATCCGGTAGCCGTTCACCTTGACCTGGAGGTCCGCCCGGCCCAGGAACTCGATCACCGCCCCCGGCCGGTAGCGGGCCCGGTCGCCGGTGCGGTACCAGCGCACCCCGTCCGCCTCCACGAACTTCGCGGCGGTCAGCTCCGGCGCGCCCACATAGCCCCGGGCCACCCCGGCCCCGCCGATCCACAGCTCGCCCGCCACCCAGTCCGGGCGGTCCCCGCCGTGCTCGTCGGCGATCCGGCAGAGCTGGTTCGCCAGCGGCACGTTGTACGGGATCGACGGCCAGGCGGGATCCACCTCCGTGACCTCCTGCACGGTGGAGTGGATCGCGGTCTCCGTCGTCCCGCCCAGCACCACGAACACGCTGTCCGGGCGCAGCGCGTGCACCCGGCCCGGCAGGTCGAGCCCCGCCCAGTCGCCGCCCAGGAGCTGCAGCCGGAACGGCCAGCCGCCCGGCCCGGGCCGCGAAGCGGCGGTGGTCAGCGCCATGTCCAGCAGCGCGGGCACACAGTTGAGCACGGTCGCCCGGTGCTCGGCCGCCCGGCGCAGCCACACCTCGGGGGCGCGCCGCTCCGCGTCGTCCACCAGGACCAGTGCGCCCCCGGCACTCAGCGGGCCGAAGACGTCGTACACGGACAGGTCGAAGTCGAGCGCCGACAGGCACAGCGTGCGGTCGCCCGGACCCACCCGGAAGCGCGCGTTCAGCGCGGCCACCGTGTTGTGGGCAGCCGCGTGCGTCTGCTCCACGCCCTTGGGCTCGCCGGTCGACCCCGAGGTGAAGATCACGTACGCCGGATCGTCCGGCGAGACCTCCACCGGCCGCTCCAGCAGCGGCAGTCGGGGATCGGCGCAGCATCGTACGTCCACGTACGGAATCGGGCCCCCGCCGGCGTCGCGGACCACCGCGCACCGCGCCCCGGACAGCGCCTCCACGGTCCGCCGCCGGGCCTCGGGCTGCTCCGTGCCCACCGGTACATAGGCGGCGCCCAGCGCGTGCACCGCCAGCACCGCCACCACCTGCTCGACGCCCTTGGGCAGGGTGATCACGACCCGGTCGCCCGCCGTGACCCCGGTGGTGCGCAGGGCGTGCGCCAACCGCAGGGCACGGTCGGCGAGTTCGCCGTACGTCAGCACCTGGTCCTCGCCCCAGAGCGCGGCCGGTGCCCCGGCCCGCTCGGCCGCCTGCCGGAAGAACTCCTCGTGCAGCGTCCGGCGGGGCAGTTCGGCGCGCGTGTCGTTGGCGGTGCGGCGCGCCTGGAGCTGCGGTGCGGGCGGGCGCACCGGCAGGCTCTCCCACCAGGCGCTGGGCTGCGAGGCCAGCAGTCGCACCCGGTTGACGAAGGCCTCGAACATCGCCTCGGGGACCCCGGCCTCGAACAGGTTCTCCGTGGTCTCCCAGTTGATCAGCATCCCGCCGTCGTGCTCGATCAGCTGGAGGTCGATCCACACGCCCGACGTCTGCGAACTCATCCACACCGGAGCGCCCAGCACCGCTCGGGTCGCCCCGTCGAACAGCTCGCCCAGGCTCAGCGCGCTCGTGAACACCACGCCCGCCCGCCGGTTCGCCCCGGCGGCCGTCCTGGCCAGGTCGCGCAGCACCGACGTGCCGCCGTACGCGGTGTGCGCGGCGTCGCGCCGGTACTGCTCCTGCACCGCGTGGGCCCGCTCGACGAAGGTGCGGCGCGCGTCGGGGGAGACCTGGAGCAGCAGCAGATCGGTGAAGTCCCCGACGATCCGGCCGACTTCCGGGTGCACCGGCACACGGTTGAGCACCGGCAGGTTCAGCAGGAACTCCGCCTCCTCGCTCCACGCCGCGAGGACGTCCGCGTACGCGGTGGCGACCGCCATCGACACGGTCAGCCCGTTGCTGCGCGCATGCTGCACGAACCTCGCGTACGTCTCCGGGGCCAGCCAGGCGTGCCGGCGCACCGTGTGCACCCGCCCGAGGCGCTCCGGGGCCGCGGCCAGCGGCAGCCGGGGCGCCTCGGGCAGGTCCTCGGCACGCTCCTGCCAGTACGAGACGTCCGCCGGGCGCGGCTCCCGGCCGCCCGCGTCGACCAGGCGGCGGTACTCGGAGAAGGACAGGGCGGGCTGCGCGGGGGCGGCGGCCGGGTCCTCGTAGAGCCGGGCAAGGTCGCCGACGACGAGCCGGAAGCTCGACGCGTCGCAGACGATCATGTCGATGTCGAGGAAGAGCCGGCCCTTCCCGGCGGGCAGCAGCGCCAGCCGTACGTCGAGCCCGCGCCCCTCGCCGACCGGCAGCGTCTGGTGGGAGAGGGTCTCGCGCAGGTCCGCGAGCCGCAGCTCGCGCTCCGCGCCCGACGGGCCGCGCAGGTCCACGACCTCGTCCAGGCCCCGGCACTCCGGGAGGATCCGCTGCTCGCCGTCCGGGCCGACGGCCGCGCGCAGCATGGGGTGCCTGCGGCGCAGCGCGGCCACCGCCCCGTCCCAGCGCGCCACGTCGGCGGCCACGTCGAACTCGAAGTAGAAGTGCGAGCCGCAGCCCAGCGGCATCCCCGGCTGGCGGCCCGACCAGTAGGCATGCTGCATCGGGGCCAGCGCGAACGCGTCCCCCTCCGCTGCCGCCTCCCGCCCGGCCTCCGGGCGCGGGCCCGAGCCGTCCTCGCCCCCGGACAGCAGCGCCGCCCAGGCGCGCACGGTGGGCTCCTCCACCAGGTCGCCGAACGTCACCTCGACACCGGCCTCCTGCCAGGAGGCGGCCAGGTTCATCATCCCGAGGGAGTCCAGGCCGAGGGTGACGAGGTCCTCCTCCCAGCCGATCTCCCCCGCGGGCAGCTCCAGCCGCTCGGCGACGGCACCGCGGATCTCCTCGGCGGACAGCGCGCGTCCCGCCGTCACCTCACTGGTCATCGTGGCCTCCCGTGCGCGGCAGGGGGCGGGCCCCGGCCTGGTCGGTGTGGGGCGCCGCGCCGCGGGCGGCAGCCGTGCAGATGTCGACGTACGAAGCGAGCAGCGATGCGGCGAACTCCGGCTCGAACCGGTCGGGGTTGTAGAACAGCAGCACCCGCACCGTGTCCCGGTCGGGCACGGCGACCAGCTCCAGCTCGAAGCGGGTCGCGACGTCGTCCGGCACCAGCACGTCGATGTCGAGGCCGCCGGCCCGGGTGGAGTACACCGGGTCCGCCATCATCTGGAACACCACGTCGTCCAGCCGCCGGTCGGTGCCCCCGAGGCTGATCGGCAGCATCTGGAACGGCAGCGCCTGGTGGACGAACGCCTCCATCACCGTGCCGTGCGTGGCCCGCAGGTGCGCGGCGAAGTCGTCCCCGGCCAGCCGGGTCCGCAACAGCACCATGTTGGCCAGGAACCCCACGGTGCGCCGGTGTTCGGCGCCCCGGTTGGCGAACAGGGTGGCCACCGCCAGGTCCTCGGAGCCGCTTACCTGCTTCAGCGCCCGGTAGTACGCGGTCAGCAGGGCCACGAACATCGTCGAGCGCTCCCGCTTGGCCAGCGCGTCCAGCGCGGCCACCGTCGGTGCGTCCAGTACGTCCTGGACGAGCCGGGTGTCGCGCGGCGCACCCGCGGTGGCGGGCCGGATCGGCAGCGCAGGCAGCGTCACCTCCTTCAGCCGCCCGCCCCAGAAGGCGCTCAGCCGCTTCCCCGAAGCCCCGGCCAGCAACTCCCGCTGTTCCTCGGCGAATTGGGAGTACGCGGCGGTGTCCTGGGGCTCCTTCCCCTCCAGCGCGGCGCACAGGTCCTCGAAGATCACATTGCAGGACCACGAGTCGGTGACCATGTGGTGCATGTTGAGGCAGAGCACGTGATGGTCCCCGGCCAGCCGCCACAGGGTGATGCGGACGGCACTGCCGGTGGCGTCGATCCGGGTGCCCAGCTCGGCGGCGATCTCCCGGTCGGCGCACGCCCCGGGATCCGCCTCGCCGCTCAGGTCCACCTCGCGGATCTCCGGGGATATTGCCGGGTGCACGAGCGCCTTGAGGCGGCGGCCGCCGCCGGTGAAGGTGGTGCGCAGTGCCTCGTGCCGGGAGAGCACCGCCTCGACGGCCTCCCGCAGCCGGTCGCGGTCGAGCGGGCCGCGCAGCCTGCACAGCACCGGGCAGTTGAGCGCGCCCTCCTCGCCCCGGTAGCGGTCGAGGAACCACAGCAGCGTCTGGCCCACGGACGGGCGGATCTCGGTGACTGTCACGTCCGGCAACGTAACGAGGGCCTGCGCCCGCGCCGCCGCCGCTGAAAGAAACCTGAGAGGACCGTCAGGTTCCTTTCTCGCCGCGCCGCCCCCGCCCCCGCCCGGTCCAGGGTGAGGACACCTGTGTCGCGCGCGGCTCCCCCGCAGGGCGCCGGACCCGTCCAGCGGCACCGTCAACACGGGAGGTCGCTCGATGCCAGCCAACCCCTTCGAAGACCCGGACGAGAGCTACCTGGTGCTGTGCAACGGGCGCGGCCAGCGGTCGCTGTGGCCCGCCCGGCTTCCGGTCCCCGCCGGGTGGCCGGTGGAACTGCCCGCCACCTCGCGGGCCCGCGCCCGCGCACACGTCGAGCAGGTCTGGCCGGACGTACGCCCGCACGCCCCGGCAACGTCGGCCACCTCTGCCACCTCTGCCGCCTCGGCCGGCGAGACCCTCCCCGCCCTCTTCGAACGCATCGCGGCCAAACACGCGGACCTGCCCGCCGTCGAGAGCGCGAGCACGTCCCTGACGTACGGTCAACTGGCCGACCTCGTCAACCGGTTGGCCCGGCGTCTGATCGCGGACGGCCTCGGTCCCGGCGACCTCGTGGGGATCTCCGTCCCCCGGGGCACCGACCAGGTGGTGGCCGCGCTCGCCGTGACCACCGCCGGAGCGGGCTACGTACCCCTGGACCCCGGATATCCCACGGCGCTGCTGCGCCACATGGCGGCCGACTCCGGGCTGCGGACGCTCCTGCACACGGGCCCCGTGCCGGTGGACGTCACCGGTCTGCGCACCGTCGACCTCGCCGCCCCGGACCCCGACCCCGACGCCGAAGACCGCCCCGCCGTGCCGGTCGCCGACGCGCAACGGCGGCGACCGCTGCGGGCCGATGACACGGCGTACGTCATCTACACCTCGGGCTCCGCCGGCACCCCCAAGGGCGTGGTGATCCCGCACGCGGGCATGGCGGCCCTCGCCGAGGCGCAGCAGCACTGGATCGCCCCCGGCCCCGGCGACCGGGTGCTCCAGTGGGCCTCCTTCAACTTCGACGCGGGCTTCTGGGACCTGACGCTGGCCCTGCTGTCGGGCGCCACCCTGGTACTCACAGACGACCGCGCGGTGCTCCCCGGCGAGGAGCTGCG
This sequence comes from Streptomyces spiroverticillatus, assembly GCA_014650415.1. GTDB lineage: Bacteria > Actinomycetota > Actinomycetes > Streptomycetales > Streptomycetaceae > Streptomyces > Streptomyces spiroverticillatus. The sequence goes on from BMUX01000008.1 coordinate 325,011, forward strand.
CCGCACCCTGATCGACCGGCGGATCAGCCACGCCGTGCTGCCCCCGGTCGCGCTCACCGCCACCGACCCGGACGGCGTCCTGCCCGGCGGGGTGGTGCTCTCCACCGGGGACTCCTGCACCCCGGCGCTGGTGGCCCGGTGGGCGCCGGGCCGACGGATGTTCAACGGGTACGGGCCCACCGAGATGACCGTGGGCGTGACCATGGCGGGCCCGGTGCGTCCCGGGGAGCCGGTCAGCATCGGCGAGCCGTGGCCCGGCAACGAGGTCCGCGTCCTCGACGTAGACCTCCAGCCCTGCCAGTACGGCGAGGAGGGCGAGCTGTACCTGGTCGGCGAGGGCGAGGCGCTCGGCTACCTCAACCGGCCCGCCCTGACCGCCGAACGCTTCGTCGCCGACCCCTACGGTGCGCCCGGCAGCCGCATGTACCGCTCCGGCGACCTCGGCTACCTCGACAAGGACGGCCCGCTCTACTTCACCGGCCGCGCCGACCGTCAGGTCAAACTGCGGGGCTTCCGGGTCGAACTCGGCGAGGTGGAGGCCGCGTTGGAGTCTTGCGCGGAGGTCAGGCTCGGGGCGGTCGTCGTCACCGGCGAGGTGGACTCGGCGCGCCTGGTCGCCTTCGTGGTGCCCGGCACGGACCGGTCCGAGGGCCTCGCGGAGGAACTGCGCGGCGTGCTCGCCGCACGCCTGCCCGCGCACATGGTGCCCTCGCGCATCGAGGTGGTGGCGACCCTGCCGATGACCAGCAACGGCAAGATCGACCGGCGCGTCCTGGCGGAACGGGCCGCCGGATCCCTGCCCGCGGGGGAGTCCGGTGCGTCGCCCGCCGGCCCCGTCGACCTGTCCGACCCGGTGGCCGCGCTGTGCGCACTGGCCGCCCGGGTGCTGGAGGTGCCCGAGATCGCGCCCGACGACAACTTCTTCGACCGGGGCGGCCATTCGGTTCTCGCGGTACGGCTCGCCAAAGCCGTGCGGGACGAGTGGAAGATGAACCTGCCGGTACGGGCCGTCTTCGAGCGGCCCACCATGGCGGAACTGGGCGGACTGATCACCCCCGCGTGAACCGCACCGGCGCGGGCCCTTCGAAGTCCGCGCCGGACGGGGCCGCCGCCGGGTCAGTCCAGCCGCAACCGCAGCGCGCTGTGCCCGAACAGGAAGTTGGAGTAGACGCGCGGCGGCTCCTGAAGCACCTCGATCCGCTCCACCCGGCGCACCAGCGAGTCCAGCACGGCGGCCAGCTCCAGCCGCCCGAGGAAGGCCCCCAGGCAGAAGTGCGGGCCGTGCCCGAGCGCGAGGTGGGGGTTGTGCGCGCGGCCGACGTCGAAGCGGCGGGGCCGCTCGAAGACCTCGGGGTCGTTGTTGGCGGAGATGTTCCACAGGGTGACGATGTCGCCCGCCGCCACCTCGGCGTCCCCGATCCGCAGGCCGACCGTGGCCGTGCGCGCGAAGTGCATGGCAGGGGTCACCCAGCGCAGCACCTCCTCCACGGCCGTCTTCACCGCCGCCTCCCCGGTGCGCAGCCGCTGCCATTCCTCCTCGTGCACGCCCAGCGCGTGCAGGGCGCCGATCGTGGTCACCCGGGTGGACTCGTCGCCGCCCAGGATCAGGCTGTAGCAGTTCAGGGCGAGATCGTCCTCCGACATCGGCCGGCCCTCGACCCGGGCCCCGGCGATCAGGCTGATGACGTCCTCGCCGGGCCTGCGGCGGCGCTCGCGGACCACGTCCACGAAGTACGACAGGATTTCGTTGCGCGCCTCCAGTGCGTCGAACGGGTCGTCCTGCGCGCTCTCCGACGACAACGCCCGCTTGTTCCACTCCAGCAGTAACGGCCTTACGGACAGCGGCAGTTCCAGCAGATCGCACACCGTGTTCAGCGGCAGGTGCTCGGCGATGTCCCGCGCGGCGTCGGCCTCGCCCGCACCGACCACCGCAGCCACCAGGGCGTCCGCCCGCTGCCGCACCGCGTCCTCGACGTACCGCAGGACCCTGGGGGAGAAGGCCCGCAGCATCACCTGGCGCAGCGCACGGTGGCGGGGACGGTCCATGACCGCCAGCATCCGCCCGCCCGCCGAATCCGCGCCGCGCAGCAGGACGTCCAGCACCGTCCCTCGGGCCGAACTCAGCCGCTCCGCGTCCTTGTAGCAGTCCTGTACGTCCCGGTGCCGGGCCACCGCCCAGAACCCCGGACGCCCGCCCACCGGTGGATGCCACCGCACGGGAGCGTCACGCCGCATCCGGTCCCAGTACGCGTACGGGTCGTGCACGACGAACGTACCCGGATCGGCGAGGTCGAGATCCGCCCCGGAAGCGTCGTCGTGCGGGCCACCGGCAACGGCGGCGTGGTGGGAGGAGACCACGGGGGAGACTCCTTTCGGCCCGGACACCGGGCCAGTACGGGGACTTCGCGCCCCGATCGTCACCTCCCCCGTGCGCCCCCGACGCGGCCCTGAATGAATGCTGACGGTTTCGGCGGCCGCCCCTGGCGTGCGTGCAATTCTCAACTCCGAGACGGCGAAGGGGAGATGGAGCATGGGCGTGCACCGCGGATCCGTGCGTACGGTGACCAGCACCGCGCGCCCCGGCCTCCGGCTCCTGGTGCTGCCGCACTCCGGCGGCCGCGCCGAGAGCTTCGCGGCCTGGCGCACCGCACTGCCCGCCGCGTTCCCCGGTACGGCCGTGGACCTGTGCGCCGCCCAGTACCCGGGACACGGCGACCGGCTGGCGGAAGCGCCGCGCGAGGACGTCGGCGCGATCGCCGAGGAGATCGTCGCCGACCTGACCCGGCTGCCACCGGCCGGCCTCCTCCTCTTCGGCCACAGCTTCGGCTCCGCGGTCGCCTGCGAGGTGGCCCGCCGCTGTCCCGGGGCGGGCCTCGACGTCGTCCTGCTGGTCGCGTCCAGCGCCTGGGCCCCCGGCGACCCGGCCCGGCCCCCGCGCGACGAACACCTGCTGCCCGACGGCGAGTTGTGGGAGCGGCTGGTCGCCCTCGGGGGCATCGACCCCGACCTCGCGCAGGAGACCGAGATCCGCGACCTGGTGCTGCCCGCGATGCGGGCGGACATCGCCGCGCACGAGCGCTACCTCGGCTGCCCCGAACCGGTGTCGCTCGACTGCGACGTGCACGTCTGCGTGGCCAGGGGCGACCCTCTCGTGCCGGTCCCGGCCGCCCGCCACTGGGCCCGCCTCACCACCGGGAACGCGAGCGTCGACATCAGATCCGGCGCCCACTTCCACGTCTTCGACGACCCCGCGCTCCTGCTGGCCGACCTGGCGCGACGGGTCACCCCCCGCGCACACGCGATCCCCACCCACGCGAACGGAGGCGGTCCGGCCCATGAATCCCCTGCATCGCACGCGTAGTTCCTGGACGGGCCTGCGGCTGGTCGTCACCGGCGGCGGCTCCGGCATCGGGGCCGCCGTGGTCGCCCGCGCCGCCGGGCTGGGCGCCGACGTCCTGGCGGTCGGCCGCCGCGCCGACCGGCTGACGGAGGTGACCGCGAAGGCACAGGCCGAGGGCCCCGGAACCGCCGTGCCGTACGCCCTGGACATCACGGCCCCCGACGCCGCCGCGCGCGTCGCGGAACGGGCCCGGGACGTGCTCGGCGGTGTCGACGCGCTGGTCAACAATGCCGGGCACGCCGTCTTCGACCGGCTGGAGGACGCCGCCGAGGCGGACCTGCGGGACATGCTCGACACCAACCTGGTCGCCCCCGCCCTGCTGATCCGGGCCCTGCTGCCGCAGCTGCGCGCCAGCCGGGGATGCGTGGTCAACGTGTCCTCCGTCGGCGGCGTCCTGGCCATGCCCAACCGGTCCTTCTACGGGGCCGGCAAAGCCGCCCTCAACTCCCTGACCAGGTCGCTCGCCGTGGAACTGGCCCCCGAGGTCAGGGTGAACGCGGTGCTGCCCGGACCCGTCGACACGGGCCTGTGGGACCTGGCGGCCGGCGAGGGCGCGGACGCCCTGCGCGAGGGCATCGTCTCCGGCACCCCCCTGGGCAGGTTCGGCCTCGCCCCGGAGGTGGCCGCCTGGGTGTGCCACCTGATCGACCCCGAGTCCGCGTCCTGGGTCACCGGATCCCTGGTCTCGGTCGACGGCGGCCGCGCGGCCTGAGCCGTACCCCCGGAGCACGACCTGACCCGTACCCCTGGAGCACGACCTCAGCCGTACCCCTGGAGCACCACCCGGCCCCTCTCTCCCCCTGCCCCCAGCGGAAAGGCAAGACTCAGATGACGCAGACAGCTCCACCGTCGTTCGCCCCGGCCTCGGCGATCCCCTCCTCCTGGCTGTACGAGTCCTTCCGGATCGCCAACGAGCGCGAGCGCGAACACCCCGGCCAGATCAAGCTGCACGTGGGCGAGCCCGCCTTCGGCCCGCCGGACTCCGTCGCCAAGGAGTTCGCCGACGCCGTCATCGACGGCCGCGCCCGCTACATCGACGTCCAGGGGCTCCCGGAACTCCGCGAGCGCCTCACCGGCAAGCTCGACACCGTCAACCATGTCGACACCGAACCCGGGCGGCTCTTCGTCACCCCCGGTTCCTGTCAGGGGCTCAGCGCGCTGATGCGCAGCCTCGCCCACGCGGGCGCGGAGATCCTGATGCCGGAGATCCACTGGCCCGTACACCTGCAACAGGCCCTGCTCGCCGGATTCCGGCCGGTCTTCTACCAGCTCGACGAACACTTCGCCCCCGACCCCGAGTCGATCCGGCGGGTGGCAGGACCCGCCACCCGGGTGCTGCTCCTCAACACCCCGTCCAACCCCACCGGCGCGGTCGCCGACCTCCCGCTGCAACAGGCCCTCTACGAGATCGCCGACGAGCACGGCTGGCAGATCATCAGCGACGAGGCCTACGAGGACTTCGCCTTCTCGGGCCCCCACCACTCCATCGCCGCCCTGGAACGCGACCGCCCCGCCGCCCAGCGCCTGGTCAACAGCGTCTTCACCTTCTCCAAGGGCCCGGCGATGACCGGCTACCGGCTCGGTTACGTCGCAGTGTCGCGCCCGGAGACGGCCGCCGCCATGCGCTCCGTCCAGGAGTCCTGCATCATCGCCCCCAACGCGCCCGTCCAGTACGCGGGACTGGCCGCCCTCGACGCGTCGGGGGCCCTCGCGGGCAACCACGACTTCGTACGCGGGAACCGGGACGCGGCACTCGCCCCGCTGGTCGAGGAGGGGCTGCTGCCCGCGCTGCCCGGCGGCGGCTGGTACGCCATGGCCGACATCTCCTCCACCGGCCTGACCGGCGAGGAGTTCACCGCCGAACTCATGGACCGGCACGACGTCGTGGTCGTACCCGGCAGCGGTTTCTCCGCACGGCCCGAGTTCGCCCCCGACGGCACGCTGCTGCCGCTGAAGCCCGGCGGCGTCGCGTCCGGCCTGGTGCGGATCGCGTTCTGCGTCGACCGCGAGCAGCTCACCACCGGAGTGGAGCGCCTGGTCGCGCTCGTCCGCGAGAAGAGGCAGCGGTGATGCCGGCGCGAGAAGAGGCGGCGGTGCTGCCCGCGGGAGACGAGGCAGCGGTGCTGCCCGAGGAGGTGACGTACACCTCGTACCTGAAGCTGGACGAACTGCTCACGCTGCAGGAGCCGCGCACGTCCGAGGACGGCGCCGACCTCACCACGGTCCTCTCCGAACAGTTCTTCATCGTCAGCCACCAGACCTGCGAACTGTGGCTGAAGCAGATCCTCGGCGACCTCGCCGCCGTCGAGGGCACCTTCCGCACGATGACCATCGCGGGCCTGGAGCGCTCCGTCGACCTGCTCTACCGGTGCGCCGAACTGCTGCGCCTGCTGCACGAGCAGCTCATGGCGCTGGAGCGGCTGCCGCTGGAGGACTTCGCCCAGTTCCGGTCGCACCTCGGCACGGCCAGCGGCGCCCAGTCCGGCCAGTCCCACGAACTGGAACGGGTGCTGGGCAGCGCCAGCCGTTCCGGATCACTGTTCCTCGCCTTCCGCTCCGGACTGGAGCGGAGCGGCGCCGACCTGGAGGAGATCGTCGCGGCGGGCGTCGAGGCGGGTTCGTACCACCGGGTCGTGGAGGCGATGCTCAGGGTCGGCAACGGCTACTTCCAGTGGAAGATCGGGCACGTGGGCCTGGTGCTGAAGATGCTCGGTGAGCAGCCGGGCACGGCCGGCACCTCGGGGGCGGCGCACCTGCTGGGCCGCGCCACGATGCCGTTCACCGAACTCCACGAACTGCGCGGCAAGGTGCACGAGCGCAGGCGGCAGCAGACGGGCTGAGCCCGGGGCGCCGGGAAGCGCCCGGGAACGTACGAGCGGAGTGTCCGGCCCCGAGGACGAGGGGCCGGACACTCCGCGTCGCGGGGCCGGGCGTGCCGACGGGGCCGGGCGTGCCGACGGGGCCGGGCAGGTCGGCGGGGCCGGGCAGGTCGGCGGCGGCCGGTGGATCAGCCGGCGGTCTCCAGGATGTAGCCGCGCCCCCACACCGTGCGCAGGCCCAGCCGGACGCCGTCCAGCCGCTGGCGCAACCGCATGATGTGCAGGTCGATCGCGTTGCTGGTGACCGTCTCGTGGTTGATGCGGCCCAGGGCCTCCTTCAGCGTGTCCCGGCGTACGAGATGGCCGAAGTCGGCCAGGAAACATCGCATCATCTCGCTCTGCGCCTCCGACATGGGCACCGACTGGCCGCCGTAGTAGAGCACCCCGGTCGGATCGAGCGCGGGCATGAAGTCGGTCCCGGTGCGCTGCTGGAGCGTGTGGACGCGGGCCGCCAGGTCGAGGCGGGCGACAGGGGGACGTACCCAGTCCTCGGTGGGAGAGATGTCGTTCGGCGGCGCCGTCTGGCCCTCCAGGACCAGCAGGCAGGGCAGTCCCGCCTCGCGCAGCTGGTCCCTCTCGTTGCTCTGGACCGGCCAGCGAAGGAACGTGACTTCTTGCGTGTGAACGAGCGTGGCCATGGTCGTGACCCCGTTTCCCGTGACAAGTGGCGAGTGACATCTGGTGGTCGGACATCGGGTTGTCGATGCCGGAGGCGCCGTCGTGGCAGGCGCACGTCACCCCGGCGCCGCCGATCCTGCCGGATGTCGATTCCAGGTCGATTCCGCGTGGATTCCGCTTGCCCGGGGGTCCGATTCCGCTTCGGCCGAAGCGGTGCGCCGCGCGGCGAAAGAAGGGTGACATGGTCGCGTGGGACCGCCCGGTGATCGGCAAGAACCCTCGTGAGGGAACAGACCGCCCCTCCGACCTCCGACCACGGTCACGATCAGGAGCACACGATGAGAGACGAGAACAGCACGCCCCGCCCACGGGTCGCCGTCGTCGGCGCCGGAATCACCGGACCCCTGCTGTCCTTGTGCCTGGTGGGACTGGGCTTCGAGGTGGACCTGTACGAGGCCTACGTGCGCCGGGCACAGGACGCCGGCTCGTTCCTCAACCTGGCTCCCAACGGGCGGGCCGTACTGGAGCGTCTGGGCCTGGCCGACCGGGTCCTCGAACAGGGCGTCCCGGCGCAGTCCATCGCCTTCGCCAACCACAGGGGCCGGGCCCTCGTGCAGAACCCCGAACGCACCACCAACATCATGCGCGGCGAACTCAGCGGCGCCCTGCGCGAGGCGGCCACCGACGCCGGGGCGAAGCTGCACACCGCCAAGCGCCTCGTCGCCCTGGACGAAACCCGGGACGGTCAGTGGCGCCTCGGCTTCGAGGACGGCACCCACGCCGAGGCCGGCCTCGTGCTCGGCTGCGACGGCGTGAACTCCACCACGCGCCGCCTCCTGCTCCCCGACGCGCCCCGCCCCACCTACACCGAGGTGGTCGGCTCCGGGGGCAGGTCGGAGATCGCCGCCGCGGAACTGCCCGTGGACGGCCGGTTCCACATGGTCTTCGGGCTGCGCGGCTTCTTCGGGTACCAGGTGGTCTCGCCCGGGGTGGTGTGGTGGTTCGAGAACCACCAGGAGACCCGCGAACGCACCTTCGCCGAACTCGCCGCGATCGACGACGACCGCTGGGTGGCCGCCCTGGCAGACCGGCACCGCCCCGACCCCGCGGCGATCCGCCGCATCCTGACCGCCTCCACCGGCCCGGTCGGCCGCTGGCCGGTGCACGAGGTGCCGCCCCTGCGGACCTGGCACCTGGGGAGCGCGGCCGTGCTGGGCGACGCCGCGCACGCGGTGGCCCCGCACCTGGGCGCGGGCGCCGCACTCGGCATGGAGGACGCCTACGAACTCGCCCTCGCCCTGCACGAACACCCCACCCCGGAGCGGGCGTTCACGGTGTTCGAGGCGTCCCGGCGGGACCGGGTCGAGGCGATGGCCAAGCAGGCGCGGCAGACGGGTGCGGTGATGACCCCCGACAAGTGGATCACCCGGGTGATACGTGACCTGATGCTGCCCATGGCCATCAAGCAGGGCGTGCGCAAGGGCACCGAGGCCTACTCCTACCGGCCCTCGCCGTGGCCGGTGCGGACCGACTGAACGTCACCGGGAACCGGGAACCCGGAACACGCATCGGCCCCGGGCCTCCCGCCGCCGCGAAGGGCGGTGCGGGAGGCCCGGGGGCCGTCGCACGGGCCGGTTGTGTCAGCGCAGGTCGCCGGTGACGATCCACAGGTGGCCGAACGGGTCGCGCAGGCGCCCTTCCCGTTTCCCGTACGGACGGTTCTCGACCGGCACGACCACCGTGCCGCCGCCCTCGACCATCCGGGCGGCGACGGCGTCCTGGTCGTCGAACTCCGCCTCCAGGAGGACCGGGGACCCGCCGACGTCGTCGGGCGAGAGCCAGCCCCAGTCGGTGACGGCGGGGGAGAGGGACAGCGGCGAGCCGCCGACCCGGAGGACGACGACCATCACGCGGCCGCTCTCGTCCTGGGCGCGGAAGACCTCTTCGGCCCCCATCGCCTTCTGGTAGTAGGCGGCGGCGGTGTCGGGATCCGGGACGATTAATCGTGGTGTCAGACTCATGGGCCGACTGTATTCCCCTGCGGCGGCCCGCAGCAGACATTCGATCAGTTCCTGCCAGGAGGGCGACAGAAGTCCTCTCCCGTCACACTGGTCGCGGCGGGCGAGGTCGAGATCACCCAGGGAGGCAGGCCCGTGCGAGCGGCGGAGCGGGGTGCGCCCGGCCGTCGGGCGCGCAGGCTCAGCCCACCATCCGGGCCAGCACCGCACGGAAGTCCTCGCCGGGCTCCGGGCGCAGCGCGCCCCCCAGCCGGTGGGCCGCGTAGTGCCAGCGGTGGTCGAGGTCCGGGTGCACCTCGTCCGTGCGGCGCACCTCGCTCGTGCTGCCCAGCAGGCTCCGCAGCTCGCCGGTCAGCTCCGGCCAGCCGACGTGCCCGCTCACCGCGTTGGCCACGCCGTGCACCGGCGCGTCCAGGCACGCGGTGACCGCGCGGGCCAGTGCCGCCGCGTGCACCCAGGCCGCGCCGTACCACGCGTGGCCGTGCGTGCCCGGCGCGGGCAGGGTGATCGGGGCGTTCGTGCGGGCGGCCTGGTAGAGCAACCCGACTGCGCCCCAACGGAGTTGGTCGCGCAGTCTGTCGTGCGCGCCCCACACGAGCGGTGACCGTACCGCGCTCGCCCCGCCGCGCCCCCCGGTCCCGGCGGCGCCCAGCAGGATCGCCTCGCAGTCGAGCTTCCCCTGCCCGTACGGGCTCAACGGCGGCCCGGACGGGGCCTCCTCGGCCACCTCCGCCTCCGCCGGGCGGCCGTACGCGTCGACGCTGCTCACGAAGACGAACGGCCCCCGGCTCCAGGCCTCCGTCATGGCGCGCATCGCCGCGACGTCGACCTCGGGCCGGGTGAAGGTGCACGCCGCGTGGATCACCGCGTCCGCGCCGGCGACGGCCTCGCGCAGCCCGTCGAGGTCGGCGAGATCGCCCTCCACCACCTCGATGCCGTCACCGGCCACGAGGTGCGCGGACTCAGGGCGGGCCAGCGCGAGCACGGGACGCCCCCGGGCGGCCAGCTCCCGCAGGACGAAGGCCCCGACGCCGCCGGTGCCGCCGGTCACCAGGACGCTGCCCGGCCGTACCGCACGGCGGCCTGCGGAACGTACGACAGGAGCGGCCGCGCGCTCGGCGGCCCGGGCGTCCAGCAGTGCGGTGAGCGCACGCGGCGTACGGGACTCCATGACGTCGAGCCCGGTCAGGGGCAGCGCGAGCCCGGTGCGCAGCCGCTCGGCCACCTGCACGGCGGCGAGCGAGTGCCCGCCGAGCGCGAAGAAGTCGTCGTCGGGCGCCGGACGACGCCGCAGGACGTCCGCGAACGCCCGTGTCACGGCGTCGGCGCGCGGCCCGGTGACCCGCCCGGGGACGGGAGCGCCGGGCAGGGAGTCCGGGTCGACGGAACCGTCGGCCGTACGGGGCAGTGCGTCCAGCAGGGTCACCGCCGCCGGGACGTCTTCCGGGGCCAGCAACGACCGTATGGCGGAGCGGAGTTGCGTCGGGGAAGGCCCGAGCCGGTCCCGCAGGACGGCGTACGCGAGCAGTGTCCCGTTTGGTGTCCGGTGCGTGGCGGCGTCCTCGACGCGGGGGAGTGCGCGCAGGGCGGTCTCGGCGGGATGCCGGGCCGGTACGGGGGCGGGCGCGCCGGGCAGTTCGGACAGCCGCAGCGAGGGCTCGGCGGCGACCGCCGTCAGCAACTCGGCGAAGGACCGCCCCAGTGCTTGCCCCGCCGTCTCGTCGAGCGCACCGCGCCCGTACTGGACCAGACCGGCCGGCTCCGCCGTGTCCACCAGCCCGAACGACAGGTCGAACTTGGCTTCGGACAGGGCGACTTCGACGGCCTCGGCGTGCAGCCCCGGCAGCCGCAGCGCCGTCGGCTCGCCCAGGACGTCGGCCGTCACCCGCACCAGCGCGGAGCCGTCCGTGCCGCGCGCCGTCGCGCCGAGCCGCTCCATCACGAGGTCGTACGGAACGTGCCGGTGCTGCTGCGCCTCCAGCACCGCATCCCGTACGCGCTCCACCAGCGTCCCGAACGACGGGTCGCCGCCGAGGTCCACCCGTACGGGCAGAGTGTTGACGCACAGGCCCACGAGTCCGGCGGCCTCCCGCCCCTCGCGGAGGGCGGCGGCGCAACCGATCACCAGATCGCTCTCGCCCGTCAGCTTGTGCAACGCGGCGAAGGCGGCCGCGAGTTGCACCGTGAACAAGGTCGCCCGGCGGTCCCGCCCCACCCTGCGCAGCGCGTCCGGGACGTCCTGGCCCAGGGGTGTCCGGCAGACGGCCGACGGCCGGTCGGCGAGATCCTCGGGCGGTGCTGCGGGCCGGGGCAGCGCGGGCGGCACGGACCCGGCGAGGCGGCGGGCCCAGTGGTCCAGGCTCGGGGCGAACCGGTCGGCCGTGGCGTGCTCGTGCCGCGCGAAGTCGGCGTACTGGGGCGGTGCTGCGGGAAGAGCGGCATGAGCCGCGCCGGTCTGTCCGGCGTACAGCACCGCAAGCTCCTCGGCCACCTGGACCAACGCATGCCCGTCCAGGGCGATGTGATGGAACGTCAGCATGACGGTGTGGTCCTCGGGCCCGTGCCGCAGCACGAGCGCACGCGGCGGCGCGCCGGAGGCGAGGTCGAACGGCAGCATGGCCTCGGCGACCAGCAGGCCGGACGCGTCGGCGTCGGTGTCTACGTCGACCACCCGCACCGGCACCGCGTCCGGCGCGGGCACCGCTTCCTGGTAGGGCTCGTCGCCCTGCTGTCCGTACCGCGTGCGCAGAATCGCGTGCCGGGCGACCAGCGCGGTGAGCGCCTCACCGAACGCGTCGAGGTCGAGCGGGCCGGTCAGCCGGGTCGCGAACGGGACGCTGTAGACGCCGTCGCGCTGCCCGAGCCGGTCCATCAGCCACATGCGCCGCTGTGCGTACGAGAGCGGGGCACGGCCCGCGCCCGACCCGGCGGCCTCGCGCGGGCGCGGACTGCTGACGGCCCGGGAACGGGCCCGGCGCAGCAGCTCCTCCTGGAGGGCGGGGGAGGTGTCAAGGGACATCGGTGTGCTCCGGGGCGTCGAGAGGTGCGGGGCGCGGGTCCCCATGGGTGGCCAGCAGGGCCCGCTCGACGAGGGCGGCGTGCCCGGCGACGGTGGGCGCGGCGAAGAAGTCGGCGAGCGTCAGCTCCACGCCGAGGTCCTCACGGAGGTCGTCGGTGACGACGAGGGCGAGCAGCGAGTGCCCGCCGAGGGCGAGGAAGTCGTCGTCGGGCGCGACCACTTCGCACCCGAGCGACCGCGCCCACACGTCGGCGACGACGGCCTGGAGCGGGGTGAGGGCGGGTGCCGAGCCGACTCCGCCGGGCTCGTCCTGGGCGGGGAAGCCGGGCTCGGCGGGGCTGGTGCCCGGTGCGGTGACGGGGTGCTGCGTCGCTCCGGACCCGGCCCCGGGGTGCTGCGTCGCTCCGGACCCGGCCCCGGGGTGCTGCGTCGTGCCGGGCCCGGTCACGGGGTCGTGTCCGGGGACCGCGCCGGACGCCGGCCCCGCGCTCGGGCTGTGTTCCGCCCGGGGGGCGGGGATCGCCACGCGGCCGTCCTTCCGCTCGGCTCTGGGGCCGATGTCGGCGGCGGGCGTTACGGGGTGTGCGGTGCCGGGGTCCGGCATCGCCGTCGGCCCGTCCGCAGCTTGTGGGGCGAGGGCCCTGCCGGGCCCGTGCTCCGGACCGGAGTTGTGCGTGTCAGCGTGACCCTGCTCCGCGCCCGAGCTGCGGCGTGCCCGTAGGGAATTCGGATCCGGCGGGCTGGGGGCCGCGCTCGTACCTCGCTCGGCATCCGCCGTCCCGGGCGCTGTGCCCGTGCCGGGTTCGGCATTCGCCGTTCCCGGCCCCGCGCCCGGCTCCGCATCCAGTTCGTCCGGCGCTTCCGGTATGCCCACGGCCCCGGCTCCACCCCACGAAGGCGGACCGGGCTCCGTCAGTGCCCTGCGGTCCACCTTTCCGGATGCCGTCAGCGGCAGGCGGTCCACCACCGTCAGCTCGTCCGGGACCAGGTACGCCGGAAGCCGGTCGGCGAGAGCGGCGCGCAGTGCGGGGACGTCCGGGGACGACCCCGACCGCAGCACCACGAACGCCGCCAGACGTACGTCGTCCTGCGCCGCCCGGCGCACGGTCACCGCCGCGTCCTCGACCTCCCCGAGCTCCCGCAGCGCGTGTTCGATCTCGCCCGGTTCGATGCGGTGGCCCCGCACCTTCACCTGGTCGTCCGCCCGCCCGTGGAAGTCCAGCACTCCGTCCGCCCGGAACGAGGCCAGGTCGCCCGTGCGGTAGAGGCGGCCCCGGCCGGGGTGCTCCACGAACCGTTCGGCGGTCAGTTCCGGCCGGCCCACGTACCCGGCGGCCAGCCGCGTACCGCCGATCCACAGCTCGCCGATCTCGCCCTCCCCGACCGGGTGCCCGTCCTCGCCGAGACCGAGACCGAGACCGAGTACGTGTGCCGTCGCACTCGCGATCGGCCGGCCCACCGGCATCGGCCCCTTGAGGTCCGCCTCCGTGACGCGGTGCGCCGTGGCGAACGTGGTCGTCTCGGTCGGCCCGTAGCCGTTGACCAGTTCCAGCCAGGGGTACGCCTCCAGCACCGCACCCGCGTGCCGGACGGACAGGGCCTCACCGCCCACCACCACCGACCGCAGCAGCCCGAAGACCCGCGACCGGCGGGCGGCCAACTGGTGGAAGAGCGCCGTGGTGAAGAACGCCACTGTGACCGCGTGCCGCTCCACCGCCCTGGCCAGGTCCTCGAAGGACGGCCGGTCGGCGGGGCAGACCACCACGGCGGCACCGTTCGCGAGGGCTACCCACGCCTCGAAGGTCGAGGCGTCGAACGTCGCGGGCGAGTGCAGCAGCACCCGGTCGCGGGGGCCCACCGTGACGTACGAGGGATCTGTGACCAGCGCGGCGACCGCCTCGTGACGCACGGCCACACCCTTGGGCCGCCCGGTGGAACCCGAGGTGAACATGATGAACGCCGTCGCGTCGGGGCCGGGCCCGGGAAGCGCCGTCACCCCGTCGTACGCGGGCAGGTCCGGTTCCAACACCATCTGCGGGCCTTCAAGCCCCGCCGCCTCCAGCAGATCCGCGTCGCCGACCGTGAGCACGGCACCGGAGTCGGCGAGCACCGCCTCCGTGCGGGCCCTCGGATGCGCCGGGTCGAGCGGCACGCACACCGCACCCGCCCGCCACAGCGCGAGCTGCGCCACGACGGTGCGCGCCGAACGCCGTACGAGCAGTGCCACGGCCGCACCGGGCAGCACCCCACCATCGATGAGGTGGGCGGCCAATCCATCTGCTGCACGGGACAGTTGACGGTACGTCAGAGTCTTGTCGCCGTCCGCCAGGGCCAGCGCGTCAGGCGTCCGCGCGGCCCGCTCGGCGAACACGGCGGTCAAGTCGCGAGCCTCAGACACCCCGCACCCCCGCCGCACAGCGCGCGTCCAGCACCGCGACGACCGCCCTCAGGTCCGGCTGGCGCAGCAGCTCCGGCGCGCGCAGCCGCACCCCGGTCTCCCGCTCCACGGCGGCAAGCAGCCGGGCCGCAGCCAGTGAAGTCCCGCCCGCATCGGTGAAGTTGTCCTCCAGCTCGATGTCCGTGCGGCCCAGCAGCGTGCGCACCGTTCCCAGGACCAGCCGCTCGTTCGCGGTCCCTGTATCCACCGCCCCGGTGGAGGCCTCCAGCAGCCCCTTCAGCAGTGCCGCCCGGTCCACCTTTCCGTTGGCGTCCAGCACGAAGGACTCCACGACCTCCACCGCCGACGGCACCGCCTGCTCCGGCAGCCAGCCGCGCACGGCGTCCAGCAGTGCGTCCGGCTCGGGAGGCGTCGCCGTCCCGCCGGCCGGCAGTACGTACGCCACCAGCCGGGCGTGCCCCGCCGCGTCCCGGGGTGCCACCACCACTGCGCTGCGGACCGCCGGGTCCTGCTCCAGCGCGGCCTCGACCTCGGCCGGTTCGATCCGTACGCCGCTGATCTTCACCTGGTCGTCGAGACGGCCCAGGAACTCCAGCACCCCGTCGGCGCGCATCCGCACCCGGTCCCCGGTCCGGTACACCCGCTCGCCCTCGGATGAGGACACGAACCGGCTGCGGGTCAGCTCGGCGTCGAGATATCCCACCGCCAACTGGGCACCGGCGATGCGCAGTTCGCCGTCCTCCCCGCGCGGTACGACCCGCCCCTCGGGATCCGTGACCAGCACGCCCACCCCCGGCAGCGGAAGGCCGATCGGCGGGGCCGCGTCCTCGTGCGCGTCGGCGTCGGTGGCCCGCATGGTGTGCACCGTGGTGACCACGGTCGCCTCGGCGGGCCCGTACGCGTTGTGCACCACGGCCGTCACGTCCGCGCCCGGACGGCGCCGCATCCGGTCGCCGCCGACGATCAGGTGCCGCAGCGCCAGGTCCTGCGGCCAGGGCGCGTCCAGCAGCGGTTCGGCCATCGGGGTCGCCGACACCGCGACCGTCACCCCCGCCTCCCGCCACCAGTCGACGAGCGCCGAGGGGTCCCAGCGCACGGCGTCCGGCGCGGGCACCAGCGCCGCACCGGAGGTCAGCCCGGCCCACAGCTCCATCACGTGCGGGTCGAAGGCGACACCGATGAGCAGCGACTGCCGCTCGCCGGGGCCGAGCCCGGTCGTCCCCCGGTACCAGTCCAGCAGCGCGCCCAGCGCGGGCTCCGCCACGGCGACCGCCTTGGGCCTGCCGGTGGAACCCGAGGTCAGCACCGCGTACAGCGCTCCCTCCGGAGCCCGGTGGGCGCCCGGCGCGGGCGGCAGGAACGCCGCGACCACGCCCGGCACCGCGTTCGCGCCCTCGCCCGGCAGCGGCAGCATCACGTGCTCCGCCTCCTCCCGGTGCGCGGGCGGCAGCACCTCGACCGCCCCGATCAGACAGGCGACGCCGACGTCCTCGCCGACGGCGGCGAGCCTGCGCTCACCGGGGCGTGGCCCCAGCGGCAGATACACCGCCCCCACGCGGGCCAGCGCGACGGCGGTCACCACCAGCGCGGCGGACCTGTCCAGGCAGACGCCCACCAGGTCGCCGGGGCGCACGCGGTCGCCCCAGGCCCGTATCAGCGCGTCGGCCGCCTCGTCGATCTCCCGGTACGTCCAGGAGTGCGGCCCGTCGAGCACCGCCGGGGCGTCGGGGGCGCGGCGCACCCACTCCTCGTGCCGGCCCAGAACCTGCGTCGCATCCGGGTCAACGGGCTTTCCGTACAGCACACTTCGCGTCACGTCCTGACGTCCTTTCAGCTCTGGGGTGGTCATACCGAGGCCGGGGCCGAAGCCGGCGCGGTCGTGGCGGAGACGGCGGTCAGCGCCCGCGACTGGTCGGCGAGCACGGGATTCTGGAAGAGCACCCGCAGCGGCGGGCGGCTCCCGAGGTGCGGCTCCAGCCAGGCCGCGAGCTGCGCGGCCAGCAGGGAGTGCCCGCCCACCTGGAAGAAGTGCGAGCCCGCCGCGAACCGGTCGTGCCCGAGCACCTCCCGCCAGCCTTCGGCGAGCAGCGCCAGCGCGGGGTCGGCGTCCGGGGCCGGGCCGGGCTCCTCCGCGCGGTCCTCCACGGAAGCCGCCAGCTTCGAGAGCGCCGCCCGGTGCGGCTTGCCGCCGGGCAGCGTCGGCATCGCGTCGAGCCGCACCCATGCGCCCGGCACGAGCGCTCCGGGCAGCCGGTCGCTCAGCGCCCGGTGCAACTCCTGCTCGTCCCAGGCTCCTTCGGTCCCGTCGTCCTCCAGGAATCCGATCAGCCGAGGGGTCCCGGCCGCCGAGGCGTCGAGGACCACCGCACAGGACCGCCCACCGAGCACGGCAGAGGCGGCCGCCTCCACCTCCTCCAACTCGATCCGGTAGCCGCGCAGTTTGACCTGGTTGTCCCGCCGCCCGAGGAAGCGCAGCAGCCCGTCCCGGCCCCGGAAGCCCAGGTCGCCGGTCAAGTAGACGCGCTCACCGCCCAGGGCGGGCACGTGCACGAACCGGGCGGCGGTGGCCTCCGGGTTGCCGAGGTATCCCTCCGCCAACCCGGCTCCCGCTACAGCGAGTTCACCGACCGCGCCGTCCGGCAGCGGCTGAAGTCCCGTACCCAGTACGTGAATCCGCTCGCCCGGAAGCTCCCCGCCGAGCGGAATCTCGGCCCCGGCGGCCGACAGGCGGGCGGGATCCACCTCGTACACCGTGGAGCTGATCGACGCCTCGGTCACCCCGTACGCGTTGAACACCCGCAGATCCAGGTCGCGCAGGAACTCCCGCAGCACGTCGGCGGGCAGCCGCTCCCCGCCGAGCACCAGCAGCCGGGGCGACCAGCCGCCCCCGAGCAGGGCGTCCCGCAGGTCCTCGCGCGTCGCCAGGAAGTAGCTGGTCGGCAGGTTCGCCACCGACACCCGGGCCCCGCACAGGAGGTTGACCAGCTCCGCACCCGTGGGCACCTCGAACTCGGGCACCACCAGGCACGCCCCCGCGTACAGCGACGGCAGCACCTCCTCCAGCGCCACGTCGAACGACGGCTGCGCGAACACCAGCACCCGGTCCCCGGCCGCCAGGCCGAACCGTTCGGCGACACCGGTGAGATGGTTGCGCAGCGCGTCCGGCCCGACCGCGACCGGCTTCGGCACGCCCGTCGAGCCCGAGGTGTGGATGACGTACGCCGCCGACGGCACGACCTCGGCAGGAGCGGCGGGCGGCAGCACCTCGTCCGCCACCGACCCCGTCGGCAGCCCCGCCGGAACCCGCACACCGCCGTCCGGCGCCGTGAGCACCATCGCCGGGGCCAGCCGCTCCAGCAGCAGCTCCAGACGGGCAGCCGGGTCGGTCGGCGACAGCGGACAGTACACCGCACCGCTGCGCAGGCAGGCCAGCAGCGTCACCACCGAGTCCACCCCGCGCGGCAGCACCGCCGCCACCGGCTGCCCGGCCGTGACCCCGGCCGCGCCCAGCCGTCGTACGAGGGAGTCCACGCGCGCGTCCAGCTCGCCGTACGTGATCCGCCTGGCCCCCACCAAGAGGGCGGGCAGCGAAGGGTCGTGGGCGGACAGCGGGTCCAGCGGCGCAGGGCCGGGCACACCCGCGGCCTCCGGCTCCGGGAGCGGGGCGGCGGCCGGCGGAGCCAGTGCGGCGAGCGCCGTGCCGGGGGAGTCCAGGTAGGCCCGCAGCAGGTCGAGGAAGCGGCCGGCGAGGAGCGCGGCCACCTCCTCGCCGTACAGGTCCACGTCGTAGTCCCACACCAGCGTCATGCCCGCCGCGCCCGCCCGGGGGCCGACCCCGCGCCGGTCGTCCGGCAGCAGCACCACGTCGAGGTCGAAGCGGGTCGTCCCGGTGTTGAAGCCCTCGAACAGAGCCACCTCCAGACCCGGCACCTCCAGGTCCGGCAGCACCGCGTCGTGCGCGCTGAACATCACGTCGAACAGCGGATTGTCCGCCCCCGACGTGTGCAGCCCCAGCGCGCGGGTCAGCTCCTGGACCGGCACCTCCTGGTACGGCAGGGCCCGCACCAGGGTGTCCGTCACCTCGTCCATCGTGTCCTGGGCCGGGGCCTCCGGATCCAGGCGCAGCCGCAGCGGGATGGTGTTGACGAACATCCCCACCGCGTCCTCGAAGCCCAGCGGTCGGTTGCCGACGGCCGTGCCGACCACCATCTCGGAGCGCCCGCCGTGCCGCCGCAGCAGCTCCGCGAACAGCCCCAGCAGCGTCGCGAACGGCGTCAGCCCGCGCTCCTTGGCGTGCGCCCGCAGCCGCTCGGCCAGGTCCGCACCGATCGACTGGCGCAGCTGCCCGCCGTGGTGCCGCCGCACCGCTCCCGGCCGTACGAGTCCGGGCAGCGGCATGTCGTACGACGCACCCTCCAGCTCACGGGTCCAGAACTCCAGCCCGGCCCGCACCTCGTCGGCCCGCCCGGGGCCCGCCTGGGCGCGCACGTGGTCCGCGTACGAGGAGGCGGGGGCCAACTCGGGCTTCTCGCCCAGGACATGGGAGCGGTAGGTGCCGAAGACGTCGGCGAGGAGGATCGCGAAGGAGTGCCCGTCGTGGATCAGGTGGTGCTCGACGTGGATCAGCCGGTGGTGGCCGTCGGCCATCCGCACCAGCGTCCAGCGCAGCAGCGGCGCCTCGAAGGTGTCGAGCGGCCGCTCGGCCTCGGCGCGCAGCAGCTCCTGGAAGGCGGCCTCGGGGTCGGGCGAGGTGCCGAGGTCCACCCGGTGCAGGCGGGGCGGGCACGCGTCGGCGACGCGCTGCCCCGGCATCGCGCCGGGCACCTCCACCAGCTCCAGGCGCAGGCCCGGATGCCGGTCGAGGGTGGCGGCGAAACCTGCGTGCAGCGCGTCGGGGTCGAGGCCGCCCCACAGGTCGAGGGAGGCGGTGAAGTTGTAGGCGCGGCTGCCGGGCTGCACTTGCTCGTGCAGCCAGACGATCTCCTGCGAGGAGGAGAGGGGGAGCATGGCGATCCCTGGGGTTGTCGGGTCGTGGGACAGGGGGCGGCGGCGCGGGTCGCGCCGCCGCCCGGCGGGACGGGGCACGTGGTCGTGCGCCGCCCGGGGGGAATTCCGGCGGCTGCGCGGGTCGCGCGCGTCCGCCGATGCGAAGTCGAGTGGTGTCGTACGGAGTGCTGCCAGGTCGTCCCGTACGGAGTGCCGTCAGGTCGTCCCGTACGGAGTTACGAGGCCGAGCCGACCGGCAGACCCGCCCGCAGTTCCCCGCCCAGCACGGCGAAGGCCTCCCGTGCGGCGGTGTCGTCGAGCACGGACCGGTCCCAGACCATCCGCAGCCGCACGGTCGGCCCCTGCACCACGGAAACGGCGAACGGGGCCCGCACCGGGCGGCCGTCGACCTGCGTCTCACGGCCGGACGTCCCGCCCAGCCGCAGGACCGGCCGACGGCGGTCGTCGTCCACGGTCAGCAAGCCGTCCAGCGCCCCCGACCAGCGGGAACCGGCGGTGCGGGCGGCGTGCACGACCTCGTCGAAGGGGGTGTCGGCGCGGTCCAGGTCGTCCCACCACTGGGTGGCGGTCAGCTCGGGTGCCGGACGGGCCTCGTCCGTACCGGCCGGGAAGACGACCGTATTGAGGAAGCAGCCCACCACCGGGGGAGCCCCGGCGGGCCGGCCGCCCCACGGGTAGCCGACCGGCGGCACGTGCCCGGTTCCGTACAGCACGCGGGCGGCGGACCGGACGGCGTCGAGCAGCGCGGCGAAGGGGACGCCCGACGGGCCGCCGGGGACGGTGAGTTCGGCGGCCCCGGTGGGCAGGGGCGCGCCGGGACGCGGGGCGCGCTCGTGCACGGTGCGAAGCCGGTCGCCCCAGTACGCGAGGGCGTCCGGGGAGCTGGCCCGGTGCTCGGCCTCCAGTTGGAGGAGGACCGCCTGCCGGTACTCGGCGAGCCCGGCGGCCCGCTCGTCCGCCGTCACGTCCGCCGCGCCGAGCCCGGACAGGTAGGCCTCGCCGAGGTCCTCGACGATGCGCGCCAGCGACTGCCCGTCGCAGGCGGCGTGGTCCAGGACGACCGCGAGCACGTCCTCGCCGGGGTCATCCTGGTCCCGTATGCCCGGGTCCCTCGCGAGGAACAGCCGCAGCGGCGGCCCGTCCGCGCTCCACGCGCCCAGCGCCCGCCGCAACGCGTCCCGCACCCCCTCGCCGGGAGCCGGGCGCACCTCCTCCAGCGGTACGGAGGGCGAGGCGGTCCGGAGCACGGGCGTCCCCCGGAACACCTCGGCCCGCGCCCGCAGCACGGGGTGCCGGGCGGCCAGGTGCTCGGCCGCCTCCCGCAGCCGTGCGGCATCCACGCTGCCGGACGGGAACGCGAAGAACAGCGGTACGGTGTCGGGCCGCCCGGTGGGGTCCATGGCCCGCACCAGGACGAAGCGGCGCTGTGCGCCGGTGACGGGCAGCAGGTCAGCGCTGTCGCCGCCCCCGGTGAGGCGCTGGTAGCGGTCCAGATACGAGCCGGTGATGCTGCGGTGCACGGGATCCTCTCTCGGAACTCGGAAGTGTTGGGTGTGGGGCGCTTGCGGCGTGCCCCGGATGCCTCGCTCAGCGGGCGGCCCCCGCACCGGCCGGCGCCCCGTCCTCGGGCACCTCCTCCGCCGCCGGCAGGTCCCGCATGCCCCGCAGTCGCGACAGCAGCAGGGGCAGGGGTACGAGGAGGAAGCCGGCCGCGCACACCCACAGCGCGGCACGCGCCCCGAATCCGTCCGCGACGGCCCCGCCGACGAGCGCGCCCAGCGGCAGCGTGCCCCACATCAGGAACCGCAGGGTCGCGTTCATCCGCCCCAACAGCCGCGGTGGGCACAGCATCTGACGGAAGCTCACCTGTGCCACGTTGTAGACGACGGCGCCGAAGAAGACCACGCCGGACGCCACCGCGAACAGAGCCGCCGCCGCGCCCTCGCCCGCCAGCGGCCACAGCACCGCGAACGGTCCCGTGACCAGGCACGACAGCCAGATCAGCCGGGCCTGCCCGAACCGGCGGGCCAGCCGGCCCGCGCACAGCGCCCCGGCGAGCCCGCCGACGGCCGACGCGGACAGCATCAACCCGACGGCACCCGGGCGAAGTTCGAGCACCCGCACCAGGAACACCGTCTGCGTGGCCATCAGCATCGCGCTGAAGAAGTTCCCGAGGCCGGTCGCGGCGGCGATCACCCGCAGCAGCGGATTGCCGATCACGAACCGCAGCCCCTCGGCGACGTCCTTGCGCACGGACGCCCCCGGCACCGGCTCGGGCTTCGCCTCCGGTTTCCGTATCGCCATCAGGAACAGGGCCGAGACCGCGTACCCGATCGCGTCGGCCACGATCGCCAGGTGCGCGCCGACGAGCTGCACGAGCCCGCCACCGAGCCCGGGGCCCGCCACCTGGGCCGACGACCGTACGGTCTCCAGCGCGCCGTTGCCCGCCACCAGGCGCTCCCTGTCCAGGAGTTGGGGCAGGTAGCTCTGGTGCGCCACGTCGAAGAACACCGTCGCGACACCGGTCACCAGGGCCACCACGTACAGCTGCCCCATGGTCAGTACCCCGGCGACCGCCGCGAGCGGGATGCTCGCCATGGCCGCGCAGCGCACCACGTCGGCCCGGATCATCAGCGTGCGCTTGCGCATCCGGTCCACCCACGCACCGGCGGGCAGGCCGATGAGCAGGAACGCGGCCGTCTCGGCGGCCGTGAGCAGGCCCACCTGGAAGGCCGGGGCGCGCAGTTCGAGGACCGCGACCAACGGCAGCGCGACCAGGGTGACTTGAGCGCCGACCTGACCGGCGGCGGCCCCGGCGAGCAGCAGCCGGAAGTCGCGCAGCCGCAGGAGGCCGCCCGGAGCGGCTGGAGAGGTGGTGGACATGCACGAGACCTTCACCAAGGGAAGATCCAGAGTCAAAAGAGAACGGAGACTTCCGGACGTTCTTCCTGCCGATCGGTCCAAGTACCGCAAATTATTTGGCAGATATGAGCAACCGGGAGATGAACGGTGAGGATGCGGCGCACGCCACGGACGGCTTGCCGTGGGCGTTCCGGGCCTCCCGGGGTGGTGAGGAATGGCCGACGATGCCCCGTAGGTGCGTATGTCCGAAAGTAGTCACTCGAAGTCAGGGAATGATCAAGAGGGCAACCTCAACTCTCCCTGTTCCGTCCGGAGTTGTCCGAAGTGCTTCGGCGGCACCGGGACTGCCGGTGTCTCAGCCGTCGCCCGGGGTGCCGACGGCGCACCCCCGCACCGGTCCGAACCGGCCGTGCGCTCCAGGAACAGGGGCCGTGCACTGTCGGTCAAAACGGCCCGTGGACGCCGATCTACGTTCATGGAGCGGTTCGGCCGGGACGTCCCCGGGATCCGGACCGCACCGATCCCCTGCATCCACACGGCGTCCACGGGACTCCGCGAAAGGACCCCCCTCATGAGCCACCCCGCCTTCGACCCCACGCAGGTCCACGCCGCACCGGGCTCGGACCTCATCACCCCCGACAACGCGGTGATGCTCTTCGTCGACCACCAGCCGCAGATGTTCTTCGGCACCGGCTCCGGCGACCGGGCCGCCATCGTCAACAGCACGGTCGGGCTCGCGAAGGCCGCCAGAGCCTTCGGCGTGCCCACCGTCCTCACCACCGTGGCCGCCGACTCCTTCTCGGGCCCCCTGCTCCCGCAACTGGCCGCCGTCCTCCCCGACCACAAGCCCCTCGACCGCACGAGCATGAACGCCTGGGAGGACGAGGCCCTCGTCGCCGCGGTCCGGGCCACCGGCCGCCGCAAGATCGTCCTGTCGGGGCTGTGGACCGAGGTCTGCCTGGTGCTCCCCGCCCTCTCCGCGCTGGAGCAGGGTTACGAGGTCTACGTCGTCGCCGACGCCTCCGGCGGCGTGACCCCGGCCGCCCACGAACACGCCCTCCAGCGCATGACCGCCGCCGGGGCCGTCCCGGTGACCTGGCTCCAGGTGCTGCTGGAGCTCCAGCGCGACTGGGCGCGCCAGGACACGTACGGAGCGGTCATGGACATCGTCAAGGAGCACGGCGGCGCGTACGGACTCGGCGTCGTCTACGCGCAGTCGGTCATCGGCGCGCACGCGGCCGGCTGACCCGTGGACACCGGTCTGCTGATCCTGCGGCTGCTGGCGGGACTGCTCGTCGCCGGACACGGACTGCAGAAGATCAGCCCCCTCCTCGGCGGCACCGGACTGGCGGGCGGGGCACGGGAGTTCCGCGCCGACGGCTTCCGCGGCGGCGCACTGACCGCCCTCGCGGCGGGCGGCGGCCAGCTCGGCTCCGGGCTGCTGCTCGCCGCAGGACTGCTCACCCCGCTCGCCGCCACCGGTGTCGTCGGCGTGATGACCGTCGCCCTCACCGTCAAGCGGCCGAACGGACTGTGGGTGCAGAACGACGGCTACGAATACCCGCTCGTCCTGATCGGCACCGCCGTCGCCCTCGCCGCCACCGGCCCCGGCGCCTGGTCCCTCGACCACTCCCTCGGCCTGGCGCCGTACCCCCTGTGGTGGACGGCGCTCGTCCTGGCCGCCGGAGCAGGCAGCGGCCTGCTCACCCGGGTTGCCCTGCACCGCACACCGGCCCCCTCCTGAAACGCGCTTCCCCTTTCTCTGGAGTACGTACGTGATCCATCCCGCACCGGCCGACAGCACCCCCGCGCCCGGCGGCGGCCAGCCGCTGCTGCACCAGAAGGGCCCCGAGACCCAGCGTTTCGGCACGGTCAAACAACTCCCGCTGGGCCTCGGCCACGACACCCGGATGTACGCCTGCCAGCGGCTCAACCGCGTACTGGCCGACACCCAGATGCTCCACTCCCTCTACAAGAAGCACCACTGGCTCGTGCGCGGTGCCACCTTCCACGCCCTTCACCAGATGCTCGACCGGCACGCCGAGGCGCAGCTCGCCCTCGTGGACGAACTCGCCGAACGCGTCCAGAGCCTGGGCGGAGTCGCCGTCGGAGACCCGCGCCACGCCGCCGAACTCACCTCGGTGCCCCGGCCGCCCGACGGCGTCGAACCGGTGCCCGTCATGCTCTCGCGCCTCCTCGACGCGCACGAGCGCATCCTCGTCGACGCCCGCGACGCCGCCGCCCGGATCGCCGCCGAGGGCGACGAGGGAAGCAACGACCTGCTGGTCTCCGGGGTGCTGCGCACCGGCGAGGCCCAGGTGTGGTTCCTCGCGGAACACCTGGTGGACACCCCGCTGGTACGGGCCTGACACCCCCGCACCGCTCTCACAAGCACCACTCGCCCACCCCTCACAAGAATCACTCACCCACCCCTCACAAGAATTCGGAGCACACTCATGCCGTACATCAAGGTCGCCGAAGGCAACTCCGCCCCCGTCGAGCTGTACTACGAGGACCACGGCAGCGGCCGCCCCGTCGTCCTCATCCACGGCTGGCCGCTGAACGGGGCCTCCTGGGAGAAGCAGACGGCCGCGCTGCTCGCCGCGGGCAACCGGGTCATCACCTACGACCGGCGCGGCTTCGGCCGCTCCGACCAGCCCGCCGACGGCTACGACTACGACACCTTCGCCGCCGACCTCGACCGGATACTCACCGCCCTGGACCTGCGCGACGCGGTCCTCGTCGGCTTCTCCATGGGCACCGGCGAAGTCACCCGCTACCTGGGCGCCTACGGGTCCGAGCGGGTCTCCAAGGCCGTCCTCATCGGCGTGGTCCCGCCCTTCCTGCTGAAGACCGACGACAACCCGGCGGGCGTCGACGGCGAGGTCTTCAAGGGGATCGAAGAGGCCATCCGCGCCGACCGCTACGCCTTCATGACGGACTTCCTCGCCGACTTCTACAACGTGGACGTCCTCGGCGGCACCCGCATCAGCCCGCAGGCCGTCCAGGCCAGCTGGAACGTCGCCGTCGGAGCCTCGGCCAAGGGCACCCTCGACTGCGTCGCGGCCTGGCTGACCGACTTCCGCGAGGACCTGCCCCGTATCGACGTCCCCACGCTGATCGTCCACGGCGACGCCGACCGCACCCTGCCCATCGACTCCACCGCGATCCCGCTGGCCCAGCTCATCGACGGCGCCGAGCTGACGGTCGTCCCCGGCGGCCCGCACGGCCTGCTGTGGACGCACGCCGACGAGGTCAACGCCGCCCTGCTCGGCTTCATCGGCTGACCGAGCCCCCAGTCCGGGCCGCCCGCTCCCGTGAGCGGGCGGCCCGGCCCCAACCCAGTTCACCAGCACAGGAGTTGAGCCATGCCCGACCGAACCGCCCGAGCCCTCCCGGGAGGTCCCGGCATGAGTGCCACCCCGCCCCACCCGAGCATGCCCGTCGCGGGCATCAGCCCCACGGCGGCCGCCGCAAGCCACCCCGCCGACCTCCTCATCCGCAACGCCAAGGTGTTCACCGGCGACCCCGCCCGCCCCGAGGCCCGTACCGTCGCCGTCCGCGACGGCCGCGTCCTGGCCCTCGGCGACGACGACCACGCCACCGCCCACCTCGTCGGACCCGCCACCCGGGTGATCGACGTCCTCGGCCGCCGGGTCGTCCCCGGGCTCAACGACTCCCACCTGCACGTCATCAGGGGCGGCCTCAACTACGTACTGGAACTGCGCTGGGACGGCGTACGCAGCCTGCGCACGGCCCTGGCCATGCTGCGCGAACAGGCCGGACGCACCCCCAAGGGCCAGTGGATACGCGTCGTCGGAGGCTGGAGCGCCGAGCAGTTCGCCGAGCGCCGGATGCCCACGGTCGCCGAACTGAACGCCGCCGCCCCCGACACCCCCGTGTTCGTCCTGCACCTCTACCAGTCGGCGCTGCTGAACCGGGCCGCCGTACGCGCCGCCGGATACACCCGCGAGACTCCCGACCCGCGCGGCGGGCAGATCGTACGCGGCCGCGACGGCGAACCCACCGGCGTGCTGCTCGCCGCCCCCGGCGCCCTGCTCCTGTACTCCACCCTCGCCAAGGCCCCGGCACTGGACGCCGCCGACCGGCGCACCTCCACCCGCCACTTCCTGCGCGAACTCAACCGCTTCGGCCTCACCTCCGCCCTCGACGCGGCCGGCGGCTTCCAGAACTTCCCCGACGACTACGCCACCGTCGCCGACCTGGCCCGCACCGGCGAACTCACCCTGCGCATCGCCTACTACCTCTTCCCGCAGACCGCAGGCCAGGAGCTGGCCGACCTGCGCCGCTGGACGCAGACCGTGCGCCCCGGCGACGGCGACGCCTGGCTGCGGCTCGCGGGCGCGGGCGAGAACCTGACCTGGGCCGCCGCCGACTTCGAGAACTTCGCCGAGCCCCGCCCCGCCCTGGAGGCGGGCTACGAGGCCGAGTTGGAGCAGGCGGTGCGGCTGCTCGCCGAGAACGGCTGGGGCTTCAGGCTGCACGCCACCTACGACGAGACCATCCGACGCGACCTCGCCGTCTTCGAGAAGCTCGCCGCCGAAGGACTCTTCCCGGGCGGCAGACGCTGGCTCTTCGACCACGCCGAGACCGTCTCCGACGCCAGCCTGGAACGCATCGCCGCGCTCGGCGGGGCGGTGTCCGTGCAGAACCGGATGTCCTTCCAGGGCACCGCCTTCCTCGACCGGTACGGCGCCGAGGCCACCGCCCGCACGCCGCCCGTGCGCTCCATGCTCGACCACGGCCTCACCCTCGCCGCCGGAACCGACGCCACCCGCGTCTCCTCCTACAACCCCTGGGTGTCCCTGCACTGGCTGGTGACCGGCCGAACCGTCGGCGGCACCGCCCTCTACCCGGCCGCCCACCTGCTCGACCGGGCACAGGCCCTCACCCTCTACACCCGGGGCGGGGCACAGCTCACCGGGGAGGAGGACGTCAAGGGGACGCTGCGCGAAGGGAGTTACGCCGACCTCGCCGTGCTGTCCCACGACTACTTCACCGTGCCGGAACACGAGATCCCCGACATCGAGTCCGTACTGACGGTCGTCGGCGGACGCATCGTGCACGCGGCGGCCGAACACACCGGCCTCGACGAGGAGATCCCGCCCGTCAGCCCCGCCTGGAGCCCGGTCGCCCGCTTCGGCGGATACGCCTCCGGCGCCCGACAGGCCGACGCGATGGCCGAGGTCGTCACCGAATCGGAACTCCACCGCCGCTGGCGGGCACAACGGGCCGACGCCGTGCCGGACCGGCCCGCAACGGCCCCGCTCGACCCGTGCTTCGCCCCGTGAACCCGGCCGGGCCGGCGAGCCCCGCCAGTGAGGAGAACCAACAGATGAGTACGGAGCCCCCCGCACCCGGTGCGGGCGAAGGGCGTCGCCACGAGCCCGACCTGCGGTCCATGACCCGGATCAACCTGCGCCCCGTCGCCTCCCCCATGCCGCTCGGCTTCTTCGCGGTGGCCATCGCCTCCGTGCTGACGGGGTGCCTCCAGCTCGGCGTCCTCGACGCCACCGCCCGCCAGGCGGTCGCCCTGTGCGTACTGCCCGCCTTCGCCCTCCAACTCCTGGTCAGTGTCATCGCGTTCGGGGCCCGCGACGTGATCGCGGCGACCCTGATGGGCACCTTCGCCGGAAGCTGGCTGGCGTACGCGCTGGTGACCGGAACGGGAGCACCCCAGGGGCACGAGGTGCTGGGCGTGTTCAACCTGGTGTTCCTGTGCTTCGGGGCACTGATGGCGTCCGTGACCCGGCCCAAGCGCGCCCTGTGGTGGGTCCTGGTGGTCTCGCTGCCCCGGTGGGCGGCCACCGGCCTCGCCGGTGTGACCGGGGTCCACTGGCTGACCGGCGCGGCCGGAGGCCTCGGCATCCTGGTCGCGCTGGTGTCCGCGTACGCCGCGTTCGCCCTGCTCCTGGAGGACGTACGCAGCGAGGAAGTGCTGCCCATCGGCCGCACCGGCCCGGCCCGGCACGCCCTCGAGGGCGACCTCGGGGTGCAGCTGCGCAACCTGGAACGCCAGGCGGGTGTACGTCGCACGCTCTAGCCGTGCGCAGAGCGGGCCCGTCCCTCGGGGAGCCGGGCCTCGGCCTGCCACTCCCGGGGAGACATCCCGTACGCCGCCCGGAACGACCGGCTGAAGTGCGAGGGGTTCACGAAGCCCCACCGCTGGGCCACCGCGGACACGGCCCGCGCGTTGCCGGGCGGCCGGGACAGCTCGCGGCGGCAGCGCGCCAGCCGCTCGGCGAGCATCCAGCGGCCCACCGACGTCCCCTCCGCCCGGAACAGCAGGTGCAGATAGCGCACCGAGACGTGGTGCGCGGCGGCGATCCGCGCGGGCGTCAGCGAGGGATCGTCCAGGTGGTGCAGTACGTACTCCTTGACGCGGGCCAGCATCCCCCGTGCCGCCTCCGGAGCCTGCGGCACCAGCTCGCCCCGGCGCTCGCGCACCAGAATCGCGAGCAAGTCCGCTGCGGTGAGGCCGAGTTGGTGCCCGGTGGCCGGATCGAGGTCCGCCGCCTGCCCGGCGAGGCGGCCCAGGAAGGCGGCGATCAGGGCGGCCGTCCCGGAACCTCCGTGGAAGAGCGTCCCGGTGACGGCCCGCAGCTCGCCCTCCCGAACTCCCAGGCACTCCTTGGGAATCCGGAACGTGGTGAACCGGAAGTCCTCCGGCTGCTCCCGCTCGTACGGCCGCCCCGCGTCCGAGCAGGTGAAGCCGCCCGGCCGCACCAGCGCCTGCCGGCCGTCCTGGGTGAGCCGGGCCGTCCCCCGCTGCTGGAGGGTGACGGTCAGGAACTCCGCACCGCCCTGCGCGATGCGACGAGGGCTGCGCGACACCGTCTGCGGGCCCGCCTCCACCTCGGAGACCTGGAGCGGACCCAGCCTGCGGCTGGTGATCGTGCCCGCCGGGGGAGTGGGCGCGTGCAGCGTGACGTCGAGCGGGACGAAGGTGCCGGAGACGAGGGCGTGCCAGTACGCGGCCCGGTCGGCGGGCGGCAGCGGCAGGGTCGACAGGACGGCGGATGTACCGGACATGAGAACTCCGAGTGCGGTGCGGGTCTTTCCGCATTCACTCTCGGCTCCGGCGGCCCGCCGGCCATCCGTCAGATGACTTGCGTCATGACTGAGGCCCGGAACCCAGCCGTCAGCCCTCCTGCTCCACGACGTCGCGCAGTTGGCTGCGGGACGTCACGCCCAGCGCGGGGAACGCCTGGTAGAGGTGGGTGCCCACGGTCCTCGGCGAGAGGAAGAGCCGCTCGCCGATCTCCCGGTTCGTCAGCCCCTGTGCTGCCAGCCGTACGATCCGCTGCCGTTGCGGCGTCAGTGCGTGCAGCGCGCTGTGCCGGTCCGGGCCGACGGCGACGCCCGCCGCCCGCAGCTCCGCCTCCGCCCGCGCCGACCAGTGCGGCGCGCCCAGCCCCGCGAACAGGTCCCGGGCCTCGGCCAGCGCCGAGCGCGCCTCGGCGATCTGCCGCCTGCGGCGCAGCCACTCCCCGTACTCCAGCCACACCTGGGCGCGTTCGAAGGGCCAGCGCTGCCCCGCCGGGTCCGCCAGCGCCTCGCGGAAGCAGTCGCCCGCCCCGTCGTCGGGCCCGGCCAGCAGCGCGGCCGCCCGGAGCAGGATCTGCCGCAGCCGTGGCGAAGCGCCGTCGCCCACCTCCTCGCGGACCCGCTCCAGGACCGTACGGGCGTCCTCGGTATGGCCGGTGAGCACGGCGGCTGCCGCGTGGTCGGCGACGGCGTAGCACGACAGGTGGTAGTGGACGGGTGCCCCACAGGCGTCGAAGAGGGCACGCAGGTGCAGGCGGGCGGTGGGGTGGTCGCCGAGCGCGGTGGCGGCCAGCGCGGCGGCCCGGCGGGCCCGCACGGTCGTGGCGAGCGCCCGGGCGGGCTCGGTGGCGGCCAGGGCGGCGGTGATGTGCCGCAGCGCCGTCTCGGGATCGCCGGTCAGTGCGCACACGGTGGCCAGGGCGCTCAGCGCACGGGCCGGGCCGAGGTGGTGCTGTCCGGCCAGGAAGCGTGCGGCGAGCCGCTCCACGCCCAGCCGGGCGTCCGCCCACCGGCCGCAGTCCAGGTGCGCCCACGCCAGATCGGCGGCGGTCATCCCGGCGTGGAAGTCGGCGGCGTCCTCCCACTGGGGGTTGACGAGTTCGCCGAGCAGGCTTACGGCCGTCTCGGTCTCGTCCAGCACCATGGCGAGGACCCCGAGGGTGTGGGTGACCGTGGGCAGGAGCCCCGGCGCCGAGGCGAGCGCGGGCAGTTCGGCGCGTATCGCGTCGCCGTGGCCGAAGGGGTCGGTGACGCCGAGGTCCCAGAGCTGGAGGGGCCGGGCGAACATGTCGTCGGCCAGGGCGGTGCGCGCCGCCAGCATCGGCCGGATCCTCTCCCGCTGGGCGGGGATTCCGGAGTGGTAGACGATCCCGGTGGCGATGGTGGACACGTCCACGGCGAGCTGCCCGTCGGCGGGCAGCCCGGCCGGAACGACGAGCGCGAAGGCACGCTCCATGCGCATCATCAGCATCGCCACCAGACCGCCGAGGGCGGAGATCCACCCGCTCGCCGTCTCGTCCGGCACCAACTGGCGGGCCTGCGCGGCCAGAGACTCCGCCCGCGTCAGGTCACCGACCAGGACGGCGGTGTACGCGGCGGTCGACAGCAGCCGGGTCCGCTCGCCCCGCTCCGGGTGGAGCTGCGCCGCCCGCTCCAGCCCGGTCAGGGCGTCGGCGAACGCGCCACGCCCGAAGGTGCGCATCGCCGTGGCCTCCAGCGCGCCCGCGACGGACGCCTCGGGGGTCACCGTCGCCGCGGACAACTGCCAGGCCCGCCGGTCGGGATCGGCGTCGAGCACGGCGGCCAGCGCCAGGTGCGCCCGGCGGCGCTCGGCGAAGGGGGCCGCGCCGTAGACGGCGGAACGCACCAGCGGATGGCGGAAGTCGATCCGGTCGGCGCGCAGCCGCACCAGCCCGGTCCGCTCGGCGGGCAGCCACACGTCCATGTCGGTGCCGGGCGGCAGCGCCGCCAGCACGTCGGGCAGGGCCGCGCCCTCGGCCGCCGCCGCGACCAGCAGGGCCGCCCGGGTGGCGGGCGGCAGCCCGTCGGCCTGCGCGGCGAAGGTCCGCTCCAGCAGATCCGTCAGCGGTACGGGTCCGGCCGGCGGCAGCGCCTCGTCGCGGGGCTGCGAGCGGGCCAGCTCCACCAGGGCGAGCGGGTTGCCCGCGGCGGTGGCCAGCACATGGCGGCGGAAGCCGCCCACCGGGGGTTCGGGCTGGGCACCGAGCAGTTCCTCGGCCTCGGCGGGCGAGAGGGGGCCGACCTCCAGGTGGGGGACCGTCGCATCCAGCCATTCCGGCAGGCGGGACCCCCGTACCGCCACGAGCAGCCCGATCGACTCGCCCGCCAGCCGTCGGGCCACGAAGCCCAGCACCTGGCGGCTTCCGTGGTCCAGCCACTGGGCGTCGTCCACGACGAGCAGCAGCCGCCCCGCGGAGGCGATCTGCGAGGCCAGCGTCAGCACGGCGAGGCTCATCATCATCGGGTCCGGCGGCGCCGGGTCCTCGCCCAGCCCGAACGCGGCCAGCAGCGCGGTGCGCTGACGGACCGGCAGACCGTCCAGGCCGCTGCCGAGGACGGGCAGCAGGAGCTGGTGCAGCCCGGCGAAGGCGAGTTCTGCCTCGGCGGTATTGCCCGCCACCCGCAGCACACGGGTCCCGGCAGCCGCGGCCTCCTCGGCGGCATGGTCCATCAGCAGGGTCTTGCCCACCCCGGCCTCGCCGAACAGCACCAGCACGCGGGCCGATGTCGTGGAGGAGGAGAGGGCTTCGGCGACGACCGCACGCTCTCGTTGACGACCGATCATCACAGAACTCCTGAAACCCTGAAACATGGTGCGAAGACGGTGGATTCCCGCACCCAACTCGAACTGAGGGGCGAATCACCGCTGGTCGGAGCATAGTCGTCGCGCGACCGCGCACGAATTCGCTTCGGGTGCGCTGTCGCCCCAAGGCGCTTGCCGACGGGGGAGGCCGGGTCAAGGTCACGGCGCCCGGGTACCGCCAACGTGTGCCATCCACTGACCCGTTCGTGTCCGGAGGCGCGTCGGCGACCGGCAAGCGCACATGCTGCTGGAGTCGGTTTCGCAACCCCCGGGAGGGCCCCTCATGATCGCTGACGCCATCGGACTCAAGTACGACCGCATGTTCGACATGCTCGACGTGGATCTCAACGGGGTGCTGGAGGAGCAGGACTTCATCACGCTCGCCCGCTCCATCGCTCAGGCGACGGGCGTCGGTCTGGAGTCGGCGAAGGGGGCGACGCTCGTGCTGGAGCGGCAGCGCTGCTGGGCCCTGCTGCTGGAGCACGCCGACGCCAACGGCGACGGGCAGATCGACCGCGACGAGTTCCACCGGGCGATGTCGGGCGCGTTCGGCGACCCCTCATTGCTGGAGCGCAACCTGCGGGACGGCCTGCACGCCGAGTTCGCCGCGATCGACGCCGACGACGACGGAGTCGCCACGATCGACCAGATGACGTCGTTCCTCACCGCCTGGGGCCTGGAGCACGAGGTGGCGGCGGCCTCGGCGACGAGCCTGGACCAGAACGGCGACGGCTGGATCACGCGCGAGGAGTACGTCGCGGGCTGGAGCGACTTCCTGCTGGAGGAGGACACCGAGGCCCCCGGCAGCACCCTCCTCGGCGCGGTCGCCTGACCCGCCCCGCACCGGTCCCGCCCGCAGCGGCGGGACCGGACTCTTTTTGCCCACGGACCCCGATGGTCCCTCGAATGGCGGTACCCGGACGCTCCGCCGCGCGCGGGCCGCGCCACCCGTTGATAAGCACGAAACGGAGAAGTACCGCATCGACGGAAGGTCTGATCGTGCTCTCATCCCAGATCGTGGCCGCTGCCACGCTCCCGTCCCCCGGGGACCGCGCGCTCGCGGTGGAATTCCAGCAGGGCATTTCCGACGCCTGGTCCAAGGTCGCCCAGTTCGTGCCGAAGCTGGCCGGATTCCTGGTGATCCTCCTGGTCGGCTGGTTCGTTTCCAAGATGATCGCCAGAGTGCTCGACCGGGTCCTGCGCAAGGTCGGCTTCGAGCGGCTCAGCGAACGGGCCGGCTCCGCCAAGATCTTCGACAACTCGAAGTACGACGCGACCTCCCTGGTGTGCAAGGTCGTCTACTACGCGCTGCTGCTGGTCACCCTCCAGCTCGCGTTCGGCGTCTTCGGCCCCAACCCGGTCAGCGGCATGATCGACGGCATCGTCGCCTGGCTGCCGAAGGCCCTGGTCGGCCTGGTGCTCGTCGTGGTCGCCATGGCGATCGCGAACGCCGTGCGGGGCATCGTCTCCGGCGTGCTGTCGGCCGCTTCGTACGGGCCGATGGTGGCCCGTATCGTCTGGGCGGTCATCGTCGCCCTCGGCGTGATCGCGGCCCTCGGCCAGGTCGGCATCGCCACGACCGTCACGCAGCCGGTGCTGATCGCCGCGCTGGCGGCCGTCGCGGGCATCCTGATCGTCGGCGTCGGCGGGGCGCTGATCCAGCCGATGCGCGGCCGCATCGAACGCTGGATGGACACCGCCGAGGCCGAGACCGGCCGGATGCGGGCGACCACGGGTCCCGACACCGCCCGCGACGGCGCCTACCAGGCCGGCCGCGAGGACGCCCTGCGCCACCAGCCCGTCACGGACCCGGAACGCGTCGACCCCATGTGACGCCCCACGCCGACGGCCAGGCCCCCGCACTGCGCGTGCGCGGGCCGGGCCGTCGGGCGTTCAGCCGCGGGGAGCGACGAGGCGGTGACGTCGTACGAGATACGTCAGGGCCGTCAGCCGGCACACCGCGTAGTCGTACGCCACCGGCTCCCGCCAGTCGATCTCGGCCAGCGCGTCCAGGAACCCCAGCGCGTAGTCGGCCAGCGCCGCACGATCGGGGGCGGCGGGCTCCAGCCCCGCTGCGCGCGCACCGAGACGTTCACGGATCTCGGCGGCGTGCTGGTCGACCGCGGCGGCGAAACCGGGCTCGAAGGCGAATTCGGCGAACCGCGCCTCGTAACCGGCGCACACCGTGGTCAGAACACAGGACATAACCCCGCGAGACTACAGGAATGCCCTGCCGGGGCCGAGGCCGGGCTGCTTCCGGACCCGGCCCCGGCCGGGGTTCAGGCCTCCCGGTCGGAGGCCGGCCAGACGTACGGCAGATCGTCCGGTACGTCCGGGAACAGTTCCCGGTAGAGCTCCGGGGCCTTGCGGACGAGCGCGGAGCGGTGACTGCGGTGGAATGCGGGGTCACCGAGCCACGGCGGCAGCTCCCCGGCGGCGGCGAGCTCCGCCTGCTCCCGCACCGCGCCGCCGCCGGGACCGGGCCGCTTGCGGGCCCTGCCGCTGCCGGGGCCGGGCCGCTTCCGCGTCTCGCCGCCGCCCTGCCGCCACGCCAGGTAGTCCCGTACGAGAGCGTCCGCACACGTGTCGGCCCGCCCCTCGGCGGTCCACGCCGCGCAGACGTCGAGCCCGTACCGGACCAGCGCCTCCTCGTACCCCGCCCACATGCGCACGGCAGGGTGCCGCCGCCAGCCGTAGCCGGGCACGGTCAGGCCGCGGAACACCTGGAGGGCCTCGACGCGCTGCTTGCCGAGCCGCCGCTGGTCGAGCACGGCCGCCGAGTCCGAGAAGCCGGGATGGGTGAGAAAGGTCTGCATTCCGCATCCCTACCCCCGGAGGGCGGCCCTGCACGGGTGACCCGGTCAGCTGCGGAAGGGTCCCGTCACCTCGTAGGTGATGCCGCCGGACGAGCTGCCGCTCGTACCGCGCTGGCTGGAGAAGTACAGGCGGGTGCCGTCCGGGGAGAACGCCGGGCCCGTGATCTCCGAGCCGGACTGGCCCGTCAGGCGCAGGAACGGCGTCACCACGTTCTCCCGGGTGATCACGCAGATGTCCATCGAGCCGCCGTCCTCCGCGACGAACAGGTCGCCCGAGGCGGCCCCCGTGACGTTGTCGACACCGGTCAGCGGGGCGTTGCCGCCGGTCACCAGGGAGTCGTCGTAGACGAGGTCGAGGGTGGAGGCGGCTGCGTCGTACTTCCACACCCGGTTGTCGCCCTTGGTGGTGAAGTAGCAGACGCCGTCGGCGTAGTAGCAGCCCTCGCCGCCGTTGAAGCGCTTGGCGCCGGACACCTGGTTACGGGTGGCCTTCGACGCGCCGGACGGATCGGGCACCTTCGCCCAGGTGACCGGGCCGCTCGTCCCCGAACCCGCCTTCAGCACCTCCAACTGCCCGGAGGCGAGGTTGCCCCAGGCGGTGGGGGTGAAGCGGTAGAAGCACCCGTCGGTGACGTCCTCCGTCAGGTAGACGACCTTGCGGTCCGGGTCGGCGGCGGCCGCCTCGTGCTTGAACCGGCCCATCGCGTCGCGCCGCACCGCCGCCTTCACCCCCCAAGGATCAGTCTCATACACGTACCCCCGGTCCACCTCCTCGCAGGACAGCCAGGTGTTCCACGGGGTCTTGCCGCCCGCGCAGTTCTGCCGCGTGGAGGAGAGGATGCGGTGCGCGCCGGTGATCGCGCCGGTCGCGGAGAAGCGGATGGCGCCCGCGCCGCCGGACGGGTCGACCTCCGAGTTGGAGACGTAGATCCAGCCGGTGCCGTCGGCGTAGCAGGCGCCGCCGTCGGGCGCGGGGTGCCAGGTGTACGAGGTCCCGGCGACCTTCTGTCCGGAGCGGGCGACGATACGGCTGCGGAATCCGGCGGGAAGCTGCACGCCGTTCGCGTCGGCGCTGCCGAGAGCGCCGTAGGGCCCCGCGCCGGGCTGAGCCGGGTCGGCGTGGGCGGCGCCCAGCCAGAGGGATCCGCTGAAGGCGGTCGCGGACGGGCCGATGACGGCGGCGCGCAGGAAGGTGCGGCGTTCCATGGGCGATCACTCCAGGTTCCGGGGCCGGTTGGCAGGCAGAACCTAGGGTTCCGGGATTGCCTGCGCGACAACGGGTCCTGAACGGCGGGGGAAGAGCGGGGGGAGCGGGTGGGGATCGGCCTGAACTCCGCCGCACGGCAGGCTGGTTGGGGGCCGTCCCGGAACACCGGCATCGGCTGTGAGCGTGCCTCGCCGAGCTGCGGGCGGGCCGTGCCGATCCGCCGCGCGGCCCGGACAACCTGCTGGCCGACCCGTCGGCCTCGCCCCGCCGACCCGCTGAACGGCCCCGTCAGCCGGGCGGCCAACCGCGCCGGGCGGCCGCCCCTCCGCGCTATCCCGCCAGCTCGCCCAGCAGGGACCAGGTGCGCAGCCGGTCGGCGTCACCGGCGATGTCCGTTCCCGAGAACACCACCTCCGTCGCCCCCGCGTCCCGGTAGCGCTGCACCTCGGCGGCCACCTCCCGCTCGTCGCCGATCACCGCCACGTCCACGGCCCGCCGCCCGCCCGAGAGCTCGATGGCCCGCGCGTACGAAGGGAACTGCTCGTAGAACGCGAGCTGTTCGGCGGCCTTCTCCCGCACGGCCTGCGCGTCGTCGGTGACCACGCCGTACACCAGGGCCACGATCCGCGGCGCGGGACGGCCCGCAGCCTCGGCCGCGGCGGTCACGGCCGGCACGATGTGCTCGCCCAGCGCACGCGGCCCCGCCAGATAGGGCAGGATGCCGTCCGCCAACTCCCCGCTCACGCGCAGGGCCTGGGGCCCCATGGCGGCGACGAGCAACGGCACGCCGCCCTCCGCCCCCGGCACGCGGGCGGAGATCGGGGTGGTGGCCGTGAGCAGCTCGCCGTGGAAGTCGGCCGTGCCCGACTCCGTCAACTGCCGCAGGGCGGTGAGGAATTCACGCAGCCGTGCGACGGGACGCTGGTACGGAATGCCGAAACCGGTCTCGGTCAGGAGTTTCGTGCCGAGCGCCAGCCCGAGGTGGTAGCGGCCGTGCGTGGCCGCCTGGGCGGTCTGGGCCTGGCTGGAGACCAGCAGCGGGTGGCGGCCGAAGACGGGAATCGCCGACGTGCCCACGTGCAGGCCAGGCACCTCCCGTCCGACGATCGCCGCGAGCTGGGGCGAGTCCGGGCCGAAGGTCTGCCCGAACCAGGCCGACCGCAGCCCGGCGGCCGCGGCCTCGCGGGCAAGCTCCACGGTGGCGTCGACCTGGTTGGCGGCCTCGGTCGCGCTGAGTGCTACTCCGGTAGTCATGTCACTTCAAACACAAGGGAGTTGGGACCGAATTCCGCTCCGTTGTGACGGCTGTATGACATTCCTGTGTACGCGGCCGGCGGGGGCTCACAAGCGCAGAGGCACAGGGGGACAGCAGCCCGGTCAGCGCGCGCGGCGGCCCGAGAGGGCCATCCGGTTCCAGGTGTGGCGGCGGCCCCGGATCGCGACCGAGTACGCGTACATCACCTCGGGGTCGCACATCCCGGGGATGTAGGAGTCGCCGAAGTGGTGCGCGTCGAACCCGGCCTCCTTCGCGTTGAGAGCCAACTGCGGCACCACGTTGGCGTGGCTGCCCTCCTGGCTGGTGCCGATGGCGCCCATCACCACCGCCCCCGCGTCCTGCACCGCCGCCACCGCCTCGGCGGCCAGCTCCCGGGTGACCCCGGGCAGGGTGCCGGGCAGCGGCATGACGACGCCGTCGGCACCCGCGTCCACCAGCGCGGTCAGCCGCGCGGTGGTGACCCGCTCCGGGTGCCCGGCGTGGTGCATCTTCCCCGACCACAGGGCCGCGTCGTCGCCCAGCCCCGCCCGCAGCTCCTCGGTGACCCGGGCCATCGCGTCGTACGAGCCGCCCGTGCCGGGGTTCGCGGTGATGCAGAGCATGGCCGCACCCATGTCGACGAGGCGCTTGGCGTACTCGGGCCTGGCCCGCCGGATCTCGGGCACGTCCCCCGGCTCCAGATTGACGCCGATGGGCCGGCCGACCACCTGGGCCAGCGCGGTGAAGCTGCTGAAGGCGCCGAGTCCGGGCAGCGTCAGCCGCTCCCCGTCCCAGGCCCGCTCGATCAGGTTCAGTACGACGATGTCCGCCCCGAAAGCGGCGACCAGCTCGGCGTTGTGCACGCCCCGGCCGTCGGGATGCGGGGACAGCGCGGCGCGCTCCGCGAAGACCTCGGCGACCATGGTGCGCCCCTCGGCGGCGGCCACCGCCCGGGTCAGAGCCCGGCCGCGCAGGGCGGCGAGCTGCTCACGGTCGAGGTCCAGGATGCGAGGTTCATCACTCTTCGTCATGCTTCCCACCCTAGGAGCACAGCCGGGACGCGGCCCCGGACCTTGGCCGCGAAAGCGCGGGACTTCCGCCCCTGCCCGTCCCGGGACCGGCGGGCAGCCCCGCAACCTCCCGGAGCGACCGACTACAGTGCGCGCGACGGCAGCCCGGCTACCCGAGGAGGGAAACGGTGACCGAAACCGGCGAATCCCGTTCCGCCGACCACACATCGAACGCGTCGGCCGGGGGTCGGGCACAGGCCGCCTCGGGTCCGGATTCGTCTGCGGGCGAGGATGCGGCCTCGGGCCCGGGTTCGGCTGCGGGCCGCGCGTCGGCCGTCTCGTCCTCGGCCTCGGGCCGGGACTCGGCTGCCTCGGGCCCGGGTTCGGCTGCTGGCCAGGACTTGGCCTCAAGTCCGGTCTCGGCTGCGGGCCAGGATTCGGCCTCAGGCCTGGACGTGGCTACGGGCCCCGCGTCAGCCGCCTCTGGCCCGGGCCTGGATTCAGCCTCGGCCGCGGGCCGCTCGGCTGCCTCGGGCCAGGACTCAACTGCGGGCCCGGCCTCGGCCTCAGGTCCGGTCTCGGCCGCGAACCCCGCGTCAGCCGTCTCTACCCCGAACTCGGCCACGGGCCAAGCATCGGCGGACAGCCGGACAGCGGCCGCGAGCCGGCGGCCGGCCGACGGTCAGGCCTCCCCGCCCAGCCCCCTGCACCGCGTGCTGCGCTACCTTCCCCTCATCGCCCCCGTACTCCTCTGGGCCGTCCCCTGCTGGCTCCTCCTGCACACGGGCCAGCACTGGCCGCTGCCCGTCACCCTGACCGGCACCGCCCTCTTCGCCCTCGGCCTGGTCGTCATGCCGCTCGCGATGGTGCGCGGCCACGGCCGACGCCAGCAGGACCGGGCGGCGATCGTCGGCGACACCTTGCTGGGCGCGGCCTGGATCCTGTTCACCTGGTCCGTCCTGCTCGGCGTCGTCCTGCGGCTCGCGCTGACGCTGGCCGACGTCGGGGACGGGCAGGCCCGGGCCCGTACCGTCACCTGGGCGATCCTCGCCACCGCCGCCGCACTCCTCGCCTGGGGCTACGCCGAAGCCCGCCGCGTCCCCCGGGTCCGCAGCCTGGACGTACAACTGCCGCGCCTGGGAGCCGGGTTGGACGGAACCCGCGTCGTCCTGATCACCGACACCCACTACGGCCCGCTCGACCGCGCCCGCTGGTCGGAGCGCGTCTGTGAAACGGTCAACTCCCTGGAGGCCGACCTCGTCTGCCACACCGGGGACATCGCGGACGGCACCGCCGACCGTCGCCGCGCCCAGGCCACCCCGCTCGGCACCGTCAAGGCCACCCACGCCCGGGTCTACGTCACCGGCAACCACGAGTACTACAGCGAGGCCCAGGGCTGGGTCGACCTGATGGACGAACTGGGCTGGGAACCTCTGCGCAACCGCCACCTCCTCCTCGAGCGAGGCGGCGACACCCTGGTCGTCGCCGGAGTGGACGACGTCACCGCCGAGTCCTCCGGCCTGGTCGGCCACCGCGCGCACCTCGCCGGAGCGCTGGCCGGCGCGGACCCCGACCACCCCGTCCTCCTCCTCGCCCACCAGCCCAAGTTCATCGACCGGGCGGCGGCGGGCGGCGTCGACCTCCAGCTCTCCGGGCACACGCACGGCGGCCAGATCTGGCCCTTCCACCACCTGGTCCGCCTCGACCAGCCCGCCCTCGCGGGCCTCACCCGCCACGGCCCCCGCACCCTGCTTTACACGAGCCGGGGCACCGGCTTCTGGGGTCCGCCCTTCCGCGTCTTCGCCCCGAGCGAGATCACCCTCCTGGTCCTCCGCTCCCCGCAGGCCGGGGCGGCCTCCTGAGCCTTCACGCCCGCCCCTTCCTTCCCCCGAAGCGCTCCGCAACCACATTCGCAGCCGTCACGGCAAGAGTGGCCGCGAGCGCGGGCAGCCACGGCTGACGCACCGTCAACCCTGGTGTCAGCACCAGGGTCAGCAGTACGGAAAGGAAAGTGGCCAGCGTCGAAACCAGGGCGTCCGTGACCCGGCGTGCCCTCCCGAAGCTCACCCTCGTACGCGTCAGCACGCGCAGCGGATGCATCAGCAGACTGACCGCCGCCGTGCACGGAATCAACACCAGGGCCGCCCACACCACGGGCCACACTCCGTCGGACTCGACCGCCCCGCCGGAGGGAGCCACCACGAGCAGGAGCCCCGCGAGCAGGACCAGCACGAGCCAGACCGTCACACCGCCCCCGCACCCCGCGAACCCGACCGCGGACAGGGTCCGTTGA
Organism: Streptomyces spiroverticillatus; assembly: GCA_014650415.1. GTDB lineage: Bacteria > Actinomycetota > Actinomycetes > Streptomycetales > Streptomycetaceae > Streptomyces > Streptomyces spiroverticillatus. The sequence continues at coordinate 365,685 of BMUX01000008.1, forward strand.
CGCCACGTCAGGTCCGCCCGCATGGCCTCTTCGCGATGCTGCTTCACTTCTTCATCCCCCTTGCGGCAAGGAGGAGCAGGGCCGCACACACCGACCGGCACACAAGCAGAAGGGCCCCGTCGGCCCGCTCCCCCTGATCTATCACTCCGGGCGGTCAACCCGGACAGAACAAGATCACCCTAACGTGGCACCTGTGCCGATTTCGACCACCCCCGGCAGCGCGCAGGGCCTCCACCCGAGACCGTCCGCCCCTCTCACCGCGTCCGGGCGCGCTCGATCACCGCGAGAACGGCTTCCGTCACAGCCGCCGGCCGGCTGCGGTGGATGTAGTGCCCCGCGCCCCGCACCACCCTGTGCTCGCCCTGCACCGCTTCGGCGGCGATCTGTGCCTGGAGCTTCGTCCACCGCTCCCGCAACCGCAGGGGCACCCGGGTCTCAGCCATGGCGGTGCGGATCTGGTGGTCCCGGGCGTAGCACGCCAAGTCGGCCTGGACGAGCAGGTCCTGGAGCCGCGGGTCGTCCGTCACCTCGACGGCCGACCGCACAGCGGGCTTGCGCAGCGCACGTTCGATGCTTCCCACAGCCCTGTGCAGAACGAGCAACTGTCTGAAGGCTGACTCCATGATCCGCCCGAGCAGCGGGTCGAAGTCCTCGTGCGCCGGATCGACGAGGACCAGCCCCGCCACCAACTCCGTGGCGGTCCAGGCAAGGTGTTGGGCGAGCTGGCCTCCCCAGCTGTTGCCGACGAGAACGCACGGTCCCTGTCCCGTCTCCTTCAGCAGCGCGGTCAGGTCCGCCACCGCGGAGGCGGCGGACAGCCGCGGCGCCGGATCACTCATACCGAGCCCCGCCCGGTCGTAGGCGACGACGCGTACGTGCCCGGCCAGCGCGGGAAGGATCGGCGCCCAGGTCAGCGCAGGTGTACCGGCGGCCGCGTCCAGGACCACGGTGGGGCCGCCCGTTCCCGCCTCGACCCACCGCAGGGCCCGGCCACCGCCCCGGTCCAGCTCACCGAGCGTCACGCCGCCCGGTACGAGCTCACTCAGGGCCTTCACCACCGCGTCGCTCATGGGCTCCCCTCCCGTTGGGCGAAGCCCCCATGCTGACGGGCCCGGCCGCCGGACAATAGCCCCTTCCGGCAACCGTGTTGAGCCCATGTCCCCCTGCGCAAGGGCGGCCTTCATGACCACGCCAGGTCAGGAAGGCCGCCATCACGCCCCGGGCCGGGGGCGCACCCCACGGGTCTCAGGCCGCCACCAACTCCCTCCGTGCCGCCCTGCGCACCGCCGCCAGGACCGGGTCCAGCGTCGGCACCGCCGCCAGGAGTGCCTTCGTGTACGGCTCGGTGGGCGACCCGTACACCTCGGCGACCGTGCCCTGCTCGACGATCCGGCCCCGGTGCATGACCGCGATCCGGTCGCTGACCTGACGTACGACAGCCAGGTCGTGCGCGACGAACACCAGCGACAGACCGAGGTCGCGCTGCAACTCGCCCAAGAGGGCGATCACTTGTGCCTGTGTCGTGACGTCCAGCGCGGAGACCGGCTCGTCGCACACCACCAGCTTCGGCGACGGTGCGAGCGCGCGGGCGATCCCGACGCGCTGGCGCTGCCCGCCGCTGAATTCGTGCGGGTAGCGGTCGTAGCGGTCCGGGTCGAGCCCGACTCGCTCCAGCAGCTCCCGCACCCGGTCCCGCAGCACCTTCTCGTCGCGTTCCCCGGCCGCGCGCAGCGGGTCGGCGATGGCCTCCCCGATGCTGCGGCGCGGGTTCAGCGACGCCACCGGGTCCTGGAACACCATCTGCACGCCCGAGGTCTTCTCCGTACCCCCGTAACGGAGTTGACCCGAGGTCGGCTCCAGCAGCCCCACGAGCATCCGCCCGAGGGTGGTCTTCCCGCTGCCGCTCTCGCCGACGATGCCCAGCGTCTCGCCCCGGCCCACCGTCAGCGACACGTCGTCGACGGCGGTGACGGTCCTGCGTCCCTGCCGGAACTCCCGTCGCAGACCGACGGCTTCGAGGACGGGATCCCCGGCGGCCACCGGCTGGCGGCTGAGCGGGGCGTCCAAGCGCGGCACGGCTTCCAGGAGGGTCCTCGTGTACGTCCGGGCGGGTGCGGCCAGCACCTCCGCGACCGGGCCGCGCTCCACGGCCCGCCCCTCCCGCATCACCAGCACCTCGTCGACGCTCTCGGCCGCCACCCCCACGTCATGCGTGACCAGCAGCAGCCCCATGCCCTCCTCGCGCCGCAGCCCGTGCAGCAGGTCCAGGATCTGGGCCTGCACGGTGACGTCCAGCGCGGTGGTGGGCTCGTCGGCGATCAGCAGCTTCGGCTCGCAGGCCAGGGCCATGGCGATGAGCGCCCGCTGGCGCATACCGCCGCTGAACTCGTGCGGGCGCGAGCGGGACCTGCGTACCGCATCCGGAATCCCCACCCGGTCCAGCACCTCGACGGCCCGCGCACGCGCAGCCCGCCGGGACACCTTCCGGTGCACCCGCAGCACCTCGGCGATCTGGTCGCCGATCGCGTAGTACGGGTCCAAAGACGACAGCGGGTCCTGGAAGACCATGGCGGCCTTTGCCCCGCGCAGCGCACGCAGTTCGGCCTCCGAGGCCGCGCCCACGTCCACGCCGGCCACCTTCAGCGAGCCCTCGACCCGGGCGCCGGTTCCCCGGTGCAGCCCGAGCAGGGCGAACGCGGTCGCACTCTTCCCGGAGCCGGACTCGCCGACCAGGGCGAGCGCCCCGCCCTCGGGCAGCGAGAACGACAAGTCCCTTACAGCAGCGACCTCTTGGGCTCCCGGGAAGGTCACCGAGAGACCCTCCACCTCCACCACGAAACCCGCGCTCATGAGAGCACCACCCGTCGATCGGCCACCGCGTACAGCAGGTCCGCGACGGCATTGGCCAGCACCACGAAGAACCCCGTCACCAGCACCATCCCGACGACCACCGGCAGATCGACGACCTTGACCGCCTCCACCAACTCCCGTCCCAGGCCCGGCAGTCCGAAGAGGGATTCGGTCAGCACCGCGCCGCCGAACATGGACCCGAAGTCGAGCGCGCTCAGCGCGATCACGGGTGCGACCGCGCCGCGCAGGGCGTGCCGCCCGACGAGAGCGCGCTCGCTGACTCCGTACGCACGGAACGTACGTACATGGTCCTCCGCGAGCGTCTCCAGCATCGAACTCCTGGTCAGCCGGGCGTACTTGGCGGACTCGATCGCCGCCAGCGACACCCAGGCCAGCAGCAGGTTCCACGCCCACTGCTCCGGGTTCTCGCCGAAGGGCACGTACGTCGGGAACGGCAGCCACTGGAGCGTCGAGCAGAACACGATGATCAGCAGCAGTCCGATCACGAAGACCGGCGTCGCGGTCCCGGCGAGCGTGAGCCAGGTCAGCACCCGCTCGGTGGGACGGCCGCGCCGCCACACAGACAGCACACCGGTGCCCACGCCCAGCAGCAGCCACAGCGCGAACGCGCCGATCACCAGGGACCCGGTGACGGGCAGCTTGTTCAGGATCAGCTGGGTGACCTGCTGGTCGCTCTGGTACGAGACGCCCAGGCACGGTGCGTTGCAGTGCAGCACGCCGACGCCGGACGAGTAGTCGCGGCCCGCGAAGATGCCCTGCACGAAGTGCGCGTACTGGAGCCACAAAGGGTCCCCGAGCCGCAACTGCTCGTGTACCTGCGCAACTTGGGCGGGCGAGCAGCGCGGACCGCAGGCGATCTGCGCGACGTTGCCCGGGGCGACGTAGAAGACGAGGTAGAGGAAGACGCTCAGCGAGAGCAGGACGAAGACCGCCCCGCCGAGCCTGCGCAGCAGGAAGCCGGTCACTGGGCACCACCCTTGCGGCGGGAGAGGAGCCCGCGGCGCACGCCGCCCAGCCGCGACTGCGACCGGGGGTCGAGCGCGGTGCGCACACCCTCGCCGAGCACCGTCAGCGCGAGGACGGTGACGAACAGCAGCGCCGCGGGGATGAGCAGGTACGACGGCGCCGCCTGGTACCAGACGTCGGCGTCGGTGAGCATCTGCCCCCACGACGGCGTCGGCGGCTTGATGCCGACGCCCAGGAAGGACAGCGCCGCCTCGACGGTGATGTTCTGCGGCACCAGCAGCGCGGCGTACGTGATGACGGGCGCGGCCAGCGACGGCAGCATCTCGCGGTGGGCGATCTTCCACTTGCCCCAGCCGCTGAGCCGGGCCGCCGAGACGTAGTCCAGCGATTTCAGCGCCAGGGTCTGGGCGCGCACGATCTTCGACGTACCGGCCCAGTTGATCAGGCCGACGACCAGCGCGATCAGCACCGGACGCGGGAACTCCGGCGGTACGACGGCGAGCAGCGCGAGCGCGATCACCATCAGCGGCATCGCCACGTTGACGTCCGTGATCCGGCTGAGCACCTGGTCGACGGCCCGGTTGCCGAGCCCGGCCGCGAGGCCGATGACGACGCCGAGGAAGACCTGGAGAAGGGTCGCGAAGACGGCGACACCGAGGGACACCCGGGCGCCGTAGACGATCCGGGCGAACAGGTCGCGGCCGGTCTGCGGCTCCACACCGAGCCAGTGCTCCGCACTGATCCCGCCGAAGGAGCCCAGCGGCACGCCACCCGCCGCCGAGTCGACGAGCGAGGGGTGGAAGGTGTTCGGGTCCTGCCCCTCCAGGGCGGTGAGCAGCGGCGCGGCGAGCGCCACCAGCACCAGGAACGCCACCACCGAGGCGGCGACGACGGCGGAGCGCTGCGCACGCAGCCGCCGCCAGAACTGACGGGCCCCCGAGGCGGGGACGGCGGCCGGCGCCGTCCCCACCTCCTGGGCCAACAAAGCCTCGCTCATGGTTACTTGACCGCAACCTGCGAGACGTCCAGCACACCGGTCCAGTCGCTGATCACGATGTTCTTGACGTCCTTGCCGTACAGCCGCTTGTAGACCGGGTGGAACAGCGGCACGGTCAGCGCCTGCTCGCCGATCTTCTTGTCCAGCGCACCCCAGCGGGCGGCGGCCGCGTCCAGGTCCGTCAGCTTGTTGATCTCGTCGATCTCCTTGTTGACGGAGGCGTCGTCGAACTGCGCGTAGTTGAAGTTGGCGCCGTCCTTCACGATCTGGCGGCCGTCGAAGAGCGGCGCGAGGAAGGGACCGCCCGACGGCCAGTCGGCACCCCAGTGCGCGAGGAAGAAGCCGGGCTGCTTCTTCACGCTGTGGATGGTGTCGTTGTAGTCGTTCTCCTCGAGTCCCTTGAGTTCCAGGGTGATTCCGGCCTTCTTCAGCGCGTCCTGGAGCGCGGTGGCGATCTCCGGGCTGGTCTCGCGGTCCTTGGCGTTGGAGTGCGTGAGGGTGATGGTCAGGCCCTTCTCGTGCCCGGCCTCCTTCAGCAGCTCCTTCGCCTTGGCGGCGTTGCCCGACTCACCGGCGGGGAAGTGGTCGTACTTCACGTACCCGAAGGACTTCTGCGGCGGCAGGTTCGTCGTCGCGGGCAGGGCGAGAGAGGAGCCTCCGGCCGCGTTGATCACCGAGGAGCGGTCGACGGCATACGCGATGGCCTGGCGGACCTTCGGGTCGTCGAAGGGCTTCACCTTCGGGTTGAACGCCAGGTAGTTGGTGTAGCCGAAGTGCCCGGTGCCGACCCGGTCGGCGAGCTTCTTGTCCCCGGCGACCTTGGCCAGCTCGGCAGGACCCAGGTTGTTGTCGGTGGTCACGGCGGCGGCGTCGGTGCCCGCGCTCGCGGAGAGCCGCTGGTTGATGACCGCCGGGTCGAGCCCGGAGTTCACCTCGATCTTGTCGGGGTACGCCTTGCGCTCCTCGTCGGTCTTCGCGTCCCAGTGCGGGTTGCGCTCCAGGAGCAGCTTCTCGCCGTCGTTCTCGTTCTTGACGACCTTGTACGGTCCCGAGGAGACGGGGTGCTCCTCGTACTTGGCCCCGGTGTCCTTGGCCTTGGGCACCGGAGTGGTCTGCGTCTGGGTGGCCAGGTAGGGGAACTCGCCCTCCGGCTTGTTCAGGTGGAAGACGATCGTCTTCGCGTCCGGGACCTCGATCGAGTCGAGCCCCTTCTTGTCCTTGTACGGACCCTGGTAGTCGGCCCCGCCGATCAGCCAGTCCCTCAAGTACGGTGCGCCGCCCGAGAGTTCGGCCGCGAAGGACCGCTCGATGCCGTACTTGATGTCGGCGGAGGTGATCGCCGTGCCGTCCTCGTACTTCAGCCCGTCCTTCAGGGTGTACGTCCACACCGTGGCGTCCTTGCTGGGCTTGCCCAGGTCGGTGGCGAGGTCGGGGACGACCTTGGTGCCCGCGGCGCCGTTCTCGCGGTTGCGGGTGGTGAGTGTGCGGAAGACCAGCGACGGGACGTTGCCGCCGCCGGAGGTGTAGAGGCGGGCCGGGTCGAAGTCGGTCTGCGGCTGCCGGTTGAGGATCTGGAGGGTGCCGCCCTTCTGCGGGGCGCCGGCCTTGCCGCCCGCACCGCTCGCGGAGGCGGCGTTGTCGCCCTGCGGACCGGCGCAGGCGGTGGCGGCGGTGGCGAGCGCGACACTGGCGGCGACGACGGCCACCCGGCGGGATATGACGGTTCTGGGCATGGAAATGCGACCTCTCGGAATTCAGGAAAGAAATTCAGGAAGAAAAGCGCACGCAGGCGCACGGAATTCCGGGAGGGGAATCACGAAGAATGCCGCGCCTGCGGACGGGATGCAGAAGACACATGCATACGCCCGGGCGCGGCAACTACAGCAGGGAAACGAAGATTTCCGACGCGCACCTGGGCAGACGTCAGCGACAGAGAATGTCTGCCACGCAATGCGCGGTCACACCGATGAGCGCGAGCTCAATGGCTGCGCAATCGGTGGCGGCGGCGTGGCGGGGTGACATGCCGAGAAATATGAACGACCCCGCCTTTTATGTCAATCTCACTCTGAGACGCCGTCTCGCATACCGAGACAAACCGGTGTCATGCCGGGTCCGTGACCGTCGGCGAGCCGGGCCGGGGGAGCGGCACGGAGGGGGCGTACTGGGCGGCCTGGGCGGTGAACATGGCCGCGTATCGCCCCTGGGCGGCCATGAGTTGGTCGTGGGTGCCCTGCTCGGTGAGCCGCCCGCGGTGCAGGACGTGGATGTGGTCCGCGTGGCGCACCCCGGACATGCGGTGGGTGACCAGGACGACGGCCCGGTGCGGGGCGGCGAGCCGGCGGATGCGGTCGAAGGCCTCGATCTCGGCCTCCGGGTCGAGCGCGGAGGTGGGCTCGTCCACGATCAGGACGCTGTCCGCCCGCGAGGTCGTACTGCGCCAGTGGGTGCGGGCCAGCCCCATCTTCTGCCACTCGCCCCCGGACAGCTCGGTCGCGCCCCGGAAGATGCGGGCCAGCAGGCTCCTCAGTCCGTACGGAAGCTTGGCGACGACGGCACCCGCCCCCGCGTAGTCGACGGACGGCCGCAGGTCCTCCTCGGCCGCGGGCCGGGCGGGGCGGCCTATCCGGATGTTCATCGCGGCCGTCACCGGCCAGCGCTGGAAGTCCTGGGTCAACAGCGAGACCCGCTCGAAGACTTCGGCACGGTCCAGCCCGGTGACGTCCGCCCCGCCCCAGTGCAGCGTGCCGCCCTGCGGCAGCAGCAGACCGGAGAGGACCTTCATCAGGGTGCTCTTGCCGGAGCCGTTCTCCCCGACCACGGCGGTGACCGACCCCATGGGCAGCGTCAGCGAGACGCCGTCGAGCGCGGGGCTCTCGGAGTCGGGGTAGCGGTAGGTGACGTCGTCCAGGACGACCTGCCCGACCTTCCCGGGGACCGGGTCGCCGCCCCGGGGGACGGCCCGCTCGGCGGCCTGGGCGAGGAACCGGCCGTGGTCGCGGACGTACAACGACTCCTCGTGCAGATGGTTGATGTTCATCACCAGCGCGCCCAGGCTCGCCGACCCGGACCGCACGGCGATCACGGCGGTACCCGCCACGGCCAGACCCATCCGGCCGGTCGTGATCAGCGCGAACATCGCCCCGTACGTCACCACCACGGCCACCCCGGACAGCGCGGAGGCCACCCACTCGGTGACCGCCTTGCTGGAGGCCAGCCGCTCCTGCTCGGCCTCCGCGCTCTGCGCCATGCCCTCGTACCGGCTGAGCAGGAACGCGCCGACGGCGTGGATGCGCACCTCCTGGGCGGCGGTGCGCTCGGTCAGGAGATTGCCGATCAGCCGGCTCGCCCGGACGTGCTCGATCCAGCTCATGATCGATACGTACCGTTCCTGCGCCACCCGCATGGCGCCCCAGCCGCGCGGCGCGGCGATCAGGGCCAGCATGGGCAGGAGCACCGGATCCAGGACGGTGAGCACGCCCGCCGTGGCGATCAGGGAGATGGTGCTGTTCAGGGCGGCGACGCTGACGCCGATCATGCGGCGTGCGGAGCCGGGCCCCTGCTGGGCGATGTCGATGAGGCGGCGGAATTCCGGATCGTCGATGGCTTCGAGCTCGACGCAGGCGGCTGCCGCCAGGTACTGGGTGGTGGCGATCCGCTCGACCAGCGGCTCCAGTCGGCCCGCCCGCGAGGTGGACCACCCGGCCAGGGCGGAGTTGACGACGGCGACGGCCGCGGCGGCCGACAGCGCGGGCAGGAGCGCGTACACCCGCTGGGCGGGGGTTCCGGTTCCGCCCAGCAGGACGTGCATGACGGCGTTGACGGCGAGCAGCCCCACGGCGGCGGCGAGGCCCTGGCCGACCTCGCTGACCATCACGGCGAGCAGTCCGCGCCGGTCGGCCTGCCAGGCCATCCGCAGTGTCGCGCCGACCAGCGACGGCATGGACCGCAGCGCGGTCAGCATGGTCAGGTCGAGGGCGGCGTGCTCGTGCTTCGACCAGCCCATGTCGTAGCGCAACGGCCCGCCGAACAACTCCCTTTCGGCGTCCGACACTTGGGGCTCGGCCATCCGTACGGGACCGAAGAATCGCTTCACGGGGCAGCACCTCCTGAGGGCTCTCCATGGATACCCGTAAGAGCCTGCCCCATGGAGGATCCGGCCGGGGCTACGCGGTGTTCTGGGGAGCCCGGACCTCCAGGACGACGGCGGTCCCGGCGACGGGCCCGCCCTCGTACATCGTGATCGTCTGCCCGCGCCGGAGGTGTCGCCACCGTGCGGGGGCAAGGGGTGCGAGCCGCACCGTGGCCCGTTCGCCGGGGCCCAGCGAGGGCGCGGATTCGACCCAGAGGCTTGCGATGTCGAGAATCGGCCCGCCGCCCGGGGCCAGGTTGCCGATGTCCCACATCGGCCGCAGAGCACCGGCTCCGGAGAAGGGCGTTCGCCGACGGTACTCGCCGGTGGGGCGGAGGGTGAGATCGGCCCGTACCATCCCGTGGCGGGATTCGTAGGAGCGCCAGTGGCACCAGGCGGCGCTTCTCTCGAACCGCAACTTCTCGGCGGCCCCGGCGAGTTCCTCCCAGAAGTCGGGCGGGAGCGAGTGGCCGCCGCCGAGCTCCTCCAGCAGGCCGAGGGCCACGTCCCACTCGTCGTGGACGAGGTGGTCCCAGACGTCGTCGACCGTGAGGTCGTTCTCGCCGGCCGTCTCCTCGGGGGCCAGCAGGGAGGCCGCTCTCAGCAGTTCGGTTACGTCCATGGCCTGATTCTGGGGGGTGGTCCCGCCGGGTGCCATGCCCGGTCAGCCAGTGGGTCCGGGATCCCGCCAGCCGCCCTCGACGGCCGGGGCGGTGCCTGCGGGGACGCTGGAGGCCATCAGTGCGGCTGCCTCCTCGGCGGTGAGGCCGGTGCCGAGCACGCGTGACGGTGTACCGGCAGTCGCGTCCGTGACCACCTCCCACCGCCCCTCCCACGTCGGAACCACCCGGGGAAGCACCGAGTGGAACGGATCGGCGGTGCTGCTGAGCAGGCTGAACTGACCGTGCGACGGCCACGGGAAGAAGACCCGCAGGGCCGGCTGCGCGTACAGCGCCTCGGCGAGTTCGGCGTCGCCCAGCCTGATCACCGGCGAGCGCTCCAGGGTCAGCCGCCAGGCGGTCGCCACGACCCGGCCGGGCGGTGCCGCCTTCATCGGATCGTCCGCCAGGAGGGGCCATTCACGGCGCAACGCATCGAGCGGTGCGCCCTCGCTCCACCGGTGCAGGAGGTCGGCCACCACCGCGAGGCTGTCCGTACTGCCGAAGGCGCCCCAGCGCCACCCGTTCTCTTCGGTGATCTCGATACGGAACTCACGCTCGTCGGCCTGGGGCGCGAAGACCGAGAACCGGGCCGCTCCCCTGACGCAACGCGCTGCCGCTGTCGGCGCGTACCCCGCCACGGCCTCCGGGGGAAGGACGGTCTTCCCCGGCGAGCCGCTTCGCGAACCACCGCTTCCGCCAGGCCGCCCGGTACCGCCGGCTCCGGACCGGGGGCGGCCGATATTTCGTTCGCGTGTTCCTTCATGCCGTTACGGTAGTGGGCCGTGCGCCTCGGCCTCGGCCAGGAGGCGGTACAGGACGGGAACCGGGATCTCCGGATTGGTCACCACCGTGCCCGCCGTCTCGCGGTCGTGCAGCAACCCGGCCAGGACCCGGGCCGGCAGCCGGGATCTGCGCATCGCGGTCAGCCGGACGGAGGACTCCGGGTCGTTCAGCAGCAGTACCGCATCGGCCGGTGACAGCCGGGGGTCCTCGGCCGCGCGGCGGCGCACCTCGGCCTCCGGGTCGCGGGCGCACCGTACGACGTCGGCAGGCGTGGACTCCGGATCGTCCAGCACCAGCCGACGCATCCGCCCGGCGGGGTCGTCGGCGTACCGGAGCAGGCCCGTACGGGGGAAGTTGGGGTGGCTGCGGGGGCGGTCGGGGTAGGAGAAGCTGCCGTCCCACCAGCGCCACACCTCCAGCAGCAGCTCCTCCGGCGCGTCGTCGCACGACTCGGCGAGGAACAGCCGGACCACCCGGTCCACGTCCCCGGCGAGCAGTTCCACGACGTCCGGCGGAAGACGGCGGGCCCGGGCCACGCTGTGGCGGATGCGGGGATGGGACGACTTGGCGAGGCGGCGCATCGCCTCGGCGTCACCGTGCAGGTCCGCGACCCAGGGCAGGGTGCGCGACATCATCGCCGGGTCGAAGTCGTGGCGTACGGCGGCGCGTTGGTCCTCGTCGAGGTCGGCCCGTACGGCCACCACCGCGCGGACTTCCTCGTACGGGTCCTCCGCCAGGGCGGCGACGCCGCGCGAACTGAGCCGGGGGTTGGCGGCCAGCGTCCGGCGCGCCTCCGGGTCCGCGTCCAGGACCAGGTCCGCCTCCAACTCGGCCTCGAAGCAGCACTGTTCGAGCGCACGCCAGGGCTGCGGCAGTGCGTCGAAGACTTCGCGGGGCATGGCGGCGTCGACGTGGTGGGCGAGCAGTGCGGTCGTGCGTACGGTGTCGTCGGCGTCGGCCAACAGGCGTGCCCGCAGCGGTAGTTCGAGATCTGCCCACCGGGCGCAGACGGCCGCCCGCACGCCGGGGCGGGTGTCGGTCGCGAGGGCGGGGAGGAACTCGGCGGGGAGCCCCGGGAGTTGGGCGGCTTCGGCGCGGCAGGCGCCGGCGAGGAGGTTCTCGTACACGTCCGGCGGGAGTGCGACGTCCCAGGCACAGGCCTGCTCCGCCACGAGGACGCGTCGGCTCGACGACGGTTCGGCGCGGATCAGCCGTATCCACTGGTCGGCAGTGATCTTCGGCCGGAAGGTGTCGGCGAGCCTGCTGCGCACCTGGGGATCGGGGTGCGAGACGGCTGCTTCGAGCACGGCGGGCCGGTCGCAGCCGTGCAGAAAGCTCGTATGGACGTCCAGCAGCCGTATCAAGAGGTCGTCCGGGGCCGCCGGATTGGAGCCGATCCACTCCGCCCAGTGCAGAGGCAATCCCGGCTGCCCCGGCCACCCCGGCTGCATGGGAACCGCTGCCCACACCTGGGCGCGCTCGTCCTCCGTCTCGCACCCAGCGGCCACGGCGGCCTCCGCCAACCGTTCCGGCAGCCGGTCGAGCGCCGTCAGCCGGGGCCCGTCCGCACCGGGCACCTCCGCCAGCAGCACCCCTCCGTCGCTGGAGAGCGCCACGAAGCCGGGGCCGCCGATCAGCCCCGGCACGTTGTCGCCGGTGCGGCGGACCCGCGTCCACCGGGCGTCGTTGCCGCCGATCCGATGCCCCAGGACGGCCACCAGGAACTCGCCGTCGGCACCGGCGAGACGGTCCCACCAGGAGGCGTCCCACGCGTCCCGGACGACGCCTTGCGGTGCGGTGATCCCGCGCGCGATCCGCCAAGCAGCCTCGGGCGGGAAGAGGGTGTCGGGGAAGACGTCCTCGACGACGGTGAGTCCGGCGTCCGTGGTCAGCAATCGGTGGAGTTTCTCTTGGCGTTGCACGCGGTCATGATCCCCGGGGGCCTGCGGTGGGACAAGGCCCGTGCCGGGGGCGACGATTCAGGCGGAAACGCGAGTACGGATGTGCAGGGGCGCCGGTGTCGCCGGGCTCAGTTCAGCAGAAGGGCGAGGCCGCCGATCGTGTACGTGATCATCAGTGCGAGCAGGGGCAGTTGGCCGACCACGGCCCGGGCGGGCGGGAAGAGGCGGACGGAGCGGTCGTGGGCGGCGACGACGCCGAGCACGTGACCGGTGACGACGGCGGTCACCTGGAGGACGGCCAGGGCGCCGGGACCCATGGGGGGCAAGGGATCGGGGGCATTGTCAGTGCCGAGTGCCATGCTTGCCGTACGTGGTCCTTCGGTCACCAGGAGGGAGAAGTAGTGGGCGACGAGATAGCCGAGGGCGATCGGCACCAATGAGTGCGCGAAGGCCGTGAGCGGGGCGGGGTGCGGTCCGCTGAGGAGCCGGGTGGCTGCGGCGCACAGGCAGTAGAGGACGGCGACGAGGGCGACGGCGCCGAGGAGACCGAGGGTGGCCGTGAAGGTGCGGCCGAGAGGGGAGGTCTGGATCGTGTTGATCCAGGAAGGGCTGTCGGAGAAGCCGTCGTAGGCGGTGGAGCCGAGCAGGACGCAGACGGTGGCCACGAGCCCGGGGCGTTCGGGCGTCGCGTCGAGTCCGTGGAAGGGGTTGCGGAGGACCAGGCGGCCGTCGACGCGGCGGCCGACGGGGGAGAGGCGGGCCAGCAGGGTGGAGTAGGCCTCGAAGGGATCGCCGTCGGCGAACCAGCGTTCGCCGTAGCGGGCGGCGCAGCCGAGTTGGACGACGATGTGGACGAGCAGGGCGATCAGGAGGGAGGTGCGGGCGGCGGGCTCGGGGGAGACGAGCTCCAGCCAGGTGAAGGCCAAAAGCCCGGCCGCGGCGGGCCATTGGCCGAGCCGGGGCGGGAGCGGGTGAGGGCGGAGAGGGTGGCCGCTCGCCCGGGCCCGGACCCGGGCGAGGAGCCGGTGCAGGGGGCGGAGCGGGTTGAGGAGGCGCCAGACGGGGCCGAGGAGGAGGGAGGCGGGCACGAGACCGACCCAGAGCAGGACGTAGACGGCGCCGGGAGCGGGATTGCGGTCGGGGTCGTCCGGGCCCAGGAGGAGGTACAGGACGAAGACGACTGCGGCGGCAAGTCCCAGCCCTCGCAAGGTGGTTCGGATGACCGGTGCGTCGGCCGCGCGCTGGAGTCGGACGGGCAGCGCGAGGCCGGACCGGTCTCCGCGGAATCGGGAGGTGGACCAGAGCAGCCCGAGGGCGAGGAAGGAGACGAAGAGCGCCGCGAAGGCTCCGGAGAACGCGTAGAAGGGGGAGATCGGCAGGTCGTGCTGGGAGCCGATGCCGTGGGCGAGGTACACCGGCGACGCACCGTCGTGGGCGAGGGCTACCGGGTCGTGGACGAGGATCACCGGCGGCTCATCGGACGAGGAGCTGGGTCAGGACGAGGCCGGACTCATGGGTCTCGACCTCGAAGAGGCCGCTGCGGTCGACGGTCAGCAGCAGGGTGGCCTCGCGGTCGGCGGGCAGGGGGAGTTCCTTGTCGTAGCCGTGGACGTGCAGGGTGTCTTCCTGGTCGCTGGTGACCTGCAGGGCGACGCGTTGGCCGCGCTTGAGCTCGGTGCGGCCCGGGGCGGGGGAGACCTTGCCGTCCTTGACAGTGATGGTCACGGTGTGGTCGGCCGCCGGGCCGCTCTGCGAGGGGGTGGGATCCGGGGCGGGGGCCGTCGTGGTGGGGGCGGGGTGACTGTGACCTCCGGTGCCAGTGGTGGTCGCGGTGAGCGGGACGGAGACTTCCACCGGCTTGCCCGCGACTGCCCAGGTGGTGTGGTCGTCCGCGTACAGGCGGACGGTCAAGGTGTGGGCACCCTTGGGGACTTGGGACGCGGGCAGATGGAACCAGGGGCCGTACAGGCGGGCGATCTTGCGCTTGTCGAGCTCCAGGTGGGCGTGGCCCGTGCCGGGGAGGGCGGCGCCGCCGACGCTGTCGGGGGTGAAGCGGAAGCTCCGTACCGTCAGCTGGAGGTTCCAGCCGTCCTCGGAGTCCGGGCGCACGGCGAGCTGCACCTGCGGGGCGCCTTCGGCCGCGACCTCGCGGAGCCGGTGCCCGGCGCCGTCGTCGGAGCTGAGCAGGGTGCCGACGTTGCCGGAGGCCTCCTGGTGCGTGGTGCCGGGTTTGTGGTGGGTGGTGGCCGGTTCGGCGCAGCCGGTCGCCGTGGCGGCGAGCAGCAGGACGAGGACGAGTGCGAGGAGGGAGGGTGGGGTGAGGGGGCGGCGGGTGCGGGCGGTGGCTCGGTGACGGGTGCCCCGGGGACCGCGGACGCCGCGGGGACCACGGGCGCCCCGGGTACCACGGACGCCCCGGGGACCGCGGACGCCGCGGGGACCACGGGCGCCCCGGGTACCACGGACGCCCCGGGGACCACGGGCGCCGCGGGGACCACGGGCACCCCGGGCGGCTCGGCCCGGGACGGCTCCTGCCGTGTCCGGCGTGCAGGCGGCGCACCGGAAGCGGCCGTCGGCGAAACCGGCGGTCGAGGGCAGGTCGTCCTCGGGCCGTGCGGTCACAGTGCCTCCCGTGGCAGTGGCGGAGGTTCGGGTCACGATGTCGCTTCCTGAGAGCCGGAGTCGGAGCCAGGGCCGGAGCCAGGGCCGGAGCCGGGACGGGTGTCCGTGCCCGTGGCGGGGCGGGTGCCCGTGCGGGTGCCGTCGGTCGGCGCGGGCCCCGGGCCGGGGGTCTTCGCGTCCTCGCCGCGTGGCCCGCCGACGAGGGCGTGGTCCTGGTCGCCGTCCGGGGTCTCGCTCCCGGGGAGGTCGTCGCCGGCATCCTCGTCGGACCCGGCTGCCGTCCCCGGCCGGCCCGCCGAGGCGATCATGGCCCACAGCACCCACACCACCGCGACCAGGGTCCGTACCCAGGCCGGACTGACCGGCACCCACGGCACCATCAGCACCGCCTTGTCGAAGGCGTCCAGCAGGGTCAGCGCCCCCAGCAGCAGCGTGAGCCGGGCCAGCCAGGGCCGGGTCCCCCGCAGGGCCAGACCCGCGCCGACCCACCACAGCCCGAGGCAGAGCAGCGCCGCAGCCGGTACGGGCGTGGAGGCCAGCGGCATGGTCGAGCCCGCCACGTCCAGCACCAGACCCACCAGCCCCAGCAGCGTGGCAAGCGTCCCCAGCCGGGACTTGCGCAGCCGCCGCCACCACAGCACCCCGCCGACCAGCAGCAGGACCGCCGCCACCGCCAGCGCGATCTGCGTCTCCACCCGCTCCACCCCACGCGCGCCGTACCAGTCGCAGCCCGAGGGCAGCCGCCGGGCCTGCACGTTGTAGTCGGAGCAGATCAGCAGCTGTGCCAGCTTGACCGGTTCGCCCACCAGCCGGTCCGAGCCGCCCGAGAGGTCCCCGCGTTCGTCGCCGCACAAGGGCAGGGTCCCGGGGCTCGATCCGTCCGGCCCGTCCTGCCAGCAGTTCCCCTTGCCCTGGCCGTCCCAGGTGACGTCCATGCCGTTGGGCCGGGAGGTGCCCTGCTTGTCCTTGCCGAGGACGTTGCCCGCGTACCGGTTGTGGTGCGAGGTGTCGGTCTGCTTCGCCCACGCCTTCTCGCCCCGGATGAAGGCGGGGACGGCGTTGAGGTAGAAGGCGGCACGCTTGTGCCCGTACACCCAGTTGTTCTCGTACAGGTTCCAGTTGCCGCCCGCGGTGATGATGCCGGTTCCCGGGGGCATCGAGATCTGCGGGCAGACCACGCCCCGCTCGTAACCGCGCTCGACGGGCGGTTTCGCACAGGTGCCGTCGGCGACGTACGGGTAGTAGTCGGCGTTGTTGTCGTGGATGAGGTTGCGTTCGAACCTGGCGTGGTTCTGCGGGAGTCCGGGGTGCCCGGGGAAGGCGCTGTCCATGGAGGCGCCGCCCATGTTCTGGTCGAACTCGTTGTCGTGCACCCAGACCGAGTCACCGGCCGTGCCCGAGTAGCCGACCATGTTGTGGTGGCTGCGGCAGCCGGTGATCTCGATCGAGTACCGGGGGACGTCGTAGCCGCGCCCGTCGTTGATGTTGGACGCGCTGCCCGGGTAGATGCCGGAGTCACCGTTGCCGTACGACTCGCAGTTCTTGTACAGGCCGTGGTCGCTGGCGAAGGTCAGGAAGCCGTACTCGTCGTTCCAGCGCGTCAGTACGTCGTCGATGACGAAGCCGTCGCCCGCGAGGACGTACAGCGAGTTGAAGGTGGTGCGCTGGGCGGTGAAGTTGCGGAAGTAGACGCCGTCGGACTCGTCGGCGCGGATCGCGTTCAGCTTCTGGTACTTGGCGTCGACGACGACGTCGAGACGGGTGGCGCCGGTGCCCTCGATCTGGAGGTTCTTCTTGCCGAGGATCGCCACCAGGTTCTGGTTGTGCGGACACTGCGACTGCTGTGCGTACGACAGGATCTGGTACCCGAGCGAGGAGTTCGGGGCCTTGAGCGAGGCGCACGCCCCGGTCGGCTTCGGCAGCGAGGGCTCCTCCTCGTACAGGCCGGGCAGGATCGCGATGTTCATGCCGGGCCGCTTCACGGCGTCGACGGCGGCCTGGAGATGGCGGTAGCCGCTCTTCTGACAGCGCGCGAACAGCGCGAGATTGCGCTGCTTCAACTGCTCGGGGAAGGCGGCGATCCGACGCTCGAAAGCGTCCCGGTCGGTCTTGCAGACCAGGAGATCGGGCTCGCCCGTCCGGTACACGGGTACGGACCCGGAGCCGTCCGGAAAGGTGACGGGCCGCTCCTCGTGCGCGCTCGCGGCAGGCGCGGCGATCACGATCAGCAGCAGGGCGAGAAGAGCGGCGAGGAGCGCCGCCGGCACGGCAGAGAACCTGCGGGTCCACGACATGAGCGCGAGAGTAGAGCATTGTTCATCTTTTAGGGACCCCTCGTGCACGGATTCGTGGGCCCCCCTCCGGGGCGCGAGCCGCAGACGCCCGTCCGGCGGTCGACGCTGGCCCGTGTCGGAGAGTCCGGCGGCTCTGCGGGGGCAGAAGATGTGCCACGGAGGGCGCGCCTCGCACCGGGACCGGGTGTGCGGTTGCGTCCGCGTTCGAGAGAGGACCGCCCGTCATGGTCAACGTGTCACGCCAGTTCACCGTCGCCACACCGATGCCGGTGATCATCGAGTACCTGAAGGACTTCTCCCGTACGGAGGAGTGGGACCCCGGCACCAAGTCCTGCACCCGCATCGGTTCCGGAGCCGTGGAGGTCGGAGCCCGGTGGCGCAACGTCTCCGTCTTCCGGGGCAAGGAGACGGAGCTGACCTACCGGCTGGTGGACCTGGCGGCGAACCGGGTGGTGTTCGTCGGCGAGAACAAGTCGGTCACCACGAGCGACGACATCAGCCTCGCCCCCGCCCCCGGCGGAACCGAGGTCACCTACCGTGCCGTACTGGACTTCAAGGGCCCGCTGAAACTCGTCGCCCCCTTCCTCGGGCGGGAGTTCGAGCGCCTCGCGGACGAAGTGGAGAAGCAGCTGCCCCGGATCCTGGAGGAACTTCCGGGCGCGGCAGGGTAGTCCACCAGGGGTTCGCGGGCGGGGCGCCTTCAGGCCGCGCCCCGCTCCTTCAACAGTCCCTCGAAAGCAGGTGCGTTGAACAGCGCGTCCCCGTCCTCGATCTTCTTCCCGTCCAGCAGCACGGCGGGCACCGACCTCTCCCCGCTCGCCTCGAAGGCCTTCAGGGACTTCTCGACCCAGCTCTTGTAGGAGAGGTCGTTCACCGCCTTGTCGAAGGCTTCGCCCCGCAGCCCCTTCACCTGGGAGCCCAGCTTCAGCAGGTACGCGTTCGAGAAGCCCTGCGCCTCCTCGCTGCCCTGCGCCGTGAACACCGCCTCCAGGTACTCCGTGAACCTCCCCTGCTCCAGTGCCGCCCGCAGCGCGTTGGCCGCCCGCGTCGAGCCGGCCGTCTCGCCCCGGTCCAGGAACGAGGCGATGGTGTACTCGGCCTTGAGCTTCCCGGCACGGACCGCCTTCGCGACCGCCTCCCCGCCGCCCGTCTCGAACTTGGCGCAGTACCCGCACTGCGGGTCCACCGAGATCCGTACCGTGTGCGGTGCGTCCGGCCTGCCGACGACCACGGTGGTGCCGTCCTTGGCGAGCGCGGCCGGGAGCCCGTCCGCATGCCCGGCGGGGGAGACGGTGACGCGGGGCGCCGGGGCCTCGGTCGTGCGCGACGTCGCGCCGCACGCCGTGGCCGCCGCTGCGACCAGTGCGGCCGTCAGCACGGCGACCACCGCCCGCCCTGTCCGGCGTGCGAAGAACGTAGGGGTCATGGGCCGGGCCTCCTGGTCGTACCTGGGTCGTCCACGGCCCACGCTAGGAGCCCGGGACCGTCCCTCCGCCCGCCGGAAGACCCTTCCTCCGGGCCCAAAGTCCCTCGGACCCCCGTCAGGAACAGACGAGCAGCAGCGCCAACAGCCCCGCCGAACAGGCGAGTTCGACCATCCCCACCGTCCGCACTCGCATCCCCCGCCCCGGCAGCACCGCCGCCCGCACCAGGAAGCAGGCGAAGAGCGCCGCCGACACCGGCATCAGCACCGCCGCGCAGACCAGCGCCCCCGCGTGATACGCCACGGAGCCGTACAGATACCGGCGGTTCCGGCGCTCCCGGACCATCGTCTTCACGTACAGGACCGTGCCCGCGAAGTAGAGGAAGCAGAGCACGGTCGGCACCACCCCCTGGGCGAGCGTGCCGCCGCCCACCCGCACCGCGACCAGCAGCACCGCGCACGCCGGGGCGACCGCCAACAGGCCGTTCACCAGCGCCCGTTCACGGTTGCGCCACGCGTACCAGGTGTTCGCGGCGAAGAACGGCAGCGCGGCGGCCACCGCGACCAGCAGCCACGGCCGCAGCACCACGAGGACCAGCCCCAGCACCGCGCACGCCGCCCCGAACACCGCCAGCGGCCTCACATGCCGCCCCGCCGCGCGCGGATTGCGCGACACCCTGCGCAGCCGTACGTACTGCTGGAGATGGAAGGCCGTCGCGTACGCCAGCAGCCAGCCCACGAACAGCGGCAGATGCAGCCACACCGGGCCGCCCAGGAAGGCACCCACGGCGAACGGCACGGTCAGCATGGCCCACGCACCGTGCTGGTCAGGCACCCACTTGGTCCGCTTTCCGCTCATGCGGTACGTCCCTCACGGCATGCGGTACGTCCCCCACTCACGCGGCGACCCCCTGTCGTAGCAGCGCCGCGCCCAGCACCGCCCCCGGCCCCTCCGCCTCGCCCGGCCTCGCCAGCAGCTCCACCGGAACCCCCGCCTCCGCCCCCTCCGGCGGGACCACCGCCAGCGCGTCGCACGAGGCCAGGCCGCGCAGCATCGCCGGGCCGTGGAAGTCCAGCGGGTGCACCGCCCCGTCCCGCACCGCGACCGGCACCAGCGCCGTCGACGGGGCGCGCCCGGCCATCCGTACCCCCGCCGGAAGCCCGGCCGGCGCGGCGGCCGGCAGGCCCGCGAGGGTGCGCAGCAGCGGCACGGCGAGGGTGGCCGTCCCGGCGACCGCCGCCAGGGGATTGCCCGGCAGCCCGACGACCGGCCTGCCGTCCGGGAGGAGCGCCAGCAGCATCGGGTGCCCGGGACGTACGGCGACGCTGTCCACCAGCATCCGCGCCCCCAGCGCCTCCAGTGCCCGCCGCACATGGTCGACCGGGCCGCGCGCCGAGCCGCCCGTGGTCAGCACGACGTCCGCCGTCGAGCGCGACAGCGCGGCGCACAGCGCGTCGAGGTCGTCGGCGACCCGGCCGCGCGACGCCACCCGTACCCCGAGCGCCTCCAGCCACGGCACCAGCAGCGGACCCAGCGCGTCCCGTACCCGGCCGCGCCCCGGCAGGCCCCGGTCGAGCAGTTCGTCGCCGAGGACCAGCAGGTCGGCGCAGGGGCGGCCGGTGACGGTGAGCGCGTCGTGCCCGCAGGCCGCGGCGAGGCCCAGGACGGCGGGGGTGATCCGGGTCCCGGCCGGGAGCAGCGGATCGCCCGCCCGGCACTCCTGGCCGCGCAGCCGGATGTCCCGGCCCGGCGGCAGGTCGTGCCCGTGGGCCAAGACCGTCGCCCGGACCACCTTCAGCACCCCGTCCTCCCCGAGCAGACCGTCCTCGCTGCGCAGCACCAGGCTCGTGCCCGCCGGAAGGGGCGCACCGGTCGCGATGGCCACCGCCTCGTCGGGATCGAGCGGCCTGCCCGTTCCGCCTGCCAGCACCCGTCCGCGTACGACGTGCCAGGGGCCGGGGCCCCGCACCGCCCAGCCGTCCATCGCGGACGTGTCGAAGGCGGGCAGGTCGGTGAGGGAGGCGAGCGGTGCGGCCAGCACCCGGCCCGCCGCGTCGGCCAGCGGCAGCCGCTGCGGGAGCAGGGGCCGCACGGCACGGGCCGCGGCCGTACGGGCGTGTGCCCAGGTGTGCATGAGACCGACCGTCCTTCGGATTGCGGCGGACCAAGAGAGCCAAGAGAACGAAGAGGGCCAAAAGGCCCATTCCGCAAGCGCATTGTTGCCGAATTCCACCATGTCACCGCTCCTGGAACGGGATTGTGGAATTAGGTCACCGTCTGACGGGACTTAAGTCCCCGCGTTCGCCGAAGAAGCGTGCATAGGGTCAATACGGGCCACTGGCCCCGAGTTTCCCCATTCCCGGTGCACGGAGGGTCAAGTTGCGGCAGAACCAGAGCGGTGCTGCGGAAGCACTGCTCAAAGCCGGACGGTATTTCACCAGGGCCGAAGTGTCCGACGACCTGAGAACGGTGCACCGCACCGGCGGACGGGACGGCGAGCGGTTCTACCGCGAGCGCTGGAGTCACGACAAGGTCGTGAACTCCACGCACGGCGTCAACTGCACCGGCTCCTGCCGCTGGAAGGTCTACGTCAAGGACGGGATCATCACCTGGGAGACCCAGGCCACCGACTACCCCTCCGTCGGCCCCGACCGCCCCGAGTACGAACCGCGCGGCTGCCCCCGGGGCGCGTCCTTCTCCTGGTACAGCTATTCACCGACCCGGGTCCGCCACCCGTACGTGCGCGGCACCCTCCTCTCGATGTACCGCGAGGCCAAGAAGCGCCTGAAGGACCCCGTCCTCGCCTGGGCCGACATCCAGCGCGACCCCGTCCGCCGACGCACGTACCAGCAGGCCAGGGGCAAGGGCGGGCTGGTCCGCGCGACCTGGGACGAGGCCCTGGAGATCGCCGCCGCCGCGCACGTGCACACCATCAAGGAGCACGGCCCCGACCGGGTCGCCGGGTTCTCCCCGATCCCCGCGATGTCGATGGCCTCGCACGCGGCGGGGGCCCGCTTCCACTCCCTCATCGGCGCGCCGATGCTGTCCTTCTACGACTGGTACGCCGACCTCCCGGTCGCCTCCCCGCAGGTCTTCGGCGACCAGACCGACGTCCCCGAGTCGGGCGACTGGTGGGACGCCGCGTACCTGATGATGTGGGGCTCGAACGTCCCCGTCACCCGCACCCCCGACGCCCACTGGATGGCCGAGGCCCGCTATCGCGGCCAGAAAGTCGTCACGGTCTCTCCCGACTTCGCGGACAACACCAAATTCGCCGACGAATGGATGCACCCGCACCCCGGCACGGACGGTGCGCTCGCCCTCTCCATGGGCCACGTCATCCTCAAGGAATTCTTCGTCGACCGCGAGACCCCCTTCTTCCGGGATTACGTACGCCAGTACACGGACCTCCCCTTCCTGGTCACCCTCCGCGACACCGAGAACGGCCTCGTCCCGCACAAGTTCCTGAATGCCGCCGACCTCGGCCAGGACACCGAGAACGCCCAGTGGAAAACCGTCCTCGTCGACGACACCACCGGCGAACCCGTCGTCCCGCACGGCACCCTCGGCCACCGCTGGGGCGCCAACGAGACCCCCGAGTGGAACCTCGACCTCGGCGACACGGTCCCGCGCCTGTCCCTGTACGGCGAGGAGACGGCCGAGATCGTCCTCCCCCGCTTCGAGGAGGACCAGCCCGGCACCGTACGGCGCGGCGTCCCCGTCCGCCGGATCGGCGACCGGCTCGTCACCACCGTGTACGACCTGATGCTCGCCCAGTACGGCGTCGCCCGCGACGGCCTCCCCGGCGAATGGCCCACCTCGTACGACGACGCGACCCAGCCCGGCACCCCTGCCTGGCAGGAGACCCTCACCTCCGTCCCGGCGGCCCAAGCGGCGCGCTTGGCAAGGGAGTTCGGGGAGACGGCCGAGAAGTCGCAGGGCCGCTGCATGATCCTGATGGGCGCGGGAACGAACCACTGGTTCCACTCCGAGACCATCTACCGCACCTTCCTCGCTCTGCTCACCCTCACCGGCTGCCAGGGCCGCAACGGCGGCGGCTGGGGCCACTACGTCGGCCAGGAGAAGTGCCGCCCGGTGACGGGCTGGGCCACCCTCGCCAGTGCCTCCGACTGGGCGCGCCCGCCGCGCCACATGATCGGCGCGGGCTGGTTCTACCTGCACACCGACCAGTGGCGGTACGACACCCTCCCCGCCGAATCCCTCGCCTCACCCCTCGCGGAGGGCGCCTTCGACGGCATGTCCGGCGCGGACTGCCTCGCCGCCTCCGCCCGCATGGGCTGGATGCCCTCCTACCCCACCTTCGACCGCAACCCCCTCGAACTCGGGGCTGCGGACGACCCGGTGAAGGCGGCCGTCGCCGAACTCAAGGCGGGCACCCTCGGGTTCGCGGGCGAGGACCCGGACGCCCCGCAGAACTGGCCGCGCGTCCTCAACGTATGGCGCGCCAACCTCCTCGGCTCCAGCTCCAAGGGCAACGAGTATTTTCTCAAGCACCTCCTGGGCACCCACAACAACCTCCCCGACGACGGCCCCCGCTGCGCACCCCGCGACGTGACCTGGCACGAGGAGGACGTCGAGGGCAAGCTCGACCTCCTCATGGCGATGGACTTCCGGATGACGTCCACGACACTCCTCGCCGACGTCGTCCTCCCGGCCGCCACCTGGTACGAGAAGCACGACCTGTCCTCCACGGACATGCACCCCTTCCTGCACGCCTTCACCCCGGCCGTCGACCCGCCCTGGCAGGCCCGCTCGGACTACGACGCCTTCCACGCGCTGGCCCGCCGCTTCGGCGAGCTGGCAGGTGAACACCTGGGCGTACGGCGCGACGTGGTGGCGACCGCACTCCAGCACGACACCCCCGGCGGCGAGATGGCGCAGCCCGGCGGCGTCGCCCTCGACTGGTCCAAGGGCGAATGCGAGCCGATACCAGGCCGGACCATGTACAACCTGGCCGTCGTGGAACGCGACTACGGCGCGATCGGCGAGAAGTTCGCCGCCCTCGGCCCGCTGATCGACAAGCTCGGCGTCACCACGAAGGCCATCACCTTCGACGTCGGCGAGGAAGTCGACTACCTCGGAGCGAAGAACGGCACCGTACGCGGCGGAGTCGCCGACGGCCGCCCCCGCCTGGACACCGCCCAGCGCGCCTGCGAGGCGATCCTCTCCCTCTCCGGCACCTCCAACGGCCGCCTCGCCGTCCAGGGCTTCGAAACCCTGGAGAAGAAGGTCGGCACGAAGATGGCCCACCTCGCCGCCGAGGCCGAGGGCAAACGGGTCACCTTCGCCGACACCCAGGCCCGGCCCGTACCCGTCATCACCTCCCCCGAGTGGTCCGGCAGCGAGTCCGGCGGACGCCGCTACACCGCTTTCACCGTCAACACCGAACACCTCAAGCCCTGGCACACCTTGACGGGCCGTCAGCACTTCTTCATCGACCACGACTGGCTGCACGAGGTCGGTGAGGCCCTCCCCGTCTACAAGCCGCCGCTCAACATGCACCGCCTTTACGGGGAGCCGGAGTTGGGCCGCGTCGAGGGAGGCGACGGCGAGCGCCCGGGGGAGAAGTCGGTCGCCGTCCGCTACCTCACCCCGCACAACAAGTGGGCCATCCACTCCATGTACCAGGACAACCACTACATGATGGCCCTCGGCCGCGGCGGCCAGACGGTGTGGATGTCCCCGCAGGACGCCGAGTCGATCGGCGTCGCCGACAACGACTGGATCGAGGCGGTCAACCGCAACGGCGTCGTCACCGCCCGCGCGATCGTCTCCCACAAGATGCCGCCCGGCACCGTCTACATGAACCACGCCCAGGAGCGCACCGTCGGCGTCCCCCGCACCCAGAAGACCGGCAGACGCGGCGGCATCCACAACTCCCTCACCCGCGTGATGCTCAAGCCCACCCATCTCGTCGGCGGCTACGCCCAGTTGACGTGGGCCTTCAACTACCTCGGCCCGACCGGCAACCAGCGCGACGAGGTCACCGTCATCCGCCGCCGCAGCCAGAACGTGGAGTACTGACATGCGTGTCATGACACAGGTCGCGATGGTCATGAACCTCGACAAGTGCATCGGCTGCCACACCTGCTCCGTCACCTGCAAGCAGGCTTGGACCAACCGGCAGGGCACCGAGTACGTCTGGTTCAACAACGTCGAGACCCTCCCCGGCCAGGGCTACCCCCGCCGCTGGGAGGACCAGGAGCGGTGGAAGGGCGGCTGGGAACGCACCCGTTCCGGCAAGCTCCGGCTGCGCTCCGGCAGCCGCCTCAAGCGCCTCGGCAACCTCTTCGCCAACCCCGACCTCCCGGAAATCTCCGACTACTACCAGCCCTGGACGTACGAGTACAAGAACCTCACCGAGGCCCCGGCGGGCGACGACCTGCCCACCGCCCGCCCGGTCGACACGATCACCGGCGCCCCCATCGACAAAATCGAATGGGGCCCGAACTGGGACGACAACCTCGGCGGCGCGGTCGAGCACGGGCCGCGCGACCCGATCGTGGAGAAGATCCGCGACGAGGTGGGGGAGAAGATCCGCTTCGAGTTCGAGCAGTCCTTCATGTTCTACCTGCCGCGTCTGTGCGAGCACTGCCTCAACCCGGCGTGCGTCTCCTCCTGCCCGTCGGGCGCGATGTACAAGCGGTCCGAGGACGGCATCGTCCTGGTCGACCAGGACCAGTGCCGGGGCTGGCGGATGTGCGTCAGCTCCTGCCCGTACAAGAAGGTCTACTTCAACCACAGCACCGGCAAGGCCGAGAAGTGCACCTTCTGCTTCCCGCGCATCGAGGTCGGCATGCCGACCGTCTGCTCCGAGACCTGCGTGGGCCGCATGCGCTACCTCGGCGTGATGCTGTACGACGCCGACAAGGTCGCCCAAGCGGCGGCCGTCGAGGACGAACACGACCTCTACCCCAGCCAGTTGGAGTGTTTCCTCGACCCGCACGACCCGTCCGTGCAGGCAGCCGCACGCGCCGCCGGCATCACCGAGGAGTGGCTGGAGGCCGCCCGCCGCTCTCCGGTGTACGACCTCATCGCCACCTACCAGGTCGCCCTCCCGCTCCACCCGGAGTACCGCACCATGCCCATGGTCTGGTACGTCCCGCCGCTCTCCCCGGTCGTCGAGGCGGTCGCCGCGAGCGGCCACGACGGCGAGGACGCGGGCAACCTCTTCGGCGCGATCGACGCGATGCGCATCCCCGTCGAGTACCTCGCCGAGATCCTCACCGCCGGTGACACGGACGTCGTGGACGCGGTCCTGCACCGGATGGCCGCCATGCGCGCCTACATGCGCCGCATCAACCTCGGCGAGGACCGCGACGAAACCATCGCCCGCGCGGTCGGCCTGACCGGCGAGGAGATGGAGGACATGTTCCGCCTGCTGGCCATCGCCAAGCAGGAGGACCGCTTCGTCGTACCGAGCGCGGCCCGTGCCGACGCCGAGGCGCTGACCGAGACGCACCCCTTCGAAGACCCGGGCTGCCCCGTCGCCGAACACCCCGACCGCGTGATGCTCAACCTCGGACCCACCCGGAGGAGCGCATGACCACCCCCACCCTGACCTCGGACTCCGTCACCCGGCTGATCGCCGGACGCTGCCTGGAGTACCCCGACTCCCGGCTGTACCAAGACCTGCCGCAGCTCCGCGCCGCGCTCCCCGACGCCTCGCCCGAGGCCGCCGCGCTCCTCACCGGCTTCCTCGACCACGTCGCCGCCACCGAACCCCTCGACCTCGGCGCGCACTACACCTCCACCTTCGACACCCGCAACCGCCGCTGCCTCTACCTCACCTGGTGGGCCGACGGCGACACCCGCCGCCGCGGCCTCTCCCTGGTCCGCCTCAAGCAGCTCTACCGCGACCACGGCCTGGAGTACGCCGACGAGGAACTCCCCGACTTCCTCCCCGTCGCCCTCGACTTCGCCGCCCGCCACCCCGAAGCGGGCACCGCCCTCCTGGAGGAGCACCGGGTCGGCCTCGAACTCCTGCGCCTGGCCGTCACGGCGGCCTACACCCCGTACACCGCCGTCCTCGAAGCCCTCTGCACCACGCTCCCCGGCCCCTCCCCGCAGACCAAGGAGGAGGCCAAGGCGATGGCCCGCAAGGGTCCGCCGCAGGAACTCGTCGGCATCGGCTCCCCGCTGGAACCCCTCCTGGAGCCCTTCGGGCCGGGCATCGACCTGCCCCGGCCCAAGGTCGCCGCCCGCACACAGCCCGAAAGGCCGTCGGCATGACAGACCTCCTCCTGTGGGGCGTCCTGCCCTACGTCTCGATCGCCCTGCTCGTCGCAGGCACCGTATGGCGGGCCCGCTACGACCAGTTCGGCTGGACCTCGCACTCCACCCAGCTCCACGAGTCCCGGCTGCTGCGCATCGGCTCGCCGCTCTTCCACCTCGGGATGCTCTTCGTCGTACTCGGCCATGTCGTCGGCCTGCTGATCCCGCAGAGCTGGACCGACGCGATCGGCGTCAGCGACCACACGTACCACCTGATAGCCGTCGGCACCGGCGCTGTCGCGGGCGCGGCGGCGGCCGCCGGCATCGGCCTGCTCGTCTACCGCCGCCTCAAGGTCCCGGCCGTACGCCGCGCGACCCTGCGCAGCGACCACCTCATGTACACCTTCCTGCTCGGTGCGATCGTCCTCGGCCTCCTCGCCACGATCCTCAACTCGACCGGCGCGACAGGCGGTTACAACTACCGCGAGGGCATCTCCCCGTGGTTCCGCTCCCTGTTCACCCTCTCGCCGGACTACGCGCTGATGGCGGGCGCACCCCTCGCCTTCAAGCTGCACATCCTCTTCGGTTTCACACTGTTCGCGCTGATCCCGTACTCGCGGCTGGTGCACATGTTCAGCGCCCCGGTGAAGTACGTCTTCCGGCCGTACGTGGTCTACCGCAGCCGGGGCCTGGACAAGATCCCGGCGCAGCGGCGCGGCTGGGAGAACACCCGGTGAGGTACGGCCCCTGAAGCCGGGCCGGAACTCCCCGCAGCCACTCTTGCCCATCCCGGCTCCCAGCGCCCATGATGACCCCAACTCGCCTGCATCACAGGTCGGTTGAGGAAGCGTCACCGGCGTCCGACGCACGGACGGCGCGGGGTGAAGCACAAGGGCGAGGGGCGGGCGACGGTGCGGCAGCCGACAACGGGAGACCCGGGCGCGAGACGTCTGCCGGGCACACCGCCCGCGCAGGGACCGCCGGCGCCCGTGCTGCTGACCGTGCCGCGTGCGCGGCGCGGACCCGTGTGGTGGCTGGGCTGGCTGGTGCCCGTGATCGCCGCGTACCGGCTGTGCACGCCGACCCGCGAGGGCCGCATCGAGGACCCCGTCGTCAAGAAGGCGCACCTGTGGCGGCTGGTGCTCGGTCTCGTGCTGACCGTCGGCGCGTGGCTGGGACTCGGGCTGGTGCCGCTGCGGGAGATCCCCGACCGGTTCTTCGAGAGCTTCGGGTGGGGCCTCAGCGCGGTCCAGATGAACTTCTACGTCGCCTGGTTCGTGATCGCGATGACCCCGCGGGGCCGCAAGCGGGCCGCCGCCGCGAGGTGGCGCGGCCCGCTGCTCGCGTTCGTGCTGACGATGGCCGCGTTCATCCTCACGCCCCTGGACCTGTCCCAGTGGCCGCCGACCTGGTCCTGGGCCACGGTCCTCGGCGGGTGGCTGGTCCTCTTCAGCGGGTTCGGGGGCCTCCTGCTCGTCCTCAACGGAGGGCGCACGGCCGACATCAACGACGCGCTTCCTGCCGTCGTCCCCTTCTTCACCGTGCTGGCCGTCGTCCTGCCGTCCATCGGCGACCCCATGTACGACCAGGTCTCGACGCCGACGCGCCTGGTGCTGGGGCTGACCGGCCCGGTGACGCTGGTGCTGCTGACGCGCTGGGAACTGCGCAGGCTGCGGACGATCCACGGGGTGCGGCTGTCGGACATGTGGCGGCGGCCATGAGGCAGGACGAGCGGCCCGGCGGCGACGTGGACTGGGCGGGGAAACGGCCCGGCGACGACGTGGACTGGTCGGGGAAGAGGCCCGGCGACGACGTGGACTGGGCGGGGGAGTGGCGCTGGCACGACGCGCCGTGGGCGGGCAACGCGGCCATCCTGCTCGGGTTCTGCGCGGTGTCCGGCCTGGGCTGGCTGTCCGGTACGAGGACGGGCGTACGGATCAGCGTCCTCGCCGTGGCGGCGGCGGGCCTGCTGATCCTCTTCAACGCGCTGGCCCTGAAGCGGCTTCGCCGGGAGACCGGACTCGACCACCGCCGGCTCGCCGCCGTCATGCGGCTCTCCCGGCGCGAGGAGATCCCGGCCGACCCGGTGGCCCGGCGGGCGATGTTCCACCTGGTCCGGCTGCAGAACAGCAAGCGGGCGGGCGGGCGCTGGATGCGGCCCGCGTGCGCGGTGCTGATGCTGCTGGTGGCGGTCGTGCAACTGCTCGCCGGGAACCTGGCCCTCGGTGCGGGCCTGCTGCTGGCGGCGGCCTACCTGGCCTCGCGGTTCAGCGTGGTGGCCCGCCTCCAGGCCCGGCTCGACCGCCTGGAGGCCCGCCTCGCACCGGAGTTCGCGGCGGGGCGGGCACCCGGGCAGCCGGAGTGAGCCTTCTGCGGCCTCGTCAGCCGCGCTGGGGCCAGACCGGGCCCTCGTCGGTCCAGACGACGCCCTTGTTGCGGCACAGGCAGAAGGGGTGGCCGATCGGGTCGGTGAAGACCTGCCAGCCGTAGCCCTCGGGGCCGATGAAGTCCTGCCGCAGCGTCGCCCCCAGGTCGAGGACCCGGCGCTGCTCGGGCTCGATCTCGTCCACCTCGAAGTCGAGGTGGAACTGCTTGGGGTGCTCGGTGTCGGGCCACTGCGGGGCGCGGTAGTCGTCCACCCGGATGAAGGCCAGCTCGATCTCGCCGAACTGGATCCCGGCCCAGTCCGCGTCGCTGCCTTCCTTGATCGGACGGCCGGTCACCTCGGAGTAGAAGGCGGCCAGCTTCATGGTGTCCGGGCAGTCGATGATGAAGTCGGTGAGTCGCAGCATGCGGCGATCCTGCCACAGGCCCGCCTCGGACTGCGAGGGAGTTTCCCCCTGGTCAGCGGCGCAGGCCAGGTCACCTGCCGAGCGGCAGCTCGGCGAGGCCGCGCCAGCCGTCGTCCGTGAGCGCGACCACGTACACGCACGTCACCTCCGTACGGATCGGCAGACGGCCCGTGACGCGATCCGCGATCTCGGCGGCGGCACGCTCCTCCGCGTCCAGCGCCACGGTGACGTGCACCGGCGGCTCCAGCCCGAACCGGCCGCCGTACGGGACCTGCTCGGGGAACGCAGCACGCACGGCGGCGGCCCGAGCATGCAGCTCGGGCACCGGGACGCCGACGAACCCGCCTGCCCGCTCAACTTCCTTCAGCAGTACGGGAATCCGGCCGGTCCCCGCTGCGACGCGGAGCCGGTCCAGGTCTGCCGCACCGATCCGGTCGGCCGGCAGCCACGGGTAGAGCAGCGTCGCATGCGCCGGGACCCCCGGGCGTACGGCCCGGGGGTCCACCTCGGCGGCGAGTTCCAGCAGGGGGTCGGCGTCCGGCAGCAGTGCCAGTACGGCTGTCGTTCCCGGCGTCGGCATGGTCGTCCTCACCCGTTTCCAGAGTCGCGCTCCACCGTAGTGGCGCTACGCCTCACCGGCTCCCTGTGGAGAGCTGTCCGCCAGTGGTTCCGGTGCGGCGGTGACGAGCTGGTCGCGGAGGTAGTTCCAGACGACCGCCAGCAGCGCCGCGGCGGGCACGGCCAGCAGGCTGCCCACCACGCCGGCCAGATTGCCGCCCAGCACCACGACCATGAGCACCACGCCCGCGTGCAGCCCCAGCCCACGGCTCTGGATCATCGGCTGGAAGACATTGCCCTCCAACTGCTGCACCACCACGATGATCACCAGCACGATCAGGGCGTCCCCGAAGCCGTTGGACACCCACGCGATCAGCACCGACACGAACCCCGCGAACAGCGCGCCCACGATCGGCACGAACGCGGAGACGAACGTCAGCACCGCCAGCGGCAGCACCAGAGGTACCCCCAGCACCCACAGCCCGATCCCGATGAACACCGCGTCCAGCAGCCCCACCAGCGCCTGCGACCGCACGAAGGTGCCCAGCGTGCGCCAGCACCGCCGCGCCACGACCGGCAGATCGGTGGCGGCCCGCCCCGGCAGCTGACGGCCCAGCCACGGCAGGAAACGCGAACCGTCCTTGAGGAAGAAGAACATCAGGAACAACGCCAGCACCGCGGTGATCAGGCTGTTGACCACCGTGCTGACCCCGGTCCCGAAGGCGGTGAGCACACTGCCCGCGCTGTCCTGGATGCGCTTGACCGCCTCGTCGAGGGCCTGGGTGATCTGGTCGTCGCCGATGTTCAGCGGTGGCCCCGCCGCCCACTCGCGCACCTGCTGGATGCCCGCGACCACACTGTCGCTGAGCTGCCCCGCCTGGGACGCCACGGGCAGCGCGATGAGCGCCGCGACCCCCGCGACCACCAGCAGGAATACCAGGGTCACCAGCCCGGCGGCCGGGGCCGGCCGCCAGCCGTGCCGCCGCAGGAAACGCACCGGCGGCCAGGTGAGGGTGGTGAGCAGCAGGGCCACGACGACCGGCCAGAACACCGACCACATCTGCCCCACGAGCCATAGCACCGCAGCGACCGCCACCAGCACCAGCAGCAGATCAAGAGATATACGGGCCACCCGCCGAAGGGCGGCGGCAGATTTCGCGGAACTCAACATGCCGGGACATTCTGCCAGCCGCAGGAGGCCGACGATCACCCGGAACTGACGGCCCGTGCCCGCACCCGAACGACGGCCCGTGCCCGCACCCGAACGACGGCCCGTGCACGAACCCGAACGCAGGTCCGTGCACGAACCCGAACGCAGGTCCGTGCACGGGCCCCCATGCCCGAGGGTCTCACGCCTCGGCGAGCAGCGGATCGAACGGCGTCGTGCGCTGCCGCCCGGCCATGAACGCCACGAACTCCTTCACGAAGGCACTGCGCGTGTACGCCGTCCCGTCCGCCCCCGACGCGTCGCGGCGGAAGGCGCGGCGGAACAGGGCCCGGTACTCGGCGGCGTCGATGCGCTGGTCGCCGTCCTTGTCGGTTGCGTCGAAGAGCACCTCGGCCACCCGGATGAGCGCGGGCCCGGCCAGCGACGGTGCACCGGCCGCGTACTCCTGGGCGCTGATGCTGCCGTCGCCGTCGGTGTCCAGGGCCGCCTGGAGTTCCCGCCACCAGTCCGCGTACGCCTGGTAGAGCCGGGTTTCGGCGGGCTCGTCCAGGTCGAGGCGGCTCGCCAGCTCGCGGGCCATGGCGGCGAGGTCCGGCCAGTCCAGCGAGCCGTTGCCGGTCTGGTCCAGCACCTGCCGGAAGAAGTCCTCGGTGTCCTGCTGATACGGGCGGGCTTCGGCGTACACGTACGGAGCGGGCTCGGGCGCGTCGGGCAGCGGGGACAGCAGCCGCACCAGCGCACCCGCCCGCTTCATCCTGGCCTGCACGGCCGCAAGCGTACGGGCGCGCGGATCGTCGCTGTCGCTGTCCGGCGTCAGGGAGAGCAGGTCGATGACGTTCTCCGGCGCGATCCAGCGCGCGGGCAGGAAGCGGGTCAGCCCGACGGCCAGATAGGCGCCCTGCATCAGGGTGTGCGCACCGGGCAGTTCGGGCAGCCCCGCCCGGCGCCGGAACGGTTCGGGCAGCGAGGCCACCGCGATCACCCCGAGGACCGGCGCGACCACGGCCCGGCCGGTCGCCCACAGGGTGGGCAGCCCGCTCAGCAGCGGGGGAGCGGGAAGGTGGTCGAAGAGCTTGTACAGGATGACGCGCATCGCCTCCGTGTTCTCCAGCTCCTCGGCCACCACCCTGTCGTAGTACGGCCAGAACTCGGCCACGGTGTCGGGGAGTTGGCCGGGTTCGTCGCCCATCGTCGCGAGTGTGCCCCGGAACTCCGCGTACAGCTCCTCCATGAACTCCTGCTCCAGCGGCTGCCCGCTCAGCCGGAACATCGTCACGGAGCTCTCGAAGAGGGTCGCCACCACCCAGGCCCGCGCCCCGGGGTCCATGGCGTCGTACGGCCGGTTCCTGGCGTCGGTCCCCTTCAGGCGGGCGTGCATGCGGTTCAGCCGCGCCGCCTCCCGCTCCCGCGTCTGCGCGTCGGCCCCGACCATGCGCTGCATGCTCAGGTACGTGTTGCGCAGGCGCCGCCAGGGGTGAGCGACGAACGTGGAGTTCTCGACGAGGGCCGCACCGATCGCCGGGTGCGCGGCCTCCAGCACCGTCGCCCGGATCATGGCCAGGGCCCACAGGGGGTCGTCGAAGAACGAGGCGAAGCGCGCGTCCGGGCTGCCCACCGGGCCTTTCCGTTGTTCGTCGGAGCGGGGTACGTCCTGGTGGAGAGTCACGGTCGGGAAGCTCCGATCTCGCTCGGCAGCACGCCGCCGAAACGGCGGTCGCGCTGCCGGTAGGCGTGCAGGCAGTCGAGGAAGTGGGAGGCACGGAAGTCGGGCCACAGCACGGGCGGGAAGACCCACTCGGCGTAGGCGACCTGCCAGAGCATGAAGTTGGAAATGCGCTGCTCGCCGGAGGTGCGGATCACCAGATCCACGTCGGGCGTGTCCGGATAGGGGAGGTGGGCCGCGAAGGTCCGCTCGGTGACGGCCTCGGCCGGGGTGTTGCTCCGCAGCAGCGAGCGTGCCGCCTCCACGATGTCCGCGCGCCCGCCGTGGTCGAAGGCCACGGTCAGCGTCATGCCCCGGTTGTCGCCCGTCAGCGTCATCAAGTCCTCGAAGTCCCGGGCCAGTTCCGGCGGGATGCGCGGATCGTTCACACCGAGGAAGCGGCAGCGGATGCCGCGTGCGTGCAGGAAGAACGCGTGCTTGCGCACCACGCGCCGCACCAGCCGCATCAGGAAGTCGACCTCGCCGCTCGGCCGCCCCCAGTTCTCGGTGGAGAACGCGTACAGGCTCAGCCACCCCACGCCCGCCGACCGCGCCGCCTCGATGACGTCGATCACGGACGCCTCGGCGGCGCTGTGCCCGAAGGTGCGCGGCTGCGCACGCGACTGCGCCCAACGGCCGTTGCCGTCCATGACACAGGCCACGTGCCGGGGAACCCGGCGCCGCTCTCCGGCCTCCTCGACTGCGTGCTGCACGTCCCTGCCTTCCCCGTGGTGCGACCCGGTGCGTTGTCGGCTGATCCGATCAACGCGCACAGCATGTCACCGGAAGATTACGCGGAGTGCGGTTGGCTGACGGGTTCACTCCTGGCACGCGCGTACGAGGTCGTGGGCATCCGTGCCGTGCCGCGTCACACGGGCCGCGAGATCCGGGTGCCCGTTCCACGGGGCGGCGCGCCATGACGTACACCCGCAGAGGCGGGATCCAGCCACCCGGCGGCGGTACAACCGTGATCATGTGCCACTACTGCGGCTGCCGCGAGATCCCGCTCATCAAGGAATTCATCGCCGAACACGAACGCGTCACCGACGCGGCGGGCGACGCCCTGCGCGCCCTGGACGAGGGCGACAACGCCCGGGCCCGCTCACTCGTCGACCTCATGGCGCGCGAACTCGACGCGCACTGGAGGGGCGAGGAGAACGGCCTGTTCGCCGTGATGCGCGCGGACACTGAATACGCCGGCTACATCGCCGACCTGACGGGCGAACACCGGGAACTCGCCGCCCTGCTGCCGACGTTGGACCTGACGGACCCCGCCGACGTACGGACCCTGCGGGCCGCCGTCGACGAACTCCACCACCACATCGCCAAGGAGGAGGACGGCCTCTTCCCGGCCTCCCTCACCGCCCTGACCGGCGAGGAGTGGAACCGCTCCATGGCGGCCTGGCGCGAGGCCCACCCAGACCCCGACGGCGGTGGCACCGGTGCCCCGTCCCCTCCCGCCTGACGGCCGGGGCACCGGTGTGCGGATACCGCGCCGGACCCCTACCGGGCGGAGAGCGTGCCGGGGGCGGTGTGCGGGGTGCCGGGCTCGGCCCGCACCGTCTGGCTGAACTTGTTGTCCTTCGAGGCGGGCCGCACCTTCTCGGCCGCGACGTGGGCGGTGTCCCGGGGCGCCTCGACGGTCCGGCTGTACGACGTCCTGTCCGCCCCGTATTGCTCACACGCCCCACATGTCCGGCCTGCGGCCGGCGCTCCCGTCGGGTGCCCCGGTCACTCCGGGCGCGGCCACTCCCGGCCTTCGAGGGTCTCCGCGCACCGGTTGAGCCGAGTCAGGGCGTCCTCTAGTTCCCGTACGTCCTCGGGGGACCAGTCGGCGACCACCCGGGCCAGGCAGGACCGGTTGAACTCGCGGTCCGCGACCAGCCGGCTCGAGCCCTCGGCCGTGATGCGCAGCTTGCGGGCCATGCCGCCGTCCGGGTCCGCGACGCGCTCGGCCAGCCCGCAGCGCAGCAGTGCGGCCGTCTGGCGGTTCACCGTCGAGGTGTCGAGCCCGAAGGCCTCCGCCAACTGCCCGATGGACATGGGGCCTTGGGTCTCGATCCGGTTGAGCAGTAGATACGCCGACCGCTCCAGACGTTCGTGCTCGCACTCGCGTCGGGCGAGCACCTGGTGCCGCGACAGCAGCATCAGCTCCCGCTCCAGTCTCTCCAGCACAGCGCCTCCCGCTCCTTCGGATGCCCCATTGTCGCCCGCGGCCCTGCGGAACCCGGTACTCGGATGTCGCTCGCGGCTGCGGAACCCGGCGCCCGGACCCGCAATATGCATGATACATATCGTGTGTACGATGCATATCGCATCGCCACTCCGGCGATGGCGAGCAACGCCCCCCCCTCATCCGGAGGATCCGCATGACCGCCCCCACGTCCACCGCCTCCCGCGCGGCACAGATCCTGTCCCGGCCCGTCACCCTGAACGGCCTGACCGTCCCCAACCGCATCGCGATGGCGCCGATGACGCGCCAGTTCTCGCCGGGCGGCGTGCCGGGCGAGGACGTGCAGGCGTACTACGCCAGCCGCGCCGCCGCAGGCGTGGGCCTGATCGTCACCGAGGGCACCTACGTCGGCCACCCGTCCGCCGGGCAGAGCGACCGGGTGCCGAGGTTCCACGGCGAGGACCAGCTCGCGGGCTGGGCGAAGGTCGCCGCCGCCGTGCACGAGGCGGGCGGCACGATCGTGCCCCAGCTCTGGCACATCGGCATGGTGCGCAAGCACGGCGACGCCCCGTACGCCGACGCCCCGGCCGTCGGCCCCTCCGGCATCCGCGTCGACGGCACCGAGGGCACCGGCAAGGCGATGACCAGCGCCGACCTCGACGACGTCATCGGCGCGTTCGCCGACGCGGCGGCCGAGGCCGAGCGCATCGGCTTCGACGGAGTCGAACTGCACGGCGCCCACGGCTACTTGCTCGACCAGTTCCTCTGGGAGCGTACCAACCGCCGCACCGACGCGTACGGCGGCGACGCGGTGGCCCGCACCAAGTTCGCCGCGGAGATCGTGGCCGCGGTCCGCGAACGCGTACGGCCCGACTTCCCGGTGATCTTCCGCTACTCGCAGTGGAAGCAGGAGGCGTACGACGCACGCCTCGCGCAGACGCCGCAGGAACTGGAGGCGATCCTGGCCCCGCTCGCGGCGGCGGGCGTCGACGCCTTCCACGCCTCGACACGGCGCTACTGGGTTCCGGAGTTCGAGGGCTCGGAGCTGAACCTGGCGGGCTGGACCAAGAAGCTCACCGGCCGCCCGGCGATCACCGTCGGCTCGGTCGGCCTCGACGGCGAGTTCATGGGCGCGTTCGCGGGTCAGGGCGCGGCGCTCGGTGACCTGGACGACCTTCTGGACCGCCTGGAGCGCGAGGAGTTCGACCTGGTCGCCGTCGGGCGGGCGCTCCTCCAGGACCCGCAGTGGGCGGCGAAGGTCCTCGGCAACCGCTTCGCCGAACTGAAGCCGTACGACGCCGCAGCCATCAAGACCCTCTCCTCCTGACCGCTCGGCGGCCTCCGCCGCCACCCTCTTCCACCGGCCCCGCACCCGTCCTCACCGGACGGGTGCGGGGCCGGTGGCGTTCCCCGACGCACCCGGCCAAGATTCTTCGAGCATTCTTGTTGCATCTCGATGCTTACCGATATATCGTTTCGAATGTCGGTAACGATATATCGGCAACCATCGGAAGGGGTCGACACGACCCCCGTGCACCCCGTGCACGCACACACAAGGAGTTCGACCATGAACAGCATGCGAAGCAATCACGAGTACGGCCCCGACGGACGCCACCCCTTCGAGGGCGGCCCCCGGTTCGAGGGCGGCCCCCGCGCCGGATTCGGACCCGGTGCCGGTTTCCCGGAAGGACCCGGCCGGCCCGGCGAGTGGCGTGGCCGCGGTCACGGCGGCCACCGGGGCATGGGCGGCCGCGGAATGATGGGCGGCGGCCCGCGCGGCCGCGGTCGCGCCCGGCGCGGTGACGTCCGCGCGGCGGCGCTGGCACTCCTCTCCGAGCGCCCCATGCACGGCTACGAGATGATCCAGGAACTGGAGTCCCGGACCGGAGGCGTCTGGCGCCCGAGCCCCGGCTCCCTCTACCCCGCCCTCCAGCTGCTCCAGGACGAGGGCCTGGTCACCGCCGACGACTCCAGCGGCAAGCGCCTCCTCACCCTCACCGACGCGGGCCGCGAGGCCCACGCCGCCGCGGGGGAGAACGCCCGCCCCTGGGAGCAGATCACCGCGGGCGTCCCGCCGGTCCACAAGGTGCTGCGCGACGGCATCGACCAGATCGCCACGGCGGCGCGCCAGGTCGCCGAGGTCGGCACGGACGAGGAGAAGGCCAAGGCGGCCCAGATCCTCACGGACACCCGCAAGGCCCTGTACAAGCTGCTCGCCGACAGCGAGTGAGAGTCCTGCGGCGGTCACGAGCGCAAAGAAGCAGAGGGGCCCGGCCACGCGGCCGGGCCCCTCTGTCGCGCACCGCTCCCAGCGCCGGGTGCCGATGAACCACCACCTCCGTCCCAATATGCCGCGTTTGCAATTAACCCGCGTGTGCAATTATTGTGACCGCAGGTAAGAAGCCATCGCAATCGACCCCCGCGCACGCCCCACCTGGGGCGACCCGCGGACCAAGGAACGGCGCGTCATGACCCCCCGCATCCCCACCGTCACCCTCAACAACGGCATCCCCATGCCCCAGCTCGGCTTCGGCGTCTTCCAGGTTCCCGACGAGGAGACCACCGCAGCCGTCGGCACGGCCCTCGCCGCCGGGTACCGCAGCATCGACACCGCCGCCGTCTACGGCAACGAGCGCGGCGTCGGCCGCGCCCTCGCCGAGTCCGGCATCGCCCGCGACGAGCTCTTCGTGACCACCAAGCTCTGGAACGCCGACCAGGGTTACGACGCCGCCCTGACCGCCTTCGACGCCTCGCTCGACAAGCTCGGCCTCGACCACGTCGACCTCTACCTGATCCACTGGCCGACCCCCGCCCGCGACCTCTACACCGACACCTGGCGCGCCTTCGAGAAGCTGCTCGCCGAGGGCCGCACCCGCGCCATCGGCGTCTCCAACTTCCAGCCCGCCCACCTGGAGCGCCTGCTCGACAAGGCCTCGGTCGTCCCGGCCGTCAACCAGATCGAGCTCCACCCCGGCCTCCAGCAGCAGGAGCTGCGGGACTTCCACGCCCGGCACGGCATCGTCACCGAGGCCTGGAGCCCGCTCGCCCAGGGTGCGGTCCTGGCCGACGAGGCGATCACCGCCATCGCCGCCCGCCACGGCAGGAGCCCGGCCCAGGTCGTCCTGCGCTGGCACCTCCAGACCGGAAACGTCGTCATCCCCAAGTCGGTCACCGAGACCCGCATCCGCGAGAACCTCGACGTCTTCGGCTTCGAGCTGAGCGCGCAGGAACGCGACGCGATCGCCGCCCTCGACCGCGGCATG
Organism: Streptomyces spiroverticillatus; assembly: GCA_014650415.1. Classification (GTDB taxonomy): domain Bacteria; phylum Actinomycetota; class Actinomycetes; order Streptomycetales; family Streptomycetaceae; genus Streptomyces; species Streptomyces spiroverticillatus. The sequence goes on from BMUX01000008.1 coordinate 404,225, forward strand.
CGCACGGGCCCGGACCCCGACACCTTCAACTGACGTACGCATGGGCGGGGCTGACGTCTCCGGCCCCGCCCGCCCCGCTTCCGTTCCGGTGAATCATCCCGATCCGCCCTGCTCCCCGCGCCCGACGTGCCACCATGGCCGGGCAATCGCAGGGCGGGAGAGCGGCATGGAACGGTACGGACGGACGCGTCGGCGTACGATGCGCCAGGTCGCGGTGATCATCGGCACGCTGGCACTGCTGACCGCCTGCGGATCGGAGAAGGGGGACGGCCCGGACCGAACCGCCCCGCCCAACATCCCTTCCCCACCCGCGATTTCCAGCCCGGAACCCGAACCCACGGCCTCCGGGCCGACCCCCTTCCGGGGCCGGACGGACATCACCTTCCGGCCCGAAACCACCCGGCCGGAAGGCGAGTTGGAGCGCACGGCCGCCCTGATGCGCAAGCGGGCCTCCGCACTGGGCATGAAGGACGTCACTATCACCGTCAGGAACGGTGACGTCACCGTCTCCGCCAAGAACGTGACCGAGGAACGCCTCACCTCCCTCGGCGCGCCCGCCGAGGTGGCCTTCCGCCCGGTCCAGAACCTCGTGCCCCCGAGCGGCAAGCCGTGCACCCCGACCCGCGACCGGGCACCGTCCCGCCCGATGACGGCCTGCGGCAGCGGCGCCGATGCCGGCGCCCAGTACTTGCTCGGCCCCGTCGGCGTCCCCGGATCGGACGTCACCCGGGCCACGGCCGAGAACAACCAGCGCATCGGCGTCTGGCAGGTCTCGCTGACCTTCAACGCGGCGGGGGCGCAGCGCTTCGGCGAGCTGAGCGAGCGGCTCGCCACGCAGCAGCAGCCCATGAACCAGTTCGCCATCGTCCGCGACGGCGAGGTGCTCTCGGCGCCCACCGTCGCCCAGCGGCTGAGCGGCGGCGTCGCCGAGATCTCGGGTTCCTTCACCCGGGAGTCGGCCCAGGAACTGGCGGCGCAGATCACGTCCGGATCGCTGCCCCTGCGGCTGCGCGTCTCCAGCACACAGCGCTATTCCTAGAACACCGCCCAGGGGCGTCTTTCCGTCAGAGCCCCCGCACACCCTTGAGGTCTAGACCAATAGCGGCATAGCCTGGCGCAACCCTGCCCGTACGCCGAGTGATTGAGGATCTCAGTGCACCCCCTGGGCCACGAGAGCGACCACCCAACGACCGGACACCAGCACGTGACCGCACCCGTCTACCGGCGCATCGCCGAGGACCTGCGGCTGAGCATCGCCGAGGGGCAGTTCCCGGCCGGGCGCCGGCTCCCCTCCGAGCGGAGCCTCGCGGAGCGGTACCACGTCACCCGGCAGACCGTGCGCTGTGCGCTGCAACACCTGCGGACCCACGGCCTCCTCGTCACCGACCGCACCGGTTCGTACGCATGTCGACGCACCGGCATCCCGGCCCTCCCGCCCCTCGGGCCCGCCGAGCAGCCCACCTTCCCCGGCGGCGCCACGCCCCTGACGGGCGACGCCAGCCGTACGGGACGGCTCACCGCGGCCCTTCCGCCGCCGGAGCTGGCCCCGGGGCTCGGCGTCGCCCCGGGCGAGCGTGCCCCCGTCCTGCACAGCCGGACCGTCGACGACTCGGGCGCCGTCATCCAGGAGGCGGTCTCCTACTTCTCGATCCACGCGCTGACCGCCGCGCCACAGCTGACACGTGCATTCATCCAGGGCGGCGCCGAAGACCGCCCCGCCCTGACCGACCTCTACCAGTGGCTCACCTCGGCCGGCCTGACCCTCACCCGGCACGAACGGATGAGCCCCGCCCCGACCCCGGAGGCCGAAGTCGCCCCGGTGTCCGGCTGGGTGTCCGTACGGAGACTGGTGAGCGACCAGCACCAGCGGCTGCTGGAGGCGACCGACCTGCGCTGCGACCTGACCCGCAGTACCCTCGTCCACCGCTCGCCGCTGCTCACGCCGTGACGTGCCGCGGGGGCCGGGCGCATGCCCGACCCCCGCCATGTACACGTACGTACGACCGCGACCGCAGACGCCTACGACGACCGCGGCTGTGCCCCGTCCTGGCCCTCTCTGTGGCCGAAGGCGGAGAAGGAGCGTTCGTCCCGCTGCGCGGGGGCACCGCGCACACCGCTCCAGTCCAGTGCCTGCTGGGCCTGGTCCTGGGTCTGCGCTGCGGCGATGCGGCTGGCGGTCAGGGCGTCTCCTCGTTCCTGGACGAGGGTGTCGTAGATCGGTGTGGGTGCGGATATGGCTGTAGTAGTCACGAGAGGTCATTCTTACCGCTGTACGGCGTTCCATGGCCCCGCGTCTGCATGGTGAAACCCACACTTGGCCGAAGTGCGCGGTGTCAGTTCCCGAAGTAGGCGTCAAAGTTCCGGCTGAACTCCTGGTTGTTGAAGCGGTCCCAGTTGATCGACCAGGTCATCAGGCCGCGCAGGGACGGCCAGGTGCCGTGGGTCTGGTAGCTGCCGCAGTTGGTCTTCTTCGTGAGGCAGTCCAGCGCCTTGTTGACCTCGGCGGAGGAGACCCACCCGTTTCCGGCCTGGGTGGAGGCGGGCATGCCGATGGCGACCTGCTCGGGGCGCAGCGGCGGGAAGACGTTGTTCGCGTCGCCCGCGACCGGGAAGCCGGTGAGCAGCATGTCGGTCATCGCGATGTGGAAGTCGGCGCCGCCCATGGAGTGGTACTGGTTGTCCAGGCCCATGATCGGGCCCGAGTTGTAGTCCTGGACGTGCAGCAACGTCAGGTCGTCGCGCAGTGCGTGGATGACCGGGAGGTAGGCGCCCGCGCGCGGGTCCTGGCCGCCCCACTTGCCGACGCCGTAGAACTGGTAGCCGAGCTGCACGAAGAAGGTCTCCGGCGCCATGGTCAGGACGAAGTCCTTGCCGTACTTGGCCTTCAGGGTCTTGACCGCCGAGATGAGATTGACGACGACCGGGGTGGTCGGGTTCTTGAAGTTCGTGTCGGCGGTGTCCAGGGAGAGCGAGTGGCCCTCGAAGTCGATGTCGAGGCCGTTGAGACCGTACTCGTCGATGATCTTCGAGACGGAGGTGACGAACGCGTCGCGGGCGGCGGCCGTGGTGAGCCGGACCTGCCCGTTCTGCCCGCCGATGGAGATGAGCACCTTCTTGCCCTGCGCCTGCTTGGCCTTGATCGCCGCCTTGAACTCGGCCTCGGACTCCACGTTCGGGCACTCGGCGACGGGGCACAGCTTGAACCGGATGTCGCCGCTGGTCACCGAGGTCGGCTCGCCGAAGGCCAGGTTGATGACGTCCCAGGAGGTGGGGACGTCGGCCATCTTCGTGTAGCCGGAGCCGTTGGCGAAGCTGGAGTGCAGATAGCCGACCAGCGCGTGGGCGGGCAGGTCGCCGCCCGGGTCGGGATTGCCGCCGCCCGGGGGAGTGGTGAAGGTGACGGCCGCCGACTTGGCCGACTCGCCGTCGGCGTTGAGCGCGGCGACCTGGACGCTGTAGGCGGTGGCGGGGGTGAGCCCGGTGAGGGTGGCCGAGGTGCCGGTGACGGTGGTCGCCTTGGCGCCGTTGCGGTAGACCGCGTACGAGGTGGCGCCGGTGGACGCCGACCAGGAGAGGGCGGCGGTGGTCGAGGTGACGGTGCCCGCCGCGAGCCCGGCCGGCGGGGCGGGCGGCTGCGGCTGGGTGGTGTCGCCGGGGCCGAAGAGGCTCAGGTCGTCGGCGTAGTAGGCGGGGGTGCCGTACCAGCCGTGGGTGTAGATCTGCACCTGGGTGGTGTTCGCGCCGGTCTTGAAGGTGGTGCTCAGCTGCTTGAAGGCGTCGGCGGACTGCGTCCAGGTGGACACGTCGGTGGTGCCGGTGCCGGTCGCGCCGAGGTAGACGTACGAACCGCGCACCCAACCGCTCAGTGTGTACGTCGAGTTGGGCTTCACGGTGACGTTCTGCGTGCACTTGGCGTGGTCGCTGCCCGCCGGGGTGGCCTTGAGGGCGGAGCTGCCGCTGCGGACGGGCGTGCTGACCACGGCCCCCGCGGTGCAGTTCCAGCCGGTGAGCCCGGCCTCGAAGCCGCCGTTGCGGGCGAGTTCGGCGTCGGCGGCGACGGCCGGGGCGGCGGCGGTCAGCCCGGAGGCGGCGAGGGCGAGGGCGGTGACGGCGAGGGCGACGGGGGAGACGCGGCGCGGGCGTCTGGGGATGCGGTGTCGACGGGGACGGTCCACAACTGCCTCCGGAGCGGGGGGAGATGGAGGTTCTGATGGCCGCTCAATTTGGTCCAGACCAATAGTGTTGTCAAGGCCGCCGACGACATCCGCCGCGAGCCAGCGGCGGGCCGGTGCCGCCCCGCGCGGGCCGGTACCCCCGGGCGGCCCGCGCATCGGTACGGGCGCCCCCGGGGCGGCCTTCACATTCGTACGGGCGGAACCTTCACCCCAACCGCTGCCGCACCTCGTGCCGAAGCACCTTGCCCACCTTCGATTGCGGCAGCCCCACCACGGTGCAGTCCGCGACGGCCGGATGCTCCATCAGGACCCGCTCGACCTCGGCGGAGTACACGTTGAACCCACCGGTGATGATCAGGTCCTTGGCCCGGTCGACGAGGTGCAGGAACCCCTCGTCGTCCAGGAAGCCGATGTCGCCGGTGTGGTGCCAGCCGAAGCGCGACGCCTCCGCCGTGGCCTCGGGGTCCTTGTAGTACCCGGCCATCACCAGCGAGCCGCGCACCACGATCTCGCCGCGCTCCCCGGTCCGTACCGTACGGCCCTGCTCGTCCACGACCGCCACGGTGACCAGCGGACCCGGCCGCCCCGCAGCCGTCAGCCGGAGTGGTCCGCCCCTGGTGTCCGGCGCCTCGAACAGTGATCCTCGGCGCATGATGCTTCCGCGCGCACAGGAGAAGACCGAACTGATCGAGGTCGTCCGCATCACGGACCCGATGGGGCAGTCGACCGCCGAGAGCCTGACGGGCCGCGAGGTGGCGCTGTGGGAGGCGGAGCAGGTCACCGACGCCCTGGCCCTCATCGGCTCCCTGCCGGACGGCGAGGTGTACCGCTGCTTCCTCCCGGGGTGGGGCATCCGTGCGCACAGCGCCACCGGCCTGCTCTTCCAGATCGCCTTCTGCTTCCGGTGCCACGGCGCCCGGCTGTTCGGGCCCGGCGTCAGCGGCGGCATGAGCCGGATTCACGGCTTCGACGCGGACAGCGGTCCGGCGCTGGAACTGCTGCAACTGTTCCGGGACTCCCAGCACGGCCGCCTCGGGCGGTTCCTCCGGCGGAGGTGAGACATAGCCGTGCCGGAGCCCCGTGGTTGCGGGGGTTTGCCCCACCCTCCTCCCTCCTGCCTGCCGGAGTACGGACAGGCCACCTGAGCGGATGGTTCCGTTCCTCTTGATCGCGGAGGCTGGCACCAGACAGCCAGCCGGCCCGTCCGATCGGAGAATCCGTGTTCAGCCCGAAGTCCTCGCCCCGCCCCCTCGCCCGCACCCTCGCGCTCGCCCTGGCGGGAGCCGCATGCGCGGCCCTCACCACCGGCAGCGCGCAAGCCGTCGTCAACGGGAAGGATTCCAGCCGGAGTTACTCGGCCATGGTGTCCGTCCCGGTCACCAGCGTGGCCGACCCCACCTTCCGGGGCGTCTGCGGCGGAACGCTGATCGACCCGCAATGGGTGCTCACGGCCGCCCACTGCGTGGACCCGACCCTCGTCACCCTGGACGGCACCGTCCGGATCGGCAGCGAGTGGAAGAACACCGGGGGCACCGTCCGGTCCGTGGCGAAGACGGTGACCCACCCCGGCTACCGGACAGGCGCACCCAACCGGGACGACCTCGCGCTGATACGTCTCCACCGCCCGGTCGCCGAGAAGCCCCTGCGCATCGCCGACCGGCCGGGGCCGCCCGGCACCCCGACCCGGCTCCTCGGCTTCGGCACGGTCGTCGACGCACCCGACCCCGCGCAGTGGGTCTTCCCCGACCGCCTCCAGGAACTCGACGCCCGCAGGGCCCCGGCGTCCGCCTGCGCACCGGGCTACGCGGACCGCACCCGCCTGTGCACGGTCAGCCAGGTGCCCAAGGCCATGGCGTGCAACGGCGATTCGGGCGGCCCCCAGATCCAGCGCGACCGCAAGGGACGCTGGGAACTCATCGGTGTCACCTCGGGCCCCGGCGCCCCGGGCGTGCGCTGCTCCGACGGACCCGGCCTCTACACCAGCGCGCCCGCCTACGCCGACTGGATCCGCAGGGCGATGGCCCGCAACGGCCGATGAGCGCCCGGCCCGGGGGAGTTCGGACCGCGGCGGCCCCTGACCGGTCCGCGGTCCCGCTCCCGCGGGCCGGTGGGGGCCGGTACCGTGGATCGGGCACCCTTCCCGTGGAGGCACTGATGGCGCACCTCGTGTTCGACCCCGACGAGCAGCGGCAGTTGCGCGCCGCAGCCCGCACCGAGCTCGCCGGCAGCCCCACGCTCGCGTACGTACTGGAACATCTGGCCGCCGAGGGCATCGACCTCGACGAGTGCCGGGACTGGGAGGACCTGCGGGCCGCGAAGGGGCTCGCTCCGCGCGACGAGGACACCGCCGGGGCGACGGACGTTGCCTAAGAGGACGCGCGGATAGGTTACGGGCGGCGGGCAGGCCGCGTATCCCAGCGGAAGATCACCCACGCTTCGCGAATCAGGCGCC
>BMUX01000009.1 GCA_014650415.1 Streptomyces spiroverticillatus
CCCCGCGCGGCTCAACTGCCGTGCGGGGCTTCTGTGTTCCTGGGGTCTTGTTAGCTAGACTCTGCATAGAGGGGATTGGCGGTCGGCGACCTTGAAGTACCGGATCTCCTCGACGTCGTCGCCCCAGAACTCCACCCGGAGGGGGTGCTCCTCGGTCGGCGGGAAAACGTCCAGAATTCCACCGCGTACGGCGAACTCGCCACGCTTCTCGACCAGTTCCACCCTCTGGTACGCGGCCGCCGCGAGCGCGTCGGTCACGTCCGCGAGGTCGGCCGTCTGCCCCGACCTGATGGACACCGGGACCAGGTCCCCGAGCCCCTTCACCTGCGGCTGGAGCACGGACCGTACGGGGGCGACGACCACGCTGACGGGACCTGCGGCCGGGTCGTCCGTGCTCGGATGCGCGAGCCGGCGCAGCACCGCGAGCCGCCGCCCGACCGTGTCCGACCGGGGCGAGAGCCGCTCGTGCGGCAGCGTCTCCCAGGCCGGGAACTCCGCCACGGAGTCCTCCGGCAGCAGGGTCCGCAGGGTGGCGGCCAGCTCCTCGGCCTCCCGGCCGGTGGCGGTGACCGCCAGCACGGGCCGGCCGGCGTCACGGGCGAGGGCGGCGAGGGCGAAGGGGCGGGCGGCGGAGGGTCCGACGAGGTCGACGTGCATGCGGTTGCCGTCGACGGCGGCCTTGACCGCTTCGGCGAGCGCCGAGTCTCGTACCACTGCATCCAGCAGGCCGTGCAAGCTCATGAAGGGCATCCATCCGAACGCTTGGATCACTGAGGTGGTCGCGCGGGCCCGTGGCCGGGGGCCGAGCGGGCAACGCGAGCCGCCCGACACGTCGCACGGGCCGGGGGCTCCCAGCCTACGACGCGCGCAGCGGGGCCGCTGGCTGGAAGGGTGCTGCGAAGCAGCCCCTTCCAGGGGCGCGGGGAACTGCGCGAGCAACCAAACAACAAGCCGCGCGGCGAGCGCTTTAGGGAATGGGGCGGGACCGGGGCCCCAACCGGGGGTCCGGGGGCAGAGCCCCCGGCCTGAACCGCAACCCGGCACCGGACGTGCGGGCAAGGGCCGGAACCGGGGTGGCCCGGTATCGGGCGGGCCGCCCCCTTGCCCGCCCGTTCCGCCCCCCCGGGGGGGGCGGCCCCGCCGCCCAAGGGGACGGGGGGGGCCGCCCCGTACAGCCCCTCAGTCCGTCGCGATCGCGTTCAGGATGTTGAGCCGCCCCGCCCGGAACGCCGGCACCAGCGCCGCCAGCAACCCCACCACCGCCGACGCCACGAACACCACCCCGATCGTGCCCCACGGAATCTCCAGAATCGTGATCCCGTCCAACGCCATCAGCTTCTGCGCCGCCGTCCCCCACGCCAGCCCGAGCCCCAGCCCCAGCACTGCCCCGAACAGGGCGATCACCACGGACTCCAGCCGGATCATCCGCCGCATCTGCCGCCGCGACAGCCCGATCGCCCGCATCAGCCCGATCTCCCGGGTCCGCTCGACCACCGACAGGGCCAGCGTGTTGACGACGCCCAGCACGGCGACCACGATCGCCAGCCCCAGCAGCCCGTACACGATGTTCAGCAGCTGATCGATCTGCGCCTTCAGGTCCTTCTTGTAGTCCGTCGAGTTGAGCACCTTGTACTGCGGGTACGGCTCCACGGCCTTCTTCATCGCCGCGTAGGCCGTGTCCGCCTGCCCGTCGGCCGCCTTCGCGAAGAGCATCACGTCCTGCGGCATGCTCGCCGCCGGAATGTGCTGCACAGCGGTCGCGATGCTCAGATACATCGCCCCCTTGTCGACATTGACGTCGTCGGACGTCACCGCCGCCACCCGCAGCTTCGCGCTCTTCCCGCCGGGGAAGACGACCCCGACCGTGTCGCCGACCTTCACCCGGTGCTGCTTGGCGTACTCCTCACCCACGGACATCGCCCCGGGTTCGTACGCATCCGCCAGCTTTCCGCTGACCGTCTCGCGCTTCAGGTCCTGCATGTACGAGGGGTCGGTGGCCGACAGCATGCGCCGCCCCGAGGTCCCGTCCGGTGCGGTGACCTTCGCATCCACCCCCTTGTAGTGGGTCACGTGGGCCAGCCCGTCCACCTTCTCCACGGCCGCCCGCGCCTGCGGAAGCACCGGCTGCCCGTTGTTCGCCCGTACGGTGAAGTCCGCCCCCACCGAACGGTCCAGCTCGTCCGTCGCCGAGGCGACCATCGAGGACGCCCCCACCGACAGGCAGGCCACCAGCGCGAGCCCGATCATCAGCGCGGAACCGGTGGCCCCGGTGCGCCGCGGATTGCGCAGCGCGTTGCGCTCGGCCATCCGCCCCACGGGCCCGAACACCCGCAGCACCACGGCGGACAGCCCCTTGACCACGAACGCCACCAGCAGCGGCCCGAACACCACGAACCCGACCAGGCTGCACACCACACCCACACCGAGCAGCAGCGCACCCTGCCCCGCCTGGGTCGCCTGCGCCGCCGCGTACAGACCGGCCGCACCGGCGAGCGTCAGCACCGCGCCGAGCACGGCCCGTACCCGCCCTGACTTCCCGTCCGCCGGGACTCCGACGTCCCGCAGCGCGGCCATCGGCGACACCTTCCCCGCCCGCCGCGCGGGCAGATAGGCCGCCACCACGGTCACCACAACCCCCAGCACCACACCGATCACCGGGGTCGGCCACCGGAACGTGAGATCCGCAGTGGCCAGGTTCATGCCGATCGCGCCCATGAACTTCATCAGCCCGACGGCCAGCCCCACCCCCGCGGCCACCCCGAGCACCGACCCCACCACACCCAGCAGCAGCGCTTCGAGCAGCACCGACCGGTTGACCTGCTTGCGGCTGGAGCCGAGCGCCCGCATCAGCCCGATCTCGCGGGTGCGCTGGGCGACCAGCATGGAGAAGGTGTTGATGATCAGGAAGATGCCGACGAGGAGGGCGATCCCGGCGAAGCCGAGCATCGCGTACTTCATGACGTCGAGGAACGAGGCGAGGTCGCTCTTGTTCGCCGCCGCTTCCTCCGTCTTGGTCTGGTACGTGTACGTGCCCGCCCCGAGCGCGGCACTCACCCGGTCCTTGAGCTGTGTCTCGCTGATCCCCTCACCAGCGGTGACATTGATCCCGGTGAACAGCCCGATGCCACCGAGCAGTTGACGCTGGGCGGTCGCGGTGTCCAGGAAGACGAGGGTCGCACCGGGGTTGGTCGTACGGAAGGTGGCGATCCCGCTGATGCGTGCGCTGTGGTCGCCGGTGACGGCGATCGTGCGCAGTTCGTCGCCGAGCTTCAGCCCGTGCTTGTCGGCGGTGTCGGCGTCGACCATGACCTCGGTGGGCCCGCGCGGGGCGTGCCCGGATGTGATGTCGAGGGAACGGGCGCTACTGGAGGACCAGTTGCCGGCGAAGGTGGGGGCGCCGTTCTCGGTGCCCATGTTCTTGTTGTCGGCGTTGACGACGGTGACCGACTCGCTGCTGACGGTACCCTCGGCGTCCTTGACGCCGTCCGCCTGCTTCAGCGTGCCGACGGCGGCGGCCGGAATGGTCAGCGGGCGGCCGGAGTTGCGCGCCGACTGGTCGTCCTTCTCCTTCTTCGGCGTCACGGTGACGTCGGCGGAGGTGGTCGCGAAGAGCTTGTCGAAGGTGGTGTTCATGGTGTCGGTGAAGACGAGGGTCCCGCAGACGAAGCCCACCGACAGCAGGACGGCGACGGCGGAGAGCACCATGCGTCCCTTGTGCGCGAAGAAGTTGCGCAGCGACGACTTCCAGACGGTCATGACGTCCGCCCCCGGCCGTCGAAGGCGGGGGTCTGGGGGTGTCCCCCAGAAAGACGCAGCATGCGGTCGAGTACGAGTTCGGCGGTCGGCCGGCGCATCTCGTCGACGATCCGGCCGTCGGCGAGATACAGCACACGGTCCGCGTACGAGGCGGCCACCGGGTCGTGGGTGACCATCACGATGGTCTGGCCCAGCTCGTCCACGGACAGCCGCAGGAAGTCCAGCACCTCGGCGCCGGAACGGGAGTCCAGGTTCCCGGTCGGCTCGTCACCGAAGATGATCTCGGGCCGGGCCGCCAGCGCCCGCGCCACCGCCACCCGCTGCTGCTGACCGCCGGACAGCTCGGTCGGCCGGTGCTTCAGCCGGTCCCCGAGCCCCACCGTCTCCACCACCCGCCGCAGCCACTCGGCGTCCGGCTTGCGGCCGGCGATGTCCATGGGCAGCGTGATGTTCTCCAGGGCGTTGAGCGTGGGCAGCAGGTTGAACGACTGGAAGATGAACCCCACCCGGTCCCGCCGCAGTTGAGTGAGCCGCTTGTCCCCCAGCCCCGTGATCTCGGTGTCGGCGAGGTGGATCTCGCCGGAGGTCACCGTGTCGAGTCCCGCGAGGCAGTGCATCAGCGTGGACTTCCCGGAACCCGAAGGGCCCATGATCGCCGTGAACTCCCCGCGGGCGATGTCCACGTCGACGTGGTCGAGCGCGACGACACGGGTCTCCCCCATCCCGTACGCCTTGACGACCTGCCGTGCGCGCGCCGCGACGGCCGCGTTCCCGTGTGCGCCCCCGTGCTGGGGAATGCCTACCGCCGTTGTCATGCCAAGTCCCCTTATTCGGTCCCGTACTTCCCCGTGCTTCACCTAAAACCAAGCTAAGGACGGGACCGTCCGGGCACGTCGCCCCTGGGTACCAAGCGGGCACGGCACCGAAGTAGGGGAATTCCACCCGCGGTTCTCAACCCTGGGGTGGAGCGCGGGCGGAGGGCTCTCCACCCGCTGCGCGCCCTCCCCGGCCCGACCTGCGGGTGAGACGCTGTGCCGAGAAAATACGTGCAGGGGGAAGGGATTTCGGTGGCCGACAAAGATGTAAGTGGCACGGGCGAGGAGGGCGCTTCGGGCGCGGGCTCCGGGAACTCGGGCGCGGGCTCCGGCACCGGCGCGGGCTCCAATACGTCCGGTACGAGTGGGCAGGCCGCCCCCGCGACCGTCGCGCGCGCCGCGGCCCGTCGCGGACCCGTCGTCGCCGCACTCATGCTGGGCATGGCCCTCGCCGCCCTCGACGGCACGATCGTCTCGACGGCCGTCCCCCAGATCGTCGCCGACCTGGGCGGGTTCACCGTCTTCTCCTGGCTCTTCTCGGGCTACCTGCTCGCGGTGACGGTCACCCTCCCCGTCTACGGCAAGCTCTCCGACACCTTCGGCCGCAAGCCGGTCCTGATCACCGGCATCGCCCTCTTCCTCCTCGGCTCCATACTCTGCGCGCTGGCCTGGAACATGCCGGCGCTGATCGCGTTCCGCATCGTGCAGGGCCTGGGCGGCGGTGCGATACAGGGAACCGTCCAGACCATCGCCGCCGACCTCTACCCCCTGAAGGAACGCCCCAAGATCCAGGCCAAGCTGTCGACCGTGTGGGCGGTGTCGGCGGTGGCCGGCCCGGCTGTGGGCGGTGTCCTCGCCACATACGCCGACTGGCGCTGGATCTTCCTGATCAACATCCCCGTCGGGGCGGTCGCGATGTGGCTGATCGCGAAATTCCTACGCGAGCCGGGACGCGTCCGGGAACCCGGGTCGTCTCCCGTACGTTCTCGTATCGACTGGCCCGGAGCACTTGCCGTGTTCGCCTGCGGCGGGCTGCTGTTGACGGCGCTGGTGCAGGGCGGGGTCGTCTGGCCGTGGCTCTCCGCCCCGTCCCTGACGCTGCTGGCGGCGAGCGCCGTGCTGGTCGTGGTCGTCGTCCTGGTCGAGCGGCGCGCCGCCGAGCCGATCCTCCCCGGCTGGGTGTGGCGCCGGCGCACGATCGCGGCGGTGAACGTGGCGCTGGGGATGCTCGGGCTGCTCATGGTCGCCCCGATGGTCTTCCTGCCCACGTACGCCCAGTCGGTCCTGGGGCTCGGCCCGACCGCCGCGGGCTTCGTGCTGTCCATCATGACGCTGAGCTGGCCGGTGTCGGCGGCGCTCAGTCAGCACGTGTACGGGAGGATCGGCTTCCGCCAGACGGCGATCATCGGCATCTCCCTGGCCACGCTCATCCTGCTGGCGTTTCCGTTGTTGCCCTTCCCCGGCTCGGCGTGGATGCCCGCCCTGATCATGCTGCTGCTGGGCGGGGCGCTCGGCCTGTTCCAACTCCCGCTGATCGTGGGGGTGCAGTCGACGGTGGGCTGGTCGGAGCGGGGGACGGCAACGGCGTCGATCCTCTTCTACCGGCAGTTGGGGCAGAGCGTGGGGGCGGCGGTGTTCGGGGCGGTGGCCAACGCGACGCTCACGGACCGGCTGTCCTCGGCCCCGCCCGGGCTCCGGGAGGGCCTCCCGGGCGACCTCGACGCGGTCTCCCACGCACTCACCGACCCGGACTCGACGCTGGGGGCCGGGGCGGCGGAGTACCTGCGCAGGGCCGTGGACGCGGCGGTGGACCACGTCTACGTGGGCGCTGCGGCCGCGGGCTTCCTGGCCCTGCTGGCCCTGGTGCTGCTGGCACCGAGACGCTTCCCGGTCCTGACCGATCCGGCGGTGGACGCGCCCCTTCAGGAGCGCGGGGAACTGCGCGAGCAACCAGAGAACAAGCCGCGCGGCGAGCGCTTTAGGTGAAGGGGCGGGACCGGGGCGAAAACGGGGGCCCGGGGGCAGAGCCCCCGGCATGAACCGCACCCCACCACCGGCCCGCACGGAAGACCCTCCCCGCCAGACCGAGACACCGGGCAACGGCACGTACCCGCACCCCCGCCCCGGAGGGGGGCTACCCCTCCGCCACCGCCCGCCCCGTCAGCGCCGCCAGGCTGTTCCGTACATGCGCCATGTGCGCCTGCACTTCCTCCCGCGCCTCCTCGTGCTCCCTCAGCACCCGCTCCGTCTCCCGCTCGACCCCCGCCTCGACACCCCGCGCCTGCGCCACCAGCTCCGCGCCCCGCGCCTCCGCGTCCTCCTGCCCGTGCCGGGCCTCCTCCTCGGCCTCGGCCAGACCCCTGCGGGCCGCGGCCAGCACCGCCTCCGCCCGCGAGGTCAGCGCCGCGAAGTGCTCGTCGGCCTCGGCCTCGCGCTCGGCGAGGGCCCGCTCGCCCGCCTCCCAGCGTTCGGCGTGCTCCTTCTCCTGGTCGGTACGGATGCCCTCGCTCCGCTTGCGGGTCTCCTTGAGGGCGGCCTGCGCCCTGGTCCGCCACTCCTTGGCGTCCCGGCGGGCGGCCGTCCGTACCCCGTCCGCATGCGCGGCCGCCTCCGCGAGCAGCCGGGACGCGCTCTCCTCGGCCTCCGCCCGGACCCGCTCGGACGCCGCACGAGCCGCGTCCCGTACCGAAAGCCCCTCGGCCTCCGCCGCCGACATCACCTCGGACGCCTCGTCCTCCGCCCCGGCCCGCAGCTCGTCGGCCGCCTCCCGGGACAGGGCCAGGATCGTCTGCGCGCGCTCGCCCAGCGCCTCGTACGTCTGCGGCGGCAACTGCGCGACCCGCTCCCGCAGGGCGCCCGCCTCGGCCTCCATCTGCTTGGCCAGCACGGTCAGCCGCGCCGCCCGCTCCCACGCGTCGTCGCGGTCCCTGAACAGAGCGTCGATACGGCGGTCCACCTGCTCCGGGCGGTAGCCGCGGCCCCGCACCGTGGTGAAGCCGTGGGGTGACGTCGATGCGTTCATCCTGTTTTCCCCTTCTCTGCGGTTCTCTGCGGTTCTCCGCGGCGACCAGGAAACGGGCCGGAGATTCCGGCGGATCCTGATGTATCGGACTCAAGTGTCCATAACCGAACACTCTGCCTGATGGCCGCCCCCGTTCGGGGCAGGAAAACGGCCGGGGCGCACGACCTGAATCAACAGGTCGTGCGCCCCGGTCCAACCAACGGATCCGCCGCTACAGCAGCCCGTCCCACATCTGCTCCAGCAGCACCGACCACCAGCTCTCCGGCGACGCCAGCGCCGCCGGGTCCAGCGCCGCGAGCTGCGCCTGGAAGTCGACGGTCCAGCGGCCCGCCTGCTCGGGGTTGAGCCCGAACCGCAGCCGCCACATCCGTCCCAGCAGAGCCAGCGACCGTACGAACTCGGGCAGACCGGTGTTCACGAACTGCGGCGGCACCGGCGCCCCGCCCGGACCCGCCTCGACCGGTACCGCCACGATGTTCGCCGTGCCGTACTGCACACAGATCGCACGCCCGAAGTCCGAGCCCATGACCAGGTACGAACCCGCGTCCGACGCGGGCTGCACCCCGCGCTGCTGCGCCAGCTCGGCCAGCGTCGGCACCGGCTGGCCCGGCACCGCCTGCGCCCAGAAGAACGGCCCGAAGTCGACCGGCAGACCGGCCCACATCAGCGTCACCGCCACGGCCTCCGGCACGCCCTGGCGCGAGACCGCGTTCTGGTCGTACCGGAAGATCGCCTGCGGACCGAACGCCGAGACCAGCTCGTGCGCCACACCCTCCGGCATGGCAGGGGGGATCTGCGGCAGCTGGCTCGGGTGCGGCAGCGGCGCCCGCACGGGAGCGGGCCGCGCCGGACCGTCGGCGACCTGGTGCAGCTCGCCCTGGTGGGTGAGCAGGTGCCGCATGCCCTGCTGGCGCGAGGTGTGGTCGGTGCCGTACGGAGCCACGCTCGTGATCCGCACCTGCGGCCAGGTCTCGCGGATCATCCGGGCGCAGTAGCCGCCGGGCAGCTCGCAGGACGCCAACTCGGTGTGCAGTTCGAGGACTTGCTGCGGCGGGACCTGCATCGCGCGCAGCTCGTGCAGCATCTGCCACTCCGGGTGCGGCGTGCCGGGCGCGCTGCGGCGGATGAGCTGCTGCTCGGAGCCGTCCTGGGCGCGGTAGCGCAGCACCGCCTGGTAGCCGGGGCCGACCGTGGGCAGCCCGGGCGGGGGCTGCTGCGGGTAGCCGTAGGCGGGCTGCGGCTGCTGCCCGGCGTGCGGGGGCGGCATGTTCGGCGGCGGCATGTTCGCGGGCGGCGGCGACATCTGCCCGTGCGGGGGCGGCATCGCACCGGGCGGACCGGGCGGCTGCGGAGCCCCGGGACCGCCGGGCGGCGGACCGGCGAGCATGGTGGCGGCGTGGTGCACACCACCGCCGGGCGGCGGGGTCGCACCGGGCGGACCGGGCGGCTGGGGCGCACCCGGGGCCCCGGGCGGGCCCGGGGGCTGCACGTTCCCACCGCTGGACGGCGGACCCGAGAGCATCGTCGCCGCGTGGTGCACCCCGCCGCCGGGCGGCGGCGGGGTCGAGCCGGGGGGCCCGGGCGGACCCGGCGGCTGCGGGGCACCGGGACCGCCCTGCCCCGGGCCGGCCAGCATGGTCGCCGCATGGTGGACACCACCGCCGGGGGGCGGCGGGGTCGAACCGGGAGGCGCCGGCGGACCGGGCTGCTGCGGGGCGCCGGGACCGTCGCCGGAGCCCAGGTGCGGAACCATCGCAGTCGGTACGTAACCGCCTGCCGGAGCACCGGGCGCGCCCGGCCCCGAGGGTGGGGGCACCGCGCCGGGACGCGCGCCCGGGGTGCCGGGGGCGCCGGGCGGCGGAGGGGTCGTCGAAGCGCTGCCGCGCCGGGCACCGGGCGGCAGGGTGGCCTTGCTGGTCGCCGCGTCGGCGATGTCCTCGGCCCCGGCGGAGAGCCCGGGGCGGCCGGGAGAACCCGGGACACCGGGGGCCGCGGGCGGCTGCGCACCGGAAGCACCAGGGGCACTGGGAGCGCTGGGAGCACCGGGAGCGCTGGCGGCACCAGGCCCCCCGGGAGCCCCCGGAGCTCCAGAACCGGAACCCGCTCCCGGCCCCGAAGCGGAATCCGCCCCCGGAAGCGGCTGCGGCGCCGACGGGTCGGGCAGCGCGGGCGCGACGGCGGTGCGGGGAAGCTGACTGCCGCCCTGGATCAGCGAGGTCTTGGCCTCGGGTCCCACGCCGGGCGGCGGGGTGTCGTCGTCGTCCGCCCCGACGAGCGGGGGCGCGAACACGGTGGCCGGCAGCGGAACACCGCCCGCGTCCGAGGAGTTGGTGTCCGTCCCGGCCCACGGGGTGGCCCCGGCGGGCGGCGGGGTGGGGGCGGGAGCGGCACCGGGCCCGGGAACACCGGCGGCACCGGCCCCGGGGGCCGGGCCCGACCCCGTACCGGAAGCCGACCCCGACCCCGTACCGGAACCAGACGCAGCCGAGGAACCGGACGCACCCGAAGAACCCTCCGAGCCGCCCCCCGACGTCCTGCGCCCCGCGAGGCCGACCTTGTCCGCCGCCTCCTGCAACCACTCGGGGGGCGTCAGCAGGAAGGAGGTCTGTTGCAGGTCGACGCGTTGCGGCGGAGCCTGAGCAGGTTCCTCCGGTTCGCCCGCCGGGCTTCCGTAGGCCTCCTCGTACCGCCTGATCACCTCGCCCACCGGCATCTCCGGCCACAGCGTGGCCTCGCCGCTGTCGCGGGCGATGACCAGGCGCTGACGCCCTCCGTCGGAGACCGGACCGTTCTCCCGGTCCTCCGCCCACACCACGAAGCCGAGGTCGAACTCCCGCACCCGCACCTCACGGTGCTGGTACGCGGGCACGTCCCCGTTGACCCACTCGTCTGCGCGTTCCTGCGCCTGCGCGAAAGTCACCATCGGACCGTCACCCCCGTCGTACTCGTACACATACCCGTCACGTCACACCTCGTCGGAGACGGGGACCGCGCGGGCGAAGCCGCCGTCCACCATCAGGTCCGCCACCGTCTGCAACTCCGGCGGGCTGCCCGCCAGCCGCTGCAGGAATTCGTCGAAGTCCTCGCCGCAGGGCAGCAGCAGCCGCTCCACCCGCTCCTGCACCGACCAGCCGTCCTGGTCGCGCGCGTCGTCGTACGCGCAGAACCACACCGAACCGGCACTCTCCCCGCGCACCTTCACGGCGAGGATCCCGCCCTGCACGAAGGTGACGCCGAGGTAGTCCTTGGTCAGGTGATCGCGCAGACACTTGTTGACGTACACCAGATCGTTGACGCCCGCCTCGTCGCGGACGGTGAAGAACGGCTGGTCGACCAGCAGCCCCAACTCCGCGTCCAGCGCCGCCCCGACGGGCGCGCAGCCGCCCGCCGCCTTCAGGAACGAGCGGTACGCACCGGGCAGCCGGTAGCCCAGGTCCTCCTCCACGCCCAGCACCTGCGACTCCGACACCGCGACCGTCCCCTTCGGCAGGCCGAAGTGCACGGGCCGGGTCTCCTGGAGTGGGCGGGTGCCGCGCTTGTCCTGGTCGACCTCCGTCGTCGCGAGCCCGCCGTGGTGGCGCAGCAGCGCCTTCACCTCGACCGGGATCAGATGCATACGACGGGTGTGCGGTACGTGGTGCCAGGTCCAGCCGTGCGGGGTGGCGACCGGGTCGAGCGTCTCCCACAGCTCGTGGCCCTCGGCGTGCAGCGCGGCGTTGGCCGACACGTAGTCGGTCAGCCGCAGCTCGTCCACGCCGAAGCCCTCGGGGGGCTCGGCGATCTCGGCGGCGGCGCGCGCGTAGGGCGCGAAGTCCGGATAGCCGTCCCCGTCCACCCGCACACCCTGGGGGTGGCGGGCGGCCCGGACCGGGTCCGGGAAGTTCACGAGCTGCCCGGCGTAGGCCGCGTTCGGTGGCGCGGCCTCGTGCCCGAGCCGACCTGTCGTCATGGCTGTTGCCCCCTGCTGCGTCCGGCGGATTCACCACAGCCTATGCGGTGGTGCAACAGGGGGTCCTGCCCCTGCCGGGCTGCCACGACGCACGTACGAAGGGGTCGTGACCGGTGGTCGACCACCCCTCCACGGGCCGTCACTCGCAGGCGTCCCGGCCCTCACTCGCGCACCGGAAGCGGGCGGCGTATCGGGGGGACTCGCCCGAAGCGGTGCCCCAGCTTCCCCACGACAGGGCACATTTGGCAGGCTGTCCCCGCAACTCGGGGGATTGCAGGGAGGGAACGCACCACCATGCACACTGCACAAACAGGAAAACCGCCCACAATGCGGGCAACGGGGACAACAGAGGCGACAGGAGCCGCGGGCACACCAGCAAGCAGGACCGGAAGCACCACCACCGAAAGCTCCGCAGGGAACACCACCCACCCCACGCTCCACCTCTCGGGCGACCGCGACGAGGCACCCGCTGCCTCCCCCGCGGACCGCCCCACCGGCGACCCCCGACTCAGCTGGAGCAGCACCGCCACCCAGGCCGCGCCGCCCACCCTGCGCCACCGCCGCGACGGCATACTGCCCACCGTCGCCGCCGCCCTCTCGGTGCGCGGCGCGGACACACTCACCTGCACCGCGGGCAAGGGCGACCAACCGCCCGCGCTGCACCCCCTCGTCCAGGACTTCCTGGACACCCTCACCAGCAACCAGCGCACCCGCTCCACCGGCCGCTGCCCCGAAGCGATCCTGCTCTCCCGGCACATCACGGCCGCCGAATCGGGCCGCTCCAAACGCGCCGCCCGCAAGCCGCTCACGGCCAACGAGGCGCGCCGCTCACTCAAGCACTCCAAGCTCACCGCACGCCGCATCCGCGAGGACGGCGACCCGCTGCACGGCAGTTACGCACCCCCCTGCCGCTCCTGCGCGCCGCTCCTCGCCCACTTCGGCGTACGTCCGGTGGACCCCACGGCCGAGAAGGGCTGACCCGCACCCCATGCCCCCCACCACCCCCAACGGGCCCGCCCACCTCAACACCAGCACGACCCGCTTCCCGGTCGCCGTCGACGCGGCACTGCGCGAAGCGGGCTGGCAGCCGGGCCGCTGGGACATAAAGCAGGCCGAACACTGGGCCGACACCCTGCGGGCCCACGAGTCCCCCGCAGGCCACCACCACAGCGTCTTCCCCGCGGCGGTCGAGGCCTGGGCCGAATTCGGCGGCCTGCACATCACACCCCCCGGGGCGGGCCGCCAGATCGCGCCCACCGCCGTCCACCTGGACCCGCTCCACGGGCTCCACCTGGCCCGCACCCTCGCGGACCTGGGCCGCGCCCTGGACACCCAGATCTGCCCGCTGGGCCAGGAATCCACCCCGGCAGGCGACCCGCAGGCCACCCTGGCGATCGACGCGGAGGGCCGGGTCTACAGCCTGGACCACACGGGCGACTGGTTCCTGGGCCACACGGTCGACGCGGCCCTCGCCACCCTGATCACGGGCACACAGCCACCCCGCCTGACCACGGGCTGACCCGCCACGGGCGACGGGGACGCCTTCCCTTTCCGCCGAGCCCCCCTGGGCGGCGGGGCCTTTCCGCCGAGCCCCCTTGGGCGGCGGGGCCGCCCCCCGGGGGCGGAACGGGCGGGCAAGGGGGCGGCCCGCCCGACACGGGCCCAGCCCCGTTCCGGCCCTCTCGCCACCGGCCCACCGGGGCACCCCCCGCCCAACCCCCGCACCGGACGCGCGTCACCGCAAGAGCCAAGCCCACCCCGTACCGCCCCCAAAACCCCCTACACCGGCAACACCGCCGACACCCGAAACCCACCCGCCTCCGTACCCCCCGCCACAAACACACCCCCAAGCGCAGTCACCCGCTCCCGCATCCCCACCAACCCATTCCCCCCGCTGGGCAGCCCGACCTCCACCGCCCCCGCATCCGAGACCCCGTTCTCCACCTGCATCGCGACCTCCCCCTCCCGATAGGCCAGCCGCACCCACGCCTTGGCCCCCGCCGCATGCTTGTGCACGTTCGTCAGGGCCTCCTGGACCACCCGGTACGCCGTCTGCTCGACCAGCGCCCCGCACTCCACCGGCTCACCGTCCACGGACAGCTCCACGACCATCCCCGCAGCCCGCGACTGCTCCACCAACATCTCCACATCGGCCAGACACGGCCCGCCCTCCGCCGCCGCAGCCGCAGCCGCAGCAGCCGCCCCGACCGCCTCCAACGGCTTCGGCCCGGCAGCCGCCGCCTCCCGCACCACGGCCTCCCCCGACCGCAGCACCCCGAGCATCTCCCGCAACTCGGTCAACGCCTGCCGCCCCATGTCCCCCACCAACGCGGCGTTCTTCACCGCCTTCTGCGGATCCTTCAACGCCACCGCCTGCAACGCCGCCGCATGCACCACCATCAAGCTCACCCGATGCGCCACGACGTCATGCATCTCCCGCGCGATCCGGGTCCGCTCCTCCGTACGCGCCCACTCGGCCCGCTCCTCGGCCCGGTCCGCGAGCAGGGACAACTCCCGCTCCAGCGAATCGGCCCGCTCCCGCAAGCTCTCCATGAGCCGCCGCCTGGCACCTATGTACAGCCCGAGCAACACCGGCGGCGCGGCCATCCCGAGCGACAGCACGAACGCCATGATCGCCGTGGCCCCGGCCCCCGGGTTGAACTCCGCCGCGTCATCCCCCGCCAGCGTCCGCATCCGCACCCACGACGCCACCAGCGTCCCCACGAACGACATCGACGCCAGCAACGCAGTGATCCGACGCGGCACCTCGGACGCCGCCAGGGTGTACAGCCCGATGATGCTCATCAGGAAACCCATCTCGGCCGGCGTCACCGCAATCGACACCAGCACCACAGCGATCGGCCACCGCCGCCGCACCAGCAACGACGCCCCGACCACCACCCCCAACAGCACCCCGAGCACCATCGGCACACCGGTCTCGCCCGCGAACGAGACCCCCTCGACCGCGCACTCCGCCGCCGACACCGCAGCCAGCCCCGCATCGAGCACGACACTGCGCCGCCGCTCCCACCACCAGAACCGCGGACTGGTCAGGCCCACGTCGCCCCGGATTTCCCCCGTAACGGTCATACGAACCAGCCTACGGGCGACCCCCGCCCCATTTCCTGCGACTTCCCCAGCCCCCGCCGCAGCACGGAAGAGATCACACCGCCACCGTTTCGGCCACAGTCCACCCGAATCCCTGAATCGCCCGCATTTTCGGCACACGCGTCCGCTTGGCGAACAAAGCTGCCCGCATGACGACCACCCCGCACTCGAAGTACGCGGACTTCGAAGCCCTCCGCGAGCAGGCCGTCGCGCTGCGCCGCGAGGGGCTCAGCCTCAGCCAGATTCGTGACCGCCTGGAGGTCTACAACAACGACGTGCTCACCCAGCTCGTCAAGGGTGAACCCGCCCCCGAGTGGACGAAGCGTCCCAGGGCCAAGGACGAGCTGCGCGAAAGGGCACGCGAGCTGCGGCTCAGAGGGATGACGTACAACCAGATCCAGACCGAACTGGGGTGCTCCAAAAGCTCGGTCTCCCTCTGGGTACGGGACCTCCCTCAACCCGATACAGAGACTTCCACCGACCGGGCAAAGCGTGCTGCCAGAACACGCTGGGACCGCGAACGCCCTCTCCGCGAGGCCGAACGCCAGCGGACCAAGCAGGATGCAGCGCAGGAGTTCGACCCGCTCAGCGAGCAGACGCTACTCGCCACAGGTGTAGCCCTCTACTGGGCCGAGGGAACAAAGGACAAACCCCATGCACGACGGGAGCTCGTCGAGTTCATCAACAGCGCCCCCGACGTCATCCGCCTCTTCCTGCGTTGGCTGACCCTGGTGGGTGTTGAACCCGACCGCCTCCGCTGTCGGGTCTCCATCCACGAGACGGCCGACCTATCGGCCGCCGAGGACTTCTGGGCCGAGCTTGTCGGCATTCCGCGCGCATCATTCGGCAAGCCCGTGATCAAGAAGCACAACCCAAAGACCGTCCGCAAGAACACCGGAGCCGCCTACCGAGGCCGCCTGGTCATCCGCGTGACCAAAAGTGCGGAGCTATACCGTCGCATTGAGGGCTGGTGGTGCGGCATAGTGTTGGGGTCGCAGCCCACAGCCTGACGCAATGTCCGGTTTGGGTCACTATGGTCCCCCATGGTGTAATTGGCAGCACTGTGGCTTTTGGTGCCATCTGTCCGGGTTCAAGTCCTGGTGGGGGAGCTGTCGCATTTGTCGGGTCCCGACCTCACCAGGTCGGGACCCGCCCTCGTTTCCCCCTCGTAACCCCCCGGTATCCTGCGAAGGTCCACCCCGGAACCCCCGCGAGTCCCCGTACTCCCCGGAGCGTCCGCCGGAAGATCCCCGAAGTAGCCGAAGGGCACCACCGTGAGCGCCAATAGCCCGGCAGCCGTCGTCGTCCTCGCAGCGGGTGAGGGCACCCGCATGAAGTCGGCCACCCCGAAGGTCCTGCACGAGATCAGCGGGCGCTCGCTCGTCGGTCACGTCGTCGCCGCCGCGCGCGAGCTGGACCCGGCCGACCTGGTCGTCGTCGTCGGCCACGCCCGCGAGAAGGTCGTCGCCCACCTCGGCGAGATCGACTCCGACGCGCACACCGCCGTGCAGGAGCAGCAGCTCGGTACGGGTCACGCGGTGCGGATGGGCCTGGAAGCCCTCGGCGGCAGCCCCTCCGGCACGGTCGTGGTCGTCTGCGGCGACACCCCCCTCCTCACCGGCGCGACGCTGACCGCCCTCGCCGCCACGCACTCCGCCGACGGCAACGCCTGCACGGTGCTGACCGCCGAGGTTCCGGACTCCACCGGGTACGGCCGTATCGTGCGCGACCCGCAGACGCAGGCCGTGACGGCGATCGTCGAGCACAAGGACGCCTCCGAGGCCCAGCGCGCCATCCGTGAGATCAACTCCGGCGTCTTCGCCTTCGACGGCGAGCTGCTCGCGGACGCGCTGGGCAAGGTCCGTACGGACAACAGCCAGGGCGAGGAGTACCTGACCGACGTCCTCGGCATCCTGCGCGAGGCCGGTCACCGTGTCGGCGCGTCCGTGGCCGCCGACCACCGCGAGATCCTCGGCATCAACAACCGCGTGCAGCTCGCGGAGGCGCGTCGCCTGCTGAACGCGCGTCTGCTGGAGCAGGCCATGCTCTCGGGCGTGAGCATCATCGACCCGCAGTCGACGTTCGTCGACGTGACGGTGACCTTCGGCCAGGACGCGATCGTCCACCCGGGCACCCAGCTCCTCGGCACCACGCACATCGCCGCGGACGCCGAGGTCGGCCCGAACACCCGCCTGACCGACACCAAGGTCGGCATCGGCGCGCGTGTGGACAACACCGTGGCGGTCCAGGCCGAGATCGGCGCGGCCGCCAGCGTCGGTCCGTTCGCGTACCTGCGTCCGGGCACGAAGCTGGGTGTGAAGTCGAAGATCGGTGCGTACGTCGAAGCGAAGAACGCGTCGATCGGCGAGGGCTCCAAGGTCCCGCACCTGTCGTACGTGGGCGACGCGACGATCGGCGACTACACCAACATCGGCGCCGCCAGCGTCTTCGTGAACTACGACGGCGAAGCCAAGCACCACACCACCATCGGCTCGCACTGCCGCACGGGTTCGGACAACATGTTTGTGGCGCCTGTCACTGTCGGGGACGGTGCCTACACCGCTGCCGGGTCCGTGATCACGAAGGACGTGCCGGCCGGTTCGCTGGCCGTGGCCCGGGGCCAGCAGCGGAATATCGAGGGTTGGGTCGCTCGCAAGCGTCCCGGCAGCGCCGCCGCGCAGGCCGCTCAGGCGGCCTCTTCCGAGGCGAACAGCGAAAGCTGACCGGAAACGGGTGCTCCGTGCACCGCGTACCGTGATAGATGCACACCATTTCGGCTGGCTCGCAGGCTGCTGGCGGCCAGAAACACTCTGAGGAGACCGTGCTGTGACCGGGATCAAGACGACCGGCGAGAAGAAGATGATGCTCTTCTCCGGCCGCGCACACCCCGAGCTGGCCGAGGAGGTCGCACATCAGCTGGGCATCGGCGTCGTGCCGACGAAGGCCTTCGACTTCGCCAACGGTGAGATCTACGTCCGCTTCCAGGAGTCCGCGCGCGGCGCCGACTGCTTCCTGATGCAGAGCCACACGGCTCCCATCAACAAGTGGATCATGGAACAGCTCATCATGATCGACGCCCTGAAGCGTGCTTCGGCCCGTTCGATCACGGTGATCGTCCCGTCGTACGGCTATGCCCGTCAGGACAAGAAGCACAAGGGCCGCGAGCCGATCTCGGCCCGTCTGGTGGCGGACCTGCTGAAGACCGCGGGCGCGGACCGCATCCTCACGGTCGACCTGCACACGGACCAGATCCAGGGCTTCTTCGACGGCCCGGTCGACCACCTCACCGCGCTCCCCGTCCTCGCGGACTACGTGGGTGCGAAGGTCGACCGCTCCAAGCTGACGATCGTCTCCCCGGACGCCGGCCGCGTGCGCGTCGCCGACCGCTGGTGCGACCGTCTGGACGCGCCGCTGGCGATCGTGCACAAGCGCCGTGACAAGGATGTCGCCAACCAGGTGACCGTCCACGAGGTCGTCGGTGAGGTGAAGGGCCGTGTCTGCGTCCTGGTCGACGACATGATCGACACGGGTGGCACGATCTGCGCCGCCGCCGACGCCCTGTTCGCGCACGGCGCGGAGGACGTCATTGTGACGGCCACGCACGGCATCCTGTCGGGCCCGGCCGCGGACCGTCTGAAGAACTCCAAGGTGAGCGAGTTCGTCTTCACGAACACGCTGCCGGACCCGTCGGACCTGGAGATGGACAAGATCACGGTGCTGTCGATCGCGCCGTCGATCGCCCGCGCGGTGCGTGAGGTCTTCGAGGACGGTTCGGTGACGAGCCTCTTCGAGGAGCAGTCCTAGTACGACGCCTTAGCTGTACGAGGAGGGGCCGCCCGGTGGTGCACCGGGCGGCCCCTCCTGCGTATCCCGGTGTCCCGGTGTCCCGGTGTCCCGCACCGAAGATCGATTGGGCGAGTGCGGACCACCCCGGGTACAGTGGCGAAGTTGCTCGGCGAGGGAGGCTCGTACCTCCGTTATCGACGCGCTCTTCGTAGCAGGCTCCGCAGCGGGCCGTTCGTGTGGCCGGGTGACGACCAACCCCGTTTCCACCATTACGAGGAGTGCAGTCATGGCTGAGGTCAAGCTCACCGCTGAGGTCCGTACCGTGTTCGGCAAGGGCGCTGCCCGCCAGACCCGTCGTGAGAACAAGGTTCCCGCGGTCATCTACGGTCACGGTGCCGAGCCGGTCCACGTCTCCCTGCCGGGCCACGAGCTGATGATGGCGCTCAAGACCCAGAACGTGCTCATCTCCCTCGACATCGAGGGCCGCAACGAGCTCGTCATCCCGAAGGCCGTCCAGCGTGACGCCATCAAGCGCACCCTGACCCACGTCGACCTGCTCGCGGTCAAGCGCGGCGAGAAGGTCACGGTCGAGGTCGCGGTCATCTCCGAGGGTGACCTGGCGCCGGGCGGCAACCTCCTGGAGAACGTGCTCAACACCCTCTCCGTCGAGACCGAGGCCACCCACATCCCCGAGTCGGTCACCGTCTCGGTGCAGGGTCTGGACGCCGGTGACGCGATCCACGCCAAGGACATCACGCTGCCCGAGGGCACCACGCTGGTGACCGACGCCGACGCCGTCGTCATCCAGGTCGTCTCCGCGCAGGCAGAGGAGCCGGCTGCGGACGCCGACGCCGAGGGCGCCGAGGCCTGAGCCTCGTAGCTTTTCGTTGTACGGTTTCGGCCGCCGCCCGGCGCCCTTCGGGGTGCGGGGCGGCGGCTTCCGTATGTGCGGGCCACCGGTAGGTACGAAGGAGACATGCAGATGACGACCCCGAGCCAGGCCGCCTCTTCGGCCGACCCGGATCCGTCGGCCCCCTGGCTGGTCGTGGGCCTGGGCAACCCGGGCGGCGAGTACGCGGCCAATCGCCACAACGTGGGCTGGATGGTCGCCGACCTCCTGGCTTCGCGGATCGGCGGCAAGTTCAAGTCGCACAAGGCGCGTGCGCAGGTGCTGGAGGGCCGGATCGGTCCGCCCGGCCCGTACAACCGCCGCGTGGTCCTCGCCAAGCCGCTGTCGTACATGAACCTGTCGGGCGGCCCGGTCACGGCGCTGCGCGACTTCTACAAGATCCCGACGGCGAACATCGTCGCCATCCACGACGAGCTGGACATCGACTACGGGGTGCTGCGCCTGAAGCTGGGCGGCGGCGACAACGGTCACAACGGTCTGAAGTCGATGACCAAGTCGATGGGCCCCGACTACCACCGTGTCCGCTTCGGCATCGGCCGCCCGCCGGGTCGCATGCAGGTCGCCGACTTCGTGCTGAAGGACTTCTCCTCGGCGGAGAAGAAGGAGCTCGACTACTTCGTGGACCGCGCGGCGGACGCCGTGGAGGCCCTGGTCATCGAGGGCCTGGAGCGCGCGCAGTCAACGTACAACTCGTAGGCGGGCGTTCGTAGGACCGGTTGTCGGTCACGTGCATGGCGACCGGTTGTCGGTCACGTGCATGGTCACCGGTTGCCAGTCGTACGCATTGCCACCGGTCGTACGAGAAGGGCGCCCCCGGAATGCTCCGGGGGCGCCCTTCGGCATGTCACCGTGTGATCAGCCGGTGTTGCGCAGGCCCGCTGCCACACCGTTGACGGTGAGCAGCAGGGCGCGGGCCAGCAGCGGGTCCGCGTCCTGGCCTGCGGCGGCGGCGTCGCGCTGGCGCTTGAGGAGGGCGACCTGGAGGTAGGAGATCGGGTCCAGGTAGGCGTCGCGGATGGCGAAGGTCTGCTGGAGGACGGGGCTGGTGTCCAGCAGTTCGTTGCCGCCGGTGATGCGCAGGACTTCCTGCACGGTGAGTGCGTGCTCGGCCTCGATGTCGGTGAAGACGTGCTTCAGCTCCTCGGGGACGAGGGTGTCGACATAGTGACGTGCGATGCGCAGGTCGGTCTTGGCGAGCGTCATCTCCACGTTGGAGAGGAAGTTGCGGAAGAAGTGCCAGTGTTCGTGCATCTCCTCCAGGACGCTTTCGAGGCCGGCTTCGCGCAGTGCCTTGAGGCCGGAGCCGACGCCGTACCAGCCGGGGACGATCTGCCGGGACTGGGTCCAGCCGAACACCCACGGGATGGCCCGCAGTCCGTCGAGGGAGACGCCGGAGCCGGGGCGGCGGGAGGGCCGGGAGCCCAGGTGCAGGTCGGCGAGCTGGTCGACGGGGGTGGAGGCGAGGAAGTACGTCGGCAGGTCGGGGTCCTCGACCAGCTTGCGGTACGCGGTGTGGGCGGCCTCGGAGACGGTGTCCATGGCCGCGTCCCAGCGGGCGAGTGCCTCGTCGGACTGGCGGGGGGAGGTGTGCAGGGCGGAGGCCTGGAGCGTGGCGGCGACCGTCAGTTCCAGGTTTTCGCGGGCCAGTGACGGCACGAGGTACTTGTCGGAGATGACCTCGCCCTGCTCGGTGACCTTGATCTCGCCTTCGAGGGTGCCCCACGGCTGGGCGAGGATCGCGTCGTGCGAGGGGCCGCCGCCGCGGCCGACGGTGCCGCCGCGGCCGTGGAAGAGGCGCAGGCGCACTCCGTACCGGTGGGCGACGTCGCGCAGTCGGCGCTGGGCGCGGTGGATCTCCCACTGGGAGGTGGTGATGCCGCCGAACTTGGAGGAGTCGGAGTAGCCGAGCATGACCTCCTGCACGTCACCGCGCAAAGAGACAAGTCGACGGTAGGAGGGGTCGGCGAGCATCTCGTCGAGGATGACGTCGGCGGCGCGCAGCTCGTCGGTGGTCTCCAGGAGCGGCACGATGCCGATCTTCGCCCAGCCGGCGTGCAGGTCGAGCAGCCCGGCCTCGCGCGCGAGCACTGCGGCGGCGAAGACGTCGTCGGCGCCCTGGCACATGGAGATGATGTAGGACTCGATGACCTCGGGTCCGAAGCGTTCGAGGGCTTCCTTGACGGTGAGGAACACCCCGAGGGTCTTCTCCCCCGCCGCGTCGAGCGGTGCCGGTACGGGTGCGAGCGGTCGCCGGGAGCGGAGTTCCTTGGCGAGGAGCTTCTGCCGGTAGTCGCGCGGCATGTCGGCGTACCGCCAGGACTCTTCGCCGAGGCGGTCGAAGAGCTGGCCGAGTGCGTGGTGGTGGGCGTCGGCGTGTTCGCGTACGTCCATGGTGGCGAGCTGGAGGCCGAACGCGGCGAGCGTGCGGATCGTACGGTCCATGCGTCCGTCGGCGAACAGCCCGGCCTTGTGCTCGCGCAGCGAGGTCTGGATGAGGGTGAGGTCGTCGATGAGCTGGCCGGTGCCGAGGTAGTCGCAGCCGGGCTTGTGGGCGGCGCCCTTGGCGAGGCGCTCGCGGGTGTTGACGAGCTTCTGCCGGATGCAGGTGGCCTTGAGCCGGTAGGGCTCTTCGGCGTTCAGCCGCTTGTAGCGGGGGCTGATCTCGGGGAGGTGCTCGAGGTCGGACTGGAGCGATTCGAGCAGTTCGTCGGTGGCGCCGGTGTAGCGGATGGAGTTCGACAGCTGGCCGCGCAGCTTGTCGACGAGCTGGAGGGCGTCCTCGATGCCGTGCTCGTGCTGGAGGATCAGGACGTCCCAGGTGACGGCGGGGGTGACGTTCGGGTTGCCGTCGCGGTCGCCGCCGATCCAGGTGCCGAAGGTGAGGGGGCGGGTGCCGGCGGGGAGCTCGACGCCGACCCGGTCGAGCTCGGCGGCGAGGTCTTCGAGGACGTCGCCGACGGCGTTGGCGTGCAGTTCGTCGAGGTAGTAGATGGCGTTCCGGGCCTCGTCGGCGGGCTCGGGACGGACGACGCGCAGTTCGTCGGTCTGCCAGATCAGGTCGATGTTCTCGGCGAGACGGACGTCCTGGCGGCGCCGGTCGGAGGCGATGACCGGGGTTTCCAGGAGTTCGGCGATGCGCCGCAGCTTGTTCAGTACGGAGCGCCGTGCGGCTTCGGTGGGGTGCGCGGTGAAGACGGGCCGTACGTTGAGGTTCTTGACGGTCTGCTTGAGGTGCTCGGGGTCGGCGTCCTTGAGCAGGTCGGCGGTGCGGGCGAGCAGCCCGCCCTCCTGGGCGCGCAGTTCGCGCATTTCGCGGCCACGGTGCACCTGCTCGGTGACGTTCGCGAGGTGGAAGTAGGTGGAGAAGGCGCGCACGAGGCGTGCGGCGGTCTCCAGGTCGGTGTCGCCGAGCAGCTCTGCTGCGGCTTCGCCGTCGGTACGGGTCAGGGCCCGGACCCGCTCCACGAGCTCCAGCAGCTCGGGGCCCTCCTGCCTCACGAGCGTCTCGCCGAGGAGATCGCCGAGTCGGCGGATGTCGGCGCGCAGCTCGGGGCTGGTGTTGGGGGTCTGGTCGGCACTGCTCACAGGTGCGGCTCCTTGCAGTGGGGAGATACGCGTACGGCAGGAACTCGGACCGCGCTGTCCGACGGGTCCAGGATATGTGTCCCCTCCTGGGGGTACTCGCCGCCCTGGTGTGGCGGGCCTCATATTCGCGGGGTCGGGGGACCTGGGACTGGCGTAGCCACAGGACCTCGGATTCCGGGCTCCGCCGCCCTCGTGTGGCGGGCCTCACCGCTGCCATACTTACGAGGCCGTAGGTTACGGAACCGTAGCCAGGCGTCACCCGCTTTCTCACCCCACAGGGGACCTTCATGACCATCAGCCCCGATCTACTCAATGAGGCTCCGGAGTCTCCCGACGGCCGTAAGCCGTCCGCCGCCTCTCCCGCACCTGCCGTCACTCCGGTACCGCTGGCGACGCGCGGCGGCGAGGCGAAGCGCTCCATCGAACAGATCGCGTTGCTCCTGTTCATCACCGTCCCCTTCGTCGCGCTCCTCGCGGCGATCCCGTTGGCCTGGGGTTGGGGGGTCAGCTGGCTGGACCTGGGCCTGATGATCTTCATGTACTTCCTGGGCTGCCACGGCATCACCATCGGCTTCCACCGCTACTTCACGCACGGCAGCTTCAAGGCGAAGCGCCCGCTGCGCATCGCGCTCGCGATCATGGGTTCGATGGCGGTCGAGGGCCCCCTGGTCCGCTGGGTGGCCGACCACCGCAAGCACCACAAGTTCTCCGACGCGGAGGGTGACCCGCACTCGCCGTGGCGCTTCGGCGAGGACCTGCCGTCGCTGATGAAGGGCCTGTGGTGGGCGCACATCGGCTGGATGTTCGACGAGGAGCAGACGCCGCAGGAGAAGTACGCCCCGGATCTGATCAAGGACCCGGCGATCCGCCGCATCTCCCGCGACTTCATCTACTGGACGATGCTGTCCCTGGCGCTGCCGCCGCTGATCGGCGGTCTGGTGACGATGTCCTGGTGGGGCGCGTTCACGGCCTTCTTCTGGGGTTCCCTCGTCCGCGTCGCGCTCCTCCACCACGTGACGTGGTCCATCAACTCCATCTGTCACGCGGTCGGCAAGCGCCCCTTCAAGTCCCGTGACCGTTCCGGCAACGTGTGGTGGCTGGCGGTCCTGTCCTGCGGCGAGTCGTGGCACAACCTGCACCACGCGGACCCGACGTCCGCGCGCCACGGTGTGATGAAGGGTCAGATCGACTCCTCGGCCCGCTTCATCCGCTGGTTCGAGCAGGCGGGCTGGGCGTACGACGTGCGCTGGCCGACGGAATCGCGCCTGGCCTCCCGGCGCAGGGAAGCGGACTCCCCCGACAAGACCAACGCGACAGAAACGGCATGATGGAGCCTGTGGCGACCGAAGGCAGCAGCACCGCAGGTACGAATCCGAACGCGAGCGGCGACAAACCCCGCACCGCTCCCCGGCGGACCCGCCGCGTCCGCATGACGGGCGCGGAACGCCGCGAACAACTGCTGGACATCGGCCGCACGCTCTTCGCGGCGAAGGGTTTCGAGGGCACCTCGGTGGAGGAGATCGCCGCCAAGGCGGGCGTCTCGAAGCCGGTGGTGTACGAGCACTTCGGCGGCAAGGAGGGCCTGTACGCGGTGGTCGTCGACCGCGAGATGCGCTCCCTGCTCGACATGGTGACCAGCGCCCTGACCGCCGGCCACCCCCGCGAGCTCCTGGAGCAGGCCGCCTTCGCCCTCCTCGACTACATCGAGACGTACACGGACGGCTTCCGCATCCTGGTCCGCGACTCCCCGGTCGCCCAGTCCACGGGCACCTTCGCGTCCCTGATCTCCGACATCGCCACCCAGGTCGAGGACATCCTGGGTCTCGAATTCAAGGCCCGCGGCTTCGACCCGAAGCTGGCCCCGCTGTACGCCCAGGCCCTGGTCGGCATGGTGGCGCTCACGGGCCAGTGGTGGCTGGACGTCCGCAAGCCGAAGAAGGCGGAGGTGGCCGCCCACCTGGTGAACCTCTCCTGGCACGGCCTGGAGAACCTGGAGGCGAAGCCGCGCCTGATAGGGCACCGCAAGAACTGATCTGTCGGGTACGCGTACGGAAGGGGGGGGCCGCCCCCGGTGTCATTCAACCGGGGGCGGCCCCCCCCCTTTCCGTACGTACGGGTCAAGCCCCGGTGATGTCCTCCCCGACGACGAAGCCCTCGGCGGGCCCGGACGGAATCACCGCGTCCTTGCCGTACGGGACACGGTGCTCGTCGGTGTAGGCGGCCTCGCCCGGACGGGGCGAGGTCAGCAGGACAACCGCCCCGTCACCGTCGAAGTCATCCACAAGGACGTAGACCGGGATTCCGGCGCGGGCGTACTCCCGCCGCTTGCGGATGCGGTCGCGCTGGGTGTTCTGACGGCCTGGCGAGACGACCTCGATCACCATGGAAACGCCGTGGGCGGCGACCCCCAGCCCGTCCTCGTCCGGGAGCTCCTCCAGATCGAGCGGAGCGACGAAGAGGTCGGGGATCCAGGACTTGCGCTGATGAATGACGTTGCCGTCCTGGTACGGTGCCTCACTGCTGCCCGCCAGGTGAGCCTCCAAGGCCCGGCGAAGGCGATTGACGAGAACCAGATGACGACGGCGACCAGTAGGTGACACCTCGATGGACCCCTCGATGATCTCGGCCCGGTAGCCCTCGGGAAGGTCCATGGCCTTCCACGCCTCCCACAGGACCTCGTCCAGTTCGGAAGCAGAGTGGTCGGTCACCGTCGGGGACACCTCGTGTGCGAGTGCGGTCATCGTGAAGCACCTCCTCCGTCAGTGTGGGCGTCGGTGCCACAGCGGCACAAGCGACACCGGCAGGCTAGGAACCGACAGTGCCCGTACGGCCCGGAACGATCTCCATTCACCCCCGCGAGGAAACAGCTCTTGGCATATCCACCCGCTCACCCCCGCCCGAGCACACCCTCCAGGTGATAGCCCAGCACACCCTCGGCCTGGGCCACGGTCCGCATTCCGAGGGCGACATCCACTCCCAGCCCCGACGCCACCGCCCAGCAGATGTCCGCGTCGATGCGGGGATCGCCGGCGACCTGCGTACCGCGTTCGGCCCGGGCGCCGACGATCAGGCCGGCCGTGAAGTCGAGGAGTTCGCCGTCGCCGGGCGCGAGCACCAATGTCATCGCCGGGTCCGAGATGGAGCGGCCGAGGACGGCCACCGACAGCCGCAGCAGCCGCGCCCCCTCCTCGTCCCGCCCGAGCATCGCGTACAGGCACTCCCGCAGGATCATCTCCGGACCGGCCCCCTCCCCCGCCGCCGCGGCCTTCACCGACGCCTCGATGCGGGCGTTGAGCGCGGCCATCGCCCGCGCGACCGCGTCGCGGACCATGTCCTCCCGCGACGAGTGGTAGTGCTGCACCTGCCCCATCGAGACGCCCGCCTCGGCCGCGACCTTCCGCAGGGTGACGCCCTCCAGCCCCTCGCGCAGGGTCAGTTCCCAGACGGCCTCGGCCAGCCGCTGCCTGCGGTCCTCGTGGTCCACAACCTTGGGCATGAGCGCACCCTCCTCCTTTTTCCATGCGATCGCATTGCAGCCGCACCCGTCACTCAATACAATGCAAACGCATTGTATTAGCCGCACTTCCGCACAGGGAAAGGCCGTACGCCATGAAGTTCGACATCCTGCAGATCATCGGCGCGGTACTGGTGGTCATCGGCGGCCAGGGCGCGATCCGCCTCCTGATCGACCACGGCAACACCGGCCTCCTCGGCGGCCTGGGCGCACCCTTCGCCGTCAACCTGACCACGTACCTCACCTCCACCCTCTTCGGCGTGATCCTCGCCAGCTGGGCCCACGACCGCGCGAAGGCACTGGGCCGCCGCAAGTAACCTCCGCACCCGGACCAAGTCACTGCGCCGCACACTCGCCGGGCACAATCCACCCCGTGACCAGGTCCGACCTGCACCCCCTCCGCCGCCTCTGCAAGGCGCACGCCCGTGCCCCCTTCCCGCCGCAGCTGCGCGGTGCGGAGATCGAGGGCGAGGATCTGGTGGAGCTGGACGCGTACATCGCCGGCTGTGTGCCGACCCTGCTGTCGGACCCGCCCGCCACGCACCAGCACACGATCCGCCTCGCCTGCCTGGCGGCCGTCGAGAAGGTGCTGCCCTCGGTCGAGGACGAGGCGGGCGCGGTCGAGTACTGCACCCGCCTGCGGGACATGATCGCGCTGGCGGTGGAGATCGCGGGCGCGCCGGAGGAGGGGGCGCGTCACTCTTTGTGAGTACGTGGTGCGATCTCGGCCGCGACCGTGAGAGGGCAGGCCCAGAATCCCGTCCATGGGAGGAACCACCATGACTGCCGAGTCGGGTTGCCGCTGGCCGGTACCGCCGCAGGACGGCTACACCGTGGACGACCTGTTTACCCTGCCCGAAGACCTGAAGGTCGAACGGGAGATGACCGTCGTGCTCGACCGGCGCAACGGCCCCGAACCGGACCTGTAGGTCGTCCTGGCCGAGGCCGTGACCGGGCTCGACCAGTCCCGCTTCGAGGCTGCCGACGTCCGGCTCGCCGTGGAGGTCGTCTCCCTCGAGTCCGAGGCCCGCGACCACGACACCACGCCTCGCAAGTACGCCGCCGCAGGCATTCCGCACTTCTGGCTCGTCGAGATGGCCCGCGACGATGCGCAGCCCGTGGTGCGGGTCTACGAGGCCGACCCGTTGTCGAAGACGTACGCCCTCACCGGCATCCATCGCGACCGGCTCAAGGTCAGCAGCCCGTACGAGATCGACATCGACATCTCCCTCAGCGCCCTCAAGAAGCTGTGACCGGCTCCAGGAACTCCAGCCTGTTGCCCGCCGGGTCCTCCGAGTAGAAGCGTTTGTGGCCCGGGAGGTTGTCGTCCCAGACGACCGTCGCGCCGTGGGAGGCCAGGCGGGCGCCGTACGCCTCGATGTTCGTGACGCGGATTCCCGGGTGGGCCTTTTTGGCCGGTACGAAGTCCTGCTCGATGCCCAGGTGGAGCTGGACCGTGCCCGACTGGAACCAGCAGCCGCCGCGTGCGGCCAGGACCGGGGGCTTGGGGATCTCGTGCATGCCGAGGACCGCGGTGTAGTAGGCGCGCAGGGCGGGCTCGGAGCCGGGTGGGGCGGCGAGTTGGACGTGGTCGAGGGAGGTGATCACCGGCGGGCTCCGATCGCGAAGATGCGACGGAAGGGGAAGACCGTTCCGGCGGGGGTCGGGGGGTAGGCCCGGCGGAGGGCGGTCGCGTAGTCGGCGGTGAAGGCGGTCGCGGCCTCCGGGTCGTCGGCCAGGGCGGTGAGGACCGGGCGCAGGGCCGTGCCCTTGACCCAGTCGAGGACGGGGTCCTCGCCGGGGAGGAGCTGGAGGTAGGTGGTCTCCCAGACGTCCGCCTCGCAGCCGAGGGAGGTGAGGAGGGAGAGGTAGGAGGCCGGGGAGGAGACCGCGCCCGCCCGGTCGCCGACGCCGGTGAGTCGGGAGCGCCAGCGCGGGGATTCGCGCAGCTCCGCGAGGATCGTGTGGCTCGGGGCGTCGAAGTTGCCCGGGACCTGGAAGGCGAAGGTTCCGGTGGGGGTGAGGCCCTCCAGCCAGCCCGGCAGCAGGGCTTCGTGGCCCGGGACCCATTGGAGGAGGGCGTTGGAGACGATCAGGTCGTACGAGGCGGGGGCGGGGGCCCAGGTGGTGGCGTCGGCCTCCGCGAAGGTGAGGCGGGGGCCCGCGTGCTCGGCCGCCTTCGCGAGCATCTGGGGGGAGTTGTCGAAGCCCGTGACCTGGGCGTTCGGCCAGCGCTCGGTGAGGAGGCGGGTCACGTTGCCCGCGCCGCAGCCGAGGTCGGCGATGCGGGTGGGGTCGTGGGGAGGGGTGATGCGGGCGAGGAGGTCGAGGAAGGGGCGGGTGCGGTGGCCCTCGTGGCGCAGGTACTGGGTGGGGTCCCAGACGGGCACCGCCGGGCCGGCCGAAGTGGCCCCGGCGGGAGTGACTGCGGCGGGAGTGGCCCCGGGGGGAGTCGCCCCGGCAGGTGAGGTCGCGGGTTGGGTCGTCATGACCGCAAGCCTGACCGTACAAGTATCTTGATGTCAAGAGACTTGAAGTGAAGAGACTTCATGTCGACAGACCCCCTACACTGATCCGCATGGAGGACGAGGTCGACCGACTGGTCGCAGCATGGCGCCGAGAGCGCCCCGACCTCGACGTGGAGCCGCTTGAGGTGCTCAGTCGGGTGTCCCGTCTGGCGCGCCATCTCGACCGGGCGCGCCGGTTGGCGTTCTCCGAGCACAGCCTGGAGCCCTGGGAGTTCGACGTGCTGACGTCGCTCCGGCGGGCCGGGGATCCGTACCAGCTCTCGCCCGGGCAGCTGTTGACGCAGACCCTGGTGACGTCGGGGACGATGACCAACCGCATCGACCGGCTCGCGAAGAAGGGCCTGGTCGAGCGGCTGCCGGATCCCAGCGACCGGCGCGGTGTGCTCGTACGACTGACCGTCGAGGGGCGCGACCGGGCCGACCAGGCGCTCGCCGGACTGCTGGAGCAGGAGCGGGCGATCCTCGGTGAGCTGTCGCGCACCCAGCGAGGCGAACTGGCCGGTCTGCTACGCCAGTTGACCGCCCCGTTCGACAACATCCCCGGGAACTAGGTCCGCCGGACCCACCCCCGCCCGGCGCGCGAGCGCGACGGCGGCGAGGGTGGAGTGGACGCCCAGCTTGCCCAGCACGTTCTGCATGTGGGTGCGGACCGTGTGGGGCGAGAGGAAGAGGCGTTCGGCGACGGCTTTGCGGCCGAGGCCCGCGACCATGCAGCGCAGCACCTCGCGTTCGCGCGGGGTCAGCGACTCCACCAGGCGCTCGCTCTCGGTGCGGTGCTTGCGCGCGGCGGTCAGCTCGCGGAGCACCCCGGTGAGCAGGGCGGGCGGCAAATGCGTCTCGTCGCGCAGGACGCCCCGGATGACGGCGAGGAGCCGTTGCAGCGAGCAGTCCTTGGCGACCCAGCCGGAGGCCCCGGCCTGGAGGGCGAGGGCGGCGCGGCGCGGGTCGTCCTTCTCGGCGAGCACGACCGTACGGACGCTTCCGTGGCCCGTGCGCACGCCTGCGACCAGCGAGATGCCGTCGACCAGGCCTTCCTGGTCGGTGCCCGGATGGTCGGGGACGGCGACCGGGTGGTGGCCCAGGTGGCCACCCTGCGGAAGGGCGGTGCCGAGGTCGGTGTCGATGAGCATGACGTCGAACCTGCGGCCTTCCGCCGCGCCCCGTTCCAGACAGCGCAGGGCGGCAGGACCGCTGCCGGCGGCTGCCACGTCGACGTCGGGTTCCGCCGCGAGGGCGGCGGCGAGCGACTCGGCGAAGATACGGTGGTCGTCGACCACCAGGACCCGGATACGAACCACTGCCTCAGACACCCCCATGGGTCGGAGGACGGACCTGCGCGGATGCGACGCCCGGAACGGGGCTCGGGTGGTGCGTGTGCACACACGGCCGCCGCCGTGCGCGATCGATCCTTACCCCGGCCCCGGGCGCCGTATCCGACTGTCTCGCCCCCTGATCAGCACCGGCCCCCACCGGTGCTCAAGCCTCAGAGTACGGGTGGGGGCGTTGATCGGAAGGGTATTTGCAGAACTGTTTGGCCTCGGGGGTCGGCGTGGGCTTCCTGTGTCGGGTTGTGGCCGAAGGAGAGAGGGAATGGGCGATTTGTGAACGGGGACGATCTCTCCGGGCCCTCCGCCAGCCCACCCGCCGGGCCCCCGTCAGCCCACCCGCCGGGCCCTCCGTCGGTCCACCCGCCTGCCCCCCCGTCAGCTCACCCGGTGGGCCCCCCGCGACGGGCTGGCCGGGAAGACCCGGGGCGCCTGGTGGCCCGCCTCCGCGAGGGCGGCAACGACGGCCGCCGTCACGGCAGTTGCCGCCGCGGACTCCACCAGCACGACCGCCGAGCCGCCGAAGCCGCCGCCCGTCATCCGCGCCCCGAGGGCCCCCGCCGCCACCGCCGAGGCGACCACCAGGTCCAGCTCCGCGCACGACACCCGCAGGTCGTCCCGCAGCGAGGCGTGCCCCTCGGTGAGGATCGGGCCGAGGCCCCGCAGGTCGCCCGCGTCCAGGCGCTCCGCGACCCGGGTCACCCGGTGGTTGTCGCTCACGACGTGACGTACGTAGCGAAGGACGCGCTCGTCGCTCAACTTGCCGAGGAAGGCGGGGAGTTCCTCGTACGGTACGTCCCTGAGCCGGTGCACGCCGAGTTGCCGCGCCCCCTCCTCGCACCCCTCGCGCCGTTCCGCGTACGCCCCGTCGCCCAGGGCGTGCTGGACCCGGGTGTCGACGACCAGCAGTTCCAGGCCCTGCGCGGCCGGATCGAAGGGGACCTGACGCCGCGACAGGTCGCGGGTGTCGAGGTGCAGGGCGTGGCCCGCCTCGCAGCAGGCGGAGGCCGTCTGGTCCATGATGCCGGTCGGCACGCCGACGAAGGCGTTCTCGGCGCGCTGGCAGAGCAGCGCCAACCGGGGCCGGTCGAGCGGGAGTTCGTACAGGTCGGCGAGGGCGAGGCCGACGGAGACCTCGATCGCCGCCGAGGAGGAGAGTCCCGCCCCGGTCGGCACGGTGGACCGCAGGTGCACGTCCGCGCCGCCCGCGACCGCCTCGTGTCCCGCCTCCAGGAGCGCCCAGACGACGCCCGCCGGGTACGTCCACCAGCCGCCGCCGGGCTGCGGGGCGAGGTCGGCGATCCGCAGTTCGGTCACTCCGGCGTCGATGTCGCCGGAGTGCAGTCGCAGCAGGCCGTCGGTGCGGCGGGCGACGGCGACGCGGGCCGTGTGGGGCAGGGCGAGCGGCATCACGAAGCCGTCGTTGAAGTCCGTGTACTCGCCGATCAGGTTGACCCGCCCGGGGGCCGCCCAGACGCCTTCGGGCTCGCACCCGTACAACTCCTCGAACTCGCCTATGAGTTCAGTGGTACTCATGCCTGCTCCCCCTTGGCGAGGTCCTGCGCGAAGGCCCACGCGTCGCCGATGATGTCCGTCAGTTCCGTGCGGGAGGGCCGCCAGCCCAGCAGGGTGCGGGCGCGGTCCGCCGAGGCGACCAGGGTGGCCGGGTCGCCGGCCCGGCGCGGGGCGACGACCTCGGGGATCGGGTGGCCGGTGACCTTGCGGACGGCGTCGATGACCTGCCGTACGGAGAAGCCTTCGCCGTTGCCGAGGTTGCAGATGTGGTGGACGCCGTGCTCGGCTGCGGTGAGGGCGAGGAGGTGGGCGTCGGCGAGGTCGGCGACGTGGATGTAGTCGCGTACGCAGGTGCCGTCGGGGGTCGGGTAGTCGTCGCCGTACACGGAGATCGAGGCGCGGCGGCCCTGGGCGACCTGGAGGACCAGCGGGATGAGGTGCGACTCGGGTTCGTGGCGTTCGCCCGAACTCCCGTACGCACCCGCCACGTTGAAGTAGCGCAGCGAGACGGCGGCCAGGCCGTGGGCCGCGCACTCGCCGCCGATCATGTGGTCGACGGCGAGCTTGGAGGCGCCGTAGGGGTTGGTCGGGGCGGTCGGCACGTCCTCGGTGATGGGCGTGACGGATGTTTCGCCGTACGTCGCGGCCGTGGAGGAGAAGACCAGGCGGCGCACGTCCGCGTCGCGCATGGCGGCGAGGAGGTCCATGGTTCCGCCGACGTTGTTGCGCCAGTACTTCTCGGGGTTGACGACGGACTCGCCGACCTGCGAGAACGCAGCGAAGTGCAGGACGGCGTCGTACGACGCGTCCAGCACCCGGCCCGCGTCCTGGATGCGGCCCTCGACGAACTCGGCGCCCGCCGGGACGCCTTCGCCGAAGCCCGTGGAGAGGTCGTCCAGGACGGTCACCTCGTGACCGGCCTCCAGCAGGTGCGCGGTCACGACGCTCCCGACGTATCCCGCGCCGCCCGTCACCAGGTATTTCGAAGTCCCGGCCGTCATTTGCCTGCCACCTCTCGGATCCGCTGTGCCGCGCTCTCCGGCGACACGTCGTTGATGAAAGCACCCATTCCGGACTCGGAGCCCGCGAGCGCCTTCAGCTTGCCCGGGGTGCGGCGCACCGTGAACAGTTCCAGGTGCAGGGCGAACTCGGATCGCAGCGGGTGGCGGAAGGGCGCCTGGTGCCAGGCGGCGATGTACGGGGTGGGGGGCTGGCCGGGGCCGAAGATGCGGTCGAAGCGGCGCAGCAACTCCAGGTAGACGCACGGGAGTTCGGCCCGTGCGGCGTCGTCCAGGTCGCGCAGGTCGGGGACCCGGCGCAGGGGGTAGAGGTGGACTTCGTAGGGCCAGTGGGCGGCGTACGGGACGAAGGCCATCCAGTGTTCACCCTCAAGGACGACGCGGGAGCCGTCGGCGCGTTCACGGGCGACGACCTCGTCGAAGAGGTTTCCGCCCGTGTGCGCTTGGAGGCTGCGGAGCATCAGGGAGGTGCGCGGGGTGACGTACGGGTAGCCGTAGATCTGGCCGTGCGGGTGGCCGAGGGTGACGCCGATCTCGGCACCCCGGTTCTCGAAGCAGAACACCTGCTCGACGGAGGAGAACCCGGCGAACTCGGCGGTCCGGTCGGTCCACGCCTCGACGACGAGGGCGGCCTGTTCCTCGGTGAGGTCGGCGAAGGAGGCGTCGTGGTCGGAGGTGAAGCAGACCACCTCGCAGCGGCCGGAGTCACCGGCGAGGGAGGGGAAGCGGTTCTCGAAGACGGCGACCTCGTAGTCGGCGGCCGGGATCTCGCTCTCGTGGCCCGGCCGGGTGGGGCAGAGCGGGCAGGCGTCGGCGGGCGGCAGGTGGGTGCGGTCCTGGCGGTGCGAGGCGATGGCCACGCTGTCGCCGAGCAGCGGGTCGTACCGGACCTCGGAGGTGGTGGCGACGGGGGTGAGCGGGCGCAGGTCGACGGCGTCGCGGACGCGGTCGTCGGCCGTGTCGTAGTAGAGGAGTTCCCGCCCGTCGGCGAGCCGGGTCGACGTCTTCTTCACTGCCACCTCACACATCAACACCCACCAACAGAATCGAACACAACAAACCACAGGCGCACAGCATCGTCAATGCGGTGCGCCCGTGTGACCGAAATGCCGTGTCGGTGACGGGTGTTGAGGGCCTCGGGTCTACTGCTCGCGCTGCGGCACGGTGGCCCGGTCGAGCAGTCCCGTACGGGCCGCGAGGGCGGCCGCCTCCAGACGGGAGCCGACGCCGAGCTTCATCAGGACGCGCTGGACGTGCGTGCGCGCGGTGCTGGGTGCGATGCCCATGCCCGCCGCGATCAGCCGGGTGTCCTCGCCGTCGGCCACCCTGACCAGCACTTCCACCTCGCGCGGGGTGAGCATGTGCAGCAGCCGCTGCCCCTCGTCGTCGGGCTGGGCGGCGGGGTTGAGCAGTTCCGCGAAGGCTCCTTGCAGGAGCCCCGGCGCCACCGCGGCCTCGCCCGCCCGCGCCTTCACCATCGCGCGCTCGACGCCCTCTATGCGCTCGTCGTGGCGTACGTATCCGGCCGCCCCGGCAGCGAAGGCCGCGGCGATGCCGCGCGGGCTGGGGACGGGGCCCAGGACCACCACCGCGACCTGGGGGCGCTCGCGTTTGATCCGTACGATCGGGTCGAAGGTGCCCGGCACGGCGGGCGTCGCCGTACCGAACAGGCAGACCTCCGGGGCCCGGCTCACCACGAGTTCGGCGGCGCCCGCGGTGGGCGCGGCGGCGGCGAGCACGCGGTGCCCGCGGAGCTTGAGGGCGGAGGCGAGCGCCTCGGCCAGCAGTCGGTGGTCGTCGACGACCATGAGCCGCACACCCATCGGACAACCCCCACATTCCCCCAGGAGCAGGCCCCCCGGCCTCCTGACCCGGCAAGCTACACGCTTGTTCGACGCTGCGCGCCCCTTACCCGTCAGGTACCCCCCGATGTGGCCAATGTTCCTTGCTCCGGGCCCTGTTGGGGAGAGGTCGCACGATATGGGCCCGGGCACGCCAAAGGGGCGGTGACGGACATGCCGTCACCGCCCCTTTGGTGCAGCTCTACTTGGCCGGGACGAAGGCCAGGGCCAGGTACTTCTTGTACGTGGACGAGGAGTCGCTGATCAGCTGGGTGCCCATGTACAGACGGCCCTTGTGGAAGCGGACCTCGCCCAGCTTGAGCGTCATCGTCTGCTCGGCGTCCCGCACCGCGCGGTCGGCCGGGTTGTCCAGCAGCAGGGTCTGCTTGCCGGAGCCGCCGTCGATGCTGGCGATCTGGCCGCCCTTGTCGTACGGCGGGAACTTGTAGACGATCAGGTTTCCGCCGTCCATCCGCAGCGGCGCCATCGTGTACCGCTCGCCCGAGGAGAAGTTGTCGCTGGTGGGCTTTCCGGTGGCGAGGTCGAAGGAGACGATCTCGTTGGTGCGGCCGGTCTCGGCCTGGCCCCGGTGCTCGGCGGTGGACAGGTAGACGCGGCCGTTGCCGACGGCGACCCGGGTGCAGGCGGCGACGTTGTCGCTGTCGCAGTCGATGGTGAACTTCGAGCTGTCGACGCTCATCTGGGCACGCAGCTTGCCGGTCTTCTCGTCGACCGAGAAGAGGTGGCTC
The DNA here is from genome assembly GCA_014650415.1 of Streptomyces spiroverticillatus. Taxonomy (GTDB): domain Bacteria; phylum Actinomycetota; class Actinomycetes; order Streptomycetales; family Streptomycetaceae; genus Streptomyces; species Streptomyces spiroverticillatus. The sequence goes on from BMUX01000009.1 coordinate 35,423, forward strand.
ATCTTGGTCTTGTACTCGCCCGACTCACCCACGTTGGCGCCGACGAGCAGCGGCTTGGTGGAGAGCACCGAGACGTACTTGGAGTTGGCCGGCATCTTGTAGCTGCTCGTCGGAGCGCCGTCGGCCTGCTTCACGTTCTGGATGGTGATCTGCGGGTTGTCGTAGTCACCGCACTCGCGCACCGCGATCAGGTTCTCGCCGCCCGCGTAGCCGATGTCCTTGCACTGGTCGGCGGTGGGCTTGGGGGACCACAGCTCCTTGCCGTCGGCCAGGGCGAAGGCGCCGCCGCCCGAGTAGCCCGCGGCGGCCACGGTGTTGCCGGAGATGGTGACCATGGACAGCCGCATCTTGCGGTCGCCGTTCGGAAAGCTCTTCTGCCAGAGCAGCTTGCCCGCGTTGAGGTCGATCAGGCCGACCTCGGAGCAGTCGGCGACCTTCGCGCCGGGCTGCTTCTTGCCCTCGAAGACGATCGCGGCCTTGTTGTCCGGGGTGACCTGGAGGGAGCCGCCGCAGGGCGAGCCGTCGAGCGGGATCTTCCACTTCTCGGTGCCGTTCAGCGGGTCGTACCCGATCACGCTGTTGACGGCGCTCTTGGCGTACACGGTGTCGGTGGCCCAGGCGCCCTTGACCGTGGTGATCTCCTTGACCACCGGCAGCGGCACCTGGAAGCCGACCTTGGCCGTGGCGACCGGCGGGGCCATCTCCTTGCCCGCACCGTCCGGGGCCTTGGGGGCGTCGCCGCCCTTGGGGTCGCCGCCTCCGGTGGAGTTGCCCGCGACGTCCTTCGGGTCGTCGCCGCCGGTCGCCTTGATGACGACGCCCACGCCGACGATGAGGACGACGGCCAGTACCGCCGCGATGATGATCTTCATCTGGTTGGTCAGGCCGCCACCGCTGTTGCCGGTGGAGTTGCCCTGGACGACCGTCTGCGGGGCCGGGCCCTGGGGCGGATGCATGCTGTACGAGGCGGGCTGGCCGGGCTGCTGTCCGGGCTGGCCGGGGTAGCCGTAACCGGGCTGCTGCTGGCCGCCGTACGGATTCGGCTGGGCCTGACCGGGCTGCCCCGGGTAGCCGTAACCGACCGGGGGCCCCTGCGGGGGCTGGCCCGGGGCGGGCGGCGGCGGGGTCGCGGGCGCGCCCTGCGGGGGCTGGCCGGGGGCCTGCGGGTAGCCGTAGGCGGGCTGGCCGAGCTGGCCGGGCTGCTGGCCCGGAGGGGGCGGGGTGGGCGCGCCGAAGCCGCCGGCGACGGTGGGCGGCGGGGTCGGGGCGCCGAAGCCCGGTGCGGGCGGCGTCGGGGCGCCGAAGCCACCGGCGACGGTGGGCGGCGGGGCGTCCTGCGGGGCAGGGGCAGGGGCCGGGGCCTGGGGGTTCTGGCCGGACTCCTGCGACTTGCTGAACGGCGAGGGCGGCGGGGCCCCCTCCCCGTTCTGCGGGGGCTGGTTGGGCGGCTGCGTCATGGTGGTTCTACCTCTGGGGACGAAGGGTGCTGGCAGGTCGAGGGCGCGCGGGCCCCCGGAAGTCAGTACGGGCGCGGGGCGGGACCGGCCGCGATGGGCCGAACTCCCGCCCCGTACACCTCAGTTGCCGAAGACGAGAATGGCCTGCGGCTTCTCGTCGTCCTTGCCGGAGATCCGGTCGGAGGACATGAACAGCCGGCCGCCCTCGTAGGCGAGCAGCTTGGAGAAAATGTTGCGCTCGATGGGCGTCACCGAAGACGGGTTCTTCAGCACGGGGGCCGGGCTGCCGCCCGTCACCGGGATCTTCACGACGCCGCCCGGCTTGTCGTACGACGCCTCGGTGTACGCGAAGAGACTGCCGCCCTCGACCTTCAGCGGCTGCATCGTGCGCTCGCCCGGGGAGACCCACTTGCGCTTGCCGGTGTTGACGTCGTAGGCGCGGATCTCATTGGTGCGGCCCGAGTTGCCGGTCTTCGACTCGCTCTGCACGAACAGGGTGTTCGCGTCGGCGACGACACCCGTGCAGCCCTGGAGGTCGGAGGAGGACAGGAAGAGTCCGCCGCAGGACAGGGCGGGCAGCGGCTCGCCCGCGGCGATCTGCGCGGCCATCGTGCCGTTCGGCTTGAGGAAGGTGATGTTGCCTGCTTCCTTCTTGCCCTTCTCCAGGTAGACCACCAGCGGCTCGACCGAGAGGACGCGCTTGACGGTCCACTCCTTGGGCACCTTCCAGGTCCACCGGGCCTTGCTGGTGGCCGGGTCGATCTCACGGAGCTGCGAGGTGGGGTTCTTGGTGTCGCCGCAGGTGTCGGCCACGAGAAGCTTGGTCGGCGAGGAGGCGAAGCCGCCGCCCATCCGGCAGGGACCGGTACGCACGTCGCCGAACAGCTTCGCGCCGTCGCTGATGCGGTAGGCACTGGGGAAGGTGCGGTCCACCACGACGGTGTCGCCAGACACGACCAGGTTGAGGCCGGACATGATGTCGAAGAGGTTCTCCTTCGCGACCTCCTTCCGCCATCCCGCCTTGCCGGTCTTGAGGTCCACCTGCTGGAGCTGGTTACAGTCGGCGTCGCTGGTGTTGTTGTTCTCGACCGCGATGACGATCTTGTCGCCCTTGCCGACGAGCTTCGGCGCCGCGCACACCTCGTTCGGGAACGGCAGCTCCCACCGCTTCTTGCCGTCGGCCACCCCGTACGCCGTCATCCTCTTGTAGTACGTGTGGATCACGGTGTCGCCGACGAACCACATCGGCATGACCTTGCCGCCGCCGCTGGGCAGGTCGACGTCGTTGACGTGGTTCCACAGGACCTTGGAGTCGCCGGGCTGGCGGCCGGAGTTGAGGTCCGTGCCCGCGTCGCGGCCGGGGGCGTCGCCGCCGTTGCCCTTGCCGTCGCCCTTGTCGACACTCGGCGCGCCGGTCGGCTTGGTGGCCCCGGTGGGCTTGGCGACGGGTTCCTTGTCGCCGCCGGAGACCAGGTAGATGCCGCCCGCGATGACGATCAGGGCGGCCACGGCCGCGCCGATGATCAGCATCAGCTTCTGCTTGTTCTGCGGGCCGCCGCCGTTTCCGTCCGGGCCGGGCATGCCCGGGTAGGTGGCGGGCTGCTGGGGCGGCTGGCCGGGGTAGCCGTAGCCGGGCTGGGGCTGCTGGCCGTACGGATTCGGCTGGCCCGGCTGGGCGGGCTGGCCCGGGTACCCGTACCCCTGCGTCGGCTGCGTCGCGTACGGGTTGTCCGCGGCCGGAGGCGGTCCCGGCGGCGTCTGCGGATACCCGTAGCCGGGCTGCTGGCCCGAGGGGGCCGGGGCGCCCGGGGGCGGTCCCGGCGGCGGCTGCGGTGCTCCCGGAGGCGGGCCCTGCGGAGCCCCGGCGGGCGGGGTCTGCGGGTCCTGCGGTGCGCCGAAGCCCCCCTGCGGCGGCTGGTTGGGCGGCTGAGACATCAGCACTTACCTCTTCACACGGGTGTCCCGCCGCCCGGTCGGTCTCCCCCGCGATTCCGGGCGGTCAAAACCCCCCGGAAAGGAGCGAATCGGGCTTGGGTCCCGTAGATCTACGTCAGTCGAGCGGGGCTTCTTTCTATCACTGGAGTCACATCGAACAAGGGGCCGGTCCGCCCCTGTTCCCAAGGGAGGACCGGCCTGTGATGCGCTCGTTATGAGGTCTGTACGTCTTCTCTACGACTGGCCCGGGGGCGGATCCACGTCCCGACCGGACCCGCGGCCGACCTGACGGAATGCCAGATTCGCAGCCCTTGCGAACCGCGGGCTCAGGCGTCCTCGGCCAGTTCCAGCCAGCGCATCTCCAACTCGTCGCGCTCGCCGATCAGTTTGCGCAGCTCGGCGTCGAGCTCGGCGACCTTGCCGAAGTCGGTGGCGTTCTCGGCGATCTGCGCGTGCAGCACGGTCTCCCGGTCGGACATCTTGCTGAGCTGCCGCTCGATCTTCTGGAGCTCCTTCTTCGCGGCCCGTACGTCACCGGACGACTTCTCCGGCTTCGCCGCGGCCACGGGAGCGGGGGCGGCGGCCGCGGCGGCGTCGACGACCTTCTGGCGGCGCTCCAGGTACTCGTCGAGTCCGCGCGGCAGGTTGCGCAGGGTGGCGTCGCCGAGGAGTGCGTACACCTTGTCGGTGGTGCGCTCGATGAAGAACCGGTCGTGGGAGATCACGACCATCGACCCAGGCCAGCCGTCGAGGAGGTCTTCGAGCTGGGTGAGGGTCTCGATGTCGAGGTCGTTGGTGGGCTCGTCGAGGAAGAGGACGTTGGGCTCGTCCATCAGCAGCCGCAGGATCTGCAGGCGGCGGCGCTCACCGCCCGAGAGGTCCCCGACCGGCGTCCACTGCTTCTCCTTGGTGAACCCGAACTGCTCGCAGAGCTGCCCGGCGGTCATCTCGCGGCCCTTGCCGAGGTCGACGCGGTCGCGGACCTTCTGCACGGCTTCGAGCACGCGCAGGTTCGGGTCGAGCTCGCCGACCTCCTGGGAGAGGTACGCGAGCCTGACGGTCTTGCCGACGACGATCTTCCCGGCGGCGGGCTGGACGTCGCCCTGGGTGCGGGCGGCCTCGGCCAGGGCCCGCAGGAGGGAGGTCTTGCCCGCACCGTTGACGCCGACGAGACCGATGCGGTCGCCGGGGCCGAGCTGCCAGGTGAGGTGCTTGAGCAGCACCTTCGGCCCGGCCTGGACGGTCACGTCCTCCAGGTCGAAGACGGTCTTCCCGAGCCGGGCGTTGGCGAACTTCATCAGCTCGCTGGTGTCGCGCGGCGGCGGAACGTCGGCGATCAGCTCGTTGGCGGCCTCGATGCGGTAGCGCGGCTTGGACGTACGGGCCGGGGCACCGCGCCGCAGCCAGGCCAGCTCCTTGCGCATCAGGTTCTGTCGCTTTGTCTCCTCGGTGGCCGCGATGCGCTCGCGCTCGGCACGGGCGAAGACGTAATCGCTGTAGCCGCCCTCGTACTCGTGGACAGCCCCCCTCTGCACGTCCCACATCCGCGTGCAGACCTGGTCCAGGAACCAGCGGTCGTGCGTCACGCACACGAGGGCGGAGCGGCGCGACTGGAGATGCTTGGCGAGCCAGCTGATGCCCTCGACGTCGAGGTGGTTGGTCGGCTCGTCGAGGACGATCAGGTCCTGGTCGGCGATGAGCAGCTTGGCGAGCGCGATGCGCCGGCGCTCGCCGCCGGACAGCGGACCGATGACGGTGTCGAGCCCCTGCCCGAAGCCGGGCAGGTCGAGCCCGCCGAACAGCCCGGTGAGCACGTCACGGATCTTCGCGCTGCCCGCCCACTCGTGGTCGGCCATGTCGCCGATGACCTCGTGCCGGATGGTGGCGGCGGGGTCGAGGGAGTCGTGCTGGGTGAGGACGCCGAGGCGCAGTCCGCCCACGTGCGTCACACGCCCGGAGTCGGCCTCCTCCAGCTGGGCGAGCATGCGGATCAGGGTGGTCTTGCCGTCGCCGTTGCGACCGACGACGCCGATCCGGTCGCCCTCCGAGACGCCGAGGGAGACGCCGTCGAGCAGGGCACGGGTGCCGTACACCTTGCTGACTGCCTCGACATTGACCAGGTTGACGGCCATGAGTGGGTGCTCCAGGGGGCGGGGACGGATAGACCTCCCAGCCTAGTCGCCGGGGGGAGGTGGGTCGGGGCGCGGGTCGGGGCGCCCCTATAGGGGCGCGGGGAACTGCGCAAAACGCCGGCCCCCCACCCAGCCGCGCGGCGAGCGCTTCAGGTGAAGGGGCGGGGCTGGGGCCCCCGGCCCGGCGGGACACAGCCGAACGCCCCGGCGCCGGAAGCCGCGCACCGGAGCTCACGAGGGCCCGGAAGCCACCCGTACGGCCGTACCCGACAGGCCGAACCCCTCCCCCGGCGTTCTGCTGGACCCGTACCCCCGGTACCGACCCAGAGGCAGGACGTCATGCACACCCCCACCTCCCGCTCCCGCACCCGGATATCCACCGCCACGGCCGCCGCGGGCCTACTGCTCGCCCTCGGCGTCGGCAGCGGCACCGCGTACGCGCTCGACACCCCCACCGACCCCGGTGAGCTGACCGTCATCGACACCTCCGAGGGCAAGGCCCTCGCGGACAAGGACGGCAACGCCCTGTACACCTGGGCGGGCGACGAGAAGGACAAGTCGAACTGCACCGGCGACTGCGCCAAGACCTGGCCCGCCGCGACCGGCTACCCGACCAAGTCCTCCGACGTCACCGGTGACACCAACCAGATCGACCTCGCGGGCAGCGACAAGAAGCAGGTCGTCCTCGACGAGAAGCCGCTCTACTACTTCAAGGACGACGCCAAGCCCGGCGACACCAAGGGCAACGGTGTGAAGGGCCCCGACGGCAAGGTCTGGAGCCTGGTCGGCCCGGACGGCAAGGTCCTGGGTGCGGCGGCAGCCGCCGAGCCGGACGCGAGCGAGTCCCCGTCGGCCGACGCGAGCGAGTCGCCCTCCGCCGACGCGAGCGCCTCTCCCTCGGACGACGCATCGGCCTCGGCATCGGCCTCCGAGTCGGCCGCTCCCAGCGAGAGCACCGGCACGGGCACCGCCAAGCCGACCGCCCCGGTCGCCCCGGTCGCCCCCGGCGAGGCCACCAAGCCGGCCAAGCCGTCCCAGCCCGGCAAGGCGACCCCGTCCGGCGCGGTCAAGGCCGGCGCGGAGGTCACCGAGTCGAACGACAGCACCGGCATCCTGCTCGGCCTCGGTGCCGCGACGGCGATCGCAGCCGCCGGCACCACCTATGTCGTACGGCGCAGGAACGCGGGCCAGCACTGACACCGGCCCCCGGGGCGGGGGCGCTCAGGCCCTCGCCCCACTCCTGCCGGGGCCACCCCTGCCGGAACCACCCCTGCCGGGACTACCCCTGCTGCCGGGACTACAGCGCCACGGCCCCCGGCGCGGGCGCCACCGCCACCCGGGCCGCCACGCACGTTCCCGACGCCAGCAGCGCCTCGGCGATCCGGCCCGCCCCCTCGGCGTCCTTCGCCAGGAAGGCCGTCGTCGGCCCCGACCCGGACACGAGCGAGGCCAGCGCCCCGGCCTCCACCCCCTTCGCGAGGGTCCCGGCCAGCGAGGGACGCAGCGAGAGGGCCGCAGCCTGGAGGTCGTTGCTCAGGCTCGCCGCCAGCGCGGTCGCGTCTCCCGTACGCAGCGCCGCCAGCAGCTCCTCGGAAGCCTCCGGCTCCGGCACCTGAACCCCTGCGGTGAGCCGGTCGAACTCCCCGTACACGGCAGGGGTCGACAGCCCCCCGTCCGCGACGGCGAACACCCAGTGGAACTCCCCGCCCACCTCCAGCGGCGTGAGCTGCTCGCCCCGCCCGACGCCGAGCGCCGCCCCGCCGACGAAGGAGAAGGGCACGTCACTGCCCAGGTCGGCGCAGATGGCGAGGAGTTGTTCGTACGGGGTCTTCGTGCCCCACAGCACGTCGCAGGCCAGCAGCGCGCCGGCCGCGTCCGCGCTGCCGCCCGCCATGCCGCCCGCGACGGGGATGTCCTTGGCGATGTGCAGGTGGACGTCGGGGGTGAGGCCGTGCAGGTCGGCGAGGGCGACGGCGGCGCGGGCAGCGAGGTTGGTGCGGTCGAGCGGCACGTGCTCGGAGCCGGGTCCGGTGCAGGTGATCGTCAGCTCGTCCGCCGGGGTCGCCGTCACCTCGTCGTACAGGCCGACGGCGAGGAAGACGTTCGCCAGCGGGTGGAAGCCGTCACCGCGCACCCCGCCGACCGCCAGCTGCACATTCACCTTGGCGGGCACCCGTACGGTCACGCCCCGGCCTGCTTCCCTCACGCCTTGGCCTCCGCGATCCGTGCGAACTCCTCGACCGTGAGCGCCTCGCCGCGCGCCTGCGGCGAGATCCCGGCGGCGACGAGCGCGGCCTCGGCGGCGGCGGGCGAACCGGCCCACCCGGCGAGCGCGGCGCGCAGCGTCTTGCGGCGCTGGGCGAAGGCTGCGTCGACGACGGCGAACACCTCCTGGCGGGTGGCGGTCGTCGCGACCGGCTGGTCGCGCTTCACCAGCGACACGAGCCCGGAGTCGACATTCGGCGCGGGCCAGAAGACGTTGCGCCCGATGGACCCGGCGCGCTTGACGTCCGCGTACCAGTTCGCCTTGACGGACGGCACCCCGTACACCTTGTTGCCCGGCTTGGCGGCGAGCCGGTCGGCGACCTCCGCCTGCACCATGACCAACGTGCGCTCGATGGTCGGGAAGTGCTCCAGCATGTGCAGCAGTACGGGGACCGCCACGTTGTACGGGAGGTTGGCGACCAGCGCGGTCGGCTCGGCGGGCAGCTTCTCGACGAGCATGGCGTCGGAGTGCACCAGGTCGAACCGGTCGGCCTTCTGCGGCATCCGCGCCTGAATGGTGCTGGGCAGCGCGGCCGCCAGTACGTCGTCGATCTCGACGGCGACGACCCGGTCGGCCGCCTCCAGCAGGGCGAGCGTCAGCGAACCGAGCCCGGGCCCGACCTCGACCACGACGTCGTCGGGGCGCACTTCGGCCGTGCGGACGATGCGGCGGACGGTGTTGGCGTCGATGACGAAGTTCTGCCCGCGCTGCTTGGTGGGGCGTACGCCGAGGACTTCGGCCAGCTCGCGGATGTCGGCGGGGCCGAGGAGGGCGTGCTCCTGGGGGGCGGGGTGTTCAGGGGTGCTCACCGCACCAGCCTAAAGGGGCCCGCCCCCGGGAGCGGGCCCAGCGGGTTGCCATGCACGCGCATGGCAACCGACAGGCTGACGGTCACCATGCGTTCGCATGGGAACCGCCCGCCGACGGTGACCACGCACCCTCATGGCAGCCCACCGCTGACGGTCACCATGCACCTGCATGGGAACCGCCCACCACCAGTCACCATGCACCCGCATGAAAACCGACGTCGGCACCTACAGCTTGCGACCGCAGTGCGGCCAAGGACTCGCCCCGCGCTGGACGTACAGCTTCTTGGCGCGGAAGGTCTGCTCGGCGGCGGGGGCCTCGTGCGCGGCGCCCGTTCCGCCCAGGGACTGCCAGGTCTGGCGGTCGAACTGGTAGAGGCCGCCGTAGGTGCCGGTCGGGTCAGTGACGTTCGCCCGGCCCCCCGACTCGCACTGCGCGAGCCCGTCCCAGTTCAGGCCGTCCGCGCCCGCCACCGATGTCGGCATCGGCTTGGTCCCGACCCGTACCACCTGGTCGACGGGCTCCCGGGCGATCTCCTCGGAGAACTTCTTCGGCTTCTGCTTGACCCCGTTGACCGTCCTCAGCACGTACGTGACCTTGCGGGACCCCTTCACCCCGGCCCGCTCGACCTCCTCCGTGCCCTTGAAGATCGACGCGTCGTCCTTGCGGATCACCTTGAAGTCGATGGGCTCCTCACGGATCTCCTTGCTGCCGGTGATGCGCATGACGGTGACCGTCTGCCCGTCGCGCGGGAAGCTGTCCATGGGGACGGACGTGGTGTCCTCGGTGCCCAGCGAGATGCCGGCCTCGCCGACCGCCTCCTCGACGGTCGCCGCGTTGGTGCGGATGGTGTGCTCGCGGCCGTCGGCCATGACGGTCAGGGTGCGTTCCGTACGGACGTCCAGGGTCAGCCCCTTGCGCCCGATGGCCGCCGACCGGGACGCCGACAGGTAGGCGCCCTCCGCCCGCACCCCGAACTGCTTGAGCGCACCGTCGACGGTCTGCGCCGTCGTCCACACCTGCCGCCGCTCGCCGTCCAGCGTGAGGACGACCGGCCGCCCGTACCGGACGACGACCTCGTCGCCGCTGGCGAGCGTCTGCCCCGGGCCGGGGGCCACCAGGTCGTGCTCGCCGATGTGGAGGCCCTCCTTCTCCAGGAGTTCGGTGACGTCGTCGGCGAAGGTGTGCAGGGTGCGCGGCGCACCGTCGACGCTCAGTTCGATGGCCTTGTCGTTGGCGACGAACGCGGAGGTGCCGCCCGCGAGGAACGCCACGACCAGCGCCTGCGGCACCAGCTTGCGGAAGGTGTCGGGCTTCTCGGTCCCGGCCGCCGCGCCCGCGCCGCCCTTGCGCCGCCGGGCCGCCCGCCGCCCGTCGCCGGCCCGGCCACCGTCGCCGTCGCCGTCGCCCTCGGGGTCGTCCACGTCGTCGGGCCGGGCGGCCTGGAGCGCGGCGGAGACGGGGTGCTGGCGCGGGAGGAGCGGTTCGTCGGTGGCGGGCGGGGTGCGGTCGTAGAGGCCGCTCGCGGAGCCGGGCCCGGCGTCGCACTCCGCCGTGTACGGCTCGTACGCCCTCGGCGCGTCCAGGCCGTGGTCCGGCCCGTGGCTCTGTCCGTGGCTCTGGCCCTGCGGGTAGGTCACGTACGGGTCCTGCACGGCGGTCCCGTAACTCCCGTACGCGTCGTACGCGACCGGGGCGCCCTGCTGCCCGGCGCCGTACCCCTCGTAGGAGGACGCCCCTTCGTAGGGGGACCCCTCGTACGGGCCAGCCCCGTACGCCGCCCCCTCGTGCCCGGTGGCGTACGGCTGCGGCTCGTACTGCGGCTTGTACGTCCCGTACTGCGCGTCGTACGACAGCGCACCACCCTGCGTATTGCTCACGTCGCTCCCGGTCCGCGCGAATCCGCCCGACGGGCAGACCGGTGTCCCGGCCTGCCACTGCTGCGGGCCGGGACACTAGCGGAGCGACCGTCACTCTCCAAAGCGACGCGGCTACGCAGGGTTGCGCGACGAACTGCCGTGCGAAGGCGGCGGAGCTGGGGCTCAGTAGCCGAACGCGCGTGCCGTGTTGGCGGCGATCGCCGTCGCCATCGCGTCCTCGTCGACACCCTTGACGGCGGCCATCGCGCGCACGGTGATCGGGATGAGGTACGGGGCGTTGGGCCGCCCTCGGTAGGGGGCCGGGGTGAGGAACGGTGCGTCGGTCTCCACCAGCACCCGGTCGAGGGGGGCGACGGCCAGCGCGTCGCGCAGCGGCTGCGCGTTCTTGAAGGTGACCGTGCCGGCGAAGGACAGGTAGTAGCCCTGGGCCGCGCAGATCTCGGCCATCGCCGCGTCCCCGGAGTAGCAGTGGAAGACGGTCCGTTCGGGCGCGCCCTCCTCGTCCAGCACGCGCAGGACGTCCGCGTGGGCGTCCCGGTCGTGGATGACGAGCGCCTTGCCGTGCCGCTTGGCGATCTCGATGTGGGCGCGGAAGGAACGCTCCTGCGCAGCCTTGCCCTCCGGTCCCGTACGGAAGTAGTCGAGGCCGGTCTCGCCGACGCCGAGCACGTGCGGGAGGGCGGCGAGGCGGTCGATCTCGGCGAGCGCGTCGTCGAGCGCACCGTCGCCGCCGCCGGGGCGGGCGCCCTGCCGGGACCAGCCGTCGGGGTCGCCGAGGACGATGCGCGGGGCCTCGTTGGGGTGCAGGGCGACGGCCGCGTGGACGTTGTCGTACGTCGCCGCCGTCTCGGCTGCCCACTGGGAGCCCTTCACGTCGCAGCCCACCTGCACCAGGGTCGTCACCCCCACCGAGGCGGCCATGGCGAGGGCCTGCTCGACGGTGGTGTCCTGCATGTCCAGGTGGGTGTGCGAGTCGGCGACCGGCACGCGGAGCGGCTCGGGCGCGGGCGGCGCGGTCTTCTTGTCGGCCGCTGACTTCTTGTCGACCGCTGTCTGCTTGTCAGCAGCAGTCTTCTTGTCGACATTGTCGCCGACAGGGCGGGGGCTCATGCGGTCGATCCTACGAAAGCGCCGCCGGCCCCCGGACCTCCACGGGACTAGTGCTGCTTGCGGTGGAAGGGGTGCAGCAGGTCAGAGAGGTGCCAGTGGTGCGGCTCGCGCGGCTGCGGGACGTCGGCGTCCTCGGACTCCGCGGGAACGGGTCCGGCGGCGGAGACGGTCTCGGCGTTGCGCCGCTGGAGGTCCTGGATGGACGACACCTGGCCGGAACGCATGATGCGCACGACCGTGCCGCCGCAGTTGAGGCAGGAGGGACGGGACAGCGGGGAGGGCACGCGCTCGCCGTTCGCGCGGTACACGACGAAGGGGTGACCGGAGCCGTCCGTGTGGTGCTCTATCTCGTACGCCTGCTCCCAGCCGTGGCCGCACTTCATGCACGCGAAGGCGTACGCCTCCTGGACCGAACCGTGTGCCGAGCCGTGTGCCGTGCTCTGCTTCGTGCCCTGTGCCGCTGCGCCCTGCGCCGTGATGCTGCCGGCTGCGCTCTGCGCGATCTCGCTCATGCCAGCTCCTTTCCACTCACCTCCAGTGGACGCCTTTTCGGACCGGGGCGCGACAGACCTGTCAAAACGTGGGGAGCATTTGACGTCCGCCTGAGAAAGTTGGCTTATACACGGGATTCGCTTTGCTTTTCAAGACGCGCCTTTACCTTCCCCCGTCCCGGCGCCCTGCGCCCGAGCCGCGTTCTTTGCCGCGACGACCGCATCGAACACCTCTCGCTTGGGCAGCCCGGCCTCGGCGGCGACAGCGGCGATGGCCTCCTTGCGCCGCTCCCCCGCCTCCTCGCGCACCTGCACCCTGCGCACCAGCTCATCGGCGTCGAGCTCGGCGGGCCCGGCCTCGGGCGCACCCTCCACGACGACGGTGATCTCGCCGCGCACGCCCTCCGCCGCCCACTCGGCCAGCTTCTTGAGGGGCCCGCGCTTGACCTCTTCGTACGTCTTGGTCAGCTCGCGGCAGACGGCCGCCCGCCGGCCCTCGCCGAACACCTCGGCCATGGCGGCGAGGGTGTCGTCGAGCCGGTGCGGGGCCTCGAAGTACACGAGGGTGCGCCGCTCGTCGGCGACCTCCCGCAGCCTGCCGAGCCGCTCGCCCGCCTTGCGCGGCAGGAACCCCTCGAAGCAGAAACGGTCCACCGGCAGCCCCGACAGCGCGAGCGCGGTGAGCACGGCGGACGGACCCGGCACGGCCGTGATCTTCAGGTCCTTCTCGACGGCGGCCGCCACCAGCCGGTACCCGGGGTCGGACACCGACGGCATCCCGGCGTCCGTCACCAGCAGCACGCGTGCGCCGCCCTCCAGGGCCTCGACCAGTTCGGGCGTGCGCGCCGACTCGTTTCCTTCGAAGTACGAAACGACCCGCCCGGTGGTGAACACGCCGAGCGCCTGCGTCAGCCGCCGCAGCCGACGGGTGTCCTCGGCGGCGATGACGTCGGCGGCCTCCAACTCCTTGGCCAGCCGGGGCGGGGCGTCGGAGACGTCCCCGATGGGCGTCCCGGCGAGGACGAGGACCCCCGCGGAGGCGGCGGAGGCGGACGCGGTGGGTGCAGTCGATCCAGTCACGCCCCCATCCTCCCAGGGGATGCACGAAGCCTCCGCCCGCGAGCATCCACGAGAGCCGTCCACGAGAGCCCGCCGGAGCGCCTGCCGACACCCGCCCCCGCCCCGCCCGGCCTGACGGGCGACGCGCACAGCCTCGTTCCCTACCATGGCGCGGTGACGAGTACAGCGCCCCCAGCCCAGCACGGACGGGCCCCGCAAGAGGAGCCGCCCTCCTGGCAGCGAAGGCTGCGCCGGTTCGGCTACGTGCCCCGGACGACGACGGGACTGCGCGAACGCCTGGTCCCCCCGTACGCCGTCATGCCGTACCGCGCACACGTGTGGCACTTCCTGCGCGTCTCGCCGACGGCCTTCCACGCCGTACTGCGCCTGATGCCGTGGGGCGGGCCGCTGCTGGTCGCCCTCCTCGCGGGCGTGCTGCGCTTCTGGAATCTCGGCAGCCCCAAGGCGGTGATATTCGACGAGACGTACTATGCGAAGGACGCGTGGGCGCTGGTCCACCAGGGCTACGAGGGCAGCTGGCCGAAGGACATCGACAAATCGGTTTTGTCATCGCCGGGGTCGGTGGTGATCCCCACCGACCCCGGGTACGTCGTCCACCCCCCGGTCGGCAAATGGCTGATCGGCTGGGGCGAACAGCTCTTCGGCTTCACCCCCTTCGGCTGGCGCTTCGCGGTCGCGGTGCTCGGCACGCTCTCCGTCCTCCTGCTGTGCCGCATCGGCCGCCGCCTGTTCCGCTCGACGTTCCTCGGCTGCCTGGCGGGTCTGCTGCTGGCCGTCGACGGCCTGCACTTCGTGATGAGCCGCACGGCGCTGCTCGACCAGGTGCTGATGTTCTTCGTGCTGGCGGCGTTCGGCTGCCTGCTGGTCGACCGCGACCGCAGCAGGCAGCGGCTGGCCGACGCACTGCCGGTGGACGCCGACGGCATCCTGCGCCCGTCGTCCGAAGTGGCCTCCCGGCTACGGCTCGGCCTGCGCCCGTGGCGTCTGGCGGCCGGCCTCTGCCTGGGCCTCGGCTTCGCCACCAAGTGGAGCGGCCTCTACACACTGGTCGTGTTCTGCCTGCTCACCGTCCTGTGGGACGTGGCCGCACGCCGTACGGCCGGGGCCCGGCGCCCGTACACCACCGTCCTCAAGCGGGACGTCCTCCCCGCCTTCCTCTCCACGGTCCCGGTGGCAGTACTGACGTACATCGCCTCCTGGACGGGCTGGATCCTCACCTCGAAGGGCTACTTCCGCGACTGGGCGAAGGGCCGCGCCGGCCTCTCCCCCGACCACCTCGGGCCGATCCCGCTCCCGCAGTTCGACATGACGTGGGTGCCGGAGTGGCTGCGCAGCCTGTGGCACTACGAGAGCGAGGTCTACACCTTCCACATCGGCCTGACCTCGGGCCACACCTACCAGTCCAACCCCTGGTCGTGGATCCTGGTCGGCCGCCCGGTCTCGTACTACTACGAGTCCCCCAAGCCCGGCTTCTCCGGCTGCCCGCGCACGGAGACCGAGAAGTGCGCCAGCGAGGTCCTCGCCCTCGGCACCCCCCTCCTCTGGTGGGCGGCAGCCTTCGCCCTCCTCTACGTCCTGTGGCGCTGGTTCTTCCGCCGCGACTGGCGGGCGGGGGCGATCCTCGCGGGGGTGGCGGCGGGCTGGCTCCCCTGGTTCCTCTACCAGGAACGGACGATCTTCTTCTTCTACGCAGTCGTCTTCGTCCCCTTCCTCTGCCTCGCCGTCGCGATGATGGCGGGCGCCATGCTGGGCCGCCCGGGCGCGGACGAACGCCGCCGGGCGGTGGGGGCGATCGGGGTGGGCGTGCTGGTGCTGCTCATCGTCTGGAACTTCATCTACTTCTGGCCGATCTACACGGGCCAGACGATCCCGATCGACGAGTGGCGGCACCGGATGTGGCTGGACACGTGGATCTAGCGGGCGGCTCTCCGGGGGCAGGTGAGGGGCCGCACTCGCGGTGACGAGGGGCCGCACTCTCGGTGTAGCCCGCACGTACCAGTCGCATAACGCGCAGCACTCCTGTCACCCCCACCCCGTAGAGTCACTCCCCGATGACTGCCGGGCAGCACAAAGGCTCCCGGTGAGCTCCTGGGGAGGGGACTGCGCATGCGCAGCGGAGCCAAGGTCGCCGTCGTGGGCGGCGCATTTGTCCTGGTCGCGGGTGGTGTCGGCTACGGCGGCTACAACCTGTACACCGGCATGACCGGAGGCAGCGGGTCCGGCAGTTCGGGGCAGAGCAACATCAGTACCCAGAACGAACCCGCCAAGACCGGCCCCCCGTCCCAGGACGAGATCCGCACCGCCTCCCAGGCCTTCTTCGCCGCCTGGTCCAAGGGCGAGCCCGAGACCGCCGCGCAGCTCACCAACAACGCGGTCGAGGCCACGACCGTCCTGGCCGCGTTCGCCGACGAGGCCCACATATCGGGCCTGAAGATCACCCCCGGTACGGCGACGGGCGCGAAGGTGCCGTTCACCGTCACGGGCAAGGTGGGCACCGAGGACGCTGCCGCCAAGCCCCTGTCGTACCAGAGCGCACTGACCGTCGTACGCGGAAAGACGACCGGCAAGGCGCTCGTCGACTGGCAGCCGACCGTCATCCACCCCGAGCTGAAGAAGGGCGAGACGCTCAAGACGGGCACCGCCTCCGCGCCGCCCATCAAGGCCGTCGACCGCAACGGCAAGGAGCTGACGAAGGAGGACTACCCCTCCCTCGGCCCGGTCCTGGAGCAGCTCCGCAAGAAGTACGGCGAGCAGTCGCACGGCAAGCCGGGCGTCGAGCTGTACATCGAGCCCGCCCAGCCGGAGCAGCCCGCGCGCACGCTCCTCACGCTCTCCAAGGGCGAGCCGGGCAAGCTGCAGACGACCATCGACGCGGGGGTGCAGGCGGTGGCGGAGAAGGCGGTGAAGCGGTTCAAGGGCAGTTCGGTCGTCGCCCTGAACCGGCAGACCGGCGCGATCCGGGCCATCGCCGACAACCACGACTCGGGGTTCGGCGTGTCGGTCGGCGGCACCACGCCCCCCGGTTCGACCCTCAAGATCATGACCGCCGCGATGCTGCTCGAAAAGGGCATCGTGAGCCCGGGCTCGACGGTCGAGTGCCCGGCGGACGTGACGTACGAAGGCCGCACGATCAACAACCTGAACCACAAGGGTTACGGGAACATCCCCTTCTCCAGGGCCTTCGCCGTCTCCTGCAACAGCGCCTTCATCAAGCAGATCGTCAAGGTCAAGGACGACGGTGCGCTGCCCGCCTTCGCCGCGTCGCACTTCGGAATCGGTACGGAGTGGAAGACCGGCATCGCCACCTTCGACGGCAGGATTCCGCCGGGCCAGGGGGGCGAGGCCGCCTCCCAGTACATCGGCCAGGGCCAGACCCAGTTCAACCCGCTGAACATCGCCTCGATCACCGCGACGGCGACCACGGGCCGGTTCCGCCAGCCGTACGTCGTCCCCGCCGAGCTCGACGACCGCCCCTTCGCGAAGGCCTCGCCCCTGTCCCCCGCGACCGTCCAGGGCATCCGCTCGATGATGCGCCTGACCGCGACCTCCGGCACGGCCGCCAAGGCGATGGGTTCGGTCGGCGGCGACAAGGGCGCCAAGACCGGTTCCGCCGAACTGGACGGCCAGAAGACGTCCGACAGCTGGTTCACCGGGTACGCGGGTGACCTGACGGCGGCGGCGATGGTCCTCAAGGGCGGCCACGGCGGCGACGCCGCAGGCCCGATCGTGGCAAATGTCCTCAACGCCCGCTGACGTCCCCAACCCCCCTTGATCCACCACGACTTACCGAATAATCATTCCCAAAGTCATCCCCTGGTCACGCTTTAGTCATTCCTTGGGTCATTCCTTGGAACACACTCGCCCGGCCCGCACGCAGAGCAGTAGCGTGCGGGCCATGAGCACTTCACAACCCCCTCCCGTTCACCCCCTGTTCGCCACCGCACTGGCCGAAATCGGGCTTTCCTCGCTCACTTCGGACGTACGTCACTTCCCCGACGCAACCCGCACCGCCGCCGAGGCGGCCGCCGCGATCGGCTGCGACACCAGCGAGATCGTCAAGTCCCTGATCTTCGAGGCGGACGGCGAACCGGTCCTCGTCCTGATGGACGGCTCCTCGCGGGTGGATGTGGATCTCGTACGTTCCGAACTCGGCGCGCAGAAGGTCAAGCGGGCGGGCGCCGACCTGGTGCGCGCCACCACCGGTTACGCGATCGGCGGCGTGCCCCCCTTCGGCCACATCACCCGCACCACCGTCCTCGCGGACCGCGGCCTGCTCACCCACCCCGTGGTGTGGGCAGCGGCCGGCACCCCGCACTCGGTGTTCCCGATGCCGCCGAAGGACCTGATCGCGCACGCGGGCGCGAAGCTGGCCGACGTGCGCGAGGGGTCCGCGTCGTGACCCCTCTCGTCATAGCCGCCGTCCTGCTGGCCGCCGTCACGCACGCGAGCTGGAACGCCATCGCGCACAACATCAAGGACCAACTGGTCTCCTTCACCCTGATCTCCGGCGGCGGCCTGCTGATCGGCCTGGTCATGGGCATCTTCGTGCCCTTCCCGGCCGCCGAGGCGTGGCCCTACCTGATCCTCTCCGCCGCGCTGCACGTCGCGTACATGCTCCTGCTGATGCGCTCCTTCACGCTGGGCGACTTCGGCCAGATGTACCCGATCGCACGCGGCACGGCCCCGCTCGCCGTGACCGCACTGGCCGCGGTCTTCGCCGACGAGATCCCGACCGGCTGGCAGCTCGCGGGCGTTGCGGTGGCCTGCACGGGTCTGGTCGGGGTGGCCCTCTGGGGCATCCGAGGCTCGGGCAAGAAGCCCCAATGGGCCGCGATCGGCGCCGCGTTGGCCACGGGCCTCGCCATCGCCCTCTACACGACCGTCGACGGCCTGGGCGTCCGCGCCTCCGGCACCTCGCTGGGCTACATCGCGTGGCTGATGGTCCTGGAGGGCATCTCGATCCCCGCCTACGCCATCTACCGCCGCCGCGCCCAACTGGTCTCCCAGGTCAAGCCCTTCGCCGTACGCGGCTTCATCGGCGCGGCCCTGTCCGTCGCCGCGTACGGCCTGGTCCTGTGGGCCCAGACCCGGGCCCCGCTCGCCCCGATCGCGGCGCTGCGCGAGTCGAGCATCATCGTGGGCGCGGCGATCGGCGCGATCTTCCTGAAGGAACGCTTCGGCGGACCGCGCATCGCCGCCGCCGGCCTGATGGTGGTGGGCATCGGCCTGATGCTGCAGGCGAGTTGACCGGCACGCTCGTACGTTCGCGAGGGTTACGGCCCCGGGGCCGACGTGCGGTCCGGGGCGTACGTCACCCGCCCGGGGGACCCCTGTGCACCTCAAGAACCGCATCCGTGCCGCGACCGTCCCCGGCACCGTCTCGGTCCTGGCGGCCACCGCCCTCGCCCTCGCGCCTGACGCGCGCCCCTGGCCGGGTGCGGCGGGCAGGCCCCCTCGCCCCCGCACCTCACCGCCACCACCACCGCCCCGAGAAAATCCGTACGGCATGTAAGTCTCGGCCGTCCCCCGACACAAAGAGGGTGGAGGGGATGGTGATTCCGATCGACGACGAGCAGTCGTACACGGACTCCTACCGACTGCACTTCGCAGCCGTCGAGTCCTACATACGCAGGCGGGTGAACGCCGACGCCGCGCCCGACGTGGTGGCCGAGGTCTTCACCGTCGCCTGGCGCCGCTGGCACGAAGCGCCCCGGGAGCGGTTGCTGCCCTGGCTGTACGGAGTGGCCCGGCTGACGCTGGCCAACGCCTACCGCGACGAGCGGCGGCGCGCGCAGCTCGCCGGGAGCCTCGCCGAGGTGACGGCCGAGCACGTCGCCGACCATGCCGCCGACGTGACCGAACGGCTCGCCGTCGCCGCGGCCTTCGACGGGATGAACCCCGCCGACCAGGAAGTGCTGCGGCTGGACATCTGGGAGGGCCTGCCGCCGCGCGACGCGGCGGTGGTCCTGGGCTGTACGACGGCCGCGTTCCACGTACGTCTGCACCGGGCGCGGCGCCGGTTCCGGCAGGCGGTGACGACGGCGACCGAACCGTTTCCGGCGCAGCAAGAGGTCCTCGCGGCCGAATGGGGGGCACGATGATGAACGGCAATGCTCTGCACACGTTGAAGGCGCTGGATCCGGCGGGCGGGTCCCAGGTGCATGCCTCGCCCACGGATCGCGAGCGGCTGCTGGCGAACGTACTGAACACGTCCAGGCCCGCACCCGGCCCCGCCGCCGGACTCCTGCGCCGGTGGCGGTGGCCGCTGGCCGGAGTCGCGGTGGCGACCTCGCTCGCGGTGGCCGTGTCGACGTACACCCTCTTCGGACCCAACGCCCAGCCCGCACAGGCGATGACGCCGCCGCCCCTGCGGTACGCCCCGGGCAGCGAGTCGCCCCGGGCGGTGCTGGAGCGGCTGGCGGTGGTCGCGCTCAAGGACACCTCCCGGGTGCCTGCCGGGAGCAGCCTGTACCTCAAGCACCAGGGGTGGGCGCTGTCGACGCGGATCGGCCAGATCCAGGTCACCTCGGCGATCGTGCCGTCGGAGCGGGAAACCTGGAAGAAGGCCGACGGATCGATGAGGTGGAAGCAGCGGACGCTGCCTCCTCGCTTCCAGAACGCCCACGACGAGGAGGTGTGGTCGGACGCGGGCGCCGTCGGCGAGGATCCGCAGTTCACCGAGGACGCCACGGGGCCGGTGAACGCCAACGACCCGCTCAACCGGCCCGCCCCGGAAGAACCGCGGGCCATGGGCAAGTGGCTGCTGGCCAGCCAGGAGTACGCCGGCACGGCCGAGGCCTTCGACTCCGTGGCGGCCCACAACCTGGACGAGCTGTGGAACGGCCGGCAGCGCGCGGCCATGCTCCGCTTCCTCGCCACCCGTACCGACGTCACGTACCGCGGCAAGGTCACCGACCGCGCGGGCCGCGCGGGGCAGGCGGTCTCCGTCGACTCCGCCTACGGCGGCCTGCCGACGAAGTACACCCTGATCCTCGACGAGTCGAACGGCAAGGTGCTCGCGTACGAGGAGGAGCTCACCACGACCGCCGGGGCGCTCAACGTGAAGGTGCCGTCCGTGATCTCGTACTTCTGCTTCCTGACCGCACGTGTCGACTGACACGCCGGGGGCGGAGGGTGACACGCCGGGGCGGAGTGCCGTCCGACGGTCCGGCCGAACGGTCCGGCCGACGCCGTACAGCAGCAAGCGGGTCGGCCGGACCGGGTGTCAGGACGCGGTGAAGCAGTCCGCGATGTTGTTCATGGATCCCACGGAGGCGGCTCTGGTGTGCGCGGGCTCCGTCCAGCGGTGCTCGACGCACGAGTTGCTGTCACCTGCGCGGGTTCTGCTGTAGACCCTGACGTTCAGCTCGCCCCTGTTGGACCAGGACGAGGTCTTGTTGATGAAGCCGTAGTCGCCGAAGTCCACGTCCCAGGTGTGCGGGGCGTTCCACTGGAGGCGTCGCCCCGTGTAGCTGGTGCCGTCGTAGAAGCAGTACCAGTCGTTGCCGAAGGTCTCGGTGGGGCAGCTGTCGGCGGCCGGCGCGGCGGACGGCTTCTCCCTCGTCGTGGCGGGCAGGCCCGCGATCTGCGCCTGGAGCTTCTGGGCGGCGGGGCTGCTCACCCGGGCCCGCTCCTCCCCGGGGAGGGTGAAGGACATGATGGCCCGGCCGCCGTGCCAGGCGATCTCGTTGCGGCTGATCTGCACGCCGCCCTTGGTGGTGGCCAGGACCTCGTCGATCTCCTGCTGGAGCGTGTCCGCGGAGGCCGCCGGGGCTGCCGCGCCCGCCTGGGACGTACCGAAGACGGTGGCCGCCACGACGGCGACCGCGCAGATGGAGCGTGCTTGCCTGCTGAGCCTGAGCATGAAACATCTCCCTGCTCCCGGGCCACTCACCCGAGGACCACGAGATGCTCACACGAGGTGCAGACGTCACCCCAGCCTCTTTTCCCCAACCCCGTCCGACTCATTTGCGCCAACAACCCCCCACACAAAGGGCATTGACTGCTCGGCGCACACGTGTTCACATCACGGAAAGGTAAGGATCCGGTAAAGACCCACGTCGCACCACATCCATTCGACCTTCACAGGCGTCACACGTGCAGGCGGCCCCCTCATGCGGCCCCCCATTAAGGGCATTTGGAGCATCCACGTTGAAAACTGGAATCAAGACGATCTGTCGCATAACGGCGACGCTCGTCACCGCCGGCTCGGTCATGACCGCCGGGGCGCTCGTCGCTCCGGCCGCTCAGGCCGCGGCTCCCAAGGCGCCGTCGATCGTCGCCAAGGGCGGCTTCCTGATGGACAGCGCATCGGGACGCACGTACTTCTCGAAGGCCGGCGACACCCGGCTCTCGACCGGTTCCACGACGAAGATCATGACCGCTCAGGTGGTGCTCTCCACCAAGGGGCTGAACCTCGACACCAAGGTCACGATCCAGAAGGCGTACAGCGACTACATCGTCCGCAAGGGCGCGTCGTCGGCGCGGCTGATCGTCGGTGACAAGGTGTCGGTGCGGTCGCTGCTGTACGGGCTGATGCTGCCGTCGGGCTGCGACGCGGCGTACGCGCTGGCCGACAAGTTCGGGTCGGGCTCGACGCGTGACGCGCGGGTGAAGTCGTTCATCGGGAAGATGAACACGACCGCGAAGAGCCTGGGGATGAAGAACACGAAGTTCGACTCCTTCGACGGCATCGGCAACGGCGCCAACTACTCGACGCCCCGCGACCTTTCGAAGCTGGCGACCGCCGCGCTGAAGAACAGCAACTTCCGGGCGATCGTCAAGACGAAGTCGACCACGCAGCGGACCACCACCAAGAACGGTGGCTACCGCAACATGAGCTGGACCAACACCAACAAGCTGCTCGGCAGCTACAACGGTGCCATCGGCGTGAAGACGGGCTCCGGCCCGCAGGCGAAGTACTGCCTGGTCTTCGCGGCGACCCGCGGCAAGCGGACGGTGGTGGGCGCGGTGCTCGCGTCGACCAACGAGGCGAACCGTACGGCCGACGCGAAGAAGATCATGGACTACGGCTTCAAGCTGTAGGTCCGGTACGGCCTGATGTGGCTGTGGGAGCAGGGGCCGTCCTTCGGGGCGGCCCCTGCTGCGTTCACCGATGCGGTTCACCGATGCGCCAGGCTCTCCTTGACCGCCGCGATCAGCGCCAGCGCGCGCGGGTCGGCGGTGACTCCCTTGCGCAGTCCGTTGGTGACGTACCCCAGCGCGATGCCCGACTCCGGGTCGGCGAAGCCGAGCGAGCCGCCGCGCCCGGGGTGGCCGAAGGAGCCGGGGCCGAGCAGCGGGGACGCCGAACCGTGCAGCATGAAGCCCAGGCCGAAGCGGGTGTTGACGACCAGCACGCGGTCGGGTCCGGCGGATTCCTCGGTACGGGCGAGGGTGAGCGTCGCGGGCGCGAAGAGCCGGGGGCCGTCGTCGACCGGGCCGATCATCGCCGCGTAGCAGCGGGCGAGGGCGCGGGCGGTGGAGATGGCGCCGGAGGCGGGGAGTTCGGCGGCGCGGTAGGCGGCGTCGTTCTCGTCGGGGAGCGGGTCGATGGCCCCGAAGGCGCGGCGGGTGAGGGAGGCGGGGTCGGCGTACGCCTCGCTGACGGCGCGCTTGGGGCGGAGCTTGAGGCCGGTGGTGGACGGCGGCTCCTCGACGGGCGCGAGCCGCCCCACCCGGTGGGCCTCCTCCTCGGGCAGCCCGATCCAAAAGTCGAGGCCGAGCGGTCGGGCGATCTCCTCCGCCACCCAGCGGCCGATCGTCCGGCCGGTGACGCGTCGTACGAGTTCGGCGACGAGGAAGCTGTACGTCTGGGCGTGGTAGCCGTGGTCGGTGCCGGGTTCCCACACGGGGGCCTGGGCGGCGACCGCGCGGGCGCCGGACTCGCCGTCGCAGGCCTGGGCGGGGGTCAGGGGGTGGTCCAGCACCGGGAGTCCGGCGCGGTGCGAGAGCAGGTGACGTACGAGAACCCGCTCCTTGCCCGCGGCCTTGAACTCCGGCCAGTACGTGCCGACCGGCGCGTCGAGGTCGATCTGGCCGCGCTGGTGGAGGAGGAGGGGGACGGCGGCGGCTATGCCCTTGCCGGCGGAGCGGACGACCTGGGCGGTGTCGAGGGCCCAGGGGACGCTGCCGTCGACGTCGCGGGTGCCGCCCCACAGGTCGACGACCTTGTGGCCGTGGAGGTAGACGGCGACGGCGGCACCGCGGTCGCCCCGGTCGCGGAAGTTGCGCAGGAAGGCGTCCTTGACGGGTTCGAACCCGGCGAGCGTCGTGCCTCGGATGCCTTGGACGTCCACGCGTGTGCTCCGCTTCCTGGAGGGGTCGGGGTGGTGCTGGACACCATGGTGCAGGGTCGGGCGGGGCTCTTGCAGGTGGGGGCCGCCCCCGGTGGCGTGGGTCGGGGTCGGGGTCGGGGTCAGCGCACGCGGACCGACCGGGGGTCGAAGCCGAAGGGGAGTTCCAGGCGGTGCGCCCGCATGAGGTCCTCGTCCAGGAGGAGGTCCTGCGTGGGTGCGTCGGCGACGACCGTGCCCTCGCTGAGGACGACCGAGCGGGGGCACAGTTCCAGTGCGTACGGCAGGTCGTGCGTGACCATCAGGACGGTGACGTCCAAGTCGCGCAGGATGAGCGCGAGTTCCCGGCGGGCGGCCGGGTCGAGGTTGGAGGACGGCTCGTCGAGGACGAGGATCTCCGGGTGCATGGCGAGTACGGTCGCCACCGCGACCCGCCTGCGCTGGCCGAAGGAGAGGTGGTGCGGGGCCCGGTCGGCGAAGGCTTCCATGCCCACCCGCTCCAGGGCCTCCCGTACGCAGGTCTCCAGCGCGGCGCCGCGCAGTCCGGCCGCCGCGGGGCCGAAGGCCACGTCCTCGCGCACGGTCGGCATGAAGAGCTGGTCGTCGGGGTCCTGGAAGACGATGCCGACCCGGCGGCGGATCTCGGCGAGGTTGCGCTTGGCGACCGGGAGTCCGGCCACTTCGACCGTGCCGGCGCCGGCCGTCAGGATGCCGTTGAGGTGGAGGACCAGGGTGGTCTTCCCGGCGCCGTTGGGGCCGAGCAGGGCCACCCGCTCGCCCCGCTCGATCGTCAGGTCGACGCCGAACAGGGCCTGATGGCCGTCCGGGTAGGCGTACGCCAGTCCGCGTACGGCCAGCGAAGAAGTCGCGGTCACGCTCACACCATCACCCATCCCGTCAGACACACCAGCAACGCCGCCCCCGGCAGTACCCCCACCCGCGCCCACTGTGCGCGCGTGGCCACCGTCTCCTCCAGCACGGGCATGACGCCCGTGTACCCCCGGCTCACCATGGCCAGGTGCACGCGCTCGCCCCTTTCGTACGACCGGATGAACAGCGCGCCGGCGGTCTTCGCCAGCACCCCCCAGTGCCGTACGCCCCGGGCCTCGAAGCCCCGGGACCTGCGCGCGATCGACATCCGCTTCAGCTCACCGGCGATGACGTCCCCGTAGCGGATCATGAACGTCGCTATCTGTACGAGCAGTGGCGGGAGCCGCAACTTCTGTAGACCGTGCAGCAGTTCGCGCAGCTCGGTGGTGGAGGCGAGCAGCACGGAGGCGGCGACGCCGAGCGTGCCCTTGGCCAGGATGTTGAAGGCACCCCACAGCCCGGAGACGCTGAGCGAGACGCCCAGCACCTTGGTCTGTTCCCCCTGCGCGACGAACGGCATCAGGACGGCGAAGGCCACGAACGGCACCTCGACCAGCATCCGCGTCAACACATGACGGGCGGGCACCCGGGCGACGTACGCGACGGCCCCGAGCAGCACGGCGTACGCCGCGAAGGCCCACACGGCCTCGCGCGGTGTGGAGACGACGACCACCACGAAGGCGAAGACGGCGACGAGCTTGCAGTGCGGCGGCAGGGTGTGGACAGGACTGTCGACATGTCGGTAGAGCGCGTGAGCGTGACCTGCACCCATGTCAGACGCCGGTGGAGTCGGCGGTCTCCACGGCGTCCGTACGCCGCTTGCGGACCGCCCAGAAGACCCCGCTGCCGACGGCGACCGTCACCCCGACGCCGATGACCCCCGCGAGCCCGCCGGACAGGGAGCTGTCGCTGATGCCCCGGACGCTGTAGTCGGCGAGCGGGGAGTCGGCGGTGGCGTGCTCGCGGACGTTCTTGTCGATGCCCTGGTCGGCGGCGACCTTCTCCAGGCCGTCGGGGCTGGTCGACGCGTACAGCGACACGACACCGGCGAGGGCGAGCGCGGCCAGCAGCCCCACACCCCAGAAGCGCCGCGTGGAGCGGGCCGCGACGGGGACGGCCGCCGTGTCCGGAACCGGAGCGTCCACCAGCTCGCCGCCGACCCGCAGCTTCAGCGGCGCGCTGAGCCCGCGTGCGCCGAACACCAGGTCGGGCCGCACGGCGAGCACCGCGCCGACGGTGAGCGCGGTGATCGCCGCCTCGCCGATGCCGATGAGGACGTGCACGCCGACCATGGCGGTCAGCACCTTGCCGACGGGTACGTCGGTGGTCCCGCCGAGCGCGTACAGCAGGGTGAAGAAGGCGGCCGCCGTCGGCACGGAGACGAGCGCGGCGACGAAGGCGGACACCGTCACCGTGCGCCGCTTGCGCGGCAGGACCTTCACCAGGCCGCGGAAGATCCCGTACGAGACGAGGACGGTGATGACGCCCATGGTCGTGATGTTGACGCCGAGCGCGGTGAGGCCGCCGTCGGCGAACAGCACCCCCTGCATCAGCAGCACCACGGATATGCACAGGATGCCGGTCCACGGCCCGACCAGGATCGCCGCGAGTGCGCCGCCGAGGAGGTGACCGCTGGTGCCCGCCGCGACGGGGAAATTCAGCATCTGCACGGCGAAGACGAACGCCGCGACCAGGCCCGCCAGGGGCGCCGCGCGCTCGTCGGTCAGCTCGCGCCGGGCGCCGCGCAGGCCGAGACCGACGGCGGCGACGGCGGCGACACCGGCGGTCGCGGAGACGGGTGCGTTGATGAATCCGTCGGGGACATGCATGGCGGAACTCCCGAGTTCGAACCGCTACGGAGCGTGCAAGCGGACAGCCGTTCGATGATAGGGAGTTATTGCAAAGCGGTTGCAAAAGCTCCCTCTCGATAAGTACCCCTCCTGAGCGGCCGACAAGATGTCGATATTCGTTCGGACCGAAATATGGGACATTGGGTGTCAATTAACCGCGAATGTGAGTGTTGCGTACGTACGAGGTGAGGAGGCGGGCCGATGTCCCGCACCGTGGAGGACCGCCCCCTCGGGGGTACCGACGCCGAGAGCGCCGCCGCCGAGGCCACTGCCGCCGAAAGCCCTGCACAGGTCCAGTTGCGCGCGAACCTCGTCACCGACGCGCCGGTCCCCACCTGCCTCCCGGTCACCCTGCGACACGCCCCGGCGGGCGACCGGCGCGCGCTGCTCATCGAACTGCCGGTGCCGGGCCCGCCCGGCAGCAAGGGCGGCCGCCCCAACTGGACCTTCCCGCGAGCCCTCCTGGAGGCGGGCCTGCGCGCACCGGCCGAGCAGGGTGACGTACGGATCTGGCCGTGCGGCCGGGTGCAGGTGGTGCTGGAGCTGCACGCGGAGCAGGGGGTGCTGCTGTTGCAACTGGACAGCGCACCGCTGGTGCGATTCCTGCGGCGTACGTACGAGTGAGACGGCGGGCCGGGCCGAGCCGGGCCGGGCCCGCGCACATGGGTGACGGAGCGCACGTAACAATGCACGCGCATTGGAACGCGCACAACAATGCATGCGCATCGCGAAACACATGGCAATGCGCAGGCATCGCAACGTACGCACAGAGATCCAGCCGTACGAGTTGCCGGGCCCCCCTGGCGCGGAAAGCATGAGGGCATGCGAGTGCCCACAGACGAGTCCGCCCAGGAGCCCGACGCCCCCCACACCGCACCGCCCGAGCCCCCCGCCTACCTCCGCTTCCCGCACCTGCACGGCGACACCCTCGCCTTCGTGGCCGAGGACGACATCTGGGTGGCCCCGCTCCCCGCGGCCGGGCAGACCCCGGGCCGGGCGTGGCGACTGACCGTGGACCGCACCCGCGTCGGTCACCCGCGCTTCTCGCCGGACGGCCGGCACCTCGCGTACACGACCTGGCGCAGCCTCGACCCCGAGGTGCACGTCGTCCCCGTCGACGGCGGCCCCTCACGCCGCCTCTCCTACTGGGGTTCGGTGGACGCACGCGTCTGCGGCTGGACGCCGGACGGGCAGATCCTGGCGGTGTCCTCGCACGGCCAGCCGTTCTCGTACTACTCCTGGGCCTACACGCTGCCCACCGACGGCAGCCCCGGCGGCAGACTCCCCTGGGGCCCGGTCTCCGACATCGCGATCACCGACACCCTCCCCGACTGCAACGGCGAACGCCGCACCCTGCTCCTCACCGGCAAGCCCCCGCACGAGCCCGCCGCCTGGAAGCGCTACCGCGGCGGGGCCACCGGCCGCCTGTGGCTGCACGGCGACCGCCTGCTCCCGGACCTGAACGGTCACCTCGAAGCGCCGATGTTCGTGGCCGGCCGCATCGCGTTCCTCTCCGACCACGAGGGCATCGGCAACCTCTACTCCTGCCTGCCCGACGGCTCCGACCTGCGCCGCCACACCGACCACGCCGACTTCTACGCCCGGCACGCCTCCTCCGACGGCACGCGGGTGGTCTACCAGTGCGCGGGCGAGGTGTGGCTCGTCGACGACTTCTCACCGACCGGGATGCCGCGCCGGCTCGACGTGCGCCTCGGTGGCCCGCGCACCGGCCGCCGCCCCTACCAGGTCCCGGCGGCGGGCCACGTGGGCGGCCTGGCCGTCGACACCACCGGCCGGGCCAGCGCCGTCTCGGTGCGCGGCAGCCTGTACTGGCTCACCCACCGCGACGGCCCGGCCCGTACGATCGCCGACACTCCGGGGGTACGGGTGCGGCTTCCGGAGATGCTGGGCTCCAGCGGGCAGGTCGCGTTCGTGACGGACGCGGAGGGCGAGGACGCGGTGGAGATCGCGTACCTGCCCCGGGCGGCCGGGGCGCGTGCCGCACGCCGTCTCGCCGCCGGTCAACTCGGCCGCGTACACGAACTGGTGGCCGACCCCGACGGCGCGCGCGTGGCGGTCGCCTCCCACGACGGTCGCCTGCTCCTGCTCGGTGTCACTGAAGGACAGGAGTCCCTGACCGAGCTGATCCGCTCGGTGAACGGCCCCGTCCGCGACCTCGCCTTCTCGCCCGACGGGTCGTGGCTGACGTGGTCGCATCCGGGCATCGGCCGCTCGCTGCGGCAGATCAAGATGGCGCGCATCCAGGACACCGCGGCCGAGACGACCGCCCTGATCGTGGACGTCACCAACGGCCGCTTCGAGGACGAGAATCCCGTCTTCACCAGCGACGGCCGCTACCTCGCCTTCCTCTCCTGGCGCGGTTTCGACCCGGTGTACGACGTCCACACGGGCGACCTGTCCTTCCCGCTCGGCTGCCGCCCGTACCTCGTCCCCCTCTCCTCCGCGACCCCCTCCCCCTTCGCCCTCTCCCCCGACGGCCGCCCGGCGGCGGGCGGCCTGGACCCTGACGAGGCGTCGGAGGGCGACGGTACGGTGACGGTCGAGGTCGAGGGCCTGGCGAACCGGGTGACGCCGTTCCCGGTGGCGGCCTCCAAGTACTCGTCGCTGTCGGCGGTCAGCGGCGGCGGCCTGGTCTGGCTGCGCTGGCCGATCTCGGGCGCGCTCGGCGAGACGTTCGCGAACCCCGCCGACACCTCCGGCCGGCCCACCCTCGAACACTTCGACCTCGCCAAGGCCCGCAAGACGGAACTCGCCGACGACCTGGAATGGTTCGCCATCAGCGGCGACGGTACCCGCCTGGTGGTGGTCGAGGACGGTGAGCTGCGCGCCGTCCCCGCCACCGAACGCGGCGACAGCGACTCCACCGTCCACCTCGACCTGCGCCGCATCCTGCACGACGTGGACCCGGCCGCCGAGTGGCGCCAGGCGTACGCGGAGGCGGGCCGCATCATCGACTCCTACTTCTGGGAGCCGAACATGGGCGGTATCGACTGGTCGACAATCCTCGACCAGTACCGCCCGCTGGTGGAGCGGGTCGCCTCCCCCGACGAGTTCGCCGACCTGCTGCGCGAAGTCCTGGGCGAGCTGGGTACGTCGCATGCGTACGTCGCCGGCGCCCGCCGCAACGAAGGCCCCCCGCACTACCAGCGCGCGATGGGCCTGCTGGGCGCCAACTTCTACGTCAAGGACGGCAACTGGACGGTCTCCCGCATCCTCCCCGGCGACTCCTCCGACTCCAAGGCCCGCTCCCCGCTCGCCGGTACGGGCATCCGGGTCGGCGCGGTGCTCACCCATGTGGACGGCCGCCCGGTGGACCCGGTGGCGGGTCCCTTCCCGCTGCTGTCGGCCGCCGGGGGGACGACGGTCGAGCTGACATTCGTACCGGAAGGGCCCGAGGGCGCGGAGGTGCGTCCGCGGCGGGTCGCCGTCGTACCCCTCATCGACGAACGCCCCCTGCGCTACCAGGACTGGGTCGCCAAGCGCCGCGAGGTCGTCCGCGACCTGAGCGGCGGAAAGTGCGGCTACCTGCACATCCCCGACATGGGCGGCTCGGGCTGGGCGCAGTTCAACCGCGACCTGCGCCTGGAGGTGTCCCGCCCCGCGCTGATCGTCGACGTACGCGGTAACGCGGGCGGCAACATCAGCGAGCTCGTCATCGAGAAGTTGACGCGCCGCATCCTCGGCTGGGACCTGACGCGCGACGCCCAGCCCGTCTCGTACGCCTCCAACGCCCCCCGGGGCCCGGTGGTCGCCCTCGCCGACGAGGCCACCTCCTCCGACGGCGACATGATCACCGCCGCCTTCCGGCTGCTGTCGCTGGGGCCGGTCGTCGGTCAGCGCACGTGGGGCGGGGTGGTGGGCATGACCGGCCGTCACCCGCTGGGTGACGGCACGGTCATCACCGTCCCGATGAACGCGGCCTGGTTCGACGAGTACGGCTGGGCGGTCGAGAACCACGGCGTGACCCCGGACATCTCCGCCCTCCGCACCCCGCTGGACTGGGCGGAGGGCCGGTACGCCGTACTGGACGACGCGGTGAAGGTCGCCCTCGACCTGCTGGAGTCGACACCGGCGGCGGTCCCGCCGGACTACTCGGCGGTGCCGGACAAACGGCGACCGACACTGCCGCCGAGGTAGCGGGGCCGGGTGGCCGGGGGCGCTAGACCCCCACCCCCCGGGTCGACTCGTCCGCCGCGCCGCCCGCGCCCACGAGCCCCTTGGCGACCCCGCCCAGCCGGGGGGCGAAACGCTTCATCTCCCGCTGGCCGACCGTCCCGATGATGCCGGGCAGGTACCCGCGCACCGACTGCATCCCGCGCAGCCACCACTGCGCGTACACGTGGTGCGACCGCCGCTCGATGCCCGCGACGATCCGGTCCACGGCCGGCCCCAGCGGATACGTACGGTTCGACGGCCACGGCAGCCGCTGCCGCAACTCCCGCATCACCTCGTCCTGATCGGCCCCGCGCACCATGTCGGTGTCCGTCCACGACAGGTAACCGACCCCCACCCGCACGCCCCGGTAGCCGACCTCCGCCCGCAGACAGTGCGCGAACGCCTCGACTCCCGACTTCGACGCGCAGTACGCGCTCATCATCGGCGCGGGCGTGATCGCCGCCAACGAGGCGATCTGGAGGAAATAGCCGCGGCTCTCCATGAGTACGGGCAGAAAGGCGCGCGCGGTGACGGCGCCGCCCACGAGGTTGACCTCGATCACCCGCCGCCAGGCCTCGGGGTCGGAGTCGACGAAGGGACCACCGGAGGCCACGCCGGCGTTGGCGACGACAATGTCGACTTTCCCGAAGCGCTCCTTGACCTCCTCGGCGACCCGCACCATGGCCTCGTGGTCGGTGACGTCCGCGTACCACCAGTCGCTCTCGGTGTGCAGCCGACCGGTGACGTCCTTCAGCAGCTCGGGCTCCAGCCCCACCAGGGCGATGTTCGCCCCGCGCGCGGAGAGCTTGCGGGCGAGCAGCTCACCCACACCACGGGCCCCGCCCGTCACCACCGCGACCTGACCCTCAAGGCTGTAGCTCACGCGACTTCCTCCTTCTGCTGTGCACCGGCGTCGGCCTTCGGCCCCGCACCCTCGACGACGTATTCCCGCACCAACTGCCGGATCTTCCCGCTGACGACCTCCGGCGCCTCCACCGGCGTCATGTGCCCCACGCCGGTGAGCAACGTCAGCCCCAACGACTTCCGCAACGCTGCCTCGATCCCCCGGGCGTGCACCGGTGGCGTGAGCCGGTCATCAGCACCCGCGACGACGGCGACCGGCACATCCAACTCCCGCACACCGTCGGCCAGCTCCAACTCGGCCAGCACGTGCGACCAACCGACACGCGCCGCCTTGGGGCACGCGTGCACAATGCGAGCGCATTGCAAAACCCGCTCCGGTGACGCACCGCGCCCCATCGTGGCGTACTTCAGCACCGCCTTGGAGACCGGCGTCACCGGCCCCAGCGGAGCCTTCGCCCCGAGCACGGACCGCGTCAGCCGCGTCCGCAACCGCCCAGCCCGCAGCGGCACCACCAACGACTCCGCGACCAGCCGCGAACTGCCAGTACTGCACAGCAGCACCGCCGCCGCATGCTCGACGAAGGCAGCACGCCCGGCAGCCGCCATGACCGTCATGCCACCCATCGAGTGACCGGCGATCACCGCCTTCTCGCCCGGCGCGAGCGTCGCCGACAGCACCGCCTCCAGGTCATCGGCGAGCCCCTCCACCGCATACGCGGCCGAATCCGGCGAACGCCCGTGCCCCCGCTGGTCGTACGCCACGACCTTGAAGTCCCGCGCCAGCTCCCGTATCTGGGCCGCCCAGAAGCCGATCGAGCACGTCCACCCGTGCGCCAGCACCACCGCCGGCGCACCTTCCTCCCCGTACACCTCGACATGCAGCCGCGCACCGTCGCGCGAGGTGACGGTCACCTCCCGTACGTCGAGCCCGAGTTCACCGGCGACGCGGCTCACGCCACGACCTCCTCGACCTCGGCGGGGGCGGCGGCCTGGGCGCGCACCACCTCGTACTCCGCGAGATTGACCTCGCGCGTCGCCCGCCGGAACTCCGAGGTGGTGCCCGGCCAGACGGTCGTGTTGCGGCCGTTGGCGTCCAGGTACCAGCTGTCGCAGCCGCCGGTGTTCCACACGGTGCGTTTCATGCGCTCCTGCACACGACGGTTCCAGGCACCGACGGCCGAGGGGCGTGCCGACAGCGCGACCCGGCCGCCGAGCGTGTTCAGCTGCCGCATGTAGTCGGCCAGGTAGTTGAGCTGCGCCTCGATCATGAGGATCATCGACGAATTGCCCAGCCCGGTGTTCGGGCCGATGATCGTCATCCAGTTCGGGAAGCCGACGGCGCTCGCGCCGCGCAGCGACTCCATGCCGCCCTTCCACGTCTCGGCGAGGGTGATGCCGTCGGCGCCGACCACACGGTCGGCGATCGGCATGTCGGTGACGTGGAAGCCCGTACCGAAGATGATCGCGTCGACCTCGGTCTCCGTGCCGTCGGCGGCGACGACGGTCGACCCGCGCACCTCGGTCAGCCCGGAGGCGACGACATCCACGTTCGGCTGCGCGAGCGCCGGGTAGTACGTGCTCGACAGCAGGATGCGCTTGCAGCCGATGCGGTAGTCGGGCGTCAGCCTGGCGCGCAGGGCGGGGTCCTTGATGGACTTCGCCATGTTGGCCTTGGCGATGGCCTCGATGAAGCCGAGCTCGTTGGGGCGCTTGGTGAACGCCTGCACCTGGAGCTCACGGATGCCCCACAGCAGCCCCCGCCGGGCCTTGCCGGTCGCCGGCACCGTGCGGTGCAACCAGCGTTCGCCGCCGGTGATCGTGCGGTCGGCGCGCGGCATCACCCACGGCGGCGTGCGCTGGAAGAGGGTGAGTTTGTCGACTTGTGGCTGAATTGCCGGAACGATCTGGATCGCGGACGCCCCCGTCCCGATCATCGCGACCCGCTTGCCCTGGAGGTCGTAGTCGTGGTCCCACCGCGCGGAGTGGAAAACCTTGCCGGGGAAGGTGTCGAGCCCCGGGATGTCGGGCGTCTTCGGGTCAGACAGCGGCCCGGTCGCGGACACGACGACGTCCGCGACGAGCGTCTTCCCGTTCGCCGCCTCGATTTTCCACAAGAGCTTCTCGGCATCCCAGGTCATCATCGTGACCTCGTGGTTCAGCCTGATGTGCGGCCGCAGCCCGAAGGTGTCGGTCACGTGCTCCAGGTACGCCCGGATGTGCTCCTGCCCGGAAAAGGTGCGCGGCCACTCGGGGTTGGGCGCAAAGGAGAACGAATACAAATGGGACGGTACGTCGCAGGCGCACCCGGGATAGCTGTTGTCGCGCCAGGTCCCGCCGACCGAATCCGCCCGCTCCAGCACGACGAAGTCGGTAACCCCTTCCCTGCGCAGCCGGACCGCGGCCCCCAGGCCCCCGAACCCGGACCCGATCACCGCCACTCGTACATGCTCGTGCTCGAACTCGGCCATGCCCGACGCCTCCCGCACTCAACGACACATTGACACTTAGTGACACCCAAGCGACTCTGCCAGCAATCACTGGCATGATGGGGAGCGTAGAGCAGTGCCGTACTGATCGGTAGGGGTAGGACCGAGGAAAGTTACCCGGGGTACGACATAGGCTTCCCGGCGTGGACGAGGCAGTGGAACAGGCACCGGAATCCCCCGACCAGGGCGGCGCACGCGACGACGCGCAGCCCGAGAAGCCCGACGGCACGCAGGCCGCCGAGGCACGCCCGTACCGCGAATACCGCATGGAAGAACTGGCGGAGGCGGCCGGCATCCCCGTCCGCACCCTGCGCTTCTACCGCGAACGCAAGCTCATCGGCCCACCCCGCCGCGAGGGCCGCATCGCCTGGTACAACGACCACCACCTGGCCCGCCTGCGCACCGTCGCCGCCCTCCTGGAGCGCGGCCACACCCTCACCGGCATCGCCGACCTGGCCTCCACCTTCGACAGCGGCCGCGACATGGGCGACCTGCTGGCCCTCGGCACCCCGCCGGAGCCCACCGAGGAGACCCCGGTCCGCCTCACCCCGGAGAACCTCGCCGACTACTTCGAGGGCGAGGTCACCCCCGGGAACCTCGCCTCCGCCATGTCACTCGGCTACCTCACCGTCGACGGCGACGAGATCGTCCACATCAGCCGCCGCCTGCTGGACGCGTCGGCGGCACTCGTCCGCGAGGGCGTCCCGCTCTCCGAGGTGATGGCCGCTGGCCTCCAGGTGCGCGAGCACGCCGACGTACTCGCACAGATCTTCGTCGCCCTGCTCACCACCCACGACGCCGACCCCCAACGCCTGCGCCCCCTGGCCAAGAGTGTGGTCGAGGCCGAACTCTCCATGGCCCTCGACCGTCACCTGCCCACGTCCCGCCCGCAGACGACGTAGGCCCCCGCGAACACCGCGGGGGCCGGGCGAACTACTTCTCGTACGTCACCGTCACCGGCGCGTGGTCGCTCCACCGCTCCCCGTGCGTGGCGGCCCGCTCCACCCAGCCCTTGACCGCACGGTCGGCCAGCCCGGGCGTCACCACCTGGTAGTCGATGCGCCATCCCGTGTCATTGTCGAACGCACGTCCGCGATACGACCACCACGAGTACGGCCCCTCGACATCCGGATGCAGCTTGCGTACGACGTCGACGTACCCGGCCTCCTCGAAGACCCGCCCGAGCCACTCCCGCTCCTCCGGCAGGAACCCGGAGGACTTGCGGTTCGCCTTCCAGTTCTTCAGGTCGGCCTCCTGGTGCGCGATGTTCCAGTCGCCGCACACCACGACCTCACGCCCGTCCGCCGCCGCCCGCGCCTTCAGCGCGACCAGGTAGAGCATGAATTCGTCCATAAAGCGATACTTCTCGTCCTGCTTCTCCGTCTCGACCTCCCCCGACGGCAGGTACAGGCTCGCGACCGTCACCCCCGGCAGGTCGATCTCGACGTACCGCCCGCTCGCGTCGAACTCCTCGCTCCCGAAGCCGATCTGCACCCGCTCCGGCTCCTGCCGCGAGTACACCGCGACCCCGGCCCGCCCCTTGGCCTGCGCGGGCGCGAGCACCACGTGCCAGCCCTCGGGCGCCCGCACGTCCTCCGGCAGCTGGTCGGCCTCGGCCCGTACCTCCTGGAGGCACACCACGTCGGCACCGGTCTCCGCCAGCCACGGCACGAAGCCCTTCTTGGCGGCGGCCCGCAGGCCATTCACATTCACGCTGGTCACAGTGAGCATCCAAAAACCCTACCGACCCTCCGCACCTTTCCCTCGCGCTCGTACGCTCGTACGCATGGAATTCCGCCCCGTCGCCTACGACCACCCCGACGCCGTGAAGCTCAACGCCGACGTGCAGCTCGAATACGCCGAGCGCTACGGCGAGGGCGACCTCACTCCGCTCGACCCTGCGATGTTCACGCCCCCGCAGGGCCTCTACCTGATCGCGTACGACGACGAGGGCTTCCCCGTCGCCACCGGCGGCTGGCGCACCCAGCAGGCGGGCGAGGAGAACTACGCCGACGGCGACGCCGAACTCAAGCGCATGTACGTCGTCCCCGCCGCCCGCGGCAAGGCGCTCGCCCGCCGCATGCTCGCCCTTCTTGAGGCCGACGCGCTCGCCGCCGGCCGCACCCGCATGGTGCTGGAGACCGGCACCGAACAGCCCGAGGCCGTCGCCCTCTACCTCTCCACCGGCTACACGGCCGTCCCCCTGACCGACCGCTTCGGCCTCTACCGCCACACCGACGAGAGCCGCTGCTTCACCAAGCCGCTGGTGTAATCCGCCTCACACGCAAAAGGGGCCGGTCACAGCGACCGGCCCCAACACCCCTTGCACACGGCGCACATACGAAAGATCCCGCCCGGTCTTCCGACCGGACGGGATCTTTCTTGTTGTTGTGGACCTGTGGGGATTTGAACCCCAGACCCCCTCGATGCGAACGAGGTGCGCTACCAGACTGCGCCACAGGCCCTTGCAACGAGATGAACTCTAGCACCTCTTCCGGGGTGCTCGGTAATCCGTTCCTCGCCCCCTCCCGGGCCCCCCACCTGCGACGGGTCCGCCCGGGCCGATCACTCGTTGGCGGCGCGAGGGCGGTCGTCCTCGTCGTACTGGTCGAAGAGCGGGGTGCGACCGCGCTCGCGGGAGCGGCGGCCCGGCTGGGGGCGGCGGGCGCCCTGCGCAGGTCTGTCGTCCTCGGCCGGGGCGGCTGCCGGGTCGGCGGTGCTGGAGCGGGCGGAACTCCAGGTGCCGGGGGCGCCCAGGTCCAGTTCTCCGGTGGCGCGCGGGGCGACGGGGGCGGTGACGTACGTCGGGAGCGGGACCGGGACGGGCTCCCAGCTCTCGCCGCGGGCGGCACCGCGCTCGCGTTCGCGCTGCTGGTCGACCCACTCGGCGTGGTCGGTCTGCTCCACCAGGGCGCGGCGGCCGGCCTCCTGGGGGGAGACGGCGGGCGCGGGGGCGGGCTCCGGGCGGTCGTCCGGCTCACCGTGGGAGTGGGAGTGGGGGGTGCGCGCGTGCGGCTGGTGTCCCTGGTGGCCCTGGTACGCGTGGTGGCGCTGGGGGTGGTCCGGGGAGGGTGCCGGGCGGTGGATCTGCTGGGTGCGCTGCTCGCGCAGGCGCTGGGCGGCGAGTTCGGCCCGGCGGCGGTCCATGGTAAAGGCGAAGCGGCGCTTCTCCTGGCCGCGCAGGTGCACGATGTACGCGCTGAGGAGGACGGCCGGGATGCCGGGGGCCCACAGGTAGCGCAGGCCGCCGACGGCGGCGACGATCGCGCCGAGCGTGAAGGCGGCGAAGAGCAGGACCGTGGTGCGCCGGCGGCGGGCCAGGACCTTGGAACGGCGGGCCCGTTCGAGCGCGGCCGGGGACGGCTTGGCGGGGCGGGGGCGCTCCCTCTCGCGCACCGGCTCACGGGGGGCCGGTTCCTCGTGCGGGGCCTCCTCGCGGTGGGTTTCCGCGCGCTCGGCCCGCTGCTGCGCCTTGCGTTCGGCCCTGGAGGAGGGTGCGGCGAAGGCGCGGACGTCGACCGAGTCGGTCACCGGGTCCGCGTCGGACGGGGCGTCGGGGTCGCTGGGCTGTGCGCCTTCGGTGCCGGCCGCGCCGCCGTCGCGCTGCTGGAGCTCCTTGGCGTACCGGCGCTCCATGGCCGCGCGTCCCGACAGCAGTCGGATGGCGGTGCTGAAGCGTTCCGTCGGACGAGCCTCGTTGAGTTCGTCCTGCCTGCGGAGCCACATCGGCACCAAGTAGGCGGCCCAGGCCCCGACGATGACTGCGTAGATCAGGCCGCTGCTGCTCACACCCCACACCGTAGAGGGGCCCGGAGGGGGGCATCCGCCAATTGGGCCGGTGTGTCGGGCGTATCTGTCTGATATTCCGAACTTTTTTGACGCGCGGGGTGGCAGCCTCGATCAAATTCGAGCATTTGTTTTATTTTTGCGAGGCAGAGCGGCGCCGCCAGCGGCCGAGGACCCCCTCGGGAACCTCTTCCGAGGTCAGGGCGAAGACGAGGTGGTCGCGCCAGGCGCCGTCGATGTGCAGATAGCGCGGCCGCAGCCCCTCCTCGCGGAAGCCGAGCTTTTCCACCACGCGGCGGCTGGGCCCGTTCTCGGGGCGGATGCACACCTCCATGCGGTGCAGCCCGACGGTGCGGAAGCAGTGGTCGACGACGAGCGCGACGGCGGTCGGCATCACGCCGCGCCCGGCGACGTCCCGGTCGACCCAGTAACCGACGTGCCCCGAGCACATGGAGCCCCAGGTGATGCCGGCGACCGTCAGCTGACCGACGAGCTGCCCCCGGTACTCGATAACGAACGGCAGCATCCGCCCCGCGTTCGCCTCCGCCCGCAGGTGGCGCACCATTTGACGGTACGTCGGACGATGCGCGACCGGACCGCTCGGCGTGGGCGGCGGGATGGTCGCCTCCCAGGGGCGCAGCCAGTCCCGGTTGCGTCGGTTGACCTCGCGCCAGGCCCGCTGGTCGCGCAGTTTTATGGGACGCAGGACCACGTCCCCGTCCTTGAGTTCCACGGGCCAGGCGGCGGTGTTCAGTTGATCCCCCCGGGGGTACCGGCGGCTCTCGGGTGGTCGCCGCCGCGCAGCTGGTCGACGGCGTGCAGCAGGATGCGGTCGAGGACCGCGAGGCCGTCGCGGACGCCGCCGGTGGAGCCCGGCAGGTTGACGATCAGGGTGGTGCCGCCCGCGACTCCGGCCAGGCCCCGGGAGAGCGACGCGGTGGGCACGTGCGGGCGGCCCTCGGCTCGGATGGCCTCGGGGATGCCCGGGATCTCGTAGTCGACGACCCGGCGGGTGGCGTCGGGGGTGCGGTCGGTGGGCGAGATGCCGGTGCCGCCGGTGGTGACGATGACGTCGTACGCCAGCAGCACGCCGTCGCGCAGGGCCGCCTCGACGGGGTCGCCGTCGGGAACGACTTCGGGTCCGGTGACGGTGAATCCCATACGGGTCAGACCTGCGGCGACCATCGGGCCGCCCTTGTCGGCGTACACCCCGGCGGAGGCGCGGTTGGAGGCGGTGACGACGAGCGCGCGGTAGGGGCGGACGTCGGGGCCCGCGTACATCGGCTCGCCGGGCACCTGCGACTGGTAGCCGGGTTCGGAGACGGGTCCGGGTACGGCGTCGGGGTGGGCGTGCGCCTCGGAGTGACGGTCGGCCTCGGTGTCGGCGGGGGCGTCGGGGGCGAGGTCGGTGGCCCTGAGCTGTGTGTTCATGCGCGGGTCCAGTCGCCGGACTTGCCGCCGGTCTTCTCCTCGACCCGTACGTCCGTGATGACCGCGCCCTTGTCGACGGCCTTCACCATGTCGATCACGGTGAGGGCGGCGACGGTGACGGCCGTGAGGGCCTCCATCTCGACGCCCGTACGGTCGGTGGTCTTCACGGTGGCGTGGATCTCCACGGCGTCGTCGGCGACGGTCAGCTCGACCTTGACGCCGGAGACGGCCAGTGGGTGGCAGAGCGGGATCAGGTCGGGGGTGCGCTTGGCGCCCATGATGCCCGCGATGCGGGCGGTGGCGAGGGCGTCGCCCTTGGGGACGCCCTCGCCGCGGAGGAGTTCGATCACGCGCGGGGCGACGAGCACGCGGCCGCTGGCGCGGGCGGTGCGGTGGGTGACGTTCTTCTCGGAGACGTCCACCATCCGGGCCGCGCCGGCCTCGTCGATGTGGGTCAGGCTGCCTTGCGTACTCATCAATCCGCCTCGCGATCGGGCGCCGGTCCGTCGCGGCCCGGCAGTCGTTGCCTTCGGCCGTTGCCTCGGCGCAGCGGCAGACACCGTACCGCCACGGGCCCCTCAGCGCGTGAGCAGGACCACGTCCACCTCGCTTCCGGGGGCCAGGGACGTGGTGTCCTCGGGGACGACCAGCAGGCAGTCCGCGTGGGCGAGGGCGGCGACCAGGTGGGAGCCGGAGCCGCCCACAGGGGTGACGGTGCCGGTGGCCGCGTCGTACGCACCCCGCAGGAACTGGCGCTTCCCGGACGGGGATTCGAGTGCCTTGTCCGCCTTGAGGGTGGCGTGGACGACCGGGCGGTGGACGTCCTCCAGGCCCATCAGGGCGCGGATCGCGGGGCGTACGAACAGCTCGAAGGAGACGTACGAAGAGACCGGGTTGCCCGGCAGGGCGAGCAGCGGGGTGTGGTCGGGGCCGATCGAGCCGAAGCCCTGGGGTTTGCCGGGCTGCATGGCGAGCTTGCGGAAGTCGACACCGCTGCCCGGTTCGTCCTCGTCGGAGGTGTGCGAGAGGGCTTCCTTGACGACGTCGTACGCGCCGACGCTGACGCCACCGGTGGTGACCAGGAGGTCGGCGCGGACCAGCTGGTCGTCGATGGTGTCGCGCAGCTCGGCGGCGTCGTCGGTGACGGCGCCGACGCGGTAGGCGATGGCTCCGGCGTCGCGGGCGGCGGCGGTGAGGGCGAAGCTGTTGGAGTCGTAGATCTGGCCGGGGCCCAGTTCCTCGCCGGGCTGGACCAGCTCGGAGCCGGTGGACAGGACGACGACGCGGGGGCGCGGGCGGACCAGGACGGTGGCCCGGCCGATCGCGGCGAGGAGTCCGAGCTGGGGCGGGCCCAGGACCGTACCGGCTTCGAGGGCGTTGTCGCCGGCCTTGACGTCGCTGCCGGCGGCGCGGACGTGCGCGCGGGCGGTGGCGGGGCGGTGCACGCGGACCTCGCCGGAGGAGTCGCCGGGGTTGGCGCCTGCGGAGCGGAAGGCGGTGGCGGGGCCTTCGCCGCTGCCGCCGTCGGTCCACTCGACGGGGACGACCGCCTCGGCGCCCGGGGGCAGCGGGGCGCCGGTCATGATGCGGGCGGCCTCGCCGGGGCCGACGGTGATCTCGGCACCACCGGAGCCCGCCGCCACGTCGCCGATCACGGTGAGCACTGCGGGGAACTCCGTGCTCGCGTCCGCGACGTCGGCGACCCGGACCGCGTACCCGTCCATCGAACTGTTGTCGAAGGGCGGCAGCGAGACCGGGACGGTGACGTCCTCGACGAGGACGCAGCCCTGGGCGTCGGGGAGTTGGAGCTCGATGGGCTCCAACGGGCGGATCGCGCCCAGGACGTCGTCCAGGTGCTCGTCCACCGACCAGACGCGGTCGGGGCCGCCCTCGCCGTCGGCGGTGGCGGGCGGTGCTTCGGTGGTGCTCACGTGCTACATCTCCTCGTGGACGTAACTGCGAAGCCAGGTCTTGAAGTCCGGGCCCAGGTCCTCACGTTCGCACGCGAGTCTGACAATCGCCCGAAGATAGTCTCCGCGGTCCCCGGTGTCATAGCGCCGACCCTTGAAGACGACGCCGTGGACGGGGCCGCCGACCTTCTCGTCGGCGGCGAGTTTCTGCAGGGCGTCAGTGAGCTGGATCTCGCCGCCGCGGCCCGGCTCGGTCTCGCGCAGTATCCCGAAGACCGCCGGGTCCAGGACGTACCGGCCGATGATCGCCAGGTTGCTGGGGGCCTCGGCGGGGGACGGCTTCTCGACCAGGCCGGTGACCTTCACGACGTCGCCGTCGGCGGTGGGCTCGGCGGCGGCGCACCCGTACATCTGGATGTGCTCGGGATCGACCTCCATGAGCGCGATGACGCTGCCGCCGTGCTGCTCCTGGATCTCGACCATGCGCGAGAGGAGGGGGTCGCGGGGGTCGATGAGGTCGTCGCCGAGGAGGACGGCGAAGGGCTCTTCTCCGACGTGCGGGGCCGCGCACAGGACGGCGTGGCCGAGACCCTTGGGGTCGCCCTGGCGCACGTAGTGCATGGTCGCGAGGTCGCTGGACTCCTGGACCTTGGCCAGACGGCCCGCGTCGCCCTTCTTGGTGAGGGCGGACTCCAGCTCGTAGTTGCGGTCGAAGTGGTCCTCGAGCGGGCGCTTGTTGCGGCCGGTGACCATCAGGACGTCGGACAGGCCGGCCGCTGCGGCCTCCTCGACCACGTACTGGATGGCGGGCTTGTCGACGACCGGGAGCATCTCCTTGGGCGTCGCCTTGGTGGCCGGCAGGAAGCGGGTGCCGAGACCCGCTGCCGGGATGACAGCCTTACTGATCCTGGGGTGAGCCTGAGTCATGCGCGGAACGATATCGGCTGGCCCCTCACAGAAGGTCGGGTTCCAGCCTTTTTGTTGCCGTACGAGCGAATTGTGAAGGTGAAGTGACCGTGGACGCCGAGGAGATGACCGGCCTGGCCGCACAGAAGCGGGTGCTGCGGGGTGAACTCCTGGAGCACAGGAGGCTGTTGTCCCAGGAGGACGCAGCGGGGGCGGCCGCGGTTCTTGCCCGGCGGGCGCTGGAGCTGCCGGAGCTGGCGGGTGCGGGGACGGTCGCCGCGTACGTGTCGGTCGGCCGTGAACCCGGCACCCGTGCACTGCTGGACGCGCTGCACGCGCGCGGGGTGCGCGTTCTGCTGCCGGTGCTGATGCCCGACAACGACCTGGACTGGGGGGCGTACGAGGGTGCGCAGGGGCTCGTACGGGCCGGGCGCGGGCTCCTGGAACCCTCGGGGCGCCGACTGGGCGTGGACGCCGTACGGGAGGCGGACGCGGTGCTGCTGCCGGGGCTGGCGGTGGATGCGCGGGGGATGCGGATGGGGCGCGGCGGCGGGTCGTACGACAGGGTGCTGGCGCGGCTGAAGGGGGGCGCGGCGCACCTGGTGGTGCTGCTGTACGCGAACGAGGTGGTCGCGGAGGTTCCGGTGGAACCCCACGACCACCCCGTGCACGCGGTGGTGACGCCGGAAGGTGTCCAGCGCTTCGGCGCTCGTCCGCCGATGGGTGGCTAGCCGGGCGGGCCCGGCTTGAGGACCAGGGTCTCGGTGGTCGACTTGTCGACGGCCGCCTTGGTGAACGACCAGTCGAGCAGTTCGCCCTTGGCCCACTTCTCCGTCTGGTCACTGTAATTACTGTGATAGGCGTGGCCGGAGGCGCCGGTCAGGTTGATCCAGCGGGACTTGTCGAGGTCACTGAGGTTGACGACCATGCGCATGGACGGCACCCAGACGACCTCGTAGCCGCCCGCCGCGTTCCAGCCGGTGGCGTTGACGGCCGCCTCGCCGCCGCCCAGGTTCCAGGGGCCGCGGTTGAGCAGGTGCTGGATGAAGCCGGGGCCCTCGGTGCCCAGCGTCTGGTTCTTCAGGGTGAGCTGGTGCAGGCGGCCCCAGTTCCAGGTCTTGATGTTCTTGCCCAGCTTGGCGGTGAGCTCCCAGCGGGCGTCCTCCATGGCCCGCGCGAACAGCTCGTCGCGGGTCGTGGTGGCCTTGTCGGTGCGGGAGGCCGGCGAGGACCACCAGTCGTTCTTCTCGTCCTTGACGAGGTTGCGTACGACCTCGAACCAGCGGTCGCCGCCGTCGGGCTGCGCGGAGTCCGCGTCGCGCTCGCCGCACTCGCGGGTGGGCTTGGCGAGGTCGTCGACAGGGCCGTCGGCGGAGCGCACGTACAGGCACTGGCCCTTGACGCGCAGTTCCTTGGGCATCTTGTTGCCGAAGGCCAGCTTGAGGATGTTGCGCCAGACGCCGTTGAAGTAGGCGGCGGCCGCGGAGTCGGACTCCTGGGTGTAGTCCCAGCCCTCCAGGAGCTTCTGCGCCTCGCGGACCTGGTCGTCGTCGATGTCGATCTTCAGCAGGTAGGGGGTCAGCAGCTTGGCGATCTCGCTGCTGTTGTCCATCTGCATGGTGCGCATGTCATCGGTGCTGATCTTGCCGCCGTCCTTGGTCTTGGACTCGATCAGGTCGTTGATGCGCTGCGAGCGGGCGCCGTAGCCCCAGTCCTCGGTGAGCTTGAGGTCCGACTTGCGGGAGTCGACGACGGCCTGGTTGGCGGTGACGATGTAGCCGCGCTTGGGGTTGTACTCGTACGGCATCTGGGACTGCGGGATGTAGCCCTGCCAGTTGTTCTTGGAGTCCCAGCCGGCGACCGGCATGCGGCCGTCGTGGCCGGTCCGGCGGATCGGGATGGTGCCCGGGGCCTGGTAGCCGATGTTGCCCGCGGTGTCGGCGTAGATGAGGTTCTGCGACGGCACCTCGAAGTGGCGGGCGGCACCCTGGAAGTCCTTGAAGTTCTTGGCGCGGTTCATCTCGAAGACGGCGTCCATGGACTTGCCGGCGTCGAGGGCGGTCCACCTCAGAGCGATCGCGTAGCCGTTGCCGCGGTCGGGGGCGGCGTTGGTGACGGGCGCCTTCTGGCCGACCGACTCCATCTCGGAGTTGCGGTCGGAGATCAGGGGGCCGTTCTGGGTGGAGCGGACGGTGATCTTCTTGCTGCCGCCGCCTGCGACCTTGATGGTCTCCACGCGGGTCTTGAAGGGGACTTCCTTGTTGTCGTAGAGGTACGTGTTGTTGGGGCCGACCTTCTCCAGATAGAGGTCCGAGACGTCGGCGCCCAGGTTGGTCATGCCCCAGGCGATGTCCTGGTTGTGGCCGATGACCACACCGGGCATGCCGGAGAACGTGTAGCCCGCGGTGTCGTACTGGCACTGCGAGGAGATCTCGCGGCAGTGCAGGCCCATCTGGTACCAGAGGGACGGCATCTGGGGGGCCAGGTGCGGGTCGTTGGCGAGCAGCGGCTTGCCGGTGGTGGTCTTCGAGCCGGCGACCACCCAGGAGTTCGAGCCGATGCCGTTGCCGTTGGGGCCGAGCAGCGCCGGGATCTTGTCGAGGTTGGCGGAGATGCGGGAGAGCTGGGTCTGGAGGCCCTGGGTGGAGCCGACGCCGGTGTTGGCGTTCGTGCCGGTGCCGTTGCCGGTTCCGGTGTTACCGGTGCTGGTGTTGCCGGCACCGGTGCCGGCGTTGCGGCCTGCGCTGCCGCCGGCGCTGGTGCCCGTTCCCGTGCTTCCGGTGCCGGTGCCCGTACCCGTACCCGTACCGGATGCGCCGCGGGCGCCGGTGCCGAGGCCGGTGTTCGACGAGCCGCCCTTGGCGAGGTTCTCCTCGACGATCGGCTTGTGCCGGTCGAAGGGGTACTTCGGGTACAGCTCGTCGATCTGCTTCTTGTCCAGGCGGCTGGTCATCAGCGAGCGGTCGATCTCGTCCTGCATGTTGCCGCGCAGGTCCCAGGCCATCGCCTTGAGCCAGGCCACCGAGTCGACCGGGGTCCACTCCTCGATGGTGTAGTCCGTGGTGAAGCCGAGGGCCGCGTACTCCACGGAAACGTCCTTGCT
This sequence comes from Streptomyces spiroverticillatus, assembly GCA_014650415.1. Lineage (GTDB taxonomy): Bacteria > Actinomycetota > Actinomycetes > Streptomycetales > Streptomycetaceae > Streptomyces > Streptomyces spiroverticillatus. The sequence continues at coordinate 80,258 of BMUX01000009.1, forward strand.
GGAGCGCCCCTTCAGGTACTCGTTGACGCCCGCCGCGTACGCCTGGAGGTGCTTCTTCGTCTCCGGCGACAGCTTCTTGTCGTACTCCTCCTGTGCCACCTGGCGCCAGCCGAGGGTGCGCAGGAAGGCGTCCGTCTCGACCTGTCCCGAACCGAACATCTCGGAGAGGCGGCCCGACGTCATGTGACGGCGGACGTCCATCTCCCAGAAGCGGTCCTGCGCCTGGACGTAGCCCTGGGCGCGGAAGAGGTCGGCGTCCGTGGAGGCGTAGATCTGCGGGATGCCGTTGGCGTCGCGCTTGACGTCGACGGGCTGCGTCAGCCCTTCGAGCGTCAGCTCACCACTGGCTTGAGGGAACGAGGCCCGTACGGTGCTGACGCTCCAGTACGTGCCGTAACCGACGCCCGCGACGATCGCCAGCACCAGCACGATGACGAGCAGGCGGGCGCGCCCCCTCTTCTTTTTCTTGCCTGCGGGAGCAGCGGAAGGGGCGGTGGGGGTGGCGGGCATCGCTGTCCTTAGAGGGGCAGGGTGGTCCTGGAGTGCTGGAGCAACCATAGGCGCAGCCCCGTACCGCTCCGGACTCGGTCTCCTGAAGCACTGTTCGAGGCAGTTGAGGAAACGCGTTAAGGAGGCGTCAAAGATTAGGTAAGGTAATGAAACTACCTCGCCCGTATGCCCTGCCGCTGGAGGAACGATCCGGCTGGCCCCAGGAAAGGACCGGCCCCTGACTGTCCACCAGCTCAATGAACTCCTGCTCATCTGCGCGGTCGTGCTGCTCGTCGCCGTCGCGGCGGTGCGGCTGTCCTCGCGCAGCGGGCTCCCCAGCCTGCTGATCTACCTCGGGATCGGTATCGCGCTGGGCCAGGACGGCATCGGCAACGTCGCGTTCGACAACGCCGAGCTGACGCAGGTGATCGGCTACGCCGCACTGGTCGTGATCCTGGCCGAGGGCGGCCTGGGCACGAAGTGGAAGGAGATCAAACCCGCGTTGCCGTCGGCAGTCGTCATGTCGACACTCGGCGTCGCGGTGAGCGTGGGGATCACCGCGGCCGGTGCGCACTATCTGGTGGGCCTCGACTGGCGGCAGGCGCTGATCATCGGCGCGGTGGTGTCCTCGACGGACGCGGCGGCGGTCTTCTCGGTACTGCGCAAGGTGCCGCTGCCTGCGCGTCTGACGGGCGTACTGGAGGCCGAGTCGGGCTTCAACGACGCCCCGGTGGTCATCCTGGTCGTGGCGTTCTCCACGGCCGGCCCCGTCGACCACTGGTATGTCCTGGTGGGCGAGATAGCCCTGGAGCTGGCGATCGGCGCGGCCATCGGTCTCGCGGTCGGCTGGCTCGGTTCGCTCGGTCTGCGCAGCGTGGCACTGCCCGCCTCCGGCCTGTACCCGATCGCGGTGATGGCCATCGCGGTCACCGCGTACGCGGCGGGCGCCATGGCACACGGCAGTGGCTTCCTCGCGGTCTACCTGGCCGCGATGATCATGGGTAACAGCAAACTTCCGCACTGGCCGGCCACCCGCGGTTTCGCCGACGGGCTCGGCTGGATCGCCCAGATCGGCATGTTCGTCCTGCTGGGCCTGCTGGTCACCCCGCACGAGCTGCTGGACGACATCTGGCCCGCGGTCATCGTCGGCCTGGTCCTGACGATGGTGGCCCGCCCCGCTTCCGTACTCATCAGCCTGCTGCCCTTCGGTACGTCCATGCGCGAGCAGGTGCTGCTGTCGTGGGCGGGGCTGCGCGGGGCGGTGCCCATCGTGCTGGCGACCATTCCGATGGTGGGCGGCGTCGAGGGTAGCGACCAGATCTTCAACATCGTCTTCGTGCTGGTCGTCGTCTACACGCTGGTGCAGGGGCCGACGCTGCCGTGGGTGGCGCGACGACTGAACCTCGGCGACGGCGCGGAGACCGCCGACCTCGGCATCGAGTCCGCACCGCTGGAGCGGCTGCGCGGTCACCTGCTGTCGGTGGCCATCCCGGAGAAGTCCCGGATGCACGGGGTCGAGGTGGCGGAACTGCGCCTGCCGCCGGGTGCCGCCGTCACCCTGGTGGTGCGGGACGGCACCAGCTTCGTACCGCTGCCCACGACGGTGCTGCGACGTGGCGACGAGCTGCTGGTGGTGGCCACCGATCCGGTACGGGATGCCGCTGAGCGGCGACTGCGGGCGGTCGGCCAGGGCGGCAAGCTGGCGGACTGGCTGGGCACTGGTGGCGAGCCGGCACCACGGCCGGCAACAGGGAAGGCGTCACGACAGGTGACAGGAAAGCCACCCGCGCCGACGGCGGGGACGGCGGCGAAGCCCGTGACGGGGATGCCGCAGGACCCGGTGACAGCGAAAGCAAGGACGACGGAGCAAAAGCCCCTGTAGCATGAAGGTGAATTGATCGACCAACTCTGCCTGACGCAGGGCTGGCGCGACCGCACGGCGGCCTGTCCCCATCACAAGGGGCGCCTGGTATCTACCGCCGGTCCTGCGCAAGAGGACAGCTCTCGGCGGCTTCCGCACGCACTGCGTGCCCGCGTACGACGTACGCGCAAAGGGATGCGCTACCAGGCGGCAGAAAGGCAAGGGCCGTGACGAACACGGTCACGACCGACGCCACGAAGACCGACAAGCGCCCCGGGTACGGACAACTGCTGCGTACGCCCGGGGCCTGGACGTTCCTGATTCCCGGGTTCCTGGCCCGGCAGCCCTTCGCGATGCTGACCATCGGCATCGTGCTGCTGGTGCAGCACACGACCGGCTCCTACGGCAGCGCGGGCATCGTGGCCGCCGTCACTGGTGTCTCGATGGCGCTGTTCGCGCCGCAGAGCGGCAAGCTCGCGGACCGCTTCGGGCAGCGTGCGGTGCTCCTGCCCGGCGTACTGGTGCACGCGGCGTCCGTGAGCGCCCTGACCGCGCTTGCGCTCGCCGACGCGCCCCTGTGGGCGCTCTTCGTCGCTGCCGTCCCCGCAGGTGCTTCGGTTCCGCAGGTGGGGCCGATGGTGCGGGCACGCTGGGCGGCGAAGCTGGAGGGTTCGCCGCTGATGTCGACGGCCGCGGCCTTCGAGTCGGTGACGGACGAGTTCACCTTCGTGGTGGGTCCGGTGCTGGCGACCGCTTTGTGCACCGGTGTGCATCCGGCGGCGGGGCTGATCGCCGAGGCGACGCTCACCCTGGCGGGCGGCCTGTTCTTCGCCGCCCAGCGCCGGACGCAGCCGGAGCCGAGCCGTCGCGCCGGTGAGGCGAAGGTCAAGCACGTCTCCGCGCTCTCCATCCCCGGTGTGCGGGTGCTCGCGGTGGCGTTCCTGGGCATCGGCTCCGTCTTCGGCGGCATGCAGGTCTCGCTGACCGCCTTCGCGCAGGAGGCGGGCAACCCGGGTATCAACGGACTGCTGTACGGGATCTTCGCGGGCGGCAACATGCTGGCGGGCATCGTCTGCGGCACCATCGCCTGGAAGATCGGGCCGCGCCGCCGTCTGATCGCCGGGTACATCGGCCTGACGCTGTTCGCCTCCGGTCTGTGGGCGGTGCACTCCGTGCCGCTGCTGGCGGGGCTGGGGCTGCTGGTCGGCCTGTGCATCGCGCCGGCGCTGATCACCGGCTACACCATGGTCGAGACGCTGGTGCCCGCCACCGCGCGCACTGAGGCGTTCACCTGGCTGACGGGTGCGGTCGCGTTCGGGCAGGCCATGGCGGTGACGGTGGCCGGGCGGCTGACCGACGCGCATGACTCCGGCGCCGGATTCCTGGTGCCGCTGGGCGGCACGGTGCTCGCCCTGGTGGTGCTCGTGGTGCTGCGCTCGCGCCTGTTGCCGCAGTCGTCGGGGCGGGTGGCGGCACGTGGTGTGGGTCACCGCGTGCCGGTCACGGTGGACTGATCCAGCGGAATACGTCACTATGGACCGTCGTTAGCACTCATCGAGTGAGAGTGCCAGGAGGAGCAAGTGCCGACCTACCAGTACCAGTGCACCGCATGCGGCGAAGGCCTTGAGGCAGTGCAGAAGTTCACCGATGACGCACTGACCGAGTGCCCGGCCTGCAAGGGACGCCTGAAGAAGGTCTTCTCCGCGGTCGGCATCGTCTTCAAGGGCTCCGGTTTCTACCGGAACGACAGCCGCGGCTCCTCGTCGAGCAGCACGCCGGCCTCGTCCTCGAAGACCGCTTCGTCGTCGTCCTCGTCGAGCTCGGACTCGAAGCCCGCGGCATCGTCGTCGACCACGTCGTCTTCGTCGTCCGCGTCTTCGTCGAGCTCCTCCACGGGGTCGTCCTCGGCCGCCTGAGGCATCTGCCGAGGCATTCGCTTTCCGGTTTTCCCGAAGTCCCCGCTGTCGTTCGCGACGGCGGGGACTTCGGCGTTCCCGGGCCAGGGCCACGCGCGGGCCGGGACTAGGGTGACGGCCATGGTGAACGCAGCGCAGGCAGAGATCGGTGTCATCGGCGGATCGGGCTTCTACTCCTTCCTGGAGGACGTGACCGAGATCCAGGTGGACACTCCGTACGGCAGCCCCAGCGACTCCCTGTTCCTTGGTGAGATCGCCGGCCGGAAGGTGGCGTTCCTGCCCCGGCACGGACGAGGCCATCACCTTCCGCCGCACCGCATCAACTACCGGGCCAACCTGTGGGCGCTGCGCTCGGTGGGCGCCCGCCAGGTGCTGGGGCCCTGTGCGGTGGGCGGGCTGCGGGCCGAGTACGGTCCGGGCACGCTGCTGGTGCCGGACCAGTTGGTGGACCGTACGAAGGCCAGGACCCAGACGTACTACGACGGCGTCACGCCCGTGGACGGCGTGCTGCCCGAAGTTGTGCACATGTCGTTCGCCGACCCGTACTGCCCCGTGGGGCGCGGTGTCGCGTTGGAGGCCGCGCGGGGGCGGGACTGGGAGCCGGTGGACGGCGGGACGCTGGTGGTCGTCGAGGGGCCGCGCTTCTCGACCCGCGCCGAATCGGTGTGGCACGCGTCGATGGGGTGGTCGGTGGTCGGCATGACCGGGCACCCGGAGGCGGTGCTCGCACGTGAACTGGGGCTTTGCTACACGTCGATGACACTGGTCACGGACCTGGACGCGGGTGCGGAGACGGGTGAGGGCGTCAGCCACGAGGAGGTCCTCAAGGTGTTCGGGGCGAACGTGGACCGGCTGCGTGGGGTGCTGTTCGACGCGGTGGCGGGGCTGCCGGCGAACGCGACGCGTGACTGCCTGTGTGCGCACGCGCTGGACGGGATCGAGACGGGGATCGCGCTGCCCTGACGGCAGTTGTGTCGCCCTGACATCGGGTTTTCCCTCGTAGGGGTGAGCGAGTTCTCCACAGGTTGGGGGCTGTCCACAGGGTCGGGTGGGATCGGCGCGGAACGTGGATCGTGAGGAGTTCCAGTCCGTGCACCCGACGTGATCCGGTGGTGATTCTCCGTGTCCTCGCTCGCCCCTTCTCCCCCGCTGCCCCTGCCCGCGCTGTCCGCGCCCGAGCCGTGCGGTGTGCCCGAGTTCGCTCCGTTGCGGGTGCGAGGGGGTGGCGGCCGACATCGGCTGCGCAAGGCGGTCAGGCGCAGGCGGCGGGCGATGGCTGCCGGACTCGCGGTGTCCGCCGCCGCGTTGGCCGCTGCGACACCGCGGGCCACGGAGCGTACCGGTACGGCTACGCAGGCGGTCGAGGGTGCGGGGCAACAGCACCGTCGGACGCCGGCGCGTACCGAGGTGGTGTCCGCGCCGGTACGGATCGCCGACGCGGCGACCGTACGACTGCTGCGGCGCGGGGACCGGGTCGACGTGATCGCTTCTGCCAACTCGCCCACCAGCGACGGCGGTTCTCCGGCCAAGGTGGTGGCCGCCGGTGTTCGAGTGGCTGAAGTGCCGGAACCGGGGCAGACTTCTGCGGACGGCGGGGCACTGGTGGTGCTGTCCGTTCCTCGCGCGACCGCGGCTCAGCTGGCGGGTGCGGGGGCGACGTCCCGGCTGGCGGTGACGCTGTGTTGATCAGTGTGCTGATTGACGGAGCGCAGATTCGCGCTGACGAACAGTGGGGTCACCGATTCGAGTTGCCGGATTGGACAGCGGCAACCGGTGCTGCCAAGAGTTGCGGAGATATTTGCACCGCCCCCTGCACATGCGAAAAGAGGCTCGTTCGTGAGCGACGAGAAGACCAGCCTGCTGGAAGGCTTCAAGGCCTTCCTGATGCGCGGCAATGTGATCGATCTCGCGATCGCCGTTGTCATCGGTGCCGCGTTCACCAACATCGTGAACTCGATCGTCAAGGGCGTGATCAATCCGCTTGTCGGCGCCTTCGGCACGCAGGACCTGGAGAAGTACAGCTCCTGCCTGAAGGATCCGTGCAAGGTCGTCGACGGTCAGATGCAGGGCATCCCGATCATGTGGGGATCGGTCCTGAGCGCCGCACTGAGCTTCCTGATCACCGCCGCGGTCGTCTACTTCCTGATGGTCCTGCCGATGGCGAAGTACCTCGCCAGGCGCGCGGCGAAGGAGAAGGCGAAGGAGGCGACCGAGGAGGTCATGGAGGCCACCGAGGTCGAGCTCCTCAAGGAGATCAGGGACGCCCTGGTCGCGCAGCGCGGGTCCGGGCACAACAACCCCTAGCCCCGCAGTCGCCGCTGTCGGATCAGACGTGGTGCGGCGGCTTCTCGTCCAGGAAACGGGCGAGGTCCGCCGTCCCACCGCTGGTGGTGGGACGGTCGCCCCAGCCCCGGTCCGTGTCGTCCGACGACTGCTGGTCCAGCGGATCGTCGAAGACCAGACCGGGCCTGGGGCGCGACGCCGGTTCGGGCAGGCCCGCGGCTGGGACGGCGTGGTCGGAGGTGTTCATTTCTCCAGGGTACGGCGGGGGTGCGGGGCCAGGGCCCCGGTCAGCTGGGGGCCTCCGCGTTCTTGCGGGCGTAGAACCACCAGCAGACCACCAGGCACGTGACGTAGAAGCCCACGAACACCCAGAGGGAATTGACCACGGGGAAGTTCGCGAACATCGCCGGGATGAAGAAGAAGCCGTAGGCCGCGATGGCCGAGCTGAAGCCGGTGACGGCGCCCGCCTCCATCTCGGACTGCTTGAGAGCCTTCGCCTGGACTGCCTCGCCCTGGCCGGCCGCCTCCATCAGGTGCTGGTTGCGGAAGATCACCGGGATCTGGCGGAAGGTCGAGCCGTTGCCCAGGCCGCAGAAGAAGAACGCGACGAGGAAGCCGGCGTAGAAGACCCAGAAGTTACCGTTGTTGCCGCCGCTGGGCAGAGCGTTGATCACGACGATCAGGGCCACGCCCATGCCGACGAACGACAGCATGGTGACGCGGGCGCCGCCCATCTTGTCGGAGAGCCAGCCGCCGCCCCAGCGGGCGAGCGCGCCGACGAAGGGGCCGATCCAGGCGTACGTGGTCGCCGAGTAGGCCGAGTTGATCGGTGTGAACGTGGTGTTGATCAGGTTCGGCAGGGCCGCGGCGAAGCCGATGAAGGAGCCGAAGGTACCGACGTACAGCCAGGTCATCAGCCAGTTGTGCTTGCGCTTGAAGATGATCTTCTGCTGGCTGAACGGGGCGGCGGCGACCTTGAGGTCGTTCATCAGGAACCAGGCCAGCAGCGCCATGATCACCAGCAGGGGCACCCAGAGGAACGCGCCGTTCTGGAGCCAGACCTCGTCACCGGTCTTCTTGCTGGTCAGCGCCTTGCCAGCCGGGGGACCGAGGACGGCGGCGGTGACTACGAGCGGGGCGATCAGCTGGACGACGGAGACGCCGAGGTTGCCGAGGCCGCCGTTCATGCCGTTGGCGTTGCCCTTCTCCCGTTTGGGGAAGAAGAAGCCGATGTTGGCCATGGAGGAGGCGAAGTTCGCGCCGCCGAGACCGCAGAGGGCGGCGATCAGGACCATCTCCCAGTACGGGGTGGAGGTGTCCTGGAGCGCGAAGCCGAGCCAGAGCAGCGGGGCGATCAGGATGATCGTGGAGAACGCGGTGAACTTCCGCTCGCCGAAGATCGGCCCGATGAAGGTGTAGAGGATCCGGAAGGTGCCGCCGGTGATGCCGGGGACGGCGGTCAGCCAGAACAGCTGCGACTTGGAGAAGCCGAAGCCGACGTCGCCGAGCTTGACGACGGTCACCGACCAGACCTGCCAGACGACGAATCCCAGCATCAGGGCGGGGACCGAGATCCACAGGTTGCGGCTGGCGACCTTGCGGCCGGTGGACTGCCAGAAGGACTCGTCCTCGGGGCGCCAGTCGTTGATGGTCGTGCCCGGCTTGTACGTGTCGACTCCCTGGGCCGGGGAGCCTGTGGGGGGTGCCGTTGCCATGGGAGTCACCTGTCCTTGGGGTCGATGAGCCAGAGAAGGAGGACGACCACGAAGGAAAGGCACAGGAAGCCCGCGCCCCACCAGGCGGTGGTGGTGTCGCCCTTCATCCACTCGTTGACGGTGATGAACAGCGCCCAGAGCTGGCCGATGACCACCGTCATGGCGAGCGTGAGGCGGGCGTTGAACTTGGCTGCGCGTTCGGGTTCCTGCTCGGTGCCGGCGCCGGGGCCCGGCCCGGTGTGACGGACGCGGGGGTCGCCGTAGCCGCTGGTCGGGCGGATCTGGGGGTAGCGCTCGTGGACCGGGCGGTTCAGCCTCGGGTCGGCGCTGCCGGGGTGGTAGACGGGGCGCGGCGGGAGGCCGGGCCCCGTGTTCGGGGACGGGGCGTGGTTCGGGGATGGGGCGTTCGGGAGCGGGGGGTTCGGGGGCGGGGTCGGTTCGCTCATGTCTGCCTGCTCTGCTGGCGGGGCTCGGACTGCGGATTGCGGCGCAGGGCAGCTCCCGGGCAGCCGATCCGGGCCGCGAACTCGGGGCGCTCGTCGATGATCTGGCGGCACAGGCCGTCCTCGACGCTCTCGCCGGAGCGGGTGGTGCCGATGGCCCAGATGCTGCCGTCGACCTCCTCGACGACCACCACCTTGGGCAGGCCGCGGGGTGGCGGGCCGGCGGTGACCTCGCCGGTGCGGGCGTCGAAGATGCCTTCGTGGCAGGGGCAGTACAGCTCGCCCTCGGAGCCGCGTTCCTTGCGCCACAGGACGGCGCAGGCCAGGTGCGTACAGACGGCGGAGTAGCCGACGAGGGAGCCGTCGGCGAGGCGGATGGCGACGGCGCGGTCCTCGTCGCCGGGGTAGCGGAAGGCGATCGACTCGCCGGTGGGGAGTTCGTCGGCGATCTTCTTGGCCTTGGGGACGCCGTCGCCCTCGGGGTCGCCGTGGCGGTGCAGCACTCCCCCGGCGACCGCCAGGCCGCCGACGGCGAGGCCGCCGGAGACGGTGGCGACGATCCGCAGGTAGTCGCGGCGGGAGGTGAGGGAGTCGGCGCTGATCCGGTCGTGGAGTGCGGCCTGGGCGGCGTCGGCGTCCTCGGGGAGGCGGGTGTCGCCGGGGGACGGTGGCTGGACTGTGCTCATCGGACGTCGACTCCGTTCACCTCGACGACCGGGAGCCCGCCGGGCACCGGCCACTGGACCTTGTCGGCGGGGACGACCATCGCGACCCCGGTGGAGACCATCACGTCGCCGAACGCGAAGGAGTCGGCGACCTGCACGCCGGGGCGTTCGGCCTGGAGCTCTTCGAGGGTTCCGTAGAAGAGGGCGCCGGTGGGGCAGACCGTGGCGCACATGGGGGCGAGACCGTAGGCGGTGCGGTCGTAGCAGAGGTTGCACTTCATCTGCAGCTTGGCTTCGAGGTCGATCTTGGGAACGCCGAAGGGGCAGGCGTTGACGCAGTTGGCGCAGCCGATGCAGCGGGTGGTGTCGGCCTGCTGCACCACGCCGTCGGCGGTGATCAGGATCGCCTCGGCGGGGCACACCTCGGCGCAGGGCGCGATCGGGTCCTCGCAGTGCATGCAGACGGTGGGCAGCGAGGCGACAGACTGGCCGGGGTCGGTGTAGTCGAGGTGGATCATCGACTTGCCGCGGTGCGAGTCGCATTCGCGGCAGGCTGAGACACACGCCTGGCAGCCGATGCAGCGGCCCGGGTCGATGAAGATCGTTTTACCCATCATGGCTGGTCAGCGCCTCTCTTCTGCGGTCGCCCTGCCCTGGGGGGCGGTGGGCGGCAGGGTGTCGGTGCGGGAGACCTGGGTCTCCGGGTACGCCACGTGGCCGGGCGCGACGGGTGGGGCCGGGACCTCGTCGATGGAGTCGGCGCGCTCGATGCGGCAGGCGCAGACCTTGTACTCCGGGATCTTGGAGCGGGGGTCCAGGGCGTCGATGGTGAGGATGTTGGCGGCCGTCGGCGAGGGCCAGTGGTAGGGGACGAAGAAGGTGTCGGGGCGGATCGCCTCGGTGACGAGGGCAGGGAAGACGGCGCTGCCGCGGCGGGTGACGACGCGTACCGGATCACCGTTCTGGAAGCCGTGCGAGGGGTGCACTTCCACCCACGGGCGCGGGGTCTGCTCGACCAGTGCGCCCAGGCGCCGGGTCTGGTTGCCGGAGAGGAAGTGGGCGACGGTGCGGCCCGTGGTGAGCGACATCGGGAAGTCGTCGTCGTACGGATCCATCGGCTGGTGCCACTCGACGACCTGGAGGTGGATCTTGCCGTCGGGGTGGTAGGTCTTGCCGTCCTCGAAGAGGCGGGGGGTGCCGGGGTGCTCGGTGTCCGGGCAGGGCCAGGCGATGCCGCCGGTCTCCTCCAGGCGCTCGTAGGTGATGCCGTAGTAGTCGTTGACGGTGCCGGAGGAGGCGGTGCGCAGTTCCTCGAAGACCTCGCGGGAGCCGGCGAAGGCGAACTTGTCGCCGAAGCCCAGGCGCTGGGCGAGCTGGCACATCACCCACGTGTCGGTGCGTACGCCCGCCGGGGGTTCCTGCGCCTTGTTGTGCTTGACGACGCGGGCCTCGGCGTTGGCCATCACGCCCTCGTCCTCGGCCCAGGTGGTGACGGGGAAGACGACGTGCGCGTTGGCGGCCGTCTCGGAGAGGAAGAAGTCGAACTGGGCGTGGAACTCGGTGGCGTCGTACCCCTCCTTGACCACCCGGTAGTTGGGGAGGGAGACGAAGGGGTTGTTGCACACGCCGATCAGGCCGCGGATCTCGCCGCGTTGCATCTGCCAGACCATTTCCATCATCGAAGTGCCAGCGGGCGGCAGTTCGGATTCTTCGATGCCCCAGATCTCGCAAATCTGGCGGCGGTGCTCGTCGTTCATGATCGAGCGGCCGCCGGGCAGCATGTCGGACTTCTGGCCGTGCTCGCGGCCGCCCTGGCCGTTGCCCTGGCCGGTGATGGTGCCGTAACCGGCGCCGGGCTTGCCGATGTTGCCGGTGGCGACGCACAGGTTGATGACGGACAGGCAGTTCTCGACGCCCTGCGAGTGGTGCTCGATGCCGCGCGCGTGCCACGCCATCGACTTGCCCGCGCCCGCGAACACCCGGGCGACCTGCTCGATCTGCGCGGCCGGCACCCCGCAGATCTCCGCCGAGCGCTCCGGCGGGTACTCGGCGACCTTGGCCCTGACCTCGTCCCAGCCGGTGGTGTTGGCGGCCAGGTACGCGGCGTCGACGAGGTTCTCCCGTACGACGACATGGAGGACGGCGTTGAAGAACGCCGAGTCCGTGCCCGGCTTGAGGGCGACGTGGATGTCGGCGGTGCGCGCGATGGCCGTCTCGCGCGGGTCGACGACGATCAGCACCGCACCCCGGTCGCGCGCCCCCCACAGGTACTGCGTCATCACCGGGAAGCACTCACCGACGTTGGAGCCCGCGATCAGCAGGCAGTCGGTGAGGAGGATGTCGGAGAAGGGGTTGCCGGCGCGGTCGATGCCGAAGGCGAGCTTGTTGGCGCCGGCGGCGGAGACCATGCACAGGCGACCGTTGTAGTCGACATGTCGTGTTTTGAGGGCGACCCTCGCGAACTTGCCGACCAGGTACGTCTTCTCCGAGAAGAGGCTCGCGCCGCCGAGCAGGCCAAACGCGTCATTGCCGTACGCCTGCTGGATACGACGCACCTCGGACGCGGTGAAGTCCAGCGCCTCCTCCCAGGAGACCTCCCGGAACTCCTCGTTCCGCGAGCGGCGCATCAGCGGGGCGGTGAGCCGGTCGGGGTGGTTGACCTGCTGGTAGGCGTTGATGCCCTTGGGGCACAGGCGCATGCGGTTGATGTCGTGGTTGCGGGGTTCGACGCCGAAGACCTTGCCGCCTTTGTCGACCCGCAGGTACATGCCGCACTGCACGCCGCAGAAACAGCAGTGGGTGGGGACGAGGGTCTCGCCGTTCTGGTCGGCGTGCCACTGGTCGGCGGGGATGCCGCCGGCGTCGCGGAAGCCGCGGGTGCCGGGCGGGGCGATGGAGGGGTCCAGGGGGACGTGGGCCCGTACGGTCGGTCCCAGCGGGACGTCTTGCGCGGTCACTTGAAGCCCTTCTTGACGTGCGAGAGGTAGGCGTTGCCCCGCAGTTCGCGCTTGCAGCGCGGGCAGTACTCGGCCCATTCGGCGAAGTCGAGCTTCAGGTCGCGCATGGTGGCTTCGAGGTTCTCGACGTACGGAGCGGTGTCGATCGGCGTGTTGCAGCGGCGGCAGTGGAAGACCTCGTCCTTCTGCCGCGCCGTGTACTTGAAGAGCTGCATGCCGACGGCGGCGGGCCGCTGCACGATGTGGAAGAACTTCCCGAACGGGATGTAGATGAGCGTGAAGACGACCGACACCATGTGCAGCAGCGCCAGGAACTCGTAGCCGCCGCCGTGCAGGAAGATCGACGAGAAGGTGAGCAGCAGGCCGGTCACCGAGATGACGATCAGTGCGATGAGCGGTACGAGGTCGTACGCGAAGCGCTGACCGGTCATCGCGCCGCGGTCCTTCATCCGCCGGTACAGGAAGTACGAGGCGCCGGGGATGACCAGTACGGCGGCGACGTCCAGGCCGTGGAACATCAGCCAGCCGATGAGGCTGGAGGAGTCGTAGCCGAGGACCTTGAAGCCCCAGATCCGCATCTCGTAGCCGGGGCCCGAGCCGGTCGACGACGTGAAGGTGAACCAGCCCCAGGTGAGCGGGAAGGTGATCGCGGCGGCGAGGATGCAGCCCCAGAAGATGAGCTGGTGGGCGGCCCAGCGGGCGTGGCTGCGGGCGCCGAGGAACTTCTGGAAGCCGAGGTAGGTCGCGATCATCTTCGGCAGCGCGGTGGGCGCCTTGCGGAAGTTCTCGGCGGAGAAGAGGCTGCCCCACCCCTTGGTGAACAGGCGGCGGGCGCCGGGGGCCGAGACCCAGACGGTGTACCGGTATGCGACACCGAACGCCAGGAAGACCGTCGCCACGGCGTAGGGGATGAGCGCGGAGTCGAAGTCGCGCAGCATCCGGCTGCCGAAGTAGATCGCGAGGATCAGGAGCAGCGAGACGGCGGTGGCCACCAGGGTGGCGCGGCGTGTCACCGACGGGGTGGGCCGCGGGGAGGGACCGACGGGTGTTCCCCCTGCGCCCGCAGGGGGAACACCCCCTGGAATGGGGGGTGCGGTCGGGTCCGGTGCGGAGGGTGAGGGCTCGGTCACCCCCTCAAATTAGGGCGAAGGGTGCACTTTCACCCCTCGGCGCACTCAAACGGCGTACAGACCGTGTCCCTGAAAGATCTCCCTGGCCGCCGCCACTTCGGCCGGGCCCGGCGACGGGGTGTCGTGCAGCGTGAAGGTCTTGCCGAGCGCCTCCCACTTGGCCTCGCCCAGCTTGTGGAAGGGCAGGATGTCGACCCGGGAGACGACCCCGAGCGAGGCGGCGAAGGCGGCGACGCCCTCGACGTTCGCGGGGTCGTCGGTCAGGCCCGGCACGAGGACGAAACGTACGTGCACCTGCTTGTCGAGGGCGGCCAGGCGCCGAGCGAAGTCCAGGGTGGGCTGGAGCTCGCGGCCCGTGACCTTGGTGTACGTCGCCGGGTCCCAGGACTTGATGTCGAGGAGGACGAGGTCGACGTCGCGGAGCATGGCGTCGGTGGCGCGCGCGCCGAGGAAGCCCGAGGTGTCCAGGGCGGTGTGCAGGCCCAGCTCGTGCTTGAAGCGGTGGAAGAGCTCGCCGGCGAAGACCGGCTGGAGGAGGGGTTCGCCGCCGCTGATGGTGGCGCCGCCGCCGGAGGCCCGGATGAAGGTCGTGTACTTGGCGGCTTCGGCGACGATGTCGTCGGCCGCGTACCGCTTCCCGTTGCGCATCTTCATGGTGTCGGGGTTGTGGCAGTACAGGCAGCTCAGCGGGCAGCCGGAGAGGAACGTGACGAACCGGGTGCCGGGCCCGTCGACGCCGGTGGACAGGTCCCAGGAGTGCACCGAGCCGCTGATGGGGCGCTGGGTCGCGGCGCCGGCCGGGGTGGCGCCCTCGGGGGCGGCGGGGGCGGCGGGGGCGGCGGCCCGTACGGGGATCTCGTTCCCGAGCAGTACGGCGGTCATGGCAGGAGCCTCCTGGGAGGAGTGGAGAAACGTTTTCGTACGGCACCGGGACCGGGTGAGGGTCAGGGGGATCGGCCCCGGCGCCGTACGGATCGTGGGGCCCGCCGCCGCCTCGTGGTGAGAGGCGGCGGGCCGGTCCCGCGGACAGGGGGGTTGCCGCGGGACGTCCTGGGGCTCTAGAGCGAGCCGTGGAAGGTGCGGTTGATGACGTCGAGCTGCTGCTCGCGGGTCAGCCGCACGAAGTTGACCGCGTAGCCGGAGACCCGGATGGTCAGCTGCGGGTAGTTCTCCGGGTGCTCCATGGCGTCTTCGAGCATCTTCTTGTCGAGCACGTTGACGTTCATGTGGAAGCCGTTGCTGGCCATGAACCCGTCGAGGACGCCGGAGAGGTTCTGCACCCGCTCCTCGGCGGTGCGGCCGAGCGCGTCCGGGGTGATGGTGTTGGTCAGCGAGATGCCGTCCTCGGCGTCGTCGTACGGCAGCTTGGCGACCGACAGCGCGGAGGCGATGTAGCCGTGCTCGTCGCGTCCGTTCATCGGGTTGGCGCCGGGCGCGAACGGGGTGCCGGCGCGGCGGCCGTCGGGGGTGTTGCCGGTCTTCTTGCCGTAGACCACGTTTGAAGTGATCGTGAGCACAGATTGTGTGTGCACGGCGTCGCGGTAGGTCGGGTGCTTGCGGATCTTCTGCATGAAGTCCTGGACGATGCGCTTGGCGATGGCGTCCGCGCGGTCGTCGTTGTTGCCGTACGCCGGGTACTCGCCCTCGATCTCGTAGTCGACCGCGAGACCGGTCTCGTCCCGGATGATCTTGACCTTGGCGTGCTTGATGGCCGAGAGGGAGTCGGCGGCGACCGACAGGCCGGCGATGCCGCAGGCCATGGTGCGCAGGATCTCCTGGTCGTGCAGGGCCATCTCGATGCGCTCGTACGCGTACTTGTCGTGCATGTAGTGGATGACGTTCAGCGCGTGCACGTACGTCTTGGCCAGCCAGTCCAGCATCGCGTCGTAACGCGGGGCGATGTCCTCGTAGTCGAGGTAGTCGCCGGTGACCGGCTCGAAGCCGTTCACCACGGTCTTCCCGGACTTCTCGTCGCGGCCGCCGTTGATCGCGTACAGCAGCGCCTTGGCGACGTTGACCCGGGCGCCGAAGAACTGCATCTGCTTGCCGACGGCCATCGCCGAGACGCAGCACGCGATGGCGGTGTCGTCGCCGTACTTCGGGCGCATCAGTTCGTCGGACTCGAACTGGATCGCCGAGGTGTCGATGGCGACCTGGGACGCATAGTCCTTGAAGCCCTTGGGGAGCTGCTGCGACCAGAAGACGGTCAGGTTGGGCTCCGGCGCCGGGCCGAGGTTGTAGAGCGTCTGCAGGGCGCGGAAGGTGGTGCGCGAGACCAGCGGGCGGCCGTCCTCGCCGATGCCGGCCATCGACCAGGTCACCCAGGTCGGGTCGCCGGAGTACAGCTCGTTGTACTCCGGGGTGCGCAGGAAGCGGACGATGCGGAGCTTGATGACGAAGTCGTCGATGAACTCCTGGGCCTGCTCCTCGGTGATGAGGCCCTTCTCGATGTCGCGCTGGAGGTAGATGTCGAGGAAGTTGTCGATGCGGCCGATCGACATGGCCGCGCCGTTCTGCTCCTTCACGGCGGCCAGGTACGCGAAGTACAGCCACTGGACGGCCTCGCGGCCGGTCTTCGCCGGGCCCGAGATGTCGTAGCCGTAGGAAGCGGCCATCGACTTGAGCTCGTTCAGCGCCTTGATCTGCTCGGAGATCTCCTCGCGGTCACGGATGACGTGCTCGGTGGCCCACTGCTCGCCCAGGCGCGCCTTGTCGGCCGCCTTCGCGTCGATAAGTCGATCTACGCCGTACAGGGCGACGCGGCGGTAGTCGCCGATGATGCGGCCGCGGCCGTACGCGTCGGGCAGGCCGGTGATGATGCCGGAGGAGCGGCAGGCGCGGATCTCGGGGGTGTACGCGTCGAAGACGCCCTCGTTGTGGGTCTTGCGCAGGTGGGTGTAGACCTCGCGGACCTCGGGGTCGGTTTCGTAGCCGTACGCGTTGAGGGCGCTCTCGACCATGCGCCAGCCGCCGTTGGGCATGATGGCGCGCTTGAGGGCGCCGTCGGTCTGGAGGCCGACGATGAGGTCCTTGTCGGCGTCGATGAAGCCGGGGGCGAAGGCGTCGATGCGCGACGGGGTCTTCACGTCGACGTCGTAGATGCCCTTGCTGTTCTCCTCGGGGAACATCCCCAGGAGCTTCTGCCACACGGCGGTGGTGCGCTCGGTGGGGCCCGCGAGGAAGGCGGCGTCGCCCTCGTACGGGGTGTAGTTCCGCTGCACGAAGTCGCGGACGTCGACCGCGTCGCGCCACAGACCGTCCTGGAAACCGTCCCAGGCGTCTGTGACCTCTGTGGCCTGCATGCTGTTCGCCGCGGTGTCCACGGGGGCTGTGGTCATCGTCCGCACCTTCCGTTCCTGCTTCGTCGCTACATCCCCATTCGACTCCTGTCGCGCCCTTCGTGCAGCGCGCAATGGTCCTCAGTCGAGGACCCAAAGGCCCTACTTTTGACCCACCGAGGCGGGATTCACCGCCCTGACCTGCACTTTTCGTCGGGACTAAAGTCATTAGCCCGCTTGTGAATGCATTCACAAAAGATTTCCCGCCGGTACGCAAGAGCCTCCCCCGTGCGATCGTTCCGCGCGCGCTCCGCCCCCTCCTCTGGTCTCTTGGTACGTATGAGCCATCCCGCCCCGACCGGCCTCCTGCGCCGGATGACGTCGCGCAGCCCCGACGAGGGACACCGCGCGGCCACTGTGCTGGAACTGTTCTTCGACCTGTGTTTCGTCGTCGCCGTCGCCCAGGCCGGTGTGCGTCTGGTGCACGCCGTCGCGGAGGGCCATTTCGGCAGCGGCATCCTCGGCTACGTGCTGGTGTTCTTCGCGATCTGGTGGGCGTGGATGAACTTCACCTGGTTCGCCTCGGCCTACGACAACGACGATGTGTTCTACCGCATCGCCGTACTGGTGCAGATCGCGGGCGTCCTGGTGTTCGCGGCGGGCATCCCGCGCGCCTCCGACGACGGCAACTGGGCGGTGTGCATCGTCGGTTACGTCGTGATGCGCCTCGCGATGACCTGCCAGTGGCTGCGGGTCGCCCGGCACAACAGCGGCGCGGAGCGCTCCATGGCGCTCAAGTACGCCATCGGGCTGGTGATCTGCCAGGTCGGCTGGCTGGCGATGCTGTTCGCCCCGGAGGGGGCGCGCATGTACTTCTTCGTGATCCTGGGGCTGGCCGAGCTGAGCGTGCCGCTGATCGCCGAGAAGGGCTTCAACACCACCTGGCACCCGCACCACATCGCCGAGCGGTACGGCCTGTTCACCATCATCGTGCTGGGCGAGTCCATCACCGCGGCCACCATCGCCGTGCAGGAGGGCCTGGACGAGCACGAGGCACTGGGCGAGCTGCTGTCGATCGCCGGCGGCGGACTGCTGATCGTCTTCGGCGCCTGGTGGATCTACTTCGCCTCACCGGCGCAGGACCGTCTCACCACGATGCGGCGGGCCATCACCTGGGGTTACGGTCACCTGCTCATCCTGGGGTCGGCGGCGGCCATCGGCGCGGGCATCGAGGTCGCGGTCGAGCAGGTCACCGGCAAGGCGCACATCTCCCCCGTCGCGGCGACGGCGGCGGTGACGATCCCCACCGCGCTGTTCCTGTTCACCGGCTGGTTCCTCCAGGCCCGGCACTTCAAGCGGGACGCGGCGGAGAAGGCGCTGATGCCGGTGACGGTGGTCGTGGTGCTCGCCTGCACGTTTCTGGGCACCTGGGGCGTGCTGGCGGCGGGCATCGTGATGGCGGCGGCCGTGACGATCGGCGTACTGCTGTCGAACCGCCCCGACAGCGCGAGTCTTCGCAAGCCACAAGTGGCGTGATACGCAAGGTCCATGGACGCCCTCACCGGAAAGCCGGGACCGAACGACGCACTGACCGACGTGGCCGGCCTCCGGGTCGGCCACGCGCGCGTGGCAAGCGCCCTCGCCCTGACCGGGACCACCGTCGTGCTCGGACCCGAGGGCGGCTTCACCGCCGCCGTGGACGTACGGGGCGGCGGACCCGGCACCCGCGAGACGGACGCCCTGGACCCGCGCAACCTGGTGCAGCGCACCGACGCCATCGTGCTCACCGGCGGCAGTGCGTACGGGCTCGACGCGGCCTCCGGCGTGGTGGCCTGGCTGGAGGAGCACCGGCGCGGCTACCGCATAGGCCTTGACCCGGCGCAGGTGGTGCCCGTGGTGCCCGCCGCCTGCCTCTTCGACCTGGGGCGCGGCGGCGACTGGCACTGCCGCCCGGACGCGGCGACAGGACGTACCGCCGTGGAGGCCGCCGCGCGCACCGGCACCGGTGCACCGGTGGCACAGGGTGCGGTGGGCGCCGGCGCCGGTGCGGTGGCGGGCGGCCTCAAGGGCGGGGTGGGCACCGCGAGCGTGCTGCTGGACTCGGGGGCGACGGTGGCGGCACTGGTGGTGGTGAACGCGGTGGGCTCCCCCGTCGACCCGCTGACCGGTGTGCTGTACGGGATGTACCTCCAGGGGCCGGTGACGTACCCGCGCGAGGAGGTGCACCGGGAGGCGGTACGCCGTACCAAGGAGGCGCGCGAGGAATCCGCGCGACGGTACGCCGCCTCCGTGCGCCCCCCGCTGAACACGACCCTCGCGGTCGTCGCCACGGACGCCGCGCTCACCCGCGCGCAGGCGCACAAGCTGGCGGGCACCTCGCACGACGGCTTCGCCCGCGGCCTGCGTCCGGTGCACCAACTGACGGACGGTGACACGGTCTTCGCGCTCTCCACCGGTGAGCGGCCGCTGGTCGCCGAGCAGCACCCGGAATTCGCCGCCCAGTTGACGGCAGCCGCCCTCAACGAGGTGCTGGCGGCGGGCGCGGACACGGTGACGCGGGCGATCGTGAAGGCCGTCCGGGCGGCCGAGGGGGTCGACGGGCCGGGCGGGGTGTTCCCCGCATACCGGGACCTCTACCCCGCGGCGGTGTGAATCGTAGAACTGCGGTATTTCGGGGGCGGTTTGCGGGAACCTCTCGTACACCGCCCTTCGTTCAGAGGCAAATAAGTGCCATTCCCGGGGCACGATGTCAGACCCACCGGCTACTTTGAGTTCCGAGAGCGTCACACGCGGCGACGGCCTGGAGAAGCCTTGAACGATCCGTACGAGAACGAGAGCGACGGCCTCGACGCATACGACGGCCGTGACGAGTACGACGGCCTCGACGAAACCGACGGCCTCGAAACGACCGAGGAGCACCTCGGGCAGCTCCTGGGCCGCGCGCTGAACTCCTTCGACCTGCCCGACGAGACCGTCGAGCGCCTCCAGTCGGCGCTGGCGCACAGTTCCTCGCTGCGCTCTTCCCACCACAGCTCCGGCCTGCGCCGCTCCCTGCACCGGCACACGTTCCTGCTCACCGACGGCTCCTCCCTCACCCTGTGGGAGCTGGTGCACAACGCCGGCCGCGACCGGCACGTCCAGCACGAGCTGTACACGGACGTCGACGACGCCCGGCTGGCCGCGAACCGGCTGGCTCTCAGGGGCGGTTCGCACCCCGACGAGCCGCCGATGTTCCCCGAGCACCTGGAGGGCGAGGCCGACACGCTCTGCAGTCCCGTCGCCCACCCCGGCCGCCGGGCCCGGCGCTCCTTCGTGCCGGACGACTCCGCCGACCACGCCCGCCGCGTCCTGCGCCGCGCGGAGAACACGGACCGGCCCGGCGAGGAGACGGCCCGGCTGCTGATGGACGCGCTGGCGCACGAGATCACGCAGGTGTACGGGCGGCAGTGCCGCATCAAGGGAAGGGAAGTGGGCTTCACGCTGTACGAGCACGCGTTCCTGCTGCTGGACGGCAGCGAGTTCAGCCTCTGGGAGGTCGAGCACACGGCGACGCCGGACGGGCGGCACATGTGCGAGGTGTACGCGGACAAGCACACCGCCCGCGAGGCCATGGGGCTTCGCGGGCGGGTGCGGTGATCAACCGGAGCTATTCGGCGCTCACTTGCAGGTGCGGTGGGTCGGCTCGAAGCGGGTCACGATGTCCGTGCGGCCCGCGGTGCCGTCGATCCACACCACCTGACGGCCGTCGCCGTCCGCGTCGGCGTACCACTGCATGCCGCGGTTGCAGCTGACCCGCGCCGGGGTGCCGGGCCGGCTCAGCGAGACCTGCTTGAGCTTGGGCAGCTTGTCGTTGCTGGCCTCCACCCCGGCCAGGTCGGTGTACGTCACGTACCGGTCGGACGCGGTGACCTGCGCCGACAGCGGGGCGTTGGGCGAGGTCGCCGGGACGATGTCGGTGACGGTGCCCGCGCCGGTGAGCGCGCCCGCCCGGATCGCGGTCCGCGCGCCCGCGGCCCGGCCCTTCTCGGCCCACACCAGCTTGCCCTTGACCAGGGTGGTGCTGTTGGTCAGCGGCGAGGTGGCGCCGGTCTGGTCGGTGGGCAGGAACTGCTTCTCGACCTTGCCGGTGAGCATGTCGCGCACGGTCGGCGCGAAGACGGTGCCCTTCTCCGCCACCCAGTACTCGGTGTAGCCGAGCTTGCCGCCCTTGACGGAGATCGCCCAGGCGCCGTGGTCGGCGGGGATGGCCTCCGAGCGCTTGAGCGGGGAGCCCTTGTAGGAGGTGTAGAGGTACGACTGGCCGGCGCCGAAGTCCGTGGTGAGGACCGCGAGGTGGTCGCCGTCCAGCTTGATCTCGGTGGCCTGCTCGGTCTTGCTGCTGAACAGGGTCTTCAGCGGACCGCCCTTGAGGGAGCCGGTGACGATGTCGAACGAGTCGATGGCGTTGTTCTTGACCGTCAGCACCAGCGAGGCGAAGTTCTTGCCGTCGGTGGCCGGGTAGACGTACCAGCGCCCGTCGTCGGGGGTGAGCCGCTTCGGCTTGCCGCTGCCGTCGGTGCGGCCGGTGTAGAGGCCGGGGAAGGAGTCGCCCGTCGGGTCGGAGTTGGAGACGACGTAGCGTCCGCCCTCGGCCGCCGGGATGGAGTTGGTGTCGGTGATGTTGCCGACGAGGACCCGTGAGTCGGTGCCGGTGCGCTTCTCCCAGCCCCGGAAGATGCCGTGCTGGTCGAAGATCTTGGCGATCTTGCGCAGGTCGGCCTTGGACAGCTTGCTCGCCTTGCCCGCCGCGAGGATCGCGTCACGGCCGTCGGCGAAGTCGTCCAGCGGCGTCATGTACTCGGTGAGCGCCTTGTAGACGAGCTTGTCGGCGGTCAACGCGGAGAGCTGCTCGCGGATGTCCCACAGCGCGCCGGAGAAGATCGTCGAGTTGTAGTGCACACCGCCGTTGTCGACGCTGACCGGCAGGCCGATGTAGTCCTTGACCGCGCTGCGCCCGTCGTTGAGGTCGCGCAGGGCGCACTCCTTCGGCGTGCCGGTCCGGCAGAGGTCCTCGCCGACGAGCCCGGCGCTCGGGTCGGTCGACGGGGTGCCCTTGGCGTCGGCCTCGATGGCGTTGCCGAAGTAGTCGGCGAGGCCTTCGTTCATGGAGCCGGACTGGTTGATGTAGAGGAGGTTGGCGCTGTTGGTGATCACGCCGTGCGTCATCTCGTGACCGGCCACGTCCATGGCCGCCGCGAAGGAGTAGTACGTGGGTCCGCCGCCGCCGTACACCATTTTGGTGCCGTCCCAGAAGGCGTTCAGGTACGGCTTCCCGGTGGAGGTGCGGACGTTGACGACGGAGAGGATCGTGCCGCCCTTGCCGTCGATGCCCTCGCGGCCGAACTTCTTCTTGTAGAAGTCGTAGACCTTGGCGGAGTTGATGTGCGCGTTGATCGCGCCCGTCTCGCCGGCGGCCGCGGGGTAGTCGGCGGTCGGGTTCGGCATGGGCTTCATCCCGGCCGGCATCCTGCCGCTGAACTGGCCCGAGGGGCGGCCCTCCGCGTCGTAGGTGTCGATGCGGGTGGGGTTGGTGAGGTCGGAGAGACGGTACGTGCCGTCGTCCTGCCGGGCGATGTTGATCGGCTGCGTCTTGCCGTGCACGTCGACGCCGGTGCCGGTGGCCGGGGTCTCGGCGTGCATCTGCGACTCGTGCTGGAGGGTGACGGAACCGGTGTGCGCGTCGACGTACACCTCGCGCGCCTGCTCCTCGCCGGTGTTCACGTCGGTGGAGGTGACCGTGTAGTGCCGGGTGAGGCTGCCCGACTTCCCGGCGCCGCCGACGCCGCCGGGCAGGACCACCAGGCCGTGCTCCTCGGCGGTGGCGGCCTTGCGGGCGCGCGGGTCGGTGACGGTGGCGAGCGCGCGGCCCTTGGACGCCTTCGGGTCGAGGGTGGGGGTGGTGTCGACCGTGAGGTCGGTGAAGTACGTGCCGCCGGCGCCGGTGACGTCGCGGTCGGTGCCCTGTGCCTGGAGGTGGACGAGGTACTGCGCGCCGAGGACCTTGACGCCCTGGTGGTACTGCTGGAAGCGCACCGTGCTGCCGGTGTGCGGCAGGGCCTTGAGGTCGGCCGCCTTGGTGCTGACGTGATAGCGGTCGGCGTTGGCGGCGAGGTGCCCCCGGGCCGCGCTCTCCGCGTTGCCGCCGCTCGCGTCCTCGGCGAGGCCGGTCACCAGGCGCGGGGCCTTGGTGCCCTCCCCCGCGACGGTCGCCGGCACCGGGTCGGGGTCCGCGGGCGCGGCGGGCGCCGCGAAGACCTGCGGGGCGGTCAGACCCGCGAGGAGGGCGGCTGCGGCGAGTACCGCGGCGGCTCTGGGCAAGGGGGGTATGGAGCGTCTGGACACCGGGCCTCCGGAACGAGGGGTGAGCATGACAAGGTCGACGGTGTGCCATCCTCACAGGTGCGCGGCCGCTCCAGGAGTCACTTGCGCACGGTTGTCCTGATGGTGAACACGTGGTCGCCCGAGTTGGGCGCAGTTGCCTGTGAAAGCGCTGTCACTGGTCGAGCGTTTTCGGCCAGCGGCTCGTTCCGTACAGCGGAAACCCGCCCCCGCGCGGTGGGCGCGGGGGCGGGTTTCCGGGTTCGTACGGTACGGATTCGTACGGTTCGCACTTGTACGGTACGGATCAGGCGGCGACGGTGACCTTCTCCTCCGCCGTGGCGGCCGGCGCGGTCTGCGGCTTCCGGCGCATCCCCTTGAGGAGGACGACCAGCCCGGTGGTCACCAGCACACCGGCGGCGATGGCCACCAGGTACAGCAGCGGGTTGCCGACCAGCGGGGCCACGAACACGCCGCCGTGCGGGGCGCGCAGCGTGTTGCCGAAGGCCATCGACAGTGCGCCGGTGACCGCACCGCCGGCCATGGACGCGGGGATGACCCGCAGCGGGTCGGCGGCCGCGAACGGGATCGCGCCCTCGGTGATGAAGGACGCCCCGAGCACCCAGGCGGCCTTGCCGTTCTCCCGCTCGGTCTTGGTGAACAGCTTGCCGCGCACGGTGGTGGCCAGCGCCATCGCCAGCGGCGGCACCATGCCCGCGGCCATCACGGCGGCCATGACCTTGAGGTTGCCGTCGTTGGGGTTGTCGGCGATGCCGCCGATGGCGAAGGCGTACGCGACCTTGTTGAGCGGGCCGCCCAGGTCGAAGCACATCATCAGGCCGAGGATGATGCCCAATACGATCGCATTGGTACCGGACATACTGCCCAGCCAGTCGGTCAGCGCCGACTGCAGCTTGGCGATGGGCTCGCCGATGACCAGAAACATCAGGAAGCCGACGACGATCGAGGAGATCAGCGGGATCACCACGACCGGCATGATGCCGCGCAGGGCGGCCGGGATGCGCACCTTCTGGATCGCGAGGACCACCGCACCCGCGAGCAGACCGGCCACCAGGCCGCCGAGGAAACCGGCCTTGATGGTGACCGCGATCGAGCCGCCGACGAAGCCGGGCACGAGTCCTGGCCGGTCGGCCATTCCGTACGCGATGTAACCGGCCAGCACCGGTATCAGGAACGCGAAGGCCAGGCCGCCGATCTGGAACAGCAGCGCCGCCCAGCTGGTGTGGTCGCCCCAGGCGAAGTGCTCCATCACCGAAGGCGCTTTGTCGATTTTGTAACCGCCGATGGCGAAGCCGAGGGCTATCAGCAGGCCGCCCGCCGCGACGAACGGGACCATGTAGCTGACGCCGCTCATCAGCCAGGTGCGGAGCTTCGCGCCGTAGCTCTCGTCGGCCTCGCCCGACTCCTCGACCGGGGTCCCCTTCGCGGGTGCCGCGGAAACGTCACCTCGGGCCGCCTTCTCCTTGGCCTCGGCGATGAGTTCGAGGGGCCGGTTGATGCCCGCCTTGACGCCGACGTCGACCGTCGGCTTCCCGGCGAAGCGCTCGCGGTCCCGGACCGGCACGTCGTGGGCGAAGATCACCGCGTCGGCGGCGGCGATCACGGCCGGGTCGAGGCGGGTGAAGCCGGAGGAGCCCTGCGGCTCGACGGTGAGCTGCACGCCGTCGCCGTTGCCGGCCTGTTCGAGGGCTTCGGCGGCCATGTAGGTGTGCGCGATGCCGGTGGGGCAGGAGGTGACGGCGACGATACGGAAGGGGCTTCCGGCGTCGGGGGCGGCCGGTGTCACCGGGGCCGGTGCGTCCGCTGTCACCGGGGCCGGTGCCTGCGCGGCGGCCTCCGGTGCCGGTGCGTCCGCTGTGGCCGGTGCCGGTGTCTCGTCGCCCCGGATCAGCGCCGCCGCCGACTCCGGGTCCGCCACCGCCCGCAGCGCGTCCGTGAACGCGGTGTTCATCAGGTGCCGGGCCAGGCTGGAGAGGATCGTCAGGTGGGCGTCGTCCGCGCCCGCCGGGGCGGCGATCAGGAAGATCAGGTCCGCCGGGCCGTCCGTCGCACCGAAGTCGACACCGGCAGCGCTGCGTCCGAAGGCGAGCGTCGGCTCGGTGACGTGGGCGCTGCGGCAGTGCGGGATGCCGATGCCGCCCTCCAGGCCGGTCGGCATCTGCGCCTCGCGGGCCGCGACGTCGGCGAGGAAGCCGTCGAGGTCGGTGACCCTGCCGAGCCCCACCATCCGGGTCGCCAGCGAACGTGCCGCTTCTTGTTTGGTGTCGGCGGCCAGGTCGAGGTCGACCAGGTCCGCGGTGATCATCTGGCTCATCGCGGGCTCCTTTGCACGGATGTCACGGATGTCCGCACGGATGCGGAAGGTGCGGGAAGGGGTGCGGCAGGCTGCGGGAAGTTCAGGGGGCTCACGGCGCGGGCTCCGTCAGTGCGCGGTCCAGCGGGACGTCCGCCGTCACCGTCACCGCCGCCGGGTCCAGGTCCGCCGGGGTCGGCATCACGCTGCCCGGCAGCCGTACCGCCGCCGCACCGTGCGCCACCGCCGCCGCGAGGGCCTCAGGGCCTTCGCCTCCGGCCGCCAGGAACCCGGCGAGCGAGGCGTCGCCGGCGCCGACGTTGCTCCGTACGACATCGACCGTCGCCGAGCCGAACCACGCACCGGCACCGGTGACCAGGAGCTGACCGTCGGCACCCAGGCTCGCGAGCACCGACCGTGCGCCCAGGGCACGCAGGTCCTCGGCCGCGGCGACGGCGTCGCCGACCGTCTTGAGCGGCCGTCCGACCGCTTCGGCCAGCTCCTCCGCGTTGGGCTTCACCACGTCGGGTCGTTCGCGCAGGGCCGCCAGCAGGGAGGGCCCCGAGGTGTCGAGGGCGATCCGCGCCCCCGCCTCGTGGGCGCGGGCCACCAGGGCGGCGTACCACTCGGGGGCGAGGCCGCGCGGGAGGCTGCCGCAGCAGGCGATCCAGTCGGCGTCGGCGGAGTGCGCGCGCACAGTGGCGAGCAGTGCCTCCGACTCGGCGGAAGTGAGCTCCGGGCCCGGTGCGTTGATTTTGGTGAGGGCGCCGTCGGGTTCGGCGACGGAGATGTTGGAGCGGGTCTGTCCTGTCACCGGCACTGGTGCCACCGTGATGCCCTCGGCACGCAGGAGTTCGGCGACCAGGGCGCCGGGGGCGCC
Organism: Streptomyces spiroverticillatus; assembly: GCA_014650415.1. GTDB lineage: Bacteria > Actinomycetota > Actinomycetes > Streptomycetales > Streptomycetaceae > Streptomyces > Streptomyces spiroverticillatus. The sequence goes on from BMUX01000009.1 coordinate 106,546, forward strand.
GCCGAGCGGGAGGACGGCGAGGGTGTCGTGTCCGGCGGCGGCGACCGCGCGCGAGACGTTGACGCCCTTGCCGCCGGGGTCCATCCGGTCGGAGGTGGCCCGCAGCACTTCGCCTCGCATCAGGGAGGGGACCTCGTAGGTGCGGTCGAGGCTGGGGTTGGGGGTGACGGTCAGGATCATCGGGTCACACTCGCTGTACTTCGGTTCCGGCCGCCTCGATGGCGGCTGCGTCCTCGGGGCTGAGCCCGGAGTCGGTGATCAGCAGATCCACGTCCGCGAGGTCCCCGAACCGCGCGAAGTGCTCCTGCCCGTGCTTGGCGGAGTCGGCGAGCAGCACGACCCGGCGGGCCGAGGCGATCACCGCCCGCTTGACCGCCGCTTCGGCGAGGTCGGGGGTGGTCAGGCCGTGGCGTACGGAGAATCCGTTGGCGCCGAGGAGGACGACGTCGGCGCGGATCTCGCCGTACGCACGCAGTGCCCAGGCGTCGACGGCGGCGCGCGTGCGGTGCCGTACCCGGCCGCCGACCAGGTGGAGGTCTATCCCCGGGTGGTCGGCGAGGCGGGCGGCGACCGGCAGGGAGTGCGTGACGACGGTCAGGCCGCACTCCAGCGGGAACAGCGCCGCGAGGCGGGCCGTCGTCGTGCCGGCGTCGAGGACGACGCTGCCCTCGGTGGGCAGTTCGGCGGCGGCGGCCTGGGCGATGCGGTCCTTCTCGTCGGCGGCGGCGCTCTCGCGCTCGGCGAGGTCGGGCTCGAAGTCGAGCCGCCCGGCGGGGATGGCGCCGCCGTGGACGCGGCGCAGGAGGCCGGCCCGGTCGAGGGTCTTGAGGTCGCGGCGGACGGTCTCGGCGGTGACCTGGAAGGTGTCGGCCAGGGACAGTACGTCGACGCGGCCGCCCTCGCGGGCGAGGCGGAGGATTTCTTGCTGGCGCTCCGGTGCGTACATGTGGGTTTACGTCCGTTCGATGCCCGAACCTGTGGTTTCTCTGGCAGAGTACGCCCATTTTGGGGTGCAGGTAAACACATACGGGCCTTGTTCGGGCGTGAACGGGCTTTGGTCCTCCGAGGGGGCGGGCTGTGCGGGCCCTCTGGCCTGGCAAGAGGGCCCCTGACCCGCCCCTTCACCTAAAGCGCTCGCCGCGCGGCTTTGTGGTGGGTTGCTCGCGCAGTCCCCCGCGCCCCTGGAGGGGCCCGGAAATGCGTCAGGCCCGCTCGGTCGGGGACCGGGCGGGCCTGAAGCCGCAGGAGGGGGTGGGGCGTCACGCCGTCAGGGCGGGCTCCTTGTGGAGGTCGTCGGACGGGGGCGCCGTGTCCGGCGCCTCGTGGCCCGACGTCTTCTTCGGCAGCGCGAACATCAGCAGGAAGATGACGATCAGGACGCCGACGACCCAGCCCAGCGCGCTCTGGAACGCGTCCACGTACGCCGGACCGATCGCGCTCTTCGCCCCCTTGGCCAGCTCCAGCTTGTCGTCGATGACCCCGAAGAAGACCACGGACACCAGGCCGATGCCGAAGGCGTTGCCGGTCTGCCCGGTCGTGTTGATCAGACCCGACGCCGAACCCGCGTGCTCCTTGGGCACCTCGGAGAGCACCGCGTCGGTGAGCGGCGCGACGATCAGGCCCATGCTCAGGCCCATCACGATCAGCGGCAGCGCCATCTGGACGGAGGAGATGTCCGCACCGAAGTGGTTGGCCTCCCAGATGTAGAGCAGCAGCCCGGTCGCCATGGTGAGCGCACCCGCCTGCAGCACCTTGCGCCCGAAGCGCGGCACCAGCTTCTGCACCGAGATGCCCGCCGCCACCGAGACCGCGATGGAGAAGGGGATGCCGGTGACGCCCGCGCGCAGTGCGCTCCAGCCGAGGCCGATCTGCATGTACAGCGTCCACACCATGAAGAAGATGCCGCTGAAGACACCGAAGGTGAGCTGCACCGCGATGCCCGCCGCGAAGCTCTTCACCTTGAACAGCGACAGTTCCACGAGCGGGGATCCGTCGCGCCGGGTCTTCCACTTCTCGTACGCGACGAAGACGCCCAGGATCACCAGGCTGCCCGCCATCGACAGGTAGCCCCACAGTGGCCAGTCCAGCTCGCGGCCCCGGGTCAGCGGGTAGATCAGCGCCAGCAGGCCCAGCACCACCAGGGCGACGCCCGGCAGGTCCAGCTTCAGCGCGCGCGGCGCCTTGGACTCGGTGATGAACTTGGCGCCCAGGATCAGCCCGGCGATGCCGACGGGCAGGTTGATCAGGAAGATCGGGCGCCATTCGAGGCCGAAGAGATTCCACTCGGTGAGCAGCGCGCCCAGCAGCGGGCCGGTGACCGCGCCGAGGCCGACGATCGCACCGAACAGGCCGAAGACCTTGCCGCGCTCGTGCGCGGGGAAGGTGGCGTGCACGATGGAGAGCACCTGCGGGACCATCAGCGCCGCCGTCGCACCCTGGAGGACCCGGGAGGCGACCAGGACGTCCGGGTTCGCGGCGAAGCCGCAGAGCGCGGAGGCGACGGTGAAGCCGCCGATGCCGATGAGGAACAGCCGCTTGCGGCCGTAGATGTCGCCGAGGCGGCCGCCCGTGATGAGCCCGGCGGCGAACGCGAGCGCGTAACCGGCGGTGATCCACTGGATGGCGCTGAAGGTCGCGCCCAGGCTGTTCTGGATGCTGGGGATGGCGATGTTGACGATCGTCACGTCGACCAGGTCCATGAAGGCGGCGGTCATCACGATGGCGAGCGCGAACCAGCGGCGGCGGTCGCCGACGGCAGGGGCTTCGGGTGCTGCGGCAGATATCGGGGACGCTGCGGGAGTCCCCGACGGGGGTGCTGATGTCATGTCGATGACGTTAGTCCCCATGTAGGTCACGCTGTGTCCCACATCCCCCGCATCCTTGGTGTTATGACCGACACACCGGCACGGCTGCTGCAATTGCTCTCGCTGCTTCAGACGCCCCGCGAATGGCCGGGCAGCGAACTCGCCGACCGTCTCGACGTCTCGCGCCGCACGGTGCGCAGGGACATCGACCGGCTCCGGGACCTGGGATATCCGGTGCAGGCGACGATGGGCGCGGAGGGCGGGTACCGCCTGGTGGCGGGCAAGGCGATGCCACCCCTGGTGCTGGACGACGAGGAGGCGGTGGCGATCGCGGTGGGCCTGCGGGCCGGCGCCGGGCACGCCGTCGAGGGCATCGAGGAGGCGTCGGTGCGGGCGCTCGCCAAGCTGGAGCAGGTGCTGCCGTCGCGGCTGCGCCACCAGGTCTCGGCGCTCCAGGCCGCGACGGTGCCGCTGACCAGCGGCGACGGGGCGAGCATCGATCCGCAGACGCTGACCGTGATGGCGGGGGCGGCGGCCGGGCAGGAGCGGCTGCGGTTCGCCTACCGCTCCGGCGACGGTACGGCCACCAAGCGCCTGGTCGAGCCGCACCGGCTGGTCAGCACGGGGCGCCGCTGGTACCTGGTGGCGTACGACATCGACCGGGAGGACTGGCGGACGTTCCGGGTGGACCGGGTGAGCGAGCCGTTCGCGACGGGGGCGCGTTTTGTGCCGCGGGGGCTGCCGACGGGGAACGCGGCGGACTTCCTGCGGCAGTCGATGAAGGCCTTGAGCGGTGCGGCGGGGCGGGACGAGCCGATCCGGCTGGTGGCGACGTTCGAGGCGCCCGCCGCCTTCGTCGCGGCGCGGCTGCCGCACGCGATGGGGGTGCCGGTGGCGACGGGCGAGAACACCTGCCGCCTGGAGGTGGAGCTGGCCGACTCGCCGGAGTGGGTGGGGCTGCGGCTGGCGCTGGTGGACTGCGAGTTCACGGTCGAGGAGCCGCCGGCGCTGGTGGAGTACCTGGCGTCGCTGGGGGCGCGCATCGGGCGGGCGGTCGGCCCGGCCGCGTGAAACGGCGGGGCGCGGTCGGCACGGCCGCGTGAGACGACGAGGCGCTGTCGGCCCGACCGCGTAGAGGCGGTTGGTGGGGAGCCCCGGCGCTCGGGGGGAGATGCGCCGGGGCTTCGTCCCGGGAAGGACCCGGCGGCCGGGGTGGGTGGTGGCCGCCGCGTCGTGGTCTGTGCCGTACGCCCGCACCGCCGTCCCGAAGACGGCGTGCGGCGTACGGGGAGGGCCGCGGGCGGGGCTTACGCCGCCGCGTCGAAGCCCGTGTCGTGGGCCATCTTCTTCAGTTCGAGCAGCGCGTGCTTCTCGATCTGGCGGATGCGCTCACGGGTGAGGCCGTGCTCCTTGCCGACCTCGGTGAGCGTGCGCTCGCGGCCGTCCTCGATGCCGTACCGCATGCGGATGATCGAGGCCGTGCGCTGGTCGAGCTTGCCTATGAGGTCTTCCAGCTCCTCGCTGCGCAGCATGGAGAGCACCGACTGCTCGGGCGAGACCGCGGAGGTGTCCTCCAGCAGGTCGCCGAACTGGGTCTCGCCGCCGTCGTCGACCGGCATGTTCAGCGAGACCGGGTCGCGGGCCCAGTCGAGCACGTCGCTGATGCGCTGCGGCTTGGCGTCGAGCTCCTTGGCGATCTCCTCGTGCTCGGGATCGCGGCCGTTCTCCCGGTTGAACTCGCGCTGGACGCGGCGGATGCGGCCCAGCTCCTCCACCAGGTGCACGGGCAGGCGGATCGTGCGCGACTGGTCGGCGATCGAGCGGGTGATGGCCTGGCGGATCCACCAGGTCGCGTACGTGGAGAACTTGAAGCCCTTGGCGTAGTCGAACTTCTCGACGGCGCGCACCAGGCCGGCGTTGCCCTCCTGGATGAGATCGAGCAGGGGCAGACCGCTGCGCGGGTAACGGCGGGCAACGGCCACGACCAGGCGCAGGTTGGACCGGATGAAGAGGTCCTTGGCCCGCTCCCCCGCCTCGTAGAGCGCTTCCAGCTCTTCGCGGGATGCGACACCCGCCTCCTGGGAGTCCTCCACCTCGCCGTCGAGTATCTGGCGTGCGTACACACCGGCTTCGATGGTCTGGGACAGCTCGACTTCCTTGGCGGCGTCGAGCAGGGGCGTCCGTGCTATCTCGTCGAGGTACATGCCGACCAGGTCGCGGTCGGCGATCTCCCCGCCTACGGCGCGAACGCTGCTGGCCCTGGTCGATCCGGTCGAGGACCGACGGGCGACGGCACGGGTTGCCATGCGGGTGCTCCCTTGCGTGTGTAGGTCGCTGGTGTGGCTGTGGCTGCCGGGACTCCTTGCGGGTTCCCTGCTTCCAAAAGAACCAACGGCTGGAATCCGGACAGAATTCCCCTCACCCGCACTCAATTTCGTGATCTTGCAGTACCCTGTCGCCCCACCGAGGAGGAATCTTGGCCCAAATCACCACAGAAGTGCAGGTCAGAGCGGGTGTGGAGGCTGATCTGGAGGGCCTCACCGACCTTTACAACCACTTCATCAGTGAGACGTCGATCACCTTCGACGTGACGCCTTTCACGCCCGAGGAGCGCCGCCCGTGGCTGCTCTCCCACCCTGAAGACGGCCCCTACCGCTTGATGGTTGCTCGCGATGTCCGAAGTGCCCGAATTCTGGGTTACGCGACGAGCAGTCCGTTCCGCCCGAAGGCCGCCTACGGCACCTCCGTCGAGACGACCGTCTACTGCGCGCCCGACGCGGGCGGGCGCGGCATCGGCACGCTCCTGTACGACGCGCTGTTCGCCGCGCTCGCCAAGGAGGACGTGCACCGCGCGTACGCGGGCATCACCCAGCCCAACGAGGCCTCGGCCCGGCTGCACGCGCGCTTCGGCTTCGCGCAGGTGGGGCTGTTCCGCGAGGTGGGCCGCAAGTTCGACCGGTACTGGGACGTCGCCTGGTACGAGAAGGACCTGAGCGGCCCGGACGCACCCCCGGGCGCAGGCGCACTCGGTCGCGCGGACTAGGTCCCGCGCCCGTTACGCGGCCCCGGCGGTGCACCTACTGTCCGGCGCATGGACACCACGGGGATCTACGACGAGGCACTGACGCGGCTGCACTCCTTCGGGCCCGAGCGGCTGGGGCGGCTCACCAATCACGCGCCGATGGCCGTGGAGGCGCTCGCCGCACGCGGCCGGGCCCGGGCCGTGCACCGGTGGCTCGACGTGTACGAGGCCAAGCTGGAGGACTTCCCCTCCGCCCACGCGCGGGTGACGGACGAGAACTGGGCCGGGGCGCTCGGTGATCCGCGCCGGGCCGCCGACTGGATCGCGTACTTCGAGCGCCTGCTGGCCGAGCGCCCCTGGCGTGACGTGCTCGCCCAGTGGTGGCCGCGGCTGCTGCCGGGGATGTACGGGGGTTCCACGCATCCGGTGATCCGGGTCGGGCACACGGTGCGCGGGCTGCTGGCGCAGGAGGGCGCGCCCCGGCTGACCGAGCTGGCGCACGGGCTCGGCTACTGGGCCGCCCGCCACCACACGGCCCCCGAGGTCGTGCCGGTGCCGGGTGCGGTGAGCGCCGCCGGGGCGCTGGACGCCGTACCGGCGCTGGAGGTACGGGACGGGGGCTTCCCGCAGCGGCTGGCGCGGGTGTCGCGGCTGCCGGTGTGGGCCCCGGCTCCCGCGACACCTCAAGAGGCGCGCGAAAAGCTGACAGAGCTGGTGCGCGCGGCGGTGCACCGGTACGCCACGCACGGGCACGGCGAGGAGACCATGCTGGTGCACGCCTCGACCGCCCCGAACGCCGTGCTGCGGGTGCTGCCGGCGCTGCCGCAGGCGCTGTGGACGCCGAGTCTGCACGCGGCCTGGACGGCGTCGGCGGCGGTGACCGCGATGTACGCGCCCGACGCGGCGGTCGCCCACCGGCCCCGGGCGCAGGGGATGGCACCGGAGGAGGTGTTCGAGCGGGCCGCCGCGCACGGTGACGAGCACGTGGTGAAGTTCGCCGACACCGCGCTGGACGTCGGCGACGAGCACGCCCTGTCGTCCGCGCTGTACGCGGTGGAGCTCGGTGAGCCGCTCCTGTGAAAGTGAGCCGCTCCTCTGGTGCAGGCCGGCGGTCAGCCGAACTGGAGCGAGCGCTTGGCCAGACCCATCCAGAAGCCGTCGATGACGCTGCGGCCGTCGCCGAGCTCCCCCTCGGCCGCGCCCAGCGTCACGAACAGCGGGGCGAAGTGCTCGGTGCGCGGGTGCGCGAGGCGGCCGGCCGGGGCCTTGTGCTCGAAGTCGAGCAGGGCGTCCACGTCACCGGCGGCCAGCGCCCGCTGCCCCCAGTCGTCGAACTCCGCCGACCAGTTCGGCACACCGGGGCCGGTGTGCCGAAGTGCCGCCAGGTTGTGGGTGAAGAAGCCGCTGCCGACGATCAGTACGCCCTCGTCCCGCAACGGTGCGAGTTTGCGCCCGATGTCCATGAGCTTCTGCGGGTCCAGCGTCGGCATCGACACCTGGAGCACGGGGATGTCCGCGCCCGGAAACATCTCCACGAGGGGGACGTACGCACCGTGGTCCAACCCCCGATCGGGTACGTCCTGGACCGGCGTCCCCGCGCCTCGCAGCAGCCCGCGCACCGCTCGCGCCAGTGCCGGTGCGCCCGGGGCCGCGTACTCGACCGCGTAATAGTGCTCCGGGAAGCCCCAGAAGTCGTACACGAGCGGCACCGCCTCGGTGGCCCCCAGCGCCAGTGGCGCCTCCTCCCAGTGGGCGGAGACGACCAGAATGGCGGTGGGGCGGGGCAGCCCGGCGGACCAGGCGGCGAGTTCGCCCGGCCAGAGGGGATCATCCGCGAGTGGCGGCGCCCCGTGGCTGAGATAGAGGGCGGGCATGCGTTCCGCGGTGGCCACCATGACGGATCTCCGGTCTGTCGAACCCTGCTGAATGCTGTTGACCTTGCTTGAATCTTCAAGCGTTACTGCACGAGCCTAGCGCGAGCTAGTTTAAGTTTCAATGAGAGGCTTTACAGTGGAGCGCATGAGCACCAAGAAGAGCGCGGCCCGCACCGAGGAACCCTCCGCCGAGCCGCGCTGGCTCACCGAGGGGGAGCAGCGCGTGTGGCGCGCGTACATCCATGCCACCACGCTCCTCGACGACACGCTCGACCGCCAGCTCCAGCGCGACGCGGGCATGCCGCACATGTACTACGGGCTGCTGGTGCAGCTCGCCCAGGCGCCCGGCCGCAAGCTGCGGATGACGGAGCTGGCGAAGAACATGAAGATCACCCGTTCCCGGCTCTCGCACGCGGTGGCCCGGCTGGAGAAGAACGGCTGGGTGCGCCGTCAGGACTGCCCCTCCGACAAGCGCGGCCAGAACGCCTTCCTCACGGACGAGGGGTTCGAGGTCCTCAAGGGGGCCGCTCCGGGACACGTGTCACTCGTACGAAAAGCCATGTTCGACCGCCTCAGCGAGGAACAGGTGCGTCAGCTCGGCGAGATCATGTGCGTGATCGCCGACGGGCTGGAGCCCACCGGCACGGGCGCGGACCTGCCCTGGCTGCGCTGAGCCCCGGCACCCCCTGCATCCCGCCCCGGCACCCCGGCACACAGGTCTGCCCCGGTCCCGCTGACCGTCACAGCAGCGGGACCGGGGCAGAGTTCGACGGGGGCCGAAAGGGCCTGTGTCAGTGCGCGACGACCGGGATGCGCACCTCGTCCTCGGCACCCTGACCGTCGCCGGAGGACACCGACGTGGTGCCCGGGCGTCCGGTGGTGATGAGGGCGAACGCGATGCCCGCCGAGATCACCAGGATGCCGACCGCCCACCAGATGGCGCTGGCGTAACCGTGCACCATGGCCTGCGCCTGGAGCAGCTGCTCGTTGGTGGCGCCGGCGGCGTGCGAGGCGACGTACGCCGTGGTGGCGCTCGCCGCGATGGTGTTCAGCAGGGCGGTGCCGATCGCGCCGCCGACCTGCTGCGAGGTGTTCACCATGGCGGAGGCGACACCCGCGTCGCGGGCCTCGACGCCGTGCGTGGCGAGCGACATGGCCGGCATGAACGCCGTACCCATGCCGAGGCCGAGCAGCAGCTGCGCGGGCAGGATCAGACCGGCGTACGAGGAGCCGATCTCCAGCTGGGTGAGCAGCAGCATGCCGAGGGCGGCGACCAGGAAGCCGGGGCCCATCAGCAGGCGCGGCGGAACCCGGGTCATCAGTCGGGCGCCGATCTGGGTGGAGCCCGTGATCATGCCCGCGATCATCGGCAGGAAGGCGAAGCCGGTCATGACGGGCGAGTAGCCCTTCACGATCTGGAGGTAGTACGTGAGGAACAGGAACAGGCCGAACATCGAGATGACGGCGAGGCCCAGCGAGGCGTAGACACCGCCGCGGTTGCGCTCCAGCAGGACGCGCAGGGGCAGCAGCGGGTTCTTCACCCGTGCCTCGACGGCCACGAAGGCGGCCAGCAGGACGACTGCGGCGGCGAACAGGCCGAGCGTGGAGGCGGCCAGCCAGCCGTCGCCCTCGGCGCGCGTGAAGCCGTACACCAGGGCCACCAGGCCGAGGGTGGAGAGCACCACGCCCGGGATGTCGAGCGGGGCGCGGTTGCGGCCGCCGGCGGGCTCGCGGATGAAGAGGTAGGCGCCGACGGCGGCGACCACCGCGAAGGGGATGTTGACGAAGAAGGTCCAGCGCCAGTTCAGGTACTCGGTGAGGAAGCCGCCGAGGATCAGGCCGACCGCACCGCCACCGCCGGCGATGGCGCCGAAGATGCCGAACGCCTTGGCGCGCTCCTTCATGTCGGTGAAGGTCACCGCCAGGAGGGAGAGCGCGGCGGGCGCCAGGAGGGCGCCGAAGACGCCCTGGAGGGCGCGGGAGCCGAGCATCATCGCCTGGCCGGTCGCGGCACCGCCGAGGGCGGAGGCGGCCGCGAAGCCGATCAGGCCGACGAGGAAGGTGCGCTTGCGGCCCCACAGGTCGGCGATGCGGCCGCCGAAGAGCAGCAGACCGCCGAAGGCGAGGGCGTAGGCGGTGATGACCCATTGCCGGTTGGCGTCGGAGATGCCGAGGTCCTGCTGGGCGGACGGCAGCGCGATGTTCACGATCGTCGCGTCCAGGACCACCATCAGCTGGGCGAGCGCGATGAAGACGAGCGCCTTCCAGCGGTTGGGGTCGGGTATGGACTCGGCCTTGAGGGAGGGGTTGAGGTCTGTTTTCGGCATGGGAGTAGCCACCTAGGGGTGCGAAAGGCAGGAAAACGGGCGCAGGCCGCGCTGGTGTGCGCAGTCAGCTACTGAGGTCGGCGGGGGTCTACTGAGGTCGGCGGAGGTCTTCCAGGGTTGCCGCGCTGCCCGGCAGCTCGGAGCGTGCGGGCGCTTCGAGCCCGTCGAGGAACAGCTGCAGATGGCGGTGGACGAACTGGTCGAAGTTCACGCAGCCGCCGCTTCCGGGCAGCGGGCGGGTGAGCTGGGACAGCGCCACCATGAGGTCTCCGACGGCGACGTCGGCGCGGAGACGGCCGGCCTTCCTGGCCCGGTCCATGAGGTCTTCGACAGCCGCTTCGAGACGCTCGCGTCCGGCGAGCAGGTCCTCGTGGTTCTTGTCGAAGCCCTCGGACAGCATGGGGCACAAAGCCCCGATCCGCTCGTCGGCGGCCTCGTGGACGAAGCGCCGCAGGGCCTCGAAGGGGTCGCCGCCCTCTTCGGAGACGGTACGGACGGCGGCCTCGGCCCGCTCGGCCACCCGGGACATCACCGACAGCACGACCTCGTGCACGAGGTCGGCGCGGTCAGGGAAGTGCCGGTAGAGCGTGGCGTTGCCGATCACCGCGCGGCGGGCGATCTCGTCGAACGGAACGTCCGGCCCCTGCTCGACGAACATCTCGCGGGCCGCCGCGACGATCCGCTCCCTGTTGCGCAGGGCGTCGGCGCGCGGGCGCGGGACGCTGCGCACTGCGGGTGTTCCGGTTCCGCTCGACACTGCGGCTCTCCTGACTCCGTACGGACTGACTCCCTACGGACCGACTCCGTAGGGACTGCCGGAGAAACGGGGATCAGCTCCCCACTTCCTGCGGACACAGTTCCAAACGGGGATTCGGTCCCCGGTTATTTCCACCACCGCATGTGACCTGGATCACAAGCCGCCCCACCTTCGGCCCACCCAACGCGCGCCTCCGCACCCCCCGCCGGAGGGTGGGCGAACAGGAGCAGTCGGGACTGTCCGGGACGGAACGGACAGGGCTGCGTGGAGCGGAAGGCGATTCCCATGCAGCAGCCGCGCCCCCGCCCCGGCATAACCGGCGGCCCCCTCCCCACCCCGGAAGGCCGCCCCCGCCGGGTCCGCAGGGGCCCGCGCCGCGCGCTCACCCTGGCCGCTCTGGCGGCCCTCAGCCTCGCCGCCGTGACCTCGGCGAGCACCTCGCTCGGGGACACCGGCCGGGTCGCGGCCGGACCGGCCGGAACGCTCCGCGCGGGCCAGGGCACGACCGTACGGACACAAGTGCAGCCCGAGGGTCCGCCGGGCTCCCCGGAGGCCGCGGAGGCGGCCGCGCAGCCGTGCCGCATCGCGGGCACCCGGGGCGTGCAGATGTCCGAGGGGATGCCCACCCCGCCCGGCTACACCCGCTCGACCGGCGAGGTCCGCGCCCTCAACCTGATGATCGACTTCTCGGACGCGCCCGGCGCGGGCCGGGCCCTGGACCGCTTCCAGGAGTTCGCCCCGCAGACCGCCGCCTGGTTCGAGACCAGCAGCTACGGGCGACTGCGGTACACCCCGGAGGCGCCGATCACCGACTGGCTGCGGATGCCGCTGCCGTTCGCCGAGTACGGGATAGAGCGCGGCGCCCCCTTCGAGCCGGGCTACCAGCAGCTGGTGCAGGACATCGTCACCATGGCGGACCCCCAGGTCGACTTCTCCGCCTACGACTTGGTGAACATCCTGGTCACCCCGAACGCGGGCCCCTCCGCCCTGGAGACCGTCCTGTCGGTGACCTTCTCCGGCAATCACGAGGCACCGGTCGCGGACGGAGTTCCGCTGGCCAACACCTCGTTCGTCTACAGCCGCCAGGACGACGGCTCCGGTTCGTACGCGGAGACCGGCTTCAGGGTGCTGCCGCACGAGAACGGGCACGTCTTCGGGCTGCCGGACCTGTACACCACCGACGGCGGCGCCTCCGTGGGGCACTGGGACATCATGTCCGAGGACTGGGGGGCCAACAACGACCTGCTGGGCTGGCACAAGTGGAAGCTGGGCTGGCTGGACGCCCGGCAGGTCGGCTGCGCGTCCCGCCCCGGCCGCACCGAGCTGACCCTGGCCCCGCTGTCCTCCCCCACCGGCGACCGCAAGCTGGCGTTCGTCCCGCTCGACAACGCGTCCGGGTACGCGGTCGAGGTGCGCACCCGGGGCGGCAACGACGACGCGGTCTGCAAGCCCGGTGTGCTGATCTACCGGGTGGACGCCGACGTGGACACCGGCAACGGGCCCATCACCGTCGCCGACAGCGAACGCGACAGCGGCGGCTGCACCCGCCGTCCCAACGTCCACCTGGAGCTCTCCGACGCCCCCTTCGAGCCCGGTACGTCCTTCACCGACCGGGAGCGCCGGGTGCGCGTCGACGTCCTCGGCAGCGACGAGTCGGGCAACCACCGGGTGCGGATCACCCGCAGGTGAGCCCGGCCGCCGCGCCCCACGAAGGCGTCAGGCGGAGGTGACCCCCGGCACCGGCACCGTCTGCAGGGTCGCGTCCGGCGCCAGGCGGGCCAGCAGTGTCTGACCCGAGGCGGTGGCCGCGAGGGTGGCCGCCCCGACCACCGTGCCGGTGACGCTGGACCAGCGCGGCACCTCCGCCGTGCCCAGGGTGGCCAGGCTGGTGCCGCCGTCGTTGTTGCGGGCGGCGAGCAGGATGCTGCCGTCCGGCTCCGTGTGCAGGGCGAGCGCCCCGTAACCCCGGGCCACCAGCCCGGTGCGTACGGGAGTCCACGTCTTGCCGTCGGCGGCCAGCCGGTACGCCAGCGGCTCGGACGTGCCGCCCGCCCGGTAGGCCAGCAGCAGGGTGCCGTCCGGGCGCGCCAGGACGGCCGGCGGGTCGGCCGGTACCGGCAGCCCGGTCGCGGTGAACGTCACGGGCCCCTTGGGGCGCTGCTGCCGCCAGTGGTGCACGGTTCCCTGGGAGCTGCCGAAGACGTGCACGCGCCCCGCCTTGTCGGTGACGGCACACAGCCCCTCCTGCACCTCGGCGCCGCCCAGGTCCTGCCAGGGGCTCCAGCTGCCGTCGGCGCCGCGCTTGCGGCAGGAGACGCCCCTGGCCCAGTTGCGGACGAACAGCCAGACCGTGCCGTCGCCCGCGGTCGCCACCACGGGCGCGCCGACGCGGCGGCCGTGCCCCGGGTCCTTCTCGGGGTTGCCGAGCGACACCCAGGCGCCGAACGGGCCGCCCACGCGCGTCTGTACGGCCGTGACGATCTCCCGGCGGTTGTCCTTGGCCTTGGCGCCCAGTTCGGCGATCCGCGCCGCGTACAGCTGCCTGCGGCCGTCCTTGTGCTGGGTGACCGCGAGTCCCGGCAGCAGCCCGTCGCCGCCGAGCATGCGCGGCTCGGACCAGGTGCCCTCGACCTCGTCGGTCTGCCGCCACATGGCGGCCTGCCCGGACAGCACCGCGAAGGCGGTCAGGGTCTTGTCCGCGTCCAGGAGCAGCTGGGGTGCGGCGGTGGGATGCCGGTGGGAGGTGCGCTGCACCCAGCCGGTGCCCCGGGAGCGGTTGCGGCCGACGTCGTAGTCGCCGCAGCCGGCGACGAAGTCGCAGCCCTCGGGGGTGCCGCCGTAGGCGTTCAGGGCGTTCACCTTGCCGCCGATGACGCGCCGGGGCAGGTTGTGGGGCCAGCGCTCGTTGTAGTAGCCGCGGTAGGAGACCACCGCGCAGGGCGTTCCCTTGCGCTTCTTGAGGTGCTTGGCGAGGGCGGCCTGCGTGAACAGGGCGGCGACGGTGTGGTCGGGGTGGTCGGAGTAGCCGGGCTGGTCGTGGTGGAGCCGGTGCCGGGCGTCGTGGATCTGCCGGTCCGGGTCGGCGTCCAGCATCCGTACGAGGGTGGGCTCGTGGCGGTCCATGAGGTGCACCAGCGCCTCGATCAGCGAGCGGCGGGTGACGCGGGACGGGTCGGTCACCGGGGAGCCGGTGCTGACCAGGGTGCCGCTGACCATGTCCGGGTCCAGCCACATCTTCGGCAGGGTCTGGTTGCCGGGGCGCGGGCCGCCGGGGCCGTGCTGGCGCACGCCCAGGAAGACGAGCCGGACGCCCTCGTGGTCGTCGAGGGTGCTGGTCTCCACCCGCATCCCGCCGGGCAGTTCCTCGGCCCGGGAGGTCCACGTGGCCTTGGGGTCGCCGGTGGCCATGAACGCGTACGCCTGGCGCAGGCCCTGGCGGCGGGCGCCCGCGTAACCGGGGATGTCGGATTTGAATTTGGACTTGGGCTGGCCGGGGACCCGGTTGCGGCCGCTGCTCTCGCCGCAGTTGATGTAGATGCTGACGATGGTGTCGTTGGCGTCCAGGGACTGCTGCGTCTCCGGGTTCATGAAGTACAGGTCGTCGTCCGGGTGGGCGAGCACCTGGAGCACCCGGGTGCCGCTCTTGCCGTCCTCGCCGGGCTGCACGGCGGCGCGCGGCGCGGGCTGCTTGTCGGCGAGGTGCGCGCCCGGCACGTCGGACGGCGGGGGCCCGACGGACGTGCGGGAGGTGCAGCCCACGGCGGTGGCCGCGACGGCGAGTCCGGCCACGACGGCTCGGCGAGAAGGCAGGGGGCGCACGGCGACTCTCTTGCGGACGGGCCGGGCGACTCCGGCGGGACAGGACGGGCCGGATCTGCTCCGGCTGAAGGAACGATTCAGCCGGACGGCAGCTCGTACCGGCTGGGCACCGGGAAGTAGGTCTCCAGGAACGGGCGCAGCAGCGCGTTGCTGCGTGCCATGTCCGCTTCCGTGGAGAGGGTGTCGTTGAGGCAGAAGGCGGCCTTGTCGCGGTCCAGGAGCAGCCGGTCGAGGCGGTTGGCGGCGTTCGGCTTGGAGACGTCGATGTAGGAGTACTCGATGTCGCTGGGCAGCGCGCGCCGGGTGTGGAACGCGTAGTAGTGGTACAGCGACGACGGGATGGCGATGTCGCTGCTGCTGCGGAAGCGCTGTGCGGCGGTCTGCCGGTGCTGCTCGGCGAACTCCGTCTCGATCTCCGCGAGCACCGTGCGCGACAGTGCGTGCGGGACGTGCCGCATCTTGCCGACGGGGGTGGTGCCGAAGCGCTCCTCTATGAGGGCGCGGTTGTTCTTGCCGGCGATGGAGACGGGGACGTCGTCGGGGCCGGGCGGGCCGAGGGGCACCAGCGCCGGTGACGGGAAGAACTTGGTGAGGCCGTTGGAGAGGAAGAAGTCCTTGGGGGACGCCTCCTCGCCGAGGAAGACGTCGTCGTTGAAGTAGAGGAAGTGCTCGGCGAGCCCCTCGATGTGGTGCAGCTGGCTCTCGATGGCGTGCGAGTTGAACGTCGGCAGCACCGAGGGGTCGCGGAAGATCTCGCGGTGGCTGACCACCTTGAGGCCCGGCTGCGAGGTGTCCAGCCACGCGGGGGTCTGGTCGTCGGTGACCAGGTGGATCGTGCGCACCCAGGGGGCGTACATCTCCAGGGAGCGCAGGGAGTAGCGCAGTTCCTCGTGGTCGGCGTACCGGGCGGCGTTGGCGGCCTCCTCGTGGTACGAGGTGCCGCTGACGGAGGCGCGGCGCTCCAGCCAGGCGGGGTCGGAGCCGTCCACCCAGGTGTAGACGACGTCGACCGGGAAGGGGATGTCGTCGGGCAGGACGGTGACGAACTCCTCGCGGGTGCGCACCGTCACCGACGAGGTGTCGCGCGTGCCGTGCGGCGCGGTGAACGTCGCCACGGGCACCTCGACCGACTCGGCGGCGACGGCCACCGACTCGGTGACGGCGTTGCGGCGCAGCGCGGGGGCGGTCAGCCGGTCGTCGGTCTCGCGGGTCCAGAACTCGACCTCGCAGCCGCTCTCGGGGCCCAGGACCAGGCGGCGGGTGGCGTCGGTGCGGTACCAGAACAGGTGCACCGAGGCGGCGCGCTCGTAGCGGCGCCAACCCGCGCCGCGGTAGGCGGGGGCGACGCGCGGCTTGTCGTCGCCGTGGGCGCCGAAGTAGCCGGGGAGGGTGTGGCACAGCTCCTGGAGGGTTTCCAGGGTGCGGCCCCGGTCGACCGCGGAGACGGCGACGGTGGTGGTGCCGGTCTGGCTGCCCCGTACGCAGAAGTAGTCGATGTCCGCGGCCTCCAGGGCGGCGGTGACGGCCGCGAGGTTGGCTCTGCGGGCCGTCTGGGGGGAGAGCCGCTCCTCGGTGAAGGCGATGCGCGGGCGGCCGTCCACGGCGACGACAGCGCCGCCGGAGGAGGCGATCAGCGGGCGGTGCTGGGCGCCGAGGCGGGCGTTGCGGACCTGGCGGACGCCCTGGACGACGGTGGCGGCGCTGACGGCCTTCTTGATGCCGCGGCGCATCTCGGGCGAGTACCGCCCGGCTATCGCGCGCCGCAGCCGCATCGGGGTGACCTTGCGGTACGCGGCGACCAGCGGGGACGACTCGGTGTTCACGGCACCGGCGGCACGCACGGCGGGGCTGCCGCCGGCGGAGGCGCCGGGGGCACCGGCACCGGCACCGGTGACAGCGGAAGCACCGGCGTCGGCGGAAGCACCGGTGCCGGTGGCAGCCGGTGCTGACGGTGCCGAGGAGCTGTCGGCGTCGTCGGTCGCGGCCGTCGGTACGGACGGCCCCACGGCCTGCCGCACGGTCGCCTTCGCGTCCTCGATCTGCTTCATTACCCCTCGCCCGCCCTTGATGATCCCGAACCGGAAACCGGCCCATTCACCTAAACTTTACAAACGCAACAGCCAAGGCACTTCCGCCGGACTCCTCTCATCAATGAGGACAGAGGGAATTCAGAGGAAGTTCGCTCCCGGTCCACAGAGTGGCGTCGATCACACTCCCCTGTCCGGGAGTTGGGCCGCCTCGGGAATTTGCCGCAGCGTGCACGCCCTTGGCAGGATGCCGGGACCCCGGACCGCCCAGCGGCCGAACAGAGAGTGAACATCACCGTGAGTGACGATTTCTTGAGCGGCTCATGAACGACGCCCTGCTCTCCCAGGCCGTCAAGGCCGTCTCCCGCGCCCGGCGCACCGCGGGCCGTGTCCGCCGCCGTGTGGAGCGGATCAACACGGTTCCGGCGCTGGGCGCACGGGTCGGGTCCCGGCCGACGCTGCCGCCCGTGCACCTCTCCCTGCTGTCGGGACGGACCCTCAATCTGGCCGTCCGATGCCCCTCCGCGAGCACCCCGCCGGAGCACGCCCGCCTCGTGTTCGAGCACCGGGGCCGGCGACAGAGCGTGACGCTCGCACAGGAAAAGCACCCCGAGGGGCTGCTCCTGACCGCCACGGTGTCACTGCGGCACGCGGAACTGGACGCACCGGAGGCGACCGGCCCGCGCCTTTCCGACGGTGTGTGGAGACTCACTGTCGTCACGACCGACCGCACCGGCAACGAGAGCCGCTACGGCATAGCCGACCCCACCGCCACGGCACCCGAGGGTCCGACCCTGCCGCACTCCCCCAGCACCACCAGTGGTGCTCTGTTCCGCCCGGTGCGGTCGGTCGACGGGCACGCCATGATCAAGGTGTCCGGCCCGCGCGAGCAGGCCGAGCTGCTCGGCTTCGACCTGTACTGGGACCGGGTGACGGTGCAAGGACGGCTGTTGACCACCGCCGCCCCGCACACCGCCTGGACCGTCGAAGCGGTACGCCGCGGAAGCTCCTCGGCGACAGTGCGCGTGACGCCCGTCTGGGACGGCGACCGCTTCACCTTCGACGTCCCGCTGGACGCCATGGCCCGCGGCGCCAAGGGTGCCCGGGTGTGGGACTTCCAGCTCCAGCGCGGCCGCAGCAAGGCCAGGCTGGGGCGCAGGCTCACCGACGTACGCCATCCCAAGAAGGTGCTCCGTACGCCGTTCCGGACCATCGCCACCCCGGCCGGCGCCCTGCTGCGCGTCCACGCGCACCTCTCCCCGGCGGGCACCTTCGCGGTGAACTGCGCGCCGCTGCCGAACCCGGCCAAGGACACCCCGCCGAACCCGGCCGCCACCACCACCGCCACCGCCAAGACCCCCACGACCGCCACCCCCACGCCCGAGGACTCCGCCCGATGAAGATCACGTTCCTGCTCACCTGGGGCGACGAGATGGGCGGCACCGAGCTGGCCGTCTACACCCAGGCCGCCCATCTCGCCCACCGCCACGAGGTCGAGGTGCTCAGCGTGGTGAAGACCCGGGAGGAACCTTTCTTCCCGGCCGGGCGGGCGATACCCCGCCGCTACCTGGTCGACCGCACGGGCTCCCACCCCCGCCCGGTGCGCGAGCACGACCTGGACGCGAAGACCTGCCGCACCCTGGCCTCCCAGCCCAGCGAGATCATCGACCCCGCGTGGGAGCCGACCTTCGACCGGCTCACCGACATCGAGATGACCCGCGCCCTCAGCGCCCTCGACAGCGACGTCGTGATCAGCACGTCGCCCGCGCTGATGGCCGCCGTCGCCCAGCTGGTGCCGTCGCGCGTGATCACCGTCAACCAGGAGCACCGCGCCTCCCAGCAGCGCGGCGCCGACGTCGAGCCGCTGCTCGCGCAGGCCTGCCGGATCGACGCGCTGGTCGCGCTGACCGACCGTACGAAGGACTGGTTCGCCGACTCCCTCGGCCGCTCGGCCCCCGAGCTGCACGCCATCCCCAACGCCGTCCCCGACGGCTTCCGGCCGCGCTCCGACCTCGGCAACAAGACCATCGTCATGGCCGCGC
This sequence comes from Streptomyces spiroverticillatus, assembly GCA_014650415.1. GTDB lineage: Bacteria > Actinomycetota > Actinomycetes > Streptomycetales > Streptomycetaceae > Streptomyces > Streptomyces spiroverticillatus. The sequence goes on from BMUX01000009.1 coordinate 125,218, forward strand.
GCCTGATGGCGGGCAAGCAGGTCGACCACGCCATCGAGGCGTTCGCGCAGATCGCCGGCGAGCACCCGGAGTGGAAGCTGCGCATCCTCGGCGACGGCCCGCACGAGGTGCGCCTGCGCCGCCTGATCGAGGGCCTCGCCCTGCACGACCGGGTCGAACTCCTGGGCCGCAGCGCCAACATGGAGCAGGAGTGGGCGGCCGCCGGCCTCGCCGTCCAGTCCTCCCGCAGCGAGGCGTTCCCGCTGGTCCTCCTCGAAATGTTCGCCGCGGGCGTCCCCGTCGTCTCGTACGACGTCGTGACCGGACCCGCCGAGATCATCCGGCACGGCGTCGACGGCCTCCTCGTCCCCGCGGGCGACAAGGACGCGCTCGCCGTCGCGATGTCGAAGCTGATGGCCGACGACGAGATGCGCCGCGCGTACGGGCAGGCGGCCCGCGAGGGCGTATACGAGCGCTTCAACTCCGAGCGGATCACCGCCCTCTGGGAGGACCTCTTCGCCCGGCTGGTGGCGCGCCGCGACGACCCGCGCCGGCTCGCCGAGCGCGCGGACCGCACCGCGCACCGGATCGCCGCGGGCGGCAGCCGCAGCTTCACCCCGGCCGCACCGGTGTCCATGCTCGCGGGCTCCTCCGACGAGCAGAAGGCCCGCGAGGTGCTGCTCCAGGCGCAGGACCGCACCGGCACCCTGGTCCGCTCGGCGGGCCGGCTCGCCGAGGTGCGCGACGACATCCTCGCGCCGCGCATGGCCGACTGGAACCTGGAGCTGGCCACCGACGCGCTCACCGCGCACGGCGTCCCGTACGTCATCCTGCGCGACGACTCCTTCTCGCACCGCGTCGCCGTCGAGCTGGAGCGCCGCAAGGAGGCCCTGGACGCCCTCGCCACCGCCCTGCACGGCAAGCCCGTGTACGCCGAACTGGTCGGCCCGGACGGTCCCGCGCCCGGCGCGGTGCTCGCGGAGCGGCTGCGCGAGGTCGGCGCGGTGGCGGGCGTACGCGTCTTCAAGCCGGTCGCCACCGAGAGCCGTTCGCTGCGGTACGGGCCCGCCTACGGCTGCACCGTGGAGTTCTGGGCGCTGACCGACGAGGACGACGAACTGCCCGGCTGGCGCACGGCCCCCCGGGGCACCACCCTGCTCGGCCCCCGTCTGCCGCACCTGGACGCGGACGCGACGCTGCGCGTGGGCGAGCGCGACCACCCCACTCTCGCCGCCTTCACCGAGACGCTGATGTGGGAGGTCGACTTCCCCATCGACGTGGTCTACACGTGGGTGGACGACTCCGACCCGAAGTGGCGCGAGCGCCGCGACACGGCGAAGCGGGAGGCGGGCCTGCTCGCACCGGAGGCGGCGGCCGCGGACGCAGACGCCGAGGACAGCGAGGACACCGACGCCGACGCGGGCGACGTCCGCTTCCGCAACCGCGACGAACTCCGCTACTCCCTGCGCTCGCTGGCGATGTACGCCCCCTGGGTGCGCACGGTCTACCTGGTCACCGACGACCAGACCCCGGAGTGGCTGAACACCGAGCACCCGGGCGTCAAGGTGGTCCCGCACCGCGAGATCTTCGCCGACCCCGAGGCGCTGCCGACCTTCAACTCGCACGCCATCGAGAGCCAGCTGCACCGCATCGAGGGCCTCTCCGAGCACTTCCTCTACTTCAACGACGACGTCTTCCTGGGCCGCCCGGTCAACCCGCGCGACTTCTTCTCCAGCAACGGCCAGGCGCTGTTCTTCCGCTCCCCCACGGCCATCCCGCCGACGCCCTTCGCCCCCACCGACGAGGGCTACTTCGGGGCGGCGAAGAACAACCGCGCCCTCCTCAAGGACGCCTTCGGCCGCACCGCCACCCACGGCTTCCTGCACACCCCGCACCCGCTGCGCCGCAGTGTCCTGGCGGAGCTGGCGGAGCGCTTCCCGGCGGAGACCACCGCGACCGCCCGCAGCCGTTTCCGCGCCCCCACGGACCTCTCCGTGGCGGCCTCCCTGCACCACCACTACGGCTACCTCACGGGCACCTCGGCCCCCGCGACCATCTCCTGCACCATGGTCAACGCGGGCTCCTACGCCCACCACACCCGCCTCAGCCGCCTGCTGTCCGCCCGCAGCCACACCATCTTCTGCATCGGCGAATCCCCGACGGCCGAGGTCCCGCCCGAGGAGCAGGACCGGGTGGTCCGCGCCTTCCTCGGCGCCTACTTCCCCGTCCCCTCCCCCTTCGAGCGCGCCCCCTCCTCCATCCGCTAACCTGTCCAGAGCTGCCCCCAGGGGCAGTGTCGCCTCCGTAGCTCAGGGGATAGAGCACAGCTCTCCTAAAGCTGGTGTCGCAGGTTCGAATCCTGCCGGGGGCACAGCAGCAGGCCGAAGGCCCCGCAGCCCGTGAGGGCGGCGGGGCCTTCGGTGTTCCCCGGCTACGCCGTGCGGGCGAACCAGGTGCGGGTCTCGTCGTCGGGCAGTACGCGGATCAGCTCGGCGGAGCCCGCAAGGTGCGGGAAGAAGCGGTCGGCGTTCCAACTGCGCGGGTACACCGGTTCGTCCAGGACGAGCAGGCGGCGGCCGTCCACCACGGGGATGTCGTCGGGCAGCCCCTCGTTCCAGATCCGCTCCCCGTCGGGGGCGAGCAGCTCGAAGGCCCCCAGCGCGACGACGCCGGACATCCCCTGTGCGGGCGCGGGGTCCGTGGCCAGGCGGACGCTCTCGGCACAGGGGGCGGTGCCGGGGAGGTGGCCGCCGCCGACGAGGGTGTGGGCGAGGAGCGTGTGCAGCTGGAAGTTGTCGCCGATGCCCCCGATCCGTACCTCGAAACCCCGTCCCGTCGGCCGGTGCAGCACCACCAGCGGCTCGTCGTCGAGGACGGCAAGGGCGTACGCCAGGCACTTGAGGTCGTGCTGCTCCAGGGCGGCCAGCTCGCGGCAGACGGACAGCAGCGCGGCCGCGTGGCGGCGGCGCACCTCCGCGCTGCGGCACAGCACGGCCAGGGCGGGCGGCTGCCACTGTTCGAGCGCGCACCAGGCCAGCGCCAGCCGGGTGGCCTCGTACTCGTCCCCGTCGAGGCCCAGCCGGGCCGCGAGACCCGCGTCGATGATCTTCTCGTCGGGCTCGGGCAGTTCGCCGGCGCCCCACAGCCGCGCGAACTCCCGTGCGGCGAGGAGGTCTTCTCGTACGGCGTCGAGCACGGGCTCCGCGCAGGCGAGCGGGTCGGCGCCGCGCTCGACGCAGAACCCGGCGGCCATCGCCAGCATCGGACGCGGGCCGACGGGCGGGAAGAGGGGCAGCAGCGCGGCCAACCGGGGCCCGGCGGCGGCGCATTCGGCGTCCGTGGCGCTCTGCACCACCGTCAGCACGGCCGCGAAGGCGGTCTCGGTGCGGCCGCCGTCGCGTGCCTCGACGGCCTGCTCCAGCTCGGATATGACGGTCCCCAGGTCCGGGGCCTCGGGCTTCTTCTTGAAGATCACCGGCACACAGTAGGGGCGGGCACTGACAGCCGTCATCCGCCGGCCTCCGAGGGCGTCCGGCTCAGAAGAACCAGACCACCAGCCGTACGTTCTGCGCCCCGTGCAGCTCGCCGAGCACCCGCATCACCGTCCACACCGGCCCCCAGTGCGTCGCGTCCCCGGCCACCTCGCGGCGGGTGAGGGTGCCGTCCCGGTCCGTTCCGTCCCAGTCGGCGGCGGCCAGTTCCGCCCAGGTGATCCAGGTGGTGCCGCGCTCGTCCGGGGCGCCCGGGTAACCGGCGTACTCGGTGCGGACGCCCTCGGACGCGTCGTGCGGCATGCCCCGGTCCTCGGCCAGGGGCAGGAAGCCGAAGGAGTTCCGTACGCCGAAGAGGCAGGCCAGGGCGGCGTACGCGTTGCCCGTGTTCAGGTGGAGCACGTCGATGGCGGCCTGCCAGCGGGAGTCCTCGTCGTCGGGGCCCCAGAGACGGGCCCCGGGTCGGCACTCGATCATCCCGGCGAATTCGGTGGACATGCGGGAAGTATCGCGGCCGGGCAGCCGGGGGCCCTCCCCTGGTGCGTTACGAGGCCCTGCGTACCGCCGCCGCCTTGCGGGCCGCCGCCATCTCGGCGCTTTCGCGGCGTCCGCGGGAGGGGGCCGGGGAGCGGCGGGCGCGCGGGGCGCGGGTGCGGGTCTCCGGGGCGGCCGGGGACTTCGGGGCGCGGACCGGGACGCCCGAGGGGGCCTGGGCGCCGGTGATGCGGGTCAGTTCGGCGTCGCCGGAGCGGACGGCGGCGGTCTCGGGGCGGATGCCCGCCTCGCGCATCAGGCGGGAGAAGTCGCGGCGCTGGCCGGGGGTGACCAGGGTGACGACACGGCCGGACTCGCCCGCGCGGGCGGTGCGGCCGCCTCGGTGCAGGTAGTCCTTGGGGTCGGTCGGGGGGTCGACGTTGACGACGAGGTCGAGGTTGTCGATGTGGATGCCGCGGGCGGCGACGTTGGTGGCGACGAGGACGGTGATCTCACCGTTCTTGAAGCGCTCCAGGGTGCGGGTACGCAGGGGCTGCGACTTGCCGCCGTGCAGGGCCGCGGCACGGACGCCGCTGGCGAGGAGGTCGGTGGTGAGGCGGTCGACCGCGTGCTTGGTGTCCAGGAACATCAGGACACGGCCGTCGCGGGCGGCGATCTCGATGGTGGTGGCGTGCTTGTCCGCGCCGTGCACTTCGAGGACGTGGTGCTCCATCGTCGTGACCGCTCCGGCGGACGGGTCGACGGAGTGGACGACCGGGTCGGACAGGAAGGTGCGCACCAGCTTGTCGACATTGCGGTCGAGGGTGGCGGAGAAGAGCATCGTCTGCCCGTCTTCCCTGACCTGCTGGAGGAGTTCGGTGACGTCGGGCATGAAGCCCATGTCGCCCATCTGGTCGGCCTCGTCGAGGACGGTGATGCGCACCTGGTCGAGGCGGCAGTCGCGGCGCTCGATGAGGTCCTTGAGGCGGCCCGGGGTGGCGACGACCACGTCCGCGCCCCGGCGCAGGGCGGAGGACTGGCGGCCGATGGACATGCCGCCGACGACGGTGGCGATGCTCAGGCGCAGCGCCTTCGCGTACGGGTCGAGGGCGTCCGTGACCTGCTGGGCGAGTTCGCGCGTCGGTACGAGCACGAGGGCCAGCGGCAGCTTGGGCTGGGCCCGACGGCCGTAGGCGGCGGTGCGGGTGAGCAGCGCCAGGCCGAAGGCGAGGGTCTTGCCGGAGCCGGTGCGGCCGCGGCCCAGCACGTCGCGTCCCGCGAGGGAGTTGGGGAGCGTGGCGGCCTGGATGGGGAAGGGGGTGGTGACGTTCTCCGCGACCAGGGCGGCCTGGACGGACGCCGGGAGGTCGAGTTCGGTGAAGGCGGTGACCGGGGGAAGTCCCGGGGTGACCGTCACCGGGAGGGCGAATTCGCCCTTCAGGGGGACGGGGCGGCGGGAGCGGGGGGCGTTGTTGCCGCCCGTGCGGTTGTTGTTCGTACGGGTGCCGCCGCTGCTGGTGCGGTTTCCGCTGCGGTTTCCGTTGCCGGAACCGCCGCCGGATTTCTTGCCGGCGCTGGTGTCCCGGTTTCCGCCGAAGCGGGCGTAGTTCGTACTCACAAGGGAGTCCTCTCGATACCGGCACGTATCGAGGAAATCCCGGCGCACCGCGAAGGCGCGGGCCGCATTTCAAGAACGAGCCGAATGTCAATAAAAAGCAAAAAGTCGGTCCGGTGCGTTTGGACGCAAGCTGGACGGTGTTCAAACACTAGCCGGGCCGGATTTATTCCCGGGCCCCTCGGCAGACTGCCGGCGCCCGGCGCAAAAACGGGCTGGGACCCGCACACGAGGTGCGAGTCCCAGCCGCGCTTGTCACCGCTGATCAGGCATGGAGCCGTGATCAGAGATCACTGACCCGAGGGTCTGCGATCACTTAGGCGGGGACGATGTTCTCCGCCTGCGGGCCCTTCTGGCCCTGCGTGACGTCGAAGTTCACCTTCTGGCCTTCCTGGAGCTCACGGAAGCCGGAGGTGGCGATGTTCGAGTAGTGGGCGAAGACGTCGGCGCCGCCGCCGTCCTGCTCAATGAAGCCGAAGCCCTTTTCCGAGTTGAACCACTTCACGGTGCCAGTAGCCATGTCAATTCTCCTTCGGGGTGAAACCCGGGGAACACACACTGTGCATGTTCCACGTCGCGCGATGATGACCCCGTCCGGGAGAAAAGCACCGGAAATACAAAAGAAAAGTGCGCCCATCGGAAACGAATGTGACGATTCCGAGGAGAGCACTTGTAAGTCTTTTCGGGAACCACAACTGCAACTGCTAATAACCGTAGCATGCCGCGAGCATTTCGGCACGGCGAGTATTCGTGCCGGTTGCGCAGAGTGCTCGCACAGCGCTTGCACAGCGCTTCGGATACCCGGCTGTGTCGGCCGGATCCTGACGCGGTACGGGTGCGAATCTACCCGCGTGATCAAGAAGGCAACCTTCCTCGGCGCGACGACTTTCCTGGTGGCGGCGGCCCTGGGGGCGCCGGGCCCCGTACCTCCGGCGCCCGGCCCCGCACCCGCACCCGCACCCGCACCCGGTTACCTGACCCCCGCCAAGGCCGGTTTCCACCACGCGGCGCTCGTCTACCACGAGGGCCGGCGCCGCCCCGCGCATCTGGACGCCCTCGCCTCCCTCGGCTTCGACGCCTACGTCGCACTGCGCTTCGTCGCCCCGGCGAGCGGTGAGTGCACCGACTACGGGGCGACGACGGCCGCCGACTGGCGGGGGCTGCTGGACGCGTGGTTCGGCGACGGCGGCGATCTGGCACGCCTCGACGCCGCCGTCGCCCGGGCCGGGAAGGGGCCCGCCCGGGTGGCCGTGGCCGTGCCGTGGCCCTCCCCCGAGCAGCCCGCCTTCGGGCCGGTCGAGGAGGGCGGCCGGTCGCTCGACTTCGGGCGGGCGCAGGACCGTACGACCGCAGTGGACTGGTACGCCCGCGAGGTGCGCGCACGCTTCGACGCGGCCGGGTATCGCCAACTGCGGCTCTGGGGCCTGTACTTCATGCGCGAGGACGCCACCGGCGGCGACCCGGCGTGGCTGCCGCAGGCCACCGCCGCCGTCCGCGCGCACGGCCTGCGCACCCTCTGGATCCCGTACGCGGACGCGCCGGGCGTGGAAGAGAGCGCGCGGCTCGGCTTCGACGCGGTGGTGCTCCAGCCGTCGTACGCCTTCACCTCGCCCCTCGACGGGGGCACCACCAGCGCGTCCCGGCTGCGTGCGACGGCGCGGCGGGCGCAGCGGCTCGGGCTCGGCGTGGAGATCGAGGCGCGGCGGGGCGGGACGGGCGAGGACGGCGGGCGGCTGTTGCGGCAGTACCTCGCGGAGGGGACGGTCCAGGGCTACCGGGGGGCGGCGACGGCGTGGTTCACCGGCTGGGGCGACACGGTGCCGTGGGCGCCGGGGTCGCCCGTGCGCCAGGCGCTCGCGGACTACCTCGCGGGGCGTCCGGTACGGGACGACGACCTGCACCCGCACTGGACCTGGTCCCCGGACCGGACCGTCGCCCGGGCCGCCTTCCCCGCACGGGACGGGCTGCGGGCGCTGCGGGTGGACCTGGAGCCGGGCAGTGCGGTCTCTCTCGTACGGGTCCGGACGCACGCGGCGTCGGGCGGCCGGCGGGACGCGGGGTGGGCGGCGGTGCGGCCGCCGGAGCAGGTCGACGAAGGGGCGCCGTCGGTGGCGGTGCCGCTGGAGGGGCGGGGCGGGGTGGACGGGCTTGAGGTGCGCTTCGACCGGCGGGTGGATGCTCCGGTACGGATGACGGGCGACGCCCAGTGGCAGTGGCCGCCGGTGCGGCCGCCCGCCGCCTCGCCGCCGCTGTACCCGGACGGGGGGCGGCTCACGGACGGGGCGTGGGCGGCGGGGGCCTGGGAGCCGGCGCGGTCGGTGGGCTGGTCGGGGTGGCTGGACGGGGCGCGGGTGGCAGTCGACCTGGGGCGGTCGGGGCCGGTGTCGGAGGTGGTGGTGCGTACGCACGGGGGTGGGGCGGCGGGGGTGTCCTGGCCGGACCAGCCGGTGGTGCTCGTCGCGGACTGTCCGGTGGGGAATCACGCGGGGGCGGGGGTGCTGCCGTGCCCCGTCACTGCGGTACGGGCGGCTCCGCTGGAGGTCACCGGTGGCTCGCACCCGGCGCTGGGCGGGGCCCTCCGCTTTCGGCTGCCGCGCGGGGTGCGGGGCAGGTACGTCACCGTGGCGGTGGGCGGGCGGGGGTGGCTGATGCTGGACGAGGTGTCGGTGCGGGACGCGGCGGGGCGGGAGGTGGGGCTCGGAGCCCCCTACCGGGTTTCCCCGGCCCCGAGCGGGCCGGACCCCGAGGGTGGGCCGTACGGGGAGGGGGCGCGGTGCCCTCGGGAGGGGACGGGGTCGCTGTAGGGCCCTCGGGCGAGGGGCCGGTGCCGGGCGCGTCCGGCACCGGAGGGTGCGGGGAGGGGCCGGAACCGGGGCGGGCCCGGATCGGGCGGGCCGCCCCCTTGCCCGCCCGTCCCGCCCCCGGGGGGGGCGGCGGCGGAAGGGGAGGGCGGCCCCGCCGCCCAAGGGGGCTAGGGGGGGGAGGGAAGCGGGCGGAGGGAACCGGGACCACCCACTCCCCCCACTCAGCCCAGACGCCTCAGCTTCGTGCCGAAGCCCGGTTCGATCAGGTCGGACTGGAGGGCGACCGGGGCCGAGACCTTGCCCGGGCCCGTGCCCACCGTGACCTCGCCGACCACGTCGCCCGCCTTCCCCGCGTGCGGGACCGGCTTGCCCGCCTGGGCGCCGACCGCCAGGTCGACCTTCAGGCCCGGCCAGCCGATGGCCTTCAGCTCCTTGGTCGCCACGACCGGCGTCCGCCCGCCGAGCCCGTCGTCCACGTACCCGACGACATCGCCCTTCTTGATCACCTGCGCCGAGGTCACGACCTCCTGCGCCTTCTTGATCAGCTCCAGGCTCTTGTCGATCGCCCGCTGGAGCTTGCGTTCCAGCACCGGTCCGGTCGTCTGGTTCATCACCGCGCCGATGATCCGGCGCGGCTTCCCGTCGACGATCGTGGACGCCGTGAAGAGGAGGTTGCCGCCGGCCGGGGTCGTCGAGCCGGTCTTGATGCCGTTGACGCCCGGCTCAAGAAGGATCTTGTTGTTGTTGTAGATCCGGCCGGGAAGGCCCGGGATGTCCACCTGCGGCATGTCCACGATCTCGCGGAACACGTCGTTCTCCATCACGGCCCGGCCCAGCTTGATCTGGTCGAGCGGGGTGCTGACGGTGCCCTTGTCGAAGCCGCTGGAGTCGGTGTACTTGGAGTTGGTCATGCCGAGGTCCTTGGCCGCGGCGTTCATCTTCTCCAGGAACTTCTCCTCGGAGCCCGCGTCCCAACGACCCAGCAGCCGGGCCACGTTGTTGCCCGACGGGATCATGAGCATCATCAGCATCTGCCGCTGCGTGTACTCCTGCCCCTCCTTGATCTGCGCCGTGGACTCGTCGCCCTTCTTGCCGTCCTCCTCGGCGGCCTTGTCCACCTTGATCTTCGGGCCGGTCTCCTTGCCCGTGATCGGGTGGTCCTTGAGGATCACGTACGCCGTCATGGCCTTCGCCATGCTCGCGATCGGCGCGGGCTTCTGCGGGCCCTCGGTGCCCATCGAGCCGACGCCCTCGACCTCGATCGCCGACTGGCCCTCGCCGGACCACGGCATCTCGGTGGTGCCGCCGCCGAAGGTGTACGTCGGGTTCGCGCTCAGTGCCAGCTTCGGGTCCGGCAGCGGCCGTACGAACTGCACCACCGCGAAGATCAGCAGCAGCAGAACGATCAGCGGCGTCCAGATCTTGAACCGGCGCACGGTCGTGCGCACCGGCGTCTCCGGCGGCGCGGGCTTGTTCGTCAGCTCGGCCAGCAGGTCCAGCGGCGGCTTCGGCGGCAGCGGCTGCTGCCGGGTCCGCTCGGTCTCCGGCAGCCCGGGCCCGGCCGGCGGCGGAACCGGCCGCGGCTGCGCGGCCCCCGGCTGCGCGCCGGTCTCACCGGGCTTACGGGGCGGCCGCGGAGCCCGTACGTCGTCGGGCTTCAGCGGTACGAACTTGCTGGTGCGCTCGGCGTCCGACTCCGGCTTGGGCAGCGGCGAGGACTTCGCCGCGCCCGCGCCGCCGCTGGGCTTGAGCTGCTTGTCGGAGGGCAGCTTGAGCATGGCGGTGGGCTGGTCGACCTTCGGCCCGGAGGGCCGCATGGTCTTGAAGACGGCGGTCGCCTGATCGACCCCCTTGCCGTCGTCCTCGCCCTTCTCGCCGTCGCCGTCCTCGCCGTCGGCCTTGCCACCGTCGGCCTCGGCCTCGTCCTCGTCCGTCTCGGCGGCGGGTTCGGGCTTCTTCGCCGGTACGGGGGCGGCGTCACCGTCCTCGTCCGCCTCGGCAGCCGGTTCGGGCTTCTTCGCCGGTACGGCAGCGGACGCAGCCTTCGCGTCCGGGCCTTCGGCGTCGCGGTCCTCGTCCTCGTCCTCGTCCGCCTCAGCGGCCGGTTCGGGCTTCTTCGCCGGTACGGAAGTGGGGGCGGCCTTCTTGTCCGAGGCGTCCGTGTCGGGCGCGTCCGGGGCCTCGTCGGAGGCGTCGGAGGCCGATGCGGAGGCGTCGGAAGCCGAGGCCGAGGCCGCGTCGTCGCCCTTGTCCGCCGCAGTGGGCTTCTCGTCCGGTGCGGAGACTTCCGCTTCCGGTGCGGAGGCTTCCGCTTCCGGCGTGGAGGCTTCCGCTTCTGGTGCGAGGGGCTCGTCCGGGACGTCCTTGTCGGCATCGCCGGCCGCCGTGTCGCCGGTCGGGGACTTGGCGTCCGCCTCGGCGTCCTTGTCGTCGTCGTCCGAGGTCGCCACCCACGCGGCCACCGCCGCGCGCAGCCGGGAGTCGCCGGGCTCGGGAGACTCCGGGGACTCGGCCGCCTCGGGCTCCTCCTCGCCGGAGGGTGCCGACTCGGATTCCGCTTCCGCGGCGTCCTCGGACGCCTCCGGCAGCTCCGTGCCCCTCGGGCGGGTGCGGAAGGTCGCCGTCGGCTGGTCCGTGCCGCCGTCGGCCGGCTCCTCGTTCGCCGGAGCGTCCGGTGCCGGGTCGTGCGTCACCGGGGTGTCTGCGGCCGCATCCTCAGCCGTATCGGATGTGTCGGATGTGCCGGACGTAGCGGACGCGTCCGAAGCGGCGCGCGATGCGGACGGGCCGTCGCGGAAGACCGCGAGCCTCGGATCCCGCTTCTCGCTCGCATCACGCGCCTCGCGCACCTCGCTCGCTTCGCTGCCAGCCGTCTCCCCCGACGACTTCCGCTGCTCCGACTTGCCGGGGGACTCGCCCGCCACCGATGCCTCCTCAACGCCAACAAGAGTCGTGACGGGATCTCCCCCGCCTGTCCGATCCATGGACCAGTGTCCCGCTACGAGACCCGCACCCACGTGCTAGACGAGAACGACATACCTACTGGTTCCCGTACGAAGCACCCAGGCACTCTCGACAGATGAATGTGAGAGGGGTCACCCTGTCATTCATCCACGCGGGGAGGCATGGATGGGCAGGAGCCGCAGAACAATTCCGGAGGAGCTTCTGCTGCTCGCTCTGGACCCGGCAACGGGTACCACAGCGCAGCCGCAGTCGCTCGACCTCGGCCTGGCCGGGGCACAGCTAGTGGAGCTGGCTCTGGCAGGACGGATAGCCCCTGACGGGGATCGTATCGCCGTGGTGATGCCACGGCCGACCGGAGATCCGACACTGGACTCCGCACTGGAACTGCTGCGCCGTCGTGGCAGTCCGGTTCGGGCAGTGAACTGGATCGGCGGGCCCCGACTGGGGCTGCGCCAGATCTATCTCGCGCACCTGGAGCGGTGCGGCATGGTGCATGCCGTATCGGGTCAGATGTGCGGGGTCTTGCCGACGACTCGCTACCAGGCGACGGACACGGCAATCAGCCGGGACATCCGTGCCCGGCTGGACAGTGCGATCCGCACCGGCGTACCGCCGGACCCGCGGACCGCGGCGCTCGCCGCGCTCGCTCACGCAGTGGGGCTCGGCAAGCACCTGTATCCCGGCAACGAGGGCCGGTCGTCGAGGTCCCGTCTGCGGGATCTGATTCGGCACGACCCGATGGGCGGACTCGTGGCGCACGCCGTGATGGACGTCCAGAACGGGGTGGCCGCCGCGCCACGCCGTGCAGCACCCGGCAGCACGTCCTCCGGCCAGGGTTCCCCTGGCGGCGGCGGGGCCGGCGCACGCCAGTCGGCACAGTCGGCGTCCGTGTCCGCGCAGCCGCACCGCGGCAGCATGGCCAGGGCCGCAGCTCACTGACGTACGAACGCACGACGCATCACGCACGACCCGAAATAACAGCAAGCCGCCGCGCCGACGTCCCCAAAGACCCGGTTCGGGAGCCGCAGTACACACGCGGGGCAGTGGACCGGCCGTCCGGACGAGGGCCGGGCCACTGCCCCGCGCGTGCGTTTCCCCCGGGACCGGCCGGGACCGATGGCGGGGAAACACGGGAAACCGGTACGGATGCGTACACGGTGCGGCACCCTGTGTCGCCATTTCCCGGCGCGGCCAGCCCAGTTGGTGGCACTCTGCAAAGACCGAGCAGGACCGAGCAGAGCAGATTCGCGCAGCACGCAGCCGGAGGTGCAGTCCCGTGGCGTCCCCCAACATCAACCCGACCGTCAGGCGACGTCGACTGGGACAGGAGCTGCGCAGGCTCCGCGAGACGAAGGGCCTGACAGCGGAGGGCGTGGCCGAACGGCTGCTGGTCTCCCAGTCGAAGATCAGCCGTCTGGAGAACGGCCGCAGGAGCATCAGCCCGCGCGACGTCAGGGATTTGTGCAACGTGTACGAGGTGGAGGACCCGAGGGTCGTCGAATCGCTGATGCAGATGGCCAAGGACTCCCGCCAGCAGGGCTGGTGGCACGCCTTCGGCGACATCCCGTACAGCGTGTACATCGGCCTGGAGACGGACGCGGAGAGCCTGCGCGTGTACGAGCCCCAGGTCGTCCCGGGACTGCTCCAGACCACGGAGTACGCGGAGGCGGTGATCTCCGGCGCGCTGCCCGAGAGCACGCCCGAGGAGTGGCGCAAGCGGGTCGGCGTCAGACTGCGCCGGAAGGAGCGCATCACGACGGCCGCGGTGCCGCTGCGGCTGTGGGCGGTGATCGACGAGTCGGTGCTGCGCCGCGAGGTCGGCGACCGGCATCTGATGCTGGCGCAGCTGGAGCACCTCCAGGAGCTGTCGAAGCTGCCCCATGTGACCATCCAGGTGCTGCCGTTCTCGGCGGGCGCGCACACGGGTCTGAGCGGCCACTACGCGATCCTGGAGTTCCCGGAGACGACCGACTCCAGCGTCGTGTACATCGAGGGCGTCACCAGTGACCTGTACCTGGAGAAGACGGCCGACGTGCAGAAGTACACGGTGATGTACGAGCACTTGAGGGCGAAGGCGATGAGCGCGGAGGACTCGATGGAGTACATCGCCGACATCGCGAAGCAGCACTACGCGAAGTAGCGCTGCGCGAAGTAGCGCTGCGCGAAGCAGCCGGTTCCTGCTGTGCGCCCGGTGCGTCGCCTCTGTGGGAAACCCCGGGGCGGCGCACCGTACACCTTCCCCTCGTACGAGTGGAAGACCCACCGGTATATGCCATCCGGTCGAGTGAACACCCCCTGTGGGTAAGGGAGTTCCGGCGTAGCGTCGATCACGCCAAGCAAGACCGCTGGCAGACCGCGTCGAACGCCTTCGGCGGACGCTCGCGGCGATCGACGAACGACTGGTGGAGGCTGAAAAAGACATGGCGATTCTCAAGGGCGCGACGGCCGAGTGGACGAAGTCCTCTTACTCCGGCGGAAACGGTGCGTGCGTGGAGGTCAAGTCCCCGGCGGTGCAGGCGATCGACGTGCGGGACTCGAAGGCGCCCGAGGGCCCTTCGATCACCTTCGCGCCGGGTGCGTGGACGTCGTTCATCACCGAGGTCGGCCAGGGAAGCCTCGGAGACCGCTGAAACCGTTCCGACCGCTGATACGGCAGATGCCGCCGACACGGCCACACCGCCGGCCGGCCTTCGCCGTACAGCACGCACGAGCCCTCTCGACCGGCCCGCCGTCCTGGCCGAGGGGGCTCTTCCCTTGCCGTCTAACGGAGTTGGTCGACGTAACGGTCCGTCCCGACCACCGTCGGAATGAACGGCGCGACGAGTTCGACCCGCCCGAGCCCGGCCCCGGCGACCGCCTCCCCGAGTCCGCCGAAGCGCTCCTCCCACCGCTCGCGGGGGTCCTCCTCCAGGAACCACAGCAGCGTCAGCCGGGTGTCGACGCCCTCCACCTGCTTGACGTACGTCATCCGGTCCCCCGGCAGGGGCGTCGGCCGGAAGACGGTCACCATGGCCGCCGACGACCCGGCGAGCTGCTTGGGCAGGTGCGCGGCACGCAGCCACTCCGCCAACTCCCGCCGCTGGTCTGCGTCCTGAGCGTCGATCACCTCCAGCACCAGCCCCTTGTACGGGTGGTCGAGGGCGTGGAAGTCGCGCGGCCCGGCGGCGCCGTCCCGGTAGACGGTCGCCACGTGGTCCTGGAAGGCCGTGAAGACATGGGTGCGGGCCTGGTGGACGCGGGCGTCGCGGTTGAGCCGCTTGTTGATGGCGACGGTCCACTTCATGTGGTCGTCGTAACGCCCTTCGGTGATCCAGTACGTGGACAGGTAGCACCCGGCGGTGACGGGCTCGGCGACCGCCGACTCGGCCGGATACCGCAGGAGTTGGAGGTCCCGGGTGGCGACCCACCTCCTGCCCGCGTACATCCAGGGCATGGCCATGGCGCCGGCCATGTAGTGGTCGTCCTCGTACCAGCGGTTGTACGCGTACTCCTGGCCCGGGTGCGGTTCGACCATGGTGATCAGGGCGTGCCCGGGCCGCACCCCGTACGGCCCGACGGCCGCCAGCTCGGCGTACGTCTCGCTGCGCGTGTCCTCGCTCATCCCCGCCCCTTCCAAGTGACGTGACCGGGACCTACCCTGACGGACCGTCAGACAATTGACCAGAGTCCGGAGGCAGTGACGTGCTCATCGAGGGAAAGACGGTCGTCGTGTCCGGCGTCGGCGCGGGCCTCGGCCACCGGGTGGCGGAGGCGGTGGTGCGGGACGGCGGCAACGCGGTCCTCGGCGCCCGTACGGAGTCCCGCCTGGCGGAATGCGCCGCCGCGATCGACCCGGACGGCAAACGGACGGCCTGGCTGGCGACCGACATCACCTCCGAGGCGGCCTGCGACCGGCTCGCCGCCGTGGCGGTGGAGCGCTTCGGGGCGATCGACGCGGTGGTCCATGTCGCGGCGTTCGACACGTACTTCGGCGGCCTCGAATCGGCGGACTTCTCCGCCTGGCAGCAGGTCCTGGACGTGAACCTGCTGGGCACGCTGCGGATGACCCGGGCCTGTCTGCCCGCCCTGAAGGCGGGTCCCGGGGGCTCGGTGGTCATCATCGGCACCCAGTCCGCGATCGCCGCGCCGACGGAGGTGGAGCAGGCCGCCTACGCGGCGTCGAAGGGCGCGCTCACCTCGGCGATGTACTCCCTGGCCCGGGAGCTGGGACCGCACGGGGTGCGGGTGAACACGGTGCTGCCGGGGTGGATGTGGGGGCCGCCGGTGGAGGGGTACGTGGCGTACGCGGCGGGCGTGGAGGGGGTGGCGGAATCGGTGGTCCGGGAACGCCTGAACTCCCGGATGGCGCTTCCGGCCATGGCCACGGACGGCGACGTGGCGAACGCGGCGATCTTCTTCGCCTCGGACCGGGCGGGGGCCATCACGGGGCAGCAGTTGTTGGTGAATGCGGGTGAGGTGATGCGGTGACCGGGGGCGGGGGTGCGGGCAGGGGGGCGGTGTCCGGGTGGGCCGGTGTCGGGGGTGCGGGCAGTGGGCGGTACCGGGGCGGGCCCGGATCGGGCGTACCGCCCCCTTGCCCGCCCGTCCCGCCCCCCGGGGGGGGCGGCCCCGCCACCCAAGGGGGCTAGGCGCGCGGGTATCGGGCCAGCCAGCCCGGGGAGCCTGCCCCCGGGGTGTGGAGAGACGCCCCCTGTGTCATCTCCATGGCGAAGTCGTCCGCCAGTTCCAGGAGCGTGGAGCGTCCCTCCACCTCCACCACCCACCCCGCCGGCAAAGCCGTCTCCCCGTGCATCGCCCCCAGCAGCGCCCCGCACAGAGCCCCGCAGGCCGCCGACGCCCCGCCGTGGTTCACCGCCAGGCGCAGCCCGTGCCCCACGTCCTCCCCCACGAGCGCGCAGTACACGGCCACCGCCAGCACCCCCTCCGGCGTCCGCCCGTCCCCCAGCGCCTCCACCCGCTCCGGCGTCGGCAGCCCCTGCCGGACCCCGTCCAGCGCCGCCCGCAGGGCATCACTCACCAGCTGGTGCCCCGGCCGGGCCGCGAGCTGTGCCAGCGCCCGCTGCACCGCCGCGTCCAGCCCCTCTCCCCGGGCCACCCCGTGCACCAGCACCGCGAGCGCCCCGGCAGCCAGGCAGGACACGGGATGCCCGTGGGTCAGCGCCGCGCACTCGGCGGCGAGCTGGAAGACCAGCGGCGCCTCCCACCCCACCAGCAGCCCGAACGGTGCCGCCCGCACCACTGCCACCGCGTCCCGCGAGGCAGGGTTGTGCGGGGCCTCCAGCGTGCCCATCGCGGGCTCCTTGAGCGCCCCGAGGCACTCGCGGGTCGGCGAGCGGCGTACGTACAGCCACTCCTCGCGGGCCAGCCACCCGTCCTCGGGGCGTCGTTCGTCGGGGCCCCAGTCGTGCTGGGTGGCGGCCCAGCGGAGGTAGGCGCGGTGCACGTCGGTGGGCGGGTGCCAGGCGCCGGTGTCGCGCCGCACCTGGGCCCGGATCAGCCCGTCGACGGTGAACAGGGTCTGCTGGGTGCCGGCGGTGATCGCCCCGCGTCTGCCGTACGCGGGCAGCAGGTCGACGACGCCCGCCTCTCCGCACCCGGCCCGGATCTCGTCCAGGGAGAGGGAGTCCACGGCGGCCCCGAGGGCGTCGCCGATCGCGCCGCCGAGCAGCGCACCGCGCACCCGGCTGCGGAAGTCCTGCTGCTCGGTACGGCCCCAGACGCCGGACGCGGCGGCGGTGGCGGCGGCAGTGCTGCTGCTCATGGCGCGCCACAATAGTTGATCGGCCTGTGGCTTTTAAGGTCCGGAAAGTTCCCGAAAAGCCACAAGCCGATCCGAATCACAGAGAGTTGATCTCAGTCGGTAATGGGAATCTGCCCGTTCGCGGTGGCACCCCCACCGGCCCCCGAGACCGCCCCGGACCCCTTCTGCGCGATCCCCTTCAGCAGGCCCGCCAGGTCGACCCCGGTCGTGGAGCTGAGCAGTTCCATCCCCTGCGCCACGTTGTCGGTGACCGTCCGGGAGAGCTGCGAGGCCCCGTCCGTGGAGATCACCGTCATCTTGTCGATGGCGCTGAGCGGCTCGGACGCCTTCGCCACGACCTGCGGCAGCGCCTCGACCAGCATCTGGATGACGGCCGCGTCCCCGTACTGGGCGAACGCGTCGGCCTTCTTCTGCATGGCCTCGGCCTCCGCCGAACCCTTCGCGGCAATCGCTGCGGCCTCGGACTCGCCCTCGATGCGCACGGCCTCGGCGAGCGCCGCACGGCGCAGCTTCTCGCCCTCACCGGTGAGCCGGGAGCGCTCGGCGTCCGCCTCGGCCTCCTTGACCTGGCTGATCCGGCGGGCCTCGGCCTCCTGCTCGGCCTGGTAGCGGGCGGCGTCGGCGGGCTTGCGGACCTTGGTGTCGAGCTCGCGGTCGGTCAGTGCGGCCTGCCGCTGGGCGACCTTCTCCTGCTCGGAGAGGACTTCCTGCTGACGGGCGGCCTCTGCGAGCGGACCTGCGGCGTTCGCCTTCGCGGCGGCCGCCTCGGTCTCGACGCGGATCTCCGCCTGCTTGAGGTAGAAGGTCCGTTCGGCGATGGCGATTTCCTCGGCGGCCTTCAGCCGGGCCTGCTCGGAGGCCCGCTTGGCGATGGCCTCCGCGATGTCGGCCTCCTGGCGGGCGCGGGCGGCCTCGGGCCGGCCCAGGTCCTCCAGGTAGGAGCCCTCGGTGGTGATGTCGTGGATCTGGAAGGCGTCCAGGACGAGGCCCTGCCCGGAGAGGCTCGCCTCGGCCTCCTCCGCGACCTGCCCGGCGAACGCGGCCCGGTCCCGGATGATGTCCTCGACCGACATCCGGCCGACGATGGCGCGCAGCGCGCCCGACAGCACTTCCTGGGTGAAGCTGTTGACCTGGCCCTGCTGCTGGAGGAAGCGCTGGGCGGCGGCCCGGATGGCGTCCTCGTTGCCGC
Source organism: Streptomyces spiroverticillatus (assembly GCA_014650415.1). Taxonomy (GTDB): domain Bacteria; phylum Actinomycetota; class Actinomycetes; order Streptomycetales; family Streptomycetaceae; genus Streptomyces; species Streptomyces spiroverticillatus. The sequence continues at coordinate 143,495 of BMUX01000009.1, forward strand.
CGACCTTGACGATGGCGACGCCTTCGAGGTTGGCCTTCACCCCGCGCAGGGTGACCGCGCCGCGCACCGAGATCGGGATCTGGCGGCTGGACAGGTCGAGCGTGGACTTCTGCTGCACGAACGGCACGACGAAGACACCGCCGCCGACCACGACCTTCTGGCCGCTGTTGTCGGTGCTGATCCGACCGGTGACCGGATCGGTGGACTTCTTGCCGCGCCGCCCGGTGATGATGAACGCCTCGCTGGGCCCCGCGACCTTGTACCGCGAGACGACGACGAGGGCGATCAGGACGAGGAGTACGACGACTCCGATGACGGCGATGACGACTGGACTCATGGGCATTCCCCCGAGCTGGTTGGTGCGTTGGGTGGGTCAGCCCCTCCGGCCTGGGAGGAGCGGGGAGTACGGGAGGGCCGGCTCAGCGCTCCACCGGCCGCACCGCCACGGACGTGGAGGACAGGCTCGCCTCGACCCACACGTCCGCGCCCCGGGCCACCGGTGTCGCGCTCTTGGCCGCGTACTTCACGGGCTGCCCGCCGAGGTACACCAGGACTTCTCCGTAGCCCTCGGCGGGGATCGCGGTGACGACGGAACCGGAGGTCCCGATCAGGTCCTCGCCGCGCGGTGTCGCGTCCGTCTGGTCGCGCATCAGCACCCGGGTGAGCTTCCAGGTGAGCCAGGCGGCGACGAGTCCGGCGACGATGCCCACCCCCGTGGCGGCACCGGCGCCGAGCCCCGTCGTACCGAGCGTGATCGCCCCGGCGAAGCCGAGCATCGCGGTGAAGCCCGCGATCACCGGCAGCGACAGCAGCCCGTCGAACAGTCCCTCCAGGGCGGAGAATCCGCCGAAGAGGCCCTCCAGTATCCCGTCGAAGACCAGCGCGAGGAGCAGCAGCACCACGCCTGCGATGCCGAGACCGAGAAACAAGGTCATGCCTGCCCCTTCCCTCGTGGGCGCCGAGTCTTTGACCTGACTGACTTGTCTGAACTCTCGCACACGGCACTGACATTCGACATTGCCCGATCCCGGCAGTCTTTACGCTTTCTTGATGCCGGGCGGAGGTGAGCCCCGAGAACGCCGAAGGGCGCCGCCGCACCAGCGACGACGCCCTTGTCCGGGCCGTGGTTCCGGGGTCAGCCCCCCGACACTCAATCCCCCGGCACTCAGTCCCCCAACACCGGCAGCAGTTCCGGAAGGTGACCGTCCGAGGCGTGCGCCGCGTCCACGCGCTCCTGCGGCACCTCCCCGTACAGGGTCGTGCGCGGCTTCGACGGGCGGCCCGCCGCGTCCGCGATGGCGATCAGGTCCTGGATGGAGCGGTAGGACCCGTAACTCGACCCGGCCATCCGGGAGATGGTCTCCTCCATCAGCGTGCCGCCGAGGTCGTTGGCCCCGGAGCGGAGCATTTCGGCGGCGCCCTCCGCGCCCAGCTTCACCCAGCTGGTCTGGATGTTGGTGATGTGCGGGTGGAGGAGGAGGCGGGCCATGGCGGTGACGGCCCGGTTGTCGCGGACGGTCGGGCCCGGCCGGGCGATGCCCGCGAGGTAGACGGGCGCGTTGGTGTGGATGAAGGGCAGCGTCACGAACTCCGTGAAGCCGCCGGTCTCCTGCTGGATGCGGGCCAGCGTGCGCAGGTGGCCGAGCCAGTGGCGGGGCTGGTCCACGTGCCCGTACATCATGGTGGAGGAGGACCGCAGCCCGACCTCGTGGGCGGTCTTGATGACGTCGATCCACTCGGCGGTGGGCAGCTTGCCCTTGGTGAGGATCCAGCGGACCTCGTCGTCGAGGATCTCGGCGGCGGTGCCCGGGATCGACCCGAGTCCGGCCTCCTTGGCGGCGGTCAGCCACTCGCGGAACGAAAGCCCGGTGCGGGTGGCCCCGTTGACGACCTCCATCGGCGAGAAGGCGTGCACGTGCATGTCCGGCACGCGGTCCTTCACGGCCTTCGCGATGTCGAAGTACGCGGTGCCGGGCAGGTCCGGGTGGATGCCGCCCTGCATGCAGACCTCGACCGCGCCGACGTCCCACGCCTGCGCGGCCCGGTCGGCGACCTGGTCCAGGGAGAGGGTGTACGCGTCGGCGTCGGTGCGGCGCTGGGCGAAGGCGCAGAAGCGGCAGCCGGTGTAGCAGACGTTGGTGAAGTTGATGTTGCGCGTGACGATGTACGTCACGTCGTCGCCGACCACGTCGCGGCGCAGGGTGTCGGCGATGCGGCACAGCTCGTCGAGGGCGGGGCCGTCGGCGTGCAGGAGGGTCAGCGCCTGAGCGTCCGTCAACTTGGTGGGGTCGTCAGCCGCTTGGGACAGTGCGGCCTTCACCTCGCCGTCGATGCGACTGACGTCGCCGTTGATCTGCGAGGGCACCATCCCGGGGGCGGCGGCCTCGCGCAGGGCCTCCCAGTCGCCGTACACCGCGTCGAAGTCGTTGCGGCGGTCGCCGGTGCGGCCGGTGGTGTCGATGGTGCGGTGCAGGTCGGTGCGGCCGGCGCTGGTGAAGGCCTCGTCGGGCTCCTGCCAGGGGAGACCGGTCGGCTTCACGTCCGTACGGGCGAGACCGGTGGCCGGGTCGGCGAGGGCGGTCACGTGCGGGACGATGCGCGGGTCCAGCCAGGGTTCGCCGCGCTGGATGAACTCCGGGTAGATGGTGAGGCGTTCGCGCAGTTCGAAGCCGGACTCGGCCGTGCGGGCGCCGAGTTGGTCGATGTGCGGCCACGGGCGCTCGGGGTTGACGTGGTCGGGGGTCAGTGGGGACACCCCGCCCCAGTCGTCGATTCCGGCGCCGATGATCAGCGCGTACTCCTCATCCACGAGGTTCGGCGGGGCCTGGATGCGGGCGGAGGGGCCGAGGATGTGGCGGGCGACGGCGATGGTCGCGGCCAGCTCCTCCAGCTCCGCGTCGGGCATCTTGCCCATCGCCGTGTCCGGCTTGGCGCGGAAGTTCTGGACGATGACTTCCTGGATGCCGTGGTAGGCGCGGGCCGTCTTGCGCAGCGCGAAGAGGGAGTCTGCGCGCTCCTCGTAGTTCTCGCCGATGCCGATGAGGATGCCGGTGGTGAAGGGGACGTTGGAGCGGCCCGCGTCCTCAAGTGCCCGCAGGCGGACGGCGGGCTCCTTGTCCGGGGAGCCGTGGTGCGGGCCGCCGGGCTCGCTCCACAGGCGGGTCGCGGTGGTCTCCAGCATCATGCCCATGGAGGGCGCGACGGGCTTCAGGCGCTGGAGCTCGGTCCAGGTCATCACGCCGGGGTTGAGGTGCGGGAGGAGTCCGGTCTCCTCCAGTACGCGGATGGCCATGGCGCGTACGTAGGCGAGGGTGTCGTCGTACCCCTCGGCCTCCAGCCACTCCCGGGCCTCCGGCCAGCGCTCCTCCGGGCGGTCGCCGAGCGTGAACAGGGCTTCCTTGCAGCCCATCTCCGCACCCTTGCGCGCGATGTCCAGGACCTCGTCCGGGGACAGGTACATGCCGTGACCGGCGCGGCGGAGCTTGCCGGGGACGGTGACGAAGGTGCAGTAGTGGCACTTGTCACGGCAGAGGCGGGTGAGGGGGATGAAGACCTTTTTGGAGTACGTGATGACGCCCGGACGTCCGGCGGCTTCAAGTCCCGCGTCGCGCACGCGGGCTGCGGAGGCGGAGAGGTCCTTGAGGTTCTCGCCGCGCGCCTGGAGCAGGACGGCGGCCTCGGTGACGTCGAGGGCGACGCCGTCACGGGCGCGTTTGAGGGCGCGCCGCATCGCGTTGTCCGTGGGACCTTGGCTGGTGGGCTGCGCTGCGGGGCTGGTCATCCTTTGAGGATACGTTCGACGTTTGTGGGGGGTCTGGGGGGCGGGGTGGGCGTGACACGGCGGTGGTGGGGGTCGTTGGACGGGGCGCGCCTCTGCAGCTTTTCCGCCTCTTCTGGGAGTTCCGTATGTCGCTTGTGCACCGTCGTCGTGTTGTCGCTGCCGTGCTTCCGTTGATCGCCGTCCTTGCCGGGAGTGCGCCGGGGGCTCAGGCCGTGGGTGGGGGTGGGGGTGTGGACCGTCTCATCGTGACGGTGGCCGGGTCCGGGTACGTCACGCACGACGGGACGTGGGAGCTGGTCTGCCACCCGGCGGGCGGCACGCATCCGTGGCCCGAGATGGCCTGCGACCACCTGGACGGGATGCAGGGGGATCCCTTCGCCCCCGTGCCCGACGATGCCATGTGCACGGATCAGTACGGGGGGCCGGCCGTGGGGCGGATCACGGGGACGTGGAAGGGGCGGGAGGTGGATGCGGTGTACTCGCGGACGAACGGGTGCGAGATGGTGCGGTGGGACGGGATGGTGCCGGTGCTGCTGCACACGAAGGGGGCGGGGATGCCGTTGGCGTACCAGGATGTGCCGGGGCCGATGAGCGAGGTGTCCCCCGCATCGCTCGACCCGGCGGCGATCCCGGGGCTGGCCCCGGGGCTGGCCCACTGAGCCTGGGGCTGGGGGCGCTTCCCCGGGCGGGGAGCGTTCGGCTCTGCCCCGCCTGGGCAGGGGTCCCCAGCCCCGCCCCTTCACCTAAAGCGCTTGGCCGCGCGGCGGAGTGGGTGGCTGGTCGCGCAGTTCCCCGCGCCCCTGAAGGGGCTTACAGGTACGTGGCGTAGTCGTCCAGGACCGTCAGGACTTCCGGCTCCGGCGACGGGGGGAGTTGGAGGACGACCTCCTCCACGCCCAGTTCCGCGTAGTGGTCGAGTTTGCCCGTGCTAGGGAGGACCGCGTACGGGACCACCTGGAGGGACTTGGGGTCGCGGCCCGCGTCCTCCCAGGCGCGGCGCAGGACCGGGATCGACTCCGTCAGGCCGCGGCCGCCGATCGGCATCCAGCCGTCCGCGTACGCCGCGATGTCCGCGAAGAGGCGGGGGCCCGCCGCCCCGCCGATGAGGATGCGCGGGGCGCCGCCGGACGGTTTCGGGTGGGCCTCGCTGGCGCGGACCGAGCCGAACTCGCCGTCGTAGGCGGTGGGTTCGGGGGACCACAGGGCCCGCATCAGGGCGACACGATCCTTGCCCAGGTCGCGGCGGGTGCGCCAGTCCACCCCGTGGTCCGCCGCCTCCTCCTTGTTCCAGCCGAAGCCCAGGCCCAGCGTGAAACGGCCGCCGGAGAGGTGGTCCAGGGTCGCCACCTGCTTGGCGAGGTCGATCGGGTCGTGCTGGGTGATCAGGGTGATGCCGGTGCCGAGCGTCAGATGTTCCGTCACGGCTGACGCCTGGCCGAGGGCGACGAAGGGGTCGAGCGTGCGGCCGTACTCGCGCGGGAGGTCCCCTCCCCCGGGGTACGCCGTCTCGCGGCCCACCGGTATGTGCGTGTGCTCGGGGAGGTAGAGGCCGGCGAATCCGCGCGTCTCCAGCTCCCTGGCCAGGCGTACCGGCGTGATCGTCTCGTCGGTCAGGAAGATCGTCGTCGAAATCCGCATGGAAACTCCTCCGTCGGGCACCTGTTGGCCGATTCACGCTAAGGCGTACCGTGCCGAAAGCCGAGGGTCCGCAAGGGCCCCGATCCCCACCCGTTCCGTACGGGAAGGCTCCCCACCATGCGCATCCGCACCAGGACCACCACCACCTTCCTCCTCGCGGGCACCCTCTTCCTGGGTGCGCCCGCCCTCTCCCTCTCGTCGGCCTCGGCCGCGCCCCGGACGGCGACGGCGGTGTCGGCAGCCACGTCCGCTTCCGCGTCCGTCACCGTGAAGGGCGTCCACAGCCAGGCCGCCGCGTCCGTCCACGCCGCCGATTCCCTCGCCAAGCCGAAGAAAAAGAAGAAGACGAAGTCGAAGATCGGCAAGCTGCTCGGGATCGTCATCGGGGTCGTCGTCGTGATCCTGGTCGTGCTCGTCATCCTCTATCTGCTGCGCCGCAACCGCCGGTCCACCTGAGCGGTCCACCCTCGCCCCATGACGGAGTCGACGGAACCGAGGGAGCAACACGCCTCCAGGCGTGCCCTGTTCACCGCCGGGGCGGCGGCCGTGCTCACGCTCGCGCCGATGAGCTTCGCCCGGGCGGAGGGCGGCGGCCCGGTGACACGCACCGTGCGCGGCACGCTGCCTCCGGGTGCGCCCGACTTCGTACACCTGCCGGTGGAAGTGCCGCGCGGGACACGGGAGTTGCGTGTCTCGTACGCGTACGAACGGCCGCCCTCCCCGCCCGGTGTCCCCGGCAACGCGCTCGACATCGGGCTCTTCGACGAGCGGGGCACGGCGCTGGGCGGGCGGGGGTTCCGGGGGTGGTCGGGCGGGGCGCGGAGCGAGTTCTTCGTACGGGGGGACGCGGCAACGCCCGGATATCTGCCGGGGCCCGTGCGGGCGGGGGTGTGGCACGTCGCCCTCGCCCCGTACACGGTCGCGCCGCAGGGGCTGTCGTACGAGGTGGCCGTGACCCTCGTGCCGGGACCGGCCGCCCGTACGCCCCGGCCCGTGTATCCGCCCTCGCGGGCGAAGGGGCGGGGGCGGGCCTGGTACCGGGGTGACTGCCATCTGCACTCCGTGCACTCCGACGGCCGCCGCACCCCTGCGGAGATCGCGGCGCTGGCGCGGGCGGCCGGGCTCGACTTCATCACGACGACGGAGCACAACACGCCCTCCGGGCACGGGAGTTGGAGCGGGCTGTGGGGCGACGACCTGCTCGTGCTCACCGGCGAGGAGGTCACCACCCGCAACGGGCACGTGCTGGCGCTGGGGACGGATCCGGGTACGCACACGGACTGGCGGTACCGGGCCCGCGACAACCGCTTCGGCCGGTTCGCACGGGAGATCCGGCGGGCCGGGGGTCTGGTGGTCCCGGCCCATCCGCACGCCACGTGTCTGGGGTGCGGGTGGCAGTTCGGGTTCGCGGAGGCGGATGCGGTGGAGGTGTGGAACGGGCCGTACACGCCGGACGACGAGGTGTCCCTCCAGGCGTGGGACAAGACCCTGGCAGCCGGTGCCGGGCGCTGGACCCCCGCCATGGGCAACAGCGACGCCCACCGGGACCCCGACCGGGTCGGGCTCCCGCAGACCGTCGTCCTCGCGGACTCGCTCTCGCGGGCGGCGATTCTGGAGGGGATACGGGCCGGGCGGTCGTACGTCGCCGAGTCCTCGGGGGTGGAGGTGGGGCTGACCGCGACCGATGCGCGGGGGCGGGGCGCCACGCTGGGCGGGCGGCTGGTGGTCGCGCCCGACTCGCCGGTCGTGGTGCGGCTGAGGGTGTCGGGGGCGGCCTCCGACTGCACGGTCCACCTGGTCACCGATCAGGGGACGGTCCGGAGTGGCCCGGCCGGGGCCCCGCTGGAGTGGACCACCACGTCCTCGTACGCCTCCTACATCCGCGCAGAGCTCCGCCACCCGCCGACGGTCCCGGGCCTCCCGGGCCCCCTCGCCGCTTTCACCAACCCCATCTTCCTGACGAGCTGATCAACCGTGCCCCTTTAGGGGCGCGGAAGCGCAAAGCCCCGTCGCGCCCGCGCGGCGGAGCCGCACATCGAAACAGCCCCGCGCCCCTAAAGGGGCACGGAAGCGCAAAGCCCCGCCCCGCACCCCACCCCTCAGTCCTGGACCACCAACGCCGGCGTCTCCTTCGTCAGGACCTCGCCCCGGAAGAAGGCCGGGCTGCGGCGCTGCATCACCAGCATGATGGCGAAGCCGACGACGAGGAGGCCGACGCCGATGACGAAGACGGAGCCCACGCCGAAGACGGACGAGCCGCTGCCGTACGCCGGGTCCCACATGTCGTACAGGGTCTTGAAGAAGACGGCAGTCAGGAGCAGCCCGCCCAGGATCGGGAAGACGCCCTTGAAGAGCGCGTCGCGGACCGACGAGGTGAGGTCGCGGCGGAAGTACCAGGCGCAGGCGAAGGAGGTGAGGGCGTAGTAGAAGCAGATCATGAGGCCGAGGGCGTAGATCGTGTCGACCAGGACGTGCTCGCTGACCAGGGTCATGACCGTGTAGAAGATGCCGGTCGCCACGCCCGCGTGGACCGTCGCCCGCCCCGGGCTCTTGAAGCGCGGGTGGACGCGCGAGTAGGAGGCCGGGAGGGCCTCGTACGCCGACATGGCGAGGACCGTGCGGGCGACCGGGATGAAGGTCGTCTGGAGGCTCGCGGTGGCGGAGGCCAGGACCGCGACGAAGAGGGCGATGCCGAGGACGGGGCCCATGACCGGGCCTGCCAGGGCGGCGAAGACGTTGTCGGAGGTGTCCGGGTTGCCGAGGCCGAGGCCCTTGTCGCCGGAGCCCACGGCCATCTGCGCGGCCACGGCGGTGGCCAGGTAGGAGCCGACCAGGACGACCATCGCGATGAGTGCCGCACGGCCGGGGGTCTTCTCGCTGCCGGTGGTCTCCTCGTTGGCGGTGAGACAGGCGTCCCAGCCCCAGTACATGAAGATCGAGAGGGAGAGCCCCGCGGTGAAGGCGGCGAAGGAGCCCACCGAGAAGGGGTTGAACCAGGACCAGGAGAAGTCCAGGCCGCCCGCGAACTCGGGAAGGTCGCTGCCCGCCTTGGTGAAGGCCATGACGACGAAGACGGCAAGGACAGCCAGCTGGAGGCCGACGAGGGCGTACTGGACGCCCTTGGTCGCCGTCATGCCGCGGTAGCTGACGAGGGTCGCGATGGCGATCAGGGCGAGGCAGGTCAGGATGTGGACCGGTTTGTTGTCCTCGAGGGCCGCCACCTTCTCGCTGCCCGTGAGCTCGCCCGCCAGGAGCCAGAAGTAGGACGTGGCGACGCCTGCGAGGTTGGAGAGGACGATGATCGTCGCGACGACCAGGCCCCAGCCGCACATCCAGCCGACGCGCGGACCGAAGGCCTTCACGGTCCAGGTGAAGGAGGTGCCGCAGTCCGGCATGACCGTGTTCAGCTCGCGGTACGCGAAGGCCACCAGCAGCATCGGCAGGAACCCGGCGAGGAAGATCGCGGGCATCTGGAGGCCGACCTCGCCGGCCGTGGAGCCGAGGGTGGAGGTCAGGCAGTAGACGGGGGCGACGGTGGAAATACCGATGACGGCGCTGCCGAGGAGGCCGACGGAGTTCCCGCCGAGCCCCTTGTTGCGTACGCCGTCGCCGGATGTGTGCAGGGCTGCCCCCTCGGGCCCCTGCGCGACGCCCCTTACCGGGTCTCCGGCCTGCGGGTTTGTTTCCACCTGTGTCATGAAAGGGACGTTAGATCCTGCGGTTTCCACATCCGGAGGATGAAAGTCCGGTTCAAGATCCTTGAGTTGAGGGGGTTGGTGTCCCTTTTTGCGTGAGGTTCTCGGGGGTGTTGGCGGGCGTACACCTTCGGAATGGAGGCCGGGGGGCGCGTAGGTGGGTTGCGGAAACCGTAGGTCCGCCCGGTATGCCCGGTTTCAAAATTTCCCGTGACGCGGGGTGACGTGGGGTGACACGCGGCAGGGCCCGTCGGAAGCGCACTCCGGCGGGCCCTGCTCCGTACGAAAACTCAGCCCGTCACCTGCCCCGTCGACCTGACCCACACCAGCGTTCCGCCCTGGAAGCGCTGGCGCCAGTTGCCGCCGCCCGCCGGTTCCTCGTCGCCGACCGGCATCCCGAGCCTGCCCGCCTCGGCGCCCAGGGAGCGGTGGCGGGTGCCGATGCCGCCCCACACCGCGTGCGTACCGGTCGTACGGGACCAGTACAGGAAGCCCCCGTCGAACTGCTGGACCACCCCGCCCGTACGCGCCCGCGCCGGGCGGTGCGAGCCGACCGTGCAGCCGAGGCGTCCGGTGGCTCCGCCCAGTGCGTCCCACTTCGCGGCGAAGGCGCCGGCCGGGGCGAGGCAGGTGCGGACCTGGCCGGTCCGCCTGACCCAGATCAGGGTTCCGCCCTGGAAGCGCTGGAGCCAGTCGCCGTTGCCGCGGGGCTCCTCGTCACCGACGGGGAGGCCAAGGTATCCGGCCTCCGCGCCCAGCGACCGGTAGCGGGTGCCGATGGCGCTCCACACCGGGTGCGTGCCGGTCGTACGGGACCAGTACAGGAAGCCGCCCTCGAACTGCTGGACCACGCCGCCGCTCTGCGCGCGGGCGGGCCGGTACGTGCCCACCATGCAGCGGAGCTTGCTCCTGCCGCCGCCGACCTCGTACCACTTCTGCGTGAAGGCCCCCTCGGGGACGCGCTTGCACGGGGCGGAGGAGACGATTCCGGCGGTGCGGCTCCAGTAGACCGTGCCGCCCTGGAAGTCCTGCCGCCAGCCGCCCGGCACCGCGTACTCGGGGGTGGTGGGCAGACCGAGCGGGCCGTTCTCCGCGCCTGTGTCCCGGTACCGCTTGCCGATCGCGCCGGTGGCCCACACCGGGAACACCGCGTCGCGGCCCGCGCCCGCCGCCCAGTAGAGGCGCCCGCCCTGGAAGTCCTGCCGGGAGCCGCCCTTCACCTTGCGCTCGTCGCTGACGGGGAGCTTCAGGCGGCCCCTGTGCGAGTCGAGCCAGCGGTACCACTCGCCGATCGCGTCCACCTCGGGGCGCACCCCGTAGACGGTGTTGCCGACCTTGTAGAGCGAGCCGCCCGCGAAGAGCTGGAGCGTGCCGCCGGGCACGGGCTGCGGGTCCGAGGTCGGGCAGCCGTACGAACCGGACGCGCCGCCCAACTGCGCCCACTTGCGCCCGAATTCACCGAGCGCCGTGCCGCAGAGGCGGGAGAGGGTGGTCTCCGTGCCATCGTTGAACAGGGCCGTGACCGCGACCCGTCCGGCGTGCTTCGCCGGGTCCAGGTCGGCCATGGCGGCGGGCCGCACGGTCGCGGCGGCGAGCGTGAGCCGGGTGGTGCCCACGGGGACGGTCGCCACCTGCCGCCAGGCGACGGTGTCCGAGCCCCGGACATACACCGCGTACGACGCCACCCGCCCGGCACCCTTCGCGGGAGCCTGCCAGGTCAGGGGCAGTTCGCCGTTGGCGGCGAGCGAGCCGCTCACCTTGCGGGGCGGCTCGGCGGCGTCGTAACAACTGCCGGGACGGAGAGGGACTTTGTCACTCAGGTCGGTGACGGCGCTGCGCCGCTTGGCCCCCAGCGTGTCCACCAGTCCGCCGAGGCCCTTCACGAACTCGATCGCGCCGAGCTTGTGGCAGGTCGCCCAGGGCTGGGCGCGCAGCGAGACGTACGGGTCGCGGGTCTTGAGCGCCCAGTTGCGGGTGACGGTGGGGATGGTGCCCCAGGGCATGTAGTACGGGTCCGGATCGGCGGCGTCGGCGGCGAGCGTGGCGGTGGCCGCGGACTTCGGGACGTTGAAGGCCCGGCCGTACGGGTCGGCGGCACGGCCGCCGACGGCCTGCACGCTCGTGCCCGGGGTATGGGGTCCGGTGCCGAAAAGGATGCTGACCTCGTTCGGGCCCGGCTTCTGGATCACCCCCTTGTAGCCGGGATTCACCCGGTATTCCAGGGGGATTTTCCAGACTCCCTTTCCGTTGTAGCGGAAAGCGCCCACGATGAATTCCGGCTTGATTCCGCCGACGAATGCGATCTCCGACTCGTGGTCCATCGCGTCGGTCTCCAGCATCGCGTCGACCGCGAGGCCGCCGGGCGCGTCCACGACGTACACCCACTGCCCGAAGATCTTCGGGTGGCGGGTGCGGTACGAGGTGCTGGAGAGGCCGCTGTTGGGGACCTGGACGCCGGGGCGCACCCGCAGCGAGCCGCCGGGGCCGAGCTCGGTGGGGTCCATGCCCGTACTGAACACGTGCTCGGGTGTGCGGTAGGCGCCGGAGCCGGGGCCGCCCGTGCCCCGGAACAGCAGGGCCTTGTCGTCGCGCCAGACGATCTTGCGGCCGGCGTTGTCGGAGGCCACGCGGGTCAGGTGGTGGCGCGCCAGTCCTTGTACCACTGCTTGCCGGTGATCTCCCGGGCCTTCGCGGCGGGCAGCTTCGCCACCCAGGGCGGTGTCTTGCCCCTGGTCGGCACGCACTCGCGGGGCAGCCCGGCGGGCGCGTGCTCGGGGGCGCCGGTGGGGAAGGCGCCGGGGGCGATGGCGGCGTATCCGGTGAGCGGGGGCGGGGGCGGGGTGGGGCCCGGGGCGGGGGCGGCCGGTCCCTTTTCGATGCCCGTCCCCTTTTCGACGCCCGTCCCCTTTTCGTCGCCCGTCTCCGCGAACGCGGAGGGAATTCCGGGTGCGAGAAGCGCAGCCGAGACGAGCAGAGCCGCGAATGCCGCCGTCTTTCGTCCCGCGTGACTACCGAATTTCATGCATGGCCTCCGTCGGCGCTCGAGCTGAGCCCATGCTCAACGGGTTCTCTGGTGATAAACGGTTGAACGCCACGTGTCGGCGGGGACCGCCCGTTCGGCCGAACGGATACCCTGGCGCACGATCCGGGGAGGGATGCAGCCATGGGGCGGATGCCTGCGGCGCAGCGGCGGCGCCAACTGGTCGAGGCGGCGATCCGGGCGATGGCCCGCGACGGTGTCGCGAAGACGACCACCCGGTCCGTGGTGGCGGAGGCCGGGGTGTCGCTGAGCGTCTTCCACTACTGCTTCGGCTCGAAGCAGGACCTCCTCGAAGCGGTCATGGACACCATCTCCGAGCACTCCGAGTCCGACGTGCTGGCCCGGCTCGCCCCGAGCCCCGGTTCCGCGCTGCGCACGACGATCCGGGCCGGCCTCCAGGCGTACTGGGACCACGTCCTGGCCCATCGCGGCGAACACATGCTGACGTACGAACTCACCCAGTACGCCCTGCGCGAGCCGGGTTACGAACACCTCGCGAGGCGGCAGTACGAGCGCTACCTGACCGCTCACCTCAAGGTGATCCGGCAGCTCGCCGAGGCCCTCGGCGTGGAGCTGACGGTGCCGGAGCCGACGGCCGCCCGCTACCTGGCGGCGCTGACCGACGGTCTGACCCTCAACTTCCTGGTCCTGGGCGACGAGGCGAAGGCGGCGGAGGTGCTGGACACGGTGGCGGACCAGATCCTGGGCCTGGTACGGCAGTAGCCCCCGCCATTCGGGGGCGGGGGCTACTGGCTCACTGGGTACGGGAGTTGAAGGTCACCCGGCGAAGACCGAGGCCTCCTTCACCGAGTACCCGTACTTGGTGGCGCGTGCCGTGCCGTACATACGGACGTAGCGGGCCTGCACCGGGGCGAACACGGCCGTGTCCAGCCCGCCGTCCGCCTTGTCCGTGCTCCACACGGACCGCCATGCCTTGCCGTCGTCCGAGACCTCGATGCGGTAGCCGCGGGCGTAGGCCTTCTCCCACTCCAGGGAGACCCGGCCGACGGTGCGGGTGGCGCCCAGGTCGACCTGGAGCCACTGCCCGTCGGACCAGTCGCTGGCCCAGCGGGTGCCGAGGTCGCCGTCCACGGCGCGTCCGGCGGCGAAGCTGGTGAAGGGGTTCCACTCGGCGGAGCTGGCGGAGGCCGGGGCTCCGGCGGCGAGGTTGGCGGAGGCCTTGTGGGTCTCGGTCGCCTTCCAGGTGGTGAGGTAGGACTCGGCGCCGCTCATCAGGTCCTGGACGGTGTCCTTGCCCGCCTGGCCCGCGCTGAGCCTGATCTGCTCGACCCAGTCGGGCACGGTGCCGACGTGGGCGGCGCCGTCGGTGTTGAAGTCCCAGGTGCGCTCGCCGGTCTTCTGGCGGTCGATGACGGAGCCGCCGTCGGCACTGCGGAAGGGGTACTTCACGGCGTTGGGGGCGTCCGGGCCGCCGGGGGCGGGCCAGCCGCCGACGCCGTTCATGTCGGTGCCGTAACCGAGGCCGACACCGTACTTCTGACGCAGCGGCCTGGTCCCCTCGGACTCCTTGGCGAAGCTGTCGGCGCTGGACATGTACGAGGCCTTGAAGCCGCCGAGGCGGTAGAGGCGCTCCAGCCAGCTGTCGTCCATCCAGCTGTGGCTGGACAGCACACCCGGGTAGTTCGCGGACTCCAGCAGATCAAGAGTCCGCGAGGCGGCCTTCACGCTCATGTGGTCGAGTTCGAGCATCATGTTGCGTTTCATGAGGCCCTTGACGGCGTACTCGCCGAGGCCGGTGAGGCCGCGGGTGTTGCACTTGCCGCCGTTGTCGGCGGGGACCTTGACGCCCGGGGGCAGCAGCTTGGTCACCTCGGCGGGGGCCTGGGCGTTCCCGGCCGGGTTGTCCTGCTGCGGACCCGCGCACTGCTCGGTGGCCCAGAACGTACCCGTGGACAGGAACTGCCCGATGTTCACGGCCGTACCGATGGTCCCGTTGTCCATCCGCACACCGCACAGCGCGTTGTCGAACTTGTGACAGAGGAACATGCTCCGCACCCCGAGCTTGTACAGCTCGTCGAGCCCCTTGTCGATGTCGTCCTTCCCGCACTGGGCGACGTCGAGGATCTGCTTGCACCCGAAGGGCTCGGAGGTCTCGACCCCGAGCACCACGGCCAGCTTCCCCTGCTCGGCGACCTTCCTGGCCTGCGCGGAGTCGGTGACGATACGGAAGAAGCCCTTGCCCGGGCCGCCGTAGATCTTGTCGACGTACGCCTGCATCTCGTACGTCTTGCGGGCCTGGAGCCGGATCGACTCCATCTCGTCGCACCCACGGTCGCGCGCATAGATCGAACACAACAACCCATTACTGACCAGGTCGTTGACGAGCACCCGCTGCCCGCCGCGCCAGGCGCGCTCCAGCCAGGCGTAGTAATTCTGCTGGTGGCTCAGGGAGTTGTGGGCGGGCCAGTCCTTGAAGGTGGGCCAGCCGACGGGGTCGTGGTGCCCGTCCGCGCCGCCCGTCACATTCTCGAAGAGCGCGAGCGCGCCGTCGGGGTAGTGCTCGGGGCAGTCCTTGAGGGCGGTGGCGACACCGGCCTCGTCGAAGGGCTTGCCGCAGATGATGCGGCCACCGAAGCCCTCGTTGGACATCACGTGGTTGTGGGCGTCGACGAATCCGCGCACCTTGCCCTGGGCGTCGGTGCCTTTGAAGGGTTCGCCGGTGACGTTGATCTGCGAGTCGGCGGCGGGCCGCGCGGTCGGCTCCCACCAGGGGCTGTCGGCGCCGGCGGCCTGTGGGGAGGCCACGCCGAGAGTCAGCAGGAGGGTCACGACTGCGGCGAAGAGGCCATGTCTGCGTTGGGGGGTCATCCGGGCTGCCTTCGGTCCGGGACGGTGACGCGCCGACTGACGACCTGTTGCTGTTACCGGTCGTTACTCGCGCGTAGGTCCCGTCGAGAATGACCTTCTGCTGACAGTCAGTCAAGGGTCCGGGACAAACGACCTGTTGGGTGTCGGGGGGCGAGTCTCACGGCCCCTCCCCCTGGCCGTACGAGGCCGCCCACTTGCCGCGCGAGAAGTGGCACACGCCCTCGGGCGTGATCTGTACGCGGCTGCCGTAGACCGGCAGCACCTTCACGGGTACGCCCCTCCCCTACTCGGCGGAGCCCCCACTCCGACCCTGCCCCCTGCACCGAGCGCACCGGCACAGCGGCCACGCCCCGCTCGGCACCGGCGCGAGCCGGTCCCCGCTCCGGAACACCTGCGTCTCGGGCCAGGTCCGCCCGCCGTCGCGGGACACCCGCATCGTCATCAACGGGTACGTGTCGTCAGACGCCGACAGGTGCCCGGCCCCCGGGCCGGAACCGGCACCGGCCGCCGGGGTCACCCCCGCTCCCCGTGCGGATGATTGCGCAGCTCGACATCCGCATCGGTGACCGCCGAGTGGTCGAACTCCTCCCGGGCCCGGTCCCGCTGCCGCACGAGCACGGCACAGACACCGCACCCCTCGGCGGGCTTCGGGGCCTCCAGCGGAAGCCCCAGGTGCACGGGCGGGCTCATTACTGTCGACGTCTGCTGCATACCTACCGCCCATCAAAGGTGGCTTCACGACAGCCCAACCTTACTGCTATTCACGAATAGTGGGAAGATTTAGCGAGAGGTCCCACTTAGGGTGAGGAGCGCCCGGTGCGAAGCTGTAAGGCGCGAGGGGATTCGCAGGCCGTACGGGAGGAACGCCGTGAGCAGCAGTAACGAGTGGACCAGCAGCACATCGACGCCGTACCTCGCGCCACGCACGAAGGGCCAGTCCGACGCGTGGTCCGCAGAGGCCGCCGCCACTGGACGCAGGGGTACGCAGACCATCGTTCAGGCAGGTGAAGCCCCGGCCCCGGAGCAGGTGGCGGAGCTGTTCGGCATCGTCGCCGGCGCACCCGTGGTCACGCGCCGCCGCATCATCCAACTGGACAGCAACCCGATCGAGTTGACCGACACCTTTTACCCGGCCGACATCGCCCTGGGCACTCGTCTGGCCGGAACGGCCAAGATCCGAGGCGGCGCAGTGACGCTGCTTGCCGAACTCGGGCACGTCGGTGTGCGTGTACGCGAGGAAGTCACCGCGCGCATGCCGGACGAGGCCGAGCGAGAGGCCCTCCGCATGGGCCCGGACGAGCCCGTGCTCCGGCTGACCCGCGTCACCCTGGACGCGGACGACCGGCCGATCCAGGTCGATGTGATGCTGATGCCCGCCCTCAGCCAGCGACTGCACTACGAGATCAGGATCGGATGACCGTGCCCCGCACCGACACCGCCGCCGCCGACCGCCGACCCCTCCACGAGCGGATCGCCGCCGACCTGCGCGACGAGATCATGAGCGGCGACCTGCCGCCGGGCGGCAAGCTGCCCTCGACCGCGCAGCTCAAGGAGCGGTTCGACGCGTCCAGCGCCACCGTGCAGAAGGCGCTCCAACTCCTCAAGGAGGAGGGGCTGGCCGTCGGCCGCGCAGGCTCGGCGGTCACCGTACGGGAGCACCGGCAGCGGACAATGCGGCCCGCCTCGTACATGGCCCCGGCCCCGGCGGGCGAACCGTACCGCTGGCTCACCGAAACCTCGAAGCTCGGGGCGAACCCGCACAGCACCCTCCTCGACGTGACCGAGACCGCACCCCCGGCCGACGTCGCCGCCCGCCTCGGCCTGGCGCAGGGCGAGACCGCCGTACTGCGCCGCCAACTCCTCACCCTGGACGACGAACCGGTGGAACTGGTCGCCTCCTACTACCCCGCCGACATCGCCCGGGGCACCCCCATCGCCGAGCGCTGCAAGATCCGGGGCGGCACCCCCGCCCTGCTCGCCGAACTGGGCTTCCCGCCCCGTCTGAGCATCGACCACGTCTCGGCCCGTGTCCCCACCCAGGACCAGGCCACCGCCCTGCGCCTCCCCGGCAACCTTCCGGTCCTGCGCACCCTGCGCGTGGTCCTCAGCGACGCGGAACGCCCCATCGAGGCAACCGTGATGGTCAAGGCGGGACACCTCTACGAGCTCCAGTACGAGTTCACACCGGAGTAGGCCCTCACACCGCACCGGGCCCGCGAGATTCGAGAATCCAGGGTCGAGCGGCATTCTCTGGGGAACGGATGGTGAGGCTTTACCCGACCACCCACCCCGGTCGCGGGCGGGCGCGTACACGTGCGCGCGATGGGCCCTCGTGCGGCCCGCGTGCGGCCCAACTCCCGTACGGCTGACGCGATATGACTATTTGTGACCGTGTCGCGACCATGGGTTGCGGACGTGTACGGTGCGTCTCAACAGATCGGCCCCCGTGGGTGCTAGCCCGCACCACACGGAGGCCTGACCACCGCGATACAAGCCTTACAGGAGGCGATCAGCTAATGGCTGTTGAGCAGCTTAGTCCTGCCCCGCACGCTCCCGCACACCCCATGGCCGTAACCGGCTTCGGAAAGCAGTCCGCGCCCGACCAAGAGCCGCGCCACCAGACCTCGTTCGCGCACCTCCCGCCCCGTGAAGCGGGCATCGCCGAGTACATCGACCGGCTGCCCGACGGGTCCGACATCAGCATCAAGACCCTCGCCCGCGAGATCGCCGCCCACGGCCAGACCGCGATCGCCTCCGCCCTGCGCAACCTCGCAGAAGCCGGTCACCTGCGGCGATTCCGGGAAGCACTGTGGGGCCAGGACAACACCGTGCGGTGGGTGCAACGTACGTACTTCACACGGACAGCGAGGCCGGACGCCTGGTGGCGGTCATTCGTATGCGGCGAGAGCACGGAGAACCAGATCCCCGAGAAGGAGGAGGCCGAGGAGCGGGCGTACGTCGCCCTCGCCCGCCTCGCGCACCGGGTACCGGAGTTGACGCTGTCCGAGAACGCCTGCCGGGAACTGGTGCCGTACGCCGCCGAGTGGTTCCGGCGGGGCGCCTCCGAGGAGCGGCTGATGAACACCGTGGCGCTGCTGCTGCCGAAGGTCGTGCACAGCCCCTTCGCCTTCGTGCAGGCCAAGCTGATCAAGCAACTGCCGCCGCCACTGCCCGCACCCCGCCAGGGCGTGCTCATCATGGAGTGCGCCGAGTGCGGCACACCCGGAGCCCCCGCCGCACTGCCCGGCGGCCTCTGCCGCCCGTGCCGCAGCCAGCCCTACGTACCGCAGCAGCGCGGCCTGCCCCCTGAGGTCGTGCACGGAAAGGCTGCCCGCATCCGCCACGACCTCCGGGAAGCCGCAGGTCAGCCCGGCCAGACCACCGATTGGAGCTCGCTGTAGGCGTGCAGGGCGTAGGAGCCCACGTCGCGGCCCACTCCGCTCTGTTTGAAGCCGCCGAAGGGGGCCTCCATGTTGCGGCCGATGGTGTTGACGCCGACGCCGCCTGCGCGGAGGCGGCGGGCGATGCGGAAGGCACGCGAGACGTCGCCCGACCAGACGTAGTCGATCAGGCCGTAGTCACTGTCGTTGGCGAGGGCGATTCCTTCTTCTTCGTCGTCGAAGGGGACGACCACGACGACCGGGCCGAAGATTTCCTCGCGGACGATCCGCATGTCGTTGGTGCAGTCGGCGAAGAGGGTGGGGGAGATGTAGAAGCCCCGGTCCAGGGGCGGGCGTTCGCCGCCTGCGACCAGGCGGGCGCCCTCCTTCTTGCCCAGCTCGATGTACGACTCGACACGGTCGCGGTGGGCGGCGGAGATGACCGGGCCGACGACGGTGCCGGGTGCGGTCGGGTCGCCGACCTTCATGTAGCCGATGTAGGCCTGGAGCTTCTCCAACAGGGGTTCGTAGACGGCGCGTTGGGCGAGGACGCGGGTCGGAGCCGTGCAGATCTGGCCGCTGTAGAAGGAGAAGGTGGTGCCGATTCCCATGGCCGCCGAGTCGAGGTCCGCGTCGTCGAGGACGAGGGCCGCGCCCTTGCCGCCCAGTTCCATCAGCTGGCGTTTCATGCCTCGGCCGCAGACCTCCGCGATGCGGCGGCCGACGTCCGTGCTGCCGGTGAAGCTCACCATGTCGACGTCCGGGGAGTCGACGGCCGCCTCGCCGACGGCGACCGCCCGGCCGTTGACGACGTTGAGGACGCCGGGCGGCAGGCCCGCCTCGGTCAGTGCTTCGGCCATGCGGAAGACGGAGAGGGGGTCCTGCGGGGCGGGCTTGACCAGGACCGTGTTGCCCATGGCGAGGGCGGGAGCGATCTTGCCGGAGGGGTTGGCCCAGGGGTTGTTGTAGGAGGTGATGCAGGTGACGACGCCGACCGGCTGGCGCACTTCGAGCGCGCCGAAGATGCCCGCCTTGCCCATCGGGCCCGCTTCGTTGATCTGCGGCGGGATCGCGGTCTCGGTCGGCTCCAGCGCGCCCTTCGCGTAGCGACGGAAGCGGGCCTCGCCGACGGCGACCTGCATGCCGCGTGCGGTGCCGGTGGTGGCTCCGGTCTCGGCCTGGGCGAGCGTCGTGTACGGGTCCGACTCGCGGCGGATGATGTCGGCGGCCCGGTCGAGGATGGCCGCGCGCTCTTCGGGGCGGGTCCGGGACCAGGTGGTGAAGGCCTCGCGGGCGGCGGCTGCGGCCTCGTACACCTGCTGTTTGCTCGCCTCGGGGGCGAGGCCGACGACTTCCTCGGTGGCGGGGTTGATGACTTCGTAGTGGCCGGAGGCGGGGGCTGTCCATTCTCCGTTGATCAACAGGCTCTGGGTGCGCGTCATGTGGTGCTCACCGTCCTCGTGTCGCGGCCGGAACGCAGGACCGTGCCCGGGACCGCGCCGGTTATCTGGTCGTTGCGGATCGTTTCGACGCCGTTGACGCGGACGCTGACGATGCCGATCGCCTTGGAGTCCAGGCGGGGGCTGTCGCCGGGGAGGTCGTGTACGAGGGTGGCGGGGCCCGCGTCGATGCGTTCCGGGTCGAAGAGGACCAGGTCGGCGTGGAAGCCCTCCTCGATACGGCCGCGTTCGCGCAGGCCGAAGAGCTGGGCGGGGTCGTCGGTGAGCATCTTCACCGCTGCTTCGAGCGGCAGGAGCTTGCGGCCGCGCAGGCAGTCGCCGAGGAAGCGGGTCGTGTACGGGGCCCCGCACATCCGGTCCAGGTGGGCGCCCGCGTCGGAGCCGCCCAGCATGACGTCCTCGTGGGTCCAGGTCTCGCGGCGCAGGGTCCAGGAGGCGGGGTCGTTGTCGGTGGGCATGGGCCACAGGACCGTACGGAGATCGTCGTTGGCGCAGATCTCGACGAGGCAGGCGAAGGGGTCCTGGCCGCGTTCGGCGGCGATGTCGTTGACGACGCGGCCGGAGAGGTTGTGGTTCGCGGTGCTGTAGGTGTCGCCGATGACGTAGCGGCCGAAGTCGGCGAGACGGCGGAAGACGCCCGCTTCCTTGGAGTTCGCGCGGCGGAGCATTTCGGTGCGGATGTCCGGGTCGCGGAGCTTGGTGATGCGTTCGGGGACGGGGAGGGAGAGGATTTCGCCCCAGCCGGGGATGAGGTTGAGGGCGCAGAAGGTGCCCAGCGACATGTTCATGGGGGTGAGGATCGGCATCGTGAGGGCGACGATGCGGCCGCCGGCCTTGCGGGCGCGTTCGCTGGGGAGGAGCTGGCGGGGGACGCGTTCGGGGACGGCGGCGTCGATGGTGAGGACGTTCCAGTTGAGGGGGCGGCCTGCGGTCGCGCTCATCTCGACGAAGAGGTCGATTTCGTCGTCGTCGAACTGGTCGAGGCAGCCCGCGACGATGGCCTCTATCTGGGTGCCTTCGTGTTCGCCGACTGCCTTGCTGAGCGCGAGGAGTTCGGCGGGGCGGGCGTGGCGGGAGGCGACCGGTTTGCCGTCGCCGTCGGAGTGGGTGGAGGACTGGGTGGTGGAGAAGCCCCAGGCTCCGGCGTCCATGGCGTCGTGCAACAGGCCCACTATCTCGGCGAGTTCGGCCTTGGTGGGCTGGCGGTCGGTGACCGCGTCGGGGCCCATGACGTAGCGGCGGAGCGCGCAGTGGCCGACCATGAAGCCCGCGTTGACGGCTATGCGGCCTTCGAGGGCGTCGAGGTATTCGGCGAAGGTCGACCAGGACCAGTCGACGCCCTCTTCGAGGGCGGCCAGGGCCATTCCCTCCACCTTGGACATCATGCGGCGCGTGTAGTCGGCGTCCTCGGGGCGGTCGGGGTGCAGGGGCGCGAGGGTGAAGCCGCAATTGCCGCCGGCGACGGTGGTGACGCCGTGGTTGAGGGAGGGGGTGGCGTAGGGGTCCCAGAAGAGCTGGGCGTCGTAGTGGGTGTGGGGGTCGACGAAGCCGGGGGCGAGGATGAGGCCGGTGGCGTCTTCCTCGCTACGGGCTTCCTCCTGGATCGAGCCCGGCTCGGCGATTGCTGCGATGCGGCCGTCGCGGATGCCGAGGTCGGCGGGGCGGGAGGGGGTGCCGGTGCCGTCGACGAGGGTGGCGTTGCGGATGAGGTGGTCGAGCATGGGGGTCCTTTCGGGGGGTCGTCTTTCTCTCGGGGGCGGCCCCGTGGGCCCCGAGGCCCGGGTGGGCTTTACGGGGTACGGCCTCGGGGCTTTACGGGGTGCGGCCCCGGGCCCCTGGGTTGGGGTACGGGGCCGGGGGCCGTGGGGGGCGTCGGGGTGGGGGTGGTGGGTGGCTGCGGCGGGGCCCGGGGTTGTGCCGCGCCCGGCACCGGGGTGTTTTCGCCCCAGCCCCGCCCCTTCACCTAAACCCTGCGGGGCTTCGTGGGGTGCTGTCCCAGACCGGGGCTACGCCCCTTGCCCCCTGCACGGCTTCGCCGCGCGTCCTCAAACGCCGGACGGGCTGAGATGCCTGACGTGCCGCCCGAAGGGCAGGCACTCCAGGGGCGCGGGGAACTGCGCGACCAGCCACAACGCACCCGCACGGAACCCGTCCACAGCCCCGCTGGTTTAGGTGAAGGGGCGGGGCTGGGGCACCAACCCGCCGAAGGCGGGCCGGGGTTCGGGGGCAGAGCCCCCGCCAGTGACCCCAGCCACCCACCGCCCCGCACGGAACCGGCCCCACAAGGCCACCCCGCACGGAACCCCCCGAACTACCCCTGCCGCATCCGCGAGGTCCTGTGCACCGGATCCGTGTCGATCTTCGGAATCACATGCTCCCCGATCAACCGAATCGTGTTCATCGTGTCCTCCGGCGACACCCCGATCGGCAGCCCGAACGACAACTGGTCCGCCCCCGCCTGCTCCCACCGCCGGCACTGCTTCAGCACCTCGTCCGGATCCCCGCAGATCATCAACTCCTCGGCGATGAGCAGCTCGATGATCTCCTCGCTGTACTCCGGCAGCAGCTCCGGCCACTCCGGAATCCCCTCCGGCCGCGGGAACGTGTCGTGGTACCGGAACAACAGCGACTGCAGGTAATTCAGCCCCCCGTTCACCGCCACCTGCACCGCCTTCTCGTGCGTCTCGGCGCAAATCGCCGTCGACGTCACCATGACGTTGTCGTTGACGAACGCCCCCACCGGCTCCGCGTCCTTCACCGCCGTCTTGTACGACTCGACGACCCACTCCATGTCGGAGACCTTCTGGACGCTGAAGCCCAGCACCCCGAGCCCCTTCTTCCCCGCCATCGCGTACGACGACGGCGACCCCGCCGCGTACCACATCGCCGGGTGCGCCTTCCCGTACGGCTTCGGGAGGATCTTCCTCGGCGGCAGCGACCAGTGCTTGCCCTGGAAGCCCTCGTACTCGTCCTGGAGCCACATCTTGGGGAACTCGGAGATCGTCTCCTCCCAGATCTCCTTGGTGTGGTTCATGTCCGTGATCCCCGGCATGAAGCCCAGGATCTCGTGCGACCCGGCCCCCCGCCCGCTGCCGAACTCGAACCGCCCCCCGCTCAGGTGGTCCAGCATGGCGACCTTCTCCGCCACCTTCACGGGGTGGTTCACCGGCGCCAGCGGATTGAAGATCCCCGACCCCAGGTGAATCCGCTCCGTCGCGTGCGCGAGATACCCCAGGAAGACGTCATTCGCCGAGAGGTGCGAATACTCCTCCAGGAAGTGGTGCTCGCTCGCCCACGCGTACTTGAACCCCGACTTGTCCGCCTGGATGACGTACTCGGTCTCCTCGATCAGAGCCTTGTGCTCCGCCTCGGGGTCGACCTTGGCACGCGCGGCAGGCACGTAACCCTGCACGAAGAGACCGAACTCCACTGAAGTTCACCGTCCTTGGTGTTTTCTGACGCTCCGTCAGTTCCTACGCGACCGACTGTTCCACCGCACCACGGGACCGTCAATACTGACGACCCATCAGATACTGCCTCGCGGGACCGCCTCACAGGACGGAGACCCCCGCGAGCCATCCCCCGTCCACCACGAACGGCTGCCCGGTGATGTACGAGGAGTCCTCCGACGTCAGGAAGAGCGCCAGCGCCGCCACCTCCTCCGGCCGCCCGATCCGCCCCAGCGGCACCAGCTTCTTGTACAGCTCCGCCACCCCGGCCGCCGCCGCCTCCGCGTCCACACCCGGGTCCAGCGACGCCGGGTTGGTCATCGGCGTGTCCACCGCCCCCGGACACACGGCATTCACCCGGATCCCCTTCGCCGCCAGCTCCATCGCCGCGACCCGGGTCAGCCCGAGGATCGCGTGCTTGGTGGCTGCGTAGGCCCCGACGTACGCCATGCCCGTCATGGCCGTGTACGAGGCAGTGTTGACGATGGTCCCGCCGCCCGCCGCCTCGATCTCGGGGGCGACGGTCCGTATCCCGAGGAAGGCACCCACCTGATTGACCTGGATGATCTGCTGGAACTCCTCCAGCGGGGTGTTCACCAGCTCGTTGAAGCGCAGGATGCCCGCGTTGTTGACCAGGCCGTCGATCCTCCCGAAGGCGTCCTTGGCGGCGGCGACGGCCGCCGTCCAGTCCTCCTCGCGGCTCACGTCGAGGTGGACGTACAGAGCAGCATCCTCCCCCAACTCCTTGGCCAGGGCTGCCCCTTGGTCGTCCAGTACGTCCCCGAGCACGACCTTCGCACCTTCCGCCGCGAAGAGCCGCGCCTCCTGCTCGCCCTGCCCGCGTGCCGCGCCCGTCACGACGACGACGCGCCCGTCCAGCTTGCCCATGCCCCGCACACTCCTTCGGTAGATCCCTCACTGCGACAGCAGCGGGGCCACTTCCGCGGCGAACGCCGCCATCTGGTCGGTGAGTTCGGTGACGCTGCGGCTGCGGAAGCGCACCTGGATCTGGTCCACGCCCATCGCGCGGTACGCCCGCAGCGACTCGGCCAGGGCGTCCGGCTTGCCGGTGAGGGTGCGCCGGCCGACCTCCCAGCCGGGCTCGCCGACGTACAGGGGCTCGGCGATGGCCCCGATCTCGATGGGGTCGGTGACCCCGGCCTCCGCCCGCAAGCTCCGCAACTTCTCTATCTGGTACGGGAGTTTGTCGCGCGGGTCGCCCTGCGGCAGCCACCCGTCCCCGCGTACGGCGGCCCTCCGTACGGCGGCGGGCGAGGACCCGCCCACCCACACCGGCACCCGCTCCCGCGCCGGACGCGGCCGCTGCCCGAGGCCGCTGAACGCGTACCGCTCCCCCGCGAACTCCGGGAACTCCTCGGGCCCCAGCGCCGCCCGCAGCGCGTCGATCGACTCGTCCAGCACGGCGCCCCGGCCCGCGAAGTCGGCGCCGAGCGCGGCGAACTCCTCCTCGACGTGCCCGGCCCCGACCCCCAGCACCAGCCGCCCGCCGCTCAGATGATCCAGCGTGGCGTACTGCTTGGCGGCGGCCAGCGGGTGACGCAGCCCGACCACCGCCACATGACTCAGCAACTGCACGCGCTCGGTGACGGCGGCCAGGTAGGAGAGGGTGGCCACCGGGTCGTACCAGACCGTGCTCATCGCATCGGCGAGCCGCCGCGGGATGGCGACGTGGTCGCACACGGCGATGTACGCGAAGCCGCCGCGGTCGGCGACACGTGCCACCTCGGCGAGCTCTTCCGCGCCCGCCGCCGCTTCCCACCCCTCCGCGTAGATGACGCTCTGCGACTGGACGGGGAGCTGCATCCCGTACGACAGCCGCCCTTCGGGCAGGACCCGGACCATGGACAGACCCCCATATCTGACGGGTCGTCACGCACTCGACGACCGCCCCATCGTCATAGCTGACGCTTCGTCAGACAAGGGGCGGGGCAGAGTCCGTTCGCGGCCCCGCCCCCGCCGGGATCCTCCGCAACTCCCCTTACTTCACCGACCAGTCGGCGCGCTCGACGACCACCGGCTGCTCGCGCCGCCCGCGCCCCACGCCGGCCTTCTCCGCAGCGGCGTACAGCGACCGCAGCGCGATCAGCATGATCCCGATGTCATCGAGCAGCACGGGATCGGGCAGCAGGTCCACCGGGCTGACCAGATAGACCACGGCCCCCCAGAACAGAAACTTGTTCTCGACCGGAATCCCCGCCTCGTTCAGCAGCTTCCGGGCCTTCACCATCTTGACCAGCAGGATCACGGCGACGACGACCATCGCCACGACCGCGAGCCCTGCCAGGACCAGCAGAACGACCGTCCCGTCACTCATGAGTCCTCCTCGTCGGCGTCCCCGTACGTGTACCCGGACGACGGCGTTCCGCCACCCCCCGTGCGCAGGTTCCCCCAGGTGCACCGACCACCCACCTTTTAGTACGTACTTGAGCGCGGCGGCACGCGCCCCGAAGCTGGAGTCAGCCCACTCGGGCCCACTCCACCCCCTCCGCAAGGGAGCTCCGCCATGCCCGCACACGCCACACCCGCCCCCTCCGCCTCCCCTGTGACGGTCCTGGGCCTCGGCCTGATGGGCTACGCCCTCGCCGACGCACTCCTCACGGCGGGCCACCAGGTCACGGTCTGGAACCGCACGCCCGCCAAGGCGGACCCTCTCGTCGCACGGGGCGCGACACTCGCCCCGTCCGTCCGCGAGGCGATCGAATCGAGCCCCCTCACGATCTCCTGCGTCCTGGACTACGACACCCAACACGCCCTCCTGACCCCCGCCGCCGGCGCCCTCCACGGCCGCACGCTGGTGAGCCTCACCAACGGCACCCCCGCCCAGGCCCGCGAGACGGAAGCCTGGGCACTGGCCCTCGGCGCGACCTACCTCGACGGCGGAATCATGGCCGTACCCCACCAGATCGACACCCCCGAGGCCTTCCTCTTCTACAGCGGCGCCCAGGACCCCTTCGACCAGCACCACCCCACCCTCTCCGTCCTCGGCACCCCCCACCACCTGAGCACGGACGTGGGCGTCGCCGCCCTCTACGACCTCGCCCTCCTCAGTGCGATGGACATGATGTTCGCGGGCTTCTTCCACGCGACAGCGGTGGCGACCTCCCACAAGGGCACGTCCGCGACGGACTTCGCGCCGCACCTGGTCGCCTGGCTGACGAGCATGCTGAGCATGGTCCCGCTGATGGCCGCCGACATCGACTCCCCGGCCGCCCCTGCCTACGCCCAGTCCCTCGACCTGGTGGCGGCCGCCGCCCAGAACATGGCGGACGCGGCCCGCGAGGCTGGAGTCCTCCCGGACCACTTCGACCGCTCGGTCACTGCTTTGCGGCAGCGCATCGCCTCCGGCGAAACGGAGTACACGGCCGCCTCAGCGGTGTCCCAGCTGCGGGTCCCGGCCCGGGGGTGAGTCCCTCGCCGGGCCGGGAGGTCAACATCCTCCGTCCGACCGCTCTCCCGGATGAATGACCTCACACGCCCTCCCGGCAAGTTAACGCTTGCATTAACTTCTTGCGCGTGACTCAATGGAAAGTAGTCCTCGTGGCTGAGGTCGACACATGGTTCGTGGAACTGGCACGGACAGACTGGGAGAGCGCCGGGCAGGTGGCGGACGCCATCGACATGCTGGCCACGTTCGGCCCCACGCTCGGCCGCCCTCTGGTCGACCGGATCAAGGGCGCCGAGCAACACCACCTCAAGGAGCTCCGCCCCGGTTCGGCGGGCACGAGCGAGATCCGGATCCTGTTCGCCTTCGACCCCGTGCGCCGCGCCGTCCTATTGGTGGCCGGTGACAAGGCCGGCGACTGGCACCGTTGGTACGAGAGCAATGTGCCGATCGCCGAGAAGCGCTACCAGCAGCACCTGACCGAGATTGAGACCAGGGAGTACGAATGAGCACGGTCGACTGGGAAGAAACCAAGCGCAAGGTGATCGCGGAGCGTCGCGCCGCCGGGCTACCCGTGCGCAGCCCCGAGGAGAAGCGGGCCGCCATGGAACGCCTCACGGCGGAGGTACGGGCGTACCGCCTCGCCGAACTACGCCGCGAGCAGTCGCTCACACAGCGCGACGTCGCCGCGACGATGGGGGTGTCTGCCCCGCGCGTGTCGGCCATCGAGCACGGTGACGCCGATAGGACCGAGGTGGCGACGCTGCGGTCGTACGTGGAAGCCCTCGGCGGCCGCCTTCGCGTGGTGGCCGATTTCGGCGACACCGAATTCACGGTGGCCTGAGTTCCCCGCCCCCGGTCCGCCGACCGGGCCAAGCCCAGGCCGCAGCCCCGAGCGACGTGAACACCTCCCACTCGCCCCGCCCCAACTCCCTCTACTCAACAGCCGCTTGCCCTGCATGAGCCATCCGCCCGACCAGCCCCTCGGCGAAGTCCGGTACGTCCTCGACCACCGGCACCCGCCCCATCGCGGCCCGGTGCCGCCGCGCCGCCCGGCTCGTATTGCGGAGCACGTTCGTGGCGATGCCCAGGAGCCACGCCCGTACGCTCTCCCCCTCGTCCCGCACCTTCTCGCGCAGCCGCCACGCCTCCAGGAAGGTCAGGGACACGACGTCCTGCGCGGCGTCCCAGTCGCCGCTGTACCGGACGGCGTGGCGGTACACGAACGCGGAGTGCTCACGGAAGAGTTCACGGAACACGTCGGGATCGCCCGCACGGATGCGGGCGTGCACGGAGGTCGGCTTCACACCTCTTCTTGTCCGCACCCACCCCTCGGTTCCCGTGACGCCCGTCACACTCACCCCGTCGCCGGCCGCGCCAGGTCGCGCACGGACTCGCCTCCACCCCGCGGGGGGGCAGTACGGACACGACGTCCGCCTCCCCCACCGCCCGGAACAAGCCATGCATCCCCCCCGGCCGCCACACGGCCACGGTGCACCTCATCGACTGTGAGGCGGAACCGGGCGGCCGCACTGCGGACGGCACCCCGTCCCCCCACGCCCTGCCGGACTTCCTCGTCCTCCTCAACCCGGCACCCTCGGAGCCGGGCCCCTTCCGTGCCGCCGTGGAAACCTTCGACCGCCCCGATCGCTGAGCCCGACAGCCCGGGACTGCTCCTGCGCATCGACGTCAAGGTGTTGACCGGCCGGCCGTACTTGGCAAACAGGAATTCCCGCGTCGGGCGGAATGCACCGCGTGGCCACCACCGACAACCGATCCGGCCGATCACCGAATCCCATTCCCCGCATGTTCCCTTACGATTTCTTGCGCTTTCTTCGCGCGCGGGAAATGCGTGAAGGGTCAGCAGGGTGTGATGTTCTCCGCCGTCGGGCCCTTTTCGTGGGGGACGAGGTCGAAGGTGACTTTCTGGCCCTCGGTCAGTGCCTGGGGGTCGTCGCCCGCGATGTGGGCGAAGTGGGCGAACACGTCTGTGCCGTCCTCGTCCTGCTCGATGAAGCCGAAGCCCCTGGCCGCGTTGAACCACTTCACAGTGCCGGACGCCATTTCCGTCTCCTTCGGGCCGTACGCCGGCCTCGCAATTCGCGGTGCCGGATCGCGCAGTGATGCCCCACTCGGAGAAAAGGCACGAGTGCAACGGAAATTGACAGTAGCACGGCGTAATTGGGCTCCGGGCGGGCTGTTTTCTCCGTCGGCGGGGGCAGGAATTGACGTGCAGGGGGAGCAGCTCTTACGGGGCGGGGCGGCTGCGGCATCCGTGTGCCGCGCCGCCCTCGGGGCGCCGCTCCCCGGATCAGGGCGCGGGCGGCGGCTCCTGCGACGCCTCGGCGGCCTTGCGGTACTCGGCGTTGAGCCGGCGGGCCTCTTCGAGCTGGTCCTCAAGAATGATGATGCGGCAGGCCGCTTCGATCGGGGTGCCCTGGTCGACCAGTTCGCGGGCGCGTGCGGCGATGCGCAACTGGTAGCGGGAGTAGCGCCGGTGGCCGCCCTCGGAACGGAGCGGGGTGATCAGCCGGGCCTCGCCGACGGCGCGGAGGAACCCCTGTGTGGTTCCCAGCAGCGCGGCGGCCCGGCCCATGGTGTAGGCGGGGTAATCATCGTCGTCGAGACGGTCGAGCGAGTCGTCTGCTGTCATTGGCACCTCTCTGCGGAACGCGTGGAGGGGCCCTGGCGCCATTTGGCACCAGGGCCCCGAAGGAACTGCTACACCATCCGTCGGCCTGTGTACGAGGCCGACCTTCTGTTTCCGCCGACCCGACCTGAATGCTGCCGGGGTTGCGGGGATCGCGGTTGCTTGACCGGAGACCACCTCACTGTCGCGATGTCCTGCGGTACCCGGGTGTTCAGTCTTTCACCCGGGCGATCCTGATGGCGTCTGGCTCCTCCGTTCTCCCTCTGGGACTGGTACGTACTGCTGGTGTTGCTGATGTTGCGTACTGCTGATCGTGCTCCCCGGTGCGTGCGTCCGCAGCCGACGCCTTCACCGGGGTACTGCTCCTTCACTTCACTGCGGGGTACTGCATGGGTGATGCGGTACTGCACGGGTACTGCTGTCGGCGGCCCCTGATCACTGCGGGCCACCCGGTCCGGTCGCCAGTTCCGTCGCCGTACTGCGCATTCCTTGGCTTCGGCACTCCGCCACCGCACCGCTCTGCTGTGCACTTTCGGTACTGCTGCCCGGCAGTTCGTGTCTGCCGGGTTCTGCTCGATCTCGGCTACATGAGAAACCATAGCCGTGGCGGCAGCGAATGTCTACCTTCGCCAAGGTAGATTTTCGACGCTGGTCGCGAGAGGCAGTCGGTGTTCAGGGCTGCAAGGTGCTGACAGCCCTGTGACCTGCGGTGACCCCTGTGCCCCCAGGACACCCGTATGGCAGACTCGCGGGCTGAAATTCCAACGGCATCGGGGGATCGCCATGCAGCCACCGCCTCATCCGCAGCCGCAGCCGCACCCGCACCCGCAGGGGCATCCGCAAGGGCCTTACGGGCCACCCGGGGGGTACGTTCCCGGGCCGCCGCCGCCCCAGCAGCCTGAGCCGGCGAGGTTGCTCGCCAAGGTGCAGAGCCTCAGCAAGATGGCCGTGCTGGGGGTGCTGTTCGGTGTGCCGTTGAGCTTTGGTGGGGCGCATTACGGGATCACGCAGAAGCCGGCGGGGTTCATAGCCGCGCTGATAGGTGCCGTGCTGCTGCTCGGTGGGGTGTTGGGGTTCGTGCGGGTCAGTGCGTTGCGGAGGCAGTTGCGGGCGCACATGCCCGAGGCGCAGCGGTCGCCCGTCGCGCATCTGGCCAGTGCGCGGAAGGCCGCCACGCTGGCCGCGTATCTCAACGGGTTGTTGGTGCTGCTCGGGCTCGCCGGTGGTGGGTGGCTGCTCGTGATGGGTGGGGAGTGGGGGGCGTACGAGAACTCGTTCGGGTTCGGTGCGCTGATGATGGGGGTTGTGCTGCCGCTCGGGCTGGCGCTCGCGGCCGGAACGACGATTCCGGATCTGTTGAGGGTGGTGCCTGCCGGGGCCCGGACCGGGCAGGCCCTGTACGGGGTCTTCACGCTCGTCGCGACGTTGATGATCGTGCGGGGGGACGGGATCCTGGCGAAGGCCGTGGGCGGCGTCATCGCGCTGGTCGCGCTCGGGGCGATCAAGCTGCTCGGGCGGTGCATGCGGCAGATGGGCGGGTTGCCCGCGCGGGCGCCGGCCGGGCCTTCGCAGCAGCCCCAGCAGCCGTATGTTCCGCCGCAGCCCGGGCCGTACGGGAACGGTCCGTACAACAATGCTCCGTACGGGAATCAGCCCTACCCCCAGCCCCAGCCCCCCGCTCCCCCGCGCAGCCGTGGCGGGCTCATCACCGCCCTCGTGCTGGTGCTGCTGCTCGTCGTGGGCGGCGGCGGGTTCTACTACGCCCACCACACCGGCCTCATCGGCGGCTCCGAGCCCAGCACCGACGTCACCGAGAGCGCGCAGGCCGCGCAGTTCGGGATCGGTGGGGAGCGGAAGCCGTTGTGGACCGGGGTCATCGGGCAGTCGCAGGGGCCCTTCCGGGCCGTCGCCGGTGACCGGGTCGGGGTCCGGATCGCGGGCAATGTGCTGTGGGGGTACGACCTCAAGTCCGGCCGCAAGGTGTGGGAGTTGAGCGACGACCGGGGGCACGAGATCTGTGCCGTCGCGCCGACCACGCAGGGGAATCTGCTGGCCATGCTCGTCCGGCAGGGCGGCGGCGACCGGTGCGGGGCCGTCTCCGGCATCGACGTCAACACCGGCAAGGAGCTGTGGAGCCGAGCCGTCATGAAGGACGACGAGCAGCAGGGCATGCGCCAGCCGGAGATCGCCTTCGCGGGGGACTCGATCGTGACGGCGGGTGGGGCCGGGCCGGTCGTGCTCGACGCCCGCAGCGGGAAGGTCCGGTGGAGTGGGGCCGCGCAGCGGAACCAGGACGGGGAGGCGTTGGCCGTCGCGCACGTGAAGGTGCGTGGTGGTCGGGTCGTGGCGAGTTACGTTCCCGAGCTGGGGGCGGATACGCCGAAGCTCCAGGTCTTCGACCTGCGGTCCGGAAAGGTCCTCGACCGGCCGGAACTGCCCGAGGCCCCGAAGACGGTGGACGGCGGCAAGCGCGGCCACGCCCGCATCATGGGTGCCGAGCCGCTCGTCGTCGCCGTGGACAGCGACGGCATGCGCGACCCCGTGTACTACTCCCGCTCCGGGAAGAAGTGGGTGCCGCTGCGCACGGCCGACGTCCAGGGCAAGAGCATCCGCAAGCACGAGGAGCAGGACGGTGTCGTCGCCGACGACACCACGTACGTGCAGGCCTTCAAGACCGATGACATGACGCTGGACGTCGGGTTCGACACCGTCGTCGTCGGCTTCGACCTGAAGACGGGCGCGGTGCGCTGGCAGCACGCCCTGAAGCGGGATTCCAGCGAGATCCGCTTCCTGCCGGGCGGGCCGAGGGGGTCCGTGCGGGCGGTCGTGTCGGCGTACTACACCGGCCTGCAGCTGTACGCGTTCCCGTTGGCCGGCGGCGAGGCCGTGCGGGGCGGGCGGCTGGCCCTGGACTCCGACGACGGGGACTCGACGAGCGCCTTCGGGGGGACCTTCGACGCGGCGGTCGGCGCAGGGACGCTGTTCGCGGTCAACGGGCTGGGGACGGCGGTGGCGGGGTTCCCGGTCGGGGAGAAGTAGCCCGACCGTGCCCCTTCAGGGGCGCGGGGAACTGCGCGCCCAGCCACGACGCGCCCGCACGGAGCCGTGCAATTGCCCCGCGGGTTTAGGTGAAGGGGCGGGGCTGGGGACCCTCTGGCCCGGCGGACCGGTGCTTCACGTCCCCGGCACGGGGAGGCGCCCCGAGGGCCCTGGAGCTGCGCGCACCCGACGTGCAAGGTGCGGGCAGGGGCCGGTGCCGGGGTGGGCCCGGATCGGGCGGGCCGCCCCCTTGCCCGCCCGTCCCGCCCCCGGGGGGCGGCCCCGCCGCCCAAGGGGGCGAGGGTGGTGGAAGGGCCCCGGAGGGCTACTTGCCCGGCCAGAGGCCGTCCGGGGTCAGGCCGAGCAGAGAGATCGCGTTGCCGCGCACGATCCGGTCCACCACGTCCGGCGGCAAGTGCCCCATCTGGGATTCGCCGACCTCCCTCGACTTCGGCCACGTCGAGTCCGAGTGCGGGTAGTCCGTCTCGTAGAGGACGTTGCCGACGCCGATCGCGTCCAGGTTCTTCAGGCCGAAGGCGTCGTCGAAGAAGCAGCCGTAGACGTGTGAGGCGAAGAGCTCGGACGGCGGGCGGTGGACCTTGTCGGCCACCCCGCCCCAGCCGCGGTTCTCCTCCCAGACCACGTCCGCGCGTTCCAGGATGTACGGGATCCAGCCGATCTGGCCCTCCGCATACATGATCTTCAGGCCCGGGAAGCGTTCGAACTTGCCGCTCATCAGCCAGTCGACCATCGAGAAGCAGCAGTTGGCGAAGGTGATGGTCGAGCCGACGGCGGGGGGTGCGTCCGCCGAGGTGGAGGGCATCTTCGAGGACGAGCCGATGTGCATCGCGATGACCGTCCCCGTCTCCGCGCAGGCCGCGAGGAAGGGATCCCAGTCGTCCGTGTGGATGGACGGGAGGCCCAGGTGCGGCGGGATCTCGGAGAAGGCGACCGCGCGGACGCCGCGGGCGGCGTTGCGGCGGACCTCGGCGGCGGCGAGTTCCGCGTCCCAGAGGGGGACGAGGGTGAGCGGGATGAGGCGG
This sequence comes from Streptomyces spiroverticillatus, assembly GCA_014650415.1. Taxonomy (GTDB): domain Bacteria; phylum Actinomycetota; class Actinomycetes; order Streptomycetales; family Streptomycetaceae; genus Streptomyces; species Streptomyces spiroverticillatus. The sequence goes on from BMUX01000009.1 coordinate 176,902, forward strand.
CCGTGGGCCTCGGGGCCGCACCACTCCTCCACCATCCAGTCGTTGTACGCCCGTACGCCCAGCAGCCCCAGCTCCCGGTCCTTCGCCTCCGTGAAGGTCTGGCCGCAGAAGCGCGGGAAGGTCGGGAAGCAGAGCGCGGACTGCACGTGGTTGACGTCCATGTCGGCGAGGCGGTCGGGGACCGAGTAGGAGCCCGGTCGCATCTGCTCGTACGTGATGACTTCGAGTTTGATCTCGTCGCGGTCGTAGCCGACGGCCGTGTCCAGGCGGGTGAGGGGGCGGTGCAGGTCCTCGTAGATCCACCAGTCGCCGATCGGGCCTTCGTCGCCCTTCTCGCCCATGACCGGCGCGAACTTCCCGCCCAGGAAGGTCATTTCCTTCAGAGGGGCCCGGACGATACGGGGCCCGATGTCCCGGTACTTGGCGGGGAGGCGGTCCTGCCAGACGCCGGGGGGCTCCACCGTGTGGTCGTCCACCGAGATGATCCTCGGGAAGGTGTCGGTTTCGCTTGCTGTGTTCGTTGTGCTCGCTATGCCCGTTCCGTCCATGTCGTACGTCTCCCTGTTCGTCTCCGCACCGGGCTCCAACCAGCGCCACGGTACCGCCGATCTGACGATCCGTCAGGTGCGTGTGCGTACAGGGGTGGACGCAGTTTCCGCCCGCATTCTTGAGGTTCCTCTGAGGTTCGACTGCTGACGCACTCGGCATGGACAAGGCAAACTGACCCTGTCAACAAGAGCCGCAACAAGGGCGCTACGGGAAGTAACGGCAGGGGGAGCGCGATGGACCGCATACCGGGCGAGGTTCCGGGCGAGGACACCGCCACCCGTGAACTGCGCTTCAGCCTGCTGGGGCCGGTCCGCGCCTGGCGCGGCGGCGAACCCGTGCCCGCCGGTTCGCCGCAGCAGCGGGCCCTCCTCGCCCTGTTGCTGCTCCGCGAGGGGCGCACCGCGACCGCCGCCGAGCTGATCGACGGCGTGTGGGGCGAGGAGCCGCCGTCGCAGGCGCTGGCCGCGATACGGACGTACGCCTCCCGACTGCGCAAGGCGCTCGGCGCGGACGTGCTGGTCAGCGTGGCCGGCGGGTACGCGATCCGGCCCGCGCCCGGGGCGCTGGACCTCGCGGTGGCACAGGAGTTGACCGTCGACGCGGACAAGGCCCGGGCGGGCGGCGACCGTTGCGCGGCGCGCTCGCTGCTGGGCAAGGCGCTCGGGCTGTGGGACGGGGAGGCACTGGCCTCCGTACCCGGACCGTACGCGGAATCGCAGCGGGCGCGGCTGGAGGAGTGGCGGCTCCAGCTCACCGAGACCCGGCTCGACCTGGACCTGGAGGTCGGCTGCCACGCGGAGGCGGTGTCGGAGCTGACCGCGCTCACCGCCGCGCACCCGCTGCGGGAGCGGCTGCGCGAGCTGCTGATGCTGGCGCTGTACCGGTGCGGGCGGCAGGCGGAGGCGCTCGCCGTGTACGCCGACACGCGCCGCCTCCTCGCCGACGAACTCGGCGTGGACCCGCGCCCCGAACTCTCCCGCCTCCAGCAGCGCATCCTGGAGGCCGACGAGGAGCTGGCCCGCCCCGTCGAGATCCCGGCGGCGGTCGCGGCCCCGCCCGTCCGCCCCGCCCAACTCCCGGCCTCCGTACCGGACTTCACCGGCCGCGCCTCCTTCGTACGCGAACTCGGCGAGCAGCTCGCGCAGGCCGAGACGAGCGTGATGGCGGTGTCGGCGCTCGCCGGGATCGGGGGCGTCGGCAAGACCACGCTCGCGGTGCACGTGGCGCATGCGGCGCGGCCGCACTTCCCGGACGGTCAGCTGTACGTCGACCTCCAGGGGGCGGGGTCGCGGCCCGCCGAGCCGGAGACGGTGCTCGGCGCGTTCCTGCGGGCGCTCGGCACGGCGGACACCGCGATCCCGGACTCGCTGGACGAGCGGGCGGCGCTGTACCGCTCGACGCTGGACGGGCGGCGGGTGCTGGTCCTGCTGGACAACGCGCGCGACGCGTCGCAGGTCAGGCCGCTGCTGCCCGGCACGCCCGGGTGCGCGGCGCTCATCACCGCCCGCACCCGGATGGTCGACCTGGCGGGCGCGCACCTCGTCGACCTGGACGTGATGTCGCCGGAGGAGGCCCTCCAGCTCTTCACGCGGATCGTGGGCGAGGAGCGGGTCGCCGCCGAGCGGGAGGCGGCGCTCGACGTGGTCGGGGCGTGCGGCTTCCTGCCGCTGGCGATCCGCATCGCCGCCGCCCGGCTGGCGTCGCGGCGCACGTGGACGGTCTCCGTCCTGGCCGCGAAGCTCGCAGACGAGCGGCGCAGGCTGGACGAACTCCAGGCGGGCGACCTCGCGGTCAAGGCCACCTTCGAGCTGGGCTACGGGCAGTTGGAGCCCGCCCAGGCCCGCGCCTTCCGCCTCCTCGGCCTGGCGGACGGCCCGGACATCTCCCTGGCCGCGGCCGCCGCCGTACTGGACCTCCCCCTGTACGACGCGGAGGACCTGCTGGAGGCGCTGGTCGACACCTCCCTCCTGGAATCGGCCTCGCCGGGCCGCTACCGCTTCCACGACCTCGTACGGCTCTACGCGCGTGCGTGCGCGGAGCGCGACGAGCAGCCGCCGGAGGAGCGGGGGGCGGCGCTGTCGCGGCTGCTGGACTTCTATTTGGCGACGGCGGCGGGGGTGTACGCCATCGAGCGCCCTGGGGACCGGCTGGTCGAGCACCTGGAGCCGACCGACCGCGCCGGTCTCGCCTTCACCGACCGGCACACCGCGCAGGACTGGCTGTACCGGGAGGCGGGGCCACTGCTGGCGTGCGTACGGCAGTCGTCGGGGGCGGGGTCGGTGCGGCGGGCGGTGGATTTGTTGTGGGCGGCGCTGGATCTGGGGGAATCGGGCGCCAACGCCAAGGAGTACGAGTCGACGGCGCGGGCCGTGAAGGAGGCCGCGCGTACGCACGGGGACGAACGCGCCGAAGGGCGGGCATTGCTGACGCTCGCGGACGTGCACCACACGTCCGGGCGCTTCGAGCAGGCCGAGCTGGAGGCCGAAGGAGTCATACGGCTGGCATCCGCCGCAGGGGACCCGCTGCCCATCTGCTGGGCGCTCAATGCTCGTGGCGTGGTGGCCCTTTACCAGAGCAGGCACACCGACGGCGAGGCTCACTTCTCGCTGGCCATCGAGCACTTCCGCCGTATCGAGGACCGTCCCGGCGAGGCAAGCGCTCTGTGCAACCTGTCCCGCATCCATCTGGCCACCAGCCGCACCGAGAGCGCCGTCTCGCTCGCCCGCCAGGGCATTGCGGTCTACGACGGCATGGGGAACACCCTGCGGGGCGCCAATGCCCGGTACGCCCTGGGGCTGGCACTCACCCAGGACGGCCAGCACGAGGCGGCTGCGGAGCAGCTTGTCCAGGCCCTGGAGGTGTTCCGGGACAGCCGCCAACGTCTCTGGGAAGGCATGTCCCTCTTCCGGCTGGCCGAGGTCGACCTGGCGGCCCGGCAGCCGGCTCCGGCAGCCGCCAAGGCCGAGCAGGCCCTGAGCCTGCTGCGAGGCATCGGCGGCGAGTGGCGGCGCGGCAACGTACTCACCGTCCTCGGCACCGCATTGCACGAGGTCGGCCAGCAGGGGCGCGCGCGGGTGTGCTGGGAAGAGGCGCTGGCGATCTTCGAGGATTCGAATGCCGCCGAAGCCACGGGCGTGCGCAGGCTGCTGGCCCCACCCGTCGTCGCCTAGGCGTTCATCGTTCGTTTATCGCCGTCCGGCACGCTTCTGGGTATCGGGTCCGTCGCGTCGGGGGGCAGGCGGGGCCGTGCACGGGGCGTCGCACTAGTGTGAACGGCCCTGGAGGCCCGCCCCGTTGCCCACGGGGGAGCGACCGGGCGGGCCTTCACCCCACTGTCCGTCTGCGAATCAACAGGAGCCACCCACCATGAGCGACCCGAAGAAGAACGACTCCGACATAAAGCCGCTCGACATCCACGCCACGGGCGCGGACGCCGACAAGCCGAAGCTGAAGGACATTCACGCCACCTCTGAGCCGGTGACCAACGGAGACATCCACGCCACGTCGGAGCCGGCCAACTAAGACCTTCCTGCACGGGGATCGGCCGCGGCGGCGCGGAGGGGGAGCCGCCGCGGCCGCATGCTTTCCCGGGCCGGGTCAGCCGCACCCTGTATCCGCAGGTCAGATGGGTACGGGGTCGCAGGCAACCCGCGCCCTCGTTCCGCCCTCCTCCCGTACGAGACCAGATCGGAAAGGCCGGAACGACCGACATGACCGCCCAGCGCACCCCTTCTCCTCGGACCCAGCCCGCCACGGACACCCTGCTCCCGCGCCCCGACCGCACCACCGCCGCCCTGCGCGCCGCGGTGGCCCGGCTGGCTCCCGCGCGGCTCCCGGAGATGGAGCGGCAGATGGAGGAGGCCCTCTCCCTGGCCGCCCGCACGGGCAGCCTCTCCCCGCTGACGGCGTTCCTGGAGAGCTGGGCGGTGGCGATGGAGATAGCCCGCGTCCCGTCCTCGGCGGACCGCCTCCGCGAGGCGGAGTACGCGGCCCGCTCGGCGGCCCCGGGCTCCCCGGAGTGGCGCTCGGCGATGGAGGCGATCGGCGCGGTGCAGGGCGAGGCCCGGAGGGCACTGGCGGAGGGCTGAGTCATGCCCGGGGCCGAACCGGAGTGACCGCCTCACGCGAGGGTGATCGGCCAACTACGCACCGCGAGCGAAAAGTTCTGGCCAAAGCTCTTGAGCGCCGCCCCAGCCGTCACTACGGTCACTCCCGTCCCACACCCACCTCATCCCGGGAGACCTCATGACCCGCGCCAAGAAGATCCTCGTCACCGCCGCCATGGTGGCCGCAGCCGCCGCCGTCGGCACGTCCCCGGCCCTGGCCGACGCGCACGCGACCGTGGCTCCGCAGGACGCCCACGCCACGTCGACGGACGACCTCCACGCCACGTCCACCACGAACGACCTCCACGCCACGTCCACGGACGACGCCCACGCCTCCTGACCCCGCGCGTTCCGCCCGGGGCGGAGACCCCCGCCCCGGGCACGCTCCCGCACCGCATCCCGCCTACAGCGACCGGCCGACCGCTTCGGTCCCTTGCCCATGGCGGCACCGCAGTGTCCCCACCGGTGGCCCGGTACGGAAGGGGCCGCATGTCACAGGGGCATGACGCGCACCGTGGGCGGGCACAGCTTCGTCATGTCGTCCTCGTCGGAGGTGAAGAGGGCGACCCGGCCGCGCTGCCGGCCCGCGATCACGGCGAGGGCGGCGTCGATGGCGTACTTGTGACCGTGCAGGCCGGTCTGGCGGAGGAGCTGGATGGCCGTGTCGGCGATCTCTTTGGTGACGGGTTCGACTGCGATCAGGGACATGGTCCAGGACCAGGCGGGCGCACTGATCTTGTCGTGGTACGCCTCGATGAGAGTCATCGAGCTGGTCACCACGTGAATACGGGACCGCCGGGCTTCCTTGAGTCGGGACCTCATCGCCAGGTCGCCGCGTGCCGCCCTGGAGAGCGCCTCACAGTCGAGTACGTAACTCAGCTCCGGCACTTACGCCGCCCGGCCTTCCCGCGCCCCGGCAGCTTGAGCGGCTGCACTCTCCTGCTGCTCGAACCAGAGCTCGATCTCACGCCTCTCGGCCTCCGCAGCAGCCAGCGCATCCTCCGGAACAGGCCCGTACTCCCCTTCCAACCGCTCGACCAGTTCACCCAGTCGGTCGTTCTCCCGCTGACGCCTTATGGCCTGTGTGACATACGCACTGAACGCCCCGGCACCCACCTCGCTACGGATCTCCTCGGCCAGCTCTTCCGGCAGGGTGACGGTGTACTTCTTGGTTGCCATACCTCAAACCATACCGGGATGGAAGTGACCCGCACCACTCCACAGCTCAGCGCCCCGCCCGCCCCCTCAGCTCCCCCTTCACCACCTTCCCGCTCGCGTTCCTCGGCAGGGACGGGAGGAATTCGACCTCCCGGGGGACCTTGTAGTTGGCCATCTCGCGACGGCTCCACGCGATCACGTCGTCGGAGGTGAGAGAGGTGTCCGGGCGGCGGACGACGTACGCCTTGCCGACCTCGCCCAGGCGGGGGTCCGGGATGCCGATGACCGCGACGTCGGCGATGTCCGGGTGCAGGCCCAGGAGCTGTTCGATCTCGGCGGGGTAGGCGTTGAAGCCGCCCACGATGAACATGTCCTTGATCCGGTCCGTGATGCGGAGGTTGCCGGACGGGTCGAGCACGCCGACGTCGCCCGTGCGGAGCCAGCCGTCCTCCGTCAGCGCCGCCGCCGTGGCCGCCTCGTCCTCGAAGTAGCCCTGCATGACGTTGAAGCCGCGGACGAGCACTTCGCCGGGGGTTCCGGGCGGCGCGGAGATGCGTACCTCCGTACCGGGAATGGCCCGGCCCGAGGTCGTCGCGATGGTGGCCGGGGGGTCGCCGCGGCGGCACATCGAGACGATGCCCGAGGCTTCGGAAAGGCCGTAGGCGGTGAGGACCGTCGCGATGTGGAGTTCGGAGCGGAGGCGTTCGACCAGTTGCAGGGGGACGACGGCCGCGCCTGTGACGACGAGGCGGAGGGCCGTCAGGTCGTGGGAGGTGCGGGCCGGGTGGTCCAGGAGGGACTGGTGGAGGGTCGGGGGGCCGGGGAGGACGGAGATGCGTTCGGCGGCGATGTTGGCGAGGACGGTGTCCACGTTGAAGACGGGCTGCGGGACCATCGTCGCGCCGCGCGTCAGGCAGGCGATGATGCCGGCCTTGTAGCCGAAGGTGTGGAAGAAGGGGTTGACGATGAGGTAGCGGTCGCCCTCGCGGAGCCCGGCGAGGTCCGCCCAGATGTCGTAGGCGCGCAGGGTCTGGGTGTGGGTGATGACCGCGCCCTTGGGGCGGCCCGTGGTGCCCGAGGTGTAGATGATGTCGGAGGGGGCGGTGGCGGGGATCTCCGCTGCACGTGCGCGGACCGTCTCCCCGCTCACGGATTCGCCTGCCGCGAGGAAGTCCTTCCAGGTCAGGAAGGTGGAGGGGGCGGCGTCGTCGGAGAGGACGACGACATCGGAGAGGTGCGGGAGGCCGGGGAGGGGGCCGCCACCCCCCGGGCCGTCCCCGGGGCCCTCCCCCGGGCCTTCCGCCGTCGCGCGGCGGAGGGAGGCGACGTACGACGTGCCGAGGAAAGTGCCCGTGATGAAGAGGAGTTTGGTGCGGGACTGGGCGAGGACGTAGGCCGCCTCGGTGCCCTTGAAGCGGGTGTTGAGGGGGACGAGGACCGCGCCCGCCGTCACCGCGCCGAGGGCGGAGACGATCCAGTCGAGGGTGTTCGGGGCCCAGATCGCGACCCGGTCGCCCCGCCGCACCCCCCGGGCGAGACAGGCCGCCGCCGCGCGCTCGACACGGTCGCCCAGTTCGGCGTACGAGACCCGGGTTCGCCCCTCGACGACGGCCTCCCGGGAGCCGTACCGCCCGGCGGCGTACCGCACCAGCTCGGGGACGGTGCGCCAGGGGGTTTCTCCCCGGACCTCTGTCGCTTCGTCCTGTGCGTCGAACTGCATCGCAAGCCCTCCCACACCGCTAGCTGACTATCCGTCAGATTAGCTGTAGCCTGACGCGCTGTCAGCAGTCAGGACGATCGCGGAGAGGCTGTGGAGCATGCCGGGACTCAAGGACGCGACTGCGATAGTCGGCATCGGGCAGACCGAGTTCGCCAAGCAACTCACCGCGAGTGAGAAGGAGTTGGCATGTCGGGCCATTCTCGCTGCGCTGGACGACGCGGGCATCGACCCCTCCGAGGTCGACGGGTTCGCCTCGTACACCATGGAGGAGACCGACGAGGTCGAGGTCGCGAAGGCGGTCGGGGTCGGGGATCTGACGTTCTTCTCCAAGGTCGGCTTCGGGGGCGGGGGTTCGTGCGCGACCGTCGGGCACCTCGCCTCCGCCATCGCGACCGGGCAGGCGAGCGTCGGCGTCGCCTGGCGGTCGCGGAAGCGGGGCAGCGGGCCGCGCCCCTGGAAGAACACCACCGTCCAACTCCCCACCCCCGCCCAGTGGACCCGCCCCTTCGGCCTCCTGCGGCCCGCCGACGAGATCGGCATGCTGGCCCGCCGGTACATGCACGAGTACGGCGCCACCCGCGACCACCTCTTCAACGTCGCCCTCGCCTGCCGCAACCGGGCGAATCAGAATCCGGCCGCGATGATGCACGAGCGACCGCTGACCCGCGACATGTACATGAACGCCCGCTGGATCAGCGAGCCGCTCTGCCTCTTCGACAACTGCCTGGAGACGGACGGGGCGTTGGCGTGCGTCATCGTCTCCGCCGAGCGGGCCCGGGACTGCCGGCGCAAGCCCGTGTACGTCCACTCCGCCGCCCAGGGGCTGCCCGCCCAGCACCACGGCATGGTCAACTACTGGAACGACGACCCGCTGACCGGGCCTGCCTGGACCGCCGCCCGACACCTGTGGAAACAGGCCGACTTCGGGCCGGAGGACGTGGACGTGGCGCAGATATACGACGCGTTCACGCCGCTCATCCCGCTGTCGCTGGAGGGGTACGGCTTCTGCGGGCGCGGCGAAGGGGCCGCGTTCACGGAGGGCGGGGCGCTGGAGAGCGGCGGGCGACTGCCGATCAACACCGGCGGGGGCGGGCTGAGCGAGGCGTACGTCCACGGCTTCAACCTCATCAACGAGGGCGTGAAACAGCTCCGCGGCACCTCCACCGCCCAGGTCCCGAACGCCTCCACCTGCTTGGTCACGGCGGGCGAGGGCGTACCGACGTCCGCCCTTCTGCTGAGGAGTTGAGAACATCCCCATGACCGACGCCCTCCTCTCCCCCGCCGTCGACCCCGACGGCGCCCCCTTCTGGGAGTACGCCGCCCGCGGCGAACTCCGCGTCCAGGCCTGCACCCCCTGCGGTGAACTCCGCTTCCCGCCCCGCCCGTGCTGCCCGCACTGCCACTCCTTCGACTCTGAGTGGCGACCGATGAGCGGGCGCGGCACGATCTGGTCGTACGTCGTCCCGCACCCGCCCCTCCTCCCCGCCTACGCGGCGCAGGCCCCGTACAACGCGGTGATCGTGGAGCTGGCGGATGCCCCCCGCATCCGTCTCGTCGGCAATGTCGTCGCCTCCGCCGACGCCGCCCTCGACTCGGTCGACCCGGCCCGGCTGCGGATCGGGGCCCGGGTGCGCGTGGCCTTCGGGAAGCTGCCCGACGGCACGACGGTCCCGCGCTGGCTGCTGGAGCGGCCATGACCACCACGACCGTACGACTGGAACGCGACAAGGAGAGCGGGGTCGCGGTCGTCACCCTCGACCGCGAGGCGAAGCTGAACGCCATCGACCTGGACATGGCTGCCGAACTGGCCGCCGCCTGGTGCGAGTTGCGCTTCGACGACACCGTGCGGGCGGTCGTCCTGACCGGCGCCGGCGCCCGCGCCTTCTGCACCGGCATCGACCGCTCGGTCGACGTGCCGCAGCCCTCGTCCCCGTACTCGATCGACGACCCCCTCCTCACCATCGGCCCGAAGGCCAACGACCTCTGGAAGCCGGTCGTCGCGGCGGTGCGCGGGATGGCGTGCGGCGGGGCGTTCTACCTGCTGGGCGAGGCGGAGTTCGTGGTGGCGGGCGAGAGCGCGGCCTTCTTCGACCCGCACACGACGTACGGCATGGTCAGCGCGTACGAGACGGCCCTGCTGGCCCAGCGGATGCCGTACGGGGAAGTGGCCCGCATGGCGCTGATGGGCACGGCCGAGCGGATGTCGGCGCGGCGGGCGTACGAGGTCGGGTTCGTGTCCGAACTGACGCCGGAAGGCGAGGAGTTGGCTGCTGCGGTGCGATCGGCGGAAGTGATCGCCGGATATCCGACGGAGGCCGTGCAGGGGACGGTCCGTGCGGTGTGGGCGACCAGGGAGGCGGCGCGCGCGCAGGCCTACGCACAGGCGCCGCACCTGATCGCGCTGGGGAATCTGCCTCCGGAGCGCCAGGCGGAGCTGTTCGGGAAGCGGGGGGCGGACTTCCGGATCCGCTGAGCCAGGACCCGGACAACACCCCCGGGGCCGCCCGCGAATTGTTCGCATCGAATGCGAACAACCCTTCCCCCACCTCCAGTTGTTCTACTACTATGCGAACAACTGGAGGTTCATCATGGCATTACGCAGCAGCATCCGCATGAGTCCGGCCCGACTGCGCCTCACGGCGCTCACCGTCGCCCCCTTCTTCCTGGCCCTGGCCGTCTACGTCACGACGTTCGCCGTGCTCCACGACGACCTGCCCGACCCCCTGGCCACCCACTACGACACCTCCGGCGCCCCCAACGGCTACGTCGGGCGCAGCACCGTGCTGTTCGTCGGCACCGGCCTGCTGTTCCTGCTCGGTACGGTCTGGACCTGGTGCAGCGTGGGCAGGGCCGCGCCGACCGGCCGGATCGGCGTGTGGGCCATGCCCGCCGGCGGCTGGGGCGTCGCCGCCTTCCTGGGGACGGTCCTGACCTCGATGCTCCACGCCAACGCCGGACCGGGCGACGGCTCCGCGGCCCGCTTCCCCGGCTGGTACTTGGCGGTGGCACTGGGTGCGGCAGCCGTCGCGGCCGTGCTGGGCGCACTGGCCACCCGGGCGATCGTGGGCTCCGTACCGCCGGGCCGCGTCCCGGAGACACCGCCGGGCGGCACCCCGGACCGGATCGACCTCGCCGCGAACGAGGTGGCGAGCTGGGCGCGCGGGCTCGCCCCCTGGACGATGGTGCTGGCCGGGCTGCTCACGCTGGCGGGCGGGGTGCTCGCCTGGGTGGTTACGGACTGGCGGGTGTTCGCTCCGCTGTTCCTGCTCGGGCTCGCGGCGTTGCTGCTCGCCTCGGCGTACGTCACGGTGGACCGCCGGGGGCTGACCGTCGCCCCGGCGCTGCTGCCCTGGCCCGCGATACGCATCCCGCTGAGCGGCATCACCGAGGTGTCCAGCCGTAGGATCAGCCCGACCACCGACTTCGGCGGCTGGGGCTACCGGGTGCGGGCGCACCGCACCGGCCTGGTCACCCGCTCCGGCGACGCCCTGGTCGTACGGCGCAGGAGCGGGCGGGAGTTCGTGGTCACCGTGGACGACGCGGCCACCGGGGCCGCGCTGCTCGCCACTCTGCTGGACCGGAGGGCGGGCCGGACGGACCGGGCAGACCGAGAGGGCCGCTGACCATGCTGTTCAAACTGGACGCCGCCTCACCGGTACCGCTGGGCGACCAGATCGCATCGTCGGTGCGCGCCGCCGTCGCCGACGGCACGGTGGAACCCGGCGAGCGGCTGCCCGCCGCCCGCGTACTGGCCGACTCCCTCGGCATCAACGTCCATACGGTGCTGCGCGGCTACCAGCGGCTGCGCGAGGAGGGCCTGATCGAGCTGCGGCGGGGGCGCGGCGCGGTGGTCGTCGACAACCCGGTGTCGCCGGGGCGGGCCCGCATCCTGGAACGTATCGGCGAACTCGTCGAAGAGGCGCGCAAGTTGGGCATGCCGGAGGAGGACCTGCTGGCGCTGGTCCGGGCGAACCTGGCGGGCTGAGCGGGACCCTGCGGGGCGTACCGAAGGGGCCCGGCCGCGAGAGTGCGGCCGGACCCCTTCCCGTATGTGTGACTCAGGAGCTGGTGCGGCTCGGGTACTTGACCTCGCAGCGGCCCGAGAGGGTCTCGGTCGAGCGCTTCACGTAGACGGTGGAGACGTCGACGGAGCGGGTCTGGCCCGGGGCGACACCGATGATGCTGGTGGTGCGGGAGCCGACGGTGGAGCCCTGGTTCGTGAAGCGCACCGTGAAGCTGTAGTTGTAGGTGCTCGACGAGCTGCTGTTGGTGGCGCTGATGGTGGCGAGCATGCCGCGCGACGGGTCGTACTTGCACTCCGTGATCTTCAGATCGCGGTTGGCGGCACTGCTGCCGCCGCCGCTGATGCCGGAGACCGAGCCGCCCGAGCTGCTGGAGCTGGAGGAGCTGGTGCTGTCCGAGCCGCCGGTGGTGGAGGAGCTGAAGCCACCGCTGGAGGAGCTGGAGCTGCTGCTGGAGTCATAGCCGCCGGTGGACGAGCTGGAGCTGCTGGAGTCGCTGCCCCCGCTGCTGCTGGAGCCGCCGGAGGAGCCGTGGCTGCTGGAGCCGCCGCCGCAGCTCCCGCCGTGGGAGCCGCGGGCTCCGGTGAGCGCGACGACGGCGATGCCGAATACGGCCACTGCGCGGACATGGCGGAGCTTCATGCTTCCAACCCCCGTTGATGTGAAGCGAGATGGGACGAAATGGGCATTCATGCCCGGGCGGATCTGGCAGGAGCCGCCGCAAAGTAAAGAACCCGTAAGGGCGAGTGCATGACACCCTAGCAGCGCCTGTCACGTGGCGTGTCCCGAACCTCGGGCGTAGCGTCGAAGCTCCGCAGACCCTCGCAAAACCTCGACACGAGGAGCTCGAGATGGTCAGAAACGCCCTCGGTGCGGTGCTTGCGCTCGCCGGTGCGACGGCCGCCGTGTGGAGCCCTTTCCGGGCCTGGAACGACGGTCGGCGCGGCCGTGACTACCGCATCGAAGACCTCTTCGACGGGATCACAGACGTCCGGGCGGACCTGGCCGGTTCCCTCCTGCTGCCGTTCGTTTTCGCGGCGGTGGTCGTCCTGATCGCGGTGTTCCTGCGGTCGCGCTTGCTGGTGGGGCTCGCGGGGCTGGTCACGCTCGGTTTCACCGTGCTGTGGATGGTGCGGCAGGGGCAGGCCGCGGGGGGCCTCGCGGTCAATGCGGACGGGACGGGGCTGGGGATGGGGGTCGCCAGTGCGGCGGGCGGGGGCGTGCTGATGCTGATCGCGGCGGTGGTCATGAACGGGCGCGGGCCGCGACGGGGTCGGCGGAGTCGGCGGGATGTGGCGCCGGGGCCGGTGACGGAGGCGCCGTACGCCGGGGAACCCACGCAGCAGGTGCCGACCATGGACGGGCGTCCGGGGGTGTAGTCGGCGCCCGGCACCGGGGTGTTTTCGCCCCGGCCCCGCCCCTTCACCTGAAGCGCTCGCCGCGCGGCTGGCATCTCAGCCCGTCCGGCGTTTGAGGACGCGCGGCGAAGCCGTGCAGGGGGCAAGGGGCGCAGCCCCATCGGGAACAGCACCCCACCACCGGCCGCACCGTGCAACGGACCCCACCCGAAGCCCCCCGGAGGGCTCAGCGGGCCCGGCCCGTGGCGGTGCCCTTCACCGCGTCCAGTGCGTACACGCAGCGGTCCTTGCTGCAGGCGTAGACGATGCCGGCCTCGGCCACCGGCGAGCCGGTGATCTCGCCGCCCGTCTTGAGCTTCCAGCGGAGCTGACCGCCCACCGCGTCCACCGTGTAGAGGCAGTGGTCGGCGGAGCCGAAGTGGACCCGGCCGTCGGCCACCACCGGCGCCCCGACCAGTTCGCCCCCGGCGGCGAAGCGCCACTTCGGGGTGCCCGTGACCGCGTCCAGCGTGTAGAGCGCGCTGCCGCTGCCCACGTGCACATGGCCCGAGGCGACCAGCACCGGTTCGGTCGACTGGCGGGACTCGGTCGCGATCCGCCAGCGGTCCTTGCCGGTCGACGCGTCCAGTGCGTACACCGTGCCGAGGTAGTCGGCGAGGTAGATCCCGCCGCCGGTCACGGCGGGGCCGGGCGCGAAGGCGGGCGGGGAGAGGAAGACCGCCGGTGCCTCGAAGTGCCAGCGGACGTGCCCGGAGTCCCGGTCGACGGCGAGGACCCGGGTCCCGGCGGAGATGTAGACGTAGCCGTCCTCGGCGGAGGTCACCCGCACCGGCACGTTCCCGCAGGACGCCGCGTCGCCGACGGGATACGACCAACGCTCCACGCCGGAGCGGGAGTCGAGGGCCCGCAGCCTGGCGTCCTGCCACACGAAGACCGTGTCGCCGTGCAGGTCGGGCCCCGCCTCCGGGGTCTCGAAGTCGGTCTGCGCGCCGGTGATCTCCCACAGCTTCTGCCCGCTGGAGGCCTCCCAGGCCTGTACGCCGCCGCCCCGGGTGCCGGTGACGACCGTCCCGCGTCCGGCCTTGAGGGAGTACACCCAGGCGTCGGTGGGCAGCCGCCACCGTTCCGCCCCGTCGGCCGCGTCGAGCGCGTACAGCGTCGGCCCGTCGGAGGCGTGGATGCGGCCCCCGGAGACCGCCATCGCCCAGGCGACGTCGCGGGTCTTGAACTGGCGGCGGCCGGACGCCACGTCCAGCGCGTGCACCTCGAAGGAGGTGACGTAGACGAGGTCGCCCGCGACGGCCGGCGTGCCCCACACGTCGTTCGACATGCGGAAACGCCAGGGCCGCCACCCGCCGGGCGCGGGCCCCTCGGGCGGCTGCTGCGGGGGTACGGCGGCGGGCGCGACCGGCGCCCCGTTCACGGCGGCCCCGCCGGGCGCGCGCACCCAGCCGGTGGCGGACTCGGCGACGGCCGCGGCCGCCCCGTGCCCGTCGGCGACCCGGGGGCCCGGCCCGATCGGCACCTTCGCCCCGGCGAGCCGGATCGGCCCGTCCGCGTACGACGGCGGGGGTGCGGCCTGGCCGGTGCGCGGGTCGTGGTTCCAGTCACGGGGCGGGTACGGCGGCGGACTCGGCGGGCGCGGCGGCGGCGAGGGGTCGCGGGGCGGGGACGACTTGTAGGGGGGCGCGGTCGGGGTGACCCGGCCGCCGCCCCGGCGCTGCTCGATCATCGCGGTGGCCCGTCCGGGCAGCCACGCGGAGGCGGTGCCGGAGTCGTCGCCGCCGGAGGAGAAGAGGTGCGGGGCGAGCTGGGCCTGGAGGTCGGCGGGGCTGGGCCGCATGGCGGCCTCCATGCCCATGCAGGACTCGATGAGCGGACGCAGCTCGTCCGGGAGTCCTTCCAGGTCGGGGCCCTCGCGGAGCAGCATGAAGACGGTCTCGACGGGGTTCGCCCCGTGGAAGGGGGCGTGCCCGGTCGCGGCGAAGACCAGGGTGGAGCCGAGCGAGAAGATGTCGCTCGCCCCGGTCACGCTGCGGGAGTCGCGGGCCTGCTCGGGCGACATGTACGCAGGGGTGCCGACCGCGACGTTCGTCATGGTCAGGCGGGTGTTGGAGACACCGGACGCGATGCCGAAGTCGATGACGCGGGGGCCGTCCTCGACGACGAGGACGTTGGAGGGCTTGAGGTCGCGGTGGACCAGGCCCGCCCCGTGGATGGACTGGAGGGCCTCGGCGATGCCGGCGGCCAGCCAGCGCACCGCGTTCGCGGGCATGGGCCCGCACTCGTTCACTATTTCTTCGAGCGAGGGGGCCGGGACGTACGCGGTGGCCAGCCACGGCACGGCCGCCCTCGGGTCGGCGTCGACCACGGCCGCCGTGTAGAAGCCGGAGACGGCGCGCGCCGCCTCGACCTCACGCGTGAAGCGGACCCGGAACAGCTGGTCCTCGGCGAGTTCCGTCCGTACGGTCTTGATCGCCACCCGGCGACCCGACGCGGAGCGCGCCAGATAGACGAGCCCCATCCCTCCGGCCCCGAGCCGTCCGAGGACCTCGAACGGGCCGATCCGCCGCGGATCGTGCTGCGTCAGCTGCTCCACTTGCCTGCCACCTCCCCGTACCAGGCCGCGAAACACAGCCCCGGGGGCATTCTTCCTGCCGAAGGCCGCAGTGGCTAACCCGGGGCCGGAATGGAATGTTTCCCCCCATTCCGTACACGTTTGGTGGAGATTCCGGTCGCAAGTGGAAGCGGCGGGACCACTTTGCGGCCGCGCGAGCGCACTCCCGGGCCGCGCAGGCACGCCCCATGAGCTGCGCAGGGACGCCCCCGAGCTGCGCAGGCTCGCCCCGGCTACCCCTTCGGCTCCTGGAGCACCGCGAACACCGCCCCCTGATTGTCGACCAGGATCGCCATCCGCCCGTACGGAATGTCGAACGGGGGCTGGCTGACCCGGCCGCCGAGCCGCTTGGCCTCCGCCGCGGTCGCGTCGCAGTCCTCGACCATGAAGTAGCTGAGGAAGTGCGCGGGCATCTCGGCGGGGAGGGCGTCGGTGATGACGGCCCGTCCGCCGATCGCGGTGTCGTCGCCGGGCTCGGTGCCCGCGGGCGACCAGGTGCGGAAGGCGACGCCGCTCTCGTCGTCCGTCAGCTCGGCCAGGTCCTGCGTACCGAAGCCGAAGACCTTGTCGTAGAAGGCGTCGACGCGCTCCAGGTCGGCCTCGCGCACATACGCCTCGGTCCAGCAGAAGGCGCCGGGCACAGCCGTCCGCTCGAAGCCGGGGTGGCTCGCGCCCTGCCAGACGCCGAAGACCGCGCCGCCGGGGTCGGCGATCTGCGCCATCGTGCCGTACGGGCCCACGGGCATCGTGTCCATGACGATCTGGCCGCCGGCCTCGCGGGCCCGGGCCACCAGGGCGGCGGTGTCCGGGGTGGCGAAGTAGACGCCCCAGGCGGTGGGCATCCGGCCGTCGGCCTTGGCGGCGAGCGCC
Source organism: Streptomyces spiroverticillatus (assembly GCA_014650415.1). Classification (GTDB taxonomy): domain Bacteria; phylum Actinomycetota; class Actinomycetes; order Streptomycetales; family Streptomycetaceae; genus Streptomyces; species Streptomyces spiroverticillatus. The sequence goes on from BMUX01000009.1 coordinate 193,302, forward strand.
GCCACGTTCTTCCGGTCGTCGCCCTCGCCGACGTACGCCTGCGTGTAGTAGCCGTATTCCTTGTCCGCGGGCTCGTCGAAGGTCCAGCCGAACAGGCCGCCGTAGAAGCGCCTGCCCGCCTCGACGTCGGGCAGCGCCACATCGATCCAGCAGGGCACACCTTCAGCGAATGCGGTCATGGACCGATCCTTCCCGCTTGGGGAAATCCCCGCTCGGAGATATCCACCGACGTTGTCCACAGGCTGTTGATAACACTATTGGGGGATGCCTGTGGACGCCCTGCTGCATACCGCCATTCGAAGTCCCCGGGGGCCCGGCCGCCCCGCCGCTGTCCCCTTTATGCGCCCCGGCCGCACCTTCCGCCTCTTCCCGCCCCCGTCAACTCCGGCCAAGTCTGGCCGGAAACCCATTTGCACTCGCCGAATCGCGCTCCGATCACCCCTCGGTAAGCTGACGGCATGACAGGACAAGTACGCACCGTCGACGGCCGCGTGGCCGGTCGACGCGGTCAGGCGACGCGGCAGAAGCTGCTCGACTGCCTCAGTGAAATGCTCAGCTCGTCCCCCTACCGGGACGTCAAGGTCATCGATGTGGCCCGCAAGGCCGGGACTTCGCCCGCGACCTTCTACCAGTACTTCCCCGACGTCGAGGGCGCCGTCCTCGAAATCGCGGAGGAAATGGCCAAGGAGGGCGCGGGGTTGACCGACCTCGTCGCCGGGCGCTCGTGGGTCGGCAAGGCCGGGGCGCAGACCGCCGAACAACTCGTGGACGGATTCCTCGACTTCTGGCGGAAGAACGACGCCATCCTGCGCGTCGTCGACCTCGGCGCGGCGGAGGGCGACAAGCGGTTCTACAAGATCCGCATGAAGATCCTGAACTCCGTCACCAACTCCCTGACGGACGCGGTGAAGGACCTCCAGTCGAAGGGCAAGGTCGACAAGGACGTGTCGCCGGCGGCGATGGCGGGCTCGCTCGTCGCGATGCTCGCGGCCGTCGCCTCGCACCAGAAGGGCTTCACCACCTGGGGCGTCAAGCAGGCGGAACTCCGCCCGAACCTGGCGCAGTTGGTCCACTTGGGCATCACGGGCAAAAAGCCCGCCAAGTAGCAGAACCCGTACCGGACGAACCCCCACCAAGTCCTGTCACCCGACGGCGGACCACGCATGTGGTCCGCCGTCGGCGTATCCGGCCTTCAGGAACGGGCTCAGCGCCGCTCGATCCGGAACAGCCGGATCTCCCGCTCGATCCTCTTCTGGTACGTCGCGTACGGCGGCCAGAACCCCAGCACCGCCCGCCACGCGTCCGCCCGCTCCTCCCCCGCGAGCAGCCGCGCCCGCACCGGAATGTCCTGCCCCTCCCAGTGCACGGAGACCTCCGGGTGGGCCAGCAGGTTGGCGGTCCAGGCGGGGTGCCCCGGACGGCCGAAGTTGGACCCGATGAGGATCCAGGTCCCCTTCTCCGGCTCCGGCATGCAGGCCAGCGGGGTCTGTCGCGGCTGCCCGGTCTTCGCGCCGCGCGCGTGCAGGATCACCCCCGGCAGCATCCGGGTGCTCATCATCGTCCGGCCCTTGCTGAGCCGGTGGACGGCACGGTCCACGGCCGGGATGACGTGCGGGGCGATCCGCGCGAAGGTCCGCGTGGAGGACACCTTCTGCATCATCTTCACGCCCACCGGCGTGCCCGCACTCTTGCTGGTCCTCGCCATCACACGGCCTCCCGTCCCGCTGCTCCCGCTTCGGTACGCCCGAACGCCCCCGACACCTCCACCGCCCGCGCCCGCAGCCGCTCGACCGGCCCGAACAGCACCTCGTCGGCGGCCGCCCGCGCGAAGCAGTCCCGCGCCTCCCGGGCGCCGTCACCGCCGCCGACCCGCATGACCTCGGTCGCTGCCGTACGGAGCGCCTCCAGCCCCTGCGCGAGGGCGAGCACACCGCCGCTCGCGTCCGCCGGGTGCCAGACGGTGCGGTACGCCGCCGAGCGCGCCGCCTCCACCGCCGCGTACGCCTCGGCGAGCCGGACCCGTCCCCCGGCCCGGTCGGCGGCCGGTGCGAGGAGCCGTTCGGCGACCCCGACGGCCTCGGCCGCCAGCACGACGGCCGCAGTGCGCCCGACCGTGCCGAGCGCCTCCGCCACCCCTTCCCCGCTTCCGAGCAACTCCCCGTCCACGTAACGCAGTTGCAGGGTGGCCTGCGGGCGCGCCTCCTCCGCCGCCGTCTGCCGCACACGGGCGAGCCCGACGGCTTCCTTCGCCCGTACGAGGAAGAGCAGCACCCGGCCCCGGGCGAAGCCGCCGGTGTGCGCGGCGACCAGGAGCAGGTCGGCGCTGTGCCCGTCGAGCACCTGCTCGGCCTGCCCGTAGAGCACCCAGCCCTTCTCGCCACGGCGCGCCTGCACCCCGCCGGAACGTCCGCCTCCGGCCCAGCCGCCGTCGGCGTTGTCGCCGGTCAGCCCGAGCGCGACGGACAGCGCGGCACCGGAGACGGCGAGCGCGGCACTGCTGTGACCTGCGACGAGGTCCGGCAGCAGGGTGGCGCGCTGCTCCTCGGTGCCGAGGGCGGCGAGCAGTGGCGCGGCGAGTACGTCGGTCGTGAGCAGCGGCGGGGCGAGTGGCGCACGCTCCAGCCCCTCGGTGAGCCGGCACCAGAGCTCCCGGCGGTGCTCCCCGGGGGCCGTCGCGTCGAGCAGTTCGTGCAGAGTGCGGCGGATCGCGTCCTGCTCCGCGGTGAAGGCGGCATCCATCCGGTGTGCTCCTCCCCTGAATCTGACGGGGCGTCATGCTAGAGCGCGACCGCTGGGATGCCCATAGCAAGACCACCCTCAATCCCCTTGGCCACATGCGCACTTGAACATCTGATGTACCGTCAGATTCATGACACCCACACCCCTGAGGACCCCCCGGGCCGGGACCCGCAAGGTCGCCGTCGCCGGTGTCGCGCTCGCCGACTGCGGACGGGTGGACGACGCCACCCCGTACGCGCTGCACGCCCAGGCCGCCCGCCGGGCGCTCGCCGACTCGGGCCTGGACCGCTCGGTGATCGACGGCTTCGCCTCCGCCGGACTCGGCACGCTCGCACCCATCGAGGTCGCCGAATACCTGGGCCTGCGCCCGGCCTGGGTGGACTCGACCTCGGTCGGCGGCGCCACCTGGGAGGTCATGGCGGCCCACGCCGCCGACGCCATCGCCGCAGGTCACGCCAACGCGGTACTCCTCGTCTACGGCTCGACGGCCCGCGCCGACATCAAGGCGGGGCGGCGCACCTCGAACCTCTCCTTCGGCTCGCGCGGCCCGCTCCAGTTCGAGGTGCCGTACGGGCACACGCTCGTCGCCAAGTACGCGATGGCCGCGCGCCGGCACATGCACGAGTACGGGACGACCCTGGAGCAGCTCGCCGAGGTGGCGGTGCAGGCGCGGGCGAACGCGGCGACCAACCCGGACGCGATGTTCCGCACTCCGCTGACCGTGGACGAGGTCCTCTCCGGCCCGATGATCGCCGACCCCTTCACCAAGCTGCACTGCTGCCTGCGCAGCGACGGGGGCTGCGCGGTGCTGCTGGTCGCCGAGGACTACGTACCGGATCTGGCGAAGGAGCCGGTGTGGGTGCTGGGTTCGGGGACGTCGGTGTCGCACACGACGATGTCGGAGTGGGAGGACTTCACGGTCTCGCCCGCCGCACGGAGCGGCCGACTGGCTTACGAGCGGGCCGGGTTGAGCCCCGCTGATGTGGATGTGGCGCAGATCTACGACGCCTTCACCTACATGACGCTGGTGACGCTCGAAGACCTGGGCTTCTGCGCGAAGGGGGAGGGCGGGGCGTTCGTGGAGAAGGGGCGGCTGCTGCGGGACGGAGGACTGCCGGTGAACACGGACGGGGGCGGGCTCTCGGCCTGCCATCCGGGGATGCGGGGGCTGTTCCTGCTGGTGGAGGCGGTACGGCAGTTGCGGGGCGAGGCCGGGGATGGGCAGGTGCGCAAGGCGGGCGGGCGGTTGCCGGAGGTGGCGGTGGCGTCGGGGACGGGGGGCTGGTTCTGCTCGTCGGGGACGGTGCTGCTGGGGAGGTGAGCGAGGAGGGCAATGCTGCGGAGCCCTTCGGAATCCACACCTCCGTTTAAATCTATACAAGCGTCATAGACAAGCGTCTTACACACTCGTACAGTCGAGTCATCGACCGGCGCACGCACACACGGTGCACCCGCCCGAGTCGCCGACTCGCCTACGAGGAGACCGCCATGAGCACGAAGACCTCCCCCGTCCGCACCGTCCTGATCTCCGGCGCGAGCATCGCCGGACCCGCGCTCGCCCACTGGCTCCACCGGTACGGCTTCACGCCGACCGTCGTGGAGCGCGCCCCCGAACTGCGCTCCGGCGGCTACAAGGTGGACCTGCGCGGCGAGGCCGTCGAGGTCTGCGAGCGGATGGGGATCATGGACGAGGTCCGCGCCCACTCCACGGACATGCAGCTCGGTGCGTACGTCGACGCGGACAACCGGGTGGTCGGGGAGATGCCGGCAGCGTTCTTCGGCGGGCGGGTGGACGGCGACGACGAGATCATGCGGGGCGATCTGGCCCGGATCCTGTACGAGCGGACCCGTGACGACGTCGAGTACCTCTTCGGCGACTCGATCGCCTCGCTCACCGAGGACTCCGACGGCGTGCTCGTCACCTTCGAGAACGCGCCGCCGCGCCGCTTCGACCTGGTCGTGGGCGCCGACGGGATGCACTCCCACACCCGCCGCCTGGTCTTCGGCGACGAGGAGCGCTTCCGGCGTCACCTGGGCGCGTACATCTCGATCTTCACCGCGCCGAACGACCTGGAGCTCGACCGGCGCGAGGTGTACCACGTGGTGGTGGACAAGATGGTGTGCGCGTACAGCTCGCAGGGGCAGCAGACGGCCCGCAACATGTTCGTCTTCGCCTCGCCGGAGATCCCGTACGACCACCGCGACACGGCCGCGCAGAAGCGCATCCTGCACAACACCTTCGCGCAGAACGAGTCTTGGGAGATCCCCCGGCTCCTCTCCCACGCCGCTTCCGCCGACGACTTCTACTTCGACTCCATCAGCCTGATCGAGATGGACCGCTGGTCGAAGGGCCGCGTGGTCCTGCTCGGCGACGCCGCGCACTGCGTCTCCCCGGCGGCGGGCCAGGGCACGGGCCTCGCCCTCATCGGCGCGTACACCCTGGCCGGTGAACTGGCCGCCTCCCGGGGCGACTTCCGCCAGGCCCTCGATGCGTACGAACGCCACATGCGCCCCGGTGTCGAGCACACCCAGGACTTCGCCCGCAAATTCGTCACCCAGATGACGGTCGACCGCCAGTGGAAGATCCGCCTGCGCCTGCTGATGCTGCGGACGCTGCCGAAGATGCCGTGGCGGAACCTCATCGCGAAGAAGATCACGGAGGACGTGCAGAAGGCGGCGCACGTGGTGCCGCTGAAGGGGTACGGGGCGGGGCGGGTGGCGGCGTGAGGGAGCGGGGCGCAAGAGGGGGGGCGGGGCGTGCCTGCCGTGCGCCGCGACGGCCGTAGGCACAATCACGGCATGACGACCGACGACCCCGCCTCCCGCGACTTCCGCACCCTGCTCCACTCGCTCCGGGTCTGGGACGGCATCCCGCTCCCGGCCTTCGACACTGCCGCCGCTCCCGCCGCCCCGCTCCCCCTCTTCCGCACCTGGCTGCGGGAGGCCGCCGAGGCCGGGCAGGTCGAGCCGCACGTCATGACGCTGGCCACCGCCGACGCGGACGGGCGCCCCTCGACCCGGGTCCTGACCCTCCACGACGCGGACGACGACGGCTGGCACTTCGGCACCCACAGCACGAGCCGCAAGGGCCGCGAACTGGCCGCCCGCCCGGACGCCGCCCTCGGCTTCTACTGGCCGGCGCAGGCCCGCCAGGTCCGGATCGAGGGAACGGTCCTCACCGGCACCCCGGAAGCCGCGACGGCCGACCTGCACGCCCGCTCGACGGGGGCGCTGGCGGCGGCCCTCACCGGGCGGATGAGCGAGGTACTGGGATCGCAGGCCGAGTTGGCGCAGGCATCGGAAACCTCCTGGGCACGCGCCGAGGCCGACCCGACCCTGACCGCGCCGACCTGGACGCTGTACTCACTGGTCGCACGCGAGGTCGAGTTCTTCCAGGGCGACGCACGACGCCAACACGTACGCCTGCGATACCGCCGCGAAGGGGACGGCTGGGTACGGGACCTGCTGTGGCCCTGAAAGGGGCGCGGGGAACTGCGCGCCCAGCCACAACACACCCGCACGGAACCGGTCCCTTTGCCCCGCGGGTTTAGGTGAAGGGGCGGGGCAGGGGCAAAACCACCCCGGTTCCGGGCGCAGGCACAAAGAGGGCCCGCCCCCGGCACGACGCATACCGCCCCCCTACCGCTCACCCGCAACGCGGAACACCGGCACCGCGTACCCCTCCCCCTCCCGGAACGCGACCTCCACCCCCGCCCCGATCCGCAGCTCCGACTCCGCACACCCCACGACCTCGGTCATCATCCGTGGCCCCTCCTCCAGGTCCACGACCGCAGCAACGTACGGAACACGCTCCCCGAAGGGCGGCAGGTCGTTGCGGTGCACCACGGACCAGGTGTAGAGGGTGCCGCGCCCGCTGACCTCCTCCCACTCGACGTCCTCGCTCCAGCAGTACGGGCAGAACTCCCGGGGATAGTGGTGCGCCCGCAGGCACGCGCCGCAGCGGCGGACCAGCAGCCGGCCCTCGGCGGCGGCCTGCCAGTAGGGGCGGGTGAAGGCGTCGATGTCGGGGTCGGCAGGGGAGGGCGCGCGCGTGGCCCCGTCAGCAGTCATCAGAAGAGTCCGATCGCATGGTCGAGGGACCAGGTCTGCCAGGACATGGCAAAGAGGGCGACCAGCGAGATGAGCGCCATCATCGCGTTCTGCCCCTGCTCGGCCCAGTCGTGGATCATCAGGACGAGGTAGAGGAGGTTGAGCAACAACCCGCCGACGAGGGCGACCGGGGTGAGGAATCCGGCGATCAGCCCGAGCCCGAGGGCGAGTTCGGCGTAGACGACGACGTACGCCATCGTCTTCGGCCGGGGCGCGACGACCTTCTCGAAGCCGCGCTTGACGAAGGGCCACTTGTGCTTGCCCGCGACGTCCGCCGCCCAGGCGATGCCGGTGCCCCGCTCGAACCACCCCTTCTTGTCCTTGTGACGCCAGCTCTCCAGCCACCAGAGGCCGAGGCCGATACGGAGCACGGCGAGCCATTCCGCGCCGGTGAGCCAGAGGGACTCCATGCGAACCTCCCTTCCCGGAACACTTTCTGACGGGCCGTCAGTTGACCGGATCGGACGCCACTCCGCAAGAGGCGGGGCCCCTGTCCGGACGAAACCCCCACCCCACGTGATCAATTCGCAACCCGATCCCCCACATGACCGAGACCCATCAACCCCACCCCCGCCACTACGCTCACGCCTCATGGCCCCCACCGACACCTCTCCCGGCATCGCCACGACCAACGACCGCCCGGTCTACGTCATCGGCGCCGGCCCCGGCGGACTCGCCGCCGCGGCGGCCCTGCGCGCACGCGGGGTCCGCGCGGTGGTCCTGGAGAAGTCCGACCGGGTCGGGGCCTCCTGGCGCGCCCACTACGACCGCCTCCACCTGCACACCACCCGCGCCCTCTCCGGCCTCCCGGGGCTGAAGATGCCCCGCTCGTTCGGGCGCTGGGTGTCGCGGGACAACGTCGTCCGGTACCTCGAAAAGTACGTCGAGCACCACGAGTTGGAGATCGTCACCGGCGTGGAGGTGTCGCGCGTCGAGCGCACCGCCGACGGCACCGCCTGGCTGCTGCACGCCAGCGGAGGGCGCGAGCTGACCGGTTCGGCGGTGGTGGTCGCCACCGGCTACAACCACACCCCGCACCTCCCCGAGTGGCCGCACTCGTCGGCGTACAAGGGACAGCTCCTGCACGCCCGCGACTACCGCAACCCCGCCCCCTTCCACGGCAAGGACGTCCTGGTCGTGGGCGTCGGCAACACCGGTGCCGAGATCGCCGCCGACCTCGCCGAGGGCGGCGCCTCCCGGGTCCGGCTCGCCGTGCGCACGGCGCCGTACATCCTGCGCCGCTCGACCGCGGGCTGGCCCGCCCAGCGCACCGGCATCCTGGTGCGCCGGCTGCCGGTGCCGCTGGTCGACAGGGCGGGCGACGTGGTCTGCCGCATCTCCGTGCCCGACCTCTCGGCGCAGGGGCTCGCGCGTCCCACCCACGGCCTGTACTCGCGGGTGAAGGAGGGTGCGATCCCGGTGCAGGACGTCGGGCTGATCACCGCGATCAGGGCCGGGAAGGTCGAGCCGGTGGCCGCCCTCGACTCCTTCGACGCGGAGACCGGCGAGGCGGTCCTCGCGGACTCCTCACGGCTGGCCCCGGACGCGGTCGTCGCCGCGACCGGCTACCGCCGCGCCCTGGAACCGCTGGTCGGCCACCTCGGCGTACTGGAATCCGACGGCCGCCCGACCTTCCACGGCGCCCGCACCTCCCCGAAGGCCCCCGGCCTGCACTTCACCGGCTTCACCAACCCGATCTCGGGGATGTTCCGTGAGATGGCCATGGACGCGGAACGCATCGCCCGCGCCCTCTCCCGCCCGCCGAAGCGCCGCTGAACCACCGTCCCGCGACCCAACTTCCTTGCCGAACAGGGCAGTCCGCCCTCACCCCCTCCCCTACGCTGAATCCGTGGCCGACGTGGACGAGGTGCTGATCGGGGGGCGCTACCGGCTCCAGGAACTCATCGGGCAAGGGGGGATGGGGCGGGTCTGGCGGGGGACGGACGAGACGCTCGGGCGTCCGGTCGCCGTCAAGGAGGTGCTGCTGCCGCAGGGGATCACGGCCGAGCAGCGGGACGTACTCCTCCGGCGCGTCATGCGCGAGGCGCGGGCCGCGGCGCGGCTCAACCACCCGGGGATCATCACCGTGCACGACGTCGTCGAGCACGCCGGGGCGCCGGTCATCGTCATGGAGTACGTCACGGGCCAGTCGCTCGCCGCGGCCGTCGCCCGCAGTGGCGGGCCCGGCGGGGGGCTGCCCGTGCGGCGGGTCGCCGAGATCGGGCTCGCGATGCTGGCGGCCCTGGAGCGCGCGCACGCGGCCGGGATCGTGCACCGCGACCTCAAGCCCGACAACGTCCTCCTCATGGACGACCGGGTGATCCTCACCGACTTCGGCATCGCGCACATGGCGGACGCGACGACCGCCCTCACCCACACGGGCACCCTCATCGGCACGCCCGCGTACATGGCCCCCGAACAGTTGGTGGGCAGGCCGCCGGAGGCCTCGACGGATCTGTGGGCGCTGGGGGCGACGCTGTACTGCGCGGTGGAGGGGCAGCCGCCGTTCAGCGCGGAGACGTTCACCGCGCTGTGCATCGCGGTGGCGACGGAGGAGCCGAGGCCGCCGCAGCGGGCGGGCGCGCTGGCCCCCGTACTGGCCATGCTCCTGACCAAGGACCCGGCACTGCGGGCGGACGCGGGGCGGGCACGGGCGGGGCTGGAGGCGGTGGTCGGCGGGGTGGGGACCGGTGGGGCGGGGACCGGTGGGGCGGTGCCTGTCGTCCCGACGCAGGTCGATCCGCGGGCGACTCCCACGCCGGTGCGGGCGCGAGCGGGGACGGGGGCGGGGGCGAGGACGGGGACGGGGCCCGATGCGCTCACCGTGAGCGCGGCCGGGCGGCGGCAGGGTCCGCAGGGGCCGCAGGGAGGCGTACCGGCGCGTCCTGCGCGGGCGCCGGGTGCGGGGATGGCGCCGGGCATGTCCAAGTGGCTGCGGTTCCTGGGGTGTCTGGCCCTGGTCTGGGCGATCGCGTTCCTGCTGCCGTGGAACCGCATGCGAGGCCTCACCCTGATCGGCCTCCTCGTCATGTTCGCCGTCGCGGCGCTGAACGCCTTCCCCCGGCCCCGACTGCGGCCGGTGGCCGTCTGGGGGTGCGCGGTGGTGGCCAACCTGGCCCTCTTCGTGGCACTGGGGCTGCTGGTCCGGGTCGGCTTCGGACGGGGACCGCTGCACAGCCTCGTCAACGCGCTCCTCATGGGTACGGGCGCGTGGCTCATGTGGTGGAAGCTGCGGGTACGCGAGGACCGACCGACACCCCAACTAGGCCACTAATTGGCCTAGTTGACCCTTACCCTCCCCGTACGGCGGACCGGGCGCCCCCTCGCGCCCCGGCGACGCACGACACGAGGAGCAGCATGACGATTCTGGTGACAGGCGCGACGGGCAACCTCGGCCGGCTGGTGGTCGAGCGCCTGCACGAGGACGGCCATACGGTACGGGCGCTGACGCGCGACGCGTCGGCCCGGGCGGCGGCCGGGCTCCCCGAGGGCGTCGAGGTGGTGGAGGGCGACCTCACCCACCCGGACACCCTGTCCGCCGCCCTCGACGGCGTCACCGCCCTGCACCTGCTCGGCTCCACGGGACACGACCACACCCCCCTCGCCGCCCCCTCCGACCTCCTGAACCTCGCCGCCGGGGCGGGCGTGCGGCGACTGACCGTCCTCGCGCCCGGCGACGATGCCTGGGAAAAGTCCCTCCGCGCGAGCACCCTCGCCTGGACGCTCGTCTGGCCGATCGACTTCATGCCCAACACGCTGGGCTGGGCCGACGTCATCCGCACACAGGGTGAGGTCCGCGAACCGTACGCCTCCCGCCGCACCGCGTCCGTCGACGAGCGAGACGCCGCCGAGGTGATCGCCACTGTCCTCACCCGGGGCGGACACACCGGCGAACGCCTGGTGATGACCGGCCCGCAGGCCCTCACCCCCACCGACAAGGTCGCGGTCCTCGCCACCGCCACCGGCCAGGACCTGCGCTTCACCGAACTCACCGACGACGAGGCCCGCGCACAGTGGCGCGCGGAGGGCCGGCCCGAGGAGGGCATCGACTTCATGCTCCACATGTGGGCCACCGTCCCCGCCTCCGTGTCCCGCACCACCTCCACCGTCACGGACATCCTCGGCCGCCCACCCCGCCCCTTCACCGACTGGGCCACCACCCACGCGGCAGCGTTCCGGCCCTGAACGTGCCGCCCCAACAGCGGAGTTGCGAGCGGCCCGGCAAAAATCGGGCCGGTCTCAACCGGTGCGCTCGCGCATCCCGTGGGGCATGATCTCCGCACGGTGTTGTCCGGCAACGCGAGAGGGGCCGCAAGTGACCGCTGATATCGGGTGGCAGGACATTTCCCTGGGCCTCTTCCGGCGGCTGCGGGCCGAGCTGAACCAAGGGGTCGAGGGGCTCGACGACGCCGCCCTCGTACAGGTCCCCGCTCCCGGCACCAACTCCATCGGCTGGCTCGCCTGGCACATCGCGCGCGCCCAGGACCGGAACCTGTCCGAGCTGCTGGAGGTCCCGCAGCTCTGGCTGACCGACGGCTGGGCGGACCACTTCCACCTCCCCGCCGACCCCGCCGACACCGGCTACGAGCACTCCCGCGCCCAGGCTGCCGCCTTCCGTGCCCCGGGCAGCAAGGACCTCCTTGCCTACCACGACGCCGTCCACGGCCTCGTGGAGCGCTACTTCGCGGAAGCCCCCGACGCCGACCTGGGCCGCGTCGTCACGAGCCCCACCCTGCGCGACTCCCACACCGTCCAGGAACGCCTCCAGGCCCTCCTCGCCGACTCCTTCGCCCACGTCGGCCAGATCGCACTGCTGCGCGGCCTGCTGCCGGACGAGTAGCCCCCGCACCGGGGCCTCCCCGCCCTCCGGCCCGTCCCGCCGGAGGGCGCGTCGCCATGCGCCCTCGCGCGGCCCGTCGCCTCACCCTCTGTTCCGCTACTTCACGCCAACTCCCTTCCGTTACAGACATGCCCGTACAACAGGTCCCGCCCGCCCTGTTCCTGACGGACCGTCAATTCAGTAATCTGACAGAGCGTCAGTGAATTGCCATTCCGGTCTCCGGACGTCTCCGGACTACGAGCAGGAGCGGGCTCAGCGATGCTTGGATCAACACACGGCACCCTCACCTCCGGCCTCCGCGCCCGCGTCGTCGCCTGCGGGGACGACGCCCGGTCCGCCTCCGTGCACGGCACGACCGCCGCCGCGACCCGGGCTCCGGGCGCCGCCGCACCGGTCGCCGCCGACGTCGCGGCCTCCGGGGCCGGTACCGCCACCGCCGCCGACCTGGACGTCAGCGGGCGCCCGCTGTACGCCCCGGTCCCCGACCTGGACCGGTTCTTCCGCCCCGAGTCCGTCGCCGTCGTCGGCGCCTCCGACGCCGAGGGCCGGCCCAACACCGGGATCACCCGCCAGCTCCTGGCCTGGGCCGAGCGCGTGGGGGCCCGCCTGCACCCCGTGCACCCGACCCGGGAGGCGGTGTTCGGGCTGCCGTGCGTGCCCTCCGTCGCCGATCTGCCGGAGCAGGTCGATCTCGCTGTGCTCCTCGTGAAGGACCCCCTTCCGCTGGTGGATCAACTGGCCGATGCCAAGGTCAGGTTCGCCGTCGCCTTCGCCTCCGGTTTCGCCGAGACCGGTGAGGACGGGGCCGCCGCCCAGGCCCGCCTGGCCGCCGCCGTCGCCGCCACCGACTCGGGGTTGCGTCTCCTCGGTCCCAACACCAACCTCAACGCCTTCGAGGAGTTCCGGGAGGACCTGGACGGTCCCGCCATCGCCCTCATCACCCAGTCAGGTCATCAAGGCCGCCCTGTGTTCTCCCTCCAGCAGCTCGGGGTTCGGCTCTCCCACTGGGCCCCCACCGGCAACGAGGCCGATCTGGAGACCGCCGACTTCATCTCCTACTTCTCGCAGCTTCCCGAGGTGGGCGCGATCGCCGCCTACATCGAGGGGCTGAAGGACGGCCGTTCCTTCCTGCTCGCCGCCGACCGCGCCGCCCGCAACGGGGTGCCCGTCGTCGCCGTCAAGGTCGGGCGGACGGAGACCGGGGCCCGTACCGCCGCCTCCCACACCGGGAAGCTGACCGGCGCGGACGACGTGGTGGACGCCGCGATGCGACAGTTCGGCGTGATCCGGGTGGATGGGCTCGACGAACTCCAGGACACCGCCGCCCTGCTGGCCCGAGCCCGCAAGCCCCGGGCGGACGGCGTCGTCGTGTATTCGATCTCGGGCGGAACGGGTGCGCACTTCGCGGACCTGGCGACGGCGGCCGGACTGGAGCTGCCGACGCTGAGCGACGCCAAGCAGGCGGAGCTGCACGAGTGGATACCGGAGTATTTGAATGTGGCCAATCCGGTCGACAACGGGGGCCACCCGGTCGGCGACTGGCGCGGGCGGAAGATCATCGACGCGATCCTCGCCGACCCTTCGGTGGGGGTGCTGATCTGCCCGATCACCGGCCCCTTCCCGCCCATGAGCGACAAGCTCGCCCAGGACCTGGCGGACGCCGCCGAGGCGACGGACAAGCTGGTGTGCGTGGTGTGGGGGTCCCCCGTCGGCACCGAGGCCGCGTACCGCGAGACGCTGCTCGGGTCCTCCCGCCTCGCCACCTTCCGCACCTTCGGCAACTGCATCACCGCCGTCCGCGCCTACCTCGACCACCACCGCTTCACGGCCTCCTACCGCTCTCCCTTCGACGAGGCGCCGCGCACGCCGTCCCCTTCTTTCCGCAAGGCGCAGGCACTGATGCGTCCGGGCCAGCAGCTCAGTGAGCACGCGGCGAAGCAGTTGCTGCGGGCGTACGGCATTCGCGTACCGCGCGAGCAGCTGGTGACCAGCGCGGCGGCGGCCGTGCGGTCGGCGGCGCAGGTCGGCTACCCGGTCGTGATGAAGGCCTCCGGCCCGCAGCTCGCCCACAAGACCGAACTCGGCCTGGTGAAGGTCGGGCTGACCTCGGCCAGCCAGGTCCGGGACGCCTATCGGGAACTGACGGACATCGCCGCGTACGAGAACATCCCCCTGGACGGCATCCTGGTCTGCCAGATGGTCGCGCGGGGCGTGGAGATGGTCGTCGGCGCCGGCCGCGACGCGCTCTTCGGCCCCACGGTCACGGTCGGGCTCGGCGGCGTACTCGTGGAGGTCCTCGGCGACGCCGCCGTACGCGTACCCCCCTTCGGGGAGCCGGACGCGCGGGCGATGCTCGGCGAACTCCGGGGGCACGCACTCCTCGAGGGGGTCCGGGGGGCGCCCCCGGCGGACGTGGACGCGCTGGTGGAGGTCATCCTGCGGGTGCAGCGGATGGCTCTGGAACTCGGCGACGACCTCAGCGAGTTGGACATCAACCCGCTCATGGTCCTCCCGAGGGGTCAGGGCGCCGTGGCTCTGGACGCACTGGCCGTCTGCCGCTGATGCTTCGGGGACCACGATCGCTTCGGGCACCACACCCCTCCCCTTCCGCACGCGCCTCCCCTTCCGTCCCCGCACTCCCCACCTCGCGAACTGGAGTCGTACGCCCATGAATTCCCCCTCCTCGGACTCGCCGGAATCCCCGGACTCGCCGAAATCCCCGGACAGCTCGTCACTCTCCGTGCATTCATTGATACTCCACGCCACTGACAACGGGGTCTCCTGGATCACCCTCAACCGCCCCGAAGCCATGAACGCCGTCACCTGGGACCAGCGGGAACGCATCATTTCGCTGCTCGCCGAGGCCTCCGCCGACCCCGGGATCCGGGCAGTCGTGATCACCGCCACCGGCAAGGGCTTCTGCGCGGGCGCGGACCTGCGGAGCGACGGTCCCGGCACCCCCGCGCACGACCGGGTCCCCGGCGACGTCGCCCGGACGATCCGGCTCGGCGCGCAGCGCCTGATCACGGCCGTGCTCGACTGCGAGAAGCCGGTGATCGCCGCCGTGAACGGCACCGCGGCCGGCATCGGGGCCCATCTCGCGCTCGCCTGCGACCTGGTCGTCGCGGCCGAAGAGGCCAAGTTCATCGAGGTGTTCGTACGGCGCGGGCTCGTCCCGGACGGCGGCGGCGCCTACCTGCTGCCCCGGCTGATCGGCCCCCAGCGGGCCAAGGAGCTGATGTTCTTCGGCGACGCCCTCCCGGCGGCGGAGGCCGAACGCCTGGGCCTGGTCAACCGGATCGTCCCGGCCGACGAACTGGAGAAGACGGCCCGCACCTGGGCCGAACGCCTGGCCGCCGGGCCGACCCGGGCCCTCGCCCTCACCAAGCAGCTCGTCAACGCGTCCCTGGACTCCGACCGCACCACCGCCCTCGCCGCCGAGGCCGCCGCCCAGGAGATCAACATGACCACCGCCGACGCCAACGAGGGCGTGGCCAGCTTCGTCGAGCGCCGCACCCCGCGCTACCGGGGGCTGTGACCGCACACGCACACAGCCCGAGCCCTCCGGACCCGTGACCGCAGGCCCGCGCGTCTTCCTATCTGACGACCCGTCAGCTTCAATGGAGGGGTGATGGGACACGCAGGGATGGCGGCCACCGCCGTCCGATACCTCAGGTCCGTCGGCGCCTCCACGGTCGCCGAGCCGCAGCCGGTTCAGGCACTGCCCCGCCCCGATCTGCGGGCCGTCCACCCGGACGAACGGCTTCCGCTCGCCCCTGCCGAATTCCGCCGCGTACTCGGGAACTTCGCGAGCGGCGTCACCGTTATCACCTCACCAGGCACCGTTGTCAGCTCACCAAGCACCGTTGTCACCTCACCAAGCAGCACCAGCAGTACCGGACCAGGAGCGGCGGAGGCCGCAGGACCGGACGAGGCCGACTCACCCGCCGGGTTCGCCTGCCAGTCCTTCGCGTCGCTGTCGCTCGACCCGCCACTGGTCGTCTTCATGGTGGCCCGTACGTCGACGACCTGGCCCCGGATCGCCCGCGCCGGGGTCTTCTGCGTCAACGTCCTGGGCGCGCACCAGGGCGAGTTGTGCATGGCCTTCGCCCGCAGCGGCACGGACAAGTTCGCGGGCGTGGAGTACGACGCCGCGCCCGTCACCGGCTCGCCCCGCCTGGCCGGCGTCCCGGCCTGGATCGACTGCACGATCCAGACCGTGCACACGGGCGGCGACCACCTGATCGTGGTCGGCCGCGTCGAAGCACTGGACGCGACCGCACCGGACGCCCCGGAGGGCGCCCCGCTGCTCTTCCACCGGGGCTCGTTCGGCGGCTTCGCGGGCTGACTAGCCGGGCGAGGGCGTGGACTTGAGGCCCCACGTGACATCGACCCTGGTCTTCGCGCTGCCGAAGACCACCACGTGCCCCTTGTCGCCGTACTTCTCGCGACGCCAGTCGGCGAACGCCTGGGCCTGGGCCTTGCACACGTCGGTGGTCTGCACGCCGCAGTCGGAGGCGATACGGGCCTCCATGACGTCGCTCTTCTCCGGCTTGCGGATCTTGGCCATCCGCATCTGCTGGGCGAGGGCGTCGTCCGTCTTCGACGGGGTCGTCTTCACGTATGCCGTGAACGCGGTCAGCATGCCGTACCAGCGGTGCGCCCCGACGGTGGGGACGCCGTTGATCCGCTGCGGCGAGCCCGACGGCGGCGTGTAGTCGGGGCCCCAGCACTCGCTCGGTCCCTCCGGAAGGCCGTCGCCGCCCGCGCCGGGCTCGGAGGTGAGGTCTTCACCGGAACCGCCGACATCCTCGGAGGTGAGGTCCTCGCCCGTACCGCCCACGTCCTCCGAGGTCAGGTCCTCGCCCGTACCGCCGACATCGTCCGACGTCAGGTCCTCCCCCACGCCGCCCGCATCCTCCGACGTGAGGTCCTCGCCGGTACCGCCCGCGTCCTCCGAGGTCAGATCCTCCCCGGTGCCACCGACGTCCTCCGACGTCAGATCCTCCCCCGTACCGCCCACATCCGGCGTGCTGCCGTCCGGGCAGACGATCCCCTTGCCCGCCCCGGCTCCCTTGCCCGCCTCGACGCCCCCGGCAGCCTTCTCCGTGCCGCAGGACGTCAGCGCCGTGGCGCACAGCGCGGCAGTCGCCGCCGCGAGCACCACACGCCGAGCCGTACGAGCAGTACGAGCCGTACGAGCCGTACGAGCGCCCACAGGTATTCGGTTCCCGGTCCCAGTCATGCTTCCCCCACTTTCCCCCTGGTCAGGGGCCTGGTCAGGCCCCCTATCCTGCCAGTCGCACCTCCGCCGCCGGCCGCTTTCGGATGATGAGCGCCATCAGCGCGGCCATCGCGCAGAGCGCCCCCGACGCGTACCAGACCACGTCGTACGACCCGAAGACGTCCCGCGCGACCCCGCCGAGGAACGCCACCAGCGCCGCCCCCACCTGGTGGGACGCCAGCACCCAGCCGAAGACGATCGCACTGTCCTCGCCGAAGTATTCGCGGCACAGCGCGATCGTCGGCGGCACGGTCGCCACCCAGTCCAGCCCGTAGAAGACGATGAACAACACCATCGGCGGGTGCACGGACGGGGCCAGCAGGACCGGCAGGAAGAGGAGCGAGACGCCACGCAGCGCGTAGTAGACCGCGAGCAGACGGCGGGCCTCGAAGCGGTCGGTGAACCACCCGGAGGCGATCGTTCCGATCACGTCGAAGACCCCGATCACCGCGAGCAGCCCCGCCGCCATCGGAATCGGCATGTGGTGGTCGTGCGCCGCCGGTACGAAGTGGGTCTTGACCAGGCCGTTCGTGGACGCCCCGCAGATCGCGAAGGTTCCGGCGAGCAGCCAGAAGGGGCCGGTGCGGGCCGCCGAGAACAACACCTTCACCGCCCGTCGGGCGGCCCCCGGCTTCGGCTCCGGCTTCGGCACGAACTCCGTCGATCCGTACGGTGCGAGCCCGACGTCCGCCGGGTGGTCGCGCAGCAGCAGCCATACGAACGGGACCACGACCAGCGCCGCGAGCGCCACGGTGATCGAGGCGGGCCGCCAGTCGTAGCTCTCCACCATCCAGGCCAGCAGCGGCAGGAACACCAGCTGCCCGGAGGCCCCGGCGGCGGTCAGGATGCCGGTGACCAGCCCGCGCCGGGCCACGAACCACCGGTTGGTGACGGTCGCCGCGAAGGCCAGCGCCATCGAGCCGCTGCCCAGGCCCACCAACACGCCCCAGTACAGGACGAGTTGCCAGGCCGCCGTCATCGTGACGGTGAGCGCCGCGCCGACGGCTATGACGGTCAGGGCGCACGCCACCACCCGCCGGATGCCGAACCGGTCCATGAGCGCCGCCGCGAACGGCGCGGTGAGCCCGTACAGCGCGAGATTGACCGAGACCGCGAAGCCGATCGTGCCGCGCGACCAGCCGAAGTCCTTGTGCAGCGGCTCGATGAGCAGACCGGGCAGGGAGGCGAAACCGGCCGCGCCGATGATCGTCACGAAGGCGACCGCCGCGACGAACCAGGCGCGGTGGACACGGGGTCGGGGAGCGGGCCGCAAAGGGGCGACGGGCTGCTGCACAGGGGGTGTCGTCTGGGTCACGGGAACAGCTTCCGGGAGCAGGCCAGTGCGATCGAGTGGCCCGAGGGACAGCATTCGCTACGATCGGGCCATGCCGAGCCGGAAACTCCACCGCATCGCCGTCCTCGCCCTCCCCGAGGTCATCCCCTTCGAGCTGGGCATCCCGCACCGGATCTTCGGCCGGGCGAACGACGAGCACGGAGTCCCGCTGTACGAGGTCGTGACCTTCGGGACCGAGCCCGGTCAACTGCTGGACACCCAGGCCGATTTCAAGCTGTGCGTCGAGCACGGGCCGGAAGTCCTGGCGCAGGCCGACACGGTGATCGTCCCGGCCGCGTACGAACCCGCGAGCCTGTACCAGGAGGGACGGCTGCCCGAGGAGATCGCCGAGGTCTTCCGGCAGGTACGGCCCGGGACCCGGCTCGCCTCGATCTGCACCGGTGGGTACGTCCTGGCCGCCGCCGGACTCCTCGACGGCCGGCCCGCGACCACGCACTGGCACTGGGCGGAGCACTTCCAGCGGCTGTTCCCCGCGGTCCGGGTCGACCCCGAGGTGCTCTACGTCGACGACGGTGACGTGCTGACCTCTGCGGGGGTGGCTGCGGGCATCGACCTGTGCGTGCACATGGTGCGGCGGGACTTCGGGGCGGCCGTCGCCAACGACGTGGCGCGGCGCAGTGTCGTACCGCCGCACCGGGACGGCGGGCAGTCACAGTACATCCGACGGCCCGTGCCGGAACCGCAGTTGGCGACGACAACGGCGGCGCGGGCCTGGGCGCTGGGGCATCTGCACGAGCCGATCCAGCTGCGGGACATGGCCGAGCAGGAGTCGATGTCGGTACGGACCTTCACGCGGCGGTTCCGCGAGGAGGTCGGGGTGAGCCCGGGGCAGTGGCTGGCGCAGCAGCGGGTGGAGCGGGCGAGGCACCTGCTGGAGTCCAGCGATCTGTCGATGGAGGGGGTGGCGAGGGAGGCGGGCTTCGGTACGGCGCAGTCCATGCGGGGGCACGTGCAGGGGGCGCTCGGGGTCTCGCCGACGGTCTACCGGCGTACGTTCCGTACGGGGCGGGTGGGGTGAGCTTCCGGGCCCTCGTCGTGCCGGGCCCCTAAAGGCCCGACGGAACCAGCTTCCCCCGCTCCCCCACCGCCGCCACCCCCACCAGCCCCAGGCACATCCCCGCCCCCCACAGAATCGCCGTCGACGGTGCCGCCACGCTCTGCACCACCCCCGCCAGCACCGCGCTCGCCGCGTAGCCCGCGCCCACCGAGGCGTACATCAGCGAGTAGCCCGCAGCGAAGGCGCTCTTCGGCAGGGCTTCCTTCAGCGACAGGCTGCGGGCGATCTGGACGCCGGACTGGCACACCCCCGCCACCACCAGCCCCACCCCGATCCACAGCATCTCCGGCACCAGTGCGATCGCCGCCACCACCAGCGAAACCCCCACCAGCAGCACCAGCGACTGCCGGGACGGGTTGCCCGGCCAGGTGCGCAGGCCGTAGACGTACGCCCCCACCGCCGCCGCCACCGAGTACGCCGCCAGCAGCGGGCCCGCCCAGCCCACCGCCACGCCCCGCTGCTCCAGCAACGCCGGAAGCACCAGTTCCGCGAGCGCCAGCAGGGACAGCCCGGCCGCCCCGGTGACGTACAGGGGCCAGGCGGCGGCCAGTGTGCGCGCCATCGAGACGCCGCCCCGGTCGCCCTCGTCCGCCGGCCATCCGGCGGGCAGCGCCCACAGGCCCGCCCCGGCCGCCGCCATCAGCCCCGCCGCGAGGTACATCGGGACCACCGGGTCCAGGCCGAGCGCCAGACCGGTCGCGACGGCCGGTGAGGCCGCCCAGATCCCGTACGAGAGGATCGCGTCCGCGCTGAACGCCTTCGCCACCGCCGACTCCTCCACCATCGAGGTCAGCAGCGCCCTGGTCCCGCCCGGCACCGCCCCCGGCGCCCCACCGGCCAGCGCGGCCAGTGCCCCCAGCACGACGGGGTGCGCCCCCGCGCACAGGGCGAGCCCCGCGAAGGCGAGCGCGCCGACGGCGAGGCCCGCGGCCAGGGCGGGGCGCGCACGCACGGCCTTCAGCCGGGGGCCGAGGACGGACGCGCCGACCACCTCCCCGACGACGTACACGGCGGCCAGCGTCGCCCCGATGCTGTACCCGCCGGGCCTCTCCCGCACCAGCAGCACCACCGCGAGCGGCGCCATCGCCACCGGCAGCCGGGCCGCGACGGTGACGCCGGCGAGGGTGAGGAGCGGGCGGGTGGCGAGGGCGCGATAGCTCATGTCCGGACCGTATCCACGTCCACTCGCCCCCGCTCAACCCCTTTTTCCGGGCGACGGAGCATCAGTGCGCGACCGGGCACCCGCCCGTCATCTGCCCCAGGAACGCGTTCGGGTCGTAGAAGTGCTCCACCTCCACCAGCTTCAGGTCCTCACTGACCTGCGCCACGCTCATCCCGAACATCTCGATCTTCCGGCCGTCCGGCTGGAAGCCCTTGTACTCGCCCTCGAAGGTGCCCCAGTGCCGCCACTTGAACGCCACCGTCGGCGGCGGGGACAGCACCTGGAGGACCTCCCAGTAGAAGCCCTGCGGGAACGCCGTGTGGAAGACCTCGTGCGAGGACTCGAAGGTGTCGCCCTGGCCGTAGAAGACGGAGTCGCCGATGAGGATGTTGTAGCTGCCCCGGTCCACGATCTCGGCCGAGTCCGCCCACGCGCCGCCGTTGATCCGGGTGCGGAACCGGTCGCTCACCATGGACACCCAGGTGGCCGGGTCCGCCTTGTGGGACACCTCCATCTCGAAGACCTGCACGATGCTCTCGACGATCGCCTCCAGCGAACCGGCCTCGTGCCGGGTGCTGCGCTGGCCGGGCATCACGGTGTGCGAGAGGTGGTAGTCCGGGGCCCCGGCCCGCCAGTCGCCGGGCTCGGCGGCGGCGATGACCGCGTCGCGGCCCTGAAGCCAAAGAGGTGTGGAGTCCGCTTGAGTCGTCATGGCGCGCATACTCACGCATTCAACCTTTGGCCACAAGCACACAGGCGGTGCCGTCCACCCATCAACTCCCTTATGCACAAGTGGAGTTGCACGATCCGAACGACACCGCCGACGCGACCTCCCTCAGAACACCAGCACCCCCCGCGCCACCCGCCCCTGCTCCGCGTCCTGCGCCGCCTTCGCGAAGTCCTCCACCGGGTAGGTCTCCGTCACCAACTCGTCGAGCAGCAGAAGCCCTTGGCGGTACAGCTCCGCGTACAGCGGGATGTCCCGCTGCGGGCGCGAGGACCCGTACCGGCAGCCCAGGATGGACTTGTCCAGGAACATCGCGGCGGGCAGGAAGGTCGCCTCGTCGGTCGGGGCGGTCATGCCGAGCAGGATCGCCTGACCGTGCCGGTCGAGGAGGTCGATCGCCGTACGGATCAGACCGGTTCGGCCCACGCATTCGAAGACGTGGTCCGCACCCGTCGGCAGTACGTCCCGTACGTCGTCCGTCGACGTCAGGAACTCCGTCGCCCCGAAGAGCCGCGCCGGTTCCTCCTTCGCCGGGTTCGTGTCGACCGCCACGATGCGCGAGGCACCCGCGAGGCGCGCGCCCTGGATGACGTTCAGGCCGATCCCACCCGTCCCGATGACCACGACCGTCTCACCGAGCGCCACCCGCGCCCGGTTGAGGACCGCTCCCACGCCCGTGACCACGCCGCAGCCCATCAGCGCGGCGGAGGTCAAGGGGATGTCGTCCGGGATCTTGATCGCCTGGACGGCCTTCACCAACGTGCGTTCCGCGAAAGCCGAGTTGGAGGCGAACTGGTACAGCGGGTTGCCGCCCCGCGAGAAGGGCTGTCCCGGCATCCCGATCGCCTTGCGGCACATCGTCGGCCGCCCCCGGTCGCACTCCGCGCACGCCCCGCAGCCCGCGAGCGTGGAGAGCGCCACGTGGTCGCCGGGCGCGACATGCGTGACGCCCGCGCCGACCGCCTCCACCACGCCCGCGCCCTCGTGGCCGAGCACCACCGGCACGGGGAACGGAATCGTTCCGTCCGTGACCGAGATGTCGCTGTGGCACAGGCCCGCCGCGCGGATGCCGACCAGGACCTCCCCCGGCCCCGGGTCCCGTATCTCCAGGTCGTCGACCACCTCGACCTGCTTGCCGTCGAAGACAACCGCCCTCATCGTGCTCCCCCTTCAGCATTGGGTCGTTCCTTCTTCGCCGCCGCCTCGCGCATCGCCTCCAGCTGCGCCAGCAGCGGCATCGGGTCCACTCCCACCGTCCCGGGCAGGAAGTCCGCGATGCTCTCCGGCGTCCAGGAGCCCGACTCCGCGTATCCGGCGCGCAGTTCGCGCGGCTGCGCCCACACCGCGATCTTGGGTCCGGCGATCGTGTAGACCTGCCCGGTGATGCCCTCGGCGCGAGCCCGCTCGGAGAGCAGGTAGACCACGAGCGCCGCCACGTCCTCGGGCTCGCCGATCTCCTTCAGCTCCATGGGTACGTTCGCGGACATGCGGGTACGGGCCACGGGCGCGACCGCGTTCGCCGTCACCCCGTACTTGTGCAGGCCCAGCGCCGCGCTCCGTACCAGCGAGATGATCCCGCCCTTGGCCGCGCTGTAGTTGGCCTGGGCGACGCTGCCCTGGTGGTTGCCGCTGGTGAAGCCGATGAGCGTGCCCGAACCCTGCTTGCGCATGACGGCGGAGGCCGCGCGGAAGAGGGTGAAGGTGCCCTTGAGGTGGGTGGCGATGACGGGGTCCCACTCCTGTTCGGACATGTTGAAGAGCATCCGCTCGCGCAGGATTCCGGCGACGCAGACCACGCCGTCGACACGTCCGTACCGGGCGAGGGCGGTGTCCACGACCCGCTGTCCGCCCGCCATGGTGGAGATGTCGTCCGCGACGGCGACGGCCTCGCCGCCGGCCGCCTCGATCTCCTTGACCACCGCCGCCGCGACCTCGCTGGTCGGCTCCGCGCCCTCCATGGAGACGCCGTAGTCGTTGACGACCACGCGTGCGCCCTCCGCCGCGCACGCCAGCGCCACCGCCCGCCCGATCCCGCGCCCCGCTCCGGTCACCGCTATGACCTTGCCGGTCAAGAAGTTCCCCATCACCACGCCTTCCCAAGGTTTCTGACGGACCGTTAGATTTTAGAACCCGTACGACGCCCCGGCACAAGACCCAGGAGGCCAGCGAATGTCCCTGCCAGCCGAGTTCCACGACATCGCCAAGCGCGTCAACAACTGGGGTCGTTGGGGAGCGGACGACGAGATCGGCACGCTGAACCTGATCACCGACGAGGTGGTGCGGGAGGCCGCCCGGACCGTACGCAGCGGTCTGCGCATCCCGCTCGCGCTGCCCCTCCAGCAGGACGGCGTGCAGACCGGCGTGATCCCGGGGCGGGTCAACCCGCTGCACTCGATGGTGCAGATCAACCAGGAACTGTTCGGCCCCGGCACCGTCGCCACCAGCGACGACGCCGTGACCATGGGCCTCCAGGCGGGCACCCACTGGGACGCCCTCACCCATGTCTCGCACTCGGGGAAGATCTACAACGGCCGCCCGGCCGACACCATCGCCCCGCACACCCGCGCCGCCTTCAGCGGCATCGACAAGGCCCGGCACGTGGTGTCGCGCGGCGTCCTGCTGGACGTGGCCCGCGCCCGGGGCGTCGAACGCCTCGCCGGGGACCACGCGGTGACGCCCGAAGACCTGGAAGCGGCCGCGGAGTTGGCGGGCGTGCAGGTCCGCGCGGGCGACATCGTGCTCGTACGGACCGGGCAGATCCAGGTGTATCTGGGCGGCGACAAGCACGGGTACGGCTATCCGTCACCCGGGCTCTCGATCCGTACGCCCGAGTGGTTCCACGCGCGGGACGTCGCCGCCGTCGCCAACGACACCCTCACCTTCGAGATCTTCCCGCCGGAGATCGAGAACCTCTGGCTGCCCGTGCACGCGCTCGACCTGGTCGAGATGGGGATGCTCCAGGGCCAGAACTGGAACCTCGAAGAGTTGTCCACAGCCTGTGCACAAGAGGAGCGGTACGCGTTCCTGCTGTCCGCGATGCCGGAGCCGTTCGTCGGCGGCACGGGCACACCGGTCGCGCCGGTCGCGATCCTTTAGACCCCGCACCCCGGGACACCGGTCACGCGCAGCGGAAGGCGGCCGTCCACCAGGGGCGGCCGCCGCCACGTCCCGACCCGCACTCGCCGAGGAGGCCGGTGCTCCGCCTCGACGTCCCCTCGCTCACGAATCGCACGTTCAAGCGTGATCAGGGCACCCGAAGGCGTCAACAGCACCTCGGCGAAATGCGCGTCATGTTCGGTTTGTGACGGCGCACGACGGCTTGTACGAGGGCTCGAAAGGGGGCTCGTACGCCGAAGCGAACGGCGACTCGGCACCGGGCTCCCGGCGCTTGTCCCGCGACGTCTCGCGCGGCTTCTCCCGGGGCTGCTCCCGCGCCGCCTCCGCGAGCCCCTCGCGACCGGCCGGCACTCCGCGGTCCGCGCACGCCTTCTGCGGCGGGCGCACCTCGCGGTCCACCTCGCACCAGATCCGCTTGCCCGCACCCTCGGCCTGCCAGCCCCACCGGTCGGCGAGGCCGTCGACGAGTTCCAGACCGCGTCCGTTCGTGTCGTCGCCCTCCGCGTGCCGGGGCTTGGGCGGGCAGGCGCTGACGTCGGCGACCTCCACCCGCACCGTGCCGCCCGAGACCGCCGAGCCGGAAACGGAACCGGAATCCGATGCCCCGTTCCCGTTCCCGTTCGCGCCCGCTTCGCCTGCGGCGCCCTCGCCGGGGATCCCCGGCAGCAGCATCCGCAGCACGGCCGGACAGCCCGTGTGCACGACCGCGTTGGTCACCAGCTCAGAGATGAGCAGGACCAGCGTCTCCGCGACCGGCTCGTCCGCCTCTATGCCGCACCCGACGAGCCGGGACCGCGCCCACCTGCGGGCCCGCCCCACCTCCGCGGGGTCGGCCCCGACCTCCAACTGCACCTGAAGCACCTGCACCGCTCACACCATCCGAACCGGCGGACACAACGCCTCGCGTCTCCACAGGGTCACGGAACGTGATTCCCTTGTGGGACAGCATGGTTGACGTACAGTCACCGCAACAAGCGCTTCAGGCATATTCCAGCGCGAAGGAGTACGCATCCTGCATACTGTGCGACGCACGCTGCGGAGAGTCGAACGTGAGCACTTGTGGCGCCTCCGTCCGACGCGAGGAGCGGTTCCGTCGAAGCGCGTCGCCCGGTCCGGGGCCGCCGTACAGGCCGCACCGGGAATCTGGCGCTCCACCACCACTCGCACCTGACGGAGCGTACCCGAGCGACGACCCGACTCCGGCCCGTGACGACTCCTGCAAAGGACACAACCCGATATCGACACAGGGTGACCCGTTCATGACCTGTTCTGGCAGCGGCCGTTCACGCCGGATCGCCCAGAAGTGCGGCCGCCAGTTCTTCTTCCGCCTCCGCCTTCGAGGGCCCGCGCCCGGCCCGCACCCATGCCCGCTTCAGGTGCAGGTGTACGTCGGCCTCCCAGGTGAAGCCCATGCCGCCGCAGACCTGGAGGCAGTCGCGCGCGTTGCGTACGGCCGCCTCGTCGGCGAGGAGCTTCGCGGCGGCGCGCTCCACGGCCGTGCCGGTGACGGCGGCCGCGTACACGGCGGTACGGGCGGTCTCGACCCGCACGAGCATCTGTGCGCACAAGTGCTTGACCGCCTGGAAGCCGCCGACCGGCTGCCCGAACTGAACACGCTCGCAAGCGTGTTGGACGGCCAGGTCGAGTGTGCGGGCGGCGGTGCCGACCTGTTCGGCGGCGGTGAGGAGGACGGCTTCGGGGGGATACGGGTACGGGGTGCGCCGCGAGAGTCGCGTCAGCGGCGTCAGGGGGTCGACGGAACGCACCTTCATCGCGCCGTTCAGAGCGTCCTTGTCGGCCCGGACGATGACGTCCGCGTCTCCCAGGTGCTCGACGAAGTGCCCGTACGGCGCCGTCACGACCACCTCCCCCTCCGCCGCCCCCTTCACCTCACCGGCCGCCAAGTGGGTGTCGATGAGCGGCCCCGGCAGCAGGGCCCGCCCCGCCTCCTCGAAGAGCAGCACCGCCTCCGGCAGCCCGAGGCCGACACCGCCCTCCGCCTCGGGCAGGCGCAGCGCGAAGAAGCCCGCCTCGCCGAGGGCGCGCCAGAGGTCGCGGTCCAGCTCGCCGCCCGCGTCGACGGCCGCGCGCAGGGCCTCGCGGTCGAAGCGCCGGGCGAGGAGGTCTCGTACACCTTGCCGCAACGCCCGCTGATCGGCGGTCAGTTGGAAGTCCACGGGGGTCCGCTCACCGGCCCTTCGGGAGGCCGAGGATGCGCTCGGCGACGATGTTCTGCTGGATCTGGGAGGTGCCGGCGGCGATCGTGTACGAGAGGGAGGACAGCCGGTCGAGGGTCCAGTCGTGGTCGAGGTCGAAGGCGTCGGGACCCAGGACCTCGGCGGCCGTGTCGTACAGCTCCTGGCGGGCGTGCGAGTAGCGGAGCTTGAAGACGGAGCCGCCGACACCGGGGACGCCGCCGGTCTTCTGCGCCTCGCTGACGTTCCACTGGGTGAGCCGCCACAGGGTCATGAACTCGGCGTTCAGTCGGCCGAGTTGGCGTCTGACGGCCGGGTCGTCCCACGTTCCGTTGGTCCGGGCCTCGCGCGCGACTTCCGCGAGCGTGCGGCGGCAGGCGACGACCTCGCCGACGAAGGCGGTGCCGCGTTCGAAGGAGAGGGTGACCATGGTGACGCGCCAGCCGTCGTTCTCCGCGCCCACCCGGTTGGCGACGGGGACGCGCACCTCGTCGAGGAACATCTCGGCGAACTCGGTGGACCCGGCGAGCGTGCGCAGCGGACGGACCGTGATGCCGGGCGCGTCCATCGGCATGGCGAGCCAGGTGATGCCCTTGTGCTTGGGAGTGTCGGGGGTGACAGGTGTGGTGCGGACGAGAAGCTCGCACCAGTCGGCGACCTCGGCGTGCGAGGTCCAGATCTTGGACCCGGTGACCACGTAATGGTCACCGTCGCGGACCGCCTTCGTGCGCAGCGACGCCAGGTCGGAGCCGGCCTCGGGCTCGCTGAAGCCCTGGCACCAGACCTCGTCGCCGCGCAGGATCGGCGGCAGCCAGCGCTCCTGCTGCTCCGGCGTGCCCTCGGCGGCGATGGTCGGGCCCGCGTGCAGCAGCCCCACGAAGTTCGCGCCGACGTAAGGCGCCCCGGCGCGCTCGGTCTCCTCCAGGAAGATGAGGTGCTGGGTGGGGGTGGCCTCGCGCTGGAGGTCGGCGTACCCGGCGTCGTACAGCATCCGCTGCCAGGTGGTGTCGTACGCGCGCCTGCCGGGCCAGTCGAGGGGGTCGGGCCGCTCCGGCAGCCCGGGGAGCACGCGCGCGAGCCACTCCCTCAACTCGGTCCGGAACTCCTCCTCCTGGGGTGTGTACGCGAGATCCATCAGCGGCCCTGACGCCCCTGGCCCAGGTGGCGGCCCGTGTCGAGGTCCAGGCCGAGCATGCGGATGGCGTTGCCGCGCATCAGCTTGTAGACCGTCTCGTCGTCGAGACCCTTCACATGGTCGAGGGCGACCTCCTTGGTGTGCGGGAAGGTCGAGTCGACGTGCGGGTAGTCGGTCTCGAAGGTGGCGTTGTCGCGGCCGACGACGTCGAGCGAGGCGACGCCGTGTTTGTCGCGGAAGAAGCAGCAGAA
Organism: Streptomyces spiroverticillatus; assembly: GCA_014650415.1. Classification (GTDB taxonomy): domain Bacteria; phylum Actinomycetota; class Actinomycetes; order Streptomycetales; family Streptomycetaceae; genus Streptomyces; species Streptomyces spiroverticillatus. The sequence goes on from BMUX01000009.1 coordinate 221,273, forward strand.
GATCTGCCGGTAGTAGTACGTGGAGGGGGGCTCGGGGATGAGGTCCTTGACCCCGCCCCAGGCGCGGTGCTCCTCCCAGACGTCGTCGGCGCGTTCCAGCGCGTACGGGATCCAGCCCATCTGCCCCTCGCTGTAGGCGAGTTTGAGCAGCGGGAACTTCACCAGCACACCCGAGAAGAGGAAGTCCATCATCGACGCCATCGCGTTGTTGAAGGACAACGAGGCCTGCACGGCGGGCGGGGCGTCAGGAGATGCGGCGGGCATCTGCGAGCTGCTGCCGATGTGCATGTTGACGACCGTCCCGGTCTCCTCGCAGACGGCGAAGAAGGGGTCCCAGTAGCCGGAGTGGATGGAGGGGAGCCCGAGGTGGGTGGGGATCTCCGAGAAGGTCACCGCCCGGACCCCGCGTGCCGCGTTGCGACGGATTTCGGCCACCGCGAGGTCGATGTCCCAGAGCGGGATGATGCACAGCGGAATGAGGCGCCCCCCACTGTCGCCGCACCACTCCTCGACCATCCAGTCGTTGTACGCGCGCACGCAGGCGAGAGCGACCTCCTTGTCGTGGGCCTCGGCGAAGGTCTGCCCGCAGAAGCGAGGGAAGGTGGGGAAGCAGAGGGAGCCCTCGACGTGGTTGAGGTCCATGTCCGCCAGGCGCGCCTTGGGGTCCCAGCACCCCCGCCGCATCTCCTCCCGCGTGATGCCTTCGAGCGTCATGTCGTCGCGGTCGAACCCGACGGCGGCGATGTTGCGCTTGTACGGGAACTTGAGGTCCTCGTAGATCCACCAGTCGGTGGGCGGCCCGTCCGGGTCCATCGTGATCTGGTACTTGCCCGCGACGTACGCGAGCTCCCCGATCCCGGCGGTCAGCGGCTGCGGTCCTCGGTCCCGGTACTTCGCGGGGAGCCAGGTGGAGAAGAGGTGCGGGGGCTCGATCACGTGGTCGTCGACGCTGATGATCCGAGGCAGTTCCATCCGGCGTTCCCCTTACGGCAGTTCGCGTTTCTGATGACCCGTCAGAAATTAGGCTAGCTTCCGGACCTCTGGACCGACAAGGGATCGCGCCCTACGCTCACGGCTAGTTCTGACTGTCCGTCAGTTACGGGGAGCGTGAAGTGACTTCACCCATGCAGACCGCCCGCCAGCTCGACTCGTCCGGCACGCTCTGGGAACTCGTGGAGCGCCGCGCCGACCTCACCCCGCACCGCCCGGTACTGCTCCAGGAGGACCGCACCCTCAGCTTCGGCGGACTGCGCGACCGCGCCGAACGGGTCGCCGCCGGGCTGTACGAGCTGGGGGTGCGGGCCGGCAGCACGGTCGCCTGGCAGCTCCCGACCCGTATCGAGACGGTGCTCTTCTCCCTCGCACTCGCCCGCCTCGGCGCGGTCCAGTCACCGGTGATCCCCTTCTACCGGAGCCGCGAAGTCGGCTTCGCGCTGCGGGAGTCGAAGGCCGACTACTTCGCGGTGCCGGGCGAGTGGCGGGGCTTCGACCACGCCGCCATGGCACACCGCCTCACGCTCGAACTCCCCCGCCCCCTCCTCGTACTCCAGGTGTACGACGACCTGCCGGACGGCGACCCGCGCCTGCTGCCCCCGCCCCCCACCGAGGGCACATCCGTCCGCTGGATCTACTGGACCTCGGGCACCACCTCCGCCCCACGCGGCGTCCTGCACACGGACCGCTCGCTCATCGCGGGCGGCTCGTGCCTGGCACACGCCCTGCACCTGCGCCCGGACGACGTGGGCTCGATGGCCTTCCCGTACGCGCACATCGGCGGCCCGGACTACCTGGTGATGCTGCTCCTGTACGGCTTCCCGGCCGTCCTCTTCGAGCAGTTCGCCATGCCGGAGGCTTTGGCCGAATATCGCCGTCACGGGGTGACGGTCGCGGGCGGCTCAACAGCCTTCTACTCGATGTTCCTCACCGAGCAGCGCAAGGACCCCGCCACGCCCGTCCTTCCGACCCTGCGGCTCCTGGCGGGCGGCGGCGCGCCGAAACCGCCGGAGCTCTACCACGCCGTCGTACGGGAACTGGGCTGCCAGCTCACCCACGGCTACGGCATGACCGAGGTCCCGATGATCACGATGGGCTCCCCGGACGACACGGCGGAGAACCTGGCCACCACCGAGGGACGCCCCCCGGAGGGCATGTCCATCCGCATCACGGACCCGGAGGGCAAGCCGGTCCCGGCGGGGGTCGACGGGGAGGTGCGGCTGCGCGGGGAGGCGGTGTGCCAGGGCTACTTGGGCGCGTCGTCCGACGCCGGGACCTTCGACCCGGACGGCTACCTGATCACGGGCGACCTGGGCCACCTGACGGCCTCCGGCCACCTGGTCCTGACCGGCCGCCTCAAGGACGTCATCATCCGCAAGGGCGAGAACATCTCCGCCAAGGAGATCGAGGACCTCCTCCACGAACACCCGTCGGTGGCGGACGCGGCGGTGATCGGCCTGCCGGACGCGGATCGGGGCGAGCGGGTGTGCGCGGTCCTGGAACTCCGGGGGCCGTCCGTGACGCCGGCCGAGGTGATCGCGTACCTCCGCGAGTCGGGCCTGGCCACGCACAAACTCCCGGAACAGGTGGAGGTGGTGGACGCCCTCCCCCGCAACGAGACCCTCCGCAAGGTCCTGAAGTACCGCCTGCGCGAGATGTTCGGCTCGGGCGGCTGAGGAGGGTCCGTCACGGGGGAAGCCGGGGCGCTACTGGGGGTCGGGGCCGTCAACCGTGTAGTACGTCGCGAAAGCCGTCAACGTCTCCTCCTCCGTGATCCGCCCGTCCCCATCCGCATCGAGCGCCTCCGCCACCTGCCCCGCCAGCTTCTCGTCCGCGCCGAGGACCCGGAGCAGCCGGGTGGCGGCCCCGACCGTGACCCCGTCGCCCTCGCCCTCCGCGGAGGCGGCGATCTCGATCGCCGCGTGCAGGAACGGCCGGGCGATCTCCGCGAACCGCTTCGGGTTGTCCCGCAGCCGCTTCACCGCCCCCGTCACGAACTCGTCGCGGCTGACCCGCTGGTCGCCGTCGACGTCGGCGATTCCGGCCATGCCCTGCCAGAACGCCTCGGCCCCGCTGTACAGGGCCTGGCCCTTGTCGCAGCGGGCTGTCGTGTTGAACTCGGCAAGGATGGCGGCTGCCGCGGCACTGAAGTCCTCGCGGTCGATGTATCCGTTGCCGTCCTGGTCGAAGGAGGCGAAACGGGCCGCTGTCTTGCGCTCGTACTCTGCGCTGTCCATGCAGGGGAGGGTACGTCCTTGACGTGCGGAGGAAGCCATTTCCGCAGGGAAATCATCCACCGGTGGGGCAGTTGGACACCAGGGCGACCCCGGGGGCGTCGGCTCAGGCGGACAGCGCCTGCGCGGTGTCGTCCACCGCGGTGTCCACATCCGGGTACACCTCGAACAGCCGCCGCACCCCGAGCGCCGCCAGCACCCGGTTCACATGGCTGCCGTCGACCGCCCCCCGCGCCGGCAGGATCAGCCGCAGACTCCCCTGACAGGACCTCATCAGCCGCCGCGCGGCGATCAGAACACCCACGCCACTGGAGTCGCAGAAGAGCACGTCCGAGAGATCCAGCACCACCCGGTGCCGCCCGTCCGCGACGGCCCCGTGCACGTGCTGCCGCACCGCCGGTGAGGTCACCAGGTCCAGTTCGCCGGAGATGTGCAGCACGGCCCAGCTGCCGTGCTCTGCCTCTGTCACCTTCAGCGTCACGCGTCGGACCTCTCAACTAACCGGAAGTAGCCCTTCCTCATCGCGGCTTCCCTAGCCGCAGTCCCATGAAACACCGCGTGTCTGTGAGGCCCGCACCCAGGATGCGCGCAATGACCGGATCACTACCATCCCGGGCCGCGTACGGAGCGCACTTGCGGCAAAGGGGCGTGCGCCGCCCGGTCTCGCACTACATTCGAAAGAGCAGGTGCTTCGGGGCGCAGCGGTACGGGGTTGGGGGGAATCGGATGCCGAAGGACGCACCGCCGCGCTGGGACCGCAGGATGCAGCAGCGGCTGGCGCGGGGCGAGGCGGCGGCACTCGGGGAGCTGTACGACAGGTTCGCCTCCCTGGTGCACAGCCTGGCGCACCGGGTGCTGGACGACGAGGACGCCGCCGACCAGGTCACCCGTGACGTCTTCGGCCACGTCTGGGAGAACCCCCAGTCGTACGACCCGAAGGACGGCTCCATGCGGGCCTGGATGGCGCGGCTCACCCACCGGCGTGCCGTGCACCGGCTCCGGCAGGCGGAGGCGGCCGCCCTGGAGGACGGCGAAGGCACCGCGGAGGAGCTGGAACTGAAGGTGCACCGGGCGGCGGCCGTGGCCCGCGCGGACTACATCGTGACATCGATGCCCGCCCCGCTCCGCGAGGCCCTGGAGCTGGCGTACTTCGATCGGCACGACTACCGGCAGACCGCCTCCCGGCTCAGCATCACCGAGGACGAGGCCCGCCGCAGACTCCGCCTGGGGCTGCAACTGCTGTCGACGGCGAACACCGTGCCGGGCACCGGTCCCGGCTCCGGCCTGGACACCGGCACTGGTGCTCAGGGTTTCGGGGGCGGACTGTGAGCGAGGAGTACGGCGAGAGGTACGGCGAGGGAGACGACGACGGGGCGTCCGGCACCCTGTCGCACCGGGTGCTCAAGTCGCTGCTGGGCGCGTGGGCGCTGGCGGCCTGTTCCGCCGAGGAGACGCTCGCCGTGGAGGAGCACCTCACCGCGTGCGCCCCGTGCGCGGACGAGGCGCTGCGGCTGCGGGACGCGGTCGGCCTGCTCCAGTCCGAGCGCGGCCTCGACCTGGACCCGATGCTGCGCTCCCGGGTCCTGGACACCTGCCTGGGCCGCCGTCCGGCGCGCATCCCGGTGCCGGCCTGGGCCCAGCCGTACGACACGGAGACGGCCCGCCTGGACGCCCTGCTCGCCGACATAGACCCCGGCGAGTGGCACGCCCCGGTGCAGCTGCGCTGGTTCGAGGAGGACCATCCGGTACGGCGCAAGGCGACGGTCGCCGCCGTCATCGGGCACCTGATGACCGTCGACGGGCTGGTCGCCGACGCGCTGGGCCTGGCCGACCCGGTCGCCTTCGACGGCGGCGGCGACCCCACCAGCCGCACGGAGGCGTACTGGCTCGGCTCCCGGCAGCCTCCCACCCGCGCGGTGCGCGTCCCGTGGCGCGAGCAGAGCCACACCCTGGTGCGCACGGTGTCCTTCGCCGGGCGCGGCTCCGCCGAGCTGGAGGTGTCGTACGGGGCCTTCTCGCTGCCCCTCAAGGACGCCCTCCTGGAGCGGGCCTTCGAGTGCTGGGTGCACGCCGACGACATCGCACGGGCCGTGGACTACCCGTACGAACCGCCCTCGGGGACGCATCTGCACGAGCTGATCGACCTGGCGGCCCGGCTGCTCCCCGGCACGCTGGCCGCCCGCCGCAGGGCCGGACTCGCGCCTCCCGTGCGGGGGCTGGTCGCGGCGGGCGCTCCGGGGCGCACGCTGCACCTGGAGGTGGAGGGCGCGGGCGGCGGCCACTGGTACATCCCGCTGGACTCCCCCGCAGCCGCTGCCTCCGCGGAGCACGAGGTGGCGCACATCGCGCTGGACGGCGTCGAGTTCTGCCAGCTCGCGGCCGGGCACGTGTCGCCTCAAGAGGCGGCGGCCGGACAGGGCGGCGACAAGGGTGCGGTACGGGACGTGCTGTTCGCGGCGGCGTCACTGTCGCGGTTGTGACGCAGTGGCGGTTGTGACGCAGTGGCGGTGCTTGCGCGTGCACCCTTGCGACGGTGCACGCGCGAGCACCACTCCTGGTGCTAGGCGAAGACGACCGTACGGTGCCCGTTGAGCAGCACCCGGTGCTCGCTGTGCCACTTCACCGCGCGGGCGAGGGCCTGGCACTCCACGTCGCGGCCGATGGCCACCAGCTGCTCGGGGGTGACCTCGTGGCCGACCCGCTCGACCTCCTGCTCGATGATCGGTCCCTCGTCGAGGTCGGCCGTCACGTAGTGCGCGGTCGCACCGATCAGCTTCACCCCGCGCGCGTGCGCCTGGTGGTAGGGCTTGGCGCCCTTGAAGCTCGGCAGGAAGGAGTGGTGGATGTTGATGATCCGGCCGCTGAGCTGCTTGCACAGGTTGTCGGAGAGCACCTGCATGTAGCGCGCGAGCACGACCAGCTCGACGTTCTCGGCGGCGACCAGGTCGAGCACCTGCTGCTCGGCCTCGGCCTTGGTGTCCTTCGTCACGGGGATGTGGTGGAAGGGGATGTCGTACGTGCCGACCAGCTCGCGGAAGTCCGGGTGGTTGGAGACGACGGCGGCGATCTCGACCGGCAGCGCCCCGATCCTTGAGCGGAACAGCAGGTCGTTGAGGCAGTGCCCGAACTTGCTGACCATCAGCACGATCCGCATCCGGTCCTCGGCCCGGTGGATCTGCCAGTCCATCCGGAAGGAGTCCCCGATGGCGGCGAAGCTGGCCCGCAGCTTCTCCACGGACACCGGCTCCTCGGCGGAGAACGCGACCCGCATGAAGAACAGCCCCGTGTCGTGGTCGCCGAACTGCCGGCTGTCCTCGATGTTGCAGCCGGTCATGAACAGATAGCTGGACACGGCGTGCACGATGCCCTGCTTGTCCGGGCAGGACAGCGTGAGGACGTAGTGGTCGGTTTCGGGCCGTTCGGCAGGCTTGGGGTCGCTCATGACCCCAGAGGATCGCACACCGTGCTGATTCAGGCGGACCTGGTCAGAATGCGGATGACCTCCAGCGAGCGGGGCGCGACGTCCGGGTCGTCGCCGTCGCTCTGCGCCATCCGTACGTGCGCGTCACGGGCGGCCCGTACGGCCTCGGGCCAGCCGGGGTGGGCCATGTACGCCGACACGGGGGCGTCCGCGCCGACCTGGTGCATGATGCGCAGGACCCGGAGCACGGCCACGTCCACGAGGGCCGCTTCGTCCGGGTCCCGGAATATGGACCCGACGTACTTCTCGGCGGACCAGTTGTCGAGCCAGGTGTCCTCGACGAGCCGGTAGACGGCGTCGGTGATGTCCCCGTAGCCCTCCACTCCGGCGAGCCAGCACTCCTGGTGGAAGACGGGGTCGGAGAGCATGTGCAGCGCGGATCGCACCTGAGTGCGCCAGCGCCACCACGGCATGTCATTCAGCGGCATGCCGCCCATGGTGGTGGAGCGACGGCCGCGACGGGAAGAGTTCGCTGAACTTTGCACGGTCGTCGATCGTACGGGCATGCGATTCCAGTCCGGACAAAGCCCCCACACAGGGCACGCACAGGGCACTGTCGTGATACCGGCGCGGGCACCGGTGCCGGGTGCGGCGCGAGCACCAGTGCCGGTGCTCGCGCCGCACTCCCGCGCCGGTGACTACAGCTCGCTCGCCTGGTGCTTGGTCAGGCCGTACTTCTCGGCGATCGTGTTCCAGGGGTTCACGGCCTGCTGCTTCTGCTGCGAGGCCTTGCCGCTCTCGCGGTCGCCCGCACGCCGTTCCGAGGTCGCCTTCGCCCTGCCGTCGCGGCAGAAGCGGTCCTTGTCGCCCGCCACCTTGTCCGCCCACGACGCGTAGTGGTCGTCGGCCGCCGCCGACGCCTCCCACGCACCGTTGAGCGCTGCGGTGAGCGCCTGGTTGCCCTCCAGCTTGTCGACCTTGAGGGACTGGAGGCGGGTCACCAGACCGCGCCGCTGGGTGGCGGCGGCCCGCAGGTCGGTGGCGGCCTTCGACAGGTCGCCGCACTGGCCGATGGCGGCGACCGCGTTGATCACCGAGGCGCGGCTGTCGTTGCTGTCGGCGAGCAGCTTGTCCAGCGCCTGCGCCTGGCCCTTCGCCCCGTCGGCGGCCTTCTCGGCGGGCTCCTGGTTGGGCAGCTTGGAACCGGCCGCGGTGTTCGTGGCGCCGGTGTCCTTGTCGTCCTCGCCGGCGTTCATCAGCGCGCTGATGCCCAGGCCGATCACCGAGCAGCCGACCACCACGGCCGCGATCAGCGGCACCGGCGAGATCTTGCGCCGCCGCTGCTCCGGCCCACCGGGTCCGCCGCCGCGCGGGGCGGGCTGCTGGAACTGCTGGTAGCGCGCCTCCTCCTGCTCGGCCTCCTGCTGCCGGGGCGGCAGGAAGCGCGGCATCTGCTGCGTCGAGCCCGCCGGCTCGGGCTGCGCGCCCGGCGTCGGCGGCTGGGTGCGGAAGAGGCTGTCGAACTCCGCGGGCGGCTGCCGCTCCCCGGGGACACCGGGCAGCACGGGCGCCCCGTGCGTGCCGTTCCCCGCCTGCTGGGGCTGCTGCACCTGTTGAGGCTGCTGCGTCTGTTGTACGCCGTCGGGGCGGGCCGCGTACGGGGCGTCCGCCGGGACCGGCGGAAGGTACTGCGTGGCGTCCGCGTCCGACCCCGCGGGCGGCTGGAGCGCCTGGCCCCCGAGGAACTGCGTGCCCTCGAGCTGACCGCCCTGCTGCACGCCCTGCTGAGCTCCCGGCTGCCCTGCGGGGGCCTCCGGCGGCAGCGCACCGGGCCCGGACGGCACGGGCGGCATGAACTGCGTCGGCTCGGCATCACTGCCGGGACCGACGGGCTCCGCCGGCACGGGCTGCATGTACTGGGTGGGCTCGGCGTCCCCGCCGGACTGCACGGGCGCACCCCACACGGGCTGCTGCATCTGCTGCCCCTGCGGCTCCCCGAACGCTCCCTGCGGCATCTGCGCCTGCCCGGCCTGCGACTCCTGGGCCTGCTGGGCCTGCTGCCACTGCTGCGGTGCCAGCGGTCGCGGCTGCTGCGCGGGCACCGGTCCCGGTGCCTGCGTCCCCTGCGCCGCTCCCGGCCCCCACGGCTGGCCCCAGCTCTGGCCCTGCTGCGGTGCCGCCTGCCCCGGTGCGTGGCCCGGCATCGGGCCCGGCGCCTGCGAAGGCTGCGGCGGCTGCCACTGCTGCTGCGCCGGGGGCAGCACTACGCCCTCGTGTGCGGGGCGCACGGGATGCTGCGGCTCATCACCCTGCTCGCTCTGCGTCAACGGGGGCTCCTGCCATCGGTTCTGGGCGGCCTCGCCGCACGGGCGAGGGACGGAATCACCGGTTCACGCTACCGGGTGATACCGCCCCCGGGCCACGCACCCATGATCCGGGCAGGCCAGGACCGTACCCCCACCTCCTCCCCGTAACAAACGGACGGAAGTTGACGCTGATTAAGGCCCCGCATTGACGAGAAGCGCCCCGAGGAGCGCTTCCCTCTCAAGCCGACCTCCCGGACCGCCCTCTCAGGCCGCCTGGACCTCGATCCGCGCCCCGAACTCCCGCACCGCGGGCTCGTCGCGGTAGGGCGCGAGCCGCTGCTGGAAGTCCTCCAGGTACTCCGCACCCCGGTTGGAGCGCAGGGTGCTCAGCAGTTCCACCGCGCGCGTGCCGGTGTGACAGGCCTGCTCCACCTCGCGCTGCTGCACCTGTGCCGACGCCAGGAGCACCAGCCCGATGGCCCGCCTGCGCACCCTGCTGTCGGGGTGCCCGGCGAGGCTCTCGTTGGCCCTGCGCGCCGCCGCGTCCGCCTGCCCGAGGTCCCGGTGGCAGTGCGCCAACTCGTCGGCCAGATAAGCCTGGTCGAAGTGGGCGATCCAGGTCGGGTCGTCGCCGGAGTCGGCCTCGTCGTGCGCCTTCTCCATCGCGGACTGCGCCTTGGCGGCCACCGCGCCGCAGGTGCGCTCGTCGCCCAGCAGGGCGTGCCCACGGGCCTCCGCCGCGTAGAACATCGCCTCCGCACGGGGAGTGACCCGCCCGCGCGCACCCTCCTGCGCCGCACGTGCCAACTGGGCGATCTCGCGCGGGTTCCCGAGCTGCGCCGCCAGGTGGCTCATGGACGCGGCCAGGACGTATCCCCCGTAACCGCGGTCACCCGCCGCCTGTGCGAGCCGCAGCGCCTGGATGTAGTACCGCTGCGCCAGCCCCGGTTGCCCGGTGTCGACCGCCATGTACCCGGCCAGCTCCGTCAACCGTGCGACGGCGCCGAAGAGTTCGCGCCCCACCGATTCCCGGTACGAGCCCGAAAGCAGCCCGGAGACCACGCTGTTGAGGTAGTGCACGACGATCGGACGCACGTGCCCGGCACCGAACCGGTGGTCGAGGGCCTGGAGCGCCTGTGTCGTCGCCCGCACCGCCTCCACGTCACTGGGCCCCACCCGGGACCCCGCCGTGCGCGCCACCTGGTGGTCGGCACCCGTGATCAGCCAGTCCCGGCTCGGCTCCACCAGCGCGGAGGACGCCACCGAGGACCCCGACAGGAAGTCCCTGCGCCCCACGTCGCTGCGCCACAGCTCGCAGACCTGCTCGATGGCCCCCAGCACCGTCGGCGAAAACTGCAGTCCGATGCCGGAGGCCAGGTTCTTGCCGTTGGCCATGCCGATCTCGTCGATGGTGACGGTGCGCCCCAGCTTGCGGCCGAGCGCCTCGGCGATGATTCCGGGGGCCCGCCCCCTGGGCTGCTGACCGCGCAGCCACCGGGCCACCGACGTCTTGTCGTAACGGAGATCGAGTCCGTGCTCGGCGCCGCACATGTTGACCCGTCGGGCCAGCCCGGCGTTGGAGCAACCGGCTTCCTGGATGAGCGCCTGGAGTCGTTCGTTCGGCTGTCGGGCGACGAGCGGCCTGGCTGCCATGTGTACCCCCTGGTGCGGGCGCTGATGAAGTCCTCGTGAATTCCCTTGAATCCGCGCGGAGATCAATGCCCGGTGGATATGCAAACAATGCAGGTAATACCTGGAGATGACGGTGATGACGGTGATGACGGAAGCCAGAGGTATTTCCGGTACCTCCTCGCTTCCACTTCTGTGGTTGCCCGCTCACCGCACCCCACCCACCTGCGCGCCCCCGCCCGTGCACCCATGCGCCCCGCATGCAGGATCGATGCTCCAGCTCCCTCTCGCGCGCGCCCGTAACCGGAGTTGGTGCGTGCAGTTGAGTTGTTCGTGGAAGAGACCATCGGAGTCACGGACGTCACGGACGCAGCCCAGATCCCCCAGCAGCGCGGCGATCAACTGCTCGACAGCGCCGTGCGGTACGCGGAAGAACGGCACTGGGACGTGGTCCCCGGCACCTGGCTGGAGGCCGAAGAGGGGGTGGAGCGCTGCACGTGCGGGGACGTGGCGTGCGCCGCCCCCGGTGCGCACGCGGCGAAGAACGACTGGGCGACGCAGGCGACCGGCAGCGCCGTCGCCGCGCGCCGGATGTGGCAGAAGAACCCGAAGGCCTCGATCCTGCTGCCTACCGGCCGCACCTTCGACGCCATCGACGTGCCGGAGACGGCCGGATTCCTGGCGCTCGCCCGCATGGAGCGCATGGAGCTGACCCTCGGCCCGGTCACCAACACCCCCGACCGCCGCCTGCTGTTCTTCGTGCTGCCGGGCGCGGGCGCCAAGATTCCGGATCTGGTAAGGAAGTTGGGCTGGGCCCCGAGCGCCCTGGACCTGATCGCACGCGGCGAGGGCGACTACGTGGCCGCCCCGCCGACCCGCATGGGCGCGATGGGCGCCGTGCAGTGGGCACGCCGCCCCACCCCCGCCAACCGGTGGCTGCCGGACGCGGAAGAGCTGATCAGCCCCCTCGCGTACGCCTGCGGGCGCGAGGCAGCGGCTGCGCGGGGGCGCGCTCGAACATAAAGTGGGCCCCGTATCACGGGGACCCACGAAAGGCTGACGACATGCCTGACCAGGCATTCGACAAGGCGGGCGGAGCGCATACGGCGCCGCCCGCCGCTGTACGTGTACAGGGTTTGTGGAAGCGGTTCGGCGACCAGGTGGCCGTCGCCGGAATCGATCTGGAACTGCCGGCCGGGAAGTTCATCGGCCTGGTCGGCCCGAACGGGGCGGGCAAGACCACCACCCTGTCGATGGTGACGGGGCTGCTGCGCCCCGATCATGGCACCGTGCACATCGGCGGCCACGACGTGTGGGCCGACCCGGTGCAGGTGAAGTCGCGGATCGGCGTACTGCCGGAGGGACTTCGGCTGTTCGAAAGACTGTCGGGGCGCGAACTCCTCGCCTACAGCGGGCGGTTGCGGGGGCTGCCCGGCGACGAGGTCGACAAGCGCGCCACCCAGCTTCTGGACGTACTCGATCTCGCGGGCTCGCAGCACAAGCTGGTCGTCGACTACTCGACCGGTATGCGCAAGAAGATCGGGCTCGCGGCCGCACTCCTGCACAACCCGGAAGTGCTCTTCCTCGACGAACCGTTCGAGGGCGTCGACCCGGTGTCGGCGCAGACCATCCGCGGGGTGCTGGAGCGGTACACCGGCTCCGGTGCCACCGTCGTCTTCTCCAGCCATGTGATGGAACTGGTGGAGTCGCTGTGCGACTGGGTGGCCGTGATGGCCGCCGGACAGATCCGCGCGCAGGGCACCCTCGCACAGGTGCGCGGCGACGCACCGACGCTGCAGAACGCGTTCCTGGAGCTGGTCGGGGCGAACGGGCACAACCCCGGGGACAGCCTGGACTGGCTCGGCGGCGGGGCTCCGCGATGAGCGTCGTCGCGGGCCATGCGCCCGGTGCGGAGTCCACCGGCGCCGTCTCCACGGGGCTGACGCCCTTGTTCGTACGGCTGAAGCTGTCGCTGTTGAAGAACGGGCTGCGGCAGTCGTCCGGGCGCAGGACGGCGTTCATCATCAGCGCCGTACTGGTGCTGGTTTTCTCGGCGTTCCTGGTGCTGGGGCTGATCCTGCTGCGGGAGACGCAGTACGCGCCGACGGTGACGGTGCTGCTGGCGCTCGTGACCGCTGTGGCGTGGGCGTTCATGCCGCTGTTCTTCCCCAGCGGTGACGAGACGCTGGATCCCTCGCGGCTGGTGATGCTGCCGCTGCGGCCCCGGCCCCTGGTGCGGGCGCTGCTGGCGGCGTCGCTGGTGGGCATAGGGCCGCTGTTCACGGTGTGCCTGGCCGTCGGCTCGGTGATCGCCGTCGCGCACGGCTTCGCTGCGGCAGTGACCGCCGTCGTGGCGGCCGCCCTGCTGGTGCTCACCTGCCTGGCGCTGGCGCGGGCCGTGGCGACGGCGAACGTACGGCTGCTGACCAGCCGGCGCGGGCGCGACCTGGCCGTGCTCAGCGGATTGATCATCGCCGTCGGCATCCAGTTCGTGAACTTCGGCTGGCAGCGGCTGGCCGCCACCGGCGGCATGTCGGTGCTGGAGCCGGTCGCGAACGTCGTGCAGTGGCTGCCGCCCGCCTCCGCCGTCGGTGCGGTGCACTCCATGAGCGAGGGCGCGTACGGGCGTGGCCTCGTGCAGCTGCTGCTCACGCTGGTGGTGCTGGCGGCGCTGTTGTGGTCGTGGGAGCGCGGGCTGGTCAAGCTGATGACCGCGCCGGACGGCTCGACCATCCAGGCGGCGTCGGACTCCGCGCGCAAGGAGTCCAAGGCGGGCCTGCTGACGCGCCTGCTGCCGGACGGGCGCACGGCGGCCACCGCACAGCGGGTGCTGCGCTACATCTGGCGCGACCCGAAGACCAAGGGCGCCTGGATCACCTCGCTGGCGATCGGGTTGATCGTCCCGGTGTTCAACGCGCTCCAGGGCACCGGCTCGGCGTACTGGGCGTGCTTCGCGGCGGGGATGCTCGGGATGCAGACCTTCAACCAGTTCGGTACGGACACCTCCGCGTTCTGGATGGTGGCGACGACGATCTCCACCGTGCGGGACGCCTACGAGGAGCTGCGGGCGCGGCTGCTGGCACTGCTGGTGATCACCGTGCCCTACACCCTGCTGGTGGCGGGCGTGACGACGGCGCTGGCGGGCGACTGGTCGGTGCTCCCCGAGGTTCTGGGGCTGGCCTTCGCCCTGCTGGGGGCGCTGCTCGCGGCCGGTCTGGTGGCGTCGGCCCTGTACCCGTACTCGGTCCCGCAGGACGGCACGTACAAGAACGTCGTTCCGGGGCAGGGGTCGCTGGCGTGGATGTCGCTGCTGGTGGGGCTCGTGGTGTCGACGGTGGTGTGCGCGCCGCTGATCGCGCTGACGGTCTGGCTGCACGTGGCCGGGCTGACGACTTGGTTCCTGCTGCCGCTGGGGATCGCGTACGGAGTGCTGGTGACCTGGATCGGGCTGAAGGTGGCCGCGCCCAGGACCGCCGCCCGGCTGCCGGAGATCCTGGCGGCGGTGAGCAAGGGGTAGGGCGCGGGGCGCCGGCTACGGGGTCGGCACGGTGTGGCCGCCGGTCTCTTCCAGGAAGGGCTCGATGGCGGCCCGCCAGCCCTCCGGCTGGTCGTAGTGGACCAGGTGGCCGGCGTCCACCACCTCGGCGTACTGCCCCCGCGGCAGCACCCGCACCATCTCCTGGGCCTCCGCGCGGCCCAGCTCGCCGTCCAGGCCCCGCACGACCAGCGTGGGGCACTGGACCTGGGACAGCTCGTCCCAGTGCGCGTCGTAGACCCAGGTGGCCCGGGAGAGCAGCATCTGGCGGCGGGAGAAGACCGGGCGCCAGCCGTCCGCCCGCTCGGCCATCACCTCGGCGAAGAACTCGCCGCGCGCCGGGGAGGGGCGCTCCACCCAGGGGTCGTCCTCGCCGAACCACTTGCGGACGTCGGCGAGCGTCGCGAACGGCACCGGCCAGGCCTTGAACCAGTCCTCCCACTCCCGCTGGGAGGCCGCCCCGAGCGCCGAGGCCCGCATGTCGCACACGACCAGGGCGCGCACCAGGTCCGGGCGCTTGGCGGCGAGCTGCCAGGCGGTGAGGGCGCCCATGGAGTGCCCTATCAGCGTGACCGGGGCCAGGCCCAGCTGCTCCACCACGGCCTCCGCGTCCGCGACGTAGGCGTCCCGGGAAAAGGGGCCGTCGGAGGGCTTCTCGCTGCGGCCGTGGCCGCGCTGGTCGAGGGCGACGGCCCGGTGCCGCTCGGCGAGCCACCTGGCGGTGGCCGCCCAGTGCGAGGAGCGGCCCATCAGGCCGTGCAGCAATAAGACGCCGGGGAGCTGCTCGGGGTCGCCGTCCTTGGGCGGGTCCGCGAACTCCCAGGCGGCGAGGCGTGCGCCGTCGGCTCCGGTCACGTCGATGCGCCGCACCATATGGCCTGGCACCCCCTTCTCGTACGGATCGTGCGTACTCGCCCCACGCTATCGAACTCGTATTCGAACATCGGGTCGCGGAGCCCAAGAACCCTCTTTCGAGTGACAGCGCTCAAGGATTGGCGTTCGCTGCCGAGGGGAGATCTTCTTCGGGAGGCGGACCGCTCGGGGAAGACGGTCCGCGGGAGCCGGCCTGAAGAGCTCGGGGCTCCAGGCCGGCACAGGGGAGGACAGGCCCCGGCGCCTCAGGGCGCCGGGGCCCTCCTTGTGCGGGGCGCGGCCGCGCGGACCGCGCTTGTGCGGGCTGCGCTCACACAAAACGTACGACGGGTGCATCTCCCGCCTCCTCCCCGGCCGCGAGTCGGGCCCGGCCGGCAGCCCTCATGCACATCTGGTGCCCCGGTTCGTGTGCCGCAGACACAGCGTGGCACGCGATCCGTCCGGCCGCTGGGATTCCGGCGGAGAAGTGGGCGGCGGAACGGGACCCAAGTCCCGTTCCGCCGAACGGAGTTGACTCAGCGCTTGGCGACGAAGACGTGCGACGCCGTCTCCGCGTCCAGCTCGGCCGCCTCGCCGCTGCTGCCGACCAGCACACCGCCGGGCGACTCGGTCACGCTGACCACCGAACCGGGCTGCACGCCCGCGCGGCGCAGCGTGTACATCAGTTGGGCGTCGGTCTGGATGGGCTCGCCGATGCGCCGTACGACCACGGTCTTGCCCTCCGTGCCCGGCGCGAGCTCGTTGAGGCTGACCATGCCCTCGTCCAGGAACGGGTCGGCCTCGGACTTCTCGCCCAGCTCCTCCAGACCCGGGATCGGGTTGCCGTACGGGGACTCGGTGGGGTGGCGGAGCAGTTCGAGGACGCGGCGCTCGACCGCCTCGCTCATCACGTGCTCCCAGCGGCACGCCTCCGCGTGCACCTGCTCCCACTCCAGGCCGATCACGTCGACGAGGAGGCACTCCGCGAGCCGGTGCTTGCGCATCACGCGCGTGGCCAGCCGGCGGCCCTCCTCGGTGAATTCCAGGTGCCGGTCGCCCGCGACCGTCACCAGGCCGTCGCGCTCCATGCGGGCCACGGTCTGACTGACCGTCGGACCACTCTGGTCAAGGCGCTCGGCGATGCGGGCGCGCATGGGGACGACGCCCTCCTCCTCGAGTTCGAGGATGGTGCGGAGATACATCTCCGTGGTGTCGATCAGTCCGGACATGTGTGCCCCTCGATGCTGTGACAGAAATCGTCGTGCGCTCGGTCTTCGTACTCGGTTGTGCTCAGTCGTCCTGCGCCGGCCCGTGTCCCAATTCTGACGCATCGCACTGACAACCGTGCCGGGCCGGGGCGCGGCCGTATTGACAGCTCCCGGCTCCAGACCGCAACGTGATCCGCGGCACGGACGCCGCCCCTGTTCGTAACCTTGGGTAACCGCCCCGCATTCCCGGCATCTCCCATGAAACCGCCACTGGAAAGGCCCTCCGCGATGAGCGAGAACAAACTGGCCGGTCAGTTCTTCGACGCCGCGATCGGCCTGCTCCATCGCGTACGGGACGAGGAGGCGGCCTCCATCGCCGCCGCCGGGACCGCGATCGCCGACACCGTCGCCGCCGGGGGGCGGCTCTTCGCGTTCGGTGCCGGGCACTCCTCGCTCGCCGCGCAGGACGTCGTCTACCGGGCGGGCGGGCTCGCCCTGATGAACCTCCTCGCGGTGCCCGGCGTCGTCGGCATCGACGTCATGCCCGCCACCCTGGGCTCCGCCCTGGAGCGCGTGGACGGCCTCGCGGGCGCGGTGCTCGACAGCAGCCCGGCCAAGCCCGGCGACGTACTCGTGGTGATCTCCCTGTCCGGGCGCAACGCGCTGCCCGTCGAGATGGCCATGAACGCGCGCGCCCTGGGGCTGAAGGTCATCGGCGTGACGTCCGTGGCGTACGCGAAGGACACCAAGTCGCGCCACAAGTCGGGCAGCTTCCTCAAGGACCACTGCGACATCGTGCTCGACAGCAAGATCGCGGTCGGCGACGCGGAACTGACGACGGAGGGCATCGACGCCCCCTTCGCACCCGCCTCCACGGTGGTCACCACCGCCCTGATGCAGGCGGTGATGGCGGCCGCCGCCGGGGAACTGGCGGAGCGCGGTGTCGAGGTGCCGCTGCTGCGGTCGGGCAACGTGGACGGCGGGCACGAGTGGAACGGGCGTGTGATGACCGAGTACGGCGACCGGATCTTCTTCCGGCACTGAGGGACTTCCGGGCCTCCGGTGCTGGTGCAGGATCTGCCTCGCACCGGTGCTGGTGCTGGTCCTGGTGCTGGTGCTGGTGCTGGTGCTGGTGCTGGTGCTGGTGCTGGTGCTGGTGACGTCAGCGCTCCCTCAGTACCTGCGCCAGGTCCACCGACGACGCCACCCGTACGGCGATGCTCTCCGCGTACGTCGCGTCCGGGCGTTCGAAGGCGGGGCGGGTCGCACCGCGCAGGAAGGTGACCACGCCCACCGTCCGGCCCCGGCTGCGCAGCACCGTGCACAGGGCGTGCACCGCGTCGTGCGGCCACTGGCGCTCCGTCGCCCACGCCGGGGCGTCGGCGCGCGGGCCCGCGCTCGCGCGCACCGCGCCGGTGCGCTCCAGCGCCTGGAGCGCCGGGTGCCCCTCCCCGTACCGCACGGGAATGCACGCCTCCGCGTTGTCCGCCGTGCACGGGCCCGGCTCGCCCGCGGGAGTGGCCGCGATCCGCACCAGCCGTTCCTCGCGCAGTACGTCGATCAGCGCGTGGTCCGCGAACCCGGCCAGGCCGAAGTCCAGATAGGCGGCAGCGGCCTCCAGCGGGTCCTCGCACTCGGCCGCCGTGCGCGCCGCCCGCTGCAACTGGTTGCCCCGGAACCGCAGCCGGGCGGCGTCCTGTTCGGCGGTCTTGGCGTCCGTCACGTCCTGGAAGATCCACCCGACGCCCAGCGGTACGGGTTCCTCCGCAAGGGGTGACGCCAGCCGCAGGAAACCGCTGCGCCAGCACCGGCGCCGCTCCCCCTCCGCCGTGCGCAGCGTCACCCACAGGTCGACCGGAGCGGGCGGCGTGCCCTCCGCCAGTACGTGCTGGAGCGCCCCCTCCAGCTCGTCGACGCCCTGCACGACGGTCTCCCCCAGCGGACGCCCCAGCAGCGTCGTACGACCGCCCCCGAGCGCACGCGCGGCATGCACATTGACGACGGTGGGCCGCAGATCCACGTCCACCAGCACCACCCCCCACGACGCGTCCTCGAACAAGACCTCGCTGAGCGCGATGGCCCGTTCCAGGTCGATCTGCGCGTGCACCTCGCCGAACGCGCTGTAGACCCCGGTCGGCTTCCCGTCGGCCCCCGTCACGGCCGCCGACTGGGTCCGCACCAGCACCCGCCCGCCGTCCTTGCGCAGCAACGCGAACTCATGCACCTGCCGCCCGCCCCCGTGCATCGCGGCCATCAGCCGCCCCTGCACCTCGTCGGCATCGGCGCTGCGCACCGCCCACCCGGCGAACCCGCGCCGCCCCACCGCATCCTCGGCGCTCCACCCGAGGATGCGCTCGGCCTCGCGGTTCCAGTGGGTCACGACCCCGTCGGCGTCGAACGCACAGAGCGCGGCGTCCATCCCGTCCAACAGCGCCGCGAGCAGCTCCGACCCGGCCCCCGCTTCCGCCCCGGACCCCGCCTCCGGCTCCGGCTCGGCGGTCCCGCTGCTCAGAGAAGCACTCACCCCGCACCCCCCGCAGGTGTCCGTCTGTGCACCGCGCGTTTGTGCTGCACGTCCGGATCATTCAACTCCACTGTGTCGCAGAGCACACCGGCTTCTGCGAAATCCAGGTGCTTCGGCAACCGGCGAAGGATTTCTTTCCGGACTCTTGAATGCTCCCCGTGCAGTAAGCAGGGGGATTTCTGGCTCAGGCTGCCGCCCGGACGAGCTTCCCCAAGCTCTCGGCTTCGCTCGAGCAGGGGACACCCCACTCACGCGCGGAGTTCTTGTCCCTGGGGGACGCAACCCCGCACGCAGTGCAGGTGTAGGTGCGTTCACCCAGCGGCAGGGCGTGCTTGGCTCTCGCTCCGCACTGCGCGCAGTCCATCGTGGTGAACGCCGGATGGATGAGGTACACGATGCGCCCGTGCTTACGGGCCATCTCAACCAGGGCCTGCTTCGTAGCGCCGATGGCGGCATCCGAAGCCTTGCGGGCCATCGTGGTTCTGGCCAGGAACCTGGGCCGGAAGTCCTCCACGGCCAATTCGTCATGATCGCGAACAACGCGCTTGGACCACTTACGGGCATCATCCTGCCGCTGCCGGGCAACTTTCTTGTATGCCTTGGCGCGTTGGCGCTTCGCCTTCCGGTAGCCCTTCGACGCGGCTTGGCCCTTCTTCGGCTTCCGGCGGGCCATCATCCGGTCGTAGCGGCAGACCTTCGCCTGAGACTTCTTGCCGTGCTCGAGGTGGGGCAGATCGTGGGCGTCGGAGGTGGTGGTCGCGGTCTCTGTCACGCCCCAGTCGATTCCGATCACCGCACCTGTCGGCGGGAGCTGCTCAGCGGACGCGGGGACGACGAAGGATGCGTACCAGTGCCCGAGAGTGTCCTGGTGGACGCGCACCGAGGACGCTGCGGCAGGCAGTTCCCGCGACCACACCACTGACAACTCGATACCGCCCGCGAGGTGCAGACGGCCGTCCTTGAGGCGGAAACCGTTCCGGGTGTAGTTCAGGCTGACTCTGTCCTCGTGCTTCCTCTTGAACCCCGGCAGCCCAGCCCGCCGCCGCACCGGAACGCGCTCCCGAATGTCCTTCTGCGCCTTGGCCCGGGACTTCCCGAAATCCCGGACGAGCTGCTGCTGCGGAACAGAGGCCCCCTCCCGCAGCCACGCCGTCCGTCTCCGGGCCTGGGTGAGCATCTTGTCGAGCTGCGCGGGACCGCAGGTCAGCCTTTCGGCATCGGCCGGGAGGGCTCTGTTCCGGGCGTGCGTCTGCTGGGACTTGGCAACGCACTCGTTCCACAACCACCGACACCGGTCCCACTCCGCCGCCAGCAACGTCCGGGCGCTGGACGACACCCGGAGCCGGTAGGTGAACCGGGCACGCCCGGCCTCCCCCGCTCCCGAGGCCCGGCCAGGCCCTGTCGTTGTCGTCATGGCGGGGAACTAGCCAGGCAGGCGCACATCCGTACCCCTTTGGCGCACACGTCCACCTGTCGCGTCACAGGCCGTACAAGCGTGCGAACCTCTGTCTCTCCGCCACGCCCTCAAACGTTTCCAATAAATCGGTTGAGGCTCCCGGCGAGGGCTCCTAATGTGTGGCCCACGCTGAAAGGAGGTGTTTCGGGAAATGATTTCTTTCCGGACTCGCGAGGTGGCTGCGGGCTAGTTGCCCGTCGTCGCACTCAGTGCGGTAGCCGGCGCAGCCGGTTCCAATCCCAAGCAGTCACCGCCCCGCGGGCTCGCCGGTATGTCCGGCCGGCCTCCTCCTCGGAGGGGACCAGAGCCCGCGGGGTTCTGCGTTGTACGGGGTGTGTGGTTCTACGGGTGTGTGGTTCTACGGGTTGAGGCGTTCCACGGACCAGGCGCCGGGGCCGGTGCTCACGTAGCGCAGCCGGTCGTGGAGGCGGTTTTGGTGGCCCTGCCAGAATTCGACCGTCTCCGGGGTGATGCGGAAGCCGCCCCAGTGGGGCGGGACGGGGACCTTTTCGCCTTCGGGGTAGCGGGCGGCCAAGTCGTCGTAGGCGGTGGTGAGTTCCTCGCGGGTGGCGATGGGGCGGGACTGGTTGCTCGCCCAGGCGCCGAGCTGGGAGCCGTGCGGGCGGGTGCGGAAGTAGGCGGCCGTCTCGGCGCGGGAGACGCGGGCGGCGGTGCCGGTGACGATGACCTGGCGGGCGATGCTGTGCCAGGGGAAGAGCAGCGAGACGTGCGGGTTCGCGGCCAGTTCGGTGCCCTTGCGGGACTCGTAGTTGGTGAAGAAGACGAAGCCGTCGCCGTCGTAGGCCTTCAGGAGCACCGTGCGGGTGCTGGGGCGGCCGTCGGGGGTGGCGGTGGCGACGACCATGGCGTTGGGCTCGTCCAGGCCCGCGGTGACCGCCTGCTGGAACCAGTGGGCGAACTGTTCCATGGGCGTGGCGGCGAGCGTCTTCTCGGCGAGGGGCTCGCTGCGGTACTGCTCGCGCATGGCGGCGGGGTCGGGGAGGGGGCCCTCTGCGGAGGGGTCGGACGCGGCGGGAGCTGTGTTCGGCACGGGGCCATCCTGCCGCAGGGGGTGGAGCGTCCTCGCACAGAGGGTGCGCAGGGACGGGGTGAGGTGTGGGCGCAGTCTTCCCCGCTCCAACTGGCCTTAATCCTCTCGAAAGTGGGTCGTGGAGTGTGCCTGTTCTCACGCTTCCCCGCATCAGTGGAACCCGCCAAAATCCGGGGTGGAGCCACTGTCGCCTCCCCACAGCAGGGGTATCGTTCCTGCCTCCCGCCGCTTGGCCTACACGCATAGAGGAGCCGCCTGATGTCCGACTTCGTACCCGGACTCGAGGGAGTCGTCGCGTTCGAAACGGAGATCGCCGAACCGGACAAGGAGGGCGGCTCGCTCCGCTACCGGGGTGTCGACATCGAGGACCTCGTCGGGCACGTGTCCTTCGGGAACGTGTGGGGTCTGCTGGTCGACGGTGCGTTCAACCCGGGTCTGCCGCCGGCCGAGCCGTTCCCGATCCCGGTGCACTCCGGTGACATCCGGGTCGACGTGCAGTCGGCGCTGGCGATGCTCGCCCCGGTGTGGGGTCTGAAACCGCTGCTGGACATCGACGAGGCCACCGCCCGCGACAACCTGGCGCGGGCCGCCGTGATGGCGCTGTCGTACGTCGCCCAGTCGGCCCGCGGTCAGGGGCTGCCGATGGTGCCGCAGCGCGAGATCGACAAGGCCGAGTCGGTGGTCGAGCGGTTCATGATCCGCTGGCGCGGCGAGCCGGACCCCAAGCACGTGAAGGCGGTCGACGCGTACTGGACGTCGGCGGCGGAGCACGGCATGAACGCCTCCACGTTCACCGCGCGGGTGATCGCCTCCACCGGTGCGGACGTCGCCGCCGCCCTGTCGGGTGCGGTGGGCGCGATGTCCGGGCCGCTGCACGGCGGTGCGCCGTCGCGGGTGCTGGGCATGATCGAGGAGATCGAGCGCACCGGTGACGCCCGTGCGTACGTCCGTCAGGCGCTCGACAAGGGCGAGCGGCTGATGGGCTTCGGGCACCGCGTGTACCGCGCTGAGGACCCGCGTGCGCGTGTCCTGCGGCGTACGGCCAAGGAGCTGGCGGCCCCGCGCTTCGAGGTGGCGGAGGCGCTGGAGAAGGCCGCTCTGGAGGAGCTGCACGCGCGCCGCCCGGACCGGGTGCTGGCGACGAACGTGGAGTTCTGGGCGGCGATCGTGCTGGACTTCGCGGAGGTCCCGGCGCACATGTTCACGTCGATGTTCACGTGTGCGCGCACGGCCGGCTGGTCGGCGCACATCCTGGAGCAGAAGCGCACCGGGCGGCTGGTGCGTCCGTCGGCGCGGTACGTGGGTCCGGGCGCGCGGAACCCGCGGGAGATCTCGGGGTACGAGGACATCGCGGGCTGAGGTCCGCGGGCGGTACGGGTAAGGGGCGTCCTCCGGGAGGGCGCCCCTTACCCGCGTGTGCCGAGGGCGGCCTCCAGCACCTGCGCCCACTGGGCGACCACCTTGTCGCGGCGCACGGTGTCGTCGGTGAGGAGGTTGGCGAGGCCGAGGCCGCGGGCCATGTCGAGGAAGCCCTGGACGATCTCGCGCACTCCGGGGCGGGTTTCGTCGGCGTGCAGGAGTTCCACGGCGATGCGGTGGCTCTCGCGGCCGACCCTGGCCTCCAGTTCGGTGACCCTGGCGCGCAGTTGTTCCTCGTTGGAGGCGGCCACCCACAGGTGCAGGGCGGCCCGGAAGAGGGGGCCGGTGTAGAGGTCGACTATCGCGCCGACGACGGCCGCTATGTGGTGTCCGGGCAGGGCGCGCAGTGCGGAGGAGCGTTCTTCGGCGACGTATTCGACGGCGGCGGTGAACAGGTCCTCGCGGGTGGGGAAGTGGTGCTGGGCGGCGCCCCGGGACACGCCCGCCTTCTCGGCGACGACGGACACCGTGGAGCCTGCCCAGCCGCGTTCGGCGAGGCAGGCCACGGCGGCCTCCAGCAGCCGCTGCCGGGTCGCCCGGCTGCGGTCCTGTTTGGGGGCGGTTACAACAGCCACGCGGGGTCCCGTCGTTCGAGGTGTGCGGTGACGCCCTCGCGTGCCTCGGCGGACGCGAACAGCGCTGCCGAGCGTTGTACCAGGTCTTCCGCGTCCCGGTCGAAGGCGTTCCGCATCTCGGCCGTCAGCAGCCGCTTGGTTTCGGCGAGCCCCTGCGGGGAGGCCCTGCGCAGTGCGTCCAGCACCGGTGCGAGGACGGTGTCCACGTCCGGTGCTGTTTCGGTGAGCAGTCCGATCTCCTGTGCGCGCGGTCCGGCGAAGACCTCACCGGTGAGGAAGTACCGGGATGCCGCCCTGGGGTCGAGGCGGGGCAGCAGCGGAATGGAGATGACGGCGGGGGCGACTCCGATGCGTACCTCCGAGAAGGCGAAGTCGGAGGCGAGGGAGGCGAACGCCATGTCGCAGGCGGCGAGCAGTCCGAGCCCTCCCGCGCGCGCGTGCCCGTCGACGCGCGCCAGCACCGGTTTGGGGAGTTCGGCGATCTGTCGCAGCAGGGCGACGAACGCGTAGGGGCTGGCGGGCGATTTGAGGTCGGCGCCCGCGCTGAAGGTGTTGCCGTTGTGCGCGAGCACCAGCGCCCGCACGGAGGTGTCCTTCGCGTACCGGTCGAGGGCGCGGCTCAGCTCGCTCACGAGGGACGCCGAGAGGGCGTTGCGGTTCGCGGGCGAGTCGAGGGTGAGGGTGGTGATGCCGCGGTCGTGCGTGGTGGGGGCCAGGGCCTGCCGTGTCACTGTCGCTCCCTCGCTATCGCTGCTCTGTCGCGCCGCATGGTTGTCGGCGTCGTATACCGGTCCTGCTGACCGAGCGGTAGTGCGTCCTGTCGCCAGGATTCATGCTCAGCCGCGTGCCCCGAACGGTGTTGGGCACACTGGTCGTCCGCTGTTGCCATACGGCCGGGTGCCAGCCTCTGCGGGCCGGTTCCGTTCCGTGTTCGGCGGACTTCCTCACGCCCCCGGTCCACCGGATCGGCCTGGACGTTCCGATACCCGCCACCATCGCTCTGGTGGTGGCGGGGCGGTTTCGTCCGTTGCCGGATCGGGTGTCCGAGGGCGCGCCTCCCGATCGCGATGCCTGCCGCGTCATGCCGGGTCATCGCGCGTTTACTGCTGGTCAGTGGTTTCTTCCAGTGTGCGGCTCCCCACATCGAGGTATAGGCCGCATCGACTGCCACCAGGGTCAGACCCTGCGAGGCTGCCATGTTGACCAGCCGGGCTCTGATCTTGCCCGTGGGAATGCAGCCGAGGAGGCGGCGGAAGCGCTTGTTGCCACCGAACCTCTCACGGGTCTTCCCTTACGAGAAGTCCAGATCCTCGATGGCAATCGCGGTTACACCGAGCCCGGAGGCCCGGCGCAACAACTGACTCAGGGAGTGGCGGAGTTGCGCATCCCGGAGGCTGGCGGGACCAGTGAGGTCGCACGGGAAGCGGTGCGGATTGCCGACCGGGTTGCCGTGCACGTCCAATTGGTACGCCGCAAAGTGATCCGCATTGGTGTCCACCCCGATCAGCCCCTCCGCCCGCACGGAGGCGATGGAGCCCACCTGGACGGTGGGCCTCTTCCACGAGGCGGTCAGATACCAACGCCCCCTGACTGCGTCGAAATGGATCTCGTACGCAACCGCTTGGTGGAGGGCAACGCGGTCCGCCCACTCCTGCCCACGGTGCCGGAATGCAACCTGCGCGGACAGCAGGTACCGCCCACGAGGCGCATTGGCCATGCGTGCCAGTGGCGTCGGCAACTTGATACTGACCTCACCGTTGGGAGTGACGCGGATCGTGTCATTCCCAAACTTCTTCCCGGCCTCCCCATCTGCGCGCAGGAACCAGCGCGCGGACTCCCAACGCTCCCTCCACTGAGCCTCGGTAAGCCCGGCTGCGACCAAATGATGGCGGTTGCGCGCGAGCTTCCTTCCTCCCCGGACCACTCGCACACGCCCCACCGCGAGATCAGCCTCTACGGCAGACAGGCGGGCTTCCAGAATGTGGAGGCGGCGAGACTTGTGGAACCACTCGGCCTGCGACCGGTATCCCCCCGGATTGCCCCTCGTTCCCTTGGCCCCGAGGGGCAGGGACAACCGGCGGCGCAACATTCGGATGCCGTCGGTAAGAGTGTCCCGGTACGCCAGTTGGCTACGCCGCGCCAACGCGTACTGGTCGTGGGTGCTCTTGGTCAGCGCACCCGCCCACCTTGAGGACGAACGTGCCGTGAGCTCCCTTTTGCGCAGTGCCCACGTCCGGCTGGTGTGCTCTTGCCCGGCCCGACAGTACTGGGCGAGGTTCGAAGCGGCGAGGGACCCGAGGTGAGCACCGACAAGACGCAGCACGGCCTCGTCCCCATGCGTGAGTCCTTTGAGCCGATCTCGGACCGTGACCCCTGGAGCCTCCTGGACCACGTATGGGTCACCGATTGGCCGCAACGCTCGCTTCCGCACACTCACCTCCCCAGCCTTCTTCACGACAGCCCTGATGGCTCAGGACCGTATGAGATGCGCCCAGTGGGCACACAGGAACGGAACTGGATCACCCGATCGAGTGCACTCAGGGGCAGGGCATCAGTACGACTTGGGAAGCCCCAGGGACTGGTGGGACACGAAGTTGAGGATCATCTCCCGGCTGACGGGGGCGATCCGGGCCACCCGGGAGGCAACGATCAGCGAGGCGAGACCGTACTCGCGGGTGAGGCCGTTGCCGCCGAGGGTGTGCACGGCCTGGTCGACGGTCTTGACGCAGGCTTCGGCGGCGGCGTACTTCGCCATGTTGGCGGCCTCCCCCGCGCCCATGTCGTCGCCCGCGTCGTACAGGGTGGCGGCCTTGCGCATCATGAGGCGGGCCAGCTCGATCTCGATGTGCGCCTGTGCGAGGGGGTGCGCGAGGGCCTGGTGGGCGCCGATGGGCGACTTCCAGACGGTGCGCTCCTTGGCGTACTGGACGGCCCTGCCCAGCGCGTAGCGGGCCATGCCGACGGCGAACGCGGCGGTCATGATGCGTTCGGGGTTGAGGCCGGCGAAGAGCTGGAGGAGTCCGGCGTCCTCGTCGCCCACCAGGGCGTCGGCGGGGAGGCGTACGTCGTCGAGGACCAGCTCGAACTGCTTCTCCGGGGCCTGGAGTTCCATGTCGATCTGCGAGCGCCCGAAGCCGGGGGTCTCGCGGGGGACGATGAACAGGCAGGGCTTGAGGCTGCCGGTCCTGGCGTCCTCGGTGCGTCCGACGATCAGGGTGGCGTCGGCTATGTCGACGCCGGAGACGAACACCTTGCGGCCGGTGAGCACCCAGTCGTGGCCGTCGCGGCGGGCGGTGGTGGTGATGCGGTGGGAGTTGGAACCGGCGTCGGGCTCGGTGATGCCGAAGGCCATGGTGAGGCTGCCGTCGGCGAGACCGGGCAGCCACTGCTGCTTCTGTGCGTCGGTGCCGAAGCGGGCGATCACGGTGGCGCAGATCGCGGGCGAGACCACCATCATCAGCAGGGGTGATCCGGCGGCCCCCAACTCCTCCAGGACGATGGACAGTTC
The DNA here is from genome assembly GCA_014650415.1 of Streptomyces spiroverticillatus. Classification (GTDB taxonomy): domain Bacteria; phylum Actinomycetota; class Actinomycetes; order Streptomycetales; family Streptomycetaceae; genus Streptomyces; species Streptomyces spiroverticillatus. The sequence goes on from BMUX01000009.1 coordinate 247,984, forward strand.
CGTGATGCCGCCGCCTCCCCCGCCGTACTCCTCGGGGATGCTGACGCCGAGGTAGCCGAGCTTGGCGGCCTCGGACCACAGGGCGTCGGGGTGCGCCTCCTCGGCGACGATCCTGGTGAAGTAGTCGCGTCCGTAGCGCTTGCCGAGGGTGGCGACGGCGGCGCGGAGCGCCTGCTGCTCCTCGGTCTCGATCACAGCGTTCTTGTCGGTGGTGCTCATGCTTCCTGGTCCTCCTGTGCACTGGTGTCCGTGACGACGGCGAGCAGGGTGCCGACCTCGACCTGGCGGCCGGGGGCGGCGTGGAGCGCGGTGAGCGTGCCGGAGGCGGGAGCGGTGACGCGGTGCTCCATCTTCATGGCCTCCAGCCACAACAGGGGCTGGCCCGCCTCGACCCGGACGCCTTCCGCGAGCCCTTCGGCGATCCGTACGACCGTCCCCGGCATGGGGGCGAGCAGGGAGCCGGGGGCGGTGCGCGCGGTGGGGTCGGGGAAGCGGGGGGCGGGGGTGAGGGCGTAGGAGCCGGTGGGGGTGTCGACGTACACGGTGCTCGCCCGCACCGTGCTGGTGCCCTGGCCGCTGCGTCCGGTGCTGGTGCTTGCGCCGCTGCGTCCGGTGCTGGTGCTCGCGTGCACCTGTACGCGGTGGCGGATCTGCACCCCCTCGGTTTCGAGGACGACCTCGTGCGGGGTGACGGAGACGACGCGGTCGACGCCCTCCACGCGGTAGCCGCCGTCGCGCTCGCGCCGGTAGCGGACTTCGTGGCCGTTGTACGTCTTGGTCTGCGGCTGTGACGGGACGTTCCGCCAGCCTCCGCCGAAGCGCCCGCCCCGTGCGGCGGCGTCCGCGAGGGCGGCGGCGACGGCGGCGAGCGCCTCGCCCGGGGGCGGGGTGGTGAGGGCGTCGAGGTGGCGGTCGTAGAAGCCGGTGTCCAGGCGGGCGGCCCGGAAGTCGGGGTGGCGCAGGGAGCGCACGAGGAGGTCCCGGTTGGTGACGGGGCCGTGCACGCGGGTGCGGGCGAGGGTGTGCGCGAGGGCGCGGACGGCTTCGGCGCGGGTGGGGGCGTGGGCGATGACCTTGGCGAGCATGGGGTCGTAGTGGACGCCGACGGTGTCGCCGCTCTCGAAGCCGGTGTCGAGGCGCAGTCCCGGCCCGGTGGGGACGTCCAGGGTGTGCAGGACGCCCGTCTGGGGCTGCCAGCCGCGGGCGGGGTCCTCGGCGTACAGGCGGGCCTCCACGGCGTGCCCCCGGGCGTCCGGGGGCGTCGGCGGGAGTGCGTGTCCCTCGGCGACGCGGATCTGGAGGGCGACGAGGTCGATGCCGAACACGGCCTCGGTGACGGGGTGTTCGACCTGGAGGCGGGTGTTCATCTCCAGGAAGTACGCCCTGCCGTTCGCGTCGACGAGGAACTCGACGGTGCCGGCGCCGACGTACCCGACGGCGCGGGCGGCGGCGGTGGCGGCGTCGTGCAGGGTGGTGCGCTGTGCGTCGGTGAGCCCCGGGGCCGGTGCTTCCTCGATCACCTTCTGGTGCCGGCGCTGGAGCGAGCAGTCGCGGGTGCCGAGCGCCCACACGGTGCCGTGCGTGTCGGCGAGAACTTGCACCTCTATGTGGCGACCGTTTTCGACGTAGGGCTCGGCGAAGACGTCGCCGTCACCGAAGGCGGAGCGCGCCTCGGCGGAGGCTGCCGTCACCTCGTCCTGGAGTTGTGCGAGTTCCCGGACGATGCGCATGCCGCGTCCGCCGCCCCCGGCCGCCGCCTTGAGCAGGAGGGGCAGATCGGCGTCCGTCGCGGTGGCCGGGTCGACAGGGGCGAGCAGCGGGACGCCGGCCTTCGCCATCAGTTCCTTGGCGCGGGTCTTGGACGCCATGGCCGCGATGGCGTCCGGGGACGGACCGATCCAGGTGAGTCCGGCGTCGGTGACGGCGCGGGCGAAGTCGGCGTTCTCCGACAGGAACCCGTACCCGGGGTGCACGGCGTCCGCACCTGCGGCAAGGGCGGCCTTCACGACCAGTTCGCCGCGCAGGTAGGTGTCGGAGGGGGCCGCGCCCGGCAGACGTACGGACGCGTCGGCGGTACGGGTGTGCAGGGCGTCCGCGTCCGGGTCGGAGTGCACGGCGACGGTGTCGATGCCCAGCTCGGCGCAGGTGCGGAAGACGCGGCAGGCGATCTCGCCGCGGTTGGCGACGAGGAGGGTGTTGATCACTGGGTTCTCCGGGATCACTGGGTGCCTCACATCCGGAAGACGCCGAAGCCGCCGCGCACGCCCTCGACGGGGGCCGTGTGGACGGCGGACAGGCACAGGCCGAGGACGGTGCGGGTGTCGCGGGGGTCGATGACCCCGTCGTCGTACAGCCGCCCGGACAGGAACATCGGGAGGGACTCGGACTCGATCTGCTGCTCCACCATGGCGCGCAGTCCGGCGTCGGCCTCGTCGTCGTACGGCTGCCCCTTGGCGGCGGCGGAGGCCCGGGCCACGATCGAGAGCACTCCGGCGAGCTGCTGCGGGCCCATCACGGCGGACTTGGCGGTGGGCCAGGCGAAGAGGAAACGGGGGTCGTAGGCGCGCCCGCACATGCCGTAGTGCCCGGCACCGTAGGAGGCGCCCATGAGGACGGAGAGGTGGGGGACTTTCGAGTTCGCCACCGCGTTGATCATCATCGCGCCGTGCTTGATGATGCCGCCCTGTTCGTACTCCTTGCCGACCATGTAGCCGGTGGTGTTGTGGAGGAAGAGCAGCGGGATGTCGCGCTGGTTGGCGAGCTGGATGAACTGGGCGGCCTTCTGCGACTCGGCGCTGAAGAGCACCCCTTGGGCGTTGGCGAGGATGCCGACCGGATAGCCGTGGAGGGTGGCCCACCCTGTCACCAGGCTGGTGCCGTACAGCGGCTTGAACTCGTCGAAGTCGGAGGCGTCGACGATGCGGGCGATGACCTCGCGCGGGTCGAAGGGGGTCTTCAGGTCGCCGGGGACGATGCCGGCGAGTTCTTCTTGGTCGTACAGGGGTTCTTGGACTGTCGCCGGGTCCGGATCCGGGTGTGCCTTGCGCCAGTTGAGGCGCGAAACGATACGCCGGGCCTGGTGCAAGGCGTCGTGCTCGTCGACGGCGTAGTGGTCGGCGAGGCCGGAGGTGCGGGCGTGCATCTCGGCGCCGCCGAGGGACTCGTCGTCGCTCTCCTCGCCGGTGGCCATTTTGACGAGGGGCGGGCCGCCGAGGAACACCTTCGACTGCTTGCTGATCATGACCGTGTGGTCGGACATGCCGGGGACGTAGGCACCGCCGGCGGTGGAGTTGCCGAAGACGACGGCGATGGTGGGGATGCCGGCGGCGGACAGACGCGTGATGTCGCGGAAGAGGGCGCCGCCGGGGATGAAGATCTCCTTCTGGGAGGGGAGGTCTGCTCCGCCGGACTCCACGAGGCTGATGCACGGGAGGCGGTTTTCGTACGCGATCTGGTTGGCGCGGAGGGCCTTTTTGAGGGTCCAGGGGTTGGAGGCGCCGCCGCGGACGGTGGGGTCGTTGGCGGTGATGAGGCATTCGACGCCCTCGACGACGCCGATGCCGGTGACCATCGAGGCGCCGACGGGGTAGTCGCTGCCCCAGGCGGCGAGGGGGGACAGCTCCAGGAAGGGGGTGTCCGGGTCGAGGAGGAGCTCGATGCGCTCGCGGGCGAGGAGCTTGCCGCGTTTGCGGTGGCGGGCGAGGTACTTTTCGCCGCCGCCGGCGAGGGCGGTTCGGTGGGCCTCTTCGAGGGCGTCGAGCTTGGTGAGGGTGGTGGTGCGGTGGGTGGTGTAGGTGGGGGAGGTGGGGTCGAGGGTGGTGGGGAGGGTGGGCATGAGAGGCCTCTCCGGGGGTGGGGTTCAGACTCGGGGTGCGCTCGTGCGGGTGGGTGGGTGGCTGGTCGCACCCCTGGAGTGCCTGCCCTTCGGGCGGCACATCAGCCCGTACCGGGGGCGAGGGATGGACCCTCCGGCCCCGCCTCACAGCAACCCCTCCGGGATGTCCGTGTGGCGGGAGCGGAGCCATTCGCCCAGGGCCTTGGCCTGGGGGTCGAAGCGGGACTGGGAGGCCACTCCCTCGCCGAGGAGGCCCGTGACGGTGAAGTTCAGGGCGCGCAGGTGCGGGAGGACGGTGCGGGTGACCGGCAGGTCCCGGGTCTCCGGGAGGAGTTCGCGGAGGCGGGCTTCCGTGAGGTGGTGGGCCAGCCACCGCCAGGCCTCGTCCGTACGGACCCACAGGCCGACGTTCGCATCACCGCCCTTGTCCCCGCTCCGGGCCCCCGCCACGAGCCCGAGCGGTGCCCGGCGGGTCGGACCGGAGGGCAGTGGGCGGGGCAGCTCGGGCTCGGGTACGGGGTCGAGGGGCCGGGTCCGTACGGCAGGCGGCACCGGCTGCGTGCGCCCGTCCGGCAGCACCGCCACGTGCGCCGCCTCCGCCGCTGCCACGTACCGCGCCGAGAACACCCCGTACGGCGCCCCCTTGCCCGGCGGTGCCGTCACGTGGAAGCCCGGGTAGCTGCCGAGCGCCAGCTCCACCGCCGCCCCGCTGACCGCCCGCCCGACCTTCTCCGCGTCCGGGTCCCGTACGACGAGCCGCAGCAGGGCGCTCGCGGTCTCCTCCGTGGCCGCGTCCTCGCGGTCGGCGCGTGCGAGTTCCCAACGCACCTGTGCCGGACGCCCCTTGGCCGCGTCCAGGGCGTCCTCGACCTGTCCGCGCACCAGGTCCGCCTTCTCCTCGACGTCGAGCCCGGTGAGGACGAAGACGACCTCGTTGCGCCAGCCGCCGATGCGGGTGAGCCCCGTCTTGAGGGTGGGCGGCGGTTCCTCGCCCCGTACGCCGGAGACCAGCACCCGGTCGGGCCCGTCCTGTGTCAGTACGACGGTGTCGAGGCGGGCGGTGACGTCAGGACCGGCATAACGCGCGCTGCCGGTCTCGTAGAGGAGCTGTGCCGTCACCGTGCCGGTGTCGACGACGCCGCCCGTGCCCGGGTGCTTGGTGATGACGCTGGAGCCGTCGGCGTGGATCTCGGCGAGGGGGAAGCCGGGGCGGCGCACGTCGTGGGCGCCGAAGAAGGAGTAGTTGCCGCCCGTCGCCTGGGTGCCGCATTCCAGTACGTGACCGGCCACGACAGCGCCCGCCAGTTCGTCGTACGCTTCCGGGCCCCACCCGAACCAGTGCGCGGCCGGTCCTGTCACCAGGGCGGCGTCGGTGACGCGTCCCGTGACGACGACGTCCGCCCCGGCGTCGAGGCAGGCGGTGATTCCGGAGCCGCCGAGGTAGGCGTTGGCGGTGAGGGTGCCCTCGGGCCACTGACCGTTTCCGATCAGGTCGTCCCCCTGTACGTGACCGACCTTGACCGGAATGCCCAGCCGTTGCGCCAACTCCCGCAGCGCTGTGGCGAGCCCGGCGGGGTTGAGCCCTCCCGCATTGGTGACGATCTTGACGCCCTTGTCGTGGGCGAGCCCGAGACCGGTCTCCATCTGCCGCAGGAAAGTCTTGGCGTACCCGGCGGCAGGGTCCTTCAGCCGGTCCCGGCCGAGGATGAGCATGGTCAGCTCGGCAAGGTAGTCGCCGGTGAGGACGTCGAGTTCGCCGCCGGTGAGCATCTCGCGGACGGCGTCGAAACGGTCGCCGTAGAAGCCGGACGCGTTGCCGATGCGCAGGACCTCGGGCCGGGTCACGGCCGCTCCCCCGGCTTCACGGACCCCTTGGGTGCCCGCCCCTCCCCCGCCGGTCCCGCGAAGGCCTGCGCGATGTCCAGCCACCGGTCCGCGTCCGGGCCCTCCGCGCGCAGCGCCAGGTCCGCCCGGTGCGCGCGCTGGGTGGCCAGCAGGCAGAAGTCCAGCGCGGGCCCGGTGACCCGCTGTGCCGCTTCCTCGGGCCCGTACGTCCACGACTCGCCGCCCGGGCCGGTCAGTTCCACCCGGAACTCCTCCTCCGGCGGCTTCAGGCCCCGTACGAAATAGGCGTAGTCGCGGGCCCGGACCCCGATCCTGGCCACCTGCCGCAGCCGCGCGGTGGGGGTGCGGCGGATGCCCAGCGCGTCGGCGACGTCCTGGCCGTGCGCCCAGGTCTCCATGAGGCGCGCGGTGGCCATCGAGGCGACGCTCATCGGCGGCCCGTACCAGGGGAAGCGGGTGCCTGCCGGGGCGGCTGTCAGGACGTCGTGCAGGCGCTCGCGGCCCTCGCGCCAGCCGGCCAGCAGCTCGGCGGGCGGCAGGGCGGCGCCTTCCGCCGCGCCCTTGTCGACGAAGCCGTCGGGGTCCGCCGCCGCCTTGGCCGCTTCGGCCGCGAAGGCGTCCGGGTCGGTCGCGGACAGCAGTGCGACCCGGTCGGTCCAGGCGAGGTGGGCGATCTGGTGGGCGACGGTCCATCCGGCGGCGGGGGTCGCGAGACTCCAGCGGGCGTCGGGCAAGTCCCTTACGTGAAGATCGAGTTCGGCGCTCTCGTCGTGCAAGTCGCGGAGGACGGCTTCGAGTTCGGACACGTGGCGCTCCCGTTCGGGCGTGGCTGCGTGCCCGGGAGCATGACAGCCCCCGGAGAAACAAGCAAGCGTGCTTGAATCTCGCGGGGGCTGTTCCGTGGAGCCGAATTGGCTAGCTCTGCGGGATTTTGCGCCGCGCCTGGCTGCGTACGGCACCGACGCTCGCGCCGATCACCAGCGCGATCGCCAGGGCGTCGACCAGTGACAACGCCTGGTGCAGGATGAGGAATCCGGCGCCGGCGGCAATCGCGGGCTCCAGGCTCATGAGGACCGCGAAAGTCGGAGCGGGCATCCGGCGCAGGGCGATCAGTTCGAGGGTGTACGGCAGGACCGAGGACATCACCGCGACGGCCGCGCCGAGACCGAGCGTCACCGGGTCCAGCAGCTTGCTGCCCGCCTCCAGGACTCCCAGCGGAAGACTGAGGAGCGCAGCGACGGCCATCGCGAGGGCGAGTCCGTCGGCCTGCGGGAAGCGGCGTCCGGTCTTGGCGCTGAAGACGATGTACGCGGCCCAGCAGGCGCCTGCGCCGAGGGCGAAGGCCGCACCGACGAGATCGAGGCCGCCGAAGCCGGACGAGCCGAGGAGGGCGACTCCCGCGAGCGCCAGCGCCGCCCACAGGACGTTCGACCACTGCCGGGAGGCGAAGACCGAGAGTGCGAGCGGCCCGAGCACCTCCAGGGTGACGGCGGCGCCGAGCGGGATGCGGTCGGTGGCCTGGTAGATGCCGGTGTTCATGCCGCCCATGGCGAGACCGAAGGCCAGGATCGTGCCCCAGTCCCGGCGGGTGTAGCCGCGTACCTTGGGGCGGCAGACCAGGAGCAGCACGATCGCGGCAGCGGCCAGGCGCAGGGTGACGACGCCGAGAGCACCGGTCCTGGGCATGATCAGCACGGCGAGCGCCGAACCGAACTGGACGCTCAGCCCGCCCGCCACGACGAGCGCCACGGGGCCCAGACCGGTGCCACGCCGCTTACTGGTGGGGGTGGTGGCCGCTGCCGCAGCGGCTTCCGCGTCCAGGAGGGGGGCGGGGGCGCCCGGGGGCTCAGCGGCGTTCACTGTGGTGCACCTCGCGTTCAATGGGATGTACTCCCATGATGGCACGGGGAGTTGGGGTCCGGCACGGGTTTCCGGGGCCGGACCCGGCTGCTTCACAAATTATTTATCGTTCTCGAATTCGAAACCCTTTGCCTTTTCTTAGTCCAGGCAATTCTCAGTGCTTCTTGTTGCATTACTCGCGCCACCCTTAGCGTTCCTCTCACCAAGTCGGCACGACGGCACGGGAATTCCCCGCGCCCGGCCTGCCGGGCCCTTGAGTGAAAGAGAGCCACATGCTCAGCATCGAAGAACTCGAAGCGCAGGACGCGGGCCTGCTGCCCGACCGGGAGGCCCTCGGCGTCCTGAAGTTCAACTGCACGACCCCGGGCCACCACCCGACGCCGTGCCCGCCCCCGGCCCATCACGCGCCGGTCCACCACGCTCCCGTGCACCACCACCCGGTCCACCACCAGCCGGTGCACCACCACCCGGTGCACCACGCGCCCGAGCACCACGGCCCGGCCCACCACGGCCCCGCCCACCACGCGCCCGCCCACCACGGCCCGGCGCACTGCGAGCCCGCACGGCACTGCTGAGCAGCGTCTCCGCAGCGCCCGAGCGGTTCCTGAACACCGGTGCGGCGACGGACCCCGGTACCGCCGCCGCACCGGACCTCCGAAGATCCGGACCTCCCAAGATCCAGTCCCCGGAGCTCCGGACAGGACAATTCAGCCTGCCCGCATTCCGTAAATTCCGCTCCTGCCGACCGGCCTTTCATGATTCGTTCCTCTGCCATTCCCGCCGTTCCCGCCGCCCCGACGGAGAACGAAATCCCGTTCCCCGCTCCCCCGCCGCGCCTGACCGACGGCCTCCAATTGCACGGCCTCTACAAAGGCTCCGGTTATGCCGAGCCCGTCTACATCGCCCGGCGCGCGGACGGCCAGACTGTGCACCTGTCGTACCTGCTGCACCTCACCGCGTCCTCGGTCGACGGCGTGCGCGACGCGGAGGCGATCGCCGCCCGGGTCTCCGCCGCGTACGGCAGGGAGGTGAGCGCGGACAACGTCGCCTTCCTCGTCGAGCGCAAGCTGGAGCCGCTGGGGGTGACTGCGCCGCCGGGGCAGCAGGACAGCGCCCTCGCGGCGGACGTGCCGCGCTCCTCGCTGCTGCTGGGGCTGATGGGGCGCGGCACTCTGTTCACGCCGTCCGTCGTCGGTGTCATCGCGCGCACCCTCGCGTGGTTGCACCGGCCCTGGGCGGTCGCCGCCGTGCTCGCGGCGGCCGTGGCGATGGACTGCTGGCTGTTCCTGGTGCACGGGGCGGTGTCGTCACTGCTGACGGTGCTCGACCAACCCCTGTTGCTGCTGGCCGTGTTCGGGCTCGTCGTCGCCTCGCTGGTGTTCCACGAGTTCGGGCACGCCTCCGCCTGTCACTACGGTGGCGCCCGTCCCGGACGCATCGGCTGCGGGATCTACCTGCTGTGGCCGTCGCTGTACACGGACGTCACGGACGTCTACCGGATCAGCCGGGCGGGGCGGCTGCGCACCGACCTCGGCGGGGTGTACTTCAACGTCCTGTTCATGGTGGCGCTCACCGCCCTCTACAGCCGGACCCACTGGGACGTGCTGCTGGCCGCCGTCTATCTCGGGCACTTCGAGGTGTTCGAGCAACTGGTGCCGGTGGTGCGGCTTGACGGCTACTACATCCTGGCGGACGTCGCGGGGGTGCCCGATCTGTACGGGCAGGTGGTGCCGATCCTGCGCAGCGCCCTGCGCCTCAAGCCCCGGGAGAGCCCCGTGCGGCTCACCCGCAGGGCCCGGGTCACGGTCACCGTATGGGTGCTCGCGGTCATCCCGCTGATGCTGGCCGACCTCGGCTACAGCCTGTGGAACCTGCCCCGGATCGCCGCCACGGCGCTGCGGTCGCTGTCCGCGCAGGTGACATCGGCGTTCGACGCCCTGTCGCAGGGCGACGCGGCCACCAGTGCGGTGGCGGTCCTCGGGCTGGTACTGCTCCTGCTGCCGCTGATCGGTCTCGTGTGTCTGCTGGGGCGCTTCCTGCGCCGGCTGTTGCGGGCGGCCGCCGTGGCGACGGCGAAGCGGCCGCTGGCGCGGGCGGTCCTGGTCACTGTCGCGCTGACGGGTGTGGTGGCCACCGCCACCGGGTGGTCGACGGGCCTGACGCCGGAGCCGGTGCCCGTGCGCCGCAGTGCGCTTCCGTTCAGCCCGACCGCGCCGAAGCCTCCGAGGCCCGTGCACTCCGGACCGCCCGTGCCGCACCACCGTGTCCACCTCAGGCCGCTGCCGAAGCCGCCGTGGGGTTCGCCCGGCGGTTCCGCCGCCGCGTCGCCGCACCCGGCCGCGACGCGGCCCTCGGCCTCGGCCCCTGGGACGGCGACGGCGACGCACCCCGGGGCCGGACCCTCCGCCACGCCCGCCGGTGCTCAGCCGTCCACGACGGCCCCCGGGGCCTCGCCCGCACCGGAGCCGCCGGGAGCCCCCGGGCCGTCCGGCACGGCCTCCCCGGCCCCGCCCAGCCCCTCGGCGAGCACTTCGGCCAGGTGCCGGGGGCGGCGGCCGGAGAGCTGCTCGGCCTGCGTACGGCACGAGAAGCCGTCGGCGAGCAGTTCCACGCCCGCTTCGGCGCCCCGGACGGCGGGCAGGAGGTGTTCCTCCGCGCAGGCCACCGAGACCCCGTAGTGCCCGCGCTCGTAGCCGAAGTTCCCGGCGAGCCCGCAGCAGCCCCCGGCCAGCGCGCCCGTAAGGCCCGCCCTGTCCCGCAGGCGGGCCTCCGCCGCGTCGCCGAGGACGGCGTGCTGGTGGCAGTGCGTCTGGCCGGCCACGGCACGGTCCAGGCGCGGCGGCGTCCAGTCCGGGGCGTACTCCTCAAGGGCCTGCGCGAAGGTCCTTACGTTCGCGGCCAGTTCGGCGGCGCGCGGGTCGTCGCCCAGCAGCTCCGGCAGGTCGCTCTTGAGGGCGGCCGCGCAGCTCGGCTCCAGGACGATCAGCGGGGCGTCCAGGGGTACGGCTTCCAGGGTCCGGCGCATGACGTCCCTGGCCCGGTCCAGCTGGCCCGTCGAGACGTACGTCAGCCCGCAGCACAGGCCCGCGCGCGGCAGCCGCACCCGCAGCCCCGCCGCCTCCAGCACCCGGACCGCCGCGATGCCCACACCCGGCGACAGGTGGTTGGTGAAGGTGTCCGGCCACAGGGTGACGACGGGGGCGGACGCAGGCGCCGGTGTACGGGGCCGGGTGCGCGCCCAGTGCCGGAAGGTCCGTGAGGCGATCTGCGGGATCGGGCGCTCCGGGGCGATGCCCGCCGCCTTCTTGGCGAGGGACGCCAACGGGCGCACCGCTGCTGCGGTGTTGACGAGCACCGACACCGGTGACGCGATACGCAGCCACTCCGGCAGCCGTCCCAGGGCGTAGTGCGAGGCGGGGCGCAGGCGGCCGGCGTAGTGGTGGTGCAGGAACTCCGCCTTGTAGGTGGCCATGTCGACGCCGACGGGGCAGTCGCTCCGGCAGCCCTTGCAGGACAGGCACAGGTCAAGGGCGTCGCGCACCTCCGTCGAGCGCCAGCCGTCCGTGACGACCTCCCCGGCGAGCATTTCGTGCAGCAGTCGCGCGCGCCCGCGCGTGGAGTGCTGTTCTTCGCCGGTGGCGCGGAAGGAGGGGCACATGACGCCGGCCCCGGCTTCTGTCGTACGGCATTTGGCGACGCCCACGCAGCGGCGTACGGCGGCGGAGAAGTCGCCGCCGTCGTGGGGGTAGGCGAAGGCGACGCCTGGCACCGGCTCCGGCGGCAGGACGGCGAAGCGCAGGTTCTCGTCCAGGCGGGCGGGGCGGGCGAGCATTCCGGGGTTCATGCCGCCTGTCGGGTCCCACGCGTCCTTGAAGTCCTCGAAGAGGTGCACGAGTTCGTCGCCGTACATCCTGGGGAGCAGTTCGGCCCGGGCCTGGCCGTCGCCGTGCTCGCCGGAGAGGGAGCCGCCGTGGGCGGCCACCAGGTCGGCGAGTTCCTCGGAGAAGCTGCGGAAGCGGGCGATGCCCGCGCGCCGCAGGAGGTCGAAGTCGATGCGTACGTGGATGCAGCCGTCGCCGAAGTGTCCGTACGGGGTCCCGCGCAGCCCGTGCGCGGCCAGCAGCGCCCGGAAGTCGCGCAGGTAGGCGCCCAGGCGGGCGACCGGGACCGCGCAGTCCTCCCAGCCGGGCCAGGCCTCGGAGCCGTCGGGCATCCGGGTGGCGGTGCCGCTGGCGTCCTCGCGGATGCGCCACAGGGCCCGCTGGCCGGCCGCGTCGGCGACCACCGTGCCGTCGACGGCGTCCGCGCCCCGGACGATCTCCTGCGCCCGTGCGCGGGCCTCCTCGGGGCGCTCGCCGCCGGTCTCGACGAACAGCCAGGCCGCCCCGCGCGGCAGCAGGCCCCGCTCCCGCTCCGGTACGAGGTCGGCGGCCATGCCCTCCACGGTCAGCGGCCCGTACGGGAGGATGCCGGGCGCCGCCTCGGCCGCCGCGCTCTCGTCGGCGTACCCGAGGACGGCGAGGGCCCGCGCGCGGGGTGCTTCCACCAGGGAGACGACGGCCTCGGTGACGACACCGAGGGTGCCCTCGCTGCCGCAGAAGGCGCGGGCGAGGTCGACGCCGTTCTCGGGCAGCAGGGCGTCCAGGGCGTAACCGGAGATCCGGCGCGGGAGTTCCGGGAAGCCCGTGCGCAACAGTGCGAGGTTTTTGTCCACAAGGGTGCGCAGTCCTGTGCGCAACAGTGCTTCCGGTGCTGCCTCCCAGCCGCCGCGCGACAGGTGCAGTGCGTCGCCGCCATAGGTGAGGACGTCCACCTTCCGGACCTGGTCGGCGGTGGTGCCCCAGGCCACGGAGTGGGAGCCGCAGGAGTTGTTGCCGATCATGCCGCCGAGGGTGCAGCGGCTGTGCGTGGAGGGGTCGGGGCCGAAGGTCAGTCCGTGCGGGGCGGCCGCAGCGCGCAGTGCGTCGAGTACGAGTCCGGGCTGGACGCGTGCCGTACGGGAGGCGGGGTCGAGGTCCAGGAGGGCGCTCAGGTGCCGGGTGGTGTCCAGGACGACGCCGGTGCCGGTGGCCTGGCCCGCGATGGAGGTGCCGCCGCCGCGCGGGACGACCGGCACGCCGTGCGACCGGCAGACGGCGAGGGCGGCGGCGATGTCGTCACTGTCGCGCGGGGCGACGACGCCCAGCGGGACCCTTCGGTAGTTCGAGGCGTCCATCGTCATGAGGGCGCGGGCGGCGGCGTCGAAGGATACCTCCCCGCGCACGGCCGCCCTCAGGTCTGCTGCCAACTCGGTCGTCTCACCCTGTCGTTCAGCCATGCGTCCAGGATGCATGGTGCACTTAATCGGGCGGAGTCGGTCGACTTGTCCTTCTCATCCTTTGGAAAAACAAACAAGAACTTTCCCAACTGATCATCAACTCTCCTATAGTGAGCACGCTTTAGACGGACATTCCGCTTCCGGTTCGCCGCCCATCGCCCCCTTCGTCACCCTCGCCACCCCCTCTCCACCCCAAGAGGCCCACTTCCCATGTCGTTGCGCCGCGCGTCCGCACTGGCCCTGTCGACCACTGCGGTCGTCGGCGGCCTGCTGGTCCTGGGAGCGGTACTGCTCGCTCCCGCCGAGGTGAGGGCCCCGGTGGCCTGGGGCGGCGGGGTCGCGGCCCTGCTGCTGGCCGCCGCGGTCACCGCCGCCGTGCACGCCACGCTGCGCGTACGCGCCCTCGCGGGCGTTCTCGCGCGCGGGCAGGAGGACGCCGACCGGTTCATCGGGGAAACCCTCCCGCAGCTCGTCACACGGCTGCGTGCGGGCGACTCCGCGTCCACCGCGCTGAACACCGCCACCCGCGGGCTCGGCGACCTGGACAACCCCAACGCCCGAGCGCTGCTCGACATCCTCGCCACCGAGGTCGGCCGCGGCGAGGCGGCCCGAGCGGCCGCCATGTCCGCGTGCGCGAACGCGGCGGGCCGCATGCAGGCGCTGGCCACGGGCATGCTCGCCGACCTGCGCGAGATGGAGCACCGGCACAGCGACGAGGACGTGCTCGGCGACCTGTTGCACTTGGACCACCGCACCGCCCAGGCCGGGCGTCTCGCGGACAGCATCGCCGTTCTCACGGGTGCCCGGTCGGGGCGCAGGTGGGCGAAGCCGATCGTCATGGAGTCGGTGCTGCGGGGAGCCATGGGGCGGATCAATGGCTATCAGCGGGTGCGGTTGCACTCCACCAGTGAGGTGGCTGTTGCCGGGCATGCGGCTGAGGGGGTCATGCATGCGCTGGCCGAACTGCTGGACAACGCTGCGAACTTCTCGCCGCCCACGGCCGAAGTGCACGTGTACGTGGAGGAGGTCCCGGCGGGGGTCATCATCACCGTCGAGGACAGCGGGCTGGTCATGAGTGACGTCCAGCTCCGGCGGGCGGAGCGGGCGGTGTGTGCGGAGACGCCGTTGGATCTGACGAGTCTCTCGGGGACGCGGCTGGGGCTTGCGGTGGTGGGGTGTCTGGCGCGCAAGCACAACTTGACGGTGTCGTTCAGGCCGTCGGCGCGGGGTGGGACGGGGGCGCTCATGCTGCTGCCGCAGGAGTTGCTCACGCAGGTGGTGCCGCAGGTGCCGGTGGCTCCTGTGCCGGTGCAGGCTGCACCGGTGCCGGTGCGTGCGGTGGCGCCGGCGCCGGTCGCAGCGCCGGGCGCCGATGACGTCGTACGGGAGGAGCCGACGACGCTTCCCGTGCGGCGGAGGGAGCATGCCCGGGCGGAGGCGCCGCAGGCCGTGGTGCCTGCCCGGCCCAGTGAGCACGTTCTGCCCGCAGAGGTCGCTGCGGCTCCCGAGCAGGGGTCCGACACCACCGGTGGGCTGCCCCAGTTCGGGGAGAGCGGGCTGCCGAAGCGCAAGCGGGGGCGGACGTTGGCTGCGGCGCATCCGGACGGGCCGCAGGCGCCGGCCCGGCCTGCGCCGGGGGCGGCGGCGCGGCGGGATGCGGCGAACCGGTTCAGCACGTTTCGGCAGGCTGTGCAGGGGCGGGCTGATGCACCGGGGGAGGGGGGTGTGGACTCGTCGTCCGGTCCTTGAGGTCGTGGTGGGTTGCTGTTCGCCTGCGGCGGGCTGCCCCAGCCCCGCCCCTTCACCTAAACCCGCGGGGCAGTTGGACGGTTCCGTGCGGGTGCGTCGTGGCTGGCGTCTTGCGCAGTTCCCCGCGCCCCTGAAGGGGCGCGGATCAGCGGACCCGGTCGCGCCCGCGCGGCGGAGCCGCACATCGAAACAGCCCCGCGCCCCTGGAGTGCCTGCCCTTCGGGCGGCACATCGGCCCGTACCCCCGCGCCCCGCAGGCAAGCCCCACTCCCCGCCAAGTCACCCCCCTACCCCCAGAACAAAACGCCCCCACCCGGAAGGCCAAGAAAGCTCATGACCGCCACCACCGACGAAAAGCTCAACTGGCTGCTGGAGAGCCTCCTGGAGCGCACCCCCGGCGCACGTCACGCCCTCGTTCTGTCCCGCGACGGGCTCAAGCTCTGCCGTACCCCGGAGCTCTCCGTCGACCAGGCCGACCAGTTGGCCGCCATCGCCGCGGGCATCCAGAGCCTGACGCACGGCGCGTCGATCGAGTTCGGCGACGGCAGCGGCGGTGTGCGGCAGGCCATGGCCGAGTTCTACGGCGGCATCCTGTTCATCGTCGAGGCCGGAGCGGGCGCGCACCTCGCGGTCGTCGCCGGCGAGGACTCCGACGTCGGCCTCATCGGCCACAACATGAGCGAGCTCATCGAGCAGCTCGGCGAGCACCTCAGCGCGGAGCCCCGCACCGGCACGACGGGCACCACCGGCACCACCAGCAAGGACGCCGACAGCACCCTCTCCGCATGAGCGCCGGCGGCACCGGAAGCACCGGAAGCACCGGAGGCACAGCGAGCACCAGCACCGGCGGCACCGCGAGCACCGCGAGCACCAGCACCGGACGCACCCCCGCCCGCGCAGCATCCCGCCCCGGCCGTGACGACTCCCCCGATCGCCTCTACACCGTCACCGGCGGTCGCAGCCGTACCCACTCCGACGCCTTCGACCTCGTCACCCTCGTCGTCGCGGAGAGCGCCCCCGCGCCCGGCATGCAGTCCGAGCACGCGGCGATCCTGCGCATGTGCGACTACCCCGTCGCCGTCGTGGAGATCGCCGCCGAGCTGGGCCTGCCCGTGAGCATCACCCGCATCCTGCTGGCCGACCTCCTCGACACCGGCCGGATCAGTGCCCGCCACCCCCGCGCCGCCCCCGAATCCGCCGAACTTCCCGAACCCGAACTCCTGGAGCAGGTGCTCGTTGGCCTCCGCAACCTCTGACCAAGCGCCGCGCACCCAGCGGCATTTGTCCCGCACCGCCGACAACGGTCTGAAGATCGTCGTCGTCGGCGGCTTCGGCGTCGGCAAGACCACCCTGGTGCGCTCCGTCAGCGAGATCCGTCCCCTCAACACCGAGGAGACGATGACCCGCGCGGGCGAGGGCGTGGACGAACTCGACCGGACCAGCACCAAGACCGCCACCACGGTCGCCTTCGACTTCGGCCGGATCTCCGTCGACGACCGCACCGTCCTCTACCTCTTCGGCGCGCCCGGCCAGGAGCGTTTCTGGTTCCTGTGGGACCGGCTGTTCTCCGGCACCCTCGGCGCGGTCGTCCTGGTCGACACCCGCCGGCTCGCCGACTCCTGGTACGCCATCGACCGCCTGGAGCACCACGGCACGCCCTTCGTCGTGGCCCGCAACGACTTCGGCGACGCCTCCCAGCACACCGACGCCCAGGTGCGCGAGGCGCTGGACCTGCCCGAGCACGTACCGATGATCACGTGCGACGCCCGCGACCGGGAGTCGGCGAAGGGCGTCCTGATCAAGCTCGTACAGCACCTGTACGCCCTGTCCACCGCAGCCCGAGGGAGCACCCACCAGTGACGACCGCACCACCTCCCGGCTGCCCCGCCCACGCGGAGCGGGTCCCCCTCGGCGGCCCCCGCTTCCAGACCGACCCCACCGCCCTCTACCGCGAGCTGCGCCGCGAGCACGGCCCCGTCGTGCCCGTCGTGCTCCCCGGCGACATCCCCGCCTGGCTGGTCGTCGGCTACCGCGAGCTGCATCAGGTCACCACCGACGCGACCCTCTTCACCCGCGACTCCACCCTGTGGAACCAGTGGGACAACATCCCCGAGGGCTGGCCGCTCGCCCCCATGATCAGCCGTGAGCAGCCGTCGATCCTCTACACCGTCGGCCCCCGCCACCAGGCCCGCGCCGCCGTCATCAGCGACGCGCTGGAGGCGATCGACCCCTTCGAACTGCGCCGGTACGCCGAGGAGTTCGCGGACGGGCTCATCGACCAGTTCTGCGCGACCGGCGAGACCGACATCATCAGCCGGTACGCCATGCTGCTCCCCGTCCGCGTACTGGCGCGCGTGTACGGCGTGCCCGACGAGCACGGCCCCGACCTGGTGTCCGCCCTGGTCGACATGGTGGACGGACGTGAGCGCGCCCTCGCGGGGCAGGCCCACGTCCAGCAGACGATCCTCGCCCTGGTCGCCGAGAAGGCGCAGCACCCCGGGTCCGACGTCGCCTCCCGCATGCTCGCGCTCGCGGAGAAGACCGGGTTCACGCCCGCCGACGTGGCGTTCGACCTGATGGTGATGGCGGCGGCGGGCCACCAGCCGACCGCCGACTGGATCGGCAACACCCTGCGTCTGATGCTCACCGACGACCGGTTCACCGCGTCCCTGTCGGGCGGCCGGCACAGCGTCGCCGAGGCGATGAACGAGGTCCTCTGGGAGGACACCCCCACCCAGAACGTCGCGGGCCGCTGGGCCGTCCGCGACACCCGCCTCGGCGGCCGCGCGATAGCCGCCGGCGACCTGGTCCTCCTCGGCCTCGCGGCGGCGAACGGCGACCCCCAGGTCCGTACCGACGCCTCCGTCCTGACCGGCGGCAACAACGCCTTCTTCTCCTTCGGGCACGGCGAGCACCGCTGCCCGTTCACCGCGCAGGAGACCGCCGAGGTCATCGCCCGCACCGCCGTCGAGGTGCTGCTCGACCGGCTGCCGGACCTCGACCTCGCCGTCCCCGCCGCAGACCTCACCCGCCGACCGTCCCCCTGGCTGCGCGGGATGACCGCGCTGCCGGTGACGTTCACGCCCACTCCCGCCCTCGGAGGCCACAGATGACCACCGCGCAGACCTGCCCGTACTCCGGAGACTCCACGAGCGGCCCCATAGCCCTCGACCCCCTCGTCCGCGACCTCGTCGGCGAGGGCGCCGCCCTGCGCGCCGCCGGTCCGCTGGCCCGCATCACGCTCCCCGGCGACGTCCCCTGCTACGCGGTCACCCGGCACGCCGAGGCCCGCCAGCTCCTCACCGACCCGCGTCTGGTGAAGGACATCAACCAGTGGAACGCCTGGCAGCGCGGCGAGATCGCCATGGACTGGCCCCTGATCGGCTTCGTCGCACCCGGCCGCTCGATGCTCACCGTCGACGGCCCGGAGCACCGCCGCCTGCGCCTGCTGGTCGCCCAGGCGCTGACCGTACGACGGGTGGAGCGGCTGCGCGGCAACATCGAGGCGATCACGAACACCCTCCTCGAAGCGCTCTCCGGCCGCACGGCCACCGAAGTGGTCGACCTGAAGGCCGAGTTCGCCCAGCCGCTGCCGATGCGCGTCGTGACCGCCCTCATGGGCGTCGAGCAGGTCGACCGGCCGCGTCTGAAGGAGGTCTTCGACCGGTTCTTCTCCAGCGAGACCGAGCCGGGCGAGATGCCGCGCGTCCTCGCGGAGATCGACGAGATCTTCTCCGCAGTCCTCACCGACAAGCAGGAGAACCCCGGCGACGACCTCACCACCGCCCTCCTCCAAGCGTCCGAGGAAGGCGACAGGCTCACCGAGGAAGAAATCCTCAACACCATCAAGGTGATGATCGTCGCCGGTCACGAGACCACGATCAGCCTGATCCTCCAGGCGGTCATCGGCCTGGAGACCCACCCCGACCAGCGCGCCAAGGTCCTCTCCGGCGAGGTCTCGTGGGAGGCCGTCATCGAGGAGACCCTGCGCTGGTCGACCCCGACCTCGCACGTCCTGCTCCGGTACGCCACCGAGGACATCCCCGTCGGCGACAGCGTCCTGCCCAAGGGCGAGGGCCTGGTGGTCTCCTTCGGCGCGCTCGGCCGCGACGAGCTGGTGCACGGCGAGACGGCGGAGGACTTCGACGTCACCCGGCAGAGCGGTACGAAGCACATCTCCTTCGGGTACGGTCCGCACGTCTGCCCCGGTGCCGCGCTGGCCCGCCTGGAGGCGGCCGTCGCCCTCCCCGCGCTGTACGCGCGCTTCCCCGACCTCACCCTCGCGGTGCCCGCCTCGGAGCTCCGCAACAAGGCCGTCGTGACGCAGAACGACCTCGTCGAGGTGCCGGTGCGCCTGGGCAAGCAGGCCTGACCAGCACGTTTCCCGTACGCATAGATGTACGAACGTACGACACGAGCCGGAGTGTCAGTCGTCTCATCCGCCGGACGGATGTAACGACCGGCCCCCGGAAGCGGCTACGCTCCGGCTCGTGGCTGAGATCCAGATTCCCGCTGACATCAAGCCCGCCGACGGCCGTTTCGGCGCGGGCCCCTCCAAGGTGCGTACGGAGGCGCTCGACGCGCTTGCCGCCACCGGCACTTCCCTCATGGGCACGTCCCACCGCCAGGCTCCGGTGAAGAACCTGGTCGGCTCGGTACGGGACGGCGTGCGCGACCTCTTCTCCCTCCCCGAGGGGTACGAGGTGATCCTGGGCAACGGCGGCTCCACCGCCTTCTGGGACGTCGCGACGCACGGCCTGATCGAGAACAAGTCCCAGCACCTGTCCTTCGGCGAGTTCTCGTCGAAGTTCGCGAAGGCGGCCAAGCTGGCGCCGTGGCTGGCCGACCCGACCGTCATCTCCTCGGACCCGGGCACGCACCCGGAGCCGCAGGCCGAGGCGGGCGTCGACGTGTACGCGTACACGCACAACGAGACCTCCACGGGTGTCGCGGCGCCGATCAAGCGCGTCGCGGGCGCCGACGAGGGCTCCCTCGTGCTGGTGGACGCCACCTCCGGTGCGGGCGGCCTCCCGGTCGACATCACCGAGACGGACGTCTACTACTTCGCCCCGCAGAAGTCCTTCGCGGCGGACGGCGGCCTGTGGCTGGCGGCGTTCTCCCCGGCCGCCCTGGAGCGCGCGGCGCGCATCCACGGCTCGGGCCGTCACGTCCCGGAGTTCTTCAGCCTCCCCACGGCGATCGACAACTCCCTCAAGAACCAGACGTACAACACCCCCGCCCTCTCCACGCTCTTCCTGCTCAACGAGCAGCTGACCTGGCTGAACAAGCAGGGCGGCCTCGACTGGGCGGTCAAGCGCACGGCGGCCTCCTCGAACGCCCTGTACTCCTGGGCGGAGACCTCGAAGCACGCCTCCCCGTTCGTCTCGAACCCGGCGCAGCGCTCGCAGGTCATCGGCACGATCGACTTCTCCGACGAGATCGACGCCGCCGCCATCGCGAAGGCCCTGCGCGCCAACGGCATCGTCGACACGGAGCCGTACCGCAAGCTGGGCCGCAACCAGCTGCGCGTGGCGATGTTCCCGGCGATCGACCCGGCGGACGTGCAGGCGCTGACGGCGTGCATCGACTACGTCATCGGCCAGCTGTAACGCGTACGAGGAGGGGCCCGGCCGCACGAGCACCACGCGGCCGGGCCCCTCTCACGTACTACCGGCCGGGCCCCTCTCACGTATTACCGGCTGATCACGTCCTACCGGCTGAGCCGCCGGAACCTCCGCACCGCCAGCGGCAGGAAGAGCGCCGTCAGGGCCAGCGGCCACACCACCGCCATCAGCACCGCGTTCTCCTCGACCCAGCTCCCCCCGCTCGCCACCGGATTGCCGAAGAGCTCGCGGGCCGCCGTCACCGTGGACGACACCGGGTTCCACGCCGCGACCGCGCCCAGCCAGCCGGGCATCAGGGACGGGGCCACGAAGACGGACGAGATCATCGTCAGCGGGAACACCACCCCGAACAGCCCGCCCGCCGCTTCCGGCGTGGGGAGCAGCAGCCCGAGCCACACCCCCACCCAGATCAGGCTGAACCGCAGCAGCAGGAGCAGCCCGAAGGCGGACAGGGCTCCCAGGGGCGTCCCCTGGGCCCGCCAGCCCATGGCCAGTGCCGTGAGCGCCAGGATCGTCAGCTCCGCGACGGCGATGACCAGGTCGGCGAGGCCGCGTCCGGTCGCCACCGCCGAGGTCGACATCGGCATCGAGCGGAAGCGGTCGATCACTCCCTTCGAGGCGTCGTTCACCATCACCGTGGCCGTCAGCATGAAGCCGGCCGCCATCGTGGAGGCGAACATCCCGGGCATCAGGAACTCCCGGTAGTCGCCGCCACCGGGCACCGCGATCGCCTTGCCGAAGACAAATCCGTACAGGAGGACGGAGACGATCGGGAAGCCCAACTGCCAGAGGATCATGACGGGTTGGCGCTGGTAGTGGGTGAGGCTGCGGCGGGCCACGTTCCAGGCGTCGACGGCCGCCCGGCCCAGCCGTCCGCCGGGGCCTTCGGCCACCATCGGGCCGCTTTCCAGTTCCGCCACGCTCATGCCGCGACCTCCTCGACGCTCTCGATGTCCGTACGGTGTCCGGTCAGCCGCAGGAACACGTCGTCCAGGCTCGGCCTGCGCAGGCCGATGTCCTCGACGCCGATCCCCCACTCCTGGAGGGTGCGCGCCACCTCGGTCAGCGCCGCCACCCGGTCGGCGACCTGGCCGTGCACCCTGCGCTCCGACTCCACGCATTCCGGGGGCACTTGGGCGACCGCCGCCACCGCCCCCAGCACGACCGGCAGGTCCGCCGCCTGTTCCGCGACGACCTCGACACGGTCCCCGCCGACCCGGTTCTTCAGCCCGTCGGGGGTGTCGTCGGCGATGGCGCGGCCGTGGTCGACGACCGTGATGTGCGAGGCCAGCTTGTCGGCCTCGTCCAGGTACTGCGTCGTCAGCAGTACGGTCGTGCCGCGCGCCACCAAGTCCCTTACGGTGTCCCAGACTTCACCCCGGCCGCGCGGGTCGAGCCCGGTCGTCGGCTCGTCCAGGAAGAGGACGTCCGGGGCGAGGATCATGGAGGCGGCGAGGTCGAGCCTGCGGCGCATGCCGCCGCTGTACGAGGCCACGCCCTTCCCGGCGGCCTCGGCGAGGTCGAACTGCTCAAGCAGCTCCCCGGCCCGCTCCCGGGCCCGCCGCGTCCCGAGCCGGAAGAGCCGGCCGAACATCTCCAGGTTCTGACGCCCTGTCAACACCTCATCCACGGCGGCATATTGACCGGCCAGCCCGATGCGCCCGCGCACCCTGCGCGCCTCGCGCACCACGTCGAGACCGGCGACCTCGGCCCGGCCGCCGTCCGGCGAGAGCAGGGTCGCCAGAACCCGTACCACTGTCGTCTTGCCCGCCCCGTTGGGGCCGAGCAGTCCGTGCACCGTGCCGCGCCGGACGTTCAGATCCAAGCCGTCGAGGGCCTTCTTCTCTCCGTACACCTTCCGGAGCCCCTCCGTCCGGACCGCGTACTCGTTCATGGTGCTCCCCTTCCCGTTGAACTGAGTACACCGTACCCTTAATCGAGTACAGCGTACCCAGTTCTCGAGAAATAGGGTGACCCGCATGAGCGACACGGACCACACGGAGACCACAGAGCCCACCGACACCACCGACACCACCGACACCACCGCGGACCTGGCGGAGGTCGCGAAGGAGCGGGTCGGTGCGCTGCGCCCGAGCCTCGAACTCCTCTGGGGCACCGGCGAACGCCCCTCCCGCGGCCCCAAGCGGGGCCTCTCCCTGGAGGCCGTCGTCGACGCGGCGGTCAAGCTCGCCGACACGGAGGGCCTGGACACCCTCTCCATGCGCCGCCTCGCGGGCGAACTGGGCACGGGCACGATGTCGCTCTACCGGTACGTCCCCGGCAAGACGGAACTGCTCGACCTGATGCTGGACCGCGTCCAGGACGAACCGGCCGAGACCCACGACCCGGCGGCGGCGAAGGACTGGCAGGGCGCCGTGTCCGCCATCGCGCACGGCGCACTCGAACTGCACCTGCGCCACCCCTGGCTGCTCAAGGTCAACCAGAGCCGCGCCCTGATGGGCCCGCGCTCACTGCGCATCATGGAACGGTCACTGGCGGGGCTGCGCGGAATGACCGGCCTCTCGGACCCCGAGCTGATCTCGGTGTACATGGCCGTCCAGAGCTTCGCGAAGGGCACGGCCCGGATGGTGGTCGAGACGCGGGAGGCGGCGGAGGAGACGGGCCTGGGCCACGAAGCCTTCTGGGCGGGCCAGGCGCCGTACCTGGAGCGGGCGATGGCGAGCGGGGACTACCCGCTGATGGCCACCCTCTCCGAGGACACCTTCGACCCCGCCTTCGACCACTTCGGCTTCGGCCTGGCCCGGCTGGTGGACGGCTTCGCGGCACTCGTGGCGGCGCGGGCCGCGGGCCGCTAGAGCGTAGTGCGGGGCGGGGCGCTGGGCGGGGGGCGGGACGGTTCATCGGCACCCGGTGCCGGGGCGGGTTTCTCCCCTCCCCGCCCCTTCCCGAAACCCTGCGGGGCTGTGACCGGTTCCGTGCGGGTGCGTCGTGGTTGCTCGCGCAGTTCCCCGCGCCCCTGACGGGGCACGGAACGGAGCCCCGCGCCCCTCACCTCTTCCTGCGGAACCCCAGCCACGCCACCACGGCCACCCCCGCCAGCCCCAGCACCAGCACGCCCTTGCCCGAGAGCCCCGTCTCCTCGGCCGGAGCGGGCTTGCCCGAGGGCGACTCGGAAGTGCCCGACCCCGAAGGGGAGTCGGAGCCGCCCTCCACCTTCAGCGCGTACACCTCACTCTGCTCCCCCTCCGCCCCGACCAGCATCGTCCGCCCGTCCGGCGTGAACGTCACCGACTCCGACTGCCCCCGGTACCCGATGCCGAGCGCCTCGCCCTCGCCCATCTCGGGCCACCGGTAGCTCTCCGCCGACAGGTACGACCGCAGCACCAGCCGCTTCCCGTCCGGCGAGAAGGCCCCGTCCGTCACCCACGGAATGTCGTGGATCTTCCGGAAGACGTTCGTCCGCCCGGCCACGAGCTTCGCGGGCCCCTCGTAGAGCCCGGCGCCGTCCTCCTCCTTGGACCCGATGTAGACCCGCCCGGTCTTCGGGTGGACCATCATCGCCTCCGCGTTGCGCGCCCCGTCCGCGTACTTCACGTCGTACTGAGTGGTCCGTACGGTCTGGTCCTTCAGCTCCTTGGGCTCGGGGAAGCGGTAGATCCACACGTGGTCCCACTTGCCGTTGAGGTTGTCGCCGATGTCCCCCACATACACATCGCCGTCCGGGCCGACCGAGATCGCCTCCATGTCGCGCGGCTTCCCGACCCCCTTCATGGTGATCCGCGCAACGGTCTCCCCCGACTTCGAGTCCACGGCGTACACGTACGGCCCGTCCTGGTCGTTGTGCGTCCAGTACACGCCCGGGTGCGCCCGGCTGGCCGCGAGGCCGCTGGACTCGGTGATCCGGGGGTCCTTGATGGTGAACCCCCCGTCGTCGGCGAGAGCCGCCGTCGGGGTCCCCACGACCAGGCCCGCCACGGCCGCCGCCACCACACACGTACGAGAGATGCGCATACGCCCAAGTGTTCAGCATCACGATGCGGCACGATGCAAGCCCCGCCCCGCATCCCCGATGATGACCGGATGCGCAGCTTCCTCTTCGTCGGTGACTCCATGACCATCGGCTGTCCCGGCGACTACACATGGCGCTACCGCATGTGGCAGCACCTGGAAGCGACGATGCCCGGCGGGTACGAAATCGTCGGCCCCCGCACCACGTTGTACGACCCGGCCACCGCGGCCCCGACCTCCGACGCGTACGCCGACCCGTCCTTCCCCGCCCGCCGCCACCTGGCCGGCTGGGGCGAGGGCTGGCTGCACATGGCCCCCGCGATCCGCGCGGCCGTCGCCGACACCGGCGCGGACACCCTCCTGGTCTCGCTCGGCCTGATCGACCTCGGCTTCTACACGAACGCCGAGCAGACCGCCGCCAACCTCGCCCTCTTCCTCGACGAGGCCCGCGCCGCGAACCCGCACGTCAGCATCGCGATCCACCCCGTCATCCCGAACGTCCGCGCCGAACGGGACGCCCCCTTCGCCGCCCAGTGCGCCCGCTTCAACGAACTCCTCGCCAAGACGGTCGCCGACCGGGACCGCCCCGGCTCGCCGATCGTGCTGGCCACGACCCACCCGACGTACGACATCCACACGGACACCTACGACGGCACGCACCCGGGCCCGACCGGCGAGCACAAACTCGCGGCGGCCTTCGCCGACGCCATGCACCAGGCGTGGGGCGTCGGTGGCGCATACTCCCTGAATCATGAATGCGCGTAAGCCACGGCGACCGACTCCCGCCCCACCCGAGATCACCTACACCAACTGCCGCCGCTGCGGCACGGAGATAGCGGGCCTGGACGGCCGCTACGCATGCGGCGTCTGCGGCTGGACGAACCACTACTCGGAGGGCTACCGCACCCTGCCCACCGCCCAGGACGACCCGGACTGGACGGGCCCCAACTGCCGCTGAGCGGGCGGGTGTTGGGGACTCAGCGAACCCGGCCCGCCATCCACGGCGAGAGCAGGTTCGAGGGGACCATCTCCTTGTACGTCTCGTCGCCGGGCAGCGGTACGACCAGGAAATATCCCGGCGGGAAGAAGCGGCCCTTCACGTACGCGAGCCCTCCGTACACCGACCGCAGGAACGCGGGCACGGAATCGCGCGGTACGTCCGGGACCTCGACCCCGTCGATCACGAACCGGGCATCCCCGTCCGCGTACAACTGCACGGCGACGGCGGGCGTCCCGCCCACGATCTCGACGAACGCGTCGTGCGGCAGCCCGCCGCCCGCGTCGGTGGTCGCGAAGACCCCTGCATCCGTCCGCCGCGTGACCTGGTCCGTCCCGATGTCGTCGGTGACGGTCACCTCCCGCCCGTACTCCCGCGCGACCTCGCGGATCGCGACGACGGCGGCCTCGGTGGACGGCAGGTGTCCATGTGCGTGTCCCATGCCTTGATCATCGCGCAGGGCCACACCGGTGGCACATCGCGCTGCCGCCGGTCAGACGGGCTGCGTACGGCGCCGGGTGAGCCGGTACGCCGTCCACCCGACCCCGTACAGCGTGATCAGCAGGAAGCCCGTGCCGACGCCCGCGAGCAGCATGTTGGTGGCGTGGTACCAGGCGAGGCCGAAGCCGGTCGGCCACTCGCCGTTGAGCGGGCGGGGCGGGAAGACGAGCGCGGAGGCGGCGGAGAGCAGGATTCCGGCGGCGAGCAGCAGGCGTACGACGGTCCTGGCGGTGTGCGTCAGCACGCGCGGGTCCTCGCCCTCCGGAGCCTTGCGGTACCAGGCGACCGCCCACCACACCAGGGCGACGAGCCCGACGACGCTGCTGCCGTCCTGGACGAGCTGGGTGCCGGTGAAGCCGCCGATCACGGGGTCCAGGCCCCAGTCGACGTACGTGCCGTGGGTGAGGTCGTCCCACAGGACGTGGGTGGCGGCGCCGACGACGGTGGACAGCAGGATCACGGCGGCCGACTTCCAGGACCGCCACCGGAACCCGTTCACGGGCCCGGCCAGCCGCCGCCGCAGCGGGGCGGGCGCGAGGTCGGTGAGGGGCCGCTTCAGCAGCCCGTGGAAGAGGGCCAGGACGACGAGCGACAGCAGCGGCGCGACGGTCACCACACCCAGCCACTCATGACTCAGCAGCCCGACGCGCGGCAGCGGCATGTACCCCACCAGGTCGGGCGCCATCGCCCCGACGACCAGCGCGGACGGCATGAGCAGCCCGCCGGTGAGCCGCCGCAACGGCAGTACGGCGGCGGGGTGGACCAGGGTGTACGGCATGGCGCGGCGGGCTCCGGGGAGGGGTGGGACGGGCGGTCGTCTCAGTCTTTACGGTGATCCGACGCGTCCCGTACGCCTGTGGGACGACCCCGCCTGGCACCTTTGGCAGAGGCGGCGGGGTGCTCTCGCCGCGCTCCCCGCAGCAGGTACGTGTGCCTCACCGGCGCGCCGGGGCCCCGCGCCCAGGCAGGACGGGCCCGTACGGGTGGCAGCCGCGGGCCATTGGAGTGGCCGCACCGCGTGCCCCGATCGAGCGCACCCAGCACGGGCCTCCCCTCCCGACACTGCTGCTGCCACCTCACCGATCACATAAGGGGACAACCCGTGTTTTCACCCGCCTCGGGGCGCCTCACGCTGGGCGCGCTCACGCTCGGCACCGCGTTCGCCCTCTGCGCGCCCGTCGCGGCACAGGCCGCCACCGCCGCCACCCCCACCGCCCACGGCAAGGTCACCTCGCAGGCGCGCCTGCTGGTCCGCGCCGCTCCGTCGACCGGCGCCGCCCGCATCGGCACGATCGCCCCCGGCGCCCAGGTCCGGCTCGCCTGCAAGGTGCGCGCGCAGAACGTCTCGGGCAACTCCCTCTGGTACAAGCTCAGCGACCGTACGGGCTGGACGAGCGCACGGTACGTCACCAACCGGGGCGCCATCCCGTGGTGCCCCTCCGCCCACCGTGCCGCGCCGGGCACCACCGACCCGTGGCCGGGCGGCGGCAAGCCGGGCCACGGTCACGGCAAGCCCGTCACGGGAGCGGAGGGTCCGCAGGGGCCGGAGGGTCCGCGAGGTCCCGCCGGTCCCGCAGGCCCGATGGGCGAGAAGGGCGCGGACGGCGCACCCGGTGCGGCAGGTCCCGTCGGCCCCGCAGGCGCGAAGGGCGCGGACGGCGCACCCGGCCCCGCAGGGCCCAAGGGCGACAAGGGCGACACCGGCTCTGCCGGGCCGAAGGGCGACCCGGGTCCCGCAGGCGCGCAGGGCGAGCGGGGCGTGATGGAGGTCAAGTACCTCGCCAAGGAGACTCCCGTCGGTGCCAACACGCAGGTCAACGCGACGAGCCCGTCATGCCCGACGGGCTGGCGCGTCGTCGGTGGCGGCTTCCACATGTCGACTCCCCAGGGCCAGGACTTCAAGATTCTGAGATCCTCTCCGGACCACACGGCCAACAACTGGAACGCGTACGTGCGCAACGAAGGCACCGACGCGACCGGCAAGCTCAACGTCTTCGCCACCTGCATCCAGGCGGACCGCATGAGCACGAGCTGATCCACCGACGTCCGGGCCACCGCGCACCGCACGTCCGAGCACCCCGGGCCCCGTACCGCTCAGTTCCACCGGTACGGGGCCCGGGCGCGCCCGGAGGCGCTCAGCCGCCCGTGAGTCCCGGTACGGACACCCCCGCCGCGTCCAGCCGTTCCCGCCAGCCGGGCAGCTCCGGCTCGTGCGGCCGGGGCTCAGGGGCGAGCCCCAGCCCCCTGCGCACCTTTTCCCCGATCGCGACCCGGCACGGCCCGCAGGTGTCCTCGTCCCCCACCGGCCGGAACATGTGCTCCTTGCGGTCGCCGCCCCCGGCGCACTCCACCATCTCCGCAGGCTGCACAGGCAGCAGCGGCACCTCACCCAATGCCGGCAGCGGCGGCAAGGTAGCCGGAACCGGCGGCATCTTGACCCGCAGCCGGTGCCCCAGCAGCCCCACCGCCGACCGCACCCCGCCCGGCGGCAACTGCGACATCAGCACCCGCCGCAGTTCCCTGGGCGAGATCCCGCGCCGCAGCCACTCCGCCGCGACGACGGCGAGCTTGCGGGCCTCCCGTACCCCCAGGTAGAGCGTCTTGTCGGCGTACCGCAGCGAGAGCAGCACCTCTTCGGCGACGGCAAGGTCCCGCCGCTCGGTCTTCCCGTCGTCCCGCTCCTCCCAAGGCAGCGCCTCGGGCTCGGCGACCTCCGGTTCGACAGGCTCCAACTCGGCTTCGGGGGCAGGGGGGTTGGTCTGTCGCATCTCATCGTTGTCATCTAGGGGTTGGGAGTCGCCGAGCGACGGGCCGACCCGCTCACCGACCGTCCGATCCGTATCACTCGGAAACTCCCACGGTACGTTCGTCACCTGCTGCGAGGTGACCCAACGCCCGCCCTCCGCCTGGTACTTGACGTCTCGTACGTAGCCGCCCTGGACGAGCTCGCGCTTGGCGCGCTTGTACGGACCGTTCTTGATCCCGACGTCGGCGGCGTGCTCGCTGAGCGGTTTACGAAGCTGGTTCTCGTGCACACCGCACACGTGCATGAGCAGAATCTTCGCGTCGCTGCTCAGGGCGTGAGAGCGCACGAGCGTGTGCGGGACCTTGATGAAGGCGCGCGAGGGCGCGGTAACATGCCGAAGCATCCCGGGGACTCCTGTTGTCCTCGTGGTGAAGGTTCCCGGTTGGTGTTGGCGCACCGCCGGGGGCCGCCCCGCCACCCCCTCATGGGGTAACAGAACGTTATGACGCGGTCACCGTAGCGCACTTGCCGCCCGCGTGACCATTTCTTGCAGCAACTCCACCTCAACGAACGGCACTTCGAGCGTGGGTAGCGATCTCCAGCCCAGCGGATAGGTCTCGCCGGCCATCGCGGGTACGCCGACGAAGGCGAGCGCCCCGGCCTCGCGGCTCAGCGCACGGGCCCCTGCGGGCCAGCGGTAGGCGGCGGCCGTTTGCGGAGGCAACAGGAAGTAGTGGTACTCGTCGCCGGTGTACTCGCGGACGATCGGTCCCGCGCGGAAATCGGTGAACTCCATGAGCAGGTACGCCACATGCTCCCCGAAGAAGCCCCCGATACGGATCGCGTCGAAGTGAATTCCGGCGTGCCGGAGGGCGTGGCCCGAGGCGGGCACCCAGTCCGGCATCAATGCCGGTGAACTTTTCTGTTCCATACGGCAAAGGGTGGTGCGGCGCAGCTAGCGTGACCAGGGACACACGCACGCTGTGCAGGGCTGTGCACTTGGGGGAGGTCACTGTGCACTCCGGTGAACGACGAGGGTCGAAGGCGTTCGGCGCGTTGCTGCGCTTCCACCGCGAGCTGGGAGGCCTCTCCCAGGAGGCCCTTGGGGCTCGTATCGGATACTCGAAGTCCCAGGTGGCCATGGTGGAAAAAGGGGAACGCCGCCCCAAGAGACTTTTCGTCCTCAAGGCAGGGGACGCACTTGGTGCACAGGGTGCGCTCCTGGCTGTGGCCAAAGTCGAGTTCCCGGACTCGCCGGACGATGAACTGCCCCGCGAACCGTCCAGCTTGGACGAATACTTGGCGGAGGAAGGGGAGGCCGCGTCCATTCGCTCCTACCAGAACATGGTGTTCCCCGGCCTGCTGCAAACCGAGGAGTACGCACGTGCGGTCCACCGGTCTGGTTCGTTCCCGACCCCCGACGACGAGACCGTCGAGCAACGGGTGGCACAACGCATGGAACGCAAGGCGCTGATCCACCGCAGGCCGGTGCCCGACCTGACCTTCGTGTTGGAGGAGAGCACACTGACCCGCCCTCTGGGGGGTCGCGCCTGCCTCAAGGCGCAGTTGCACCACGTGCTCGATCTCAGCGAACTCCGACACGTCAGGATCCAGGTCATGCCGCATGACCTGCGCTCGCACCCCGGGCTGATGGGATGCCTGATCCTTCTGGAGACCGGAGACCACCGGCACCTCGCGTACATCGAGGGCCCCAGAACCAGCCGATTCATCACTGAGCAGCCCGACTTGGGGAACCTGAACGGCACGTACGGTGTACTGCAATCGCAGGCACTTACCCCCGATGCATCCGCCAAGCTGATCACAAAGGTGGCGCAGGAACTATGAACACGGCCCTGACCTGGCGCAAGAGCAGCTACAGCGGTGACCAAAACGGCGAGTGCGTAGAGGTCGCCGCTGCCCGCGCGGGAAGCAACCCCACCGCCATCCACGTCCGGGACTCCAAGGACACCACCCGCCCCGCGCTCACCACCACCCCCACCGCGTGGACCGCCTTCCTCACCCTCCCCCGAGACACCCAGCGAACGCGCTAACCGCCCACCGGGAATCGGATCGCCACCAACGGAGTTGGTGGGGAGACGTGAACCGGAACGGGAGAGTCATGCGAGCGATACAGGTGTACGAAGTGGGCGGCCCCGAGGTCCTGAAGGAGGCCGAGATCGACCAGCCCCGGCCCGGGCCGGGCGAAGCGGTCGTGGAGGTCGCCGCATCCGGGGTCAACTTCCTCGACGTCTACCAGCGCGAAGGCCGGTACACCCTCCCTCTGCCCTTCACCCCGGGCACCGAGGGCGCCGGCACGGTCCTCGAAGTGGGACCCGGCGTCACCGACGTCGCCGTCGGGGACCGAGTCGGTTGGGTGGAGATTCCCGGTTCGTACGCCGAGCAGGCCGTCGTGGACGCCTCCCGGCTGGTGCCGCTGCCGGACGACATCGACTTCGAGACGGCCGCCGCCGTGCTCCTCCAGGGCATGACCGCGCACTATCTCGTCAAGGACGCCTACCCGGTGCAGGGAGGCGACACGGTGCTCGTGCATGCGGCTGCCGGTGGCATGGGGCTGCTGCTGACCCAGCTCATCACCCATCTCGGCGGCAGGGTGATCGGCACGACGTCGACCACGGCGAAGGCCGAACTGGCGAAGCGTGCCGGGGCCGCCGAGGTGATCCTCTCCTCCGCGGTGGACGACCTCGCGGCCGAGGTGAGGCGGCTCAACGGCGGTCAGGGACTGCCGGTCGTCTTCGACGGCGTCGGGGCGCACACCTTCGACGCGAGCCTCGCGAGCCTGCGGGCCCGGGGCCATCTGGTGCTCTTCGGGGCGGCGAGTGGTGCCGTGCCGCCCTTCGATCCGATGCGGCTCGCCGGGGGCGGTTCGCTGACCCTGATCCGGCCCAGCCTCGGTGACTTCATCGCCGACCGGCCCGAACTGCTCCGGCGGGCGGCCGAGGTGTTCGAGTGGGTGCGCTCCAAGGCGCTTGAGGTCAACGTGACGGGCCGCTACGCGCTGTCCGAGGCAGCTCAGGCCCACAGCGATCTGGAGGCGCGCCGCACCACCGGCAAGCTGCTCGTCGTCCTCGATGCGGCCGCTGTGGGACGCCGCGAGGAGACGCAGGGCTGATCGCGGAGGGGGGGGACGGGGTCGAGGGTCTTGGAGACGGAGAGGCAGAGGGCGCGGCCGGCCCCAACACCCGTACGCGGAACCCCAGGCGCTCCACCCACCCTCACCGTGTGGACCGCCTCCCCGCCCCTCCCCCGAGCCGCGCGGCGAGCGCTTGGGGGAAGGGGCGGGGAGGGGAGAGAATCCCACCCCAACACCGGGCCCGTCACGGCCGACCCGAGCAGCCACAGCCTCACCCCCGAGAAAGCACCCGCCCGCATGCGCATAGCCAAGCCCGGGCCCGTATCGGCCCGAAGATGGACGCCCCTCACCGTCGCCAACGCCGCCCTCGCGCTCGCCCTGGAGGCCGCCCTCCTCGCCGCCCTCTTCTTCTGGGGCCTGGACACCGGTCCGAACACCCTCACCGGCATCGCCCTCGGCATCGTCAGCGCGGCGCTGGCTGCGGCGATCTGGGGAGCCTTCCTCGCGGCGGGCGGCCCGAAGTTCCCGCTGCCGGTAGGGCCCGAAATCGCCCTCAAGCTGGGCCTCTTCGCGGTGGGCGCGGTCGCGCTGGCCGACGCGGGGCGGGGCACGCTGGGGGTGATCCTCGGGGGGCTCGCGGTGGTGAGTGTGGCGGTGGAGTACACAGCGGGGGGCGCGCCCGGCTAGAGGGCACCCCGGCCGCACCCCCTCCGGTGGATCCACCGGGATCCCTGGCCTGCGCCCGCGCCTTGGGGGGCCGGGGGCCCTTCCCTGTACTGGACCGGCTCAGCTCCGGCCCGCCGGGCCAAAGGGTCCCCAACCCCGCCCCTTCACCTCAACCCGCGGGGGCAGTTGGACGGTTCCCGTGCGGGTGCGTCGTGGCTGGTCGCGCAGTTCCCCGCGCCCCTGAAAGCCGCCCCCGCGATTCTCCTCCACTCCTCCACGCCGCCCGGCAATGGCCGTGCCCACGTGAGCTGTTGGCGAGCCTCCAAGTCGCTGAGCAGACGGGCGAGTTGAGGACCGGCCACCCCCGTCCCGTCCGGCACCGTCGGACCGTGCACCGCCCTCAGCGCGGCATATCGGGCCAACTCATCCTCGTAGAAGGAGACTTCCTCTTCGACCCGCACCGCCAGGTCGTCCGACTGCATCGCCCGGTGCAGTTCGAGGACCGGCGGTTCGGCGGACTCCGCCATCGCGGCGGCGAGACGTGCGTGACCGTCCAGGACCAGGTGACAGTCCAGGCCGCTCACCCACCACAGGAGCACCGGCGGCAGCGTCCCCTCCCGGACCTGCTTGCGGTACGCCTTGACCCGGCCGTCGTCCGGACCCGGCATCGGTCGCAGGGGCAGGACTTCCCACCCGGTGGAGTGCAGGTGCCAGTCCAGGTAGCCGCCCGGATGCCCCTCCACGAGCATCTCGCGCCAACCCGCGAGCCGGCTCTCGTACGAGAGGAGCCAGCGGCCCTCGTGCAGCGGGCTGCCCGGCGACTCGTCCAGGTGGCGGGCGAACCGGTGGGCCCACCGCTGCGGGTCGCCCGCGAGGGTGCGTGCCGTGTCGGCCCGCAGCGGCGGGACGCAGGAGCGGTAGGCATCCGTACGCCAGAAGTCCACGCCCCCGAGGCCCTCCTCGACCACCGCCAGCAGCACGGGCCGCTCCTGCTGGGCCAGCAACAACCGCCGTCCCCCGGCGGTGAACACCCCGAACCCCGGCCGGGGCCTGCCCTCCTCCACCTCCAGGGCGAGCCCGGTCCACACCCTTTCGCCCCGCCTGAGATCGCTGCGCCGCATCCCAGGAGCGTAGGTGCCCGGCCCCTCCACCGGACGCCCCGGTGTCGGTGCGGGCCGGGGGCGGGGGCCCGCACCACCATGGCCCCCATGGCCCCCACGCACCCCCTCCTCCTCACCGGCACCCTCCTCGCCCTCTCCCTCAGCCCCGCCCACGCGGTCCCCGCCCCCGTCGAGCAGTCGTTCTGCGCGCCGCAGCAGGCGGGGCACGCCCGCTTCGACCTCTGTACGGGTACGGACGGGAACGCCCTCCGGGTCTGGGTCGCCCGGCCCACCTGCGACCGGGCCGCGCGCCCGTGTCGTATCACCGGGTCCTGGACCTTCCACCCGACCACCGAGCGCACCCAGGTGTACGCGCCCCTCGCGCGCGGCGAAGCCCTCCGCTACCCCGGGCCCGGAACGTACGACATCGAAGCCCAGCTCGACATCGAGGCCGGTGGCCGTCGCACGCAGGAGCAGGTCACCCAGGGCATGCGGTACACCCGGGCCGACTCCGGGCCCCGGCTCTCGTTCGCGGCCGAGCGACGGAAGGACGTGCTCGTGCTCACCGTCAGGAATTCCGGGCCGGCAGCCGCCCGTGGCGTACGGATCGTCGTCGACAACGACCGGTATGGGGTCGGGGCCGCCCCGACCTCCGAGCGGATGACCGCCGACCCGCACTGTCCGGGCGCCAACAGGGTCCTGGCCCGGTGCTCGCTCGGGACCATCGCGCCCGGCGGGGCCGTGAGCGTGCCCCTGCGCCCCGACCTCGCGGACTCGGCGAAAGTCCGGCTGACGGCGGACAACAGCGTCGGGAATCTGTCCCAGCAGCTCTAGCGACTCACCCCCGTCTACGCGCTGACCTGCGATTTCGTGGGCCGGTTGGCCGCCCGTACCCCCCAGGTGTCAGGATTGCCCCCATGACGATCCAGACGTACTTCGACATCACGATCAACGACGAGCCCGCGGGCCGCATCACCTTCAACCTCTTCGAGGACGTCGTCCCGAAGACGGTCGAGAACTTCCGCGCCCTGTGCACGGGCGAGCAGGGCTTCGGCTACGCCGGTTCCTCCTTCCACCGCGTCATCCCGGACTTCATGCTCCAGGGCGGCGACTTCACCGCCGGCAACGGCACCGGTGGCAAGAGCATCTACGGCGAGAAGTTCGCCGACGAGAACTTCCAGCTGAAGCACACCAAGCCGGGTCTGCTCTCGATGGCCAACGCGGGTCCGAACACCAACGGCTCGCAGTTCTTCATCACCACGATCGTCACCGGCTGGCTCGACGGCAAGCACGTCGTGTTCGGCGAGGTCGCGGACGAGGAGAGCATGAAGCTCGTCAAGAAGATCGAGTCGCTGGGCTCGCAGTCCGGCCGCACCCAGGCGAAGATCACCATCGCCTCCTCCGGCCAGCTCTAAGCAGCTGCCCCTGTCGCCCGTACGGCAGGAACGCTTCACCTCGAAGCCCGGCGCGCGCACCCCTCGGTGCCGCGCCGGGCTTCGGCGCGTACGGGGACCCGCACGCGAGCCCCCGCCTGGCTGATTTCCGCCCGGACCGCTTTCCGCCGCAACCGCCGTTTTACGGCCAAAGGCACGCGGATCCATTCATCCCGCCCCCACCCCCGATTACGTTCAGCAGCCTGCCGAACACCCACGGTAGAACCCTCATTCGTACGGGAGGCACACGCATGTCCGCACCTGTGGCCAACTTCTGGGGCGACCTCGACCCGAACAACCGCATCGCCTTCCCCGAAGCACCGCGCCCCGACGAGACCTGGGAACTCGGCGACGGCGGCACCGCGTGGGTCTACCGCGTCCCCGGCCGCAAGGAGATCCAGCGGCCCGTGATCCTCTCCGACGGCTTCTCCAGCCTGCCCAGCTCCTACAACGAGCTGCACTACGGCCTGGAGGGCGACGGCTCCCCGGACTACAAGTTCATCTCCGCCGTGCACGAGAGCGGCCACGACCTGGTGCTGCTCGGCTACGAGGACCGTACGAAGTCGATCATCGACAACGCCAAGGTCGCGGTGCGGTGCATCCACGAGGCCAATGCCCGCAAGGCGGGCAACGCCCAGCTGACCGTCGGCGGCTTCAGCATGGGCGGCCTGATCACCCGGTACGCGCTGGCGAAGATGGAACGCCAGCGGATGAACCACGAGACCGCCGTGTACCTCTCGTACGACACCCCGCACCGCGGCGCCTGGCTGCCCATCGGCATCCAGAAGCTGGTCCCGTACATCCTGGGCGACTCGCGCATGCTGAGCCTGGTGAGCAGCCCGGCGGCCAAGCAGATGCTGCGCTGGCACACCAGCACGGTCGTGGGCGAGCCGACCCCGAACAAGGACCGCGAGACCTTCCTCGGGGAGCTGGAGCGGGTCGGCGGCTGGCCCCAGATCCCCCGCCTCCTCGGCGTCGCGAACGGCGACGGAAAGGGCGTCGGCAACGGCATCAAGCCCGGCGAGACCGCGCTGACCGCCGAGGGCGACCTCAAGGGCACCAAGCTCTACACCCAGCCCGGCGGCAAGGGCGCGCTGGTCGCGGAGCTGGCGAAGACGGGCGGGGAGCCGGTGACCGTCCGTACGGACACGATCCCCGAGCTGGACGGCGCCCCCGGCGGCACCCTCGGCAACTTCGCCCTGGTCGCGGGCCTGCTCCAGCAGCTCGGCGCTCCGGCGACCGCGCACCACCCGGCGACCTGTTTCGTGCCCTCGGGCAGTGCGGTCGACCTCGCGGACTTCGACCTGTCGACCCCGGAGGCGGACCCCTTCGCCGACCTGCGCAAGGTGTCGGAGGAGAACACCGGCCTGCACGACTTCCTCCTCTCGTCGACGAGCACGCCGCACACGTCGATGACGCGTGAGCTGGGCGAGTGGATCGTGGGCAACCTGCCCGACTAGCGCTTCCCGGCTACGGGTTGTGGAAGGCGACCTCGGGGTTCGCGGCC
Source organism: Streptomyces spiroverticillatus (assembly GCA_014650415.1). Taxonomy (GTDB): domain Bacteria; phylum Actinomycetota; class Actinomycetes; order Streptomycetales; family Streptomycetaceae; genus Streptomyces; species Streptomyces spiroverticillatus. The sequence goes on from BMUX01000009.1 coordinate 284,224, forward strand.
GTCGGGCCGTCGAGCAGCGGGGTCGCCTTCCCCTTGAGGTGGCGGTCGAAGAAGGCCGCCACGTACGTCCTCGTGATCTCCCCCGACCGGGCCCCCGGCAGCGGCGCCGCCGGGTCGACCACGCCGAGCTGCCCGCCGAGGACCGGCACGTCGTTGAAGGAGAAGTGCCCGGTCCCGGCGACCGTCAGCCACCTCTTCCACCCGTCCATCGCCGCCCATGCCTCGCCCCACTGGCCCTTCCCGCCGGGGCGGTGCGTGGCGTCCGTGCCGAGGAGGAGGAAGGGGCGGCCCTTCAGGCCGGCCCCGGGGAGTGTGTCGAAGAAGGCGCCGTCGAGGTTCGCGCCCGCCCCGATGCGCGGGTCGGCCGCCATCGCCGCCGCCGCGCCGTTGCCGCCGATGGAGTGGCCCGCCATGCCGATCCGGCGGCGGTCCACGAGGTGGGCGAACGGGCCCCGCCGGTCGAGCAGGCGGTCCAGCACGAAGGACGCGTCGGCGGCCCGTACCGGCACCACCTGCGCGGACGGCGCCTTGACCAGCGTCAGCGTCCGGCCGCCGGGGAACCGGGTCCCGAAGGACTCGTACGCGTGGTCCATGGCCGCGACGACATACCCCCGGCTCGCCAGCTCCTCCGCGAGGAGGGTGAGGGTGGACCGGTGCAGGCTGTAGCCGGGCGAGAGGAGGACCAGGGGGTACTTGCCGGGCAACGGGCGGGCGTCGGGGCGGGAGTTGGTGCGGGTGCCCGCGAGGAGGTCCGCGGGGAATTCCTCGGCACGACGCATGCCCTCCAGGAGGAGCCTGGCCTCCCCCTGTGTCATGTACGGGGAGGTGTCGCGGGTGCCCTTCCGGGCGGCGGGACAGTGGACGGAGACCATCAGCTCGCGGGGCCCCGCCGAAGGCACCCAGGGGTCGGTACGGCCCCGGTCCACGAGGTGCAGCTCCTTCCGCCCGACGGCGAACTTGCCGGTGGGGGCGGGGAGTTCGAGCTGTACGGAGGCGGAGACCTCGGCGCGAGGCCCGGCCGGCTCGGCGGCGAGGGCCGTCCCCGCCCCGGCGAGGGGAGCGGTGACGGCGAGGGCGATCAGGGCTGCTGCGGAGGCGACGAAACGCCGGTTTCGGTTCATGGGGCGAACGTACGGACCGGGCTGCCCCCGACACCCCTGCCGAAAGTCATGCTCGGCCCCCGCCTTTCCTCCGGGGTCCCCCTGGGGCTTCCGGGGTCGAAGTGCCCTATCCCACCAGGCGGTTGGCGAAGGTGGAGAGGGTGTACGTGCCGATCCCGAGGACGACTTCGAGGGCATTGCGCTGCGTGTACCCGTGGGCGTAGAACGCCTTCAGCCCGGCGTCGTCGACCTCGCCACGACCGTCCAGCACGGCGCACGTGAAGAGACGTACGGCCTCCAAGGCCGGGTCGTCCAGGGGGCGTTGCTCCGACAGTGCCGCGACGACCTCCGCCCCCGCCCCCAGCTTCTCCAGCTTCCCGGCGTGCATCCGTACGCACAGCCCGCACTCGTTGCGCGCCGCGACCGTCATGATGACGACCTCCCGCGCGACCGGCTCCAGCGTCACGCTCTCGAACAGTGCGCTCATCCGCAGGAAACCGTTCAGCAGCTCGGGCGATTCGGCCTGCCTGGCCGCCGGGGGCGGCACGAAGCCGAGGTTCCCGGCGATGGACTCCAGGGCCCGGACGGATCCGGTGGGGGCGGTCTCGGTGGTGTGCTCGATGAAGGGCATGGGTGACTCCTCAGCCGTGGACCTAGAATGGACAACATGGTTGACGATGAGATGAAGGTAAACCGGGTTGTCGATTCGGGCAAGGGGATCCGCGCGGCGGGTGAGGAGGTTCTCCCGACGGGCGAGGACGGCCCCGCCTGGGAGCTGCCCTTCCTGCTGCTCTCCGGGTTCCGGTCACTGATCGACCGCCTGCACGCCGAACTCGCCGCCCAGGGGCACCCCGACGCCCGCCCCGCCCACGGCTTCGCCCTCCAGGCCGTCGGGCCGGACGGCGCCACCGCCAGCGAGATCGGGCGGCGGCTCGGCATCTCCAAGCAGGCGGCGGGCAAGACCGCCGACCGGCTCGCCACGCTCGGTTACGTCACCACGGCCGCCGACACCGCCGACGCCCGCCGCAAAATCGTCCGCCTCACCCCGCAGGGCCGCGATCTGCTGACCCGGTCGGCGCTGATCTTCGAGTCCCTGCGGGCCGAGTGGGCGGCTGCGGCCGGACCCGACCGCGTACAGGAAATGGAGGCCGCCCTGCGGACGGTCGTCCCGCCTTCCGACCGGTATCGGCTGGATGCGGCGGGGTGGTTGGGCGGGTGAGGCGGGCAGTCAACGCCGGCGGGGCCGTCACCCCTGCGTCACCACGTCACCGTGCGTATCGTTGTAGTGCGCGACTGCCCGCCGGCCACGAGCGGCAGCGGGGAGGAGCGGCACCATGACGATCACCGAGGCGCCCGAGGGGATCAGGATGGCCGACACCAGCGACGAGCCCACTCTGGACATGATGTTCGAGTGGCTTGAGCCGACCCCCGAGGGATACAAGGTCGAGATCGTCGAGGGGGCCGTTTACATGTCGCCGCAGAGGGACACGCACTGGCAGATCGTCCGCAGGATCGTGCGCGCCCTGGAGGACCGGTTCGGCCTCAAGGTCAAGGTCACGTCCGACGTACGCATCGACTTCGAGGGGCGGCTGAACGGCCTGGCTCCCGACGTGGTGAAGCTTCGCGACGACGCACGGAAGGACCCCGAAACCGGCCGCTGGAACCACCGGGACATCGAATTCGTGGCCGAGGTCATCTCCAAGGACACCGCGGCCAACGACTACGGCTCCAAGAAGGCCACTTACGCCGCCGCAGGCGTCCCGGTGTACCTGATCGTCGACCCGTGCACCGGCGAATGGCACCTCCACACCCTCCCCAAGGGCGACGAGTACAAGGGCAGCCTGTCCCTGGACTTCGGCGAGAGCGTCGACATGACCGGCACCGTCCTCGACCTCACCCTCGACACGAACGACTTCCCCCGCGACTGAGCCCCCGCCGGGACCGTACGGGACCCCTTGCATCGAGTGCGCTCGAAGGCGTTGGGTTGAGGGTCATGAAGTACACACAGCTCGGACGCACCGGACTCAAGGTCAGCCGTCTCGTCCTCGGCACGATGAATTTCGGGCCCGAGACCAGCGAGGCCGACAGCCACACGATCATGGACGCCGCCCTCGGCGCGGGCGTCAACTTCTTCGACACCGCCAATGCGTATGGGTGGGGCAACAACAAGGGCCGCACCGAGGAGATCATCGGCTCGTGGTTCGCCCAGGGCGGCGGGCGGCGCGACAAGGTCGTCCTCGGAACCAAGGTGTACGCCAACATGGCGGGCGACGGCGAGGTGCCGTGGCCGAATCACGACAAGCTGTCGGCCGTCAATATCCGGAGGTCGGTCGAGGCCAGTCTGCGGCGGCTGGGGACCGACTACATCGACCTCTTCTCTTCACCCTTTGCTCAGTCCGGGTGTTGAGCGGGTCATCATCGAGTCCCCCCAGCGGACATAACCGCTGGTAGTTCTAATAATGACCTCTTCTCTCCACCCTTCGCGTTACCGCTGGTGAAGTAGGGGCCGCCCTCGTCTTGGTCTACCGCCAGAGGCAAGGGTACTACTGCGGTGTAGGCCAGTTGGCAGACGGCATTGGCAGTACGTGGCATCTGCCCGAATACCCGGTGCAAGCGCGTTCCCTGGGTAGCTTTCGCCCCATGGCAACCACCAACGATGACGCCAGAGATTCCGGCCCCCCGCTGGCTCTGGTCTTACTGCCCGGCCAGTGCGCCGGTTGCGGCGAGAAGGAAGCATTCGCCAGCGCGTGGGAGTGCGAGGAATGCAACGCCGGTCTGGCGTGCGATCACTGCGGACGCTGCTCCGCGCACCCGTCGTGCACCCCGAATCGGGAGAGTGCACGCGATTGGGTCGAGTCCATGTACGAGGCTGACCACATCTGACTACGCACAACAGAGCCCCGTCCGTGCGGCCGATCATCCACACGGACGGGGCTTGTCGGACGGCTCCCGGGCGCGGCGACGCCGGAGCCGTCTCCCGTACCCGGGCTCACCGGGGCGGGTACGGGGGCAAGGGGTAGATCCAATCAGGCTGGAGGAGTGCGGTCAGCAGGAGTCCGATGGATGCGGAGATCATCAGGACGAACAAGGGCCCGGCGAAGCGGGTGACGCGGGCCCATAAGCGGTGCATCACCTTCGCCCGGCGTACTGGTGGTCAGGCCTGATCCGGCAGGTCGGCAGGGTCTCCCAGTCGCCTCCGAGGACGTTGCAGAGTTCGGCGTGCAGTTGCTCCGCCTCGGCGGGGCTCATCCACACGCCACTGTCCCCGCGCATCTTGCCGTTGAGCATGACCATGAGCGGGAGGAAGATGCGGTCCGGGTCTCCGTCGTGTTCCACGCGCTGGACGCGCTGGGCGGGGATGCGGTCGAGACGCCACCCGGCGTCCGGGCGGTACTTCGGGGGCTGGGGGGCTTTCTGGGGGGTCGGCACGCTTGCCTCCGTCGGGTTTCGCAGTGGGTACCTCAACCCTGGGAGCGGATCGCTAGCCTTGAGAAGGGGGGCGGACCCTCCAACTGGCGTTGTGTAGAAGGGTGTTGGCCATGGGTCGTACGCAGAGCCACCAGGGGAAGGAGCAGGGCGAGCGGAAGTCACCCCGCAAGTTCTTCGCGGACGAGTTGGTACGGAAGCGCGAAGCGGCGGGACTGACGCAACAGGCCGTGGCTGACGCACTTCTCACGTCGCCCCAGAACGTGGCCCACTGGGAGGCGGGGCGGCGGAAACCCCAGCTAGACGACGCGAAGCGGCTGGATGAGCTGTACGGGACGGACGGCATCCTTGCCCGGATGCGCGAGGAACTGGACGAGGACAAGTTCGCGGACCACTTCGAGCAGGCGGCGGAGCTGGAAAAGCTGGCCCTGGGCATTCGCGTCTACGGGGCCACCCTCGTCCCCGGCCTGCTCCAGACGTCCGACTACGCGCGGGCGGTGTTCCGGGCGGGCACACCGAACTACACAGCCGCCGCTGTAGAGCGTCGGATCGACAACCGCATAGAGCGGTCGACGCTGCTGGACGATGCCGACGCTCCGGAAATGTGGGCATTGCTGGATGAGTCGGTCGTGCTCCGCCGGATCGGCGGCGGCGCGGTCATGGCGGAGCAACTGCGGCACATCGCGGAGCTTGGCCGATCGGGGCGCGTGCGGACGCACATCCTCCCCTTCTCCCATGGCGCACATGCCCTGTTGGAGAGCATGGTGGTCCTAATGCGGTTCTCTGACGCTCCCCCGGTCGCGTACGTTGAGGGTCTGCGAACAGGGCAATTGCATGACGATCCGGCCGTGGTCCTCGCGTGTCAGGCGTCGTACGACCTGGCCCTAGCCGACGCACTGCCGGTAGAGGCATCGCTGTCCCTACTTGAGAAAGCGGCGGAGGAATACGCACATGATCGATATGCACGACCTTGGCAAGGCTGAGTGGCGCAAGTCGAGTTACAGCGGCGCGAGCAACGGCGATTGCGTTGAGGTGGCGGACGGCTTCTCCGGCGTGGTGCCGGTGCGCGACAGTAAGAGCCCTGCCGGTCCTGTCCTCGTCTTCCCGGCGGCGGCCTGGGGTCCGTTTGTGGCGGACGTGGCAGCGCGGCGTTAAGGCTCACCAGGCAGCAGCCCCGACGGGTTCCGTCGGGGCTGCTGTCTTTTCCGCGGTGGGACTTTGGTCCCGGCGCCGGCGGGGACCTTAGTCCCGGGGTCAGGGTCCGGCCTCGTACGAGGCCGGGAACGCTGCGGCGGCGTCCGGGTTGTGCTCGATGGCGATCGGCCACGACAGGCCGGTGAGGTTCACGGCGGTGAACTGGTATTTCGGGTCACCCCCGACGGCCTTGAGATAGCCGGTGTTCACGTCGACGCGGAGCACGGGCGAGAAGATGGCGAGACCCGAGACGCCGACCACGGTCACGGTGGCGGAGAAGTACGACGGCGGGCGGGCGTCCGGGGCCCACGAGGTCAGGAACTCCTCTGATCCGGCGTTCATCTTGCCCCCGTCCGCGCGGCGGATCTGCCCGAAGAGATGCACGCGCCCGTTCTGCCGGTAGTAGAACGCGGTCTTCTTGGCGTACTCCGCCTTCAGGGGGAGTTCCCGGGTTACGGGCTTGGCCTGCTGGTCCAGCGCTTCCGCAAGGGCCTGGATCTGCTCCCAGCCCCGGGGCGGGTCGGACGGCTCGGGGTAGGGGTAGGCGAGCAGCGGGGTATGTCCGGTCATGACTTGGTCTCCAGTACGCAGAGGACGACATTGGCGGCGCGGCCGACGAGGACGAGGACGGTTTCCCCCACGGCCACGGCGAGACCCTTGGGGATGACTGCCTGGCAGTCGCGGACGTTGTAGAAGTCGCACGTGGCCCACGGCGCGGTGATGGCCTTGACCTTGGCCACGTAATGGCGGTCGGGGCGTTCCGGGTCCTGCTGGCCCTGGAGCACCTGGGCGATCGTGGGCATGGTCAGTTCTCCTCTGGGGTGTCGGGGACGTTGGCCAAGGTGACCTGCATGTGGCCCCCGTCGGCGGTGAGCGGGAGCGTGATGGCCGTGACGTGGCCGGTGAAGTCCCCGCCATCGGTCCGGACGCGGGCGACGTCCCCCAGCTCCACCCGGTAGTCCGGCAGGACGTTGATGGGCTCCGTGCGGCCGATGGCGGCCACCTTGGGCAGCAGCGCCTTCGCGGCGTCCATGCACTGCTTGGACGTCGTGAGCAGATCGGATTGGTAGAAGCGGGGTTTGTACCCGTAGGGCCCTTGGGGGTGGATCGGTGACCCCGGGGTCTCGATGCTCTTGGACACCCACGGCGGCCGGGACGAGAGTTCGTCACCGGTCTTTCCGATCGCCACGACGGTGTTGTAGAGGCGTTCCCGGGTGCCGGTGCGGGCGCGGTTCACGACCGTTCCCCGGGCCCCCGAGACGAGGTCGACGTCTGGGCGCGTGGTCGGCGTGACTTCGGGGAGGGGCGGCGCGGCGTGCGGGCGGCCCTCGTCGTCGATGAACCAGCGGCCCGGCCACGCCGTACAGAGGTCGTCCAGGTTCTTCGCCCGGTCCCGCTCCCAGATGGTGGCGGGGTTGACCTTCTTGGTGATGGACAGGCGGGGGTCCACGTACGGGTCCGTACGGACGACGGACGCCATGAGCCGGAACTCAGCGGCGTACGTCTTGGCGGTCGACCACGGGCCCCGGGCGATCATCAGGCGTTCGTCCACGATGCGCTGCGCGACGTCGACGGCGGTCACGGACACCGTGCGCTCCAGCTCATCCACGGACCACTCGGAGATGAGGTACCACCCATGGTTGAACAGCTCCACTTCCCCGTTCGGGAGGGTGAGGCCAATCCGTACGTTGAGCTGCTGGCCGAAGACTGCCAGCGGGTGGGCGGGGTCTCCCTGGGGGTCCCAGTTGGTGGCGTTCTCGGGGTCCCGGATGGGCACCGTGATGTTCAGGCGGCGGCGCAGCGTGGCGGTGTCGTCGTACTGGATCGTCCCGGACGTGACCGGCACGCGGGCGGCCAGCAGCCGGTACGGGGTGTACTCCCCGGGGCCCATCCACGCCGACACCTCACAGACGACGTCGTGGCTGGTGGTGATGAGCTGCTGGTAGATGTCGCTGGACGGCCGCATGTCACACCTCCCCTTCGGGACCTTGGTCCCGGCGCCGGCGGGGACCTTGGTCCTGGGGCCGGCGGGGACCATCGGCCCACTCGGCGCCGGGACCTTGGTCCAGGTACGGGCGCGGCCCGGGGTCCGGCGGCGCGCTCTGCTTCGGGGCGGCGATCCACTCCCCGACGTCCAGCCACGACGGGAAGCGCTCCGCCACGGCCTCCCACGTCTCGTACGCGGCGGCAAGCTGCGTCCAGGTCGTCCCGGCGATCCGGGCCGTGGCGGGGATCGGCGCGACTTCCTGCACCTGCACCTGTGTGAGGCGTTCCCACGCGTTCCCGATGCCCGGATACAACCGCTGCTCCGCCAGGTTGCCGACGGCCACGTACACGGCCTTGAGGGACGAGGCGGCCTGAGTGCGGAGCAGCACGTGGCGGGACGAGAGCAGCACCGAATACAGCGACTCCAGTTCCTCGCGGGAGCGGGTGAGGAGCGACCACGTGCCCTTGGGGCGGACGTGCCGGTCGGTGAGGACGACCGGGTCCGCGCGGCCCATGACCACCAGGAGCGATTGGCGGGACTCCCATTCCCGGGCGTCCCACGCCTGGACCTGTACGGGCACCGTGCGGCCACTGCGGGTGTCGGTGAGGAAACACCCCCGGGTGCCGCTGATCATGACCTCGTTGGACGTCAGTACCGTCCGGGTGCCGTCGTTGAGTTCCAGGGTGAGCCGGTAGGTCACCGGCTGGTCCAACGGCGCTTCCCCGTCCTCCAGGGACAGGTTCACGGCCTTCCGGTCACCGGCCCAGATGTCCACGTCGAAGTCCCCGCCAGCGCTCGGTACGTACCGGCGCAGCGTCCACCGGCGGATCTTGTCCGGCGCGGCGATCCACGTTGCGATGTGGATGCGGGGCAGGGGGTAGGCGTCGTAGACCGTGGCCCAGACGGTGGCGTCCCCGACGTCCACCGTGACGGGGACTTCCGCGTACTCCTCGGTCCGGGCCACGTCCTCCCACGTGACGACCCCGGCCTCTACGTCCGGCCACACCGGCCACCGGTCGGGGACGGCGCTCCAGGTGGGCGCGGGCGACGGCGCGGCGGCCACGGCGGACGCGGTGTAGGTGGTGTGTCCCGGGACGGTGTACGGGTGCGTCGTGGTGCCGGTGAACAGCCCCGGGTCTCCCTCTTGGGCGGTGAGGGTCACGCGCAGCTTCTCGCCCCCGTCCCCGGGGTCCACGAGGGCGACCCCGGCGGCCTTGGCGTTGGTGACGGTGAAGGTGGCCAGCGTCCGGCCCGCCTCGGTCGTCGTGACGGCCACGGCCAGGACGAGGCGCGGGAGCGGCCACGGCTGGGCGGCCATCACGCCCACCCCCCGGCCTGGAGCCGCGCCCCGTCGGCGTTCATCGCGCCGACCACGGTTCGGGTGATGCGGCCCTGGAGCTGGGTTCCGTCCATGGTGATGTACACGGTCGTAGACGGCCGCAGGACGCGCGCGGCGTCCCGCAGGGCCCCGGGGCTGCTGGCGTAGCCGGTAGGCCCGTACGCGGCCGGTGAGGGCGGCGCAGCGCTGTACGTGACGAGGTCGATGGCCTTCTTCAGCAGCCCCCCGCCGGGGATCTTGCCTATCCAGTCGATCACGGACCGGACCTTGTCAATGACCCACTGGGCGGCGTCCCTGATCCGGTTGAACCCGTCGCGGATCATGTTCAACGGGTTCGGGAACCGGATGCGGCCGAACCAGGAGACGACCGCCTTCACCTTGTCCACGACCCAACCCACGGCGTTCTTGCAGGCGTTGAACGCGGAGACGAACGCGCCTCCGATGTACGCCCCGGCCCGCTTCACCGCGCCCCACACGGCGTCCACGATCCGGCGGAAGGTCTCGGACTTCTGGTAGGCGGTGTAGACGGCGGCCCCGAGCGCGATCACCAGCATGGCGACCCGTACGAGGGGGTTGGCGCTCAACACGAGGTTGAACAGCCGCTGGGCAACCGCCCACGCCTTCGTTGCCACGGCGGCCACCCGCTGGGCCACGGTGAGCGCGCCGACCTGGACGGCCAGGATTCCAAGCTGCACCTGGGAGACGACGAACGCGGCCACCAGCGGCCCGGCCAGCAGCGCGGCAATCGCCCCGGCGGCCACCAGGAGCGGCGCGAAGTCGCGGGCGGTCTGGACGACCCCCTTACCGGCGTCCACGACGCCCTTCACGAACCCGACCACCCCGGGAATGACACGTGTCACCAGCGTTTGGCCAAAGTCCTTCACAGCGGGAAGAACGGTCCCCGAGAGCCAGCCGCCCAGCAGCGAGAGGGCGGGGCCCAGCCGCTCCCCGATGGCGGACGCCACGGAGCCGACGGCCGGGAGCAGCTTGTCATTGGCCCACTGCGCGACCTGGGTAAGAACGGGGAGAACCTTGGCCCCGAGCGCGGCGGCCATGTTGTCGAACTGCGCTGCCAGCCTTTGCTGTTGACCGCCCAGCGTGTCGGATTCCTTGGCGAAGTTGCCAGTGGCATCCTTGGACTGTTGGGTGATCAGCGCAAGACGCGCTTGGGTGTCGGTGAGCTTCTGCGACGCGTGCGCGGCCTTGTAGGCGTTGACGGCGGTCTGGCTCAGGTTCAGCCCGTAGCGCTCCGCCGGGTCCGCCTCACCCCGGAACGCGGACGAGAGCGCGTCGACCGCTTCGGCGGTGGTACCGCCGAACATCGACGCCAGGTCCGCGCCCTTGGTGATCAGGTCGTTCGTGAGCTTGCCGACGTCCCCGACGGCCACGCCCTGATTCTTGAGACTGGCCCCGAGCGTGACGGCCATGCCGGAGTACGCGGCCTTGGACAGACCGGCCGACTGGGCCGCACCGGCGGCCCACTGCTTCATCTGCCCGGACGACCCCTTGAAGACGGCGTCCAGGGCCCCGAAGTTCTGCTCTACCTCCGACGCCGACGAGACGGCGCGCTTGGCGAAGTCGGCGATACCGCCCCCGAGCGCGAGCGCTCCGGCGGTGACGGCAAGGGCCTTGATGTGCGACCCGAGCGACGAGAACGCGCGCTGGGCCTGCTGCGCGCCCCGGGCGGCGCGGGACGCGTCAGCTGTGATCCGGACGGCCAGCGTTGCCGGTCTGCCCATGACGGGGGCTCCCTACTCCCCCCGGAGTGGACTCCCCCTAATCGGCGGCGAGTTCATCGAGAACCCGCCACATCATGGCCACCTCGAAATTCGTCAGCTCCCTGCACTCTCGGGGGCTGATTCCCCATGCCTTGGAGAGGACGACCCGGGCGTAGACCCGGGCAACGTAGGGTCCGCCTCGTCCTTGGGATCGGGGGACTCCACGGTGACCACGTCGTCCATCCGTAGCGTCTTCCACCGGTCGTCAGGGACGCTCGGGTCGGTGCGCTGGCGGGTCACCACGGCGACGGCGCACGCGAGAGAGAACGCGTGCCGCTCGGTGTCGGCGGGGCTGATGCCCAGCAGCTCGTACACCTTGTCCGTCTCCGGCCCGGTGAGGTCCCCGAAGTCCGATACCCACTTGTCGTCAGCCACCGTTCTCGACCCTTCTCATGAGTTGCCGTAGGGCCTGCTCGTAGTGAGCGGCCCACTGGGGCTCGGTGCGCTGGGCGGCGATCGCAATCCAGGGGTTGGGGCTGATGTTCATCGGCCGACGGCGGCGGCCTGGCGGGGTGCCCCAGTGGACGACCCCGGCGTACGGGATGCTGGCCCGCCCGGCGCGGACGGTGGCCATGGTGCGCGTGCCGGACGAGCGCATGGACGCGGACATACGGCCGGTACGGCGCGGCGCGAGCTGGGCGGCGGCGCGCATCACGGTGGCCGCGAGCTGCTGATGCTCGCCCTTGAGCTGGTCCAGCAGTTCGTTACCACCGGCCCGGCGCAGCGCGCGGCGTACCTCGCGCATCCCCTCGACGCGCACGACGGTGGCGGCCACTACTTCCCCTTCACCAGGGCGGGCGCGGCCTGCTCAGGGGCGGGAGTCTCCGCCGGGGTGACGGTCGGCTTTCCGTTGCACGGCCACTCCGCCTCGACGTCGATACGGGTGTTCACGTCTCCGCCGAACGCCAGCGCCTTCACGGTCACGCGGCCGGTGAAGGTGGGGCCGGTCTTGTTCGGCTTCCACGTGAACTCGACGGTTTCCCCGTCGTGTTCGAACGCGTACATCTGAAAGCCCTTGGGGTCGGTGAAGTCCTGAATGCCGGTGAACTTCATGGCCCACGTGGTCTTGGTGGCGGCGGCCAGCGTGTCCCCGCACAGCACCTCTACCGGGTCCCCGGCCTCGTCGAAACTCGGCTCCAGGGTGACGGCGGTGGTCTGGCAGGAGACCTTGAGGGCTTCCTCACCATCGGGGCCGAACGTGAGGGCCCCCTCTTTCAGCTTGGATTCCGTGACGCTCATGGGGCGTACTCCTCGATCTCGACTTGATAGGCCATGGACGGCTCCGTGGCCCCGGCGTCGTACGGCTCGAACGCCACCAGTTCGGCCAGCGTCCACCCCGGGCCCTCGTCCTCCAGGACCTCCAGGACGTCGTCCAGGAGGCGGCCCAGCGGGTCCAGCTCCGCGCGCGCGCCCGGCGTCCCGACGACGAGGATTCGCCACCGGTACTTGTGGCCCCCGCACGCCACCCCGCCGGGGGTGAGCATCGGCGGCGGGACGAGGACGCACGGCGCGACGACGTTGCGCGGGTCGGTCGTCACCGGCCGATCCACCCCGGCCCGGATGCGGTCGGCCAGATGCTCCATGGCGTCCGTGATGCGGCTCATGACGATCACCCTGTCTGGGCCGGAGCCCATGAGCCGATGCCCAGCAGCCGTTCGACGTCCGGGTCCCAGCGGGACACGTAGACGGCTCCGCCCCCGGCGTCGCCGTACCCGACGACCCCGGTAGGGCTGGAGCGGCGGGCGAACAGCCGTTGCGCCTGCATGAGCAACGCGGCCTTGATGTCGGCGGGCACCTGGACGGGACCTTCGTCCCGGCGCCGCTCGGGACCTTCGGATGTGCCGGCGGGGGGACCTTGGTCCCGAAGTCTCGGGATCGTCCGGACGGCCAGCGCGTTGATACCGGCCACGGCCGCGCGCATCCACACCCCGTCCGGGGTGCCCTCTGCCGGGGTGGGGATGCCGACGAGGGCGGCCACCTCGTCGGCGGTCACGTACTCCGTCACCCTCCGCCCCCGGACGCCTTGGGGCCGATGGCGACGAGTTCGCCCGGCTGGGGGGCGTACGTGGCGTAGTAGGCGTAGGCGGCGACCTGGACCCCGAGAACGGACGGTTCCACGGCCTGGAGGGTCCCGCGCTGGTCCTCGTACACCTCGATGGCCTCACTGGCACCGACGATCAGGGTCTTCTCAGGCAGCTTGCCGGAGACGACCACGGACAGTCCGCCGAAGTCCCCGCCGGTCGGGTTGGCGGGGCGCAGCGACCCGAGCGCGTTGGACGGCGAGAGGGCGGGGAACAGCGGTCGCTTGTTCCCGTCGACCATCGCGCCGATGGTGGCCCAGACGTCCGGGCTCATCCACACCCGGTCCGCCGGAACGTTCTGGTTCTTGTTCGCCCCGTACACCTTGGCGGCGGCCTGGTAGATCGCTGCGTTGAGCTTGGCGGGGTCGTCGTACGCGGACTCCACCTTGTCCGTCGCGGCGGCCACCAGGGCGGCGGTGGCGATCGTCTCGGCGTCCGCCATCAGGTTCTCGGTGAGGTCCTGGACGATCAGGGCGAGCGCGCCCGGCGACGTCCAGTCGATGACCTGGCGGGAGATGTTGACCCACCCGCCGTACGTGCTCTTGGCGATCTCCTCCAGGTCGATCTTCATCGGCCGGTTGACCAGTTCGGACTTCTCGGCGGTCTGCTCACCGGTCTGGGTGTGCTGCTTCACCCGGGCCCTGGAGAACTTCCCGGAGCCGCTGGGCATGGTGCGCGGGGTGAGGGACTGCCACACCGGCCGCTTCACCACGAGCTGATCCAGGAGCGGGCCCGTGATCACCTGCGGGAGCAGACCCGGGACAAGCTCCGTCGTCTCGTGCACGGGCGTCGCGGCCTGGATGACCTGGCGTACCCGCTCGAACGGCGCGGCGTTGCCGTTGACCATGAGTTCCAGGCTTGCCGAGAGGTAGTCGGCGGCGTCCACGCGCTCACGGCCGACGACGACGGCGGGCAGGGTCCGGCCGTAGCCCTCACGGTCCACCACGTGGGCGGCGGAGATGGTGGGGGTCGGGGCGGGCCCGTCGGCGGGGAGCAGCGGCGCGGACTCTGCCGGAGCGCGCTCCGCGAGGATGCGCCGGACGAGGGCTTCCACGTCGGCGTCCGGCCGGGTCTCCGGCGCGGTGGGGGTCTCGGTGGTCATGGCGGGCCTTCCTGTGGCGGTGACGCGCGACGCGCGTGCACGTGAGTAGGCGGGCAAGGCGACGAGGGAGACTTCGCGCAGCGCGGCGCGGGTGACGGTGACGCCCTTCTCGTCGGCGTCGTCGTCCCACTCCAGGGGCTCGACGCCGACCGAAAGCCCGTCCAGCACGCCATCGGCGGCCAGCATCAGGGCCTCGTCTGCGGCGGCGTGACGGCCCAGACGGAATTCCCCGTCCGCCCCGGTCTCGGTGTCGGACAGGCTGGTCATGACCCCGAGCGGCTGGGCGGTGTCGTGGTCGCGCAAGAGCTTGACGTGGCTCATGTCGTCCCCGTCGAACTCCAGGGACCCCGGCGCGAACGTCACGGACGAGAACGGGCCCCCGGGCCTGCTCCGGACGCCGTACTCAAGGATCTGTCCGCCCACGGTCCGGGCGGCCACCTTCCGCTTCTTGCCCTCGTCCTCGTCGCCCTGGTCCTCGTCGGCGGGGGGCCCGTCGGCGGCGGGCGGCGCGGCCTGGTCCTCGTCCTCGTCCTTCTTGGGCGGGAACGCGGCGCGCAGCGGCGTCGTCATGGTCAGAATCACGGGGTGCCTACCTGGGGTGCGGGGGCGGGACCTTCGTCCCGGCGCCCCGCGGGACCTTGGTCCCGAGCGCCGGCGGGACTTTGGTCCTGCCGCGGTGAGGTCTGCGGCTGCTTCGGCGCGGGCCCGGTGAGGTCTTCGGCGGCGCGCGCCTCGTCCACGGACATCACCCCGAGCGGGACGAGGGACGAGTACCGCTGTGCGCGCTCCAGGGGGACGCCCCGGGCGAAGTCGGAGAGGTCGAACCGGACCTTCTGCCCGCGCGGGCACCCGTTGCGGTCGCTCATGCTCAACCGCTGCTCAATGGCGTTGAGGTACGGGGTGAAGTCCAGCTCCGTGAGGTCCCGGCGCTGACTCTCCAGGTTGCTGTACGTCATGGAGTCGCCGTACGAGACGGCCAGGTACCGGGGCGGGATGCCCATGTGGCGGGCGACCTGGAGCGCGCATTCCTCGCGCGCTTCCACGAGCTGGAGATCAGCAGCGGTCGACTGGACGGGGACGTAGTCCACCCCGGCGTTCAGCCACCGTGTGGAGCCGTCGTTGAACGACGCGCGCCACCGGGCCATGAACTGGGCCACCTCGGCGTCCGTGAGTTCGTACTGAGACGTCTGCTTCAGCACGCCCGACGGAATCTCGGGGGACGCGTACCGCGCGGCGGCGGCCTCCAGGAGCAGCGCGGTCGTGATCGCTCCCCGGGCGAAGTGCAACAGCCCCTCGTCGGGCCCGTCGAACCGGATCAGGTCACCGGCCGGGACGATGTGGCCCTTGTACGTGGCCCACTCCCGGGTGACCTCGTCGCTCCCGGCCTCCCGCTGGACCTGGACGAACTCCGGATTCAGCCGGACCACCTTGGTCGGGTAGCCGGTCCAGGAGTCCCGTTCGGTCACGCGCCACCAGGCGCACGGGTACAGGACGAGGTCTTCCACCGTGACGGCGATGGTGCGGCAGTACGCGCGCCACGCCTCCGGCTGCTCCAGGAGCGGCCCGGGGGCGATCTGCTCCCCGTCGCGCCAGCGAGCCAGCGGCAACGACCCGATGGCCCCGGAGATGAGACGCACGCCCCGGCGAACCACGGGGACTTGCAGCGCCACAGCGCGGGGGATCGGGCCACCGTGCGCGAGCCACGAGGCGGACGGGTCGTGATCGGCCTGGATGCGCGCCGCAAGGGCAGGAGAGAGCCCTTGCGGCGCGCGGGCGGCGTCGTCCCCGATCTGCATGGACGTGGTAGCCGCGCGCACGACCCTGGCGCTTGTGCGTACCCGTGATATCGGGGCAAACCAACCCATGTGATGACGATATGGGTGACACGTGTAAACGGCGACTCGGGAGGTCGGGACCTTCGTCCCGGCGCCGCTCGGGACCTTGGTCCTTTGGCCGGCGGGGACCTAGGTCCCGGCGACGACGAGGTGAGGGGCGGGCGCGGCGGGCGCGGGGTGGGCCAGTCCGTACAGGGCGAGTTCGGCGGCGATCAGGGCGGCCGGAGAGGAACCGTCCCCGGCGTGCGTCCGGGACAACACCTCTTGCTCCCTCACGGTGCGGGTGGTCGCGGCGGCCAGCGCGGCGTTCATCCGTCCGGCGCGGTCCGGCCGCACCCGCAACGTTCCGTCGGCCAGTCCGTCCAGCGCTTCCGCGTGGGCGGCCACCAGGTCCCCGGCGGTGAAGTCCAGCAACGGGACGTTGGTCCGGCGCTGGGCCGACAGGGCGGCGTGCACGGTGCGCGCGGGCCCGTGCGGGTCGATGACGACGGACACCGGCCGGTGACGCTGGACGAGCTCCAGCAGACGCGGGGCGATCCACCCGACTCCGCCCCGGTGTTCCACCACCTCGACGGCGGCCACCCCGGACGCCAGCCGCCCGGCGGAGACGATCACCCCGCCCGAGCGGTCGGCGGCCACCTCGACCGCGAACGACACCGGGGAGCGCGGCGCGAACTTCTCGATCGTCTGCGCGCGGTCCCACAGCGCCGGATTGATGGCGAACGTCGTGGACGTCGTCCAGTAATTTCCGTACGCGCGGGCGAACTCGGACACGCCCATGGCGGCGCGCGCCTGCTCCAGGGCGGACATGCTGATGGTGTGCCCGAGCGCCGGATGGTGGGCGGCGTACACGTCCAGGTCGTCCAGGTCGGCGGTGTCCTCGGGGATGCTCCACTCAAAGAACGCGGCCGGGGACGGCGCACCCGTGCGCAGCGCTTCCCGGCACTGGTCCACCAGGGAGCGCAGCCACCCCGAACGCGCCGTTCCGGCGGTCGAGACAAGCCAGATCTGCGCGGCCGGTTTGGTCGCCTGGGTGGGAACGATCGCCTGGGTGAGCGTGGCCCCCTGCTCCGTGGAGAACGCCCACACCTCGTCCACGCCGACGAGGTCGGTCGACTTGCCGTGCAACCCGTCCTCCGACGGGGCGAAGATGCGGAACTCACTGCCCGTACGCCACGACACCGACTCGCTTCCGTTCGTGCGCCGGATCGTCGCCAGCGGCGCTATCACGGAGCGGTCGACGCGCTTGGCGCACTCCATCCACACGTCCCGGGCATCGTTCCTCGTCTGGGCCGTGAGCCAGCACGAGGCATCCCGTACGGACAGGCAGCGGTGCGCGAACAGCGCGCGGAGCAGCGCGGTCTTGCCCGACTGGCGCGGCACGGTGACGAGGACGAGGCGATGCCGCAGCAACCCCGTGGCGGGGTCCACCTCCAGGGCGGTGTCCGCCACCTGGCGTTGCCACGGCATGAGCGGCGTCCCGAGTTGCTCGGCCACCTTGGCGACGGCGGGGCCGAACGTCGGGACCCCGGGGTTACGCGGCGTGCACCAACGTGGGGGTGGCGAGGCTTGCAAGGAACTCCCCCAGCGAATCGTCACCGGTACCGGCGGATTCCGGCGTGAGCTGCATGGCGTCCAGGACGTCCAGGACGCGCGGGAGGAGCTGGGCCACGGCGTACCGCTCCCCGGCGCTCACGGCCTCGTCCAGGGCCCGGCCAGCGACCCGGGCCAGCGCTTCCACACCGGCGAACCGGGGATCAGCCTTCCCGCCCTTGCGGGACGCGCGTACGGCCGCAGAGATGCCCTTCTCGGCGGCCCCGGGGCGGCGGGACCCCCGTGGCTTCCTGGCACCCGGGACCTTACGGGACGTCTTAGTAGTCGCCATGTCTCCCATTTTCGCAGGTCAGGCCCTATTGGGCGCGTTGAGCGGGTACCCCCCACCCCTTGGGCGGGGAGAGAGAACACTGGGCGCGGGGTGTCCGCGCGGGCGGCGTCGTCAGAAAACCGTGGCGGGTCGTTGGTCCCGGCGCGCGAAGGACCTTGGTCCCGGCGCCGGCGGGGCCGTAGGGCCCGGGACCTTGGTCCTTCACCAGTCGCGCGACGGTTCGGCCACCAGTCCGTCCCCCTTGGCCAGGTTGCACGGCGCGCACAGCGGTTGCAGGTTGTCGGGCCGGTCGTCTCCCCCGTGCTTGCGCGGCACGATGTGATCGGCGGTGGTCGCGGGCTCTCCACACGTGCGGCACAGCGGCTCAGCGGCCAGCACAGCGGCCCGCACCCGCCTCCACTCACTGGAGGACCCCCCATCCCCCAGCGCGCTCACGGGAGCCATATGCACCCCGCCCCCATCACCACCAGCATCCCGGCGAACACCAGCAGCGCAACGGCTATCGCGCGGTCAACTCTGCTCATGGGGCCAGCCACCTTTCCAGCGGGAACCGTCCGCCCCGTGTCGGGCGTCCAGGGGGTCAGGCTCAGGCACGGCGATACGCTCCCGCTGTGCGGCCACCAGGGGGCGCGGTGAGGCCATGCAGCGGCTCACCAGGGCGAACAGCAACGCCACCAGGGCGAAGTTCACCAACGACATCGAGACGACGGCGGCCACTGCTACGGGAGTCATGTCCCGATCTTGACCGGCCAGCGGCCGACACGCGCGCCGACATACGCCAGAGGGGCCCCGGGTGTGTCCGGGGCCCCTCTGGTCCTGCCTGGTGTTGCGTGCGTGCCTTGCGCCGTGCCCTGATCTGAACACGGCCCACCAGGGCGCGCTACTCGGCGTACTCCGGCAGGGTGGGCGCGGTGACGTAGCCCAGCAGCCCCGACGAGTCGAACAGCAGCCGTTCCCCGTCGTCCATGACGAAATCGTCCAGGTGGGCGGGACGCTGGCACGCGGTGCACTCCACCAGCACCCCGGCGGGGTCGGTGGTCTTGCGGTAGCGGCCCTCGTGGCAGCCGCCGCAGTACAGGGCGGTGATCATCAGGGGGCGGTTGATCTGCGGTGTCTCGGTCATCGTGGGACGTCCTTACGCTTCGGCTGCGGGGCGCAGCGGTTCGGCGGCGGGGCGGCGCAGCGGGATGATGTTCTGATCGTGGCGGGGGGTGATCAGGTCGTTCATCAGGTCGTTCATGGTGGTGCGGTGTTCGACGCTGGTCACGTGGTGGATGTAACCGCGCGTCGTCTCGATCTTCTTATGCCTCATCATCGTCTGCACCCAGACGATGTCCTGACGGCGCCGGTAGAGGTCGGTGGCGTAGAACGCGCGGAGCTTGTGGGCGGACGTCACGACGCCGTGTTTCAGGGTCCAGCCGCAGAACGCGAGGGAGGCTTTGTTGCCGTTCCAGTCGGCGTACGGGGCGATCGTCTCGTACGGCTCGAAGTTCGCGCGCAGGTAGTACGCGACGGCTTCCGGAACGGGCTGCCAGACGTCCGGGAGGTCCTGGCGGCCCTTGGAGTCCACGAGGCGCAGACTCCATTCCATGCCCTCGTGGCGGAGGTGGTGGGGGCTCACGCGGAGCGTTTCGGAGATGCGCAGACCGGCCCCGGACATGAGGAGCAGCATGGCGCGCATCGTGCGGGCCATGGCGGCGGTCTGGTCGTTCTCGGACTCGGCTTCCTGCTCCGCGCGGAACAGAAGCGTCTTCAGGTCCTCGCGGTGGATGGGGACGTGGCGCACGGAGTCAGAGCCGCGCGACTTCATGCCCTTGGTCGGGTCCTCCATGCCCTTCCACTTGGCGAAGGAGCGCACGGCGGTCATCAGGGCGGCGCGGTACGAGCGGGTGACGCCCTTCTTTCCCTGGGCACGGGAACGCGCCTGGGCGTCGGTGAAGAACTGCGTGACGTCCGATGCGGTGAGTTCGCGCGCGGGCTTGCCGGAGTGCTTGACGACGCGGTTCGCGCACCTCGTGTAGCCGTTCACGGTGTTCTGCGACATTCCGTCGGCGTCCAGGAACACGGCCCACGCCAAGAGGTCCGGGTCGTCCATGTTCATGGGCAGGCCGGTGCGGCGGCGCTCCCCAAGACCGTTGGCGCAGTAGGCAAGCCAGCCCTGGAGCGCCTTGGTGTAGTTCCGGATGGTGGTGGGGGCGGCGGTGCGTCCGGCGAAGTGCTGCCGGACGGCGTCCACGGGGAGGTCCGCCGGTTCGACCATGAGGCGTACGGACATGGCGTTGACGCACCGGGCCCACCCCTTCACAGCGTCTTCCCCGTGCCCGGCCTCCAGTCGGGCATTGATCCATCGCTGAATCGCGGGGTGACCCGTGACGTTCCTCTGAGCTGCCATTACCTGCCGTCCTCCATGATCTTCTTCGCACGCTGGGTGCAGTCCAGCGGCGGCGACCTGGAGTCGGAGACGCGCCACACTCGGAAGGGTCCACATGCCCTACGGGGTCACCCGTTGGTGTGGAGTCCTGAGTGGTAGTGCAGATAACGACGTGTACCAGTTCCATCATGTCGACCGGGCGACTCCCTTCGAGGAGATCTGGCAGGCCGTCGACGTGCTGGTGCAGCAGGGGAAGATCCTGTACGCCGGGTCGTCGAACTTCGCCGGGTGGCACATCGCGCGCGCCAACGAGACCGCGCGGCGGCTCGGCTCGTACGGGCTGGTGAGTGAACAGTGCCTCTACAACCTCGCCGAGCGGCGGGCCGAGATGGAGGTCATTCCGGCGGCCCAGGAGTACGGGCTCGGGGTCATCCCCTGGTCCCCGCTGAACGGCGGGCTGCTCGGCGGCGCGCTGCGCAAGGAGCGGGAGGGGGCCGGTTCGGGGCGCACCGCGTCCGGGCGGGCCGCCGACGAGCTGGCGAAGCCGGAGGTGCGGGCGAGGGTCCAGGCGTACGAGGACCTGCTCGACAAACACGGGATCGAGCCCGGCGAGGCGGCGCTCGCGTGGCTGCTGACGCGGCCGGGTGTGACGGGCCCCATCGTCGGCCCGCGCACCGCCGACCAGCTCGCGTCCGCGCTGCGGGCGGTCGAGCTGGAACTTTCGGCGGAACTGCTGGCCGGGCTGGACGAGGTCTTCCCGGGGCCGGGGGCGTCGCCGGAGGCGTTTGCCTGGTAGGCGGCGGGCGGTCAGTTCCCGAGGATGGAGGCCGCCGCGATGACGACGAACATGAGGACCAGGACGCCGGCCATGATCTGGTTGCGGATTTTGGGATTCACGTATCGAGCGTAACCGGCGGGGCGGGTGGGGCCGGTCACCGGTCACCGGTCACCGGTCAGGTCGAGGCTTGGGCGGCGGGGCCGCCCCCTCCCCCCTCTCCCTCGCCCCCTTGGGCGGCGGGGCTGCCCCCTTCCACCTCCCCAGCCCCCTCTGGGCGGCGGGGGCCGCCCCCACCCCCCCTCCCCGTCCCCTTGGGCGGCGGGGCCGCCCCCCGGGGGCGGGACGGGCGGGCAAGGGGACGGCCCGCCCGATCCGGGCCCACCCCGGTTCCGGCCCCTGCCCGCACCTTGTACGCCGGGTGCGCGCAGCCACAGGGCCCTCGGGGCGCCTCCCAGCACCGGGCACGTAAAGCCCCGGCCCGCTGGGCCAAGGAGGCCCCAGCCCCGCCCCTTCACCTAAAGCGCTCGCCGCGCGGCTGGGTGGGTGGCTGGTCGCGCAGTTCCCCGCGCCCCTGAAAGGGGCACGGTGGTGGGGCGGGCCCGTACGAGCAGGGCGCGCCCGCGCGGCGGTAGCCGCAAATGCGGCACAGCCCCGCGCCCCTAACGGGGCGACGCGTCGATCGCCGCGAGGAGCAGGTCCAGGGCGCGTTCGAAGGCCGAGTCGCGCATCAGGGGGAGGTGGGGGCGGGCCTCGTGGAGATGGGGGTACGTCTCGGCGGAGACCTCCGCGTAGACCGCGCCCCACGCCCCCTCGTCCCCCTCCCGCTGCTCCGGCCGCAGGCCCTGCACCGCCGCGTCCAGGGCCGCATGACCCAGCACCGTGTCGATGAACGCGTGGTAGTGGCGGACCGCGTCCCGGGGGCCGAAGCCCGCCGCGCGCAGCAGGCCCAGGCCCGTGTCGATGGCGCGCTGTTCGTTGGGGAGGCGGGTCACCCGGAAACCGCTCAACAGGGCTGCGCGCGGGTGGCGTTGGGCCGAGTGGTAGGCCCGTACGCCGAAGTCGCGGAGCGAGGCGCGCCAGTCCGTGGGGTCGGGGGTGAAGTCGGTCATCGTCTCGCCGATGAGGCGGTCGCCGAGCGCCAGGTGGAGGTCCTCCACGGAGCGGAAGTAGCGGTAGACCGCGCTCGGGTCGGCGCCGAGGGCCTGGCCCAGTTTGCGCATGGTGAGGGAGTCCGCGCCGTTCTCGTCGACGAGGGCGAGGGCCTTGTCGACGATCGCGTCGGAGGAGAGGACCGTCCCCGAACGGGTCGGCCGCCGCCGCTTCCGCTCGGCCGGCACCCGGGTCGCCCCACCGGCCACGTCACCGCTCGCCCCACGCGCCTCACCAGCCACCGGGCGCGCCCCGCCAGTCGCCCCACCGGCCACGTCACCGCTCGCCCCACGCGCCTCACCAGCCACCGGGCGCGCCCCGCCAGTCGCCCCACCGGCCACGTCACCCTCCCCGGCAACCACCCCACTCGCCCCGCCCGACATCCTCACCGTCACACCCCTCCCTCGCCGTACAGCCGTACAACCTGCCGCGCGCCAGTTAACCACCGCGTTACGTCAACACCATTGACATAACTCTGACGGCGGCTGTTTCATCGGCGCACACCACCCGACATCCCACCCATGACCCCGCAGGAGTGTGCGCCGTGCCCCCGAACACGCAGCAGCCACCGTCGCCGACGTCGCCGCCCGCCCTGCGCCGCTCCCTCGGCGTCAAGGACGGCATGGCCATCGCCGCCTCCAGCACCGCCGCCACCACGAGCATCGGCATCGGAATGGGGTCGCTCGCGGCCTACGCGGGGCGGCAGACGCCCGTGCTGCTGCTCATCGCGTTCCTGCCGATCGTGGGGATCGCCCTCGCCTACGCCCGGCTCAACCGCACCGAGCCGAACTGCGGCAGCGGCTACACCTGGGTGGGACGCACCATCGGGCCCTGGACCGGGTTCCTCACTGGGTGGGTCGTGCTCGTCGGCACCATGATCTTCATGGCGTACACCGGGGCCGTGACCGGGTCGGTCATCCTCCAGTTCCTCAACAAGCTGGGGATCGAGTCCGCCTTCGGCATCGCGCTCGACCCCACGTCCACCGGGGTCAGCACGGTCGTCGGGCTCGTCGCGCTCGTGGCCGTGACCATCACCGCGATCACGGGCGTACGCGGGGCCACCCGCCTCCAGCTCGGGCTGCTGATCTTCGAGTACGCCGTGCTGCTCGTGTTCTGCGCGTGGGCGATCGTCGTCGGCGACCAGCCGTTCTCCTTCTCCTGGCTGAACCCCTTCGAGATTTCGTCCGGGCAGTCCCTCGCCCAGGGGCTCGTGCTCGCCGTCTTCATCTTCTGGGGGTGGGACGCCGCCTTCAGCGTGAACGAGGAGAGCAAGGACCCGAAGGACGTCGCGCGCGGCGGGTTCATCGCGCTGTTCACGATGCTGGGGCTGTTCTTGTTCGCGTCGATCGCGTTCCAACGGGTCATGGACACCGGTCAGTTGGTGGAGAACGGGCCCGCCGCCCTCACCTTCCTCGGCTCGCACCTCGCCTCCGAGCCGTGGGCGTCCCTGCCTCTCGCCGCACTGATGTGCTCCGCCTTCGCCTCGCTCCAGTCGAGCGTCATCCCCACCGCTCGCGGCAACTTCGCGATGGGCCGCGACCGTACGCTCGGCAAGGTGTGGACCCGTATCCACCCGCGCTTCGGGACCCCGGCGGTCGGGACCCTGATCCTCATGGCCATCGCCGCCGGCATCGCCGTCCTCGCGGTCGGCATCCCCAAGCTCAACGACATGATCCTCACCGCCGTGAACTCCATCGGCCTGACGGTCTCCCTCTATTACGGGCTCACCGCGATCGCCTGCGCGGTCCGTTTCCGGGCCAACCTGCGGGCCGGGGCCCGCGAGGCGCTCGCCTCCGTCATCGTGCCGGCGGCGAGCGGGCTCGCGCTGTTCGGACTCGGGGGGTACCTCGCGTACACGTACGCCACGATGAGCGACCACTTCGAGGCCAGCCCGGACAACGGGTGGTTCATGCTGACCATCCCGGTGGTCGTGGTCGGGTCGGGCTTCGTCGCCGCCGCCGTCGCCAAGTGGGTACGGAAGTCCCCGTACTTCACCCCGGAGGGACGCGGCCGGGGCACCGACCCCGACAATGTCGTCCTCCCCATGGACCGGGCCGCCACCCCTCTCTGACCAAAGCCCCCGCCGATCTGTCCGCACCACCGCAAGGAGCACCCCCCATGCCCACCTTCGACCAGCCCGCCGACCTCGTCCTCACCGGCGGGACCGTGCACACCGTCGACGCCGCCCGCAGCCGTGCCACCTCCGTCGCCGTCCGGGGCGGGCGGATCGTCGCCGTCGGGCACGACGAGGTGCGGGACCTGATCGGACGGGGGACGCAGGTGGTCGACCTGGCGGGGAAGTTGCTGCTGCCGGGGTTCCAGGACGCCCATGTCCACCCCGTCGGCGGCGGCGTCGAGATGGGGCAGTGCGACCTGACGGGGGCGATCACGGCGGACGAGTACCGCGAGACCATTCGTGCGTACGCCGATGCCCACCCCGAAGCGGAGTGGATCACCGGCGGCGGCTGGTCCATGGAGGCCTTCCCCGGCGGGACGCCCGACCGGGCCTTCCTGGACGCGCTCGTGCCGGACCGCCCGGTTTATCTCGTCAACCGGGACCACCACGGCGGGTGGGCCAACTCCCGTGCGCTGGAGGTGTGTTCGGTGGACCGGGGCACCCCCGACCCCGCCGACGGCCGCCTGGAGCGCGACGCGGACGGTGTGCCGACCGGCATGCTCCAGGAGGGCGCGATGGGGCTGGTCGCCCGGCACGTCCCCGACCTCACCGACGCCCAGCTCCTGGCCGGACTCCTCCGCGCCCAGGCCCTCCTCCACTCCCACGGCATCACCGCCTGGCAGGACGCCCTCCTCGGCGACCACGCGGGCATGGCCGACCCGGCACGGGCGTACGCGAAGGCCGCCCGCGACGGGCTCCTCACGGCACGCGTGGTCGGCTCGCTGTGGTGGGACCGGGCGCGCGGCGAGGAGCAGATACCCGAACTCCTGGCCCGCCGCGCCGACTTGACGATCGGCGACCGGCTGCGCGCCTCCACCGTCAAGATCATGCAGGACGGCATCGCCGAGAACCACACGGCCGCCATGCTCGACCCCTACCTCACCGCCTGCGGCTGCGCCTCCGACAACTCCGGCATCTCCTTCATCGATCCCAAGTCCCTCTCCTCGTACGTCACTTCGCTCGACGCGGCGGGTTTCCAGGTGCACTTCCACGCGCTGGGCGACCGTGCGGTACGGGAGGCACTGGACGCGGTGGAGGCGGCCCGGGCCGCCAACGGCCACACCGACACCCGCCCCCACCTGGCCCACCTCCAGGTGGTCCACCCGAACGACGTCCCGCGCTTCCGCGCGCTGGGCGCGAGTGCGAACATCCAGGCCCTGTGGGCGGCCCACGAACCCCAGATGGACGAGCTGACCATCCCCTTCCTGGGCGCGGAACGCGCCGCCCACCAGTACCCCTTCGGCGACCTGCTGCGCGCCGGGGCCACCCTCTGCGCGGGCAGCGACTGGCCGGTCAGCAGCCCGGACCCGCTCGCCGCACTCCAGGTCGCGGTCACCCGCCGGGAGCCCGGCGCGGACGCGGACGTACCGGTTTTCCTCCCCGAGCAGCGGATCGACCTCGGGTCGGCGGTGGCCGCGTACACGGCGGGCAGCGCGTACGTGAACCACCTCGACGAGACGGGCTCCATCCGCCCCGGCCTGCTCGCCGACCTGACGGTCCTGGACCGCGACATCTTCGCGGCCCCGGCGGAGGAGATCGCGGAGGCGAGGGTGGTGGCGACGTACGTGGGCGGCGAGGCCGTCTACGGGTCGTAGGCACGGAGGTACCCAGGTACGCAGAAGGGCCCCGGCCCGGGGAAGGGCTGGGGCCCAGAAGGGCTGCGCTGGTTACGCCACCGCCACCAGCTCGCGCCGGCGCGCCCTCGCGCTCGGGACCAGCCGGAGGTGTTCGTGCCCCCGGCGCAGGTCCAGCTTCGGGCGCAGGCCGCCGACGCGGAGCAGCAGCGCACCGACTCCCAATGCGGCCACCGCCGAGATGACACCGCCCGCCGCGAAGCCGATCCGGGCTCCGTACGTGTCGGTGATCCAGCCGAGCAGGGGCGCCCCCAGCGGCGTACCGCCGGTGAAGACCATCATGAAGAGGGCCATGACGCGGCCCCGCATGGCCGGGTCGGTCGCCATCTGCACGCTCGAATTCGCCGTGACGTTGACCGTCAGGCCGAACATCCCGATCGGCACCATCAGCGCCGCGAACAGCCAGAAGGACGGCGCGAAGGCGGTCACCGCTTCGAGGACGCCGAAGAGGAGCGCCGCGCCCACCAGCAGCCGCAGCCGTGACGTACCGCGTCGGGCGGCCAGCAGCGCACCCGCGAGCGAGCCCGCCGCCATCAGCGTGTTGAGCAGGCCGTACGTTCCCGCGCCCTCGTGGAAGACGTCGTCCGTGAAGGCCGAGAGCCAGATCGGGAAGTTGAAGCCGAAGGTCCCGATGAAGCCGACCAGCACGATCGGCCAGATCAGCTCCGGGCGGCCCGCGACGTACCGCAGTCCCTCACGCAGCTGTCCCTTGCCGCGCGGGGTGCGCTCCACCTTGTGGAGTTCGGACGTACGCATCATCAGCAGACCGGCGATGGGGGCGAGGAAGGAGAGGCCGTTGAGGAGGAAGGCCACGCCACTGCCCACGGCGGTGATCAGCACGCCCGCCACCGCCGGGCCGACCAGTCGTGCCGACTGGAAGTTCGCGGAGTTCAGGCTGACGGCGTTGCGGATGTCGGCCGGGCCGACCATTTCGGCGACGAAGGTCTGCCGGGCCGGGTTGTCGACGACGGTGACCAGACCGCCGACGAAGGCCGTGGCGTACACGTGCCAGACCTCGACGTGCCCGGACAGGGTCAGCGCGGCCAGCGCGAGGCCGGTGAGGCCCATCGCGGACTGGGTGACCAGCAGCAGCGGCCGCTTGGGCAGCCGGTCGGCCAGGACCCCTCCGTACAGACCGAAGAGCAGCATCGGGAGGAACTGCAGGGCGATGGTGACGCCCACCGCGGAGGCGGACCCGGTGAGGGACAGCACCAGCCAGTCCTGGGCTATTCGCTGCATCCAGGTGCCGGTGTTGGAGATGACTTGCCCGCTTGCGAAGAGCCGGTAGTTCCGGTTCCTGAGCGAGCTGAACATGGACTGCTTGGGGGTGGTCGGTGCGGGGGCGGAGTCTGCTCCGGATCCCGTACTCAAAGTGGGTTCGCCTCCTCGACGGCGCGCGGGGTTGTTGTCGGCAGGGGCCCACCCTGAGCGGTTTCTACAGGTGGGCGAGTTTCTCCAGGACCGGGGCGGCAGCGCGCAGCTTCGCCCACTCGTCCTCGTCCAGACCGTCGGCGAGGTGGGACAGCCAGACGTTTCGCTTGCGGCGGCTCTCTTCGAGCATGGCCTCGGCGGTCTCGGTCTGGCTGACCACCTTCTGGCGGCGGTCCTCGGGGTGCGGCTCCAGCCGGACCAGTCCCTTGGCTTCGAGCAGCGCCACGATGCGGGTCATCGACGGCGGCTGCACGTGCTCCTTGCGGGCCAGCTCGCCCGGGGTGGCGCTGCCACAGCGGGCCAGGGTGCCGAGCACCGACATCTCGGTGGGGCTCAGCGATTCGTCTACACGCTGGTGCTTCAGACGCCTGCCCAGCAGCATGACTGCGGAGCGGAGGGCGTTCACGGCGGCGGCGTTGTCGCCGTGGGACAGGTCAGGCATGTTTGTTAGCGTAACTCATTACCCATGCTAAGGACCACCTGAATCACAGGGGTATACGCAGTGGTGGCGGATCTCACCACAGATGTCACCCGTACGGGTGAGCCTCAGCCGGAAAGTGACGTGCCCGGCCGCCCACCGGCCCGACCCTGGGGAAATGGATTCGTCAGTGCTCAGCCTGCGGATAGACGGCGATCTCCTCGACCGGCTCCGGGAACGTGCCGCAAAACGCGGAATGAGCGTCCAGGACTACGTGACCCGGACGCTCATTCGCGACGACTTCGACGAGCGCTTCAAGACGGCGGTCGACGAGACGGAGAAGTTCTACGGGCTGACGTGAGCCCGTAGACCTGAAGACGAGGCGCTTACGTCAGACCCAGCGCCGGCATCAGGTAGTAGAAGGCGAAGACCGCCGACACCGCGTACATCGCGATCGGCACCTCACGGCCGCGGCCCGCCGCGAGCCGCAGCACGCAGAAGGTCACGAAGCCGATGCCGATGCCGTTCGTGATCGAGTACGTGAACGGCATCATCAGCATGGTCAGGAACGCCGGGATCGCGATCGTGTAGTCGCTCCAGTCGATCGCCTTGACCGAGCCCGCCAGGATCATGAAGCCGACCGCCAGCAGCGCGGGGGTGGCCGCCTGCGACGGGACCATCGTGACGATCGGGGTCAGGAAGAGGCCGACCGCGAAGAGGCCGCCGGTGACCATGTTGGCGAGACCCGTGCGCGCGCCCTCGCCGACACCCGCCGTGGACTCCACGAAGCAGGTGGTCGCGGAGGAGGAGGTGCCGCCGCCCGCGGCGACCGCGAGGCCGTCGACCAGGAGGACCTTGTTGACACCCGGCAGGTTGCCCTGGGCGTCGGTCAGCTTGGCCTCGTCGCCGACCGCGAGGATCGTGCCCATCGCGTCGAAGAAGCAGGACAGGAGCACGGAGAAGACGAAGAGGGCGCCGGTGAGGATGCCGACCTTCTCGAAGCCGCCGAAGAGGCTGACCTTGCCGACCAGGCCGAAGTCCGGGAGCGCGACCGGGTTGCCCGGCCACTGCGGGGTGGTAAGGCCCCAGGCCTTCGGGTCCAGGCCCGCGACCGCGTGGATGATCATCGCGATGACGGTCATGACGACCATCGAGATCAGGATCGCGCCCGGCACCTTGCGGGTGAGCAGCGCCATCGTCAGCAGCACGCCGAGGATGAAGACCAGCACCGGCCAGCCGGTGAGGTGGCCGCCCGTGCCGAGCTGGAGCGGGACGGTGGTGTGCGCGGCGTCCGGCATGCGGGTCACGAAGCCGGAGTCGACCAGGCCGATCAGCATGATGAACAGGCCGATGCCGATCGCGATGCCCTTGCGCAGGCCCAGCGGTACGGCGTTCATGACGCGCTCGCGCAGCCCGGTGGCGACCATCAGCATGACGATGACACCGGCGAGGACGACCATGCCCATCGCGTCCGGCCAGCTCATCTGCGGGGCGAGCTGGAGGGCGACGACGGTGTTGACGCCGAGACCGGCGGCGAGCGCGATCGGCACGTTGCCGATGACGCCCATCAGGAGGGTGGAGAGGGCCGCGGTCAGGACGGTCGCGGTGACCAGCTGACCGTTGTCGAGCTGGTGCCCGTACATGTCCTTGGCGCTGCCGAGGATGATCGGGTTCAGCACGATGATGTACGCCATCGCGAAGAAGGTGGCGAGACCGCCGCGCAGTTCGCGGCCGACGGTCGAACCCCGCTCGGTGATCTTGAAGAACCGGTCGAGCCCGTTGACCGGCCCCGTCGGCTGCGCCTGGGACGGCTCGGGGGCGGGCGGCTGCTCGGCGGCATCCACCGGGGAGCTGGCGGGGGACATGCGTGACCTCACGGGGAGACAGGAGCGGGGCGAAATTCGGCCTGACTTGGAGGTTTAAACGAACGGAACAAGTCAAACCAAGACAGATTCAGTATGAATGCATAAGGCGAAGATCGGTATCTCCGCGCGTAGACCCTTGGGCCGACTGGCCCGACAGGCGTCCCGTGCCCCCCTCACGAGTGCCGCCTACACTGACCCGCATGGCGAAGTGGACAGCGAAGCACGAGGCACCCGAGCCCCTGGAGGGGCCCGTCGTCGGCACCATCGTCGGCGGCACGATCATCTGGTTCGTGATCTTCCTCGCCCAGGCCGCGTTCTACGGCTGGTTCGCCGACCGCGGCCTGACCTGGTGGTACTGGACCCCGCTGGCCGGCGGCGGCCTCGGCCTCATCGGCATCTGGTACGTGCGCGGACGCGACGCGGCACTCAAGCGCTTCGCCGCGGAGAAGGCGGCCCGGGAGGCGGCGGAGGGCGAGGGCGGGACGCCGGGGGCGGTCACTCCGTAACGGAGGACGCAGGGCGCGGTCGCTCCGTAACGACGGGGCACGGTCGCTCCGTATCCGGTCCGGAGGCTGCCGAACATCGGTCGTGAGTCGTCCCGTAACCGACCGAAGTCGACCGTTGTGTACGACTCCCGGTCGCCCCGCATCGTCCCCCGGGCGGATCTTGCCTCCCGGTGGCCCTGAAATTCGGGCACTCGACGGGTGAACCCGAACATCCGGCCGTACCGTCGGTGCCATGACGCACATTGACGCGGGCTCGGAGCTGGACCCCGTACACCCGGTGAAACCACCCGCATCCGAAGGGGCCCTCGCCGTGCGCGCGACCGGCCTCAGCTCCGCCGAAGTGGCGGAACGGATCGCGCGGGGCAAGGTCAACGACGTACCGGTGCGGAGCTCGCGCTCCACGGCCGAGATCGTCCGGGGCAACGTCTTCACCCGCTTCAACGCGATCATCGGCGTGCTGTGGATCATCATGCTGTTCGTCGCGCCGATCCAGGACAGCCTCTTCGGCTTCGTGATCATCGCGAACACCGGCATCGGCATCATCCAGGAGCTGCGCGCCAAGAAGACCCTCGACGGCCTCGCGGTCATCGGCGAGGCGAAGCCCACGGTGCGCCGTGACGGCGTGGCCGCCGAGATCTCGACCTCGGAGATCGTCCTCGGCGACGTCATCGAGCTGGGTCCTGGCGACAAGGTGGTGGTCGACGGCGAGGTCGCCGAGGCCGACAGCCTCGAAGTCGACGAGTCGCTGCTGACCGGTGAGGCCGACCCGGTCCTCAAGAAGCCGGGCGACGTGATGATGTCCGGCTCGTTCGTGGTCGCGGGCGGCGGCGCGTTCACCGCGACGAAGGTCGGCCGCGAGGCGTACGCGGCGCAGCTCGCCGAGGAGGCGTCCCGCTTCACCCTCGTCCACTCCGAGCTGCGTACGGGCATCTCCACGATCCTCAAGTACGTGACGTGGATGATGATCCCGACGGCGATCGGCCTGATCATCAGCCAGATGGTCGCGAAGGACAACGACTTCAAGAACTCGGTCGCGCGGACCGTCGGCGGCATCGTCCCGATGATCCCCGAGGGTCTGGTGCTCCTGACCTCGGTGGCCTTCGCGATCGGTGTCATCCGGCTCGGCCGCAAGCAGTGCCTGGTGCAGGAGCTCCCGGCCATCGAGGGCCTGGCGCGTGTCGACGTGGTCTGCCTCGACAAGACCGGCACCCTCACCGAGGGCGGCATGGACGTCACCGAGCTGCGCCCGCTGGGCGGGGCGGACGAGTCGTACGTACGACAGGTGCTCGGCGCCCTCGGCGAGTCCGACCCGCGCCCCAACGCGAGCCTCCAGGCCATCAAGGACAAGTACCCGGACGACGCCGAGTGGCGGGTCCTGGAGTCCCTCCCCTTCTCCTCCGCGCGCAAGTACAGCGGGGCGTCCTTCAGCGACGGCACGGGCGAGAACTCGACGTGGCTGCTGGGTGCGCCGGACGTGCTGCTGCCTTCCGGGGACCCGGCCCTCGCGGAGATCGACGAGCTGAACGCCCAGGGCCTGCGGGTCCTGCTCCTCGCCCGTGCGGCGGGCGAGCTGGACGACCCGCAGGTCGGCGCGGGCGCCACGGCGACCGCCCTGATCGTCCTGGAGCAGCGGCTGCGCCCCGACGCGGGCGACACCCTCGCCTACTTCGCCGACCAGAACGTCCAGGCCAAGGTCATCTCCGGCGACAACGCCGTGTCCGTCGGCGCGGTGGCCGGGAAGCTCGGCCTGCCGGGCGCGGAGAACACCGTCGACGCCCGCACCCTCCCCACCGACCAGGCCGAGATGGCGAAGGTCCTGGAGGCCAACGCGGTGTTCGGCCGCGTCACCCCGCAGCAGAAGCGGGACATGGTCGCCGCCCTCCAGTCGAAGGGGCACACGGTCGCCATGACGGGCGACGGGGTCAACGACGTGCTGGCGCTGAAGGACGCCGACATCGGCGTCTCGATGGGCTCCGGTTCGGAGGCCACGCGCGCCGTCGCGCAGATCGTGCTCCTGAACAACAGCTTCGCGACCCTGCCGTCGGTGGTGGCCGAGGGGCGTCGGGTCATCGGCAACATCACGCGGGTCGCGACCCTGTTCCTGACGAAGACCGTCTACTCGGTGCTGCTGGCGATCCTGGTCGTCTGCTCGCAGGTCGACTACCCCTTCCTCCCCCGCCACCTGACGCTGCTGTCGACCCTGACGATCGGCGTCCCCGCCTTCTTCCTGGCCCTCGCCCCCAACAAGGAGCGGGCGAAGCCGCACTTCGTGAAGCGGGTCATGCGGTACGCGATCCCGAGCGGCGTGATCGCCGCCGTCGCCACCTTCACGACCTACCTGATCGCCCGGCACCACTACACCGGCCCGGACGCCCTCGCGGCCGAGACGAGCGCGGCGACGCTGGCCCTGTTCCTCGTGTCGATGTGGGTGCTGGCGATCATCGCCCGGCCGTACACGTGGTGGCGCATCGCGCTGGTGGCGGCGATGGGGCTGGGCTTCCTGATCGTGCTGGTCGTGCCGTGGCTCCAGAACTTCTTCGCGCTGAAGCTGATCGGGACGACGATGCCGTGGACGGCGGTCGGGATCGCGGCGGTGGCGGCGGGGCTGCTGGAGCTGGCGTGGAGGTGGGTCGGGAAGAAGTGGGACGCGTAGCCCCGTAGGGGGGCGGGAGGGTTCCGTGCGGGTGGGCGGGGGCTGGTCGCGCAGTTCCCCGCGCCCCTGGATGCCTGCCCTTCGGGCGGCATCATTCAGCCCGTCCGGCGTTTGAGGACGCGCGGGCGCAGCCCGTGCAGGGGGCAAGGGGCGCAGCCCCATCAGGAACAGCAACCCCATCCCCCCGGCACGAGGGCTAGTCGAACCACCGGTTGCGCGCCAGTTCCGCCGTGCGGGAAGGATCCTCCAGCAGCGCCGCCACCTCGAAGCGGCGCGGCCACTGGGCAGCGGCCCAGGAGAGCCCCGCCGCCACCCCCTCCAGGGTGGCCGCGTGGATGACCCCGTCCGGCGTCCGCCGCCAGTCCAGTTCGACGCCCCCCGCGAGGAGCTCGTCGTGCTCGTAGTAGGTCGCGGGGGTGGCGGAGCCGAGGAGTTCCCGCACCTCGGCAGGGACCTCGTGCAGGGTCCCGGCGGACGTCACCTCCGCCGGCACCGTCTCGCTCAGGCGACGGACCTGAAGCAGCTCCGCCAGCGCCGCCGCCCGCGCCGGGGCGACCGGGAGGAGGGGCAGCTCCCCGGTCAGCGGAAGCAGGTCGGGGGCGTCGGCGATGACGGCCTCACCGGCGTCCACGACCTCCACCCTCCCGTCCGTCACCACGCACAAGTCCTCCGGAATGGTGACCTGTTCGGGGTCGAGCTCCGCCAACGCCGTGTACAGGGCGTGGAGCTGGGACGGCGTGACGTCGCTCTCCGGATCGGTCATCCGGCCCAGCAGTTCCGCCGCGCCCCCCGGCTCGGCGAGGAGCGACGCCAGGCTGGTCCGTACGCCCAGAGCCCGTAGCACCTGCTCGTCGTCGAAGCCGGTGGCGTCCGCCTCGTCGTACAGGCCCTCGAGGAGCGCGTCCCCGCCCGCCGCGAGCAGACCGGCCGGGCGGCGGCCGTCCAGGACGGGGTGGTCGCGCAGCCACCACGCCGTGTACGGGCGTACGGACCGGGTCGTCCCGTCCGGCAGGAGCACCCGCACCTGCTGGGTGAGCGCGTCCCGCAGCGGCGGCTGCGCGAGCAGGGCCAGCGCCTGCGGCCACTTGTCGTCGTCGACCAGGTCCAGGTCGCGGACCGCCACGATCTCCGTCGCCACCGGCGGCAGCGGCGTGTCCGGGAGCTGGTCGAGCACGTCCTCGCACCACACGTCGACCGCGTCGAGGAGCCCGGCGTCGTCCGGCTCGGCGAAGTCGGTGTCCCGGGGCTCGAACTCGTCCGGGTCGAGGACCACGTCAGTGGCCCGTACGAGGGCGAAGGTGGCCAGGACGCCGACGGCGGCCAGCACCTCCTCGCCCCACCTCTCGGTCAACTCCTGGTCACAGAGCGCTAGTTCGTCCTCGCGCATGACGGAGGCGAAGGCGCTGCCGGGGACGACCAGCTCGCCCGCCGGGGAGAGTTCGCCGTCCTCGTCGGGGAGGGCGAGCGCCCCGAGCCAGGGCTCGTCACCGGGGGCCAGGTCCGCATCCCGTACGAGACCGAGCACCGTGTCGGCCAGCTCCTCCGCGTCGAGCGCGTCCTCGTCCCACACGTCGGAGCCGTCGAGGGAGGCGGCAACCGCCGCACGCACCTGGGGAGTTGTGAGCACCGCGCGCGGGGTCGCCGGGAGCGCGCCCAGCTTTTCGAGGAGGGGGTGGGCGGCGTCCGCGTGGGCGACGCGCAGGCCGAGGCGGGCGAGGTTCTGCGGGGCGGTGGCGTCCGGGAGCGGGAGGAGGACCTGGCGGGGGCCGATCGCGGTGCGGCCGCCCGCGAGGGGGACCGGGAGTCCGGCGAGGCGGTCCGGGTCGACGCCCGCCAGGGACTCGTACAGCCGGTGCCACCAGCCGGGTGCGCGCTCGGCGCCCGCGATGCGCTCAATGGCGTCGCCGAGGGGGAGCCGGCCGACGCCCAACGTGCGCAATTCCGCGCGGCGTTCGAGCCCGGCGGGCAGAAGGGTGGGCAGGACCTCGGAGAGGACCCGTACGGTCTCCTCCCCCGCCCCCTCCACGACCTCCGCCTCGAAGGGGCGCAGCGCGGGCTGCTCCTCGGTCGGGTGGGCGGGCAGCAGGAACGCGACACGGGGCAGCAGGGCGACGACCGCGGCCCGCAGCGCGCCGTCGAGGACGCCCTTGCCGAGGGGGCCGGGGGTGAGGTCGAGGGTGCCGGTGGACACCGGCTCCCAGTCCCGGAGGAGTCCGGCGTACGCGTCCGCTGCACGCTCGACCAGGAAGTCGGTGAGAGGGCCGGGGGCGGGGTGGCGGCGGGTCGGGTCGAGGGGGAAGCTCGCGATGAGCAGGGCGGGGACGCCCAGCGGCTCGTCGGTGGGCGTCGGCGCATGGACGACGCGGGCGGTACGGGGCGGGACGGGCGCTCCGTCGCCGTCGACGGGGACGGCCCAGGTCAGCGACCAGTGGGGGCGCAGGCGCTCCTCGACGGGGCGGTCGGCGAGGAGGGCGGGGGCGAGGGGGCCGGAGGCGGTGGTGGTGCGCCAGCGGGTGGTGGTGGCGGGCTGGGTGCTGGGGGTGCCGGGCTGTGTGCCGGGGGCACTCGACGTCGTGTCCGTGATGTGGACGTACGCCCCGTGGGTCGACCGGGTCAGGGTGCGGGTCGTCTCCGGGGTCTCGACCACGACCTCCGTCAGGCCCGGGAGGGTGAGGAGGAGGGCGTCGTCGATCGCGGCCACGAGGTGTTCGACGAGGGAGAGGGCGGCCGGGTCACGGAGGGGCAGGACGACGACCGTGTCGTAGCCGTCCGGGGCGGTGCCCTCGGCGGGCAGCGGGAGGCGCAGGAGGGGTACGTGGCCGTCGCGGCGGCGGAGTTCGTCGGCGAGGCCGGGGCTGCCCAGGGCCGCCTCCTCGGCCATGCCGCGTGCCTCCGCGAGGGACCAGCGGACGCCGCCGTGGCGGCCCAGCACGGCGGGCTCGTCGCTCACCGCGAGTACGGCTGCGAAGCCCACGCCGAAGCGGCCCACGGCGGTGTCGCTGTCCTCCCGCTTGGCGGAGGCGCGCAGCGTGCTGAGGGACTCGGCGCCGGCGGCGTCCAGCGGGGCGCCCGTGTTCGCGGCGGCGAGGAGGGCGGGGCTGTCGGCGGTGGCGGGGTGCAGGGTGAGGCGGAGCTTTCCGGGGACGCCCGCGCGGCCGGCCGCGTCGGCGGCGTTCTGGGCGAGCTCCACGACGAGGCGGTCGCGGTAGCCGCCGAGGGCGAGGTCCTCCTCGGCGTTGGCGTCCTCGCGGAAGCGGGCGGGGGTGGCGGTCCAGGCGTCGAGGACACCGCGGCGCAGGCGGGCAGTGCTGAACGGGTCGCCGGGGGTGGAGTCTTCGGCCCCGGGGGTGTCCGTCTGCTGAACGCTCACGGTGGTGCTCCTCTGGTGGGGTGGGGGCTGCGGCGTGCAACGTATCGCGGCGTGGACCTTTGCCTCTGCCCGGTGGGGGCGGGGGCAGTCCTCTTGTGCCGGGGTCCCCCGCACCCTGCACGTCTCCTGCACGGGACCGGGTGCGGGGATCTGCCCGGGCCCGGCTTCCCCGTGCCGGGTGCGGGGGCGCCCCTTCAGGGGCGCGGGGCCGTTTCGATGTGCGGCTCCGCCGCGTGGGCGCGCCCTTCCCGTGCCGGGAGCTGGGCGCCCCTTCAGGGGCGCGGGGCCGTTTCGATGTGCGGCTCCGCCGCGTGGGCGCGCCCTTCCCGTGCCGGGGGCTGGGCGCCCCTTCAGGGGCGCGGGGCCGTTTCGATGTGNCCCCTTCAGGGGCGCGGGGAACTGCGCGACCAGCCACCCACTCACCCGCACGGAACCGGTCCCATGCCCCTGCGGGTTTAGGTGAAGGGGCGGGGCTGGGGACCCTCTGCCCAGGCAGCCGGGGGCTGCACCCACTCGGTACCGGGCGGGCCCGGAGCCCTGGGACCGCCTCCCGGCACCGGGTAGGCGAAGCACCGCCCCGCCGGGGCAAGGAGGCCCCAGCCCCGCCCCTTTCCCTAAAGCGCTCGCCGCGCGGCGATGGACGGGTTCCGTGCGGGAGCGTCGTGGTTGCTCGCGCAGTTCCCCGCGCCCCTGAAAGGGGCACGCCCGGTATCGCCCCGAGAGGATCAGGAGTGGCCCAAGTCCTCCGACGCCGGGTCCTGGGTCGTCGGGACCGACCCGCCCTCCGGGTCCGGCCGGAGGGGGAAGGCGTCGACCGCCATCGAGTCCAGGACCGGCACCGGCTGCTTCCCGGGCTTCGGGACGACCGCCTCCGAGTGCCCTCCGCAGCCGTACGAGAGGGAGACGACATGACCGTCCGCCGGGCCGAATTCGTTGGCGCAGATGCCGAAGGCCTGGCCGAGCGAGCCCGAGACGGGGATCAGGAAGGCACAGGAGACGCAGGCCGCCGGGGCCGCCTGGGCCATCGGGGTCTTCGCCCCGTACTCCTCGTCCCAGCGGTCCGCGGCCAGATGGAGGCCGTAGCGGGAGAGGACCCGGGCGCGGCGCATGCCGAGCTCTTCGGCGACCGAGGTGATGGAGCCCCGGACCGGCGGAACCGCGGTCGTGGCCAGTTCGGCGTCCTCGGCCTCGACGAGGGATTCCATTTCCTCCGAGAGCAGGGAATTGGGCGGGGGTGCGTCCTCGCCCGTCCAGCCCGGCTCCAGGCGGAGGTCTTCGGCCTCGGTGGGGAGCAGGTCGCCGGGGCCCATGTCGCCGGGGCGCAGCCGCTCGCTCCACGGCACCCATTCGGGGGCCTGGAGGGAGTCGGGCCCCGGGAGCAACACCGTCTCGTCGATGGTCACGAACTTCGCGCGGGAGGCACGAGCGACAGTGACCGCCCAGCGCCAGCCCCGGTAGCCCGGTTCCTTGGCCTCGAAGAGGTGGGTGACCACCCGGTCGCCCTCGGAGAAGAGAGAAACGTGCTCGCCCACCACCCCGGGGAAGGCCGCCTCCTCGGCGGCCTCGCGTGCGAGGTCGACCGCTTCTGCGCACAGACGGTCGGGGGTACGGCTTCTCGTCGTCGCAGCACTCACAGGTTTCGCTTCTCTCCTACGCCGTATCACGGGTGCGCCTGCCGAGGAGCGATGTAGACGGATGTCGGATGTACGAGCCGCGGGCGGAGCGGACCAAGGGGCCGCGTCGACGTCCGCGCCCGGTCCTGTCCTGTCTACGTGTCTCGGGCACACCTTCCGCGAACCATTCTGCGGGATCGCTGAGAGGCGCGCGGCCGAGGACAACCGCCGGTGGCGCGCTACGCACGCTACCCCCTCCGCCGCCCCCATCCCACCTGCACGTCCGAATCCCGGTTCGGGTCGTGTGGGGTCGGCGCGTCGTTGGGGCACTATGACGTGGTGACCGGTACCCGTACGTCGTCACGCAGTTCCGCCCCAACTGGGCCGCTCCGCAAGGCGGGCCGGGCGGTGGGGCATGCCCTCCACCTGCCGTTCACGGGTACGGCGAAGGGCATCCGGCGGGCCACGCACGCGAACGGCGCGGGTGAGTCCGGGCTCGGCAAACTCATCGAGCTGCACGCCGTGAACGGCGCAGGCGACGTATTGATCACAATTGCGCTTGCCTCGACTGTTTTCTTTTCGGTGCCGACGGATGAGGCGCGGGGGCGGGTGGCCCTCTACCTCGCGATCACCATGGCGCCGTTCACTCTTCTCGCCCCCGTCATCGGGCCGCTGCTGGACCGTCTGCCGCACGGGCGCAGGGCCGCGATGGCCGGTGCGATGCTCGCGCGGGCGGTGCTGGCGCTCGCCATGTCGGGGGCGGTGGCGACCGGCGGCATCGAGCTGTATCCGGCCGCGCTGGGTGTGCTGGTGGCGTCCAAGGCGTACGGAGTCGTACGCAGTGCGGTGGTGCCGAGACTGCTGCCGCCGCGGTTCTCGCTGGTCAAGGCGAACTCGCGGGTGACGCTGGCGGGGCTGCTCGCCACCGGGGCGGCTGCTCCGATCGGGGCGGGGTTGCAGCGGATCGGCCCCGCGTGGCCGCTGTACGGGGCTTTTCTCGTCTTCGTCGCGGGGACTTTTCTGGCTTTCTCCATGCCGGGGAAGGTGGACTCCGCGAAGGGCGAGCGGCGGGCCCATCTGGCGTCCGAGCACGTCGGCGAGGCGCAGACGAAGACCGGGCTGCGGGATGTCGGGCCGTCCGTGGTGCACGCCCTGCAGGCGAATGCCGCCCTGCGGGCGCTCTCCGGGTTCCTGATCTTCTTCCTCGCCTTCCTGCTGCGGCAGCATCCCCTCGCCGGGCAGAGCGCGGCCGTCTCGCTCGGGATCGTCGGCGTCGCGGCGGGGCTCGGGAACGCGGTCGGCACGGCGGTCGGGGCCTGGCTGAAGTCCCGCGCCCCGGAGCTGATCATCGCGACCGTGCTCGGGGTCGCCCTCGCCGTCTCCGTCCTGACCTCCGTCTTCTTCAGCGGGTTCCTGGTGGCCGCGCTGGGCGCGGTGGCCGGGCTGTGCCAGGCGCTCGGCAAGCTCTCGCTGGACGCGCTGATCCAGCGGGACGTGCCCGAGGGCGTCCGGAATTCCGCCTTCGCCCGTTCGGAGA
Source organism: Streptomyces spiroverticillatus (assembly GCA_014650415.1). GTDB lineage: Bacteria > Actinomycetota > Actinomycetes > Streptomycetales > Streptomycetaceae > Streptomyces > Streptomyces spiroverticillatus. The sequence goes on from BMUX01000009.1 coordinate 323,452, forward strand.
CCCTGCTCCAGGTGGCCTGGGTGGTGGGCGGGGCCATCGGCATCGCGCTGCCGCTGGTGGCCTGGCTGGGCATGGGGGTGGGTGCGGCGCTGGTCGCCCTGGGCGCCCTGGTCTCCGTGCGGGGCCTGATGCGGGCCGCCCGCTCGAAGGGCCGTACGGCACTCAAATAATCCCGAGTACGGCGCTCGAGCAGTCCCGAGTACGGCGCCCAAGCAGCCCATACCGGGGCGGGACACCCCGGAAGGCCCCCGGCGTGGCCCAGCAGTGCCGGAGCGATAGCCTTCGCGCATGACCGTTGCGTTGTTCACGGGCAAGGCCCGCCGTACCACTGCCGCCCTCGGCGTTGCCGCTGCCGGGCTGCTCGTCCTCTCCGCCTGCGACAAGCCGACGCCCCGCGCCACCGTCACGGTCGGCACGAGCTCGGTCAACGCCGAGGCCGGCTGCTACGACGCCGACAAGGGCATCGCCGAGAAGGACATGAAGGCCTGCCTGAACAAGAAGCCGGCGGAGACCGTCAAGCTCTCCCTGGAGGACACCCTCCGCCTGGGCGTCGACCCCGAGGTCGCCGAGAACGGCTGGTCCCTGTTCCTCAACGGCGAGCAGGCCGAGCGCGAGCCGTACAAGAAGACGTACCGCACCCTCCCCGGCTCGGCCTTCTTCGGCCCCCGCCAGGACGGCTCGCCGGCCCCCAAGCAGGTCGTGCTGAGCATCGTGGAGACCGGCAGCAACAAGCTCATCGGCTCCTGGAACTTCAAGCTGGAGAAGGCTGCCTGAGTCCGGTGGACATCCTCGTCGTGACCGCGGTCCCCGCCGAGCGGGACGCGGTCACGCGTGCGTATGAGGGGTACGACGTCGTGGCCGGCGGCGTCGGGCCCGCCGCCGCGGCCGCCTCCACCGCCCGCGCGCTGGCCACCGGCTCGTACGGTCTGGTGATCTCGGCCGGGATCGGCGGCGGCTTCCCGGGCCGGGCCCCCCTCGCCTCCGTGGTCGTCGCGGACGTCATCGTCGCCGCCGACCTGGGCGCGGAGACCGCCGAGGGGTACGTGCCCGTCACCGGTCTCGGGTTCGGGACCGTGGAACACCTGCCTCCGGCCGATCTCGTACGAGTGACGAGTGAGGCCGCCGGAGCCGCCACCGGCACCGTCCTCACCGTCTCCACCGTCACCGGCACCGCCGCCCGCGCCGCCGAGCTGAGCGCGCGGCATCCGCGGGCCGCCGTCGAGGCGATGGAGGGCTTCGGGGTGGCGGAGGCCGCCGCCCTGTTCGGGCTGCCGGTGCTGGAGATCCGCGCCGTGTCCAACGCGGTGGGGCCGCGCGACCGGGACGCCTGGCGGATCGGGGACGCGCTCGGTGCGCTGAGCGACGCCTTCGGGAAGATCGCACCCGTACTCAAGGGTTGGACACCACATGACTGACAAGCCGCTGAACATAGCCTTCTCGCCCTGCCCCAACGACACCTTCGTCTTCGACGCCTGGGCGCACGGCCGTGTCCCCGGGGCCCCGGCGCTGGACGTCACCTTCGCGGACATCGACATCACGAACGGCATGGCCGAGCGCGGCGAGTTCGACGTGCTGAAGGTGTCGTACGCGGTGCTGCCGTGGGTCCTGGAGGAGTACGCGCTGCTGCCGTGCGGCGGGGCGCTCGGGCGGGGCTGCGGGCCGCTGGTGCTCACCCGCGGGGCCGGGGTCGACCTCACCGGGAAGACCGTGGCCGTGCCGAGCGAGCGCTCGACGGCGTACCTGCTGTTCCGGCTGTGGGCGGCCGACGTGGTGCCCGGCGGGGTCGGCGAGGTCGTCGTCATGCCGTTCGACCAGATCATGCCCGCCGTGCGGGACGGGAAGGTGGACGCGGGACTCGTCATTCACGAAGCCCGCTTCACGTACCAGAACTACGGTCTGCACAAGCTGGCCGACATGGGCGAGCACTGGGAGGCCACCACCGGGCTGCCCATCCCGCTCGGCGCGATCATCGCCAAGCGCTCGCTGGGCGAGGAGCGGCTGCGGGAGCTGGCACAGGCCGCCAGGGCGTCCGTGCAGATGGCGTGGAAGGACCCCGAGGCGTCGCGTCCGTACGTCTCGGAGCACGCCCAGGAGATGGACCCGGCCGTCGCCGACCAGCACATCGCGCTGTACGTGAACGAGTTCAGCGCCGACCTCGGCGAGGACGGGTACGCGGCCGTGCGCGGGCTGCTGGAACGCGCGGCGGCCGAAGGGCTCGTTCCGCCCCTCGGCCGCGATGCGCTGAGTTTCCCCGCCTGATCAGGCGTTATACGTCGAGCTGGTCCGCCACCGCGCGCAGCAGGCCCGCGATCTTCTTGCCCGCGGCCTTGTCGGGGTAGCGGCCCCGCTCCAGGGACGGGGTGATGTTCTCCAGGAGGGTGGTGAGGTCCTGGACGATGGAGGCCAGCTCGTCGGGCTTGCGGCGCTGGGCGGCGGCCACCGAGGGGGTCGGGTCCAGGACCGTCACCGACAGGGCCTGGTCACCGCGCTGGCCTGCGACGACACCGAATTCGACGCGCTGTCCGGGCTTGAGGCTCTCGACACCGGCCGGGAGCACCGAGGAGTGGACGAAAACGTCGCCGCCGTCGTCGCGGGAGAGGAAGCCGAAGCCCTTCTCGCTGTTGAACCACTTGACCTTGCCGGTAGGCACCGTCTGTCCTCGTCCTCGTACTCGTCGGGTCCGGACAAGCCGCGAAAACGGGTCCGGATAGCACTACAGCGGGTCTCCAGTGACCCGCCACTCATTAGGCTAATGGTCTGCTCGCCGCTGACAAGAGTCGCCGGGGGCTCCCCCGGGCCCGGTCGGGCCCCGGGCCGACTCCCAGGGCTTGGGAACTACCCTTGCCGGGTGAGCAACGAAACCCGTACGACAGAGTCCGCGGAGTCCACGGCCGGCGATCGGCTGGTTCGCATCGGTGCGATCGTCTTCTTCGTGGGCGCGATCGCGACGCTGGTGACGGTGGCGCCGCTGTTCCTGGGCACCGAGCCCTTCCCGTCGATCGCGTACGCGGTCTGCATGCTGATGGGCGTCGGCTTCGTGATCGCGGCGGCCGGTGTGCTGACGTCGATCGCGGCGCAGCGCAGGGCCGCGCGGGGCTGAGTCTCCCGCGCAGGGGTCCGCTACGGGTTCTCCACTCGGCCGGATTCCTCCCTCAGCGGTGCGGGCTCCACCCGCAGCAGCCGGGCCGCCGGGGCGGGGAGCCACCAGTTCCACTTGCCCATCAGGGCGACGGCCGCCGGTACCAGGAGGCCGCGCACCAGCGTCGCGTCGAGCAGGATGCCGAGCGCGACGCCCGAGGCGAAGATCGACACGTCCAGCTCGCCGCCCGAGGCCATCGAGGCGAAGGAGCAGAAGAGGATCAGCGCCGCGCAGGTGACCAGGCGGCCGGTGCGTCCGATGCCGTTGACGACGGCGGTGCGTGTGGAGCCCGTGCGGTCGTACTCCTCGCGCATGCGGGCCAGGATGAAGACCTCGTAGTCCATCGACAGCCCGTACAGGAACGCGAAGACCGCCACCGGGACGAAGGTGCCGATCGAGCCGTCCGGCCGGATGCCGAGGAGCGTCTCGGTGCCCCAGCCCCACTGCCACAGCACGACCATCGCGCCCAGCACCGCCCCCAGCGACAGCAGGTTGAGGACGATCGCCTTCAGGGGGAGGAGCAGGGAGCGGAAGGCGCGGGCCAGCATCACGTACGTGACCAGGGAGAGCGCGGCCAGCGTCCAGGGGAAGGCGCTGTAGGTGACGGACACGTAGTCGAGCTGCTGGGTGACGTTGCCGCCGACCAGGACGCCGTCGGGGACCCGGTCGACGACCCGGGCGACGGTGTCCTCGCCCGCCGGTGAGCCGCCTTCGGCGTGCGGGAGGACCGTGAGGAGGGCGGAGCCGTCCCGGTGCCGTCCCGAGGCCGCGACCGCGTGGACGCCTTCGGTCGCGCGCAGGGTGTCGGCGACCGCGGTCGCGTCGGTGCCGGCGGGAACGTACACGTCGAAGGCGGTCAGCACGCCCGAGGGGATGTGGGCGTCGGTGAGCGCGGTGAGGCCGGTGCGGCCGGGGCCCGTGTCGGCGAGGCGGTCGGTGGTCGGCACGGACAGGTTGAGGCCGAACGCGAGGCAGGAGAGGGCCAGCAGGGCCGCCGCGCTGAGCGCGGCCGTCAGCAGGCGCAAGCGCACCACCCGGCGGGCCACCGCCGTCCAGAACCGCCCGGCGGACGCCTCCCTGGCCAGGCCTGCGCGCATCGGTTTCCCCGCCTCCCGGCGGCGGGCCGACCTGCGGCCGGAGGAGGACAGCAGCAGCGGCAGCAGGGTCAGCGAGACCAGGGCGCTGGCGGCGGTGACCGCCATGCCGCCGACGCCCAGGCTGCGGAGCAGCGGAATCGGGAGGAGCGCCAGGGTGAGCAGGCCGACGCCGACCGCGCCCGCGGAGAGGACGACCGCGTGCCCGGAGGTGGCCATGGCGCGGCGCACCGCCGCGTCGCCGTGGTGCCCCTTGGCCTCCTCCTCGCGCCAGCGGGTCACCAGGATCAGCGCGTAGTCGATCGCGATGCCGACGCCGAACAGCGGCAGCATGATCACCGTGGTCTCGTGCACCGCGATCAACGGGCTCGCCGCGAGCAGCCCCAGGAACGACACCGGCACCGCGACCAGCGCGGTCAGCAGCGGCACGAGGGCGAGGGCGGAGCGGAAGACGTACAGGAGGGCGACGATCGCCGCGCCGAGGGTGACCGCCAGCTTCACCGGCACGTTGAGGCCGCCCGTGTCCGCGCCGGTGGCGAGGGTGTCGAGGCCGGTGACGTGGACGGTGGAGCCCGGCGGCAGGGCGGGGCGCATCGCGTCGGCGATCAGCGGGCCGTACGCCGGGGCTTCGCCCAGTGCGCTGCCGGGCAGGCCGCCCTGCTCGACGGGGCCGCCGAAGACCAGGCCGAAGGTGGTGCGGCCGTCGGTGCCGACGAAGGCCGGGTCGCGGGTGTTCGCGTACGAGGAGACGCGGGCGCCGATCCGGTCCGCGGCGGCGTCGAAGGCCCGGCCGAGGGCGGCGCGCGCGTCCTCGGCGCGCTGTCCCTCGGGGAGGGTGACCACGGGGACGAAGGGGCGTTCGTAGCCGCCGTTGCCGTACGTCTGGACGATCTTCTGGTTCGCCTCGTGGCCGGGGAGGCCGGGGTAGGCGTTCCGCCCGTCCATGGACGGGACCAGCAGGGCGACGGCTCCGGCGCCGGCCAGCAGGAGGGCGGCGACGAGCAGGCGCACGAGTCGTTCGCGTCCGAGGACGAAGTCGCAGAGTTTTTCCATGGGCTCAGGTCAGCAGGGCGTTCTTCGGGGCTTCGGTGGTTGTTCTGGGAGATCGCTGAGAATGTCCGCCAAGACCGGTCAACGTGCTCCTGATTGAGGACACTTGGTGCGTGGATCACCCGACGAAGCACCGTGTCCTGGTCGTTGACGACGAGAGCTATCTGGCGGACCTGGTCGCCACCGCCCTGCGCTACGAGGGCTTCGAGGCGGCCACCGCCGGGAACGGGGCCGCAGCGGTCCGCCAAGTGGCCGACTTCCGGCCGGACTTGATCGTGATGGACGTGATGCTCCCCGACGGCTCGGGCATCGACACCACCCGCAGGCTGCGCGAGGCGGGGAACCGGGCGCCGGTCGTCTTCCTCACCGCCCGCGACGCCACCGAGGACAAGGTGGCGGGGCTGACGGTGGGCGGCGACGACTACGTGACCAAGCCGTTCAGCCTGGAGGAGCTGATCGCCCGCATCCGGGCGGTGCTGCGGCGCACCGCGCAGGCCGTGGAAGTGCACGGCAGGCTCGTCTTCGCCGACCTGGAGATCGACGACGACGCGCACGAGGTGCGCAGGCACGGGGTCCCGGTGGCGCTGACGCCGACCGAGTTCAAGCTGCTGCGCTATCTCGCGGCGCACGCGGGCCGGGTCCTGACGAAGCGTCAGATACTGGACCACGTCTGGGAGTACGACTTCGGGGGCAGCGACGCCGTGGTCCAGACGTACATCTCCTACCTGCGCCGCAAGATCGACGCGGTGGAGCCCGCGCTGATCCAGACGGTGCCCCGGGTCGGTTACGTGATGAGGGTGCGGGGCGAGCGGTGACGCTGCGGGCGCGGCTGGTGCTGGTGGTGGTCGCGCTGCTGGTGCTGGGGATGGCGCTGTCGGTGGGGGCGACGTTCGGGGCGCTCCAGGACTGGCGGAGCGACCGGGCCGACGAGGTGCTGGTCGCGGCGGCGGACGCGGTGCGGGGGGAGCTGGACCTGCCCCGGGGCGGGCAGACGGAGGCCGTGTGGGAGGCGGCGGCGGGGCGCGGGGACGTGCCGTCATTCTTCCAGGTGCGGGGGCGGGACGGGTCGGTGCGGGAGACGGCGGACTTCGGCGGACGACCGCCCGTCGCAGGAACGTACGGCCCGGGATTCCACGAACTCCCCGACGGAGGCTGGCTGCTCTACGGAAAAACCCTGCCGGACGGGCTGCTGCTGGTCGGCATGCGCACCGACGGGGCGGACGAGCTGGTGCGGCGCACCGCCGTGGTGGCGGTGACCTCGGGGGTCGTCGCGCTGCTGGCGGTGGCGCTGCTGTCCTGGCACGGCGTACGACGGGGGCTCCGGCCGCTCGAAGCCATCGCCGAGACCGCGTCGGCCATCGGGGAGGGCGACTTGGCCCGGCGCGTCCCGCCCGCCGGGCCGCGCACCGAGGTGGGCAGGCTGGGCGCGGCCCTCAACGCGATGCTCGCGCGGCTGGAGGCGGCCGCCGAGGAGCGGCGGCGCTCGGAGGAACGGCTGCGGCGGTTCGTCGCCGACGCCTCGCACGAGCTGCGCACCCCGGTGGCGACGGTGCGCGGGTACGCGGAACTCTTCCGGCGGGGCGCGGCCGAGCGCCCCGAGGACCTGGCCAGGGCGATGGCCCGGATCGAGTCGGAGGCGCGGCGGATGGGCTCCCTGGTCGAGGAGTTGCTGCTGCTGGCGAAGCTGGACGAGGGGCTGCCGATGGGGTCGGAGGAAGTGGACCTGACGGTCCTGGCGGCGGAGGCGGTGGACGACGCGCGGGTCCGGGCCCCGGAGCACCCGCTCTGGCTGGAGGACTCCGGCGGGCCCGTGGTCGTACGGGGCGACGCGGACCGGCTCCGGCAGGTGCTGGCCAACCTGCTGGCCAATGTGCGGCAGCACACGCCGTCGGGGACGCGGGCATGGGTGCGGGTCGCCCACGAGGGCGGGGCGGCGGTCCTGGACGTACGGGACGAGGGCCCCGGCCTCGGGTCCGGCGACCCCGCGCGCGTCTTCGCCCGCTTCTACCGCACGGACGCATCCCGGGCCGCGCACGGGGAGGGCGCGGGGCTGGGCCTGGCCATCGTGGCGGCGGTGGCGGAGGCCCACGGGGGCTCGGCGGAGGTGGTCCCGGCTGCGCGGGGGGCACACTTCCGGGTGCGGGTGCCCCTTTCAGGGGCGCGGGGAACTGCGCGAGCAACCCCCCACCCAGCCGCGCGGCCGAGCGCTTTAGGTGAAGGGGCGGGGCTGGGGCCTCCTTGGCCCAGCGGGCCGGGGCTTCACGTGCCCGGCACGGGGAGGCGCCCCGAGGGCCCCGGGGCTGCGCGCACCCGGCACCCAAGGTGCGGGCAGGGGCCGGTACCGGGGCGGGCCCGGATCGGGCGTATCGCCCCCTTGCCCGCCCGTCCCGCCCCCGGGGGGCGGCCCCGCCGCCCAAGGGGGCTAGGGAAGAGGGGGGTGGGGGCGGCCCCGCCGCCCAAGGGGGCGAGGGAGAGGGGGGGAGGGGGAGCGCCCCCGAGAGGGTGAGGGGGACGGTCAGGCCGTGAGGGTGTGGAGCCAGGACGGGAAGGCGGTCAGGTCGGGCAGGACCACGTCCGCGCCCGCCTCCCGGAGCGGAGCTTCGCCGTACGGGCCCGTGGTGACCGCCACCGCCAGCGCGCCGGCGGCCTTCGCGCCGCGGACGTCGCCCAGGTGGTCGCCGACGTAGATCCGCGCCCCCTCCTCGCGCAGCGCCTGCGCCTTGCCCTCCGCCCACACGTTGCCCGCGAGGACGTCCACCTCGATGCCCAGGTGCGCGAGGTGCAGCTTCGCGTTGGGCTCCCACTTGCCGGTGACGACCATGACCCGGCCGCCCGCCTCCCGTACCGCCGCGACCGCCTCGCGCGCGCCCGGCAGCGCCGTGGAGGGCTCGATGGCGTACGCGGGGTAGAGCGAGCGGTAGAGGTCCGCCGCCTCCTCGATCCGGTCGGCCGGGAACCAGTTCGCGATCTCCTGCTCCAGCGGCGGCCCGAGCCGGGTGACGACCAGGTCTGCGTCGATCGGCACACCGGTCTCGGCCGACAGCTGCCGGTACGCGGCCCGGATGCCCGGACGCGAGTCGATGAGCGTCATGTCGAGGTCGAACCCGACGGCGAAGGGCGGGACGAGGGGCGCGGTCAGGGGCTGGTCCGGGGTGGAAGTCATGCGGCCATTGTGCCGCGAGGGTGTTCGAGGGCCGCCCCTACACTGAGGGTCGCCTCACACGCTCACCTGTGCCTTCTTCCCCTCCTTCGGATTCCCCGCTCCCCGCCCGAAGTTCAAGGAAACCCCGCTCATGCACCGTGCGCCGCGCCCCCTCGCCGCGCTCTGTCTCCTCGCCGTCCTCGCCGCCCTGGCCGCGTGCACCGGCTCGCCGGATGCCGCCACGCGGAGCGCCGCACGTCCCACTCGTACCGTCGACACCGTCATGGGCGAGGTGACCGTTCCGGCCGTGCCGCGGCGGGTGGTCGTCCTGGACACGGCGGAGCTGGACTCCGCGCTCGCGCTCGGCGTCACCCCCGTCGGCGCCACCCACGGGGACGCCCCGACCGGCTTCCCCCGCTATCTGCCCGCCGCGCGGCTCACCGGGGTCAGGGACGTCGGCGAGTCCATGAACCCCGACCTGAAGGCCGTCGCCGCGCTCGAGCCGGACCTGATACTCGCCGGGAAGGTCCGGCACGAGGACAAGTACGACGCCCTGCGGGCCATCGCCCCCACCGTCATGACCGACGGCACCGGCCAGTCCTGGAAGCAGAACTTCCAGGTCCACGCCGAGGCGCTGGGCCGCGCGCGGGAGGCGACGCGGACGGTCGCCGCCTACACGGAGCACACCGCGCGCGTCACCGAGTCCCTCGGCGGGAAGGCCGCCGCCGCCCGCACCCAGGTCAACGTCATCCGCTTCGTCGAGGGCGCCGACATCCGCATCCAGGGCCGCCGCACCTCCCTCGGCGTCGTCCTCGCGGACGTGGGGCTCGGCCGTCCGCCGGTCACGGCCAGGGCCGCGGGCGGTTTCTCGTACGACATCGGGCCGGACCGCATCGCGCTGGCGGGCGAGGGCGCCTCCGTGCTCCTGCACTCCACGTACGGCGACCCGAAAGCCGCGGGCCGCACCCGCACACTGGCCTCCCCCGCCTGGAAGGCCCTGCCCCCGGTGAAGGCGGGCCGTGCCTTCCCCGTCGACGACGAACTCTGGGTGCGCAGCACGGGCTACCTCGCGGCGGACCGCATCCTGACCGAGCTCCAGGCCCGCCTGACGCGCCGTTGAGCCGTGGGCTCTAGCGGCTCATCCGCCTCGCCCGCCACAGCAGGAACAGCGCCGAGGTCACGGCCGCCACCCGCACCAGCACCGGCCACAGCCCCGTCAGCGCCTCGGTCAGCGCACCGTCGGCCTGGAGGGACAGGGGCTCGCCCCAGCGCCCGTCCGTACGGCCCCACAGCCACACCAGTCCCCCGGCGACCACCACCCCCGGCAGCCCCAGCGCCGCCCACTTCGCCTCGGCGCGGGTCAGCTTCCGGGAGAAGTACGCGAGGAACCAGCCGCCCAGCAGGAGCAGCAGGTTCCCGACCACCGCGCCCGCGACCAGCAGCACGGCGGCCAGCAGCAGGAAGGGGCTCCCGCGCGGAACGAGGGGCGCGCGGGCGGGCGCGTCCTCCTCGACGTCCACGGGTGCGCCGCCGCGCCGCCGCAGCCGGGCGGGCAGCCACCGGCGGCGCTGCTCCTCGACGGGCGCCTCCTCCTCGTCCCCGGCGTCCTCCTCCTCGTCCTCCTTGGGAGGCCGGAGTATCTCGGGGATCTCCACGCCCCCGGTGAAGCCGGGCACCGCCGTGCCCAGGCCGCCGAAGGGGCCCGGTTCCGTACGCCACCAGTCGGGGTCCGAGTCGCCGGAGCCGAGTTCGTCGGTGCCCGCGACATGCGGGGCGGACGGACCGGACGGCGGCTTCTGGAAACCCACCGGCGGCTCGGGTTCCGGCGCGGCGGCGCGCCGCTGCCGGGGCACCCTGCGTGACGTACGCGTGGACAGCACCGCCTCCACCCCGCCGCCGTCCGCCGCGTCCACGACCTCGTCCGGGGTGCCGAGCCGGCCAAGGATGCGCTGCACGGCGGCGGCGCTGTCCGGGCCGCCGATCGCCTTGGCGCGCTGCCGGTCGATCTCCCCGCGCAGGGCGCTGACCAGGCGCATCCGGTCGCCGGAGGTCAGCTGGCGCTGCTGGGCGAGGTCGCCGACCCGGCTCAGGTAGTCGAAGACCAACTGGTCGCTCTCGATGCCCACGGCGTCCGTCCCCTGCGTGTTCTGCGGCCCCGACGGCTTCGGCACCTCGCGGATCCCGTACGTGGATCTCCTGCCCGCAAGTGCCGGTCGGCCACGCCCGGTTGCCGACCCGCCCCGCACCGACGGTAGCGCCTGCCGCTCGGGACCGGGCGGTTCAGGGGCTAACGTGGGGCGGATGGGGACCAGCGAGCGCGACCTGGAGGCGCACGTGCCCGAACAATTCACCACCGGGAACCACACGGCGGACACACCGGCGGACCGCGACACCGGCCGCGCGGGCGTGCCCGCAGACCCCGGCACGGCCCACGGGCACACCCATGCCCCGAACCTCCCGGGCCCCACCACGCCCGCCACGGGTGCGAGCACACCCACCACCCCGCCCCGCACCCTCGCCGAATCCCTCCGCACCCGCCCCGACGCCTCCCTCTCCGCGCTCCTCCGCGCCCGGCCCGACCTGCTCAATCCCGTTCCCGGCGACCTCACCCTCCTCGCCACCCGCGCCGGGACCCGGGCCTCCGTCGTGCGCGCCCTGGAGCGGCTGGACCGGTTCTCGCTGCAGACCGCCGAGGCCCTGGCCGTGGCCCCCGACCCGGCCCCGTACGAGACCCTTCTGCACCTCATGACCGGCGACGAGGGCGACCCGGCGACCGCCGAAGCCCTCCCGCACGCCGTGCACACCCTGCGTGAACAGGCCCTGGTCTGGGGCGCCGACGACCGCCTGCGCCTCGTCCGCACCGCCCGCGAACTCCTCGCGCCCTCCGCCACGCACCCCTCCCCCACCGGCCTCGGCCCGACCGTCGCCGAGGCGACCGCCGGGATGTCCCCGACCCGGTTGCAGGAGATCCTCACGGCGATCGGCGTCCCCACCACCCACGACCCGGTCTCGGCGGTACGGGCCCTCACCGCCCTGTTCACCGACCGCACCCGCATGGACGCCCTGCTCGACACCGCGCCCTCCGACGCGCTCACCGTCCTCGACCGGCTGGTCTGGGGTCCGCCGTACGGCGAGGTCAGCTCCGACCCGGCCCCGCCCGTGCGCTGGCTGCGCGACCACGGCCTGCTGCTGCCGACCAGCGCCCGCACCGTCGTCCTGCCCCGCGAGGCCGCCCTCCACCTGCGCGCCGGCCGCGCCCACCGCACCACGGAACCCGCGCCTCCGCAGCTCGTGCCCGCCCCCGCGCACTCCCCGAAGATGGTCGACCTCACGGCGGCGGGCCAGGCCTTCAGCGCCCTGTCCACCGTCGAGGAGCTCCTCAAGGACTGGGACAAGGGCGGCCCCTCCGTCCTGCGCTCCGGCGGCCTGAGCGTCCGCGACCTCAAGCGCACCGCCACCGCCCGCGACCTCACCGAGCCGACGGCCGCCTTCTGGCTCGAACTCGCTTACGCGGCAGGGCTGTTGGCGTCGGACGGGCAGGCGGACGAGCGGTACGCGCCCACTCCCGCGTACGACGAGTGGCTCGACCTGCCGCCCCAGGACCGCTGGTCCCGCCTCGCCGCCGCCTGGCTGCGCGCCACCCGCACCTCGGGCCTGGTCGGCGGCCAGGACGCGAAGGGCCGCACCCTGTCCGTGCTCGGCCCGGACCTGGACCGCTCCGCCGCCCCGGAGGTACGCCGCCGGGTCCTGACCCTGCTCGCCTCGCTCCCGGAGGGCACCGCCCCCGACCCGGAAGCGGTCCTCACCCGCCTGCGCTGGGAACGCCCGCAGCGCGGCACCACCGGCGAACTCCGCGCCCGCCTCGCCCTGTGGACCCTGGACGAGGCCGAACTGCTGGGCGTGACGGGCCGCGGCGCCCTCTCCGCGCACGGCCGCGCACTCGCGGGCCTGGACACGGAGGCCCCCTCCGAGGCCGAGCCGGAAACCGGGGCCGCCGCCCTCCTCGCCCCCCTCATCCCCGAGCCCCTGGACCACGTCCTCCTCCAGGCCGACCTGACCGCCGTCGCCCCCGGCCCCCTCCAGCGGCCCCTCGCCGAGGCCCTCTCCGTGCTGGCCGACATCGAGAGCCGGGGCGGCGCGACCGTCTACCGCTTCACGCCCGGTTCGGTGCGCCGCGCCCTGGACTCCGGCCAGAGCGCCTCCGACCTGCACGCCTTCCTGGCCGCGCACAGCCGCACCCCGGTCCCGCAGCCCCTCAGCTACCTCATCGACGACGTGGCCCGCCGCCACGGCCACCTCCGGGTGGGGGCGGCCTCCTCGTACGTACGCTGCGACGACGACGCCGTCCTCGGCGAGATCCTCGCCGACAAGCGGTCCGCCGGGCTCGGCCTGCGCCGTCTCGCACCGACCGTGCTGGCCTCCCGCGCCGAACCCGCCGCCCTCCTCGACGGCCTGCGCTCGATGGGCTTCGCCCCGGCGGCGGAGTCGGCGGCCGGCGACGTCCTGATCACCCGGGCCGACGCGCACCGGACGCCGCCCCGGACGGCTCCCGTCCCGGTGCCGGAAGGTCCTCCCGTACCGGACGAGACACTTCTCCACGCGGCCCTGCACGCGATCCGGGCGGGCGACATGGCGGCCAACGCGGTCCGCAAGCCGACCACCCCGACGGCTTCGCGGCCCTCGCGCGCCCACGACTCGCTGCCCCGCACGTCCTCCGCCGAGACCCTGGCGACGGTCCAGGCGGCGGCGATGACGGGCTCGGCGCTGTGGATCGGCTACGTCAACGCGGACGGGGCGGCGAGCCAGCGCGTGATCGCGCCGGTGCGGGTGGAGGGCGGCTTCGTCACCGCGTACGACCACACGGCGGACGAGGTCAAGACGTACCCCTTGCACCGCATCACGGGAGTCGCCGAACTGGCCGACGACCCCGCGTAGCCACTCCGGTCAGGGTGTCCGGGCCCCGGCGCCACGCGCGCGGGCCCGGGCGGCGAGGCCGCTGCCCCAGGTGCGCCAGGACGCCTTCCCGGCCGCCGGCTTGTCGAGCGACGGCGCGCCGGTCGCGGGCTCCTCGACGGGCGTCTCCTCCCGGAACCGCTTGCGGTGCACCACCCGCCCCAGCCGCCGCCCCAGCACCAGGTACCCGAGCAGCGCCCCCGTCGTATTCATGATCACGTCGTCGACGTCGAAGGCCCGTCCGGTGACGATCGCCCCCTGCGCCAGCTCCACCAGCACGATCACCGCGACCGTCGCCAGCAGCATCCGCACGAACCGCCACCGCCTCGGCCCGAGGATCGGCAGCAGCACCCCGAACGGCACCCCGAGCAGGATGTTCCCGCCGACCTGCTTGCAGGCGGCGAGGAAGGTGTAGTCCTGCGCGTACTGCCGCAGCGAGGCCCCGGGGCGGAGGTTGCTGTGCACGAGGCCCTCGGAGGCGGGCGAGGGCACGAGGGTCAGTTTCGCCAGGACGACGGAGAAGCCGATCAGCACGAGAAAGGCCAGCAGGATCAGGGCGGTCCGTAGGAGCACCCAGCTCCACAGCGGACGCGGCTCCAGCGGTTCCACTTCGGCGGCGGGCGTGCGTTCGGCAGTCATGGCATCCCGCTTACCCCCGCGATCCCGGCTCTCACCCGTGGACCGGGGGCGCGCGTGAGGCACTATGGAGGTTTGACCGCGCGCGGAAGGACTCACGGCGTTGAACGGACCCCTCATCGTCCATACGATCAGGTCCGATGCACATACTTAGCACAACGGCGCGGACGCCGTGAAGCCCTGAACACCCGTCCGGCCGACCAGGGATGAGCAACAGTCAGGGCCCTTTCCCGTTCTGGAAAGGCGTACCCCTTGACCTTGATCGTGCGGCGTCGAAGCATCGAAGACACCCGAGTGGAACTGTTCCACTCGGCTCCCGAGCGAGGGAGACGTCGATGTTGCGGAAGCTGTCCGGTGACCCGGAGTGCAAGAACGGCACATGCCCGACCCTGTTCGTCACCGAAGACGAGAAGAACTACGTCGTACAGGGCTACGTGATCACCGACCCCGAGCGGCTGGCGCAGCTACAGCTACCCGAAGGGGAGTCGGCGGTCCTGATCCCCCGTGCCGTCCTTGAGGAGTACTTCGCCCATGCTGACCGGTGAGGCTTTCGGGGCCCTCTTCGAGACCTTCGAGCGGACGGCATTCCGGCTGGAGACGCTGGACGAGTACGACGTCGAAGAGGAGCGCGAGGAGATCGCGCGGTTCCTGGCGGGTGAGGACATGGGCCCCGATTGGGACGACAACCCGTGGGTGCGTTCCATGACCGACTGGGGCAAGCAGGTAGGGCGCGTGCACGTCCTCCGATCCCCGCTCACGGACTATCTGCGGTACGAGCTGGCGGCCTATCCCGGCAACATCAAGGCGGGGGAGAGCATCGGGATCGTTGATCTCGCAGACCAGGACGTGGCCGGTCTCCCGGACCATGACTTCTGGCTCTTCGACGACCGCGACGTGTACCGGATGCACTACACGCCGGCGGGGGCGTTCGTTGGCGGGGAGCATCTTCCGCCGCATCGGCTCGACGAGTACCGGGCCTACCGTGACCGGGCCCTTGCCGTGGCCGTTCCGTTCGCCGACTACTGGGAGCGCCACCGCTGATAGCAGACAGCCTTGGGGCAGCCCTGCGGACGCTACGAGAGGCATCGGGACTCACCGGTGACGTGGTCGCCCGTAGGGCCTCCATGTCTGCGGGGAAGCTGTCCAAGCTCGAAACCGGCAAGGTCCGGCCGACGGTGCAGGACGTCGACCTGATCATGACCGCGCTGGGCGTCTCCGATGCGGTGAAGGACGAGTTCCTGGCGACCGCCCGCGCAGAGGCGACGGAGGCGACTGCATGGCGTCTCCTGCGCCGTATGGGGCCGTGGAAGCACCAGCGGACCATCAAGGCAATCGAGGCCAGCACAACCACGCTCAGGCTGTTTCAGGGGCAGCTCATTCCGGGGCTGTTGCAGACGCCGGAGTACATGAGCGCCGTGTTCTCCCTGCCCCCGGCGCTCCCGGACGAGAGTCGGGCCAAGACCGTTGCTGCGCGCATGGAGCGACAAGCCGTTCTGTACGACGACGGGCGCTCGTTCCATTTCGTGATCTGTGAGCACGTGCTCCGGTGGCTGGTCAGTGAGCCGGTGATCATGGCTCTTCAGCTCGACCGGCTGGTTTCCCTGTCCCGACTCCCCAATCTCTCCGTGGGAGTTGTTCCACTGACCGGCCGTATGCCTGACTTCCCGATGACGTGCTTCAGCCTCCATGACGACCGCCTGGTGATCGTGGAGACCTTTCACTCAGAGGTCACGACCAGAGACCCCAAAGACGTTGAGACGTACGTCGACACGTTCGAGCGGTTCGCCTCAGTGGCCCTCTACGGGGACGACATGAGAACCCTCGTGGAGTCCATCCGAGACGGATTCTTGCCCCAACAGGAAAGCCCCTAGGACGCCTGATAAGCAGGGCGAACCATGGTTGTCATCCGACAGACGACAACCGGCGGGACACCCATGCTGAGTGACTACGAAGCAAGAAGGCCGACCACGTACCTGCTCAAGGAACCCCGGCTCGAACCCACGCCGATTCCAGGTTGCGGCGGGTGCCTGAGCATCTGCGTCAGACGTGAGAACTGTCGATCCGTCGGGGACTTCTCCGGGGTGTCCGACTGCAATGTCGAGCTGCGGGAACACCAGGACGCCAGGCACTGCGCATGACCAGCAAGAGGGCGCAGAAGAAGCCGGACTTCACGCTTCTGACCATCCGGGTGTCCCGAGATTCAGGGAAGACATGGGAGCCCAAGCGCGAAGTGCGGAGCAGCGAGAAGCTGGCCCCGCTCCCTATTGGTGCGTGGCCCATGTGCGAGTGCCCGCGCTGCCTCAAGTAGGCCCCGGACCCGTGGGGACGGCGGAGCGACACGGCCCCGCGATCCGGTGAAGGAAGCACCGTCAGGCTTCCTGCGCAGCCCCGTCGGTGTCGGTCGCCGGCGGGGCTTCTCCATGCCAGCCATAGCCACCCCAATACCCGTACGGAATCCGGCTTGCTATACCTCTGCGGTGGCATAACCGCCCTCAAGGACCCCCTCCCCACCCCGTAACAGCGCCTAAAACCCACCCAGCGTGCGCACCGCGAGCTTGGGCCGGGATCGGCAGAAGGCGCATCCGCCGACCTTCGCCCCGCCCCGCCCCGCCCCACACCCTGAACACCCCACACCCCGAGCAGTAGAGAGACCGCCCACCACAGACGGCAGACGGTCTCTCGGATTCGGTCGGTCACACGTCGTCGCTCAGCGCCCGGTACAACGTCGCGCGGGACACCTTGAGCACCTTGGCAATGGCCGTGACGCTCTCCCCCTTCGCGCGCCGGGAACGGGCCGCAGCGAGCTTGTCAGCGTCCATCACGGCCGGACGTCCACCGGTACGCCCCTGAGCCTTGGCAGCGTCCAGACCGGCCCGTGTGCGCTCCACGATCATGTCCCGCTCCAGCTCAGCGAACGCCACCATCATCGTGAAGAAGAATTTTCCCTCACCCTTCGGGGAGTAGCTGCCCGCCAGCGTGCCCGTCAGGATGCGCAGGCTGATCCCACGGGCGTGCAAGTCCTCGGCGATCGTCAGAACATCCTTGGTGGAGCGCCCCAACCGGTCCAGCTTCCACACGCACAGTGTGTCGCCCTCCCGCATGTAGTCGAGAGCGGCTATCAGTCCCGCACGGTCGGCGTTCTTGCCCGATGCCTTGTCCTCAAAGACCCGCGTGCAACCCGCCTCACTCAGGGCGTCCGCCTGAAGCTGCGCATCCTGCGCGTTGGTGCTGACTCGCTTGTAACCGACCAGGGTTCCCGTGTTCGTCGTCATGCATGGATCGTCTCAGAACCCGTCTCAGAACACCAGGGGTTTCAGGCATGTTCTGAGACGGGTTTTGCAACAGAGTTTCGGGGGCCCGGGGTGGTCGGCGGGACCGTCTCATAAACCATCGTTTGATAGACGCCCCGCCGACCGTCACGCAGCGCAACACCCCGCACAAATGCCCTTAGTTGCCATGCGAGGGTTTTCCCTCCCTGCCGCGCAGGATCTGAGCAAGAGGGGGGTCACCCCCTGGGGTCACCCGGGAAGCAGCAGCAGCGGCTTCCACTCGTCCATCAACTGGTCCTTCTTCGAGCCGTTGCAGAGCACACAGACCACGCGCATGTTCGCCACCGTAGACAGTCCGCCCCGCGATATCGGGATCACGTGATCGATCACCCCGCCCTCGGGCAGCGGAGCCGAGCAGTGGAAGCAGCCCGCATCTCCGTGAGCCGCACGCACCCGGCGCTGAAGCGTCACCCGGCGCGCTGCCGTGCGCTGCTTCTTCTGACACGAACTGCACACGCCATCACGGAACTTGAGGATCACGGGCGTACCGCAACGCCGACATGGAACCGGATCAGGCTTGGTCCGGGCGCGCTTACGGATGTACTCAGCGGCACGACTGCACGCATCCGAGCAGTACCGGCGGGCAGGCCCCCGAGACACACCCACAAGGTTCGAGCACTGCGGCCCCTGACACGGCCTGCGCGCCTCCACCTCCCGTCGCCGCTCCGCCACCTTCCGACGTTCAGCCCGGCGTGACTCCTCCACCTCCTCGGCGCACTGCTCGCAATACTTGGCCCACGCCTCACGACCGTGTGGCTTGTCGCAGCGATAGCACCGCGCAGGACCAACGGCAGCACGCACCGCCTCACGGGCCTTACGCGCAGCCGTCTGCAACCGGGCCGACTCGACACACAACGGCGCGCCACATGTCGTGCGGGCGTCACGGGGGCGCTCCCCAAGGCACTCCGAACACGTCGCGCGCGTCTCCTCCAACGCCGACACAACCCCACCCCTCATCATTTTTGTTGATCATGAAACCCCTCGACGAACCCCCTACAGGCCAGTAACCGCAAGGGTCAGCACCGGTCGCGGAACGGGGAGTAAAGAAGCAAAGGAGGCGCACGCAGACCGCACCCCCGCAACACCACTCCGTCATCCCCCCGACAGAAACGTGACCGCCCCCGGCGCGCCCCCGACTGTATGCACGCGGACTGACACCCTCCACCGCATTCCCCGACGCCACACACACCCCCAGGAACGCCGAACGGCCCGCCACCGGGGAATCCCAGCAACGGGCCGCGAACGGCGCTCAGTCAGCCTCCGTACAACTCCACCTCCCGGGCCACGGCACGCTGTATGACCGCTTCAACGTCCTTGCCGTCAGCGTCCGCACGGCGGATCTCGCCGTCCTCCCCGAAGTGGACCGTGAGGCGGGACGTGTCGAGCTTCGGTCCACCCTTGCGGGACATGCCGACTTCCACATACGTCCCGGCGTCCAGCAGCAAGTCCCGCTTGCCCGCCGTATCGGCGTCCTTCCAGTACTGCCCGTGGGTGCGGCCCGTCGGGACTGCCTCAACGCCCGCAGGCTTGGCAGTGCGCTGCTTCTCGTTCAGCGAGGCCAACCGCTCTTCCAACTTGGCGTACTGAGCCGCATATCGCGCCGCGCCTTCCTCTCCCTTGAAGAGACCACGGTCATAGCGGTCCTTCTCCAGGTCACCCAGCGCTTCTCGGGCCTGCCGGATCTGCGGGCGGAAGTCCTCCCCTGCGTGCTCCACCATGAGCACCACAGGGAGTGCGCCGAAGCTCGTGAGGAATCGGTCCGCGACGTACTGCTCCATGCCCTCACCAGCGATGCTCACGCCGTAACAGGTGCTCTCCGTGCCCGCTTGGAGCGCCTTCAACCGGCCGATGCAGCGATACCGGGTCCGCCCCTTGGCGACGTACGTGTACATCCGTGTCTTGCACACCGCGCAGTACACGACCCCCCGGAGCAGCGACGTACCTTCCCTCCGACGGTCACCGGGGTTGGCCCGCCGGCCCAACTCGTCCTGCAACTCCTGCCACGTGTCCGTGCTGAGAATCGGCGTGCGGCCGACCATGGGCAGCCCGTCCGTCATCAGGATCGGCTTGCCGTCCTCGATGACCTGGCCCAGCAACTGGGGGTTGGTCAGCAGGCTGCGCAGCGTGGACGTGTACCACTGCTTCGAGTCGCTGCGCTTGCCCGTGGTCTGCCGGGACGAGTGGCCGGGCGAGGGTTTGTCCGACGCGGTGAGGTCCGTTGCGATCTTGAGGAGTGAGTCCTTGTTCAGGACCCGCTTCACGATCCCGTGGATGGTCTCCGCTTCCTCCGGGTTGACCTCCAGGACTTTCCCGGCACCCTCGGGGTTCGGGACCACGCGGTATCCGTACGGCACCCTGCCGCCCGTGTAGCGCCCTTCCCGGCGCAGGTGCTCGTGAGCGCTGGAGACACGCATGCCGATGGTGTCTGACTCCAGCTCTGCAAAGACCGCGATCACCTTCGCCATGGCGCGCCCCATCGACGACGTGAGGTCCAACGGCTCACTGGCCGACGCAAGCGCCACACTCGCGCTCTGCGTGACCTTCATGATCTCGGCGAAGTCCACCGTGGACCTGGCCAAGCGGTCGATCTTGAAGAACACGATCACGTCGAAATCGGCGAGCCGCGACAGCACCCTTTGCAGCCCCGGACGATCCAGCCCACGGGAATAGCCGGAGACGTCGATGTCTTCTTCTACTGCGACGACGTTCCAGCCCCTGGCCTTGCACAACGCCTCGCACGCAGAGCGCTGACGCTCGGGCGAGGTAGACTCTTCCGTTTCGCGTGAAAGTCGTACGTAGATGGCGGCGCGCATTCCCTGCGCACTTGCGGAGACGCCCTGAGAGCGTCGAGCACGGGGCAAAGCCCGCGCCGTTGCGGGTGTGTTGTCCGTCACGGGACGATCCTACTTCCGGAGGTATGTGTGTCCTGCCTGATCGTCCAGAGCGACAAGACGCTCCTCCTCGAAGTCGACCACGAGCGGGCGGACGCCTGCCGGCGGGCCATCGCGCCGTTCGCGGAGCTGGAGCGTGCCCCGGAGCACATCCACACCTACCGGCTGACCCCGCTCGGCCTGTGGAACGCGCGGGCCGCCGGGCACGACGCCGAGCAGGTCGTGGACGCGCTGGTGGAGTTCTCGCGGTACCCGGTGCCGCACGCGCTGCTCGTCGACGTCGCCGAGACGATGGCCCGGTACGGGCGGCTGACGCTCAGCAAGCATCCGGTGCACGGGCTGGTGCTGACCTCCACGGACCGGCCGGTCCTGGAGGAGATCCTGCGGTCGAAGAAGGTGCAGCCGCTGGTGGGGGCGCGGATCGACGCGGACACCGTCGCCGTGCACCCCTCCGAGCGCGGCCAGATCAAGCAGACGCTGCTCAAGCTGGGGTGGCCCGCCGAGGACCTTGCCGGGTACGTCGACGGGGAGGCGCACCCCATCGAGCTGGCCGAGGACGGGTGGGCGTTGCGCCCGTACCAGAAGCAGGCCGTGGAGGGGTTCTGGCACGGCGGCTCGGGTGTGGTCGTGCTGCCCTGCGGGGCGGGGAAGACGCTGGTCGGGGCCGGGGCGATGGCCGAGGCGAAGGCCACCACGCTGATTCTGGTGACCAACACCGTCTCGGCGCGGCAGTGGAAGCACGAGCTGGTGAAGCGGACCTCGCTGACCGAGGACGAGATCGGCGAGTACAGCGGTACGAAGAAGGAGATCCGGCCGGTCACCATCGCCACCTACCAGGTGCTGACGACCCGGCGGAAGGGCGTCTACCCGCACCTGGAGCTGTTCGACTCGCGGGACTGGGGGCTGGTGATCTACGACGAGGTGCATCTGCTGCCCGCGCCGGTTTTCAAGTTCACCGCTGATCTGCAGGCGCGGCGGCGGCTGGGGCTCACGGCGACGCTGGTGCGGGAGGACGGGCGCGAGTCGGACGTCTTCTCGCTGATCGGGCCGAAGCGGTTCGACGCTCCGTGGAAGGAGATCGAGGCGCAGGGGTACATCGCGCCTGCGGACTGTGTGGAGGTACGGGTCAACCTGACCGACTCCGAGCGGCTCGCGTATGCCACGGCGGAGGCCGAGGAGAAGTACCGCTTCTGTGCGACGACCGCGACCAAGCGGAAGGTGACGGAGGCGCTGGTCGCCAAGCACAAGGGCGAGCAGACGCTGGTCATCGGGCAGTACATCGACCAGTTGGACGAGTTGGGGGAGCACCTGGGGGCTCCGGTCATCAAGGGTGAGACCCCGAATGCGCAGCGGGAGAAGCTTTTTGACGCGTTCCGGACGGGTGAGCTGAACGTCCTCGTCGTGTCGAAGGTCGCGAACTTCTCGATCGACCTGCCGGAGGCGACGGTCGCGATCCAGGTGTCGGGCACGTTCGGGTCGCGGCAGGAGGAGGCGCAGCGGCTGGGGCGGGTGCTGCGGCCGAAGGCGGACGGGCACGAGGCGCGCTTCTACTCGGTGGTGGCGCGGGACACGATTGATCAGGACTTCGCGGCGCACCGGCAGAGGTTCCTGGCGGAGCAGGGGTATGCGTATCGGATCGTGGATGCGGACGATTTGCTGGCGGGGCAGTAGGGGGGCCTTGCGGGGCGGGGGGCACCTTGCACGCTGGGTGTGCTTGGCCTCGGGGCCCTCGGGGCGCCTTCCGGTTCCGGGGGCGTTCAGCCCCGGCCCGTTGGGCCAAGAGGGCCCCAGCCCCGCCCCTTCACTAAAGCGCTCGGCCGCGCGGCTTTGTGGTGGGTTGCTCGCGCAGTTCTCCGCGCCCCTGAAGGGGCACGGCTCAGCGCACGGACAGGAACAGCAGGAAGGACGCCAGGGCCATCGTGCAGGCGGCGATCGTCGTCAGGTGTGCGCGCTTCGTGCGCGATGCGCGGCGGGAGGGCAGCACGAGGGCCCATGCCCACAGCACGAGCGACCCGAGCACGCACAGCAGCGAGACCGCGGTCAGGCTGTAGAGGAGCGTCTCACAGCCGCCGATGCAGTGGGCCAGGCTCATCTGCGACACCAGCAGGAACACGTAGTAGAGGACCGCCAGCGCCCCCATCAGCACCACGCTGCCGAGCCGCACCCACTTGGCCGCCGGGTCGTGCGCCGTGGGGGCCTGAGCCACAGGGTTCTGCCCCGCGGAGCAGCCGCTCACAGCGACCACAGCGATCCGAACGAGAGCGCCAGCGCACCCACGGTCCCCGCGACCAGGTACCAGCGCGCCGCCCGGAACTTCCGGTGCGAGGGCAGGGCCAGCGAGGCGAGGAACAGCAGCGCGCCGACGATCAGGGAGCCGAACGAGACGTAGATCGCGCCGGTGATCTGGTCGTAGCAGGGCTCGGTGGGCTCGCAGTGGTCGAGCGCCATCGGGGAGAGTCCCAGGAACATCAGGATGATCAGCATCGCCGGCACCAGCACGAGCACGGCGGCGAGGCGGATCCACTTGGCCGACGGGTCGTGGTCGGCCGAGTCCCGCAGCAGGCCCAGCGGGGTCTGCGGGCCCCAAGTGGGGACCTTCTGCGCCGAGTTGGCGGGTCCCGCTGCGGTGAGGCCGGCGTCGGCCGTGCTTCGCTTCATGTGCACAGTGGACCGCGCGGAGCCTCCCCCGCGCCTCCGGTGACGTACTCAGAAATCGCCGCCCCGCGTACTCAGTTCCGTCAGGGGATCAGGACCATGGCCACGAGCGCCGCCACCGTCGTGCCCATCGACCACACCGCCAGCCGGAGTCGCAGCTCCTTCCGGTCACGGGTCGCCGGCATGCACAGCACGGCCGCGCCCAGCACCGCCGCCGCGAGCAGGCCGACCAGTCCGAGGACGACTCCGCCCGAGGTCCTGCCCTTCTGCGCCTCCAGCAACGCCTGCGCGAGCAGTGCGCCGAAGCCCCACAGCGGGACCAGCACCAGCATGGTCAGCGCCCGCACCCGTGCGGCCGTGCCGTCATGGGGCGTCGGCGGGTAGGACGGCGGGGGCGGGACGTGCGGCATCCGGAGGGTGGGCGACGGGTCGTCGCTGCTTCGCTGCGGCTCTCTCGGCGACGTGCTCTGCGGCTCCATGCGGGCAGTACACCGCGCGGCCGGACCCGTACACGTCCGCGCGGGCACTCAGCGCCGCCCTGTGCACGTACTCACTTCGCGCCCGGGGAGGCGGCTCCTTCGACGGTCGTACGGTGCTCGGTCCACCGGCGGCGGGCCAGCCAGCCCAGCAGGACCAGGCCCAGCAGGGGGTACGGGGAGAGCGCGGGCTGTGCCCAGAGGCCGTACGCGATGTCCGTGTCCCCGTGGTGGGGGAAGACCCAGAAGCTGCGCGCGGTGAAGACCACGGCCAGCACGGCCGCCAGCCGGTACCGGCCCTCCGCGAGCAGCAGCGCCAGCAGCGGCACGCACCACACCCAGTGGTGGGACCAGCTGATCGGCGAGACCAGCAGCATCGTGAGGGCGACGGTGACGATCCCCCACTCCTCCTGCCCGGCCCGCACCGCGCGGCGCGCGATCCACAGTCCGGCGAGGCCGACGACGGCCGCGCAGGCCAGCCAGACGAGCCCCGGTTCCATGGAGTTCATGGCGCGGGCCAGCAGCCCCTGGAGGGACTGGTTGTCGACGATCCACACCTTGCCGACCCGGTCGGTCTCGAACATCCGCCGGGTCCAGAAGTCCAGGCTCGCCGACGGCAGTACGAGGATGCCGAACAGGACGGTGGCGACGAAGGACGCGAGCGCGGTGAGGCCGTTGCGGATCCTGCCCGTGACCAGCAGGTACACGATGAAGATGGCCGGGGTGAGCTTGATCCCGGCGGCGATCCCGAGCGCGACGCCCTTGCCGAGGGACCCCTTGGGGCGGCTCAGGTCCCACAGCACCAGACAGGCCAGCACCAGGTTGATCTGCCCGTACACGAAGGTCTGGAAGACCGGCTCCAGCCAGATCGCGAACGCGGTGGCGGCGAGGATCCACTCCTCGCGCCTCGGCAGCTTCGCGAACCGCCACGAGAGCCGTACGAGCACGGCCAGCAGGACCAGGTTCCCCACGAAGAAGCAGACCTTCATCGCGGTGACCGGCAGCCAGGTGGTGGGGACGAAGAGGATCGCCGCGAAGGGCGGGTACGTCGCCGGGAGCTTCCACTCCGTCGTCACGAAGTCGTACAGGCTCGTCCCGTTGACGACGGCCTGCCCCTCGGCCCGGTAGACGAGGGTGTCGCCGAGCGGGATGCGGGTCACCACGAACAGGGTGGTGAGCGCGGCCACCGACAGGACCAGCAGCACTCGCGCCGCGAGCAGCGCCCGGGGGCGGGGCACCGGTCCGCGATCTCGTTCTCGCGGGTGGTGCGGGTCGCTCGATCTACGGGGGGAGGTCACGCGGGCGGTGGCGGCGCGGGCGTTCTCGGTCCGGTCTGTCGTCACGCGGCAACCCTATGAGGATTCCCCGGGGCCGGGGAGAAGGGGCCGCCGTGCCGGGGGCGTCCCGGAGCCGTGTGGGGGCGTCCCGGAGCCGTGCCGGGGGCGTCCCGGAGCCGTGCCGGGGGCGTCCCGGGGCCGTGCCGGGTCAGTCCGTGCGCCCGGAGGCCACGCCCCGCTCCCCCGCCGCCCACGCGTCCCGCTCACGCCGCCAGTCCGACCCCGCACGGGTCTCCTGCTTCCAGTCGTCGGCGTAGTCGCCGAGGAGGACCACGCCGGCCGCCGCCCCCGCGAAGATGCGGACGGCCCGCAGCGCGCGGGCCACGCGGTGGGGCTTGTCGGTGACCGCCGACGCACCGGTGTGCGCGCGGTCCTTGGTCGTCGTCGTACGGGCGTCAGCCCTGCCCGTACCTGCACCGGGGGTGAAGGTCGCTGTACTCATGACTCCATGGTGTCCGCCGCACCTCCCCCGCACATCGGACCCCGGAGTGAACCTCCCCCTCCCGCCCCTCCGCCTTCAGGCTGACCCTTTCGGCCCCGCAGGTCAGCCCTGGGTCCCACAGGCCGTGCACCCCGGGGCCGGCGGCCCGGTCACCGCAAGGGTCCGCGCAAGGTTCGCCCCCGGGTCCACGCAAGGGCCGCCCCCAGGTCACGCAAGGGCCGCCCCCGTCCCCGTAAAAAATCATTCGCCAGACCCGGCCCCCGCAGCTAGAATCGCGCGTCTGCCCGCCTCCCTTCCGTGGAGTGCGCCGCGCCGCCCGGACGGAAACCGGTCGGCAGCCAGACGTGACTTCCCCGCCGAGCCGAGCCGCACACCCGGCCGCCCCGGTCCTCGCCCCGCGCCAGGACCCCGGCCGCCGCAAGGAACCCGGCCGCCCGGCCCGCGTACAGCCGGAGGCTTCACCGTGCCCGCGCACGACAACGTCAGCAGCACCGACGACCCCACCGACGACCCGCTCGCCAGCGAGCGCGCCCACCTCACCGCGTCCCGCGCCGCCCTGCGCGCCATGCGGGAGGACGTCGAGAACCTCGACATCAAGGACGTCACCGCGAACTGGGTCAACGCCGTCGTCCTGACCGCCCAGATCGAGGACCGCATCAAGGCCCTCGCCGACCTCTCCCACACCCCGCTCTTCTTCGGACGGCTCGACTACCTCCACACCGTCGGCGCCGAGGAGGCCGAGGGCACCCCCGGCGAGAGCTTCTACATCGGCCGCCGCCACGTCCACGACGCCGACGGCGACCCCATGGTCATCGACTGGCGCGCGCCGGTCTCGCAGCCCTTCTACCGGGCGTCGAAGAAGGACCCGCAGGACGTCGGCCTGCGCCGCCGTTTCGGGTACACCTCCGGCGAGCTGACCGCGTACGAGGACGAGCACCTCTCCGACCCCTCCGACGCCGACGACCCGCTGACCAGCAAGCTCCTCCAGGCGGAGATCGAGCGCCCGCGCGTGGGCCCGATGCGGGACATCGTCGCGACGATCCAGCCCGAGCAGGACGAGATCGTACGGTCCGGGCTCGCGGGCTCGGTGTGCGTGCAGGGAGGCCCGGGGACCGGGAAGACGGCGGTGGGCCTGCACCGGGTCGCCTACCTGCTGTACGCCCACCGGGAGCGCCTCGCCCGCACCGGCACCCTCGTCATCGGACCGAACAAGTCCTTCCTCCACTACATCGAGCAAGTCCTCCCGGCACTGGGCGAGTTGGAGGTCAAGCAGGCGACCGTCGACGACCTGGTGACGAGCGGGGAGGGCGCCGGGATCGAGATCCGGGGCACTGACGATTCGTCAGCCTCCTCCGTCCTCAAGGGTGATGCACGGATGGCGGAGGTGCTGCGGCGTGCGGTGCGGTCGCACGTGACGCCGCCCGAGGAGGGGCTGGTGGTCGTGCGCGGGTCGCGGCGCTGGCGGGTGCCGGTGTACGAACTGGAGGAGATCGTGGGGGAGTTGCTCGACCGCGACATCCGGTACGGGGCCGCCCGCGAGGCCCTTCCGCAGCGCATCGCGCACCAGGTCCTGGTCCGGATGGAACAGGCCGGGGAGGCCCCCGACGACCGGGTGCAGGACGCGGTGGCGCGCAACGCGGCGGTCAAGGCGGCCGTGAAGGCGATCTGGCCGCCGGTCGACCCGGCGAAACTGGTGCTGCGGCTGCTCTCCGACGCGGAATTCCTGGCGGAGCACGCGGAGGGGGTGCTGAGCGAGGAGGAGCAGGCCGCGGTGGTGTGGGCCAAGCCCGCCCGGTCGGTGCGGTCGGTGAAGTGGTCGGCGGCGGATGCCGTCCTGATCGACGAGGCGCGGGATCTGGTGGCGCGGACGCACTCGCTCGGGCATGTGGTGCTGGACGAGGCCCAGGACCTCTCCCCCATGCAGTACCGGGCGGTGGGGCGGCGGTGCAGTACCGGATCGGCGACCGTGCTCGGGGACCTGGCGCAGGGCACCACGCCCTGGGCGACGGGGAGTTGGGCCGAGGCACTCGGGCACCTCGGGAAGCCGGACGCGGTGGTGGAGGAGCTGACGGCGGGCTTCCGCGTGCCCCGGGATGTCATCGCGTACGCGTCGAGGCTGCTGCCGTGGATGTCGCCGGGGCTCACCCCGGTGTCGTCCGTGCGGGAGTCGCCGGGGGCGATGTCGGTGCGGCACGTCGAGGAGGACGACCTGGTCGCGGAGGTCGTCACCGCGTGCGAGGAGGCGCTGCGGAACGAGGGGTCGATCGGGCTGATCGCGGCGGACGCGCGGATTCCGGTGCTGGCGGAGGCGCTGGGGGCGGCGGGGCACGTGCCCCTCTCCCCCGGTGAGGAGACGACCGCGTCCTCCCGGCTGACGCTGGTGCCGGCGTCGCTGGCGAAGGGTCTGGAGTACGACTACGTGGTGCTGGACGAGCCGGCGGCGATCGTGTCGGGCGAGCCGGACGAACGCACGGGCCTGCGACGCCTCTACGTGGCCCTGACCCGAGCAGTCTCGGGCCTCACGGTCCGCCACACGACCCCGCTTCCGGAGGCCCTGGCTCCCTAACACCGGGCCCCCTTCCCCGGTCCCCTCGGCCGACACCCCGCCTGTCCCCTTGGGCGGCACCCCTCGCCTCCCCTTGGGCGGCGGGGCCGCCCCCTCCCACTTCCGCCCCCTCCCACTTCCACTTCCGCCTCGTCCCCTTGGGCGGCGCCCCTTTCCACCACCCTCCGTCCCCTTGGGCGGCGGGGCCGCCCCCCGGGGGCGGGACGGGCGGGCAAGGGGGCGGCCCGCACGATCCGGGCCCACCCGGACACCGGCCCCCACCCGCACCCTGCACGCCGGGTGCACGCGTCCCCGGGCCCTCGGGGCGCCTCCCAGCACCGGGCACGTGAAGCACCGGCCCGCCGGGCCATGGGGTCCCCAGCCCCGCCCCTTCACCTAAACCCGCGGGGCAATTGCACGGTTCCGTGCAGGAGCGTCGTGGCTGAGCGCGCAGTTCCCCGCGCCCCTGAAGGGGCGCGGAATGAGCGCGCCCGGCACGGGATCACCCCCACCGCCCCGCGCCCGAGCGTCACGCGTCACCCGTCGAGGACGGCCCGCCATTCCGCCACCGCATCCGCACTCACCGGCTCCGCCCAGCCCCTGGGCCGAGCCGCACCGCCGATGTGGAACGCGTTGATCCCGCCGGCCCGGAGCACCGGAAGGTGGTCCAGCCGCAGGCCGCCGCCGACCAGGATCTCCGCCTCGTAGCCGGGCGTGCCCGCCCGGGAGGCCTCCGTGAGGAGGGTGGGGAGGCCAGCGTCGACGCCCTCGGCCGCGCCTGCCGTCAGGTAGGTGTCCAGGCCCGGCAGGTCCGCCAGCAGCTTGCGCGTCGCGTCGCGGTCCGCCGCCCGGTCGATGGCCCGGTGGAAGGTCCACCGGCAGCCGTCCAGCTCCGCCACCAGGCGCTCGACCGTGACGAGGTCGGGGTTGCCGGCCGGGTCGAGGAAGCCCAGTACGAACTCCTCCGCCCCCTCGGCCCGCAGCGCCCGCGCGTCCTTGACGAGCGCCTCCACGTCCTGTGGCGTACCCGCGGAGAAACCGTCGGCGGCCCGCAGCATCACGCGCAGCGGGATGTCCACGGCGGCCCGGATCGCCGCGAAGGTCTCGACCGGGGGTGTCAGCCCGTCGGCGGCCATGTCCGTCACCAGTTCGAGCCGGTCGGCCCCTCCGGACTGGGCCGCGACCGCGTCCTCGGCGTTGAGGGCGATCACCTCCAGGACTGCGCGCTCACTCATGGGGTTCGGTTTCCTTCGTCATTGCCGACACGGATGCGGGTACAAGGACAAGTACAGAGATAGGTCTAGTCCAATGTCCAGACTAGGGCCCTTGTCCGGCCCGCGCACTACCCCCGCACGGCGTGTGATCAAAGCCCGGTCGGAGACGTGGGGAGTTCAGATACCCCCTGGGGGTATTCGAACGGGCCTTGCATCGCATGGGGGTGGGGGGTATACATGGAGACGGTAGATACCCCCTGGGGGTAATCAGGGCGAGCAGTAAGAGCCAAGGGCCCGCCAGGGCCCGCGACACAGGGAGCAGTCCATGACCGTCCACACCCCGGCAACCGCCCCGACACCGGCGGCCCCCGCCCACGTCGAGCTCGCCATCGGCGGCATGACCTGCGCCTCCTGCGCCGCCCGCATCGAGAAGAAGCTCAACCGGATGGACGGCGTCGAGGCCACCGTCAACTACGCCACCGAGAAGGCGAAGATCGCGTACGACCGCGAGAACACCGAGGTCGCCGACCTCATCGCCACCGTCGTGAAGACCGGCTACACAGCCGAGGAGCCCGCCCCCGTGGCACGGGAGGAGACTCCGCCCGACGGGACGACAGGCGAGGAACCCGACGATCCCGCGCTCGTCTCGCTGCGGCAGCGGCTCGTCACCGCGACCGTCCTCGCCGTCCCGGTCATCGCGATGGCGATGGTCCCGGCCCTCCAGTTCGAGTACTGGCAGTGGCTGTCGCTCACGCTGGCCGCGCCGGTCGTCACGTACGCCGCCTGGCCCTTCCACAAGGCGGCGTGGACGAACGCCCGGCACGGCGCCGCGACCATGGACACGCTCATCTCGGTCGGCACGTCGGCGGCCTTCCTGTGGTCGCTGTGGGCGCTGTTCTTCGGCACGGCGGGCATGCCCGGCATGACGCACCCCTTCGAGTTCACGATCGCCCGCAGCGACGGCGCCGGGAACATCTACCTGGAGGCAGCGGCCGGCGTCACCGCCTTCATCCTGGCCGGGCGCTACTTCGAGGCGCGGTCGAAGCGGAAGGCGGGGGCCGCGCTCAAGGCGCTCATGCAGCTGGGGGCGAAGGACGTCACCGTCGTCCGGGGCGACGGCAGTGAAGTGGTCGTGCCGATAGGGGAGTTGAAGACCGGGGACCGCTTCCTGGTGCGGCCCGGGGAGAAGATCGCCACCGATGGGAAGGTCGTGGAGGGGTCGTCCGCCGTGGACGCCTCGATGCTGACCGGCGAGTCCGTGCCGGTCGAGGTCGGGGTCGGGGACCCGGTCACCGGCGCCACGCTCAACGCGGGCGGCCGGCTGGTCGTCGAGGCGACCCGGGTCGGTGCCGACACCCAGCTCGCCCGGATGGCCAAGCTGGTGGAGGACGCGCAGAACGGCAAGGCGGCGGCGCAGCGGCTCGCCGACAAGATCTCGGCCGTGTTCGTACCGATCGTGATCGCGCTGGCGCTCGGCACGCTGGGGTTCTGGCTGGGGAGCGGGGCAGGGCTGACGGCCTCGTTCACGGCGGCCGTGGCCGTACTGATCATCGCCTGCCCGTGCGCCCTGGGCCTGGCCACGCCGACCGCGCTCATGGTGGGCACGGGGCGCGGTGCGCAACTCGGCATCCTGATCAAGGGGCCCGAGGTCCTGGAGAGCACCCGCAAGGTCGACACGATCGTGCTCGACAAGACGGGGACGGTCACGACGGGCCGGATGACGCTGCTGTCGGTGCACACGGCGGACGGTGTCGAGGAAGGTGACGTGCTGCGGCTGGCGGGTGCGCTGGAGAAGGCGTCCGAGCACCCGATCGCGCAGGCCGTGGCGACCGGGGCGACCGAGAAGGTGGGCACGCTGCCCACCCCGGAGGACTTCGCGAACGTACCCGGACTCGGTGTCCAGGGCATCGTGGACGGACATGCGGTGCTCGTCGGGCGTACGAAGCTGCTTGCGGAGTGGGCGATGGCGCTGCCCGTCGAGCTGGAGCGGGCGAAGGCCGAGGCGGAGGCTGCGGGGCGTACGGCCATCGCGGTGGCCTGGGACGGGGAGGCGCGGGCGGTCCTGACCGTCGCCGACGCCGTCAAGGACACCAGCGCGGAGGCCATCCGCCGGCTGCGCGGCCTCGGCCTCACCCCGATCCTGCTCACCGGTGACAACACGGCCGTGGCGGAAGCCGTCGCGGCGGAGGTGGGCATCGAGCGGGTCATCGCGGAGGTCATGCCCGAGGACAAGGTCAGCGTGGTCAAGTCCCTTCAGGAGGAGGGGCGTTCGGTGGCCATGGTCGGCGACGGCGTGAACGACGCGGCCGCGCTGGCACAGGCCGACCTGGGCCTGGCCATGGGCACCGGCACCGACGCCGCCATCGAGGCGGGCGACCTGACGCTCGTACGGGGAGACCTGCGGGCGGCGGCCGACGCGATCCGGCTGGCGCGGCGGACCCTCGGCACCATCAAGTCGAACCTCTTCTGGGCCTTCGCCTACAACGTGGGCGCGCTGCCGCTCGCGGCGATGGGGCTGCTGAACCCGATGATCGCGGGCGCGGCGATGGCGTTCTCGTCGGTGTTCGTGGTCGGCAACAGCCTGCGGCTGCGGAGCTTCAAGGCCGCGTAGGGGGAAGCGACGGAGGCAGGGGCCCGATACCGAGTTTCCCGGTACCGGGCCCTTCTCGCGCCCGGCAGCGGCGTCCGCGTCACGGATTGAACTCCGCGCGGCCCCGCCCGTATCCGTCGCGGACCTTCGGTGATAACCATCAGCTATGGACGTGCACACCAGGGACCTCCGCTACTTCCTCGCGGTGGCGACAGAGCTGAGCTTCACGCGGGCCGCGGAGTCGCTGTACGTGTCCCAGCCCGCCCTCGACAAGCAGATACGGCAGCTCGAACGGGCCCTCGGCGCCGAACTGTTCGTACGCGACCGGCGCGAGGTGCGGCTCACACAGGCGGGCGAGGCACTCCTCCCGCACGCACAACAGACCTGCTCCACATGGGAGTTGGGCACCGTCGCACTCGCCGCACTGCGGACGGCCACGGCCGGGGTCCTCACCGTCGGCATGTGCACGGGTACGGGTACGGGTGCGGGGCGGGCCGGCGTCCTCCCCGCGATCGGCTCCCGCTTCGCCGACGCGCACCCGGAGGCGACGCCCGTACTGCGGCAGTCCGGGTGGGACGACCCCACGGCGGGGCTCGCCGACGGCAGCAGCGACGTCGCGTTCGTGTGGCTGCCGCTGCCGGAGCCGTCGCGGTACGCGCACCTGGTGCTGGCGGAGGAGCCCCGGCACGTCGCGCTTCCGGCGGGGCACCGGCTGGCGGGCCGTTCCACCGTCGACTTCGCCGACCTCCTCGACGAGCCCTTCCTCGCCCTGCCCGACTCGGCGGGGCCGCTGCGGGACTACTGGCTGGCGACGGATGCGCGCGGTGGCGTGGGAGTGCGGGTGGGGGCGGTGGTGAACGGTCCCGACGAGACGTACGAGGCGGTGGAGGCGGGGCGGGGGGTGGTCCTGGTCGCCGACGCCTCGATGGTCCGGCGGGGGGACGTGGTGACCGTGCCGGTCCGGGGCGTCACGCCGTCCCGGTTCGCGCTGGCATGGCGGCGCGACGACATCCGGCCGCTGGTGCGGGCGTATGCGAGGGCTGCGCAGCACTGGATGCGGGCGGGCTCCCAGGGCGCCCCCTAGCCCCCGGCACCGGGGGCGTTCGGCTCCGCCCCGGCCGGGCCGCGCGGCAGACTGGGGGCATGAGTACCCCGTACCCCGATCTCCTCCGGCGTTGGGCGGCGACCGTCGGCGACCTGGGGGTCCGTGCCGTCGATCCCGAGCCGTACGCCCGCAACCTCCTCGACCGGTGGGCCGAGCCCCAGCGGGCCTATCACACGACCGCCCACCTCGCCGCCGTCCTCGGGCATCTGGACACCCTTGCCGACCACCCCGAGGACCCCCGCCTCGTGCGCCTCGCGGCCTGGTTCCACGATGCCGTCTACCACCCGGAGCGGGACACGAACGAGGAGCGGTCCGCCCGGCTCGCCGAGCGGGCGTTGGCCGAGTTGGGGCTCGAAAACGAACAGGCCGCCGAGGTCGCCCGGCTGGTGCGGCTGACGGTCACCCATGACCCGGAGCCCGACGACACCAACGGCGAGGCCCTCTGCGACGCCGATCTCGCCGTCCTCGCCTCCTCCCCCGAGGAGTACGCCGCCTACGCCGCCGCCGTACGGACGGAGTACGCCTTCGTGCCCGACCCGGACTTCCGGACAGGACGGGCCGCCGTGCTCACGCAGCTGCTGGCCCTGCCGAGGCTGTTCCGCACCCCGTACGGCAGCAAGCACTGGGAGGACGCCGCCCGGCACAACCTCGCCACCGAGCTGGCCCTGCTCAGCCCGTGAGCGGAACGGGGCTCGGCCCGTGAGCGGAAAGCGCTGGACCCTGACCCGACAGGAGGCCCTAGCTTCGGGGCCATGAAGATCGTCGTGCACGACACCGCCGCCGCCCACCTCCGCCTGCTGCGCCTCCCGGTCGCCGAGCGGCTCGCCGCACTCCGGGAGATCCTCGACCCGCTGCACCGGTTCATCGCCCCCGCCATGGGCGGACACGCCGACCTCGTCGCGATCCACGAGCAGGGCGTCGGCTTCCCCCTGGACGGCGACGACACCCGGCTGGCCGCCGCCGTCGAGCAGATGCGGCAGGCCCGGGTGTGGGAGCGGATCGAGGCGCGTCTCGCCGCCGCCCGCGACCGGCTCGTCGCGGCGGCCGAGGAGGCCGACCTGCGCGTCCCCGAGACCGTCCACGTCGTCCTCACCCTCGGCGACCCCGACGACCACCACCTCGTCGTCCGCAGCTCCGGCTACTTCGGCCTCGGCGGCTTCCCGGGGGCGATCCATCTCGTGATGTGGCCCACCCCCGCCGCCCTCGCCAAGATCGAGCACGCCGCCGCCCACGAGCTGCACCACAACGTCCGGTACGCGAACGTCGTCTGGAACCCCGCCACCGTCACCGTCGGCGAACAGGTCGTGGCGGAGGGGCTGGCCGAGGCGTTCGTACGGGAGCTGGCGGGCCCGGAGGCCACGGCCCCCTTCACCACCGCCCTCGCCGGAGCCCCGCTGGACGACGCGTACGCGAAGATCACGGCCGGGATCGACGTAGCGGGGATGCAGAACCTCGCCCCGTACGTCTTCGGCGACGACACCGCCGCTCTCATGAACCCGGACGCCACGCCCCTCGGCATCCCCGACCTCGCCGGCTACCCGGTCGGACTGCGCATCGCCGACGCCCACCTCGCCGCCACCGGCCGCACCGCCGCCCAGAGCGTCGCCCTGCCCGCCCGCGAGGTGCTGGGCAGTGCGGGGGTCCCGACCTCGGCGGCCTGAGCCACACTGGACACATGGAGCACCAGGATCCGGAGCAGGCCCTCACCGTGGGCCGCGCCGCCGCCCTCGTCGGGGTCAGCGTCAAGACGCTCCACCACTGGGACAAGATCGGGCTGATGCGTCCCACTTCCCGGACGCGGTCCGGCTACCGGGTGTACGGGGCCGAGGACATCGCCCGCATCCACCGGGTGCTCGTCTACCGCGAGCTGGGTCTTCCGCTCGCCGAGATCGGCCGCATCCTCGACGACCCGGACACCGACGCCCGCGCCCATCTGCGCCACCAGCGCGCCCAACTCACCGAGCGCATCGGCCGGTTGGAGCGCATGGTGGTCGCCGTGGACCGGATGCTGGAGACGTCCGGGTCCGACGGCGGCATGCGTCTCACCCCCGAGGAGCAGGTCGAGATCTTCGGCGCCGACTGGCAGCCCGAGTGGGTCGACGGCGCCGAGGAGCGGTACGGCGACAGCCCCCAGTGGGCCCAGTACCAGGAGCGCGCCTCCCGCCTGTCCCGCGAGGAGTGGGAGGAGGTCGCCGCCGCCACCCGCACCCTCCACCAGGACCTCGCCGCCGCCCTCCGCGCGGGCACCGCCCCCGGCTCCCCCGGGGCGAACGCCCTCGCCGAACGTCAACGGGCGCTCCTGTCCACGTACTTCGACTGCACGCTCGCCATGCAGGTCTGCATTTCCCGCATGTACGTCACCGAGCCCGGCTACGCCGACTCCTTCGAGGCACTGGAGCCGGGCCTCACAAAGTGGCTGCGCGACATCGTGTGCGCGAACGCGGCGGCGCAGGGCGTCGACCCGGAGACGGCCGCCTGGCCCGCATGAGCCCGGCGCTCCACGGGCACGGCCGGCCCGGCCAACTCCCTCAACTCCCCTGCCGCCGTGCGTCGTCGCCGCCCCCGCCCTCCATCGCCACCCGCTCGGCGGCGCTGCGCAGCACGCAGAACTCGTTGCCCTCCGGGTCCGCGAAGACCACCCAGCCGCCCCCGTCCGGCTTGCGGTGATCGCCGATCACGCGTGCGCCCAGCCCGACGTAACGTTCCACCGCGTCGTCGCGGAGACCGTCGGGCTGGAGGCACAGGTGCACCCGGTTCTTGCCGGACTTTCCCTCCGAGGCCTCCGGCACCTCGGCGAAGTGCAGGTGCATGCCGGTCGGCAGGGTGAGGGCGACCTCCGGGTCGCCCGGCCCGTCGCCCTCGTCGACCGGACAGCCCAGCACCCGGCTCCAGAACCCGGCCAGCTCATATGCGTTCGCACAGTCGAAGGCCACGTTGTAGACGATCGCGGTCACGGAACACTCCCTCGTTCACCCGGTTCACAGCTCCCCCTACTGTGGCCGATGCTCCGACACGGACGGACGCACCCCGGCGACCACCTCCGCGAGCCGTCGCGCGGTCTCCACGTCGCACCGGCCCAGATCGATCAGCGGCGCGGGCACGTCCCGGGCGCAGGAGGCCGAGTCCAGGGCCAGCGACGGGAGGGTGACACCGGCGGCGAACAGGGCCTCCCGGAGAGTACGGATCGTTTCTTCAGCGGCTCGGATGCCGAGCTCCTTCGTCGTCATGATCTATATCTCTACCGGCCGTATGGTGCTTATGCGTCACGGGAGTTGAAAGCCCCCGCAAGGGGACCGATGAGAGGAGGCACCCGGCCGGGAATGGCCGACTCCGACGGCTTGTTGAACGCTGTTATGCCCCCCTCTGATCAGGCGCGTCAACCCGACGCCCCCGCCGCAGTGCCCGCCGACCGCACCACGACACCCCGCGCCCGCATGCCGCTCGCCGTCTACATGCTGGGCCTCGCCGTCTTCGCACTCGGCACGAGCGAATTCATGCTCTCGGGGCTGCTGCCGCCGATAGCCGACGACATGGACGTGTCCATACCGCAGGCGGGCCTGCTGATCTCCGCCTTCGCGATCGGCATGGTGATCGGCGCCCCGCTGCTGGCCGTGGCCACGCTGCGGCTGCCCCGCCGCACCACTCTCATCGCGCTGATCAGCGTCTTCGGGCTCGGCCAGGTCGCGGGCGCCCTGGCCCCCTCGTACGAATTGCTCTTCGCGTCGCGGGTCGTGAGCGCCTTCGCGTGCGCCGGGTTCTGGGCGGTGGGCGCGGCCGTGGCCATCGCCATGGTGGACGTCGGCTCGCGGGCGCGGGCGATGGCGGTCATGATCGGCGGGCTGAGCATCGCGAACGTGCTGGGCGTCCCGGCGGGCGCGTTCCTGGGCGATCACCTGGGCTGGCGTTCGGCGTTCTGGGCGGTGGGCGCGGCGTCGGCCGTCGCGCTGGTCGGCGTCGTCACCCTCATCCCGCGCATCCCGCTCCCCTCCGAAAAGCCGCAGTTGAAGCGGGAGTTGAGCATCTACCGGGACCGCCAGGTCCTCGTCTCGGTCCTCATCACCGCGCTCGCGGCGGGCGGCGTCTTCTGCGCCTTCAGCTACCTCTCCCCGCTCCTGACCGACGTGGCGGGCCTGGACTCGAAGTGGGTCCCCTGGGTCCTCGGCCTCTTCGGGATCGGCGCGCTCGTCGGTACGACGGTGGGCGGCATGGTCGCGGACGCCCGCCCCTTCGGCGTCCTGATCGGCGGCATCAGCACCTCCACCGTGCTGCTCGCCGCCCTCGCCCTCTTCGGCTCGACGGCGGCCGTCGCCGTCACGCTCTCCTTCGCGCTCGGCTTCTCGGCCTTCTTCACCGCCCCGGCGCTGAACGCGCGGATGTTCAACGTGGCGGGCGCGGCCCCCACCCTGGCGGGTGCGACGACCACCGCCGCCTTCAACATCGGCAACACCGGCGGCCCGGCCCTGGGCGGCACGGTCATCGACGCGGGCTGGGGCTACTCGGCGACGGCCTGGGCGGGCGGCGCGATGACGATCGTCGCGGTGGGCCTCGTACTGCTGGCCCTGAAGTGGCAGCGCTCGGCCGGCACAGGCACATCACGCCTGGTCGCGGCGGGTGCACCGACGCCCGAGGCGGCCTCTCCCGTCCCCACCCCGAAGTAACACAACCCATTTACATGTAGCCCGCAACCTCTTCCGTCCCCCGTGATGTCCTCTGTCTCGTCACGTCACCACCAGTACGACAGAACCACGGGGGAAAACCCATGCGCCTGCGCACCGCCTCGCTCGCCGCCGCCGCCCTCGCGGCCGGCCTCACGCTCACCGCCTGCAACGACAACGGCGGTACGGGCACGGGGTCGGCCGGAGCGGGCTCCTCCTCCGCCCAGCCCTCGGAGGCGTCCGCCTCGGGCGGATCGGACTCCCAGGGCACCGGCAGCACGGGCGGCGACAAGGCCGACACCGGCGGCAGCGGAACGGGCAAGGGCGACGGCAAGGGCACCGCAAACGGCGGGAGCGGAAACGGCGGCGGGGGCATCGCCAAGTCCGCCGCCTGCAAGACCTCCGCCCTCGGCTTCCAGGTCGACCCGGGCGGCGAACCCGCCGACGCCAACACCCAGGGGCACGTCACCGTCACCCTGACCAACAAGGGCACGGCCCCCTGCACCCTCAACGGCTACCCGGGCGTGGACCTGGCGAGCGGTTCGGGCGACACCTGGTCCCTGACCCGCCAGACCTCCGTCAAGGCGAAGTCCCTCACCCTGGACCCGGGCGGCGACGCCTACTTCAAGGTCACGTACCTGCCCTACACGGCGGAGGGCAACACCCCGGACGCGGAGTTCAAGACCGTCACCCTGATCATGACCCCGCCCGGCGAGACCTCCTCGGTGAGCCTGCGCTGGCCGCACAAGACGCCCGTCCTCAAGCAGGACGCGGCGACCCACCCGGGCACGTTCGTGGGCCCGGTCCTGGGCGAGTAGCCCCCGGTCAGGCACGAGAACGGGCGCTCTAGCCGCCCTCGTAGCCGTGCTTGCGGCGGCGCAGGCCCGCCGCCGTGATGCGCCGCACCAGCTCCTTGCTGCCGATCTCCACCGCCCCCGCCTTCACCGCGTCCGCGTACCGCGCCTCGGGCACGTCGTAGTGGTCGCGCTCGAAGGCGCGGGGCGGGCAGCCGATGGCGGCGGCGAAGGTGTGCAGTTCCTCGTACGACACGTCGCTGACCAGGTGCGACCAGAGGCGGCCGTGGCCGGGCCAGGTCGGCGGGTCTATGTAGATCGTCATGCCGGGGGCAGCTTTCCGACGGGGGCGACGGCGACGACGGCCTTCGTGCAGACCCAGTGCGGATCCGGGCCCAGCTCCGGCTCGACCTCCAGCGCGTGCGGGTCGCCGTCGTGACAGACCGGGCACAGCGGCCAGCGCCCGTACTTCTCCAGCAGCGCGTCCTGTACGTCCTGGGCGACGAGCCCGGCGACGAATTCCGTCCCCTCGGGCCACTGCTCCACCCACCAGCGCCGGTGCGCGACGGCGTCCTCGACGATCGAGACGATGCCGGGATCGGCGACGTCACGGGCGGTGAGGTCGGCCATGACCTGGGCGCGGGCGGTGTGCAGGGCCTGTTCGAGGGGGGTCATGGGTCCATTGTCGCCCTGCGGGAGTCCTGCGGGACCAAAGTCCTCCCGCGCACAGGACCTCCGGACCGTTGACGCACCCCCGTCCTGAAAATATCTTTCAGGTATGAGTGAGACGGTGAAGGAAAGTTCCAGGGCGCCGGGCGCCGGCCCCGAAGCACCCCCCGCCCCGGCAGCCCTCGCCGCGAAGGTGCGCACCCTCGCGCCCTCCATGACCCGCTCCATGCAGCGCGTCGCCGAGGCCGTCGCCGGGGACCCCGCCGGATGCGCCGCCCTCACCGTCACCGGGCTCGCCGAGCTGACCGGGACGAGTGAAGCCACGGTCGTACGGACTTCACGACTGCTGGGCTACCCCGGCTACCGCGACCTGCGCCTCGCCCTGGCCGGGCTCGCCGCGCACCAGCAGTCGGGGCGCGCACCCGCCGTCACCGCCGACATCGCCGTGGACGACCCGATCGCGGATGTCGTGGCGAAGCTCGCGCACGACGAGCAGCAGACGCTCGCCGACACCGCCGCCGGGCTGGACACGGTCCAACTGGGCGCCGCCGTCGCCGCGTTGGCGTCCGCCCGCCGCGTCGAGATCTACGGTGTCGGCGCCTCCGCCCTCGTCGGCATGGACCTCGCCCAGAAGCTCCTGCGCATCGGGCTCTTCGCGCACGCCCACAGCGACGCCCACCTCGCCGTCACCAACGCGGTCCTGCTGCGCTCCGGCGACGTCGCCGTCGCCATCACCCACTCCGGGTCGACCGGCGACACCATCGAGCCGCTGCGGGTCGCCTTCGAGCACGGGGCGACGACCATCGCGATCACCGGCCGCCCCGGCGGCCCCGTCGCCCAGTACGCCGACCACGTGCTGACCACCTCCACGGCCCGCGAGAGCGAGCTGCGACCGGCCGCCATGTCCAGCCGCACCAGTCAACTCCTGGTCGTGGACTGCCTGTTCGTGGGCGTCGCCCAGCGTACGTACGACACGGCAGGGCCCGCGCTCTCCGCCTCGTACGAGGCACTCGCCCACCGCCACGACCCCCGCACCGCCCGATAAGGAACCCCCCACACCATGAACGCCACTCCGTACAGCGCCCTGCGTGCCCAGCTCGACACCCTCACCACCGAGGCCTTCCGCCCCGAGCTCGCCGAGATCGACCAGCTGTCCACCCCCGAGCTGGCCGCCCTCATGAACAGCGAGGACGCCACCGTCCCGGCCGCCGTCGCCGCCCAGCTGCCGCAGATCGCCGCCGCCATCGACGGCATCGCCGAGCGGATGGCGCGCGGGGGCCGCCTGATCTACGCGGGCGCGGGTACGGCGGGCCGCCTCGGTGTCCTCGACGCCTCCGAGTGCCCGCCCACCTTCAACACCGACCCGTCCGAGGTCGTCGGACTGATCGCCGGTGGCCCCTCCGCCATGGTGAAGGCCGTGGAGGGGGCGGAGGACAGCAAGGAGCTGGCCGCCGAGGACCTCGACGCGCTGAAGCTCACCGCCGACGACTCGGTCATCGGGATCTCCGCCTCGGGCCGCACCCCGTACGCCATCGGCGCCGTCGAGCACGCCCGTACCCGCTACGGGGCGCTCACCGTCGGCCTGTCCTGCAACGCGGACAGCGCCCTCGCGGCCGCCGCAGAGCACGGCATCGAGGTCGTCGTCGGGCCCGAACTCCTCACCGGCTCAACGCGGCTCAAGTCGGGCACGGCCCAGAAGCTCGTCCTCAACATGATCTCGACGCTGGTCATGATCCGGCTCGGCAAGACGTACGGAAACCTCATGGTCGACGTCCGCGCCTCCAACGAAAAACTGCGGGCCCGCTCGCGGCGCATCGTCGCCCTGGCCACCGGCGCGGACGACGCCGAGATCGAGGCCGCCCTCACCGAGGCCGGCGGGGAGGTGAAGAACGCGATCCTGATCGTCCTCGGCGACGTGGACGGCCCCACCGCCCAGACCCTGCTCAAGGAAGAGCACGGCCACCTCCGCGCGGCCCTCAAGTCCGCCCGTACGACCGCATAACCCCCTCCCCCCTCCGCACAGCAAGGCACCACGCACCATGAGCACCGACACCCCTGAGAACAAGAACCGCGCCACCGCTGCCGCGATCCTTCCGCTCGTCGGCGGCGCGGACAACGTGACCTCGGTCGCCCACTGCATGACCCGGCTCCGGCTGGGCCTGCGCGACCGCTCGCTCGTCCAGGACGACGCCCTGAAGGCGGTGCCCGCGGTCATGGGCGTGGTCGAGGACGACACGTACCAGATCGTGCTCGGACCGGGCACGGTCGCCCGGGTCACCCCGGAGTTCGAGGCCCTCGTCGAGGAGGGCAAGTCCGCTTCCGGCGGGGCCCTGACCGCCGAGGAACTGGCCGCCGAGGGCGCCGCGATGCGCGCCGCCCAGAAGGCCAAGAACGCCACCCCGTTCAAGCTCTTCCTGCGCCGCATCGCCAACATCTTCGTCCCGCTGATCCCGGCCCTCATCGGCTGCGGCATCATCGCCGGCCTCAACGGCCTGCTGATCAACCTGGGCTGGCTGCCCGCCGTCACCCCGGCGCTCGCCTCGATCGCCTCCGGCTTCATGGCCCTGATCGCCGTCTTCGTCGGCTTCAACACGGCCAAGGAGTTCGGCGGCACGCCGATCCTGGGCGGTGCGGTCGCG
Source organism: Streptomyces spiroverticillatus (assembly GCA_014650415.1). Classification (GTDB taxonomy): domain Bacteria; phylum Actinomycetota; class Actinomycetes; order Streptomycetales; family Streptomycetaceae; genus Streptomyces; species Streptomyces spiroverticillatus. The sequence continues at coordinate 364,807 of BMUX01000009.1, forward strand.
GCGATCATCGTCTTCCCGGGCGTCGCGAAGATCGACGCCTTCGGCCAGACGCTCTCGCCCGGCCAGGGCGGTGTCCTCGGCGCACTGGGGGCGGCCGTCCTCGCGGTCTACATCGAGAAGTGGTGCCGCAAGTGGGTCCCGGAGTCCCTGGACGTCCTCGTCACCCCCACCCTCACGGTCCTGCTCTCCGGCCTGGTCACGATCTTCGGCCTGATGTTCGTCGCGGGTGAGGTCTCCACGGCCATCGGTACGGGTGCCAACTGGCTGCTCGACAACACGGGCGCCTTCGCGGGCCTGGTCCTGGGCGGCTTCTTCCTCCCCCTGGTCATGCTCGGCCTCCACCAGGCCCTGATCCCGATCCACACCACCCTCATCGAGCAGCAGGGCTACACCGTCCTGCTCCCCATCCTGGCGATGGCGGGCGCGGGCCAGGTCGGCTGCGCGGCGGCGGTCTTCATGCGCCTGAAGAACAACCACTCCATCCGCAACACCATCAAGTCCGCCATGCCCGCCGGAATCCTGGGCGTCGGCGAACCCCTCATCTACGGTGTCTCGCTCCCCCTGGGCCGCCCCTTCATCACGGCCTGCGCGGGCGGCGCGGCGGGCGGCGCGTTCGTCGGCCTCTTCTCGATGCTGGGCGACAAGGTCGGCTCCACGGCGATCGGCCCCTCGGGCTGGGCCCTCTTCCCGCTCCTCCAGGGCAACCAGGGCCTGGGCACGACGATCGCCATCTACGCGGGCGGCCTCCTCGTCGGCTACGTGGTCGGCTTCCTCGCCACCTACTACTTCGGCTTCACCAAGACGATGCTGTCGGAGCTGAACACCCCGGCAGCCGAGGCCGCGGCCGAACCCGCCAAGGCCGAACCCGGGGCCGGGCCCAAGGAACCGGCCGTCGTCTGATCCGTACCGGCTGACACATGCACGAGAGCGGTGCTCCCACCGGGGAGCACCGCTCTCTCTCCGTACGTCAGTACCCGCGTCAGCTCGGAAAGCGCGAGGTGTCCAGCTCCCCGCCGAAGGGCTCCGGCAACACCAACGTCTCGCCGAACGGCACTCGGTCCGCGTGCTTGTACGCGCCGTTCTGCGGCTCCGTGAACAGGGTGCTGGTCGGCCCGTGCTGGTCGAACCGGTCGATCAGGAGGTAGGCGGGGACAGGTGCGTGCGCGTACCCCCACAGCTTCATGGTCCGGTCGTCACGGGCGTTGCCGCGCGAGGTGATCTCCACGACGAGGAGGGCTTCGGCGGCGTCGACGGGGTTCGACCCTTCCGCGTCCTCGTCCACCACGAATCGCTCAGGCATCACGACGAGATCGGGCACGTAGAGCCTGTCGAGGGAGACGATGTTGACGCCCAAGGTCTGGAAGATCCCGAGGTCCGCAGGGAGGACCCCGTACAGGAACTTCTGGAGCTGATGGGCGATGGCATTGTGATGCCGGTGGGGCGGCGGTACCAAGACGATCCGTCCTTCATCGATCTCGGCGCGCCATCCGTCAGGGATGTCCAGACCGCGCCAGGTCTCCAGCAGGTAGTCCCACGGCCCCTCGGAGGACACCTCGTGGTGCTCGACCATCGCTGCGGTCATTGCGAGTCCCTTCTTCCTCGGCCCGGGACGCATCACCGTGGCCAGGCATATGCACGGCAGTACGTCGCTTCCGCAAGCGTCCCACGGACGAGTGAGGCATGCACGGGTGTCACCGCTGCCAGCAGTCCACGTCGCGCAGCTCCGGCATCCGGTCGCGTACGAAGACCGGGTCGATGCCCATGCGCCGCTGCGCCCGGTAGTCCTCCAGGAGGCGGAAGGCGATGCCCGAGAGGGGGATGATCGCGGCCATGTTCACCAGGGCCATGAAGCCCATGAAGACGTCCGCGAGGTTCCACACGATGGAGACGGAGCCGAGGGCACCGAGGAAGACGGTCAGCAGGACGAGCACCCGGTACGCCGGCAGCACCCATTTCCTCTCGTCGCCGGTGATGAACTCGATGTTGGACTGGCCGTAGTAGTAGTTCCCCATCATGGAGCTGAAGGCGAGCATGAAGACGACCACCGTCAGGACGTGCCCCGCCCAGTTCCCCAGCGACGCCGTCAGCGCGTTCTGGGTGAGGTCCGCCCCCTGACGGGCGCCCGCCAGTTCCGGGTTCGTCGTCAGGATGATGAAGGCGGTCATCGTGCAGATGAGGATGGTGTCGAAGAAGACGCCCAGGGACTGGACCAGTCCCTGCTTCACCGGGTGGGACACCTCCGCCGCCGCCCCCGCGTTCGGCGAGGAGCCGAGGCCCGCCTCGTTGGAGAACATGCCGCGCCGGATGCCCTGCTGGATCGCCGTGCCGATCGCCCCGCCCGCGACCTCCCGGAAGCCGAAGGCCCCGCCCACGATGTCGGCGATGACCCGCGGCAGGTCGGTGATGTTGAGGACGACGACAGCCAGCCCCAGCACCAGGTAGAGCACCGCCATCACGGGCACGAGCACCTGCGTGACCTTGCTGATCCGGCGGACACCGCCGAAGATCACCAGGCCGAGCAGGACCGCGAGCAGCACCCCGATCACCGGCTCCCGCCAGGACGCGTCCGCCCCGCCGATGGAGTTCCCGGCGACGGCGACGATCGTATTGGCCTGCACCGCGTTGAAGACGAAGCCGAAGGTGACGGTGATGGTCACCGCGAAGAGGACGCCCAGCCAGCGCTTCCCGAGGCCGCGCTGCATGTAGTACGCGGGCCCGCCCCGGTACGTACCGTCGTAGTCGCGGACCTTGTAGAGCTGGGCGAGCGCCGACTCGACGAAGGCCGAGGCCGCGCCGACCGTCGCCATGACCCACATCCAGAACACCGCACCCGGCCCGCCGAGCGTGATCGCTGCGGCCACACCCGCGATGTTGCCGGTGCCCACCCGCGCCGCCGCCGAGATCGTGAAGGCGCCAAAGGAGGACACCGCCTTGCGGCCGTGCGCGTCGACCTCCGCCTTGTCGCCCAGCACCCGGATCATCTCCGGGAACATCCGGACCTGGACCGCCTTGGAGCGGACCGTGAAGTACAGGCCCGCCCCGATCACGATCGGGATCAGGAGGTAGCTCCAGAAGACGTCATTGATGTCGACGATGACGGAGTCCAGGGTGTCCATGCGACCCAGCTTCGGGGCAGATGCCCAGGTCAGCCACCCGGGAAGGACCACCCGGGAACGCCACTGGGGCGGCACCCCCGAAGGGATGCCGCCCCAGTGGACGAACGTGCTGCCACCAGCGGGAGGGGGACTTAGAAGTCCATGTCCCCGCCCGGCATGCCGCCCGGAGCGGCCGCGGCGGCCTTCTCCGGCTTGTCGGCGATGACGGCCTCGGTGGTGAGGAACAGCGCGGCGATGGAGGCGGCGTTCTGCAGGGCGGAGCGGGTCACCTTCGCCGGGTCGAGGATGCCCTCGGCGATCATGTCGACGTACTCACCGGTGGCGGCGTTCAGGCCGTGACCGATGGGCAGGTTGCGGACCTTCTCCACAACGACGCCGCCCTCGAGACCACCGTTGACGGCGATCTGCTTGAGCGGGGCCTCCAGGGCGAGCTTCACGGCGTTGGCGCCGGTCGCCTCGTCACCCGTCAGCTCCAGCTTCTCGAAGACCGCGGAGGCCTGGAGGAGAGCCACGCCACCACCGGCGACGATGCCCTCTTCGACGGCCGCCTTCGCGTTGCGGACGGCGTCCTCGATGCGGTGCTTGCGCTCCTTGAGCTCGACCTCGGTGGCGGCACCGGCCTTGATGACGGCCACGCCGCCGGCCAGCTTCGCCAGGCGCTCCTGGAGCTTCTCGCGGTCGTAGTCCGAGTCGCTGTTCTCGATCTCGGCGCGGATCTGGTTCACGCGACCGGCGACCTGCTCGCTGTCACCGGCACCGTCGACGATGGTCGTCTCGTCCTTGGTGATGACCACCTTGCGGGCGCGGCCGAGGAGGTCCAGGCCCGCGTTCTCCAGCTTGAGGCCGACCTCTTCGGAGATGACCGTGCCGCCCGTGAGGATGGCGATGTCGTTCAGCATGGCCTTGCGGCGGTCGCCGAAGCCCGGGGCCTTGACGGCGACGGACTTGAAGGTGCCGCGGATCTTGTTCACGACCAGGGTGGAGAGCGCCTCGCCCTCGACGTCCTCGGCGATGATCAGCAGGGGCTTGCCCGACTGCATGACCTTCTCCAGCAGCGGAAGGAGGTCCTTCACGTTGCCGATCTTCGAGTTGACGATGAGGATGTACGGGTCGTCGAGCGCCGACTCCATGCGCTCCATGTCCGTCGCGAAGTACGCGGAGATGTAGCCCTTGTCGAAGCGCATGCCCTCGGTGAGCTCGAGCTCCAGGCCGAAGGTCTGCGACTCCTCGACCGTGATGACGCCTTCCTTGCCGACCTTGTCCATCGCCTCGGCGATGAGCTCGCCGATCTGGGTGTCGGCGGCGGAGATGGAGGCCGTCGAAGCGATCTGCTCCTTGGTCTCGACATCCTTCGCCTGCTCCAGGAGCGCGGCGGAGACGGCCTCGACGGCCTTCTCGATGCCACGCTTCAGGGCCATCGGGTTGGCGCCCGCGGCGACGTTGCGGAGACCCTCACGGACCAGCGCCTGCGCGAGGACGGTCGCGGTCGTCGTGCCGTCACCGGCGACGTCGTCCGTCTTCTTCGCGACCTCCTTGACGAGCTCGGCGCCGATCTTCTCGTACGGGTCCTCGAGCTCGATCTCCTTGGCGATGGAGACACCGTCGTTGGTGATCGTGGGGGCGCCCCACTTCTTCTCAAGAACGACGTTCCGGCCCTTGGGGCCGAGAGTGACCTTGACGGCGTCGGCGAGCTGGTTCATGCCACGCTCGAGGCCGCGCCGGGCCTCCTCGTCGAACGCGATGATCTTGGCCATGTGAAGTGGTCCTCCCAGGACGGGGTGGATTTCTCCGGACCGTACGATTCGGTGCCCGCGACGGACGGCCGCGCGATGCCCGGGATTCCTTACCCGAGCACCTCTCGGCCTCACCGAACCTGGTCCAAGTTCTGTCACTCTCACTGGGAGAGTGCTAACGCCAATGATTAGCACTCGACCCATGCGAGTGCAAGCGGATACCACAGATCTTGGACACCGGCGCGCACCGTGGGCCGTCCGTGGGCCGTCCGTGCCCCCGGACGCACCAAGGGCCCGTACCCCTGTATCGGGATACGAGCCCTGAGCGCGTGAGTACTGGTGAGTGCGTTGCTGGCCGATCGCGCCGAGATCAGACGGCGAGCTTGACCATGTCCGCCTGCGGACCCTTCTGGCCCTGCGAGATCTCGAACTCGACTCGCTGACCCTCTTCAAGGGTGCGGTAGCCGTCCATCTGGATCGCGCTGTAGTGGACGAAAACATCCGCACCACCGTCGACCGCGATGAAGCCGTACCCCTTCTCCGCGTTGAACCACTTGACGGTGCCCTGAGCCATGCCTAACCTCGAAATTTCGTGACGGCTCGTCAGGTCAACTGGTGGGCTGTTGCGCTTTGTTGGGCCGGGTGCGGGCAGGTTG
>BMUX01000010.1 GCA_014650415.1 Streptomyces spiroverticillatus
GCCGGAGAACGCGACCTGATCTTCATCGACGAGTCCGGTTTCGCCCCGACGATGCCCACCGGACACACCTGGTCACGGGTCGGGCAGCGAGCCGTGGTGCCCAAGGAGGACACCCGGAACCGCCGGGTCAACGTCCTCGGCGCAAGAATCGTCGGCATGGAGCCGGACCTGCTCTGGCAGCGCACCGACGGCAAGATCGACGCAGCCGTGCCGCTGGACTTCGTCTGCGCCCGCCTCCGCGCCGAGAACGTACACACCACCGCAAACGGATGACGACACATCGCCTCCGCAGTGGGCTCAGCACCATGGCGACACCATCTACCGATGCATTGACGACACCAGCAGGCACCACCATCTCCTCAGCGAGGTTGGACACCGCGTGGTGAAAGCGAACCAGTTGGCCGGGCCCCGCGCATGCTCAGCCAGCGCAGGTCTGCCGGCGTCAGCCGTGAAGCGACGGTCTTGATCAAGTGATCATCCAGGGTGAGGTGAGCACTGCGCTGGCCTGCCCAGACCGTGACGGCGTGGTCGGCCATGGACTGCGCGAGGGAGTCCCGCAGGGCTCCGGGCACCAAGGTGAGCTCTCCGCCGGGTGGAACCCGGGCCTCGAACTCCAAGGTGCCGGATCCTGCTCCTGGCCGCGCTCGTCCTGCTGTTCGTCCTCCTCGGCAGTCGTCTCGCAGAACCTGATCCGGTTCGCGGCCCGAACGGGGCACGCTGTCGGGGTCGGGGTCGGGGCAGGGACAGACGTCAGTCCCGGGCAGCCGGAGTAGAGGGAGCAGCAGGAGAAAGCCGAACAGCGACATGCTGGGCAGCCCGGTTGAAGGCGAGGATCTCCGGGGCGGTATTGCTGACGAGCCAGGTGGGTGCCCATTCCAGGGGCGGTGCATCGGTCAGCGGCACATAGGTGACGCCGGGGCGCGCGTAGAAGCGTGACACCTGGGCGCCCATGACGAAGGTGCCTTCGTCGGCGTCTATCAGCGCGAGGGCCTCCTGGAGCGTTTCGAACTGGGGGCCCGAAGCAATGGGGCGGCCCGCAGGCGTCCGGCAGGGTGTGCGGTCTGCACGCCAGTAGTCGGGAAAGGCTTCGGCCACCTGCAGCATCTTGACCGCGGCCAGGTCTTCCAGCGAGACGCTGTCCCGGCGGGCGAGCGGGTGGCCGGACGACACTCCCAGCACTCGGGGTTCGGAGAAGAGGACCGGTCCGGTGACCATGTCGGGTTCGTGGTGCGGCAGGCTCACGACCAGGAGGTCGACGTCGCCCGCCCGCAACCGCCGGAGGCCGTCGACGATCTGCATCTCCCTCAGGCGGGCCCGCCAGCCGGGTTGCCCCTGGTCGAAGAGCCGAGCGGCCTGTGCCAAGAGCTGTCCCGCGGCGGCGCCGAGGAACCCGACCCTGAGAAGGCGATCAATGCCGCGGGCGGCATTGATCGCCTTCTCCACGCCTGCCTCGATCTGGTCGTAGCCCGGGCGCACGTCCGCGTGCAGCAGTCGGCCTGCTTCGGTGAGGCAGACATGACGGCTGCTGCGTTCGAACAGCGGTGTGCCGATGCGTCGTTCCAACCTCTTGATGGTCTGGCTGATCCGGGCGGTGCTGACGTGCAGGCGTTCAGCCGTGCGGCCGAAGTGCAACTCCTCAGCCAGCGTCAGAAACGCCTCCAGTTCAAGCCGCTCCAGCACTCGTTCCTCCGGAAGTTAAATCCACCTTAACGACCGTTGCACTATGCCAGCTTGTTGGCTCATCGGACCCGTAGGAGTCTGAACGGGCCTGCTCAGCAAGGCACTTGCACTCCCCGCTAGAGGCTCCCGGCTCGTCGTTCCGGCCCTGGGCCCTCCCCTGCGGACACGGTACTTCCGCTTTTTCCACGCGCACAGCCGCCCCACTGCGGACGGCGTGCCGGACACACAAAGGAACCTCACTATGCGCGCCATCGGGCAGGACTCCTTCGGCGGACCTGGCGTCCTGAAGATCGTGGAGGTACCGCGCCCTGTGCCCGGCCCCGCCGAGGTGCTCGTCCGGGTGCGTGCGGCGGGGGTGAACCCGACCGACTGGTGGCACCGGGCCACCGGAGGACTGGCGGGTGACGTACCGATCTGCCTGGGCTGGGACGTGTCCGGTGTGGTCGAAGCCGCCGGGCCGGGTGTCACCCTGTTCGGTTCCGGTGACGAGGTGTTCGGCATGCCGCGTCAGCCTGCTCCGGCCGGCACCTACGCCGAGTACGTGCTCTCGCCCGCCCGGCACCTGGTTCCCAAGCCGCCGGGGCTCTCCCACGTGGAGGCCGCGGCCCTCCCCCTCGCCGCGCTCACCGCATGGCAGGCCCTGGTCGACACGGCCGACCTGCGTGCCGGCCAGAGGGTGCTGGTCCATGCCGCGGCCGGTGGCGTCGGACATCTGGCCGTGCAGATCGCCAAGGCACGTGGCGCACACGTCATCGGGACCGCGCGCTCCGTCAACCATGACTTCGTCCGAGGACTGGGCGCCGACGAGGTCATCGACTACACCCGCACCGACTTCTCCGAAGCCGCCCAGAACGTCGACGTCGTCATCGACACCATCGGCGGCGACTACGGGCCGCGCTCCCTGAAGACCCTGAGCCCGGGCGGCATCGTCGTCTCGCTCGCCTCCCCCGCCGAGGCTCACCTGGCGAACCGGGCCCGAGCGCTCGGACTGCGTGCCGTCTTCATGATCACCGAAGCCGACCAGGCGGGAATGAAGGAGATCGCCTCCCTCGCCGCGTCCCACCGACTGCGGGTACGCGTCGACACGGTCCTGCCGCTCGAACACGCGGCCAAGGCCCACGAGATCGGCGAGACGGGCCGTACCACCGGAAAGATCGTGCTCACCGTCTCCGGCTGACCCTCCGGAGCACACCGTTCCGGAATCCCCGGCCTCTGGCCCCTTTGTCACGAGAGCAGGACCATGCGCCTTTTCCTTTCCTCCTGGAAGCTCGGAGACTCCCCCGACCTACTGGACGACCTCGCAGGCGGTGCCAGAGCCGCAGCCGTTGTCGGCAACGCGCTGGATGCCCTCCCCGGCCCGCACAGGCAACAGGCAACCAACCGGGAGACGGCGATGCTCCGCGACCGCGGCTACCAGGTGACCGAGGTGGACCTGAGAGACCACTTCGGTGACGCAGACACGCTCGCCGAACGGCTGTCCGCCTTCGGCGTCATCTGGGTCCACGGCGGCAACCCGTTCGTCCTGCGGCTGGCAATGGCCCTCAGCGGCGCCGACGACATCCTGACCGACCTGCTGCATCGCGACGCCCTCGTCTACGCCGGCTGGAGCGCCGGCGCATGCGTCCTGTCACCCAGCCTGCGCGGCCTCGAACTCGTCGACGACCCCGACGACGCCGTCACCGCCTACGGCCAACAAGTGCACTGGGAAGGTCTCGGCCTCCTGGACTACGCCTTCGTTCCCCACTACCGCTCGCCGATCCCCGAGAGCGAGTCGATCGAGCGCGTCGTGGAGCGCTACGACCGCGAAAGGGTCCTTTACCGCGTCTTCCGCGACGGCGAGGTCACCGTCGTCACCTGACCGCCACACCCATCAATCCGCATCACCCCTCGAAGGAGAACCCTGTGACATCCGTCCGGCTGCCCGTCGACAAGCTCGCCCCGCACATCAACCGCGCGCTCAACGCGCTCGACGCCGCCTCCCGGAAAGTCAGCCTCGAACCTGCGCTGCTGGAACTGGTACGGGCACGCGTCTCCCAGCTCAACGGCTGCGCCTACTGCGTCGATCTCCACACCAGGGACGCACGAACGGGAGGCGAGAGCGAGCAGCGCCTTTACGCACTGCCCGTATGGCGCGAAACGCCCTTCTTCACCGACCGCGAGCGGGCCGCCCTGGAGCTGGCCGAAGCGGCCACCCGCCTCACCGACGGCCCCGTGACCGACGACGTGTACGACCGGGCGGCAGCCGAATTCACCGAAGTCGAACTCGCCGAGCTGATCTGGACCATCACCGTGATCAACACCTGGAACCGGCTCGGCGCCACCGCCCGGCCCTGGCCGCTCGGCTGACACAGGTCACGGCCGGACCGCCACACCGCTGGCACAACCACCCAGGACCCCGGCCCAGTCAAAAACGCATCACCCTTTGGGCATAAGTGAAGTGGAGTTTCCCCATGCGCGTCTTCCTCACCGGGGCCACCGGCTACCTGGGCGGTTCGGTCGCTGATCGGCTGCTGCGCTCCGGACACCAGGTCGAAGGTCTCGTCCGTACCCAGGACAAGGCCCGCGAACTGGAGCGCCGAGGCATCACCCCCGTCCTCGGCACGCTCGACGACGGCGCACTGCTCACCGCACGAGCTCGTGCGGCCGACGCGGTCGTCAACGCCGCAGACAGCGACCACCGAGCAGCCGCCGAGGCACTCGTCCACGGGCTGGCGGGCACCGGCCGCCCCCTGGTGCACACCAGCGGCTCCAGCATCGTCAGCACCGACTCCCGCGGTGCGGCCGCGGACGAGATCTTCACCGAGGAGATGATCGTCGCCCCGGGGTCGAGCTGGCGGCCCGTCAAGGAGAAGGAGGCTCGCGTCGCCCTCGACCGCTTCGTCCTGGACGCGGCGAGCAGCGGCGTGCGCTCGGTCGTACTGTGCAACTCCCTTGTCTACGGGCGCGGCCGGGGCATGGCGCGCGACAGCGTGCAGATTCCCGTACTCGCCCGGCAAGCCCGCGACAGTGGAGTCGCGCGGTACATCGGTGAGGGCCGCAACATCTGGTCGACCGTGCACATCGACGACATGGCCGACCTCTACCTGTACGCCCTCACCGACGCGCCGGCCGGATCCTTCTACTTCGTCGAGAGCGGCGAAGCCTCGTTCGCCGACATCTGCACCGCGCTCGCCTCGGCACTCGGCCTCGGCCCCGCCGAATCCTGGGACGCGGAGACCGCCTTCGCCTTCTGGGGGCACGAACTCGCCTCGTACGTACTCGCCTCCAACAGCCGAGTACGAAGCGGAGCGGCCCAACTGGGCTGGCACCCCGCACACTCCTCCGTCCTGGACTGGATCGAGAAGGAATACCGGCACTCCCAGTGATGGGCTCCCCCACCGGCATCCGACCGCGTGAGCGATGCGCAAGGGGGCGGCGCGGGCTGCCCGAACGGAGGCGTGCGAGGGGACCGTGCGCGCGCCGCTCGTCGCACTCCGACCCAGACACCGGCTTCACAGCAGCTTCTGCCCACCCCGACGGCACAGACCCCCTGCGAGAGCGATGCTCCTGCCGCTCCACGGCGAAGCGGCTCGCCCACCGCGTCGCCCAACGGTTTCAGTTCAACCCCGCACCCAATCACGGTCAGGGACACGATGAAGCTACTACCACCTGCAGGACCCCAACGCACCCTCGCACTGGCCCAGTTGAGCAACTCCGTCGGCGACGGGGCGTTCTACGTGACCTCCGCGCTCTACTTCACCCAGGTCGTCGGCCTCGCCCCCACCAGGACCGGCCTCGGCCTCGCGGTGGCCTGGGCCATCGGCTCGATCGTCGGAATACCTCTCGGACGCCTCGCGGACCGCAGGGGCCCGCGCGGCACGGCAGCACTGCTCGCCCTCGCGACCAGTGCTGCCGTGGCCGCCTTCCTTGCCGTACGGGACTTCCTGCCGTTCCTCCTGGCCGCCTGCCTCTACGCCACCGCGCAGTCCGGCCTGGCTGCCGCCAGGCAGGCACTCCTCGCCGGTCTGATCGCCAAAGAAGAACGCACCGGCGCGCTCGCCCACCTCCAGTCCACCCTCAATGCGGGCCTCGCCATCGGTGCGGCACTCGGTGGCCTTGCCCTCTCCGCCGGGACCCGCAGCGCCTACCTGGCCGCCTTCGCAGCCGACGCGGCGAGCTTCCTGCTCTGCGCGCTTGTCCTGCTGCGCCTGCCGACGGTGGCCCCGCTCCCCACCCCCAAAGGGGTCAAACTCGCGGTACTGCGCGACCGCCCGTACGCCGTCCTCACCCTCCTCAACATGGTGCTGCTGCTGCGGATGCCCCTGCTCAGCCTCGGCCTGCCCCTGTGGATCACCGAACGCACCACCGCCCCCGCCTGGCTGGTCTCCGCACTCTTCCTCCTCAACACCGTCGCAGTCATGCTCTTCCAGGTCCGCACCGCCCGCTCCGTCACCAGCACACCCACAGCGGTCAAGGCCCTCCGCAGCTCTGGTGCCCTCATGCTCCTCACCTGCACGGTCTTCGCCCTCTCCGCAGGAACGCCGACCTGGGCGGCCGTCACCGTCCTGCTCGCGGGCTCCGCACTGCTGGTCGCCGGGGAGATGCTCCAGTCCGCGGGCTCCTGGCAACTCGGCTTCGAACTCGCCCCGGACGACCGGATCGGCGAGTACCAGGCCTTCTTCGGCACCGGCGTCACCGTCGCCCGTACCCTCGGACCCCTGGCGCTCACCACTCTGCTGACAGGCGTAGGAACCTTGGGCTGGCTCCTGCTCGGCACGCTCTTCCTGGCCGCTTCCCTCGCCATGGGCCCCACGGCCCGCCGGGCCACCGCAGCCCGCCCGCTCACGGCGCCCTCGGTGATCAAGGCAGCCTGACGTCACACCACCGATCACCGGCTGCAAGCCATGCTCGACAGGGCGAACGATGGCGCCCGACGGCTCGCCCGCCACTACGAACAATTCATCAATACCTGGACTCAGGCGTGGCCACATCCTCCCACCGCCGGCTGACCTGAACTGGGTTTCGTGGCGGCTCAGAAGCCGGGCACGATCGCCTCGGCAGACGGGAAGGCACTGTTCCGATACCTGCACCCCGAACGCCCGGTGTCCCAGGTGGCCCGGGACCTCGGAATCCACAAGGAAGCCCTGTACGACCACGCCGTCAAACGGCAGCCCCGTCGAGCGCCTGCGGCACCACCTGGCCACGCTTGGCCAGAAGATCATCGACCAGCCGGAACTCCACATCGTTCTGCGCGAACTGGATCTTCGGGCCCGGCGCGGCCCCGAGCTGCGGGAGATCATCACCAGCCAGGAAGAGGGCTGGCGGAGCCCGCTGCACGTTCTGCCGGGTCGCCTCCGGGTCATCATCATCGGCGGAGGCATCAGCGGCCTGTGATGGGCGCAGGGTCTGCCTACCGCCGGAATCGACGTCGCAGTGTACGAGCGCGACACCGCGTCCGATGCACGGATGCAGGGATACCGGCTCAGCATCGAACCGGTCGGCAGCCGGGCGCTGCACGACTGCCTGCCCTCTGGCAGATTCTGGTGGCCACCGCCGGTGATCCCGGGCCCGGCATGGGGGTGTTCACCGAGGAATGACGGCTACTGATGTGGGAAGACGCCCTGCCTGCAAGGCGAGCCGCCGAGTCGCACGACGTCCGCCCAATACCCCCACGCGGTTAGCGAGTCCGTGACGCGGACGGGCCAGGGGCGCAGCCTGAATCTACAGTGTCCCGGCCAGCGGGGTGGCGGTGAGGCTTGGGCTCCCGCCAGTTGGCCACGGGCTTCGTCAGCCGCCCGGCTGTCCCTTGGGGAGGTTTGGCGCGCCTCACGCGGGTGCTGATCCGCTCTTTGAACCTCCGCGTCACTGATCCGGAACCCGCCAAGCGAGCCGTGCTCGATCCACAACGCCCGCCAGGATCGGGGACGGGCCGCGAGCGGCTACCTGCTCTCCGGGCCGGCCGGCGCCGTCCCGCTGTCCATGGCGTTGACCTTCCCGGAGGGCCGGCCGTGGTCCTCATTTCCCTGCTCTGGCCGCCTCGTCGGGCTGAACGGGTGACGGCGAAGGGGGGCCGAAGGCTCGTGCAGATGGCGTCGTAGACGGGGTGCTGGTCGTACTTCCCGTCGAAGCACCGATACGACCAGTGGGGGCTCCAACAGCCAGCCGTGGGCCGTGTGTTGTCGCTGGTGCGGTGCCACGGTGGTCTGCCGCAACAGGGCGAAGGCCAGTGCCGCGCCAACGGCCAGCAGCCCCGCACACAGCGGCATGGCCCTGCGGAACGACGTATCGAAGGCGGCGCCCGACCGGTAGGGGTCCGGCCCCATCCCGACAAGGAGCGGTAGCGCCGCCACGGCCACGAGGCCGGCCGCCCTGGCCGCGGCGTTGTTGATGCCGCTTGCCAGCCCGGCGTTCGAGGCGTCCACCGAGGCCAGCAGAGTCATGGTCAGCGGGGCGACGAGGACGACCATGCCGGTTCCCATCACCACGAGCGCGGGCAGGACGTCGGCCGCGTAGGACGCGCCCGGCCCGACCCGACGCATCATCACCATGCCCGCGCCGCATACCAATGGTCCGAGCGTGAGCGGGATCCGGGGCCCGAGGCGCTGGGCGAGTGCCCCCGAGCCGGAGGAGAACAGCAGCATCAGCACGGTGGTGGGCAGCATGGCCGCGCCGGCGGCCAGGGCCGAGTACCTGACGACGATCTGCAGTTGCAGCGCGGTCAGGAAGAAGAATCCGCCGGTGCCCGCGTAGACACACAGTGTGATCAGGTTGATGGTGGTGAACTGCCGGGAGGAGAAGATCGCCGGCGGCATCATGGGGTCGGCGCTGCGTCGCTCCAAGTGGAGGAAGACAGCGCCGCAGACGACGCCGCCGACCGCCGCGGCGACGGCTACGAAACCACCGTCGCGTGCCGCGGTCAGTGCGTAGGTGGTCAGGGCGAGGGCCAGGGCGCCCAGGACGGCACCGGGTACGTCGAAGGCCCGACGCTCCCGGCCGGCAACACCTGTGGCCACCCCCGTTTCCTCGCGCGGCCCGCCCGTGGACTCCGGGACGTGCCGCAGTGCGACGGGCACGCACACGAGCGCCGGGACGATGCTCAGCAGAAACGTCCAGCGCCAGCCGGGGCCGTCGACCAGCCACCCGCCGAGGAACGGCCCGAGGGCTGCCGCGACCCCGCCGAAGCCGGACCACAGACCGATTGCACGCGGCCGGTCGTCCGGGTGGAAGGAGGCCTCGATGATCGCGAGCGAGCCGGGAGTGAGCAGCGCGCCGCCGATGCCCTGCAGCGCCCGGGCGACGATCAGTGTGCCGGCGTCTGGGACGAGCCCGCACAGCAGCGAGGCGACTGCGAACCATACGACGCCCACGACGAAGATTCGCCGTCGCCCGAGCCGGTCGCCCAGGGAGCCGCCCAGCAGGATCAGGCCCGCGAGGGTCAGCATGTAGGCGTTCACCGTCCACTGGAGCACGGCGAGGTCGGCACCGAAGTCCAGGCCGATGCGCGGCAGCGCGACATTGGTGACGGTGGAGCCGAGCAGGACCACGCTCGATCCCAGCACCGTCGCGAGCAGGGTCCACCTGCCCCGGGCACTGGCGATCCGGAGCGAGGGAACGGGGTCGGGGGCGGATTCGTCAGCGGCGGCAGAGTGCCTCATGTCGTGTCCTGGCTTCGTCGTCCGGCTGGTACGGAGTGGGGGCCGGGGTCCGTCGCTCGGCCGATGGCCGGGGTGGCCGGGCGACGGACCCGCGCGTCCGGCCGGGCCGACGCGGTGGGATCAGCCGAACATGCCGGGCTTGTAGCCGCCGGCCGGCTGACGGTTGATGATGTTGATGCGGTTGTAGGCGTTGATGACCGCGATCAGCGAGATGAGCGCCGCGAGCTGGTCCTCGTCGTAGTGCTTCGCGGCGTTCGCCCATGCCTCGTCCGACACGCCCGCCGAGCCGTCCGCGACGCGCGTGCCCTGCTCGGTCAGTTCCAGGGCCGCGCGCTCGGGCTCGGTGAAGACTGTCGCCTCACGCCATACGGCCACCAGGTTCAGCCGCTGCTGCTCCTCGCCGGCGGCGGTGGCGTCCTTGGTGTGCATGTCGGTGCAGAAGCCGCAGCCGTTGATCTGGCTGGCACGGATCTTCACCAGCTCTTGAGTGGCGACCGGCAGGGCAGAGTGCACCGCAGCCCCGGCCGAGTTCAGGTGCTTCATGACCTTGCCGGCGAGCGCGTTGCCGAAATAGTTGATGCGAGCTTCCACGGGGATCTCCTTGGGTGCGGAACAGTTACGGTCCACTGACCAGAAACCTGCTGGATCTGTGACACCGCGAGTCCCGGGTCCCTGAGACACCGTGTGAAGATGCTGGTACCACGAACCAAGCGAGCGAACCACTGTCCCGGCTGCCGGACCCAGCCCGCTAGCATCACAGCACACCGTCAGCGAGTACAAGGTGATCATCATGGCAACCGAAAGTGTTCTGTATCCGAGCCTCATCGCCCCGATCGGTCACGTGGAGCCCGTCCCGCGCCGCATCCGGGGGATGCTCGCGGGCCGGGTGGTGTTCGACACCCGCCGCGCCCTCTACGTATGGGAATGGCAGTCGTATCCCCAATTCAGCATCCCTGTCGGGGACTTGGTCGACGGGGAGCTGCGCGACGACGGACACATGGAGCAGCTCGGGGCGGGCCCGGCACACCGTCACACTCTTCAGGTCGGACCGGAGGTCCGCGAGGGGGTGGCGTGGGTCTGGGGCGAGGGCGCCCCGGGAGCTCTGCGTGACACCGTGCGTTTTGAGTGGGACGCACTGGATGCCTGGCTCGAAGAGGACGAGCCGGTCTTCGTGCACCCCCGCAGCCCCTACTCCCGGGTCGACGCCCTGCGCGCGAACAGCAGGGTCCGGGTCGAGCTGGACGGAGTCGTGCTCGCGGAGGCAGACACCTGCGTCAAGCTCTTCGAGACCGGCCTGCCGACCCGCTACTACCTCGACCCCGCGACCATTGACTGGACCCGGTTGCGCCACTCGGACACGGTCACACGCTGCCCGTACAAGGGGACGACGAGCAACTACTGGTCCTTCGACAGCGATGCCGCCTCGCACGAGGACATCGCCTGGACCTATGACTTCCCGACCACCCATGTCCACCGGATCGCGGGCATGACCGCGTTCTACAACGAACACGTCGTCCTGTACGTCGACGGCACTCTGCTGCCGAAGTCCGCGGATACCGAACGGACTTAAGAACCCGCGGGGAGGGCGCCGCCTCCTCATGCCGGACCGAGATGTCTCCGCCGTCCCCCTCGGCTGCATGAGCTTCGGCGCGCCGGGCAGGGGCGGCGAGACCTGGTCGCTGGGCGCGGACGCCGGCCGGGCCATTGTCAAGCAGGCCCTGAACGGCGGCATCAACCTCCTCGACACGGCCAGGTCATGCGCAACCCGGCGGTGACCTCGCCCGTCGTCGGGGTCACCAAGCCGGCCCAGCCGGCCGACGCGCTTGCCGCGATGGACGTCGAACTCGACGAAGACGAGGGTCATGTCCCCTGTAGTGGTGTAACCGTGTCGGGTTGATCTTGTGCGTGGGGGGAGATCGTGTCCATGCCGCCCTTGGGGAGGTAGCTGCGGGGGAAGGCGATCCATTCGTCGTGCATCTCGATGAGGACGGCGGTGGTGAGGCGTTCGGGGGCGGCGGGGTTGGGGAAGATCTGGACGACGTCGACGCGGCGCTTGATCTCGCGGTTGACCCGCTCCAGGGGATTGGTCGACTGGATCTTCTTCCAATGTCGCTCGGGGAAGCCGGCGAACGCGGTCAGATCGGTCTTCGCTTCCAGGAGCATGTCCCTGACCTTCGGGAACTGCTGCCCGAGCATGTCCGCGACGGTGTCGAGCTGGGAGCGGACCGCCTCGGCGGTGGGCTGGGCGAAGATCGTGCGGATGGTCGCGGCGACCATCTCCGCGGCGTCCTTGGGGATCACGGCGAAGACGTTGCGCAGGAAGTGGACGCGGCAACGCTGGTAGGCGGCGCCGAGCATGACCTTGCGGATCGCCTTGACCAGGCCCAGGTGGTGATCGGCGATGACCAGACGGACCCCGGTCAGGCCGCGCTCGCGCAGGGAACGCAGGAACTCCGACCAGAACACCTCGCTCTCGCTGTCGCCGGCCATCAGGCCGAGGACCTCGCGTCCGCCGTCCTCGGTGATGCCGGTGGCGACCACCACGGCCTGCGAGACGATGCTGTGGTTCACCCTCGCCTTGCAGTACGTCGCGTCGAGGTAGACGTAGGGGAAGCGGATGTGGTCCAGCGGCCGGGTGCGGAACACGGACAGTTCGGCGTCCAGTGCGCCGCAGATCCGGGAGACCTGGGACTTGGAGATCCCGCTGTCCCCGCCCAGGGCTTTGGCCAGGTCGTCCACGCTGCGGGTGGACACCCCGTGCACGTACGCCTCCATGATCACCGCGTAGAGCGCCTGATCGATGCGGCGCCGGCGTTCCAGCAGGCTGGGGAAGAAGCTGCCGGTGCGGACCTTGGGGATCGCCAGGTCCAGGTCGCCGGCCTGCGTGGTCAGCACCCTCTCGCGGTGCCCGTTGCGCATCGTCGTGCGCGTCTCGGCGCGCTCACCGGGGGCCGCCCCGATGTGGGCGGTGGCCTCGGCCTCGATGAGTTCCTGCAGGATCCGCTGGGCCAGAACCCGGACCAGCTCGATTCCGTCCGCCGTACGCAGTGACTCCATGAGGCGCAGTAAGTCATGCTGGGACAAGGCCATCGTGTCACCTCTCTCAACGAGCTTCTCTACTCGGAGAGTTGCGCGATGGCCACCTCATGACCAGGGACTACACGAAGATCGCTGTTACACCACCCGGCGGGACGCCATCAAGACGAGGCCGTCTACTTGGAGGAGCCCTACCAGCCACACGAGGTTGGAGGAGTCCTTCTGCAAGTCGCGCCCTGGGGTGGGCTCCCGGCAGCCCGGGCTGCTGCCGGGCCTTCGACGAGTCCTTGGCCCCGGTCACCGCAGCCAGCGGAGTCGATCACGTCCTGCCCTCGCCGTGCGCTGCCGCCCGTACACGACCCGGACGCCCCTGAGGACACCGACGGCGGAGTGCGGGTGGGTGTGACGGGTCAGGAGGTCGGTATGGCCAGGTAGTCGCAGTGCTACAGGTCTTCGAGCAGTGTCGGACGAGCGGGCAACCAGCCGAGCAGTTCCTGTGTGTGCGTACTGCAGACGGGGGCATCGAAGCCGTAGACCTTGGCCATGAACGGGCTGACGCAGTGCCCAGCGGCCTGGCTGGGGGGCAGGGAGGCCTGGGGCAGGTCCGGGCCCCGGACGATGGTCTGCGCGATGCCCTTCATGGTGACGCCGTTTTCGGCGACTCCGTGCAGCACGCTGCCCGCGGGAGTCTTCTCCGGTTCGCGACGGAACAGGACCGCGGCATCGAGTTGGTGCACCGCGGGCCACCGGTTGGCGCCGTCGCCGACGTGGGCCGAGACGCCGGTCTTCCGTGCGGTGGCGACGAGCAGGGGGATGAAGCCGTGGTCGTCGGGGCCGTGGACGGCAGGAGCGAGGCGGACAACCCTCGCGCTTACTCCCCGGGCGGCGAAATCGAGGCAGGCCCGATGTGTCTTCGCTGCTTGCGGCGAGGGTCGCGTTCTGTCCGCCTTGCCCCCCGCCACGGCCCCCTGCGCTCCGCGTCCGCTACCTCTGCCCGTTGATTGCGCGGAGATACTTCTCCACGTCCTCCCAGGTGGCCAGCACGAAGAAGTAGACCCCGCTGCCGAAGATGGCTGGGGCGGGCGGCGGCCCGCTGATCAACTGCCTTACCCAGCGGGACATTTGACCCCAAGATGTCCGCAACGCTTGCATTGTCGGAGTCACCACATTGCTCGGGTTGGCGAAGCGGCGGAATGCGGCCTCGAATTGGTCACGGAACATGGGGAACCGTGCCGCCTCCGCGAATGCGCCGATCATGACGAGCATGGCCCGTGCGATGTTTCCTCGGTAGTACCCCGTTGCCGCTGAGGCGTTCGGGGTCCTGGCCAGATTTTCCACGTTCGTCTGGATGTTGTAGATGCCGATCGTGGTCGGTTCCGTCTCCGCGCCGGGCAAAGTGTTCACCAGGCTGGTGTACGACCCCGAGAAAGGAAGGGTCGCCACAGGGGCGCCCCGAACTTCTCGCCCGACTTCCTCTCTGGCATTTGTAGATGCATCCGAGAAGAGATATGCCTGCCCGGACTGGGATTTGAAGCCTACGAGGTAGAGATTCGAGGCGTTGAAGTACAAGGTGGTCTGGTGGACCCAGTCGGCGTTGTAGAGGTTGAGAGCTACCAGCCCAGCATCCAGACCCCGGCCCATGGTCTCGTAGATGTCATTGCCGTGGACGAGGTGGCCGGAGGCCGTACGGAGTTGCTGTACGACGGTCCTGTAGTGAGGGACGTTGTCGATTGCCGCATCGATGTGGAAATCGATGTACGTGGTCCGCCCGTTGGGTGTATCGGCTGTGGCTCTGGGGACGTTCAATCCCATCAGAATCATGAGAGGTGCGAGTGTGGCGACTGCAAAACGCAGCACGCCGCTTCGCCCACGATTGATTGACAGCACTTGAGCTTCCTTTCGACTGTCTGGACCTTTTTCCTCATCCGCAAAGACCGCACAGGCTCTCCCCATGTGACAGACAGGCGCACTGAGCCTGTTGCCAAGGGGGGGGCTCGCAAAAACTCTCTCGGCGGCCCGGGGCGCGGGCGGAGGCGCCAACCGGTGTTCGGGCCCTCCAGGGCCGTCGTCGGTGAAGGCGGTGTGGGCCAGTGGGCCGCGCTGGTCGCAGCAGCGACCAGAGGGCTTCAAACGGGTTCAACTCCGTTGCGAGGAAGGACAGATCAGTCGGGAAGGGGTGTCTGGCAGGTAGCAACACAGGGTGGTGTTCGAGTAGCGGCGTCGGGACTGGTCACGTACCCGCACCACCTGCGTGTTCCCCCGCCCCAGGTGCGGGCCCCAGCGGGGGCATCGAAGTACCCGGCCTCGTCCTCACACAGGAGGAAGGCGCCCAGCGCTGCCGCGGTCATTTTGCTTGCGGCCACTTCGGTGGCCCGGCCGAGGCGAGGGCGGCACGGCCACAGCGCCGCAGGCCCGCCGCCGGCGCTCCACCGACCCTTCGCTCACGCGCAGTTCCTTCGTGAACGCAGCGCTTCTCTCCCTCCGCGCGAACCGATCACCGCCCTCGAACCGGATCCGTTCCCGGGACATTCGTCGCTCGGCGGTTGACGCGTCCCGTCTCCCGGCGCGTCACACAATGACTCCCGCCCCGGTCTCATCGGAGGAGAAGACCTCCCGAACCGACCGCCCGTAAAGGACCGTGCCATGAGTGACATCGTTCTCGAACCCGCCGCGCAGGATTTCGCCGACGCCACCGCCAAGCCACCACTGCTGTACGAACTGGGTGTCGAGGGCGCCCGCGCGTTGCTGGACGACGTCCAGTCCGGACCGGTCGAGAAGCCCGACGTGGACGAGAAGTGGATCACCGTCCCCGCGGAAGTCGGCGCGGTACGCGTGCGCATCGTCAAGCCTGTCGGCAGCACGGGCGTCCTGCCCGTGATCCTCTACGTCCACGGCGGGGGCTGGATCCTCGGCAACGCCGGGACCCACGACCGCCTGGTGCGCGAACTGGCCGTGGGCGCGCGGGCAGCGCTGGCTTTCGTCGAGTACGACCGCTCTCCGGAGGCCAAGTACCCGGTCGCGATCGAGCAGGCGTACGCCACTGCCCGCTGGATCACCGCCCGGGGCGGCGAGGAGGGTCTTGACGGCACCTGCATGGTCGTTGCCGGTGACTCCGTCGGCGGGAACATGAGCGCCGCCCTCACCCACCTGGCCAAGCAGCGGGGCGACGTGAGGTTCCTGCACCAGTCGCTGTACTACCCGGTCACCGATGCGGGACAGGACACCGAGAGCTACCGCACCTTCGCCCACGGGCCGCACCTGACCGCGAAGGCCATGGAGTGGTTCTGGAACGCCTACACAACCGACCCGGCCGAGCGGGATCAGGTCACCGCCTCTCCGCTGCGCGCGACCCTGGAGGAACTGCAGGGCCTGCCGCCGGCGTTCGTCGCCGTCGACGAGAACGACGTGCTGCGCGACGAGGGCGAGGCTTACGCACGCAAGCTGATCCAGGCCGGTGTGCCGACCACGAGTGTGCGGTACAACGCCACGCTGCACGACTTCATGATGCTGAACCCGGTCCGCGCAACCCAGGCCTCCACCGAGGCGATCGAGCAGGCCGTCCGTGTCCTGCGCAAGGCCCTCGGCACCGATTGATTCCGTGCACGCCAAGTCCTGGGCACACCGGCTGAACGAAAGGTCCTCTTCATGAGTGCACAGAAACCGACCGTCGTCCTCGTCCACGGAGCGTTCGCGGACTCATCGAGTTGGAACGGCGTCGTCGAAAGGCTCCAGGCCCACGGTCATTACGTGGTGTCCGCGAGCAATCCACTGCGCGGGCTGCGCACGGACAGCGACTACGTCCGCCAGCTCGTGGAGTCCATAGCCGGCCCCGTGGTCCTCGTCGGGCACTCCTACGGCGGCTCGGTGATCAGTAACGCCGCACGCGGACTCGACCAGGTCAAAGCACTCGTCTACGTCGCCGGCTTCCTGCCGGACGAAGGGGAGAGCGCGGTCGCCCTGTCCGAGAAATTCCCGGGCAGCACCCTGGGGGAGACGCTCCGCCCCGTTCCGATCGCTCTTTCGGACGGCAGCCGGGTGGCGGATCTCTACATCGAGGAGAGCAAGTTCCACCAGCAGTTCGCCGCCGACGTCCCTGAGACGACCGCGGCGGTGATGGCTGCCACTCAGCGGCCCGTGGCAGACGCCGCGCTGGCCGAGGGGGCCTCCGCACCCGCCTGGAGGGACATTCCGTCCTGGGTCCTCGTGGCGACGAAGGACCGCAACATCCCGGCCCGGGTGCAGATCTTCATGGCCGAACGTGCGAAGGCCACGGTCGTGACCGTCGACGCCTCTCACGCGGTCGCCGTCTCCCGTCCCGGACACGTCGCCCGCTTTGTCGACGAGGCGGTGAAGGCCACCGGCTGAGCCGCCCTGGTATCGAGGCGCGGTGCGAGTCATCGCGCCGTCCTCATGGCCCGGCTCCACCGCGTCGCCGGGCCGCCGACTTCGGGAGCGCATCTATGAGCATGGAAGAGCAGGCCACCCGCGGGCTGGCCGACATGGAGGCCTACCTGTACCAGGAGGCCCACCTCAGTGCCGCCCGTCTGCGCGTGGCCGCCTTCATCGCGCAGTCGGCGGAGCTGACCCACCAACAGAAGAGGAATATCGAGGAGTGGTACCTCGATGAGCAGAAGTACGTCGCTGGGATGGTGACGCGGCACATCGTCGACAGCATTGCCAAGGCCGACTCGGCCCAGCGCCGACGTTTCCTGCGGTGGATGCGCCGACTGCTGATCGCCATGGCCATTCTGACCCTGCTGACCTTCGCGGGCACGGTGCTCCTCGTCAGCTCCGGCCGCTGATCCAAGACGCGGGAAGAACAGCGATTCCGGGGCAGCTCCGAGCCCGGTGAGCACCGGGGTATCGTGACCGCAGGAGGCGGCCATGGTGAGGGGCGGGGCTCGGAGCGGGCTCATCGGGCGACAAGACGAGTGCCGGGTCCTCGACGACCTGCTTGCGCAGGCCAGGGACGGTCGCAGCGGCGTCGTCGCGGTGCGCGGCGAGGCAGGGATCGGGAAGACGGAACTGCTCAACCACCTCGTCGACCGGGCCGATGGATTCCGTGTCGTGCGGGCCGCCGGAGTGCAGTCCGAAATGGAACTGTCCTATGCCGGACTGCACCAGCTCTGCGCCCCGCTACTGTCCTACCTCGATGACCTTCCCGGGCCTCAACGCACCGCCCTGCGCACGGCGTTCGGGTTGCAGGCAGGAGAGGTGCCCGACCGGTTCCTGGTCGGGCTCGCCACACTGAGCCTGCTTGCGGCGGCGGCCGGCGACGAGCCCATGCTGTGCCTCGTGGACGACGCACAGTGGCTGGACCGTGTGTCGTCCCAGACACTGGAGTTCGTCGCGCGCCGGCTGCACGCCGAATCGCTGCTGCTGGTCCTGGCCGTTCGCGAGTTCGGCCCCCGCGAGATCCTGTCCGACCTGCCCGAACTCTTCGTCCAGGGCCTGAACGAACAGAACTCCCAAGAGCTCTTCGACTCGGTGGTCACCGGACCGCTCGACCCACGGGTGCGGGACCGGATCATCGCCGAGACGCGGGGAAACCCGCTGGCCCTGCTCGAACTGCCGCGCGGCCTGACCGCCGTGGAGCTGGCAGGAGGCTTCGACGGCCCCACGCCCCGCCCCCTGACCGGCCAGATCGAGGAGGGCTATCTCCGCCGTATCCAGGAACTCCCCGCTGACGCACAGCGATTGCTGCTCATCGCCGCCCTCGAGCCGGTCGGCGACGTCTTCTTGCTGCGGCAGGCCGCGGAGCGCCTGGGCATTCCGGTGGACACCGCTGTCACGCACGCCGAGGCATCGGGCCTCCTGACGTTCGGCACCTGGGTCCGCTTTCGTCACCCCTTGGTCCGCTCGGCGGCGTACCGCGCCGTCGATTTCGAGGAACGGCGGTGCGTGCACCAGGCGTTGGCCGACTCGATCGACGCAGGTATCGATCCGGAACGCCGGGTGTGGCACCTGGCGAGCGCGGCCACGGAGCCCGATGAGTCCGTGGCCGCGGAACTCGAGGGTTGCGCCGACCGCGCCCACCGCCGCGGGGGGCTCGCGGCCGCGGCAGCCTTTCTGCACCGGGCCAGTGAGCTGACCCCCGACGCCGCACGGCGAGGATCCAGAGCCCTGGCCGCCGCTCAGGCCAAGTTCCAGGCGGGCGCCTACGACACCGCGCGGGAACTGGTCGACGTGGCGGACCTGAACCCGCACGGCGAGGTGGGGACCGGCCGGGCGACCCTGCTGCGGGGACAGATCACGTCTGCGGCCCGGAGCGCCAGTGCGGGACTGCCCCTGCTGCTCGAAGCGGCCCGGCAGCTCCAGCCGTACGACGCCGAACTGGCCCGCCAGACCTACCGGGACGCCATCTATGCGGCGCTGACCGCCGGCCGACTGGCCACGGGTGGGGTCCGCGACGTCGCCGAGGCCGTGCTGAGCGTGCCAGGCCACGCCCGCCCGGCCCACCGCGAGGATCTCTTGCTGACCGGCATCTCGCGGATGGTCACCGAGGGGTACTCCGCAGGTGCTCCGCTCGTCCTGGACGCCGTGAATGCCTTCCGGACGGAGTGCTGCACGCCGCAGGATGCCTTGGGCTGGCTGCCGCTCGTGTGCCGCATGGCACACAGTGTGTGGGACTTCGCCGCATGGTCCGAACTCTCCGCCCGTCTGGTCGAGTTCGCCCGGCAGGACGGAGCGCTCGCGGTGTTGCCCTCCGCGCTCCTGCTGCGTCTGTCGAACCGGGTGTTCGCGGGCGACCTGCGGGCCGCCGACTCCCTCGCGGTGGAAGCCGACGCGATCGGCGAGGCCACGGGCAGCAGCTTCTTCGCCCACTACGGATCCCTTGTCGTAGCGCCCTTCAAGGGGAGGGAGGCCTCGGCCCGGCGGGCGATCACGGCCGTCACGCACGATCGTCTCCTGCGGGGCGAGGGCAAGGTCGTCACCGCAACTCAGTGGGCGGATGCGGTCCTGTGCAACGGCCTCGGCCGTTACGAGGAGGCCTACACCGCTGCCGAGCACGGCTGCGAGAACCCCCAGGAACTCGGCTTGTCCCTGCAGTCCAGAGTGGAACTCGTCGAGGCGGCGGTCCCGCTCGGCCGGACCGCGCGCGTGGCCGAATCGGTACGCATGATCGAGGAGATGGCCCAGATCAGCGGGACCCCCTGGGCGCTGGGCACGTCGGCCGCCGTCCGCGCTCTGGTGGTGCAGGGAGCGGCCGCCGAAGCCCTGCACAGAGAGGCGATCGAGCAACTCGACCGGGCCCAGACCCGCATGGACAGCGCCCGGGCCCGACTCCGCTACGGCGAGTGGTTGCGCCTCGAAGGGAGACAGGCGGACGCGCGCTCCCGATCGGGCGAGGCCTACGAGATGCTCAGCGAAGCGGGGGCCGAGGCGTTCGCGGAGCGCGCGCGACGGGAACTGCAGGCCGCCGGGATGAAGGTGCGCCGACGCGACGCGGCGACGCCGGTCACGTTCACCGCGAAGGAGGCCGAGATCGCGCGGCTGGCCCGGGACGGGTTGACGAATCCGGAGATCGCCGCGCGGCTGTTCCTCAGCCCGCACACGGTCGAATGGCATCTGCGCAAGGTGTTCGTGAAGTTGGGCATCTCCTCCCGCAAGGAGATCGGCTCTGTACAGCTGGACACCCTGACGACCACGCCCTGACGGGACTGCGGTCCGCTCACGGCGACAGCAGTTCGGCGGGGGAGTCGCCCTCGGGCTCCGCCAGCAACGTCGGCACCGTGACGATCGCCATCTCGCGCGTCAGCAGGCGGTGCACGGGACAGCGCCCGGCTGCCGCCAGCAACTGCTCCCGCTGGGCCGGATCCAGTTCACCGGTCAACCCCACGTTCTTGACGATGCGCCCCTGCCCGCCGAACCGCACAGCCACGTCGACACGGGCCAGTTGCCAGCCGTGCCGCTGTGCCAAGGCCCGTACGGCCATGGACGTGCACGACCCGAGTGCGGCCAGCAGCAACTCTCCTGGAGTGGGGCCGGCGTCGGCGCTCGCGGGTTCCGGTTCGTCAGCGGTCAGTACGTGGGTGCCGATCGCGACGGAGCGGGTGAGCCGCTCGCCTTCGGCGACGGAGACGAGACGCGTGATCATGAATTTTCCTCTCGGCCGGGCTACGGGACCGTGGCCTCACGTGTCCCTGCCACACAGACCGTGCCGACGGCAAACGTGTGACATCCGACCCCGGGCGACACTGAACGCTACGCCAGCCCTGATCGGCGGCTGCCGGTCACAGCGCCGTATGCAGAGACCGCCGGGAGGCGATGCCGAGCTTGGTGTACACCTTCCGCAGATGCCATTCCACGGTGTGCGGGCTCAGGAACAACTGGGCGCCTATCTCGGAGTTGGAGAGACCGTCCCTGGCCAGCTGCGCGATCTGGGCCTCCTGGGCGGTGAGGGCCAATGCCGCGCCGCCGTTTTGCCGGGCCACCGACTCACCGGTGGCCCGAAGCTCGCGGACGGCGCGGTCGGCGAACGCTTCCGCACCGAATCGTGTGAACAAGGCGCATGCCTCGTGCAGTTGTGCGCGGGCGTCGCTGCGGCGGTTCTCCCGCCGCAGCCACTCGCCGTACAGCAGGTGTGCCCGGGCCAGTTCGGTGGCCACCGTGGTCCGCCCGAGCCGTTCGATCGCCTCGCGGTACCGTTCCTCGGCAGTGGCGCCGTGGCCGAGGAGCGCCCGGCAGCGAGACTGGATGCCCAGAGCCCAGTCCGTACCGGCAGCTTCGGTGGTCCGCACGAGGCGGTCCAGGGCGGCGCGGGCGGCCTCGTGGCGGCCGCTGCGCACGCCGGCCTCCACCAGCTCGATCAGTCCCCAGTTGGCGGCGACCAGATCCTGCGGATGCGCGCTCGCCGAACGAGCGGCTTCGAACGCCTCCTCGAACCGGCCCAGACCGTTGAGGAGCACGGCCTCTGCCCTCAGCGCTATGGCCACGCCGATGCCCTCACCGCGCTGCGCGGCGCTTTCCCGGCCTGCCTTGATCAATGGCAGTCCCTCGTCAGCCCGCCCTTGCCAGGCGACCAGCGCCATCGTGCCGAACGGTGTGAAGTTGCCGCCGACCGCTTCCTGGACACGGGCGATCTCCGCGATGAGGAGGGCCGCCTCGGCCAGTTCCCCGGCGCATGTGTGGACGACCACGCGGGAGTTGAGGGCGAGCGGCAGCTCGGCCAGGGCGCCGACCGCACGGGCGGTTCGCACGTGTCGGGCCGCCAGCTCCGTCCAGCTCTCGTCGTCCCACATCTCGGCCGCAAGTGCTGAGACCAGCCACGACCAGCGCAGGATCTGCTCCGGGTCCGCCTCCTGGCGGCAGCGGTGCAGCACGCTGTGCGCAGAAGGCACCGCGGCGTGGTAGTCGTCGGTGAACCGTGTGGCCAGGGCGTCAAGCAGTACGTCCGCGGCACGCGCCACATCGGCGCGGGACGACGGCGTCTGCCGTGCGGCCGCCGCCACCTCGCGCGCATCGACGTCCACAGCGAGGCGGCCCGCGAACATGGATGCCGACAGCGCGTCCAGGAAGGTCTCATGGGCCAGATCGGTGTCGAGCGGCAGCAGGCGGCGTGCGGTGTCGAGCAGCAGGGGGACCGCTTCGTCCATGCGTCCCGAGGCGAAGACGATCTGGGCCTGTACCAGGTCCGCGCGGGCGCGGTGGAGTTCGTCGAGGGCCCCGCTGCGGGCCAGCGCCAGGAGTTCGCGCGCCGCGGTGGGCGAACCGGCGCGGATCTTTGCCTGGGCCGCGGCGAGGGCACGCGTCGCCTTGCGACGGGGGTGGGACGTCAGGACGGCGGCGTGGGCGAGGAAGGCGGCCGCCGCCGCGGTGGCGCCGCGCGCCGCAGCCCGCCCGGCCGATGCCTCCAGCTCAGCGGCGATCGCCTCGTCCGGCCGCACCGTCGCCCGGGCCAGGTGCCAGGCGCGGCGGTCGGGGTCGAGGGCGGGGTCGGTCACGTCCGCCAATACCCGGTGGGTCTCCCGCAGTTCTGCCAGGTCGGCCGAGCGATAGACGGCGGAGCGAAGCAGCGGATGCCGGAATCGCACGAGGGTGCCGACGACCAGCAGTCCTTCCGTCACCGCCGGGTCGATCGCGCTCGGGCTGATGCCCAGGTGCCCGGCGGCACGACGGAGCAGCGCCACGTCACCGATCGGTTCGGCGGCGGCGATGAGGAGCAGACGCTGTGTTGCGGACGGCAGTGTGTGGACCCGCCCGAGATAGCTGCGCTCGATACGGCCCGACACCGGGCCGGGACCGCTGCGGGCAGGTCGGACTCCCGCCCCCATGTCAGCGCGATCGTGCGGCAGTTCCAGCAGAGCAAGGGGGTTGCCGCGGGCTTCGGCGAGGATGCGGTCGCGGACCTGTGTGTCCATCGGGGTGCCGACCGTCGCACTCAGCAGGCCGCGGGCGTCGGTGTCGTCGAGTCCGCTGACCGTCAGCTCGGGAAGTCCCGCCAACTCGTCGCGTCCGCGCTGCTCTCGGGAGGCGAACACCAGGGCGAGGGGTTCGGCGAGCATCCGTCGTGCCACGAACGCCAAGGTCTGCGCGGAAACCCGGTCGAGCCACTGCGTGTCGTCCACGAGGCAGAACAGGGGCTGCTCGGCGGCGACGTCGGTCAGCAGTCCGAGTACGGCGAGGCCGACGAGGAATCGGTCGGGAGGCGGGCCGTAGCTCATCCCGAACGCGGTGGCCAGGGCTTCCCGTTGGGGAGGCGGAAGGCGGTCGAGGCGGTCGCGGAAGGGGGCGCACAGTTGGTGCAGCCCCGCGAACGGCAACTCCATCTCCGACTCGGCGCCCGCCCCGCGGGCGATACGGTGCTTCGTGACACGGGATTCCAGATGGTGCAGCAGAGCGGACTTCCCAATTCCGGCGTCGCCCCGCAGGACCAGAACGGCGCTGCGCCCCGCTTCCACCTCAGTGGCCAAGGCGTCGAGCGCCTCGCGCTCACGGCGGCGGCCAAGCAGCTGCCCCGGACCGTCCCCGCTGCTCACCTTGGCCTCTGCACGAGGGGGAGCATAACAACAGCTCCGGCGGTATTGGCCTCGCGGGCGAAGGGCTGCCGCGACGGGGGAGTGACGCAGATCATGGGTCTGAGAAAGCATGGATGCCCTTCACCGGATGGCGTTTTCTGGCGGCAGGAACGAAGAAACGGCCGGGAGATTGGGCCGTGCCGGGTTCGAGGAACTCCTGAAGACCAAGGCGGTCACCCGGTGAGACGGCCCGGCCGCGTCGCACGGAGCGGACAGCGATGGCGGACCGAGCAGCTCTGGCAGCCTTTCTCCGTGCCCGCCGGGATGCGCTCCAGCCGGAGGAGGTCGGCCTTCCTCGTGGGCGCCGCAGGCGCACCGGAGGTCCGCGGCGCGAGGAGGCCGCGGCACTCTGCGACCCGTCAGTCGACTACTGCAGCCGTCTCGGGCAGTAACGAAGCCTCCACCCCTCCGAGCAGATGCTCGCCGCTCTGGCCCGCGGCCTGCGTCTGTCCCTGGAGGAGCGGGACCACCTCTTCCGGCTCGGCGGGCATACCGTGCCGCGCCGGATGCGCAGGAAGGACCATGTCGATCCGGGAACGACGCGCATCCTGGACCGGCTCGGGGGACACCCCCGCCCTGGTGATGAGCCACCTCGGGGAGACGCTGAAGCAGACCCGGTCGGCCTCGGCACTGTTGGGCGACAAGACGCGTACACCGGACTCACGGTTCCGCCACCAGCAACGTCGCGCCCTCGCGGGCCGCCGAGCCGGTCGACGCGCTCATCGAGGAGAGCCCCGAGTTCGCCGACATCTGGCAACAGCGTCCCGTGCTGGGGCCCGGCGGTACCCTCAAGCGTTTTCTCCACCCCCAGCTCGGGACGCCGGAACTGCACTGCCAGACACTCGTCGACCCCGGCCGATCGCCGAGGCGTCCAAGGTGCGGTTCGTCCAGATCGCCGACTGGAGTTGGAGCCTCGCCCTCGACCGTGCCACCGCCGGTCCGGAGTGGCTCGCCTCGCTGCGGCGGATGTTCGACGCTTCCGGTCTCCACATCACCTCGGAACCCGCCGGGTGCCGCGTGGTCGTTCGGTTCGAATTGGTCTGACCCGTGTCGGCGTACGGATCGAAGTGGCCCCGGCAAGATTTCCGTGAATCCGCAGTGTGCCCCCGCCTCACGAAAATCTTGCCGGGGCCGCGTTCATGCGTACGCCGACAACCCGGTGCCCGTCGGCTCAGGCCAGGCGACGGCGTCCTCGTGTGCGAGACGCGGCATGCGGTCGAACTCCGGGGGACCCCGGCCGGGTGGCCGATGTGCACGACGAGGACGGAGAGGATGAAGTAGCCCGCCTGGAGGGGGCCGTTGCAGGACGTGATGCTGTCCCGCTGCGGCCACGCGGAGCTGATGTCCGAGGCCGTACTCCCGGCCGTACTCCCGGCCGTACTCCCGGCCGTACTCCCGGCCGTGCGCTTGGCCACCTCGAAGACCGCGACATTGGCCTCCGCGACCTCGATGGCCTCCTGCGGCGGGTGACTGCCGGGATCGTCGGCACTGGTCGACCGGACAACGTGCTCTTTTGTGACAACTCTCGGGGATTTTTGGGCGTGGAGACCATCACAGGCAACGGACACACAGGGTGTGAGGCCTTGCGGATATCGTTACAAGGCTTGTTCCGACAATGTTGCGGGGGTCTTTTCGTCCCCAGATGTCCCGAGGAGCCGCTTCGCATGATCGCCAGCCCGCTTCCCGACCTGGTCGGCCGGCAACGCGAGTGTGCGGCGCTCGACGACCTTCTGGCTGGGCTGAGCGACGGCGGGTCCCGCATCCTGGTGGTCCGCGGCGAGGCCGGCATGGGCAAGTCGGTGCTGCTGGAGTACGCGGCCGCCCAGGCGTCGCGAGTCAAGGTGACCTGGGCGCACGGCATCGAGGCGGACATGGAGCTGCCCTACGCCAGCCTGCACCAGGTGTGCACACCGTTCCTCGGCGAGCTGGACGATCTCCCGGAACCTCAACGCGACGCGCTCCGGGTGGCGTTCGGCATGGCCGCAGGAGATCCCCCCGACCGTTTCCTCGTCGGGCTCGCCGTGCTGAGCCTGCTCACCCGGGCCTCCGAGACCCGGCCGGTGCTCGTTCTCGTCGACGACGCCCAGTGGCTGGACCAAGTGTCTCTGCAGACACTGGAGTTCGTGGCGCGCCGACTGCTCGCCGAGGCCGTCGCCATGGTGTTCTCGGTACGTGATCCCGAGGGCGGGGCCGCCCTCAGCGGGCTGCCGACCCTCCGGCTGGAAGGCCTGCACACCACCGCGGCCGGACAGCTTCTGGAATCCGTCGTCGGCGGCCGCCTGGAAAAGCGGGTCCGGGACCGGTTCGTGACGGAGATGGACGGCAACCCGCTCGCGCTGCTCGAGTTCTCCCGCGGCCGTAGCGCCGCCGAACTGGCCTACGGACTCGACTCGTCGGCTCGGCCGGGCGCCTACGGGCCGGTCGCGAACCGCGTCGAACGCGACTTCGCAGGCCGCATCGGCTCCCTTCCGGCGGCGACCCGCACCCTGCTGCTGATCGCCGCGGCCGAACCGGTCGGTGACGCACGCCTGCTGGTGCGTGCGGCCGCCCGGCTGAAGATCGTCCCCTACGCGGCGCCCGCCAAGGCGGCCGGACTGATCGAGTTCGGGGAGTCCGTCAGGTTCCGGCATCCGCTGGTGCGTTCCGCCGTTTACCAGGGCGCCGCGCCCGAGGAACGCCGAGCGGTGCACCGGGCGCTGGCCGATGCCACGGACCCGGTGCTCGACCCCGACCGGCGTGCCTGGCACGCCGCCCAGGCCACCGACGGGCCGGACGAGGACGTCGCCGCCGACCTCGAACAGGCCGCCGACCGGGCACGGCAGCGCGGCGGCATCGCTGCTGAGGCGGTGCTGCTGGAGCGCGCGGCCGAGGCGACACCGGACGCGTGGGCGCGAGGCCGCCGGGCGCTCGCCGCTGCCGAGGCACACTTCTCCGCCGCAGCACCCGACCGGGCCACCGAACTCGCGACGGTGGCCGAACTGTGCCCCCTGAGCACGCTGGACCGCGCCCGCCTTGCACGCCTGCGGGCCCGGATCCTCTTCGCCCGCAGCCGCAGCGACGAGGCGGCACCGCTGCTGCTGGAGGCCGCCGCGCAGTTCACCGCCGCGGGATCGCCGCTGGCGCGCGAGACCTACCTGGAAGCGATCAGCGCGACCATCTTCGCCGGCCGCGTCCACGGCCCGACCGGCGCCCGCGCGGCAGCGATCGCCGCCCGCAACTCGGGGGCGCCGCGCTCCGGTTCGGCAGCCGCCGACCGTCTCCTCGACGGCGTCGCCGCGTTGCTCGCGGACGGGTCCGAGACCGGAGTCCCGGCCCTGCGCAGCGCGCTGGACCTGCTCGTGCACGAGGAACTCGGCACTCGCGAAGCGGTCATGCGGTGGCTGCTGCTGGTCCCGGTCGCACTGGAGGCGCTCATTCACTACGCCTGGGACCTGCACGCCTGGGACGCATTGTCGGGCCGGGCAGTGCGCCTGGCCCGCGACGTCGGAGCGCTCGGCGCTCTGCCTCCGGCCCTCATCTACGCCGGCGGAGTGCACATCCACTACGGAGACTTCGCCGAGGCCGACCGGATGATCGACGAGGCCGACGCGCTCACCGCGGCAACGGGTCACGCCCCGCACAAGTACGCGACCCTGGTCCTGGCCGCGTGGCGGGGCGAGGCGGAGGTCGCCGCAGGCATCATCGACGAGGCCAGACAGCGGGCCGAACAGACCGGCGAGGTTTCCCTGTTGGGCGCCACTGGCTACATCCAAGGAGTGCTCTTCAACGGCCTCGGCCGCTACGAGGAGGCGCTGGAAGCCGCCCGTAGGGGCATCGAGCACGATGGATTCAACTTCACGGGCCTGTCGTTGGTGGAGCACGTCGAGGCCGCCACCCGCTGCGGTGAACTCGACCAGGCCCGCGCCTCGCTGGCCCGGCTCACCGAGCTCACCCGGTCCGCCGACTCCGGATGGGCACGTGGCGCCGCCGCCCGCGCCCAGGCCCTCCTCGCCGAAGGCGACGCCGCCGACCGGCTCTACCGCACCGCGGTCGAGGAGTTCAAGCGCGGAGGTGTGGCCGTGGAGGTGGCACGCACGCACCTGCTGTACGGCGAATGGCTGCGCAGAGGCCAGCGCCGCTCGTCGGCCCGTGAACACCTGCGTACAGCGCACGACATGTTCGACGGCATGCGTGCGCACGCCTTCGCCGAGCGGGCTCGCCGGGAGCTGCTCGCCACCGGCGAGCACGTCAGCGCGCGGGAGGACGGGCCCACGAGCACCCTGACTCCCCAGGAGTTCCAGGTCGCCGCGCTCGCGGCCGACGGCATGACGAACGCGAAGATCGGCGCGGAGCTGTTCATCAGTCCGCACACCGTGGAGTGGCACCTGCGCAAGGTGTACATGAAGCTCGGCATCAACTCACGTCGCGCGCTGCCCGGAGCCCTGGGGGACGCCCCGGCCGATGACCTCCACCACGGAGACACGAAGCGGACCGCCTGACGTCGGCCGCGCGGGCCCCACGGTCTTGACCACGGGTTCTTACGGGGCACCCACGGGTTTTGACGCGCGGCCCACGGGGGGCCCACGGACTCCACCACGGGAAGCAAGGGCGCGGGGGCAGGTGCCCCGGGGCCAGGGTGGAACCACGCTCTTGACGGGCGTCTTTCCACGATGAGGAGTTCCCCCATGCACGCGACCGGCCCGCAGACGACGACCGATCCCTCGATTGTCCGGTCGGCCCTCGGCGACGACATGGACGCTGCCCTCGACACCTTCCTGGCCGAGCGGACACGGCTCTTCCGCATCGCCCGCCGCATTCTCGGCGACGCTGCCGGGGCTGAGGACGTGGTCCAGGAGGTGTGGTTGCGTTGGCAGCTCACCCAGCGCGCTCAGATCGACAGTCCGGCCGCGTTCCTGGTGACGGCCACGACCCGGCTGGCCATCAATGTCGTCCGCTCCGCCCGGCATCGCCACGAAGTCCCGGTCGAACCGCAGTTGGCGGACTTCGGTGACCGGGCCGCGCTGGACCCCGTCGTCAGCGTCGAGCGGACCGTTGCGGTCGAGCGGGCCCTGGCCCTGCTCATGGCGCGGCTGACACCGGACCGGCTGGCCGCCTACGTACTGCGCAAGGGGTTCGGCTACGCCTATGCCGAACTGGCGGGGCTGCTGCGGATCAGCGCTCCGAACGCACGCGTGGTGGTCCACCGGGCGCAGGCCCGGCTGGAGTCCGGCCGGGAGCGCCCGGTTTCTGCCGAGTCGCACCGCCGCCTCGCCACCGCGTTCCGGGCAGCCGCGCACACCGGCGACCTGGACGGTCTGGTGAAGGTGCTCATCCTCGAAGGCCAGGTGCACCGTATGCCGTCGGCTCCCAGCCCCGCTGCCCGGCCCGTCCGGCACGCCGCGTGACAAGTCGTTGACGAGGTCACATCGTTCAGCCGCGCTGCACCACGTCTCTCGGCCGACACCGGGGGACGTCAACCCGGTCCCACTGTCTGGGACCGCGCGGTGTCACACATCGGGCACCGGATCGGTCAGATCCCTCAACCGACCCCCCGAGGCCGGTCGGAGGAGGTTGTGGCAATGAAGGTCGTGGTGGTCGACGACGGCGGACTGATGGGCGTCGAGACAGCCCTGGGGGTCAGGGACCACGGGCAAGAGGTGGGGATGGTCCAGGCGCCCAGGGGGCTCGACTCCCTCACACCGAAGGAGTTCGCCGATGCCCTGAACGGCTGTGCGGTGGTGATCGATCCTGCCCATCCGCCGTCCCAGGCCACCGGCACGGTCCCCACGAGGGACGGCCGGGTACGGGACGACACCGGCCACCTCCTGCGTACCGCGATCGCCGCCGGAGTACGACAGCACGTGTGCCTCTCCGCGGTCGGCGTTGGCCGGGTACGGGCTGAGGGCGCTTTCCGGGCGGTGTACGCACGGGAAGCGATGATCGAGCGTTCCGGCATCTCTTGATCCATCCTCCGCAGCACCCACTTGTTCGAGGCCGCCGAGGACATCGCGGACACGGCCGCCGAGAACGGAGTCGTCCACCGGGACGCGGAGCCCTCGTGCGGGCCGACGCACATGTCGACGCCGGAATGCCGCATCTCATGTCTACTACGCGCCGTATGCGTGTGGAACCCGAAAGACAGTGTCACAGATGCATTGGCTCACCGGTCAGTGGTTTGAACTCAGAGGGTGTGCCCGCACTGCCGGAGGCGACCGGACGACATCTCCGATCCCTGGTGACCGCGGTGTTCCGCCGGTGGCCGCCGCTTGGGCACCCCCTACGCCGACCAGTAGAAATGAGCTCGCGACCATGCCCCACGACCAGCCCACCACGCTCGACGCCGCCGCGACCACCGGCATCACGACCCTGGAAGACCTACGCAGGCATCTGCAGTGGGCGATCGAGATCGAGCACTCCACACTGCCGCCGTACCTGACGGCGCTCTACTCCCTCGATCCCGAACGCAACGCGGACGCGGCCCAGTTGTTGGCCGGTGTGTTCGTCGAGGAGATGATTCATCTGGCCCTGGTCGCGAACCTGTTGAACGCGGTCGGTGGCGAACCCCGCCTGGACACACCGCGGATGCTGCCGCAGCATCCGCGGACCATGCCGCACGCCGACCCTTCCATCGAGCTGTCGCTCCTGCCGTTCGGTAAGGAAGCCCTCGGGATGTTCCTCCGGCTGGAACAGCCCGCGCACCCCGGAGACCCGGCGGAAGGCGACCGCTACGAGACGATCGGGCAGTTCTACGACGCGGTCGAGAAGGGCCTGAGGGGCCTGTGCACCGAACTGGGCGAGGCGCAGGTGTTCACCGGCGACCCCGCCCGGCAGGTCTCCGGCGGCCCGTTCGCCCACACCGCAGGCCACCTTGCCCCCATCACCGACCTGAACACCGCACTCGCGGCGCTGGAGGAGATCGTCGAACAGGGGGAGGGCGCGGCACGCGCCGACGTCTGGGACGGGGACAAGGACCTGTTCCACCCCGATTCCAAGGCCGTCTCCC
Organism: Streptomyces spiroverticillatus; assembly: GCA_014650415.1. Lineage (GTDB taxonomy): Bacteria > Actinomycetota > Actinomycetes > Streptomycetales > Streptomycetaceae > Streptomyces > Streptomyces spiroverticillatus. The sequence goes on from BMUX01000010.1 coordinate 30,351, forward strand.
ACTACTACCGGTTCCAGGAACTTGCCGAGGGGCGGCGCTATCAGCCAGGCGACACACCGGAATCCGGCCCCACGGGCGGCCCTGTGAACGTAGACCTGGACGGGGTCCGGCCCGTGCGCCCCAACCAGCGGGTGTCGGACCACCCCGAGGGCAGTGCGATCCGCATCGCGCAGGAGACGTTCAATCAGACCTACTGCAAGATGCTGCAGATGCTGGAGCAGGCATTCAACGGCAACCCGGCAATGCTGGGCATGTCCGTGGGCACGATGTACGCGGCCAAAGGACAGGCGCAGAGCCTGATGGCGATGCAGGACGACGACGGCCTGGCGGCCGGCCCGACCTTCGAGTACGTAGCCCCCGAAGACCGGGTCTAGCGCGCCCTGCCGACGATTCGCGGCAGGGCACTGAGGGCGCTCCGAACGACGCGGGGCGCCCTCACACGTCGGAACCTTCGTACCGCACAACGAGGAGCAGGCCCGCGATGAGCAGGGAAGCGATGACACCGGTGCCGAGTACCGGGAACGGTGTGAACGTCGAGCACAGGACGGCCAGAGCTGCGACAGGCGGAAGAACGTTGCCCGCAGTGGACAACCGGGTGGCCCGCCGGTGCAGCAGCCACACACAGGTGACGAAGAGAGCGACCGGCACCGTGTAGGCGGCCGCGGCCTGGACGGCGGTGAGCGCACGGCTGCCGCCGGTGACGCGGGCTACGTTGACCGCGAGTGCCGCGCCGATCGCAGCCGCGGCAGCGAACACGACGTAGTGCCCGTAGCCCCACAGCATCGCCGTCCGCTGCGTTCTGAGTCGACGCGGCGCGTCCTGGGCGAAGTACAGCCACCACAGCGCGAAGACGGTCAGCAGCCCGCCCAGTGCGACGGGCAGGACGGAGCCGAGCTTCTTGTGGGTGTCCAGAGCGGTGTCGACGGCGAGTGCGGCGGCGATGACGGACTCACCGAGGACGATCAGAGTGAACAGACCGTAGCGCTCGGCGATGTGCTGTGGATGCCAGGTGGTGCCCTCGGCACGCTCGGCCCAGACCGGCACCGCGAGTTCCAAGGCGGCGAGGACGGCGAACGTGACCGTCCCGCCGTCGACCGGAAGAGCCAGCCGCACCAGCCAGCCGACCTGGAGGAACAGGATGCCCGCGGCGTACCGCAGCGCGGAACACCGGCGTGCATGGTCCGTCCAGGCGGCGCGTAGCCACTGACTGACCATGGCCAGCCGCATCACCACGTAGCCCCACGTGATGACGGTGAAGTCGCCGTGCTCCAGGGCCTCGGCGGTCCCGGCAGCCAGGACAAGGGCGCCGATGATCTGAAGTAGTGTCAGAAGCCGGTACGGGACGTCGTCCGTGTCGTAGGCCGAAGCGAACCAGGTGAAGTTCATCCAGGCCCACCAGATCGCGAAGAACACGAGGGCATACCCGAGCAGACCGGGCCCCGGACGACCTGAAGCCATCTCGTGCTCGAACGCCGACGACGCCTGTGCGACTGCGGCAACAAAGCAGAGGTCGAAGAACAACTCCAGCGCGCTGGCGGCTCGATGCTTCTCACCAGCGTGACGGGCAAGCATGGGCCGGTACATGGCAGAGAACGCGCTCGTGGACTGATTCATGACGTCCTGATCTCTCGGGCGGAACAGCATCGGAAACGGCGGGCGAGGAGGGTGAGAGAGCCGCTGGCGACGAGAACCGTCCGAAGAGGGTTGTGCCGGCCGAGGCCCGCTGTCTACGACCGGACTCGGTGTGAATCTGTGACAGACCATCGTCGGGTGACGGCATCTGGCGAGCCAACGTGATGACGCTGTACTGCCTCCAGGGCGTCGTGTGCGGTGTCGCCCTCACGGTTCACCCCTGCGCACGCGTCCTGGCGACGTACGCGCAGCCACGGCCCGAACTGCTGTCGACCCTGGGCACGGGCTTGCCGCACCATGGCACGGCTGTTCATGAAAGCGTCCACGGACACAGGGCCTTGGTCCTCAACCTCCGCACCACGAGCCGGCCGCCGCGGACTGCCCCGGGCCCTTACACGACGCGCGCGAAGGGACGGGCTGAGCGGGTGTCTCTGCCGTGGCGGCCATGGGCTCATGGTCACGGACCTACAGGCGCGCAATGCAGTGGGTCAAGTGCGGGCGAACGGTTTGAGAGCCAACACGCTGCGGGTGCGGGATCCGACTGCCAGGGCACCGGGACAGGCGGCGGCTGAGCCGCCTGTCGGGCCGTGTTCGTTGCCTTGCTGATCAATGTGGGCAGGGGTCGCAACGTGTCAACGGACAAGTCCAGTCGCATGTCCGGGGTGCGGGTGAAGAGCACCCGGGCGTCGGTTCCCCGCGACCCGCACCGCATCGTCTCGAACTTCTTCCGGATCGGGCTTGGGTACAACGACAGCCTTCTTGCCGGCCCCACAGGCTTCACCAGTTCAGGTGCGAACCCTGCGCACGAGGCCGTCATGGCCGGAACGGCCGTGCCAACGGCCGCTCCCGCCACCGCTGCCCCCGATATCGGCTGTGCCCGGACGCTCGCCCCACGTGGGTGCGCACGCCGCCCCGCCGGGCCCGCGCGCTGTCATCCGGCCGCGATCCAGCCGGCGTGCGGAGAACGACAGATGGTGACGGGTGATGAGGCGTCGGATCATCCAGCCAGAATCCAGCCACGGGGATGCGGGACGGGTCCGCCCCGGAAGATGGCGGACCCGTGTGACCTGCTGGTTCGGCAATGCGACCGATCAGCGGGACTGCAGCGCCTTGACGTTGTCGCCGAAGGTCCAGTTCTTGGAGCCGTCCCAGTTGAGGGACCAGGTCATCAGGCCCTTGAGCTGGTTGTTGTAGGTGCGCCAGGCCTGGGAGACCAGGGAGGGGTTCATGTAGCCGCCGCCTGCGCCGGGTTGGGCGGGGAGGCCCGGGACCTGCTTGTCGTAGGGGACCTTGATGGTGGTGCCCTGGATGACGAGGCCCTTGTTGAGGCAGTCGGTCTGTTTGGTGAAGCCCTGGACCGTTCCGGCGGAGTAGGAGTCGCCGGAGCAGCCGTACATGTTGCCGTTGTAGTACTGCTGGTTGAGCCACCAGAGGCGGCCGTTGTCGGCGTATTTTTTGATGATGGGGAGGTAGGCGCCCCAGATGGAGCCGTAGGTGACGCTGCCGCCCGTGACGTAGGCGGTCTCGGGGGCCATGGTGAGGCCGAAGTTGGACGGCATTTGGGCGAGGACGCCGTCGATGATGCGGGTGAGGTTGGACTGGGAGGCGGAGAGCTTGGTGATCTGGCCGCTGCCCGTGAGGCCCGTTTCGATGTCGATGTCGATTCCGTCGAAGTTGTACTTCTTCAGGATCGGGACGATCGTGGCGATGAACTTGTCTGCGACAGCAGTGGAGTTGAGGTCGATTCCGGCTGTCGCGCCGCCGATCGACATCAGCAGGGTCAGGCCGTTCGCCTTGGCCTGGCACATCTCGGCGGGGGTGGCGACCTTGACGGTTGCGTCCATGCCGTCCTCCCAGAGGACGGTTCCGTCGTTGCGGATCACGGGGAACGCGGCGTTGATGACGTTGTAGCCGTGCTGGGGTATGCGGGCGTCGGTGATCGGGGTCCAACCGAAGGGCGGGTGAACGCCGTTGGCGGCACCGTCCCAGTTCTCCCAGTAGCCCTGGAGGACCTTTCCGGCGGGCTTCGACTTCACCGGACAGGTGTCGGCGGCCGGTGCGGAGGGTGCGGAGGGTGCGGCGGGGGCTGCGGTGCCGGTGAGCGGGACGAGTGCGGCGGCCGTCAGTGCGGCCGTCAGCAGGCGGGGGAGGGTGGTGCGGGCGCGGGGGGACATGCTGGACCTCCTGGGTGGGGGAACCGGGAGACGCGAGGGGGGGGTGGTGCGCCCACACGCTAGGTAGGTCCAGACCAATCGTCAAGAGGTCTGGACCAGGTTGGTACGAGGGGGCGTCGGTTCGGGTTCGGGGGCAGTCAAGTCCCTCTCGGGGAAGGTCTGTTGTCCGATGCATGGAATGATGCGGTTGGGCATCGACCGGAGGACTGAGGCACATGTGGGAACCGCTGCGCGCGGGCGCACCGATGCAGGTCGGGCCCTACGAGGTGCTGGCGCAGCTCGGTAGCGGTGGGATGGGCGAGGTGTTCCTCGGGCGGGCCCGGGAGGGTGACCGGAGGCTGGTCGCGGTGAAGACCGTGCGGCACGATCTCGCCGGGAACAGCGAGTTCCGGGACCGCTTCCGGCGTGAGATCGCGATGGTCGGCCGGGTCCGTTCGCCGTACGCCGCCCGGCCCGCCGGGGGCGACGCCGACGCCGCGGTGCCCTGGCTCGCGACCGAGTACGTTGCCGGGCCCACCCTCTTCGCCGCAGTGCGGCGGCACGGTCCCCTGCCCGCCGACACCGTACGGGCGCTGGGTGCCGACCTCGCCCGCACGCTCCACGATCTGCACGTCGCCGGGGTGCTGCACCGCGATCTCAAGCCCGGCAATGTGCTGCTGGATCTCGACGGCCCCCGGCTGATCGACTTCGGTGTCGCGCGGGCCCAGGGCGCCACGACCATGACCGCCACCGGGCTGATGGTCGGCACGCCGGGCTTCATGTCGCCCGAACACCTCGCCGGGGCGCGTGCCGTCACCACCGCCTCGGACGTCTTCTGCCTCGGCTCGCTCCTCTGCTACGCGGCGACCGGCGACGATCCCTTCGGCGACGGGCCGGTGGCGGCGGTCCTCTACCGGGTCGCACGTGCGCAGACGGACCTGAGCGCCGTACAGGACGAGCAACTGCGCGAGATCCTCGCCCGGTGTCTGAGCGTCCACCCGGCCGGACGGCCCACCCCCGAGCAGTTGGTGGAACTGCTGGGCGGGGAACGGGATCCCGAGTGGCCGGGCGACGTGCGCACGCAGGTCGAGGAGTACCGGCGGGCTGCGGAGCAACTGCTCGCAGCGGGGGAGGCGCTGGTCCCGGTGGGTCCCGCAGCTCCTTCGGCGGCGGAGCAGTCGTACCAGCTGCACCGGATGCAGACCGTCGGCCCCCCGCCTGCCGCAGCCCCCGTGGTGCCCGCCGCCCCCGTGGTGCCCGCCGCACGGCGGCGTATGCGGACCGTGCTTGCGGTCTGTCTTGCCGCCGCCGTGGTGGGCGGGGGCATCGGGCTCGGGCTCGGACTGGCCGGCCCTGACGGGGCGAGCAGCAGCGCTGCGGGTGGGAGCAAGGGCGCCGGCCAGCCGGCGCCCGTCGGTCCGGCCGTCCCCGGCGTCGACGACCGTGGCCCGGCCGACAGCTCCGGTGCCGTACCGCAGAACGCGGCACAGCGGCCCGCCGGATGGAAGCCGTGGCAGGCGAAGCTGTCCGCACCGGCGTTCGGCTGCGCCGCCGGGACGGCCGTCCTGGTCTGCCGGACGACGGACGGACGGTACGAAGCGCTGGACGCCGCCACCGGGAAACGGCTGTGGAACGCCGGGAAGGCCGACGGCTACGGCAGCACCATCGGACCGAGCGGCGGCATCTTCATCGCGAACGGCAGCACGCAGCCGACCGTCCACGACGACATCGTCGCCTTCGTCTCGGAGCAGCGCCTCCAGGTGCGGGACGCGAAGAGCGGCAAGGTCCGCTGGGAGAAGCCGGCGACAGGTGCGTCCGGCACCGGGTCGCGGCCCCTGATCGGCGACGGCATGGTCTTCGCGGCGACGGGACGGTCGGACCTGACCGCCTTCGCGCTCGGTGACGGCCGTGCGCTGTGGACCAAGGCACTCACCAACCGGGACCTCGCGCGCGCCGAGCAGCGTTCCTTCGAGCCCAAGGCGTACGCGAACGGGCTGGTGTACGCGCTGAGCGACGCGGGCCTCGTGTCGTACGACGCGAAGACCGGAACGCAACGCGGTCAGGTCGACAAGACCATGGAGGAGTGCGACACGCTGCTCGTCCACGGGAAGTCGGCCCACTGCTCCGCGTACTCGCCGACGAGCGAGGGAAACCTGAGCCTGCACCGGGTGGACGCCACCACCCTCGCCCCGTCGGGCACCGGAACGCTCCCCGTCCCCGTCGAAGTCGCGCGGCACGGGCCCTACCCCACGGCGGTCGACGCCCGTGCCGTCGTGGTCTTCGACCCGGGGGCCACGGCCTACGCGGACTGGGGCACCGGCAGTAGCCCGACCGGGCTCTCCCTCCTCTCCCCGGACAGCGGCGCGGTGCTCGGGCGCTACGCGGTGCCGCCCAGTGGCGGCAGGAACCAGCCGAGGCAGTTCTTCTCCTCGCCGCTGATCGCGGGGAACGCGGTGCTGTACGCGGACTTCTCGGCGCTGCACGTCATCCCGCTGGACGGGGCGGGCAAGCCCGGGAAGGAACGGGTGCTGCCGGTCGCGGGCGCTCCGGGGCCACGGGAGAAGGCGGAGTACAACCGGGTCGACGGCATCCACTTCGCGCGGGAGATCCGCAATCCGGTGGTGCTGCCGCTGGGCGGTGTGGCCCACGTCGTGTACGACACGGGCGTCGTCTCCTCCGTCGAGCTTCCTGCTTCCGACCACTCCTGACGTCCTACTCCCTGCCCCCGGCCACTCCTGAAAGGGTTCGACCCCGTGCTGCAAGCGCTTCCCGACGGGCACCCGGCCCGTTTCGTCGGCCCGTACCGGCTGCTGGCCCGGCTCGGCAGCGGCGGGATGGGCGAGGTCCATCTGGCCTGCGACGCGCAGCGGCCGACGTCCGATCCGTACCGGATGGTCGCGGTGAAGACGGTCCGCGAGGACATTCGGGCGGGCGAAGAGTTCCGGGTGCGGTTCCGGCGCGAGATCGCGGCGGCGCGGGCGGTGCGCAGCCCCTACGCGGCGGCGCTGGTCGCGGGGGACGCGGACGCCGCATCGCCCTGGCTGGCCACCGAGTACGTACCGGGGCCCTCGCTCGCCGAGGCGGTGGACCGCGCCGGTCGCCTGCCCGTGGCCGCGGTACGGGAACTGGGCGGCGACCTCGCGCGGGCGCTGGACGCCATCCACCGTGCACAGGTGCTGCACCGGGACCTGAAACCCGCCAATGTGCTGCTCTCCGCGGACGGGCCCAAGGTGATCGACTTCGGTATCGCGCAGGCCTTTGACGCGACCGCACTCACGTCGGCGGGGCTCGTGGTGGGCACGCCGGGGTTCATGGCGCCGGAGCACCTGGAGGGCAGCAGGGCGGTGGTACCGGCGACCGACGTCTTCTGCCTGGGCGCGCTGCTGGCGTTCGCCGCGACGGGGCGCGGCCCCTTCGAGGACGAGGAGATGGGCGCGGTGGTCTACCGGATCAGCCGGGCCGATGCCGACCTCTCCGCAGTGCCGCAGGAGTTGCGGGAGGTGATCGGCGACTGTCTGCGCCTGGATCCGGCCGAGCGCCCTTCGGCCGAGGTACTGGCGGCTCGCCTGGCACCGCCGCGCACGGGAGTGTTCCCGTGGCCGGGCGGCGTACTGTCGCTGCTTGCCGAACACGGGGACGCGGCACGGCGGTTCGGCGAGGCAGCCGCGTCCGGTGCGGGGGTCGCCGAGCTGCCGACGATGGGGCCGACGCCGGTTCCCTACTCGCCGACCGCGCTCGGGGCGCAGATCAGGACGCCGCCGGCCGCCCCGCCCGTACCTCCGACCGAGGACGCGTCCCGCAGGCGTACGCGCCGGGGCTGGATCGCCGCCGGAGCCCTGGCCCTGGTGATGCTGACGGCGGGGGGCGTCGTCCTGCTCGAACTCGACAAGGATTCGGCCAACAAGGCTTTTAACAAGGGGAGTTCGGGAGAGAAGAGCGCCACTTCCGACGGTACGAGCCGGGCTCCTGCCGCGTACGACGGCCGGGTCGTCCAGCCGTACGGCGGCGTCGGCCACACCCAGGACTTCGGCGCGGGCGCCACCGACCGCTCCCTGCGCGCGGCCGGTTGGTCGCCCTGGGAGGCGAAGGTGCCCGCCGACACGGGCCCGTGCGTGCTGGCCGGTGAACTGCTCGTCTGCTCCGGCTCCGGAGGCGCCGTGACGGTGCTGCGCGCGGCGGACGGCAAGGAGGCCTGGTCCCGGCCGGGGCGGGGCGGCGAACCACGGGGCCAGGGCTGGACCCCGGCGGTCGCGAACGGGACCGTGTACATCACGGACGACGAGGGGGTCAGCACGTACGAACTCGGCAGCGGGAAGAGCGGCGTTCGCCGGAAGCACGCGGCGGGTGACTACGTGGTGACGGGCACCGAGAGTCTCGACGGCATCCTCTACACCACCTATGCGCACCCCTCCCGGGAATCCGACAAGAACCTGATCACCGCCCGTCGGCTGACGGGCTCCGGAGGCGAGGTGTGGCGTGCCTCGTTGAGCGGGAATCCGGGATCGCCGGTCGCGGCGGGTGGCCGGGTCTACGTCCCGGCGGGCACGGAACTGTGGTCGTTCGACGCCAGGAGCGGCACGCAGGTGGTGCGCGGCGGCCCTTCCGGCGGGGGAGCGGCTTGCTGGAGCGCCGTGGTGCACGGGGATGCGGTGCTGTGCGGTGGAGGGAACGGGGTCGCGGTGCTGGACGCCCGGACGCTGAAGCAGCGGCGGCAGATCGCGGACGGGGTGGTGTCGCTGGTGGGCCCCGCCGTGACCGCCACGGGCATGGTGGTCCTGGGCGACGCGGACCAACTCTCCGCGTACGAGGTACGGACCGGACGCCGGCTGTGGCGCAAGGAGGCCGAGGGCGACACCGCCGACCTGATGATCGCCGGTGGGCAGATCCTCGCGGGCTCGGGCCTCACGGTTTCCGCCCACAGCTTCGACGGGCGGGGCACCGCCGACCGGGCCACCTTCGAGGTTCCGAAGGAGGTGGCGAGCAGCGCCGGGGAGACCGGGGGCAGGCAGGTGCTCGTCAGCGGCGGGGTCGTGTTCCTCGTCCTCGCGGAAGGTGTCGTGGTCTCGGGCTATGCCCCATGAGGACCCTTGTGGCCATTCGGGAAAGCTCCTCGGCGCGATGCCCCGTCGCACCGAGGAGCTTTCCCGTGCTACGCCGAACTAGTGACGGTCCGCCACACCCGCACCCGCGCCCGACGCACCCTCCGCCCCCGGGAAGCCCGGGATCTTCGGCAGCTGCGCCGGGTCGAACGACGGCACCTTCGGCAGGATGTCCTTCACCGCGCCGAGCCCCATCTCCAGGAAGATGCTCGTCGCCAGTTGGCCCAAGTGGACGACGAGCGTCCCGCCGACCTTCGTGAACCCGGCGGCGTCCCCCTTCAACGCAGCCGCGACCAGCTCCTTCGTGTCCGTCTTGATCAGCTCGACCGCCGCCTTCATCCCCTCCCGGGCGGCCGCCTGCTGCGGGGTCGCCGCGCGGCCCGCGTAGTTGGCGGGCGAACCGCCGGGGATGATCGCCAGCAGGTTGTCGAGGCCCTTGTCGGAGTCCTTGCGGGCCTTGTCCAGCTTCTTCTTGTCCTTCTCGCCGTTGACCACCATCCCGGCCAGCTTGCCCGTCTGCTGCGACGCCGCACCGAACTTGCTGACGGTCTTGAAGGTGGACGCGAGCTTCTCCCGGTCCTTGTCGCCCAGCGGTACGACGGGGGCCATCGGTACGACGGGGGCCGAGACGGCCTGCGCTGCGGCCGGAGCCGTGCGCGCCTCGGGCGAGGCGACCGCGGCGGGGCCCAGCGTGAGGACCCCGCACAGGGCGACGGTGACGGTGGCGGAGAGGGTGGCGGTGTGGCCCATGGGGCGGTTCCTTCCGGTGGTACGGCCGAGGGGTGCGGCCGTGGCGTGCGTACGACGAGGGGGACGGCCCGGAGTGCACCTCCGGGCCCACCGATCACACTCCGCCACCAACCCATCACCCGCAATCGCAGCGCCCCCTGTCACCCCATCAGCAGCACCCGCACCGTCAGGACCCCTCCACCAGATCCAGGTACGCGTCCAGCTCCCGCCCCGCCGCCAGCATCGCCCGGCTGCGGCGGTCCAGCCGCCCGTGCCACTCGGCCAGCACCTCGCCGAGCGCGCCCGCGTCGCCCGCACCGCGCAGTTGTTCGGTGAAGACCCGGATCCGGTCGAGCGGGAAGCCGCCCCGCCGCAACTGCCGGGCGACGTACGCGTCCCGCACCGCCTCGGGCGGGTAGCGGCGGTGCCCGGTCGCCGGGTCGCGGCGCGGACGCAGGATCCCGGCGGCCTCCCACTTGCGCAACGAGGCCGGATGCAGGCCGAGTTGACGGGCGAGAGTGCCGACGGTCGGGTCGGTACGCGTGCGAGTCCGGGGGTACGTCCGAGGCTCGGCCGTCAGCGCGCCCAGCGCGGTGGTGACCTCCGCCAGGGTGTCGCGCTCGTGCAGCAGCTCCGCGTGCGCCCCGTCGATCAGCCGGAAGAGCGTGCCCGTGTCTTCCCGGTGCGCGCACCGCAGGATCTCGGCGGCGACCCCGTGCCCGTACCCCGGGCGCAGTGCGAGGAACGCGCGCAGGGCCTGGGCGTGGGCGGGGGTGTAGCTCCGGTAGCCGGAGGCGGTGCGCGCGGCGGGCGGCAGGATGCCCTCGTCCTCGTAGTTGCGTACCGCCTGGGTGGACAGTCCGTGCTCGCGGGCGAGGTCGACGGGGCGCAGGCTGCGGGGGCTCATGGTGACCACCGTTTGAGGGTTGGGGAGGCTTCTACCCCAGGAGAGCGGGCAAAAGTCTCAACGGAGCCTTCAAGGATACGGTGGAAGGCAGACCAGGCACCCACCCTCACCTCCAAGGGGACACCCATGCCCTCACCCCTCCACCCCCTCGGCCTCCACTTCGACGACGACCCCTCCCAACTCGCGGACGCCGCAGACCAGTTGCTCGCAGGGCTGCCGCAGGCGCCGCTCCTCCTCGGCCTCGGCGAGCCCACCCACGGCGCGGAACAGTTCCTGGAGCTGCGCAACGAACTCTTCCTGCACCTCGTCCGCCACCACGGCTACCGCGCGATCACCCTCGAAAGCGACTGCCTCGCCGCCACCCGCGTCGACGACTACGTCACCACCGGCACCGGAGACCTCGACCAGGTCCTGGCCACCGGGTTCACCCACCGCTTCGGCGCCTTCGCCGCCAACCGCGACCTCGTCGTCCGCCTGCGCGAGCACAACACCGACCTCCCGCCCGAGGAGCAGGTGCGCTTCCACGGCTTCGACGGCCCCCTCGACATCGGCGACACCCCGAGCCCCCGAACCTCCCTCCTCGCCGCCCACACCCACCTGGCCGACCGCCTCCCCGCCCACCGCGTCCCGCACACCCCCGACACCCTGCGCGAACTCCTCGGCGACGACGCCCCCTGGGAGGAGGGCCAGGCCCTGAAGGACCCGGCGCTCTCGGTCGGCGGCACCCCGCGCGCCCGCGAACTGCGGGCCGCCGCCGACGACGTACTCGCCGTGTACGAGACCGAACTCCCCACCCTGCGCCCCCAGGACCCCACCGCCTTCGACCGCGCGCACACCCACGCCCGCACCGCGCGCGGACTCCTGCGCTACCACGCCGCCATGGCCTCCACCGCTCCCGACCGGATCGCGGTCATGCTCGGCATCCGCGACGCGATGATGGCCGAGAACCTCCTCGCCCTCGCCGCCGCCCGGCGCACCCCGAGCCTCGTCTTCGGCCACAACTCCCATCTCCAGCGCACCCGTTGCGGCATGGACTTCCTCGGCGAGCAGCGCTGGTGGGGTGCGGGCGCCCTGGTCGCCGCCTCCGCGATCGGCGACCGGTACGCCTTCGTCGCCGCCGACTCCACCCCGGAGGCCGCCGCGGCCTGCGCCCCCTCCTGGGCCGACCCCGCCGACGCCGCCCGCCCCGAGGGCGAGACCTTGCAGCACGCCCTCGCGGCCGCCGCGCCCGCCCGCGCCTTCTTCCCCGCCCACGCCCTGGCCTCGCACGACGCCGTCCCCGGCCGGCGCGCCCCCGGCAGCTGGTGGTACGCCCCGCTCGACCCGGCCGACCTGCCCGCCATGGACGCCGTCGCCTTCGTGGGCCCGCTCCGGGAAGAAAACAGCCTCACTCTCGGCTGACACTCGTATGACGTCACCGACGACACCCGAACGCAAGGGCCACCGCATCACCGTCGAGCAGGGCACGACGCATGTCCGTGTCGTACGGGACGGGCAGCTGCTGGCCGAGAGCCGCCGCCCGCTCCTCCTGCGCGAAACCGGCCTGCCCGTCCGCTACTACCTCCCGCCCGAGGACGTCCGCACCGACCTCCTCACCCCCTCCGACACCTCGACCCACTGCCCCTTCAAGGGCGACGCGTCGTACTGGTCGGTGCCGGGCGCGGCCGACCTGGTGTGGGCGTACCAGAACCCGATCCCCGAAGTCGCCGAGATCAAGGGCCACTTCTCCTTCTACGACACCGAAGTCGTCAGCCCCGACGGCAACTGAGCGCACACACGGACAGAGGGCCTCCCGATGGATTCGGGAGGCCCTCTGCGTCAGCTATGCCGGGCGTGTCAGAAGCGCGAGACGTGCCAGCTATGCCGCACATGTCAGACGTTCGACGACTCGTTGCCGAAGGTCGGGTTCAGGGCGCCGATCACGTTGACGGTGTTGCCCGTGGCGTTCACCGGGACGTGGATCGGGGCCTGGACCAGGTTGCCGGAGACGACGCCGGGGGACTGGACGGCCTTGCCGTTGGCGTCGGAGCCGCTGGCGGCCGAGGCGGCGCCCGCACCGGCGGCGATCATTCCACCGGCGACCATGGTGACGGCAACGGCCTTGTTGAGCTTGTTCATTGGGGGGTCCTCCTGGTTATTTCTGCGGCCAGCCAGCCGCAGCACACAGGGAAGAACGCGTGAACCCACCGGAGGACACGCACTTTCCGAGATCGTCCGCCGCGGGCCCCCGTGATCGAACACGACATGCGGTCCTTGATCGAACATCGGGTACGGGGCCGGGCGCACCCCTCAACCGTCCCCCGGCAGCACGTCCTTGGCCGCCAGCCGGGGGCCCGTGAAGCAGAGCCGGTACACGTCGGCCCGGTCCAGGACGCTGCCGTTCGAACGGTAGAACTCGCAGCGCGTACCGGCGGGTCGAGGCGCTGCCCGCACGCCTTCGGGCACGTAGGCGAACTGCTGACCGGGCAGCCGGTCGGCGAAGGAGTCGCGCGGCTGGCCCGCCCGCAGCGCCGCGTAGTCCGCGGGGCGCAGTACGGAGCCGGTGAGCTGGTGGGCGAGCGTCGCCGCCGAACCCAGCGCGACCAGCCCGAGCGCGGCCGGCGCCGCGAAGGCCACCGCGAAGCGCCGCCGGGTGACGCGCCGGGCGGCGGCCAGGCCGTTCTCGCGTACGGGCGGCGACGGCCGAGAGGGAGGGGTTACGTCGTCGGGGAGTGCGGCCAGCATCTCGTAGCCGCCGTCCCGGTGCCCGGCCCGGAAGGTGCCGCCGACCAGCCGGACCCGCTCGCGCAGCCCGGTGAGGCCGTGGCCGCCGGGGGAGGCGGAGGGGGTGGGGGCCGGGTTGGTGACGCGTACCGACGTACGGGAATCGCGGTGGTCGACGGAGATCCGGACCGGGCTGCCCGGCGCGTGCTTGAGGGCGTTGGTCAGGGCTTCCTGGACGACCCGGTACACCGTGCGGTCGACGAGGGGCGCGAGGGACGGGCCGGTGCCGGTGCGGTGCAGGGTGACCGGGGCGCCGGACTCGCGGGCGCGGGCGACGAGTTGTTCGACGGACTCGGGCGGCGACGTCGGGGAGGGGGCCGCTGCCCGCAGCACGCCGATCGTGTCCCGCAGGTGGTCCACGGCGTCGGCGACGGCCGTGCGGAGATCGGCGAGGTCCGCGCGGTCGGTGTCGGTGAGGGTGGGGGACAGCTCCAGGGCTCCGGCGCGCAGGGCGACGAGGCTCAGCTCGTGGCCCAGGGAGTCGTGCATGTCGGCGGCGATGCGCTCGCGTTCCCGCAGCCGGGCCCGTTCGGCGACCGCGCGCTGCCGTTCCTCCAGGGCCTGCGCCCGGTCCCAGCCGTCCCGTACCAACGCGGCCCTGGCCCGGAGGTACCGCCCGGCCAGCCACGGCAGCAGCAGCGCCAGCGGCACCAGCGACACGGTGTAGAACCAGTACACCGCGTCCACCCGCAGCACCGCGCACACCGCAAGGTCCACGGCCAGGCAGCCGCCGAGCGCGACCAGCGCGGGCCGCGTGCCGGTCGGCCCGGTGCCGAGCCGCAGGGTCAGAACCGCCAGCGCCAGCAGGTACGGGCTGCCCGCCGGGACCGGGCCGCTCGCGAGCCCCAGCGCGCAGACCGCGTTGGCGAGGAGCACGCCGGTACGGGGACGGCTCCGGCTCACGGGCACCGCCACCGCGAGGACCAGCAGCGGCAGGACGAGGTCCCGTACGGGGGAGGGGGCGGCCCGTTCTCCGTACGCGAAGACGCCCGCGCCCGCGAGGGCGGCCCAGAGGGCGGTGTCCAGGAGGGCGGGCGGCTTCGGCTTCAGTCGTTCGAACACGGGATCAGTCTCTGGCATCCGCCTTCTCAGGCGTCCCGGCGGCGCAGCACCACCAGCCCCGCCAGGTGGGCCGCGACCGCCCAGCCGAGCACGATCAGCAGGCCGACGGGTGCGGGGTAGGGGGTGTCGCCGCCGCGCATGAAGTACGTCCCGGCGGTCTGCGGCAGGAGGTCGTTGACGGCCGTCAGGAGCGGTCCGCCCAGCCCGGTACACATCACCGGGAGGCCCGCGACCAGCACCACCAGCACGCTCAACGCCGCGGCGGCCGTCCGCAGCGCGAGGGCCACACCCACGGCCAGCACCGCGAGCAGCGCGCAGTACACCCCCATGGCCAGCACCTGCGTGGCCGACTGAGCCGCGTCGAAGGTCGCCCGGCCGCCGAACGGGCCCCATGCCACGGCCAGTCCCACCGCTCCGAAACCGGTCCCGGCCGCGAAGGCCACCGCGGCGGTCACGGCCGACTTGGCGAGGTGCAGCCGGGCCCGCACCGGCACCCACAGGAGCGAGGCGCGGGCGCTTCCGGTGGCGTACTCGCCGGTCACCGTGGCCATGGCGAGCACGAGGAGCGTGAACTGCCCGAGGGTCAGGGCGGACACCGGCGCGTTGCCGAGCGGCTGGAGGGGGTGGGCGTTGATGCGGGCGATGGAGGCGTAGTAGAAGGCGAAGACGCCGGTCAGCGCGAGTCCGGCGAGCAGGCAGGCCGTCGAGGTGCTTACGGACCACAGCTTGGCCCACTCGGAGCCGATCGCCGAGGCGAGGGTGGCCCCCTGTCGCTTCTCCCTGTTCACAATCCCGCCTTCGGCTCGCCGGTCGTCCCGTACTCCACGCTCTGCGCGGTCAGTTCCATGTACGCCTGCTCCAACGAGGCTGTGACGGGGTGCAGTTCGTGCAGTCGTACGCCGATGTGGTGGGCCAGGTCGCCGACGGCGGCCGAGGTCGTCCCCCGGGCGACGAGCGTGGTCTCGCCGGACACGTCGACGTCGTCCAACTTCCCTGCCAAGAGGCGGAGTTCCTCGGGTTCGGCCGTCCGTACGTGTACGGAGGCGCTCGCGCTGCGGGCGAGGAGTTCGGCCATGGGGAGGTCCGCCAGCAGGTGGCCCCGCCCGATGACGACGAGCCGGTCGGCGGTGAGCTGCATCTCGCTCATGAGGTGGCTGGAGAGGAAGACGGTGCGCCCCCGGGCCGCCTGCTCCCGCACCAACTCCCTCACCCAGCGCACTCCTTCGGGATCGAGGCCGTTCACGGGCTCGTCCAGGACCAGCACCTTCGGGTCGCCGAGCAGGGCGCCCGCGATGCCGAGCCGCTGGTACATCCCGAGCGAGAACGCTCCGGCCCGCTTCCGTGCCACCTTGGCCAGGCCGACCTGCTCCAGAACCTCGTCCACGCGGCGGACGGGAATGCCGTTGCTGCGGGCCTGCGAGTTCAGGTGGCCGCGGGCGGAGCGCGCCGGATGCAGGGCCTTCGCGTCGAGCAGTGCGCCCACCTCGCGCAAGGGGCAAGGGAGTTGGGCGTACGGTCGGCCGTCGATCAGCGCGGTGCCGGCGGTGGGGTGGTCGAGGCCGAGGATCATGCGCATGGTGGTGGACTTCCCGGCGCCGTTCGGGCCGAGGAAACCGGTCACCCGGCCCTCCTCGACATCGAGCGTCAGATCGTCCACGGCGACGGTCTCGCCATAGCGTTTGGTCAGCCCTCGCAGGGTGATCACAGCAGTTCCTCCGGTGTGGTCGGCACTGCTTCGACGCTAGGTTCCCTGCGTCCGCCACTGCATCGTTCTCAGGTCGGTGACCAGGCCCTTTACTTTCGTCAGGGGTGTCGGGCGAAAGTCGCGGAGGGCTACGATGCGCCGATGGTTGACGTACTGATCGCGGACGACGAAGCGATGGTCCGGGCCGGGGTCCGGGCGATCCTGGCCAGGGACCCGCTCATCGAGGTCGTCGCCGAGGCCGCCGACGGGGCCGGGGCCGTCGAAGCGGTGCGCGCCCACCGGCCGGCGGTGGCCCTGCTCGACATCCAGATGCCAGGACTCGACGGGATCGCGGCGGCGGCCCGCATCCACCGGGAACTGCCCGGCACGGCGGTGGTCATGCTGACCACCTTCGGCGAGGACGACTACATCGCCCGCGCACTGCGCGAGGGCGCCGACGGCTTCCTGCTCAAGGCCGACGACCCGCGCGAACTCCTGCGCGGCGTCCACGCGGTGGCGTCGGGCGGCGCCTACCTCTCCCCGAGGGTCGCCGCCCGCGTGGTGGCCGGCCTGCGGGTCGGCCGCCCCGCCCCCGACCCGGCATCCGCACCGTCCGCCCTCACCTCACGGGAACGCGAAGTCCTCGCCCTGGTCGGGTCCGGCCTGTCGAACGCGGAGATCGGGGTTCAACTCCACCTGGTCGAGGGCACGGTGAAGGCCCACGTCAGCGCGATCCTCGCGAAGCTCGGGGTCCGCAACCGGGTCGAGGCGGCGATCACGGCGTACGAGGCCGGGCTGACGGGTCGTCAGCAGTAGCCTCCTGCCCGGCGCTAACGGGCGGGCAAGGGGGCGGTGTGCCCGATCCGGGCCCACCCTGGGACCGCCCCATGCCCGCACCCGCCGACTCCGGACACGCGCAGCCCCGGGGCTCTCGGGGCGCCTCCCGGTGCCGGGTGCGTGAAGCTCCGGCCCGCTGGGCCAGGGAGTCCCCAGCCCCGCCCCTTCACCTGAAGCGCTTGGCCGCGCGGCTGGGTGGGTGGCTGGGCGCGCAGTTCCCCGCGCCCCTGAAGGGGCGCACTCGCGCGGCCGAGCCGCAGATCTCGTACCGCCCCGCGCCCCGGCGAACGCGCTCGGCCCGCACCCGGCGACGAGGGCCACTTCCGCGCCCGTGCTCAGGCCGTTCGGGGTCGGGGCCCGATATCCGTACGGCTTCGCAGTGCGGCTCGTCCGCGAGGACGGTCGTGTCGCGCCGGACCGCGGCCTCGGTGAAGACCGGGCGCGAGAGTTCGTCGTCGGGCAGGAAGCCGGTGTCGTAGTTGAGACCTCGGGCGCGCACGGGGAGCTCCTCTTTCGCGGATTCAGTGCGTGTGCCGTACGGATAAGCGAACCGCCCGGGAAGCAATCTGCACAATCGGAGCCGGCCTCTGCCATGTTTTGTCGGCTTTCGGACCCCGCCGCCCAGTTGGCGCAATACCGGTCGTTCCGTACGACCGGCGTTCCCTACCGTGACTGAATGACCGTCACTTCATCTGCCTCGGCCCTCTCCTGTCGAGTCGTCAGCCGCACAGTCATCGGTGGGGCAGTGCTGTTGCTCCTGCTGCCCGCGCAGGCGGGATTACTCACCTCGTCGGCCTCCGCCGCCCCAGCGGCCGTACCGTCCCGGGCCGCGCTGGCCAAGAAGGTGTCCGCGCGGGCCTGGATCGTCGCGGACGCCCGCACCGGGCAGGTCCTCGCCGCCCACAACCCGCACGCGAAACTGCCCCCGGCCAGCACCCTGAAGACCCTGTTCGCCCTGACCGCACTGCCCCGCGTGCCCGGCTCGGCCCTGCGCAAGGTCAGCAAGCAGGACCTGGCGGGGGTCGGCGAGGGCAGCAGCGTGGTCGGTGTGAAGGCCGGACGCACCTACCGCGCGGCCGACCTGTGGCGGGGCACCTTCCTGCGCTCGGGCAACGACGCCGTGCACGTCCTGGCCGCGATGAACGGCGGCTGGAAGTCCAGCGTCACCCAGATGCAGGCCAAGGCCCGCGCCCTGGGCGCCCGTAACACCAAGGTCGTCAGCGCCGACGGCTACGACGCGCCGGGCCAGTACTCAACGGCGTACGACCTGGCGCTGTTCGGCCGCGCCGGCCTGAAGAACAAGTCCTTCGCCCAGTTCGCCGCGACCGCCAGCGCCCGCTTCCCGGACAAGACCCGTACGGACGGCAGCCACATCTCCTCGTACGCCATCCAGAACACCAACCGCCTGCTGACCGGCGCCAACGGCATCGGCCGCTACCGGGGCATCGTCGGCATCAAGAACGGCTACACGAGCAAGGCCGGCAACACCCTCATCGCCGCCGCCACCCGGGGCAAGCGCACCCTCATCGTCACCGTGCTCAACCCCCAGCAGGGCAACGGCCTCACCGTCTACCGCGAGGCCCGCGCGCTCCTGGACTGGGGCTTCGGGGCGGCGGGCCGGGTGAAGCCGCTGGGCACCCTCAACCAGCCGGCGTCATGACGGGCGGGGCGTCCCGGGAAGGGCCGCCCCGTACCATCGGCAGTTCACCCATGGCCATCACGAAGGGCACGTCATGAGCAACGCCGAGCAGGACCCCGCAGCTGTCGTGTGCGAGCAGGGGTCCGACGGTACGGCCCCCAAGGTCGAGGTGCTGACCCCGAGGGACGTACCGCTCGGCGGGCCCCGGGCGATGACGGTACGTCGGACGCTTCCGCAGCGGGCCCGCTCGCTCATCGGCGCCTGGTGCTTCGCCGACCACTACGGCCCCGACGACGTGGCCACATCGGGTGGCATGGACGTGGCGCCCCACCCGCACACCGGCCTCCAGACCGTCTCCTGGCTCTTCACCGGCGAGATCGAGCACCGCGACAGCCTCGGCACGCACGCCTACGTCCGCCCCGGCGAGCTCAACCTCATGACGAGCGGGCGCGGCATCAGCCACTCCGAGGTCTCCACCCCGGCCACCACCGTCCTGCACGGCGTCCAGCTCTGGGTCGCCCTCCCGGAGTCCGCCCGCGACACGGACCCCGCCTTCGACCACTACGCCCCCGAGCCCGTGCGGGTCTCCGGCGCCGAACTCCGCGTATTCCTGGGTACGTTGGCGGGCGCGACCTCTCCCGTCCCGACCTTCACCCCCCTCCTCGGCGCCGAGATCCTGCTCCCGCCGCGCGCCGGCCTCACCCTCCCGATCGACCCGGCCTTCGAGCACGGCCTCCTCGTCGACCAGGGTCGGGTCCGCCTCTCCGGCACCCTCCTCAACCGCTCGGACCTCGGCCACCTCCCCGAGGGAAATTCCACCCTGACCCTGACCAACGAGTCGGACGCCATGGCCCGCACGGTCCTGCTGGGCGGCACGCCCTTCGGGGAGCGGGTGATCATGTGGTGGAATTTCGTCGGCCGTACGACGGAGGACATCGCGAAGGCCCGGGCGGACTGGATGGAGGGCGACCGGTTCGGCGAGGTCCAGGGCTACGGCGGGGCGTCGCTGCCCGCGCCGGAGCTCCCGAACGTGCCGCTGAAGCCGCGGGGCAACGCGCGCTAGTGCGGGGTTCCCAGGTACGGGAAGTCCGGGCGCAGGTCGGTGTGGGGGCGCAGTCCGTCGTGCGGGGCGGCACCCCCGGTCAGTTGGGCGATGCCCATGTTGATGACGTCGTCGGTGAGGTTGCGGCCGTTGGGGAAGCCCTCGGCGCTGGACCGGTCGTACGTCAGGAGGTCGGGAAGCAGGCTCTCCGCGAGGGCGGTGGCCCGGTCGGCGGGGTGGCCCGCGTGCTCGAAGACGTGGGCGAACTTGGTGAGGAAGCGCTCGCGGTCGTGCGAGGGGTCCTGCTGGTTCCAGATGCGTTTGTCGTCGTCGCTCAGGTTGAAGGTGGCGTCGACGGCGGGGCGTCCGGCGCGGTCGCCCTGGACCAGGCGGCCGTCGTGCGGGACCAGGACGCGGGCCCAGATGCCGATGTGCGGGTTCGGGCCGAGGGCGTCGTGGGGGACTTCGAGCACGATGCCGAAGACGTTCTTGTCGGCGAAGAAGTCCGTGCCGGTCCACTGGAACTTGTCGGCCGCGCCGACGGGGTCGGCGAAGAACGGGTCGCTGCGCAGCCCGGCGAACAGCTTGAAGCCGTCAGCCTCGGTGATCCGCGGTTCGGGGCCGAAGGTCACCGGGGCGTCGGCGAGGACGGTCTCGCCTGCGGTGAGGTCTGCGGCGGCCGCCCGGCCGGTGGCGCGTTGCAGGGTCGCGGTCTGCGTGTTGTCGCGTACGGGGGAGAAGCGGACGCGGAAGGCGATGTCGGTGACCGCGTCGGCGTCGGTGTCCACCCCGAACTCGTACACCGACTCGTGGTCGACGGCGTCCTCGGTGATCGGCGAGGTCGGGTTGATGTTCATGACGAGGACGGTCCTGCTCGCGTCACCGGGCTTCTGGAACGCGTAGAGGTCGGTGATGTGGCTCCTGGGGTCCGAGCTGGTGGGGCTGATGCCCAGGCCGGATACGTGGTGCGCCATGGCGGGGTTCCTGTCGGGTCGCGTGGGAGTGCCGGTGGAATGGCGGTGGTTCGGTGCGGCGGATGCTCGGTGCCGGTGCCGGTGCCGGTGCCGGAGTCGGTCCCGGTGCCGCCTGCGCGTGGGCCTTCGGGTCCCTCGCGGCCCGAGGAACGGTGAGAGACACGCTCTGCCTTTCCGTAGTCGGCTGCATATCCGTCATCCGGCGTATTTGCCCCGGGGGGATCGGGCAGGGTGGAGGGCATGACGACACCCGCAGAGCTTCTTCGGTCCTTCGCCCGCACCCGGGCCTCGCTCGACGGCGCGGAGGTCACCTACTGGTGGACCGGTGACGTGTACTCCTGGGCGCCCGACGAGCCCTACCAGCGCCTCTTCGGGTTCGAGGGGCTCAACCTCGCCCGGCTCGTGGAGGACCCCGAGAACGGGCCGGACGCCTACCAGCTCCTCACCCGCGAGGCCGCCTTCTACCTGGACCCGGCCACCCGCGAGATCCTGGAGACCTGGCAGGACCTGCCGGTGGTGCACATCTGGAACGACCCCGCGAACCAGCGGTGGCGTCCCTTCCCGATCCCCACCACCGACCTCGGCGACCAGGTCTGCTTCAGCCTGGAGATCCCGCTGGCCTACCCCTCGCCGCTGCCGGTGGCCGACTATCCGGAGGCGTCGGCCGGCGACACGTACAAGGCGCTCGAACTCTTCCAGTTCTTCGCCGACCGCGCCGACCTGGCGGGTGACGCGCCGAGCGTCCCGGCAACGATGTCGTGGAGCCGGATGTCCCCGTGGCTGCCCTGGATGGGGCGCGGCCGGCGGCCCGGCGGGCTCACCTACCACTGCCGGGGCCGCAAGCTGGGATCGTACGAAGAGGTGCCCGAGCGGACGCGCGCCCACATCGCCGACCGGCACCCGGAGTTCGCCCACGCGCCGGAGAAGTGGAGCGAGCCGAACGAGACCAGCTGGACGTACTGGCGCAAGCTCCACCCTCCGAAGTAGCCGACCCGTTGCCGGGGGCGGGGCCCCGGCTCCGTAGTGCGGTCGCCTCCGCACGCATGGGGGCGCTCTGCGGGGGTAGTCGCGGGCAGTGGGGGGCCGGAGCGTGAGCCGGAACGAGCTGGTCGAAAGGGGGGCCGGATGCCGGACGACCCGGGCGTCGACCCGCTCCCCCTCACCGTCGGCGCCGCCTACGAGGGAAGCCCCGCCGACATCGGCGAGGCCCGTGCCCTCTCCCGCGACTTCCTCCGCCGGGTCCGGGCCGACTACGGCCTCCCCGTCTCCGAGCGGGCGCTGGAAGTGCTCCCGCTGGTGGTGAGCGAGCTGATCACCAACGCCTGCAAGTACGCCCCCGGCCCCCAGCTCCTCGAACTGTCCACCGACGGAACCGCGATCCAGGTCTCCCTCTGGGACAGCAGCCCGGCGCTTCCCCTGCCCCGGGCGGGCGACGCCGACCGCGTCGGCCAGCACGGCCTGGAGATCGTCATGGCCCTCTGCCAGGGGTACGAGGTCCACCAGCAGCCCCTCGGCAAACGCACCCGCGTCCACCTCGCCCTCACCGACACCCCCCGCACCCGGCAGCGGGACGTCAAGGAGGCGTGAAGACGGGGGCTTCGGCCGGTAAGAAGGCGCAAGGAGGGGCGGGGCGGGTGCTTTCCCGCGCCGATGCTGGGCGGACTTGTGCTGCTGAAGGAGTACGTCCATGCCCGCCACCCCCGCCGTCACCGAGCCCTCCGTCGAGGGGCCGTCCTCGGTGCCTCCCCCACGCGGTGACACCGCCGCCGACCCCGGTGCCCGGCACAAGCTGACCGCGGTGACCGGTCTCGCCGCGCTCTCCCTCGACGCGATGGCGTCGGTGGCGTACGGGCCCGAGGCGATCGTCCTGGTGCTGGCGGCGGCCGGTGCCCACGGCCTCGGCTTCACCCTGCCCGTCACCCTCGGCATCGCCGCACTGCTCGCAGTGCTGGTGGCGTCGTACCGGCAGGTGATCGCCGCGTTCCCGGACGGCGGCGGAAGCTACGCCGTCGCCAAGCGGTACCTGGGGGTGCGCACGAGCCTGGTCGCCGCCGCCTCCCTCGTCCTGGACTACGTACTGAACGTGGCCGTCGCCGTGACCGCCGGAGTCGCCGCGCTGACCTCGGCGTTCCCCTCGCTGTACGAGGACCGGGTGCCGCTCTGCCTGGCCGTCCTCGTCCTGGTCACGGGCGTGAACCTGCGCGGGGTCGTCGACTCCGCCCGCGCCTTCGTCGTACCGACGGTCGTCTTCGTCGGGGCGATCCTGGCCATGGTCGTCGTGGGGCTGTTCCGGGACGCCCCCGCCTCC
The DNA here is from genome assembly GCA_014650415.1 of Streptomyces spiroverticillatus. Lineage (GTDB taxonomy): Bacteria > Actinomycetota > Actinomycetes > Streptomycetales > Streptomycetaceae > Streptomyces > Streptomyces spiroverticillatus. The sequence continues at coordinate 53,180 of BMUX01000010.1, forward strand.
ACCGAGGCGGCGGCCGGGCACGCCTCCGTGCTCGGCGACAACGCCACCACCGTCGGCGCGCTCCTGCTGCTGAAGGCCTTCGCGTCCGGCTGCTCGGCGCTCACCGGCGTCGAGGCCATCGCCAACGCCGTCCCGTCCTTCCGGGCACCGGCCGCCCGCCGGGCCCAGCGCGCCGAGGTCGCCCTCGGGGCGCTGCTCGGCGTGATGCTGATCGGGCTCTCCGTCCTGATCTCCCGCTTCGGCCTCCAGCCGGTCGAGGGCGTCACCGTCCTCGCCCAGCTCGCGGACGCCTCGCTCGGCCACAACTGGGCCTTCTACGTCGTCCAGTTCGCCACCATGATCCTGCTCGCCCTCTCCGCGAACACCTCCTTCGGCGGCCTCCCCGTACTCCTGGGCATCCTCGCCCGCGACAACCACCTCCCGCATGTCTTCGGCCTCAAGGCCGACCGCCAGGTCCACCGGCACGGCGTCCTCACCCTCGCCGCCGTCTCCGCCGCCCTCCTCCTCTTCTCCGGCGGCGACACCAACACCCTCGTCCCGCTCTTCGCGATCGGCGTCTTCATCGGCTTCACCGTCGCGCAGGTCGGCATGGTCCTGCACTGGCGCACGGTGCGCGGCCCGCGCTGGGCGGGCAAGGCGGTCCTCAACGGGCTCGGCGCGGTGCTCACCGGGGTGAGCGCGGTCGTCGTCACCGCGACCAAGTTCCACGACGGCGCCTGGCTGATCGTCGTCGCGCTGCCGCTGCTGATGGCGCTGTTCGCGCAGGTGCACCGTGCGTACGGTCGTATCGGGGCCCGTCTCGAAGTCGGCCGCATCCCCCAACCGCCCTGCCGCGCCCGCTCGTTGGTGCTCGTCCCCGTCTCCTCCCTCTCCCGGCTCACGGGCGAGGCGCTGAGCGCGGCCGTGTCGCTGGGGGACGAGGTGCGCGCGGTCACCGTCTGCCACCCCGACCCCGAGGACCGGGCGCAGGCCGAAGCGCTGGAGCGGGACTGGGCGCTGTGGAACCCCGGCGTCCCCCTGGTCCGGATCACCTCCGAGCGCCGTACGATCGGCCGCCCCGTCGCCACGTACGCGAACGACGTCGCACGCGACGAACCCGGCACCCGCATCACCGTCCTCATCCCGGAGGCCGAACCCGCCCACCTCTGGCAGCGGCTCCTGCAGAACCAGCGCGGCGCGGTCGTCGCCCACGCCGTCCGCAGGGACACCGACGCGGTGATCTGCCGTCTCCGCTTCCGGCTGTGACGCTGCGGCTCACCGCCCGAAGTCGACTTCCAGCCGGTATTCACCTCCCAGGATCCGGCGGGCGCTTCCGGCGGTCACGTTCAGGCGCAGTACGGCGCGGCGCACGGCCGGTTGCCCGTTCGGCGCGGTGGGGGTGACCGCGACCTCGCAGCCCTCGGGCGCGGTCAGGCAGGGGCTGCTCCGGGTGAAGGCGACCGCGGCCACGCCGGGGTGGGCGACGAGCCACTGGTGTGCGTCGTCGGCCCGGGAGCCGCACTCGCCGTCGCTCTTGCAGGTCGCCGTGTACGTCACACGGGCCCGGTCGCCGTCGGTGCGGGCCTCGGACACCCGACGGTAGGCGTCGGGGGCCCTGCTGCTGTCGGCCGCGCGCAGATTGTCCTGGTACGCGGTGTTGAAGGCGTCGGCCGTCAACAGCACGGCCGCCGCCGCCCCGGCCAGTACGACCAGCGCCACCACCGCACCGAGCACCTTGGGCCGCGCGGGTCGGCGAGGGCGGGGTGCGGCGGGGGAGGGCGGGGGTATCGGCGCGGGGGTCATCGCGGTGACGGTGCGGGGCTGGGGCACGGGGGACGGCGTCGGCAGATCTGTAGGGGTGAAGGCCGGTGCCGTCGTCGGCTGGGCCAGCAGTGCCCGCAGTTGCGTCATCGTCAGCCGCTCCGCCGGGTCCTTGCGCAGCAGGCCCGTCAGCAGAGGGGCCAGCGGGCCCGCCCGTACGACCGGCGGGGGTTCCTCCGTCGCCACCGCGACCAGCACCGCGCTCGGTGTCGTGCCCGCGAAGGGGGCGTGGCCCTCCACGGCCGCGTAGAGCGTCGCGCCCAGCGACCACAGGTCGGACTCCGCCGTCGCGGGCAGGCCCCGCACCTGCTCGGGGGCCATGAACGCGGGCGTCCCCATGATCATGCCGGTGGCCGTGAGCGTCGCGTCCCCCTCCACCGCCGCGATGCCGAAGTCGGTCAGCACGGCCCGGCCCTCCTCCAGGAGGATGTTGGCGGGCTTGATGTCCCGGTGGGTGATCCCCCTCCGGTGCGCGGCGTCCAGCGCGGCGGCCACCTGCTGCCCGATCGCCGCGACCTCCTGCGGCGGCAGCGGCCCCCGCGCCGCGACCAGGTCGGCCAGCGACCCGCCGGACACCAACTCCATGACGATCCAGGGCAGTCCGTCCGGCCCGGCCACCCGGTCGTGCACGGTGACGATCCCCGGATGCTTCAGTCCCGCCGCGGCCCTGGCCTCCCGGTCCAGCCGCGCGATCCAGTTCACCCGCTCGGCCTCCCCGAGATGCCCCGGCAGCCGCAGCTCCTTCACGGCCACCTCCCGCGCCAACTGCGTGTCCTGGGCCCGCCAGACGGCACCCATGCCGCCCTGGCCCAGGAGGTGGGTCAACTGGTAACGGTCTGCGAGGAGTTGAGCGGCGTCATCGGTCACAGGCGCATAGTAGGAGGCTCTTGTCGCGGAAGGGGCCCGTGGGGCGCTCAGCCCCAGCCCGGCGGCAGCAGATCCCAGGAGTCGTGATCGAGCCACTCCTCGAACGTCACCGGGCGTGCGTCGCCCCCGTGGTCGAGCGAGAGCGGCAGGATCAGCCCGCAGGTCGCGCGGCCGTCCCACCACACCGTCCCGGCCAGGGGGCCGGTGACCGCCAGCAGCGTGGCGAAGCCGCAGCCGTGTTCCTGGAGGAGGACCGTTCCGGCGGTCTTGCGGTCCTCAAGAACCCCGCACTCGTCGTCCCAGACCTGCCAGGCCTCCGGGTCCGTCTGCCGGTCGGGTTCGCGCGCGTCCAGGGCGTCGTCCTCCGCCACGTACGAGTCGGGGTGCGGGAAGGGCACACGCAGCAGCTCCGGCGGCGTCGCGTGGCTCGTGCCCCAGTCCCAGCCGCGCTCGCCCCTGCGGGGCAGGAACACCGGCTTGGGGGGCTCCGGCTGCTGGAGATACGTACGGTACGAAGCCGGAAAGGTCACCCCGAGCTCGCGCTCGGCGAGGGACAGTTCGGCTTCGGTCAAGGGGGCGGACATGGGGAGAGCCTAGACGGGGTGTCGGCGGGCAGGTCGGCTCCGGTCGGTGAGGGATTTGCCGGAACAGCAAGGATGTTTGCGCCTGGCGCAGTGCGGGTGCACCTTCGAGGCATACCCAGTCGAGCGGAAGTGAGGTGGTCGCGGTGACCACGAGTGGTGTGGAGCGGGCGGAAGGCGTCGTCGCGGACGCCTATGACGTGGTCGTCGTCGGAGGCGGTGCGGGCGGTCTGTCGGCCGCGCTGATCCTCGGGCGCGTGCGGCGTTCGGTGCTCGTCGTCGACGCGGGCGAGCCGCGCAACGCGCCCGCCGCGCACATGCAGGGCTACCCCTCGCGCGACGGCATGCCGCCCGCCGAGTTCCTGGCCGTGGTGCGCGAGGAGGTCGCCGGGTACGGGGGAGAGGTGCGGCGTGACACGGTGACGGAGGTCGTGCCGGACGGGGCGGGCGAGTTCGACGTGGTCCTGGCGGGCGGAGGGCGGGTGCACGCGCGCCGGGTCGTCGTCGCCACCGGCCTGGTGGACGTGCTGCCGGATCTCCCGGGCGTGGCCGAGCGCTGGGGCCGGGAGGTGCTGCACTGCCCGTACTGCCACGGCTGGGAGGTGCGGGACCAGCGGATCGGCGTGCTGTACCGGGAGGAAGTGGGCGTACACCAGGCTTTGTTGTTCGGTCAGTTGTCGAGCGAGGTGACGCTGTTCCTGGATGGGTCTGAACTTCCGGGCGAACAGCGTGAGTTGCTTGAAGCGGCAGGCGTACGGGCGTCGGTGGACGGGAAGTTGGCCGAGCTGGTCGTGACGGACGACCGGCTGACCGGAGTGCGCCTCGCCGACGGCGAGGTCCGGGAGGTGGAGGCGTTCGTCGTGCCGCCCCGGATGGTGCCCCGCGACGGTGTGCTGACCGCCTTGGGCGTACGTACGCACGAGACGCCCGCCGGGACGTTCCCCGAGGTCGACGCGACCGGCATGACCAGCTTCCCCGGCGTGTGGGCGGTCGGCAACGCCATCGGCGCCGCAGAGCAGGTGGTCAACGCGGCCAGTGCCGGATACCGGGCCGGGGTCGCCGTCAACACGGCCCTGTTGCAGGACGACTTGGCGGCCCGACCCGTACCCGCCAGAAGCTGACCCGGGCTACCGGGGCTTGCTCAACTCCCCGACCAGGACGGTCACATGGCTGTGCTCCGGGTCCTTCACCGCGGTGACCAGCGTGACCGTCCCCGCGGCGGCGGTCTCCCGCAGCCGGTCCAAGGCCTCGGCCGCGGCCGGTTCGGCGAGCTCCGCCTCGTAGCGGGAGCGGAACTCCGCGAAGTCCCACTGCCCCGCGTGGTAGGCGGTCCGCAGCTCCTTCGACGGCGTCAGGTCCTTCGGCCACTCGTCCACCGCCGCACGCTCCTTGGACAGACCGCGCGGCCACAGCCGGTCGACGAGGACGCGCACCCCGTCGTCGGGCTCCGGCGGGTCGTAGACACGGCGCACTCGCACGCGGCACTCGGGACGCGACGGCATCGTTCGCCACCTCCTGGGTCGGGCTGTCCAGCCTAGGCGGCGGTCGTACGGATGAGGCCGTACGACATCAGGAGCGCGCCCCGTAGTGCGCGCCGACCGCGACCGCGCGGTCGTGCAACGTCGTGCGGAGCCACTCGGGAGCGAGGACCTCCGCGTGCGGGGCGAGCTGCCACAGCGCCCATTCGGCGTGCCGAGCGTCCTGGAAGGCCACCTCCAGGCGCAGCCGCCCGTCCGCCTCCGGCTCCTCGGTGAGGACTGCGAGGGCCGTGGTCACCAGCGGCTCCCGGTGCGCCGGGGTCACCCGCACCTGCGCGGTGACCCGGTCGCCGCCGTTGCGGAACCGGTGGCTGCGCTCCTGCCAGGCCCGCTCCAGGTCGACCCGCTCCGGGCGCGACGCGGGCTCGTCGAGCAGCTCGGCGGCCCGGATCCGGGAGAGGCGGTAGGTGCGGTCCTCGCCGGAGCGGGTGGCGAGGAGGTAGGTCTGTTCGCGTACGGTGACCAGCCCGACCGGGTCCACCGTGCGCCACTGCGCGGGCCGGTCCACGGCCTCGTACCGGATGCGCAGCCGCTGTCCGCCGAGGACCGCGCGCCGGACCTCGGCGGCGATCGGTCCCGGCACGTCGTCGGCGTCCTGCCGCCGCGAGAGCAGGTCGGTCTCGGGGTCCACGAGCAGCCGCTCGGCCACTCCGGCGGCCGTGTCCCGCTGGCTCTCGGGCAGCGCGTCGACCACCTTCAGCATCGCCGAGGCGAGCGCCGAACCGAGCCCGAACGCCTGCGGGCCGCGCCGCGAACCGGCGACCAGGAGGGCGAGGGCCTCGTCGTGGTTGAGGCCGGTGAGTTCGGTGCGGAAGCCGGGCAGCAGGGCGAAACCGCCGTGCCGCCCGCGCTCGGCGTGCACCGGGACGCCCGCCGCCGACAGTGCCTCGATGTCGCGGAGCACGGTCCGGGTGGACACCTCCAGCTCGCGGGCGAGCGCCGTCGCCGACAGCCGACCGCGCTGGCGCAGCAGCAGGACCAGGGAGACGAGACGATCGGCACGCATGCGCCCGACCCTAAGCGAGACGCCGCGGCTCCTTCAGCTCTGCTCCGGCAGGAGTTCGTCCAGCAACTCCCGTACGAGGGCCTCGATCCGGTCGCGGATCAGCCGGACGGCGGCCACGCCCTGCCCGGCCGGGTCGTCGAGCGCCCAGTCCAGGTAGCGCTTGCCGGGGAAGACGGGGCAGGCGTCCCCGCAGCCCATGGTGACGACGACGTCCGAGGTCTCAACGGCCCTGGTGGTCAGGCGGGTTGGCGTCGCGGCGGAGAGGTCGACGCCCACTTCGCGCATCGCCTCGACGGCCGCCGGATTCACGGCGTCGGCGGGCGCGGACCCGGCCGAGCGGACCTCGACGCGGTCCCCGGCGAGGTGGGCGAGGAAGGCGGCGGCCATCTGCGAGCGGCCCGCGTTGTGGACGCAGACGAAGAGGACGGCGGGTGTGGGGTGTTGTGTGCCGGGGGCGTTGTCGACGGGCATGGGCTTCCTCAGGTGCGGGGGCGGGTGGATGTGTGTGTACGGGTGCGGCCTTCGGCGGCGGCGTCCGGGCCCGCCCCGGCCGGGGCCGGGAAGAAGCGCCGGGCGGCCAGGGCGACGTACACCAGGCCGATCAGCACCGGCACCTCGATCAGCGGGCCGACGACCCCGGCCAGGGCCTGCCCCGAGGAGGCCCCGAAGGTGGCGACGGCGACCGCGATGGCGAGCTCGAAGTTGTTGCCGGCGGCGGTGAAGGCGAGGGTGGTGGCCCTCGGGTAGGGCAGGCCGACCGCCCTGCCGACCGCGAGCGAACCGGCCCACATGACGGCGAAGTACACCAGCAGCGGGAGGGCGATGCGCAGGACGTCCACGGGGCGGGAGGTGATGGCCTCGCCCTGGAGGGCGAAGAGGACGACGATGGTGAAGAGCAGGCCGTAGAGGGCGAACGGGCCGATGCGGGGGACGAGTCGGGACTCGTACCAGGTGCGGCCCTTGGCTCGTTCGCCGAGCTTGCGGGTCAGGTATCCGGCGGCGAGCGGGATGCCGAGGAAGATCAGGACGCTGCGGGCGATCTCCCAGGCGGACACGTCCAGGCCGGTGGTCGCCAGGCCCAGCCAGCCGGGGAGCACGGAGAGGTAGAACCAGCCCAGCAGGCCGAACGCGAGGACCTGGAAAACGGAGTTGAGGGCGACCAGGACGGCGGCTGCCTCGCGGTCGCCGCAGGCGAGGTCGTTCCAGATGATCACCATGGCGATGCAGCGGGCGAGGCCGACGATGATCAGGCCGGTCCGGTACTCGGGGAGGTCCGGCAGGAAGAGCCAGGCCAGGGCGAACATCAGGGCCGGGCCGACCAGCCAGTTGAGGAGGAGGGAGGGGAGGAGCAGGCGGCGGTCGCGGGTGACGGAGGTGAAGCGGTCGTAGCGGACCTTGGCGAGGACCGGGTACATCATCACCAGCAGTCCGAGCGCGATCGGCAGCGAGACGCCGACCACGCTGACCTGCGCCAACGCGTCCCCGAGGCCGGGCACCAGACGGCCGAGGCCGAGCCCGGCGGCCATCGCGGCGAGGATCCAGACGGCGAGGTAGCGGTCCAGGAAGGAGAGGCGGGAGGCGATCGGGGCGGTGGTCGGGGCGCTCACCGGGCGGCCCCGCCGGGCTGTGCACCGGCGTGCGGGGCGGCGGCGTGCGGGGCGCCGGCGTGCGGGGCGGCGGTGTGCGGGGCGGCGGTGGCCTCCGGCCGGGCGTGCGGGTTCGCCAGGAGGGCGGAGAGGCGGTCGGTCGTCGCGGGCAGCAGGCGGTAGTACACCCAGGTGCCCCGGCGCTCGGAGGCGATCAGCCCGGCCTGCTTCAGCAGCTTCAGGTGGTGGGAGATCGTCGGCTGGGACAGGTCGAAGGCCGGGGTGAGGTCGCAGACGCAGATCTCGCCGCCCTCGCGCGAGGCGATCATCGACAGCAGGCGCAGCCGTACGGGGTCGCCGAGCGCCTTGAAGACCTTGGCCAGCTCGGTGGCCGTCTCCTCGGGCATGGGGGCGCTCAGTAGGGTCGGACAGCCCCCCTCGGTGGCGTCCTGGCCGAGCACCGGCAGTTCTTGTTTCGACATGCTTCTATATTGACGTTCTCCGATGCAGCATGCAAGCCTGTATCGAGAAACATCGATGCAGCCCGCCGTGGTGCCCCCGAGGGTGCCCGGCGCGGGCGTTTCCGCCGAGGAGCGACACCATGACCGAGACCTCCCCCACCGACCTGCGCGAAACCGTCCGCCGCCGCTACGCCGCCGCCGCGACCCAGGTCACCGAGGGCGGCAGCGCCTGCTGCGGGCCCGCGGCGATCGAGGTCGACGAGAACTTCGGCTCCACGCTCTACGCCGCCGACGAGCGCGACGCACTCCCCGCCGAGGCCGTCGCCGCCTCCCTCGGCTGCGGCAACCCCACCGCCGTCGCCGACCTGCGCGAGGGCGAGCGCGTCCTCGACCTGGGCTCCGGGGGCGGCATCGACGTACTGCTGTCCGCGCGTCGGGTCGGGCCGACGGGCAAGGCGTACGGACTCGACATGACCGAGGAGATGCTGGCCCTGGCGCTGGCCAACCAGAAGCAGGCGGGCGCGACGAACGTCGAGTTCCTCAAGGGCGCCATCGAGGCGGTCCCGCTGCCCGCGCACACCATCGACGTGGTGATCTCCAACTGCGTGGTGAACCTCTCCACCGACAAGCCGGCCGTCTTCGCCGAGATGTACCGGGTCTTGGTGCCGGGCGGGCGCATCGGCATCTCCGACGTCGTCGCGGACGACACCCTCACGCCCGAACAGCGGGCGGAGCGCGGCGAGTACGTCGGCTGCATCGCCGGAGCGCTCTCCTTCGCGGAGTACCGGGCGGGCCTGGAGGCCGCCGGATTCACCTCTGTGGAGATCACCCCGACCCACGGCGTCGCCGACGGCATGCACTCGGCGATCGTCCGGGCGGTCAAGCCGGTGGCCTGACGGACAGTCAGCAGTGGCGGTGGTAGGCCTTGTTGGCAATGTGCCACGTGTCGCCGTCGCCGGTGCGGACCAGCAGGAAGACGTCCGTGAACGTGTCCGGGCCGTGCTGGAGCGTCATCGTGGCCGTCGCGACCGTGCCGTGCACCTCGACCGAGTCGATGCGGCGCGTGCGGGCCGCCTCGTCCGGGGCGGGTCGGCCGGAGAAGAGGCCGCAGTACGCGTCGAGCGGCCAGGACACGAACGCGCCGTCGCGGATGCCCTCCACATGGGCCGAGGGCAGGAACGCCTCGCGGAAGTGGGCGGGTTCGCCGGTCGCGTGGCCGCGCAGGTAGGCGCGGAGGGGGCGGAGTACGGATTCGGGCGCTGCCGGGGTCGTGGCGACGACCGCGATGTCCGCGTCGGGCGCCGCTGGGGTGGCGGCCAGGGCAGCGGCGGCGGGCAGGGGGACGCCGGACGCGTCGGCAAGCAGCGCCAGGTCCTTGGCGAGCGCGCCGAGGGTGAAGTCGGCGGCCCCCGTGGGCGGGCCCGTGAGGAGGGGGCGCTTGCGGGTCACCAGACCGCCCAGGTGGCCGAGTTCGAGTACGTCCAGGGCCTGGGCGCGGGTCAGGCCCAGCCCGTCGGCCTGACGCAGCGCGTCGCGCAGGGCCAGGAGCGCCCCGGCGAGGCTGCTGTTGGCGAGGAGCTTCAGGGCGGCGGAGGTGGGGGCGTCGGCACACTCCCGTACGGTGCCGAGGGCCTCAAGTACGGGACGTACAAGGAGAAGTGACGTGGCATCACCGGCCGCCAGGATCTTCAGCTCGCCCGCCGTGACGGCCGGGATGGAACCGAGCACCGGGGCGTGGACGTAGCGGGCGTGCCGGGCGGCGAACTCCGCCGCTTCGGCGGGGGAGACGGTGCTCGTGTTGAGGACGACCGTCTCCGTACGGAGGGAGCCTGCGACGGTGTCGAGCACCTCGCGGCAGGCCGCGCCGTCGAACAGGGCGAGGACGACGACGTCGGCCTTCGCCACGGCGGAGCGGGGGTCGTCCGTAGTAGGAAAGGTGCTGGGGGTACGGCCGGAGCGGGTCCAGCCGGTGACGTCCCAGTCGTGGGACAGCCGTGCGGCCATCGCGGAGCCCATCCTCCCGAGCCCGAGGACGGTGATGGTGCGCGGTGCGGTGGTGGTCGTCGTCATGCTCGTCAGCGTCCTGGACGGCAGGGGCTGCGACAAGCGCAGATCTCGCAGGGCTGCCCTGCGCAACACGCATACCTCGTACGCATACTGGGGCCATGGACCTGACCGTGTGGCGGACCTTCGTGACCGTGTGCCGTCTCGGCTCGCTGTCCGCGGCGGCCGCCGAACTGCACCACACCCAGTCCGCCGTCTCCCGGCAGATCGCCGGTCTGGAGAGGGAGTTGGGCGTCCCGCTGGTGGAGCGTCATGCCCGCGGTGTACGTCCCACACCCGCCGGGGCGGCCTTCCGCACCCACGCCCAGGTCACGCTCAACGAGGCCGACCGCGCGGTGCGGGCCGCACGGGACGCCCAACGGGGTTTGCGGCGGCGGCCGTTGGCGGTCGGCGCCACGCCTTCGCTCGCGGCGGGCATCGTCCCCGAGGCGATCCGAGGGCTCCTCGCGGAATCCGGTTCGCCCTTGCCGGAATCCGGTGCGCCCCCGACGGAACCCGGTCAGCTCCAGGCGGAACCAGGTCTGCCACTCCGCTGGAGCCTGCTGCCCGGTTTGAGCGCCGAGTTGCACGAGCGGATGACCGCCGGTGACCTCGACCTGGTCGTCGTCACGGACGCACCGCCGGGGCTGCCCGACGATCCCCGTGTCGTACGCCGCTTCCTCGGCCTGGACCGGATGGTCGTCGTCCTCCCGGCGGGCCACCCGCTGGCCGGTCGCGGACCCGTGCGCATCGCGGACCTCGCCGACGAGACCTGGGCCGAGGACAACGACGGCTCGGCGGCCCTCCTGCGCCGGCACGCCGCCCGCGCCGGGACCGAGACCCGCATCGACCTCGCCGCCGCCGACCTGCTCGGCAAACTCGCCCTGGTCGCGACCGGGCACGCCGTCGCGCTGGTCCCGGGAGTGCTGAGGAGCGCGCTGCGGCCCGACGTGGTGGCGGTGGAACTGGTCGACCCGCCGACCCGGGGCGTCTACGTCCTCACGCCGAGCCGGGACCCGCACCCTTCGGCCGACGCCCTCATCGCCCAACTCGGCGCCGCCTTCGCCCCGTTCGGGGAGTGAGGACCCTGCCGGACGGGGTCAGCCCGTGGCGCGCCTGCCGAGCAGGTACGTCGCGGTGAGGGCCACGCCGGGGTCGCCGTCCCGGGTGAGGTCGGTGAGCGCCTGCGCGGCGAGGGGCCCCGGGATGTCCGCGAGCGCCTGGGTGAGCCGCCGCCGCGCGAGGGGGTCCTTGGCACTGCGGGCGACACGCTCCACGAGACCGGCGGCGATGAGGTCGGCGGGGGCGGGGTCGGCACCGGGTGCGGGCAGGTTGGCCAGGGTGGTCAGCGTGTCGGCGGCGTCCACGTCGTTGAGGCCCTGGACGACCATGTCCAGGAGGACCGGGATCGCCTCCGGCAGGCCGCGTGCGCCCAGGGCCAGTGCCGCGATGCGGCGGACCGCGTGGTCGCGGTGGGTCAGGGCCTCGCGCAGCGGCCCCGTCGCCCCGGCGTCCGGGATCGCGGCGAGGGTGCGTGCGGCGCGGCGGCGGATCTCCGTGGTGGGGGAGGCGAGGCCCTTCGCCAGCAGGGCCGAGGGGCTCTCGTCCGCGCGGGCCAGCGCCCAGCGCAGGGCCCCGGCGACGTTCGGTTCGCGTTCGTTCAGGGCGGCCTCCACCAGTGCCTCCACCGGGGCGTCCTCCGTGGAGGAGGAGAGGACCGCGCTCTGGCGGCGGCCCGCGCTCTTCGAGCCCAGTGCCTGGAGGAGCGAGGTGGTCTGGAGGACGTCCTCCCAGGCCGTGGGCCCGGCCGCGTCGATCCGGCTCAGCCGGTCGAGGAGTTCCGTCTCGGCGGCGATCCGCTCCCGGGTCTGCCGGATGAGGTCGGCGACCAGCTCGGACGGGGTGAAGCCGGGGTCGTCGAGCGCCCGCCCGACGTCCCGCAGCGAGAGGCCCAGGGAGCGCAGGCTCTCGATGTGGAAGACACGGCGGATGTCCTCCGCCGCGTACTCCCGGTAGCCCGACCCGTTGCGGTCCGAGGGCCGCACCAGCCCCAGCGACTCGTAGTGCCGGAGCATGCGCGCGCTCACCCCGGACCGCCGCGCCACCTCACCGATCAGCACCCCGGCACCTCACCCTTCCTGGGCGTCCGGCCCCAGGGCCACGACGCGCTTCGCCTCCTCGATCGCGAACTCGAACCCGGCCTCCGGGTCGCGCAGCAACCGCTCCGTGGCGAGCGCGTGCGCCCGCACACCGGGGTCGGCGTGCGTGCCCGCCGCCTTCAGCACCGGCACGATCACCTCGCCCAGGGCGATCATCGCCCGGCTGAGGCTCAACTGCGTCGCACGCCCACCGCGCCCGAGCTGTGTCGACAGTACTGCGGCCAGATCCGGACGCTCCTCCTCCGGTACGAGGACGACCGCCGCCCGCCAGGCGCTCCGCGCGACCTCGTCGTCCGCGTCGGTGAGCAGCGCCCGCGTGATCGCCGGCCAGGCCCGCCGGTCGCCGGTCTTGGACAGGGTGTGCAGCGCCTGGCTGCGGGCCTGCGCACCCTCCGCGCGCAGCTCCCCGACGAGGGCCGGGACCGTCAGGTCGGGCGCGTGCCGGGTCAGGGCCCAGGTCAGCATTTCCCGCACCTGGAAGTCGGGCTCGACCGCGCACCGTACGACGAGCGTGTCGACGTACGCCGGGTCGGGGTCGGTGCCCACCGCCATCGTCGCCCGCAGCCGCACCGAGGCGCGGCCGTCCGCCAGCGCCCGGAGCGCCCGGGCGGTGTCCTGCTCCTGCTGTGCCATGGTCATCGGGACCACCTCCTGCGCCACAGTGAAGACCTTGTCACCGTGTCAAGGTCAAGCGGCGGGACCAGGCGGTTCGAAGGTCAGGCGGCGGGACCAGGCGGTTCGGAGGTCAGGCGGCGGCACCGGGCCGGTTCGAAGGTCAGGCGGCGGCACCGGGCCGGTTCGCCCGACGGCCCCGCAGGTAGCGCACCCCCTTCACGGCCCCGACCCCGAACGCGAGCACGATCCCGCCGAGCCCGAGCACCCCGCTGCCCAGCAGGAGGCCGCTCGTGGCGGCCAGGAATCCGAAGGCTTCGAGGAAGTCCCACCGCGCCACGGCACGCGCCCCGGGATCGGGCAGGCGCATCCGGCGCAGGACGGAGAGGACGGAGAGGAGCTGAAGAAGCGCGATGACCGCGAACACCCAGCGGAGCGCGACAGGAAGGTCGACAGATATGTCCACGCCGGGAAATCTATGCGCCGAGCCATACCCGTCAGATGGACGCGAGGTGAACTCCTGCCCAATCCCCGGCGCACGGGTACCCGCCCCCGCCGCCCCGCCATACTGGACGCGGGGGTGGTCGGACATGGCGGAACGGCCTTTGTCTCGGCAGGAGTTGGTCCGGCGCAGGCGGCGCAGCGGCTTCGTGGGGCGGCGGGCCGAGATGGACGCCTTCCGGGAGAATCTCGCCCGCGATCCCGCCGCCGACGACTTCCGCTTCCTCTTCCACGTACGGGGCAACGCGGGCGTCGGCAAGACCTCGCTGCTGCGTCAGTGGGAGGAGCTGGCCCAGTCCCGGGGCGGGGCCGCCACCGCGTACGTCGACGACACCGTGCACAGCCCCGTCGAGGCCATGGAGGCCGTGGCCGAACGGTTCGGCCGGCAGGGCGCGGGCTTCCGCCGCTTCGCCAAGCAGCTGGAGACGTACCGGCAGCGGCTGCACGAGGCGCAGGGCGCGGCCGGTGGCCAGACGGGCCCTGAAGTCCCGAGCCCCGACGGCGAGTTGGCGCCGCCCTCGCCCTCCTCGACCGTCGCCGCGCAGGTCGGTCTCGTCGGGCTCGGCATGGTGCCCGGCCTCGGGGCGTTCGTCGGGGCCGTCGACCCGCAGCAGGTGGCGCAGGGCGCGGACCGGCTGCGGGCGGCGCTCGGGGCCCGGCTCCGGTCGCAGGACGACGTACGGCTCGTACTCGATCCGGTACGGACCCTGACCCCCGTCTTCCTGGAGGAGCTGGCCGAGGCGGCGCGCAAACGGCCCTGGCTGGTGCTGTTCTTCGACGTGTACGAACGGACCGGGCCCGCGCTCGACGAGTGGCTCCGCGACATCGCGTTCGACGAGGTGCACGGCGAACTGCCCGCGAACGTACAGCTCGTGCTGTCCGGACAGGGACGGCTGGACGCGCGCTGCTGGGGGGACTGGCTGGACCTGGTGGCGGAGGTGCCGTTGGAGGTGTTCACGGAGGAGGAGGCGAGGGCGCTCCTCGCGCTCCAGGGGATCGCGGACGAGCGGGTCGTGGAGGTCGTGCTGCGCCTGTCGGGAGGGCTGCCCGTGCTCGTGCACACCCTCGCCCAGGCGCGACCCGGCTCGGCGGAGGCGGTCGACGACCCGTCGGGGACGGCCGTGGAACGCTTCCTGAAGTGGGAGAACGACCCGGCGCGGCGGGAGGCGGCGCTCGCCTGCGCGCTGCCCTTGCAGTTCGACGAGGACGTCTTCCGGGCGGTGGTGCCTGCGGAGGCCGCCGAGGAGTACGGGTGGGTGCGGCGGCTGGCGTTCGTCACGGACCGGGGTGGTCGCTGCCGGTACCACGAGGTCGTACGGGCGCCGATGCTCCGGCACCAGCGCACCACCTCGCCCGCCCGCTGGCGGGAGGCGCAGGAGGCACTGGCGGCGCTGTTCCGGGCGGGGCGGGAACGGCGCGAGGAGGTGCTGGCGGAGGACGAGCGCTGGGGCGACGCGCAGTGGCGCGAGGAGCGGGCCGGGGAGACCTACCACCGGCTGTGCGCCGACCCGCTGCGGGCGCTGCCCGACGCGCTGGTCGAGGTGGCGGAGGCGTGCGAGCAGGGGGAGGGGGTGCTGCGGCGGTGGGTGCAGTTGCTGGTGAGGGCGGGGGAGGACGGAGGGGAGGAGGAGGTCGCGGCCTGGGGGTGGCGGCTGGCGGGCGGTGACCGTGCGGGGGTGCTGGACGAGCTGCTCGCGGGCCGGGGACTCGCCCCCGCCGGACGGGTGCGCGCCCACTGCATCTGCGGACTGCTGCATGCCCGCGCCGAGCGGTACGACGAGGCGCTGGCCGACTTCCGGGCGGCGGTCGCCCTGGACCCGGGGAGCGTGGACGGGTGGGAGGGCCTCGCGCGCACGCTGCTGGACGCCGGACGTACGGCCGAATCGCTGGCGGCGTGGGACGAGGTGGTGCGGGTGGCGCCGCAGGACGCCGACCACCTCACGTACCGGGGCTGGTTGAGGTTGCGGGAGGGGCTGCGGGACGAGGCGCTCGCCGACTTCGACCGGGCGGTCGAGCTGGACCCCCGCCAGGACTGGGCGTACGTCAACCGGGCCTTCCTGATGCGTGAACTGGGGCGGGCGCGCGAGGGGTTGGCGGACGCGGACCGGGCACTGGCCGTCGACCCGGGCTACCCGGGGGCCCACATGGAGCGCGGCCGCTGCCTGAAGGACCTGGATCGCTGGGACGAGGCCGAACGGGCGATGCGCCGGGCCGCCGACCGGGAGGAGGAGCGTGCCCAGGTCCCCTGGTGCCGGGTCTACCTGGCGGCGCTGCTGCTCGACTACGGCCGGTACGCGGACGCCCTCACGGAGATCGACCGGGCCCTGGCCCCGGAGGAGGGCGAACTCCGGGGCGCCGGCTGGCCGTACAGTCTCCGCGCCTGGGCGCTGTACGGGATCGGGGGCCGCGAGGCCGAGGCGCTGGCCGAGCTGAACCGGTCGGCGGAGATCGGCGACTGGGAAGTGCACACGTCCGCGATGCGCGGCTGGGTGGCTTGGCAGATGGATGAACTCGACCTGGCCGAAAGGGAGTTCACCCGCGTCCTGGAGCAGGAGCCGGACCGTCCGTGGTGCCTGGGCGGGCGTGCCGTCGTACGTGCCTACGCCGGACGCCACGAGGACGCGACCGCCGACCTGACCCTGGCCTTCGTCCGGCACTTGGGGCTTTCCGAGGCCGAGGCGGAGGAGGCGATCGCCCGCCCGGTGGTGGAACTGCTCCGCGAACACCTCCCCGCCGACCGCGCCGCAGTGACGGCCGCCGTCCGCCTCGTCGCCCTCTACACCGACCAGGTCCGCTGGCCCGGCCGTGCCGGACACGTGGCCTCGGTGCTGGCGCTGCGGCCCAGCCCACGCCTGATCGTCGGCGGAGTGGGGGTGCTGCGCAGGGCCGTGGCGGCGGTGGAGGCGGTGCAGGGCGGGGAACCCGCCGCCGACGGGCCGCGGCGCGGAGTCGCCTGGCGTCGCACCTGGACCCTGCGGGCGGTCGGGCCGCTGCTGCGCATCCTGGACAGGCTGCCGGGCGGGTAAGGAAACCTGTCGCACGGATCCCTCGACAAAAATACTTGTCGCACCTTGCTCGCGACAGCTACGCTTGTCGCATGGACGACATCGCGACCATCCCCACCCCCGGCAAGAATGACCCCACCTTCTGGTCCACCGTGACCGCCCAGGTCGAACCCGCCTGGGCCGAGCCCACCCTCGACGACTCGCTGGCCATGGACGACAAGGTCCTCGACGCCGTACGGGCCCTCGCCCAGCGCATCTCGACGCGTGCCACCGCCTACCGCGAGGCCGGGAAGGAGTTCGACCCCGTGCTGATGGCCGCGCCCGACGTGCAGCTGGCGGTGCTGCGGTCGCTGTACGAGGCCAAGCAGTCCGTCGACCGGCTCGCCGAGAGCGCCGCCACCGCCGCCGGGCGGACAGGCGCCTCGTACGTACAACTCGGCGCCGCCTGGGGCGGGTTGAAGCGGCAGTCCGCGCGGCTGAAGTGGCCCCACGCGGTCGTGAAGCGGACCTCGGGCGAGTCGATCCCGCTCGCCTACGCGGGAGGCGACGCCGTGATCCACCACGACCCCGACGCCGACGCCTGGTGGTACGCCGCCACCGGCGCGGACCGGCAGGAGGAGGAGTCGCCCGCCGTGTACGCCACCTCGGCGGAGGCCATCGCACGGGCGACGGAATTCCTGCTGGGGCACGCGGGCTAGCGAGCTGCCCCCGCCGGGAAGGTCCTCGCGCAACTCTCCTCGACCGTGTCCGCGAAGGACCTGGCCAGTGGCGGCAGCGCCTCCCAGCGGCGCACCGCCCAGCCGGTCCACAGCGGGGGCAGTTCGGGGAGCGGGATCAGGCGGCAGTGGGGGTGCGCGGGGCCGTGCCAGGCGGGCAGGTCGGGGACCACGGCGTGGCCCAGGCCGAGTTCGGCCAGCAGGATCGCCGTGTCCCAGTCCGCGACGCTGGTGTCCGAGGTCGGCTCGACTCCGGAGGCCGCGAACCAGGAGTCCAGCCGGGAGCGCGAAGTGGCGTTCTCGGGCAGGGCGATCAGGCGTACGTCCGCCAAGTCGGCCGTTCCGATACGGGACTTGGCCGCGAGAGGATCGTCGGCAGCGACGGCCAGCACCCACGGAAGCTCGACCACCGGCCGCTGCTCGATGCCCCGCACGGGCTCGCCCAGAGTGATCCACGCCAGGTCTTGGCCGCCCGCCAGGAGCGCGTCGAAGCAGGCGCGGCTGGAGGTCGCCGTTCTGAACTCCAGCCGTACGTCCGGGAATTGACGCCGGAAGTCGACCACCGCCTCCGACATGAAGTGCCGGACGGTCGTCGCGCCGGTGGTGATCCGTATCGAACCGCCCTCGCCGTGCACCAGCTCCTTGAGCTGGCGTACGGCGTTGTCGATGTCGCCGAGGCCGCCTGCCGCAGCGGCGTTGAGGAGCTGCCCGGCGGGGGTGGGCACCACGCCGCGCGGCAGGCGTTCCAGGAGGGAGAGGCCGGTCTCCCGCTCCAGACGCTTGACGTGCTGGCTCACCGCGGACTGCGTGCAGGACAGCTCGCGGGCGACGGCACTGAGGCTGCCGCTGCGGCACACGGCGACGAAGACGCGGAGGTCGTCGAGGGTCATGGAGGGTAAAGCTACAGCTTGGGGGTGGGCAAGAAAACCCTAGGATTGACTGGGAGTTGTCGGCGCGGGACGATCTCCACCAGGGCCCGAGGCGGCAACCCGGCCGGTCCCGAGCACTGTTCTAGACGGTGGGAGGGGCTTGCCGGGTGCCGACCGCCCGTGGATACCGAGGCGCGGAAAGCGAGTGGACGCCGATGGAAACAGAAGCCCGCCGACTCCTCCTCGACCTGGGGGCCGACACCCTGCCCCACCCCGGCGGCACCCTCCTCGCCCATCTCGACCGCGTACGGCAGCGGCTCGCGGACTGGGGGGCCCGGCCGGTGTTGCAGCTCGCCGGTCTCTGCCACGCCTGCTACGGCACCGACGGGTTCGGCCAGAGCCTCCAGCCGCCCGGCCATCGCGACCGCCTCCGGGCCGCGATCGGCCCCGAGGCCGAAGCCCTCGTCCACCTCTACGCGAGCTGCGACCGCCGGGCCACCTACCCCGGCTTCACCGACGACCCGGCCGCCACCTTCACGGACCGTTTCACCGGGCTCGCCCGCACCCTCACCCCCCAGGAGAAGCGGGACTTCGCCGAGCTGACCGCCGCCAACGAACTCGACCTCGCCGACACGGACCCGGCCTTCCGTGCCCGCCACGGGGCTCAACTCCTCGCCCTCTTCGAGCGGTTCGGCCCGCTGCTCAGCCTCGCCGCCCGGCAGGACTGCGGCACCGTGCTGGGGGCAGACGTACGAGCGGAGCAATGACCCGAACACCTCAAGTCTTCAATAATATTGGCAAGTTCATTGGCGAAACACGGGTAACCTGCCCCTTATGACCCCCACGCCCCGCACCGTCCTCGTCTCCGGCGCCAGCATTGCCGGTCCCGCCCTCGCCTTCTGGCTCCGCCGTCACGGACTGACCCCCACCGTCGTCGAACGCGCCCCCGAACTGCGCGGCGGCGGCCAGACCGTCGACCTGCGCGGCGCCGGGCGGACCGTCGTCCAGCGGATGGGCCTGGAGGATGCCGCACGCAAGCGCCTCACCCACGAGGCGGGCCTGCGCTTCGTCGACTCCCGCAACCGCACCCGCGCGAGCTTCGGTTCCGACTCCCTCGACGGCGAGGGCTTCGTCATCGAGCTGGAGATCCTGCGCGGCGAACTCGCCGACCTCCTCCACCAGGAGACCCGCAACGACACCGAGTACGTCTTCGACAACGAGATCACCGCTCTCCACGAGACGGCCGACGGCGTCCGGGCGTCCTTCCGGCAGGGCCCCGACCGCCACTTCGACCTCGTCGTCCTCGCCGACGGCTTCCGCTCCCGCACCCGCGATCTCGTCTTCGGCGACCGGGCCCGCACCCGCTCGCTCGGCCTGTGCACCGCCTACTTCACCATCCCCCGCGCCACCACCGACGGCCGCTGGGCCCGCTGGTACAACGCGCCCGGCCGCCGCGTGGTCCTCCTGCGCCCCGACAACCAGGGCACCACCCGCGCCTCCTTCTCCTTCCTGTCCCGCCCCGCCCCCGGCGCCGGCCCCGACCGCAGGACCCCCGCCCTCCAGCGGCTGCCCGCCGCCGCCCAGCAGGAGTTCCTGCGCCGTCACTACGCCGACGCCGGCTGGGAGACCCCGCGCGTGCTCGACGGCATGGCCGCCTCCCCGGACTTCCACTTCGAGGCGGTCGGGCAGATGCTCCTGCCCCGCTGGTCGCGCGGCCGGATCGCCGTCCTCGGCGACGCCGCCTACTGCGCGTCGCCGCTCAGCGGCATGGGCACGAGCCTCGCGCTGGTCGGCGCGTACGTCCTGGCGGGCGAACTCGCCCGGCACGCCGACCACCGCGTCGCGTTCCGCTCGTACGAGACGATCATGCGGCCGTACGTCGACCGGGCCCAGCGCGTCCCGAAGGCCGCGCCCTTCGTCGCGCACCCCAGGAGCCGGGCGGGCGTGGAGGTCCTGCGGACGCTCGCCGGGATCGCCGCGCACCCGAAGGTCAGCGGCCTCGCCGGACGGTTCACGAACCCGGCCGCCGACGCCGTCGACCTTCCGGACTACGGGGGAGGGGAGGCCTGAGCCCGTGAGGCCTCCCCTCCCCGCCTGCCCTACGCCAGTTCGGCGCGTACGGTCCGGGCCGCCGCGACCAGGTTCTCCAGGGACGCGCGCGTCTCCGGCCAGCCGCGGGTCTTCAGGCCGCAGTCCGGGTTGACCCACAGGCGCTGCGGCGGAATCGCCTCAAGTCCCTTGCGGAGCAGGGCCGCTGCCTCCTCGGCGGAGGGGATGCGGGGCGAGTGGATGTCGTAGACGCCGGGGCCGGCCTCGCGCGGATAGCCGTGCGAGGCCAGCTCGCGGGCGACCTGCATGTGCGAGCGGGCCGCCTCCAGGCTGATCACGTCCGCGTCCAGGTCGTCGATGGCCTGCACGATGTCGCCGAACTCGGCGTAGCACATGTGCGTGTGGATCTGGGTGTCCGGACGCACCCCGCTGGTGGTGAGCCGGAAGGATTCCGTTGCCCATTCCAGGTAGGCGGCATGGTCGGCGGTCCGCAGCGGGAGCGTCTCGCGCAGCGCGGGCTCGTCGACCTGGATGACCGAAGTCCCGGCCGCCTCGAGGTCGTTGATCTCGTCGCGCAGGGCGAGGGCGACCTGGCGGGCCGTGTCGCCGAGCGGCTGGTCGTCCCGTACGAAGGACCAGGCGAGCATGGTGACGGGGCCGGTCAGCATGCCCTTGACCGGACGGTCGGTGAGGGAGTTCGCGTACGAGATCCAGCGGACCGTCATCGGCTCCGGGCGCGAGATGTCACCGGCCAGGACCGG
Organism: Streptomyces spiroverticillatus; assembly: GCA_014650415.1. Taxonomy (GTDB): domain Bacteria; phylum Actinomycetota; class Actinomycetes; order Streptomycetales; family Streptomycetaceae; genus Streptomyces; species Streptomyces spiroverticillatus. Next base: position 73,734 of record BMUX01000010.1, read on the forward strand.
TGGGCGGACGTAGCGGGTGCCGTAGGACTGGACCCAGCCGTGCTGGGTGGCCAGGTAGCCCGTGAGCTGCTCGGCGAAGTACTGGACCATGTCGTTGCGTTCGGGCTCGCCGTGCACCAGGACGTCGATGCCCGCCTTCTCCTGGAAGGCCAGGACGTCGCGGATCTCGTTCTTGATGCGCTCCTCGTAGCCCGCCGTGTCGATGCGTCCGGCCCTCAAGTCGGCGCGGGCAGTGCGCAGTTCGGTGGTCTGCGGGAAGGAGCCGATCGTGGTGGTGGGCAGGAGCGGCAGGCCGAGTGCGGCGCGCTGGGCCTCGGTCCGCTGCTCGTACGGTGCCGAGCGGCGGCCGTCCGCGTCCGTCACGGCGTCGACCCGGGCCCGTACGGCGGGGTCGTGCGTGATGGGGGAGTTGGTGCGGGACGCCAAGTCGGCGCGGTTGCGGGCGAGGTCGGCGGTGATGCTGCCCGTGCCCTGGGCGAGGCCCTTGGCCAGGGTGACGATCTCGGCGGTCTTCTGCCGGGCGAAGGCGAGCCAGCGCAGCACCTGCGGGTCGATGTCGCGTTCGGCCGTCGCGTCGACGGGGACGTGCAGGAGAGAGCAGGAGGCCGCCACGTCGACCCGGTCGGCGAGGCCGAGGAGCGTGCCGAGGGTGGCGAGGGACTTCTCGTAGTCGTTGATCCAGATGTTGCGGCCGTTGACCACGCCCGCGACCAGCCGCTTGCCCGGCAGCCCGCCCACGGCGGCCAGCGCGTCCAGATTGGCGGCGGCAGGACCGGTGAAGTCCAGCGCCAGGCCCTCGACCGGGGCCTTGGCGAGCACGGGCAGGGCGTCGCCGAGCCGGTCGAAGTAGGAGGCGACGAGGAGTTGCGGCCGGTCGGTGAGTGCGCCGAGGTCGCGGTAGGCGCGGGCGGTGGCGTTCAGTTCGGCCGGGGTGCGGTCCTGGACCAGCGCGGGCTCGTCGAGCTGCACCCACTCGGCCCCGGCGGCCCGCAGGTCGGCCAGCACCTCGGCGTACACCGGCAGCAGCCGGTCGAGCAGCGTCAGCGGCTCGAAGTCGGCGGCGACCCCCGGGGCGGGCTTCGCCAGCAGGAGGTACGTGACCGGACCGACCAGCACCGGGCGCGCGGCGAGCCCCAGCGCGAGGGCCTCCTTCAGCTCGCCGACCTGCTTGGTGGAGTCGGCAGTGAAGACAGTGTCCGGGCCCAACTCTGGGACAAGATAGTGGTAGTTGGTGTCGAACCACTTGGTCATCTCCAGGGGTGCCACGTCCTGGTTGCCGCGCGCCATGGCGAAGTACCCGTCGAGGGAGTCGGCGTCGACGGCCTGGCGGTGGCGGGCGGGGACGGCGCCGACCATCACGCTGGTGTCCAGCACGTGGTCGTAGTACGAGAAGTCGCCGGTCGGCACCTCGTGGAGGCCGGCTGCGGCCAACTGCTCCCAGTTGGTGCGGCGCAGACCGGCCGCGGTCTCCTTCAGGGCGTCGGCGGTGACCCGGCCCTTCCAGTAGCCCTCGACCGCCTTCTTCAGCTCCCGGTTGCCGCCCTGGCGGGGGTAGCCGTACACGGTGGCGCGTGCTGCCGCGGCTGCGGACTTCGGTGTCACGGAAATCTCCTTCGCGAGATGACTCCTGAGCACCCCGGCAACGGGACGCGGACGCGAAGGGATGACGAAACCGGGCGGATATCCAAAAAAGGAGTGCGCGCGACGGGCGCGGTCCTCCGCCTGATGTGTACGCCGACCCGCCCACGAGGTCACCGGGATGTCCGCACGCGAACGGTCGCGTGCGGGCAACGGGCAGGTCTTCGGACTCGCGGGCACTTCTGCCGGGGGCAGATCTCCTACTGGCCGTCGCTTCCCAGATCCCTGCGGACCCAGTGCGTATGACGGCGGTCGTTCCCACTCACCGCTGCGGGGCAGTCCCGGATTCCCACCGGGTTCCCTCTTGCGACGCCGCTGCCTGGCGGGCAGGGCGAACCAGTTGCACCGGCCACCATAGGGGGCGGGAGCGGTGCACCGTAACCGGAGTTCACATTCCGGACCGTGAAATGGGACACGGGGGTGCCCCCTGTCGAGCGGGTGCACCCCCGTTCCGGCCGGTACGGTCAGCGGCGGCCGAGGCTCCGGTCCAGTGCCCGGTACAGCTCGCCGTCCGCGGTGTCCGCGTCCAGCGACCAGGCCATCACGCCGCCCAGGCCCCGGGCCCGTACGTACGTGCCCTTGGTGGCGAGGGCGATCGGATCGTCGTACGTCCACAGGGTCGAGCCGTCGAACAGCCACGCGTGACCGGCCAGCAGGTCCCGGTGGACCGTGAACTTCCCCTGCTGGACAAGGGGCTTGAGCTCCTTGTAGTCCGCGTACCCGGCCGCCCACTTGGCGGGCGCGGGGCCGGTGGCGGGCTTGCCGAGGCCGTTGCCGCCGCCGGTGACGCCGGTCCAGCCCTGACCGTAGAACGGCATGCCGACGACCAGCTTGCGGGCGGGGGCGCCGCGCTTCAGCCAGGACTCGACCGTGCCGTGCACGCTGAAGTCGTTCCGGGCGAAGAGCGCCGACTGCTGGGCGGTCTTCTTCTCGCCGCTGACGTGGAAGTCGTAACCCTGGAGGTTGACGAAGTCGAAGTCCTTCATGATCTTGCGGACCTCGAAGCCCGCGTCGATCTTCGCGTCGGCGGTCGGGACGAAGGCCGACAGCTCGTAGTGCGTGCGCTTCTGCCTGCCGAGCGCGTCGAGCTGGGTGCGGAACTCCTTGACCAGCGCGGTGAAGTTCTGCTTGTCCTCGGGGCGGTAGACGGTGTCCGTGTCGCCCTCGGAGCCGGGCCACTCCCAGTCGAGGTCGATGCCGTCGAAGACGCCCTCGGCCGAGCCGTCGCCGCCGCGCACGCCGTCCTTGGGCAGGTTGCCCTTGATGTACAGGTCGATGCAGGAGGTGACGAGGGCCTTGCGGGAGGCGGGGGTGAGGGCGGCGTCGGAGAAGTTGGTCGACCAGCTCCAACCGCCCAGCGAGATCATGGCCTTGAGGCCCTTGTGCTTGGCCTTCAACTCCTTGATCTGGTTGAAGTTCCCGGCGAGGGCCTGGGTGTCGGTGTCGGCCACGCCGTCGACGGAGTTGGCGGCGTCCAGCGGGCGCTGGTAGTCGGCCCACGGGTCGCTCTCGCCCGGGGATGGCGTGAGGAAGCACTTGCCGCTCTTGTCGACGTTGCCGAAGGCGTAGTTGAGGTGGGTGAGGCGGGCCGCGGTGCCGTTGGCGTCCAGGTCCTGGACCTGGAAGTCGCGGCCGTAGACGCCCCATTGGGTGAAGTAGCCGACCCGGCGCAGGGAGGGGCGGTCGCCGTCCTGGGCCTTCTGTTCCGCCTTCGCGGCGGCTGATGGGGCTGCGGAGGCGGTGGGGGCCAGTGTGGCGAGGAGCGAAGTGACGCAGGCGGCGGCTACGAGAGCCGACCCTTTCAGGAGTCTTCGTCGCATGTGCGGACGCTATTGGTCTGGACCATGCAGGGTCAAGGGGTGACGAGGCCCAACTCGTAGGCCGTGATCACCAGTTGGACCCTGTCGCGTGCGTCCAGCTTGGTGAACAGGCGCGACACATGTGTCTTGGCGGTGGCGGCCGAGATGAAGAGGTCCTCCGCGATCTCCGTGTTCGACCGGCCGAGCCCGACCAGCGTCAGCACCTCGCGTTCGCGTTCGGTGAGACCGTCGGGCGGGCGCGGGGCCCGCTTCGGGGCGACGGGTTCGGGGCGGGCGGCGAAGTCCGCGATCAGGCGGCGGGTCACGCCCGGTGCGATCAGGGCGTCCCCGGCGGCGACCACACGAACCGCCGCGAGGATGTCGTTCAGCGCCATGTCCTTGACCACGAAGCCGCTCGCGCCCGCCCGCAGGGCCCCGTACACGTGCTCGTCCTCGTCGAAGGTGGTCAGCACGAGGACCCGGGCGGTCGTCGGCCCGGCGGTGATCAGGCGGGTGGCCTCGATGCCGTCCATGCCGGGCATCCGGACGTCCATCACGACGACGTCCGGGCTCAACTCGCCGGTCAGCCGCACCGCTTCGGCCCCGGAAGCGGCCTCGCCGACCACCTCCAGGTCGGGGTGCTCGGCCATCACCATGCTCAGCCCGGAACGCACCAGGGGCTGGTCGTCGGCGAGGAGGATGCGTACGGTCATCGCCTGTCCGCCCCAACGGGCAGCGGCAGTACGGCACTTACCCGGAAACCGCCCCCGGGGCGCGGGCCCGTCTCCAGGTGTCCGTTCAGCATCCCGACGCGCTCGCGCATCCCGATCAGCCCGAAGCCGTGCGGCGAGCCGGGGCCCGTACCGCCGCGACCGCCGTCGACGACCTCCACCGTCAGCTCCCCGTTCCCGAAGTCCACGGCCACCCGGCAGCGCCCGGTGCCCGCATGGCGGACCACGTTGGTCAACGCCTCCTGAACGATACGGTAGGCGCAAAGATCCAGGTCAGCGGGGAGAGGGCGGGGGTCCCCGGTGTGGTGCAGGTCGACCCGTACCCCTGCGTCGGCAGTGGCCGCCACGAGCTGCGCGAGGTCCGCGAGACCCGGCGCGGCCTGCTGCGAGGAGGGCGCGGCGGGGTCGGCCCGGCGGAGCGCCACCAGGGTGCGGCGCAACCCGGCGAGAGTGTCCCGGCTGGTCGTCTCGATGGTCCGCAGCGCCTCCTCGGCGGCCTCCGGACGGGACCGGATGACCTGACTGCCCGCGCCCGCCTGGATGGCGATGATGCCGATGCTGTGCGCGACCATGTCGTGCAACTCCCTTGCGATGCGCAGCCGTTCGGCGGTCACCGCCTCGGCCACCTCCTGCGCGCGCAGCGCCACCGCGTGCTCGCGGCGCTCGCGCAGCAGCAGGCCGGCCATGACACACGCGGCCAGCACCAGGAAGACGACGACGGCGTGCACGACCAGGCCCGCGCCCCCGGCGAAGCCGCCGACCATCAGGAGCTGCGCGACGAGGGCCGAGCCGGCGGCCACCGCCGCGGTCCGCCGACGAGCGCACGTGGCGACGAGGAGGCTCAGGACGAGGTCGGCCGGCAGGTACGACAGGAACTCGCCGTGGTACGAGAAGACCGCGCCCGCGCCGGGCGGCCTCGGGGCGCCCGCGACGACCAGGCTCGCCCCGAGCAGGGTCGTGGCCAGGGCGGCAAGGGGGTTGCGGCGCACCACCCCGACGAGCAGGGGCGCGGCCGCCGCCGCGGCGAGGCCCTGCACCGTGGGGGACGTACCCGCGCTGCCGCCGACGAGGAGGCCGACGGCGAGTACGTACAGGATGCTTCCCAGCCAGGCGAAGGGCTTTGTGCCGGTGAGGCCGGTCGGGCCGGGGGCGTGTGCGGGGTGGGTCATCGCGGGGACCCGGCGGGGAGGCGGAAGGCGGGGACGTACAGGATCCCGGCCGGCCGGACGGCAGCCGTGGTGCCGGTGAGGCTTGCGGTACGGATGCTGCCGGTCGTGCTCATGGTGCGGGCGGGCCCTGCCGTGTGCGTGACGTGGCTGGTCCCAGTCGTGTAGGTGACGTGGCCGGGCCCTGCCGTATGCGTGGCGCGGCTGGTCCCTGTCGTGTACGTGACGTGGCCGGGCCCCGCAGTGCGCGTGGTCCGCGCGGCGTCCGTCATCGGAGGCGCGTCCGAAGGCGGGCGGCGCGGGACGGGAGGCTCGCCCGGAGGCGGGCGGCGCGGGACGGGAGGTGCGCCCACGGGCGGTTGGCGCGGGAAGGCGCGCAGGTGGGCGGCGGTGCGACGGTCATGTGGGGAGACTAGACCGGCCGTTCCCGCCGGACATCACCCCGGGGATGTACACCCCCGGGGTGAACCGGCCGCCCGATTGTCATCCCCGGCACCATGAACCGGGCGCCGCGCCCCGGCACCGTGGGTCACGTGATCGAAGTCAACGAACTCACCAAGCGCTACGGCGACAAGACCGCCGTCGACCGCCTGTCCTTCACCGTCAGGCCCGGCCGCGTCACCGGATTCCTCGGCCCCAACGGGGCGGGCAAGACCACCACCCTGCGCATGATCCTCGGCCTGGAGGCCCCCACCACGGGCACCACCGCCGTCGGCGGTGTCCCCTTCCGCAGCCACGCCCGCGGGCTGCGGCACGTCGGCGCACTCCTGGACGCCCACCAGGTGCACGGCGGCCGCACCGCCCGTGCCCACCTCGCCGCCCTCGCCCGCAGCAACGGCCTTCCGGTCAGGCGGGTCGCGGAGGTGCTCGACGAGGTGGGGCTCACGGACGCGGCGGGCCGCCGCATCGGCGGGTTCTCCCTCGGCATGAAGCAGCGGTTGGGGGTGGCGACCGCGCTGCTCGGCGACCCGCCGGTGCTGATGTTCGACGAGCCGGTCAACGGGATGGACCCGGAAGGGGTGCTCTGGATGCGGCATCTGTTCCGGCGGCTGGCCGCCGAGGGTCGCACGGTCTTCCTCTCCAGCCACCTCATGTCGGAGATGGAGAACACCGCCGACGACCTCGTGGTCATCGGCCGGGGCCGGCTCATCGCCGCCGAGCCGCTGCGGGAGTTCGCCGCCCGCAGCGCCGGGCTCGGCGTCGTGGTCGCCACGCCGCAGGCCGCCGAGCTGACGGGGGTGCTCACCGCTGCGGGGGCGTCCGTGGAGCCATCGGCCGACGCGGGCCGCCTGACCGTCACCGGCCTGCCCGCCGACCGTATCGGAGCACTCGCGCTCGACCACCGCATCGCCCTGACCGAACTCACCACCCGCACCGCCTCGTTGGAGGAGGCGTTCATGGAACTGACCGCCGACAGCGTCGAATACCTGGCAGGACGGCCCCGATGACGACCACGCTCACCACTTCCCCCGCACAGACCTCGCCGACCCGGCCCGAGCCGCCCGCCCGCTTCGGCGACCTGCTGGCCGCCGAGTGGATCCGTATGCGGACCCTGCGGTCCACCCCGTGGACGATCGGGTGCGTGGTCCTGTTCGTCGTCGGTTCGGCCGCCGCGGCGGCGCTCGTCTACGTACGCAGCCTCTCCGACGTCCCCAACGGCTACCTGGCCGCGCGGGAACCGTACGAGTACCTGCCCTTCACGGCCTTCCCGCCGCCCGGTTTCATGACGCTGATGCTCGTCGCCGCCACCCTCGGGGCGGTGACCGTCGTCAGCGAGTACGGCAGCGGGCTCGTCCGCACCCTCACCGTGGCCGTGCCCGCGCGCGGCTCCGTGGTGCTGGCGAAGGCGGTCGTCACCGCCGCGCTGTGGACGGCGGTCGGGACCGTGATCTCCCTCGGCTGCTTCCTGGCCTCGCAGGCGGTGCTCGACACCAAGGGGGCAGGGGTCGGGATCACTCATCCCGGGGTGCTGCGGGGGCTGGTGGTGTCCGCGCTGCTGCCGGCGGTGTGCGCGCTGGTCGGGCTGGGGCTCGGGGTGCTCATCCGGCACACCGCGGGGACCGTGCTCGCCGGGGCCCTGCTGCTGACGCTGCTGCCCCTGCTGATCTCGCCGAGCGCGTCCTGGTCCGCGCCCCTGCACCACGCGACGCTTTTCTCCGCGTGGAAGCGCCTGGTGCAGACATGGGGGCCGTCGCCGGACACGCTCGTACCGATGGCGTCGGTGCCGGGTTCGTGGCTCGCGTATGCGCTCTGGCCGCTGGCGGCGGTCGCGCTCGCGGTGGTCGTCGTACGCCGCAGGGACGTCTGAGCGCTCCGGGAACCGGGCTGGCTGAGCGCCCCGGGACCCGGGCCGTCAAGACCCGGGCTGTCCGGGCGCCCCGGGACCCGGGCCGTCGAGCGTTCGTACGAAGCGACAACCGCCTGATGAGAAGATGTGCCGCATGGCAGGTTCTGAAGGCTTCGAGCCCGAGTCGGATCGGGTCACCCGGCAGTTGCGCGACGACATCCTCGACGGTGTGCGCCCGCCCGGCAGCAAGCTCGTCGAGCGCGAACTGGCCGCCGAACTCGGGGTGAGCCGGCTGCCGATCCGCGACGCGCTCAAGGCGCTGGTGAACGAGGGGCTGGTGACGCCCAGGCCGCGCACCTGGGCGGTGGTGCGGGAGTTCACCCCCACCGACATCGCCGACATCGACGAAGTGCGGTCCGCGCTGGACACGTTGACCTTCCGGCTGGCCGCCCAGCGACGTACCCGCGAAGGCCTCGCGAAGCTGCGCGCGGACCTGGACGCGGAGTTCGAGGCGGCCCGGCGGGGCGACGCGGTCACCGCGCGGCGGGCCGCCGCCGACTTCCACCAGACGGCGACCTCGCTCGCCGCGAACGACCTGCTCAGCGAGTTGGAGAGCACGCTGCGCAGCCGCCTGCGCTGGCTCCAGGTGCGGCACGACGACCTGCTGGACGTCGCGCGCGAGCACGAGGGGCTGTACGACGCGATCGCGGCCCGGGACGTGCCGCGCGTGGAGGAACTGATCGCCAAGCACCTGGAGTCGGGGCGGAACTCGGCGGCGGCGCATCTGCGGGGGGCGAAGGAGGAGTAGACCGCCGGAGTTCTGGTGGGTGAGGGCGGGTCGCCGGAGGGCGGCCCGCCCTTTCGCATCCCGAGCCCAACGCATTTGGTATCCCATTTCTTCACGTGAATCTCTTGACTGCCCCAGCTGGACGGCCGTAGCGTCCCCGTCACTTGCTTCGGTACCTCGGTTTCGTATACCGAAATCGCTGAGAAGGGTGGCTGGTGTGACCACAGCTCAGGACGCATTGCACACGGCGGGCGCAGCGGCGCCCTCCGCCGGCCAGGGCCCGAGCGACGCACCCCCGGGCACCAGCCCCCGTCTCTACAGCCCCGACCTCGCCCCGACGAAGAAGGCGGGCCGCAGCTGGGGCGGCTACAACGTCTTCACCCTGTGGGCCAACGACGTGCACAGCCTCGGCAACTACGCCTTCGCGATCGGCCTGTTCGCGCTCGGGATGAGCGTGTGGGACATCCTGGTGGCCTTCGTCCTGGCCTCCGTCTTCCTCTTCGTACTGCTCAGCCTGTCCGGTTACATGGGCTCCAAGACGGGCGTGCCGTTCCCGGTGATGAGCCGCATCTCCTTCGGCATCCGGGGCGCGCAACTGCCCGCCGTGATCCGGGGCGGCGTTGCCGTCGCCTGGTTCGGCATCCAGACGTACCTGGCCTCGTCGGTGCTCTCCGCACTGCTCATGACGCTGATACCGGGCCTGAAGAGCTGGCAGGACAGCTCCTTCCTCGGCCTCTCCGCGCTGGGCTGGCTGTCCTTCCTCCTGCTGTGGGTCGTCCAGGTCCTGATCGTCAGTTACGGGATGGACGTCATCCGGAAGTACATCGCGGTGGCCGCGCCCGCCGTGCTGATCACGATGCTGGCGCTCGCGGTGTGGATGTTCGCCAAGGCGGACTGGACGATCGCCGTGCACGCCGGGAATCCGTACGAGGGCACCGACCGCTTCGTGCACATCCTGGAGGCGGCGGCGCTCTGGGTCGTCATCTACGGCACCTTCGTCCTCAACTTCTGCGACTTCACGCGCTCGGCGAAGAGCAACCGCTCGGTGCTGGTGGGGAACCTGATCGGCATCCCGGTCAACATGCTCTTCTTCGCGGGCATCGTGGTGGTGCTGAGCGGTGCGCAGTTCGAACTGAACGGCAAGGTGATCGCGAGCCCGGCGGACATCGTCCAGGCCATCCCGAGCACGCTCCTCCTCGTCCTGGCCTCCCTGGCCCTGATCCTCCTGACGATCGCCGTCAACCTCATGGCGAACTTCGTCGCCCCCGTCTACACCCTCGTCAACCTCTTCCCGCAGAAGCTGAACTTCCGGCGGGCGGGCATCGTGAGCGCGGTCCTCGGGCTGGTCATCCTCCCCTGGAACCTCTACAACAGCCCGGTCGTCGTCGAATACTTCCTCGGCGGACTCGGGGCGCTGCTCGGCCCGGTCTTCGGCATCGTCATGGCCGACTACTGGCTGGTGCGCCGGACCCGGATCAACGTCCCCGACCTCTACACCGAGGACCCGTCGGCCACGTACGCCTACCGGGGCGGCGTCAACCCGCGCGCCGTGATCGCCCTCGTCCCGACCGCCGCGATCGCCGTGGCCGTCGCCTTCGTCCCGTACTTCTCGGGGATCTCGGGCTTCTCCTGGTTCATCGGAACGGTGCTGGCGGGCCTGCTGTACGGGATCCTGCCGGGCCGGGGCGCACGCCCCACGGAGTACGTCGACGCGGACGGCGAGGCCATCGCGGTACCGAGCGCGTGAACCCTTTCGTCGCCCCTCTCAGAGAAGCGGAACCCCCCATGCGGTTGCTGGTCGTCAACGTCAACACCACCGAGTCCATGACGCGGAGCATCGGAGCACAGGCGGCGGCCGCGGCCGCGCCGGGCACCGAGATCGTGCCGCTCACGCCCGCTTTCGGGGCGGAGTCGGTGGAGGGCAACTACGAGAGTCACCTGGCGGCGATCGCGGTCATGGAGACGGTACGTTCCTACGCCGGCCCGTACGACGCGGTGATCCAGGCCGGCTACGGCGAACACGGCCGCGAGGGCCTCCAGGAGCTGCTGGACGTACCGGTCGTCGACATCACCGAGGCGGCCGCCTCGACCGCCCAGTTCCTCGGCCGGAGCTACTCGGTCGTCACCACACTGGACCGCGCCGTGCCCCTCATCGAGGACCGGCTGGCCCTGGCCGGGCTGTCGGCGCGGTGCGCGTCGGTACGGGCGAGCGGGATGGCGGTACTGGACCTGGAACGCGACCCCGAGGCCGCCGTCGAGGCCATCGTCGCGGAGGCGGTCGCGGCGGTGGAGGTGGACCGGGCGGAGGTCATCTGCCTGGGCTGCGGCGGGATGGCCGGTCTCACGGAGCGGGTCGTGGCACGGACGGGGGTGCCGGTGGTGGACGGCGTCGCGGCGGCGGTCACGATCGCGGAATCCCTGGTCCGCCTGGGCCTGCGCACGTCGAAGGTCCGCACATTCGCCCACCCCAGGCCGAAGCGGATGCTGGCCTGGCCCCCGGTGGGCGCCCCTTCAGGGGCGCGGGGAACTGCGCGAGCAACCACGACGCTCCCGCACGCAACCGTGCAATCGCCCCCGCGGGTTTAGGTGAAGGGGCGGGGCTGGGGAGCCTTTCGGCCCGGCGGGCCGCCGGGGAAGTGTCGGGCGTACCGGGCACGGATCACGCCGCAGGACAGCCGAATCGTACGGGACACCAAACGGCCGCCCCCCCCATAATTGGCTTGACCCGGCCACCTGTTGCCGCTGCACTGGCCCCGGCGCCACACCGGTGGCGCACCCGCACCGCAGCACCCCAGTGCCCACGCGTCCCGCGCCCCAGGAGACAGCACCCCTCATGCAGATCCGCGCCACCACCGACCAGGACTACGACGTCTTCGTCCGCACGCTCCACACCGAGTTCGGCCTCTTCCCCGAGGATCCGGCCGAGGACGGCGGCAACGTCTGGTGGGCGGCGCTGGAGATGGACCGTGGTCTCCTCGCCGTCACGGACGACGGGCGGCCCGTCGGCACGGCCGCCGCCTACACCTTCGAGCTGACCCTGCCCGGCGAGGCCGTCGTCCCGACCTCCGGGGTGACCGCCGTCGGCGTCGTGCCCTGGCACCGGCGGCGCGGCACCCTCACCGCGATGATGCGTCGCCAGCTCGCCGACGTGCGGGAACGCGGCGAGTATCTGTCCGTGCTGCTGGCGTCCGAAGCGCTCATCTACCGCAGGTTCGGGTACGGGCCTGCCACGTTCACCCAGCGCATCAAGGCGGAGCGGCAGCCGACGCCGCTCGCCCCGCCCCGGGCACCGGGCGCGGCGGACACGGGCTCCGTCGAGGTGCTGCGCCGCGCCGAGTGCGCCGGGATCCTCGAAGAGGTCTACGACCGCTACCGGCGCACCCAGCCCGGCGCGCTGTCGCGCCCGCACCGCTGGTGGGAACGGCGTGCGGGGCAGCCCCCGGTCTCGGAGGCGAAGCGGTACGTCGCCGTCCACCGCGACGCCGACGGCGTGCCCGACGGGTACGCCAGTTACGCGATCGACTCCTGGATCATGTCGGTCGACGAGGTCATCACCGCCGGAGCCGCCGCCGACACGGCGTTCACGGCACTGGTCCGGCTCGTGCTGGAGCACGACCTGGTCAAGGAGGTCGTGTTCCAGCACGTCGCCCCGGACAGTCCGCTGCGTCACCAGCTCACGAACCTCCGGGCGGCGGCCGTGGACCGCGACGCCGACTGGCTCTGGGTGCGGCTGCTGGACGTTCCCGGTGCGCTGACCGCGCGCGGCTGGTTCACGGACGGCGAGCTCGTCCTCGACGTCGACGACCCCTTCCTCGGCGAGCGCTCCCGCTGGCTGCTGACGGTCCACGACGGCAAGGCCACGTGCGTACCGACCGAGAGGGAGCCCGAACTCTCCCTGGACATCAGCGACTTGGGCTCCCTCTACCTCGGCGGCACCCTGCCGAGCACTTTCGTGCGGGCCGGGCACGTCCGCGCCCACGGCCCGGACGTGCCCGCCCGGGCCGATGCCCTGTTCCGGGGAGAGCGCGCCCCGCACTGCCTGCACTGGTTCTGACGGTGCGGGCCGGGCGGGTCAGCGGCCGTCGAGCAGTTTCCCCAGCGCCGCCGCCAACCCCTCGTACTCCACCGGGGAGTTGTAGATCTGGCCGCTGACCCGCAGCCCGCCCCCGCCCGGCCACGGCCACACCAGCACCCGGTACCCCAGCCGAGCCGCGATCTCCTCGCGGAGGGCGACGGACTCCGCCGACGTCCTCGCGAGGGACGGCGGCAGGCGCAGGGCCCGCATCGGGAGCCGGTCGTCGTACGGCAGGGGCGTCAGGCCCGGGATGCGGGCCAGCAGCTCCGCCCCGTACGCGGCCAGCGCACTGTTGTGGCGACGTACGGCGGAAGCACCCAGCCGGGAGAGCAGGCCGAGCCCCTCCGGCGCGGCCAGCCAGCCCGTGTAGTCGACCGTCGCCCGGTACTCCACCGAGCGCGGGAAGCCCCGCTCGTCCTCCCAGGAGGGGACGGGCGCGGGCACCCGCTCGCGGAAGCGCGGGGCCACCGTCAGCAGGGCACTGCCCGCAGGCGCGTACCCCCACTTGTGAAGGTTGCCGAACCAGAAGTCGGGCTCCCCGGCCAGCGGATCGGCCAGTGCCCCCGGTGCGTGCGCCCCGTCGACGACCGTGACGATCCCGCGTTCCCGCAGGTCGGCGAGGAGGGAGGGGGTGGCGATGAGGCGTGCGGTGGGGGAGCTGATGTGGTCGAGGAGGGCGATGCGGGTACGGGGGGTGACCCCGGCCAGGACGGCCTTCCGTACCGCCTCCTCATCCGGAAGCAGCGGGTCCAGGGCGACGGTCACCACCCGGGCCCGGCGGGCGGCGGCCGCGACGACCGTTCCGTACCCGTGGTCGGTGACCAGGACCTCGTCGTCCGGCCGCAGGTCTATGGCGTCCAGCGCCAGGTTGGCCGCCTCCGTGGCGTTGGCGACGAGCGCCGAGCCGTCCGGGTCGGCTCCCAGGTGCTGGGCGATACGGGTCCGGGCCCGGGCGATCCGGTCCGGTGCGCCCAGGAAGAAGGCGTCCGGGTCGGCGGCGGACTCGTCCCGCAAGCGCTGCTGGGCCTCCTCGACCGGGATCGGCACCGCTCCGAAGGACCCGTGGTTGAGGTGTGCCACGGAGGTGCCGAGCCGGAACAGCTCGGCACCTCCCGGGAATATGGCGGGCGAGGTCATCGGACGACCTCGACACTCACCGTGCGGCCGGGGGCGACCCGGGTGCGGACGCTGCTGTACGTCACGCCGTCGACGACTTCGGTACGGGCGGGCTTGACCATGCCGTCGACCTTAAGCGTGCGGTGCTTGCCGGGGAAGCGGGCCTCCCAGGTGTAGGCCCTGGTGCCGGTGGTGTGGGTGAGGGTGGAGCGGCGCGCGGTGTCGTGGCGCAGGGCGAAGGCGGAATCGCCGATGCTCAGGTCCTCGATCTTCAGCCAGCCCATCCCGGAGGGGAGGCGGGACTGGGTGGTGAGGGTGCGGGCCGGGGCGTCCGGCCGTACGCCCATCAGCCCCTCCACCGTCTGCCCGACGAGGGTGAAGGAGACCTCGGGGTAGTCGCCATTTGTGCCCTGGCGGGTGTTGACGTGCTGGATGTCCTTCTGGGCGTAGACGTGGCGCATCCACTTCCAGGCGGTGTCGGGGCGGTTGTTGGTGAAGAAGGTGTCGGGGAGGTAGCTGAGGGCCTCGATGTTGGTGGGGCGGTCGGGGCCTTCGGCCTGGGCGTCGACGAAGTCGAGGTACGCCTCGCGGCGGGCGCCCGGCGCGACGATCTGCTTCATCGGCATGAACCAGCTGTTCTCCTTGCCCCACCCGGTCAGCGCACGCCCGTCGGTGGTGTACCCGCGCACCATGTCGGCCCCCGAACCCTCCCCGCTCCAGCTGGAGTTGAAGTACGCCTTCAGATCACGGGCCCGCCGGTCGAAGGCGGCGGCGACCTTGCCGTCCCCCTTCGCGCGTGCCAGCGCGGCCATCGCCCGGTACGCCTGGTACTGCGACCCGATGGCGTCGCCGGACTCGGCCAGCGGCTCGTCACTCTGCTCGTTGTAACTGGCGACGCCCTGGAAGATGCCCTTTCCGGTGCCCTCGGCGACCTTGGCACGCGGGCCGTTGTCCTTCTGCTCGTCGTGCAGGGTGACGAACTCCTCGGTGGCGTGCCGGTAGAAGTCCCACAGGGCCGGGTCGTCCAGGTACGACCGGTCGCCGCTCCAGCGGTACGCCTCCTCCGCCTTCTGGACGAGTTCGAAGACGGCGGGGACCTCGCGGACGAAGAGGTCGGGGTTGCGGTAGTCGATGGACAGCGGCGTGCGGTTGTCGAAGTTGAGCGCCCAGACGGGGTAGTAGCGGTGTTCCGGCGTGGCCGTGGCGGCGAAGGCGCGCAGCATCGCCTTGTTCTCGGCGTGCAGCCCGAGCACGCCGGCGCCCGCGAGCTGGTGGGCCATGTCGCGGGAGTAGTAGCCGCTGCGGTTGGCGTAACCCGCCCAGTACGAGGGGCCGTAGACGCCGGTGCCGGTGCCGCCGGTCTGGCGCTCGTCGGCGTTGAGCGGGCCTTCCGTACCCGGCAGGTGCACCCAGCTGTTGGCCTTCTTCGTCGCCCACGCGAACATCTCGGCGACCTGGGGGTCGGAGGACGTGACCTTGGGTCTGGCGGGGGCGGCGGGCGAAACCATCACGTCGTCGACATTCACCCAGCCCTGGCCCGACTCGAAGGCGATCTCCAGCTTGTCGCCGGGGGAGAGGCTGATGCTGCCGAGCGTGTGGCGACGGTAGTTGGCGGCGGCGGGGAGGGTCTGGGTGGCGGCGGTCGTGCCGTTGACGCGGAGGGTGTACGTCGCGCCGGCGCCGCCGGTGGCGATCCACGCGGTGACGACGTACGCGCCGCCGCGGCCGGTGGCGGTGACCGTCTGGGAGACCTTGTGGCCCCTGCCCGCGTCGAGGTAGGCGAGCTGCTTTCCGCTGTGGGGGTTGTTGGTGGCGGTGCCGGTGCCGGAGGTGAACTGCCAAGCTGCGCCGCCGAGTTCGAAGCCGGGGTCCTGGATGGTGAGGGGCTGCACCCGGGCCGTTTCGTCGGCTGCGGCGGGAGCTCCGCCGAGGGGGGCGAGGGGAGCGAGCGAGGCGAGCAGGGTGAGTGCGGCCAGCAGGGTCGTGCGGGAACGCGTCATGAGGGTGTCTCCCGGGGTTGGGTGGGATGGGGACCCGTGCCCCTTTAGGGGCGCGGGGAACTGCGCGCTCAGCCACGACGCTCCTGCACGGGAACCGGTCCCATTGCCCCGCGGGTTTAGGTGAAGGGGCGGGGCTGGGGACTTCTTGGCCCGGCGGGCCGGGGGCTGAACTTGCTCGGTGCTGGGAGGCGCCCCGAGTGCCCGGCGGGATGCGCATCCGGTGTGCAAGGTGCGGGCGGGGGCCGGTGCCGGGGCGGGCCCGGATCGGGCGGGCCGTCCCCTTGCCCGCCCGTTCCGCCCCCGGGGGGCGGCCCCGCCGCCCAAGGGGACGGGGGTGGTGGAAGGGGACGCCCCGCCCCCAAGGAGGCGGGGGTGGCTGCGCCGCCCAAGGGGACGGGGCGGTGGGGAGCGCCGCACCCCGAGCACCGCCCCCCCCGTGCCCCCTCGCAGCCGCACGCTAGCAACCCCTCCCGCCCCATTGCAATGAATCACGCAGCAATTGAACGCTGGTCAAGCTGAAAGTTTTCAGCGGTGCATTGCAAGTCACCGGTGGGCACTTGTAGTGTCCCGCTCCGTCACCACACGACGGCAACCCGTCACACCACGCACCACCGCCCCCAGCGGGCGAACAAGAACAAGATCAAGAACCCGGGGAGGGCCACCATGGCCGACGGCCACACGCACAACAGCACCGCACACCAAGCCCACTTGAGCCGAAGAAGCGCCCTGCGCCTGGGCGGCGGAATCGCGGCCGCCGGCCTCGGCACCCTCGGCCTGACCGCCTGCTCCGGCGACGGCGCCGGCACCGGCGGCCTCGGCGGCGGAAGCGGATCCGGCGCCAAGGGCGACCCCAAGAAGGGCGAGATAACCGTCTGGTCCTGGCAGGGCCCCGCCGCCGAACTCAAGTCCCTCGTACCGGAGTTCAACAAGACGAACCCCGGCATCAAGGTCACCGTCCAGGACATCGGCAACCCCGCCATCTGGGACAAGATCACCGCCGGAATGGCCGCCGGCGGCCAAGGATTGGCCGACGTCCTCCACATCGGCGTCGACTACCTCCCCGGCTACGTCGAACGCTTCCCCGGCGGCCTCGCCGACCTCGCCCCCCTCGGCGCGACCGCCCACAAGGACTCCTTCGCCCAGGGCCTCTGGGGCACCGTCAGCCCCGACAACAAGAGGGTCAACGCCCTCCCCTGGGAAGCCAATTCAGCGGGCTTCTACTACCGCGCCGACATCTTCGAAAAGGCCGGGGTCGACCCCGACGCCCTCCAGACCTGGGACGACACCATCGAGGCCGGAAAGAAGATCAAGGCCAAGACCGGCGTCCACCTCCTCGGCATCGACAAGCCCGCCTCCCAGCCCGACGCCGCCAACCTCTTCCAGACCCTCCTCCAGCTCCAGGGCGTCTTCTACTTCGACCTCGAAGGCCGCATCACCCTGGACTCGCCCGAGGCCGTCCGCGCGCTCACCCTCATCAGGACCATGAACGACGCGGGCCTGGTCAGCGACCTCGCCGGCGGCTGGAACGCCCTGATGAGCAGCCTGAAGAAGGGGACGAACGCCGTCGTCCCGTACCCCACCTGGTTCGGCGGCATCATCGAGGAGCAGGTCCCCGCAGAGTCCGGCAAGTGGCGCGTCCGGCTGCCCCCGGCCGTGCGCCCCGGCGGCCCCACCGCCGCCACCGTCAACTCCACCCACCTCGCCGTCGCCGGAAGCAGCAGGCACCAGGCCGCCGCCTGGGCGTTCATCGAGTTCGCCCTCACCCGGCCCGCATCGCAGGTGAAGATCTACCGCGGCAAGGGCATCGCCCCGGCCCTGATGAAGGCGTACGAGGACAACGTCTTCCACGAGCCCTCCAAGTACTTCGGCGGCCAGCGCAAGGGCGAGATCTTCCTCGCCGCCCTCAAGGCCAAGTCCCCCGCCGTCAACTACACCTCCGACTATGCCCGCGCCCTCAAGCTCGTCACCGACGCCCAGTCCAAGGTGCTCCTCAAGGGCGCCGAACCCGCCGAGGTCCTCGCCGAGGCCGCCGCCGAACTCGCCCGCCAGACCGGCCGGAAGGCCGCCAAGTGACCACCCTCGCCCCACCGGTGCGGGAGACGAGGACGCGCCCCGCCCCGGCCCGCCGCAAGCGGTCCGGCCGGGCCGCCCCGTACCTCTTCGTCCTGCCCGCGCTCCTCCTCTTCGCGGCCTTCAAGCTGTACCCCATCGGCTGGTCCTTCGTGATGAGCCTGCACCGCACCGTCGCCGGGGTGGACACCTTCGTCGGCGCGGACAACTACGCCCGCCTCCTCGACGACCCCCTCTTCT
Organism: Streptomyces spiroverticillatus; assembly: GCA_014650415.1. Taxonomy (GTDB): domain Bacteria; phylum Actinomycetota; class Actinomycetes; order Streptomycetales; family Streptomycetaceae; genus Streptomyces; species Streptomyces spiroverticillatus. The sequence goes on from BMUX01000010.1 coordinate 91,643, forward strand.
GGACCGCCCTGCGCAACACCGGCGTCATCCTCGCCGTCCAGGTCCCCCTGATGCTCGCCCTCGCCACCGGACTGGCCGTAGCCCTCAACTCAACACTCCTGAACGGCCGTTCGGTCTTCAGGCTCGGCTTCTTCCTGCCGATGGTGACCGGGCTCGTCGCGTACGGCATCGCCTTCTCCGTCCTCCTCAACAAGGAGTACGGCCTCGTCAACTGGCTCCTCGGCGGCCTCGGCCTCGACCCCGTGCCCTGGCTCACCGACGGCCTCTGGGCGCAGATCTCCCTCGGCCTCGCCCTGACCTGGCACTACACCGGCTACAACGCCGTCATCCTGCTGGCCCGGCTGCAAACCGTCCCGGCCGAGCTGTACGACGCCGCGGCCGTCGACGGTGCCGGGGCCCTGGCCGCCTTCCGGCACGTCACCCTGCCCGGACTGCGCCCGGCACTGCTCCTGACCACCGTGCTCTCCACCATCGGCACCCTCCAGCTCTTCGACGAGCCTTTCGTCCTCACCGGCGGCGGCCCCGACAACGCCACCCTCACCATCGGCGTCTACCTCTACCGCAACGCCTTCTCCTACTTCGACTTCGGCTATGCCTCCGCCCTCGCGTACGCCCTGACCGTGCTGATCGGGCTCCTGGGCCTGCTCCAGTTCCGCCTCCTGGGAGACAAGTCGTGACCAGCCGTCAGCGAGGCCGCAGCATCCTGCTGACCTCCGGCCTCGCCATCGCCCTCGCCGTCGTCGCGATCCCCCTGTACTGGGTGCTGGTCGCCGCCACCCACACCTCCCAGGAGATCTTCGACAGCCCGCCGCCCCTGCTCCCCGGCGGCGACCTCCTCACCAACCTCAACACCCTCCAACAGGAAGCCCACTTCGGACGGGTCATCCTCAACTCCCTCGGAATCGCAAGCGTTTACACCCTCCTCGCCGGAGCCGTCTGCACCCTCGCCGGATACGGCTTCGCCACCTACCGCTTCCGGGGGCGCGAGGTCCTGTTCGGGGCGCTCATGCTCGGGCTGATCGTCCCGGCGCAGATCACCCTCGTACCCCTGTTCCGCACGATGGCCGAGCTGCACTGGCTCAACACGTACCAGGCCGTCGTCCTCCCCAACCTCGCGCTGCCCTTCGGCATCTTCCTCATGCGCCAGTCCATGGCCGGACTGCCCAAGGAGCTTCTCGACTCCGGGCGGATGGACGGCTGCGGCGAACTCCGCCTCTTCCTGCGCGTCGCGCTCCCGCCGATGCGCCCCGCGCTCGCCGCCCTCGCGATCTTCCTCTTCCTCTACCAGTGGAACGACTTCGTCTGGCCGCTGATCGTCCTGCGCCAGGACACCTCGTTCACCATCCCGGTGGCGCTCGCCTCCCTCCAGGGGCTGGACGAGACCGACTACGGCGCCATCCTCGCCGGAACCGCGATCGCCGCCGTCCCCATGGCCGTGGTGTTCCTCGCCCTCCAGCGCCACTTCGTCTCCGGCCTCCTCGCAGGGGCCGTCAAGGAATGAACATGCTTCCCGAAGCCGCCGTCACCACCGCCCACGAAACCCCCGCCCCCCTCGTCCCGCTCCTCGACACCGTGTCGATCGCCGTCCTCGCTCCCGACCCGCACTGGTCCCTCACCCAACTCCCGAGCGGAACGCGCCTGTTGGAGGTCCGCTCACCCGGCGAACCCGTCGAGATCCGCCTCTCCGTCCCCCTCGGCGACGCCACCGGCTACTGGCACCCCCAGGCCGCCTGGCGGCGCACCCTCGTCGCCGACTGGGAGGGCCGCTCCCGCGTCAGCCTCGTCAACGGGCCCGCCGCCGGCTGCCTGTACGAGCACTCCGGCGCCACCCTCCTCACCTTCGCCGTCGCCGACCCCACCTCGGAGGCCACCGTCCGCTTCGGCGTCTCCGAGGAGAACGACACCCACGTCGTCCACCTCCGCCTGCCAGCCTCCCCCGACCCGCATCGCCTCCTCCTCGTCCCCCGCGCCCCTTCCGTCGCCGCCGCCCTGCGCCCCCTGCGCGACTGGTTCGCCGCCACCCACCCGCCGATGCCGGTCCCCGAGGCGGCCCGCGAACCCGTCTACTCCACCTGGTACGCCTTCAACCAGGACGTCACCGACACCGCCGTCGAGACCCAGGCCGCCCTCGCCGCCGACCTCGGCTGCGGGGCGCTCATCCTCGACGACGGCTGGCAGCGGTACGGCAACGGACGCGGCTACGCGGGCTGCGGCGACTGGCAGCCGGACCCCGCCAAGTTCCCCGACCTCGCAGCCCACGTGACGAAGGTGCGCGCGCACGGCCTCGCCTACCTCGCCTGGGTCGCGCCCCTGCTCCTGGGCCCCGAGGCCGACTGCTTCGACACCTGGTCCGCCGCCGCCCCCTCCCCGGCGAGCGTGCCGGGCGCGTACGTCCTCGACCCCCGGCTGCCCGAGGTGCGGCGGCACGTCATCGACACGTGCGTCCGCCTCGTACGCGACCACCACCTCGACGGCCTGAAGATCGACTTCCTGGACCAGGCCCTCGTGTACGCCACCGACGGCAAGGGGCCCGTCGGGCCCGCCATGGGCGAGCTGCTCAGCGGACTGCGCCGCGAGCTGGAGGAGGTCCGCCCGGACGTGCTGATCGAGCTGCGCCAGCCGTACGCCGGGCCGGGCATGACCCCGTACGGGAACATGCTCCGCTCCTTCGACTGTCCCGCCGACGCCGTCGCCAACCGGGTCCGCACCCTGGACACCTCGCTCCTCGCGGTCGGCGCGGTCGTCCACTCCGACATGGTGATGTGGTCGCACGGCGCGAGCCCGGCGGCCGTCGCCCGCCAGCTCATCGGCGCGCTGCACTGCGTACCGCAGATCTCGGTACTGCTGGACGAGATTCCGCCCGCACAGGTGGAGGTCGTGCGTTTCTGGCTCGCCCGGTGGCGCGAGCACCGGGCGCTGCTGCTCGACGGGGAGGTCGAGCCCGGTCGGCCCGACGAGCTGTACCCGGTGGTGGCGGCGGCCCGGGGCGACGAGTGCCTGGTGAGCGTGCACGGCGACCGCCTGGTCCCCCTCGACTTCACCGCGTACCGCACCTTCCACCTGGTCAACGGCTCGGACCGGGACCGGCTCGCGGTCGAGGTCGTCGGCGGCGGGGGTCCGGTGCGGGCGCGGGTGCAGGGACCGGACGGTCGTATGATGAATGATCCTCATGAGCACCTGCCGGAGGGGCCGAGCCTGCTGGCCGTCCCGCGCGGTGGTCTGGTGACGCTCACCCACTCCTGCAGGGGTACGGGCTCTACGGAAGGACCGTGATGAAGGTCGGGATCACCGACGTCGCAGCCCACGCACGGGTCAGCGAGGCCACCGTCAGCCGGGTCATCAACCGGCGGCAGGGGGTGTCCCGCAAGACGCGCGAAGCCGTCGAGCAGGCGATGGCGCAGCTCGGCTACGAACGGCCGACGCAGGGCCAACTCGTCGCCGTCATCACGGAGTTCGTCTCGAACCCCTTCTTCGCGGACGTCGCGGAACGCATCGAGTCGGCGCTCGCACCGCAGGGTCTGAAGACCGTGCTGTGCCCCGTCTTCCCGGGCGGCGTGCAGGAGCTGGACTTCCTTACCGCGCTCGTCGACAAGGGGGTCGCGGCGGTGGTGTTCCTGTCGGCGTCCAACACGGTGGAGGGCGCCGACACCGAGAGCTACGAACTGCTGCGCCAGCGCCGGGTGCCGTACGTGGGGCTCAACGGGGAGTTCGCGGACGGGATTCCGGTGCCGGTCTTCTCCACCGACGACGCACTCGCCGCCGAACTGGCCGTCGACCACCTGTACCGGCTGGGCCACCGCCGCATCGGCATGGCGTCGGGCCCCTCCGGAAACCGCCCTGCCGACCGCCGGGTGCGCGGCTTCGTCGAGGCGCTGGCCCGACGGGGCGCGGACGACGGCTCGACGTGGGTGGTCCGGCAGTCGTACACCGTCGAGGGCGGACAGGCGGCGGCCGCGTCGCTGGTCGCGCAGGGGGCGACGGCGATCGTCGCGGCCAGCGACTACATGGCGCTGGGCGCGATCCGGGGTGTGCGCCGCCAGGGCCTGTCCGTACCCGACGACATCTCGGTCGTCGGCTACGACGGAACATCCATCACCGAGTTCACCGACCCGGCCCTGACCACGGTCCGCCAGCCCGCGGACCGGCTGGCCCTGGAGGTCAGCCGGAGCGTGCTCGCACTGGTGAGCAACCGCGAGGTGCCGACGGGGGAACTCCTCTTCGACCCGGAGCTGGTGATCCGGGCGTCGACGGGGGCGGTGCGGGGCTGAGGGTCCGGGGGATGGTGCCCGGAGGGCATCCATCCAGGGGCGCGGGGAACTGCGCGACCAGCCACGACGGACCCGCACGGGACCGAGACCACGAACCGACCCGCACACCCCCCCCCACTCAGCCCCGCGGGTTTAGGTGAAGGGGCGGGGCTGGGGCAGGCGCCGCAGGCAACCGGGGTGCCGGGCACGGGCACGCAGCAGGGTCCCACCGCAGCCACCGCACCGCTCGGCAGCGCCCCCCCCCGCAGGCAACGGGGGTGCCGGGCACGCAATAGGGCCCCGCCACAGCCACAGCGGCCCCCAGTCACCACACCCGAACCCGACAGGCCCACGCAGCCCCGCCCCTCCACCGGCGGAGCCCGCACACCCGAGCCCCCTCCCGGGAACCCATTGTGCAGCTGGACCAACCAACACCCCTCCCTTGGTCGTCCCGTACAAACCGCAGGTCAGAGCCCTCGCCTACCGTGTTCCTCATGAGCAATGCCCTGCCGCCCCTGAGGAGCCGAAGGTGAACGCGGACCCGACGAACGACCTGACCCCGACCCCCGGCGGCGCCCAACTCGCCCACATGCTGGCCGATTTGGAGGAGCTGGTCGTCTGCGAGTCCTTCTCGGCCGACCTCGAAGCCGTCGCCCGCAGCGCGGACGTCGTCGCCGCGCAGGGCGCCCGGTACCTCGGCGCCGAGCCCGAGCGGATCGTCGTCGACGGTGTGACGCACCTGAAGTGGACCTTCGGCACCCCGCGCGTGCTGCTGCTCGGCCACCACGACACCGTCTGGCCGATGGGCTCGCTGAAGACCCACCCCTGGTCCGTCACCGACGGCATCCTGCGCGGCCCCGGCGTCTTCGACATGAAGGCCGGCCTGGTCATGACCTTCCACGCGCTGGCCTCGCTGCCCTCCCTCGACGGGGTGTGCGTGCTGATCACCGGTGACGAGGAGGTCGGCTCGGACGCCTCGCGGGAGCTGATCGAGGAGGTCGCGCGCGAGTGCGCGGCCACCTTCGTACTGGAGGCGTCGGCGGACGGCGGAGCGCTGAAGACCGGCCGCAAGGGCACCTCCCAGTACGACCTGGTGGCGCACGGAAAGGCCGCCCACTCCGGGCTCGAACCCGAGAAGGGCGTCAACGCGGCCGTCGAGGCGGCCCATCTGATCCTCGCGCTGGACGCCGTCGCCGCCGCGATCAACGCGGGGGAGTCCGCGGACTGGCGCACCACCGTGACGCCCACGGTCGTCACCGCCGGCACGACCACCAACACCGTCCCCGCGACGGCGACCGTCACCCTGGACGTACGCGTCCCCACGCTCGCCGCACAGGAGAAGACGGACACCGCCCTGCGCGCCCTGAGGGCGACCCTGCCCGGCGCCGAGGTCGAGGTGCGCGGTGGCCCCAACCGGCCCCCGCTGGAGGAGACCTCCTCCGATGAACTCTTCGCCACAGCGCGGGAGTTGGCCCGCGAACTCGGCCTCGGTGAGCTGGCCTCCACCGCCGTCGGTGGCGCCTCCGACGGCAACTTCACCGCCGGGGTCGGCTGCCCCACCCTGGACGGGCTCGGCGCGGTCGGCGGCGGTGCGCACGCCGACCACGAGCACGTCGTCGCCGCCGAACTCGTACCCCGTACCCGCCTGTTGGCGGCCCTCGTCCAGCACGTTCAGAACACGCAGGTGCCCCGATGAACTCCCCCCTCACCCTCCGCGAACTGCACGAGATAGACGACCTCGAAGCCGTCGCCGCCCTCTTCGAGGAGATCTGGGGCTCACCCCCCGGCGGCTCCCCGGTCAACCCCGAGCTGATGCGCGCCTTCTCCCACTCCGGGAACTACGTCGCGGGCGCCTACGAGGACGGCCGCCTGGTCGGCGCGTCCGTCGGCTTCTTCGCCGCCCCCGCCGGCGACGTACTCCACTCGCACGTCACCGGCGCCCTGCCCGGCCGCGCCGCGGGCCTCGCACTCAAGCTGCACCAGCGGGACTGGGCACTGGCCCGCGGCCTGACCCGCATCACCTGGACGTACGACCCGCTCATCCGCCGCAACGCCTACTTCAACCTGACCAAGCTGGGCGCGCGCCCGGTCGAGTACCTCCCCCGCTTCTACGGGGAGATGGCCGACGCCATCAACGACGGCGACGAGTCCGACCGCGCCCTGATCTCCTGGGACCTCACCGCCTACCCGGCCCCGGAGGCGACCGCACCCGCCGACGCGGTGACCGCGCTCGCGGTCCGCGACGGCCGCCCCGTCGTGGGCCCGGACCTGACCGCGCGCACCCTCCTGATCGAGGTCCCCGCCGACATCGAAGGCCTGCGCCGCACCGACCCGGGGGCCGCCAAGGAGTGGCGGCTCGCCCTGCGCGAGGTCCTCGGCACCCTGCTCGCCGAGGGCGCCCGCGTCACGGGCCTCCACAACCGCACGAGCTACGTCGTCGAACGCGCCACCCCTCTCCCGTAACGACCGCAACGCCCGTAGCGCACGTAACCCCCGAACCTCTCGCAAACGGAGCCAACTCCCTTGAAGATCACCGGAATCGAACTCCGCCGCATCGCCATGCCGCTGCGCGCCCCCTTCCGCACCTCCTTCGGCGTGGAGACGGACCGCGACGTCCTGCTCGTGCGCGTCGTCACCCCGGAGGGCGAGGGCTGGGGCGAATGCGTCGCGATGTCGGAACCCCGCTACTGCTCCGAGTACGTCGACGGCGCGCAGGACGTGCTGCGCCGCTTCCTCATCCCCGAACTCCCCGAACTCAGCGAAAGCGCCGACGCGTTCGCGGTCAAGCGTGCGCTGAAGCCCTTCAAGGGCCACAAGATGGCGAAGGCGGCCCTGGAGACGGCCGTCCTGGACGCTCAACTCCGCTCCACCAACCAGTCGTTCGGCACCTACCTGGGCGCGGACCGCGACCGCGTACCCTGCGGTGTGTCCGTCGGCATCATGGACTCGATCCCCGAACTCCTCGACGCAGTGGAGGGGTTCATCGCCGAGGGCTACGTCCGCATCAAGCTGAAGATCGAGCCGGGCTGGGACGTGGCCCCGGTGCGCGCCGTCCGCGAGCGCTTCGGCGACGATCTCCTCCTCCAGGTCGACGCCAACGCCGCCTACACCCTCGCCGACGCCCGCCACCTCGCCAAGCTCGACGCCTTCGACCTGCTCCTCATCGAGCAGCCGCTCGCCGACGACGACCTGGTCCAGCACGCGGCCCTCGCCCGCCAACTCGCCACCCCCGTCTGCCTGGACGAGTCCATCGAGTCCGCCGAGGACGCGGCGGCCGCGATCACCCTGGGCGCCGCCTCCATCATCAACATCAAGCCCGGCCGGGTCGGCGGCTACCTGGAGGCCAAGGCCATCCACGACCTGTGCGTCGCGCACGGCGTCCCCGTCTGGTGCGGCGGCATGCTGGAGACCGGCCTCGGCCGCGCCGCCAACGTCGCCCTCGCCGCCCTCCCCGGCTTCACCCTCCCCGGCGACACCTCCGGCTCCAGCCGCTACTTCGCCACCGACATCACCGCCCCCTTCGAACTCGCCGACGGCCACCTCGACGTCCCGACCGGCCCGGGCCTGGGCGTCGCCCCGGTCACCGACATCCTGGACGAGGTGACCACCTCCACCGAGTGGATCAAGCTCTAGCCGCACCGGGGCCCGCGCACGCCCGTCGTGCCGGGCCCCGTTCGCGTCACCCGCCCCCGTTTGGGTCCCCCGACCCCGGGCACCCGATCCATGCAGCCCAGGCCCCCGGTAGCTCCCTCATCCCTCCCGAGCAGAGGAGCACCGGGTGTCCATCCGTACGGAATCCATGCCGCGCGCCGCCCAGGGGCCCGCCCCCTACGACGGCGACCAGCCCTTCCCCCGCGCCGCGCGCGAAGCACCCACCGGTACCGAGCGGCTCTACCTGGCCGTGACCGCCCTCATCGTCGCGTTCCCCTTCCTCGCACTCGTCCTGGGCGCGTGGGTGCTGTGGGGGAGCCTCATCTCGCTGACCGACGTCCTGATCGCCGTGTTCTTCTACGCGGTGACCGTCCTCGGCGTCACGGCCGGCTTCCACCGGCTGCTCACGCACCGCAGCTACACCGCCAACCGCCCCCTGACCCTGGTGCTGGCGGTGGCCGGGTCGATGACCTTCCAGGGGGACGTCATCGGGTGGGTGGCCGTGCACCGCAGGCACCACGCCTTCACCGACCGGCCCGGCGACCCGCACTCGCCCTTCCGCTACGGGACCACCCTGCGCGGCCAGTTGCGGGGGCTCGCGCACGCCCACGTGGGGTGGCTGTTCCTCGGGGAGGAGACCGCCCCCGAGAAGTACGCCCCCGACCTGCTGGCCGACCCGGGGATGCGCAGGGTGGCCAAGGCCTTTCCGTACCTCTGCGCGCTGAGTCTGGTGCTGCCGTTCGCCGCCGGGTACGTCATCGGGGGCGGCCTCTACGCCGGTCTGACCGCGCTCCTGTGGGCCGGACTCGTACGCGTCGCCCTGCTCCAGCACGTCACCTGGAGCGTCAACTCCCTCTGCCACATGATCGGTGAGCGCCCCTTCCGCACCCGCCGCCACGACCGGGCCACCAACCTGTGGCCGCTGGCCGTCCTCTCCTTCGGGGAGAGCTGGCACAACCTCCACCACGCCGACCCGACCTGCGCGCGGCACGGCGTCGACCGGGGGCAGCTCGACCTCACCGCCGAGGCCATCCGCTGCTTCGAGAAGTTCGGATGGGCGACGGACGTGCGCTGGCCCGTGACTGAGCGGCTCGCGAGCCGCCGCCGGTGAGGGGGACATGGGCGATGCCCGTCCCGGCCGAAGCGGAACGGGCATCGCCTGTGCACCGGGCCCCGGAGGAGGGGAGGGCCCGGAGTCCCCTGGCCGACGGGATCTCAGCCGAGCGGGCGCCGGTAGTAGGTGCCCAACTGCTCGCGGTAGTGCGGGTCGTCGAGGTGCTTCTCCTTGTCGAACGTCGGGGAGTCCTTGATTTCCGCCTTGGTGCGGTCGACGTAGACCTTCTTCTCCTGGACGTCGACGCGGACGACGGTGCCCGCGGGCAGCAGGACCTCCTTGCCGAAGATCATCGGCCCCGTGTCGACGACGAGGTAGGCCGCCCCGGCGTCCTCCGAGTGCTTGTCCACCTTGCCGATGCTGCCGTCGGTCGCCTCGACCTTGAACCCGGTCAGTTTCGTTCCGGGCCGATAGGCCGCTGCCTGCCGGTATCCCCACATGTCTTCCTGCACGATGCATCCCTTCGTCGGTGGTGCCGTGGGAGGTGGTGCCGTGGAAGTGCTGGCGCGAGCGCGGAGGGGCCACCGTCGTGCGAGCGGGTCGCGCATGGCCGTACCTCCGGTTTCGCAGTGCGTTCTGCGTTCCGCGGGGTCCCGGCGAAGCGAGGGGCGAGGGGCCGGTCCGGGGGTTCCGGACGGCACGTCCTGCGCCGTGCCGCTCAGTCAACGCCCGGCCGTACGGTCTGTCAACCTTTGGGCACGGTGCGTGAATTGGCCGTGCGGGCCGTCAACCGGACAATCTCCCGGCCCGGTTGCCCCGCACGGAGAGCAGGCCGGACGTCCGGGCTGGACGCCGGGTCTATGCTGGGGTGCAGAGCCCCGGCCCCCGGCTTCGCCCGGCCCCCAGCCCTTGGTTCGGGCCCTGCTCTCCTTCCCGTACGCCACAGGCCGGTCCCGCCGGGGTTGCCGCCCATCTGGTGTCGTCGACGGATCAGGTCCGTTGGACGCGCGTCGCGACCGCGCCGCGCGCACGGTTTCACCGATCCGGCAGGGCCCGCGTGCCCGTGCTCCGCACTTCCTCGTGGGGCGGCGTCGACGGGTCCGGGAGGCGAGGTCTCATGTCCACCGCGACACGTCTGAGCTGCGAGCGCTATCGGCAGGGGTGGGACGACTGGATCGTCCTGTACGGGGAACTCGACCTGGACGGCGTCCCGTTGCTGGCCCGCGCCATGGACGACGCCCCCGGGCGGCACGGCTGCGTGCACGTCCAGCTCCAGTCGGTCTCCTTCTGCGACGTCTCCGGGCTGAACGCGCTGCTCGCCGCGGCGGCCCGGGCCAGGGCCGCCGGCCGCGCCTTCCGCGCCCACCGGCCGCCCCCGGTGCTGGTGCGCCTGTGCGACATCGTCGGCTGTACGTCCGTACTCCTGGGGGATCCGGCCCCGCGGGCCGCGGTCGCGCCCGCCGCGCGAAGGCGGCATCTGCCGCGGCGCGGGCGTCGGGCGGTTCGGGCGCTCGCCGCGCTGGTGACCGTGCGGTCGCAGCAGGGTGCAGGGTGAGGCCGGGGAGCCGGGCGCCATCCGTACGCGTACACCGGGCACAGGCCCCCATCAGAGAGGGATCGCATGATCAGCAACCGGATGGGGGAGGTCCTGGCCCGCCTGGACCTCCACGAGGACCGTCCCACCGACGTCCTGGGCGCCCACTGCACCGAAGCCCTGGGCGTCGATCACCTCGTCGTCTCGCTCGCGCTGGACGAGGAGTTCGGGGCGTCGGGCCGCGGGATGACCTTCAGCGGGGCTGACTTCATGGCAGCCCGGGAGCGCTCCGCCCCCACGCCGCGCACGGCGGCCGGCGAGCAGCTCTGGTCCACCAGCAGGACCGGCTCCGCCGTCGACGACCTCCAGTTCACCCTCGGGGAGGGCCCCGAGCACGACACCCTCCGCACCTGCCGCGCCGTCCTGGAGAACGACCTCGACGCCGTCGACCCGGACCGCTGGCCCACCCTGCTGCCCGCCCTCGCCGAACTGCCCGTGCGCGCGCTGTTCTGCCTCCCGCTGTGCCTGGGCGGGATCACGCCCGGTGTGCTGACCGTGCTTCGGGAGACGCCCGGGCCCATGAGCGGGCAGCAGATGGAGGACGCGCTCGCCCTCGCGGAGGCCATCACCTTCCACCTCCTCACCGGCGGCGCCGACCCGCTGGACGCGTGGATCGGCCCCCAGTGCAGCGGCGAACTGCACCGGGCCGTCGTCCACCAGGCGGCGGGCATGGTCAGCGTGCAGCTCGACCTGCCCCTGGACGACGCGCTCGCCCGGATACGGGCCCACGCCTACCGGTGCGGGGAGCCCGTCACCCGTACCGCCGACGACATCGTGAACCGGCGCATCCGGCTCTCCCACGACCCACCGGCCCGGGACCTCCTCCTCGGCCCGCCCCCCGACGACGACCCGTCCGGCACCGCGCCGCCTGCCGGTGGCCCGCCCGCCGACGACCCGCCCCAGACACCGAGGGAATGATCCGCATGACCCGCGAACAACAACTGTCAGCCGTCTTCGTGGAAGTGGCGGACTCCCTGATCGACGACTTCGACCTGGTCGAATTCCTCCAGCAGGTCTGCGCCCACTGCGTGGACCTCCTCGACGTGAGCGCGGCGGGCATCCTCCTCGTCGGCCACGACCAGGCCCTCAAGACCGTCGCCGCCTCCGACGAGAACACCCACCTGCTGGAACTGTTCGTCCTGGAGGTCAACGAAGGCCCCTGCCTGGAGTGCTTCCGCACCAGCGAGCCCCGCATCAACATCGACCTCTGCGATCCCAGGGCCACCACCGCGTGGCCCGCCTTCGCCGCGAACGCCCGCAAGAGCGGCTTCCGCACCAGCCACGTGGTGCCGCTGCGGCGGCGGGAACGGGCCATCGGCGCGCTCAGCTTCTTCCACACGGGCACCCAGCCCCTCACCCCGGCCGACGCCTCGCTCGCCCAGGCCCTCGCCGACATCGCCACCATCGCCCTGCTCCAGCAGCGCGACCTCGACGACGAACAGACCGAAAAGGCCCAACTGCAAAGGGCGTTGATCAGCCGCATCGTCATCGAACAGGCCAAGGGCATCCTCGCCGAACGCTGGCAGACCACCCCCGAAGCCGCCTTCCAGGCCCTCCGGGCACACGCCCGCAACCGGCAGCTGCGGCTCACGGAGTGCAGCCGTCAGATCATCGACCAGACCTTCGACACCAACCTCATTCCGCCGCCCAGCACATGACGAGATGTCAGCCCTTCCCGAACTCCACGTCCGCCGCCTCCGCCACCACTTCGACCTCGTCCCCCAGCGCCCACTCCGCCACCCGCGACACCATCGCCGCCGGGACGAGCCCGCTGATGCCCTCCGCCGCCGGAATGTCGTACGTCGCGTGGGCGTCGTGCGGCATCACCACCCGGAAACCCTGCTCCAGCGCGGCGCGCGCGGTCGCGCCCACGCACATCTCGGACTGCACGCCGCAGATCGCCAGCCCTTCCGCCCCCGCCTCCCGCAGCCGCTCGGCGAGCGGATTCTCCTCGAACCCGTCGTCGACGGTCTTGTGCAGCACCAACTCGCCTTCCTCGTACGGGAAATGGAGCTGCCACCCGGGGGTGCCGGTCTCGTCGTCCGCCCCGGGCGGCCCGTCGTTCTGAAGGTGCACGACGAGCACTCCCGCGTCCCGCGCCGCCTTCAGCAGGGCGGCGGTACGGTCCAGCACGCGCGGGGCGTCGGGCACGGCGCCCGTACCGGTGACGAAGGCGGACTGCATGTCGACGACGATCAGGGCCTGGACGGGGGAAGTGTTCATACACCCCATCCTGCCGGACGGCCCGGCCCCCGCTTCAGCGTACGTCTCCCCGTACGTCTCCCCGTGCGTCTCCGAGCCGCTCGGCGACCGCCGCCACCCCCGCCTCCCGCAGCTGCCGCGCCAGCAACTCGGCCTCGGGGAGGGTGCATACGTATGTCTTGTGCCGGATCGCCTCCAGTACCGGCCGTACGGAGGCCAGGTCGAGCCCGAGCGAGGCGCGCAGGACGCGCATGGCGGCGGGGCTCCTGGTGTCCGGGGGCAGGGAGACGGTTGCCGCGCCGTCCGCAGCGAGCAGCAACTCGCGCACGCCGGGGGGTACTTCACCGCCGCACGAACTCATCGCTTCGCCGCAGGCGGCGCACGCGAACTCCGCGTCCCAGCGAAGCCGCCCGTCCCCTTCCAGCAGGACCTGCGCCCCGCTCCACTCTCCTTGCGCGCCGCACCCCGGACACACCTCGGCGTACCGCGCTCCGGCCACGACCATCCCACCCATACCCCGCACCCTACGACCCTCCCGGACCCCCGTCCCTCTCTCCCTCGGGCGGCGGGTCCGAGCTCCCCTTCCCCTTCCCCAGCCCCCTTGGGCGGCGGGGCCGCCCGCCTCCTCCCTCTTCCCTCGTCCCCTTGGGCGGCGGGGCCGCCCCCCGGGGGCGGGACGGGCGGGCAAGGGGGCGGCCCCTCTCGCTCCGGGCCCGCCCCGGTACCGGCCCCTGCCCGCACCCCCGATACCGGGTGCGCGCGGCCCCGGGGCCCTCGGTGCGCCTCCCGGTGCCGGGTGCGTGAAGCTCCGGCCCGCTGGGCCAGGGGGTCCCCAGCCCCGCCCCTTCACCTAAACCCGCGGGGCAATTGCACGGTTCCGTGCGGGTGCGTCGTGGCTGGGCGCGCAGTTCCCCGCGCCCCTGAGGGGGGCACGGCAAGAGCGCGCCCGCGCGGCGGCATCCGCACATCGGCACAGTCCCGCGCCCCTGAAGGGGCGCGGCAAGAGCGCGCCCGCGCGGCGGCAGCCGCACATCGGCACAGCCTCGCGCCCCTGACGGGGCGCGCCCGCGCGGCGGGGCCGTGAGAGGAGGCCGTGGTTCCGGAGGTCATTCCTCCGGGGAGTCGAGGAAGGGCAGCGCCACCGCCGGCAGCGCGGGCGAACCCAGCACGTCATAGTGGCTGCACCCCGGCAGCACCGCCAGCCGCGCCGTCGACCGCAGCCCCGAGCCGTCCCAGCCCGGATCCCGCAGCCCCCCGCCCAGCAGCGCGTAGAAGTCCACGACGTGCGAGGGGCGGATCGCGTCCGCGTCCGCGTAGACCAGCAGTGCGGGCGGCGTGAGGCCGGGGATCTCGGAGGTCCAGTCGAAGGGCTCCTGCTGCGCCTCGGCGATCTTGCCGATGAGGACCGGCCAGTCCTCCGGCCGCGGCGCGTTCTTCGCGTACGAGGCATAGGCGGGGGACTGCTTCATCGGCTCGGCCAGCTCCGGTCCCATCGCGTCCATCGTCGCGACGACCTCGGGGAACCACCCGTCCCGCCGGTACGGGACGGACACCACGACCAGGCGGCGCACCAGGGAAGGGTGCTGGAGGGCGGTGCGCAGGGCGACCTTTCCGCCCAGGGAGTAGCCCAGGATGTCGGCCTGTTCGACACCCAGCCGACCGATCAGTGCCGCGATGTCGTCCGCCATCAGCTCGGCACGCAGGGGGCGGTCGATGTCGGCGGTGCGGCCGTGGCCCTGGAGGTCCACCAGGATCACCCGGCGGTCCTTGCCGAGTTCGGGCAGCAGGGGCAGGAACATCTCGCCCGAGCCGAGGCCGCCGTGCAGCAGCACGAGGGGGACGCCCGGGGAGGCGGCACCGTGCTCCTCGTAGTACAGGGACAGGCCGTTGACTTCGGCGTGGCTCATGCGGGGGCCCTTCTCGCGGCGCGGATGCTGTGCAGGGTAGACCTCGCGCGGGCCAAGAAGTCATCGGTGACGGCGAATCCGGTTGCGGGGGCCGCCGGGCCCTGACCTACCCTTCGCCCCATGACCGTACGCACGAGCGACGCCCGCCCCACGGACCACCACGTCCCCCACCCCGTCGAGCTCGTCATCTTCGACTGCGACGGCGTCCTCGTCGACAGCGAGCGGCTGTGCGTCCGGGTCGACGCCCGTATCACCGCCGAGCTCGGCTGCCCCTTCACCGAGGCCGAGATTGTCGACACTTTCGTCGGTTCCTCGTACGAGGTTTACACCGCCGCCGTCGAGCAGCGGCTCGGCCGCTCCCTCGCCCCCGACTGGCTGGACGCGTACGAGCATCTCTACCTGGAGGCCTTCGAGGCCGAACTCACGGCCGTCGACGGCATCGCCGACACCCTCGCCCGCCTCGGCCCCACTCCCTTCTGCGTCGCCTCCAACGGCCGCCACCAGGACATCCGCCGCAGCCTGCACCTCACCTCCCTCACCCCGCACTTCGACGACTCCCGCATCTTCAGCGCCACCGACGTCGCCCTCGGCAAACCCGCCCCCGACCTCTTCCTGTACGCGGCCCGCTCCCTGGGCGTACCGCCGGAACGGTGTGCGGTGATCGAGGACAGCCGGTACGGCGTGCAGGCCGCCCGCGCGGCCGGAATGCGGTCGTACGGGTACCACGGGGGACTCACGAAGCCGGAGCGGCTGGAGGGGCCGGGGACCGTTCTCTTCGACGACATGCGCACCCTGCCCGACCTCCTCGGACTCGTGCCGCAGCAGCAGGGCTGAGCCCAGTGCCCCGTGCCTTCACCGCCGCCGACGACGCCGCGCTCTACGACATACTCAACCCCTGGGATCCGGAGCACCGGCCCGACGACGGTTTCTACGGTTCTTTGGTGATGGCCGCCGGCTCCGTCCTCGACGTCGGCTGCGGCACCGGGTCGCTGTTGTGCGTTGCTCGTGAGCGCGGACACCGGGGGCGGCTCACAGGGCTCGACCCGGACCGTGCGGCGCTGGAGCGGGCGCGGGGCAAGGGGGCGCGCGGGGTCGCCTGGGTGGAGGGTCCCGCTGCCGACGCGGGCAGGCTCTGCGGCACCGGGTTCGCGTTGGTCACCATGACCGGGCACGCGTTCCAGTGCCTGGTCACCGACGAGGAGGTACGGGATTCGCTCAGCGGCGTGCACGAGGCGCTGCGGCCCGGCGGGCGGTTCGTGTTCGACACGCGTCATCCGCAGGCCCGCGCCTGGGACCGCTGGAATCCGGTCGCCTCGGAGGTGCGTGTCGAGCTGCCGGGGGGCGGCGGGGGACCCGGCCGTCCGCTCCGCTTCTGGCACGAGGTGGATGCCGTGGTCGAGTCCCCGAGTACGGTCGTGGACTTCCACAGCACCGCCGCCGAGCCCGACGGGACCGTCCTGCGGGTCGACAGCTCCCGCCTCCGCTTCCTCCGCCCGGCGGCCCTGAACGCCTTCCTCGCCGAAGCGGGGTTCGAGGTCGAGGCCCAGTACGGGGACTGGGCGCGCGGGCCGCTCGCGCCGGGGAGCGCGGAGATCATCTCCGTCGCGCGGAAGCGGAAGTAGCCCTCACCCCAACCGGTGCCCCGTCACCGCCCTCGCGAAGGAGTGCAGGGCCGTCACCACCTCGTCCCGGGTCCGGCGGCCTGCCAGGATTTCCATCTGGTAGCCGTCCTCCAGGGCCACGAAGCTTGCCGCCAGCATGCGTGGGGGGTCCGTGAGGGTGAAGGTGCCCTGGGCCTGGCCCAGGACCAAAGTGGCGTAGTAGACGGTGATTTGACGTTCCGTCAGGGAGCTGTCCAGGGCGGCCGCGCGCGGATCGCGCAGGCTTCGGGGCCAGTATTCGAAGAGCAGGCGCGGGAGTACGTCGTCGGGACCCGCCGCGACCCCCGAGTCGATGCAGGTGCGGAGTCGGTCCGCCGCGTCGGTGAGGGGTTCCACCGCCGCCTCGCGCTGGAGGCAGAAGCGGTCGATCGCCTGCTGGAAGGTCTCGTACATCAGGGCGTCGAGGTCTTCGTAGTAGTAGAGGACGGCCGCCGGGGTCAGGCCGGCCTCCTCCGCGACGTCGCGCAGCCGCAGCCCTTCGAGGCCCCGCTCGATCAGCGCCCGCTGGGCCGCCGAGCTCAGCTGTGCCCGACGGGCCTCCTGGTCCTTGCGACGGGCCATCGGCGGCCCTCCTTCCCCGTGCGGACGATCACTGAACGTCATCGGAATCAGCGTAAAGCCATGTCCAACACTCTATCGCTGGCTCTTGACGATGATCCGGCGCATTCTTTAAATGAGCATTCAAAGAATCCGGGCCGTCCACCGAGGACCGGCCACTGGGAACTGGAGGCGCGCCATGACTGCCGAATCCGCCCCGGAGCGACCACCTGCCCTCACCGACGCCTCCACCCGTACCGGGAAAGGGCTCCGCAGCGGGTCCGTGGGGCTGCTGGCCTCCGTCGCGCTGGGGCTGTCCTCCGTGGCCCCCGCGTACAGCATCGCCGTCACCCTCGGCTTCGTGACGCTGGTCGCCGGGCACTTCGCGCCCGCCGCGCTGCTGCTCGGCTTCGTACCGATCCTGCTGACCGCCTTCGCGTTCCGCGAGCTCAACCGGGAGATGCCGGACTGCGGCACCACCTTCGTCTGGTCCACCCGCGCCTTCGGCCCGTACCTGGGCTGGCTGTCCGGCGGCTGGGTCGTCCAGTGCGCCACCGTCATCGCGATGACCGCCCTCGGCCGGGTCGGCGCGAGCTATCTGCTGGACCTGCTGGGGCTGCACTCACTGGCCGCCAACGGGTACGCCGTCGCGGGCGTCGCGGTGCTGCTGCTCGGGGCGGCGACGGCGGTCGCGTACCGGGGCATCCACTTCGCGGCCTCCGTGCAGTACGTCCTGCTCGGCCTCCAGCTCCTCGCCCTCCTCGCCTTCGGCATCGCCGCCTTCGCGGGAGACGGCGGCTCCGGGGCCGAGACCCCCTCCCTGACCTGGCTGAACCCCTTCGGCTTCGACGGGCTCGACTCCTTCGCGCAGGCCGTGCTGCTGTGCCTGTTCATCTACTGGGGGTGGGACGCGCTGCTCACCGTCAACGAAGAGACCACCGACGCCGGCCGCACCCCCGGCAAGGCCGCCGTCATCTCCACCCTCGTCCTGCTCGCCACCTACCTCTTCACCGCCTTCGCCGCGATCTCCTTCGCGGGCACGGGCACGGAGGGGCTCGGGCTCGGCAGTGAGGAGAACGCCGCCGACGTCCTCGCCACCCTCGCCCCGCCCGTCGTCGGTGACGCCCTCGCCAAGGTGATCCAGCTCGCGGTCTGCGTCTCCGCCGTCTCCGCGCTCCTCACCTGCCTGGTCGGCACGTCCCGGGCGACCCTGTCGATGTCGGCCCACGGAGCGCTCCCCAAGCGCTTCGCCCGCATCCACCCCCGCTTCGGCACCCCCTCCTTCGGC
This sequence comes from Streptomyces spiroverticillatus, assembly GCA_014650415.1. Classification (GTDB taxonomy): domain Bacteria; phylum Actinomycetota; class Actinomycetes; order Streptomycetales; family Streptomycetaceae; genus Streptomyces; species Streptomyces spiroverticillatus. Next base: position 109,784 of record BMUX01000010.1, read on the forward strand.
ACCGTCTTCTTCGGCGTCGCGGCGGCCGTCACCCTCACCCTCCTGACGATCGTCTCCACCGACTTCCTCGGCGACGTCGTCCTCTCCGTGGGCCTGCTCATCGCTTTCTACTACGGCATCACCGGCCTTGCCTGCGTCTGGTACTTCCGCCACCAACTCCGCGACAGCGCACGGGACTTCCTCCTCAAGGGGCTGCTCCCGCTGCTCGGCTCGCTGATGATGGTCGCCGCCTTCGGCCGCAGCGCGTACGACATGCTCGACCCCGCGTACGGATCCACCTCGATCGGCGGCGTCGGCGGTGTCTTCCTGCTCGGCGTCGGCTCGATCGCGGTGGGCGCGCTGGCCCTGCTCGCCGTACGGGCCCGCTTCGGCGCCTTCTTCCGCGACGGCCGCACGGCGGTCACGGAGCAGGTGGTCACCCTGGACGACTGACCCGCTCCCTTGCGCCTTCGCAGAACCTCGCAGAACTTCGTAGAGCTTCGTAGAACGGAACCACCCCATGCGCACCCTGGCCATCGCCGCCGTGCAGACCACGCCCGTACCGTACGACCTCGAAGCGACCTGGCAGCGCTACGCCGGCCAGGTACGGGCCCTCCACGACGCCTTCCCGCACGTCCAACTCGCCCTGGCCCCCGAGCTGTTGCTCGCCGCCGAGGCGCCTTTCCTCGAAGCGCGCTCCGAGTGGATGCACGAGGCGGCCGTCACGATCCCGGGTCCGCTCACCGGCCGGATCTGCGACCTCGCCCGCGAGACGGGGCTCTGGCTGATCCCCGGTTCGCTGTACGAGAAGGCCGCCGACGGCCGGGTGTACAACACCGCCCTCGCGGTCTCCCCGCAGGGCGAGATCGTCGCCACGTACCGCAAGGTCTTCCCCTGGCAGCCGTACGAACAGACCGAACCCGGCACCGAGTTCGTCGTCTTCGACCTCCCCGGCATCGGCCGCGCGGGCCTCGCCATCTGCTACGACGGCTCCTTCCCGGAGACCGCCCGCCAACTGGCGTGGATGGGCGCGGAGTTGATCCTCCAGCCCACCCTGACCACCACCCGTGACCGCGAGATGGAACTCGTCTGCGCCCGCGCCAACGCCTGGACCAACCAGGTGTACGTCGTCAACCTCAACGCCGCCGACCCGGCAGCCGTCGGCGCGAGCGTCATCGTCGACCCGGAGGGCATCGTCCGCCAGCAGGCGGGTCCGGGCGAGGAGATCCTGGTCGACGTCCTCGACCTGGACGCCGTCACCCGCGTACGGAAATTCGGCTCGGCGGGCCTGAACCGGCCCTGGGACCAGCTCGCCCGCTACGGCGACCGCATCAAGCTCCCCATGTACGGGGGGACGTTCCAGCCGCGACCCTAGGGGAGCACCGACGCCAGGTTCGGCCGGGTGCCCTGGGTCCAGGCGATGTGCAGGTCGGCCCGGTGCAGGCGCCACCCGGCGGGGGTGCGGACGAGCGCGTTGTCCGTGCGCCCGCCGGAGACGAACACCTCGCCGCCGTCGGCCAGGACATGGGTGCTGAGCTGGTTGCCGCGCAGTGTGGCCCGGTCGCCGTCGATCTCGATGACGTAGTTGGAGCCGAAGTGCACGGTGCGGGCGAAGAGCCGCATGGCGGTGGACACGTTCGCAAGGACGGCGGCCCGGCCCGCGACCTCTCCGGCGGGGGTCGCGGTGGTGGCCTCCTCGGTGAAGAAGGAGGCTGACCAGGTCTCGTCGAGGGTCCGGCTCCCGTCCGTGTGCATGTCGTCGAGGGAGCGCAGGTAGCGGTCGAAGAGGTCGGTGATCTCGGCGCGGTCGGTGAGGGCGCGGAGCTCGGTGTGCAGGGCTTCGGTGGACAGGGCTTCGGTGTTCAGCGTCTCGGTCATGGGCACGATCTTTTTCCCTCAACCGCGCTTGAGGTCAAGGCGAGGAAGCATTGATTCGGTTTGCCCGGCACGTGCGGGAGAGGAAGGATCTCCGCATGCCCATCCCACACCTCATGCGCATCCACAGCGACGAGTTCCGTGCCATGGCGGAGAGGGTGCTGCGGGTCACCGAGCTGACCTCCCGCCTCAACGTCCTGCCCTTCGAGGACGAGGCGGGGAAGGCCGAGCTGTTCGAGCAGATCCTCGGCAAGCCGCTGCCGTCGCACGTCACCATCTACCCGCCCTTCTTCACGGACCACGGGCTCAACCTCGACCTCGACGAGCGCGTGTTCATCAACCAGAACTGCACCTTCCTGGACTACGCCGGCATCCGGATCGCCGAGCGCGTGATGATCGGCCCGAAGGTCACCTTCATCACCGGCGGCCACCCGGTCGACCCCGAGGAGCGGCGGCTGTATCTGACCGGTGCGCCCATCGACGTGGCCGAGAACGTGTGGATCGGCGCCGGGGCCACCATCCTGCCCGGCGTCAGCATCGGCCGCGACGCGGTGATCGCAGCGGGTGCGGTCGTCGCCGACGACGTTCCCGCGGCCAGTCTGGTGACCGGTACGAAGGCCACCGTGCACCGGCAGTGGTGAGGGGCCGGAAAAGGGTGTGCGGCGGGCGCGAGGGGCGCAGTACGGTCCCGGGGTGGATGACATTCCGGACGTACCCGCACTGACAGGCAACCCCGATTCCACCACTCCCACCACTCCCGACGCGCCGGAGGACGGCTACTTCGGCGCGTCGGTCGCAGCCAGGTACGACGACCCCGACGACGGCATGTTCAGTCCCTGCGCGGTGGTCCCCGCCGTCGACTTCCTGGAGGAACTCGCCGCCGGGGGACCGGCGTTGGAGTTCGGGGTCGGCACCGGACGGATCGCCCTCCCGCTGGCCCACCGGGGAGTCCCGGTGCACGGCATCGACCTCTCCCGCGCGATGGTCGAGCGGATGCGGGAGAAGGAGGGCGGTGCCGAACTACCCGTAACCATCGGCGACTTCGCGACCACCCGGGCCGACGGTCCGTACAAACCGGGGGACTTCACCCTCGTCTATCTGGTCTTCAACACCCTCATGAACCTCACCACGCAGGAGGCCCAGGTCGCCTGCTTCCGCAACGCCGCCGCCCACCTCGCCCCGGGCGGCACCTTCGCCGTCGAGGTCGCGGTGCCGGACCTGCGGCTGCTGGCCCCGGGGCAGGAGGCGGTCCCGATGGAGATCTCCGCCACCCGTTGGGCGTTCGACCGCTACGAGGTGGCCACCCAGTCGATGAGCTCGAACTACATCGAGGTCGAGGGCGGTCGCGGCTCGTACCGCTCGATCCCGTTCCGGTACGTGTGGCCCGCCGAACTCGACCTCATGGCCCAACTCGCGGGCCTGCGGCTGCGGGACCGCTGGGAGGGGTGGCGGGGCGAGCGATTCGATGACTGCAGCGGACGTCACGTATCGGTCTGGGAGAGGCCGAGGGGCTGATGCCGCCCGGTGCGACCGGGCCGACAATCCGAAGTCGCATTATTCGCGGGGGAGTTGGAGACTTTCGGTCCCTCGCTCGGTCCCTCGGGTGTTGTCGCAGGTCAGGCAGGTCGCGAAGGCCGGAAAGGGACTGAGAGGGACTGACTTCCGGAATGAGGCCCGGCCGGGTTGCCCGGCCGGGCTCCCGGGACGGACTCACTCCTTCGTCAGCACCGCCACCCCCGGCCCGCTCAGCTCCTCCAGCGCGGGCCCGCGCCCGGAGACCGCCAGCAGGAGGGCGAGCGCGGTCCCGCTCGCCTCGGGTCCTTCGCCCACGGTCAGGTCGGCGTCCGTCGCCACGAGCCGGACCCCGGCGACCCGCTCCTTGGCCCCGCCGAAGGAGGCGGACGTACGGATCTGGAGGCGCAGGGCCCGTACGACTGCCTCCGGCGCGTAGGTGTGCATCAGCCCCAGGGGGCGTCGGATGTCCTCCCCGTGCACGACCTCCTCGACGAGCCGGGTGTCGAGCGGCGCCGGGGGAGTCGAGCGTCGGCCCGCCGCCTGCCGCAGCCGCTCCAGGGTGTCCCGGGGCGTGGCCCCGCGTTCGCGGGCGACGCCCGCCGCGTTCTGCCGGTCGAAGTCGAAGCGGGCACGGGCCATCGCGGCGACGAATCCGAGGCGTGTGGTGTTCCAGGTGTCCAGCAGGTGGGCGGCCACGTCGTGCACGGTCCAGCCCTCGCAGAGCGACGGCTTCTCCCACTGCGCCTCGTCGAGCCGGTCGAGGTCGATGAGGAGCGCCGCGCGCTCGGCGTGCACCAGGGGCCATACGTCGTTGCTGGTCATGGTCGCTCCACGGGTCGTCGGGTCCTCGGCTGCGCTGCGATCGCTGTCTCCGCGATCACTGTCTCCGGTAGGTAGGACCGGCCGCATCCCGGGAACTCATCGGTCACTCCGTGTCGAGTCCGTCCACCAGCCGGTCCAGGAAACGCGCGAACATGTCGTCCGGCGACAGCGACCGGGCGGGAGCGGTCAGGGCCTCCGCCAGTTCCGGGTGCGCGCCGTCGGCGGCCACCGCCGTCAGGTAGCGGACCTCGGCCGCCGCGCGTGCCGGGTCGTCGGCCGCCCGCTCGCGGGTCACCTCGTTGGCGACGTACGTCGAGACGAAGCCCGTGAGCTGGCTGAAGACCTCCAGCCTGGCCCCGCCGTCCAGGCCCGTCGGGCGCAGCGCCGCGAGGACGTGCTCCAGGAAGGCGAGGGCGTTCGGGCCGAGCGAGCGGCGGGAGGTCAGGGCGGCCGGCAGCCAGCGGTGGCGGAGCATGTGGGTGCGCTGGAGGCGGGCGACGGCCTTGAGGTCGGCGCGCCAGGTGCCGGTGGGGGCGGGCGGCGGGACCAGTTCGGCGGTGACGTGGTCGACCATCAGCTCGACCAGGGTCTCCTTGTCGGGCGCGTAGCTGTAGAGCGACATCACGCCCGCGCCGACCTCGGCCGCGACCCGGCGCATGGTCACCGCCTCCAGGCCCTCCGCGTCCGCGAGCGAGACGGCGGCGGCGGTGATGGCCTCCCTGGTGAAGGCGGGTTTGCGGCCCCGTCCGGAGCGGTTCGTGCCGGTGCCCAGCCAGAGCTGTTCCGGGTCCACCGGGGGCGGGGTCGGCTTGTCGGCGCGGGGCATGGGTCCTCGGTCTCTCGGGTGCGGGCGTCGGGTTCCATCCAAGCATCAGCTATTCTCGTACAGCGTACGGAAAAACGTTGGAGGGGATGTTCCATGGGTTCGACGCGTGAGAAGAGCGGGAGTGCCGCGGGCGGGCGCTCTGTGGGCGGGGATGCTGTGAGCGGGGGCGCTGTGAGCCGGGGTGCTGCGAGCGGGAGCGCCACCGGCGGGAAGCCGCCCCTGGCCTCGCGGCTGATGCGTGCCACCTGGCGCAAGCTGCCCGCTGCCCGGTACGAGGTCGGGTTCGAGGCGGGGCTCGCCGTCCCGGCCGCCGACGGCGTGTCCCTGGTGACGGACCACTACTTCCCCCGGGGAGAGGGCGAGTTCCCGACCCTGCTCGTACGGTCGCCGTACGGGCGCGGAATTCCCTGGTCGCCCCTGTTCGGCGTGCTCTTCGCCGAGCAGGGCTTCCACGTGGTCATTCAGAGCTGCCGGGGGACGGGCGGGTCCGGCGGCACCTTCCACTACTGGCACAACGAGCCGGGCGACGCGCAGGCCACCGTCGTCTGGCTCCGTCAACAGCCCTGGTTCAACGGGGTGTTGGGCACCCTCGGGACCAGCTATCTCGGGTACGTCCAGTGGGCCCTGGCCCTCGACCCGCCGCCCGAGCTCAAGGCCATGGCGATCCAGGTGGGCCTCCACGACCCCCACGCCTTCTTCCACACCGACGGCATCCTCCACCTGGAGAGCCCCCTGGCGTCGAGCATGGGCGTGACGTACCAGCACCGGGGATTCGTGCCCTTCCTGCGGGCCACCCTGCGCCTCCAGCGCCACATCCGCCGCATCGTCTCCGCCCGCCCCCTGCGGAAGTCCTACGAGCCCACCCTCGGCCCGATCCCCTGGCTGGACGACGCGATGACCCACCCCGACCCCGCCGACCCGTACTGGAACGGGGCCGACCTCGCCGGGGCCGCCGAGCGGGCCACCGTACCGACCAGCCTCATCGGCGGATGGCACGACGTCTTCGCCGACCAGACCCTTCAGCAGTACGCCCGGATGCGGAAGGCCGGATGCGACGCCTCGCTGCTCGTCGGCCCGTGGACCCACACCTCCGCGCTCCAGCAGGGGTGGACGGACGTCTTCACCGAAACGCTCGCCTGGCTGCGCGCCCACCTCTGTGACGACCCGTCAACTCTGCGTCCCAGCGCGGTGCGTGTGCATCGTGGGGGCGACGGGCAGTGGCTGGACCTGGAGGAGTGGACGGGGGAGGGGGCGCGGGTCGGCTCGTGGTTCCCCGCCGCGCGCGGGCGGCTCCTGGGCGAGGCCCCCACCAGCGACGAGCCCCTCGCCTCCTTCCGCTACGACCCCGACGACCCGACCCCGTCCGTGGGCGGCGCCCTGCTCTCGCCCGGCGGGGGCTCCCGCGACCAGAAGGCCCTCGAAGCCCGCGACGACGTCCTCACCTTCGACGGACCGGTCCTGACCGAGGCCCTCGACGTGCTGGGGGCGGTCTCCGCGCGGGTCCGCGTCTCCACCGACACCGGGTACGCCGACCTCTTCGCGCGGCTCTGCGACGTCGACCCGGACGGGCGCTCGACGAACGTGTGCGACGGCATCGCGGCCGTACGCACGCAAGGGGACGCGGCCGTCGCCGTCGACGTGGCGATGAGCTCGACGGCGTACCGCTTCGGCGTCGGGCACCGGATACGGCTCCAGATCAGCGGCGGGGCCCACCCGCGCTACGCCCGGTCGTCCGGGACGGGGGCGCTCCCCGTGGACGCCGTCGACTTCCGTCCCGTACGCCTCACCCTTCACTCGGGGACGGTGCTGGAGCTGCCCCTTCCGTAGGCCTCGCGGGCTTGCGGAAGCGGACCGGGGCCTGGAAGCGGGCCTTGCGGGCGGCCCGGCGGAAGGTGGTCAGGACCGCCGGGCCCGCGAGCAGGATGCAGACCAGGTTGGTGAAGGCCCGCCCGGTGTCCCAGCCGAGCGAGGTGGCCAGGTCGAAGGCCAGGTAGCGCTGGAACTGCTCGGTGAAGGGCAGTCCGGGGAGGTACGCGATCGAGCTGTTCGGGTCGAGCGAGAACGGCCAGAAGGAGAGGTTGAGGAGGAAGCCGAAGAGGTAGCCGGACAGCGAGCCGTACACCGCCAGCATCAGCACCTCGCGGCGCCCGGTGGCCCTCGGCAGCAGCCCGGCCAGCATCCCCACGAACGCACAGCCGAACATCTGGTACGGCATCCACGGCCCGACCCCTCCCGTGATCAGCGCGGACGCGAACAGGGAGGTGCAGCCCAGGGTGAAGCCGAACCCCGGACCGTACACCCGGCCCGCCAGCACCAGCAGGAAGAAGACCGTCTCGATGCCGGCCGTGCCCGCACCCAGCGGGCGCAGTGCCGCGTTGACCGCCGACAGGACGCCCAGCATGGCGAGGGCCTTGGAGTTGATGCCGCCCTCGGCGATCTCGGAGAGCACCACGCACAGCACGATCACCAGGAGTACGCCGAAGATCAGCGGCGGTGCGTAGTTCGAGCCGAAGGTGCCCGGGGCGACCAGGAAGGGCCAGAAGAACGCCACGACGCCGAGGAAGGCGGCCATCGCGATGACGAGTCCGGCGCGGGGGGAGATGCGGATGGCGGTGGTGCGGAGGGTCGTCGGGCCGGTCACGGGGCGGCGTCCTCTCCGGCCAGGGCCGCTGTGACCTGATCCACCGTCAGGAACTCCAGCGGGGCCAGGATCTTCGCCGTCTGCGGGGCGAACACCGGGGAGGCCACGATGACTTCGGCCGTCGGGCCGTCCGCCACCACGTCGCCCTGCGCCATCACCACCACCCGGTCCGCCGCCCGCGCCACGAACTCGACGTCGTGCGTCGAGATCACCACCGCGCGCCCCTCGGCCGCCAAGTCGTCGACGATGCGTACGAGTTCGGCCTTGGCGCGGTAGTCGAGGCCCCGGGTCGGCTCGTCCAGGAGGAGCACCATGGGGGCGGCCGAGAGCTGGATGGCCAGGACCAGGGCCAGCTTCTGGCCCTCGGAGAGGTCGCGGGGGTGGGAGTCGTCGGGGATGCCGGGGGCGAGGCGGTCGAGGAGGGTGCGGGCGCCGGGGCCCGCGTCGACCGACTCCAGGTCGGCCTGGGCCAGCTCCTGCTTGACCGTCTCCAGGTAGAGCAGGTCGGTGGGGGTCTGCGGGACGAGCCCGACCAGCCTGCGGGCCTCCGCCGCCTTGAGATCCTTGGGATCGCGGGGCTTGTCGAGGTGGAGCGCGCTCACCTTGACCGAGCCCGCCCTGCGGGGGCCCGACCCCTGCAGGGCCCACAGCAGGGAGGACTTCCCCGAGCCGTTGCGGCCCATGAGGGCGGTGATCTCGCCGCCGCGCAGGGTGAGGTCGACCTCGCGGACGGCGGGCGTGCCCTGGTAAGTGACCGTCACGGAGCGGGCGTTGAGGAGTTCGGGACCGTCCGCCCAGGGGGTGTTCCGCACCGGCGGGGGTGTGGTGTGCGCGAGCCGCTTGCGCAGGGGGGCCGCCGCGCGGCGGGCGTCCCGTACGGACAGCGCCAGCGGGGTCCAGCCCGCCGCCCGGCCCAGCTCCACGATGGGGGGCGCGATGGACGACGTACGGAAGATGTCGGCGGGGGAGCCGGACACGACCCGGCCGTCGCCAGGGAGGTGCAGGACGCGGTCCGCGTACTGGACGACGCGTTCCAGGCGGTGTTCGGCGAGCAGGACGGTCACGCCGAGGTCGTGGACCAGGCGGGTCACGGCCGCGAGCACCTCCTCGGCCGCCGTCGGGTCCAGCGCCGACGTCGGCTCGTCGAGCACCAGCACGCGCGGGTGCGCCGTCAGGACCGAGCCGATCGCGACGCGCTGCTGCTGGCCGCCGGAGAGTTCGTGCAGGGCGCGGTGGCGGAGGTCGGCGAGGCCCAGGAGGTCGAGGGTCTCCTCGACGCGTTTGCGCATGGTGGCGGGAGGCACCGCCAACTGCTCCATGGCGTACGCGAGTTCCTCCTCCACGGTGTCCGTCACGAAGCCGTCGACCGGGTCCTGGCCGACCACCCCCACGACGTCCGCCAGCTCGCGGGGCGGATGGCCGGCGGTGTCGCGGCCGTCGACCAGGACGCGGCCGAAGAGGGTGCCGCCGGTGAAGTGCGGGACGAGCCCGTTGACGGCGCCGAGCAGGGTGGACTTGCCGACGCCGGTGTGCCCGACGACCAGGCACAACTCACCCTCATCGATGTGCAGTTGTACGTCACGGAGGGTGGGTTCGGCCGTGTCGTCGTACTGGACGGTGACCTCGTCGAAGGTGATCACGGGGTCTCCCGGGGGTGGGGCGGCGGCGACAGGAAGCCCGCGGCGCCGGCGAGCAGGACGGCGAGAGTGGGGACGAGAGGCAGCGTCGGCCAACTCAGGGGATAGATGGAGGGGTTGAGCTCGGCTGCGTTGAAGCCCGCCTTGCTGAACAGGAGCAGCGCGGAGAGGACCCCGCAGCCCGCCACCGCCCACTCCGGGAAGCGCCAGGGGTCCGGGCGGTACGTCGTCCGGGTCACCCGGCGGCCGCCGAGGCGCAGCCCCGCGAAGCACAGCAGGGCTCCCGCACCCATCGCGGGCAGACCCAGCAGCTTCGGGGCGGTCGCGTCGAGGAGTCCGTACGCGCCCGCGCACAGTCCGCACATGCCCAGCAGCATCAGCGCGCCGGTGAGGCGGCGCGAGCGGCGGCTCGCGGTGCCCGCGCGACCGTATCCGCGCGAGTCCATCGCGGACGCGAGGCGCAGGGAGCGCTCCAGGGCGTCCTCCAGCACCGGTACGACGATGCCGCGCAACGCCCGCAGCCCCTTCGTGCGGCCCGCCCGCAGCCGCCGCGCCCGGTGAACTCGCTGGACACTCTGCACCAGTTGGGGCGCCACGCTCAGCGAGACCGTCACGGCGGCCCCCAGTTCGTACAGCGCGCCCGGCAGGATGCGCAGGGCCCGCTTCGGGTTGGCGAGGGTGTTCGCCGCGCCGATGCAGCACAGCATGCAGGCCAGCCGGAGCCCGTCTGTGGCGGCCGAGAGCAGCGCCTCCAGCGACACCGGGCCGCCGAGCTTGATGCCCGCGTACCAGTCGGGGGTCGGGATGCGGGGCAGCGAGAAGAGGAAGTGGTCGCGCGGGGTGATGCCGGTCGCGAAGACCGCCCGGAAGACGACCCGGATCGTCACCACCGTCAGCGCGAGGTACAGGTAGTACGTGAAGCCGCGCGCCCACGGGGCCTCGGTGCGGCGCGCGGTGACGACGTACCCGAGGACCGCCAGCACGAGGAAGAGCAGCAGCGGGTTGTTGGTGCGGCTGACGGCGGTGGCCAGGGCGAGTGCCCAGATCCACCAGGCGACGGGGTGCAGCGTGCGGGGCAGGCGCCGGCCGCCGGTGCCGCTCGGGGCGGGGGCCTGGACCCGCGCGTCCGGGAGGGTGCGTGACAACGTGCTACCCCGACTCGGTCGTGCGCCGGCGGCGCCTGGCCGTGAACACCGCGCCGCCCGCGATCAGCAGCACCAGCGCGCCGGCGCCGGCGGCGGGCAGGTAGGAGCCCACGTCGTACGGGGCGTCGGCGGCCGGCGGCGCGTCGGCGATCTCGGCCTTCGGCCGGGAGCCTGCCGCGACGACGGCGGCGGTGGAGGCGGGCGTCGGGGCTCCTGGTGCCGTCGGGGCGGCGGTCGGCGTCGGAGCCGGGGTGTCCGTCGCACCGGGCGGTGAACTCGGCGTCACCGCAGGCGGGTTGGGATTCACCGGTACGGTTCCGGGCCCGCCCGCCTCGCGGCGCACCGGGGGTGCGGCGGGCGGCGGGGTGTAGCCGGGCGGAGGGTTCACGGGAGCCGGGCCGGTGTTCACGTTCGGCGGCAGGGGCTTGGCGGTCCGGGTGTCCTTCGGGACGGGTCTGTTGCTGGTGGGGCGGGTGTTCTTGGCGCGGAGCTGGTCGGGGGTGACGGTGGGGCGGCCCTTCGTGCCCTCGATGTTCGTACCGCCGAAGATCCACAGGTCGACGCTGCCGGGGCGCGGCTTGTAGAGCATGGCGCCGAGCTGGCTGTACTCCCAGGTGTTCTGGCCGGGATTGGCGTGCCAGTACGACCAGTAGGCGGAGGCGGGCGGGGTCAGTACGCAGTCGTCCTGCTCCGGCGGCGGGAACTGCCTGCCGGCCCGGAACCCGCTGTACCCGATCCGGCAGATGAACGCGGGCCCGTCGTGCCCGGTGCCGGTGGTGGCCCAGCCGCCCTGGTTGAGCAGCTCGTACCCGGTGGTGGGGGTCGTGCCGCAGGACCGGTAGATCGGCCCGCCCCACCGGCTGAAGTCGACGGCGAGGACGGCACCGGAGGAGGTGGTGCACTGGCTCATGGGCTGGGGGAGGGCGTGTGCGGGGGCCGCAGTGGAGGCGAGGGCGGCGAGGGTGAGGACGAGGGCGGCGGAGGTGCGGGCTGCGGGGCGGGTGGGGCGGAGGTTGTTCGGGGTGGCGACAGGCTCGGGTGCGGCCGGGCTGTCAGTCGTGCCGAACCGCTCGGGTGTGACGGCGTCGTTCGCCGTTCCGACGGGCCGGACGCCCCCGCCCGTGGGAGCGGGGTGCCGTGTGCCCGCAGCCGTACCGGTCAGGCGTGCCGGTGCGCGGGTCATCCTGCGGGTGGTTCTCACTGGTCGCCTCCGGTCTGGGCCGCCCGGCGCTTGCGGGCGGTGATGGTGAGGGCCCAGCCGCAGGCGACCAGGAGGGCTGCGGCGGCGGCCGCGCCGGTGATCCGGGCGCCGGTGGAGGCGAGGGGGCCGCCGGTGTTGGTGTTCGCGCCCGTTCCGGCCGTGTTGCCTGCGGTGACGATGCCGCCGGTCGGGGTGGTGCCCGCGTCGGTTCCGGCCGAGCCCGAGCCCGAGTCCGTGCCGGCGGTGGTGTCGACGATGCCACCGGTGCCGGTGTCGCCCGAGGTCTCGCCGGGGGTGACGATGCCGCCTGTGCCGGTGCCGCCCGAGTCTCCCGTGCCTCTGGAGACTCCCGTGCCTGCGGAGTCGCCGCCGGTGGAGTCCGTGCCGCCGGTGCCGGCTCCGCCCGTCGGGCCCGCCGACGTACCGGTCGAGGTGCCCGTGGACGTACCCGTGGAGGTGCCGGTCGACGTGCCGACCGACGTACCGACCGACGTGCCCCCGCTCGTCTGCCCCGGCGGCTGCGGCTTCGTGTTCGACAGGTCGCGGGTCAGTCTGGCGAAGGAGATGCCCGTCGTGCCGCCCACCGCCTGCATGGACGCCCGCAGGTCCGAGCCCTTCTGGCCGTCCTTCGCGACGTTGAATCCGCCGTCCGCGTTCTGCTGGCCCGCCAGGAACTTCCGCGCCTTCGCGATCTGCGCCGCGTACTTCGGTGCGTCCAGCGACAGGCCCTGCACCGCCAGCGCTGCCGAGTTCACCGAGTTGCCCGCCGCGCCCGGGAAGCCCCCGTCCACGAGCTGCTGCCCGGCGATCCACGCAAGTGCCTTGTCCACAGCGGTCTTTGACGACCCCTCACTCACCAGGTCCAGCGTCATCGCGGCCATCGCCGTCGAGTCCACGTCCGAGTCCCCCGTCGCCGGAACCAGGCTCGGCCACGCCCCCGAGGCGTGCTGGAGGCTCGTCAGGTACGCGATCGGGGCCTGCGCCGCCGCCTTCTCGCCCGCCCGCAGCTGCGCCATGATGCCCAGCGACTGCGAGAAGACGGAGGGGGCGTACGAATAGGCCCCCTTGGCCGCGCAACTGGTGTCCGGCGCCTTGCTCGGGCCCGCGCACACCGCCTTGCCCAGCGCCGCGATCAGGTCCTGCCCGCCGAAGGCGCGCGGGTCGCGCCCCACCGACTGGGCGAGCAGCGCCGTCTTGCCGATCGAGCCGCCGCCCGCGTACTTCGTGCCGACTGCCGTCCAGTCGTGGACAGTTCGGCCCGCCGCGTCCTTGCCGCCCTGGTCGAGGAAGTCGACGATGCCGCGCAGCTTCGCGTTGTCCAGGCCGGTCGCGGCGAGTGCGTACGCGCCGTCGATGGTGAGGCCGAAGTCGGCCCGGCCGCTGACCGGGTCGGCCGCGTAGTACGCGCCCCGCACCAGGTTCGCCGGGGCGGTCAGATAGCCGACGCCCTTCTCCAGGTCCGGGCCCTCGCCCGCCGGCGGGTCCACCGGCGGCACCACCACCGGCGGCGCGGCCTTCTCCGGCAGCGTCTCCAGGCTCGTGCCCCGCGCCGCGAACACCGCGTGCACGGTCGGGTAGATCTCGGAGGTGGTGCCGCCGTCGAACCCCAGCCCCCCGTCCGGGAGTTGCTGCCGCGACACCCACGCCAGCGCCGCGTCCGCGTACGCCGTGTCGCCGAGCGCGCGCAGCGCCTGCGCCGCGACGACGGTCGAGAAGGGGCTGCCCTCGGTCGCCCCGGTCCCGGCCGGGAAGCCGCCGTCGCGAAGCTGGGTCCTCTTCAGGTACGAACGGGCCTTGGCCAGCGCCTGGTCCTGACCGCCGACCGCATGCAGCGCCAGCGCCACCTGACCGGTGGTCCACGGCTCCGGCTCGCAGTTCTGGCCGGGGCGGATCAGGACGCTGGTGAAGCCGCCGTTGTCGCACTGGACGTCCAGGAGCCGCTTGACCGCGTCGGCGGGCGGGGTGAGCCCGGCACGCTTCACGGCGAGCACGCCGAGTGCCTGCCCGTCGCTGTACCCGGCGTTCGGGAAATCGCCCTTGGCGGAGCAGCCGGGCGTCGGGGTGCCGGCGTCCGGGCCCGCCGTGCAGAGGTGTTTCACCAGGTCACCGGCGAGGTCGTGCCCGGCGAAGGCGCGCGGGTCGCCGCCGGTGCTCTTGGCGAGGAGCGCGAGACGGGCGGCGGCGTTCGTCTCGGGGGCCTGGTCCCGGCCCGCCGGATACGCGTACCCGTCGGCGTTCTTGGCCAGGAACGCGGTGACCTTCGCGAGGTCCGCCGACTTGGGGTCCACCGCGGCCAGCGCGAGGGCGATCTCGGTCGTGAACCAGGGGTTCGGGTCCGTTGCCCCCTCCTCCACGACCCGCTCGCCGTCCGTGAGCCTGCCCTTCAGCCACTTCACGGCCGCCGCCGGGTCCACCGCGCCCGGCGGCACGGTCGGCGCGGGCGGGTCGGCGGGGTCCGGGGGAGTGGTGCCGCCGCCCTTGGCGCGGACCTCGTCCGGGGTGAAGGAGGGCTGCCCCTTCGTGCCGCCGATGTCGGTGCCGCCGAACACCCATGCCTCGACGTCACCGGGCTGCGGCTTGCGGGCCATCGCGCCCCACTGGCTGTACGTCCACTTCTGCTGCCCCTGGGAGGCGTGCCAGTACGACCAGTAGCCGGTGGCCTGCGGGGTGACGACGCACGGTTCCTGCTCCGGGGTGGGGTACTGCTTCCCGGCGTCGTTGGTGCCGTGACCGAGGCGGCAGATGAACGCGGGCCCGTCCTTCTTGGTGCCCGCGGTGCTGAACCCGGCCGTGTGCAACAGGTCGTAACCAGTCGTCAGATCCACTCCGCAGCCCCGGACGACCTTGCCCCTCCAGGGCCGGAAGTCGACCACGACGACCGCGCCGGTCGTGGCGGTGCACTTCTCGATCGGGTCGGCCGCGGCGGGCGACGACGTACCCAACATGGTGGCGGCACCGCCGACGACGAACACAAGTGCAGCGAGGAAGAGGGACACGGGGCGACGCCCCAACAGGCCTTTACTGCGCCCGGGTTGACGTCTCTGCTGCTCTGCGGTCCCCACTGCGGCCCCTCGTGTCGGCCGAGCGGGCGCATGCGTGGCGAAAGCGGCCCCGCCGGGCGCGGAAACGCCGAGGGGAAGCCGGTCGAACCACGCCGTAGTCCGCGACGGCGTTTCGTTCATGACTCAGCGGCAGGCATTCCGGCTCATCCGCCGCGAGGGTGCGGTGGATCTACGGTTGCGGGTCAGCGCCGGGATTCGACCGGCTTCCCCTGCTGGGCTGAGCGAATAGCAGCGGGAGTGAAGCACGGCCGCCGCGCATGCGTCAAGGTTCTTTGAAACGTGTGGAGTTCGTGTAACGTCCTGCCCCGCCACGTGGGGGAACCCGGTGCGAATCCGGGGCTGACGCGCAGCGGTGTGGGGTGGCGGAAGGCCTGCCCCGAGCCCGAATGCCCAGGCGGCAGGCCCTATTTCACGAAGCCGTACCACGCGATCCGGACGGCGGTCGAAGCTCCGCCGAGGCGCTGCTCCACGCGCCACCACGAGGCTGCACCCGACCGGCGTCCCCCACCCCAGGAGCCCGGCCATGTCTCGTACATCACACTCCACCGTCCCCCGCACGACCACTTCCGGCGAGCCGGGCCACGGCAGCACCCGCACCCCCTCGGCCCGCGGACGCGCCGCCCTCCTCGTCCCCCTCGCCGCCCTCGGTGCGTTCGTGCTCACCATCGGGGCGGCGTCCGCCACCGCGACGCCCGCGCAGATCGCGACCTCCAAGAGCAACGGGGTCGGCTACCTCAAGTCCCTTCAGGGGGCGGACGGTTCGTACGCCGGTTCCGGGCTCTCCAACGAGTGGGCGTTCAGCGCCTTCGCCGCCGCCGGTACCGCCGCCGTCGACGTCACGCCCGGCGGTGACGTCACCAAGAACGCCCGTACGGTGTACCGCAACCTCCTCGCCACCCCCGGCTGGCCGTCCGCGAACCCCGTCGTCACCGACTACGAGCGCGGCACCCTCAACGCGTACGCGGCAGGCATCGACCCGGCCCGCGTCTCCGCCTCCCGCAATCTGATCGCCGACATCTACGCTCACTGGCAGCCCGCCCAGCCCGGTTACCTCGGCACCCCGAACCTCTACAACGGCACCGTCTTCGCCGCCCTCGCCCTCGGCGGCGCCAAGACCCGGTCCGGCGGCACGCGCACACCCCAGGCCCTCACCGACGCACTGGTCACCCGTATCCGCGCCAACCAGCACAACGACGGCGGCTGGACCTTCAGCAAGGCCGAGGGCGACCCGACCGCCCTCAACTCCCCGGGCGACATCGACATGACCGGCGCCTCGATGGCCGCCCTGTGCGTGTCGGGAGTGCCGAACACCGACCCGGACATCCTCCGGGCCAAGGCGTTCCTCAAAGCGAAGCTGGTCAACAACAGCGGCGCCTTCAACTCCCTCTACGGCATCAACACCGACTCCAACGGCTGGGCCGTCTCCGGCCTCAACGCCTGCGGCATCAACCCCCAGACCGGCGACTTCCGCACCCCGCTCGGCAAGACCCCGGTCGACTTCCTGATCTCCCAGCAGTTCAACCCCGGCGGCGGCTTCAAGT
The DNA here is from genome assembly GCA_014650415.1 of Streptomyces spiroverticillatus. GTDB lineage: Bacteria > Actinomycetota > Actinomycetes > Streptomycetales > Streptomycetaceae > Streptomyces > Streptomyces spiroverticillatus. The sequence continues at coordinate 126,028 of BMUX01000010.1, forward strand.
ACCTCCCCACCGACACCGCCCCGCAGGCGTACGCCTCCATCGACGGCCTGCGTGCGGTCGCCGGTGGCGGATTCACCGCCGCCCCGCCGGTCCCGGTCACCGCAGGCGCACCGCAGTGGGTGGCCGCCTCCGGCTTCACCGCCGGTACGCCGGCCAAGCTCGCCCTGAGCGTCGACGACGGCACCGGCAGCCTGAAGGTCTGCTCCGTCACCTTCACCCCGTCCGGTACGACGGCCACGCTCGGCGACGTCCTCACGGCGGCCGGAACCTCCGCCTCCCCGGCGGGCTGCGTGACCTCCGTGACCCCGGCCACCGGCGCGTCCGGCCCGGTCACGGCCCTCAACGGCAAGGCCAACAGCGGCTCCCAGACCTGGAAGGTCAGCACCGACGGCTCCGCCTTCACCGCCGCCGACCGCGCCACCCCGATCCACGTGGGCGACACGGTCGCCCTGCGCCGGGGCGCCTGACCCCAGCCGAAGGCACCCGGCGGTGCGGGAGACCGCCGGGTGCCGCTCAGGGGCAGAGCAACTCACCTGTCAGGAAGCCGGGTTCAGCAGGCGCCCAGGTCCTGCCACACCCCCCACTCGCCGGTCGTCCCGGGCTCCTCGCCCGTCGTCCACCACTTGGCCTTCCAGGTGTGACCCTTGTGCGAGACCTGCTGGCCGCCGGTGTAGACCGTCGCCTTCGCCCACGGGGCGGCCGTGCACTGGGGAGTGCCGCCGGTGACGGTCAGGACGTACGGCGTGGAGTGCAGGGCCGACCCGCTCGTCCCGGTGATGTTCAGGGTGTACGTCCCGGAGACGGTGGCCGCCGTGGTGTTCACGGTCAGCGTGGAGGAGCCGCCCGCCGTCACGGAGGCGGGACTGAGGGTCGCGGTGACGCCTGCGGGCGCGCCGCTGACGCTCAGGTTCACCGTCTTGGCCTGGCCCGCCGTCACCGCCGTCTTCACGGTGGAGGTGGCCGAACTCCCGGCCTTCACCGACCCGTTGGCGGGTGTCGCCGTCACCGAGAAGTCGTCGGTCGGCGTGGTCGTACCGCTGGTGAACGGCGCGAAGATGTGCGTGAAGTCCCAGGTGTTCTGCGGGATCGAGGAGCAGCTGTCGCCCGCCGGTGCGCCCGGGCAGCTCCCGTTGTCGCGCTGGAGGGCCCAGAAGGAGAGGGTGTTGATGCCCTTGGCGACGGCCCAGTTGTAGACCTGGGTGGCGTTGGCGAGGGTGAAGGTCTCGGCCGGGCCGAAGTCGTCGACGCCCGGCATCTCGGTGACGCCGATCATGCCCCAGAGCTGGGCGGGCGTCTTGGCGGGGTAGAGCTTGGCGAGCTGGTTGTAGAGGCCCTGGGCGGCCGTCTCGGTGTCGTTGGCCATGTTGTGGACGGCGTTGTCGTAGTAGTCGAACGTCATGAGGTTCGCGACGTCGACCCGCGCGCCGTTGGCCACCGCGTTCTTCAGCACGGCGAGACCGCTCGCGGCGAGGCCCTTGGTGGTCGTGGGGAGCGTGTACGAGAACTGGACCTGGCGGCCGTTCGCCGCCGCCCAGTCCTGGACGATCTTGATGGCCTTGTTCCTGCGGTCCACGCCCGCCGCGTTGTCCAGCGAGTCGACCTCGATGTCCATGTCGAGGCGGGACACGTCGTACGTGGTGATGACCTTCTGGTAGACCGCCGCGATCTGGTTGACGTCGGTGCAGCTGTCGGCGATCTCGGTGCCGGTGGTGTCGGCCGTGTAGCCGCCGAACGAGGGGATGACGTCGCCGCCCGCCGCCTGGATGGCCTTGATGTCGTTGCCGAAGGAGGACGCGGCGATCGGGGTGGAGGTGTTGCCGTTCCAGAGTGCGGTGCAGGACCCGGCGGTGGCGGTCTGGATGAAGGCCATGGTCAGGTGCTTGGCCCCGGACTGGGCGGCCAGCGCGGCGGGGCTCTCGCCGGTCCAGGACTCGAAGTAGGGGGCGAAGACGCGGGCGGGGAGCGGAGCGGCGGTGCTGGATCCGGCGGCGGCTTGGGCGGTGCCGAGGCCCGTCGCGGTGAGGCCGGCTGCGGCCAGCGCGACGACGGCGGTGGTGAACAGGGCGCGGACGGAGCGTCTGCTTCTCATGGCTGTCCAAGGTGTGGGGGACGGCTGCCGGCCTCCCTGTGGTGCGGCGGCAGTGAGTAGGGAATAGCCCCGTCGTCAGGTGCCGGTCAATGGCCTGGACCAATGCAGGACTAGACCAATTTCGGCCCCGGGTGTCCGCCATGAGGACCGCCCGCAGGCAGGCGTACGACCGGCGGACTGGACCATTCCTCCACGGTTTTGCCATTCCGTGAACCGGTTTGCCTGCGCATGAACAGGCCTGCACATGAACAGGCCTGTGCATGAACGGGCCTGCGCGTGGACAGGGCTTACGCCGCCTCCAGCTCCCGCTTGAGGTTCTTCAGCGTCCGCTCGATGTTGCGGACCTGGAAGACGGCGAAGGTGTGGCCGCCGGTCGCGATCCTGTCGAAGGTGTTGGCCGCGAAGGTCGGCCAGGACCTGCGGTCGTCCGTCCAGGTCTCGGTCACCTTGGTCCCGCCGTCCTTGGTCTCCTCGAACCGGTACCGCCAGGTCGCGATGGGGGAGTTCAGCCGGGGGTTCTTCAGTCCGATCGCATGCACGCGGAAGGCGAAGCTCCGCCCCGGCTCGGCCTCGGTGACCGTGCAGCGGGTGGTCCAGCGGAACGCGCCGCGCCTGTTGTGCCCGGCGAAGACCAGCCCGACGCGGGCGGGCGCGTCCTCCCCCTCGGGCACGGTCGCCCCCAGGTTCTCCGGACTCCACCGGCCCATCCGTGCGGGGCGGCTGACCTGGTCGTACACGAACTGCGGCGGCGCGTCGACCAGGATGCTGCGGGACACGGTGAAGGTGCGGGCCATGGGAACTCCGTTCGTCGGTCCGCGCGACCTTACTCGCGAGTAGCCAACTTGTCAGCCCACCTCCCCGCTTCCCCTGCCCTCGTCCCCTTGGGCGGCGCGGCCGCCCCCCGGGGGCGGAACGGGCGGGCAAGGGGGGCGGCCCCGCCCGACACGGGCCCACCCCCACTCCGGCCCTCCCGCCACCGGCCCACCCCCGCACCGCCCCTTTCAGAGGGCCCCGCACCGGCTCCAACTCCGCCACCCCGCACCATACTTGGGGCGACACGGGCGGACCGGCACGCGAGCATCGCCCGGCGCGGTCCCGTCCGCCACCGGGTTCGACGAAGGGTGCGGCCTGTCATGAAAGCGATCGTCCGGTACGCGTACGGCTCGGCGGACGTGCTCAGGCTCGCCGAGGTCGAGCAGCCCCGCCCCAGGCCCGGCCACGTCCTCGTACGGGTCCACGCCGCCGGGATCGACCGCGGCGTCCTGCACTTCCTGACCGGCCACCCCTACCCCCTCCGCCTCGCGGGCACCGGCCTCCGTACCCCCACGTCACCCTTCCTGGGAAGGGAGTTGGCCGGAACGGTCGAGAGCGTCGGCGAGGGCGTGACCGGATTCGCCCCCGGCGACGAGGTGTTCGGCATCGGCGAGGGCGCCTTCGCCGAGTACGCCGTGGCCCCGGCGGAGAAGCTGGTCCCCAAGCCGCACAACCTCACCTTCCCGCAGGCCGCCGCGCTCGGCATATCCGCCCTGACCGCACTCCAGGGCCTCCGCGACCACGGCGGCGTCGCGGCGGGACAGCGCGTGCTGATCACCGGAGCCTCCGGCGGCGTCGGCACCTTCGCCGTCCAGCTCGCCTGGTCGTACGGTGCGGAGGTCACCGGCGTGTGCCGCACCGCCAAGGCCGACCTCGTACGCAAACTGGGCGCCGACCACGTGATCGACCACACCCGCGAGGACTTCGCGGACGGCAAGCACCACTACGACGTCATCCTCGACCTCGCCGGAAACCCCTCCCTCGCCCGCCTCCGCAAGGCCCTCACCCCGACCGGCACCGCCGTCATCGGCGGCGGCGAGACCTCCGGCCGGATGCTCAGCGGCTTCGACCGGCAGCTCCGCGCCCTGGCCGTCGACCGTTTCGTGAAGCAGCGGCTCACGACGTACATCTGCTCCGAGAACCGCCGCGACCTCGTCGTCCTCAAGGGCCTCGCCGAAGCCGGCCGTCTCACCCCGGCCGTCGACCGCACCTACCCCCTGGCCGAAACGGCCGACGCACTGCGGGCGTTGGGGCGTGGCGAGGTGCGGGGCAAGCTGGCCGTGGTCATGCCCGGCTGCTGATCAGGCGGCGTCCCGCGACGCCCCCGCAGGCCGCACCGCCCCCGGCCCGAAGCGGACCCGGGCCCGGTCCACCGCGTCCTCGATCGCCCGCGCCTTCTCGTCGGCCGGGTCGAACAGGAGCTGCCGGGAAGCGAGTTCGGCGGCCATCAGCTCCTCCGCGCGCAGCGACACCGTGCGCACCCGGGCGCGCTGGAGAGCGAGCCGGTCGTGGAGTTCGTAGGCAAGCGAGGTCAACTCCTGGGTGTGCGTGGTCGGTTCGCGCAGCGTGCGGGTGCGGGTCGTGGTCGAGCGGTCGGCGTAGCGGACGGTGAGGGTGAGTGCCCGGGCCGCCTGCGACTCGGTGCGCAGCCGCAGCCCGAGCCGGTCGGTCAGCGCGAGCAGCGCCGCCCGCTGCCGGTCCCGGTCGCACTCGTCCCGGGGGAAACGCTGCTCCACGGACATCGAACGGGGCGCTGCCGCCGGGACCACCGGCGTCGGGTCCAGGCCCCGGGCGGCGTCGTGCAGCTTGCGGCCCGCCGCGATCCCGAGGATGCGCTGGAGCGTGCCGAGCGGCGCGCCGGCGATCCTGCCGACGCTGTCCAGACCGTACGAGGACAGGGTGCGCGCGGTCGCGGGCCCCACCCCGTGCAGGGCGGCGGCCGGTTTGCGCGCGAGGAACGCGGCGACCGCGTCGACGTCGTCGGGCAGCGTACGCACCGCCGACGGCGGACCGTCGGCGGCGACCATGCGGGCCAGCAGCGGGTTCGCCGCGATCCCGACGGTCGAACGCAGCCCGTAGAGCCCGCCCGTGCGCGCCCGGATGCGCTCGGCCAGCGCGGGGGCGTCCGTGCCGAAGTAGCGCAGGCTGCCGGAGAGGTCGGCGAGCGCGGCGTCCGGGGGCAGGGCCTGGACGAGGGGGGTGTACTCGGACAGCAGGGTGAGCAGGTGCTCGTACAGCTGTGGTTCGTCCGGCAGGTCGTGGAAGTGGATGTACAGGATCTTCATCGGGGTCGCTCTCCTTTCTCCGCCGTCCTCATCCGGCGCTGCCGGGGCTCTGGTGCCACAACTTGCGACCCGGGTTGCGGGTCTGCCCGGCCGATGCGCCGCGGGTCTGCTTCACGGACGCGCCGGGGGGTTGCAGGTCCGCCCAGGGGTGGAGTTCGTACCCGGTCTCCAGGCGGATGCTGCGGTCGTTCACCGGTGCGGGCGCGGGCCGCACGGCCTCCGTCAGCCGGTCCGTGACCGCCGACAGACCGCCCTCGTGCCGCAGTTCGGCCAGCTCCGCCAGGTCCCAGGCGGCGGAGCCGGTCACGGTCAGCGACTTGCCGCTGCCGCCGCCGCGCCGCTGCACCACTCCCCGTACGAGCAGCAGCCAGGAGTGGAAGACGGTGTGCGCGCACGCATCGTGGCTGTCCTCGAAGAACGCGCAGTCCACAAGCCCCGTCGTGTCGTCGAGCGTGGTGAAGATGACCCGCTTGCCGGAGCGGATCGGCGGCGTCTGAACGGACCCCTTCGCACCCGCCACCAGCACCACCTGACCGTGCTTCAGCTCGGTGAGCCGCCGTGCCGGGACCGCGCCCAGTTCGTCCAGCAACTCCCGGTGATCGCCGAGCAGATGACGTGACGTGTCCAGCCCGAGCACTCCCAGCTCGGCGCCGAGCCGCTCGACGTCGTCCAGGTCGGGAAGGTGCGCCGGAGCGACCTCCAGCGGCCTGCTGTCGGTCTCCCCGAGCGTCAACTGGCCCTGCGCGGAACCTCGTTGGCTGTTCTGGAGCTCCGCTATGTGCAGCATCAGATCCCGCCGGTTGCGCCCGAAGGAGTCCAATGCGCCCACCTGGGCGAGCCGTTCGGCCACCGGGCGCGACGGGCGGGCCCGGGACAGGAAGTCCTGGAGCGAGCTGTACGGACGCCCCGCGACGATCCGCGCCGCCTCGCCCTCGCTCATGCCGCGCACGTCCCCGAGGGCGAGCCGGACTCCCGGGAGCTTCGGAACGTCACCCCCACCGCACACCAGTTCGATTCGATAGTCCGCGTCGGACGCGTTCACGTCCAGCCCCAGGATCGGCACCCCGCGCCGCCGCGCGTCCGCCAGCAGCAGCCGCTTCGGGTACATGCCGGGGTCGTGCGTGAGCAGCCCCGCGTAGAAGGCCGCCGGGTGGTGCGCCTTCAGCCAGGCCGACTGGTACGACGGCACGGCGAAGGCCACCGCGTGCGCCTTGCAGAACCCGTACGCGCCGAACGCCTCCACGATCTCCCAGGTCCGCTCGATCACCTCCTCCGCGTACCCCCGCTTCTTCGCCTCCTGCGCGAACCACGCCCGCACCCGCCCGACCCGCTCGGCGTCGGAGAGCGCGCGCCGCGTGTAGTCGCCGAAGGCCAGGTCGCAGCCGGTCATCACGGACAGGATCTGGATGATCTGCTCGTGGAAGACCACCACGCCGTACGTGTCGCGCAGCGCGGGCTCCAGGTCCCGGTGCGGATAGCTCGGGGCCTGGAGCCCGTGCCGGGCCTTGATGAACGGGTCGACCATGTTCGCCGCGACCGGCCCCGGCCGGAACAGCGAGATGTCCACGACCAGATCGTGAAAGGTCTCCGGCTGGAGCCGCGCGATCAGGTCCCGCTGGCCCGGCGACTCCGTCTGGAAACACCCCAACGTCTGGGAGGACTTGATGAGTTGGTACGTCTTGGGGTCGCCCGGCGGCACCTGCTCCGGGTCGTCCAGGTCGATCCGCCGGCCCGTGGTCCGCTCGACCTGAGCGACGGCGTGCGCCATCGCCGACTGCATCCGTACGCCCAGCACGTCCAGCTTGAGCAGCCCCAGGTCCTCCACGTCCTCCTTGTCGAACTGCGACATCGGCAGCCCCTCCCCGCTCGTCGGCACCACCGGGGTGCGCCGCAGCAGCGTCGCGTCGGACAGCAGCACCCCGCACGGGTGCATGGCGATGCCGCGCGGCAGCTTGTCCAGCGCCTCCACCAGGTCCCACATCCTCGGTCCGTACGCGTCCGGGTCGATCCCCCGCAGCTCCGGCAGCTCGCGCAGCGCGGAGCGGGCGTCGCGGGCCCGGATGTGCGGGAACGACTTCGCGAGGCGGTCCACCTCGGCCGGGTCGAGCCCGAGGGCCAGGCCCACGTCCCGTACCGCATGACGCACCCGGTAGGTCTCCGGCATCGACACCGTCGCCACCCGCTCCGTACCGAAGCGGTCCAGGATCGCCCGGTACACCTCCAGGCGGCGGGCGGACTCCACGTCGATGTCGATGTCGGGCAGCTCGGCGCGCCGGTCGGAGAGGAAGCGCTCCATGAGCAGCCCGTGCTCGACCGGGTCGGCGCTGGCCACCCCGAGGAGGTGGTTCACCAGCGACCCCGCGCCCGAGCCCCGCGCCGCGACGCGGATGCCCAGCTCGCGGGTGTCCTCGACGACGCGGGCGACGGTGAGGAAGTACGAGGCGTACCCCTGCCGTTCGATCAGCCCCAGCTCCTGTTCCAGCCGGTCGCGGTGGAGCGCGTCCCTCTCGTAACCCTTCGTGCGCATGACGGTGGCGCACCGCTCGCGCAGCACGCGTTCGGGTGCGATGCGGGCGGCGCCGACGAGTTCCGGCTCGGGGAAGTGCACGCTGCCCAGGCCCAGGTCGTCCTCCGGGTCGACCCGGCAGGACGCGGCCAGCTCCTCGGTGACCTCGACGAGTCGGCGTGCGGTGTTCGACCGGTATCCGGCGGCCTCGGCGACCCGTTCGGCGATCCGGAACATGTCGGCCGGTGCCTTCAGCCACCGCTCACCGCTGTCGAGTACGCCCCGGGGATCGATCGGCACCAGCCGCCGCGCGGAGTCGAGCACGTCGGCGACCGGGCCCTGGCCGGGGTCGGCGTAGCGGACGGCGTTGCTGAGTACGGGCAGGATCTTCTGGTCCACGGCGAAGCCGAGTGCCCGGGCGGCCCAGCGCAGCGAACCGCCGCCGGTGCCGCTCCCGCCGTGGCTGACGACCTCGATCCGGAGCGCGTCGCTCCCGTACCGCTCCCGCCAGGGCGCGAGCAGCCGGGCGGCGCGGTCCGGCCGCCCGGCGGCCAGCGCACGGCCGACGTCGGAGTCGGGTCCGAGCAGGACCGCGAGCCCCGGGCCGCCGAGCGCGGACCGGTCCAGCAGGGTGCGCCCGCTCCCGTCCGCGTGGGCGGCGCTGACCAGACGGCACAGCTCGCCCCAGCCCCGCGCCCCGTCCCTGGCCAGGAACAGCACGCGCGGGGCCGACTCGTCGACGAAGGCGCCCCCGCGCACGGGGGCACGCCGGCGCTCGGTGCGGCCGGCCGCCTCCACGGGCGCGGCCACGGCCAGATCGACCCCGAAGACGGGCCGCACCCCGACCCGCTGCGCCGCCTTCGCGAAACGCACCGCGCCGCCCAGGGTGTCCCGGTCGGTCAGCGCGACGGCATCCATGCCCCGCTCGGCGGCCCGCTGGGCGAGCTGCTCGGGGTGGGACGCCCCGTACCGCAGGGAGAACCCGGAGACGGCACGCAGATGCGTAAACCCGCGCATCCGGACCACCTCGCCACTTGCCTGCTCCTGTCCCCGAGCCGTCACGCCCGCCCCTTCGGGCAGGTCACTCTCCATTCACTTCCGTCCACCATAGACCAGGTTCGAACATTCGTACGATTCGGAAAAGTGCGGGGCGGTGCGACGGGGCGGACCGCGCGGAAAACCCGGTGGCCGGGCACGGCGGCCCGCTGCTACGTTGGCGCCAGGCCGTGCGACAGAACCAGGAGGTGGTACCCGTGAACGCAGAATCGACGTGGGTGCTCCCCTCCGGGGTCACGGTCGGACGGTAGGCAGGTCGTCCGGGAGCGCCGCAGCGCACTCCCGAAAGGCACGATCATGCAGAACACATCTCTGGACTTCACCTCCGAGCAGCGCCTCGACGACGGCGTCCTCGCCCGTGAATTCACCCTCGGCTCCGGCTCCGATTCCGGTTCCGACGGCATCCCCGGCATCCTCTGGACGCCGGAATCCGCATCCGCCACCCCCCTCCCGCTGGTCCTCATGGCCCACAACAACGGCCTCCCCATGCGGGACGGACGCCTCGGGGCCCGGGCCCGGCTCACCGCCGCGCACGGGTACGCGGTGGCGACCATCGACGCCGCCGGGTGCGGCGACCGGCCCCGTACCGCCGAGGAGGAGCGGGCCCGCGCCGAGTTCCGCCGGGCGATGCAGGCGGGCGGGGCCCGGGACGAAACCTTCGAGTCCTTCATCGGCCCGCTGATCGAGCGTGCCGCCCCGGAGTGGCGGACCGCCCTGGACGCCCTCCTCGCGCTGCCCGGGATCGGCGGCCCGGTCGGGTACTCGGGGTGGACGGCCCTCGGCATCCGGCTGGCGGCGACCGAACCGCGCATCGCGGCCGCCGGGTTCTTCGCCGGGGGCTTCGTGCCCCGCGCCCAGCGCGAGGAGGCCCGGCAGGTCTCCGTACCGCTCCTCTTCCTCCTCCAGTGGGACGACGAGGGGAACCCCCGGCAGCGGGCGCTCGACCTGTTCGACTCCTTCGGTACGAAGGAGAAGACGCTGCACGCCAACCTGGGCGGGCACGTCGGCACCCCGTGGTTCGAGGTGGAGGACGGCGGCCGGTTCTTCGACCGGCACCTGAAGTGAGCGCGGGCCGGGGGACGGAGGGGCTGCGGCTCCTCCGTCCCCCGGCCGCCCCGTCTACGCTGACGCCCGTGAACGATCAACCGCACCACCCCGCAACCCCCGCCCGCCCCATACGGGTTCTGCTCGCCGACGACCAGGACATGGTGCGCCGGAGCATGCGGCGCGTCCTGGAGGCGCAGGAGGACATCGAGGTCGTCGGGGAGGCCGCCGACGGGGCGGCGGCGCTGGCGGAGATGCGGCTGCTGCGCCCCGACGTCGCACTCGTCGACGTCCGCATGCCCCGCATGGACGGTCTCCAACTCACCCGAACCGTCCACGAGTTGGGCGACCGGCTCCCGGTGAAGATCGTCATCGTGACGACCTTCGACCTCGACGAGTACGTGTACCCGGCGCTGCGGCACGGCGCCTCCGGCTTCCTGCTGAAGCGCTCGGGACCCGCCCTGCTGGTGGAGGCGGTACGGGCGGCCGTGGCGGGGGACAGCCTGATCAGCCCCTCGGTCACGGTCCGCCTGCTGAAGCACGTCACCGCCCCGGAGCCGGGCCGGATGCCGGGGGGCGCGGCCACCCCCGAGCCGCTCACCCCGCGCGAGAAGGAGATCGCCGGGAAGGTCGCGGAGGGTCTGACCAACAGCGACATCGCGGCCGAGATGTTCATCTCCGCGGGCACGGTCAAGACCCACGTCGCGAGCATCCAGCGCAAGCTGGGCGTCCGCAACCGGGTCGGAATCGCCGTCCGCGCCTGGGAAATGGGCTACGGAACCGGCTGACCCCCGCCCGATCGCAGGGCCGTACGGGGGAGAAGGGCGTCCGGCGGGCGCGTGTCGGGTGCGGTGGGCGGGTGGTCTCGGCAGGGTGCTCAGGGCCGGGCCCCGCCCTCCTCCGCTTCGTGAGGTGCGGGCCGGTTCGTTCTCCCCGTTGCCGATGTACGTACGGAGTACCCATGCGCCGCACCGCCCTTCTCGCTACCGCCCTCGGCGTCGCCCTGTCCGCCGCGCTGCCCGTCCCGGCGGCGTACGCCGACCACGCCGACGGCGCCGACCACGCCGCGTGCGGCGAGGCCGCCGCCGACTTCGCGGGCAGCACCTACGCCCAGGCCGACAAGTCCGACACCATCTCCTTCGCCGAGGACGGCACGTACAAGATGACGAAGGCCTCCGGGGCCACCTTCGAGGGCACGTACGACGCGGACTCCTCGACCCTCGCCTTCACCAGCCCGCAGGGGTACCGGACGACGGCCACCCTCCGCACCTGCGAGTCCGGCGGCTCCTCGCCCGCCTCGTTCAAGATCGACGGCGGCCCGGCGTACCAGCTCCAGGGCTGACACTCCCGCACCCCCTCGGCCCCCCAACCCCTTCCCTCCTGACCTGGAGCACCGCACATGCGCCGCATCACCACCACCCTCCTCCTCGCCGGCGCCCTCGGCCTCGGCCTGACGAGCCCGAGCGCCGTGGCCCTCGAACAGCACCCGGCCTCGGCACGCGCGGCCTGCGGAGGCAAGGCCGCGGACTACGCGGGCTTCATCTACACCTCCGCCTCCGCGAAGAAGGAGTACCGCTTCGAGCGGGGCGGCAAGGTCGCGGTGGCGAAGGCCGGCCGCGCCCGTGTCACGCCCGGCACCTACCGCGCGGACGCCTCGGGGCTGGCCGTCACGGCGGGCGGCGCGACGGCGAAGGGGGCGGCGAAGGGCTGCCACGCGGGGACGACCGTGCCGAAGGCGATCGTGCTCGACGGCGCGACGTACACGTTCGTCCAGACCGGCTGACCGCAGACCCCGTACAGGTTCGTCCGGACCGGCCGACCACAGACCCCGTACAGGTTCGTCCGGACCGGCCGACCGCCGGCCCCGTAAAGGTTCGTCCGGACCGGCCGACCGTCGGCCCCCTCCGAACTCCCGCTCCCGGCCGCCCCGTTCGGCGCCGCCGGGAGCTCTTTCACAGGCGAACGGGGGTGGCCGCGGCCGACGGCACGGCCCCATGCCCTACTGTCCCCGGCATGACACCTCCTTCCGCACCCTCCACCCCGCCCTCCTCCGTGGTCTTCTACCGCAACCTGAACCTCGGCCACCGCAACAGCCCCGACCGCGCCACCCTGGAAGGCGCGCTGACCGAGGCCGGAGCCCGCCAGGTCCGCTCCTTCCAGACCAACGGCACGGTCCTCTTCACCGCCGACGACCCCACCGGCGTCGTCGAGCAGGCCGCCGCCCGGCTCCGTACCGCCGCCGGATTCACCGAACCCGGAATGGTCCGCGACCTCGCCGAACTGGCCGCGATCATGGGCGAGTTGCCGTTCTCGGCGTACGACACGGGCGACCCCACCCGCCGCCCGACGCTCACCTTCTTCGACGGCGGCACCCCGCTGGGCGTCACCCTCCCCTGGACGAACCCCAAGGGCGACGTCGACTTCGTCGGGCTGTACGAGGGGCTCGTCCTGAGCGTCGTCCGCCAGAGCGCCGACGGGTCGGCCGGCGGCAGCCCGACCGCCGAGGTGGAACGCCTCACCGGCGCCCCGGCCACCACCCGCGTCCTCGGCACCGTCGAACGCCTCCTGAAGGCCGCGGGCCTGGCCTGACCCCTGGGGCGGACCGGTGCGCCCCTGCTACCTTCCCCCTCATGGGGACACGGGGGAGACGACGGGGGGCGCTTGCCGCCCTGCTGATGACCGCGGCGGCACTGACCGGCTGCTCACTGGACGGATCGGGATACGACAGCACCCGTACGCCGACGGAACGGCCGGAGCTGGAGGATCCCAACCGGTACGCCGTCGTGGAGCTGCGCGCCGAGAGCAAGGGGCACATGACCGGCCTGCGGCTCCGCGACGAGAAGATCAAGCAGGGCGTCGCACCGGCGGACGCGGTTCCCGACGAGGCCCGCTGCATGGGCGCGTGGCGGCTGGGCGGCCACGAAGCGACCGTGGGCGCGGGCGGTGTGGACGTCTTCGTCCAGGCCTGCTCGTCGGTGCCCGCCGAGGGAAGCCACCGGGTGACGCCGTCGGGGTCCCCGGCACCAACACCTACATCTCCGGGGACCCCGACGAACACGCCCTAGACGGCCTGCTTCTCGTACCCCACCAGCCGCACGCACACCGCGAGCCCCTCGATGGCCTGCTCCAGCTCGGTCAGGCTCGGGTAGCTGGGGGCGATGCGGATGGTCGCGTCGCGCGGATCGTCGCCGTACGGGTGGGTGGCGCCCGCCGGGGTCAGCACGATCCCGGCCGCGGCGGCCTGCCGCACGACCTCCTTCGCGCACCCGTCCGGCACCTGGAGCGTGACGAAGTAACCGCCCTGGGGGGAGGTCCAGGTGGCGAGCCCGGTACCGCCGAGCTCGGCCTCCAGGATGCGGGCCACGGTCTCGAACTTCGGCTGGAGGACGGCGCGTTGGCGCTCCATGTGCGTGCGCACACCCGCCGCGTCACGCAGGAAGAGGACGTGCCGGAGCTGGTTGACCTTGTCCGGGCCGATGGAGCGCTTCTGGTTGTTGGCGAGCAGCCACTTGAGGTTCGCGGCGGACGCCCCGAAGAAGGCGACGCCCGCACCGGCCGCCGTGATCTTCGACGTCGACCCGAAGACGAACGCGCGGTCCGCGTTCCCCGCCCGCTCGCACGCGCCGAGCAGGTCGGCGATGGCGACGGGCTCGTCGGTGAGGTGGTGGGCGGCGTACGCGTTGTCCCAGAAGATCCGGAAATCGGGCGCGGCGGTCGTCATCGCCGCGAGCCGCTCGACCGTCTCGTCGCTGTAGCAGACCCCGTCCGGGTTGCTGTACTTCGGGACGCACCAGATGCCCTTGACCGCCGGGTCCTCGGCGACGAGCCGCTCCACGGCCTCCATGTCGGGCCCGCCCTCGGTCATCGGCACCGGAATCATGTCGATCCCGAACCGCTCGCAGAGCGCGAAGTGCCGGTCGTACCCGGGCACGGGGCACAGGAACGCGATCCGCTCCTCGTCCACCCACCGCGTCTTCGCACCCGGCAGGACGCTCAGCAGCGCGTGCACGATCGCGTCGTGCATCAGCTCCAGGCTGGAGTTCCCGAGGGCGAGGAGCTGCCCGGCCGGGACCTGGAGCACCTCCGCGAAGATCTCCCGCAGCTCGGGCAGCCCCTGGAGACCGCCGTAGTTGCGTACGTCCGTGCCGTCGGCGGCGGTGTGCCGCCCGCCCGGCAGGCTGAACAGGTCCTCGGAGAGGTCGAGCTGCTCGGGCGAGGGCTTGCCCCGGGTCAGGTCGAGGGAGAGGCCGCGCCCCGCCAGCTCCCGGTAGTCCTGGCGGGCCTGGTCCAGAAGTCCGGTGAGGTTGTCGGGGCTGATCTCGGTGGTCATGGCGGCGCTGGTTTCCTCTCGGGCGGTGCGTGGCTGCGGTGCGGTGCGCGCTGCGGCGCATGTGGTGCGGTGCGTGCTGCGGTGCCGACGCTATACCGGAGCGCGCGGCGTACGAGCACGGGATGCCGGGCCCCTGCCCCGCCCCGGCAGGGGGAAACCCGGGCGGGGCAGGTCGGGGGAGGGGCGCGGACCTTCGGCGGGCGCCGTGTGCGAGTGCTGTGCGAGTGCCGTACGGTCCGGGCTCAGACTGTCGTACGGTCCGGGCTCAGGCGGTGCGGCCGGGCACCAGCACCACCTTGCCGAGGTTGCGGCGCTGCTCGACGAGGGCATGGGCGCGGGCGGCCTCGGCGAGGGGGATCTCCTCGTGCACGACGGTGCGCAGGTCGCCCGCACCCCAGGACTCCCAGAGCTCGCGGATCCAGCGGGCGTACGTCTCGGGCCGCCCGGCGGCGACGGCCCGCATCTGAAACCCCGTCAAGGTTGCTCCCCGCAGGAGCAGTTCATACGCCTCGACGGTCCCGCTCCCGGAGCTGTACGCCACGAGCCGGCCGCCCATGGCGAGCGCCCGGACGCACGGCCCGAGCAACTCGCCGCCGACACCGTCGAGAATCACGTCGTACGAGCCGCCCTTCTCCCGCAACTCCTCGTACGTCACGACCTCGTCGGCCCCCAACTCCCTCACGAAATCGGCCTTCCCGGCACTCCCGACGGCGGCGACGACCCGCCCCGCGCCGCCCGCCCGGGCGAGCTGGAGGGCGAGCGTGCCGACACCGCTGGCGGCGGCGGTGACGAGGACGGACTCCCCGCGCAGGACGCGCCCGGCTTCGAACGCGCCGCATGCGACGGTTCCGCTCCGTACGAGTGCGACGGCGTCGACGGCGCTGGCGCGCTCCGGTATGGGCGAGGCCATGTCGCCCCGCAGCACGGCGAATTCGGCGTACGCATCGCTGAAACACAGCCCGGTGACACGCGCGCCGAGCTCGACCCCCTCGACGCCGGCCCCGACCCCGACGACCTCCCCGGCGACTTCCCCGCCGAGCACGACCGGCACCGGGCTCTCCCGGACCTTGCGCACGCTGGGCAGGGTCACGCCGACGGCTTCGGCGCGGACCAGGATCTCGCCGGGCCCGGGCTGGGGAACGGCGGCCTCTTCGGGGAGGAGGGCGGTGGGGTCGACGTGGTGATGGATGCGCAGCAAGGTGCGATGCCTCCGGCCGGTCAGGGATCAGGTGTCAGGAGGGAATTCGTTGGGCTGCCCAACGATATGCGCTCTTCCGTTGGGATGTCCAACGATTGCGCGAATCCGGCTAGGCTCCTCCCATGACTCAGCCCGGGCTGCCGCCCCTCCAGCACATCCAGTCCCTGCCGAGCTGGCTCGTGGGCCGCGTGGCGGCGAAGGGGCGCGGCCTGGTGGCGGAGGCGCTCGCCGAGGAGGGCCTGAAGCTGATGCAGCACGCGGTGCTGGCGGCGACGGCGGAGTACGGCCCGGTGGCCCAGGCAGAGCTGGGCCGCAGGCTGGAGGTGGACCCGAAGGACATGGTGATGCTCCTGAACCACCTCCAGGGGATGGGTTTGGTGACACGGTCCCCGGACCCGTCGGACCGCCGGAAGAACGCGGTGACGGTGACGGCCGAGGGCCTGGAGGTGCTGGCCCGGTGTGCGGTGCTGGCGGAGAGGGCGAACGAGGAGTTGCTGGGAGTGCTGGGGGAGGAGGAGAAGGCGCAACTGATGAGGCTGCTGGGGAGGGTGTACGGCCCGGGGGCGGCCGGGTAGGGGTAACCCCCGGTCGCGGACGGGTGGTCGCCGGATGGTGACCGTGCCCCCGGTCGGGCGAGCCTTGAGGTCCGGGCAGTGGCCGAGGAGTGAGAGGTCCAGCAATGTTCAGGAGCACGGGGCGACGACGCGCAGCAGCAGCCGCAGTGGTGCTGGCGGTGGTGTCCACGGGAGCGTTCGCAGGGGCCTCGGCCCAGGAGAAGCAGCCGGAAGTCCGCACCACCCTCGAAGGGGTCTGGCGCAGCGACGGGTATGCGCAGTATG
Source organism: Streptomyces spiroverticillatus (assembly GCA_014650415.1). Taxonomy (GTDB): domain Bacteria; phylum Actinomycetota; class Actinomycetes; order Streptomycetales; family Streptomycetaceae; genus Streptomyces; species Streptomyces spiroverticillatus. The sequence continues at coordinate 142,188 of BMUX01000010.1, forward strand.
TGACGGTACGTCAAGGAGAGCTCCTTACCTATGAGTTCAGCGCGGCCGGCTGCCACCCCAGCGGCCTCTCCCTCACCGCCGACAAGGCCCCTCCCTCCACCGGCACCCCCTTCCGCGACGCCGCCGGGGCCCGTGGCCTCACCCTGCGTGCCACCGGCAAGGACCGCGCCCGTCTCGCCCCCGCGGGGTCCGTCGGTGAGCGGAGTCTGGAGCGGGTCCGTGCCCTTCCCGCCGACTGCACCCGCACGCCCGCCACCGACCCCGTGCACACCTTCGACGTGTTCTGGTCGGCCCTGCGCGAGAACTACCCCTTCTTCGCCGCGAAGGGCGTCGACTGGGACGCGGTGCGGGCCAAGTACCGCCCCCAGGTCACCAAGAACACCTCCGACGACCGGCTCTTCCAGATCCTCGGCGCGATGATCGAGCCCCTGCACGACATGCACACCCAGCTCCGCGACCTCCCGAACGAGCGCGGCACCCTGAACATGCGTCCGGGCACCCCCTACCCCGCCGACGTCCCGAAGTTCCTCGCCCGTGTGGAGGCGGCTTCCAAGCCACAACTCCCGGCGAAGGTGCAGGAGTTCGCGGGCGGTCAGATCCAGTACGCCGACCTCTCCACCCCCGGCATCGGCTACCTCCGCATCACCTCCTTCGCCGGGTACGCCAAGGGCCGCGACGCCGACGCGGACGCCGCCGTGCTGGACCGGGCGCTGGCGGAGATCTTCACCGCCGAGCGGGTGCGCGGGATGCGCGGTCTCGTCGTGGACCTCCGGGTCAACGGCGGCGGCTCCGACGCCCTCGGCATCAAGATCGCCCAGCGCCTCACGGACCGTACGTACACCGCGTACACGAAGGTCGCCCGCAACGACCCGGACAACGCGGCCAGTTGGACCGCGCCGCAGCCCATCCGGGTCCGCCCGGCGAAGGGTCCCCGCTTCACCGGTCCGGTCGCCCTGCTCGGCGGGCCGCTCACCATCAGCGCGGGCGAGTCCTTCGCCCAGTCCCTGCTGCCCCGCAGCCCCGCCCCGATCCGGATCGGGGAGCCCACCCAGGGCGTCTTCTCCGACACGATGGAGTGGCATCTGCCCAACGGGTGGGTGCTGACGGTCCCCAACGAGAAGTTCCTCACCGCGCGCGGCACCACCTACGACGGCGCCGGAATCCCGCCGACCCACCCCGAACCCGTGTACGCCGAGGCCGACTTGACGAACCACCGCGACCCCGGTCTGAAGCGCGCGGTGCGGGAGCTCGACCGGATTCGGTAGGCGCCAGGGCTCCTATCCTGGCGGCGTGGCCCCCTCTCGCCCCGCCTCGCCGCCCTCGTCGGCGCGCTGCCCCTGGAACCCTGCTGGAGATCGGGTGCGGTCCGGGGGCGGCCGCGCGGGCGGTCGCCGCACGGCTCACCACCGGCCACGTCCTGGCCACGGACCGGTCCGCCGCCGCCGTCGACCTGGCGCGGTCGGGTTCGGCGGCGGAGCTCGCCTCCGGCCGGATGGGCGTCCGGCACGTCGCGGGCGAGGACTTCGTCCTCGGTCCCGGCGAGGAACCGTACGACCTCGTCTTCGCGTTCCGCGTCGGCGCGCTCGACGGCCGTCACCCGGAACTGGGCCGCAGGGTGCTGGAGCGCCTCGTCCGGGCGACGGCGCCGACCGCCCGGCTCTTCGTCGACGGGGGTGCGCCACTGCGTGAACTCCCGCTGCGCCAGGGGTAGTTCACGACAGCAGTGCCGGGGCCAGCTCCCGCCATTCGCGGTCCGGCAGGGCGGTGGGATCGGCGGTCAGCACTTGCAGGCAGACGTGGTCGGCCCCCGCGTCCAGGTGCTCCCGCACGCGGCGGCGGATCGCCTCCTCGTCCCCGTACGCGACGATCGCGTCCACCAGCCGACGGCTCGGGCCGCCGACGACGTCCGCGTCGCCGAAGCCCAGCCGGCGGACGTTCGCCTGCTGGTGCGGGGCGGCCGCCACGTACATCGCGACGTGCGCCGTCGCCACCTCGCGGGCGCGGGCGAGGTCGGTGTCGAGGACGACGGCCTGCTCGACCCCGAGGAAGGCGTCGGGGCCCAGGGTCTTGCGCGCCAATGCGGTGTGTTCGACGGGGACGAAGTACGGGTGCGCGCCCCAGGTGCGTTCGGCGGCCAGCGCCAGCATCTTCGGGCCGAGCGCGGCCAGGACGCGGCGCGGTGCCGGGTCCGGCTGCGGGCCGTGGGCGGGTACGGCGTCCATGGAGTCCAGGTAGGCGCGCATGGTGGACACCGCCCGGCCCAGGTTCCGTACCGGATAGCCGTCCACCTCGGACACGGTCTCGGTGACGCGGTGTCCGCCCAGGCCCAGCAGATAGCGCCCCGGGAACGCCTCGCCGAGCGTGCGCGTCGCGGTGGCGGTGGCGATCGGGTCGCGGAAGGCGATGTTGGCGATGCCCGAGGCGACGACGAGGCGGCGGGTCGCCGACAGGAGCAGCCAGGCCTGGCCGACCGTGTCGCGGCCGAACGCCTCTCCGTACCAGAGGGCTCCGTATCCCAACTCCTCTATCTCGGCGGCGGATTCGCGGACGCGGGTGGCGGGTTGGCCCTCGAAGGCGAAGGTCCAGAGGCCGATGGGGCCGAGGGTGGGGGTGGTGGGGCCGAGGGTGGGGGTGGTGGGGGTGGTGCCGTTGGGCATGGGTGGGTCCTTCGGTCGGTTCTCGGTTCACGGTCCGTACCGGAGAGGTTCTCCGTTTGGTGAGCGGTACGATACGGAGAACCTCTCCGCTTGGCTACCGAAAGGACGCAACACCGATGACGACCGCACCCGGTGGCGGTGCTCCGCCGCCACGCCGTACGGACGCGCGCCTGAACCGGGACCGGTTGGTGGCGGCGGCGCGCGAGGTGTTCGCGGCGTCGGGGCCCGGGGCCTCGCTCAACGAGATCGCCCGGCGGGCGGGGGTCGGCCCCGGGACCCTCTACCGCCACTTCCCGAACCGGCAGGTGCTGCTGGCGGCGGTCCTCACGGACCGGGTCGAGGCGCTGTGCGCGCGGGCGGGGGAGCTGCTGGCGGAGGAGTCGCTCTCGGCGGACGAGGTGCTGGCGCGGTGGGCGGAGGCGTTTCTGGCCCATGCGCGGGATCAACAGGGCGTGGGCAGTGCGCTGTTGACGGACGCGTCGTACGACCTGGGGGTCGACTGCCATCGGGTCATCGTGGATGCGGCGGCGAGTGTGCTGGCGCATGCGCAGGAGCACGGAACTGCCCGCTGCGACCTGGCGGCCGCGGATCTGGTCCAACTGGTGACGGGGGTGGCGCTGGCGACGGTGCATGCGGGGGATGCCGGGCAGGCGGGCCGGCTGCTCTCCTTGACCTTGGACGCGGTCCATGCGGCCCCCCGCAAGGGCCGCGCCCTGGCGTGACCTCCGCCGGACGTACGTGCCCTTCCCGTGCCGGTCCGGCCCGGCGGACCGGCACGGGCCCGGAGGGGAGGGGCCGCGCCCCCGGTGGGGCGCGGACGAAGCGCGTTCGGCAGGGGCAGGGCGTGTCCGTGCGGTGGTGGCCGCACGGACGGAACAGTCCCGCCCCGGAAGGGGCGGTCAGCCGGTCGGGGTGCCGAACCAGTGGTGGAGGGCCGCGTCCAGGGACTCCTGTGCGTCACCCGTCCACACGACATGCCCATCGGGCCGGATCAGCGCCGCCGGGACCGGAAGCTCCTCCGCCGGGTCCGGCACGTGGTCGACCCGGTCCGACCACCCGTTCACCGAGAGCTGCCCCGTGCGGTCCAGCAGCAGCGCCCGCCCCGTGTGCATCCGCTCGTACAGCCGGCCCTGCTTCAGCTCCAGGTCCCGGAGGCGGCGGCCCAGCAGGTCGTGGCCCTCGCCGAAGTCGTAGCGGATGTCGACCGCGGTGATCATGCCGGTGATGTAGCGGTTGACCTCCTCGAAGTCCATGAGGCGGGAGAAGATCTCGCGGAGGGCCGTCGCCCCCGGGTCCGCGCCCAGGAGGGTGATCTGCGCGCGGGTGTTGTCGAGCACGCGCGCGCCCACCGGGTGACGCTCCGTGTGGTACGTGTCCAACAGCCCTTCCGGCGCCCACCCGTTGACCGCCGCCGCCAGCTTCCAGCCCAGGTTGAACGCGTCCTGCACCCCCAGGTTCAGGCCCTGTCCGCCGGTCGGCGGGTGGATGTGGGCCGCGTCGCCCACCAGGAACACCCGGCCCGCCCGGTAGCGCTCGGCCTGCCGGGTCGCGTCGCCGAACCGCGACAGCCAGCGCGGCGAGTGCACCCCGAAGTCGGTGCCCGCGAACGCCCGCAGCTGCTTCTTGAAGTCGTCCAGGGTCGGCTCCGTGGTCCGGTCCTCGGACACCCCGTCGGCCGGGACGACGACCCGGCACAGACCGTTCGTGCCGGGCTGGACGCCGAAGCGGAGCTGCGTCTTGTGGACCTCCGCCGTGGCCGCGGCGATCGTCTCCGCGTCCGCCGTGACCTCCATCTCGCCGAGCAGCGTCTCCACGGTGGCGGCCGTGCCGGGGAAGCCGATTCCGGCCAGCTTGCGCACCGTGCTGCGGCCGCCGTCGGCCCCGACGAGGTAGCGCGAGCGCAGCCGCGTACCGTCGGCGAGTTCGACGTCGACGCCGTCCTCGTCCTGGCTCAGGCCGACGACCGTGCTGCCGCGTCTCATATCGGCGCCGAGGGCGAGGGCGCGCTCGTTCAGGATCCGCTCGGTGTTCGGCTGCGGACTGGCCACGCCGAACGGGTGTGCCGTGTCCATGCCCTCCGGCCACGGCTTGGCGATGCCGCCGAACAGGCCGCCAGCCTGGAACTTCTCGTTCTCCGCGAGGAAGGTGTCCAACAGGCCCCGCTGGGCCATCACTTCGACGCTGCGCGCGTGCAGGCCCTGCCCGCGCGACTGCAGGGTCTGCTCGGCCAGCCGCTCCAGCACGACCACCCGCACGTCGTGCAGGCGGAGTTCGGCGGCGAGCATCAGTCCGGTCGGACCTCCGCCGGTGATGATGACGTCGATCGTGTGGCTCACTTCGCTCACAGAATCCTCAACTCTCCCTGGATCACGTGTTCATGGATCAGGTGAACGATTCTGCGCCAAGATTGCTTCCCGGTCACACGCCTTCCGGAGGCTCCGCGAGTGCCTGCGCGGTCCGTTCGCCCCCGCCGGGGGTCACCAGGGTGCGGAAGGTCGTCACCGGGTCCGGGTCCAACTCCGGTGCTCCACCGCTCAGTCGGAGCGTGGCGAAGCCGTGGGCGAGGGACCAGGCCGCCAGTCCCGCCCGCCGGGCGTCCTGGGTGCGCCGGGCGTCGGGGAGGTCCTCGATGCCGGCCCGCAGGGCTGCGTACGCCCGGTCCTTGGCGGCGGTGAGCTCCGGGGCGTCCGCGTGCAGCAGCCGGGGCTGGAACATCACCTCGAAGTGCGCCGGGTGGCCGAGCGCGAACTCCACGTACCGCGCGCCCAGTTCGCGCAGCCGGTGCGGTTCCTCCGCCGGCACCGCGTCGACGGCGGCGGCCAGCAGGTCGAAGCCCTCGATCGCGATGGCGGTCAGCAGCCCGGCCTTGTCCTTGAAGTGGTGGGCCGGTGCCGCGTGCGAGACCTCGGCGCGGCGTGCGAGGTCGCGCAGGCTGATCGCGGCGACGCCCTCGCTCGCGATGACTTCCAGGGCGGCGCCGAGCACCGCCCGGCGGAGATCTCCGTGGTGGTACGAGGTGGTGTGGGGTGCGGGCATGCGTGGATGTTATCCGGTGGATCTTGGCGGTGGAAAGTAGGCATTGACAAGATCTGGTGCTTGCGGTGGGATGCATCTAGGCGGCGACAAGATGAGGGTCCGCCGCCGCGAGCCGAGTTCATGTCCGTGCCCGTGTCCGTGCCTACGCCCCAGGGGGACCTCGCCATGACGCACCGCCCGAGCACCGCCCGCCAGCTGTGGCAACTGCTGGAGCCCGTCCACGCCACCGTCTACTACGCGGCGGAATCCTTCGACGCCGCCGAGCGCCTCGGGTACGCCGTCGACGAGCGCTGGCCCGCCTACTTCGCCTACCGTGCCGCACCCCTCGGCCCCGTCGGCCCGCACCTGGTCAACGCCCTCTTCTACAGCTTCAGCCCGCACATGGTGGAGCGGTACGTCACCCCGGCCTGGCGCACCGCCGCACCCGAGCAGGTGCTGGCGGCCCGCAGCGAGGCCGTCGACCGTGCCCTGCGCAGGCTGTTCGGCGACCGGATCGACTCGCCGGAACTGCGGGAGGCGGCAGGGCTCGTACGCCGTGCCGCCGAGGCCGCCGACACGGCCGGACGGCCCCTGGCCGCGGCCAATGCCGCCCTGCCCTGGCCGGACGCGCCGCACCTGGTCCTCTGGCAGGCCGCCACCGTCCTGCGCGAGCACCGCGGCGACGGCCACCTCGCCGCTCTCCAGGCCCACGGCATCGGCCCCGCCGAAGCGCTCGTCTCGCACGCGGCGGTCGGCGCCGCCCCGCGCCAGGTGTTCGACAGCCGGCAGTGGAGCGGGGAGGAGTGGGACGCCGCGCGTCAACGGCTCGTGGCGCGCGGGCTGTTGGAGGCCGACGGCACCGCCACGGATGAGGGGGTCCGGGTCCGCACCGCCGTCGAGCACCTCACCGACGAACTCGCCCTCGCCCCCTGGAGCGCCCTGACCCCCGACGAGGTCGCCCGGCTCTCCGATCTCCTGCTGCCCCTCGTGCTCGACATCGTCGGCACCGGACTCCTTCCCCTGCAGAGCACCCTCGGGGTCGGGATGAAGTACGAGGACGCGTGAAAATGCTTGGTCCGCAGCCGGTCTGACGGCTCGCCGGAATCTGGGACCGCCGCCCGCAGACCTTCACATGAGGGCGGCGGTCCTCACACGGGGCGGGTTGCCAGAAAGGTTGTCAATGGAGGAGTGTTGTCATGAGGCAACATTTTGTGGCCTCGGACTTTTTCCTCTACTCGATGGGGTGAGGGGCCCGCCCAGCGGGCCTTCTACGTTTGGCGACTTCCACACAGCAGGCAGGCACACCGGGCTCCGGAGCTCCCCGCACCGACGACGGTGCGTGGCGCTGCGCGCCCTACCCCGCACTCGTGGTGGACGACCGCGACACCGTCCGCCGCGCCAACGACGCCGCCGAAGCACTCTTCGACGGTACGTGTGCGGGCCGCCCCCTCGCCGAGGTCGTCCCGGACTGGCTCCTGCGGGCGCACCTGGCGGGTCCGGGCGCGCGGGCCGAAGCCGTGCGCGGGCCGGTCGGGGACCGTACCTTCGAGGCACATCCCAGCACGACGGACGCGGACGGATCCGTCGTGTGGTGGCTCGTCGACGACACCGACCAGGTGCTCGCCCAGCGGGCCCTGCGCCTGGAGCGCGAGCGCACCGCCTTCCTCACCCAGGCGTCCAACCGGCTGCTGTCCTCGCTCAACCTCGACCGCTGCATGGACGCCACCGCCCAGCTCGCCGCCGAGCACCTCGCCGACGCCGCCCTGGTGGTCGCCCCGGTCAGCGGGCACCGGCTGCCCGCCGTGGAGTGCGTGCGCGGCGGCAGCCCGGTGCGCACGCTCCAGATCGCCGACCCGCACGAGGTGCCGGGGCTGGGGGAGGCCCTGCAGGGGTTCCCGCCCGTGCCGTCGCGGTGGATCGATCCGGCGGCGGCTCCGGGGTGGGTGGTTCCCGAGGGGTTCGGCGAGGTCGGGTCGATCGTCGTGACGCCGCTGCCAGGGCACGGGGTCCCGGCGGGCGCGCTCATCCTGCTGCGGCGCACCGGCGGGTCCGGTGCCTTCAGCGAGGAGGAGGAGGTCTTCGCCCGGCTCTTCGCCTCGCGGGCCGGCGCCGCCATGTCGGCCGCCAGGCTCTACGCCGAGCAGTCGGCCATCACCGAGACCCTGATGCGCGAGCTGCTCCCGCCGGTGCTGCACCAGGTCGCCGGCATGGAGTTCGCGGGCGGCTACCGGCCCTCCCAGGACACCGAGCGGGTCGGGGGCGACTTCTACGACGTCCACCCGGCCGCCGGTGAGGGAGAGGCCTCCCTCGCGGTGCTCGGCGACGTCTGCGGCAAGGGCCTCGACGCGGCCGTCCTCACCGGCAAGATCCGCAACACCCTGCACGCCCTGCTCCCCATGGCCGACGACCACCAGCGCGTCATCGACCTGCTCAACGGGGCGCTGCTCAACTCCCACCACGCCCGGTTCGCCACCCTGGTGCTCGCCTCGGCGGTGCGCGAGGAGGAGTCCGTACGACTGCGGCTCAGCAGCGCCGGACACGCCGCGCCGCTTCTCGTACGGGCCGACGGCACCGTCGAAGAGGTCGGCACCAGCGGCACTTTGGTCGGCGCGATGCCCCGGGTGCCGACCCGCACGGTCGGCGCGACCCTGGCCCCCGGCGAGAGCTGCGTGCTCTACACCGACGGCATCACCGAGGCGCGCGGCGGCCCGCTGGGCGACGCCATGTTCGGCGAGGACCGGCTGAAGGCAGCGCTGGCAGAGTGCGCCGGAATGCCCGCCGAGGCCATCGTGGAGCGCGTCCAGATGCTGGCCTCGCAGTGGGTGGGCGGCGGCCGGCACGACGACATGGCGGTCCTGGTCATCTCCGCGCCGAAGACCGCACCGCAGGCCGCGCCGAGGGTCGCGCGGCAGTCGACGGGGGCGCGCACCTCCGAGAGCGAACCGTCGAGCAAGACCGCGCGCCCGCTGATGAACTCCCGCACTCGGGGCAGGCTCAGCGCATGAGCCAGCACACCGCTCCCGATCACACCGATCACACCGGTGACGTCGATCACACCGGTGACACCGATCACGCCGGCGGCCCCGACCAGGCCGCCGGACCCCACCCGCCCGCCGTCTACGTCGCCCAGCTGTGGGACGCCGTCGCGGCGGGCAACGAGTACGCGGCCACCGACATCGTCCTGACCGCCCTCGACGCAGGGCTGCCCGCCGAGGACGTCCTCCTGGAGGTCATCGCCCCCGTACAGGCGAAGGTCGGCGCCGAATGGGCCGCCAACCGCATCAACGTCGCCCAGGAACACACCGCCACCGCCATCAACGACCGCGCCGTCGCCGCCCTCGCCCAGCACTCCGCGATCCGCCGCTCGGATGTCGGGACCCTCAGACACACAGCCGCCCAGCAGGAGACCGCCCGCCGCGCCGCCCGGTACGCCGCAGGTCACGCCGTCACCTGCACCGTCCCCACCGCCCGCACCCGCCCCGACGCGCCCGCCGCCAGGGGCCGCATCACGGTGGCCTGCGTGGACGGCGAATGGCACGCGCTGCCCGCCCGCATCCTCTCCGAAGTGCTCAAACTGCGCGGCTGGCAGGTCGACTACCTCGGCGCCCAGGTCCCCACCCCGCACCTGATCAGCCATCTGCACCGGTCCGCGACCCACGTCGTCGCCCTGTCCAGCTCCATCGCCACCCGGCTGCCCACCGCCCACGCCACCATCACCGCCTGCCAGGCCACCGGCGTGCCCGTCCTCGTCGGCGGCGCGGCCTTCGGCCCCGAGGGCCGGTACGCACGCCTGCTCGGCGCGGACGCCTGGGCCCCCGACGCCCGCGCCGCCGCCGACCTCCTCGACGCCGACCGGCTGCCCGGACCCCTGCACGGCCACCAGCCCATGGACGACCTGCCGCACCTGGCCGACCAGGAGTACACGATGGTCGCCCGCACCCACGCCGAGCTGGTCAAGGCCACCTTCACCGGCCTCGAAGAGCGCTACCCGGCCATGCGGACGTACACCGACCGGCAGCGCGAGCACACCGCCGAGGACCTCGCCCAGATCGTCAGCTTCCTGGCCTCCGCGCTCTACACCGACGACCCGGAGCTGTTCACCGGCTTCCTGCTCTGGACCGCCGGCATCCTGGAGGCGCGCGGAGTGCCCGCCGCCTCCCTGCACCCCACGCTCGACCTCCTCGGCGAGGAACTGCGGGACTTCCCCCGCGCCACCCGCCTCCTGTCCCTCGCCGCCGACGCCCTTATGTCCCGGTGAGCGCCTCCCGCACCACCCCGGCAAGCCCCTCCCGTACCCCCGGAAAGCCCGCATGACGACGATGCCCTCGCACCCGATCCGCCCGAATCCGCTGCACTTCACCGCCGACCCCGAAGGCGCACACACACTGCGCCTCACGCTCCACGGCGACCTCGACTACGATCAGGCCGAGCTGCTCCTCGACGTCGTCCGCGAGGAACTCGCCGAGCGGCCCGAGCTGCGTACGCTGCGGCTGGACTGCGCCGAGCTGGCGGCCGTCGACTCGATGGGCCTGTCGGTGCTGCTCATGGTCCACCGGGTCACCACCGCCGCCGACGTCCGGCTGCACCTCGACGGCCGCACCCCCGCGCTGGAACGGCTGCTCCAGATCACCGGCACCCTGGACCACTTCACCGGGCGCGGCGCGGAGCAGATATCCGAGACGTCGTAGGGCGGTAGGGCTACGCCCCGCCCGGCCGCACCAGCCCCGTCTCGTACGCCATGACCACCACCTGAGCCCGGCTGGCCAGATTCAGCTTGGTCATCGCCCGGTTGAGGTGGGTCTTGACGGTCGCCCCGCTGATGAAGAGCAGCTCGGCGATGTCCGCGTTCGACAGGCCGCGCGCCGCCATCCGCAGCACCTCCACCTCGCGCCCCGTCAACTGGTCCAGATCTGGCGGCAGTTGTGGCGGAGGGGTCGGTTCCGCACCGCATTCCGTCCGTACCGCGAAGGACTCGACCAGCCGCCGGGTGACGCTCGGCGCGAACAGCGAGTCCCCGCCGCGCACCGCGTTGATCGCCGCCAGCAGCCGCTCGGGCCCCGAGTCCTTCAGCAGGAAGCCCGAAGCGCCCGCGCGCAGCGCGCCGTACACGTACTCGTCGAGATCGAACGTCGTCAGTACGAGGATGCGCGGCGGCGGGTCCTCGGCCGCCGCGAGGATCTTGCCGGTGGCCACGATGCCGCTCATGCCGGGCATCCGGATGTCCATCAGGACGACGTCGGGGCGCAGATCGGCGGCGAGTTCGACGGCCTCCGCACCGTCGGCGGCCTCACCGACCACCTCGAAGCCGGGGGCCGCGCGCAGCAGCCCCACCAGACCGGCCCGGATCAGGAACTGGTCGTCGACGACGAGCACCCTCGTCGGCTCCTGGGTGCTCATCGGGCCTGCCGTCCGTTCATCGTTTCCGGTCGTCCTCCGGTCGTGCGGCCCGGGGTGAGGTCGGCAGGTCGAGGCGGACCTCGTAGCCGCCCGAGTCCGCGCCGCCGTGCGGGCCGATGCTGATCGTTCCGCCGTAGAGCTTGGCCCGCTCCCGCATCCCAATCAACCCATGACCGGATCCCCCCACAACCTTGGCCGGAATCACCCCCTCCCCTCCACTGGACTCCTCGTTCACGACCCGCACCGTGACCTGGTGCGGCCGGTACCGCAGCTCCACGACGGTCGGCGCGCCGGGCGCGTGTTTCAGTACGTTCGTGAGCGCCTCCTGCACCACCCGGTACGCGCACAGCTCCACCCCGGGGGCCAGCGGGCGCCGGGTGCCGGTCACCTTCAGCTCCACCGGCACGCCCCCGGCCCGTACCCGCTCGACCATCTCCGCGAGGCGGGCCAGGCCCGGCATCGGGGCGTCCGGCGCGTTCTCGTCGTCCCGGTCGTCCGGCGCGCGCAGCAGGCGCAGCATCCGGCGCATCTCCTCCAGGGCCTCCGCGCTGGTGTCGGCTATGGTGCCCAGCGCCGCCCGCGCGGTCGGCGGGTCGGACGCGAAGACGAACTGGGCGAGCCCCGACTGCACCGAGATCACCGACATGTGGTGGGCGACCACGTCGTGCAGCTCCCGGGCGATCCGGCCGCGCTCCTCGTAGACCTCCCGGCGGGCCCGCTCCTCCTGCTCCTCGCGCAGCCTGCGCGCCAGCTTCGCCGACCTTCGCGCCACCACCCCGAACCGGCACAGCGCCGCCGGCCACACCATGGCCTGCGCCACGACGGCCGGCATCGAGGAGCGTGGGTCGAGCAGGCCCGCGCACACCCACGCCGCACCCATCAGCACCGTGCAGGCCACGGAGATGCGCAGCGGGCGCAGGGAGGCGACGGTGTAGACGGCGAGCATGGGGCCGAAGCTGCCCGCGACGGGCCAGTACCCGGCGGTGATGTAGGCGATCCACGCCGCGTGCACGAGCAGGCAGACCGCGACGGGCGCGCGGGTGCGGAACGCGGTCGGCAGGTTCACCAGGCCGAGCAGGACGTATCCGAGGAGGTCGAGCGCGGGCCGCCCCTGCGCGACGGACTCCTGCCCGAGCAGCACGGCCACGGTGGTCTGCGCGAGGGCCAGCAGGAGGTCGGCGTGAGGAGGGCGGAACCGGAGCATCGTCGCAGCGTAATCCCGCAGGTCCGGGCGCACGTCAACCGGACGGCATACCACGAAAGTTGTAGGCGGGGCGGGAACTGCCGCGCTGGGTGGAGAGGAGATCAACCTCTCGTGGGACGCACCGGAGGCTTACCGTCCGTAACTTCTTCCCCAGCGGTGCGTATCGGCCGGCCTCGGTCCGGGCGGCGCACCCGACGGGGCCGCGACGGTCCGCCCTCACCATCGGGGGAGGGGGCGGGCCGCCGTCGCTCGTCCGGCTGCTTCTTCCTGCGCTTTCCCGGGCCTTCCCGGGCCTTCCTGCGTATCGACCTGGGGGCGGGCACGTGTCACTCTCCCAAGTGGGGGCATTCCCCGGGGAGTTGGCATGGCGATTCGCTGGCGGGCACTTCTTCCGGCTGCCGTGGCGTGTGTGTGCTGCGGGGCGGCCGGCTGCAACGGAGGGGATTCCTCCGGTTCTTCGGGCGGGGACGCGGGGGCGCCGCCGGTCTCGGGCGGGTTGACGGGCGGGACCTCCGGCGGTTCCGGGGGCATCGGAAGCTCGGGCGGCTCCGGGAGCTCCGGGAGCTCCGGGGGCTCCGGGGACATCGGGGGTTCCAGCGGGTCGAGTACGACGTCGGGCGGATCCGGTACGACCTCGGGCGGATCCGGTACGACCTCGGGCGGCGGCGGTACGACCTCGGGCGGCCCCGGCGGGGGCGGGGGAGTCGTCGGCGGCGGTACGGGCGGAGGCTCGGGCGGCGGACCCAAGCAGCCCGGCTCGCCGATGACGATCCCGGAGCCCTCCAACCTGGAGGGGGTGCCGATGGGCTACGAACCGGAGACGGGGCTCGCGAACTGGGACGCCCTGAAGGAGAGGTTCCGTGCCCCCTGCGGCGGCACCGTCTGCGTGAACGTGGTGCGCGTGCCCGTCCCCGACGACCGGGAGTCGTTCCCGCTCTGCGGCTACTTGAAGATGGTGCTGCCGCGCAATCCGTTCTACCGGGGCGACACGATCCGCATGTACGTGAAGGAGCCGTGCCGACCGGGCTCCCCGCCGTCACCGGGTTCCCCGTCCCCGGGTTCCCCGCCCCCGAGTTCCCCGTCCCCCACTCCCTCGTCACCCGCCCCGCCGACGTCACCGGGGGCGGGCACCCAGGGCAGCGGCGGTGGCGGTGGCGGAGGAGGCACGGTCACCCCCTCGCCCGCCGTCCGCGCGACCGGGGCGACCGTTCGGTGACCGCGGCGCCCCCTCCCGGTCCGCCACCGGCCCCCGACGCGCCCGCGGACGCCGCTCCCTCCTCCGGGCTCCAGAGATTCGGCGCGCTCTTCGGCGCGGTCATCGCACCGACCAGCTTCGTCACCGGGCTCCTCTACTACTTCGGCCTCAACCAGGCGTACTGGTTCTACGCCTACTTCGGCGTCAACTCGACCGCGCTGGGCCTCGGCACCACGGACTACCTGGTGATCGGCGTGGACGCCCTCTTCCGGCCGATGGTGATCGCCGCGGCCGGCGGGCTCGTGGCCTTCTGGGGGCACGAACTCCTCCGCGCCCGCCTCGCCGCCGGGGCCCGACCGCGCGTGCTGCGCCTGCTGGTCCCGGTGCTCGGCGGTACGGGGCTGCTCCTGACGGCGTGCGGGCTCTGGGCGGTGCTGGACACGGGCGCGGTGGTCCGCGCCTGGTTCCTGGTGCCTCCGCTGAGCCTGGCCGCCGGGGTGATGCTCCTCGCGTACGCGCTGCACCTGCGCCGCACCTTGGGCCCGGCCCCCGCACCGGCTCCGGGCCCTGCACCCGTACCCACTCCCGCACCGGCCCCCAGGCCGGACGCCGACGCCGACCCACCCCCACCCCCGGACCCCGCCCCACCCGCACCCCCACCCCCCGTCCCCTCCGTCCGCCCCGAGTGGACGGCGATGGCCGAGTGGGCCGTGATCTTTCTGCTCGTCGGGCTGAGCCTGATGTGGGCCGCCACCGACTACGCGGGCGCCGTCGGACGGGGCCGTGCCGAACAGCTCGTCGCCCGGCTGCCCGACTCGACCACCGCCGTGGTGCACAGCACCCGCAGCCTCGCCCTCTCCGTCCCCGGCGTCCGCGAGATCCGGTGCGCGGACGCCACGTCGGGCTATCCGTACCGGTACGAGGGCCTGGCCCTGGTCATCCAGTCCGCGAACCAGTACGTACTGCTGCCGCTGGACTGGACCGCGACGACCGGCGTCGCGGTGCTGCTGCCGCGCTCCGACTCCGTACGCCTGGAGTTCGTCCCGTACCGGGCCCGCGAAGCGACCTTGCGCCGGCCCTGCTAGAGGCTCACCAGCTCCCGCCCCTTCGTCTCCGGAGCCGCCACCGCCATCCACCCCATCGCCAGCAGCACCGCCACCGCCAGCACCCCGAAGGTCCACGGAAGCCCGAGCACCGGCCACAGCACCGACCCGAACAGCAGCGGCGCGAACCCGGTCAGCGAGCGGCTCACCGACGACGCCCAGCCGAAGCCGGTGGCCCGCAGCGCGGTCGGGTACAGCTCGGAGGCGTACGCGTACAGCGCCGGGATCGCGAGCTGGATCAGGAAGCCGAACGCACCGATCGCCACCAGCGCGGCCGTCCCCTGGTCCCGTACGAGCGCGAAGACGACCAGCGCCGCCGTCGCCAGCGGCGCACTCACCCCGATCAGCCACTTCCGCCCGACGACGTCCACCAGCGCGGTCGACACGAGGACGCCGAGAATGCCGAGCCCGGCCATCAGCGTCGTGCCGGTGAAGGCGGCGGTGTCGGCCTGGCCCTCCGCCTTGAGGATGGACGGCATCCAGCTCAGCGCCGCGTAGTAGACCAGCAGGACCGTCGCGAACATCAGCCACACCGCCGAGGTGATGCGCGGGCTGAACGACCAGATCAGGCGCAGCTGTTCGGCCGCCGCCGCGAGTCCGCGGGAGCGGGGAGCGGTGGGCGGATCCGGGATCTCGTACGGTTCGACGGGTGCGCCGGTACGCGCCACCAGGTCGTCGATGACCGCCCGCGCCTCCGTCTCGCGGCCCTTGCCGGAGAGGTAGACCGGCGACTCCGGGACGCCGCGCCGCACCCAGAACAGCAGCAGCGCGGGCAGCGTCATCGTGAAGAGCATCCAGCGCCAGTTGCCGTCCAGCGGCAGCATCGCCGTCGAGACCAGCCCGCACAGCGTGACCCCGATCGGCCACCACAGGTCCAGCGCGGTGAGGATCCGCCCCCGGTACTTGCGCGGCGAGAACTCGCTGACCAGCGCGTAGTCGACCGGAATGCAGCCGCCGAGCCCGATCCCGGCGAGGAAGCGCAGGACGAGGAAGATCCAGTACGAGGGCGAGAGCGCGCCCAGGACGGAGAAGAGCGCGAAGATCAGCAGCGTGACGCTGAACGCCTTCTTGCGGCCGATCCGGTCGGCCACCGAACCCCAGGCGACCGCGCCGACCGCCATCCCGACGAGGTTCGCGGTGGCGACCAGGCCGCGTTCGGCGATGCTCAGGCCGAACTCCTTGCCCACCAGGGGCATCAGGAAGCCGTTGAGGGCGATGTCGTAGGCGTCGAAGAGGTAGCCGAGGCCACCGATGACGAAGATCTTCCCTTGGACACCCCACTTCCAGGGGAGTTCCTGGACGATGTGATCGCCTGTCTTCACTGCGTGCTCCAAGAGGGGCGGTGGGGTGGGGGAGGGGCTGATCATAGAGCGGTTTCGATCATGTCCCGTGCAAGGGACGGGCGCGGTGCCGTACCCTGCGCGGGCCCGGATGCTGAAATCCCCCTGGGGCGCGGCGCGTCCGCTTCGTAGAGTCCGTGGACATGGCAACCACCACGCCCGGTCCGGCTCCCGTCCCCGCTCTCTCCTCCCGCACCGCCTCCGTCGGCGGCTCCCCGGTGCGGGAGATCCTGGCACTCACCGAGGCCCCCGAGGTGATCAGCTTCGCGGGCGGCCTCCCCGCGCCCGAACTCTTCGACGCCGAGGGCATCCGCCGGGCGTGCGACGCGGTGCTGCGCGAGTCCCCGCACCGGGTCCTCCAGTACTCGACCACCGAGGGCGACTCGGCCCTGCGCGCCGCCGTCGCCACCCGGCTCACCGCACGCGGCCTGCCCACCGACGCCGGTGACCTGCTCATCACCACCGGCTCGCAGCAGGGCCTCTCCCTGCTGGCCTCCGCCCTCCTGGAACCCGGCGACACGGTCCTCGTCGAGGACCCCACCTACCTCGCCGCCCTCCAGTGCTTCGGCCTCGCGGGCGCCCGCACGCTCCCCGTCCCCACCGACGACGACGGCATCCTCCCCGAGGCCCTCGACGCCCTCGTCGCAGCCGAGAAGCCGAAGCTCCTCTACCTCGTCCCCAACTTCCAGAACCCCACCGGCCGCACGCTCCCCCTCGCCCGCCGCCGGGCCGTCGCCGAGATCGCCGCGCGGCGCGGTCTGTGGGTGGTCGAGGACGATCCGTACGGCGAACTGCGCTTCAGCGGCGAGAGCGTGCCCTGGATCTCCGGCTGTCCCGGCGGCGAGGACCGCACCGTACTCCTCAGCAGCTTCTCCAAGGTGATGGCCCCCGGCCTGCGCCTCGGCTGGCTGCGCGGCCCCGCCGCCCTGCGCCGCGCCTGCGTCATCGCCAAGCAGGCCGCCGACCTGCACACCTCCACCCTCGACCAGGCCGCCGCCGCCCGCTACCTCGTCGACAGCGATCTCGACCGGCACCTGGCGCTGGTCCGCGACGCGTACCGCCTGCGCAGGGACGCCCTGCTCGCCGGGCTCGCCGACGCGCTCCCGGCGGGCAGCACCTGGAACCACCCGGAGGGCGGCATGTTCCTGTGGGCCCGGCTGCCGGACGGCCTGGACGCGACGGCGCTGCTGCCCAAGGCGGTCGAGCACAAGGTGGCGTACGTGCCCGGCGCGCCCTTCTTCGTGGGCCGGCCGGACGCGGCGACCCTGCGGATGTCCTTCACGACGCACACGCCGAAGGAGATCGCGGTGGGCCTGGACAGGCTGCGGGAGGCGCTGGGGGCGTGATGCGTGCGGCTATTCCCGGTAGTAGCCGCGCTGGTAGGGGCTGAGCAGGGACGGCAGCAACTGCCCCCGCCCCTTGCAGATGACGCACACCGGCGTGAACTGGCAGCAGGGGCACCGCTTCCGCCCCCGCTCCTCGTCGGGCACCCATCCGAGCCCGTAGCACCCGGGGCAGTGCCCGAGCCCGTCGCACTCGTAACAGAGGAGGTACCCCGGATCCAGCGTCTCCGGTGTCACGACGGGCTCAGGCCTGACGATCACGTACGGCGGATACAGCGCGATCCGCGGGGACGTGCCCCACAGGGTGATCCAGCCGTTCCCACGCGCGGTGCGCACCGCCAGCTCGCAGCCGTCCTTCGTCCCGACGACCGCGTGGAAGCGGACGGTCCCGATGTACGGGCGGGGCGCCTCCTTCTCGCCCTGCTCCTGCGTCACGGTCCAGCCGCCCCGCGCCGCGAACCAGGCCGCGGCGCGGGCGGGGACCGTCGGGTCGTACCGTCCGCCGGGCAGCTCGGGCCGGGCGTGGAAGGTGTACTGGTACGACAGGGGCTCGTGCCAGTCCACAATGCTCGGGTACGAGGGCAGGCTCAGCCCCAGCTCCTGACCCGGTGCCGGCTCGGCCGCCACCTCACGCATCCGGTCCCTGATCCAGTGCGCCGCGCGCTCCAACTCCTCGCGCGCACCCGGTATCTCCGCCACCGGTGCCTCCCCGCCTCCCGGACCGCGCCGGGCCGCCCGGCATACTGGCCCCGCTTTGACCACCATTGAAGTCCCCCGACGAGGAGAACGACAGGGATGACCGCAACCTTCAAGACCGTCACCGACGTGGACCCCCAACACCTGGGCCAGGCCCGGGCGATGGACCGCCTCTTCCAGGCGGCCATCGCGCCCGCGACCGTCAACTTCGACTTCGGCCACATCCGGGAGGCCGCCGCCGCGATCCCCGACAGCTCGATCGTCAAGCTTGTACGGGGCTGGGGCCTCCAGGAGACCGCGCCCGTCGCGGTGATGGCGCTCTCCCTCAAGGAGGCAGTACGTCAGGCACTCCCGCCGGAGTTCGCCGACGCCGCGTTCTGGCCCACGGTCGAACGGGAACTGGAATCGGCCTTCACGGGCCTCGCGGCGCAGGAGGGCGCGCAGGGCCTCGCGTACTACGACGAGACCCCCGACCGCACCAGCTACTACCGCGACCTCTTCTTCGCCCTCCAGGGCGGGGAGGACCTGTACGGAATCGCCTTCTGCATCGACGTGACGGTCGGCCTGGACAAGGCGTCCGTCGGGGCACTCGCCCTCACGGACATCGCCCCGTACCGCATCCGGCTGAACGCGATCGTGGTCCGCCAGACGCTGGGCACTCCGGCTTCCGCCGCCGCCTGACCTCTGTAGCTGCTGCACCGGCCCGCCGTCCCGGGCCGCCGCACAACTGCCCTTCCGCACACCCTGGTTGATGCCTGGGCGTCGTCCGCCCTCTTGACGGAGTGAGCACTCACTCCGTACGTTTCTCACCATGACCTCCGAGAAACCCGCACGCCGCCGTGCGCCCGCCATGGAACCCGACCAGCGCCGCGCCATGATCGTGGCCGCCGCCCTCCCGCTCGTCGTCGAGTACGGCGCGAACGTGACCACCGCCAAGGTCGCCCGCGCGGCCGGCATCGGCGAAGGCACCATCTTCCGCGTCTTCGAGGACAAGAACGCCCTGCTCAAGGCCTGCATGGAAGCAGCCGTCCGCCCGGACGAGACCGTCGCCCACCTCGCATCCATCGACCTCGACCAGCCGCTCGCCGACCGGCTCACCGAGGCGGCGGAGGTGATGTGCGGGCACATGGAGCGGATGGGCGAGGTGATCGGCGCGCTCGCCGCGACCGGGCAGTTGGAGCGCCGGGAGCCGCCGAAGCCGGACGCCGACGGCCGCTTCCCCTCCCGTGAGGCGGGCCTCGCCGGGCCGCGCGCGGCCCTCACCGCGCTCTTCGCCCCCGACGAGTCACGCCTGCGGCTGTCGCCCGAACGCCTCGCCTCCGCCTTCCAGTTGCTGCTGATGTCAGCGGGCCGGGTCCCGGGCCCGGACCCGCTCACCCCGCGCGAACTGGCCGACCTCTTCCTGCACGGGGCGCTGGGGGGTGCGGAGTGACGGCCTTACCCGAGATCCCACACCTTCACCCGTACGAACAACTCACCCCCTCACGCCACAGGTTGATCACTTACTCCCTCCTCGCCTGCGTCTTCCTGGCCATGCTGGACGGCACGGTGATCGGGACCGCGCTGCCCCGCATCGTCGAGCAAGTCGGCGGGGACGACTCCTGGTACGTGTGGCTGGTCACCGCGTACCTGCTCACCTCCTCGGTGAGCGTGCCCGTGTACGGGCGCTTCTCCGACCTGTACGGACGGCGCAGGCTGCTCGTCGGGGGCCTCGGGATCTTCCTGCTCGGCTCGGCCGTCTGCGGACTGGCGGGCTCCATGGAGCTGCTCATCGCCGCTCGCGCGGTGCAGGGTCTGGGTGCCGGGGCGCTCCTGACCCTCGGCATGGCCCTGGTCCGCGACCTGCACCCGCCGTCCCGCACCGAGGGCCTGATCCGGATGCAGACGGCGCTGTCCGTGCTGATGGTGCTGGGCATGGTGGGCGGCCCGGTCCTCGGCGGCGTGCTGGCCGACCACGCGGGCTGGCGCTGGGCGTTCTGGCTGAACCTGCCGGTGGGGCTGGCGGTGGTGGCGGTGCTGGTGAGAGCGCTTCCGGAGCACAGGCCGACAGCGGCCGCCCCGGGTCGGCTCGACACCGCCGGGATCCTGCTGCTCGCCGCAGGGCTGTCCCTCACCCTGACCGGCCTCAGTCTGAAGGGCCACGCCCCGGGAGGGCACGTCGTGCCCTGGACGGACCCGGCCGTCCTGACCTGCCTGCTCGGCGGCCTGGCACTGCTCGCCCTCCTCGTCCCCGTCGAGCGACGCGCATCCGTACCCGTCCTCCCGCTCCGCCTCTTCCGCGACCGCACCTACTCCGCACTCCTGGCCGCAGGCTTCTTCTTCCAGGTCGCGGTGCTGCCGATCGGCATCTTCCTCCCCCTCTACTTCCAGTACATACGCGGACATACGGCCACCGTCTCCGGCCTGCTCCTCCTCCCCCTCCTCATCGGCATGACCCTCGGCAACCGAACGACTGCCGCCCTCATCCTCCGCACCGGCCGCACCAAACCCGTCCTCCTCACCGGCGCAGGACTCATCACCGCGGGCACGGCGGCCTTCTTCGCCCTCACCGCGACCACGTCCCCCGCCCTGACCTCCCTCTGGCTCCTGGCCGCCGGACTCGGCACGGGCCCGGCCATGGGCGGCCTGACCATCGCCACGCAGAACTGCGTACCGCAGGCCGACATGGGCACGGCGACGGCGGGTTCGGCACTGACGAAGCAGATCGGCGGAGCCTTCGGGCTGGCCTGCACACAGCCGCTCCTGAACCACCAGACTGCCCCCACGGCCACCGCCCTCGGCACGACCGTCGCCTGGACCGGCACCCTCGCGGGCCTCCTGGCATTGGCGGCCCTGCTGCTGACGCGGAACGTAACGCTGCCGGGGAAGCGGACGGTGGCGCAGCCCGCGGGGAAGGCGAGCGAACGGGCCTAGCTGAAAGGGTTGTTGAGCCGGAAAGGCTCGACCTGGATTTGACCATTGATGTCTCGACAGCGCCGCCCGGCATCACATTGACTCACCCTGTCAATCCGGCTGAGCGAAAGAGCGGGCCCATGAACTACGCAGTCTTCGGCACAGGTGTCGTCGGACGGACCCTGGCGGCCAAACTGGCCTCCCTCGGCCACAAGGTGACCATCGGCACGCGCGACGTCGACCGCACGCTGGCGCAGACCGACTCCGACGAGTCGTACTCCGCATGGTCGGCCGCCCACGCCGACGTCTCCCTGGCCACCTTCGCGGACGCCGCGGCCGGCGCGGACGTCGTCGTCAACGCGACCAACGGCATGTCCAGCCTCGCCGCCCTGCAAGCGGCCGGCGCCGCCAACCTGCACGGCAAGCTGCTCATCGACGTGTCGAACCCGCTGGACTTCTCCCAGGGCATGCCGCCCACCCTCAACCCCGTCGGGACGGACAGCCTGGGCGAGCAGATACAGCGCGCCTTCCCCGAGGCCCGGGTCGTCAAGACGCTCAACACCATGAACTGCTCGGTGATGGTCGAGCCCGGTCTCGTGCCCGGCACGCACAACGTGTTCCTGTGCGGGGACGACGCGGAGGCCAAGAAGGAGGTGTCGGACCTGCTGCTCGCCTTCGGCTGGCCCCAGGACGCCCTCATGGACCTCGGCGGAATCACGGCCGCCCGCGCCACGGAGCAGGCGCTTCCACTGTGGCTCCAGCTCTGGGGCGCGATCGGTCACGGAAACTTCAACTTCCGTATACAGCAGGCTGATTGATGGTCCTCCTGTCGGCGGGGCGGCTCTGAGCGGCCCGCCCCGCCGTCACCCGCCCAGCACCACCGGATTGGTGAGTGCGGCCATCGTCCCGTCCGGGCGGCGCACCTCCACTCGTACAAAACCTGCCTCCTCCGTACTCGTGCCCCACTTCACGACCCCCGCCCCGCCCTCCGGCAGCAGCGCCCGGTGCACGGTCCCGCGCTCGGTGTGGAGACTGACGACTCCGGAGGGCACACCCCGCACGTCCACCCTCGCCACGACCGGCTCGCCCTGCGCCACGGCCAGCCGCTCACCGACCCCCGCGCTCCCCCCGCCCGCGCCCGTCACGGTGAACGACACCTCCACCTCACCCGACCCGGCGATCCAGCTCCTCCCCGCGCGGATGCCGGCGAGGACGGCCGCCGTGCTGAGTTCCTCCGCCCACACCACCGTGTGCGGAACCCCCAACTGCCCCGCCAGATGGGCATCGCTGTTCCCGACGGCGGGCCGCCACCGCCCCCGCCGCACCCCGAGCGCCAGCTCGCGACCCCACTCGGCGAGGGCCGTCTCGTTGTCCGCCTGCCAGGGCAGGCCGGAGGTCCATGCCCCGTTCCACACCTCGACGGCGGCGAAGCCTTCGTACGCGTACATGAAGGTGCCGGAGGGATAGGGGGCGTGGGGGTGGGCGGCCACGCTCGTGCCGCCCCACTGCCGCAGCCTCGCCAACTGCCGTTCCAGGGAGGGGTCTTCCGTGTCCCGCACCCCGTAGTCCCACGCGATGGTCTGCCCGGCCGGAAGGCCGAGCGCCAGCCAGTGGCCGGTGCGTGTGGTGACCTCCTGGCCGAGGATCACCAGGAGGTCGTCGCCCGCGAGCGGGCCCCACCGGGCGTGCGTCTGTGCGTCCGCGTGCTCCGTGGTGGCGAGGAAGTCCAGACGCAATTAACGCGCTTCTGAGGCGAGTTGATCTGGCGTCAGTTCCCCTCCCGATGAAGCCCGCGAGTGCACGTGGAGGTCGCCCCGGTACCAGCCGGGGCCCCGTCCCGTCGCGTGGAGGGGCGGGAAGTGCTGCGAGTCCATGGGGTGTTCTCCTCAGTCGACGGCACAGGCCAGGTAGAGGTCGACGCGGTCGCGGGCGGTGGAGAGGTCGCGGCCGGTGAGCTGTTCGATGCGGCCGATGCGGTAGTGGAGCGTACTGACGTGGATGTGCAGGGCGGCGGCGGTCGCGCGCCAGGCGCCGTTCTCGGTGAGGAAGACCGTCAGGGTGCGTACGAACTCCGCGCCGTGCTCCGCGTCGTACGCCTCCAGGGGGCCGAGGAGCCGATGCCGGTACGAGGCGCGGATCTCGGCGGGGACTCCGGCCAGGAGCATCAGGTGGGAGTCGAGTTCGGCGGCGGTGACCAGGGCGAGGCGCTGCGGGCGCAGGGCGGCGAGCCCGGCCGCGTGGCGGGACTCCTCCAGGGCGCGTTGCAGGCCGGAGGAGGGGGCGGGGGCGCTGAGGCCGAAGGCGATCCGGCCTCCGTCGGCCGCGGGCTCGAAGGCGGAGAGGCGGACGCGGAGGCGTTCCGTGAGGGCGGCCGCGGTGTCCTCGGGGTCGAGGGAGGCGAGGAGGGTGAGGCCGTTCTCGCTGCCGGCGACGACGGTGGCGGCGGCGGGGGTTTCGTCGAGCGCGCCCTCGGCGAGATCGGCGGCGAGGTCCCAGGGCCGGAGCGCACCGCGGGTGAGGGCGGTCAGCGCGACCAGGGGCCGGTGCGGGGCGAGCCCTGCGGTGCGCAGACGGGCGTCGAGGGTGGGCTGCGGGGCGCCGCTGTCGACGAGGGCGACGAGATCGGAGTGGAAGCGCTGCTCGGTACGTCGCCGCTCGTCCCGCCGGGCACCGCCGAGGGCGAGGAGCTCGGCGGTCTGCTCGGCCGTGTCGAGGTCGTTGGGGGTGAGGGAAGTGCGGGGGGCTGTGGGGGCGGGCGACCGGGGGTGGGTGCCGGGTGGGGTGGTGATCGGGGTGTGGGCTTCGCGTGTGGTGGTGGCCGGTGTGTGGGCTTCGCGTGTGGTGGTTGTTCCGGTCGGCGGGCAGCGGTCTTCCGGGGTGGCAGTCGTGCCGGTGGCTTCCAGAGGGCCGACGGTGGCCGGTGTGTCCTCGGGGGACTTCGCGGGCGTCGGGTCCCGGACGACGAGGTGGCCGCCGCCCGCGCCGCGGCGGCCGATCGGGAGGAGCGTGTGGCCGTCGAGTGCGGTGGGGAGGCGGGGCGCGCGCAGCGCGTGGGCGGCGAGGCGGGTGCGTACCGGGGTGGGGAGGCGGTCTGCGGGGCCCGCGAGGAGGCGGCCCGTGACCGACAGCGCCCAGCAGTCCGTGCCGAGTTCGGCGGCCAGCATGGCGACCAGGCCGCCCAGGTCCGCGCCCTCGACGAGGGCTGCGACCAGGCGGCGGTGCCGGCCGAGGACCTCGGCGAGTTCCCGGCCGCGTTCGCGGTTGATCCGGTCGATCACCGTGCGCGCGAGGGTTCCGTAACTGATCTCGGGCGGTGCGGCCAGGACCGGAATGCCCCGGCGGGCGCAGGCCTCGACCAGGAGCGGCGGCACCTCGCCGAGGAGGATGTCACCGGCCACGAGGGCGGCGACACCGCCTTCGGCCAGGGACGCCGCGAAGGTCTCGCAGTCGGCGGGGGTGCGGTACCAGCCCTCGCTGGTGAGGACGAGTTCGCCGCCGGTGAGGAAGGCGGCGGGCTCCAGCAGGTCGGTCGTGTAGACCCAGCGCAGCTCGCCGTCGAGCGGCACGTCCGGGGTGAGGAGGGCGAGGCCCAACTCCGGTGTGGCGGCCAGTAGATCCCGTACGCGCATAGCTTCCGTCCGCTGGATTCAGGTCTCCGACGATCGTAGGAAAGGGGGTGGGTTTCGCGCCAGGGGTTCGGACCGGTGAACGCTGTCCGGGAGCTGTCGGGACGCGGTGTACTTCCGTTGCCGCAGCCGCACGCAACAGCACGCAAGTGCAAGGCGGCAACCCTGACTTCCTACGAATGACGGAAGGGGGCACGACATGACCTCTCCAGCCCCACTCGCCCAACGCCTCGTCGCCTCGGTGCGCGAGGCCACCGCCGTGGAGACCTCCGGCGCCGAACCGATACCCGCGGATCGGCGCACGGGTGGACCGGGCGCGTCGTTCACGCTCTGGTTCAGCTCCAACGTGCAGTTCTCCAGTCTCACCAGCGGCATGCTCGCCACCGCCGCCTTCGGCCTCGGCTGGACGCAGGCCCTGCTCGCCATCGTGCTGGGCAGCGCTGTCGGCGCGGCGGCGATCGGGATCATGTCGACTTTCGGTCCGCCGAAGGGCGTCGGGCTGCTCGTGCAGACCCGGCTGCCGTTCGGGCGGCGGGGCGCGGCCGTCCCCGCCGTCCTGGTCTTCTTCAAGGCGTGCGCCTGGTTCGCGGTCAACTCGATCCTGGGGGCGTTCGCCGTCCAGACCCTGCTGGGCACCGGGTTCGGGCCCGCGTTCGTCCTGGTCACCGTCGCCCAGGTGGCGATCGCGCTCGTCGGGTACGGGTTCATCCACCTCGTCCAGAAGGCGATGGCCGTCGTCCTGCCGCTGCTCTTCGTCGGCGTCTCCCTGTACGGCTACACCAAGAGCGACCTCGGCTCCGCCTTCGACCCGGCGAAGGCCGGGCCGCTCGGCCTCGGCGGGGCGTTCGCGCTGGCCGTCGCCGTCCAGGCGGCCCGTGCGCTCAGCTTCTCCTCGTACGCCGCCGACTACACCCGCTACATGCCGGCCGGCACGTCGCCGCGCAAGCTGTTCCTGTACGCGTTCACCGGCACCTGGCTCGGCTCGGTATGGATCGCGAGCCTCGGTGCGGCGATCGGCACCCTCGCCTTCATCGGGACCCCGACCGATCTGGTCGGCCAGGTGCTGCCCGGGGCGCTCGCCGCCGTCACCATGCTGGCGCTCGGCGTCTCGACCGTCACGTCGAGCTGTCTGGACTGCTACTCGGGCGCCCTGGCCTGGCTGATCGCCGGGGTCAGGATGGCCAGGTGGCAGGCGGTCCTGGTGGTCGGCGGACTGGGCGGCGTGCTCGGCTGGTTCGCCGGGCAGGGCGACTACTGGAAATCCTTCGAGAACTTCCTGATCATTCTGGGGAACTGGATCGCGCCCTGGCTCGCCGTGCTGCTTGTCCAGCGGTTCCTCGTCGGCCACCTGGGTGCGGCCGTACCCCGAAACTTCGGGCCCGGCTTCGTCGCCTGGCTGCTCGGACTGCTCGCCGCGGTCCCCTTCATGAGTCAGCCCGGCGTCTTCGTCGGCCCGATCGCCGAGAGCCGCCCGGCCCTCGGCGCCTGCGCGGCGGCCGTCGCCTTCCTGACGGCCGGGCTCGTCCACTGCGCACTCGCCCGGCGGGCCCGGCCCCGGGCCCGTACCGAAACCCTCGCCAAGGAGATCTCCGCATGAGCACCACCGCCCCCGCCCCGACCGGCAACGACATCGCCCGACTGCTCACCGCGGTCGAGGTCGCCCGGCGGTCCCGCGCCGCGGGCAACCACCCCTTCGGCGCCGTGCTCACCGGCCCCGACGGCGAGATCCTGCTGGAGGCGGAGAACACCGTCACCACCGAACGCGACGCCACCGGCCACGCCGAGACCAACCTGGTGCGGCTGTCCACCGCGAAGTACGACGCCGACTTCCTGCGCACCTGCACCCTCTACACCAGCACCGAGCCCTGCGCGATGTGCTCCGGCGCCATCTACTGGGGCAACATCGGCCGCGTCGTCTACGCCCTCGGCGAGGACGAACTCCTCACCCTGACCGGCGCCAACGCGGAGAACCCCACCATGGCCCTGCCCTGCCGCGACGTCTTCCGGGCCGGTCAGCGCCCGCTGCCCGTCGTCGGTCCGGTGGACCTGCCCGAGGCGCGCGAGGTGCACGAGGGCTTCTGGAACTAGCGTCCGCCCGCGCGTACCCCCCTCCCGAACGGTCGGCGTCCGGGAGGGGGTACGTCATGTGCACCAGCCCCTTCCCACCCTTCTTGGCGCGGTACCGTTATTGCAAGCAATGTGCAATAAGGCGAAAGGGGCTGCTGTGGGCTCTCCGGTGGTGCTCGGGATCGAGTCGTCCTGCGACGAGACCGGGGCGGGGCTCGTCCGGGACGGGCGGCTGCTCGGGCACGTGGTCGCGTCCAGCATGGACGCGCACGCCCGGTTCGGCGGCGTCGTGCCGGAGATCGCGGCGCGGGCGCACCTGGAGTCGCTCACCCCCGTGGTGCGCGGGGCGCTGGAGCAGGCGGGGCTCGGTATGGCGGACATCGGGGCCGTCGCCGTCACCACCGGGCCGGGGCTCGCGGGGGCGTTGCAGGTGGGGCTGGCGGGGGCGAAGAGCCTGGCGTACACGCTCGGTGTGCCGTTGTACGGGGTGCACCATCTGGCCGGGCATATGGCCGTGGACGCGTTGGAGCACGGGCCGTTGCCCGATCCGTGCGTGGAGCTGATCGTGTCCGGCGGGCACACGTCGCTGCTGCTGGTGCGGGATCTGGTACGGGATCGGATCGTGCATCTGGGCGACACCGTGGACGACGCCGCCGGGGAGTGCTTCGACAAGGTGGCGCGGGTTTTCGGGCTGCCCTACCCGGGCGGGCCCGCCGTGGACCGGGTCGCGCGGGAGGGGGATCCGCGTGCGGTCGCGTTCCCCCGGCCGCTGACCGGGGCGAAGGATTCCGCGTACGACTTCTCCTTCTCGGGGCTGAAGACCGCCGCCGCCCGCTGGGCCGAGCAGCACCGGGCGCGCGGCGTCGAGCTGCCCGTGGCGGACGGGGCGGCCTCGGTGCAGGAGGCCGTGGCGGACGTACTGACGCGCAAGGCCGTCCGGGCCTGCCGGGAGCACGGGGTGCGGACCCTGGTCGTCGTCGGGGGAGTGGCCGCCAACTCCCGGGTGCGCGCCCTGGCCGAGGAGCGGTGCCGGGAGGCGGGGATCGCGTTGCGGGTGCCGCCGATGCGGCTGTGCACCGACAACGGGGCGATGATCGCGGCCGTCGGAGACCTGCTGGTCAGGGCCGGTGCCGAACCCGCCCCGTGGGACGTGTCGATCGACCCGTCCGCCCCGCTGGAGTACGCGGCGCTGCATCCCACGGCCCGGGAGGCCCGTTCCGTGCGCGCGGCGTGACGCCGTGGCCGGTTCCGCGAGCGCGACCTCGGCGCCCTCGACAAGGCTGCCACGGCGGAGGAGTTGAGCGCGTCCACGCTGGTGAGGCGGCTCCTCGAGGGCCGGGGCGACGGCGAAGGGCCCGGGGCGTGCCCTGCCCCGGGCCCTTCAACGTCGCGCGTCCGCACCGTACTTGGCCATGCGGGCGCACCGCATTCAGCCGTGCGCCCGCACCGTACCTACGAAGCCGCCGCCCCGCCCTTCT
This sequence comes from Streptomyces spiroverticillatus, assembly GCA_014650415.1. Classification (GTDB taxonomy): domain Bacteria; phylum Actinomycetota; class Actinomycetes; order Streptomycetales; family Streptomycetaceae; genus Streptomyces; species Streptomyces spiroverticillatus. Next base: position 170,201 of record BMUX01000010.1, read on the forward strand.
GCTGCTTCTGCGGGTCCACGACCTCGCCCGCCGGCGGGGCCTTCGCGTCCACCGGCTTGCCGTAGTCCGAGAAGGTCGTCGTGATCGGCGCCTTCCCGCCCTTCTGCTCGACCTTCAGGATGTACGGCTCGCCCTCCGCGGCCACGTACATCGTGATCGTCTCGCCCCCGGCGGTCCTCTTCTGGAGCACGGCGGAGTTCTTGCCGTCGACCTGGGTGTCCTTGGCGCGGGTCATGCCCTTGCGCTCGGACTTGTCCCGGTCGAAGAGGGCGATCACCGCGTCCTTGTCGCACCCCGCCTGCGCGGCCTTCGCGTCGGCCGGGGGCAGCTTCACCCACTTGTCCTTGAAGGCGGACGCCGCCTTCTCCCCCTTGGCACCCGCACCCTGCTGCTTGAGGAGGGCCTCCCAGTACTGCTGGTTGCCCTTGAGGTACGTGACGGAGTCGACGCGGCGCATCTCCGCCTCGGCGTCCTGCTGGGTGTTGGTGCCCGCACAGTTGCCCTTGGTGTCGACGACGTAGTCGGAGGTCGCCGACCGGCCCTCGGCGGCGGCCTCGGTCCTGATCCGTACCGAATCCGCCTTCTTCGTCGCCGTGACGGACTTGTCGGCGATCTGGTCCGGGGACTGCCCGTCGAAGGTCTTCTTCTCGGCGGCCTTCTTGTCCGGCGAACCCGACGAACCGGGCGCGTCGGCCTTCCCGCAGCCCGACACCCCCGTGGCCAGAGCCGCGCACGCCACCGCCGACACAACGAACTTCGCCTTCACAGCAAACCCCTCCATGTGTGAATGGGACCGGAAATCCCCCGCTCGAACTCCCTTCTGGGATCGAGGAGTTCGATGTGGACCCCGAGTACCCGGGTTCGCTGGAGTAAACCCACGGATGAGATCGGGCGGTGCAGGAGGTGGAGGAGAGGTGAAGTCCGCGACCGGCTAGCGCAGGCGTACGGCCAGCGCCAACGTGTCGTCGGAGTGGAGTACGACGCTGTGCATGTCGGCGGCGATCGCGGCGGGAATCTCCGCGAGCGGCAGCCCCGCCCGGCGCCGGGCCGAAGCGACGAGCCGCACCTCGCCCTCGATCGGGTCCCGGCGGCTCTCGGTGAGGCCGTCCGTGTACAGGACGAGCAGGTCGCCGGGGGCGAGCGTCTCGTGCCGGACCGCCTGGCTGCCGGGGAGCGGATAGCCGACGCCCCGGCCCCGTACCGCCAGATAGTGCGCACTGTCGTCCGCGGCGCGCAGGAGCAGGGCGGGCGGGTGGCTGCCGTTGGCGATGCGGAGGGCACCGGTGGCCGGATCCAGTCGTACCAGCAGGACGGTCGCCTGCAACCCCGGTGCGAACGGGGTGAGTTGACGATCCACCCGCTCCAGCAGGGACTCCAGCGGATAGCCCTCCAGGGCGAGGGTGCGCACGGCGTGGGTGACGGTCAGGGCGCTGCGGGTGCTGCGCACGCCGTGGCCCAGGGCATCCACGACGGTGATGTGCAGGGTGCCGTCCGGCAGGGTGAACCAGTCGTAGAAGTCGCCGCCGGTGGGGGCTGCGGGGTCGGACGGGGCGTAGTGCACGGCGAGTTCGACGCCGGGGACGCGGGGGACGGGCGGCCGCAGGGTCTCCTCCAGGGCGAGGAGCGTGCGACCGTGCGCGCTGCGCACCTGCGCGTCACGCTCTTCGAGCTGTACGTAGAGGGCGACGACGCCACCGTTGGTTTCAGCCAACTCCTCCTGGAGCAGCCGGTGTTCCTCGGCGAGGGCGTCGACCCGGGCAAGAACGGCCCGGAGCTCGGCCTCGTAGGCCTCGGCGTCGGAGAGGGGCTCGGCGGCGGGCTGCGGCGCCGTCCCACGAGGGAGGAGCCAGGTCACGGAGTCGGGGGTGAAGTCCGTGGGAGGCAGGGGGAGCCGGTGGGGGGCGGGCACCGGGTGCAGGCCGGAGAGGGCGATCCGCAGGTACGGGGCGGCCGGGGCTGCGGGAGCCTTGGGTCCGGGGCGGGGAGGGGCGGTGGGGGATTCGGGCTTCACGGAGGGCGTGGAGCTGCCGGATGTCGCGGGTGCCCCGAGCATCCCGGGAGTCCCGGACGCCTCGTGCGCCCCGAGCATTCCGGAGGTCCCGGAGGTCCCGGAGGCCTCTTGCGCCCCGAGCATTCTGGAGGTCCCGGACGCCTCGTGCGCCTCGTGCGTCGCGTATGCCGTGGGCGCCTCGTGCGTCGCGTGCAGCGTCACTGTCCGGCCCGTACGGAGAGGGTCGGTTGCCAGGGTCGAGGCCGACAGGACCAGGCGGGCCGTGGTTTCCAGTGGCAGACCGTGTGCGCGGGCGAGGCGGCGTATTTCCTGGCGCAGGGGTGGCAGCGCATGGAACGACTGCGCGCTGCGGGGCGGGTCGTGGGGCAGGTCCGTCATGTGGCGGCGGTCTCTCTCACGCGCCCGGCAATCGCTCTCACGCGCCCATCATGCGACAGACGGTCCGGCCCCGCAGCGAATCCGTCACTCGGAGTCGTCGGAGTGTGGCCCGATTCGAGAAAAGCGCTGGTCAGGAGTGATTGTCAGTGGGGGCGTCTAGCGTGGATGGATCAACTGACGTACCGGGGTGGGGAGACGGCGATGGAGTTCCGGATCGAGAGAGGCGTGCTGGTCGAGGCGGTCGCGGCGGCGGCCAGGTCGCTGCCCGCGCGGTCGCCCGTGCCCGTGCTGGGCGGGCTGCTCCTGACCGCCGGGGAAGGGCTGCTGCGCATCTCCGGCTTCGACTACGAGGTGGCGGCGACCGTCGAAGTACCGGCCGAGACGGTGACGCCGGGGCAGGTTCTGGTGCTGGGGCGCCGACTGCTGGATGTCTGCAAGGTGTTGCCGGAGGCTCCGGTGAGCTGCGGGCTCGAGGGGGCGCGGTTCACCGTCGAGGGCGGCGGGACGCGCTTCGGGCTCTCCACGCTGCCCCGGGACGAGTACCCGGCGCTGCCGAAGCTGCCGGAGCCGCGCGGGGTGGTGGACGCCGGGGCGTTCGCGGAGGCGGTGGCGCAGGTGGTGATCGCGGCGGGACGCGACGAGTCCCTGCCGGTCCTCACCGGGATGGGACTCCGGCTGGACGGCGGCACGATGACCCTCACCGCCTCCGACCGCTACCGCTACGCCGTGCGCACACTGGAGTGGAAGCCCGAGGCGGGGGAGCCGGAGGGCTCCGACGTGGTCGAGGTGGTGGTTCCCGGGCGCCGGCTCACCGAGATCGCCCGCTCGCTGTCCAAGTCCGGCCTCGTCCGCGTCGGGCTCAGCGGTCCGGGCGGTCCCGGCAGCGGTCTGATCTCCTTCGAGGGCGCCGGGATGCACACCACCGTGCGTCTGCTGGAGGGCCGACTGCCGCGCTACGAGAAGCTGTTCGCCCTGCCGGACCCGGCCGTCGCGGTGGTCCCCCGCGGCCGGCTCGCCGACGCGGTGCGCCGCGTCGCGGTCGTCGCCGAGCCGAACAGCCCGGTCCGCCTCGACTTCTCCGCCCGGGGCTCGGTCCTCCTCCAGGCGGGGTACGAGGACGACGTCGCGGCCCAGGAGGTCCCCGCCACCCTGACCGGCGCCGAGGACCTCGCCGTCGCCTTCAACCCGGCCTACCTCGGGGAGGCCCTCACCTCCTTCACCGCCCCGCAGGTGCGCTTCGAACTGCTCGGCCCCGGACAGCGGGCGCTCCTCAGCGGCATACGGGAGGCGGACGACGCCGGGCCCGCCGACCACCGTCACCTGCTCATGTCGGTACGGCAGCTGAGCTGACCGCAGCCCTCCGCCCCGGGGCCCACCTGTGGCCTCGTACGATCGCCCCCACCCATCCGACCACCCCACGGGGAAGCACATGAGCACCGCAGAGAACACCACAGACCCGTCCGTCCACCGTCCCGGCCGCCCCGAGGACCTCCCGGCCGCGCCCGTCCTCTGGGCGCGCTGGGGCCTGCTGGCCGGGCTGCTCAGCACGCGGGAGCGGGAGGCGGAGAGGGAGATCCACCGCGCCGGCTACTGGATGGCGTCCGGTCGGGACGACACCCTGCGGTTCTACGACGGTGGGGCGAGCTGGTGGGCCCTGCGCCGGGCGGGGGACGGCCGGTACGTCCTGTACGGGGAGGACGAGTCGAGCGAGGTCAAGTGGCAGGAGGAAGCGATCGACGTGCTGGGCGGCGCCCCCGACTGGCTGCCCCTGGAACTGCTCCGCGACCTGGTCGAGTCGTACATGATCGGCTGCGTCTACTGGTACGAGGACGGGGCCTGGGCCCGTGCCCCCTACCCCGCCGGGCTGGCCGACGACGGGCTGGACTGCGGAATGAGCCGCCTGTTCACGACGGGCAGGGCGGCCGATGAGGTGGAGCCCTGGATGGACCACGAGACCGCCGATCCGGACGCCGAGGTGGACCCCGAGGCCGCAGCCCGGCTGCTGACCGACGCCGTGTCAGGGAGCGTGGGGGAGGAAGCGGTGCGGGCCTTCCTCGTTGATGCCGGTCTGGCGGAGGAGGAGATTCCAGGGGCGCTGGTGACGCTGCGCCGGACGGGACTGCTGGCGGAGTAGACAGGCTCCGGCCGCGCGGGGGGCGACGGCGGCCGACCGATTGCCGGGGCGGCGTTCGTACAGGTCGCGGACGGCCCGTACGTCGTCCTGGCCCAGGACGTGGCGGTCCGTCACGTCGGGCTGCATCACGGAGCGGGGGTCGTCGCTGTGCCCGAAGCCCAGGCTGTGGCCCACCTCGTGCAGCGCGGACTGGTAGAGGTCCAGGCCCCGCCCGCCCGGCCCCGGCCGCAGGGCGGACCGGTTCCGGGCGGGCGGGGTGAGGTCCCAGTTCTCCTCGTCGTCGAAGTACAGGTCCCCGCGCGGCGGGAAGAACGCGAACGCCGCGATGCCGCCCGGCCCGTCGAACGGCGACCTGAAGGACGCGTCGAACGGCGAGGTGATGCGGTCGGCCCGGGTCACGAAGCGGATCTCGATGTTCGTGGGCCCGCCGTCGATCTTCCGGAAGCGGACGTTCCGGCTGGCCTTCGACCACTCCCGCATCGCGCTCTCCACCACCCGCTCCACCTGGTGCCGCTTGCCCCGGAGCGACGGCTTCCGGCTGTACTCCACGATCCGCCACGTGATGTCGGGGCCCTGCCAGCCGGGCCCCACCACGCTGTACGAGGCGGCGGGCGGGGCGGCGGCGCCGAGCATCGTGGCGGCGAGCGCCGTGGAGACGGCGACGGGGAGCAGGACCCGGCGCGAACGGGGAGCGCGGGACGACATCGGACCTCCGGTCGGGTGAGCGGCCCGAGGGCCGGCTGCGGCATGGCAGCTGAGCTGCGGCACGGCATGGGGCTGAGCTGCGGCCCTTCCCGCTCCCGGCGGAAGTCAAAGCACCCGGCCGGACGTGTCGCTCCGATGGCCGCGACGATGAACCCGATCAGCGACGCCCGACCCGACCACCGGACGCCACCCGCGACGGAGCCTGCTGACGCGGACACTCCCAACCGAACCAGGCGCTACCAGCTCACGTCCGCCGCCACCGGCAAATGATCGCTCCCCGTCCCCGCCAGCACCCTCGCCCGCGACGGCTCCACGCCCCGCACCAGGATCTGGTCGATCCGCGCCACCGGGAACGCGGCGGGCCAGGTGAACCCGAAGCCGTCCCCCGCCTCCTCCTGCGCCGAGCTCAGCCGCGAGGTGATGGAGTGCAGCGCCCGGTCGTCCGCCGTCCCGTTGAAGTCGCCCAGCAGCACCACCCGTCCGCTGCGCTCGGCGGCGAGCGCCTCACCGAGCGCCTCCGCGTTCCGGTTGCGGGTCTCCGTCCCGAACCCCGTGCGAGGGGTGACCCGTACCGACCCCAAGTGGGCCACGTACACGGCGAGCGGCCCGCGTTCGGTGGTCACCGTGGCGCGCAGGGCCCGGTTGTCGGGCATCGTGGCCGATTCCGGTTCGGCGTCGCCCAGCGGCCCGACGTCCATCGCCGTGTCCACGGCCCGCACGTCCGACAGCGGCAGCCTGCTCCACAGCCCGACCGTCCCCCTGACCGCGTGGTGCGGATAGGTCCTGGCGAGTTCCCTCTCGTACGTTTCCCGGGCCCCCGCCGCGAGCTCCTCCAGCGCCAGCACGTCCGCACCGGAGGCCGCCAGGGCGCGGGCCGTGCCGACCGGGTCGGGGTTCTCCGCACCGACGTTGTGACTGACCACCGTGAGCTCACCGGCCGCCCCCGACTTGTCGGTGAGCAGTCCGCCGAACAGGCTCAGCCACACCGCGACCGGCAGCAGCACCGCCACCAGCGCCGTGGCGGACCGGCGCAGCACCGCGAGCACCAGCAGCACCACGGCCACCGCCCCGCCCCACGGCAGGAACGTCTCCACCAGGCTCCCGAGCCCCCCGACGTCCGGTATCCACGCGTGCAGCATCATCACCAGACCGGCCAGCACTGCCAGTACGGCGAGCACGCGCCCGCGCTTCCAGCGGCTGCGCGCCGGTCCTGCCGCAGGAGCGGACGGGGGAGAAGGAGAGATCGAGGGCGGGGTGAGCGTCATGCCGCCCAGTCAACCCGGCACGGTGTCACCCCCGCGTATCGGGATTTCGATATGCGGACGATACGCGGCGCCTCGTAGCCTCGTGACTTCACCGCCCGGAAGGCATTCCGGGCACCCGACGTGAGGAAGTGGACCGTGGACCGGCGGCCCGGCATGAGCGCACGCCTCAAGCTCACCCTCAGCTATGCCGGATTCCTCATCCTGGCCGGTGGCCTGCTGCTCGCCGCCATGGGACTGGTCATCCTGCGCAAGGGATGGCTGCAGACCAACGAGCAGGGGTCCTGGACAGCGACCCCGGGCACGGACTTCGTACAGGGCTTCGCCCCGATGGCGGCAGCGGTGATGGTGTTCCTGCTGGCCTTCGGCCTGCTGGGCGGCTGGTTCCTGGCCGGCCGCATGCTCGCCCCGCTGAACCGCATCACCGACGCCACTCGTACGGCGACCACCGGATCGCTCTCCCACCGCATCCGGATGCCGGGCCGCAAGGACGAGTTCCGCGAACTCGCCGACGCCTTCGACGGCATGCTGGAGCGCCTCGAAGCACACGTCGCCGAACAGCGGCGGTTCGCCGCCAACGCCTCCCACGAGCTGCGCACCCCGCTGGCCGTCTCGAAGACGCTGCTCGACGTGGCCCGCGCCGACCCCTCCCACGCCACCGGCGAGGTCATCGACCGGCTGCACGCCGTCAACACCCGCGCGATCGACCTCACCGAGGCGCTGCTGCTGCTCAGCCGCGCCGAGCAGCGGTCGTTCGAACGGGAACGAACAGACCTGTCGCTGCTGGCGGAAGAAGCCTCCGAAACGCTCCTGCCGCTGGCGGAGGAGCACGGCGTCACGGTCGACACCGACGGCGAGATCGCCCTCGCCGACGGCTCGCCCGCGCTGTTGCTGCAACTGACCATGAACCTCGTGCAGAACGCGATCGTGCACAACCTGCCTGACGGCGGCACGGTCCAGGTGCGCACGGAGGTCCGCCCCCGCGCCGTGCTGCTCACCGTCGAGAACACCGGACCGCAGCTCAGCCCGAGCCGGGTCCCGATGCTCACCGAACCCTTCCAGCGCGGCAGCGAGCGCGTCCGGGGCGCCCACGCGGGCGTCGGGCTCGGGCTCGCGATCGTCAAGACCATCACCCGCGTGCATGACGGGACGCTCACCCTCACGGCACGCGAGAGCGGGGGCCTGCGGGTCACGGTGGAACTGCCGAGAGCCTGAGCGGGACGGGCTACTCCGCGCTCCCCCCCCGAGAGCCTGAGCGGTACGGGCTACTCCGCGCCCTCCCCCGCCCGCCGCCGCTTCAGCACGATCACGGCCGCGCCGCCCGCGACCACCACCGCTGCCCCGATGCCCGTCCAGCCCAGCGCCCCCATCGACCCGTCGGACGATGCCTCGCCCGCGGCCTTCGCCCCGGCGGCCGCCTTCGCCGACGGCGACGCGGTGCCCGCGACCGGGGACTTCTGGTCGAGGCTGCCGATCGGCTTCGTACGACCGGCCGCCTGGAAGCCCCAGTCGAGGAGCTTGCGCATCTCGACGTACACCTCGTCGTGCTTCTTCTCCTGCGGGTTCATCACCGTCACCAGCAGCGTGCGCCCGTCGCGGGTCGCCGCCTCGGAAAGGGTGTTGCCCGCGTGCGAGGTGTAGCCGTTCTTGCCGCCGATCAGGCCGGGGTACTTGTCGACGCCGCCGATGCCCGACAGCATCCGGTTGGTGTTGGAGATCGCGAAGGGCTTGCCCTTCGTCGACGGACCGCCGGGGAACTTCGCCTCGGCCGTCGAGCAGAACTCCTTGAAGTCCGCGTTCTTCAGGCCCTCGCGCAGGAACAGCGTCAGGTCGTACGCCGACGAGACCTGCCCCGGCGCGTCGTAGCCGTCGGGACTGCGCACATGGGTGTCCTTCGCGCCGAGCGCGTCCGCCCGCTTCTGCATGTCGGCGACCGTCTTGTCGACCCCGCCGTTCATCGCGGCGAGCACGTGCACGGCGTCGTTGCCCGAGCGCAGGAACACGCCCCGCCACAGGTCGTCCGTCTTGTACTGCTGCCCCGGCACTATGCCGACCGCACTGCTGCCCGCGCCCATCCCGCGCAGCTCCGCGTCGGTGACCTTGTGGCTCAGCCCGTGCGGGACGGACGGCAGCACGGTGTCCGCGAAGAGCATCTTCAGGGTGCTCGCGGGCGGCAGCGGCCAGTGCGCGTTCGACGCGGCGAGCACGTCACCGCTGTCGGCGTCCGAGACGATCCACGACAGCGCGGACAGGTCCTTCGGCAGCGCGGGCGCACCCGCACCGGCCTGCGGTCCCGGCTTGGCGAGGGCCGCGCCGCCGACCGAGGACATCTGCGCCGGAGGGGTCTTCGGCTTGTCGTCCTTCGCCACCGCGGGAGTGGCCACGGCGAGGGCGGCGACCGCGCTCGCGGTCAGGGTGACGAACCCGCGCCTGAACTGCGGGAAAAGATGCGGGGGAGGGGAAGAACGCATCGCCCGAACGTATCGCAGCCGGACAGGCCCGAAACGCACGGGGCCGCCCGTACGGACGTGGAATTTCCCACGGCCCGCAAGGGAACGCACAGGCCGCGGATCCCGTCGCCACCGGTGGGCGGTCACGCCGTCGCTCTCTCCGGTACGGACGCGAGAAAGGCGTCCAGGTCCACCTCGACGGCGCGTTCGACTCCCGGGCATTGCCAGGCGAGTTGAGCGGTACGGGCCGGACGTGCGCCGTCGTGGAAGTAGACCGCCTCGAACCCGTCGCCGGAGGCCGGAATCGTCAGCAGCGGATTGGCCACCAGGAAGTCCCGCACCCGAGGGCTGTCCCGCAGCACCCGCAGCACCGCCCGTTTGCGCCCGAAGTGGTCGAGCGGCAGCGAGCACACCGGGTGGAATCTTTGCTTGAACTGGAAGATTCCCTTGCTCAGGAACGGCTCGCTCCCCGACAGGTCCACCTCCGCGAACCCCCGCTCGGCCGCCCACTCCAGCGCGAAGTGAGTGAGCGCCTTCACCGCACCGCTCGCATAGTGCTCCGGCGCCCCGTCCAGCACCCCGAGCAGCCGCATGGTGAGCCGCCGCTCCCCGGGCGGCAGGGCGCACAGCACTCCGGCCACCCGCTGCCCGTCCTGTACGAGGAAGAACAGCACCCCGCGCCGGAACAGGCACTCGTACGCGAGGTCCGGCGCGGCGCTCCGGGTGGACTCGCCGTGCCGCTGCCGCATGGTCGGCAGATGCATGCGCCGGTAGAAGAAGTCGAAGTCGGCGGGGTCCCGGCTCTCCTGCCAACTCCAGCCGTTCTCCCGCTGATTGGCGGCGAAGGCCCGCCGCTCCCGCCGTGAGATCCGCTGCCGCCATCCGCTCTCCAGCGACACGGCCAGCCGCACCCGGAAGGGCATCAGCACACTGGCGGGGGAGGGGTCGGGGACCGTACGGACCCCCCGGATCAGCAGATCCGGCGCGGGGGTGTGCAGCGGAAAAGTGGCGAGGGGCGCGGCCGGAACCCCCTGCCCCTCCAGGAACGGCAGCAGATGCAGCCGCCCCTCCGGCACCCCGCTGTACGCCAGCCGCAGGGGCGCGTCCAACGGCGTCAGGGCACGGAACGGCGCCCGCAGCGCATCGGTGCGCGTGCGCAGCGCGGCCAGTCGGGGGTGCTGGTCCCAGGCGTACCGGGCACGGAGGGCGGCCCGTCGGGGGAGGGGCTGCCGGGGTGCGGCGGAACGGTTCACGGTGGGCTCCCGGGGTGGCAGGGGCGGTCGGGGGTGTGCGGGGAGTGGGTGGGGATGTGCGGGTGGGCGTCCGGGCGCGTCGTGCCTCACCCCGTCGCCCGCTCCAGGATTCCGGCCAGGTCGGCCGGGTTCCGGGCAGTGTGGAGGGTGGGGGCCGGCAACGGGGTGAAGTCCCCGCTGTCGTACGAGCCCGAGCCGTGCACCACCACCTCGTCCGCCCGTACGAGTCCGCGCTCGATCGCGAGCAGGGTGCCGGTGAGGGCCATGACCAGGGACCACTCCCGCAAGTGGCGTGGATCGTAGGGGAGTTGGACGCCTCCGGTCCCCGCGAGGGCGCGCGCCTGGCCGTACCGCTCCAGGCACTCGTGCAGCGACACGACGATGCCGCTGCCGCCCTGCTCCCGGACGATGCTGCTCACCAGGGGTGCGGTGGTGGGGTGCGTCGTGCAGAAGGTGGGGTCGATCGACTCGTCGGGGTCGAAGGTGCGGGCCGGGAAGTGCGGTGAGGCGTGCTGGGCGTACAGGCCGCTCGCCGGGTCGAGCCGGTAGACAGGGGCGCGCCGCTCGCCGTGCAGGTCGAGCACCAGGTCGGGTGTGCGCAGGTGCTGGACCAGCAGGTATCCGGGGCGCGGGGTGTCGTGCGGGGCGGCCCGCTCCAGGAGTTCTGTGCCCAGGTGGTGACCCAGCAGGCCGAACGCGCCGGCCACCGCGTGCGCGTGCCAGCGGGTGCCGCCGCGCAGGGGCATGAAGTCGGCCTCGTAGAAGGCACGGAGGCTGTCGGCCGCCCGGTGGTCGTCCAGGCCCGGGGCCTGCCAGACCCGTGTCCCGGCGCGGTGCTCCCCTTCGGCGGCGAACGCCTCCGCTCCCTGCCGGGCCAGTTCCCGTACGGCCGTCCCGTCGCCCTCGTTCACGATCACCGGATTGCGGGCGCGCAGTCCGGCATCGTACGAGAGCCCTGAACTCCACACCTTGTCCACGGAGTTGGCGGGGACCACGCAGGCGATGCGCAGCTCGTCGGGGGTGACCAGGCCGTGCTCGACGGCCCGCAGGACCGCGTCGCGCAGTGCGGTGGCCCCGTTCGCGGAGGACGGGGTGAGCAGGAGCAGCCGCTCCCCGGTCTCCCGCACGTGCCGTATCGCCCGCGCCACGACGATCAGCGCGGCGAACGTCTTCGCGGTGCGGGTGGCGGGGTTGCCCATCAGGTCCAGCAGGGCCAGCCGTACGCCCCGGTGACTGCCGAGCGGCACGGAGGCCATCGTCGACGCCGCGAGGAAGTCCGCGAGGCGGCGGCACGGTGCGGGCAGCAGGAATTCCGGTACGAAGCCCGAAGGTGCGTTGCCTTCCGGTGCGAAGCCCGAACTGCCGTTGCCCTGGCGGTGCTTGCCCAGCCGGTCGAGGGCCGCCTGCACGCGGTCGTAGTAGTGGGTGACGGCGTTGTCGACGCTGCTGCGGCCCTGTAAGCCCATGTGCCTGCCTCATCCCGTACGTATGCGGACGTGTACGGATTCCGCATCAGGCAGCCCTACCCGTGCGCGGATACGGGGACACGGCAAGGATTCGGCCAGCGGTGGACGACGAGGAGGGGAACGAGGAGGGGGCGGAACCCGGTCGGATTCCGCCCCCTCACCTCACCCGTGCTGCCCCGGCCGTCAGGCCACCGGCGCCGGGAACGTCGGGTACTCGACGCCCGAGACGTGCTGGACGACCCGGATGACCTGGCAGGAGTAGCCGAACTCGTTGTCGTACCAGAGGTAGAGGATCGCGTCGTCGCCCTCGACCTTCAGCGCGCCCGCGTCGATGATCGACGAGTGGCGCGAGCCGACGAAGTCGCTGGAGACCGCGTCCGGCGCGCTGATGAAGTCGATCTGGCGCTTCAGCGGGGAGTTCAGCGACACGTCGCGCAGGTGGTCGAGGACCTCCTCGCGGGTGGTCTCGCGCTCCAGACGGAGGTTGAGGATCGCGATCGACACGTTCGGAACCGGGACGCGGATCGAGGAGCCGGTGATCCGGGCCTTCAGGTCCGGGAGCGCCTTGGCGACGGCGGAGGCCGCGCCCGTCTCCGTGATGACCATGTTCAGCGGCGCGGAGCGGCCGCGGCGGTCGGAGCCGTGGTAGTTGTCCAGGAGGTTCTGGTCGTTGGTGAAGGAGTGCACCGTCTCGACGTGACCGCTGAGCACGCCGTACTCGTCGGCCATCGCCTTCAGCGGCGGGACGATCGCGTTGGTGGTGCAGGACGCACAGGAGATGATCTCGTCGTCCGGCTTGATCGTGTCGTGGTTGACGCCGTGCACGATGTTCGGGACGTCGCCCTTGCCGGGGGCGGTCAGGACGACCTTCGAGACGCCCGGACGCAGGTGCTGCGCGAGGCCCTCGCGGTCGCGCCAGCGGCCCGTGTTGTCGATGAGGATGGCGTCCTTGATGCCGTACTCCGTGTAGTCGACCTTGGTCGGGTCGTCGGAGTAGATGACCTTGATCTCGTTGCCGTTGGCGATGATCGTGTCGTTGTCCTCGTCGACCGTGATCGTGCCCTGGAACTGGCCGTGCACCGAGTCGCGGCGCAGCAGCGAGGCGCGCTTCACGAGGTCCTGGCCCTTGCCCTTGCGGACCACGATGGCGCGCAGCCGCAGACCGTTGCCCGAACCGGCCTTCTCGATCAGGAGGCGGGCCAGCAGGCGGCCGATGCGGCCGAAGCCGTACAGCACGACGTCGCGGGACTCGCTGCGCTCGATCTTGTTCGCACCGGTCGCACCGGCGACGGCCTCGGCGGTGAACTCCTCGACCGACAGACCGCGGTCGTCGGCGCGGTGCATCTCCGCGAGCAGGCCGATGTCGATCTGCGAGGGGCCGAGGTCGAGGGTGGTCAGCGCCTGGAGGAAGGGGAGGGTCTCGGTGATCGAGAGCTCCTCGCCGGCTATCTGGCGGGCGAAGCGGTGGGTCTTGAGGATGCTCACCACGGACTTGTTCACCAGGGAACGGCTGTGGATCAGGACCGTGACGTCACGCTCCCGGTGCAGCTTTCCGATCACGGGGATCATCGACTCCGCGATTTCCTCGCGGTGCATCCAGTGGGTGAACGAGTCGCCATTGACAGCAGTCACAGTTTTCTCTTTCGAGCTAGGCAGTGCTCATATGCTAACCCTCCCGTTTTTCGATCATGCAAGAGGTCCCTGGTGAGGGGGGCGGGGCGCCTGTTGCGCGTGTTGCGGCCGGGCGGAAGCGGTGGCTCCGAGGGACAGTGGGAGGAGCAATCCGTCCAGCCGGGGAGGCCGCCGTGACAGCGCTTCCGATACGCAGATCCATTCGCGGCGGCGCGGTCGCGGCGGCCCTTCCGCTCCTGCTCCTCACCCCCGCCGCACTGGCCCCCGGGCCCGTCGCCGCCCCGCCCGCCGGGCCCGTGCTGGAACCCGCCGCCGCACGGGCCGTGGCCGCCTCCGCCCGGGCCGAACCGATCTGGCGCAGCACGCCCGAGCAGGCCCGGCTGCGGTACGCGAAGGGCCAGCGGCTGGTGCGGGTCGCGGCGCCCGGGGCGGTGGTGCGGCGGCTGGACGTTCCGTACAAGAAGGGGACGGTACGCAGCAGCCTCTACCGACCGGCGGGCGTCACCGGCGACCTGCCCGCCGTCGTCCACCTGCACGGCGGCGGCTGGATCCTCGGCGGGATCGCCACCCACGACCGGCTCGCCCGGCAGCTCGCCACCCGGGTGCGGGCCGTCGTGGTCCTGGTCGACTACAGCCGCGCCCCGGAGGTCCGCTTCCCGGTGGCCCTCGACGAGGCCGAGGCGGTGGTGCGGTGGGTGCGCGAGGAGGGGAGGGCGGCGGGGATCGACCCGGGGCGGGTCGCGCTCGCGGGCGACAGTGCGGGAGGCGCGCTGGCGGCGGCGCTCGCCGTGCGGGCCAAGGAGTGGGAGGGGCCCCGGCTGCGGGCGCAGGCGCTGCTGTACCCGGTGACGGACGCCGGGATGGACACCGAGTCCTACCGCGAGTTCGCCACCGGGTACAGCCTCACGGCGCGGACCATGCGCTGGTTCTGGGACGCGTACGCCCCCGACGCCGCGACCCGGCGCGACCCGGCGGCCGCCCCGCTGCGGACGCCGGACCGCGGGCTCGCCAGGCTGCCCCCGGCGCTGGTCGTCACCGCCGAGGCGGACGTGCTGCGGGACGAGGGGGAGGCGTACGCACGACGGCTGCGCGAGGCGGGCAACCGGGTGGTGGCCACGCGCTACCCCGCCGTCGTCCACGACTTCCTGTCCCGCAACAGCCTGTACGCCACGCACGCCGCGCACGACGCGCTGCGTCAGGTCACGGACTTCCTCGCCGCAGAGCTGCACGACCCGCTGCCGGCGTCGCGGCCGTGGCGGGCGGGGCTGGGGTGACAGGGTCGGGGTGACGGGGCCGGGCTGACGGGGCGCGTCCCACGATCTTGTCCCTCGCCCCGGTGTCCCCGCAGGTCAGAGGGTGGGACGTCCCAAAGGGACGTCACTTCGGGGTGATCGCTGGCGGGTTGGCCCGCCGCACCGGAAACCTGGTGAGCGGAGCAAGCACGACGCCGTACTTCTCCGTACTTCTCCGTACTTCGCTACGAGGAAAGGACCCTCACCATGTTCAGCACCCCGCGCAAGCGCCTCGCCGTCGCCACCGCAGCCGTCGCCCTCGGCGGCGGACTCGTCCTCCCCGCCGCCGCGACGGCCGCCCCCGCCGCGCCGGCCGGTCGGTCGGCGGCCGACGTACGGGTCCAGGGCACGGCTCCCGCCTGCGTCACCCGGGACGTCATCAAGCAGAAGAAGCAGGTGACCGTCCGCAACAACTGCGGCAAGACCATGCACGTGAAGGTCGTCATCAACAACGGCCCCGACGGCGGCTGCTGGACCTACCAGCACGGCCAGGGCGGCACCTGGAAGTGGAAGATCGGCTCGTACGGCAAGATCGTCACCTGCTGAGCGGGCGCCGTCCCGGCGGAGCGCGCCGTCCGGGCGTAGCACGCCGTCCCGGCGTTGCGTGAGAGAGCGGTCACCGGCCCGGTGGCCGCTCTCGGCATGTGCCCCAACTCCCTTTCCGTGCGGGTGACATGCTGACCCGCATGACCGACTCACGGATACCGCAGCCGGCCGTCCGCCGCAGTTACGACGCCGTGGCCGAGGATTACGCCACCCGCCTGGCCGGCGAACTGGCGGGCAAGCCCCTCGACCGGGCGCTCCTCGCCGCCCTCGTCGAAGAGACCGCGCCCGGCGGCAGGATCGCCGACCTCGGCAGCGGCCCCGGCCATGTCGCCGCCTGGCTCGCCGCACACGGGGCCGCCGCCACGACGGCCGTCGACCTCTCGCCGGGCATGGTGGAAGCGGGCCGCAGACGCTTCCCCGAGGTGGACTTCCGGGTCGGTGACCTGCTCGAACTCCCGGCGAAGGACGGCGAGTTCGCCGCAGCCGTCGCCTTCTACACGCTCATCCACCTGCGCCCCGAAGACCTCCCCCGCGCCTTCGCCGAGGCCCACCGGGTGCTGCGGTCCGAGGGCCTGCTCCTGCTCGCCTTCCACATCGGCGACGAGGTCCGGCACATGGACGAGTGGTGGGGCCACGACGTGGACCTCGACTTCCGCTTCCTGGACCCGGCGCGCCTCACGAACCTCCTCGAGGAGTCCGGTTTCACCGTCCGGATGCACCTGGAGCGTGCCCCCCACCCCGACGAGGCCCAGACCCGGCGCGCCTACCTCCTGGCCCGCAGGACCGGCTGACCTGGAACCCCCGCCGCCCGAGCGTCGTTGTCCCGGTCGAGTGGCCAGAACCGCCGGCCACGGAAAGGAACCCTCATGCCAGCCACCGCCCCTGACCCCACCGGCCCCGTGCAACTCGACCACCGCCAGGGGCCGTACGGCGAAGTCGTGCTGCGGCAGCGCGGGGAGACGTACGAGATCATCGCCAACGGGTGCTTCCTGATGGACACTTCGGACGGCCGCTCCGAGAGACTCCTCGTCGACGCGGCGTACGAGGCACTGGAACCCGTGCCGGGTGCGCCGCGCCCCTCCGTGCTGATCGGCGGGCTCGGCGTCGGCTTCTCGCTCGCGCACGCGGCGGCGCAGGACCGGTGGGGCCGCATCGTGGTCGTGGAGCGCGAGGAGGCCATCGTCGACTGGCACCGCAAGGGCCCGCTGGACACCGTCACCGCCGACGCGCTGGCCGACCCCCGGGTCCGTATCGTGCTCGCCGACCTGATCGCCCACCTGCGCGACGCGGACCCGGCGGCGGACACGTACGACGCACTGTGCCTGGACATCGACAACGGTCCCGACTGGACCGTCACCGACGACAACCGCAACCTCTACACCCCCACCGGCCTCACCGCCTGCCTGCGCCGCCTCAACCCGGGCGGGGTGCTCGCCGTGTGGTCGGCGCAGCCGTCGACGGCGTTCGAGGACGCGCTGCGGGAGGCCGGGTTCACGGAGGTACGGACGCAGGAGGTGCCGGTGGCGCGGGGCGTGCCGGACGTGGTGCACCTGGCGCGCAGGCCCCGGTAGCCCCCGCGGCGGGCCGCGTGCGCGGTTTGGCAGGGTGGGGGGCATGAACACTCCGGACGCCCAGGGCCTGACCGCCACCCCCCTCACCTCCGCTCTCGTACGCGGTGCGCTCGACCTGGAGCGCACCGCGCACGGCCTGCTGCCGCACCGGCTGCCCGCGGCGGCCCGCGCGCAGATCCCCGACGGGCAACTGACCATGGCGGAGGCCCAGCCCAGCGGAGTCCGGCTCGCCTTCCGCACCCGTGCCACGGTCGTCGAACTCGACACCCTGCGCACGAAGAACGCCTACAAGGGCGCGCCCGAGCGCCCCGACGGCTTCTATGACCTCGTCGTCGACGGCCGGCTCGCGGACCGGGCGAGCACCACCGGCGGCAACACCTTCCTCGTCGACCTGAGCACCGGCTCGGCCGAGACGATCCCCGGGCCCGTCGGCACCGTCCGCTTCGACGGGCTCGCCGACACCGAGAAGGACGTCGAGATCTGGCTGCCGTACAACGAGATCACCCAGCTCGTCGCCCTGCGCACGGATGAGCCCGTGGCCCCCGTGCAGGGGGGCCGCACGGTGTGGCTGCACCACGGGAGTTCCATCAGCCACGGCTCGGACGCCGAGAGCCCGTCCACCACCTGGCCCGCCCTGGCCGCCTCGCTCGGCGGCGTCGAGCTGATCAACCTCGGCTTCGGGGGCAGCGCGCTGCTCGACCCCTTCACGGCGCGGGCGATGCGGGACACCCCCGCCGACCTGATCAGCGTCAAGATCGGGATCAACCTCGTGAACACGGATGCCATGCGGCTGCGGGCGCTGGGTCCTGCGGTGCACGGCTTCCTGGACACGATCCGCGAGGGGCACCCGACCACGCCCCTCCTGGTCGTCTCCCCCCTCCTGTGCCCGATCCACGAGGACACACCGGGGCCGAGCGCGCCGGACTTCTCCGAGGGGCGCGTGCGGTTCAGGGCGGCGGGCGATCCGGCGGAGGTCGCGGCGGGCAGGCTCACGCTCTCCGTCATCCGCTCCGAACTCGCCCGGATCGTCGGGCAGCGTGCGGCTGCCGACCCGAACCTGCACCACCTCGACGGCCGCTCGCTGTACGGCCCGGGGGACTACGCCGAGCTCCCCCTCCCGGACGAGCTCCACCCGGACGCGGCCACGCATCGCCGCATCGCCGAACGCTTCCGGGCCCACGCTTTCACCCCGGGCGGCCCCTTCTCCCCCCTCTAACCTCCGGGGCCCTGTCCCCTCTGACCTCCAGGGGGCCCTGTCCCCTGTGACCTCCGGGGCCGCCCCCCCTTCTCCCTAGCCCCCTTGGGCGGCGCGGGCCTTCCCCCCTCCCCTTTCCCTCGTCCCCTTGGGCGGCGGGGCCGCCCCCCGGGGGCGGGACGGGCGGGCAAGGGGGCGGTACGCCCGATCCGGGCCCGCCCCGGCACCGGCCCCTGCCCGCACCTTGCACGCCGGGTGCGCGCAGCCCCGGGGCCCTCGGGATGCGTCCCCGTGCCGGGCACGTGAAGCACCGGCCCGCCGGGCCAAGAGGGTCCCCAGCCCCGCCCCTTCACCTAAACCCGCGGGGCAATTGCACGGTTCCCGTGCAGGCGCGTCGTGGCTGGGCGCGCAGTTCCCCGCGCCCCTGAAGGGGCACGGAAACGAAGCGGCCCGCACGGGCAGGGCATGCCCGCGCGACGGAGTCGCACATCGGCACAGCCCCGCGCCCTCAAAGGGGCGCGGCACGAGCGCACCCGGCACAGGAAGGGTGGGCTCGTCGACACAGCAGTGATCAGCCCCTGAGCCCTCGGCTCCGTTCAGGGCTTGCGTCCCGTCGCCCCCAGCAGCCGGTGCAGCAACGGCGCGTCCTGCGCCACCTCGACGGGCGGGCCCCACAGCCCCTCGACCGGCGCGCCGTCCATGAAGGTCGACACGTGGTCGAAGCAGGCGTGCAGGGTGTCCTCGGGCAGGTCGAAGGGCCGGCCCGTGGCCTGCGCGAGGTCCCAGCCGTGCACCACCAGTTCGGTGAGCGCGATCCGGCCCCACACGGCCCGGGGCAGTTCGAGCCCCACCCCGGCGTCGGCCGTACCCTCCCAGGCGGCGGGGTCGTCCCACGCCTCACCGAGCTCCCGCAGGCGCAGCGGCAGCGTGGTGCGCCAGTCGGCGGCCAGCCGGGCGGCGGTGGGTGCGTCGACGGGAGCGGGGCTGTCCTCCTTGCGGGCCACCGCGGTGAACGCCCCGGTGAACCCCACCACGTGGTCCACGAGGTCCCCCACCCCGTACTCCGCGCACGGCGTCGGCAGTCCGAGCTGCGCGTCCGAGATGTCGGCGAGGACGGCACTCATGGTGCGGCAGGCCGGTTTCAGATCGATCACGGAACTCCTCCTTGGTGTGTGCATTGACCGCGCAGGGGATGCGTTCACCTGTACAGACCGCCGCGGGGACCGGAACTCATCGCCGGAGGGCCACCGTGTTCGACCGGAACCCCCGCCCCGCACAATGCTCCCGTGATCCTTCGAACCGCCACCCGCGCCGACCTCCCCGCCGTCCTGGCCCTCGTCCTGCACGAGCACGAGACGGTGGACCCCGCGACGATCGTCGTCGACGACGCCTACGAGCGGGCCTTCCGCGACCTCGATGCCGACCCGCGCAATGAACTCCTCGTTCTGGAAGGCAGGGAGGGGGAGGAGGGGCTCGTTCTGGGGTGTCTTCAGGTGACGTACATTCCCGGGCTCGGCCGGCACGGTCAGGAGCGGGCGCTGCTCGAAGCGGTACGGGTCCGGGCCGACCGGCGCGGCGAAGGCCTCGGGCGGGAGCTGCTCACGCGAGCCGTGGACCGCGCCAGGTCCCGCGGCTGCACCCTGGTCCAGCTCACCAGCAACAAGTCCCGCACCCGCGCGCACGGTTTCTACGCCTCGCTCGGATTCGTGCGCAGCCACGACGGGTTCAAGCTGGCGCTGTGAGCGGCACCGGCCGCGCGAGGGCGTTGTCAGTGGTGGCGTCTAGGCTTTTTGCATGAGTCGCACCACACCGCCCCGACCCGTCGACATCACCACCCTCTTCCCCGAACTCGCGCCGCTCGCCAGGACGGCGATACGGCTGCATCCCAGGGCCGGTGCGCCGAGCGTGACGGAATCCTCCGTGGGCGGGCCGTTGCTGTGGCCGACGGGGGAGGAGTGGCCGACCTGCGCCGAGCACGGCGGGCCGTGGCGGCTCGGGCTCCCGCCCGAGGACGTACGGCAGTCGCGGCGGATGCTCGCCGAGGCGTGGGCGCGGACCCGGGCGGACGACGCGGACCTGCTGAGCAAGGAGGAGCGGGAGACGCTCGACCGGCTCGACGCGGAGCGACGGATACCCGTGACGGGGCCGATGCCGATGCTGCCGGTGGCCCAGGTGTACGCGGCCGACGTGCCCCGGCTCCCCTACCCCGAGGGCACGGACCTGCTCCAGGTGCTGTGGTGTCCCTTCGACCACGCCGACGACGGCTACGTGCCGCGCACCGCCCTGCGCTGGCGAGCCGCCGCCGACGTCACCGACCCGGTCCCGCCCGGTTCCGTACCGCAGCCGCCCGTCGTCGACAGCGGGGACTACCTGCCCGAGCCCTGCGTCCTGCACCCCGAGGAGGTCACCGAGTACCCTGCCCCGCACGTCCTCCCGGAGGAGCTCGCCGGCCGCATCGAGGCGTGGGACGAGGAGCAGGAAGGGGAGGCGGGGGAGCCCGATGGGATGTGTTATCAGTCGGATCTGGCGGTCGCGCCCGGGTTCAAGGCCCTCGGGCACGAGCCCTGGAGCTTCTCCGACCCCTTCGACATGGCCTGCCCCGCGTGCGGTTCCGGCGTACGGCCGCTGCTCACGGTCGACGGCTCCGAATGGGGCCGGGACTGCGACAGTTGGCGGCCCGTCGAGGACGCGACGTACACCGGACTGCACTTCCTCGGCCCGGCCTCCGCGACCCAGCTCACCATCGGCCGCGGCTACAACCTCCAGCTCTACGTCTGTGCCGACGACCCCCGTCACCCCCACCTCCAGAACATGCAGTGACCATCCATGGTGGGCGCAGGTGACAGGATGGGGCGCATGGACACCCGCCGCAGGAACAACGTCGTCGTCACCGGCCGGGCCGACGGCCCCACAGTGGTGCTCGCGCACGGCTTCGGCTGCGACCAGAACATGTGGCGGCTGGTCGTGCCCGCCCTCGCGGACCGGTACCGGGTCGTCCTCTTCGACTACGTCGGGTCCGGGCAGGCCGACCCCGCCGCCTGGTCCGAGGCGCGCTACTCCCGCCTGGAGGGGTACGCCCAGGACGTCGCCGAGATCTGCGCCGAGCTGGAGCTGCGCGGGGCCGCCTTCGTGGGGCACTCGGTGAGCGCCATGATCGGCGTCCTGGCCGCCCGCAGCGTTCCCGACCGCATCGGCTCGCTCGTCATGGTCGCGCCCTCCCCGCGCTACATCGACGACGACGGGTACCGGGGCGGCTTCACGGCGGAGGACATCGACGAGCTCCTCGCCTCCCTGGAGTCCAACTACCTCGGCTGGTCCGGCGCGATGGCCCCCGTCATCATGGGCAACCCCGAGCGCCCCGAGCTGGGCGAGGAGCTGACCACCAGCTTCTGCGCCACCGACCCCGACATGGCCCGCGTCTTCGCCCGGACCACCTTCCTGTCCGACACCCGCGACGAACTGAAGGACGTGACGGTGCCCACCCTCGTCCTGGAGTGCCGCCAGGACGCCATCGCCCCGCGCGAGGTCGGCGCGTACGTCCACGCCGCCGTGCCCGGGTCCCGGCTGGTCACGCTGGACGCCACCGGCCACTGCCCCCAGCTCAGCGCCCCCGAGGTGACCGGCTCGGAGATCCGCGCCTTCCTCGACGGCCTGCACCCCGCCGACCCCGCGGCCCCCGCCGCCCCGCTGCCCGGGGACAGCCGATGATGAGCCGCACCAGCAGCGAGCCCGAGCCTTTCGAGGCCGGGGACGGCGCCGTCACCGACGCCGCGTTCAGCGCCCTCCTGGAGGACAGCGCCGAGGACCTGTACGAACGGGCCCCCTGCGGCTACGTCTCCACCCTCATGGACGGCACCCTCGCCAAGGCCAACGCCACCCTCCTGGACTGGCTCGGCCTGCGCCGCGAGGACGTCGTGGGCCGGATGCGCTTCAGCGACCTGCTCACCGTCGGCGGCCGGATCTACTACGAGACCCACTTCGAGCCCCTGCTCCGGATGAAGAGCGAGATCAGCGGAATCGCCCTGGAACTGAAGGGCGCCGGCGGCGTCCGCATGCCCGTTCTGGTCTCCGCCGTCGTCAAGCACGGCAGCGAGGGCGAGCCCCTGCTGATCCGGGCCACCCTCGCCGACGCCCGCGACCGCCGCGCCTACGAGGAGGAACTGCTGCGCGCCCGGCGGTCCGCCGAGGCCGCCCGCCGCGAGGCCGAGGCCGACCGGGCCCGCCTCCAGGACGCGCTGGCCGCGCTCCAGCAGAGCCTGCTTCCCGCCACCCTGCCCGCCGTACCGGGCCTGGAGTCCGCCTCGTACTACCACACGGCCTCCCCGGACCGGCTCGGCGGAGACTTCTACGACCTCTTCCCGATCGACGGCGAGCAGTGGGGGTTCTTCCTGGGCGACGTCTGCGGCAAGGGCCCCCAGGCCGCCGCCGTCACCTCGCTCACCCGCTACACCCTGCGCGCCGCCGCCCTGCACGACCCCGACCCGGTCGCCGCGCTCTCCACCCTCAACACCGTGCTCCACGAGCGCTACACCGGCAGCGACCCCCGCTACTGCACCGCCGTCTTCGGCACCCTCCGGCCCGACCCCGAGACCGGGCAGGTGGCGGTACGGGTCGCCTCCGGCGGGCACCCTCCGGCGCTCGTGCTGCGCGCCGACCGCAGTACGGAGTACCTGGAGACCCCCGGCGGCCTGCTCATCGGCATCCTGCCGAACCCGCCGCTCGCCTCGGCCGCCACCATCCTCGCCCCCGGCGACACCCTCCTGCTGCACACCGACGGCCTGACCGAGGCCCGCACCGCCCTCGGCGGCCGGGGCTCCGAGCGGTACGGCGACGACGCCCTGCGCGAGTTCGTCCGGGCCGCCCCCGACACCTCGCCCGCCTCACTGGTCGACGCGCTGACCGGGCTCCTGGAGAGCTTCGGGGAAGGCCTCGACGACGACACCGCTCTGCTCGCGCTCGGCGCCCCCGCCACGGAGAAGCCCGTATGACCCGTACGAATCGGACCACTTCAGTGAAGACACTGACGCTCGCCGTGCGGCAGGCAGCCACCGGGCCCGTCGTGGAAATCGTCGGCGACCTCGACTACGACACCGCCGCAGACCTGCGCACCCGGCTCGCCGGGATCCCGCTCACGGCGGACGACCGCCTGGTGATGGACCTGGCGGGCATGGAGTTCTGCGACTCGACCGGCATCACCGCGCTGATCGCCGCCCGCAACCACGCCCTGGCCGCGGGCGCAGGGGTCGCACTGGCCGCCGTGCCCGAGCACACCCTGCGGGTGCTGCACCTCGTCGGCCTCGACCAGGTCTTCGCGCTGTACGACAGCACGGCCGAGGCCACGACGGCAGGGAACCGGCCGTCGGGAGGCAACCTGCCGTCAGGAGGCAACCGGCCGGACACGCAGGCGGCAGGCTGAGCGCCCTCAGACCTCGCGGCCCTTCCATTCGTGGGCCAGCAGCGACCACACCTCCATGTCCAGGCGGACGCCCCGGTACTCGGTGTGCTCGCGCAGCGTCCCGTCCAGATGCATCCCCGCGCGCTGCGCCACCGCCCGGCTGCGCATGTTGACCGTGCTGTTCCACCACTCCACGCGGTGCAGCCCGCGCTCCTCGAAGGCGTACGCGAGCAGATGCCGCACGGCCGCGCCGATCAGGCCCCGGCCCTGGGCGGCCGGCTCCGACCACACGCCGATCTCGGCGGTGCCCTGAGCGGCGTCGAAGCGTACGAACATGACGCCGCCCACCAGCGTCCCGTCCTGCCAGATCCCGTAGATCCGGCCCCCGTCGGCGGCCTGCTTGTCGGCATACCGCTGGAGGGTCGCCCGCGCCGACGCCAGGTCCGTCGAGAACGAGGCCCACGGAATCCACGGGTCCACCAGGTCCCGCGCGCGGTCGATGTGGGCCAGGAACTCAGGCGCCTGCCAGGGCTCCAGCGGGCGGAGTTCGGCACGGTCGGTCAGGGGTACGGCGTACACGGCAGGTCCTCGGGTCCGGGGCGGTGTGCCCATGCGGTGTGCCCATGGGGTGCGGGCGCACCCACGATACGTAACAAACGTTGGGTACGTACACTGGCCCGCATGACACCTGCCCGAGGAGAGCGCCGCGCATGACACCTGCCCGAGGAGACCACGACGCCCGCCGCACCGAGGTCTCCCGCGCGGTGTGGGAGGTCCTGGCCGAGCGCGGCTTCGGCGGCCTCACGCTGCGGGCCGTCGCCCAGCAGATGGGCGCGACCACCGGCCTGCTCACCCACTACTTCCCCAGCAAGCGGGCCCTGCTGCAGCACGCCCTGGAGGTCCTCGACGCTCACTCCCTGGACCGCCCGCGCCCGGCGGCGGGACGCGTCGGCGAGGCCACGGGCCTGGTCATGCTGCGGGCCGTGCTGCTCGACATCCTCCCGCTCGACCCCCGGGGCGCGGCGAGCAACCGCATCTGGGTGGGCTCCTGGGACGTCGCCCTCGCCGACCCGGAGCTCGCCGCCGAGCACGCGCAGCGCTACCGGCGGGCCCGCGAACGGCTGACCGTGCACGTGCGGGCGGCGCAGGAGGCGGGGGAACTGCCGGAGGCCCCGGCGGCGGAGGAGGTGGCCGCTGCGGCGCAGAGCTTCGTGCTCGGGCTGGTGGTGCAGGCCCTCTTCGCACCGGAGGAGTTCACGGTGGAGCGCCAAGTGGCATTGGTCGACGCGTACTTGGCGGGACTCGCCGGGGAATCCCGGGCGGCGTCGGCGATACTGGGGGGACACCGGAGCGGGGGAGCGGAATGAGCGGCGAGTACGGGCTGAAGCGGTACTTCGACGGGGCGGGGGCCCGCCGCCTGGGCGAGCTCGTCCACGCGGTCCACCCCGCATTCGACCTCGAAGGATACGTCGCGGAGGCCGAATCCCGCGTCGCGGAGCTGGAGTTGAAGGACCGGGTGCGGGTGCTGGCCGAGGGGCTGCGCAGCCGCCTGCCCGGACCGTACCCCGAGGCGGTCGCCGTCCTCGTCGCGCTCCTCGGTGACGAACTCGCCGAGGGCGAGGGGATGTTCAACGCCAGCTGGCACCTGATGCCGGTCGCCCGCTTCGTCGAGGAGTACGGACTCGACCACCCCACGGTGTCCCTGGACGCCCTGCACGAGATCACCCGGCGGCACACCGGCGAGTTCGCGGTCCGCCCCTTCGTCGAACGCCACCCCGGCCTGACGATGAAGTACGTCGCCGACTGGGCGCACAGCCCCAGCCACCACGTCCGCCGCCTCGCCAGTGAGGGAATCCGCCCCCGCCTGCCCTGGGCGCGCACTCTCACCGGCTTCGTCGCCGACCCCCGCCCGGTACTCGACGTGCTGGAGGTCCTGCGCAGCGATCCTTCCCCGTACGTCCGCACCTCCGTGGCGAACAACCTCAACGACATCGCCCGCGACCACCCCGGCCTCGTCCTCGCCACCGCGCGGCGCTGGGCCGAGGAGAGTCCGACCCCGGAGACCGCCTGGACCGTACGGCACGGTCTGCGCACCCTCGTCAAGAAGGGCGACCAGCAGGCTCTAGCGCTCCTCGGTGCGACGGGCGGCGAACACGCGCGCGTCCCCCAACTCGACCTGTCACCGCTCGATCTGACGGTGGGTCAGCTCCTCACCCTCGCCTTCGACCTCCTCAACACCGACGACCGCCCGCACACCCTCACCGTCGACTACGTCGTCCACCACGTCCGCAAGGGCGGCCGCACCATTCCCAAGGTCTTCAAGCTCGCCACCGTGACGCTCGCCCCCGGCGAGCGCCGGAGCCTGCGCAAGCAGCACGCGGTCCGGGAGATCACCACGCGCGTGTACTACCCCGGCGAGCACATCGTCGACATTCAGGTCAACGGCCTGGTCCGGGCCTCGGCGAGCTTCACGCTGAGGTTGCCGTGACGGCCGGGGCCACGCGCCCCCGCAGCACCCGGGTCAGCGCGTACGGCCTGGTCGTGGAGGGCGACCGGCTGCTGCTGGTCCGCCTCACCGACGACTCGCCCGTCTTCCCGCCGGGCCTGTGGCACCTGCCCGGCGGCGGGATCGACCCGGGCGAGCAGCCCGCCGAGGCGCTGGTGCGGGAGTTCCGGGAGGAGACGGGACGCGAGGTGGCACAGGCGACACTGCTCGACGCCCGGACGTACGAGACGCACCGGGACGGTGTCGTCTGGGGCCTGACCGCCCTCTTCTACGAGGTCCGACTCCGGCCGGGGGAGCGGGAGTCGGCGGAGTCCGAGGGTTCGACGGACGCAGTGGAGTGGCTGCGCTGGGACGAACTGCGGGACGCGGAGCTGTCGCCGCCGACGGTCGATGCGGTACGCATCCTGCGAGCCGGGCGAGCCGGGCGGGTCGGGACCGGGACGCAGCTCGACCCGCACCGCTAGTCTGCACAGCTATGAGGCGCGTATGGACTTTGCCGGTGGTGCTCGCGCTGGTCGGTTCGATCCTTGCCGCCGGACTGATCGTCAGGGGGAGCGTCGGTTCGGCCGCCGTACTCCTGCTGGTGTTCCTGGCGCTCGCCGGCCTGAACTCCCCCTTGATCTTCCCGAGGTCGATCAGCGCCCAGGAGGCGCAGCGCCGCAGCGCGGCCGACGGCCGGCCGGTCGTCTACTGGCGGCCGACCTGCCCGTACTGCATCCGATTGCGCCTCCGACTGGGCCGCGGGGCAGGCCGGTTGCACTGGGTCGACATCTGGCGCGACCCGGAGGGAGCTGCTGCGGTGAGGGCGGCCAACGACGGCAACGAGACCGTGCCGACCGTGGTCGTGGCGGGCCGGGCGCACACCAACCCCGATCCCGCGTGGGTCCGCGAACAGGTCCCGCCTGCTGCGTGAACGGGGGGGGCTCCGCGTGCCGGAGCCCCCCGTCGGGTTCCGGCGCGCGGAGCCCTCCGTCTGACGGGCCGAGGGATCAGCTCCGCACCCCGTCGAACGTCCACACCGCGCGCGGCCCCGGCCCCACCTTCAGCGTGGACCTGCCGATGCGCTGCTCCTGCGGAGCCCCCGGCGGCCGGTTGAGCGCCAGGTCCAGCCGTCGCAGCCCCGCCCGCTCCCTCGGCACCGCCTCGAACCGGATCGTGGTGCCGCCGCCCGACGCGACGACCTGCCCGCCGTCCGCCGTGCCCCGCAGCCGGAATCCGCCCGCCTTCAGCAGCGGCACCGTGTCGGCGAGGTCGCCCGGGGTGACCCCCAGGTGGAGGGCGGTGACGTCGCGCATCAGGTGCTTGCGGTAGTCGTCGCTGAGGTAGCGCTCCCGGCCCACGTCGCCCGGGTGCGAGGGGGGTTCGGTGTTGCTGCGCGGGTCGGCGAAGTACTCGGGCCGGTACTCCATCGCCCAGGCCCCGAAGCCGTCGTACTCCGTCGTGGTGAGGATCCCGTCGAACCACGGCACCTTCACCCCGTCGCCGAAGTCGCGGGTCTGGAGGAAGTCGATCGGCTGCGGGACGCCCGCGCCGGGCAGGCGTTCGCGGACCTTCGCCAGCTCGCCCGCCTGCTCGACGGAGACCCCGAGGCCGGCCGCGCCGAGCGTGCCGTCGGGGCCGGGGACGTCGCCGATGCCGAGGAGCTCGACGTAGGTCTGACGGCCCATCAAGTAGCGGCCGGTCCAGACCTGTCCGCCGCTGCCGGTGGTCGTGCGTACCTGGAAGTTGGCGAACTCCCGCAAGTACGCGGAGTGTTCGATGGCGTCGGCCGTCTCGCGGTCGAAGACGCCGTAGGCGTGGTTGAAGTGGAGCAACTGCCGGTCGGGCGGGCCGGGGGCGGCCCAGGCCGTTGCCGGAAGTGCCGCTGCGGGAACCGCCGCGAGGGCGCCGAACATTCGGAGCACGTGTCTGCGCTGCATGCGACGCATCGTAGGTCCCTCACGGCCCAACTGCCCCGGATCTGACCGGATTCGGCCACCCGCGCGGGGCGCTCTCGCGGCGTACGTGATCATGTGTGTACGAGCGAACCGGCGAGAGGGCATGCGATGGAATCCACGGCGGGCGACCGAACCGAGTACGGGACCACCCCCGACCCCTGGCACCGGGTCGACGCCTACGCCCTCGCCCGCGCCGCCCGCGCCCAGGCCGAGCGGCACGTCCCCGGCATCGCGGACATGGCCTCCTACCTCGATGCCCAGGTCTCCGACACCTCCCACCGCGAGGTGCTCGGCCCGCTCCTCGACGGGGAAGGACCCAGCGGTGTCGTCCTGCGGCACGGCACGGAGCTGGCCCGCTGGGGCGGACCCGGGCGGGTCGAGATGGCGTACAGCGCCACCAAGAGCGTCCTCTCCCTGACGGCCGGAATCGCGTACGACGACGGGCTGCTGCATCTGGACGAGCCCGTGCACCGCGCCCTCGACCGGCACCGCTCCGTCGCCCTGCCCCAGTTCGCCGACGCCCACGGCCGCGCCGTCACCTGGCGGCACCTCCTCGACCAGACCAGCCAGTGGGAGGGCGAACTGTGGGGCAAGCCCACTTCCGTGGACGCCCAGAGCACCCGCGAGGGCACCGAGTCGCCGGGCGGCCCGCCGGGGGAGGGCTGGGCGTACAACGACGTCCGTGTGAACCTGGCCGCCCTCGCCCTCACCGTCCTCCTCGGCCGCTCCCTGCCCGACGCGCTCCGCGACCGGGTGATGGACCCGATCGGGGCATCGGACACCTGGTCCTGGCACGGGTACGCGAACTCCTTCACCGAGGTCGACGGCGCCCGGATCCCCGTCGTGTCCGGCGGCGCGCACTGGGGCGGCGGCCTGTGGATCAGCGCGCTGGACCTGGCGCGGATCGGCCAACTCGTACTGGGGCAAGGGAGTTGGGAGGGCAAGCGGATTCTTTCCCGGCGCTGGGTCGAGGAGCTGTGGGCCCCGTGCCCGGTCAAGCCCAACTACGGCCTGTCCTGGTGGCTGAACGACGACCGCACCGTCTGGCCCGCCGCCCCCGCCACCGGCCGCTGCTCCCGCGGCAACGGAGGCGCGCACCTGCTCTGGGTCGACCCCGCCCGCGACCTGGTGGTCAGCTCGCGGTGGGGCGCGGACCCGGAGAAGCTGCTCGTGGAGGTATCGGAGGCCGTCCGCGGTTGACCTTGACCCTGGGGGAAGGCCCACGGTGCGTACGTACGCATCTGCACCGCGGGTATTGACGCGTCCGTCCGCACCGCATCCACCCAGGGAGCCCCCATGGCCACCGCACCCCACCCGACCTGCCTCCTCCTCGACATCGGCGGCGTCCTGGAACTCACCCCCGACACCGGCTGGCTCACCCGCTGGGCCGAGCGGCTCGGCCTCGCCCCCGGCACTGTCAACTGCCTCCTGGGCGAGACCTGGCACGCGGGCAGCGTCGGCGACATCGACGAGGGGGAGGTGCGGGCCAGGGTCACCGCGGCC
Source organism: Streptomyces spiroverticillatus (assembly GCA_014650415.1). Lineage (GTDB taxonomy): Bacteria > Actinomycetota > Actinomycetes > Streptomycetales > Streptomycetaceae > Streptomyces > Streptomyces spiroverticillatus. The sequence continues at coordinate 199,437 of BMUX01000010.1, forward strand.
CTCCACCTCGACACCCCGCAGGTCGACGCCTTCATGGCCGACCTGTGGGACGAGTACCTCGGCTCACCGAATGTCGAACTCCTCTCCTACGTCAGGGAACTGAGCGACCGTCAGGACCTCCGCATCGGCATCCTGAGCAATAGCTTCGTCGGCGCCCGCGAGCGCGAGGCCGACCGCTACCGCCTCGACGCCCTGGTCGAGCGTCCCGAACACCTCGTCTACTCCCACGAGATCGGCATCCTCAAGCCCGACCCCCGCGCCTTCGCCGTCGCCTGTACGACACTCCAAGTGCGCCCCGAAGACTGCCTGTTCGTCGACGACGCCGCACCGAACGTCGAAGCCGCCCGCGCCGCCGGAATGCAGGCCCACCTCTTCACGGACAACGCGGGCACCCTCACCCGCATCGCCGCCCACCTCGGTCGGGTCGGTCAGGTCGGTCAGGGAGCCGCATAGCGCGCCGCCAGGGCCGCCACCGTATCCGCGACCGCCGCGCGCAGCTCCGGCGGCCCCAGTACCTCCGCCCCGTCGCGCAGCCTGAGCAGGTCGGCGACTGCCACGGACGTCGACTCGACCCGCAACTCCACCCGCACCCACCCCTCCTCGTCCCCGGCCCCCGCCTCGGCCAGCGCCTCCGCCCCCGCCGCCCCGAAGAGAGCGGGCAGCAGCTTCAGTGACTCCGGGGCGACCCGCAACTCGGCCACCCCCTGGTACCGCATGGCCTCCATGCGCCGCGAGGACTCCTCCCAGTACGCCGCCAGCGCGAACCCGGCCGGGCGCTCGAAGACCTCGCCCGTCTCCCGTACGGAAAGGAAACGCGACACCCGGTAGGTCCGCACCGCCTCGTCCGAGCCGTCGGCCCGCGCCACCAGGTACCAGATCCCGCCCTTCAGGACGAGTCCCAACGGGTCGAGCACGCGCCGGACTTCACCCCGCCAGCGCCGGTAGTCCACCGCGAGCGTCCGCTGCTCCCAGACCGCGTGCGAGACCTCCGAGAGGTACGGAACCGGGTCGGCCTCCCGGAACCACGCGGGCGCGTCGAGGTGGAAGCGGTCCTCCAACACCCGTGCCCGGTCCGCCAGTTCGGCCGGAAGTGCCGCCTGGAGCTTGAGCCGCGCCGTGGCGAGCACCGCCCCGAGCCCCAGGTCGTGCGCCGGTCCTGGCGCGCCCGCGAGGAACAGGGACTCGGCCTCGGCGCGGGTGAGACCGGTCAGCCGGGTGCGGTAGCCGGCCATCAGCTCGTAACCGCCGTCGGGCCCCCGGTCCGCCCGGACGGGCACGCCGGACGCGCCGAGCGCTTCGATGTCGCGGTAGACGGTCCGTACCGACACCTCCAGCTCTTCGGCGAGTTGGGGCGCGGTCATGCGGCCCCGGTTCTGGAGCAGCAGGAGCAAGGAGAGGAGCCGGTCGGCGCGCATGGCCCCATTGTCTCCCGTACCTGACAGAAGGTGTCAGGTACGGGAGACAGGCTGGTGTCCAGCGAGAGAGGCGGCCCGCGCACTCCGACGCACCGATCCCAGGGGATGCCATGACGACCACGTCCACCACGACCACCACCACGACCTTGACGGCCACCGGCCACTTCACGTACGCGAGTTGGGACGAGAAGAACGCCACCGACGCAGGGACGAGCCCCCGCGTCTCCCACGCCTCCGTCGTCAACACCTTCACCGGCGGCATCGAGGCCGCCGACACCACGTGCGAGTACATCTGCACCTACGCCACGGAGACGACCGGCACCTTCTGCGGAATGGAGCACTTCTCCGGGCGGCTCGGCGGCCGCGAGGGCCGGTTCGTGGTCGAGGAGCGGGGGTACTTCGGGGCGGACGGCACCGTGCACTGCACCTTCGAGGTCGTCCCGGACTCGGGCACGGACGGCCTGACCGGCCTCACCGGCAAGGGCAGCTTCGTCGCCCCGCACGGTGAGAAGTCCGTCCCGTACACCTTCGAGTACACGCTGCCGGCCTGACACGCGCGTCCCTACGGCCGGCGTACCTCGTACTGGAAGCAGCCGTACTCCACCGCCCTCACGTGCACCAGCGCCACCTCCGGATCGGCGAAGGCCGCGTCCAGGGCGGTGTCCAGAGCCCCGGCCGCGTCCTGCGGGAGCTCGAGGCGGGTGCCGCCGAGGATCTGACCGCGCGCGTCGTAGCGCCGCAGGAGGCGCTGGGCGCCGGGGCGGGCGAAGGGGTGGCCCGGGGGAGCGGGCTCCGTACAGGCGTCGGCGTGGATGAAGACCGGGCCGGTCTCGTCGTACGCTCCGGGATCCGCGCCGGTGGCTGCCGCCCAGCGACGGAGCGGGGCGTACGAGACGAGCGCGACCCGGTCGCCGGGCACGCCGTCGCGCAGACAGCAGCGGAGGGGGCTGCCGACGCAGTCGGGCTGGCCGTCGTCACTGCCTGCGGTGTACGGAACCGGAACCCGCCCGGAGTCGTCGCGCATGCGGAGCTCGGCGAGGGCGGTGGGCGGGATGGCGCGGGGGGTGTATGCGTTCATCGGGCCAGCCTGGCCCGGCGGGGCGGCCGACGCTGGCGGGAATCGGTCATCGAGCCGTCCGGAATCGGCATCCCCCCCTTCCACATGTCACCCCTCTTCCACACACCCCTCTTCCACACACCACCCTCGCCCTCCCGCGGCACGCACAGATCCCGCCCGGGGCCGCGTCAGGCGTCCCCCGCCCGGAACGCCTGCACCTCACCCTCCGGAAGCTTCGCCCACCAGTGGTGGTAGCGGCTGTACGTCCGCGGGTCCCGCCCCGCGAGCAGCGAGGCCAGCGCACCCGCCTCCTGCGCCACCTCCTCCCACTGCCCCGGCCGCAGGTCCCGGAAGGCGGTCACCTCGACCGCGTCGTCCACCAGCCGCCAGACCCCGGCGACGTACCCGTCCACCAGCAGCGTCGGCAGCACGTCGCCGTTGTTGCGGATCACCACCTTCCGCAGCTCCGGCGGGATCATCCGGCTGCGGTCCGCGTACGCGAGCAGCGTGCTGTCCCACATGGGGAGGAGTCGTACCGGAGTCGGTACGTCCGCATCCGGGCGCAGTGCGCCGGGCAGGTCGTAGAGGACCGTTCCGTCCGGTCCCGGGAGTTCCTCCACCTCCCCGGCCAGCTCCCGCAGCACCTGGCGTACGGGCGTGCGCGGTACGAGTCCGAACTGCGCCACGTCCGCCACCGACGCGGGCCCGAACCCCGCCAGGTAGCGCAGGATCAACTGCCGCAGCGCCGGTACGTCCACCTCCCGGCCCTCCTGCACCGGATCCGCCCCCGCCGTGACGAACGAGGGCCGGGCGCCGTACGACCACGGGCCCCCGGTCGGCACGTGATGCAACGGCGCGTACACCAGCACCCCCCGGAACGCGTCGTCCCGCCGCTCCGCGCCCACCCGCTCCGCCAGCCACTCCTTCACCTCGGCGGACGTCCGGGTCTCCTTCGCGAACACCAGGAGTTCCGCGGCCAGTTCGCGGGCGTCCGCGAGCGTCAGCCCGGTGTCCGTGAAACGAGAACTGAGCCCCGACCCGTACAGCGTCGGCTGCACCGCCGACCGGAACGGCTGGTAGTCGTCCGCCGCCACCGCGTGCAGCGTGATCCGCATCAGCGTCGCCTTGACGACGGCGCGGGACGAGAACGCGGCGTCCAGGTCGGCCGGTTCGAAACCCTCGATCCGGTTCCACAGCGCGAGGTAGGGCGAAGGCGCGTGCTGCGCCTGGAGCGCGACGATTCGCCGGACCGCGTCTGTGACGGTCAAGTCGTGTCGTTCCAGGAGGAGTTGGCGGCCGAGGGTGGCCCGGTTCAGTTCGCGCGCAGAGATCGTCACGCGGATGATTGTGCCGCAGGGGGCATGGGGTGCGGTGGGGCGGGTGACCCCGGGCTCGGACCCCGACCCGGACCCCGGCTCGGACCCCGACAAAGGTCAGGGTCGCCACCGGACGAAGGTCCACGGCCCCGGACCCCCGCCGATTCCTACCGTGGCGGCCATGAATGACGCCATCGTCCCCGCAGTCGAAGGATTCGTCACGACCCCCTGGGCGTACGTGCTCCTCTTCGGCATCGCCGCCCTCGACGGGTTCTTCCCCGTCGTCCCCAGCGAGACCCTGGTCATCACCCTCGGAGTCTTCGCGGCCTCCACCGGAGCCCCCTCGCTGCCGCTGATCGTGCTGGTCGCCGCGCTCGGTGCGTTCACCGGCGACCGCATCTCGTACGCGATGGGCCGCACTTCCGGCAGCCGCATCTTCGCGCGGCTGAAGCCCTGCAGCCGTACCCATCGGGCGTACGAACGAGTGGGAGCCCTCCTCGCCGAGCGCGGCGGACTCGTCCTCGTCGTCGCCCGGTACATCCCCGGCGGCCGCACCGCCGCCACGCTCACCACCGGGGCGACCGGCTTCCCGCGCCGCTCCTTCACGCGCTACGACGCGATCGCCGCCTCGACCTGGGCGGTGTACTCCGCCGGTCTCGGCTTCCTGGGCGGTGCGGCCTTCGAGGACGAGCCGCTGCTCGGCGTGGCCGTAGGGCTCAGCCTCGCCTTCTCCATCACCCTCCTGCACGAGGGTGTGCGGTGGACGCGTGCTACAGCCGCAGGTCGTCGGCGATGATGCGCTCGATGTTGCGCTCCGCGAGGGCGGTGATCGTGACGAACGGGTTGACGCTCGTGTTGCCCGGGATGAGGGCGCCGTCCATCACGTACAGGCCCGTGTAGCCGTGCAGGCGGCCGTAGTTGTCGGTGGCCTTGTTCAGGACCGCGCCGCCGAGCGGGTGGTAGGTGAGGTGGTCGCCCCAGATCTTGTACGCGCCGAACAGGTCGGTGCGGTAGATCGTGCCCTCCTTCTTGTTGATCTTGTCGAAGATGGTCTTCGCCGCGTCGATGGAGGTCTGCTTCCAGGCCGTCTGCCAGTCGAGGTCGACCCGGCCGGCGGAGGCGTTCCAGGTGAATTGGGCGCGGGCCGGGTTCTTGGTGATGGAGAGGTAGAAGGAGGCGTACGTCTCGATGCCGGTCGGCAGCGGGGCCACCTCGGCGAACGAGCCGCCCGCGTCCCAGTTGTCGATGCCGGCGGTGGGCATGGAGGCCTGGAGCTTGCCGGTGGCGTCCCACATGTGGTTCGCGCGGCCGCACATCACGTTGCCGTTGTCGCCCCAGCCCCGGCCGATCTCGTCGTTGAGGCTAGGGAGGGCGCCGGTCGCCTTCAGCTTGGTGAGGAGCTTGCTGGTGCCGACGCTGCCCGCCGCGAAGAAGACCCGGTCGGCGGTGACGGACTTGGTGGTGGTCACCGCGCCGGTGGTGTCGAGCTGTTCGATGAGGACGGTGTAGCCGGAGGCGGCCGGGGTCACCGAAGTCACCCTGTGGAGCGGGGTGATGACGACCCGTCCGGTGGCCTTCGCCTGGGCGAGGTAGGTCTTCTGGAGGGACTTCTTGCCGTGGTTGTTGCCGTACAGGACCTCGGCGTTGAGGGCCGACTTCGGTACCAGGCCCGCCAGTTCCTGCTTCATGTACTCCCAGTCGTAGACGTTCGGTACGAAGACGAACGGGAAGCCGGAGCGCTCGGCGTGCTTGCGGCCGACGCGTGCGTACTGGTAGCACTCCGCCGACTCCCACCACCGGGGGTCGACCTCGCTGACGCCGAGTCCGGCGTTGGCGCGGGGGTAGTAAGTGGCGTACATCTCCTCGGCGTTGACCGAGGGGAGCACCGCGCTGAACCGCTCGCGGCGCGGGGTGACGGCCATGCCGCCGTTCACCAGGGAGCCGCCGCCGACGCCCCGGCCCTGGTAGACGGTGATGCCGCTGAAGTCCTCGGCGTCCAGGATGCCGGTGTGGCGCGGGACGTCCTTGTCGAGGGGGAAGCCGAGGAAGTTGGACAGGGGTTGCTTGGTTCTGGTGCGCAGCCAGAAGGAGCGGTAGTCGGGCTTGGTGGTGTTGGCGAAGATGTTGCCGTCCGGGCCCGGGGTGTCCCAGGCCATACCCATCTCGACCATGTGCACGTCGACCCCGGCGCGGGCCAGCCGCAGGGCGGTGACCGAGCCGCCGTAGCCGGTGCCGACGACCAGGGCCGGGACGTGCTCGCCGCCCGCGAGGGCCGCGCGGCGGGGTGCGGCCGAGGCGGCGGGGGAGAAGGTGCCGGAGAGGGCGGCCGTGCCGAGGAGGGCGCCGGTGCCGGTGAGGAAGAGGCGGCGGGAGGTGCCGGAGGAGGGCTTGGATGCCTGTGTTGTTTGTGTTGTTTTTGTTGTTTGAGGTGTTTGCGAGATTGAGTCGCTCACGGGAGGTTCCTCACTCTTGTGGGAAGAGGAGCGAGTTGTACTGCCTGGGTCTTGTGAAGTCACGGCATACCTGCCAGTAACTTTTCTCCGGCCTTGAGAAAAGGGGCGAAGCGGAACGTGGTCGCACGCGTGTCCAGGGCGCACGGTGGCGCACGGCGACGGCCCATGTGCCCCCTGTGCTTCGCGATGCGGACGCAGAAGCGTTCCTTCGGCGGTGTGGTGGGCACTGGTGTCATCCCCCATGTGAGGAGTCACCGTGATCCGTGTCCAAGTCGCTTGTGCGGCAGGTCTGTTCAGGTCGGCGCTCGTGGCGCTGCTGCGGGGCGAAGAAGGCCTGGCGGTGACGTGCGAGGAGGCGGCGGCCGGCAGCCGGGCGGCCGACTGTCCGCCCGTCGACGTACGGGTGGCCGACGCGGAGACGCTGGCGCCCCGGCCCCGCGCCACGACAAGCGGAGTCCGGGGCGGCGGTGCCCCCGAGGGCGTCGGGCTCCTCGTCCTCGCCAACGTGAACCGCCCCGGCGTGCTGCGCCGGGCCTTCGACGCCGGTGCGCTGGGCTACGTCGACAAGCAGGGTTCCCCGGGTCGATTAGTCGAGGGAATCCACGCGGTCGCGCGAGGGGAGCGGTACGTCGACGAATCACTCGCCGTCGGGCTCCTGCGCGCCACGGAGATTCCCCTCACCCCTCGGGAACTGGGCGTGCTCGCGCTCGCCGCGCAGGGCGCGTGCGTCGCCGAGATCGCGCTCGACCTGCACCTGTCCCGGGGAACGGTACGGAACTACCTCGCGGCGGCCATCCGCAAGACCGGCGCGCGCAACCGGGTCGACGCGATCCGCATCGCGGGTGCGGCCGGCTGGATGTGAGACCGGCGTCCAGGGCTGACGTCCCATCAAATCCCGGTACAGGGCTGACCGTTCCAGCAGCTCGTCGTGCGTCCCGCAGTCCGCCCGGGTCCCGTCGAGTACGAGGATCCGGTCGGCCCGCAGCGCGGAGGCCGTCCGGTGCGCCACGACCACCAGGGCCCCGGGCCGTGCGGCCAGCGTCCGCTCGGCACGCTCCTCCGCCTCGGGGTCGAGATGGCAGGTGGCCTCGTCCAGCAGCAGGAGAGGGGCGGGGGAGAGGTGGGCCCGGGCAAGGGTCACCAACTGCCTCTCCCCCTGCGACAGATGTGCGGGATCGACCTCCGCGTCCAGGCCGCCGAGCCGCGCGGCCAGGGGGCCCAGACCGAGTGCGTCGACGGCCGCCGCGACCTCGGCGGGCGTCGCCTCCGGGCGGAGGTGGGTGAGGTTCTCGCGGAGGGTCGCGGTGAAGACGTACGCCTCCTGCGGTACGAGGGTGCGCAGGGCGGGCCCGCACCCGGACCGCCCCGCGATCCTCACCACCCCTTCGTCGGGGGTGAGCAGCCCGGCCAGGACGTTGGCCAGGGTGGACTTCCCGATGCCGCTCGGCCCGACGACGGCGAGGTGCTCGCCCGGGGCGAGGGTGAGGGAGAGGTCGTCGAGCACCGGCCGCGCGCCGGGCCCGTAGGCGAGGGTGACGTGGCGGAGCTCGGCGGCGGGTGCGGGGCCCGCGGCGGGAGGGGTGCTCCGGGCCGGAGGGGGCGGGTCCGGGGGCCGGGCGAACCGGTCCAGGACGACGAGCAGCCGGGTCCCCGCCGCACCCAGGGCGGTCATCAGGGTGTGCAGGGCGGGCAGCAGCGACTGCACGAGATAGGTCAGCGCCCCCGTGAGCGCCCCCGCCCCGACCCCTCGGTCCAGCAGCCAGGGAGTCGCCAACAGCAGTAGGAGCGGCGGCAGTTGTCCCGCCACGCCGAGTGCGACCGTCCGTACGGCCGCCCACCGGGCCAGCACCCGGGCCGCCCGGGCCGCGGTGTCCGCCGACGCGTCCGCCGCGGCACCGACCTCGTCCGCGATCCCGCAGGCGGCGACGTCCCGCAGTCCGGCGGCCGCCGCACGCACCCGGTCGGCGTACGCCTCCTCCGCGTCCAGCGCGCGCCGCTGGGCGCGGGCCATGGGCCCGAGGACGCCGAGGAAGACCCCGAGCCCGAGGGCGAGGGGAGGCAGGGTGACCAGCAGGAGCTCGGGCGCCAGCGCGAACATGCCGCCGAACGCACCGACCGCGGTGAACACGAAGGACCGCGCGGTCAGCACCAGACCGGCGAAGCTGTCCCGGGCGATCTCGGTCTGCTGGGTGAGCCGGGAGACGGCGGTTCCGGGGGCGCTGGGGCCGGGCCCGGGGTCGGTGGGGCATGTCGCCGCGTGCAGGGCCTGGGCGACGGCCCTGCGGACGAGCCCGTCCCTGAACGGCTCGACCAGCGCGGCCAGTTGGGTGAAGACGCCGCGCGTCACCGGGCCCCCGGCGAGGATCGCCAGTGCCGCCACCCCCAGCCAGATCAGGCCGGTGCCCGCGTGCCCGGCCAGGAATCCGCGGTCCAGCGACTGCGCCACGCAGTAGCCGCCCAGGAAGGTCTGCGCCGACTCGGCGAGCGACCAGCCGGTGAGGCACGCCAGTGCGCCCCGGTGCCGGGCGAGGAAACGGCGGCCGTCCGCGCGCAGGCGGGTGCGGGAGGGGCGGTGCCCGCTCATGCAGGGCCTTGCTTTCCTGCGGGGCCTTGCGCGTGCACCGCGAAGACCTGCCGGTAGGCGGGGTGTGCCCAGAGCTCCTCGTGCGGGCCCGCGCCGCGCACCCGGCCCTCCTCCAGCCACACCACCCGGTCCGCCCGGGCGGCGGACGACAGGCGGTGCGCGACCACCAGCCGGGTGGCCGGGCCCACGTCCCGGGACAGGGCCTCCTCGATACGGCGTTCCGTCGCCGTGTCCAGGCTGGACGTCGCGTCGTCCAGCACGAGGAGCCGCCCCGCGTGCGCGAACGCCCGTGCCAGGCCCAGGCGTTGGTGCTCACCGCCCGACAGGGGAGCCGCTGCGGGCGCAGTGTCGTACCCGTCGGGCAGCAGTCGTACGAAATCGTCCGCACCGGCGGCCCGGGCCGCGGCCCGCACCTCGGCGGGCGTCGCCCGCCGCGCGCCCGAGGCGAGCGCCTCGCCCAGCGTCGCCCCGAAGAGCGCGGGTCGCTCGAAGGCGTACCCGATCTCTCGGCGGAGGTCCTGGCTCGCGACCTCCGGCAGGGGTACGCCGTCGAGTCGTGCGGTGCCGGAGGTCGGCGGGCACAGGCCGCCCGCCACCGCCGCCAGCGTCGACTTGCCGGAGCCGGAGCGGCCCACCACCGCCGTCGTGGTGCCGCCGGGAAGGGTCAGGGAGACGTCGGTGAGGAGCGGGACGCCGTCCGGGGCGACGCAGACCCCGCGCAGTTCCAGGGTGCCCGGGCCGCCGGGGGGCAGCGGCCGGGTGCCCGAGGGGAGGACGGGGAGGGCGAGGAGGTCGCACAGGCGGCGGGCGGCGGTCCGGCTGCGGATCAGGGTGCCGAGGAAGGTGGCCACCGCGCCGATTCCGGCCGCGAGGGCGGCGTACCGCGAAGCCGCCAGAAGGTCCCCGACGGACAGGCGGCCGGAGACCACGCCGAGCCCCGCGACGGCCGTCACCGCAGTGATCAGCAGGGGCAGCAGGATGGTGCTGCGGGCCACTGCACGGCCGTGCACCCGCCACATCCGCCGCCCCTGGACGCCGAGTTCGGGCAGCGGAGCCAGGATGCGGGCGCGGTCGCGGGCCAGAGTCCCCCCGGCGGCGATGCTGCGCGTACCGGTCAGGGCCTCCGCCAGCCGGGACGCGAGGGTGGCCTGAACGCGCTGGTAGCGGGCCACGCTGTCGGAGGAACCGGCGGCGAACGCCCGCAGCAGGAGCAGCAGCAGCGGCAGGCCCGCCGCGAAGGCCAGCGCGCACCACGGGTCGATCAGCGCCAGCGCCACGAGTCCGCCGACCGGTGCGATCAGGGACGCCGCGAGGGCCGCCCCGGCGCCGGGGGCCGCGCCCGCCTCGGTGGCGTTCGCGGACAGGCGGGTCGCGGTGTCGCCGGACGGGAATCGGGCGGCGTCACGGGGGGCGGCACGGAGCAGCCGGGCCAGTGTCCTGCGGCGCAGCCAGGCGGTGGCGTCGGCCTGCACGGTTCCGACGCACAGGGCTTCGGCGGCCTCCGCCAGCACGGCGAGGACGACCAGGGCCACGCAGACCGCCAGCCAGTGGCGGGCGCTCGCGTCGCGGGCGAGCAGGAGGTCCAGGGTGCGGCCGACGGCGGCGGGCAGGGCGAGGGCCGCGGCGGCGGAGAGGGCGGAGGCGAGGAGGAGGGCGGCGGTGCGAGCGCGGGTGTGACGGGCGGCGCGGAGGAGAAGGCGGAGGTCGGGAGGGGCGGGCGGCACGGGGGGCTCCTTGGTCGCCGGAGGGTACGGGCCGGTGGGGCTCCCGGTGCGGGGGGGGGGGGCAGGCATCCAGGGGCGCGGGGCTGTATCGATTTGCGGCTCCGCCGCGTGGGCGCGACCAGCCACGACGCACCCGCACGGAAACCTGCCCGGCACCGGGTGCCGAACCCGACCGACCCGCACGCCCGAGCGGCCCGCAGGGAGGGACCCCGCACGCGCATGCACCGCGCGTCCGAAGTCCCTCCCCATCAGCGAACGGCCGACCCGAAGGGTCAGTGACAGGTCGTCACGCTCAGGCTGCTGTCGCCGCAGAGCAGCAGGCTCGCCCGGCTGCCGCCGCCCCCGCCGCCGAGCTCGACGTCGCCGGTCGCCTCTTCCTTCGGGGTCTCCATCGACTGGAGGTCAAGAATGCTCATGATGATTCCTCTCACTGGGGACGGTGTTCTTCGGTACGGTCCCGGAAGGGACCGGCTCTGGGGGCCGCCCGCGAGGGGGCGGCGGCAGGAACGGCAGGTGTGCGGTCCCGGACGGCGGCTCGCACGCGGCGGCCAGTGCCAGCAGGCAGCCCGCCGCCCCCGTCGCGAGGTCCATCGACAGGCGCATCATCTGCTCGCCGGGAAAGGCCAGCCGGCCGTCGTGCGGTACGGCGTGCCAGGCCAGCGCGTCGATCTGGCGGCGCACGGCGTCCGCATCGGTGCCGGGGCCCGGCGCGGTGGTGCGGCTCAGGTGCAGGACCATGCCCGCCGCGCCCCGGAACAGTCCGGGCTGCGCGTAGAAGGTGGCCTGTGCGGCGGCGACGATGTCCCGGCGGGCCCGCTCGAACTCCTCGTCGGCGCGGTGCGCGAGGTAGTCGTCCAGCACCGCGCCGATGCCGACACTGCCCGCGCCGAGGTACGGCATCGTCCGCCATCCCTCGCTGACCTGGAGCGTTCCGCCCGCGCTGCGCACACACCGTGCGAGGTCCCGGCGCAGGGCGTCGGCCGCGAGGTCGAGGAGGCCCGGGTCGCCCGAGCGCTCGTACAGGCGCAGCAGGAGCAGGGCGCCGCCGGTCGCGCCGTGCAGCAGCCCGGCCCGTGCGGAGGGTTCGCGCGGCTGTGCCACCAGGTCGGCGCAGCGCAACGCCGCGTCGTGCAGGGCGCGTTCACCGGTGGCCGCGCCGAGCGCGTCGAGGGCGAGGCCGAGTCCCGCGAGTCCGCCGTGCAGGTCGGGGGCGAGGGCCTCCCAGGGCTGGGCGAGGGCGAGTTCGGTGAGTTCCAGGGCGCGGGCGCGGTGGCCGAGGTGTTCCAGGGTCCAGGCGATGCCCGCGAGCCCGTCGTAGAAGCCGAGGGGGGTGCCGGAGGTCTCGGCCCGGGAGTTCTTCCGGGCCGGGGTTCCTCCCGTACCGGCCGGGGTTCCCCCCGCACCGGCGAGGAGTTCCTTCGTACGGGCGAGGAGCCACTCCTCGCCGGGCTCGAAGCGCCCGGCGCCGCTCACGTCGAGGGCGTACAGGACGCCCGCAGCGCCGTACGCGACGTTCAATCCGCCTCCCGTGGTGGCGAATTGGGCGACGTCTCCCGGGAAGCAGCGGTCCGTCCGGTCGGGGGTCGCGGAGGCCCGTATCGCCTCGGCGAGCGAGTCGCGGCTGTGCGGCCAGTCGCCCGGTGCGACGGGGAGGTAGGGGTGGGACGGGGTGAGGGAGGGGCCGTCGGGCGTGCGGCATATCTCCTCGACCGCCTCCCGCAGGAAGCCGCGTGCCACCGGGAACTGACGGGCCGCTATCTCCGCGAGATGGGCGGCCTTCGTGCGGTCCAGGGCCAGCAGGCTGGTCAGCGGTATGAACAGGGCGAGGCGCAGGCAGGCCAGCGCATAGCGGTCCACGTCGAAGCCGCGCCGGTCGGCGGGGGCCACGAAGGCGGGGTTGGCGACGGTCTGGCGGCGGTTCTCGGCGGCGGGGGCGGCGGCCTCGAAGTCCAGGAGCACGACCTTCGACTCGTCCTCGGAGACCATGATGTTGAACAGGTGCAGGTCGTTGAAGACCACTCCGCGTGCGTGCACGGCCGCCGTCGCGTCCGCCACCAGCCCGTGGATGCGCAGCGCCCACTCGGTGTACTCCGCGAGCCGTTCCGTGCTCGGGTCGGCCTCGATCAGCGGGTGGCGGCGGGCGAAGAAGGAGTTGAGCGGCCTGCCCTCGACGAACTCCATGACCAGGAAGCGGTGTTCGCCCAGCTCGAAGCTGTCCAGCACCTCCGGCGTGCAGCCGAGCCCCGACAGCCTTTCCAGCGCGGCCTGTTCGCGCTTCAGCCGGGTCACCGCGTCCGCGCCGTCCGCGGCGAGGCCGGCGTGCGGCCTGCCCTCCTTCAGCACGACCTTCGCGCCCGTCCTGGTGTCCGTACCGACGTACACGCCACCGCCGTTGGAGAAGTGCAGTGCCTTCTCGATCGTGTAGGGCATGTCCGCGACGGTCGCCGCCGCACGCGCCGCAAGGTGGGGGTGCAGCCAGCCGGGCGGCTCGATCCACTCCGGCATCCGGAAGGCGGGCCCGCGCACGTCGGGCACGAGGACGCCGTCGGCGTTCTCCAGCGCGGGCCGCAGCTCGCCCCGCTCGTCGTAGCAGTCGCGGCGGGTGAAGCTGCCGTACCGCAGGTACACCGGTCCCCGGTTCCAGCGCAGGTCGCTGAGGACGTACGGTCCCTCCTCCCCGGCGAGCAGCGCGTCCAGGTCCGCCGCGACGGCCGCGCACCGGGCGTCGTCCGCCGGGTAGACGGTGATGAACTTGCCGCTGCCGGAGCGGTCGGCGTACTTGGCGTTGCGGGTGTGCAGGAGGTGGCGGCTCGGTACGAACTTGAACGCGACGGCGCGCGCGAGGCAGTACGCCATGACCCGCTCCAGCACCGATTCGGCGTTGTCGAGGGTGGCCGAGACGTGGATCTTCCAGCCCTGCGGGGGCAGGTGGGCCGCCATGGGCCGCAGTGCCAGCCAGTCGCCGGTGCGGTGGCGCTGCCAGCCCTCGGGGACCGGAGCGGTGGCGGCCGGGTACAGGGCGTTCCGGCCGGTGTGCGCCATCCGGTGCGGAGCGTCGTAGAAGTGCCGGTCCGCGTCGCAGAACACGGCGTACCCCTTGTTCACACGCTCTCCTCACCGTCCCGGACCCGCTGACGGACGGAACGTTGTCACGGGGCGCGGGGGGCCGGACAGTCACCGTTGTCACCGTCCGTCCATGTGGAACGCATGAGTAACCGGTTCGGGGGCAGAAGTGGCCGGGGGTGGTCCCACGGGTGTGCCTCGGTCTCGTTCGTGCAGCTCCGCATTCCAAAGCGGGGAGAACGCACGGGACCATGGCGTACTGTCGACAAGAGTTGTGAAAATCTGATGTGGGGCGGGTGCAACAGGCGTGACGATCGACAGCATGACCCAGGGCGAGGGCTCCGCGGAGTTGCTCGACCTGATGGAGTCCCGGCGGGACGAGTTCGTGCAGGGCTGGGTGCGCTCCGTCAGCGGTACCCTGCGCGGCCGGCTCAGCGCGGCCGAGGTGGCGCAGGAGCTCGGCGAGATCTACAACGCCCTCCTCGGCGCCCTCAAGCAGGGCGGACTGGCAGGCAGGGGCGACCACTTCAGCGAGGTCCGCAGCCTGCTCATAGAGCTCTCCCGCAACCGGGCCCGGCAGGGCTTCACGCCCACCGAGACCGCGCTGTGCGTGTTCTCCCTCAAGCAGGTGCTGGAGGAGGCGCTGGTCGCGTCGCCGGACGGCGCCCGCTCGTACCTCCAGCTCGCCCGTCTGCTCGACGACCTGGGCCTGTTCACCGTCGAGGAGCACGCGAAGACGCGTGAGGAGATCATCTCCTCGCAGGCCGAGCAGCTGCTCGAACTGTCCACGCCCGTCGTCAAGTTGTGGGACGGCATCCTCGGCGTGCCCCTCGTCGGCACCCTGGACTCCGCCCGCACCCAGGTCGTGATGGAGAAGCTCCTCCAGGGGCTGCTGGACTCCAACTCCACCCACGCCATCATCGACATCACCGGTGTGCCCGCCGTCGACACCCAGGTCGCCCAGCATCTGCTGAAGACCGTCGTCGCCGCCCGCATGATGGGCGCGCAGTGCATCATCTCCGGCATCCGCCCGCAGATCGCGCAGACCATCGTGGCCCTCGGCATCGAGTTCGGGGACATCGCGACCAAGGCGACGCTCGCCGCCGCCCTGCACGATGCGCTCGCCGAGATCGACGAGGCCTCCTCGCTCCGCAAGGAGGGTCTGCTGTGACGGACCGCGTACCGGTCCTCAAGATCGGTCAGATCCTGCTGGTCTCCATCCAGACGGACCTGGAGGACCAGATGGTCCTGGACCTCCAGGAAGACCTCTCCCAGCGCATCGTCGACACCAACGCCCAGGGCGTCGTCATCGACATCACCGCGCTGGAGATCGTCGACTCCTTCGTCGGCCGGATGCTCGCCACCATCGCCTCCATCTCCAGGGTGCTCGGCTCCGAGACCGTCGTCGTCGGCATGCGCCCCGCCGTCGCCATGACCCTGGTGGAGCTGGGCCTCTCCCTGCCCGGCGTGCGCACCGCGCTCACCCTCGAACGGGGAATGGAGCAGATCAAGCGTCTGAACCAGAACCCCTCCGCCCCCAGGTGAAGGAGTACGACGTCGCCGCCGACGCGGTGGAGACGATCCCGATCACCACGAGCGGCGACGTGGTCAAGGCCCGCCAGGCCGTCCGCACGCTGGCGCAGCGCACCGGGCTGTCCCTGGTCAATCAGACCAAACTGGTCACCGCCGCAAGCGAGTTGGGCCGCAATACCCTGATGTACGGGGGCGGCGGCCGGGCCCGCATCGCCGTCGTCACCCAGGGCGGCCGGACCGGCGTCTGGGCACGCTTCGAGGACGAGGGGCCGGGCATCCCGGATCTGGATCTCGCCCTCACCGACGGCTGGACCTCCGGCAGCGGCATGGGACTCGGGCTCAGCGGCGCGCGCCGTCTCGTCGACGACTTCGAGCTGGAGTCCGCCCCCGGCAAGGGCACCACCGTCAGTGTCGTGAAATGGGCACGGTGAACGCCCCGCTGCTCTCCGCAGCGGAGGACGTCATCTGGCTCCGGGCGGGCGAGGCGCTGGCGCTCGCCGCCCGCCGGGAGGCCGGTGCGCTCGCCCAGCGCCTGGGCATGAGCGCCGAGCGGACCGCCGAGGTGGAGATCGCCGCCACCGAGGCCGCCACCAACCTCCTGCGGCACGCCGACGACGGCTCGCTGATCCTGCGGGTCAGCCGGGCCGCCGACGGGGCGGCGCTGGAGATTTTGGCCCTGGACACCGGGCCCGGCATCCCCGACGTCGACGCCGCCCTGCGCGACGGCCACTCCCAGGGCGGCACGCTCGGCATCGGGCTCGGGGCGATCGCCCGGCTCTCCGACGACTTCGACGTGCACTCCCTGCACGGCCGCGGCACCCTCGTGCTCGCCCGTTTCTGGGCGCCGGGGAGCGCCGGGGGCGCGGGCGGCGAGGTGGAGCGGGCCGCCGTCCGCCACGTCGCCGGGCTCACCCGCCCGATCAGCGGGGAGACAGTGTGCGGCGACGCCTGGTCGGCCAGGGTGGAGCTGGCCGGGACCGCCGGCCCTCCGGACCGGGTCGGGCGGGTCACCGCGATGATGTGTGACGGCCT
This sequence comes from Streptomyces spiroverticillatus, assembly GCA_014650415.1. Lineage (GTDB taxonomy): Bacteria > Actinomycetota > Actinomycetes > Streptomycetales > Streptomycetaceae > Streptomyces > Streptomyces spiroverticillatus. The sequence continues at coordinate 215,614 of BMUX01000010.1, forward strand.
CGGCCACGGGCCGCTGGCGGCCCGCGCCAGCGAACGCGCCCGTCAGGTCTTCCAGGGCACCACCCGCACCGCGCTGCGGGACGTCCTCCAGGAGATCCACCTCGGGCTGCGCGGCACCCGGGGCGCCGCCGTCTGCGTCGTCTCCGCCGACCTCGACGCCCGGCGGGTGGAGGTGTGCGGCGTCGGCAACATCAGCGCGTTTGTCGTGGACGGCGGCCGGCGCACCGCGCTGGTCTCCCTGCCCGGCATCGTGGGCAGCCACCTGCCCTCGCTGCGGGTCTTCGACGCCGCGCTGCCTCCGGGGGCCACCGTCGTCCTGCACTCCGACGGTCTCAAGGACCGTTGGACGCCGGACGAGTTCCCGGGACTGTTCGCCCGGCAGCCGGTCATGATCGCGGGGCAGGTCCTCGGACAGGCGGGAGTGCGCCGTGACGACGCGGGCATCGTGGTGATCACCACCCCCACGTCATGAACGACCCGCGCCGCGAGGCCACCGAGGGCGACCGTCTAGAGGTCGCGCTCGGTGGCGCGCAGGACATGTTCCGGCTGCGCCGCAGCGGACAGTCCGCCTGCAAGGCGCTCGGCCTGACCAGCGTCTCCTCGGCGCGGCTGGTCACCGTACTCAGTGAGATCGGCCAGAGCCTGCTGGGCGCGGAGGGCCTGACCGCCACCCTGCGCGTCGAGGACGCCGACGTGGCGGGCACCCTGCTCGTCGCACGGTTGGGCTGGCGCGGGGACACCCCGGTGGACCCCGTGCTCGTACAGGCGGCCACCCGGCTGCTCGACGTGTGCCGCTACGTTCCCGGAAGCTCCTCCATCACTCTCGCCCAGCGTCTTCCCGCCACCGGTGCGGCCCTCGCCGAGCGCACCGAGTCCGTCCGCCGCGTCCTGCGTCGCACCGACGAGGTCGACATGCTGGAGGCGCTGCGGACCCAGAACCACCAACTGCTGCTCGCCCTGGAGGAGTCGAAGAGGCAGCAGGAGGAACTCAAGCACCTCAACGCCGAGTTGGAGGACACCAACAGCGGCGTCGTCGCCCTCTACTCCGAACTGGCCCAGGAGCTGGAGAAGACCAACAGCGGCGTCGTCGCCCTCTATGCCGAACTGGAGGAGAAGACCCGTCAGTTGAGGCTCGCCCGCGAGGCCAGCACCCGCTTCTGGGCGAACGTCAGCCACGAACTGCGCTCCCCGGCGAACTCCGTGATCGCCCTCGCCCGCCTCCTGCTGGCACCCGATGCCGAACCCCTTTCCGAGGAGCAGAGCCGTCAGGTCTCCCTGATCGCGGGCTCCGGCAACACCCTGCTCGCCCTGGTCGAGGAGCTCCTCGACGTCGCCAAGGCCGAGTCGGGGCGGCTGGACCCGCTTTTGGTCCCCACCGACCTCACCACCCTCCTCCACCAGCTCCGCGGCACCCTCCAGGGCACCGCCCAGCCCGGTGTGCTGCTCTCCATCCCCGACGTCCCGCAGGGCCTGCACCTGGTCACCGACGAGGTCATGCTGACCCGGGTGCTGCGCAATGTCCTGTCCAACGGGCTGAAGTTCACCGACCACGGCTCGGTCCGTCTCACCCTCGACACCGAGGACCGGCCGGAGGGCACGCTGTTCCGCTTCACCGTGCGAGACACCGGAGTCGGTATCCCCGCCGACCAACTGGACCGCATCTTCGAGGAGTTCTACCAGGTGCGCGGCCCGCACCAGCGCGGCAGGAGCGGCACCGGGCTCGGTCTGCCGTACGCCCGCAAGCTCACCGAACTCCTCGGCGGGCAGCTCACCCTCACCAGCACCATCGGCGAGGGCACCACGGTCACCGTGGAACTTCCCGCCGAGACCCGGGTCTCCGAACCCGCCCCGCAGGCCCCGGAACCCGCACACCCCGTACTGGACTCGCTGGTCGTCATCGACGACGACACGGCGTTCCTGGCCGCCGTGCGCCCCGTACTGCGACGGATCGCCGCACGCGTCACCGAACTGAGCGGCGACCTGGACGCCACGGCCGTGCTGGACACCGTCAAGCGAACCGGAGCCCAGGCCGTCGTGGTCGACCTGATGATGCCCACCCTGGACGGCTACCAGGTGCTCCAGGTGCTCGCCGGCGACCCCGCCACCGCACGCCTGCCGGTCGTGGTCCTCACCGCGGCCGACGCCGCCGACATCGACCGGACCCGGCTCGCACATGCCCGCGCGGTCCTGGGAAAGACGCATCTGACACCCGCCCGCATCACCGCGGCCCTGGCCCTGCGGGCGCCCGACGCCGAGCCCGTGCCACGCCCTCCCGCGCAGGAGACCGACACCGTATGACCTACCCCGCCGAAGCCGCACCCGCACTGGTACTGGTCGTCGACGACGACCCCACCAACCGCTACGTCGTCAGCACCACCCTGGTCCGGGCGGGACACCGCGTACTGGAGGCGGCCGACGGCACCCAGGCCCTCGCGCTGCTGCAGGACGCCGCACCGCTGCCGGAGATCGCCATCGTCGACGTGCGGCTCCCCGACATGACCGGCTTCGAGGTGTGCGAACGGATCAAGGCCGACGCGGCGACCACCTCCATCCCCGTGATCCACATGTCGGCCTCCGCGATCACGGTCTCCGACCGTACCCAGGGCCTCAACCGGGGCGCCGACGCCTACCTGGCCGAACCCGTCGCCCCCGCCGAGATGCTCGCCACCGTCACCGCCACCCTGCGCTACGCCCGCGCCCGCAGCCGCGCGGAGACCCTGGCCCGCCGACTGCACCGGCTCAACCAGGCCACCCTCGCCCTCTACAGCGCCCCCGACGCCCGCACCCTCGCCCAGGCCGCGGCCGACAGCGCGGCCGAACTCCTCGCCGCACCGGCCGCCGTGTCCCTCACCGTTCCCCAGAACGGCCCGTACACGGCCGCCTCGCCCATCCCGGCCGGCGCGTCCGAGGGGCCGCACTCCCCGCCGGACCCCGACCCCATGTCCCCGCACCCGCTGCACGGACAGTCCACCCGCCCCACCCTCGTGCCGCCGGCATCCTCGCTCCTCGGGGCCCGGCTGCGCACCCTCACCCCGCAGCAGTGGCCCTCCGCACCCGCGGCCCTGGCCGGGCACCCGCACCTCACCCTCGTCTCCGCCCGCGCCAAACCGTCCCGCCCGCCCGTCCACCTGGTCGTCCCGGCCACCGCCATCACCGGCCTCGACGACGAGGAAGTCCTCGCGCAGCTCGCCCACGCCTGCACCCTCGCCCTCGAAGCCCTCAACGCGTACAGCGAGGAGCACGCCCTCGCGCTCACCCTCCAGCGCGGCTTCCTCCCCGAGTTCCTGCCCGACACGACCCGCGCCGACCTCGCCGTCCGCTACCTCCCGGCGAGCAGGCAGACCGAGATCGGCGGCGACTTCTACGAGGCGCTGATCTGTCCCGCCGGGCTCGTCGTGGCCGTCGGCGACGTGGCGGGACACTCCCTGGACGCGGCGATGGTGATGGGGCAGGTGCGGCACGCGCTGCGGGCCTACGCCACCGAGGGCCACCCGCCCGACGTCGTGCTGCGCCTCCTGGACCGGCTGCTGCGCGAGACCCAGCCCGGCGTCACCGTCACCCTGTGCGTCCTGCTGCTGGAGAACGGCAGCGACACCGTGCAGGTCGCCAACGCCGGTCATCTGCCGCCCCTGCTGCGCACTCCCGACTGCTCCGCCCGCTTCGTGGAGGAGCACGGGCCGCTGCTCGGCGTCGGTCTGCCGCACCCGCCCGCGCTGCGTGTGGACGTCCCGCCGGGCTCGGAGATCCTGCTGGTCACCGACGGCCTGATCGAGCGCCGCCACCAGGACGTCGGCGAGTCCCTCCAGGCACTTGCCGCAGCCCATGCGGAGGGCCCGCGCACGCCTGAGGCCCTGTGCACTTACCTCCTGGAGAGGTTCCCGCCGGACGGCAACGACGACATAGCGCTGATGTCGGTGCACGTCAACGCGCATACGGCATAAGGGCGTTCAGCGGACCGCCTCCACCACCGCCGCCAGGTCCGCCCCCGCGCGCAGCAGCGCCACCGTCCGTACGGCGATGTCGTCGAGCCTGCGCCCGAGGAGGTACGAGGCCGAGCCCGGCCCGTCCAGCCGGTCCAGCGCGCCCATCACCTCCCGTACGGCAGGCACCCCGTACCCGGCACCGCGCAGTGCGGCCACGATGCGCGCCGCCGCGACGGCCCGGGGACCGTAGCGGCGGGCCCGCAGCGACGTCACCCGCTCCGGCAGCACGAGCCCCTCCTCCTCCCAGAAGCGCAGCGTCGAGGGCCGCACCCGCAGCGCCCCGGCGAGCTCGGTGATGGTCATGGAGTCGCTCTGGTCCGTCCCGTACGTCGCCTCCTCCTCGTACGTCCCCTCCTCGCCCCGAATGGCCCGCAGGGCCTCCTGCGCGCGCACCGTCTCGCCCCGCTCCCGCGCGAGCCCGGTGTGGACTTCGCCGATCGCGGCGGCCGCCTCGGCGAGCGTCCCGGACCGCGCCTCGGTGAGCAGCCGCCGGGCGGCGACGGGCCCGGCGGCCAGGGCGAGCGCCCGGTAGGCGCCCAGGGCGCGGACGTGGAGGGGCCCGTACTGCCGGTATCCGTTGGCCGCGCGCACCGCCGGGGGAAGCACGCCGAGCCGCTCCAGATTCCGTACCTGCTGCACCGAATACCCCGAGGCGGCCGCCACATCGACCGTCCGCAAGCCGTCACCGCTCATCCGAACCCCACACAAGCACTTGAATCCCACAGTTGAACCATGACCAACGACCCGACGAGTATCGAACAGATCCTGGCCACCGTGCGCGCCCTCCCCGGCGCCCTGGTCCTCGCACCGCGCGAGGGCGACGGGACTCCGGAGCTGGCCTGGGGCGACGCGTTCTGCTACTTCGCCCCCGACGGACAGGTGCCGCACCACACCCAGCCGTACGCCACGATCGTCACGAAGGACTACCCGGACGACACCGCCTCCGCCCTCGACGCCCCCGGCCGCTGGCGGCTCAACGTGCGGGTGGCCCGCGACACCTTCCGCGCGCTCACCGGGGAGGAGCCCCGCAGCCTCACCCTGCCCCGCGACCACACGGCCGCCGACGTCCTGCTGCCGCACCCGGTGTACGGGTCGCTCGGCTGGCTCTGCGTCGTCAACCCCGCCGCCCGCACGGCCGACTTGGCGACCCGACTGCTGCGCGAGGCGCACGAGGCGGCCCGAAACCGGGCCCTGCGACGCCGCGAAACAGATGAAGGCGAGTAAAACGGCTGGTCAGCGGCAGGGCAAGTGAATGCAAAGGAAAGTGAAAGAGACGTACAACCTTTCGAGTCCCTCGTGTGTCTGACCGTGCAGCGCCTGACGGCAGGCGCGGGAAATTTGTCGATTTTTCCGTCCCCGATTCCGTGATGGCAGGGGGTACGAGGCAAGCGGTGAGGGGCTGGTAGGCGCATGGGGAGCAGAGGGAAGAACAGTCGCGGGGCTGCGAGCGGCGGCCGACGGAAGCAGTCCGGGTCCGGCGGCCGACGCACGCAGCCGTCACCGAGCACCCGCCCGTACGACGAGCCCACCCACCGCTCGTACGACGAATCCGCCCGCCCCTCGTACGACGACCCCGCCCGCCGTCCGTACGACGAGCCCCCTCGCCGCGAGGAACCCGCCGAGCCCTACCAGGGCCGCGCCGCGGCCCGACGCGCCCAGGGAGGCGGCGGCCGGGCCGCGAACCGGCGGGGCAGGCGCAGGCCGGCCGGCCGGTTCCGCAAGCTGAAGTGGGTGCTGGCCGCACTGCTGGTGCTCGGCGGCAGCGGCATGGCCTGGGTCTACTTCAGCCTCGACGGCAACCTCAAGCAGGTCGACATCGAGGGCGCGCTCGGCACCAACCGCCCCGCCGAGGTCGACAACGGATCGCTCGACATCCTCGTCCTCGGCTCCGACTCGCGCAGCGGCTCCAACGGCGCGTACGGCAAGGACGTGGGCAGCGCCCGCGCCGACATCGCCATGGTCGTGCACGTCCACGCGGGCCACGAGAAGGCCAGCGTCGTCTCCGTGCCCCGCGACACCCTGGTGACCCGCCCCGAGTGCCAGAGCCACAGCGGCAAGCTGCGCCCCGAGGCGGAGCGGCAGGTGTTCAACACGGCGTACGAGATCGGCGGCCCGGTCTGCGCGGTGAAGACGGTGGAGCGACTCACCGGCATCCGCATGGACCACTACATGGAAGTCGACTTCAGCGGCTTCAAGCAGCTCATCGACGAGCTCGGCGGCGTCTCCATCACCACCGCCAAGGACATTGACGACCCGAAGAGCAAGCTGCAACTCCCTGCCGGTACCCACCAGTTGAACGGCGAGCAGTCCCTCGGTCTGGTCCGCACCCGCAAGACCGTCGGCGACAGCAGCGACCTGGGTCGCATCCAGCTCCAGCAGGCCTTCGTGAAGGCGCTGATGGAGCAGGTCAAGGACGTCGGCATCTTCAGCAACCCGAAGAAGCTGTACGACCTCGCGGACACCGCCACCCGCACCGTCACCACCGACTCGGGCCTCGGCTCGGTCCCCTCGCTGCTCTCCTTCGGCAACACGCTCAGCGGCATCGGCGCCAAGGACATGACGATGATCACGCTGCCGATCGACTACGACGCCAAGGACAAGTACCGGGTGATCCCGCTCAAGGAGCAGTCGCAGTTGCTCTGGCAGTCGCTGCGCGAGGACAAGCCGATACCGGAGTCGGTCACCAAGGACTCGGCGGGCGACAAGGTCGACGCGGACAAGGTCATCAAGGGCGACTGAGCGCAGGCAGCGGGCCGGACGCCGGGTCCCGGAAGGCCCAGGACTCGACATCCCGGTACCGGATCGGCCCCGGTCCGCGCCCGACGTTGCTGGCCACCAGGTGCAGCCGTGCGGCCGGCCACCGCATCCCGGCGAACCCGCTCAGCGATCCGGCGACCTCCACCACCGACGCGGGGTCGTCCCGCCGGGCCCTGGCCAGCGTCAGATGCGGCCGCAGCCGCCGCTCCTCGAACACGATCCCGCACCCCTTGACCAGCGCCCGCACTTCCCCGGCGAGCAGGTGCAGCGCATCCGTGTCCCCCTCGACACCACTCCACAGCACCCGCTCGTCGAAGTGCCCGCCGCCGGTCAGGGCGAAGGTCAGCGCCTCCCGGGACGCGGCCAGCTCGGCGAGCGGCGCACGCAGCAGGTCCACCGCCGAGACGGGCTGCTCGCCGAGGAAGGCGAGCGTGAGGTGCCAGTCCTCGATCCGGTTCCACCGCATACGGGGGTACGCCGCGTACGCGGGCCGGAGCGCCCGCGCCAGCTCGTCCTTGGCGGGGTCGGGAGGGGCAAGGGCGACGAAGACGCGGGTGGTGGCGGAGGAATTCTCGGGGTGCACGGCACCCATTCGTACCCCACCCGCACCGGCAACCCCTACCCGACCTCCTTGCCCTCCTTGCGCCGGACCATCTCGTTGATCCACACGGGGGCGTACGGCGAGGTGCACCCGGGCGACGTCGGATAGTCCTTCAGCACCCCCAACCGCTCCCCGATGCCCAGCGCCCGCGCACGCAGCTCCGGACGCTCGATGCCGATCTGGGCGAGGCAGTGGTTCATGGCCCACTGGAGCCGGTCCGGCGCGCCCTTCATCTCCTCCTCGACCACATCGAGCAGCCCGCCGAGATCCAGCCCCTGGGGCTTCTTCGCCACGCGCTCGGTGGTCAGTGCCCACCCCGCACTCGCCACGACGGGATCCGAGTCCCCCAGCCAGGCCTGCCGCAGCTCCTCCGCATGCGGGCTCTTCTTCACCACGTACCCCACGAGCCAGTCGTGCACCTTGGGCGCCCGCGTCTCGCGCACCATCGCATCCAGCTCGTCCCGCTCGAACGCCTTCGGCCGGCACACCAGCATCGCCAGCAGCCGCGCCGCCGTGTCGTTTGTCGCCCAGAGCTGCCGCGCGAGGTCCTGCTGCGTCCTGAGCCGCTTGGCGAGGGCACGCAGCTCGCTCAGCCTGACCCCGTGATCGTCCCCGTGCCGCTCGTTCACCTTGCGCGCCTTGGGGTCCTCCAGCGCGGCCAGCTCGGCCATGACCTCGGCCAGTTCCGTATCGGCCACCGGGGGGCTCCTTGCTCGGCGTATGTCGGTTTCCGTCCATGATGGGCCCTGTACACGTGTACGCAAGGACAGAAGGAGTACCGGTGGCGAGCAGGATGCACCAGGCGACGGAGAGCGCGGAATTCGACTTCGTCCTGGGGAGGGTGGAGGGCCCGGTGCTGGCGTACTTCTCCGGGACCTGGCCGAAGGCGGTGCAGGCCTGCAAGGAGATGGACGCGCTGCTGGCCGAGGCGGCCGAGGAGTACGCGGGCCGCCTGACGATCCTGAAGGCGGACATCACCCGCTGCCCCCTCCCGGTGAAGCGCTACGGCGTGACGGGAGCCCCCACCCTGGTCCTCCTCCACAACACCGAACCGGTAGCAACCACCACAGGCCCCCTGACCCACGCAACCCTCGCCGATTTCCTCGGCAGCGCCCCGTAGGGGCGCGGGGAACTGCGCGAGCAACCAACCAACAAGCCGCGCGGCGAGCGCTTTAGGTGAAGGGGCGGGACCGGGGCGAAACCCTGGGGTCCGGGGGCAGCGCCCCCGGCACGAACCGCAACCACCCACCCACCCCGCACCCGCGAACCCGAACCCGCAACTCCCCTTATCCGCCAAAGGTCTTGACAACCCCATTGGTCTGGACCAGATTTCCCCCCACGGTGGCCACCGTATCCACACCCCTCCCCACCCCCCCCGTTCCCCGGAGGCACCCCGTGGACCCCCAACGCACCCCCGCCCCCAGACGCCACCGCTCCGCCCTCACCGCCGCCCTGACCGCCGCCGCCCTCGCGGCCATCGGCATGGCCACCGCCCCCACCGCCCAGGCCGCCGACCTCAACGTCGCCAAGAACGCGGGCTTCGAGTCCGGCCTCGCCAACTGGACCTGTACGGCGGGCACTTCCACCACCACCCCCGTCCGCACCGGCGCCTCCGCCCTCAAGGCCACCCCCGCCGGCCAGGACAACGCCCGCTGCTCCCAGGTCGTCGCCGTGAAGCCCGGCGCGACGTACACCCTCTCCGCCTGGACCCAGGGCGGCTACGCCTACCTCGGCGCGAGCGGCACCGGCACCACCGACGTGTCGACCTGGTCGCCCGGCTCCACCGACTGGAAGCAGCTCACCACCACCTTCAAGGCGGGCCCGAACACCAAGAACGTCACCGTCTACACCCACGGCTGGTACGGCCAGGCGGCCTACTTCGTGGACGACGTCTCGGTCTTCGGCCCGGACGGAGGCGGCGGCCCCGACCCGGAGCCCGGCATCCCGGCGACCCCCACCGGCCTGACCGTGGGCTCGCCCACCTCGACCTCCCTCACCCTGTCCTGGTCCGGGGCCACGGGCGCCACCTCGTACAACATCTACCGGAACGGTACGAAGCTGCCCCCGGCGACCGGCACTTCGACCACCGTCACCGGCCTGACCCCCGACACGGCCTACGACTTCCAGATCACCGCAGTGAACTCAGCAGGCGAGTCCGCCAAGTCCGCGACCGTCAGCGGCCGCACCGCCAAGGGCGACACGAACCCCAACCCCAACGTCCCCAAGCACGCCCTGACCGGCTACTGGCAGAACTTCAACAACGGCGCGACCGTCCAGAAGCTCCGTGACGTGCAGTCCCAGTACGACATCATCGCCGTCTCCTTCGCGGACTCCACGACCACCCCCGGCCAGATCACCTTCAACCTCGACCCGGCGGTGGGCTACGCCAATGTCGCCGACTTCAAGGCGGACATCGCCGCGAAGAAGGCGGCCGGCAAGTCGGTGATCGTCTCCGTGGGCGGCGAGAAGGGCAACGTCACGATCAACAGCGACGCCTCCGCCACGGCCTTCGCCACCAGCGCGTACGCGCTCATGCAGGAGTACGGTTTCAACGGCGTCGACATCGACCTCGAACACGGCATCAACTCCACCTACCTGACCAAGGCCCTGCGCCAGCTGTCCGCCAAGGCGGGCCCGAACATGGTCCTCACGATGGCCCCCCAGACCATCGACATGCAGTCCACCGGCACCGAGTACTTCAAGGCGGCCCTCGCCGTGAAGGACATCCTCACCGTCGTGAACATGCAGTACTACAACTCCGGCGCCATGCTGGGCTGCGACGGCAAGGTCTACAGCCAGGGCTCGGTCGACTTCCTCACCGCACTCGCCTGCATCCAGCTCGAAGGCGGCCTCGACGCCTCCCAGGTCGGCCTGGGCGTCCCCGCCTCCACCCGCGGCGCGGGCAGCGGCTACGTCTCCCCGGCCATCGTCAACAACGCCCTCGACTGCCTCACCAAGGGCACCGGCTGCGGCTCCTTCAAGCCCACCAAGACCTACCCCGCCCTGCGCGGCGCCATGACCTGGTCCACCAACTGGGACGCCACCGCCGCCAACGCCTGGTCCAACGCGGTCGGCCCCCACGTCCACGGCCTCCCGTAACCAGCTCCTCCCCCCAACGCACCCTGCCCGTACGGGAGTTCATCCGTACGGGCAGGGTGTCCCACGTTCCGCCCTGCGGGCTCTGGCATCATCGGGCGCATGGACACGGGTAACGCGAACGCGACGACAACGGCCGGATTGGAGAACCACGTCCGCAGTTTCTTCGCCGGTCACTCCACCGCCCGCGTCGACTACGACCTGGGCCGTGGAACCCGTGGATCCACATCCGGCCTGCACATCCTGGAGGTCTCCCCGGGTCCCCGGGCCGACAGTTGGACCTACGCGACCGCCGGTGCGTCGCTCCCTTCCGCGAACGCTGCCGGGGCGGGCCGGCAGGGGCTGGAGTTCGTCCTGAGCGCCCCGGCCCGTGACCCGCGCTTCGCCGACCTGCTGGCCATGACGGCCTTCTACCACCGCGGCCCCGAGCCGCATCCTCTCGACGTGGGGCACAGCGTTCCGATCGGCGAGGCCTGGCTGCCCGGCTCGGCCTGCGACCACTTCCTGGTCAGCCTGCCCTACCTGCACGGCCCGGCCCTGGAGAACTGCACGCTGCCGCACGGCCACCACGCACGTTTCCTGTGGCTGATGCCCGTCACGTCCTCGGAGATCGCGTACCGCCGCACCCACGGCACCGAAGCGCTGGAGCAACTCCTCGACGCGGCTGCCGTCAACCCGGTGGACCCGCGCCGCGCCTCTGTCGCGTGACCGGGTTCCTTACGCGCATGAGGGCGGGCCGGATAGGTCGGTGACCCGATCGGGTGTCGTGCTGTTGCCGGGTGTGCGTGGCTCCGGTGGAGTGGTGCGGGTGTGTGTAGGAACGTAACTCTTCCGTATGAATGAGTGGATTCGTACGGGCAGGCGCATGCACGGCACGGGCACACAGGCACCGCGACAGGGACAAGAGGTGGCCGCGATGGCAACCCGTACGGCCAGCAAGGGCACCGGGGTACGCAACAAGGGCAGCCGGGAAGCGAAGGCGGACGAGGTCGTGGCGCCCGCCGTGGTCGAGGCGCCGACCGACGCGCCGCCCGGGCGCACCGACCCCGAACTCCTGATCCGGGCGTCCGTGCTGCTCGCCGACGCCGCTCTCGCCGCCAAGCAGGCCGGTGCCGAGATGACCGCCGCCACCTTCAGCTGGCGGGTCGGGCTCAACGCGCTGAAGCGGCCCCTGTGGGCGTTCGGCGCCCTGGCCTCCACCGCCCGCGCGCTCACCAACCCGGGCGGCCTCGGCTTCACCGCCAACGGGGGCGTCCTCGGTGAGACCACCCGTTCCGCCGCCGCCCTCGCCCGGCTCAGGTCGACCCCCGTCTCCATGGCCGTCGACGCGTTCGCCATGCGTATCGAGGCCGCCGCCATCGAGCACCCCAACCTGGCCGCCCCTCTGGCCAAGGACCTCACCGACGCGCTCGTGGCGGGCAAGCGGCTGGATGCGCTCCGGGCCGCCCGCCGCCTCGTCGATCTCATGGGCGTCACCCGCACCCTGACCACCGTCAGTCCCGTCCTGATGGAGCTGTTCGCCCTCATCGCCCTGCTCGACGAGAACCCCGCCAACGACGACTTCGCCTGGGTCACCCTGGCCGGCGGCGTCCCCACCACGGACCCCTTCCTCGGGTTGCCCGCCGGACTGGTCCGGCAACTCAACCCCGGCCCCGGCCGCGCCGAGCGCGCCGACCCCGACGCCATCCTGGAACGCTGCCTGGCCCGCTCCAGCAACGAGATCGTCAGCTACATCGACGACATCGCGGCCCTCGGCAACCACGGTCTCGCCCTGCTCCGCCGCATCCGCTGCACGGACGGCTCCGAACGGCACGTCCTGTTGCTGCCCGGCACGAGCTTCGGCCTGCTGCGCAACAGCACCACCCAGGACCTCGTCGGCGCCTTCGACGGCGCCCTGCGCACCGACACCACGTACACGCGCGCGGTCAAGCAGCTGCTGGTCCGCTCGGGCGTTCCCGTCGGTTCCGACCTGATGATCGTCGGGCACAGCCTCGGCGGGATCACCGCCATGAACCTGGCGACCGACCTCGACCTGGTCTCCACGTACCGGCTCACCCACATCGTCACCGTCGGCTCGCCCATCGACAACAAGCGGCCCGCCGACCCCGACACCCAGGTCATCAGCCTCGTCAACAAGTACGACGTCATCCCCAACCTGGACGGCCGCGGCCCCTCCTCGCCCAACGACATCCCCGAGCACTGGGTCGAACTGGCCTGGCTGGACGACACCTACGACTACCCGCTGTCCCACGCGCCCCAGTCGTACTCCGGCACCCTGCGCAACGCGATGCCCCAGCACCGCGAGCACGTCAACGCGCTGATCACGGCCTACGACGGCGAGATCGTCGGCAACCAGCCGTACCTGCTGCTCGACAAGTAACTCCGGCCGGTGGGTCTTCCGGCCCGCCCCGTCCTCGTACGCCACGAAAGGCCGCCCGATGACCGTCCTCCACGACCCGACCGAGTCCCGCGAGCCCGCCACCGCCCGGCCGCTGGAGAACGTCCTGTTCGGTGCCGCACTGGCCGCCCAGCGCATCCCGTGGATCGACGCGCCCGCCCGTGCGCTCGGGCTGACCCCGCTCACCCGCGAGAGCCTCACCCGGCAGCTCATGTCCCACCTCAAGGGCAGCACCTCGGGCCGCCCGGTCCGGCTGCACACACCCTTCGGCGCCTACCTCGCCCCGCTCGACGCCGACGACGCCGCCGACCTGCTCGCCCGCGCCCACGACGCGGGGGCGCTCGGCCGCGCCGACCACCTCACCCCCGAGGGCCGCCGCCACCCCGTCGCCCCGCACGCGGCCGTGCCCGTGCCGCCGGCGTTCCTGCGGGACGTGCACGCGCTGGCCGCGCAGGAGGCGGCGCACCTGATCGCCGCCCGCCACGCCGACGCCACCGTGTCCTGGGAGGACTGGTGCACGGTCGCCGGACGCCTGGCCAGGCGGGTCGTCCTGGGCGAAGCGGCGGCCGAGGACACCCTGCTCGGGGACCTGCTCGCGGCGGCGGGCAGCGCCGAGGACGCCCACGAGTACACCGAGCGGGCCGCCGCACTGCACCGCCGCCTCGCCCGGCACCTGCGCGACGGCGGGGGACTCGTCGACGTAGCGGAGGCCACCGGCGAGGAGACCGCGGCGGCCGTGGAGCACACGCTCGACCTGCTCACCCAGGCCACCACGCACACCGCGCGCCAGGCCCTCGCGCTGCTCGCCGTGCAGCCCGCACTGCCCGCGCCGTCCGTGCGGGAGCGCGCCGAGGCCGCCGTCGACGAGGCGCTGCGCCGCTACCCGCCGAGGGCGGCGACGAGTTACGAGGTGCTCGCCCCCTTCCGCTGGCACGACGTGTCCATCGAGGCCGGGACGGACGTCCTGTGCGCCACCGCCTGGCTCAACGCCCTCGCGGAGGGCCCCGGCGCGGCGCCCTCGCTGTGCGCGGTGCCGGGGGAGTGCGAGGCGGCCGACCTGGCGGTGTTCACCGCGCGTGCGCTGGTCACCGCGCTCGCCGAGGCCGTCGAACCGGTCGTCCTGGCACCCCGCCTGGACCCGGACGACCTGCCCACGAGCCTGCCCCCGGCGACCCTCTCCGTAGCCCTCGTCGCGGCGGACGGCTCCGCAACGCCCGCGCCGTCCGCCGAGCCCGCGCCCGCCCCGGCCCAGGGCCGTACCCCCGCCCACTACGCGGCCCTGACCAGGCAGAGCGCGCACAGCCTCGAAGAGCACGCCCAGCGGCTCGCCGAGTGCGCCCGCGACAGCGGCTGGAACCACGACGCCGTCGGCGAACGCTCCCGGATGCTCCTGCTCGCCCACGCCGAACGCTGCCGCCGCGCGGCGGCCGACGTGCGGAACGCGGCGCGCTGGCTGGCTCATTGAGGGGTACGCACACGTCGTACGCACACCGGGCTCAGTGGAACGGCGACGTCCGCCTCGCCCGGTCCCGGTCCACCATCTTCTGCACCGTCGCCTGCGCCTCGTCGCACAACAGCCGTGCCGCCGCGGCCCGTTCGGCGAAGGAGTCAGGCCGTACGGGAGCGGGAATCGGCTCCCCGAACGAGATCAGCCATTTCGACGGCAGCGGCAGCAGCGTGGTGACCGGGAAATACGGCAGCCCGGTCAACTGCGCCAGGAAATCGACCTCGCCGAGCTTCGGATACGCCTCCTCCGCGCCCACGATCGACACGGGCACCACCGGCGCACCGGCCCGCATCGCCGTCACCGCGAATCCCGTACTGAACGTACGCAGCCGGTACCGCTGCCGGAACGGCTTGCGCACCCCGGCGAATCCCTCGGGAAACAGTCCGACGGCCCGCCCCGCCGCGAGCCGGTCCAGGCCCACCGTCGGGTCGTTCTCGAAGATTCCGGCCTTGCGTGCGGTCGAGGCGACGACGGGGAATTTGAACACCAGGCTGGACGCCATGATGTCGACCGGCCTCGGCAGGTCCCGGTCCAGCACTTCGTTCAGGATGAAACCGTCGAGGGCCCATGCGCCGGAATGATTGGCGACAAGTATCACCGGACCGGACTGCGGAATGTTCTCCATTCCGGAGGTCTCCACCCGGAAATACGCCTCGGAGAGCCAGGCCATCAGCCCCCGCAGCGCTTTGTCGCCGACGTCCTCCACCCATTCCTGCACGGATCCCGGTTCGGAAACCGAATGATGCACGGCCAGCCCGCCTCACGTACTCAAGGGCCCAATAAGGGAATTTGCCAAGTATGTCGACGGGTCGTCCGGAACTTCTCGATACAGTGCCGGGCAGCACTGAAACAGCACAAATACCCCGACCGACTCTCAAATGACCCCGTGGAAGGGCGACATGAGTACGTCTGCACAACTGGACACCCGGGACACCCTGGAAATCGTCACCGGCCTTCTCGTGGGGAAATTCGAGGCCGACCCCGCCGACGTGCGGGAATCCGCCCCGATGACCGCGCTCCTCATCGACTCGCTCATGGTGGTCGAGATGGCCATCACCCTCCAGGACGAACTGGGCGTCAAGCTCGACGAGGAGGACCTGCGCGACCTCACCCTCGGCGAGTTCGTCTCCCGCGTGGACGAACGGAGGGCCCGCGCGTGACCTCGGCCCTCGCCCCCGTGGTGACGGGCATCGGGCTGGTCACCGCCGCAGGTCCCGACCGGGACAGCACCTGGGCGGCGGTCCGCGAAGGCCGCTCCACCGCGGCCCCCGACCCGCGCCTGCACGACCTCCCGGTGTCCCTGGCCTGCCGGGTCCCGGAGTTCGACCACCCCGTGCTGCACCACCGCGGCTCCTCGGCCCTCGACCCCGTCGCCCGGCTCGCCCTGGCCGCCACCGCACAGGCCCTGGAGCAGGCCGGTCTGGACCCCGCCGAGTGGGACGGCTCCCGGGTGGCGGTCGTCACCGGGCACGGAACCGGAGGCGTCCACTCCGAGGCGACGGCCGCCGAGCGGCTCGCCGAACGCGGTCCGGGGAGCGTCTCCGCGTACTTCCTCACCGGCTACCTGATCAACATGGCGGGCGCCAACATCGCCCTGCGCTTCGGCGCCACGGGCCCCGCCGTCGCCCTCTCCACGGCCTGCGCCTCCGGTACGACCGCCCTGGGCACGGCCCGCGACCTGCTGGCCACCGGGCAGTGCGACATCGCCCTGGTGTGCGGTGCGGAATCCCCGCTCACCCGGCTCATCGTCACCGGCTTCACCCAGCTCGGCGCGCTCTCCAACCACTCCTCGCGCCCCTTCGACGCGGAACGCGACGGCTTCGTGATCGCGGAGGGCGCGGGCACGCTGGTGCTGGAACGCCCGGAGCACGCCGCGGCGCGGGGCGCGCAGGTGCTCGCCCGGCTCATCGGGTACGGAGCCTCCACCGACGCGCACCACCTGGTTGCCCCGCACCCCGAGGGCCGGGGCGCGGAACGCGCGGTGCGGGCGGCGCTCGCGGACGCCTCCCTCGGCCCCGAGGACATCGGCCACATCAATGCACACGGCACGTCGACGCCGCGCAACGACGAGGTCGAGGGCGCCCTGCTGCACCGCGTCTTCCCGCACCGCCCGCCGGTGACGTCGTCCAAGGGCGCCCTCGGCCACACGATGGGAGCAGCGGGGACGATCGAGGCCGGCCTCACCATCCTGGCCCTGAACGAGGGCGTGGTCCCGCCGACGGCGGGCCTGACGGAGCTGGACAAGTCCCTGGACCTCGACGTGGTGATGGGCGCGGCACGTGCAACGGCGGCCCCGATCGCCCTGAGCACGTCGTTCGGCTTCGGCGGCCACAACGCGGTGGCGGTACTGGCACGGGGGTGAGCACCGGTCGGGGCGCGGTGGCACGACCGTATGCCCTGATCAGCACGCCACCCCCGTCGCTTAGAGTGCTGTCTGTCCCCCTTAGACACTCCGATCGAGGAGCAACCGTGACCGACCAGGCGCCCACGTCCGAGCAGCAGGAAATCGCCCGGGACCTCCACGTCGGCGCGTCCTTCGACGCGCAGCAGGAGATCGAGAAGCGGGTCGCCTTCCTCGCGGGGCAGCTGACCTCCACCGGCCTGCGCTCGCTGGTGCTGGGCATCAGCGGAGGCGTGGACTCCACGACCGCCGGACGCCTCTGCCAGCTCGCCGTCGAGCGGGTCCGCGCAGGCGGCGGCGACGCCACCTTCTACGCGATGCGCCTGCCGTACGGCACCCAGGCCGACGAGAAGGACGCCCAGCGCGCCCTGGAGTTCATCCGGGCCGACGAGGTGCTCACCGTGGACGTCAAGGGCGCGAGCGACGCCTCGCTGGAGGCCCTGATCGCCGGTGGCACGGAATTCCGCGACGCCCACCAGCAGGACTTCGTGCACGGCAACATCAAGGCCCGGCAGCGCATGATCGCCCAGTTCGCGGTGGCGGGCGCCAAGAGCGGTCTCGTCGTGGGCACCGACCACGCGGCGGAGGCGGTCTCCGGGTTCTTCACCAAGTTCGGCGACGGCGCGGCCGATGTCGTGCCGCTCACCGGCCTCACCAAGCGGCGGGTGCGCGCCGTCGGCGCGGAGCTGGGCGCGCCCGCCGAGCTGGTCGGCAAGGTGCCGACCGCCGACCTGGAGACGCTGAACCCCGGCAAGGCCGACGAGGACGCGCTCGGGGTGACGTACGACCAGATCGACGACTTCCTGGAGGGGAAGGCGATCGACCCGGCCGCGTACGACATCATCGTGCGCCGCTACCGCGCCACCGAGCACAAGCGCCAGCTGCCGATCGCGCCCTGAGGGTTCGTCACCCACGCCATTGTCAGTGGGCGGTGGCAGGCTACTCGTATGGACTTCTCGACGGGCCCTGCCACCGCCGCCGACTACCGCTGGATACGCGATCCCGGCTCCGTGTTCCGCCGCCTCCTGGAGCACGGCTACACGCTGACGCTCGTACGGGGGCCGGTGACCGCCGGAGCCCTCGCCGTGCCGGGCGAGGGCGGGGAGTGGGCGCTCGACCTGCGGTGGGACGTCGGCGCCGAGGAGTGCCCGCCTCTGCTCGACGCCCTTTGCGCCGGTTCGCGAGCCGTCTCGCACGCGCAGGGCGGCGGGGAGCTGGGGCAGCGCTTCTCCTGGTACGAGGACGGACGGCTCCGCACGGCCTTCGCCTGGCCGACGGACCGCTCCGGCACCACCCCCGACGCGCTGAACGACGTCCTCGCCGAGGTCGGCTTCGACCTCACGGACGACGACGACCTCGTGGGCGGCTTCACCGTCGGCGTCGACCCCAAGGCGGCGCTCTTCGCACTCACCGAGCGGCTGACCGGGGTGCGGATGACCGAGGAACTGCTGGCCCGGTCCGCCCACCGCACCGGCGACCTCGCGGGTGCCCCTCCGGGGATGTAGACCCACGGGTCTACCCGGCTCCCGAATCTCCACCGGGGGCGTGATGCCGCCCGTCCGTCCGTCCGCGACCGTGGCGCACATGAACGACAAGAGAACACCTGCGGAGAAACAGACACATCGTCAAAAGGGTTTCCTGGCAAGGAAATTGACCCTCACGGCCGCCGTGCTCTGCCTCGTGTCGGCCGGTGCCCTGCCGCTCGTCGCCCCCGCGTCCGCGGCCGGGTACCGCACGATGGGCGAGACCAAGGCGGAGGGCAACCACACCGCGCGGATCAGCCGCACCGAGTACGGCATCCCGCACATCAGCGCCCGCGAATTCGACGGGCTCGGCTACGGATACGGCTACGCCTTCGCGCAGGACAACGCCTGCGAACTCGCCGACCAGATCCTGACCCTGCGCGGCGAGCGCTCCCGCTTCCTCGGCCCCGACAAGGCCGCCGGCGAGCCCGAGGCCGGCAAGGGCGTCAACCTCGCGAGCGACACGTACTACCAGGGGCTGGCCCGCGCCGGAACAGTGCGCCGCCTGCTCGACCGCAAGGCCCCGCTCGGCCCGACGCCGGAGCTGCGCCGCATGGTCGAGGGGTACGCCGCCGGGTTCAACCGCTACCTCCGCGACACCGGAGTCGACGCCCTCCCGGACCCGCGCTGCAAGGGCAAGCCCTGGGTGCGGCCGATCACCGCGCTCGACGTCTGGGGCGTCGTGTACGACGTGAACCGCGTGACGGGCGAGGCGTCGTTCGCCCCCGACATCGGCGCGGCGACACCGCCGACCGGCAAGGGCACGGGCAAGAAGTCCTCGTACAAGTACGCCCAGGGCCCCGCCGCCGACTTCGGCAGCAACGGCTGGGCGCTCGGCAACCGGGCCACCCGTACCGGCAACGCCATGGTCCTCGCCAACCCGCACCTGCCCTGGGCCGAGGGCCACCTCCGCTTCTACCAGGTGCAGTTGACGATCCCCGGCACCCTCGACGTGTCCGGCGCCGGACTCTACGGCACCCCGCTCGTCACCATCGGCCACAACCGGCACGTCGCCTGGACGCACACCGCCAGCGACGCCCGGCACGGCACCTTCTACGCACTCAAGCTCACCCCGGGCGACCCCACCTCCTACGTCGTCGACGGCCGCACGGAACGGATGGAGCGCCGCACGGTCCCCGTCGCCGTACGCGGCGATGACGGCCGCGTCACCACCGTGAACCGCACGCTCTACACCTCCCGCTACGGACCCGTCCTGGCCGACGGCTGGACGGCGAAGTCCGCCTACGCGATCCGCGACGCCAACGCCGACAACCTGCGCTCCATGAACGCCTGGCTGGAGATGGGCAAGGCCCGCGACCTGGCGGAAGTCCGTGCTGCGGACCGCCGCCACCAGGGCATGCCGTGGATGTACACGCTCGCGGCGGACACCGGCGGAGGCACGTACTTCACCGACTCCTCGGCGGTCCCGAACCTGACCGCCAGGCAGCTCAAGGACTGTCTGCGGCCCGGTGGGGAGGAAGGGCCGCCCGCCCTGGACGGCTCGACCTCCGCCTGCGCCTGGCGCACCGACCCCGACGCGCTCGTCCCGGGGCTGATCGGGCCCGCCCGGCAGCCGAAGCTCTCGCGCACCGACTACGTCGCCAACTCCAACAACGGCCCCCAGTACGCCAATCCGGCGGCTCCGCTCACCGGACTGCCCGGCACGTACGACGTCGAACCGCGCATCAGCGAGCGGCCGCAGCTCGGACTGCGCATGATCACGGAGCGTCTGAAGGGCACGGACGGCCTCGGCGCCCGGCCCGGCTTCACCGGGGAGACCCTCCGGGCCGCCATGTTCGGCAACCGGGTCCTCACGGCGGAGACCGGCCGCGACGACGTCGTCGCCGTGTGCCGCGCCCACCCGGACCTCACCGCGACCGACGGCAAGCGGGTCGACGTACGGAAGGCCTGCGCCACCCTGGCGGGCTGGGACACCCGGGCCGACGCCACCAGCCGGGGCGCCGCCCTCTGGGTCGCCTTCTACGACCGCCTCGACGACGGCCCGCCGGACGACTGGTACCGCGTCCCGTACGACCCGGCCCGGCCCCTCACCACCCCGCGCGGCATCGACCGGACGTCCCCGCGCGTCCAGCGGGCGCTGGCCGACGTCGTCCAGGGCCTCACCGCCCGGGGCATCCCGGTGGACACCCCGCTCGGCACGGTCCAGAAGTGGGCGGGCGTCCCGCTCCCCGGCTGCAAGGGCAACAAGGGCTGCTTCAACGTGGTGAACGCCGCTCCCGACAGCGGTACGGGCACCCCGCCCCGGGGCGTCTTCGGCACCAGCTTCCTGATGTCCGTGGAACTGACCCCCGCCGGACCCCGCACCCTCACCCTCCTCGCCTACGGCCAGTCCTCGAACCCCACGTCCCCGCACTACACCGACCAGACCCGCCTCTTCTCCCGCAAGCAGTGGGTCGAGGAGCGCTTCACCCCGGCGGAGATCGCCGCCGATCCGGCCCTGAAGGTGACGACCCTGCACCGCTGACCCGGCACCGACCCGTCCCGTCCCGTTCCGCCTCGCCGGGCGGGACGGGACGGTGTGCGGCATCGTGGAAGGACCGCCGCCGTACGAATGCCGTCCGGAGGGAGAACGGTCATGGACGTCGGACGCGACAGGTGCGAGGGGTACGTCGCGTACTTCAACCGCAGTCAGGGGTACGGGTTCGTCGTCCCCTTCGGGCAGCAGGACCAGATCTTCGTCCGCAGGGAGGACGTCGAGTCCGACGCGCAGGTGCTGGCCGAGGGGCAGCACGTCTCCTTCACCGTCGAGCTGGGCCTCGGGCGCTGGGAGGCGCATCACGTCCGGGTCTGACCGCGGGCCGGGCCCCGGGGTCAGTGGGGCAGGCCCACGGCCCGGCCGCCGGTGCGGCGTTGCTGGATGACCACCGCTCCCACCAGGAGCGCGCCCTGGGCCACGTTCTGCCAGAAGGTGTTGATGCCCTCGACCGTCAGGCCGTTCTCCAGCGCGCCCAGCAGGGCCACCGCCAGCAGGGTTCCGCCGATGCCGCCCTTGCCGCCCTTCAGGGCGCAGCCGCCCAGGGCCGCCGCGGTGATGGCCTTGAGTTCCAGACCCTCGCTGCCGGAGGTGGGCTGGCCTGAGCCGGTGCGGGCGGTGAGGAGGATTCCGGCGACGGTGGCGACGACACCGATGAGCGCGTACACGAAGACCAGGTACTTGTTGATGTTGATGCCCGCCAGGCGGGCGGCCGTGTCGTTGCCGCCGATGGCGTAGATGTTGCGGCCGATGTCCGTGTACTTGAGGAGCAGGTGCACGGCGACGGCCACGACCACCAGGATCCAGACCATCACGGGCAGCCCGGCGATCTTCCCGCGGCCGAGGAAGACGAAGACGTCGTCGTTGAGGACGTAGCCCTGCGCGCGGCCGTCGGAGAGGAGCTGGGCGAGGCCCTTGTACGCGGCGAGACCGGCCAGCGTCGCGATGGTGGGGTTGACCCGGCCGTACACGATGACCAGGCCGTTCAGTACGCCGACGAGGACGCCGACGGCGAGGGCCGCCACCATGCCGAGCAGGGCGTTCGCCCCCGAGGCGGTGAAGGCCATCGCGCTGACCACGGAGGCGACGCCGACCTGCGAGCCCACCGAGATGTCCAGGCCGCCGCAGATGATGACGACGGTCTGGACCAGGGCGAGCAGGCCGGTGATGGTGGCCGCCTCGGCGATCACCTGGAGGTTGGGCAGGGTCAGGTAGTTGTCGTTGAGCAGCCCGAAGAGGGCCAGGACCAGGACGAGCGCGCCGACCAGGCTCAGGTTCTGGCCGCCGATCCCTGCGAGCAGGCTGCGCGGGGTGGAGCGCTCCTTGGGAGGGCGGAGGGCCGGAGTGGTGTCGTCCGTTGCCGGGGAGGGGGGTTTGATGAGAGTCATGAGGGGGCTCCGAGTGCGGCTGGGGCTGCGGGTGTCCGGTGTGCCAGGTGCGGGCAGGGGGCGGTGTCCGGGTGGGCCCGGATCGGGTGGGCCGCCCCCTTGCCCGCCCGTTCCGCCCCCGGGGGGCGGCCCCGCCGCCCAAGGGGACGAGGCGGAAGTGGGAAGGGGCGGCGGGATTCATGAAGCGGTTCCCGCACCGGGGGCGGTCGTGGTGAGGTCTTCGGTCATCGCCAGGGCGAGGATCGACTCCTCCGTCGCTTCGGCGTGGTCGAGTTCGCCCGTGATCCGGCCGCCCTGCATGACCAGCACCCGGTCGGCCAGGCCCAGCAGTTCGGGGAGTTCGGAGGAGATCACCAGCAGGGCCACGCCCTCCTCGGCCAGGTCGGCGATGATCCGGTAGATCTCCGCCTTGGCGCCCACGTCGATGCCCCGGGTGGGCTCGTCGAGGATCAGCACCTTCGGCCGGTGCGCCAGCCAGCGTGCCAGCACCACCTTCTGCTGGTTGCCGCCGGACAGCTTGCCCACCTCCTGGGCGAGCGAGGGCGTGCGCACCCGCAGCCGGTCGGTGTACCGGCGCGTCAACTCCCGTTCCGCGGAACGCCGGACGAAGCGGAAGCGGCGCAGCCGGTCCAGGACGACCAGGGACGCGTTGTCCCGTACCGACTGCTGGAGGAAGAGCGCCTGCGCCTTGCGTTCCTCGGGCGCGAGCCCCAGGCCCGCCCGGATCGCCTCGCCGGGACGGCCGCCGCGCAGCCGGACCCCGTCCAGGGTCACGGTTCCGCCGCGCACCGGCAGGTCCCCGGCGAGCGCGAGGGCGAGTTCGGAGCGGCCCGCGCCGACGAGACCCGCGAGCCCGACCACCTCACCGGCCCTGACCCGGAGCGAGACGTCCCGAACGGCGTCGGTGGTGAGGTTCTCGACCTCCAGCACCGGGCGGCCCGGCTCCTGCCGGTCCCGTACGAACAGGGTGGACAGGTCGCGGCCGACCATCATGCGCACGAGGGCACGCTCGTCCGTCTCGTCGGCCCGCTGCACCCCGGCCAGCGCACCGTCGCGCAACACCGCTATGCGGTCCGCGAGTTGGAAGATCTCCGCCATCCGGTGCGAGACGTACACCAGGGCCACGTCCTGCTCGCGCAGTCGTCGTACGAGGGCGAACAGCGCCGCCACCTCGTGCTCCGAGAGGGAGGAGGTCGGCTCGTCGAAGGCGATCAGCTCGGGCGGCCGCTCACCGGTCAACGCCCGCAGGACTTCGACCAGTTGGCGTTGGGCGGGGGTGAGCCGGGAGCCGAGGGTGTCCGGGTCGAGGACTTCGGCGAAGCCGAACCGTACGAGATCGGCTTCGATCCGGCGGCGGAGCTCCTTGCGGTCCAGGCGACGGCCCCGGGTGCGGGGGAGTGCACCGGCGTAGACGTTCTCGGCGACGGAGAGGTGCGGGAAGATCTCGGGTTCCTGCGGGATGATCCGGATGCCGGCGGCGCGGGCTGCGGCGGGTGAACCGAGCTGTACGGGTTGGCCGTTGAGGGTGACGTGCCCCTCGGTCGGCCGGTGGTCGCCGGTGAGGATCTTCAGGAGGGTGGACTTTCCGGCGCCGTTCTCGCCCATGAGGGCGGTGACCTGGCCGCGGGGGAAGTCGAGGGTGATGCCGGAGAGGGCCTGGACGGGGCCGAAGCGTTTGGTGATGCCGTGGACGCCCACGGCTGCGGTTTCCGATGCACTGGGCCCGGTGGGCGGGCTGGTCATGGGTGGAGTCACCTCAAGTGGCCGGAGAGGGAGGGGAGTTGTCAGCCGCAGGTGACGCCGGAGGTCTTCCAGTTCTTGGCGTCGACCATGGTGGTCGGGGCGAAGCCCTCCGCCGGGAACTCCTTGCCGCTCTTCAGCCGGTCGTACATCGTCTGCACGGCCAGCGCGCCGACGTCCCGCCCGTTGATGAACAGGGCCGCCTTCATCCCGGTCGGCTCGCTGCTGCCCCACTCCTTGCAGGCCAGGTACGCGCCGAGGCCGACGCCGATCACGTTCTGCGGCTTCTTGCCCGCGTTCTCCAGCGCGGTGACACCGCCCATCACGTTCTCGTCGTTGCAGCCCCACACCACCCAGTTCTTCACCTGCGGGTGGGCGGTGACGGTGCCGGCCGTCTTGTCCTGGGCGCCGGTGGGGGAGTTGTCGGTGGAGACCTGGAGCACCTCCACGCCCTTCACCTCCGACTCGAACGCCTTCTGCGCGGACTTGACGCGGTCGCCGCAGACGGTGACGTCCTGCTTCCACGCGGAGATCACCTTCGTCTCCTCCGGCCTCCAGCCCGCCTTGGCGAACTCCGCCGCCGCCCGCTTGCCGACCTCAGCGCCCATCTGCTCGCCGCTGAAGCCGATGCGCGGCACCAGGTCCTTCTTGGCACAGGCGGCCGGGTCGGGTCCGGTGGCGCAGATCTGGTCGTCGGAGGTGAGCAGGGCGACCTTGCCGTCCCGGGCGGTCTGCACGACCTGCGGGCCGACCGCCGGGTCGGGGACGACGACGATGAGGCCGCTGGTCTTCTGGGCGATCGCGGACTGGACCTCGCTGACGGTCTTGTTGGCGTCGTTCCCCAGGTTGACGACCTTGAGGTCGATGCCCAGCTCGGCGGCCTTCGCCTTGGCGCCGGCCGCCTCGCCGACGAAGTACTCCTGGTCGCCCTGTTTCTGGAGGTACGTGAGGGAGATCTTGCCGTCGGTCTTGGCGACCGGGGCGGTGCCGGTGGTGGTCTCCTTGCCGGAGGAGCAGCCGGTGCTCAGGCCGACGGCGAGCACGAGGCCGGTGGCGGCGGCGACCGCCCGCCGCCGGGAGCCGTTTTCACGTGATATTTCGGGTGTGCTGGACATGTGACGCTCCTGGAGGGAGAGGCGCGGGAGGGAAAAGGGGCAGGGCGGAGCGGCGGAAGGCCGAACGCCTTCCGCCCAAGTCGCCCCAGCTGCCTACTTGTTGACGCTGAAGCCCTGCTCGTTGCCGTACTTGACGCTCGCCTGCTGCCAGGCCGCGAGCCCCTGCGCCAGCGGCGTCGCGGTGACGTACGCCTTGCCGACGGTGTCGTTGAAGACCGAGTTCGCGTACGCCTGGTAGGGCAGGTACGACCAGCCGGTGCCCACGTTGCGCGCCGACTCGGCGAAGATCTTGTTGGCCTGCTGCCCGCCGAAGTACGGGAACTTCGTCTCCTGGAACTTCGCGGAGTCCAGGTCGGCCGTGGTCGCCGGGAAGGCGCCCTCCGCGACGCGCGCCGAGGCTCCGGCGCCGGTGGTCGCGTACTCGATGAAGGCGTAGGCCAGTTCCTTGTTCTTCGCGTCCTTCGGGACGGCCAGCGAGCTGCCGCCGTTCTCGGCGCTGTCCTTGCTGCCCTTCGTCCACTGCGGCAGTGGGGCCGCCCGCCAGTCACCGGCCGCCGAGGCCGCGCCGGTGGTGAAGTTGGCAGGCATCCAGGCGCCGATGGCGAGGGTGGCGATGCTGCCGTCGGACAGGCCCTTGTACCACTCGTCGCTCCACGAGGTGATGGGTGCGACCAGCTTCTCGTCGAGCAGCTTCTGCCAGGTGGCGGTGTACTTCTTCGTCCCGGCGTCCTGCTCGAACCCGATCTTCACGTCGGTGTTCTCGGTCTTGTACGGACGGCCGCCCGCCTGCCAGATGAGGCTGGTGGTGGCGCCCGCGTCACCGGTGTCGTTGGTGATGAACAGCTTCGGGTCGGCCTTGTGCAGGGTGCGCGCGGCCTCGACGTACTCGTCCCAGGTGGTCGGGATCGCGATCTTGTGTTTGTCGAAGACCCTCTTGTTGTAGAACAGCGCCATCGGGCCGGAGTCCATGGGCATCGCGAACACGGACTTGTCCTTGGCCACCGCCGTCCACGGGCCCTTGGTGAACGCCTTGTCGTGCTGGGAGGCGCCGTACGGTGCGAGGTCGGTGACGGTCTTGCCGATGGTGAACTGGCCGAGCGCGTAGTACTCGATCTGCGCGACGTCCGGGCCGCCGGAGCCGGCGGAGGCCGCGTTCTGGAGGGCGGTGTACTGCTTGTCGCCGGTGCCCGCGTTGACCAGCTCGATCTTGACCTTGGGGTACTTCTTCCGGAAGTCGGCCGCCGCCTTCTTCAGCGTCGGCTCCCAGGCCCACACCTTCACCGTGCCGCCCTTCTCCAGCGCGGACTTCACGTCCCCCGGGCTCGCCCCGGTCGAGGTGTCGGAGGAACCGCAGGCGGTGGCGGTCAGGGCGAGGGCGCAGACGGCGGCCGCGGCGGCGGCGATGCGCCGGGAACGGCGGGTGGTCGTCATGAGGGGAGCTCCATGAGGGAAGGGAGAGGGAAAGGGGCCGTGCACGGTCATTCCTTGACGCTTCCGGCGGACAGGCCGGACTGCCAGTACCGCTGGAGCAGCAGGAAGACCACGACGATCGGGATGATGGTGAGCAGCGAACCCGTGACGATCAGGTCGAACACCGCCTCGCCGCCCGCGGTCTGCGCCTGCGCGTTCCAGGCGTTGAGGCCGAGGGTGAGGGGGAACCACTCCGGGTCCTTGATCATGATCAGCGGCAGGAAGTAGTTGTTCCAGGTCGCCACCATGGAGAAGAGCAGCACGGTGACGGTGCCCGGCATCAGCAGCGGCAGCGCGATCCTGAAGAAGGTGCGCAGCTCGCCGGAGCCGTCGATGCGGGCCGCTTCGAGGAGTTCGTCGGGAACGGACTCGGCGGCGAACACCCACATCAGGTAGAGGCCGAAGGGCGAGATCAAGGACGGGATGATCACCGCCCACGGGGTGTTGGTCAGGCCCATCTCGCTGAACATCAGGAAGGTCGGCACCGCCAGCGCCGTCCCCGGGATCGCGACCGCGCCGAGCACCACCGCGAACACCGCACGCCGGCCCGGGAACCGGTACTTGGCGAGCGCGTACCCGCCGAGCACGGCCAGGACCGTGGCACCGCCGCCGCCCACGACCACGTACAGCAGCGTGTTCAGCAGCCAGCGGACGAACGCGCCGTCGTCGTAGGCCAGCGTGCGGGAGATGTTGTCGAAGAGGTTCATGCTGCGGCCGAACCACAGGCCGAAGCTGTCCAGCAGATCCCGCTGGTCCTTGGTCGAGTTGATCACCAGCCACACCAGCGGCAGCAGCGAGTAGACCAGGACCAGCCCGGTCACCAGGGTGAGCGGGATGCTGGGGCGCGGGTTGAGCGGGGTGCTCGGCGGGCGGCGCCGGCGAGCGGCGCGGACCGTGGTGCCGGAAGGCTTCTCCGTACGGTACGAGGGGGCTTCGGCCTCCTTTTCCGTACGGTACGAGGCGGATGCGGCCTCTTCCGGTGTGCCGCCGCGGCGGTCGGTGGGCCGGGAGGGGCCGGGGAGATCGGTGGTGCTCATGGTCAGCCCTTCCGCATTCCGCGCAGCTGCACGGTGTAGGCGACGATCGCGGTGATCACGCCCATGACGATCGCCACCGTCGCGGCGTAGTTGTGCTGCTGGCCGGAGAAGGACAGCGAGTAGGTGTAGAGGTTCGGGACGAAGTCGGTGGTGATCGCGTTCGGCGCGAGCTTCTGGAGGATGCTCGGTTCGTTGAAGAGCTGGAAGCTGCCGATGATCGAGAAGATGGTGGCGATGACCAGCGCACCCCGGATCGCGGGGAGCTTCACGGAGGTCACGATCCGCCACTCGCCCGCGCCGTCGAGGGCGGCGGCCTCGTACAGCGAACGGGGTACCACTTTGAGGGCGGAGTAGAAGATCAGCATGTTGTAGCCGACGAACTCCCAGGTCACGATGTTGCCGATGGAGGCGAGCACCAGGGAGGGGGAGAGCGGGTCGGGGAGCGTGATGCCGAAGGCGTCGTTGATGTTGCCGACCAGGCCGAAGCGGGTTCCGTAGATGAACCCCCACATCAGGCTCGCGACCACGGCGGGCACGGCGTACGGCAGGAAGACGGAGATCCGGAAGAACGCCTTCCCGTAGAGCCGCCCGCTGTCCACCGCGAGCGCCACCAGCAGCGCGATGCCGAGCATCACCGGTACCTGCACGGCCAGGAAGAGCCCGACCCGGCCCACACCCTCCCAGAACCGGGGGTCGGTCAGGGCCTGCGTGTAGTTCTCCAGGCCCACGAAGGACGTGCCGCCGATCAGCTTGTCCTTGAAGACGCTGAGGTAGAGGGCGTAGCCGATCGGGGCGAGGAAGACCAGGGCGAACACCGCGACGAACGGGCCGAGGAAGCCCCACCCTGCCAGCGACTGCCTGCGAAGGCGCCGCCGGGATCGGGGAGTTGGGGCAGGTGGTGGTGAAGCTGCCCTGACTGACGTCGGCAGGAGCGTCATGGTGGGTTCCTTGAGTCGATGGACCGACCGGTCGATGAGGGAACGGAGGAAGGGCCCACTGGCCGGAAACGGCCGGTTCGGGGGCGCGCCGACGAGTTCATGTTTACGTAATCATCGGTAGCGCGATGGTGACACTCCCATGGGTGACCGTCAAGCGTCTGAACTCGGGCCGGTGGCACGGGAGTCGGGATGTTCGGGGTCCGCTGGGCCGGTTCCGTGTTCGAGGACCCGGACGCGGCGGCGGCCGCAGGATGCGCGGCGGGCTCCGGCTTCGCGGCGGGCGGTCGGCGCAGGGGTGGGGTGTTCGACCTGATCAGGGGTGGGAAAGGAGCCGGGCGCGGTGTCGCCCGACCCCTGGAGGAATCAGCCCCGCGCGGGCGAAGCCGTGCTTCCGCGCACCACCAGCGCGGGCTCCACGGCCATCCGGCGCGGCCCGTCCGACCTGCCCTCGATCTGGTCGAGCAGCAGCCGTACGCAATGCCTGCCGACGAGGTCGAAGTCCTGGCGCACCGTCGTCAGCGGCGGCTGGAAGAAGGCGGCTTCCGACATGTCGTCGAACCCGGTCACGCTGACGTCCTGCGGCACCCGGCGGCCCGCCTCGTGCAGCGCCCGCATCAGGCCGAGCGCCATCTGGTCGTTGGCGGTGAACACCGCCGTCACCTCGGGCCGGGCGGCCAGCTCCTGGCCCACCCGGTAGCCGGACTCCGCGCTCCAGTCCCCGTGCAGCACCTCGGGCAGCGGGGCTCCGGCCGCCTCCAGCGTCGTACGCCAGGACTCCGTACGGCGGCGGGCGGCGAAGGAGTCGCGGGGGCCGGCCAGGTGCCAGACCGTGCGGTGGCCGAGGCCCAGCAGGTGGGTGACCGCGCTGTGCGCGCCCAGCGCCTGGTCGAAGTCCACGTTGGCGTACGCGTGTCCGGCGTCGCCGTCCGCGACGACCACCGGCATCGACGGCGGCAGGTGCAGCGAGGTGGTGTCCAGCATCTGGGACTCGATCAGCACGATGCCGTCCACGGACTGGAGCATCAGATGCTGGAAGGCCTCCTGCACCGCCGCCTCGGTCTGCGCCCGTACGCCCATGAAGTTGATGGAGAAACCGGCCTCCCGGGCGGCGTCGGCGACGGCGCCCAGGGTGCGGGCGTTGCCGTGCGCGCCGACGTCGAAGCTGATCACGCCGATCGCGCCGAAGCGGCCGGTGACCAGGGCGCGGGCCGCCGTGTTGGGCCGGTAGCCTAGGGTCTTCATCGCGGCCAGGACCTTCTCCCGGGTGGCCGCGTCGACGTTCGTACGGTTGTTGGAGACGCGGGAGACGGTCTGCGAGGAGACCCCCGCGAGCGCCGCGACGTCCGCCATCGAGGGCCACTGCCTGGCCGGCCGCGAACGGGGTGTCCTGGCCTTCTTCTCCGTCATGCGCGCGTCCCTTGCACCTGAAGTCCGTGCTGCTGAGGGGAACACGGCATTTCAGCAGCTCCTGCCGCATGCGCATGTTGACGCAACCACCAGCGACGGTCAAACCCGTGGGGGTTCGTGTGAGTTCTTGTCGGGAGCCTTGACAGGTCCCCCAGGGGTCTCCCAATCTCTCCAGGGCACAGGTGTTTACGCAAACATCATTCGGCGGAATCCGCGCTGTCACCGTCCTGGTGTGCCCCCCACGAGAGGTGCTTGATGCACAGGTACTCGATGCGACGAATATTTCCGGCCAATGCGCTCTGCGCGGCTCTGCTGGCCGCGCTGCTCCTGACGCTCCTGGGCGCCACGGGCACCGCACAGGCGGCCCCGGTCACCCTCACCAACGCCACCCAGTTCAAGGACCCGCAGGGCAACCCCGTGCACGCGCACGGCGGCGGGGTCGTCCGGGCCGACGGCTACTACTACTGGTTCGGCGAGAACCGGAACGCGGACAACAGCTTCCGCTACGTCTCCGCCTACCGCTCCAAGGACCTCAAGAACTGGGAGTTCCGCAAGCACGTCCTCAGCCAGGCGACCGACCCCGAGCTGGCGACCGCCAACATCGAGCGTCCCAAGGTCATGTTCAACAAGGCCACGGGGAAGTTCGTGATGTGGATGCACAAGGAGGGCAGCGCCACGGACTACAGCGAGGCGCGCGCCGCGGTCGCCGTCTCCGACACCGTGGACGGGGACTACGCGTGGAAGGGGAGCTTCCGGCCGCTCGGGCACATGTCGCGGGACATCACGACGTTCGTCGACGGTGACGGGGCCGGCTACATGATCTCCGCGGCGAACGAGAATCGTGATCTGCACGTGTACCGGCTGACTGCTGACTACACCGGCATCGAGTCCCAGGTGCAGAAGCTGTGGGCCGGGCAGTCGCGGGAGGCGCCCGCCATGTTCGTGCGCGACGGCGTGTACTTCCTGCTGACGTCCGGGGCCACGGGCTGGTCGCCGAACCAGCAGAAGTACGCGACTGCCGGCAGTGTCACCGGGGAGTGGAGCGGGCTCACGGACATCGGCGACGACACGACGTACGGGTCGCAGACGGCGTACGTGCTGCCGGTGCAGGGGAGTGGCGGGACCACGTTTCTGTACATGGGCGACCGGTGGGGGAACTCCATGGGCGGGACGGTCAACGACTCGCAGTACGTGTGGGCGCCGCTGTCCTTCCCGACGAGGACGACGATGAGGATGGAGTTCTTCCCGCAGCTGACGGTCGACGCGGCGGCGGGGCGGGTGACCGGGATCGGGAGTTGGGAGACGCTCACTGCTCTGCACAGCGGCAAGTGTGCGGACGTGGCGGACCGGGCGGTGTGGGACGACGCGCCGGTGGTGCAGTGGGGGTGCGGGTGGCGGAGCTTCAACCAGGAGTTCTGGTTGAAGGGGGTCGGTGGTGGTGAGGTGCAGATCGTTGCGCGGAACAGTGGGAAGTGCCTTGCGCCGAGGGGTGGTTCGGCGGTGGACGGTGCTGTTGTCGTGCAGGTGGGGTGTGACGGGGGTGCGGGGCAGCGGTGGGTTGTGTCGCGGGACGGGGATGGGGTTCGGGTCAAGAACGGCGGTAAGTGTCTGGACGTGTTGAACCAGTCCCGGGGGGACGGGGCGCCGTTGGTGTTGTGGGAGTGCAATTCCGGGGCGAATCAGGTGTGGAAGAGGGGTGTGGTGGGGGGTTGATCCGTGCGGGGCGGGTGGGGGTGCTGTTCGTGCCGGGGGCGCTGCCCCCCCGGGCCCCCGGATTTCGCCCCGGTCCCGCCCCTTTCCCTAAAGCGCTTGCCGCGCGGCTTGGTTTTGGGTTGCTCGCGCCCACGCGGCGGAGCCGCAAATCGACAGAGCCCCGCGCCCCTGCGGGGCACGCCTTCACCTTCTCAAGGAGACTCAGTATGGTCCGTTCGACCCGAGCTCTTGGACTTCTCGTTGCCCTCGGCACCCTCGCCGCGGCCGCCCCAGCCGCTCAGGCGGCTGCCGAAGCGCCGCGCACCATTCGGCTCGATCCCAGTTATCAGCAGGCGCCCTTCCAGGGGTGGGGGACCGCCCTCGCCTGGTTCGCCAACGTCACCGGGGGGTGGCCCGACGCCCAGCGGCAGCGGCTCGCCGATGCCCTGTACGGGGCCGACGGTCTCGGCTTCACCATCGCCCGCTACAACATCGGCGGCGGCGACAGTCCCGAGACCGCGCCCTACATGCGGCCCGGCGGAGCCGTTCCCGGGCACTGGAACCGGCCGGGCGGCGAGTCCCCCGACTGGTGGAATCCGGCCGAGCCCACCCACTGGAAGTCCGGCGCCGACGCCAACCAGGTGTGGTGGCTCAAGGCCGCCAAGGCGCGCGGGGCCCGCACCTTCGAAGCCTTCTCCAACTCCGCCCCGTACTTCATGACCCGCAGCGGGAAGGTCTCCGGCGCAGACGTCCCCTGGGAGGACAACCTCCGCTCCGACCAGTACGACAGGTTCGCCGCCTATCTCGCAGGCTCCCTGGCCCGGGTGCAGAAGTCGGCAGGGGTCGGCTTCGGTTCCGTATCGCCCGTCAACGAGCCGAATACGGACTACTGGAAGGCGGGCGGCCGGCAGGAGGGGTCGCACTGGGACCCCGTCTCCCAGGCTCGTATGGTCACCGCCCTGCGTTCCGCGCTCGACGCCCAAGGACTGCGCACCCCGATCGCCGCCATGGACGAGACCAACCCCGACAAGTTCCGGGGGAATTGGGAGAGTTACGAGGGTGGAGTGCGGGGTGCGGTCGGACAGCTCAACACGCACACGTACGGGACGGGGGGCCGCACCGGTGTCCGGGACATCGCCAAGGGTGAGGCGAAGCGGTTGTGGATGTCCGAGGTCGACCTCGGCGGCAGCGTCCCGCAGAGCTTCACCGACATGAGCCCTGCCCTCGACCTGACCCGCCGCATCAACGACGACATCCGCGAACTGGAGCCCAGCGCCTGGGTGTTGTGGCAGGCCGTCGAGGACTACGAGAACATGACGCCCGGCCGCGAGAACTCCAACTGGGGGCTGATACAGACCGACTTCACGCCGGAGAACGCCGCCACGGAGCCCCTGCGCAAGAACAAGAAGTACTGGGCGATGGCGAACTACAGCCGTTTCGTCCGGCCCGGTGCGCGCGTCATCAATACGGATGACACCGACACCCTGGCCGCCCTGTGTCCGAGTGGGCAGGGCGCGGTCGTCGTGCACACCAACGCCACCGGCGAGGCGCGGGAGATCAGCCTCGACCTGACCGGCTTCGGCAGCGTCGGCACCGGGGCCGTGCAGCGGCACGTCACCGACGGCACCCGCGACCTCCAGCGGGACTTCGACCTGACGCTCACCGGAAAGACCCTCAAGGCCACCGTCCCGCCGGGCTCGGTCACCACCTTCGTGCTCCCGCAGGCGAACGGGGTGAACCCCAAAGCGGCCACCACACCCGCCGGCGCCCCGCGGCGGATCGTCAGCGACCACAGCGGGCTCGCCCTGTCCACGGTCACCGCCGACGGCCGCACCGCACCCGTCCAGCGCACCGCCGACCCGGCCGACACCGCCCAGCAGTGGACCTTCACCCCGGCCACCCCGGGCAACTGGAGCCACACCGCCGCCTACCGCATCACCAACACCAAGACCGGCAAGGCACTTTCCGCCTCGGGTGACGCGCTCACGCTTGCCGCGCCCGACAGCTCGGCCGCCCAGCAGTGGATGCGCTCCACCACCGGCGACGGCCGCACCACTCTGGTCAACCGCGCCACCGGGAAGCTCCTCGACGTCTTCAACGAGGCCACCCACGACGGTGCCGAGGTCGGGGTGTACCGGCCGACCACCGGGCGCAACCAGTCCTGGACCCTGCCCGGTGCCGCTACTGGCTGAGGTCCGTCCGGCCGGGTGCCGACCCTCTCACCGAGGGTCGGCATCCGGCCTTTCCGTGTGCTCACTCGTCCGTCGGGCCCAGGTCCGGCTGCTCCCGGAACGACACCGTCCGGGTGCCGGGCGCCGCGTGCAGTTCGAGGACGACCACCTCGTTGTCCCCCTCGCGCAGAACCGGCCACGGCACGTACAGCGACCGCTGCGGCCCCCGCGACCAGTACCGGCCGAGCGCGAAGCCGTTCACCCAGGCGTTGCCCTTGGTCCAGCCGTCCAGGTGCAGGAAGGTGTCCGCGACCCGGTCCAGCGTGAAAGTGCCGCGGTGGAGGGCGGGGCCGACGCGCGGCGCCGTCGTGGCGGTGAAGCCGAGGGCGTCGAACGAGGTCAGGGGGAGGGGGCGGCTCGTCCAGTCCAGCAGCTCCGCGCCGTTGAGGAAGGCCCCGCCGGGGAGCCCCTTGCGGTCGTGGATGCCGGGGCCGTAGTTGACCCGGCCCTGGTTCTCCACCAGCACCCGCAGCACGCTTCCTGCCCGGGGGACGGCGAACGCGAGGGCGTGCTCGTGGTTCTCCCGCTCCAGCACCCCCACCGGCTGCCCGTCGAGGAAGACCTGGGCCCGGTCGCGTACCTCGGGCAGGTCCAGCAGCGCCGGACCGGCCTCCCGCAGGACCGTCTCGTACAGCACGAAACCGAAGTCCTGGCCCAACTGCTCCATCGTCAGCGGCCGTTCGGAGGTCACGCTCCGGCCGAGCGCGCCCGCCTGTTCCAGCAGCGCCGCGCTCTCGGTGAGTGCCACCGCGGCGACCCCGAGCTTTTCCGCAGGGGCGGGCACCGGCTCGTCCGGGACCGGCGCGTACTTGGCGATGACCTCGCGGAACGCGGTGAACTTCGGGGTCGGGTCGCCCGCCTCGTCGAGCGGCGCGTCGTAGTCGTACGAGGTGACCGTCGGCCGGTAGGTGTGCTTGTCGTTGGCGCCGTTGGTGAAGCCGAAGTTGGTGCCGCCGTGGAACATGTAGAAGTTGACCGAGGCCCCGGCGCCGAGGAGTTCGTCCAGCTCGCTTGCGGCGTCGTCCGGGTCGCGGACGATGTGGTAGCCGCCCCACCGGTCGAACCAGCCGATCCAGAACTCCGTCGAGAGCAGGGGCCCGTCCGGCTGGTGCGCGCGCAGGGCCGCGAGGCCGGCCGTCGACCGGCTGCCGAAGTTGGCCGTCGCGAGCACACCGGGCAGGGCGCCGCGCGCCAGGTCGGCGGGCTGGTCGCAGGTGAACAGGGGTACGTCCACGCCCAGTTCCTGCAGGGTTTTGGCCAGGTGCTCCAGGTACGCGGTGTCGTCGCCGAACGCCCCGTACTCGTTCTCCACCTGTACGGCGAGGATCGGGCCGCCGCGCGAGGCCAGGTACGGCAGGAGAGGGGTGAGGAGGCGGGTGAAGTAGTCGTCCACGGCGGCCAGGAAGCGGGAGTCGCGGGTGCGCAGGCGTATGTCGGGCTGCTCCGGGTGCTCTGGTTGCGCGAGCAGCCAGGAGGGGAGGCCGCCGCCCTCCCATTCCGCGCAGATGTACGGTCCGGGGCGCAGCAGTACGTGCAGGCCCTCGGCGGCGGCGAGATCGAGGAAGGCGGGCAGGTCGACGTCCCCGTCCATCCGGAAGCGGTCGGGGCGGGGCTGGTGCAGGTTCCAGGGGACGTACGTCTCCACGGTGTTGAGCCCCATGAGCCGGGCCTTGCGCAGGCGGTCGGCCCATTGCCGGGGGTGCACGCGGAAGTAGTGCAGTCCGCCGGAGAGCATCCGGAAGGGTTCGCCGTCGAGTCGGAACCCACCGGCGTCATCGGTCTGGAGTACGGGCATGTGCGGTGGCTCCTGTGCTGGAGGGCCGGAAGGAGGCGAAGTGGCGTGCGCCAGTGGGGGGGGTGGCGCCCACCCTCGTATGTTTACGTAAACACAGGGGCGATGGCAAGCATGGGATGCGGTGGGGCGGTCGGGCGGGGTGGGCGGGAGATCCGGACGTATCAGCGTTTCACGTGAAACATCACGCGGACCGTGAGGCCGCCGTCGGGGTTCGGCTCCGCGTGGGCCTGTGCGCCGTGCGCCCGTGCGATCGAGGCGACCAGGGCCAGTCCGAGGCCGACGCCCTCGGTGGGGGAGTGGCGGCGCGGCTGGAGGCGGTGGAACGGCTCGAAGAGGCGGGGGGCGGACTCGGCGGGGACCACGGGTCCCGTGTTGGAGACGGTCAGGGTGCCGTCCGGGGCGGTGGAGAGGGTGACGCGGCCGTCGCGGTGGTTGTAACGCAGGGCGTTGGCCAGGAGGTTGTGGAGCAGGCGGGTCAGGAGGACGGGGTCGCCGTCGACCTGGAGGGGGCGCAGGTCGAGGTCGAGCGCGATGCCGCGCTCCTGGGCCTCGGCCTCGGTGGCGAGGGCGGCGGAGGCGGCGAGCGTGTGCAGGGCGACGGGTTCGGGGGCGTCGAGGCCCTGTTCGGCACGGGCCAGGGTGAGGAGGCTCTCGATCGTCTGCGCGCTGTCGTCGCTCAGCTCGATCAGCTTCTGCCGGATGGTTCGGACGCGCTCGGCGTCGGGTTCGCCCGCGAGGCCGATCTCGGCGGCGGCCCGCTGGAGGGCGAGCGGGGTGCGCAGCTCGTGGGCGGCGTTGGCGGCGAACCGGCGCTGGGCCGTGACCAGTTGCTCGATGCGGCCGAGCATCTCGTCGAAGGTGTCGGCGAGGCGCTTCAGCTCGCCGGGCGGGGCGTCGAGGGCGATGCGCTGGTCCAGGTTGCTGCCGGAGAGGCGGCGGGCGGTCTCGGTGATCACGTCGACGGGACGCAGCACCCGGCCCGCCAGCCACCAGGCGAGCACCACGGAGAGCAGCACGAACGCGGCGAGGGTGAGGAGCGAGACGGTCAGCAGCCGCCCGAGAGCTGCCTGGGCGGCGGAGTTGACGAGCTGGTCGGGGGAGAGGACGGGCGGGTCGCCGGGGCGCGAGGGGTCCGCCGGGTGCATCGGGACGGTGTGCCCCGGCCGGTACGCGGCCACGTCGGACGCGGAGATGACCTGGGTGACGGCCTTGCCGATCTGCCCGTTGATGCCCTGCCGGACGAGCAGGTAGACGACGCCGATGAGGGTTGCGCCGGAGAGGACGAGGAGGCCGGCGTACAGGGCGGTGAGCCGGGTCCGCTCGCCGGTCATGGCGCCGGGGGACCTCATGGGCGGGGCCTTTCGTCGGGAGTGGGCGCCGATGGGGCCTCGGCGATGCGGTAGCCCGCGCCGGGGACGGTTTCCACCACCGGGGGGTCGCCCAGCTTGGCGCGGAGTTTGCTCAGGGTGACGCGGACCGCGTTGGTGCGGTAGCTGGTGTCCTCCTCCCAGACCTGCTCGATCAGTTCGTCGCCGCTCACCACCGCGCCGTCCGCCCGCATCAGCGTCTCCAGCACGGCGAACTCCTTGCGGGACAGCTCCAGCGGCATCCCGTCCCGGCGGGCCCTGCGGCGGGCCGTGTCCAGGGTCAGGCCCGCCCGCTCGATCACCGGCGGCAGGGCGGGCCGGGCGCGGCGGCCGAGGGCCAGGACGCGGGCGAGCAGTTCGTCGTACGCGAAGGGCTTGGTGAGGTAGTCGTCCGCACCCAGCCCGAGCCCCTCGACCCGCTCGTGCAGCGCGCCGGATGCGGTGAGCATGAGGATGCGGGTCAGCAGGCCCTCCCGTACGACCCGGCGGCAGACCTCGTCGCCGTGCAGACCGGGCAGGTCGCGGTCCAGGACCAGGACGTCGTACGCGCCCAGCTCCAGCTTGCGCAGGGCCTGAAGGCCGTCGTGCGCCACGTCCACGGCGAGGGAGTCCCGGCGGAGCCCCTCGGCGATCATCTCCGCGAGGAATTCCTCGTCCTCCACCACCAGTACGCGCATGGCTCCTGTCTACGGCATGGGGACCTTTCGTCTTTGTAAGCACCGCGCAGAGGGAAACGAAACACCGGCCTGCCGCACTGTTCCGCCATGACCTCACTCAGCTCACGCAGCGCCCGCACCCGCCGTCCCGCCCTCGCCGTCGCGGTGGCGGCACTCGCCCTGTTCGCGACCGCCTGCTCGCAGCCCTCGCAGTCCTCGCAGCCGGACAACGCCACCGGCGAGGGGGCCGCGGCCGACGCCGCCCTCAAGTTCCGGTCCTGCATGAAGGAGCACGGCATCGACATGCCCGAGTCCAAGCCGGGCGACACCGTCAAGATCGGCGAGGGGCAGGACCCGGAGAAGCTCCAGGCCGCGATGACCGCCTGCAACAAGGGCGACAGCCAGGCCTTCAAGCAGGGCCGCAGCGCGGGTCTGGACGCCATGGTCAAGTACGCGCGCTGCATGCGCGGGGAGGGCTTCGACATCCCCGACCCGAAGCAGGAGGGCGAGGCCCTCGGCACGCCCGAGATGGTCAATCAGCCCGGCTTCGACAAGGCGCACGAGAAGTGCAACAAGATCCTCACCGACGCGATGAACCTCGACGCCGAGGGGAACCCCCAGTGACCCGCAAATCCCTGGGCTTCGCCCTCGCCTTCCTGCTCGTCGCGGGCGGCGGCACCGCCGCGGTGACCGTGCTCGGCGACCGCGAGGCCGACGCGGCGGGCCAGGAGGAGTCCGCCGGACTGCCGCCCGCCACCGCCTCCGTGGAGCGCGGCTCCCTCAGCACGAGCAGCCAGACCCACGGCACCATCGGCTACGACGGCGAACGCAAGATCAACGCGTCCGCGTCCGCATCCGCGTCGGGCGTCCTCACCTCCCTCCCCGCCACCGGCTCCACGATCTCCCGCGACGGGATCCTCTACCAGGTCAACGGCTCCCCGGTCCGCCTCCTGTACGGCAAGGAGCCCATGTACCGGGACCTCAAACAGGGCGACAAGGGCCGCGACGTGCGCCAGCTCAAGGCGAACCTCCAGGCCATGGGGTACGGGGCCGCGCTCACCGTCGACGAGAAGTTCACCCCCGGCACGACCGAGGCGGTCAAGCGCTGGCAGCGCAAGCACGGCGTCCGGCAGACCGGCCGGGTCGGGGCGGGCGACATCGCCTTCGCCCCGGGCGCGCTGCGGGTGAAGTCGGCGGCGGCCGGGCTCGGCGACCCCCTCGCACCCGGCGGGCACGTCCTCACCACCACGGGCTCCGACCGCATCGTGACGATCAAACTGGACGTCGCCAAGGCCGGCGGGGTCAAGGAGGGTGCACGGGTGACCGTGGAACTGCCCGGCGGGGGCACGGCCGAGGGCCGGATCCGCTCCGTCGGCACGACGGTCGACCCCCCGAAGGACCCGCAGGGCCAGGAACCGGACGCCAAACCCAAGATCACGGTGACCGTCGCCTTCGACGACCCGGACAAGGCGAAGGGCCTGGACCAGGCACCGGTGACGGTCCGCATCGTCGGCGAGACGAAGAAGAGCGTGCTCACGGTCCCGGTGAACGCACTCCTCGCCCTCCCGGACGGCGGCTTCGGCGTGCAGGTCGTGGAGAACGGCAAGGTCCGCCAGGTGAAGGTGACCCTCGGCCTGTTCGGCGGCGGCCGCGTGGAGGTCACCGGGGGCGACCTGACCGAGGGCGCGAAGGTGGGGGTGCCGCGCATATGAGTACGTACGGTACGAGTGCCCCGGCCGTACCCGACTCCGGCGCGGACCGGCCTCGCGGCGGCCCGGACACCGTGGTGGAGCTTCGCGGTGTCACCAAGGAGTACCCGGGCGGCGTGCAGGCCCTCGCCGGGATCGACCTCAGCATCGAACGGGGTGAACTGCTCGCCATCGTCGGCCCTTCCGGGTCGGGGAAGTCGACGCTGCTGCACATCGTCGGCACCCTCGACCGGCCCACCTCCGGGGCGGTGAACCTCGCCGGGCACGACGTGGCGGCCCTCACCGACCGCAGGCTCTCCGCCCTGCGCGCCCAGCACATCGGCTTCGTCTTCCAGGCCTTCCACCTCGCCCCCGGCGCCACCGCCCGGGACAACGTCGCCGACGGCCTTCTCTACACCGGCCGGTCCCGGACCGTACGCAGGAGGATGGCGGCGGAAGCGCTGGAGCGGGTGGGGCTGGCCGACCGCATGGACCACCGGCCGCACCAGCTCTCCGGCGGCCAGAAGCAGCGGGTGGCCATCGCCCGCGCGGTCGTCGGCGCCCCCGATCTGCTGCTCGCCGACGAGCCGACGGGCGCGCTGGACACCGCGTCCGGCGAGGCGGTGATGCGGCTGCTGCACGACCTGAACGCGGACGGCGCGACCATCGCCGTCATCACGCACGACACCGAGATCGCCGACAGCCTGCCCCGGCAGGTCCGCATCCGGGACGGGCGCGTGGTCGCCGACACGGCGAGCCCAGCCGGTACGGCCGATGCGCAGGGCGGTGTCCCCGCATGCTGACGCAGCCCGCCCTCACGCCCACCCGGCTCCGGCCCCGCGACGTCCTGCACACCGGTTCCGCCGGCCTGCGGGGGCGGCCGCTGCGGGTCCTGCTGTCGGCCCTCGGCATCGCGATCGGCATCGCCACGATGATCGCCGTGGTCGGCATCTCCGCCTCCAGCAAGGCCCAGCTGATGGACCAGCTGGACCGCCTCGGCACCAACCTCCTCAAGGCCGGCCCCGGCCAGTCGATCATCCCCGGCCAGGACGTACGGCTGCCCCGCGACTCCGTCGCGACCGCCGCCCGCATCCCCGGCGTCGAGCACACCGCCGCCACCGGCGACCTCGACCAGCCCGTCTACCGCAGCGAGCTGACCCCGCCCGAGGACACCAACGGCATAGCGCTCAAGGCCGCGACGGGCGATCTGCCGGGCGTCCTGCGC
The DNA here is from genome assembly GCA_014650415.1 of Streptomyces spiroverticillatus. GTDB lineage: Bacteria > Actinomycetota > Actinomycetes > Streptomycetales > Streptomycetaceae > Streptomyces > Streptomyces spiroverticillatus. The sequence goes on from BMUX01000010.1 coordinate 256,123, forward strand.
GGCAGGCTCCGCGACGGCACCTGGCTCAACGCGGCGAACGGACGCTACCCCTCCGTCGTCCTCGGCCACGTCGCGGCCCAGCGGCTCGGCGTCGGCGCACCCGGCGGCCAAGTCCTGATCGGCGACACGTACTTCACCGTCATCGGCATCCTCGACAAGGTGCCGCTCGCCCCCGACGTGGAGCGTTCCGCGCTGATCGGCTGGGAGTACGCCCAGCAGAAGTTCGGCTTCGACGGCCATCCGACCGCGCTGTACGAACGCTCCACGGACGCCTCCGTGAACGCCGTCCGCAAGGCGCTGGGCGGGACCATCAACCCCGAGCACCCCGAACTCGTCGCCGTCAGCAACCCCGCCGACGCCCTCCAGGCCAAGGCGGCGGCCGAGGGCGCGTTCACCAATCTGCTCCTCGGGCTCGGCGGAGTCGCCCTGCTGGTGGGCGGGGTGGGCGTCGCCAACACCATGATCATCTCGGTGCTCGAACGCCGCCACGAGATCGGCCTGCGCCGGGCGTTGGGCGCGACGAAGGGGCAGATCCGCATCCAGTTCGTCACGGAGTCCCTGCTGCTGTCCGGCCTCGGCGGCCTCGCGGGTGTGGCGCTCGGGGCGGCCGCCACCGCCGTGTACGCAGGGGCGGCGGGCCTGCCGTGGGTGGTTCCGCCGTGGGCGGTGCTCGGCGGATTCGGCGCGACGCTGGTGATCGGTACGGTCGCGGGCCTCTACCCGGCGGTGCGCGCGGCCCGGCTGTCGCCGACGCTGGCGCTGCACGCGGCGTAGCCACCGGGGTCTGACAGTCCCGGTCCTCGTACAGGACCGGGACTGTCAGACCCCCGTGCCACGATGACCCCATGACCATCGAGATCCGTCCGGCCACGGTCTTCGAGGACGTCCGCGCCCTGGTCGGCCCGAAGTCCCCGACCGCCAACGTGTGCTGGTGCCTGAGCTACCGCATCCCGACCAAGCTCAACACCGCCCTCGTCGGCCCGGCTCGCGGGGAGTACGTCGCCGAGCTGTGCGCGAAGAAGCCGCCGCCGGGCGTCCTCGCGTACGACGGGGACGAGCCGGTGGGCTGGGCGGCCGTCGCCCCGCGCGCCGACACGACCTTCGCCAAGAGCCGCAAGATCCCGCACGTGGACGATGTGCCGGTCTGGTCGCTGTGGTGCATCCGGGTGCGCCCGGGCCACCGCAAGAAAGGCATCTCGCACGCGCTCATCGAGGGCGCGGTGGAGTTCGCCCGTGCCCAGGGCGCTCCGGTGGTCGAGGCGTACCCGCTCGACAACGGCGACGCGCAGGTCGACCTGACGATGGCCTACGCGGGCCTGCGCAAGAACTTCGACCGCGCCGGCTTCACCCACGCCGCCGACACGACCTCGGTCCTGGCCGGACACCCCCGCGTGCTCATGCGCCGCGACCTGCGCGGAAGTTGAGGGGGGCGGTGGTGCACGTACCGCCCCCGGCCGTCCTCGAAGCCTTCGGCGTACGGGGCGAACCGGTCCCGCTCACCGGCGGGCAGGGGCGCAGCGTGCGCGTCGGCGGGTACGTGTTCAAGCCCGCCGACGCCACGGCCCCCGAGACCGAATGGGCCGCGCGCCTGCACGAGGGACTGGCGGCGGAGGACAGCTTCCGGGTCCCCCGCCCCCTCCGTACCCCGGACGGGCGCAGCACGGTGGACGGCTGGACGGCCGCCGAGTACCTGACGGGCGAGCCGGGCCCGCAGGGCCGCTGGGCGGAAGTCCTCGCGGCGGGCCGCGCCTTCCACCGCGCCCTGCGCGGCTCACCCCGCCCCGACTTCCTCGCCCGGCGCGACCACCCGTGGGCCGTGGCCGACCGGGTGGCCTGCGGCGAACAGGACCTCGACCTCCACCCGGACCTCGCCGCCCCCTTCGTCGACCTGCTGAAGGCGAGAAGCCCGCTGGCCCCGGACCCGGCCCAGCTCGTCCACGGCGACCTCACCGGCAACGTGCTCTTCCCCTCCCAAGGGCCGCCCGTGGTCATCGACTTCTCGCCGTACTGGCGGCCGCCCCTGTACGCCGAAGCGATCGTCGTCGCCGACGGCCTGCTCTGGTACGACCTCCCCTCGCCCCAGCCCCCGGGCGCACCGGCCCACCACCCCGACTGGCAGCAGACACTGCTCCGCGCCCTGCTCTTCCGCCTCGTCGCGCACAGCGAACTCACGGGCCCGTCGGCCCACACGACGCCCGGCGAGTCGGCCCGCTACACCCGGGCGACGGCCGCGGCCCTCACGGCCCGGCCACCAACCACGTGATCAGCACCGCATCCAGCTCCCCGCTGTAGCGGTGCACGACGGAGATGCCACGCCCGCCCGTCGCCTCGGGCAGCAGCTCCACGACATACGAGTCCGAGCCCTCACCCGCGTCGGGCACCGGGCGGCCCCGCTGCGGATCCGTCTCCAGGGACGCCCGCACCGCCTCCACGGCAGCCCGTTCGCGCGGGGCGAGATCGACCCTGGCCTTCTCGGCGCCGTCGCTGTAGAAGGCCAGGGTCACCGTCGGCCGGCCTCGCCCAGCTTGCGGCGCAGCTCGGCGGCCACGTCGTCGTTGGGCCTGGCCAGGGCGGCCGCACCGTCGGGGTCGAGCCGCAGCAGGACCCGGTGCCGGTACGCCTGGATGAGCTCACGGACCTGGGCGAGGTCGTCGAGGTCGGCGTCGTCCAACTCCGCCTCGAACCGCTCCAGATCGGCGGCACCGTGGGTCCGCAGGGCGGCACGCAGTTCGTGCAGGGTGCCCATGGGCGGCCCGCCCGCGTGCGGGCCGGGCCGCCGACGTGCCGGTCGAGCGCTCACGGTCTTGCCTCCTCGTCGCTGCCCAGAAGCTACCCGGGGCGCGGGCCGGTACGCACCCGACTCGGGCAGTGGGTACGCGGGCGGGGTCTCACGCGGGTGGCCCGTGCCGGGGCAGGGCGGGGTCCCACTCGGGTGGCCCGTGCCGGGCCACGGCGGGGTCCCACTCGGGCGATCCGCACCAGGCCACGGCAGGGGCCCACTCGGGCGGCCCGCGCCGGGCCAGGGCAGGGTCCGCGCCGGGCCCTCGGCGGGCCGGGTCCGGGTCCGCGCTGGTCCCACGCCGGGCCGGGGCAGCGCCGGGCCCACGCCAGGCCGGGGCCGAGCCCGCGCCGGGTTCGAGCTGCGTCCGGGGCGAGTCCGTGCCGGGTTCGGGCTGCGTCCGGGCCGAGCCCGCGCCGGGTTCGGGTCCGTGCCGGGTTCGGGCTGCGTCCGAGGTGAGTCCGGGCCGGGTCCGGGGCAGTACCGGCGTCCGCGTCACCGGCCGTGCGCGAGGGTGGCCGGATCTCGCGACCCCGGGGCTCCGCCCGGCAGCGTGCCTCCCCTACAGTCGCCGCGTGACCGACACCTCCCACCTCACCGCCGTCCGCGAGTCCTACGACACCGTCGCCGCCGCCTACGTCGCCCAGGTCCCGGCACCGGCCCAACTCGACCCGCTCTCCCGCGCGTTGCTCGCCGCCTTCGCCGAGACCGTACGCGCCGCCGGCCTCGGCCCGGTCGCCGACCTGGGCTGCGGGCCGGGCAAGGTCACCGCGCACCTGGCAGACCTGGGCGTGCCCGCCTTCGGCCTCGACCTGTCGCCCAGGATGGTCGAACTGGCCCGGGCCGCCCACCCCGGCCTCCGCTTCGCTGTGGGCTCCATGACCGCCCTGCCCCTCGCCGACCGCTCACTGGCCGGCATCCTCGCGTACTACTCCACCCTCCCCCAAGCTCTCGGCTTCGCTCGAGCAGGGGGACCCCCTCCACCCCGACGGACCAACTCCCGGGTGTCCTCGCCGAGTTCCACCGGGTCTTGACCCCGGGCGGCCGCCTCATGCTCGCCGGTCATGTCGGCGAGGAGGGGGTCCGGCGGCCCCGGCAGGCGTACGGCGGTCACCCCGTCTCGTACACCAGCCATCTCCTCCCGCCGCCCCGCCTCATCGCCCTGCTGCGCGGGGCGGGCTTCGCCCTGGACACGCAGATCGTGGACGAGCCCGCTGAAGGAGCGACCAGGACCCACGCCACCTTCCTGGCCCACCGGCCCGCCTAGCGGGGCGGCTTCAGCCCTCGCCCAGCAGCACCGGCAGCTTGCGCATGTCGTCGAAGACGACCGTGTCCGGACCTTCCAGCCACTCCGCCGGAGTCAGCCCGCCCGCGTACCCCAGCGCCCGCATCCCGGCGGCACGGGCCGCCTGCACCCCGTACCGGCTGTCCTCGACCACCACGCACGCCTCGGGCGCCACGCCCAACTGCCGTGCCGCGTGCAGGAAGAGGTCGGGGGCGGGCTTGCCCCGGGCGACCTCGGTGGCGCTGAAGACGCGGTCCGTGAAGTACGGATGGATGCCGGTGCGGCCGAGCGTGTGGCGCATCTTCTCGTGGCTGCCGCTCGACGCCACGCACATGGGCAGACCCCGCGTGCGCAGGGCGTCGAGGGCTTCGAGGATTCCGTCGACCGGTACGAGTTCGGAGTCGACGGCCTCGCGGTGGAGCAGGTCGAACCGGTCCCCCCACACGGCGGCGGTCTCCGTGCCGAGCCGATCGGCGATCCGCTCGCCGATCGACAGGCTGGACCGGCCCACGAACTCCTCCATCACCTGCTCCTCGGTGAGCGGCCAGCCCAGCTCGGCGCCGATGGAGACATGGAGGCGGACGGCGATGCGCTCGCTGTCGACGAGGACGCCGTCGCAGTCGAAGACGACGAGCTCGACCGGCTGGGGAGAAGTGATCATGCGCTCAGGGTAGGCGGCTTGTTCGAACGCCGTACGAGGGCCCCGGCAGGCTGCGCAGGGCCGTGGTGAGCCAGGTGAAGACCGGGGCGAGGGAGGGCGGCACGGGCCAGCCGTTGATGGTGGACAACAGCTGCCAATAGCGTTCCGTACGAGGGTCGTTGGCGACGTCGAGGCGGTCGAGGAGCCAGTGCCGGAGGGCGGCGTCGTCGGCGCGGCCGAAGGTGTGCGCGTACTGCGCGGTGAGGCCGGCGACGATCGGGACGGCTTTGGGCGACTCGGGCGCGATGCCGGAGGAGAGGGCTTCGCCGACCCGGTCGCGTACGAGCTCCGTGAGGTCGTGGTGCAGGCCCGTGGTGTCGCCCTCGGCGCGTTCCTTCGCCTGGTGCGCGGCCATCCGGCGCACGGCGGCACTGAAGTCGGGGTCCTGGGTGAGTTCGGCCAACTCGGCCCAGGCGTCGATCTGTTCGGGCTCCGGGTCGTCGGGCAGCTCCGGCATGGCGGCGCGCATCATCGCCACGAACTCGGGGTTGGCGTCCAGGTCGCCGAAGGTGTCGTCGATGAAGTCGTGGACGAGGCGGCGGCGTTCCTCGTCGGACAGTTTGAGCAGTCTGTGCATGAGGTCGATCTCCTCGGGAGCGGACCCCCGCCCGGCCACCGTCCGCAGGACCGCGCGGCGCAGTCTCAGCGTGCGGATCTGCACGTCGAGGGCGTCCGCGTGGGCCGCCGCGACCTCGGGGACCGTGGCGTCACGGTCCAACACCCCGCGGATCACGGCGAGTTCGAGGCCGAGGTCGCGCAGGGTGCGGACGAGTTCGAGGCGGGTGAGTGCGGTGAGGTCGTACAGCCGGTAGCCGGAGGGGGAGCGGGTGGTCGACGGCACGATGCCGGTGTCGGAGTAGAACCGGATGGTCTTGACCGTCAGGCCGGTCCTGCGGGCGAGCGCCCCGATCGTGAAGAGTCCGTCGTCGTTCATGGCTCCACTGTGAGGTCTCCCCCCACGGGACACTCCAGTGTTTTCCGGAGACTTCTTCGTGGACTGTCAGCGGTAGTGCCGGTCGAGCTCGTTGGCGTAACGGCGGCCCAGGCGGGCGGCTTCGGTGCGGAGAGTGGTGCTGAGGAGGGTGCTGCCGGTGGCCGGGCCCTCCGTGTCGGCGAGCCCGTCGGCCATCGCGCGGTACTCGTCGGCGGTGAGGAGGCGGTCGCGCAAGAGTGCGCCGAGGCCCGTGGCGAGCGGCGGAATCACGGCTCCCGGCACATGGAGGATGCGGGCGCGGCTGCCGACGGCGTCGGCAATGGCCCGTACCAAGGTGTCGAAGGTGGGGCGCTCGGGACCCACCGCGTCCAGGACCGCGTTCCCGCTGCGGCGGCCCTCCGCGACGCACAGCGCGGCGAGGTCGTCGACGTGGATGCCGCGCACCCGGTAGGAGCCGTCGCCGCCGACCGCGAAGACCGGCAGGCGGCGCAGCAGCCAGGCGATGTTGTTCAGGAGGACGCCGGGGCCGCCGAAGAGGATCGCCGGGCGCAGGATCGTGTACGGGACGCCGACATCGGCCAGCGCCTGCTCGGTGGCGGCCTTCTCCCGGAAGTACGGGTACGGGGAGTCCGGGCTCGGGTGGGTGATCGACACATGGACGATGCGCCGCACACCGGCGTCGGCGGCGGCCCGGAACAGGGTGCGGGAGCGGTCGGTGGCGGCGGAGTGGTCGACGCTGCCGTGCCCGAACCGTACCCAGTAGGTGTTGTAGAGGGTGGAGACGCCGTCCAGGGAACGGGTGAGGCGGGCCCGGTCGGCGAAGCCGAGGGGACGGACGTCGACGGGGGTGCCGGCGGGCGCGCGGTGGGGGTGCCCGGTGAGGGTACGGACGTGGCGGCCGGAGCGGTGGAGGTGCTGGGTGATGGCGTGGCCGGAGTAGCTGAAGGCGCCGGTGACGGCGTCGGTGCCGGTGGTGGGCATGGGGGCCTCCGGGGGGGCTTGGGGTGAGTGGCGCGTACCCGGTGCCGGGGTGGGCCCTTCCCCTACCCGCCCCCGACGGGGCGTGCACCTCAGCCTGTCCGGCGCTTGAGGACGCGCGGCGTAGCCGTGCAGGGGGCAAGGGGCGTAGCCCCATCGGGAACAGCGGCCCACCACCCCCCGCAGCACCCCCACCTCCCCCGGCCGGGTTGTTCGCCCCCGCGGCCCCCACTACCGTTCCCCCGTGGATCTCTTCTCGCACACATGGGCAGCCCTCCGCACCGCGGTCGCCGACCTCGCCGACGAGGACTTCGCACGCCCCTCGGGCTGCGACGGCTGGCTCGTACAGGATCTGGTCTGTCACCTGATCATCGACGCCCAGGACGTACTGATCACCCTCGCCACCCCCGAGGACGGCCCGCCGACCCGCGACGAGCTGACCTACTGGGACGTCTCCGCCACCCCGCCGACCGGCGACGACCCCCTCGACGCGCTCACCGTCCGGCTGGCCGCCGCCTACCAGGACCCCGCGCTCCTCAAGTTCCACCTGGACGACCTCGGTTCGGCCGCCGGGCGGGCCGGCGCACTGGCCGACCGGACCTCACGGGTCGGCACCCGCGACGAGGTGCTCACCGCGGGCGCCTACCTGTCCACGTACGTCATGGAGTGGACGCTCCACCACCTCGACCTCGTCGCCCACCTGCCGGAGGGCGTGCCGGGCCCGCCCGCCGAGGGGCTGGCGGCGGCGCGGCAGATGCTGGAGAGGATCGCGGGGGAGTCGTTCCCCGCGTCGTTCTCCGACGAGGACGCGCTGCGGGTCGGCACGGGGCGGCGGGCCGCGACGGAGAAGGAGCGGGCGGAGCTGGGGGCGCTGGGCGAGCGCCTGCCCTTCGTACTGGGCTGAGCGGGGCCGCGGGGCAAACGGTTTGCCATGATCGTCCGGGGTGGTGAGGATGACCGCATGTCTCACTTCACCGCCCCCGACGGCACCGAACTCGCCTTTCACGTACGAGGCGAGGGTGCCCCCCTGCTCTGCCTGCCCGGCGGACCGATGCGGGCCTCGGTGTACCTCGGGGACCTCGGCGGTCTGTCCCGCCACCGGCAGCTGATCCTGCTCGACCTGCGCGGAACCGGCGCGTCCGCGACTCCGGCCGACCCGGCGACGTACCGCTGCGACCGACAGGTCGAGGACGTCGAGGCCCTGCGCGTCCACCTCGGACTCGACCGCGTCGACCTCCTCGCGCACTCGGCGGGCGGCGACCTCGCCCTGCTTTATGCGGCCCGTTACCCGCAGCGCGTCCGCACCCTGACGTTCGTCACGGCGCGGGCCAGGGCGATCGGCATCGACTTCACCGTCGAACAGCGCCGCGAGGCAGCCGAGTTGAGGGCGGGCGAGCCGTGGTACGAGACGGCCCGGGAGGCCTTCGAGGCCGTGTGGTGCGGAGAGCCGTCGGACGACGACTTCGATGCGGTGGTGCCGTTCTTCTACGGCCGCTGGGACGCGCAGGCGCAGGCACACGCGGCGGTGGACGTCGAGCAGAGCAACGAGGCGGCGGGGGATGTGTACGCGCAGACCGGCGCCTTCGACCCGACGGCGGCCCGCAAGGTGCTGGCCGCTCTGGACGCGCCGGTGCTCGTACTGGCGGGGGAGCTGGACGGCGGCCCGGCCCCGCGCGTGGCGGCGGAGGCCGCGAGCCTGTTCCCGCGCGCGGAGTCGGCGGTGCTGCCGGGGGCCGGGCACTTCCCGTGGCTGGACGACGCGGACCGGTTCGCGGGCACGGTGGCGGACTTCCTCGCGAAGGCGGACGCGAGCGCCGGCGGCGCCTAAGGCAGCTTGAGGGCGAACCGTTCCAGCCCCGCCACGACCTCCCCGAGGAGCCCGACCGATGCGAGCGCGTCACCGGGAACCTCCAACCCGTGGTTGGCAGAAGGCAGTTCGAGGATCTCGTGCGGCAGCTCCCTGGCGGTCCCGGCGACCCAGGACCCGTCCCCCGTCCCGCCGACGAGCAGGGTCGGGGCCGTGGCCCGGGCGAGGTTCCGGGCCACCAGGGGCAGGTGCAGCAGGGGCGTCAGCCAGACCGCCGGAATCCCTCGGTCCGCCACCAGCCCCGTCGTGAGCGAGGCCAGCGACTTCCCGACGACGAGACCGCACGCCCCGCCCTCGGTCTCGACGGCGTCCGCGACCTGCTCCTCCGCCCAGGCCACCTGCTGCTCGGTGCCCAGCTCCCGGAAGCCGTCGGGCAGCATCCACCACAACTCCCGTACCGTCCAACCGTGTTGGAGCAATACGGAACGGGCGTAGTGCAGCAGCGGCCGGGCGGGCGTGTAACCGGCCCCCGGAACGACGAGGGCGACACGACCGGTGGCGGTACCGGACGGGGGCTCGAATCGGCTGGGTTCAGAGTGCAACATGGGCCCAGGCTAAGCCCCGCCTTCGCTGCCCCACGGCCCGGTACGGTCAGCGGTCCTTGGAGAGGGCGTACAGCTCGGCCAGCAGGCTGTCCTCCCGGGCGACCAGTTCGTCAAACGTGCCCTCCTCGCGGATGCGGCCCCGGTCCAGGACGATCACGCGGTCCGCCATGCGTACGTTGTCCAGGCGGTGCGTGACCACCAGCGTGATCCGGTCCGGGGCCATCTCCCGCAGCGCCCGGAAGATCTCGTGCTCGCCCCGCGGGTCCATCTCGCTGGTGGGTTCGTCGAGGACGAGGACGCCGGGGCTGCGGTACAGCGCCCGGGCGCAGGCGAGGCGTTGCCACTGGCCGCCGGACAGTTCGTGGCCGCCCCACACCGAGCGGGCCAGCAGGGTGTCCAGCCCGCCGGGCAGCTTGCGCAGGGGTGCGGCCATGCCGACGGATTCCGCCGCCTCCCAGACCTCGGAGTCGTCGGAATCGCGCTGCTGGCCGAGCGTGATGTTCTCCCGCGCGGCCAGCGGCCAGTGCCCGTTCTTCTGCGGAACCAGTCCCACGTGCCGCCACACGGACTCCGCGTCGGCGGTGGCGAGGTCGGTGGTGTCCCAGCGGAGAGTGCCGGAGGTGGGCAGGGTCAGGCCGGTGAGGAGACGTACGAGAGTCGACTTTCCCGCCCCGTTCTCGCCGACGATCGCGATGACCTCGCCGCGCCGGAGAGTGAGGGAGAGGGGGTGCAGGGCGGGGGTTTCCTTGTGGGGGTAGGTGAAGGCGACTTCGTCGAGGTGAATGGTGTGCGGGGCGTGGTGGATAAGGGTGTTCCCCCGGTTCGTGGTCGAATTCCGTACCTCGTCCAGGAATTCGTGGTAGTCGCTGAGATACAGCGCATGGTGGAACATCACCGTGCCGTACCGAATGATCGAATTCAGCGCCCGGCCCGACGTCTGCGAGGCCACGATCGCCGTTCCGGCGACGGCAAGCGCCATGTGACCACCGAGAACGAGCGCCCCCAGTGACGCCCACATGCCGAGGACGAAGAATCCGGAGAGGGCGGCGGCGCATGCGGTGATACGGAGATAGGGGCCCGCCCCTTCCAGTTCCCGGCCCTCGACCCGTTCGCACATCGTCCGGTACCAGAAGTGCAGGTATTCCCGCATCGTATTGGCGCGCAATTCGTCGGCGAGTTCGGCCGTGGTCAGCCACCAGCGCATCATTCCGCGTACGTTCCGGGCGGAGACCGTGCGGTCGTGCACCCGGTAGTCGATGCGCGCCGCGATCACCCCGCCGATGCCCTTCGGGACGACGGAGAGCAGGAGGACGAGCAGGAGGAGGGGGTGCAGGACGGTCAACACCGAAGCGGCGGAGACCAGTTGGACGAGCCCGTTGGTGAAGGTCTTCGCGTCGTCCGCGAGGTCCACCGCCCGCATCGCCCCGATCTCGGCCGCCTGGCTGCGGTCCTTGAACCCTTCCTGGTCGTACGCGCTCACCTCGGCCCGCATGTGCAGATCGACGATGGCGAGGTCGGCCGCGGAGGCCACCTGGGGGTTGAGCCTGCGCGTGGCCCAGTCGGCGGCGATCCACGCCCCCGAACCGGCCGCCTGCGCCACCCCCGCGACCACGAGCGCGGGCCAGGCCGCGTCCAGTGCGGCGGCGGGGCTCGGCGCGGTGAGGAGGTGGGGGAGGGCCTGCGCCACGGCGGCCAGCATGATCGCCGTGCCGACGCCCGACAGCACCTGGCAGACCAGCACGGTGACCACCATCCGCCGGTCGACCGACCAGGCCAGCCGCGCGGTTTGCGCCAGCGCGGCCGGGATGCGCCGGGCCATGTCGAGGAGGGTGGCGTCCTCCATGGCCCGGCGGTGCCGGCGCCCGTTGTAGTCCAGCTCGGGCGGCACGGTGGGCCGGGGCCGCGCGGGCCGGGGCTGCGGCACGGTCGGGGTGGGTGCGGGGCCGGTGGCCGGACCGTGGTGGGCCGGGCCGCCGGTGCGGGGGCGGCTGTCGCGGCCGTCCTCGGATTTGCTCATGCCGACCACCCCGGTGAACGGCGTGAGGAGGTGCCCGGCAGCGTCCTGACGGCGTCAATCAGGTGCCAGGCGCTGCCGAGGACGACGGGAGGGTTCTCGAACGCAAAGTGACGCTGATTGAGGGCAGGGACGGGATTCATGATTCCTCCGGAGGGGGCGCGGTCGGGTATGACAGCGGGGAAACGCTCCTGATCAAGGACCCGTCACGGGGGTCGGGCGGCGAATCGTCGACCGAATGTTCGAGTTGGGGGTGCCCGTCGCCCCGGTGCTGGGCGAGCGGGCCGTGACCCGGCGTTCGATTCACCCGAAGGTGGCCCGTCACTCGTGTGAGGGATTGCCGGGTGCCGTCCTGACGGCGTGACAGACGTGTCGTGGGACGTGCCGACAGGTACACCGACCGGCGCGGCCGAGTGCCACCCCCACGGCCCTCCGGAACACTGCACCCGTACCGCCTACGACGACAGGAGCCGCCCTCCATGACCACCGACGACGCACAGCAGATCCGCACCCTGGTGGAGCGATGGGCCGCTGCCGTGCACTCCGGCGACCTGGACACCGTCCTCGACGCGCACGCCGACGACATCGTGATGTACGACGTCCCGCCCCCCTTCGCGGGCGTGCGAGGCATCGACGCCTACCGCGCGGTGTGGCCGGATTTCTTCGCCTGGCAGGCGCAGGGCGCGGCCTTCGAGATCGACTCCCTGGACGTCACCGCCGGGACGGACGTCGCCTTCGCCCACGCCCTCCTGCGCTGCGGCACCCCCGCCGAACTCGCCGAACGCCCCGAGCTGCGCCTGCGTCTCACCCTCGGCCTGCGCAAGGAGGCGGGCCGCTGGCTGGTGTCCCACGAACACCACTCGTTCCCGGACCTCACCACGCCCTAGGGCCCCGTGTACGGGGGTGAGGTCCGTGACCGGAATTGGCCTCCGGTTAGGGTCGGTGATATGACAACCACCCTTGCCAGCAGCACATTCGACGCGCTCCGCCTCGACGCCGTGGCCGACCAGGAGGCTCTGCGTCAGGTCTACGACCTGCCCGGCGACCGGGCCGTGCGCAAGCAGATGGCCGAACTCACCGACCAGACACGGCAGTTGATCGCTTGCTCCTCGCTGGTCATGATCTCCAGCGTGGACGCCGAAGGGAACTGCGACGTCTCCCCGCGCGGCGGCCCCGCCGGGTTCGTCAGCGTCCTGGACGAGCGGACGCTGGCGATACCGGACGCGACCGGCAACCAGCGGCTGGACACCCTCCAGAACGTCATCGCCACCGGCCGGGCCGGGCTGCTGTTCTTCATCCCGGGGCGCACCACCACGCTCAGGGTGAACGGCCGGGCCTGCATCTCCACCCGCCCGGACCTGCTGTCGCAACTGACCGCCGTCGGCAAGCCGCCGGCCAGTGCGCTGGTGATCGGGATCGAGGAGGTCTACCCGCACTGCCCCAAGTCGCTGCTGCGCAGCGGGGCCTGGCAGCCGGAGAAGTGGCTGTCCGCCGACGCCCAGCCGACCTCGGCCGAAGTGACGCTGGCCCAGCTGCGGATGCCGGAGCTGACGATCGCCGACATCGAGCAGGCGGAGGCGGACTCCCTGAAGTACCGGTACGAGTAGGGGGACGAGGGACGGGGACAGGAGGCCCCGGGTCAGGGGCAGCGGGTCGACAGTACGCAGAACTCGTTGCCCTCGGGATCTGCCAGGATCACCCAGCTCTCCTCGCCCGTCTGGCCGACGTCCGCGGGGCGGGCGCCGAGCGTGAGCAGGCGGGCCACCTCCGCCTCCTGGTCGCAGTCGGTGGGATTGACGTCGATGTGCAGCCGGTTCTTGCCGGTCTTGCCCTCGGGCACCCGCGCGAACGCCAGCGTCGGCGGTACGGGGCCGGGCCGCTTCCGGCCCTCGGGCACGGCGGGGGAGCCGATGGAGACGTACTCGCCGTCGCCCTCCTCCGCCCGCACCTCGTAGCCGAGCACCGCGCACCAGAACCGTGCGAGTCCGACCGGGTCGGCGCAGTCGATGGCGATCTCGGTGAACTTGCTGGTCATGCGGGAACCTCCGGTGCGGGTGGGGTGCGGGTACGGGTACGGGTACTGGCGTCGGACCTGCCGCGCGTCAGGGTAGCCAGCGGGGGCTGTCGGAGGCAGGCCGTGCGCTGCGTCCGTGTGACCGGCCGCGTGCTGGGCCTGCTCCGCACCTTGGGTGCCCGGTGTGCGCAGCCCCGGGGGCCCTCGGGGCGCCTCCCCGTACCGGGTGCGTGAAGCTCCGGCCCGCCGGGCCAAGAGGTCCCCAGCCCCACCCCTTCACCTAAACCCGCGGGGCAGTTGGAGGGGTACGTGCGGGTGCGTCGTGGTTGATCGCGCAGTTCCCCGCGCCCCTGAAAGGGGCGGTGGCCGGACTGAGGCGCGAGGTCCGGGGTGCGTGACACGATGGCTGTCGCACGCACGCATGTACGTATGTACGGCCCGACGGACGAGAGGACATCCATGACCGCCATCGTCAGCTTCGAAGGCACCGAGACCGCGCCCGAAGAACTCGAATCCCGGGCAGCCAAGTTGGCAGGCGGCCTGTACGCCCTCGGGCTGCGTGCGGGCGACGTCGTCGCGGTGCTGCTGCGCAACGACGCCGCATACGTGGACGTCATGCTCGCCTGCCGCCTGGGCGGCTACCACTTCTGCCCCCTGAACTGGCACTTCACCCCCGCTGAACTCGCCTACATCGTCCAGGACTGCGGAGCGAAGGCCGTCATAGGTCACGCGGACCTGCTGACGGCGGCGCGCGACGCGCTGCCCGAGGGTCTCACCGTCCTCGCGGTGGGCGACGGCACGGCGGCGTCGGGCACGCTCCCGTACGAGACCTGGCTTGGCCAACAGGCCGCGTACGACGGCCCGTTGGTGTCCCCCGGTGGTCACATGGCCTACACCTCCGGCACCACCGGCCGCCCCAAGGGCGTCGTCCGCGCGCCCGTGCCCGTCGAGGAGATCGACGACTTCCGCAACCGCACCCTCGCCGTCGTCGGCCAGGTCTACGGACTGCGCCCCGGCTGCCGCGCCCTGATGACCGCCCCGCTCTACCACAGCGCCCCCAGCATGTTCGCCCAGTACGCGGCCATCGCCGCCGGGCTGTTCGTCATCGCCCCGCGCTTCGACGCCGAGCAGACCCTCGCCCTGGTGGAACGCCACCGCATCGACGCGCTCTACTGCGTACCCACCATGTACGTACGGCTGTTGAAGCTGCCGCGCGAGGTGCGCGAGCGGTACGACCTGTCGTCGCTGCGCTTCGTCGGCTCGACCGGTGCGCCTTGCGCCCCCGACGTGAAGCGGGACCTCATCGAGTGGCTCGGGCCGATCGTCCACGAGACGTACGCCTCCAGCGAGACCGGTTACATCACCGTCATCGACTCCCACGAAGCCTTGGAGCGACCCGGCAGCGTCGGCCGTCCGCTCGGCGACGCGCAGATCCGGGTCGTCGACGAGAACGGCAAGGACTGCGCGCCCGGCGAGGTCGGCGTCCTGTACGTACGCCAGCCCGCGCACACCGACTTCACCTACCGGGGCCGCCCCGAGGCCCGCGCGGAGGCGGGGCTCGACGGGCTCGTCTCGGTCGGCGACATGGGGTACCTGGACGACGACGGGTATCTCTACATCTGCGACCGCGCCGTCGACATGGTCATCTCCGGCGGCGTCAACATCTACCCCGCCGAGATCGAGGCCGCGCTGCTCGGCCTGGACGGGGTCCTGGACTGTACGGTCTTCGGCGTGCCCGACCCGGAGTTCGGCGAGCGGCTGCACGCGCTCGTCCAGCCCGAACCGGGCGCCACCCCCGACCCCGACGCGCTGCGCACCGCCCTGCGCACCACCCTCGCGGGCTTCAAGGTCCCCCGCACCCTCGACCTCGTACCCGATCTGCCCCGCGACCCCAACGGCAAGATCGCCAAGCACCGGGTCCGCGCGTCGTACCTGAAGTCGGCGGTCCACCGGGCCTGAGCCGCCCCGAGCGGTCGGCGTGTCGCACTCCACGATCAGGATCAGGATCAGGATCACCGTCCTTCTCGGGCATATGCCGGGGGTATCTCCATGAGTCCCTGACCGCGTACGGCAAGGTGTGCCGACAACTCATTCCGGCCGGGTTCCGCGCGGGACACCGGCCCGGCTGTTTTTCGGGTACCGGGACCCAGCGCTGCCAGGCCCGACCTTTCAGGAGTACGCACGTGAACGGCAAGCGCCGCCGACTTCTCTTGGCCGCCATCGACCCCATGCTCGCGTCCGGGGAGCAGGTCGAGGTGACGACCATCGTGAACCTGAGCTCCGTCACCGTGCGCCGGACGGCAGCGTTCGCGGCAGCGTCGGCCGTCCTGAGCGGCGGTGGAATGGCCGTGATCCCGGTGCCGACTCCGATGTACCTGGCGATGACCGACCGCCGCATCTTCATCTTCCGCGCGAACCCGACGTTCGCCCGGCCCGAAGAACACCTGATGACGATCCCGCGCGCCGGTCTCGTCCGCTCGGAGATCAAGGAGCGGGTGCTCAACTCGTCCTTCATCGTCTCCGCGACGGACGGCGAGCAAGGGCTGAAAATCATCTTCCCGCTGGTCGGCCGCAAGGAACGGAACGCGATAGCGGCCGCCTTGCCGCTGGCTGGCTGACTGCCAGAACCACGTGGGCGGGACGGCTCGGCACGGCGCGCCGCCCGCCCACGAACGATGGGGTGAGCGTCTGGCCGGCGCGCCGCGCCACCGATCCGGTCGGTGAACCCGCCCGCCGCGTCGAGGCGTGCACCGTCCCGCCCGGCCTGCGCTTCCCATGTGTCGTCCGGACGAAGCCCGCGTGTCGTCCGGATGAAGCCCGCGTGCCGTCCGGACGAAGACCGTGTACGCCGTCACCAGCGCCATCGGCCTGATGCGCCAGGCCGGCTGGTCCGAATCGGAACGTACCGCTCCGGACCGGGACGGATGGTGTCGAGTGCGCCTCGTGCGATGACTCCGCCAACTCCCTTCACGTACCGCTCCGTTGACAAAACCGATACCTGGTAGAAACCTGTCTGCTCAGCGCTGCAAAAGATTGACGGATCTGCTCAATTTTTTGATTCTCGGCGTTCGCTATCCGATATCACCAGGCTCCCGGTCATCCCCCTCGCGCCCGAAAACCGTGCGGCGGGGCCGTGGTCGCGCGCCCAGGGAAGGGATCGAGAGAGCTTCATGAGTGAGAGAAACCGCTCGACGCGTGAGCGAAATCAGATGCACCAGAGACACCGCAACCGGCGGCTGCTCGCCGGGCTGACGGCGGCCGGACTGCTCGCGGGCGGCCTGCTGCCCGTGGCGGCACAGGCCGCCGAACAGCGGGCCGCAGCAGTGGGCGCCGCGCCGCGCGCACTGGAGGGCCCCAACCTCGCCCTCGGCCGCCCCGCCACCGCATCCGGCGCCCACGGCGCGTACCCGGCGGGCAACGTCACCGACGGCAGCCAGGCAACCTACTGGGAGAGCGTGTCCGGTGCTTTCCCGCAGTGGGTGCAGATCGACCTCGGCACCGCCACCGACCTCACCGAGGTGGTGCTCAAGCTCCCCGCTTCCTGGGAGGCCCGCACCCAGACCCTGAGCGTCCAGGGCAGCACCGACGGCACCGCCTTCAGTGCCCTGTCCGCCTCGGCCGGCCGCAGCTTCGCACCCGCCTCCGGCAACCGCGTGCCGATCGCCGTCACCGGCAAGGCCCGCTACGTACGCGTCCAGATCAGCGCCAACACCGGCTGGAACGCAGGTCAGTTGAGCGATCTGGAGGTGTACGGAAAGGACGGCGGGACCGGCCCCGGTGAGCCGCCCGCCGGTACCAACCTCGCCCTGCGCAAGCCCATCGAAGCCTCCTCCACCACCCAGAACTACGTCCCGGCCAACGCCAACGACGACAGCACCAGCACCTACTGGGAGGCGGGCGGCGCTTCCTCCACCCTCACCGTCAAGCTCGGCGCGGACGCAGACCTGTCGGGCGTCGTCCTCAAGCTCAACCCCGACGCCGCCTGGGGAGCCAGGACCCAGAACCTTCAGGTCCTCGGCCGGGCGGCGGGCGCGACCGCCTTCACCTCGCTCAAGGCCCGCGCCGACTACTCCTTCAGCCCCTCCGGCAACAAGAACACCGTGACCATCCCCGTCTCCGGCCGCTACGCCGACGTACGTCTCCAGTTCTTCGGCAATACCGGGGCGGGTGGCGGACAGGTCGCCGAGTTCCAGGTGGTCGGCGCGGCGGCCCCCGCCCCGGACCTCACCGTCGCCGACCTGACCTGGTCGCCCGCCGCGCCGTCCGAGGCAGACGCGGTCACCGTGGATGCGACCGTGCGCAACACCGGCACCGCTGCGTCCCCCGCCACCACCGTCGACGTCAGCGTCGAGGGAACCGTCGCGGGCAGCGCGGCGGTCGGCGCGCTCGCCCCCGGCGCCTCGGTGAAGGTGCCCGTGCAGGTCGGCAAGCGGGCCGCCGGGAGTTATACGGTGTCGGCGGTCGTCGACCCGACCGACACCGTCGCCGAACTCGACAACAGCAACAACGGCCGTACGGCAGCAGGGAAGTTGACGGTCGGTCAGGCTCCCGGTCCCGACCTCGACGTCACCGGCATCACCAGCAGTCCGGCGAACCCGGCGGTCGGCTCACCGGTCAGCTTCACCGTCGCCGTACGCAACCGGGGCAACGCGGCCGTCCCCGCCGGAACGGTCACCCGGCTGACCGTGGGCGGCAGCACCCTCAACGGCACCACCCCCGCCATCGCGGCAGGCGGCACCGCCACCGTCGCCGTCAACGGCAGCTGGACCGCCACCAGCGGCGGCGCGCCCCTGACCGCCACCGCCGACGCCACCGGCGTCGTCGCCGAGACCAACGAGAACAACAACACCTTCGCCCGCTCCCTGGTCGTCGGGCGCGGCGCTGCCGTCCCGTACACCGAGTACGAGGCGGAGGACGGCCGGTACAACGGCACCCTCCTGGAGTCGGACGCCCAACGCACCTTCGGGCACACCAACTTCGCCACCGAGTCGTCCGGCCGCAAGTCGGTCCGGCTGACCGCCACCGGCCAGTACGTCGAGGTCACCTCCACCGGCGCCGCGAACTCCCTCGTCGTACGCAACTCCCTCCCCGACGCGGCAGCGGGCGGCGGCCAGGAGGCGACGCTGAGCCTGTACGCGAACGGCCAGTTCGTCCGCAAGGTCAACCTGTCCTCCAAGCACAGCTGGCTGTACGGCAGCACCGACGACCCCGAGGGCCTCACCAACCGGCCCGGCGGCGACGCCCGCCGTCTCTTCGACGAGTCGAACGTCCTGCTCACCCAGACCTACCCGGCCGGCACCGTCTTCCGCCTCCAGCGCGACGCGGGCGACAACGCCTCCTTCTACGTCGTCGACCTGATCGACCTGGAGCAGGTCGCCGCCCCGTCCGCCAAGCCCGCCGAGTGCGCCTCCATCACCGCCTACGGGGCCGTCCCCAACGACGGCATCGACGACGCCGACGCCATCCAGCGTGCGGTGACCGCCGACCAGAACGGCGACATCCCCTGCGTGTGGATCCCGGCCGGCCAGTGGCGGCAGGAGAAGAAGATCCTCACCGATGACCCCCTGAACCGGGGGCAGTTCAACCAGGTCGGCATCCGCGACGTCACGATCCGCGGCGCGGGCATGTGGCACTCCCAGCTGTACTCGCTGATCGCCCCGCAGGACGCGGGCGGCATCAACCACCCGCACGAGGGCAACTTCGGCTTCGACATCGACGACAACACCAAGATCTCCGACATCGCGATCTTCGGCTCCGGCACCATCCGCGGCGGCGACGGCAACGCCGAGGGCGGCGTCGCGCTCAACGGCCGCTTCGGCAAGAACACGAAGATCAGCAACGTCTGGATCGAGCACGCCAACGTCGGCGCCTGGGTCGGCCGCGACTACTCCAACATTCCCGAACTGTGGGGACCCGGCGACGGCCTCGAATTCAACGGCGTCCGCATCCGCAACACCTACGCCGACGGCGTCAACTTCGCCAACGGCACCCGCAATTCGACCGTCTTCAACTCCTCCTTCCGCAACACCGGCGACGACGCGCTCGCCGTCTGGGCCAGCAAGTACGTCAAGGACACCTCCGTCGACGTCGGCCACGACAACCACTTCCGCAACAACACCATCCAACTGCCCTGGCGCGCCAATGGAGTTGCGGTGTACGGCGGTTACGGCAACACCATCGAGAACAACCTCATCTCCGACACCATGAACTACCCCGGCATCATGCTCGCCACCGACCACGACCCGCTGCCCTTCTCCGGCCAGACCCTGATCGCGGGCAACGGGCTGCACCGCACCGGTGGCGCGTTCTGGAACGAGGACCAGGAGTTCGGTGCGATCACCCTGTTCGCCCAGGGCCAGCCGATCCCCGGCGTCACCATCCGCGACACCGACATCCGTGACTCGACGTACGACGGCATCCAGTTCAAGACCGGCGGCGGCGAAATGCCGGGCGTCCAGATCAAGAACGTCACCATCGACAAGTCGAACAACGGCTCCGGAATCCTCGCCATGAGCGGGGCCCGCGGCAGCGCCACCCTCTCCGGCGTGACCATCACCAACTTGGCGCAGGGCAACGTCCTGATCGAGCCGGGCTCCCAGTTCGTGATCAACGGCGCGGCGGGAGCGCAGGGCTCGCGCCGCTGATCACCGTACGTACGACCCGAGTACGACCGGTGCGCCCGGCCCCTCCGCCGGGCGTACCGCCCCCCACCCATCCCACTGACGTGCCCTGCCGCGTGCGCGGCAGGGCCGAGATCGGGGACGTATGAGATCCCGTACGAGATCGCCGCAGCGCGTGGCGAGAAGCGTGCTCAGCGCCACGCTGGCCACCAGCCTCCTCCTGCTGGCCGGACCCCTCCTGACCTCGGCATCCGCCGCCGACGGACCCAACATCGCCGTCGGCGACCCGGCGTCGGCGAGCAGCTCCCACAGCGAGTACGGCGCGGCGAACATCACCGACGGCAACCAGTCCACGTACTGGCAGAGCGCGGGCAGCTCACTTCCGCAGTGGGCGCAGGTCGACCTCGGTGCGACGCAGCGGGTGGACGAGGTGGTCCTGAAGCTCCCGGCCGGCTGGGAGCAGCGCAATCAGACCCTCGCCGTGCAGGGCAGTGCCGACGGCACCAGCTTCACCACCCTCAAGGCGTCCGCCGCGTACACCTTCGCGCCGGGGTCCGGCAACACCGTCACCGTCGGCTTCCCCGCGACGCAGACCCGTTTCGTGCGGATCGCGATCAGTGCCAACACCGGTTGGCAGGCGGGGCAGTTGTCCGAGTTGGAGGTGCACGGTGCGGGCGAGTCCTCGGTCAACCTGGCCCGGGGCAAGACCTTCACCGCGAGCAGCCAGACCGAGGTGTACGCACCCGGAAACGCGGCCGACGGCAACAAGGCCACCTACTGGGAGAGCCGCAACAACGCCCTCCCGCAGTGGCTCCAGGCCGACCTCGGCGCGTCGGTGCGCGTCAACCGCGCGGTCCTGCGCCTCCCCGACGGCTGGGGCGCACGGACCCAGACCCTGAAGCTCCAGGGCAGCACCAACGGCTCCGACTTCACCGACCTCACCGCCGCCAAGGCCTACACCTTCGACGCGGCGGGACAGAACTCCACCAGCATCTCCTTCGACGCCACCACGACCCGCTACGTCCGGGCCCTGATCTCCGCCAACAGCGTCCAGAACGCGGGCCAGTTGAGCGAGCTGGAGGTCTACGGCCCTGCCACCGGCGACACCCAGGCCCCCACCGCCCCCGCGAACCTCGCCTACACCGAGCCCGCGACCGGCCAGATCAAGCTCACCTGGGGCGCCTCGACCGACAACACGGCCGTCACCGGCTACGACGTCTACGCCAACGGCACCCTGCTGACCTCGCTCGGCGCAGGTGTCACGACGTACACGGACAACCGCCCGGCCTCCGCGACCGTCAAGTATTTTGTACGGGCCAAGGACGCGGCCGGGAACGAGTCGGCCAACAGCAACACCGTCACCCGCACCGGCGACACGGGCGACACCCAGGCCCCGACGGCCCCCGCGAACCTCGCGTACACCGAGCCCGCGACCGGTCAGATCAAGCTGACCTGGGGCGCGTCCACGGACAACAAGGGCGTGACCGGCTACGACGTCTACGCGAACGGAGCCCTGCTGGCCTCGGTCGGCGGCACGGTCACGACGTACACCGACAACCGCCCGGCCTCGGCGACCGTCAGTTATTACGTACGGGCGAAGGACGCGGCCGGGAACCAGTCCGGCAACAGCAACACCGTGACCCGCAACGGCACCGGCACCGGAGGCGGCACCAACCTCGCCGTCGGCAAGCCGATCGTGGCCTCCTCGGTGATCCACACCTTCGTCGCGGAGAACGCGAACGACAGCAATACGGCCACCTACTGGGAGGGGACTGGGCACCCCGCCACCCTCACCGTCAAGCTCGGCGCGAACGCCGACGTCGACCGGCTCGTCCTCAAGCTCAACCCCGACTCCGCCTGGGGCCGCCGCACCCAGACCATCGAGGTGCTGGGCCGCGAGCAGAGCGCGTCCGGCGTCACCTCGCTGGTCGCCGCCAAGGAGTACGTCTTCGATCCGGCGAGCGGGCAGAACACCGTGACGGTGCCCGTGGGCAAGCGGGTGGCTGACGTGCAACTGCGCTTCACCGCCAACTCGGTCTCGGGGGCAGGCCAGTTGGCAGAGTTCCAGGTGATCGGCGTGGCCGCGCCCAACCCGGATCTCGAAGTCACGGGGCTGACCGCCTCGCCCGCATCGCCCGTCGAGACGGACACTGTCACCGCCTCCGTGACCGTACGCAACAGCGGTCCCGCCGACGCCGCCGCCAGCAAGGTCGCGGTCCGGCTCGGCGGCACCAAGGTCGCCACCGCGCAGGTCCCGGCCCTCGCGGCGGGCGCGCAGGCCACCGTCACGGCCTCGCTCGGTCAGCGCGAGGCGGGATCGTACGAACTGAGCGCGGTCGCCGACGACGGCAACGAGGTGCTGGAGCAGAACGAGAGCAACAACACCCTCACCAACCCCAGCCCGCTGGTCGTGAAGCCGGTCGCCAGCGCCGACCTGGTCGCCGCGTCCGTGACCACCACCCCGTCCTCCCCGGCCGCCGGGGACGACGTCACGTACAAGGTGACCATCAAGAACCAGGGCACCGTCGCCTCCTCCGGCGGAGACCACGCGGTCACCGTCACGCTGACCGACGCCAAGGGCGCGGTCGTCAAGACGCTCACCGGCAGCCACTCCGGGGCCATCGCCGCCGGTGCGACCACCGCGCCGGTCTCGCTCGGCACCTGGAAGGCCGCCAACGGCTCGTACACGACGAAGATCGTCATCGCGCCGGACGCGGCCGAGCTGCCGGTCAAGAGGGACAACAACACCTCCACCCAGCCGCTGTTCGTCGGGCGTGGCGCGAACATGCCGTACGACATGTACGAGGCGGAGGACGGCACGGTCGGCGGCGGCGCGCAGGTCGTCGGGCCCAACCGGACCGTCGGTGACATCGCGGGCGAGGCCTCGGGCCGCAAGGCCGTGAACCTGGACGCGACCGGCGAGTATGTCGAGTTCACCACCAGGGCCAGCACGAACACCCTGGTCACGCGTTTCTCCATCCCGGATGCACCGGGCGGCGGCGGCATCGACTCGACGATCGACGTCTACGTCAACGGCGTCATGAAGAAGGCCTTCCCGCTCACCTCCCGCTATGCCTGGCTGTACGGGAACGAGACCGCCCCCGGCAACTCGCCGGGTTCGGGGGCTCCCCGGCACATCTACGACGAGGCGCACCTGATGCTCGGCGAGACCGTCCCGGCGGGGGCGAAGATCCGGCTCCAGAAGGACGCCGCGAACACCTCGACGTACGCGATCGATTTCGTGAACACGGAGCAGGTGGCGCCCGTCGCGAACCCGGACCCGGCGACGTACACCGTGCCCGCAGGTTTCGGCCACCAGGACGTGCAGAACGCGCTCGACAAGGTGCGGATGGACACGACGGGGAAGCTGGTGGGGGTCTACCTGCCGCCGGGCGACTACCAGACGTCCAGCAAGTTCCAGGTGTACGGGAAGGCGGTCAAGGTCGTCGGGGCCGGGCCCTGGTACACGCAGTTCCACGCGCCCGCCGGGCAGGAGAACACGGACGTCGGGTTCCGTGCGGAGGCGGCGGCGAAGGGATCGTCCTTCTCCAACTTCGCGTACTTCGGGAACTACACCTCGCGGATCGACGGACCGGGGAAGGTCTTCGACTTCTCGAACGTGTCGGACATCGTCATCGACAACATCTGGAACGAGCACATGGTCTGCCTCTACTGGGGCGCGAACACCGACTCGATGACCATCAAGAACTCCCGCATCCGCAACATGTTCGCCGACGGCGTCAACATGACCAACGGGTCGACGGACAACCTCGTGACCAACAACGACGCCCGGGCGACGGGCGACGACAGCTTCGCGCTGTTCTCCGCGATCGACGCGGGCGGCGCGGACATGAAGAACAACGTCTACGAGAACCTGACGTCGACGCTGACCTGGCGGGCCGCGGGCGTCGCCGTGTACGGCGGCTACCGCAACACCTTCCGCAACATCCACATCGCCGACACCCTGGTGTACTCCGGAATCACCATCTCCTCCCTGGACTTCGGGTATCCGATGAACGGCTTCGGGACCGAACCGACGGTCTTCGAGAACATCTCGGTGGTCCGCGCGGGCGGGCACTTCTGGGGTGCGCAGACCTTCCCCGGCATCTGGGTGTTCTCCGCCTCGAAGGTCTTCCAGGGGATCCGGGTGAACCACGTGGACATCGTCGATCCCACCTACAGCGGGATCATGTTCCAGACGAACTACGTCGGCGGGCAGCCGCAGTTCCCCATCAAGGACACCGTCTTCACCGATGTGTCCGTGACGGGGGCGCGCAAGAGCGGTGACGCCTACGATGCGAAGTCTGGCTTCGGTCTGTGGGCCAACGAGCTGCCGGAGGCGGGCCAGGGGCCGGCCGTCGGCGAGGTCGTCTTCAATGGGCTGCGGCTGAGCGGCAACGCGGTGGACATCCGCAACACCACCTCGACGCTGAAGATCGTCAACAACCCGTAGTGGAAGCCCTGAAGGGTGTTTCGGCATCCTCCAGGAGCTGTCCGCGACGGGTGTGTCGGCCGTCCGCTCAGCGCACTTCGGTTGTCCGAATAGCGCAAGCGCCTTGCAGCGCTTGCGCTATTCTTGCGCCCATGACGCGACGACTTGCTCAGGTAGCGAAAAAGGTTGGGGTCAGCGAGGCCACGGTCAGCCGGGTGCTCAACGGCAAGCAAGGGGTGTCGGAGGCGACCCGGCAGTCGGTGCTGACCGCACTGGACGTGCTCGGGTACGAGCGGCCGACGCAGTTGCGGGGGGAACGGGCGCGGCTGGTGGGGCTCGTGCTGCCGGAGTTGCAGAACCCCATCTTCCCGGCGTTCGCCGAGGTCATCGGCAGTGCGCTGGCCCAGCAGGGGCTCACCCCCGTGCTGTGCACGCAGACCAAGGGGGGCGTCTCCGAGGCTGATTACGTGGATCTGCTGCTCCAGCAGCAGGTGTCCGGAGTGGTCTTCGCCGGAGGGCTGTTCGCGCAGGCGGACGCCCCGCACGACCACTACCGGCTGCTGGCCGAGCGGCAGATCCCCGTGGTTCTGATGAACGCCTCCATCGCGGGGCTCGACTTCCCCTGTGTGGCCTGCGACGACGCGGTGGCCGTCGAGCAGTCGTGGCGGCACCTGGAGTCGCTGGGGCACGAGCGGATCGGCCTGGTGCTCGGCCCCGCCGACCACATGCCGTCCCGGCGCCGGCTGAAGGCCGCCGAGCAGGCCGCGGGCGGGTCGCTGGGGGACGAGTTCATCGAGCGGTCCATGTTCTCGCTGGAGGGCGGTCAGGCCGCCGCGACGCGGCTGCTGGAGCGCGGGGCGACCGGCATCGTGTGCGCGAGCGACCCGCTGGCGCTGGGGGCCGTGCGGGCCGCGCGTCGGCTGGGGCTGCGGGTGCCGCAGGACGTGTCCGTGGTCGGATACGACGACTCCGCCTTCATGACCTGCACCGAACCGCCCCTGACCACGGTCCGCCAGCCCATCGAGGCGATGGGGCGGGCCGCCGTCGAGCTGCTGATCCTCCAGATCCAGGGCAGCGACGTGCCGCACAGTGAGCTGCTCTTCGACCCGGAGCTGGTGGTGCGCGGCTCCACGGCGCAGCCCTCGGGAGTCACGGGGGCCGCGAAGTGAGTCCTTCCGGAGTCGACGGGGCTGCGAAGTGAGTCCTTCCGGAGTCGGCGGAGCCGCGAAGTGAAGCCCCGTGACGGTCACGATCTGACGTCGTTCTGCCTCTGAACTCCACCTGGCTGTCAATCAATTACGAAATCTACGCGACATCTTGCGTCCACTTGTTCGCGGTGGTTGAGTGAGCGGCGCCCCACAACGCATCGGCGGTGGGGCGCCTTCCACGTTCATGCCCGAAGGGGTCCACCCATGAGAAGTGCTCGGTTCCGTCGCGCCCGCACTGCAAGCGCCATGACGCTCGTCTCCGCCCTGACGCTCACCGCCCTCGCCGCCTGCGGCACGAGCAGCAGCAAGGACGACGACCCCGGTTCGGGTTCCCAGGGCAGCGGGAACTCGGACCCCGCCGCCCCGCTGGACCCGAAGACCAAGGTCACGATCTCCATCGACTGCATGCCCCCGACGGCGAAGGCGGCCGAGCTGAAGGAGTGGAAGGAGGACGTCGCCGCGTTCAACAAGACCTACCCGAACGTCACGATCCAGGGCCGCTCCACCGCCGGCCAGTGCCTGGAGCCGCCGCGCTTCACCGCGATGCTCAAGGCCAAGTCCCAGCCCGACGTGTTCTACACGTACTTCACCGACCTGCCCCAGGTGCTCGACAACGACGGCGCGCAGGACATCACCGCGTTCGTCAACGACAAGTCGGTGCCGCTGCTCAAGGACATCGACCCGAACGTCCTCAACTCCCTCAAGCGGGACGGCAAGTTGTACGGCCTGCCCACTAGCAACTACACGATGGGTCTGCTCGTCAACCGCAAGCTCTTCCAGCAGGCGGGCCTCAACCCCGACACGCCTCCCCGTACATGGGAAGAGGTCCGCGCCGCCGCCAAGAAGATCGCCGGGCTCGGCAATGGCATCGCCGGCTTCGGCGAGTACAGCGCCACCAACCAGGGCGGCTGGCACTTCACCGCGCAGATGTACAGCGTCGGCGGCGACATCGTCGACCCGAGCGGCAAGAAGGCCGCCTTCAACACCGACCTCGGCAAGCAGGTGCTGAAGAACCTCCACGCCATGCGCTGGGAGGACGACAGCATGGGCAAGACCCAGCTGCTCAAGTGGGGCGACCTCCAGAAGATGGTCACCACCGACAAGCTCGGCATGTACCTGGCCGCGCCCGACGACATCCCGTACATGGTCCAGCAACTGGGCGCGAAGTACGAGAACTTCGGGATGGGCCCGATCCCCGGCGAGAAGAACACCCTGGCCGGCGGCAACAACTACATGATCAAGAAGGGGATATCCGCCGACAAGGTGAAGGCGGCCGTCGCCTGGCTGAACTTCAAGAACCTCTCCGTCGGCAAGGGCCAGTTCGACTGGGCCCGCACCAAGGCGGACAACCTGCCGGTCGGCATCCCGCAGCCCAACTTCTGGCTCAACGAGTCCAAGAAGACGGACGACGCGGCCCGCGTGAAGGACGCCACCATGCCGGTCGCGAACTTCAAGACCTTCATGGACAACCCCGTGCAGGGCAAGGCCGAGCCGCCCAAGGCGCAGGAGATCTACAAGATCCTCGACAACGTGATGTCCGGAGTCCTCACCAACAAGGACGCCGACGTCGACAAGCTCCTGGCCACGGCCGAGTCGCAGGTCAACCAGATCCTCGGCGGCTGACGGCCCCCCGCCCGGCCGGGGACGGGCCGCACCCCCGTCCCCGCCCGGCCCCGCACCGTACGCACGCATACGCACGCACGAAGAACCGGCACCCCCGCACCGAGGAGCAACGATGTCGGCCCCCAGCCTCACCCCGAGCAAGACGGGCAACTCCCTTGAGGTGCAGCCACGTTCAGCTCGACCCGGACCGCAGGGCGGACGTCTCGCCCGAAGTCTGCGCCGCAACCTCACCGCCCACGGCTTCCTCGTCGGCGCGGTCGTCTGTTTCGCGCTCTTCTCCTGGTACCCGATGGTCCGGGAGTTCCTGCTCGCCTTCCAGAAGACCGAGGACGGCACGGTCAGTTGGGTCGGGCTCGACAACCTCGTCACCGTCTTCAACGACCCGGCGTTCTGGCAGGCCTGGCGCAACACCCTGATGTTCACCCTGCTCGCGCTGGTGCTCGGCTTCGCGGTGCCGTTCGTCGTCGCGGTCACCATCAACGAATTCCGGCACGGCAAGGGCTACTTGAGGATGCTCGTCTACCTTCCGGTGATGCTGCCGCCGGTCGCCTCCGTGCTTCTCTTCAAGTACCTGTACGACCCGGGGTACGGGCTCCTCAACGAGGTCTTCGACGCGTTCGGGCTGCCCGCCCAGCAGTGGCTCCAGGACCCGGACGTCTCGCTGCTCGCGGTCGTCGTCGCCTCCACCTGGATGAACATGGGCGGCGCGACCCTGATCTACCTCGCCGCACTCCAGGGCATACCCGGCGAGCTGTACGAGGCGGCCGAGCTGGACGGCGCGGGACTGCTGCGCAAGATCTGGCACGTCACCATCCCGCAGACCCGACTCATCCTGTCGCTGATGCTGCTCATGCAGGTCATCGCCACCATGCAGGTCTTCGTGGAGCCCTTCCTGCTCACCGGCGGCGCAGGTCCCGAAGGGTCCACCACGACCGTCGTGTACCTGATCTACCAGTACGCCTTCAGCTTCAACAACTACGGTGCGGCGGCCGCCCTCGGCCTGCTCCTGCTCGTACTGCTCGCCGGTTTCTCGGCGGCGTACGTGAAGCTCAGCCGCGCCGAGGACGAGTAGGGAACGGGGAGACACGCCATGTCGACACGCACGCTCATCTCACCCGCCCAACTCGCCCGCCCGCGCGGCAAGTTGGTCTACTGGATCGTCTTCGCCGTCATCGTCGGCGGTTTCACGCTGGTCTTCCTCGGGCCGCTGTACTGGCTGGTCTCCAGCGGCTTCAAGAACCCGCAGGAGGTCATCCAGACCCCGCCCACCCTGGTCCCCGGCTCCTTCGAGCCGGCCAACTACACCCGGGCGTGGGAGGTCATGGACCTCGCGAAGCTCCTCTTCAACACCCTCTACTACGCGTTCGGCGCGCTCGCCTTCCAACTCGTCCTGGACGTCGCCGCCGCCTACTCGCTCTCCAAGCTCCGGCCGGTCTTCGGCAAGGCCGTCCTCGGGATGATGCTGGCGACGCTGATGATCCCGGCCACCGTCCTGGTCGTACCGCAGTACCTGACCGTCCTGGACGTACCCGTCGTGGAGCGCAACCTGCTCAACTCGCCGTGGGCGATCTGGCTGCCGTCCGTCACCAACGCCTTCAACATCTTCCTGCTGAAGCGCTTCTTCGACTCCATCCCGGGGGAACTCCTCGACGCGGCCTCCATCGACGGCGCGAGCCCGATGCGCACCCTGCGGTCGATCGTCCTGCCGATCTCCCGGCCGATCCTCGGCGTGGTGTCCATCTTCGCGGTCGTCGGCGTCTGGAAGGACTTCCTCTGGCCGATGCTCACCCTGCCCGACCCGGCGAAACAGACCCTCAACGTCGGCATCTACTCGCTGTCCAACGGGGTCCCCGTCAACGTGCTGATCGCCGCCCTCACCATCGCGTCGATCCCCACCCTGCTCATCTTCCTGATCTTCCAGCGGAACATCATGAGCGGCCTCACCGCGGGCGGCCTCAAGGGCTGAGCGCCCGTCCGGCCGCTCCACGCCCGCCCGGCTCCTCTTGGACCGCCCCATTCCTCGCACGACCGCGCCGCCGGGCAGGCGGCGCGGTCCGACCTGCCCGAAAGGACCTTCACGTGGCAGACGCCCTCCCGTCCCGCAGCACCCCCTGGTGGCGCGACGCCGTGATCTACCAGGTGTACCCGCGCAGCTTCGCCGACGGCGACGGCGACGGCACCGGGGACCTCGCGGGGGTCCGGGCCAGACTCCCGTACCTCTCCCGACTCGGCGTCGACGCCGTCTGGTTCACCCCGTGGTACGTCTCCCCGCTGGTCGACGGCGGGTACGACGTCGCCGACTACCGTACCGTCGACCCCGCCTTCGGCACCCTCGCCGAGGCCGAGAAGCTCATCGCCGAGGCCCGTGAACTCGGCATCCGTACGATCGTGGACATCGTCCCCAACCACGTCTCGGACCAACACTCCTGGTTCCGGGCGGCGTTGGAGGCGGGCCCCGGAAGCCCCGAGCGCGAGCTCTTCCACTTCCGCCCCGGCCGCGGCGAGCACGGCGAACTGCCGCCCAACGACTGGCCGTCCCAGTTCGCCGGCCCCACCTGGACCCGCGTCCCCGACGGCGAGTGGTACCTGCACCTCTTCGCCCCCGAACAGCCCGACCTCAACTGGGCGCACCCCGCCGTCCGCCAGGAGCACGAGGACGTGCTGCGCTTCTGGTTCGAGCGGGGAGTGGCAGGTGTACGGATCGACTCCGCCGCCCTCCTCGCCAAGGACCCGGCGCTGCCCGACTTCGTCGAGGGCGTCGACCCCCACCCGTACATCGACCAGGACGAACTCCACGACATCTACCGGGCGTGGCGGCGGATCGCCGACGAGTACGGGGGCGTGTTCGTCGGCGAGGTCTGGCTGCCCGACGCCGAGCGCTTCGCCCGCTACCTGCGCCCCGACGAACTCCACACCGCCTTCAACTTCAGCTTTCTCGCCTGCCCCTGGGACCCGGAGAAGCTGCGGCGCTCCATCGACGACACGCTCGCCGAGCACGCACCCGTCGGCGCCCCGGCGACCTGGGTGCTGTGCAACCACGACGTGACACGCACCGTCACCCGGTACGGGCGTACGGACACCGCCTTCGACTTCGCCACCAAGACCTACCGCACCCCCACCGACCTGGCCCTCGGCACCCGCCGCGCCCGCGCCGCCGCCCTGCTGACGCTGGCCCTGCCCGGCAGCGCGTACCTCTACCAGGGCGAGGAGCTCGGGCTCCCGGAGGCGGACATTCCGCGTGACCGGATCCAGGACCCGATGCACTTCCGCTCGCAGGGCGTCGACCCCGGCCGGGACGGCTGCCGGGTGCCGCTGCCGTGGGAGGCCGACGAGCCGTACAGCGGTTTCGGGTCGACGGCCGAGCCCTGGCTGCCGCAGCCCGAGGGCTGGCCGGCGTACGCGGTGGACCGGCAGGACGTCGACCCCGGCTCGATGCTGGCCCTCTACCGGGAGGCGCTGCGCATCCGGCGGAGCGTGCCCGGCTTCGGCGACGGGCCGATGGAATGGCTCGACGCACCGGGCGACGTCCTCTTCTTCTCGCGTACGGAGGGGCTGTGCTGCCTGGTCAACCTGGGCGCGGCGGCGGTGGACCTGCCCGCCCACGGCGAGGTGCTGCTGAGCAGCGGGCCGCTGGACGCGGAGGGGCGGGTTCCGCAGGACACGGCGGTGTGGCTGCGCGGGTGAACAGGACACGGCGGTGCGGCTGTGGGGGTGAACAGGACACGGCGGTATGGCTGCGCGGGTGAAGAGAGGTCGTCGGAAGCCCCGGGGCGTAGGGTCGTCCCGATTCCGTCCGTCCGATTTCATCCGAAACGTGAACCGGCGAGGTGTGGGTGTCAGGCGAACTCTTCCGGCCCGAAGCAGGCGGCCCTGCCGCAGTGGTGGAGGGCCTCGCGGGCTGGGTCCCGCCCCGCACGGTGGCCAACGACGCGCTGCCCGCCGCCTGGGAGGTGGACGACGCCTGGGTCCGCCGCCGCACCGGCATCGGCGAACGCCACTGGGCCGACCCCGGCACCTCCACCGGCGACCTCGCCCTCCGTGCGGCGGCGCGCGCACTGGACGTCGCCGGGAACCCGCGCGTCGACGCGGTGCTCCTGGCCACCTCCACGCCCGACCGGCCGATGCCCGCCATGGCCCCGCAACTCGCCGCCTGGCTCGGCCTCGGACCCGTCGCCGCGTGGGACGTCTCGGCCGCGTGCAGCGGATTCGTGTACGGCCTGGCCAGTGCGGCCGGAGTGCTCGCCTCCGGCATCGCGGATCGGGTCCTGCTGGTCGCGGCCGAGGTGTACTCGACCCTGATCGCACCGGACGACCGCAGCGCCGGCGTCGTGTTCGCCGACGGCGCGGGGGCCGTGGTGCTCCGGCGCGGTGAACGGGGCGAGCCCGGCAGCCTCCTCGGCTTCGACCTCGGCAGCGACGGCGGCGGCCACGACCTCATCGAGGTCCCCGGCGGCGGCGCGCTGGAACGCTCCGAGCCGAACCGTTTCGCCCCCGGCGACCGGTACTTCCGGATGGACGGGCGC
This sequence comes from Streptomyces spiroverticillatus, assembly GCA_014650415.1. GTDB lineage: Bacteria > Actinomycetota > Actinomycetes > Streptomycetales > Streptomycetaceae > Streptomyces > Streptomyces spiroverticillatus. Next base: position 287,645 of record BMUX01000010.1, read on the forward strand.
GAGGTCTACCAGCACGCGGTCCGCCGGATGACCGCCTCCTCGCAGGCCGTGCTCGGCAACGTCGGCTGGTGCACCGAGGACGTCGACCACTTCGTCGGTCACCAGGCCAACGCGCGCATCCTCAGTGCGGTCGGCGAGCGCCTCGACCTTCCGGCGGCACGGCAGATCACGAACATCGAGCGGGTCGGCAACACCGGGGCCGCCTCCATCCCGCTTGCCCTCGCCGACGCGGCGGCGCGCGGCCAACTCCGGCCGGGCGCCCGTGTACTGCTGACCTCCTTCGGCGCCGGACTCACCTGGGGCTCGGCCGCGCTGACGTGGCCGGAGCTGGGCAAGGTGGCGGACGTCGCGGTGACGGACGTTCCGTAAGCGCTGCGTCAGCGGGAGGGCAGCATCCAGTGGCCGCCCGTGCTCCAGCCGAGGAAGCGGTGTGCGCGGCCGTCGTCCGCCGTGCCGTCCGCGTCGAACTCGCCGCCGTTCGCGACGAGCCGGAGTCCCGCGACCGCCGGGGCGAGGCGGGCGGAGACGTGCTCCGGACAGCGTCCGGACCGGTCGTGCAGCTCGGAGAGCACGCGGTCCTGCGTCGCCGGGTCGCACAGCGACAGGTGGAAGAGCATGTGCCGCCATGCGTACGCCGCGTCCTTGATCGTGGGAAGCGGCCAGGAGTTGCCCTCCACCCGTGCCGTCAGGCGGCACACCGTCGCGAAGCAGCGCAGGGCCAGCACGTCCCAGCTGTCACCCGGGTCGATCGACACCCGGTGCACGAGGGTGGCGAGGTTGTGAGTGGTGAGGATCTGCGCCTGCTCGATCACCTTGCCGTTGGCCGCCACCGACCAGGAGTGAGCGCTGTCGCCACCGGCGCGGGCAGTGCACAGGGCGGCGAAGTCGGGGGCGGTGCGGCGGGTGCGCTTGTCGGAGGCAGTGCGGCGGTCGCTCTTGCCGGGGGCGTCGCGCAGCGCCGCGTAGTCGATGCCGTAGTAGCGCGCGTACAGCGTGCCCTCCAGCAGCTCGCCTGCGACCTGCGCCGCCTTCAGGAACTTCGGGCTGAAGGTCCCCATGAAGATGTCCGCCGCCAACTCCTCCACGAGCGGAGCGTCCAGCTCCGCCTGGCGGGCCAGCACCGACAGTTCCCGTACGAGCGGATTGGGCAGCAGTGTGCCGGGGAAGGCACGCACGGCCGTCCCGCCCAGCTCGCGCAGCGCGTCGAGGGCGGCGTCCGCGTTCGGATTCCGGTGCGCGGACACCGCCCGTACCCAGGGCAGTTCGTCCACCCGTACCTGGTGCTCCAGGTTGAGCAGGAGCAGCGAGCGCCGGTTGCGGAACGCGCGGTAGGTGGCCGCCGCGAGTGTGCGCAGTGTTCCGTCCTCGTACGTACGGGCCGTGGTCGCGGCCACCAACTGCGGGACCAGCTCGGCCAGCACCTCGGCGGACGGCACCAGCTTCCGCCCGACCAGCGTGGCGAGCGGCGCGCTGAGCGTGCCCTCGACCACGCGGCGTACCGGAGCGGGAAGCAGGGCGCCCGCAGGCAGCCCGGACTCCTCGGCCTCGCGCGCACTCACCGCCGCGACCAGCGGCGCGGTGTCCTCGGCGCCGGTCTCCTGGGGGAGCACGGCGAGCCGCCGCGCGGCCAGGTGGGCGAGCGCATGGTGCGGGGGCAGCGACGCCTGGGCGGCCTGGACGGTGCGCAGGGCGCTGTGCCGCTCGGAGCCGGGCAGGCCGCGCTTGCGCACCATCGACTCGACGGCGGTACGGAGCAGACCTTCGCGGCGCGCGTCGAGCGGACGGCGGGCGGAGAGCTCCGTGAGCGCGTCGACGAGGATGCCGACGTTCCCCTTCGGGTCGCGGTGCTTGGTGCAGAGCGTGTGCTCGGCGGCGAGCGCCCGGTAGCGCTTGAGGAGGGCGTCGCCGTCCGCGTACCAGTCGTCGTCGGGGGTCCGGAGCCAGTGCGCGAGCAGCTCGTCGGAGAACGGGTTCCAGACCGTGAGGGCCTCGCGCTGCGTCTCCACCGCCGTGTTGGGGAGCCGGGCCTCCAGCCGTCCGCGGGCGTCGGCGACCGTGCGCCGGTGCACCAGATCGGCGCGGCCCGCCGGGACGGCGGAGGGACGCGGCAGGAAGCGCAGCGTGTCGACGTACGGAGAAAGGACCTCGACCAGGTCGGTGGCGGAGTCGACGTCGTCCGCCCGCACCAGCCACGCCAGCGTCAGCAGCGCGGCCTCCTCGGGCACCGTCACCTCGTAGCGACCGCTGTCCAGCAGGGCGAAGAGCGCGTCGAGACCGGGCTCGGTGAGGGCGTGCGCGAACAGCGCCCCGCGTGTCGCGGGCACGCCCAAGTGCCGGGCGGCCTCGGTCTCGTACGGCAGGAGAGGACCCGAAGCACTGGCCGTACCCGTCGCGAATCCGCCACGCACGACCTCGGGGGTCACCCACGCGGGAAGGCCGCGGACCGGGGTGCGCGAGCCGATCGACAGCCGGCCCTCGGCGATGCCCGACAGCACGGCCCGCCAGCGCTCGCCGCGCGCGGCGGCGCGGGTGCGGGTGGCGGCGTCGGGGTGCGTGCCCGCGGTGGCCAGGGCCTTGGCGAGCTGGCCGGAGGCGTAGGAGAGGTTGACGGCGACGGGGCGCGAGGGCTGCTGGTCAGCGTTGGTGTCCATGGCCGACGTGGCGGGTTCCGCCCCCGCGCCCTCCGGGTAGGAAGCCCGGCGCTCTGACTGCTGAGCTACACGTCGATGTGCAGCGACGGTAGGGGAGACCGTGGGCGGCCTCAACAGATTTTTGCGCCGGGGTGAGACGGGGGCGCCAGTATGTGGACCGCTGTGAACGCGTGTGGCGCGCACTGGAACAATCGCCGCAGATACGGCCGTGCGTCCCGCGCGTGCGGCTGAGCGATTCCCGAGTCGGCGCGCGGCCGACGGGGCCCCGGGCCGTCTCCCCGGAAGGCCCCGGGCCGGGCGTGGACCAGCATGGAAAGGATGTGTCCGATGTCTGCGAGCACTTACGACGGCGCCTTCGACTACAGCGTCATCGAGAAGCTGTACGGGGAGGTGCTCCGCCGCAACCAGGGCGAGAGCGAATTCCACCAGGCGGTGCGCGAGGTCCTCGAAACACTCGGCCCGCTGCTGAGGGCGCGCCCCGAGTTCATGGACGCCCGCATCGTGGAGCGCGTCTGCGAGCCCGAACGGCAGCTCATCTTCCGTGTCCCGTGGTCCGACGACAAGGGCGGCATCCACGTCAACCGGGGTTTCCGGGTGGAGTTCTCCAGCGCGCTCGGCCCGTACAAGGGCGGTCTGCGCTTCCACCCCTCGGTCAACCTCGGCATCGTGAAGTTCCTCGGCTTCGAGCAGATCTTCAAGAACGCCCTGACCGGCATGCCGATCGGCGGCGGCAAGGGCGGCTCCGACTTCGACCCCAAGGGCCGCTCGGACGCCGAAGTGATGCGCTTCTGCCAGTCCTTCATGACGGAGTTGCACCGTCACATCGGCGAATACACGGACGTTCCGGCCGGTGACATCGGCGTCGGCGGCCGCGAGATCGGCTACCTCTTCGGCCAGTACAAGCGGATCACGAACCGTTACGAGTCCGGAGTGCTCACCGGCAAGGGCCTGGGCTGGGGCGGCGCGCAGGCGCGCACCGAGGCCACCGGCTACGGCTGCGTGATGTTCACCGCCGAGATGCTGCGTGCCAGGGGCGAGAGCCTGGAGGGCCGCCGGGTCGCCGTGTCCGGGTCGGGCAACGTCGCCATCTACGCGATCGAGAAGGCGCAGCAGCTCGGCGCGACCGTTGTGACCTGCTCGGACTCCTCCGGTTACGTCGTGGACGACAAGGGCATCGACCTCGCCCTGTTGAAGGAGATCAAGGAGGCCGGGCGCGGCCGGGTCTCGGAGTACGCGGAGCGCCGTGGCGCGCACGCCCAGTTCGTCGCGGGCAGCGGTGTCTGGAACGTGCTGTGCGACGTGGCGCTGCCCTGCGCCACGCAGAACGAGCTGGACGAGAACGACGCGCGGGTGCTCGTGGCGGGCGGCGTCCGGGCGGTCGCCGAGGGTGCCAACATGCCCACCACTCCGGAGGCCGTGCGCATTTTCCAGGAGGCGGGCGTCGCGTTCGCACCCGGAAAGGCTGCGAACGCGGGTGGAGTGGCCACCAGCGCGCTGGAGATGCAGCAGAACGCCTCGCGCGACTCGTGGACCTTCGCCCACACCGAGGAGCGGCTGGAGGAGATCATGCGGCACATCCACGAGGCCTGCTACACCACGGCCGAGCGCTACGGGGTGCCGGGCAACTACGTGGTCGGCGCGAACATCGCGGGCTTCGAGCTGGTCGCGGACGCGATGCTGGCGCAGGGGCTGATCTGATCCCGAGCGTGCAGAGGCTGATCTGACCCTGCCGTCTTGTCGTGCGGCGCGCGCCCCTCTCCCGGACCGTCGGGAGAGGGGCGCGCGCCGTTCGGGGCTTTGGGGCGTACTTCTCAGGTGCAGGCAGAGGTCGTGCACAGGGTCCACTGGGCGTTCCAGCCGCCGGAGGGGACGCCCGTGTCGGGGGCCGACTCGGTCAGGGTCCAGTAGCGGTCGCGGTTCCACTCGCGGGCCTTGACCTTGATGCGGTGGTCCGGGGTCTCGCCGATCACCTCGGGCTGGCCGAGGCCGACGCCCGCCTCGGGGACCGTGCCCGCCGGGGCGACCGGCTGCCAGGTGCCGGCGGCCGCGTCCGAGGCGTACAGGGCGCGCGATTCGGCCGCGCGGCCCGCGGCGTTCGAGGAGGAGATCGCCAGGACCGTACCGTCGGGGCGGCGGTGCAGGGTCACCCCGCCGTGGTAGGCGGCGGGCTGGAGGCCGAAGCCCGTGGCGGCGGTCCAGCCGGAGGCGGACGCGGGCCGGGCGGAGTGGCAGAAGGTGCCGTACGTGGACCAGAGCAGCTCGATGCCGCCGGCGGCGTTCTCGATGCCGGTGACGCCGTACAGCTTGGGGCCGACGGTCGAGGCGCCCACCCGGACCCAGGTCCCGTACGCGGCGCCCGGTGCGGACTGCGAGCGCTGCCAGACGAAGGGCAGCCCGCTCATCGAGGTCGGGTCGTAGAAGGTCTGGAACTGCTCCACCCGGCCGTCGGCGCGCGGTACGGAGACGAGGTCGCCGGCCGCTCCGCCGCGCTGGCCCTGGGCCAGCGGGTCCGAGGCGCAGGTCGCGGTGGTCGTCGTGGTCGCCGCCGAGGGCGCCGCGCCGGCCGCGGGGGTCAGCGCGAGCGCTCCGGTGAGGGCCAGGGTCAGGGTGATCGCCCCGCGAAGTGCCCCGCGCCACGTGTGCTTCCTGTTCAACGCCCGCCCCTTGTCAGCCTGTTGATCCCCTACGAGTACGAGTGAATCTTCACGTCTTACTCACACGGCGCAAGAGTGGTTTTCGGCCACCGAGGGGCGTTGTCAGTGGTCGCGTCTATGTTCGTTTCATGACCCGCCGAACGGACGGGGTCGCCTTGGTGAGGCGTGCCCCGGTGTTCGTCGTACCCCGGAGCAAAGGAGTTGGCGTGACGTCAGAAACCGTTCAGCCCGAGAGGCTGCCCGACAGGGAGAGGTCGAGCACCGTGCGTGTGCTCGCCCCCGCCCGGCCCCGCAAGCTCGCCAAGGTGCCCTTCGTGGAGCTGGCCGACGGACGGCTCCAGGGAGTCGTCTCCAGCGGCTCCGACATCCAGCGGGTGTACGTGTCCTCGGTCGCCGCCAAGGACTTCGCGTACACGTGTAGCACGAACAACAACCGCCCCTGCGGCGGTCTCAGGTCCAGCTACTGCAACCACATCCGCGCGCTGATCAACGAGGCGGTCGTGCAGTACGGGGTCGAGCGCGTCGCCCGCTATCTGCGCGTCGAGGTCGCCGGGTCGGAGGCCGTCGCAGCCGACCTCGTCACCACGATGACCGCCAACCGGCCGTCCCTCGGGGAGAGTTCCGCCGCCGCCTCGGTCTTCAGCCGCTTCCTGCGGCACCTCGCCTACCTCGAACTGGCACCGGCGACCGTCCCGTTGCCCGAGATGCACTGGTTCCCGCCGACTCGGGCGGTGGCGTGATGCGTACCGATCTGCTGACCGAGGACCTGTCCGGGCTGGCCGAGGCACTGGCCGCCGTCGACGCCTTCGATCGGGTGCTGGTGGACGGGCTGCTGCGGCCGGGAGCCGCACAGGCCGAGGGGCTGGCCGTGCTGACCCGCGCCGTCTCCGGCAGCCCGCTGGCCGCGCGGGTCGCCCAGGCCGCCGAGAAGGCGGCGGCAGGGGGCGGCGGCGAGGACGACTTCGTGGCGCTCGCCGCCGCGCGGGCAGCCCTGCTCGGAGCCGTGCACGATGCGCTCATGGAGCGGGTCGGGGAGGCCACGGGGAGGGAGCCCTCTGGGGTGGACTTCCCCGCCCAGGAGCCCGAGGGTGCCGCGAACGTCCTGGCCGCCGCCCGGTCCTGGCTCGCCGACCTGGCGCGCACGGGCTGGCGCGGGCTCGACCACGAAGCGGTCTCCGCGTCCGCGCCGGTCGTCACCGCACTCCTCGCCGACCCCGCGCTGCGCCGGCTCGCCGCCCTGCTCGACGGGTTCGCCGCCGAACTCGCCGCCTCCTGCCCGGGGGCGACCGTCGAGCAGTTTCCGGTACGCCGCTGGGCCGACCTGTGGGCGAGGGCGCTGCTGCTCACCGTGCCCGGAGCGGGAGCCGTGGCGGGGGCAGAGCCGGTCACCGGGCGGCTGCTGCCGCTCGGCGTCGACCTCCAGGAGCACGCCACCGCCGTACAGGCCCAGGTCCACGCCGTGTTCGAGCCCGCCGACGGATCGCCGTCCCGGCTCGTACGGGCGAGCGTGTCGGCCGCCAAGCCGGACACCGTCGTCGGGGCGGGCCTGTGGCAACTGCTCCGGCCGCACATGTCGCTGCTGGCCGCCGTGGGCGAGGGGCGGGCGATGGAGCTGACCGGCATGCCGCTCACCGCCGAGGGCGACCTGCTCTGGGACGACGTCCACGCGAAGTCGGGCGAGCCCGCCGACGCGCTCACCACCGCGCGCGTGGCCCTGCCAGCCGCGACCGGCCCGCTCACCGCCCCCCTGGACCGGCACCCGGCCCGCCTCGCTGTGCCCGTGTTCCTTGAGGGGTACGCCGCCGAGACCGAGGACGCGGACACGGTGACGTTCGACGTCGCGGGAGGGCGCCTGGCAGTGGACGTCGACCGCATTCCGGCCGCCGGGCCGCTCACCCCGAAGGCCGTCGCCGCCTCGCGGGCCTGCATCGGGCTGCTGCGCTGGGACGCCGGGGAGTTCCGGCTCCAGCCGCTCGCGGTGGAGACGCTCGTACGGAAGAAGCCGGTCGGCGTGCAGGCCGGAGCCTGGGCGGGCGGGAGCACCGACAAGGCCGGCGTGAAGGCCGAGAAGGCGGCCACGGACGCGGCGACCGTACTGCGCGAACGAGCGGGAAGGCTGCTGCGGAAATGACGACAGAGACCACGGACACGGGGGCGGTCACCGGAGTGGGGACCGAAGCGGAGGAGGTCTCGTACGACAGCCGCAGGCAGGTCCAGTACTGGCGGCTGCTGTCGCGGCTCTTCGACCCCGAGGAGCAGTCGAACCTGGAGTCGGCGAGCCTCGCCGTCGTCGAGGACCTCGGGCTGCCCGCAGGAGTGCTCGACCCGCGCGAGTCCGTTGACACCCTCGTGCAGCGCAACCCCGAACTGGCCGACGAGTTCGACGGGTTGATGACCCCCAGCGGTGAAGACGGGGACGAGGCCCGTGACCGGGCCGCCGAGGTGCGGCGTGCGGCCCTCGTGTCGAAGGTGCTGCTCAACGTCTTCGCCCCCACCTCCGGCAACGTCTCCGCCGGGCACCTGGCGAACTGGCAGTCCGACGCCGGCTGGCTGGAACGCGCCCTCGGCTGCCGCCCCGGCGAACTGCGCGGCGGGAAGTCCGGCGGAGGAGCGGGCCCGACGCCCGACCTGGGCCGGCTGATCCCCGAGATCGGGCCGGAACTCGGCTCCATCGAAGCCGACCTGGTCAAGCGGATGCACCTGCGCGAAGTCCTCGCCGACCCCGCGCTGGCCGCCAGGCTCACCCCGAGCATGTCGCTCGTGGAACAGCTCCTGCGCGACAAGAGCAACCTCTCCGGCATCGCCCTGGCCAACGCCAAGAAGTTGATCCGGCGGTTCGTGGACGAGGTCGCCGAAGTGCTCCGCACGCAGGTCGAGAAGTCCACCGTCGGCGCGCTGGACCGGTCCGTCCCGCCCAAGCGGGTCTACCGCAACCTCGACCTCGACCGCACCATCTGGAAGAACCTCACCAACTGGGACCCCGAGCAGGAACGCCTCTACGTCGACCGGCTCTTCTACAAGCAGACCGCCCGCAAGACCACCCCGCAGCGCCTGATCGTCGTCGTCGACCAGTCCGGCTCGATGGTGGACTCGATGGTCAACTGCACCATCCTGGCGTCCATCTTCGCCGGGCTGCCCAAGGTGGACGTCCACCTCATCGCGTACGACACCCGGGCCATCGACCTCACCCCCTGGGTGCACGACCCCTTCGAGGCGCTGCTGCGCACCAACCTCGGCGGCGGCAACGACGGGCCGGTCGCCATGGCGATGGCCCGCCCGAAGATCACCGATCCCCAGGACACCGTGATGGTGTGGATCTCGGACTTCTACGAGTTCGACCGGTCCCAGCCGCTGTTCGAGGGCATCGAGGCCGTGCACCGCTCCGGTGTGAAGTTCATCCCGGTCGGCTCCGTCACCAGTTCGGGCCGCCAGGAGGTCAACCCCTGGTTCCGCGAGCGCTTCAAGACGCTCGGCACGCCGGTCCTCTCCGGCCACATACGCAAGCTCGTCCAGGAGCTGAAGAACTTCCTGGGCTGAGCGGCCGGGCCCTCTTCCGCATCACCACCACCCACCTCTCCTTCCGCACGCCCACCACCGTGCGATTCCTACAGAAAGGCACCGACATGTCCGACCTGCTGCGCGCCCCCGCCGAGATCAAGTACGCCGAGGAGCTGGACTGGCTGGAGTCCGTCGACGACGGCCCCAAGCCGTTCTCCTGGCGGCTCTCGCCCAAGATGGTCCGCCTGTTCGTGCTCGGCTCCGAGCGCGCCGACGGCCTGGATCGCGAGATCTCCCAGAAGTGGTTCGGCGAGCGGTCCATCGTGGAGCGCGCCATCGTCACCCTCGCCTCGGACCGGGGACTGCTCCTCATCGGGGACCCGGGCACCGGCAAGAGCTGGCTCGCGGAACTCCTGGCCGCCGCGATCAGCCGCAACTCCACCCTCGTCGTCCAGGGCACGGCCGGCACCACCGAGGACCACATCAAGTACGCGTGGAACGTTTCCATGGTCATCGCCAAGGGCCAGTCCCGGGAGTCGATGATCCCCTCGCCGATCATGACCGCCATGGAGTCCGGCCGCATCGGCCGCTTCGAGGAACTCACCCGCTCCACCAGCGACGTTCAGGACGCCCTGATCTCGATCCTCTCCGAGAAGTACATCTCCGTACCCGAGCTGGACAGCGACAGTGACGACAGCATCGTCTTCGCCAAGCCAGGCTTCTCGGTCATCGCCACCGCCAACAGCCGCGACCGGGGCGTCAACGACCTCTCCTCCGCGCTCAAGCGCCGCTTCAACTTCGTCCGCATCCCGGTCGTCACGAACAAGAAGAGCGAGGCCGACATCGTCCGCTTCCGCACCGAGGAACTGCTGCGCCGCCACCAGATCGAACTCGACGTGCCGCCCACCCTCCTGGACGTGCTCCTCCAGAGCTTCGCCGATCTGCGCGCCTCCGCGGCGGCCGCCGGCAGCGACGACGAGAAACTGGAGTCGGCCCTGTCCACCGCCGAGCAGATCGGCGTCCTGGAGGACTCCATCCTGCACAGCAACTTCTTCGGCGAACGCACCCTCACCGCCCGCACCCTCGCCTCCTCGCTGGTCGGCTCCCTCGCCCGCCGCGAGCCCGAGGACCTGGCGATCCTCAACAAGTACCTGCATGGCGTGGTCGAGCCGCGCAGCAAGAACGAGGGCGGCGACTGGCCCGAGTTCCTCGAAGGCGGCCGCGACGCGATCGCGACCCTGTCGTGACCGCCGCCGTGCAGAAGTCCCCCGGCGCGGACTTCGACGCCCTGCGCACCCAACTCCAGGACGCGGCAGCCGAGTTCGCCGACGGCCCCGGCGCACTGGAGGGCATCCTCCTCGGCCTCGTCGACGACGTCGACCGCGCCGCCCGCGAACCCTTGGAGATCTTCCCCGTCTGCCACCACTCGCCCGCCTCCGCCACCGCGATGGCCCGCCGGCTGCGCGAGAAGCAGCCCAAGGTGATCTACCTCGAACTCTGCGAGGACATGACGCCGCTCCTCACCGAGCTGCGCAACTGCCGCCTCCCGGTGGCCGTCCAGGCCTTCGCCGCCGAGGTCGAGGGCTTCCCCGCCGACTGGGCGCCGCTCTCCGTCGTCGCCCCGATCACCGAGGCCTCCGCCGAGTACCAGGCCATCGCGTACGCACTCGACACCCCCGGCGTCGAACTCGTCCTGGTCGACCGCTCCACCGACCACGTCTTCCAGTGGCGCACCCGCGAGGAAGCCGCCGAGGCCCCGGCCGCGCCCGATCCCGACGCCCCGCCCGCCGAGGAGGAGGCCGCGCTGCACGGCGACGCGGTCGGCGTCGAGATCGGCGACCTGCGCCCACGCTTCGCCGAGCTGGAGGAACACCTCCTGCGGCACGGCGGGACCCGCCACTGGTCGGAATGGTGGAGCCTGTTCGTCGAACAGCCGCTCGGCGAGGCGGACGTCGACCACGAGACGTACCGCCAGGTCATGTTCCTCATCGGCAGCCTCTTCCGCAGGCTCGCCCCGGGCAACGGGGCACGCGTCGAGGTCGACGAGGAGCGCGAGCGGTACATGTGGACGCGGATGCGCGCCCACCTCGCCGCCACCGGCACCGACCCCGACGACTGCCTGTACGTCTGCGGGGCGTTCCACGCCGCCAGCCGGGTCGCCGAGTTCGGGCTGCACGGCAGCGACACGTACGAGATCACCCCGCCCAGCGGCAGCACCTGGCAGTACGGGCTGATCCCGTCCAGCCACTCCGCCATCGAGGCCCAGTTCGGCCTCGCCGCCGGGTCGGTGTCGATCGCCGCGACCCAGTGGGCGAAGAACCTGAAGCGTACGAAGGTGCGGCCGTACCGGCTGGCCGGGCAGGCCGGGCAGGCCGGGACCAAGAAGCCCGCCGGGTCACGGGCGGTGGCCGCCGTCCCCGACCCCGAGCCCGCCGACAAGCTGTCCGGCTTCCTGCGACGGGCCCCCGTCGTCGACTCCGTCGACGAGGCCGAACTCCTCGGCTGGTCCGTGGAGATCGTCCGCGCCGCCCGCAAGGCCGGATACCTCGCCTCGACGGCCGACGCCATCGCCGTGTACGAGACGTCGATCCTGCTCGCCGGGATGCGCGAACGCGCCAGGCCCACCCCGTACGACTTCCAGGACGCGGCCGTCACCTGCATCGAGAAGGACAGCGTGCCCGGCAGGCGCGACGTCCGCAGGCTGGTCGAGATCATGATGGGCGGGGACCGGATCGGCCGCGTCGGGTACGAGGCGCTGCCGCCGCTGGCACGCGACGTCCACGACCGGCTCGCCCCGCTCGGCCTCAACCTCGAACAGCGCGGTGTGAAGCGGGCGTTGCTCGACCTGGCCGGGAACCCCGCGCTCCGGCAGTGCTCCGACGTGCTGTGGATGCTGCGCCGCCTGCTGCCGCGCGGCGCCGCCCGCCCCATCATGGGCGAGCGCGCACTCGGCGAGCAGTCCCTCCAGGAGTCCTGGGACCTCGCCCTCGGCACCCACCAGCGAGAACTCATCGAGCTGGGCTACGAGGGCGTCAGCCTCGAACAGGTCCTGGAACAGCGGCTGCGGCGCGCCGCCCACGACCCGCAGGCCACCACCGCGACCGTCCTTGCGGCCGTCGAGGAGGCGACGCTCTACCTGCGCAGCCGCCGCCTCGCCGACGAACTCGGCACCCGCGCCCTGGAGGTCCTCGCCGCCGAACGCACCGTCGACGGCGCACCGGACGTCCTGCGCCGGGTCCGCCGCCTCCTCGCGTACTACCGCACCTCCGAGCCCTCGCTCCCGCAGTGGATCGAATCCTTCGTCAAGACCGGTTACGCGCACTACTGCACGCTGCTGCCCACCGCCTTCACCGACGAGGACGCCACGGCACGGCAGGTCGCGGCGATGCTGGGCTTCCTGTTCAGCATGGAGGGCCTGGCCCTCTCGCTCGGCTGCGACCGTACGCAACTGGAGCTGGCCGTCGCTCAGTCCCACCCGCAGGAGCAGTCCCGCACGGCCCTGCTGTGGGCGGCACAGGTCCACCTCGGTCTGCTCACCCGGGACGAACTGCGCTCCCGCTGCGACGCGCTGCTGGCCAACCCGCTCGTGCTGCCCGCCTACCCGCGCTACCTCAGCGGTCTGCTGCACGCCCTGGAGCCGGTGCCGCACCTGGTGGACTTCGTCGTGGAGGCGGTGTCGAACGCCTTCGCCCGTCTCCCGGACCGGGTGCTCCTGCCGTGGCTGCCCACGCTGATCACCACCCTGCGCGCGGACGGCGCGGACCTGGCCGCCCGGCTCACCCGCGAGGCCGGCCGCGTCTTCCCCGGACGGCTCGCGGCGCTGGACACGTGGACACCGCCGTGGCGGGAGCAGCCGGTGCTCATCGGCCAGTCGGCCGCCCCCGCGGCCGGGCGTGCCGCCCTGCTCACCGCACACCCGGCGACGTGCGACGCGCTGGCCGGGCTGCTGGGCTGCGAGGACCCGTGGGGGACGGGCGACCTCCCTTCCGAGGGCGGCGCTGCGCTCCTCGACCGCTTCCCGGAGACCGCCGGGGCATGGGAGGCGCTGCTGGCGACGGCCTGACGGGGGCTCGCGCCCCGACTCAGCGGATGGTGGCCCCGTACACATGGTCCACCGGGACCGCCATCAGCACCCGGCGGTCGGCGACCATCACCGTCCGGTACTCGTCCCAGTCCGGGTGCTCCCCGGCGGCCCGCCGGTAGTAGTCCACCAGGGCCCCCACCTCGGGGCCGTGCGGGTCGGTCCCCGGGCCGATGAGCTTCGCGACGCCCTCGGCGGTGGCCCAGGAGGTCCCGTCGGGGCTGGTGACCTCCAGAGTGGCGCGCGGATCGCGGCGCAGGTTCGCCGTCTTCGCGCGCCCCTCGGTCATGGAGACGTACAGGATGCCGGTCTCGACGTCGTAGAACGGCTGGACGGGGGAGAGCTGAGGTCGTCCGTCCGCCTTGATGGTGGCGAGCACGCCGAGCCGGCTGGCGGCGAGGAGGGCACGGGGATCGAATGAGGAAGAGGTCATGTGCAGGTCCAAGTCCCGTGCCCGCACCGGTTATTCCTTCACGGCGCCGTACGTCGCACCACGAGTCACACCGCGGCCGTCACACCACGACCGGCAGCTCCCGCAGGCCGCGCATGACGAAGTTGGGCCGCCGTTCGGGCTCGGCGGCCGGGCGCAGGCCGGGGGCCTGGGCGAGCAGCGCGCGCAGGGAGGCGGCGAGTTCGATACGGGCCAGGGGTGCGCCGATGCAGTAGTGGATGCCCGCGCTGAAGGAGATGTGCGGGTTGTCCTGCCGGGCCAGGTCGAGCCGCTCGGGGTCGGCGAAGACGGCCGGGTCGTGGTTGGCGGAGCCGAAGAGGAGGGCGACCTCCGAGCCGCGGGGGATCTTCACGCCGTCGACCTCGATGTCGTCGAGCACCCAGCGTTCGAAGAGCTGGAGGGGGGTGTCGAACCGCATCAGCTCCTCCACGGCCGAAGGGATGAGCTCCTGCGGGTTCGCGCGGAGGGCGGCGAGCTGGTCGGGGTGCTGGAAGAGGGCGTGCCAGCCGTTGGTGGTGGCGTTGACGGTGGCCTCGTGGCCGGCGTTGAGCAGGAGGACGCACGTCGAGATCACCTCCTGCTCGGTGAGGCGCTCGCCGTCCTCGTGCGCGGCGATGAGACCGGAGAGGAGGTCGTCGCCGGGGGAGCGGCGGCGGAAGGCGATCAGGTCCCGGAGGTAGGCGCTGAAGTCGAGGGAGGCGCGGACGGCCCGCTCGGCGGTCTCCGGGGAGGGGTTCAGCTCGTACATGCCGCAGATGTCGGCGGACCAGGGACGCAGGGGAGCACGGTCCGCCTCCGGGATCCCCAGCATCTGCGCGATCACGGCGACGGGGAGGGGCTCGGCGACGGCGGCGAGGAGATCCCCGCCGCCGTTCGCGACGAGGTCCGCCACGAGGTCGGAGGCCAGTTGGTCGATGTACGGGGTGAGGCGGGCGACCGTGCGCGGGGTGAAGGCCTGCGAGACCAGCCGGCGGATCCGGGTGTGGTCCGGGGCCTCCAGGTCGAGCATGCCGTGGTCGTTGAGGGTGTGGAACGGCTCGTGCTCCGGGGGAGGGGCGGTGCGGCCGAACTCCTCGTGGGTGAAGCGGTGCTGGTACGTCCGCCCCAGGCGACGGTCGCGGAGGAGGGCGGATACGTCGGCGTGGTGCGGGATCAGCCACTGGCCGGTGGGCTCGAAGTGGTGGGCGCGGGTGCGGGAGCGGAGGCGGGCGTAGGCGGGGTACGGATCGCGGAGGAACTCCGGCGACCAGGGGTCGAACTCGTTCATCCGCCGACGCTAACCGCCGCTCCCGGGGCATGACCAGCCCTCCCGGCTGTCCCGCTGCCCTCGGCGCGGCCCGCCCGGCCTTCCTGGGAGCCGTCCGCCCCGCTTCCCGGCGAGCCGGTCAGCGCGAAGTCGGCGACGGTGGCGTCGAGCGGGCCGTGGGCTCGGGCGAGCTGTCGTACTCGTCGTGGCGACGCAACCAGAAGTCGGTCTCGTTGCGACCGAGCGGTGCGCGGTCGAGCCACTGGTTCATGACCCAGAGGCCGTCCAGACCACGCGCGTAGGCCGAGTAGGTGTGGTGGACCACGCCGTCCTTGAGCGCGAACGCGCTCACACCGGCGCCTTCTCGCCAGTACGTCGCCCAGTCCGTTCCGACGCTCGACGCCATCGCGTCAAGCCGGGAACTGTCCATGCCCTCCGGCGGCCTGTAGTCCGTCGTGCGGAAGTTGTACTCGACGGCTCCCGCGTGCCACTGCTCCTCCGTGTGCGACGCCTGGAAATCGTAGGTGAAATCACTGCCGAACGAGGACGCCCACGGAAAGTCCCAGCCCATCCTCCGCTTGTACGCCTGCAGTTGTGCCAGCGGTGCCCGCGACACCGCGCAGAGCGTGACGTCGTGGTGCGCCAGGTGGGCGACTGATCCGTTGAAGCCGTCCGCGATCGCCGAGCAGAACGTGCACCCCGCCGCGTACTCGGGCCCGAACATGAAGTGGTAGACGAGTAATTGCGAGCGACCTGCGAAGAGATCAATGAGGGATGCCGCGCCCTCGTCATTCTCCAGGCGGTACTCCTTGTCGATCCGGACCCAGGGCAATTCCTGTCGGCGACGCGCCAGTTCGTCGCTGCGGCGGGTCAGATCCTTCTCGGCCTCGAGTAGCTCCAGCCGGGCCGCAAGCCACTCCTCACGGGTTCCGGTTTTGTGATCCGTCACTGTTTTCCCCGTTCCGCTGCCTCAGCAGCGCGCTTAATGTCCGCCAACTGCCCATGTCAGTGGGCCGCGAGCGTGGCAATTCACTGTGCCGGCGCAACCGCTCCGTGCGCCGATGGCCGCAGAGAATACCCCACCTGTTTCCCGAAACGGCCACCGGAAAATAAACCAACTGAGCAATTCAGGAGATGACAACTTTGAGCCGAGCCTGTGATGTTTGCCTGGTCCATTCTGTTGCCCTTTCCAACCTTGCGGCAGGCCCTTAGGCCTCCAGCACCGCCCGCAGCACCCTCGCGAATTCCGCCGGCTCCCCCTTCTGGCCGAATTCGCCGCCCAGGAAGCCCCCGTGGTGGCTCGGGAACCAGGTCAGCGGGAGGTCGAGCCGGTCCGCCACCCCCGCCGCCGTACGCCCCGTCATCTCGCTCTCCGACTCCCGCCCGGCCGCGATCACGACCCGCGTCGTCGCCGTCCGCAGTGCCTCGAAGTCCGGCCGGTGGCCCGTGCAGGTGCGCAGGTTCTGGCCGAGCAGCGCGTCGTCGCGCGAGCCGTCGTCCTCTGTCGGCAGGCCGAAGGCCGCCGGGTCCGGCGCGGGCCCGTCCGTCCAGTTCTCCGGGAACGGGCCCTTGTGCATCGCCGCCGCGATGAACTTCGCCATCCCGGCCCCGAACCCGTCGCGCAGGTACGTCTCGCGGATGTCCGCCAGCACGCGCAGCGCGACCTCCCGGTCCGGCAGGACCTCCGCGAGCGGCGGCTCGTGTGCGACCAGCGTGCGGATCAGGGAGGGGTGGCGTGCCACCAGGGCCAGAGCGTTGACCGCACCGCCACTGCTCGCGAACACGTCGAGCGGCCCCTCGGCCACCGCCTCGACGACCGCCCGGACGTCCTCCGCGTGCTGCTCGGGGTTCGACTCCGTGGCCCCGTCCGTGCGCGTGCTCCGGTCGACGCCCCGGGGGTCGTACGTGATCACCGTACGGTCCCTGAAGTGCGAGGCCAGCGAGACGAATCCGGCGGCGCTCATCGGCGAGCCGATCAGGAGCAGGGGGGTGCCTCCGGCTGAGCCGGGGCGCACGTCGTAGGCGAGGGTGGCCCCGGCCACGGACAGCGTGCGGGTCTCGGGTGAGGTCATGTTCGGCTCCTGGGCGAGGTGAGGAAGTGGATCTGTCTGCGCTTCTGGGAGGTAGACCCCGGCGAGGCGCGGAACTCATCGCCTGATCAGCACTCTTTTTGGCCGCATCCCCGGGCGTACGAAGAATTGTCTGACTAGAGTCAGAGAATGGACGCGGAGCAGATTCACCGGGTACGACAGTTCAACCGCACCGTCACCGAGCGCGTGGGCGTGCTCCACGAGCGCTATCTCGGGCTCGGCCGGCCCGTCGGCGAGGCCAGGCTGCTCTGGGAGATCGGGGAGCAGGGGTGCGAGGTGCGGGAGTTGCGGGAGCGGCTCGGGGGACTGGACTCCGGGTATGTGAGCCGGCTGCTGCGCGCGCTGGAGGGTGCGGGGCTGGTGACGGTCGGCGCCCTGGAGCGCGACCGGCGGGTGCGTACGGTGCGGCTGACCGACGCCGGACGCGCTGAACGGGACGTACTCGACCGGCGCAGTGACCGGGCCGCCGCCGCCCTCCTGGAGCCGCTCGACGACAGCCGGCGGGACCGGCTCGTCGCCGCGATGGGCGAGGTGGAGCGGCTGCTGACCGCCGCCACGGTCACCGTGGACGCCGTCGACCCCGGGCACCCGGACGCCGAGCACTGTCTGCGGGCGTACTACGCCGAGCTGGCCGAGAGCTTCGAGTCGGGATTCGATCCCGTACGGAGTCTGCTGCCGGACACGGGGGAACTCCGTTCGCCCCAGGGGGTGTTCCTCGTCGCCCGGCTGCACGGCGAGCCCGTCGGCTGTGCCGGGATGAAGCTGCTGCCCGGGGCCCCGGCCGCCGAGATCAAGCGCATGTGGGTCGATCCCCGCACCCGGGGCCTCGGGCTCGGCCGCCGCTTCCTGGCCGAGCTGGAGACCCGGGCCGCCGGGCGCGGATTCGACACCGTACGCCTGGACACGAACAGGGCGTTGAGCACCGCCGTCGGCCTCTACCACTCGTGCGGGTTCCAGGAGGTGGCCGCCTTCAACGACGAGCCGTACGCCCATCATTGGTTCGAGAAGCGGATCGGCGGGTGACGCTTCAGCGCGCCGCCGGTTCGAGGAACGCGTCGAAGGGCGCCGGGAGTTGGGCCCAGCCGCTTGGCCCCGCCGCGTACTCCGCGTCCGTCAGGAGGCAGGAGTCCAGGAGGCGGGACAGTCCTTCGCGGTCCAGGCCCGGTGAGGTGAACACCAAGTGCTGGCAGCAGTCGCCGTGTTCGGGGTGCCAGTCCAGCGCCGCGGCCGTCCGCCGGATCGGCGACTCCAGCTCCCACGCCGCGTCCGGCAGCCCCGCCAGCCACGGCCCCGAAGCCTCCACGCACAGCGCGCCGCCCGCACAGTCCCACGCCAGCAGCGTGTCCGGCCGGTCCGCGAGCCAGAAGCGGCCCCGGCTGCGCACCGCCCCGCAGCACAGCTCCTCCAGCGCGTCGAAGAGCCTGCCGGGGTGGAAGGGCCGGTGCCGGTGCCAGACCAGGGTGGACACCCCGGCCTCGTCCGCCTCCTGGGGGAGCCGGGCGCACGCCGGATGCTGAGCCGCAGCCGCGGCCTCGACATCGAATCCGGCCAGGGCGGCCCGTACCAAATCCAATGAATCGGCCGGTACTTGACGGGCCGTCGGGTGGAGCTGCGCGAGCAGCGCCCGGTCCTCCGCGTCCGCACGCTCCTCGTCCACGAGCGCGAGCACGGAGGCGTACTCCAGCTGCCGCGCCCAGGTGTCTCCCACCGCCCGCCGGTCCGACGCGGCGACGGCGAGCCCCGCCTCCGCGAGATCGTCGCCGTTGCCCAGATGTGCGAGTACGAGGGCGGGGTCGACGGCGGTGATCACCCCGGTCAGCCGCAGGCTCTCGCCACCGTGCGCAGCGACCACCTCGGCCATCGCACGCGGTTCCACCGAGTCCCACAGCTCCACGACCGCGAGCCGGGTGAGCCCGAGCGCGGCGATGCGCCGAAGCTCCGGCAGCAGGTCCGCGCGCAGGGCGCAGCACGCGCAGTCGTTGACCAGCGGGGTCTCGCCCCGGGTCAGCTCGCCCGTGGCTTCGCGGACCGTGCGCAGCACCGGCCCCGACCCGTGCGCGCGGGCCGCCTCCGACAGGTCGTGGTGCAGCGCGACACTGCCGGGGACGGCCGCCAGGAGCCGGTCCACCACCTGGCGGCGGGCGTCCGCGTGGAGCCCGCCGACCAGGGCGACCGCCAGCGGGGGCGGTCCGAGCGCTTCCGGTGCTGCTTCCATCACTTCGCCCCGGCGCGGCCGTACCGGCGCTCGAAGCGCTCCACGCGGCCCGCGGTGTCCATGACCCGGGCGGTGCCGGTGTAGAAGGGGTGGCTCACCGAGGAGATCTCGACGTCGACCACCGGGTAGGTGTTGCCGTCCTCCCACTGCACGGTCTTGGTGCTGGTGGCCGTGGAGCGGGTGAGGAAGGCCGATCCCGCGGCGGTGTCGCGGAAGACGACGGGGCCGTAGGCGGGGTGGATTCCGTGCTGCATGAGGTTCCTCCAGGGGGTGTGGCAGGGGCCGGCGGTCAGCGTTCCTCGCGGAAGTCGACGTGCCGGGCGACCTTCGGGTCGTACTTGCGCAGGACCAGGCGGTCGGGGCTGGTGCGGCGGTTCTTGCGGGTCACGTAGGTGAAGCCGGTGCCCGCCGTGGAGCGGAGCTTGATGATCGGGCGTACTTCGTTGCGAGCCATGCCGGTAGCATACTGAAAACGGGAACCATTTTCAATAGTGGTTTCCTCTTCCTCGGATTCCTTGAGAGAGGCAGGTACCGACCGTGTCCGCCCACTGCCAGCTGACCGGAGCCAAGCCCGGCTTCGGCAATCACATCTCCCACTCCCACCGGCGCACCTCGCGCCGCTTCGACCCGAACATCCAGCGCAAGCGCTACTGGCTGCCCAGCGAAGGCAGGAACGTCCGGCTGACCCTCAGCGCACGCGGGGTCAAGACGGTCGACGTCATCGGCATCGAAGCGGCCGTGGCCCGGATCCGGGCCCGGGGAGGGAAGGTCTGATGGCGAAGAAGAGCAAGATCGCGAAGAACGAGCAGCGGCGGGCGACCGTCGCGCGGTACGCGGCCCGCAGGGCCGAACTCAAGGGGATCCTGCGCCGGGCCGACGCCACGGAGGCCGAGCGCGCGGCGGCCGTCGCGGAGCTGCGCCGCCAGCCGCGCGACGCGAGCGCCACCCGGATCCGCAACCGGGACGGCGTGGACGGCAGGCCGCGCGGTCACCTGCGGAAGTTCGGGCTCTCCCGGGTGCGGATGCGCGAGCAGGCGCATGCGGGGTTCCTGCCGGGGGTCACCAAGTCGTCGTGGTGAGCTGAGGCGGGCGGGTGGGAGCGCGGCCTGCGGGCCCGCCCGCCCCTCTCACCAGCCGATCGTCGGATGCATGCCGTTGCAGCCCGGCTCCTGGGTCGGGCAGGACGGATGCGGTTCGGGGGCCGCTGGTTCCGGGGGTCCTGGCGGTCCCGACGGCTGCGGGTCCGGGTTCGTGAAGGTCTCGCAGTCGCAGGCCGTGCAGGGTCCCGCGTACCGCGGGTCGCCGTGCCGGAAGCGCGCGTCCCCGCACCGGCATGTGAATGTCGCCCAGGACATCGTCCCCACCCCCCGTCGCCGTGGATCCTCCAGGCTAGTGCGCCCGTGCCGCTGTGGGCCACGGCTGCGGGTGCCCCTCCGGTTGCCGCTACCGTGTGACGTGCCCGTGGCACCGCGGAATGATCTCCGGGGTACGGCGGTTGGACGTAACGCGGTAGGTGACGCAGTACGTGACGTGACCCGTCACGCGGCACCGGCCGTGGCTCGTCACCCAGGCTGGGCGCGACTCACAGGTTTGATTCAGAGGGGAACACCATGCAAGAGCGCTTCGACGTCGTCGTCCTCGGGGCGGGGCCCGGTGGCTACGTCGCCGCCATCCGCGCCGCCCAGCTGGGCAAGAAGGTCGCGGTGGTGGAGGAGAGGTACTGGGGCGGCGTCTGTCTGAACGTCGGCTGCATCCCGACCAAGGCGCTCCTGCGCAACGCCGAGCTGGCGCACATCTTCACCCGCGAGGCCAAGACCTTCGGCATCAAGGTCGACGGCGAGGTCTCCTTCGACTACGGCGAGGCGTTCCGGCGCAGCCGCCGGGTCGCGGACGGCCGCGTCAAGGGCGTGCACTTCCTGATGAAGAAGAACGGCATCACGGAGATCGACGGCCGCGGCACCTTCCTCGACGCGAACACCCTCCAGGTCGCGGGTTCCGACGGCACCACACGGCAGATCTCGTTCGAGAACTGCATCATCGCCACCGGCGCCACCCCCAAGCTGCTGCCCGGCACCGCGCGCAGCGAGCGCGTCGTGACGTACGAGGAGCAGATCCTCGCCGAGGACGTACCGCAGTCCGTCGTCATCGCGGGCGCCGGCGCCATCGGCATCGAGTTCGCGTACGTCCTGCACAACTACGGCGTGAAGGTCACCATCGTCGAGTTCCTGGACCGGATCGCGCCGCTGGAGGACGCGGACGTCTCCGCCGAACTGGCCAAGCAGTACCGCAAGTTGGGCATCGAGGTGCTCACCTCGACCCGGGTCGAGTCGATCGACGAGTCCGGCGCCCAGGTCAAGGTCACCGTCACCGGCAAGGACGGCGCGCAGAAGGTCCTGGAGGCCGACAAGGTCCTCCAGGCGATCGGCTTCGCGCCCAACGTCACCGGTTACGGTCTCGAGGCGACCGGTGTCGCTGTCACCGAGCGCGGCGGCATCGACGTCGACGGCCGCTGCCGCACCTCCGTGCCGCACATCTACGCCATCGGCGACGTCACCGCAAAGCTGATGCTCGCGCACACCGCCGAGGCCATGGGCGTCGTCGCCGCCGAGACCCTCGCGGACGCCGAGACGATGGAACTCGACTACCCGATGATCCCGCGCGCCACCTACTCTCAGCCGCAGATCGCCAGCTTCGGCTGGACCGAGGCGCAGGCCAAGGAGAAGGGCTTCGACGTCAAGGTCGCGAAGTTCCCCTTCACCGCCAACGGCAAGGCGCACGGGCTGGGTGATGTGACCGGTTTCGTGAAGCTCATCAGCGACAACACCCACGGCGAGATCATCGGCGCGCACCTGATCGGCCCCGATGTCACCGAGCTGCTCCCGGAGTTGACGCTGGCTCAGCAGTGGGACCTCACCGTCCACGAGGTCGCGCGCAACGTGCACGCGCACCCGACGCTGGGCGAGGCGGTCAAGGAAGCGGTGCACGGACTCGCCGGGCACATGATCAACTTCTGATCCCGCGCGGGTTCTGCGGGCGCGGATTCTGTTGGTGCGACGAGCCGTCCCGGGAGGCTTCCTCCTCCTGGGGCGGCTCGTCCGTTTCTTCCTTCTGCGCGATCAGGGGCCGTACGACAAGGAGTTGTACGGTCGCGAGTGCCGCGCACAGGACGGCGGGGGCCGCCCAGGCGAGCGTCACCCCGGCGTGGACCAGCAGCTGCGTCGCGACGACCGGGGCCGCCACCGTGGCGATGCCCCAGCTGATGCCGTACGCGGCGAGATAGCGGTCCGTGCCGTACGCCGGCGCGATGCCCGCCACCACCCCGAACACCCGCCCCATGACCAGCGCGTCGCCCAGGCCCCACAGCACGGTGGCCAGGACGAAGGAGGGCAGGTCGCGGGCGACGGCGTACCAGGCGAGGCCGCACGCCATGACGACGTAACCCAGCGCCAGTGCACGGGAGTTGTCGAGGGCGGCGAGGCGGCGCAGGCGCAGGGCGGGCTGCGCGGCGACGATGGTCAGGGCTGATGTGGTGAACATGAGGCCCGCGTCGGCGGGTTGGAAGCCGCGCCGTTCCAGGGTGAGCGGCAGGGCCATGATCACCTGCATGGCGACCAGGGCGAAGGCCGTGCCCGGGAGGAACATGGCCCAGAGGGCGGGATCGCGCCAGGGGTGGACGGAAGTCGCTTGTGTGGTGGGTGACGTGGGGGACCTGCGGTCGGCGGGCAGGGCGAAGTGCAGGACCAGGGCGCAGGCCAGGCAGGTCAGTGCGTCGGCCACGAAGAGCCAGCGCAGGTCCCAGCGGCCGAGGCCCGCGGCGATCAGGCCCGCGCCGGTGCCGCCGATCGCGAGGGCGGCGTTCAGCAGGCTGTACGCGCGGACGCGTTCGGCGGGGGCCACCGCGTCGGCGATCAGGGCCTGGCTCGGGGGTTCGTACAGCTCGAAGGCGAGGCCGAGGAGGACCGCGAAGACGGCCACGGCAAACAGTGATCCGGCGGCGGCGATGCCGAGCTGGGCGAGGCCGCAGCCGGTGAGACCGAGAACGATCGTGTGGCGGCGGCCGATGCGTGCGGAGAGGCGGCCGCCCGCCAGCCGGGAGGGGATGGTCGCGAGGCCGAAGGCGGCGGAGAGGGCACCGGCGGTCGCGGTGCTCGCGCCGAACTCGGTGCTGATGAGGACGGTGAGGAAGGGGAGGGAGAAGGCGCCGAGGCGGTTGATCGCACGGGCGGTGACCAGGAGCCATACGGTGCGGGGCATGTCGTTCCCTTCGGGCGCTGGTCCGGGTGGTGGGGGTCGTGGGTGGTGGTGGGTGGTGGTGGGGGCGTGTGTGACTGGCTAATCGGGTAACGTCGGTCACGCGGGTTCGAGTGAGAAGCTATGTCGGAAGGGGTGACTGGTCAAGTGGTGTTCGACAGTCACGTGGTGGCGCGGCTGGAACATGCCGTCGCATTGGTGAACGCGCTCACGGAGGGCGAGGCGCGAGGGCGTCTGTACGCCGTGCCCACGGGGGGTGAGCGGTGGGCCGCCATCGAGGCGGCCGTGCCGCAGGACGCGACGTCGGCGCTCGCCCGGGTCGAGGGCGCGGGGGAGGCGGACCGGCTCGCCGAGACGGCGCGGCGCATGCGGGTCGTCTTCGAGGCGATCGCGACGCAGGAGTGGGACGCGGCGGCCGATGGGGTCAACGTACTGCTGCGCGAGACGAGCGCGCGGCCGAGGCTGGACCGGGGGGACGGGGGCGTCTGGCGGCTGCACTTCCACGGGGCGAACGACACGTTCGCGTCGGGGGTGGGGGCGAGTTGCGCGACGGCGCTGGCGATGGTGGTGGGGGGTGGGGAGCTGGTCGAGCGGCTCGGGGTGTGCACGGCGGGGCGGTGCGACCGGGTGTACGTGGATGTTTCGCGGAACGGGGCGCGGAGGTTTTGTTCGGGGGCGTGTCAGAGCCGTGTGAAGGCGGCGACTTTTCGGGCGCGGCGGGGCGGGGGCGCGTGAAGGGTTCTCCTCTCGAGCGCGCCCCCGCCCTCTTGGGCGCCGCCCCCTCCCTCTTCCGCCCAGCCCCCTTGGGCGGCGGGGCCGCCCCCCGGGGGCGGGACGGGCGGGCAAGGGGGCGGTACGCCCGATCCGGGCCCGCCCCGGTACCGGCCCCTGCCCGCACCTTGGGTGCCGGGTGCGCGCAGNCTGCCCGCACCTTGGGTGCCGGGTGCGCGCAGCCCCGGGGCCCTCGGGGCGCCTCCCAGCACCGGGCAGGTCAAGCACCGGCCCGCTGGGCCAAGGAGGCCCCAGCCCCGCCCCTTCACCTAAAGCGCTCGCCGCGCGGCTGGGTGGGTGGCTGGTCGCGCAGTTCCCCGCGCCCCTGAAGGGGCACGGATGAGAGCGCCCGCGCGGCGGAGCCGCACATCGGGGCGGGGCCGCGACCCTGAAGGGGCACGGTGCCCGGGGTGGTAGTGAGGGGGAGTGGTGTTACTTGGGGCAGAATTCCGCCTCCATGACCGTGTCCGTGTCACCACTCCAGTCACCGTTCAGGTGGAGCGCCACCGACGTGCGCCCGTCCTCCCCCGTCACCGCATGCGTCGTCGACCCGTGGATTCCCCCCGTGTGGCCCCAGACCGCCTTCCCGCAGGACTGCACCTCCTTGAAGATGCCCAAGCCGTAGGACAGGTCCGGGCGTTGGGGGTGCACCGGCACGGTGGTCTTCATCTCGGTGAGCTGCCGCTTCGGCAGGAGCTTGCCGGTGAGCAGGGAGCGGTAGAAGCGGTTCAGGTCGGCCGTGCTGGAGATCATGCCGCCCGCCGCCCCCGCCAGGGTGGGGTTGAGCTCGGTGACGTCGTACTTCTTGGCCGTGGCCGGGTCCTTGCCGAAGGTCGTGTAGGCGCGGCTGCTGGGACGCCCCAGCCGCACCTCGTCGTGCGGGACGGAGGTGGCGCGGAGGGCGAGGGGGCGCAGGATGCGGCGGGTGATTTCCGATTCGTACGAGCGGCCGGTGGCCTTCTCGATGATCATCCCGGCGAGGATGTAATTGGTGTTGGAATACTGCCACTTGGCGCCCGGCTCGAAGTCCGGGGCGTGCTTCATGGCGACCCGGACGAGGGCACGGGCAGGGAGTGAGTCGTAGCGGTGGGCGAGGAAGCCCTCGGACATGTGCTCGCTGACGAAGGTGGGGTCGCTCGTGTAGTTGTAGATGCCGCTGGTGTGCTGGAGGAGCTGACGCAGGGTGATCCGGCTGCCGTCGTGGCCGTTGCCGCGCACCACGCCCGGCAGCCACTTCTCGACCCGGTCGTCGAGGGAGAGTCTGCCCTCGGCCTCCAGCTGGAGCACCACCGTGGCGGTGAAGGTCTTGGTGAGGGAGCCGATGCGGAAACGGTCCCCGGCGTCGCGCTCGCGGCCGGTGGTGAGGTTGCCGACCCCGGCGGTGTTGGTCCAGGCCCGGCTGCCGCCCGGCCCCTCGGAGCGGGCCACGACACCGGGCGCCCCGTCCCGTACGAGCGCGTCGACGGCGGCCCGGGTCCCGGCGTGGGGGTCCGGTGCGTGGTCCTGTGCGTGGGCCGGGACGACGGTGGCGGCGAGCGCGGCTGCGGTGACGGCGGCGAAGAGGGCGGTGCGCGGTGCGCGACGGGTGCGTACGGGCATCTGGGTTCCCTGCTGACTCGGGTGCGTGCCGGGCGACGGGTGCGGCGGCATGTCGCGTATGGGGACCGGAGAGCCGTTTCCCGGGTTGCCCGTCCTGTTGGGGTTGAGCCGGTTTCGGCCAAGGAGGGCGTGAAGGGAAGGGCGCTATGGTCGCGTTCCGTCGCAGCAGAATCTTCGTACCTCACCGTGACCGCAGACGCTTACGACTCCGTGGCCTCCCTCTACGCCGAACTCTCCCGCGACGCACTGGACGGCGCCCCGCTGGACCGGGCGGTGATCGCCGCCTTCGCCGAGTTCGTACGGGGCGGGGCTGTCGCCGAAGTCGGGTGCGGGCCCGGTGCGGTGACCGCCCACCTCCGGGATCTGGGGCTCGACGTCTTCGGGGTGGATCTCTCGCCCGCGATGATCGCCCTCGCCCGTGAGGCGTACCCGGACCTGCGGTTCGAGGTCGGGTCCATGGATGCGTTGGGTGTGCTGGGGGCGGGGGACGGCTCGCTGCGCGGGGTTTTGGTCTGGTACTCGATGATTCATACTCCGCCCGAGGAACTCCCGGAATATTTCCGTGAGTTGGCGCGGGTCGTGGAGGCCGGTGGGCATCTTCTGGTCGGATTCTTCGAGGCGGAGGGGGGTCCCGTCACACCCTTCGACCACAAGGTCACGACGGCCTACCGGTGGCCCGTCGACGGCCTGGCCCGGCTGGCCGCCGACGCCGGGTTCGTGGAGGTGGCGCGGATGCTGCGCGAGCCGGGGGAGGGTGAGCGGTTCCGGCGGGGGCGGCTCCTCATGCGCAGGGAGGGGTGAGCCGGGCGGGGGGTGCGCCGGCCGTCCGCCGGGGGAGCGGAAGGTGGTGGTCCATGAAGGGGGTCGAGGTGACGAACTCCCGGAATTTCAGTGCTGCTTCGGAGAGGTGCGCGTCCCTGTTCCAGACGAGGGTCAGGGTGCGTTCGCAGCCGGGGGCGTCCAGGTGGACCCACATCACCGGAACCCGTTCGTGCGTGCGCACCTGGCGGGACACCTCCGGGATGATGCCGATGCCCAGACCCGCGCTGATCATGTCCTGGCTGGCCCCCGGCTCGTCGCCCTCGCAGGAGATGAGGGGGGTCAGGCCCTCCGCCGCGAACAGGCGGTCGAGCAGGGCCCGTTGCCAGTGGCCCTGACGCGTGGTGACGAACGGCTCGTCGGCCAGTTCGGGGATCGTCACGCTCTCCCGGCCGGCCAGCCGGTGACCGTACGGAACCGCCAGCAGCACCTCCTCGCGGGCCAGCACCACCGTGTCGAGGTCCGCGCCCGGGAGGGGCTGTGACGCGACACAGAAGTCGACGTCCCTGGAACGGAGTTGACGGTCCATCTCCTGTGCGTCGGACTGGTAGAGCCGTACGTCCGCACGAGGGTGCGCGGTGCGGAAGCTGCCGAGGACCGGGGCGATGGTGAACAGGGTTTCCGAGGCCACGCCGACTCGGCCCAGTCCCGTGTCGCGTGCCTCCGCGACCGCCCTGCGGCCGTCGTCCAACTCGCTGAGGGCACGGTCGACATGGCGCAGGAAGACCGCACCGTACTGGTTGAGCCGGATGCGGCGCCCCTCGCGGTCGAAGAGGGGAGTGCCGAGGTCCGCCTCCAGGCGCGCGATGGTGCGGCTCAGGGAGGGCTGCGCGACGTGCAGTTCCTCGGCGGCGCGGCTCATGTGCTCGTAACGGGCGACTGTCCGGAAATAGCGCAGTTGCAGCAGGTCCACGATTCGCCCTTCGGAGCGTCGAGTCGGGCAGATGCCATGCTGGTTGATGCCTCTGGGGTTATCTTCACATGGCAAAAGTGGTCTTGGAAGGCATGAGGGGTTCTCCCTACGGTCAAGGGGCGGGCCCGCAGCGCGTGTTGGCGGGGCGGGCCGGCATCCCCCCCTGCCCCTCCAGGAAGGCCGTCGCCATGAGCGCTGCGGATCTGGCCCGACTCCAGTTCGCGGCCACCACCGGCATCCACTGGCTGTTCGTGATCCTCACCATGGGGCTCGTCCCCCTCGTCGCGATCATGCACACCCGTGC
The DNA here is from genome assembly GCA_014650415.1 of Streptomyces spiroverticillatus. Classification (GTDB taxonomy): domain Bacteria; phylum Actinomycetota; class Actinomycetes; order Streptomycetales; family Streptomycetaceae; genus Streptomyces; species Streptomyces spiroverticillatus. The sequence goes on from BMUX01000010.1 coordinate 315,188, forward strand.
CGCCCTCACCCGCGATCCCGCCGTCCGCACCACGCGGGAGCGCATGGCCCGCTTCTGGGGTCAGCTGTACGTCGTCAACTACGCGGTCGGCATCGCCACCGGGCTCGTGATGGAGTTCCAATTCGGGCTCAGCTGGAGCGGGTCGAGCAAGTTCGCGGGCAATGTCTTCGGTGCGCCGCTGGCGTTGGAGACGCTGATCGCCTTCTTCGCGGAGTCCACCTTCCTGGGGATGTGGATCTTCGGGTGGGGGCGGTTGCGCCGTGGGGTCCACGTCACGTTGATCTGGCTCGTGGCTCTCACCGCATACGCCTCCGCGTACTGGATCATGGTGGCCAACGGCTTCCTCCAGCATCCCGTCGGCCACGAAGTCCGCGACGGGGCGGCCTACTTGACCGACTTCGGTGCACTGCTCACCAACGACAGTGCCCTGGTCGCTCTCCTCCACGTCGCTCTCGGCGCGTTCACCACCGGCGGCGTCTTCGTCGCGGGCGTCAGTGCCTGGCACTTCTTGCGGCACACCACCGAGACGCGGCTGTTCCGGGAGTCGCTGCGGCTGGGGCTGTGGGTGTCGACCGTCGCCTCGTTCTTCGTGGTGGTCGTCGGCGAGATGCAGCGGCCCGTCATCGCGGCCACCCAGCCCATGAAGGAGGCGGTGATCCGCGGTAGCGGGGTCGCCGAACTCCAGGAACAGCTGGTCAGGGAACACGGACCCGGGAACTACGTGCCCTGGGAGGAGACCGTCCGCTTCTCCATGGACACCATGACGCTCATCGGCAACACCGTCTCCACGATCACGCTCATCGCACTCGTGCTGGTGTGGAAGGACCGGGTCGTGCGGTGGCGGCCGGTCGCGTGGGTGCTGGTGGCCATGATCCCGCTCCCCTTCCTCGCTTCCGTCGGGGGCTGGGTCGTACGAGAGCTGGGGCGTCAACCCTGGCTGGTGTACGGGGAGTTGACGGTCGAGGACGCGCTCTCGAACGTGGGCCGGGGTTCGCTGCTGGTGTCCTGCGTGGCCTTCATCGCGCTCTTCGTCGCGCTCGCCGTGACGAACTGGACCCTGATCACGCGCTTCGTCCGCAAGGGGCCGGACGCCGTTCAGCTCGGGGCCGTGGAACCGCTGCCCGAGGGTGGGCCGGGCGGCGAGGGGAAGCAGCCGGTCGCCACCTACTGAGCGAAGTCCACGTGTCCTTGAACTGCTCCGTGAAAGAAGGAAGTTGAGCCTGATGAGTCTGGAGACCCTCTGGCTGGCGCTGCTCGGCCTGCTCCTCTCCGGGTACTTCGTACTCGGCGGGTACGACCTCGGCGTACAGATGCTGCACCCCTTCCTGCGGCCCCCGGGCGAGGAACGGTCCGCCCGGAACCCCGCGCTCGACGCGATGGCCCCCTTCTTCCTCGGCAACGAGGTCTGGCTCGTCGCCTTCACCGGCATCCTCTTCGGCGCCTTCCCGCACCTGGAGGGCACCCTCCTGTCCGGCCTCCATCCCCTCATCGTCGCCATCCTGCTCGGCCTGGTCACCGGCAACGCCGCCGTCCAGCTCCGCGGCCGGGCGCGCACCGCCCGGGGGCGGGCCCGCTGGGACGCCCTGATCGTCGGCAGCGGCGTACTGCCCGCCCTCGGCTGGGGGCTCGTCGTGGGGCTGCTGCTGCGCGGGGTGCCGCGCAGGGGCGACGGGAGCTTCCACATCGGGTTCGGGGAGGTGTTCTCGCCGTTCGTGCTGGCCTGCGGGGTGACCACCGCACTGCTCTTCGCGGCGCACGGGGCGGCCTTCGTGGCGTTGCGGTCGGGCAGTGAAGCGGGTGTGCGGGCAGGGCAGTTGGGGACGGTATCGCTGCGGGGTGCTGGTGCCTTCGCCGTGCTCGCGCTGCTGCTCACCCTCTTCGGGGCGGGCGCGCGAATGACGAATCCGCTGCCCTCCGTCCTGATCGCCGCCCTGTACGCGGTCGCCCTCGGTGCCGCCTGGTGGACCCTGACACGAGGACACCGGGTCGGGGCCTTCGCCGCCACGAGTGCCGCGGCCCTGCTGCCCGTACTGCTCATCGGGGCGGGCCACTATCCGTACCTCCTCATCACCTCCGCCGGCCACGGCCTGACGATCAGTCATGCGGGCACCGACGCCGTCACCTTGAAGCTGCTGACTGCCTTCGGGGTCGTGCTCGTCCCCGTGATCCTCGCGTACCAGGTGTGGAGCTGGCGGACCTTCCGGGGGCGCACCGGGATGCGGCACCCGAGCTACTTCTGAGGAATCCCGGGCAAGGAGAGGGGTGTGCGCGATGAAGGCGGTCGAGAGACGGCTGATGAATGAAGTGCCCTTGTTGCGTAGGCACTTGCAGGTCTCGACGGTGCTTGCACTGGTCGGCGGCGGGCTCGTCGTCGCCCAGGCGGCGCTGCTGGCGAAGGTTCTCGCGGACGGGTTCGCCGGGTACGGGGCCGATGGCGCGGCGGTGGTCGTGCCGGCGGCGGTCATGGGCGGGCGGGCGCTGGTGGCATGGGTGCGAGGGTTCCTCGCCCAACGCGCCGCCGCCGACGCCAAGCGGGCACTGCGGGACCGCGTCACGGCCGGCCTGCGGCGTACGAACCCGCTCCGGCTCGCGGGCGGTCGGCACGGGGAGACCGCCACGCTGCTCACCCGGGGCCTCGACGCCCTCGACCCGTACATCGTCGGCCACCTCCCGACGAAGGCCGCCGTCACGGTGGTGCCACTGGTGGTGCTCGGCTGGATGGCCCGGACCGATTGGGCGTCGGCGCTCGTGGTGCTGATGACGCTGCCGCTGCTGCCGGTGTTCGGGGTGCTGGTCGGCATGCACACGGCTCAACGCACCGCGAAGCAGTGGGAGTTGCTGTCCCGGCTGGGCGGGCACTTCCTGGACGTGGTCGCCGGGCTGCCGACACTGCGGGCGTTCGGGCGGGAGCGGCACCAGGTGGGTGTGGTGCGGGAGATGGCGGAGGCGCACCGCAGGGCGACCGTGCGCACGCTGCGGGTGGCGTTCCTGTCCTCGCTGGTCCTGGAGACGGTCGCGACGCTGTCGGTGGCGCTGGTGGCGGTGCCGGTGGGGCTGCGGTTGCTGGGCGGGGAGGTGGAGCTGGAGGTGGCGCTGACGGTTCTCTTCCTGGCGCCGGAGGCATATCTCCCGCTGCGGGCGGCGGGGGCGGCGTTCCACGACAGTGCGGAGGGGCTGGGGGTGGCGGAGAAGGTGTTCGCCGTACTGGACGGCGAGGGCCGGGCTGCGGAGGGGGCTCTTCCGGTGCCGGGCGGGGGCCGGGTGCCGTTGAGCGTGGACAGGGTCACCGTGCGATACCCGGGGCGGGCAGTGCCAGCGCTGGAAGGGGTGTCGCTGAGCGTCCGTACCGGGGAACATGTGGCCTTGGTCGGGCCGAGCGGGGCGGGGAAGTCGACGCTGCTGGCGCTGCTGCTGGGGTTCGTGGAGCCGGGGGAGGGGCGGGTCACGGTCGGCGGCGTCGACCTCGCGCAGCTCGATGCGGAGGCGTGGCGGGAACGGGTGGCATGGGTGCCGCAGCGGCCCCACCTGTTCGCCGGGACCGTCGCGGAGAACATCCGTCTGGGGCGGCCCGGGGCGAGCGAGGCGGAGGTGCGGGCAGCAGCGCGGGCGGCGCCCGCGGAGGGCTTCGTGGCGGAACTCCCGGACGGCTACGACACGGCCCTCGGCGAGAGCGGATTCGGCCTCTCGGCGGGCCAGCGCCAACGCATCGCGCTGGCCCGGGCCTTCCTGCTGGACGCGCCGGTGCTCCTGCTGGACGAGCCGACGGCGCACTTGGACGTGGGGAGCGAGGGGTAGGTGGTGCGGGCGATGGCGGAGCTGATGCGGGGGCGCACGGTGGTGGTCGTGGCACACCGGGCGGGGGTGCTGCCGCATGTGGACAGGGTGGTGGAGGTCTCTCCGGCTCAGCGGGTGGCGGTGCCCGGGTGGGCGTGAGGGACTTCCCTGCGGGCCTCGGGACGGTGGGCGTGGGGGCGCGGTCCGAGGGCCGGAACGGGTGCCGAGTGCTCGCTCGTCAGGCGGCCGGAATTCGCGTGGGCCGAGAGGTCCCCGGCCCCGCCCGCCCCTTCTCCGGAACGCCGGAGAGGTCGGGCACGGCTGCGGTGAGGTACGGGTCGACCTCCGCCCGAGCGTGACCCCTGCCGCCCTCCAGCCCCGCGACCCGCCGCCCCCCACCCCGGAACCCAGAAAGGTCCTCGCCATGCCTCCCCGCCCCCACCCCACCCTCCGGCTCCTCCAGCACCTCGTCCCCCACTGGCGGCGGCTCCTGCCCGCCGCCCTCGCCGCCGCCGGCAGCGAGCTGGCCGCCGCCGCGCTCATGGGGACCGCCGCCTGGCTCATCACCCGGGCGGCCGAGCAGCCCCCGCTTGCCGAGGTCGCGCTCGCCGTCGTCGTGGTGCGGGCGCTCGCGCTGGGGCGTGGGCTGTTGCGGTACGCCGACCGGCTGCTCGGGCACGACGGCACGCTGCGGGCCGTCGCCGTGTTCCGGGCCCGGGTGTACGAGGCGCTGGTGCCGCTCGCCCCCTCCGGCATCCCCGCCTTCCGCAGCGGTGACCTGCTCACCCGGCTCGTCGACGACGTCGATGCCGTCCAGGACTTGTTGTTGCGGGTCCTCCTGCCCGTCGCCGCCGCCGGTACGGTCGCCGTGGCCGCGACCGGGACCGCCGCTGTGCTGCTGCCGGGTGCGGGGCTCCTGCTCGGGGTGATGCTCGTCCTGGCAGGTCTTCTCGTACCCGTACTCGTGCTCGTGACGTCACGGAGGGACGGGCCGGAGGAGCGGGCGGCGCGGGCACAACTCGCCGTGTCCAGCCTCGACTTGACGCGTGGTGCTGCCGATCTCTCCGCGTACGGGGCGCTAGGCCGTGCCGAGGAGCGGGTGCGGCAGGCCGCCACCCGGATCGCGCGGCTCGAACGCCGAAAGGCACGTACCACCACGCTCGCCTCGGCCGTGATGCTGCTTCTGCAAGCGGGGGCGACCGTCGGTGTCACCTGGCTCGCACTCGGCGCGCACGCGGGCGGGGAGCTCGCCGCCGTACACCTCACCGTGCTCACGGTCCTGGCGCTCGCGTCGTTCGAGGCGCTCGGACCGCTGCTGGCGGCCGCGCGGAGGTTTGTCGAAGTACGGTCCGCAGCAAGGAGGTTGGCGGAGATGCTGGATGCCCCGCCGCCCGTCGTGGAGCCGGTCGTGCCCGTCGCGCTTCCCGCCTCCGGGCCGCTCGGCGTCGAGATCACAGGTCTGCGTGTACGTCACCGACCCGGCGGACCGGCAGCCCTGGACGGGGTGAGCCTGCGGTTGCCGCCCGAGCGGCGGGTGGTTCTGGTGGGGGAGAGCGGGTCGGGGAAGTCCACCCTGATCGCCACGCTGATGCGGTTCCTGCCGTACGAGAGCGGAAGCATCCGCATCGGCGGGCGCGAGCTGCGCGACTGCGCGGGCGCGGACGTGCGGCGGGCGATCACCGGGGTGACGCAGGACGCCCATGTGTTCCGCGGCACGATCCGGGCCAACCTGCTGCTGGCCCGCCCCGACGCCACCGAGACGCAACTGCGGGAGGCGGCCGGGCGGGCGCGGCTGCTGGAGTGGATCGAGTCGCTGCCGCAGGGGTGGGAGACGTACGCCGGGGGCGACGGGGCGGAGATGTCGGGCGGGCAGCGTCAACGACTGCTTCTGGCACGGGCGTTGCTCGCCGATCCACTCGTACTCGTACTCGACGAACCGACCGAGGGGCTCGACCCCGACTCCGCCGCCGCCGTGCTGGCGGACATCCTCGACGCCACGCACGGCCGGACGACGCTCCTCGTCACGCACGAGCGGGAAGGGCTGGCCGCCGCCGACGAGGTCGTGACCCTGGAGCGGGTGGCGGCGGGCCCCTGCGGACCGTTGTTGACCCTGCCCCAGGGGGAGGGCTGAGGGTCAGAGGCCGGGAAGCGGAAGAGGTGGGGAATGCTGCCGTCGGACGGGCATGTGCACAGCGAGTGGTCCTGGGACGCCTTCGAGGGGTCGATGGAGCGGACCTGCCGGCGTGTGGTCGCCCTCGGGCTGCCGTCGGTGGCCTTCACGGAGCATGCGGACTTCACGCCGTGGCAGCTCGGGCACGGTGCCCAAGTGCCGCAGCAGTGGCATGCGTTGGTGGTCGACGGAGTCCTGTCGCCGCCCGCACTCGACCTCGACGGATACCTGGCCTGCCTGGACGCCTGCCGTGCCCGCCACCCGGAACTGCGCATCCTCTCCGGTGTCGAGCTGAGCGAACCCCACTGGCACACCGCCTGCACCACGGCCCTGCTCGACGCGGGCCGCTTCGAGCGCGTGCTGGCGTCGGTGCACTCGGCGCCCACCGCCGACGGGGCCGGATTCACCGAGGTGTCCGCCAGGTTCGGCGACCAGGAGCCGGGCGAGGTGGTGCGGGGTTATCTGGCGGAGACGGCACGGCTGGTGGCGGAGTTCGACGCCTTCGAGGTCCTGGCCCACCTCGACTACCCGGTCCGCTACTGGCCCGCGACCGGCACTCCGTACGATCCGCTCGATTTCGCGGAGGAGTACCGGCACGTCCTGCGCGGTCTGGCCGCGGCGGGAAAGGTGCTGGAGCTCAACACGAGGGTTCCGCTGGGGCGGCAGGTGCTGGAGTGGTGGTACGAGGAGGGCGGCACGGCCCTCGCCTTCGGCAGCGACGCCCACGATCCCGGCGGCCCGGGGCGCGGATTCCGCGAGGCGGCGCGGACGGCGCGGGCGGCGGGATTCCGGCCCTGGCGCGATCCGTACGACTTCTGGCGGCGGGCGTGACAGCCGGGGCGGACCCAGATGCGTGGGCCTGGAAAAGGTAGGGCAATGGCTGGGCAAAGAACCTTGAAGCCCCTCGTGTGATGCGCGTAGACAGGGCCCGACCTGCCACAACACCTTGTCACTTCTTTCATCCCTGCCATCGGAGCCCGAGACATGACGCGTTGGAACACCCGTATCGCCGGCCTCGCCGCCACTCTCGCCCTCGCGGGAGGGGCCGCCTACGGCACGAGCCTGGCGGGCGGCGACAACGCGCCGATCCAGCCCGCCGCCGCGTCCAAGAGCCGCGCCGGCGCCCACGAGCCGCAGAACATCGCCGACCTCGTCACCCAGATCGACCGCTACTACGGCGGCACGAAGAACGCCGACGGCACCTGGTCCGCCTCCGACAGCAGCCCGTACGCCCACGACGTGCACCGCGTCGAGAAGGCCGCCAAGCGGCACCTCGCCGAGGCGGGCAAGCGCGGTGCGCGGCACGGCAAGAAGCCCGCCGTGGTCCTCGACGTCGACGACACCATGCTCCTGACGTACGACTACGAGAAGGCGACGAACTTCACGTACGGGACCAAGTCCTTCACGGACTACGTGAGCAAGGCCGACCGGGGCCCCGTCTTCGGCATGCCCGAGCTGGTCAACTACGCCAAGGCGCACGGCGTCGAGGTCTTCTTCCTGACCGGCTCCGCCGAGGACGTGCGCGCTCCGTTCGCGAAGAACCTCGCCAAGGTGGGCGTCACGACGCCGCTGGACCGCACCCACCTCTTCCTCAAGGACAAGGTGAACCCGCCGGCCTACCTGAAGGAGGCCTGCGGCGCGGGCGACGCCTGGAAGTGCGACGGCGCCCAGTACAAGGCCGCCACCCGCAAGTACATCGAGTCCCAGGGGTACGACCTGGTCGCCAACATCGGCGACCAGGAGTCGGACTTCACGGGCGGCTACGCGGACCGCACCTTCAAGCTGCCGAACCCGATGTACAAGGTCAGCTGACCCCTCAGGACAAGCGGATCAGGGTGACGTCGAATTCCAGGCGGACCTTCGGGGCCACCAGGACCGACGTCACCGAGTTCCAGTTCACCTCCCAGTCGTTGCGGTTGACCGTGACGCCGCCCTTGAGGCGGACCCGGAAGTCGCCGTGCGCGTCGGCCGGGTCGCCGGTCAAGTCGACCCCGGCGTCGCCGAGTTCGGCGTCCAGGACGATCCGCCGGGTGGTGCCCCGGATGGTCAGGTCGCCGGAGACCTTGTAGTGCGTGTCGTCGACGCGGCGTATTCCGGTCGAGGCGAAGTCGAGCGACGGATGGTGCTCGGCGTCCAGGAACGAGGCGTGCAGAAGCTCGTCGCGCTGGGGGTTTCCGGTGGTCAGGCTCGCGGCCCGGAGGGTCATCCGGGCGCTGAACCGCTCCGGCTCCTCGCCGTTCAGGGTCGCGCCGCCCTCGTACTCCGTGAAGTGGCCGCGCACCCGGGTCGACATGGTGTGCCGGGCGACGAAACCGATCCGGGTGCGGGCGGCGTCGACGACGTAACCGCCGGTGAGGGCGCCGAGCTGGGCGATGGTGGACATGGGGGAGGTCAACTCCTGTAGGGGGAAGGTGTGTTGGGGGTGGGTGTGCGCCCACCCCCGGGAGTGCTCAGGCGTACTGGCCCGGCCGGTAGTCGCCCGCCGGGGTCTTCGTGATGATGTTGAGCCGGTTCAGCGCGTTGAGCACGGCGATCGCCGACACCAGCGCGCACAGCTCGTCCTCGGTGTAGTGCTTGGCGGCGTTCGCCCACACGTCGTCGGGCACGCCGCCCGCCGCGTCGGCGATCCGGGTGCCCTGCTCGGCCAGTTCCAGGGCGGCGCGCTCCGCCTCGGTGAACACCGGGGCCTCGCGCCAGACCGCGACCAGGTTGATGCGTATCGCAGTCTCACCCGCGTGCGCTGCGTCCTTGGTGTGCATGTCGACGCAGTAGGCACAGCCGTTGATCTGGCTGATCCGCAGCGCCACCAACTCGCGGGTGGCGGCCGGAATCCTGTCCATGATCGCCATGCCCGCGGAGACGATGTGCTTGAGGGCCTTGGCGCCGACGGGGTTGGTCTTGAAGTCGATACGGGCTTCCATGGTGATCTCCTGTGAGTGCTGAGGCTGTTGCATCGCCGTGGTGCACGAGCTCGGTCCGGGACGTCCCGCGTTCCGTCCTGCTCCTGCACCTGCTCCTGCTCCTACGACGAGGCAGCCCCGGGGAATGTGAGGCGCGGGACCGAAGAAGAATTGGGTGCCGCGAGGGCCTCACATTCCGGCCCGCTGATTCGTCGTACTGATGGAGACCGCTGCCCCCGCGCGGGCGCGGCCTCCTGGTTCGTCGTACGCACGTGAGGGAGCAGCACTGCATGCACACGTCACCGGAGACCCCGGAGCCTGAGAACGCCGACGAGACGCTGGGCGCGATCATCAGCGAGCGCCGCCAGCTGATCAACCTCGCGTACCGGCTCCTGGGCTCGCTCGCCGACGCGGAGGACGTGGTGCAGGAGGCGTACACCCGCTGGTACGCCATGACGCCCGCCCAGCGGGAGGCCGTCACCACGCCGGGCGCCTGGCTCACCACCGTCGCCAGCCGGATTTGTCTCGACCTGCTCGGCTCGGCGCGGGTACGACGCGAGAGTTACGTCGGTGAATGGCTCCCCGAGCCGCTGCCGGACCACGCGGAGTGGGCCGACGGCGGCGGGAGCCGCAGGCCGGTCGACCCGGCCGACCGGGTCACGCTCGACGAGTCGGTGAACATGGCGCTGCTCGTCGTGCTCGACGCGATGACCCCGGCGGAACGCGTCGCGTTCGTCCTGCACGACGTGTTCCGCTACTCGTTCAACGAGGTGGCCGAGATCGTCGGCCGGTCCCCGGCGGCCTGCCGCCAGCTCGCCTCCTCCGCCCGCCGCCGGGTCGACGCCTCGCGGGCGAAGGTCGCCCCGGCCACCCAACAAGCCGCTCTGGTGCGGCAGTTCAAGCAGGCGTGGGAGGAGAAGGACATCGCCACCCTCATCAACCTGCTCGACCCGAACGCCATGGGCCTCGCCGACGGTGGCGGCGTCGTCAACGCGGCACCGCCCACCGGCGGCAGCGAGCGCATCGCCCGCTACCTGGTCGCGATGCTCGACCTCGTGCCGGACCTGAAGCTCCTGGAGCGCACGGTCAACGGCCGGCCCGGCCTGGTGGTCCAGCAGGAGGGCGTGACCTCTACGGTCATCGCCTTCGACGTCGCCGACGACCGGATCACCCGCTTCTGGGCCATGCGCAACCCGGAGAAGCTCCGCCCGTGGACGGAGGCCTGACCGGCTGGGGTTCGTGACGGGACTCGTCAATCACAGTTGACGACCCGTGGGGGTCAACGTAGGTTGACGCCATGAATGACAGCCTGCTGCTCCACTGCGGGGTGGCCGCCGGTCCCCTCTTCACGCTCGTCCACCTGGTGGAAGGTGCGCGGCGCGCCGACTACAACTCCCTGCGTCACCCCGTCAGTTCGCTGAGTCTCGGGCGTGCGGGGTGGGTGCAGGTCGCCAACTTCCTCGGCCTGGCCCTGCTGTCGGCCGTCTTCGCCGTGGGGCTCTGGCGGGAGGGGGACTCGCGGTGGGGCGCCCTGCTGGTCGGCGTCTGGGCGGTGGGCATTCTGGGGGCGGGCGTCTTCCGGACGGACCCCGTGCGCGGGTATCCGTCCGGCACGCCCGACCGGGTCGAGCGGCCCAGCAGGGCCGGGGCGTCGCACGATCTGTTGTCCTTGCTGGCCTTCCTCGCGCTCCTGGCCGCCTGCTGCGTGTACGCGTTCTCCGGCGGTCCCGGATGGGCCGTGTACTCGCTCGGCTCCGGCGTCGCCTTCGCGGGGTTCATGGTCTGGTCGAGCGCCGCCTTCGCCTCGTCCGGTCGCAGTGGCGACTTCGGCGGGCTGCTCCAGCGGGCCTCGCTCGCCATCGGCTGCCTCTGGCTGACCGTACTCGCTCTGCGCACGCTCCACCCGTGAGCAGAACCGCATCGGGCCTGCCTTAGCCTGTCGATCATGGCGGACTGGGAGATACGACAGGCGACGGCGGCGGACCTCGAACCGCTGGTCGAGGTGCGGGCCGAGGCGATGCGGCCGGACCTGGAGCGGCTCGGGCGGTACGACGCCGGGCGGGTCAGGCAGCGGATGCGGGACGCGTACGCGCCAGGCCACACCTGGGTGATCGAGGTGGCCGGGACGCTCGCGGGCTGCGTGGCGCTCCGGCCGGCCGACGACGCGTACTGGCTGGAGCACTTCTGTCTGGCGCCGCACCTCCAGGGCAGCGGCATCGGCACCGCCGTGCTGCGGGAGTTCCTGGAGCGGGCCGACCGGGACGGCCGGCCCGTCCGCCTCAACGTGCTCCAGGGAAGCCCCGCCCGACGGCTCTACGAACGCTTCGGGTTCACGCTGGAGAGCGAGGACCCGGTGGACGTCTTCATGGTGCGGAAGGGGTAGGGGCTTTCGGGGTCCTGGGTCCCGCCGCACGGGCCGTCAGCGCCCGCAGGGCCGACTCCAGCGGACCGTGACGCAGCGCGGTGGTCGCGAAAATGCGCTGCCAGATCCAGCAGCCCGCCACCGCCACCACGCTGAACCACATCAGCGCACGCCAGCCGAACGCCCCGTGGGCGAAGCTGGAGAGTGCGATCGAGTGGATGGTGTACACCGACAGGGCCATGGTGCCCATCACCGCCAGCGGACTCAGCAGCACGGCCGGCAGGCGGCTGCGGCAGGCCAGCAGGCACACCCCTATCAGCGCCGCCCCGACGCCCACGTTGCCCAGCGTCTCGAAGGGCGTCTGGCTGTACGGTCCGGACAGCAGCAGCCAGTGCCAGTCGGTCGAGGGGATCGCGCCGAACTGGCGGCCCAGGACGGACCGGATCGGATCGGCCCGGTCCAGCGCCCAGGCGTGATGACGGGCGATGGCCCCCATGATCGCCTGCCGGCCGCCGCCGTGCTCCACGGCGAACCAGGAGGTCCCGTACCCGACGACCGCGGCCACCACGCCCCACAACGTCAGCCCGAGCACGGGCCGTCGCCGGTGCACGTCCACCAGCCGGCCGAGCGCCAGGCCCACGACGACGTACGGGAAATAGGTGAGGAACGGGTACGCGCCGCTGATCACCAGCTTGTCGAAGAAGTCCAGGACGCCGGAGACGCTGGTGAAGTCGTTGAAGTGGGGCGTCTTGCCGCGCCCGCCGGCGAAGTGGCCGGTCCACGGCCCGACGACGTACGACACGACCGGGCCCACCACGATGCCGAGCGCCGCGAGCGTCGTGAGTGCGCGGGTGCCCAGCAGGGTGAAGGGCTCGGCGGCCAGGAAGTAGGCCGCGTAGAAGGTGAGGATGACGAGGATTCCCCACTTCGGCGCCTCGAGGGCGAGCCCCAGCAGGGCCAGTACCGCGCAGCGCAGCGCGACGGCCCGGAAGCCGCCGGGGGCCGGGCGCGGCTCGCGGCCGCCGTGCGCCAGGGCCAGGGAGAACCCCGCTATGAGGGTGAAGACGGCCGGGGCGCGGCCGTCGGCGGCGACCATCAGCCATCCCGTTCCCTTGAATTCGGGATCCGGGCCGACGTGCGCCGCGAACATGGCGAGCACGGCCACGGCACGGGCCACGTCCACGCCGGGCAGGCGGGCGGAGGCGGCGCGCGGGCGGGCCGGGGACGGGGATGCGGTGGCTGACGCGGTGTCAGGGGGAGCGGAGGCGGTGGCGGGTACGGCCTGGGTCATCTGGAACTCATGGATTCTCGTCGGTCGTGGAATGCCGGGGACGGGGGGACGGGCCCCGGCGGGGGCAGGAGACGGCAGTGCCGCTTGAAGTCTCTGATGGCGTTCGGGGTTTCACCGTTGCCTGTGGGGCGATCCGGGTGACTCAGCTCACACGTTCGGTGGAGTGGTGCGGCGTGATAGAAAGTGGGTCAATCGTTCAGGTTGTTTTTGTCGTGCTGTGCGCGCCGTGCAGTTCTTGTCGAACGGGAGTCCCGCATGCCCCAGGCCCTCACGCCCGGAACCGACCAAGGGGGAGCCCGTGCCCAATCCGTACGGTGAACTCTTCTCCGCACGCGGCACCAAGGCGTTCTCCGGCGCGGGGCTGCTCGCCCGGTTGCCGCTGCCCATCACCCACATGGGCATCCTCACGATGCTGTCGGAGCTGCGCGGCGAGTACGCGCTCGCGGGCGCCGTCGCCGGAACGTTCACCCTCTCCATGGCCCTGATCGCCCCGCAGACCTCACGCCTGGTCGACCGGCTCGGCCAGGGGCGCGTCCTGTTCCCCGCCACCGGCATCAGCGTGGCCGCGCTCGGCGGGCTGGTGCTCTGCGCGAGCAACGACGCCCCCGTCTGGACCCTGTTCGTGCTCGCCTTCTTCGCCGGGTTCATGCCCAGCATGGGGGCGATGGTGCGGGCCCGCTGGACCGAGATCTACCGGGGGACGCCGCGCCTGAACGTCGCCTACTCCCTCGAAGCGGTCGTCGACGAGCTGACGTACATCGTCGGACCCGCCTTCGCGGTCATGCTCGGCACGAGCCTCTTCCCCGAGGCCGGGCCGGTGGTGGCGCTGCTCCTGCTGCTGGTCGGGGTGCTGCTGTTCGTACCGCAGAAGGCGACGGAACCGGCGATCCGGCCGCGCCCGGCCGACCGCGGAAGGCAGCACTCCGTGCTGCGGTCGCCGACCGTGCTGGTCCTGGCCCTGACCCTGCTGTCCGGCGGCGCGATCGTCGGCACCGTCGACACGATGGCCCTCGCTTTCGCCCAGTCGACCGGTCAGAAGGGGTCCGCGGGCATCGTCTTCACCATGTACGCCGTCGGATCGGCCCTGTCGGGGCTGACCTTCGGGGTACGGCAGTGGAAGGCGCCGCTGCCGCGCATGATGCTGGTCGGCGTCGGCGGGATCGCGCTGACCACGGTGCCGTTCCTGTTCGTGAACAGCGTGGCGGCACTGGCCGCGACCGTGTTCTTCGCGGGGGTGTTCTTCGCGCCGACCACGGTCGTGATGATGGGCATCGTCGAGAAGGTCACCCCGGCGGCCCGGCTCACCGAGGGCATGACCTGGATGATCGCCGGACTCAACATCGGGATCGCGCTGGGTGCGGCGCTGTCCGGGCAGGTGGTGGACGCGTACGGCATCGGAGCGGGCTTCGCCGTGGCGCTCGGCTTCGGTGCGCTGGCGCTGCTGCTGGCGCTGGGCGGCGTCCGGCGGGTGACGGCGGAGCTGCGGCGGGCGGAGGAGTCCGTGGTGCTCGCAGGCTCGGCCGTGGTGCGGCAGCAGCCGGCGGAGTGCCGCTGACGCCGTGACCAGGGCGGTCTCTCCTGCGAGGGGCCGCCCCGGGCCCGGTAGGGTCGCGGTGACCCGTCCCGGACAGGAGCCGACCGTACCGTGAGCGAGCCGAAGACAGTGAGCGTGTCGCAGGAGCCGACCGCGCCCGAAAAGGAAGCGCCGATCACCGACGGCCGCCGCCTCAAGGGCGAGCGCCGTCGCCGCGCGCTGATCGAGGCGACCCTGCGCGTCGTCGAACGCGACGGGGCTGCCGGGGTCACCCACCGCACCGTCGCCCGCGAGGCCGGACTGCCGTCGACGGCGAGCACGTACTACTTCGACTCCATCGACACCCTGCTCAACGAGGCCCTGGCCACGAGCACCAACGAGGACGCCGACCGCATCGTCGCCCTCGCCGAAGGGCCCGACGAGAACCGCCACCGGGCGCTCGCCGTCCTGATGGCCGAATGCATCAGGGACCGCGGCCGCCTGCACGCCGAGTTCGAACTCTGCCTGCGCGCCGCCCGCCGCCCCGAACTGCGCGGCCCCAACCGCCGCTGGACCGAAGCCCTGCGCACCTTCGCCCGGCAGCTCACCGACGACCCCCTGCGCGTCGAGCTCTTCGCGCACGCCTACGACGGGCTGCTGCTCCAGGGGCTGCTCGCGGACGAGCCGCCGACGGTGGACGCGTACGAGAAGATGCTCCGCCACCTGCTGCCCTAGCTCCGGCGCGCCCTTTGCCGCCCCAGCAGAACAGCAGGACGTAAGCCATGGTGGCCATTCCGCGCAAACGTACGGCGAACTACAGTGCGGCCATGGCTGTCATGGACGTGCGCAACGACGCTCGCGGGTGGCTCGTCCTGTGGCTGGAGCCGTTGGGCGAGGACCGCTGGATGAGGCCGGGGGAGACCTTCCGCATCCGGACCGACTACACCGGCGACGAACTGGCCTTCTCCGTCACCGGCTGGGTGAACGGCGACGAGCGGTCCAACGGGATCGAGAACCTCACCGTGTGGGTGGAGGGCGGCGGCTTCGAGGCCGAGGTGACCGACGCGGACGGCAACGTGATCGAGTGCGGGCACAACCGGCAGCCCGACAGGACGTAGGGATCACGCGCCTCTGACGTGCAGATGGCCCTCGCCGGGATACGCGGGCGGCAACGGCGGAAGCACGGACTCCAGTGCATACCCGCACTTCTGCGCCACCCGGCAGGACCCCTCGTTCCCGACGGTGTGCAGCAGCTCCAGCCGCGTCACCGCAAGGGGACTCTCCGGCCCGAGCGCCCACCGGGACAGCGCCTCCAGGGCACGGGAGGCGACGCCCCGCCCCCGGACGGAGCCCGCCGTCCAGTAACCCACTTCGGCCGAGCCCGCCCTGCCCGCCCGCTTGACGGCGACGTGCCCCACCGGCCGCCCCTCCTCGACCACGGCGAAACTGAACCGGGCACCGGACACCCGCCCTTCAGTCTGCTCACCGATCCATCGGAGTGCCTGCGCCTCGTCGTTCAGGTGGTGGGCGAGCCAGCGCTGGAGCGAGGGGTCCCGATGGGCCACGACCAGCCCCGGCGCATCCTCGACCCGCCACGGGCGGAGGGTCAGCGCGGGTGCGGAAGGGGCCTGTTCGACGGGCAGATTCACGGACATCGGGCTCCTCGGGCGACGCGGGATCGACACATGATCACCGCCAAACCTACGCGGCCCCGGACTCCGAGCTGCTGCCGGCTCAGACGATCGGTGGCCGTCCCAGGCGCGTCATGCGCCAGACCGTGCGCCACCGCATCGGGGCACGTTCGCCGCACGGGGTGCGGAGGCCCTCCCGGAAGCCCGCGCACCAGGAGCGCAGGCCGGAGAGGGAGCGGATGCGGGTCAGGGTGAGGGTGATCCAGACGGTGAGGTAGACCGGGATCAGGGGGAGCGGGAGTCTGCGGCGGGCGATCCAGACGCGGTTGCGGGCGGTGAAGCGGTAGTAGACGGCGTGGCGTGCGGGGGAGGTCTTCGGGTGCTGGAGGACGAGCCCGGGTTCGTACAGGATCTTCCAGCCGTGGTCGAGCGCCCGCCAGGCGAGGTCGGACTCCTCGTGGCCGAAGCGGAATTCGCCCGCCCACAGGCCGGTCCGGCGCAGCATCGGTACGGAGAGGGAGTGGCCGCCGCCGAGGAAGCCCGTGACCAGGCCGCGCCGCAGGGGATCGGAGGCGCGCAGCCGCGGCACGTGCCGACGCTGGGTCTCGCCGTGCTCGTCCGCGATCCGGAACGAGACGATGCCCAGTGCCGGATCGGACGCGTGGAGCCGCTGCACGGTGGCGAACACGTCGTCGGCGATCAGCAGACCGTCGTCGTCCAGCTCGACGACGACGTCCACCTCGCCGGTGTCGAGCAGCGCACGCAGCCCGACGTTGCGCGCCCCGGGGCAGCCGGGGTTGTCCACCAGGGGGATCTTGGTGACGGCGTACGGAACGTCCGTCAGCGGCGTCGCACTGCCGACCAGCACGATCCGCGCGGCCGGAACCGTCTGCCGCTCCACGGAAGCCATCAAGGCGTCCAGTTCCCGGGGGCGATTGCCCATGGTGACGATGACAACTCCGATGCGGGGAAGGGGCGTGGACGGACTCCAGGAGGTGGTCATGCCGTGCAGGCTCTCATGCAGGCCCGTACCACGCCTGCCGCCGAGCCCCCGAGGCAAGGGCACGTCCGGGGGCGGCGTTACAGTGCCCGCTTGACGGGGCGGGCCACGAATCGTCCCGAACGGGGTGTCAACACCAGGCACAGCAGCACCAGGTAAGGATCACGACCATGAAGGTTCTCATCGCCGGCGGTGCCGGATTCATCGGCTCCACCGTCGCCTCCGCGTGCGCCGACCACGGCATCGACACCGTCGTCCTCGACAACTACGCCACGGGGCGTGCCGAGTTCACGAAGGGCCGTACCGCGTACGAGGGCGACATCTGCGACGGCGGGCTGATCGACCGCATCTTCGCCGAGCACCCGGACATCGACGCCGTCGTGCACGCCGCCGCGCTCATCGTCGTACCGGACTCGGTGGCGGACCCGCTCGGTTACTACCGGGAGAACGTGTCCAAGGGGGTGGAGTTCCTCCAGCATCTCGCCCGCAACAAGTGCACCCGGCTGCTGTTCTCGTCGTCGGCGTCGATCTACCGGGCGGCCGAGGACGGCAAGGTCGACGAGAGCTCGCCGATCGAGACGCTCAGTCCGTACGCCAACACCAAGGCCGTCTTCGAGTCGATCCTCGCCGACGTGGCCGTGGCCGGTCCCACCAAGGTGGTCTCGCTGCGCTACTTCAACCCCATCGGCGCCGACCCGCAGTTGCGCACCGGCCTCCAGCTCCGCAAGCCCAGCCACGCGCTCGGGGCGATGATCGACACCCACCGCAGCGGAGGCACCTTCCACATCACCGGCACCGACTGGCCGACCCGGGACGGCTCCGGTGTCCGTGACTATGTCCATGTCTGGGATCTGGCGCTGGCGCATGTGGCGGCCCTGCGCCGGTTCGACACGGTGACTGCGTCCGACCCGTACCGGGTCATCAACCTCGGCACCGGCAACGGCACCACGGTGCGCGAACTGGTCACCGCCTTCGAGCAGGTGACGGGCGAGCCGCTGAACGTGGCGGAGGCAGGCCCGCGCCCCGGCGACACGGCGGGCGCGTACACCAGCAGCACCCGTGCGTACGACCTCCTGGGCTGGAAGCCGACCCTGTCCGTCGAGGAAGGCATCCGGGACTCGCTGCGCTGGGTGGAGAAGCGCGACGAGGTGCTCGGGGAGGGCTGAGCGGGCCCGGTGCGGTGGGAATCCGGAGGAGGAGGGTGGTCAGTCCTCCGGGTCCCAGGCCGTGATCAGGTTCAGGAGGCCGGGGAAGCGGGCGTCTAGGTCGGCGATGCGGACGTGGCTGCGGCGTTCCAGCCCGTACTGGCGCTGACGCGTGACGCCCGCTTCGCGCAGCGCCTTGAAGTGGTGGGTCAGCGACGACTTCGGGCGGTCGAGGCCGAACCAGCCGCAGGAGTGGTCGAACTGCTCCGACTCCAGCAGGAGTTTGCGGACGATGCGCAGCCGCAGCGGATCGCTCAGCACGCCGAGCACGGTCGGCAGGCGCAGGTCCTCGACGGCCGGTTCCGGGAGGGGCGCGGGCAGGCCGGGCGGTTCCGGGAACTGCGTGACGGCGGGGGCGGCGTCCTGGATCGGAGGCATGGGCGGCTCCTCAACTCCTCTTCGCGTTCAGTCGCGTTCGGTCACTTCTTGCGCATCCGTTGTACGAGTTGAATCGTACTGCATGCTAAGTTCGACTCGACTCGTACAGCGGTGCGTCGAAGGGACTGTCATGCCCATGTCCAAAGTCATGGCCGGAACCGCCTCTGTTCGAGAAGTGAAACGTGGGGAGGAGGTGCGGGAGGAAGCTCCGCTGCGGCGGGTGTGGTGGGCGGCGTGGCCGGTGACGGCCGTGTTCGTGCTCTCGAACGCGGCAACGCCCCTGTACGGACTGTGGCAGCGGGACATCGGCTTCTCGAAGGGGACGCTGACCGTGGTGTTCGCGTTCTACATCCTCGGGCTCGTCGGCTCCCTGCTGGTGTCCGGCGTGGTCTCCGACCGGATCGGACGCAAGCCCGTCCTGCTGCCCGCGCTCGGCCTGGCGCTCGCCGCCTGCCTGATCTTCGCGACCGCCACCACCGTGACCGCGCTGATCGTGGCCCGGCTGCTGACCGGGATCGCCGTCGGCGCCGTCGTCTCGGCCGGAATGGCCGCGGTGACCGACGTGGCGGGCCCGGCGCGCCAGCGGACCGCCGCACTGCTGGCCTCCTGCGCGATGGTGTTCGGCGCGGGACTCGGCCCGTTCCTGGCCGGAGCGCTCTCCGAGACGCTGCCCGCGCCGACCGCCACCGTCTTCGCCGTCGAGGCGGTCCTGCTGGGCAGCGCGGTCCTCGCCGTCCTGCGGCTGCCGCTGCGCCGGCCGGAAGCGACCGCGGGCGGACCGTGGGTACGGGTGCCGGGCGTGCCGCGCGGTGCGGGGCGTCAACTGGTCCAGGGGATCGCGGTGTTCGCGCCCGGTATCACCGCCACCTCCTTCGTGCTCTCGCTCGGCCCCTCGCTCCTGTCGGACCTGCTCGGCACGACCAGCCGGACGGTCGCGGGGGCGATGGCCTTCGCGATGTTCCTCACCGCGACCGGGGTGCAGTTCGCCGTCCAGCGGCTGGACCGGCGCACGATCCTGCGGGCCGGGGCGACGGCCACCGCCGCCGCCATGCTGGCTCTGGTGCTCGCCGTGCAGACCGCGTCGGTCGTGGTGCTCGTCGCCGCCGCGCTGCTCGCGGGGGCGGGCCAGGGGATGGGCCAGCTCGGCGGCCTCTCCCTGCTCAACTCCAGCGTCCCGACGCGCCGCCTCGCCGAGGCCAACGCGGCGCTCAACGTAGGCGGATACGTTCTGGCGGGCCTGCTGCCGGTGTCGGCCGGCTTCCTCAGCGACGCGGTGGGGCTCGCCGGGGGAGCGACGGTGTTCGGCGTCGTCCTCGCGGGCCTGGCGATCGGCGGGGGAACGGTGGTGGCCCTGACGGACCGGCGGCGGCCCGTTGGGAGCGGCGTTCTCAGGACGTCGCCCTCCGCGCCGCCCGAGTCGTGAAGGTCAGGGCCAGCATCACGGCCGTCGCCGTGAGCAGTACGGCCGGGGACATTCCGGCCGGGGCTCCGTCCGGGGTGCGCAGGACGCCCATGTAGTCCAGCGGGGCGATTCCGTTCACCGTGGCGAACCAGAGCGGCAGGTAGGCCACCTGGAACAGGCGCGGGGAGCGGCTCACCGTGCCCAGGAGCAGGGCGAAGGACGGGATGGCGAGTGCGCCCACGCCCCAGTGCAGCAGGCCGGTCGGATCGGGGGCGATCGCGAGGCGTACGGCGGGGCCGAGGCCGGCGACCGCCGTCAGCAGGACGCCCGCGAACCACTCCGCGGCGACCCTCCGGCGGGCGGAGGGGTACGCGCCGAGCAGGGCATTGACCCCCGACTCGTAACCCTGGGTGCCCAGTCGGGACCAGATCAGCACGGGCCAGATCCACGCCACGGTGAGGAGATGCCGGGCGGCGGACGCGTCGGTCGCCAGGAGCGAGGCGCCGGCCAGTGTCGCGACGCCGGCCCACCACCACCAAGGGAGGCCCTGGACGAGGATGCGGGTCTCGCCGGCGAGGAGGCGGAGGAGGGAGTAGCCGGAATTGCCCCGATGGGCGGATGATTTGGGGGATTTTGGGGGAGTTGGGGAAGTGGGTGCGGGGGGCATGGAGTTGTTGTCCGCGGACAACAAGTCGGGGGATTCCTGGAGTTGTCCGTGTTGTCCGGGCCGAGTGCCTCGCTTGCGTTGTCCGCGCGGAATGCCGCGCGCCGGGTCGAAGCGGGGGAACCACAGGGCGGGGACGACTGCGAGGGCGAGGCCCAGCAGGATCAGGAGCAGGCGCGAGGTGAGGTAGTCGGGGGTCGGCGTGAAGCCGTGCCAGAGGAACGTGGTCAGGGGGCGGTCCGTGAGCGTCAGGCCGAGGCTGAACTCGCCGGCCTGGGCGGTGTCGATGCCCTGGGCCGCCATGTCCTGGGAGAGGGACTGGACGACCGGGTGCACACCGAGTCCGCCCAGCGGCGCGCCCGCCGACTGGCCGCCGATGGCCAGATAGATCCAGAGGAAGAACCACACGATGTTGCCGAAGCCCGCACGGAGCAGGGGAATCGCCTCGAAGAGCAGGGCCGCTCCGGCCGTGAGGATCATCAGAGGGAGTGCGATGAGGAGGAAGGGCTGGAGGAGGGCGACGGGGTCGACGGCGGTGGCTTCGCCGCGTGCGAGCTGCATGAAGAGCGCGGTCAGGACGAGCACGCCCAGCATCGAGGCCAGGACCATGACGCTGCTCAGGAACTTCGCCGCCAGATAGGCGGTGGTGCGCAGCGGCGTGGCCGCGAGCAGACGGCCCACCCCCGTGCTGTGGTCGCGGGAGATGGCGTTGCGTACGACGTAGAAACCGCCCAGCGACAGCCAGATCGACCCCGCCAGCGCCACCACCATGCCGATGTACGCGCTGTTGTACTCGCCCCGGTAGTCGCCGACCTGCATCACCACCCACCCGGCCTCCTTGCCCGGCGTCGCCAGGTGGCCGAGCCCGACGGCCGCCGCCAGGATCACCAGGTACACCGGCCGGCGCACCCGGTCCCAGAAGTCGGCGCAGGCCATGCGCAGGAGGGCGCTCATCGCATGCCTCCCGCGACGGTCGTGGTGGCCGGGGCGGCCGGGGCGGCCGGGTCCGGGGTTCGGGGAGTGTTGACGATCGACAAGTAGGCGTCCTCCAGGTCCGGTTCGGCGGGCTGGGCCGTCGCGAAGGGGGGCGCAGAGTCGGACAGCAGGCGGACGCGCACGCCGCCGTTCGTGCGGATCGTACGGGTGACCAGGTGGTGGTGCTGGAGCGCCGGTACGTCGGAGGGGGCGACCAGCACCTCCCAGGCCCGGCCGCGTACGTCGGCGAGCAACTCCTCCGGTGAGCCGCGGCGCAGCAGGCGGCCCCCGGCGACGACGGCGATGTCGGAGGCGACCGACTCCACGTCCGAGACGATGTGCGTGGAGAGCATCACCGCCCGGGTGGCGGACAAGTCGCTGAGCAGATTGCGGAAGCGCACGCGCTCCTCCGGGTCGAGGCCCGCGGTGGGCTCGTCCACGATGATCACGGAGGGGGCGGCGAGCAGCGCCTGCGCGATGCCGACCCGGCGGACCATTCCCCCGGAGTACGCGCCGAGCGGACGCTTCACCGCCTCGGTGAGGTTGACCAGTTCGAGGAGTTCGTCGATACGGGCCCGGGCCGAGCGCGCCGACAGGCCCTTGGCGGCGGCCAGGTAGGAGAGGAACTGCCGGGAGGTGAGGTTGGGGTAGACGCCGAAGTCCTGCGGGAGGTAGCCGAGTTCGCGGCGCAGCACGTCCGGCTTGGCCACCGCGTCTTCGCCCCGGAAGAGCACCCGGCCCTCGGTGGGGCGGGTCACGGTGGAGGCGATGCGCATCAGGGAGGACTTCCCGGCGCCGTTGGGGCCGAGGAGACCGAGCAGACCCGGTTCCATGCGCAGGGTCATCCGGTCGACGGCGCGCTTTCCGCCCCGGTAGACCTTGGTGATGTCGAGGAGGTCCAGTGCGGGGGGTGCGTCGGTGTGCGTCGGAGTGGTCATGGTGGTCGTCACTCCCCTCGGGTCTCGGAGTTACGGGGCTGGGGTGCGGCCGTGTCCTTCGGCGGCTTCGGTGGTTTCGGCGAGCCCTTGAGGTCCGTCGGCTTTCCGTTCCGCAGCACCTTCAGCCCCTTGGGCACCTCCACCCGGAACCGCACGTCGCAGTTGGCGAAACCCTCGCACTGCGCGACCAGATCCAGGGCGTCGCCCTTCAACTCCCAACTGCTCTCCGGGTCCGAGCCCCAGCCGGTGTCGAACCAGCGCGTCACCTGGACGTCCTTGCGGTCGGTGGCGACCAGGTCGGTGGGACTGCCGTGCGACGTGACGTTCAGGGAGTCGCCCGCGACGGCGAACGTCTTCACCTCGGGCTCCGCCTCCTTGGCGGTGGCACAGCCGGTCAGCGCGAGCGCTGCGGCCGCGACCGCCAAGGAGGCCACGGTACGGGCGAGGGGGCGAGCGGGCATGGGCTTCTCCAAGCGGGGCGGGATGCGATCCGGCGGGGCGACTGCCTGCCGACGGATCGAGAATCGCCGAACGCCCCTGCGGCCACATCTGCCATTCGGCAGAGATCGGCCGAGCAGTCGCCGGCCCCGTACCGCAGCCCCTACCTCGCTGCCTCCACCCTCTGCAGCAACGGCAGCGTTCCGCTCACCCGCCAGCCGTCCTCGTGCGGGCCCACCGTCAACTCCCCGCCCAGAGAAGCGAACCGGGCCGCCAGGCCGGACAGCCCCGTGCCCCCGCCCTGCCGCTCCCCGAGGCTCCCCCGGTCGCCGCCGCCGCTGTCGATGACCGCCACCCGCAGCAGCGACTCCTCGCGGCGCACGGTGACCCGTACCGCAGCCGCTCCCGACGCATGACGGCGTACGTTCGTCAGCGCCTCCAGGACCAGCGCGTACGCCGTCTCGTCGGTGTCCCGGTGCAGGGCGTCCACCAACTCCTCCTCCAGGTCGAGCGAGGTGGACACGGCGGCGGACGACCCGAAGCGCTCGACGAGGCCCGGCAGTCCGCCGAGCCCGTGCAGACGTTCCGGCAGGGCGGGCGGCACCGGCGCGCGAGGGTCCCGGGCAAGGGACTCAGCCTTGCGCAGGGCCGCCAGCGTCTCGTCCATCTGGTCCAGCGCGCGCAGCCCCGACTCCTCCAGGCGGGCCAGCAACTCCCCGTACTCCTCCGGGTCGTACGGCGTGGCGCGGGCCGCCTGCACCTCCATCACGATGCCGGTCAGTTCGTGGGCGACGTAATCGTGCAGCATCCGAGCCATGTGCAGCCGTTGCTCCCTGCGGGCGTCCAGCAGGGTGCGGCGGGTGCGCAGGTCGCCCAGGCGCAGCCGCAGCCCGAGGGCGAGCGCGCACAGCACCGGCAGCAGCGCGAGCACCACCATCATCACCGAGGCGCTGGCCTCCACCGCCGGGTTGCGCACGGTGTACCGCAGCGGCAGCAGCAGGGTCGCCAGCGCGGCCACGGCGGCGGGCACCCCGCGCCCGGCCCCACTGCGCACCAGCCGCCCCGTCAGCACCAGCAGCGCCGTGAACTCCACCGGCAGCCAGAGGAGATTGAGGCCCTGCGCCCCCGAGTGGACGACGTCCGTCCCCAGCGAGAGCCCGAGCGCCACCCAGCCCGCAGCCAGCGCCGAGACCCGCCCCACCGGCCACGGCACCAGCACCGCCAGCACCGTGACCACCGCCGAAGCCGCGACCAGCACCGTCTCCGGCGTCCCGAACGGGACGGGCAGGCCGAGCAGTACGACGACCACCCCGCACAGGAACATCCGTATCCGCGTCATCGGCCGCTCTCCCCCGTACGAGTCCTCATGCCGGCCAGCCTAAAGAGCCGGTCGGCCCGGAAAGCCGGTCGCCCCCTCGGCATACTCACCCTGTGATCACTGAAGACCCCCACCTCTGGCTCGAAGACGTCGAAGGCCCCGAAGCGCTCGCCTGGGTGCGCGAGCGCACCGCCGAGGCCGAGCAGGCACTCGGCACGCCCGGCCGCACCGCCCTGGCGAAGGAGCTCCGCGAGGTCCTGGACGACGCCCGGCGCATCCCCTACGTCACCCGCCGCGGCCCCCACCTCTACAACTTCCGCCGCGACGCCGATCACGTGCGCGGCATCTGGCGGCGCACCACCCTCGACTCGTACCGCACCGACGAACCCGACTGGGAGACCCTCCTCGACATCGACGCCCTAGCCGAGGCGGAGGGCACCGACTGGGTCTGGGCGGGGGCGCCCGTGCGCCGCCCCGACTTCCGGCGCGCCCTGGTCCGGCTCTCCCCGTCCGGCTCGGACGCCGTGGTCGTGCGCGAATTCGACCTGGAGACGAAGGAGTTCGTGCCGGACGGCTTCCGGGTGCCGGAGGGCAAGACCCGGATCGGCTGGATCGACGACGACACCGTCTACCTCGGCGCGGACCTCGGCCCCGACACCCTCACCGCCTCCGGCTACCCGCGCACCGTACGCCGCTGGCGGCGCGGCACGCCCCTGGAGGCCGCCGAGCCGGTGCACGAGGTCGGTGCCGACGACCTCTCGGTGTCCGCCTGGCACGACCCGACCGAGGGGTACGCCCGCGACTTCCTGCACGTCCAGCGGGACTTCTGGAACTCCGACTCCCACGTGCTGGGCCAGGACGGGCAGTGGGTGCGCATCGACGTGCCGGGCGACGCCTCCTCGCACGTGCACCGCGAGTGGCTGGTGGTCGCCCCGAAGGCGGAGTGGCTGGGGCAGCCCGCCGGTTCACTGCTCGCCTTCGGCTTCGACGCGTTCCTGGCGGGCGGGCGCGAGCCGGTGGTGCTGTTCGCCCCGACGGAGCGGTCCGCGCTCGTCGGGTACTCGTGGACCCGGGACCACCTGATCCTGGAGACGATCACGGACGTGGCGACGAGCGTCGAGGTGCTCGAACCCGTCGCCGGGAACGGGCAGTGGAAGCGGCGGCCCCTCGCCGAAGTCCCGCCGCTGGCCTCCGCCGGCGTGGTCGCCACCGACGCCGAGTCCGACGAGTACTTCCTGGCGACCGACGGCTTCCTCCAGCCGCCGACCCTGCACCGGGGCGACACCACCGGCGGCACCGAGATCCTGAAGCAGGCACCGGCGCTCTTCGACACCGCAGGTCTGGTCGTACGGCAGTTCTTCGCGGTGTCCGACGACGGCACCCGCGTCCCGTACTTCGTCACCGGACCCGACCACGACGACCCCGCCCCCACTCTCCTGCACGGATACGGCGGTTTCGAGCACACCCTCCTCCCCGGCTACAGCGCCCTGCACGGCCGCGGCTGGCTCGCACGCGGCGGCCGGTACGTCCTCGCGGGCATCCGGGGCGGCGGCGAGTACGGCCCCGACTGGCACAAGGCGGCCCTGAAGGCCGACCGGCCGCGCGCCTTCGAGGACTTCGCCGCCGTGGCCCGCGACCTCGTCGCACGCGGCCTGACCACCCCGGAGCAACTCGCCGTCGACGGCCGCAGCAACGGCGGGCTGCTCACCGGGGCGATGCTCGCCCGCTACCCGGACCTGTTCGGCGCGTGCGTCATCGGCTGGCCGCTGCTCGACATGCTGCGCTTCCACAAGCTCCTCGCGGGCGCGTCCTGGACGGCCGAGTACGGCGACCCGGACGACCCGGCGGACCGGCCGCACCTGGAGGCGATCTCCCCGTACCACGGCTTCCGCGCCGACCGCACGTACCCGCCGGTGCTGCTGCTCACCTCCACCAGCGACGACCGCGTCCACCCGGGCCACGCCCGCAAGGCGGCGGCGCGGCTGCGCGAGCAGGGGCACGAGGTGCACTTCCACGAGACCTCGGGCGGCGGGCACGCGGGCGCGAACGACAACGCGCAGGTCGCCGACGTGTACGCGCTGAAGTACACGTTCCTGTGGCGGACGCTCGCAGGAGAGGGGTAGACCGGGGCACGGGCCGGGGGACGCTCCTACCCCCGGCCCGCCCGCCCACTCCATGACGTCGATCATGGGAAAGAAGCGCAGGTCGGCCTAGTGTGACCCGCCGTGACGACACCCCCCACGAAGCGCAAGAAGCCCCTCCTCCTCACCGCCGCTGCCGCCCTCACCGCCGCCGTGTTCGCCACCGGCGCCCTCTGGCCGGACACCTCCGCCCCCGCCGGGGACACCACCCAGCAGCGCGCCGTCGCCGCCGAACTGAAGCACTGGCCCGCGCCCGAGGCGAAGAGGCTCGGCAAGCTCATCGCCGCCCAGGAGCACAAGGGCGCCTACGCGGTCTTCGACGCCGACAACACCACGTACCAGAACGACCTCGAGGAATCCCTCCTCCCCTTCCTGGAGATGAAGGGCGTCCTCACCCGCGACACCATGGACCCCTCCCTGAAGATCGTCCCCTTCAAGGACACGGCCGGCCACAAGGAGACCCTCGCCGAGTACTACGCCCGGCTCTGCGAGATCGACGACCAGGTCTCCTACCCGTGGGCCGCCCAGATCTTCTCCGGCTTCACGCTGAAGCAGCTCAAGGGGTACGTCGACGAACTCCTCGCGTACGAAGGACCGTTGCCCGGCGGCGTCAAGCCCCCGAAGTTCTCGCCCGGCATGCAGGAGCTGTACCGCAGCCTCAGCAAGCACGGCATCACGGTGTACGTCGTCAGCGCCGCCCACGAGGACCTCGTCCGCATGGTCCTCGCCGACCCGAAGCACGGCTACGCGGTCAAGCCCGAGAACGTCCTCGGCGTCTCGACCCTCCTCAAGGACCGCCGCACCGGCCAGATCACCAGCTCCCGGAAGGAGATCGCCGCCGGACGCTTCGACCAGAACAGGATCAACTCCTACGAGCTGACGCCGACCCTGTGGGCCCCCGCCACCTGGTACGAGGGCAAGCCCGCCGCGATCAGCACCTACATCGACCCCTGGCGGGGGCCCGTCCTGGCCGCCGGGGACACCCCCAAGAGCGACGGCCCCATGCTGCTGCGCTCGACCGACGTGGCCAAGGGCGGCCTGCGCGTGTGGGTCAACCGCAAGGACACGTACATGAAGGAGCTGAACGGCATGAAGGCCGCAGGCGTGAAGCGGCAGAAGGAACTCGGCCAGCGGCCCACCGCCGACCGGAACTGGCTGACGGTCACCCCGCAGCAGATCGGTTGAGCCACAACCACGCTGTGCGGACGGCGACTTGACTACCCTGCACGGATGACCGTCGAGCTGACCCTCCTGCCGCACGTCGCCTGCCGGGGCGAGGAGGTCACCGCGCCCCGGCTGCGTGACCTGCTCGCCCTGCTCGCGAGCGACCTGCACGCCGGCTGCGGCACCGAACGACTCGTCCGAGGGCTCTGGCGGGAAGGGAAGCTGCCCGAGCGGCCGGCCAAGGCCGTGCAGGTGCTCGTGTCCCGGGCCAGGACGAAGTGGGGAGCCGACCTCCTGGTCAGCACCCCCACCGGCTACCGGCTCGCCCTCGCCGAGGAGCAGATCGACAGCTCCGCGCTCCTGCTGTACGCCGTCGAGTGCGCCCGGCAGGTCCGGGCCGGTGACCACCCGGCCGCACTGGCCGCCGCCGAGGCCGGGCTCGCGCTGTGGGAGGGCGGTCCCCGGACCGGTTCCGGCGACCCGGTGTCCGCCCTGCGCGCCGCCCGCGCCCCCGTCCGGGAGGTGCTCGTACGGGACCGGGCGCTGGCCCTCGCCCGGCTCGGGCGGCACGCGGAGGCGGCCGGAGCCCTCGCGGAACTGGCGGGCCGCAGACCCCGCGACGAGGAGGTGCTCGCCGCGATCCTGCGCGGGGAGGCCGCCACGGCGGGCCCCTCCGCCGCGCTGGCCCGGTACGAGACGTACCGCCGCACCCTGCGCGACACGCTGGGCACCGAGCCGGGTGCCCAACTCCGACACGTACAGCGGGAGTTGCTGCACGACGAACCCCCGGTGGTCCGGCACGGCGTGCCGCACGAGCCGAATCCCCTGCTGGGACGCGACGCGGACCTGGCAGCCGTGCGGGACCTGCTGCGGGACTCCCGGTGCGTCACCGTCGTCGGACCCGGCGGGCTCGGCAAGACCCGGCTCGCGCACGCGGCGAGCCGCGCCGCCGTGCAGCCCGTGGTGCACTTCGTCCCGCTCGCCGCCGTCACCGCCGACGCGGACGTGCCCGGGCAGGTGGCCTCCGCACTCGGCGCGGGCGACACCCGCCAGCGGCAGGGCCCCACGGACCCCCTCTCCGGCATCCTCGCCACCCTCGGCCCCGGCCCCGCACTGCTCGTGCTCGACAACTGCGAACAGGTCGTCGCAGGGGTGGCCGACCTCGTGCACGCCCTGGTCTCCGCCTCGCGCGAGCTGCGGGTGCTCGCCACCGGACGGGCACCGCTCGGCCTCACCTCCGAGGCCGTCTACGCGCTGCCCGCACTGGGACTCGACACGGCCGTCGAACTGTTCGGGCAGCGTGCGCGGGCGGCCAGGCCGGGCGTCGCACTGCCGCCGGACCAGGTCACCGGGCTGTGCCGCCGCCTCGACGGACTGCCGCTCGCCGTGGAACTGGCCGCCGCCCGGGTCAGGGCACTGTCCGTACAGGAGATCGCGCAACGCCTGAACGACCGGTTCGCCCTGCTGCGGGGCGGCGCGAGGGACACCCCCGAACGGCACCGCACCCTGCACGCCGTCGTCGAGTGGAGCTGGAACCTGCTGGGCGAGGAGGAACGGGCCGCGATGCGGACGCTGTCCGTGTTCCCCGGCGGGTTCACGGGCGAGGCGGCCGGGCGGGCGCTCGACGTGGACCCGCTGCGGCTGCTGGAGCAGTTGGCGGGCCAGTCGCTGCTCACCGCCGCCGACACGCCCGGCGGGGTGCGGTTCACGATGCTGGAGACGGTACGGGAGTTCAGTGCGGCCCGACGTGCGGAGGCGGGCGGCGACGAGGAGGCCGTCGGCCGGTTCCTCGGGTGGGCGCGGGAGTTCGGGGTGGCGCACCACGACGTGCTCTTCGGGTCGGACGTCCGGGCCTCCTGGGACCTGATCCGGGCCGAGCAGGACAACCTCGTGGCGGCGCTGCGGCACGCGCTCGCCCGCGAGGACGGGCCCGCCGTCGCCGCGCTCACCGCCGTGCTCGCCGCGCTGTGGTCGACCGACGCCAACTATCCCCGGCTGGCCGCCCTCGCCGCCGAGACCGGCCCGCCGCTGTCGCACTACCGGCCGGAGCCGGAGTACGTCGAGGTGGCGAGGGCCGCCGCCGTCCTGTGCACGGTGGGCCTGTTCATGGGCTTCGGCCCCCATCTCGTACGCCATCTGGTGACGCTGCGCAGGCTGCCGCCCGCACCGCCGGACAGCCTGCTGCGGGCCGTCGCGGTCGTGCTCGGCGCCGTACCCGAAACACGTCCGCCCGGTCACGAGGTGCTGCACGCCCTGTGCGCCGACCCGAATCCGCTGGTCGCGGGGATCGCCGAGTGCGTTGCCACGTACGTCTGGGAGTACGCCAACGACACGGGCCGGGCGCTCGCCTCGGCGCGCCGGGCGATCGACGCGCTGGCCGGGGTCGACAACCCTTCGCTGCGGCTCATGTGCCACTCCCGGCACAGCGAGCTGTGCCTCCAGGCGGGCGACGGGGAGACCGCGTACGCGCACCTGCGGGCGGCACTGGCGGAGCTGTCGCGGCTCGGCAACGAGGACGACTACATCGGCATCCAGCAGGGACTGGCGCTGGCCTGCCTCCAGCGCGGCGACTGGAACGAGGCCGCGCACTGGCTGGGGCGGGCGGAGGGCGGCCGGGCCCGGGACTCCTTCTACAGCCCCGACACGGGCGTACGCGCCGAGATCGCACTGGCCGAGAGGCGGACCGAGGAGGGGCTGCGACTGTGGCGCAGGGCGGTGGAGCGGCTGGCGGAGACGGGGGCGGGGGCGCGGACGGCGGAGCTCACCGGGTCGCGGACGGGGGAGCTCACGGAGTCGCGGACGGGGGAGCTCACGGGGGCGAATCCGAGGCCTGACCCGGGGGCCGGATCGCTGTACGTCGGCGGAGCGCACTGGGCCGACCCGTGGGCGCTCCAGATCCAGGCGGCCGCCGTGGCGGCGCACGCCCATGCGGGCCGTTCCGGTGAAGTCGCCGTTCCCGCGGCCCGGTTGGGGGAACGGCTGCGGTTACTGCTCGACGATCCGTCCCGCTCGCCGCTGGAGCTGCGGTCCTGCGGGACGGTGCTGCACGCGCTCGGCCTCGCGGCCCTCGCGACGGGCGACGCCCCGGCCGCCACCGCCGTACGCATGATCGTCCTCGCCGAACGGCTGGGCGTACTGCGCGAGTTCCAGCCGACGATGTCGGCGGAGCGCGCCCGGCACGCGGCCGAGGACGCCGACCGGGCGGCGTACGCCGATGCGGTGTCGGAGTACGCCGCCCTGGGGCGCGACGCGCTGCGGGAGGCGGCCCGGGAGCTGTCGGCCTACTTCGGCTCGCGCCGGAAGAGTGACGTCGACCAGAAGTAGCCCAGCACTGCCAGCCCCACGCACCAGGCGACCGCGAGCCACCCGCTGTTGCCGATCCCGCTCCCGAGCAGCAGCCCGCGCAGGGTCTCGATGGCGGGAGTGAACGGCTGGTACTCGGCGATCGGCCGGAACCAGCCCGGCATCGTCTCCACCGGGACGAACGCGCTGGAGATGAGCGGAAGGATCATCAGCGGCAGCGCGTTGTTGCTGGCCGCCTCCGGGTTCGGGCTGGCCATGCCCATGCCCACCGCGATCCAGGTGAACGCCGTCGCGACCAGCACGAGCAGCCCGAACGCCGCCAGCCACTCCAGCGCGGACGCGTCCGTGGACCGGAACCCGATGGCCACGGCGACGGCCCCGACCACGAGCACGCTGACCACCGACTGGATCACGCTGCCGATGACGTGCCCGATCAGCACCGACCCGCGATGGATCGCCATGGTCCGGAACCGGGCGATGATGCCCTCGGTCATGTCCATGGAGACGGCCACGGCGGTACCGGCGGGGGTCGACCCGATGGTCATGAGCAGGATGCCCGGCACGAGGTAGGCGATGTAGTCGGAGCGGTCGGCGCCGACCCCGCCGATGCCCGTGCTCAGTACGTCGCCCAGGACGTACACGAAGAGCAGCATCAGCACGATCGGCGTGAGCAGGACGTTCAGGGTGAGGGACGGGTAGCGGCGCGCGTGCAGGAGGTTGCGGCGCAGCATGGTGGAGGAGTCGCGTACGGCGAGGGAGAGGGTGCTCATCGCACAACCTCCTTGGCACGAGCCGGAGTTGGGGTACGGTCCGGGCCTGCGGTCAGGGCGAAGAACACGTCGTCCAGGTCGGGCGTGTGCACGCTCAGCCCGTCCGCCTCGACACCGGCCGCGTCCAGCCGGTCCAGCAGCGAACGCAGCTCGCGCTGGCCCCCGTCGTACGGAATCCGCAGCGCCTGCCCCGCCTCGTCCAGGCCCGCTTCGGGCAGCGCGCGAGCGGCCGACCGGAAGGCGTCGGGACCGGCGAACCGCACCCGTACGTGTCCGCCGGGCACGAGCCGCTTCAGCTCCTCCGCGCTCCCTTCGGCGGCGATCCGCCCGTCGCTCAACACGGCGATCCGGTCGGCCAGTTGATCGGCCTCCTCCAGGTACTGGGTGGTGAGGAACACGGTCACGCCGCCCGCGACCAGTTCCCGGACGATCTCCCAGGTGCGGTGGCGGGAGCGCGGGTCGAGACCGGTGGTCGGCTCGTCCAGGAAGATGATCCGGGGGTCGCCGACCAGCGTCATGGCGAGGTCGAGCCGGCGCTTCATGCCGCCGGAATAGCCGACGGCGGGCCGCTTCGCCGCCTCCACCAGGTCGAAGCGCTCCAGGAGTTCGGCGGTGACCCGCCGGCCCTCGGCGCGCGGGAGGTGGTGCAGGTCGGCCATCAGGAGCATGTTCTCCTCGCCGGTGATCAGCCCGTCGACGGCGGAGAACTGCCCGGTGACGCCGATCGCGGCCCGTACCGCCTGCGGGTCGGCGGCCGCGTCGTGGCCGCCGACCCGCAGGGTGTCGGCCTCGCCGCCGATCAGGGTGGAGAGGATCTTCACGACGGTGGTCTTGCCCGCGCCGTTCGGGCCGAGCAGCGCGAAGACGCTGCCGGTGGGCACGGTCAGGTCGATGCCGTCGAGGACGAGGTGGTTCCCGTACGACTTGCGCAGGCCCCGGGCCAGGACGGCGGGGGTGGCGGTGGGATCCGTCATGGATTTCGCCATGGGTTTCGTCGCGTGTTTCGTCATGCCGCAGAGCGTGCGGCAGGGCGCATTCAGCCTGGTTTCAGCGCGGCTTCAACGCCCTGAAACCCGGCTGAAAGAAGGCTTCTCCGCAGCTCAGAGCTTCGCCAGCTCCTCCGCGATCAGCCGCAGCCTGGCAGGCGGGAACAGTGCCCCCGCCATCGCGGCGACGTCGATCAGCGGTGTCGCCCCGACCACCTGGAGCAGCTCGGAGTCGGCGACGCCCGGCAGATGCCTGCGCAATACCTCCACGGCGAACGGGTCCGAGATCAGGACCTGGATCGGGGTGCGCAGCGAGAGGCGGCCCTCCGGGTAGTCCTCGGCGCGCGGCAGCGGCTCCGCCGCCCGCTGTGCCTGCGCCCGCTGGGCCCGGACCAGCAGGTGGGCCTCCGTCACCGGCCCCTCCTCGGGCAGCCCGAGGCGTTCGTACTGGCTGGGCGGTGCGTCGTTCGCCCGCATCAGCTCGACCAGCAGCGCGGCCATGCGGAGTTCGGCCGCGTCGTCGACCAGTGGGGAGAGCTGTTGGGGGTCGGTCTCCAGGTCGAAGAGGAGCGTGCCGTGGTGGTACGGGTTGATGAGGCTGCGGCCCGGTACGCGCAGGGTGCGGACGTTCTTGGTGAACGGGAAGGGCTCGGCCAGCTCCAGGTCGGCGAGTTCGGCGGGGGTGAAGCGTCCCCGCATGTGCGTGGGCATCAACGTGTGCTCGTACAAAGGGGAATTGGACGGATCGACGGGCGCGCGCATGTAGACGTACCGGCCGTCGGTGACGTTGACGTGTCCGCCGTGGATGCCGAACAGGCCCGCCTCGCGCACCGGTTGGTCCTGGGCGACCGGCAGCGGGCTGCCCTGCATGTCGGCGGGGCGCTCGACCCCGAAGAACTCCAGGAGGGTCGGGGCCAGGTCGACGGTCTGTACGAGGGCCTCGCGCCGTGCTCCCGAGACCGCCGTACGCGGGTCCCAGGCGAACAGCGGCAGGTGCACGAGCTCGTTGAACCACGGCTGGACGCTCTTGCCCCACCAGCCCTTCTCGCCCAGCAGCAGTCCGTGATCGGTGTTGACGACGAGCAGGGTGTCCTCCCACAGCCCCAGTTCGTCCATGGTGTCCAGGACACGGCCCAGCGACCGGTCGCACATGGAGAGCAGCGCCGCGTACTCCATCCGCCCGTGGTGGACCTGCTCGTCGGTCTCCACGACCCGCTTGTAGTCGGGCCAGTCGAAGTGCGGGCCCTCGTAGTCGTGCGGGTAGAGGTCCTTGTACTGCTGGGGGCTGAAGAAGGGTTCGTGCGGGTCGAAGGTCTCGATCTGCACGAACCACCGGTCGGCCTCCTTGTTCGCCGTGATGAATTCGAGCCCGGCGTCGAAGGTGAGGGTCTGCGGGTGCCGGTCCTCGGTCGCCGTGTGCTGCCGGTTGATCCAGTCCTGCCGGTAACCGGACCCGAACCGCACCTTCTTGAGGTCCTCGGGCATCGGCGGGTCGGCGACCTGTCCCTTCCAGGGGTCGCCCTCC
Organism: Streptomyces spiroverticillatus; assembly: GCA_014650415.1. Classification (GTDB taxonomy): domain Bacteria; phylum Actinomycetota; class Actinomycetes; order Streptomycetales; family Streptomycetaceae; genus Streptomyces; species Streptomyces spiroverticillatus. The sequence continues at coordinate 349,036 of BMUX01000010.1, forward strand.
TGGCCCCGGAAGAACTCCCAGGTGTGGTACCGGCCGTGGTAGGTCGCGCCGCCGTCCTCCCAGTAGTGCGGGTGGTCGCTGACCAGGTGGGTGTAGACGCCGTGCTGCCCCAGGAGCTCGGGCATGGAGTCGTCGAACGGCTCCAGCGGACCCCAGCTGCGGTGCAGGAAGTTGTGCCGCCCGGTGTGCAGCTCGCGGCGGGCCGGCATGCAGGGCATGGAGCCCGCGTACGCGTTGTCGAAGGTGACGGCGCGCTCGGCGAGCCGGGCGAAGTTGGGGGCGTGGGTCCAGTCGCCGCCGTACGGGGGCAGCATGTGCCGGTTGAGGCTGTCGAACATCACCATGATGGCCTTCATGCCGGGATGCTCCTTTCCTGGGGGGAGGTGTCAGGCGGTGGGCAGGACGCGGGTGCGTCCGGCCGCGCCCAGCCAGGCGGCGGACGGCTTGGCCGTACGGGCGAAGGTCTCGCGGTCGACGGCGATCAGGCCGAAGGTGGGTGTGTAGCGGCCCCACTCGTAGTTGTCGAGCGCGCTCCAGTGGTAGTAGCCGCGTACGTCGATGCCGTCGTCCATGGCCGCGGTGAGGGCCTGGAGCGCGCCTGCGGTGTAGTGGACGCGCCGGGTGTCGTCGGCGGTGGCGAGACCGTTCTCGGTGACGATCAGCGGGACGCCGGGTGCGACGGCCGCACTGTGCCGCAGGGCGTGCCCCACAGCCTCCGGGTAGAACTCCCAGCCGGTGAGGGTCCGTTCGGCGTCCTCCGGTACGGGAAGCGGGCCGTCCGGACCGATGAGGGTGCGGGTGTACGACTGGACGCCGAGCCAGTCGTCGCCGCGCGCCGCCTCCAGGAAGACGTCCACGCGCGGACGCCGGTACGCCTCCGCGACCTCCTCGGCCCCGGGCACCGGCTGGCACACCAGACCGGCCACGGACCAGCCTGTACTCACGTGCGGGGCAAGGGACTTTACCGTCTCGACGGCGCGGGCGTGCGCCCGTATCAGAGCGTCCGAAGTGGCCGCGTCCGGTGCCGGAAGCCCACTGCCCGCCATCGGCTGCCCGGAGATCACGGACTGGTACGCGGTGGCCATGCAGGCGACCATGTTGGGCTCGTTGATCGTGCAGACGTGTGCGACGCCGGTGGAGAAGACGGGCGCGGCGGCCGTGACGTACCGGGCGAAGAGTTCCTCCGACCCGGCGGCGGCCCAGCCGCCGCGCTCCAGGAACCAGCGGGGGACGGTGAAGTGATGCAGCGTCACCATGGGGCGCAGGCCGCGTGCGAGCGCGCCCTCGACCATGCGCCGGTAGTGGGCGATCGCGGCGTTCGAGAACTCGCCGGGGGCGGGCTCGATGCGCGCCCATTCGATGCTGAACCGGTAGTCGGTGAAGCCGAGTCCGGCCAGCAGGTCCATGTCCTCGGGCCAGCGGTGGAAGCTGTCGCAGGCGTCACCGCTGGGCTCCTTGACGTACGGGTTCTCCCGGTGCTCGAAGAGCCACCAGTCGCTGTTGGTGTTGTTGCCCTCGGTCTGGTGGGCGGAGGTGGAGGTGCCCCAGAGGAAGTCGTCGGGCAGGCGGCGTGCGGGTGTCATGAGAGGACTCTTTTCGAGAGGGGGGAGAGGTCAGGCGTTGGGGGAGGCCAGCGCGTCCCTGCGCCGGTCGTCCAGTTCCCGCTGCACGCGGGCCGTGTCGACGGCGTACGTACGGTGGAGCAGCGTCAGGAAGAGGCCGTTGACCAGCATCAGGACGACCAGGACCCACAGGAAGACCACCTGGAGGCCGAGGATGTCGGCGAGGAAACCGGCCCCGAGGCTGAAGCCCGCCCAGGCGACGGCCTCGGCGATCGAGCCGTACAGCACGAAGGCCGCGCCGCGCAGTTCCGGGGGAGTGATGGCCATGACCATCGGCCGGTTGACGCTCGGGTTGATGCCCTGCGTCGCACCGAGCACGGCGAACAGGATGCCGTACACGAGGATGCTGTCGTACGAGAACTGGGTGCTGAAGAAGGCGACGAGGGCGAAGGCGAACTGGGCGCCCTGGAGGACGAGGACCGGACCGTGGCGCGGGCTGCGCCGGGTGGTCCGGTCCAGGGCGGCACCGCCCAGGAGGGTGCCCAGGAAGTAGCCGACGCCGAAGGGCAGCAGGACGAGCGACGCCTTCTGGGTGCTGAAGCCGTGCACGTCCACCAGGAAGACCACGCCGTACGTGATCACCAGGAGGTGCCCGGACAGCAGCCGCGAGACCAGGAGGATGTTCAGGCTGCGGATCCGCAGCAGCGAGAACGCCTTCGCCCAGGTGAGCTTCGAGTGGGCCTCGCGGGTGCTGCGGTCGAGGTCGGCGAGCTGCTGCTCGGCGGCGCCCCGGCCCGGGTCGCGGAACCACAGCAGCAGGGCGAATCCGAGCAGGACGTTGAACGCGCCGATGCCCCACAGACCCCAGCGCCAGCCCTCGTCGAGGCCCGCGAGCTGCCCCTTGAGCGGCCCGATCACAGCGCCGACCAGCGACACCGTCCCGTACAGGACGCCGACGGCGCGGCCCCGGGACGAGGTGGAGAAGAGGTCGCCGAGGATCTCGGTGATGATCGGGGCGGCGGCCGCGTAGCCCGCCGCCAGGACGGTGTAGAAGACGAGGAGCTGGGTGAAGTTCTGCGAGAAGCCGGCGGCTATGCCCCAGACGCCCCACAGCCCGGTGGCCACCACGAGCACGCTCTTGCGCGAGTGGCGCTGTGCCGCCCAGACCCAGAGGGGCGCGGTGAAGACTCCCACGATCTTGCTGGCCGCGGTGAGGATGCCCAGGGCGCCGAGTGAGATGCCCAGGGACTGCCTGATCAGCGGGAACAGGCTGCTGACCAGGCTGGCTTCGGTGCTGTCGACGAGCATGGTGCCGCCGAGCAGGGTGAGTTGGCGGTAGCGGCCCTTGACGTGTACGCCGTTCGCGGGGGCATCCGTGGCAGCGGATTCCGTCGCGGGGGCATCCGTCGGGGGATGCCCGGAGCTCTTGCTGAGCTCGGTCATGGTGCCGTCTCGATTCTGTGCGTCAGTCGTTCCGGTCGATTCCGTGCGTCAGGCGGGCCAGGACGCCCTCCAGCCAGGCGACCCAGTGGTCCGTCGCCCCGGTGCCCAGCACGTGGAGCGAGTCGTGGACCATCCGGTCGACGTCCCGGTCGAGGCCCGGCAGCGGGTCCTCGTAGTGCAGGGAGCGGTCCCGGTCGCGGTTCTTGGCGATCTGGGCGCGGCGGTGGGCGAGTTCGGTCCGCAGGAGAGCGATCGCCACGTCCCTGTCGAGGGGCGCGGCCACACTGAGGCGGGCGGTGAAGTCGAGGTCGTGGGGGCGGTTCGACGGCTCGTACGGCGAACGCACCCACGCCAGCAGGACGTCGCGCCCGGCCGGGGTGAGCCGGTAGACCTTCGCGTCCGGGCGGCCCTCGCGCGAGTCGACCTCGTGGCGCACCCAGCCCTCGGTCTCCATCTGCGCGAGCTTCCGGTAGATCTGGCTGTGGTGGGCCTTCGCCCAGACGAACTGTCCGTCGGACTCCAGCCATTTGCGCAGGTCGTAGCCGCTGTAGGGGCGACGGGCCAACAGGCCGAGGAGGACGTGCTCGAACTTCACGCGGATGACCTCTCTTGGTGACCTCCCGGTCACCTATGTGTGTTCTCACCTATGTGCGAATTCATATACTCGCCGCATGGAGACGTCAATGGACTGCTGCGCATCGAAATCCCGGAACGCCCCTGCGGTGAAGCTCCCCGAACCCGCCGCGACCCCTCCCGCACACGACCAAGTGCGCCTGGAATCGCGCGGGTTCGCGATGGGCGACGCCTTCGACGAGGGGTATCCGGCGGACGGTGAAGGACCCGTGCACACGGTGCGCCTCGCGCCGTACGCCATCGACGTCACGACCGTCACGGTCGCGATGTTCGGCAGGTTCGTGGAGGAGAGCGGATACGTCACCGTCGCCGAGCGGGAGGGCAGCTCGGCGGTCTTCCACCTCGCCGTCGCCGCCTCCCGGGCGGACGTCGTCGCGGTCGACCCGGCGGTCCCGTGGTGGCTGGACGTACGGGGAGCGGACTGGTGCCACCCGCACGGCCCGCTGTCCGACGCCGAACCCGACCACCCCGTCGTGCACGTGGCCTGGGACGACGCCGTCGCGTACTGCGCGTGGGCGGGCCGCCGGCTGCCGACCGAGGCCCAGTGGGAGCATGCCGCCCGCGGCGGCCTCGCCGGACGGCGCTTCGCCTGGGGCGACGAGCTGAACCCCGGAGGGCGGTGGCTGTGCAACATCTGGCAGGGCCGCTTCCCGTACGAGAACACCGGCGCCGACGGCCATCTCGCGACCGCGCCCGTGCGGGCTTACCCGCCCAACGGGTTCGGGCTGTACGAGGTCGCGGGCAATGTCTGGGAGTGGTGCGCCGACTGGTTCGCCCCGGACTACTACGAGCGGTCGCCCGCGGCAGATCCGCAGGGGCCGGAGACGGGCGAGCGACGGGTGATGCGCGGCGGGTCCTACCTCTGCCACCACTCGTACTGCCATCGCTACCGGGTGGCGGCGCGCTCGGCCAACACTCCGGCTTCCAGCAGCGGGAACTGCGGATTCAGGACGGTCGCGCTGTAAGGAGCGTGGCTGTGGCAGTGGCTTTGACAGTCAGCGGGTCAGCGGGTCAGCGGGTCAGCGTCCGCCAGACGCGCCGGACATGGTCCGCCATGTCGATGGACGGGTCGCTCAGCCACTGGAGCATGATGCCGTCGGACGCCGCGACCAGCGCCGACGCGGTGAAGTCCGGGTCGAGATCGGACCGTACCCGGCCCTCGCGCGCCTCGGCCGCCAGGTGCTCGACGATCGTGGCCCGCAGCAGCGCGTACCGCTCCTTGAAGTGGGCGTGCGCCGGGTGCGCCGGGTCCGTCGACGCGGCGACGAGCGTGACGTACAGCTTGGCCCGCGCCGTGTTCCCGGCGTTCGCGGTCAGCGCCAGGGCCAGGAACTCGCCCGGGTCGCGCACGGCGTCCGGTGCGTGGAAGCGCGCCTCCGCCGCCCGGTCGCTGGCCCGGAGCACCTCGGTCAGGAGGTGGTCCTTGGACGAGAAGTAGTGCATCAGGCCGGTGAGGCTGATCCCGCTCTCCTTGGCGACCGTACGCAGGGTGGTGTTGCGTTCGCCCTCGCGGCCGAAGACCTCCAGGGTCGTGCGGAGGATCTCCTCGCGCTTGGCCACGCCCTTGGCGTACGAACTCTTCGCTGTCACGGTGCTCAGCCTATGCGGCGGGTCGAATCCGTCCCTGCCTGACCCTTGCCCGTGAAAACAGTACGCCGTACTGTTTCTCGACATCCGCCCCCGCCCTACCTCATGCCGCCAAGGAGCGCACCGTGACCGACCCGCAGCAGCCCCCGGCATCCCCGCTCACCCTCGAAGAAAAGGCCGCCCTGCTCACCGGCGCCGGCTGGTGGACCACCGCCGACCTCCCGGGTGCCGGAATCCCCGGCATCCGGCTCTCCGACGGCCCCCACGGTCTGCGCCTCCAGAACGAGGACCGCGCCGACCACCTCGGCATCATCGGCAGCGCCCCCGCCACCTGCTTCCCGCCCGCCGTCACCCTCGCCGGAAGCTGGGACGCCGACCTCGCCGAACGCGTCGGCCGCGCCCTCGGCCGCGAGTCCCTCGCCCAGGGCGTACAGGTCCTCCTCGGCCCCGGCGTCAACATCAAGCGCAGCCCCCTGTGCGGCCGCAACTTCGAGTACTTCTCCGAGGACCCCCTCCTCGCCGGCGTGCTCGGCACCGCCTGGGTCAACGGCCTCCAGTCCCAGGGCGTCGGCGCCTCCCTCAAGCACTTCGCCGCGAACAACCAGGAGGGCGGGCGCATGTCGGTCAGCGCCGACATCGACGCCCGCACCCTCCGCGAGATCTACCTGCCCGCCTTCCGCAGGGTGGTGACCGAGGCGAAGCCGTGGACCGTCATGTGCGCCTACAACCGCCTCAACGGCGTCCATTCCTCCGAGAACCCCTGGCTGCTGACCGACCTGCTGCGCGGCGAATGGGGATACGAGGGCGTCGTCGTCTCCGACTGGGGCGCCGTCGTGGACCGGGTCCGCGCCCTGGCCGCCGGCCTCGACCTGGAGATGCCCTCCTCCTCGGGGTTCGGGCCCGCCCGGGTGGTCGCCGCCGTGCACGACGGCGAACTCGACGAGAAGGTCCTCGACACGAGCGTGGCCCGCGTTGCCGTACTCGCCCGCCGGGCGGCCCAACACGCCCGCCCCGAAGCCGACTTCGACCCGGACGCCCACCACGCGCTCGCCCGCGAGGTCGCCGTACGCGGAGCCGTACTCCTCAAGAACGAGGGCGCGTTGCTCCCCCTCGACCCGCACACCGACGCCCGCATCGCGGTCGTCGGCGAGTTCGCCCGCACCCCCCGCTACCAGGGCGCGGGCAGCTCCCGCGTCACTCCCACCCGCCTGGACGACGCGCTCACCGCCCTCACCGCCCTCACCGCCGCCGCCCCGGGCGCCCGGATCGACTTCGCCCCCGGCTTCCCCGTGGACGACCCGGACGGGGACGTCGCCGCACTGCGCGAGGAAGCGGTGCGGGCCGCGCGGGCGGCGGACGTCGTCCTGCTCTTCCTGGGCCTGCCGCCCAGCGCCGAGTCCGAGGGCTACGACCGCGAGCACCTCGAACTCCCCCTGGAACAGACCGAGTTGCTTTCCGCCGTGACCGCCGTCAACCCGAACGTCGCGGTGATCCTCTCCAACGGCGGCGTCGTCCGCCTCTCCGGATGGATCGACGCCGTACCCGCCGTCCTGGAGGGCTGGCTGCTCGGCCAGGCGGGCGGCACCGCGACCGCCGACCTGCTCCTCGGGCACGCGAACCCCTCGGGCCGCCTCGCCGAGACCGTCCCGCTGCGCCTCGCCGACACCCCCGCCCACCTCGACTGGCCGGGGGAGCGCGGCCACTCCCGTTACGGCGAGGGCCTGTTCGTCGGCTACCGGCACTACGACACCCGCGAGTGGGAGGTCTCCTACCCCTTCGGCCACGGCCTGTCGTACACCACCTTCGCCCACACCGACCTGCGGGTTGTCCAGGACGCCGACGGGCTCGACGTCGCCGTCACGGTCACCAACACAGGGGAGCGCGCCGGACACGAGGTCGTGCAGGTGTACGTTGCGGCTCCCGGATCCCAAGTACGCCGCCCGATGCGGGAGTTGAAGGCGTTCGCGGCCGTTCCGCTCGCCCCCGGCGAGTCCCGGGAGGTGGCACTCCGTATCGCCCGCGCGGACCTGGCGTACTTCGACGCGGTCGCCGACGCCTGGCTGGTGGAGGGGCTGGAGTACCGCGTCGAGGTCGGGGCTTCCAGCCGTGACATCCGGCTGACCGCCACCGTCGCAGTCGCGGGCGACCCGTACGCGGACCTGCTGGACGCCGACTCGACCGTCGGCGAGTGGCGGGCGCATCCGGTGGGCGGACCGGCCGTCGAAAGGCTGCTGGAGCGCGTACGGAAGACCATGGGCGACGCGTACCCGCAGGAAGGCAGCTCCCGGTACCGGATGATCGCCGACATGAGGCTCAGCCAGCTCGCCAAACTCCCCATCGTGCCGCTGGACTTCAGCGACGTGGAGGAACTGCTCGCGGCGGTGCGTGCGGGGAGCTGACCCCGTCCGCGGGGCGGCCCTTGTCGGGGGAGGGGCCCGGTGCGAAGATCCCGTCATGCGTGTTGCCGCAGCTCAACTCCGTTGCCCCTGGCTCGATCCCGCCGCCGGAACGGCGAAGGTGGTGGAGTACCTGGAGAAGGCGGCGGCCGACGACGTCGGACTGGTGGCGTTCCCCGAGACGTTCCTGTCGGGCTACCCGTTCTGGCTCGACCAGACCGACGCGTCGCGCTTCGACGACCCCGAGCAGAAGCGGGCCTACGCCGCCTACCTCGACGCCGCCGTCGAGCTGACCGGACCGCAGCTCGCCCGGATCACCGAAGCCGTCCGCGACCTGGGCGTGTTCACCTACCTCGGCATCACCGAACGCGTCCACGGCACCGTCTACTGCACCCTCCTCGCCGTCTCCCCGCACGCGGGCGTCGTCAGTGCGCACCGCAAGCTCATGCCCACGTACGAGGAACGCCTGGTGTGGGGGACCGGCGACGGCCACGGGCTGCGCGTCCACCAGGTCGGTGACGTGCGGGTGGGCGGGCTCAACTGCTGGGAGAACTGGATGCCGCTCGCCCGGCACGCCCTCTACGCCCAGGGCGAGGACCTGCACGTCTCGGTCTGGCCGGGGTCCACCCGCAACACCACCAACATCACGCGCTTCATCGCCCAGGAGGGCCGGGTCTACTCCCTCGCCGCCGGAGCGCTCTTCTCGTACGCGGACATCCCCGCCGGCTTTCCCTTCAGGGAGCGCCTCGTGGACCGGGTCTCGCAGTGCGACGGCGGCTCTGCGGTCGCTGGCCCGGACGGGGAGTGGGTCGTGGCCCCGGTGTCGGGGAAGGAGATGCTGGTCACGGCGGACATCGACCCCGCCGTGGTGCGGGCCGAGCGACAGAATTTCGACCCGGTGGGCCACTACGCGCGGGGCGATGTCTTCGACGTACGGGTGGACAGGCGGCGGCTGGCTCCGGCGAGGTTCACCGACTGACGGGGCGGGTCGGACGTACTCAGTGGCTCACGGCGTGGGACCGCCGACGCCTGTTCTCGGCGAGGCCGTTCACCACGGCGACCACGACGGCCGTGCCGATCAGGCTGCCGACGGCGATCATGCCCACTCCGATCACGAAGAGGCCGCTGGCGTCGTCCGACCAGTCGTAGAAGGCGGCGACCGTCAGACCGGCGGCGACGCCCAGGACCGGGCCGACCAGCAGGCGCTTGTACGCGGCCCAGCACACCGGCAGCAGCAGGGTCAGCACCAGGCCGATCACCTGCCACGGTTCGTACGGTCCGGTGGTCCCGCCGTCCGGTTGTACGTCGCGTACCTGGTCCCAGCCGAGCCATGCGGCCCAGAGCGCGACGGCCGCGACGGCGAGGGCGAGGCCCGTGTACAGCTCGGGGAGGGGCTTGAGGGGGCGGGAGTGTGCGGGGTGCGGGTGCATGGTGTCAGGGTTCCCGTTCGGCGCAGGGGAAGCATCGGTACGGATACTCATTCCGGTCCGAGTACGCGTGTTCCGGTCCGAGTACGCGTGCCCCCGCACCGTGGGCCGTACGTCCGTGCGAGTATCCCGGCATGAATGATCTTCAGCTCCGGCTCGCCGCCGAAACCGACCTCGTCGATCTCGTCCGTCTGCGCGACGACGCGGCCCGCTGGATGCTCGCCCAGGGGGGGCACGGGACAGTGGAAGCCGGGCGAGCTGGACGGCGACCACTTCCGCAGGATCATGAAGAACGGCGAGGTCTGGGTGGCGGAGGACGCCGAACGCGTCGTCGGCGCCTGGGAGTTGTGGTGGCAGGACGAGGACGCCTGGGGGCCGCAGCCGCCGAACGCCGGATACGTGCACCGGCTGATGGTCGATCACGGCAGGGTCGCGCCCGGTACGGGCCGGGAGCTGCTGCGTGCGGCGGAGCGCCGGGTGGCGGAGACGGGCCGTGAGTGGGTACGGCTGGACTGCCTGGCCGGGAACGGGCGGCTGACGGCGTTCTACGTCGGCGCCGGGTACCGGATCGTCGGCACCAAGGCGGGCAAGCCGCAGCCGGGCGGGGCGCCGAAGTCGTTCACGCTGCTGGAGAAGGCCGTTCGGGCGGAGGACGCGGAGGACCCGTCGCGGTGATGCTCGCGACGGGTCCTCGGATCCTCGGGACTTCTGACTGAGGTCAGCCCTTGCGGGCTTCGACCTCGGCGGTGAGCTGGGGGACGACCTCGAAGAGGTCGCCGACCACGCCGTAGTCGACGAGCTCGAAGATCGGGGCCTCGGCGTCCTTGTTGATCGCCACGATCGTCTTCGAGGTCTGCAT
>BMUX01000011.1 GCA_014650415.1 Streptomyces spiroverticillatus
ACATTCCGAACCCGGAAGCTAAGCCTTTCAGCGCCGATGGTACTGCAGGGGGGACCCTGTGGGAGAGTAGGACGCCGCCGAACTAATTTTGATAACGGGAAAGCCCCGCACCAGTAATGGTGCGGGGCTTTTCTGCGTTTCGGGTCCCTTTCTCAGTGGGCCGCGTCCAGGCGGGCCCGCTGCTCGGGAGAGAGTTCGAGGGCCAGTGCGCCGAGATTCTCGTCGAGTTGGGCCACCGAGGAAGCTCCCGCGAGCGGGATGAGCGGCAGGGCGTGGCCCAGTTGCCAGGACAGGACGACCTGGTTGGGGGTCGCGCCGGTTTCCGCGGCCACCTCGCGCAGTACGGCGAGGCGGGCCGGAGTGCCCGGGTGGTCGTAGTCGTCCGGGACGGGCTTGTCCTCGCGGACGTACGCGCCGCCTATCAGCGGTGAGTACGCCACCAGGGAGAGGCCGGGCTCGGCGTGCAGGTAGCTGGCCAGGTCCGGGCCGACGTGGCCGAGGCTGCCCTCGGGGAAGAGCGGGAAGGGGATGTCGAAGCGCGGGCGCAGATAGCTGTGCTGGTACTGGAGGACCTCGTAACCCGGCAGGCCGGCGGCCTTCGCGAGGGTGCGGGCGCGTTCGATGCGCCAGGTGGCGTGGTTGCTCGTGCCCAGGAGGCCGACGGCTCCCTCCCGTACCGTCTCACCCAGCGCCTCGACGGTCTCGGAGAGGTCGACCGTGCGGTCCTCGATGTGGGTGTAGAGGAGGTCGATCTTCTCGATGCCGAGCTGTTCGCGGCTGCGGTCGACGGCCTCGCGGATCGCCTTCGCGCCCAGGCCCTCCCGGTTCTCGATGTACCCGGTCCCGGCGGCCTTCGGGCGGGCGCCCATCTTGGTGGCGATCACCATGCGGTCGGCGACGCCCTGGCTCTTCAGCCACCGGCCGAGCAGGCGCTCGCTCTGGCCGCCCTGGCTGTCGTCGTGCCAGTAGGAGTAGTTGTTCGAGGTGTCGAGGAAGGTGCCGCCGGCCTCCGCGAACCGGTCGAGGATCGCGTACGACGTCCTCTCGTCGGTGTACGTGCCGAACAGCATCGCCCCGAGGGCCAGCACGCTGACCTCGCGCCGGGTGGCGGGGTCGGAGCCGATGGTGCGGTGACGCATGGGCGGGGTGGACGTGGTGGAGGGGGTGGATGCGGGGGACGGGGTGGTTGCGGACATGGGAACTCCCTTTCCGGGGCCGGGTGTCGGGCTTCGGAACGGAGTCTGCGTGTTGGAGCGCACTTCAGGTCAAGCGGTTTCGCCGGGCACGGCCGAGGGGCGCGTTCTGCGGGAAATGGGATCCCCTATATGGTGCACGTGCACCATCAACAGGAACCGTGGGGGACGGAACCGGCCATGTCTGTCGTGACCGTAATGATCGTCGATGACGACAAGCTTCTCCGTTATGGATTGCAGCGCATTCTGGAGACCGCTCCGGACATCCGCGTGGCCGTCGTGTGCGACGGCGGCGAAGCCGTCGCAATGGCGGAGAAACACACCCCGGACGTGGCCCTCGTCGACATTCAGATGCCGGACGTCGACGGATTCGCGGTGCTCGCCGCGCTGCGGGGACTGGCCGTGGCGCCCGCCGTGGCCATGCTGACCGGGTTCGGCAGCGACGAGCACGTGGTGCGTGCGTTGTCCGAGGGAGCAGTCGGGTTCTTCCTCAAGGACGCCTCCCCGCACGAACTCATTCCGGGAGTGCGATTGCTCGGGGCGGGAGGAACTGCCTTGTCGTCCAGGGTTGTTCGGGCTTTGACGGTCAATCAGGAACCGGGATTCCGGTCCGGTAATTCGGCTGCTTCCGAGTTCGTGTCGCCGCGGTCTTCCCGCGGGGTTCTCACGTCGCGGGAGCGGACCGTATTCGAGCTGTTGCCGACAGGAATGACGAATTCGGAGATTGCCCGGCGGCTTTCTTTGAGCAGTTCGACCGTGAAGGACCACGTGAGCGCGATACTCGCCAAGCTCGGGGTGGCCAACCGGGTCCAGGCCGCCGTCGCCGCCCACCACGGCGTGCCCGGGGCGGGGCCGGACGGCGCGGAGTGGGACTCCCGTACATGAGGCGCAGGGTTTCGCCGTGGGTGCTCGACGTCGGGATCGTCCTGCTCGCGGCCGGTGAGTACCTGACGGTCCGCTCACGGGTGGGGCCGTGGGTCGCGGCGACCTATGTGCTGGCCGTCGCCGCTCTGGCGTTCCGCAGGAAGTGGCCGGTGGCCGTCACGCTTGCCGCCGTTCCGGCGGCGGCGAGCGGGTATCTGTGGCTGGCGCCGCTGGCCGCGCTCGCGACCGCGGCGGCGTTGGTGCCGGCCCGGCTGGCGGTCTACGGCTGCGCGGGGCTGATCTTCCTGGCAGCCGCCTCGCCCAAGTCCGTCGCGGAGGCCCGGGACCGGAACGTCGACCAGTGGGCGGCGACGCTGATCGGGCCCGCCCTCTTCAGCATCGGGCCCACGGCGTGGGGGCAGTTGGCGCGCACCCGGCGTGAACTGGCCGCCCGGCTGCGCGAACTCCAGCACAGCAAGGAGCAGGAGCGGCGGCTCTCCGTGGAGAAGGCCGTCGTGGAGGAACGCGCCCGGCTCGCCCGCGAGATGCACGACGGCGTCTCCCACCACGTCAGCCTGCTGTCCATGGAGGCGCATCTGCTCGCTCTGGAGGCGACGGACGCCGAGGCCAGGTCCCGCGCCGAACGCATCGGGGAACTCGGCGGCAGGGCGGTGGACGAACTCCGCGACGTCCTCGGGGTACTGCGCGGCTCCGGCGCGGCGGACAGGCTGCCCCGGCTCGCCGGGCTGCCCGGTCTGATCGAGGCCAGCGGTCTTCCCGTACACGTTGAAGGCACTGTTTCGCCGCAGCACCCGGGGCTCACGCCGGAGCGGGAACTGGCGGTCTACCGCACGGTGCAGGAAGCGCTCACCAATGCGGCCAAGCACGCGCCCGGCAGCAGGATCACGGTGTCGGTCGGGGTGTGCGCGCGTACGTCCGTGCTCGGCGTCGACGTGGTCAACTCGGCTACGGCGCACGGGGCGGTGGGGGAGCGCCCGTCGTCGTACGGACACGAAGACGGACACGGGCACGGGCACGGGCACGGGCACGGGCACGGGCACGGGCACGGGCTCGTCGGTTTGCGCGAGCGGGCGGAGCGGCTGGGCGGGAGCGCGACGGCGGGGCACGAGCCGGACGGCGGCTTCGCGGTCCGGGTACGGCTGCCGCTTTCGGCGGGCCACCCCGCCGACTGACCGGGAGAGCGCTCCGGACGGCCCCCGCTGTCCGGCGGGGGCCGGTGCCCGGCAATCCTCCCCAGGCATGACAGGGCGACGGCGACGGGCTGACAGGATTTCATCCGTGAAGAGGGGCGCTCGCGCCCGCACTGCCGGGCCGGACCCGGCGGGGGGAACTCTTCGACAATTCCTCGGGGGACGAGGACCCACGGAAGACGGCCAAGTTTCCACGCCTCGCCGGGCTTCCGCGGGTCCTCCCCGCATGATGCTCAACGGAGTTCACGTGAACCGTCAGAAGATCCGCCTTGCCGCTGCCACCGCGCTGACCGCCGTCGCGTTCGGTGTCGCGGCTCCCGCGGCGCAGGCCGCCGAGACCGTCCGTACGCCGGTCTCGGCAGTGAGTGTGCAGCAGGCCGACGCGGCCCGGCTCGCCACCCTGATCGCCCAGAACCCGGCCGCGGCCGCGAACGGCGAGGCCGGTCTGAACGCCGCCGTCGTCGCTCAGCTCCAGGACCCGCAGCTGGTCCAGTACGGCAGCCCCAGGGCCGAGGCGATCAAGGCACTGCTGAAGAAGTCGGGCTCCCTGTTCAAGGCGGCCGTGAAGGCCGCGAAGAAGGGCGCCGACGCCTACCGCAAGTGGGTCGACAGCCTCTCCAACTTCAACCCGGTCAAGTGGACGCTGAAGGCGCTGCCGGGTGCCGTCCAGTACGAAATCATCGACTGGCTCGCCAAGCAGGTCGGCTGACCACACCCCTGATCGAAACCGGTCCGGCCGCCTGACCAGCGGCCGGACCGGACCGGGCCCGACGGGACACCACGAGGTTGACCATGGAAGAGACGAACGACCAGAAGCAGGCCAAGCGGACCGACACGGTCTGGGGCTTCGTGACACTGCCCCTGCTGGCGGCCTGGATCACCTTCCACCTGCTGCCCCACAACACCGCGCCCGGCTGGATCCTGTACGCCACGGGGGCGGCCGGCACGGTCCTGGCGCACGGCTGGTTCGCCCTGCGCAGGATCTCCCCGGGGGTGGGCGGAGTGGTCGTTCCGCTGCTCCATGTCCTGCTCGGCGCCCTGTTCTGGCTCACCCGAACCTGATGAACCCGAAGATGAATCCGAAGAGGACCCACCGCTTCATGAACATCTCGCACCTCCGCGTCGCCGCGGCCACCGTCGCCGCTGCCGTCGCCCTCGGGGTGGCCGCACCCGCAGCCACCGCCGCACAGGCCCGCCCGGCGGCGGCCTCCGCCACGGTCGCCGTGCTCACCGCCGACCAGGCGCGCACCGTACTGGACTCGCCGGAACTGCGCCCGCACCTGAGCACCCAGGCGCAGACCGAGCTGCGTGCCGTCGCCGCGGGCGAGGCCGCGCCGCAGCTCCAGAGGAGCGCCGCGTCGGCCGCCGCGAAGGCGGCACTGGCCGCACTGAAGAAGGCGGGCGGCAAGGTCTGGTCCGGCGCGAAGTCCGCCGCGGCCAAGGGCTTCACGGCCTTCAAGAAGTGGATGGACGACCTGCCCTGGTACCACCCGGTCCGCCTGGCCCTGGCGGCGCTGGGCACGGAGGGCATCAAGCAGCTGATCAACCTGATCAACAACAGCTGACCGTTTTCACAAGCTTCCGCGCCTGTCTCCGCGGATGCCTCCGCACATGACTCTGCGGCGGACGACCAAAAGGCCGTCCGCCGCAGAGTCATGTCACCGTACGGCCGTCAGCACTCGATGACGTTGACCGCGAGGCCGCCGCGGGCCGTCTCCTTGTACTTGACCTTCATGTCGGCGCCCGTCTCCTTCATGGTCTTGATGACCTTGTCGAGGGAGACCTTGTGGCTGCCGTCGCCGCGCATCGCCATCTTCGCGGCGGTGACCGCCTTCACGGCCGCCATGCCGTTGCGCTCGATGCACGGGATCTGGACCAGACCGCCGACCGGGTCGCAGGTCAGGCCCAGGTTGTGCTCCATGCCGATCTCGGCGGCGTTCTCGACCTGCTCCGGGGTGCCGCCCAGAACCTCGGCGAGCGCGCCCGCCGCCATCGAGCAGGCGGAGCCGACCTCGCCCTGGCAGCCGACCTCGGCGCCGGAGATGGAGGCGTTCTCCTTGAAGAGCATGCCGATCGCGCCGGCCGCGAGGAGGAAGCGGACGATGCCGTCCTCGTCGGCTCCGGGGACGAAGTTCATGTAGAAGTGCAGGACGGCCGGGATGATGCCCGCGGCGCCGTTGGTGGGGGCGGTGACGACGCGGCCGCCGGCGGCGTTCTCCTCGTTCACGGCCATGGCGTAGAGGGTGACCCACTCCATGGCGTGCGCCTTCGGGTCGCCGTCGGCGCGCAGCTGGCGGGCCGAATTCGCGGCGCGGCGGCGGACCTTGAGGCCGCCGGGGAGGATGCCCTCGCGGGACATGCCGCGCGAGACGCAGGCCTGCATGACGCGCCAGATTTCCAGGAGGCCCTCGCGGATCTCCTCCTCGGTGCGCCAGGCCTTCTCGTTCTCCAGCATCAGGGAGGAGATGGACAGGCCGGTCTCGTTCGCGAGGCGCAGGAGTTCGTCGCCGGTGCGGAAGGGGTGCTTGAGGACCGTGTCGTCGGGGACGATCGGGTTCTCGCCCGCCACCGCGTCCTCGTCCACGACGAAGCCGCCGCCGACGGAGTAGTAGGTCTTCTCCAGGAGGGGCGCGCCCTGGGAGTCGTACGCGAAGAGGGTCATTCCGTTCGCGTGGTACGGCAGGGAGCGGCGGCGGTGCAGGATCAGCTCGTTGGGCTCGTCGAAGTCGATCTCGTGGGCCGAGCCGATCTCGGTGCCGAGCAGGCGGAGCTTGCCGGTGGCGCGGATGCGCTCGACCTCGGCGTCGGCCGTCTCGACGTTCACCGTGCGCGGGGAGTGGCCCTCCAGGCCGAGCAGGACGGCCTTCGGGGTGCCGTGGCCGTGGCCGGTGGCGCCGAGCGAGCCGAAGAGTTCGGCGCGTACGGACGTGGTCTGGGCGAGCAGGCCGTCCTTCTTGAGGCGTCCCACGAACATCCGGGCGGCCCGCATGGGGCCCACCGTGTGGGAGCTGGACGGGCCTATGCCGATCGAGAACAGGTCGAAGACCGAGATGGCCACAGCAGAACTCCTCAGAAGGGTGGCGGACGCCGTTGTCCGTCGGGCAGAACAGGGCAGAACAGTGCGGTACGGGGCCGGATGCCCCGGGCAAGGGACGGGGCACCGCACTCACTGTCCAGTGTGCGCGGTGCCCCGTATTTACGTATTGCTGGAAGTCGCCTACCACGCGACGTTCAGATGAAGCCTACGTAATCGGTCCGAATTACTTCAGGCCGGGGTAAAGCGGGTGCTTGTCGGCGAGGGCGGAGACCCGGGCCGACAGCGCCTTGACGTCGTACGAAGGCTTCAGGGCCTCCGCGATGATGTCGGCGACCTCGGTGAAGTCCTCCGTCTGGAAACCGCGGGTGGCGAGCGCCGGCGTGCCGATGCGCAGGCCCGAGGTGACCATCGGGGGGCGGGGGTCGTTCGGGATGGCGTTGCGGTTGACCGTGATGCCGACCTCGTGGAGGCGGTCCTCGGCCTGCTGGCCGTCCAGCTCCGAGTTGCGCAGGTCCACCAGGACCAGGTGCACGTCGGTGCCGCCGGACAGGACGGAGACGCCGTGCTCGGTGACGTCAGCCTGGACCAGGCGCTCGGCCAGGATGCGGGCGCCGTCCAGGGTGCGCTGCTGGCGCTCCTTGAACTCCGGCGAGGCCGCGACCTTGAAGGAGACCGCCTTGGCCGCGATCACGTGCTCCAGCGGACCGCCCTGCTGACCCGGGAAGACCGCCGAGTTGATCTTCTTGGCGAGCTCCGCCGTCGAGAGGATCACACCGCCGCGCGGGCCGCCGAGGGTCTTGTGCGTGGTCGTGGTGACGACGTGGGCGTGCGGGACCGGGTTGGGGTGCAGCCCGGCCGCGACGAGGCCCGCGAAGTGCGCCATGTCGACCATCAGGTACGCGCCGACCTCGTCCGCGATCTCGCGGAACTTGGCGAAGTCCAGCTGGCGCGGGTACGCCGACCAGCCGGCCACGATCAGCTTCGGCTGGGACTCCTTGGCGAGGCGGGCGACCTCGTCCATGTCGACCTGGCCGGACTCGTCGACGTGGTACGGGACCACGTTGTAGAGCTTGCCGGAGAAGTTGATCTTCATGCCGTGGGTCAGGTGACCGCCGTGGGCCAGGTTCAGGCCCATGATCGTGTCGCCCGGCTTCAGCAGCGCGAACATCGCGGCGGCGTTGGCCTGGGCGCCCGAGTGCGGCTGGACGTTCGCGTGCTCGGCGCCGAACAGCGCCTTGATGCGGTCGATCGCGATCTGCTCGACGACGTCGACGTGCTCGCAGCCGCCGTAGTAGCGGCGGCCCGGGTAGCCCTCGGCGTACTTGTTGGTGAGGACCGAGCCCTGGGCCTCCATGACGGCGACCGGAGCGAAGTTCTCCGACGCGATCATTTCGAGGGTGGACTGCTGGCGGTGGAGCTCGGCGTCGACGGCGGCGGCGACGTCCGGGTCCAGCTCGTGGAGGGAGGAGTTGAGAAGCGACATCAGGCGGGTCCCTAAGGGTTTCAGTTGCCGGAGAGCGCGGTGTACTCGTCGGCGGAGAGCAGGTCGCCCGGCTCGTCCGTGACGCGCACCTTGAACAGCCAGCCGCCCTCGAAGGGGGCGGAGTTCACCAGCGAGGGGTCGTCCACGACGTCCTGGTTGGCCGCGACGACCTCGCCGGTCACCGGGGAGTACAGGTCGCTGACGGACTTGGTCGACTCCAGCTCGCCGCAGGTCTCGCCCGCGGTCACCGTGTCGCCGACCTCCGGGAGCTGGGCGTAGACGACGTCACCGAGCGCGTTGGCCGCGAACTCCGTGATGCCGACCGTCGCGACGCCGTCCTCGGCCGTCGCGAGCCACTCGTGCTCCTTGCTGTAACGCAGCTGCTGGGGGTTGCTCATGGCTGAATTCTCCTGGATGCGGGGGAGTGCTGAGGAACGGGGTCTTGACAGATGAGACGTGGGTACGTCCGTGAGGATGCGGCGTTCGTCACTTCTGGCGCTTGTAGAAGGGGAGGGCCACGACCTCGTACGGCTCGTGGCTGCCCCGGATGTCGACACCGACGCCCGCCGTGCCCGGCGCCGCGAAGGCCGCGTCGACGTACGCCATGGCGATCGGCTTGCCCAGCGTCGGGGACGGGGCGCCGGAGGTGACCTCGCCGATGACCTTGCCGTCGGCGACGACCTGGTAGCCGGAGCGCGGGACGCGGCGGCCCTCGGCGATCAGGCCGACCAGCTTGCGCGGCGGGGCGGTCTCGGCGCGCTCGGCGGCGGCCTCCAGGGACGTACGACCGACGAAGTCGCCGTCCTTCTCGAACTTGACGACCCGGCCCAGGCCCGCGTCGAACGGGGTGAGGGAAGTGGTCAGCTCGTTGCCGTACAGCGGCATGCCCGCCTCCAGGCGCAGCGTGTCCCGGCAGGACAGGCCGCACGGGATGAGGCCGACGCCCGCGCCCGCCTCGGTCAGCGCCTGCCACAGGGTCTCCGCGTGCTTCGGCTCGACGAACAGCTCGAAGCCGTCCTCGCCGGTGTAGCCGGTGCGGGCGATCAGCGCCGGGACGCCGGCGACGGTGCCGGGCAGGCCCGCGTAGTACTTCAGGCCGTCCAGGTCGGCGTCCGTGACGGACTTCAGGATGCCGGGGGACTCGGGGCCCTGGACGGCGATCAGCGCGTACGCGTCGCGGTCGTCGCGGACCTCGGCGTCGAAGCCCTCGGAGCGGGCGATCAGGGCGTCGAGGACGACCTGGGCGTTGCCCGCGTTCGCGACCACCATGTACTCGGTCTCGCCCAGGCGGTAGACGATCAGGTCGTCGACGATGCCGCCGTCCTCCTGGCAGATCATCGTGTACCGGGCGCGGCCGAGGCCCACGGTGCCGATGTTGCCGACGAGGGCGAAGTTGAGGAGGTCGACGGCCTGCGGGCCCGTCACCGTGATCTCGCCCATGTGGGAGAGGTCGAAGAGGCCGGCCTTCGTGCGCACGGCGTTGTGCTCGTCGCGCTCGGAGGCGTACCGCAGCGGCATGTCCCAGCCCGCGAAGTCGGTCATGGTCGCGCCGAGCGAGCGATGCAGGGCATCGAGGGCGGTGTGGCGGGGTGCGGTGCTCATGACGGAAAAACTCCCAGGGCATGACGACGAGGACTTTCCTCCCCATCTGTCATCGGAACCTGAGAGGTTCGCCGGAGCAATCCGGCTTGCACCTTGGGTGGGGCCGCCCGGTGGGGGACCCGCTTTTCAGATCTGCCTCGCCCGCGCGGTTCGGGGCCTGAGAGATTCAAGGGAGGAGCTTGCTCCTTCGGCGTCCGGGCGACTGCTGCCCCGGACTCTCCCGCGCGGATTCATACGGCCGTTGTGAAGTTGAGGGTGCACAGGGCAGGCCTGGCGCGCACATCATTGCACGGCCCCCTCGGTCAGCAAATCGCTTGTCCCGCATTACCTTTTCTTTACACTTCTTGGGCAAGGGTGAGGGCATACCCGAGGGGGAGGGGTGAGGACGTTGCAGCAGCCCAGTGCATGCGCCACAACCGGCGTACGGACCGAGACGGTCGTGGGGGCGGTGGGAGCCGTGCCGGTTCCGGTTCCGGTCGTGCGCGACCTGCGCGAGCGTGCGGGGCACGGTCCGCGGCGGCTGATGTTCGCCAGGGGGGACGTGGTCGTGGTGTCCGGGCTGCCCGGCAGCGGCAAGTCCACGCTCATGGGCCGCGCCGCCACGGGAGTGCGCACCATCGACTCGCAGGACGTGCGCGAACGCTGGGACGCGAGGGCGCCGCGTTTAGTGCCGTACGCCCTCTACCGACCGCTCGTCCGCCTCGCGCACTACGCGGGCCTGTATCGGGTGCTGCGCTCCGGCGAGTCGGTCGTCGTGCACGACTGCGGTACGCAGGCGTGGGTGCGCCGGTGGCTGGCGCGCGAGGCCCGCAGACGGGGGCGCGGGCTGCGGCTGGTGCTGCTCGACGTGTCGCCCGAGGTGGCCAGGGACGGCCAGCGGGAGCGCGGACGCGGAGTCTCCGGTTACGCCTTCGCCCGGCATCGCAGGGCCGTCGGCGCCCTGGTCCGGGACGCGGAGGAGGGGCGACTGCCCGCCGGGTGCGCCTCGGCCGTACTGCTGGACCGGGATGCGGCGGGGGTGCTGCGGGAGATCGGGTTCGAGGGGGAGTAGGGGCGGGCGGGGCACCTGCGGCACTGCCCCCGGCGGAGGAACGCCGGGGGCAGTGGCTGCGACGCCGGTCGGGGCGTCTTGTCCGTCAGGGCAGCTTCGGGGCACGGATGCCCGGCCAGGGAACTACCTGGAGGCGGCCGACGCCTTGGCCCACACCGCTGCCGCCAGTTTGGCGGAAGCCTGCTGCACATTGCCGAAGGCCTGCCTGGCCGCGTCCCAGTTGCCGGTCGACACGGCCTTGACGAGCGCCTCGACGCTCGCCTTCAGCGCGGTGCGGGCGGCGGAGACCATGGGGCACGGCTTGACCGGTCCCGGGTCGACGATCACGGGCGGAGGGGTGGTGTCGACCGTGGTCGTCGCCGTGTTCGTGCCGACACCGGCGTTGGCGTTCGGGTCCTCCGTCTGCACGGGGGTGGTGGTCTGTCCGGCGGGACCGGTGTCCGTCACGTCGTCGTCCACCGGCGTGAGCAGGGACAGCGGGGTGTTGGCCGCGGCGGGCTCGGGGTCGTCCGTCAGGGCGTCGGCCAGCCGGGCCTCGACCAGGGCGCGGGCTGCGGCCCGGTCCGCCGCGGGTGCCGCCGCGAAGGTCCTGGTGGCTTCGGTGAGGGCGTCCAGGTCCCGCTGGACGCCGTGCTGCGCGGCGGCGGACGCCGACGGGCGGCTGTCGGTGGTGGTGGCGACGGCCGTACCGGCCGTGCCGAGGATCAGCGCCCCGCAGAGCGACGTGGAGAGGGCGAGGGCGGCGGTCCTGTTCAGTGCCATGACGGCGGGTTTCCTTCCGGAAGGGGAGATTCGGGGACGGGGGCGACCGGGCCGCAGGGGGAACGTCCGGTGGAGCGGGAGGCGGCCGATCGGCCCTGTCCGCCACCCTCGAATGGCGCAGCACACTCCGCAACGCGACGGGTGCACAACGTGGCCATTCGGGTGCACTCTGCGGATCCGGAGCCGCCCGGCGATAGGCTCTGGCCCAGTACAGAGGCGGTGGGCAGGCGAGAAGGGGACGGTCCGTGGACATACCGGAGACGACGGGGCAGTACGGGGTGCCGGAGCAGCCCGGTCCGTACGGCGGTACTCCCTACGGAGCCCCCGGCGACAGCCTCCCCGGCGACGGCGCGCTGCCCGGCGGGGGCTGGCCCGCCAACGAGCTGGAGGAGGTGCTGGCCGCCTCCCTCGGGAACCCCGGTGCGGGCCCCCGGCTCGTGGAGGTGCTCGGGCGTTCGCCGGTGTGGATCCCGCTGCCCAACGGCGGCGGCCCCGACCAGGGCCCGCTCGACCTGCCGACCCTCGAACTGGACGGGCAGGCGTACGTACCGGTCTTCAGCTCCGAGCAGCAGTTCCGCACCTGCGTCGGCAGCCACCTCGACTTCGCGGTCGCCCCGGCCGTGGAGTTCGCCCGCGGGCTGCCGCCGCAGCTCGGCATCGCGGTGAACCCGGACGGCGCGGTCGGTATGCCGCTGCCGCCGCCCGCCGTCGCCGAACTGTGCCGCACCGGCCGCACCCCGCTGGACGGGCCCTCGACCGGCGGACGGGTGCGGCTCTTCGAGCCCGACTGGCAGGACGAGCCGGTGGACTTCCTGGCCGCCGCCGCGGGCGAGTTCCAGCAGAGCGGGGTCGTCGTCACCGCCCGGCGCGCGCTGGCGAGCGTGGAGGGCGACCCGCCGGCCCTGTTCGTCGGCGTACAGCTGTCGTCGTGGGAAGGGGCGGACCGCAACGCCCCGATGGACGCGCTGGGGCGGGCGCTGGGCCGGGAGGCCGTGCCGTGGCCGGTGCACCTGCTGCTGCTCGACATGGCGCAGGACCCGGTGGCGGACTGGATGCTGGAGCGGATCCGGCCGTTCTACACGCGCGAGCACTGAGATCCGGTACGACGGTGCGGGACGGCACGGTTCCCAAAGGGGGGCCAAGACTTCCCGCCCGACACCGACTCGGTGTCAGCGGTGCCGCTTAAGCTGGTTTGATGACCACGCCACACGGGGGCGGTGTCGACACGGTGGATCGAAGAGGGGCGGGACCCAGGGTGAGCGCGTCAGGCTCCGCGGCGGCCGGACAGGTCGAGCACATGCTGCGCCAGGTGACCCCGGGGCGGTACGACGCGTACGAGGCGCTGCTGCACGCCCTCGCGGA
Organism: Streptomyces spiroverticillatus; assembly: GCA_014650415.1. Classification (GTDB taxonomy): domain Bacteria; phylum Actinomycetota; class Actinomycetes; order Streptomycetales; family Streptomycetaceae; genus Streptomyces; species Streptomyces spiroverticillatus. Next base: position 12,566 of record BMUX01000011.1, read on the forward strand.
CGGCCAGGTGTGGATGTTGCTCTGGCACGGCACGGCCGGTTCCCCCGACGCGCAGTACGGGAACATGGAGGTCGAGGGCACCGGTTACGCCCCCTGCGTGACCTCCGCCCAGGAGCTCTCCGCGAGCGGCTGGAACCGGGCGTACGAAGTGACCTCCGGCCGTGACCTGGCCCGCGCCCTGTACCCCGACCACTGGGGCATCTGGCTGAACCCGCACGCCCCCGGCGGCGGCGTCGGCATCCCCTGGCTGGACCTGCGGCGCATCGCCACCGGTCTGGACCGGATGCCCGCGGGGCCGCTGCGGATGAGCGAACCGGCCCTGGACATCCCGCAGTTCTACGCCCAGCTGTCCCAGAACGCACACCGCACCCCGGCCGTCCGCGCGCTCAGCCGCGCCTGGGTGCAGCCTGCGCTGGGAGCCCCGTACCTCGCCATCGGTCTCGACCTGTACGACACCGGCCGGCAGTCGGTGGAGGCGGTGCGGGCGATGATGCAGCAGTCCATCGGCGTCGTCCCGGACGGCCTGCCGGTGTCCACGGTCGCGATGACCGACGAGCACGACCCGGTCGGGATGTGGCTGCGCGCCAACGCCCGCCCGTTCTACGACCGCGACGCGCACGCGCCCGCTCCGACCGGCGCCCCCGGCTACGGCTACCCGCCGTCGCGCGCCTACTGAGCCGTCCGGACCGCCTGACCCGCCTGGTCCGTCTGACCCGCTCGGGTCCTTCGAGCCGTCCCGTTTTCCTGCCAAAAGCCCCTTAGGGGGCCAATCGGCATGTCTGCGCGCAGAGTTGGGAAGGTCTGCATGCTGAGACGGGGGTTGCGCATGCGGGGGAAATGGGTCTGCCCCAATTTGGCGGCTCTGCACGCCAGTTGGGCGGTACTGCCGGGCGTTGCGCCCAATTGCCCACTGTTCGCCCGTCGTTCACCCCCGTCCGGATAGCGGAAAACCGCAGACAGCATCACGGTTGCGCATCCATTGGTCAGGGGGTCTGGCGGGGTCCGGCGTCGGCGTTGAAGACTCCCCGAATCAAGGGGCGTTCGCCCTGTGTTCGACAAGCTCCAAGCCGCCACAGCGGCGGGCAAGGGCCGACCACCGTCGGCCGAGAGGGGTCCCCACCACGATGACGGCACCATTGCACGACACCTCGCCGGACGCGGACAAGGCCGCTCCCGCCGACGTCGCGGCCGATGTTGCGAAGAAGTCGGTCGAGGGGCGGTCGCTGCGCCAGATCGCCTGGACCAGACTCAAGCGCGACAAGCTCGCGCTGGCCGGCGGCATTGTCGTCGTCTTCCTGGTGCTCGTGGCGCTCTTCGCCCCGCTGATCGTGAGCCTGCTCGGCCACCCGCCGGACGAGTTCCACCAGGACAAGATCGACCCGCTGTTCGGTGTGGCCAAGGGCCTCGACGACAGCATGTTCGCCGGTGTCAGCTCGGACTTCCTGCTGGGCGTCGAGCCCGGCAACGGCCGCGACGTGTTCAGCCGCATCGTCTACGGCGCCAGGATCTCCCTCCTGGTGGCGTTCCTCGCCGCGGTGGTCGCCGTCGTCCTCGGTACGGTCCTGGGCATCGTTGCCGGTTACTTCGGCGGCTGGATCGACTCGGTCATCAGCCGGGTCATGGACATGCTGCTGGCCTTCCCGCAGCTGCTCTTCATCATCTCGCTGGTCTCGGTGCTGCCGGGCGACCTCCTGGGTATGACCGGCAGTTCGGTCCGCATCTTCATCCTGGTCATGGTCATCGGCTTCTTCGGCTGGCCCTACATCGGCCGCATCGTGCGCGGGCAGACGTTGTCGCTGCGCGAGAAGGAGTACGTCGAGGCCGCGCGGAGCCTGGGCGCCGGACGGGCGTACATCCTGTTCAAGGAGCTGCTGCCGAACCTGGTGGCGCCGATCACCGTCTACACGACGCTGATGATCCCCACCAACATCCTCACCGAGGCGGCGCTCTCCTTCCTGAACGCCGGTGTGAAGCCGCCGACGGCCTCCTGGGGACAGATGCTCTCCAAGGCCATCAACACCTACGAGAGCGACCCGCTGTTCATGATCGCGCCCGGTCTGGCGATCTTCATCACGGTGCTCGCCTTCAACCTCTTCGGCGACGGAGTGCGCGACGCGCTCGACCCGAAGGGCACCCGTTGACCACCGGTCGCGCGGTCCGCGAGGACCGCGCCCCGTCCACCTCGCCCCTGCCACAACGGCCAGGCGGCAACTCGAAGGTTCCCGGGCCCTGTGCCGGTAACCGCACTCACCCGGAGGTTGCAGAACCCATGAATCCCCAGCGTTCGTCGGCGAGGATCAGGCAGGTCGCCGGAGCGGCGGTCGTCGTGGCCGCCCTCATGACCACCGCTGCGTGCGGTGGCGGCGGTGACAAGGGCAAAGACGGCGACAAGAGCGGTGGCAAGGGCGCGGGCTTCAACGCGGCCACCGGTGACAAGATCGCGAACCCGTCCACCAAGGCGGGCGGCACGCTGAAGATGATCAGCAAGCAGGACCTGGACTCTGCCGACCCGCAGCGTCAGTACTACGGCATGGCCTGGGACTTCTCCCGCTTCTACTCGCGTCAGCTGGTCACCTACGCGGCCAAGCCGGGCAACGCCAGCTCGGAGCTCGTGCCGGACCTCGCCAAGGCCAACGGCAAGATCTCGAACGGCGGCAAGACCTACACGTACGAGCTCAAGGACGGGATCGCCTGGGAGGACGGCACGCCGATCACCTCCAAGGACATCAAGTACGGCATCTCGCGCATCTGGGCCAAGGAAGCCATCACCGGCGGCCCGACCTACCTGAAGCAGGCCCTGGACCCGAAGGGCGAGTACCAGGGCCCGTACAAGGACAAGACCAGCGACGGTCCCAAGGGCATCGAGACGCCCAACGACAAGACCATCGTCTTCAACCTGGCGACGCCCAACGTCGACTTCGAGCAGATGCTGGCGATGCCGGCCGGCTCCCCGGTGAAGAAGGAGAAGGACACCGGTGCCAAGTACCAGCTGAAGCCGTTCTCCTCCGGCCCGTACAAGTTCGAGTCGTACGCGCCGAAGAAGTCCATCTCGCTGGTGCGCAACGACAAGTGGAAGAAGGAGACGGACACCGTCCGTGCCGCCCTTCCCGACAAGATCACCGTCACGATCAACTCCAACATGGAAGCCCTCGACAAGCTTCTGATCAAGGGTGACTACGACGTCGACATGAACGGCACCGGCCTGACTCAGTCCGGCCGCATCGAGGCGCTGAAGAAGCACAAGGACAACGTCGACAACATCCAGACGTCGTTCACCCGCTACGTCGACATGACGCCGGTCGCCCCGCTGAACAACGTCGCCTGCCGCAAGGCGGTCGTCTACGCGACCGACTTCAAGTCGCTCCAGGAGGTCCGCGGCGGCGAGGAGGCCGGCGGTCCGCTGGCCACCACCATGCTGCCCACCACCATCAAGGGCTACGACGACTACGACCCGTACGGCGTCAAGGCCCGTGGCGGCAAGCCGGACGTGGCCAAGGCCAAGGAGCAGCTGAAGGCCTGCAACCAGCCGGACGGCTTCTCCACCAAGATCAGCGCGCGCAGCAACAACCCGGGTGAGAAGGAGACCGCCGAGGCTCTCCAGCAGTCCCTCAAGGCCGTCGGCATCAAGGCCGAGGTCGAGGTCATCGACGGCGCCGAGTCGCAGTCCATCACCGGTTCGCCGAAGGTCGTCAAGGAGCGCAAGATCGGTCTGATCATGACCGGTTGGGGCCCCGACTTCCCGACCGGCCAGGGCTTCTCGCAGCCGCTGATCGACGGCCGCTTCATCGCTCCGACCGGTAACTACAACGGCTCGGAGACGAACGACCCGGCGATCAACAAGATGTTCGACGACGCGCTGAAGGCGACCGACCCGGACAAGGCCGCGGAGTTCTACAAGCAGATCAACCACAAGACCGCCGACATCGCCGCGCAGATGCCGTTCCTGTACGAGAAGAACTTCTCGTGGCGCAGCTCGCGGCTGACGAACGTCTACTCGTCGACCGCCTACAACGGCCGCTACGACTACGCGTCGCTCGGCGTCGTGAAGTAGTCCTCACCGAGGACCAGTTGATCCCCACCATCGCCAACCCGCCAAGCCCGAAGGGCAGGTGATGGCCGCAGGAGGCGGCCGGAGGACCCCGTGACCCGGGGTGCTCCGGCCGCCACCGGGCCGCGCACAGTGCTTGCTTACGTCATCCGGCGCCTGTTCGCCGTCGTCATGATGCTGTTGGTCGTCACTCTGACGACCTTCGTCATCTTCTTCGTCCTGCCCAAATGGGCCGGACAGGACCCCGCCCTGCTGTTCGTCGGCAAGCAGACCGACGCGGCGTCCATCCAGGGCATCCGGGAGAAGCTGGGTCTCGCCGACCCCGTCCTCGTGCAGTTCTGGCACTTCGTCCAGGCGCTGTTCGTCGGCCGGGAGTACTCCAGCGGAACTGACGTCACCCAGTGTGCGGCCCCCTGCTTCGGCTACTCCTTCCGCACCGAGCAGGAAGTCTGGCCGCAGCTCACCGACGCCCTTCCGGTCACCCTGTCCCTCGCGGCGGGCGCGTGCCTGCTGTGGGTCGTCGGCGGTGTCGCCGCGGGCGTGGTCTCGGCGCTTCGCCGGGGCACGATCTGGGACCGGGCGGCGATGAGCATCGCCCTGGCCGGCGTCTCGCTCCCCATCTACTTCACCGGCCTGCTCTCGCTGGCCATCTTCAGCTTCAAACTGGGCTGGATCGAGGGCGAGTTCGCCTCGTTCTCCGACGACCCGGCCCAGTGGTTCCAGAGCCTGCTGCTGCCCTGGATCACCCTCGCCTTCCTGTACGCCGCCATGTACGCCCGACTGACCCGGGCGAGCATGCTGGAGATCCTGGGCGAGGACTACATCCGTACCGCCCGCGCCAAGGGCCTCACCGAACGCGTCGTCATCAGCAAGCACGCGATGCGTTCCACCTGGACCCCGGTCCTCACCCTGCTCGGCCTGGACCTCGGCGCCCTCCTCGGCGGCGCGATCCTGACCGAGTCCACGTACAACCTCCCGGGTCTCGGCCGGCTCGCGGTCGACGCGATCGCCCAGAAGGACCTGCCCGTGATCCTCGGCGTCACGCTGATCGCGGCGATCTTCATCTGCGTCGCCAACCTTCTCGTGGACATGCTGTACGCCGTCATCGACCCGCGAGTGAGGCTCGGATGACCGACTTCGACAAGCCCGCCACCGCCGCTTCCGCCGCGGAGACCGTGCCCGACACCACCGTGGGCGTCCCGCAGGCCGTCGGCTCCGCGCCGTCGACCTCCTTCCTGGAGGTCCGCGACCTGCGGGTGCACTTCCCCACCGACGACGGTCTGGTCAAGTCCGTCGACGGGCTCAGCTTCCAGCTGGAGAAGGGCCAGACCCTCGGCATCGTCGGCGAGTCCGGCTCCGGCAAGTCGGTCACCTCGCTCGGCATCATGGGCCTGCACACCACGGGTCAGTACGGCCGCAGCAAGGCCCGCGTCACCGGTGAGATCTGGTTCGACGGGCAGGAACTGCTCGGCGCCGATCCGGACGAGGTGCGCAAGCTGCGCGGCCGCGAGATGGCGATGATCTTCCAGGACCCGCTCTCCGCGATGCACCCGTACTACACGGTCGGCAAGCAGATCGTGGAGGCCTACCGGGTCCACCACAACGTCGACAAGAAGGTCGCGCGCAAGCGGGCGATCGAGATGCTCGACCTGGTCGGCATCCCGCAGCCCGACAAGCGCGTGGACTCCTACCCGCACGAGTTCTCCGGCGGTATGCGCCAGCGCGCGATGATCGCGATGTCGCTGGTCAACAACCCCAACCTGCTGATCGCGGACGAGCCGACGACCGCCCTGGACGTCACCGTCCAGGCGCAGATCCTCGACCTGATCCGCGACCTCCAGAAGGAGTTCGGCTCCGCGGTCATCATGATCACGCACGACCTCGGCGTCGTCGCGGAGATGGCCGACCAGCTGCTCGTCATGTACGGCGGCCGGTGCGTCGAGCGGGGCAGCGCGGAAGAGGTCTTCTACCAGCCGCAGCACCCGTACACCTGGGGTCTGCTGGGCTCGATGCCGCGCATCGACCGCGAGCAGACCGAGCGGCTGATCCCGGTCAAGGGCTCGCCGCCGTCGCTGATCAACATCCCCGACGGCTGTGCCTTCAACCCGCGCTGTCCGTACGCCGACGTGCCCAAGGGCAACGTCACCCGGACCGTGCGGCCCGAGCTGCAGCAGGTCAGCAGCGGTCACTACTCGGCCTGCCACCTCTCGGCCGAGCAGCGGACCCGGATCTGGACCGAAGAGATTGCGCCGAAGCTGTGAGCGATGAAGCTGTGACGAGCGGTGAAGCCGTGAGCGAGAACGAGACGAAGGCGGCCGAGCCCGCGCAGGCAGCCGTCAAGCCCAAGGGCGAGCCGCTGCTCAAGGTCGAGAACCTGGTCAAGCACTTCCCGATCAGGTCCGGGCTGATGCAGCGCCAGACCGGCGCGGTCAAGGCCGTCGACGGGCTGTCCTTCGAGGTGTACCCGGGGGAGACCCTGGGCGTCGTCGGCGAGTCCGGCTGCGGTAAGTCGACCATGGGCCGGCTGATCACCCGCCTGCTGGAGCCGACCAGCGGCAAGGTCGAGTTCGAGGGCAACGACATCACCCACATGTCCACGGCGAAGATGCGTCCGCACCGTCGCGACGTGCAGATGATCTTCCAGGACCCGTACTCCTCGCTGAACCCGCGCCACACGATCGGCACGATCGTCAGCGCGCCGTTCAAGCTCCAGGGCGTCACGCCCGAGGGCGGGGTCAAGAAGGAAGTGCAGCGGCTGATGGCCCTCGTGGGCCTCAACCCCGAGCACTACAACCGCTACCCGCACGAGTTCTCCGGCGGCCAGCGCCAGCGCATCGGCATCGCCCGCGCGCTCGCGCTCAACCCCAAGCTGGTGGTCGCGGACGAGCCGGTCTCGGCCCTCGACGTGTCGATCCAGGCGCAGGTGGTCAACCTGCTGGACGACCTCCAGCAGGAGCTGGGCCTGACGTACGTGATCATCGCGCACGACCTGTCGGTCATCCGGCACGTCTCCGACCGGATCGCGGTGATGTACCTCGGCAAGATCGTCGAGCTGGCGGACCGCGCGTCGCTGTACAAGGCGCCGATGCACCCGTACACCAAGGCGCTCATGTCGGCGGTGCCGGTGCCGGACCCCAGGCGGCGCGGCGTCAAGAGCGAGCGCATCCTGCTCAAGGGCGACGTGCCCTCGCCGATCAAGCCGCCGAGCGGCTGCCGGTTCCACACCCGGTGCTGGAAGGCGACCGAGATCTGCCTGACGCAGGACCCGCCGCTGCTTGAGCTCAAGCCCGGCCAGCAGGTGGCCTGCCACCACCCGGAGAACGCCGCGGACCAGGCGCCGGGCGAGGAGATCGTGGCGGAGGCGAAGGACGCGGTGAAGGTCGTGGACGTCGCCAAGGACGCCTAGGCGTACGGGAGTTGAGCAAGGGGGAATCCGGACGTACGGGTTCCAACCGGCCGGTAGGGCACGACTTCGTAAAGTCATGTACATGTCGGTCGCATCCCGGAACGGGAGAGTGCAGAGTCGGCGCGTCTGCTCCACACACCGTGGGGCAGGGCAACGCGTTCGAAGGGATGACTCATGGCACTCTCCCGTTCGGCACGTCTGGCGGCGGTCGCTCTCGCGGCCTCCTCCTTCTGTCTGGTGGCGGCCGCCCCCGGCCCGAAACCCGGGTCCGTGGGCGTCGACGACCCGTACTTCCCCAACCTCGGCAACGGCGGCTTCGACGTCCGCCACTACGACCTGGGGCTGGACTACAACCCCGACACCGACCGCCTCGACGGCACGACGAAGATCACCGCCAAGGCGCTGAAGAACCTCTCCTCCTTCCACCTCGACCTCCAGAAGCTCACGGTCGACTCGATATCCGTGAACGGCAGACGTGCCGACTTCAGCCGCAAGGGCGACGACATCCGCATCACGCCCCGCCACTGGCTGGAGAAGGGCGACACCTTCACCGTCGAGGTGAAGTACGGGGGAGTGCCCGAGGCGCTGTCCGGGCCGATCGTCTTCGGCTCCGACTACGGCTGGATGAAGACCACCGACGGCGTCTTCGTCGCCTGCGAGCCGAACGCCGCCTCCACCTGGTTCCCCGGCAGCGACCACCCCTCCGACAAGGCCACCTTCGACATCCGCATCAAGGCCCCCAAGGGCCTCAAGGGCGTCTCCAACGGCCGCCTGGTCTCCACCACGGACCAGGGCGACAAGACCCTCACCCACTGGCGCACCACCAAGCCCATGGCCACCTACCTGGCCACCGCCACCATCGGCAAGTTCGACGTCAAGCAGGGCGTCACCCCCGGCGGCACCCCGATCTACGTCGCCATCGACCCCGTACTGAAGAACAGCAGCAGCGTCGACGTGTACGGCGTGACCGCCGAGGTCACCGACTACTGGTCCGAGCTCTTCGGGAAGTACCCCTTCGAGGAGACCGGCGCGATCGTCGACGACATGCCGCAGGCCGGGTTCTCCCTGGAGACCCAGACCAAGCCGGTGTACTCGGCGATCCGCAGCGAGTCGACCATCGCGCACGAGCTGGCCCACCAGTGGTTCGGCGACTCCGTCTCGGTCGAGGAGTGGCAGAACATCTGGCTCAACGAGGGCTTCGCCACCTACAGCCAGTGGCTGTGGGAGGAGCACAAGGGGCGCGGCAACGCCCACGACCTGATGCGCGCCTCGTACAACGCGCGCCCGGCCGAGTCGGCGTTCTGGCAGACCGTGGTCGGCGACCCGCAGCGCGACACGATGTTCGCCTCCGCCGTCTACAACCGCGGCGCCATGACGCTCCAGGTGCTGCGCGAGAAGATCGGCGACAAGGCCTTCTTCAAGCTGCTGCGCACCTGGGTCTCCGACTACAAGTACGCCAACGCGGAGACCAGCGAGTTCATCAAGTACGCGGAGCGGATCTCCGGACAGCAGCTCGACGGGCTCTTCAACACCTGGCTGTACACGAAGGGCAAGCCCGCGCTGTGAGCCACACGCCCGTCACAAAGCCGTTCGGAGCCCGTACGTAGGTAACAATGTCGCGTGCTCCAGGAACTCTTCAGCCCCTCCGTCCAACATGTGCTCGACCTCGTCGGGATCTTCGTCTTCGCGATCTCCGGCGCGCTGCTCGCCGTCCGCAAGAACTTCGACGTCTTCGGCATGGCGGTCCTCGCGGAGGTCACCGCACTGGGCGGGGGGCTGTTCCGCGACCTGATCATCGGCGCGGTGCCGCCCGCCGCCTTCAGCGACCTGGGGTACTTCACCACCCCGCTGCTGGCCACCGTCCTGGTCTTCTTCCTGCACCCCGAGGTGGAGCGCATCCAGCTCGGGGTGAACGTCTTCGACGCGGCCGGCCTCGGTCTGTTCGCCGTCACGGGCACGGCCAAGGCGTACGACTACGGGCTCGGCCTGACCGCGTCCGCGACGCTCGGTCTCGCCTCGGCGGTCGGCGGCGGCGTACTGCGCGACGTGCTGGCCAACGAGGTGCCGTCGCTGCTGCGCTGGGACCGGGACCTGTACGCGGTGCCCGCGATCGTGGGGGCGGCGATGGTCGCGCTGTGCATCCGCTTCGACGTGCTCAACCCCTTCACCAGCGGACTCGCCGTGGTCACCGCCTTCGGGCTGCGGCTGGCCGCGCTGAAGTTCCACTGGCGGGCGCCGAGGGCCTGGCACAGGTCGTCGGTGAAGGTGGAGGCGCCGGATCAGGCGGGGTGATTCCGGGGGCGCCCGGTGCTCCCGTACGAGAAAAGCTACCGCTCAGTAATCGGCCGGTGTAGCGTGCCAGGCATGGCACAGATTCCCACCGGGTCCCTCGGGGACAGCGAGTTCGACCGCGACACCGCCGTGCGGCTGCGCGAGCCGGGCGTGTACGACGCGGAACTCTCCGCGGGCTGGACGATCATCAACGCCGTCAACGGCGGCTACCTCCTCGCCGTCATCGGCCGCGCCCTCGCCGACGCGCTCCCGCACCCGGACCCGTTCACGGTCTCCGCGCACTACTTCACGCCGTCCGTCCCCGGACCGGCCGTCGTGCGCACGGACGTCGTACGGAGCGGGCGCACGCTCTCCTCCGGACAGGCGTCCCTCTTCCAGTACGACGAGGAGGGCAACGAGGTCGAACGCATCCGCGTCCTCGCCTCCTACGGCGACCTCGACGCCCTCACCGACGACGTCCGTACGACCGCGAAGCCGCCCGCGATCCCGCCGCAGGAGCACTGCTTCGGGGCGTCCGACGGGCCCGCCCCGCCGATCCCCGGCTCCAACGCCATCACCGACCGCCTCGACCTGCGGCTCGACCCGGCGACCGTCGGCTGGGCGATCGGCGCACCGTCCGGCAAGGGCGAGATGCGGGCCTGGTTCGGGCTGGCGGACGGCCGCGACGCGGACCCGCTGTCGCTGCTGCTCACCGTCGACGCGCTGCCCCCGACCAGCTTCGAGCTGGGGTTGAAGGGCTGGACGCCGACCGTCGAACTGACCTGTCACGTACGGTGCCGGCCCGCGCCGGGACCCCTGCGGGTCGCCATCGTCACCCGCAACCTGGCGGGCGGCTTCCTGGAGGAGGACGCCGAGGTCTGGGACAGCGCGGACCGGCTGGTGGCGCAGTCGCGGCAGCTGGCGCGGGCGCCGCGGCAGTAGGCGTTTCTCGGGGTGGTCGGGGTCGACTCCCGGGGTGGTCGGGGTCAGCGGCGGCTGCGGCCCCGGCCGCCCCAGCCGGAGCCGATGCCCGCCACGTGCAGGGCCATGAAGGCCAGGCCGAGCAGCATCAGGCTGGTCGGCATGAAGATGTGGTTCGCCGATATCTCGGCCGCGTTGATGATGAACGCGATGGCGAAAAGTACCGCTCCCACGATTGCCAGCATCTGAAGTCTCCTTGTGTGCTTGCCAGTTGACTGGCTCGGCCGACCGGTCCTGCGACCTCGTGCCGGTTGGTCCTGCGACCCCTTACGGAATCCTTATGCGCCGGGTGCCCCCGGTGCGGGCGGACATGCGGTGGGAGGGTGGCCGTTGTGAAATCCGACCGGCTGCTCTCGATCCTGCTGCTGCTCCAGACCCGCGGACTGGTGCAGGCCGCCGAGCTGGCCGAGCGGCTGGAGGTGTCCGTACGGACCGTCCACCGCGACATGGAGGCCCTGTCGGCGGCGGGCGTGCCCGTGTACGCGGAGCGGGGCAGGCGCGGCGGGTTCGCCCTGCTGCCCGGCTACCGCACCGACGTCACCGGGCTGACCGGCGACGAGGCGCGGGCCCTGTTCGTCCTGGCCGCCCAGGGCACGCACGCCGACCTCGGGCTCGACCGGGCCCTCGGCAGCGCCCTGCGCAAGGTGATGGCGGCGCTGCCCGAACCGCACCGGCCCGCCGCCGAACTGACCAGCCGGCGGATCGTCGTGGACCCGGTGCGGTGGCGGCGGTCCGCCGAGGAGGCCGACGTGGGGGTGCTGCACGAGGCGGTCTTCGCCGACCGCCGGGTGCGGCTGCGCTACCGGCACGCGGACTCCGCCGCGCTGCGGACGTACACGGTGGACCCCTACGGGCTCGTGTCCAAGGCCGGGACCTGGTACCTGGTCGCCGACCACCGGGGTGTGCCCCGGCTGTACCGGGCGGACCGGGTGCGGTCGGCGGCCGTGCTGGAGGACCCGGTGCGGCGGCGGGCGGGCGTGGAGCTGGCGCAGGTCTGGGAGGGGCTGCGGGCGGGCGTGGAGTCCCGGGAGGCGGGGGTGGTGGTGCGGGTGAGGGTGCGCAGGGGGCGGCTGGACATGTTCCTGCGGATACACGGGGCGGACGTGGTGGGGTCGGTGGGGTCGGTGGGGGAGGCGGTGGGGGAGTGGGCCGAACTCTCGCTCGCCTACCCCGACCTCCGCTGGGTCCGCGGGCTCCTCGACTTCGGGGCGAGCCTGGAGGTGCTGGAGCCGGCGGAGGCCCGCGAGGAGGTGCTGCGGGCGGCGCGGGAGGTGGTGGAGCTGTACGGGGGCTGAGCCCCCGCCGGGCTTCCACCGGGTCCCCGCCGGGTCCCCGCCCGGGGCGGCACCGTGCGAGGGGCCGCACCCCGTCCTCGTACAATCGCCCCACCATGGCTTACCTCGACCACGCCGCGACCACGCCCATGCTGCCCGAGGCGGTCGAGGCGATGACCGCCCAGCTGACCGTCACCGGCAACGCCTCCTCCCTGCACGCCGCCGGTCGGCGCGCCCGTCGTACCGTCGAAGAGGGCCGCGAGGCCTTCGCCGCGTCGCTCGGGGCCCGCCCCAGCGAGGTGGTCTTCACCGCGGGCGGCACCGAGGCCGACAACCTCGCCGTCAAGGGGCTGTACTGGGCCCGCCGCGACGCAGAACCCCGCCGCACCCGCGTCCTGGCCAGCCCCGTCGAGCACCACGCCGTCCTCGACGCCGTCGACTGGCTGGCCGCTCACGAGGGGGCGAACGTCGAGTACCTGGCCGTCGACCGTTACGGCCGGGTCCACCCGGACACCCTCCGCGAGGCCATCGCCCGCGACCCCGACGACGTCGCCCTGGCCACGGTCATGTGGGCCAACAACGAGATCGGCACGGTCATGCCGGTCCGTGAACTCGCCGACGTGGCGGCCGAGTTCGGCGTCCCCCTGCACGCCGACGCCGTCCAGGCGTACGGCCAGCTCGACGTCGACTTCGCCGCCTCCGGGCTCGCCGCCATGACCGTCTCCGGGCACAAGGTCGGCGGCCCGTACGGCATCGGCGCCCTGCTGCTCGGCCGCCAGTACACCCCCGTACCCGTGCTGCACGGTGGCGGGCAGGAGCGGCACGTGCGCTCGGGCACCCTGGACGTGCCCGCCATCGCCTCCTTCGCCGTCGCGGGCGTTCTGGCCGCCGAGCGGCGTGAAGACTTCGCCCGCACCGTCGGTGCGCTGCGCGACGATCTGGTGAAGGCCGTGCTCGCCGCCGCTCCCGATGCGATCCTCGGCGGTGACCCGGCCCCCGGCGGGCGACTTCCGGCCAACGCGCACTTCACCTTCCCCGGCTGCGAGGGCGACTCGCTGCTTCTGCTGCTCGACGCCCAGGGCATCGAGTGCTCCACGGGCTCCGCCTGCACCGCGGGCGTCGCCCAGCCCTCGCACGTACTCCTCGCGACGGGCACCGACCCGGATCTGGCGCGCGGAACCCTGCGTTTCAGCCTCGGGCACACCTCCACGGCGGCGGACGTCGCGGCGGTCGCCGCCGCGATCGGCCCTGCGGTGGAACGGGCCCGCACGGCGGGGCTCAGCTGACCGCCCCCAGCCGTGCGCGCCCGTTCTGACCTGCGAGTCAGTATCAGAACGGGAAGCGGAGGGGGACTCTGTTTTATGTAACCCTCATCACGCTCAACCCTGATGGCCCACAATCGCTCTTTATACTTGAGCCCTCTGAAGTCCCTCAGAAGTCGCAGAAGTCACGCGCCGCGCGTGGGGGCCGCACGACGACCCATGGAGTACACGTTGAAGGCGACCCTCCGTTCCCGCATCACCGCGCGGATCGGGCGCATGTATCTGGCCAGGATCCAGAAGCACGGCATCAGCTCCTCGCTGCTCAACCGGCTTCCCGAGAACCTGCTCCTGCCCATGCGCCGAGACGGCCTCGACCCGGTGGCGAAGCTGTCCGCCAGGGCGGCCCAGTCCCCGATCTACCAGGTGCCCCTGCCCTTCGGCATGGACGCCTGGGTGGTGACCGGGTACGAGGAGATGAAGGAGGTCCTCGGCTCCACGGACGGCTTCAGCAGCGACTTCACCAACCTCGCGGGCAACGCCGGCGTCGTCGCCGAGCACAACCCCGGCGGCCTGGGCTTCAGCGACCCGCCGGTCCACACGCACCTGCGCCGCATCCTGACCCCCGAGTTCACGATGCGCCGGCTGCGCCGCCTCACCCCGCGCATCGACGAGCTGATCGAGGCGCAGCTCGACGTGATGGAGGCGGCGGGCGCCACGGGCGCGCCGGTGGACCTGGTGCAGGACTTCGCACTGCCGATCCCCTCCCTCACCATCTGCGAGCTGCTCGGCGTCCCCTACGAGGACCGCCACGACTTCCAGCAGCTCGCGATGGAGCGCTTCGACCTGTTCAGCGGGGCCACCGCGCCCTTCGGTGCGATGTCGGAGTCGCTCTCGTACTTCCGCGACGTCGTCAAGAAGCAGCGCGAGAACCCGGGCGACGGCCTCATCGGCATGATCATCCGGGACCACGGCGACACCGTCGGCGACGAGGAGCTGGCCGGTCTCGCCGACGGCGTCCTCACCGGCGGCTTCGAGACCACCGCGAGCATGCTCGCCCTCGGCTCCCTGCTGCTCCTCCAGAACCCGGACGCCTTCGCGCGCCTGCGCGACGACGACGCGGCCGCCGCGCCCTTCGTCGAGGAGGCGCTGCGCTACCTCACCGTCGTGCAGGTCGCCTTCCCGCGCTTCGCACGCGAGGACATCGAGATAGCCGGTGTGCACATCCCCAAGGGCGACCTGGTGCTGTGCTCCCTGGCGGGCGGCAACAGGGACGCGGCCTACACCCCCGACAAGGGCGGCTTCGACCCGGACCGGAAGGCGTCCGGACACCTGGCCTTCGGCTACGGCATCCACCGCTGCATCGGCGCCGAGCTGGCCCGCATGGAGCTGCGGGCCGCCTACCCGGCACTGGTCCGCCGCTTCCCGCAGATGAAGCTCGCGGTGAAGCCGGAGGACCTGGACTTCCGCAAGCTCTCCATCGTGTACGGAGTGGACTCGCTGCCGGTGCACCTGCGCTAGGTACTGCGCACGGGGTTGGCGGCAGGGGTCGGGCGGCGGGCCTCCTGGCGGACCAGCTTCAGGTAGTGGTCCCAGTCCCAGTAGGGGCCCGGGTCCGTGTGGTCGGTGCCCGGGACCTCCACGTGGCCGATGATGTGCTCCCGGTCGACCGGTATGCCGTACCGGGCGCAGATCCCGGCCGCCAGCCGGGCCGACGACCGGTACATGACCTCCGTCAACGTGCCCTTCTTGTGCGCGAACGCCTCGTGCTCGATGCCGATGCTGCGCTCGTTGTAGCCGCGGTTTCCCGCGTGGTACGCCACGTCCAGCTCCCGGGCCATCTGTGTGATGTGCCCGTCCCTGGCGCGCACCACGTAGTGCGCGGCGGCCGCGTGCAGCGGGTCGCGGAAGACCCGTATCGCCGTGTCGTAGCTGCCTTCCGTGGTGTGGATCACGATCCGGTCGATGGTGTAGTCGTCCGGCCGGTCCGCCGTGCGCAGATTGCCGCGCGACGCCGCCACCCACTGCGCGCCCGGCTGGTCCACCGCGCCGTCCGTGCGCTGCTTGTCCACCCCCGGCACCTTCCACCACAGCCGCGACGCGTCGTCGCCCCACACCACGGCCGCGCCGGTCACCACCAGGCCCGTACCGATCAGGAAGCCGCGTCTGCTCGGCTTCTTCTGCGCCGACGGCTTCGGCTTCGCCTTCTTGGCCATCACGACCCCCTGTCCCTCCTTGTCGGCGTTCCTGCTCCGGTAACGCTTGGGAGGTCCGGGAAGGTTCCGACTACTCTGGACGAGCTATGACCGATACCCCGCGCCCTGCTGCCCCGCGCCCCCTCCGCGTCCTCGCCGCCATGTCCGGCGGCGTCGACTCCGCCGTCGCCGCCGCCCGAGCCGTCGAGGCCGGACACGACGTGACCGGAGTCCACCTCGCGCTCTCCGCCAACCCGCAGTCCTTCCGGACCGGTGCGCGCGGCTGTTGCACCATCGAGGACTCCCGGGACGCCCGCAGGGCCGCCGACGTCATCGGCATCCCGTTCTACGTGTGGGACCTCGCCGAGCGCTTCCGCGAGGACGTCGTCGAGGACTTCGTCGCCGAGTACGAGGCCGGGCGCACGCCGAACCCCTGCCTGCGCTGCAACGAGAAGATCAAGTTCGCGGCGCTCCTCGACAAGGCCCTCGCGCTCGGCTTCGACGCCGTGTGCACCGGCCACTACGCGACGGTCGTGGTCAACGAGGACGGCTCGCGGGAGCTGCACCGCGCCTCCGACATGGCCAAGGACCAGTCGTACGTCCTCGGGGTCCTGGACGAGAAGCAGCTCGCGCACGCGATGTTCCCCCTGGGTGACACCCTCACCACCAAGGAGGAGATCCGGGCCGAGGCCGAGCGCCGCGACCTCGCCGTCGCCAAGAAGCCCGACAGCCACGACATTTGCTTCATCGCCGACGGCGACACCCAGGGCTTCCTCGCCAACCGTCTCGGCGGCAAGGCGGAGGGCGACATCCTCGACGAGTCCGGGGCGAAGCTGGGCACCCACGACGGCGCCTTCGGCTTCACCATCGGCCAGCGCAAGGGCCTGCGCATCGGCCACCCCGCCCCCGACGGCAAGCCGCGCTACGTCCTGGACATCTCCCCGGTCAACAACACCGTCACCGTCGGCCCCGCCGAGGCCCTCGACGTCACCGCGCTGACCGCGATCCGCCCCCGCTGGTGCGGCACCGAGCCGGCCGCCCCCGGCACGTACACCGCCCAGCTGCGCGCCCACGGCGGCGAGACCGAGGTCGACGCGGAGCTCGTCGGCGGTGAGCTCCGCGTCAGCTTCAAGGAGCCGGTGCGCGGGGTGGCCCCGGGCCAGGCGATCGTGCTGTACGACGGCACGCGGGTGGTCGGCTCGGCGACCATCGCGACGACGTCGCGGCGCACCGAAGCGTCTGTCTGAAGTTCTGCTCGCGCGGAGGCGTGCACCCACCCGCAACGGTGCACGCCTCCGGCTACGAGGCGGCTGAGCCGGCTGAGGCGGCTGAGGCTGCGAAAAACTCCTCCAGCACCGGTGCCAGTTTTCGCGGGTCCACGTCGTGCGTCTGCTGCGGCAGGGACACATGCCGGCCGTCCGGCACCGACTCCGCCGTCCGGCGGGCCGCGTCGCGCATGACACCGGGGCTGGCGTCCCCCGACACCACCAGCACCGGCTGCGCGAGCGCCGCCAGCCGCTCCACCGGCACCGTCCCGTCGCCCATCACCGCGTCGTCGTACGCCAGCGTCGGTGCGAGGGATTCGAAGGAGCGCCACACCGGCGCCTGCTTCATCTGCACGACGAATTCCTTCGGCATCCCGACCACGGACAGGAACAGCTCCACCGCCGCGCCCCGGTCGCCCTCGTCCAGCAGGGCGTTCAGGCGCCGGGTGTACGCCGCCTTCTCGGCCCGCGTCTCCTCCAGCACCGTGAACGGCGGCTCGTACACCCCCAGACGCGGCACGCTCAGCCCGGCGGCGACCGCCCGCAGCACCAGTGCGCCGCCCGAAGACATCCCGTACAGGCAGGCGCTGCCGCCGACCTCCTCGACCAGCGCCGCCAGGTCCTCCACCTCGCGGGCCACCGTGTAGGGGGCCGTGTCACCGCTGTCGCCGCGGCCCCTGCGGTCGTACGTGACGACGCTGAACCGCTCGGCGAGCAGACCCGCGAGGGGGCCCTCCGCCGTACCCGTGCTGAAGGCGCCGCCGACCAGGATCAGCGGCGGGCCCTCGCCCGTGCGCTCGTACGCGAGAGGGGTGCCGTCACGCGAAATCACTTTGCTCATACCGACTTGGACTGCGGGCGCGCACGGAACTCATCGCTCGCGGGAGGAAGTTTTTCCGGGAACTTCTCCGCCGTCGGACGCGGCGCTCTGTGCCACCGGGCCCGGCGTTAGGTTGGAGGCCATGAACATCTGTGTCTTCCTCTCCGCGGCCGATCTCGACGAGCGCTACACCCGCCCTGCCCGGGAGTTCGCCGAACTCCTCGGCAAGGGCGGCCACACCCTGGTCTGGGGCGGCTCCGACGTCGGTCTGATGAAGGTCGTCGCCGACGGCGTCGAGCGGGCGGGAGGCAGGCTGGTGGGCGTCTCCGTGGACTTCCTCCAGAGCAAGGCGCGGCCCCAGGCCGACGAGATGGTCGTCGCCAAGGACCTCGCCGAGCGCAAGGCCCTGCTGCTGGGGAAGTCCGACGCCGTAGTGATCATGGTGGGTGGCACCGGCACTCTGGACGAGGCGACCGAGATCCTGGAGCTGAAGAAGCACGGGATGACCGACAAGCCGGTGGTGCTGCTCAACACCGAGGGCTTCTACGACGGCCTCAAGCAGCAGTTCCAGCGCATGGACGAGGAGGGCTTCCTGCCCGTTCCCCTCACTGACCTGGTGTTCTTCGCCGAGGACGGGGTGGCGGCGCTGGCGTACCTGGAGGAGTCCGCCGGGGTCCGGTAGTGCCCCCGGGGGTGCGAGCATGGGGCACATGGCTACTCATGTGATCACCGGGGCGGGGTCGGGCATCGGCGCCGCCGTCGCCCGCCGCCTGCACGAGCGCGGCGACGACGTCGTCCTCATGGCACGCGACGCGGGCCGCGCCAAGGAGCTGGAGGCCCAGCTCCCGGGCGCGGGCACCCTCGTCGGCGACCTGTCCAACCCCGACAGGCTGTCCTGGGCGTTCTCGCACCAGCGGATGCCGGAGCGGGTCGACTCGCTGCTGCACATCGCCGGTGTCGTCGACCTCGGCCCGATCGGCGACCTGGGCGTGCGCGCCTGGCACAACCAGCTCAACACCAACCTCATTGCCCCCGCCGAGCTGACGCGGCTCTTCCTGCCGCAGCTGCGCCTCGACAAGGGGCACGTGATCTTCGTGAACTCCGGCGCAGGCCTCAACGCGCACGCCGAGTGGGGTGCGTACGCAGCCAGCAAGCACGGTCTGAAGGCCCTGGCCGACTCCCTGCGGCACGAGGAGCACCCCAACGGGGTGCGCGTCACCTCCGTCTACCCCGGGCGCACCGCGAGCCCCATGCAGGAGAAGGTGCACTCCCAGGAGGGCAAGACGTACGACCCGTCGAAGTGGATCGACCCGGAGTCGGTGGCGACCACCATCCTGATGGCCCTCGACCTGCCGCGCGACGCCGAGGTCAACGACCTGACGGTGCGGCCCGGACGATGACCTCGGACAGCACCGTGAAGTGGTGGGGGCCCGCCACCGGCGTCGGCTCCATGCCCGGCGGCGACGCCCGGGAGACCGCCAAGACCGTCACCGGCAGCTTCGAGGACTTCCCGTACCTCGCCGAGCTGCCCGGGCGCGGACCCGGCGCGGACATGATCGGCCGCACGGCCGGGATGCTCGCCGAGATGTACGTCCATCTGGAGCCCAGCGGCTGGCGCTTCAGCGACCGCCCGGGACGCGACACCCGGCGGGCCCGCTCCTGGCTGGGCGAGGACCTGGACGCCCTGGAGGAGTTCACCCAGGGCTACACCGGGCCGCTGAAGGTGCAGGCCGTCGGCCCCTGGACGCTCGCCGCAGCCCTGGAGCTGCGCGGCGGCGAGGCCGCCCTCGGTGATGCGGGCGCCTGCCGCGACCTGGCGTCCTCGCTCGCCGAAGGGCTGCGCGGGCACCTCGCGGAGGTGCGGCGGCGCATTCCCGGCGCGCAGCTCGTCCTCCAGCTCGACGAGCCCTCGCTCATCGCCGTACTGCGCGGGCAGATCAAGACCGCCAGCGGCTACCGCACCTACCGGGCCCCCGACCGGCAGGTCGTGGAGAGCGCACTGCGCGATGTTCTGGCTGTCCACGACGGGCCGACCGTCGTCCACTCGTGCGCTCCCGACGTGCCCTTCGCACTGCTGCGCAGGGCCGGCGCGGACGGCATCTCCTTCGACTTCACCCTGCTCACCGAGCGTGACGACGACGCGATCGGCGAAGCGGTCGAGGGCGGCACGAAGCTCTTCGCGGGCGTCGTGCCGAGCGTGGAAGGCCCATTGTCAGACCCGGGCGGTAGCGTCATGGGTGTCAGGCAGTTGTGGCGCAGGCTGGGGCTGAATCCCGGACTTCTGTACGAGTCCGTGGTGATCACCCCCACGTGCGGTCTCGCCGGGGCCACCCCGGCGTACGCACGTGCGGCGCTGGACCGCAGCAGCCGGGCGGCACGGTCGCTCGCGGACAACCCAGAGTGACGAGCAGTCCCCTCACGGGGCCAACGGGAGGATGAAGACGGTGGCTGGCGAACAGCATGCGGCGGTACCCGCAGAGGCACGGGAGAAGCACGCGCGGCTCGCTGAGCAGATCGAGGAGCACCGCTTCCGGTACTACGTCAACGACCAACCGGTCGTCAGCGACGCCGAGTTCGACAAGCTGCTCCGCTCCCTTCAGGCGCTGGAGGAGGAGTTCTCCGAGCTGCGCACGCCCGACTCGCCGACCCAGAAGGTCGCCGGGGCGTACGAGACGGAGTTCACCTCCGTCCAGCACCGCGAGCGGATGCTCTCCCTCGACAACGCCTTCGACGACGAGGAGCTCGCCGCCTGGGCCGATCGTCTCGCGGGCGAGCTGAGCGGCATCGAGTACCACCTGCTGTGCGAGCTGAAGGTCGACGGCCTCGCCGTCAACCTGACGTACGAGAAGGGGAAGCTGACCCGCGCCGCCACCCGGGGCGACGGGCGCACCGGCGAGGACATCACGCCCAACGTGCGCACCATCGCGCAGATCCCGCAGCGCCTCGAGGGCGACCGGATCCCGGAGCTGGTGGAGATCCGGGGCGAGGTCTACTTCCCGATGGAGGCCTTCGGCGAGCTCAACGCCCGCCTGGTCGAGGCCGGCGACAAGCCCTTCGCCAACCCGCGCAACGCCGCGGCGGGTTCGCTGCGCCAGAAGGACCCCCGGGTCACCGCGAGCCGCCCGCTGCGGATGGTCGTGCACGGCATCGGCGCCCGCGAGGGCCTCGACATCGCCCGCCTGTCCGAGGCGTACGAACTGCTGGGGGAGTGGGGCCTGCCCACCGCCCAGGCCAACCGGGTGGTCGACGACCTCGACGGCGTACGGGAGTTCATCGCCTACATCGGCAAGAACCGGCACTCCGTCGCCGAGCACGAGATCGACGGCGTCGTGATCAAGCTCGACGAGATCCCGCTCCAGGGGCGCCTGGGCTCCACGTCCCGCGCGCCGCGCTGGGCGATCGCCTGGAAGTTCCCCCCGGAAGAGGTCAACACCAAGCTGGTCAACATCCGCGTCGGCGTCGGGCGCACCGGCCGCGTCACCCCGTACGCGCAGGTGGAGCCGGTGACGGTGGCCGGGTCCGAGGTCGAGTTCGCGACGCTCCACAACCAGGAGGTCGTGAAGAAGAAGGGCGTCCTCATCGGCGACACCGTCGTCCTGCGCAAGGCGGGCGACGTCATCCCGGAGATCCTCGGCCCGGTCGTGGACCTGCGGGACGGCACCGAGCGCGAGTTCGTGATGCCCGCCGAGTGCCCCGAGTGCGGGACGGCGCTGCGGCCCATGAAGGAGGGCGACATCGACCTCCGCTGCCCCAACGCGCAGACCTGCCCCGCCCAGTTGCGCGAGCGCCTGTTCTACCTCGCGGGCCGCAAGAGCCTCGACATCGAGAACTTCGGGTACGTGGCCGCGACCGCGCTCACCAAGCCGCTGGAGCCCGCCGAGCCGCCGCTGCTCGACGAGGGCGACCTCTTCGACCTCACCATCGAACAGCTGCTGCCGATCAGGTCGTACGTCCTGGATGCGGACTCCGGACTGCCCAAGAAGGACCCGAAGACCGGCGAGGACAAGATCGCGCTGATCTTCGCCAACCAGGACGGCGAACCCCGCAAGAACGCCCTGGCGATGCTGGAGAACATCAAGGCCGCCAAGGAGATGCCGCTCGCCCGCATCCTTACCGGCCTGTCCATCCGGCACGTCGGGCCGGTCGCGGCCGAGGCGCTGGCCCGCGAGTTCCGGTCGATCGAGAAGATCGAGCAGGCGAGCGAGGAGGAGTTGGCGGGAGTCGACGGCGTCGGCGGGATCATCGCGGCCTCGCTCAAGGAATGGTTCGCCGTCGACTGGCACCAGGAGATCCTGCGCAAGTGGAAGGAAGCCGGCGTCCGGATGGAGGAGGAGGGCGCGGACGAGGAGCAGGGGCCCCGCCCGCTGGAAGGACTGACCGTCGTCGTCACCGGAACGCTGGAGAACTACACCCGGGATGGCGCAAAAGAGTCCCTCCAGAACCTCGGAGCGAAAGTGACCGGTTCCGTTTCGAAGAAGACGTCCTTCGTCGTGGTCGGTGACAGCCCCGGTTCGAAGTACGACAAGGCCATGCAGCTGAAGGTGCCGGTGCTCAACGAGGCGGGCTTTGGGGTGTTGCTCGCCGAAGGGCCGGAAGCCGCACGTGAAGCGGCGGTTCCGGTGGAGCAGTAACGGGAAGAACAGCGGCCGGAGGGCCACCCGTTCGGCGCATACCAGACGTCGCCGGGTGGCCGGGTCGCATTCGGGCAACAGCGGGCTACCGCTGCCCGGGAGAGCCTGCTGCGGCCTACTGTGGGGACGTGCGCCTGTCGTGCACGGCTGTGGAACCGCTTGCCGCCTCCGGGGTGTCTGCATAGTAAAGAGACGCCCGCAGGGCCGGGGGAAGCGGGAGAGTGGCCGTGATGGCATGACTACGGGGCCATCTCGCGTGACACGGGCACCGCCGGCTGTGAGAGGGACGGGAATGAAACCGACCGAGAGTGCCGATTCGGCCTCCCGGCTGCGCAGTCTGGCCACTCGGGCCGCACTGTTCGGCCGCCGGGCCGTGGGCCCCCGGCGCCGGCCGCGTGCCTCGCACCAGCCGCAGCAGCCGGAACCGTCCCGCCCGGCACAGCCGCAGCAATCCGGTCAACCTCTGCCCGCCGGGCAACCACATCCGGCGAGCAGCCATCGGGGGCCGCTTCCGGCCGGGCAGCTCCCGGCGTCGGGGGTGTCGGTGCAGCCCGGATCGATGCAGTCCGATCCGATGCAGTCCGGGCCAATGGGGCCAACGCAGCCCGGTCCGATGCCGCTCGGACCGACACAGCCCGGACCGCATCAGCCCGGGCTGCCGCAGCGCAACGGCCGTTCCGCGACGCACGCCGGGTACGCCACGCAGGCCCCGCCGGTGCGGACCCCGTCCCCGGCCCCGCACCCGCCGTCCGCGACCAGACAGGGCATGCCCGCCGCGGAGAGCAGGGGACGCAGACTGGGGCGGCTCTGGGGGCCCACGCTCCCCGCCGCGGCGGCCGCACTCGCCGCCCTCGTCCTCGGCGCGGGCATCGCACAGACCCTGGGCGAGGGGCGCGCCCTGTTCCCCTCCGGTGCGACGGGCTGGTCCCTCGCCGTCCTCACCGGCGTCATAGTCGGCCACCTCGTCGCACTCGGCCGGGACAGGTGGTGGGGCGGCACGGGATCGGGGGCGGCGCTCACCCTCGCCGTCCTGCTGCTGTACGGATGGGTCCCGGCCGGGCTGGTCAGCCTGGCCGTTGTCGTGCTGGTCGGCACCGCGCGCAGGCGACGCTGGCGGCAGGGCCTGCTGCACGGCGCCGTCGACATCCTCGGCATCGTCGCCGCCGCCCTCACCCTGAACCTCTTCGGCGCCGTACCGACCGTGGAAGAGCCCTGGCAGCCGCTCGGCTGGGACTGGGCCGCACTGCCCGAAGTGGTCCTCACCGCGGGCACCTACCTGGTGGTCACCCGGCTGCTCCTGTGGCTCGCCCAGGTCCCGCAGCACGGCCGGCTGCCGTCCGTCGCCCGAACGACCCTGGTCCGCCAGGGACTTGTCGCCGGGGCGCTGCTGGGCATCGCCCCGCTGATCTGCGTGGTGGCCGTCGCGCTGCCCGTACTGCTGCCGCTGTTCGCCGTACCCCTGATCGCACTGGACTCCACCCTGTGGATAGCCAGGGCGCGGGCCGAGGAGCAGCTGCGCGACCCCCTCACCGGGCTGCCCAACCGGCAGTGGCTGCTGGAGCGCGCCTGGCCCGCGCTGGAGGAGGCGGAGTCGCTCGGCTCCCGGTCGGCACTGGTCCTCATCGACATGGACCGCTTCCGTTCGGTCAACGACACCCTCGGGCACCTCGCCGGTGACCGGCTGCTGCTCCAGATAGCCGCCCGGCTGCGCAAGGCGCTCCCCAAGGGGGCGGAGGCGGCCCGGCTCGGCGGCGACGAGTTCGCCGTACTGCTGCCGCGCACGGAGTCCGCGACGAGTGCGCAGCGGATCGCGCGGCACCTGGTGGCCGAACTGGGCTCGCCGCTCGATCTGGACGGGCTGACGCTCGTCCTGGAGGCCAGCGCAGGGGTGGCCGTCTTCCCCGACCACGCACTGGATGCCGAGGGGCTGCTGCGGCGGGCGGACGTGGCGATGTACCAGGCGAAGCGGGACCGCAGCGGGGTCGAGGTGTACGAGTCGAAGCGCGACTCCAACACACCGGACCGGCTGGGGCTGTTGGGGGATCTGCGGCGGGCGCTGGACGCGGGGGAGGTCGAACTCCACTACCAGCCCAAGGTGCGCTTCGACGGGCAGGTCGCCGGTCTGGAGGCGCTGGTGCGGTGGGTGCACCCGGAGCGCGGGCGGGTCCCTCCCGACGAGTTCATCGCCATCGCGGAGTCGTCGGGGCTGATGCCGCACCTCACGGAGTACGTACTGGAGACCGCCCTCGCGCAGGTCGCGCGGTGGCGGGCACAGGGCCTCTTCGTGCCGGTCGCGGTGAACGTCTCGCCGCGCGACGTGCACACGCCGGGCTTCGCGGGGGCGGTCGCGGCGAGGCTGGCGCGGCACGGGGTTCCGGCGGGGTCGCTGCAGCTGGAGATAACCGAGCATGTGCTGCTCGAGGACCCGCAGCGGGCCGCGGACACGCTCGCCGGGCTGACGGGGCACGGCGTGAAGATGTCGCTCGACGACTTCGGGACGGGCTACTCCTCGCTGGTGCACCTGCGGCGGCTGCCGGTCAGTGAGCTGAAGATCGACCGGTCGTTCGTGGCGCGGCTGGCCGTCGACACCGAGGACGCCGAGATCGTACGGTGCACGGTCGACCTCGCCCACTCGCTGGGCCTGCTGGTCGTCGCGGAGGGCGTCGAGGACGACGAGACGTGGGAGCGGCTGCGGGACCTGCGCTGCGACGCGGTGCAGGGGTGGCTCGTCGCGGCGGCCATGCCGCCGGAGGAGGCGACGGCGTGGCTCCTGGCGAGGGGGTCGCGGGGGTGGCAGCGGCCGGCGGAGCTGGCGGCGGCTGCGGCGGACTCCTTGCGGGCGGAGGGGGAGTAGGGGGCCTTGGGCGCCGCCCCCTCCCTCCCCTCCCTAGCCCCCTTGGGCGGCGGGGCCGCCCCCCGGGGGCGGGACGGGCGGGCAAGGGGGCGGCCCCTCCCGCTCCCGGCCCGCCCGGGTGCCGCCCCTGCCCGCACCTTGCACGCCGGACGCGCTCACCCCGGGCCCCACGGGGCGCCTCCCGGTACCGGGCACGTGAAGCTCCGGCCCGCTGGGCCATGGGGTCCCCAGCCCCGCCCCTTCGCCTAAACCCTGCGGGGCAGTTGGAGGGTTCCGTGCGGGTGAGTGGGTGGCTGGTCGCGCAGTTCCCCGCGCCCCTGACGGGGCGCGGTCTCAAGCGGCCCGGACGGGAAGGGCGCGCCCGCGCGGCGGGGGCGCAAGTCGGTACAGCCCCGTGCCGGGGAGGTGCAGGTTCAGGACGGGCCCGGGCGGAGCGGGGGCGGGGAGGGCCGTTCGGGTGGGGGTGTGTAGCGATCGGGCCGCTGTTCGGGCGAAACCTTGAGCGGGTCCGGCACCCCCCTGAGCGCCCTCCTCGGAAGCTGCTCATTTGGCGGGAACCCCCGCCGCACGGCACAGGTGTCCGAGGAGCAGCGTGGTACGGAGCAGACACGACGGAACGCGAACGCCCCCGCGTTCCGGACGGCTGGGGAGAGCGATCGGGCAGTGGGCCCGCAAGACCCTCGTCGGGACGGTGGCCCTGGGGCTGGTGGGGCTGTCCCCCCTTCCGGCGTACGCTGCCGACTACCCCCTGCAGAGCGATCCGAGTGCGGAGATCGACTGCGACCGCCTGTACTACTCGAACTATCTCAGCGGTTCGCAGTTCGACAACGACGCCTCCGGCGAACCCGTGATCACCAACCGGGTGATCTCCCGCCGTCCGAGCGGCAGTTCCCTGCCCGCCTACTGGTCGACCAGCATGGCCGCCGGACGCGACCCCGACACGGGCAAGCCGGCGCTCTTCTACGCGAACTACACGACCTCCAACCGCACCCTGTACAAGCACGTCCAGGGCACCTGGCAGGCCACCGACGCCATCGCGGACGGCGAGCAGCGCCCGCTGCCGCCCGGTTACAACTGGGGCGGCCTGGGCGCCGACCCGGCCCGCGGCAAGCTCTTCGGCGCGGAGAACCTCACGTACACCAAGCAGTTCTTCTCGATGGACCTGAAGACCGGGGCCAGCAAGGTCTTCCGGCCGACGGCCGCCGACCCGAAGGACACCGTCTGGCCCTCGTACGCCTCCGTCCCGGACATCTTCGTGGACAGCGACGGCTTCCCGTACATGGGCGCCTACTCCGGCTCGACCACGTACGTCTACCGCATCGACGTCGAGGCGGAGACCGCCACCCGTGTCCTCCAGATCACCGGTCCCGGTGCGCAGGGCGGTTCGCTGTACGGCATGGCCTGGCACAAGGACGCCATCTACGTCGGGAACTACAGCGGGCAGCTGTACAAGGTCGACCCGACCACCGGTGCTTCCACCGCCGTCTCCAACGCCGGTTACGTCGAGCGGAACCGCACCGGCAGCCCCACCTCCGAGAACGGCGGCTCCTGGCCCATCACCGACCTCGCGAGCTGCGACGTCGCCCCGCCGCTGGTGCCCACGCTCAAGGTGAGCAAGTCGGCCTCCGTGAACGGCGTCCCGGCCGGGCGGGCCAAGCCCGGCGACAAGGTGACGTACACGGTGAAGCTGGAGAACACCAGCACCCTCGACTACACCGGTGCGACCGCCTCCGACGACCTCACCCAGGTCCTGGCCAACGCCACGTACAACGACGACGCCACCGCGAAGGACGACACCGGGGCGGAGACGGGGACGTTCTCGGCGAAGCCACCGCCGGCGCTGGCGTGGAACGGCACGGTGAAGGCCGGGAAGACGGTGACGCTGACGTACTCGGTCACCGTCAAGGACGAGGTCGCCGACGGTGCGGAACTCCGCAACACCGTCACCGGCAACGACGACACCAACTGCAAGTCCGGCTCCACCGACCCGGACTGCGGCACGGTCGTCCCGCTGGACGACAAGCCGAAGGTCGTCGTCGTGAAGACCTCCGCGCCCGCGAGCGTGAAGCCCGGCGAGAAGGTGACGTACACGATCACCCTCACCAACCCCAGCCGCGCCGACTACCCGGCGGCGAAGGTCGAGGACGACCTGACCGGCGTCATCGGCGCCGCGACGTACAACAACGACGCGGCCGCGAAGGACGGCACCGGGGCTGCGCTCACCGCTCCCGCCTACGCGGAGCCGAAGCTGAGCTGGACGGGCCCGGTGAAGGCGGGCGGCAAGGTCGTGATCACGTACACCGCGACCGTCCGCAAGCCGGTGCCCGCGGGGAAGACGACCCTGCGCAACGCCGTCACCACGGACATTCCCGGCCAGTGCCCGCCGGACAGCACCGACCCCGAGTGCGGGACGGTCACGCCGGTGGCGCAGCTGAAGATCGCCAAGTCGAGCTCCCCGCGCAGCCCGAAGGCGGGGGACAAGGTCACGTACACCGTGACACTCACCAATGACGGCGACGCCGACTGGGCGGGCGCGACGACCAGCGACGACCTGACGGACGTCGTGGACGACGCGACGTACAACAGCGACGCGAAGGCGACCACGAGCGGCACGAACACCGCCACGCAGCCCTCGTACGACCCGGACACCAAGAAGCTGACCTGGTCCGGCACGGTCGCCAAGGGCAGCACCGTCACGATCACCTACACGGTGACGGTGAACAACCCGCCCGGTGGCAACAAGCGCCTGTCGAACGCGGTCGTCGGCCCCGACGGCTCCTCCTGCGAGCCGGGCAGCACCGACCCCGACTGCAACGACGAGAACCCCGTCAGCGGCCTGAAGATCAAGAAGACCGCGAGCAAAACCGACGCCGGCCCCGGTGACACCATCACCTACACGGTGACCGCCGAGAACACCGGCGGCGCAGTCGCGAAAGCCGTCACCCTCGCGGACGACCTGACGGGCGTCGTCGACGACGCGACGTACAACAACGACGCGAAAACGACCACAGGCGGCACGAACACCGCCACCCAGCCGTCTTACGACACGGCGACCAAAAAGCTCACCTGGACCGGTGACATCGCCGCCGGAACGACGGTGACGATGACGTACACCGTGACGGTGGGCAAGCCCCCGGCCGGTGACAAGAAGCTGACGAACGCCGTCGTCGGCCCCGAAGGCTCCAACTGCCCGCCCGACTCCACCGACCCCGACTGCACCTCGGTCACCCCGCTCGGCACGATCGAGATCCGCAAGGTCGCCGACCGCACGGACGCCAAGCCCGGTGACCGGATCACCTACACGGTGACGGTACGTAACACGGGCGAAGCCGCCTACAAGGGTGCCTCTTTCACCGACGACCTGACAGGCGTCCTCGACGACGCCACCTGGGACGACAACGCGAGCTCCGACAGCGGAACGGCCTCCTTCGACGCCGGTACGAAGAAGCTCACCTGGACCGGCGACGTCGCCAAGGGCGCAACGGTGACCGTCCGCTACTCGGTGACGGTGGGCAAGCCCCCGGCCGGTGACAAGAAGCTGAAGAACGCGGTGGTGGGGCCGGAAGGCTCCAACTGCCCGCCGGATTCGACCGCTCCCGAGTGCGGTACGGAGACCCCTCTCGGCTCGATCGAGATCCGCAAGGCCGCCGACCGCACGGACGCCAAGCCCGGCGACAAGATCACCTACACGGTGACGGTGCGCAACACCGGCGCCGCTGCCTACAAGGGCGCCACTTTCACGGACGACCTGACCGGTGTCCTGGACGACGCCGCGTGGGACGACAAGGTGACGGCGGACGGTGGCACGGCCACCTTCGACGCGGCTGGGAAGAAGCTGTCGTGGACGGGTGATGTTGCTGCCGGTGCGACGGTGACGGTGACGTACACCGTGACCGTCGGGAAGCCCCCGGCCGGTGACAAGAAGCTGAAGAACGCGGTCGTCGGCCCGGACGACTCGAACTGCCCGCCGGACTCCACCGCTCCTGAGTGCGGTACGGAGACCCCTGTCGGCGCGATCGAGATCCGCAAGACGGCGGACCGCACGGACGCCAAGCCCGGTGAGCGGATCACCTACACGGTGACGGTGCGGAATACGGGTGCTGGTCACTACAAGGGTGCGACTTTCGCTGACGACTTGAGTGGTGTGTTGGATGACGCCACGTGGGACGACAGCGTGAGTGCGGGCAGCGGTACGGCGTCTTTTGACGCCGCGGCGAAGAAGCTGACCTGGACCGGTGATGTTGCTGCCGGTGCGACGGTGACGGTGACGTACACCGTGACCGTGGGGAAGCCCCCGGCCGGCGACAAGAAGCTGAAGAACGCGGTGGTGGGGCCGGAAGGCTCCAACTGCCCGCCGGATTCGACCGCTCCCGAGTGCGGGACCGAAACCCCTGTGGGTTCGATCGAGATCCGCAAGGTGTCCGACCGCAAGGACGTCAAGCCCGGGGAGAAGATCACCTACACGGTGACGGTGCGCAACACCGGTGCTGGTGACTACAAGGGTGCGACCTTCACCGATGATCTGAGTGGTGTGCTGGATGACGCCGCGTGGGACGACAAGGTGACGGCGGACGGTGGTACGGCCACCTTTGACGCTGGTGGGAAGAAGCTGTCGTGGAGTGGTGATGTCGCTGCCGGTGCGACCGTGACGGTGACCTACTCGGTGACCGTGGGGAAGCCCCCGGCCGGTGACAAGGTGCTGAAGAACGCTGTCACCGGTCCCGGTGACTCGAATTGCCCGCCGGACTCCACCGACCCCGAGTGCACTTCGGTCACCCCGGTGAGTGCCGTCGAGGTTCGGAAGGCTGCCGACCGGAAGGACGCCAAGCCCGGTGACAAGGTCACGTACACGGTGACGGTGCGGAATACCGGTGCTGGTGACTACAAGGGTGCGACTTTTGCCGACGACTTGAGTGGTGTGTTGGATGACGCCACGTGGGACGACAGCGTGAGTGCGGGCAGCGGTACGGCGTCCTTTGATGCCGCGGCGAAGAAGCTGACCTGGACCGGTGATGTCGCTGCCGGGGCGACGGTGACGGTGACGTACTCGGTGACCGTCGGGAAGCCGCCCGCCGGTGACAAGAAGCTCACCAACGTCCTCGTGGGCGGCGACAACTGCCCGCCGGGATCAACCGATCCGGAGTGTGGCACCGTCACGCCCGTCGGGGCGGTCGAGGTGCGCAAGGCCGTCGACCGTACGGACGCCAAGCCCGGCGACAAGGTCACGTACACGGTGACGGTGCGGAACACCGGTGCTGGTGATTACAAGGGTGCGACCTTCACCGATGACCTGAGTGGTGTGCTGGATGACGCCGCCTGGGACGACAACGTGAGTGCGGGCAGTGGTTCGGCCACGTTTGACGCTACCGCGAAGAAGCTGTCGTGGAGCGGTGATGTCGCTGCCGGTGCGACCGTGACGGTGACGTACAGCGTCACTGTGGGGAAGCCTCCGGCCGGGGACAAGGTGCTCAAGAACGCCGTCGTGGGGCCCGAGGGCTCCACTTGTCCGCCCGGCTCGACCGAACCGGAATGCGGGACCGTGACTCCGGTTGCGGCGCTCGTCGTCAAGAAGTCCGGTGGGCCCGAGAATCCCAAGGTCGGGGACACCGTTACGTACACCGTCACCGTGGAGAACACCGGTGGGGCGGAGTACAAGGGAGCGTCTTTCGAGGACGATCTGACGGATGTGCTCGATGACGCGAGTTGGGGGGACAGCGCGCGTGCCGATGTCGGGGACGTGACGTTCGCGGCGCCCAGGCTCACGTGGACCGGTGATCTCCGCAAGGGGGAGAAGGCCACGGTCACGTACACGGTCGTGGTCACCAACGCCGGTGACAAGTACCTGCGCAATGTGGTCAGTTCGGAGGGGTCCAACTGCGAGCAGGGGTCGGACGACCCCGACTGCCGGGAGATCCTGCCGCGGCCCGGGCTGGAGATCCGCAAGTCCGTCCAGCCCGCCGACGCCAAGCCCGGTGACACGGTGACGTACACCGTCAAGGTGCGGAACACGAGTGCCGATGCGGATTACACCGGGGCGTCGTTCCTGGACGATCTGCGTGGTGTGCTCGATGACGCCTCCTGGGCGGACCGGGTGACCAAGACGTCCGGCGAGACCGCCTTCGACGCCGGGGCGAAGTCGTTCCGGTGGAGCGGTGACGTCGCACGCGGGACGACGGTGACCGTGACGTACCAGGTCGTCGTCGGGAAGCCGCCCGCCGGGGACAAGGTGCTCAAGAACGCCGTCGTGGGGCCCGAGGACTCCACCTGCCCGCCCGGTTCCACCGATCCGGCCTGCGGGACCGTCACCCCTCTCGGCGTCGTCGAGATCAAGAAGACGTCCGCGCCGAAGGACGCCAAGGCCGGCGAGAAGGTCACGTACACGGTGACGGTGCGGAATACCGGTGCTGGTGATTACAAGGGTGCGACCTTCACCGATGACCTGAGTGGTGTGCTGGATGACGCCACGTGGGACGACAGCGTGCGTGCGGGCAGCGGTACGGCGTCCTTCGACGCCGCGTCGAAGAAGCTCACCTGGACCGGTGACGTCGCCAAGGGTGCGACCGTGACGGTGACCTACACGGTGACCGTCGGGAAGCCGCCCGCCGGTGACAAGAAGCTCACCAACGCGGTCGTCGGGCCGGAGGGCACCAACTGCCCGCCGGGGAGCGACGATCCCGACTGCTCGACCACCGGAGGGGTCGCACTTCTCGACCTGAAGAAGACCGCGAACCCGGCAGCCGCCAAGCCCGGCGACACCGTGACGTACACCGTGGTCGCGCGCAACGCGGGCACCGCGACGTACGAGGGAGCCTCCTTCGAGGACGACCTGAGTCAGGTGCTGGACAACGCCGCCTACAACGGCGACGCCAGGGCCGAAGGCGGCGGGACGGTCACCTACACCGCCCCCAAGCTGCGCTGGGCGCACGACCTGCCCGCCGGAGCCACCGTCACGGTCACCTACTCCGTCACCGTCAACAAGCCCGCCACCGGCGACAAGGAGCTGAAGAACGCGGTCACGGGTCCGGACGACTCGTCCTGCCCGCCCGGATCGACCGATCCCGACTGCGGCGAGGTCGTGCCTGTCGGCTCGATCGACATCCGCAAGACGGTCGCCCCGGCGGCTCCGAAGCCCGGTGAGAAGGTCACGTACACCGTGACCGTCACCAACACCGGGCGCACGGAGTACCGGGGGGCCACTTTCACGGACGACCTCAGTGGTGTGCTGGACGACGCCACGTACGGGGAGGACGCCACGGCGGACTCCGGGAACGTCGTCTATGCGCGGCCCAAGCTCACCTGGAACGGTGACGTGGCCGTGGGGAAGACCGTCACGGTGGTCTACAGCGTCACCGTCGGGAAGCCCCCGGCCGGTGACAAGGTGCTGAAGAACGCTGTCACCGGTCCCGGTGACTCGAATTGCCCGCCGGACTCCACCGACCCCGAGTGCTCGACCAGCGAACCGGTGCCGGTGCTCACGGTCAAGAAGAGCGGCGACACGCGTGAGGCCGCCAAGGGCGACAGGGTGACGTACACGCTGGTTGTGGAGAACACCGGTGACGTGGATGCCACTGGTGTTGTCGTCAGTGACGACCTGAGCGGTGTGCTGGACGACGCCACGTGGGACGACACCGCGCGCGCCGATGTCGGTGCCGTGGAGTTCGTGGCGCCGAAGCTGACGTGGACCGGTGATCTCCGCAAGGGGCAGCGGGCCGTCATCAGCTATACCGTCACCGTCACTCTGGAGGGGGACGAGACGCTGTTGAACACGGTCGTCGCCCCCGGCACCAACTGCGAGGAGGGTTCCGACGACCCCGACTGCACCTTCGTCATCCCGCCGGTTCCGCCGGACGACGAGAACAAGAGGATCGAGGTCGTCAAGAGCGCGACGCCGTCGCCGGTGAAGGCGGGCGGCAAGGTGACGTACACCCTGGTGATCCGCAACACGGGTGACGGGGTCTACGAGGACGCGCTCGTCGCCGACGACCTGAGCGGTGTGCTGGACGACGCGACGTACAACGGTGACGCTCAGGCGTCCGCCGGGGCCGTCGCCTTCCAGACGCCGCGGCTGATCTGGACCGGCCGCCTGGCGGTCGGGGCGTCCGTGACGGTGCGGTACTCGGTCACCGTGGGGGAGCCTGCCAAGGGTGACCAGAAGCTGCGGAACGTCGTCGACGGGGGTGAGAAGTCGAACTGTCCGGAGGGGGCTGCTGATCCGCGGTGTTCCACGGTCACGCCGATCACTCCGGTCGAGCCTCCGGTGGAGCCGCCCGTACGGAAGCTGGAGATCCGCAAGACGGCGACGCCGCACAAGGTGAAGCCCGGGGGCGTGGTGACCTTCACCATCACCGCGCGCAACACCGGGACGGCGCCCTACGAGGCGGCCACCTTCACCGACGACCTGCGGCGGGTGCTGGACGACGCCTCGTACAACGGGGACGCGCGGGCCACCGTCGGTGCGGTGCGGCTGGTCGGGGACCGGCTGGTGTGGCGGGGGCCGCTCGGGGCCGGGAAGACGGTCCGGGTGACGTTCTCAGTCACGGTGCGGCCGGTGCTCAAGGGGGACGGGCGGCTGCGGAACGTCGTCACCGGGGCCGGCAGCAATTGCCGGACCGGGGAGGAGGCGGGGTGCAGCACGACTCCGGAGGTCGTTCCGCCGTGGCCGAAGAAGGTGAAGCCGCACGGCAAGGCGGCGTTCCTGCCGCTCACCGGGAGTGAGGGTGTCTGGGGGATGGGGGGCGGTGCTGCGGTGCTGCTGGTGACCGGGGGAGGGCTGGTGATGGCCTCGCGGAGGCGCGGCTGAGGGTGAGGGATTGAGCGGTACGCGAAGGGGCCCCGGCGGTGAATGCCGCCGGGGCCCCTTTGTGGTGGGGCGGGGGGTGTGGGGGCCGGCCGGTGCCGGTGGGTGCGGGCAGGGGGCGGAACCGGGGCGGGCCCGGATCGGGCGGGCCGCCCCCTTGCCCGCCCGTTCCGCCCCGGGGGGGGGCGGCCCCGCCGCCCAAGGGGGCTTGGCGGAAGTGGGGGGGGCGCCGCCCAAGGGGGCGGGGGAGGAGCGCCGGCTGTTCCGTACGACGGAACTGTTTCGCGGGCACACGACCGCGACCCATAGGATTGGGCCCAATAACCACACCGCACATCAACCCCTGAGGATCGCTGCATGCCTGGCATCACGCGCGAGGAGGTCGCACACCTCGCACGGCTGGCGCGTCTGGAGCTGAAGCCCGAAGAGCTTGAGCACTTCGCCGGTCAGCTCGACGACATCATCGGCGCGGTCGCCCGCGTCTCCGAGGTCGCCGACCAAGACGTACCGCCTACCTCCCACCCCCTGCCGCTGACGAACGTCATGCGCAAGGACGAGGTACGCCCGTCGCTCACCCCCGAGCAGGCGCTCTCCGGCGCCCCGGCCCAGGAGCAGCAGCGTTTCAAGGTGCCGCAGATCCTGGGGGAGGACTAATCAGCATGACTGAGATCATCAAGCTCACTGCGGCCCAGACGGCGGAGAAGATCGCTTCCGGCGAGCTCACCGCCGTCGAGGTCACCGAGGCCCACCTGGCCCGGATCGACGCCGTCGACGAGAAGGTGCACGCCTTCCTGCACGTCGACCGCGAGGGCGCCCTCGCGCAGGCCCGCGCCGTCGACGCCAAGCGCGCCAACGGCGAGAAGCTCGGCCCGCTGGCCGGCGTCCCGCTCGCGCTGAAGGACATCTTCACCACGGAGGGGATCCCCACCACCGTCGGTTCGAAGATCCTCGAAGGCTGGATCCCGCCGTACGACGCGACGCTCACCAAGCGCCTCAAGGCCGCCGACGTCGTCATCCTCGGCAAGACCAACATGGACGAGTTCGCCATGGGGTCCTCCACCGAGAACAGCGCGTACGGCCCGACCGGCAACCCCTGGGACCTCACCAAGATCCCCGGCGGCTCCGGC
The DNA here is from genome assembly GCA_014650415.1 of Streptomyces spiroverticillatus. Classification (GTDB taxonomy): domain Bacteria; phylum Actinomycetota; class Actinomycetes; order Streptomycetales; family Streptomycetaceae; genus Streptomyces; species Streptomyces spiroverticillatus. The sequence continues at coordinate 47,494 of BMUX01000011.1, forward strand.
GGCGGCTCCTCCGCCGCCCTCGCCTCGTACGAGGCCCCGCTCGCCATCGGCACGGACACCGGCGGCTCCATCCGCCAGCCCGCCGCCGTCACCGGCACCGTCGGCGTCAAGCCCACGTACGGCGCGGTCTCCCGCTACGGCATGGTGGCCTTCAGCAGCAGCCTCGACCAGGGCGGCCCCTGCGCCCGTACGGTCCTGGACGCGGCGCTGCTGCACGAGGTCATCGCCGGGCACGACCCGCTCGACTCGACCTCCATCGACGCCCCGGTCCCGCCGGTCGTCGAGGCCGCCCGCAACGGCTCCGTCGACGGCATGCGCGTCGGCATCGTCAAGCAGTTCCGCGGCGAGGGCTACCAGGCCGGTGTCCTCCAGCGCTTCGACGAGTCCGTCGAGCTGCTGAAGAAGCTCGGTGCCGAGATCGTCGAGCTGGACTGCCCGTCCTTCGACCTGGCGCTCTCCGCGTACTACCTGATCGCCCCCTCGGAGTGCTCCTCCAACCTGGCCCGCTTCGACGCCATGCGCTACGGCCTGCGGGTCGGCGACGACGGCACGAAGTCCGCCGAGGACGTCACGGCCCTGACCCGCGAAGCCGGATTCGGCGACGAGGTCAAGCGCCGCATCATCCTCGGTACGTACGCACTGAGCTCCGGCTACTACGACGCGTACTACGGCAGCGCCCAGAAGGTCCGCACGCTCATCACGCAGGACTTCGAGAAGGCCTTCGAGCAGGTGGATGTGATCGTGTCTCCCACGACGCCCACCACCGCCTTCGCGATCGGCGAGCGTGCCGACGACCCGATGGCGATGTACCTCGCCGACCTGTGCACCATCCCGACGAACATGGCCGGCAACGCCGCCATGTCGCTGCCCTGCGGCCTCGCGCCGGAGGACAACATGCCGGTCGGGCTCCAGATCATTGCCCCCGCCCTGAAGGACGACCGTCTTTACAAGGTCGGCGCCGCTGTGGAAGCGGCCTTCGTGGAAAAGTGGGGGCACCACCTGCTTGAGGAGGCACCGTCGCTGTGAGCACACTCGCCAAGGCCAAGGGCTTCAAGAAGTCCCGCACCGGTACGTACCTGTCCATCGGCACCACCGCGTTCGGCGCGCTGAGCGTGATCAAGCAGGCCCGCAAGGCCCGCACCGAGAACGACACGCTCCAGCTCATCGACGCCGTCGTCTCCGCCGCCGCCATCGCCACCGGCGTCGCCATCCTCCTGCGGGAGCTGAAGCGCCTGGGCGACGACGACGTCCTGCTGGGCTGAGAGGGAAAGTTTCACCGTGACTGTCACCACCGACCTCGTGTCCTACGAGGACGCCCTCTCGGCGTACGACCCCGTCATGGGCCTCGAGGTCCACGTCGAGCTCGGCACCAAGACCAAGATGTTCTGCGGCTGCTCCACGGAGCTGGGCCAGGACGCGAACACCCAGACCTGCCCGACCTGTCTCGGCCTGCCCGGCGCCCTGCCGGTCGTCAACGAGATCGGCGTCGAGTCGGCCATCAAGATCGGCCTCGCGCTCAACTGCGAGATCGCCGAGTGGTGCCGCTTCGCCCGGAAGAACTACTTCTATCCGGACATGCCGAAGAACTTCCAGACCTCCCAGTACGACGAGCCCATCGCCTTCAACGGCTACCTCGACGTACAGCTGGAGGACGGCGAGATCTTCCGCGTGGAGATCGAGCGCGCCCACATGGAGGAGGACACCGGCAAGTCGACGCACGTCGGCGGTGCCACCGGCCGCATCCAGGGCGCCTCGCACTCGCTGCTCGACTACAACCGCGCGGGCATCCCGCTCATCGAGATCGTCACCAAGCCGATCGAGGGCGCGGGCGAGCGGGCCCCCGAGGTCGCCAAGGCGTACGTCGCCGAGCTGCGCGAGGTCATCAAGGCGCTCGGCGTCTCCGAGGCCCGCATGGACAAGGGCCAGATGCGCTGCGACGTCAACCTGTCGCTGCGCCCGCACGGCCGCGAGGAGTTCGGCACCCGCAGCGAGACGAAGAACGTCAACTCGCTGCGCTCCGTCGAGCGCGCCGCCCGCTTCGAGATCCAGCGGCACGCCGCGGTCCTCAACAGCGGTGGCACGATCGTCCAGGAGACCCGCCACTTCCACGAGGAAGACGGCTCGACGACGTCCGGTCGCATCAAGGACAACGCCGAGGACTACCGCTACTTCCCCGAGCCGGACCTCGTTCCGGTGGCCCCCGCACGCGAGTGGGTCGAGGAACTGCGCGCCGGTCTCCCGGAGATGCCGCGGGTTCGTCGCAACCGGCTCCGCGAGGAGTGGGGCGTCAACGAGCACGACATGCAGTCGATCCTCAACGCCGGTGCGGTCGACTCGATCGTCGCCACGATCGAGGCCGGAGCCGACTCCGCGTCCGCCCGCAAGTGGTGGATGGGCGAGCTGGCCCGCAACGCCAACGAGACGGGCCGCGCGATCGACGAGCTGCCGATGACCCCGGCGCAGGTGGCCCGCGTCACCGCTCTCGTCGCTTCCGGCGACCTGAACGACAAGCTGGCCCGCCAGGTCATCGAGGGCGTCCTCGCAGGTGAGGGCGGCCCCGACGAGGTCGTCGAGAAGCGCGGCCTGAAGGTCGTCTCCGACGACGGCGCGCTCGGCGCGGCCGTCGACGAGGCCATCGCCGCCAACACGGCCATCGCGGACAAGATCCGCGGCGGCAAGGTCGCGGCGGCCGGTGCCCTGGTCGGCGCGGTCATGAAGACCACCCGGGGCCAGGCGGACGCGGCACGCGTGCGCGAGCTGATCCTGGAGAAGCTGGGCGTCGAGGGCTGACGCTCCGGTCGTACGCAAGTGAGGGGCCCCGGTCGAGATCCTGCGACCGGGGCCCCTTCACGTACCGGTTGAACCATGCGCGCCGGTGCGGCGTCCTCACCAAGATGACCAGTACGTACGAGAACCACCGGGAACCCCCGGCGCGCGGCGCCCGGCCCGACGGCCGCCACTGGGGCGAGGACGCGCGCGGGCGCACCACCTGGCAGCGCGGCCGGCTGATCGGCCTGTGCGCGGTGCTGCTCGGGCTGCTTCCGGTCTTCCACGGTTACGTTCCCGACGCTCGCGGTCTCGGAAGCCTCGCGGAGACCTTCCTGCCCTGGCTGGGGCTGCTGATCCTGCCGTTGCTGCTGCTGGCCCGGCTGCGCAGGTCGGCCTTCGCGCTGCTGACGCTGGCGGTGCCGGTCATGGCATGGGCGGGACTGCTCGGCGGGGTCTACCTGGGCGGCTTCGACAACGGCGGCACCGGGGCGTACGGCTTCGGCGTCGTGCAGCACAACATCGCCGACGACAACCCCGACCCGGCGGGCACCGTACGGGCGTTGGCGGCGGCCGGGCCGGAACTGATCGCCCTCCAGGAGGTCACCCCGGCGGCGCTCCCCGCGATCTCCGGCGTACTGGACAAGCAGTACCCGCATCACGCGGTGCACGGCACGGTCGGGCTCTGGTCCAAGTCCCCACTGCGGGACGTGCGCCCGCTCGACCTCAAGCCGGCGGGCATCACACAGCCCTGGCAGCGCGGCCTGCGCGCCACCGCGTCCACCCCGGTCGGTCATGTAGCGGTGTACGTCGCCCACCTTCCGTCGGTACGGGCCGCCTGGCCGCAGGGCCTGAAGACGGGGTGGCGCAACGAGGCGGCGGTCAAGCTGGGGGCGGCGCTGGGGGACGAGCAGGTCGAACGGGTCGTGCTGCTCGGCGACTTGAACGCCACGGCGGACGACCGGGGGCTCGACCCGGTGGTGGCCCGCATGGACGACACGGGCGGCGACGGGTTCGTGTTCAGCTGGCCGAGGAGGTTCCCGGTGGCGCGGCTGGACCACGTGATGGTCCGGGACGGGGTCGTCTCCCGGGTGGAGCGGCTCGCGGCCACCGGGAGCGATCATGTGCCGGTGTCGGCGTGGCTGAGGTTCTAGGGAGGTGCGGGGCGGTGGGGGAACCCGTTAACCGGTGATCTTGCTCAGGTACTTCTCCGGGACACTCCCGCCCCGTACTTTCCGGGCAACGCCCCACTCACCCCGGGAGGACCACCATGCCCACCGACCTCACCCGCCGCCGCCTCCTCACCAGCGGCGGTGCCCTCGCCGCCGCGTCGATGCTGCCGCCCTCCCTCCAGGCCGCGATCGCCGCCGAGCGGCCCCCGGCCGGCGGGCTGCGTGCCGTCAAGCACGTCGTCGTACTCATGCAGGAGAACCGGTCCTTCGACCACTACTTCGGCACTCTCCGAGGGGTGAGAGGCTTCGGGGACCGCAATGCGATCGAACTCCCCGGCGGGAAGCCGGTGTTCGAACAGCCGGGGCCGCTGAAGAGCGTGCTGCCGTTCCCGGTGCGGGATGCGGCCGCCGCGCAGAAGAAGGACCTCCAGTACATCGGCGACCTGGACCACTCCTGGGACGGCGGCGCGAAGGCCTGGAACCAGGGCTGGATGAACGGCTGGGTGACCGCCAAGACCGGCGCCACCATGGCGTACTACGACCGCCGTGACCTGCCCCTGCACTACGAACTCGCCGACACCTTCACCATCTGCGACGCCTACCACTCGTCCATTCACACGTCGACGAGCCCGAACCGGAATCACCTGTGGAGCGGCTGGACGGGGTACGAGGCGAACGGCAGCCGGGCCGTCACCAACGCCGCGTACGCGGAGGGCACCCACCCCGGATACCCGTGGCCGACGTACGCCGAGCGGCTGGAGAAGGCCGGGCACACCTGGCAGACGTACACCGAGTGGGAGAACTTCACCGACAACAACATCGAGTTCTTCACCAGCTTCAAGAACATCGCCCGCAAGGCGCTCGCCAAGACCGGCGGGCACACCTTCATGGAGTCCTTCTACGCCCAGGTCCGGGACACGAAGGACGCCGCCGAGCGGGAGAAGCTGCTCGCACTCCTCGAGGAGGGCGTCGCCACGCTCGACAAGAAGGAGCGGTCGCTGTTCGAGCGGGGGCTGCGGCGCGGGGAGACCGGCAGCCTGGCCAAGAAGTTCCGGGCGGACGTGGCGGCCGGGAAGCTGCCCGAGGTGTCCTACCTGGTGCCGTCCGCGATCGACTCCGAGCACCCGGGCGCCTCGTCGCCGGTGGCGAGCGCATCGCTGGTGTACCAGGTGCTGGACGCGCTCGGCTCGCATCCCGACGTGTGGCGGCACACCGTCGTACTGATCAACTACGACGAGAACGACGGCTTCTTCGACCACGTCCCGCCGCCCGTGCCGCCGACCGACAACACCGACGAGCGGTGGAAGGGACGGCCGACCGGGCTCGGCATCCGGGTGCCGATGCTCGTCGTCTCGCCCTGGTCGGTGGGCGGGTACGTGTGCTCGGAGACCTTCGACCACACCTCCGTGATCCGCTTCCTGGAGCAGTGGACCGGGGTGCGGGAGCCCAACATCACGCCCTGGCGGCGGCAGGTCACCGGTGACCTGACCTCGGCGTTCGACTTCAAGAGGGCGCACCGGCAGCCGTCCGTCGACCACCCCGGGGCGATCCCGCCGTTCACCGGACGCTGGCGGCCCGTGCCCCCCGCCGTCCAGCAGATGCCGAAGCAGGAGCCGGGTGCGCGCCGGGCGCGTCCGTTGCCGTACCAGCCGGATGCGTACGGGAGGGTCGTCGCGGGCGGTGCCTCCTTCCGGCTGACCGTCGGCAACGAGGGGCGCGGCAGTGCGCACTTCGCGCTGTACCCGTACGCCGGTGAGTTCGCGGTGCCGCAGCACCTGGACGTCGCCGGGCGCGGCCGGGTCGACTGGAGCGTGCCGCTCGCGGGGGACGCGTACCGCTTCACCGTGACCGGGCCGAACGGTTTCCGGCGGGAGTTCGAGGGGACGAAGGCGGGGACCGCTGAGGTCAGCAGCCGGGTGGAGGCGCGGGACCGTGACCTGCACCTGACGCTGACCAACCGGGGGCGCAAGGCGGTCACCTTCGTGGTGCAGCCGCTGGCGTACGCGGACGAGGACGACCTCGACGAGCGCCGGCCGCGCCGGGTCGTGGTGAAGCCGGGGCGTAGCCGCAGCGTCGTGCACTCGGCGGACGACGCCCACGGCTGGTACGACCTCGCGGTCACCGTTGAGGGCGAACAGGGCTTCCGGCGGCGGCTGATGGGCCACATCGAGAACGGGCGGGCGAGCGTCTCGGGGTGAGGCGGGGGAGCGGGCGGGGTCCAGGGGCCCCGCCCGTTTGCGTGCGTGCGAGGATCCCCTCCGGGACGGCCCCTCTCCGGTGCCGCCAACAGGGAAGCAGGGGTGGGATGTTCGCGAAGGACCTTGGGGCGGTAGAGGGCGGCGGCAAGGCGGAGCTGCGGCCGCTGGAGCCGTGGCAGGCCGAGGAGTTCTGGGCCCACATACAGCGGGGCAGCGACTTCATCGGGCAGTACGTCGGGCTGCCGGACGTGGTCCGCGATCTGGAGTCGGCGCGGGCGCTGCTCCAGCGGTACGCGGAGAAGGCCGCCGCCGACCGGGGGCGGATGCACGGGATCTGGCTCGACGGGACCCTCGTCGGGGCCGTCACGCTGCGGCTCTTCGACGCGGAGGCCCGGACCTGCGAGGTGGGGTGCTGGCTGGAGCCGGCGGGGGCGGGGAAGGGGCTGGTCACCCGGGCCTGCCGGGAGATCATCGACTGGGCGGTGCGGGTGCGGGGGATCCACCGGGTCGAGTGGATCTGCGACGTGGAGAACCTCCCCAGCAGCAAGGTCGCCAAGCGGCTGGGCATGCGCCGCGACGGGGTGCTGCGCGAGGCGTACTTCTTCCGGGGGGTGTGGCGCGACGAGGAGGTGTGGTCGGTGCTGGGGCCGGAGTGGCTGGAAGGCCGTTAAGGGGTCTCTCATCCGGGACACCTAGCGTGCGGGGCATGAACGCGACGACCCGTACCGAGGACAAGAGCGACAACGAGGCTGCTGAGGCCGCCGAGGCTGAGGCCGTGGCGGCGGAGGCTGCCGAGGCAGATGAGACTCACGAGACCCCCGAGATTCCCGAGGAAGAAGTGAAGGCGCGTCCCGCGTCGGCGGGTGTCGGCGCCGGGGCCGCGGGGATCGTTTCGGCGGGGCTCGGGCTGGTGGCCCTGGTCGGGGGCTGGCCGAGCCGGGTGCTCGCCGAGCGGGAGACGCTGGTGAGCCAGCTCAACCTCTCCAAGTCGAGCGCGGCGAGCGCCCAGATCGAAGGGCTGTACGGCAACGGCTGGCACATGACTGCCCTGGTCAACGGCGGTTTCGCACTGGTGGCGCTGCTCGTGGGCGTGGTCGTGCTGGCGGCCCTGCGGCCGACGGGCCCGGATGCGGCCCCCCGACTCTGGATACGGGCCGTGGCCTGGGCGGGCGTGATCCTGGGCCTGATCGGCCTCCTGATCTCCACCGGGATGTACCTCGACCTCTTCGCCCCGATGCCGGTGCCTCCGGCGGCCTAAGGCCCTCCCCCTTCCCCCGGTGCCCCGGGCGGGACGCCTAAGGCACCCGGCCCCCGCCTAAGGCCCCCCACCCCACCCAAGATCCGGCACACTCCCGATGCCGTGCACCCCCCTGGCGGGCGAAGGTTGAGTCATCGCAGAGAGCGATGAGAAACAGCCCACCAGGGAGCACCAGATGTTCGAGTACGAATTCCAGGCCCGCCACACCGAGCTCGTCCGGGCCGCCGCCCACGACCGTCTCCTCCGCGCCGCCCGCCAGGCCCGCAAGGAGGCCCGCCGGGCCCAGAGCGTGGGCAAGAACGAGGAGGGAGCCCCCAGTGGGCTCAGAGCCCTCCGCGACCACTTCACCCACGCCGCCTGAACGGGCGCCCGCAATGCGGACAGCGGGTGCCGGTGCCACGAAGGCCTGTGCGATGCTCGGCGACGTGGAGACCAGGTCAGTCAGCCCCGTGTTCGTCGGCCGCACAGGCGAACTGAGCACCCTCATCGATGCGCTCGCCCGCGCCACCGCGGGCGAGCCGCAGGCGTTGCTGCTCGGCGGTGAGGCGGGAGTCGGCAAGACGCGGCTCGTGGAGGAGTTCCTCGACCGGGCCACGACGGCCGTCGTCGCCGTCGGAGCGTGTGTGGAGATCGGCGCCGAGGGGCTGCCGTTCGCCCCCTTCTCGGCGGCCCTGCGCACCCTGCACCGCCTCCTCCCCGACGTGCTGGCCGCCGCTGCCGCCGGGCACGAGGACGAACTCGCCCGACTGCTCCCGGAATTGAGCGACGCCCCGTACGCCCACCAGGGCGGCTACGGTCCCGGCCGGACCGGCAGCGAGGACGCCACCGCGCGGCTCTTCGAGCTGACCGTGCGCCTCCTGGAGCGCGTCGCCGCCGACCACACCGTCGTCCTCGTCCTGGAGGACCTCCACTGGGCCGACGCCTCCACCCGGAACCTCCTGTCGTACCTGTTCCGCACGCTGCGCAGCGGGCGGCTGCTGGTGCTGGGGACGTACCGCGCCGACGACATCCACCGGCGGCACCCGCTGCGGCCCCTGCTCGCCGAACTCGACCGGCTGCGCACCGTACGCCGCATCGAACTGCCCCGGTTCACCCGCGAGGAAGTGCGGTTCCAGCTCACCGGAATCCTGGACTGCGTGCCCGAACCCGCCCTGCTGGACGAAGTGTTCGGCCGGTCGGACGGGAACGCCTTCTTCGTGGAGGAGCTGGCCGTCTCGATCGGCGGCGGCTGCCGGACCGGGCTCACCGACTCGCTCCGGGACCTGCTGCTCGTACGCGTCGAGGCACTGCCGGAGGACGCGCAGCGCGTCGTGCGGATCGTCGCCGAGGGCGGGTCGACCGTCGAGTACCCGCTGCTGCTGGCCGTCGCCCGGCTCGCCGAGGACGACCTGATCGAGGCGCTGCGGGCCGCCGTGGGCGCCAACCTGCTCCAGGCCGCGCCCGACGGGGAGGGGTACCGGTTCCGGCACTCGCTGGTGCGCGAGGCCGTCAGCGACGACCTGCTGCCCGGGGAGCGCTCACGCATCAACCGGCGGTACGCGGAGGTGCTGGAGGCCGATCCCTCGCTCGTCTGCCAGGAGGCCCGCGCCACCCGCCTCGCCAGCTACTGGTACGCCGCCCACGACGCCGCGAAGGCCCTGCCCGCCGTGCTCTCCGCCGCCGTCGAGGCCCGCAAGCGGTATGCGCGCTCCGAGCAACTCCAGCTCCTGGAGCGGGCTTTGGGGCTGTGGGACGACGCCCCCGAAGACGTGCGGGACGAACTGCGGCCCATCGACTACGCCGAGGTCTACCCGCCCTGCGGCTGCGACCCCGCCGCCGCCCCGCTGCGCTACCTCGACCTCATGGCCGAGGCCACCGTCGCCGCCCGCCTCGCCGGTGAGCGCGAGCGCGCCCTCAAGCTCGCCAAGCGCGCCCTGCGCATCCTGGAGGAGGAGGCGGGCACCGGCCCCGGCGGCGTGAACGAATCCGACACCCTGCGTGCCGCCTGGTTCTGGGTGCAGCGCGGCAAGGCGATCACCGGGCTCTCGCGCGGCGACGGCTGGGAGGAACTGGCCACCGCGCAGGAACTGCTGCGCGGGCTGCCGCCGTCCGCCGTGCACGCCGACATCCTCACCATGGCCGCCAGCTGGGCCATGCTCCACGAGCCCGGCCCCGAGGCCATCGCCACCGCCGAACGCGCCGTCGAGTACGCCCGCATGGTCGGCGCCGAGGACACCGAACTCCGCTCCCGGCTCACCCTCGGCGGCCTGATGGTCGACTCCGGCGACATCGACAACGGCCTCGCCGAGATGACCGCCGTACGCGAACTCGCCCTCGCCCGGGGCATCGTCTCCGTCGTCAACCACGCCCACACCAACATCCCCTCCCACCTCGAAGGCATCGGCCGCTCCCAGGAGTCCGCCGATCTCTGCGCCGTGGGCCTGGCCTACGCCCAGGACCACAACCTCGTCGACGGCGAGCACTGGATCCTCGGCAACCAGGCCGAGTCCTACTTCTCCCTCGGCCGCTGGGACGACGCCTCGGCCAACTTCCTGCGCACCGAACTCGCCGCCTCGCCCAGCATCCGCCCGCGCGGCACCGCCGCCCGCTGGCGGGCCGAGATCGCCCTGCACCGGGGCGAGATCGAGGAGGCCAAGGCGCAACTGGCCAAGTCCACAAGGTACTTCGGGCCGCACGACCGGATGCCGCAGCACGAGATGCCCCGCCACCAGCTCGCCGTCGCCATCGCCGCCCGCGAAGGCCGCGTCCTGGACGCCCGCAGCCAGCTCTTCGAGGCCATCGGCGACGGCTTCCCCCTCGGCATCCACCGCTACGCCTGGCCGCTCCTCCAGGAGGCCGCCGCCATGGAGGCCGACACCCGCACCCTCCCCGCGGCGGCCCCCGGCCGCGCCGACGCCCTCGCCCTGCTGCGCACCCACGCGCGCCGGCTCGCCACCGGAGCGCCCGTGTGGGAGGCGTACGAGAAGTGGGTGCGGGCCGAGCTGGCGCGCACGGAGGGGCGGGACACCCCCGAGGAGTGGGGCGCGGTCGTCACCGCCGTCGAACCGCTCGACCGGCCCTACGACCTGGCCCGGGTCCGGCTGCGCCTGGCCGTGGCCCTCCTGGACGCCGGTGTCGGTGCGGCGGTGGAGCCCGGCGGCCGGGAGCAGGCCGGGGAGCTCCTGCTGCTCGCCGGGGAGACCGCCGAACGGCTGGGCGCCCGGCCGCTCGCCGAACAGGTCGCCGCCGTCGCCCGGCGGGCCCGTCTCACCCCTGCCCCCGCGCCGGACACCTCCGGGGGGCAGGACTTCCACCTCACCCCGCGCGAACGCGACGTCCTGCGGCTCGTCGCCGCCGGGCGCAGCAACCGGCAGATCGCCGAGGCCCTCTACATCTCGCCCAAGACCGCGAGCGTCCACGTCTCCAACATCCTGGCCAAGCTGGAGGTCACCGGCCGGGGCGAGGCGGCGGCGGTGGCGCACCGGCTCGGACTCTTCCAGGAGGACGCGGTGGCGTAGCGCGGCGGGCGGGGTCACGGCCTATTTCACCGTCACCTTCAGGATGCGGTCGTCGCCGGGCTCCGGGGCGCCCCGGGAGTCCGTCTCGCTCGTGACCAGCAGCAACTGGTCGCCGCCCGTGGCCAGTACGGTCCGCAGCCGGCCGTACTTCTCGGTGAAGAACGCCTCGGGGGCCGCCACCGGCTTCGTGCCGTTCAACGGGATGCGCCACAGGCGTTCGCCGCGCAGGCCCGCCATCCACACCGAGCCCTCCGCGACGGCGATGCCGCTGGGGGAGGCCTCGGAGGTCTTCCACTGGGCGACCGGGGCGACGAAGCCCTCCTTCTGCTCCTGGCCCTCGACCTCGGGCCAGCCGTAGTTCTTGCCCGGCTCGATCAGATTCAGCTCGTCCCAGGTGTTCTGGCCGAACTCCGATGCCCACAGGCGGCCCTCCTTGTCCCAGGCCAGGCCCTGGACGTTGCGGTGGCCGAGGGAGTAGACGACCGAGTCGGCCTCCGGGTTGCCGTGGACCGGTTTGCCGTCCTTCGTCATACGCAGGATCTTGCCGCCGAGGGACTTCGGGTCCTGGGCGAGGCTGGTGTCGCCGGTCTCGCCCGTGCCCGCGTAGAGCATCTTGTCGGGGCCGAACGCGATGCGGCCGCCGTTGTGGTTGGAGCCCTTGGGGATGCCCTTGAACACCGTGTCCGGCGCGCCCAGTTGCTGGCCCGCCGGGCGCTTCTCGTCGTACAGCATGCGGGCGATGCGGTTGTCGGATGCGGTGGTGAAGTAGGCGTAGACCTGGTGGTCCGAGGCGTACGAAGGGGAGAGGGCGAGGCCCAGCAGGCCGCCCTCGCCGCCGGGGGCGGTGCCCACCACCTGGCCGACCGGGGTGAGCTTGCCGGTCTCGACGTCGACGCGGGTGATCGTGCCCTCGTCGCGGGAGGAGACCAGGAGGTCGCCCTCGGGGAGGGCGACGAGGCCCCAGGGGGACTTGAGACCCCGCGCCACCGTGCCGGTCACGGCGGCCTCCCCTTTGGCGGGGGCGCCCTGGGGGGTGGGGGTGGCCGTCCGGCCGGGAGGGGCGGCGGAACTCCCGGAGGGGGAAGGGGATTTGGGGGGTGTGCCGGAGCAGGCGGTGGCGAGGAGGAGGCAGGTGGCGGTGAGCAGGGTGGTGGCTGCGGGGTGGCGCACGGTTGGGGGTCCCTCCGTCGGTGAGGCCTGGCACTTGTTCATACACCGGCCGACTGCTCAGGGTTCCCACGTGAGGGAGAAGAGGGTTCCGTGCGGCCCCTCGAGCGGCGCTCAGTCCCACGACCCCCGTGCCCCAGGCAGCGAGGAGATCTCTGCCAGGTCCGACGGGGAGAGGACGAGGGATGCCGCCCCCGCGTTCTCCCTCGCCCAGTGGGGGCTCTTCGTGCCCGGGATCGGGATCACATGGCGGCCCTGCGAGAGGGTCCAGGCCAGGGCTACCTGGGCCGGGGTCACGGCCGGGCCGTGGCGTTCGGCCACGCGGCGCAGGCCGGCCACCACCGGTTGGTTGGCGGCCATCATTTCCGCGGTGAAGCGGGGGTGCCGGGCCCGCATGTCGTCCGGTTCGAAGCCCGAGCCGGGGGTGAGCGTGCCGGTGAGGAAACCGTTGCCCAGGGGCATGGCTGCCAGAAGGCCCACGCCGCGGGCCTCGCACCAGGGGAGGAGGGTGCGGAGGGCTTCGGGGGACCAGACGGAGAGTTCCGCCTCGACGGCCGCGACGGGGAACACCTGTTGCACCCGCTCCAGTTGGCGGATCGTTCCGTCGTGCAGGTCTCCCGCTGAAGGGCGGCCCACGCCCGTGCCTGTGCGGCGCGATGCCCGTGCGCCCAGCGCGCACAGCCCGAGGGCGCGCACCTTTCCCGCTCGTACCAGATCCGCCATCGCGCCCCAGGTCTCCTCGACGGGTATCTCCGGGTCCGCGCGGTGGAGTTGGTAGAGGTCGATGACGTCGGTCTGGAGGCGGCGGAGAGAGGCGTCGCAGGCGCGGCGGATGTAGGAGGGGCGGCCGTTGGCGACGATGTGCTGGTCGCCGACGAGCAGGCCCGCCTTGGTGGAGACGAAGGCCTCCGAGCGGCGTTCCCTGAGGACGCGGCCCAGGAGGAGTTCGTTGGTGAAGGGGCCGTACATGTCGGCCGTGTCCAGGAGGTTCGCCCCCAGATCGAGCGCCGTGTGCAGCGCCCGCACCGACTCCTCGCCGCGCCGGCGCGAACTCGTGTAGGCCCAGCTCATCGGCATGCAGCCGAGCCCGACTGCCCCCGTTTCGAGCGCTGTCGCCCCGATTGTCCTGCGCTCCACCGTGCCGTACCCCTCCGTCTTGCCGCGCCCCCAAACTAACCGTTGCAGGTCAGGCGAGTTCGCATAGCCTCCTGAGCATGAATGCGTACGACATCCAGCAACGCCCCGCAGACGTCTGGCTCCCGATGGACCCGGCCGGGATCGACGGGCTTCCCGACGCCGCCGAGCACGGCCTCGTCTACCGTGTCTGGGACGGGGAGGAGGAGTTCCCCGCCGATCCCGCCGACTGCGTTTTCTACGTGGTGCCGTACATGAAGGGGGCCGAGGTCGCCCTGCGGCCCGTTCCGGAGATGACCTCGCTGCGGGTCGTGCAGACCCTCACCGCCGGTGTCGACGACGTCCGGGCGTCGGTGCCGCAGGGGGTGCGGCTGTGCAATGCGCGGGGGGTGCACGAGGCGAGTACGGCCGAGTTGGCGCTCGCGCTCGTCCTGGCGTCGTTGCGGGGGATCCCCGGATTCGTGGAGGGGCAGCAGAGGGAGGAGTGGCGGTCGGGGTTCTATCCGGCGCTCGCGGACAAGTCCGTGGTCATCGTCGGGTACGGGTCCATCGGCGCCGCCATCGAGGACCGGCTCACCCCTTTCGAATGCGCGCGGGTGGCGCGCGTCGCGCGCTCCGCACGCACCACGGAGCGCGGCGACGTGCACGCGTTCACCGAACTGCCCCGGCTGCTGGCCGAGGCGGACGTGGTGATTCTGTCCATGCCGCTCACCGATGACACTGCCGGAATGGTCGACTCCGAGTTCCTGGGGCGGATGAAGGACGGGGCGCTGCTGGTGAATGTCGCGCGGGGGCCCGTCGTCGACACCAAGGCCCTGCTCGCCGAAGTCGCAGCGGGGCGGCTGCACGCCGCGCTCGACGTCACGGACCCGGAGCCGCTGCCCGCCGGGCATCCGCTCTGGCACGCCCCGAACACCTTGATCAGCCCGCACGTCGGCGGCAGTTCGTCCGCCTTCCTGCCCCGCGCCAAGCGGCTGATCGCCCGCCAGCTGAACCGGTTCGCCGCCGGGGAGGCGCTCGACAACGTGGTCGCGGGCCCGCGCTGACCCCACGTACCGACTGCCCGAAAAGTCCGCCCGCGGACACGCTCCGGAGCCGTGCGAACGCAACCAGTTCCCGTAATCCCGCTGGTAGTTACGGAGAGTAGAGCAACTATGTCCCTGAGTGACGGGACTGGTGTATCGTCCCGACCTAGGGGCTGCGCCATGCACCACACCCACGGCGCTGGGGAGCACGACGAACACTGCAAGGGGGGCGACGGGCGATGCACTGCCAATGGAGAGACGATCCGACGCGGCGAAGTCGGCGAAGCCGCAGGCAGCGGCCCGGCCGTCCCCGGATCCTTCGCCACCCGAAACCCCCGCACGGGGAGGTCCGGTGAGTGCCCCGGGGGCCGTCCTGGCCCAGCGTCCGACCACCGGTCGCAGCGGGTCGGGGCTGCTGCCCCAGCTCCTGCTCGCGCTCGTCTGCGGAGGATACGCCGCGGGCTCGGCCCTCGGCTGGGGATCGGCGGAAGTCGCGCTGATCATGGGCGACTTCGGTCTCGCCGTCGCCGCGTTCATCGCCGCCGTCTCCTGTTACTTCTACGCGCGGACCAGGGAGAGCCGCTTCAGGCCCGCCTGGCTGCTGTTCTCCGCCTCCTCCCTGATGGCGGCGGGCGGGAACGCGGTCTGGGGCTGGTACGAAGTGGTGCTGCGGCGCCAGGTACCGGCCCCTTCGCTTGCCGACTTCTTCTTCCTCTGCTTCGGGCCGCCCGCCATCATCGGCCTGCTGGTCCTCGCCAAACGGCCCGTCACCAGGGCCGGTTGGGTCTGCCTCGCCCTCGACGCCTGGCTGATCGCGGGCTCGCTGCTCACCCTCTCCTGGAGCCTGGCCCTCGCCCACACCGCCGAACTCAAGGGGGCGAACACGGCGCACGCCGCGCTCTCGCTCGCCTACCCGCTCCTGGACATCGCGCTCGTCAGCATGGTCCTGGCCCTGCACTTCCGCCGCTCCTCGGCGAACCGGGCCGCCATCAACACCGCCATCGCGGCCCTCGCCATGACCGTCCTGTGCGACGCGCTGTTCACCTCGCCGCTGCTGCGGGACAACTACCACTCCGGGCAGATCCTCGACGCCGGGTGGTTCGCCGGCTCGCTTCTCCTCGCGTACGCGCCCTGGGGGGTGAGCCGGGCCTCGCATCGGCCTCCGTACGGACAGCCGCAGGGGGCCCCGCCCCAGCCGGGGCGTGCCGTCCGGGCGGGCTCCAGCCGGCCGATCGCCGGATCGCTGGCCGCCCTCACCCCGTACCTCGCGGCCGCCGTCTGCGTGCTCGGCATCCTCTACAACGTCATGGACGGCCACAAGCTCGACCGCGTCGTCCTCTTCACCGGGTGCACGGTCGTGCTCGCCCTGGTCGTGCGCCAGGGCATCATGCTCGTCGACAACATCTCCCTCACCCAGGAACTGGCCCAGAAGGAGAACCACTTCAGGTCCCTGGTGCAGGGCTCCAGCGACGTCATCATGATCGCCGCGCCGACCGGGATACTGCGGTACGTCAGCCCCGCCGCCTCCGGTGTCTACGGACGCGAGGCGGAGGAACTGGTCGGTTCCGAGCTGGCCTCGATCATCCATCCCGCCGACCTCGGATCGGTCGTCCACGAGGTGCGGCGCTTCCTCGCCGCCTCCCCGCTGGAGGAGCCGACCACCCGTATCGAATGCCGTTTCAAGTCCGGGACGGGGGACTGGCTCAACGTCGAGTCCACCGTCAACCGGCACCAGGGCGGCCTCATCTTCAACAGCCGCGACGTCACCGAACGGGTGCGCCTGCAGGCCCAGTTGCAGCACAACGCCGAACACGACCCACTCACCGACCTGCCCAACCGGGCCCTGTTCACCAAGCGGGTGCGCCAGGCGCTCGCCGGGCGCCGGGCCACCGACCTCGGCACCGCCGTCCTCTTCATCGACCTGGACGGCTTCAAGGCGGTGAACGACCGATTGGGTCATCAAGCCGGCGACGAGCTGCTCATCCAGGCCGCCCGCCGCCTCCAGGACTCGGTCAGGATGGGCGACACCGCCGCCCGCCTCGGCGGCGACGAGTTCGCCGCCCTCATCCTCGGCGACGGCACCCGCGACCAGGCCGCCCGCGAGTACCAGGTCCACGAGATCGCCGACCGGCTCCGCCTCACCCTCTCGCAGCCGTACAAAGTGGACGGCAACGATGTCCGCGTCGCCGCCTCCATCGGCGTCGCCTTCGCCGAACCCGGCATCACCCCCACCGACCTCATGCGCAACGCCGACCTCGCCATGTACCGCGCCAAGGCCGCGGGCAAGGACCGCGTCGAGCTGTACGCCCCGCAGATGCAGGCCGAAGTCGTACGGCGTACGGAACTGGCCACCCGGCTGCGCACCGCCCTGCACGACGGCGAGTTCGCCCTGCTGCACCAGCCCGTCGTGAACCTCGCCACCGGACGGGTCGCCGCCGTCGCCGCCCAGGCCCGCTGGCGCTCCGCACAGGGCATCCTCTTCACCCCCGCCGAGTTCCTGCGGGTCGCCGACGACAGCGACCGCACCGCCGAACTGGGCCGCTGGCTCCTGGAGGAGGCCGTCGAGCAGGCCGCCGAGCGCGGCAGGGCCGGGCACTGCGTCCCCGTCACCGTCCGCCTCACCGCCCGCCGCCTCCTCGACCGGTCCATGCCGCTCGGCTCCGTGGAGGCCCTGCTCACCCGGCACGGGCTGCCGTCCGGGGCGCTCGTCATCGAGATCACCGACAGCGACCCACGGGTCTCCTACGACGACCTGGAGCACCGTCTGTCCGCCCTGCGCCGCCTCGGCGTACGGATCGCCCTCGACGGCTTCGGCAGCGGCTACGCGGCGATCAACGCACTGCGCCGGCTCCCCATCGACGTACTCAAACTGGACCGGGGGCTCATCGAGGGCGTCGTCGAGTCCCCCCGGCTGCACAAGATCACCAGCGGGCTGCTCAGGATCGCCACCGACCTCGGCATGGAGTCCGTGGCCGACGGCGTCGACCTCCCCGAGCAGGTGCAGGCGCTGCGCGCCATGGGCTGCACGCACGGGCTCGGGATGGCCTTCTCCGGGCCGCTGGACGAGTACCGGCTGCGCCGCGCACTCGTGCGCGGGGACTTCCCCGTACCCGGCGGAGAAGGCAGCGCACTGCCCGTGCTGGCCGGGGGACCGGTGGGCGGATCACTTCCCGTACGGCATACGAACGCACCCGGAATCGACTCGTTCACACATCCGCCATTGCGCTCAAATACTGAGACGTCCGTCCCACCCACTTGACACATCCAGTGGGCCGGAGGGAGGGTCAATGCCATGCGCACCCGAATTCTCGTACTTGGAAAGCGCGTCGGCTGAAGCACGGTTCACTGCTGAACCTGCTTGTCTGTCTCCGACGCGCTCCCCTCGCTTGCCTGACGGCACGGGGGGTTTTTTGTTGCACCGGCACGTTGCAAAACCACGCAAAACCCTCAGCTCAAACCCTCAGCTTCGAGAAGAGAATGCCGATGACCGAGCAGGCCACCGGGGCCCACCATCCGCAGCCCCGGCCCCGTCACCACGGATCCCAGACCAGCCCGATCGAGCACGTGACGGGCGCCAAGTCGCTCATCCGCTCCCTCGAAGAGGTCGGGGCCGACACGGTATTCGGCATTCCCGGCGGCGCGATCCTGCCGGCGTACGACCCGATGATGGACTCCACCCGGGTCCGCCACGTCCTGGTCCGCCATGAGCAGGGCGCGGGCCACGCGGCCACCGGTTACGCCCAGGCCACCGGCAAGGTCGGCGTCTGCATGGCGACCTCGGGCCCCGGCGCCACCAACCTGGTCACCCCGATCGCCGACGCCCACATGGACTCCGTCCCGCTGGTCGCGATCACCGGCCAGGTCGCGTCCAAGGCGATCGGCACGGACGCCTTCCAGGAGGCGGACATCTGCGGCATCACGATGCCGATCACCAAGCACAACTTCCTGGTCACCGACCCGGCCGACATCCCGCGCACCATCGCCGAGGCCTTCCACATCGCCTCCACCGGCCGCCCGGGCCCCGTCCTCGTCGACATCGCCAAGGACGCCCTCCAGGCGCAGACCACCTTCTCCTGGCCGCCCACCAACGACCTGCCCGGCTACCGGCCCGTCACCAAGCCGCACGCCAAGCAGATCCGCGAGGCCGCCAAGCTGATCACCGCCGCCAAACGGCCCGTCCTGTACGTCGGCGGCGGCGTCCTGAAGGCACGGGCCACCGCCGAGCTGAAGGTCCTCGCAGAGCTCACCGGAGCGCCCGTCACCACCACACTGATGGCGCTCGGCGCATTCCCCGACAGCCACCCGCTGCACGTCGGAATGCCGGGCATGCACGGTGCGGTCACCGCCGTCACCGCGCTCCAGAAGGCCGACCTGATCGTCGCCCTCGGCGCCCGCTTCGACGACCGCGTCACCGGCAAGCTGGACAGCTTCGCCCCCTTCGCGAAGGTCGTCCACGCCGACATCGACCCCGCCGAGATCGGCAAGAACCGCGCCGCCGACGTGCCCATCGTCGGTGACGCCCGCGAGGTCATCGCCGACCTGGTGCAGGCGGTCCAGGCCGAGCACACCGAGGGCAACAAGGGCGACTACAGCGCCTGGTGGAAGGACCTCAGCCGCTGGCGGGAGACGTACCCGCTGGGCTACGACCTCCCCGAGAACGGCCAGCTCTCCCCGCAGCAGGTCATCCAGCGCATCGGCGAGCTCGCCCCCGAGAACACCATCTACGCGGCCGGCGTCGGCCAGCACCAGATGTGGGCCTCGCACTTCATCCAGTACGAGCAGCCCGCGACCTGGCTCAACTCCGGCGGCGCCGGGACGATGGGCTACGCGGTCCCCGCCGCGATGGGCGCCAAGGCCGGCATGCCGGAGAACACCGTCTGGGCGATCGACGGCGACGGCTGCTTCCAGATGACCAACCAGGAACTCACCACCTGCGCCCTGAACAACATCCCGATCAAGGTCGCCATCATCAACAACGGCGCCCTCGGCATGGTCCGCCAGTGGCAGACGCTGTTCTACAACCAGCGCTACTCCAACACCGTGCTGCACAGCGGTCAGGACTGCGAGGGCAACGAGGCCAAGGGCACCCGGGTCCCCGACTTCGTGAAGCTGTCCGAGGCGATGGGCTGCTACGCGATCCGCTGCGAGCGCCCCGAGGACCTCGACAAGTGCATCGAGGAGGCCAACGCCATCAACGACCGCCCGGTCGTCGTCGACTTCATCGTCCACGAGGACGCCATGGTGTGGCCGATGGTCGCCGCCGGCACCTCCAACGACGAGGTCATGGCCGCCCGGGGCGTCCGCCCCGACTTCGGCGACAACGAAGACGACTGAGCGAGCAGAGAGAGCAGAGAGAGAATCATGTCCAAGCACACGCTCTCCGTCCTGGTGGAGAACAAGCCCGGCGTCCTCGCCCGCATCACCGCACTCTTCTCCCGGCGCGGCTTCAACATCGACTCCCTCGCCGTGGGGACCACCGAACACCCCGAGATCTCGCGCATCACCATCGTGGTGAACGTGATCGAGGCCCTGCCGCTGGAACAGGTGACCAAGCAGCTCAACAAGCTGGTCAACGTCCTGAAGATCGTCGAACTGGAGCCCGCCGCTGCGATCCAGCGCGAGCTCGTCCTGGTGAAGGTCCGCGCCGACAACGAGACCCGCTCCCAGATCGTCGAGATCGTCCAGCTGTTCCGCGCCAAGACCGTGGACGTCTCGCCGGACGCCGTGACCATCGAGGCCACCGGCGGCGCCGACAAGCTCGAAGCGATGCTCAAGATGCTGGAGCAGTTCGGCATCAAGGAGCTCGTGCAGTCCGGGACGATCGCCATAGGGCGCGGGGCGCGGTCCATCACCGACCGCTCGCTGCGCGCTCTCGACCGCACGGCGTAAGTACACGGCGTCAATACCGGGGCTCTCGGATACCGAGACCCGAAAACTTCCTTCCACACGCCCGCCGTACGGTGGGTCGCAACACCAGCACACATAGGAGAAACCCAGTGGCCGAGCTGTTCTACGACGCCGACGCAGACCTGTCCATCATCCAGGGCCGCAAGGTCGCGGTTCTCGGTTACGGCAGCCAGGGCCACGCCCACGCGCTGTCGCTCCGTGACTCGGGCGTCGACGTGCGCGTCGGTCTGCACGAGGGTTCGAAGTCCAAGGCCAAGGCCGAGGAGCAGGGCCTGCGCGTCGTCACCCCCGCCGAGGCGGCGGCCGAGGCCGACGTCATCATGATCCTCGTCCCGGACCCGATCCAGGCCCAGGTCTACGAGGAGTCCGTCAAGGACAACCTGAAGGACGGCGACGCCCTGTTCTTCGGCCACGGCCTGAACATCCGCTACGGCTTCATCAAGCCGCCGGCCGGTGTCGACGTCGCCATGGTCGCCCCGAAGGGCCCGGGCCACCTGGTCCGCCGCCAGTACGAGGAGGGCCGCGGCGTTCCGTGCATCGCGGCCGTCGAGCAGGACGCCACGGGCAAGGGCTTCGAGCTGGCCCTCTCCTACGCGAAGGCGATCGGCGGTACCCGCGCCGGCGTCATCAAGACGACCTTCACCGAGGAGACCGAGACCGACCTGTTCGGTGAGCAGGCCGTCCTCTGCGGTGGCACCGCCGCCCTGGTCAAGGCCGGTTTCGAGACCCTGACCGAGGCCGGTTACCAGCCGGAGATCGCCTACTTCGAGTGCCTCCACGAGCTGAAGCTCATCGTCGACCTGATGTACGAGGGCGGCCTGGAGAAGATGCGCTGGTCGGTCTCCGAGACCGCCGAGTGGGGCGACTACGTCACCGGCCCGCGCATCATCACGGACGCCACCAAGGCCGAGATGAAGAAGGTCCTCGCCGAGATCCAGGACGGCACCTTCGCCAAGCAGTGGATGGACGAGTACCACGGCGGTCTGAAGAAGTACAACGAGTACAAGACCGCTGACGAGAACCACCTGCTGGAGACCACCGGCAAGGAGCTCCGCAAGCTCATGAGCTGGGTGAACGACGACGAGGCGTAAGCCTTGAGCAGGTGAGGGGCCGCAGCTTCCGGGCTGCGGCCCCTCACCCGCACCCGCTTTCCCCGTGGCCGGACACCCGGTTTCCGGTGACCGGACCCCCGGTTGTCCGGTGGCCGGACCCCCGGCCTTCCGGTGGCCGGACTCGATACAACGTCCAGCCACGGACGGGTGATCCTGCCGAACGGGCGAAGAATCACCCGCTCGGCACCACTACACTTCTGAACCACATCTACGCGTCAGGCCCACAGCGTCGTGCGTCTTCCACGCGGCAAGCCCCTCCACCGCCTGCGGCCGTCGGGACGGCCGTCCGCAAAGGACCAGTGAGGACTCACGTGAGCACTGCCAAGCCTGTCGTACTCATCGCTGAAGAGCTGTCGCCCGCCACTGTCGACGCCCTGGGGCCGGACTTCGAGATCCGGCACTGCAACGGAGCCGACCGAGCGGAACTCCTGCCCGCCATCGCCGACGTGGACGCGATCCTCGTCCGCTCGGCCACCAAGGTCGACGCGGAGGCCATCGCCGCCGCGAAGAAACTCCGCGTGGTCGCCCGCGCCGGTGTCGGCCTCGACAACGTCGACGTCTCGGCCGCCACCAAGTCGGGCGTCATGGTCGTCAATGCGCCGACCTCCAACATCGTTACGGCCGCCGAGCTCGCCTGCGGTCTCATCCTGGCCACCGCGCGCAACATCCCGCAGGCCAACTCCGCCCTGAAGAACGGCGAGTGGAAGCGCTCGAAGTACAGCGGCGTCGAGCTGGCCGAGAAGACCCTCGGCGTGGTGGGTCTCGGTCGGATCGGTGCGCTGGTCGCCCAGCGGATGTCGGCCTTCGGGATGAAGGTCGTCGCGTACGACCCGTACGTGCAGCCCGCGCGGGCCGCCCAGATGGGCGTGAAGGTCCTGACGCTCGACGAGCTGCTTGAGGTCTCCGACTTCATCACGGTCCACCTGCCGAAGACCCCGGAGACGCTGGGCCTGATCGGTGACGAGGCGCTCCACAAGGTGAAGCCCGCTGTCCGGATCGTCAACGCGGCCCGTGGCGGCATCGTCGACGAGGCCGCGCTGTACTCGGCCCTCAAGGAGGGCCGCGTCGCGGGCGCCGGTCTCGACGTGTACGCGAAGGAGCCCTGCACGGACTCCCCGCTCTTCGAGCTCGACCAGGTCGTCTGCACCCCGCACCTCGGCGCGTCGACGGACGAGGCGCAGGAGAAGGCCGGTATCGCGGTCGCCAAGTCGGTGCGGCTGGCCCTGGCGGGCGAGCTGGTCCCGGACGCGGTCAACGTCCAGGGTGGCGTCATCGCCGAGGACGTACGTCCGGGTCTGCCGCTTGCCGAGAAGCTCGGCCGGATCTTCACCGCGCTGGCGGGCGAGGTCGCGGCCCGGCTCGACGTCGAGGTGTACGGCGAGATCACGCAGCACGATGTGAAGGTGCTCGAACTGTCCGCGCTGAAGGGCGTGTTCGAGGATGTCGTGGACGAGACCGTCTCGTACGTGAACGCGCCGCTGTTCGCGCAGGAGCGGGGGGTCGAGGTCCGTCTGACGACGAGCAGCGAGTCGCCGGAGCACCGGAACGTGGTGACCGTGCGCGGCACCCTGACGGGCGGCGAGGAGGTCTCGGTGTCCGGCACGCTCGCCGGTCCGAAGAACCTCAAGAAGATCGTCGCCATCGGCGAGTTCGACGTGGACCTGGCGCTCGCCGACCACATGGTCGTCCTGCGCTACCAGGACCGTCCGGGCGTCGTCGGCACGGTCGGCCGCGTGCTGGGCGAGGCCGGGCTGAACATCGCGGGCATGCAGGTCTCGCGGGCGGACGCGGGCGGCGAGGCGCTGGCCGTGCTCACCGTGGACGACACGGTTCCGCAGTCGGTGCTGACGGAGCTGGCGGAGGAGATCGGCGCGGCTTCGGCGCGGTCGGTCAACCTGGCGGACTAGGGCGCTAGTCGGGCCCTGATTTCTCTGCGTACCCCTGTTTTAGACGTGCGTCTTATACGCGCGTCTAGAGCGGGGGTACGCTGCGTTCATGGGACATCGTGAAGATTTGCTCGAAGGCGCCAAGCAATGCCTGCTGGACAAGGGGTACGCCCGGACCACGGCCCGTGACATCGTCGCGGCGTCCGGGACGAACCTCGCGTCCATCGGGTACCACTACGGGTCGAAGGACGCACTGCTCCAGCGGGCCTTCCTCGCGTTGACGGAGGAGTGGGGGGAGGCGGTCGGGCCGGCGGGGGAGGGCGCGCTGCCCTCCGACCCGTACGAACGCTTCGAGGTGATCTGGGGGCGGTTCATCGACTCCTTCGAGATGAGCCGGAAGGTGTGGACGCTCCAGTTGGAGGTCGTGACGCGGCTGGAGCACGACGAGGCGCTGCGGGCGGCCATCAAGGGGCCGCAGGAGGAAGGGCGGTTGGGGCTCGCGGAGGCATTCCTGGGGATGGACCAGGAGGCGGACCCGGAGCGGGCGCGGGTGGCGGGGATGCTGACGCAGGCGCTCATGGCGGGCGTGATGATCCAGTGGATGACGGATCCGGGGACGGCGCCGTCGGCGAGGGATCTTGCGGAGGGGCTGCGGGCGATCATGGCGCCGGGGGCTTGATTCTGGGTGCGGGTGCGGGTGCGGGTGCGGGTGCGGGGCGGTGGGTGGTCTCTGTCCCGTGCGGGTGCGTCGTGGCTGGTCGCGCAGTTCCCCGCGCCCCCGGATGGATGCCCTCCGGGCACCATCCCCCTTTCCCCGCGTCCCCTTGGACGGCGGGGCCCACCCCGGCACCGGCCCCCACCTGCACCTCCGGCGCCGGACCGGCTTGGCCCTGCGCGGATGGGTCCGGAGTGGGGTCCTGGGGCCCATGACGGGGTGGGCGGGGCGGCCTAGCTTGGGCATCCCCGTGTGGCATTCCGCTTGCGGGGTGCGGCAGTTGGGGTGATGCATGTCTGCGCTCGGCGGCATACCTGCGGGGCCGGTTCCGGTACGTACCGGACCGCCCCCGCTCCCGTTCCCCGTGGCGGCCGCGCGGGCGTTGGTGCAGTTGCTGTTCGGGCTGAGCCTCCTCGGCGGGCTCGGGCTCCTCGGGTCCGGGCTCGCGGTGGACGGGCCGTTGGCCCAGTTGGTCGGGCTCGTGCTGTACGGGGCCGCGCCCGGCGTGGTCGGGATGCTGCTGGCGCGCCGGGTGCGTACCGGTGGGCGGCGGGTGCGGGGCGGGCTGATCGCCGTACAGCTGTGGATGGTCGCGGGGGCCGTCGGGAACATCGGGGGCGGGTCCGGGCGCGGGTTCGCGCAGTTGGTGCTGCCGTTGCTGGTGCTGTGGTTCCTGACGCGGGCGGAGAGCCGGGAGTGGTTCGGCAGGCCGGGGCGGGAGGCAGGGGAGTTACGCCGGCGTGCCGGGTGGCGGTTCTCGTTGCCGCGGATGATCCGGTGGCGGCGGGACCGGGGGCAGTCCACCGCCGAGTACGCCGGGCTCGTCGTCATCATCGCGGGCATCGTGCTCGCCCTCACCCTGACCGGGTTCGGCGGCCGGATCGTCGACGGCATCCGGACGGCTGTCTGTTCCATCACGAGTGGTGCGGATTGTGGTGGGGGTGCGGGCGGGGGAGGAGGCGATCAGGCGCAGGGGCGGCCGCCTGCGGGTGGTGCGGGTGGTGCGGGTGGGGGAGCCGGGGGTTCGGGCGGGGCGGATGCCTGGGGCGCGGTGGGTGGCACCGGGGGTGGTGGTCCCGGGGGTGGCGGTGCGGGTGGTGCTGGAGACACGGGTGGGGCCACCGGTGGAGGACCAGGCGGTGCGGGTGGGGCCGGGGAGGATGTCGCTCCCGTTGACGGGATCGGGCCGGAGGGCGGGGACGACGCCTCCGGTGAAGGGGAGGAGCCGGAGGAGCAGTACGACGTACCGGAGGCCGATCCCGACGATCCCCAGCAGCAGCCGCAGGAGAAGCCCGAGGAGGAAGAGGAGGAGGACTGCTCCGGGTGGGGCATGTTCGGGTGCGCCGCCGACAGGGTCGGGCAGGTTTTTCAGGGCGTCGTCGTGGACGGCGTGGTGGGCGATGTCACCGGGTTCTTCGGGCTGTTCAGCGCGGACACCTGGTCCGGTATCGGTGACTACGGCAAGCAGATCGCCGGGGACTGGGCCGAGAACGCCAAGAAGGCGCCCGGCAAGTGGGCGAGCGGGGATTACTTCGGGGCGATCGGCGACTGGGCCACAGCCACCGGCAAGTCCGCCGTCGGCATCGCGGACGACCTCTTCGTCGGCGACGAGGTCCGCGAGCGGTGGAACAACGGGCAGAAGACGCGGGCCGTCTCGAATGTGGTCTGGAACGTCGGCTCGCTCTTCATCCCCGGGTACGACGTCGCCAAGGTCGCCGGGAAGTTCACCCACCTGGGCAAGGCCGCCAAGGGCGTCGCCGAGGCCGCGGAGGCCGCCGGGGACGCGGGCGCCGCCGCCAAGCGGGCCCGAAAGGCGGCCGAGGCGGGGGATGTCGAGGGGGCGCGGAAGGCCGCCAAGGAGGCGGACGAGGCCGCCGACAAGGCGGAGGAGCGGGCGCGGCGGACGGGGTGCTCGATTGCGCTGCCGTACGGACCCGGCATGGCTGGAGTGCCCGGTTCCGGTACGGGCCTCATCGCGGCCGGACCCGCGCCCCGTATCCGTTACCTCGCCGACGAGGGCTGCGACACGACCGCCAAGAAGGAGGCGGAGGAGGCCAGGAAGCAGGAGCGGGACGCCTATCTGGCGAAGAAGCGCGCCGAGGAACCGGCCCGCGCGGCCCAGGCGGCGAAGGACGCGAAGAAGTGGCCCGATCCGGTGCACGGGGACAAGAAGGATCCTCGCAACTACGAGCCGGGTGCCTTCGCCAAGGACCTGAAGACCCCGACCCTGGGCGACGCCGACCTCGGCGACGGCTACTGGGCGAGCCGGGACCGCAACCCCGCACCCACCTTCAAGAACGAGTCCTGGCTCCGCTACCAGGAGCAGATCACGGGCACCACGCGCGGCCACGAGTACGTCGTGCCGCACCCCGAGAAGGGCAAGAGGGCGGTGGAGTTCGACGGCTGGGACTCCGGACGCCAGGTGTTCCTGGAGGCCAAGAACGGTTACGACAGCTACCTCGCCCGGCCCGGCAAGACCAAGCTCACCAAGTCCGGCGCGGACAAGTTCGTGGCCGAGGCCCAGGGGCAGCTCGCCGCCGCGAAGGGGAAGACCGTCGAGTGGCACTTCTCCAACAAGGAAGTGGCCGCCGCTGCCCAGAAGCTGTTCGACGGCAAGGAGATGCCGATCGTGGTGAAGGTGACGAAGCGGGAGCCAGGGGGTCCCAAGAAGCCGGACGCCTTTGACTAACCTGCCCCGGAGACAGGTGACTTGCAACACCGCAGAACACCGCACGTGGTGCGTGAGAGCTGATGGAGGCCGGAGATGGAATGCATGGTGCGGGGTTTCTGGGGGCCCCGGGCGGAATCGGCGGAAGCTCTGGCGTCCCGCTGGAAGGCAACGCTGGACAGGCTTGCCGAACTGCTCCCCGAGGCCGTGCCGGGCGGCGGGGAGGGCTGGCACCGCATCCGTACGAACGGGCCCGCGCTGCCCCTGCGGCCCGATGTGCCCTCCCTCCTGGCCGCGCTCGAGGAAGAGCTCGCGGAGGACGACTGGTCGGACCAGACCGGTGTCGCGCCCAGCCTCGTGTGCGAGGGGGCGCCGGGGTGGGAGGTCTCGGTGTCCGGCCGGGGCGGCGGTGTTTCCGGGCATCTGTCGCAAGCGGTGCTCGTCGACGTCGAGTGCCCGGACGGTGCCGAACTCCCGGAGGCCGAACTCCTCGCAGCGCTCGCCGAGTTGTGGGACCCGGACTACGGGAACGTGGTCGACCACGACCTTCTGGGCACGCTGCGGGAGGCCGGGGCCAAGGTCGGTGAACCCAGTGCCGGCCGGGTCGGCTACCTCTCCCCGGCCCGCGCCGCCCTCGTCCCCGACGAACTGAAGGCCGTACGCACTCCGCTCTCCACCGGCGGAGTCCTCCTCGACATCGCCGCGCCGGGCGACCACGAAGCCGCACTCGCCGCCCACTTGTGCCTGCGCGAGTCCGGCGCCCTCCAGCCCCTGCCCAAGCCGATGGACCGGAGCAAGCTGTGAACGCGCGCGGCGGCGAGACCTTCGAGGCCGGGCGGGCCCGCGCCGAGATCGACGCCCTGCTCGCCGGAGCCGTTCCCGCGTCCGGGCCGACGAACGTCGAGCGGCAGAAGTACACCGGGAACTGGCTGTCCTCCCGTGGTGCGGGCTTCGTGATCGCCGAACTCTGGGCGGGCGAGGACCTGAGCGGGGTGTACGGCCGCGAATGGGATGCCGCCGAGGAGCAGGCGTCCGGCCATCTCGACGTGCTGACCGAGGAGTTGGACGCCCGCTGGGGTACGCACGAGGAGGTCGGCATGACGGCGGCCGTCTTCCGGGCGACGAGCGGCGATCCCGTACCGCCGCTGTACACGGAGCTGCGCAACCTCGACGCCTTCGGAGACCTGCGGGTCTGGGGTCCCGTACGGGTACCCGACGGGGACAGCGACCGCTGGGTCGGGATCTCCGTCAACCAGATCGACGGCGACACCCCGCACTTCCTGATCGCCGTCGTGACGGACCGGCCGATCAGGGAGCCGGAGGAGGGCGAGGAGGCCGGCCCTCCGGCGGCTTCCCGCACGGTCCCCGAGGCCCCTCGGTCCCGCCGAGTCGTACGGGCCTTCTGGGGCCCCCGGCCGGAAACCCCGGAGGGCCTGGCGGCCCGCTGGGCACCCACCCTGCGCCGTGTCGCCGAACTCGTGCCCGAGGCGGGGGACCGGGCCGCCGACCCGTGGACCTGGCACCGGATCACCGCCAACGGCCCGGCCACGCCCGTGGCCGCCGACCAGGAGTCCTTGGTCCGGGCCCTGCGCGACGACGGGGACGGCAGCCTGTCCCTCGTGATCGAAGGGGAGGAAGGGTGGTCGCTCGACATCAGCGGCCACGCGGGTCACGCCAGTGCGTACCTCTCCCAGTCGGTGGTCCTCACCGTGCGCGCCCCGCACTCCGCATCCGTCCGTGAGGCCGAACTCCTCGCGTGTGTCGCGGAGTTGTGGGATCCGGACATCGGCAACGTCCTGGACGACGACGTCTTCGACCTCCTGGAGGAACGGGCCGACCTCCAGCCCGGGGACGACAACGCAGGATGGCTGACCTATCTCTCGCCGGGCCGCGCCGCTCTCGTTCCCGACGATCTCAAGGCCGTACGTACGACGCTTGCGACCGGCGGAGTCCTGCTGGATCTCGCCGCGCCGAGCGACCACGAGGCCGTGCTCGCCGCGCATGTGCGTCTGCGGGATTCCGCTGCGCTCCAGCCGCTGCCGACGCCCATGGACCGCAGCAAGCTCTGAGGTCAGAGCTTCGCGGCCTTGAGGGACATGTGGAGGAGGAGGCGGTCCTCGCCCTCGTGCAGGTCCAGGCCGGTGAGCTGCTCCACCCGGGAGAGCCGGTAGTAGAGGGTCTGGCGGTGGATGTTCAGGGCCGTGGCCGTGCGGCCCGCCTGGCCCGCGCAGTCGAGGAACACCTCGGCGGTACGGGCGAGTTCGGCATGGGCGGGGGCCAGGAGCGGGCTCACCGCCGGGTCGACCGGGTGGCCGGGGCCGCTGTCCGGGAGGGCGGCCAGCAGGCGGTACGGGCCGATCGCCGACCACTCCGCGACCGGGCCCAGATGCGGGCGGGCCAGCGCCGCCCGTGCGGCGGCGGACGCCTCTCGCCAGGCGGCGGGCAGGTCGG
The DNA here is from genome assembly GCA_014650415.1 of Streptomyces spiroverticillatus. Taxonomy (GTDB): domain Bacteria; phylum Actinomycetota; class Actinomycetes; order Streptomycetales; family Streptomycetaceae; genus Streptomyces; species Streptomyces spiroverticillatus. Next base: position 76,450 of record BMUX01000011.1, read on the forward strand.
CCAGGCTGCGGACGGGGGTGCTCAGGCCCACGGTGCGGGTCCCCTCCGCACCCAGTAGCCCCCGCGCCGCCCCGTGCGCCGGGCCCAGGTCCCCGCCCGCGCTCAGCCGGACCAGGACCGCGAGGCGCGGGCCGGACGCGCCCGGCACCGGGACCAGGGTCAGCACGGATGCGCCCGGGACCGTACGCATGCCCGGGACGGGGTCCTGCCAGGGGGCGACGCACAGGAGTCCGTACGGTCCGCCCGTGCCGAGCGGGGCCGAGAGGGTGGCCAGGGCCGAGGCGCGGCGTTCGTCGGAGTCGGAGGTGAGGAGGGTGTTGAGGTGCGGGCCGAGGTCGGCGCGGGCGCGGGCCTCGTCGGCGAGCTGGGCACCGATCCGGCCGCACACGGACATCGCGGCGTCGAGGGCCGAGTCGGGGAGGGAAGGCACCGAAGCGTCCGCCGCGAGCAGCCAGACGTACCCGTAGACGGTGCCCCTGTGACGTACGGGAAGACAGAGGCGGCCGCGCAGGACGCCCGCCGCCGGGTCCGCCGGGATGCGGACCGGGCCGGCGGCGGAGGTGATGCCGAAGCGTTCGAACCAGGCGCGGACCTCGGTGGTGGACCGGCGGGTCAGGATCGAGCGGGTGCGGACCGGGTCCATCGCGCCCGCGTCCTCGCTGTCGTGCGCGCCGAAGGCGATCAGCCGGAAATCCCGGTCCTCAAGGGTGGCGGGGGCGCCGAGGAGCGCGGAAATCTCGTCGACCAGGTCCTGGTAATCGGCATTCACGAGCCCATTCTCGCACCGGCGAACCGGTTCTTCAGACATCTGTATGAGGCGGGGGCTCCGGATGCGTGACAGCTGTCGATAGTCCAGGCTCGGCGCGATACCTAGATTTCACCGTGGTTATCCGTGCCGTCCCAGTTCTGTCACAAAAGACCTGGTAGACGGCCCCTTCGACACTTATTCGTGGAGGTGCCCCGTGCTGGGTCCCGTGATCCTCGCCGCATCGCGCAGCGACCAGATGCGCCGTTTCGTCTCGGCTGCCCCGGGCACCAAACAGGTCGTCGACCGGTTCATCGCCGGTGAGTCCGTCGACCAGGTCGTGCCGATCGTCGTCGACGCCGCCGCCAAGGGCCTCGAAGTGACGCTGGACGTCGTCGGTGAGGACATCACGACCCGCGAGCAGTCGTACGCCGCCCGCGACGCGTACCTCGACCTGATCGCGCACCTCAAGGACCTGGGTCTGGGCACCCGCGCCGAGATGTCCGTGAAGCTCTCGATGTTCGGCCAGGCGCTGGAGGGCGGCCACGAGCTGGCCCTCGCGAACGTGCGCCCCGTCGTCGAGGCCGCCGCCGCGATCGGCACCACGGTCACCCTGGACGCCGAGGACCACACCACCCTCGACTCGATGTTCGCCATCCACGAGGAGCTGCGGAAGGACTTCCCGCAGACCGGCTGCGTCATCCAGGCGTACCTCTTCCGCACCGAGGACGACGCCCGCCGCCTGGCCGCCGCCGGCAGCCGCGTGCGCATCGTGAAGGGCGCCTACAAGGAGCCCTCCTCCGTCGCGTACCAGGACAAGGCCGAGATCGACAAGGCGTACGTCCGCATCACGCGCATCCTGATGGAGGGCGACGGCTACCCGATGATCGGGTCCCACGACCCGCGCCTGATCGCCATCGCACAGGAGCTCGCCCGGCGCGCCGGGCGCAAGCTGGACGAGTACGAGTTCCAGATGCTCTACGGCATTCGCAGCGAGGAGCACGTCCGGCTGGCCGCCGAGGGACACCGGATGCGCGTCTACACGGCGTACGGCACCGACTGGTACGGCTACTTCATGCGCCGCCTGGCCGAGAAGCCCGCGAACCTGCTCTTCTTCGGGCGTTCGGTCCTCACCAAGAACTGATCCCCCACGGGGTCCCACCCCACCGGGCCCCCCTTTCCCCCCACACTTCTCGTCCCCGACGACACCCCGACGCAAGGAGCCAAGGAACACATGGACGCAGTGACCCAGGTCCCCGCCCCGGTCAACGAGCCGGTGCACTCCTACGCCCCCGGTTCGCCGGAGCGCGCCCGCCTGGAGGCCAAGCTCAAGGAGCTGGCCGAGAACCCGATCGACCTCCCGTGCACCATCAACGGCGAGAAGCGGATGGGTGGTGGCGACCGCTTCGACGTCCGCCAGCCGCACAACCACAAGTCGGTCATCGGTACGTACGCCAACGCCACCACCCAGGACGCCCAGGACGCGATCGACGCCGCCCTGGCCGCCGCCCCGGCGTGGCGCGCGATGTCCTTCGACGACCGCGCGGCGATCATCCTGCGCGCCGCCGAGCTGCTCTCCGGCCCGTGGCGCGAGACCATGGCCGCCTCCACCATGCTCGGCCAGTCGAAGACCGCCCAGCAGGCCGAGATCGACACCCCGTGCGAGCTCGTCGACTTCTGGCGCTTCAACGTCAAGTACGCCCGCGACATCCTCTCCGAGCAGCCCCCGGCGAACGCGCCCGGCGTGTGGAACCGCATGGACCACCGCCCGCTCGAAGGCTTCGTGTACGCGATCACGCCGTTCAACTTCACGGCCATCGCGGGCAACCTGCCCACCGCCCCGGCGCTCATGGGCAACGTCGTCGTGTGGAAGCCGTCCCCGACGCAGACCCACGCCGCCGTGCTGCTCATGCAGCTCCTGGAGGAGGCCGGGCTGCCCAAGGGCGTCATCAACCTGGTCACCGGTGACGGCATCGCCGTCTCCGAGGTCGCCCTGAACCACCGCGACCTGGCCGGCATCCACTTCACCGGCTCCACCCCGACCTTCCAGTACCTGTGGAAGACGGTCGGCGAGAACATCGCGAAGTACCGCACGTACCCGCGTCTCGTCGGCGAGACGGGCGGCAAGGACTTCGTCGTCGCGCACCCCAGCGCCGACCGCGCCGTCCTGAAGACCGCGCTGACCCGCGGCTCCTTCGAGTACCAGGGCCAGAAGTGCTCGGCCTCCTCGCGCGCCTACGTTCCGGCCTCCATCTGGAACGACGGCTTCAAGGAGGAGTTCGCGGCCGAGGTCGACGGCATCACCATGGGTGACGTCACCAACCTCGACAACTTCATCGGCGCCGTCATCGACGAGCGTTCCTTCGCGAAGAACAAGGCGGCGATCGACCGCGCCAAGGCCGACGACTCCTGCACCATCGTCGCCGGTGGCACCTACGACGACTCGGTCGGCTACTTCGTCCGCCCGACCGTCATCGAGTGCTCGGACCCGGCCAACGAGGTCTTCACGACCGAGTACTTCGGCCCGATCCTGGCCGTGCACGTGTACGAGGACGACCAGTACGACGCCATGCTGGAGCAGATGGAGTCGGTCTCCGACTACGCCCTGACCGGCGCCGTCATCGCCAACGACCGCGCCGCCGCCGCCCACACGATGGAGAAGCTGCGCTTCGCCGCGGGCAACTTCTACATCAACGACAAGTCGACGGGCGCCGTCGTCGGCCAGCAGCCGTTCGGCGGAGGTCGCGCCTCCGGTACGAACGACAAGGCCGGCGCCCCGCAGAACCTCCAGCGCTGGACCCTGACCCGGGCCATCAAGGAGACCCTGGTCCCGCCGACCGACTACCGCTACCCGCACCAGGGCTGAGCCCCTGGGCTGCGCCGGTAGCCCCTGATCCCCGCCCCCGTCCGACCCCACATCGGACGGGGGCGGTGTCATGTCCGCTCCCGCTTCCCGTCCCGGGACAGGGGAGTCCCGGCAGGCCAGGAGGGCGGCTGTCCCGGGACGGCCGAAGCAGCCGGGATCCGCTTGGCGAGGGGCTGTGACCTGCACAAACTCATGTCACCGGCCCCGCTGACCGCCGCTTCGGACGCTTCGGACGGCGAGTGCGTGCCGGTTCCCATGAACCTCTCGCACCAGGAGAACCACCGTGTCCCCTCGCTCCCGCACCCTGCGCACCCTGCTGCCCACCCTCGCCCTCACCTGCCTGACCGCCCCGGCCCTCGTCCTCCCCGCCCATGCCACCGCCGTCGCCGCGGCCCCGCCCGCGGCGACGGCCGGCGCTATCTGCTGTGGAAGAACGACGGCAACTGCTGCGGTCTCGGCCGGGACACCTGGCTGCACCTCCAGCCCACCACCTGGGACGGCACCCGCCTCACCGGGCCCCCGGTGCGGCTGATCCGCCAGGACCGGCCCTGGGAGGGCCGACTGGCGGAGGCGCCCACCCTGGTCAAGCGCGCCGGACAGTACGTCCTGCTGTACTCCGCGAACGCCTACGACACCGGCGCCTACGCGACCGGCTACGCCCTCTCCCCGCACCTCACCGGCCCGTACACCAAGGCCCCCCGCCCCCTCCTGACGACCTGCACCTTCTCCGGCGCGGTCCGGGGCCCCGGGGGACAGGACGTCGTCGAGGGACCCGACGGGCGTGACCACCTCCTCCTGCACGGCCGGTACGGCGGCGCCCGCTTCCTGTACCTGGCCGACCTGGACTGGGCCGACGGACGGCCGGTGGTGCGCGGCGGCGCGCAGGCGTACGAGGCGGAGCGGGCGCGGCCGACCGACGTCACCGTGCGGACCGCCCCCGGGGCCTGCGAGGGCCGGGCGGTCGGGCACATCGACCACCCGGGCAGCCGGGTCGAGTTCCGGGTGTTCGCCGCGTCACCGGGCCCCGCACACGCTGTCCGTGCGGTACGCGAACGGTTCCCTCGACGCGGCGGGACGCCCGGCCCCGGCCACCCACCGCCTGTCCGTCAACGGCGCCGAGACCGACCCCGTCCGCTACCCCCACACCGCCTGGGACACCTGGCGCACGGCCACCCGCACGGTCCCGCTGCGTACCGGCTGGAACGCGGTCCGGCTGTCCAAGGGCGACCGCTACGCCGAACTGGACCACATCGAGGTGGACCGAGCCCCGACGGCACCGGAGCCCGGTAGCGGGTCAGAGCTTGCGCCAGCGGGCCATCGCGAAGGAGAAGACGCCGAACAGCATCAGCCCCACCGCCAGCACCACCAGCAGCCACGGCCCCACCGGGGTCTCCCGGAAGCTGCGGATCGTGTCGTCCATCCCCTTGGCCTTGTCCGGGTCGTACGTCACGGCCGCCGCGACCGCGAAACCGCCCGCCACCGCGAACACCAGGCCACGCGCCACACCGCCGCCGACGCCCGTGACGTCCACCAACTGCCGTACGCGCTGGGACATTTCACCCATCTTCAGGTGCTTGTGGTACTTGCGCATCGCCGCCCGTACGCCGATCCAGACGCCCGCGCCGACGATCACGAGCCCGCCCGCGCCGACCAGCCACTGCCCGGCGGGCAGCTCCATCGCCCTCGCCGTCACGTCCTTCGACTGCTGGTCGCTGGAGCCGCCGCCGCTGCTGCTGTCACCGGCCGCGAAGGCCAGTACGGAGTAGGCGACGAAGCCGTAGAAGACGAAGCGGGCGGCGGACAGCAGGCGCTTCTTGGCCTTGTGGCCGTCGGGGCCCGCCGCACCGAAGAGGGCTTCCGAGAGCCGCCACAGCGCCATGCCGACCAGGGCGATGCCCATGGCCCACAGGAGGAACTTCCCGAAGGGCTTCTCGGCTATCTCGGCCAGCGCCCCGCCCCGGTCGGCGGACTTCTCCCCGCCGCCGAAGGCGATGTTCAGGGCCAGCAGGCCGACGAGCAGATAGATCAGGCCGCGCGCGACGAACCCCGCGCGTGCCGCGTACTTCACCGTGTCGCTGCGGGCAGCCCGACGGGCGGTCCCTGTCGCGGTCGTGGCGTTCATCCGCCGTCGCCTCCTCGTCCGCCCGGTACTGGGTCGGCAGACGTGTGCCCCCTGTGGGGGTGCGGAAACGAACATGTGGGCGGGGGTGTCGGGCGGTCCGGGGCGGGGCGGAGCTTTCCTGATGCGGAGGTGTCGTCAACCGTGCGAAGGTGCAGCGGTGTTCGAGATTCTGCCGGACCGGGGGCTGGTGCTGCCGCGCGGTGCCGGGACGCTTGTTTTCGGCATGGCGGAGCGGGATGCCCAGTGGGCCGTCGCCACGCTGTGCGATGTGCGTGAGAGCTGGGTGTGCGGGCTGGAGTGGTCGTTCGGGGCCGTGTACGAGGGGCTGGAGCTGCTGGTCGGGGGCTCGCACGGGCACGGTCTGGACGTCGTGGACCTTCAGCGGGCGGTGCATGCGCCCCTGGAGCCCGCCGCCGCGCCGGTGGTCCTCGACGGGGTCGATGTTCTCGGGTATCCGCAGGACGAGGTGCAGGAGGCCCTGACCGGTCAACCCCCTTACCCCGCGCTGAAGTTGTGGCGCAGTCATCTCGCCGGGGCGTACCTGCACCGGGTCTCCCTCTCCTCGGAGCGGATCAGGTCCAGCCGAGGACGATGAGGGTGAGCCCGAGGGCGAAGCCCGTTCCCAGCAGCGCCAGGTAGCCCGGGTAGAAGCGCCGCCAGCGCCGCATCAGCAGGCCGAAGGCGGCGAAGCCCAGGCCCACGGCGAGCGTGCGGGTGCCGCGCGCCTTCGCGGAGGCCAGGAGCCAGTCGCCGGCCGGGACCTCTGCGCGGCCCGCCTCCGCCGCGTACACCTTGAAGGGGATGCCGTTCCAGGGCTGGTGGCGGATGGCCGCCGCGCCCTCGGCGGCGAGCTGGGTGCGGACGGTGGTGTGCATCCGGTCGGTGGTGAGCGGGGCGGGCAACTGGGTTCCGGAAGCAGCCAGTTGGAGGGCGAGGAGGCTTCCGGCGAGGCTGCCCGCGAGTGCGGTGAGGGAGAGCTTGAGGGCCGCGCGCGGGGCGGCCACGCAGGCCACGGCGAGGAGGAGTTCGGGCATGAGCGGCCAGCTGAGGGCTTCGGCGCCCGCCCAGAGGAAGGCGAGCGGCAGTCCCCAGCGGGACGCCGCCACGGCCGCGATCCGGCGGCGTACGACCGAGTCCCGGAGGGTTTCGTCGTTCGTACGTCGATGGAGTGCGGCCACGGCCTCGCGGGCCTGCTCCGGGGTGGCCGTCGACGGGAGCGGGTCGCCGATCCGGATGCGGACCAGGGCGGAGCGGAGCTTGCCGTGCTTGGGGAGCAGGCGGTTCGTGCCCGCGATGCCGACGGGGACGACGGGGACGTTCGCGTGCTCGGCGAGGAGGAGCGCGCCCCGGTGGAAGGAGCCCGGTCCCGCTTCCGCTTTGTCGGTGCGGGTGCCCTCCGGGAAGAGGACCACCGCGCGGCCCGCCCGCAGGTCGTCGCTCATCGCGAGGAGGTCGTCCATGCCACCGCCCTTGCGGCGTACGGGAAAGCCTGCCGCGAGGCGGCGGCAGATCCGGCTGCGCCACGGGGAGGCGAACCAGTAGTCCGCCGCCGCGCCGATCGCCGGGGTGTGCCGGGCGTCGAGGGCGGCGAGCAGGGCGGCGGTGTCGGCGTGCGAGGAGTGGTTCGCGACGACGACGCAGCCGCCCTTGGGGAGCCTTCCCCGGCGTTCGACACCGCCGGTGAGGGTGAGGAGGCCCCACCACAGGGCGCGGCGGAGGAGGGCGGGGGTGCGGCGGGGGGCGGGGACGGTGAGGTCCTTCGCGGTCAGGGTCGGGCGCGTCGTACCACTCGTACGCATTACAGAGTCACCGCCATCGCGAGCAGGAGGGCCAGGAGCAGGGAGTCGATGCGGTCGAGCAGGCCGCCGAAGCCGGGCAGCCAGGAGCCCGCGTCCTTCACGCCGGACTCCCGCTTGACCAGGGATTCGAGCAGGTCGCCCAGCAGGCAGCCGAGGAGGACCGCGGCCCACAGGGCGGGGGTGAAGGCGCCGACTGCCGCGAGGGCGGCGGCAGTTGCCGCCCCGCAGCCGACGACTCCGGCCCAGGTCTTGTTCGGGGAGACGGGGGAGAGGCGGCGGGCCAGCGGGCCGTGCCGGCCGAGGGCGGTGCCGCCGCACCAGGCGCCGACGTCCCCGAGGGCCACCGCGAGGCCGATCGCCAGGGCGGTGTCCTGCCCGAGGAGGACGAGGCCGGTGAGGGGCACCGGGATCCACAGCATCCCGAACGCGCTGCGGGCGGTGCGGGTGAAGCCGTGGTCGGCGTCGCCGGTGAGGAGTGGGGGGAGGGCGGCGGCGACGAGGAGGAGGGCGGTGGCGCGGAGGTCGAGGGCGCTCGGGGCGAGGGTGGCGAGGAGGGGGAGGGTGAGGGCGGCGGCGGTGAGGGGGAGGAGGTCGAGGTTTCGGTGAGGCGGCGGTGTGGGGCGGTCCTCCGGGGAGGTGGGCCGCCCACCCCCAGCCCCAGCCCCACCCCCAGCCCCACCCCCAGCCCCAACCCCCTGTTCGACCCGTCCCGGAAGCGCCATCCGTCCGTACTCCAGGACCCCCACCACTCCCAGCCCCGCCGCCAGCGCGACCGCGCCCGGGGTGCCGAGCCACAGGGCGCCCACGTACAGGGGGGCCGCCAGGGCCCAGGTCCGCCAGCGGCGCCACAGCTCGGCCCGCATCCGTACCCGGGACGGGACGAAAGCGAGCGCCGCCCCGCTGACCGTGAGCACCCCGGCCACCAGCACCGGCACCCCCGCGCTCACAGCGACCTCCACAGACGGGCGCAGCGCACCACGGCCGTCAGGGCAGAGCCCGCGGCCAGGACCACCAGCACCCCGAAGGCCCAGCCCGGTACCGCCGCCGCCACGACCACCAGCAGGCAGCGTTCCGTCTTGCCGACCGGGCCGCCGTTCAGGCGCTCCGCACCCGCCGCCGCCCCCGCGAGGGAGACCCAGGAGGGGAGCGTGGCGGCCAGTGCGGCGACCGCCACCAGCCACAGCGGGGCGAGGGGAAGGAAGCCCGCCAGGACGGTCAAGTCGGCCGCGCGGTCGCCCAGTTCGTTGAGGAGCGCGCCGCGCCGGGTCGTACGGCCCGTGTCGCGGGCCAGCGCCCCGTCCAGGTTCGCGAAGGCCAGCCGGGCCGCGAGCAGCGCCGCCACCGGCAGCGCCGCCCAGGGCGCGGGCAGCCAGGCCAGTACCGCAGCCGCCCCGGCCGCGCACACCACCCCCGCCGCCGTCAACGCGTCCGGTGAGGTGCCGCGCCGGGCCAGCGCGCCGCGCACCCCGGACAACCGGGCCGCGTACCAGGGCTTCAGGGCGTACAGCCCGGGTGAGGTCTTCGTGGACATGGCCCCAACTCTGGTGCGGGGCGCGGCCGTACGACACGGCACAGCTACTCAAACGGTGCCTGAGTACCTGTCACGCACGGGGCCTGCGAGAGTGCTGCGCATGACTGAGTACGCCGCACCGCGCCTCGCCCACACCGCCCACCTCGACCCCGCCGAACTCGCCGCGGTCCGCGCCCTCCTCGACGCCGCCTTCGACGGCGACTTCGCCGAGGAGGACTGGGACCACGCGCTCGGCGGCATGCACGCCCTGATCACCGACCCCCGGGACGGCACGGTCCTCGCCCACGGCAGCCTCGTCCCGCGCCGCGTCCTGCACCGCGGGCACTCGCTGCGGATCGGTTACGTCGAGGCCGTGGCCGTACGCGAGGACACCCGCCGGCAGGGTCTGGCCGGGCGGATCATGGCGGCCCTGGAGGAGCTGGTCGACCGGGCGTACGTCCTCGGCGCCCTCTCCGCGTCCGACGCGGGGGCCGCGCTCTACGCGGGCCGGGGCTGGCGGGTGTGGCCCGGCGGCCTGGCCGCGCTGGGGCCGACCGGTGTCGTACCCCTGCCGGAGGAGGAGGGCACGACGTACGTACGCCCCGCACTGGGCCGCACGCTGCCCGACCCGGACGCCACGCTCTTCTTCGACTGGCGGGACGGCGACGTGCTGTGACGCCGGGGGCCTCCTACTTCTCCAGGTCCTCCACGCCCGCGCGCGCGTCCCGCCGGGTGCCGTAGTAGCCGAGGCCCCCGCCCACGGCCAGCGCGACCGGCAGGGCGTACAGGAAGGAGGGGCTGGTGACGTCGACGAAGCCGGTGGTGACGAGGACCGCGAAGAGCATCGCCATCAGGGCGGTGAACAGCATGAGCTTCCGGATGCGCACCCCCAGCAGGACGCGCTCGGCCGGAGTCTCCGGCAGTACGTCGAGACCGGCCGCCGGGCCCGCACTGGCCGCCTTCGGGCGCTTGAAGTAGAGGGAGAAGAGCCAGTGCCCGCTCGGCTCCCAGCCCTCGGGGGCCAGTTCCGCGATCCGGGCGGCCCGCTCCTGCGCGTTGTTGGCGATCTCCCGCCGGTACTCCCAGCGCAGCGCGGCCGACGGGTCGCGGCGGCACACGAACCGGCCCACCCGGTCGATGCGTTCGACCTCCCAGCCCTGGTCGCCGTACTGGTTGAGCAGCTTGCGGTCGTTGTAGAGGTCGCAGGTCCACTTCCAGACCTCGGCCTGCGCCGACGGGCCCTCGGCGGGCCCGCCGCCGGTCAGCCGCGCCGCGAACTCCTCCGGCGCCCCGAACTCCTCCACCGGGTCCACGCCGTCGCCGTCCGCGACGTACGCGGACAGATCGGCGACGGTCGCGGCGGCCTCGTCCCCGGACATCCCGGCGGCGCGCAGGGCCGTACCCAGCCGGTCGAAGTAGGTGTCGTTGGCAGTCATCATGATTCCCCCGTGCTGAGCGATGCGGTGAGCGTGGTGCGCACGGACGCGTGGAAGTCCAGCCAGGCGTCCGTCTGGTGGGCGAGTGCGGTCCGTCCCTCACCCGTGAGGCGGTAGTAGCGGCGGCCCGGGCCGCGCTCGGCGGCGCGGAACTCGCCGACGACGTACCCGGCCTCCTCCAGCCGGTTGAGGACCGGGTAGAGCGTGCCGCCCTTGATGTCTCCGAGCCCGGCCCCGGCCAGGGCCTTGGAGATCTCGTACCCGTAGCTCTCGCCCTCGGTGAGACAGGAGAGGACGAGGAGGTCGAGGACTCCCTTGAGCCAGCTCGATCTGCGATCGGGGGTCCGGTCCGGTGTGCGGTCCGAGGGGCGGTTCGTGGCAGCCATGCGCAACATGACACCACCACCTAGGTAGGAATGCAACCTAGTGGGCGGAGCGAGCTAGCTGGCGATGTCGAATCAAGCGCCGCAAGGGGTCACGCATGATCGCGTCTCAGATAGTAGGAAGTCCGAGTAATTGTGGAGACAGCTGCCCGTACCTGCCCTAGCTTTGTAGAAGCCGAACGTCTCGCTCCATCAGCGAATGGCGGCCGCGGGCCGGTGCCCCGAAGCAGGCAACCCCTGCCGCACCCGCCCCCCGCCTCATTCCGGCGCCTCACAGATGCAGCAATCCCCTCATGCACTCAATTCACTTCTGCATGCTTCTGAAGGAGTCGATCCCTCATGTCCGAGACCTCGATCACCATGCACGCGACCACCGCCCGCCGCGTCCGCCACTCCTCCCGCTCCGCCGAGGCGGCCGACCGCAAGCAGGCCGCCGCCGCCCTCCAGCGCGCCCTGGACCGCCGCGACAACGGCGGCGAGACCGGCCACTGAGCCTCCGCGGGACGGCAGGGTGACCGTCGCGTCCACATGGCGGACGCGACGTGTCATCCCCTGGGACGCGGAGTAGGGTCCCGGACATGTCTCGCAGCATCAATCTCGCAGTGATCCCCGGTGACGGCATCGGCCAGGAGGTCGTGGCCCAGGGCCTGAAGGTCCTCAACTCCGTACTCCCGCAGGACGTGAAGCTGGAGACCAAGGAGTACGACCTCGGCGCCAAGCGCTGGCACCGCACGGGGGAGACCCTTCCCGACGCGGAACTCGACGCGCTCAAGCAGCACGACGCGATCCTCCTCGGCGCGATCGGCGACCCCTCGGTCCCGTCCGGCGTCCTGGAGCGCGGTCTGCTCCTGAAGCTGCGCTTCGCGTTCGACCACTTCATCAACCTCCGCCCGTCGAAGCTGTTCCCGAACACCTCGACGCCGCTGGCCGGCGACCCGGAGATCGACTTCGTCGTCGTCCGCGAAGGCACCGAGGGCCCCTACACGGGCAACGGCGGCAGCCTGCGCACCGGCACGCCCGCCGAGGTCGCCACCGAGGTCAGCCTCAACACGGCGTACGGCGTCGAGCGCGTCGTCCGCGACGCCTTCGAGCGCGCCGCGGCCCGCCCGCGCAAGAAGCTGACCCTCGTCCACAAGAACAACGTGCTCGTCTACGCCGGCCACCTGTGGAAGAACACCTTCGACCGCATCGCCGCCGAGTACCCGTCCGTCACCACGGACTACCTGCACGTCGACGCCGCGACGATCTTCTTCGTCACGCAGCCGGAGCGCTTCGACGTCATCGTCACCGACAACCTCTTCGGCGACATCCTCACCGACCTCGCCGCCGCCGTCTCCGGCGGAATCGGCCTGGCCGCCTCCGGCAACATCAACCCGACGGGCGCGTTCCCGTCGATGTTCGAGCCCGTGCACGGCTCCGCGCCCGACATCGCGGGCCAGGGCAAGGCCGACCCGACGGCCACGGTCCTCTCCGTCGCACTCCTGCTCCGCCACCTCGGTCACGAGTCCGAGGCCGCCCGTATCGAAGAGGCGGTCTCCGCCGACCTCGCCGAGCGCACCCCCGCAGTCGTCCGCACCACGGACGAGATCGGCGACGCGCTCGCGGCCCGAGTAGCGGGCTGACCGGCGACTGTCACCCCTGAAGCAGCCGCCGGGAACCGACACCCGGCGGCTGTTCCTTTTCCGGCCCCGGGTGCGACCATCGACCCCTGGGCCGCACCCCACGCCAAAGACCCCATTTCGTACCCACCCCTGCGCGCGCGATAATCGAACGCAGGGTCGCGGTATGAGAGGAAGCTCGGACGTCCTAGTTGTGACGGAAGGCGTGACGCGGCCCACTTCCAAACAAACCGGTGAAGGACACGCACTCATGACGACGCCCACGACGATCGAGCTCAAGCCCTCTTCCACCCCGCTGTCCGAAGCGGAGCGCGAGGCGATCCTCGCCAACCCCGGGTTCGGCCGCTACTTCACCGACCACATGGTCACCATCCGCTGGACCGAGGGCCGCGGCTGGCACGACGCCCAGCTCGTGCCGTACGCCCCGCTCTCCATCGACCCGGCGAACATGACCCTGCACTACGCGCAGGAGATCTTCGAGGGCCTCAAGGCCTACCGCCGCCCCGACGGCTCGGTCGCCACCTTCCGCCCCGAGGCCAACGCCAAGCGCTTCCAGTCCTCCGCGCACCGTCTGGCGATGCCGGAACTCCCCGTCGAGACCTTCATCGCCGCCTGCGACGCACTCGTCAAGCAGGACGAGGCCTGGGTCCCGCCGCACGGCGGCGAGGAGTCCCTCTACCTGCGCCCCTTCATGATCGCCACCGAGGTCGGCCTGGGCGTCCGCCCCGCCAACGAGTACCTCTTCATCGTCATCGCCTCCCCGGCCGGCGCCTACTTCCCGGGCGGCGTGAAGCCCGTCTCCGTCTGGCTCTCGGAGAACTACGTCCGCGCCGTCCCCGGCGGCATGGGCTACGCCAAGACCGGCGGCAACTACGCCGCGTCCCTCCTCGCGCAGGCCGAGGCCGCCGAGAAGGGCTGCGACCAGGTCGTCTGGCTGGACGCGCTCGACCACAAGTGGGTCGAGGAGATGGGCGGCATGAACCTGTACTTCGTGTACGGCGACAAGATCGTCACCCCGGAGCTGACGGGCTCCCTCCTCGCGGGCGTCACCCGCGACACTCTCCTCAAGCTCGCCGGTGACCTGGGCTACACCTCCTCCGAGGGCCGCATCTCCACCGACCAGTGGCGCGCGGACGCCGAGTCCGGGGCCCTCACGGAGGTCTTCGCCTGCGGCACGGCGGCGGTCATCACCCCCGTCGGCCACGTGAAGTCGGCCTCCGCCGAGTGGACCACGGCGGACGGCGAGCCGGGCCGCGTGACGATGGCCCTCCGCAAGGCCCTCCTGGAGATCCAGACGGGCTCGGCGGCGGACACCCACGGGTGGATGCACGAGCTGGCGTAATCGGTGCGGGGGAGTGCGGGCCGGGGCCTCTCGGTTCCGCCCCGCCCCCTTGGGCGGCGGGGCCGCCCCCCGGGGGCGGGACGGGCGGGCAAGGGGGCGGCCCCCTCGCTCCGGGCCCGCCCCGGCACCGCCCCCTGCCCGCACCCCCGACACCGGTCGAGCTAGCCCGGCAGCACTGGGGCCAAGCCCGCCGCCCAGGCGAGCAACCTCTCGTCCTCACCCGCCCCGGCCACGCACTGCACCCCCAGCGGCAGCCCGTTCGCCGCCCTCCCCGCCGGGAGGGAGAGCGACGGCAGGCCCGCGTTGCTCCACGGCAGGGACATCACCGAGCTGCCGGTCGTCGCGAGGGACGCCGGAGCCGGGCCGGGGGCCGCCGGGGTCACCCAGACGTCGACCCCGGCCGAGCGTGCCGACTCCGCGAGCCGCTCCCGGAAACCTTCCCGGGCCGCGCAAGCCGCCTCGTACGCGGCATCGGAGATCCCTTCGCCCTCGCGCAGGACCGCCAGGGTCTCCTCCCGGTAGAGGTGGCCGTACGTGGCGAACCAGGGGGCGTGGGACCGTACCGCCTCGTAGCGGTTCATGGTGAAGAGCTGGCGGCGGATCGCGTCGAAGTCCGGCATGACGGGCACCCGCCGCACCTCGTACCCGGCGTCCCGCAGCATGCGTACGTGTTCGGCGAAGGCGGCCAGGGCCTCGGGGGAGGCCTGGGACAGGTACGGGCCGTCGGGGATTGCGAGTACGGGCGGTCCCGGCTCGGGCTCGGTCCAGTCGTCGCAGGCGACCGAGGCCGCGACCGCGACCCCGGCCACGTCGGGCGCGTACAGGCCCAGCGTGTCGAAGGACGGGGCGTTCGGGATCACGCCGTCGATCGGGATGCGGCCGTGGGTCGGCTTGAAGCCGACGACTCCGCAGTAGGCGGCCGGGCGGATCATCGAGCCGACGGTCTGTGTGCCCACGGCCAGCGGCACCATTCCGGCCGCGACCGCCGCCGCCGAGCCGCTGCTGGAGCCTCCGGGAGTGTGCGCGAGGTTGTGCGGGTTGCGGGTCGGGCCGGGGGCCAGGATCGCGAATTCGGCGGTCACCGTCTTGCCCGCCACGTACGCGCCCGCCGCCAGCAGCCTGGTGATGATCGTCGCCTGTGGTCCGGCCAGGGCCTCGGGCGGGAGGGCCGAGCCGCCGCCGGTGGGCATGCCGTCCACGTGGATGATGTCCTTGACCCCGACGGCGATCCCGCTCAGGGGGCCGGGCGCGGACACCGGCGGCGGGTCGGTGTACGTCACGAACGCCCGTATATCGGCGTCCAGTTGGGCAAGCTCCGAGGCCTTCATTCCGCTGCTCCCGTCGTCAGGTCCACTCGTACTCCGGCGTGGTCCGAAGGCCACACCCCGTCCACCGCTTCGTGCCCGAAGCGGGCCACCGACCGCACCGCGCCCAGCCCGCCGGGGCCCGGTACGCCCAGGAACACGTAGTCGATCCGGGTGCTCGGGCCGGGCGTGTGGTAGCCGTTGCCGGCGTCCCAAGTGGCGTACGGAGCGCCAGGTTCCGCGTACTCCCAGGCGTCCACGAAGACCTGCTTCGGTACTGGCGGGGCGGTCTTGTAGCCGCCCATCAGCCGGATCTCGTCCGAGTCGGGCCAGGCGTTGAAGTCCCCGGCGATCACGGGCGGGAAGGGCCCGTCGCCCCGGTGCTCGGCCACGAAGCGGTGCAGGGCGCGCACCTGGACGCAGCGGGTGGCCGAGTCGTACACGGCGGAGTTCAGGTGGGTGGTGAAGACGGGCACCGGGCCGTCCGGCGAGTCCACCCGTGCGTACAGCGCCATCCGGCCGTTGTCGACGGCCCCGTCGGCGGGCAGCCGCACCGACGCCCGCGCGCCGATCGGCCACCGGGAGAGGACGGCCACGCCGATGTCGGAGGCGTCGCCGTCGGTGCGCCGCTGCCAGTGGTGCGGCTCCTCGAACCGCACCCACGTCCAGTGGGCGAGCCCCAGCTCGTCCGCCAGCCAATCGGCCAGGTTCTCCCGGTGGTTGGCCCACACCTCCTGGAGGACGACGACATCCGGCCGCTGCTCCCGCAGCACGTCCAGGATCGCCTTCCGGCGGGCGTCCCACGGGCCGAACCGCCACCACAGATTCCATGTCAGTACGCGCATGCGCCGAACCTACCGGCACGCCCCGCGCCGGTGGCCGGGCACCGGAATTCGGACAACGCCGCCCGGGCTGCGAACCGATCGCGGTGCGTGCGCGTCTTGTGTCCCGTACGGCACAACAACCGCACACATACGGGGAGTTCCACCATGCACGCCGCAACACGCACCGCACTCGGCGCGGCGCTCGTCGCCGCCCTCACCGTCCTGACCCTGCCCGCCGCCTCCGCCTCCGCCGGCCCGCTCGCCCCGCGCACCGAGAAGCTCAGCACCGGGCCCGGGGGTGCGCAGGCCGACAAGTCGTCGGGCGGCCCCGTGCTGAGCGCCGACGGGAAGACCATCGCCTTCAGCTCGGACGCCTCGAACCTGGTCGCGGGGGACACCCCGGACACCGAGGACGTGTTCGTGCGCAGGCCGGGCAGCAGCGCGCTCGTGCGGGTGTCCGTGCCGGGCAAGCAGGCGTCCGGCCCGCGGCTCAGCTCCACCGGCCGCTACCTGACCTTCACCGCCCGCGACGCGGACTTCGTCTACACGCTCCACCTGCGGGACCTGACCACCGGAAAGACGGTCCGCCTCGACCCGAAGCTCTCGGACGCCTACCGGGCCGACGGCCCCGCCCCGATCAGCGCCGACGGGCGTTACGTCGCTCTCGACGCCCACCCCACGGACGCCACCCCGGCCGGGGCGGGGGACGGCGGCAGGGTCTATCTGCTGGACCGGCAGACCGGCAAGACCGTACGGATCAGCGAGAAGCCGAACCACTGGCAGCGCTCCTGCGGCGTCGCCGCGATCAGCGACGACGGCACCAAGGTCGTCTACCAGGACGCGTACGCCAATGGCCCGGTCGGCGGCGACTGGAGCGACCTCTACGTCTGGGACCGCACCACCGGCAAGAGGGTCCAGGCGGACACCACCCACAACGGGGCCCCGGCCGACTACGAGTCCAGCGGCGCGCTGATCAGCGGCGACGGCACCAAGGTCACCTTCACGTCGCTGGCCACCAACCTCGTCCCCGGCCCGCCCACCAAGGGCTACCACGCGTTCGTCCGCGACCTGAAGACCGGGAAGCTGACCCGCATCGACGGCCTCACGCCCACGAACACCACTCTGGCGCAGGGCATTTCCCGCGACGGCAAGAAAGCCCTGATCAACGTGGTGGGCAGCGGCTACGAGAGTGCGCTGTACGTCCGCGACCTGACCACCGGCAGCTCGACCCTGGCCAGCCCGAACATCGAGGGCAAGCCGACGGGGACGGTGGGCAGTGTCCTGAGCGCGGACGCCTCGACCGTCGTCTTCGGGGCGGACGACGAGGCGAAGTTCGTCCCCGGCGACACCAACGGCGAATGGGACCTCTTCGTACGCCAACTGAAGTGAGCCCGGGCAGGTGGAGTGGGCCCGGCAGGTCAAGTGAATCCGGGCACGTGAAGTGAGCCCGGTCAGGATGCGGCCCGCATCCTGAGACACCGTGAGACGCGGGGGCGGTCCTGTGCCAGACTGCCCCCGTGTCCTCGTTCGCCATGATTATCGGCAGCAGGCGCGCCGGTCCGCAGTGACCGCCCCGTACGCCCACCAGCCCGTACGGCGCGGCCACCGAGCTCCAGACCCGCGCGCAGACCTCTCGCACCCGCGAGGGGTTTTTTCGTTTTCCGGCCCCACCCCGGCCCGAGGAACGAGGCGCACGCGAAGATGGAGGCAAGTGGAGCAAGCCATTCCGCAGCCTGGGGTGCACCCCAGGACCCGACAGGAGTCAGACGCATGACGACCGCAGGCAGTGCAGACAGCGCAGGCACCGCAGAGAGCGCAGGCACCGCAGAGGGCCTTGACGACAGCTTCCACGTCTTCGACACCACGCTGCGCGACGGCGCCCAGCGCGAGGGGATCAACCTCACCGTCGCGGACAAGCTGGCCATCGCCCGGCATCTGGACGACTTCGGGGTGGGCTTCATCGAGGGCGGCTGGCCCGGCGCCAACCCCCGCGACACCGAGTTCTTCTCCCGCGCCCAGCAGGAGATCACCTTCCGCAACGCCCAGCTGGTGGCCTTCGGCGCGACCCGCCGCCCGGGTACGAAGGCAGCCGACGACCCGCAGGTCAACGCCCTGCTGACGTCCGGGGCCCCGGTGATCACCCTGGTCGCCAAGTCCCACGACCGGCACGTCGAGCTGGCGCTGCGCACGACGCTCGACGAGAACGTGGCGATGGTCCGCGACACCGTGTCGTACCTCCGCGAGCAGGGCCGCCGCGTCTTCGTCGACTGCGAGCACTTCTTCGACGGCTACCGCGCCAACCCCGAGTACGCCAAGGCCGTCGTGCGGGCCGCCTCCGAGGCCGGGGCCGACGTCGTCATCCTCTGCGACACCAACGGCGGCATGCTCCCCGCCCAGATCCAGGCCGTCGTCGCCACCGTCCTCGCCGACACCGGCGCCCGCCTGGGCATCCACGCCCAGGACGACACCGGCTGCGCCGTCGCCAACACCCTGGCCGCCGTCGACGCGGGCGCCACCCACGTCCAGTGCACCGCCAACGGCTACGGCGAGCGCGTCGGCAACGCCAACCTCTTCCCCGTCGTCGCCGCCCTGGAGCTGAAGTACGGCAAGAAGGTCCTCCCCGAGGGCTCCCTGCGCGAGATGACCCGCATCTCCCACGCCATCGCCGAGGTCGTCAACCTCACGCCCTCCACCCACCAGCCGTACGTCGGCGTCTCGGCCTTCGCGCACAAGGCGGGCCTGCACGCCTCCGCCATCAAGGTCGACCCCGACCTCTACCAGCACATCGACCCCGACCTCGTCGGCAACCGCATCCGGATGCTCGTCTCCGACATGGCCGGCCGCGCCTCCATCGAGCTCAAGGGCAAGGAGCTGGGCGTCGAACTCGGCGACGACCGCGAGCTGGTGGGCCGCGTCGTGGACCGGGTCAAGGAGCGCGAGCTCAAGGGCTACACGTACGAAGCGGCCGACGCCTCCTTCGAACTCCTGCTGCGCGAGGAGGCGGAGGGCCGCGCCCGCCGCTACTTCCGCATCGAGTCCTGGCGGGCCATCGTCGAGGACCGCCCCGACGGCACGCACGCCAACGAGGCGACCGTGAAGCTGTGGGCCAAGGGCGAGCGCATCGTCGCGACCGCCGAGGGAAACGGCCCGGTCAACGCCCTGGACCGGGCGCTGCGGGTGGCCCTGGAGCGGATCTACCCGCAGCTCGCCAAGCTGGAGCTGGTGGACTACAAGGTCCGCATCCTGGAGGGCACCCACGGCACTGAGTCCACCACCCGCGTCCTCATCACCACCGGCGACGGCGGCAACTCGGGCGGCGACTGGTCGACGGTCGGCGTCGCGGAGAACGTCATCGCGGCGTCCTGGCAGGCGCTGGAGGACGCGTACACCTACGGACTGCTGCGCGCGGGCGTCGAACCGACGGAGTGATCCGAGGGAGTGATCCGACGCAGTGGCCCGCCGCAGCGACCCGTCGGAGTGACCCGTCGGAGTGACCGGAAACCCGTCCGCGTGGCCGATTTAGGTTCAATGAGCAACTAGTAAGCGCTCGTTCACCCTCGGTCAAGGGGGGTGAACTCGTCACGTGTGAGGTTGATCAAGCCATCTCCGGGGTCCGGGGGTGCACAAGAGTTCGGGAAGCGGATCAACTGTCCCCGGCCGTCACGGAGTCCACACGGTTCCCACCGTGCACATCCGTCACAGTCGCTTTCTTACTCAGTGCACCCCTACTTACGGAGAGGACGTGACGATGATGAAGAAGACCTACGTCAAGCCGTCGCTGTTCAACCAGGGCGACTTCAGCAAGAAGACCGCGGGCATGTTCTATGCCTCGTGCAAGGAGTTCTGGTCCCGTCGGCTCTGTATCTGAGCTGCGGAAACCGGTAACTGAGTGATGGAGATGCCCGGCCGCGAGAGCCTGCGTGACTTCTTTGTCGTCCTTCCGGACACCGATGAAGGCGAGGCGGCGGCCGGGCATCTTCGCTCGGCGGCCCCTGCGGGCGCCTTCGAGACCGTTGCCCACCCGTCGGGCCGTCCGTGGATCCTCGCGCGACTGCTCGTACGCAATCTGGTCCAGGTCACCCGGGGCGACGACGCCCTGGTGCTGATCGGCCCGAACAAGACACCCGCCGCGCGCCTCGAGGCCGTGCTCGGCCCGGCCCGCGACACCCTCGACCTGCACCGCCGGCTCACCGAACTGCCCGGTCTCGGCCACGTGGTGACACGTATCGGCGACGAGACCTGCGTGCGGGGCACCGCGTCCGGCCACCGCCGCGTCTACCACGCCGCCCACGCCGGCGGCCGGGTCGCCTCCGACCGGCCCGCCGCCCTCGCCCGCCTCACCGGCGCGGCCCTCGACGACGGCGCGCTCGCGCTGCGCCTCCTCGACTTCGTCCCGCACCCGCTGCGGGAACGCCCCGTCTGGCAGGGCGTCGAGGAGATCGACCCGGCGTACGCGCTGCTGCTGCGCGCCGGTTCCGGGTCGGGTCCCGGTTTCTCGGTACGACGCTGGTGGCAGCCCCCGGTGCCCCGGCTGACCATGGCCGAGGGCGCCCCGCTGGTGGCAGCCGCGCTGGCCGCGTCCGTCGCCGCGCACCTTCAGGGACGTACCCGCGTCAGCGGCGAACTCTCCGGCGGCATGGACTCCACGTCCGTGACCTTCCTGGCCCAGCGGGCCGGGGCGCAGGACACCGTCCTGCTCACCGTCGCCGCCCGGGACGACCGCTCCGAGGACCAGTTCTGGGCAGAGAAGGGGGTGGAACTGGCGCGCCAGGATCTCGGCTCCGCGCGCGAGGACCTGAGCTCCGCGCGCGAGGACCTGGGCTCCGTACGCGAGGACGTGGGCTCCGTGCGCGAGGACCCGGGCTCCGCTCGCAAGATCGAGCACACCCTCGTGCCCGCCGACGACGCCCCCCTCTTCTACGCCGACCTGCGCGCCACCGCCGGGGAACTCCTCGACGAACCCTTCCCGGTGGCCCCCGCGCGGGCCCGCGCCGCGATGCTGCTCGGGCGGGCCGCCGCCACCGGCTCCGAGTACCACCTCACCGGCTACGGCGGCGACGAACTCTTCAACGGCCTCGCCTCCGCCTGCCAGGACCTCCTGCCGGGCAAGCCCCTCAAGGCATGGAACCGCATCAGCGCCCTGCGCCACCAGTCCGGCTGGCCGCTGCTGCCGACCCTGCGCGGCATGCTCTTCCCGCCCTCCTTCGGCAACTGGCTCGCAGGCTCGCTCATCGACACCGCGACCGCCGACTCCCGTACCCCGCAGGTGAGTTGGGGCATGCGGCAGGCGATGCGGCCCTGGTTCACGGACAAGGCCCGCGACCTGATCCGGGAGGAGTTCCGGGCGGCGGCCGTCCGGGCACAGCCCATCGCGCCGCGCCCCGGCCGGCACATGGACCTGGACACCGTCCGCCTCGGTGCCCGCTACTTCCAGGCCATGGAGGACCTCGGCGCGGGCCTCGGGCTGCCGGTCGCCGCGCCCTTCTTCGACGACAGGGTCGTGGAGGCGGTCATGTCCGTACGGGTCGAGGACCGCGTCGTCCCCTGGCGGTACAAGCCGCTGCTGGTGGAGGCGATGCGGGGGGTCGTCCCCGACGAGCTCCTTGCCCGTACCACCAAGGACCACATGTCCGCCGACGACATCCAGGGCCTGCGCGAACACGCCGCGGACCTGCGGGAGTTGTGGACGGGATCCGTCCTCGCCGAGCGGGGACTGATCGACGCCGACCAGCTCCGCCGCCTCGCCGACGACCCGTACTCCCCGCTGCTCCAGCAGCACCCCATCGACTCCACCGTGTCCTGCGAGACCTGGCTGCGCACCGCGCAGGACGCCTGGGCCCCTACCGAGAACAGCGAGGCACGCACATGAGCGAGTGGCAGCTCCGCAAGGGAATCGCCGTCACCACCACCGAGTACGGGGGCGTCCTGCTGGACGAGAAGGACGGCACGTACTGGCAGCTCAACGAGTGCGGCACGCTCGTCGTGACCGCCATCGCCGAGGGCCGCTCGCCGTCCGACGCCGTCGAACAGCTCCTCGCGGAGTACGAGGTGGAGCGGGCGGAGGTCGAGGCGGACGTCGCCGAGCTGACGGACCAGCTGGTCAAGGCGAAGATCGTGACGCGGGCCGGGGCGCGCCGATGACCACCGAGATGACGATGCCCCGGCGCGGGGCGGGCCCCGGTGGTGTGCGCCTGCGCGCGGCGATCGGGGCGGCGCTGCTGCTGGCCAAGCTGAAGCCGGGACGGCTGCGGAAGGTCCTCGCGCTGGTCAGCACGGGGGCGCGGCCGGCCTCGTACGACCAGACGCTCGAAACGTACGAACGGGTCGTGGCGACGAGCCGCAAGTGCGCGGGGTGGTACGGGTGTCTGCCGCGCTCGATCGCGATCTCGCTGGTGTGCCGGATGTCGGGAACCTTCCCCGAGTGGCACGCGGGGGTCCGCAACGCGCCGCCGTTCCAGCCGCACGCGTGGGTCTCGGCGGGGGGCCGCACGGTGGGCGAGCAGAACGTGACGGACTTCCGGCCCCTGATGAAGGTCGGCCCGGGTGCCGACTGAGGCTTCCGCAGCCACCCCCGCCCCCCACGGCCGCGCCGCAGCCACCCCAGCCCCCCATGGCCGCGCCGCAGCCACCCCAGCCCCCCATGGCCGCGATGCAGCCACCCCAGCCCCCCTTGGGCGGCGGGGCCGCCCCCCGGGGGCGGAACGGGCGGGCAAGGGGGGCGGCCCCGCCCGCTCCGGGCCCACCCCGGAGCACCCCCGCCCCGCCTCCGCCACCGGCCGCACCCCGGACGGAGCCCCGCCCGCCCCGGGCAAGTCCCGCACCCCCCTCACCCTCCTCCTCGCCCACGCCCGCCCCCACCGCCCCCTCCTCCTCACCGGCACCCTCCTCTCCCTCCTCGGCTCCGCCGCCGGCCTCGCCATGCCCATGGCCGCCAAGTACGCCGTGGAGGCCTACGGGGGAGGGGCGGCCGCCCAGGCCAAGGGCCCCCTCCTCGCCCTTCTCGCCGTCGTCGTCGCCGGTGCCCTCCTCGCCGCCCTCGGCCGCTACCTCCTCGCCCGCACCGGCGAAGCCGTCGTCCTGCGGGCCCGCCGCAGCCTCGTCACCCGCCTGCTCCGCCTCAAGGTCGCCGCCGTCGACCGCCTCACCCCCGGCGACCTCCTCTCCCGCGCCACCAGCGACACGACCCTCCTGCACACCGTCCTCTCCCGCAGCGTCGTCGAGGCCGCGTCCGGCGCCCTCACCCTCATCGGCACGATCGTCCTGATGGCGGTCGTGGACGCCTTCCTCCTCTCCGTCACCGCCCTCGTCCTCCTCCTCTCGGCCGCCGTCCTCGCCCTCCTCATGCCGCGCATCCAGCGCGCCCAGCTCCAGGCCCAGGAGGCCGTCGGCGAGATGGGCTCGCTGCTCGACCGCGCCCTCCAGGCGTTCCGTACGGTCAAGGCCAGCGGCATCGAGGACCGCGAGGCCGCCGCGATCGGCGGGGCCGCGCGCACCGCGCACGACCGGGGAATCACCGTCGCCCGCTGGACCTCGGCCTCCGAGGTCGCGATGTTCCTGGCCACGCAGCTCGCCTTCCTCGCCGTGCTCGGCGTCGGCGGCGCACGCGTGGTGTCGGGTGCGATGGAGGTCTCGGCGCTGGTCGCCTTCCTCCTGTACGTCTTCGGACTGCTCGCCCCCCTCAGCCAGCTCACCGAGGGCTGGACCGGCCTGAACACCGGCCTGGCCGCCGTCCGCCGCATCGACGAGATCGAGTCCCTGCCGGGCGAGACCCACACGTACGCGACGAAGCCGGAACGCCAACCGGCCCCCCTCGGCATCGAGTTCAAGGACGTCGCCTTCGCCTACGCGGACACCCGTGCCCCCGCCCACCACGGCATCACCTTCACCGCGCCCCCCGGCGGCCTGACCGCCCTCGTCGGCCCCTCCGGCGCGGGCAAGACGACGGTCTTCGCCCTCCTGGAACGCTTCTACGACCACGACGCGGGCACCCTCACCGTCGGCGGCCGCGACATCCGCGACTGGCCGCTCGCCGAACTCCGCGCCGCCCTCGCCTACGTCGAACAGGACGCCCCCGTCCTCGCCGGCACCCTCCGCGACAACCTCCTGCTCGCCGCACCCGACGCATCCACCGTCGAACTCGCCCACGCGCTCACCCGCACCCGCCTCACCGACCTGGTCGACCGCCTCCCCGAAGGACTCGACACCCAGGTCGGCCACCGCGGCACCACCCTCTCCGGCGGCGAACGCCAACGCATCGCCCTGGCAAGGGCGTTGCTCCGCAAACCGGCGATCCTCCTGCTCGACGAAGTCACCTCCCAGCTCGACGCCGTCAACGAGGAACGCCTGCGCGAGGTGATCCTCGAACTCGCCGCCGACACCACGGTCCTGGTGATCGCCCACCGCCTCTCGACGGTCGTACGGGCCGACCGCATCGTCGTCATGGAGGCGGGCCGGGTCCGCGCGGTCGGCACGCACGCGGAACTGGTCGAGTCGGACGCCCTGTACGGGGAGTTGGCGGCGACCCAGTTCGCCACGGAGCGCGTGCTGACGAAGGGGTGACGACCGGTCGCCCTCCGTGCCCGATCCCCATCGGGTAAATTCGAACATATGAGGAACAGGCCGCTTTCCGTCATATCCGCCCTCGCGGGATCGACGCTCCTGCTGCTTCTCCCGTTCGCGTCGGCCGCGGCTGCCGCGACCGGTACGACGGAGGCGGGCGACGCCCTGAAGAAGGGCCCGGTGTACGTGGCCCCGGAGGCCAGGAGCCAGCTCTCCCAGGCCGACCAGGACGCCCTCGCGAAGAAGATCAAGGACGCCGACAAGCCCCTCTTCGTGGCGGTCCTCCCGCGCACCCCCGACTTCCCGCCGACCACCGTCCGCGGCAACCTCCGCAACGCGACCGGTGTGACGGGCGTCTACGCGGTCCGCCTCGGCGACGGCTTCGAGGCCGGCGCCGATCCGCGCGCCCTGCCCCGCGCCTCGGTCCGCAACCTGGTCACGGCGGCCAAGACCCCCGCGGGCCTGGACGCGGCCACCCAGCTCAACACCTTCGTCGACCAGGCCCTCCCGCAGATCCAGGGCCACGCCCCGGCCTCCTGGGACGGCGGCTCGAACGACGGCATCAGCACGGGCGCACTGATCGGAGTGGGCGCGGCCGTGGTGATCGCGGGCGCGGGCGGCGTCGCCCTGGTCCGCCGCAGCCGCAAGCGCAAGGAGGAAGAGCGCCTCGAATCCCTCCGCAAGCTGACGGTCGTCGTCGACGAGGACATCACCGCGTACGGAGAGGAACTCGACCGCCTCGACTTCCATCCCTCCGAGCCGGGCGCGACGGACGAGATGCGCACGGACTACGAGAAGGCCCTCGACCTGTACGAAACCGCCAAGTCCCGCATGGCGGAGGTCCGTCACCCCGCCGACGTACGAGGCGTCACCGAGGCCCTCGAAGACGGCCGCTACTCCCTCGCCGTCCTGGACGCCCGCCGCACGGGCAAGCCCCTTCCCGAGCGCCGCTCCCCGTGCTTCTTCGACCCCCGCCACGGCCCCTCCGTCACGGACGCCACCTGGACCCCGTCCGGCGGCGCACCCCGCGAGGTCCCGGTCTGCGCGGCCGACGCGGCCCGCCTGTCCGACGGCCTCGACCCGGCGGTCCGCACCGTCGACACCCCCGACGGCCGCCGCCCCTACTACGACGCGGGCCCGGCCTACGGCCCGTGGGCGGGCGGCTACTTCGGCGGCGGAATCCTCCCCGGCCTCCTGGTCGGCACCATGCTCGGCTCGATGCTCTCCACCCCGGCCTACGCGTCCGAGTACGGCGCGGGCACCGGCTTCGACGACCCGGGCGCGGGCTTCGAAGGCGGCGACGTCTCGGGCTCCGACTTCGACACCTCGGCCTTCAATGGCGGCGACTTCGGCGGCGGAGGGGACTTCGGGGGCGGCGGCGACTTCGGCGGAGGCGGAGACTTCGGCGGCGGCAGCTTCTGACCCTCCCGGGACGGCCCTGCGAGACGTTGCGTGCCCTCAGTTCCGCGTCCGCCGTCGGAGATCGGATCTCCGGGTGAACTCCTGGATGCAGCGAGCCAGGAAGCGCAGGGACACGATTCCGAGGGCAAGGGCGCCCAGGAAGTCGAGGACGCGTTGGCCGAGGGGCAAGGCGCCGCTCGTCAGGGCGAGGAGGGCGCCGGTGAAGCCCAGTCCGCAGCCCATGGCCGCCAGAAGGAAGTGGTGCCCGGTGACCGGCCACCATGAGGCGCGCCCTCGCCTGCGGCCCTGCGCGCGTTTCACTCGGCCTTCCCGCCTTCCTGGACTTCCCGGCATGCGGGAGCGGCGGTGTCAGCTGACACCGCCGCTCCCGCACGTCAGAAGGATTTGTCCAGGATTTTGGCGTTGTGGCCGCAATGCCCGGACAGAGGGTGCCCGGGTCAGCCGGCGTTCTTGATGGCCGAGATGTCGAAGTTCAGCTTGATCTTGTCGCTGACCAGCACGCCACCGGCCTCCAGCGCCGCGTTCCAGGTCAGGCCCCACTCGGAGCGCAGGATCGTCGCGCTGCCCTCGAAGCCCACGCGCTCGTTGCCGAAGGGGTCGGTCGCCGAGCCGTTGAACTCCAGGTCGATGGAGAGCGGGCGGGTGGTGTCCTTGATGGTCAGGTCGCCCGTGATCCGGTAGTCCGAGCCGCCCAGCTGCTCGGCCTTGGTGGAGTGGAAGGTCATCTCCGGGAAGGTCTCCACGTCGAAGAAGTCGCCGCTGCGCAGGTGGTTGTCGCGGTCGTCGGAGCCCGTGTCGATGCTGGTCATGCGGACCGTGATCGAGGCCTCCGAGGCCGACGGGTTCGAGCCGTCCAGCTTCAGGGTGCCGTCGAGGTCGGTGAAGGCGCCCCGGACGTTGGTGACCATCGCGTGGCGGGCGGTGAAGCCGATCCGGGTGTGGCTGGCGTCGACCGTGTACTCGCCGGTCAGGGCGGCCAGTGCCGGGTCCACGGCGGCCGGAGCGGCGGTGGCGGCGGGGGTGTTGCTGTTGCGGCCGAAGAGACCCATGACGTCCTCCTGAAGACGAGAAGTTGTTTGTTGAACCTTCAACTGAGATGACCATAGCGCGATGATGTTCAAGTTTCAACTTCCACGGTCCGTGGCGGTCGGAATTCAGCCGTTCGGCCCAGCCGGGCCGAACGGGACCGCAGTCCTACAACCCCGCTTGGACTTCCCGAACGGGGTTGTTGGACTGCCGGGACCCGTGGGGTCCGTTTCCGTTGACGGGGCTCCTGGGGCCGGGCTTACTCAAGCCCCATGTCGCTGAGATTCCGTGCGTCGTGCGCCGTCGCCGCCGCCTCGTCCGTCGTGTTCGCGCTGGCAGGTCCGGCGCTTCCCACGTCGGCCGCGGTACCGGCCGCCCCGGCCCCCGCCGCCGACACCGCCGTCATCCAGTCCCCGCAGCTCACCGTCACCGTGGCCAAGGACTTCCCCCGGGTTCTCTCGTACACCGAGCGCGCGGGCGGTGCCCGGCTCCTTGGCAGCACGAAGCCGGTCACCGAAATCGTCCTGAACGGCACCGCCCGCCCCGTGCAGGCCAAGGCCGCACCCCGGATGCGGGCCGACTCCGCCTCGTACACCCTGCTCGTGCCCTCCCTCCCCGGCGTCGAGATCGACGCCACGCTGTCCGTGCGCGGCCGGGCCACCACCTTCCGGGTGACGGCGATCCGCGACACGGAGGCGTTCCGGGTGGGGACGCTCGACATACCCGGGCACGACCTGGTGTCGGTGGGCAGCGGGGAGGCCGGTGCGGAGACCGCGTTCACCCGGCTCGACCCCGACTCCACCCGCACCGCCGACGTCTTCGGGAAGGTGACCGCCGCGACGCCCGTCGAGGCCGCCCCCGTCGGAGCCTCGTACGGGATCGTGAACACCGGGGCCCTCGCCGCCGCCGTCGAGTCCAACTCCTCGTACGACAAGCCGAGCGGGGCCAGCGGCCGGGACGGCGCACGCCTCTGGCACCGGGCGACCAAGGGCGAGGACGGGTCCGTCCGGGTCGGGGTCTGGTCGGGCCAGTGGACGTACCGGGGAGAAGGCGCGCCGAAGCCCGAGAGCGGCAAGGACCTGCCCTGGGCGAAGGTCGTCGTGACCCCCGACGCGAACAGCGACAAGAAGGTCGACTGGCAGGACGGTGCGATCGCCTTCCGGTCCGTCGGGATTGAGGCCCCGGGGTCGAAGGAGACCCCCGACCGGGTCGTCACCCACATCCCCTTCAACTTCGCCAGCCAGGCCACCCACCCCTTCCTGCGCACCCTCGACGACGTCAAGCGCGTCTCGCAGGCGACGGACGGACTCGGGCAGCTCGCCGTCCTCAAGGGGTACGGGTCCGAGGGCCACGACTCCGCCCACCCGGACTACGGCGGCAACTACAACAAGCGCGCCGGCGGCCTCACCGACCTCAACAAGCTCCTCAAGGCGGGCAAGAAGTGGGGCGCCACCTTCGGCGTCCACGTGAACGCCACCGAGTCGTACCCCGAGGCCAAGAACTTCAACGAGACCCTCGTCGACAAGACCAAGCCGGGCTGGAACTGGCTCAACCAGAGCTACTACATCGACCAGCGGCGCGACGTGAACAGCGGCGACCTCGCCAAGCGCTTCCAGCAACTGCGCGACGAGACGGACCGCAACCTCAACTTCCTCTACATCGACGTCTACTACACCCACGGCTGGATCGCCGACAAGACCCTCCAGGCCGTCCAGAAGCAGGGCTGGAACGTCGGCACCGAGTGGGCGGAGAAGTTCGAGCACGCCTCGCTCTGGTCGCACTGGGCCAACGACCTCAACTACGGCGGCAAGACCAACAAGGGCCTCAACTCGCAGATCATCCGCTTCATCCGCAACGGCGAGAAGGACATCTGGAACGACCACCCGATCCTCGGCCAGACCGCCATCGAGGAGTTCGAGGGCTGGACCGGCGAGACCGACTGGAACGCCTTCTACGACAACGTCTGGCAGCGCAACCTGCCCGCCAAGTTCCTCCAGCACCAGAAGATCCAGCACTGGGACAAGGACCGCATCGATTTCACCGGCGGCGTGCGCGGCACCGTCGAGAACGGCAGGCGCGCCTTCTACGTCGGTGACGCCAAGGTCCTCGACGGCGCGAACTACCTCCTCCCGTGGGACGGCGACAAGAAGCTGTACCACTACAACAAGGCCGGAGGGACGACCACGTGGGACGTCCCGGCTGCCTTCCAGCGGGCCGGTTCCTTCACCGTCAGCAAGCTCACCGACAACGGCCGGGTGAAGACCGCCACCGTCCCCGTCAAGGACGGCAAGGTCACCCTCCGGGCGGAAGCCGGTCAGCCGTACGTCCTCCACCCGGCCGGCCGCACCCCCGCCACCCGTGACGCGAACTGGGGCGAGGGCGGTCACGTCGCCGACCCCGGCTTCAACGACGCGAAGCTCGCCGACTGGCGCACCACGGGCAAGGCCGTCCGTGACAGCGACGACCAGGGCCGCAACAGCGCCGCCCTCTCCGGCACCGCCCCCGCCGCCCTCTCCCAGCGCATCACCGGGCTCAAGCCGGGGCAGCGCTACACCGCCTCCGCCTGGATCGAGGTCCAGCCCGGCAAGGAGCGCCGTACGACCCTGAGCATCGGCGGCAAGGACGTCGTCGTGGAGCGCTCCACCGCCAAGGAGCAGACCGCCGCCAACGACTGGCACGGCACCTACTTCCAGCGCGCCAAGGTCAACTTCACCGCACGCGGCGGATCCGACACGCTCACCGTCCGTACGGACAGGGCGAGTTCGGACGTACGGGTCCGGATCGACGACGTCCGCCTCCTCGCCAACGCCCCCGCGACCAAGCCCGGAGCCCTCGTCCACGAGGACTTCGAGGCCGTTGACCAGGGCTGGGGCCCCTTCCTCAAGGGCGACGCGGGCGGCGACACCGACCCCCGCACCCACGTCGCGCAGAAGAACGCCCCGTACACCCAGGCCGGCTGGAACGGAAAGCGCATCGACGACGTCCTCGGCGGCGCCGAGTCCCTGAAGTCCCACGAGGAGAACGACGGGCTCGTCTACCGCACCGCGCCGTGGACCGTCCCCATGAAGGACGGCCACCGGTACAAGGTCGAGTTCGACCGGCAGACCAGCCACTCCGGCTCCTACGAGTGGGTGACCGGCTACGACCGCATCGGCGCGGACGGCAAGCCCGCCTCCGTCGAGACCCGCCGCACCCCGCTGGCCGAACAGCGCACCACCGCCCGCTTCTTGGAGACCGTCACCGCGGGCTGCGGCGACACCTGGGTCGGGCTGCGCAAGAAGGACGGCGCACCCGACGGCGCCGACTTCGTCCTCGACGACTTCACCGTCACCGACCTGGGCCCGGCCCCCGAGCGCGCCGCCTGCGGCACCCTCGCCCTGACCCCGGCCCCCGGCGCCTTCGAGCCCGACCAGAAGCACCAGGTCACGGCCGCCTTCACCAACAACGAGGCGACCGCGGCCACCGACGTGCAGCTCACCCTCGGCCTCCCCGAGGGCTGGACCGCCGAGCCCGCCGGGCCCGTCGCCTTCCCGTCCGTCGACCCGGGCGCCAAGGTCACGGGAAGCTGGCAGGTCACCCCGCCGGTCGACGCCAAGTACCAGCCGTACGAGCTGACCTCGGCCGCCTCGTACGCGGTCGGCGGCACCGCCCGCAAGCTCGCCGCCGCCGCGAGCGTCCGCACCCTGCCGCCGCCGCCCGTCCAGGACACGTACGCCAGTGACCTGGACTGGACGACCATGGACAACGGCTGGGGCCCCGCCGAGAAGGACATGTCCAACGGCGAGACCGCACCCGGCGACGGCAAGCCGATCACCCTCAACGGCGTCGCCCACGCGAAGGGGCTCGGCACCGCCTCACCCGGCAGGATCCGCTACTACCTGGGCGGCAAGTGCACCTCCTTCACCGCCTCCGTCGGCCTCGACGACGTCCAGAGCAGCCGCGGCAGCGTACAGTTCAGCGTCCTCGCCGACGGTACGGAGAAGGTGAAGTCCCCGGTGCTCAAGGGCGCCGACCCGGGCTGGGCGCTCACCGCCGACGTCACCGGAGCGAAGTACGTCGACCTGGTGACCGGCGACGGCGGCGACGGACCCGGCAACGACCACGCCGACTGGGGGAGCGCCCGCTTCCACTGCGGCGGCTGAGACGCGTGGTGTGCGGCGCCGCTCCGGCGAGTGCCGCACACCACACCGGCGGCCTTTGTTGAACCTTTACAACGCCGACCCGCCAGGAGCAGGCGATTCCCTCGCTTCCCGACATGGTTCTGTGCAGGGTCGACAGGGATACGGTCCGGAGACTGTGCAGAGTCGACGGACCGTTTTCTTGGCGTTCTTCGTAGGGTCGACACATGACCGTTTTGGATACTCCGGGCGCCCAGGGCGAGCCCACCGACTCCCGCGGCCGGGTGGCCGAGCTGCACGCACTGCGTGAGCAGGCCGTACAGGGCCCGAGCGAGCGGGCCACCCAGGCGCAGCACGCCAAGGGCAAGCTGACCGCGCGCGAGCGCATCGAGCTGCTGCTGGACCCGGACTCCTTCCAGGAGGTCGAGCAGCTGCGCCGGCACCGGGCGACCGGCTTCGGCCTGGAGAACAAGAAGCCGTACACCGACGGTGTCATCACCGGCTGGGGCACGGTCGAGGGCCGCACGGTCTTCGTGTACGCGCACGACTTCCGCATCTTCGGCGGTGCGCTGGGCGAGGCCCACGCCACGAAGATCCACAAGATCATGGACATGGCGATCTCGGCGGGTGCCCCGCTGGTCTCGCTGAACGACGGCGCGGGCGCCCGTATCCAGGAAGGCGTCTCCGCCCTTGCCGGGTACGGCGGGATCTTCCAGCGGAACACCCGGGCCTCCGGTGTCATCCCGCAGATCTCGGTCATGCTCGGCCCGTGCGCGGGCGGCGCGGCCTACAGCCCGGCGCTCACCGACTTCGTGTTCATGGTCCGCGAGACCTCGCAGATGTTCATCACCGGTCCCGACGTGGTGCGGGCCGTGACGGGCGAGGAGATCACCCAGAACGGGCTCGGCGGTGCGGATGTGCACGCCGAGACCTCGGGTGTGGCGCACTTCGCGTACGACGACGAGGAGACCTGCATCGCCGAGGTCAGGTACCTGATCTCGATGCTGCCCTCCAACAACCGGGAGAACCCGCCGACCGTGGTCTCCGAGGACCCGGCGGACCGGCGCGGCGACGTCCTGCTGGACCTGGTCCCGGCCGACGGCAACCGGCCGTACGACATGCGCAAGGTCATCGAGGAGCTCGTCGACGACGGCGACTACCTGGAGATCCACGAGCGCTGGGCCACCAACATCCTGTGCGCCCTGGCCCGGCTCGACGGCCAGGTCGTCGGCATCGTGGCGAACCAGCCGCAGTCCCTCGCCGGTGTCCTGGACATCGAGGCAAGTGAGAAGGCCGCACGTTTCGTCCAGATGTGCGATGCTTTCAATATCCCCATTGTGACGCTGCTCGACGTCCCCGGCTTCCTGCCCGGCGTCGACCAGGAGCACGGCGGCATCATCCGGCACGGCGCGAAGCTGCTGTACGCGTACTGCAACGCCACCGTGCCGCGGATCTCGCTGATCCTGCGCAAGGCGTACGGCGGCGCGTACATCGTCATGGACTCGCAGTCCATCGGCGCGGACCTCACGTACGCCTGGCCGACGAACGAGATCGCCGTGATGGGGGCCGAGGGCGCGGCCAACGTCATCTTCCGCAAGCAGATCGCGGAGGCCGAGGACCCCGAGGCGATGCGGGCACGCATGGTCAAGGAGTACAAGGCCGAGCTGATGCACCCGTACTACGCGGCCGAGCGAGGCCTGGTGGACGACGTGATCGACCCGGCGGAGACCCGTCAGGTCCTCATCTCCTCGCTGGCCATGCTGCGCAACAAGCACGCGGACCTGCCGTCGCGCAAGCACGGCAACCCGCCCCAGTGACTTTCCTCAGCCTGACGACCGACTGAGACTGCGACGAGACGACGGAGACGACGAAACTGATGAGTACCCCTGCCGATACGAAGAACCTCCTGCGCGTGGAGAAGGGCGAGGCGGCCCCCGAGGAGCTCGCGGCCATCACCGCGATCCTCCTGGCCCGTGCCGCCGCCCGGCCCGCCGAGGTCTCGGCCCCGCACGGCCGCACGGCTGCCGGCTGGCGCCGGCTGGAGCGCACCCCGGGCTTCCGCGCCCCCCACAGCTGGCAGGGCTGAGCCCTCCCTTCCCGAAGGCCCGGCCCCCGCATTTGCTGCGGGGGCCGGGCCTTCGGCGTGTGCGGGGGCTGCGGCGAGGCCCTCCCCCCGCCCGCACCCCCGACACCGGCCCGAAGACGCCGAAGGGCCCGTGCCCCCCGGTGAGAGGGGGCACGGGCCCGAGCCCGTACAAGAAGCCGCTAGCGCAGGCGGGCCATCAGGGCGTGCTCGACCAGCGTGATGAGCGCGCTCTTGGCGTCCGCGCGGTGGCGGGCGTCCGTGGTGATGATCGGGGTGTCGGGGCCGATCTGGAGGGCTTCCCGGACCTCTTCGGGGTTGTACGGCTGGTGGCCGTCGAAGCCGTTGAGGGCGATCACGAAGGGCAGGCCGCTGTTCTCGAAGTAGTCGACCGCCGGGAAGCAGTCGGCGAGACGGCGGGTGTCGACCAGGACGACGGCGCCNGGTGATGCGGCCGAAGTCCATGGCGACCGTCGTGGTCGTCTTGTCACCGGTGTGGGTGAGGTCGTCGATGCCCGCCGAGGCGGAGGTCATGACGGCCTCGGTGCGCAGCGGGTTGATCTCCGACACGGCTCCGACGAACGTCGTCTTGCCGACGCCGAAGCCGCCCGCCACCACGATCTTCGCGGAGGTTGTGGAGCGGGCTGCTCCGCTGCTAGAGCTTGCGAAGTCCACTGAGCACCCTTTCGAGCAGTGTCACATCTGGCTGACCGCCCGCGGCTTCGTCGCCGCCGGGCTGGTGAATGGCGACGAGTCCGGCCTCTGCCAGGTCGGCGACGAGGATTCGGGCTACGCCGAGGGGGATGGAGAGGAGTGCGGAGATCTCGGCGACCGATTTGATCTCACGGCACAGGTGGCAGATCCGCTGGTGCTCGGGCAACTGCCCTTGCAGCCTGCTGGGTTCCGCCGTGGTGTGCACCAGCGCCTCGATGGCGAGCTGGTAGCGGGGCCTGGTCCGGCCGCCCGTCATGGCGTACGGACGCACCAGGGGGTTGTGTCCGCCGCCCCCGGAGGAAGAGGACGACGGGGACCCCGCACGGCCCGTCTGCTGCCGGGGCGGCACCGGCTGGATGCCGGAGGGCTGCCCGTGGCGCGGGGGCTGCGGGGGCTGCTGCTGGTAGGGGCGCTGCTCGTACGGCTGCTGGTATCCCGAGGACTGCTGACCGCCCTGCGGGGAACGGCTGGGCGCAGAGGGGAAGTTGAACCGGTTCTGCGAGGGGTCGCTCTGACCGCTCTGGCCCTGGCCCGGGCCACGGCCATAGGGCCAGTCGGCCGACGAACCGTTGGGGGGCGTTGCCACGTTCTCCTCCTCCGACTGCACTGCGGGGCACCATCACCTGTGGAGCCACATCCCCGAACCCTAAAGCCCGGGGATGCCAATACGCACGGGGTGTCTGCCAGTTGAACAGACTTCGTCAAGAACCCTCAGCGGAGGAACACGCCCTCCGCTGAGGGGTTCAGTTCAGCAGACTCCCCTGGAGTTCGGCCCGCAGATCCGGGGTCAGCACCGTGCCGGCCCGGTCCACCAGCAGTGCCATCTCGTAGCCTACGAGGCCGATGTCGGCATCGGGGTGGGCGAGGACGGCGAGGGAAGATCCGTCGGAGATGGACATGATGAAAAGGAATCCTCGCTCCATCTCCACCACGGTCTGGTTGACGGCGCCGCCCTCGAAGATCCGAGAGGCACCCGCCGTCAGCGACGTCAAACCGGAGGCCACGGCCGCCAGTTGATCGGCACGGTCACGGGGGAATCCTTCGGACATCGCCAGCAGGAGTCCGTCGGCGGAGACCACCACCGTGTGGGAAACACCGGGGGTGTTGTCCACGAAGTTGGTGATCAACCAGTTCAGATTCTGCGCCGCCTGGCTCATCGGGCTCACACTAACGCTCCTGGTTGTAGGTACTACCCGGTCCACTGTGCTGATCGTAAGTGGCCGCTTGGTTCTGGTCGGTTCCCGCGCTGCGTCCCCGCTGGACGCCCCGGCGCAGATTGCTCAGCCTGCCGCGTACGTCCTCGGGTGCGCGAGAGACCTGGGGGCCGCTCTGCGGGCTCTGCTCCGCGGTGCCCTCGACCAGGTTGGCCTTGGGCACCCGCTTGGGGAGGCCGGAGGGAGTGATCCCGCCCGCCTTCGGGTCCTTGAGCTTCTCGGCCCGCTGCCAGCGCTCGTCGTTCGACGTGCGCCAGCCGCTGTCGGCCGGGGGCTCCTGCCGCGCCGGTGCGGACCGCTGCGGCTGCTCCGGCACGCCCGTGGAGGACGGCTGCTGCGGCTTGCGGGTCGGCAGGGCGGCCTGCGGTCGCTGCTGGTTCTCCGATGCCGAGGACGACGCGGACGCCGACTGCTCGGCACGGCCGGACTTGCTGTGCCGGCTGAGCTGGCTCTCCTGGCCGGGCTGGCTGCCGCGGCGCGGAAGACCCGCGTCCGTCAGGGCGTGACCCTCGCGCGGTGCGTCCGGGGCGGTGCCCGGACGGTCGAAGCCTACGGGGTCGTCGGCCGCCGGGGGAGTCTCCTGCGAAGACTGTCCGGAAGGCGCGGTTCCGGATTCCGTTTCGGCCGGGTACGAGGGCTCGTAGCCGGACTGGAATCCGTTCGGGTCCTGCCACTGGGCCTGCTGCGGCTGCTCCTCGTACGCCTGGTACTCGGGTTCCGCATAGCCCTGCTGCGGCAAGGACTGCGAAGGCTGCGGGGTCTGCGGAGCCTGCTGGGCCGGGAAGCGCTCCGTGGAGCCGAAGGCCTCGCGCTGGCCGAAGCCGTCGAAGCCGCCGGGGGCGGGTTGCTGCTCCTGGTAGCCGGCGTGCTCGCCCTGCTGCTGCGGGTAGCCGTTCGGGTCGTAACCCTGCTGGTACGCCTGCTGCTGCGGGTCGTAGGCGTTCGGGTCGTACCCCTGCGGCGCCGCCTGCTGGGGCCCGTACCCCTGCTCGTACGAAGCCTGCTGGGGCTCCTGCACCTCGTCGCGGAAGAGCGGGCGGCCGTCGGGCTGCGCGGCGCGGCCCTCCAGGGCGGCCCTGCGCTCCTCGCGGAGCAGCGAGCGGTTCACCGGATCGAGCGGTGCGCGTTCGCCCTGGCCGGCCTCGTAGCGCGAGTCGTCGAAGCCGAGTTCGGCGGCGGTGCGCATCGGGGCGGCGTCCAGGGACGGCTGCTCCGGGCGCTGTTCGGCGATGATCGAGGAGACCGTGAAGTCGTCCTGCGGCTGGTTCTCGCCACCGCCACCGTGGGTGATCGCGTCCGGGAGCATGACCAGCGAGGTCGTGCCCGCCTGCTCGCCCGAGGGGCGCAGCTGGACGCGGATGCCGTGCCGGTCGGCGAGGCGGCCGACCACGAACAGGCCCATGCGCTGCGAGACGGCGGCGTCCACCGTCGGCGGGTTGGCCAGCTTGTGGTTGATGTCCGCGAAGTCCTCGGGGGTGAGCCCGATGCCCTTGTCGTGGATCTCGACCATGACGCGGCCGTCGGGCAGACGCGTCGCGTTGACGCGGACCTTGGTCTGCGGGGAGGAGAACGTGGTGGCGTTCTCCAGCAGCTCGGCGAGGAGGTGCACGAGGTCGGTCACGGCCTGACCGTGGATCTCCGACTCCGGGACGCCGGTCAGCTCGATGCGCTCGTAACTCTCCACCTCGGAGGAGGCGGCGCGCAGCACGTCGACGAGGGGGACCGGCTGGTTCCAGC
Organism: Streptomyces spiroverticillatus; assembly: GCA_014650415.1. Classification (GTDB taxonomy): domain Bacteria; phylum Actinomycetota; class Actinomycetes; order Streptomycetales; family Streptomycetaceae; genus Streptomyces; species Streptomyces spiroverticillatus. The sequence continues at coordinate 113,273 of BMUX01000011.1, forward strand.
GGCGGCCCGGCTCCTCGCCCGCGAGGACCAGGAGGTTCTCGCCGTTGCGGCGCATACGGGTGGCGAGGTGGTCGAGCCGGAAGAGGCTTTCGAGCTGGTCCGGGTCGGCCTCGTTGTTCTCCAGGTCGGTGATGAGGGTCAGCTGGCCCTCGATCAGGGACTGGTTGCGGCGCGAGAGGTTGGTGAAGATCGCGTTGACGTTGCCCCGGAGCATGGCCTGCTCGGCGGCGAGCCGCACGGCCTCGCGGTGCACCTGGTCGAAGGCGCGGGCGACTTCGCCTATCTCGTCGTGCGAGGTGATCGGGATGGGCTGCACGCGGGTGTCCACGCGGCCCGGCTCCGTACGCGAGAGCTGGTCGACCAGCATCGGCAGGCGCTGCTCGGCGACGCTGAAGGCGGCGGTGCGCAGGCGCTTCATCGAGCGGCTCATCTGGCGGGCGACCGCACCGGCCAGCACGAAGGCGGCGAGCACGGCGATCACGACGATGGCGCCGTTGATGAGGGCGTCGTTGCGGGAGTCCTCGGAGATCTGCGCGGCGTCGTTCACGGCCTTCGTGACGAGCTCGTTCTCGATCTCGGTGTAGCCGTCGAACTTGCCGGTGGCCGCGGCCATCCAGGTCAGCGGGACGATGCCCTTGGCGGCGAGCCTGCTCTGCTTCTGGCCCTTGCAGATCTCGGCGGCCATGCCGTCGAGGACCGAACCGTTCTTGGACGGCGGCGTCGGGAAGGGCTTGCCGGTGGCCTGCGCGGCGGCCTGCGCCTCGGCGAGCTTCTTCCCGCCCTCCTCGGCCTTGCCCTTCATCACGTCGCGGAGCCGGTCCACGTCGTGCTGGGTGCCGCCCGAGACGTACTCGCCGAGAGCGATCGTCTCCAGGTAGTTGTACGAGCAGAACGCCTTGACCTGGCCGTCGAAGACGGCGTCCTCGCCGTTCGGCCGCACCAGCAGGTGCATTCCGATGGAGCGCTGGAGGGACTCGGCGGCCTTCGCCAGCTCGACCGCGTACACGGTCCGGCCGTAGGAGGTGATGTTGCCGGAGCCGATGCTCAGTTCGTTCGACACCTCCATCAGGAAGTGCTGGACGTCGCGGTAGCCCTCTTCGGTGGCGACCGGGTTCTTGCTCTCGACGCCCGCGGTGTAGGCGGTCTCGCGCAGCGGGGTGAGCTTCGGCTCGGCCTGCCGGATGCGGGTGAGGCGGTTCTTCAGGCCCTGGTTGTCGGGCGCGCCCGCGACGGCGGTGTCGAACTTCTTCTTCGCGGCGTCGGTGGCCGACCTGGCCTCCTCGACGGCCGGCGCGGTGCGCTTGCCGGCCAGCAGCGGCTGGGCCGTCAGGTCGCGCTCGTTGAGCAGCGCGTGCCCGTACTCGGCGGCGGCGCGCACGATGAGTGCGGTCTTCTCCGCGTCCTGGGCCTCGCGCCAGGTCCGGATGGAGCCGTTGACCTGGAAGCCGCCCATCACGAGGGCGACCAGCACGGGTATGAGGAGAATCGCGTTCAGCCGGGTGGCCACGCGCCAGTTGCGCGGGGACATCCGGCTGGAACTGCCGCCCGGGGCAGGCGCCTGGCTCGGCGCCTCGGCAGCAGGCGACGCCGCAGTGCGCGACGGCGGGGTGAAGTTGCCCCGTGTCTGCTGCTCTGCGGAGCTCTTCTTGCTTCGCCTCACTCGACCAACAACCTCTCGGCGTCGGCACCAACGCTGTGCCGTGTTTCGTTCGGGGCCGTACTACTGCTGTCCTGTGCGTACTTACTCAGGAGTTTCGCCGAATTCCAGCACGGCCGACGGTTCTGAACCAAACAGCCGGAAGAAGGCCTCCCTAGTGGCCCATCCCTCAGATAAAACGGGCATAAAGAACGAGCCCCGTCAAAAGACGGGGCTCGTGTGAGCGCAGCGACACCGGATGAACGCACCGGGTTGCCCCGCTCGGGCAATTCTCATTCGAAACGTTATGAACTCCACTGCGGAGCCGGAGCGGAGAGTGTCGTACGACACAACCCGCCCCTGTGGGACTACGACAACTTCCGTACCGCAGACCCGACTTGTGAAGTACCTGTGCGCTACTTCAGACGGGCCATCAGCGCGTGCTCGACCAGCGTGATCAGGCCACTCTTCGCATCTGCACGGTGTCGGGCGTCCGTCGTGATGATCGGGGTGTCCGGCCCGATCTGGAGCGCCTCGCGCACCTCCTCCGGCGTGTACGGCTGGTGGCCGTCGAAGCCGTTGAGGGCGATCACGAAGGGCAGGCCGCTGTTCTCGAAGTAGTCGACCGCCGGGAAGCAGTCGGCGAGACGGCGGGTGTCGACCAGGACGACGGCGCCGATCGCGCCGCGCACCAGGTCGTCCCACATGAACCAGAAGCGGTCCTGGCCCGGCGTACCGAAGAGGTACAGGATCAGGTCCTGGTCCAGCGTGATGCGGCCGAAGTCCATCGCCACCGTGGTGGTGGTCTTGCCCCCGGTGTGGGTGAGGTCGTCGATCCCCGCGGACGCGGAGGTCATGACGGCCTCCGTGCGCAGCGGGTTGATCTCCGAGACGGCACCCACGAACGTGGTCTTGCCGACGCCGAAGCCACCCGCCACGACGATCTTGGCGGAGGTGGTGGAACGGGCCGCGCCCGTCGCGCCGTCAGAGCTTGCGAAGTCCACTGAGCACCCTTTCCAGCAGCGTCACGGCCGGCGTTCCGTCGGCCTCCGCGCCCTCGCCCGGCTGGTGGATGGCCACCATCCCGGCCTCGGCCAGGTCGGCGACCAGGATGCGCGCGACACCGAGCGGCATCGACAGCAGCGCCGAGACCTCGGCCACCGACTTGACCTCACGGCACAGGTGGCAGATGCGCTGGTGCTCGGGGAGCAGCGTGGACAGGTGCGCCGGGTCGGCCGTGGTGGATACCAGCGCCTCGATGGCGAGCTGGTAACGCGGCCTGGTCCGGCCACCGGTCATCGCGTACGGACGTACCAGCGGCTGATCGCCCTCGTGGTCGTACGGCGCGTCGAGATGCGCGCCGCCGTACGGATCGTGAGAGGCAGGGGGCGGGGTCATGGGTCCTCCGGGCATGACAGCAGGGTGTCGGCGTGCCGTCTGACGGGGCCGGTGGGGGATCGGACTACGGCCGGACGGTTGTGGTGCGTGTGGTGCGGGTGATGCGTATGTACCCAGTGGGCACCTAGTGGAGAAGGCTGCCCTGGAGTTCCGCGCGGAGGTCCGGGGTGAGGACCGTGCCCGCCCGGTCGACCAGCAGCGCCATCTCGTACCCGACCAGACCGATGTCGGCGTCGGGGTGCGCGAGCACCGCCAGCGACGAGCCGTCCGAGATCGACATGAGGAAGAGGAAGCCGCGCTCCATCTCCACCACGGTCTGGCTGACCGGGCCGCCCTCGAAGATCCGGGACGCGCCCGCCGTCAGCGAGGTGAGCCCGGAGGCCACCGCCGCCAACTGGTCGGCACGGTCACGGGGGAAACCTTCGGACATCGCCAGAAGGAGTCCGTCGGCGGAGACCACCACCGTGTGGGAAACACCGGGGGTGTTGTCCACGAAGTTGGTGATCAACCAGTTCAGATTCTGCGCCGCCTGGCTCATCGGACTCAACTAACGCTCCTGCTGGTGAGTGGGGTCAACGGTGCGGAACGTGCCAGTGGTGCCGTTGCTTCCGGCCTGGCGGCCCTGCTGGATACCCCGACGAAGATTGGTCAGCCGGCCGCGTACGTCATCGGGCGCACGGGAGACCTGCGGACCTGTCTGGTGGTTCTGTTCCTGCGCCGTGCCCGGGACCAGGTTGGCCTTCGGGACGCGACGGGGAAGTCCTGAGGTGGTGACGCCGCCCGCAGCGGGCTTGCGCACCCGCTCGGCCTGCCGGACGAGTTCGTCGTTCGGCGAGGGCCGCCACGCCGCCTCGGCGGACTCGCGCTCGGGAGCGGAGACCGTCGGCTGGGCGGGCACGGAGGCGGCGGGCTGGGGGGTGCCGCCCTGGTCCTGGTGGAACCAGTTCGACTCCAGCGTGTCGAAGAGCGGCGTACGGCCGTCTCCGGGACCCGCGGCGGGCGGCAGCGAGTCCTGCTGCACCTGCGGGACGGGCTGGGTCTGCTGCGGCGACTGCGGCGACTGCGGCGCCTGGGACGGCTGCTGGTAGGCACCCGGCTGGCCCGGCAGGCTCGCCACCGGACGCGGCGGCCGGAAGGCGGAGTCGTCCCGGCCGGCCTCGCCGCCGCGCGGACGCGGGGCGCCGGTGGGCGGGGCGGGCGTCGGCCGGTCGTAGGAACCGGTGTCGTACCCGTCGCTGCGGTGCGCACCCGTGTCGTACGGGTCGGAGCGGTGCGCGCCGGTGTCGTACGGGTCGGGCCCGCGCTGCGGCTCGCGGACGTCGGGGCGCTCGTAGTTGCCCGTCGCCGCCGCGAAGTCCGACTGCGCGAACTGGCCGGTCGCCGCCGGGTCCTGGAACGAGGGCTGCGGGAACTGCCCGGTGGACGCCGGGTCCTGGGGCCCGCGCACCTGCGGGAACTGTCCGGTGTGGCCGGGGCCCTGCGGTGCCTGTACGCCACGGCCCTGCGGCCCGCGCACGTCCGGGCGCTCGAACTGACCGGTGCCCGAAGGCTCCTGGCGCACGTCGGGACGCTCGTAGTCGCCCGCCGCCGCGAAGTCCTGCTGCGCGAACTGGCCGGTGGACGCCGGGTCCTGCGGGCCACGATTCTGCGGAGCCGCCTGCGGGAACTGCCCGGTGGACGCGGGGTCCTGGAAGCCCGGCTGCGGGAACTGCCCCGTCGAGGCCGGGTCCTGCGGCCCGCGCACCTGCGGGAACTGTCCGGTGTGGCCGGGTCCCTGCGGTGCCTGTACGCCACGGCCCTGCGGCCCGCGCACGTCCGGGCGCTCGAACTGACCGGTGGACGCGGGGTCCTGCCGTACGTCGGGACGCTCGAACTGGCCGGTGGACGCCGGGTTCTGGCGGACGTCCGGGCGCTCGAACTGGCCCGTCGCCGATCCCGGCGGCGGCCCGTTGAAGTCCGGGCGGTCGAACTCGGCGGTGGAGCCGGGACCCTGGCGGTCCTCCGTCTCCTCGTGGCCGCGCGGCTGGTCGGCCGGGTTCGGCCGGGCGCCCCAGCTGGTGGGCTGACCGCCCTGCGGCGGCACCGGGCGCTGCGGCGGCGCGGCGGGGTTGCCGCCGGGCAGCTCGGCACGCGGGCCGTTCGCGCGGGGCAGGCTGCGGTCCGGCTCGGGAGCGTGCGCCTGGCGCACGTCCTCGCGCCCGCCGCGCCCGCCGCCGAACGCACCGGCGAGACCGCCGCCGCGCTTGCCCGTGGAGGCCGGGGGAGCACCGGTCAGACCGGCGCCGGGAGTACGGCCGGGCAGCGCGGCCCGGGGACCCGAACCCGCCGGGACCTGACGGCGCGAGGGCTCGGAGCCGAGCATCCCGCCGCCCTGCGGGGCAGGCCCACCGGGACGGCTGCCGGGGCCGCCGCCCGCACCGGGACCGCCGGGCAGACCCGGACGCGGACCCTGGCCGGCGGGCATCTGCGGGGCGCCGCCGGGAGCACCGGGGCCGCCGGGCTTGCCGGGAAGCTTCTTGCCGCCCTGCGCGACGTCCACGGGCAGCATGACCAGCGCGGTCGTACCGCCGGAGTCGGACGGGCGGAGCTGGATGCGGATGCCGTGTCGCAGGGACAGACGGCCGACCACGAACAGACCCATGCGGCGGGAGACCGAGACGTCCACGGTCGGGGGAGCGGCGAGCCGCTCGTTGATCGCGGAGAGGTCCTCGGGGGAGAGACCGATGCCGGTGTCGTGGATCTCGACCAGCACCCGGCCGTCGGGCAGCGCGTGACCGGTGACGCGGACCTTGGTCTGCGGCGAGGAGAACGACGTCGCGTTCTCCAGCAGCTCTGCGAGAAGGTGCACGAGGTCGTTGACGACCCTGCCGGCGACCTCGGTCGAGGGCACGGAGGCCAGTTCGATGCGCTCGTACTGCTCCACCTCGGAGGCGGCGGCACGGAGCACGTCGACCAGCGGCACGGGGCGCGTCCAGCGACGGCCCGGCTCCTCACCGGCGAGGACGAGGAGGTTCTCGCCGTTCCGGCGCATACGGGTCGCGAGGTGGTCGAGCTTGAAGAGCGAGGACAGCTGGTCCGGGTCGGCCTCGCGGGCCTCCAGCTCGGAGATCAGCGACAGCTGACGCTGGATGAGGCCCTGCGAACGGCGCGAGAGGTTGGTGAACATCGCGTTGACGTTGCCTCGCAGCAACGCCTGCTCGGCGGCGAGTCGCACCGCGTCGCGGTGCACGTCGTCGAACGCGGTGGCCACACGGCCGATCTCGTCCCTGCTGTGCACGCCGACCGACTCCACGGAGGTGTCGACGTCCTGCGGGTCCGACTCGGAGAGCGCCTTGACGAGCTCCGGCAGACGGTCCTGGGCGACCCGGGTCGCGGTGTCCTGGAGGCGGCGCAGCGAGCGGATCATGGACCGCGCCATGACGAACGCGCCGACCAGCGAGACGCCGAGCACGAGGAGGATGACGGCACCGGAGATGATCGTCGAGCGCTCGGAGTCGGCCTTCAGCTCGCGGGCCTTCTGCTCCATCTGGTCGAGCAGCGTGCGCTCGATGCGCGTCATCGAGTCGATCTCGTTGCTCGCCTGGTCCTCCCAGTCCTTGTAGGACCGGACCTTGAGCTGCTTGATGCCGCCCTCGGTGTTGAGGACCTTGTCCGCGTACTCGTCGGCGCGCTTGGAGTCCGGGTTGGAGTTGGTCAGGACGCCCAGCAGCTCGCCGGCCTTGGCGCCGTAGATGCTGCTGAAGGTGTCCAGCGAGGTCTTCTCGTTCGACCGTGCGGTCTGGCCGAACAGCCGGTCGCTCTCCTGGAGGTTGGCGCCCTTGGGGTCGTCCGGGTTCATCGGCAGCGAGGCGGCGATGATCGCGCGCTGCACCGAGGCGTACTCCTTGGCGTTCGAGAACGCCGCCAGCGCACGGGTGCGCTTGATCATCTCGGGGCTCGAGGTGGCCTGCGCCATGTCCTGCGAGAGGCTGAGCAGCGCGGTGATCAGACCGCTGTAGGCGCTGACCGTCTGCGAGTTGCCGGCCGCGGTGCGGTTCTGGAACGCCTTCTCGCGGATCGTCTTCAGGGTGTTCAGCCGCACGCTGATGTCGGTGAGGCTGTCCCGGATGCTGGTGAGGGACTCGTCGTTCTCCTCACCCACGTCGACACCCTTGGTGCCGATGATGAACGCTTCCCGGAACCGGTCGCTCTTGGCCTGCTCGGCCTGGATCGTCGGGTCGTTCTTGGGGGTGTCGTTGGCCAGCGGACCCGCGGTCTTGTCGCGCTCGTTCTGGAGCGCCGCGGCGAGGTCGGTCGCCTTGCGGGTCATGTCGGTCAGCAGCTGCATGTGCTCCAACTGCTGCATGTCGCTGAGGGACTCGTTGATACGCAGCCCACCGAGCGCGGTGGCCGCGACCACGGGGAGGGCCAGCAGCGACACCAGTCGCGTGCTGATGCTCCAGTTGCGCAGGGATATTCGGGTGCCCTCGGTGATGGGCTTCGGCGCCTTGGCCTTCTTGCCCGCGGCCGCGTCGGAGGCCGCCGGGGGTTCCTGCGAGGGACCGCCGCCGAAGGCACCGCCACCGCCGCCGAAGGCGCCGCCCGCGCCGGGACCGGCCGGACCGGGCCGGGCGGGCCCGCCACCGGGTTGCGCCGGGCCGTCACCCTGGGGAGTCCGGGCGTGCGGGGGCTGGGGCGATGAGCCCGGGGCGGCCTGGCCGCGCGGCTCCTGCTCGGCCGGGGTTTCCCCACGGCCCTGGCGGGCCTGGGGAGACCCCATGCCATCCCTCTTGAAACGTCCCTGCACTAGCGTCGCAACCTCTGGACCAGGCGTTCTGTCGCCGAGCGGCAGAACGGTGTCGAGTCGTGGGGTACCGGATCATCCCCATTGGGTGGTCGTGAGTGACCGCGGTCCGGGGAATTCCAGCACAGTGCCGGATCTCCAACAAGGCCCGTGTGACCCGGTGCACCTGGGGTGACGCTTTGTGCCCGGCACGTCACCAGTCGTAGAATCCTTTCCCGTACGAAATAGACATTTGCGTACGAGTCGCTTACGGGTGGGGGGTGCCCCAGTCGAGACGATCAGGAGCGGAATCGGTCCTTCAGGGATGCAATGTCCGTTTCTGCACCCAAGATCAACAGTCCGAATTGAGGCAATTGCCCCACACCTCGTGAGCAAACTCACACGAAGATCCCTGCAGATTCCCGGTTTTGGCCGGGAAGCGGATGTTTAGCCTGACGCTTTACAGGGATTGCGAATCCGACCACCGGCGCCCGTCCGGCGCCCTCATCGACAAGGCGCGACCACTCACATGCAGCCCACGCTCAAGACCACGAAGACGGCGAAGAAGACGGCCCCCGCGATCCGCAACCTGGCCAACCCGCAGCGCACCACCCTCGCGCACCTGGACAAGAAGACCGGCACCCCCAAGCCGGCCGCCCTCCCGGAGTACGCGCAGGAGCTGCCCTCCGCCACGGCGAACACCCGCCGCACCATCCTGATGGTCGCCCCGGAGATCCAGCAGCTCCCCGAGGCCGTCCCCGCCGCCTGAGCCCTCCTTGATCAGGGAGTCCGGCGAATCAACCCGCGTTAGCCTGGAGCGTCAGACTTCGGCCAGCTCAGGCAAACAGGTAAGGGGCGCAGGCATCCCGTGCGCATCGCCAGATTCTCCATCGACGGCAATGTCGCCTTCGGCGCGGTCGAGGGCGAGGGAACACCCGAGTCGGGTGACCTCGTCCTCGACATCATCAAGGGCATTCCGTACGCCGACCACGAACTCTCCGGCGTCAAGGTCCCGCTGAACAAGGTGCGGCTCCTTCCCCCGGTGCTCCCCAGCAAGGTCGTGGCCATCGGCCGCAACTACGCCGAGCACGCCGCGGAGCTCGGCAACGAGGTCCCCGACGTCCCCGTCGCCTTCTTCAAGCCGTCCACCTCGGTCATCGGCCCCGGCGACTCGATCGCGTACCCCTCCTTCTCCTCCGAACTGCACCACGAGGCGGAGCTCGCCGTGGTCATCGGACGCATGTGCCGCGAGGTCCCCAAGGAGCGCGTCAAGGACGTGATCTTCGGCTACACCGCGGCCAACGACGTCACCGCGCGCGACGTCCAGCAGCGCGAGAAGCAGTGGGCCCGCGCCAAGGGCTTCGACACCTCCTGCCCGCTCGGCCCCTGGGTCGAGACCGAGGTCGACCCCTCCGACCTCACCATCCAGTGCACGGTCAACGGAGAGCAGCGCCAGCTCGGCCGCACCAGCGACATGATCCGCTCGGTCGCCGACCTGGTCGCGCACGTCTCCGAAGCGATGACCCTCCTCCCCGGAGACGTCATCCTCACCGGCACCCCCGCGGGTGTCGGACCCCTGAACGTCGGCGACGAGGTCGCCGTCACCATCGAAGGCATCGGCACTCTCACCAACAAGGTGATCAAGCGTGGCTAACACCCCCTCGTCCCCCGTCCGCGTCCGGTTCTGCCCCTCCCCGACGGGCAACCCGCACGTGGGCCTCGTCCGTACCGCCCTCTTCAACTGGGCGTACGCCCGCCACACCGGCGGCACCATGGTCTTCCGCATCGAGGACACCGACGCCGCACGCGACTCCGAGGAGAGCTACCACCAGCTCCTCGACTCCCTGCGCTGGCTCGGCCTCGACTGGGACGAGGGCCCGGAGGTCGGCGGCCCGCACGCGCCGTACCGCCAGTCCGAGCGCATGGACCTCTACAAGGACGTCGCCGAGAAGCTCCTCGCGGCCGGCCACGCCTACCACTGCTACTGCACCACCGAGGAGCTCGACGCCCGCCGCGACGCCGCCCGCGCCGCCGGCAAGCCGTCCGGTTACGACGGCCACTGCCGCGAGCTGACCGACGAGCAGGTCGCCGCGTACGTCGCCGAGGGCCGCCCCGCGATCGTCCGCTTCCGGATGCCCGACGAGGCGATCACCTTCACGGACCTGGTCCGCGGCGAGATCACCGTCCAGCCCGAGAACGTCCCGGACTACGGCATCGTGCGCGCCAACGGCGCCCCGCTGTACACCCTGGTCAACCCGGTCGACGACGCCCTGATGGAGATCACCCACGTCCTGCGCGGCGAGGACCTGCTCTCCTCCACCCCCCGCCAGATCGCCCTCTACCGCGCGCTGATCGACCTGGGCGTCGCCCACTCGATCCCCGCCTTCGGCCACCTGCCGTACGTCATGGGCGAGGGCAACAAGAAGCTCTCCAAGCGCGACCCGCAGGCGAGCCTCAACATCTACCGCGAGCGCGGCTTCCTCCCCGAGGGCCTGCTCAACTACCTCTCCCTGCTCGGCTGGTCCTTCTCCGCCGACCAGGACATCTTCACGATCCCCGAGCTGATCGAGAAGTTCGACGTCGCCGACGTCAACGCCAACCCGGCCCGCTTCGACCTGAAGAAGGCCGAGTCCATCAACGCGGACCACATCCGCCTGCTGGACCCCAAGGCCTTCGCCGAGGCCTGCGAGCCGTGGCTCACGGCCCCGCACGCCAACTGGGCCCCCGAGGACTTCGACCGCGCCGCCTGGGAGGCCATCGCGCCGCACGCCCAGACCCGCGTGACCGTCCTCTCCGACATCACCGCCAACGTCGACTTCCTGTTCCTCAAGGAGCCGGTGGAGGACGAGGCGTCCTGGACCAAGGCCATGAAGGGCGACCCCGCCGCCCTGCTGACCACGGCCCGCGCCAACCTGGAAGCCGCGAACTGGTCGGACCCCGAGTCCCTCAAGAACGCGGTCCTCACCGCCGGCGAGGCCCACGGCCTCAAGCTCGGCAAGGCCCAGGCCCCGGTCCGCGTCGCCGTCACCGGCCGCACGGTCGGCCTGCCCCTCTTCGAGTCCCTCGAAATCCTGGGCAAGGACAAGACCCTGACCCGCATCGACGCCGCGCTGGCGAAGCTCGCCGCCTGAGCGCCCGACGCACGCCCGAGAAGGGGCGGCAGCCGGTACCCACCGGCTGCCGCCCCTTCTCCGCGTCGTCAGAGGTACGAGTGCGACTTACGTCACCGCCCCCGGGCACCTAGCCTGGCCCGCATGGCGATCCGTGCCGTCCTCTGGGACATCGACGACACCCTCTTCGACTACACCTCCGCCGACCTCGCCGGGATGCGCTCCCAGTTCGCCGCCGAGGGGCTGCCCGCCGGGTACGAGAGCGCCGAGCAGGCCCTGGCCCGGTGGCGGGAGCTGATGAAGCTGCACTGGGCGCGCTTCGCGGCGGGGGAGTGCACCTTCGACGAACAGCGCCGGGCCCGCGTGGAGGGCTTCCTGGGCGGCCCGCTGAGCGACCGGGAGGCCGACGACTGGTTCGCCCGCCACCTCGTCCACTTCGAGGCCGCCTGGGCCCTCTTCCCGGACGCCGTGCCGGTCCTGGACGCCCTTGGCGACGGCTACCGGCACGCGGTGCTGTCGAACTCCAGCCTGGCCGTCCAGGAGCGGAAGCTGAAGGTCCTGGGCGTCTGGGACCGCTTCGAGGCCGTCCTGTGCGCCGCCGAGCTGGGACTCTCCAAGCCGGCGCCCGGGGCCTTCCACGCCGCCTGCGACGCGCTGGGGCTGCCGCCCGAGCAGGTCGCGTACATCGGGGACGAGCCGGACATCGACGCCCTGGGAGCCGTTGCCGCGGGCCTGAACGGCATCTGGCTGGACCGCACCGGCAGGGGCGGACGGCCCGAGCTGGTGAGCGTCTCGGGGCTGGATCAGGTCCCTGACCTGCTGGCGGGCAATACCCGTTTTGGAGCCCCGGGAACCTTCGGGTAATGTTCTTTCTGCGCCGCCCGAGAGGGCCGAAAGGTCCGGCCGGGAAGCGCAAGCCGAACGAAGACCCCCGGTCAGGGGGTTGAGTTTTGGTGGGCTATGGTGTAATTGGCAACACTACGGTTTCTGGTACCGTCATTCTAGGTTCGAGTCCTGGTAGCCCAGCTTGCAAGAGCTGTTGAAGTTCATAGATCAAGATGCAGCTCTGCTAGGGCCCCCGTTGTGTAGCGGCCTAGCACGCCGCCCTCTCAAGGCGGTAGCGCCGGTTCGAATCCGGTCGGGGGTACAGATCCTTTCTTTCCGACACCTTCAGGTCGCTCCTGGATGTGTCGACGCGAGGATCGCTAGGGCCCCCGTTGTGTAGCGGCCTAGCACGCCGCCCTCTCAAGGCGGTAGCGCCGGTTCGAATCCGGTCGGGGGTACTGGTTAAAACCAGTGCGAATCAAATTTCAAAATGGTCTCAACCACCATGGGCTATGGTGTAATTGGCAACACTACGGTTTCTGGTACCGTCATTCTAGGTTCGAGTCCTGGTAGCCCAGCGCAGATCACAACTGCACATAGAGCAAGCCCCCGTTGTGTAGCGGCCTAGCACGCCGCCCTCTCAAGGCGGTAGCGCCGGTTCGAATCCGGTCGGGGGTACGCACAGGTAAGGCCCCGCATCACTGATGCGGGGCCTTCTCGCATGTCCGGGCACCGGTGAGGATGCTCCTGTCGGGACGCTGGAATTCCGCGGCTTCTTCCGGGTCCGGGAATTCGGATTGCGGTACGGGGAAAGGGCGGGCGGAATTCCGCGGTGAATTCCGCCGGCCTCGCCGGTCAGGAACCGGCGCCGGGCGGGAGCGCCCCGACCCCTGCGCGGCCGAAGCCCCGAACTCCGGTGCGTGGCGCGGGAGTTCGGGGCTTCGGCTGAAGTGACGTACGGACAAGGGGTGTTGGGAGGGGGCGGGCGTCAACTGCCCGAGCGGCGCAGGGACTCCGAGAGGCGGGCCGCCGCGTCGATGACCGCCTGGGCGTGCATCCGGCCCGGGTGACGGGTCAGGCGCTCGATCGGACCGGAGACCGAGACGGCCGCGACCACGCGGTTGGAGGGTCCGCGCACCGGGGCGGAGACCGAGGCCACGCCCGGCTCGCGCTCGCCGATCGACTGGGCCCAGCCCCGGCGACGTACCCCGGAGAGGGCCGTGGCCGTGAAGCGGGCGCCCTGCAGGCCCCGGTGCAGGCGCTCCGGCTCCTCCCAGGCCATCAGGATCTGCGCGGAGGAACCGGCCTTCATGGTGAGCGTGGAGCCCACCGGGACCGTGTCCCGAAGTCCGGACAGCCGTTCCGCCGCGGCGACGCAGATGCGCATGTCGCCCTGGCGGCGGTAGAGCTGCGCGCTCTCGCCCGTCACGTCGCGCAGGTGGGTCAGTACCGGTCCTGCGGTGGCCAGGAGGCGGTCCTCGCCGGCCGCCGCGGCCAGTTCGGAGAGCCGGGGGCCGAGAATGAAACGGCCCTGCATGTCCCGTGCCACCAGCCGGTGGTGTTCCAAAGCCACGGCGAGCCTGTGTGCCGTGGGTCGTGCGAGCCCGGTGGCCGCGACCAACCCCGCGAGGGTGGCCGGACCGGACTCCAGGGCGCTCAGCACGAGCGCCGCCTTGTCGAGAACGCCGACGCCGCTAGAGTTGTCCATGCGTCGATACTCGCGTCTCACTCTGTGAAACGCAAGTTCAATTTTCCAACGAACTTGTCACGCTGTACCGGCGGCCGTACAACGGCCCGCGGTCACCGCCCCGTACGGGGGGTCCGGGCGGGGTGAACCGACATCTCTAGTTGAGCCGGCAAAGCCGCCGGCCGGAGGGAAAGCGATGGGTAGGACACTCGCGGAGAAGGTCTGGGACGACCATGTCGTCCGGCGTGCTGAAGGAGAGCCCGATCTCCTCTTCATCGACCTTCACCTGCTGCACGAGGTCACCAGCCCGCAGGCCTTCGACGGGCTGCGCAAGAACGGCCGCGAGGTACGGCGTATCGACCTCACCATCGCCACCGAGGACCACAACACCCCGACCCTCGACATCGACAAGCCGATCGCGGACCCGGTCTCCCGGGTCCAGCTGGAGACGCTGCGCAAGAACTGCGCCGAGTTCGGGGTCCGGCTGCACCCGCTGGGCGACGTCGAGCAGGGCGTCGTCCACGTGGTGGGACCGCAGCTGGGACTGACCCAGCCGGGCACCACGGTGGTCTGCGGCGACTCGCACACCTCCACGCACGGCGCATTCGGCGCGCTGGCGTTCGGCATCGGCACCTCGCAGGTGGAACACGTGCTGGCCACCCAGACGCTGCCGCTGGCCCGCCCCAAGACGATGGCCATCACCATCGACGGCGAACTGCCCGCCGAAGTCACCGCCAAGGACCTGATCCTGGCGATCATCGCGAAGATCGGCACCGGCGGCGGTCAGGGCTACATCCTGGAGTACCGGGGCGCGGCCATCGAGAAGCTGTCGATGGAAGCCCGCATGACCATCTGCAACATGTCGATCGAGGCCGGCGCCCGGGCGGGCATGATCGCCCCCGACGCCACCACCTTCGACTACCTGAAGGGCCGTGACCACGCGCCCCAGGGCGAGGACTGGGACGCCGCCGTGGCGTACTGGAAGACGCTCAAGTCCGACGAGGACGCGGTTTTCGACGCGGAGGTCGTCGTCGACGCCGCCTCGCTGGCCCCGTTCGTCACCTGGGGCACCAACCCCGGCCAGGGCGCTCCGCTGTCGGCCAACGTCCCCGACCCGGCTTCGTACGAAGACGCTTCGGAGCGCAACGCCGCCGAAAAGGCCCTGGAATACATGGGGTTGACGGCCGGGCAGGCGCTGCGTGACATCAAGGTCGACACGGTCTTCGTGGGTTCCTGCACGAACGGCCGCATCGAGGACCTGCGCGCCGCCGCTTCCGTCGTCGAGGGCCGCTCGGTGGCCGACGGCGTCCGGATGCTGGTCGTCCCCGGTTCGGTGCGCGTCGCGCTCCAGGCCATGGACGAGGGCCTGGACAAGGTGTTCACCGCCGCCGGGGCCGAATGGCGGCACGCGGGCTGCTCGATGTGCCTGGGCATGAACCCCGACCAGCTGGCCCCCGGTGAGCGCTCCGCGTCCACCTCCAACCGCAACTTCGAGGGCCGGCAGGGCAAGGGCGGTCGTACGCACCTGGTGTCGCCGCAGGTGGCAGCCGCCACGGCCGTCCTCGGCCATCTGGCGTCGCCCGCCGACCTGACCGACGCAACCGCCCTCGTGGAGGCCTGAGAACCATGGAAGCTTTCACCGCGCACACCGGCCGGGCCGTGCCCCTGCGCCGCTCCAACGTGGACACCGACCAGATCATCCCCGCCCACTGGCTCAAGAAGGTGACCAGGGACGGCTTCGAGGACGGGCTCTTCGAGGCCTGGCGCAAGGACCCGGAGTTCGTGCTCAACAAGCCGGAGCGCCAGGGTGCCTCCGTGCTGGTCGCCGGACCCGACTTCGGCACCGGTTCCAGCCGCGAGCACGCCGTCTGGGCCCTCCAGAACTACGGTTTCAAGACAGTTGTCTCCTCCCGCTTCGCGGACATCTTCCGGGGCAATTCGCTCAAGAACGGCCTGCTCACGGTGGTTCTGCCGCAGGAGACGGTGGACCGGCTGTGGTCGCTCGTCGAGGCCGACCCGGACGCCGAAATCACCGTTGATCTCCAGGACCGGCAGGTGCGGGCCCAGGGCATCACGGCCGACTTCGAGTTGGACGAGAACGCCCGCTGGCGCCTCCTCAACGGCCTGGACGACATCTCCATCACGCTCCAGAACGAGGACGCGATCGCGGCGTACGAATCCGGCCGCCCGGCCCACAAGCCGAGTACGATCCGCGCCTGATCCCCCGCCGGACCCTTCCGAGGGACTCGTTTCCGGGTCTCCCGTAGCCCGTTCGGCCTGAGATCCACGCCTCACTTTCGGCGCCCCCCGCCATTCGTGGCAGGGGGCGCCGAACTGTGTTCCGGGTCTCAACTGCGCTTGTGAGTACGGGAGTTGGGCAGTGGGTCAGAAGTGACTTGAGGGGCTGATGGAGCCTGGAATTCCGTTAGTTGCCCCCGGCGGAGGCGACAACTCGCCCCAGATGGCACAATCGGTGCATGGAACGAGACAGCCAACTCAAGCTGTACGAGGCGGTCGCGGACCAACTGAAAGAAGCACACACGCGGGTGCGTGCACTGCAAGTCCCGGAGGGCGTACGGATGGCGCTGAACCGGAAGCTGCTGGTCATATCGGCCGCGGCGAAACACGATCTCGCGACTGCCGACCGGCGTCTGAGCAGGTTCCTGATGGACCTCGACGAAGGCCGATTCCCCGAAGTCGACTAGCAACTGGGGCTTCGGAACTCCTCTGAGGACTCCCGTAAGACCTACAACGTTGCGGCACTAGGGTGATTAGCCCGTTTCGTGTTTGATTTGCGGTATATATCTGCCTAACGTGCGAATAAGCCTGGACATTTCGTTCCGGCAATGTCTCCGAAGGGGAAGACGTGAACAAGGCCCAGCTCGTAGAAGCGATTGCCGACAAGGTCGGCGGCCGTCAGCAGGCCGCTGACGCCGTGGACGCCGTCCTGGACGCGATCGTCCGCGCCGTCGTCGCCGGCGACCGCGTCTCGGTCACCGGTTTCGGCTCGTTCGAGAAGGTGGACCGTCCGGCCCGTTACGCCCGCAACCCGCAGACGGGTGAGCGCGTCCGGGTCAAGAAGACGTCCGTGCCGCGCTTCCGCGCCGGTCAGGGCTTCAAGGACCTCGTCGCGGGCTCGAAGAAGCTCCCGAAGAACGACGTGGCCGTGAAGAAGGCGCCCAAGGGCAGCCTGTCGGGCGGTTCTTCCACCCGTACGACCGCCAAGGCCGCGGCCAAGAAGGCCACCGCCAAGAAGGCGACCGCGACGAAGAAGACCACCGCCGCGAAGAAGACCACCGCGACGGCCGCCAAGAAGGCGACGGCGACGGCGAAGAAGACCACGGCGAAGAAGGCCACCGCGACCGCCAAGAAGGCGACCGCCACGGCGAAGAAGGCCGCTCCGGCCAAGAAGGCCACGGCGACCACCGCCAAGAAGGCCGTCGCCAAGAAGACCGCCCCGGCGAAGAAGGCCACCGCCAAGAAGGCCCCGGCCAAGAAGACCACGGCGCGCAAGACCACCGCGAAGAAGACCACCGCCAAGAAGAAGTAGTTCTGGGCGACGCGGTACTCACACGCCGGGCCGGGCTCCCTCCGGGGAGCCCGGCCCGCGGTGTTTTTCGGCAGGTGTACGTGCGAGAGGCCCGGCCCCTCGCGCCACAGGGGCCTCGTCCGGCCCCAGGAGCCCCGCTCAGAAGGTCTGGAGGGTCACCAGGGTGATCCGGGAGGGCGAGCCCGCGCCGGACGCCCCACCGGCCGTCTGGCCGTCCGCCGTCTCGATGCGCACGCGCTGACCGGCGCGCAGCAGCCGCAGCCCGCCCGCGTCGAAGGCCGCCGCGTCGAAGGGCACCGGAGTGCCGTCGTCGAGCAGCACACTGCCGCTGCGGGTCTCGGGGTCGTACGTGTACGCGGTCGCCTGCATGCCGGAAAGCCTAGGGCCTGTCCGGCGAGATGAGGGCGGAAGCCTCGGCGAAGGCGGGGGAGAGGGCGGCCGTGTGCGGGCCCACCCCCAGGGCGAACGCGGTGCGCAGATCGTCGCCCGTATCCACGTCCTGACGTACGGAATCCACCAATTCGAGCAGCAGTTCCTCCGCACCCGAAATCATGTGCCGGATACGGGAGGGTCCCCCGAACGAGGGCCGGAATTCCACTTCTGGCGCAGTGGAAAGGAATGTAGTTCCGATTCCTGCGGCGTCGGTCAGAAATGCGCGCGGAAATTCCGTCGCCCGATTGAGCACGCGCAGCAATTCGGATGGACGCAGCGCGGGCAGGTCCGCGTTGAGGGCGGCGACGAAAGCACCGGGGCGGCGGGACCGTACCGTACGCACTCCGTGTGCGAGCGCCGCGTTGAGACCGGCGGCGGGGGAGTCCGGGACGGTCCGGGCGCCCAACTCGGCGAGCGCGGCGGACGCCACCGGGTCGTCCGTGACGACCACCACATCGCGGACCGCCTCACAGGCCAGCGCGGCGGCCACGGTGTCCTGCGCGAACGCCAGCGCGAGGCCCGGCCGCAGCACCTCTCCGGCGGCGGGCAGGAGCCTGCTCTTCGCCCGTGCCAAGGGCTTCAGCGGCACCACCAGGGACCAGCGGGGGGTCCGGGACGCGTTCAAGGGGGAGGGCCTTTCGTCCGGTGCCCTGCCGGGCGGCGCGAGGGTTCGGGGAGGCGGACGGGCCCATTGTCGCCCCAGCACCTCCCCGGCCAGGAGGCCCGGTCCCCGGACCGGGGCGTACGGTGTTCTCGACAGACGAGGGACCCGGGGCGACACTTGTCCGCCTGAACCAGGCGCACAAGTGCACACGGGGTGCAGTGGCCAGGGTCCTAGAGGAAGGTGTCCCGAGTGTCCCGCCGCAGAATCGGCTTCTGGTACCGCCTGGCCGCGGTCATCGCCAAACCCCCGCTGCTTGTGCTCTTCAAGCGGGACTGGCGCGGAATGGAGCACATTCCGGCGGACGGCGGCTTCATCACCGCCGTGAACCACAACTCCTACGTGGACCCCCTGTCGTACGCGCACTGGCAGTACAACACCGGCCGCGTACCGCGCTTCCTGGCCAAGGCGGGGCTCTTCAAGACCCCGTTCGTCGGCATGATGCTGCGCGGCACCGGCCAGATCCCGGTCTACCGGGAGACCACCGACGCGATGAACGCCTTCCGGGCCGCCATCGACGCCATCGAGCGCGGCGAGTGCGTGGCCTTCTACCCGGAGGGCACCCTCACCCGCGACCCCGACATGTGGCCGATGGCCGGCAAGACCGGCGCCGCCCGCGTGGCACTCCAGACCAAGGTGCCCGTGATCCCGGTCGCCCAGTGGGGCGCCAACCTCGCGATGCCGCCGTACGCCAAGGGCAAGAAGACGCACTTCTTCCCGCGCAAGACCCTCCAGGTGCTGGCCGGACCGCCGGTGGACCTGGAGCGGTTCTACGACAAGGAACCCACGCCGGACGTGCTCCGCGAGGCGACCGAGGCCATCATGGCCGCCATCACCGAACTCCTCGCGGAGGTACGGCAGGAGCCGGTGCCCGCCGAGGTGTACGACCACCGCAAGGCACGGGCCGAGCAGCGTCGCAAGGCCAACGAGAAGAAGAAGCAGCAGCAGTCGGGGGAGAACACCAAGTGACACGGGTCGCCGTCTTCGGCAACGGCTCCTGGGGGACCGCCTTCGGCATGGTGCTCGCCGACGCGGGCTGCGAGGTGTCCCTGTGGGGCCGCAACGCGGAGCGCGCGGACGTCATCAACGCCACGCGCACCAACCCCGACTACCTGCCCGGCGTGCAGCTCCCGGACGGCATCACCGCAACCGCCAACGCCGCCGAGGCCGCCTCGGGCGCGGACTTCGCGGTGCTGTGCATCCCCTCGCAGACGCTCCGGGAGAACCTGAGCGGCTGGAAGGACCTCCTGCCGGCCGACTCCGTCCTCGTATCGCTGATGAAGGGCGTCGAGCTCGGCACCGCCAAGCGCATGAGCGAGGTGATCGCCGAGGTCGCGAAGGTGCCCGAAGAGCGGGTCGCCGTGCTCAGCGGGCCCAACCTCTCCAAGGAGATCGCCGCCCGGCACCCCGCCGCCGCCGTGGTCGCCTGCCGCGACGAGGACGCGGCGGTGCGGTTCCAGGCCGCCTGCCACACCCCGTACTTCCGCCCGTACACCACCACCGACGTGGTCGGCGTGGAGCTGGGCGGCGCGGTCAAGAACGTCATCGCGCTGGCCGTCGGCATCACCAACGGCATGGGCATGGGCGACAACACCAAGGCCTCCCTCATCACCCGCGGCCTCGCCGAGACCACCCGGCTCGGCCTCGCGATGGGCGCCGACGCGCACACCTTCGCCGGGCTCGCGGGCATGGGCGACCTGGTCGCCACCTGCTCCTCGCCGCTGTCGCGCAACAACACCTTCGGCACCAACCTGGGGCGCGGCATGACGCTCCAGGAGGCCGTCGCCGCCACCAAGCAGACCGCCGAGGGCGTCAAGTCCTGCGAGTCCGTACTGGATCTGGCGACCCGGCACGGCGTCGAGATGCCGATCACCGAGACGGTGGTGAGCATCGTCCACGAGGGCAAGCCGCCGCTGGTCGCGGTGAAGGAGCTGATGTCGCGCAGCGCCAAGCCGGAACGCTGAGTTCCACGCGGCGTCCGCCAGGGGTGCGCGGGGGCACCTCGGGTACCCTCAAGCCGATATGAGCAGCGAGAACCTCCCCCAGAGCCCTGACCAGGAGCCCCGCAAGCCGCGTGTGGCCGTCGTCTTCGGCGGTCGCAGCTCCGAGCACGGCATCTCGGTCGTCACGGCCGGCGCCGTCATGCGGGCCATCGACCGCGAGAAGTACGACGTGCTGCCGATCGGCATCACCCTGGACGGGCGTTGGGTGCTGGCCGCCGACGAACCCGACCGGATGGCGATCACCGACCGCAAGGTCCCCAACGTCGAGCAGCTCACCGACGCCTCCGAGGCGTCCGTGGTGCTGTCCGTCGACCCGGCCAACCGCGAGGTCGTCTACAGCGAGCCGGGCTCCGTGCCCAAGGCGCTCGGCGAGGTCGACGTCGTCTTCCCGGTCCTGCACGGTCCGTACGGAGAAGACGGCACCCTCCAGGGTCTGCTGGAGCTCTCCGGCGTCCCGTACGTCGGCTCGGGCGTTCTCTCCTCGGCCGTCGGCCAGGACAAGGAGTACATGAAGCGGGTCTTCGTCTCCTTCGGGCTGCCGGTCGGCCCGTACGAGGTGATCCGCCCCCGCGAGTGGGCCGCCGACCCCTCGGCCGCCCGCAAGCGGATCGTGGACTTCGCCGGGGAGCACGGCTGGCCGCTCTTCGTGAAGCCCGCGCGCGGTGGTTCCTCGATGGGCATCACCAAGGTGAACGACCTCTCCGGTCTTGACGAGGCGATCGAGGAGGCGCAGCGCCACGACCCGAAGGTGCTGGTCGAGTCGCTGCTCACCGGGCGCGAGATCGAGTGCGGGGTGCTGGAGTTCGAGGACGGGCCGCGGGCGAGCGTGCCCGCCGAGATCCCGCCGGTCTCCGCGCACGACTTCTACGACTTCGAGGCCAAGTACATCGACTCGGCGGCCGGAATCGTCCCCGCACCGCTGACGCCCGAGCAGACCGCCGAACTCCAGCGGCTCGCGGTCGCGGCGTTCGACGCGGCGTCCTGCGAGGGCCTGGTCCGGGCGGACTTCTTCCTCCAGGACAACGGCGAGTTCGTGATCAACGAGATCAACACGATGCCGGGCTTCACGCCGATCTCCATGTACCCGCGCATGTGGCAGGAGACCGGCGTCTCCTACCCGGAGCTGGTCGACCTGCTGATCCAGGCGGCGCTGCGCCGCTCGACCGGCCTGCGCTGAACCCTTCGGTGACACGGGCCGGTCCGCCCCGGGGCGGACCGGCTCAGTCGTCGACGGTCTTGGGGATCGTCTTCTCGACGGGCTTCGCGAAGTCGACCAGGATGCTCGCGTCCGGGTGGTACGAGGCGGGGACCAGCAGTTCCACGTACGCCTCCCGGTAGCGGGAGATGAAGCGGATTCCGTCGTCGCCCCGGTCGTCCACGACCCACCCCACGCCGTTGACCTCCGCCGCGTTGTTCTGCGGGTCCAGGACCTCGGCGGGCCGCTCGATGCCGCAGCGCAGTACGATCGCGGGGTCGCCCCAGGCCGCCGTGTACGCGGAATCGGGCGAGGTGTCGCGGCGCGCCACGTCGTCCATGACCTTGGCCGGCAGCTCCCTGTGGAGCGCCTTGCAGTACCCCGCGACCTCGGCGTCCGGCGAAGGAACCGCCACGGCCGCGGAACCGTCGCTGGGAGAACAGGCAACGGCCGCCGACAGCAGGAGCGCTGCGGCGGCCGAGGCACGGCGGAGCCGGTGGGTCGAGGAAGCCATGCGACCAAGCGTAGACGGGGCTACAAGTGGACAACCGGGCAGGTCAGAGTGCGCGTGATGCCGTCCACCTGCTGGATCTTGGCGACCACCATGCGACCGAGCTCGTCCACGGTGTCCGACTGGGCCCGCACGATCACGTCGTAGGGTCCTGTCACGTCCTCGGCCTGGATGACTCCCGTTATCTTGCCGATCAGATCGGCGACCGTCGAAGCCTTGCCGACTTCGGTCTGGATGAGGATGTACGCCTGTACCACGGAACCTCCAAGGCGGCCACGAGGATCATGTGGGGTGGGGGAAAGAGACGCCACCGTACCGTGTCGTCGCGGGCGGTGGGGAGACTTGCGCGGCCGGTCACGCCCGTGCGCGAGAAGCGCATCGAGGCGTGCGGCGAACAGAAGTTGACGTACACGTTGACGGTACCTAGAGCAGTGCTGGCTCGCGACCGCAAGCGCACTGGGGCAGAAGGGGCACATTCATGAAGGGCACCGTGGGCGAGCTGGGAGAGTTCGGCCTCATCAGAGAGCTGACCTCCCGCCTCACCTCCACCCCGGCCGTACGGCTCGGGCCCGGCGACGACGCGGCGGTCGTCGCGGCACCGGACCGGCGGGTCGTCGCGAGCACCGACATCCTCCTGGAGGGGCGGCACTTCCGGCGCGACTGGTCGACGGCGTACGACGTGGGCCGCAAGGCCGCCGCCCAGAACCTCGCCGACATCGCGGCCATGGGCGCCGTACCCACCGCACTCCTCCTCGGCCTGGTCGTCCCCGCCGAACTCCCGGCCACCTGGCCCACCGAGCTGATGGACGGGCTGCGCGACGAGTGCCAGGTCGCGGGCGCGGCCGTGGTCGGAGGCGATGTCGTACGGGGAGACACCATCACCGTCGCGATCACCGCGCTCGGCGACCTGCGCAATCATGAGCCGGTCGTACGTTCCGGGGCCCGCCCCGGCGACGTGGTGGCCGTGACCGGGTGGCTGGGCTGGTCCGCGGCCGGGCACGCGGTCCTCTCGCGCGGCTTCCGCTCGCCGCGCGCCTTCGTCGAGGCGCACCGCAGGCCGGAACCGCCGTACCACGCGGGCCCCGCGGCGGCCGGGCTCGGCGCGACCGCGATGACCGACGTCAGCGACGGCCTGGTCGCCGACCTCGGGCACATCGCCGAGGCCAGCAAGGTCCGCATCGACCTGCGCTCGGGTCTCATCGACATCCCGACCCAGATGTCGGACATCGGGCAGGCCGTCGGCGTCGACCCGATCCAGTGGGTGCTGACCGGGGGAGAGGACCACGCGATCGTGGCGACCTTCCCGCCGGACGTGAAACTGCCCGCCCGCTGGAAGGTCATCGGCGAGGTCCTCAACCCGTCCGCGCTGCCGCAGGTGACGGTCGACGGGGCGCCCTGGACCAACAAGGGCGGCTGGGACCACTTCGGGGACATCGAGGGCTGATCTGTGCGGCGTACGGCCGCGCTACATTCGCAGGTATGCGAATAACTCCTGCCGCACGTCACGGCGTGCTCCCCTGCGTGCTCACCGTCGCCGGTTCCGACTCCGGCGGCGGTGCGGGCATCCAGGCGGACCTGAAGACGATGCTGGCCCTGGGCGTGCACGGGATGAGCGTGCTGACCGCCGTCACCGCCCAGAACTCCCTTGGTGTGCAGGGGGTTTGGGACCTTCCGGTGGAGGCGGTGCGCGCCCAGTACCGCAGCGTCGTCGACGACATCGGCGTGCAGGCCGTGAAGACCGGGATGCTCTCCTCCGCCGAACTGGTCGAGGAGGTGGCGGCCCTCCTCGCCGCCACCGACGCGCCCGTCGTCGTGGACCCGGTGGGCGTCTCCAAGCACGGCGACTCCCTGCTCGCCCCCTCGGCCGTGGAGTCCGTACGCAAGCACCTCCTGCCGACGGCCACCGTCACCACCCCGAACCTCGACGAAGTGGCCCAACTCACGGGCGTACGCGTGGAGTCGGAGGACGGGATGCGCGAGGCGGCGGACGCGCTCCTCGCCTGCGGGCCGCGCTGGGTGCTGATCAAGGGCGGTCATCTCCCGGGCGACGCCGTCGACTTGCTCACGAACGGCACCGACGAGCACTGGCTGCGCGCCCCTCGCTACGACAACCGCCATACGCACGGCACCGGTTGCACCCTCGCCTCCGCCATCGCCTCCGGTCTGGCGAAGGGCCTCGACGTGCCGCAGGCGGTCTCCGCCGCGAAGGAGTACGTCACGGAGGCCATCGCGGCGGGCTTCGCACTGGGCGCGGGCATCGGCCCGGTCGACCACGGGTGGCGGCTGCGGAACCCGGCGGAGGGCGCGGGTCAGGGGTAGTCGCGCAGGACGATGTCCGTCGCCGCTTTCTCGGTCAGCTTCTTGAAGAACCCGGCCAGCGGGCGTGCGGAGAGCATCCGGTACGTGAGGTCCCGCTGCCGGATCTTGCGCGCGGTGGGCGGCGCGAGGAAGGGGCCCGCGTTGCCCGCGATCTTCTGGCAGCCCTTGGCGAAGTCGCCGAAGGCGGCCTCGTACGCGGCGAAGGCGGTGCGGTGGTCGCCGCCCGCCGCCGCCAGCTCACCGGCCAGGACGTACGCGGCGACGACGGCCGCCCCCGTCCCCATGCCGCCCATGGTCGCCCCGTACCCGGCATCGCCGACGAGCACCACCCGCCCGACGGACAGCCGGTCGACGTGGATCTGGGCGATGGCGTCGAAGTACAGCTCGTCGACGGAGGTGAGCCCGCCCAGCGCTTCGAGGACGCGCGGTGCCTCCCACCCCATCCCCCGGAACCGCTCCGTGAGGATCTTCTGCTGCTGCGCGAGGTCGCGCCGGTCGAAGTCGAGCCGCTCGGGGGAGGAGAAGACGAGGGTCGCCCCGGCGTGGGAGGGGACGCCGTCCGCGTTGCCGATGCCGACCATGCGGCCGGGGTCGCTGTGGATGCGGGCGGTGCGGTCGAGCCCCAGATGATTGGGCACGTCGAATCCGGCGACGCAGTACCCGAGGTACGTCAGGTACCGGGACTCGTCGCCGAAGGCGAGGGCGCGGGTGCGGGAGTGCAGGCCGTCGGCGCCGACGACGAGGTCGAAGGTGTCGGGCGCACCCTTCTCGAAGGTGACGTCGACGCCGGTCGGGGTCTCGTGAAGGCTCGCGACCGAGTCCCCGAAGACGTACGTGACATGGGGCAGGTCCCGGGTCCGCTCGTACATGATCGCGGCGAGTTCACCGCGGGCGATCTCCACGTCGCCGCTCATCATGGCGGCGGGCAGCTCGATGCGGGGACTTCCGTCGGCGTCGACGAGGGTCTGCACGCCCATGTGCGTCTGGCGGGCGTGCACCTCCTCCCAGATCCCCATGTCCTGAAGGACTTTCCGGTGCACGTGCCCCCGGAAGTCCACGGCGAACCCGCCGGGCCGCAGCGCGGGCGCCCTCTCGACGACGGTGACACGGGCCCCGCGCCGGGCGAGCTGGAGGGCGAGGGCGGGGCCGGCGACGCTGGCGCCGGAGACGAGGAGGTGGAGGTGGGCGAGGCTCTGGTCCTGCGGCTGCTTGGTCATGGGGGGAGCGTGGCGGGGCGGGCTTACCGGGTACTGACCGCGCGCTGACGGGGCCGTGCCCCTTCAGGGGCGCGGGGAACTGCGCGACCAGCCACCCACCCAGCCGCGCGGCCGAGCGCTTTAGGTGGAGGGGCGGGGCTGGGGACCCCCTGGCCCGGCGGGCCAGGGGGCTTCACGTGCCCGGTGCCGGGAGGGACCTACTCGATGCCGATCAGGAGTGGGGAAGCCTGCCTCCCACCCCGATAGACCACCGTGTCCACGGCCAAGTGCCGCCCCCGCACATGGGCTTCGAGCGCCTCACCGAGCCCCTCCGGCATCGAGTCCCCCAGCACGAGCGTCACCAGCTCACCCCCCGCCGACAGCATCCGGTCCAGCACCGTCCGTGCCGTCACGGCGACGTCCGTGCCGATCACGGCGACGTCCCCGTCGATGAGCCCGAGTACGTCCCCCGCCTGGCAGACGCCCGCCGTAGTCCACGACTGCCGTTCCGCGACGGCCAGTTCGGCGTACCGGGTGGCCCCCGCCGCCGACGTCATCGCGACGACGTCCTCGTCGAAGCGCCGGTCCGGCTCGTGCACCGCGAGCGCCGCGATGCCCTGCACGGCGGCCCGGGTCGGGATCAGCGCGACCCGCACCCCTTCCGTCCGTACCTGCTGGGCGGCCGCCGCAGCCGTGTGCCGCAGATCGGCGTCGTTGGGCAGCAGCACGACCTCCCGCGCGTGCGCCCGCCGGATCGCCTCGACCAGTTCGCCGCTGGCCGGGGGCTCCCCGGGCCGGGCCAGCACGGTCGTCGCACCGGCTTCCATGCACAGTTCCAGCAGGCCCTCGCCGGGAACCACCGCGACGACCGCCCGCTGCGCGCGCTCACGCGGCGGAGCCACCCGGTCCGTACCGAAGTGCGTGATGCGGATCCGGTACGGCCGCCCGGCCTCGACCCCCGCCTCCACGGCGGCACCCGCGTCGTCCACATGGACGTGCACGTTCCACAGCCCGTCCCCGCCCACCACGACCAGCGAGTCCCCGAGCCCGTCGAGCCGGTGCCGCAGCCGGTCCACGGCCGCGTCGTCCGCCTCCAGCAGGTAGATCACCTCGAAGGCGGGCCCGCCCTCGTCGGCGTGGTCCGCGGAACAGTCGTCGGCGGCGGGCGGCAGGGCCGGAGCCTTCGCCCGTACGGCCACCGCTTCCCCCGTGACCGCCTCGACCAGCACCCCCAGCACCGCCACGAGCCCCCGCCCGCCGGCGTCCACGACCCCGGCCCGGCCGAGGGCGGCGAGCTGCCCGGTGGTCTGCGGCAGCGCGGCCCGGGCGCCCTCGTACGCGGCCCGGGCGACGACGGACACGGACGCGGCCCCCGAGGAGGAGGCGGCCAGTGAGGAGGCGGCCAGTGAGGAGGCGGCCGCCTGCGCCGCCGCCGTGGCGACGGTCAGCACCGTCCCCTCCACGGGGTGCGCCACCGCCTCGTACGCCAGGGACGCCGCCCGCTCCAGGGCCCGGCGCAGCGCCGCCCCGTCCGCGCGCTCCGCGGCGGCCAGCTCCTCGGACATCCCCCGCAGGAGCTGGGAGAGGATCGTGCCGGAGTTCCCCCGGGCGCCTATCAGCGCACCGTGCGCCATGGCCCGTACCGCATCGGACAGCAGCGGAGCCGAAGCGGCCGGACCCGTCACCGTCTCGTGCGCGGCGAAGACGGCCTCCACGGCCTGTGCGGCGGACTCCATCGTCAGATACAGATTCGTCCCCGTGTCCCCGTCGGCGACCGGATAGACGTTGATCGCGTCGATCTCCTCGCGCTCCGCACCCAGGGCGGCGAGAGCCAGCGAGCACCAGGTGCGTACCGCGACGGCGTCGAGGTCGTCGGGGGACTGCGGCACCTGGGCCTCCTCCTTGAGCAGCGGGAACTCTCGCAGATTAGCCCCCGGGGCAGGGGCGGCGGCAGAAGGGGCCGGGGCGAGGTCCCCGGGAGCCGTGGTAGTTTCGTTGTACGAGAGCAGTCGTTGTATGCTGCTCCGGTTGCCCGATGAAAATCGGGACATTCCCCCGGCTACGCCACAGGATCCTCGGATCTTTCGGCATGCCGGAATTCACTGTAAGTGCATCTGAAGTCTTTGGAGTGACCGTGGCTGCCAACTGCGACGTCTGCGGCAAGGGGCCGGGCTTCGGCAACAACATTTCGCACTCGCACCGCCGTACCTCGCGTCGTTGGAACCCCAACATCCAGCGCGTGCGTGCAGTGGTCGGTCGGACGCCGAAGCGGCTTAACGTCTGCACCTCGTGCATCAAGGCCGGCAAGGTCTCGCGCTGACGTCTAGATAGCGCGGCCACCTAGCTGGTTGCTTGAAGAACCGGTCCACCCTCGGGTGGGCCGGTTTTTTCTTGCCCGTTTCTTGTCCTTCGGTGAGCACAATCGGCGCATGCGCTTCGGACTGCTGGGCCCCGTGGAGATACGCACCGACACCGGTGAGAGTCTCGACCCCGGCGGCGAGCGCCCGCGCACTCTCCTCGCACTGTTGCTTCTGAGCACCGGGCGTGGTGTCAGCGTTGAACGCCTCATAGAGGGCTTGTACGGCGACGAGCCGCCGGCCGGAGCCGCGAACGCCCTCCAGTCACAGGTGTCACGGCTGCGCAGACGCCTCCAGGTGCTCGGCGTACGGATCGAGTCAGTTCCCTTCGGATACCGACTGGACGTGGATCCGGCGGACACCGACGTGCACCTGTTCCAGAACGCTGTGCGCGCCGGACGCACCGCACTGGCGGCGGGGGAGCACGGGCGGGCCGCAGCACTGTTGCGCGAGGGCCTCGCACTGTGGCGGGGGAGCGCCCTCGCCGACCTGACGCCCGTGCCCTGCGTCACAGCGGAGGCCCGTCGCCTGGAAGAGACCCGGCTCGACGCCCGGGAGGATCTCGCGGCGGCG
This sequence comes from Streptomyces spiroverticillatus, assembly GCA_014650415.1. GTDB lineage: Bacteria > Actinomycetota > Actinomycetes > Streptomycetales > Streptomycetaceae > Streptomyces > Streptomyces spiroverticillatus. The sequence continues at coordinate 141,488 of BMUX01000011.1, forward strand.
GAGCTGGGGCTCGGGGGAGGCACCGCGCTGGTGCCGGAACTGCGCGAGCTGATCGCCGCACAACCGCTGCGGGAGCGCCCGTACGGACTCCTGATGCGCGCCCTCAGGGCGGCCGGGCGGACCGCCGAGGGGCTCGCCGTGTACGAGGACGCCCGGCACACCCTCGCCGAGCACCTGGGTGCCGACCCCTCGCCCGAGCTGGCCGCCCTCCACCTGGAACTCCTGCGCCCGGAAGGCGCCGCAGCACCCCGGCCGGTGCCCGCCCGGCTCACCAGCTTCGTCGGCCGCGAGGACGCCCTGCAGCAGCTCGGCGGGCTGCTGCGCACCGCCCGCCTGGTGACGCTCACCGGGCCCGGCGGCGCGGGCAAGACGCGCCTCGCACAGGAGGGTGCGGGGCGGTGGCCCGGTGCGGTCTGCTACGTCGAACTGGCACCGGTGCCGGACGCGGCGGGCCTGCCGTACGCCGTACTGGCGGCCCTCGGCGTACGCGAGAGCGGCTTCCCGGACCGGGCAGGGGGCGCGGACGCCCTGGACCGGCTGCTGGCGGCGCTGGCGGCCCTCCCCGGTCTGCTCCTCGTGCTGGACAACTGCGAGCACCTGGTCGACGGGGCGGCGGCGCTGGCGGTACGGATCCTGGGCGCGCACCCGCAGCTGCGGGTGCTGGCCACCAGCAGGGAGGCGCTGGCCATCACCGGGGAGACGCTGGTCACGGTGGAACCGCTCGGGGAGCCGGCGGCGGTGCGCCTCTTCGCGGAGCGCGCGGCAGCGGTACGCCCGGGAATCGACCTGCGCGCCGGCGCCGAGGGGCACACCCGCGCGGTGCGGCTGTGCGCCGCCCTGGACGGGCTGCCGCTCGCCCTGGAGCTCGCGGCGGCCAGGCTGCGCACCCTCACGGTCGAGGAACTCGCCGACCGCCTGGGCGACCGGCTGGGCGGCTCCGGTTCCGGTGCTGGCTCCGGTGACGACCGCTTCCGGTTGCTGTCGCGCGGCGACCGCACCAAGGAGCCCCGGCACCGGACTCTGCGCGCGGTGGTGGAGTGGAGCTGGGAACTGCTGGACGAGGCGGAGCAGGAGCTGGCGCGAAGGTTCACCGTGTTCGCTGGTGGGGCGACGGCGGATGCCGTGCAGGAGGTGTGCGCGGTCGTCGACGCGGAGGACGTCCTGACCTCCCTCGTGGAGAAGTCCTTCGTGACGGTCACCGACGGGCGCTACCGGATGCTGGAGACGATCCGGGCCTTCTGCGCGGAGCAACTGGGCACGGAGGAACGGGAGTTCCGGGCCGCTCACGCGGCGTACTTCCTGAACCTCGCCGAAGAGGCCGAACCCCACCTGCGCGGGGCGACGCAGCTGCACTGGCTGGACCGCATCGAGGCCGAGCACACCGACCTCCTGGCGGCCGTGCGGCACGGCGGCACCGCCACCTCCCTGCGCCTGATCGCCTGCCTCTCCTGGTACGCACCGCTGCGCGGACGCTCGGGGGAACTGGCACAGGCGGCCCGTGCGGTGCTGGAGAGGACCGGGCAGCAGCCCCCGGAGGGGCTCGTGGAGGAATACGTACTGTGCCTGCTCGCGGCCGTCGACCACCGTGCCGGAGCGGCCGTCACCGTGGCGGACGAGGAACTGACCGCACACGCCGACCGGCTGATCGCGGGCCTGATCGGCACCCTGCGCCGGCCGCACGTCCTTACCCTGTGGTCCCTCGCGTCGGGCCCTCGCACGAGCACCGGAGCGCCGCCGGAGACGGAGGCGGCGTACGGCGACAGCAGCCCCTGGGCGGCGGCGCTGCTGCGGATGGGCCGCGCCTACCAGCACCTGTTCGCGGGGCGGCCCGGACCGGCGGAGGAGGACTTCACCGACGCCCTGACCGGCTTCCGGGCGACAGGGGACCGCTGGGGCATCGCCAACTCCCTCGACCCGCTGGCCACGTTCGCGCACTGGCGCAGCGACCACACCCGGGCGCTGGAACTCCTGGACGAAGCACTCGTCCTCGTCACCGAGCTCCGTGCCCCCGAGGAGACCGCCGACATGCTGATGCGACGCGGCCACGTCCTGCTGCACGCGGGCCGCGCCGACGAGGCCGTCGCCCTCTTCACCCGCTCCGCCCAACTGTCCGGGGCCGTCGGTGTCCCCGACAAGGCGGCCGGCGCACTGCGCGGACTCGGCGACGCGGCCCGCATCGCCGGGGACACGGCCCGCGCTCGCGCGCACTACGAAACGGCGCTCGCCGGCGGAACGGACAGCTGGTTCGGCACGGGCGAAACCCTGCGCGTGCTCCTCGGCCTCGGCCGCACCGCCCTCGCGGAGGGCGACCGGGACCTGGCCGAGGAGTGCTTCGCCCAGGCCGCCGTCCTGGCCCGGAACCAGCCCGGCCGCCTGATCCTGGCCGAGCTCGCCGAAGCCCGGGCGGAAGCGGGCCCGCCGCGACGAACGGCGGAACTGCTGGGCGAGGCGGAGGCCCATCGCGGGGCACCCCAGCTGGGCGACCTCGACGTCGTACGAACCATGCAGGCGGCCCGCGCTGCGCTGACCCCGGATGCGTACCGGGCTGCGTACGAGCGGGGGCGTCGGGCCCGCGCGTGACGCGGGGTTTTCCACAGGGGACGGGTGTTGTCAGAGGGATGGTGTCCAATGGATCTCGTGCCCTCGCTCGACGAACCACTCAAGAAGACACTCGGCGGCACCACCGCGAAGGTGATGGCCGAGCACCTCGACCTGCACACGGTCGGTGACCTGCTGCACCACTACCCCCGGCGGTACGCCGAGCGCGGCGAGCTCACCCAGCTCGCCGACCTCCCGCTCGACGAGCACGCCACCGTCGTCGCCCAGGTCGCGGACGCCCGCATCCTGCGGTTCAACAACGGCAAGGGCCAGCGCCTCGAAGTCACCCTCACCGACGGCAGCGGACGCCTCCAGCTGGTCTTCTTCGGCAAGACGATCTACCACCACCAGAAAGAGCTCCTGCCGGGCCGCAAGGGCATGTTCTCCGGCAAGGTCGGCATGTTCCGCAACATCCGCCAGCTCTCCCACCCGGCGTACGAGATGCTCGGCAAGGACGCGGGCTCCGACGCGGTGGAGGCCTGGGCGAACCAGCTGATCCCGCTCTACCCGGCCTGCGCCCAGATGGAGAGCTGGAAGATCGCCAAGACCGTCGACCTGGTCCTGGCCTCCATGGAGGCCACCAACTGGTCCGAGCTGGTCGACCCGCTCCCGCCCGCCCTCCGCGAGGGCCGGGGCCTGATCCCGCTCCCCGACGCCTTCCGCAAGATCCACCGCCCGCGCACCAAGGCGGAGATCGCCGACGCCCGCGACCGCCTCAAGTGGGACGAGGCCTTCGTCCTCCAAGTCGCCCTGGCCCGCCGCCGGTTCGCCGAGACCCAACTCCCCGCCGTCGCCCGCAAACCCACCCCCGACGGCCTCCTCGACGCCTTCGACGCCAAGCTCCCCTTCACCCTCACCGACGGCCAGCGACAGGTCTCCAAGGAGATCTTCGACGACCTCGCCACCGAACATCCGATGCACCGGCTGCTCCAGGGGGAGGTCGGCAGCGGGAAGGCGCAGCCGCTCGATTCCCTGGTGCTGACGCCGCAGGGCTTCCGGCGCATGGGCGACATGGCTGTCGGAGACGAAGTCGTGGTGCCGTCCGGGGACATCGCGGTACTGGACGGAGTCTTCCCCCAGGGGAAACGCGACGTCTGGCGCATTCAGCTCTCCGACGGCACGTCCGTGGAGTGCGACGACGAGCATCTGTGGATCGTCGGTACGAGTTGCGCCTGGGCCCGTGAGCAGGCCCCGAAGGTCATGACCACACGCGAGATCAGGTCGGACACCTACAAGGCCAATGGAAGCTCGAAGTGGTATCTCCCCGTGGCAGCTCCGGTGGATCTCGGAGGTGACGAACTGCTTCCCTTCGACCCGTACCTCTTCGGCCTCCTCCTCGGAGACGGGTCGTTCCGGCACAACCTGCGCTTCAGCTCGGCCGACGACGAACTCATCGCCGCAGTGCGTTCCACAGTGGCCCCGGAGTGCGAGTTGCGACCGGTCCCGGGATCCCGTTGTGACTTCACCATCCGCATGACGGGACCGAAGGACGGCACGCGTCGCAACCCCGTCATCAGTGAGCTGAGGGCCCTCGGGCTGTGGGGAGCTTCCTCGCACGACAAGTTCGTTCCTGCGAAGTTCAAGGACACGTCGCTCAAGAACCGTTTGGCGGTCCTGCAGGGGTTGATGGACACAGACGGGACCGTGCAGGCCAACGGCATGTCCGTCTCGTTCTGTTCCGCTTCCCGGCGACTGGCCGACGACGTGGCATGGCTCGTCCGGTCCCTCGGAGGACGTGCGAGAGTCCTTCCGCAGAAGGCCGCCTTCAACGTGTCCGTCGCCCTGCCCGATGCCTACCCGCCCTTCCGGCTGGAGCGGAAGGCGCGGCGGATGACAGGCAGGCCGAAATACAACACCTTCCGCCGGGGAATCAGGGCGGTCGAGTACGTAGGCCGCAAGGAAGTGCAATGCATCAGCGTTGCCCATCCGAGCCACGCCTACGTGACGGATCACTTCACCGTCACCCACAACACGATGGTGGCCCTGCGCGCCATGCTCGCCGTCGTGGATGCGGGCGGGCAGGCGGCCATGCTGGCGCCCACCGAGGTGCTCGCGCAGCAGCACCATCGGTCGATCGTCGAGATGATGGGGGAGCTGGCCGAGGGCGGGATGCTCGGTGGGTCCGTGCTCGGGACGAAGGTCGTCCTGCTCACCGGGTCGATGGGGATGCCCGCGCGCAGGCAGGCGTTGCTCGACCTGGTCACCGGTGAAGCCGGACTCGTCATCGGCACGCATGCGCTGATCGAGGACAAGGTGCAGTTCCACGACCTGGGGCTGGTCGTCGTGGACGAGCAGCACCGGTTCGGGGTCGAGCAGCGGGATGCGCTGCGGTCGAAGGGGAAGCAGCCGCCGCACCTGCTGGTCATGACGGCGACCCCGATTCCGCGCACCGTCGCCATGACCGTCTTCGGCGACCTGGAGACGTCCGTGCTGGACCAGCTCCCGGCCGGGCGTTCGCCGATCGCCACCCACGTCGTACCGGCGAAGGACAAGCCGCACTTCCTGACGCGGGCCTGGGAGCGGGTGCGGGAAGAAGTGGAGAACGGGCATCAGGCGTACGTCGTCTGCCCGCGCATCGGGGACGGCGAGGACGAGCCGAAGAAGAAGTCCAAGAAGGCGGCGGAGGAGGCCGAGGACCCGGAGAAGAGGCCGCCGCTGGCCGTCCTGGAGATCGCCGAACAGCTCCGTACGGGGGCGCTCGGCGGGCTGCGCGTCGAGGTGCTGCACGGGCGGATGCAGCCCGACGACAAGGACGACGTGATGCGCCGGTTCGCGGCCGGTGAGGTGGACGTGCTGGTCGCGACCACGGTCATCGAGGTCGGGGTCAACGTGCCCAACGCCACGGCCATGGTGATCATGGACGCGGACCGGTTCGGGGTCTCGCAGCTGCACCAGTTGCGCGGCCGGGTCGGACGAGGATCGGCCCCCGGCCTGTGCCTCCTGGTGAGCGAGATGCCCGAGGCGAGCCCGGCCAGGGCCCGGCTCGCGGCCGTCGCCGCCACCCTCGACGGCTTCGAGCTGTCCCGTATCGACCTCGAACAGCGCCGCGAGGGCGACGTGCTCGGACAGGCCCAGTCCGGAGTGCGGTCCTCGCTGCGCGTGCTCGCCGTCATCGAGGACGAGGAGGTCATCGCCGCCGCCCGCGAGGAGGCCGTCCGGATCGTCGCCGACGACCCCGAGCTGGAGCGGCTGCCGGAGCTGCGGACCGCGCTGGACGCGCTGCTGGACAAGGACCGGGAGGAGTACCTGGACAAGGGCTGACCGGCCCGTACGCCATATCGTGGAAGGAGACGCACCCGAGAAACACCCCCAGCAGGCACGACCCAGAGGACCCCATGACCCGCGTGATCGCAGGCACCGCCGGCGGACGCCGCCTGGCCGTACCGCCGGGCAACGGCACCCGCCCCACCTCCGACCGCGCGCGCGAGGGCCTGTTCTCGACCTGGGAGGCGCTGCTCGGGACCCTGGAGGGCGTCAGGATCGCCGATCTGTACGCGGGCTCCGGCGCCGTCGGGCTCGAAGCGCTGTCCCGGGGCGGGGTGCACGCCCTGCTCGTGGAGGCCGACCCGAAGGCCGTACGGACGATTCGGGACAACGTACGCACGCTGGGGCTGCCCGGAGCCGAGGTCCGGGCCGGCAAGGCGGAGCAGGTCGTGACCACGCAGGCGCCCGCCGATCCGTACGACATCGTCTTCCTGGACCCGCCGTACGCCGTCACCGATGACGATCTTCGGGAGATTCTCCTCACACTGCGGACCCAGGGCTGGCTCGCCGAGGACGCGATCGCCACCGTGGAACGCAGCACCAGGGGCGGAGAATTCAAGTGGCCCAAGGGATTCGAGCCGTTGCGGGCCCGTCGTTACGGCGAGGGGACGCTTTGGTACGGTCACGCCGCCTCACCGTGCGAAGACGCACGATGACCGGACCGGAGAGCGAGGGACCACAGATGCGCCGGGCAGTCTGTCCCGGGTCGTTCGACCCCATCACCAACGGACATCTCGACATCATCGGCCGAGCCTCCAGGCTGTACGACGTGGTGCACGTCGCGGTGATGATCAACCAGTCGAAGAAAGGTCTCTTCTCCGTGGAGGAGAGGATCGAGCTGATCAGGGAGGCCACCGCCGACTACGGCAACATCGTGGTCGAGTCCCACCACGGGCTGCTCGTCGACTTCTGCAAGGAACGCGACATCCCCGCGATCGTCAAGGGTCTGCGGGCCGTCAGCGACTTCGACTACGAGCTGCAGATGGCGCAGATGAACAACGGGCTCTCGGGCGTCGAGACCCTCTTCATCCCCACCAACCCCACCTACAGCTTCCTCTCCTCCAGTCTGGTCAAGGAGGTCGCGGCCTGGGGCGGCGACGTCGCGCACCTGCTGCCGGAGCACGTCCACGCGGAGCTCACCAAGCGCCTCGCGGAGAAGCGCGCCCAGGCGCAGGAGAACTGACAGACCGTCAGCAGGTGTCGGGCGGGAGCCGACTGGCCTTACAGTCGTCCCGTCCGTCTCCACACCAGGCCGAGAGAGTGGCGAGTACACGGTGGACGTGCAGAACAAGCTGGACGAGATCGTCGAGGCGATCGGCAGCGCCCGGTCCATGCCCATGTCGGCCTCGTGCGTGGTCAACCGCGCCGACCTGCTGGACATGCTCGAAGAGGTGCGGCAGGCCCTGCCGAACTCCCTGGCGCATGCCCAGGAGCTGATCGGCGGCCGCGAGCAGCTGGTCGAGCAGGCCCGCGAGGAGGCCGCGCGGATCATCGAGTCCGCCCAGGCCCAGCGCGGCGACCTGATCTCCGACACCGAGGTCGCCCGCCGCTCCCAGGCCGAGGCCGACCGCATCCTCGCCGAGGCCCGCGCGGAGGCCGAGGAGATCCGCGCGGAGGCCGACGAGTACGTCGACTCCAAGCTGGCCAACTTCGAGGTCGTCCTCACCAAGACCATCGGCTCGGTGGGCCGCGGCCGCGAGAAGCTGCTCGGCCGGGGCCCCGGCCTGGACGAGCAGGGGTACGCCGACGAGGACGCCCCGGACTACAGCCCGGACCCGGCGACCCTGCTCAGCCGCGCCGACGAGTACGTCGACACCAAGCTGGGCGCCTTCGAGGCCGTCCTCGCCAAGACCCTCGAAGCCGTCGGCAAGGGCCGCCAGAAGCTGCACGGCCGCGTCGCCCACGACGACCTCGGCCTGCACATGGCCGCCCAGGACGACCTGAACCCCTCCGGCCTGCGCGGCTCCGACGCCGACTTCCTCGCCGACCTCGCCGAGCCGCAGCCCGCCGTCCCGGCCCAGGCCGCCCCGCCGCGCGCCCCCGAGCCCCCGCAGCTCCAGCCCCAGGTCCCCGCCCAGCAGCCGTACGACCCCTACGCCGCCCAGTACGGGCAGCAGCCCCAGCAGGACGCCTACGCCGCGAGCTACGGCCAGCAGGACCCGTACGGCTACCAGCAGGACCCGTACGCGGCCTCCTATGCCCAGCAGGGGTACGACCAGTACGGCCAGCCCGTACCGCAGCAGCAGCACCAGCCCCAGCAGTCCCACCAGCAGCAGGGCGCCCTCGACGAGACCAGCATGTTCGACACGAGCATGATCAATCTCGACCAGCTGCGCGAGTACGAACAGGGCCGCTAGCGCCTGGCCGGGGGAGCCCGGGGACCGGATTGGGCCCTGGGCGAAGCGTCAAGTATCCTGGCCATTCGTCGCGGACCACGTCTGCGATTTCGGCTGCCCGATTCGCCATGGATTTCCGTCCTGCGACGCTACGGCAGTCCCTCCACAGCAATCCGAAAGCAGGAAATCCCCTGAACGCGCGCCTCGACCACCGCAACCCTCTCGTGTTCGACACACACGAGCTGGGCCGGCGTCCCGGTGCCCTTCAGCGGCTGACCCGCTCCGCGGAGGCCCCCAAGGACTTCGGTGTCGAAGGGGTCATCGGCGTACCGGAAGGTGCGCCCTTGGAGATCAGGCTCCGCCTCGAATCCGTCATGGAAGGGGTGCTTGTCACAGGCACCGTCCGTGCGGAGGCCGAGGGGGAGTGCGTAAGGTGTCTGGAGCCGGTGCGACTCGACGTCGCGGCGGACTTCCAGGAGATGTTCTCGTACCCTGACGCCGACGACCGGGGCCGTGCAAAAGCGGAACCGGGCGACGACGCCGAGGACGACGAGGACACACTCTTCCTCGAGGACGGCTTGTTCGACCTCGAACCGGTGCTGCGTGATGCGGTGGTGCTCGCACTGCCGATGCAGCCGGTGTGCCGGGAGGACTGTGCAGGTATGTGCTCGCAGTGCGGGACCAGCCTGAACGAGAACCCGGACCACCACCATGACGCCGTCGACATCCGTTGGGCGGCGTTGCAGGGACTCGTCGAGACCGGCCAGGTCGACGAGAAGGACAACGTGGACGACGCTGAATCTGGCGTTGACGAGAAGCAGGAGAAGTAGCCGTGGCTGTTCCGAAGCGGAAGATGTCGCGCAGCAACACGCGCCACCGCCGGTCGCAGTGGAAGGCTGCGGTCCCCACCCTGGTGTCGTGCGAGCGCTGCCAGGAGCCGAAGCTCCAGCACATTGCGTGCCCGAGCTGCGGCACGTACAACAAGCGCCAGGTCCTCGAGGTCTGAGCGGCTGGTGAGAGGCACCATGTCTGAGTCACACAAGACGGACAATGCCTCGTCTCACACGCTTCTGGAAGGGCGGCTCGGGTATCACCTCGAGTCCGCCCTTCTGGTGCGTGCGCTGACCCATCGTTCGTACGCGTACGAGAACGGCGGCCTGCCGACGAACGAGCGTCTGGAGTTCCTCGGGGACTCCGTGCTCGGCCTCGTCGTCACGGACACGCTGTACCGCACCCACCCCGACCTCCCGGAAGGCCAGTTGGCCAAGCTCCGGGCCGCGGTGGTCAACTCTCGTGCGCTGGCGGAGGTGGGCCGCGGCCTCGAACTCGGCTCCTTCATCCGGCTCGGCCGGGGCGAAGAGGGCACGGGAGGCCGGGACAAGGCATCCATCCTCGCCGACACCCTTGAAGCGGTGATCGGTGCGGTCTATCTCGACCAGGGTCTGGACGCCGCTTCCGAGCTGGTGCACCGGCTCTTCGATCCGCTGATCGAGAAGTCGTCCAGCCTCGGCGCCGGACTGGACTGGAAGACCAGTCTCCAGGAGCTCACCGCGGCCGAGGGGCTCGGTGTTCCCGAGTACCTGGTCACGGAGACGGGCCCGGACCACGAGAAGACCTTCACTGCTGCCGCCCGCGTCGGTGGTGTCTCGTACGGCACCGGCACCGGCCGCAGCAAGAAGGAAGCGGAACAGCAGGCGGCGGAGTCCGCATGGCGCGCGATCAGCGCGGCTGCGGCGGAGCGCGAGGCGGCGGCGAAGGCCGAAGCCGAGGCTCCGGCGGCGGCTCCCGCTTCCCAGCCGGACGACGAGAACACGTCGCCGGTCGCCTGACCAGCAGCAATACGTCCGGCCCCGGTGCCGCCCCTCGCAGGGCCGCACCGGGGCCGGACGCATACCCCCCGGAGGAGAGCCGTGCCCGAGCTGCCCGAAGTGGAAGTCGTACGCCGAGGACTGGAGCGGTGGGTCGCCGGGCGCACGGTGGCCGAGGTCCAGGTCCTGCACCCGCGTGCTGTGCGCCGCCACCTCGCCGGCGGCGAGGACTTCGCGCACCGGCTGCGCGGACACCGCATCGGAGGCGCCATGCGGCGCGGCAAGTACCTGTGGCTGCCGCTGGACGACGCACCGCTCGCGGTGCTCGGCCACCTCGGGATGAGCGGGCAGCTGCTGGTGCAGCCCGAGGAGGCGTCCGACGAGAAGCACCTGCGGGTGCGCGTGCGGTTCGAGGACGGGCTCGGTACGGAGCTGCGCTTCGTCGACCAGCGCACTTTCGGCGGGCTCTCGCTGCACGACACCACCCCGGACGGCCTGCCGGACGTCATCGGACACATCGCCCGCGACCCCCTCGACGAGGCGTTCGACGACGCGGCCTTCCACACGGCGCTGCGGCTGCGACGTACGACGATCAAGCGGGCGCTGCTCGACCAGTCGCTGATCAGCGGGGTCGGCAACATCTACGCGGACGAGGCGCTGTGGCGCTCGAAGCTGCACTACGACCGGCCCACCGCCACCATGACCCGGCCCCGCTCGGCCGAACTGCTCGGCCACGTACGGGACGTCATGAACGCGGCTCTCGCCGTCGGCGGCACCAGCTTCGACAGTCTCTACGTCAACGTGAACGGGGAGTCGGGCTACTTCGACCGGTCGCTCGACGCGTACGGGCGCGAGGGCCAGCCGTGCGGACGGTGCGGAACCCTGATGCGGCGGCGGCCGTGGATGAACCGGTCGAGCTACTTCTGCCCGAAGTGCCAGCGGCCGCCGCGGGTGGTCACCGCGCAGTAGGCGGCCACGAGTTGTCAGTGGTGCGTACTAGTGTGCGATCGATGTCTCGTTGATCCGCAGGGTACGCAAGGAGCCACGATGTCCGAAGCCTTCACGACGGCCGAACTCTCCGAGAGGCAGGCCGTCGTCCTCAACGCGGAACCCGGCTCGCCGGGGGCGCGGGAGAGCTCGCTCGGCGGCCCGCCGCTGTGGCCCGCCGACGAGCCCTGGCCGTACTGCGCGCAGGAGGAGCACTGGACGTACGGCTCCGCCGGGGGAAGCAGCGAGCCGATCGTCCCCGGCGCGGTGCCCATGGTGCCGATACTCCAGCTCTTCGCCCGTGACGCGCCGGGCCTGGAGTTCCCCGCGGGGAAGGACGTGTTGCAGGTGGTGTGGTGTGCGCTGAACCACGACGACGGCCCCTTCCTGGTGTCGCCGCGGCTGTACTGGCGCAACGAGGCGCAGGTCGTGGCCGACGGGGCGCAGGCCGAGGCACCCGTGGCGCGCGAGGGGGAGTACGACGAGGACAACGTCCCGGAGCTGTCCGTACTGGCGCCGACCGTGGTGCGGGACCTGCCGAGCGGGTGGGAGACCTGGAACTCCCGGGGCGGCGAGGACGAGGACGACGAGGGCGAAGGGGACGGGCATGTCATCGCGTCCAAGGCCGGAGGCTGGCCCGCCTGGACGCAGCCCCCGAACTGGCCCGACTGCGCGGAGGGGCACCGCATGGAGCACCTGCTGACCCTCACCGGCGACATCCAGCTCGGTGACTGCGGCGGCGTCTATTTCTTCCGCTGCCGCAGGTGCCCGGGAGAGCCGTGGGACTGGCGCGGCGACTGTCACTGACAGCGACGGCGGGCCGGACGGCGGAACCGGGCCGCAGGGGCCCGGTCCATCAGCGTCAGAAGCCGAAGTCCTGCGTCCACCACGGGCCGCCCTCGGCCATGTGCACGCCGACGCCCAGGGTTGTGTACTCGCAGTTCAGGATGTTCTTGCGGTGGCCTTCGCTCTTCATCCAAGCGTCCATCACCGCCTGGGCGTCGGCCTGGCCGCGGGCGATGTTCTCGCCGCCGAGGTTCTTGATACCGGCCTTCGCGGCGCGGTCCCACGGGGTCGCGCCGTCCGGGTCGGTGTGGTCGAAGAAGCCGCGGGCCGCCATGTCGCGGCTGAAGTTGGCGGCCAGCGTGGCCAGCCCCGTGTCCGGGCGGACCGGGCTGCAGCCGACCTTCGCACGCTCCTGGTTGACCAGGGACAGGACCGCGGCCGCCGCGTCGTTCGCGGAGGCGGGGGCCTTGCGTAGCTGGGGGGTGGCAGGCGCCTCGGCGGCCGGAGTCTTCTCCGTACGCTGCGGGGTCGCCGACTCCGGGGCCTTCGCGGCGTCCTTCTTTGCCTCGTCCGGCTTCGTCTGCTTCTGCGAATCGGCGTCGTCGGCCTTGTGCGCCTCGGGCAGTGCGGGGCGCTCGGGGGCCGGGGTCTTCGAGGGGCCCTGCGGCCGCTCCTGCCCCCGCGCCGAGGCCGGGGCGGACGCCCGGTCGGTCGGGGACGCGTCGGCGCCGCCCTGGGCCTTGAGGTCCACCGCGCCGCCCGCGGTCACGTGGTCCCCGGCGCTGTTCCCGCTGCCGCCGAGGGAGTAGTTGTCACCGCCGGGGAGGATGCCGGAGGCCACTGCCACGGCGCCGAAGGCCATGGCCGCGGAGACACCGAGAAGGCCGGTGCGCACGGGGGCGGGGCGCTTCTTCCGGCGGTCGCCGCCGTGGTTGCCGCCTGCCGTTCCGTCCGCGAATTCCTCTGCGGCGGGCCCGGCGGCAGTGCGTCGATGGCGTCCCATCTGCTGTGCCTTCCTCAAAAACTCGACGGTCAATGTGTTCACCCATAAGGATGAGGCTCATTGGGTCGGGACTGTACGGCATGACGGGTGGGGGTGAAGTGCCGCTTGAGCATTTGGCCGGTTAGCGTGCAGTCATGAACGAAGATGCACGACCCGATGCACGGCTCACCGCATGGGTGCGCGGTCGGGTACAGGGAGTGGGCTTTCGCTGGTTCACCAGGGCAAACGCTTTGCAGATCGGTGACCTCGAAGGCTTCGCGCTCAACCTCGACGACGGCCGGGTGCAGGTGGTCGCCGAGGGGCCGCGTGAGAATTGCCACCGTCTGCTGGAGTGGCTGCGCTCCGACGACACTCCCGGCCGGGTCGACGGCGTCACTGAGATATGGGGCACACCCCGTGGGGGCTACACCGGCTTCGCGATCCGCTGACCCGCCGGCCGTCCCGAGCATGCTGCGGGCCCCGGGCGCCGGGGTGCCGCAGTCACGTGCGTTCGGCAGAAATGCCCTGGTGGTTGCCAGAAACGGGTTGCCGTGGAAGGCTGCCCGTACGAGGATGATCTCCACGCCCCCAGGGCCCCGCAGAGAGAGCGTCGCCGCCGGCCCCCAGTGCCGCAGACGGCCGAACGCCCCCGGGTTGCCCGTCGATACGGGCTGTGATCGTGTTGACCGTCAAACTTTTTGGTGAGACTCTGGAATCCCCGCGCACCTTAGCTGTTTGGCAGCGAGAACCGCAGTGAAACAACAGCACTGCCAAGCACCGCGGGTGCGATTCCCTCACGACCCACACCGCTCTCGGTCGGTCACTCAGTGTGGAGGACCACTCATCATGGCAAAGGCGCTTCTCGGTTACGTCGGCGGCTCCGACCCGCGACTCCTCGCCGAGATGCGACGGCTTCAGCAGCGTGTCCAGGATCTCGAGTCCGAGCTCACCCGGATTCAGAACGAGAACGACACGCTCACCGCCGCCGCTCAGCACCGCGGAGACTCTTCTCTGCTCGACGAGGACTTCGACATCGACGTCCCGCGTGCGGAGCCCGCACTCACCTGATCCCTCAGTCGCCGCCCCAGGTCGTCACCTGCGCGGTTTCCTGTGGATCCTGCAAGGGACGTCTCGGCGTCCCTTCTCTCTTTCGTCGGCCCCCGTCGATCTCTCGTCGCCTCTGGTCGACCCCCCGGTCACACCACGTTTTCTTAACGTCTGATGTGCCCTGCACGTTCATCGGTGAAACCGGGACGGCACGGCGAGTCCGGTGTGAGATCGCGACATCCCGGTAAAGTCCGGCTGCGTGCATCTCAAGGCCATGACCCTCCGAGGTTTCAAGTCGTTCGCGTCGGCCACGACGCTCCGTTTCGAGCCGGGCATCACCTGTGTGGTGGGTCCCAACGGCTCGGGCAAGTCCAACGTGGTGGACGCGCTCTCCTGGGTCATGGGCGAGCAGGGCGCCAAGTCGCTGCGCGGCGGCAAGATGGAGGACGTCATCTTCGCCGGCACGACCGGGCGGCCCCCGCTCGGCCGGGCCGAGGTGTCGCTCACCATCGACAACTCCGACGGCGCGCTGCCCATCGAGTACGCCGAAGTCACCATCACGCGGATCATGTTCCGCAACGGCGGCAGCGAGTACCAGATCAACGGCGACACCTGCCGTCTGCTCGACATCCAGGACCTGCTCTCCGACTCCGGCATCGGCCGCGAGATGCACGTCATCGTCGGCCAGGGCCAGCTCGACTCCGTCCTGCACGCCGATCCGATGGGCCGCCGCGCCTTCATCGAGGAGGCGGCGGGCGTCCTCAAGCACCGCAAGCGCAAGGAGAAGGCGCTGCGGAAGCTGGAGGCGATGAAGGCCAACCTGGCCCGCGTCGAGGACCTCACCGGTGAACTCCGGCGCCAGCTCAAGCCGTTGGGCCGCCAGGCCGCTGTCGCGCGCCGGGCCGCCGTCATCCAGGCGGACCTCCGCGACGTACGACTGCGGCTGCTCGCCGACGATCTCGTACGGATGCAAGAAGCGCTCGGCGCGGAGATCGCCGACGAGGCCGCGCTCAAGGCCCGCAAGGAGGCCGCCGAGACGCAGCTCAAGGCCGCCCTCCAGCGGGAGGCGGAGCTGGAGGAGGAGGTGCGCAGGCTCGCGCCGAGGCTCCAGAGGGCGCAGCAGACCTGGTACGAGCTGTCGCAGTTCGCCGAGCGGGTGCGGGGCACGATCTCGCTCGCCGACGCCCGCGTGACCAGCGCGAACGCCGCTCCCGCCGAGGAGCGCCGGGGTCGTGACCCCGAGGACATGGAGCGCGAGGCCGCCCGGATCCGCGAACAGGAGGCCGAGCTGGAGGCCGCCCTGGAGGCGGCGCAGCACGCCCTGGACAACACCGTCGAGCACCGCGCCGAGCTGGAGCGCGACCTTGCCGCCGAGGAGCGCCGGCTCAAAGACCTCGCGCGCGCCATCGCCGATCGCCGCGAGGGTCTGGCCCGGCTGCACGGGCAGGTCAACGCGGCCCGCAGCAGGGCCGGTTCGGCGCAGGCCGAGATCGACCGGCTCGCCGAGGCGCGGGACGCGGCGCAGGAACGTGCCGTCACCGCGCAGGAGGAGTACGAGCAGCTCAAGGCCGAGGTCGACGGTCTGGACGCGGGCGACGAAGAACTGGCCGTCCGGGACGACGCCGCCAAGCGTGAACTCGCCGATGCAGAGCGCGAGTTGAGTGACGTACGGGAGGAGCTGACGGCGAGCGAGCGCACCAGGGCCGCCACTTCCGCCCGCCGGGAGGCCCTGGCGCTCGGGCTGCGCCGCAAGGACGGCACCGGTGCGCTGCTCGCCGCGGATCAGGAGCTGGCCGGACTGCTCGGTCCGGCGGCGGAGCTGCTGACGGTCACTCCCGGGTACGAGGTCCCGATCGCGGCCGCGCTCGGGGCGGCGGCCGACGCCGTCGCCGTGCAGGGCCCCGCGGCCGCGGCCGAGGCGATCCGGCTGCTGCGCAAGCAGGACGCGGGGCGGGCGGCGCTGCTGCTGGCGGGGGAGCGGACGGAGGTCACCACGGGCGAGGGGCCCGCACCGTACGCCGTGGAATTCGTACGCGGACCCGAGGAGCTGATGGGGGCCGTGCGGCGGCTGCTGCGCGGCATCGTCGTGGTCGGGACCCTGGAGGACGCCGAGGACCTGGTCTATGCGCACCCCGGGCTGACGGCGGTGACCGCCGAGGGCGATGTGCTCGGGGCGCACTTCGCGCAGGGTGGTTCGGCGGGTGCGCCGAGTCTGCTTGAGGTGCAGGCGTCCGTGGACGAGGCGGATGCGGAGCTGGCCGGGCTGGGCCTGCGGTGCGAGGAGCTGGCCGGGGCCTTGGTGGCCGCCAAGGAGCGCAAGGCCCGATGTGCCGCGCTGGTCGAGGAGTTGGGGGAGGTGCGGCGCGCCGGGGACCGGGAGCGGTCGGCGGTGGCGCAGCAGCTCGGGCGGCTCGCCGGGCAGGCGCGCGGGGCCTCGGGGGAGGCCGAGCGGTCTGCCGCTGCGGCGGCGAAGGCGCAGGACGCGCTGGAGCGGGCCGTGGAGGAGGCCGAGGTGCTCGCGGAGCGGCTCGCGGTGGCCGAGGAGGCGCCCGTCGAGGAGGAGCCGGACACCTCGATGCGGGACCGGCTCGCGGCGGACGGGGCGAACGCCCGGCAGACCGAGATGGAGGCGCGCCTCCAGGTCCGTACGCACGAGGAGCGGGTGAAGGGGCTGGCCGGGCGGGCCGACTCGCTGGACCGGGGGGCCAGGGCCGAGCGCGAGGCCAGGGCGCGGGCGGAGCAGCGCAGGGCCCGGATGCGGTACGAGGCGCAGGTGGCGGCGGCGGTCGCGGCCGGTGCCCGGCAGCTTCTGGCGCACGCCGAGGTCTCTCTCGTACGGGCCGACGAGGAGCGGTCGGTCGCGGAGGCGGCGAAGGCGGAGTGGGAGAAGGAGCTGGCCGCCGAGCGGGTGCGGGGGCGGGAGCTGAAGCAGGAGCTCGACAAGCTCACCGACTCGGTGCACCGGGGCGAGGTGCTGGGCGCGGAGAAGCGGCTGCGCATCGAGCAGCTGGAGACCAAGGCCCTGGAGGAGCTGGGTGTGGAGCCGGCGGCGCTGGTGGGCGAGTACGGGCCCGAGCAGCCGGTGCCGCCGTCGCTCGCGGCCGAGGGCGAGGAGCTGCCGGAGGATCCGGAGCACCCGCGCAACCGGCCGAGGCCCTTCGTACGGGCGGAGCAGGAGAAGCGGCTCAAGGCCGCCGAACGGGCGTATCAGCAGCTCGGAAAGGTGAATCCGCTCGCGCTCGAGGAGTTCGCGGCGCTGGAGGAGCGGCACCAGTTCCTCTCCGAGCAGTTGGAGGACCTCAAGCGGACCCGGGCCGACCTCCTCCAGGTGATCAAGGAGGTCGACGAGCGGGTGGAGCAGGTCTTCACCGAGGCGTACCGGGACACGGCGCGCGAGTTCGAGGGCGTCTTCTCGCGGCTGTTCCCGGGCGGCGAGGGGCGACTGATCCTGACCGATCCCGACAACATGCTGACCACCGGTGTCGATGTGGAGGCGCGTCCGCCGGGCAAGAAGGTGAAGCGGCTCTCGCTGCTCTCGGGTGGCGAGCGCTCGCTCACGGCGGTCGCGCTGCTGGTGTCGATCTTCAAGGCGCGGCCCAGCCCCTTCTACGTGATGGACGAGGTGGAGGCGGCGCTCGACGACACCAACCTCCAGCGTCTCATTCGGATCATGAAGGAGCTCCAGGAGAGTTCCCAGCTCATCGTCATCACCCACCAGAAGCGCACGATGGAGGTGGCGGACGCCCTCTACGGCGTCTCGATGCAGGGTGACGGGGTGTCGAAGGTGATCAGCCAGCGGCTGCGCTGAGCTTCCCGGGGTACCAGGGGCAGGTACCGGGGCTTCGAGTGGTGAACACCGCGCAGGTGTGCGCCACTGGAAGTCCACTTGACGAGCCTGCCCCCCACGGACATGCCCGGCGAAGCGGCCGGGTCCCAGGAGTTCACGTGACCAGCACAGAGCAGACGCCGGCGTCGTCCGGGAGCCAACCGGCCCCGGACCACCTCGGGCACGTCATCTTCATCACCGCCGCTGCCGCGATGGGTGGATTCCTCTTCGGCTACGACAGCTCCGTGATCAACGGCGCCACCAAGGCCATCGGCGACAAGTACGACATCGGGGCCGGCGCCCTCGGGCAGGTCATCGCCGTCGCCCTGATCGGCTGTGCGATCGGCGCCGCCATCGCGGGCCGCATCGCCGACCGGATCGGCCGTATCCGGGTCATGCAGATCGCCGCCACGCTGTTCACGGTCAGCGCCGTCGGGTCCGCACTGCCGTTCGCGCTGTGGGACCTCACCATGTGGCGCTTCCTCGGCGGCATCGCGATCGGCATGGCCTCGGTGATCGGCCCGGCGTACATCGCGGAGGTCGCCCCGCCCGCGTACCGGGGCCGGCTCGGCTCCTTCCAGCAGGGCGCGATCGTGCTGGGCATCGCGATCTCCCAGCTCGTCAACTGGGCCATCCTCAACTGGGCGGGCGAGAACGACCGGCACAAGATCCTGTGGGGCATGGAGGCCTGGCAGGTCATGCTCGGGGTGATGGTCATCCCCGCCGTGATCTACGGTCTGCTGTCCTTCGCCATCCCGGAGTCCCCCCGCTTCCTGATCTCCGTCGGCAAGACCGCCAAGGCGAAGAAGATCCTCACCGAGGTCGAGGGCGAGGGCATCGACCTCGACGCCCGTGTTGCCGAGATCGAGCAGGGCATGCGCAGCGAGCACAAGTCGACCTTCAAGGACCTGCTGGGCAGTAAGTTCGGCTTCCTGCCGATCGTCTGGATCGGCATCGGCCTCTCGGTCTTCCAGCAGCTCGTCGGCATCAACGTCGCCTTCTACTACTCGGCGACGCTGTGGCAGTCCGTGGGCATCGACCCGAGCCAGTCGTTCTTCTACTCGTTCACCACGTCGATCATCAACATCATCGGCACCGTGATCGCGATGATCTTCGTCGACCGGATCGGCCGCAAGCCGCTCGCCCTGATCGGTTCCATCGGCATGACGGTCGCCCTCGCCTTCGAGGCCTGGGCCTTCTCCGCCGACATGGTCGACGGCAAGCTCCCCGACACCCAGGGAATGGTGGCCCTGATCGCCGCCCACGTCTTCGTGCTCTTCTTCGCCCTGTCGTGGGGTGTCGTCGTCTGGGTCTTCCTCGGCGAGATGTTCCCCAACCGCATCCGTGCCGCCGCGCTCGGCGTGGCCGCCGCCGCCCAGTGGATCGCCAACTGGGCGATCACCGCGAGCTTCCCGAGCCTGTCGGAGTGGAACCTCTCCGGGACGTACGTCATCTACACGGTCTTCGCGGCCCTCTCGATCCCCTTCGTGCTCAAGTTCGTGAAGGAGACCAAGGGCAAGCGGCTGGAGGACATGGGCTGACGCTCATTCCCCGGCTGCTGCCCCGGTTCGCGACGCGAGCCGGGGCAGCACCTTTTCGGCGAAGAGGCTCAGGCTGCGCCGCCCCTCCTCCACCGGCATCCCTCCGCACAGCGGATGCAGTACGAGGCTCTGCGCGTCCAGCGCCGCGCACTGCTCCGGCGTCACGATCCGGTACACCCCTTCGGCGCGCAGCTCCGCGACGCTGGTCGCGGAGGAACGTACCGCCGAGCGGATGTCCTTGGACTGCCAGGAGGCGTACGTACGGGCCTCGTGCAGGAAGTGCTTCCCGTACGTCGCCCAAGCGCGCTCCGGATCCTCGCTGACGTGCAGCAGCGGGGTCTCGGCCCCCGGCATCATGCAGAAACCCTGCGTCCCGTGGGCCGTGCACTGCTCCTGGTAGTACGCCTCCAGCTCCGGCAGGTGCGCGCTCGGGAAGAATGGCAGCCCGAGCCGGGCCGCCCGCCGGGCCGCCGCCTTCGAGCTGCCGCCGACCAAGAGCATGGGGTGGGGCTGGGTGTACGGGCGCGGGGTGACCCGCACGGTCCGGCCGCGGAACACGAACGGCTCACCGGACCAGGCCTTCAGCAGGGTCTCCAGCAGTTCGTCCTGGAGCTTGCCGCGCCTGCCCCATTCGGCGCCCAACTGCTCGTACTCCTCGGGGCGGTAGCCGATCCCCGCGACGGTGACCAGCCGGCCGCCGCTCAGCAGGTCCAGGACGGCGATGTCCTCGGCGAGGCGCAGCGGATCGTACAGCGGACCGATGATCGCCGAGACCGTCACGGCGATGCGCTCCGTCGCGCCGAAGACCGCGCCCGCGAAGGCGAAGGGGGAGGGCAGCCAGCCGTTGGCGGCGCCGTGGTGCTCCTCCGTCTGGACCGTGTCGATGCCGTGCTCGTCGGCGTACGCGGTCATCTCCAGGGCGGCGCGATAGCGCGCGGACAGGGACGCCGGAGTCGCGTCGGGGTCGACCAGGTTGAACCGGACCACTGAGAACGCCATGACGCGAAATCCCCCTCCACAGGTGGAGGGGGACCTTAGCTGACGAAGCGTCAGATCGACAGGGTCTCGCGCGATTCCGTCGCGGCCTGCGGCGCGGGCTTCTGGCGCGGCAGGACCGCGTACAGGGCGGCGGCGACCAGGATCGTCACGACCCAGCCGAGACCGTTCTCGCCCAGCCAGGTGGTGGCCAGCGGGCCGGTGAACCACTCGACCTTGGTGAAGAGCAGACCGACGACCAGCGCGACGCCCCAGGCGACCATCGCGGTCCAGGCGAAACCGCCCTTGTACCAGTAGGCGCTGGTGCGCGTGGTGTCCATCAGTGCCTCGCCGTCGTACGACGTACGCGTGAACATGTCGACGCCGAAGACGCCGATCCACGCCGAGAACGCCACCGCGAGCAGCGTCAGGAAGGAGATGAACGAGCCGATGAAGCTGGTCGCCACCACCATCAGCAGGAAGCCGAAGACCAGGCTGATGATCGCGTTGACGCTGACCGCCCAGGCGCGCGGCACCTTGATGCCCAGCGTCTGCGCGGTGAAGCCCGCCGAGTACATCGACATCGAGTTGATGAGGAGCATGCCGATCAGGGCGATCACCAGGTACGGCACCGAGATCCAGGTCGGCAGCAGCTCACCGATGAAGGACACCGGGTCCTGCGCCTTCGCCAGGTCCGGCGTGGAGACCGCCATGACCGCGCCCATCAGCACCATCGGCAGCACCACGATGCCCGCGCCGCCGATCGACGCGCCGACCATGCCCTTGGGCGATGCGGTGCGCGGCAGGTAGCGGGTGAAGTCCGGGCCCGAGGGGACCCAGCTGATGCCGCCCGCGGCGATCGTGCCGATGCCCGCGATCAGCATCGCGGTGGAGCCCGCGGGCTTGGCGAAGACGGACGCCCAGTCGGTGTTCGCGATCAGGTAGACGAGGACGAGCACGCTGAAGACGCCGAAGAGGTACGTCGACCACTTCTGGCACACGCGCAGGGCGTTGATGCCGAGGCCGGAGACGACGAAGGTGCAGGCCACGAAGAGGAGGAGGGTGACGACCACCAGGGTGGTGTTGCTCTTCACCCCGAAGAGCAGATCCAGCACAGTAAGTACTGCGTACGCGCCGGTCACCGCGTTGATGGTCTCCCAGCCCCAGCGGGCCACCCAGATCAGCGAGCCCGGGAAGAGGTTGCCGCGCTGGCCGAAGACCGCACGGGAGAGCGCCATGCCGGGGGAGCCGCCGCGCTTGCCGGCGATGGAGATCAGACCGACCAGGCCGTACGAGACGATCGGCGCGGTGATCGAGACGACCAGAACCTGCCAGAAGTTCAGGCCGTTGAAGACGATCAGGCCCGCGCCCATGGTGAGCAGAAGCACACTGATGTTGGCGGCGACCCAGGTCGGGAAGAGCTCGCCGACGCGGCCGGTGCGCTCGTTGTCGGGGACGGGCTCCAGACCACGGGTCTCGACGGTGCCCTCGGTCTGGGCTCCGGGCTTGCCCTCGTTGCCCTCGGCAGGAGGGGTTTCTGCGGTGGTGCTGCTCATGGTGTGGGGTTCCATGCCTCTCGCTCGGCACGCCACGTCGCGGGCCGGTGGGGGAGTGATCGTCAGGACTCTACGCGCGTTGATACAGGCACGGCCATCGTACTTTGACCCGACTGCGCCCCTGAAAAGGGGTATGTCGCTTGGAGGAAGCCACCACGAGGGCCCCGGGCGAACTCGTGGCCGATACTGGTGGGGTTATGGACATCCTCATCCTTGCTGTAGTCATCGCCCTGGTCGCGGTCGGCGCGATCAGCGGGCTCGTGGTCAGCAGCCGCAAGAAGAAGCAGCTGCCGCCCTCGGCACCGCCGAGCACGCCGACCATCACTGCCCCGCCCGCCGAACCTCAGGTCGGTGAGGACGCCGCTCCGCCGAAGGACGAAGCGCGCCGCACCATCGAGGAGGTCGAGCTTCCCGACGCGCCCGTCGTCGTCGAGGAGCCGGTCGTCGAGCCGGAGCCGGAGGCCCCCGCACTCGACGTCCCCGAGCCCACCGCCGGCCGCCTGGTGCGCCTGCGCGCCCGGCTCGCCCGCTCCCAGAACTCCCTGGGCAAGGGTCTACTGACCCTGCTCTCCCGGGACAACCTCGACGAGGACACCTGGGAGGAGATCGAGGACACCCTCCTCACCGCCGACGTCGGCGTCGCCCCCACCCAGGAGCTCGTCGAGCGCCTGCGCGAGCGCGTCCGCGTGCTCGGCACCCGCACCCCCGACGAGCTGCGCACCCTCCTCCGCGAGGAGCTGCTGAACCTCGTCGGCACCGACTTCGACCGCGCCGTGAAGACGGAGAGCGGCGTCGACACCCCCGGCGTCGTCATGGTCGTCGGCGTCAACGGCACCGGCAAGACCACCACCACCGGCAAGCTCGCCCGCGTCCTGGTGGCCGACGGCCGCTCGGTCGTGCTCGGCGCCGCCGACACCTTCCGCGCCGCCGCCGCCGACCAGCTCCAGACCTGGGGCGACCGGGTCGGCGCGCGCACCGTGCGCGGCCCCGAGGGCGGCGACCCGGCGTCGATCGCCTTCGACGCCGTCAAGGAAGGCATCGCGGAGGGCGCGGACGTCGTGCTCATCGACACCGCGGGCCGCCTGCACACCAAGACCGGCCTCATGGACGAGCTCGGCAAGGTCAAGCGCGTCGTGGAGAAGCACGGCCCGCTGGACGAGGTGCTGCTTGTCCTGGACGCCACCACCGGTCAGAACGGCCTGGTGCAGGCGCGGGTCTTCGCCGAGGTCGTGGACATCACCGGCATCGTCCTCACCAAGCTCGACGGCACCGCCAAGGGCGGCATCGTCGTCGCCGTCCAGCGCGAGCTCGGTGTGCCGGTGAAGCTGGTGGGTCTCGGTGAGGGCGCGGACGACCTGGCTCCGTTCGAGCCGGAGGCGTTCGTGGACGCGCTCATCGGGGACTGACCCCCGCATCCTCACGAAGAAGGGCCCCACCACATGGTGCAGATGTGGTGGGGCCCTTCGGCTTGTGTGCGTACGGTTGTGGGGCCGTCCGGTGTACGGCGCTCAGGCCAGGTGCCGGTGACAGATGTACGCCAGCGTGCCCAGCAGCAGCCGGGCCTGCGGGGGCTTCGTCGCCGTGTCGAGCGACGGCGGGCGCAGCCACTGGACGTGCCCCAGGCCCGCGTGGTCCGAGGGGGGAGCGGTCAGGTACGAACCCGGGCCCAGACAGCGCAGATCCAGGTCCGCGTCGTCCCAGCCCATCCGGTACAGCAGCTCCGGCAGCGCCGCCGCAGCCCCCGGCGCCACGAAGAAGTGCGCCCGCCCGTCCGGCGTCACGCTCACCGGGCCCAGCGGCACGCCCATCCGCTCCAGCCGGATCAGCGCCCGGCGGCCCGCCGCCTCCGCCACCTCCAGCACGTCGAAGGTCCGGCCCACCGGGAGCAGCACCGCTGCCCCGGGGAACTGCGCCCACGCCGCCGTGACGTCGTCCAGCGTCGCCCCGGCCGGGACGACCTGCGCGAAGTCGAAGGGATGGGCGCCGGGCGCCTCGCACAAGGTGTTGCCGCAGGAGCAGACTCCCGCGACGGCCCTCGCTCCCGGGACCACGTCCCAGCCCCACAGCCCGGTGTACTCCGCCACCGCTGTGCCCTCTGACGTACGGCTGCGGCGCCGTGTGCCGGAGCGCATGTCCCGGATGCCGCCGATCGTGAAGCCCATGCCCCCTCCAACGGGTCGAACTCGCCGGTGGTTACGAGGCGGAGCGGCTCGGTGACTCTCCGTCATGTCGGTGGTGCCGTCGATCCGGCTTCGGCGGCGCTCCGGGGCGTCCGGGGTGGTGCGGGGCGGTGCGCGCGCCGAGGCGTGCGTCGCTCCGCCGGATCCTGATCGTCCCGTGTCAAGTGAATCGCGCCTCGCGCGAAGGGAGTTCACTCGGAGGGGTGGCGAATGGTGGCGTTTCTGTAAGTGCCCTCGCTACGGGGGTGATCGTAGGATTACTTTCGGTGCATGGACCCCGGAGGTGCGCGCGTTCGTGGGTATGCCGGGGGCAAGCCGGTTTCCCGTTCGAGGGGGCGCATCGTGGGTACAGAGGGCGTCAACTCACGGCATTCTGTAAGGGGTTGTGTCCCGGCGGATGTGGTGGACGCAGGTCCCAGACAGGGCATGGATGCGGCAGGAATCCCGGAGCGCGGTGTGCGGCCCGCTCCGGACGACGGACGACGAATGGGGGGCGTTCCCGTGGGCGGCAGCAGCGCTGGTGCAGGAAACGCTGGAAAGCGCCCGAACGAGCAGCTCGGTTCGTGGTTCGCGCGCAGCGGCTGGTCCAAGGGCGAGCTGGCGCGTCAGGTCAACCGCAGGGCACGGCAGATGGGCGCCCACCACATCAGCACCGACACCTCCCGGGTGCGCCGCTGGCTGGACGGGGAGAACCCCCGCGAACCCATTCCGCGCATCCTCTCCGAGCTGTTCTCCGAGCGCTTCGGCGCCGTCGTCGCCATCGAGGACCTCGGGCTGCGCGCCGCCCACCAGTCGCCCTCCGTCTCCGGCGTTGACCTGCCGTGGGCCGGGCCGCAGACCGTCTCGCTGCTCAGCGAGTTCTCCCGCAGCGACCTGATGCTGGCCCGGCGCGGCTTCCTCGGCTCCTCGCTCGCCCTGTCCGCCGGGCCCGCGCTGATCGAGCCGATGCAGCGCTGGCTGGTTCCCTCGCCGGCCGGTGATCCGGGACCCGCCGAGACCGCGGGAGCGTCCCGGCGGCCTTCCCGGCTGTCCGAGCCCGAACTGCGGCTCCTCGAAGAGACCACCAAGATGTTCCGCCAGTGGGACGCCCAGTGCGGCGGCGGACTGCGCCGCAAGGCCGTCGTCGGCCAGCTCCACGAAGTCACCGACCTGCTCCAGGAGCCGCAGCCCGCCGCCACCTCCAAGCGGCTCTTCCGCTGCGCCGCCGAACTGGCCGAACTGGCGGGCTGGATGAGCTACGACATCGGGCTCCAGCCCACCGCCCAGAAGTACTTCGTGCTCGCCCTGCACGCCGCCAAGGAGGCGGGCGACAAGCCGCTCGGCAGTTACGTCCTGTCCAGCATGAGCCGCCAGATGATCCACCTCGGCCGCCCCGACGACGCACTCGAACTCATCCACCTCGCCCAGTACGGCAGCCGCGAGTGCGCCACCGCCCGCACCCAGGCCATGCTGTATGCGATGGAGGCCCGCGCCTACGCCAACATGGGCCAGCCCAGCAAGTGCAAGAGGGCCGTCCGGATGGCCGAGGACACCTTCGTCGACGCAGGCCTCGACGACGAGCAGGACCCCGACTGGATCGGCTTCTTCTCCGAGGCCGAACTCAACGGCGAGAACTCGCACTCGTACCGCGACCTCGCCTACGTCGCCGGCCGCAGCCCCACCTACGCCTCACTCGCCGAACCGGTCATGGAGCGGGCCGTGCAGCTCTTCGAGAAGGACACCGAGCACCAGCGCTCGTACGCACTCAACCTCATCGGCATGGCCACCGTGCACCTCCTCAAGCGCGAGCCCGAGCAGGCCGTCGACTACTCCGAGCGGGCGCTGGAGATCGCCGGGAAGATCCGCTCCGAGCGGGTCAACAACCGGCTGCGCAAGACCGTCGAAGGTGCTGTGCGGGAGTTCGGCGACGTGGCCGAAGTGCACGATCTCACCGACCAGTTGGGGGCGAAGCTCCCCGAAGCCGCCGAGGCGGTGTAGTCCCCTGCGGGACTCCTTGAACCCGGCCGCGACAGCGACCCCGTGAAGCCCGACTCGGCTCCCCCACGCCAGGTCACCCGGGTAGCTGTCGCGGTCGGCCCATGTCTGTCGGCGATGATCGGTCCGTTCATTTCCGCGTAACACGTACGACGTCATCGTCACCCCGGCGAAACACCCAGCGGCATCCGCCGAAACCGCGCTCCGCCACTCTCAGGGCCCATAACCAGCCACCCCCGCACTGGCCGCCCCGAGACGAGGAGACGCCGATGCCCCCAGGCATCACGACAGACACCCTGCAATCCGGGCTCGCGGTGACGCTCGCCGCCGACACCCCCACGCTGTCTGCCGCCAACACCGGCTTCATGCTCATCTGTTCCGCCCTGGTGATGCTGATGACACCGGGCCTGGCCTTCTTCTACGGAGGCATGGTCCGGGTCAAGTCCACCCTGAACATGCTGATGATGAGCTTCATCAGCCTCGGGATCGTCACGATCCTGTGGGTGCTCTTCGGCTTCAGCCTCGCCTTCGGCGACGACATCGGCTCCGTGATCGGCTGGAGTTCGGACTTCGTCGGGCTGAGCGGCCTCGGCCTCACCGAACTCTGGGACGGCTACACCGTCCCGATCTACGTCTTCGCCGTCTTCCAGCTGATGTTCGCGATCATCACGCCCGCCCTGATCAGCGGTGCGCTCGCGGACCGGGTGAAGTTCACCGCCTGGGCGCTGTTCATCACGCTGTGGGCGGTCGTCGTGTACTTCCCCGTCGCCCACTGGGTGTGGGGCGCCGGCGGCTGGCTCTTCGAGATGGGCGTCATCGACTTCGCGGGCGGTACGGCCGTCCACATCAACGCGGGTGCGGCGGCGCTCGGCGTCATCCTCGTCATCGGCAAGCGGGTCGGCTTCAAGAAGGACCCGATGCGGCCGCACAGCCTGCCGCTGGTCATGCTCGGCGCGGGCCTGCTGTGGTTCGGCTGGTTCGGCTTCAACGCCGGTTCGTGGCTGGGCAACGACGACGGTGTGGGCGCGGTCATGTTCGTCAACACCCAGGTCGCCACGGCCGCCGCGATGCTGGCCTGGCTGGCGTACGAGAAGATCCGGCACGGTGCGTTCACCACGCTGGGCGCGGCCTCGGGCGCGGTGGCCGGACTGGTCGCGATCACCCCGTCCGGCGGCTCCTGCTCCCCGCTCGGCGCGATCGCCATCGGTGTCATCGCCGGTGTCGTGTGCGCCATGGCCGTCGGCCTCAAGTACAAGCTGGGTTACGACGACTCCCTGGACGTCGTCGGCGTCCACCTGGTCGGCGGTGTGCTGGGCTCGCTGCTGGTCGGCTTCTTCGCCACCGGAGGCGTGCAGTCCGAGGCCAAGGGCCTCTTCTACGGCGGCGGGCTCGAGCAGCTCGGCAAGCAGGCCGTGGGCGTCTTCGCCGTCCTCGCCTACTCTCTCCTGGTCTCCGCGCTCCTCGCCTTCCTCATCGACAAGACGATGGGCATGCGGGTCGAGGAGGACGTCGAAGTCTCCGGCATCGACCAGACCGAACACGCGGAGACTGCCTACGACTTCACGGGAGCCGGCGGCGGCACCGCGCCCCGCACTCCCGTCCCCGGCCCGACCGCAGAAGCGAGCAAGAAGGTGGACGCATGAAGCTGATCACGGCGGTCGTCAAGCCGCACCGGCTGGACGAGATCAAGGAAGCCCTCCAGGCCTTCGGGGTCCAGGGCCTGACCGTTACCGAGGCCAGCGGCTACGGCCGCCAGCGCGGCCACACCGAGGTCTACCGGGGCGCCGAGTACACCGTCGACCTGGTCCCCAAGATCCGCATCGAGGTGCTGGTCGAGGACGAGGACGCCGAGCAGCTGATCGACGTGGTCGTGAAGGCCGCCCGCACCGGCAAGATCGGCGACGGCAAGGTCTGGAGCGTGCCGGTCGAGACGGCGGTCCGGGTCAGGACGGGGGAGCGCGGGCCGGACGCGTTGTAGCGCGGAGCGCTGGGTGCGGGCGGGCTCCGGGTACTGGCGCGGTGCCGGTCGTGGCAGCGGCCGAGCACCGCGCGCTTCCGGAGCCGCACCGGACGCCCCCGGAGACCGTACTGCGAAGGCGGGTCCCCAGAGGCGGGTCCCGGACGCGGCCCCGGAGCCCGCGGACGTACGAATTCCTGACGACGAACCCCTGGTGGCGAGTGTGGAAGAGAACGACGACCGGAACGACTCCCCGGGACCCAGCGGCTACGCGGCGGCCCGGCTGCGACTCCTCGACGCGGAGTCGCGGTCCGGGCCGCCGCGCCGTTCCGGGCTCTCCCGGATCACCGACGAGTGGGTGAGCGCCCTCTTCGAGACCGCCGCCCGCGAGTCCGGGGTGCGCGGCGCCGCCCTCGTCGCCGTCGGCGGGTACGGGCGGGGCGAGCTTTCCCCGCGCAGCGACCTCGACCTGCTGCTCCTGCACGACGGGCGGGACAGCGGCGCGATCGCCGCCCTCGCGGACCGCGTCTGGTACCCGGTGTGGGACCTCGGCATCGCCCTCGACCACTCCGTACGCACGGCGTCCGAGGCCCGCAAGGTCGCCGGTGACGACCTCAAGGTCCACCTCGGCCTCCTCGACGCCCGGCACGTCGCCGGCGACCTCGGCCTCACCGCGGGACTGCGCACCGCCGTCCTCGCCGACTGGCGCAACCAGGCGGTGAAGCGGCTGCCCGAACTGCGCGAGCTGGGCCTCGAACGGGCCGAGCGCGCCGGGGAGTTGCAGTACCTCCTGGAGCCCGACCTCAAGGAGGCGCACGGCGGCCTCCGCGACGCCACCGCCCTGCGCGCCGTCGCCGCCTCCTGGGTGGCCGACGCCCCCCGCGAGGGCCTGGCCGCCGCCCGCCGCACCCTCCTCGACGTACGCGACGCACTCCACCTCACCACCGGACGCGCCACCGACCGCCTCGCCCTCCAGGAGCAGGACCAGGTCGCCGACGCCCTCGGGCTGCTGGACGCGGACGTACTGCTGCGGCAGGTGTACGAGGCCGCGCGCACCCTCTCGTACGCCAGCGAGGTGACCTGGCGGGAGGTCGAGCGCGTGCTCAAGTCCCGTTCCGTACGCCCGCGTCTGAAGGCGCTGCTCGGCGGGCGTCCGGCGCCGGAGCGCACGCCGCTCGCCGACGGGGTGGTCGAGCAGGACGGCGAGGCGGTGCTCGCGCGCACCGCCCGGCCGGAGAAGGACGCGGTGCTCCCGTTGCGCGCGGCGGCCGCTGCCGCACAGGCGGGAGTGCCGGTCAACCTCCATGTCGTACGACAACTGGCGAAGGTCGCCCCGCCGTTGCCGGTGCCGTGGCCGGCGGAGGCCCGGGAGGAGCTGGTGACGCTGCTCGGCGCGGCGGAGGCAGCGGTTCCGGTGTGGGAGGCGCTGGAGGCGGAGGGGCTGATCACCCGGCTGCTGCCGGACTGGGAGCGCGTGCGGTGCCGGCCGCAGCGCAACCCCGTGCACACCTGGACCGTCGACCGGCACCTGGTCGAGACGGCGGTGCGCGCGGCCGGGATGACCCGGCGGGTGCACCGCCCCGACCTGCTGCTCGTGGCAGCCCTGCTGCACGACATCGGCAAGGGCTGGCCCGGCGACCACTCGGTGGCGGGGGAGACCATCGCCCGCGACATGGCCGCGCGGATCGGCTTCGACGCGGCGGACGTCGCCGTCCTCGCCACTCTCGTACGTCATCACCTGCTGCTGGTCGAGACGGCGACCCGGCGCGATCTGGACGACCCGGCGACGGTGCGAGGGGTCGCGGAGGCGGTCGGGTCCGTCTCCACGCTGGAGCTGCTGCACGCCCTCACCGAGGCGGACGCGCTGGCGACGGGACCGGCGGCGTGGTCGGCATGGCGGGCGTCACTGGTGGCGGACCTGGTGAAGCGGGTGGGCGCCGTGCTGGCGGGGGAGCCCCTGGCCGAGGCGGAACCCGCCGTACCGAGCGCCGAGCAGGAGCGGCTCGCGGTCGAGGCGTACCGCACGGGCGGTCCTGTGCTGGCTCTGCGGGCCCGGGAGGAGGGGGACGCGGCGCTCGGGGTCGAGCTGTCGATCGCGCTGCCGGACCAGCCCGGGGTGCTCCCGGCGGTGGCGGGCGTGCTGGCGATGCACCGGCTGACGGTACGCACGGCCGAACTCCGCCTGGCCGACGTGCCGGTGGAGGGGGCTGAGCCGGTGCTGCTGCTGGTGTGGCGGGTGGCGGCGGCCTACGGGGGCCTCCCGGAGGCCGCGCGGCTGCGGGCGGACCTGGTGCGGGCGCTGGACGGCTCGCTGGACCTGCCGTCGCGGCTGGCCGAACGGGAGAAGGCGTACGAGGCGGGGGTGCGGCGCAGGTCGGTGCAGCCCCCGCCGCCCCGGGTCACGGTCGCGGCCTCGGCCTCCCGGCACGCGACGGTGCTGGAGGTACGGGCCCAGGACGCCCCGGGCCTGCTGCACCGGATCGGGCGGGCGCTGGAGGGGGCGGGGGTGCGGGTGCGGAGTGCGCATGTGTCGACGTTGGGGGCGAGTGCGGTCGACGCGTTCTATGTGACGGGGGTTGATGGTGGGCCGCTGGGGGCGGGCGAGGCGGCGGGGGTGGCGCGGGGGGTGGGGGCGGCGTTGGGGTGAGGGGGCGTTTGTGCGGGCCGGTGGGGGCTGCGGGTCAGGCCGCTGCGCGGGGCATTTCTCCCCTCCCCGCCCCTACCCGCCCCTTCCCTGGAGCGCTGGCCGCGCGGCTGGTCCCGTGACGTGCGGGTGCGCCGTGGCTGGCCGCGCAGTTCCCCGCGCCCCTGGAGGGACGGCTGCTTCGCAGCCTCCCTCGACCCCCTTGGGCGGCGGGCCGCCGCACGTCGTGACGCTGGATCGGGCTCGCTCGTTCACCTTCTATCGGTCCCCGCCACATGCGGGGATGGTCCACTCCGAGGAAACGGCAGCCTCTTGGAGGCCGCCCTGCTCCCCACGCATGCGGGGCTCCAGCCCCCGTCCGCCGGAAACCGGCGGGCGGGGGCTGACGTTTTGCCGGGCCGGATACTCTGGGGGGCCAAGGACTCCGCCCCCAACCCGAGGATCTGCGACCACAGTGTTCGATACCCTCTCCGATCGCCTTTCCGCGACTTTCAAGAATCTCCGGGGCAAGGGCCGCTTGTCCGAGGCGGACATCGACGCCACCGCCCGCGAGATCCGCATCGCCCTGCTGGAAGCGGACGTGGCGCTGCCCGTCGTCCGTGCCTTCATCAAGAAGGTGAAGGAACGCGCCGCCGGTGCCGAGGTCTCCAAGGCGCTCAACCCTGCCCAGCAGGTGCTCAAGATCGTCAACGAAGAGCTCGTGACGATCCTCGGCGGCGAGACCCGCCGTCTGCGGTTCGCCAAGTCCGGCCCGACCGTGATCATGCTCGCGGGTCTCCAGGGCGCCGGTAAGACGACCCTCGCCGGAAAGCTCGGCCTGTGGCTGAAGGGCGAGGGGCACTCCCCGCTCCTCGTCGCCTGCGACCTCCAGCGCCCCAACGCCGTCAACCAGCTCAGCGTTGTCGCCGAGCGCGCCGGTGTGGCCGTGTACGCGCCGCAGCCGGGCAACGGTGTCGGTGACCCGGTCACCGTGGCCAAGGACTCCATCGAGTACGCGAAGACCAAGCAGTACGACGTGGTCGTCGTCGACACCGCCGGTCGCCTCGGCATCGACCAGGAGCTGATGCAGCAGGCCGCGGACATCCGCGACGCCGTCAGCCCGGACGAGATCCTCTTCGTCGTCGACGCCATGATCGGTCAGGACGCGGTCAACACGGCCGAGGCCTTCCGCGACGGCGTCGGCTTCGACGGCGTCGTGCTGTCGAAGCTCGACGGTGACGCCCGAGGTGGTGCCGCGCTGTCGATCGCGCACGTCACCGGCCGTCAGATCATGTTCGCGTCCAACGGCGAGAAGCTCGACGAGTTCGACGCCTTCCACCCGGACCGCATGGCCTCGCGCATCCTCGACATGGGTGACCTGCTCACCCTGATCGAGCAGGCGGAGAAGACCTTCAGCCAGGAAGAGGCCGCCAAAATGGCCTCCAAGCTGCAGTCTTCCAAGGGCGGCAAGGACTTCACGCTCGACGACTTCCTGGCCCAGATGGAGCAGGTCCGCAAGATGGGCTCGATCTCCAAGCTGCTCGGCATGCTGCCGGGCATGGGGCAGATCAAGGACCAGATCGCCAACCTGGACGAGAAGGACGTCGACCGCACCGCGGCCATCATCAAGTCGATGACGCCCAAGGAGCGCGCCGAGCCGACCATCATCAACGGCTCGCGCCGCGCCCGTATCGCCAAGGGGTCGGGTGTCGAGGTCAGCGCCGTCAAGAATCTGGTCGAGCGGTTCTTCGACGCCCGCAAGATGATGTCGAAGATGGCCCAGGGCGGCGGCATGCCCGGCATGCCGGGCATCCCCGGGATGGGCGGCGGCCCCGGCAAGCAGAAGAAGCAGATCAAGCAGGCCAAGGGCAAGCGCAAGTCCGGCAACCCGATGAAGCGCAAGGCCGAGGAGCAGGCGGCCGCCGAGCGCCGCGAGCAGGCCGCGCAGGGCGGCGGCGCGTTCGGCCTTCCCGCAGGTCAGGGCGGCAAGGACTTCGAGCTCCCGGACGAGTTCAAGAAGTTCATGGGCTAGCAGCAGCCGCAGGATTTCGTACGACGCCGTGGGCGCCCTCCTCCGAGGGCGCCCACGGCGTTTTCGTTCAGCCGCCCCGGGGGTGCCCGGGGCGATTTTCGTACGGCCACCCCGGGAATGCCCGGCCCGAGTATGTGTCGTAACGTCCCCGTATGAGCAACCCCGTGCCGCCGCGCCAGACCCCTGACCAGCCGTGGCGTTCCGAGGGCGCCCCGCCTCCGCCGCCCGAGAAGAAGAAGATGCCCGGCGGGTGGGGCCGGCTCGCGATGACGGCGCTGATCGTCTATCTGCTCACCAACATCGTGCTCGGCTTCTTCAACGAGGGCGACGAGCCGACGATCGCGTACACCGAGTTCAGCAAGCAGGTGACCTCGAACAACGTCGCCAAGATCTACTCCAAGGGCGACGCGATCCAGGGCGAGCTGAAGAAGGAACAGCCCGTTCCGGAGGGGGAGAAGGACCAGAAGTACACGAAGTTCCTCACTCAGCGCCCGGCCTTCGCCGACGACAAGCTGTGGGACGAGCTGACCAAGGACGGCGTGACCGTCACCGCGAAGCCGGTCGTGGAGGAACGTTCCTTCCTGGCCAACCTGCTCATCTCGCTCGCCCCGATGCTGCTGCTCGTGGCCCTGTGGGTGTTCATCGCCCGGCGGATGAGCAGCGGGCTCGGCGGGGGAGGCATGGGTGGCCTCGGGCGCAAGGCTCCGCCCAAGCCCGTCGAGGTGGCCGCCGACAAGCGCACCACCTTCGAGGACGTCGCGGGCATCGACGAGGTCGAGGGCGAGCTGGAGGAGGTCGTCGACTTCCTCAAGAACCCGGAGGCGTACCGCAGGCTCGGTGCCCGGATGCCCGGCGGCGTGCTCCTCGCGGGTCCTCCGGGTACGGGAAAGACGCTGCTCGCGCGGGCCGTCGCCGGTGAGGCGGGCGTCCCCTTCTTCTCGGCCTCCGCCTCCGAGTTCATCGAGATGATCGTCGGCGTGGGTGCGGGGCGTGTGCGCGAGCTGTTCGCGGAGGCCCGCAAGGTCGCCCCCGCGATCATCTTCATCGACGAGATCGACACCATCGGCCGGGCCCGCGGCGGCGGCGCCGGCATGGGCGGGCACGACGAGCGCGAGCAGACGCTCAACCAGATCCTCACCGAGATGGACGGCTTCTCCGGCTCCGAGGGCGTCGTCGTCATCGCCGCCACCAACCGCGTCGACGTCCTGGACCCCGCCCTCACCCGTCCCGGCCGCTTCGACCGCGTCGTCACCGTCAGCCCGCCCGACCGGGGCGGCCGCGAGGCCATCCTGAAGATCCACACCCGGTCCATCCCGCTCGCCGAGGGCGTCGACCTCGCGCAGGTCGCCCGTACGACCCCGGGCATGACCGGCGCGGACCTGGCCAACCTCGCCAACGAGGCGGCCCTCCTCGCGGTCAAGCGCAAGCAGGACGCCGTCACCCAGTCCGATCTCTCGGACGCGCTGGAGAAGGTCCAGCTCGGTGCGGAGCGGCCGCTGGTCATGCCGGAGGAGGAGCGGCGCAGGACCGCGTACCACGAGAGCGGGCACGCGCTGCTCGGCATGCTCCAGCCGGGCGCCGACCCCGTACGCAAGATCACCATCGTGCCGCGCGGGCGTGCGCTCGGTGTCACGCTCTCCACGCCGGACGCCGACAAGTACGCCTACACCGAGGAATATTTGCGCGGCAGAATCATCGGTGCCCTCGGTGGAATGGCCGCCGAGCAGGTCGTTTTCGACGTGATTACGACGGGTGCGGAGAACGACTTGGAGCAGGTCACCAACCTGGCCAGGGGCATGGTGGGCCGCTGGGGGATGAGCGAGCGGGTCGGTCGTCTCACCGCCATCCCGTCCGATGCGCAGCAGGCGTACGGACTGTCTGCCGCCCCCGCGACGCTGGACGCGGTCGACAGCGAGATGCGCCGGATCGTCGACGAGTGCTATGCGCAGGCGATCCGTCTGCTGGAGGCGAACCGGCCCAAGCTGGACGCCCTGTCGCAGGCGCTGCTGGAGAACGAGACCCTCGAAGAGGCGGCCGCGTACCGGGCGGCGGGCATCACCCGCCTGTCGAAGCCGGACGCGTAGGGCTGCCGCCGCCGTGCGGGGTGTGCCGGAGGCACCGATCGCGCTCCGGCGCCAGGGCCTGTGGCGCCCGGAGCGGTCAACTCCGCTCCGGGCACGGAGCCCTGCGGTGCACGGATGCGTCAACTCCGCTCCGGGCACGCAGCCCTGCGGTGCAAGGACGTGCGTGGAAGCGTCAACTCCCTTCCGCGCACGGAGGCGTACGGGTGAGCAGGACCCGTACTCCTGTCACGGCTTCCGGGCGATCAGGTACCGGAACACGTTCGGCATCCACACCGTGCCGTCCGGGCGCAGGTGCGGATGCAGTGCCTCCACCAGCTCCTTCTCGACCTGCGCCGGGTCGGTCGCCCGCACCGCCGCGTCGAAGAGGCCGGTCGACAGCAGGCCCCGCACCGCACTGTCCATGTCGCCGTACCCGAACGGGCAGGCCACCCGCCCCGAGCCGTCCGGCTTGAGACCGGACCGCGACGCCACGTCCTCCAGGTCGTCGCGCAGCGCCGGACGCCAGCCGCCGGGCCCCGACGCCCTGGGCGAGTCCGTCAGCCGGGTGGCCACCCGCAGCACCGCCGACGTGGCACACCGCTCCGGCGGACCCCAGCCGGTCAGCACCACGGGCTCACCCCGGCCGACCAGCGGCACGGCCGCCTCCAGCGCCGGTGTGAGCCCGTCGGCGTCCCCGCCGGCACAGCCGATCGGCGCGAAGGCGGTGACCAGGTTGTACGGTGCCCCGTCGACCGCGTCGGCGGGAGTGCCGCACACCACCGAGCCCGGGTGGTCCCCGGGGGCCCCGTCGTCGGCGAGCCGCCCGCGCGCGTGCGCGACGAACGCCGGGTCTGCGTCGACGCCGGTGACGTGCGCGCCCCGGGAGGCCGCGACGAGCAGGGCCAGGCCCGCGCCGCAGTCGAGGCCGAGCAGCCGGGTGGCAGCACCCACCTCCAGCCGCTCGTACACCGCTTCGTAGAGCGGAACCAGCATCCGTTCCTGGATCTCGGCCCAGTCGCGCGCGCGGGCGTACGCGCGTGCGCCGGTCCGGGCAGAGGCCGCGCTCGGGTGGTGCCGGACGAGCGTGGGTGTCATCAGAAAGCGCCCCAATCCGCCGTGAGGTGTCGTTCCCCGTATATGGCAACCCCCGTGGTGTGTGCGCTACGGCACGTCCCCCGTATGTCAGGGAACTCCGCATCCGTCCCCAAGTCCAGGGGGCATGGGGCAATGCTTGCGCCTAGTGCGGGGCGGCCCGGGCGGTCCGCCGCGACCGTGGTCCCGGAAGCGCGGGCGACCGTACGGCGTCTGTCCGAGAACCGACGCCGGTGCGAGCGCCGCTACGGTGACACCGGCACTCCGGCGCCGGCGACAGGACACCACCGTCGCGACAGCCCTGCTGCGGCCGTCGCCACATGGGGCACGTGGGCCGCCGCGGGCCCCCGACCGGCGGCGGAGCTACCCGCGCAGGCGTAGCCGGGGATACGTACCGCCTTGGCGCGGGCTGCGCGGGTCCTCCGCAGATCGGCGCACCCGCCCTCGTCGGGAAGCATCAGCGGGAACTGACTGGTACGTGCAAATTATTTGGGATGCCCCGGAATAGGAACACGGGGGCACTCCCGGTCGTTGTCACGTCGTGAGCACGACACCACCTGTCCTCGCCGCAGAACTGGCGCAGGCGTGGGCCGACATTCAGCGGTACCACCCCGAGCTGCCCGATCTTGCCGCGCCCGAGTCCCTGATCGGAGAGTCCTCGTCCGCCTGCGGCGCGGCCCTCTCCTTCGAACGACTGCTGCACGAGGCAGTCCACGGCATCGCCGCGGCCCGCGGCATCCGTGACACCTCGCGCGCCGGTCGCTACCACAACCGCCGATTCCTGGCGATCGCCGAGGAGTTGGGCCTGGACCACCAGGAGGAGCCGCATCCCAGCAGCGGTTTCTCCCTGGTCGCGCTCAACCCCGAGGCCAAGCGCCGCTACCGTCCCACGATCGAGCGGCTGTCGCGCGCGCTGAAGGCGCACACGGTCGCGACGGCGGCGGACACCAAGCGGTCCTTCCGCGGTCCGGCCGCCCGGCACGGTTCCTCCGGGGGAGGGGTGCGGGTCAAGGCCGTCTGCGACTGCGGGCGCAACGTCCGCGTGGTGCCGTCGGTGCTGGCCCAGGCCCCCATCGTGTGCGGCGGCTGCGGCAAGCCGTTCCGTATCCCCGACGTGGTGGGCGCCGCGAGCTGAGGCCCTGCGGCAAGGCCCCGGCCGGGGGGCGGCGTGCTCCATTGCTGTGGCACAATGGGCAGCTGTACTCGACAGCCGCACAGGACCCCTCTCTCCTCCGGCTGACGCGTCCATCGGGCACTAACGAGTACCGCAACCCCACGTGGCATCCCGTTGTGCCCAACCACGTCAATTCCAGGAGAGAACACTCCAGTGCTCAAGATCAAGCTGAAGCGCCTCGGTAAGATCCGTTCGCCTCACTACCGCATCGTCGTCGCCGACGCGCGCACCCGCCGTGACGGCCGCGCCATCGAGGAGATCGGTCTGTACCACCCGGTGCAGAACCCGTCGCGCATCGAGGTCAACGCCGAGCGTGCCCAGTACTGGCTGTCTGTCGGCGCCCAGCCGACCGAGGCCGTTCTCGCCATCTTGAAGCTCACCGGCGACTGGCAGGCGCACAAGGGCCTCCCGGCCCCCGCGCCGCTGCTCCAGCCGGCGACCAAGGAAGACAAGCGCGCTTCCTTCGACGCCTTCGCGAAGGCCCTCGAGGGTGGCGACGCCAAGGGCGAGGCCATCACCCCGAAGGCGAAGAAGGCCGACAAGAAGGCGGACGAGGCTCCGGCCGACGCCGCTGAGTCGACCGAGGCCTGATCATGCTCGAGGAGGCTCTTGAGCACCTCGTGAAGGGCATCGTGGACAACCCCGACGACGTGCAGGTCGCCTCGCGCACCCTGCGTCGTGGACGTGTCCTTGAGGTCCGGGTGCACCCCGACGACCTCGGCAAGGTGATCGGCCGCAACGGCCGTACCGCCCGCGCCCTGCGTACCGTCGTGGGGGCCATCGGTGGCCGTGGCATTCGCGTCGACCTCGTCGACGTGGACCAGGCCCACTGAGCATCAGGCAGTAGAGCATTACCGGCAGGGGCCGGGGAGGGCTGAGGCCCGCCCCGGCCCGTTGTCATTTCCGTACGTTTGACACAGGAGAACGAGAGTGCAGCTGGTAGTCGCGCGGATCGGCCGCGCCCACGGGATCAAGGGCGAGGTCACCGTCGAGGTGCGCACGGACGAGCCCGAACTGCGGCTCGGCCCCGGCGCCGTCCTGGCCACGGACCCCGCAGGCGTGGGCCCGCTGACCGTCGAGACCGGCCGGGTGCACAGCGGCAGGCTGCTGCTGCGCTTCGAGGGCGTCAAGGACCGCACTGCGGCCGAGGCCCTGCGCAACACCCTGCTGATCTCGGACGTCGACCCCGAGGAGCGTCCCGAGGACCCCGAGGAGTTCTACGACCACCAGCTGATCGACCTCGATGTGGTGCTGGCCGACGGCACCCTGATCGGCCGGATCAGCGAGATCACGCACCTGCCCTCGCAGGACCTGTTCATCGTGGAGCGCGAGGACGGCAGCGAGGTGATGATCCCGTTCGTGGAGGAGATCGTCACCGGGATCGACCTGGAGGAGCAGCGGGCCGTCATCGACCCGCCGCCGGGCCTGATCGATGACAGCGAGGCCGTCGTGGCCTCCACCAGGGACGCGGAAGAGGACGCGAACTGATGCGGCTCGACATCGTCACGATCTTCCCCGAGTACCTGGAACCGCTCAACGTCTCCCTGGTCGGCAAGGCCCGCGCCCGCGGCGTCCTCGACGTCCACGCGCACGACCTGCGGCAGTGGACGTACGACCGCCACAACACCGTCGACGACACCCCCTACGGCGGCGGCCCCGGCATGGTCATGAAGCCCGACCCGTGGGGCGCCTGCGTCGATGAGGCCCTCGCCGACGGGTACGAGACGGGCGCGCACGGCCCCGTCATGGTCGTGCCCACCCCCAGCGGCCGCCCCTTCACGCAGGAACTTGCCGTCGAGCTCTCCGAGCAGCCGTGGCTGGTGTTCGCGCCGGCCCGCTACGAGGGCATCGACCGCCGCGTCATGGATGAGTACGCGACGCGGATGCCGGTGTACGAGGTGTCCATCGGCGACTACGTCCTGGCCGGCGGCGAGGCGGCCGTCCTCGTCATCACCGAGGCCGTCGCCCGCCTGCTCCCCGGCGTCCTCGGCAACGCCGAGTCCCACCAGGACGACTCCTTCGCCCTCGGCGCGATGGCCAATCTGCTGGAGGGGCCCGTCTACACCAAGCCCCCCGAGTGGCGCGGGCGCACCATCCCCGACGTACTCATGAGCGGCCACCACGGCAAGATCGCCCGCTGGCGTCGCGACGAGGCCTTCCGCCGTACGACCGCGAACCGGCCGGACCTGATCGAGCGCACGGACCCCGCCGCCTTCGACAAGAAGGACCGGGAGATGCTCTCGATCCTGGGCTGGAAGCCGGGCCCGGACGGACGATTTGGGCGTAACCCCGAGGCCGTGGAAGAATAAGCAGCTGTTGTCCGTCCACGTGCGCCCCTGCCACAGGGGGAACGACGCCCGTAGCGACGCGTACAGCACTCCCTTTCATCTCGACACATGCCGCTGATGACCTGTGGCATCAGTGAAGAAAGCAGACTCACATGTCTCACCTGCTCGACTCCGTCGACGCCGCGTCGCTGCGCAGCGACGTTCCCGCCTTCCGCCCGGGCGACACGGTCAACGTGCACGTCCGCGTCATCGAGGGCAACCGCTCCCGTGTGCAGCAGTTCAAGGGTGTCGTCATCCGCCGCCAGGGTGCGGGCGTCCGCGAGACCTTCACGGTCCGCAAGGTCTCCTTCTCCGTCGGCGTCGAGCGCACCTTCCCGGTGAACTCCCCGATCTTCGAGAAGATCGAGGTCGTCACCCGCGGTGACGTGCGTCGCGCGAAGCTGTACTACCTGCGCGAGCTGCGCGGCAAGGCCGCCAAGATCAAGGAGAAGCGCGACAACTGATCGCGCCTCCGGCGTCCGGAACCGGCCGGATAGGCTCGGGTTCCGATGGACACCGAAGCAGCACAGCACACGGAGCGCGACCGCTCTTCCGACTCCCCTCCGGGGGACGAGGAGCGGTCGCGCTCCGCGCGTTTTTACCGCCCCCTGACGTACGCCGTCGCCTGTCTCGCCTTCCTCCTGCTGCTCAGCGGATTCGTGGTGCAGCCCTTCCTGATCCCCAGCACCTCGATGCAGCCCACCCTGGAGGTGGGCGACCGTGTGCTGGTGAACAAGCTGGCGTACCGTTTCGGGGCCGAGCCGCAGCGCGGGGACGTGGTGGTGTTCGACGGGGAGGGCTCGTTCGTACGGGAGCAACCCGCGGGCAATCCCGTCACGGGCGCCCTGCACTGGGCCGCGGCCTCGCTCGGTCTGGCGGAGCCGGACGAGACCGACTTCGTGAAGCGGGTGGTGGGGGTGGGCGGCGACCGCGTCGTCGTGGACCGGCGGGGGAGGCTCCAGGTGAACGGGCGGAGCGTGGACGAGACGTACCTCTATCCCGGCGACAGCGCGTCCCGGGTGCCCTTCGACATCGTGGTGCCCGAGGGGAAGCTGTGGGTGCTGGGCGACCACCGCTCCCGCTCCAGCGATTCCCGCGACCACCTGGGCAGCCCCGGCGGCGGCATGGTGCCGGTGGAGCGGGTCATCGGCCGCGCGGACCTGATCGCCTGGCCGCTGGGACGCTGGGGTGCTCCGCAGCGTACGGACGCATTCGACGGCGTACGGGAAGCGACTGGCGCGCATGGGTAGCCGCGGCCGGGACCGGGTGCAGGCGGACGCCCCGCTGCCGACCGGGAGCCGGTCGACGGCGGACGCCGAGGAGCGGCCGGGGCCCGGCCGGGCCGAGCGGCGCAGGCTGGCGCAGAAGGTGAAGCGGCGGCGGCGCAGGTCTGCCGTCAAGGAGATACCCGTCCTCATCGTCGTGGCGCTGTTCATCGCGCTGGTGCTGAAGACGTTCCTGGTGCAGGCCTTCGTGATCCCGTCGGGCTCGATGGAGCAGACGATCCGGATCGGCGACCGGGTGCTGGTCGACAAGCTGACCCCGTGGTTCGGGTCGCGTCCCGAGCGGGGCGAAGTCGTCGTCTTCAAGGACCCGGGCGGCTGGCTGGAGCAGGAGAAGAAGCCGGCGAAGGAGGATCCGGTCGGGATCAAACAGGTCAAGGAGGGGCTGACCTGGATAGGTCTGCTGCCGTCCGCGGACGAGCAGGACCTGATCAAGAGGGTGGTCGCGGTCGGCGGCGACACGGTGAAGTGCTGTGACAAGAATGGTCAGGTCACCGTCAACGGCGTACCGCTCAGTGAACCCTATGTGTTTCCGAACGACCGGCCGTCCAAGACCCCGTTCGAGGTGAAGGTCCCCGAGGGCCGGGTCTTCGTACTCGGCGACCACCGGTCGAACTCGGCCGATTCCCGCTTCCATCTGAACGAGAAGTACCAGGGAACGGTCTCCGAGGAGGACGTACTGGGCCGGGCCTTCGTCATCGGCTGGCCGGTCGGGCACTGGCGGAAGCTGGAGATCCCCGACACCTACGCCCGGGTCCCCGAACCGCGCGCCGGGGCGGCCGCTGCGGGACAGCAGTCGCATAGGGTGGCGTCCCAGGATCGTCAGGTCCTACTCCCGAGCCAAGGGGAACTCCCGCTCGTTATGGGAGTGGTGGGCCTGCGCCTTCTCGGGCGCGGGCGGTGGCACGGAGTGAGGAGTGGATGTGGGGGATGTGGCGGTCGGTGCCAGGTCCGGACACGACGGACCCGAGGAGCAGCCCGAGCCCGAGCGGCGTGCCGATGCGTCCCCGCCCGTGACCGGACCTCCGGCGGCGGAGCGGAGCGGTGGACCGGTGAGTGACGCGCAGGACGTTCGTGACGGCGACGGCAGCGGCGACGACGAGGACGAGGGTGCGAAGAAGCCGCGTTCCTTCTGGAAGGAGCTGCCGCTCCTCATCGGCATCGCCCTCCTGCTGGCGCTGCTGATCAAGACCTTCCTGGTGCAGGCCTTCTCGATTCCCTCCGAGTCGATGCAGGAGACCCTCCAGAAGGGCGACCGGGTGCTGGTCGACAAGCTGACCCCGTGGTTCGGCGCCGAGCCGGAGCGCGGCGAGGTCGTCGTCTTCCACGACCCGGGCGGCTGGCTCAACGACACCGCGGTGGTCGAGCCCAACGCCGTGCAGAAGGTGCTCAGCTTCATCGGCCTGATGCCGTCCGCCGAGGACAAGGACCTGATCAAGCGGGTCATCGCGGTCGGCGGCGACACCGTCGAGTGCAAGGTCGGCGGCTCGGTGCACGTCAACGGCAAGGCGCTCGACGACAAGTCGTACATCGCGCCGAAGGGCGCCCCGTGCGACGACCAGCCCTTCGGTCCGCTGAAGGTGCCGGACGGCAAGATCTGGGTGATGGGCGACAACCGCGCGAACTCGCTCGACTCCCGCTACCACACCAAGCTCCCCACCAAGGGCTTCGTCGACAACGACGAGGTCGTTGGGCGGGCCGTGGTCGTGGCCTGGCCGATCAGCCGCTGGGCGACGCTGCCGGTGCCCGACACCTTCGACCAGCCGGGGCTGGCGAGCGCGACGGCCGCCGCGGTGTCGGTGGCGCCGGGCGCGCTGGGTCTGGCGGGCGCCCTTCCGCTGGTGCTCTGGCGCAGGAAGAGGCTGTCCGGGGCACGTACCGACGGGTAGGGTGCCGTCCCAGATCGTTGATCTCCGAAACAGGGGGAGCGCTGGGATGGGCGAAGCAGGACGCAAGGAAGACGGCCGCGGCCGCCTCGGCAATGTGCTGTCGGGGCTGGCCGTGGCCGTCGGCTGTGTGCTCTTCCTCGGCGGGTTCGCCTGGGGAGCGCTGGTGTACAAGCCGTACACCGTGCCGTCGGACTCGATGACCCCGACGATCAACACCGGCGACCGGGTGCTCGCCCAGCGGATATCGGGCGACGAGGTGCGGCGCGGGGACGTCGTGGTCTTCACCGACGAGGTGTGGGGCGCGATGCCGATGGTGAAGCGGGTGGTCGGCGTCGGCGGCGACAAGGTCGTCTGCTGCGACAAGCAGAACCGC
Source organism: Streptomyces spiroverticillatus (assembly GCA_014650415.1). GTDB lineage: Bacteria > Actinomycetota > Actinomycetes > Streptomycetales > Streptomycetaceae > Streptomyces > Streptomyces spiroverticillatus. The sequence continues at coordinate 184,161 of BMUX01000011.1, forward strand.
CTCCAGCTGAACGGGAAGGCGCTCGACGAAACGTATCTGCCGGCGGCCTCCCGGCAGGGGACGGCCGTGACGTCGTTCAGTGCGACGGTGCCCGAGGGGGAGCTGTTCCTGCTCGGCGACGAGCGGCGCACCTCGGTGGACTCCCGGGGCCACCTCGGCGACTCCACGCACGGCACGGTGCCACTGGCCCGGGTGGATGCCCGGGTGGATGCCGTGGCCTGGCCGGTCGGCGGCGTGGTGGAGCGGCCGGGGGCCTTCGCGGACCTGCCGGGCGGGGTCTCCGCGCCGGGACCGGTCAAGCTGCTGGTGACGGCGGTCGTGGTGGGAGTGGTGCTGATCCTCGGCGGGGCGGCGTACGGGCCGCTCGCCAGCATGGCCGGACGACGGAAGAAGGTGCGGGCGTGAGCTCTGAGACTGCAGGTGTGGATGTGACCGCGGAGACGACCGGTCCGGACAACGTGACCGCGGAGACGACCGGTGCGGACAACGGGTCGGGCAGGCCGCTGCGGAAGGTCGCACGGGTCATCCTGCTCGACCCCGAGGACCGGGTGCTGCTGATGCACGGCTTCGAGCCCGAGGAGCCGGACCGCAAGTGGTGGTTCACCCCGGGCGGCGGCCTGGAGGGCGAGGAGAGCCTCGCCGAGGCGGCGCTGCGCGAGGTCGCGGAGGAGACGGGGATCACGGACGTCGAGCTGGGGCCCCTGCTGTGGCAGCGGGTCTGCTCGTTCGTGTTCGACGGGCGGCGCTGGGACCAGGAGGAATGGTTCTTCCTGGCCCGTACCCGGCAGACCGAGACTGATATGACCGGCCTCACGGAGCTGGAACGACGCAGCACGGCGGGGCTGCGGTGGTGGTCCTCCGCCGCGCTGTCGGCGACGCGTGAGACGGTGTACCCGACCAGGCTCGCCGAGCTGCTGCGCACGCTGCTCGACGAGGGTCCTCCGAGTACGCCGATCGTTCTGGCCCCGGAAATCGCATAGGGGCGTACGGGGCTGGCGCACAATAGGGGGACGCACGGCTGAAGGGGAACATGCCATGAGCGCCGAGGACCTCGAGAAGTACGAGACCGAGATGGAGCTGAAGCTCTACCGGGAGTACCGCGATGTCGTCGGTCTGTTCAAATATGTGATCGAGACCGAACGGCGCTTCTACCTCACCAACGACTACGAGATGCAGGTGCACTCGGTCCAGGGCGAGGTGTTTTTCGAAGTAACGATGGCGGACGCATGGGTCTGGGACATGTACCGGCCCGCCAGGTTCGTCAAGCAGGTGCGGGTGCTCACGTTCAAGGACGTGAACGTGGAGGAGCTCAACAAGAGCGACCTGGAGCTGCCGGGCGGCTGAGTGCCCTCTCGCTGATCGCCCCCCCCTCACGGGTGACGGAGTTTTCCACAACTGCCCGGTTGTCCACCAAGATCCACTGAATCGCGGGGATTGCGTCACATTCGGTTCCGGAGGTGGAACCGAATGAACGCAACCCGCACACCCGGTCCCCGAAGCGCACGCGGGGGCCTCGGCCGGTACGGCGAGGACCTCGCGGCCCGACGGCTCACCGAGGCCGGAATGACCGTCCTGGAGCGCAACTGGCGCTGCCGGGCCGGAGAGATCGACATCGTGGCCCGCGACGGCGACGCGCTCGTCGTCTGCGAGGTCAAGACCCGGCGGACCGGCGCCTTCCAGCACCCCGCCGAAGGCATCACCGCCGACAAGGCCCGACGCCTGCACACCCTCGCCGAGCTCTATCTGCACGCGCACGGCGGCGCACCCCCGGGCGGCGCCCGGATCGACCTGGTGGGCGTCACCCTGCCCCGGCGCGGGGCCCCCGTCGTGGAACACCTGCGGGGGGTGGCCTGATGGGATTCGCGCGTACGTGTTCGGTGGCGCTGGTCGGCGTCGAGGGCGTCGTCGTCGAGGTGCAGGCCGACCTGGAGCCGGGCGTCGCGGCCTTCGCCCTGGTCGGGCTCCCCGACAAGAGCCTGGTGGAGAGCAAGGACCGGGTGCGGGCCGCGGTGGTCAACTCCGGGGTCCTGTGGCCGCAGAAGAAGCTGACGGTGGGGCTCAGCCCCGCCTCGGTGCCCAAGTCCGGCAGCGGCTTCGACCTGGCCGTGGCGGTCGCCGTGCTGAGCGCCGCCGAGCGCGTCGACCCCCGGGAGATCGCCGACCTGGTGGTGATCGGCGAACTGGGGCTCGATGGCAGGGTCCGACCGGTGCGCGGCATCCTCCCGGCGGTGCTCGCCGCCGCCGAGGCGGGATACCGGCAGGTGGTCGTGCCCGAACAGTGCGCGGCGGAGGCCGCGTTGGTGCCGGGCATCTCCGTCCTCGGGGTACGCAGCCTGCGCCAGCTCATCGCGGTGCTCGCCGGGGAGGAAGTGCCGGAGGAGGAGCCCGCCGAGGAGGGGCGGCCCGACGCCATGCTGGCCGGGCTCATGGTGCCCGGCGCGGGGGCGGGCACCGGACTGACCTCCGGCGGCGACGAGGTGGCCGACCTCGCGGACGTCGGCGGGCAGGGCGTCGCCCGCTTCGCCCTGGAGATCGCCGCCGCCGGCGGACACCACCTGCTGCTGCACGGGCCGCCGGGCGCCGGCAAGACCATGCTGGCGGAGCGGCTGCGGGGCCTGCTGCCTCCGCTCACCCGGCAGGAGTCCCTCGAAGTCACCGCCGTGCACTCGGTGGCGGGCATTCTCCCGCCCGGCGAACCGCTGGTCACCCGGGCCCCGTACTGCGCGCCCCACCACTCCGCGACCATGCAGTCCCTCATCGGCGGCGGCAACGGACTGCCCCGGCCGGGCGCGGTCTCCCTCGCTCATCGAGGAATTCTCTTTATGGACGAAGCGCCTGAATTCACCGCCAAGGCGCTCGATTCGCTGAGGCAGCCGCTGGAGTCCGGGTACGTGGTGGTGGCCCGCAGCGCCGGGGTGGTGCGGCTGCCCGCCCGCTTCCAGATGGTGCTGGCGGCGAACCCCTGTCCCTGCGGGCGGTTCGGGCAGACGGAGGCCGTGTGCGACTGCGGGGCTGCGACGGTCAGGCGCTATCAGGCCAGGCTGTCGGGGCCGCTGATCGACCGGGTCGACCTCCGGGTCAGGGTGGAGGCCGTGACCCGCTCCGACCTGATGGACGCCGGTGGACACGGGGAGACGACCGAGGCCGTCGCGGCCCGGGTGCGTGCCGCCAGGGAGCGGGCCGCCGCCCGGCTGGCGGGCACGCCCTGGGCCAACAACAGCGAAGTGCCGGGCCATGAACTGCGCACCCGCTGGGTGTCGGCGCCCGAGGCCTTGGGCGCCGCCGAGCGGGACATGGAGCGCGGGCTGCTCACCGCACGCGGCTTCGACCGGGTGCTGCGCGTCGCCTGGACCGTCGCCGACCTGCACGGCCACGACCGGCCCGACCGCAACGACCTGGAGCTGGCCCTCCAGATGCGCACCGGGGTCGACCGGGGCGCGGTCCGGCCGCCGCACCGGGCGGACCCGCCGGTCCTGGTGGGCGGGGGAGTGACATGAGCCCGGGGAGGAGCTGTGGGGCCGAGGAGCCGGGAGCGGAGATGCCGCGGGCGGAGGCGTCGGTGCGGGCGGGCGAGGAGGCGCGGGCCGCGCGGGCCGCGCTCACCGGGATCATCGAACCCGGTGACGAGACCGGCGGACGCTGGCTGCGCGAGCACGGCCCCGTCGAAGTGCTGCGCAGGCTGACCGCGCCCGCGTTCATGCCCGGAGCACCCCTCACCGGGGCCAGTGAGAAACGGCTCGACGGCTACCGCAGCCGGGCCGCCGCCGTCGACCCGCAGCGGTACCTGGCGGCGGCGGCCTCCGTCGGCGGGCGGCTGGTCTGCCCCGGCGACGAGGAGTGGCCCGGCCAGCTCGACGACCTCGGGGACGCCCGGCCGGTCGCGCTGTGGGTCAGGGGCCGGCCGAACCTGCGGATGTGGGGCTTGCGTTCCGTCGCCGTCGTCGGCGCCCGCGCCTGCACACCGTACGGGGCGCACATGGCGACCACCCTCGGCGCGGGCCTCGCCGAGCGCGGCTGGGTGGTCGTCTCGGGGGCCGCCTTCGGCATCGACGGGGCGGCGCACCGAGGGGTGCTGGGCGCGGGCGGGGCCACCGTGGCGGTACTGGCCTGCGGGATCGACGTCGTCTACCCGCGCGGCCACGCCGAGTTGATCGAACGCATCGCGGAACAGGGCCTCGTGGTGGGCGAGTTGCCACCCGGCAGCCACCCCACTCCCAGCCGCTTCGTGCTGCGCAACCGGGTCATCGCCGCCCTCACCCGGGGCACGGTCGTCGTCGAGGCCGAGTACCGCAGCGGTTCGCTCGTCACCGCCCGCAGCGCCGGGCGCCTGGGCCGCTTCACCATGGGCGTGCCCGGTCCCGCCACCAGCGGACTCTCGGCGGGCGTCCATGAACTGCTGCGCGGCGAGGGCGTGCTGGTGACCGATGCGGCCGAAGTCGTCGAACTCGTCGGCGAGATCGGCGACCTGGCCCCCGCCCGGCGCGGACCCGTCCTGCCCAAGGACCTCCTGGACCCCGTCACTGCCCGGGTGCTGGAGGCGCTGCCCGCCCGGCGCACCGCCGACGCGCGCGACGTCGCACGCGAAGCGGCGACCACCCGGGACGAGGCGCTCGCCAGGCTGTACGAACTGCACTCCCTCGGGTTCGTCGAACGCCACGGCGACGGCTGGCAGTTGGCGTCAAGTGCGGTACGCGCCGCGCGCGACCGGCGAGGCGGTGCTTGACCAGGGGCTTCTGAGTGAAAAAGTAACGAGAATGACCGTGGAACCAGGCATTCGACCCCGGCAGGAGCCGCCGCGCCCGGCGACGGCAACCGCGCCCGGGCGCGGCCCGCGGCCGTCAACCGGACGATCCGGCTCCATGTCCTTCGCGCACTGCGACGCCTCTGTCACGCTACGCTCGCAAGGATTTCGCCTCGCTCAGGCACCACACATGGCACCAAGTCCCCCTCACGTCACAGCAGAACGGCTCAAGGCAACGCATGCCCCAGCACACCTCCGGGTCTGACCGCGCGGCAGCGCCCCCGGCTGCCCGCGGTGCCGTACGGCCCCCGGCGCCCTCGTCCGTGGACGAGTTGTGGCGGTCGTACAAGACCACGGGCGACGAGCGGCTGCGGGAGCAGCTGATCCTGCACTACTCGCCGCTGGTGAAGTACGTCGCGGGCCGCGTCAGCGTGGGGCTGCCCGCCAACGTCGAGCAGGCCGACTTCGTGTCCTCCGGAGTCTTCGGGCTCATTGACGCCATCGAGAAGTTCGACATCGAGCGCTCCATCAAGTTCGAGACGTACGCCATTACCCGCATCCGCGGCGCGATGATCGACGAACTGCGCGCCCTGGACTGGATCCCCCGCTCCGTACGGCAGAAGGCCAAGGCCGTCGAGCGCGCCTACGCCACCCTGGAGGCCAAGCTCCGCCGGACCCCCTCCGAGGGCGAGGTCGCCTCCGAGATGGGCATCGCGGTCGAGGAACTGCACGCCGTCTTCAGCCAGTTGTCGCTCGCCAACGTGGTCGCCCTCGAAGAGCTGCTGCACGCGGGCGGCGAGGGCGACCGCCTCAGCCTGATGGAGACGCTGGAGGACACCAGCGCCGACAACCCCGTCGAGGTCGCCGAGGACCGCGAGCTGCGCCGGCTGCTCGCCCGCTCGATCAACACCCTCCCCGACCGCGAGAAGACCGTGATCACCCTCTACTACTACGAGGGCCTCACCCTCGCCGAGATCGGCAATGTGCTCGGCGTCACGGAGAGCCGGGTCAGCCAGATCCACACCAAGTCGGTCCTCCAGCTCCGGGCCAAGCTGGCGGACGTCGGCCGCTGAGCCGCACAGGGGCGCAAAAGCCGCTGAATCGGTCCTGCCGGGTGTACCCCGTCGTCTTCTCCGGCGGGCATCCGTATTGTGGATGCGTGCCAAGGATTCGAGCGGCCTCCGTGGCCGAGCACCGGACGATGCAGCGCAGTGCCCTTCTGGACGCTGCCCGCTCCCTCCTGTCCGAAGGCGGTACGGAGGCGCTGACCTTCCCCGCCCTCGCCGAGCGCACGGGCCTGGCCCGCTCCTCGGTCTACGAGTATTTCCGCTCCCGGGGGGCGGTCGTCGAGGAGCTGTGCGCCGTCGACTTCCCCGTCTGGGCGGCCGAGGTCGAGGACGCCATGGCGGCGGCCGACACCGCCGAGGGCAAGGTCGAGGCGTACGTACGGCAACAGCTGACGCTGGTCGGCGACCGTCGTCACCGGGCCGTCGTCGCGATCTCCGCGAGCGAGCTGGACGCCGGCGCCCGCGAGAAGATCCGTGCCGCGCACGGCGGACTCGTCACGATGATCGGCGACGCCCTGCGCGACCTCGGCCACGAGCAGCCCCGGCTGGCCGCCATGATGCTCCAGGGCGTCGTGGACGCGGCCGTCCGCCGTCTGGAACTGGGCGGCGCCGCCGAGGACCCGGCCGTCATCACCGACGCCGCCGTCTCGATGGCCCTGCGCGGCGTCCGGGGCTGACGCCCCAGCCGCCCCGTCGCCCCAGCCACCACACGGGGCCCGCCAGCACCGCCACCGGCAGCGCCCCGTCCCGTACCGCAGCAGCGGGCAACGGCACCCCGAACACCGGCAGCAGCCGGGGCGGGCCGCGGTGCAGCAGGCCGGGCGGGAGCAGGGACAGCGGGTCCAGGTAGTCCGCACCCCGCAGCAGACCCCAGTGCAGACAGCCGCCCGCGGGGCAGTGGTACGCCCCCGGCTCCAGCACCGCCACCACCTGACCCGCACGCACCTCCTCGCCCTCCGTGACCAGGGTGCGCACCGGCTCGTACGTCGTGCGCAGCGGCGGGTCCCCGGTGCCGGGCAGCGTGACGGACAGCACTCCGCGCCCCGCCACCCGGCCCGCGAACGACACCTTCCCCGCCGCCGCGGCCCGCACCGGTGCGCCCGGCTCGGCCGCCAGGTCCACACCGCGGTGCCCGGCCGCGTACCGCGAGGGCGGCGGCTCCCAGCCCCGTACGACAGCAGGGCGCACGCCCACCGGCCAGGCGCGGTCCTGGTCCTCGGCGGCGAGGGCCGGGACGGCCTGCCACAGGAGCACGGCCAGGGTCAGGAGCATCAGTCGGTACATGCGAGAACGGTCCCGCAGCGGGCGATTTCGCGGGGATCATGGACCGGATCTGTGGACGGCCGGACGGTTGTGGACAACGCCGTCACCCGGCACTGTGCGGGTCCCGTACACTTCTTGTGGCGATCCGGGTCACCGGGTCGACTTCGCACGTCCCGCCACCACCCTCTCAGCGGTCAGTGGCAGCGTCGCTCGGTCCTCAAGGGTTCACTCCTCGACGGTCACGACGCGTGGGACGTCAGGCGCGACCGCCGTCCGGCGGAAGCGATAACCGAGTACCTCAAGGAGTACGGCCATGGCCGTCGTCACGATGCGGGAGCTGCTGGAAAGCGGCGTCCACTTCGGTCACCAGACCCGTCGTTGGAACCCGAAGATGAAGCGCTTCATCTTCACGGAGCGCAACGGCATCTACATCATCGACCTCCTGCAGTCGCTGTCGTACATCGACCGCGCCTACGAGTTCGTGAAGGAGACCGTCGCCCACGGCGGTTCCATCATGTTCGTCGGTACGAAGAAGCAGGCCCAGGAGGCCATTGCCGAGCAGGCGACCCGCGTGGGCATGCCCTACGTGAACCAGCGCTGGCTCGGCGGCATGCTGACCAACTTCTCCACCGTCTACAAGCGCCTCCAGCGCCTGAAGGAGCTGGAGCTCATCGACTTCGAGGACGTGGCCGCGTCGGGCCTCACCAAGAAGGAGCTCCTGGTTCTCTCGCGCGAGAAGGCCAAGCTGGAGAAGACCCTCGGCGGTATCCGCGAGATGTCGAAGGTTCCCTCCGCGGTGTGGATCGTCGACACCAAGAAGGAGCACATCGCCGTCGGTGAGGCGCGCAAGCTGCGCATCCCGGTCGTCGCGATCCTCGACACCAACTGCGACCCCGACGAGGTCGACTACAAGATCCCCGGCAACGACGACGCGATCCGCTCCGTCACGCTGCTCACCCGCGTGATCGCCGACGCCGTCGCCGAGGGCCTCATCGCCCGCTCCGGTGCCGCCACGGGCGACTCCAAGCCGGGCGACAAGGCCGCCGGCGAGCCCCTCGCCGAGTGGGAGCGCGACCTGCTCGAGGGTGACAAGAAGGCTGACGAGGCTCCGGCCGCCGACGCCGCCGCCGAGGCTGCTCCGGCCGCCGAGGCCGAGAAGCCGGCCGAGGCCGCTGCCGAGGCTCCGGCCGCGGACGCCGAGCAGGCCTGACCCAGCCCTTAACGGCTGACAGACGGCGGGGGAGGGTACGCCCACAGGCGTGCCGCCCCCGCCGTCCACCCGTAGATCACGTAGACGCTTCACTCATCCGTCGACGCAGATCACGTAGATCACGACCTTCGACTTTCGAGAAGAGATTCACAGACTCATGGCGAACTACACCGCCGCTGACGTCAAGAAGCTCCGCGAGCTCACCGGCGCCGGCATGATGGACTGCAAGAAGGCGCTCGACGAGGCCGACGGCAACGTCGACAAGGCCGTCGAGGCCCTCCGTATCAAGGGTCAGAAGGGCGTCGCCAAGCGCGAGGGCCGTTCTGCCGAGAACGGTGCCGTCGTCTCCCTGATCGCCGACGACAACACCTCCGGTGTCATCGTCGAGCTCAAGTGCGAGACGGACTTCGTCGCCAAGGGTGACAAGTTCCAGGCCGTCGCCAACCAGCTCGCCGCGCACGTCGCCGCCACCAAGCCGGCCGACATCGCCGCGCTGCTCGCCTCCGAGATCGAGGCCGGCAAGACGGTTCAGGCGTTCGTCGACGAGGCCAACGCCAACCTGGGCGAGAAGATCGTCCTGGAGCGCTTCGCCCAGTTCGAGGGTGCGTACGTGACCGCGTACATGCACCGCACCATGCCCGACCTGCCCCCGCAGATCGGTGTTCTGGTCGAGCTGGACAAGGCCGACGCCGAGCTGGCCCGTGGCATCGCCCAGCACATCGCCGCCTTCGCGCCGAAGTACCTCACCAAGGAAGACGTTCCGGCCGAGGTCGTCGAGGCCGAGCGCCGCGTCGCCGAGGAGACCACGCGCGCCGAGGGCAAGCCCGAGGCCGCCCTCCCGAAGATCGTCGAGGGTCGCGTGAACGGCTTCTTCAAGGAGGCCACGCTCCTGGGCCAGCCGTACGCGCTGGACAACAAGAAGTCCGTCCAGAAGGTCCTGGACGAGGCCGGCGTCACCCTGAAGCGCTTCTCGCGCATCAAGGTCGGCATCTGAGTCCGTACGTCCGACCCTGTCGACGTAACGCGAACATCGCCAGACCCGGCTAGGGTCTGATGCAGCCGCCCGGCGCACGCGCCGGACGGCCGCGGATCTGACGAGGAGGCCATTGCCGCAGAGGGAACCGCAAGGATCCACCGGCAATGGCCTTCTTCGTATGTGCACGAGGAGATATCAAGCCCATGAATCAGGCGCAGCAGCCGAACCAGGACAACGGCAAGAAGACCGGGCGCTTCATGCTGAAGCTCTCCGGAGAGGCGTTCGCCGGTGGCGGTGCCCTCGGTGTCGACCCCGACGTCGTCCACGCCATCGCGCGTGAGATCGCCGCGGTCGTCCGCGACGGCGCGGAGATCGCGGTCGTCATCGGCGGCGGCAACTTCTTCCGCGGCGCCGAACTCCAGCAGCGCGGCATGGACCGGGCCCGCTCGGACTACATGGGCATGCTCGGCACCGTCATGAACTGCCTCGCCCTCCAGGACTTCCTGGAGAAGGAGGGCATCGACTCCCGCGTTCAGACCGCCATCACCATGGGCCAGGTCGCGGAGCCGTACATCCCGCTGCGCGCCGTGCGCCACCTGGAGAAGGGGCGCGTCGTGATCTTCGGCGCCGGCATGGGCATGCCGTACTTCTCCACCGACACCACGGCCGCCCAGCGCGCGCTGGAGATCGACGCGGAAGCCCTGCTCATGGGCAAGAACGGGGTCGACGGGGTGTACGACTCCGACCCCAAGAAGAACCCCGAAGCGGTCAAGTTCGACGCGCTGGAGTACAGCGAGGTGCTGTCCCGCGACCTCAAGGTCGCCGACGCCACCGCGATCACCCTGTGCCGTGACAACGACCTGCCGATCCTGGTCTTCGAGCTGCTGGCCGAGGGCAATATCGCCCGCGCGGTCAAGGGTGAGAAGATCGGCACGCTCGTCAACGCCCGGGGCAATCGGGGCTGACAGGTTTGTGGTTCGTCCCCGTGGTCCGGCCGGGGGATGGACAATGTCCTGCCGGTCGGACACCGTGCAGGTAATGACGCACGCAGCAGATGCACGCACAGCAGACGCACGCAGCAGCAGTCCAAGACATGCAGCGCAGTTCAAGACATGCAGGAGTACGTGGTGATTGAAGAAATTCTTCTTGAGGCCGAGGAGAAAATGGAGAAGGCCGTCGTGGTCGCCAAGGAGGACTTCGCCGCGATCCGCACCGGCCGTGCGCACCCGGCGATGTTCAACAAGATCGTGGCCGACTACTACGGTGCTCTGACCCCCATCAACCAGCTGGCGTCGTTCTCGGTCCCCGAGCCGCGCATGGCCGTGGTGACCCCCTTCGACGCGAGCGCCCTGCGCAACATCGAGCAGGCCATCCGCGACTCCGACCTCGGCGTCAACCCGAGCAACGACGGTCGCATCATCCGAGTGACGTTCCCCCAGCTGACGGAGGAGCGCCGCAAGGACTACATCAAGGTCGCGCGCAACAAGGCCGAGGACTCCCGGATCTCCATCCGCTCCATCCGCCGCAAGGCCAAGGACACCCTTGACAAGCTGGTCAAGGACAAGGAGGCCGGCGAGGACGAGGTCCGCCGTGCGGAGAAGGAGCTCGACGACACCACCGCGAAGTACGTGGCGCAGGTGGACGAGCTGCTGAAGCACAAGGAAGCCGAGCTGCTCGAGGTCTGATGAACGACTCTTCCTGGGGGGCCCGACCGAGGGCGGGCTATGCCGGTGAATGGACCGCCCCCGACCAGGGGCCCCTCCCGGCGGGTCCCGCGTACGATGCGCATGACGCCCAGCACACTCGGCCCATGCCCATCGTGCCCGAGACAGGCAGAGACGCCGACGACCGCGACGACCGGAACCGGGGGAGCGCTCCTGCGACGTGGAGCGGTCCCCCGTTCGGTGATGACATGCCGCAGGGCGGTTCTCCGTTCCGCGACGAGATGCCGCAGGAGCCCATGTCCACCCCGTCCCCGGCGCCGCAGCAGCCTCAGGCGCAGCAGCCGCCCCAGCCCCCCCAGAAGAAGCGGGCGGGCCGTGATCTGCGCTCCGCCATAGGAGTCGGCCTCGGCCTCGGCGTGGTGATCGTCGCCTCGCTGTTCATCTGGAAGGCCGCGTTCGTCGGCGTCATAGCGGTCGCCGTGGTCGTCGGGCTGTGGGAGCTGACCTCGCGGCTGGAGGAGCGCAAGGGCATCAAGGCGCCGCTGGTGCCGCTCGCGGTCGGCGGTGCGGCCATGGTCGTCGCCGGGTACGTCCGCGGCCCCGAGGGTGCGTGGGTCGCCATGGCGCTCACGGCGCTGGCGGTGCTGGTCTGGCGGATGACCGAACCGCCGGAGGGGTACCTCAAGGACGTCACCGCGGGTGTCTTCGCCGCGTTCTACGTGCCGTTCCTGGCCACCTTCGTCGCGCTGATGCTCACCGCCGACGACGGACCGCAGCGGGTGCTCACCTTCCTGCTGCTGACCGTGGTCAGCGACACCGGTGCGTATGCGGTGGGCTGGCGCTTCGGCAAGCACAAGCTGGCGCCGAAGATCAGCCCCGGCAAGACCCGCGAGGGGCTGCTCGGTGCGATCGCCTTCGCGATGGTGGCGGGTGTGCTGTGCATGACGTTGCTGGTCGACGGCGGTACGTGGTGGCAGGGCGTGCTGCTGGGCCTCGCGGTCGCGGCCAGTGCGACGCTGGGCGACCTGGGCGAGTCCATGATCAAGAGGGATCTCGGGATCAAGGACATGGGCACGCTGCTGCCCGGCCACGGCGGCATCATGGACCGGCTGGACTCGCTGCTGCCGACGGCTCCGGTGGTGTGGCTGATGCTGGTGATCTTCGTGGGATCGGCCTGACCCGTCAGCCTGATCCATCGGCCTGATCCAGGTGCTGTGACCTGCTGCTTTGCGTGTGAGGGGCCCGCTGTCCACAGGACGGCGGGCCCCTTGTCGTACATCTGAGACACTGGTATGACCATGCCTAAGCCCGGAGAACTCACTTTCGTCGCGCCCCGCGGAGCCAAGAAGCCCCCGCGGCACCTCGCCGACCTCACGCCCGCCGAGCGCAAGGAAGCGGTTGCCGAGATCGGCGAGAAGCCGTTCCGCGCCAAGCAGCTGTCCCAGCACTACTTCGCCCGGTACGCCCACGACCCGGCGGAGTGGACCGACATCCCCGCCGGTTCGCGCGACAAGCTGCGGGACGCGCTGCTGCCCGAGCTGATGACCGTCGTACGGCATCTGTCGACCGACCAGGACACCACGCGCAAGACGCTGTGGAAGATGCACGACGGGACCCTGGTGGAGTCCGTGCTCATGCGGTACCCGGACCGGGTCACCATGTGCATCTCCTCGCAGGCGGGCTGCGGCATGAACTGCCCCTTCTGCGCCACCGGGCAGGCCGGTCTCGACCGGAACCTGTCGACGGCGGAGATCGTGCACCAGATCGTCGACGGGATGCGCGCGCTGCGGGACGGCGAGGTTCCGGGCGGGCCTGCGCGGCTGTCGAACATCGTCTTCATGGGCATGGGCGAGCCGCTCGCGAACTACAAGCGCGTCGTCGGGGCGATCCGCCGGCTGACCGACCCCGAGCCGGACGGGCTGGGGCTTTCGCAGCGCGGCATCACCGTGTCCACGGTCGGGCTCGTGCCCGCGATGCTGCGGTTCGCGGACGAGGGCTTCAAGTGCCGGCTCGCCGTGTCGCTGCACGCGCCGGACGACGAGCTGCGCGACACCCTGGTGCCGGTCAACACGCGCTGGAAGGTGCGGGAGGTGCTGGACGCCGCGTGGGAGTACGCGGAGAAGTCCGGGCGCCGGATCTCGATCGAGTACGCGCTCATCCGGGACATCAACGACCAGGCGTGGCGGGGCGACCTGCTGGGCCGGCTGCTGAAGAACAAGCGGGTGCACGTCAATCTCATCCCGCTGAACCCGACGCCGGGCTCCAAGTGGACCGCTTCGCGGCCCGAGGACGAGAAGGCCTTCGTCGAGGCCATCGCGGCGCACGGGGTGCCGGTGACCGTGCGGGACACCCGGGGCCAGGAGATCGACGGGGCCTGCGGGCAGCTCGCCGCCTCCGAGCGCTAGTTCGAAGGGGCCCATGTAGGCTGGGCTGCACATTTACATATTTCCGACAGGGGAGCGCCACAGCGCTGAGAGTGCGGCACCGGTCGTCTTCGGACGGCCAAGGCCGCAGACCCTCTGAACCTTGCCCAGGTCATTCTGGGTAGGAAGTTCGGTCGTTACTCAAGCTGTTGCGCCCTGCCCGCAGCCCTTTCGGGGTGCGGGCAGGGCCGCGTCTCTTCCTGGTCATGTCCAGGAGGAAAACCACCAGTGAGCACCATCAAGAGGTACGCCGCCACGGCACTGGCCGCCGCCGTCGGTGTCAGCGCGCTCGCCGCGTGCGGAGGCACCGACAGCGGGGCGCCCTCGAAGGGCGACAAGACCGTCACGCTGGTCAGCCACGACTCGTTCGACGTCTCGCCCGCCGTGCTGAAGGCGTTCACGCAGGAGACCGGCTACACGGTCAAGGTCCTCAAGAGCGGGGACGCGGGCGCCGCCCTCAACCAGGAGATCCTCACCAAGGGCTCGCCGCGCGGCGACGTCTTCTTCGGCGTCGACAACACCCTGCTCTCGCGTGCCCTCGACAACGGCCTCTTCCAGTCGTACGAGGCCAAGGGCCTGGACGCGATACCCGCCGACCTCCAGCTCGACAAGGGCGAGCACCGGGTGACGCCCGTCGACACCGGCGACATCTGCGTCAACTACGACAAGAAGTTCTTCGCCGACAAGAAGCTCGCGCCGCCGAAGACCCTCGACGACCTGGTGAAGCCCGCGTACAAGGACCTCCTGGTCGTGGAGGACGCGGCGAACTCCTCGCCGGGCCTCGGCTTCCTGCTCGCGACCGCCGGGCAGTACGGCGACGACGGCTGGCAGGGGTACTGGCAGAAGCTCAAGAACAACGGCGTCAAGGTCGTCGACGGCTGGGAGCGGGCCTACAACGAGGAGTTCTCCGGTTCCGCTGGCGGCAAGAAGGCCAAGGCCGACCGGCCGCTGGTCGTCTCGTACGCCTCCAGCCCGCCCGTCGAGGTGCTGTACGCCGAACCCCGTCCGACCGAGGCCCCGACCGGTGTCGCCACCGGGACCTGCTTCCGGCAGATCGAGTTCGCCGGACTGCTCGACGGCGCTAAGAACGCGGCCGGCGGCAAGGCGCTCCTCGACTTCCTCATCGGCAAGCAGTTCCAGGAGGACCTGCCGCTGAAGATGTTCGTCAACCCGGCGGTCAAGGACACCAAGCTCCCCGAGGTGTACGCCAAGTTCGGCGAGAAGGCGGAGAAGCCGCTGACCGTGGACCCCAAGAAGATCACCGAGAACCGTGAGCAGTGGGTCAAGACGTGGTCCTCGCTGGTGAAGAAGTAGTCGCGCCCCGGCGGGGTGCATGGCGCGGGAGCGCGGTGCGGCTCGGGCTGATGGCCGTGCCGCTCGCGTTCTTCGGGCTGTTCTTCGCCTACCCGGTGATCGCGATCGTCGGGCGGGGGCTGAAGTCCGGCGGGACCTGGCAGTTCGGGCGGATCGGGGAGGTGCTGGGCGACCCCGACATCGGTGGGGTGCTGTGGTTCACCACCTGGCAGGCCGCCGCCTCCACCGCGCTCACCCTGCTGCTCGCCCTTCCGGCGGCGTACGTCTTCGCCCGGTTCGACTTCCCCGGCAAGCAGTTGCTGCGGGCCGTGGTCACCGTGCCGTTCGTGCTGCCGACGGTCGTGGTGGGCAGTGCCTTCCTGGCCGTGCTCGGGCGGGGCGGGCTGCTGGCCGAGCTGTGGGGTCTGCGGCTGGACACCAGTGTGTGGGCGATCCTGCTCGCGCACGTCTTCTTCAACTACGCGGTCGTCGTACGGACCGTGGGCGGCCTGTGGTCGCAGCTCGACCCCCGGCAGGAGGAGGCGGCCCGCGTGCTGGGCGCGGGGCGTTTCGCCGCCTGGCGGAAGGTGACCCTGCCCGCGCTCGCGCCGGCCGTGGCGGCGGCCGCGCTGATGGTGTTCCTCTTCACCTTCACCTCCTTCGGCGTCGTGCAGATCCTGGGCGGGCCGTCCTTCTCCACCCTGGAGGTGGAGATCTACCGGCAGACCGCCCAGTTCCTGGACCTGCCGACGGCGGCCGTGCTCACCCTCGTGCAGTTCGCGGCCGTGGGCACGATCCTCGCCGTGCACGCCTGGACCGTACGGCGCAGGGAGAGCGCGCTGCGGCTCGTCGACCCGGCCCGCACGGCACGCCGTCCGCGGGGGGCGGGGCAGTGGGCGCTGCTGGGTGGGGTGCTGGTCACCGTGCTGGTGCTGATCCTGCTGCCGCTCGCCGTGTTGGTAGAGCGTTCGTTCCAGGGCCCGGACGGGTACGGATTCCGCTACTACCGGGCGCTCCAGTCGGCCGACGGAGGGGGCGGGACCTTCCTCGTACCGCCGCTGGAGGCCGTCTGGAATTCCCTCCAGTACGCCGTCGTGGCGACCCTCATCGCCCTGGTGGTCGGCGGTTTGGCCGCCGCCGCGCTGACCCGGCGGGCGGGACGCCTCGTGCGGGGCTTCGACGCGCTGCTGATGCTGCCGCTCGGGGTGTCGGCGGTGACCGTCGGCTTCGGTTTCCTCATCACCCTCAACCAGCCGCCGTTTGATCTGCGGACCTCGTGGATCCTGGTGCCGCTGGCGCAGGCGCTGGTGGGCGTGCCCTTTGTCGTACGGACCATGCTTCCGGTCCTGCGGGCTGTGGACGGGCGGCTGCGGGAGGCGGCGGCCGTGCTCGGGGCGTCGCCGCTGCGGGCGTGGCGGGAGGTCGACCTGCCGATGGTGCGGCGGGCGCTGCTCGTCGCGGCCGGGTTCGCCTTCGCCGTGTCGCTGGGCGAGTTCGGGGCGACCGTGTTCATCGCGCGGCCCGACAATCCGACGCTGCCGGTGGCCGTGGCCCGGCTGCTGGGGCGGGCCGGGGACCTCAACTACGGGCAGGCGATGGCGCTCAGCACGATCCTGATGGTCGTGTGCGCGGTGTCGCTGCTGGTGCTGGAACGCATCCGGCCCGACCGATCCGTATCCGGGGAGTTCTGACATGACCGACACCGCGGCCAAGCCGCTGCTGGACCTTCAGGCCGCGACCGTGCGCTTCGGGGCACGGGCGGCGCTCGACACGGTCGACCTGTCGGTCGCCGCGCACGAGATCGTCTGCGTGCTCGGGCCGAGCGGCAGCGGCAAGTCGACGCTGCTGCGTGCGGTGGCCGGGCTCCAGCCGCTGGATTCCGGGCGGGTGCTCCTGGAGGGCAGGGACCAGACCGGGGTCCCGGTGCACAAGCGCGGGGTGGGCCTGATGTTCCAGGACCACCAGCTCTTCCCGCAGCGTGACGTCGGCGGCAATGTCGCCTTCGGGCTGCGGATGCACGGGGCGGGGCGGGCCGAACAGACCGAACGGGTCGCCGAGCTCCTCGAACTCGTCGGTCTGCCGGGCGCCCAGCGCCGGGCCGTCGCCACCCTCTCCGGCGGCGAACAGCAGCGCGTCGCCCTCGCCCGGGCGCTGGCCCCCCGGCCCGCCCTGCTGATGCTGGACGAGCCGCTGGGGCAGCTCGACCGCAGCCTGCGCGAGCGGCTCGTGGTCGAACTGCGTCAGCTCTTCGAGCGGCTCGGCACCACGGTCCTGGCCGTCACCCACGACCAGGGCGAGGCCTTCGCGCTGGCCGACCGGGTCGTCGTCATGCGGGACGGCCGGATCGCCCAGTCCGGCACCCCGCTGGAGGTGTGGCAGCGGCCCGCGTCCGAGTTCGTCGCCCGTTTCCTCGGCTTCGACAACGTGGTGGAGGCGACGGTCACCGGCGAGGCCGCCGACACCGTCTGGGGCAAGATCCCCGTCCCGGCGGGCGCACCGCAGGGCGGGGCCCGGCTGCTGGTGCGGCCCGCCGGGGTCCGGCTGGTGCCGGTCGCCGACGGGCTGCCGTGCACGGTGCTCGCCCGGACCTTCCGGGGTCACCACGTCGCCGTACAGCTGCGTCCTGCGGACGGCCCGCTGCTGGAGGCCGAGTGTCCGCTGCGGGATGCGCCGGATGTCGGTGCGCAGGTGGGCGCGGTGTTCGCGGCGGACGAGGTCGTGCTGCTGGAGGGGTGAGGCGGCGGGCGTGAAGCGGCGGGGCGTGAAGGCGGCGGGCGTGAAGCGGCGGGGCGTGAAGGCGGCGGGCCGGGGTCAGCGGGCCGTGTCGACCAGGGGCCGTGACGCGTCGGGCTCCGTGCCCGACTCGCCCTCGTGCTTGCCGTACCAGGCGACCGCGACGGCGCCCGCCACGGCCAGGACGAAGCCGATGATCGCGACCCAGGCGAATCCCGGGCGCGACGCGTCGCCCAGCCAGACCACCCCGATCAGCCCGGGCAGGACCGTCTCGCCGACCACCAGGGCCGCGGTGGCGCCGTTGACCGAGCCGATCTGGAGGGCCACCGTGTGCAGGTACATGCCGCCGATGCCCGCGACCAGGATGGCGTAGAGCGCCGGGTCGGCGAGCAGGGTGCCCAGGTCGAAGGGGTCGACGCCGTCGAGGATGCGAACGCCCACGCCCAGCGCGCCGAAGCCGAGGCCCGAGAGGAGACCGGCGAGGATCGCGGCCCCCGCGCCCATGAGACGTACGGCCACCGTGCCCAGCACCATCAGCGCCACGGAGACGATGAGCAGCCACCAGTGGGTCGCCCGCTCGGTGTGGCCGCTGCCCTCGTGGCCCGCCGCCGTGGCGAGGAGCACCAGGGAGCCGCAGACGACCGCGATCGACGTCCACTCCTTGCGGCTCAGCCTGATCCCGAGCATCTTCACGCTCAGCACCGCCGTGATGACCAGGTTGGCGCTGATCACGGTCTGGGAGAGGAACAGCGGCAGCATGCGCGCCGCCAGCGCACCGAGCCCGAAGCCGACGAAGTCGAGAATCGTGCCGACGATGAACTCCCAGGTCATCGCCGCCTTGGCGGTCGAGGACAGGCTGGGTCCGCCGTGCTGGGTGACGCCGGCGGCGGCGGTGGCCGCCGAGGCGGCCTCGCGGCGCGCGGACTTCCGCGAGCCGACGGCTTGCAGGACGGAGCCCGTGCCGTAGCAGACCGAGGCCGCGATGGCGGTGATGAGGCCGATGAGCACCAAAAGCTCCGTTCACGGATGTGCGAGTCGTACGGGTCGTACGAGGACGTGAAATGTCCTCCGACTACGAGACGTACGTTTCCCCGGGAACGTTGCCTCAGGCTCGGCCGTATGTGTCGGCCGTCTGCGGCGGCCGGATCTGTCGGCCGTCTGCGTCGAAGCCGGTCAGCCGGTCAGCCGGTCCGCTCGGCGCCGCTGCGCTCGACGCAGAACTCGTTGCCCTCGGGATCCGCGAGGGTCACCCAGCCGGTCCCGTCGGACCTGCGGTGGTCGCCCACGAGCGTGGCACCGAGCGCCCGGATGCGCTCGACCTCCTCGTCGCGGGTGCGGTCCTGGGGCTGGATGTCCAGGTGGACGCGGTTCTTGACCGTCTTCGGGTCGGGGACCTGGACGAAGAGGACCCCGACGCCCGGCGTCCGGAGCAGGGCCTCGGGGTCTCCGGGGAGATCGTCGTCGGCGAGCGGGGCTTCGAGCACCGCCGCCCAGAAGGTGCCCAGCTTGTGGGCGTCGGCGCAGTCGATGGTCACGTGTCGTACGAGAGATGCCATGCGCGCCACTATGACCGCGCGGCCCGGCGGGCACTATCGGTTTTGTGCGGCCGCTCAGGTCCGGGGGATCTCGGCCGACCGGAGCCGCTCCAGGGCTGCGGGCGCCTCGGCGACCGTGTCGACCAGGGCGATGCGGTGTTCCATCGCGCGTTCCCGGGCGAGGGCCTGGAGAAGCGGCCAGGTGGGGAGGCGGTCGGTCCAGTGGGCGCGGTCCACCAGGACCATGGGAGTGGGTTCGCCCCGCGACTCGTAGTAGTTCGGGGTCGCGTTGTCGAAGATCTCCTGTACGGTCCCGGCCGCGCCCGGGAGGAAGACCACACCGGCGGTGGAGCGGGCCAGCAGGCCGTCCTCGCGGGTGGCGTTGGCGAAGTACTTGGCGATGTGGGAGGCGAAGGGGTTCGGCGGCTCGTGGCCGTAGAACCAGGTGGGGATGCCGACCGACGCGCCGCCGTCGGGCCAGCGGGAGCGCACCGCGAAGGCGGCCGCGGCCCAGTCCGTGATGGAGGGGGTGAAGGAGGGGGCCTTGCCGAGGAGGGTGAGGGCCTCGTCCAGCATGCCGTCCGGGTGCGGGGCGGCGTAGGCGCCGAGGTTCGCCGCCTCCATCGCGCCGGGGCCGCCGCCGGTCGCGACGGTCAGGCCCGCGCGGGCGAGGCTGCGGCCGAGGCGGGCGGCACCCGCGTAGGCGTCGGTGCCGCGGGCCATGGCGTGACCGCCCATGACGCCCACCACGGGGGAGTCCAGGACGTACTCGTCGAGGGCGTCGGAGATCGCGTCGTCGTGGACCGAGCGCAGCATCGAGGCGAATATGTCGCCGTCGGCCTTGGTGCGCTGGAACCACGCGTAGGCCAGGGCGTCGGGCGTCGTCTCGTAACCGCCGTCGGCGAGGCCCTCGAAGAGCGAGTCGGGGGAGTAGAGGAGACCCCGGTAGGGGTCGAAGGGGAGGTCGGGGACCGGCGGGAAGACCAGCGCCCCGCCCGCGCGGAGCTTGGCACCCGCCTCGTCGGTCATCGGGCAGCCGAGGAAGATGGCCTCGGACGCGTCGGTGGCCAGCAGGGCTTTTGTACGGTCCGTCAGGTCGACGGACTGGACGCGGTAGCCGCTGAGGGGGCCGCGGGCGACGACCTGGTCGAACTCGGCCAGCGTCTCGATCTCGTTGTCGTGATCCGGGTGTAGGCGCACCGGGCCATCGTAGGGGGCGGGTTCACGGGTCGGGGAAGGGGTCGTGGGCGCCGCCGGTTCCTCGGCGGCGCCCACGGGGGTCACGGGGCGAGCGGGGCCGCCGCGAGAGTCGCCAGGGCCCAGGTGACCGGGGCGAACAGGGTGATCAGGGCGACCAGCCGGGTGAGCGCGGCCGCGCGCAGGGTCTGGGCGGCGGCGCCCTGGCGCAGCAGGGCCCGGGTGGTGGCGGTGCGGGCCTGCTTGGTCTCCAGGGCCACCAGGATCAGGGTCGCCGTCGTGCAGACCAGGACGAGGGCGGCACCGAGGGCGGTGAGCGGGCCGAAGGAGGGGCCGGGGGCCCGGGAGTACAGGGTGGTGGCCGCGATCAGGCCGGAGGCGGTCGCGCAGACCACCCCGAGGGGGCGGCCGATGCGTCCGGCCTCGCCCTGGAGCACCCGGCCGGCGAGGAGGCGTACCGCACCGGGGCGCACCGCCTGGAGCAGGAAGCCGCACAGGTGGACAAGACCCGGACCGGCCAGCGCCAGGCCCAGTGCGGTCAGCGACCACCCGGCGAGGACGCCCGCGGGGGCGAGGTCCGCGTGGCCCGGCAGCGGCAGCACCCGCCCGGAGCCGCCGCCCCGGCTCGCGTACGTCTCGACGGCGAGCCCGGCGGCGGTCAGCGCGACGCCCCACGGCAGACCGGCGGGCGGGGACGTGACGAGGGATGCGGCGAGGGGGGTGGGGGGCGCGAGGGTGGCGGTGCCAGTGGTGTGGGGGGTGCTGCTCGCGGGGGGCGGGGCGGGGGTGTCCCGCACGCCGTCCCCACGGGGTGCCACGGGGCGGCGGCCCCGCGTCCCGCCGCGCGGGCGCAGGACCCACGCGCTCGCCGTCGAGGCGGTCAGGGGAGCCAGCGAGAGCAGGATGACGACTGCGGCCAGGGGCAACGGCCGGTCGGCGGCGAGGAGTTCGGTGCCCGCGCGGTCGAAGGGCAGGCCCGTCAGGTCACCCCGCAGATGCAGGAAGACCAGGAGGGCGACCATGCTGCCGAGCGTGCAGGACAGGGCGGTCGAGGCCGCCGCCGTGGCCGCGAGCCGGGCCGGGCCCAGGCCCACCGCCGAGAGCCCGGGGCGGGGCCGGGTGCTCGGATCCGTACGGGCGACGGCCACCGCGAACTGCACGGTGGCGGCCAGCGGGGCCAGGCACCAGAGCAGCCGCAGCAGCGAGGCGGAGGTCTGGCCGGGGTGGGAGAGGGCGTGGCCCAGCGTGCACAGGAGGAGGAAGCCGACGCCCGCCGAGGCCGCCGCGACGAACAGCCGGCGCAGCAGGACCAGCGGGTGGGTGCCCCGGGCTAGGCGGAGAGCGAGCACGCGGCCCGGCCCTCCGTTCCGGCGACGGGCGCGGAAGCCGCCCGGCGGCCGTCCAGCAGCGGCACGGCGCGGTCCGCGAGGGCGGCGACCTCCGGGTCGTGCGTGGCGAGGACCACGGTGAGGGAGTGCGAGCGGGCGGCCGTGGTGAGGGTGCGCAGCACCTGGGCGGCGTCCGAGCGGTGCAGCGGGGCGGTGGGCTCGTCGGCGAACAGCACGGAGGGGGCGGTGGCCAGGGCGCGGGCGATGGCGACGCGCTGGCGCTGGGCCTGGAGGAGGGCGGCGGGGCGCTTGCGGGCGACGGCGCCGATGTCGAGGCGCTCCAGCCACTCCACGGCGGTGGCCTTCGCGGCCTTGTGGCCCTCGCCGCGCAGGAGGAGGGGGAGGGCGGTGTTCTCCCAGGCCGTCAGCTCGGGGACCAGGTCGGGGGAGGAGGAGATCCAGGCGAAGCGGTCGCGGCGCAGGCGTTCGCGGGTGAGCGCGCCCATGGTGTGCACGGGGACGCTGTTGAACCAGACCTCGCCGTCGTCCGGGACCAGGTGCCCGGAGAGGCAGTTGAGGAGGGTGGTCTTGCCGCTGCCGCGCGGGCCGGTGACGGCCAGGATCTCGCCCTCGCGCACTGCCAGCGACACGTCGACGAGAGCGGGGGACCCCTCATGGGCGTGGTGCAGGGAGCGGGCCCAGAGGACGTCGTTGTCCGGTGGGGCGTTGTCCGGCGGGACCACCATGGCGTACACCTCATGTCAGGTTCAGATCGAATTTCCCGTCCCCCTTCCGGGGGAACGAAACACGGAGCCGATCGGTCACTGCGCACGCTAGGGATTCGGGGTGCGGAGGTGGGTGTGGCGCGGCAGACGTACGGCCCGGACGCCGCCCGTTCTCACTGGAACGGGTGCATCCGGGCCGTACGAAAAGATCAACGCACCTGCTGGCTACAGCTTGGTCCAGGCCTCCGTGAGGACCGCCCGCAGGATGCCCTCGATCTCGTCGAAGGTCTCCTGGGTGGAGATCAGCGGCGGCGCGAGCTGGACGACCGGGTCGCCGCGGTCGTCGGCCCGGCAGTACAGGCCGTTCTCGTACAGCGCCTTGGAGAGGAAGCCGTACAGGACGCGCTCGGTCTCCTCGTCGGTGAAGGTCTCCTTGGTGGCCTTGTCCTTCACCAGCTCGATGCCGTAGAAGAAGCCGTTGCCGCGGACGTCGCCGACGATCGGCAGGTCGTGGAGCTTGCGGAGCGTCTGGTAGAACGCGTCCTCGTTGTCCAGGACGTGCTGGTTGAGGCCCTCGCGCTCGAAGATGTCGAGGTTGGCGAGGCCGACCGCCGCGGAGACCGGGTGGCCGCCGAAGGTGTAGCCGTGCAGGAAGGTGTTGTCGCCCTCGTAGAACGGCTCGGCGATCTTGTCCGAGACGATGCAGGCACCGATCGGGGAGTAGCCCGAGGTCATGCCCTTGGCGCAGGTGATCATGTCCGGTACGTAACCGAACTTGTCGCAGGCGAACATCGTGCCCAGGCGGCCGAAGGCGCAGATGACCTCGTCGGAGACGAGCAGCACGTCGTACTTGTCGCAGATCTCGCGGACCCGCTGGAAGTAGCCGGGCGGCGGCGGGAAGCAGCCGCCGGCGTTCTGCACCGGCTCCAGGAAGACGGCGGCGACGGTCTCCGGGCCCTCGAAGAGGATCTCCTGCTCGATCTGGTCGGCGGCCCAGCGGCCGAAGGCCTCGGGGTCGTCGCCGTGGATCGGGGCGCGGTAGATGTTGGTGTTGGGGACCTTGTGCGCACCCGGGACGAGCGGCTCGAAGGGGGCCTTCAGGGCCGGCAGACCGGTGATCGACAGGGCGCCCTGCGGGGTGCCGTGGTAGGCGACCGCACGCGAGATGACCTTGTACTTGGTGTGCTGGCCGCGCAGCTTCCAGTACTGCTTGGCGAGCTTCCACGCGGTCTCGACGGCCTCGCCGCCGCCGGTGGTGAAGAAGACCTTGTTCAGGTCGCCCGGCGCGTAGTGCGCGAGCCGCTCGGCGAGCTCGACGGCCTTCGGGTGGGCGTAGGACCACACCGGGAAGAAGGCCAGCTCCTGGGCCTGCTTGTACGCGGTCTCCGCGAGCTCGTGGCGGCCGTGACCGGCGTTGACCACGAACAGGCCGGAGAGGCCGTCGATGTAGCGCTTGCCCTTGTCGTCGAAGATGTACGTGCCCTCGCCGCGCACGATCGTCGGCACGGGGGCGTTCTCGTACGACGACATGCGGGTGAAGTGCATCCACAGGTGGTCGTACGCGGTCTTCGAGAGGTCCTTGCCGGTGGCAGGGTTGCTTGTGGCACTCACGGCTATCGGGTTCCCCACATGTAGGTCTGCTTCTTGAGCTTGAGGTAGACGAAGCTCTCGGTGGAGCGCACTCCGGGGAGGGTCCGGATGCGTTTGTTGATCATCTCCAGGAGGTGGTCGTCGTCCTCGCACACGATCTCCGCGAGGAGGTCGAAGGAGCCCGCCGTCACGACGACGTACTCGACCTCCGGCATCTCCGTGAGCGCGTCCGCGACCGGATCGAGGTCGCCCTCCACGTTGATGCCGACCATCGCCTGCCGGCGGAAGCCCACGGTGAGCGGGTCCGTGACGGCGACGATCTGCATGACGCCCTGGTCGAGCAGCTTCTGTACGCGTTGGCGCACGGCGGCCTCGGAGAGACCCACCGCCTTGCCTATCGCGGCGTACGGACGACGGCCGTCCTCCTGGAGCTGCTCGATGATCGCCAACGAGACGGCATCGATCGCCGGGGAGCTTCCGCTGCCGGGCCTGGGTTCTGCGCTACGACTGACCACAGGGCCACTCTGCACGAGGTCTCGTCCGTCTCGCAAGAGCAAACCGATGAAATTCGTTGTTCGTGCGTCAAGATTTGACTGAATCCGAAGTTCTTGGAGGGTGGGTATGTCGAAAGCGACACCGCACTGACTAGTGTGGGTGTCTCACCCACCGGACATCGATGAGGGAGAGTGGCCGTGACCACCGAGCTGCGCCGTCTGCGCAACTACATCGCAGGAGAGTTCCGCGACGCCGCCGACGGGCGGACCACCGACGTGATCAATCCGGTGACGGGCGAGGCGTACGCGACCGCGCCGCTCTCCGGCCAGGAGGACGTCGACGCCGCGATGGCCGCCGCCGCCGAGGCGTTCCCCGCCTGGCGCGACCTGACGCCGTCCGAGCGCCAGAAGGCCCTGCTGAAGATTGCGGACGCCTTCGAGGAGCGCGCGGAGGAGCTGATCGCCGCCGAGTCGGAGAACTGCGGCAAGCCCCTCGGAATGACCCGCTCCGAGGAAATCCCGCCGATGGTCGACCAGATCCGCTTCTTCGCGGGCGCGGCACGCCTCCTTGAGGGCCGCAGCGCCGGCGAGTACATGGAGGGCCTGACCTCCATCGTCCGCCGCGAGCCGGTCGGCGTCTGCGCGCAGGTCGCGCCGTGGAACTACCCGATGATGATGGCCGTGTGGAAGTTCGCCCCGGCGCTCGCCGCGGGCAACACCGTCGTCCTGAAGCCGTCGGACACCACCCCCGCCTCCACCGTCCTGATCGCCGAGATCATCGGCTCCATCGTCCCCAAGGGCGTCTTCAACGTCGTCTGCGGCGACCGTGACACCGGCCGCGCGATGGTCGAGCACAAGACCCCGGCGATGGCCTCCATCACCGGTTCGGTACGCGCCGGCATGCAGGTCGCCGAGTCCGCGTCCAAGGACCTCAAGCGGGTCCACCTGGAGCTTGGCGGCAAGGCCCCCGTCGTGGTCTTCGAGGACACCGACATCGCCAAGGCCGTCGAGGACATCGCCATGGCGGGCTACTTCAACGCCGGCCAGGACTGTACGGCCGCCACGCGCGTGCTCGTACAGGAGTCGATCCACGACGAGTTCGTGACCGCGCTCGCGAAGGCGGCGGCGGACACGAAGACCGGCATGCCGGACGACGAGGACGTGCTCTACGGCCCGCTCAACAACGCCAACCAGCTCAAGCAGGTCACCGGCTTCATCGAGCGGCTGCCCGCGCACGCCAAGGTCGAGGCGGGCGGCCACCGGGTCGGCGACAAGGGCTACTTCTACGCCCCGACCGTCGTCTCCGGCCTCAAGCAGGACGACGAGATCATCCAGAACGAGGTGTTCGGGCCGGTCATCACCGTCCAGTCCTTCACCGACGAGGCCCAGGCCCTGGAGTGGGCGAACGGCGTCGAGTACGCCCTCGCGTCCTCCGTGTGGACCAAGGACCACGCGCGCGCCATGCGCATGTCCAAGAACCTCGACTTCGGCTGCGTGTGGATCAACACCCACATCCCGCTGGTCGCCGAGATGCCGCACGGCGGCTTCAAGAAGTCCGGCTACGGCAAGGACCTCTCCGCGTACGGCTTCGAGGACTACACCCGCATCAAGCACGTCATGACGTCGCTCGACGGCTGAGCCTCGTAACGGGGCGGGCGATAGGCAGACTGTCTATTGCCCGCCCCTCGTGCATTCCGGAAGGGTTGGGTCCATGGGTGATCTTGGTCGCGTTTCGCGTCGTCTCTCGCGCCGCACGGTGCTCCGCGGTATCGGGTACGGAATCGGTACGACGGGGGCGCTCGCCGCGCTCACCGGGTGCGGGGTTCCCGCCGCTTACGTGAAGCCGGGCGACCGGGCCGGGACGGACTCCTCCGACCGGGACAAGAACCTCCAGTTCGCCAACTGGCCCCTCTACATCGACACCGATGAGGAGGACAAGTCGAAGCGGCCGACGCTGGAGGAGTTCACCAAGCGGACCGGGATCTCGGTGCGGTACACCGAGGAGATCAACGACAACGACGAGTTCTTCGGCAAGGTCAGCCCGGCGCTGATGAACCACCAGGAGACCGGCCGCGACCTCATCGTCATCAGCGACTGGATGGCCGCGCGCTTCGTGCGCCTGGGCTGGGTCCAGGAGATGGACCGCGCCAAGCAGCCCAACGTCGCCAAGTACCTGGACCCGCAGCTCCTGAACCCGGCCTTCGACAAGGGCCGCCGGCACGCGGTGCCGTGGCAGTCGGGGATCACCGGCATCGCGTACAACCGCAAGAAGCTCGGCCGCGAGATCAAGCACACCTCGGACCTGTGGCGCCCCGAACTGAAGGGCAAGGTCACGCTCTTCTCCGGCCTCGACGAGAGCTTCTCGCTGCTGATGCAGGGGCTCGGCGTCGACGTCACCAAGTGGGTCGCGGACGACTTCCACACGATGTGCGAGCAGGTGGAGAAGCTGGTCAAGACCAAGCACATCCGCCGCTTCACCGGCAACGACTACGTCAAGGACCTCGCGAGCGGCGACGTGCTGGCCTGCCAGGCGTACTCCGGCGACGTCATCCAGCTCCAGGCCGACAACCCGGACATCGAGTTCGTGGTGCCGGAGGAGGGTGCGGAGCTGTGGGCGGAGTCGCTCATGATCCCCAACCTCGCCAAGCACAAGCGCAACGCCGAGAAGCTGATCGACTACTACTACGACCCCGAGGTCGCCGCCGAACTGGCCACCTGGGTCAACTACGTCTGCCCCGTCCCGGCGGCCCGCGACATCATCGCCTCCTCCAAGGACGAGGAGACGGCGGCCCTCGCCGAGGACCCGCTGATCTTCCCCGACGGGGCGGTCCGCAAGCGGCTCCAGATCGCACGGGACATCACCGCGGAGGAGCGGCTGGAGTTCGCGAAGCGGTGGAACTCGATCGTGGGGCTGTAGGGCGTCCGGGGGGGCGGGCGTGGCATTCGCCGGCCGGCTCGGCGAGCCCTTCGCCGATGGCCGCGGGCCGCTCTCAGCAGCTGAAGGCGGCGAGCTGGATGCTTTTGATGGTCGGATTCATGGCCTTGCTTTTCGCGTCCGTGGAGTTGACGGAGTAGACGAGGGTGCGGGACAGGTCGCGCGGGGCCGCGATGACCGCGTTGTAGCCCCAGCGGCCGCCCGTCTTGAGCCAGACGACCCGCCCGCCCCCGAGGTCGTAGCGCTGGAGGCCGACGCTCATGTCCGCCCCGGCGATGTTGGGGACCGTGAACATCTCCTCCAGGAGCGGGCCGCGCACCACCCGGCCCCGGAAGAGCGCCTTCAGGAAGGTCTCCAGGTCGGCCGTGGTGGAGATGAGGTCGCCCGCCGCCCAGGTTTCCGTCGCCCCCCACACCGACACGTCGCGCAGCTCCGTCGTACCGTCCGGCTTCTTGAACACCTGGTAGCCGTGGTTGTGCGGGCCCTTGATACGAGGGCTGGAGCCCGGGAAGTACGTGTCGTGCAGGCCCAGCGGGCGCAGGATGCGCCGGGCCACGGCCTCTTCGTACGAGGTCCCCGACACCTTCTCGATCAGGAGCCCGGCGATCGTGTAGCCGATGTTGCCGTACCGCTGCGTCGTGCCGGGCACGTTCTTCTCCCCCTCCTTTGCGGGTGAGGTCGCCTGGGCGACCGCCGCGCGCGCCGAGTGCAGGTCGAGGCGGTGGGCGTACAGCACCTCCAGGTCCTCGCTCTCGCTCCCGCCGGCGGGGCTGGGGATGCCGTGCGTGTGGTTGAGGAGCTGGCGGACCGTCACCGTGCCGTACGAGGCGGGAATGTCGGCCGGGAGGTAGGCGCGGACCGGGCGGTTCAGGTCCACCCGGCCCTCGGCGGCCAGCCGCAGCACGGTCGCGGCGGTGAACACCTTGGTGACCGAGCCGACCCGGAAGCGGGCGTCCGGGTCGGCGGCGCGGCCCGATGCCAGGTCGTGGACGCCGGAACTGCCCCGCCAGTCCCCGCCCTTGCCGCCCACCCGTACGAGCGCGGCCGTGGAGTTCGCGTTCGGGAGCCCGGCGATCGCGGCGCGGAGGGCCTCGGCGTCGGGGCCGGAGGTCTGGTGCGAGGCGGCCGGCGCCGGCTGGGCGGTCGCCGGTCCGGCGGCGGCCGGCCCCGCGGCGATGCCGAGCACCAGGGCGGCGGCGAGGGCGGTGCGGGTGCGTGCGCTGAGGCGGTTCATGGTGGGGCCTTCCGGGGCCGTGGGATTCCCCGGTGGGGGAGTCCGTATCTGCTGTTGGACTCCATCCTGTTGAGCGCGGGCCGTTCGCGGATCGCCGGTGGGGGCGGTCCTGGCGGCCGGGTTTCCTCCCCCGGGCGGGGGAGGGCGGCGCCCGGTCATCCCCCGCCGGAGGGAGCGATCAGCCCCGTCTCGTACGCGCAGATCACCGCCTGGATGCGGTCGCGCAGCCCGAGCTTCGACAGGACGTTGCCCACGTGCGTCTTCACCGTGTGCTCGCTGACGGTCAGGGCCGCCGCGATCTCGGCGTTGGAGAGGCCCCGGGCCAGGTGGAGCAGGGTCTCCCGCTCGCGCGCCGTCAGCACGTCCAGCCGGTCGGAGGGCGGGGCCGCGACCGGCCGGGAGGTGAACTCCGCGATCAGGCGGCGGGCCACCGTCGGCGCGACCAGCGATTCGCCGTCCGCCACCACCCGCACCGCGTGCACCAGGTCGTCCCGGCGCACGTCCTTCAGGAGGAAGCCGCTCGCGCCCGCGTGCAGCGCGTCGTACACATACGCGTCGGAGTCGAAGGTCGTCAGCATGACGGTGCGGGTCGGGCCCGAGGACGTGATGGCCCGGCACGCCTCGATGCCGTCCATCAACGGCATCCGGATGTCGAGGAGCGCCACGTCCGGCGCCAGCCGTCGCACCGCGTCGACCGCCGCCGCGCCGTCGCCCGCCTCCGCGACCACCTCCACGTCCGGCTGCGCGTCCAGAATCATCGCGAAGCCGCTGCGGACCAGTTCCTGGTCGTCCGCGACCACCACCCGGATCGTCAACGTCCCACCTCCGTCGCGGACATTACAAGCACGGTGCTCAGCCGGAATCCCCTGCTCCCGGGGCCCGCGCCCGCCGTCACCGAACCACCGTGCGCGGCGGCCCGCTCGCGGATGCCGGTCAGGCCGTGGCCCGCGGCGGGTCCGGCGACGCGACCGTTGGCGGGGCCCCTGCCGTCGTCGGTGACCGTGACGGTCAAGTCCCGGGGACCGTAATGGAGTCGTACGTCGACGCTGCGCGCCCCCGCGTGCTTGACGGTGTTCGTCAGGGCCTCCTGGACGATGCGGTACGCCGTCGCGCCCAGGGCGGCGGAGAGGGGGCGCGGGTCACCTGACGCCTCGTACGTCACGGTGAGGTCGTCCCGTCCCACCCGTTCGACCAGGGCGGGCAGTTCGGCGATCCCGGGCAGCGGCGCGCGCGGTGCGAGCGATCCGTCCGGGCTCTCCCGCAGCACCCCCAGCATCTGCCGGAGCTGCGTCATGGCCTCCCGCCCGGTCTCCGAGATGGCGTCGAACGCGGCCTCCGCCCGCTCGGGCGCGACGCGCACCGCGACCGGTCCCGCCTCCGCCTGGACGACCATGATGCTGACCGCGTGCGACAGGACGTCGTGCATCTCCCGTGCGATACGGGCCCGTTCGCGGGCCGCCGCCTGCTCGGCCTCGATGCGGTTCGCCCGCTCCAGCTCGGCGTTCCGCTCCTCGACGGCCCGCGCCCGCTCCTCGACCGCCCGCGTGTACGCCTGCCGGGTGTGGGTCAGGCGGCCGAAGGCGTACGACGCCGCGAAGACGACGAGCGTGAGCAGCAGCTCCCGCAGCCAGTCGTCCCGGCCCCGCCACGCCACGGAGACGGCGGCCATCACCAGCGTCAGCGCGCCCGTGACCTGTCGCAGCGGGGAGGGCGCGAGCGCGGCGAGCGAGTACAGCGCGACCATGCTCGTGTACGGGAGGGTCTGGCCGGGCCCGTCGACGGCCGTCCCGTACAGCACGTGCGCGCAGAGCACCGCCACCAGGACGGCCAGCGGTGCACGCCGCCGCCAGACGAGCGGCAGCACGGTCAGCGTCGTCAGCCCGTACGCGAGGAGGGTCGCGGGCGACGAACCCGGCGGGCGCGGAATCAACCACGGCACGCTGACGACGAGTTGGACGAGCAGGGCCACGCCGGCGTCGGCCGCCCACGGATGCGCGCGCAGGGCGGCGCCGACGTCCGCCGCCCGGGGGCGGAAGCGGGCGGGGAGCCGTACGCGGCCTCGGAGCCGGACGCGCGCTCGGAGCGGGGCCGTCGCGCGCGGCCCGGGTGGAGCAGTCACGCGCGCTTGACCGCCACCGCACCGAACTGCGCCACCCGCGGATCCTGTGCACGCCAGTGCGCGCAGGACACGACGCCGGGCTCCAGGATCTCCAACCCGTCCAGGAACGAGGCGAATTCGGCACCCGTGCGGGTGCGGATCGGCGGGGTCGCGTTCTCGTTCCAGAAGGCCATCGCGGCCTCGTTGCCCTCGCCGCCCAGTTCCAGGGTGGGGTGGGTGAGCGCGAGGTGGCTGCCCGGCGGGAGGGCGGCCATCAGGGTGCGTACGATCGACCGCGCCTCGGCCGTGTCCGCAACGAAGTTGAGGATGCCCAGCATCGTCACGGCGACCGGGCGGTCCAGGTCCAGGGTCAGGGCGGCCGCTTCGAGGATCTTCTCCGGGTCGCGGGTGTCCGCGTCGACGTACGCGGTGGCGCCCTCGGGGGTGCTGGTCAGGAGGGCGCGGGCGTGGGCGAGGACCACCGGGTCGTTGTCCGCGTAGACGATGCGGGCATCGGGCGCGATGCGCTGGGCGACCTCGTGCGTGTTGTCGGCGGTGGGCAGACCCGTACCGATGTCGAGGAACTGACGCAGACCCGCCTCGCCCGCCAGGTAGGAGACCGCGCGGCCCAGGAAGCGGCGGTCGGCGCGGGCGACTTCGCTGATGGACGGGTACAGGAAGGTCACCTGGTCGCCGACGGTGGCGTCGACGGGGTAGTGGTCCTTGCCGTCCAGCCAGTAGTTCCAGACGCGGGCGCTGTGGGCGATGTCGGTGCGTATGTCGGCGGGCATGCGGCGCGGTCTCCTCCGGCGCGGGGGTGGTGGGACGCCATCATGCCGGACGGTCAACTGCGACGTGTGGTGCGGTACTTGGTGATGGTGCGGGAGAGGAGGTCGAGGCGGTTGGTGGTGATCGCGTCGACGCCCGCGACGAGCAGACGGTGCATGCTGCGGGCCGTGTCCGGGGTCCAGGCGGACACCAGCAGGCCGTCCCGGTGGGCGCGGTCCACCACGGTGCGGTCGACGAGCGGGAAGCGGTAGTTCAGCCAGCGCGGGGTGAGGGCGGCGAGCACCTCGGGGCGCGGCGGGGCGCCGGACGTCCAGGTCAGGGCGATCTCCGCGTGCGGGTCGGCGGCGCGGACCCGGAGCATCGCGGCCGGGCCGCCGCAGTAGTACATGCGCGCGCTCGCGCCCGCCTCGTGGACGACGCCCACCACTTTCCGTACGACCTCGTCGTGGGCGCCCGGCAGGTCGAGCATCAGGCGGCGGGCGCCGACCTCGAGGATCGCCTCGCGCAGGGTGGGCACACCGTGCCCGGTCAGGTCGTCGACCTCGGCCTTCGTGAGGTCCACCAGCCAGCGGTCGTGGCCCCAGAGGCGCTGGAGCGTCTCGTCGTGCAGGAGCACCGGTACGCCGTCGCGGGTCAGCCGTACGTCGACCTCCACCGCGTCCGCGCCCAGGTCGAGGGCGGAGCGGATCGAGGCGAGGGTGTTCTCGCGGAAGCGGTACGGGTCGCCGCGATGGCCCACGGCGAGGACGGTGTAACGGTCTCGGTCACGGTCGGCGCTCATGGGGTCATTCTTGGTGAAGGGACGGCCTCCCGCGCGCTCAGCGGGAGGCCGTCCCCGGGCGTCCCCGGGCTTCAGCGGTTGAGCCAGTCCGTCGTGTACGCGTCGATCTCGGCGGTGAGCTTCGCCTTGCCGGCCTCGTCCAGGAAGGACGCCTTCACCGCGTTCTTCGCCAGCTCCGCCAGGCCCCGCTCGTCGAGGTCCAGGAGGCGGGCGGCGACGACGTACTCGTTGTTCAGGTCCGAGCCGAACATCGGCGGGTCGTCGCTGTTGATCGTGACCAGGCAGCCGGCCGCGACCATCTCCTTGATCGGGTGCTCGTCCAGGGTCGCGACCGCGCGGGTCGCGATGTTGGAGGTCGGGCAGACTTCGAGAGGGATCTGCTGCTCGGCCAGGTGCGCGAGCAGCTTCGGGTCCTGGGTGGCGCTGGTGCCGTGGCCGATGCGCTCGGCGCGCAGGTCGGTCAGGGCGTCCCAGATGGTCTCCGGGCCCGTGGTCTCGCCCGCGTGCGGGACGGAGTGCAGGCCGGCCTCGATCGCCTTGTCGAAGTACGGCTTGAACTGGGGGCGCGGGACGCCGATTTCCGGACCGCCCAGGCCGAAGGAGACCAGGCCCTCGGGGCGGTGCTCCAGGGCGAGACGTACCGTCTCCTCCGCCGACTCCAGACCGGCCTCGCCGGGGATGTCGAAGCACCAGCGCAGGACGACCCCGAGCTCGGACTCGGCGGCCTTGCGGGCGTCCTCGATGGCCTCCATGAAGGCGGCCTCCGGGATGCCGCGGCGGGTCGAGCTGAAGGGGGTGACGGTCAGCTCGGCGTACCGGATGTTCTGGCGGGCCATGTCGCGGGCCACCTCGTAGGTGAGGTGGCGGACGTCCTCGGGGGTGCGGATCACGTCGACGACGGCCAGGTAGACCTCGATGAAGTGCGCGAAGTCGGTGAAGGTGAAGAACTCGCGGAGCGCCTCGGGGTCGGTGGGCACCTGGGAGTCCGGGTGCCGGGCGGCCAACTCGGCGACGATCCGGGGGGAGGCGGAACCGACATGGTGGACGTGCAGCTCTGCCTTGGGCAGGCCCGCGACGAAGGGGCGCAGGTCTGACATCGGTTCCTCCTGGTGCGGGGTGCGGAGTGGTTCGGGATCATCGTAGGCGGGGCACTCCGCCATGTGGGGTACGCCGTAGCATGACCGGGAACCGCCGATGGGGGAGAACCATGTCAGACAGCACGCCGCAGCAGCCGAACGGGACGGGTCCTTCGGGTCCCTCGGGCGCTCCGGACCCGTGGGCCCCGCCGGAGGACTCCGCGAACCGGGTGCCGTTGGACAAGCCGGGGGCGACGCCGCCCGCCTACCCGAATCCCGTGCACAGCCAGCCGACGGTGACGTCGATGCCGGCGGCGGGGACGGACGGGCTGCCGGGTGCGCCCGCGGCGCCGGGGGCGCCGGCGTACGGGTATCCGTCGGCGGCTCCGTCGGCCACGCCCGGTGAGTACGGGTACCCGCCCGCGTACCCGTCGGGGGCCACGCCCGGTGGGGGGCCGGGGTACCCCGGATACCCCGGGTACCCGGGGTACCCCGGGCCTGCGGGGTGGACGGGGGCGACGCAGCCGCAGAACGGGTTCGGTATCGCGGCGATGGTGCTCGGCATTCTGTCCATCTGCCTGTTCTGCATGTACCTCGGTGTGGTCCTGGGGCCGCTCGGGCTGATCTTCGGAATCCTCGGCCGCAAGAAGGCGGCGCGGGGGGAGGCGACGAACGCGGGGATGGCGCTGGCGGGAATCATCACGGGGTCGATCGGCCTGGCCATCCAGGCGGTGTGGATCGGCGTCATCGTGTGGGCCGCGATGCGCTAGGGCTGCGCGCACCCGGCGTCCAAGGTGCGGGCAGGGGCCGGTACCGGGGTGGGCCCGGATCGGGCGTACCGCCCCCTTGCCCGCCCGTCCCGCCCCCGGGGGGCGGCCCCGCCGCCCAAGGGGGCTCGGGGAAAGGGCGCCCCGCCCACGGGGGCGAGGCGGAAAGAGCTCCGCCCCGTGGGCTGCCTCAGCCCGCCAGCGCAGCCCTCGTGTCCATG
The DNA here is from genome assembly GCA_014650415.1 of Streptomyces spiroverticillatus. GTDB lineage: Bacteria > Actinomycetota > Actinomycetes > Streptomycetales > Streptomycetaceae > Streptomyces > Streptomyces spiroverticillatus. Next base: position 218,301 of record BMUX01000011.1, read on the forward strand.
AGGGCGAAGCCCAGGAGGTTCTGGCCGCGCCAGGTGGCGGGGTCGGCGGCGCGAGGGTCGTCGGCGGCGAGGCCGATGCCCCAGATGCGGTCGAGGGGGCTCGCCTCGACCAGGACCCGGGAGCCCGTGCCCAGGAGGTACGCCCCCAGGTCCGCGTGCTGGGTGAACTTGTGGATGTTGCCGGCGACGACGATGTCGTAGCGAGCCGCTGCCCACTCCGGTTCCAAGAAACCCCTGACCAAGCGGCCCGCCTTCTTCGCCGCAGCAGGAGAGGTCGCCGCGAGCGCCGCCCGCTCCGCCTCCGCGTCCCCGAAGAGCACCGCCTTGCGGGCCATCATCCAGTGCTCGGCCGTCGCGTAGACCACCCCGTCCACCGTGAACGGCGACGGCCACCACTGGCTGAAAATGCTTGGCCCCAGCGAACCGTCCGGTCGCGGACGGTGACCCCAGAAGTGCAGGAACTTCACCCGCTCGCCCCCGCTGACCTGCGCCGCAATCTCCTCGATCTTCCCCATGCATGCGAGTCTGGCATTCGCCACTGACACTCCGTACGGAATTTCCGCGCCGACTCGACACACGGTCGACCGAATTCGTCGCGTAACCAAAAGGCAACAACGGAATCACTTGTTGGTGGCGAAGTGCTCTGTCAGGATCGGCAATCAAATCAAGCTGGAGCTACGCCGACCCCCGTATGACGGGGTGAGCGGCGGAGGAGAGCGTCATGGGCAACCGCTTCCAGGTGCAGGACCGCTTCGAGGGCGGCGCACAGTACATCGGCGGGCAGTTGCGTCCCGGTACCTCGGGTCGTACTCACACGGTCGTGAACCCCGCCACGGGCGAGGGGATCTATTCGTACGAGTTGGCCGGAAGAGACGACGTGGACGCGGCTGTGGCAGCCGCCAAGGCGGCCTTCCCCGGCTGGTCCGGGGCCACCCCGGGCGAGCGCTCCGACGCCATGCACAAGTTCGCCGCCGTCCTCGCCGAGCAGGCCGAGGACTTCGCGTACGCCGAGTCGCTCCAGTGCGGCAAGCCGATCAAGCTGTCGCGGGAGTTCGACGTACCCGGCACGGTCGACAACGTCGCCTTCTTCGCGGGCGCGGCCCGTCACCTGGAGGGCAAGTCCGCCGGGGAGTACGACGGCGACCACACCTCGTACATCCGCCGTGAGGCGATCGGTGTCGTCGGCTCGATCGCGCCCTGGAACTACCCGCTCCAGATGGCCGCCTGGAAGATCCTCCCGGCCATCGCCGCGGGCAACACCATCGTGCTGAAGCCGGCCGAACTGACCCCCTTCACCTCGCTCATGTTCGCGCAGGCCGCGAAGGAGGCCGGGCTGCCGGACGGTGTCGTCAACATCGTCACCGGCGCCGGCAAGGACGCGGGCGAGCACCTGGTCGGCCACCCGGACGTCGCGATGACCTCCTTCACCGGCTCCACCCCGGTCGGCAAGCGCGTCGCCGAGATCGCCACCTCGACGGTCAAGCGGCTGCACCTGGAGCTGGGCGGCAAGGCCCCGTTCGTCGTCTTCGACGACGCCGACCTGGAGGCCGCCATCAACGGCGCGGTCGCCGGAGCCCTCATCAACACCGGCCAGGACTGCACCGCCGCCACGCGCGCGTACGTGCAGCGTCCGCTGTACGACGCCTTCGTCAGCGGGGTCGCCGAGCTGATGGAGTCCGTACGGCTGGGTGACCCCTTCGCGGAGACCACCGACCTCGGCCCGCTCATCAGCTTCGCCCAGCGCGACCGCGTCGCCGCCATCGTCGAGCGCGCACGCTCGTACGCCCGGGTCGTCACCGGCGGCGAGGCCCCGCAGGGCGACCTCAAGGACGGCGCGTACTACCGCCCGACCCTGATCGCCGACGCCGCCCAGGACAGCGAGATCGTCCAGGACGAGATCTTCGGCCCGGTGCTCGTGGTGCTGCCGTTCGACACCGACGACGAGGGCATCGAGCTGGCCAACGACACTCCGTACGGTCTGGCCGCCTCGGCCTGGACCCGCGACGTGTTCCGCGCGAACCGCGCCACCCGCGAGATCAAGGCGGGCTGTGTGTGGGTCAACGACCACATTCCGATCCTCAGCGAGATGCCGCACGGCGGGTACAAGGCCAGCGGCTTCGGCAAGGACATGTCGGTGTACTCCTTCGAGGAGTACACGCAGGTCAAGCACGTCATGTTCGACAACACCGCGGTGGCCCGCAAGGACTGGCACCGCACGATCTTCGGGGACCGATAAAGAGTCCGCCTCACCAGCGGCAACCCACCCGAAAGGGCAATTGCGCATGGAGCAGTTCCAGCACGGGTCACCCTCCACGGAGAATGCGGTGGAGAGAGCCATGCGGCGCAGCATCACGAGCGGCCGGGGTGCACTCACCCGGCGCTCGCTGATGCGCGCCGCCGGCGGCGGCGCCCTTGCCCTCGGCGGCATCGGCGTACTCAGTGCCTGCGGTATTCCGGCCGCGGGCGGCAAGGACAAGCAGGCGAAGGTCTCGGACGACTTCTCGGCCAAGGAGAAGCAGGTCGTCTTCTCCAACTGGACCGAGTACATGGACGTCGGCGAGGACGACAAGGGTTATCCGACCCTTGAGGCCTTCACGAAGCGCACCGGGATATCCGTCAAGTACACGGCGGACATCAACGACAACAACGAGTTCTTCGGCAAGATCCAGCAGCAGCTGCACAACGGCCAGGACATCGGCCGCGACCTCATCTGCGTCACCGACTGGATGGCCGCCCGGCTGATCCGGCTCGGCTGGGTGCAGAAGCTCGACCCCACGCACCTGCCCCACGCGTACGCCAACCTCGCCGCCCAGTTCCGCAGCCCCGCCTGGGACCCGGGCCGCGCCTACTCGTACCCCTGGACCGGCATCTCCACGGTCATCGCGTACAACGAGAAGGCGACCGGCGGGCGCAAGGTCGACTCGATCTCGCAGCTCCTCGACGACCCCCAGCTCAAGGGGAAGGTCGGCTTCCTCTCCGAGATGCGCGACAGCATCGGGATGACGCTGCTGGACCTGGGCAAGGACCCCGCGAAGTTCACCGACGACGACTACGACGCGGCGGTCGCCCGGCTCCAGAAGGGCGTCGACAGCAAGCAGATCCGCCGCTTCACCGGCAACGACTACACCTCCGACCTGGAGAAGGGCGACCTGGCGGCCTGCGTGGCCTGGGCCGGGGACGTCGTACAGCTCCAGGCGGACAATCCGTCGGTGAAGTTCGCGATACCCAAGGCCGGTTACATATCGTCCTCGGACAATCTGCTGGTCCCGGCGAAGGCCCGGCACAAGACCAACGCCGAGAAGCTGATCGACTACTACTACGAGCCCGGGCCCGCGGCCCAGCTCGCCGCGTACATCAACTACGTCTGCCCCGTCGAGGGCGTCCGCGAGGAACTCGCCAAGCTCGACAAGGCGCTGGCCGACTCCACGCTGATCCTCCCCGACAAGGAGATGGCGGCCAAGGCGCATCCCTTCCGCACGCTCAGCGAGGCGGAGGAGAAGACGTACGAGGAGAAGTTCGCCAAGCTCATCGGCGCGTAAGAGCCCTCCGAGATACCAGGCGCCACCAGGTGCCCGCACGTGTCACCACGTACGAGGCAACCCCCCACGCACCCCCCGAAGCACCCCGACTCCCCCCTGGGACCGCAACCCATGACTCAGAAGACCGAAGGCGGCGACGTCCGCCTCGCCGGGATCAGCAAGACCTACGGCTCGTTCACCGCCGTGCACCCGCTCGACCTGACCGTCCCGCAGGGCTCCTTCTTCGCCCTGCTCGGCGCGTCCGGCTGCGGCAAGACGACGACGCTGCGGATGATCGCCGGCCTGGAGGACCCCTCCACCGGCACCGTCTCCCTCGGCGACACCGACGTCACGCACCTGCCGCCGTACAAGCGCCCGGTGAACACCGTCTTCCAGAGCTACGCGCTCTTCCCGCACCTCGACATCAGCGAGAACGTCGCCTTCGGGCTGCGCCGCCGCGGCATCAAGTCCGTGAAGAAGCAGGTCGACGACATGCTCGACCTCGTCCAGCTCGGCCAGTTCGCCAAGCGCAAGCCGCACCAGCTCTCCGGCGGCCAGCAGCAGCGCGTCGCCGTCGCCCGCGCCCTCATCAACCACCCGCAGGTGCTGCTCCTCGACGAGCCGCTGGGTGCCCTGGACCTCAAGCTGCGCCGTCAGATGCAGCTGGAGCTCAAGCGCATCCAGACCGAGGTCGGGATCACCTTCGTGCACGTCACCCACGACCAGGAGGAGGCCATGACGATGGCCGACCAGGTCGCGGTCATGAACGGCGGCCGGGTCGAGCAGCTCGGTGCCCCCGCCGACCTGTACGAGAACCCGAAGACCACCTTCGTCGCCAACTTCCTGGGCACCTCGAACCTCATCGAGGCCGAGGTCGCCTCCACCACCTCCGACGTCGTCACCGTCACCTGCGGCGGCGCCAAGCTCAAGCTGCCGAACGCCCGATGTCAGGCCCAGACCGCAACCGGCGACAAGCTCCTGGTGGGCGTGCGCCCCGAGAAGGTGTCGATCGCGCACGCCGACGACGCGGACAGCATCCCCGACGGGCGCAACCGCATCACCGGCCGCATCACCGCCTCCAGCTTCATCGGCGTCTCCACCCAGTTCATCGTGGACAGCCCCGCCTGCGCCGACTTCGACGTGTACGTCCAGAACATCGAGCGCGACTCCCGCCTGGCCCCCGGCGCCGAGGTCGTCCTGCACTGGAACCCCGAGCACACCTTCGGCCTCGACGCCGACCAGGCCATCGACGCGGGCGTGCAGTCGGTGGAGGACGCCTCGTGACCGTCACCGAAGCTCCCCCCGCGACCGAGGAACCCCCGGTCCACAAGGTCTCCGCGCGCAAGCGGCTCGTCCCGTACTGGCTGCTGCTGCCCGGCATCCTGTGGCTGCTGGTCTTCTTCGCGCTGCCGCTGATCTACCAGGGCTCCACCTCCGTCCAGGAGGGCTCGCTGGAGGCCGGGTTCAAGGTCACCTGGCACTTCCAGACGTACTGGGACGCGCTCGCCGAATACTGGCCGCAGTTCATCCGCTCGCTGCTCTACGCGGGCACCGCGACGATCCTGTGTCTGCTGCTCGGCTACCCGCTCGCCTACCTCATCGCCTTCAAGGCGGGGCGCTGGCGCAATCTCGTCCTGGTGCTGGTCATCGCGCCGTTCTTCACCAGCTTCCTGATCCGTACGCTCGCCTGGAAGACGATCCTGGCGGACGGCGGCCCCGTCGTCGGCGTGCTGGACGCCCTGCACGTCCTGGACGTGACGAGCTGGCTGGGCTGGACCGAGGGAAGCCGCCTGCTGGCCACGCCCCTCGCGGTGGTCTGCGGCCTGACGTACAACTTCCTGCCCTTCATGATCCTGCCGCTCTACACCTCCCTGGAGCGCATCGACGGCAGGCTGCACGAGGCGGCCGGGGACCTGTACGCGACCCCGGCGACGACCTTCCGGAAGGTGACGTTCCCGCTGTCCATGCCGGGTGTCGTCTCCGGCACGCTGCTGACCTTCATCCCGGCGGCCGGCGACTACGTCAACGCCGAACTGCTCGGCTCGACCGACACCAAGATGGTCGGCTCGGTCATCCAGTCGCAGTTCCTGCGGGTGCTCGACTATCCGACGGCCGCCGCGCTGTCCTTCATCCTCATGGCGATCGTGTTGATCATGGTCACCGTCTACATGCGCAAGTCCGGGACGGAGGACCTCGTCTGATGGCTGTTGTGAAGTGGCTTCGCCGCAATCTCGTCGTCATCGCGGGGCTCCTGACCCTCGCGTACATGATCCTGCCGAACGTCGTCGTGATGGTGTTCTCGTTCAACAAGCCGAACGGGCGCTTCAACTACGCGTGGCAGCAGTTCTCCACGGACGCCTGGGCCGACCCCTGCGGCGTCGCCGACCTGTGCGGATCGCTGGCGCTCTCGCTCCAGCTCGCCGCCTGGGCGACGCTCGGGGCGACGATCCTCGGCACGATGATCGCCTTCGCGCTGGTCCGCTACCGGTTCCGGGCGCGCGGCGCGATCAACTCGCTGATCTTCCTGCCGATGGCCATGCCCGAGGTCGTCATGGCGGCCTCGCTGCTGACCCTCTTCCTCAACATGGGTGCGCCGCTCGGCTTCTGGACCGTGCTCATCGCGCACATCATGTTCTGCCTCAGCTTCGTCGTGACCGCCGTCAAGGCCCGTGTCATGTCGATGGACCCGAGGCTGGAGGAAGCCGCCCGCGACCTGTACGCGGGCCCCGTCCAGACCTTCGTACGGGTCACCCTGCCGATCGCCGCCCCCGGCATCGCGGCGGGTGCGCTGCTGGCCTTCTCGCTGTCGTTCGACGACTTCATCATCACGAACTTCAACGCGGGCTCGACAGTCACCTTCCCGATGTTCGTGTGGGGGTCGGCGCAGCGCGGCACGCCCGTACAAATTAACGTCATTGGTACAGCCATGTTCGTCATTGCTGTGCTGGTGGTCCTCGGCGGCCAGTTCATCGCGAGCCGCCGAAAGAACAGCGCATCACCCAAGTAGTTCCTGTTCAGGAGCTTGAAGGAGTTGGAAACCATGGCCCCGGTTGCCATGCGTAGTGCCGCACGATCCCTTTCCGGCGCGAAGCCGCTGTCGTTCTGGCTGGACGACCCGGACCGCCCCGCGCCCGAGCCGTCGCTGACCGGCGACGAGCGCTGCGACCTGCTGGTCATCGGCGGGGGGTACAGCGGGCTGTGGACCGCGCTGATCGCCAAGGAGCGTGACCCGCAGCGCGACGTCGTCCTCATCGAGGCGAACGAGGTGGGCTGGGCCGCCTCCGGGCGCAACGGCGGATTCTGCGCCGCGTCCCTCACCCACGGGCTCGGCAACGGCATCGCCCGCTGGCCCGAGGAGATCAACAAGCTCGAAGAGCTCGGCGAGAAGAACCTCGACGCCATCGAGGAGGCCGTCAAGAAGTACGGCATCGACTGCGCCTTCGAGCGCACCGGCGAGATCGACGTCGCCACCGAGCCGCACCAGCTCGAAGAGCTCAAGGAGATGTACGAGGAGGCCGACAGGCTCGGTCTCACCGAGCACATGGAGCTCCTCGACGCGGACGCGATCCGCGCCGAGGTGGACTCGCCGACCTTCCTCGGCGGCCTCTGGGACAAGCGCGGCGTGGCCATGCTCAACCCGGCGAAGCTGGCCTGGGGCCTCAAGCAGGCCTGCCTGGACCTCGGTGTCCGGATCTACGAGAACACCAAGGGCACCCAGCTCGCCTCGGACGCCAACGGCACCGCCGTGCGCACCCCGTACGGCCGGATCTTCGCCCGCCGGGTGGCGCTGGGCACCAACGTGTTCCCGTCGCTGGTGAAGCGGCTTCGGCACTTCACGGTCCCGGTCTACGACTACGCCCTGATGACCGAGCCCCTCACCGAGGAGCAGCTCGCCTCCATCGGCTGGAAGAACCGGGCGGGGCTGGGCGACAGCGCCAACCAGTTCCACTACTTCCGCATCTCCGAGGACAACCGCATCCTGTGGGGCGGCTACGACGCCGTCTACCACTTCGGCGGCAAGCTCAGCGGCGAGCTGGACTCCCGCCCGGAGACCTTCCTCAAGCTCGCCGAGCACTTCTTCACCTGCTTCCCGCAGCTGGAGGGGCTGCGCTTCACGCACGCGTGGGGCGGCGCGATCGACACCTGCACCCGCTTTTCGGCGTTCTTCGGCACGGCGCACGCGGGCAAGGTGGCGTACGCGGCCGGGTACACCGGCCTCGGCGTCGGCGCGACCCGGTTCGGCGCGGAGGTCATGCTCGACCTCCTCGACGGCAAGAAGACCGAGCGCACCGAGCTGGAGATGGTCCGCAGCAAGCCGCTGCCGTTCCCGCCGGAGCCGATCGCCTGGGCCGGCATCGAGATCACCAAGCGTTCGATGGCCCGCTCCGACGACAACGGAGGCAAGCGCAACCTGTGGCTGAAGGCCATGGACAAGGTGGGTCTGGGCTTCGACAGCTGATCCGTACGAGCAGTCCGTGCGCCCCCGGTCTCCCCGGGGGCGCACAACTGTTACCTGCGGTGACCCACCTCACTACCAACAAGTAGCGAAACCCGCGTAATAGCCGGGCCCGACCCCCTTCTCACCTGTGTACGCACCGATCCGTGCACAGTGAAATGGAAGAAGGAGGCCCGCCCGCGATGGTTGGCTCGGAAGCGAAGACCGCAGTGGAATGGCTGGTCTCGGTGGCCCCGGACCCCGACGCCTGCCGATGGGAATGGGAGCGCAACCCCCACGGGGTCGCCCTGCTGCCCGCCGGGAGGCGTTGGGACGTACTGATCCTGCCGGGCGATCTCGGCTATCCCACCCTCGACGTCCTGACCCGGCTGGTGGACCGCCCGGGTCCCGTGCTCGCCGACTTCGGGGACTCCCGCATGGGGTTCTTCGTCCCCGCGGGCACGGCCGCCCGCTGGCTGGGCACGGGGGTACGGGGCGCGGGCTGCGGTACCTGGATCGTCGTCCCGTACCCCGGCCGGGCCACCGCGAGCGGCGTCCGCTGGCTGGTCGCCCCGGACGGCCGGGGCACCCTGACGGACCCGGCGCTGCTGGAACTGGCGATGCACGAGGCGGCCAGCCGGATGGTGAGGGCGCAGCGCACACCCCACCACGACGACATCAGCGGGGACGGCGACCTCGACGACTGAGCCACCACAGCGGCCCCAGCAGCACCACGGACAGACACACGCTGCCCACCACGTCCAGCGGCCAGTGATACCCCCGCAGCACCAGCCCGATGCCGGTGATCCCCGTCAGCACTCCCGCGACGGGCACCGGCCATCGGCGGTGCCCGCACGCCCGCAGCAGCAGCGCGGCCCCGCCGTACGCGACGGCCGCCGTCGCCGTGTGCCCGGACGGGAAATACCCCGACAGCGCCGCGTCCAGGGGCGCGGGCCGGTCGATCCACGTCTTCAGCGGTACGACGACGAGCGGCACCGCCACCATCGCCCCCGCCGCCGCCAGCGGCGCCGCACGCAGCCGCCGCCACAGCGCGTACGCCACGGCCGCCGCCAGCACGGGCAGCGCGACCTGCGTGTTGCCGAGGTCGGCCAGGAACTCGGTGAGCCACGACGGCCCCGCCCCGACCACCGCCCGGTCCAGCCGTACGTCCGCCCGCCACCAGGGCCCACGGACCACGACCTGCCAGGTGACCAGCACGAACAGCAGCACGGCGGCGAGGAGCGTGAGGAGCGGGAGGAGAAATGCCGACTGCCCCGGAGCAGGGGGGGAAGCTCCGGGGCAGTCGGTCTGACCGGAGGGACGGACGCCCCGGGGGGTGTGGGGCGTACCGCCGTCCGATCGGTGAGGAGATCCGGAGCCAGAAGCTCCGGGGGTGGTGTGCGCGTAGGCACGACCAGGGAGGTGCTGGGGAAGCCCTGCCCCGGACTCGCCCGCAGTCCCCTGCGAGCGGGGTGTTTCTCTCATCTGCCAGGAACCGTACGGCAGGAGACGGGGGACCGACAGCGGCCCCCCGATCCCGCCATTGGCCCCCCACACGTTCTTCACAGGGGAAGTTTGACCCAGGTTCGGATCAGATTCCCGCGAAGGCGCTCTCGATGATGTCCAGGCCCTCGTTCAGCAGGTCCTCACCGATCACCAGCGGCGGCAGGAAGCGCAGCACGTTGCCGTAGGTGCCGCAGGTCAGGACCAGCAGGCCCTCCTGGTGGCAGGCCTTGGCGAGGGCGGCGGCAGCGGCGGCGTTCGGGGTCTTCGCGCCGTCCTTGGTGCCGGACTCGACCAGCTCGATGGCGATCATGGCGCCGCGGCCGCGGATGTCGCCGATGACGTCGTGCTTCTCGGCCATGGCGGCGAGACGGCCCTTCATGACCTCCTCGATGCGCTTGGCCTTCCCGTTGAGGTCCAGCTCCTTCATCGTCTCGATCGCACCGAGCGCGGCGGCGCAGGCCACCGGGTTGCCGCCGTAGGTGCCGCCGAGGCCGCCCGAGTGCGGGGCGTCCATGATCTCGGCGCGGCCCGTCACGGCGGCGAGCGGCAGACCGCCCGCGATGCCCTTGGCGGTCGTGATGAGGTCGGGGACGACGCCCTCGTCCTCGCAGGCGAACCACTGGCCGGTGCGGCAGAAGCCGGACTGGATCTCGTCCGCGACGAAGACGATGCCGTTGTCGGTGGCGAACTTCGAGATCGCCGGGAGGAAGCCCTTGGCCGGCTCGATGAAGCCGCCCTCGCCGAGGACCGGCTCGATGATGATCGCGGCGACGTTCTCGGCGCCGATCTGCTTGTTGATCATGTCGATGGCCTGGGCGGACGCCTCGGCACCGGCGTTGTCGGCGCCCGTCGGCCAGCGGTAGCCGTAGGCGACCGGCACGCGGTAGATCTCCGGGGCGAACGGACCGAAGCCGTGCTTGTACGGCATGTTCTTCGCCGTCATGCCCATGGTGAGGTTGGTGCGGCCGTGGTAGCCGTGGTCGAAGACGACGACGGCCGTGCGCTTGGTGTACGCGCGGGCGATCTTCACCGCGTTCTCGACGGCCTCGGCGCCCGAGTTGAACAGCGCGGACTTCTTCGCGTGGTCGCCCGGCGTCAGCTCGGCGAGCTGCTCACAGACCTCGACGTAGCCCTCGTACGGCGTGACCATGAAACAGGTGTGCGTGAAGTCCTGGAGCTGCGCGGACGCGCGGCGCACCACGGCCTCGGCGGACGCGCCGACCGAGGTCACGGCGATGCCGGAGCCGAAGTCGATCAGACGGTTGCCGTCGACGTCCTCGACGATGCCGCCACCGGCGCGCGTCGTGAACACGGGAAGCACGGAACCCACCCCACCGGCGACCGTGGCGCTGCGGCGGGCCTGAAGCTCCTGCGACTTCGGGCCGGGGATGGCGGTGACGATGCGGCGCTCCTGCGGAACTGCGCTCATGAGGGGCTCCTCGGGAAGGGGGGTGGGGTGAAACGGGCGGATCAGTACTTCGCAGGCTAGGGGCGGGCGCCTTCGGTGGGCATGTTCCGTCCCGGAGAAGTACGGGGGGCGTGTTGTCCGGTACGGACATAGCGGGCTCGGGGGTTCGACGGCCCGGAAGCGGGGGACCGGGCCACTAGATTGTGACGCGGCAGGAGCTGGTTCGTGGGGACGAGGGGCAGCACATGAACACCGGTGACAGGCACGACGAGACACGCGCCGCCACCCGTGCGGGCCGTGCGGGTGCGTCGGTGCCCCGCCCCGCCGGGCCGCCGCCCCCGGACCTGCCGCCCGTGCCGCCCGCCGCCCCGCCGCTGTCGCGCACCGAGGACTGGCTGGGCGCACCGCGCCCGAAGGCCGAGCCCGGGATCTGGCGGTACGGGCACGTGCCCCGGCCCGACCGGCCGGAAGAGGAGGCGGTCGGCGACCGGGCGCTGCTGGTCGGCGCGCTGATCTCGCTGCTCTCGGGGCTGCTGCTGTGGTCGCTGTGGCGCAACGCCTACATCCCGTACCAGCTGGTGCCCCTGAAGCTGTTCACCCCCGAGGAGTGGTGGAACTTCGGGATGTTCGGCGGAGCGAGGACCGCCGAGGCCGCCGAGGCGGTGGTCGTCTACAACGGGCTGGTCTGCGCCGCGATCGTGTACTGGTTCGGCAGGCTCGGCAACTGGCCGGAGGTCTTCCGCCGCTTCGTCAGCAGCCGCCCGCAGCCCGGCCGGGCCCTCACCGCCCTCGGGCTCGCCGCGATCGTGCAGGTGCTCACCTGGTCGCGGACCCTGCTCGTCGTCGACCCCGTCTTCCTGCTGCTGCCCGACGCGTGGTTCCAGCCGGACGCGTCGGGCTCCGTCGCACGGGCCATGACCGTCTCGTACGTCCTCTACGCGGTGATCACCCTCGCCCTCCTCTGGCCCTTCGCCCGCATGGGCGGCTGGCCCGACCTCCTGCGCCGTACGAAGACCCCCGCCCCGGCGCAGCCCGCCCACCCCGCCGCCACCCCCGCCCGCTGGCCCGAGCTGCGGGCCGCCGGGCTCGGCGAGGCCGCCGACCGGCTCACCGCGGAGGTGCGGCAGGGGCGGATGAGCGACCTCGACGTCGTACGGGTGCGCACCGCGTGGACCGCCACCGACGGCGCCCCCGAGCTGCGGGCCGCCTTCGCGGAGACGGTCCTGCGCGACGGCGCCGCCGCCTTCACCCACCCCTCCGGCGACCGCGACCTCCCGCACCGCAGCGCACGCCACGACCTGCTCGCCGGGCAGGTGCGGATCGGCCGGTACGTCGACGGCGAGCCCAACCCGTACCGCAGCCGGGGTGTCGGCGTCGCCCTGGAGCCCGCCGTGCTGGGCACCTCGCTGCTGGCCGTCGGGCCGCCCGGCGCGGGCAAGACCCGCAGGCTCACCGTGCCCGTCGTCGAGTCCCTCGCCCTCCAGGCGCTCGCCGGGAAGTGCGCCGTGCTGGCCGTGTGCGCCGCCGGGACGCCGCTCGCCGAGGACGAGGCGTACGACGTCGTGGTCCGCATCGGCGACCGTTCCTCCGTCCACGACCTCGACCTGTACGGCGGCACGACCGACGCCGAATCCGCCTCCGCCGTCCTCGCCGAGGCCCTGGTCGGGGACCTCGACGCCGTCGACACCGGGCGGGCGGCGACCGCGCTGGCCCAGCTCATCGGGCCGTACCACGCGGTGCACGGCCGTTTCCCCGCCGTGCCCGAGCTGTACGAGCTGCTGCGGGCCGAGCCCGCCGCGCTCCAGCGGCTCGCGTCCGACCTCGACGGGGCCGGTGAGAGCGCGATGCTGCGCGACCTCTCCTCGCGGGTGCGGCAGATGGGCACCGCAGCCGACCCGTGCCCGGCGCTCGCCGACCGGCTGGCGCTGCTGGACCGGCCCGCGTTCTCCGACTTCTTCGCCACCGATCCCGCCGCCCGGCCCTTTTCGCTGCGGGCGCTCCAGCACCACCCGATGCGGGTGCGGGTGGAGTTGCCGGAGCAGGGGTACGCGGAGGCCTCGCGGCTGCTGGCGCGGCTGATCCTGGCGCAGTTCCTGACGGCGGTCACCGCACGCACCGACCGCTCGCTCTTCGCCTGCCTGGTGCTGGACGACGCGACGGCCACCCTCACCCCCGACACTGTGCGCGGGATCGGGCGGCTGCGGTCGGCGAACGCGGGGGTCGTGCTCAATCTCCGTACCGTCGACGACGTACCCGAGGGCCTGCACATCCCGCTGCTCGGGGCGGTCGGCTGCCACATGGCGTTCTCCGGGGTCACCACCTGGGACGGGCGGCGGTTCACCGAGGCCTGGGGGACGGAGTGGGTGGAGACCACCGAGGTCGCACAGCACACCGTCTTCGCCAACCAGCCCTTCACCCGGGCCGTGCACGCGCTGCGCAAGCTGGTCACCGGGAAGGCCGTGGTCACCAAGGCGGTCACCGTGAAGAAGGTGGAGCGCGAGCGCTGGTCCGCATCGGAGCTGGCGCGCGGGGTACCCGCAGGGCACGCGGTGCTGTCGCTCACGACGGTGCGCGGGGAGCATGCCCCGCCGCTGCTGGTGGACCTGCGGGACTGATCCGCCGGTCTTCGGGGGGCTGCTTCCTGGGCCCGCTTCCGGGGCGACGCGCGCCTTACGTACGCCCTGGCAGAATTGGCAGTGCCGTTCATACGGGACGGCACATTCCCCCGAGAAGGTTCCGCCCTCCGATGCCGCCCACCCTCGCCTCCCTCGTCCACCACTCCGCGCTCAAACTCGTCGTGCGCGCCGGGGAGGACCGGCTGGAGACCCCGGTGCGCTGGGCGCACGTCAGTGAACTCGCCGATCCCGTCCCCTACATGGAGGGCGGGGAACTGCTGCTGATCACCGCCATGAAGCTCGACGCCGAGGACCCCGAGGCCATGCGGCGGTACGTGCGCAGGCTCGTCGGCGCGGGGGTCGTCGGGATCGGCTTCGCCGTCGGGGTCTCGTACGACGACATTCCGCAGGCCCTCCTCGTCGCGGCCAAGGAGGAGGGGCTTCCGCTCCTGGAAGTGCCGCGGCGCACCCCTTTCCTCGCCATTTCCAAGGCGGTCTCGGCGGCCATCGCCGCCGACCAGTACCGGGCGGTCACGGCGGGCTTCGAGGCCCAGCGGGAGCTCACCAGGGCCGCCCTGACCGGGCCCGGCGAACTGGTGGCGCGGCTCGCCGCGCACGTCTCCGGGTGGGCCGCCGTGTACGACGCGTCGGGGGCCCTGGTGGCCGCCGCCCCGGAGTGGGCGAGCAAGCGGGCCGCCCGGCTGGTGCCGGACGTCGAACGCCTGCGGGACCGGCCCGCACCGGCCAGCGCGGTCGTGGCGGGTGTGGCGGGAGCGGGCGACGGCGGGCCGAGCGAGGACCGCGTCGAACTCCAGTCGCTGGGCGCCGGACGGCGGGCCCGGGGGACGCTCGCCGTCGGCACGGCGGCACCGCTCGGGACGGCGGAACGCTACGCCGTGCACTCGGCCGTCGCGCTGCTCACCCTCACCTCCGAGCGCACCCGGGCGCTCCAGGCCGCCGAGACACGGCTGGGGGCGGCGGTGCTGCGGATGCTGCTCGCGGGCGAGCCCGACCATGCGCGGGCGGTCGCCGGGGATCTGTACGGGGGGCTGCTCGACGCCCCGTTCCGGCTGCTGATCGCGGAGGCGGCGGCGGAGGGCGGGGATGCGGGGGAGGCGCTCCAGGTGCTGGTGGACGCGCTGGAATCGGCGGCCGCGCGGGCGGGCGAGGTCATCCTCGTCGTGCCCGACGGGGGCCGGGTGGTCATCCTCGCGGCCGACGGCGGCGAATCGGTGGCGGCGTGCGCGGCGCACATGGCGGTGCGGCGGGGGGAGGCGGCGCGGCCGCTGGAACCGGCGGAGGAGGGGGACGTGGTCGTCGGCCTCTCCGCCCCGGCGGGGCCGATCGCGGCGGCCACCGCCTTCAAGCAGGCCGAGCAGGCGCTGTCGGTGGCGCGGCGGCGGGGGCGGGCGCTCGTCGAGCACGAGGAGCTGGCGACGGGGTCGGTGCTTCCGCTTCTCGCGGACGATGCGGTGCGGGCGTTCGCGGACGGGATGCTGCGGGCGCTGCGCGAGCACGATGCGACGGGGCGGGGGGACTTGGTCGCCTCGCTGCGGGCGTGGCTGTCGCGGCACGGGCAGTGGGATGCGGCGGCGGCGCAGCTGGGGGTGCACCGGCACACGTTGCGGTACCGGATGCGGAGGGTGGAGGAGATCCTGGGCCGCTCGCTGGACGATCCGGATGTCCGGATGGAGCTGTGGCTTGCCCTGAAGGCGACGTCGACGTCGTAGGTCGGGGGTTCGCCGGGGGCGGGTCTACCGTGACCCGGTACCGGGGTGTTTTCGCCCCAGACCCGCCCCTTTCCCTAAAGCGCTTGCCGCGCGGCTTGTTCTCTGGTTGCTCGCGCAGTTCCCCGCGCCCCTGACGGGGCGCGGACCGCCACCCCGCACCATTCCGGCACCCGGCCCACCCCCAACACTCCACCCCGGACAAACGACGCCGTCCGTTTCCGCCCCTACCGTGGACCCGTAATCCCACCCCACCTCCACCTCGGAAGGGCCGGACCCCGACATGACTTCCACCCACGCCTTCTGGCTCGCCGGCCGCCAGGCCACCGGTGACGACACCTTCGACGTCACCTCCCCCTGGGACGGCCGCACCGTCGGCACCGTGAGCATTCCGACCGACGCCCAGGTCGAGGAGGCCGTCGCCGCCGCGTACGCCGTGCGCGAGTCCTTCTCCGCCACCCCGGCCCACGTCCGCGCCGCCGCCCTCGTGCACGTCGCCGACCGTCTCGTCGAGCGCACCGAGGAGATCGCCCAGCTGATCTCCGGCGAGAACGGCAAGCCCATCAAGTGGGCCCGCGGCGAGGTCGGCCGCGCGGTGTCCGTGTTCCGGTTCGCCGCCGAGGAGGCCCGGCGCTTCAACGGCGGCGAGGCCCAGCGCCTCGACACCGACGCCGGTGGTGTCGGCCGCCTCGCGCTGACCCGCCGCTTCAACCGGGGTGTCGTCCTCGGCATCGCCCCGTTCAACTTCCCGCTGAACCTGTGCGCACACAAGGTCGCCCCGGCCATCGCCGTCGGCGCGCCGATCATCCTCAAGCCCGCCCCGGCGACCCCGCTGTCGGGTCTGATCCTGGGCGAGCTGCTCGCCGAGACCGACCTGCCCGAGGGCTCCTGGTCGGTACTGCCGGTCGCGAACGACAAGATGCCCGCCCTGGTCCAGGACGAGCGGCTGCCCGTCGTGTCCTTCACGGGCTCCGAGACCGTCGGTTACGCGATCCTCGACTCCGTCCCGCGCAAGCACTGCACCCTGGAGCTGGGCGGCAACGGCGCGGCCGTCGTCCTCGGCGACTTCTCCGACGAGAAGGACCTGGACTGGGCCGCGACCCGCATCGCGACCTTCTCGAACTACCAGGGCGGCCAGTCCTGCATCTCCGTGCAGCGGGTCATCGCGGATGCGTCGGTGTACGACCGGCTCGTGCCGAAGATCGTCGCCGCCGTCGAGGCGCAGGTCACCGGTGACCCGTCCGACGCCGCCACCGACGTCGGCCCGCTGGTCAGCGAGGACGCCGCCAAGCGCGTCGAGTCCTGGGTCGACGAGGCCGTCAAGGCCGGCGCCGAGCTGCTGACCGGCGGCAAGCGCGACGGTGCGAGCTACGCGCCGACCGTCCTCGCCGCCCTCCCCGCCGACACCACCCTCTCCTGCGAGGAGGTCTTCGGACCGGTCCTCTCCGTGCAGAAGGTCAACGGCGAGGCGGAGGCGTTCGAGGCCGTCAACTCCTCCAAGTACGGCCTCCAGGCGGGCCTGTTCACGCACGACATCCAGGCCGCCTTCCGGGGCCACCGCGCCCTGGAGGTCGGTGGCGTGATCGTCGGCGACGTCCCTTCCTACCGCGCCGACCAGATGCCGTACGGCGGCGTCAAGCAGTCCGGCATCGGCCGTGAGGGCGTCCGCTACGCCATGGACGACTACACGTACGAGCGCGTCATGGTCCTGACGGGCATCGACCTGTAAAGAGCGGGCATCGACCTGTAAAGCAGCACCCCGAGGGGAGGCCAGTAGGCTCGTCAGCACCATGACGAGCAGCTCACCGGCCTCCCCTCCGGCATTCCCGGAGCCCTCCGCGCCGCCCCGCCCCCTCGGCCCCAAGGCCGACAAGGACACCGTCCGGCGGCACAACCTCAGCCTCGTGCTGCGTGCCGTGCACGACGAGGGCGAGATCACCCGGGCCCAGGTCGCCGCCCGCGTCGGCCTCACCCGGGCGGCGGTGTCCTCGCTGGTGGAGCAGTTGCTGGAGGGCGGGTTCCTGGCCGAGTCGGGAAAGACCTTCAGCGGGCAGGCCGGGCGGCCCGGCACCGTACTGAAGGTCGCCCGCACCGGTGTCGCCGGGCTCGGCATCGAGATCAACATCGATTACGTCACCGTGTGCGTCGTCGATCTCGGGGGGACCGACCGGGTCCGGCTCACCGAGCATCTCGACAACCGAGACGTCCCGCCCGCCGACGTCCTGCACCGCGCCGCCCGCATCGCCGTACGCGCCACGGAGTCCGCCGCCGAGCAGCAACTCCGCCTTGTCGGCGTGCAGTTGGCGCTCCCCGGGCTCGTCTCCGGCGGCACCGTCCGGCAGGCCCCCAACCTCGGCTGGAACCGTGTCGCCGTCGAAGGGCTCCTCGCCCAGGCCCTCGCCGCCCTCCTGCCCGGCCGCCGCGCCCTGCCCGTCGGCGCCGACAACGAGGCCAACCTCGCCGCCCTCGCCGAACTCTGGTGCGGCGGCCCCGGTGCCCCCCGCTCCTTCCTCTACCTCAGCGGCGAGGTCGGGGTGGGTGGTGCGCTCGTCGTGGAGGGCCAACTCCTGCGCGGTGCGCACGGGTTCGCGGGGGAGATCGGGCACGTCGTGGCCCGCGCCGACGGTCCGCCCTGCCGGTGCGGGGCGCACGGCTGCCTGGAGCAGTACGCGGGCCAGCTCGCCCTCCTCCGCAACGCCGGGATCGACGAGAACGCCGGAGTGTCCGGCGTCGCCCTGCTGGAGCGCCGGGCCGCCGCCGGTGCCCCGGACGCCCTCGCCGCCCTGCACACGGCGGGCGAGCACCTGGGCATCGTTCTGTCCGGCGTGGTCAACATGCTCGACCCCGAGGCCGTCGTCCTGGGCGGCATCTACCGGGGGCTCGCGCCCTGGCTCGCCCCCGTCGTCGAGGACGAGCTCGCGGCCCGGGTCGTCTCCGACCTGTGGGCGGTCGGCTCCGGCCGGCTGCGGGCCTCCTCCCTCGCGGGCGACGCCGCGCGGGGGGCCGCCTCCCTGGTCGTACGGGAAGTGCTGGCCGATCCCGTGGCGTACGCGGAAGCCAGGTAGACGCCGGAAGCGGGCCCGGGGCGCACCTGCGCCCGGGGCCCGCCCGCAAACGTAACTCTCAGGCCTTGACCAGCAGCTTCTCCGTGGAGACCGGCTCGGCGGACTCGTACTCCGCGAGCATCCGCACCCACCCACCGGGCCCCACGGGCGAGAACCCTCACCCGCCCCCGGAAGGGTTCACCGCCGACGCGGAGGGAGACGGGCCCTCGCGCCGGCGGAAGTTCATCCAAAGCCGAGTACGAAACTTCACCGCACCGCGAGCAAGTGCTCCATCGCCAACTGATCCAACCGCTCGAACGCCATCGACCTCTCCGCCGCAGCCGTCACGTCAAAGTCCTCGAACGCACTCCGGTCGGCCAGCAGACCGGCCAGCCCATCCTCCGCCGTCGCCCGCGCCAGCTCATCCAGCCGCGAGTCCCGCAACGCCTGCACCACCGCCGGATCCGCCCGGAACGCCGCCGCCCTCTCCTTGAGGATCAGGTAGTTCCGCATGCAGCCCGCCGCCGACTCCCACACCCCGTCGAACCCGTCCGTCCGCACCGGCTTGAAGTCGAAGTGCCTCGGCCCCTCGTACCCGGCCGTCTCCAGCAGGTCCACCAGCCAGAACGCCTGCCGCAGATCACCGGCCCCGAAGCGGAAGTCCTGGTCGTACTTGATTCCCGTCTGACCGTTCAGATCAATGTGGAAGAGCTTCCCCGCCCACAGCGCCTGCGCGATACCGTGCGGGAAGTTGAGTCCGGCCATCTGCTCGTGGCCGGTCTCGGGGTTCACCCCGACCAGCTCCGGCCGCTCCAGCCGCTCGATGAACGCCAGCGCGTGCCCGATCGTCGGCAGCAGGATGTCGCCGCGCGGCTCGTTCGGCTTGGGCTCGATGGCGAAGCGCAGGTCGTAACCCTTCTCGACCACGTACTCGCCGAGCAGGTCGAAGGCCTCCTTCATCCGGTCCAGCGCAACCCGTACGTCCTTCGCGGCACCGGACTCCGCGCCCTCCCGGCCGCCCCACGCCACATACGTGGTCGCGCCCAGCTCCACCGCCAGATCGATGTTGCGGATCGTCTTGCGCAGCGCGTACCGCCGTACGTCGCGGTCGTTGGCCGTGAACCCGCCGTCCTTGAACACCGGATGCGTGAACAGGTTCGTCGTCGCCATCGGCACCTTCATGCCGGTCTCGTCCAGCGCGGCACGGAAGCGCTTGACGATCGCGTCGCGCTCGGCGTCGGCCGAGCCGAAGGGGATCAGGTCGTCGTCGTGGAAGGTCACGCCGTACGCCCCGAGATCGGCGAGCCGGCGCACTGACTCCACCGGGTCGAGGGCCGGGCGGGTGGCGTCCCCGAACGGGTCGCGGCCCTGCCAGCCGACGGTCCACAGACCGAAGGTGAACTTGTCCTCGGGGGTGGGGGAGTAGCGATCCGTCATGGTCGGCACCTTTGTCCTCGCGGGTACTCGCATTGCGTGTCAGCGGTATTTGTTTGCCGACATGGCAAATACTGCACGAGACGCTCCGGGCTGACTAGACCCCGGATGAACTCCCTTGAATCTGAGGGCTTAGGTCCCGGGCGGGGCGGGTGGCGGCTGCTGTGTCGGGAGCTACGGAATGCTCCACACGCGCATTTGTTCTGTGTACGATCAAAACCCTCCACCCGTCTAACCCTCCACCCGCGTCGACCCTCCACCCGCGTCGACCCCTGCACCCGCGTCGACCCCTCCGCCCCCGCCGAACCCCGAAGAGAGCGAACCGTCCGATGACCCCCAGCCCCCGTACCCCCGTCGTCATCGGCGTGGACAGCTCCACCCAGTCCACCAAGGCCGCCGTCGTCGACCCCGCCACCGGCCGCATCCTCGGCCTCGGCCGCGCCCCGCACACCGTCACCGGCACGGACGGCGCCCGCGAGAGCGACCCCGAGCAGTGGTGGCAGGCCCTCGCCGACGCGGTGGGGGAGGGGCTCGCGGCGGCAGGGGTGCGGGCGGACGACGTCACCGGCATCGCCGTCGCGGGCCAGCAGCACGGCCTCGTCGCCCTCGACGCGGCCGGCCGCCCGCTGCGCCCCGCCGCCCTGTGGAACGACACCCGCTCCGCTCCGCAGGCCGCCGCCCTCGCCGCGAAGCAGGGCGGCGGCTGGTGGCTGGAGCGCACCGGATCACTCCCGGTCGCCTCGATCACCGCCACCACCTGGCAGTGGCTGCGCGAGACCGACCCGCGCACCGCCGACGCGGCCGCCGCCCTGCGCCTCCCGCACGACTGCCTCACCGAGCGCCTCGCGGGCGTGGCCGCCACGGACCCCGGCGACGCGTCGGGCACCGGCTGGTACTCCACGGCCACCGGTGGGTACGACCCGGAGATCCTCGAACTCCTCGGCATCCGGCCGGAGTTGCTCCCCGCGGTCGCCCCCACCGGCGGCACCCGCATCGGCGGCCTCACCGCCGCCGCAGCCGCCCATCTGGACCTGCCCGCCGGAATCCCGGTGGCCGCCGGAACCGGCGACAACATGGCGGCGGCCGTCGGCCTCGGGCTCGGCGGCGCGGGCCTGCTCGACCACCCGGTCGTCTCCCTCGGCACCTCCGGCACGGTCTTCGCCGCCACCCGGGCCCGCCCCACCAGCCCCGGCATCAACGGCTTCGCCGCGACCGACGGCACCTACCTCCCCCTCGGCTGCACCCTCAACTGCACCCTCGCCGTGGACAAGATCGCCGAACTCCTGCGCCTGGACCGCGAGGACGCCGCCCCCGGCGGCCGCGCCGTCCTCCTCCCGTACCTCGACGGCGAACGCACCCCGGACCTGCCGACCGCCTCCGGCCTCCTCGCGGGCCTGCGGCACGCGACGACTCCGCAGCAGATCCTCGGTGCGGCGTACGAGGGCGCCGCCTTCACGGTGCTGCGCGCCCTCGACGAACTCCTCGCCGCGTGCGGCGCCGACCCGTACGCCCCGGGCGTCGCGGACCGTCCCCTGCGCCTGATCGGCGGCGGGGCGAAGGGCCGCACCTGGGTCGACACGGTCCGCCGCCTGTCCGGGCGTCCCGTACTCCTTCCCGCCGCAACGGAGTTGGTCGCCCTCGGCGCGGCGGCGCTCGCCCACGGCGCGGCGACGGACACGGACCCGGTCGCGGCAGCCGCCTCCTGGAACGCGGGCGCGGTACGGGAACTCCCTCCCGCGGAGCGCGACCTGGAGGCCTGGGCCCGCATCGAGGACGTCCTCCAGCAGGCCTCCTCGAACTGGCTCGCCTGACCCAGCCCCCTTGGGCGGTGGCCCCCCCGGGGGCGGGCACGGGAAGCGTCGGCCCGCCGGGCCAAAGGGTCCCCAGCCCCGCCCCTTCACCTAGACCCGCGGGGCAATTGCACGGCTCCGTGCAGGTGCGTCGTGGTTGCTCGCGCAGTTCCCCGCGCCCCTGATGGGGCGCGACCGAGCCGCCCGGCACCGGCACGTTCCGCCCCCGCCCCCGCCCGAGCCCTGGTGGCAATGGGCGCAATGAGGTAGATACGAGTGGGTAGAACCGGTCGGTAGCCGTACGCGGCAGCTCGCGGCGATACGGCACCCGCCGGGTCCTTGATCCCGACGCGCGGCGAGGTGAGCCTCATGTCCGCACCACACGCAAACCGGCCCCCCAAAGTCACCGGCCCCAAAGTTTCAGAACGCGAGGCCCGGCAGGTCGCCGAGGCCGCCCGCGAGCAGGACTGGCGCAAACCCAGCTTCGCCAAGGAGCTCTTCCTCGGCCGCTTCCGCCTGGACCTCATCCACCCGCACCCCATGCCCCCGCCCGAGGATGCCGCCCGCGGCGAGGAGTTCCTCGCCAAGCTGAAGGTCTTCTGCGAGACCGGGATCGACAGCGCCCGCATCGAGCGCGAGGCCCGCATCCCCGACGAGACGATCAACGGGCTGAAGGAGCTCGGCGCGCTCGGCATGAAGATCGACCGGAAGTACGGGGGCCTGGGGCTGACCCAGGTCTACTACAACAAGGCGCTCGCGCTGGTCGGTTCGGCCAACCCCGCCCTCGGCGCCCTCCTCTCCGCGCACCAGTCCATCGGCGTACCGCAGCCGCTGAAGCTGTTCGGCACCCAGGAGCAGAAGGACGCCTTCCTGCCGCGCCTGGCCCGTACCGACATCTCCGCCTTCCTGCTCACCGAGCCCGACGTCGGCTCCGACCCCGCCCGCCTCGCCACCACCGCCGTGCCGGAAGGGGACTCCTACGTCCTCGACGGCGTGAAGCTCTGGACCACCAACGGCGTTGTCGCCGACCTCCTCGTCGTCATGGCCCGCGTGCCGAAGACGGAGACCACCAAGGGCGGCATCACCGCCTTCGTCGTCGAGGCCGACTCACCCGGCGTCACCGTCGAGCACCGCAACGCCTTCATGGGCCTGCGCGGCCTGGAGAACGGCGTCACCCGCTTCCACCAGGTCCGCGTCCCGGCCGCCAACCGGATCGGGCCGGAGGGGGCCGGGCTGAAGATCGCCCTCACCACCCTCAACACCGGACGGCTCTCCCTGCCCGCCATGTGCGTCGGCGCCGGCAAATGGTGCCTGAAGATCGCCCGCGAGTGGTCCGCGGTGCGTGAGCAGTGGGGCAAGCCCGTCGCCCACCACGAGGCCGTCGGCGGCAAGATCTCCTTCATCGCCGCCACCACCTTCGCCCTCGAAGCCGTACTCGACCTGTCCTCGCAGATGGCGGACGAGGACCGCAACGACATCCGGATCGAGGCCGCGCTCGCGAAGCTGTACGGGTCGGAGATGGCCTGGCTCATGGCCGACGAGCTGGTCCAGATCCGGGGCGGACGCGGCTTCGAGACCGCCGATTCGCTCGCCGCGCGCGGCGAGCGGGCCGTCCCCGCCGAACAGGTCCTGCGGGACCTGCGGATCAACCGCATCTTCGAGGGGTCGACGGAGATCATGCATCTGCTGATCGCCCGCGAGGCCGTCGACGCCCACCTCAAGGTCGCGGGGGATCTCATCGACCCCGACAAGACCCTCTCCGACAAGGCGCGGGCGGGCGCGCAGGCGACCGGCTTCTACGCCCGCTGGCTGCCCAAGCTCGTCGCCGGACCCGGTCAACTCCCGCGCAGCTTCAGCGAGTTCCACCCGGACGGCCACCCCGACCTCTCCGGCCACCTCCGCTACGTCGAGCGCACCGCCCGCAAGCTCGCCCGCTCCACCTTCTACGCCATGTCCCGCTGGCAGGGCCGCATGGAGACCAAGCAGGGCTTCCTCGGACGGATCGTCGACATCGGGGCCGAGCTGTTCGCGATGAGCGCCGCCTGCGTACGCGCCGAACTCCTGCGCACCACCGAGGACTACGGCCGCGAGGCCTACCAACTCGCCGACATCTTCTGCCGCCAGTCCCGCATCCGGACCGAAGAACTCCTCGACCGCCTCTGGACCAACACCGACGACCTCGACCGCAAGGTCGTCCAAGGCGTCCTCTCCGGCACCTACACCTGGCTGGAACAGGGCATCGTCGACCCCAGCGGCGACGGCCCCTGGATCGCCGACGCCACCCCCGGCCCCGCCAAGGAGGACAACGTCCACCGCCCCATCCGCTGACCGGAACGGATGACACCGCCGCTTCCCGTGCCCCACGATGTCCCTATGAACCAGGGGTACGGGAAGTACGGCACGCACGCACCGATACGCGCGATCCTGGCGGTGCTCACCTGCACCGCCGCACTCGCGGCCTGCGGGGGCCCCGCCGACCCCGCCGCCCGCACCGACGCCAAGCCCTCCGCCGCGCCGAAGCCCCTGGCCCAGCCCGCGCTCGCCGCTCGCTCGCTCGCCCCCGGCGCGGAGGCCGGACCGTACCGTACGGGCGAATACACCGTCTCCGGCGGCCCGTTGAGCGACGCCTACACCGCGAAGCCGCCCGCCTGCCAGTCCCTCGTCTCGCTCCGGAGCGCCCGCGGCGGGCCCGTCGCCCAGGTGCACCGCAGGCTCACCGACCCGAAGCACCTTCAGGGAGCCGACGTCGCCGTGCAGTTGCGTTCGTACGGCAAGGGACGTGCGGCGGCGGTGATGGGCGAGCTGCGCACCGCCGGGAAGGCGTGCGCCGGTGGGTTCACCGAGGTGCGGGGGAGCGGTACGGGGACGTACACCTCCGTCGCGAAGGCCGTCGCCCCGGCCGGGGCCGGCGACGAGGCCGTGGCGTACCGGCTCGGCCTGAAGGACGGGCCCGGCCGGAGCGCCTCGTACGAGTACCTGACCGTGGTGCGGTACGGGGCGACCCTGGTCTCCTTCCGGGCCGAGAACCTCGACGGCAAGGACCTCGGCGGCGTACCGAAGGAGATCGTGGACGCGCAGACGGAGAAATTCAGCAGTCCCGGGAAGTGAATTCCGCACCGATCGATGAATCAGGTCCCACGGAATTCATCGAGTCCCACCCGTCAGAACTCTCCTTGCGGCAAACGCACTCTCCGCTGAAACTGGGCCGTCGGGGACAGGGGGATTTCCGATGCCGAAATTCGGTCTGGGACAGCTCACCCACCGCATCATGCGCGCCGGAGAGGGCCGCATGCTGCGCAGGCTCGAAAAGATCGTCGCACAGGTCAATCTCTTCGACGCGGAGTTCCGGGAACTCACCGACCCGGAACTCCAGGCCCTCACCGGGGAATTCCGCCGACGGCACGCCGAGGGGGAAACTCTGGACGACCTCCTCCCGGAAGCCTTCGCCGCCATGCGCGAAGCCGCCGCCCGCACCCTCGGCATGCGCCACTTCGACGTACAGATCATGGGCGGCGCCGCCCTCCATCTCCAGTGCGTCGCCGAAATGCGCACCGGCGAGGGCAAGACCCTCGTCGCCACCCTCCCGCTCTACCTCAACGGCCTCACCGGCAAGGGCGCCCACCTGGTCACCGTCAACGACTACCTCGCCGAGCGCGACGCCACCTGGATGGGCGCCGCGTACCGCTTCATGGGGCTCACCGTCGGCGTCATCAAGGCCGACATGACCCCCGCCGACCGCCGCGCCGCGTACGCCTGCGACATCACCTACGGCACCAACACCGAGTTCGGCTTCGACTACCTGCGCGACAACATGGCCTGGAGCCTGGAGGAACTCGTCCAGCGCGGGCACCACTTCGCCGTCGTCGACGAGGCCGACTCGATCCTGGTCGACGAGGCCCGCACCCCGCTGATCATCTCCGGACCCGCCGACCAGCCCACCCAGTGGTACGGCGCCTTCGTGAGGTTCGCCGCCGCGATGAACGGCGTGCTCATCCAGGAGGAGCGGTTCACCTCCCCGCTCCAGAAGGACGAACTCGCCGAGATCCGCGCCCGCCACCACTACGAGTACGACCCCAAGAAACGCACCGTCGCCATTCTCGAATCCGGCGTCGAATACCTGGAGGACCAGCTCGGCATCGACAACTTCTACGACTCCGTGCACACCCCCCTCATCGGTCACCTCAACAACGCCCTCAAGGCGAAGGAACTCTTCAAGAAGGACAAGGACTACGTCGTCATGGACGGCGAGGTGCTGATCGTCGACGAGCACACCGGGCGGCTGCTTTCCGGGAGGCGTTACAACGACGGCCTGCACCAGGCCATCGAGGCCAAGGAGAACGTCGAGATCAAGAACGAGAACCAGACCCTCGCCACCGTCACCCTCCAGAACTTCTTCCGCCTGTACGGAAAAGGGCTCTCCGGGATGACCGGCACCGCCATGACGGAAGCCGCCGAGTTCCACCAGATCTACTCGCTCCAGGTCGTCCCCGTCCCCACCAACCGGCCCATGGTCCGCCGCGACGAACCCGACCTCGTGTACCGCACCGAGGACGCCAAGTTCGAGGCCGTCGTCACCGACATCGCCGAGCGGTACGCGGCCGGGCAGCCCGTCCTCGTCGGCACCGTCTCCGTGGAGAAGTCCGAGCACCTCTCCCGCCTGCTGCGCCGCCGGGGCATCCCGCACGAGGTCCTCAACGCCCGCAACCACCGCCGCGAGGCCGAGATCGTCGCCCGTGCGGGCCGCCGGGGCGCGGTCACCGTCGCCACCAACATGGCCGGCCGCGGCACCGACATCATGCTGGGCGGCGGCGAACTCCCCGAGGCGGACACCGAGGCCGAAGAGCCACCGGCCGATCCGGTCCCGTACGACCGCGAGGCCGAGGCCGAAGAGGTCAAGGAACTCGGCGGCCTCTACGTGCTGGGCACCGAACGCCACGAGTCCCGCCGCATCGACAACCAGCTCCGCGGCCGGGCCGGCCGCCAGGGCGACCCCGGCGCCTCCCGCTTCTACCTCTCCCTCGAAGACAGCCTGATGCTGCTCTTCCGCGCCCAGGCCGTCGACCGCGTCATGACCATGGCCAACCTCCCCGACGCCGTACCCATCGAGAACAAGCTGGTCACCCGGGCCGTCGCGTCCGCCCAGTCGCAACTGGAGCGGCAGAACTTCGAGGCGCGCAAGGACCTCCTGAAGTACGACGAGGTCATGGACCGCCAGCGCAAGCTCGTCTACGCCGAGCGCCGCCGGGTCCTGGAGGGCGAGGACCTCCAGAGCCAGATCGGCCACTTCATGGACGACACCACCGACGCGTACGTCGCCGCCGAGACCGCCGAGGGCTACCCCGAGGACTGGGACCTCGACCGCCTGTGGCGGGCCCTGCGCGAGCTGTACCCCGTCACCCTCGACCTCGACAAGGTCCGCGCCGACCACGACCTCACCCCCGAGACCCTCGCCGACCTGGTCCGCGCCGACATCCACGACCGGTACGCCGCCCGCGAGACGGAGCTCGGCCCCGACGCCCTGCGCGAGCTCGAACGCCGGGTGCTGCTCTCCGTACTCGACCGCAAATGGCGCGAGCACCTCTACGAGATGGACTACCTGCGCGAAGGCATCGGGCTGCGCAGCATGCTCGGCCGCGAACCCGTCTTCGAGTACCAGCGCGACGGTTTCGACATGTTCACCGCCATGATGGAGGCCATCAAGGAGGAGACCGTCGGCTTCCTCTTCCACCTCAAGGTCGACGTCACCGAGGCGCCCGCCGACCTCGCCCCGCCGCCCGACGGGGGACTGCGCTTCAGCGCCCCCACCATGGACACCGAGGACGGCGTCGTCACCCGCGACGAGGAGCGCCGGCGCGAGGACCGCCGTGACCGATAACCGCCGCCGCACGGGCCGATGAGGGGCGCGCTGTCCACCGCCGACCGCGCGCGGGCCACAATGGGGGGATGACCGACAGTCCAGCCCCCCTCGCCGACCCGCACCTCCGCTACGGAGCCGTGACCGAAGGGCCGCGCGACGTCGTCGTCCTCGGTTCCACCGGGTCGATCGGCACGCAGGCCATCGACCTCGTGCTGCGCAACCCCGACCGCTTCCGGATCACCGCGCTCTCCGCGGCCGGATCGCAGGTCGACCTGCTCGCCGACCAGGCGCGCCAGCTGCAGGTGCGTACGGTCGCGGTCGCCCGCGAGGAGGCCGTCCCCGCGCTGCGCGAGGCGCTGTCCGCCCGGTACGGGACGGACCCGCTGCCCGAGATCCTCGCCGGACCCGACGCCGCCACCGAGCTCGCGGCCTCCGGCTGCCACACCGTCCTCAACGGCATCACGGGCTCCATCGGTCTCGCGCCCACCCTCGCCGCCCTGAAGGCGGGCCGCACCCTGGCCCTCGCCAACAAGGAATCCCTCATCGTCGGCGGCCCCCTGGTCAAGGAGCTCGCGAAGCCCGGCCAGATCATCCCGGTCGACTCCGAGCACGCCGCGCTCTTCCAGGCGCTCGCCGGCGGCACCCGCGCCGACGTCCGCAAGCTCGTCGTCACCGCCTCCGGCGGCCCCTTCCGAGGACGTACCAAGGCGGAACTGGCGCACGTCACCCGCGAGGACGCACTCGCCCACCCCACCTGGGCGATGGGCCCGGTCATCACCGTCAACTCCGCGACCCTCGTCAACAAGGGCCTGGAAGTCATCGAGGCGCACCTCCTCTACGACATCCCCTTCGACCGCATCGAGGTCGTCGTCCACCCCCAGTCGTACGTGCACTCCATGGTCGAGTTCACCGACGGCTCCACGCTCGCCCAGGCCACCCCGCCCGACATGCGCGGCCCCATCGCGATCGGCATCGGCTGGCCCGAACGGGTGCCGGACGCCGCCCCCGCCTTCGACTGGTCCAAGGCCTCCACCTGGGAGTTCTTCCCCCTGGACACCGAGGCCTTCCCCTCGGTGGGACTCGCCCGTCACGTCGGAACGCTCGCGGGCACGGCCCCGGCGGTGTTCAATGCCGCGAACGAGGAATGCGTCGACGCGTTCCTCGCGGGACGGCTGCCCTTCACAGGAATCGTGGATACGGTCGCGGAAGTGGTCGCGGAACACGGCACCCCGGCATCGGGAACTTCCCTGACCGTCGCGGACGTCCTGGAAGCAGAGTCCTGGGCACGGGCCCGCGCCCGTGAACTGGCAGACGCCCACGTACGGGCACAGAAGAAGGCAACGGCGGAGGCTCGCGCATGACGCAAATCCTGTTGACGGTCCTCGGGATAGTCATCTTCTTCGTCGGGCTGCTCGTCTCGATCGCCCTGCACGAGCTCGGCCACCTCTCCTTCGCCAAGCTCTTCCGCATCCGCGTCCCCCAGTACATGGTCGGCTTCGGCCCCACCATCTGGTCGCGGCACAAGGGCGAGACCGAGTACGGCATCAAGGCCATCCCGCTCGGCGGCTACATCCGCATGATCGGCATGTTCCCGCCCGGCGCCGACGGCCGGATCGAGGCCCGCTCCACCTCGCCGTGGCGCGGCATGATCGAGGACGCCCGTTCGGCGGCGTACGAGGAACTGAAGCCCGGCGACGAGGAGCGGCTCTTCTACACGCGCAAGCCGTGGAAGCGCTTCGTGGTGATGTTCGCCGGTCCCTTCATGAACCTGGTCATCGCCTTCGTGCTCTTCCTCGGCGTGTTCATGACGATCGGGCTGAACAAGCAGACCACCACTGTCGACAACGTCGTCCCCTGCGTCGTCTCGCAGAGCGAGAACCGTGACTGCCGGGCGAGCGACCAGCCGTCGCCCGCCAAGGCGGCCGGACTCCAGAAGGGCGACAAGATCGTCGCCTACCAGGGGCAGCCGATCAGCGACTGGGCCACGCTCTCCGACCGCATCCGCGCCTCCCGCGGCAAGGTCAGCATCACCGTCGAGCGCGCCGGACAGCAGAAGGTCCTCACCACCACGGTCGGCACCAACAAGGTCCTCAAGAAGGACGCCGACGGCAACCCCGTCAAGGGCGAGTACGTCGACGCCGGCTACCTGGGCTTCGGCCCCGGCGTCGCCGTCACCCCGCTCACCCTCGGCGAGTCCGTCGACCAGATGGGCACCATGTTCCAGTCCGGCGTGGACTCCCTGATCGCGCTGCCCTCCAAGGTCCCCGACCTGTGGAACGCGGCGTTCAACGGCGAGGAGCGCAAGGCGGACTCGCCCATGGGCGTGGTCGGCGCCGCCCGGGTCGGCGGCGAGATCCTCGGCATGGGCCTGCCGATGGAGAACACCGTCGCGATGATGGTGTTCCTGGTCGCGGGCTTCAACCTGTCCCTCTTCCTCTTCAACATGCTCCCGCTGCTCCCGCTCGACGGCGGCCACATGATCGGCGCCCTCTGGGAGTCCCTGCGCCGCAACCTGGCCAAGGTCTTCAAGCGGCCCGACCCCGGCCCCTTCGACGTGGCCCGGCTGATGCCGGTCGCCTACGTCGTCGCGGGCATCTTCATCTGCTTCACCGTGCTGGTCCTGATCGCCGACGTGGTCAACCCCGTCCGCATCTCCTAGCACTACGCACACCACCGGTCACCGGCATCCCTTCGGGGGTGCCGGTTTCTGGTCTCCATTGAGTGGATTTGTCGACGTGGTGTACTCCGGTCTTCCCAGGTGACGTACGCTCGAAGGCCGGAGCCCGCCGATTGCCCGGGACCTAGATCCACACTTGGGGTTGCACAGCAGATGACTGCAATTTCTCTCGGAATGCCCGCCGTTCCGACGAAGCTCGCCGACCGGAGGATCAGCCGGAAGATCCAGGTCGGCACCGTGGCGGTCGGCGGAGACGCACCCGTGTCGGTGCAGTCGATGACCACCACGCGTACGTCCGACATCGGCGCGACGCTCCAGCAGATCGCCGAACTCACCGCATCGGGCTGCCAGATCGTCCGCGTCGCCTGCCCGACCCAGGACGACGCCGACGCTCTCGCCACGATCGCGAAGAAGTCGCAGATCCCCGTGATCGCCGACATCCACTTCCAGCCGAAGTACGTCTTCGCCGCGATCGACGCGGGCTGCGCCGCCGTCCGCGTCAACCCGGGCAACATCAAGCAGTTCGACGACAAGGTCAAGGAGATCGCGCACGCCGCGCGCGACACCGGCACCCCCATCCGCATCGGCGTCAACGCCGGCTCCCTCGACGCCCGCCTGCTGAAGAAGTACGGCAAGGCCACCCCGGAGGCGCTCGTCGAGTCCGCCCTCTGGGAAGCCTCCCTCTTCGAGGAGCACGGCTTCGGCGACATCAAGATCTCGGTCAAGCACAACGACCCGGTCGTCATGGTCAACGCCTACCGCCAGCTCGCCGCCCAGTGCGACTACCCGCTGCACCTCGGCGTCACCGAGGCCGGTCCCGCCTTCCAGGGCACCATCAAGTCCGCCGTCGCCTTCGGCGCGCTGCTCTCCGAGGGCATCGGCGACACCATCCGGGTCTCGCTCTCCGCCCCGCCGGTCGAGGAGATCAAGGTCGGCATCCAGATCCTGGAGTCCCTCAACCTCCGCCAGCGCCGCCTGGAGATCGTCTCCTGCCCGTCCTGCGGCCGCGCCCAGGTCGACGTGTACAAGCTCGCCGAGGAGGTCACCGCCGGCCTCGAAGGCATGGAGGTCCCGCTGCGCGTCGCCGTCATGGGCTGTGTCGTCAACGGCCCCGGCGAGGCCCGCGAGGCCGACCTCGGCGTCGCCTCCGGCAACGGCAAGGGCCAGATCTTCGTGAAGGGCGAGGTCATCAAGACCGTCCCGGAGTCGAAGATCGTGGAGACCCTCATCGAGGAAGCCATGAAGATCGCCGAACAGATGGAGAAGGACGGCGTCCCCTCCGGCGAACCGACGGTCGCCATCGGCAAGTAAAACCCCCGGCATCACGAAGCCCCGCCCTCCCACCCTCGGGAGAGCGGGGCTTCCCCGTTCCGCCCGCCCCCCTTGGGCTGCGCCCCTGCTCCCCTCGCCCCCCTTGGGCTGCGCCCCTGCTCCCCTCGCCCCCTTGGGCGGCGGGGCCGCCCCCCGGGGGCGGAACGGGCGGGCAAGGGGGCGGCCCACCCGATCCGGGCCCACCCCGGTTCCGCCCCTGCCCGCACCCCCGACACCGGCCAGCCCCACCCGCCCCCGCCCCCCCGGATCCAGCCGACCCTGGCAGATCAACCGAGGAACGGTACAGTGCGGAGATCAGCAATCCGCACCGTGAGGCCCCCACGTGTTGACGACGACCACCTGCCGCGTCCTCGCCCCCGGCGACCTGGCCGAGGCACTCGCCCTCCTGGAGAGCGAGCCCGTCAACAACGCCTTCGTGACCTCCCGCGTCCAGGTCGCCGGCCTCGACCCCTGGCGCCTCGGCGGCGAGATGTGGGGCTACTACGAGGGCGGACACCTCCGCAGCCTCTGCTACTCCGGCGCCAACCTCGTCCCCATCTGCGCCACCCCCGAAGCCGTCCGCGCCTTCGCCGAGCGCGCCCGCCGCACCGGCCGCCGCTGCTCCTCCATCGTCGGCCCCGCCGAGTCCACGGGCCTCCTGTGGCGGCTCCTGGAACCCAGCTGGGGCCCCGCCCGCGAGGTCCGCGCCCACCAGCCCCTGATGGTCACCGAGCAGCTCCCGCCCGACATCGAGCCCGACCCCCTCGTCCGCCGCATCCGCAAGGACGAGATGGAAACGATCATGCCCGCCTGCGTGGCCATGTTCACCGAAGAGGTCGGTGTCTCCCCGATGGCGGGCGACGGCGGCCTCCTCTACCAGGCCAGGGTCGCCGAACTGGTCGGCGCGGGCCGCTCCTTCGCCCGCCTGGACGAGGACGGCAGGGTCGTCTTCAAGGCCGAGATCGGCGCCGCCACCCCCACCGCCTGCCAGATCCAGGGCGTCTGGGTCGCCCCCGAACACCGTGGCAAGGGCCTCTCCGTCACCGGCATGACCGCCGTCCTGCGCTACGCCCTCGCGGACGTGGCCCCGGTCGTCTCGCTCTACGTCAACGACTTCAACACCCCCGCCCGCGCCTCGTACCGCCGTGTCGGCTTCCGTGAGGTCGGCGCTTTTACAAGCGTTCTCTTCTGACCCCTGGCGGCTAGTGTTCGCGCATGACGGACGAAGCAGCCATCGGCCCCCTCGACCTCGCGGAGCACGTCGACGAGGCGCTCGCCGTGCAGGCGCTCGCCTTCGGCCTCAGTGCGGACGAGGTCGGCGTACGACGTCACATCGTGCTCCGGCACATGACCAGCCCCGGCGCGCGCGCCCTGGGCGCCACCACACCGGACGGCCGCCTCGTCGGCTTCGTGTACGGGATGCCCAACGACCGTACGCACTGGTGGTCCACCATCGTCGAGCCCTACCTGCGCCGCTACGGACGCGACGGCTGGCTCGACGACTCCTTCGTCATCACCGAACTCCACGTCCACCCCGACTACCAGGCCCGGGGCATCGGCCGCACCCTGATCACGACCATCACCGACGGGGCCGCCGAACCCCGGTCGATCCTGTCGGCGATCGACATCGAGAGCCCGGCCCGGGCGCTGTACCGCTCCCTGGGGTACGCGGACCTGGCCGAGCAGGTCCTCTTCCCGAGCGCCCCGCGCGCGTACGCGGTGATGGGGGCGCCGCTGCCACTGCGGCGGTAACCGATTTCCGCCCGCCCCCACCCCCCGGCTAACCTCCTGACATCACCCTTCCGAGCAGGAGTTCACCATGGCCCAGGTCCAGCGCATGTCCCGTTTGATGGTCAAGACATTGCGCGACGACCCGGCGGACGCCGAGACCCTCAGCCACAAGCTGCTGGTCCGCGCCGGTTACGTACGTCGCAACGCCGCGGGCATCTGGACCTGGCTGCCGCTCGGCAAGAAGGTCCTCGACAACATCTCGCGCGTCGTGCGCGAGGAGATGGACGCCATCGGCGCCCAGGAGGTCCTCCTCCCGGCCCTGCTGCCCAAGGAGCCCTACGAGGCGTCCGGCCGCTGGGAGGAGTACGGCGACCTCCTGTTCCGCCTGAAGGACCGCAAGGGCGGCGACTACCTCCTCGGCCCCACCCACGAAGAGGTCTTCACCCAGACGGTCAAGGACCAGTGCACGTCCTACAAGGACCTGCCGGTGATGCTCTACCAGATCCAGACGAAGTACCGCGACGAGGCCCGCCCCCGCTCCGGCGTGCTGCGCGGCCGCGAGTTCCAGATGAAGGACTCGTACTCCTTCGACACCACCGACGAGGGCCTCGCCGAGTCGTACCGCCTGCACCGCGAGGCGTACATCAAGATCTTCAACCGTCTGGGCCTGGACCACCGCATCGTGTCCGCCGTCTCCGGCGCCATGGGCGGCTCCGCATCCGAGGAGTTCCTCGCCCCGGCCGCCGCCGGCGAGGACACCTTCGCCGACTGCCCGAACTGCGACTACGCCGCGAACACCGAGGCCGTCACCTTCGAGCTGAAGGCGGTGGAAGAGACCCACCCGGCCGCCGAGGACATCGCCACCCCCGACACCCCCACCATCGAGACCCTGGCCGCCCAGCTCGGCGTCCCGGCCTCCGCGACCCTGAAGAACCTCCTGGTCAAGGTCGACAGCGAGATCGTCGCCGTGGGCGTCCCCGGAGACCGCGAGGTCGACCTCGGCAAGCTGGGCGAGCACCTCGCCCCGGCCGTCGTCGAGCTGGTCACCGCCGAGGACTTCGAGGGCCGCGACGACCTCGTACGGGGCTACGTCGGCCCGCAGGGCCTCGCCAAGGTCCGCTACATCGCCGACCCCCGCGTCGCCCCCGGCACCGCCTGGATCACCGGCGCCAACAAGGTCGACACCCACGCCAAGAACGTCGTCGCCGGCCGCGACTTCGAGGTCGACGACTACCTCGACGTGGTCGTCGTCGAAGAGGGCGACCCGTGCCCCAAGTGCGGCACCGGCCTCAAGCTGGACCGCGCCATCGAGATCGGCCACATCTTCCAGCTCGGCCGCAAGTACGCCGACACCTTCGGCCTGGACGTCCTGGGCCAGCAGGGCAAGCCCGTCCGCGTCACCATGGGCTCGTACGGCATCGGCGTCTCGCGTGCCGTGGCCGCCCTCGCCGAGCAGTCCGCCGACGACAAGGGCCTGTGCTGGACGCCCGAGATCGCCCCGGCCGACGTGCACGTCGTCGCGGCCGGCAAGGCCCTCCAGACCGAGCTGGCCGTCGACGTCGCCGAGAAGCTGGGCGCGGCCGGGCTGCGCGTCCTGGTCGACGAGCGTCCGGGCGTCTCGCCCGGCGTGAAGTTCACCGACTCCGAGCTGATCGGCTGCCCGAAGATCCTGGTCGCGGGCCGCCGCGCCGGGGACGGCGTCCTGGAGCTGAAGGACCGCCGCACGGGCGAGCGCGAGGAACTGACGGTCGACGAGGCCATCGCCCGCCTGACAGCCAAGTAGTCCGTACGTTCCGTCCGTACGCCGTGAGGGCCCGCACCTGAACCAGGTGCGGGCCCTTCCGCGTGTCCGCTTCGTGCGTCAGCGGTACGACCTGATCAGCCGCGCCAGATGCTGCCCCACCGCGTCCAGCGGCTGCGTGCTCCGGGCGACCTGCGCGGCCATCTCCGCGCCCTCCAGCGCGCTCACGACGGTGTACGCCAGCTCCT
This sequence comes from Streptomyces spiroverticillatus, assembly GCA_014650415.1. Classification (GTDB taxonomy): domain Bacteria; phylum Actinomycetota; class Actinomycetes; order Streptomycetales; family Streptomycetaceae; genus Streptomyces; species Streptomyces spiroverticillatus. The sequence goes on from BMUX01000011.1 coordinate 253,343, forward strand.
TCGCGTCCTTCTCGGCGAAGCCCGCCCGCAGCAGTGCCTCGGCCACCAGGGCCCGCCAGTGCGCGAACGCCTCCGCCGCCGCCTCCTGGATGCCGGGGGAGTCCACCGCCGTGCCGACGACCGTCGACGTCACCGGACACCCGTCCAGCCAGTCCGACTCCTCCAGGCCCTCGCCGAGCACCTTCGTCAGGACGAGGACGGCCGTCGCCGGATCGTCCTCGGCGGCCAGCATCTTCTCCAGTATGTCCGCGAACTCCGCGTCCCCCTGGCGCACGGCGGCCGTGCCCAGCTCCTGCTTCCCGCCCGGGAAGAAGTGGTACACGGACCCGAGCGTGGCCTGCGCCTCGCGGGCGATCTGCTTGATGCCGGTGCCCTGGTAGCCCTGGCGCTGCATCAGCCGCGACGTGGTGCGGACGATGCGCTCCCGGGTGCCGAGGGCGTCGGAGTGCTGGGGTTCTGGGCGCTTCTTCACGCGTCGATCGTACCGAGTAGAGCGTTCTTTTCAGAACCCCTTCGGCTCTCGCTTCCGGCCGAGTAGAGCGTTCGCTCCAGTGTCTCTCCGGTTCCCGCCTCCGGCCGAGTAGGGCGTTCGTTCCACCGCGTCTGCAACGCCGCCTCCGGCCGAGTAGAGCGTTCGTTTCAAACCCGCCGCCCAACTGGGTAGAGCGTTCGTTCTAGAGCGTGCTACGTTCTCCTCACCCACCAGATAGAGCGTTCGTTCTAGCGAGTGCGACCACTACCGAAGGGCACCCCTGTGACCACCACCCAGAAGTCCGTCACCGTCATCGGCCTCGGCCCGATGGGCCGCGCCATGGTCTCCGCCTACCTCGACGCCGGTTACGACGTCACCGTCTTCAACCGCACCGCCAGCCGCGCCGACGAACTCGTCGCCCGCGGCGCCACCCGCGCCGAGAGTGCCGAACAGGCCATCAGAGCCAATGAGTTGACCGTCCTGAGCCTCACCGACTACGACGCCATGTACGCCCTGCTGGAGCCCGCCACCGCCGCCCTCGCCGGCCGCGTCCTGGTCAACCTCAGCTCCGACACCCCCGACCGCGCCCGCGAAGCCGCCGAGTGGGCCGCCGCGCACGGCGCCCAGCACCTCACCGGCGGCGTCAGCGTCCCGCCCTCGGGCATCGGCAACCCCGACGCGTACACCTACTACAGCGGCCCGAAGGACGCCTTCGCCCAGCACGAGGCCACCCTCGAAGTCCTCACCCGCGCCGACTACAAGGGTGAGGACCCGGGCCTGGGCGCGCTCTACTACCAGCTCCAGATGGACATGTTCTGGACCGGCCTGACCAGCTGGCTGCACGCCCTCGCCGTCGCCCGCGCCAACGGCATCACCGCCGAGGAACTGCTGCCGTACGCCACCGACGTCCTGGGCACCATGCCGAACTTCTTCGCCTTCTACACGCCCCGCATCGACGCGGGCGAGATCGTCGGCGACGTCGAGCGGCTGTCCATGGCCGTCGCCAGCATCGACCACGTCGTGCACACGACCAAGGCCGCGGGCGTCGACCCGGCCCTGCCCGCCGCCGTGCTGGATGCCTTCCGGCGCGGCGCGGACGCCGGTCATGCCGACGACAGCCTCACCAGCCTCGTCGATGTCTTTGCAAAGAACGGATTCGCGAAGAGCGGCTCCTGACCGCAGGTACGCGTGAGGGCGGCCGGGGTGTGCGCACACCCCGGCCGCCCTCACGTGTCACCCGAAGACTCGGGCGCCTACAGCCAGCTCGCGAACTCCAGCAGCATCTCGCCGTCCTGCCGCCGCCCCGCCGCCATCGCCCGCGTCCCCGACTCCACCGCCCGGAACAGCGTCCAGCCGTGCAGCCGCTCCCGGTCCACGTCGAGGGAGTCGGCGAGCCGGTTGATGCGGCGACGGGTCGCCGGGGCGCCGGCCGCCGTCGCGATCTGGTCGTCGATCCGGTCCCGTACGAGACGCGCGAGGTCGTACGCACGCTCGCCCACCAGCGGATCGGGGCCGACCGCCAGCCACGGCGTGCGGTCGCCGCCCAGCACCTTGCCCTGCCGGAAGTTGCCGTGCAGCAACAGGAGTTCGGGGGAGGAGGCGATCAGCTCGGCGCGCGCGGCGAGGGCCGCCTCCACCAGCGGGGCCACCTCGTCCGGGGCCTCGCGCATCGGGACGGCCTGGCGCGCGGTGCGCTCCTCGACCGACTCGAAGGGGTGCCCCTCGGCGGGCTCGACCCACAGCTTCCGTACCGTCCCCGCGGCCTCCAGCAGCGCCTTCGCCTCCGGCAGCGACCGCAGCGACACCTCGCAGTGCAGGCGCTCCAGCAGGAGCGCCCCCGGCTCGGCCAGATCGTCCGCGAGCCGCACGGAACCCCAGCCGTTCCAGTGCGCGAGCGCCGCCCGCTCGCGGTGCGGGTGCGCCGCTTCCGGTACGAGCTTCAGCGCGGCCTGCGAGCCGTCGGCGCGGCGCACCAGCACCACCACGCTGCTCCGGCCGCCCGGAGCCATGACCCGCTCACAGGTCAACTCCCGCCGTTCCAGGGCTTCCTGAGCCTGCGACGGAAGCCCTCCGAGCCAGTCGGCGGCCACCGTTTCCCCGTACGCCTCGCCCAGCGCCTTCACCAGGCGCTGTGGCGGTTCGAAAGCCATAGGTGGGGTGTTCTCCTTCGATTCCCAGGGCTCACACGCCTTCGCGTGCCGAAGTGGTCAGTTCGGCGAGCCCTGGAAAGGCTACGCTGCTGCCCCGCCAGCGGACGGCCCGCACCGCCGCCTCGCGCAGCGCGCCCGCGGCCTCGCGGCGCAGCGGGCCCGCGGCGGCGCGCACCAGGTCCGAGTACACCCCGGCCACCCGGTCCTCCAGCACGGCGGCCAGTTTCACCGCCGTCGCGGCGTCCGGCACCGGGAAGGGGAGTGCGTACGCGGCCTCCGCGACGACGGGCTTCCCGCCCAGGTCGCGCACGGTCCGGGCGAGCGCGTCACGCCGCGAGCGGTGGGCGTCGTGGGCCTCCCGCGCCTCGGTGCGGCGCCCGGAGCCGATCCGGCCGCCGACGACCCCGTACCCGTACACAGCGGCGTGCTCGGCGGCCAGTGCCGCCTGCAGTGCGTCCAGTGTCACTTCGAGGCCCCCTCGGTCAGCAGGAACACGTGTACGGCACCGGCCGCCGCCACCGAGGCCAGCAGCCGGGCCAGCTCCGGGGTGGCCTGCACCACGGCGGCCAGATGGGCGTCGGAGGCCCGCTGCTCGGCGGCCGCCAGCTCCTTCACCGCGGCCTTCGGTTCGGCGGCCACGGTCACGGGAGCGCTCCCGGCAGCCGCGCGCACGGTGGTGCCGCGCAGGACCTTCGCCTGCCGGGCGACTTCCTCGCGCAGCGGCTTCAGCCGCTCGGCCTGGCCGGGGTGCTTCTTCAGCAGGGCGTCGTAGTGGGCCAGCAGGTCCGCGCTGGTGCGGGTCGCCGCCTCCCGGACGCGGAGCGCCGCCTTCCGCGCCGACGGGGAGGTCTCCGTACCGGAAGCACCGGACGGGGCGTTGTCGTTCGAGCAGCCGGCCAGCAGGCCCGCGGCGGCGGCCCCGCTCAGGGCCAGCGCACGTCTGCGAGTGGTGGTCGTGCGCACGTCTTCCGTCTCCCTCGGTCCCCGGGTGATCACCGCAGGCGAGCGTACCCGCGCGATGCCGGGGACGGACGGCAACACCCCTCCGGACCGGATACCCTTTGACCTGACACACGACGAAACAGACAACAGCACACGCGGCCGAGGAGTCACCCGGATGAGCACCACCCAGAGCGACAGGCTGCGCGAACTGCTGGAACCGCTGGTCGCCGCCCAGGGCCTGGACCTCGAGGAGATCGAGGTGTCCAAGGCGGGCAGGCGCCGCATGCTGCGGATCGTCGTGGACTCGGAGGAGGGCGTCGAGCTCGACGCGTGCGCCGAGGTCAGCCGCGCGATCTCCGACAAGCTCGACGAGAGCGACGCGATGGGCGACGACGAGTACGTCCTGGAGGTCAGCTCCCCGGGCGCGGACCGCCCGCTCACCGAGCACCGTCACTACGTACGGGCCACCGGCCGCCTCGCCAAGCTGCAGCTGAACGACGGCGCCGAGCTGATCGCCCGCATCCTCGTCGTCGACGAGACCGGACTCGACCTGGAAGTGCCGGGCGTGAAGGGGCGCAAGCCCACCGCCCGCCGCGTGGAATTCGCCGACATCGCGAAGGCCCGCGTCGAGGTCGAGTTCAACCGCAAGGACCAGAACGAGAAGGAAGAGGAGGCGTAGCCGTGGACATCGATGTGAGGCTTCTGAAGGGCCTGGCGAAGGAGAAGGAGATCTCCTTCGACCAGCTGGCGGAGGCGATCGAGCAGGCCCTCCTCATCGCCTACCACCGCACCGACGGCAGTTTCCGCCGCGCCCGCGTCAAGCTGGACCGCGAGAGCGGCCACGTGACGGTGTGGGCGAAGGAGGACCCGGCGGACCTGGAGGAGGGTCAGGAGCCCAAGGAGTTCGACGACACTCCTGACGACTTCGGCCGGATCGCCGCCTCCACCGCCAAGCAGGTCATCCTCCAGCGTCTGCGCGACGCCGAGGACGACCAGACCTTCGGCGAGTTCGCGGGTCTGGAGGGCGAGGTCATCGCCGGTGTCGTCCAGCAGGGCATGGACGCCAAGAACGTGCTGGTGGACATCGGCAAGCTGGAGGCCATCCTTCCCGTCCAGGAGCAGGTCCCGGGCGAGGAGTACACGCACGGTCTGCGCCTTCGCACGTTCGTCGTACGGGTGGCCAAGGGCGTCCGCGGTCCCTCCGTGACCCTCTCGCGCACCCACCCCAACCTGGTGAAGAAGCTCTTCGCGCTGGAGGTCCCCGAGATCTCCGACGGCTCCGTGGTCATCGAGGCCATCGCCCGCGAGGCCGGCCACCGCACCAAGATCGCGGTCCGCTCGACGCGCTCCGGCATCAACCCCAAGGGCGCCTGCATCGGCCCGATGGGCAGCCGTGTGCGCAATGTCATGGCGGAGCTGCACGGCGAGAAGATCGACATCGTCGACTGGTCCGACGATCCGGCCGAGATGGTCGCCAACGCCCTGTCCCCGGCCCGCGTCTCCAAGGTCGAGGTCGTCGACATGTCGACGCGCTCCGCCCGGGTGACCGTGCCGGACTACCAGCTGTCGCTCGCCATCGGCAAGGAGGGCCAGAACGCCCGCCTCGCCGCCCGCCTCACCGGCTGGCGCATCGACATCCGCCCCGACACCGAGGAGCTCGGTGAGGGCGAGGAGCCGGGCGAGTACCGGCGTGACAGCGGTGACGGCCGTGACCGGCGGGACGACCGCGGCTGAGTGAGCCGCAGGTGACGGTGTGAGCCCGGGTGAGACCCGGGCCACATCGGTTTTAGGACCGATCTTGAGCGAGCATGCTTTCGATTCTTGCCCCAAAGGGGTGAGGTCGGTGCGGGGAGGTAGACTTAGTCGTGTCTGGCCAAACGCATACCGGCGCATGCCCTGAGCGAACCTGTGTGGGTTGCCGGGAGCGAGCGGCCAAGAGCGATCTGCTGCGCATCGTGATGATCGAGGGTGAGTGTGTCCCCGATCCTCGCGGTACGCTGCCCGGCCGGGGTGCTTACGTACACCCCGCCTCTGCCTGTTACGACCTGGCGGTCCGCCGCCGGGCGTTTCCCCGGGCCTTTCGGGGCCAGGGTCCGCTCGATACCGCGTCACTGGAGAAATACGTGGCGCAGTGCGTCGAGCAGGCGACACCGTAAGACGCAACAAACGAACGGCACGGGTCCCCGTGCGGTCAGGTACCTCGCGAGTTGGAAGTAGGTCGAGATTGCGATGAGCACTCGATGAGTACGCGATGAGTACGCCCATGAAGTAGCGACGGTCCGGCGTTCAACCCGGACCTAAAAGGAGCGAAGTGGCTAAGGTCCGGGTATACGAACTCGCCAAGGAGTTCGGTGTTGAGAGCAAGGTCGTCATGGCCAAGCTCCAAGAACTTGGTGAATTCGTCCGTTCGGCGTCCTCGACGATCGAGGCGCCGGTTGTACGCAAGTTGACTGACGCACTGCAGGGCCCCGGCGGCAACGCCGGCAAGTCCGCAGCGAAGCCCGGCGCGCCCCGCAAGGCGACGCCTGCCAAGCCCGCGGCCCCGTCCGCGGCGACCCCGGCTCCGGCGGCTCCCCGCCCCGGCGCCCCCAAGCCCGGTGCACCGGCCCCCAAGCCGGCCGCCGCCGAGGCCCCCAAGCCTGCGACCTCCGCGAGCCCGGCTGCCGCCGGCCCGCGTCCGGGTCCCAAGCCCGCACCGGCCAAGCCGGCCCCGGTCACCCCGGTGCCGCAGGCCGAGTTCTCCGCGCCTGCCCCCGCGCAGCCGCAGCAGGCCCCGCAGCAGCAGGCCCCGCGTCCCGCGGGTGCCACCCCCGGTCCCCGTCCCGCCCCCGCACGTCCGGCCCCCGCGGCCGGTCAGCGCGACGGCGGTCAGGGCCGTGGCGGCGAGCGCGGCGGCGACCGCCCCGCGCGTCCCGCCGGCCAGGGCGCCCCGCGTCCCGGCGGTGCCCGTCCCTCGGGTCCCCGCCCCGGCAACAACCCCTTCACCTCGGGTGGTTCCACCGGCATGGCGCGCCCCCAGGCGCCCCGTCCCGGCGGCAACGCCCCCCGTCCCGGCGGTGCCGGTGCGCCCGGTGGCGCCCCGCGTCCGCAGGGCGGTCCCGGCGGCGCTCCGCGTCCGCAGGGTCAGGGCCAGGGCGGCGCAGGCCGTCCGACCCCCGGTGGCATGCCCCGCCCGCAGGGTGGCGCTCCCCGTCCGGGCGGCGCCCCGGGCGGTAACCGTCCGAACCCGGGCATGATGCCGCAGCGTCCCGCTGCCGGTCCTCGTCCCGGTGGTGGCCCCGGCGGTGGCCGTGGTCCCGGTGGCGGCGCAGGTCGTCCGGGTGGCGGCGGCGGTCGTCCCGGTGGCGGCGGCTTCGCGGGTCGTCCCGGTGGCGGCGGCGGTGGCGGCTTCGCCGGCCGTCCGGCCGGTCCCGGTGGCGGCGGCGGTGCCGGTCGTCCCGGTGGTGGCGGCGGCTTCGGCGGTCGTCCCGGCTTCGGCGGTCGTCCCGGTGGCCCGGGTGCCCGTGGTGGCACGCAGGGTGCGTTCGGTCGTCCGGGCGGTCCCGCCCGTCGCGGCCGCAAGTCGAAGCGTCAGAGGCGCCAGGAGTACGAGGCCATGCAGGCCCCGTCCGTGGGCGGCGTGATGCTGCCTCGCGGCAACGGACAGACCGTCCGCCTGTCGCGCGGTGCCTCCCTCACCGACTTCGCCGAGAAGATCAACGCCAACCCGGCTTCGCTGGTCGGCGTCATGATGAACCTCGGCGAGATGGTGACGGCCACGCAGTCCGTCTCCGACGAGACGCTGAAGCTCCTCGCCGAAGAGATGAACTTCGTGCTGGAGATCGTCAGCCCGGAGGAGGAGGACCGCGAGCTGCTGGAGTCCTTCTCCATCGAGTTCGGCGAGGACGAGGGCGGCGAGGAGATGCTCGTCTCCCGTCCGCCGGTCGTGACCGTCATGGGTCACGTCGACCACGGTAAGACCCGACTGCTGGACGCGATCCGCAAGACGAACGTCGTTGCGGGCGAGGCCGGCGGTATTACGCAGCACATCGGTGCGTACCAGGTCGCCACCGAGGTCAACGGTGAAGAGCGCGCCATCACCTTCATCGACACCCCCGGTCACGAGGCGTTCACCGCCATGCGTGCCCGTGGTGCGAAGTCCACCGACATCGCGATCCTCGTGGTCGCGGCCAACGACGGTGTGATGCCGCAGACGATCGAGGCGCTCAACCACGCCAAGGCCGCCGGTGTCCCGATCGTCGTCGCGGTCAACAAGATCGACGTCGAGGGTGCCGACCCGACCAAGGTGCGCGGTCAGCTCACCGAGTTCGGTCTGGTGGCCGAGGAGTACGGCGGCGACACGATGTTCGTCGACATCTCCGCGCGCCAGGGCCTGCACATCGAGGAACTCCTCGAAGCAGTGGTCCTCACCGCGGACGCCTCGCTCGACCTCCGGGCGAACGCCGAGATGGACGCACAGGGCATCGCGATCGAGGCCCACCTCGACAAGGGCCGTGGTGCTGTCGCCACCGTCCTCGTCCAGCGCGGTACCCTCCGCGTCGGCGACACGATGGTCGCGGGCGACGCCTACGGCCGCGTGCGCGCCATGCTCGACGACAACGGCAACAACGTCGAGGAAGCGGGTCCGTCGACCCCCGTCCTGGTCCTGGGTCTCACCAACGTCCCCGGCGCCGGCGACAACTTCCTGGTCGTCGACGAGGACCGTACGGCCCGCCAGATCGCCGAGAAGCGCGCTGCTCGTGAGCGCAACGCGGCCTTCGCCAAGCGCACCCGTCGTGTCTCGCTCGAAGACCTCGACAAGGTGCTCAAGGCCGGTCTGGTCCAGGACCTCAACATCATCATCAAGGGTGATGCGTCCGGTTCCGTCGAGGCCCTGGAGAGCTCGCTGCTCCAGCTCGACGTCGGCGAAGAGGTCGAGATCCGCGTCCTGCACCGCGGTGTGGGTGCGGTCACCGAGTCCGACATCGACCTGGCGATGGGCTCCGACGCCATCGTCATCGGCTTCAACGTCCGTGCGGCCGGCCGTGCCGCGCAGATGGCGGAGCGCGAGGGCGTCGACGTCCGCTACTACTCGGTGATCTACCAGGCCATCGAGGAGATCGAAGCAGCGCTCAAGGGCATGCTCAAGCCGGAGTACGAGGAGGTCGAGCTCGGTACCGCGGAGATCCGCGAGATCTTCCGCTCGTCCAAGCTCGGCAACATCGCGGGTGTTCTCATCCGCTCCGGCGAGGTCAAGCGCAACACCAAGGCGCGCCTCATCCGCGACGGCAAGGTCATCGCGGAGGACCTCAACATCCAGGGTCTGCGCCGCTTCAAGGACGACGTCACCGAGATCCGCGAAGGCTTCGAGGGCGGTATCAACCTCGGCAACTTCAACGACATCAAGATCGACGACGTCATCGCGACGTACGAGATGCGGGAGAAGCCGCGCGGCTAATCGCTGCGTAGCAGGAACCGTAAGCATCGGTCGGGGCCGCTCGGCGGAGATTATTTCCGTCGAGCGGCCCCGGCCGTTGCGTGTACGGTTCTTGTGTCCCTGCCAAGCAGTGGCAGCGGCACATGAACCCGAACCGGCGGGACATCCGGACACACATGTATGTGGGGACTCTGTCCTTCGACCTCCTGCTCGGCGACGTCCGGTCGCTGAAGGAGAAACGCTCCGTCGTCCGGCCGATCGTCGCCGAGCTGCACCGCAAGTTCGCGGTCAGCGTGGCGGAGGTGGGCGACCAGGACCTCCATCGCAGGGCCGAGATCGGGGTTGCGGTGGTGGCCGGCGACACGGGGCACCTCACAGACGTACTGGACCGGTGCGAGCGGATGGTCGCCGCCCGGCCCGAGGTGGAGTTGCTGTCGGTACGGCGGCGGCTGCACAGTGACGAAGACTGAGCAAGAACACACAAGGAGAAGGACCAGTGGCCGACAACGCTCGGGCGAAGAAGCTGGCGGACCTCATTCAGCAGGTCGTCGCCGAGAAGCTCCTGCGCGGGGTCAAGGACCCGCGTCTGGGGACGCACGTGACGATCACGGACACCCGCGTCACCGGTGACCTGCGGGAGGCCACGGTCTTCTACACGGTGTACGGCGACGAGGAGGACCGGGCCAGCGCGGCGGCGGGCCTCCAGAGCGCCAAGGGCGTCCTGCGCTCCGCGGTCGGGCAGGCGGCGGGCACCAAGTTCACGCCGACCCTCACCTTCGTGGCGGACGCCCTCCCGGAGAACGCCAAGACGATCGAGGACCTCCTCGACAAGGCGCGGGCCACCGACGCCAAGGTGCGCGAGACCTCCTCCGGCGCGAAGTACGCCGGCGAGGCCGACCCGTACAAGAAGCCCGGTGACGACGACGAGGACGACGCCGCCGTATGAGCACAGCAGTAACGAAGACGCCGGACGGCCTTGTCATTGTCGACAAGCCGTCCGGCTTCACTTCGCACGACGTCGTCGCCAAGATGCGCGGGATCGCCAAGACCCGCCGCGTCGGCCACGCCGGAACGCTCGACCCGATGGCCACCGGCGTCCTCGTCCTGGGCGTCGAGAAGGCCACCAAGCTGCTCGGTCACCTCGCGCTGACCGAGAAGGAGTACCTGGGCACCATCCGGCTCGGCCAGGACACCCTGACCGACGACGCCGAGGGCGACATCATCACGTCGACCGACGCCTCCGGGGTGACCCGCGAGGGCATCGACGCGGGCGTCGCCAAGCTGTCCGGCGACATTATGCAGGTGCCGTCCAAGGTCAGCGCCATCAAGATCGACGGCAAGCGCTCGTACAAGCGGGCCCGCGAGGGCGAGGACTTCGAGATCCCGGCCCGCCCGGTGACCGTCTCCTCCTTCCAGGTGTACGACGTGCGCCCGGCGGTCGCGGAGGACGGCACCCCGGTCGTCGACCTGGTCGTCTCCGTCGTCTGCTCCTCGGGCACCTACATCCGCGCCCTGGCCCGCGACCTCGGCGCCGGGCTCGGCGTCGGCGGACACCTCACGGCGCTGCGGCGCACGCGGGTGGGTCCGTACGGTCTGGACGCGGCCCGCACCCTGGACCAGCACCAGGAGTCGCTGACCGTCATGCCGATCGCGGACGCGGCGGCGAAGGCGTTCCCGCGCTGGGACGTGGACGAGAAGCGCGCCGGCCTGATCATGAACGGCGTACGGATCGACATGCCCGCGCACGAGCGCAACCCGGTGGCCGTCTACGGCCCCGACGGGCGTTTCCTCGCCCTGGTCGAGGACCAGAAGGGCAAGGCCAAGAGCCTGGCCGTCTTCGGCTAGCACCGGTCCTGGCTGCGACACCGTGGAGCGGGCGGACGACGCGCCGTCCGCTCCACGGTCCCCTCCCGCTTCCCCCCTGCCTTGGGGTCTGTCCGTTTCACGCGGCCGATTCACCCCTACGAGCGGGCGCTCGGAGTGAATGCGGGGAGTGACGGGGGGCGCTTTCGGCAGGCGTGCTTCTGCCGCTGATCATCCTCTGCCTACGGTCATGGGCAGGGGGTGTTCCTTTATGGCGGCGGACGGGACTCGGCCGGACGAGGGGCCGGGGCCGGACCGGGTCCCGCCGGTGGCGCTGGTGCGGATCTGCGACCTGGCCGGGCGGCCGCGCGGCACCGGTTTCGTCGCCGACGACCTCGGCACCGTCGTCACCAGCCACGAGGCCGTCGACGGCCTCACCCGCCTGGTCCTGCACGCCCCCGGCGACCGCACCTGCCTCGCCGAGCACGACGCCATCACCCCGCTCCCCGAGTCCGGTCTCGCCCTCGTACGCACCTCGGGGCTCGACGTGCGCCCGCTGCCGGTGACCGGGCGGCGCAAGGTCGCGGTCGGGACGTACGTACGGCTGGCGGCCGGTGGCTGGCGGGAGGCGCGGGTCCTGGGCGCCGCCCCCGTGACGTACACCGCGACCGACCGCTTCCACCTGCTGGACTCCGCGATGGAACTGGCCATGGGCACGGCGGGCAGCGACGCGCTGCGCCTGGGCGGGGCGGCGGCCGGCGGACCGGTCCTCGACGCCTCGACGGGGGCGGTCCTCGCAGTCCTCGGTACGTCGCTGCTTCCCCAAGCTCTCAACTTCGTTCGAGCAGGGGATGCCCCACACGCCCATCGGGCGGCCGGGTTCGCGGTGCCGCTCGGGGGTTCGGACGGCGGCCCCCTCGGCGAGCTGCTGCGACGGAACGCCGCGACCGTCCCCGCGTACGGCGAGGACCTCAACCTGGCGGGCGCCCTCCAGCTCACCGGCACCTCCGTCGGCCCGGCCGGCGGGCCGAGCATCTGGCGCGACCCGGTGGAACGGGCCTGCCTGCGCCGGGAGTTCGAGGACTTCACGACGGGCGAGGCGTACGTCCTCGGACTGGTCGGCACACCCGGTACCGGCCGCACCACCGAACTCCGCGCGCTGGCCGCCCGCCGCGCCTGCGGCCCCGAACCCGCCCCGACCATCTGGCTGCGCGGGGCCGACCTGCGCAGCACCGACGACTCGGTGGCGGACGCGGTCGGCCGGGTGCTCGCGCAGGCGGGCCGGATCGTCGCCGCCTCCGGGACACCGGGGGACATGTCCGTCGCCACGCCCGAGCGCGTGGCCCGGCTGGCGGCGCACGCGGGCCGCCCCCTGCTCGTACTCCTCGACGGACCGGAGGAGATGCCGCCCGTCCTCGCCCACCGCCTCCCCGAGTGGACCTCCGGCACGGGGCGGTGGCTGTACGAGTACGGGGCGCGGCTGGTGGTGGGCTGCCGCCCGGAACACTGGGAGCAGGCGGGGGACCTGTACCCGGGAGCGCTCACCGTCCCCCTCGGCGACCTCTCCGACGAGGAGTCGGTGCACGCCCGCGAGCGCTACGGCCTCGAGGCCGGGGCCCTGCACGAGGCCGACGCCCGCCACCCGCTCACGCTGCGCCTGCTGGCGGAGGTGCGGGCGGCGGTCCCGGAGGGCGCGGACGGGGTGCCCGGCTGCCCGACCCGGGAGGAGGTCTTCGAGGCGCACCTGGCGCTGATGTGCCTGCGGGTGGCGGTACGGGTGGCGGCCGCCCGGCGCCCGGCCGTGCGGGGGAGCGCGGTGCGCCGCCTGGCGGCGGAGGTGTCGGGCCGCGTCCACGAGGCGGCCCGTCGCTGCCTGGGCCCGGGCCAGGGCGAGTTGGACCGCGCCTCCTTCGAGGAGATCTTCCCGTGGCGCACGGGCTGGGCCTCCGCCGTCCTGACGGAGGGCGTCCTGGTCCCGGCGGGCGCGGGCTACCGCTTCGCGCACGAGGAGGTGGCGGACTGGGTGCAGGGGGCGCACCTGGATCTGGGGGAGGCGGTGGAGGGGCTGGTGTGGCACTCGGCCCACGACGTCCCCACCGGTGAACCGGCTCCGGAGGCCCCCCGGGTCCTCCCGGTGCCCCGGCACCGCATCGGCCCCGTCGTCGAAGCCCTGCTCCTGCTGGAACGCCACCTAGGCCCCGACCAACTGACCACCCAACTCCGCGAGTTGATCCAAGCCCTCGCCACCCTCGACGGCGACGACCCCCACTGGTGGGCCTCCCGCCTCCTCGCCGAGACCCTCCTCCGCGTCCCCGACCTCGCCCCCTACCGCCCCGTGCTCAAGGAGCTCGCCGAGACCCTCACCACCCACTCCCTCCAAGCAGGCGGCCCGCACACCCACCCCGGCTTCGCCCACTTCGCCCCCTGGTTCTGGGAACGCCTCGCCCTCGACCAGGCCGAACGCATCGACCTCCTGCGCATCCTCGTCCCCGCCGACGGCCCTCCCGAGTCCCCGACCGGCCCCCGCCATCTCGACTCCGTCGCCCGCATCCTGGTCGCCGACGTCCGCCGCGTACAGGTCCTCCTCTGCTCCTGGTTCGACGACACCCGCCCCCTGCCCGGCGGCGCCCGCCTCACCGTCGCCGAGGTCGCCCAGGCCCTCCTGCACACCCACCGCAGGCTGGCCCTGGACGACCTCGTGGAGACCCTCGTGCAGGCCGGTCACCCCCGTGCCGACGAACTCCTGCGCGTCCTGGCCGCCGACGAGCCCTCCGCCCTGTGCCGGGCCGTCGACCGGTGGGCGCACGACGAGCGGGCCGAGCGCCGGGTGGCCGCGGCCTCGTACGCCGGGGTGGTCGCCCCGTACGCCACGAGCAGCGCCGACCGGGAGCTGCTGCGGTTCGCCGCCCTCGCCCTGCTCGCCCGGGGCAGCGACCTCGCCCTGCACGGGGCCGCGCTCGCGCTCCTCGTACGGGATCCGGCGTCGCGGTCGCGGTTCCTGCCGCGCGCGGTGGCCGCGTTCGTGGTCGGCGAGCCGAGGGTCCCCGCCCAGGCCCTGGTCAGCGCGCTCGGGACGCACCCCGAGCCGGTGCTCGCCGCGCTCCAGACCGCGCTGCACTCGGCGGGCCCCCGGGCGGGCGAGGTGCTGCGGGCCCTGTCCGGGGTGCAGACGCCCGCGCTGGCCCGCCGCGCCGCCGCCCTGGTCGCGGAGTACGTGGCGCGCAGGCCGGAGGGGGCGGTGCATGCCGCCGCGTTCGTGGAGGAGCGCCTGGAGTGCGGGCCGGGTGCGCGGGCCGTGCTGTTTCCGCTGGTCAGCGGGATGCTCCGGGGGAGTCCCTGTGAGGTGCGGAGCGCGCTGGCCCCGGTGCTCGCCGCGCCCGGGACGCCGGTGTCGGGGCCGCTCAGGGCCGAGCTCCTCGACGTACTCCTGGAGTACGAGGAGTACCTGCGCGACGATCCGGCGCACGGCCGGGACTTCGCCGTGCCCGACGCCGTGCTGCGGGCCGCCGCGCTCGGGGCGGGCGGCCGGGCGGAGGAGCGGACCCGGGAGCTGGTGCGGCGCACGGGCGCGCTGTTGGTGCGCACCCCCGAGGGGGCGTCCTGCTTCGACCGGCGGCTGGTGGCGCTGGCCCGGGAGGTGCCGGGGTTCGCGCGGCTGGTGGCGGGGTGGCTGGAGGGGGCGCCGGGGGAGTGGGCGGCGATGGTGGGACCCAGCTCGCGCCGGATGCTGGGGGTCCTGGCGGAATCGAGCCTGTCCGGAGTCTGAGACCCGGGTCGAAGGACACCGATGCGGGGGGCCGCGCCCGGGCATGGCAGTCTTAGACCTGCGTAAGAGCATGTCCAGGAGGTCCGCCGGATCCCCGGGCAGCCCACCATCACGTACCAGAGACGTACACAAGGAGCGGTCACAGTGCAGCGCTGGCGCGGCTTGGAGGACATTCCCCAGGACTGGGGACGCAGCGTCGTCACCATCGGCTCCTACGACGGCGTGCACCGAGGGCACCAGCTGATCATCGGGCGGACCGTCGAGCGCGCCCGTGAGCTGGGTGTGCAGTCGGTCGTCGTGACGTTCGACCCGCACCCGAGCGAGGTCGTGCGGCCGGGCAGCCACCCGCCGCTGCTGGCCCCGCACCACCGGCGTGCGGAGCTGATGGCGGAGCTGGGCGTCGACGCGCTGCTGATCCTGCCCTTCACGGCCGAGTTCTCGAAGCTCAGCCCCGCCGACTTCGTGGTGAAGGTGCTGGTCGACAAGCTGCACGCGCAGCTCGTCGTGGAGGGGCCGAACTTCCGGTTCGGGCACAAGGCCGCCGGGAACGTGGAGTTCCTGGCCGAGCTGGGGCCGACGTACGACTACGGCGTCGAGGTCATCGACCTGTTCGTGAGCGGGGATGCGGGCGGCGGCGAGCCGTTCTCCTCCACCCTGACCCGCCGCCTGGTCGCCGAGGGCGACGTGGCCGGGGCCGCCGAGATCCTGGGCCGCCCGCACGCCGTCGAAGGCGTCGTCGTACGAGGTGAGCAGCGCGGCCGCGAGCTGGGCTACCCGACGGCGAACGTCGAGACGCTGCCGCACACCGCGATTCCCGCCGACGGCGTGTACGCGGGCTGGCTGACCGCCGACGGCGAGCGGATGCCCGCCGCGATCTCGGTCGGCACCAACCCGCAGTTCGAGGGCAAGAAGCGGACGGTGGAGGCGTACGCCATCGACCGGGTCGGCCTGGACCTGTACGGGATGCACGTGGCCGTGGAGTTCCTCGCGTACGTGCGCGGCATGGCGAAGTTCGAGTCGCTGGAGGGCCTGCTGGAGGCCATCGCGGACGACGTGAAGCAGGCGCGGTCCCTGACGGCGGACGCGGACGCGAAGTAGGCACGACGAAGGGCCCTCCCGGGAACCGGGAGGGCCCTTTCGCATGCGCTCACCCCGTGTGCACCTCCAGCGCCACCCGCACCGCCGACTCCAGCGCCCCCTCGATCCACGCGGGCTTGATGGACGTGTGGCAGCCCGCGAAGTGCAGACGGCCCTCGGCGGCCGGAATGTCGGGGAAGAGCTCGGTGTGCTGGCCGGGCAGGAGCACGGACGCCTCCCCGTACGCGTACGGGTCGCGCATCCAGGACTGGGTCTTGCCGACGCCCGTGTAGAACACCTCGATCCGCTGCCCGTACACGTCCTGCACCCCGCCCAGTGCGCGCGGGTAGCGCTCCTCGTCGTCGAAGCAGTCCCACTTCAGCGCGTCGTCGGACCAGCTGTACGAGGCGAGCAGGACGCCGCCGTCGCTGCCGGGGACCGGGTGGGAGGGCTGGAACATGAACCGGTTGGCGTTGTCGGTCACCGACCCGCCGCCGCGCAGGTGCACCGCCTGCGGCTGTTCGTGCTGGGCGGCCCGGTGCGCCGCGTAGTGCGCCCGCTGCCCCGGGGAGACGTGCCCCTTGGGTACGGAGGGGTGGGCGCCCAGGAGCGACCCGTCCGCGGGGGCCCTGCCCCGCCGGTACTCCTCGTACAGGCCCGGGCGCATCGCCTCCAGCTCCCGCTTCCAGTCCTTCTCCTCGAACTCCCACCAGCGGCGCGAGAATTCGAGCAGCACCTTGGTCGCCGAGTCGTAGTGCACCTCGGTGACCGCGCGCCGCTTGCCGTAGGAGAGGGGCGGGGTGAAGGTCACGTGCCGCAGGCCGCTGAAGGGGACGGTGAGGATCACCTCGTCGCCGTGGAAGGTCTCCTGCTCGACGTCCGCGCCGCCGCGCCCCTCGGAGACGGTGTGCACGCTCACCCCGCGCGGCCCGTGCTCGACGCGCACCGCCCGCCGGTCGAGCCGCACCACGTCCTCCACCCTCTCGTAGAGCGCGTCGGCGAAGGTCGCGGTGCCGCCCGGGAGTTCGTAGAAGGCGGTGTCCGGGCTGATGAGGGCCGCGGACAGGAAGCTGTGCACGAAGCCGAGGTTGAGCCGGGAGGTGAGGTTCTCGACGGTGCCGATCAGGTCGATCGTGGCCTCGTCCAGGTTCGCCCGCTCCGTCAGGTAGCGGTTCATGGAGTGGTTGCCGTACGTCTGAAGGACCGTCGCCCAGCCCTCCACCAGCTCGTCGCCGCTCTTCCCGTCGATCAGCGCGCGTACGGGTGCGAGCGCGGCGCGCAGGATGTCCGTGGAGGTCTTGTCCTCGAACGCGGCGGGGACGCCGAAGGAGCGGTTGAGCGGACGCGGGTCGCGCCGGTAGTCGGCGCGGCGCACCCGGACGCCGTTGGCGCAGATCCAGGTGTGCCGGGCCGGTTCGCCGGCGGCGTCCACATCGGTGAGGTGGAAGCGCCGGCGCTTCAGGCCGAGGGCGTCCATCAGACCGGTGGCCAGCGGATGGCTGGCGGGGATGCGCATGGCGCCCGCCTCGGCGTACTGCTTCGGGTCGGCGAAGGGCTGTTCGGCCCGCTCGTGGCCGCCGGTCCGGAAGGTCTTGATCCGGCCGCCGACCCGGTTGCCGTTGGCCTCGATCACCGTCACCTTGTGCCCCGCCTGCTTCAGCAGGTGTGCGGCGGCCATCCCGGCCGGGCCCGCGCCGACGACCAGCACCTTCTTGGGGGCACGGCGGCTGCGCGGCAGTCCGTCGCCCAGCAGGATGCGCGTGTAGCGCGGAACCAGCGGCCGGTTGTCCCGGTCCAGGACGAGTACGGCACGGGCCACGGCCCGGCAGACGTCCCGGGCGGCGGGGGCCGCGGCCGGTGCCGGGCCCGCGGCGACGGCGGTCGGGATGGTTCCGGCGGGGGAGGGCAGGGCGAGGCTCGCGGCGAGGGCGGCGGTGCCGGTGGCGGCCATGACCGTACGCCGAGAAGGTGGTGTGTTCATGATTCATACGTTCGGGGACCGGGGCCGGTGGACGGCGGCGCACACTCGGACGGGTGCGCCCATTCACCCGTACCGCCCAACGGCGCACGTCCGGTTCCGGGTGCGGCCCCGGGTGACCTGCGGCAACGTGGTGGGGGATCCGTATCCCCGTACCCCTGGGAAAGGCGAGACCGTGACCGACGCCGAAAGCACTTTCGACAAGCTCAAGGGCAAGGCCAAGGAACTGGGCGGCAAGGCCACCGGCAACGACCGGCTGGAGTCCGAGGGCCAGACCGACCAGCTCAAGGCGAAGGCCGAAGAGCTGGGGAACAAGGTCAAGGACAAGGTCGAGGGGATCAAGGACTCCCTCACCGGCAACAAGAAGGACGACGACGCCTGACGTTCCGGCGCGCGCGTGAGAGGGCCCCGGTGTGCACGCCGGGGCCCTACTCCTGCGGCCCCCCGGGCCTCGGCACCCGGCGGGCCGCCGCCCAGTGGCAGGCCACCTGGGGGCCGTCCGCGTGGGCGGGCAGGACCGGCAGCGGCTCCGTACGGCACTTGTCCGCGACGCCCGCCTCCTCCGCCCGGCCCGAGGCAAGGACCTGGCAGCGGGCGTGGAAGCGGCAGCCGGAGGGGATGCGGGAGGGGTCCGGGGGCTCACCGCTCAGTACGACGGGCTCCCCGTCCGCCTCGGGGAGGACGGACAACAGGGCCTGGGTGTACGGGTGCTGAGGGTGCGTCAGTACGTCCTCCACCGGGCCCGACTCGACGATCCGGCCCAGGTACATGACCGCCACCCGGTCGGCGATGTTCCAGGCGAGGCCGAGGTCGTGGGTCACCACCAGGGCGGACAGGCCCAGTTCGTCGCGGAGTTTCAGGAGGAGGGCCAGGATCTCGCCCCGTACGGAGGCGTCCAGGGACGCCACCGGCTCGTCGGCGACGATGAGTTCGGGGCCCAGGACCAGGGCGCCCGCGATGACGACGCGCTGGCGCTGGCCGCCGGAGAGCTCGTGCGGGTAGCGCAGGAAGAAGCGCTCGGGCGGGCGCAGGCCGGCCCGCGAGAGGGCCTCGGCGACGGCCGCGCGCTCGTCGCCCGGGTGGCCGTGGATGCGCAGGCCCTCGGCGACCGCGTCGTACACGGTGTGGCGGGGGTTGAGGGAGCCGCTCGGGTCCTGGAGGACGAGCTGCACCCGCTTGCGGTACGCCTTCAGGGCGCGCGCCCGGTAGTCCAGCGTCTCCCCGCCGAAGCTGACCTCGCCGGAGGTGGGCCGCACCAGCCCGAGCAGGGTCCGGGCGAGGGTGGTCTTGCCGCAGCCGGACTCCCCGACGAGGGCGACGATCTCGCCGGGGGCCAGCTCCAGATCGACCCCGTCGACGGCCTGCGCGGGGGGCGCGCCCCGCCGCCCGGGGAAGGTGACGTGCAGGGCGCGGGAGGCGAGGAGGGGGGAGGTAGCGGGGGCTTCGGCGGTGGTCATGGGGCGGAAACTCCCTGGGGGATCGCGGGCGACACGTGGACGCACGCCGCGTGGTGGTGCGGGGCGGCCTCCCGCAGGGGCTGGTCGTCCTGCGTGCAGGAGGCGAGGGCGACCGGGCAGCGGGGGTGGAAGGTGCAGCCCGTGGGGAGGCGGGCGGGGTCCGGGGGGTCGCCCGGGAGACCGCGGGGGGCGCGGCGGGAGGCCGGGTCGCCGATGCGGGGGAAGGCGGCGGAGAGGGCCTGGGCGTAGGGGTGGTGGGCGGCGGTGTGGACGGCCGCGGCCGGGCCCTCCTCGACGACGCGGCCCGCGTACATCACGGCGAGGCGGTCGCAGGTGTCGGCGAGGACCGCGAGGTCGTGGCTGATCATGAGGAGGGAGATGTTCTGGTCCGCCACCAACTGCTCGATCAGGCGCAGGATCTGGGCCTGGATCATCACGTCGAGCGCGGTGGTCGGCTCGTCGGCGACGATCAGGTGCGGGTCGCAGGCCAGGGACATCGCGATCATCACGCGCTGGCGCTGGCCGCCGGAGAGTTCGTGGGGGTAGGCGTCGGCGCGGGCGGCCGGGAGGCCCACCTGCTCCAGGAGGGCCGCCGTGCGTTTGCGGGCGGCGGCGGGGGTGGCCCGGCCGTGGATGAGGAGGGGTTCGGCGATCTGGTCGCCGATGCGGTGCACGGCGTTCAGGGAGTGCATCGCGCCCTGGAAGACGATCGACGCCCCGGCCCAGCGGACGGCACGCAGGCGACCCCACTTCATGGTGAGGACGTCCTCGCCGTCGAGGAGGATCTCGCCGGAGAGGTGCGCGGAGGCGGGCAGGAGGCGCAGGAGGGCCAGCGCGAGGGTGGACTTGCCGCAGCCGGACTCGCCCGCGACGCCGAGTTTCTGGCCGGCGGCGAGGGTGAGGTCGACGCCCCGTACGGCGTGCACGTCCTTCCCGTACCGGACATGGAGGTCCCGGAGTTCCAGGACAGGTGCTGTGCTCAACGGCTCGTCCCCAGCTTCGGGTTGAGTACGGATTCCACCGCGCGCCCGCACAGGGTGAAGGCGAGCGCGACCACCGCGATGGCCAGGCCGGGCGGCGCCAGGTACCACCAGTGGCCGGACGACACCGCCCCCGTCTCCCGCGCCTCCTGGAGCATGCCGCCCCACGAGACGACGTTCGGGTCGCCCAGGCCCAGGAAGGCGAGGGTGGCCTCGGTGAGGATCGCCGAGGAGATGAGGAGGGTGGTCTGGGCGAGGACCAGCGGCATGACGTTGGGCAGCACGTGCCGGGCCATGATGTGACCGTGGCCGCCGCCCAGCGCCTGGGCACGTTCGATGTACGGGCGCGACTCCACGGCGAGCGTCTGGGCCCGTACGAGACGGGCGGTGGTCGGCCAGGACGTCACCCCGATCGCCAGCACCACCGTCCACACGCTCTGCGAGAGCACCGTCGCCAGCACGATCGCCAGGACCAGGGCGGGCATCACCAGGAACCAGTCCGTGATCCGCATGACGACGGTCGCGAACCAGCCGCCGAAGTGCCCGGCGAGGATGCCGATGAGCGTGCCGATGGCGACCGAGAGCGCTGCCGCCATCAGGCCCACGGAGAGGGAGATCCGCGCCCCGTACAGGAGCAGCCCGAACAGTGACCGCCCGTACTGGTCGGTGCCGAGCGGGAAGCGGGAGCTGGGGGACTCCAGGGCCTTGCCGGGCGCCCCGGTGACGTTCTGCACGTCACTGCCCACCAGCAGCGGCGCGGCCAGCGCTATGGCGGCGATCAGCAGGAGCGCCCCCAGCCCGTACAGGCCCGCCCGGTGCGAGCGGTACTGCCGCCAGAAGCGGGCGACGGACGTGCGGCGCCGCTCCCAGGTGAGGGAGCGGGCCTTGCCCTGCGGAGCGGCCCCGGTCGCAGGCGGCGGCGTGGATCCGGTCTCGGGCGGCGGCGTGGATTCGGACGTCGTCATCGGCCCACCCGGGGATCGAGCAGCGGATAGAGGAGGTCGGCGAGGAGGTTCATCAGGATCATCGCCCCCGCGAACACCACGAACAGCCCCTGGATCAGCGGCAGATCGGGGACGGGGATCGCCTGGTAGAAGAGCCCGCCGAGGCCCGGCCAGGAGAACACCGACTCCACCAGGATGGAGCCCGCCGCCACGTGGCCGAGGTTGATGAACACCATGGTGACGGTCGGCAGCAGGGCGTTGGGCACGGCGTGCTTGCGCCGTACGAGCGCGTCCCGCAGCCCCTTCGCCCGCGCCGTCGTCAGGTAGTCGCTGCCCATCTCGTCCAGCAGCGAGGACCGCATGACCAGCAGCGTCTGCGCGTACCCGACCGCGACGAGGGTCAGCACCGGCAGCACCATGTGGTGCGCCACGTCCAGCACATGCGCGAAGCCCGTCTCGGACCCCGACTCCATGCCACCGGTCGGGAACAGGCCCGGAATCGGCCCCATCCCCACCGAGAACACGATGATCAGCAGCAGCCCGAGCCAGAACGACGGCACCGACCACAGCGTCAGCGCCACGCCCGTGTTCAGCTTGTCGCCGAGCTGCCCGTGCCGCCATGCCGACCGGGTGCCCAGCCACAGCCCGAGCGCCGAGTAGATCACCACGGCGACCCCCGTCAGCAGCAGCGTCGCCGGGAACCTCTCCGCGATCAACTGGCTCACGGGCGCGTGGAATTGGTACGAGACGCCTAGGTCGCCGGTGAGTGCCTTGCCGCAGTAGTCGGTGAACTGCTGCCACAGCGGCGAGTCAAGACCGAACTGCCGCCGCAGCGCGGCCATTTGCTCCGGCGACACCGGGCGGTGGCGCGTCATCGCCTTCACCGGGTCGCCCGGGATGATCCGGAACAGGAAGAAGCTGGTGACGAGCACGGCGAGGAGCGAGACGGCGGCGCCGCCCAACTTCCCCGCGACGTACAGCAGATACGCGGTCTTCGGCCCGGCGGCGGCGCGCGCCAGGACGCCCCGCGACGGCCCGGACTTCACCGGGCCGCCGTCGGGCTCCCGCACCACGGCGGGGGTGCTCGCCGCGGTCATGCGGTGCGGCTCGCGGGGGTGTTCGTCTTCATGGTCGCTCTCGGTTCTGTGGGGGAGGGGTGTCCGGTGGGAGTCCTGCCCGCCCGGACGCGGACGGACCCGGTACGAGCCCTACTCGCGGTCCTCCGCCGTGCTGCTCCGGCGCCGGGTGACGACGAAGGCGATCACGAGGATCATCAGCACCGCGATTCCGATGATGATCCACACGGCGGGCGAGGTCCCGGAGTCCTGGTCCGGCGTGTCACCGGACGCCGCCGGCTCCGCCGACCACCAGCTCCAGTAGCCGTCCTGGCCCCAGATGTTGCCGCCGGCCTCCGGCATCGTCTTGATCGACTTGATCTGGTCGGTGCGGTACGCCTCCAGGGCGTTCGGGTACACCATCACGTTCATGTACCCGGTGTCGTACAGCCGCGACTGCATCTGCTTGACGAGATCCGTGCGCCTGGCCTTGTCGTACTCGACGATCTGCCGGTCGTAGAGGCCGTCGAACTGCTTGTCGCAGATGAAGTTGTCGGTCTGGCCGGACGCGTCGGGGGTGGCGGGCAGCGCCGCGCAGGTGTGGATGGACAGGACGTAGTCGGGGTCGGGGTTGACCGAGTAGCCGTCGAAGGCGAGGTCGTACTCGCCCGCCAGCCAGCGGTCCGAGACGCTGTCCAGGCACTCGACCTTCAGCCCGATGCCCAGCTCGCCCCACCACTCCGTGAGGTACTTGCCGACCGCCTTGTCGTTGGGGTCGGTGGCGTGGCACAGGATGCGGAAGTCGAGCGGCTTGCCGTCCTTGCCGAGGCGCTTGCCGTCCGCGTTCTTCTTGTACCCGGCGTCGTCGAGGGTCTTGGCGGCGGCGGCCGGGTCGTAGGCGATCTGCTGCTGCGCGGACGGTTTCCAGTGGTACTCGGCGAAGCGCGGCGGGATGTAGCCCTGGCCCTCGACCGCGTGTCCCTGGAAGACCTTGTCGACAATCGCCTTGCGGTCGACGGACTGGAACAGGGCCTTGCGCACGGCCGGGTCGAGCAGCGCCGGGTTGCCGTCGCCGAACTTCTTGCCGGTCTTGTCCTTCGCGCCCGGGTTGGTGGCCAGCGCGAAGAAGCGGCGGCCGGGCGCGTCGTTGACCTTGATGTTCTTCTCGGACTTCAGGGACGCGGCCTGCGCGGGGGTCAGGCCCTGCACAAAGCCGACCTCGCCCCGGCGCAGCGCGGCGACGGCCGCGTCACCGTCCTTGTAGTACTTCATCGTCAGCTCGTCGAACTTCGGCGCGCCCCGCCAGAAGTTCTTGTTGGCCTTCAGCTTCACGTACTGGTCGGGCTTGTAGTCCGTGATGACGTACGGACCGTTCCCGACGATCGGGAAGTCCTTGTCGTTGTTGAACTTCGAGAAGTCGCCGACCTTCTCCCACACGTGCTTGGGCACGATCGGCACGTCCAGCGCCGTCATCGTGGCCTGCGGCTTCTTCAGCTCGACGACCAGGGTCGTCGGGTCGGGGGCGGTGACCTTCTTGAAGTTGGCGGTGAAGCTGCCGTTCGCGCTGGCGGCGCCCTCGTCCGTCATCATCTTGTTGAAGGTCCAGGCGGCGTCCTCGGCGGTCGCCTGCTTCCCGTCCGACCACTTCGAGTTGTCGCGGATCTTGTACGTCCACGTCAGCTTGTCCGGCGAGGACTTCCACTCGGTGGCCAGCGCCGGGATCGTATGCGCGTCCTTGACGTCGTAGTTCGTCAGGTACTCGTACACGAGCCGGTGAATGCTCGTACTGACGAGCTTGGTCGCCAGGAACGGGCTGAGCGAGTCCACGCTCTGCGCGACGGCGATGGTGAGGGTCCGGGGGGCCGCCTTGGCCTTCGCCTGGACCGCGGGCTGTTGTGGTGCGGCTGCCGCTGCCGGGCTCAGTGGGGTCGCGGCCGTGGCCAGCAGGGCGAAGACGGCGGCTCCGGTCGCCAGGAGGCGGCGGGCGGCCCGGGGGCGGGCGGGGTGCGGTGGCGGGGAGTGGGGGGTGGTGCCGGTCGTGGTGCCCTGAGTGTCCATGGAGGGAGCCCTCGCGTCGTCACTTGCGCGTCACTTGCTGGTACGTGTGCGTGTACGTCTGCGTGTGCGTGTACGTCTGCTGGTACGTGTGCGTGTGCGTCGGCCGGTGCGTCTGCTCGTACGCGCCCCGGGTGGCGGTGGATCTTGGATCGGCGGAGTGGTGTGGCGAAGGTCTACCAGCGGCGTTCAGGACGTGTCAACGGCATGTCTACGGCGTGTCAACTGCCGTGTGGGCTGCGGGAATAGGCAATTCGGGGCACCTGGACGGCTGTCGCGGGAAAGCGGAGGGCCCGCAGCGCGGCCGTCGTGCGACCGTACTGCGGGCCCTCATTGGTCTATACCCTTGACGCCCTACTGCTGAGGGGCCGAAGGCGGCTGCTGGGGCCAGCCGGGGGTGCTCTCCTGAGGGTCGGGGTGCGGCTGCTCACCGGGGGCGGGCGCCTGCCCGGGGAGCGGCTGCTGAGCGGCCGGCTGGCCCGGTGCCGGGAACTGGCCCTGTCCGGGATACGGACCCGGAGCCTGGCCGGGGAGGGGCTGGGCGGCGGGCTGGCCGGGCAGAGGTTGTGCGCCGGGCTGACCGGGCAGAGGCTGTGCGCCGGGCTGGCCGGGGGCCGGGAACTGCTGCTGCGGCTGCGGGAATTGGCCCTGCGGTACGGGTGCCTGCGCACCCGGCGCCGGGGGCTGCTGCCAGCCGCCGGGGGACTGGGGCTGCTGCTGCCAGGGCTGTGCGGGCGGGGGCTGCTGGCCGGGGAGGGGCTGGGGCTGCGGGGCCTGCGGGTTCTGCGGGGCCTGCTGGTCCGGGGTGAACTGGCCGTACTGCGGGGCCTGTTGGCCGGGCTGCTCGCCGGGGGCGGGCTGCGGCTGGGGCTGCTGCCAGTGCTGCCCCGGCTGCGGCTGTCCGGGCTGGACCGGCTGTCCCGGCTGCGGCTGGGCGGCGTACGGCTGCTGGTACTGGCCCGGTACGGGGCCGGGGACCTGGCCCGGGTGCTGCTGGCCCGGCATCGGCGGGGCGAGGTGCGGCGGCGGGTTGCCGTCCGCCGTCCACAGGCCCTGCGCCTGCTGTGCCCGTACGAAGTCCTCGGCCACCAGCGACGACAGGTGGAAGTACGCGTCCCGCGTCTTCGGCCGCATCATGTCGAGGTCGACCTCCGCGCCCGCCGCGAGGTGCTCGTCGAACGGCACCACGACCACACCCCGGCAGCGCTGCTCGAAGTGCTGCACGATGTCGTCGACCTTGACCATCTTGCCGGTCTCGCGCACCCCGGAGATGACGGTCAGCGAACGCTGCACCAGCTCCGCGTACCCGTGCGCCGACAGCCAGTCCAGCGTCGTCGACGCACTGCTCGCACCGTCCACGGACGGCGTCGAGATGATGATCAACTGGTCGGCCAGGTCGAGGACTCCGCGCATCGCGCTGTAGAGGAGACCGGTGCCGGAGTCGGTGAGGATGATCGGGTACTGCTTGCCCAGCACGTCGATCGCGCGCCGGTAGTCCTCGTCGTTGAAGGCGGTGGAGACGGCCGGGTCGACGTCGTTGGCGATGATCTCCAGGCCGGAGGGGGCCTGCGAGGTGAACCGCCGGATGTCCATGTAGCTGTTGAGGTACGGGATCGCCTGGACCAGGTCGCGGATGGTCGCGCCGGTCTCGCGGCGCACGCGGCGGCCGAGCGTGCCGGCGTCCGGGTTGGCGTCGATGGCGAGGATCTTGTCCTGGCGCTCGGTGGCGAGGGTCGCGCCGAGGGCGGTCGTCGTCGTGGTCTTGCCGACGCCGCCCTTGAGGGAGATCACCGCGATGCGGTAGCAGGAGAGCACCGGGGTGCGGATCAGCTCCAGCTTGCGCAGCCGCTCGGCCTCCTCCTTCTTGCCGCCGAACTTGAAGCGGGAACCGGCGGAGGGGTTGCGGCTGCTCTTGGGCTTCTGCTTGTTGTTGCGCAGGAGACGCTCGGAGGACAGCTCGACGGCGGCGGTGTACCCGAGGGGCGCACCGGGGTGCGCGGCCTGCCGGGGGTCGGGCGCGACGGGCCAGGCGGCACCGGTGCGGGGGTCGACGGGGGCTTGGGGCTGAGGTGCCGCCGGGGCCGGGGCCTGCGGGGCTTGTGCCTGGGCCTGGGCTGCCTCGGGCTGGGGGAAGCCGTAGCCGCCCTGCGCCGGGGCTTGGGCGCCGGGGTGCGGGAAGCCGTAGCCGCCCTCGGCGGGGGCTGCGGGCTCCGGCTGCGGTACGGCCGAACCGGCAGGCGGGGTCGGGGAGTTGGGTGCGGTGGGCTGCGGGAAGCCGTAGCCACCGGGTGCGTCGGGAGTGCCGGGCGCGGGGGCCGGCTGCGCGGCGAACGGCGGCTGGGGCGCGCTGGGGGCGGGCGGCTGCGGGGCCTCGGGGGCACCGGGCTGCGCAGGCGGCGGTACGACGGCGGGGGCGCCGGGAGCGTCCGGTGCGCCGGGCACGGCCAGGGCGGTTCCGGGCTGAGGGAATCCGTAGCCACTTCCGGGGGCGGGAGCCGGGGCCGGGGTGGCACCGGGCTGCGGGAGTCCGTAACCACTCTCGGGAGCGGGAGCGGGAGCGGGAGCGGGCGCGGCCGGTGCGTCCGGCTGCGGGAACCCGTATCCACTCACCGGCACACCCGGCGCCGACGGTGCCTGCGGGAACGGCGTCGCCCCCTCACCCACCACCGGCTGCGGCGGCTGCGTACCGAACGGCGCCTCCGCGCCCCCGCTCTGCGGCGGCAGCGCAGCCGAGGGTACCGGCGGCTGGGGCGCACCCAGCACCGGCGGCTGCGGCGCCGGGAAACCACCCTGCGCCGCACCCGCATCGGCGGCCTCGGGCTGCGGGTAGCCGTACCCGCCCTGCTGCGGCACGGCAGCGTCCTCCGGGAAGCCGGACGACACCTGGGCCCGCTGCCCCGAGGTCTCGCTCGACGGCGCGGGCGTCGGCCACGCGGACGACGACGGCGGCGGAGCGGGCGCGGGCCACTGCGGGGCGGTGGTGGGGGCCGCGGGCCGGAAGGCCGGCGGAAGCGGCGGCAGGCTGCTGCCCTGCGCGGGGGCGGGCGGGGTCCAGGGCTGAACGGCGGCACTGCCGGAGGGCGGGGTGTCCTGCGGCTCGTCCACGGCGGCGGGGGCATCGGCGGCGGGGGCATCGGCAGGAACGGCGTCCGTGATGCCGTCCTCCGGAGCGCCGGGCTCCTCCGCCTCCGCCACGACGGCCTCCGGTGCGTCGTCCTCGGCCTCGTGCTCCTTGTCGCGCCCGGCGGAGTCCGTACCGGCGTCGTCGGAGAGGAAGCCGTGCGGAACGGAATCGCGCGGGGCGTCGTCGTACTCATCGGCATCGAAGCCGACCGGCGCGGAGTCACGCGGTTCGTCGTCATCGGCGACGGCGTCATCCTCAACGCCCTTCCCCTCAAGGGAAGTTGCTTCACCGGCTGCGGTCTCGTCATCCGTATCCGCCGTGACGACCGCATCGTCACCACCCCGCGACACGTCATCGCCCTCGGAGGCGTCGGCCGCAGCCTTCTCCGCCTCCTCCGAGGCCGCCAACTCGGCGAGTTCACGCTTCAGTGCGGCGGGGGAGAAGCGCATGGTCGCACCGCTCTCCACATCCCCGCCCCCGAAGGCCTCGGCGGCCGCGCCTGTGCCCGTGCCCGCCGCCTCGGAATGCGAATCCGAATCCGACGACCCCGCGTTCTGCGTGTACCAGGCCGGCGGGGTGTAGTCGATGGTGAACTCGCCCGTCCGGTCGACCTGGTCGACCTGTTCGGCCCGGTCGGCCTCCGCGCCGGGCGACTCCTCGACGGGCGGGCTGACGGGCACGTTCCAGCCCTCGCGGATCTCGTCCCGCTCGCTGTTCACATTGCCTCCTGCTGTGGTCGAGCACCCTGGTGCCGTGCGTGGTGGGTGGGGTGACCGCTTCCGTCGTCCGATCCGCTCGGCGCTTCCCCGTGTCCTGCGTCGTACGGGCGCACGGCCTGTCCGCGGCCCGCTCCGCGCACACGGAACGCATGCGGAACGGGAGCGCCTGCCGGGCCCGTGCGTCAGCCTAGTCGTCGCCCCTGTCCGTACGGCAGGCCCGCTCACCCGGCAAACCGCACCTCTGACGCCACGCGACGCCCACAAGTGACCCTGTGACGCCACTGTGTGACCGTCAAGTGACCACCAAGTGACCGCCAAAACGGTCACAACTCGACATCTCCCTACGGAAGGTGACCCGCACCCCTCACCCCGTCCCCGCTTCCCAACAATCGGGTGTCGACCCCTGTGGCATGCGTCATGACCGCACCCCGCAGCCCCCTCCGCACACGACGACGGGGCGGCCCCGGATCCCTCCGGCCGCCGCCCCGCCCGTACCCCGCAACCAGCACCCACCGGCTACGTCAGGTCGAACTCCCCGTCCCGCGCGCCCAGGACGAAGGCCGTCCACTCGGCCTCGGTGTACCGGAGCACCGTCTCGGGGTCCGTGGACGAACGCATCGCGACCGCGCCGCCGGGCAGGTGCGCGATCTCCACCCGCTCCTCGGCATCCTCGGTACCGGGCGCGCCGAGCCACTCCACATCCGAAATGTCGAGGGCGTAGAGCTCGTCCTTCTCCTGCTGAGTTCCCATTCCGGTGTCCCCTTCGTCACTTCCGCTCGACTCAACCGTCGCCCTCCCGGACGCCGTTGCCAAGCCCATGGTGCCCGATGGCGGGGAGGGGGATTGCGCCAATGGGCGGTTCGTGCAAGGGAGGGGGCCGGCCCGCACGTCTCAACCCCCGTGCCCCGCGGGGTCCATGCGCCGGGGCGGACCGAGCAGTTCGGCCTCGGAGCGTTCCGGGCCGGTCGTCACCCACTGGTGCTCGGACCCGTCGGCGCACCACAGGGTGACCCCGTCGGCCAGCCCCGGCAGGGCCTCGCGTTCCGCGGGGGAGAGCGCGAGCAGGCGCCCGAGCCGCTCCGCCTCCTGCGGCGACACCCGCTGCACACCCACCAGCGCCGCATCGCGTACGAGACCGGGCGCCACCGGACTCAGATACGGCAGCAGCGTCAGCACCGACTGCCAGGGCGCGGGCACCACCCGCCCCCGGGGCGGCCGCATCCCACAGTCCCGTACGACCAGGGCCGGACGCCCCTCGCCCGCCCCCAGCACCGGAACCCGCCCCACCCCGTACACCTCCGCACCGACCGCCCCGGCAACCCCCGCCCACAGCCCGGCCCGCGCCGTCTCGACCACGACCCGCACCCCGCCCCGCGCGGCCCGCAGCGCCAGCACCTGCGCCGTCCACACGCCGCCGATCAGCACCACGTCGTACGGAACGGGCCGATGCACCCCGAGCAACAGCAGCCGCCCCTCGCCGTCCACCCCGACGGGCACGCCGTCGTCGCCGACCGGCAGACGGAAACGCACCGGACTCCTCATCGCGCACCCCCGAGCGGCAGCGTGGCCAGCAGCCCGGGAAGCTGTTCCCGGTCCAGCCGTACGAGATCCAGCCGCGCCGCCCGGGCCGCCCACCCCAACTCCGCCTCCAGGAAGCCCGGTTCACCCTCGCCGGTGACCCGCACATGCGCTGCGGGACCCGCCGCGCCGCCCGCCCCGGGGTGCCGCAGCGTCAGGCTCAGCGTGGCCGCCGCCTCCGGGGGCAGTGCGGCGGCGAGCGCGGCGGCATCGGTCGGGGGCGGCGCGGCGGCGCCACGCGGGCCGCCCCCGACCTCGTACGCGACATGCGTCAGCCCCTCGGCACGCCACGCCCGCACGGACTCGCCCCCCGGCCCCGCCCCCGCAGGCTGCGCCCCCGCCCTGGGAAGCCCCGCCGCCTCAAGCGCCGCGTCCAGCCCCTCCCGGTCCAGGACCGTCGCCCGCAGCCCGCGCACCCCCGTCAACCGGCTCGCCACATGATCGGCGGCCCGCACCAGACACCGCTGCGCCCCGCCGAACCCGCCCCCACGCGCGGCCACCGCCTCCGGACACAGCTCCGGCTCCAGCCGCAACGCCACCCACGTCGACCGCACGCCGGGTGCGCCCCCGGCTGTGGACGCCCCCCGCACCTGCTGCACCACCTGCACCGACGCCAGCACGACGTCGTCCACCTCCAAGGCTTCCCCGAGCAGCTCCCACGGAAGTTCCACGCCGCAGCCCGCCGGGCGCAGCCCCGTACCGGAGGCCTCGACCCGGACGACCGCCGTCAGGAACGTCCCGTCGCCGACCATCCCGACACCACGGGCCCCGTCGGCCCCGCGCCGTCTCTCGTACGTGTACGAATCGAGCCCCGCCCACCCACAAGCGGAATCCCCGCGCCGCCGCCGGGCCCGGAACTTCGCCGCCACCGCGAGCCACCCGTACGCACTCCGGCCGCCCCGGAGCGGCGCGGCCAGCGCAAGTCCCGCCGCCCCGAAGGCGATTCCCGGCACGGCCCACTCCTGGCCGCCCGCGACGCTCGCCGCAGCCACCGCGAGGGCGCATTCGCAGAGCGCCAACTCCCGTAATCCGAAAGACCTGTTGAGCACGCGCACTCTCGTCCCCATCGCCGTACCGAATCCTGCGGCCGTAACCCCCGCTTCCGTACGGGAGTTGACGGAGCGTTCACCCTATCTGAGCTGTGAGTGACCGAATTCACGGTCGGCGGCGACGGGGGAGGGGTCCGAAAGCGGCGACCGGGGGAGAGTGGCGGCGGTCCGATGGCATCACGACGAGACGAACTCAACGCATACGTCTTCGCGAAGCGGAGGCTGGTCGCACAGTTCCTCCACCCCACGTCGACCGGCTCGGAGGAGGGCGCTCCCCGCCCTCTGCGGGCCGTCCTGCCGGGGGTGCTGGCGGGGGTGGTGGGGCTGGCGGGGTTCGGGGTGTGGGGGTTGCTGCGGCCGGCGGCGCCGCCCGAGTGGAACAAGGCGTACGCGAACGTCATCGTCGCGAATCCGTCCACCACCCGCTATGTGGTGCTCCGGACGAACGGGAAGGAGCAGCTCCACCCCGTCCTGAACATGGCCTCCGCCCGCCTGCTGGTGAACCCGGGGCGCAACGGCGAAACATCCGTCATCAGGGTCGCCGATTCCATCATCGACGATCCCCGGATCCTGCGCGGCCCGACCGTCGGCATCCCGTACGCACCGGACCGCCTGCCGTCCCCGCGCGAAGCCGGCACCGCCAAGCCCTGGATCGTCTGCGACCGCCCGCAGAACCAGGGCAAGGACGTGCAGACGGCGGTCTTCGTCCTCTCGGGGAAGGACGAGGCGGACTTCGGCAAGCGACAACTGCTGCGCAACGACGCGTTGTTGTACGTCCGCAGCACGGCGAAGGGCGGCAAGCACCACCTGGTGGACGCGTCCGGGACCTCGTACGTGATCAGGCCCGAGGACGACCTGCTGGTGAGGCTGCTCGCCGGTGACGAGGCCCCCCGCCCGGTGTCGGAGGAGTGGCTCAGGACGCTCCACCACGGGACACCCCTCTCCATGCCCGAGGTGCCCGGAGCGAGCGGCGTGTCCAAGGCTCCGGGACTGTCCCCGCCGTACAACCGGGTGGGCACCCTCCTGGAAGGGCGCGAAGGAGACGGCGTGCAACGCTACGTCGTCCTGCGCGACCGCGTCGCACCGGTCACGGACTTCGTCGCCAAGCTGCTGCGCGGCAGCGGGAAACTGCCGCCGCCCCCGCCCGGTCGTGACTACCACCGGGTGGACGGCCTCATGCCGGGCGCCGACTTCGCACCTCCCGGATCCGACCGGTGGCCCACCGTGGATTCCGCGGTGCGGTCCTCTTCAGGGGCCACCACCTGCTCCGTCCTCCACTCCGTCAACCCCTCCACCGGCCGTACCACCCTCGGCATCTGGTCCGGCCCCGACTTCCCGCACGCCCTCCCCGGCGCCACCACCCCTGCCTACGTCACCCCCGGCTCCGGCCAGCTCTTCCGCCAGTTCACCGGCACCCGGACGGACATCGGCCCGGTCTTCCTCGCCACGGACGCGGGCTTCCGCCACTCCCTCCAGACCAAGGGCATCGCCGAACCAGGCGACTCGGGCTACCGCGACGGCCCCGACCCGGCGGCGGACATGCGGGCCCCGAAGACCGCGATGGACCTCCTCGGCTACTCCGACGCGGCCTGCACCCCGATCCCGGCCGCCTGGTCCTCGCTGCTGCCGACCGGCCCCCGCCTGTCGACCGGCGCGGCGGTACAGGTGCAGGGCTCATGAGGCGCACCCCGAACTCGTACCGCCGTACGGTCCGCCGTGGCGCGGCCACCTTCGCGCTGGCGGTGCTCTGGCTGCCGTCGGCGCAGGCGCGGGGGCAGGAGGCGACCTGGGGCGACGCGGGACCGTGCACCTTCGGTGCGAAGCCGTACGGGGGCCGTCCGTGGCCGCTGCAACGCCTTCAGCTGAACGAGATCTGGGAGAAGTCGCCGGGGCGGGGGAAGGGCGTGCGGGTCGCGGTGATCGATTCCGGCGTTGACGTGAAGAATCCGCAGCTCAAGCAAGCGGTGGACCGAAACGCGGGCGGCAACTTCCTGCCTGGCGAACACCCGGGGAAGGACGATCCGCGAGGCACCACCGACGAAGTCGGCCACGGCACCAAAGTCGCCGGAATCATCGCCGCCCGCCCGCACCCGGACACGGGCTTCGTCGGCCTGGCCCCGGAGGCCACGATCATCCCGATCGACCAGAACGACGCCGAGGGCAGAGGTACACCGGGCCTCCTGGCGCAGGCCATCGACCATGCCAGGGATCACGGTGCCCAGATCATCAACATCTCCCAGGACACCAGCGACACCTCGGACCAGCCCGACCTGAAGCGTGCGGTGAAGGCCGCCCTCGACAAGGACATCGTCATCATCGCCTCCGCCGGCAACAACGGCACCGACGGCAAGGCCAAACCCACCTACCCCGCCTCCTACCAGGGCGTCCTCGCCGTCGCCTCCTCCGACCGCGACAACGAACGCGCCTACTTCTCCCAGACCGGCACCTTCGTCGGCATCGCCGCCCCCGGCACGGACATCGTCTCGACCGTCCCCCGCGGCGGCCACTGCACCGACAGCGGTACGAGCTTCTCGGCCCCGTACGTCGCCGGACTGGCAGCCCTCATCAAGTCCAAGCACGACGACTGGACCGGGGCCGAAATCGTCACCCAGATCCAGCAGACCGCCGAACGCTCCTCCCCGGGCCCCGACCCCCTCCTCGGCTGGGGCGTCGCCGACCCCCTGCGCGCCCTCACCGACGACGCGCACCCCCGCTCCCACCCCGTCGCCGAACGCCCGCCCCGCGCACAGACGCCCGACCCCCTGCACGCCCCCACCGGCGAAACACCGCAGGAACGGACCGTACGCCTGTCGGTGTACGTCCTGACCGCCGCCGCAGTGGCCCTCGCAGCGCTCACGGGCGCGGCCGTGGCGGTACGGGACGCGAGGCGTCGCGGACGGCGGACGCCGAAGCCCCCGGCGACCTGACACCACCCGCCGAACGGCAGTCGCAATACGCCCCACGACAGGCCCCGCCGCCCCCGCCGCACCACCCCGACAACAGCCCCTGACCAGCCACTTGACCCACCCGGACCCCCGGTCCGATGGCACGCTCAACCGATCAACACCAACTCCCCCCACCCACCCCACTCGTGGAGAAAGGAGCCCCGTGCGAGACGGAGACCGCACCCCCGCACCGGCCGCCTCCATTGCTCCGGGCGGCGACCTGGCCCGGGGCGCGGACGCGCTGCGCAGCTTCCGCGCCCGGGTGCACGCGATGCTCGTCGCGTTCGAGGACGGCCCGGCCGGCCCGGGAAAGCTGGCGGCCCACCGCCTCACCCGCGCAGATCTGGGCGCACCGAACACACCCTTCCCGGAGGCGGACGACCTGTACGCGCAGTACCGGCGCGTACACCTGGGCCTGGTGAAGCTGTCCCGCTCCCTCACCGAGCAGATCGAGTGCCTGTCGATCGCGGTGCACGGCGCGGAAGTCGGCTTCGACAACCTGGAGGAGGACCAACGCCGCCGCTTCTGGTCCATCCGTGCCCGTACGGAATCCCTCACGGAACGCGAAGGGCGGGCCGACGCATGACCAGCAGCTTCGAGAACCACCGCCTGAACACGATGATCGACCTGGTCGAGGCCGCGAACCCCCGGTCGGTGGCGGGCGCGGCGCTCGCACTGGCCGGAGTGCGCGAGGAGTTCGCGCGGGCCGCGGTCGAACTGCGGCGCCGGGTGGGCGCCGTGGAGTGGAAGGGCGAGGCGGAACGGGAGTTCCACCGCTTCGGCACCCGCCTGGCCGACCATGCGGACGACCTGGGCACGTACGCGGGCATCGTCGCCGGTCAACTGGAGGAGGCAGCAGGTGGTTTGACGTCGGTACGGAACTCCCTGCCGCCCCGCAGCACGTCCCCGGACGGGGGCCTGCCGGGAGGGCCCGACGAACCGCACCGCCAGGAGGCGCTGAACCAGCTCAACCGGCTGGCCTCCTTCTACGCGGTGTCCGGCTCGACCCTGGCTTCGGCGGAGCCGCCCGTCCTCGGCGCGGACCTGCGTACGGAGGTACCGAGACCCGCATCAGCGCCGGCGGGCGGGAGCGGCACGGGCACGCCGACGTCCCCGAGCGGCCCGCACACACGGGCCGACCAGCCCGGACCGGCCCTCCCCGGCCCGCGCGCCCCACTCCACGCGTCGGCCCACGCGGGGGAGGAGGCCGCCCCGCACACCCAGGACACCCTGGCCGCCGGTGGACTGCCGCACCCTTCCCCCGCAACCGCACCCACACAGCAGCCGGCTGCCCTCACCACGATGGAACTCAACAGCCTGACCCCGGGAACCCAACCGGCCCCACCACTGGCGCCTCCCGTGCAAGCCCAACACTCGGCCCCCGCACCGGCACTTGGCGGCCCATCACCCCTCCCCGCAGCGATCGCGGGAGGCCTGGCCATCCCCCTGACCGCCCGCAGCACGGCACCCCCACCACCGGCCTACGGTTCCGCCGCCACCCCGACCACTCCCGGCGGCACCGTCCGCGCGGGCAGCACCCCACCCACCCCACCCCCACGCCCCCTCCCGGGCATCCCGGGGGTAACGGGCGGCACCCCCGCCCGGGCGACCTCTCCCACCCCGCGTCCCGCCTTCACGCAGGGCGGCACGGGCCTGGTCCGCCCCCAGCCGACCACCGCTCCCCGCAAGGACGGCCGCCGCCGCACGGGCCCCCAGTCCAGGGCCACGGAAGACCCCGAGACGTGGACCTCTCCACACCCCCCGACCACCCCCGCAGTCATCACCTGAGGAGGAGACCCCACCCATGGCAGTCCAGAAGGTCAACGGAGTCGCGCTGGCGCAACTCCAGACGGAACTGAGCCAGAACTTCCAGAGCGTGAAGGGCCAACTCCACGCGCTGCACGCCACGATCGACGCCCTGGAAGGGCAGTGGAAGGGAATCGGAGCGGGCGCCTTCAACACCAAACAGGCCCAGATCAACCAGAACATGGTCCGGATCGGCAAGCTCCTCCTGAAATTCCAGGAGGCGATCGAGGCGGCCCGCACGATCTCGGGCAACACGGAGGACGACGTCCTGGCCGCCATGCGCGGAATCGACGTAACCCCCGGCTACCAGGGCGGCGGCACCCCGTCCCCCGCCACCACACCCCCCTCCTCCTTCTCCCGCTACTAACCCCACTCACCCCACCCACCCCACCAACCCCCCCAGGAGCCCCCCATGTCCCCCAACGACGGCACCATGCTGGTCACTTACGCAGCCCTGGACGACGCGGCCCGCACGATCAAGGCCCAGGCGGACCGCCTCGACCAGAACCTCGAAGCCATCAAGACCAAGATCGCCTCCGTCTCCGAACTCTGGGCCGGCGACGCCCGCGAGGCCTACAACATGGCCCAGGCCCAGTGGGACCGCGACGCCAAGGCCATCCACACCTCCCTCCTCCAGATCTCCCGCGCAGTCCAGAACGCCGCCCCCGCCTACCGCGAGGGCGACCGCAGGGCGGCCCAGGGCTTCATGTAGCCCACGCGCCACTGCGGCCCCCGACGCACATCGCCGGGGGCCGCACCCACGCCCTCAACCCGCCTGCACGGCACCCTTCGCATTGCACTGCGCCGACCGCCCCACCGCTCGCGCGTATTCAGCGGTGAGTCGCTGCATGGCTTGCTCGTTCTCCGGGCCGGTGTGCAGCGCGAACACGACGGCGAAGAGCTGCCCCGGCTGGCTGCGCCATGCCTTGTCCGGACGCGGACAGGAAATCTTGCTCACGCCCCCCTCCTCCGAATAGGAGTGGGAACCGTCCCGGGCAACGTGCTTCCGCACGTCGATGCCCGGCCAACTGGGATACATCTGGGCGATGTCCGTTCCGGGGCCGGCCCACTCCGTGGCCAGGGACAAAGCCCTCTTGCCGTCGACGCTGACGTTGCACCGCCGCAACCCGATCCCACCGGTTTCCGCGAGCCCGACACGGACCTGCTTCCCCACGGGAAGGAACGGTTCGAGCAACGAAGCGGGGACGGGGGTGCCGCACACTTCTTGGGGTGCCGCGTACTCCCGCTTCTGTTCCCTTCCTGCGCACCCAGTCACAGCAACGGCCGACAAGGTTCCGACGAGAACCAGGCGGGTCAAGGAGCGCCTCATGGTCTTGTGCATGCGAAAGCCTTCAGGGTGAGATTTCGGTGGTGAGGTCATCGGCCAGTTCCGACGTATTTCCCTGTGCGCTCAGGAGGCCCCTCTTGGAGCCGTCCCGAGCCCAGTCAGCGGGCACGCCGACGGTTTCTGGACGATGGTTCTCCACCGCCTTCTTGGCGGCCTCCTGGGCCACACCGATGGTGGCGTCGCAATCACTCTCCCAGATCTCCCCGGACGCCGTTCCGGCAGACTTCAGTTTTTCCGGCTCGAATTGTTGGCCCAGGTACTCGATGACGACGCCCGTGACAGCGGATGCCCCTCCGCCCGCCAGCGCCCCGCCAACAGGCGACGCGATGAAGGTGGCTCCGACGCCGATGGCAGCCCCTACTGTTCCGGACACAGCGGTTTTCCCGATGCTCAGCGCATCGTTGAAGTCCTTGTCGGATTCCCGTGCCGGGCCGAGAATCGCCTCCTGGCGCCCCTGGGACAAGGTGCCGCCGACTTCTCCCATGGTGTTCGTGATGGCATCAATGGTTTCCGAAGGGGGGTACGGGTAGCGCAAAGCCTCCGGTGTATTCGGGTCGAGGTGGTAGTCCATCAGGCTAGCCATGTAGATCTTGTGCCCGATGTTCAATTCGGCATTTCCTTCGGGAGTCCCGCCCAGATGGAACAGAAACCGAGTCGAGGCCTGGTGGGTCAAATCGGCCGCCGAGCCTGTCACGGGATAGAGCCGGAGCGTGCTCCCTTGCTTGTCGTCCGACAAAGCCCGGCTGATGTCCGGCAAATACTCGACCGCCGCCCTCCCCATGCTGTCCGCCATGTACGGCCGATCCGTAAGCCTCTTGCCGTCCTCCGCGATGGACGCGACCACCGACTCCATCAGCCGCGCCTGCCCCTCCGTGTGCGCCAGGACGCGATCCCCCAGAGGCTCACCCGCCACCCTCCCAGTGACAGCCGCCTCCACCGCACAAGCCATGAAATCCGGCCCCGCGAAACTCTCCCTCCCATCCCGGTGGTGCGTCACCGGCCAATCCCGCTCATTGAACAAATACTGGAAATTGCTCAGCCCCACCTTCCCCTTCTCCTCATCCCCGTCCTCCCAGAACTCGTGATCCTCCTCCTTCGTCACGAACGACCCGTTGAAGAACTCCGTCGCCGCCTCCGGACTCTTCGACAGCGCCTGCATGAACCCCGTCATCGGGTCGTGCCCCGCATCCGTCCCGCTGCGGTTCAGCGGCAGCGAGTCGTCCCAGATGTCCTCCGCCGACTCCCTCCCGTTCTCCCCGAGTTCCTTCTCCACGCGGATCAGCTCCGCCCCGTACTCCTTGAGGAACTCGTTGTCGTACTGGCCCCACCGCATCAGGTTGCTCATCACCTGGAAGCCGAGCGCCTCCCGCCGCCCCGCCCCGATCGGCACGTCGCCCAGCGCGATCATGTCCCGCTCCCACGCCCGCATCTGCGGACTGTCGGAGCGGGTCGCCTCCGCCAGCGTCAGGCCCAGGTACTTCTGCAACTCGTGGTCGTCCTCGAAGCGCGCCCGGTCCGCCCAGAAGTCCAGCGCCCCCCGCGCCCCCGCCCCCACCGCGAGCCGCTCCGCGAAGAGCGGGTCGCCGGCGTACTTCTTCAGCCCGGCCCGCAGTGCCTCCAGCTCCTCCGGCCCCGCCCCGTGCCCCTTGCGCAGGATCGCCGCCATCGCGTCCGCCTGGCGCAGCGCCCCCGCCGCCGCGTCCCGGTCCCGGTACGCCGCCCCCGACGCGAAGCCCCGTTCCGCCTGCGCCACCAGTGCCCGCAGCACCCGGTCCGCCGACGTGTCGCTCTCCGTCGCCGCGTTGAGGATGCGCTGCAACTCGTCCCGCAGCGCCGCGACGTCCCGCGCCTCCGCCTTCTCCCGCGTCGCCTTCTGCGCCGCGGTCTCGCCCGGCGTGCACGGCGCGTTCGCCAACACCTTGAAGCCGCCCCCGGCGACCCCCACCACCTGCAGGTGCTTCGCCTCGCCCCGCTCGATGGCCCGCCTCAACTCCCCACGCTGGCGCACCAGTTCGTCCCGCGTGTCCCGCAGTACGTTGTGGATGCTCGTCGCCTGCGTACGCGCGTCCCCGAACTCACCCGCCGTGTTGCGTACGAACTCCCGCGTCACCCGCGCCATCTCACCCGCCCACTGCGCCCGCTCGGCCCGCCCCCGCAACCCGTCCCTGGCCTCCTGCTCCAGCACCTTCAACCGCCCGATCACGAGCCCCCACTCCCGCACCGCCGCGTCCAGCGCGGCGAAGTTCCCGTGCCGCAGGGCCTCCAGCTTCACCGGCGTCGCTCCGTCTGCTGGTCGAAGGCGGCGTCGAGCTGCGCGATGCCGCTGATGGTGCGCACCACGTGGTGCTCGTCGCTCCGGTGGATCTTGTGCGCGGAGTCGAGGCCGTTCGAGATGTGCCCGCACGCGTCCGCCAGTGACCGCACCTGCTGCCCCCACCGCTCCTGCACCCGCCGCAACGCACCCCCGAGCGCGAACTCCTGCCCGGTCAGGTCCCGCGCCGCCGCCTCCGTCGCCGCGATCGGCCCGCGCCCCTCCTTCCCCACCCGCTGACACAGCCGGAACGCCTGCGCCCCGATCGCCGCCAGGGCCGCAGGGTCGTACACCAGATCCTTCTCCCGGCCCCCGCCAGGGGCCGAGTTCAACCGCATCCCCCCACTCCCGGGCCCCGCGACCTCACCCTTGATCCGCTCCCACTCGTCCCACGCCATCAGCGACCCTCCGTCTCCGTCCGGCCCACAGATCCTGCTCGGCCCTCGACCCCCACCAACCCCGTCTGCACCAACGACACCCCCCTCCGCCGGGACACCGCCACCCCCCGCCCCACCGGCAGCACCCGCGGCCTTACACCCCCGAACACATCCCCCTCACCCGGATCGCCGGACAGCACCACCCCCTGCGCCCCCAGCTCCACCATCCGCTGCACGAAGGGCTCGTACGCCGCCCTGCTCGCCCCCGCCGTGTTCCGCGCCAGCACGAACCGCACGCCCACGTCCCGCGCGAACGGCAGCAGCTCCACCAGCGGGGCCAGCGGATTGCCGCTGGACGTCGACACCAGGTCGTAGTCGTCCACCACCACGAACACCGTCGGCCCCTCCCACCAGCTCCGCTCCCGCAGCTCCCGCGCCGTCACGTCCGCCGACGGGGCACGCCTGCGCATCAGCTCCGCCAACGCCTCCACGTGGTGGTCCATCGAGTGCGACATCGGCACGTACTCCGCGAGATGCGACGGGGGAGTGGCGTCGAGCAGCCCGCGCCGGTTGTCGATGACGAAGAACTTGCACTCCTCGCCCGCGTACCGCTCGCTCAACTGCCCGATCAGCAGCCGCAGCAGATTCGTCTTCCCCGACTCGCTCTCCCCGAAGACCAGGAAGAACGGATCCCGCTCGAAGTCCGCGAACACCGGCTCCAACCGGTCCTCGTCCACCGCGAACGCCACCCCGTCCCCGGGCCGCTCCCCACCGCCGGGCAGCTCCCGCGCGGGCAGTTCCCTGGGCAGCAGCCGTACGGGAGGAGCTCCCGGCACATCCGCCCACCGCTCCCGGACCTCCCGTACGAGCGACGCCGTGGCCTCCGCAAGACCCTCCGCCGACCCGACCCCGTCACAGCGCGGCACCGCCCCCATGAAGTGCAGCTTCTCCGGGGTCAGACCGCGCCCCGGCACCCCGGTCGGCACCTGCGCCGCAGCCCTGCGGTCCAGCTCGGAGTCCATGACGTCGCCGAGCCGCAGCTCCAGCCGGTTCATCAGGAGGTCCTTGAGCTGGGCCCGTACCTCCATCGACCGCGAAGCGGCCACCACGACATGCACCCCGTACCCGAGCCCGCGCGCCGCGATGTCCACGACCACCGGCTCCAACGCCTCATACTCCGTACGGAAGTTGCCCCAGCCGTCCACCACCAGAAAGACGTCACCCCACGGCTGCGCGGCAGCCGCCCCCTCCCCGCGCGCCCGCAACGCCCGGTACGTCGCCACGGAGTCGATGCCCTGCGCCCGGAAGAACTCCTCCCGGTCCGCCAGCACCCCGTGCACCTCCGCGACCGTCCGCCGCACCCGCTCCGGATCGAGCCGCGACGCGACACCCCCGACGTGCGGCAGCCCGGCGACCGCCGCCAGAGCACCCCCGCCGAAGTCCAGCCCGTAGAACTGCACATCCCGCGGCGAGTGCGTCCACGCGAACGCCGCCACCAGCGTCCGCAGCAAGGTCGACTTCCCGGACTGCGGCCCGCCGACGATCTGCATGTGCCCACCGGCACCCGAGAAGTCCCGCACCAACACGTCCCGCCGCTGCTCGTACGGCTTGTCGACATACCCCAGGGGCACGCTCAGCGCCCCATACATCCCATCCGCCCCCAGCCCGTCCAGCGCCGGCGGGCAGTCCAGCGGCGGCAGCCACACCCGGTGCGCCTCCGGCCCCTGCCCCTCCAGCCGCCGCACCACCGCGTCCAGCACGGACTCGCCCAGAGCTTCGTCCTCGCCGTCCTCGGGCGAGCGGGCGGGGGAGGGGATCATGCCGTACGTCTCCTCCGCCCCCGGCAAAGCCCCGAGTTCCGCCCCCGGAGCCGACTCGGCAGCCCCCCACTCCACCCCCTCCACCCACCCCGCCGTGAACCGCACCGGCCCCCGCCGCACCCCCGGCTCCGCCCCTGCCCCCGCGTCCCCTGCCCCCGCGCCACTGCGGTACGGCCCCGAAACGTACGCGGCCTTGAACCGCACCAGCTCGTCCGTCCCGTGCTTCAGATACCCCGATCCCGGCACGTTCGGCAGCTGGTACGCGTCCGGCACCCCCAGCGCCGCCCGCGACTCCGCCGCCGAGAAGGTCCGCAGCCCCACCCGGTACGACAGGTACGTCTCCAGCCCCCGCAGCCGCCCCTCCTCCAACCGCTGCGAGGCCAGCAGCAGATGCACCCCGAGTGACCGCCCGATCCGCCCGATCTGCACGAACATCTCGATGAAGTCCGGCATCGCGGTCAGCAGCTCACTGAACTCGTCGATCACCAGCACCAGCGACGGAATCGGGGCCAACGCCACGCCGCCCGTCCGCACCCCCGCCGCCCGCGCCCGCTCGTAGTCGTGCACGTTCGCGAAATTGCCCGTGTCCCGCAGCAGCTCCTGCCGCCGGTTCAGCTCGCCCCGGATCGAGTCGCCCATCCGGTCCACCAGCGACAGATCGTCCGCCAGATTGGTGATCACCGCCGCCACGTGCGGCAACCGCGCCATCCCCGCGAACGTCGCCCCGCCCTTGAAGTCCGCCAGCACAAAATTCAGCGTCTCCGACGAATGCGTCACCGCCAGCCCCAGCACCAGCGTCCGCAACAGCTCCGACTTGCCCGACCCGGTCGCCCCGACACACAGCCCGTGCGGCCCCATCCCCTCCTGCGCCGCCTCCTTCAGATCCAGGAGTACGGGAGCACCGTCCTCCCCGACCCCGATCGGCACCCGCAACCGGTCCGCCCGCGGCCTGGCCCGCCAGGTCCGCGCGACCTCCACCTCCCCGGCGTCCCCCAGCTCCAGCAGATCCGTGAACTCCAGCTCCGCCAACAGCGGTTCACCCTCGTCCACCCCCACCGGCGCCCGCAGCGGCGCGAGCTGCCGGGCCAGCGCCTCCGCCGCCGCGACCCCGAGGGCGTCCGGCACGCCTTCGTAC
This sequence comes from Streptomyces spiroverticillatus, assembly GCA_014650415.1. Classification (GTDB taxonomy): domain Bacteria; phylum Actinomycetota; class Actinomycetes; order Streptomycetales; family Streptomycetaceae; genus Streptomyces; species Streptomyces spiroverticillatus. The sequence goes on from BMUX01000011.1 coordinate 295,650, forward strand.
GCGACCGTGCCCCGGTCCCGCCCCGACTCCAGCCGCAGCGCCCCCTCCCGCACCACCACCGACAACGCACCCCGCGCGTCCCCGTCCCCCAGCTCCCCGGGCACGACCTCGACCACGGTCACCCCCTGCAAGCCGTCCGCCCCCGCCAGCACACACCCCGGCACAGCCGTCACACCATCGAGTACGACCACCACATGCGGCCTCTCCACCAGCGGCGCCCCGTCCGCCCGGAAGCGGGGCCGCTCCTCCAGCACCCCGCCGAGCAGCTCCTCCACCTCCCGTACCCCACCGGCCACCAGCCGCCGGCACCCGGCCCCGTCCTCGGCGACCGCCCCGTCCCGCACCTGCGCGTGCGGCAGCCACTTCACCCAGTCCCACTCCCGGGCCTCCCGCTCACCCGCCGCAACCGCGACCACCAGGTCGGCGGGGGAGTGCAACGCCGCCAACTGCCCGACCACGGAACGCACTTCATCCCGTACGCACTCCTCCTCCCCGCTCACCGTCACGTGGTAGAAGGCCCGCAGCGACACCGCCATCGGCAGCTCGTCCACCGTGCTGTGCACCGCCAGAAACCGCCGCAACGCCCCCGCCGTCAACGGCTCCAGCTCGTCGACGGGCGCGGTCTCGGGTGCCACCAGGGGAGTGGCCAGCGCCTGACTCCCCAACCCCACCCGCACCTGTACGAAATCGGAGTCGCCCGCCCTCCGCTCCCACACCCGGCTCCCCTCGGCCACGAGCGCCCACAACTGCTCCGGCGCCGGATGCACGAACAACTGCACGTCCCGCTGCGTCCGCGCGATCTTCCGCGCGGCCCGCCGCACCTGCGCGAGATGCTTCAGGTAGTCCCGCCGCAGATCCGCCAACTGCCCCTGATTGCCCCGCCGGTGACGCACCATCATCGCCACGGCCATGGCCACGGTGGACGCGATCATCAGCCCGCCCATCACCATCATGATCGTCTGCTTGCCAAGAAACAGAAAGACCACCGACCCGCCCATCCCGACCAGCGGCAGGAGCCGCATCAGCACCCCCTCCTGCTGCCCACGCGGCAACTCGGGCGGCGGCTGCAGCTGCACCTGCTCGGCCGGGGGGACGGGCGGCATCACCCGAGGCGGACGCTTCACGACGATCTGACCCACGGTCCCCAATTCCCTCACCGAACAGGCGTGTTACCCCAAAACACCCCTCACCGGCGGCGGATCCTACTGCCCCTCGCAGCCCTCCCTGTCCCCTCCGGCCGACCGACCTGCCCTCTCCCCAGCCCTCTCGGGCGACTTCTCCCCCCTGTCCCCTTGGGCGGCACCCCCTTTCCGCCGAGCCCCCTTGGGCGGCGGGGGCGCCCCCCGGGGGCGGGACGGGCGGGCAAGGGGGCGGTACGCCCGATCCGGGCCCACCCCCTCCCGGCCCTCTCGCTCCTGGCCCACCCTCACACCGGCCCCCCACCTCGCCCCAGCCCCGCCCCACCTCGCCCCAGCCCCGACCCGCCTCGCCAGAGCCCCGCACCCTCCCCACCCCCACCCCCGTTGGACCGAACGAGGCATCACCCGACCCGAAGATCCCCCGAAGGAGACCCTCCCGTTGACCCCGTCACCCCCCTCGACCCCAACGACCCCCACCACCCCTCAACCCGCCCCGCCCGCGCCCGGCCACCCCCACCCCCCAACCCCCCTCC
>BMUX01000012.1 GCA_014650415.1 Streptomyces spiroverticillatus
ATCATTGTGGAAATGCCCCGTACCGGGTTACCGGTACGGGGCATTTCTGCGTTTAAGGGGCGACGCGCACCCCTGTGCGGCCGGCGATGGGCACGGCGACTGGCTGCGTCGGCGGGCTCTACCTCATCACCGTCCGGGCAGCGGGAGAATTGCGGCCATGGACCGCGAACTGGAACTGACGGACGACCGCCCGCGAGGCCGGATCGAAGCGTGGGGCGACGGCAGGACGATCGGTCACCTCGACTACTTCGTCCTCGCTCCGCCGGACTCAGTCCATGGCCCGCAGGACCCGCAGGACCCCGAGGAGACGGCGGAAGCACTGGTCGCCGTCCACACCGTCGTCGAGAAGGCGTATGCGGGGCAGGGCGTCGCAGGCCGTCTCGTACGTGAGCTGTACGCGCGTGCGGGACGTGAGCACAAGGCCGTCGTGCCGTTGTGCTCGTACGCGGCCTCCTGGGCCGAGCGCCACCCCGGCGAAGCACCCGCCGCACCGGATCGACTCGTGGCCGCGGCCAAGGAGCGGCTCGCAACCGATCCCACCCTCTGGTGAGGCAGTGCGGGCGTTGCATAGGGTGGGCGAGTCATCCGTGAAATCAGCACTTGACCTGCATTGCCGCAGGCAGGTAGCCCAGATTCAGGAGTTCGTCAGTGCAACGCACCATGTTCAAGTCCAAGATCCACCGAGCCACCGTGACGCAGGCCGACCTGCACTACGTCGGTTCCGTCACCGTTGACGCCGACCTCATGGAGGCGGCCGATCTGCTGCCCGGGGAGCTCGTGCACATCGTCGACATCACCAACGGGGCCCGCCTGGAGACGTACGTCATCGAGGGCGAGCGAGGGTCGGGGGTCATCGGGATCAACGGGGCCGCCGCCCACCTCGTACACCCCGGGGATCTCGTGATCCTCATCAGTTACGCCCAGGTGGACGACAGCGAGGCCCGGACCTTCGCGCCCCGCATCGTGCACGTCGACGCCGGCAACCGGGTCGTGGCCACCGGCGCCGACCTTGCCGAGCCCGTGCCCGGAGTGCCCGGTCAGGTGCGCAATCCGCAGGCGGTACCCGTCGGCTGACGTGTGGACCCGGCGGGCGTGGGCAGCCGCATCGGGAGAGAGTGGGGTTGATCCGCACTTCGACGAAGACTCCGAAACTCTGGAGGTCGATCAGGCATGACCCAGCCGAACCCCGATCCCGTGCCGCCCACGCCGACGCCTTCGCCGGGGCCGCTCGGACCGGACCCCGGGCCGCTGCCCGGTCCCGTGCCGGGGCCGTCGCCCGTACCGCCCGGCCCGGCACCGGACCCGGTCCCGCCGGGGCCGCTGCCCGATCCCGTACCGCCGGGCCCCGACCCCGACCCGGCCCCCGAGCCGTCGCCGGGACCGATGAGCTGAGCGGGCACCCAGGGAGGGGGCCGGACGGGGGACGAGCCCGTCCGGCCCCCTCCGCTTCCTCCCGGTAAATGGGGTGGACCCGCACACCCCGCCTCCGTAACCTGTGGCGCGTGTCCAGTCCCGAGGCGTCAAGACTCTAGCCACCGGTCGTCCGGTGGCCTCTTCGCGCAGCAGTGCCGTCCCGTCCGCAACGCCGTCTTCGCGCGAGCGGACTCCTCAGTGACCCCTGCGCCCCGCCACCGGATCACCGGCGTCGACCAAGGCTGTGTCGAAAAACGACGTCGTTGTGGGGTTCTGCTGTGCCGTTCGCTCTCTACTTGCTCGGGCTCGCCGTCTTCGCCCAGGGCACTTCCGAATTCATGCTGTCCGGGCTCGGCCCGGACATCGCCCAGGACCTGGGCGTGTCCCTGTCCGCCGCCGGGGCGCTGACCTCGGCTTTCGCCGTGGGGATGGTCGTCGGGGCGCCGCTGACCGCCGTCCTGTCGATGCGCTGGGACAAGAGGCCCGCGCTGTTGCTGTTCCTCGGGGTCTTCCTCGCCGTCCATGTCGCCGGCGCGCTGACCACCAGCTTCGGGCTGCTTCTGGTGCTGCGGGTCGTCGGGGCGCTCGCGAACGCGGGCTTCCTCGCCGTCGCGCTCACGGCCGCCGCCGGGATGGTCGCGCCGGACGCCAAGGGGCGGGCCACGTCCGTACTGCTCGGCGGGGTCACCCTGGCCTGTGTGATCGGCGTGCCCGCCGGGGCGTGGACGGGTCAACTCCTGGGCTGGCGGGCGGCGTTCTGGGCCGTCGCGCTGCTCTGCGTACCGGCTGTCATCGGGATTCTGCATGCCGTCCCGGCGGACCGTGACAAGGACCGCGACGAGGACCGCGACAAGGAGGTCGTACGGGTCGGAGTGCGGCGGGAGGCCGGGGCGCTGCGGGACGCGCGGCTGCGGCTGACGCTGCTGCTGGGGGCGCTCGTCAACGGGGCGACCTTCTGCACCTTCACCTACCTCGCACCCCTGGTCACCCACGTCAGCGGGCTCGGCGAGGGCCGGGTGCCCGTGGTGCTCGCGCTCTTCGGCGCGGGATCGTTCGTCGGGGTCGCGGTCGGCGGGCGCATCGCCGATGTGCGGCCCGTGCCGTTGCTGGTCGGCGGGGGACTGGTGCTGGCCGGCGGGTGGGTGCTGCTCGCGTTCGCCGCCGGGCGGCCGGTGGCGGTGCTGGTGCTCGTCTTCGTACAGGGGGCGCTGTCGTTCGCCGTCGGCTCCACGCTCATCTCGCAGGTGCTGTACGCGGCCGGGCGCGCCCCGCACCTGGCCGGAGCCTTCGCCACCGCCGCGTTCAACGTCGGGGCGGCGGTCGGGCCGTGGGCCGGGGGGCTCGCGCTCGGGGCGGGGCTCGGGTTCCGGGCGCCGGTGTGGGTGAGCGCGGCGCTGGTCGCGGCCGCGCTGGTCGCGGCCGCGCTGGTCAGCGCCGCCGCAGGGCGCCGGGTGTGGCGGGCGCGGGCCGAAGCGGAACCGGTCGTGGACACCCCGGAGGGCGGCGGGGAAGTGGCCGGGAAGATCTGATTCCGTTTCAACTGGCCACAGAGGTGCGCGAGTTGCTGGTCTTGTCATGGTCCCTACGGTGCCCTTACTTTTGCGACTGCGATGTGTCGGCACCGTGAGCGGAGGACGAGGGACATGGCCCCTACCGGACGTCATCGGCGGTATCAGCCCAGCCGGATCAACAGCGCCTCCCTTGCCGCGGCGGGGGGCGTGGGCATGGCTCTGCCGCTCGTGGCCGCCGGCAACGCGGGAGCCGCTCCGGTGGACGTGTGGGACAAGGTCGCCGCGTGCGAGTCGACCAACAACTGGAAGATCAACACCGGGAACGGCTACTACGGCGGACTCCAGTTCCGCCAGGCCACCTGGAACGCCTACGGGGGCCAGGCCTACGCGCCGCGCGCGGACCTGGCCACCAAGGGCGAGCAGATCGCCGTCGCCGAACGGGTGCTGAAGGGCCAGGGGCCGACCGCCTGGCCCGTGTGCTCCGTCAAGGCGGGGCTGGTGCGCGGCGGCCCCGCGCCGGACATCAGCGTGTCCAACCCGGAGAAGGACAAGAGCCCGGAGAAGTCCAGGACTCCGCAGAAGGGCAATACTCCGGAGAAGGACAAGGCCAAGGACACCACGCCCGACCGGGGCCAGGGACAGAAGAAGACCGATCCGCCCAAGCCCCCGGCCCGCCAGACACCTCCGCCGAAGACCGACCCCGAGCCGACGCGCCCCGCCCCCGGCGGTTCCGCGGCCGGTGCTTACACGGTGGCCCGGGGCGACACGCTGTCCGCAATCGCCGAGACGGAGAAGATCACCGGCGGCTGGCAGAAGCTCTACGAGGCGAACCGTCAGGTAATCGGCGGCGACCCCGACATGATCCGCCCCGGCCAGCGCCTCCTCGTACGCATCAGCGCGCCGACCAAGCCCGCACCGGCCCCGACGCAGCCGCGCGACACGGCGCGGCCCGTCCCCGAGAAGACGGCCGGCGCGGACGAGGCGCGCAAGGAGGCCGAGGCCAGGCGTCAGGCCCAGGCGGAGCGCCAGGCAGAGGCCAATCGGCAGGCCGAGGCGAAGAAGCAGGCGGCCGAGAAGGCGGAGAAGGCCAAGCAGGAGAAGGCCCGCGCCGACAAGAACGACAAGAAGACGCCGACCCGCGCCGAGCAGGCCTCCTCCCGCTCCACCGCCACCCGCAAGGGCGGGCTGACCGCGCCCGTGGACGCCGGGGCGGGCACCCCCTACCGGGCGGCGGGCGGGTCCTGGTCGAAGGGCTACCACACCGGAGTCGACTTCCCGGTGCCGACGGGCACCACCGTCAAGGCCGTCGGAGCGGGAAGCGTGGTCTCCGCCGGGTACGCGGGGTCGTACGGCTACCAGGTGGTGCTCAAGCACGCGGACGGCAAGTACACCCAGTACGCGCACCTGTCCGCGCTCACCGTCCGCGAGGGGCAGAAGGTCGACTCCGGGCAGCGCATCGGGCGGTCCGGGTCGACCGGCAACAGCACCGGACCCCACCTGCACTTCGAGGTGCGCACCGGGCCCGAGTTCGGGTCGGACGTCGACCCGGTCGCCTATCTGAGGGCGGGCGGCGTCCGGGTGTGACGGCGATGCGGCTCCGGAGCGTCAGGGTGTGACGTTCCTGCGGGGCTCGCGCACCGGATCCTTCGCCTGCTGCACGGGCACCGCGGGGAGGAGTTCCACGGGGAGCTCCTCCCCTTCGCCGCCGTCCCGGGCCCGGTCCGTGGTGAGCAGCAGCAGGCCCGCCGCCGAGAGCACGGCCGCGGCGACGGCCAGGAGGGCGCCCCCGGTCCCGTACCGGAACGTCTCCCCGAAGACGCTCAGCCCGACGGCCGACGCCACCGCAGGATTCACCACGGTCACCGTCGCCAGCGGGGCCGTCAGCCCTGCGTCACGGTACGAGGCCTGCGACAGCAGCACCCCGGCCGCGGCGAACAGCACCACCCCGGGCACCGCCTCCCACTGGCCCGCAAGGCCCAGTGAACTCCAGCCCACGGCAAGCGACTTGATGAACACGGACGCGATGCCGAACGCCACCCCGGCGGCCCCGGCCAGCGCCATCGAGCGGAACACCGGCCTGCGCACCCACCGGGCCAGCGCGAACAGCGCCGCCACCGCGCCGAGCGCCGCCCCCGCCACCACCAGCTCCGTATGGCCCGTCATGGAACGGGAGTCGGCCCGGCCGGTCAGCGAGAGCAGACCGGCCAGGCCGACCGTGGCCAGCACCGCGCCCACCCGCGCGGTGCGCCCCGCCCTGCGGTGCAGGAACACCGCCGCTATCGGCAGCGCGAACACAATGGTCAGCGCCCCCAGCGGCTGGACCACGCTCAACGGGCCGTAGACCAGCGCGCCCACGTGCAGCAGGGCACCCAGACCGTTCAGCGCCAGCGCCGCCCACCAGCCGGGCCGCCGCACGGGGGCGTACGGATGGCCGCGGTCGGTGACGGCCACCCGCTCCTGGACGATCGCCCCGACCGCGTACGCGATCGCGGAGACCAGTGCGAGCAGCACGGACAGCGCGAAGGCATTCATGCCCTCCACGATGACTGGCGCGAGCCTTCACGTCGTCGTCCTGGAGCAGTCATTGGGGCGTACTGCCGACGCAGTACGTGTCAGGGGCAGGTGGTACGGCAGCGTGCGGAGCGCGTGGGGCGGCCGCGCAGCGGAGCCCAGCAGAGCCCAGCAGAGCCCAGCAGGGCTCAGAAGGGGTGGAAGCTGACCCGCCCGGTGTCCAGGTCGAAGCGCGCCCCCGCCACCGTCGCCCCGCCGAACGCCGGGTCCGCCGACAGGGCGTGCCGCACTCGCGTCACATTGGCCCGTACCGCCTGCTCCACCCAGTCCGCCGACGACGCGGGCCCCCGGGTCTCCAGGGCGGCCGGGGCGATCTGCTCGACGACACGGGCGAGATGGCCCTGCGCGGAGGTCCCGGAACGGGCGTGTTCGACGGCCGCCGAGACCGCGCCGCAGCGCTCGTGGCCGAGCACCACGACCAGGCGCACGCCCAGCTCCTCGATGCCGTACTGGATCGAGCCGAGGACCGCGCCGTCCAGCGCCTGGCCCGCCGTGCGGATGCACAGCAGGTCACCCAGGCCCTGGTCGAACACCTGCTCCGGCGGCACCCGGGAGTCGATGCAGCCGAGCACCATCGCGAACGGGTGCTGCGCCATGGACACCGCGCGCAGCCGGTCGCGGCCCTGGTGGGGGTGGCGGACCCGGCGGGTCACGAAGCGGCTGTTGCCCTCCTTCAGCCGGGTCATGGCCTCGTCGGCGGTGGCGGGGAGGGTGTCGGAGCGGAACGTGTGCGTGGGCAGGGGGAGTTGGGGCGGGGTGGCCGCGGCGGCGCGGACCTGACCGGACGTCAGAGGGGTGGCCAGGCCGCCGGCGAGGGCGGCGGCCAGGCCCAGGAGGGCTCTTCTGTTGCGGTTGCGGCAATTGCTTTTCGTGGTCACCCCGTCATGGATACGGTGAGGGGGTAACGGCCACGCCGTATTTACTGAAAAATTGGTTCTTGTGGGTGAAAGGCGGACATGGTGGACTTTGTCGAGCTGGGCTCGGTGAACGGATTCTTCGCGCTGCGCACGGGAGAGACCGGCGGTGCCGGCCATGTGCCGCTCGCCCAGGTGTACGCGGGAGATCCGGCGCCCCTGGCGTTCCGCATCGACAAGACGGCCGCCCGGTTGGAGGCCCCCGAACGCCGGGTCGCCTCCTCGATAGCCCACCTGGGGATCGTCGCCCGGCTCTGGTCGGTCGCCCTCGGCTCGGCCGCGCTCTACGACGAGGTGCCCGACCTCTCGCCCGACCTGCTGCACTGGGACGCCGACGGCAGCTCGCCCGACGACCTGGTCCTCACGGAGGTGCGCATGCTGCCCGCCACCGCCGAGACCCTCCGCGAGACCGTCCAGCACGGCCACCTGCTGCCCCTGTCCGAGGCCTTCCGGCGCGACGGCGCCATCTCCCCGCAGCTCCTATGGGGCAACGCGGGCTCCGCCCTCGCGGCATCCGTCACCCAACTCCGGCTCTGGGCCAGGGAGATGAATCGCCCCGAGGTCGGCAAGAGGGCCGCCGTGATCGCGCACGAGCTGTTCGCCCAACCCGAGCTGAACGCCACCGGCTCCCTCAAGGCCGGCGCCTTCCGCCGCAACAGCTGCTGCCTCTACTACCGCTGCCCCAAGGGCGGGCTCTGCGGCGACTGCGTTTTCGATCGCGCCCCGCAGCGGTCTTCCCCGCAGCCGGGATCTGAGTGACCATCATGGGGTGAAGGTGGGGCTGCTCACGCGCGAGTATCCGCCGGACGTCTACGGAGGCGCCGGCGTCCATGTGGAGTTCCTGGCCCGGGAGTTACGGGCCCTGGTCGACCTCCGGGTGCACTGCTGGGGCGACGGGGAGGGGGACGGGCGAACGACCCGTCACCGTCCCGCCGCCGAGCTGCGGGGTGCGAACGACGCACTGCGCACCTTCTCCGTCGACCTCTCCATGGCCGCCGCCCTCGAAGGCCGCGACCTCGTGCACTCGCACACCTGGTACGCCAACCTCGCCGGGCACTTCGCGAAACTCCTCTACGGCATACCGCATGTGATGACCTGTCACTCCCTGGAGCCGCTGCGCCCCTGGAAGGCCGAACAGCTGGGCGGTGGCTACGCCCTCTCCAGCTGGGCCGAGTGGACCGCCGTGGAGGCGGCCGACGCGGTCGTCGCCGTCTCGCGCGGCATGCGCGACGACATCCTCGCCTGCTACCCCGACCTCGACCCGGCCAAGGTCCGCGTCGTGCACAACGGCATCGACACCGACGTCTACAAACCCGCCCAGGAACGCGACGTGTTGGAGCGCATCGGCATCGACCCCGAGCGTCCCTACGTCCTGTTCGTCGGCCGGATCACCCGCCAGAAGGGCGTCCCGCACCTGTTGCGCGCCGCCCGCGCCCTCGACCCCGACGCCCAGCTCGTCCTGTGCGCCGGGGCGCCGGACACGCCGGAGATCGGCGCCGAGTTCCGCGAGCTGGTCGAGGAGCTGGAGCGGGTGCGCGACGGGGTCTTCTGGATCCCCGAGATGCTGCCGCGCCCCGACGTCGTCCAACTCCTCACCCACGCCGCCGTGTTCGTCTGCCCGTCCGTGTACGAGCCGCTCGGCATCGTCAACCTGGAGGCCATGGCCTGCGGGACGGCCGTCGTGGCCTCCGCGGTCGGCGGCATCCCGGAGGTGGTCGACGACGGGCGCACGGGTCTGCTCGTACCGTACGAGAAGAAGCGTGCGGCCCGGCATCCCGAGGAGTTCGAGAACGCGCTGACCGAGACCTTGAACCGGGTGCTCGACGAGCCGGAGGCCGCCGCGCGCATGGGCGCGGCAGGGCGGGTACGCGCAGTGAGTGAGTTCGGGTGGGACGCCGTGGCCCGGCGGACCGCCGAGGTGTACGCGGAGTTGGTCAAATGACCCTTGCTGGTTGACCCTTGGGGGCGGCGATGCGCGGTGGACCTTCGGTGCTCGGGATCGTACTGGCAGGCGGGGAGGGCAAGCGGCTGATGCCGCTCACGGCCGACCGGGCCAAACCGGCGGTGGTCTTCGGGGGGACGTACCGCCTCGTCGACTTCGTCCTGTCGAACCTCGTCAACGGCGACATCATGCGCAACTGCGTCCTCACGCAGTACAAGTCGCACTCGCTGGACCGGCACGTCACCACCACCTGGCGGATGTCCAGCCTGCTCGGCAACTACGTCACGCCCGTACCCGCCCAGCAACGCCTGGGCCCGCGCTGGTACTTGGGGAGCGCCGACGCCATCCTCCAGTCGCTCAACCTGGTCCACGACGAGCAGCCCGACTTCATCGCGGTCTTCGGCGCCGACCACGTCTACCGTATGGACCCGAGGCAGATGCTCAAGCAGCACGTCGAGAGCGGCGCCGGGGTGACCGTCGCCGGGATACGGGTGCCCCGCAAGGACGCCTCGTCGTTCGGGATCATCACCCCGGCCTCCGACGGCACCCGCATCGAACGCTTCCTGGAGAAGCCCACCGACCCGCCGGGACTGCCCGGCGACCCCCGGCACGTCTTCGCCTCCATGGGCAACTACATCTTCACCACGAAGGTCCTCGTCGACGCCCTGCTGCGGGACGCCGAGGACGAGGACTCCGTGCACGACATGGGCGGCAGCATCCTGCCCCAGCTCACCGAACGCGGCACCGCCCAGGTCTACGACTTCACCGACAACCACGTCCCCGGCGAGACCGCCCGCGACCACGGCTACTGGCGCGACGTCGGCACCCTCGACACGTACTACGACGCCCACATGGACCTCGTCGCCGAACAGCCCGAGTTCAACCTCTACAACAAGCGCTGGCCGATCTACACCCACTTCGGGCAGCTCCCGCCCGCCCGCTTCTGCTCGGCGGGCATCGCGAGTGAGTCCATCGTCGGCCCCGGCTGCGTGATCAGCGGACAGGTCACCGGTTCGGTGCTGTCACCGGGCGTGGTCGTCGAGCCCGGGGCCGTCGTCCAGGGCTCCGTCCTGCACGACAACGTACGCATCGGACGCGGTGCGGTCGTCAGGAACGCCATCCTGGACAAGAACGTCGACGTGCCGCCCGGAGCGACCATCGGCGTCAATCCGGAGCGTGACGCCGAGCTGTACACGGTGTCGCAGAACGGGGTGATCGCCCTGGGCAAGGGCCAGCAGGTCCTGTAACGCTGTGTGATCGCATCCCTCGCGGTTTGTCGCTCTCGCCCCTGCCTCCGTACGATTCCTCTTTTGAGGACTTATACGCACGTGCGAGCAGAACGAGAGACGACAGCGGCGATGACGGTGACAGAGGACAGCCCCGCAGAGGACAGCCCTGTGGAGCCCGGGGAGTACGGCCCCGGCATCGACCCGGAGCGGATGGCGCTGGTGCTCGGCGTCCTCGCGGAGCTGGACCAGCTCGATGTCGACCACCCGGACGCCATCACGATCCGCCGCGCCACCGCCGGTATCTACCGCACGGTGAAGCAGCGCCGCCGCCAGGAGCGCCGGGCCGCGAAGACCGCCAACGACAAGGCCGTCACCGAGGCGACCGCGACCGGCTCCGCCGAGCGCATCGACGACGAGACCGAGGGCCTGCTGCCGAAGTCGGCCACCGAGGAGGGCCGGATCGCGGGGATACTCCAGCGGCCGCGCTCCTGCTACGTCTGCAAGACCCGGTACGTCGAGGTCGACTACTTCTACCACCAGCTCTGCCAGCCCTGCGCCGCCCTGAACCGGTCCAAGCGCGACGCCCGCGCCGATCTCACCGGCAAGCGCGCCCTGCTCACCGGCGGCCGCGCCAAGATCGGCATGTACATCGCGCTGCGGCTGCTGCGCGACGGCGCGCACACCACCATCACCACCCGCTTCCCCAAGGACGCCATCCGCCGCTTCAAGGCGATGGAGGACTCCGCGGACTGGATGCACCGGCTGGAGGTCGTCGGCATCGACCTGCGCGACCCCGCGCAGGCCGTCGAGCTGGCCGGACGGGTCGCCGAGGCCGGACCGCTCGACATCCTGATCAACAACGCCACGCAGACCGTGCGCCGCCTGCCCTCCGCGTACGCCGCCCTGGTCGACGGCGAGAACGCGCCGCTGCCGCCGGGCGAGCTGCCCGCCCACCAGGTGATCGGCGCCTTCAACTCCGGAGCCGTCGACGGCCTGGCCGCGCTGCCGCTCGGTGTCAGCGGGCTGGACGCCCAGCAGGTCGCCGACCTGGCCCTGGTCGCGGGCAACGCGAGCATCGAGCGCCACCGCGACGGCAGCGCCATCGACGCCGGCGGCCTGGTGCCCGACGTCGTCGACACCAACACCTGGGTGCAGACCATCGAGCAGATCTCGCCGGTAGAGCTCCTCGAAACCCAGCTGTGCAACTACACCTCGCCGTTCATCCTGATCAGCCAGCTGCGGTCGTCGATGGCCGAGGCGGCGAAGAAGGCGAGCAGCGGGCGCGCGCACATCGTGAACGTCTCCGCCATGGAGGGCGTCTTCGGCCGCGGCTACAAGGGCGCCGGACACCCCAACACCAACGCCGCCAAGGCCGCGATGAACATGGTGACGCGCACCAGCGCCCAGGAGATGTTCCAGACCGACGGCATCCTGATGACCTCCGTCGACACCGGCTGGATCACCGACGAGCGCCCCCACTTCGACAAGCTGCGCCTGGCCGAGGAGGGCTTCCACGCCCCGCTCGACCTGGTCGACGGCGCGGCCCGCGTGTACGACCCGGTCGTGCGGGGCGAGGCGGGCGAGGACCTGTACGGGGTCTTCCTGAAGGACTACGCGTCCGCGGGCTGGTAGCCCGAAGGGGAGGGGGCCGCCAACGGGCGGCCCCCGCACCTCACTTGACCTTGAACGCGTCCACGAGCAGGTACCCGCCCGACTTCATGACGCCCTTCAGCGTGTGGACGCCCGGTGCGAGACCGGCCTTCGAGAACACCGTCTTCTGGTGCTCGCGCGTCGCACTGCGGTTGTCGATCGTCGTCACGAAGACCCCGTCGAGATAGAGGTCGACCTCGCCCTCGTCGGTGTTGGTCTGCGTGATCATGTCGATCGCGGTGCCGTTGAAGGCGAACTCGAAGGACTCCCCGTGGGTCTGCGTGGCGTGCACGTCGTTCAGCCAGCCGCCCGAGCCGCCCCGCGACGGGTTCTTCCAGTCCCAGCCGCCGCCGGTGTAGACGACACCCGAGGTGTTGTTGAACTGCTCGCCGCTGGTGGGGCGTTGGACGGTGAGGTCGACGGCGGCCTGGTTGCGCCACACCTTCAGCTTCACCTGAGCGCCGGGCGCGGTCTTCGCGTACACGCTCCAGAAACTGGCCCGGTCGGTGACCTGGGTGCCGTTCGCCTCGCGGACGACGTCGCTGGCGCGCAGACCCTGCTGGTACGCCTGCGAGCTGTCCGGCACCTCGGCGAGGTACAGCCCGTTGTAGTCGGTCAGCCCGACCGAGGACTTGATCTCGTCGGAGTAGATCCGGGTCGCCCCCGCCCCCAACAGCTGTTCCTGGAAGGCGTCCTGGGTGTCCGGTGCGGGTGCCGTGCGCCAGGCCAGCGGCGGCGGCGCGGGCGTGCCCGCCTTGCCGAAGCCCGTCATCGGGAAGTTCTTGAAGCCCAGGCCCAGTGCCGGCGAGTCCGCCTGCACGGTGAAGTCGAGCTTCTTCAGGTCCGTGTACGGGCTGGAGCCCACGAACTTCGGATCGGCGACCAGCGACCGCGTGTCCAGGCCCTTCGCCCGCCATGCGTCGTTGACGTCGGCGACCGAACTCCCCTTGTTCCAGAAGAGGTTGTCGTTGACGAACGGCTTGCTCTTCGCGGTGTCGACCTGGATCAGGTCGTACGGGTCGTCGGTGACGAAGAGGTTCTTCTCCACCGTGTCGCCGCTGTCCGCGTACCAGACGTGGAAGTGGGCCCCGCTGTTGACGAAGACGTTGTTGCGGACGGTCCGGTGGAAGCCCTCGCGCAGCTTGACGCCGCCGTTGAGCAGGAGGTTGTTCTCCACGAGGTAGTTGGAGGAGCCGTCGTCGAGGTCGATCGCCCAGTGCGAGTCGTGCCAGATCCGGTTGTGCCGGATGACGGTCGTCTCCATGGCGTCGAGTTTCGCGTACGCCTTCTTCGTCGCGTCGTCGGCGCTCAGCGGCCAGAAGCGGTCCCGGCCCCAGGCGTTGATCGGGCCGTGGTCGGAGGTCTCCTTCACGCAGTTGAAGAGGCTGTTGTCCTCGATGAGATGGCCTCCCCAGGTGCCGTCGTTGATGTCGATGCAGGCGCGCGGACCGTCGTGCACGGTGTTGCCGGAGACGGTCACCCGGCGGCTCATCGAGATCTGCACGCCCGAGGTCTGCTTCTCGAACTGGCCGTTGTCGTGCAGGTAGTTGTCGGCGATGCGGATGTCGCGCGGGTAGTTCTCCGACTTCGGGCCCGGGGTGGTGTCGGTGATGGTCCTGCGCATGTTGTCCCAGGTGGACGGCTCGCGCACGGCGTCGGGGCTGCCGATGACGGCGATGTCCGAGGCGCCTGAGTGGCTGAACTCGCTGCCGGTCACCTCCGACCTGGAGGCGTACCCGTCGAGGAAGACGCCGTTGCCGCCGACCTGGTCGAAGAGGGAGTCGCGGACCGCCACGCCCGCGGTGTTCTTCAGGTGCACGGCGCCGGTGCGGGCAATGGCCCAGTCGCCGAGCTGGAGCTTCTCGTACGGTGCGGAGAACAGCGTCCGGTGGGTCTGGGTGAAGGTGAAGCCGGTGAAGGAGAGGTTGCGGACGGGGGCGGCGGCGCTCGCGCCCTCGACGCGCACGAGCTCGCGGAGCTCCGCCGTCTCCACCGTGGCCTTCGCGAGGTCGACGCCGGCCGGGGGCTGGACGTACAGCTTGCCCGCGGCCTTGTCGTAGAACCACTCGCCGGGAGCGGTCAGCTCTTCGAAGACGTTCTCCACCATGCGGTACGTGCCGTGCAGCCCGGAGCCGCGGTTGTTGTCGCCCACCCAGGCGAGCTTGGGGGTGCCGTCGGCGTTCAGCCCGGTGACCTTGAAGGAGTTGCCGCCCCACTCGCCCTGGTGCAGGCCGCGCACGAGAGCCGTCGTGGGGTTCTTCCAGCGGGCCACGCGCTGCGGGGAGATCGCGTCGGCGGCGTACCCGCCGAGGATCTTGGCCGCCGGGTCGAAGTCGGGGTAGCGGGCGAGGGGCTGCCGCTTGCCGTTCAGGAACAGCTCGTCGAAGTCCAGGCCGGTGCCGACGTCGGCGACCTGGATGGCCCCGGAGTGGACCCGCCAGGGTGCGGTCACCTGGCGGCCGCCCTTGAGGACCACCTTCTCGCCGGGGGCCGCCCGGTAGGCGACGGGGCCCGACGCGGTGCCCGAGTCCTCGGCGCCGAAGGTGAGCGTGCGGTCGAGCCGGTACGTACCGCCGCGCACGATGACGTTCACCGGGCGGCCGGGGGCCGTCCTGGTGGCCTGCCGGGCCAGGGCCTGCGCGCGGGCGAGGGTGCGCACCGGGGCCTGCGCGGTGCCGGGCGCGGAGTCGTTCCCGGTGGGGGAGACGTACACCTCGGCGGCCAGCTTCAGGGGCGGTGCGGCGCCCGCGGCGGCGGGCGGCACGACGACGAGACCCGCAGCGACGGCGGCTACCAGCAGCGCTCTGACGGGGCTTCTGTTCACGTACGACTCCTCGAAAAGTGGGGACAGGACACGCAGCCGCATCCGGACCCACCGTATTCATCCGAGGAAAGGGGTGGCCCGAGAGGTGGATGTGCGGGGAGGAAGCAGGAGGTTCGCGAGAAAGCTAAAGAGACCTCCGATGACTGTCAAGGGAGCGGACAGTGAAGGAATCCCACGGCGGCACGGGCCGAAAGTCGACGGAATCCATCGAGCGCACGGGCGCTCATATGGGTACTCTGTTCGTCACGGACAGAGCGACACCCTCGGCCCGTACACGGGAAACGCCCACCACCACGGCGGCTCCCGCACGAGCAACACCGGCGCCACCGCGACGGAAGAGCCCTTTCCTTCATGCCCCGTGGGGCGAGTTCGGCGGTCCCGGAACGAGGACCGCGGACACGTCCGACGGGTTACGCGACACAAAGGAGTGCGCGGTGACACCAGAAATGACCCAGCAGGACCAGCGAAGGTCCGAACGGTCGACGACCTACACCCCCAAGGCCGGAGCGGGCGGCAGGGCGGGCAAGCCCAAGAAGCTCGGCAACCTGGAAGTGTGGGCCAGGTCGGCACCGATCCGGCTCGCCGGGTACGAGGACGACCTCGCGGAGCCGCACATCCTGCCCGGCGTCGACTAGACCGCACCCGCGCGAGCGGACCGTACGCGCAGGACGGGCCGCACCCCCACCCCGGGGTGCGGCCCGTCGCGTCGGCGTCAGGGCGCGGTCGTGTCCCCCACCACCTCGACCCCGCGCTCCGACAGCCCCCCGCCGCACTCCCCGCACACCAGCCTCGGCGCCAACTCCCGGCCGCAGCCCCGGTGCAGCGACACCAGCGCCGGGCCCTCCGGCGACTCGTACCACCGCTGACCCCAGTCGATCAGCGTCATCACCACCGGGAAGAAGCCGCGCCCCTTGGGGGTGAGCCGGTACGTTCCCGACTCCGCCTCCAGCACCCCCAGCGCGGCGAACGTCCGCAGCCGGTCGGCGACCATCGACGGCGGCGCGCCGAGCCGCTGCTGGAACTCGCCGAAGCGGTGCGCCCCCAGGAACGCCGCCCCCAGCATGGCCACCGACCACCGGTTGCCCAGCAGCGCCATCGTCTCCGGGAACAGCCCGGCCCCGCCCTCGGTGCCCGCCGCGCTGCGCCTGCGGGTGGCCGCCGACGGGATCGACCGGCCGTCCTCGCCGCTCGGGCCCAGCTCGCTGCGTACGTCACGGGGCTCGACACAGTCCCCGCAGCCCCCGCACGCGAGCACCGGTTCCATGTGCCGCCCGCACTCCGCGTGCCGCATCCACGGCAACTCCTCGCGGTGGGTGTCCACCCACCGGTACTCCCACCCCCATACGGCGACCAGAACCGGCCAAACCGTACGACCGCGCTCCGTGAGCCGGTACGCGTACCGCACCGGGCGTTCCTGGTACGCGACCCGCTCCAGCAGCCCCTGCTCGGCGAGTCGGGTCAGCCGGGAGGTCAGCACCGCGTCGGAGATCGGCAGCCGGGAGCGCCAGTCGGCGTAGCGCCGCACCCCCTGGAGGGCGTACCGCAGGATCAGCAGCGACCACTCGTCGCCGAGCAGACCGAAGGCGGTGGCGACGGCGTTGGGACCGCCGGCGGGCAGCCGGACGGGTAGCTGCACCGCGGCGGTCACTCGCGAACTCCTAGACAGTCGGGGGCCCTTCGTGCCAGCCCCGGAGCGCCGAACCGGGGGCCCAGGTCGCGTGCGTACCGCTGGAGATCCGCTCGGGGAGCCGGATGCGGGCGAGAGGTCCGTCGGACAGGCGCGCCGCGTCGAGGACCAGGCATTCGGAGCGGTCGGCGTTCATGTCGGTGGTCAGGGTAACAAGGTAGGCGTCGTCCTCCGAGGTGCCGCCGGCGCGCGGGACGACGGTCGCCTCGCTGCCGAACACCTCGTCGCCGTACGCATAGCGCTCCTGCGCCCCGGTGAGGAGGTCGTGCTTGACGATGCCGTCCATCAGGAACCAGCCCGGCTTCTGCGTCGCCGCGTAGGTGTAGCGGTAGGGGCGGGCCGCCGTGTCCGGGTTGATCACCCCGAACTCGGTGTAGCGCTCGCTGAGTTGCTCCTCCTTGACCCGGCCGGTGGTGAGGTTGAGCCGCCACCGCCACAGCGTGACCTGCATGCGCTCCAGCGCCAGGAAGCGGAACATCCGCTGGTACACGCCTTCGCCGCGCGGGTCGGGCGGCTCGGGGCAGCCCTGCCGGAAGCCGTCGAGGACGATCTCGTCGCCCTCCTCGTAGGCGTTGGTGAAATGCAGTACGTAGGTGGGGTCGGCCTCGAACCAGCGGATCTCGGAGCCCAGGCGCGGCAGGACGGCGAAGCGCGAGGGCAGGTCGGGGTGGAAGCGGGAGGCGTATTTGCCCTGGTCGATGAGGCGCTGGTCCCAGAAGAGCGGGAAGTCGTTGAGGATCGCGTAGTTCTCGGTGAACGCCATGTCGTGGGGGAGGCGCGGGCCGGGGAGGGGGACGTCGGTGAGGTGCTTGAGCCGGTTGTCGGGGCCGACGACGCCGTAGCGGAGGTAGGGGGCCTCGGTGGCGTACGAGAAGAAGAGGAGTTCGCCGGTGCGCTCGTCGGCCTTGGTGTGCGCGGAGACGCCCCAGTCGGGGGCCCAGGCGGATTTCCCGAGGGTCTCGAGGGTCAGCGGGTCGAGGCGGTAGAGGTCGCCGCACTGCCAGAAGCTGGACAGGGCCTGACCTGCGTGGACGACGATGTCGGTGCTGGAGGCGTCCTTCATGCGGGTGCGCGCGCCCCAGCCGTCCGCGCGCTTGGCGACGGAGGGGCGTTCGGCGATGCCCGCCCACAGGGATTCGCCCGCCTCCTGCTCGGCGAGGAAGCCGTCGGTGCGCACGAAGCGGTTGCGGTAGAAGGCTTTTCCGTCGCGGAAGCCGACGACGTGGACCATGCCGTCGCCGTCGAAGGGGTGGTAGAGCTTCGTCGCCGGGTGGACGGGGTTCTCGGTGTTGCGCAGATAGACGCCGTCGAGGTCGGCGGGTATCTCGCCGACGACCTCCAGGTCGTCGGCCTTCCACTCGGTGGTCTGCGGACGCCACGGGCCCGTGCGGTACGGGTGGTCGTCGTCGGCGGGGAGGGTCGACAGGGCGCGGCCCACGATCTCAACGTCCATGGACGTCCTCTCCTTCTGCGGTCTCCACGACGAAGCCGACCGTGGTGGTCGTACTGCCGCCGATGTTCAGCGTGGCGAAGCGGCGGGCGCCCTCCACCTGGAACTCCCCTGCGGTGCACGCCACTTGGCGGCTCGCGTCCCACAGCATGCGTACGCCCGTCGCGCCGACCGGGTGGCCGCCGCCGATCAGGCCGCCGGAGGGGTTCACGGGCATCCGGCCGCCGATTTCGAGGTCGCCGCTCTCCACGGCCTTCCAGCTCTCGCCGGGGGCGGTGATGCCGACGTGGTCGAGGGCCATGTACTCCGACATGGCGAAGCAGTCGTGCGTCTCCAGGCCGTCCGTGGCGTCGATGCCCGCGATTCCGGCCCGGTCGAACGCGTCGAGCATCGCCTGCCGGACGTGCGGGAGGACGTACGGATCGTCCTTGCTGCGCTCGGTCTTGCGGGCCAGCGGGAGGCCGACGGTGCGGTGGCCCCAGCCGGCGATACGGGCCAGGGGGCGGGCGGTGCGGTTCTGTGCGAGCCAGCGGTCCGAGACCAGGACGACACCGGCCGCGCCGTCCGTCATCTGGCTGCACTCCTGGCGGCGCACCCGGCCCTCGACGCGCGGGTTCGCCTCGTCGTCGGCGGTGAAGCTGGCCCCGGTGAACTTCCAAGTACGGGTCTGGGCGAGGGGGTTGGCGCGGGCGTTGCGGAAGTTCAGCTCGGCGATCGACCGCAGGTGGGCGTCGTCGAGACCGTAGCGGCGGTCGTACTCGTCGGCCAGTTCGGCGAACATGTACGGCCACATGAAGCGGGCTTCCTGCCCCTCGTGCCCGGCCCACGCCGCCGCGCCCAGATGGTGGGCCGCCTCGTCGCCGGGAACCGTCTTCTCCAGCTCCGAGCCGAGCACCAACGCACAGTCGTAGCGCCCCGATTCGAGGTCCGCCATCGCGGAGAGCACCGCGATCGACCCCGACGCGCAGGCCGCCTCGTGCCGGGAGGCGGGCACGCCCCACAGGCCCTCCTCGACCGTGGCGGGCATGCCGCCCAACTGGCCCTGCCCGGTGAAGAGTTGGCCGAAGGCGTTGCCGACGTGGATCACGCCGACCGCCTCGGGACCGATCCCGGCCGACTCCAGGGTGCCGTGGACCGTCTCGCGTACGAGATCGGAGAAGTCCAGGCCCGCGCGGCTGAAGTTCCGTGCGAAATCGGTCTGATGGCCGCCCAGTACCCACGTACTCATCCAGCACCTCCGCTGCGATCGGCTCGCGCCTGCCGTGATGTCCGTCGCGACGTCTGCCGCGATGCCTGTGAAGCCGGCATCCGTGATGCTACAACTAACAGAGTTACTCGGTGAAGGGAAGCGCGCTCATGGCCGACGTCTACGTCCTCGACTACGTCCGTACGCCCCGGGGCAAGGGCTCCGCGCGGGGAGCCCTGCACGGCACCTCCCCGGTGGAGCTGGTGGTCGCGCTCCAACGCGCCCTGGTGGAAAGGGGTTTGGCGGCGGGCGAGGTGGAGGACGTGATGATCGGCACCGCCTCCCAGGTGGACGAACAGGGCGCCAACCTCGCCCGCACCGCCACCCTCCTCGCGGGCTGGGGGCACGGGGTCCCCGGCGGCACGATCAACCGCTTCTGCGCCTCCGGCATCGACGCCGTGGCGCAGACCGCCGCCCGTCTGAAGTCGGGGGACCTCGGGCGGCTGGCGGTGGCCGGGGGAGTGGAGTCGACCTCGCGGGTGCCGATGTTCAGCGACCGGGGGCCGCTGTTCTGCGACCCCGCCACGGTGAAGGCGATCGGCTCCGTGCACATGGGCATCGCCGCCGACCTCAACGCCACCCTGGAGGGTTTTGCGCGGGAGGAGTTGGACGCGTACGGGCTGGAGACGCAGACCAAGGCGGCGGCCGCGCGCGCCGAAGGGCGCTCGGCGCGCAGCCTCGTCCCTGTGGCGGGCCTGGACCACGACGAACTCGTCCGCCCACAGACCACGGCCGACTCCCTCGCCGCCCTGGAACCCGCCTTCGCGGAACTCGGCACGCAGGGGCAGGACGCTCTCGCCCTGGCCGCGCACCCGGAGGCGGGAAACATCAACCACCTGCACACCGTGGGCACTTCACCGGCACTGGCCGACGGGGCGGCACTGCTGGTACTGGGCACGGAGGCGTCGGAACGTCGCCCCCGGGCCCGTGTCGTCGCCTCCGCCACCGCGAGCACCGACCCGGTCATCATGCTCACCGCAGGGCAGACGGCCGTCGAGCGGGTGCTCGCCAAGGCCGGGCTGACCCCGGCGGACGTCGACGTCTTCCAGTTCGCGGAAGCCTTCGCCGCGCTGTGCCTGCGGCTGCGGCGGGACCTGGGCGTCGGTCCCGACCGGCTCAACCCCGGCGGCGGCACCATCGCCACCGGGCACGCCTTCGGGGCCACCGGCGCGATCATGGTCGGCGAGTGCGTGGAGGAACTCGAGCGCACCGGCGGACGGTACGGGGTCGCTTCGGTGAGCGGAGCGGCCGGACTGGGCGTGGCGGTGCTCGTGGAACGTATCGGATGAGGGTGAGTGACGTGTGACGTGAGGGTTTGCTGAGCCCAGAGCGAATTCCCTGGTGCGTGCACGGAAGTGCGGGTAAGGATGACGGGCATGTCTGCAACATCCAGCGGCAAAACCGCATTTCACGACTTGTCCGCCTTCTTCGCCACCCCGCGTGTGGGCGCGCTCGCGCTCTCGCCGGACGGTACCCGGCTCGTCGCCGCCGTGCAGTCCCTGAACGCGGAGGGCACCGCGTACGTCTCCGGGCTCTGGGACATCGACCCGGCCGGCGTGCGCGAACCGCTGCGCCTGACCCGGTCCGTCAAGGGCGAGTCGGCCCCGAAGTTCGCCGCCGACGGCACCCTCCACTTCCTCTCCGGCCGCGAGAACACCGACGCCGCCGCCGAGAAGGGCGAGGGCAAGGACGGCGCGACGCTGTGGGCGCTGCCCGAGCGCGGCGAGGCCCGCAGGGTCGCCCGCCACCCGGGCGGCATCAGCGGCTTCGCCCTCGCGGCCCGTACCGACGCGCTCGTGTACTCCGGCAGCCTGCTGCCCGGCGCGGCCGACGCGGAGGCGCACGCCAAGCTGACCAAGGACCGCGAGGACGCCAAGGTCACCGCCATCCTCTACGAGGGCGGGCCCACCCGGTTCTGGGACCACGACCTGGGCCCCGGCGAGCTGCACGCCTTCGTGCGCGGCCTCGCCGAGGACGCCACTGCGGTGGACGCGGGCGGGCAGGGCGCCGTGGACGAGGGCGGCGTCGCGCTGTCGCCGGACGGCACGCGGGTGGCGTACGGGCGTTTCGTGAGCGGCCGGGTCCCGAGTGAGAACCGCGACACCGTCGTGATCGCGGACGCCGCCACCGGCGAGGAACTGCGCGTCGTGGACACGCTCGGCTTCGGGTACGGCAGTGCGGTGTTCACGGGCGACGGCACGGCCGTGGTGCTGGAGCGGCTCCTGGAGGAAACGTACGAGGCGCCGTACGACATGACGCTCGTCCGTGTCGACCTGGCGACCGGTGAGGAGACCGACCTTCTGCCCGGCTTCGACAACTGGCCCGGCGGCGTCGCCGTGTCGCCGGTCGAGGGCGACGGCACGCTGTGGTTCACCGCCGACGAGCTGGGCCACCACCCCGTCTTCCGGCGCGACGCCGATGGCACGGTCACCCGGCTGACGGCCTCCGGGGCGTACGGCTCGCTCCAGGTGTCCCCGGACGGGACGACGCTGTACGCGCTGCGGACGAACATCGACGAGGCGCCGGTGCCGGTGCGGCTCGCGGCGGCGGGGGAGGATCAGACCCCGGTCGCGCTGAAGGCTCCGGGCACGCTGCCCGAACTGCCGGGCACGCTCACCGAGGTCGAGGCCGTCGGCGACGACGGCTTCCCGCTGCGGGCGTGGCTCGCGGTGCCGGAGGGCGCGTCGGCGGACGCGCCGGCCCCGCTGCTGGTGTTCGTGCACGGCGGACCGCAGTCCTCGTGGAACGCCTGGACGTGGCGCTGGAACCCGTGGCCGTTCGTGGCGCGCGGCTACGCGGTGCTGTATCCGGACCCGGCACTGTCCACCGGGTACGGGCAGAAGATGCACGAGCGAGGCTGGGGCCAGTGGGGCGGGCAGCCCTACCGCGACCTGATGGCGCTCACCGACGCGACGGAGGCGCGCGAGGACATCGACGAGACGCGCACCGGGCTCGCGGGCGGGTCGTACGGCGGGTACATGGCGAACCGGGTGGCGACCAGCACCGACCGGTTCAAGGGGATCATGTCCCACGCCGGGATCTGGGACACGGCGGCCTTCCAGAACGACAGCGACGGGTCCTGGTTCTTCCGCAGGATCTTCGGCCACTCGGAGACGCAGCCGGAGCGGCACGTGGCGAATTCGCCGGTGCTCGGGGCTTCGCGGATCACGACGCCGATGCTGGTGATTCACGGGGCGCTGGACTACCGGGTGCCGGTGGGGCAGGGGATGGCCCTGTTCCAGGACCTCCAGAGGTTCGAGGTGCCGGCGCGGTTCCTGTACTTCCCGGACGAGAACCACTGGGTGCTGAAGCCGAATCATTCGGTGGTCTGGTACGAGACGGTGCTCAACTTCTTCGACGAGAGGGTGAAGGGGGAGGAGTGGGTGCGGCCGGGGTTGCTTTAGTTTCTGTGCGGGGTGGTGGGGGGTTGCTGTTCGGGCCGGGGGCTCTGCCCCCGGACCCCCGGGTTTCGCCCCGGTCCCGCCCCTTTCCCTGAAGCGCTCGCCGCGCGGCTTGTTGTTTGGTTGCTCGCGCAGTTCCCCGCGCCCCTGAAAGGGGCGCGGGGAACTGCGCAAGACCTCAGCCACG
This sequence comes from Streptomyces spiroverticillatus, assembly GCA_014650415.1. Classification (GTDB taxonomy): domain Bacteria; phylum Actinomycetota; class Actinomycetes; order Streptomycetales; family Streptomycetaceae; genus Streptomyces; species Streptomyces spiroverticillatus. Next base: position 22,026 of record BMUX01000012.1, read on the forward strand.
ATGCCCCCGCGGGTTTAGGTGAAGGGGTGGGGCTGGGGCGAAATCCGCCCCGGCACCGGGTGCCGATGCCCCACCCCGCACCGCGCCCTCACCCCCCAAGCCCCTCCCGCAGGTCCCGCTTCAGCACCTTGCCCACCGGATTCCGCGGCAGCGCATCCCGCAGCACCAGCCGCTCCGGCAACTTGTACGTCGCGATGCGCAGCCCCTGCAAGTACGCGACCAGTTCCGGCAGGGCCACGGAAGCCCCCTGCGCCGGAACCACCACCGCACACACCCTCTCCCCGAGCACCTCGTCCGGGTAGCCGACCACCGCCACCTCCGCCACCGACGGATGCCCCGCCAGCAACTGCTCCAGCTCCGCCGGAGCGATGTTCATCCCGCCCCGGATGACCAGATCCTTCGCCCGGTCCACGTACCGCAGAAACTCCCCCTCCTCGCCCGCGATCTCGAAGACGTCCCCGGTGCGCAAATAGCCGAACTCGTCGAAGGGGCAAGGAAGCTGAGACCCATTCAGATACCCCGCGAAGACCTGCGGGCTCTTGATGCGGAGTTCCCCCGGCACCCCCGGCTCCTCGATGTCCTCGCCCGTCTCCCGGTCCACGATCCGCAGCTGCGTCCACGACGCGGCCAGCGTCGACCACCGCTCGGCCGGGCCGTGCCCGTACCGGGGGAAGTAGCGGGCCCGCTGCTCCGGGTCCGGGACGTCGTAGGGGTCGGTGAGCATGCCCGTGCCCTCGTTGGAGCCGAAGAAGTTGATCACCCCGATGCCGTGCCGCTCCTGCCAGCCCCGCACCATCGCCACCGACAGTGGTGCGGACCCCGAGCCGATCCGGGTCAGGGAGGACAGGTCCGTGAGGGCCATCAGGTCCTCGCGGGCCAGCAGCATCGTCAGCAGTGCGGGCGGTGCCACCGTGTAGGTCACCCGCTCCCGCGCGATCTGCTTCAGGAAGACGGGCAGGTCGAAGGGGTGGTGCTGGACGAGCACGCACCCGACCCGCAGCCAGGGCAGGAACAGCCCTGCGAAACCTGCCATGTTGACCATCGGGAAGGGGTTCAGCAGCACGTCGTCCGCCGTCATGCGCGGTGCCTCCGCGCAGGTGCGCGCGATGGCCAGCCAGTCGTTGTGGCAGCGCGGCACCCCCTTCGGGGTGCTCTCCGTGCCGGACGTCCAGCAGATCGTCATGCAGTCGTTCGCGTCGACGGGGTGCTTCTCCGTGTACGCCGCCACCTCCGCCGCGTCGTACGGGAGCGCCAGTTCGGCGGCGAGGGAGACCACGCCCTCGGGGAGGTCCTCGCCGTACGCGAAAACCAGCCGCAGGGACGGGAGTTGCGAGCTGATGCCCGTCACCTCCGCCGCCACCCGGCGCTCCCCGATCCGCCCCGCCGTCAGGAACCCGTCGAACTCCGCCAGAGCGCCCAGCTGCACCGTCTCGTGCTCCCGGTACTGAACCGGCAGCGGCGACACGATCACCCCGATGCGCCAGCACGCCAGGTAGACGCAGACCTGCTCCACCGTGTTCGGCAACTGCACGCCCAGCACGTCGCCCTGGCCCAGGCCGTGCCGCAGCAGCAGGGCCGCCAGGCGGTCCGCCTCGCCGTCCACCTCGGCCCAACTCAGGCGCTGCACGGGGGAGTCCATCAGGTCGGCCTTGTTCAGCGGGTCGACCAGGGCCAGGCGGTCCGGGTTTTCCCGCACCCTCACCCGCAGCAGCGCGTCCGTCGTCCCGCCCTCCCACCAGCCCGCCGCCGTGTACTCCGCCACCCGCTCCGGCGGATGCAGCTTCCGTGCCCCGACCCCCATGTGCCGTCTCCCTCTGCGCCGTTGGAAAGAGGTGCCGTGAAACTCCCCGTGTGGGGTGAGGAGTTGAATCGTGTGGGGGGACGGTCTGCTACTGCGGGCTGAGTACGGTCAGCGTCCGCTCCCCGCAGGGGTCGGCCTCCGTGCTCGACGGTACGAGCGCCACCTCGTCCACCCCCGCCGCCGCGTACTCGGCCAGCCGGGCCCGGATCGCCTCCGTGCCCCCGACCAGGCCCACCGCCGAAGTGATCTCCGGCGGCACCGCCGCCAGCAGCTCCTTCGGGTGCGGCCGGGTGCGCGCGTACGCCACCACCTCGCCGAAGCCCGCCGCCTCGAACATCGCGTCGTAGCCGGGTGCCGCCAAGTAGCCGACCACACCGCGCCGCAACTGCTCCACCGCCTCCGGCGACGGGTCCACCGCCGCCGTCACCCACGCCGCCACGCTGGGCGGCGTGCGGCCGAACTCCGCAGCAGCCGTGCGGAGTTGACGTACGAGATCGGCTGCCGATGTCGGGGTGAGCAGGTTCAGGACCATCCGGTCGGCGTGGGCCGCCGCCGTGCGGACCGCCTGCGGGCCGAACGCAGCAACGGTGAGAGAGGACTTGGGGGCGGGCAGGCGCAGGCGGTAGCCGCGGGTGCGGGCCAGCGTGCCGTCCGTCGTCGTGCGCTCGCCGTCGAGCAGTGGGCGCAACGCCTGTGCCGACTCGCGCAGGGCCGTGCCGGTGCGGCGGTGGTCGCGGCCGTGCCAGTCGCGTACCACCACGGGGCTCGAACTCCCGATGGCCACGGAGACGTGTCGTCCCGTCAGGTCCGCGACCGACGCCACGCCCCGGGCGATCGTCATCGGGTCGCGCACCCCCACGGCGAGCGGGCCCAGCGTGAGCGGGATGCGCGTGGTGCGCGACGCGACGGCCGTGGCGAGCGAGAAGACGTCGTACGTCGCCATCTCGCCCAACCACAGCCCCGCGTAGCCGAGTTGGTCCGCCAGGGCCGCGGTGGTCAGCGCCTCCTGCGGCGGGCGGTCCTGCCAATAGCCCGGCGACACGGAGAGTTCGAGGTTCCCGGAGAGCTCCACACGCCGGAAACTACAATAAGCAGAGTTACTTGAACAGGTGGTGTGCCGCAGTTCGTTCCCACGGCTTCAGCGACTCGATGCGGGTGGCCAGCGCGAGGAGCTTTTCCTCCCCGCCGGGGAGCGTCACCAGCTGTACGGCGCAGGGCGCGGGCGTGCCGGGCAGGGTGCCCAGCGGGAGGGTGAGCGCGGGCCATCCGGCCAGGTTCCAGGGCGGAGTCGTGGGTGCGTACGCCGTGTTGACCAAGACGTTGCGCAGCCAGCCGCGCTCGTGCCAGGGCGCGGCCTCGGGGGCGCGCCGGGCCAGCGCGGGCATCAGCAGGACGTCGTACTCCTCGAAGAACGGCGTGAGCCGCTTGCGGAGTGTTTCCCGGTGGTCGGTGCGCAGCAGCGGTGTACGGGCGAAGAGGCGGCCGGCGGCGGCGTGGCGTCGGGTGCGCGGGGCGAGCCGGCTCGGGTCCAGGCCGGCTGCGTCCTTGGCGGTGCCGCCGGTCCAGCGGGCCAGGACCGTGGTGGACAGGGAGAGGGGGTAGGGCGGGTCGGCGTGGGTGACCGTGTGACCGGAGTCGACCAGGAGGCGGACGGCGGCGCGGACCGCGTCGGCGTACGGGCGGGTGATCGGGATGCCCGCGAGGGGGCTGCGGGTGGAGGCGGCCAGGCTGAGGCCGGTGGTGTGGAGGAGGTCGGCGACGGGGAGGACGGCGGGCCTGGGCTCGTCCGCCGTTGTCGACTCCTCCCTCAGCACCGTGTCCCCGGCGAGCACCGCGAACATCAGGCGGGCGTCCTCGGTGGTCGTGGCGAGCGGGCCGTTCTCCGACATGCCGTACCAGTCGCCGTCGCCGATCCCGGCGGGCACCCGGCCGTATCCCGGCTTGAGCGTGATGACTCCGCAGTTCGCGGCGGGTATGCGCAGCGAGCCCATGCCGTCGTTGCCGAGCGCGATCGGCACCATTCCGGCGGCGACGGCCGCCGCGCTGCCGCCGGACGAGCCGCCCGCCGTACGGGAGAGGTCCCACGGGTTGCGCGAGGTGCCGTGGACGCCGTCGGTGGTGCCGAAGACGCACAGCTCCGGGACGTGGGTGAGGCCGACGACGATCGCGCCCGCCGCGCGCAGCCGGGCCACCGTCTCGTGGTCCGCCTCGGCGGGCGCGGGGGAGGTGGCCGCCGATCCGATCCGGGTCGACTCGCCCCGTACCGGAAGGTTGTCCTTCACCGCGACCGGCACTCCGGCCAGCGGGAGCCGGTCCAGGTCGGAGCGGTCCAGGAGGGCGTCCGCCTCGGCGAGCGCCCGCGCCGTACGGACGAAACGGAACGCGCCCACCCGGGCATCCAGGGCCTCGATACGGGCGAGCGAGGCGGCGACGGCCTCGCGCGGGGTGAGCCGCTTCTCGCGGACGGCGGCGGCGATCTCGGCGGCGGTGCCCAGCGGCGCGAGGGATGCGGCGGCAGTGGTGGCGTCAGTCATGCGGGTCACTGTGCCGGGCAGGGGCGCGGGCGTCGAGGGGCATGGGGGCCGCGACGGGTTCCGTCCACTTGCGGGGGGCGCGGATGTGCGGCAGACATAGAGGGACAAAAGTGAGGAATCGTACGTATTGGCGAGGCTGGCGCGATGGAACGGGCCGGGCGAAGAAGAGGACGGGAGAGCCGCGTGCACTCATCCAAGCGTCGCCGCACCGTGGTGACAGCGGTGTCGGCCGTGTCCCTGGGACTGATGGTGGCGGGGTGCGGGACCGGCGGCAGCGGGCCCGGCGCCACCACGGACGTCGGCGGCCAGGACGTACTGCTTCAACCGGTTGCCGCACACGGACCCGATCCGTTCACGCAGTCGACCGCGAAGACCACCACCCCGCTGCCCTCCACGACCACCCCCGCCCCCACCCGGACGGCCAGCGTCTCCCCGTCCGCCTCGGTGCGGCGCGTGCAGCAGGTCTCCGGCGGCACGCCCGGGCTCTACGGCGGCACCCAGTCCGTCTCCAGCTGCGACGTCGAGCAGCAGATCCGCTACCTCACCGGCTCCGGCGCCGACCAGGCCAAGGCGCGCGCGTTCGCCGACGCCAGCCGCATCGACGTCGCCGCCATCCCGCGCTTCCTGCGCGGACTGACCCCCGTCGTGCTGCGCGCCGACACCCGCGTCACCAACCACGGCTTCAGCGGCGGCTCCCTCACCTCCTTCCAGTCCGTCCTCCAGGCGGGCACCGCCGTCATGGTCGACGCCAACGGCATGCCGCGCGTGCGGTGCGCCTGCGGGAACCCGCTGCTCCCGCCGACCGTCGCCCAGGGCACGGTGACCCACAAGGGGCAGCCCTGGAGGGGGTACCGGCCCGCCGAGGTCGTCGTGGTCACCCCCACCACGGTCGTCATCAACAACCTCACCATCGTCAACGTCGTCAACAACACCTGGATCGAGCGCGAGACCGGCTCCGAGGGCGAGAAGGACAAGACGCCGCCGCCGGACGCCAAGCTGCCCCCGCCCCCGCCCCCGGACGAGCTGGGCGACGAGAGGGCCGGCGAGCCGCAGGGCAACCCGGAGCAGGCGCCGGGCGGTGACGAGGAGAAGACCCCCGGCACCATCGAATCCGGGACGACCGAACCCGGCACCACCGAGCCGGGGAGTACGGAGCCCGGCACCGCCGACACCCCCGACGAGTCCGACACCCCCGCCCAGTCCGACGCCCCCTCGGACACGCCGTCCGAGTCCACGTCCGACACCGACTCGCCCGTCGCCCCGCCGCCGCCCACCACCCCCTGCCCCACCCTCACCCCGGGCGTCCCCACGCCCGCCACGCCGCTGCCCGTGCCGTCGGGCTGCCCCACCCCGACGCCCAGCCACAGCACGGCGCTCCAGCTGCCCTCGGACCCGGACTCCGACCCGGAGTGGGACGCCGAGACCCAGCCCGGACCGGACGGTGGCTGACCCGACGCCCGACCTGCGGACCGACCCGCCCGGAGACCCGACCCCGGACGGGCCGGCCGCATCCGCCACGGCCGGGACCCCGGCCCCGGCCCCGGACCGCCCCGTCCCCACCGGGGCCGCCCTCGCTCTCAACCACATGGGGATCTTCGACTGGGACCTGGACCAGGCGCACCTGGACCTCGACGACTCCGCCCTGGAGGTCTTCGACCTGCGCCCCGGCGAGTACGACGGCACTCCTTCGGCCCTGTTCGCGAAGGTCGCCCCGGGCGAGAGCGAGCGGATGGACGCCGTCGTCTCGCAGGCCCTCAAGAGCGGCGACCCCTCCTACGGCTCGTACTTCCGGGTCCGCCTGCGCGACGGTTCGCTGCGCTGGGGGCACACCCAGGGGGTGATCCGGCGCGACGTGGAAGGCCGCCCGTACCGGATCATCGGCGTCGTGCGCGACGCCACCCGTGAGCTGGACGACTTCACCGCGCGCACCGAGCAGGACGCCGCCCGGCACGGCGGCACCGGCGTCGTCGCCGACACCACGGCCGCCCTCGCGCACGCCCGCAGCGTCCGCGATGTCATCGACGTCCTCAAGGACGCCCACGAACTGGGCAGATTCCAGTCGTCCTCGCTGGTCATGGGCCTGGTCGAGGCAGGCCGCATCCGGCTGGTCGCCGAGGGCCCGGAATTCATGCCGGGCACCCGCTACACCCGGATCGACGACCCCGCGTACCCGATGGGCGAGGTCGTCCGCACCCTCGCGCCGCGCTTCATCGAGTCGGGGGAGGCCTTCGCCGCCGCCTATCCGAAGCTGTGGGCGCACGTGTCGAAGTTCGGGGTCAGCTCGGCGGCGTACCTCCCGCTGATCGCGCAGGCCCGCCCCATCGGCGCGCTCGGACTGCTCTACAGCGGCAAGTGCGGCTTCAACGCCGACGAGCGGAACCTGCTGATCGCCCTGGGCTCCAGCATCGCGCAGAGCCTGAAGCGGGCCATGCTGTACGAGCAGGAGAAGGACCTCGCCGAGAACCTCCAGCAGGCCATGCTGCCCCGCCGGGTGCCCACCGTCCCCGGTGCGAGCGTCGCCGTCCGCTACCGGTCGGCCCGCGACGGGCAGGACGTCGGCGGCGACTGGTACGACGTCATCCCGCTGCCCGGCGGCCGGGTCGGCGCTGTCATCGGCGACGTCCAGGGGCACGACACCCACGCCGCCGCCGTCATGGGCCAACTGCGCATCGTGCTGCGGGCGTATGCCGCCGAGGGGCACACCCCCGCCACCGTCATGGCCCGCGCCTCCGGGTTCCTGCACGAGCTGGACACCGACCGCTTCGCCACCTGTACGTACGCCGAGATCGACCTCACCACCGGCGTCGTCCAGCTCGTCCGCGCCGGACACATGGACCCGCTGCTGCGGCTCGCCGACGGGTCCTGCCGGCGGATACCCGTCGAGGGCGGACTGCCGCTGGGGCTCTCCGCCGAATTCGGACAGCTCGAATACCCGGTCAGCACAAGGGAGTTGGACCCCGGGCAGACGCTGATCCTGTACACGGACGGGCTGGTCGAGCAGCCGGGCGCCGACCTCGACGACGGACTCCAGACCCTCGCCGACCTCGTCCACGAGGGACCCCGCGACATCCAGCAACTCGCCGATCGGCTCTGCGAATCCGTCGACGAACGCGACTGCGGCGACGACGTCGCCCTCCTCCTGCTGCGCCGCCGCGCCGCCGACGCGCCCCGGGCGGGCGGCCGCCTCCAGCAGCACGTCGCCCCCGGCGACCCCGAATCGCTCGCCTCCGCCCGGCAGATGATCCGCGCCGCAGTGCGCGCCTGGGGCGCCGAGAGCCGCGGCGACGAGATCGAACTCGCCGCCGACGAGCTGATGGTGAACGCCCTCATGCACACCGACGGCGGGGCCCTCCTCACTGTACGCATCCTCGACGCCCCCGAGCGCAGGCTGCGCGTCGAGGTCGCCGACGGCTCCAGCGCGCTGCCGCGCCGCAGGGAGGCGGGCGACGCGGCGGTGTCCGGGCGCGGACTGCTGCTGGTGGACCGGCTCGCGGACGTGTGGGGCGTGGAGCCCAGGGGTGAGGGCAAGGCGCTGTGGTGCGAGTTCATCGTGCCGTCACGTGGGGCACAACTCGGCGGCGTACAGGGCGAGTCGGGATGAAACCGGTGGGGCCGTCGGTAACTGTCCGCGTACTGGACGTACTTGACCGTAACCGACCGGCCGCGATTGACTGCGGGCTCCGCCGCACCTCGAACCCGGAATCCGCCGACCCCTGACGGCGGTGGGCTCCGCCGAACTCCGACGACGTGAGGGCTCCTTGACGACCGAGACGAGCACCGAGAACGCCGAGTCGACGGGCACCGGCGCCGCCGAGTTGCTGGCGCCGCTCGACCTGGCGTTCTGGCATCTCGAATCCACCGAACACCCCATGCACCTGGGCGCGTTGGCCCTCTTCGGCGGCGACGAGGACTCCCCGGACGGCGAGGAACTCCTCGACCTGCTCGCCGCCCGCGCCGCCGCGATACCCCGTCTGCGCCTGGCCGTCCGCAACGTCTGGCTGCCCTTCGGCGGCTCCGCCTGGGTCACCGCGCAGGACTTCGACGTACGCCGCCACGTGCGGCGCATCCTCCTGCCCGCCGACGGCTTCGCAGCCGAAGCGACGCTGCTCGCCGGGGAGTTGATGGAACGTCCGCTCGCGCGCGGTCTCCCTCCGTGGGAGATGTACGTCCTGACCGCCGACCGGGGCGGCGAGTGCGCCGTCCTCGTCAAGCTGCACCACGCGCTGGCCGACGGGATGCGGGCGGTGGCGATCGGTGCGGGGATCTTCGACCAGATCGCGGGGGCGCGTCCGGTGCGGGCCCGCACGACGCGGCCGAAGGTCCCGGCCTCCCGCTTTCCCGGACCGGGGCGCGCCGTCGGACTCGCCCGGGACCGGCTCGGCGAGGTGGGGCAGGTGCTGGGCATCGGGGCGTCCGTGGTGCGGGCGGGCCGCCTGCACACGCTGCTGCCGCTGCCCTTGCCGGGCGGTGTGCCGGACGCGCTCGCCGCCCAGTCCAGCGGTACGAGGCGGCTCACCACGGCCGCGCTCGACCTGGACGACGTGCACCGGGTCCGCCGGGCCTGCGGCGGAACCGCCAACGACGTACTGCTCGCGGTGGTGGCGGGGGCGTTGCGGCGGTGGATGGGGGAGCGGGGGGAGCCGGCGGGGGGTGACCCTCGGGCACTCGTACCCGTCTCGCGGCGGCGGCCCGGTGGCGGTGCCACCACCGGCAACCGCCTCTCGGCCTACCTCCTCTCCCTCCCCGTCACGGAGCCGGACCCCCTCGTCCGCCTCGCCGCCGTGCGGGACGGCATGGCGCGGAACAAGGCGGCGGGGCCGTCGCGGGGGGCGGGGGCGGTGGCGCTGCTGGCCGACCAGCTTCCGGCTTTCGCCAGCAAGTTGGGTGCCCCCTTGGCGGGGAGCGCGGCGCGGGCCCTCTTCGACGTCCTCGTCACGAGTGTCCCGCTGCCGCGGACGGCGTTGTCCCTGGGTGGGCGGCCGCTGCGGGCGGTCTATCCGATGGCCCCTCTGGCCCGGGGGCAGTCGCTCGCGGTCGCGCTCTCGACGTACGGCGGGAAGGTGCATGTGGGGCTGGTCGCCGACGCGAAGGCGGTTCCGGACGGGGACCGGCTGGCGGGTTGTGTCGCGGAGGCGCTTGCGGAGCTGGTGCGGGTGGTGCGTGGCTGAGGTCCGGACCGGTCCCCGCCGGACGGGCTGAGATGCCTGATGTGCCGCCCGAAGGGCAGGCACTCCAGGGGCGCGGGGAACTGCGCGACCAGCCACGAACCGACCCGCACGGAACCGTTCAATTGCCCCGCGGGTTTAGGTGAAGGGGCGGGGCTGGGGCGAAACCCGCCCCTGCACCGAGTGCCGACCCGGCCAAGCCGCACCGCTCCGGGGCCCGGGCCGACCCGACCAAGCCGCACCGCCCCGGGGCCCGGGACCCCCGACCACCCGACCCGCACCGCACCACGCCCAAGTGGCCCGTACCGTATCCCCATGCTCCGCGCCCTCGCCGTCGACGACGAAAAGCCCGCCCTCGAGGAACTCCTCTACCTCCTCCGCGCCGACCCCCGCATCACCCGCGCCGAGGGCGCCACCGACGCCACCGAAGCCCTCCTGCGGATCAACCGGGCCCTCGACGCCGGGCCCGACGGCGACGACGCCATCGACGTCGTCTTCCTCGACATCCACATGGCGGGGCTGACTGGCCTCGACGTGGCCCGGCTCCTCGCCGGCTTCGCCCGCCCGCCCCTGATCGTGTTCGTCACCGCCCACGAGGGCTTCGCCGTCCAGGCCTTCGACCTCAAGGCCGTCGACTACGTGCTCAAGCCCGTGCGCCGCGAGCGCCTCGCCGAAGCCGTGCGCCGGGTCGCCGCCGGAGTGTCCAGCGTGCCCGTGCCCCGGGCCCCCAAGGAAGCCCCGGCCCCCCAGGACCAGATCCCCGTCGAACTCGGCGGCGTCACCCGCTTCGTGCCCATCGCCGACATCGCCTACGTCGAGGCCCACGGCGACTACGCCCGCCTGCACACCCTCGCCCCCGGCCCCGGCCACCTCGTCCGCATCCCGCTCTCCACCCTGGAGGAGCGCTGGTCCTCCCGCGGTTTCGTACGCATACACCGCCGCCACCTCGTCGCCCTCAGCCGCATCGAGGAACTGCGCCTGGACGCCGGCACGACCACCGTCCGCGTCGCCGACGCCGAACTCGTCGTCAGCCGCCGCCACGCCCGCGAACTGCGCGACCTGCTCATGCGCCGCGCCGGAGGAAGCCGGTAACGCACCGGTCCGCCCGACCGCCCGGCGCGTGGCCCGCACCGTTCACCGACGTAACCCCACCACAGAACGAACCACCGCCCGCACCCCGCCCCCGCGCCCCTACCCTGACCCTCAACCACAGGGTGAGGGAGCGGGATGTCCGAAGTCGAAGCGCTGCTCGCGGAACTGCGCGCCCTGCCCGCGATCCGCCCCGGCGCCCCGGACGAACTCGACGCCCTCCTCACCCGCATCAAGAGCGCCGCCGCCCGCTGGGCCGACGTCCTGTACGAGGTCCAGGAATCCGCCCAGCCGTACGCCACACCCCGTACCGCCGCCGCCCTGGAGGTCGCCTTCCGGCGCGCGGAACAGTCGTACGTGGAACTGGAGATCGCCCTGAACGACCCCGGCCGCCCCTGACCCCTCCGCTCCTCGGCCTACCCCCTGACCGGCACCTCTGCGTAGACTCCAGCAGCCCCAGCCAGCACGGCCACCGCCGAACCCCCGGAGCCCGCACCGATGCCCGCAGCCCCGCGCCCCCGCCGCGAGACCGTGACCGGTGTGCCCCGGAGCGGCGGAAGGGCCGGCGGCCGGACGGCCCGGCACGCGCCCGCACGTTCCGAGATCAGCGAACAGACACCGCTCGGCGCCACCTACGTCCGCTCCCTGATGCGCAGTCAGTTGCGCACCGCCCTCCTCGGCCTCGGCGCGCTCACCCTGCTGGTCGGCACGCTGCCCCTGCTCCTCCAGCTCCCGCGCGTCCTCACCGGCGAACCCCTCGCACCCGGACCCCACCTGTGGGTGGTGCTCGGCGTCGTCGTCTACCCCGTGATGTGGCTGATCGCCCGCTGGTACGTCCGCCGGGCCGAGCGCAACGAACGGGACTTCCGCGGCCTCGTGGAAGGCCGCTGACCGACCGGCATGATGCGTCCATGAACCACGCGTACGCCGTCGCGGCCGTCACCGTCGTCGTCCTCGTCACCCTCCTCATAGGCGCCCTCGGCCTGCGCATATCCCGCACCACCTCCGACTTCTACGTCGCCTCGCGCACCGTGGGCCCCCGCCTCAACGCCGCCGCGATCAGCGGCGAGTACCTCTCCGCCGCCTCCTTCCTCGGCATCGCGGGGCTCGTCCTCCTCCAGGGCCCCGAAATGCTCTGGTACCCGGTCGGGTACACCGCCGGATACCTGGTGCTGCTTCTCCTGGTGGCCGCCCCGCTGCGCCGCTCCGGGGCATACACCCTCTCCGACTTCGCCGAGGCCCGGCTCGAATCGCCGCAGGTGAGACGGTTGGCGAGCCTGTTCGTGGTGGGGATCGGGTGGCTGTATCTGCTGCCGCAGCTCCAGGGCGCCGGGCTCACCCTGGAGATCCTCACCGGGGCGCCCGGGTGGGTCGGCGGGCTCGTCGTCGCCGTCGTCGTGACGGGCGCGGTCGCGGCAGGGGGCATGCGGTCCATCACTTTCGTGCAGGCGTTCCAGTACTGGCTGAAGCTGACCGCGCTGCTCGTGCCCGCCCTGTTCCTGGCCGGGGCCTGGTTCGGTGACGACGCCCCCAGGGCCCGCTTCGACGCCCCCGCCACCTTCCGCGAGCACACGTCCGTACGTTTCCAGGAGACGGTACGGATCGAACTCGACCGGCCCCTCACCCTCACCGCGACCGGAACCGTCGACGACCGGCCGTACGACAACGGCAGCCTCACCCTCGACGTGGGCTCGCACCGGATCGCGTCGGGCACCACCCTGGGCTTCCCCGCCGGGGCCGAGGTCCCCGAACAGAGCGACACCCGGGCCGCCGGGGCCGCCATCTGGTCCGAGCCCCTCGCCGACAGCCGCGAGGAACACCCGCTGTACGCCACCTACGGGCTCATCCTCGCCACCTTCCTCGGCACCATGGGCCTGCCGCACGTCGCCGTCCGCTTCTACACCAGCCCGAACGGCACCGCCGCCCGCCGCACCACCCTCGTCGTCCTCGCCCTCATCGGCGCCTTCTACCTGCTGCCGCCCGTGTACGGGGTCCTGGGGCGGATCTACGCTCCCGAACTCGCCCTCACCGGGGACGCCGACGCCGCCGTGCTCGTCCTGCCGGAACGGCTGATCGGGGGTGTGGGCGGGGACCTGCTGGGGGCGCTGCTCGCGGGCGGGGCGTTCGCGGCGTTCCTCTCGACGGCGTCCGGTCTGACGATGTCGGTGGCCGGGGTGCTCACGCAGGACGTGCTGCCCGCGCGCGGGGTGCGGCACTTCCGGCTGGCGACGGTGCTGGCCATGGCGGTGCCGCTGGGGCTGGGAGCGGTGACGGCGGACGTGCCGGTGGCGGACGCGGTGGGGCTGGCGTTCGCGGTGTCGGCGTCGTCGTTCTGCCCGCTGCTGGTGCTGGGGATCTGGTGGCGGGGGCTCACCCCGCCGGGGGCGGCGGCGGGGCTGGTGATCGGGGGCGGGGCGGCGCTCACCGCGGTCATGGCCACTCGCGCCGGAATCCCCGCCGCCGGCTGGTCGCACTCGCTGCTGGCCTGGCCGGCGGTCTGGTCCGTCCCGCTCGGCTTCCTGACGATGGTGCTGGTCTCGCTCGCGACCCGCAGCCGGATACCACCGGGCACGGCCGCCACCCTGGCCCGGCTCCACCTCCCGGAGGAACTGACGACCAAGCCGGCCGGAAGCACTGCCCCGGAGGCAGAGCGGTGACCAGAAGCGAGAGCACTGCTCGCGGGGCACCGCTCACGTTGCGGAGCAGCGCTCCAGACCGAGAGCGCCGCGCGCAGCACAGGCCAGTGACCACCCTTCAGAGCACCGCACCCGGAGCAGAGCAGTGACCACCATCGAGATCGCCGCTCTCGCCGCGGCCGGAGCACTGCTCCTCGCCGTGGGCACCGCTCTCGGCCGGCTCTCCGCCCGTCGCGCCGAGAAGAACCTCGACCTCGGCACCCCCGTCGAGCGCGCCACCTTCCTCACCCTGCACACCGCCTCCCTCGCCGCACCCCCGCTGCGCGCCGGACTCACCGAGGACACCGCCCGCAAGGCCGCCCGCCGGCTGCGCTCCCTCCTCGGCACCGAGACGCTGTGCCTCACCGACCGCACCACCGTCCTCGCCTGGGACGGCCCCGGCGCCGCGCACCACCAGGAGAAGGTGATGCTCAAGGTCGCCGAAATGCTCGACTCCGGGCGCAGCACCTGCGTCCACACCGCTTGCGACGACCCCTCCTGCCCGCTCCGGTGGGCCGTCATCGCCCCGCTCACCGGCGAGGACGGGGTGCTGGGGGCGCTGGTCGCCTACGGTTCGCGGGAGTCGGCGGTCCTCGTGCGGGCCGCCACCGAGGTCGCCCGCTGGGTGTCCGTACAACTGGAGCTGGCCGAGCTGGACCGCTCCCGCACCCGGATCGTCGAGGCGGAGATACGGGCGCTGCGCGCGCAGATCTCCCCGCACTTCATCTTCAACTCCCTCGCCGCCATCGCCTCGTTCGTACGCACCGACCCCGAACGGGCCCGCGAACTCCTCCTCGAATTCGCCGACTTCACCCGCTACTCCTTCCGCAGGCACGGCGACTTCACCCAGCTCGCCGACGAACTGCGCTGCATCGAGCAGTATTTGGCGCTCGCCGGGGCCCGCTTCGGCGACCGGCTCGGTGTCACCCTCCAGATCGCCCCCGAGGTGCTGCCCGTCGCCCTGCCCTTCCTCTGCCTCCAGCCCCTCGTCGAGAACGCCGTCAAGCACGGCCTGGAGGACTCGCGCGAGAACTGCCGGATCACCCTCGCCGCCCAGGACGCGGGCGCGGAGGCGATCGTCACCATCGAGGACGACGGCGTCGGCATGGACCCCGAGCGGCTCCGCCGCATCCTCGCCGGACAGGAGCCCGCCACCGCGGGCATCGGCCTGTCCAACGTGGACGAGCGGCTGCGCCAGGTCTACGGCGACGACTACGGCATCGTCGTCGAGACGGCCGTCGGCGCGGGCATGAAGATCACCGTACGCATCCCGAAGTACCGTGCAGGCGTGCACAGTTCACCTCGTGCGGAGAGCTGAGACACCCTCAAGAGGCGCCCCTCAGAACAGGTGCACCGAAAGGTGCCCCAGCGGCAGCCCCAACTGCCATGCCGGCAGCCACACCCGCGCGTTCTCGTCCACCAGGTCCGCGAGTTCCGGCAGGCCGGGACCTTCACCGCCCGCGCCTCCCGGAGCGTCGTCACCGGCCGCCGCCGGGCCCGCCTCGACACCCGTTCCGGCCAGATCGGTGGCCAGCAGCTCCGTCGACTCCAGCCACCGCCAGGACGCCCTGGCCAGCTCCAGGTCCGGGCCGCCGTCGCCCCGCCCGACGCGGGCCGCGAAGGACTCCCGTACCCACTGCTCCCAGGGGTGGCCGTACGCCGTGAGCGACAACCACTCGTCGAGCTGGGAGATCACCCCGACCCCGGACAGCTCGTCCGTCGAGTCCGACAGGTACACGGTCAGCGCGAGGGCCTCGCGCCCCGCGCGGAACTCCAGCGTGCCGGGCGGGATCAACTGCCCGGTGCGCAGCAGCTCGTCGGCGATGTACTCGGCGTACAGCCATGCCATGGGTACGGCAAGGCCGCTTCCGCCGGTGCCATTGGCGCTCTCGGGCAGCACAGCATTCCACCTTCTCCGGTCGTGCCTGCGGTATCCGGGACTCCGGACGGGAGCCCCGGCGAAGAGCTTTCACGCTCAGAGGGGTTTGGCGGGGCGTCTTTACCGAACTTGACGGCGTGCTTTCGAAATCGTCGCGCCGAACCCGTGGCGGGGGAGGAAGGGGTGTACCGCCGGTACGCATGTGACGCACGCGCTCTTGGCGCGAAGCCGACGGCACTCAGGCCGCGCCCCGTCCGGCGCGCCCGCCGACCCCGACGTCGTACCCCGGAAGCACGGTGCGCAATGCCCGGAGCGCGTAATACGTACGGGACTTGACGGTTCCCTCCGGAATGCCCAGCTCGGTGGACGCCTCCGCCACCGAACGCCCCCGGAAGTACACCTGCACCAGTACCTCCCGGTGCTCCGTGCGCAGCGCCCGCACTGCCTGGCGCACGTCGAGCTCGGTGGCGGAGCGCTCGGCGAGGTCCACGGGCGCGGGGGAGTGGTCCAGCACCTCGGCCGTGACCTCGCTGGGCCGGGCCCGGCGGGCGCGCCGGGCGTCGATCGCCAGCCGCCGCCCGACCGTGAAGAGCCACGGCCGCATCGAGTCGTGGTCGCTGGAGAGGGCCTCCGGGTGCTGCCAGGCCCGTACCAGCGTCTCCTGGACGAGGTCCTCGGCGCGCTGCCGGTCGCCGTGGGTGAGGCCGAGCAGGAAGCCGAAGAGCGCGGTGCCGTGCTCGCGCTGGAGGGCGGCGAGGGCGCGTTCGTCGGTGCGGGGGGCGAGGGGCAGGGAGGTGGTCACCGTTGACGCTCCTTCGGGCGAGCGGGCGGGGGAGAAGGGGACGGGGAGAGGGGTCCGGTGGAGGTGACGGCGATCACAGCCGGGCCGAGTTCAGGGGCGAAGATAACCGTCGGTGTGCGCCGGTGCTGGCAGGCGGTGCGCGGCGTGCGAGCAGGCGGCCGGTGCGTGCGACGAACGGTCGAGCCGTGCGACGAGTGGTACGACGAACGGTCGGCGGCCCGCGCCGGGCGAGAGGCGGTCCACTGCGGCGGGAGCGACAGACCGGTTCGGGGCCGTTCGGGCGCTCTTGCCCCCACTCGGCCGTAAAGGTCCTTGACTTCACGAGTGCGCCCGGGTGGATTCTCTTTGCGCATATCCGGCGCATGTTCGAGACATTTCCACCCGAGGGAAGCCGGTCAGATGAAGCAGCGCACGGTGTTGACGCCCCCGAAGACCTCCGCCCGACGCGCCACCCGGCAGCGGTACGCGACGGCGGCGGTCGCCGCCCTGCTGCTCGGGGCCACCGCCTGTACAGCGTCCCCCGCGTCCGCCCCGGCCCCCACCACTCCGAAGCAGGCCGCCCCGAAGCAGGCATCCCCGAAGCCCGGCGCGCCCGCCGCCCCGCAGCGCGGCTTCACGCTGGTCGCCTCCGGCGACGTGCTCCCGCACGACTCGATCATCCGCCAGGCCCGCACCGACGCGGGCGGCGACGGCTACGACTTCGCGCCGATGCTGGCGGGCGTGAAGTCCGTCGTCTCCCGGGCCGATCTGGCGATCTGTCACATGGAGACCGTGTACGGCGGCCCGGGCGGCCCCTACAGCGGCTACCCGGCGTTCGTCTCCCCGCCCCAGGTCGCCGCCGGGCTGCGCGCCACCGGCTACGACTCCTGCTCGACCGCCTCCAACCACACCCTCGACGACGGCCGCGCCGGAATCCGCCGCACCCTCGGCGCGCTGGACAAGGCCGGGATCGCCCACGCCGGTTCGGCCCGCACAGCGGCCGAGGCCGCACGTCCGGCGCTGCTGAAGGCGGGCACCGCGAAGGTCGCCCAACTGGCCTACTCGTACGGTACGAACGGCTACCCGCTCCCCGACGGCCAGCCCTGGGCGGTCAACCTCATCGACCGCGGCAAGATCGTCGCCGATGCGCGCGCCGCCCGGAAGGCGGGCGCCGACGTGGTCGTGGTCTCGCTGCACTGGGGCACCGAGTGGCAGGACGAGCCCGACGAGAAGCAGCTCTCCCTCGGCCGCGCCCTCACTGCCTCAACCACCGCCGGACGCCCGGACATTGACCTGATCCTGGGCACGCATGCCCACGTCCCCCAGGCGTACGAGAAGGTCAACGGGACGTACATCATCTACGGCATGGGCGACCAGATCGCGGGCACCATGTTCAACCACTCCGGCGCGCAGGACGACCGCGGCAACATGAGCAGCATCGGCCGCTTCACCTTCGCCCCGCCCGCCGCGCCGGGCAAGCGCTGGGAGGTCAAGAAGGCGGAGTTCATCCCGCAGTTCTTCGACCTGAACTCCAACCGGGTCCTCAACCTCGGATCCCCGGACGCGGGTTATCCGCAGACGCGCGAGCACATCCGACGCGTCGTGCTCAGTCGCGGAGCTGCCAAGTACGGCCTGACGATGGGTCGTTGATGGCCTGAAATGTGACCGGAAGTGAGTGGAAAAGTCCAACTGGGCGTTCACTTCTGACTGTTGACGCGTGTTCCCGGCGCACCCATGATGTGGCCACCCCATTCGGAAAACCCCTTTAGTAAAAGGTGGTTTCCCGCCTCGCCGCCGCATGCCGTGACGCCAGGGAGCACGTGTGACATCCCCTGCAACGCCTGTAACGAAGAAGAGGCCACGGCCCGCCACGCCGCCCGAAGGCGACCGACCGAGCCCACCGGCGAAGACCCGGCGCGTCCCCCTGCGCGTCCGGCTGCGCAACCACTGGGTGATGCTCGCCCTGATGGTGCCGGGCCTGGCCTTCTTCCTGGTCTTCTTCTACGTGCCCATGCTGGGCAACGTCATCGCCTTCCAGGACTACCAGCCGTTCATCGGCTTCCAGGACAGCCCCTTCGTCGGCTTCGCCAACCTCCAGGAACTGTTCGCCGACCCCGCCTTCTGGGAAGCCGTCCGCAACACCCTGGTCTTCGCCCTCCTCCAGCTCCTGCTGTTCTTCCCCGCGCCGCTCGCCCTCGCCCTGCTGGTCAACAGCCTCATCAGCGGCCGCACCCGGCGCTTCGTGCAGAGCATCGTGTACCTGCCGCACTTCATCAGCTGGGTGCTGGTCGTCGCCCTCTTCCAGCAGGTCCTCGGCGGTGCGGGACTCCTCAACAACTTCCTGCGCGAACACGGCATGCAGCCGTGGGACCTGATGACCAACCCCGACACCTTCCCCCTGCTGATCACCGGACAGGCGATCTGGAAGGACGTCGGCTGGGGAATGATCATTTACCTAGCTGCGCTCGCCAGTGTCGACCAGAGCCTGTACGAATCGGCGGCCGTCGACGGCGCCGGACGGTGGCGGCGCATGTGGCACATCACCCTGCCCGCCGTCCGCAGCGTCACCATCCTGCTGCTCGTCCTGCGCCTCGGCGACATCCTCAGCGTCGGCTTCGAACAGTTCCTGCTGCAACGCGACGCCGTCGGCGCACGCGCCGCCGAAGTGCTCGACACGTACGTCTTCTACCACGGCGTGGTCTACGGCGACTGGGGCATCGGCGCCGCCGCCGGACTCGTCAAGGGCGTCGTCGGCGCCCTGATGATCTGGGGCGCCAACAAGGTCGCCCACGCCTTCGGAGAGCAAGGGGTGTACAGCAAGTGACCCTCCAGATACCCCCTTTGACGCGCCGTCAGCGACGCGTACCCGACCGGCGTCCCGCCTGGGAGGAGCCGCCCAGCCCGGTCGGCAACGCCACCAAGGCCGTCGTCATCGCCGTCATCGTCGCCGTGATGGTGCTGCCGTTCCTGGTCGTCCTGTCCACCAGCCTGGCCTCCCGCGAGGAGATCACCGCCGCCGGCGGCTTCGTCCTCTTCCCCACCGAGCCGACCCTGGAGGCGTACCGGACCATCCTGTCCGGCGGGCTGATCACCCGGGCCGTCCTGGTCAGCGCGGGCATCACCGCCGTCGGCACCGCGCTGTCCCTGCTGACGACGATCACCCTCGCGTACGCGCTCAGCAAACCCGGCGTCCCGGGCCGCAAGCCCGTCCTGCTCCTCGTCCTCTTCACCCTGCTGTTCGCGCCGGGCATGATCCCGATGTACGTCGTCGTCAAGGAGCTCGGACTCCTCGACTCCTACTGGTCGTTGATCCTCCCCGGCCTGGTCAACGCCTTCAACCTGGTCGTCATGCGGGCGTTCTTCATGAACATCCCCGAAGAGCTCTACCAGGCCGCCCGCATCGACGGGGCGGGGGACTTCCGCATCCTCACCCGCATCGTGCTGCCGCTGTCCAAGGGCGTGGTCGCCGTCGTCGGGCTCTTCTACGCGGTGACGTACTGGAACGCGTTCTTCAACGCGATGCTGTACCTCAACGACTCCGGGAAATGGCCGATCCAGCTGATCCTGCGCACCTACGTCGTACAGAACAAGCAGCTCACCGGCGACGCGCTCGGCGTCACCAACATGCCGCCGCAGCAGGCCATTTCGATGGCCGTGGTGATGATCGCGCTGCTCCCCATCCTCGCGCTCTACCCCTTCCTCCAGAAGTACTTCACGAAGGGCGTGCTCACCGGCGCCATCAAGGGCTGACCCCTTCCCCACACCCCAGTTGCGGAGATTTCCATGAACGGCATGTCCCGCCGTACCTTCGTCGGCCTCGGCGCGGCCGTCGCCGCCGGTGTCGCGTCCACCTCGCTCACCGGCTGCGGCTCCTCCACCGCCAAGAAGACCGAGGCGGCGTCGGCGAACGTCAAGCTGCCGACGTACGTCCCGTACACCGGCGTCAAGCCCGACCTGCCGCCCAACGCCAAGGGCCTTGACTCCGGCTTCCTCTCCTACCCCAAGACCCTGGTCCGCAGTGTGCCCAAGCCGCCCGGCGACGGTTCCAAGGTCACCCTGCTCACCGAGATATGGACGCCGCCGCCCACCCCCAAGGACGCCAACGCCCACTGGCAGCAGCTCAACAAGAAGCTGGGCGTCGACCTCTCCGTCATCATGGGCACCGACCCCGGATACGACCAGAAGTTCGCCGCGACCGTCGCGGGCAACGAGCTGCCCGACCTGATGTGGATCCCGCCCAACCAGGGCATCCAGCACGTCGCCCAGCTCCTGGAGGCCAAGTGCGCCGACATCACCGAGCTGGTGTCGGGCGACGCGGTCAAGGCGTACCCGCACCTCGCCGCGATGACCCAGGCGCACTGGAAGACGGCCGTCGTCAACGGCCGGATCTGGGGCGCCCCCAGCCCGTACCCCGCCTTCGGGCAGGTCTACGGCGGCAACCCCAAGGTCTGGGAGAAGGCCGAGGGGCTCTCCGCGAGCAGCCCCGACGAGTTCCTCGCCAAGTGCAAGGAGGTCACCGGCGGCAAGGTCTGGGCGCTTGAGCCGATCTACAGCAACGCGGTCAGCGTCATGAGCCAGTGCTTCGGCGTCCCCAACAAGTGGGAGCGCGGCAAGGACGGCTCGCTGACCTTCTGGATGGAGACCGACGCCTACCTGGAAGCCATCAACTTCGCCATCAAGCTGAAGAAGGCGGGCGTCTTCTACCCGGGCAACCCTGACATGGCCGACGCCTACATCAAGATGGCCCAGGGCTCCATCGGCGCCTGCGTCTACGCCAACCCCACCAACGCCCGCAAGGACCTGCGGATCAACGCCCCCGAGCTGGCCTCGCAGATCCTGGTGCCGTTCGCCGCCGGCGGCAGCGGCGGCCCCCGCCACCACCTCCACCGGGGCACCATCGGCTACACGGCGATCAAGAAGGGCGACGAGAAGCGCGTCAAGATGCTGCTGTCGATCCTCAACTACATGGCCGCGCCGTTCGGCACCGAGGAGCGCGAGTCCCAGGAGTTCGGCAGCCGCGACCTCGACTTCACCTTCGACAAGAGCGGCTTCCCTGTTCGTACCGCGAAGGGGAAGAAGGAGGTGGAGGGCCTGCGCAGCGGCCTGGAGACCGCCACTGTCTCGCCGTCCGCGCTGATCGCCTCGATGTTCGAGGGCGATGCCCGGGTGCAGGACGTGAAGGACGTGTACGCGATCGAGCAGAAGCTCATCCCGATCGGCATCCCCGACCCCACCGTCGGCCACTACTCCGACGCGTACACCGAGTACTACCCCCGCATGTCCACGGACGCCAAGGACCTGGTCAACGACATCGTCAGCGGCCGCAAGAACATCAAGGAGTGGAAGCCCTTCTGGACCGAGGCGAAGAAACGCGGCCTGGACAAGATGCGCAAGGAGTTCCAGAAGTCCCTGGACAAGAGCGGCGAGTAGCCCGCCCCGGGGTGCGGCCGGTCACGGCCGCGCCCCCTCCCGGCCGGTTACGGCACGACCGTGACCGGCCAGCGCCCCGCCTTCACCAGCCGCACCGCCACCGACCCCACGAAGCGGTGCCCCGCCGACTCCGACGCGCCCACCACCACCGCGTCCGCCGTCAGCTCGTCGGCGGCCGTGACCAGACCGTTGTACGGGTCGCCGCGGAAGGTGTGGAACTCCCAGCGCACCTCGAAGATGCCCTTCACCCGCTCCGTGGCCCGCCGGATCTCCGCGATCAGGTCCTCGGCGATCTCCTCCGTGGTCCCGGCGACCGGCGCGCCGAGCGCCGCACCGGAGGGGATCAGCGGCTGTACGTAGACGAGTGCGAGAAGCGCGTTCTGCCGTCTGGCCAGCCCTCCCGCGTACGCGGCGGCGCGCAGGGACGAAGGGGAGCCGTCCACTCCGGCGACGATCACCTTGGGGCCGTCGGTGCCGCGTTCGAAGGTGTGGCGCTGCTGTTCGGGCTGTTCGGTCACAGAGCGGAGGTTATCCCGTACGGCGCGCGGTCCGAAACGAGCGGCGCACGGGGGATCGTACGGGCCGAAATGAGACCCTCCCGCAGGTGAAACGCCCTACCCCGGGAGGCGTGGGGTCCCCGCGCTCCCTAGAGTTTCCCCCATGAGTGTCACCGTGGAGGAAACTCCCACCAGCCGCAACCGCTTCCTCAGCA
Organism: Streptomyces spiroverticillatus; assembly: GCA_014650415.1. Classification (GTDB taxonomy): domain Bacteria; phylum Actinomycetota; class Actinomycetes; order Streptomycetales; family Streptomycetaceae; genus Streptomyces; species Streptomyces spiroverticillatus. The sequence continues at coordinate 44,092 of BMUX01000012.1, forward strand.
GGGTGCCCGACGGATTCGCGACCTTCTTCGGTCTGCTGGGTCTGTACTGTGCCCTGCTCGCGATCAGCCAGCCGCTGCGCAGACTGGTGAGGCCCTTCACCGAACTGCTCGAATACATCACCGTCCCGGTCAGCGCGAACCTGGCGTACGCGGTGTTCTTCTTCCTGCTCGCCGCCGCCGTCGGCTCGCGCAAGAAGATCGCCTGGTGGCTGGTGGTGGCCTATCTGGTGCTGCTGCTGGTCGGCGACCTCCTGTACATCCTGCTGGAGGACTGGGAGGCGCTGGCCTCCACGGTGGTGTGCGTCGCCGCGCTGGTGGTGCTGATCCTGGCCCGCAAGGAGTTCTACGCCGCCTCCCGGCACGGGGCGGTGCGCCGCGCGCTGGGCGTGCTGGTCGCGGCGCTGGTCGCGGCCGTACTCGTCGGCTGGGGCCTCATCTCGATCTGGCCCGGCACCCTGGTGCCCGCCGACCGGCTGCCGTGGGTGATCGTCCGCGTCTTCGGCGGCGTGCTCTACGGAGACTTCGACGGCCACGGCCCCCGCTTCCTCTACTTCCTCTTCGGCCTCTTCGGCGCCCTCGCCCTGCTGGCGTCCGCCGCCACCCTCTTCCGCTCGCAGCGCATGGAGTCCTCCCTGCACGGCGACGAGGAGCCCCGCATCCGCGCCCTCCTCGGCGCGTACGGAGCGCAGGACTCCCTCGGCTACTTCGCCACCCGCCGCGACAAGGCCGTCGTCTTCGCCCCCAACGGGCGCGCCGCCGTCACCTACCGCGTCGAGGCTGGCGTCTCCCTCGCCTCCGGCGACCCCGTCGGCGACAAGGCGGCCTGGCCGCAGGCCATCGAGGCGTGGCTGGAGATGGCCAAGCAGTACGCCTGGGCGCCCGCCGTCATGGGCGCCTCCGAGGAGGGCGCCACCGCGTTCGCCCGCGCCGGGCTCAGCGCCATGCAGCTCGGCGACGAGGCCATCCTCGACGTCAACGCCTTCGACCTCGACGGCCGCGACATGCGCGTCACCCGCCAGGCCGTCAACCGGGTCCGCCGTACCGGAGCCACCACCCGCATCCGCCGCCACTCCGCCCTCTCGGACGCCGAGATGGAGCAGATCATCGACCGCGCCGACGCCTGGCGCGGCACCGAGACCGAGCGCGGCTTCTCCATGGCGCTCGACCGGCTCGGCGACCCCGAGGACGGCGACTGCCTCCTCGCCGAGGCCTTCGACGCCGACGGCAAGCTGATCGCCCTGCTGTCGTTCGTGCCCTGGGGCAAGGACGGCATCTCGCTCGACCTGATGCGCCGTGACCGGCAGGCCCCCAACGGGGTCATGGAGTTCATGGTCGCCGAGATCTGCGCCCAGGTGCCCAAGCTGGGCATCCGCCGGATCTCCCTCAACTTCGCCGTCTTCCGCTCCGCCTTCGAAGAGGGCGCGCGGATCGGCGCCGGCCCGATCCTGCGTCTGTGGCGCAGGCTGCTGCTGTTCTTCTCCAAGTGGTGGCAGCTCGAAGCGCTCTACCGCTCCAACGTGAAGTACCAGCCCGCCTGGTACCCCCGCTTCCTCTGCTACGGCGACGCGGGCTCCCTCGCCCGGGTCTCCCTCGCCTCCGGCATCGCCGAGGGCTTCGTCGCGGTGCCGAGCCTGCGCAAGATGTGGGGCCGCGGCCACTCCCCGAAGCGCACCTTCACCAATCCGGCCAGCACCGCGGGCCTGCCCTCCATCGAGGCGCTCGGCCTGGTCGGACCCGCCGCCGACGCGAACGCCGACCCGACCGCGCACCTGCCCGAGCAGATCCGCATCCGCCACCGCAAGCTCACCAAGCTGCGGGCCGAGGGCACCGACCCGTACCCGGTCGGCGTCCCTGCCGCCACCCACACCACCGCCGCGATCCGGGCCGCGCACCCGACGGCCGCAGCCGGCACCCGTACCGGCGAAACCGCCACCGTCTCCGGCCGCGTCATGGTCGTCCGCGACTTCGGCGGCGTCGTCTTCGCCGACCTGCGCGACTGGTCCGGCGACCTCCAGATCGCCTTCACCCGGGACGGCTCCGGGACCGAGATCCTGGACCGCTTCACCGCCGACGTCGACTTCGGCGACCTGGTCTCCGTCACCGGCGAGATCGGCACCTCCGAAAAGGGCGAGCTGACCCTCTTCGTCACCGGCTGGCAGCTCACCGGCAAGTGCCTGCGCCCGCTGCCCGACAAGCGCCTCGGCCTCACCGACCCCGAGGCCAAGGTCCGCAGGCGGTACGTCGACCTGGTCGCCAGCCCCGACGCCCGCGAGGTCGTCCGCTCCCGGTCCGCCGTCGTCCAGGGCCTGCGCCAGGGCCTCCTGGAGCGCGGCTACCTGGAGGTCGAGACGCCGATGCTCCAGCAGATCCACGGCGGCGCCAACGCCCGCCCCTTCACCACCCACATCAACGCCTACGACCTCGACCTCTACCTCCGTATCGCCCCCGAGCTGTACCTCAAGCGGCTCTGCGTCGGCGGCATGGAGAAGGTCTTCGAAATGGGCCGCACCTTCCGCAACGAAGGCGTCTCCTACAAGCACAACCCCGAGTTCACGATGCTGGAGGCGTACCAGGCGTACGCCGACTACGACGTCATGCTCGACCTCACCCGCGAGCTGATCCAGGGCGCGGCCACCGCCGCCTTCGGCTCGCCGATCGCCCGCAAGACCGACGCCGACGGCAAGGTCGTCGAGCACGACATCTCCGGCATCTGGCCGGTCAAGACCCTGTACGGAGCCGTCTCCGAGGCCCTCGGCGAGGAGGTCGACGCCGACACCGAGGAGCCGAGGCTGCGCCGCCTGTGCGACAGCGCCGGAGTTCCGCACACTCCGGAGAACACCCGCGGCGACCTCGTCCTGGAGATGTACGAACGCCTCGTGGAGGAGCGCACCGTGCTGCCCACCTTCTACAAGGACTTCCCCACGGACGTCTCCCCGCTGACCCGCCAGCACCGCAAGGACCCGCGCCTCGCCGAACGCTGGGACCTGGTCGCCTTCGGCACCGAACTGGGCACCGCCTACTCGGAGTTGACCGACCCCGTCGAGCAGCGCCGCCGCCTCATGGCGCAGTCGCTGCTCGCGGCGGGCGGCGACCCGGAGGCCATGGAGGTCGACGAGGACTTCCTCGACGCGCTGGAGTACGCGATGCCGCCCACCGGCGGTCTGGGCATCGGCGTCGACCGCCTGGTCATGTTCCTCACCGGGCGCACCATCCGCGAGACGCTGCCGTTCCCGCTGGTACGCCGCTGAGGTCCGGCCGGTAGTTCCAACGGGTGCAATCGTGACCCGCACCCGGAGTGGATCAATGCCTCGCACGCCACGGCGTGCGAGGCATTAGTCATGAAAGAAGATCAGCAGTCGACTTCCGGTGGCGGAGACGGCGTTTCCTCCCACGAGCCCGAAGGCCGTTCCCTCCTCGGACGCCGCGGCCTCCTGCGCCTCGCCGCCTGCGTCGGAGCCGCGGCCACCGTGCACGTGCTGACCGCCGACCCGGCCGACGCACCGGTCGCCCCGTCCTCGGCCGGGCCCCGGCCCGCCGCCGGTCCGCCGCAGGCCGCGGCGCCGCTCAAGCCGTCCGCGTACCGGCTGCGCCCCATGACCGCGTACGCCGCGCCGAAACTGCGCCCCGCGCAGCCTCCGGTGCGCCGCAGGCCGTTCCTGCGGATGGACGCCCCCGGGCGCACCATGGTCCTCACCTTCGACGACGGACCCGACCCCCGCTACACCCCGGACATCCTGCGGACGCTGCGCCGGCACGGGGCGCGCGCCATGTTCTTCGTCTGTGGCGAGATGGCCGTCGACAACCAGGACCTGCTGCGCGAGATGATCGACGACGGTCATGTCATCGGCAACCACTCCTGGTCGCATCCGCTCATGCCGAAGCTGTCGCGCTCGCGCATCCGCTCCCAGATGGAGCGCACCAGCGACGTCGTGGAGCAGGCGGTGCGCGAGGCGCCGCGCTGGTACCGGGCGCCGTACGGTGCGTGGAACCGGGCCTCGTTCGAGATCGGCGCCGACCTCGGCATGGAGCCGCTCGGCTGGACCGTGGACACCCTGGACTGGACCGAGCCGGGCAGCGAGGCGATCGTCCGCCGGGTGCGGGCCGGAGCGGGCTCGGGCGTCGTGGTGCTGTCGCACGACGCGGGCGGCAACCGGAGCGGCACCGTGCGCGCCCTGCGCACGTATCTGCCCGAACTCCTGGACCAGGGATACCGGATCACGGTTCCGCAGAACGTCTGACGGCGGCCGGGGGCCATCAGGGACTACCGGGTGGCCACCAGCCGGGCGAAGACCACCACGTTCCCCGCGTAGCCGCTGTCCCGGTCGTAGCCCCCGCCGCAGGTGATGACCCGCAGCTCCGGGCGTCCGGTGTCGCCGTACACCCGGGCGCCCGGGAAGTCCTCCTTGGCGTACACCTCCACCCCGTACACCTCGAAGACGGCGGTACGTCCGTCGAAGCGGGCCACCTCCACGTGCTGGCCCTTCTTCACCGAGCCCAGGCCGAAGAAGACGGCGGGGCCCGTGGAGTTGTCGACGTGCCCGACGACGACCGCCGTGCCGCTCTGGCCGGGGGCGATGCCGTTCTGGTACCAGCCGGCGAGGTTGGCGTCCTGCGGGGGAGGGGCCTCGATCCAGCCCTCCCGGTCGAGCCCGACGTCCACGGTCGGCGCGTCCACCTTGAGCGCGGGGATGCGGATGCGGGCGGCGGGGGCGTACGGCAGCGGGGCCACTCCGGAGATCCGCTTCTGCGCCGTCGGTCCGTCGGAGCCGTTGTCCCGGGCCGCCGCGGCGGCGGGCTGCGGCGGCCCGAAACCGATGTCGCTGCCGTTGCGCAACAGGGCGAGCCCGGTGAGCATCGCCAGCGCCAGGGCCCCCCACGGCGCCCGCCGTCTGGGGTGCGCGCCGCGCCATTCCTGCCGGTGGTGCTCCATGTTGCCGCTCCCTTCGTCGCACCCGGCCCGCCCGCCGTGCACGGTCCTGCCGTTCTGGTACGGACGCTAAGCGCGCCGTGCCGAGGCGGCGAGGTGCGCAGGGCGAACGGGTGGCGGGCACGGAAATTGACGCTCCGTGAGATGACGGGACGTCAGCTGACGTGCCGTCAGTCGCATGTCACCGGAACGGGCCGTTACGTCACCAATCCGGCTCAGTGCGAAGTGCGGGCTCCAGAGGGCCAAGTGAGGGTTCGTCATGGAAGGCGTACTCGTCGAATTTCCCGGAGCACCGCCCCGGAGCGTCTTCCCATGGAGGTTCTACGATGCGTGCTTCACGTGCCTACGCGGCGACCGCGCTCGCCTGCACGACGGTCGCCCTCGCCGCGCCGGCGGCGTTCGCCACCAACGGTCCCGGCAACGTCACGGTCAACCCGTACTCGGTCCACCAGGGCAGCACGATCTCGATCGCGGCGACCGGCTGCGGCCACGGCGGAACCGTGACGTCCAACGCCTTCTCGCAGGTCAGCCTGTCGGCCGGGGCCAAGGGCTATGCGTCGGCCCGGATCAACGACGACACCACGCCCGGTCACTACAACCTGGCCGTCAAGTGCAGCGACAACGCCATGGTCGCCACCCACCGCTTCACCGTCCTCGCCGGGCGCGGCGCACACGGCGGCCTCGGCGGCTCGCACGGCCCCAGCGACACCGACGTCGCCGTCGGCGCGAGCCTGGTGGCCTCGGCCGCGCTCGGCGGTGCGATCTTCGTGGCGCGTCGCCGCAACGCCGTCGGCGGCCGGGCCTGACCGCCGCGCACGCAGCCCGCATGCCGGTGGGCCCGAGTCCCCGTACAGGACTCGGGCCCACCGGCGTGTGATCTTCTGGTGCGTCGACGTGTGGCTTTGGGATGCGCTCAGTGGCGGCGCGTTCCGGCCGCCCTGCGGTGCACCGCGTAGAACGTGCCGCCCACTGCCAGCACCACCAGGGCCGCACCCCCGGCGACCTGGGTGGTGTCCATGCCGCCGATGCTGCCGCCGAGGCCGCCGCGTACGCCCCGTGCGGGCGAGGCGGAGGTGACGGGCGCGGCCGACGTGGTCCGCGAGGGCAGTGAGGTCGAGCTGGTCGTCGGCTGGGCGCCGCCCACGACGGTCAGTGAGGCGGAGCCCTTCGTGCCGTTGCAGGTGAAGGCGACGTCGTACATCGCACCGGGCTTGGCGTCCCAGTCGACCGTCGCCTGCTGGGTCTTGCCGGGCTGGAGGACGACGGTGTTGAAGACCCCCGCGGTGACGGTCGCGGGGCCGGTGCAGCCGGGGGCCGCCAGGGTGACCTTTCCGCCGGCGGCGATCGTGGACGGCGTCACGGAGAACCCGGCCGAGCCCTCCTTCTTCGCGCCCTGGTTGCCGTCGGCCGCCTGGGCGGGGGCGACGGCGCAGGTCAGCGCCACGGCCCCGAGGGCGGCCGCGGCGGCGGTGGTGGCGATGCGAGTCGCACGCATGAAGACTCCTCCGGATCCCCGAGGAGCAATGGCGGAACGGTTTTCCACACACATGTCGGAAATGCGCCTCGATATACGAAACGCTAGGAGGGTCGGGGGAGCCCCGCGATCACAGTCGCGCGAATGGGGCACACGTGTCCCCCGGTCGGCCCCGCCCGGAGGGGGCAGGCTGAAGGGATGAGCAGCGTATTCGACGAGATCGCGGAGTTGTACGACCGTGCCCGCCCCGCATACCCGCCGGAAGTGGTGGACGCCCTCGTGTCCGCATCCGGGCTGACGTGCGGCGGCCGGGTCCTCGAAGTCGGCCCGGGAACAGGCCAGTTGACGCTTCCGCTCGCGCGCGGCGGGTGTGCGGTGACCGCCGTCGAGCTGGGCCCGCGGCTCGCCGCCCTCGCCCGCCGCAAGCTCGCCCCGTACCCGGCGGCGGAGATCGTCGTCGCCGACTTCGCGCGCTGGCCGCTGCCGCCGGAGCCCTTCGATGCCCTGGTCTCCGCGACCGCGTGGCACTGGATCGACGCGGGGGTCCGTACGGAGCGGGCGGCGCGGGCGCTGCGGCCCGGCGGGCGGCTCTCGCTGATCGTCACGCATCACGTGGCGGGCGGCACCGAGGAGTTCTTCGCGGAGGTGCAGTCCTTGTACGAGCGCTGGGACCCGGCGGCGGTCCCCGGCGAGCGCCTGCGCGAGCCGGAGGCGATCCCCACGGACCCGGCCGGGCGCGGGGACCTCGCCGACCTCGCCGCGTCGGCCGACTTCGCGGCGCCCGTCGTGCGGCGCTTCGCCCGCGAGGTGACGTACACGGCGCGGCAGTACACGGACGTCCTGCGCACCTACTCCGGGACCCTCCGGCTGGGCGGCGACCGGCGGGAAGGGCTCCTCGCCGACATTCACGACCTGATCGAGGCGGGCCACGGGGGCCGGGTGGTGAAGCGGTATCTCCACGAGGTGGTCACGGCGGAACGGAGGTGACCCGGCAGGGGTCGCCCTTCTAACGGCCTCAAAAACGTTACTCGGTTGCATATGTGCCTTGGTTGTGATTGTCTCTCCATGTCGGAAACCCGTGGGGAGACCGCGCACCCCACACCGCATCCGCAACGGAGGAACAGACGTGACGACGAGCGTGCTGATCGTGGGCTCCGGCCCGACCGGACTGACCCTGGCACTGGACCTGGCCCGGCGAGGCGTCCCGGTCCGGGTGGTCGACAAGTCCCCCGAATTCCCCCGGAGTTCACGGGCCAAGGGCCCCAACCAGCGCACCCTGGAAGTGCTGGAGGACCTCGGAGTCGTACGCGAGGTGCTGGACGCCGGCCGCGCGCCGGTCCCCATGCGCAAGTACCGCGACGGGCTGCCCGTCGCCGACGCCGACCCCTACGAGGGCAGGCGCCCGACCCCCGACAAGCCGTACGACCGGGGGTGGCTGCTGGCCCAGTGGAAGCTGGAGGAGGTCCTGCGCGAGCGGCTCGCCGCCCACGGGGTGCACGTCGAACTGGGCGTCGAGGTCGTCTCGTACGAGGAGGCCGGCACGACCGTCCTCGCCCGCGCCGCCGACGGCAGCGCGATCGAGGCGCGCTACCTCGTCGGCTGCGACGGCGGACACAGCCGCATCCGGGGGCTCATGGGCGCCACCTTCGAGGGCGACACCCAGGAGGACCAGCTCATGGTCAACGGCGACGTCGTCCTGACCGGCGCGGACGATCTGAGCCGGGACCACTGGCACCAGTGGTTCGACGAGGACGGCGCGGTGATGCTCTGCCCGATCCCCGGCACGGCCGCCCACTGGTGGTTCCAGGCCGGCCCGGAGCGCGCCGCCGACGGCACGCCGCTGCCGCCCACCCGCGAGGGCTTCCAGCGCCTCTTCGACCGGCACGCCCGCATCCCCGGCGTCACCGTCACCGACGCCGCGCTCCTCTCCACGTACCGCGTCAACGTCCGCATGGTCGACCGCTACCGCGCGGGCCGCGTCCTGCTGGCGGGCGACGCCGCACACGTGCACCCCATCGCGGGCGGCCTCGGCATGAACACCGGCATCCAGGACGCGTACAACCTCGGCTGGAAACTCGCGGCGGTCGTCACGGGCACGGCCGACGAAGCCCTCCTGGACACGTACGAGGAGGAACGTCTCCCCGTCGCCGCCTGGACCCTCGACACCTCCTCCCGGCAGCTCGACGCGGTCCTGGCCGCGATCAAGAAGCCGGGCGGCGGCCTCGACGCGGGCATCACGGACGCCACGAGCGGCCTCGGCATCGGCTACCGCTGGAGCTCCCTCGCCCCGCCCACCACCGTCGACACCCCGCTGCGCCCCGGCGACCGTGCCCCCGACGCCCCCTGCGCGGACGCCGCCACCGGCACCCCCGTCCGCCTCTTCGAGACCTTCGCGGGCCCGCACTTCACGCTCCTGGCCTTCGGCGGGGAAGCGGCCCGCTCGCTGCCCCCGACGGACGACGCGACCCGGACGTACGCCATCGACGCGGGCCCGCTCAGCGACCTCGCCGACCCCGAGGGCCACGCCAGGGCCGCGTACGGAATCAAGGGCGACGCCCTGGTCCTGGTCCGCCCGGACAACCACATCGCCCTGATCGCGACCCCCTCCCAGGCGCAAACCGTACGGAACTACCTGCCCGCCCCCGCGACGCAGGCCGCCGCACACGCCTGACCCGGCAAGGACCTGGACAGGCGCCCGCCTCCCGCCGATCATGGGCCGGTGATCATGGACCCGAATTTCCGGTGGGACGAGTTCAACCGGCTCCGCAGCGCGCTGGGTTACCTCACTCCGGCCGAACTGATCGACCTGGCGGACCGGGGCACGAAGGTCCTGGACCCCTTCTCGGTCATCCTGTCGCGGTACGTGGAGCTGGGTGCGGGCAACGTCTTCTACCCGGGCGCGGTCGTCGAGTGCGACGACGAGAGCACGTGCGCCGTGGGCGGCTTCAACGTCTTCCACGGCGCGACACGCATCGCCGCGACCGGGGGCGGAAACATCACCATCGGCAACGGCACGCTCATCGGCGAGGGCGGCACCCAGATCAAGTCCTCCTCCCCGGCCACCCCGGTCACGGTCGACGACGGCGCCCGCCTGGCCAACGGCGCCGAACTCCTCGGCCCCACGTGGGTGGGCGCCGGCGCCCAGATCCTCGGCCCCATTTCGGCCCGCTCGGTCACCCTGGCCGCGGGGAAACCCCACACCCACCCCGACCCCGACCACCGCGGCGCAGTCCTCAAGGGCTTCGGCCGCGCCGACCACATCCGCCTCGCCCCGGGCGAAGTCCTCAACGCCACGGGCGACTTCCGCACGGCACCGGTGGAGCGCCAGCGGGCCTACCACCCGGATGCGCCCTCCCTGTGAGCGGCTTCTCCGGCGAGGGCGGACGGCGACATGGCGAGACGTAAGAAGGCAGGACCGCAGCCCTTCGGCGTTCCGCAGGGCATCGTCCTGCTGGAGACCCCCGACGGCTGGCGCCACACCGTCCTCACCGCGGACGGCGGACTGCTCTGCGGCCGCCTCGACGTGGCCCCGCACACCGACCCTCAGGGTGCACGCATCGCGGCGGAGGGCCTCGTGAGAGCGCTCGCGCGCGACGTTCACGGCGCCGAGGCGGAGGTGAGCTGGGACCCGCCTCAAGACGCCGGGACCTGGACCGCGCGCATCACCCACGCCGGATGACGCCAGTGAGGGGTGTACATGGAAAGACGCTGTCGGTCTCCCGGGGGTGTCCGGGAGACCGACAGCGTCGCGGGGGCGGGGCCTGCGGCTACTCCGCTCCGGGGAATCTGTTGACGAAGGGGTCCGGGGTGGCGGCGATGCCGTGGCCGAAGGGGGCGTCGAGGTCCCAGATGAGGAAGAGGAGGAAGGCGATCATCACGCTGAAGAGTCCGGCGAGGAGCAACTCGCGTGGAGTGCGCCGGATTTGGAGGGTGAAGATCAGGCCGACGGTGATCAGTGCGCCGGTGATCAGGCCGAACCAGACGATGGGGGGCATCGTCGCCTCGGTGTTCTGGGCGCGTTGGTCGCGGGCGTCGTCGGCGGCGGCGACCTGGTCGACGAGGGGCTGGTAGGCCTGGCCCTCCAGGTCGGTCTTGGGGGCGTAGAGGGTGACGTCCTGGCGGACGCGGGCCAGGAGGTCGTCGCCCTTCTCGGTGACCTCGCTGTGGTCGACCATGTGCTGCCACTCGGTGTGCACGACGTGGCTGACGTAGGCGTCGATGTCGTTGCGGATGCGGGTGCGGACGTCGGCGGGGTAGACCTCGGCGCGGGTGCTCACCTCGTGCAGGGCCTGGGCCTCCAGGCGTACCGATTCCTGGGCGGCGCCGCGGCCCTCCCAGACGCCCGCGATGGCGAGGCCGAGGACGATCGCGTAGATCACGCCGATCATCATCGTCATGTACTCGAGGACGTCGGGGGTCTCCGACGGGTCGTCGTCCTCGCCGATCCGGCGGTTGTTGATCACGACGATGGTGAGGACGACGGCGCAGGCAGCGGCCATCGCGATGGTCAGAACAAGCCATTCCGACACGGGGAACCTCCTTCGGTGAGGCCGCTCAGCGGGACGAGCGGGGGCGCAGGACCGCGACGGCGAACACCGCGGGCGCTGTGATCATGAGCGTGAGGGTGAGCATCGAGGTCTGTCCCTCGGGCTTCTTGCGGACCGGCTTGCGGTAGGTGGGAAGGGCGATGGCTCTGGGCGGGGGTGGCGGCGGCTTGATGGCGGGGGGAGCGGGTGCCGGGGGCGGCGGTGGTGGGGGCGGCGGTGGTGGGGGAGGTGGTGGTGGGGCGGGTTGGGGGAGTACGGGGGCGGGCTTCGGCGGGACCGGCTTCGGCGGTTTCGGTGGCTTCGGCGGTGTGGGCTTCGGCGGCGGAGCCGGTGGCTTGGGGTCCGGGGGCAGCGGCGGTGGCGGTGGCGGCGGCGGGGGTTCCGGCGGAGGCGGTGGTGGCGGTGGTGGCGGCGGGGTGGGCGTCGGCCCGCAGGCCGCGTCGTCGCCGCCCGCGATCGACACCACGACCCCCTGATCGGTGGACGCGTACGCGCAACTGTCCGCGGAGGCGGGCACGGAGCCGACCAGGAGCCAGCACAGCGCTGCCGAGGACAGGAGACGTACGAGGAGCGGACCGGGCTTCCGGCGTGATCCGTACACGAGGGGCATCATGAATCTGCTCAACGAGCGGCACACGGCAGAAGTAATCGATTCGCCTGATGGGTGGGACTTTCCCGGATTTGCGTTCGGAACGGGATCAGGTGTGCGGATCGGCCGTGGAGGCCGCGGGAAAAGTTTTTCGCGGAGCGTTGAACACGGGGGCGGTCCGCGTACGTACCCAGTGCCGAGAGCGACGCACCTCGGCGTCGCACCCACTCTTCGGGAAGCTCGGGAAACGGGAGTCGACATGGGTACCTGGCGGAATGTCTCGCTCGCGGTGACGGCCGCAGCAGTGCTGGCGCTGACGACGGCATGCGGGCAGGACAACGGAAACGCCTCCCCGGGAGCCCAGTCCGTGGCCAACCCGGCCCCCGCCGACGGGTACGGGTACGGCGACGGCGAGAAGGGGGAGAACAAGGCCGCGGCCCCCAAGGCCGCCGGACAGCTCGCCGCCCGTGACGACGCCAAGCTGGGCAAGATCGTCACCGACAGCGCGGGCATGACCCTCTACCGGTTCGACAAGGACACCGCGAAACCCCCGAAGTCGAATTGCGAGGGCGACTGTGCGAAGGCCTGGCCGGTGGTGCCCGCCGGCACCGCCACCGCCGTGCCCGGCACCGACGCGTCCGCCGTCGGATCGGTGACCCGCGCCGACGGCACCAAGCAACTCACCCTCGGCGGCTGGCCCATGTACCGGTTCGCCCAGGACACCAAGGCCGGCGACGTCAAGGGACAGGGCGTGGGCGGCACCTGGTTCGCCTCCGCCCCGGACGGCAAGAAGGCCGCACCCGCGGGTGCCGCTCCCGACGCCCCGGCACCCGCCGACCTCCCCGGCATGTCCGTCCGCAAGGACCCCAAGCTGGGCGAGATCGTCGTGGACTCGCGGGGCATGACCGTCTACCGGTTCAAGAAGGACTCCGCCTGGCCCATGAAGACCGCCTGCACCGGTGCCTGCCTCGACAAGTGGCCGGTCGTCCCGCCGGTGGCGAAGAACGACACCACCGGCATCATCAAGAAGGGGTTCGTCGTCTTCGACCGCCCCGACGGCGTCAAGCAGCAGACCATTGACTGCTGGCCCGTCTACACCTTCTCGGGTGACAAGAAGGCCGGGGACACCAACGGGCAGGGCGTGGGCGGCACTTGGTACGCCGTCTCCCCCCAGGGCAAGCTCGTCGGAGCCCCCAAGTAGCCCCAAGTAGGTGCCGGGGCCCGCTTCCTCGTACAGTTCGGCCCGTCGGACCCGCGCGCGTGGGTCCGACGGGCCGAGTGCGTACGGCACGACCGCAGGGGACACCGTGCGACAGCGGTGAATCCTCCGGAGGTTGCCGTGGTCCGCGCACATGCCTGCGGGGTGTGACCGAGAACGGACCGCCAATTTCCGTTTTCGCTCGCTCTGCTGGCGGCGGATCAGTAGCCTCGGCTCGAACACCGGGCACGGACGTCCCTTCCGTGCCCGTATTCGTCGCGGCGACTTGTTGGAGATCTTGATGGAGCGTCCCGCCTGGGCCCCGCCCGGCATCGACCTCTCGATGCCGAGCGTGTCCCGCATCTACGACTACTACCTGGGCGGTTCGCACAACTTCGAGGTCGACCGGGAAGCGGCCCGCCGTGCGATGGAGTTCCTGCCGGGTCTGCCCAAGATCATGCAGGCCAACCGGGCGTTCATGCGCCGCGCCGTGCGCCACGCGCTCTCCGAAGGCGTCACCCAGTTCCTCGACATCGGCTCCGGCATCCCGACCTTCGGCAACGTCCACGAGGTCGCCCAGTCCGCCGACGCGTCCGCCCGCGTGGTGTACGTCGACCACGACCCGGTGGCCGTCGCGCACAGCCAGGCCGTGCTGGAGGGCAACGAGCGGGCCGCCGTCGTCGCCGCCGACCTGCGCAAGCCCCAGGAGATCCTCGCCGCTCCCGAGCTGACGGGCCTCCTCGACCTGGAGAGACCGGTGGCGCTGCTGCTGGTGGCCGTCCTGCACTTCCTGGAGGACACCGACGACCCGCAGGCCGCCGTCGCCGAGCTCCGCGACGCGCTCGCCCCCGGCAGCATGCTGATCGTCACGCACGCCGCGTACGAGGGCATCCCGCTCGACCAGGAGACCGCGGGCGGTGCCGTCGACGTCTACCGGCAGATCAAGAACCCGCTGATCATGCGTGACCACGACGAGGTCGCCCGCTTCTTCGAGGGGTACGAGATGGTGGAGCCGGGCCTGGTGAAGATGGCCGAGTGGCGGCCCGAGACGCCCGTCGCGCAGGAGGACCCGTACGCGTTCTCGGGCTTCGCAGGGGTGGGGCGCAAGGCGTGAGCGCGCAGGCGCAGACCCCGGACGGCGGCCGCTCCCTGGCCCCGTCCGACCGCACCGACCCGTCGTCGCCGGGCGTCGCCGAACCGTCCGCCGCCGGTCGGTTCGATCCGCCGTCGGACGCGGGCACCGCTGCGTCGTCCGGTCGTTCCGCCACGTCACCGGACCGGCCGGAGCCGAGCCCCGGCAGCCCCGGCGCGGTGCGGGACCGGGCGGCGGCCGGCGGTGCGCCGGGCCGGGTTGCCCCTCCGGGGAGCGGCTTCGTCCCCGTGCAGCCGTCGGGCCCCGCCCCGGACCGCACGACCGCATCCGCGACCCCCGCGGCCCGCGGCGGGACCGGCCCCGAAGGCGAAACGGGCGGCGGCGCGGACGCCCCCGGCAGCCCCGAGGACCGGCTGCGGCGGTTCGCGACCATCTGGAGCCGGGCCATCTTCCCGGCGACCGCGACCTCGCTGACGCGCCCCGAGTTCGAACAGCTCCTGCTGCCGCTCGCCCGGCGCCTCGGCACCGCACTCCACGCGCGGCCCTTCGACACCGCCCCCGCGCAGGCGGTCGGGGAAGCGCTCGTCGCCGCGCACTGCACCGATCCGGACGCCCTCGTCCGTACCCTCGGCGTCGTCGACTCGTACCTCGTCCTGTACTGCGCGGACAGCTCGGCCGAGGGCGACGCCCGCGCCGCCGAGGAGAACCGGGCCCGCTGCGCCCGCCTCCAGCACTCCCTCGCCGCCGGATTCGCCATGGCCCTGCGCGAGCGCACGCTGCGCGAGCAGGAGGCCATCGCCCGGTCCGCGCTGAGCGCCCGCAGCGAGGCCCAACTGGCGCTGCACGCCACCGAGGAACGCTTCCGGGCGGTCTTCGAGGGAGCCGCCGTCGGCATCGGCATCGCCTCCCTCGACGGCACCATCCTGGAGGTCAACGAGACGCTGACCCGCATGTTCGGCGGCCTGGAGTCCCAGGTCAAGGGCCGCAAGGTCACCGACTGGGGGCACCCCGAGGACTCCGCCCAGGTCTGGCGGATGTACGACGAGCTGGTGCGCGGCGAACGCGACCACTACCGCAGCGAGAAGGCCTTCTACCGGGGCGACGGCACCGTCCTGTGGACCAACCTCACCGTGTCCCTCCTCCGCGACGCCGACGGCCGCCCCCAGTACCAGCTGGCCCTGATGGAGGACACGACCGAACGCCGCCTCCTCAACCTGCGGCTGCGCTACGAGGCCACCCACGACGCCCTCACCGGCCTCCCCAACCGCACCCTGTTCTTCGAACGCCTGGAGAAGGCCCTCGCCGCGAGCGACAACGCCCGCTTCGGACTCTGCTACCTGGACCTCGACGGCTTCAAGGCCGTCAACGACAGCCTCGGCCACTCCGCCGGAGACCGTCTCCTGGTGGAGGTCGCCGACCGGCTCCAGGCCTGCGCGACCGCGCCCGGCGAGATGGTCGCCCGGCTCGGTGGCGACGAGTTCGTGGCCCTGACCACCGGCGCCACCACCCGCGCCGACGTGGACGACCTGGCCGCCCGGATACTGTCCGCGCTGGCCACCCCGATCCACCTGGAGGGCCGCGAGATCACGGTGCGCGGCTCCATCGGCATCGTGGAGGGCCCGGCGGGCGAACGCGGACCGGCCGACGTGCTGCGCAGTGCCGACATCACCATGTACCGGGCCAAGTCGGCCGGCGGCAACCGCTTCGAGTTCGCCGATCGCGAGGCCGACGAGCGCGCCATCACCCGGCACGGCCTCACCAACGCGCTGCCCGCCGCCCTGGAGCGCGGCGAGTTCTTCATCGAGTACCAGCCGCTCGTCCACCTCGGCGACGGCAGCGTGCACGGCGCGGAGGCGCTGGTCCGCTGGAGCCACCCGCAGCACGGCGTGCTCGGCCCCGACCGGTTCATCCCGCTCGCCGAACACACCGGTCTCATCGTGCCGTTGGGCCGCTGGGTGCTGGAGGAGTCCGTCGCCCAGGCCCGCGTCTGGCAGCAACGCCACGCCGACGGCGGCCCTTTGCGCATCAACGTCAACCTCTCACCCACCCAGCTCCACCACCCCGGCCTCGTCGCCGACACGGTGGAGGTCCTGGAGCGGGCCGGTCTCTCGCCTGGCGCGCTGTGCCTGGAGGTCACCGAGTCCGCGCTGATAGGGGCCGACGAAGGCCTGCTCAAGCCGCTGCGCCAACTCGCCTACATGGGCGTCGACATCGCCCTCGACGACTTCGGCACGGGGTACTCCAACCTCGCCAACCTGCGCCGCCTCCCGGTGAGCGTCCTCAAGCTCGACCGCTCCTTCACCCAGAGCATGCAGCGCGCGCCCGCGAACCCCGTCGACCTGAAGATCGTCGAGGGCATCGTCTCGCTCGCGCACAGCCTGGAGCTGGCGGTCACCGTCGAGGGCGTCGAAACGGGCGCGCAGGCCGACCAGTTGAGGGAGCTCGGCTGCGACACCGCCCAGGGCTGGTACTACGCCCGCCCCGGTGCCCCGGACCGCATCCACTCCCTGGCGCTGACCGACGCGGTCTGAGGGGTACGAGGAGGGGGTGGCCGGAGTCCGATTCCGACCGCCCCCTCACGCATGCGCCTTCCGGCCGCCCCCTCACGCATGCGCCTCCAGCAGCACCCGCTGCAACTCCCGTGCCGCCCTCGGCGGCGCCACATCGCTGCGGTGCGCCAGCGCGATCGTGCGCCGCAGCCCCGGCCGGGCCAGCTCGGTGACCCGAAGCCCGGTGCCCGCCCGCTCCGCCACCATGCGCGGCACGACCGCCACCCCGAGCCCGGCCCGTACGAAACCCAGCACTGCGTCCAGCTCGCCGCCCTCGACGGTGAACGTCGGCTCGAAGCCCGCCGAACGGCAGGCGGCGACGGTCAGTTCGCGCAGGTCGTAGCCGTGCCGGAACATCACCATCGGGGTGTCGCGGAGGTCGGCGATGCGCACCGGTCGGCGCGGGGCGCGCTCGGTGGGGGAGGAGACCACCACCAGGTCCTCGTGGAGGAGTTCGACGGTGGTGAGGGCGGGGGAGGGGGTGGGGAGGGGCAGGACGACCAGGGCCAAGTCCAGTGCTCCGCGCGCCAGTTCGCGTACGAGGTCGTGCGATCCGCCCTCCTCGACCAGGAGTTGGATGCCGGGGTGGGCGTCGTGGAAGGTGCGCAGGACGTCCGGGAGCAGGCCCGTGCACAGGCTCGGGGTCGCGCCCAGGCGGACCCGGCCCCGGCGCAGCTGGGCCAGCTCCTGGACCTCGCGGCGGGCGGTGTCGGTGTCGGCGAGGATACGGCGGGCGAGGGGGAGGAGGGCCCCGCCGGCGTCGGTGAGGGCGATGTTGCCCCGGGCCCGGGTGAAGAGGTCGGCCCCCAGCTCGCGCTCCAGGGAGCGGATCTGCTGGGACAGCGAGGGCTGCGCGACGTGCAGCTCCTCGGCGGCGCGGGTGAAGTGCCGGGACTCGGCCACGGCCACGAAATAGCGGAGCTGCTGGAACTGCATGCCGACCAGTCTAGATGGATCGATAGGAAGAGGCTATGGAGATGAGCCGGACCATGTCTTGGACCTCTGGGGTCCTTCGGCCCTAGCGTCTTGAGTCATGGCTCTGGCAACGCGGCAGGACACCCCGCCCACCCGAAAACCGCCCGTGCGGCACACCTCAGGACTCCGCGGATTCTGGGGCTCCACCGTCGGCAAGAAGACCGTCATGGCCGTCAGCGGGCTGATCATGCTCGGCTACCTCGTGGCCCACATGATCGGCAACCTGAAGATCTTCTTCGGGACGGACGAGTTCAACGGCTACGCGCACTGGCTGCGCACCATGGGCGACCCGGTGCTGCACTACGAGTGGGCGCTGTGGATCGTCCGCGTCCTGCTGCTCGCCGCCGTCGTCGGGCACGGCGTGGCCGCGTACCAGCTCAGCCGGCGCGACATCCGGGCCAGGCCCGTGAAGTACGCCCACAAGCGCAAGCGCGCCAGCTACGCCACGCGCACCATGCGCTGGGGCGGAATCATCCTCGCCCTGTTCATCGTGTGGCACCTGCTCGACCTGACCACCCTCACGGTCAACGAGAACGCGCAGCACGGAAAGCCGTACGAGAACGTCGTCGCGACCTTCTCCACCTGGTACGGCAACACGACCTACATCGTCGCGATGCTCGCCGTCGGCCTGCACGTGCGGCACGGCTTCTGGAGCGCCGCCCAGACCCTCGGCGTCGGCAACGCCACCCGCGAGCGCGTCCTGAAGGCGCTGGCCAACCTCCTCGCCCTGGCGCTGACCGTGGGCTTCCTCTCCGTGCCGGTCGCGGTCATGACCGGATTGGTGGGCTGACACATGACTTCGTCGTACGTCGACTACGCGACCGGTGATCCGGTCGCCGACGCCAAGGCCCCGACCGGGCCCGTCGCCGAGCGCTGGGACACCCGGCGCTTCGAGGCGAAGCTCGTCAACCCGGCCAACCGCCGCAAGCACACCGTCATCGTCGTCGGGACGGGGCTCGCGGGCGGCTCGGCGGGCGCCACGCTGGCCGAACAGGGCTACCACGTCGTCCAGTTCTGCTTCCAGGACTCGCCGCGCCGCGCCCACTCCATCGCCGCACAGGGCGGCATCAACGCCGCGAAGAACTACCGCAACGACGGCGACTCCATCCACCGGCTCTTCTACGACACCGTCAAGGGCGGCGACTTCCGGGCCCGCGAGTCGAACGTCCACCGGCTCGCGCAGATCTCGGTGGAGATCATCGACCAGTGCGTGGCGCAGGGCGTGCCGTTCGCCCGTGAGTACGGCGGTCTGCTCGACACGCGCTCCTTCGGCGGCGTGCAGGTCTCCCGCACCTTCTACGCCCGCGGCCAGACCGGGCAGCAGCTCCTCCTCGGCGCCTACCAGGCGCTGTCGCGGCAGATCGCGGCCGGAAACGTGGAGCTGCATCCGCGCACCGAGATGCTGGACCTGATCGTGGTGGACGGCAAGGCGCGCGGCATCGTCGCCCGTGACCTGATCACCGGGAAGATCGACACGTACTTCGCGGACGCCGTCGTCCTCGCGTCCGGCGGCTACGGCAACGTCTTCTACCTGTCGACGAACGCCATGAACTCCAACGCCACCGCGATCTGGCGGGCCCACCGGCGCGGCGCCTACTTCGCCAACCCTTGTTTCACCCAGATCCACCCCACCTGCATCCCGCGCACCGGCGACCACCAGTCCAAGCTGACCCTGATGAGCGAGTCGCTGCGCAACGACGGCCGCATCTGGGTGCCCAAGGCCAAGGGGGACCAGCGGCCCGCCCGCGAGATCCCCGAGGAGGAGCGCGACTACTACTTGGAGCGCATCTACCCCTCCTTCGGCAACCTCGTCCCCCGCGACATCGCGTCGCGCGCCGCCAAGAACGTCTGCGACGAGGGCCGGGGGGTAGGCCCCGGCGGGCAGGGCGTCTACCTGGACTTCGCGGACGCCATCGCCCGGATGGGCCGGAAGGCCGTCGAGGAGAAGTACGGCAACCTCTTCGACATGTACGCGCGGATCACCGCCGAGGACCCGTACGAGACCCCGATGCGGATCTACCCCGCCGTGCACTACACGATGGGCGGGCTGTGGGTCGACTACGACCTCCAGACCACCGTCCCCGGCCTCTTCGCCATCGGCGAGGCCAACTTCTCCGACCACGGCGCGAACCGCCTCGGCGCGTCCGCCCTGATGCAGGGCCTCGCGGACGGCTACTTCGTCCTCCCGGCCACCATCAACGACTACCTCGCCCGGCACGCCGCACAGGACCCGGTCGACGCCTCCCACCCGGCTGCCGCCGCCGTCGTACGGGAGACCGAGGAGCGCCTCGCGAAGCTCCTCGCCGTCGACGGCGACCGCACCCCCGACTCCTTCCACCGCGAACTCGGCGAACTGATGTGGGAGTTCTGCGGCATGGCCCGCACGGAGGAGGGCCTGCGCAAGGCCCTCGACCGCATCCCGGAGATCCGCGAGGAGTTCTGGCGGCGGATCAAGGTCCCGGGCACCGGCGAGGAGTTCAACCAGTCGCTGGAGAAGGCGAACCGCATCGTCGACTACCTGGAGCTGGCCGAGCTGATGTGCCTCGACGCCCTGCACCGGGAGGAGTCCTGCGGCGGCCACTTCCGCGAGGAGTCCCAGACCCCCGACGGCGAGGCCGCCCGCGACGACGGACGCTTCGCCTACGCCGCCGCGTGGGAGCACACCGCCACCGGCAGCGCCCCCGTCCTGCACAAGGAAGACCTCGTCTTCGAGTACGTCCACCCCACTCAGCGGAGCTACGCATGAAGCTCACCCTGCGCGTCTGGCGCCAGAAGAACCCCGACACCCCGGGGGAGATGGCCAGTTACGACGTCGACAACATCTCCGCCGACATGTCCTTCCTGGAGATGCTCGACACCCTCAACGAGGAGCTGATCCTTCGCGGGGACGACCCCGTCGCCTTCGACCACGACTGCCGCGAGGGCATCTGCGGCGCGTGCTCGCTCGTCATCAACGGCGACGCCCACGGCCCCGAGCGCACCACCACCTGCCAGCTCCACATGCGGTCCTTCTCCGACGGCGACACCATCGACGTCGAACCGTGGCGGGCCTCGGCCTTCCCGGTCGTCAAGGACCTCGTCGTGGACCGCTCGGCCTTCGACCGGATCATCCAGGCCGGCGGTTACGTCAGTGTGCCGACCGGCGCGGCCCCCGAGGCGCACGCCACCCCCGTGCCCAAGGCGGACGCCGACTTCGCCTTCGAGCACGCCGAGTGCATCGGCTGCGGGGCCTGCGTGGCCGCCTGCCCCAACGGCTCGGCGATGCTCTTCACCTCGGCGAAGATCAACCACCTGAACGTCCTGCCGCAGGGCGCTCCCGAGCGCGAGACCCGCGTCCTCGACATGGTCGCGCAGATGGACGACGAGGGCTTCGGCGGCTGCACCCTCACCGGCGAGTGCGCCACCGCCTGCCCGAAGGGGATTCCGCTGCCGTCCATCGCGGCGATGAACAAGGAGTGGTTGCGGGCCAACCGCAAGGCCAAGCGCTGAACAGCGACTCTCGTAACAGAGACTGCTTGCACGACTCCTGACGTACCGTCAAAACCGGGGTAGTTTCCCCTTCATGTATCCGGGAGCGTACGACCCCGCGCATCCGGCCGTCGTCACGGCAGACGGCGGCCGGACCCTGACGTATGGACAACTCGAAGAGCGCTCACTGCGGTTGGCGAACCATCTGCGTGCCGCAGGACTGCGCCGGGGCGACCACCTCGCCCTCCTCTCCGGCAACGACCCGCGCATGCTGGAGGTCTACTGGGCGGCGATGCGCTCGGGCCTCTACCTCACCGCCGTCAACCACCACCTCACGGCCGAGGAGGCCGCGTACATCGTCGAGGACTGCGGGGCGAGTGCCCTCATCGCCTCGACCTCCCTCGGGCAACTCGCCGACGACGTCGGCCGACTGGTGACACGTGCCACGCTCCGGCTGGAGTACGGCGACGAACTCGGCTCGTACGAGAAGGCCCTCGCCGAAGCGTCCCCCGAGCCCCCGGCCCACCAGCCCATCGGCGCCGACATGCTCTACTCCTCGGGCACCACCGGCCGCCCCAAGGGCATCCAGCCCGACCTTCCCGAGGCCGACGTGCGCGAGTCGCCCACGCTCTACGTCCCGCTCTTCACCGCCATGTACGGCTTCGCCGCCGACTCCGTCTACCTCTGCCCGGCACCCCTCTACCACGCGGCCCCGCTCCGCTTCTGCGGCGTCGTCACCGCCACCGGCGGCACCGTCGTCCTCATGGACGCCTTCGACGCCGAGGGCGCGCTCGCCGCGATCGAGAAGCACCGCGTCACGCACGCCCAGTGGGTGCCCACCATGTTCGTACGGATGCTGAAGCTGCCGCAGGAGGTCCGGGAGCGGTACGACGTGTCGTCGCTGAAGGTCGCCGTCCACGCCGCAGCGCCCTGCCCCGTCGAGGTCAAGCGGCGGATGATGGAGTGGTGGGGCCCGGTCCTGCACGAGTACTACAGCTCGACCGAGGGCAACGGCATCACCTTCATCGGCCCCGAGGAATGGCTCGCCAAACCGGGCTCCGTCGGCCGCGCCGGACTCCTCGGCGAACTGCGCGTCTGCGGTCCCGACGGAGAGCTGCTGCCCCCGGGCGAGACCGGCACCATCTACTTCGAGCGCGAGGAACTCCCCTTCCGCTACCACAACGACGACGGCCGCACCCGCGAGGCCCAGCACCCCGACCACCCGAACTGGACCACCACCGGGGACATCGGACACGTCGACGAGGACGGCTACCTCTTCCTCACCGACCGCAAAGCCTTCATGATCATCTCGGGTGGGGTGAACGTCTACCCGCAGGAGGCCGAGGACGTGCTCGTCCTGCACCCGGCGGTCGCGGACGCGGCGGTGATCGGCGTACCGGATCCGGAGATGGGCGAGGCCGTCAAGGCGGTCGTCCAGGTGGAGGACGGAGTGCACCCGTCACCCGAACTGGCCTCGGAAATCCTGGAGTTCGTACGCTCACGGATCGCGCACTACAAGGCGCCGCGCAGCGTCGACTTCGCGGAGGCCCTGCCGCGCACACCCACCGGGAAGCTGGCCAAGTCGGCGCTCAGGAAGGCGTATGGGACGTGATCAGCCGCTCACCGCGCGCAGGGCGCCCGGCCTGCGCCCGGTGAGCCGGTCCAGGGCGGCTGCCGTGGTCTCGTCGCCGGGGAGGTGCACCAGGATGCGCTGGCCGTCCGGATCGGGCAGGTCCAAGGTCTCGTACGCCAGGCGCAGTTCACCCGACTCGGGGTGGACGAAGCGCTCGACGCCGCTGCGCACGGGCAGCTTCGGCGGGGCGGCGAGCCGGTTCGCGAACTCCGACCCGGCGGTCAACGCCAACTCCGCCGCCAGGTGCGAGACATGGGGGTCGTCGCGGGCCAGGTCGAAGCCCACCATGCCGAACTGGGCGTCGGCGACCCGCCCCCAGTCCGGGTAGGTGTCGTGGGCGCGCGGGTCGGTGAACACGTACCGCAGCACGCTCGGCTGCTCGCCGTCGAGCAGGCCGACCGGCTGCATCAGCCGCTCGTACCCCGTCGTACAGGCCACGACCTCGCTCAGCCGGTTCAACAGCACCGCCGGTGACGGATCCAGCCGGTCCAGGAGTGCCTGCACGGTCGGGCGCACCTGACGGACGGGCGTCTCGGCGGCCGGGCACAGCAGCTTGTGGTCGTTGGTGTGCTTCAGCAGCCGGCCCAGATGCAGCCGGGTCTCGCCGGACAGCCGCAGGGCGTCGGCGAGGGCGGCCAGCACCTGCGCGGACGGAT
The DNA here is from genome assembly GCA_014650415.1 of Streptomyces spiroverticillatus. Classification (GTDB taxonomy): domain Bacteria; phylum Actinomycetota; class Actinomycetes; order Streptomycetales; family Streptomycetaceae; genus Streptomyces; species Streptomyces spiroverticillatus. Next base: position 67,201 of record BMUX01000012.1, read on the forward strand.
TGCGGTCCCGGCCCTGTTCGAGACGGGTGAGGTACTCGACGCTGATGCCCGACAGGGTCGCCAGCTCGGACCGGCGCAGCCCCGGGGTGCGCCGGCGCGGGCCCTCGGGGAGCCCGACCTCGGAGGGCGTCACCGCTTCCCGGCGGGCGCGCAGGAATGCCCCCAACTCGTTCTCGCTCACCTCCGGATCGTAACCCCGAGGCCCGGAACGGAGGGTGGCTCTCCCACTACTACCCTCGGGCCGGTCTTCCTCCGGGGCGGCGCGTCCCGCAGCGTGGAGGCATGACCACTGATGCGCACACCACGTCCCTGGCCCCCCTGATCCCGCTGACCGCAGGTCGCTGGGAACTCGACACGGCCCACTCCTCCGTCGCCTTCACCATCCGCCACCTCGGCATCTCCAAGGTGCGCGGCCGCTTCGCCGAGGTGGACTCGGCGCTCGTCATCGGCGCCACCCTGGAGCAGAGCTCCGTGCACGCCACGGTGGCGCTCGCCTCGATCGACACGGGCAACGAGGCCCGCGACGCCCATGTCCGGGCGGCCGACCTCCTCGACGTCGAGAAGCGCCCGACGATGACCTTCCGCTCGACCGGTGCGGACGGCGAGGGCGAGGAGTGGACCTTGACGGGCGAACTGACCATCGGGGACGTCACCAGGGAGGTGTCGTTCGAGGTGGAGTTCGGCGGCCTGGTGGACACACCGTTCGGCAGCAAGCACGCGGGGTTCGAGGCGCAGGGGCAGATCCGGCGGAGCGACTTCGGGCTGAACTTCGGGGCGGCGGATGCGATGCTGGGTGACGTCGTGAAGATCCAGATCGACGCCCAGTTCGTGGAACCGACGCAGGCGTAGGCCAGCTTGCGGCACCGCTGCGCGCGGGCGCACCCTGCCCGTGCGGGCCGCTCCCTTTCCGCGCCCCTTCAGGGGCGCGGGGAACTGCGCGACCAGCCACGATGCTCCTGCACGGAACCGTGCAATTGCCCCGCGGGTCTAGGTGAAGGGGCGGGGCTGGGGACCCTCTTGGCCCAGCGGGCCGGGGCTTCACATGCCCGGTACCGGGAGGCGCCCCGAGGGCCCTGGGGCTGCGCGCGCCCCGCGTGGAAGGTGCGGGCAGGGGCCGGTGTCCGGGTGGGCCCGGATCGGGCGGGCCGCCCCCTTGCCCGCCCGTTCCGCCCCCGGGGGGCGGCCCCGCCGCCCAAGGGGGCTCGACGGAAAGGGAGNACGGAAAGGGAGGGCCGGCCCCGCCGCCCAAGGGGGCTGGGGAAGAGGGGGAAGGGGAACGGGGTGGCTTCGTAGCTCCGCGCCCCTAAGCCCCTCCGGTGAACTCCCTTGCCAAGTAGGGGGCGGTCCGGCTCTCCCCAGAGCCGGCCACCTCGCGCGGGGGCCCCGCCGCCACCACGCGCCCACCCGCGTCGCCACCCCCCGGCCCCAGGTCGATCACCCAGTCCGCCCCCGCGACCACGGACATGTCGTGCTCGACCACGACCACCGTGTTGCCCGCATCGACCAACCCGTGCAGCTGCCGCATCAGAACAGCGACATCCGCCGGATGCAGCCCCGTCGTCGGCTCGTCCAGGACATACACCGTGTGCCCCCGCCGCGTCGTCGCCCGCTGCAACTCACTCGCCAGCTTGATCCGTTGGGCCTCGCCCCCGGACAGCTCCGTCGCAGGCTGACCAAGCGTCAGATAGCCGAGCCCCACGTCCAGCAGGGCACGCAAACTGCGAGCCGCGGCGGGTGATTCGGCGAAGAAATCCGCCGCCTCCTCCACCGTCAGCCCCAGCACCTCGGCGATGTTCCGCCCCTGGTGGGTGACCTGGAGGGTCTCCGGGTTGTAGCGCGCACCCTGGCAGTCCGGGCAGGGCGTGTACGTACTGGGCAGGAAGAGCAGTTCCACCGAGACGAACCCCTCGCCCTGGCAGGTCTCGCACCTCCCGCCCGCCACGTTGAAGGAGAACCTGCCGACCTTGTAACCGCGCGCCTTGGCCTCGGGCGTCTCCGCGAACAGCTTGCGCACCACGTCGAAGAGACCGGTGTACGTGGCCAGGTTGGAGCGCGGCGTGCGCCCGATCGGCTTTTGATCAACCGTCACCAGGCGCTGCACACCCGGAAGTTCCTCGCTGATCGAGGCGGCAAGCGTGGACTTGCCGGAGCCGGACACACCGGTGACGGAGGTGAAGGCACCCAGGGGGAGCTCGGCCTCCAGGGCATCGAGATTGTGCCGGGTGACCGGGCCGAGCTTCAGCCATCCGGACGGCTCGCGCACCTCTCGCACCGGCACAGGCTCGTGGGCGAACAGATAGGGCCGGGTCACGGACTCCGCCACCTCGGCGAGCCCCGCCGGGGGGCCGCTGTGCAGGACCCGCCCGCCGTGCACGCCCGCCGCAGGGCCCACGTCCACCAGCCAGTCCGCCCGCCGGACGATGTCGAGGTGGTGCTCGACGACGAAGACGGAATTGCCTGCGGCCTTGAGCCGGTCGAGGACCACGAGGAGGGCCTCCGCGTCGGCGGGGTGCAGACCGGCGGACGGCTCGTCCAGGACGTACACGACACCGAAGAGCCCCGACCGCAACTGCGTTGCCAGGCGCAGGCGTTGGAGCTCGCCGCCGGACAGGGTGGGGGTGGTGCGGTCCAGGCCGAGGTAGCCGAGACCGAGTTCCGTGACGACGGCGATGCGGGCGCGCAGGTCGTCGGTCAGGACGCGGGCCGTCTCGCCGGTGCCGCCTGTGGCCAGGACGCCGTCCAGTTCGGACAGGGGGAGTGCGGCGAGTTCGGAGATCGTACGGCCCGCGAAGGTGACGGCGAGGGACTCCGGGCGCAGCCGGCGGCCCGCGCAGGCCGGGCACGGGTCGCTGGTGAGGAAGCGCTCGGCCTTGGCGCGCAGGGACTGGCTCTTGGTGTCGGCGAAGGTGTGCAGGACGTAACGCTGGGCGCTCATGTACGTGCCCTGGTAAGGGCGTTGGATGCGGCCCGCGTCGCGCACCGGGTGCACGGTGACGACCGGCTGCTCGTCCGTGAACAGGATCCAGTCGCGCTCCTGCTGCGGGAGGTCGCGCCACGGCTTGTCGACGTCGTACCCGAGGGTGTCGAGGACGTCGCGCAGGTTCTTGCCCTGCCAGGCGCCGGGCCAGGCGGCGATGGCGCCCTCGCGGACGGACAGCGAGGGGTCGGGCACCAGGAGGGCTTCCGTGGTGCGGTGGACGAGTCCCAGGCCGTGGCATTCCGGGCAGGCACCGACGGCGGTGTTCGGCGAGAACGCGTCGGAGTCGAGGCGCTCGGCGCCCTCGGGGTAGTCGCCCGCGCGGGAGAAGAGCATGCGGAGCGAGTTCGAGAGGGTGGTGACCGTGCCGACCGAGGAACGGGAGGAAGGGGCCGAGCGGCGCTGCTCCAGGGAGACCGCCGGGGGCAGGCCGGTGATCTCGCCGACCTTGGGCGCGCCGACCTGGTGGATGAGGCGGCGGGCGTACGGGGCCACGGACTCGAAGTAGCGGCGCTGGGACTCGGCGTACAGGGTGCCGAAGGCGAGGGAGGACTTGCCGGAACCGGAGACGCCGGTGAAGACGACGAGGGAGTCGCGGGGGAGGTCGACGTCGACGTCGCGGAGATTGTGCTCGCGGGCGCCGCGCACGTGGATGAAGGGGTCGTGCATGGAGGCTCCGAGGGGGCAGGGTCGGTCTATATGGGGCCAAACGCCCCAATCCTAGGCCCCCGGGTGCCACCCTCGCCCTGAGGCCCTTGGAAGGCCGGCGCCGGCACGGCGGTGCCGCTGGGGCGATGCAGGCCCGTCGGAGGGCGGCACGGGACCGGACCCGGTGGAGGCTCATGCGCCCGTCGGAGGCCGGTGCGGGTTCGTGTCCGGGGGATGCTCACACCCCGTCGGAGGGCGGCGCAGGGGCATGCCCGGTGGAGGCTCACGCCCCCGTCGGGGTGAAGAGCTCCGCCAGATGACGGTAGGAGGCCAGTAGCCCCGCCCGGTCGTGTGTGCTCGTCGTGACCAGGACCTCGTCCGCCCCGGTCGCGCCGATGACCTCCTCCAGGGCCGACGCCACCTGCGACGGGGTGCCGTACAGGTGGCCCTCCAGGCCCTTCTCGTAGAAGTCGCGCTCCTTGGGCGGCATCGTGCCGGACCGGACGAGCTCCTCGATCCGCTCGGCCGGCGGCAGCGGCGGGAAGGTGCCCTGCGTGCGGGAGTGGGCCATCGACCACGCCTCCGGGATCAGGAGGAGGCGGGCCTCGGACTCCGTGTCCGCCACCGCGACCGTTCCGGCGATCGTGACGTAGGGGCGCGAGGACCAGATCGAGGGGCGGAACTCCGCCCGGTAGCGGTCCACCGCGGCCAGGAGTTTGGACCGGCCGCGCAGGTCGCCGATGACGACCGGCAGCCCCGCCGCCGCAGCGATCGACGCCCCCTCGCCGATCGCCAGGACGAACGGCGGCACCCGCATCCCCTCCGCGGGGTACGCGTGCACGGGGCCGTTGCCCGTGAACCACCTAAGGAGCGCGTCCAGTTGGGCCGCGAAGCCCTCCGCGTCGCCCTTGTCGCGGCCAAGTGCCCTGCGTACACCGTCCGTGAAGCCGACCGACCGGCCCAGGCCCATGTCGATCCGCCCCGGGAAGAGCGCCTCCAGGACGCCGAACTGTTCGGCCACCACCAGGGGTTGGTGGTTGGGGAGCATCACGCCGCCCGTCCCGACGCGCAGGGTCGTGGTCGCCGCCGCGACCGCTGCGGCCAGTACCGTCGGCGCCGATCCGGCGACCCCGGGCACGCTGTGGTGCTCGGACACCCAGAAGCGGTGGTAGCCGAGCGGCTCCAGCTGCTGCGCCAGGTGCACCGTGTCGCGCAGGGCCTGGGGGCCGTCGGAGCCCTCGCGCACGCGCGAGCGGTCGAGTACGGAGAAACGGGTCCGGGAGATCACTGTGCTCACACCAGGGTCAACGCGCGACGGGCCGGAAGATTCCCGAACGGGTGCGCGAGGTGCTGCCTAGGCTGGGGGAATGACCGACAACCGCCCCCCTCTCGCCGTCTTCGACCTCGACGGCACCCTCGCCGACAGTGCCCACCGGCAGCACCTCCTGGAGCGCAGGCCCCGCGACTGGGACGCCTTCTTCGCCGCCGCCCCCGCCGACCCGCCCCTCCCCGAAGGCGTCGCGCTCGCCCTGCGCAGCGCCGAGGACAGCGAGGTCGTCTATCTGACCGGCCGGCCCGAGAGGTGCCGCGCGGACACCGTCGCCTGGCTGGCCGCCCAGGGGCTGCCCGAGGGACGGATCTGGATGCGCGCCAACCACGACCGGCGGCCCGCCCGGCAGACCAAGCTGGAGGTGCTGAAGCGGCTGGCGCGCAACCGTGAGGTGCGGATGCTCGTCGACGACGACCTGCTGGTGTGCGACGCGGCGGAGCAGGCGGGTTTCACCGTCGTACGCGCCCGTTGGGCGGCCTCCTCGCCCGCGATGAAGGACGCCCAGGGGGCTCAGGGGAGGACGTGAGACGTACCCGTGGTGAAGAGGGAGTGTGGAGGGTTCGTGGTGGCCGAAGTGCAAGAAGTGCCCGGTAACCCCTTGACCGCACCGATTGGTCCATGCCAATTTCTTGAAGCGTGAACCTTGTGCCACAGCGAGTAACCTCCGCCTCCCTAGCCACCGTCCTGTCCGCAGCCCTGCTCACCGGCTGCGGGATGCTCGGCTCGTCGTCCGCCGAGGAGAAGACGCGCACCGTCACGGTCTGGCTGATGGAGAACAGTGCGTCCCCGGACTTCCTCAAGAAGTTCACGGCCGGCTTCGAGGCGGAGAACCCGGGGCTCAAGCTGGACATCCAGATCCAGCCCTGGGGCGGCATCGGACCGAAGATCATCAAGGCCCTGCAGAGCCCCACCCCGCCCGACGTCATCGAGGTCGGCAACACCCAGGTCGCCCAGTACGCCGTCGGCGGCGGCCTGGAGAACCTCACCCTGGAGGCGATGCGCGACCTCGGCTCCGACGACTGGCTGCCCGGTCTCGCCGAGCCCGGCAGCATCAACGACGCCCAGTACGGCATCCCCTGGTACGCCGCGAACCGCGTGGTCGTCTACCACAAGGACCTCTTCGAGCAGGCCGGCATCAAGGAGCCGCCCGCCGACCGCGAGGAGTGGCTCCGCGACACCCGGAAGCTCAACTCCGGCGGCAACCAGGGCATTTACCTCGCGGGCCAGGACTGGTACACGCTCTCCGGATTCGTCTGGGACGAGGGCGGCGAACTCGCCGTCGAGAGCGGCGGCCAGTGGACCGGCGCCCTCGACAGCAAGGCGGCGCTCGCCGGAATGGACTTCTACAAGAAGCTCCAGGCCCTCGGACAGGGTCCCAAGGACGCCGACGAGGAGCACCCGCCGCAGCGCGGGGTGTTCGGCAAGGGGAAGGTCGCGCAGATCATCGCCACCCCCGGCACGGCCAAGCTCATCGAGGAGAAGAACCCGGAACTGCGCGGGAAGATAGGTTTCTTCCCCGTCCCGGGCAAGTCCGCGAAGCGCCCCGGCACGGTGTTCACCGGCGGTTCCGACCTGGTCGTCCCGCGCGCCTCCGACCAGCGGCGGGCGGCCGTCAAGGTGGTGTCGGCGCTGGCGGGCGACAAGTGGCAGGTGGAGCTGGCGCGCGCGATGAACTACGTGCCCAACAAGTCCAAGCTCGCGTCGGCCGTCGGCGGCGAGGAGGGCGTACGGACCATGGCCAAGGGTGCCAAGTACGGTCGCGCCACCCCGTCCTCGCCCAAGTGGGGTGACGTCGAGGCGAACAACCCGATCAAGCCGTACATGACGAAGGTGCTGGGCGGCGCCGACCCGAAGACCGCAGCCAAGGAGGCCTCGCGGAGCATCACCACCACGCTCCAGAAGGTCGGCGAGTAGCGGGGCGCGGGCGGGGCGCCGGCCGATGAAGCCGGTGCCCCGCCCGTGTCCGGGGCGCCTACCGACGGGACCCGTGCCCCGCCCGCGTCGGGGGGGGCTCCTAATCCGGTACGGACAGCGACAGCGCGAAGCGGCCCTCGCGGTCCGTCCACCAGTGCTTCAACTCCATTGCGGCAGAGGCCAGTTCCTCCCGTACGCCGTCCCTGCGGAACTTCGCGGACACCTCCGTCCGCAACTCCTCGCCCTCCTCGAAGGCGACCGCGAGACCCAGCTCGCGGATCTTCACCGTGAGCGCGGACCGGGCCCGCAGCCGCATCTCGATCCACTCGTGCTCGGCGTCCCAGCACGCCACGTGCGCGAAGTCGGCCGGGTCGAAGTCGGCGTCCAGCTCCCGGTTGAGGACGGACAGGACGTTCTTGTTGAACGCGGCGGTCACCCCCGCCGCGTCGTCGTACGCGGCCACCAGCGTGGACTCGTCCTTCACCAGATCGGTGCCGAGCAGCAGCGCGTCCCCCGGCCGCAGCAGGGCCCGCAGCGACTTCAGGAACACCGCCCGCTCTTCGGGCAGCAGATTGCCGAGCGTGCCGCCCAGGAACGCCAGCAGCCGGGGCCCCGGCGTTCCCGGCAGGGTCAGCCCGCGCGTGAAGTCGGCTATCAGCGCGTGCACGGTCAGCGCCGGGCGCTCGGCGAGCAGCCCGTCGGCGGCGGAGGTCAGCGCGCTCTCGCTCACGTCGACCGGCAGATAGGTGTGCAGCTCCGGCAGGGCGTCGAGCAGGATGCGGGTCTTCTCCGAGGAGCCGGAGCCCAGTTCGACGAGGGTGCGGGCCCGGGTGACGTGCGCGATCTCGTCGGCCCGCGCGCGCAGGATCTCCCGCTCGGCGCGGGTGGGGTAGTACTCGGGGAGCACGGTGATCTGCTCGAAGAGGTCGCTGCCGTGCGCGTCGTAGAACCACTTGGGCGGCAGCGACTTCGGGGTGCGGCCGAGGCCCTGGAGGACGTCGGTGCGCAGGTCGGCGGCGGTGGCGTGCACGGGCAGGGTGCGGGTGACGGAGTACGGGCTCACGCGGTGGGCTCCTTGAGCGGGGTCAGCAGGACGTCCGTGCGGGTGGCGGCGAGCAGCGTGCGGTCGGGGACCTCGACCCAGTGCGGGTCGTCGTCGTACGGCTCGGAGGCGACGACCGTGGACCGGCCCGGATCGGCCAGGTACCAGAGGGTGTCGCCCCAGGCCGTCGCGGTGACGGCGGTGCCGTCGGTGAGCAGGACGTTCAGCCGGGACCCGGGCGCGGCGGCGGCCACCTGAAGGACCGTGTCGGCGAGCGCCTGCCCCAACTCCGCACCTGTGCGCAGGCGTTGGAGGGCGAGTGCCCACACCAGTGCCGAGTCGCTGCGGGCCTCCAGGGTGAGCAGCGCCTCGGCGGGCAGCCCGGCTGCCGCTCCGCCCAGCGAGGAGGGCCAGCCGCGTACCGCCCCGTTGTGGCTGAACAGCCACGGCCCGGCCGCGAAGGGTGCGGCGGCGGCCTCCCCGTCGGCCCCCGGCTCGGTGGCGTCCCGCACGGCGGCCAGGACCGCCCCGGACCGTACGACCCGGGCCAGGTCGGGGAAGTTGGCGTCGGCCCACATCGGGCCCGTGCGCCGGTAGCGGGCCGGCACCGGATCGCCCTCGGCGTACCAGCCGACGCCGAAACCGTCCGCGTTGACCGTGCCGTGCTTCTGGTGCAGCGGCGCCCACGCCTGCCGGTACAGCCCGAGCTTCGGGCCCACGATCAGCTCGTGCAGGGGTATTTCCGGCCCGAGGAAAGCCAGGTGACGGCACATCAGAGCTCGCCCTCCCCGGCGTCCCGTGCCGTGCGGAACCCCGCGAAGATCTGCCGGCGCACCGGCAGGTCCCAGTTGCGGAACGTGCCCCGGCACGCCACCTCGTCCACCGCGAAGGAGCCCCCGCGCAGCACTTTGTGACCGGGCCCGAAGAAGACTTCCGAGTACTCGCGGTACGGGAACGCCGCGAACCCCGGATAGGGCAGGAAGTCGCTCGACGTCCACTCCCACACATCGCCGATCAACTGCCGTATCCCGAGCGGTGATTCACCCGCTGCATAGGCTCCCGCCGGTGCCGGGCGCAGGTGCCGCTGCCCCAGGTTGGCGCGCTCCGGTGTCGGGTCCGCGTCGCCCCACGGATAGCGCAGCGACCGCCCGGTCGCCGGGTCGTGCCGGGCGGCCTTCTCCCACTCGGCCTCCGTCGGCAGCCGCCGCCCCGCCCAGCGGGCGTACGCGTCGGCCTCGTACCAGCTGACATGCAGGACGGGTTCCTCCAGGGGTACGGGCTCCACCACCCCGAAGTGCCGCCGCAGCCACTGTCCGCCCTCCTGGCGCCAGAACAGCGGTGCCTCCAGCCCGTGTTCACGGACCGTGGCCCACCCCTCGGACGCCCACCAGCGGGCATCGGCGTAGCCGCCGTCCGCCATGAACTCCAGATAGGCACCGCAGGTCACCGGAGTGGTGTCCAGGAAGAAGGACGGCACGAAGGTGGCGTGCGCGGGCCGCTCGTTGTCCAGCGCCCACGGCTCGACGGAGGTGCCCATCGTGAACGGGCCACCGGGGACGAGGACTTCGTCCGGCAGCCGCCTCGCGGTCTCGGGTGCGGGTGGCGGGGGAGCGGTCAGGGCGGCGGGGCCGCGCCGTAGCTGATGGGTGATCAGCATGGTTTCGTCGTGCTGCTGTTCGTGCTGGGCGATCATCCCGAACGCGAAGCCCGCGTCCACCAGCGGAGCCCCCCGCAGCGGACTTCCCTCCAGTACGTCCAGGGCCCGTCCGCGTACCTCGGCCGCATACGCGCGGGCCTCGGCGGGCGCGAGCAGCGGCAGGGTCGGCCGGGTGGCACGCGGGTGCTCGAAGGCGTCGTACACCGAGTCGATCTCCGGGCGCAGCGCCTCGCGCCCGCCGACGGTGCGCAGCAACCACTGCTCCTCCTGGTTGCCGATGTGCGCCAGGTCCCACACCAGCGGAGACATCAACGGTGAGTGCTGGGCGGTCAGTTCACCGTCCTCGACGCAGGAGGTGAGCAGTTCGGTGCGGCGGCGTGCGTTCGTGAGCGCCATGACGGCGCGGCTGCGAAGCCCCTCGGAGTCCATGTCCAGGGGCTGAGCGGTGTCGGTCATCGAAGGGGTTCCTCACCGGGGTCGGGGAAGGAGGGTGCCGCCGGGCCGAGCCCGGCGTCCAGCAGGTCGTCCGCCGGGCAACGGCCACGCACCACGTAGCGCCGTACGTACGCATCCACCGCGTCCTGTACGGCCGGCGGCGCGCCCAGCCGGGGCAGGGCGTCCTGCGCGGCGGCGAAGCAGGTCACGGCGGCCGCATGCAGTTCGGCGTCCGCCAGTCCCTCGCGGGCGGCGGTTTCCCAGAGCGGGTTGCGCGGAGCGGGGCATGAACCCGCCCTGCCAGCAAGGGAACTGACGGCCTGCCAGGCGGTCTCGGTGGCCTGCGGGTCGTCGAAGAGGGCGGCTGTCACGGCGAGCGGGACCGCCCAGCCGTCCTCGCCGGGCTGCGCGTCGATCATCCGCAGCTCCAGGTGCCCCTGCGGGCGCACCGGCGGGAACAGGGTCGTCAGGTGGTACTCCAGGTCGGCGCGGTCGGGCGCGCGCGGGGCCCGACTGCGGGTCCACTCCCGGAAGGTCAGCCCCTCGGGCACCTCCCAGGGCTTGCCCTCCTCGGCCCGTACGCACAACACCGGTGCGTCCAGGGCCCGCCTGGCCCAAGCGGTACGCGGCTCGTCGCCGGTCGGCGGGGCGAGGGTGCGGCCCGCCTCGATGTCGCCCCACAGGGCCTGCCGGTGCGACCGCCACCCGGTCCGACTTCCCTGGTCGTAGGGCGAGTTGGCGAAGGAGGCGGCGAGCACCGCCCCCAGCAAGTGGGCCAGCGCCCACCGCCTGGCCAGGCTCTGCGGCCCCGGGCCCTCGTGCCCGGCGTCCACGCACACCTGGATCGACGCCGAGGAGCACATCATGGTGCGGCCCGCAGGACCCGCACGGTCGAGGGCGGTCTCCATGGCGTCGTACCGGGGCTCCCGCAGGAAGCGGCGCGGCGGCTGCCACGGGTCCTGGCCGAATCCGGCGAGCGCCAGACCCAGGTCCCCCAACGCCCCGCGCACGGCGGCGAGATCGGCGGACACGGAGTCCAGCAGCTGGGTGAGGGAAGCGGCGGGCAGTGAGCTGAGCTCCAACTGGCCACCGGGTTCGACGGTGAGCCCCGACCGCAACGGCAGCTTCCGGGCGGCCTCGTGGGCGGCGGCGAGACGCTCGCGCGCGACGGGCAGATGCGGGGCGCCGGCGTCGTGGACGAGCCATTCGAGTTCCACGCCGAGCATGCGGGGCGGGCCCGTCTTGAAACAGATGCAGCGCAGCAGATCCGCCGCCTCCGTCTCCGTGATGGGCGGCCCCTCGCCGGTCAACTGGGCTGTGGGCATGGACAGTTCCTCCTCCGCAACACGGGAATCCCTCTCTTGTTCACTCGGACGGCCGCTGCCCGGCTGTGTCTTCTGCGCTCTTTGGATCCGGACACAGCAGACCACCCAACCCACACTCCGGGCCCCGCACAAGAGGCACCTTTTGGCCGTGCGCGCCACCGTGAACCCCCGCCTCCGCTTCCCGTGGATCCCGCTAAATCCCGTTGCGGCACCCCTCGTCCGGCCCGCACGATCACCTCCGTGAGTGCACGTATGCGCCAAGTGGCGCGAGAAACCGAGAACATCGCCACCGCCGGGCAGTACACCTGCCCCCGAGGGCGGAACGTATCCATCGCCGCCGAACTCGCCGAGGCCGTCGCCGGAACCCGCATGCACGGCCCGGAACCGGTGCCGGCCGAGCCCGCCGCCGACCGGACCACCGTCTTCGAGGTGACCGCCGAGAGCAGCACCGAAGCCGCCCGCCGCCTGACCGGCGAGGCCGCCGACCCGGTCGCCGTGCTCTGCTTCGCCTCCGCCCGCAACCCCGGCGGCGGCTACCTCAACGGGGCCCAGGCCCAGGAGGAGGCGCTCTGCCGGGCCTCCGCCCTCTACACCTGCCTGCTGCGCGCCCCGGAGTTCTACGCCCACCACCGCGCCGAACGCGACGTGTTCTACACCGACCGCGTCATCCACGCCCCGGGCGTCCCCGTCTTCCGCGACGACCGCGGCGCGCTGCTGTCCGACCCGTACCGGGTCGGCTTCCTGACCTCGCCCGCCCCCAACGCCGGGGTGATCCGCCGCAACGACCCCGCCCAGCAGCACCGCATCCCGCAGGTGCTCGCCCGCCGGGCGGAGAGAGTGCTGGAAGTCGCCGTCGCGCACGGCTACCGGCGGATCGTGCTCGGGGCCTGGGGCTGCGGCGTCTTCCAGAACGACCCCGACACCGTCGCCGGGGTCTTCCGTGAACTCCTCACGGGGGACGGCCGGTTCGCCGCCCACTTCGAGCGGGTGACCCTCGCCGTGCTCGACCGCACCGGCAAGGGTCCCGCGCTCACCGCGTTCCGTACCGCCTTCGCCTGAGCCTCCCTGGGGGCTCAGCCGCGCCAGCCGTACCGCTCGCCGAGCCGCCCCGTCACCCGGTCGAACCTGTCCCGGTCCAGCGCGCACGCCTCGCGCCGCATGCCCTCCTCGTGCACCCGCAGCACCCGGTCCAGGTCCACCCACGACTCGCGCCCCGCACTGTCCCAGGGGCCCGCACCGATCGGCAGCCACTCCCGGTCGTGGTCGTGCCGCTTGCTGGAGAGCCGCACCGCGAGCAGCGTGCCCGCCTCCTCGCGGGCCACCACCAGCACCGGACGGTCCTTGCCCCGCCCGTCGTTCTCCTCGTACGGCACGAACGTCCATACGATCTCGCCCGGATCGGGGTCCCCGTCGTGCTCGGGCGCGTACTCCATGCGCACCGGCCCGATGTCGTACGGCTCGACCTCCACCGTCGCGGTCGGCCCGCAACTGCCGGGAAGGTCGGTGCGCCGCTCCGGGTCGCTCTGCCTGGTCTGGTCGTCCAGTGAAGTCGTCACGCGAGCAGCGTAGGGGGTCACGGGCGCCGGACGCCGGATGCGGCCGACCGGCCCAGCGCACGGCGCGTGCCGGGCGCGGCGGCCCGAGGCTCGGCCCATGAACGTAACCCTGCCCGCTCTGTTCGTCGCTCTCGGGCTCGTCGCGGCCGTGCCGCCCGCCCCCGAGGCTGCGCCGCCGCGGACCTCCTCCGCGTGGCTGCCGTACTGGGACCAGGAGACGGGCTACCGCGACGCCCTCGCGCACGCCGAGCAGCTGCACACCGTCAGCCCCTTCTGGTACCAGGCCAAGGCCGCCGACCGTGTCGACCCGCACTACAGCGCCGAGGACACGCGCATCGTCGACGGACTCCACAAGGCCGGGATCAAGGTCGTGCCGACCGTCATGGAGACCCTCCCCGCCGGAGCCCTCGCCGCGATCCTCACCGACCCCGGGCGCCGCGCCACCCACCTGCGCACCCTCCTCGCGGTCGCCGAACGCGGCGACTACGACGGGCTCGAACTCGACTACGAAACCATCGCGCCCACCCCCGAACCCGCCTACCGCAAGGTGCGCGCCGGATACGCCGCCCTCGTCACCGACCTGTGCGCCGCCCTGCACAAGAGGGGCAAGACGTGCGCCGTCGCGGTCACCCCGCAGACCGACGGCAGCGGCCGCATCTGGGACTACCCGGCACTGGGCAGGGCCGCCGACCGGGTGCGGATCATGGCGTACAACCTGCACTGGGAGGGCGGGGAGGCGGGCCCGTTGGCCACCCCCGCCTGGTACGACCGCATCCTCGCCCACGCCACCTCCGTCATCCCCCGCGCCAAGATCGAGACGGCGTTGCCCGCGTACGGCTGGGACTGGACGCCCGGAGGCCCCACCAAGCACGTGACCTGGAAGGAGGCCGAGGCGCTGCGCAAGCGCACCGGTGCGCCGTACCGGCTCGACCCGGACGCCGGATCACCTCACTTCACGTACGAGGAGAACGGGCGCGAGCGCACCGTCTGGTACCAGGACGCGCGCGGGGTCGCCGCCCATCTGCCGGTGCTGCGCAAGCACGGGATCACGCAGACGGGGCTGTGGGCGCTGGGGTTCGAGGACCCGGGGGTGTGGAAGGTGCTGGCGGGGGGATGAGCCGTCCGCGCAAGGGGGATGAGCCGTCCGCGCACAGGGAAGCGGCCGGCCCCCCTGTGCAGGGGACCGGCCGCTTCGTCTCTCACCACGAACGTGGACTAGACCATGGACTAGATCCAGCCATCCAGCGAGGCCATGAAGCCGTCGAAGTCGTCGCGCTGGATCGTGTGGCCCGCACCCGTCACCGTGCGCACCTCGAAGCCGCGCTCGCGCAGCAGCGCGGCCCGCTCCTCGTTGATGATCATGCTCGGGTCGGCGAGCTGCACCAGCGACGGAACGACCGGCTTCGCGGGCAGCAGGTCGCGGCCCTTCAGCGCGGCCAGACCGAGCGCGCTGGCCTCGTCCCAGAGCGCCAGCGTCGCCAGCTCCACGTCGACGTCCTCGTCGGCCCAGCGCGGGTTCATCCCCGCGACGACCTCACGCGTGGCGGACTTGAACTGGACGAAGACCTCCGGGCCCATGCCCTCGGGCAGCTCCAGGTGCCACGCCGGGTCGGAGTACACCGCGCGCTGCGGACGCAGCCGGTCCACGGCGAGGGAGAGCGTGAGGCCGCCCAGCGAGTGGCCGATGGCCAGCTCCGCGCCGCCGGGGAGCGTCTCGACGAGGTCGTCGGCGAACTCCTCGGGGGTGTAGGAGTCGGCGCGGTCGCTCAGGCCGTGGCCGCGCAGGTCCACCGCGATGACGCGGTAGCCCTCGTCGGCGAGCGCGGGGCCCACGGTGCGCCAGGCGCGGTGGTCGGCCATGATGCCGTGGATCAGTAGGGCGATGCGGTCGCCCTCGCCCCAGGTGTGGGTGTTCAGCTGCACGTGCGTGCCTTTCCAGGGTGGGGGGCCTTGTGGGCCGTTGTACGTCTTCGGGGCGGGCCGGTCGTGGACCGGCCCGCCCCGAAGTGGATCACCGGACGCTGCGGATCGGATAGACCGCGAGGGCGCCGAGCAGGGAGAGGACTGCGGCGACCAGGAAGAGCGCCGTGTACCCGCCGGAGAGCTGGACCACCAGACCGGCGACGAACGGGGCGGCGATCTGCGGACCGGCGTTGGCGACGTTGAGGATGCCCATGTCACGGGCGGCGTCCTCGGACTTCGGCAGCACCATCGTCACGAGCGCGGTGTCCACGGCCATGTAGCAGCCGAAGCCCAGACCGTTGATCGCGCCGAAGATCAGCATCGCGGTCCAGCTGGAGGAGAGTGCCGGGAAGATCATGGCGACGGCGGCCAGCAGGGCGGAGACCGCGACGAACAGCTTGCGACGGTTGTACTTGTCGGAGAGCCAGCCGCCCAGGACGGTGGAGATCACGGAGGCGAACGAGTTGACCATCGTCAGGATCGCGGCGGCGGCCGGGGCGTCCATGCCCGCGGGCAGCTTCGTGTGGTCCTGGAGGATGTACAGCTGGAAGCCGAGGACACCGAAGTAGCCGAGGATCAGCAGCGCACGGCCGATGAAGGCCCAGCGGAAGTCGTGGTTGGCGAGTGCGCTGGCGAAGGACTTGGCCTGCTCCTTGAACGGCACCGGGGGCTTGCCCGGGCGGCGCTCCTCCTTGGCACAGGCCGTGAAGATCACGGCGGCCACGGCGACCATCGCGCCGAACACCAGGTAGCCGGTGCGGTAGCTGTCGGAGACGGCTGCGCCGACCAGTGCGCCGATCGTCGAACCGATCGGGATGCCGAGGCCGACGGCCGCCGAGGCCTTGCCGCGCGAGGCCACCGGGATGCGGTCGGGGACCACCGAAGTGAGCGCCGCCTGGTAGAAGTTCATCGCCGCCTGGCCGAGGCACCAGACGATCGTGACCAGCAGGACGGTGTTGACGCTGCCGAGCAGTGCCATCACCGCGAGGGCGCCGATGCCGCCGCCCAGGATCCAGGGGTTGCGGCGTCCGGAGCGGTCGGACAGCGCACCGGCTATCGGGTTGAAGATCGTCGCGAAGACCGCGGAAACACCGGAGACGACGGTCATGTTGCTGACCTTGTTCGCCGGGTCGATGCCGGCCACCTGAAGGGCCAGCACGAAGCCGGGAACGCCGATGTACAGGGCGTACATGACCGTGTTGCCGAGAAGCAGCAGCGGCAGCAGCCCACGAGTGGGGCGGGGCGCCTGAGCGGAGTCGGTAGCGGCTGCAACGCCGGTGCCGGGGGAGGAAAGGGCCACGCTGCCCTCCAGTGTCAAGAGAACGGTGAATGGGATGAGGGGTGGGCTCCGGACGGGGAAACGGAGACACGGGTTCCGTGAAGGGATTCCGTGAGGGGTTCCGTGGCCGAAGCTCCGAAAGCTAAGGTGACACGTGTCAGTGACCCGTGTAAACGCTTTGTAGCACCGAAATCCGGCCAACCGCTAGACCCTGTGACGCAACAGTCTGGAAAGATGCCGAACGCGATGAGCCAGACACCGAAGAAGTCAGCCGAACAACCCGTCCCCACCAGCACCGATGTCGCACGCCTGGCGGGCGTTTCGCGCGCCACCGTGTCCTACGTGCTGAACAACACCTCGGCCGTGCGGATCAGCGAACCCACCCGCCGCCGGGTCCGCGAGGCCGCCGAGGAACTCGGCTACGTCCCGCACGCTGCGGCCCGCAGCCTGCGCGCGGGCCACACCCGCATGGTCCTGCTGCCGACCGCGCACATCCCCGTCGGTCCGCTGTACGGCCAGTTCTTCAACGAACTGCACTGGGCGCTGCGCAATCTCGACTACACCGTCGTCCAGTACGGCAGCCTCGGCCTCTCCGGCGACGAGGCGGCCCGCGCCTGGGCCGAACTCCGCCCGGTCGCCGTGGTCTCGCTCGGGGAGATCACACTGACCGCGCGCGGAGTCTCCCTCCTCAAGAGGTCGGGCGCCAAGGCCGTCATCACCATGGGTCCGCAGCGCGTCGAGGGCGCGCACTCCCTGGTGATGGACCAGCGCGAGGTCGGCATCGCCGCAGCCCGGCACCTGCTGGACCGCGGCTGCCGCCGGATCGGCGCGATCCTCCCGGAGGAACCCGGCCTGGAGCTGTTCTCCAAACCCCGCCTCGCGGGCCTGCGCAAAGCTGTCACCGGCACTGGTGCTCGCGTCGAACCGCTCGGCATGCGGTACGACGAGGAGTCCGCGGCGGCGCTCGCCGCACGCTGGCGCGACCTCGACCTGGACGCGGTGTTCGCGTACAACGACGAGTACGCCCAGCTCCTCATGCGCGCCCTCCAGGACGCCGGCGTCGACGTGCCCGGCGAGACCGCCGTGATGGGTGCGGACGACCTCCTGATGGGCAAGCTGCTGCGGCCCAGCCTCAGCACCGTGCACATGCAGCTGCCGCCCGGCCAGCACCTCGCGGACCTGGTCGACCGGCTGGTCGCCCATCCCACCGAGCAGGTCGAGAACCACGACCTGATGGGGGCGCACGCGGTGCCCAGGGAATCGAGCTGACCCGCTGCCTCTGTTGTGACGCGTCCCCTCGTTGACAGCCGACGGGACGCGTCACAGACTCGGGCACCGGTGATCAAGGACGATCACAGGCGGTCGCGCACCGGTGTCCCACTCCGGTCCTCCGGTCCGAACGCCCTTGACCCGGAGGAGAGTTCCGATGCCCACGAGCATCCGTGACGTGTACGTCGTCGACGCCGTCCGCACGCCGATCGGCAAGTTCGGGGGCGCGCTCTCGGGCGTCCGCCCCGACGACCTCGCCGCCCATGTCGTACGGTCCCTGGTCGCCCGCACCCCCGACCTTGACCCGGCGCGCATCGACGACGTCTACTTCGGCGACGCCAACGGCGCGGGCGAGGACAACCGCGACGTGGCCCGCATGGCGGTGCTGCTGGCCGGGCTGCCCGTCACCGTCCCCGGCGTCACCGTCAACCGGCTCTGCGGCTCCGGCCTGGAGGCCGTGATCCAGGCCGCCCGCGCCGTCGCCCTCGGCGACGCGTCGGTGGCGATCGCGGGCGGCGTCGAGTCGATGTCCCGCGCCCCCTGGGTCCTCCAGAAGCCCGAACGGGCCTTCCCGGCCGGGCACCAGCAGCTGCACTCCACCACCCTGGGCTGGCGGATGACCAACCCCGCCATGCCCGCCGAGTGGACCGTCTCGCTCGGCGAGGGCGCCGAACTCGTCGCCGACAAGCACAAGATCGGCCGCGAGGAGCAGGACGCCTTCGCGCTCGCCAGCCACCGCAAGGCGGCCGCCGCCTGGGCCGAAGGGCTCTACGACGGCGAGGTCGTCCCGTACGACGGCGTGGACCTGGTCCGCGACGAGTGCATCCGGGAGTCCTCCACCCCCGAGGCCCTGGCCAAACTGAAGCCCGTGTTCCGCCCGGACGGCACCGTCACCGCCGGGAACTCCTCGCCCCTCAACGACGGCGCCGCCGCCCTGCTCCTGGTCGACGAGGAGGGCCTGCGCGCCACCGGCCGCGAGCCCCTGGCCCGGATCCGGGCCTCCGCCGTCACCGGCATCGAGCCGCACCTCTTCGGGCTCGGCCCGGTCGAGGCCGTCGGCCGGGCACTGGCCAAGGCGGACCGTACCTTCGACGACCTGACCGTCTTCGAGCTGAACGAGGCCTTCGCCGCCCAGTCGCTCGGCTGCCTCGCCGAATGGCCCGGCCTGGACCCTGCCGTCGTCAACCCGCGCGGCGGCGCGCTCGCCATCGGCCACCCCCTCGGCGCCTCCGGGGCACGCCTCGCGGGCGCGGTCGCCCACCAGCTCGCTGCGGCCGGCTCGGGCACGGGCCTGGCCGCGCTGTGCATCGGCGTCGGGCAGGGGCTGGCGCTGGTGCTGGAGCGCTGAGGGACTCTCGTACGCCATGTGCTGACGCGACTTCTCGTACGTCATGCGCTGACGCGACAGTGGGCGCCACCTCGCACGAGGGGGCGCCCACTGTCGTACTGCGCGGAGACGGACGCGTCAGCCCGCTTCCTTGGTCTCGCCGGAGCCGGAGCCGGAGCCGGAGCCGGAGGCCGCCTGGGCCTGCGCCTGCTCGATCGACTTGCGGACCTCGTCCATGTCCAGGTTGCGGGCCTGGCCGATGACGTCCTCGAGAGCCGCCTCCGGAAGCGCGCCCGGCTGGGCGAACACCGCGACGTTGTCCCGGACGATCATCAGGGTCGGGATCGACTGGATCTCGAAGGCCGCCGCCAGCTCCTGCTGCGCCTCGGTGTCGACCTTGGCGAAGACGAGGTCCTCGTGACGGTCCGAAGCGCTCTCGTACACCGGGGCGAACTGACGGCACGGGCCGCACCACGAGGCCCAGAAGTCGATCAGAACGAAGTCGTTGTCGGTGACGACCGAGTCGAAATTTTCCTTCGTGAGTTCGACAGTGGCCATGTTGTGCTCCTCTTCCGTCATTCAGGGCTTCGCCGTCCCCGCTCAACGGTGAACGGCGACGCCCTATTCCGCAGGTCCGCCTTCCCCTGTGGTCGCTGCCCACACCACCCATCAGACTGAGCTTCATGACACCTGTCACAGGAACCGAAGAAGACCCGACGACGCGCGCGTACGACGTGGTGGTGCTGGGCGCCGGGCCGGTGGGCGAGAACGTGGCCGACCGGGCCCGCGCGGGCGGGCTGAGCGTGGCCGTCGTGGAGTCCGAGCTGATCGGCGGCGAGTGCTCGTACTGGGCGTGCATGCCCAGCAAGGCGCTGCTGCGCCCGGTCGCCGCCCGGGCCGACGCCCGGCGCGTACCCGGACTCAAGCAGGCGGTGCAGGGACCTCTGGACGCGGCGGCCGTGCTCGCCCACCGCGACTACTACACCTCGAACTGGAAGGACGACGGCCAGGTCGGCTGGCTGGAGTCGATCGGCGCGGACATCCACCGGGGCCACGGCCGCCTCGCCGGGGAGAAGACGGTCGTGGTCGAAGGCCCCGACGGCACCCTGACCACGCTCACCGCCCGGCACGCCGTCGCCGTGTGCACCGGCACCCGCGCGGTCGTCCCCGACCTCCCGGGCATCGCCGACGCCAAGCCGTGGACCAGCCGCGAGGCCACCAGCGCGCAGGCGGTACCGGGGCGGCTCGTGGTCGTCGGCGGGGGAGTGGTCGGCGTCGAGATGGCCACCGCCTGGCAGGCCCTCGGCTCGCAGGTCACCGTGCTCGTACGGGGCGAGGAGGGGCTGCTGCCGAGGATGGAGCCCTTCGCGGGTGAGCTGGTCCGCGAAGCGCTCGAAGAGGCAGGGGCCACGGTCCGTACCGGAGCGTCGGTGTCCGCAGTGCACCGCGAGGGCACGACGGTCACCGTCACCCTCGACGGCGGCGAGACCCTTCAGGCCGACGAGATCCTCTTCGCGGTGGGGCGTGCGCCGCGCACCGACGACATCGGCCTGGACACCGTCGGCCTGAAGCCCGGCTCCTGGCTCGATGTGGACGACAGCTGCCGGGTCACCGGCTCGGACTGGCTGTACGCGGTCGGCGACGCCAACCACCGGGCGCTCCTCACCCACCAGGGCAAGTACCAGGCCCGTATCGCCGGTGACGTCATCGCCGCACGGGCGCAGGGGCAGGCTGTCGACGTCGCCGCGTGGGGCGCGCACTCCGCCACCGCCGACCACGACGCCGTGCCGCAGGTGGTCTTCAGCGACCCCGAGGCCGGGTCGGTGGGCCTGACCCTCGCGGAGGCCGAGCGGGCGGGACGGCGGGTGCGGGCCGTCGACTACGACCTGGGCTCCGTCGCCGGTGCCGGCCTCTACGCCGACGGCTACAAGGGCCGCGCCCGCATGGTCGTCGACCTCGACACCGAGACCCTCGTCGGCGTCACCTTCGTGGGCCCCGCCATCAGCGAACTGGTGCACTCGGCGACGGTGGCCGTGGTCGGCGAGGTGCCGATCGGGCGGCTCTGGCACGCGGTGCCCTCGTACCCGACGATCAGCGAGATCTGGCTGCGGCTGCTGGAGACCTACCGGGGGTGAGCCGCGAGCGGCGGCCGCGTGTGCGAATGAAGCTCCCCTTGGGGGCCACTTAAGAAAACCTCGATGGACGCGGCCGCCGCAGATCGGCAGATTGGAGCCCGCAGGCGATCACCATGGGCATTCCGTGGCACATCGCCATGGACCGGTGCTGCCCGAGCGCCTTTGTTTCGTACTACCTCCAGGAGCCACAGCCATGCGAGCACTCGTCAAGCACAAGGCCGAGCCCGGGCTGTGGCTCATGGACGTCCCCGAGCCCGAGACCGGCCCCGGCGACGTACTCATCAAGGTGCTGCGCACCGGCATCTGCGGCACCGACCTGCACATCCGCAACTGGGACGGCTGGGCGCAGCAGGCCGTCACCACGCCCCGCGTGCTGGGCCACGAGTTCGTCGGCGAGGTCGCGCACGTCGGCGCGGACGTCGCGGACATCAAGGTCGGCGACATCGTCAGCGGCGAGGGCCACCTGGTGTGCGGAAAGTGCCGCAACTGCCTGGCCGGCCGCCGTCACCTGTGCCGCGCCACCGTCGGCCTGGGCGTCGGCGTGGACGGCGCCTTCGCCGAGTACGTCGCGCTGCCCGCCTCCAACGTGTGGGTGCACCGCACGAAGGTGGACCTGGACGTCGCCGCGATCTTCGACCCGTTCGGCAACGCCGTGCACACCGCACTGTCCTTCCCGCTGGTCGGCGAGGACGTCCTGATCACCGGCGCGGGCCCGATCGGCATCATGGCCGCCGCCGTCGCCAAGCACGCGGGCGCCCGCAGCGTCGTCATCACCGACGTCAGCGAGCCGCGCCTGGAGCTGGCCCGCAAGGTCGGCGCGACGCTGGCCGTCAACGTCGCCGAGAGCTCCATCGCCGAGGCGCAGCAGAAGCTGGGCCTCAAGGAGGGCTTCGACATCGGCCTGGAGATGTCCGGCCGTCCCGAGGCCATGCGCGACATGGTCGACAACATGACGCACGGCGGCCGCATCGCCATGCTGGGCCTGCCCGCCGAGGAGTTCGCCGTCGACTGGGCGAAGATCGTCACCTCGATGATCACGGTCAAGGGGATCTACGGGCGCGAGATGTACGAGACCTGGTACGCGATGACGGTCCTGATCGAGGGCGGTCTGGACCTGAGCCCCGTCATCACCGGTTCGTACGGCTACCAGGACTTCGAGGCGGCCTTCGACGAGGCGGCGACCGCGCGCAGCGGCAAGATCATCCTCGACTGGACCGCCTGACCGGACCGTCCGACCTCCCGCACTTTCCCCCTCAAGGAGCCGACCCCCATGTACGCGTCCGTCCGTGACGAACTCCGTGCCACCCTCGACGAGATCCGTGAGGCGGGCCTCTTCAAGCCCGAGCGCGTCATCTCCAGCCCGCAGAGCGCCACCGTCGGCGTCACCGCCGACGGCAAGCAGGCGGACGTCCTGAACTTCTGCGCCAACAACTACCTCGGCCTCGCCGACCACCCCGAGGTCGTCGCCGCCGCCAAGGACGCCCTCGACACGTGGGGCTACGGCATGGCGTCCGTGCGCTTCATCTGCGGCACCCAGGAGATCCACAAGGAGCTGGAGGCGCGCCTCTCGTCCTTCCTCGGCCAGGAGGACACGATCCTCTACTCCTCCTGCTTCGACGCCAACGGCGGTGTCTTCGAGACCCTCCTGGGCCCCGAGGACGCCGTCATCTCCGACGCCCTCAACCACGCCAGCATCATCGACGGCATCCGCCTCTCCAAGGCCGCCCGCCACCGCTACGCCAACCGCGACATGGCCGAGCTGGAGGCCAAGCTCAAGGAGACCGCCGGGGCGCGCCGCCGCCTCATCGTCACCGACGGCGTCTTCTCGATGGACGGCTACGTCGCCCCGCTGAAGGAGATCTGCGACCTCGCCGACCGCTACGACGCCATGGTCATGGTCGACGACTCGCACGCGGTCGGCTTCGTCGGCGCCGGCGGCCGGGGCACCCCCGAGCTGCACGGCGTGATGGACCGCGTCGACATCATCACCGGCACCCTCGGCAAGGCCCTCGGCGGCGCGTCCGGCGGTTACGTCGCGGCCCGCGCCGAGATCGTCGCCCTGCTGCGCCAGCGCTCGCGCCCGTACCTCTTCTCCAACTCCCTCGCCCCGGTCATCGCCGCCGCCTCCCTCAAGGTCCTCGACCTGCTGGAGTCCGCCGGTGACCTGCGCGAGAAGCTCGCCGCGAACACCAAGCTGTTCCGTACGAAGATGACCGAGGCCGGATTCGACATCCTCCCCGGCGACCACGCCATCGCCCCCGTCATGATCGGCGACGCCGCAGAGGCCGGCCGCATGGCCGAGCTGCTCCTGGAGCGCGGCGTGTACGTGATCGGCTTCTCGTACCCGGTGGTCCCGATGGACAAGGCCCGCATCCGCGTGCAGCTGTCCGCCGCGCACTCCACCGAGGACGTCGAGAGGGCGATTGCGGCGTTCGTGGACGCTCGGGCGACACTGGCTGGGTGATCGACCCCAGACGGCTTCGCATTCTGAGGGCCGTGGCGGACCACCGTACGGTGACCGCCGCGGCCTCCGCGCTGTATTTGACCCCCTCCGCCGTGTCCCAGCAGCTCAACGCGCTGGAGCAGGAGACCGGGCACACCCTGCTGATCCGCAGCGGCAAGGGGGTGGAGCTGACGGCGGCGGGCGAGATCCTGCTCGCCCACACCCACGCCGTCCTCGCCCAGCTCGAACGCGCCGAGGCCGAACTCGCCGACTACGCGGGCGGCGTCGCGGGCGAGGTCACCGTCGTCTCCTTCGCCACCGGCATCGCCGAGGTCGTCGCCCCCGCGGTGGGCCGCCTGCGCGCCCGTCACCCCGGCATCACCATGCGGGTCTGGGACGCGGAGGGCGACGAGAGCCTGCCGCTGGTGCTGGGCGGCAAGGCGGACGTGGCGGTCGCCGTGGACTACCGGGGGGCGCCCCGCGAGGACGACCGCAGGCTCGCCCGCGTGCCGCTGTACGCGGAGCCCTTCGATGCGGTGCTGCCCGCCTCGCACCCCTTGTGCGCGCATCCGGAGGTGGCGCTCGCCGGGTTCGCCGACAGCGACTGGATCGGGCCCTACCCCGGCAACCCCTGCCACGACATGGTGCTGCTGGCCTGTGAACTCGCCGGGTTCCAGCCGCGCCTGAAGCACTCCTCCGACGACTTCCGCGCCGTGGTGGCGCTCGCGGGCGCCGGCGCCGGTGTCGCGCTGGTGCCGCGTTCCGCGCTGCTGGGGATGGAGCTGAAGGACGCCGTCGTACGTCCCGTGGCCGGGCCCGCGGCGACCCGCCGGGTGTTCGCGGCGGTACGGCGGGGGGCCGACGAGCACCCGTTGATCCGGCCGGTGCTGGACGCGCTGGTGGCTTCGGCGGCGGGGCTCGCGACGGGGTGAGGTGCGGGGCCGCCATGAGGCGTGGGGTCGCCGTGAGGTGCGGGGCCGCCGTGATGCGGAACGGTCAATTCCCTTGAGGGGCACACTCGTTCGGGTTGAGTTCAAGGAATCGTTTGACCGCAAGTTCGGTTGAGGTTCTAGCGTTCAGAGTGCTCCCCAGCCACCGAGGCGACGGGACTCAGAACGCCGTACCAGCGCCCGCCGGAGGCACCCCGTGGACATGGAAGTCACCGCCTGGACGTCGATGCACAGCGTCATGACCGCGGAGCAGGACAAACGTCCCTTCTCCAAGGCCACGCTCCGCCGCATCGGCGCCTTCGCCGCACCGCACCGCACGAAGATCGTCCAGTTCCTGCTGCTGAGCGTCGTCACCGCACTGCTCGCGGTCGCCACCCCGGTGCTCGCCGGACGGGTCGTCGACGCCATCGTCAAGGGCAACCAGACGGGGACCGTCACCCGGCTCGCCCTGCTCATCGCCGTGATCGCCGTCGCCGAGGCCGGACTCGCGCTCGCCACCCGCTGGCTGTCGGCGACGCTGGGCGAGGGGCTGATCCTCGATCTCCGTACGGCGGTCTTCGACCACGTGCAGCGGATGCCGGTCGCCTTCTTCACCCGCACCCGCACCGGCGCACTCGTCAGCCGCCTCAACAACGACGTCATCGGCGCCCAACGGGCCTTCTCCAACACCCTGTCCGGAGTCGTCTCCAACCTGGTCACCCTGCTGCTCACCCTCGCGGTGATGCTCAGCATCTCCTGGCAGATCACCCTGCTGGCGCTGGTGCTGCTGCCGGTGTTCGTGGTGCCCGCACGGCGCATGGGGTCGCGGATGGCCCGGCTCCAGCGCGAGGCGGCGGGGCACAACGCCACCATGGGCACGCAGATGACGGAACGCTTCTCCGCCCCCGGAGCCACCCTCATCAAGCTGTTCGGGCGGCCCGCCGACGAGTCCGCCGAGTTCGCCGCCCGGGCCCGCCGGGTCCGCGACATCGGGGTGCGCACGGCCATGGTGCAGTCCACCTTCATCACCGCGCTGACGCTCGTCTCGGCGCTCGCACTGGCGCTGGTGTACGGGCTCGGCGGCTTCTACGCGCTGCGCGGCAGCCTCGACCCCGGCGCGGTCGTCGCCCTGGCGCTGCTGCTGACCCGGCTGTACGCCCCGCTCACCGCGCTGGCCGGGGCCCGTGTCGAGGTGATGAGCGCGCTCGTCAGTTTCGAGCGGGTCTTCGAGATCCTCGACCTGAAGCCCCTGATCGCCGAGAAGCCGGACGCGCGGAAGGTCCCCGAGGGGCCGGTCTCCGTCGAGTTCGAGAACGTCACCTTCGGCTACCCGTCCGCCGACAAGGTCTCCCTCGCCTCCCTCGAAGACGTCGCCGTCCTCGACAACCGCGGCGGCACCGACGTCCTGCACGACGTGTCCTTCCGCGCCGAACCCGGCCAGATGATCGCCCTCGTCGGCTCCTCCGGAGCAGGCAAGTCCACCATCGCGCAACTCCTGCCCCGGCTGTACGACGCGGACGCGGGCACCGTGCGCATCGGCGGCGTCGACGTCCGCGACCTCAGCGCCGACTCGGTGCGCGCCACCCTCGGCATGGTCACCCAGGACGGCCACCTCTTCCACGAGTCCGTCCGCGCCAACCTGCTCCTGGCCCGCCCCGAGGCCACCGAGGAGGACATCTGGGACGCCCTGCGCCGCTCCCGCCTCGACGGCCTCGTCGCCTCGCTGCCGGACGGCCTGGACACCGTGGTGGGGGAGCGCGGCTACCGGCTCTCGGGCGGCGAGCGCCAGCGCCTCACCATCGCCCGGCTGCTCCTCGCCCAGCAGCGGGTCGTCATCCTCGACGAGGCCACCGCCCACCTCGACTCCACGTCCGAGGCGGCCGTGCAGGAGGCCCTCGCCGAGGCCCTGGACGGGCGGACCGCCGTGGTCATCGCCCACCGGCTCTCCACCGTGCGGGCCGCCGACCAGATCCTGGTCGTGGAGGACGGCCGGATCGTCGAACGCGGCACCCACACCGAACTCCTCGCCGCCGGCGGCCGCTACGAACAGCTCCACCGCACCCAGTTCGAGCGCCCCGGGACGGAGCAGGCGCACCCGATCCGCTGAGCGGCGGGTTCCCTTCGGGGACGCAGAGGGTGCAGTGGGTTCCCTTGTGGAACGCGGCCGGTTCCCTTTCCGTACGGACTGCGTACGGAAAGGGAACTTACGATGTGCGCAGGACCCCCGACCGCCGTCCCCCAGGAGCGCACCCATGACCCGCAGGCACCCGACCGACGAGACCTGCGGCATCGCGCAGGCGGCAGGCGTCGTGGGCGACTGGTGGACCCTGCTGGTGCTGCGCGAAGTGGCGCGCGGGCATGTCCGCTTCGACCGTCTCGCGGGCGAGCTGGGGGTGTCCCGCAAGGTGCTGACGGAGCGGCTCGTCGCCCTGACCGAGCACGAGGTGCTGGAGCGCCGCCCGTACCAGGACCGCCCCACCCGCTACGAGTACGTGCTGACCGACCGCGGCAGGGACCTGCTGCCGGTGCTGGTGTCCCTCCAGGACTGGGCGGACCGCTGGCTGCTCGGCGACGGCACCCTCACCGGCATCACCGAACCGGCGAGCGCCGAGAGCACCCGCGTGCACGACCTCGTGGGCACCGCCCTGCCGCCGGGCCTGGAGCTTCCCGGCACCGACGACGCCCCGCACTTCCCCGTCGACCCGGACGCCCGCGCGACCGTGCTCTTCGCCTACCCCGCGACCGGCGTCCCCGGCGGCGTGCCCCGCCCGGAGGTGCCCGGCGCGGCGGGCTGCACCCTGGAGAACCGGCTGTTCCGCGAGTCCTGGCCGAAGTTCGAGTCGGCGCGGGTCGCCGTACGCGGAGTGAGTACCCAGCAGCCCGCCGAACAGGCCGGCTTCGCGCAGGCCGAGGAGCTGCCCTTCCTCCTGCTCTCCGACGAACAGCTGCGGCTCGCGGCGGCCCTGCGGCTGCCCACCTTCCGCTCCGCCCAGGCCCTGCGCCTCAAGCGGCTGATCCTGGTGCTCGACTCCCGGGCCGTCGTACGCCACGTCCTGTACCCCGTCGCGGACATCCCCGGAGCCGTCGCCGAATCCCTCGCCCTGGCCCGGGAGCTGTAGGCCAACAGCAAAGGGGCGGGGACGGCACAGTGCCGTCCCCGCCCCTTTCGCATCGGTGCTACTCGCCGATGTCCTCGTTCCACAGCTCCGGCTTCGCGGCGATGAAGTCCTTCATCATCCGCACGCACTCCGGGTCGTCCAGCTTGATGATCTCCACGCCGTGCTCGGCCAGCCAGTCGTGCCCGCCGTGGAAGGTCTCCGACTCGCCCACGATCACCCGCGAGATGCCGAACTGGCGCACCAGACCCGAGCAGTACCAGCACGGCGACAGGGTCGTCACCATCGTGGTGCCCTTGTACGAGCGCTGCCGCCCGGCGTTGCGGAAGGCGGAGGTCTCCGCGTGCATCGACGGGTCGCCGTCCTGGACGCGGAGGTTGTGGCCCCGCCCCAGGAGCGTGCCGTCCGCGCCGTACAGCGCCGCACCGATCGGGATGCCGCCCTCGGCGAGACCGGCCTTGGCCTCCTCGACGGCGGTCGCCAGCCACTGACGGGCCTGGTTGTGGTCCATGCTGCTTCTCCTAGCGCTCTGTACGGGGTGGTTACGGCTGGGGGACTTCACGGCGGCGCAGTGCCGCGTACAGCACCGCTCCCACCACGAAGCCCACCAGGCAGGTCAGGTCGCCGACGGCGGGCCACGTGGCGGGCACCCAGCCGACGTACACCGTCTGGTTCGAGAACAGCGGCACCGACACCGCGAAGCCCACCAGCAGGGCGATCAGCCCGGCCCGCTCGCGGTACGAGGTGTCCTGCATCCGGCGCATCAGCTCGCTGTCCGGAGTGCTGCCGCGCAGCCACTGCTCGGCCAGCACCACGCCCAGCCACGGGGCGATCCAGTACGCGATGACCAGCAGGAAGTGCTCGAAGGCGGCGCCCGCGTCGGCCAGCGACAGCCAGCCCGCGACGGTGCCGACCGCACCGACGAGGGCGACCAGCGTGGCGCGCCCCATCCAGCGCGGCAGGCGCAGCGACAGCGACGAGATCGAGACGGCGGACGAGTAGACGTTCAGGGTGCTCGCGGCCATCGCGCCCAGGATGATCGCCACCAGGGTGAGGTTCGCGAGCCAGCCCGGGAGCTGTGCGGTGAACGCGCCCGTCGGGGTGGCCCCGGCCGGGGCGAGGACGGTGCCGGAGGCGGCGCCGATCACGGAGACCACCGCGATCGACACGAAGAGACCGAGTCCGGAGTACAGCCGGGTGCGGCGCACCGGGGTGTCGGCGGGCAGGTAGCGCGAGTAGTCGGAGGCGCACGGGTTCCAGCCCGCCGTGAAGCCGAAGCAGGCGCTGAAGGCCAGCAGGAAGCCGCCGAGGCCGCCGTCGTGCCCGGACGAGGAGCCCAGGTTCGCGCCCTTGAAGATCCAGATTCCGGCCAGCAGGAAGATGACCGCCAGCACCGGGAAGGCGTACCGCTCGAAACGGTGCACCAGGTCGTGGCCGACGTAGCCGATGACGATCTCCAGGACCACCAGGATCAGCAGGCTCGGCAGCGGCGGCAGCCCGGTCAGCGAGTTCAGCGCGAACGCGCCGCCGACACTGTTGACGGCGAACCAGCCGATGCCGGCGACCGCCGCGTTGACGCCCGAGGGCACCGCGTTCCCGCGATACCCGAACGACAGCCGCCCGAGCACCATCTGCGGTACGCCGAAGCGCGGACCGTCCGCCGAGAGCACCCCGTGCGCCAGCGAGCCGAGGCCCGCGCCGAGCACCAGCGCGGCGACCGCCTGCCAGAAGCTCAGCTTGAAGGCGACGACCGACAGCACACCGATGTAGAGGGTCGCGAAGCCCACCTGCGGCGACGCCCAGGTCCACAGCAGCTGACGGGGGTTGCCGTGACGCTGTTCACGGGGGACGGGTTCGGCGCCGTGCGCCTCGACGGCCATGACGGGCGCCGCGGTGGGGGTAGTGGACATGAGCCTTTGGGGGGTGCGAGGGGCCAAGGGAGCGGGCCGCGCGCGCGTGGGCGGGCCCGTACTAGTGTGCGGCACCCGGTGAGGTGCGGTTGACCTGGGGCCATGCGGCGGAGGGTTGGATTCCGTTTTGGTGTCAGGACAGTCCCCGGCCGCCCTTCCCCTCCTCGTACGTCAGCTGCTTGACCCGGCGCAGCACGGGCGTGCACTCCACGTGCTGGACCCCGTCGAGGCGGCCGATCCGCTCGCTGAGGTAGGTGTACAGGGCCTCGGTGTCGCGGTTGAGGATGACCGCGAGGACGTTGCACGGCCCGGCGGCGGCGCTCGCGAAGGCCACCTCCGGATGGGTGGCCAGCGCGTGCCCGACCTCGGCCAGCGCGGACGGGGCCGCCGTGATCCACAGCATCGCGGCACTGGCGTGCCCGATCCGCTCCGAGTCGAACTGCACGTCCACGAAGAGCGCCCCCGACGCCAGCAGCGCGTCCAGCCGGCGGCGCAGCGCCGACTCGGAGCGCCCAGTGGCCTTCTGCAGCTCCGCGAAGGTGGCCCGGCCGTCCTGCTCCAGGGCGGCCACCAGGGGCTCGTCGTCCGGCGTGATGCGGGCGCTGCCGTCCGCCTCGTACCGCGGCCGCAGCGCCCGGACCTGTTCGGGGGTGAGCGCGTTGCTCTTGCGCAGCCAGCCGTCGGGCCCGCCGTAGAAGCGGTGCAGCAGCTGGTACGCCTGGATCTCGACGATGCGGGGCGTGCGCGGCAGCTTGCCGAGCAGCAGCTCCTCGTGCTCGCCCCGGGTGCGGGCCCGGGTCATGCAGCCGATCTCGGTGCCGCCGGAGGTGAGCGCGATCCAGGCGGTGTCGGGGCGGCGGGCCAGCGCGCGGGCGATGGTGTCGGCGGAGTCGGGGGTGCAGCGCAGCCGCAGCATCCACGACTCCTGACCGTGCACGACGTGGTCGCGGACGGCCACCACCTTCACGTCGCCGTCCGTGCGCAGCCGCCTGAAGCGGCGGGCGACCGTCTGGTCGGAGACCCTGAGAACGGACGCGATCCGGCTGAACGAGGCGCGGGCGTCGACCTCCAGGGCGTGCAGCAGCTGCCGGTCCAGCTCGTCGAACTCGTGGGAATCCATCGCCCGAGCGCCCCCTCGTGTCGGTTTCCACCGCCCACGCGCTGCTGGGTAGGTGATCCCGGCGGTCGGGGCCGATCGTACGGGAAGCCGGTCGACACGTCCGGCGTCGTACCGGAAGGAACTGTGATCATGCGCAAATGGGGGCCGCTCGTCGCGGTCTGTCTGGGCACCTTCATGCTGCTGCTCGACGTGACGATCGTGATCGTCGCGCTGCCCGACATGGCGGGCTCGCTCGGGGCCTCGCTCTCCGAGCTCCAGTGGGTCATCGACATCTACGCGCTGGCGCTGGCCGCGCTGCTCCTCGGCGCCGGGGCGGCCGCCGACGTGACGGGACGGCGGCGGGTGTACGCGGCCGGGACCGCCGTCTTCGCGCTCGCCTCGCTCGCCTGCGGGCTGGCGTCGAGCCCGGCCGTACTCATCGCGATGCGCGGCCTCCAGGGGGTGGGCGGCGCGGCGATGTTCGCGACCACGCTCTCCCTGCTCGGCAGCGCCTACCAGGGCAAGGACCGGTCCGTCGCCCTCGGTGTGTGGGGTGCGGTCAGCGGCGCCGCGGCCGCGATAGGCCCGGTGCTCGGCGGGGTGCTCACCCAGGCGCTGGACTGGCGGTGGATCTTCTTCGTCAACCTGCCGGTGAGCGCGCTCGCGATCTGGATGACGCTGCGCTGCGTGCCCGAGTCCACGGGGCAGGGCGAGCGGCGCGTCGACGCGGCGGGCACGGTCGCCTTCGCCGCGTTCGCGGGAGCGCTCACCTTCGCCGTCGTACGGGCCGACGCCGAGGGATGGGTGTCCGCGCCGACCCTGGTGACGCTCGCCGTCGCGGCGCTCGCGCTGGCCGCCTTCGTGGTCGTCGAGCGGCGTGCCGCGCACCCGCTGCTCGACCTGCGGCTGCTGCGCAGGCCCTCGTTCGCCGTGGTGATGCTGGCGGCCCTGGCGTTCAACGCCGCGGCCTTCGGGGTGCTGCCGTACACCTCGATCTGGCTGCAGACCCTGATGGGGCTGAGCCCGGTGCGCGGCGGGCTGGTGGTGCTGCCGCTCGCGGTGGCGTCGTTCGTGGTGGCGGCGGTCGGCGGACGGCTGCTGCACGGGGTGTCGCCGCGCCTGGTGATCGGCGTCGGACTGGTGCTGATCGGCGGCGGCACTCTGGCGCAAGGGGTGCTGGACGAGAGCACCGGGTGGGGTGTGCTGGTGCCGGGGTTCGTGCTCACCGGCATCGGTGTCGGCCTGGTGTCACCGGCGCTGGCGGGAGCCGCGCTGGCGTCCGTGCCGCCGCACAACGCCGGAATGGCGGGCGGCGCGGTCAACACCTTCCGCCAGCTCGGGTACGCACTCGGGGTCGCCGTCTTCGGCACCGTGCTCACCTCCCGCATGACGGACTCCCTGCACGGGGTCACCGGCAACGCACAGGAGGCCGCGCACGCCCTCGCCGGAGGCGGGGCCGCAGCCCTGCGCGGGCAGGTCCCCGACGAGGCACTCCACGCGGCCTTCGCCTCGGGACTCGACGGCGCGGCACTGGTCGCCGGGGCGGCGGGAGTGCTGGCCGGACTCGCGGTGCTGGTGTTCCTGCGGCCCGCCGCCCCCGCCCGGCCCGGGCACGACACGGTGAAGGCACCCGTGCCCACGGGCTGACCTGCTGCGAAGGAGGACGCCGCCGGACGGGGGGAGGCGACCCCGCGTCCGGCGCAGCGGGTTAGCCTGAACCCACAATGAACCGTTTGACGACGCCCTGGGGCGTGTCCGCACTCGCCCGCTTCCCCGAGGACCCCCGCGACACGCTGCGCGCGTGGGACGCCGCCGACGAATACCTGCTGCGGCACCTGGCGGGCTCCGACGACGTACCGCCGACGGACCTGAGCGGCAGCGGCGACGTCGTCGTACTGGGCGACCGCTGGGGCGCGCTCGTCACCGCACTGGCCGCGCACCACCCCGTACAGATCACCGATTCGTACCTGGGGCACGAGGCGACCCGCGCGAACCTCGCACGCAACGGCGCGGACCCCGACGCCCTGCGCCTGCTCTCCACCCGGGACACCCCGCCCGAGCGCATCGACGTCCTCCTCGTCCGGGTGCCCAAGAGCCTGGCGCTCCTGGAGGACCAGCTGCACCGGCTCGCCCCCGGCATCCACGAGGGCACCGTCGTCGTCGGCACCGGCATGGTCAAGGAGATCCACACCTCCACGCTGCGCCTCTTCGAGCGGATCATCGGCCCGACCCGCACCTCCCTCGCGGAGAAGAAGGCCCGCCTGATCTTCTGCACCCCCAAGGCCACACCCGAACGCACCACGGACCCGTGGCCGCTGACGTACACCCTGGACGGCGACGCGGGAGCGGGCTCCGGGATCACCGTCACCAACCACGCCGGCATCTTCTGCGCCGAACGCCTCGACATCGGCACCCGGTTCTTCCTCCAGCACCTGCCCGAGGGCACGGCACCTGCCCGCATCCTGGATCTCGGCTGCGGCAACGGCGTCGTCGGCACGGCCGCCGCACTGGCCCGCCCCGGGGCGGAGGTCGTCTTCGTCGACGAGTCGTACCAGGCGGTGGCCTCGGCGGAGGCGACCTACCGGGCCAACGTGCCCGAGGGCGGCAAGGCCGAGTTCGCCGTCGGCGACGGGACGGCCGGAATTCCGGACGCCTCCGTCGACCTCGTACTGAACAACCCGCCGTTCCACTCCCACCAGGCCACCACCGACGCCACGGCCCGACGCATGTTCGCCGGGGCACGCGACGTGCTGCGCCCCGGCGGGGAACTCTGGGTGGTCGGCAACCGGCACCTGGGCTACCACGTGCGGCTGCGCCGTCTCTTCGGGAACTGCGAGGTCGTGGCGAGCGACCCGAAGTTCGTGGTGCTGCGCGCCGTCAAGAACTAGCGAGCGGCGCGCAGCACCCGGGTCAGGCCTGCCAGATCGGGCCTTCCGGGGTCAGGCCTTCTCCAGCGCGTCGAAGTCGCCCGACAGGGCGGCCGCCGTGCGCAGGTACGGCGCGGCCTCCTCGTGCCGGCCCTGGCGCTCCAGCGTGCGGCCCAGCATGAGCTGCGCGTAGTGCTCCACCGGGCAGCCGTCCAGCACCGTGCGCAGCTCCGTCTCGGCCTTGGTCAGCTGGGCGGAGTGGTAGTACGCGCGGGCCAGCAGCAGCCGCGGCGAGGTCAGCTCCGGCGCCTCGTCGACCAGCGGACGCAGCACGCGCGCCGCCTTGTCGTACTCCTTCGCGTCGAAGAACAGCTGCGCACGGTCCCAGCGCTCGGCCTCGGTGCCCTGCTGGTAGTACGCGTCGTTGAGGTTCACCTGCACGTTCACGTGGGGCCTTTCTTCCTTCGGGCGACTCCGTCCCCTCGGGGCCGGATCACCGGGTCTGTGCCGTTCACCCCCTCCAACACACACAGGTGGTTGAACATTCCACCAGGGTGTGCGGGGCACCCGTACGGTCCACCAGGGCGCGCGGTCCCTGCGCCCCCGGGCTGCAATGGACCAATGACGGCGCCCCCGGACGACTGCCTCGCCCGCAACGACTGGATCTGCGGCGCCTACCTCTCCAGCCGCCGCGAAATCCTCGTGGACGCGGTGCTCCAGCACCTCCAGCTCACCGTCGTCTCCGTGCTGCTCGGACTGCTCATCGCGCTTCCCCTGGCGATCGCCGCCCGCCGCTGGCGGTGGGCCGCGGCGCCCGTCCTCGGGCTGACGACCGTGCTCTACACCATCCCCTCGCTGGCGATGTTCTCGCTGCTGCTGCCGGTGTACGGGCTGTCCGCCTCCCTGGTGATCGCCGGGCTCGTGCTGTACTCGCTCACCCTGCTGGTGCGCAATCTCCTCGCCGGGCTGCGCTCGGTGCCCGAGGAGACCCGGCGGGCCGCACGCGGCATGGGGTACGGGCCGGTCCGGCTGCTGCTCGCCGTCGAGCTGCCGCTCGCGCTGCCCGCCGCCATGGCCGGCCTGCGCATCGCCACCGTCTCCGCCGTCTCCCTGGTCACCGTCGGCGCGATCGTCGGCCACGGCGGCCTCGGCAACCTCATCTACGCCGGGATGAACACCTACTTCAAGGCACAGGTGCTCACCGCCTCCGTGCTCTGCGTGGTCATCGCCATCGCCGCCGACCTCCTCCTGCTGGGCGCGCAGCGCCTGCTCACCCCCTGGACGCGCGTATGAACACCCTCACCGCCGCCTGGGACTGGCTCACCAGCGCCGCGCACTGGAACGGCGACGGCGGCATCTGGAGCCGCCTCGGCGAACACCTCTTCCTCACCGTCGTCTGCCTGCTGCTCAGCTGTCTGATCGCCCTCCCGATCGCCCTGGTGCTCGGACACCTCGGCAAGGGCGGGGCGCTCGCCGTCAACATCTCCAACGTCGGCCGGGCCGTCCCCACCTTCGCCGTGCTGGTCCTGCTCCTGCTCACCCCGCTGGGCACCAAGGGGGAGTGGCCGACCATCATCGCGCTGGTGCTGTTCGCCGTGCCGCCACTGCTCACCAACGCCTACGTCGGGATGCGCGGCGTCGACCGGGACACCGTGCGGGCCGCGAAGGGGATGGGCATGACCGGCCGGCAGCTGATGTTTCACGTGGAACTTCCGCTCGCGCTGCCGCTCATCCTCACCGGTGTACGGATCGCCGCCGTACAGCTCGTGGCGACGGCGACCCTCGCAGCCCTCGCCGGAGGCGGCGGACTGGGCCGCATCATCACCGCCGGATTCAACCTCGCCAGCACACCACAAGTGGTGGCAGGAGCCGTCCTGGTGGCCGTCTTCGCCCTGCTGGTGGAAGGGCTCTTCGAAGTGGCGCAGCGCCTTGCGCCGGACTGGGCAAGGGGGCGAGCCGGATGAGACGACGACGGTACGGGGCAGCACTGCTACTGCTCGCGACGACGGCCACCGGCTGTGCGACCGGGCCCTCGCTGGAGAACCAGGGCGAGATCACCGCCGCCCCCGGCGACAGCCGCGACCTGACCATCGGCTCGGCCGGATTCACCGAGAGCGACGTCCTGGCGCAGATGTACGCCCTGCTCCTGGACCGGGCCGGATACCGCACCTCCCTGCTCTCCGTCACCAACCGGGAGCTGTACGAGCCCGCCCTGGAGAGCGGCCAGATCGACGTCGTCCCGGAGTACGCGGCCACCTTCGCGGACTGGCTCAACGCCAAGAAGAACGGAGCCGACGCGCCCCCCGTCGGCTCGCCCGACCTGGACGCCACCATGCAGGCCCTGCGCAGGCTGGCCGTCCCGCGCGGGTTGACCGTGCTGGATCCGGGCCGGGCCGTCGACCAGAACGCCTTCGCGGTCTCCGCCACGTACGCGAAGCAGCACAACCTCAAGACGCTCTCCGACCTCGGGAAGTCAGGGCTCCCCGTGCGGCTGGCGGCGGGCGACGAGTGCGTGCAGCGCCCGTACTGCGAGCCCGGGCTGAAGAAGACGTACGGCATCAACATCACGGCCGTCGACCCCAAGGGTGTCGGGACCACCCCCGCCAAGCAGGCGGTGCAGAGCGGGCAGGACCAGATGGTGCTCACCACGACCACCGACGCCACCCTCGACGCGTTCGGCCTGGTCCTGCTGGAGGACGACAAACGCCTCCAGAACGCCGACTACATCGTGCCGGTGGTGAACAGGGCCCGGGCGGGCTCCGAGGGCGTCACCAAGGCGCTCGGCAAGCTCAACACCGTACTGACGACCGAGGACCTGGCCTCGCTCAACCAGCAGGTGGACAGCTGGCGGCGGCTGCCGCAGGACGTGGCCAGGGCCTACCTGGAGTCCAAGCGGCTGATCTGAATGAGCCGTTCGGCGTCGTCGAGGGCGAGCCGGGCGGCCAGGATGCGGTCGCGCACCCCGAACGCGTCCAGCGGGTCGCCGTCCTGCTCCGGCTTCTTCTCCGGCTCCGGACGACCGTCGGTCTTGCGTTCGGCGAGGTCGGAGTCCCGCGCCTGTTCCAGGGAGTTGATGACCACGCCGATCAGCAGATTGACCAGTAGGAACGAGCTGAGGAGCACGTACGAGCCGTAATAGGCCAGCGACCAGGGGGAGATGAGCAGCCCGGCGTGCACCGCGTCGCCCAGACCGTCCAGCGACATCAGGATGAACAGGGTCACCACGGCCCGGCCCAGCGATCCGTAGTGCCCGGGGTCGGAGGAGGCGAAGCACAGCCAGCCCACCATCGCGTACACGTACAGCAGCAGCGTGCCCACCATCAGGAAGCTGACCGTGCCGGGCAGGCACTTGCCCAACGCGGTCACGATCACGCGCAGTTGCGGCAGGAAGCGTGCCGTGCGCAGCACCCGGAAGAGTCGCAGCAGACGCAGCAGTGTGGTGTTGTCGCCGGTGATCGGGAGGAAGGCGAACAGGACCACGGCGGCGTCGAAGACGTTCCACGGATTGCGGAAGAAGTCACCCGGCCGGTCCGCGTGCGCGGCGGCCCGCAGCAGCACCTCCACGGTGAACACCGCCAGGAAACAGCCCTCCAGCACCGAGAGGGGGTCGTGCCAGCGGGCCGCGAGACCCGAGTACGTCTCGACGCCCAGCAGCACGGCGTTGGCGAGGATCGCGGTCATCACGAGCGCCGAGAACACGGGGGCGTCGACGAGGAGGCCGGCCCGGTGCGACAGTGCCTTGCGCCAGTTCCCGCGCAGCACAGGAGAGACGCGGATTCCGCGATGCATATTGGTCATGAGGTCGAGTCCGCCCGGCAAGGTGTGGTGAGGAGACAAAGGTCGTCCCAGCCCTATCCGGGCGTCGCACGGTTCACACCGGACCCGGTGCTTCTCACCGCTGCGACGGACGGCGTGCACACCTGCGCGAACGAGCCCCCGGCGCGCCGTTGCGCCCTTCGGTCACCTCGTGCGGCTAGGCGTCCGCGGCCTCGTGCTGCTACGCGTCCGCCACCTCGTGCGGCTAGGCGTCCGCGACCGAGTCGAAGGCCACCTCGTGGGGTTCGACGCCCAGCAGGTCGGCGTCCACCGACCGCCGCAGCGCCTCGTGCAGTTTCACCGGGGTGAGCACGCCCACCAGACGCGCCCCGTCCAGGACCGCCACCCACCCGGCGTCCCACTGGAGCATCTCGCTGAACGCGTGCTTCAGCGGTGCGCCCATCGGCACCCAGGCGTTCATCCGGCGTGCCAGGTTCCCCACCACCAGGTCGTCCGAACCCACCCGGGCCAGGTCGTCGGTGGACACCCAGCCGTGCAGCTCGCCGCGCTCGTTGAGCACCACGGCCCAGCGGGCGCCCTCCGCGCGCAGCCGGGCGGCGGCCGAGCCCACCGGCTCGTCCAGGCGGGCGCGCGGCGGCTCCTGGAGGTCGTCGGGCTGGATGGCGGTCACCGACAGCCGCTTCAGACCCCGGTCGGCGCCCACGAACTGCGCCACATAGGGGGTGGCCGGGGCGCCCAGCACCGCCGCCGGGGTGTCGAACTGCTCGATGTGCCCCTGCCCGTACACGGCGATCCGGTCGCCCATCCGGACCGCTTCCTCGATGTCGTGCGTCACCAGCAGCACCGTCTTGCGCACCGTCGCCTGGAGGCTCAGGAACTCGTCCTGGAGGCGCTCGCGGACCACCGGGTCGACCGCGCCGAAGGGCTCGTCCATCAGGAGTACGGGAGGGTCGGCGGCGAGGGCGCGGGCGACGCCGACGCGCTGGCGCTGGCCGCCGGAGAGCTGTTCCGGGTAGCGGGACCCGTACACGGAAGGATCGAGGCCGACCAGGTCCAGCAGTTCGGCGGCCCGGGCCCGCGCCTTCTCCTTCTTCCAGCCGGTCAGGAAGGGCACGGTGGCGGTGTTGTCGAGGATCGTGCGGTGCGGGAAGAGGCCGACCTGCTGGATGACGTACCCGATCCGGCGGCGCAGTTTGACCGGGTCGACGGACGCGATGTCCTCGCCGTTCATCAGGATGCGGCCCGAGGTCGGTTCGATGAGCCGGTTGACCATCATCATGGTGGTCGTCTTGCCGCAGCCGGACGGGCCCACCAGGGTGACCAGTTCCCCCTCGGCGACCTCGAAGTCCAGTCCGTCGACGGCGGTGGTGCCGTCCGGGTACACCTTGCTGACCTGCTCGAACCGGATCATGTACGCACGCTAGGCGTGCGCGGGGCCCCGCGCACACGGGCCGGGACCGACCGGGTGGGATGCACAGGGCGCCTCGGGGCGCTCCGCGACAGTGTGCTGAACTGATCGCAGACGATCGTCACAGGAGTGAGCAGGAGCAAGAGTGCCCAGTTATCGCCAGCCCGGTACCGTCCTCACCGACCACCGCTTCACCGTGCCCCTCGACCACGCCGACCCCTCCGGCGAACAGATCGAGCTGTACGCCCGCGAGGTCGTGGCAGCCGGGCGCGAAGGCAGCGACCTGCCCTGGCTGGTCTACCTGGAGGGCGGCCCCGGCTTCGGCGCCCGCCGCTTCGTCGGCCAGCAGGCCTGGCTCGGCCGGGCACTGCGCGAGTTCCGCGTGCTGCTGCTCGACCAGCGCGGCACCGGCCTCTCCAGCCCCGTCAACCGGCAGACCCTGCCGCTGCGCGGCGGCCCCCGCGCACAGGCCGACTACCTGGCGCACTTCCGGGCCGACTCGATCGTCCGCGACTGCGAGACCATCCGGCCCCTGCTGACCGGCGGCGCACCCTGGACGGTGCTCGGCCAGAGCTTCGGCGGATTCTGCGCCACCCACTACCTCTCCGCCGCCCCCGAGGGCCTGGCCACCGTCCTCATCACCGGCGGCCTGCCCTCCCTGCACGCGAGCGCCGCAGACGTCTACCGGGCGGCCTACCCGCGCATCGAGCGCAAGGTCGCCGCGCACTACGCGCGCTACCCGCAGGACGTCCGGCGGGCCCGCGACATCGCCGCCCACCTGGCCGCCCACAAGACCGTCACCCCCGGCGGCTACACCCTCACCCCCGAGGCGTTCCAGTCGCTGGGCCTGGGGCTCGGCGTCGAGGACGGCAGCCACCAGCTGCACTACCTGCTGGAGAACGCCTTCGTCCGCACCCCGGACGGGCCCGCCCTCTCGGACGCCTTCCTGGAGAACGTCCAGGCCACCCTGTCCTTCGCCGGACACCCCCTCTACGCGCTCCTGCACGAGTCGATCTACGGGCAGGGCGCGCAGCCCACCGCCTGGGCCGCCGAACGGGTGCGCGCCGAGTTCCCCCGCTTCGACGCGGCCGCGGCACTCGCCGGGGACGGACCGCTGCCGCTGACCGGCGAGACCATCCACCCCTGGCACTTCGAGGTCGACCCGGCGCTGCGCCCCCTGCGCGAGACCGCCGAACTCCTGGCCGCCCGCACCGACTGGGCCCCGCTGTACGACCCGGCGCGCCTGGCCGCCAACGAGGTGCCGGTCGCCGCCGCCGTCTACCACGACGACATGTACGTCGAGACCGCGCACTCCCTGGAGAGTGCACGCGCTATCCGGGGGCTGCGCACCTGGGTCACCGACGAGTTCGAGCACGACGGGGTGCGGGCGGGCGGTCCGCGCGTGCTGGACCGGCTGCTGGCGCTGGCGCGCGGGGAGATCTGAGGCCCGCTCGTACGTGTGGTGCGGCAGGAGCCCGAGGAGGTGCGGCAGGGGCCCGAACTGGTCCCTGCCCGCCCGGGGTTGATGTCAGTGCCGCGACTTATCCTGCGCGTATGACTACAGCAATGCCGTTCGATCAGCTCCAGCCCATGCCGGAGGACTGGCAGCGGGCCCTCGCCGTCGTCGCGCACCCCGACGACCTGGAGTACGGGTGCGCGGCCGCCGTCGCCGGCTGGACCGACGCCGGACGCGAGATCACCTACGTCCTCGCCAGCCGCGGCGAGGCCGGCATCGACACCCTGGAACCGGCCAAGTGCGGTCCGCTGCGCGAGCAGGAGCAGCGGGCGAGCGCGGCCGTCGTCGGGGTGTCCGAGGTCGAGTTCCTCGACCACCGCGACGGTGTGATCGAGTACGGGCCCGCACTGCGCCGCGACATCGCCGCCGCCATCCGCAGGCACCGCCCCGAACTGGTCATCACCCTCAACCACCGCGACACCTGGGGCACCACCGTCTGGAACACCCCCGACCACCTCGCCGTCGGCCGCGCCACCCTGGACGCCGCCGGTGACGCGGGCAACCGGTGGATCTTCCCCGAGCTGACCGAGCAGGGACTGGCGCCCTGGGACGGGGTGCGCTGGGTCGCCGTCTCCGGCACCATTTCGCCCACCCACGCGGTCGACGCCCGGCCGGGCCTGGAGCGCTCCGTACGCTCCCTGCTCGAACACCGCGCGTACATCGAGGCATTGACCGACGAGGACCCCGAGCAATACTGCCGCGGCTTCCTCACCGCCAACGTGGAGGCCAACGCCCAGCGCTTCGGCGGGATACCCGCCGTGGCCTTCGAGGTCTTCCACCGCTGAGCCGGTCCCGGCCGGCCCTGCTGCGGAAGGCTCAGCCCTCCAGCCGCAGCAGGGCCAGCGCCCGCGCCGACACCTCGGTGAACTCCTCGTCCCCGCCCGCCGCCGCCCAGTGCTCCAGGGCGACCGTCACCGTCTCGATCAGCACGGACGCCAGCAGCACGTTCTCCAGCGAGTCCACGTCCTCGCCCGTGCGGGCCGCCAGCACCGGCAGCAACTGCCCCCGCAGGTCGTGCGCCGCCGCCCGCCACCGGGTCCGCACCGCCGGCACCTCGCTCATCACCCGGATCAGCCGCCGCATCTGCGCCACCCCGGCGCGCCGGGGCTCCGCCGTCGACGACACGAACGCCGCCTGTACCGCCTCGGCCACCGGCTCGTCCGCCGGACGCCGGGCCAGGTGCCGTGCCAGTTCGCCCACCCCTGCCGCCATCACCGGGGTCAGCGCGTCCTCCTTGGCCTGGCAGTACCTATAGAAGGTGCGCAGCGAGATGCCCGCGTCGCGGGCGATGTCCTCCACCGTCGTCGCCGCGTAGCCGCGCGTCGAGAACAGGGCCACCGCCGCGTCCGCGATCTCCTGCCGGGTCGCCTCCTTGCGCCGCTCCGTCAGGGACGGCCGCCGCCCGGGGGCCGCTTCCTCGTACTGTTCGCCGTTCTTCGTCACGCACCCCAAGCTGTCATATCAAGGCGTCTTGGCGCGTTGTGCCATACGGGCATAGGGTGGCGTTATTCGTTGATCATTCACCGTCGAGCCGCGCGCAGGCGCCGTACCGCCGATCCGCGGCCCGCAGACCAGGGGAGTCCTCCATGTCCCGCACCTACCTCGTCACCGGCGCCTCCTCCGGCATCGGCAAGGCCGCCGCCACCCGGCTGCGCGACCAGGGGCACACCGTCATCGGCGCCGACCTCAAGGGCGCGGACATCGAGGCCGACCTGTCGACGGCCGAGGGCCGCGCCGCGCTGGTGGCCCGCGCCACGGAGCTGACCGGCGGCCGCCTCGACGCGGTCATCGCCTGCGCCGGCATAGCCGCCTTCGACCCGCTGACCATCAAGGTCAACCACTTCGGCGCCGTCGCCACCCTGGAGGGCCTGCGCCCGCTGCTCGCCGCGTCCGACGCGCCGCGCGCCGTCGTCATCTCCTCCGTCGCCTCCATCCACCCCGCCGACGAGGCGCTCGTGGAGGCCGCGCTCTCCGGCGACGAGGACGCGGCCGTCGAGGCCGCCCAGGCAGCCGTCGACCGCGGCGAGGGCCATGTCATCTACGGCTCCTCCAAGCAGTCCGTGGCCCGCTGGGTACGCCGCACCGCCGCCACCGAGGACTGGGCCGCAGCGGGCATCACCCTCAACGCCATCGCCCCGGGCACCATCGTGACGCCGATGACCCAGCCGATGATCGGCAACCCGGAGATGCTCGCCGTCGTCGACAGCACCGTCCCGATGCCGCTGAACGGCCACGCCACCCCCGAGCAGGTCGCCCCGCTCCTGGAGTGGCTCACCTCCGCCGACAACACCCACATCACCGGCCAGGTCGTCTTCATCGACGGCGGCGCCGACGTCGTCCTGCGCGGCGACCGCACCTGGTGACGAGCAGCAGACCCGACCGAGCAGGGAGTTTCCGCATGACCACGCGCCAACTGCGCCGCACCGCCACCGTCACCGCGTCCCCCGACGAGGTCTGGGACCTCGTCGGCGGCTTCGGCACCCTCGGCGACTGGCACCCGCACGTACCGCCGTCCACCATCGAGGACGACGCCGACCCCGAGACGCCCGGCGCGGTGCGGGTGTTCGCGATCGACGGCAAGGTCGTCGCCCGCGAGCGCCTGCTCGCCAAGGAGGCGACGGCGTACACCTACACGGTGATCGACCCGATGCTGCCGATCACCGCCTACGTCGCCACCTTCGCGGTACGTCCGCACGCCGACGGCGCCGAGATCGTCTGGAGCGCCGACTACGCGGGGGCCGACGAGGTCGTCCCGCAGGTCGAGGCGATCTTCGGCGACGGCACGTACGGCACCGGCCTGGCCGCCCTCCAGGAGAAGTTCGGCACTGCCTGAGCACTCAGGCCACCCATGCCCGCGCGGCAGCCCCGATTCAGGACGGGGCTGCCGCGCGTCGTCGTGTCCGGGGCCGGGCGGCTCTCGTCGTACGTGTCCGCTGTCCGCGGCCCTCCTCGTACGTGTCCGGGGCCGGCGGCCCTCTTCGTACGGGCGAACCCTTCCGCACCGTACAAGCGACCGCTTAGTATGCGCGTGCACGGTACCGGCGACGACAGCGCGTGGAGGCCCCCTGATGCAGGCATGGCGAGTGCACGAGAACGGCGAGCCGGGGGCGGTGATGCGCCTGGAAGAGGTCGACCGGCCGGTGCCCGGCGACGGGCAGCTGCTGCTCAAGGTGCGCGCCGCGAACATCAACTTCCCCGACGCGCTGCTGTGCCGGGGCGAGTACCAGGTGCGGCCGCCGCTGCCGTTCACCCCCGGTGTCGAGATCTGCGGCGAGACCGAGGGCGGGCGACGCGTCATCGCCAACCCGGCGTTGCCGTACGGCGGTTTCGCCGAGTACGCCGTCGCGGACGAGGCGGCGCTGCTGGACGCCCCCGCGTCGCTGGACGACGCGGAGGCCGCCGCCCTGCACATCGGCTACCAGACGGGGTGGTTCGGCCTGCACCGGCGCGCGCACCTCCGGGCGGGGGAGACCCTGCTGGTGCACGCGGCGGCCGGAGGCGTCGGCAGCGCCGCCGTCCAGCTCGGCAAGGCGGCCGGCGCGAAGGTGATCGGCGTCGTCGGCGGACCCGAAAAGGCCGAGGTGGCAAGGGAGTTGGGCTGCGACCTCGTCATCGACCGGCGCAG
Source organism: Streptomyces spiroverticillatus (assembly GCA_014650415.1). Classification (GTDB taxonomy): domain Bacteria; phylum Actinomycetota; class Actinomycetes; order Streptomycetales; family Streptomycetaceae; genus Streptomyces; species Streptomyces spiroverticillatus. Next base: position 110,747 of record BMUX01000012.1, read on the forward strand.
CGAGAACGTCATCGGCGCGGTGAAGGAAGCCACCGGCGGGCGCGGCGCGGACGTCGTCTACGACCCGGTGGGCGGCGAGGCGTTCACCCAGTCCACCAAGTGCATCGCCTTCGAGGGCCGGATCGTCGTGGTCGGCTTCGCGAGCGGGACCATCCCGGCGCCCGCCCTCAACCACGCGCTGGTGAAGAACTACAGCATCCTCGGACTGCACTGGGGCCTCTACAACGCCAAGGACCCCGCCTCCATCGTCGCCTGCCATGCCGAGCTGACCCGGCTCGCGGCCGACGGGGTCATCAAGCCGCTGATCAGCGAGCGCGTTCCGCTCAAGGACGCCGCCGACGCCGTGCAGCGCGTCGCCGACGGCCGCAGCACCGGCCGCGTGACCGTCGTACCGGAAGGAGCGTCGCGATGACCGATGCCGCCGAACTCCTCACCCGTACCCAGGAATTGCTCGCGGCCCACCCGCCCGCCACCACCGAGCGCACCGACTTCCTCAAGGCGCGCTTCGACGCCGGACTGGCCTGGGTGCACTACCCCGTCGGCCTCGGCGGACTCGGCGCGCCCCGCGACCTCCAGGCCGTCGTGGACGCCGGGCTGGCAGCCGCCGGAGCGCCCGACAACGACCCGCGCCGCATCGGCATCGGCCTCGGCATGGCCGCGCCCACGATCCTGCGGTACGGCACCGAGGAGCAGAAGCAGCGCCTGCTGCGCCCCCTGTGGGTCGGTGAGGAAGTGTGGTGCCAGCTCTTCAGCGAGCCCGGCGCCGGTTCCGACCTCGCCGCGCTCGGCACCCGCGCGGTGCGCGACGGCGACACCTGGGTGGTCAACGGGCAGAAGGTGTGGACCTCCAGCGCCCACCTCGCCCGCTGGGCGATCCTGGTCACCCGCACCGACCCCGACCAGCCCAAACACCGGGGCATGACGTACTTCGTGTGCGACATGACCGATCCGGGCGTGGAGGTGCGGCCGCTGCGGCAGATCACCGGGGAGGCCGAGTTCAACGAGGTCTTCCTGAGCGACGTACGCATCCCGGACACCATGCGCCTCGGCGAGGTGGGGGAGGGGTGGAAGGTCGCCCAGACCACCCTGATGAACGAGCGCGTCTCCATCGGCGGCGCCCGCATCCCCCGCGAGGGCGGCATGATCGGCCCCGTCGCCACGACCTGGCGCGAGCGCCCCGAACTGCGCACCCACGCCCTCCACCAACGGCTGCTGGACCTGTACGTCGAGGCCGAGGTCGCCCGCCTCACCGGCGAACGCCTGCGTCAGCAGCTCGTCGCCGGGCAGCCCGGGCCCGAGGGCTCCGGCATGAAGCTCGCCTTCGCCCGCCTCAACCAGGAGATCAGCGGCCTGGAGGTCGAACTGCGCGGCGAGGAGGGCCTGTTGTACGACGACTGGACCATGCGCCGCCCCGAACTCGTCGACTTCACCGGCCGCGACGCCGGATACCGCTACCTGCGGTCCAAGGGCAACTCCATCGAGGGCGGCACCTCCGAAGTGCTGCTGAACATCGTCGCCGAACGCGTCCTCGGGCTGCCCGCCGAGCCGCGCACCGACAAGGACGTCGCCTGGAAGGACCTGGCCCGATGAACCCGCTGTCCGAGCCGCGCACGCCCGACCTGCTCTACTCCGAGACCGAGGACGACCTGCGCGCCGCCGTGCGCGCCCTGCTCGCCGACCTGGGCGACCCGTCCCGCGTCGCCGTCCGTGCCGAGGAGGGAGACCTGTACGACACCGACCTGTGGAAGGCCCTCGCCGCCGACATGGGCGTCGCCGGGCTGCTCGTCCCGGAGGAGCTGGGCGGGCAGGGGGCCTCGCACCGGGAAGTCGCCGTCGTACTGGAGGAGTTGGGGCGGGCGGTCGCTCCCGCGCCGTACCTCACCAGCGCCGTGGTGGCGACCGAAGTGCTGCTGGGGTGCGACACGGGCAGGGCCGAAGTGGCGCACCTGCTCAGGGAGTTGGCGTCGGGGCGGCGGACGGCCGCGCTGGTGGGCCGATTTGCCGCCGGGCCGGACGACGTCCACCTGTGGCCCGCGCTCGACGGCTCACTCGCGGGGGTCGCGGACGCCGCCACCGCCGACGTGCTGCTGGTGCCGACCGCCGGGGGCCTGTACGCGGTGGAGCGCGACGGGGCCGGTGTGTCCGTCGTGCCGCAGATCCCCCTGGACCTGACCCGCCCGCTCGCCGAAGTCACCCTCGACGGTGCCACGGGTACCCTGCTCGCCGGAGCCGACACCACCCGCGCGGCCGTCCGGCGCGGGCTCCTCGCCGGAGCCGGACTCCTCGCCTCCGAGCAACTCGGCCTCGCCGAATGGTGCTTGGAGGAAACCGTCCGGTACACCAAGGAACGCCACCAGTTCAACCGCCCCGTCGGCTCCTTCCAGGCGCTCAAGCACCGCATGGCGCAGCTCTGGCTGGAGGTCGTTTCCTCCCGCGCCGCCGCCCGCAACGCCGCCGACACCCTCGCGGCGGGCAGCCCGGAGTCCCCCCTCGCGGTGGCTCTCGCGCAGGCGTACTGCGGCCGGGTCGCCGTGCACGCGGCCGAGGAGTGCGTCCAGCTCCACGGCGGAATCGGGATGACCTGGGAGCATCCGGCGCATCTCTACCTGAAGCGGGCCAAGGCGGACTCGATTGCCGTCGGCAGCTCCGGGGCCCACCGGGAGGCGGTGGGCCGCCTGGTCGGGCTTCCGGTCCCCGGCTGACGGGCCTCCCACCCCGGCCGACCCCCTGACCTGCGGCGCTGCCCCACCCTGCGAGGGGGTGGGGCAGCGCGCACCCCTTTACGTGCTGTTTAATTGCACGCTGTTTGCAATAACAGTTGATCTCCAAAAGGGGTGTGGGGCGCCATGACGGCCCGAAGGATACGGACGGCGGCCGCCGCAACGCTGGCCGGAACCCTGGCCATCACCGCGGCGGCCTGCTCCAAGCCCGGCGGCACCGCGAGCACCGGCACCGGTGCCAAGGACTCGGCCGTCGTCGGCATCGCCTACGAACCGGAATCGCTCAGCCCGCTCCTGGGCTACGGCAAGGACGGCAACTCCAAGATCTTCGACGGGCTGCTCGCCTTCGACGCCGGGATGAAGCTCAAGCCCGCGCTCGCCGCCGAGCTGCCGAAGGTCAGCGCCGACGGCCTCACCTACACGTACAAGCTCCGCCAGGGCGTGAAGTTCAGCGACGGGCAGCCCTTCGGCGCCAAGGACGTCGTCTTCACGTACGAGACCATCCTCGACAAGAAGACCAACAACGCCGCCAAGACCGAGCTGGACGCCGTCAAGAGCGTCAAGGCCGAGGGCGGCGACACGGTGGTCTTCACCCTGAAGTACCCGTACGCGCCGTTCGCCGAGCGCACCGTCCTGCCCATCGCCCCCGAGCACGTCGCGGGCAAGCAGGACGTGAACACGGGCGAGTTCACCACCAAGCCGATCGGCACCGGCCCGTACCTGCTCACCGGCTGGTCCAAGGGCGAGAAGCTCAGCTTCAAGGCCAACCCGGACTACTGGGGCGGCGCGCCCGCCCTCAAGAAGTTCACGATGGCGATCATCAAGGACGACGACGTCCGCTGGACCCGCCTGCGCTCCGGCGACCTGGACGGGGCGATCCTGCCGCCCAACCTCGCCAAGACCTTCAAGGGCGACAAGGGCAAGAAGACGTACGCGGCGAAGTCCTTCGACTATCGAACCGTCACCCTGCCCACGCACAACAAGGTCGCCGGAGACACCGCCGTCCGTCAGGCCCTCGACGTCGCCGTCGACCGGCAGGCGATGGTCGACAAGATCCTCGGCGGCGCCGGCAAGCCCGCCTACGGTCCCGTCCCGACCGACAGCCCCTGGTTCGCCCAGGGCACCGAGCGCACCCACGACCTGGACAGGGCGAAGAAGATCCTCGACGACGCCGGGTGGAAGCCGGGCGCCGACGGGGTCCGCGTCAAGGACGGCGTGCGCGCCGAATTCCCGCTCTGGTACCTCTCCGGCGACAAGCTCCGCCAGGACCACGCCCTCGCCTACGCCTCCGACGCCAAGAAGGCCGGCATCGCCATCAAGACCCAGGCGGGCACCTGGGAGGTCATCGAGCCGCGCATGAAGGACGACGCGGTCCTCGCGGGCGGCGGCTCGCCCGGCGACCCCGACTTCGACCAGTACACCCTGCTGCAGTCCTCCCTCGCGGGCGACGGCTTCAACAACATGGCCTGGTACGACAACAAGGCCGTCGACACCGCCCTGGAGGCGGGCCGGCGCACCAACAAGGACGCCGAGCGCAAGGCCGCGTACACCACCGTCCAGCAGGAACTGGTGAAGAACCCCGGCTACACCTTCCTCACCCACATCGACCACCTCTACGTCGTCGACGACAAGTGGGACACCCTCACCACCCAGATCGAGCCGCACGACCACGGCCTGGCGTCCGGCCCCTGGTGGAACGTCGAGGACTGGAAGCCGAAGAAGTGACCTCGGCCGTCGCTGTGCGCCGTCGGCTCCCCGGCGGGCCGATGGCGCGGATGGCGGGTCGGCGGATCCTGTTCGCCGTGCCCGTCCTCCTCGTCGTCACCTTCGGCGTCTTCGCCGTCGCCGACGCGTCCCCCTTCGACCCGGTCAAGGCGTACGCGGGCACCGCAGGCCTCACCTCCTCGCAGGCCAACCTCGACCAGCTGCGCGCCAACCTCGGCGTCGACCAGCCGCTCGTGACCCGCTGGTGGAACTGGATCACCGCCGCCCTCACCGGCGACCTCGGCGACTCCGGCGTCATGCGCCAGCCCGTCGCCGACGTCATCACCGAACGCCTCGGCTGGTCCACCCTGCTGGCCGCCACCGCGTTCCTGATCGCGATCGTGCTCGGCGGCGGGCTCGGCGTGCTGGCCGCACGCAAGCAGGGCGGCTGGCTCGACCGCTGCGCAGGCTCCGCCGCGTACACCCTGGAAGCCGCGCCCGCCTTCTGGCTGGGACTGCTCGCCATGTGGTTCTTCGCGCTCAAGCTCGGCGTGCTGCCCGCGGGCGGCCTCACCGACACCGACAGCGACGTCATCACCTTCGGCCAGGTCGCCTCGCACCTGGTGCTCCCCGCGTGCGTCCTCGGCATCACGCAGCTGCCGTGGTTCTTCCTGTACGTACGCCAGGGCGTCGCCGACGCGCTGGAGGAGGACCCCGTACGGGGTGCGAGGGCACGCGGCACCAGCGAGCGCACCGTGCTCTTCGGGCACGCCCTGCGCTCCGGGATGCTGCCCGCGCTCACCCTCGTCGGCTCGCGCGTGCCCGAACTCATCACCGGGGCGCTCCTCGTCGAGACGGTCTTCAGCTGGCCCGGCATCGCCGCCGCCACCGTGCAGGCCGCCACCTCCGTCGACTTCCCGTTGCTCGCCGCGCTGACCGTGCTCGCCACGGCGGCCGTGCTGGTGGGCAACCTCCTCTCCGATCTCCTGTACGGAATCGCCGACCCGAGGGTGGGCTTCGATGGCTGACACCACTGCACGGCCTTCGCCGGAGCAGGTGCGCTGGCGCACCCACGGGCGCACCCGCCGATCCACCCGCACCCTGCGCATGCGCACCTCCGCGGTGATCGTCACCCTGGTGGTGCTCGCCGTCCTGGTCGTACCGCCCCTGGTGAACCTCGACGAACAGGCCGTCGACCTGGCCCTGAAGCTCCAGCCGCCGTCCCCGGCGCACCCCTTCGGCACCGACGACGTCGGCCGCGACCTGCTGCTGCGCTGCGTCTACGGGCTGCGTGTGTCCCTGCTGGTGGGACTCGTCGCCGCCCTGGTCGCCACCGTCATCGGCACCGCCGTGGGCGCGGCGGCCGCAGCCTTCGGGGGCTGGGTCGACCGGATCGTCATGCGCCTGGTCGACACCTTCTCCTCCGTGCCGCACCTGCTGCTGGGCATCTTCATCGTCGCCATGTTCCGCCCCGGAGTGTGGCCGGTGATCGTGTCGGTCGCGCTCACACACTGGCTGTCCACGGCACGCATCGTGCGCTCCGAGGTGCTGTCCCTGCGCTCGCGCCCGTACATCGACGCGGCCGTCTCCGGCGGCGCCTCCCGGCTGCGCGTCATCGTCCGCCACCTGCTGCCGGGGGTGATGCCGCAGGCGGCGCTCGCCGCCGTCCTGATGGTGCCGCACGCCATGTGGCACGAATCGGCGCTGTCCTTCCTCGGCCTCGGCCTGCCCAGCCACCAGGCCAGCCTCGGCAACCTCATCCAGACCGCCCGCAGTTCCCTGCTCGCGGGCGACTGGTGGCCGACGCTCTTCCCCGGTCTCTTCCTGATCATCCCGACACTCGCCATCGCGGGCCTCGCGGGTGCCTGGCGCGAGCGCATCAACCCGCGCCGCCGATCGGAGCTGATGCTGTGAGCACCCGTCCCGCCGAAGCCGTCGTCATTGCTCCCGTCGCGGACACCGCGCCCGTTCTCGCCGTACGCGATCTGTCCGTACGTTTCCGGATGCGCGGCGGCAGGCACGTCGCCGCCGTCACCGGGGCCTCCTTCGACCTTCCGGCGGGGGAGTGCCTGGCCCTCGTCGGCGAGAGCGGCTGCGGGAAGTCCGTACTGGCCTCCGCGCTCCTGGGGCTGCTGCCCGGGAACGCCCAGACCGCAGGACGTGCCCTCCTCGGCGACACTGACCTGCTCGCCGCCGACGAGAAGACCCTCGCCCGTACGGTACGAGGACGACGCATCGGACTCGTACCGCAGAGCCCGGCCGCCCACCTCACCCCCGTGCGCACCGTCGGCGACCAGCTCGCCGAGACGCTGCGGGAACTGACCGGGGTCCGCAAGGCCGACCTGAACAAGGCGGTGCTCGCGGCCGCCGAGCGGGCGTCCTTCCCCGTCGGACACCTCGACCGCTACCCGCACGAGTTGTCCGGCGGCCTCGCCCAGCGCGCGGCCACCGCCCTCGCCCTCGTCGGCGACGCGCCCCTGCTGCTCGCCGACGAACCCACCACGGGCCTCGACCGCGACCTCGTGCACCGCACGGTCGACGAACTGCGCCGCCACGTCGACAAGGGCCACGCCCTGCTGATGATCACCCACGACCTGGCCGCCGCCGAGCGCATCGCCGACCGGATCGCCGTCATGTACGCCGGACGCATCGTCGAACTCGCCGACGCCAAGAGCTTCTTCGGCACACCGGGGCCCCGCCACCCCTACGCGCGCGGGCTCCTGGCCGCCCTGCCCGAACGGGACTTCACCCCGATCCCCGGCATGCCGCCCGAGCTGGGCGACCTGCCGCAGGGGTGTGCCTTCGCCGCCCGCTGCGCGCACGCCGCCGAAGCCTGCGACGCCCAGCCGGAGTTCGCCGACGGCATCGCCTGCCACTACCCGCCGGACGAAGGGGCCTCCGCCCGGGCTCCGCAGCCCTTGCCCGCTCCGCAGCCCTTCCCCGAGGAGCACACCGGTGCTTGAACTCGCCGCCGTCACCGCCGGATACGAACGCGGCCGCCCCGTCGTCCGCGACGCCCACCTCACCGTGCACCCGGGGGAGTCCGTCGGGCTGCTGGGCCCCAGCGGCTGCGGCAAGTCCACGCTCGCTCGCGTGGCCGCGCTGCTGCACCGCCCCGACGCGGGCACCGTCACCCTCGACGGCACCCGCGTCCAGGGCTGGCGGCACCGCGCCCCGCGCGCCCAGCGCACCGCGATCGGCGTCGTCTTCCAGCAGCCCCGGCTCTCCGCCGACCCCCGGCTGCGGCTGCGCGACCTGATCGGCGAACCCTTGCGGGCGACCGGGCGACGGGACGAAGTGCCGTCCCGGGTGGCCGAGTTGAGCGCCACCGTCGGCCTTGGCGACGACCTGCTGGGCCGCCGCCCGCACGAGGTCAGCGACGGACAGCTCCAACGGGCCTGTCTGGCGCGCGCGTTGGTGCTGCGGCCGCGCTGGCTGGTGTGCGACGAGATGACGGCCATGCTGGACGCCTCGACCACCGCAGCCCTGGTCGCCGTGGTCGAGGAGTACCGCAGCGCGCACGGTGCGGGGCTTCTGACGGTCGGTCACGACCGGGTGCTGCTGGAGCGGTGGTGCGACCGCACGGTGCGCTGGGACGAGGTCGCCCCGGGGGCGGCTCCCGTACAGGGCTGACGGATCAGGCCTCGTTGGGGTTGCTCGGCCGACCCTGCACCGCGTCCAGGCAGCCCCGTACCCAGGACTCGGGTGCGTCCTCGGCCTTCTTGCCGCCGTCGGCGACCCAGCTCGCGCAGCCCCCGGCGACGGCCTCCTTCACCTTGTCGCCGGTGCGGTCCATCTTGCGGATCTGCTGGCCCCGGTAGTAGCCGGCCTCGTAGCCCACGTTCTGCGCCCACGGCGGGCGCTCGTTGAACTGTGTGACGAGCACCCACAGGCCCGCCGCGAGGACGGCCGCCGCGACCACCCCCGCGATCAGGAGGTTCTTGCGGCGCGGGCCGGGGACATGGGTGGACAGCTCGCCTGTGAGGACCATGTGAGCACTCTTTCAGACGGTTCGCACGGATGATCCACCGGGTCCGCCCGGTCCGACGGGAGGCCGGTACGCCGACTGGGCGCACCGATGGCGGGAACTCGCGTGCGGGAACTGACACTTGGACGCCGAGGGGCGGATACTCTGCGGCACGCCCCGAAGCGCACCCCGCTGCACGCCCTTCCGATGCACTCTCCGCCGACCCCGGAGGCGCCCTCCTCATGTCGTCCCTCACGACCCGCCGCACCGCAGCCGCCGTCCTCGCCGGAGCGCTCGTGGGCGCCGCGGGCTGGGCCAGCACCCTGTCCGCCGCGGGCTCTCCGTACGGATCACACGAGGCCAAGCGCCCCGAACGCCCCCTGCGACGCGCGCACGCCCACAACGACTACCTCCACCGGCGCCCCCTCCTGGACGCCCTGGACCACGGCTTCACCAGCATCGAGGCGGACATCCACCTGGTCGACGGCCAACTCCTGGTCGCCCACGACCCCGCGGAGGTCGACCCCGAGCGCACCCTCGAAGCGCTCTACCTCGACCCCCTCGCCGCACTGGTGCGCAAGAACCACGGCACCGTCCATCCCGGACACCGCCGCCCGCTCAACCTGCTGGTCGACATCAAGACGCAGGGCGCGGCCACCTACCGGGAACTCCACCGCAGGCTGCACCCGTACCGGCGCATGCTCAGCACGTACGGCGGCGGCCGCGTCCGGCTGGGCGCGGTCACCCCCGTCGTCTCCGGCGACCGGTCCGCCCGCGCCCCCATGGAGGCACAGCGCACCCGGTACGCCTTCTACGACGGACGCCTGCCCGACCTGGCGACCCCGGTCTCGGCCTCGTTCATCCCGCTGATCAGCAGCAACTGGACGGAGAGCTTCACCTGGTCGGGCACCGGCCCCTTCCCCCGTGCGGAACGAGACAAACTGCACGCCCTGGTGCGCAGCGCCCACAAGCGCAGTCAACGCATGCGCTTCTGGGGCGCCACCGACACCCCGGGCCCGGCGCGCGACGCCCTGTGGCACGAACTGCTGGCCGCCCGCGTCGACCACATCAACACGGACGACCTGGACGCCCTGGAGACCTTCCTGCGCACGTACGACCCGGAGTCCGGCGGAAAGGGCCCCCGGGCGGTGTGAGCCTCAGCAGCGTCAGATCACCCGGGACCTGATCAGGAAGCGCACCCCTTCCGGCGCCTCCAGGGAGAACCCGCTGCCCCGGCCCTCGACCACGTCCACGATCAGCCGGGTGTGCCGCCACACCTCGTACTGACTCGTCGACATCCAGAACGGAACGCTCTCCTCCACGCCCTCCACGGCGAGCGAGGCCAGCAGCACGTCGGAGCCGCCCGTGCGGAACTCGCCGTCCGGGTAGCACATCGGGGCGCTGCCGTCGCAGCAGCCGCCCGACTGGTGGAACATCAGCGGCCCGTGGGCGTCCCGAAGCCGCCGCAGCAGTCCGGCGGCTTCGGGCGTCAGCTCCACGAGCGGAGCCTCGGGAACGGAACTCATGGGCACAGCCCCTCTCGCGTACGGTCGGTCGTCTTCGCCCAGCATCCCTCCCGGACGCTGTCACCGACACCCCGCGAGAGGGGAACGGGCCCTCCTGCGGCCCTAGTTGGCGAGCGCCGCCGACACGACCGCCTTGGCCTCCTCCTGGACGCGGGCCAGGTGGTCCGCGCCGTGGAAGGACTCCGCGTAGATCTTGTACACGTCCTCGGTGCCCGACGGGCGGGCCGCGAACCAGGCGTTCTCGGTGGTCACCTTGATGCCGCCGAGCGACGCGCCGTTGCCGGGGGCCGCGGTCAGCACCGCCGTCACCGGCTCGCCCGCGAGGGTGTCCGCGCCGACCTGCTCCGGCGACAGCTTCCCGAGCACCGCCTTCTCCTCCGGCGTGGCCGCCGCGTCGATGCGCGCGTACGCGGGCTCACCGAACCGGGCGGTGAGGTCCGCGTAACTCTCCGACGGCGTACGCCCGGTGACCGCAAGCATCTCCGAGGCGAGCAGCGCCAGGATGATGCCGTCCTTGTCGGTCGTCCACACCGAGCCGTCCCGGCGCAGGAACGACGCACCGGCCGACTCCTCGCCGCCGAAGCCCAGCGACCCGTCGGACAGCCCGTCCACGAACCACTTGAAGCCCACCGGCACCTCGACCAGCGTGCGCCCCAGATCGGCGGCCACCCGGTCGATCATCGACGACGAGACGAGGGTCTTGCCGACCCCGGCGGACGCCGCCCACTCCTTGCGGTGCGCGAACAGGTACGAAATCGCCGTCGCCAGATAGTGGTTGGGGTTCATCAGCCCGCCGTCGGGGGTGACGATGCCGTGCCGGTCGGCGTCCGCGTCGTTGCCCGTGGCGATCTGGTACCGGTCGCGCTGCTCGATGAGCGAAGCCATCGCGTACGGCGACGAGCAGTCCATCCGGATCTTCGCGTCCCAGTCCAGCGTCATGAACCGCCAGGTGGGGTCGGTCAGCGGATTGACCACGGTCAGATCGATCCGGTGCTGCTCGGCGATGCGCCCCCAGTACGCCACGGACGCGCCGCCCAGCGGGTCCGCGCCGATGCGCACCCCGGCCGCGCGGATCGCGTCCAGGTCGAGCACGGCGGGCAGGTCGGCGACGTACGTCCCCAGGAAGTCGTAACGCTCGGTGGTGTCGGCGGCCAGCGCGCGCGTGTACGGGATGCGGCTGACGCCCTTGAGGCCGTGCGCGATGAGCTCGTTGGCCCGGTCCTGGATCCACCCGGTGGCGTCCGATCCGGCCGGACCGCCGTTCGGCGGGTTGTACTTGAAGCCGCCGTCGGCGGGCGGGTTGTGCGACGGGGTGACCACCACGCCGTCCGCGAGACCGTTCGTACGGCCCTTGTTGTACGTCAGGATGGCGTGCGACACCGCGGGGGTGGGCGTGTAGCCGTCGGCCGCGTCGATCAGCACCCGTACACCGTTGGCGGCGAACACCTCGACCGCGGTGACCTTCGCCGGCTCCGACAGGGCGTGCGTGTCGGCACCCAGGAACAGCGGCCCGTCGATGCCCTGCTGGGCGCGGTACTCGCAGATCGCCTGGCTGGTCGCGGCGATGTGGTCCTCGTTGAACGCCGTGTTGAGCGAGGAACCCCGGTGACCCGAGGTGCCGAACGCGACCCGCTGGCGGGGCTCGGCCGGGTCGGGGTGGAGCGCGTAGTACGCGGTCACCAGCCGGGAGACGTCGACGAGATCTTCCGGCCGGGTCTGCTGTCCCGCTCGTTGGTGCGGCATCCGCCCGTTACCTCCATGGTGTGTCGCAGTGCGGTCGGCACATTGTCCCGGATCGGACGGGATGCGTGCACGCACGGGTGTTCGTGGGCGAAGGAGTCGTAACGGGACAGGAGTGACTCTCGTTGCGGCGGGTAGCAGGGCCGATGTCGGCGAGTGGAATACCGCATCAAATGGGTGGAAACTCGTCGGAGAGCCACAGAACCATCGAACGTGAGGAGAGGCACCATGTCGTCGAAGCGCCGCCGCAAGAAGAGGGCACGTCGCAAGAACGGTGCCAACCACGGCAGCCGTCCCCAGTGCTGAGCCGTCAGCGGTGAATCACCGCTGACGGTGGTGCCCGAGTGGCGCTTCTCCCGGATGCCGGGAGGGGCGCCGCTCTGCGTTGCGTGCGGGTTCGTTGTGCGCCCCGTTCCGTGCGGGTTCGTTGTGGCTGGTCGCGCAGTTCCCCGCGCCCCTGATGGCATGCCCTCCGGGCAGCCATCCCCTGCGCGGAAGTGTGCGGCGTACGGACAGTAGAGTTTCGGCTGCGTCGTCCACCGAGCACCGAGGTACCGTCCGTGACCCCCGCAGCACCCACCCACCCCGCCCCACCTGCGGTGACCGTCATAGGCATCGGCGCGGACGGCTGGCCGGGCCTCCCCGAGCGGTCACGTTCCGTGCTCCAGGACGCCCAGGTCCTCATCGGCGGCGGACGCCAGCTCGATCTGCTGCCCGCCTCCTGCGCGGGCGAGCGCGTCTCCTGGCCGTCGCCGCTGCGCCCCGCCGTCCCCGGGCTGATCGCCGCCCACGCGGGCCGCCGGATCGCGGTCCTGGCCAGCGGAGACCCGATGTTCTACGGGATCGGGCGCGCCCTCACCGAGACCTTCGGCCCCGACGCCCTGCACGTCCTCCCGCACCCCTCCTCCGTCTCCTACGCCTGCGCCCGCGTCGGCTGGCCGCTGGAGGACACCGAGGTCGTCACCCTGGTCGGCCGCCCGGCGGCCCGCCTGGCCGCGGCCCTGCACGACGGACGCCGGGTCCTGGTGCTCAGCGCCGGCGCGGACACCCCCGCCACCGTGGCGTCACTCCTGCGCGAGCGCGGCTTCGGACCGAGCCGGATGCGCGTACTGGAGCAGCTCGGCAGCGAGGACGAAAACGCGCTGGAGGGCACCGCAGACACGTGGTCGCACGCCCCCGGCGACCCCCTGAACGTCATAGCGATCGACTGCACCCGCGCACCCGACGCCCTGCGCCTGGGCGCCGTGCCCGGCCTCCCCGACGACGCCTACGAGCACGACGGCCAGCTCACCAAGCGGCACGTCCGCGCGGCCACCCTCGCCACGCTTGCCCCCGCACCCGGCGAACTCCTCTGGGACGTCGGCGGCGGCTCCGGCTCCATCGCCGTCGAGTGGATGCGTACGCACCCCTCCTGCCGGGCGATCACCGTGGAACGCGCCCCGGTACGCGCCGAACGCATCGCCCGCAACGCCGACCGGCTGGGCGTCCCCGGCCTGCGCGTGGTGAGCGGCCGCGCCCCGGCCGCCCTCGCCGACCTGCCCACCCCCGACGCCGTCTTCATCGGCGGCGGACTCACCGCACCCGGCCTCCTGGACGCCTGCTGGGAAGCCCTCCCGCCCGGCGGCAGGCTGGTCGCCAACACCGTCACCCTGGAGTCCGAGGCGCTTCTCGCCTCCTGGCACCGCGGCCACGGCGGCGACCTGGTACGACTCGCGGTCGCGCACGCGGTGCCGGTGGGCGGCTTCACGGGCTGGCGTCAGGCGATGCCGGTCACCCAGTGGTCCGTCACCAAACCCTCCTCCTCCCTCCCTGGAGCTGTCTCATGACCGTGTACTTCATCGGCGCCGGCCCCGGCGCGGCCGACCTGATCACGGTGCGCGGCGCCCGCACGCTCGCCGCGTGCGGGGTCTGTCTGTACGCGGGCAGCCTCGTCCCCCGTGAGCTGCTCGCCGAATGCCCGCCGGACGCGCGTCTCGTCGACACGGCGCAGCTCGACATCGAGCAGATCACCGCCGAGCTGACCGCGGCCCACGCGGCCGGCCACGACGTCGCCCGCCTCCACTCCGGCGACCCGTCGGTCTTCAGCGCGGTCAACGAGCAGATGCGCCGCCTGGACGAGGCGGGCATCCCCTACGAGGTGATCCCGGGCGTCCCCGCCTTCGCCGCCGCAGCGGCTTCCCTGAAGCGTGAACTGACCGTCCCCACCGTCGGCCAGACCGTCATCCTCACCCGCATCGCGCAGCGGGCCACGGCCATGCCGGAGGGCGAGGACCTGGCGACGCTGGGGCGCAGCGGGGCGCTCATCGTGCTGCACCTGGCCGCGCAGTACGTGGACCGGGTCGTCTCCGAACTGGTCCCGCACTACGGAACGGACTGCCCGGCGGCAGTCGTCGCCTACGCCTCCCGCCCGGACGAGATCGTGCTGCGCGGCACCCTTGAGGACATCGCGGCGCAGGTCAAGGAGGCGGGTGTGCTGCGCACGGCGGTCATCATGGTGGGCCGCACGCTGGGCGCGGAACAGTTCCACGACAGCCACCTCTACTCCCCGGCCCGCGACCGCCACGTGTGCTGAGCGGGTCCGCCGCGGTCCTCAGATCGCCATCGCCTCCTGGGTCCACCGGCTCACCCGGTACGGCACCCACCAGGCCAGCGGGCCCAGGTGCAGGACCAGACGTTCCTCGGTGAAGTCGTCGAGGGCGTCCTGGGGGACGGAGTCCTGGGGGGCTCCGTGGGCGAGCGCGTCGACGGCGGTGCGGTAGTGAGGTTCGTCGGCGGTGAAGCGTTGCAGGTTGCCCCAGCGGCGGTCGCGGATCTGGAAGAAACCGGGGCCGTTGCGCCACAGGCACTTGCCCAGGTAGTGCCCGCTGCGCCAGGTCGCCAGCGCCGCTTCGGGCTGTGCGTGGCCGTGCAGCGTCCGGGGCGGCTGGAGGTGGCTGAGGACCAGGGTGTCGTCGGGGCGGGCCGGATCCAGGCGCAGGTCCCATTCGACGAGTACGGCCCGGGCGGTGAGGTCGCGAACCAGGCTGAGCGCCCGTACGGTGCGGCGGGCCGCCGCGAGGCCGTCGGTCGCGGTGAGATCGACGGGCTCGGGCAGCAGGACCCGGCGGGCGCCGCTGTCCCAGAGCCGGTCGGCCTCCTCGTCCACGGGGCCGGTCAGTTCGAGATCGCCCAGGAGCATTCCGGGCAGGGCGCAGGCGGCCTCGTCGTAGTCGCGCCAGGCGGTGACGGTGAGCGGGGCGGTCGTCTCGGAGGGGGCGAGGGCTGTGTCCATGGCGGCGGTCTTTCGTCTCGGGGCGGGGGCGGGCCGGTGCGCGGGAGGGGTCAGACCGGTACGGGGGTGAGGTCCGGGGCGGTGTCCTCGGCCGGGTCCGGGGCGGGCGCCGCGTGCAGGTGGCGCATGAAGTCCAGGCGCAGCAGGTCCTCGTTGACGGCTGCCGGGGCGAGATGGACGTAACTCCCGGCATCGGTGAAGACCAGCCCGAGACGCACCCACTCGGTGAGCAGCTCCACGACGTCGGCCTCGGTGCGGTCGTGGCCGCGCACGCGTGCGCTGGCCTTGCGCAGGAGGGCGGCGGGGGCGTGCGGCTGGTCCAGCAGGCGGAACAGGGCGACCTCGAACGGGTCGGTGAGCTCCTTCGTACGCCAGTCGAAGGCGCGCCGCCTGCTGACCAGGACGATCCGGCTCCCGAGGTCGGTGTGGGTGAGGCGGGCGTCCGCGTGGTGCTTCTTCCACAGCGCGAGGGCGTCGTTGAGGGCGGAGACCGTGGGCTCGGAGATGCCGCGCTCGGGGGCCTCGAAGACGTACGCGAGGTCGTAGAGCTCCTTCTCGGGGAGGTCGTACGTGAAGCGGTAGTGCGCCTCGGGGCGCAGCCCGTCGAAGCCGAGCTCGGGGCGGTTGAAGTACGGGCTGAAGCGCTCGATGGCGATCCGGGCGGAGAGGTCGACGGGCGGGTCGAGGTGTTCGAGGGCGGCGATCTGGCCGATGACGCCGTCGTAGTCCTCGGCGCTCTCGCCGGGGAAGCCGTGCAGATAGTTCCAGGAGACGGAGAGGCCGGTCTCGGCGCCGTCGCGGAGCATGCGGACGTTCTGGCAGCCGCTGACGCCCTTGTCCATCAGGTCCAGGACACGGTTGTTGAGGGACTCGATGCCGGGCTGGACGTAGATGAGGCCCGCGTCGGAGAGCGTGCGCAGCTGGTTGCGGCGCATATTGGCCTTGATCTCGATGTGCAGGCGCAGGTCGTAGCCGCTGTCGATGATGCGGGGCAGCACGGTGTTGAGGTAGCCCATGTCGAGGATGTTGTCGACGACGTACATGTCGAGGACCTTGTGCCGGCGCGCCAGGTCCATGATCTCTTCGTAGAAGACGTCGGGGCTCTTGCTGCGGAACTGCATGAAGGAACCGTTGAGCCCGCAGAACGTGCAGTGGTGCTTCTCGCCCCACCAGCAGCCGCGCGCACCCTCGACGACGAGTTTCGGCTCGACCCAGTTGCGGGCGACGGAGGCGGCCAGGCGCTCGAAGTAGCCGCTGTAGTCGGGCGGCAGGATCGTGGCGGGCGGCAGCGGACTGGTGGCCATCGCGTTGGCGACGGACTCGCCGTCCTCGGTGCGCCGGCAGAGCCCGGAGACCTTGCTCAGGTCGCCGCCCTCGCCGAGCGCGGTGAGCAGCTGCGGGAAGGCGGCCTCGCCCTCGCCCCGTACGACGAAGTCCACGAAGTCGAAGTTGCGGTGCAGGGCCGCGCCCTGTTCGGCGTCGCAGTTGGCGCCGCCGATGACCGTCTTGATGTGCGGGGCGAGGCGCTTGACGTGCTTGGCGGCGGCCAGCGCGGCGGTGTTCTGCTGGAAGGTGGAGGTGAAGCCGACCACGTCGGGGTTCTCGGCGACGATGCGCCGGGCGATCTCGTCGACGAACTCCGGTACCACCGCGTGCAGTTCGTGGGACATCTGCATGCGGGCCTTGTTCAGGCGGGACCGCATGGTCTCGGTGAACTCCTTCTCCCGCCAGGCCGGGTCGTCGTACAGGGCCGAGGAGAACACCCAGTCGCCGCAGCCCATGAAGTACGAGGACAGCGCGTAGTACTCGTAGTCGTCGGCGGTGAACTCGGTGCGGGCGGTGATCCAGTCGGTGAATTCGAGATTGGCGTGCAGGACGGTCGCCGACGCGCCGGGCACGCGCTCGTCGACGCTGCGTTTGAGTATCCCCAGGGCGAGCGACGGAAGGTCGATGGGCGACCAGGGCATGTTGACGAGCAGGACACGCACGGGGAGCACTCCTTGGGGGTGGTGGGGGAGGGGCGGAACCGGTCCGGGGCGCGGACGCCCCGGACCGGCCCTTCACTGAGGAGCGGCGCTGCGGCCGCTCCTCAGTACGGGAGGGGGGTAGCCCCTACTCCTCTTCCTGGCCTTCCTCGGTGTTGCGGAAGGGAACCGTGACGGTGATGCCGACGCTCGGCTTGCGGTTCTCCTCGTCACCCGCGAGCGGGTCGTTGTTGATGATGTCCTTCTGCATGGTGGGTCGTCCTCTCCGTGGGATGGTGCGGTGTGCTGCCTCCGGCCGGTGCGGCGGCGTGCTCCGCGGGGCCGGACTCCCCGCGCCGGATGGCGGGGGATGCTGTGGGGGTGGTGGTACGCCGACGGCGGCCGGCGGCGTTGGCGCCGCGCAGGGTGCGGTCGAGGAAGACGACCGCCTCGCGCAGGGCGTGCACGTGGTCCGCGCCGTCGTAGCCGTCGTGGCCGGTGTCCAGCCACACGACCTCGTACTCCTTGTGATGCTTCGTCAAGTCCGTTATGTACGAGCGGACTTGGCCGGGCGGGCACTTGGCGTCGTGCCGCGCCGCGACGATCAGGAGGGGTGCGTCGAGGTGCGGGAGATAGGTGTGGGGCGAGCTGCGCGCGTAGAGCTCGGGCAGTTCGTCGGGAGTGCCGCCGAAGAGGCGTTCGTCGAGGGCGCGCAGTGCGGGGGTGGTGGTGGCGTGGGCGAGGGCGAGATGGGCCACGGGCTTCACGGCCACTCCCGCCTGCCAGAGGCCGGGGTGCGTGCCGAGCGCGAGCAGGGTGAGGTAGCCGCCCCACGAAGTGCCCCACAGGGCGAGGGAGTCGGGGTCCGCCCAGCCGCGTGCGACGAGCCCGTCGCGGGCGGCGACCAGGTCGGCGACCTGGGTGAGTCCGACGCCCTCGCTCATCGCGGTCCGCCAGGCGGGCCCGTACCCGGTGGAGCCGCGGTAGTTGACGCGGGCGACGCCGAAACCGGAGGCCACCAGGGAGTGCACGATGCCGTCGTAGGCGTCCCGGTCGTGGTCGGCGGGCCCGCCGTGCACGAGGAACACCGTGGGCACGGGGCCGCGTGCCCCCTCGGGCAGGGTGACCAGGGTGTGCAGGTCGCCGTCGGGGCCCGGGGTCCACAGGTCGTGCGACACGCCGGGCACGGGGACCGGCAACCGGGGCAGGGACGGCAGTGGAGTGCCCGCGCTGGAGAGGGTGCGCGGAGGCTCCGCGGTGCTGGTCCAGAGTGTGTGGAGGTCGCCGCCCGGGTGTTCGGCGGCGTCCAGGAGGGTGCCGGGGGCGGTGGGCAGGACCGTGAGCGTACGGGCGTCGAGATCGGCGAGGTGCAGCACGCTGCGACCGTGCCGGTCCTGCCGGACCAGGACACCGCGGCCCTCGTGCCGCCACCGTGCGGTGATCTCGGTGTCGAACGAGGCCCAGGTGTGGGGGACGGGGTCGCCGCCGGGCCGCCAGGTGGCGAGGAGGTAGCGCCCGCCGTCCTCCCGGACGAGCAGAAGGTCCTGGGCGCCGGGCCGGGGCGTGAAGCCGAGCGACCACAACGCGCCGCCCTCACCGCCCAGTCGGGCGACGCGGGAACCGTCGCAGGTGCGGAACACCGTGACGGCCCGCGCGGAACGGGCCTGGCCGGCGACGGCCAGCAGCTCCCCGTCGGAGCTGATGCCGGTCAGCGACGCCTGGTACGGAAGGTGTGCGACCGGGCGGGCGACACCGCCGCGCGACCCCTGGTGCACGGTGGTGCTGACCGCGTCGCCCAGCGCCAGGGCGACGATCCCGCCGGCGCTGACTGCGAGCCCGCGCGCCTGACCCACCGGTGTCCCGCGCAGTCCGTCGTACGTCGGCCCCCCGTCGAAGGCCTGGAACCGCCACCGGCCGTTGCCGTGGGCGTCCTCCTCGAACCACCACACATGGGCGTCGGCGTCGATCGAGCAGTGGAAGGTGCCGCCGGGCCGGCCGGTGACCTGCCGGGCGGTGCCGGTGGCCGTGTGCCAGGTGAAGACCTCGCAGCGGCCGTCGGCGTCGGCGGTGAACACCATGCGGGCGGGATCGGCGGCGCACACCTCGGGCAGGGCCGCGCGGAAGACGCGGTAGCCGGGAGCGGAGGTCTGCGGGGCGGGCGAACTGGGCCCGGCTCCGGCGGCGGCCGTCACGGGGCGCCCCCGGTGCCGTCGTCGGACCGCCCCGGCTGCCCGGCCGCGGGAGGGGCGAGGCTACGGGGGCGGGCCCAGGTGGTGTACGCCGCCAGTGCCAGCAGTGCCCCGGCACAGCCGAGCGCGGGACCCGCCGCACCGGCCCCGGCGAGCAGGCCCGCCGCCGCAGGACCGAGCGCGGCGGCCCCTCCGGCACCGGTGGCCAGGACCGCCCCGGCGCGGGCCTGGAGGTGCACGGGGGTGGCGGCGATGGCCCGGGACTGCAGGACCACGGTGGCCACGGGCATGGCCAGGCAGATCCCGCCGAAGAGGGCGGCCTGCCACCAGGGCGATCCGGTGGTGGCGAGCGCTCCGGTGAGCGGCACGAGCAGCCAGGTCACCGCGAGGACGCTGCGCGCGGCGCCGATGCGCACGGCCAGCGAGGGGGCGGCCAGGGCGCCCGCGATTCCGGCGGCCCCGGCGACGGCCAGGACCGCGCCGGTGGCGGTGCCGCTGTGGCCGTCGCGCTGGAGGGTGAACAGGACGCCGAAGTACAGCGCCGCCAGCACCCCGTTGACGACGGAGGTCCACAACAGCACCAGGCGCAGCACCGCGGAGTCCGCCACGAGACGCAGTCCGGCGGCGAGTTCGGCGCGGGGCGAGACGCGGGGGCGCGCGGAAGCGGCGACCGGGGCGCCCTGCGGTCCGTCCGGGGTCCGGCCCGTCGGTCCGCCCGTCGCCGCCCCGCGGTCGTCCGCCCGGGCCGGGCCCAGGGCGCGCAGATCGGCCCGCATGAACCGCACGCAGACGGCGGTCACCACGTACGAGAAGGCATCGACGGCGAAGGGCAGGGCGCGGCCCACCTGGTACAGGGCACCGCCGAGCACCGGCCCGAGGACGAGGGCCAGCCGGTCCCCGACCTCCAGCCGCGCCACCGTACGCGCGTATCCCTCGGGCGGGGAGAGCAGGGCGACCGTGCCGCGCGCGGCGGCCTCGTACACCGCGGTGGCGAACCGTTCCACCAGCACTCCGGCCAGCACCAGCGCCAGCGGCGGTCGGCCGGTGGCGACCGCGACGGCGACGACCGCCATGGCCAGCGCGGCCACGCACGCGGCCCCCATCATCACGGGTTTGCGGGCCCCCCGATCGGCGGGAACGGCCGCCAATGGGCCGATGACCAGGCCGAGTACGGCGGACGCGGCCACCACCCCACCGACCGCGGCCGGCGAGTGGCCGAGGGCCAGCAGCAGAAGCGGAAGGACCACACCGGAGGTCTGGCTGCCGAGCGCGTCGGCGGTGTTGGAGCACCAGAACAGGCGTGCGTCGCGCGGCGCGACCCCGGCTGTCGCAGGGCCGGACGCGACCGCGACGCGGTCCGTGTGCGACGCCGAAGTCTTCGCCATCCCCGCTCCCCTCCGGTTGCCCCTGAGCCCGTGACATGTGTGCGGGACCGCACACCGCCCCTGCGGGCACGGCAAAGCCGTTCACCATTGGTCCAAGAAATTGCAGAAACTGCGAAGGAACTGAAACGAGCCGGAGCCTAACCACCCGTCTTCGAACGCCACAAGACCTCCGTTGGCGGTGCGGCGGGCTGTCGTGCGGCTCAATTCCGCTTGTGGGAAGGGAGGTTGTACGAGGTCGCTGCGTACGTACGACGCTTACCGGGCGAGGGGCGCCGGCGCTGCGCTGCGCACGCGGGAGACGGAAGGGACCGCGAGGGGCGAATTCGCGCGGGCACACACACGGACCGCAGCGACCCGGTACGGAACCGGACCGGCGCCTTCCCGAAGGCGAACGCCCGCCTCACGTGCCCCGCGCCGCATGCGGCGGACGTGCTCCGGGCGCAGGGCAATGCTTCGACGAAGCCGCGCTCTTCGGGGGGCGGCGCCGAAAGCCCTTTCCGTCGCCATCATTGGCCGGAAGAGGTCGGGAGCCACCGTGGCGTCGGCCGACGTTCGTACGGGCCGGCCGACGCCACGCGCGTTCACTTCGTCCGTTCGGCCTCGGCGATCCAGCTCTCCAGCTGTTCGACGGTGGTGGCCGGATCGGCGACCAGCTCCGCGAGCCGGTCGTCGGCGGAGTTGAGCGTGGCGAGGGCGGGACAGCGGTGACAGGCGTCGACGCCCGTCTGGTTCCACCACTTGCAGCGCGGCCGCAGGTGGCACCGCGGTACGGGTCCGCTGTCACGCGGGGCGGGCAGGGTCTGGATGCGCCGGATCAGACCGCAGTCGTCGCCCACCCGGTTCGCGCAGGCGGAGGTGCAGTGCGAGGCGAATCGGAGCACCCGGCCGGGAGCGATGCCTTCGGGGATGCTCGGCAGTACGTCTGCCGCGGGCACCGGTGCGTCGAGGTAGACGACGTTGCCGTGCTCGCCCGACCGGACGCCCAGGACGAGGGACTCGGGACGGTGGGCGTCCCCGCTGGGACACCAGTTGACGTGGTCTGTGCCGGGTTCGTCCACAGCGCGCATCTCCGCGCGGTCAGGAGGACGCGGACTCGGCGGCGGCAGGGTTGAGGATGAGGCCCAGGATCGGCCCACCGGTGGTCCCGCCGCCCTGCTGCTGTTCGGCGGCGACGGCCTTCTGGAGGTGGGCGGAGAGGCCTTGCGCGTCGGTTCTCTCGGCCGCGTTGGCGACACCGCCTGCGGCGAGAAGGCCGGTGACGAGGGCCGCCGTTGCGGCTGCGGTACGGAGGGTGGGGTTCATTCGCTCACTCCTTGACCTGGACGTGACAATGGGCAAGGGCGACCGTATGCACCAACTCCCGTGCGGGGAAGGCGTCGTGAAGCGTACTTCTGTTGGTCACAGTGGCGAGGGTGACGTAGGTGACACAAGTGCTCCCGCCCCGCTCAGCGCACCTCGCTGCGCCCCACGATCGTCCCCGCCCGGTCGATGCAGATCACGTCCACCGCCACCGGCGCTCCCCGCAGCACCGTCAGCGCCTCGTCCCGGGCCGCCACCGCCACCAGGTCGCCCAGCGGGACTCCCCGCGCCTGGCACAGCTGGAGGGCCGCAAGCCCCGTGTTGGCCGCGGCCACCTCCGCCGCCAGCGACGCGTCCGCCCCGCCCCGGCGCGCCAGCTCCGCCAGGAAGCCCTTGTCGACCTGCGAGCGCGCCGAGTGCAGGTCCAGATGCCCCGCCGCCAGCTTCGACAGCTTGGCGAAGCCCCCGCACACGGTCAGGCGGTCGACGGGATGCCGCCGTACGTACTTCAACACCGCCCCCGCGAAGTCCCCCATGTCGAGGAGGGCGATCTCCGGCAGCCCGTACTCGGCGACGACCGTCTTCTCGGACGTCGACCCCGTGCACCCGGCCACGTGCCGGTGCCCGGCGGCCCGCGCCACGTCCACCCCCCGCCGGATCGAGTCGATCCACGCCGAGCAGGAGTACGGGACGACCACACCCGTGGTCCCCAAGATGGACAGCCCGCCCAGAATCCCCAGCCGCGGATTCCACGTGGAGCGGGCGATCTCCTCGCCGTTGTCCACCGACACCGTCACCTCGACGTCACCGGTGCCCCCGTGCGCGGCAGCCACCAGCGCCACATGGTCGCGGATCATCTGCCGCGGCACCGGGTTGACCGCCGCCTCACCCACCTCAAGCGGCAGTCCGGGCAGCGTCACCGTGCCGACGCCGGGACCGGCGCGGAAAACGACGCCCGAGCCCGGCGGCAGCCGCCGTACCGTCGCCCGTACGAGAGCACCGTGCGTGACATCGGGGTCGTCGCCCGCGTCCTTGACCACCCCGGCCATCGCCGTCCCGTCGCCCAGCTCCTCCACGGCGAGCGCGAAGGCGGGTGTCTGGCCGCGCGGCAGGGTGATCGTCACCGGGTCGGGGAACTCGCCGCTCAGCAGCGCCGTGTACGCGGCCGTGGTGGCCGCCGTGGCACAGGCCCCGGTCGTCCAGCCGGGCCGCAGACCGGTGTGCTTGAGTTGGGCGGTGCGCCCGCCCTCGGCCCCGGAAGCTCCGGAGCCTGCGGCGCCGCTCTTGTTCTTCTCGCTCATGTCACCCATGGATGGACCCGATGCACATACTCGTCCTCGGCGGTACGACGGAGGCCCGCCGCCTCGCGGAACTGCTGGCTGCCGAACTGCCCACCACCAGGGTGACCAATTCGCTCGCCGGACGGGTGGCCAGCCCGAGGCTGCCCCCGGGCGAGGTCCGTGTCGGAGGTTTCGGCGGAGCCGACGGACTGGCCGCGTGGCTGCGTACCCACGAGGTGGACGCACTCATCGACGCCACCCATCCTTTCGCCGAGACGATCAGTTTCAACGCGGCCGCCGCAGCCGCGAAGGCCCATGTTCCCCTGCTGGCACTCCGCCGGCCCGGCTGGACGGCGGCCGAGGGCGACCGCTGGCACCCGGTCGGCTCACTCACCGAGGCGGCGGCAGTGCTCCGCGCCCTGGGGGAGCGGGTCTTTCTGACCACCGGCCGGATGGGCCTGGCCGCGTTCGCCGCACTGGACGCGCAGTGGTTCCTGATGCGGTCGGTCGACGCACCCGAGGCCCCGTACCCTGCCCGGATGGAGGTGCTGCTGGAGCGCGGCCCCTTCACCCTCGACGGCGAACGCGACCTGATCCGACGCCACCGCATCGACGTCCTGGTCACCAAGGACAGCGGGGGAGCGGCCACCGCCCCGAAACTGACCGCCGCGCGTGAGGCCGGAATCCCGGTGGTCGTGGTGCGCCGCCCGCCGGTGCCGGACGGTGTGCCGGTGGCGGACACTCCGGAAGCGGTGCTCGCCTGGCTGACAAGCGAGCACCGGCCCCGGAGCTAGCGTGCACCGGCCCCGGAGCTGGCGAGCACCAGTTCCGGAGCTGGCGAACACCGGCCCCGGAGCCGAGAGGGTCAGGCCTCCGGGTAGCGGCGTGGCGTCCAGACCACCTGTTCGCCGCTGCCACCGCGCCGTACCCACTGCGTCTGCGACGACCCCACCAGCAGGATGGTCCGCATGTCGACCTCCTCCGGCACGAGGTCCCCGAGCCGCACGGTGCGCACGCTCTCCGTGGGACCGCCGACGTCCCGACCGAGCACCACCGGAGTGTCCGGCGAGCGGTGTTCGAGCAGCAGGTCCTTGGCCTTGCCCACCTGCCAGGTACGGCTGCGCGAACCCGGGTTGTACAGCGCCAGCACCAGGTCGGCCGACGCGGCGGCCCGCAGCCGCTCCGCGATGACCTCCCACGGCTTCAGCCGGTCGGACAGCGAGATCGTCGCGTAGTCGTGGCCCAACGGCGCACCGGCCTTGGCGGCAGCCGCGTTGGCGGCCGTCACACCCGGCAGCACCCGTACCGGAACCTCCGCGTACTCCTCCTGCGACGCGACCTCCAGGACGGCCGTCGCCATGGCGAAGACGCCCGGGTCGCCGCCCGACACCACGGCCACCCGGCGCCCGCGCCGGGCCAGGTCCAGGGCGAACTCCGCGCGCTCCGACTCCACCTTGTTGTCGGAGCCGTGCCGCACCTGCCCCGGCCGCACCGGCACCCGGTCCAGGTACGTCGTGTACCCGACCAGGTCGTCGGCGGCGGTCAGCGCACCCCGCGTCTCCGGCGTCAGCCACAGCGGCCCGGCGGGCCCGGTGCCGACCACGACGACCTCACCGTCGCCCGCGGAGGGTTCCACGGGTGCCGCGGTGTGCGCCGAACCGATCCGGCTCGGCAGCACCGCGACCGCGAAGTACGGCACCGAGTCGGCGTCCACGTCCGCCAGTTCGCCGGTGCGCTCGCCCTCCATCGTCGCGCGCTCCACGTACCGGGCCTCCGCCAGCCGCCCCGACGCCTCGAAGGCGCCGCGCACGGCCGGGAACGTACGCCCCAGCTTCATCACCACGGCGGCGTCCGTGGCGGCCAGACGTGCCGTCAGCTCCTCCTCGGGCAGTGTGCCCGGCAGGATCGTCAGCACCTCCTCGCCCTCCACCAGCGGGGTGCCAAGACGTGCTGCGGCGGCGCTCACCGATGTCACACCGGGGATCACCTCGGTGGGGAAGCGGTCCGCGAGCCGCTTGTGCATGTGCATGTACGAGCCGTAGAAGAGCGGGTCGCCCTCCGCGAGCACCGCGACGGTGCGCCCGGCCTCCAGATGCGCCGCCAGCCGGGCCGCGGCTTCTTCGTAGAACTCCTCCATCGCCGCCCGGTAGCCGCCCGGGTGGTCGGTGGTCTCCGTGGTGACCGGGTAGACCAGCGGCTCCTCGATGTGGTCCTCGCGCAGGTGCCTGGCCGCGATGGACCGGGCGATCGAGCGCCCGTGCCGGGCGCTGTGGTACGCCACCACGTCGGCGCCGGCGATGACCTCGACGGCCCGCACCGTCATCAGGGACGGGTCGCCGGGGCCGAGCCCGACGCCGTACAGCCGTCCCGTGCTCTGCTCGCTCACGCTTACTCTTCCTCGCTGGCGATCGCGTTCAGGGCGGCGGCGGCGATCGCGCTGCCGCCGCGGCGGCCGCGCACGATCAGGTGCTCAAGACCCGACTCGTGGGCCGCCAGGGCGTCCTTCGACTCGGCCGCGCCCACGAACCCGACCGGCACGCCGATGACGGCCGCCGGACGCGGCGCACCGGCCTCGATCATCTCCAGCAGGCGGAACAGCGACGTCGGTGCGTTGCCGACGGCGACGACGGAGCCCTCCAGGCGGTCGCGCCACAGCTCCATGGCCGCCGCGCTGCGGGTCGTCCCCAGCTCCTTCGCCAGGTCCGGCACCGACGGGTCCGACAGGGTGCACACCACGTCGTTGTCAGCGGGCAGCCGCTTGCGGGTGACACCGCTGGCGACCATCTGCACGTCGCACAGGATCGGCGCACCGGCACGCAGCGCGGCACGGGCGTCGGCCACCACGTTCGGGCTGAAGCCGATGTCCCGCACGAGGTCGACCATGCCGCAGGCGTGGATCATGCGGACCGCGACCTGACTGACGTCGGCGGGCAGACCCGCCAGATCCGCCTCGGCGCGGATCGTGGCGAAGGACTGGCGGTAGATCGCCGGTCCGTCCTTCTCGTACTGGTGCACTGTGCTGTCGCTCTCTTCTGCGGACGGGCGGGAGGGGAAAACGGAGTATCGGAGTACGGGATCAGGCGCGGGCGGCGGCCACGGCTGCGGGCAGCGCTGGTGATGCGACGACGACGGGCGCGGTGCGGGACTCCCCCCGTACGACGGACACCTCGTGCCCCTCGGGGGTGGCCACGACGTCGACCCGGTCGCCGTGCGGGTGCCCGCACCGGCGGGCGCAGCCCGACCAGTAGACAGGAAGCGCCCCCACGGGGCCCACGGCGGCCCCCGCCAGGGCCCGCACGTCGGACAGCGACTTCGCGCAGCCGGGGCGCCCGATGCACGCCCCGACACCGCTCCAGGGGGAGTCCGGGCCGGTGATCAGCCCGGCCGCGCTCAGGGCGGCGAGCAGCGCGGCGGCCCGCTCCGGTGCGACACCGGGGACGACGACGCCGCGCCACGGCGTCAGCCGCAGGGTGTTGTCGCCCGCCCTGCGCGCGGTGTCGGCCAGCAGCCGCCACTGTGCTGCGGTGATACGTCCCAGGGGCGCCCCCACCACCAGTGCCGCCGTATGTCCGGTGACCACACCCGGTGCGGGCGCAGCGGCCTCGTGCGGTGGCACCGGAGCCGGTGCGAGGGGCGCGCCCAGCTTCCGTACCACCTGTGCGAGGAGCGCATCCGGCCCCTGCGGCAGTTCGGCGATGCGCCAGGTGCCTGCGTCGGGGGCGCTGTCCAGAAAGGTTTCGGCAGCCACCAGGGCCGCATGCGCCGCCCGCGCACCAGGGACGCGTACCGCATCGGCGGCAGCGCCGACGCGCAACAGCGCGTCACCGTTGTCCTGTGCGAGGAGCGTCACGTCCGCCCCGAGGGCGTCCACGTCGCCGCGCCCGTCGTCGAGCGCGAACAGGAAGCGCCCCGACAGGGACACGGCGCGCTCGCTCGCGCACAGCAGCGCGTCCAACTCCGCCAGCCACGGGCCCACATCGGCGTGCCCGAGGCCGTCGAGACCCGACAGCGGGGAGGCCACCAGATTGCGTACGCGTTCGTGGCGCGCGGAGGGCAGCAGTCCCGACTCGCCGAGCCGGAGCGCCAGTTCGCCGCCGCAGTCGGCGGGCAGGGCGCGCAGCTGGGCGTTGCCCCGGGAAGTGAGGTGAATGTCACCCTCGCCGAGCCGCCCGGCCAACTCCCCGAGCACATCCGCCTGCTCCGCCGTCACGATCCCGCCGGGCAGGCGCACACGCGCCAGCGCCCCGTCGTCCGCACGGTGCAGCCGCAGGGATCCGGGGCACGCGTCACCACGGGTGCGCGGGGAGTTCTCGCCGGAGGCCGACGGCGAAGAGGCGGGTGGGGGCATGGCGGCGAGCATACCGACCCAAGGCCGACTCCTGTTCGACTGCCGGGTGCCGCCGACTTGACCCAGGGCTCTAATATGCCTGGTGGCGGGCCATGCGGTCCGTCGCGTCGTCCTCTCGGGGGCGGCAGTCGTCACCGAAAGGCGACAGGGGAGGAAGCCCGGTGCGATTCCGGCGCGGTCCCGCCACTGTGAGCACGGCCCACCGGCCGGGCGAGTCAGGAACTCCCTTCCGTAGCTTCTCGACTCCGTTCGAGCAGTCCGAACACCGCCCGGGGCGTGGACACCCCGAGGAAGGCCCGACGCCGCATGATCCTGCTCCTGTCGACGTCCGACACCGACCTGCTCAGCGCCCGCTCCTCGGACGGACCGGTCAGCTACCGCTACGCGAACCCCTCCCGCCTCGACCTCGCGGACCTGCCCGCCCTCCTGGAGGGCACCGACCTCGTCGTCGTACGCCTCCTCGGCGGCGTCCGCGCCTGGCAGGAGGGCCTCGACCAGGTCCTTGCCACCGGACGGCCCGTCGTCGTCCTCACCGGCGAACAGGCCCCCGACGCCCAGCTGATGGCCGCCTCCACCGTCCCCGTCGGCATCGCCGCCGAGGCGCACGCCTACCTGGCGCACGGCGGACCCGCCAACCTGGAGCAGCTCGCCCGCTTCCTCTCCGACACCGTGCTCCTCACCGGCCACGGCTTCGAGTCACCGGCGCCGGCGCCCTCCTGGGGCCCCCTGGAGCGCACCGCCCGCGAGGGCGTCGAAGGCCCCACCGTCGCGGTGCTCTACTACCGCGCCCACCACATGAGCGGCAACACCGCCTTCATCGACGCCCTCTGCGGCCAGATCGAGGAGGCGGGAGCCCGCCCGCTGCCGCTGTACGTCGCCTCCCTGCGCACACCGGAGCCGGAGCTCATCGAGGAGCTGCGCGCCGCCGACGCCATCGTCACCACGGTGCTCGCGGCCGGCGGCACCCGCCCCGCCGAGGCCTCCGCCGGCGGCGACGACGAGTCCTGGGACGCGGGCGCCCTCACCGGCCTCGACGTGCCCATCCTCCAGGCGCTGTGCCTGACCAGCCCGCGCGCCGCCTGGGAGGAGAACGACGAGGGCGTCTCCCCGCTCGACGCCGCCACCCAGATCGCCGTACCCGAGTTCGACGGCCGTCTGATCACCGTGCCGTTCTCCTTCAAGGAGATCGACGAGGACGGCCTGCCGTCGTACGTCGCCGACACCGAGCGCGCCGCCCGCGTCGCCGGGATCGCCGTGCGCCATGCCCGGCTGCGGCACATCCCCAACGCCGAGAAGAAGCTCGCGCTCGTCCTGTCCGCGTACCCGACGAAGCACTCCCGCATCGGCAACGCGGTCGGCCTCGACACCCCCGCCAGCGCCGTCGCCCTGCTGCGCCGCCTCCAGGCCGAGGGCTACGACTTCGGCACGGAGGAGGTCCCCGGCCTCGTCTCCGGCGACGGCGACGAGCTGATCTACGCCCTCATCGAGGCGGGCGGCCACGACCAGGAGTGGCTGACCGAGGAGCAGATGGCGCGCAACCCCGTGCGCATCCCGGCCGCCGACTACCGGCGCTGGTTCGCCACCCTGCCCGCCGAGCTGCGCGAGTCCGTGGAGCAGCACTGGGGGCCCGCCCCCGGCGAGATGTTCGTGGACCGCTCGCAGAACCCGGAGGGCGACATCGTCCTCGCCGCCCTGCGGCGCGGGAACCTCCTGATCCTCATCCAGCCGCCGCGCGGCTTCGGCGAGAACCCGATCGCGATCTACCACGACCCGGACCTGCCGCCCTCGCACCACTACCTCGCCGCCTACCGCTGGATCGCTGCCTCCGCCGACGACAACGGCTTCGGCGCCGACGCGATGATCCACCTCGGCAAGCACGGCAACCTGGAGTGGCTGCCCGGCAAGAACGCCGGCCTGTCCGCCGCCTGCGGCCCCGACGCCGCCCTCGGCGACATCCCGCTGATCTACCCGTTCCTGGTCAACGACCCGGGCGAGGGCACCCAGGCCAAGCGCCGCGTGCACGCCACCCTGGTCGACCACCTGGTGCCGCCGATGGCCCGCGCCGACAGCTACGGCGACATCGCCCGCCTGGAACAACTCCTGGACGAGCACGCCCAGATCGCCTCCATGGACCCGGCGAAGCTGCCCGCGATCCGCGCCCAGATCTGGACGCTCATCCAGGCCGCGAAGCTCGACCACGACCTCGGCATCGAGAACCGGCCGGAGGACGAGGGCTTCGACGACTTCATCATGCATCTCGACGGCTGGCTCTGTGAGATCAAGGACGTCCAGATCCGCGACGGCCTGCACGTCCTCGGCGGCGCCCCCGAGGGCGAAGCCCGCGTGAACCTGGTCCTGGCGATCCTGCGCGCCCGCCAGATCTGGGGCGGTACCGCTTCCCTGCCCGGCCTGCGCGAGGCCCTCGGCCTCGACGAGTCGGCGGCGAAGCGCACCGACGCCGACGCGATCGAGGAGCAGGCGCGCGGCCTCGTACAGGCGATGGAGGACGCGGACTGGGCCGTGGAAGCCGTCGCGGGCGTCGCTGCGGGCCACCCGGCCGCCGTCGCCGACATCCTCGACTTCGCCGCTCGCGAGGTCGTCCCGCGCCTGGCCGCCACCACCGACGAACTCGCCCACGCCGTCCACGGGTTGAACGGCGGCTTCGTCCCGGCGGGCCCCTCCGGATCCCCGCTGCGCGGTCTCGTCAACGTCCTGCCGACCGGCCGCAACTTCTACTCCGTCGACCCCAAGGCCGTGCCCTCCAAGCTCGCCTGGGAGACCGGCCAGGCCCTCGCGGACTCCCTCCTCACGCGCTACAAGACCGACAACGGCGAATGGCCCACCTCCGTCGGCCTGTCGCTGTGGGGCACGAGCGCCATGCGCACGGCGGGCGACGACATCGCCGAGGCGTTCGCGCTGCTGGGCATCCGTCCCGTCTGGGACGACGCCTCGCGCCGTGTCACCGGACTGGAGCCCATCCCCGCCGAGGAGCTGGGCCGCCCCCGCGTCGACGTCACGCTGCGCATCTCGGGCTTCTTCCGCGACGCGTTCCCGCACACCATCGGCCTCCTCGACGACGCGGTACGCCTCGCCGCCTCACTGGACGAGCCCGCCGAGGTCAACTACGTACGGGCGCACACGCAGGCCGACCTCGCCGAGCACGGCGACGAACGCCGCGCCACCACCCGCATCTTCGGCTCCCGCCCCGGAACGTACGGTGCGGGCCTGCTCCAGCTCATCGACTCCCGCGACTGGCGCACCGACGCCGACCTCGCCGAGGTCTACACGGTCTGGGGCGGCTACGCCTACGGCCGCGAACTCGACGGGCGGCCGGCCCGCGAGGAGATGGAGACGGCGTACAAGCGCATCGAGGTGGCGGCCAAGAACACCGACACCCGCGAGCACGACATCGCCGACTCCGACGACTACTTCCAGTACCACGGCGGTATGGTCGCCACCGTGCGCGCACTGAAGGGCAAGGCCCCGGAGGCGTACATCGGCGACTCCACCCGCCCCGAGACGGTGCGCACGCGCACCCTCGTGGAGGAGACCTCGCGCGTCTTCCGTGCCCGCGTCGTCAACCCCAAGTGGATCGAGGCGATGCGCCGCCACGGCTACAAGGGCGCCTTCGAGCTCGCCGCCACCGTCGACTACCTCTTCGGGTACGACGCGACGACCGGCGTGGTCGCCGACTGGATGTACGACAAGCTCACCGAGACGTACGTCCTGGACCCGACCAACCGCGAGTTCCTCAAGGAGGCCAACCCCTGGGCGCTGCACGGCATCGCCGAGCGCCTCCTGGAGGCCGAGTCCCGCGGCATGTGGGCCAAGCCCGACCCGGCGATCCTGGACGCGCTGCGCAAGGCGTACCTGGAGACCGAGGGCGACCTGGAGGGCGACGAGTAGGCGTTCGCCGTACGGGGAGGCGCTAGGCCGCGGCGAGCGCCTCCCCGTACACGTCGAGGGCGGAGCGCGGGGCACGCCCGAGCAGGGTGCGCAGCGCACCGCGCTCGACGCCCGAACCGTCCAGGAAGCCGCCGGCGACGGCCGCGTAGGTGCTCATCAGCATCGGCACCTGGAAGGGGAGTGCCTGGCCTGCGGCTATGAGCGCCTCCCTGGTGCGGGCCAGGGAGGTCGGTTCGTACGTCCCGCCGGTCGCCGCCGCCAGGTCCGCGCCGCCGAGCGCCTCCTCGCCGACGAGCTCGTACACGCGCCCCGCGTGCTGTGCGGGGGCCGCCGCCACCAGGGCCGCCGCCTCCGCCAGGTCCTCGCGCGCCACTGCGGCCAGGCGGCCCGCACCCAGGGGTGCCGCGATCGTGCCGTCGGGGCCGGGGGCGGCGATCGCCGCCAGGAACTCGGCGTACAGACCGTTGCGCAGGATCGTCCAGTCCAGCGGGCTCTCGCGCAGTCGGCGCTCGGTCCAGCGGTGGGCTAGCGCATACGTCAGGTGGTCGCCGTCACCGCTGAGGCTCGTGTAGACGACGTGCCCCACCTTCGCCTTCTCGGCCGCCGAGATCACCGAGTCGTGCCGGGCGATCACCACGTCGTCCTCGCCGTAGCCCGCCGAGATGAGCAACAGGGTGTCCACGCCGGTGAGATCCAGGGACGCGGGATCGTCGAAGTCGATGCGCCGCTCGGACGGCGAGCGGGGGGTGCGGGTGCCGAGGACGACGTCCTCGCGCGGCGCCAGCCTCGTCGCGACGAGCTGTCCGAGAGCGCCGGTGGCGCCGGTGACCAGAATCATGGAAGTGCCTCCTGAGTGGTGTGTGGTTCCATCCTGGACAGGAGAAACCGATCGCATAAGGAGGCACTTTCGTGTCAGTAGGGCACACCGCGGTAACCACCCCGCCCGCCCCCGGCGACCCCGTCATCAGCTGCGACACCCCGCAGGACGAGTGCGGTGTGCGGGACGTCCTGGACCGGCTCGGCGACAAGTGGTCCGTGTACGTGGTCGTCGAACTCGCCGCGGGCGTACGGAGGTTCAAGGAGCTCCAGCGGGCCGTACCCGGCGGCATCTCGCAGCGCATGCTCACTCTCACCGTGCGCCGTCTGGAGCGCGACGGGCTGGTGCACCGCACCGTGCACCCGACGATCCCGCCGCAGGTCGAGTACGAGCTCACCGAGACGGGCCACAGCCTCACCCACCTCGTCAAGGCGCTCGCCGACTGGTCGATCGCCCACCGCCCGGCGTTCACCGCGTCCCGGGCGGCCTGGGACGCGGCGCACCCCGACTCCGAGATCCGCTGACACCGGCACCGGTGCTCACGCGGGCTCCAGGAACTCCTCCAGGATTCCCGGGTGCGCCGCGCACGCCAGTGCCAGTGCGGCGCCGGGCTCCATGTCGCGTACGTGATAGCCGTGTTCACCCGCCGCCACGGCGGCGGTGAGCGTGACCAGGCCCGCCCGGCGGGTGAACGGCGACGTCGTGAGCGTCCACGCGGAGATCGCTCTGCGTTCGAGCGCGAGGGTGTCCCGGCTGAACGTGCCGGAGCGCACCAGCAGATGCGGCCCTGCGAGGGCATGGCCGAGGCTTCGGTACGCGTCCCGGGCCAGCAGCACAGTCACCGCTGTCGTCACGAGCGCGTACACCCACGCCAGATGCAGCAGTACGGGAGTGAACAGCGCACCCAGCACAAGGAGTGCCACGCTTCCCGGCAGCACCGCGAACAGCAGCCCCCGCACCACCCTGCGCCGTAGCGCCACCCTTGGGTGCGGGGTCAGTGGCACCCCGTCGAAAGGGTGCTCGTCGCGAGCACCGGAACCGGTGAGCGTTCCCACGGCGACCCGCAACGCCTCGTGCCGGGGTGCGGGCGGCACCAGTGCACCCCGTGCGTGGGCCTCCTCGCTGCTGCCGAGGCCGCCTGCGACAGCGGTCGCGCTCGCACCACCGGCGGCGCGCAGCAGGAGGGGTTCGCGCAGGAGCACTCCGTGCAGGCGGCTCCGTTCGAGGGCGACCGACCGGGTGGTCAGCAGACCGCGGCGCACCGTCAGGGTGTCGGCGTCCGTCCAGGCGGCCCGGTAGCCCCACCAGTTCTCCACGTACAGCACGAGTGCGCCGACCGAGCCGAGGGCGAGCACCGCGACCAGGGCGGCAGGCACCGTCAGCCACAGTGCGCTGCGGCCGAACTCGGTGAAGGCGTCCTGCACGAAGCCCACCCGCCACAGTTCGATGCCCACACCGTCCAGCACCCGGTACACCGTGCCGGCCGCCACCCCGACCCCGCCGAGCACCCAGAAGGTGAGCGGTGCGTACCGCAGCCAGCGCCAGTCGACGCTGCTCAGCTCGGGGTTCGCGGCCCGTCCAGGGGTGGCGCGGGCGAGCAGCAGCGTGCGCAGGCGGGCGGCCTCCGCGCGGGGCACCGCGTTGAGCACCGTCTCGGCGCCGCCGGTGCCGGACGCCCGCAGCACGGTGAGGCCGAGCAGGCGGTGCAGCGGGGTGGCCGTCAGATCCACACCGCGTACGCGCGACAGCGGCATCGTGCGCAGCGTCCGGCTGAAGACGCCGCCGCGCAGCTCGAACGCGTCCGAGGTGACGCGGTAGCGCGTACGGGACCAGCGGAGATGCCCGATCCCGGTGATCGCCGCGAAGGACACGGCGACCGCCGCAAGGGTGAACAGAGCGCTCGGCGGAAACCGACCCCCGGTCGCCAGCGCCGTCAGGGTGGTCGAGCCGAGCGGCGGCAGGAGCCATCCGCAGTGCACCAGCAGGGTGCGTGCGTCGGGACGCAGCCAGACGTCCGGGGCCGGTGCGCTCATGCGGCATCACCGACGGTGTCCTGCGCGGCCCGCCCGAGGTGCTCGGCGAGGGTGTCGGCGTCCGCGTCGGACAGGCCGGAGATCCGGATGTTCCCGGCGGTGGAAGCGGTGGTGACGGTGAGCGTGGTCAGCCCGTACCGCCGTTGCAGCGGCCCGCGCAGCGTGTCGACGGTCTGCACCCGCGACAGCGGGGCGACGCGCCGCTTCTGCCAGAGCCAGCCGCCCGCCGTGTACAGGGAGTACGTGCCGACCTCCCACGCGTGCACGGCGTACCGGCGGCGCGGCATCAGTACCGCGTACGCGCACGCCGGGGCGACGAGAACGACCGCCAGCAGCGGCAGCAGCCAGGGCAGCGCACCGGCGAAGAACAGCAGACAGAGCGCGAGGAGCGTCACTGCCGTGAGCAGCATCGGGCCGCTCACCGTGAGGAGCGCCTGGGCGGTCCACCAGCGGCGGGCCCGGGGGTCGACGGGGTGACGGGGCGGTCGCAGGCGCGGCGGACCGGCGAAAGACATGAACACGCTCGTTTCAAGTCAACTGTATTGGATGTCGAGAGGGTACAACGGTACAAGTGACTTGCAAAGGCGGGTCGTGTGGTGTCGAGGTGAAGAGGAGGGGGCCTGCGTGCCGAAGAAGGTGGACCACGAGGCCAGACGTCAGGAGATCGCCGACGCGCTCTGGCGGATCGCCGTCGCGCGCGGTCTCGACGGCGTGAGCCTGCGCGACGTCGCCGCGGAGGCGGACATCTCGCTGGGCAGGCTCCAGCACTACTTCCGTACCAAGGACGAGATGCTGCTGTTCGCCATGCGCTCCGTGAGCGCCCGCGCGGACGAGCGCATCCGGGAACGCATCGAGGCCGTCGCCGGAGCGGTCGCCGAGGGGGTCCTTGCCGTCCCGCCGCCCCGGATCGTGCTGCGGGAAGTGCTGGCCGGGATGCTGCCGCTGGACGAACGCAGCACGGTCGGCGCGCTCGTGGGGGCCGCCTACTTCGCCCGCGCCGTCCACGACGAACGCCTCCAGGCCGAGGCCCGCGAGGGCATCCCCGGACTGGCCGCCTTCCTCGGGGACCTGCTGAGCCGGGTCCACGAGGAGGGCGGGCTGAGGGCGGAGTACGCGGACGCCGACCCGAAGGACGAGGCGATGCGGCTGATCAGCCTGGTCGACGGTCTGAGCACGTACATCCTGCTCGGCGTGCACAGCGGCGAGACGGCGCTCGGGCTGCTGGACGGGCAGTTGGAGCGGATGTGGACGGACGGGCGGTGACAGTGGGTCACGTATCCTCGCCGGAGCACGGGCCCGCTGGGTGCGGGCGAGCGGAGAACGGGGATCGGATGGCAGGCGACACGGCCGGTACGGACGAGCGGCGGGCGGCGGAGGACGGCTCCGCGCGCACCTCGCTCACTGCCCCGCGCACCTCGCTCAGTGCCCAGGCCCGCGAGGCCGTGCGGCAGCGCATCGTCGACCGGCGGTACCCGATGGGCTCCCGCCTGGTCGAGCGCGAGGTCGCCGAAGAGCTCCGGATGTCCCGGGTCCCCGTGCGCGAGGCGCTGCGCGCGCTCGTCGCCGAGGGGCTGCTCGAACTGCTGCCGCACAGCGGGGTGCGCGTCCGCCGCCTGGAACGGGAGGACGTCCACCACCTGTACGAGGTGTGGGAGCCCCTCGCCGTCCAGGCGTCCCGTCTCGCGGCCCGCCGGGTGGCGGCAGCGGCGGGGGAGACGCAGGGGGTCGCCGAACTGCGTGCCCTGATCGCCCGCGCCGAACGGGCGGCCGAGACCGGTGAGGGGGAGCGCGAGGTCGCCGCGCACACGGCGTTCCACGAGGAGATCGTGGCGCTGGCCGGCAATCCGCTGCTGGTGCGCACCATGGAGCAGCTGGGCTGGCAGCTCCAGCTGCTGTTCGGGATGCGCGAGGAGCCCGCGCACATGCGGGCCCAGCACGCGGAGATGCTGCGGCACATCGCGGCGGGGGACGAGGAGTCGGCGGCGGCCAGCACGTTCCTGCATGTGCGGGACAGTCGGGCGGTGGCGTTGCATTCGCTGTTCGGGGATGCTTTGTATACCAAGGGGTGAGTGGGGGGATGTTCCTGGTGGTGATTGTTGGGTGATGGCTTGCTGGATCTTGTTCCGGCATCGCGCTTGGTATACAAAAGTGCGAACGGTCGGCGCCCCACGCCGTCCGTCCCCGGACCGTCAGGCACCGAAGGAGTCCCCCCATGGTTCCCCCTCCCCTCTCCCGGCGCGGCGTCCTCGCCGGAGCCGCCTCCCTCGCGGGCGCGAGCGCCACCGCCTTCACGCCTGCTGCGGCGGCTGCCGAAGCAGGCGGTCACGACCGGCACCCCCGCGAATCCGTGATCTTCAAGAACGTACGGCCGGGCGGTGCCAAGAAGGCCGTCGATCTGGTGGTGGTCGACGGCCGGATCAGCGACCGTCCCGCCCCGCGCAACGCGCGCATCATCGACGGCGGCGGGCGGCTCGCGCTGCCGACGCTCGTCGACGCGCACATCCACCCCGACAAGACCACCTGGGGCGGCTCCTGGCTCTCGCGCAAGCCCGCCAAGGGCATCGCCGACTACTGCGCCCAGGATGTCGAGGTGTTCCGCAGCGAGCGCAGGGACGTGGGGGAGCGGGCGTACGGGCTGATGGCGCACGCCGTCACGCGCGGCACCCGCGCCATGCGCGCCCACGCGGACGTCGCACCGGCCTACGGGCTCAAGGGCGTCGAAGGCGTCGCCGAGGCCCGCGAGCGGCTGTCGCACGCGCTGGACGTGCAGATCGTCGGCTTCCCGCAGCACGGGGTCATCCGCACGCCCGGCACCGACAAGCTGCTGGAGGAGGCGGCACGCAGCGGGCTCGTCGACATGATCGGCGGAATCGACCCGATCAGCTTCGACCATGCGCTGGACGAGCAGCTCGATCTCGTCTTCCGGCTCGCGGACCGGTACGGGGTCGGGGTCGACATCCACCTGCACGACCGGGACGAGAAGGGCGTCAAGGTGCTGCGGGGGATCATCGAGCGCACGCGGGCGCTGTCCCTGCGGGGGAAGGTGACGGTCAGTCACGTCTTCTGCCTGCCGAAGATGTCCGAGGGGGATCTGGAGAGCATGGCCGCGGATCTGGGCGAGCTGGACATCGCCCTGACGACGGTGGCCCCGAACGAGTCCCTCGTGCTGCCCATCGCCAAGCTGCGTGAGCACGGGGTGCGGGTCGGGCTCGGGTCGGACGGGGTGCGGGACTCCTGGAGCCCGTTCGGCAACGCGGACATGCTGCACCGGACGCACATTCTCGGGTGGGTCACCGATGTGCGGCTGGATGCGGAGCTGGAGGACGTCTTTGCCGTGGGGGCGCACGGTGGGGCCGATGTGATGGGGCTGGGCCGGGCGACCTTCGAGCCCGGGGCGCCGGCGGACTTCATGCTGATGCGGGGGGAGTGTGTGCCGCAGGTGGTGGTGGACATGCCGGGGCGGGATGTGGTGGTGCACGGGGGGAGGGTGGTGGCTCGCGGGGGTGAGCTTCTCTGAGGGCCTCAGCTTCGGTGCGGCTCGGCCCGGTGCGGCTCGATCGGGTGCGGGCCGCACCCCCCCCGGCGGGAGGCCCCGCCCCCGTGGGGCCCAGCCCCCTTCTTCCCCGTAGGCCCCTTGCGCGGTGGTGCCGCCCCTTCCCCCTCTTCCCCTCTTCCCCAGCCCCCTCGGGCGGCGGGGCCGCCCTCCCCCTCCCTCCCCCCTCGTCGCCTTGGGCGGCGGGGCCGCCCCCCGGGGGCGGGACGGGCGGGCAAGGGGGCGGCCCCTCCCGCTCCCGGCCCGCCCGGGTGCCGCCCCTGCCCGCACCTGGGGCGCCGGATGCGCGCAGCCCCGGGGCCCACGGGGCGCCTCCCGGTACCGGGCAGGTTCAGCCGTGGCCCGCCGGGCCAGAGGGTCCCCAGCCCCACCCCTTCACCTAAACCCGCGGGGCAATTGCACGGTTCCGTGCAGGAGCGTCGTGGCTGGTCGCGCAGTTCCCCGCGCCCCTATAGGGGCACGGTCGTGCCCGCGCGGCGGAGTCGCAGATCGGGGCCCGTGCGGGCCCCTTCCCACTCACCGGGAAGGAGGTGCTGCGTCCGTCCCCTCCCAGTGGAAGGCTCCCGTCCGTGACGGGCCGCGGCACCCGCCGCACCCCCACGGATCCGAGGAGATACCGCACTTGAGTGAGAACACCCCCGCCACCGACACGGACGTCCTCGTCGTCGGAGCAGGCGTCACCGGCCTCTACACCGTCCACAAGCTCCGCACCCTGGGCTACCGGGTGCGGGGCTTCGACCGCGCCGCTGACGTCGGCGGCGTGTGGTACTGGAACCGCTACCCCGGCGCACGCTGCGACGTGGAGTCCTTCGACTACTCGTACTCCTTCGACGAGGAGCTCCAGCAGGAGTGGGACTGGAGCGAGAAGTACGCCACCCAGCCCGAGATCATGAAGTACCTGCACCATGTCGCCGACCGGTTCGCGCTGCGTGATGCGTACACCTTCGAAACCTCCGTGCTCAGTGCGGAGTTGGACGAGGAGTCCCTGACCTGGACGGTGCGGACGGACGGCGGAGAGACGGTCACCAGTCGATTCGTCGTGTTCGCCGTCGGATGTCTGTCGAGTGCCCAGCGGCCCAATGTCCCGGGCCTTGATTCCTTCGCCGGCGTCTCCTACCACACCGGCGAATGGCCGCACGAGGGCGTCGACTTCACCGGGCTGCGCGTCGGCGTCGTCGGGACGGGGTCCTCCGGGATTCAGTCGATCCCGGAAATCGCCGCCCAGGCAGCGCAGTTGACGGTGTTTCAGAGGAGCGCCAACTACTCCATCCCTGCCGGGAACAAGCCCCTCGACGACGCCCAGCGCGAGGCCGCCAAGGCGGACTACGCCGAGCGGCGCCGACTTGCCCGGCTCAGCGGCGGCGGCTCGCCCTTCACCACGTACCCGAAGAAGACCTTCGAGGTGGACGAGGAGGAGCGGCGCGCGGCGTACGAGAGGCGCTGGGAGTTGGGTGGGGTGCTGTACTCCAAGACCTTCCCGGATCAGCTTGTCGATCGCAGTGCGAATGATGCCGCTCGCGTTTTCTGGGAGGAGAAGGTCCGTGCTCGGATTGCGGACCCGGCCGTGGCCGAGCTGCTCGTTCCGGGGGACCATCCCATCGGCGCCAAGCGGATCGTCACCGACTCCGACTACTTCGAGACGTACAACCAGCCGCATGTGCGGCTCGTCAGCCTGCGGAAGAATCCGATTGAGCGTGTCGACGCGACGGGTGTGACCCTCGCCGACGGTGAGCACATTGCCCTCGACGCCCTCGTCTACGCCACCGGCTTCGACGCGATGACCGGCTCCGTGGACCGCATAGAGGTACGGGGAAGGGGCGGGCGCACGCTCAAGGAGGTGTGGGCGGCCGGGCCGCGTACGTATCTCGGACTCGGCACCGACGGTTTCCCGAACTTCTTCAACCTCACCGGCCCCGGCAGCCCCAGCGTCATGGTCAACGTGATCCTCGCCGGCGAGCAGCACGGCAACTGGCTCGCCGACCTCCTCCAGTACATGGACGCCCACGGGCACCGCGCCGTCGAGGCGACCGGGGACGCCGTCGAGGACTGGGTGCGCGAGTGCCGCGACCGTGCCGAGGCCACCCTCCTCATGGAGGCGGACTCCTGGTACCTGGGCGCCAACATCCCCGGAAAGCCCCGGGTGTTCATGCCGTACGTCGGCGGCTTCAAGGTGTACCAGGACGTCATCGACGAGGTCGCGGCCAGCGGGTACAAGGGGTTCCGGCTCGTCTGACGTACGCACTGGGAGGGACGTGGAGAGGGGGTGCAACGGACTCGTTGCACCCCCTCTCCACGTCCCCCCTCTATCCGTGCAGCGCCCCCCGCAGCGCCGCGAACGCGTCCGTGCGGGCCGCCAGCGCCTCCGGCAGTGCACCCGCCATGGAGAGGAAGCCGTGGAACATGCCCGGCAGGTGCGCCAGTCGTACGTCAACCCCCCCGCCCGCCAGCGCGTGCGCGTACGCCCACGCGTCGTCGCACAGCGGGTCCAGGCCGGCCGTCACCAGGTGCGTCGGCGGCAGCCCCGACAGGTCGGACCGGTGCAGCGGCGTCGCGTACGGGTCGGTGCGGTCGGCCGCCTCGGGCAGGTAGCCGTCCCAGTACCAGCGCAGGTGGTCGGCGGTGAGGAAGTAGCCCTGTGCGTTGCGGCGGTGCGAGTCGCCGCGTCGCTCCGGGTCCAGCATCGGGTAGTACAGCGCCTGGCAGACCAGCTCCGGGCCGCCCCGGTCGAGCGCGGTGAGGGCCATGACCGTCGCCAGGTTGGCGCCCGCGCTGTCCCCGGCGACCGCGAGCCGCCGTCCCGCGTAGTGCTTGGCCGCCCACAGCAGCGCGGTGTAGCAGTCGTCGGGGGCGGCGGGGAAGGGGTGTTCGGGTGCGAGGCGGTAGTCGACCGAGATCACGACCGCCTGCGTCTCGACCGCCATCGCGCGGCAGAAGCCGTCGTGGGAGTCGAGGCCGCACACGCAGAAGCCGCCGCCGTGCGCGAAGACGACCACCGGGGTGCCGTCCGCGCCGTCCGTCGGGTCGTACACCCGTACCCGCACCCCGTCCGCGTCCTCGTCGGCGACGTACGCCACCTCGATCCCGGAGGGAGGGGGCGCGGGCCGGGAGGCGAAGAAGGCGCGCACCTCCGCGATGTCGGTCACCTCGGTGCCCAGTGCCGGGAAGTTCGCGGTCGAGAGGTCGATCAGCCGGCGTACCTCGGGAGTGGGTTCCACGGTCATCGTCACGCCTTTCCGGCCGGGGTCGCCCGGCGCTCCGCCAGGGCCCGCAGCTCGTTCTTGAGGACCTTGCCCGCGGCGTTGCGGGGCAGGGCGTCCACGGGTACGAACCGGCGCGGCACCTTGAAGTTGGCCAGCCGCTGCCGGGTCCAGGACGTCAGCTCGTCCGCGTCCGGAAGGCCGCCGTCCGCCGCGACCACGAAGGCCACCCCGACCTCGCCGAGGCGGGCGTCCGGTGCGCCCACCACGGCCGCGTCCGAGATCGCCGGGTGGCCGCGCAGGGTGTTCTCCACCTCGGCGGGATACGCGTTGAACCCGCCGACGACGTACATGTCCTTCAGCCGGTCGGTCAGCGCCAGGTACCCGTCCTCGTCCAGGACGCCCACGTCCCCGGTGTGCAGCCAGCCGTCCGCGTCGATGGTCTCCGCCGTGGCCGCCGGGTCGTCCAGGTAGCCCTGGGTGACGTGGTAGCCGCGTGTGACGACCTCGCCCTGGCTGCCGGGCGGCAGGGGTGTGCCGTCCGGGTCCACGATGCGCAGCTCGACGCCAGGGATGGGGCGGCCCACACTCCGTACGAGCGTCTCGGCGGGGGAGTCCACCGGGCAGATGGTCACGACGCCCGTCGACTCGGTGAGCCCGTACGCGGCGAACACGTCGCGGGCGCCGAGGACCGTGCGTACGTCGTCGATCAGACCCGTGGGGATATTCGCGGCCCCCGTTCCCGCGAGCCGCAGCGACGACAGGTCGTACGCCTCGCGCTGCGGATGCGTCAGCAGGCCGTGGAAGATCGCCGGGGCGCCCGCGAGGACGCTGATGCGCTCCTCGGCGATGCGGCGCAGGGCGCGGTCCACGTCGTACACCTCCTCGGGGACGATCGTGGCCCCGCGCAGCAGGCACGCCACGATGCCCGCCTTGTAGCCGAAGGTGTGGAAGAAGGGGCTGATGAGGAGGTACCGGTCGCCCTCGCGCAGGGTGACGGCCTCCGCCCAGGCGTCGAAGACGCGCACCGTCTGGTGGTGGGTGGTCATCACGCCCTTGGGGCGGCCGGTGGTGCCCGAGGTGTACTGGATGTCGGAGAGGTGGTCGGGGCGTACGGCCGCGGCGCGCGCGGCCCGTACCTCGTCCGGCACGGACTCGCCGGCGGCCAGGTAGGCGTCCC
Organism: Streptomyces spiroverticillatus; assembly: GCA_014650415.1. GTDB lineage: Bacteria > Actinomycetota > Actinomycetes > Streptomycetales > Streptomycetaceae > Streptomyces > Streptomyces spiroverticillatus. The sequence goes on from BMUX01000012.1 coordinate 152,826, forward strand.
AACTCGTCGTGCCGTCACCGTCGTCGGGGCCGGCATCACGCAGGACTACGGTGCTGCGCAGCGCGCCCAGGTCCTCGCCGGACTCGCGCAGCATGGCGACGTAGTCCGTGCCGAGGAAGCCGCGCTCGGTGAACAGCACCGTGCAGCCGCTGCGGCGCACGATGTCGGCCGCCTCCGCCGCCCGGTAACGGGTGTTCAGGGGCACCAGGACCGCGCCGACGGACACCGCCCCGAGCGCCGCCACCACCCAGGCGCGGCTGTTGGGCGCCCAGAGCGCGAACCGGTCGCCGGGCTCGATGCCGTGCGCGATCGCGGCCCGGGCGGCGGCCCGGATGCGCTCCTGCAACTCGGCGAAGGTCCAGCGGACCTCGCCGTCGACGAGCGCCTCACGCGCCCCGAAGGCGCGGGCGGCTGCGTCGGGCAGGTCGGCGAGGGTCGTCGCGGCGGAGAACGTGCCGGACGAGGCGGGACGGGAGGGGGCGGTGGGCATGAAGCCTCCGGCGTGCGGGAGTAGAACGGGAGGGGTACGAAGGGGAGCGCTGCCGGTGGCCATGACACCGGCCGAAGCCTCCCACCGGCCAGAGCCGGTTCCCGCTGAGCGGGATGATGCACGGCCAGGCTGCGTGGCGGGGGCGGGAAGCAGGGCGGCACCGGGCAGCGCGGCCCCTGGGCAGCTCTGCCCGGTGCCGTGCTGCCCGACGCGCAGGCGATGGGCGCTGCCACGTGCCGTCCGGAGCCGGAACCCCCGCGCGCGGGGTCAGAGGGCGTCGCCCCTGGTCTCCCGCAGGCGCCAGGCCGCCAGCAGCGAGGCCAGGATGCAGGCGCCCGCGAGCAGTACGAGGGGTGTGCTGCCCGGGAAGGACGCGTGCAGGGAGCTTGCGGCCAGGGGGACCAGGCCCGAGCCGACCAGCGCCGACATCTGGTAACCCAGCGAGGCACCGGTGTAGCGCACCCGGGTGCCGAAGAGTTCCGAGAGCATCGGCGCGAGCGGCGCGTACATGGCGTGCTGGAGCACCATGATCAGGGACATGCCGAGGATCAGGAGGCCCGGTGTGCCGGAGTCGACCAGGTCGTACACCGGCTTGATCGCCACCAGGCCGACGGCTGCCGCGCCCAGCACGACCCGGCGCCTGCCGAGCCGGTCGGAGAGTGCGGCGAAGGCCGGGATGGTGAACAGGCCGATCGCCGAGATGATCAGCAGGGCGTTCATCACCTCGCTGACGGAGTAACCGATGCCGGTGGCGTACGTCAGCATGTAGGTGGTGATGAGGCCGGTGAGCGCGAAGGGGCCCAGGCCCACCGCCGCCGCCAGCAGGGCCGTGCGCGGCTGCTTGAGGACCGTCAGCAGCGGCATCCGCGGCGGCTCCGCGTCCGCCGCCTTTGCCGCGGCCTCGCGGAAGAGCGGGCTCTCGGTGACCTTCACCCGGGTGTACAGACCCACCGCCATCAGCACCACGCTGAAGAGGAAGGGGATGCGCCAGCCCCACGACATGAACTGGGCTTGTGTGAGGAGGGAGTTGGCGGCGGCCACCACGCCCGCCGACAGCAGGAAGCCCAGCGAGGTGCCGGACTGCATCACTCCGCTCCACGCGCCCCGGCGCCCCGGAGCCGCGTGCTCGACGACCATCAGGGTCGCCCCGCCCCACTCGCCGCCGATCGCCAGACCCTGCACGATGCGCAGCAGCACCAGCAGGACCGGGGCGGCGATGCCGATCGACCGGTAGTCGGGGAGCAGCCCGATCAGGGCGCTGGCCGCGCCCATCAGGACCATCGTCAGGACGAGCATCTTCTTGCGGCCCAGCCGGTCGCCGAAGTGCCCGAAGATGATCCCGCCGAGCGGGCGGGCCACATAACCGGCGGCGAAGGTGCCGAACGCGGCGATCGTGCCCGCCGCGACGCTGGCCTGGGGGAAGAACGCCGTGCCGAAGACGAGGGCGGCGACGGTTCCGTACAGCAGGAAGTCGTAGTACTCCACCACGGTGCCGAGCAGGCTGGAGAAGGCGACGCGGCGCATTTGCGCGGCGTCGGCGGCGGCGACGGGCCCCTCGGCGGGAGGGGCGCCCGTGGGGACGGGGGACGACGGCATGACGCTCCTACGGGAGTGGAGGTACGGAAAGCGGGGATGGGCGGCCCGGACGGGGCACGGGCGGGTGAGCGGCAGCGCTGCGGCCCCCCGCGCGAGGTCGATTGTGCAAGCGGCGGACCGCATTGCCACCGGTCGGCCCGGAGGTTTCCCACTCAGCGGGAGCATGGCGTGAAGTCGCCCGCGCACAAGGGGAATTCACGGGCAAAGCCCTCCGGGAGCGGCTTCGGAAGTGCTCCCGCTCAGCGGGAAACACGGCTGCCCGCCCCCATCCCGGTCGCCCACACTGACGCTCCCACCCGAAGCCGCCCGGCAGGCCGTGCGGCGCGAGAGGAGCCCGACACGATGACCAGCGGCAGCCCGCAGAGCCCGACGGCGACGGACATGGCACGGCACGCAGCAGAGCAGGCGGACACGGCACAGCGCGCAGTACAGGCGGACGAGGCCCAGCACGCAGCACAGGCGGACACGGCACCGCAGGCGGACGGGGCGCAGCCCGCAGCGCACTGGGACGACACCTGTGACGTCCTCGTCGTCGGTTCCGGCGGCGGCGCCCTCACCGGCGCGTACACCGCGGCCGCACTCGGCCTCGACACCCTCGTCGTGGAGAAGACCGCCTACTTCGGCGGCACCACCGCCTACTCCGGCGCGGGCCTGTGGCTCCCCGGCAACCCCGCCCAGGAGCGCGCCGGAGTCGAGGACTCCGCCGAACTCGCCCGCGCCTACTTCCGCGCCGTCGTCGGCGACGCCGTCCCGCACGCCCTCCAGGACGCCTACCTGGACACGGCCGGCCCGCTCGTGGAGTACCTGGAGCGCGACGAGCACCTGCGCTTCGAATTCCGGCCCTTCCCCGACTACTTCGGCGCCCCCGGCCGCATCGACGGCGGCCGCAGCGTCTACCCCTGCGACCTCGACCAGCCCGAAGGCGGCCACCCCCTGCTCGCAGCCGTACGGCCGCCCGCCTGGGCCGAGCGCTTCGAACTCCCCGCCCCCGACGGCCCGTTGACCGACGGGCGGGCGCTGATCGGACGGCTGCTCCTCGCCCTGGAGGGCGCGGGAGGCCGCACCCGGTTGCGTACCGCACTCACCTCGCTCGTGGAGGAGGACGGCCGCGTCGTCGGAGCCGTCGTCACCGACGAGGCGGGGCACACCCGGCGCATCCGGGCCCGCAAGGGAGTCCTGCTCGCCGCCGGAGGGTACGAGGGCGACGCCGGTCTGCGCCGCGAGTGGCAGGGGCTGCGCGGCGCCGACTGGACCATGGGCCCGGCGGGCGCCAACACCGGCGACGCCCTCAAGGCTGCCGTCGAGCTCGGCGCGGACACCGGGCTGCTCGCCGAGAGCTGGTGGTGCCCGTCGGTGCTGTTCCCGGACGGGACGGCGGCGTTCGCCCTCGGCTTCCGGGGCGGGTTCTTCGTGGACGGCAGCGGGCGCAGGTTCGCCAACGAATCGCTGCCGTACGACCAGATGGGCCGGGCGCTGCTGGCCGCCCGCGCGGGCATGGACGACAGCAACCAGGTGTGGTGGATCTTCGACGGCCGGTACGGCGACGAACTCCCCGGCATCGTCGTCGTCCCCGCCGACCGCGCCGCCTTCACCGAGGCGGGCCTGTGGCGCACCGCCGACACCCTGGAGGACCTCGCCGTGACGCTGGGCCTCGACGCGGCCGAGCTGACCGCCACCGCGAAGACCTTCAACACGTACGCGGCCTCCGGCGAGGACGCCGACTTCGGGCGCGGCACCGACCCGTACGACCGCTTCTTCGGCGACGGCACGGGACCCAATCCGTGCCTGGTGCCGGTGGAGGAGGGGCCCTTCCACGCCGTACGGATCGTGCTCGGCGACCTCGGGACGAAGGGCGGCGTCCGCATCGACACCGACGCCCGCGTCCTGCGTGCCGACGGCACGGCCATCGAGGGCCTGTACGCGGCGGGCAACACGACGGCTTCCGTGACGGGCCCGTACTACCCGGGACCCGGCGCCCCCATCGGCTCGGCGATGGTCTTCGCCCACCGGGCGGCGGAGCACCTCGTGCGCGAGGCGTAGCAAAGGGCAGTCTCGTGCATGAGGTGGAGCAAAGGGCAGTCTCGTGCACGAGGCGGAGCAAAGGCAGTAAAGGGGTGACAAGAGGCGGCAGGGGTAGCAAGATCAAGACGGGGTAGGGAGCCCCTGCACCCGCTCCCCGGCCCCGTCCCGTCACGCGCTGCGAAGCCGAGGACGGGGTACTGGTTCCTTCCACAGGTCCACGGACCATACTGGTCGGGCCCCGTCTCCTCACAGAACGACTCCATGGCGAAGAACAGCACCCCCTCGACCACCGTCCCCGACACCGCGTGGCTGGGCCGCGGGCGCCACCTCGGGCCCGAGCCCGAGCAGGACGTCCGGCGCAACCTGATCGCCCTCAAGGCGGCCGGGGTGCTCGACGACTTCCTGGAACTCGACCCCGTCGAGGCGGCGAGCTCCACCGCCCTGCACCCCAGGGACGAGGCCGCCGACCCCGGCCCGGCGGCGCGCCGGCTCTTCGAGGCGCGCTGGCGGGCCGGCGACGGCGACGTCACCGTGCGCGCACAGCTCGTCACGTACGACCCGGAAGGCCGCCGCAAGGAGGGTGCGGGCGTCACCTGGGTGCTGGCCGCCGAGGCGGAGGCGCCGTGGGACGCGTACTGGCCCTCGCCCGCCACCATGTTCTGGCCGGACAGCGACCGCGTCCCGTGGGACTACGACACGGTCGCCGACGTGCGCCTGCGCGCCGCGAACCACCTCCCCAAGGACGACGACGACCTGCGTCACCTGCTGCGCGACTGCGCCCGGCAGAGCTGGTTCGTCCACCTCCTCGTGCACGAGGCCATGACCCCCGACGCACTCGGGCAGCGGCCGCTCTCCGGCCATCTGCCGCCCGGTCTGCGGCACCGGGTGATAGAGCACCGGGCGACCCCTGAGCAGGCGCAGATCGCCGACTTCGGCGTCAAGAAGGAGCTCGGGGTGCGGCTGCCGCGCGGCGGGGCCGTCGTCCTGCCCACGTCGCCGCCCGCACCGGAGTACGCGGCGGAGGACTTCACGGTGAGCACCGTCTTCCTCGACGGCTCGATCCCCACCGAGGTACTGGACAGGATCGCCGCGTTCGCGGCCCTCCCGCAGCCGATGTCCGCCGACGCCGAAGCGGCCCTGAACCGGCTGCGCCAGGGCTGGCACCTGCTCACCCCCGACGAGGAACTCGTCCACGCGCAGACCATGGTCACCCGGTACGCCGAGGCCCTGGACGCCATGACCAAGTCCCGCGACCTCTACCAGGAGGCGGCCGAGGCGGCCCACGCCGCCCTCGCGGAGGCCACCGGCGGCGAGGGCGTCCCGCGTCCGGCCGCCACGGACGGAGCGGGCTCGCCGCTCAGCGCCCTGACGAAGGCCTTCGGCCGGTTCCGGAAGTAGGTCCGGGCGGCGTCGGACCGCTCAGCAGGACGTTTCCTCGTCCGGGTGCAGGGCGTTCAGGATCAGGTCGAGGCCGAAGGCGAACTCCTCGGCGTACGCGTAACCGGGTTGCAGGGCGTGGGCGGTGGCCAGTTCGGTGAGGTGCGGGTAGGTGTCGGCGGGCATGTCCGCCAGGATGGCCCCCGCGACCTCGTCGAGTTCCGCCGCGCCCCGGAACGGCAGGCTCTGCTCCTGGAGCACGAATCCGTACACGTAACTGTCGATCAACGAGACGGCGTGCGCCGTCATCCGCACCGAGAAGCCCCCCGCGCGCAGCGCCCCGATGACGGCGTCGTGGTGGCGCAGTGTCGCCGGGCCCGGACGGCTGCGGGAGTCCATCAGGCCGACGGCCCAGGGGTGGCGGCACAGCACCGTGCGGGCGGACTCGGCGCGCAGCCGCATGGCGGTCCGCCAGTCCGCGCCGGTCCGGGGCAGCTCGATCTCGCCGAACACCACGTCTACCATTCCGTCGAGGAGGTCCTCGCGGCCCGCCACGTGGTGGTAGAGCGACATCGCCTCGACACCCAGGGGTTCGGCGACCGCCCGCATGCTGAGCGCGGCCGCGCCCTTCGTGTCGGCGACGGCCACCGCCGTACGGATCACCCGCTCCCGGGTGAGGGGAGTGCGTGGCGCCCCGGTGTCCCGCCCCTTGCCCATGTGCCGTTTCCTCTCGCCCCGTTGACGGCCTTACAGCATAAGGCTAGCTTCCCTTACGCCATAAGGTCGGCTTGTCGGCGAAAGGGATGCGCCATGGGCACGGATCGCGGTCGGGGGAAAAGGGTCTGCATCGTCGGAGCTTCGGGGAAGCTCGGGCAGTACATGGTCCGGCATGCGCTGGAGCGCGGTTACGAGGTGGTGGGCGTCTGCCGGGAGCGCAGTGTGCCCAAACTGGCCGCTTACGAAGGGCAGTTGACCGTGGTGCCCGGCGCGACGAACGACCCCGAGGTGATCCGGCGCGCGGTCGCCGACTGCGACGGCGTCCTGACGGTCCTGGTCCCCTGGGGGGTCCAGCAGTACGCCTCGGGCACGGCGCAAGCGGTCCTCGACCACGCCCGGCCCGGCGCACGTCTGGTCTTCTCGTGCGGCTGGCACATCACGAAGGACGGCCAGGACACGTATTCGCGGCTCTTCAAGCTCGGTGTACGGGCCGCCGCCGTGCTCGGCAGGCTGGTGCGTGCCGTCGAGATCGACGACCAAGTCGAGGCGTGCCGACGGGTGTTCGCCAGCGACACCCGGTGGACGGTGGTGCGCGGCAGCACCCTGGAGGAGGGCGAGAGCCAGGGCCTGCCCGTGTGGAGCCGGCACGTGGGCGACCCGGTCCTGGCCAGCGACCTGACCCGGCGCATCGACTTCGCGCTCTTCATGGTGGAGGCACTCACCGACGACAGCCTCGTCCACGAGGCCCCTGCGATCGTCGGCTGCCGCACCCCCAGTGCGCTCGCGCACACGGGGTGATCGTGGGTCAGGTCACCCGGTCGGTGTCCAGGCGGCGGGCCAGCTCCTTGAGCCGGTACTTCTGGGCCTTCGTCGCCTGGCCGACGACCAGGCCCCGCAGCGGTGCGGGGAAGGTGACCCGGACCGTCTCGCTCACCTGTGTGCCCGGTCCGTCCGGAGCCAGTGCGACCGTCGAGGTCAGTCGGACCCGCCCCGGGCTCACGACCTCGCTGACGATCCGGCGTCCCGGCCCGGGGAACGACATCGTCACCCGGATCGGGTTGTCCCAGCGCAGTGGACCCAAGCGGAAGCGTTCCACGGCGACGTACCGGACGGCGTCGTCCCGCGTGTCGACCTCGCGCACGGCGATCACCAGCGGCGAGAGCCCGACGTAGCTCTCCGGACGCGACAGGTGCGAGAACACCTGTTCCTCGTGGCCGGCGACCGTGACGCGACGGGTGAACTCCTCGGTGGGCATGGGCACATCATGCCCTGCGCGTTCATCCAGTGGGCCGGGAGTCCGTCAACTCCCGTATCTGCGCCGGGCTCAGATACGTCTCCTTGCGCTCGAAGTCGTCGAGCGAAGCGACCCGCCCCTCCTGGAGCCCGATCCGTACGTAGTCGTCCCCGGCCAGCGCGTTGAGCAGCCACCCGCCGACCGCCCGGTAGCGCGCGGTCAGCGTCCGCAGTGCCATCAGGTGGTACCCCGTCGTCACGCCCTGCGCGGCGAGGCCGCTCAGCGGTACGCCCAGGGGCTTGGCCACCGCCTGGGCACCGCCCAGGTCGACCACCAGGCCGAGGTCCCGGTGCCGGTAGTCGGCGGTGGGGAAGCCCCGGAGAGAGGCGATCAGGTTCATCGCCGCCGCCTTGCCCTGCCGGGTGGCGTGCTGGGCGGTGGGCGCGCAGACGGCGTCCGCCGAGGTCGCCAGGTCGGGCACGGACGCGGCGTCGCCCAGCGCGTACACCCCGTCGAGGCCGGGCACGGTCAGGCCCGCGGAGGTCACCAGGCGGCCCCGTTCGGTCTCCGCGCCCAGGGTCGCCACCAGCGGGCTGGGCGCGACCCCGGCCGTCCACACCAGCGTCCGGCACGGCAGCGTGCGCCCGTCGGTCAGGGTGACCGCGTCCCGGGTCGCCGCGGCGACCGAGACGCCCAACGAGATCCGCACGCCCCGCTTCTCCAGGACCCGCAGCGCCTTCTGCCCCAGCCTGTCGCCGAGTTCGGGCATCAGCTTCGGTGCTACGTCCACCAGGTGGCAGCGGATCTCCTTCGCGTCGAGACCCGGGTAGCGCTTGGCCGCACGCGTGGTGAGCCGGTGCAGATAGGCCACGGTCTCCGTGCCCGCGTAGCCGCCGCCGACCACCACGAACTGGAGGCGGGCGGCCCGTTCGGCCTGGCCCTCGGGGTCGTCGCCCGCCGCCGCGGCCAGGTCGAGCTGGGCGATGACGTGGTCGCGCAGGTAGGCCGCCTCGGCGAGGGTCTTCATGCCGATGGCGTGCTCGGCGACCCCGGGTATGTCGAACTGCCGGGTGACGCTGCCGGGCGCGAGGACCAGGTAGTCGTAGCGCAGGGTGCGTACCTGCTCGTCCAGGGCGCGGACCACGACGGCCTTCGCGGCGGCGTCCACGCCGATCGCCGTGCCCGGCACCAGGGTGGTGCGGCGCAGCATCCGCCGCAGCGGTACGGCGATGGACTGCGCGGTCAGCTTCCCGGCGGCGACCTGGGGGAGCAGTGGCAGGTACAGCTGGTGGTTCTGATCGCTGATCAGCGTGATCTCGGCCTCCCGCGCGGCAAGCCTGCGCTCCAGCCGGTACGCGCACTCCAGCCCGGCGAAACCGCCCCCGACGATCAGAATCCGCGGTGTGGCCATGACGTTCCTCCTGTGAGTCCAGTGACTTCTGTGACTCCTGTGATGAGTCCGGATCGGCAGCCGATCCGCTCTGCATCGAAGATCCCAGCCGGGCAGGTCACCGGGCATCGCTCGCCGGGCGGAACCGGCTCCCCCGCACGGGGGAGGAGCGGCTCCACCTGACGGCGAGTTCCGCGACCGGCGGGTGGTTAGGGTGGGCAGCAGGCCGTGGACGCGGGCCACCGACACGTCGTACGACCGGCCGGAACCGGCCAAGTCGCCGCACCGCAGGGGGATTTCATGACGGAACGGCAGCACGGCGGCACGGCTACGGTGACCGGCCGTACGGCATCCGCTGCACTGCCCCCGGTACTGCGCCTGTGGCTCGGGAGCGTGGCGGTGATCGCCGCGCTGGTCGTCGCCGGGATCGGGTTCGCGTTCGCCGGGGAGAGCGAGTCCGGGGCGCTGGACAGTTGGCTCGTCGACCCGACGGCCGACAGCATCGGCCCGCCGTGGCGGGCCTTCGCACTGGCCGTGGACTTCCTCGGGGAGCCCGTGGGCGCGGTGGTCCTGGTCGCGGCCGTCGCGGCGGGGTGTCTGCTGCTGCGGAGTCCGCGTGCGGCGGTGCTCGTGGTGGCTTCGGCCGTCGTCGCGGTGGGGGTGGCGAAGCTGCTCAAGTACGTGGTGGGGCGCACGATTCACGGGCCCGAGAACCTGTCGTACCCCAGCGGGCACACCACCTTCCTCACCGCCCTGGCCCTCGCGCTGGCCCTGTTCGCAGTGGGCCGGTTCGGGCTGGGGAGGGCCGCCGGGCTGCTGCTCGTACTCGGTGCGGCGCTGGTCGCGGGCGGGGTGATGGGGTGGGCGGAGGCCGCGCTCAGCGCGCACTACCCGACCGACGCCGTCGGCGGCTGGTGCACCGCGCTCGCGGTCGTACCGGCGACGGCCTGGGTGGTCGACAAGGTGGCCGACGCCGGTGGTACACGGGGCTGACGGAGGCCGAAGACTGCGCGACCGGCGTCTCCGGCCCGGCTGCGGAACACGGGTTTCCCAGCCGCCCGCCCGCCGAGCCGCGGCGTGGGGCCGCCTGTGTGCAGCACACCGCGCACGCCGCGCCCGTCCGGTCGATGTCCGCGTCGCTGAGCGCGCTGCTCACCACGGCGGTACGGACGCTCAGGCCACAACGGTACGGGCGCTCAGGCCCGGCTGCGGAACACCGGCTTCACCGGCCGCCCGCCCAGCCACGGCGTCGGGTCGCCCGCATCGAGCGCCTTGCGGTACACCGCGCACGCCTCGGCCACCACCTCGACCGTCCGGTCGACGTCCGCGTCGGTGAGCGCGCTGCTCACCACGAAGGAGGGGGCCAGTACCCCGCCCGTGAGGAGTTGGCGCAGGAACAGCGTGCGGTACTCCTGCGAGGGCCGCCCCTGCTCGTCCAGGGTCGCGAAGACCAGGTTGCTGGCCCGGCCCCGGACGACGACGTGCTCACCCACTCCCATGCCGGCGGCAGCCGCCCGCACTCCGGCGGCCAACCGGTCCCCGATCGCGTGCAGTTGAGCGGTGATGCCCTCCTCGGTGTACGTGGTCTGCACGGCCATCGCGGCGGCCAGCGCGTGTGTCTCCGCGCCGTGCGTGGTCGACAGCAGGAACACCCGCTCGCCCGGATGCCGCAGCCCGCCCCGCTCCATCAGCTCGCGCCGCCCCGCCAGGGCCGACACCGCGAAGCCGTTGCCCAGCGCCTTGCCGAAGGTGGACAGGTCCGGGGTGACCCCGAACAGGCCCTGCGCACCCGCCTCCGACCAGCGCAGACCCGTGATCATCTCGTCGAAGACCAGCACGCACCCGTGCCGGTCGGCCAGCGCGCGCAGCCCCTCCAGATAGCCGGGCGCGGGCTCGCCGGGCTCCAGGATCAGGCAGGCGACCTCGCCCGCGTACCGGGCGAGCAACTCCTCGGTGGCGGCCAGGTCCCCGTACGGGAAGGACACGGTCAGCTCGGTGATCGCGCCGGGGATCCCGGCGGACATCGGCGTCGTGCCGATGAACCAGTCGTCGACGGAGAAGAAGGGGTGGTCGCCGCAGATCGCCACCCTCGGGCGGCCGGTGACCGCGCGGGCCAGCCGGACCGCTGCCGTCGTGACGTCGGAGCCGTTCTTGGCGAACTTCACCATCTCGGCCGTCGGCACGGTCGCCAGGAAGCGTTCCGCCGCCTCGGCCTCGATGATCGACGGCCGGGCGAAGTTGCTGCCCCGCTCGATCTCCCGGCGCACTGCCTCGTTCACGCACGGGTGGGCGTGGCCCAGGCTGACCGAGCGCAGGCCGGATCCGTACTCGATGTACCGGTTGCCGTCGACGTCCCACACGTGGGCGCCCCGGCCGTGGCTGATCACCGGGGCCAGGTCCTCGGGGTACTGGTCGTCGCCCTTGGCGTACGTGTGCGCGCCGCCGGGGATCAGGGCATGCAGCCGCTCGTTCGCCGCCCGGGAGGCGGGAAGGCTGAACTCTGCTTCGTCCAAGGTCACTTCAGCTCTCTCCCTGTACGTGCTTGAGTGCCTCGGCCAGGCTCGGCGCCTCCCGGTCCCGCGCGGACATCAGCGCCGGGGGCAGCGGCCAGGGGATGGCGAGGTCGGGGTCGTCGAAGGCGATCGTCACGTCCTCGGCCGGGTCGTGCGGGCGGTCGATCCGGTACGAGGTGTCGGCGGTCTCCGTGAGCGCCTGGAAGCCGTGCGCGCACCCCGCCGGGATGTAGAGGGTCCGCTGCGTCTCGTCGGACAGCTCGAAGAAGCCCCGGCCCAGGTACGTCGGCGAGTTCGGCCGCAGGTCCACGACGACGTCGAAGATCCTCCCGTACGAGCAGCGCACCAGCTTCGCCTCGCCCGCCCCCGAACGCAGATGCATCCCACGCAGCACACCGCGCGCCGAACGGGACACGCTGTCCTGGACGAAGGCGTACGGGTCCAGACCCACCGAGCGGACCACCTCGACGTCGAACGTGCGGCAGAAGAAGCCGCGTTCGTCGCTGTGCGGCGTCGGCTCGAAGAGGTACGCGCCGGAGATCTCGGGTACTTCGGTCACCTTCACGGGGTCTCCCGCATACGGTCGTGGGCGGCCGCTGGGAACAGGGCCTCGGTCAAGTCGCGGAACTGGTCGCGGAGTTGACGCTCCGCCTCCCGGTTCCGTTCGGTCAGGGTGTTCCGCAGTTCTGCCCCGTGCTTCTCCAAGTCGCGGAACTGTACGAGGAGTTGGTCGGCGTCGACCTCGCGCGCCGGGTGGCGGTAGGCGCCCAGCCCCATCCGGTCCATGAGGGCGTCGCTCTTCGCCGCGTAACTGAGCGCCAGCGTCGGTGTTCCGGCCTTCAGCGCGCACACCAGATTGTGGTAGCGGGTGGCGACCACGCTCTCGGCGTCCGCCGCCTCCCGCATCAGCGCGTCCAGCGAGGTTGCGTCGGAGGCGCTGACCAGCGGCGAGTCCACCGCCCGAAGGATCGCCTCGACCACCGACGTATCGCACGCGTCGCCGGTGAGCAGCCGCACCCGCCTGCCGTCCTCGACCAGCGCCCGTACGAAACGGGTCGTCCCTTCGAGATAGCGCCGGTGGATCTCCTCGGCCCGCGCCCGGTCGTCGTTGCCGCCGTGGAAGTCCATCACCCCCACACAGACCTGCCCCGGGGGAGCGGAGGCCTGCGGGGTCGGCAGGGCGAACGCGAGGTCCGGGTAGACCTTGTCGCCCGACGTGTCCACGCCCATCCGGCGCATGGCGTCGCGCGACAGGTCGTCGCGGTAGGAGCGGTACGCGGCCAGCTTCCCCGACCAGCGCACCAGCGCCCGCGTCGCCCGGTCGCGGATCGGCGCGGCCCCGACCCCCACCAGTGCCACCGGTGTGCCCAGCGCCCGGCCGCTCGCGCACAGCAGGAACAGCGCGTACGGGAAGCCCCACGGCCGCAGCGGAAGCGTCGCCTCCAGCACGCCCATGCCCGGCACGATCACCACGTCGTGCCGCCGCACCCAGGCGGCGGTGCGGGCGGCGTCGACGACCTTGCCGAGCGCCTTGCCCGCGACGGCGCCCGCCCGGGAGGCGGTCCGGTACTCGCCCCGGTACCAGTGCAGCCGCGTCGCAGGAATCCGGTACCGGGCCCGGACGGCCTCGGGGCCGCCGCACAGGGCGTCCACGACCGCGTCCGGGTGGTCGGCGCGCAGGTACTGGAGGACGGCTTCGAGGGACCCGTCGTTGCCGAGGTTCCCCGAGCCGAGCAGCCCGAACACCCCTACCCGGACGGGCCTCCCGCCCGCACCGCGACGACGACTCACGCCCGCCCCTCGACGACGGCTCACGCCCGCCGCCCTTCCCGGCCGGCGACGATGTCGTCCACCTGCACCGCGAGCAGCGCCGGATCGACCGGCGCCCGGTCCTCCACCCGCTCCCCGGCACCCGGCCTGGCCCGGCTCCCCGCCCATTCGGCCAGCGCGAGGTAGCAGCTGCGCCGGTCCGCCGAGGACAGCGGTGCCCGCCGGATGGCAGAGACGAACCCCCCGACGTACTCGGCGAGCAGTCGCGGTGTCGGGTGCAGCAGGCCCGCCCGGCGGGGGTCCAGGTTGACGCACCGGGAGCGCTTGGAGGGGTTCGCCCGCTCGGCCCGCGTGGGGTGGTCGCGGCGGAAGTACAGGAGTTCCGGCACCTGGTGGAAGGGGCCGTGCAGGCCGATCTCCGCGACGAAGGTGCGGTCGGCGTGGTGGTAGCTGTCGTGCGGCTTGACCCGGCGCAGCACGTCGGCGCGGATCACCCCGTAGAAGTCGTCGCCGCCGGGCTCGAAGAGCATGCTGCGGAAGCGGACGGGGGCGCGCGGCGAGTCGGTGGCGAGCGTGTACGGGTACGGGACCTTCACCTGGCCCGTCTCGTCGATGACCGCCTGGTCGGCGTGGGCGAGGATCACGTGCGGGCGCTCGTCCAGGGCCTCCACGCAGCGCTGGAGGAGGGTGCGGGCGTACAGGTCGTCGTGCGAGGCCCACTTGAAGAGTTCGCCGTGGCACTGGGTGAAGACGTAGTTGTGGTTCGGTGCGGCGCCGACGTTCTTCGGCAGCCGGATGTAGCGGATGCGGGCGTCCTTCTCGGCGTACTGGCGGCAGATGTCCTGGGTGGCGTCGGTGGAGGCGTTGTCGGAGATGACGAGTTCGAAGTCCTCGTAGGTCTGGCCGAGCAGCGCGTCGAGGGACTCGGCGAGGTACTCCTCGCCGTTGTACACGGGAAGCCCGATGCTGAGCCGGGGGTGAGCGGTCATGGTGTCCTCACTTCGCGATCGGGGGAAGGGGCTTCATGGCTTCGGGGCTTCATGCGTGGGGGAGCGGGGGACGTTTTCGCAGCGTGGAGCGCAGCTCCAGCCACCACACGACCGAGCTGACGGCGGTCGCGGCGGCGACCCCCCAGGCCGACCCGAGCGTGCCGCCCGCCGCCGCCCCGCCGAGCCCGCCCCCGACGTAGCAGGCGGACGCGAAGAGCTGGCAGCGCAGGCTGCGCCGGGCCGCCGCGAGGGCCCGCAGTCCGGCCGCCGCCCCGGTGCCGAGCCCGGCCCCCGCCACTCCGAGCGTGGCCGGAACGATCAGCTGCGAGGCCGCTTCCCAGACCCCGCCCAGCACCAGCTCGCCCAGCCGGTCGGGCACCAGCAGCAGCGCCGCCCCCCACAGCAGGGCGGCGACGGCCTGCCCGCCGCCGAGCAGGAAGCAGAACCGGGCGAGCCGGTGCGGGGTCTGCCGCAGCACCCGGGCCGCCTCGGCGACGGTGACCAGCGAGAGCCCCATCAGTACGGCCAGGAACGGGCCGAGCAGCAATTCGGCGCCGCGCACCGCGCCCACCGCGCTCACCCCGACGATCGCGCCGAGCCCGTACGCCCGGACCTGGCTGGCCCCGCTGAGGCTGACGTTCTCCACCAGGTAGCGCAGGCCCAGGTCGCGCTGCTCGCGCAGCCAGCCGAACGCCCGGGTGAGGCGGGGCCGTACCCCGGACTGGACGCACCCGTACCCGGCGGCCAGCGCGGCGGCCGCACCCCACGCCAGTACGAACGCACCCACACTGCCCACCCGGGCGGCGATCAGCAGCGCGGGGACGAGCGCGACGCCCCACACCAGGTCGTTGACGAACGCCTTGCGTCCGGCGCCCGCCGCGAAGAACGCGAACCGCCAGGCGTCCTGGAGCAGCAGCCCCGGCAGGACCACGCCCAGACAGAGGAACGCGGAACCCACCGCACCGCCGAGGGCCAGCCCGACCAGCACCGACACCACGCCCAGCACCGTGCCGACACCGAGCGCCGCCCCCGAGGACCGGCCCGCCGCCGCACGCCACTCCGCTTCCGGCGCCCCGCTGAAGCGGACCACCAGGGGGTCGGTGGCCAGCCCGCGCGCGACGTTGAGCACCACGCCGTACGTCAGCCAGGCCAGGCTGAACACGCCGAACGCGGCCAGCCCGAGCGAGCGTGCCACGTACAGGCCGACCGCGAAGTTGGTCAGGCTGGAGGCGGCCTGGTCGGCGAGCCCCCAGGTCAGCCGCCCGGCCATGCCCCGCCGGCCGGCCGGACGCGCGGGCTGCGTCGCGGCCGGTTCCGCGGGCTTGTCCCCCTCGGCGGTCACGTGGCTCATGCCTTGATCAACCCGGCGTCGCGCAGGGCGTCGGCCGCGACCCCCACGGTGTCGAAGGGCAGCCCGGACCGTTCGGCGACGTCCAGCAGGCTGTGGGTGCCGTCGGACAGGTTGAGCACCCAGAGCATGGCCAGCTGCGCCTCCTTCGCGTCGCTGCGCCCGCCCAGCGAGTCGTAGAGACCCCGCCGCCCCAACTGTGGTTCACCGTAGGGGCTTTGGTTGACGTAGTGCCGGTTTCGGTCGAGGACGGCGAACGCCTCGCGGCACACGGCGAGGGTGTCCGCCATCGCGTCCGCCGACACGAAGTCCGGGTTGTCGCCCGAGGTGTGGTACTCGGGGTACGCGGCGTACGGGGTCCGGGTGAGCGAGCCCACGCCGAGGTTGAACCCGGGGGAGCAGTACTGCCGCTCGTCGTACCCGTACGGGGTGAAGTCGTGCGTGCTGTGCGGCCGTTCGGAGTTCACCAGCACGTACCGCATCACCCGGTCGATCTCCGCGTCGCCGCGCCTGCTCCTCTTGTACGTCAACGGGCCCCGGTCGCCCGCGCACGCCAGCACCAGACCGTGCTTGACCCGCTCCACCCGGTTGCGGGCCAGCCAGGTGATCGCCCCGACGGTGCCGGGAGCGTAGATGAACCGGTAGGTGTAGTAGGGCTGTTGCTCGGCCAGCTCCCTGGCCAGGAAGGTCGCCACCGCGATCCCGGCCAGGTTGTCGTTGGCCAGGGAGGGATGGCAGGTGTGGCAGGAGACGATCACCTCGTCGGTCACCTGCCCGGGCACCACGTGCTCGGCGTAGGTGAGGTGCCCGTCGGCCAGGGTGGAGTCGATCCGCACCTCGTAGTCGCCGTCCGGCAGCGCGTCCAGGGTGTTCTGCGACAGGCAGAAACCCCACTGCGGCTGGTAGTAACTGGTGCGGTACGGCACCAGGTCCGGCTGCTCCGGCAGGGTGTACAGGTGTGCGCGCAGCTCGGACAGCGGCATGGTCCGGTGGACGGGGACGCTGTAGCCGAGCACGTGCAGGCTGGACGCGGCGAAGTCGACGACCCGCCGCCCGGAGGCGTCGGCGACGTACGCGTCCCGGATGTTCCACTCCTGCGGCACCGTCCAGTCCAACACCCTTGTGCCGGTGGGCACTTCCCGGACCTGGAGCGGCAGGTACTCGCCGACGATGTCCAGGGTGGCGCGCACCCCGTCGCCGGTGATGCTCCGGCACAGCGGGTACAGCCGCCGCACCAGCTCGTGCATCGCCCGGCCTTCGTCTTCCGCCGTCATCCGCGCCACCGCAGCGTGCCGTCGACCGTGCCCGCCTCGGACGCCGCGCGGAGCACGGCTAGGCGGGTGAAGCGCTGCTCGAAGGACTCCTGGGTGAGCCCGAACTTCCGGTAGGCGTCGGCGAGTTCGTTCGCACCCTGGCGCACCGTCCAGTTGCACTCGAAGCCGGGGAGCGCCGCCCGGAAGCGGGAGAAGTCCACCCGGTACGAGCGCGGGTCGGCCCCGTTCTCCCCGGTGATCACCACCTTCGCGCCGGACACCGCCTCGGCGACCTGCTCGGCGATCTGGGAGACGCGGACGTTGTTGACCTCGCTGCCGATGTTGAACGCCCGGTCGTGCACCGCCTCGCGAGGGGCCTCCAGGGCCTTGGTGAAGGCGCGGGCGATGTCGGCGGCGTGCACCAGCGGACGCCACGGGGTGCCGTCCGACAGCACCAGCACCTCGCCGGAGAGCAGGGCGTGGCCCACCAGGTTGTTCAGCACGATGTCGGCGCGCAGCCGGGGCGAGTACCCGAAGGCGGTCGCGTTGCGCATGTACACCGGGCTGAAGTCGCCGTCGGCCAGCGCGTGCAGGTCGTCCTCCACGCGCACCTTGGACTCCGCGTACGGGGTGACCGGGCGCAGCGGGGCGTCCTCGGCGACCAGGTCGTCGCCGCCGGAGGCCCCGTACACCGAGCAGGTCGACGCGTACAGGAAGCGCCGCACGCCCGCGTCACGGGCCAGCTTCGCCAGCCGTACCGACGCGTGGTGATTGATGTCGTACGTCAGTTCAGGCGCCAGCGAGCCCAGCGGGTCGTTGGAGAGCGCCGCCAGGTGGATCACGGCGTCCACCCCGGCCACGTGCTCGGCGGTGACGTCCCGCAGGTCGACCCGGTGACCCGCCGGGTCGTCCGGGGTCGGGCCGAGCACACAGTCGGCGAAGAGACCGGAGTCGAGGCCGACGACCTCGTGGCCGGCGGCGGCCAGCACCGGGGCCATCACGGTGCCCAGGTAGCCCTGGTGTCCGGTGAGCAGTACGCGCATGGTTCAGTCCCCCAGGTGGAGCGTGAGTTTGGTGACGGCGAACGCCTCGGCGTACCGGGCGTGGCATTCGATGCCGCGGATGCGGGCGAGACCGAGGAAGGCCTCGCGGTCGTACCAGGGGCGGTGGCGTTGCGAGGGGTAGTGCTCCTGCAGCAGCCGCACCTTCTGTTCGGCGGTCTCGGTCGACAGCGGCTGGTAGGCCTGCATGCGGCCCAGGTCGCCGTCCCACTTGACGATCTCGTAGCCGAGGACCAGGTGGTCGCGGAACGCGGTCGGGATGAGCTGTGCCAAGCCCCGGTGGTCCTGGTGGGCGTCGTCGGTGCGTGGCGCGAGGACCAGATCGGGGTCGGTGCGCCCGCGCAGCTCCTCGACGGCGGCCTTGGCCTCGTCCCACTGCGAGGGAAGCCGGCCGTCCGCCAGTTTGAGCACGGTCAGATGCAGGTCGGCGCCCGGGCAGAAGGCGGTGAGCGCGGCCGCCTCCTCCTGCTCGCGCGCGGTGCCGCCGCCGGTGAGCACCAGGGCGTCGACGCGGAGGCCCGGATGCGCCTGACACAGCGTCAAAAGCGTTGCTCCTGCGCCGATCGCGATGTCGTCGCAGTGCGCGCCCACCGCGACGACCCGTTCCAGGGGGCCCGCCCCGAGCCGTATCACGCCCCCGCCCGGACGCGGTCGTGCTCCCACACGGCCCACGGGCGGTCGCCCCGGGCGTACGCGTCGTCGAGTGCGGCGCGCTCCTTCACCGTGTCGGTCGGCTTCCAGAAACCGCGGTGCTGGTGCGCCACCAGGCGTCCCTGCTTGGCGAGTTGACCGCAGCCGTCGGCGACGAGGTCGCCGCCCTCGGGTATGTGGTCGAAGACCTCCTGGCGCAGCACGAAGTACCCGCCGTTCTCCCACAGAGGCAGCTCGCTCACCGCCGTGATACCACCCACCAGTCCGTCCTCCCCCAACTCCACGCAGTGGAAGGATGATTGGGGCGGCACGACCATCATCGACGCCCCGGCGTCCCGCTGCGAGAACTTCTCGATCATCTCCGGCAGCGGGGCGTCCGTCAGCACGTCCGCGTAGTTGGCGAGAAACATCTCGTCGCCGTCCAGATGGTGACGCACCCGGCGCAGCCGCTCGCCGATCGGCGACTCGATGCCGGTCTGCGCGAAGGTGATCGTCCAGTCGGCGATGTCGGTGGACAGCAGCTCGGTCTTGCCGCCGCGCAGCACGAAGTCGTTGGACGTCGTCTCCTCGTAGTTGAGGAAGAAGTCCTTGATGTGGTGCGCGCCGTAACCCAGGCACAGGATGAACTCCCGGTGCCCGAAGTGCGCGTAGTAGCGCATCACGTGCCAGATCAGCGGGCGCGGGCCGACCATGGCCATCGGCTTGGGCACGTCGTCGGAGGCACCGTTGCGCATCCGCATCCCGTACCCGCCGCAGAACAGGACGACCTTCATGACGACACCTCGACAATGCTCAGTTCCGGGATGGGAAAGACGAGGCGGCCGCCCCAGTCGTGCACGAACGACAGCTGCTCGATCAGCTCGTCGCGAAGGTTCCACGGCAGGATCAGGACGTAGTCCGGCTTGTCCTCGGCGATCCGCTCGGGCGCCAGGATCGGAATGCGGCTGCCCGGGGTGAACCTGCCGTGCTTGTAAGGGTTTCGGTCCACCGTGTACGCCAGCAGGTCGGGGCGGATCCCGCAGTGGTTGAGCAGCGTGTTGCCCTTGCCCGGCGCCCCGTACCCCACGACCGCTTTGCCGTTCTCGGCCGCGTCGATCAGGAACCGCAGCAGGTCCCGGCGCACCTTCGCCACCCGGGCCGAGAACTCGGCGTACCCGGACAGCTCCTGGAGCCCGGCCGCCTTCTCCCGGTCCAGTACGTCCGACACCCGGCGGGACGGCTCACCGGCCACCTCGGCCGGCCGGGCCCACAGCCGGATCGAGCCGCCGTGCGTGGGCAGCAGCTCGACGTCCACCAGGGTCAGTCCACCACTGGCCAGCGCCCGGATCGCGGAGGCGACCGTGTAGTACTGGAAATGCTCGTGGTAGATCGTGTCGTACTGGTTCTCCTCGATCAGGGTGAGCAGGTGCTGCACCTCGATGGAGACCCACCCGTCGTCGGCGACCAGGGCGCGCAGCCCCTGGGTGAAGCCGACCACGTCGGGGATGTGCGCGTACACGTTGTTCGCCACGACCAGGTCCGCCGGACCGTGCTCGGCGCGGACGGCGGCTCCCGTCTCCGGCGACAGGAACTCCGTGACCGTGGGCACCCCCGCCTCCCGCGCCGCCGCCCCGACGTTCACCGACGGCTCGACGCCCAGGCAGCGGATCCCCCGGTCCACCACGTGCTTCAGCAGATAGCCGTCGTTGCTGGCGACCTCCACCACGAAGGCGTCCGGGCCGAGCCCCACCCGCTCGACGGCACCGGCGACGAAGGTGCGCGCGTGCTCCACCCAGGAGGTGGAGAAGGAGGAGAAGTACGCGTACTCGCTGAACGTGTCCTCCGGCGTGATCAGCGGCGGTATCTGTGCCAGCCAGCAGTCGGTGCAGACCCGCAGGTGCAGCGGATACGCCGGCTCCGGCAGGTCCAGTTGCTCCGCGCTGAGAAAGCTCTCGCACGGCGGCGTCGCCCCCAGGTCGACGACGCTCGCCAGCGCCGCCGAACCGCACAGTCGGCATCGTGTCATCTGCTGCCCCCATCCCCGCCCGCGCGGGAGTCCCGCAGCGGGCCCGATTTCCCCACCGGCGGCGCGCCGTTCGCGCCTCCGGACGACCGCCCCGCGATCGCGGAGCGGTACCCCTCCACCAGACGGTCCAGCCCGACGGACGGGCTGTACCCCTGCTCGTAGCGGAGCCTGGCCGCACGGCCCAGCTCCTCGTTCGCCGCCGGGTCGGCCGCGACCTTGCGCAGGCACGCGGCGAGCGAACCCGCGTCGCCGGGCCGGTGCAGCAGTCCGCTCGCCCCGTCCTCGACGAGTTCCGTGAAGCCGCCGTGCGCGGCGGCGACGACCGGCACTCCGGCAGCCATCGCCTCCGCCGCCACCAGCCCGAACGTCTCCAGAGCCATCGACGGCGCGACCACGGCCACCGACCGGGCGATGGCGCGCCGGCACTGCGCCGGGTCGTACAGGCCGACGTACCGCACGTCGTCGCGGCCCGCCGCCCACGCGGCCACCTCCCGCTCCAGCGGCCCCGTACCGGCCAGCATCAGCGGTACCCCCACGCCGCCGCCCGCCGCGACCTCGTCCCACGCCGACATCAGCAGCCGTACGCCCTTGGCCTCCGACAGCCTGCCCAGGAAGAGCAGGTGCTCGCCCGCGCCTTCCCGGTACACCCCGGGGTCGGGCACGAAGTTGGGCTTGAGCGCCAGCAGTTCGGCCGGCATCCCGGCGCGCACCAGCAGGTCGCGCTGCGCCTTCGAGATGCAGAAGAACCGCTCCACCCCCGACCACCAGCGCCGCCGGTTCACCGCCATGCCGACCGCCACCGGCACCGTCGCCAGCCGCGACTCGCGGTAGCAGCCGTGCCGTACGGCGGGCAGCGGCGATCCGGCCGTCACGCACTTCGTGCACTGGCGGCCGTCGCGGCGCAGGGTGCCCGGCGGGCAGATCTGGTTGTAGTTGTGCAGCGTGGCCACGACGGGCACGCCCACGTCGGCGCAGGCCGCCAGCACCGAGGGCGACAAAAGCGGGAAGACGTTGTGGACGTGCACCACGTCCGGCCGCTCGGCACGCAGCCGGGCCGCCAGCTCGGTGCGCACCGCGGGGTTCCACGGCACCAGCAGCGGCACCGCCACCTTGCCCAGCAGGGAGCGGGCGGCTATGTCGTCGCTGTACCGCTGGAAGACGCCGACCCGGTGGCCGCCCGCGCGCAGCAGCTCGGTCTCCTGGTCGACGACCCGGTTCTCGCCGCTCGGCTGCGCCGACGAATACCGGTTGTGCACCACCATGACGTGCAGGCCGCCGTCGGAGGAGGTCGCGTCGGAAAGGTTCATGTCAGCCTCCGGGCCCAGCGCGGGACGTGTCGTCGGGGAACTGCGGGCGTCGGAAGATGCGTGTCCCCGGAGGGCGCCGCCAGCAGCGACGCCGCCAGGGCCAGGTGCAGCAGATACGCCGAGGCGTCGCCCAGACCGGCCTCGGTGTAGGAGGAGATCCCGACGTAACTGATCAGGAAGATCGCGCAGGCCCGCTGGAGCGACGGCGGCCGCAGCAGCGCCACGCCGCCCAGGATCAGGAACATCGCCGCGACCACGGCGGTGCCGACCAGGCCCTGTTCGTCGTAGACCGCCAGCCAGCTGTTGTCGATCGGCAGCCCGCCGAACGACTTGTCGCTCAGCCCCGTCCCGAACAGCCGCTCGGTGAGGGTCCGGGGCGCGTCCAGCAGCGCGTCCCACACCGTGGCACGGCCGGTCAGGCTGGTGAGGTACTCCGTCGACTGCCCGCGCAGGAACCACGCCTGCAGCGCGGAGGCGAACACCACCGCCGCCACCGTGCCGCCCACCACCGCCCAGGTGAAGAACCGGCGGGCCGCCGCACTGGTCAGCAGCAGCGAGCCGATCGCCAGCACCAGCGCCACCAGCATCCCGACCGTCGCCGTCCTGGTGTGGCTCAGCAGCAGCAGCGCCAGCGACGGCACGACCACCACCATCGCCGCCCGCCAGCCGGTCCGGCGCCCCAGCGCCAGCAGCACGGCAAGACCGATGATCACCGCCGTGTACTGGCCGATCTGCGGCGGCGTCAGCGGCCACAGCGCACCCACCAGCCGGCCCCCGTACAGATCGGGCATGGCCGCGCCCGGCGAGATCGCCAGACCCGCCACCACCGACATCAGCACCACGAAGTACATCCGGATGTGGGTGCGCACGAACCCCAGCCCGCCGTCCCACCAGCGGCTCAGCAGCCACAGCGTGGCCACGAACAGCATCAGCCTGCCGCACCGGAACAGCGCCCCGAACCCGGCCTCCAGACTCACGCTGGAGATCAGGCTCGGCACCAGCAGCAGCGTGAGCAGGAACAGGAAGGAACTCGCCCGGATCCGCAGCCCGACATTGACCGCGAGCGCCAGCGTGAACGCCGCGACCAGCGACCCCATGGTGACCATCTGGATCAGCGAGCGGGGGATCGGGAAGATGGTCTGCGCCCCCGCCGAACCCAGCACGTTGAGCCCCAGCAGCACCCACGCCGCCCTGGCCGCCTTCGGCGTGCCCGCCGGACGCGGCCCGGTGTCGCGGGCGGTGCGCATCAGGTCCGAGGCCATGTCACCCACCCGCCCGCTGGCCGAAGGTGCTGCCGACGTCCTGCCGGTAGGGGGCGTCCTGCCACTGCGCCGAGTCGATCTTCACGGCCGGGTCGTCGGCGACGAAGTTCCACGGCCCCCGGTACTCGTTGTCGTACCAGCGGTTCTGCTGCTTGTGGATCAGCGCGTCGGACACCTTCTTGGCCTTGTACGGCGACCAGTCGGGCCAGGTGCCGTAGTTGGACAGCACCGCCGAGCGGGCGCACTCCGCCGTGCACCCCAGGGCCGCGGCGTCCACCGTGAAACGGTTGTCGTGGACGTCGACACGCTGCGTCTTCCACCGGCAGTCGTCGTACAGCGGCTTCTTGGCGATCGCGGGCTGCGCACAGCTCTTGGTGTCCTTCACCAGCAGCGTGCAGTAGCCGGTGGAGGTGTTGGCCGGGCTGTTGCAGAACCGGTTGGAGTTCTCCCAGAGGGTGATGCCGTTCCAGTTGTTCTCCAGCAGGTTCCGGTAGATGTCGATCTTGTTCGTACGGGCCTTGATGCGCGGCTCGCCGCCCGCCTCCGAGACGTAGATCGTCGCGTACGGGAAGGTGTCGCCCCGGTCGGAGAGCCTGCGGCCCTCGACGACGTTGTTCCGCCGGAAGGTGTTGTTGCGGACGATCGTGTTGTAGCTGGTCTCGTACATCAGCCCGGCGCCGTCGTTGGCCTCGATGACGTTGTTCTCGAAGAGGAAGTCGTTGTTGTTGTTGTCCGCCCACAGACCCGCGCCCCGGTTGTCGTGCACCCAATTGCCGCGCACGTCCGCCCCGTTGACCGCCCAGAACTTGATCCCGGCGGTGCAGCCGCAGCCCGGGCGCTTGCGCTCCCAGTCGTCGGTGTTGTTGCCGGTGACCTCGTTGCCCTCGACCAGCAGACCCCGGATCGAGTCGCCGTCCTTGTAGGCGTTCACGCCGTACTGCCCGTTGTCGCGCAGGCAGTTGGCGCGGATCTTCTGCCGGGCGCCGACCATCATCCCGCCGCCCGCGTTCTTCTGGATGGTGTTGTGCTCGATCACCCAGCCGTCGGCGGAACTGTTGTTGACCACGCCCTCGTCCTGCGGCGGGATGAACCCCTGCACGGTCAGGTACCGCAGGGTGACGTCGGGGGCGGGACCGCCGAACGCGTACTGGTTCACCTTGAGGCCGTCCACCACCGCGCCCGGTGCACCCAGGTAGGTGTTCCCCTTCTTCGGCAGTACCTGCGCGTACTGCTTGGGCACCAGCCGGTGCGTGCCGGGGCGCAGCCAGAACGTGGTGCCCGCGGGGCTGCTCTCCGTCTTGGCGGCCAGGTCGCCGACGACCGCGGGGTCGACGCTCACCGCGCCCGCCGGCGCCTGCTCCGGCCCGGCGGGCGGCTTGGCGCAGACCCGGGCCACGGCCGTGGCGGGCGCACCGGTCGAGGTGGGCGCGACACTCGGTTTCGGCCCGTCGTCCGGTGTCCCCGTACAGCCCGCCACCGCGAGCACCAGCAGTGCCCCCGGTAACGCCCAGATCCGCCCCAGCTTTCCCACGCGTCCCCCTAGTCGCCGAACCCGAGCACGGTGACGAACCCCTGCCCGTCGTCGGTGAACCCGGTGCCGACCAGGGTGGTGGCGGGCTCCTTGCGTCCGAACCCGGGGGAGTACCAGCCGAGCGGAGGCCCGCTCTCGCCCCGGTGCGCCCGCCACATCAGCGAGCCCGGCAGCTCCAGCACCGCCGTACGGTCCTCGCCGTCCCGCGTCCAGGTGAGCCGGGCCCGGCCGTCCACCAGGTCCGCGCCGACCCCGGGACCGAGGTGGAACGCCAGCCGTACCGCCCGGCGGGGACCGCTCACCTCGTCGACGATACGCAACTCCCGTGATTCCGCGTCCAGTTCGACGCTGCGCCGGTGCATCGACTCGCCGTAGCCGTCGTGCTCGGCCGACCAGCGCGAGGCGCCCACGTTCAGCACCCGGGTGTCGGCGTGCCGCGTCCACAGGAACGGCCCGCCCGAGACGGACTGGTCGACGCCGTCCAGCTCCACGGTGTTGTGGCCGAGCGTCGAGCGGAAGTACGACCGCCACTCGGGCTGCCCGTGGTAGCAGTACGTCCCCGGGTCGGCCAGCACGTCGACCCCGTCGAGGCGCACCTCCACGGACAGTGCGTCCGCGTGCGCGTGCGCGGCGATCGACAGGAACCCGTGCGGCCCCCCGTCGCAGCGCACCCACAGCTTCCCGGGCCCGCGCAGCAGGGTCATCCCGGCGTCGGCGAAGTGGCCGGGACGCTCGGCCGGACGCGTCACGCCTTCTTTTCCGTACGGTCGCACCAGCGCGGCCAGCAGGGGCGTGCGTACGTCCGTGACCGCGACGGGCGGCCACCAGCCGAGCCTGCCGAACACGGCGTCCCCGGTGCTCAGCAGCGAGGCCCACCGGTCGGTGCCTACGCCGTCCACGACCAAGCCGTGCCCGTCGTCCGCGTCGCCCTGGCGCGGCGGCCGCAGCCGGTCGTCCACCACGGCCGCCAGGGCGTCCGTCATCCGCAGCAGCACCAGCCGCACCGTCGCCGGGACGGGTACGTCGGCGGCGTCCGCCTCCGCGAGCGCGGCCAGCCCGAGTTCCAGGACGAGCCCGTGGTACTCGCTGGCCAGCTCCCGGTTGAGCCCGGAGGGGAAGGTGTTGGCGCGCAAGTGCTGCTCCAGCGAGCGCAGGGCGTCCGCCCGCCACTGCTCCGAGGAGGGGAACCAGTCGAACGCGCAGGCCGCGGCGAACTGCCCGGCCGCCTCCGCGATCACATGGTTGTTCGCGGAGGAACCCCGGCTGGGGAAGGCGGCCAGCCAGCGCTGGTGGTGCCAGATCTGGTTGCGTGCCACCGGGTTGCCCTCGAACAGGGCACTCGCCCCCGGCCACCCGTCGAGCAGCCGCCGCACCCACACCCAGGACAGCAGCCGGATGCCGAGCTCGATGCCGCTGATCCAGTGCACCCCGCGCAGCGGCGCGTTGGCCGCCCACCACGACTTCAGGTGCGCCGCCACCCGCTCGGCGTACCGGTCCTCGCCGGTCACCGCGTAGGCGGCGGCCAGCACGGTCAGGTACTGGTGCCGCGACAGCTCCCAGATCTGCTTGATGTCCCCGGACAGCTCCTCGTCCCGGTAGGGCAGCCCGAAGGCGTACCCCCACGGGGCGTGCCGGCCCGTCTTGGGGTCGTACCACCAGTCGGGGTCGACGAGGTCGGTGCGCTCCACCCCGAAGTACGTGATGTGCCCGGCCATCAGCCGGTCCGCCTCGGCCACGAGACGCCCCACGGCCCCCGCCGGCACCGCCTTCAGCGTCCCGGGCGGCAGCACGGAGGTGAACCGGGCGCCGGACACGGGCGGGCAGTGCGGCGGATCGGCCCGCCAGCGCCACCTGCGCACCGCGTCCAGGGTCCGGCCGCCCACCTCGCGCGGCCCCATCCGGGACAGCCGCCGCAGGTACCAGGCGGGACTCATGAGGCTCATCGCGTCCTCGCCAGCGTCACCGGGGTCCCACTGGCGAGCCCGGTCCGCACCGCGAGGGTGGCCGCCGTGGTGGCGGCCAGGGACTCCAGCGACACCGGCATCGGGCCGCCGGAGCGCACCGCCCGTACGAACGCGGCCAGTTCGGCGTTCTGCCCCTTGTCCCGGGCCTTCGGCAGCCGGGAGCTGACCCACCGCTTCTGCCCGTAGACAGACGCCCGCACGAAGTCGTCCAGCCGCAGCACCTTGCCGTCCGCGACCAGGTCCAGGGTCTCCTTGGGGAAACTCGACGCACCGGTGGTGACGTAGCTGAGGGTGGCGGTGGAGGCGTCCGGGTAGCGCAGCACGACCTGGAGGTCCTCGCCACCGGGCGAGGCGACGGCATACACGGAGACCGGGTCGGCGCCGAGCAGCCAGCTCGCCGTGTCGACGAAGTGCCCGCCCTCACCGGCGAACCGGGAGCCCTCGGTGTCCTGCTGGAGGTACCAACTGCCGTGCTGGAGCGAGCCCGCGTTGATCAGGTAGCGCAGGCTCGCCGGGCCCGTGCGCTCGCCGAAGCGGTGCTTGGCCTCCTGGAGCAGGGGTGCGAAGCGGCGGTTGAAGCCCACCTGGAGGCGGTCGTTGCCGGTCTCCTCCACCGTCGCGAGGACCCCGGCCAGCTCCTCCTCGGTCAGTGCGAGGGGCTTCTCCACGAACACCGCCTTGCCCGCCGTCAGGGCCTTGCGGGTCAGGTCGGCGTGCGAGCTGTGCCGGGTGACCACGAACACCGCGTCGACCGCATCGTCGCCGAGCACCGAGTCCAGGTCGGTGGTGGCGGACGCGAAGCCGAACTTCCGTTGGGCGTTGGCCCCGGACAGCGACGTCGTGGTGACCACCGTCGACAGCTCGACGCCCTCGCGCCCCGTCAGGTGCGGCAGCAGCATCGACGTGGCGTAGTTCCCCGCACCGACGAACGCCACCCGCACCGCCCTGCCACGGGAACGGGCGGGGGCGGAAGGCTGGACCCGTACCGTCGGCACGGCCACCTCGGGCGCCTCCACCACCCCCGTGCCCTCCGGGTACCGGAACAGCACGGCCACGGCCTTCAACTCGCCGTCCTTCAGGCTCTGATACGTCTGGACCGCGTCCGCGAAGTCCGCGACGTGGGAGACCAGCGGCTCCACGTTCACCCGGCCGCGCGCCATCAGGTCCAGGAAGCACGCCAGGTTGCGGCGCTCCGTCCAGCGCACGTACCCGATCGGGTAGTCGCGCCCCTCCAGCTCGTACGAGGGGTCGTAGCGCCCGGGACCGTACGAGCGCGAGAAGCGGACGTCCAGCTCCTTCTCGTAGTACGCGTTCCACGGCAGGTCGAGGCGGCACTTGCCGATGTCGATCACCCGGCCCCGGTCCCGGCTCAGGCGCGCCGCCAGCTCCACCGGCTGGTTGGAGCCGCCGCCGGCCGCCAGGTACACCTGGTCGACGCCGTGCCCGCCGGTGAGTTCGGCCACCGCGCTCTCCACGGCCGCCGACGTGGGATCGCCGCAGGCCACCGCGCCCAGGCGCTCGGCGAGTTCGCAGCGCCCACGGTCCGGGTCGACGCCCACCACCCGTACCCCCGAAGCCGTCAGCAACTGCGCCACCAACTGGCCGATCAGTCCCAGACCGATGACGAGGGCCACCTCGCCGAGCTGCGGCTCGCCCTGACGCACCCCCTGCAACGCGATCGACCCGACGGTCCCGAACGACGCCTGCCGGGGATCCAGACCGTCCGGCACCGGCGTGTAGAGGTTCTTCGGCACCCAGTTCAACTCGGCGTGCAGCGCGTGCTCGTTGCCCGCGCACGCCACCAGGTCGCCGGCCTTCACGTCGTCGACGCCTGCGCCGACCTGCTCGACCACCCCGCACAGCGAATAGCCCAGCGGCGTGTACGAGTCGAGCTTGCCCATCACCTTGCGGTACGTCGCGGGCACCCCGTTGGTGGCCACGCTCTGCATGACCTTGGCCACCTGGTCCGGGCGGGAGCGGGCCTTGCCGACCATCGACATGCCCGCCTCGGACACTTTCATGAGCTCCGTGCCGGTGGATATCAGCGAGTAGACGGTGCGCACCAGCACCCCGCCCGGCTTGCACCCCGGCTCCGGCACGTCGAGCACCGCCAGCTCGCCGCTCTTGTAGTTCTGCACTACCTGCTTCACCCGTGCTCCTCAGTTTTCCTCGGCCGTCGTGCGAGCGCTCGGGCCCGAGGTCGCGTCGCGGTACCAGTGCTCAAGGGTCAGTACGTGCCACAGATGTTTGGAGAAGTCCCGCTGCCCGGCGGCGTCCTCGGCGACCATCCGGGCCAGCGCGTCCCGCCGCAGGAACCCGGAGCGCACCAGCACCCCGTCGTTGACCACCTCGCGCACCAGCGGTGCCAGGTCCCGGCTCATCCACGCCCGCAGCGGGGCACTGAACAGGCCCTTCGGCCGGTAGACGATCTCCTTCGGCAGGATCGACGTCGCCGCCTCCTTCAGGACCGCCTTGCCCTGCCGCCCGGCGATCTTGCGGCTGCCGGGGAAGGCGAACGCCGCCTTCACCACCTCGACGTCCACGTACGGCACCCGCACCTCGGTCGACGCGGCCATGCTGGAGCGGTCCGTGTAGGCGAGGTTGAGACCCGGCAGGAACATCCGGGCGTCGCCCAGGCACATCCGGTTCACGAAGTCGTCGAGGTCGTTGTCCTCGTAGACGTCCCGGTGCTCGGTCAGCACGTCGTCGACCGTCCCCGCGAGATCCGGGTTGATCAGCGCGAGCAGCTCCTGCTGGTCGTACATCGTGTAGCTGCGCCGGAACGCGGTCTCCTCCGGCAGGTCCGCGAACGACAGGAACCGCTTCGCGAACCGCACCGACCGGTACCCGCGCCGCGCCGTGGCGACCGGCAGCCGGTCCACGACACCGCCGATGCCCCGCCGCAGCGGACGCGGAACACGCTGGTAGCGCACGGCGATCAGGTTGGCCAGGTGCTTGCGGTACCCGGCGAACAGCTCGTCCGCACCCATCCCCGACAGCATCACCTTCACCCCGGCCTCACGGGCCGCCCGGCAGATCAGGTACGTGTTGATGGCAGCCGGGTCGCCGATCGGCTCGTCCAGGCTGTACGTCATCTGCGGCAGCAGGTCCAGCACGTTCGGCGCGATCTCGATCTCGTGCAGGTCCACCCCGAACCGCCCCGCCACCTGCCGGGCGTAGCGCAGGTCGTCCGGCATCGCCTCGAACTTGGCGTCCTCGGCCCGGAAACCGATCGTGTACGCGGAGATCCCCGGCCGGTCGCGGGCGGCCAGCGCGGTCAGATAGCTGGAGTCCAGACCGCCGGACAGGAACGTCGCCACGGGTACGTCGGAGAGCAGATGGAGCCGGGTCGACTCGGCGACGACGGCGGCCAGGTCCGGCAGGTCGCCGCTGCGCGCCCGGGCCTGGCCCTCGGCGGCGACGTCCTTCAGGTTCCAGTACCGGCCGCGCCGCACCTGCCCGTCGGCCCGCACCCGCAGCCAGCTCCCCGGCGGCAGCTTCTCCGCCCCGCTCAGCGCGCACCGCGAGTCCGGCACCCAGTAGTACAGCAGCGAGGCCACCAGCGCCGCGTGGTCCACCTCCAGCGAACCGCCGGTCGCCGCCGCCAGGGCCTTCAGCTCGGACGCGAAGAGGAGACCCTCGCCGCGCCGCACCAAAAACAGCGGCTTGATGCCCAACTGGTCTCGGGCCAGCACCAGTTCACCGGTGCGCTCGTCGAAGATCCCGAACGCGAACATGCCGCGCAGCCTCGGTAGGCAGTCCGTGCCCCAGCGCCGCCACGCCTCCAGCACCACCTCCGTGTCGGAGGTCCCGCGAAAACGCACCCCGCCGGCTTCCAACTCCGCCCGCAGTTCCGGTGCGTTGTACAGCTCACCGTTGTAGGTGAGGGCGAGTCCGTCGGAGACCATCGGCTGGGCACCGGTCTCCGACAGGTCGATGATGGCGAGCCTGCGGTGCCCCAGGTGCACCGTCCCGTCACCCGCCGGATGGTCGTAGCGGCCCGCCCCGTCCGGGCCGCGATGGGCCAGGACGTCGGTGAGCCGGTCGGTGACCGCCTTCCCGTCCGGCCACCGGTACGCCCCTGCTATGCCGCACATGATCTACCGCACCTCCGTCTCGTCGTCCGGAACCCGTGCCGCCCACAGCGGCAGCCGCTCCGTACGCGGTTGCCGCGACCCGTTCTGGTGGGTCTGCGGGTCGTTCCGGTCGCTGTGGTGTGGGTGCGGTTCGTTCCGGTCGGCCAGGCCGCGCAGCGCGGTGTGCACCACGTCCCACAGCGTGCCGTCGGTACGGTCGCGCGGATCGGCGTCGATCAGCACCACGCCGATCACGGGAATGTGCTGGTCGGCGAGCTGCCGGGCCACCGTGTGCAGCCAGGCGGTGCTGCCGTGCCCGGTGCGTACGACGAGGACCGTGCGGCTGCCGAGGTACTGGAGGTCGGTCCACGCGGTGCCGGGCGCCACCGAACCGACGCCGATCTGGCGTTCCTCGGCGCGCAGGGACCCGGCGCGCTCGCCGCCGACCACGTCCGGGTCGCCCGGCTTCGGGCGGCGCTTGGCGAGGCGGGCACCCGGCAGTCCGTCGACGACCACCACCGGGCCGTCCTGCGCCAGCGTTCTGGCGAGGTCCAGGGCGATGGTGCCCGCGCTGCGGGCGCAGCCCAGCTCCAGCAGCGACAGCGGCTCCGTCGAGCCGCGCACCGTACGCGCCAGCGACGTCGCGAGCCGGGCGCGGGCCGCCCGGGTCCTGCGCCGCCGCCACAACAGGCCCGGCCTGCCGGGAAGTTCCGCGACGACCGAGGCGCCCAGATGTGCGGCGATGTCCCGGCGCAGCACGGGCCGGTCGCCCACCACCGAGCCGACGGCGGCCAGCGCGATGCCCAGCACCAGACCCAGGGCGAGCCCGATGCCGCCCTTGGTGGCCAGGCCCTTGAGCAGGGAGTGCTTGAGCGCGCGCGGGGCGTCCACGATCTGCGTGCCGGACACCAGCCGTGGCGTGCCCGTCCCGGCCTCGGCGGCCCGCTGGTCGAAGTCGGCGATCCGCGAGTTGAGTTCCGCCCGGCGGGCGTACAGCGTCTCGGCGCCGGCCGCGCCCTTGGGGTCGGTCGTCGGGGGCTGCTTGCCGATCGTCTCGTTGACCTGGGCCAGCTCGACGCGCATCCGGTCGCGCTGGTCCAGCAGGGCCTTGGCCTCCGCCTTCGCGGTCTCCCGCATCCGGCGCACATGGTCGGCGACGAACGCGTTGGCGAGGGCCCCGGCACGGGCCACCGCCTCGGTGTTGGTCTTGGCCTTCACCTCGATCTGGAGGAGGTTGTTGGTCAGGCCGAGCCCCGTGTAGTCCTTCAGGAAGTCCTCCGCCTTCTCGGCGGAGTCCAGGGAACGCAGCGCCGCGTCGGCGATCCGGGTGGTGCCAAGGAGCGCCACGTCGGTGCGGATCAGGGTGCCGGTGTCGTTGGGCTGGTCCTCCCGGTGCGCGACCAGGACCTTGGTCACCGCGGTCGGCGGGGGCGGCAGCAGGACCGCGAGAGCGGAACCGGCCACCAGGCCCAGGAACGCCAGCGTCAGCCACAGGCGGCGGCGCCTGCGTACGGCCGCCACCAGGGCCTGCAGGTCGATGAGCGGAGCGGTGGCGGGCGGCTCCGGGTGCGCCGTTGCGTGTGTGGTCACTTCGCGGCTCCCGTCGTGCTGCCGCTCGCCCGCGCGGGCTTCTTCGTGCCGCCGGTGCTACCGGTGCCGCTCACCGGGAGCGGGGCGGGCGTGCTGTCGTCCCCGGGAGCGGCGGTGGAGGTGCGGGCCGGGCGGCCGCGGACCGTACCGGCGACGACGACGCCGACGAGGTCGTGGCTGCTGTCCGCGCACGCGTCGGCGATGCCGGAGAGGTCCTCGGCGGTCCAGTTGCCCGCGCCCAGCACGACCAGGGCGCCGGACTCGGCCTCGCGGTCGGGCACGGTCGGGCGGCCCACGGCGATCTTCACCACCCGCAGTGCGGGCGCCGCCCCGTCGGGTTCCTTCGTGGCCTCGGCGACGAGCTGGCCCGCGGCCCGGTCCGCGACCGGGTCCTCGTCCGGCACGAGCACCAACAGACCGCTGTTCGGCGGCAGTTGGTCCCGCAGACGGGCGCGCACCCGCCGGTAGCGGATGCTCCGGTCGGCGTCGTCGCCCGACCGCTGCGGCGGCGGCACGTCCCACCGGGTGTCCGTGCCCAGCAGTCTGCTCATCCGTACCAGCGGGCCCCGGCCGGGCGAACGCCCGACGTTCGCCTCCTCCGGTACGTCGACGGTGCCCAGCAGCGCGGAACCCAGCGCGGCGGCGATCTCCGGCCCCGTGCGCAGCCGCCGGTTCGCCCGCGCCACGGTCAGATGTCCGATCACGGCGAGCAGGAAGAACAGCACCGCCCCCGCCGCGATGAAGTGCAGCCGGGTCGGCGGCGTCTGGCCCACCGGGCGGGCCGCCGGACCCATGACGACCAGATCGGCCTTGTTGTTCGCCGGATCGGCCTGGTCCAGCTTCTCCATCGCCTTCTCCAGCGTGGTGCGCAGCCGCTCCAGGGACGTGCGCGCCTGCACGCTCTCCACGGAGCGCCCCGGATCGGCCGCCTTGGACAGCTCGGAGATCCGCCGGTTGGTCTGCACCACCTGCTGGCGCAACGCCTCGGCCTCCGTGTCGGAATCGGTGCTGCCGCCCGAGATCCGGGCGGCGAACGTCACGAACTGGCGGGCCAGCACGTCCGAGAGCCGCTGGGCGCGCTCCGGGGTGTCGGCCGCGCCCGAGATCTTGATGATGTTCCCGTCGGCGGCGGATGCCGCCACCTGCTTGCGCAGCTCCTCGCCGTCGACGCCGCTCCAGCCCAGTGCGGCCGCCGTGCGGTCGACCACCACCGAACTCGTCGCGATGTCCACCTGCGTCAGCAGCTCGCGCTGCTCCCACTGCCCCGGCAGCAGCACCGAGGCCGTCGCCGTGTACCGGGGCGGGAAGACCACCGAGACGCCGTAACCGACGAGCGCCCCCACCAGCGTCAGGACAGCCAGAAGCCGCCACCGGCGGCGGAGCATCCGTCCGACGGTGGCGAGGCGGATCGTGTCGTCGCTCAAGGGCGCAGCCTCCTTCGCACCCTGCGCGCCGACAGCGCCGCGCGGCACGCCGCGTCGTACGCCGCCAGCAACTGCGTCTGCGAATTGCGCCAGGACAGCTGGCCGCCGATCCGCTCCTGACCGGTCTTGCCCATGCGGGCCCGCCGGTCCGGGTCGTCCAGCAGCTCCGCGATCAGCTCCGCGAACGCGCGCTCGTCGTTGGCGGGCGCATACACGGCGGCGTCACCGGCGGAGACGCGTGCCTCCTTGAGGTCGAAGGAGACGATCGCCCGGCCCATCGCCATGTACTCCAGCACCTTGTTCATGGTGGAGACGTCGTTGAGCGGATTGCGCGGGTCGGGGGAGAGGCACACGTCCGCGCTGGAGAGGTACCGCACCAGGTCGGCGTCCGGGATGCGCCCGGTGAACTCCACCCGGTCCTCAAGACCCAGCTCCCGGGACAGCTCCACCATCGCGTCGAAGGCGTCACCGGCTCCGACGAACACCGCGTGCCAGTCGTCGCGCTTGATTTCGTCGCGCAGCTTCGCCAGGGCGCGCAGCGCGTAGTCGACTCCGTCCTGGGGGCCCATCACGCCCAGATAGCACAGCAGATGACTCTTCCCGCGCTTCAACTCCGGCTCGGGCGGCACCGGTTGGAAGCGGTCGGTCTGCGGTGCGCTGCGCACCACGAACACGTCCTCGGGCCGCTTGTTGCCCCGGCGCACCGCGACGTCCCGGTAGCTCTCGTTGGTGGCGATCACGACGTCCGCCGCCTTGTACGTCATCCGTTCCAGGGCGCACACGGCCCGGTACAGCGCGTCCTTGCCGCGGCCGAACCGGGACAGGTACAGCTCCGGCACCAGGTCGTGCTGGTCGAAGACGAACCGCGCCCCGAGCCGCTTGAGCCGCAGCGCGGGCAGGAACAGCAGGTCCGGCGGGTTGCACGCGTGCACCACGTGCACCGGGCCGACCTTGCGGGCGAGGCGGTCGGTGTGCCACAGCGCCGCACCGTACTCCCGCAGATAGCCGGCCGGGCCGCCGGTGGCCGCCCGTAACGGATAGCGGTGGATGTGCACCCCGTCGACCACGGCCTCCGGTTCGGTGTCCCGCTTCTCGCCGCGCGGGCACACCACATGCACCTCCCAGCCCGCGTCGCGCAGCGTCGTGCACTCCTGCCACACCCGCCGGTCGAAAGGCACCGACAGGTTCTCCACCAGGATCAGCGCACGCCGCATCGTCCCACCCCCGTTGTCGTCGTTACCAAGCACGTCGTTACCAGGCAAGGCCCAGGTACCCCGGTTCCGTCCGGCGCGCCTCGGCGTCGGGGAGGCGTACGAGATCCACGATCACCGGGCCCTCGCCGTGCGGGAGCGCGGCCAGGACGGCCGGGTCACGGGTGCCGACCAGGCACACGTCGGCGAAGTCCAGGACCTCGTCCACGGAGTCCGCGAGGAGCTGCGCCAGGTGCGGCAGCCGGTTCTCGATGTACTCGCGGTTGGCGCCCAGCAGCCGCGACAGGCTCACGTTCGCGTCGTAGATCTTCAGGTCGTAGCCCTTGCCGAAGAGCCGCTCCGCGAGTTCCACCAGCGGGCTCTCGCGCAGGTCGTCGGTGCCGGGCTTGAACGAGAGACCGAACAGGCCCACCCGGCGCTTGCCGGTGCGCTCGACCAGGTCGACCGCCCGCTGGAGGTGGTCGGAGTTGGAGGGCAGCACATGGGAGAGGATCGGCACCGACACGTCCGCGCGCTGCGCCGCGTACACCAGGCTGCGCAGGTCCTTGGGCAGGCAGGAGCCGCCGAAGGCGAAGCCGGGGCGCAGATAGGCGGGGCTGATGTTCAGCTTGCGGTCGGCGAGGAAGACGTCCATCACCTGGTGCGAGTCCACGCCGAGCGCCTGGCAGACCGCGCCCAGCTCGTTCGCGAAGCCGATCTTCAGGCCGTGGAAGGCGTTGTCGGCGTACTTGATCGCCTCGGCCGTCGGCACCGGCACCCGGAACACCTCGCCGGGCAGGGCCTCGTACAGCGACGCCACCGTGTCGCCGCTGGCCGTGTCGAGCTGGCCGATGACGGTCTTGGGCGGGTCGAAGAAGTCCCGCACGCTGGTGCCCTCGCGCAGGAACTCCGGGTTGACCGCGACCCCGAAGTCCACGCCCGCCGTGCCGCCGACGGCCTTCTCCAGGATCGGCACCAGGAGGTTCAGGCAGGTGCCGGGGAGCATGGTGGAGCGGAAGACGACGGTGTGCCGCGGGGCACCCCGGCCCCGCTCGGCGAGTACCGCCCCGATCTGCTCGGCGACCCGCTCCAGATAGGTGGTGCACAGGCTGCCGTTGGGCTCCGACGGCGTGCCCACGCAGACCAGGGACACGTCGCTGCCCAGCACCGCCTCGCGGACGTCGTCGGTGGCCCGTAACGCACCCGTCCGTACGACGTCGGCTATCAGCTCGCCTATGCGTTCCTCGACCACCGGGGCCTTGCCGTCGTTGACCAGGTCCACCTTGACCCGGTTGACGTCCACCCCGATGACCTCGTGGCCCATCCCGGCCAGGCACGCCGCCGACACGCAGCCCACGTAACCGAGCCCGAAAACGCTGATCCTCATGCCCCGTTCCTCCCCCCAGGCAGGCCGGTGCGGCCTGCGATGCGATCCGTGCGGCCCATCAGTACGCCCCCTGCCCGTGCAGCACCGCACGGAGCGTCTTCCACAAGATCACCGCGTCCAGGGCGAGCGACCAGTCCTCGACGTACCGCAGGTCCAGTCGCACCGCCTCCTCCCACGGCAGGTCGCTGCGTCCGCTGATCTGCCACAGACCGGTCAGTCCGGGCTTGACCAGCAGCCGCCGCCGGATGTCCGGTCCGTACGCAGCCGACTCCTCCGGCAGCGGCGGCCGCGGGCCCACCAGCGACATCGACCCGGTCAACACGTTGAACAGCTGCGGCAGTTCGTCGATGGAGTACCGGCGCAGCACCGCCCCGACCCGGGTCACCCGGGGGTCCCGGCGGACCTTGAACAGCAGACCCGCCCCCTCGTTCAGGGCGGCCAGCTCGGCCCGTGCCCCGTGCGCCCCGGCGACCATCGTGCGGAACTTGAAGATGGTGAACTCGCGGCCGTCCTTGCCGACCCTGCGCTGGCGGTAGACCACCCCGCCCCGGCTGTCCACCAGGACGAGCAGGGAGACGAACACCAGCAGCGGTGCGAAGAACAGCAGCAGGAACGCCGCCCCCAGCCGGTCCACGACCGCCTTCACCACCCGGTGGCCGCCGGTGAACACCGGCATGCTGACCCGCAGCAGCGGAATGCCCAGTACCGCGTCCACGTGCAGGCGCGGTCCCGCGACCTCCATCAGCACCGGTGCCACGACCATCTCGGCCTCGCTGCCCTCCAGGTTCCAGGCCAGGCGTTGCAGCCGGTGCGGGGACCAGTGCGCGTCGGGAGTGATGGCGACGACCCGGTAGCCGTCGCGGTGCACATGGTCGGCGACGTCGGTCAGCCGGCCGACGACCGGCACCCCGTCCACGTCCAGCTGGTCACCGTTCAGCCCGAGGCCGTCGCTGGTGCACACGCCTTCGACCCGCCAGCCGAGGTGCGGGAACTTGCGGGTCCGGCTGATCAGATCGCGTACGGTCTCCGGACTTCCGGCGGCGAGCACGGGCCGCAGACAGCGGCCCTCCTTGCGCTGCTTGTGCAGCCACAGCCGCAGCAGATAGCGCGCGATCATGATGACGACCACGATCATCGGCATCGCGACGAAGATCCACAATTTGATGTTGCGCGAGGTCAGGGCGATGCCGCCCAGCGCCAGGACAACCGTCGCCGTGAACAGCGAGCGGCTGAGCCGGCGGAATTCCTCGGCGCCCTGCCCCAGTACGGCCGGAGCCCAGGACCTGCTGACCGCGAGCGCGCCCAGCACGAGCAGCTCGGTGCCGACGGCGAGAATGTTCCACTTCTCGTGCCAGTTGGCGGCGTCCCTGACTCCGAAGAAGTTGCCGATCGCAAAGACCACGACGGCGGTGGCCACGGTGTCGCTGACGATCACGGTACGTCGGTACCGTGCCTCCCAGTCGGCCGAAGGCCTGCTGATTGCCCCGTTCCTCGGGCGCTGCTGCGCCGGCGGAAACGGGCGGACTAAATCCCCTCGCTGCACGGGACCCCCCAGGTCGCCAGTGGTTCGACGTGTTCGCCCAACACTGCTTCCTCCCCCCCCAGGAGACCCCCCGGTCCCCGCACTGTTCCCCTTGTGCGGACTGTGCCCCTCGTGCGGGATGCCCCCCGGCTCCCCGCGTCGGCAAAGGACACGAGATGACGCAATTGCCGGGCCTTCGCGGCACCGGACTTATTGATCATTAACAGTGCTTCGTGGTCGAACAGCCGAAGCACGGTCAATCTAGACCATCGGGGCTGGGTTGGAGAGGGCATGTGAGAAATTCGTGACCAACCTTTGAGGATGGCTCCCGGGAGGGCTTGGCAAGCCGATCCCGGGGTAGACGCGGTGGCCTTCCGTCGAACGGAAGTCCGCCTTCCTCGCCGCTCCCGGGTCACCCCGCCGTGTCGAAATCCTTCTGGAACACGAGGACTTCGGTCGAGGCGACACCCAGCGGAGCCAGGAACTCCGCCTCCAGCCGGCAGCCCAGGCTCGCGAACAGGTCCACGCACGCCCGGCGCGGCATCGCGGCCGGGTACGAGTCGTGCCCGGGGCCGCCCTTGGTCGCCCAGGTGTGCACCGCCTCCGGGTCGAGACAGTTCTCCGTCATGACGTCGAAGACGATCCGGCCGCCCGGCCGGGTGACCCGCGCCATCTCGAAGAAGTAGCGCGCCGCCACCAGGAAGGTGACGGTGTTGAAGACCTTGTGCGCCTGGACGAGGTCCACGCTCGCGTCGGGCGTCGCGGCCAGGCTCGCCCCTGCCGTCGGCCGCGCCACCACGCCGAACGTCTCCACCAGGTACGCCGCCCAGGGCTCGGCCGTCTCGTAGATCTCGTACCGCTCCGGCGAGCACTCCTTCAGCGTCTTCTCCAGGTACCTCCCCGACCCGGGCCCGATCTCCAGCACCGTGCGCGGAGCGGCGGCGAACACGCCCAGGCCGCCCAGCTTGTCGATCGTCGACTGGGTGGCGCCCGGCGTCCCGTTCATCACGTCGTCGAGATAGTCCCCCACGGAGAGACCCGCGGCCCGTGCGGCCCGCATCGTCGCCTCGAACGGCAGGAAGTCGTCCACTCCCTGACGGTGGTTGGTGCTGCGTACGATGTCGAACCCCACCCGCCCCAGGAGCCTCTTGACTCCCGCCTTCACCACTAACGTCCCTTTGTTCGCAGCACCCATCGAAATCCCCCCACATGGTCGTTTTCAGCGTTCGCGCCAGCTTAGGTCGGCGGGCGAACGGGCGCAGGGGGACGCCGAATTCAGTACGGGGCGCGCAGGGGCGCGCGGCCGAAGCGGCGTGCGCCGGGCGGTCGGTCAGCAGCGTTCTTCGAGGGCGAAGGCGAAGACCTCCTCGGGCCGCAGCCGGGTCCCCTCGAACAGGGCGGTCTCGAACGCCTCGTGCCCCAGCGCCTGCCGCGCCCACCGCTCCGCCTCGTCGTGCGGCGCCCGCCAGTACGCCGAGCCGAACCAGGGGACACCGACGGTGTTCCACTCCTCCTCCGCCGCCCCCAGCAGCACCGCCGCCCGATGGCACCGGCCCTCGGCAGCCGCCAGACACCCCAGCAGGTCGACGACCATGGCCGTGCCCAGCCGGTCGCGGAAGTCCCGCTTCATGCGCAGGCACTCCCGCGCGTGCCGGGCCGCCACCACCCGCTCCCCGCAGGCCCATTCGGCGAAGGCCTGGACGTACAGGGCATAGGAGAGAGCCCACTTCTCCTCGTGCGCCCGGCAGACACTGCGCGCCTTGCGGCAGAGTTCGACCGCCTGCCCCGGCACGTCCAGGAAGACGCCCGCCAGGGCGAGTTGGGCCTGCGCCAGGATCACCATGCTGTTCGTCTCGCCGCACGCGGCGTACAGCTCCAGGGCCCGGGCCAGCAGCGACCGCGCGTGCACGGGCTCGTCGCGGAGCAGGGTGGCGGTGCCCGCCATGTGCGTGCCGTGGGCCAGCGTCATCCCGTCGCCGAGGCGCCCGGCCAGCTCCCGGCACTCCTGGGCCCGGGCGAGGCTCTCGGCTACGTCCCCGCGCAGATACGCGATCCGGCTCATCACCCACAGCGCCTTGGCGCGCTCCCGCGACGGCGCACCGGCCGCGCGCAGCGCCCGCTCCAGCCAGCGCTGCGCCTCCTCCACGTACCCGCACGCCACCCAGAACGAATACAGGGCGGCAGCCAGCCGGGCACCGGCCAGGCCCTCGTCCGGCGCGGCGAACGAAAAGCCCAGCGCCTCGCGGAAGTTGGCGTGCTCCAGCCGCAGCCGCTCCGCCCACCGCGCCTGACCGGGGCCGAACCACTGCGCCTCGCCGCGCTCGGCCAGCGCCAGGTAGTGGTCGCGGTGCCGGCGCCGCAGTGCGGTCCGCAGGTCCGCGTCGTGGATCTGGTCGCGCCCGTACTCGCGCAGGGTTTCCAGGAGCCGGAAGCGGATGCCGGCCCCGCAGCGCTCACGGATCAGGACCGACTTGTCCACGAGACCGTCGACGAGGTCGTAGATCTCTCCGGCCGGAAGATCCTCACCGGCGCAGACGGCCTCGGCGGCCTCCAGGTCGAAGGTGTCCGTGAACGTCGACAGCCGTACCCACAAAAGCCGTTCGTCGTCCGTGCACAGATGGAAGCTCCAGCACACCGTCGCCCGCAGCGTCTGGTGGCGGGGCAGCGCGGTGGGCCGGGCCGTCGTGAGCACCCGGAAGCGGTCGTCGAGCCGGGCCAGCAGCTGGTCGGGGTCCAGCGTCCGCAGGCGCCCGGCTGCCAGCTCGATGGCCAGCGGGATGCCGTCGAGGCGGCTGCAGATGCGGGTCACGGTCGCCCTGGTCTCCGCCGACATCGGGAACCCGCACGGCACCGCGGCCCGCGCCCGGTGCGCGAACAGGGTGACGGCCGGCGTCTCCTCGTCGGGCCCGCCCTCGCCCAGCACCCGCAACGGCGGTACGGGGACGATGCGTTCCCCGTCGACGGCCAGCGGCTGCCTGCTCGTGGCGACGACCCGCAGCCCGGTCGCGGCCCGCAGCAGGGTGTCCACCAGCACGGCGCAGGCGTGCAGCAGGTGCTCGCAGTCGTCGAGGACCAGCAGTATCTCCCGCTCCCGCAGATGCCGCACCAGCGAGGCCAGCGGAGCACGGCCCGTCTGGTCGTGCAGGTCCAGCGCCGCGGCCACGGCGTGCGCGACGAGCCCGGGGTCCGAGAGCCCGGACAGCTCGACCAGCCACACACCGTCGCGGAAGGAGGGCTGGAGGTTCAGTGCGGCGCGCAGCCCGAGCCGCGTCTTGCCGACGCCGCCGACACCGGTGAGCGTGACGAGGCGGTGGCCGGCCAACAGCTCGCGCACACGCGCCAGTTCATGGTCGCGGCCGACGAAACTGGTCAGCTCGGTGGGCAGGTTGCCGGGCGTCCTCAATACGGCACGGCTGCTCTCCGGCTGCGGGCCCACGGCCCCCGGGCGCACCCCGGCCCCGGTGCGGGACGGGACGGCGCCGCCCCGGCGGGAGGCGTCGTCGGCTGCCGTACGGGATGCGGCGCGGGGCAGGGGAGGGGGCTCGGTGGGGTCTGCCGGGTGGGGTGTGGTGCCGGTCTCCGGGCGGAGGGCGGCATTGGTGGCGGGGTGGGGCGCGGCGCCCGGCACCGGGCGGGCTGTCGTGCCAGTGGCCGGGTGGGGCGTGGCGCCCGGCACCGGCTGGGACGCAGTGCCCGGCACCGGGCGGCGGCCTGCGCCGAGGATCGCCGGGCGGCCCGCGCCGAGGACCGTCGGGGGGAAGGCGACCGGCGGGTCCAGGGCGGCGTCGGCGGCCAAGATCTGCTGATGCACGCGCCGCAGCTCCGCCCCCGGCTCGATGCCCAGCTCGTCCGCCAGCAGACGACGCGCCTCCTGGTAGGCCCGCAGCGCCTCGCCCTGCCGGCCACAGCGGTGCAGGGTCCGCATCAGCAGACCGTGCAGCCTCTCCCGCAACGGGTGCGCCGCGATCAGGCGGCGCAGCTCGCCGACGAGATCCGCGTCCGCGCCCAACGCCAGATCGACCTCGATGCGCTCCTCCAGCACACCCAGCCGCTGCTCCTCCCACCGGTCCCGCTCGGCGTCGAGCAGCGGGCAGGCCAATCCCTCGCACAGCCGCCCCTGCCACAGGTCCAGCGCGGCGTGCAGCGCCTCCGCCGCCGCGGGAAGGTCCCCCGCGGCACGGGCGGCGCGCCCCCGCTCCCGCTGCTCGGTGAGCAGGGTGCAGTCCAGGGCGTCCGCCGGAACCGTCAGCACGTAACCGGCCGCCGTCCAGTTCAGCAGTCTCGACGGGGCGCGCGCCGGGCGGCCCGGCTCCAGCACCCGGCGCAGTCCCGCCGCGTGCCGCTGCAACAGGTTCACCGCCCGCCCCGGAGGCGCCGTGCCCCACACCGCCTCCACGAGGGTCTCGCGGGACACGGGCCGGTTGACGTGCAGCAACAGCACGGCGAGAAGCACCCGCTGCTGCACGGGCCCGGCATCGAGTTCCTCTTCGCCGCGCCACACCCGCAACGGGCCGAGCAGATCGAACCGAAGCGTTCCGGACATCGATTGATCCTCCAACGACGCCGCCCTTGTGGGGCGGTCGCCCTCAAGCCAACCGGCACGACGCCCTCCGGACAACCCCCGTGAGGCCCCTTCGTGCCGGCAGGGACGGGTGCCGAGACCCGCCCCGCATCATTGACCCGCACGAGGACCTGCCGTCCCACCCGGGCGCGCCGCGCCGTACCCGGCGGCGGCCGTCCGGCAGGGAAGGCCCTCGTGCGGGAGACCTTCCGCGTCACTCCCCGTGAAGGACGCACGCACGGCGCCCGACGGTGCGCGGGAAGGGTAAAACCGGAGTCACGTCTTACGGACACGACGGCCCGTCACCACGACGAAGAGACGGCCGGGCCCGTGGGCCCGGCCGTCTCCGCCTCCTTCACCGTCCTCCCGGGACGCGTGTCCGTCCGTCGCCCCTCGAGTCGCCTCTCACCCCGTCGCACCGTCGAGCCAACGGCCGAAGAACCGCCGCCCCCGCTCCTCGGCCGCCTCCGCGTACCGGTGGGTGTCCGTCCGGATCTGCTGTACGGACACACCGGGCGCCTGCGAGATCTCGTGCGCATGGCCGATGAGCCAGGACTCGACGGCCGAGCCCCGCAGCTCCGGGTGGAACTGCAACCCCAGCACGGTGCGCCCGATGGCGAAGGCCTGGTTGCGGCAGACCGGGGTGGAGGCGAGGTGCGTCGCCCCCGGCGGCAGGTCGAAGGTGTCGCCGTGCCAGTGCAGTACGGGCCCGGTCAGCGCGGCGAGCGGGGACACCGCCCCCTCCCCGGACAGGTCCACGCGCCCCCAGCCGAGCTCCTTCGCCTCGGCCGGGAAGACCTTGGCGCCGAGCGCGGCGGCGATGAGCTGCGCGCCCAGGCAGATGCCCAGCAGGGGTTTCGCACGCGAGAGGTGGGCCCGTATCAGCGCCATCTCCTCCTCCAGGAAGGGGTACGCATCCGTCTCGCCCGCCCCCATCGGCCCGCCGAGCACGACGAGCAGATCGGGGCGGCGTCGTTCGACCCGTGCCCGCACATGACCCTGTGCGGCATCCACGTACGTGACGTCGAAGTCCCTGTCCCTCAGCACCTGTTCGAAGGAACCGAGGTCCTCGAAGGCGATGTGCCGGATCGCCACTGCTTCTGCCATTTCGCTCAACTCCGCATTCCGAAGGTGTTGTTGTCCTGCGCCGCATGCGCGGGGTGTTCACAGGTCCAGTACGAGCCGGGAGCCGCGGCAGCGGGAGACGCAGATCATCATCGTTTCCCCGGCCGCCTTCTGCCGGTCGGTGAGGATCGCGTCCCGGTGCTCGGCGACACCGTCGAGGACGCGCGTCTCGCACGTCCCGCAGATCCCCTCGCGGCAGGCCGCGAACGCCCGCACGCCCGCCCGCTCGGCCACGTCCAGGATCGACTCGTGCGGCGCCACGTCCAGCGTGAGCCCGGAGCGGTGGCACACCACCTCGAAACCCGTGGAGCGTTCCTCCTGCTCCGGCGGCACCGGCCGGGCGCTGAACCGCTCGGTGCGCAGACTGTCGACGGGCCAGTCGGTGCAACGGCCCTCCACGGCGGTGACCAGAGGCTCGGGCCCGCAGCAGTACACCAGGCTGTCCAGGCGCGGTGCGTCCAGCGCCTGCGCCAGCGGGAGCAGTCCCGCCTCGTCCTGCGGATGGATCCTCACCCGGCTTCCGTAGGAGGCCAGTTCGTCGAGGAAGGCCATGGAGGACCGGGAACGCCCGCCGTACAGCAGCTCCCAGTCCCGCCCCGCCGCCTCCGCCTCGGCGACCATCGGCAGCAGGGGCGTGATGCCGATGCCTCCCGCGATGAACAGATAGCGGGGCGAGGGATCCAGCGGGAAGTGGTTGCGCGGCCCGCGCACCAGCACGGTCGCCCCCCTGCCCAGAGCCTCGTGCACATGGCGGGAGCCGCCGCGGCCGCCGGGTTCGAGCAGCACGGCGATGCGCCAGGCGTACCGGTCGGCGGGATCGCCGCACAGCGAGTACTGCCGTACGAGACCGATCTCGGGAAGCACCAGGTCGATGTGGGCCCCCGGCGTCCAGCGGGGGAGCGGACGCCCGGCCGGATCGACGAGCGTGAGGGTGACGACGCCCTGTGCGGCGCTCTCCCGCGCGCCGACGCGAAGG
Organism: Streptomyces spiroverticillatus; assembly: GCA_014650415.1. Taxonomy (GTDB): domain Bacteria; phylum Actinomycetota; class Actinomycetes; order Streptomycetales; family Streptomycetaceae; genus Streptomyces; species Streptomyces spiroverticillatus. Next base: position 197,157 of record BMUX01000012.1, read on the forward strand.
ACGGTGGTGCATTCCTGACGTGGTCCGGGTGCCGGCGGTGCCAGCAGTTCCATGGTGTCGACTGACATGTCGTACGTACTCCTGCGTTCTGTGCGAGTGGATCGGGACGGATGAAAACGGATGAAAGGAGGGAGGGCAGAACGTGGTGACACGGCCCGCGGACCGGCGCAGTTCCGGTCCGGGGGCCGTGTCACGGGTGCATCCGGAGGGCGCGCCGCCGCCCATTGCGGCGCGCCGTGCGGATGCGGTGGGGACAGGCTCGGTGCGTCTCCCTCGCCACGCACCGGGCCTTCCCGGTCAGGCGATCAGTCCCTGCCGCGCAAAGCTGTCACGCGCGGCGGCGGAGTCCAGGAGTCCGATCTCCTGCGCCATCGAGACGATCTCCGAATAGTCCAGTGCCGTCAGATCGGCGGCACCGGAATTCCTGCATTCCCTGATCATTTCCTCGGCCTGCGGGAAATCGAGCTGCCGCAGCAGGGAAAGCCATACGTCCAGTTCCCGGTCCGCGAACCAGACCACGGGTTCGGCCAGCACATCGGCGAAATCGGCCCGCTGCGATTCCGTCAGCTTGTGCGAGAACAACTGTGCAAGGGACATGAACAGCGGGCTGTGCACCATTTCGTCGTGCCGGTGTGCCGCCACCGTCATACGGTTGAACGACTGGATCTCCAGGCTTTCGCTGAGCAGATGCAGGTAGTCGCTGATGAAGATCTCCGACACCACGGCCGTGGCGAACTGGATCATGCGCCGCTGCCCGGGATCGGCGGAGCCCTGCTGCCGCTTCTTCATGTGGCCGACCAGGTTGAACTGGGGAATCACCAGATCTTCCAGCCCGCGACGGCTGCGCGTCAGACGGCTGGCCTGCTCCACCAAGTGCACGTGGTACACCTCGTCGACCATCGTCTCGCAGACCGCGGTCTGCGAGGCTTCCGAACGCAGTCCGGGCATGGTCCCCTGGAGGATGTCGAGACAGGTCGGGTTCACGATCTCCGTCTCGATCTGCACCGTCTTGGCGTTGTACATCAGCCAACCGGCACTGAGTATCCGCGACTTCAGCTCGGGCGGACTCGACAGGTACTGCGGCATGTGCCGGAACGGCAGGAGGCTCTCCAGGAAGTCCTCCTTCCCCGCCTCGAAGAACGGTTCCAGTTCCTGCTTCTTCACCTGGGCCCGGCGGGGCCAACTTGCGGCCAGCCGCTCCAGCATGATCTGGGTGTGGGAAAGGTCGTCGGTCCCGGCCTTCAGGTCCGGGCCTTGATTCGTCAACACGAATTCTTCTCCAGAATGAGTGGCGTCGGATTTCCGTGGCGCCCGGTCATCGGTTGCGTCCCGCGGCGAATTCGCCGTGGAACATCATCAGTCCGTCGTCGCAGTCATAGATCTTGGCGACCTTGTCGGTGTTGGTGTCGATCCGCACCAGGTGGTCGCTGACGAAACTGGAGACGAACACGGAGTCCTCGTCGAACATGGCCGTGGCGGTGTGCGCGTTGCGGAAGTCGGCGGGCAGTTCGCGGCCGGGACGCAGCCTCTTGAGGAAGACGGGGTGTGCGGGGTCCTGGATGTCCCAGATCGAGATGTAGCCGTCCCGCCCGTAGTTGAAGGGGCTGTCGAACTGCGGCCCCCACGAGTCCTCCTCCGCCACGTACAGCTTCCCCTTGGCGATCGTCAGGTCCGACGGCGACCGGTACATGCCCGCACCCGTCGCCGTGCGGGTGGGCGCGATGACCTGCTCGGCGGTGTCCAGCTCGGTGTCGATGAGCCAGACGCTCGGCCCGACGACCGTGGCGCCCTGCGGCGTCCTGGACGTGGACCCGACCTGCATGGTCCCGACGTAGGCGTAGCGGTTGTCGATCCAGCTCGCGTAGTGCGCGAACGCCCCGTACTCGGTCTCGGTCCCCAGCGTGATCGCGTGCGTCGCCACGACCGCGCCGGTGTGCCGGTCCGGCCGGTACACCCGCACTTCCCCGATGTCGTAGTCGTACCCGACACCCAGCCCGACGCTGCCCTCCGCATTGAAATTGACCCCGTGGGTCTGTCGCGTCAGCGCACGGTCGGAGTACAGAATCCGCTGCTCCAGCGTGCCGTCCGACCTGATCCTGAAGCCGCGCACGCGGTCGTCCGTGTAGTGCGTGATGTACGTGAACTTCGAGCGCGGCAGGAAGGTCGGGCCGTGCGTCTGCGTGTACAGGGGCCGCGTCCACGGCATGATCGGCTGCTTCGGCGAGGTCTGCTTGAGGTTCGGCATGTCGGACGGCGTCCCGGCGGCGTCCAGCGCAACGATCTGCCGGATCTCCACATCGGCCATGCCGGCGTCCCAGTCGATGCCGTTCAGGTGCAGTACGACGATGGATCCGTGGAACGGCGGGATCGCGTCCGTGGCGATGTACACGGTCACCTCGTCGGAGGCGATCCACGAGTGCTGGAGGCTGGCCGGCCGCCAGCCGTCGAGGCTCTCCAGCGGGACCGTGACGAGCTTGTCCTCCTCGGCATGGACGAGGACGAGCTCCTTGGACATCATGTTCACTCCGGTGAGGATGTGCATTCCCGACTGCTCCTTGTACGCGAGGGTTCGTGGGCCTCCGACGAGAAGTCGAGAGGCAGAACCCAGCGTGGGGCCGGGGGTTGCAGCACCCCTTGCAGAACTCGTTGCAGCGGCTTGGCACACGGTCCGGTCCGCCTGCGCCCGGCCGCGTACAGGCGAGCCGGGGACGCCCTCCCGCACGGCGTTCGCCGCCTCCTCACGAGGCGTCAGATGACGGCCAATCAGGTGGAATCGTCGTGGAACGGCGCAACGCCGTGCGCCAGCCTTCGCGCGTCCGCGGGTCCGTGGCTATGCAGGGCGTATCGACAAGCGGTTCTTCTGCTGATCGGAGAACGGCGTGTTGGTGCACCCTCCCGCTCCGAAGCACTCAAGGAGACGCTTTGACCACCCCAGCCCACGGTGCGCATCGGCGCAGACCCGGGCGCGCCACCCACAGCCGCGCGCTCTCCATCGGCCTGGCACTTCCGCTCATCACCACCGGCAGCCTCCTCGGCGCCGCGCCCGCCCAGGCGGATGCCGGCGACGGCACCGTGAAGGTGCGGGTCGTCCGCGAGGTGAACGCCAACGGCACCTGGGACCGGGTGCTGGAGCCCGCCCTGAACCAGGTCGAGGTCCGCCTCACCGACGACGCGGGCAACACCGTCACCGCCAGGACCGGCGCCGACGGCGTCGCCGAATTCACCCCGGCCACCACGGCCCTCAAGGGCGGCAAGTACCGCGCCCAGGTGATCAACCCGAAGCCGGGCGTCCTGTTCTCGGCCTTCGCCGACCACGAGGGCGGCCTCCTCAAGGGCGACGTCAACGCACTGACCAGCACCGAGGAGTTCGTCGACGTCTCCGGTGGCCAGAACGTCGAGTTCACCACGGCGTTCTGGAACCCGGGCGACTACTGCCAGAAGAACGCCGATCTGGTGACGGCCTGCATCGGCAAGGACTCCTCCGACGGCCCCGAGGCCGACACCCGCCGCACGCTGGTGTCCTTCCCGTACAACGCCCGGGGCAACAACAACCAGACCACGGACATGGCGACCAAGGGCGACACCGGTGCGCTGTACGGCATCGGCTGGTCCAAGCAGAAGAAGTGGGTCTTCTCCGGCGCCTTCGCCCGCCGCGCCTCGAAGTTCGGTCCCGAGGGCCCCGGCGCGATCTACCTCTCCGACCGGGCGAACGGCAACGCCCTGTCGCTGTTCACGAAGGTCCCCAACGTCGGCACCACCGCGCACGACATGGCGACCGACATGGACCTCTCCTTCAGCCCGAGGGTCACCAAGGAGTCCCTCGGCGACGTGGAGGTCTCGGAGGACGGCAAGGACCTGTACGTCGTCAACCTGAACGACCGCAAGCTCTACCGGTACGACGCCACCCAGAAGACGGCCGACGCCCCCAAGGCGTCCTACGCCATCCCCGACCCGGGCTGCGCCTCCGCCGACGACTGGCGGCCCTTCGGCCTCGGCGTGCAAGACGGCACCGTCTACGTCGGCGGCGTCTGCTCCGCCGAGTCGACACAGAACAAGGCGGACATGCGGGCGGTCGTCCAGACCTTCGACGCCGCGGCCGGGACCTTCACCGGCGTCGTCATGGACCAGAAGCTCGACTACCCGCGCGGCATCGCGGACAACCTCCCGGCGAATTGCAAGGGGCCGGCCTGGTACCCCTGGGCGGACGGCTACCGCGACCAGCAGGACGGCAAGAACTGCACCACGCGCTACGCCTACCCGCAGCCGATTCTGGGCGATGTCGTCGTGGACACCGACGGCGACCTCATCCTCGGCTTCCGCGACCGGCACGCCGACCAGACCGGACAGGGCCTGCGCACCAAGATCGGCGGAGGTCTGGCCGACCCGTCCTCCGGCGGTGACCTGAACCGCGCCTGCAAGGGACCGGACGGCAAGTTCGTCCTGGACGGCAACGGCGGCTGCACCAACAACGGCACCCCGCAGAACAACGGCGGACAGCCCGCGAACGTCCTGGAGTACTACCCCGGTGAGTGGCGGACCGTCTGGCACCTCGAATCGGCCTTCTCGGGCATCGCGCTCTCCAAGGTCGAGGACACCGTCGCCACCTCCGGCATCGACGTCATCGACACCACGTACAACAGCGGCACGATGCACGTGAACCGCGACGGCTCCAAGCCCTCGCCCAACGCCCAGGGCGGCAACATCCTGAACACCGCCTTCGGCAAGGGCGGCGCCATGGCCGACCTCGAGGTCCTCTGCGACGAGGCGCCGATCCAGATCGGCAACCGCGTCTGGTACGACGTCGACAAGGACGGCATCCAGGACCCGGGCGAGAAGCCGGTCCCGGGCGCCACGGTCAACCTGTACGACGCGAACGGCAACAAGGTCGCCACCACCGTGACGACCAGCCGCGGCGAGTACTACTTCGACAACTCGAACGTGCCGGGCGGCCTGAAGTTCCGCACCCAGTACACGATCAAGATCGACAACCCGGCCGACTACGAGGACGGCGGCCCGCTCTTCCGGTGGGCGGTCACCAAGAACGACGCGGGCGACAACGACTTCATCGACAGCGACGGCAAGGTCCCGCCGGGCGGCAAGTACCCCGAGCACACCATCACCACCGGTGACGCGGGCCAGGACAACCACACCTACGACTTCGGCTACAACCAGCCGGACGGCAAGGTGAGGATCGTCAAGACCGACGCCGCCACGGGCAGGCCGCTGGCCGGGGCGAAGTTCCAGCTGTGGCGGGAGTCCAATTCCCAGGACGGTCTCCAGATGGACGGTGACACGCCGGACACGAAGGTCGGTGCCGTCTGCACGACCGACGAGCGCGGTCTCTGCACCTCGGACAACGTTCCGCTCGGCGCCTACTACTGGCAGGAGACCGAGGCACCCGACGGCTACCGGCCGCCGGCCCAGCCCGTCTTCGGTCCGCTCGTCCTGGACTTCGACAACTACACGCGGGGCGCGGAGGCGAAGGCCACCAACCAGCCGGACGGCAAGGTGCGGGTCCTCAAGACCGACGCCGCCACGGGCAGGCCGTTGGCCGGGGCGAAGTTCCAGCTGTGGCGCGAGTCCAACTCCCAGGACGGTCTCCAGATGGACGGTGACACGCCGGACACGAAGGTCGGTGCCGTCTGCACGACCGACGGGCGTGGTGCGTGCACCTCGGAGAACGTTCCGCTCGGTACGTACTACTGGCAGGAGACCGAGGCTCCGCAGGGCTACCAGCCGCCCGCCAACCCCGTCTTCGGCCCGTTCGTCCTCGACCTCGGCAACGTCACCCAGGGCGCTGAGGTCAAGGCCGCCAACGTGCCGTACCAGGACGAGCCCGTGAAGGGCGAGATCACCATCGTCAAGAAGGACGCCAAGACGGGCAGGCTCGTGCCCGGCGCGGTCTTCCAGCTCTGGGAGGAGACCAACGGCACCCCCGGCCTCCAGCGCACCGGCGCCCGGGCCGACTCCCTCGCCGACCCCGGCTGTGCCACGGACGCACAGGGCAGGTGCCGCTACGAGAAGCTCGACGAGGGCGCGTACTACCTGTACGAGACAGCGGTCCCCGACGGCTATCAGTTGCCCGCGAACCGCACCTCGGGCCCGCACCGCATCAGCAAGAACAGCCTCAGCGTCACCGTGACGCTGAAGAACCAGCCCAAGGAAGAGGAAAAGAAGAAGAAGTGACCCGGCCGCTCCCGCACGGAGCTGACCGGTCGTCATGACCGGCAGGTGGCCCCCGCCCTCCTCGGCGGGGGCCACCTGCCGTGGCGCTCCGCATCCCGCACCCGGCGCTCCTGGATGCTGTTCGCGTACGGACCATCCCCCCCGGGATGTTGTTCGCGCACGGACGCCCCTCCCGCGATCCGTCACCCACCACACCCCAGCGCCTACCCACCGACCGAGCACGTCCGGCGCCCACGCGCCGAGGAGGAAGAGGAACCCATGGCCCGTCCGCGCCGTCCTTTGCTCTGGAGCGCCTGCGCCCTGCTCGTCGCCACCGCGGCCGTGGCGGGTGTCGCCGCCCGGGGAGCGGGTGACGAACTCGATCCCCGCCCGGTCACCGTCGCCGAGGCCCAACGGCTGGCGATGGCGCGCTTCAACGCGTACGAGAGCAGCCCGCTCGCCGTGGCCGTCCAGGTGCCCGACGGGGCGGACACCACCGAGGTGCACGGTGTGCTGGACTACCGCGCCCACCGGGCGGTCGGCGTGTACCGGAGCGGAACGGCCACTGCCCGTACCGCCGGTGCGCTGGCCTGGGACCAGAGCGGTCTGGCGGTGTCCACCGGCACGGCCGGGGCTGCCGACACCACCGCCCCCGGCATCACGGCGACGGCCAAGGCCGTTCCGGCCCGGGCGTGGTCGCCGCGTGCCTACAGCACGGACCCGATGGACGCGGCGCTGCGCCTGACGATGTCCCTGGCCGGGAACCGTCCCGACAACGCCCAGCTCCTCGCCCAGTCAGGACCCAGGCGACTGCGCGAGGAACAGGTCGACGGGCGCGTGCACACCGTCTTCTCGGGGCCGCGCCCCAAGAACGCCGCCGCCGGTTCCGTCTCCCCGCTGACCTACTGGGTGGACGAGCAGGGGCGGCTCGGCCGGGTGGAGATGGTGCTTCCCGGACTGGACCGGCCCGTCCGGCTGGACCTGCGACCGCTCGCCGCGAAGGTCCGGGTCCCGGACTCCCCGTGGAGGCGGACGCCCTGACGGACCCGGCCCCTCCACCCGTCACCCCGTCCCGTCAGCCGCCCGCGGGCAGCCGGTAGGCGTTCAGGTCCACCGCGCCCGGCAGCCCGTGCGCAGGGCGGACGGCCGCGCGAGCGCCACCGGGAAGCTGCGGCTGCGGTCCGGGCGCTGCGACCTCGCGGAAGGAGATGCCCGGCGGGACCTCGGCCGAGGGAAGCCGGGGGCGTCCGCCGGCCAGCGCTGTGTCGCGCCCCGGACACCGGGTGACCTCGGGCGGCAGGGCGGCCGGGAGGCTGCGCGTGCTTCCGTTGCCCTCATAGCAGTTGCCGCCCGTGCGTGCTGCCTCCAGCAGCAGCCCGGCAGGAGTCCTGGCGTCGACCGCGTTGTCCTTCAGGGTGTTGCCGCGCACCGGATAGCCCTGCACGTCCTGGAGGCGGAGGGCGGCCACGCGGTGGTCCCGCAGGAGGTTGCGGGCGACGAGGTTGCGGGTGCCGCCGCCGATGCCGATGCCCACACCGAAGCCTCCGTCGGCCTGTTCGGGGCTGGCGGCGTCGTTGTTCCCGGTGACCGTGTTGCCGACGACGGCGGCGTCGTGCTGCGGGCCCAGGGCTTCGAGGTTGTTCGAGTTGACGGTGATGCCCACCCGGTTGGCCCGCACCGTGTTCGCGACGAAGGCGAGATGCGTCGAGGCGTTGGTGACCTCGATGCCGATCGCGTTGTGCTCGACGGTGTTGTGGCGCACGACCGTGTTGCAGGGGTCGCACTGGCCGACGTAGATCCCGGAGTCCGAGTGTCCCGAGCCGTAACTGTGCTCGATGACGCCGTCGCGCGCGTCGAACGCGTAGATGCCGTACAGCGCGTTGTTGTGCGCGGTCACGTACGAGGCGCGGAAGCCCCCCAGCGCGGGGAACTTCGCCGTGTCGAGCGGGTCGTAGCCCGAACCCCCGGCCCCGGCGCGCTGGAGTTCCCGGTCGGTGACACCGGTGAACAGCACGCCGTTGGCGAGGTGGTTGCGAACTGTCAGGTTCTCGACGACCGAGCCCGCGCCCGTCACGGTGATGCCGTTGAAGCGGGTGAACTGACCGTCGACGACCACCTTGTCGCGGCTCTCTCCGCGCAGGACCACGCCGGGACGGCGCAGTTGCACCTCCTCCTTGTACACACCGGGTGCCACCAGGACAAGATCACCCGAACGTGCGACGTCCACGGCTTCCTGAATGGTCGGATAGGCGGCGGGAACGCGGAGTTCGGCGGGTCCGCCCGTCGGACCGGGCCGGGCAGTGCCGTGGGGGCCCGCACAACCCGTGAGCGCCGCCGAGCCCAGGGCCACAGCGGTGAGTGCCGAACAAAGGCCGCGGAAGAGGCTTCTGCCTACAAATGGGTGCATGGGGACAGGTGTAACTTATGGGCGGCTTCCTCTGGCGCCCGCGACCCGTCGGTTCCGGGCGCACCGCGGGCTCGGCCGCACTCCACGGAAAGGCTCCCGACACCCATGCGTGGTGACCTCCCCGCCCACCGTCCGGGCTCCCTGGGACGTCGCGCGGCACTCGGCGCGCTTCCCGCCGTCACCCTGGCCGCTGCCGGATGCGCTCCCTCAGCCCCTGCCGTCCGCGAGGCAGCACCCGGACAGCAGGGCGGCACAAAGGCCGGCGCGCAGCCGTCCAGCCAGCGAGGCGTGACGGAGCCCCCTGCTCCGTATGTGCTCCTGACCTCGTACGACCTGCGCCACGCCGATCAGGCCGCCGTCACGGCCGCCCTGCTGGCGTGGCCGGGTGGCCGCGGGGCCGGTCCCACCGGCACCGTCGTCGCGCTGCCCGGTCTGTACCGCGCACTGGGGCTGCGCACTCCGGCACTGCTCCGCGAACCGCCGCGTTTCCCCGGAGACCGGCTCGACCCGGCCCGTTCCGGTGGCCACCTGCTCGTCCTGTGGGCAGGCCCGACGGCCGCCGCGTGCCGGGAGGAGGCCGGCCGCTTCACAGCCTCCACGCACACCGCTCTCGCGCCCCGTTGGCGGCAGGAGGGCTTCCTGCCGCCCACCACGCCCGGGGCGACACCCCGCAACCTCTTCGGCTTCAAGGACGGCACGGAGAACCCTCCGCCCTCGGAGTACCGCCGCTGGCTCTGGCACCCCGACGGCAGCACGTACCTCGTCTACCGGCGCATCCACATGGACACCCGAGGCTTCGCCGCCCTGCCTCCCTCCGCTCAGGAACGGGTCGTCGGCCGTCACCGGGACAGTGGTGCACCGCTCGGCGGCACCTCGGAACGCGATCCGGTGGACCTGTACGCGAAGACGCCCGAGGGCCAGTACGTGATCCCGGTCGACGCGCATGTCCGGCTGGCCCACTCACGGCTCGACCAGGGTGCCCGCATGCTCCGCCGCGGCTACTCCTACGACGACGGGCCCGCAGGACGCGGACTGCTGTTCCTCGCCTTCATGCGGGACCCTGCCCTCTTCACCCGGGTCCAGCAGCGGCTGTCGGAGTCCGACGCGATGAACCGCTTCACCGAACACCGGGCCTCGGCCGTCGGCTACGTGCTCCCGCGGTTCGGCGAGGGGCGGCCCGTGCGCTGGAACTGACCGACGGCCCATGCACTGGAACCGACCGACGGCCCGTGCGCCGGAACCGACCGGGGGAGACCCGTGTCAGCGCAGCGGATCGTCCAGCGGCACGTCGACCGGGATGAGGTGCCCCCCGAAGGCGTCCGCCACGATCGCGTCCGCCTTCGCAGCGTCGGGATTTCCGACGGCCCGGTTGGGCTTGCGGCCGAACACATACAGCCGATCCCCGACGCCGAGCAGTCGGTACAGCCGCTCGGCGTCCTTGACGTACATGTTCACGCAGCCGCCCGAACCCGACTCGAACAGGTCCTTGTACGTCCCGTGCAGCGCCTGCCCCCCGTTGAAGAACTGCGAGAACGGCATGGGAGCGCCGTCGTAGACGGTGGAGAAGAAGGTGCGGTTCTTCCGGTAGATCCGCTGCCAGCCGGTCCTGGTCTCCAGACCGGGCCGCCCGGACCGGACGGGCACCGGCCGGAAGACGACCTTCGTGCCCTTCTGCACCCACAGGATCTGCCGCGACAGATCCACGCAGGTGACGCGGTACGTCCGTACAGGGCACCGTTTCCCGGCATTGGGATTCCTGCTCGCGTCGTAGACGAGCGTGTAACGGTACGTCTTGAGGTCGGGGAAGCCGTTCGCGGGAGTCAGCTTCAGATCCCGCTGGACCTTGCGGATCGCCACGCAGTCGGCCTGCGACATGCGGCCGTCCACCGGCAGACCCAGCCGCTTCTCCAACTGCCGCTGGTAGGGGCCCGCGTTGGCCGTGCAGCTCTCCGCGGGCGCGGAGGCGACGAAGGACGGGGCGGCCACCGCGTTCGTCGGACCGGCCTGCAGCAGCCCCGTCGCCAGCACCAGCGCCCCCGCTGCCGTCCACCGTCGTCGTCCCACATCTGCTCCAGATGTACGAGTGCCGTCTGCCTACCTGCGTCAGGAACAAGGAAGCGGGCCGCCGGGACCGTACGCCACTCGGGTGGGCCGAGCGGGGGAGAGGCGACGGACGGTGCGACGGGACATGTCCCGGCCGTACCGGCCGGGCCGCTTCACCGGAGGTCCGGCATGTCCCTGAGCTGCCTGCGCGAGGTGATGCCGAGTTTGCGGAAGATGTTCCGCAGGTGGGCGTCGACCGTGCGCGGGCTGAGGAACAGACGTCCGGCCACCTCCTTCGTCGTCGCGCCCGCCGCGACCTGGCGCGCGATGTGCGTCTCCTGCATGGTCAGGCTGTCGTACGTGTGCCCGGAGCGGCTGCGGGCCACTTCACCCGTCGCGCGCAGTTCGTCGGCGGCCCGCCGGGCGAACGCCTCCATGCCGGTCCCGGCCAGCCGTCCGTGCGCGGCACGCAGTTGCTCGCGTGCGTCACGGCGCCGTCCCGCACGGCGCAGCCACTCCCCGTACCGCAGCTGCGCCCGCGCCAGGTGCGGGACCAGCGAACTGCCCGTCAGGTGCTCGATCGCCTCCCGGTGGTCGTCCTCCGCGTCGCTGACCAGCGCCCGGGCCCCTGCCGCCACGCCGAGGGCGAAAGGGGTTCCAGCGGGTTCCGTACGTTCGACCAGGGACCCCAGCGCCGATTCCGCGGCGGCGCTCTCGCCGCAACGGACCGCGGCCTCCACCAGCTCGGGCAGCGCGATGCCGGTGAGGAAGAGGTCGCCGCCCGCCACCGCGCGCCGCGCGGCGGCCAGTGCGGCCGGGTAGTCGGCCAGGCCGTTGTACAGGACGGCCGTCGCCCAGTGGGCGTTCCCGGTCAGTTGTCCGGCGGGCCTGCTCGTCAGCTCGGTGAACAGGTCGAGCACCTCCTGGCGGCGGCCGCGCAGCGCCGCCAGATGCACCCTCGGGTAGAGCTGCGGCAGATCACCGACGGCGTCGGCGACCGCCTCCTCCTCGGCGATCGCATCCATCGCCCGCCCGAACTCGCCGGTGAACACCGTGGACAGGGCGAGCTGCGACAGCCCCAGCCGGATGGTCATCGGCGAGCCCGAGTCCCGTCCGGTCCGCACCAGCCATGCGACGATCCCGGCGTGCAGGTCCAGGTCCCACAGCTCGCCCGCGAGCACCGTGGCGAGCGCGGGCGCCCGGGTCCACCCGACAGCTCCGCTGTCACCGTCACCGTCACCGGCCAGCGCTTGCCGGAGGACCGGCACCCCGGCCCGGTGCCCCTCGCTGTGCAACAGCACCAACGCGTCGAGAAGATCCACCGTCTTCGAGGAAGGCGGTGCCGTCCGGGCCGCTTCCAGCACCCGGCCCATGACCCCGGCGGCCTGCCCCACGGCGAGCCCCATCTCCAGCGCGGCCACGAAGCACTCCCGCGCGCGTTCCGGATCTCGTACGGCGAACCGGCGCGCCGCCCGCAGGATGAGTTCCGGACCCCGCACGGCCCGGTCCGAGCCCTGGCTGAAGGCGATCTGCCCACGCAGCAACTCCACGGAAGCGTGCTGGAGTTCATCGAGCGACGCGGTGTCCATGCTGGTCAGCAGCTCGCCCGCCGCATCCGCCCGGCCCGCCGCGAGCGTGGCCCGCGCGGCGGCGAGCACGCGTACGGACTGCTTGGCGGGGTCGAGCGACAGCTCCGCCGCTCGTTCGAGGAACGCGGCACCGGCGGACACGCCCCCACGCGCCTGTGCACGGGACGCCGACGACTCCAGCTCCGCCGCGACCCGCTCGTCCGGGCCGGTGGTGGCCTGCGCACGGTGCCAGGCCCGCCGGTCGGGGGCGGCGACGGGGTCGGTGGCGTCGGCCAGCGCACGGTGTGCCGACCTCAGTTGCCCGGGTTCGGCCGTACGGTAGGCGGCCGAGCGTGCCAACGGATGACAGAACCGGGTACGGGTGCCGAACCGCACCAGCCCGGACGTCTCGGCGGCGGCGCTCGCGGCCGGCACGCCGAGGCCCAGCAGTTGCGCGGCAGGCCACAACAGGCCCGGGTCGCCCGTGGGGTCGGCGCTCGCCAGGATCAGCAACATCTGTGCCTCCGGCGGCAGTTCCCCCAACCTGGCCGCGAAGCTCCGCTCGATGCGGCCGGCGACGGGGGACGGTGTCGGTGGCGCGAAGCCGCCCGCCTTCGGCAGTTCGATCAGGGCCAGCGGATTTCCGCGTGCCTCGGCGAGCAGACGATCACGCACCCGCTCGTCGAGCGTCACGGTCTTCTCCTCGGCCAGCAACTCCTGCGCGTGCGCGTCGCTCAGGCCGCCGACCGTCAGACCGGGCAGGTCGTCCAACCCCCGTAGGACGTCGGAGTCGCGGGCCGCGAACACCACCGCGATCGGCTCGGCCGCGACACGCCTGGCCAGGAACGTGAGCGCCTCGGCGGACGCGGCATCCATCCAGTGCGCGTCGTCGACGAGGCACAGCACCGGCCGCTGCGCCGCGGCGGTCGCCAGCAACTGGAGCGCGGCCAGACCGACGCGGAAGGCGTCCGGCGTACCGTCGGACAGCCCGAACGCGACGAGCAGCGCATCGCGGTAGGCGGGCGCGAGCGTGTCCAGGTGCGCCAGTACCGGCACGCACAGCTGGTGCAGTGCGGCGAACGGCAGCTCCCCCTCGAACTCGGCGCCGGACGCCCGGATGACCTGGAAGCCCTCCGGAGCAGCCCGCCCGACGTGTTCCACCAGGGCGGTCTTCCCGATGCCCGGCTCGCCACGGAGCACGAGCACACCGCCCCGGCCCTGTTCCGCCGCGCCGACGAGGGCGAGGAGGCGGGCGATCTCGTCGTGCCGGCCGAGGAGGGGACGGGAGGGCGTCGTGGACATGATCAGCACCCTAGCGGCGAAGCCGCCCGGCCACCGGCGCCGACTGCCGCCGCAGCCACCGGCGTACGTAGGTGATTTTCACCGACGCGAGCGAAGACCGGCTCACGGGAACCTCAGGACATGCACCACGGGGAACCGGACGGGACACCACCGGGGAAGCCCCTCCACCACCCGTACGCACACACCCCAGAAAGGCACACCACCATGAACGCACCCACCGTGCTCGTGACCGGCGCGACCGGAACGATCGGCACCGCCCTGATCCCCGCCCTGCGGGCCCGAGGCGTCACCGTACGCGCCATGATCCGCGACGCCGGCCGCCCCGTCCCCGGAGCCGAGAACGTCGTCGCCGACCTCCGGGACCCCGCCTCGGTCCGGGCCGCGCTGGACGGCGTCGACGCGGCCTTCCTCAACAGCCCCTCGGCCCCGGACGCCGCCGACCTCCAGATCCGCTTCGCCGACCTCGCCCGCGCCGGTGGAGTACGACGGCTCGTCCTGCTCTCCCAGTACGCGGCCCGCGCCGACTCACCCGTACGGTTCCTGCGCTGGCACGCCGAAGTCGAAGCACACATGGCGACCCTCGGCCTCGACCACACGGTGCTGCGCCCCAACCTCTACCTCCAGGCCCTGCTCGGCCTCGCGGACACCATCGCCCAGGGTTTCCTCGCCGCGCCCATCGGCGACGCCGCCGTCAGCGCCATCGACACCAGGGACATCGCGGACGCCGCCGCGGCCGTACTGACCACCCCGGGACACACCGGCCACACCTACACGCTGACCGGCCCGCGCGCCGTGACCCACACCCAGATCGCCGAGGCACTCTCCACGGCCACCGGACGGCACATCACCTTCCACGACACCTCCGCCGAGCGGTTCACCGCCGCGCTGACCGGTGTCCTGCCGCCCTGGCAGCTCGGCGGACTCGTCGAGGACTACGCCCACTACAGCGAGGGAGAGGCCGCCGAAGTGCACACGTCCATCCCCGACCTCACCGGACACCCCGCCCGCGACCTCACGGACTTCACCCGCGACCACGCCGCCGCGTTCACCCCGGCCGCGACCACCGCCTGAAATCCTGAAAGCCTGAAAGGAAACCCGATGATCTACCACCACAACCGCTTCGTCTTCAAGAAGACCACCACCGCCCCACAGCGCGAGGAAGCCTTGGCCAGCCTGCGCAACCAGGGCGCGTCCATCGACGCGGTCGTGCGGTACGTCGTCGGCAAGGACGTCGGCGGCGAGTTCGAGTACGGGGCCGTCTTCGTCCTCAAGGACCTCGACGGCTACTGGGAGTACCTGACGGCACCCTCACACGCCCACACCGACAGGATCGGCCTTCCGCTGCTGGAGTCCTTCGTCTCGTACGACACCACCGACGAGGACGACCCCGACATCGCACAGAAGATCGCCGCCCTGCACACACGCCGCTACACCGCCGACCCGGCCCTCAGAAGGCTGGTGGCCGCCCTCCCCTCCTACACCGGCAGCAGCGCGCCGAGGTAGGCGCCCGCTGCCCACGGGGCAACCGGACTGCTCGTGGCCCGCACCAAGGGGCCGCCCGGCGAGACGGCCTCGCTTCGGGCGCGCGTACGAAGGAACTTCATGCCGAGAGCAATGGGCTCCGTCGAGAATGAACCCATGGAACCCAATGAACCCGTTGTCGACATGAACCTTGGTGACGAGATCCAGACCCGCGAGGAACTGGCCACGTTCGTGCGTGGCCTTCGGGAGGAGTTCCTGCGCCAGGGCCAGGAGTGGGAAAACGCCGACCTGGACACCTTCCTGGAAGCTCTGGCCGCATGGATCGACGACGCAGAGGGCTCTTACCGCGATTTCGGAAAAGAGCTCCCGCGGGAGGGCGACTGGACCTTCTTCGCGCAGAGCCTCAGGGCGGCCACCATGTACGAGTGACCGCTCCGGGCGTACGTCAAGCTTCGGACCCGGTGCCCCGCCCCGCAAATGACGAAGGTGACGCTGATCAGCAAGCCCCACGAGACCCACTTCGACAGCGAGACCGGTTCCCAGCCGTCCAACTGGTACGGGTAGCGCCAGACTCCGAGCCAGGTGGCCGCGTTCTCGGCCACCCACAGAAAGAAGCCGATCAGGGCGAAGGACAGCGCCAGCGGCATCCGGTACCGCCGCTCCGCGATCGTGAAGTGCACGTACGTCCCCGTGGTCACCGCCAGCAGCATCCCGCCGAGCAGCCAGCGCAGGTCCGGGAGCCAGTGGTGGCTCAGGAAGTTGACGTACAACCCCAGGGCCAGCACGGCAGTGCAACGGGCCCGGTAGCCGGTCAGCGTCAGGTCGAACAACCGCCAGGCACGGCATACGTAGCTGCCGACGGCCGCGTACATGAACCCTCCGAACAGCGGCACACCGGCAACCTTGGCCAGCCCCGGCTCGGGATAGCTCCACGAACCCACCTGCACCTTGACCACCTCGAACGCGAGCCCCAGCACATGGCAGACCGCCACGACCGCCACCTCCCGCCGGGTCTCCCACCCCAGCAGGAGGCCCACGGCGGTGAGGAGCACCGCGTACGCGAGCAGCAGGTCGTAACGCGCCACCGGCATGGCCGGGAGCAGCTTCGACGCGGCCATCCCGCCGAACAGCGCGAACGCGAACGCGCAACAGCGCGCCTCCGTCCACCCGAAACGCCCCAACTGCCTGACGAGCAGACCCACTTCGCATGCGTTCCTCAACATGCTCGTGTAGAGCGTTCGGAGGGCGACAGGGTTGCGCAGTTCGCCCTGCGGCGCAGTCGAATCAGGTGGAGAGCGCCGAGGTGTTGCGACCCGAAGCCGCAGGTGCGGCGGAAGAGGTCTCGTGCCTTGTCGAGCGTGGGGACGAGCCGTCGTGGTGCTGCGGCCCTCGTCCGTGGCCGGAGCCAGTTCGATCGTCAGGGGAAGTCCGGTGCGTCGTCCGTGGCCGAGCCCTCCAGGTACGCACCGTCGGCGTTCCGGACGAAGCACAGCACCGGTTCGCCCCGGACCCACTGGCGCTGGTTCGGTTTCTGGTAGGCCAGCTTCAGGCTCATGTTGCCCACATAGGCGTTCTTGAAGTTGCTGAATTCCCTTTGGCACTTCAGGCGGGCGTCCTGTGACAGGAGAGTCGCCCCGGGGTAGTCCGTACCGGACAGGGAGGGGGGCGTGGCGATCACCTCGTACTCGTGGAGGTCATCGCAGTCCACGGCCAGCAGGCTCCCGTCCTCGAAGTCCACGCAGTCGCCGAGGGACAGTTCGTCCCGTGGCACGGGCGTAGGGGACGGTTCGTCGGTGACGCTCTCCGTGGGAGACGGAGATTCCGGTTCGGTCGATTCAGGAGACGGGGACTCCGGTTCGGTCGATTCAGGGGACGGGGAGTCGGTCTCCGGCTCCGGTGTCTCCGTTGTTTCGGTTTCCTCGGGGGTCGTTTCCTCAAGCCCCGAGCCCGTGGTGACGGTCGACCCGTCGGGGAAGACGCCCAGGCCGACCGCGGCCGCCCCGGCTCCTGCGACGGCCATCACCGCGACCGCGGCCAGCAGCGCGGGGCGCAGCCGGTGCCGGCGGCCGTGCGGGGCAGGCACGTCGCGGTCGGCCGGGCCGGGATCCCGCGGAGTCCGTACGGAGCGGCGGCGGGGGGAGTAGGGGATCTGGTGCTCGCCGGGAAGCGAAGTATAGGGATCTCCGTCGTGTTCGTGGTCCGATGTGCCCATATCAGGAGAGTGCCAGTGAAATGCTCAACGAGGGGCGGGTCGGAGGGATTTGGGGGAATGTGGCACGGACGGTTGCCTTGTGCATGCCCCGCGCGGGACATTGCTTCGAGGGTTTGCCGAGCACGGCGGAACCGGCTGCCGCACGGTGACCGGAGCGGACCTCCGGCGGTGCGCTCAGGCGGAAGGAGCGGCCATGGCCGAAGTCGGTATCGCCGGATACGCGCGATGGGCGTCGGATCTGAACGACGTACTGGACCGGGCGCCTTCGGGCGGCGGGGGCGTCAACCCCGAACTGAGCCGCAGGCGGGCGGAGTTCGGCCGCGCCGTCGACCGGCTCGCCGAGGAGGCGCGCGATCCCCTCACGGTCGGCGTGGTGGGGGAGTACAGCGCGGGAAAGTCCCTGCTGATCGAAGCCCTGCTGGGCCTGCCCGACCTCCTGACGGTCAGCGACGTGGCGACGACGGGGAACATCACCGCCCTCCACGTCGTCCAGGCCGCGGACGAGAGCGCCGCACCCTCCGTCGAGAGCCGTGAAGTCGTCTACTGCACCGCTGCCGAGATGACCGAGCTGATGCAGCACCTCCACCACAAGCTCACCGAGGTGGCCGCCCTGGAGAACCTGGGCGAGCAGGCCCTCGCCGACCTGCGGGCGGCGCGGCCCTCGGAGCGGGGCCGGCAGGCGCTGACCGAGTGGTACGGCCGGTACGCGGAGGCCGAACTGGGCGCCAAGACAGCCTCCCTCATCGACGAGATCCGGAAGCAGGACACCGCGTACGCGCACGCGCACCTGCTGGGCCGCCGCTACCAGCTCTCGGAGGACCAGGCCAAACGGGCGATGTCCATGCCGGACTTGAAGCTGAAGTCCTCAGGGCCCGGTGCGCGCTCCCTCGGGAACCCGGAACAGGGGGAGCAGATACCGGACGACGTGCTGGTCGCCTCCGTTCCGCTGATCCGCCGCGTGAACATCCGGCTGCGCGTGCCGCGCCGGATCTGGGACCTGGGGGAGGCCGGTGCGCTGACCCTGCTGGACTCCGCGGGCCTCAACAGCTCCGACTCCAGGGAGCGGGACCGGTTCCTGAGCATCCGCGAACTGCGGGACGTGCACACCATCCTGATCCTCATCAGCGCCCTGCGCGGACCCGTCGGCAGCGAGCAGGACTTCCTCGACATGCTGCGCCGACCGACGAACGACGGACGGCCCCAACGGTCCGAGGAGGCGCTCCGCAGGAGCCTGCTCGTCGCAGGCGGCCGCTTCGCCGACCTGCGGGTCACCGCCCGAACCCTGCGTGCCGTACTGCTGGACACGTCGGAGGCCCTCACCGAGCGCCGGCTCCTCGGGCTGGCGGAGACCGCCATGCTCAACAAGCTGGTCACCGCCGCCTACAAGCTCCCTCTCGGCAGGCAGGAGAAGCAGCTGTCCCTGGTGTCCGCCGTGGTGGGTCTCGAATCGATGGCGGCGAAGCGGACGGTGGACCTCGACCCTGCCTTCCGCGCCCGGCTGGGCTTCGACGAGACCCTCGCCAAAGCGATGCCTGTCGTCAACACGTGGCGGGAAGTGGCCGCGCGCCTGGAGGCAGACGATCCCGGAACGCCGCTCGGCAGGGCCTTGGGGGAGTACGCCAGGGACGGCGGTCTCGACCATCTGCGCGGGCAGCTCACCCGGCACGCCAGGGACCACGGCGGGGCCATCAAGCTCGATGCCGTGCACCGGCGCGCACAGGCGGTGGACACGATGCGGCTCGCTCTCATCAAGGCCGAACGGGAATACACCGAAGTCGAACACACGCCGGAGTACGAGGACTTCCACAGCGCGCTCTCCGACACCCGCCGACTGCTCGCGGAGCTCCGCGAGCGCCTGGTCCTCGGCATCGCACCGGGCGTGCGGGCGCAGGAGGAGGCCCGGAGGGAGATCGAGGCGGAGGCGGCGTACCTGGTCGCGCGCTGGCCCCAGTGGAAACACATCTTCAGCGCGGTGGACCGGAACAAGCAGCTCATCAAGGCGCGAACCGGCGAAGAGGCGCGCGACCCGGGAAGTCTCAGCGCCCGTGCGGCGCAGAAGGCGAAGGAACTCGGTCTCCACGTTCCCGACACGCAGGCGGACCAGCGGAGCACGGCCGTCCCTGGTGAACCGGGCGAACTCCTCCAGCAGTTCCGCGACTGCCACCGCCGACTCCTGCACTTCGTGCACAACCAGGCCCTCGCCGGGTTCGAACAGCGGCTGGAGGGCTACGCGGACGCCATGGACGAGCTGTACGAGACATGGGAGCGGCTGCTCTCCGACGAGGGACGGGGCGCCCGCAAACCGGAACACAACCAGCGACTCTCGGAACTCCTCTACATCGCCGACATCGACGACTGGACCGACCGCCTGCGACGGGCGTCCGAGACGGCATCGGAGGCCGTTGCCCCCGAGGCCGCCTACCCCCTGCGCCTGGACCGGGCCTTTCCCTGGCACCCCGCTCCGCCGGAAGGACGCGACGAGCTCGAACAGCACGTCGTGCACGCCCTGCGGATACGACGAGAGCTGGTCGCGGCCCTCGTCCACGCGGTGCAGGGACATCTCGCGCGGGGAGAGGCCGTACTCATGTCCGCGGTCGACAAGCACATCAGGGATGCCGAAGAGACAGTCAACGCACCCGAAACCCTTGATCTCCACCTGCCAGGAGCGGACCTCGAGGGCGCAGGGCGGCGGAACGACCCGTGGGACGTGGCCGTGCGGCTCGAAGCACTGCCGCAGCCCGCCTCCAGTTCGGGCACGTCGCGCCGACTGCTTCGACAGGCAAAGCGGTCGAAGTCCTGACCCGGACACGAAGGGAACGATGACCATGGGGCTCCAGGCGGACTTCACGTCCTCAGGACCGGGCTGCGTACCCGACGGGCGGGGTGCGGGATTCACCCTCACCGGGCCACGGACCGCCCTTGAACCGCCCGCGCTGCGACTGGCACCGACCACGGGCGGAGTCCTCGTCAGCCGTACCGAGATCCTCACCCCCGTCGGCGTGCCGTCCGAAGTGATCGATCCGCTGCGGGCGTGGTACGCCGACGCGGAGGGCCGCGTGCTCCACGATCCCGCACTCGTCGGCGGCAGCGGGACCGTCTCCCTGCCCGGAGGGCTCCGGTTCTCCGAGCTGCCCCTGCGGATCCGTATCCAGTACCACGAGATGAACCCGGTCACGGGCCGTCCGGTGGGAACCATCCACCACACGGTGGAAGCCGCCACGACACTGCACGTGAATCCGGCCCAGGAACCCCGGCCCGCACCGGACGTCCCCGCCGCCACACTCAGCAGGCGGCAGGAAGAGGCCCAGCAGACCGTCCCCAGCGGGATCTCCGCGGCGGAACCGGAAACGGTGCGGTCCCCGACCGGGAAGGACTTCGCCGAACGCGTGCCGCAGGACGCGGTCAGGCACCTCGGATTCGCCGCCGTCGACTTCGGTACGACCAACTCCACCCTGACCATTCACGACATGCGGCAGCTCGAAGTGCGCCCCATGGCCCGCCGCCAGGAGAAGCGGCTGCGGGCCGAACTCACCGACCTCCTGACGGACCCCGCGGCGGCCGGCCCCGACGGAGCCCGGTGGCGGCAGCTGCTGCACGACGTGACGCGCCAGCTCCTCCCCGAGTCGGCCGCGGAGGCGGGCGGCGACCCGGGCCGCGCACTGGCGGAGTCCCTGCGTTCGGGGCACGGCGGAAGCAACGAGGTGCACAAGCTATGCACCGCCCTGGAAGTGCAGTTGTCGCGGGTCGGCGAACCCCTTCAGCGTCGGATCGCACCGCGCCTCCATGCCTGCTACGACCGTGCGTTCGCGGAGCTCCCCCTGGACAGCCTCCGCCTCTTTCCCGCCGAACTCGACCAGGTGGGCGGGGCCGAGGTGGCCAGCCGCATCGAAGTGGTGAGCCACACGCCCGACCTGCGGGTCCGGATGGGCGAGGAACGGGTCGCGGTCGGCGGAACCGGCGGTGGCACGCCGCGCGCCTACCGGGGCCTGAAGCAGTACCTCGGCAGGGACCGGCCGATGCCGGAACTGCCGGCGCACCCGGACGGCAGTCCGGTAACGGCGGACGACCTCATCCGCGAGGGACTGCGCTACCTCCTCGACCAGGGCGACGAGTACATCGCCGCCAATCCGCGGGAGCTCCAGCAGGGAAAGATCGACCACGTCGTGATGACCTACCCCACCGTCGCCCCGCCCGCGGTACGGCGGCGCCTGCGGGAACTGGTCGCGGCCGAAGCGGACGGCCTGGGCGTCACGCTCGTGGACACCCAGTTCGACGAGGCCGTGGCGGCAGCGCTCTTCTTCATCATGAAGGGTCTCGGCGGTGACTTCGGCGCCGGTGTCGAGGCGTTCCGGGCCCGCTGCCGGGAGCTGCCGGGCACCTTCGGCAAAGCGTGGCAGCAGAACGCCCTGATCCTCGACGTGGGCGGCGGAACCAGCGACGTGGCCCTGATCAGCCTGCACCTGAAGGACCGCACCCCCGACCCCGCGCCCGGCGAGGACGAGCGGTTCACCGGCAGGCTGTACGTCCTCACCCCCAAACTCCTCGGTTCCACCGGGCATCTGCAACTCGGCGGGGACCTGATGACGCTCCGCCTCTTCCGCTGGTACAAAGCGGCGCTCGCGGACCACCTCCTGCGGACCCGGGCGGACGACTACGACCGGGTGATCGGCAGTCTCAAGGAACCCTTCGCCGCGGACGGCCGTTACGCGGCCGGTTCCCTGCTCGACCGGAACCCGGAGTCCGACGGCTACCCGGGCGACCTGGTCGACATGGCGGTGCGGACGCGGTGGAGCGGACTGCACGAGACGGAGCGCAGCGAGGCCGAACAGGCCTTCTGGATGCTGTGGCGGATCGCCGAAGAGGCCAAGTACCAGCTCGGCGCGGGCAAGGCGGAGTACGTCCCGCCGCCGGAGGAGATCGCGGCGCTCCTGACGCGCAGCGGCGCGACGGGGGACCCCGATGCCGAATGGGCACCCCTCATGACCGCGGCCGTCTTCGAAGGGCTGCTGGCAGGCACCGTGGACGAGATCATGGACCTGGTCGCGGCCATGGCCAGGAAGCTGCCGCAGGGCCAGGAACTCGACCGCGTCTTCCTCACCGGCAAGAGCAGCCGCATGCCGATGATCCGCGCCGCGCTGGAACAGCGCCTCAACGCGGAGGACGACGTGCACTGGAACCCCGCCGGCATCGAGGTGGAGGAGAAGGAGTACGCCAAGCTCGCGACCTCCATCGGCGCCTGTTGGGGGCATCACGTACGACGCTTCGCGCACAATGAGCGAACGGCCCGCAGCGTGCTGCGCCGGGGCAGGTACGTCCTGCGCATCGAGGTCGACAACCTCCGCTACTACCTGCCCAGTGACTTCGGCGCCACCTTCCAGCTCGGTGCCGCCGCCACACCCACCGACGCGATGCTGAAGGCCGGCACCGGGCTGAGCCCCATCGGCCCCGGCGGCATCTGGGCCGTGCGCAGCGACTGGGACCAACTGCCGCGGAGCCTGGTGGTGCACCGCGGTACCGGCACCAGCTGGGCCCTGTGGGGCTGGTTCGACCCCGACGTCCGCATCAAACGCCATGAGCCGGGCTTCGTACTGGACCTGGAGCAGTGGACGGCGGAGGCGCAGTTCCAGGTGGAGGTCGACGCCGACCTCTTCCTGCACGTCCACCTGTGCCGCGGCGCACCGCAGTACGTGGTCGAAGGCAGGTCCTCCCCGATCGCCTTCGACCAAGCCCTCGACGAGCAGGGCGCGTGGAAGCCGGTCCAGATCGTCGTCGACACCCGGGTCGCGGGGGACCGGCCCGACTTCGGCGCGGTGGTCTTCGACCTGCCCGAGGACCCGCGAGAGGGCCTCACCCTCTTCGACCAGACCTTCAGGACGGGCCAGGAGGCGGGTGCCCGAGAGCTCCGCGGTGCGTTGAGCGGCTGGCTGGACCCACCCTCTCCCGACGGCTGGTCGTTCTACCTGAGGTTCCCCGACGACCCGGACCGGCCGGACGAACTCATCGACGTCGTCCCGATCCCTTCGCCCATGCACGCCGAGGCGCAGGCGAAGGGCGGGGAGCTGTCGCACGAGAACGCCGAGTACGTGGCGACGCTCGACGAGACGGGCCGGCTGCGGGTGCACCGGGCCCCCGTCCCCTACTGGTCGGCCGGGTCCCTCGCGGAGATGTGGCAGAAGAAGGGATCTGTGTTCCGCGTGGCCATGGAAGACGCGCAGTCGGCACACTTCGCCGACCGCGACCCGTTCAACGGCAGGCACTGAACCGCCGTGGAGGCGCTGAAGAAGCTGTGCACGGAGCCGGGATCACTGATCGCCCTCACACTGCGCGCCCAACTCGTCGGCGTACGGGCCGCGTTGGCGGAGGTGCTCGAAGCGCTGCCCGAGGATCCGGGGGCCGCCGCCGGGCGAGAAGCACTGCGTGAACTCGACGCGGTCCTGGAACGACAGGAGCCGGAGGGCGCCGCCGCTGTGGACGCGTACGCCCCCACTCGGGCAAGGGAGACCCACGCCCTTGCCGGGCTGGCGGCCGAGCTGGTGGCGAGCCCCGAGGCGTCGAACTACCTGGGACCCCTGACCGTACCCGCGGAGACCGAAGCCGTGTTCCTGTGGCGGTGGTTCCACCTCACGCTGCTGAGACTGCCCGCCGCGCAGGCCCACCGGTGGAGGGAGCGCGCGGCCCGCCTCGCGCCGGGCCCCGAAGCGCAGGCCGCCGGGCAGTGGGTCCAGTGGCGCGCGCTGAACCGCGCATGGGACCTGGTGCCGCCCCTGCCGGACAGCGGCGCACCCGGACTGCGCATCGCGGCCGACGAGCAGGCGACGGCCGACCCCTCGCCCGCCGCCGACCTCTCGCCCGCCGCCGTCTACGAGGTGCTCGCCGACTGGGTGACAGGACTCGCCGCATACGACACCGAGCTCCACCACTGCCTTGAGGTACTCACCCACCGGGGCCTGCTGCCCCTGCACGAGGCCGGTCACCGCAAGGCCTACGAGCAGGAGCTGCGCCACCGCATCGCCCGGCTGGCCCGGCAGCCGCAGGACTCGCCGGAGGCACTGCGGGCGGCGCTGGCGGTGGACGAGGCGCTCTGCTCGGTACTGCACCTGCCGCCCGCCGCACCGGGCAGCTGGTGGGCGGAGGTCGCCGGGACCTCCCAGCACACCGTCCTCGAACTGCGGCGCAGGGTGCGCGGCAGAGGCGCCGACGTCGCCGTGGAGGTACCCGCCCCGCACTACCGGGACGCCCGGCAGCGGACCGGCGGGAACGACATCCCCCTCGACGCGGGCGGCCTCAAGGGGCAGGTGCTCGCCGTACTGCGCCTGTGGGCGCGGGTGGAGGGCCAGGAAATGCGCGGGCGGGTGGTGTATCGCGGATGAGGGAAGAGACGGCAGGGCGGGAGCGGTGGCCGACGAAGACCGAGTACGCCGACGCCGTGCAGGACCCCCGGTCGGCCTTCGCCGAGCCGCGGCTCCAGGAGGGCGTCGTCGAGCAGGGCCCCCTGGGCATGCCGCTCACCAGCTCCGGCCGCAACGCGGTGGTTTTCCGGCTCCAGGGCCCCGACGGCTTGGTGGCCGTACGCTGCATGACGCGGGAGCCGGCCGAAGGCGCCCGCCGGTACGGTGCCCTCGCCCGACATCTCGAACGTTCCCCCTGCTCCGTGCTCACGGCGGCGCAGTGGGTGCCACGGGGGATTCTGGTACGGGGCGCATGGTGGCCCGTGGTGCTCATGCCCTGGGTGCCGGGCGGCACCCTGGACACGGTCGTGCGCCGGCACCTGGGAACCGCGGACGCGCTGCTGCACCTGGCGGCCAACTGGCGGGTCGTCGTCGAGCAACTGCGGCGCTCGGGGGTGGGCCACGGAGACCTCCAGCACGGGAACGTCCTCGTCGACGACGATCTGAGACTCCAGCTGGTGGACCTGGACTCCGTGTGGGTGCCCGGCGCCGGGGACTGGCCGAGGGCCGAATCGGGCCACCCGGACTACCAGCACCCTCGCCAGGAACTGCGGGCGAAGGGCTTCGCGCTGGACGCCTTCTCCGCCTCCGTCATCTTCCTGTCCGTACTGGCCGTCGCCTCGGACCGCGCACTCTGGGAACTGCACACGCAGGAGAACCTCATCTTCCGCGCCGACGACTTCGCGCACCCCGGCAGTACGGACGTGTGGCGGCAGCTGCGGGACTCCCCGGACCGCTACGTGAGAGCCCTCACCGAGGCGCTCGCCGCCGACTGCGGCCGGGCCGCCGAGCACGCGAGAGGACCGGAGGAACTCCTCGCGGACGTACGGTGATGGGGGCGGTCTCCGCTTGCGGCCGTACGGTGATTCAGGCGGTCACCGCCGCCCGGCAGCGCACCAGCGTGACGTCGTCCTGCTCCAGCTCCCCCCGCGCCCACAGCGCGCACACGGTGTTCTCCAGCTCGTCGGGTACGACACGGCTGAGGAAACGCCACACGTCACCCCCGTGGGGCGCGCGGCCCAGCGCCCACTTGGCCAGGGCGTCCGTCATGAGCAGGAGGACATCCCCCGGCCCGCAGGAGCCACGCGTGGTGCGCAGTTCCGTCAAGGAGTTCTCCCACTCCGGGCCGGAGGTCGGGACCAAGTCGGGCACGGAGCCGAACTGATCGGCCGAGTCCAGCGGAAAGGCCTCCACCACCATCTCGTCCCGCAGTGCGAACAGACAGGTGTCGCCCACGGCCACCGCCCGCCACCAGACACTGTTCGCGCCCGGCGGCGCCGGATCGACCACGATGCCGAGCAGGGTGGCGAAGCTGCCCCGGGCGGCGGCGTCCCGCACGTAGGGCGGCGCGTCGTCGGGGATCTCCAGCGAGGCCGTCCACTCCCGCCCCGCCGCGGCGGCCCAGGCACGCACGGTGGCGTCGGTGAGCTCGGACGGCGGTTCGGCAACGAAGGTCTGCACCAGGCACCGTGCCCACTCCCGCGAACCCAGCGCGCGCGAGGCACCGTCGGAGAGGGCGATCCGTCCCCGGCCGAGGTCGAACGCCGCGGCGTCCTCGCTCGGCTCGGCGGGAGACTTGGCCAGCCCCATCACCTCTACGTCGAAGCCCACGTGAGGTCCGTGCCCTGCGCCCGGTGCCCGTGCGGGGACGCTCACCCTGCCCGTACCCGGCCGGTCGTCGCCGTTCCGATGCGCATGAAGTCGATCAGCTCCGGGACGTCGGCGTTGTAGACGAAGCCGCGTGCGCCAGGGAGGATCTGCTTCTCGTAGCCTGCTTCCTCCACCAGGCTCATGGGCAGTTCACTCGACATCTCGAACAGAAGCCGGCTGTTCTCGTCGGAGTGCGAGGGCGGCGTGGTGGGGAAGTACACCGTTTCCTGGTTCTGCGCCGAGAGATGCAGATTGAAGAGGAGCACGTTGCCGTCGGCGGTGCCCAGCTTCCGCAGCTGGGCCGCGGCCCTGCGGGGGTCGCCGTCGGTGGAGATGCCGTCCGTGATGTGCAGCACGATCGGCGGAAACGAATCCCGGTGGGCCGAGACCCAGCCCTTGAGCAGCTGCCGTGCCTGCCGCAGCGCGGCACACATGGGGGTCGACCCCTGCCACACGGGGTCCAGCCACACCATGGTCCGACGGCTCACCAGCCGGTACCGCCCGTTCTCGTCGGCCGCGAGCTTCTCGCGGGTGACCACGCGCGCGTACGAGGGAAGCGACGAACTGGGCACCAACCCCTGGGACTTGCCGTCCCCCACGAGCGGAGCGACCCCGTCGGGACCGCCGTAGCCGATCACCCCGACGTCGAAGTAGTGCCGGGGATCCTCCCGCACGTTCTTCGTGCACTCGATCAGGACGGCGTACAGCACGTCGTTGGTGGTCTCGCTCAGCACCTGTGCCTTGGGTATGTCCGAACCGCCGATCGGTTCGTGCATGGACCACGACTGGTCCACCAGGAACAGGAAGCAGCCGGGCCGTCCCCGATCGATCCGTTGTTGGTAGGTCACCGCGGTGCCCCCGTCCTCAGGTTGCCGCCGGCTCCGGCGATCCCGTGTTCGCACCCGCAAGAGAGCCAAGTCCCCGGGCCGCTCACCGGCGCCCTCGGGAGGCACCAGCATGGCATGCGCCGGTGCCCCGCCCAAGACGAATGCCAGGACTGCCTGCCGACTTCGAAGCGTAGTAACAGAGTCTGGCGGCCCCGGACTTGGACGGGACGCAGGACCTGCTGTCCGTCCCACCGGCCACCCCGGGCGGTGGTGCCGTGGCGCCCCGGATGTTCCGTGCCGCGGGCCCCCTACCCGTCGCACGTCCGGGGACGCCAGGCTTCACCATGGTTCGGGTGGTTCCTTCGTGCGTGCGTGCGTGCGTGCTCAGCGCTGCGCGCCGACGGCCCGGCACCCGTGGACGAGACGCCCGCGCTGCTGCCGCACCTGTTCCAGGGAGTCCCTGAGGGAGTCGAGCTGGCCCGTCACGAGGATCCGTTCCGCGGGAGTCGTCCAGCCCGGCCGCCGCCAGGATTCCCGGAGCGTGCGCCAGACGTCCTCGTCCTGGATCGTCGCGATGAGCCGGAGGATCGCCTCGACCTTCGCGTCCAAGACCTCCGCCTCCTCCGTCACCTTCCCCTCCCGGTCGTCGGGGACGAGCTTCTGGGCGGCCACGTCCACCCTGAGGCGGACCCGCGGGTCGACCGCCTCCTGGAGCGCGGCCTCGTCGACCACGAGGCAGTCGATGGCCGCTCCGGCCTCCGCCGGATGCCGTTTCCGCAGGGATTCCTCGAAGAAGGACATCTCCTCGTCGATGCGCTGGTCGTCGAGGGACTCCGTGGCGGCCGCCATCAGCTTGTGCACATGGACGATGTCGCCCGAGTCCCTGTCGTAGTACACGCGGATCTGCAGCACCCGCAGATCTTCGCCCGGTCCACCCGGCTGTTGTGTCATGAGGTCCTCACTCCTCAGTCCCACGGGGACAGTTTGGCGACGGCGTAGGCGTACTCATTGATCACGCGCACTGTGAAGGTGGCCGACAGACAGTTCGCGATCCACTGCGAGCTCAGCGCCCCGTCCGGTTCGGGCGAGAGGCCGACGAGGATCTGGTCGGAGCTGGGCTGGTAGCGGACCGCGGAGATCCAGGCGTAGGCGGCTCCGCTGCCCGACACCCGTGACAGTTCGGTCTCGGCGAAGGCCCACCCCCTGCTGCCCGCCCTGGCGATGGTCAACGAGATCTCGTGTCGACCGCCGCTGATCGCCCACAGGCCGCCGCTGTACACATTGCTGATCGGCATCCTTCCCCCTCTTCGTCCGGCGTTTTCCGACCGCCGGCGGTGTTCCCGACGGACCTGAAGCGTGCCGCTGACGTACCGACAACAACTCGGTCGTACTGCGGGTTTGGCGAATGCGGTTTCCGGTATTCAGGATGTGCACCAGGAAAAGGGGAAGCCATGGTCGTGCCCAGTCACGGAGCAGGCAGCGGACGCCGTGCCGACAACGACAAGGACCACCCCGCGCCGGACGAGACGGCGCAAAGACTCACCGCACTGCTGCTCATCGAGCAGCGGGCCGTCGATCCGGGTACGGTGCCGACTCCGCAGTCGAACGGGCCCGGGGGCGCGTCGCCTGCCAGGTGGCTCGGCCCCGCGGCGGCGCTGGCGGCAGGTGAACCCCGGCGTGCACTGGCCCTGTTGAACGGGCTCGGGCCGGATGCGGGGCCGGCGCCCTCCCGGGGGCACGAGGAAGACCCGCTCGCGCGTGCCCTGGAGGCCGCAGCCTCGGCGATGGACGTCAACTGGCAGCCCGGTTGCTCTCTCGTACCCCTGCGTCCGGAAGCGCTCGCCGCCCATCGTGGTGTCGAGGAGTCCCTCACCTCCCTCCCGGACGACCGGCTGCGTCTGTGCGCGCACCTCGCGGGACAGCACATCCCCGTCCTGCTCTCCGCCCGGACGACGCTCGGACACGTCCTGCGCGTGGCAGCGGCCCGGGAGCAGTCCGCACGGTACGGGGTGCTGCCGCCCCACGGATCGGACGAGGACCTGCCGCAGGCACGGCGCGCAGCGCTGCACTGGTTCGACGAGCTGTACGAGAAGGTCGCCGCATCGGGCCACCGCGATGCCGCGGCGTGTCATCGGCTGCTCGCCGCAGACCTCCGGGTCCGGGCGGGCCACAGGCCGGGCGCTGAGCTCCTGCTGGACCAGAGCCTGCGGTACGCCACCGCCACCGCCAGCCCGGCCACGGCAGGCCTGGCGGCCCTCCTCACCGGCGACTGGTGGCTGGGTGCGCCCGGTGCGGCGGAGCAGTGCACTGCCGTGGCCGAGGCGCCCCCACGGCGCGCACTGGCCCGTGCCGCCCATCAGTACACGCAGGCTGAATCGCTGTACCGGCAGGCGGGATCCCGGCGCGGCCAGGCTGCAGCGCTGCTGCGGCTCGCCCACGTACAGCGTCTGAACAACGACGCCGCCGCCTGCCGCGCCACCGTCGACCGTGCTCATGAACTGGCCGTCGCGGCGGGCGACGGGGCATGCGTCGCGCTGCTGCGCGTCCACCGGATGCTCGATGGGATCGCGGCGGGCGAGGACGAGAGCGGCGAGGGCCCGGAGCAGGTCGTGCACTGGGCGCAGACCGTCGGCAGCGCGTCGTGGCTGCGCGGACTGCGCGAACTGGTGCTGCAACGCTCGGAGTTCTGGAGCGACCAAGGCGAAGTCGTCCTCAGCAGCCGCGCTTCACAACTGGCCCGACGGCTCTCCCCGCAAGAAGACGGAACCGCTTCCGGCGGTGCGGCAGCGGACAACCCCGCCGTTACGTCCGAAACGGCGCCCTTGCTGCGCGCCCGTCACCGGCTCTCCGGCATCGTCCTCACCGACCTGGAACTGCAGGACCGACTGGCCCGCCTGCGGAACACGTCCCGGCAGGGCCGGGAGCCCGGCCTGGCCGACTCCCTCGGTGTCATCCAGTGTGCGGAGGTCTTCCACCAGCAGGCGTGCGCCCTGCGCGACCCGGACATGATGGCCGCCTCCCGCTCGCGCATCGAGCTCGCGATCGGCGTGGGCACGAAGCTGACGATCGCTGCCGAAGAGCTGCATGCCCTCCTCGGCATGCTCCGCGCCGACCTCGTCTCCTGCACGGCCCAGGAGACCTTCTTCCGGTCCCGCCGGGCCCGTTCGGCCGGACTGGAGCAAGAGGCAGAGCAGCTCGCGCGGCAAGCTCTGGCGCAGGCCGACTCGATCCCCGACGAGGTCCTGCGGGCAGTCCTGCGCTGCGCGACCCTCGCCGACCTGCGGGAAGGGAAGGCCGCCGAAGCGGAGGCACAGGCGGTCGAGCCGCACCTGTCCGCGATCCAGGCGGCCGGACTCTGGCTACGACTGCGCCACCCCGACCGCGCGGCGGAACACGCTCGTACGATCGGCCGACGCGGCCCGGACCCGGACCATCCCTGGGAGCTGCCCGCGATCAGGGCCGAACTCGCCCTGGCCCGAGGTGCCCACGACGAGGCCGTGCACCAGGCACACCAGGGCCTTGAGGCCTACCAGGCCCATTCCGTACGTCTCGCCAGGGACGCCTTGCGGGCCTCCTTCGCCGACGACCCGGTGGTGGCCGGTCTCCACCACGCGGCAGTGCTCTCCTCCCTCGCCAGGGGCGGGGACTCCGCCGCAGCCGACTCCTTCGCCGCAGCCGAGCGTGGACGCGTCGGCTTCCTGGGGACCGTGGGAGCCCGGGATGCCGCAGGCAGTGACGCTGCGGCCCAGGAGACCGTGACGAACTGGCTCGCGGCCGAGACACGCTGGTCGGCCGAGTACGAGGAACAGGCGGCAGCCCTCCGCAGCGAGACGGCAAAGGGCCCGGCCGCCGGGCCGCACAGCGCTCCCCGACAGGCCCGTATCGACGAGGTGGGAAGGGCACTGAACACCGCCGAGGCGGAAGTCCGCAGGAAGGTGCCCGCAGCGCTGGGTGCCTCCGTCACCGGGTCCCTGCCGGACGCGGCCGCGGTGGCCGAGGCACTGCCTCCCGGCGTGCTGCTCCTCTCGTACCACCTCTACGACGACGACCTGATCGGGTGGGCGATGACGCACGGAACGCTCCGTGCCGAGCGCCTCAACTGCTGGCAGCACCGCGTGGTGGCCGCCGCGAGGCGCTTTCGCGACTGGTGCGCCACGGGTGGCCGCAGGGGCGCGGAGCAGGACGGCAGGTGGCTGAGCGAGGTGCTGCTGCGGCCTGCCGCCGCCCAACTGGCCAACCACCACAAGGTGATCGTCGTCCCTCCCGCCTCGCTCTCCCTGCTGCCCTTCCACGCACTGCCCTGGGACGGCGACGTACTCGCCGCCACCCATGACGTCTCCTACCTTCCTTCGGCCACCCTCCTGGCCCGCAACCGGAACCGGCCCCCGGACCGGCCCTGGGCGGAACTCTCCGCCCTCCTGGTGGGCGACCCCGCGAGCGACCCGAGTCACGGCCTCGCGGAGCTGCCGGGCACGGCGGCGGAAGCGGTGGAGATCGCCCGGCTGCTGCCCCGCCACCGCCTGCTCACAGGAGCCGCAGCACACCGCGGCGCCCTCCTCGCAGCGGCACCGGGCTGCTCGGTGCTGCATCTGGCCACCCACGGCTTCGTCGACGAACTGGCCCCGAACCGCAGCAGGTTGAAGCTCGCCGGTCATGACTTCCTCGGCCTGGCAGACCTGCTGGTCGCGGCGCACGCCCCGCAACTGCTGATGCTGTCGGCCTGCGACACCGGGCGCGGCACCGCCACGGCGGGCGGCGACGTCCTGGGGCTCACCAGGGCCGCGCTGATCACCGGGGCACGCCATGCCGTGGTCTCCCTCTGGCCGGTGAGCGACAGCACCGGATGCCTCGTGATCACCAGGACGTACCGGCAGCTCGTCCACGCCGGCACGATCTCCGTCGGTACGGCACTGGCCCGTGCCCAGCGCGAGGTACGCGAGCTCTCCGGGCCCGAGCGGCGGCAGGAATTCCGGGCCCTGGCGGAGCACGCCGGTGTCCGTCCGGGGCCGGCCCGGCGAGACCGGAGCTGGGAAGCGGCCAGGGACAGCGAGCCGCTCGCCCAGGTGCATGCCGAGGACCGGCACCCGTACCACTGGGCGCCCTTCATCCACGTGGGGGTTTGAGTGACATCACGAGCGCTGCTGATCGGCGCCCAGACCTACGGCCTGACCGGAGTGCACCGGGACGTGCACCTCATGCGGACAGTGCTGAGGGAGCACGGCTTCACGGACGTACGGACCCGCACGGAGGACCAGGCCGACTACGCGGGCATCAAGGAGGGCCTGGACCTCCTCGACGCTGCCACACAGCAGGACGACCCCGTGGTCGTCTATTACTCGGGGCACGGCGCCCTCCTCGGCCGGCTGCAGTACCTGGTGCCCGTCGACATGGAGTCCAGCACCCCGACGGACTTCCGCGGACTCCTCGCGGAGGAACTCACCGCCGCCGTCCGACGGCTCGCCCTCAAGACCACCAACATCACCGTGATCCTGGACTGCTGCCACTCCGCAGGGACAGTCCGGGAAGGGGCGCAGACCCCGGCGCGCCGGACACTGAAATCCGTCGGACTGCCCCGTGTCGCACACGACGCAGCGCTCGTCCGGGCGTCCGGACTCACCGTCCCCGGCGACCCTCTGGTTCCCGGTGTCGTACGCCTGGTGGCCTGCCAGCAGCACGATTTTGCGTACGAGGCCGAACTGCGCCCGGGATCGGGCCGCCAGGGGGTGTTCACGGCGGCCCTGGCGGACCTCCTCGCCCAGCGGCACAGCGCACGGGTGCCGTGGTCGGTGCTGATGTCCCGGATCCGCGACCGCATCGCCCAGCAGCAGATACGCCAGTGGCCCGACGCCGGGGGACCCTGGGGGCGGCTGCCCTTCACCACGGAGGAGCCGGCCGAGCCCGAGCGGCTGCCGCTGACGCGCAGGGACGGCCGGTTCCTCGTACCCGGCGGTGCCGTGTTCGGCCTCGGGGAGTGCGACACCGTCAGCATGGTCCTCCCCGGTGGCGACCCGGGCGAGACGACGGAGGCCGAACCAGGGCCTTTGGCAGCGGAGATCCGTGTCCCGGCGACGGTGTACGGGCTGAGTGCGGGCGACGCCCTGCTCAGCCCCCGGCCGGAGGAGGCCACCTGCGACCGGACGGACGTCGACCGCCCACCGGTCACGGCGGGCGAACTGCGCACCGCCCTGCTGCCGCCGGGCTCCTACGCGTTGCCGGTACGGGTCCACGACCGCAGGCGCGTGGCCGTCGACGCCGAGGGCCCCTTCGCGGACGCACTGCGCGAAGGGATCGCACGCTGCCCACGGCTGACCTGCACCGAAGAGGAACGGGAGGTGTTCGCCACCGTCCGGGTCCGCGACGGAAGGTACGAAGTACGGAACCCGGAGGGCCGGCCCTGGCGGGCACCGTCGCCGGTGAACCCGGCCGACCCGTCCCCGACGATCACCCTGCTGGAGGAATTGGCCCGAGGAGACCGCGTGCGGCAGTTGCGCACCCCCGAGGGATCGGCCCTGCTGCACTCCGTACCGGAGATCCTCGTCGAGCGGGAGCACGCGACCGGCGACGGCGCCAGGCGACCGCTCGCCCCGGAGGGGGAGTTCCTGTACGACGGCGACCGCTACTGGGTGACCGTGACGAACACCTCCGACGCACCGCTCCACTTCTGGGTCGTCGGTGTGGGACTGAGCGGCCGCACCGCCCTGATCACCAACGACCAACCGAGCGGCTACCGGCTCGAACCCCGGGACGCCGAACACGGCAGCAGCCGTACAACCCCCGGGGTGAAGGTGTACTGGCCGTCCGACGTACCCGAGCAGGGACCGTGCCGGGAGACCATCCACGTCCTCGTCGGCGACCGGCAGATGGACCTCGGCGGGCTGGCCTCGCGCACGGACTTCGAGCGCTCCGTGCGCGCGGGGGACTCCGCCCTGGAGGCGCTGCTCACGGAGGTCTGGGACGGCGTCCGGGACCAACAGCCCGTGGCGGGGGACGAGTTCCACTACCGGGTACGGACCGTGCACGCGCAGGCGGTGCCACCCTCGTCGGCACGCGGCCGGTCAACTACCCAGGGAAGAAAGGGTGGTTGGTGACACGCCGGTGGATATGCTGACAAGTACGCGAGTGCCGGAGAGGTACGCAGAGGCCCGTGCGGGAGGTGCTGTCGTGCCGTCACACAGGTCCACCACGGGGCCGGAATCCGCCGCCCGCTGGCCGCACGGCACCTTCCTGGCCGAGCTCTCCGTCTCCCCGGCGGCCACGAAGTCCCTGCTCTGCCTGGGGACACCGCACACGTACGACCAGGGGGAGATCCTGCTCGCCGAAGGGCGGGTCGAGACCTTCGTACTGCTGCTGATGAGCGGCGTCACCAAGGTCACCGCCCTCATGGAGAACGGGGACACCGCCCTCCTCGCCGTACGCCTCGGCGGTGACCTGGTGGGGGAGTTCGCGGCGTTCGACGACAGACCGAGATCCGCCACGGTCACCGCCGCGGGCAAGGTCGTCGCACGGCGCATCGGACAGCGGGACTTCCTCGGCTGCCTCGACGGGCACCCCGCCGCCGCGATGGCCGTCAGCCGCATGCTCGTGCGCAAGAACCGCTGGTCGGTGCGGCGCAGGGCCGACTTCGGCGGCAGCCCGGTGGCCATCCGGGTGGCCCGGGTCCTGGTCGACCTCGTCGAGGACTACGGACAGCCGCGACGCGGCGGTGCGCTGACCGGGCCGCGCCTCACCCAGGCCGAGGTCGCGGGACTGGTGGGTGCGAGGGAGCGGAGGGTGCACCACGTGCTAGGCGAACTCGCGGAACGGGGAGTCATCGAGGTCGGCTACAGCCGGGTGACCGTCCTGTCGCTGAACGAACTGCGGGATGCCGCACGACTGTGGGAACCGGGCGGCTGACGGACCGGAAGCTGGAAGGGGAAGCCAGGATCATGACTGCCGCAGACTCGGAGGACACCGCCTTCCCGGACGTACTGGCCGCTGTGGACCTGCTCGCCGTCGACGGAGCGGTGCCCAAGGGGGGCGAGGCCCCGGCCGACAGGCTGGGCGGCGCCTCGCTGGGACGCCCACTCGCGTACTCCCTCTCCCATACGGCCACGGACGCGCACCACGACGTACTCCTCTGCTTCCCCTTCGACCTGGAGGAGCCGGCGGAGGCTCTCGGCTACCAGGAGGCCACCCTCACCGTCCGGTTCGAGGACGAGGCGTACGCACGGTCCCTGTACCCGGCAGCGGCCACGACCACGGCTGACGGCGCGGAGATCTCCGCGTTCGGGCTCGGCCAGAACCGGCTGCGCTGGACCTTCCGGGCCCCCGGTCGCGGCGGAATCCTCCGGCCCGACGGCCGCTGGGCCCAGACCGTCGTACGCCTCCCGGCCACCTCGGACGCCGTCTCCGGGCAACTGGACCTGAGCGTGGTGACCGTGCAGCCGGTGCTCGGCGGTCTCCTGCGGCGCCGCGAAGCACAGGCGGTGACCGGGACGCGATTTTGGATCCCGGCCGAGGACGCCTGGCGGTCGACGACCGGAATCACCGAGGACGGCATGCTGCCGGGCACCTGGGCGCTGGCACGCCACGAGGACGACGAAGCCGACGAGACCGCCGGGGAGCCGGCGCGCGAAGAGCTGCCACCGGGGCTCCGCAGGCTGTGCCTCGCCGTGGACATAGAGAAGTACAGCGCGCGCGACACCGCGGACATGATCCGCCTGCAACGCGTGCTGCTGCACACACTGCGGACGGCCTGCCGACGTGCCGGTGTGGACTGGCACCGTTGCGGACGGCAGGCCCAGGGCGACGGCTACCTCCTGGTCCTGGAACCGGGCATCGACGAATCCCGGGTCGTACCCGCCCTGCTGGCAGGCCTGGCCGGCGCACTGGCCGAGGCGAACGCGCACGCGGCCACCGAGGACGTACGCATGCGCGCGGGCCTGCACCAGGGCATCGTCCACGAAGCGGACAGCGGGTACGCGGGCAACGCGGTGATCCTCCTCTTCCGTGTCCTCGACTCCGACGCCGTCCGCCGGACCCTCGCCGAGACCGGCTCCACCCACCTGGTGGCCGCCTTCTCGGACGCGCTCTACCACGACCTCGTCGCCCACGGGTACGCAGGACTGTCCGCCCAGGGCTTCCAGCGCGTCGAGATCGAGATCAAGGCCAAGAACTTCACCGGCGTGGCGTGGATCCGCGCGGTACGGCCACCGCGGAATCACCAAGAGGCGCACGGATGAGGTTGCCCGGAGCGCAACGCGCCGTCCGGGCAACCGAGGCGAAGCTCTAGAAGAACCCGAGCTTCTTGGGGCTGTAGGAAACCAGAAGGTTCTTCGTCTGCTGGTAGTGGTCCAGCATCATCTTGTGCGTCTCGCGGCCGATGCCGGACTGCTTGTAGCCGCCGAAGGCGGCGTGTGCCGGGTAGGCGTGGTAGCAGTTGGTCCAGACGCGGCCCGCCTGGATGGTGCGGCCCGCCCGGTAGGCGGTGTTCATGTCGCGGGTCCACACGCCCGCCCCGAGCCCGTACAGGGTGTCGTTGGCGGTCTTCATCGCGTCGTCGAAGTCGGTGAAGGAGGTGACGGCGACGACCGGGCCGAAGATCTCCTCCTGGAAGACCCGCATCCGGTTGTCGCCCTCGAAGATGGTGGGCTGCACGTAGTAGCCGCCCTCCAACTCGCCGCCGTGCTCGATGCGCTGACCGCCCGTCAGGATTTTTGCGCCCTCCTGCTGGCCGATGTCCAGGTAGGACAGGATCTTCTGGAGCTGGTCGTTGGAGGCCTGCGCCCCGATCATCGTGTCCGTGTCCAGGGGGTGGCCCGGCTTGATGAGTTCGGTGCGGGCGATGGCGGCTTCGAGGAACTCGCTGTAGTGCCCGCGCTGGATGAGTGCACGCGAGGGACAGGTGCACACCTCGCCCTGGTTGAGGGCGAACATGGTGAACCCTTCGAGCGCCTTGTCGCGGAAGTCGTCGTCCGCGCTCCAGACGTCGTCGAAGAAGATGTTCGGGCTCTTCCCGCCGAGTTCCAGGGTGACCGGCTTGATGTTCTCCGAGGCGTACTGCATGATCAGCCGCCCCGTCGTGGTCTCTCCGGTGAACGCGATCTTCGCGACCCGCGGGCTGGACGCGAGAGGCTTGCCCGCCTCCACGCCGAAGCCGTTGACGATGTTCACCACGCCCGGCGGCAGCAGGTCGGCGATCAGGCTCATCCAGTAGTGGATGGAGGCGGGCGTCTGCTCGGCGGGCTTGAGGACGACGGCGTTTCCTGCCGCCAGCGCCGGCGCCAGTTTCCAGGTCGCCATCAGGATGGGGAAGTTCCACGGGATGATCTGGCCGACGACGCCCAGCGGCTCGTGGAAGTGGTACGCGACCGTTTCGTCGTCCAGCTCGCTGAGAGAGCCCTCCTGGCCGCGCAGGGCGCCCGCGAAGTACCGGAAGTGGTCGATGGCCAGGGGGATGTCGGCGGCCAGGGTCTCGCGGACCGGCTTGCCGTTCTCCCAGCTCTCCGCGACCGCCAGCTCCTCCAGGTGCGCCTCCATCCGGTCGGCGATCTTCAGGAGTACGTTCGCGCGCTCGCCGGGTGCGGTGCGTCCCCAGCCGGGGGCCGCGGCGTGCGCGGCGTCCAGGGCGAGTTCGACGTCCTCGGCGGTGCCGCGTGCCACCGCGGTGAAGGGGAGACCGTTCACCGGGCTCGGGTTCTCGAAGTAGCCGCCGCGCACCGGGGCGACGTACTCGCCGCCGATCCAGTGGTCGTAGCGGCTCTGGTACGACATGATCGCGCCGTCGCTGCCGGGGGCGGAGTATCGGGTCATGGCACGGCCTCCTTCGGGCGGTGCCGCCCGCCGTTGGACGGCACCGGCAGGGACGCTAGGCGGGCGGACGTTGCAACACCGTTGCAGGGGGCGTCGCGGACGCCGGCGCCGGTGATGGGTTCGCGCGCACCGGCGCCGGTGATGGCGTCCCGTGCACCGGCGCCGGTGCACGCAGTTCGGCCTCCAGTGCGCGTACGCGTGCGTGCACAGAAGGGTGCTGCCGTACGGAGGTCACCTCCGCCAGCGCCTGCCACACCGCCACGTCGTCCTCGCCCCACGGGCTGTGCACCCAGTCCGACAGCAGCCCCGGGTCCGCCCGCGCCACCAGCGCCGCCCGCAACTCGCCCTCCAGCCTGCCGCGCAGCCGTACGACGGCGGGGGCCTGCGACCCCGGCAGCAGCGGGCCCGCGTACGCGCCCATCGCGGCGGCCACCGCACCGGAGCCCAGCCGCCGGGCCACCACGGTGAAGTCCGCCTCCACCGGCACCGTCAGCCGGTAGGGGCGCGAGCACAGCAGGTCGGGTCCCAAGAGTCGCCGCAGCCGGGAGAGTTCCGCGCGCAGCGTCACCGGTGTCACCGACTCGTCCTCGTACAACTCGCACAGCAGCCGGTCGCCGGACAGCCCCTCGGGGTGGCGGGAGAGCAGCACCAGGATCTCGCTGTGCCGCCTGCTCAGGCGCACCTTGGAGCCGCCCGCCACCAGCAGTGCTTCGTCCCGCCCGAGGGCGTACAGCAGCGCGGTGTCGTCGTCCGCGCGCGGGGCGGGCCCGGACAGTGCCAGATGCGATTCGGCTGCCCGTGCCACCGCCTGCACGAACGCCAGGCTGTGCGGGTGGGCGAGGCTGTCGCCGCCGGTGATGTCGACGGCGCCCAGCAGCCGCCCGGTGTACGGGTCGTGCAGCGGGGCCGCCGCGCAGGTCCACGGGTGCACGGGCCGCAGGAAGTGCTCCGCCGCGAACACCTGCACAGGGCGGTCCAGCGCGAGCGCCGTCCCCGGTGCGTTCGTGCCCACCGACGACTCCGCCCACCGGGCACCCGGTACGAAGTTCATCCGCCCCGCCCGCCGCAGCGACCGCGCGTCGCCCTCCACCCACAACATCCGCCCGAACGCGTCGCACACGGCGACCAGGTGCTCCCCGTCGTGGGCGTACGCACCCATCAGTTCCCGGAACAGCGGCATCGCCCGCGCCAGGGGGTGGCTGTCGCGGTACGCGTCCAGGTCGTCGTTCGCCAGCTCCACGGGCGCGGTGCCGTCGGGGCTCACCCGGGCCCGTGCGGAACGCCGCCAGGAAGCGGCCACCACCGGGCGCACCGGGCGCTCCACCCGGCCCGCCGAGGTGAACGTCTCGTGCGCCCGGCGCAGCAGGCCGAGCCGCTCATCGGGATCGGCGCCCGGTTCCAGAGCCACCCAAGCGTCGGTCAACTCGTCCTCCCCGGCGAAGACTTCGGACGGCAGCGGGCCCCTCGGGCACCGAAAGCCCCATCGTCGTCCCGCCGGGGGAGGGCGGCAAGCATCCCGGCAGCGGCAACCCCGGTGCGGGCCCGGCTAGCCCTCCGACTGCGCGGCGATGATCAGTTCCTTCATCAGCTCGCGGCTCAGCTCCGGATCGTCCTCGAACGGCAGCCAGTCGTACCCGCACCGGCACCGCATCCGCACCACGTCCCCCCACCTGCCCCCGGCGGAGAACCCGGTGACCGCCTCGCAGCCGGGACAGGCCATCGGTCCCTCGCCCGCCACCACGATCGGCGCGAGCATCTCGATCGACCAGGGGTCGAGCAGTTCGAACTCCTCCACGACCGCGCGCCTACCGGGGCGGGATCTCGCCGAGCTGGGCGCTCAGCGTCCGCAGATCGCCCGTGGGGATCCCCGAGAGGGCGGTCACCTCGTCCAGGTCCTGCCCGGCCTGCGCGGCCGCCACGGCCTCGGTCTCGACGTCCGCGCGGGCCGCGTTCAGCGCGACCTCCGCCTCCCGCAGCCGCTGTACGGCCAGTTCCAGCGCAGCCAGGCTCTTCTCGGTGTCCATGCTGCGGATACTGGCACGGGAGGGGAGCGCACGGCCAACCGGCGACGTGGACTAGACGAGACCACCGAGCGTCCCGGCCACCTCCCGCAGGTGCCGGTGCAGCCCCCGGTGCGGGTCCCCGGACGGCAGCCACTCCTTGCGGATCTTGGCCACGCACGTGTAGTTCGTGTCGCAGACGTTCGCCAGCGGCGCCTCACCGGCCTGGCTGACCAACTGGTACGCGTCCAGCTCGGACAGCCCGTAGTCGCGCGCCAGCCACTGCACCAGATCCAGTTGCGAGATCCGGAACGCGTCCTCCAGAGGGCGCGCGGACCCCGTCGACAGCAGATGCGTGTCCGACTCCAGCCGAGGCCACGGCGTCGCCACCCCCTTGAGCAGCTCCACGACCACCACCGTGTTCATCGCGCACTCCACCGCCACGCCACAGGTCTCGCCCTCGCCCTGCCGGGCGTGCCCGTCGCCCAGGCTGAGCAGCGCCCCCTCCACGTTGACGCCGAGGTAGCAGGTGACACCGGCCCGCATCTCCGGGGTGTCCATGTTGCCGCCGTGCGCGTCGGGCACCAGCGCCGAGCGCACCTCCAGGTTCGCCGGGGCCACCCCCACGGTGCCGTGCGTCGGGTCCATCGGCAGCTCCACCTCGATGTCGCTGTCCCGCGCCCGGAACAGACAGGTGCGCCTTGCGCGATCCAGCTCCCACATCCACACCACCTCCGGCAGTGGTGCTTGCAGGGAGGCCGTGGTGTGCGTCGAGGTCAGCGCCCCGAACAACGGCACCGTCGTCGACGCCGCCCAGTCGCGGGCCGGCTCGATCGACACGAAGTGCACCGCCACGGTGTCGCCGGGCTCGGCGCCCTCCACGTAGAAGGGCCCCGTCTGCGGATTCAGGAACGGGAACTCGCACACCTGCGACACCAGGTCCTTCTCGGAGCGCACCCGCCCCGCGAAGCAGTCCTCGGTGTACAGATCGAGCACCGTGCCCGGTGCGATCCGCGCCACGGGCGCGGCCCCGCCGAACGTCCAGGCGTACTCGCCCTCTTGAGGCCGTACGGTCACCACGCGGGGATCGGTCATCGCTGAGCTGCTCCACTTCCGGGGCGGGACGGGTCGGACCCTTCGTACAGGTCGCAGGGGAGGCCGTCCAGGTGCACGCGCCCCCACAGCATCCGGAATGTTGCGGTCCGCCACGGGCTGGGCCGCAACTTCGGCACAGGGCTCGCGAGTTGTCCCCGTACGGCCGACCCTGGAGGGTATGGCCACGCCGCCCGTACCACCGCACCAGCCGCCCGGAGGAGGCTTCGGCCCTCCTCAAGGCCCCCCGCAGGGCCCTCCGCAAGGACCACCCCCAGGAACGCCTCCAGGACCCCCCGAGGGGCCGCCCCAGGGCCCGCCGTACGACGCACCGCCCGGCGGCTACGGCCCGCCGTCCGTCGGCGGCGGCCACGGTTGGCCCCCCGAGGGACCGCCGCCGGACGGGCCCGCAGGACCGCCCGGCGGATCCGGCGGCGGCCGGCGCTCCCTGGTGCTCGTCCTCGCCGCCCTCCTGGCGATCGCCGCCGTCGTGGCCGTCGTCCTCGTCGTGACCGGGGGCGACGACTCGAAGAAGCCGGTCACGCCCACGACCACCAGCCCCGCACCGAAGCCGACCTTCAACCTTCCGACGGAGTTTCCCACCAGCCTCCCGACGAAGCTTCCCTCCGGATTCCCCACGGAACTGCCGAGCGACTTCCCCACGGGCATCTTCGACGACCTCCCCACCGACATCCCCTCGGACCTGGAATCCCTCTTCCCCTGACACCGGCCCCGGTGCCAGGACGGGGTGCACCCCACCCCTCGGTGTCACGGGTGCTGGCCCCCCACCGGCTCCGGGGGGTGACGCCATGGCCGGGACAGGACGTGCTCCGTAGCGTTCCCGGGAGACGCGCGCCGCAGACGCGGTGCGCGCCTCCACAGACCGGAGCCCCCACATGCCTCAGGCCGTCGACGCTGCGCCGGTGCACCCTGCCGGCACCACCCCCGGAAGCGATTTCGCACCACTGTTGCGCACGGTCAGAGGACAGGGGCTGCTGGAGCGCCGCCACGGCTGGTACACCGCCCGCGCGGCCGTGAATCTGTGCTCGCTCGCCGCCGTGGTCACCGGGGTGATCCTGCTGGGACACACCGGGTGGGTGCTCCTGCTGGCCGTCCCGTTCTCCTTGGTGTGGACGCGCACCGCCTACCTCGCCCACGACGCGGGGCACGCGCAGATATCCAGCAGCCGCCGCACGAGCCGCTGGATCTCGCTCATGCACGCCAACCTGCTCCTCGGTATGAGTCAGTCGTGGTGGAACTCCAAGCACGAGAAGCACCACGCCAACCCCAACCACGTCGACAAGGACCCGGACGTCGGCGTCGGCGCCCTGGTGTGGACGCAGCAACAGGCCGCAGGACGCGAGGGTTTCGCCCGCTGGCTCACCCGTAACCAGGCCCGGCTGTTCTTCCCCATGCTGCTGCTCGAAGGTATCGCCCTGAAGGTGTACGGGTTCCAGGACCTGCGCCGCCAGGACCGGCGCGAGCGCCGCACCGAAGGCGCCCTGCTGGTCGTCCACCTCGCCCTCTACGCGACGCTGCTGCTGACCGCCATGTCACCGCTGACGGCGCTCGCCTTCGCCCTCCTGCACCACGCCCTGTTCGGCCTCCAGCTCGGCATGGCCTTCGCCCCCAACCACAAGGGCATGGAGATGCCCGACCCCGACGGCGAACGCTGGGGACATCTGCGCCGCCAGGTCCTCACCTCGCGCAACGTCCGCGGCGGCCCCGTCACCGACTGGTTCCTCGGCGGCCTGAACTACCAGATCGAGCACCACCTCTTCCCGAACATGCCGCGCCCCCACCTGCGGCTCGCCCAGCCCCTGGTGCGCGACCACTGCCGGGCGGTCGGCGTCCCGTACACCGAGACCGGACTGCTCGACTCGTACCGGCAGGCCCTGGGCCACATGCACGAAGTGGGCGCACCCTTGAGGGAGAAGCCTGCCGTCCCGAACGGGTGAACCACTGCCGGAGGGAACCTCACCGGCCCGCATTG
Organism: Streptomyces spiroverticillatus; assembly: GCA_014650415.1. Lineage (GTDB taxonomy): Bacteria > Actinomycetota > Actinomycetes > Streptomycetales > Streptomycetaceae > Streptomyces > Streptomyces spiroverticillatus. Next base: position 240,137 of record BMUX01000012.1, read on the forward strand.
CGTTCTCAGAAGCAGGAGCGGCGACAGCCGCGGAGGAGGCGTCGAAGATGTCGAAGAGTTCGAAGGTCGCGGCCGGCGGTGTCGTCGTCGGCATCGCCCTGATCTGGATCATCGGTTTCTGGCCCGCGCTGCTGGTCATGGTGGGCGTGCCCGTCGCCGCCTACCTGATGCTGGACAAGACCCAGCGCCGCAGGCTCCAGCGGATCACCCGCAAGGAACTGGGCCGCTGAAGCTCCGCCGCGACGCCGCCCGCACCCCGGGGCGAAGCCTCCCCGGCGAGCCCCCGCAGCCGCCCGTATAGGCTCGCGATCGATCATCTGTACGGAGAAGGGGGCCCTCATGGGCGCGGCAGTCACGGCGGTCAGCAGCAACGGCACCTACACGTTCACCAAGCCCAACCGCGACAGCATCACCCTGCTCGCCGGGCTCGGCGTCGAGGGCGACGTCCACTGCGGGGAGACGGTCAAGCACCGTTCCCGCGTCGCCCAGGACCCCACGCAGCCCAACCTGCGCCAGGTCCACCTCATCCACGGGGAACTCTTCGACGAGGTACGGGAAGCGGGCTTCGACGTGACCCCCGGCCAGCTCGGCGAGAACGTCACCACCCGCGGCATCGACCTCCTCGCCCTGCCCACCGGCACCCTGCTGAAGCTGGGCGACCAGGCGGTCGTGGAGGTCACCGGCCTGCGCAACCCCTGCCTCCAGATCGACACCTTCCAGGACGGGCTGCTCAAGCGGGTCGTGGGCCGCGACGCCGAGGGCAACATCGTCCGCAAGGCCGGAGTCATGAGCGTCGTGCGCACCGGCGGCGTGGTCCGCCCCGGCGACACCATCGCCGTCGAACTCCCCGCCGCCCCGCACAAGCCCCTCGAACGCGTCTGACCTCCACGACAGGCCGCCCGCAGCGGCGGCACGGCCTCAGGACGGCCGTGCCGCCAGCTTGTCCAGCGACTCCAGCAGCCCCGGCAGTTCCGTGCCCCGCCCCACCGGCAGGATCTCCCCGGGCTCGTCGTCCAGCAGCAGGAACGCGATGTCGTCGGTCCTGGCCACGAACGACCAGCCCGGACCGTCGGCCCGCAGCGTCCGCGCCTCGCCCGAGGCGAACGCCGAGCGCACCCGCCCGACCGGCGGCGGATTTGCGACGTACCCGTGCAGCGCGTCGATCACCCGGCGCACCTGCGGATGCAACGCGCCCTCGCTGCCCTCGAACGTCTTTGAGTCGCTCTGCTCGTCCAGCTGGTCGCGCCAGGTCGCCCACTGCCGGGCGATCTCGTCCGCACCCAGCCGCCGCTGGGCCGGCCCCCACTGCTCGGTGTCCGGCGGCGTCAACAGCAGCCCGTCGGGGGAGTCGTCCGGCAGCTCGGGATCGTGCGGCTCCGGAACACCGGGAGCGGCGACCGCGAGCGCGAGCGGCCACCCGGGCAACGCCGCCACCACCGAGCGCTCCGGCGGCGACAGGTCGTACTCCATGCCGCAGTCCCAGGACGCGATCGCCACCGCCACCAGCGACACATCGTCCACGACCACCGTCCAGCGCGCCCCGGTGCCGTCCTGGCCCAGCACCAGCCCGTAGCCGCGCTCGTCGGACACCAGGCCGAGCGCCCCGCATGCCTCGGGGAAGTCGTCGCCGAGCACCGCCGGGAACTGCGCGGGCGTCAGCAGCACCGCCGTGAGGACGAACAGCTCGTCCTCCCCGGCAGCCTCCTCCCGCGCAGCAGCCACCTCCTGCGCGGTCTCTTCCCCGGCAGCTTCCGTCCCGGCCACAGCACCCTCCCCAGACGTTCGGTCGTCGGCGCACCTTAACCAGCGGGTAACCTGCGCGTCGAGAGGTGACGGCCGATTCGCCGCAGACCCGCCGGACACTTCTCGCTCCGGCCTTTTGCCGAGGTCAGGCAGAGGGCGGCCCGTGGTCAGGCCGCAGGCAGCCCGAGCAGGCTGCGGGCCACCCGCTGCGGCTCCTCGTCGCGCTCCCGGGCGAGCGCGATCACCGCCCGGCACGCCAGCTCCGTCACCCCGAACGACAGCGCCTCGGGCGACACCCAGCCCGCGGCCTCGTCGCTGCGCGGCTCGTCGTCCTCCACACAGGCCGCCACGTACTCGGCGGCCGCCTCGAAGATGTTGTGCGGACGCCGGGCCCGGTGGGCCGACTCCTTCGCCGGACGGGGCTCCTGCGACCACTTGAAGAACCGGGCGATTCTGTTCAGCATCCGCACCACATCCCCGTGAGCAGTAGATCTCGGATGCTTCAAGTGTGCCCCGTGGCCGTAGAGTTGAGCCGCCTCGCGCCGTCCGCGATGGTGTGCACCAGGGCGTCGCACGGTGCGGCGCGGACTTGGACCGACCGCCGGAGGCGACCCGGCAGAAGGGCGACACGTGGTGAAGCGCTACGACCGGCTCCAGCAGATCCGGCGACTCGACCCGGAGCAGGACTTCCTGCGGATCTACCGCCTGATGTCCACCTACGAATTCCCCTGGGACTTCACCCGGGCCCTGGAACTGGCCCTCTACCGCACCTACGCGGTCCCCTCCATCGGACGGCTCCTCGCCGAGACCGCCGAACTCACCGACCGCTCGCAAAAGCGTTACGACGACACCGCACTGCTGCTGGACACCGTCGTGGAACACGGCTTCACCAGCGCCGAGGGCCGCACCGCCATCCAGCGCATCAACCGGATGCACCGCAGCTACGACATCAGCAACGACGACATGCGCTACGTCCTGTGCACGTTCGTCGTCACCCCCAAGCGCTGGATCGACGCCTACGGCTGGCGCAGGCTCAGCGACCACGAACTGCGCGCCTCCGCGGCGTACTACCGCACCCTCGGCGCCCACCTGGGCATCCGGGAACTGCCGCGCACCTACGAGGACTTCGAGCGCTGCCTCGACAGTTACGAGGCCGAGCGCTTCGGCTGGGACGAGGGCGCCCGCAAGGTCTCCGATGCGACGCTCGACCTGATGGGCTCCTGGTACGGGCCCCTCGCACCCCTCGCGAAGGGCGCCAGCCTCGCCCTCCTGGACGACCCGCTGCTGAGGGCCTTCCGCTACGAACGGCCGCACCCGGCGGCCCGGGCCGCCGTCCGGGGCGCACTGCGGCTGCGGGGCCGGGCGGTGCGCCTGCTGCCCCCGCGCAGCGCCCCGCACTACGCCCGCCAGAACCCGGAGATCAAGGGCTATCCGAACGGGTACGAGGTCGCCGCCCTCGGCACGTTCCCCGTGCCCGGCGTGCGCGGCTGCCCCGTGCCGCACAACCAGCGCACCCCGTAGCCGCGCACACCCGGCGCACCCCGTAGCGGCCCGGCTCAGCCCTCGCGGACGGCCAGCGCCAGATACCGGTCGTCCTCGTCGACGTACGACACAAGACGCCAGCCGGACGCCGCCAGGAGCGGCCGCAGCCGTGGCTCGGCCCGCAGGTCGTCGTCGGTCAGCTGCCGCTTCTGGTGCGCCGCGAGGGCGGCCCGGCCCACCGGGTGGAACAGCGCGAGCAGGCCGCCGGGACGCACCGTGCGGGCCAGTTCGCGCACGTTCTCCCCGGGGCTGGGCAGGTGCGAGACGAGCCCCGACCCGAACACCGCGTCCAGCACACCCGTGCCGAGCGGCAGCCGTGCCACATCGGCCCGCACCAGCAGGGCGCCGCGGTCACGCCCCCTGCGGACGGCCTCCGCCAGCATCTCCCGGGTGAGGTCGACGCCCAGCACCGTCCCGGCGGACCCCACCGCCTGTCGCAGGTACGGCAGCGCCCTCCCCGTACCGCAGCCGGCGTCCAGCACCACCGAACCCGCACGCAGCCCCAGGGAGGCGATCGCGGCCTCGAAGGCGGGACCGTCGTCGGGGAAGCGCTCGTCCCACCGTGCGGCGCGGGAACCGAAGAACTCCTGCACCTGCGTGTGGTCATGAACCCGCGTGTGGTCATTCGTCATACCCACATGATCCCCCTGGGACACCGTGCAGCCACATTGCGCCGCCTTTCGAAACGAGCCCCGGGAAGCCATGGCCCCGGGACTACCGTCCACATCCCACGGGGCGCAGCGCGCCGCACCCAGGCCGGAGCCGGAGAGACCCACGGATGATCGAGCATCAGAGGGCAGCCGAAGGCGCCAACCAGTGGTACGACGCCGAGGCGGGCCCCCTCGTCCGCCCCTACGCCAACACCGGTGTGCGCGCCGCCACCGGCGCGGTGCGCCAGGACCTCGACCTGGTCGCCCACCTCACCGCCACCCCCGGAGCCGGCGCACCGGATGCCTCCCTCCTCGGCCGCGAGCACCAGGCCCTGCTGTCGCTGTGCCGCAGCGGCACGCACACCGTCGCGGACCTCGCCTCGTCGGCGGGGCTGCCCACCGGCGCCGTACGCACCCTGCTCAACGACCTCATCAGTGCGGGCCAGTTGGAGCTGCGCGGAGCGGCCCGGCCCACCGCCCTGCCCGCGGAACTCCCCTTGCAGGACGTCATCGACGCCCTGCGCGCCCTGTGAAGGCCACCGACGACCGCCCCCTTGCCGGGCGGGTCGCCCCGACCTCAGACCACCTCCGAAGGAAGCACCCATGGCCCTCGACCGCAGCGACCGCCCGGACAGCACCGACCTCCCCGACGCCACCGACACCACGGACGTCCGGGCCGAAGCCGATGCCGAAGGGGACAGCGCTCCGCTCGCGCTGAAAATACTGGTTGCGGGCGGATTCGGCGTCGGCAAGACCACCCTGGTCGGCTCGGTGAGCGAGATACGCCCGCTGCGCACCGAGGAAATACTCAGTGAGGCCGGGGAGTCGGTGGACGACACCGCCGGCCTCGACCACAAGGCGGCGACCACCGTCGCCATGGACTTCGGACGCATCACCATCCGCTCCGGGCTCTCCCTCTACCTGTTCGGCACCCCGGGGCAGGACCGCTTCTGGTTCCTGTGGGACGACCTCTCGCAAGGGGCGCTCGGCGCCGTCGTCATCGCCGACACCCGCAGACTCGCCGACAGTTTCTTCGCGGTGGACTACTTCGAGGACCGCCGCATCCCCTTTGTCGTCGCGGTCAACTGCTTCGCCGGCACCCAGACCTACGGGGCGCTCGAAGTCTCCCGTGCGCTCGACCTCGACCGAGGCACCCCCGTCGTGCTGTGCGACGCCCGCGACCGCGACTCCGGCAAGGAGGTGCTGATCCGGCTGGTCGAGTACGCGGGCCGGGTGCACACCGCGCGCATGCTCGACGCGATGAGCTGACTTCGTCTCCCCTTCCTCCCCTTCCTCCCCTTCGACCGCCGAATTTTCCTCCGCCTGCCGGAACTCCCGCCTCCCGTACACCGCTTGGTGATCCCGATCTGCTTGCCGCTGCGGCGACTGTGGGTAAGGCTTGCGGGAGAACAGGGGAAAACGGGAAACGGGGAACGACCGAGCGGGGAGAGCCGAAACATGGCACTGAGCAAGGGACTTGACTGGCTGCTCGACGACCTGACCAACCGGATCCAGCACATCCGGCACGCACTGGTCCTGTCCAATGACGGACTGGTGACCGGGGCGAGTTCCGGGCTGGCACGGCCCGACGCGGAGCATCTCGCCGCGGTCTCCTCGGGGCTGCACAGCCTGGCGAAGGGCTCCGGGCGGCATTTCGGGGCCGGGAAGGTGCGCCAGACGATGATCGAGTTCGACGACGGAATCCTCTTCGTCACCGCTGCGGGCGAAGGCAGCTGTCTGTGCGTACTGGGGGCCGCCGAGGCCGACTTCGGGCAGGTCGCCTACGAGATGACGCTGCTCGTCAACCGGGTCGGTGAACATCTCAAGGTGGATGCGCGCCAGCCGGGAATCTGACTGACCTGCACGAACGCGCTCGGCCTGAGAGTTATCCACAGGCCGAGCGCGATCCGGCCCTTCCGGGCTACGGTCGTCACCGAGAGTAATTCACAACTCACGGGGAGGACCGTCATGGTCGTACAGAACGCAGTCGCACAGAACACAGTCGTACGGAACGCCGCCGTGCCGACCGCGAGCGAGCAGCTCTGGGGCGCGAGAGACGTGAACAGGGCGGTGCACGAGACCGTCACCGCCGTGCGCGCGGCCCAGGAACTGGGCCTGAAGAAGCACGAGTTCGACCTCGCGGTGCAGCTCGGCCGCATCCGCACCGTCGCCGACCTCGACGGCGGACGGCGCCGGGTCGCCCGCGAAGAGGTCGACCGGCTCCTGGAGCTGGACCTGCGGGCCACCCCGCTCCGGGAACGGCTGCGCACGGCGGGAACGAGCGAGGGCGCCACACTCCTGAACATCGGCCGCGCCCGCTTCACCGGACTCGCCCGCGCCGGATACCTGCAACCCGTCCGCTTCTACCTCAACCGCTACCGGGCGGTCGTCTGGCTCTACCTCGTCGAGGAACTGGCCGACTTCGCCGCCCGCCACCCCGAACTGCTCCGCGGCCACTACCCGGACACCATGCGCGCCGCGCTCGCCGCCGGGGAGGACCGCAGGCCACGGAACTGGCGCAGCCGACGGCTCGGCCAACTGCTGGCCAGGACCGAGGACCCCTGGGAGCAGGCCGCGATCTTCAGCTCACTGCTGGCACCGGACCGGGTCGCCCGCGTGGTGGACGCCCCGCACGAGGCGGACCGGCTCGCCGCACTGAGGGCCGGACTCGTCGCGGCCGAGCCGCGCAGCCCCGCCGCCCGCGAGGCCGTACGCACGCTGCTGGTGGCCGACGACCCCGACGAGATCGACTGGATCGTGCTGAACCTGGCGATCTCGCTCAACGAGGCCCGGTCCAAGGACACCGGGAGCGCCCCGCAGCGCCCGGCGTGCGAGGGTCCGACGGCCCGCCGCCCCGCACGGCACACCGGGCTCCGCCTGCTGCGCGGCCTGGAGCGGATGCCCTCGTGGCGGCCCTGGCGGGCGTTGCCGAGGAGGTGGAGCAGGGGGAGCCGGAAGCCGCAGGCGCATGAGGCACACTGATCGACGTGTCTTCTCCTCGCCGAGTCTGCCCCGTGTGCCGTCGTGAGATCGCCGTCGTCGCCGCACGCTTCGCCCGCCACGACCCGCCGGGGGCGCGAGGCACCACGGAGCTGATCTCCTGCCCCGGCTCGCGCACCACCGCACCCCTCGGCTCGGCCGTGCAAGCGTCTCTGGACGGCTACGCGGTGCCGGAGTTCCCCGGTCAGCTCCCGCTGTTCTGACCGTCCAGGTACGTCCACTGCCCGTCGACCCGTACGAACCGGCTCACCTCGTGCTGACTGTCGGCCTCGCCCTCGTGGACGTAGTGCGCACGGAACTCCACGACCCCCTCCTGGTGGAAGGCGCTGCCGCCCTCAGTGCGGAGAATGTCCAGCCCGGTCCACCGCACGGCGGGATCCAGGTCCAGGTCGGCCGGCCGGGCACTCGGATGCCAGGTCCGCAGGAGGTAGGGCACGTCGAGGACCACGAAGGCGCAGTAGCGGGAGCGCATCAGACGCTCGGCGGTGGGCGCGGAGGCGTCCCCGCGGTGAAACCGGCCGCAGCAGTCCCCGTAGGACTCCGCCCGCCCGCACGGGCAGGGCACGGCGGGGTCGGTCGGGGCAGGCGCCGGAGCGGGCGCGGGCCGGGCCGGGCGAGAAGGCTCCGTACGCGAGGACTGCGTACGGGAACGACGGGAACGTGAGGCTTTGGACATGCCCCCATCCTCCCCGACCCGGCCACGCCGCTGCCCCGGGGCCATCCCGCAGCTCAGAGCCCGCCGCGGAGCTGCTCCCACTCGCGGCGGTCGCGCTTGGTCGGGCGGCCCGTGCCGCGGTCGCGGATGCCCGCGCCCATCACCTCGCGCGGAGGGCGCGGCGCGCTCTTGTCGACGTACGCCTCGGCGGCCGGAGCGGCCCCCACGCGCTTGCGGATCAGCTGGGACACGATGACGACGCGCTCCCAGCCCTCCTGCCGCACCCGTACCTCGTCGCCGATCCGCACCGCCTGCGCGGGCTTGACCCGCTCGCCGTTGATGCGCACGTGCCCGGCCCGGCAGGCCGCAGCGGCTGCCGACCGCGTCTTCGCCAGCCGCACCGACCAGACCCAGCTGTCGACCCGTACCGTTCCCGTCTCCGAAGCCATGCGGGCCAGCCTAATGCCGCAGCGCCTCGCGCAAGGCGGTCAGTGACGGCTGGGCCGCCGCCCGGCAGGACGGCAGGAGGTCCGCGAAGTTCAGGAAGCCGTGGACCATCTCCTCCTGGACGTCCAATTGCGTGGGCACCCCGGCCGCGCGCAGTTGCCCGGCGTAAGCGATGCCCTCGTCCAGCAGGGGATCGTTGCCCGCCACCAGGACGTACGCGGGAGCCAGCCCCGAAAGGTCGTCGGCGAGCGACACGGCACCGTACGGCACCGCTTCCCGGCGGGAGATCGCGCCGAAGTGGTGCCGGTGGAAGAACGCCATGGCCTGCGCCCCCAGCATCGCGGCGTCGGCGAAGCGCTTGCGCGAGGGGGTCTCGTCCAGGCCGGTCGCCGGGTACCAGAGCAGTTGCAGCACCGGCTGCGGAACCCCCCGGTCACGGGCCATCAGGCAGACCCCGGCCGTGATCGACGCCCCCGCGCTGTCCCCGGCGAGGGCGATGCGCGACGGGTCGCCGCCCCACTCCCGGGCGTGCTCCCGCGCCCACACGTACGCGGCGAACCCGTCCTCCAGGGCGGCCGGGAAGGCGTGTTCGGGGGAGAGCCGGTAGTCGACCGCCATGACGATCGAGCCGCTCTCCTTCGCCGTCGTACGGCACAGCGCGTCGTGGCTCTCCAGGTCACCGATCACGAACCCGCCGCCGTGGCAGAAGACGGTGACGGGCAGATCCGGGTCGGCAGAGGGGTGGTAGAAGCGCACCGGGATCTCGCCGCCCGGTCCCGGAATGACACCGTCCTCGACCTTCGGCAGCGGCGTCGTGACCGGCAGCAGGGCGAGCCGTGCCGCCGACTGCTCGCGGAAGGAGACCGGGTCCAACGACCAGTCCAACTGCGGAACCTGATCCAGAAACTGCTCGAGCGCGGGCTCGATCGGCATGCCACAACCCCCTGACGGTCCATCAGCAAGGCCCCGAATGTACGTGTCGTTTGAACCGAAAGGAAGTGCCGTGCCCGAACCGGAAAGAAGGCCCGTGCCGCATCTTCCGGCGTGCGAAAGTCGCCCGCACGCTGCCTACTGGAAGGAGGACCGACCGGCATCCGGTCGGCCCCGCCGACCGCCCTAAGGACCCGCCATGTCCCGCCCCCGCACCGTCCCCGCAGCCTTCGCCACCGCCCTGCTCGCGGGCGGCCTCCTGCTCGCCCCCGCAGCCGCCGCCGACGCGCCGCCCGGCGGAGACCGCTGCGCCGCCATCCAGCGCGACCTCGACGCCTACCGGCGCGGCGAGGTCCAGTACTTCGTCGATCCCGAACCGGCCTGGCGGGCAGAAGCCGCCGAACTCGGCTGCGAGATCTGCGGGCTCTGACGACGCGGGGAGGCAACGCCAGGGCCCGCAGGCTTCCGTGCTTACCGGCGGTACCGATCGCCTCAGGCCGGAAGCCGGTTCGGGTGCGACATCCGGCGCGCCGCCCGCAACAGTCCCTGGATCTGCGGTCCCGCCTGCTCCACCCCGGTCACCGGCGTGGGGAACGCCAGCCGTACGTCGGCGTGCGCACGCGGGTACTCCAGGCGCAGCGTGAGCCCGTACCGGTCCATCGCCACCGGCATCGCCCGCGTCAGGTCCGCGGTCCGCGGCGCCCGCACCAGGCGCAGCAGCAAGGGCACCAACTCGGCATGCGCGTCCAGCAGATGCGTGAGCATCCCCGCCTCGCAGACGGCGAGCGGGTCCGGAAGGGTGTGCTCCAGCTCCTCCAGGGTGACGTAGGCCCGCCCGTCCGCGTCCTCGATCACCGCCTGCCCGAACTCCATGCAGGTGCTGCCCTGGGGGGCCTCGGAGGAGTCGTACGGCGCGGCCAGCAGACCGGTGACCGTGACGCGGGCGCGGACCCGGTCCCGTACCGGAGTGGGTGCGACGTCGGTGAACTCCAGCCGCACGGGGATGCGTTCGTGCCCGGGGGAGGGGTGGGCCTGGTCGGTGGGTTCATGGACGTGGATGCGGCTCATGACGCCTTCTCCGTCGAGCCTGCGCACCTCCGTGTGCACGCCGTCGCTGACGACGGTCATCGAGTGGGCGGCGGCCAGCACGGAGCGGACGCGCTCGGCGCTGGTCGGCTGCTGGGCACGGGAGGGGCGGGGCAGGCGCATGCGGGATCTCCAAGAGGCAACGGCAGGACACCGGATCGAGCAACTTAGGTAAGCCTAACCTAATGCTCTTCCGGTGACTGCGGTGTGACACGGATCAGCCGAAATCCGCTCCCGCGCCGCGCGAAGCCGTAAGCGAAACGGGCCTGCACGCAACGGCCGTACGTGAAATGGCCTTACTCGAAGCGCTCGGTGTCCCCCGCCCCGCGCCGGACGATCTCCGCCTCGCCGTCCGAGAAGTCGACCACCGTCGTCGGCACCGTCCCGCAGTCGCCCGAGTCGATCACCGCGTCCACGACGTGATCGAGCCGCTCCTTGATCTCCCAGCCCTGCGTCATCGGCTCCTCCTGGTCGGGCAGCAGCAGCGTGCTCGACACCAACGGCTCGCCGAGCTGCTCGAGAAGGGCCTGCGCGACGACGTGATCGGGGATCCGCACGCCCACCGTCTTCTTCTTCGGGTGCAGCAACTGGCGCGGCACCTCCTTCGTCGCGGGCAGGATGAAGGTGTAACTGCCCGGCGTCGCCGCCTTGATGGTGCGGAACACCCGGTTGTCGAGCTGCACGAACTGGCCCAGCTGCGCGAAGTCGTGGCAGACCAGCGTGAAGTGGTGCCGGTCGTCCAGGTTGCGGATCGTACGGATCCGGTTGATGCCGTCCTTGCTGCCGAGCTGACAGCCCAGCGCGTAACAGGAGTCCGTCGGATACGCGACGAGCGCGCCCGCCCGGATGCTGTCCGCCACGCTCGCGATGGTGCGGGGCTGGGGGTTCTCGGGGTGCACGTCGAAGTACTTGGCCATCTGCCGAGTCTAGGCGATCACCCCCGAACCGCCCGGCGAAGCCCACCCGCCTCCGCACCCCCTACTCGACCGCCGCCCCGTCCATCGTCCGCCGCATCGCCATGTTGCTGACCAGCAGACCGCCGTCCACCGGCAGCGTCACCCCGGTGATCCACGCCGCGTCCGACGACGCCAGAAAAGTCACCGCCGCCGCGATGTCCTCGGGCTCCCCGAGCCGCCCCATCGGGTAGTGCGCGGGGAGCGCGTCCAGCGGCGTCTCGCGCCCCTCCCAGGCTCCTGTGCGTACGGTTCCGGGCTCGACGACGTTCACCCGCACCCCGCGCGGCGCGCACTGCACGGCCAGCGTGCGCGTGAGGGACGCCAGGCCCGCCTTCGCGGCGCTGTAGGCGTGGTTGCCGAAGTGCCGCTCCGCGTTGACGGAGCCGATGTTGACGATCGCCCCGCGCCCGCCGGCCGCCGCCAGATGCGGCAGGGCGGCGCGCACGCAGCGGAAAGCGCCGTGCAGGCTCACCTCGAAGTCCTCGTACCAGGACTCGTCCGGAGTCTCCTCGAAGAGCGCGGGCTCCGCATGACAGGCGTACGCGTTGTTGACCAGCACGTCCAGCCGCCCGAAGGACTCCACGGCCCGCGCCACCGCCGCCTCCACCGCCGCCCGGTCGACGACGTCACAGCCCTGGGCCAGCGCCGCCCCGCCCCCCTTGCGTATCTCCGAGGCCACCCGCTCGGCCCGCTCCGGTTCCCGGTCGGTGACGAGCACCTTCGCCCCCTCCGCCGCGAACCGCCGTGCGGTCGCCTCCCCGATGCCCTGACCTGCGCCGCTGATGAGTACGCCGTATCCGTCGAAACGAGTCATGGCCGAACCGTAGACACGGGGCCGGGGCCGACGGGCGGGTTTCGCACAGGAGCCGCACCCCGGCCCCCGGCCAGGAACCACGGGAGCGCCTATGCTCCTGCGAGACCGTCCGGCGACGAATCCCGAGGACCCCTCCGTGCCCCCGACTCCCGCACCGCGCACCCCCCTTGCCGACTTCACGCTCCCCGGAGGCGTGCTCACCGACGACGCCTTCGTTCGCGGCGACTACACGCTCAGCACCCGGCGCGGCCGCCCCCTCGTCCTCGCCTTCTACCCCGGCGACGACACCCCCGTGTGCACCAAGCAGCTCTGCTCCTACTCCAGCGGCCTCGACGCCTTCGCCGACACCGGGGCCGAGGTGTGGGGCATCAGCCCGCAGAGCGTCGACAGCCACGAGGCCTTCGCCCGCAAGCACGGCCTGCGCATGCCGCTGCTCGCCGACACCGACCGCTCCGTCGCCAAGGCCTTCGGTATCACCGCCCCCGGCATCGGCCTGCGCCGCGCCGTGTTCATCGTGGCCCCCGACGGCACCCTGCACTGGAAGCACGTCTCCCTGCTGGGCGCCACCTTCCAGAACACCGACACCCTCACCCGCGAACTGAAGGCGCTCTCCGCCTCCTGACCCCCGCCCCAGGTCCACACCCGGCCCCCGCCGCGTATGCCGATGGGGCAGGGTGCGGTTCCTGCCCCGGTACGACGGCGGGCCGTGCGGCCGCTCCGAGGATGGAGGAACACCCCCTTCCCCTTCCTCCGGAGCCCGGCATGCCCGCCACCTTCGTCCATCCCGCCGCCGTCGTCCCGCTGTGCAGGGGCAGACTCGTGCCGTCCGCGCTGATCATCGGATCGACGGTGCCCGACCTGTACGAGCTGCCGTTCCCCGACAGCGGCGGCATGCACGAGTGGATACCGGGCCTGATCTTCTGCCCCTCCAGGCCCTCCCGATGCTGGCCGGCTACCACCTGCTGCTCAAGCGGCCACTGGCCGACCTCGCGGGGCCGAGGCTGCGTGCCAGGCTCGCCGGTCCCGTGCGGGGCTTCCGGCCGCGCACCGTCGACGACTACGGCTGGATCTGGCTGTCGGCCGCCCTCGGCACCGCCACCCACCTCTTCTTCGACGACCTCACCCACGGGACGTACGTCGACTGGGGCCTGACTCCCGTCGTCGGCTCCTACAGCGGCACCCAGCTCGTCCAGGAGGGTCTCTCGCTCGTCGGACTGCTGGTGCTGGTCCTGGCCGTGTGGTCCTGGTACGGCAAGGCCCCCGTCGCCACCGACCCCGGCGCCCTGCTGCCCGCGCAGCCCCGGCCCGCCCGGATCACCGCCCGTACGGCCCTCGTCGCCGCCGTGCTGGCGGGCGCCCTCGCCGAGGTGCTCGACCCGCGCGTCGCGAAGGTCTACCCGGGCATCATCCAGACCGAGCCGGTCCCCATGGGCTTCGCCTTCGTCTGGGACGTCTCCGTGGACGCTTCGCTGCGGGCCCTCGACTGGGGCGTCGCGGCGATCGTCGTGTACGCGGCCGTCTGGCAGGCGTGCCGCCTGCTGCCGTCCCTGCGGGCGGGCGCCTTCTCCGTACGGAAGTAGGCACGACAGCAGCAGAAGCAGGGGTACGAGGCCGGACGCGCCCGGCGGCTCACAGCCCGCCGGTGAGCCCCGCCTCGTGCGCCACCAGCGCCGCCCGCACCCGGTTGGTCGCCCCGAGCTTGGTCAGGATGCGGCCCACGTGCGCCTTCACCGTGCCGGGTTCCACGCCGAGCCGCTCGGCGATCTGCGCGTTCGAGGAACCGTCGCCCAGCAGGGCCAGCACCTCCCGCTCCCGCTCGGTGAGGCCCGCCACCAGCTCGGCGGCCCGCGCGGCGGCCGCACCGCGCTCCTGCTCCTGCGCCGCGCGCAGCCTGCGCAGCACGTGTCCGGTCACCCCGGGCGAGAGCACCGCCTCGCGGGAGGCCGCCGCCCGGGCCGCGCCGATCAGCTCCTCGGGGCGGCTGCTCTTCAGCAGGAAACCGTCCGCCCCGGCCGCCACGGCCCCGGCCACGTACTCCTCGGTGCCGAACGTCGTGAGCATCAGCACCGCGGCCGCAGGACGCAGCTCCTTGATCCGCCGCACCGCCGAGAGGCCGCCAGCACCCGGCATCCGTACGTCCAGCAGCACCACGTCGACCGGGACCCGCCCGGCCTCGGCGACCGCGCTCGCGTCGTCGCCGGCCTCCGCGACCACCTCGATGTCCTCGGCGTGCCGCAGCACCAGCCGGATGCCCGCACGGACCAGGGCCTCGTCGTCCACGAGCAGCACTCGGATCACGGGAAACTCCGGAAAGGGGCACGGGATGCAGCAGGGCACAGGGCTCAGCGGCGGACGGTGAACCGGGAAACCTCGACCAGCCGGTCGTCGCGGAAACAGTAACGCACCAGGTGGACGGGGTGCGGGCCCGGTTCCTGGCCCACATACGGGAACACGCAGTCCGCCCCGGCGGGCACCGCGGGCTCATGGCCGAGCGCCGCGGCCCGGGCCAGCGGATCGTCCGGGCCCACCCGCCGCCCGACCTCCTCCCGGTCCATCCCGACCCGCACCGGCCCCGGCTCGGGCAGTGGTACGGGGCCCGGCGCGTACCGGTCCACGAGCCGCAGCCCGAGCAGCAGCAGCGCCCCGACCACCAGCAGCCCCGCCGCCCCGGCCGCCGCCCGCAGCACACCCGGCCAGCGGGAGGGCACCTGCTCCGGGTCGACCGTCGGGGCGGACGGCACCAGGGCGAGCGCCCGGGGCAGGACGGCCTCCACGGCGAACCCCGCCCCCATGCTTGTGGCCCGGAGCGTCCCGCCGAGCAGCCCGACACGCTCCCGCAGCCCGGCCAGGCCCCGCCCCGTACCGGGGGAGGGGAGGGAGGGCGACGGCCCGTTGCGCACCCCCACCCCCACGGTGTCGTCGTCGACGTCCACGCGCACGTCCGACGGTGCGCCCGGGGCGTGCCGGTGCGCGTTGCTCAGCGCCTCGCGCAGCACCCGGTGCACCGCGAGCCGCAGCCGGGGAGCCGCCCCGGTCAGGTCCTCGCCCGTCCACTCCAGGGAGACGGGAGTGCCGGTCGCCCGGGAGGCGGCGACCAGGGCGGTCGTGTCGGCGCGCGTGCCGGTGGCCTCGGTGGGGCGGGCGTCGTCGGCCTGCCCCAGCACGCCGAGCACCTCCTGGAGTTCGGCGACCGCGAGCGAGGCGGCCGTGTGGATCTGGGCCGCCTCCTCGCGCAGCGCCGGCTGCCGGGCGGCGAGGGCCAGTTCCAGGCCGCCGGAGTACAGGGAGATCAGGCTCAGCCGGTGCCCGAGGAGGTCGTGCATCTCGGCGGCGATCCGCGACCGTTCGGCCAGCCGGGCGTTCCCGTCGGCCGCCCGCGCGCTCTCCCGCAGCATGCGTACGGCCCGCTCCTGCTGCCCGACGACCACACCGACCAGCCCGGGACCCAGCACCGCCAGAACCGACATGACCACGCCCAACGGCACGACCTGAGCCGCCGAGGGAGCCGTCGCCGGCGCGCCCGCCAACGGCAGCAGCGCCGCCACCGCGAACACCGCGACCGGCCACCGCACCGTCTGCACCCGCCGCCCCGCCCCGAAGGCGGCCACGGCCGTCAGCAGCGCCACCGAGGGAACGGCACCCACGGCCGCCGCCAGCACCCACAGCACCGCGACCGGAAACCTGTGCCGCAGCACCAGCAGCAGCGCGCACGCCACGGCACCGAGCCGGGCCCAGGAGCCGTGCGGCCCCCATTCCAGGGACCACTCCAGTACGGCTGCGGTCGCCGCAAGCACTGCGCACGCGAGCACGACCTCGGCAGCAAGACGCCGCCGGGCGGCAGGAGAGGAGGCTGCATCACTGGCGGTCGCGTCACTGGCGTACGGAAGACCCACCTCCCCATGATCACCCCGAGCGTGCGTACGCGTCCGAGCCGCAATCCACAGCTATCCGCGGTTATCCGCCCGCGACCCGTCCCGCCTCCCACGCCCACGCGGCGATCCCCACCCGGTTGCGCACCTTCAGCTTGGCCTGGATGTTCGCGATGTGGGTCTTGGCCGTACCGGCGGAGATGAACAGCCGGTCCCCGATCTCCGCGTTCGTCAGCCCGTCCGCGACCAGGTGCGCGATCTCCGTCTCCCGGACCGTGAGCGGCGATGGGGGAGCGGCGGAGGGAGCCGCCGCCTGCTGCGCCGGAAGGTCGCGCAGCAGGCGGACCGTGATCTGGGGACTGATCAGTACGTCGCCAGCCACCGCCGCCCGTAC
Source organism: Streptomyces spiroverticillatus (assembly GCA_014650415.1). Taxonomy (GTDB): domain Bacteria; phylum Actinomycetota; class Actinomycetes; order Streptomycetales; family Streptomycetaceae; genus Streptomyces; species Streptomyces spiroverticillatus. Next base: position 256,223 of record BMUX01000012.1, read on the forward strand.
CCCCTCGATGAGCAGGTTCGGCCCGGACCGCTTCAGCAGGAACCCGCAGGCGCCGTCCCGCAGCGCCGTGCGCACGTAGTCGTCGTGGTCGAAGGTCGTCACCACCAGCACCCGCACCGGGTCCTCGACCCCGGGCCCCGCCAGCCTGCGGGTGACCTCCAGGCCGTCGAGGCCCGGCATCCGGATGTCGGCGAGCACCAGGTCGGGGCGGAGCGAGCGGGCCAGTTCGACGGCGGTGGTGCCGTCGGCCGCCTCGCCGACCACCGTCATGTCCGGCTGCGAGTCCAGGACCATGCGGAACCCGGTGCGGACGTCGGCCTGGTCGTCGGCGAGCAGGATACGGATCACTTCGGCTTCTCCGATGCGTCGTGAGGGGTACGGGGCGGGACGGTCCCGGAGGCGAACGGCAGCCGTGCCGTCAGCCGCCAGCCGGTGTCGCCGTCCGGGCCGACGGCGAGCGTGCCGCCCAGGGTGGCGGCGAGTTCGGTGAGCGCGGGGACGCCGCGACCGCCGCGCCGCTGGGCGAAGGGGCGGGGACGGGACCGTACGCCGTCGTTGCGCACGCTCAGGTCCAGGGCGTCGCCGGTGACGGCCAGCGTGACGTCCACGCGGGTTGCCGCGGGGGAGTGGCGGCGGACGTTGGTGAGGGCCTCCACGACGATCCGGTACGCGGCCGCCCCGACCTCTCTCGGCAGCTCCTCCGGGAGTTCCGCGGCCATGTGCAGCTCTGCCTGCGTGGAGCCTGCGGCGGCGAAGTCGGCCACAAGGGAGGGGAGTTGGGACACGGAGGGCAGGGCGGTCGCGGTGCCGTCGGGGTCGAGCATCTCCATGGTGCGGTCCATGGCCGACAGGGCGTTCAGCCCCGCCCTCTCGATGCGTTCCAGTGCGAGCACGGCCTGCCCCGGGTCGGTCGCCGCCACGAACCGGGCGGCCTGCGCCTGCACGACGATGCCGCTGATGTCGTGCGCCACGAAGTCGTGCAGGTCCCGGGAGAGTTGGAGGCGCTGTGCCCTGCGCGCGTCCAGTACCGCCCGGCCCCGCAGGTCCTGCTGGCGGCGGAAGTGGGCCCCGGCCGCCACCGCCGCCAGTGCGGGCAGCAGCCAGACGGCCGCGATGCCGGTGCTCTCCAGCAGTGAACCGCCGGGGGCCAGCGGCACCGGCCACAGGGCCACGGCCAGGGACGCCAGCACCACCGAGGGACGCAGTTCCCTCGGGGCCGACCACCGGGTCACCGCCGCGATGAGCGGCAGCAGCAGGAAGGCCTGTGCCAGCTTCCAGCCCGACCCCGCCTCGTCGGCGGGCAGCGCGAAGGAGGTGACGAGCGACAGCACCGCGCACCCGGCGGTGGCGGCCGAGACGTCCACGCCCCCGGCGGCGCCGAAACCGCCACGCCGCATCCCGATCCCGATCCGTACCAGCGCACCGCACGCCACCAGCACGACCAGGCCGTCAAGTGCCGTACGCACCAAGCCGATTGTGTCCCCCATGCGTGCACCTTAAGCGCTCGGCCCCCGAACCGGCATCTGCCGATCGGCATACCCGCCGCACCCACTGTGGCCTCGGCTTTTGTGCCGAACGGCGGATGGGCGGAAGGGACTGCGACGGCTGAGATGGGAGGCATCGCAGGACGGCCCGGAAGGGGCCTCCGGAGCAAGGGAGTTGGCATGCGGAAGCAGCACGTGGCGGGGCTGGGCGAGAGGGAGGCCCGCCGTACGGCGGAGTGCGGCACCGGGAGCGCGGGGGCACGGAGGTCGGCCGCACGGGAGAGCGCGGCACGAAGGCGGGCAGCCGAACGAAGCGCGCCACCGTGGTCCTCGGACGGGCAGCGGGAAGCACTCGCCAAGACGCCGCCCGCACCCGCCGCCCCCGCTGCGTCGCTTGCCGGACCTACTGCGACGCCTGCCGTGCCTGCGGCACCCGCTGTCGCGCCTGCCGCGACGTCCGCCGCGCCCGTCGCCGTCCGGGAGGCCGGTCGCCGTGGCTGACGTACTGAGCGCGACCCAGGACCCGTACCTCCGCGACAGCAGTGCGCAGGTCCCGCGGGGCATCCGCCGGGCCGCCCACGTGGCCGCGCTGACCGCCCTGCCGACCGGGCTGTGGCGCGTCGCCACCGCCCTGGGCTGGGACAGCGGCTTCCGTGACGACTACCTGCGTCCCGACCGGTTCCCCGGCTCCGACTCCTTCTACCTGATCGCCCTGAGCGTCTTCGCCGAACTCCTCGCGCTGCTCGCGCTGGGCCTCGTCCAGCGCTGGGGCGAAGTCCTCCCGCGCTGGGTGCCGTGGCTCGGCGGGCGCAGGATTCCGGTGGCGGCGGCGGTCGTCCCGGCCGCGCTGGGAGCGGCGGCGGTCCTGTACGTGACCGTGACGATGGCGCTGACGTGGAGCGACCAGCTGGCCGAGCCGGGCGCCCCGACCGGGGGCAAGCAACTGGTGATGACGCTCTGCTACGCCCCGTTGCTCCTGTGGGGCCCGCTCCTCGCGGTCGTCACCGTCGCCTACTGGAGGCGCCGGACCGGGCGGTCGGCCCGGACGCGGTATTCGAACTGACGGTACGTGCGCGAGAGGCCCGGGTCCGCCGACCCGGGCCCCGCCTGCGACCGGACCCGCCCCGAGCCCGTGCATCCGTACGAGTCGACAGCGTCACACCCGAACGGCTTTGCATGGCCATGCGTAGTCATGCATACTCTTCCTATGTCTAAGGTCCTCACCTCCCTCCCCGCCGGCGAGCGCGTCGGCATCGCCTTCTCCGGTGGTCTCGACACCTCCGTCGCGGTCGCCTGGATGCGCGACAAGGGCGCCGTCCCGTGCACCTACACCGCCGACATCGGCCAGTACGACGAGCCCGACATCGCGTCGGTGCCCGGCCGTGCGAAGGCCTACGGTGCCGAGATCGCCCGCCTGGTCGACTGCCGCGCCGCGCTGGTCGAGGAGGGCCTGGCCGCACTCGCCTGCGGTGCGTTCCACATCCGCTCCGGCGGGCGCGCCTACTTCAACACCACCCCGCTGGGCCGGGCCGTCACCGGCACCCTCCTGGTGCGGGCGATGCTGGAGGACAACGTCCAGATCTGGGGCGACGGCTCCACGTACAAGGGCAACGACATCGAGCGGTTCTACCGCTACGGCCTGCTCGCCAACCCGCACCTGCGGATCTACAAGCCCTGGCTGGACGCGGACTTCGTCACCGAGCTCGGCGGCCGCAAGGAAATGTCGGAGTGGCTCCTGGCCCACGACCTGCCCTACCGGGACTCCACCGAGAAGGCGTACTCCACCGACGCCAACATCTGGGGCGCCACCCACGAGGCGAAGATCCTGGAGCACCTGGACACGGGTGTCGAGACCGTCGACCCGATCATGGGCGTCAAGTTCTGGGACCCCTCGGTCGAGATCCTCACCGAGGTCGTCACGATCGGCTTCGAGCAGGGCCGCCCGGTGACGATCAACGGCAAGGAGTTCGTCTCCGCCGTCGACCTCGTCATGGAGGCCAACGCCATCGGCGGCCGGCACGGCATGGGCATGTCCGACCAGATCGAGAACCGGATCATCGAGGCCAAGAGCCGCGGCATCTACGAGGCCCCCGGCATGGCCCTGCTGCACGCCGCCTACGAGCGCCTCGTCAACGCCATCCACAACGAGGACACCCTCGCCCAGTACCACAACGAGGGCCGGCGGCTCGGCCGGCTCATGTACGAGGGCCGCTGGCTGGACCCGCAGGCGCTGATGGTCCGCGAGTCCCTCCAGCGCTGGGTCGGCGCGGCCGTCACCGGCGAGGTGACGCTGCGGCTGCGGCGCGGCGAGGACTACTCGATCCTCGACACCACGGGCCCGGCCTTCTCGTACCACCCGGACAAGCTGTCCATGGAGCGCACCGAGGACTCGGCCTTCGGCCCGGTCGACCGGATCGGCCAGCTCACCATGCGCAACCTCGACATCGCCGACTCGCGCGCCAAGCTGGAGCAGTACGCGGGCCTCGGCCTGATCGGCTCCTCGAACCCGGCGATCGGCGCGGCCCAGGCCGCCTCGACCGGCCTCATCGGCGCGTCGATGCCGGAGATGCCCGAGGGCGGCGCCCAGGCCATCGCCTCGCGCGGCGAGGTCTCCGCCGAGGGCGAGGCGCTGGACCGCGCGGCCATGGAGTTCGGCACGGACTGACCCTCCCCGTGCCCGGCCGTGAGGCCCCGTCAGACGCTCGCGCCGCCTGACGGGGCCTCACGGCGTTCCCCGATTGGACGAACTTCCTCCGCGGTCCGAAAAAGCCGGGAACCGCAAGGCCACAGCCATGTTCACGCCATGTCGACGTGCACGGAAGGTGACCGAAGTAGCTCCAAATATTGCGATAAGTGACCAATGTTCGGACGGTGGTGACGAGCAGTCCGCTCACTCACATCCGAAAGGACCCTCTTCATGCGCATGTCCCGGAAAGCCGGCCTGATTGTCTCGACCGCAGTGTGCGGCGCCCTCGCCCTGGGCACCGCGGGCCCGGCCTTCTCGGCCGTCCACGACGCGCCTGTCAGCTCCGAGGCGCCCGTACCCGCCATTCCGGGGGCCGATGCCCTCGCCAAGCAGACGAAGACCCTGGGCGACCTCGGCGGTGCCCTCACCCCGGTCACGGACCTGGTGAACGCGGTGCTCAAGGCCCCCAAGGGCAAGCTCGCCCCGGCCGACGCGGCCAAGCACGCCAAGGCGGTAAAGGCGGCGCTCGCGAAGGTCGGCAAGGCCGCCCCCGCTCCGAAGGCCGCCCCTGCTCCGGCGGCGGACCTGCAGGCCAAGGCCGTGGCCACGCTTCAGGCCAGTGTCGACGCGCTCCTGAAGGCGTCCGCCAAGGGCGACCCGAAGGCGGTCGCCGCCGCTGTCACGGTGACCCTCACCGCCAGCGTTAACCTCGTGGTGGGCGTCGCGCTCGCCGGCGGCCTGCCGGTGCCGAACCTGCCCGGCCTGCCGAAGCTCCCGAAGGTCCCGGGTGCTCCCGCGGTTCCGAAGATCCCCGGCGTGCCGGCCGTCCCGGCGCTCCCGGCGGTCCCCGGCCTCGGCGGCTAGGACCTGCGCGCACCGCCCGTGGGCCCGTACGGATTCGTCCGTACGGGCCCACGGCCTTGTCGCGGCTGCCGTGCCCGGTGCTACGTGGCGGGGCGCGTGACACGCATCCGCTCGTATGCGTACACGCACCCGGCCAGCGCCAGGTCCGACAGCAGCATGAAGCCGATCGAGTACGAGTCCTTGGCGCTGTAGATCGCGCCCATCAGCAGCGGCGGCAGGAATCCGCCGAGCCCGCCCATCGCCCCGACGATGCCGGTGACGCTGCCCACCTGGGCCTGCGGCGTCACCTGCGAGACGAGCGCGAACACGCTGCCGCCCGCGGCTCCGAGCCCCGCCGCCATCGCCAGCAGCGCGATCGTCCCCAGCGGCCCGAGCGCCGGGTCGAAGGCCTGCACGACGGCGAACACCGCCACCACCAGGAGCGCGCCCGCCGTGACGGCCGCCGGGTGGAAGCGGTCCGACAGCCGCCCGCCGATCGGCCGGAAGATGACCGTGACTAGGGCGAACCCGGCCGCCTTGGTGCCCGCGTCGGTCGGCGACAGCTCGTACCAGGTCTTCAGGTACGTCGGCAGGTACACGCCGAACGCGACGACGCCGCCGAACCCGATCGCGTACAGCGCCGACAGCTCCCACGTCACCCGCAGCCGGCCCGCCCGCCCCAGCCGGGAGGCCAGCGAGGCCGTCGGCACCGCACGGTCCGGGGGATCGGTGATCAACACGGCGGCCAGCACCGCGAAGGCGGCCAGCGCCACCGCGACCACCACGAACGGCAGATTCTCCCCGTGCGCCGCGATGCGCGGCGTGAAGTAGCCGGACAGCGCCACCCCGCCCGTGCCCATGCCGAACACCCCGAGCGCGAAGCCTCTGCGGGACGGCGGGAACCACGAGTTGACCAGCGGCACACCGATCGCGAACGTCGTGCCGCCCAGCCCCAGCAGGAACCCGACCAGCAGTATCATCGGGTAGCTGTCCCGCGCCGGGATCAGCAGCAGCACCGGCACGATCGTCAGCGCCGACACCAGCGGAAACATCAGCTTCGCCCCGTACCGGTCGGTCAGCGCACCCGCCGGGATCCGCCCCACCGACCCCACCAGCACCGGCACCGCCACCAGCAGCGACTGCTGGAAGGAACTGAGCCCGAGGCGGTCCTTGTAGCCGACCGCCAGCGGGGCGATCAGGTCCCACGCCCAGAACGTGAGCGTGAACCCGAGCGTCGCCACGAGCAGATTCCGGTACGCGGCGGCCGGAGGCTTCACGGCCGGGGGTGTGCGTGCGGTGTCCATCCTTCCAGTGAAGGATTCGTACGGCCCACGGGCGCGGGGGAGTGGGCCGTACGCAGTAGCCGGGCCCCTACCCCCGGGCGGCCTCCTCCGAGGCCGAGGCGGCCTCCAGCGCCAGATCCAGCTGTACGGTCCGGTCCTCACCGTGGTGTGTGGCCGCCGCCGCGCGCGGGGCGTGGCCGGGGGCCTTCGCCGCGAGGACGTACGGGCCCTGCGCCGGGACGGAGAGGGCGTACCGGCCCTCGGCGTCGGTGAGCGCCGCACCGGCCTGGCGTCCGCGCCGGTCGATCAGCGTCACCCGGGCGCGGGCCACCGGTGCGCCCTCCGCGCCCAGCACCCTGCCGCGGAACGCCGCGAGGGTCTCCTCGGTGCGCGCCAGGACCGCGTCCTCCTCGCTGCTGGCCCGTAGTTGCACGACGGGCTTGCGGCGGCCCGGCAGGAACAGGGCGAGCAGCACACCGACGACGACCGCACCGGTGGCGATCAGGAACGACAGCCGGAAGCCGTGCATGGTCGGGATCGCCACCCCGCCCGCATGGGTCGCGGTGTTGGCCAGCACCATGCCGATGACCGCCGACGACACCGAGGTGCCGATCGACCGCATCAGGGTGTTCAGGCCGTTGGCCGCGCCCGTCTCGGACGGGTCCACCGCGCCGATGATCAGCGCGGGCAGCGAGGAGTAGGCGAGGCCGATGCCCGCGCCGATGACCACCGAGATGACGACGGTCTGCCAGGCGGCACTCATCAGGCCGAGCCCGGCCCCGTACCCGATCGCGATGATCAGCATGCCGAGGATGAGGGTGACCTTGGGGCCGAACCGCGCCGAGAGCCGGGCGTACACGGGGGCGGTGAACATCATCGTCAGGCCGAGCGGCGCCACGCACAGCCCCGCGACGACCATCGACTGGCCGAGCCCGTACCCGGTCGCGGACGGCAGCTGGAGGAGCTGGGGAAGGACCAGCGAGATCGCGTAGAAGGCGACGCCGACCATGATCGAGGCCAGGTTGGTGAGCAGCACCTCGCGCCGGGCGGTGGTGCGCAGATCGACGAGGGGGGCCTTCAGCCGCAGCTCCATGAAGCCCCAGGCGAGGAACACCACGATCGCCGCGCCGAACAGACCGAGCGTCGTGCCGCTGCCCCAGCCCCAGTCGCTGCCCTTGGTGATGGGCAGCAGGAGCAGGACCAGGCCGAGCGTGAGGCCGAGCGCACCGGCCACGTCGAAGCTGCCCCGGGCACGCAGCGGGCTCTCGGGTACGACGGCGAGCGTCAGCACGATCGACAGGACGCCGAGCCCGGCCGCGCCGAAGAACAGCGCGTGCCAGTCGGCGTGCTGGGCGACGAGGGCGGCGACCGGCAGTGCGAGCCCGCCGCCCACGCCTATGGAGGAGGACATCAGGGCCATGGCCGAGCCCAGCTTCTCCGCCGGAAGCATGTCGCGCATCAGCCCGATGCCGAGCGGAATGGCGCCCATGGCGAAGCCCTGGAGCACCCGGCCCGCGATCATCACCAGCAGCTGGTCGGTGAAACCGCAGATCAGCGAGCCGACCACCATGATCGCCAGGCTGGTGATCAGCATCCTGCGCTTGCCCGCGAGATCGCCGAGGCGGCCCATGATCGGGGTGGAGACGGCACCGGCGAGCAGGGTCGCCGTCATGACCCAGGTGGCGTTCGAGGGCGAGGTGTCGAGGAGTTCGGGCAGGTCTTTGATCACCGGTACGAGCAGGGTCTGCATGACCGCGACGACGATGCCGGCGAAAGCGAGGACAGGGACGACGCCGCCTGTTCGGCGGGTGGAGGTCGTCGGCTGTGGCATGGGGTGGGGCCTCCGGTGGGAAGTCACGGGCGGGAGCCGGGGGTTCGGCAGGAACGGGGTCGCAGCGCGGGCGGGGGTACGTGTAGCTCGAACCTGTTTCCCGAGGCACCTATTCCGACGATCGCCGTACGAACGGATTCTTGACCTTCCATTGACCGCGGGCGCCCCTCGCCGCCCCCGTACCGTCGGCCCGATATGCCGTCCTTGCCCGGAAGATGATTTGATCGTCGGGGAGTCCGGGTACGCGCACCGGGTTCCCCGTACGCGAAGCGAAAGGACGGCACACATGCAGGGACAGGACGCCATATCCGTCGAGGGCCTCACCACCCGCCCCCTCACCCGGGACGCGGTCCCCGCCTGGCAGGACCTGCACGAAGCCGTTGAACGCGCCGACCGCACCGGCGAGCACGTGGGCCCCGCCGAACTCGCCGAGGCCCTCGCCGACCCCAAGCTCGACCTCCAGCAGGACAGCCTCGCCCTCTGGGAGGGCCCGCGCATGGTCGCGTACGCCGTCCTGCACACCCCGCACGGCGCCGTCGACGCGGCCCGCTTCGGCGCGGACGCCGCCGTGCACCCCGACTGGCGGCGGCGCGGCATCGGCACCCGCCTGGTCACCTGGCTCGCCGCCCGCGCGAAGGACCGGTACGCGGCCGACACCGAACTCTCCGCCCTGACCGGCGAACTCCTCCTCGACGGCAAGGCCGGCGACGAGGGCCTGCGCAAGCTGGCCGAGAAGTGCGGCTTCACGCCCGTCCGCTGGTGGTTCTTCATGAAGCACCCGCTCAAGGAGATCGAGGAGCCCCGTCCCGCCCCGGACGGCACCCGCCTGGTCCCGTACGACACCCCGTACGACGACGCCACGCGCCAGGCCCACAACGACGCCTTCCGCGACCACTGGGACTTCGCCCGCTTCGACACCGCCGACTGGCAGACCTGGGTCACCGGCGTCAGCGCCTTCCGGCCCGCCATGTCCCGGCTGCTGGTCGCGGGCGACGAGGTCGTGGCGTACCTCCTCGCGGAGGAGAACGAGGCCGACACCGCAGCGACCGGCAGCCGCGACTGCCACGTCGGCTACCTCGGTACGCGACGGGACTGGCGCGGCCGGGGCGCGGCCCCCGCCCTGCTGTCCGACCTGCTGCGCGCCGCCGCCGACGCCGGGTACGACACCGCCTCGCTCACCGTCGACACCGCCAACCCGAGCGGCGCGCTGGGCTTCTACGAGCAGACCGGCTTCGTGGCCGACCGGGAGTCGGTGACGTACGCCCGGCCGCTGTGAGGCGACGCGCGGGGGTGCCGCGCATCCCCAGTGGATCACCGGGTACGAGGTCGGACACCTTGGCTCACCGAACGGTCGTGGAGGCGGACGCATGGCGGACAACCTGCTGGAAGAGGACCTGTACCGGTTCGAGGAACTGCTCGACGAAGCGGAGCGCACCACCCTCCACCGCGTCCGTGAGTTCCTGCGCGAGGAGGTCGCCCCGCACGCGGACACCTGGTGGGGGCGGGCCGCCTTCCCGCACCATCTGATCCCGCGCTACGGCGAGTTGGGCATCGCGGGCATGGCGTACGAGGAGTGCGGGGGCGCTCCCGGCGGCAGCGGGGCCACCCCCGCCAGCAGCCTTCTCAACGGCTTCGTCGCGCTGGAGATGGCCCGCGTCGACGCCTCCATGGCCACCTTCTACGGGGTGCACTCCGGCCTCGCCATGGGCAGCATCGCCCGCTGCGGCTCGAAGGAGCAGCGCGAGCGCTGGCTGCCCGCGATGGGCCGCATGGAGAAGGTCGGCGCGTTCGCCCTGACCGAACCGCAAGGCGGCTCCGACGTCGCGCTGGGCCTGCGCACCACCGCCCGCCGTGAGGGCGACACCTGGGTCCTCAACGGTGAGAAGCGGTGGATCGGCAACGCCACCTTCGCCGACCTCGTCGTCGTCTGGGCCCGCGAGGAGGGCGAGGACGGCGGCGTCCGGGGCTTCGTCGTCGACACGGCGACCCCCGGCTTCAAGGCCACCCTCATCGAGAACAAGATTGCCCTGCGGACCGTCGAGAACGCCGACATCGTCCTCACCGACTGCCGCGTCCCCGAGGAGAACCGCCTCCAGGAGGCGGGCGGTTTCCGCGACACCGCCGACGTCCTGCGCCATACTCGCAGCGGCGTCGCCTGGGAGGCGGTCGGCGTCATGCTCGCCGCGTACCGCATCGCCCTCGACTACACCCGCGAACGCGAGCAGTTCGGCGGTCCCGTCGCCCGCTTCCAGCTCGTCCAGGACCTCCTGGTCAAGATGCTCAGCGACGCCACCTCCTGCCTCGGCATGGTCGTGCGCCTCGCCCAACTGGAGGACGCGGGCACCTTCCGCGACGAACACTCCGCGATGGCCAAGGCGCACTGCACGACCCGGATGCGCGAAGTCGTCGGCTGGGGCCGCGAACTCCTCGCGGGCAACGGCATCGTCCTCGACTACAGCATCGGCCGCTTCGTCGCCGACGCGGAGGCCCTCTACTCGTACGAAGGCACCAGGGAGATCAACACCCTGATCACCGGGCGCGCGGTGACCGGGCTCGGCGCGTTCGTCTGAGTTCCGCCGGACCTCACCCGGACAGCGACCGTCCGCCCTCCGCCTCCCAGGCCGCCCGCCGCGCCTCCTCGTCGCCGAAGTCCGGGCCGAAGTGTGGGCCGAGGTCCGGGCCGAGGTCCGGCGCCTCGGCGACGAGGGTGCTCGCCGTGACCCTGCGCGCGGGGTCGGACGCGGCGGCCATCAGCCACGCGGCGGTACGGGCCGGGGTCTGCGGCGGAACCACCAGCAGGTCCCAGCGGCCCACCGTGCGGGACAGCAGAAGCAGCTTGTGCGGATCCTGCTCGGCCAGGAACCAGCCGACCTTCACCACATGCCCCGCCACCGGCACCTTGCGCGGGACCACCGGCCAGTGCGTCGGATTGACCGTGACCCGGGTGATCAGTCCCCACAGCGGATCCAACTCCGCTATCAGCAGCGGAAGTTCGAAGGCCAGATCACGGGAGTACGGCCACCACGCGCCGTCGAGCAGGGCGGGCGCGGAACCCGGCGGAGCCAACGCCAGCCGCAGCGGGCCGGTGGCACGCGCTGCCGGAGGCGCGGGGGAGGAAGCGGAAGAGGGGGAGGAAACGGTCGCGGTCATGGCGCGGGCCTCGCTCCGGCCGGTACGACCCGGCACGGTGTTGTGGATCGCCGGGAACGGCACCGGCAGTGGAGGCCGGTGCCCGAAGTGCCCTCGGTACCCCCAACCGTACTCCCGAGGGCTCCCCGACGTACCCGCTCAGCGCGCGCACAACTCCGTGAAGCGAGCGGTGTCGATGTTGCCGCCGGACACGATCACGCCCACCCGCTCCGGCAGGTCCGTCACCTGCCCCGCGAGCAGCGCGGCCAGCCCCGTCGCCCCGCTCGGCTCGACCACGATCTTCAGCCGCTCGAAGGCGAAGCGCATCGCCTCCCGAATCTGATCATCCGTCACCAGAACCACCTCGTCGACCAGTTGACGGTTGATCTCGAAGGTCAGCTCGCCGGGGCTCTGGATCGCCTGCCCGTCGGCGATGGTGCGCGGCACCGGCACGGTGATCCGCCGGCCCGCCGCCAGCGACTGCCTGGTGTCGTCCCCGGCCTCCGGCTCCACCCCGACCACCCGGGTGTTCCCGTGCAGCCCCTTGACCACCGTGGAACTCCCGGCGATCAGCCCACCGCCGCCCACGGGGGCAAGGAGCGCACCCAACTCGCCGGTCTCCTCGACCAGTTCCAGCGCGGCCGTGCCCTGCCCGGCGATGACGTGCGGATGGTCGTACGGCGGAATGAGCGTCAGTCCGCGCTCGGCCGCCAGAGTGCTGCCGAGCACGATCCGGTCGCCCTCGTACCGGTCGTACGTGACGATCTCCGCCTCGTACCCGAGAGTCGCCTCCACCTTCGACCGGGGCGCGTCCTCGGGCATGAGGATCACCGCGCTCGTGCCCAGCTCGCGTGCCGCCAGCGCGACGGCCTGCGCGTGGTTGCCGGAGGAGAAGGCGGCCACCCCCTTCGCCAACTGCTCCGGCGAGAGCCGGGAGACGGCGTTGTACGCGCCGCGGATCTTGAACGCGCCGATCCGCTGGAAGTTCTCGCACTTCAGATGCACCTGCGCGCCGACGCGCTCGTCCAGCGTGCGCGAGCGCAGCACCGGGGTGCGGTGCACGACGCCCTTCAGCCGGGCGGCGGCGTCGCGTACGTCGTCCAGTGTCACGGGAAGAGTCATGGGGGTCCTTCGCTCGGATGCTTGGGGCGGTTCGTGGGTCTTCCTGTACGTCCATGCTGGGGCCGTGCTGTACGTCCGTGTGCTTCGAGCCGTACAACGTCCGCGCCCGCCTCCGGGGTTCCCGGGAATAGTGGGGCGCGAGTGACGGAAGGGGCCGCTATGCTCCACTCCGCATGTGAATCCTCGGGCACATCCGCTCGACACTTTGCGCACATCCTGGGGGGATGAGTTGCGTTCCACCTCCGCGCGCCTGGCGCGCAGCACGGCCGTCGCCGTCGCCGCCTCACTGGCGGCCCTGACGCTGTCCGCCCCGTCCGCCTCCGCCGCGACCGGCGAACGCCGTTGCCCGGCGGGCAAGTTCTGCCTCTTCCAGTACCAGGACTTCAAGGGCGAGATGAAGATCGTCACGTCCAGCATGCCCACAATGGGCAAGTGGGACAATTCCACGTCCTCACTGGTCAACAACAGCGCGTACTGGGTCCAGGTCAACACCAACCCCGAGACGGCCCTGCCGGGGGAGCGGTGGATCATCGCCCCGCACCACGGGGCCGACAACTTCGGCGGACCGAAGTTCCGCAAGCTGTGGGACAACACCATCAGCTCGCTGCGCATGGCCACCACCGAGTACGAGACCGTGCACCGCGTCCCGTGGATGGACTGGTCCCGCTCCGCCTCCGACGACCGTCCCCAGGGGCTCCCGGCCGTGGCCCAGTTCGGCGACCTGAACAACGACCGCCGCCCGGACCTGCTGGAGCGTGCCGACGACGGCCGTCTGTGGTTCCTGTCCGGCATCACGGGCGCGGACGGCGGGACGAGGGGCAGGCTGGTCGGCGGCGGCTGGAACAGCATGACCCAGCTGTCCCGGCACGGCGACCACAACTCCGACGGCAAGGAGGACCTGTACGCCCGTGACACCGCAGGCACGCTCTGGTTCTACCCGGGCAGGGGCGACGGCGCCTTCGGCAACCGTACGAAGGTCGGCGGCGGCTGGAACTCCATGCGCGAGATCAGCGCGGCCGGCGACCTCACCGGTGACGGCCGCCGCGACCTCCTCGCCCGCGACACCGCCGGAACCCTCTGGGCGTACCCCGGCAACGGCAAGGGCACCTTCGCCGCCCGCACGAAGGTCGGCGGCGGCTGGAACACCATGAACCGGCTCGTGTCCCCCGGCGACCTCACCGGCGACGGCAAGGCCGACCTGCTGGCCCGCGACGGCAGCGAGACGCTGTGGCTGTACCCGGGCAACGGCAGGGGCGCCTTCGCCGCCCGCAAGAAGATGCCCGGCAAGTGGCCCGCTGACGAGCACGTCATCGCCGCCGGTGACATCAACGGCGACGGTCGCTCCGACCTCCTGCACACCGTCTTCTCCTCGCTGTACGTCCAGCACGGCAACGGGAGCGGCGGCCTCGGCGGCGCACAGTACGACACCCTGTGGGACGAAGGGGACCGGGTGCGCGCCTTCTGATCCCCTCCCTTCCCCGCGCGCCGGACGCTTCACCGTCGGCGGGCGGGGGAAGGGATGGCCTCGTTCGCGGAAGCACCGCCCGAACCGCACGAGGCCAGGGATGCACATGGAAGACAATGTCCAACGGCCCGCGGCATGGCACCCGGCCACCCTCCGTCAGGCCGACTGGCTGATCCGACTGCCCACCGGCTGGAGCCCTGCGGACACCTCCGGCCCTTCCATCGTCGGACGCCTGCTGACCGCCCTGCGGGACGGCCCGGGATTCGCCGTTCTGCGCGGCCTGCACCTGGACGGGCTCGACGACCGGGCCTGCGCCGGACTGGGCCAGGAGATCATCGCCCTGGCAGGCACCCCGCGCCCGCACGAATCCGCCGCTCCCGGGGACCACCTCTTGGCGCGCGCCGATCACACCCAAGGGCCCGAGGAGGCGGCGCTCGCCCCGCACACCGACCGCGCCGGACCACCGGGCCCGCCGCACCTGCTCGCCCTCCTGTGCGTCCGGCCCGCACCCGTCGGCGGCGACTCACTGCTGGCGAGCGGAGCCACCGTCCACGACCGGCTGGCAACGGTCCACCCCGGCCAACTGCCCGCCCTGTACGGCGACTTCCGCTTCGGCACGGAACCCGGCCTCGCCCGCACCGGCCCCGTCTTCGCCCGTACGGGCGACCGGCTGACCGTGCACTACAACCGGCACCAGATCGAACGCGGCCACCACGCGGCCGGCGACCCGCTGAGCGCGGCACGGACCCGCGCCCTCGACGCCTTCGACGACGTACTCGCCGACCCGGACCTCTTTCTGCGCGTGCCGCTGCGCCGGGGCGACCTGCTGCTGCTCGACAACACCGCCGTGCTGCACGGCCGTACCGCCTTCACCGACCACCCCGACCCGCGCCGCCGACGCTGCCTGACCCGGTCCTGGGCGGACTGAACCGCCCGCATTAGGGGATCCGGCCCGGCTGCACCACCGGGCCTTGCCGAGAGCCTGGCCGATTCGTGCCGCGTTCTTGCCTCGCGGGCGTGAACTCCCTTGCGCCGCAAGCCCGTTGACCATGCGTACTCGGCCGAATCCCGCTGGTGGCGGGGCAAACATCCAGCGGGCCCGATCATCGTATCGAGTTAATGTCACCGGCTTCTGCGGGCCGGAAGGGCGAACCGGTGGTTACTGTTCCACGGTGTCTGGGCCGATTCCCCGGCTTTTGCCCCTGCTTACCCCTCTTTGCCCGGCGGGCGGACGTATCCAGCCGCCGTCCTCCCCGCCGAGTCGAGCCCAAGGAGAGCCCGCCCGATGAGCGTAGAAACGAGCCCCGAACCACAGGTGGGGACCCCGCAGCAGGCCCTGAGCACGGCGGCCGCCCGCAACCTCGCCACCACGACCAAGTCCGCCCCGCAGATGCAGGAGATCACCTCCCGCTGGCTGCTGCGGATGCTCCCCTGGGTGGAGACCAAGGGCGGGGCCTACCGGGTCAACCGCCGCCTGACGTACACCGTCGGCGACGGACGCGTCGACTTCGTGCAGGACGGCGCCGACGTCCGCGTCATCCCCCGCGAGCTCGGCGAACTCGCCCTGCTGCGCGGCTTCGACGACGTGGACGTGCTCACCGCACTCGCCGACCGCTGCGAACAGCGCGACTTCCGCGCGGGCGAGACCCTCGTGGAGCGCGGCGCGCCCGCCGACCGGCTGCACCTCATCGCCCACGGCCGCGTCAGCCAGAAGGCCGTCGGCAAGTACGGCGACGAGCAGGAACTGGCCGTGCTCGCCGACGGCGACCGCTTCGGCGACCAGGCCCTCCTGGACGGCGAGTCCCACTGGAAGTTCACCGCCACCGCCGAGACGTCGGGCACCCTGCTGACCCTCAGCCGCGACGACTTCGAGTCCGTACGCGCCTCCGCGCCCGCCCTGCACGACCACATCGAGAAGTTCCGGTCGCTGCCGCAGCAGCGGCAGAACCACAAGGGTGAGGCCGAGATCGCCATGTCCGCCGGACACGTCGGCGAGCACGCGCTGCCCGGTGCGTTCGTCGACTACGAGGCCAGGCCCCGCGAGTACGAACTCTCCGTCGCCCAGACCATCCTGCGCGTCCACTCCCGCGTCGCCGACCTCTACAACGGCCCCTTCAACCAGACCGCCGAGCAACTGCGGCTGACCGTAGAGGCATTGAGGGAGCGTCAGGAGTACGAGCTGATCAACAACCGGGAGTTCGGGCTCCTGCACAACGCGGACTTCAAGCAGCGCATCCAGCCCCGCAGCGGCCCGCCCACCCCGGACGACCTCGACGAACTGCTCACCCGGCGGCGCGGTTCGAAGTTCTACCTGGCCCACCCCAGGACCATCGCGGCGATCGGCCGCGAGTGGAGCGCCCACGGCCTCTACCCCGACCAGGTCGACCTCGGCGGAGAGCTGGTCCGGGCCTGGCGCGGCGTCCCGATCCTGCCCTGCGACAAGATCCCGATCACCGAGGACAACACCAGCTCCATCCTCATCATGCGCACCGGCGAGGACAACCAGGGCGTCATCGGCCTCCACCAGACCGGCCTGCCCGACGAGCACGAACCGGGTCTCTCCGTCCGCTTCATGGGCATCAGCGAGCAGGCGATCCTCTCCTACCTGGTGACCACCTACTACTCGGCCGCGGTCCTCGTCCCGGACGCGCTCGGCGTGCTGGAGAACGTCCAGATCGGTCACTGGCGGTCCTGAGCGGGGGCCCGACCCGTCGTTCCGTCCAGCCCGCCCACCCGAGAAGGAGCCCCCGGATGTCCGCCCCCGACCCGACCCCCGCCGTGTCGAGCCTGCCCGAGGCCGCCGCACGCTTCGGGGCGCAGGTCCTCGCCGAAGCGGCGGCCCGCGCCCTCGACCTCGCGACCGCCACCGGCGGCGCCCCCCTCGCAGCGACCCTGCCGGCCCCCGCGCCTCCGGCCGCCGAGCCCCCGCCCTCGTTCCTCCCGACCGGCCCCAGCGGCCTCGGCACCTCCAGCCTGCGCCTGCTCGCCGCCACCGCTCCCGCGCCCGAACCCTCTCCGGCACCGCCGTCGGAGCCCGCTGGCCGGCCCATCCCCGGGCTCTACTTCCACCCCGTGCCCGAGCCCGACCCCGTGCGCGTGGAAGAAGTCAGCCGACGGATCAAGTCCTGGGCGATGGACGAGATCGACCTCTACCCCGACGACTGGGAGGAGGAGTTCGACGGTTTCTCCGTCGCCGGGTACATGGTCGGCTGCCACCCGGACGCCCCCACGATCGACCACCTGATGCTCGCGACCCGCCTGATGGTCGCCGAGAACGCGGTCGACGACTGCTACTGCGAGGACCACGGCGGCTCGCCCGTCGGCCTCGGCGAACGGCTGCTCCTCGCCCACACCGCACTCGACCCCCTGCACACCACCAAGGAGTACGAACCCGATTGGGCGCAGTCCCTCCACGCGGACGCCCCCCGCCGCGCGTACCGCTCCGCCATGGAGTATTTCGTCCGGGAGGCCACCGCCTCCCAGGCGGACCGGCTCCGCCACGACATGGCCCGCCTCCACATGGGCTACCTCGCCGAAGCCGCCTGGGCCCTGGAGGAGCGCGTGCCCGAGGTGTGGGAGTACCTGGCGATGCGCCAGTTCAACAACTTCCGCCCCTGCCCCACCATCACCGACAGCGTCGGCGGTTACGAACTCCCCGCCGACCTGCACGCCCAGCCCGCCATGCAGCGCGTCATCGCGCTCGCGGGCAACGCGACCACCATCGTCAACGACCTCTACTCGTACATGAAGGAACTCGACGCCCCCGGCGTCCACCTGAACCTGCCGGTGGTGCTCGCCGCACGGGAAGACCTCTCCGAACGCGACGCCTACCTCAAGGCGATCGAGGTCCACAACGACCTCATGCACACCTTCGAGGCCGAGGCCGCCGCCCTGGCCGCCGCCTGTCCCGTGCCGAGCGTGCAGCGCTTCCTGCGCGGCGTCGCCGCCTGGGTCGACGGCAACCACCGCTGGCACTGCACCAACACCTACCGCTACACCCTGCCCGACTTCTGGTGACGGGCTCAGACCCCGAAACAACCCTCCACGCACCGAGCAGAACGGATTCCTCTGTGACCACCACCACCTCCGCCTTCGTCCCCACCCCCTCCACCCCCTACCAGGGCGACATCGCCCGCTACTGGGACGGCGAGGCCCGGCCCGTCAACCTCCGCCTCGGCGATGTCGACGGCCTGTACCACCACCACTACGGCATCGGCGAGATCGACCACGCAGCGCTGGGCGACCCCCAGGACAGCGAGGCCGAGAAGAAGCTGATCGCCGAACTGCACCGCCTGGAATCCGCCCAGTCCGAACTGCTCCTGGACCACCTCGGCGACATCGCCCGCACCGACACCCTCGTCGACGCCGGCTGCGGCCGCGGCGGCACCAGCGTCATGGCCCACCAGCGCTTCGGCTGCACCGTCGAGGGCGTCACCCTCTCCGCCAAGCAGGCCGACTTCGGCAACCAGCGCGCCCAGGAACTGGGCATCGACGACCACGTCCGCGCCCGCGTCTGCAACATGCTCCACATGCCCTTCGAGACCGGCCAGGCCCAGGGCTCGTGGAACAACGAGTCCAGCATGTACGTCGACCTGCACGACCTCTTCGCCGAGCACTCCCGCGTGCTCGCGGTCGGCGGCCGCTACGTCACCATCACCGGCTGCTGGAACCCGCGTTACGGCCAGCCCTCCAAGTGGGTCTCGCAGATCAACGCCCACTTCGAGTGCAACATCCACTCCCGCCGCGAGTACCTGCGCGCCATGGCTGACAACCGCCTCGTCCCGCAGGCCGTCATCGACCTCACCCCCGACACGCTGCCCTACTGGAAGCTGCGGGCCACGTCGTCGCTGGTCACGGGCATCGAGGAAGCGTTCATCAACTCGTACGAGGACGGCTCCTTCCAGTACGTCCTGATCGCCGCCGACCGCGTCTGACCGCACCCGGTCCGCTCTGATCCCACCCGGTCCCCGGGGCCCGCGCGCCCCGGGGATCACCGGCGCCGGAACGCCGCCCGGTACTCGCCCGGCCGCCGGCCCGTGTGCCGGGCGAAGACGGAGCTGAACGTCCCCGTGTCCCGGTAGCCGACGTCGGCGGCGACGCCCGCCACGGTGCGGTCGGTGGTCTCCAGCAGGTGCCGGGCCCGCTGCACCCGCGCCGCCTGGAGGTACGCGAGCGGGGTGACCCCGGCCTCGTCGCCGAAGCGCCGCAGCAGGGTGCGCGTGCTGACGTGGAACTCCCGGGCCAGGGCGGGCAGGTCGTACCGGGCGTCGAGATGCTGGTCGAGCCACCGCTTGACGCCCAACGAGAACTCCCGGCCGGGCGTCGGCAGCAGCGCCGGGTCGACGTACGGGGCCTGCGTGGAGCGCGCGTCGTCCACCAGCGCGATGCGCGCCGTGCTCCGGGCGACACCACTGCCGTGGTGCGTGCGGATGAGCTGGAGCGCGAAGTCGTACATCGCACTGAACCCGGCCGTCGTCGTCACACCCCGATCGGTCACCACCAGCCTCTGGGGAAACACCCGTACCTCCGGGAACCGGTGGGCGAGCCGGTCCGCGAACAGCCAGGACGTCGTCGCCTCCCGCCCGTCCAGCAACCCGGCCCCGGCGACCAGAAACGCACCCACACAGATCGACACGACCGCCGCCCCGGCCGCTGCCTGCGCCCGGATTACCGCCACTTCCGGCCCGAGGCGGGCGAGTGTCGCGTCGAGGTCGAGCGTCGGCGACAGTTCGAAACCCGGCACGACCAGCACATCCGCGGGCCGCACGGCCGACACGTCGAGGGCCGTGCCGCCGGACGCGCTCACCTGGCGCCGCGGCGAGACGACCGACACCTCGAACGCCGGCTCCCGCCCGCCGCTGACATGACCGGCCATGGTCAACAGGTCCGGGACCCCGTACACCTCCGACGCGAAACACCCCGGATAGGCCAGCACACTCACCCGCAACGCACCCATGCGGCCCCCTGCCGTCTCCGTGGTCATCGGTGGCGCTCGGTGGCGAGATTACCGGGACCCATGGCGATACCGCCGCTTCCGTGCACCGCCCACCGGCACGCACCATCACCCCCATGCCCCTCACACGCGGACAGCGCGACCCCCTGGACGACTTCTCACGGCGCACCGTCGCCGTCGACGGCGTCGAGAAGACCGTGTACGTCGCCGGATCGGGACCGGCGGTCGTCCTGATGCCGGAGATGCCCGGCATCAGCCCCGACGTCGCCCGGTTCGCCCGCTGGATCCGGGACGCGGGCTTCACCGTCCACCTGCCCTCCCTCTTCGGCGTCGACGGCGCCTACCCGCTGGCCGAGGCCCGCGAGACCGTCGTCCAACGCGCCTGCGTCAGCGCCGAGTTCAGGGCCTTCGCGGGCGGCGGCACCAGCCCCGTCACCGCCTGGCTGCGGGGCCTGGCCCGCCAGGCGCACGCCGAGTGCGGCGGACCGGGCGTCGGCGCCGTCGGCCTCTGCTTCACCGGCAACTTCGCGCTCACCATGGCCCTGGAACCCGCCGTCATAGCCCCCGTCGTCAACCACCCCTCCCTGCCGCTCGACGACCCCGACGCCCTCGAACTCAGCGAGGAGGACGCGGCCGCCGTCGCCGCCCGCGTCCGGCGCGACGGCCTCACCGTCCTCGCCTACCGCTTCGAGAACGACAGCTGGTGCACGGGCCGACGCTTCGCCGCGTACCAGAAGCTGCTCGGCGACGCCTTCGACGGCCGCGTCCTGCCCGCCGAGGCGGCCAACCCCGACCCGCCGCCCTTCTTCCGCGACGTCGTCGGCTGCGCCCACAGCGTGGTCACGGCCCACTTCGTCGACGCGGAGGGGCACCCCACGGTGCGGGCCAGGGACGAGATCCTGGCGCACCTGGCCGAACGGCTGCGGCCACGCGCTCAGTGAAGAACGCGTGGCCGCAGCACACTCCTTGCTCAGGCGAACATCTCGGCCAGCAGCTCCGGCCCGATGGGGATGGGAGCGGGACGGTACGCGGGCGGGCGCACCCCCATCAGCTCGCGCACCAGGAAGTCCCAGGCGCGGGTGCGGACGTAGGCGATGCAGTCGATGAACGTGTGCTCGGCGCCGGGTACGAGGAGCAGCTCGAACTCCTTGTTCGCGGCGACCAGCCGGTCGGCGAGGCGCAGCGTGTGGCTCGGGTGGACCTGGTCGTCCAGCTCGCCGTGGACGAGCAGCAGCTTCCCGGCCAACTGGTCGGCGAGGGGGAGACTGGACGTACGGGCCCAGGTCTCGGGGCTGTCCGCGCCGTCGTACGTCTCGACGAAGCCCGGGTTGAAGGTGGGGGCGTCGTGCGAGCCGGACATCGCGACGCCCGCCTTGTACGTCTCCGGGTGGTCCAGCATCGCCCGTGCCGCCGCGAAGCCGCCGCCCGAGTGCCCGAACACACCCACCCGGTCCAGGTCCAGCCACGGCCGGTCCACCGCCAACTGCCGCAGTGCCGCGACGTGATCGGCCAGCCCGCCGCCGTCCGCCAGCCGCCCCCACGAGGCGTCGTGGAAGGCCTTGCTGCGGCCCGGGGTGCCCCGCCCGTCCAGCGCGACGACGGCGAAACCGAGCGCGGCGAGGGGTTCGGCGTCCAGGCCCATGCCGCCGGGGTCGAAGGACGGGGCGACCCGGGCGACCTGCGGACCGGGGTAGACGGTGTCCACCACCGGGTAGCGGCGCTCGGGGTCGAAGCCGTGCGGCCGGTACAGCACCCCGTAGAGATCGGTCTCCCCGTCGGCCGCCTTGACGCAGAACCTTTCCGGCGCGGACCACCCGGTGGCGACGAGCGCGGAGACGTCGGCCCGCTCCAGCTCGACCCGCACCTTCCCCGACCAGTCCAGGACCCGGGTCACCGGGGGAGTGTCGACGGTGGAAGCGGAATCGAGGAAGTAGTCCTGTCCCGGCGCCACCGTGACGACGTGGTCCAGGTCGTCGTCCGTCAGCCGCTCAAAACCGGAACCGTCCAACGAGATGCGGCACACGCTGCGCCGGTACGGGTCCGCCGCGACCAGCCCGTACGCGGTGAAGTACACCGCCCGCGCGGCCTCGTCGACGCGCAGGATCTCCCGCACCGCCCACTCCCCGGCGGTGACCTGCCCGAGCAGCTCGCCGGAGCGCAGGTCGTAGCGGTACAGGTGCCCCCAGCCGTCCCGCTGCGAGTACCACAGCACCTCGTCGGCCAGCACCCGCACGAGCGGCGGCTCGTAGAACGACTGGTTGGGCTCCACCCGCGTCCGACCGGACTCGCTGAGCACCGTAGTGACCTCACCGGTCGCGGGGTCCAGCCGGTGCAGGGCGAGCGTGCGCAGGTCGCGCGGCCGGGACAGGTAGTACACCGCCGCACCGTCCGGCGCCCACCACGCCCACCGGGCCGTCACCGGCGACAGTGCGGGCATGAGCAGCGGCTCGGCCTGCGCACGGACCACGGCGGCGGGAGTGACGTCCAGGACGACGAGTTCGGCCAGCGGCAGGTGCGCGTCCCCCGGGTGGGCGTAGCGCTGCGTGTGCAGGACGGGCGGGCCGCCGTCGGCGGGGCTGGACTCCACGAGGTGCGCCTGCCGGACCTGGCGCTCGTCGGTCCGGTGGGTGAGCACCTTCGTCGAGTCCGGCGACCAGGCGACGGCCGGGGGCAGGTGCGGGAGGCCGATCTTGCGCAGGAGGGTGGGGTTGCCCGTGGACTCGGGGCCCACACCGTACGCATGGCCGGGCGCGCCGTCCGTGGTCAGGGCCCACTCGCGGCCGTCGGCCAGGCAGCGCACCCAGAGGTCGTGCCCGCGCCGCGACACCGCGAACTTGCCGTCGGGGGAGGGGACTTCGAGCGGATTGCCGGGCGGGGCGGACTCGGCGCCTGCGGTGAGCTGTGCGGGGTCGAGGACCGGTTCACGGGTGCCGGTCGCCGGGTCGACCCGTACGAACCTCTGGCCGGAGCCGGTGTTCACTGCGTACCAGAAGCGGGCGCCACCGTCGGTCCACTGCGGCGTGACCCTGTCGCCGGTGACGAGCTCGCCGGGTCGGGCGGGGCGGCGCAGGAGCTGCTCGGCGGTCCGGTACTGCTCGGAGGTGCTCATGGGGAAGGTGTGCCCTTTCTCGGTGCGGGTGACGGGGGGTCAGTTGCTGCGGGCGGTGATGTTGCCGTACGAGGTGGTGGCGTGGACGGTGAGCTTCGCGGCCGAACCGGCGCTGTTCTGGAGGGAGTTGGCGATGCGGCCGT
>BMUX01000013.1 GCA_014650415.1 Streptomyces spiroverticillatus
ATCATTGTGGAAATGCCCCGTACCGGGTTACCGGTACGGGGCATTTCTGCGTTTAAGGGGCGACGCGCACCCCTGTGCGGCCGACGGTGGTGGCTGAGGGTAAGGTCAGGGGGAAAATCGTTGGCACGTTCCCACAGCAGGAGGCCCCCGGGTGGAGGTCCAGGAGACTCGCGTTCAGACGGACCGAGTCCTCACCATCCCCAACATTCTGAGCATGGCTCGCCTCGTTGGCGTGCCCTTGTTCCTGTGGCTGATTCTCCGCCCCGTGTTCGGTGGACCCAACAGCGACTGGTGGGCCCTGCTGGTACTGATGCTCAGCGGCGTCAGTGACTACCTCGACGGCAAGCTGGCGCGTAGGTGGAACCAGATCAGCAGCTTGGGGCGGTTGCTCGACCCCGCGGCCGACCGGCTCTACATTCTGTCGACCCTGGTCGGACTGACCTGGCGCGAGATCCTGCCCTGGTGGGTCACTGCGGCCCTTTTGGCGCGCGAGCTCATGCTTCTCGTGATGGTGGGTATCCTCCGCCGACACGGCTATCCGCCGCCGCAGGTGAACTTCCTCGGGAAGGCGGCCACGTTCAATCTGATGTATGCCTTCCCGTTGTTGCTGCTCAGCGTTCGGGACGGGTGGCTCGGGGAACTTGGTGCTATTTTCGGATGGGCGTTCGCCGGATGGGGTACAACCCTGTATTGGTGGGCAGGGATTCTCTACGTGGTCCAGGTCCGTCGTCTGGTGAAGGCGGACGCCGCGACCGATTGAGCCTGTCGAAGCGACGCAGCGCAGCGTCGGCCCTCGTGGATCTCTGAAGTTGTGGAGGTCGGATCTCGGCGGGCCCGGTCGGCTGGATCTTCTTCTCTTCCAAGGAGGAATCTTCCGACATGAAGGCCGTCGTGATGGCCGGTGGCGAAGGCACGCGTCTTCGCCCCATGACCTCAAGCATGCCCAAGCCGCTCCTGCCGGTGGCCAACCGGCCGATCATGGAGCATGTGCTGAGGCTGCTCAAGCGGCATGGGCTCAATGAGACCGTCGTAACCGTGCAGTTTCTGGCCTCGCTCGTCAAGAACTACTTCGGCGACGGGGAAGAGCTCGGAATGGAGCTCACCTATGCCAACGAGGAGAAGCCACTCGGCACCGCGGGCAGCGTGAAGAATGCCGAAGAGGCGTTGAAGGACGACGCCTTTCTGGTCATTTCCGGGGACGCGCTCACCGACTTCGACCTGACCGATCTCATTCGTTTCCACAAAGAGAAGGGTGCACTGGTCACGGTGTGCCTGACCCGGGTGCCGAATCCGCTGGAATTCGGCATCACGATCGTGGACGAGGAAGGAAAGGTCGAGCGGTTCCTGGAGAAGCCGACCTGGGGGCAGGTCTTCTCGGACACCGTGAACACGGGCATCTACGTGATGGAGCCCGAGGTCTTCGACTACGTCGAGGCGGACGTTTCCGTGGACTGGTCGGGGGACGTCTTTCCGCAGCTCATGAAGGAGGGCAAGCCGATCTACGGCTATGTCGCCGAGGGCTACTGGGAGGACGTCGGCACGCACGAGAGCTACGTCAAGGCCCAGGCCGACGTGCTGGAGGGCAAGGTCGACGTCGAGCTCGACGGGTTCGAGATCTCGCCCGGGGTATGGGTCGCGGAGGGCGCCGAGGTCCATCCGGACGCCGTACTCAGAGGGCCGCTGTACATCGGTGACTACGCCAAGGTCGAGGCCGGGGCGGAGATCCGCGAGCACAGCGTGGTCGGTTCCAACGTGGTCGTGAAGAGCGGGGCCTTCTTGCACAAGGCCGTCGTCCACGACAACGTCTACATCGGGCAGCACAGCAATCTGCGCGGCTGCGTGATCGGCAAGAACACCGACATCATGCGGGCCGCCCGGATCGAGGACGGGGCAGTCATCGGCGACGAATGCCTCGTCGGTGAAGAATCGATCATTCAGGGCAATGTGCGGGTCTACCCGTTCAAGACGATCGAGGCCGGCGCCTTCGTCAACACATCGGTGATCTGGGAGTCGCGGGGGCAGGCGCATCTGTTCGGCGCGCGTGGGGTCTCCGGGATCATCAACGTCGAGATCACGCCCGAACTGGCCGTGCGGCTGGCGGGGGCGTACGCGACGACGCTGAAGAAGGGGTCGACGGTCACCACCGCGCGCGACCACTCCCGGGGTGCCCGTGCACTGAAGCGGGCGGTCATTTCCGCGCTCCAGGCCAGTGCCATCGACGTACGGGATCTGGAGAACGTGCCGCTGCCGGTGGCGCGGCAGCAGACGGCGCGGGGGAGTGCCGGCGGGATCATGATCCGTACGACGCCCGGGGTGCCGGACTCGGTGGACATCATGTTCTTCGACGAGCGGGGTGCGGATCTGTCGCAGGGGGGACAGCGGAAGCTGGACCGGGTGTACGCGCGGCAGGAGTACCGAAGGGCGTTCCCGGGGGAGATCGGCGATCTGCACTTCCCGGCGAGCGTCTTCGACTCGTACACCGGGTCGTTGCTGCGGAACCTCGACACGACGGGGATCGCGGATTCCGGGCTGAAGGTCGTCGTCGACGCGTCGAACGGCAGTGCCGGGCTGGTGCTGCCGAGTCTGCTGGGGCGGCTCGGGGTCGACTCGTTGACGATCAACCCGGGGCTGGACGAAGCGCGGCCGACGGAGACGGCGGATTCCCGGCGGGCCGGGCTCGTACGGCTCGGGGAGATCGTCGCGTCGGCGCGGGCGGACTTCGGGGTGCGGTTCGACCCGGTCGGTGAGCGGCTGTCGCTGGTCGACGAGCGCGGGAAGATCATCGAGGACGACCGGGCGCTGCTGGTGATGCTGGATCTCGTGGCTGCGGAGCGGCGCAGCGGGCGGGTGGCGTTGCCGGTGACGACCACCAGGGTCGCCGAGCAGGTGGCGGCGTACCACGGGACGCAGGTGGAGTGGACGACCACGTCGCCCGACGACCTGACCCGGGTGGGGCGCGAGGACGCGACCATCTTCGGCGGGGACGGGCGCGGTGGGTTCATCGTGCCGGAGTTCAGCAGTGTCTTCGACGGGGCGGCCGCCTTCGTACGGCTCATCGGGCTCGTGGCGAGGACCCAGTTGACGCTGAGTCAGATCGATGCGCGGATACCGCGGGCGCACGTGCTGCGGCGTGATCTGGCGACGCCGTGGGCGGTGAAGGGGCTCGTGATGCGGCGGGTCGTGGAGGCCGCGGGCGAGCGGTCGGTGGACACCACCGACGGTGTACGGGTCGTGGAGGCCGACGGGCGCTGGGTGATGGTGCTGCCCGACCCGGCGGAGGCCGTCACTCATTTGTGGGCGGAGGGGCCGGACGACGACTCCGCGCAGGCGCTCCTGGACGAGTGGTCGGCGATCGTCGACAGCGCAGGTCACTGACGCAGGACCGGAGACCGGAGGCCGTCCCACGACGGCCTCCGGTGCGTCGGTGGGGGCATTGGGTGGTAGGGGCTGCGACATGCGACGATGTGCGGCATGTCGCAGCAGCCCCCCGTTCGGAGCACCCCTTCTCCACCGCGGCGTCCCGATGCGTCGATGTCGCTGCTGACGAACGTGATGGAGCACAGCCTCGACGACGGGTACGCCGAGGCGGCGGCCCGTCAGAAGGCCGACGGGACCGCCGGGATGCCGCGCACCCTGCGCAGGAAACTCGGTCTGGCGGCCTGTCTCGTCCTGGCGGCGGCCGTGGTCACGCTGGGGGCGGCCAACGCGCGGATAGCGGCACCCGTGGTCGCCAAGGAGCGCGAGAAGCTCGTGGACCGCATCCAGTCCGAGACCGCCGCCGCCGACAAGCTGGAGAAGGACGTCGAGACCCTGCGTGCGGACGTGGGGGAGCGGCAGCGCAAGGCCCTGGAGCAGCACGGGGGTGACCAGGCCGAACTGGTTTCCCTGCTCTCCGGAGCAACCGCCGTGACCGGACCGGGCGTCAAACTGGTCGTGGACGATGCCAAGGAGACCGGTGGGGGCAGTGACGGCCCGCGTGGCAGCAGTGGCTTCGCCGACACCGGCCGGGTCCGCGACCGGGACATGCAACGCTTCGTCAACGGGCTCTGGCAGTCCGGCGCTGAGGCCGTCGCGATCAACGGGCAGCGCCTGACGATGCTCTCGGCGATCCGGGCGGCGGGCGACGCGATACTGGTCGACAACCGGCCGCTGGCGCCGCCGTACACCGTGCTGGCGGTGGGCGGCAAGCATCTCAACACCACGTTCAACGACAGTGCCGACGGGCAGTACCTGCATGCCTTGCAGGAGAGCTACGGCATTCGTACCAGCATCACCGACCAGGACGAGGTGCGGCTCCCGGCCGCGCCGAGCCTGATCGTACGCATCGCCCAGCCGCTGGCCGCGGACGCGGCGAAGGGCGTGGCCGAACCGAAGAAGACAGAGAAGGGCACATCGTGATCGCCGTACTGGGCCTCGTCGTGGGAGTCGTGGTCGGATTGCTGGTCCGGCCCGAAGTGCCGGCGGTGGTCGAGCCCTACCTGCCGATCGCCGTCGTCGCCGCGCTGGACGCGGTCTTCGGCGGTCTGCGGGCCATGCTGGACGGGATCTTCGTCGACAAGGTCTTCGTCGTCTCCTTCCTGTCGAACGTCGTGGTCGCGGCCCTGATCGTCTTCCTCGGCGACAAGCTGGGCGTCGGCGCGCAGCTGTCGACCGGTGTGGTCGTCGTCCTCGGCATCCGGATCTTCTCCAACGCTGCCGCCATCCGTCGGCACATCTTCCGGGCGTGACGCCGGTGAGCAACGAGAGCAACGAGACCGGTGGAACGGGTCCGCTTCCCGAGGAGCGGCAGCCCTTCCCGCCGAGCCCCGCACCCGAAGAGCACCACAAGCACCGGGAAGTGACGGGGCGTCAGAGGTTGGTCGCGGGGCTGTGGCCGCCGCGGGTCACCCGGGCCCAACTGATCGTGGCGCTGCTGCTGTTCGGGCTGGGGCTCGGGCTGGCCATCCAGGTCAACTCCACCAGCGCGGACGGCGCGCTGCGCGGTGCGCGCCAGGAGGACCTCGTACGCATCCTGGACGAACTGGACGACCGTACGCAGCGTCTCGAGGACGAGAAGCAGCGGCTGAGCGCGCAGAAGTCCGAGCTGGAGAGCAGCTCCGACCAGGCCGAGGAGGCCCGCAAGCAGACGCTGGAGAAGGAGCGCCAGCTCGGCGTGCTGGCGGGCACGGTGGGCGCCCAGGGGCCCGGGATCACGCTGACCGTCGGGGACCCGCACAAGACCGTCGAGCCGGACCGGCTGCTGGACACCATTCAGGAATTGCGGGCCGCCGGAGCGGAGGCCGTGCAGATCAATGACGTACGTGTCGTGGCCAACACGTATTTCTCCGGCGACGCGGGCAGCATTCAGATCGACGGGAAGAGCGTCAGCGCTCCGTACACCTTCAAGGTGATCGGCAAGCCGCAGGATCTGGAGCCCGCGCTGAACATCCCCGGCGGGGTCGTGCAGACTCTGGAGAAGGAGCAGGCCACCGCCGTGGTGCAGCGACTTGAGAAGATCGTCGTGAATGCCTTGCGACCGGCGAAGCGGCCTGACTACGCTCGGTCGTCATCCCAGTGAAGGCTGGGCGAATGAGCGTTGTCGGACAAGGGCATGAGGTTGCGGGGGGTCGGCGCACCCAGGACGCGGTGCGTGGTGGAAACTGTCCGAGTGATACGGACGTTGTGAGAATGTCCAAGTCAGCAGGTTTGTTGACGCAGGGTTCGTCCTGCCCCACGGGCGGGTCTGTTTCGGTCAAGGGGAATCGCCCGTGAAGTTGTTTGCGAAATTGTTCGGCAAGAGTGCACGTGACGACAGCAGCTCCCACACTGCGCGTCACCGTGCCCCGCGCCCCGGTGAGGCGGAGGAGCAGAGCGGCGAGCGCCCGCTCTTCCGCGACGAGGTCGGCGGCCACGGCGCGCCGTCTGTTGACCCGGCTGGTCCCGGCCGCATAGGTTCCGGAGAACCATCAACCTCAAGTACGGGTGGAGGGTTCACGCCCGACCCGTACGCAACCAGCGCCCACCACACTGGGCAGCCGCGGCAGGAGGATCCGTCCATGTCGGCGTTGCCTGTTTGTACGAGGTGCGGTCACCGGAATGCCGCGGACAGCCGCTTCTGCTCCAACTGCGGTGCGCCGCTGCGGGCCGGAGCCGCCGCCGAGCGGCCGTCGGAGACCACGTCGACCATCTCCATCTCGGGCCTGGAGGCCTACGAGGCGGAGAAGACCGGTCAGACGCAGCTTCCGTCGCTGTCGCCCGAGGCCCAGGCCGCGGTCGACGCGCTTCCGCTGGGTGCGGCGCTGCTGGTGGTGCGACGCGGCCCGAACTCGGGCAGCCGCTTCCTGCTGGATGGCGAGCTGACCACGGCCGGCCGTCACCCGCAGAGCGACATCTTCCTGGACGACGTCACCGTCTCCAGGCGGCACGTCGAGTTCCGCCGGGGCGGAGACGGTGGCTTCACCGTCTCCGACGTCGGCAGCCTCAACGGCACGTACGTCAACCGGGAGCGCATCGACGCGGTTCCGCTGGCGAACGGCGACGAGGTGCAGATCGGTAAGTACCGGCTGGTCTTCTACGCGAGCCAGCGGGGCGTCTGATCCCTTCAGGGAAGGTCCATGCTGCGAATCCAGACGGGCGGTGCCGTGCGCGGCGCCGCCTCCGCCGGCAGCAGGCTGATGAGCATCGGTTCGGTGCTCAGCCTGCTGCGTGAGGAATTTCCCGAAGTAACGATCTCCAAGATCCGCTTTCTGGAGGCGGAGGGGCTGGTCGAGCCGCAGCGCACGCCGTCCGGGTACCGGAAGTTCGGTCCGGCGGACGTGGAGCGGCTCGCCCAGGTGCTGCGGATGCAGCGCGACCACTACCTCCCGCTCAAGGTCATCAAGGAGCACCTCGACGCGCTGGAGCGCGGCGAGGAGGTCCGGCTGCCGTCCCCGGGCGGGCCGCGGGAACTGCTCGACGGGGCACCCGAGGTGGCCCCGGAGCGGGCGACCGTGGCGCGGCTGGGCCGCGAGGAGCTGCTGGCGGCCGCGGAGGTCGAGGACAGCGATCTGGGCGAGTGGGAAGCGTACGGACTCATCGCGCAACTGCCGGACGGCGGTTACGACGCGGAGGCCGTCACGGTGGCGAAACTCGTGGCGGACCTGGGGCGTTTTGGTCTGGAACCGAGACACCTGCGGGCCATGAAGGCCGCCGCGGACCGCGAGGCCGGGCTGATCGGCAATGTCGTGGCTCCGCTGCGGCGGCACCGCAATCCGCAGACGAGGGCGCATGCCGAGGCGACCACGAGGGAGCTCGCGGGGCTCTCCGTACGGCTGCATGCGGCGTTGGTGCAGACCGCGCTGAGGGCCGGCGCGAACTGAACTGCCGGTGGGGTGAAACCGCACCGCAGGTGGAGTGAACAGGAGCCCGACTACCCAAACCGGTCGGGCACGTCCTAGGGTTGCTGTGTGAACGAGCTCGACGTCGTAGGTGTCAGGGTGGAAATGCCCAACAACCAGCCGATCGTGCTCCTGCGTGAAGTGGGAGGCGATCGGTACCTTCCCATTTGGATCGGACCGGGTGAGGCCACTGCCATCGCCTTCGCCCAGCAGGGGCTGGCCCCCGCCAGGCCGCTGACGCACGACCTCTTCAAGGACGTGCTCGAAGCGGTCGGCCAGGAGCTCACCGAAGTGCGGATCACCGATCTGCGGGACGGGGTCTTCTACGCCGAACTGGTCTTCGCCAGCGGGGTCGAGGTCAGTGCCAGGCCGTCCGACGCGATAGCGCTCGCGCTGCGCACCGGAACGCCGATCTACGGCAGTGACGGGGTCCTGGACGATGCCGGGATCGCGATTCCGGACGAGCAGGAGGACGAGGTCGAGAAGTTCCGCGAGTTCCTCGACCAGATCTCGCCGGAGGACTTCGGCACCAACAGTCAGTGAGCCGCGCGGGCCGTGTGTGCCGCGTGATCCAGTGAGTCGCACGTCCCCGGTGGGCCTTCGGGTTCCCGGGGACTTCTGCGCATTCGAGTAGCCTTTCCCCGAAGAAAGTTGCGCGAAACCACTCTCAGGGTGATTGTCACTCGGCGTGCCGAGTGTGGCGATCGTTGACGCACCCCGGGTGACTGCCTACCGTCGACAAGGCAGGTCAAGGACGGAGGTCGGCGTGAGAATCAGCGGCGACGGTACGGCGACGGGCGGGCCGTATCCGCTCGGCAGTTCGGCCGACCCCACAGCAAGCTCCACCCCGAAGGCGGCCCAGCCCGCCGCCGAAACGGTCGGTTACCGGGGGCCCACCGCGTGTGCGGCGGCCGGGATCACGTACCGGCAATTGGACTACTGGGCGCGCACCGGGCTCGTCGAGCCGAGCGTGCGGCCCGCGTACGGGTCGGGCACGCAGCGGCTCTACAGCTTTCGTGACGTCGTGGTGCTGAAGATCGTCAAGCGGTTCCTGGACACCGGGGTCGCATTGCAGAACATCCGCGCCGCCGTGCAGCATCTGAGGGCCCGGGGCTTTCAGGACCTGGAGCGGATGACGCTGATGAGCGACGGGGCGACGGTGTACGAGTGCACCTCGCCGGACGAGGTCGTCAGCCTGCTCCAGGGCGGGCAGGGGGTCTTCGGGATCGCGGTGGGCGTGGTGTGGCGGGACGTCGAGACGGCGTTGTCGCAGCTGCACGGGGAGCGTGTGGACACCGGCGAGACCCTGGTCGGGAACAACCCGGGGGATGAGCTGGCGAGGCGGCGCAACCGGGCGGTTTGAGGGGCTGTGTGCTGTTTTGCGCGGCGGTGCGCTGTGCGGTCCGGTCGATTGTCAGTGGCGTAGGGCAGCATCGGTGAGGTGAGGACCGCGCCGACCATTCTGCATCTCGACATGGATGCCTTCTACGCCGCAGTGGAGCAGGCGGCGAAGCCCAGCCTGCGCGGAAAGCCGGTCGTGGTGGGCGGGCTGGGGCCGCGCGGGGTGGTGGCCACCGCTTCGTACGAGGCCAGGCGTTTCGGCGTGCACTCGGCGATGCCGACGGCGCAGGCGCGCAGGCTGGCGCCCAATGCCGCGTACCTGGTGCCGCGCTTCACGGTGTACCGGGCGGTGAGCGAACAGGTGATGGGGCTGCTGGGGCGGTTGTCGCCGCTGGTGGAGCCGCTCAGCCTGGACGAGGCGTTCGTCGATCTGGAGGCCGGCGGGGTCGCCGACGACGAGGCCTCCGCGCGGGCGGTCGGGGAGCGGCTGCGGGAGCAGATCAGGGAGCTGACCGGGCTCAGTGGGTCGGTGGGGCTCGCGGGGTCCAAGATGCTGGCGAAGATCGCCTCCGAGGAGGCCAAGCCGGACGGGCTGTGTCTGATAGAGCCGGGGACGGAGCGGGAGCTGCTCGCGCCGATGCCGGTGCGGACTCTGCCCGGGGTCGGGCCCGCTACCGGTGATCATCTGCGGCGGGCCGGGATGACGACGGTCGCGCACCTGGCGGAGGCGGGCGAGGACGAGCTCGTACGGCTGCTGGGGAAGGCGCACGGGGCGTCGCTGCACCGGATGGCCCAGGGGCTCGACGACCGGCCCGTGGTGGCCGAGAGGGACGCCAAGTCGGTGTCGGTCGAGGACACCTTCGACGTGGACCTGCACGACCGGGTGCGGGTGCGGTCGGAGGTGGAGCGGCTGGCGGACCGGTGTGTGGAGCGGCTGCGGGGGGCGGGGCGGTCGGGGCGGACCGTGGTGCTCAAGGTGCGGCGTTTCGATTTCTCGACGTTGACGCGGTCGGAGACGCTGCGGGGGCCGACGGACGATCCGGGGGTGGTGCGGGAGGCGGCGGCGCGGTTGCTGGAGGGGGTCGACACGACCGGGGGCGTGCGGTTGCTGGGGGTCGGCGTGACGGGGCTGGCGGACTATACGCAGGAGGATCTTTTTGCGCAGGCGGCGGAGGCGGAGGCCGCTGCCGCGGCTGCGGCTGCTGGGGAGCTTGGGGCGGGAGAGGCTGAGGAGGTGGCTCCGGAGCCTGTCGAGGAGGCGGTCGAGGTGACCGAGGCGGAGCCGGCCGGGGAGCGGAGGTGGCTGGCCGGGCACGACGTGCGGCATGTGGAGTTCGGGGCGGGGTGGGTGCAGGGGAGTGGGCTGGGGAGGGTGACGGTGCGGTTCGAGGAGCCGGGGTCGGTGGGGGTGGGGCGGGTGCGGACGTTTCGGGTCGATGATCCGGGGTTGGAGCGGGGGGAGCCGTTGCCCCTGGTCGGGGGGTGAGGGGTGGGTGAGTGGGGGGGGCTGTTCAGGCCGGGGGCGCTGCCCCCGGGCCCCCGGTTTTCGCCCCGGTCCCGCCCCTTTCCCTAAAGCGCTCGCCGCGCGGCTTGTTGTTTGGTTGCTCGCGCAGTTCCCCGCGCCCCTGATGGTTCAGCCGGGGAGGTGGAGGCCGTAGTGGTGGTAGAGCTGGAGTTCTTGTTCGGGGGAGAGGTGGCGGCCCACGCCGAAGTCGGGGGCGTCGCGGATGAGGGATTTTTCGAAGGGGATGCGGAGGGTGTCGTCCTCCAGGCGGCTCGGTTCGAGGGGGACGAAGGCGTCGCGGGAGAAGAGGCCCGTGCGCAGGGCCGCCCACTCCGGGACGCCGGTGGCGTCGTCGAGGTAGACCTCGTCCACCGTCCCGATCTTCGTGCCGTTGCGGTCGAACGCCTTGCGGCCGATCAGGCTGCGCGGATCGATGTCGGTCTGCACTGTCCCTCCAACTGGTCGCAACTGCTGGGTGGATCCCCGTAAAACACTACGAAAGAGCAGAAATGCGAGGCTGGCCACTTGAGGGATCGAACGGAGAGTGCGCTGGTAGGCTGACCGAGGCTGCTGACCCCGTGCGGGAGAGTCCTCCGAGTGGATGTCGGAGGCGCCGAAGGAGCAACTCCTCCCCGGAATCTCTCAGGCCCCTGTACCGCACGGACGAGGTCACTCTGGAAAGCAGGGCGGGTGGCGGGTCCGGCGCAGGCCGGTGCGTGACCTTTCCTCACCGACGGTGAAAGTCGGGGTGCTGTTCGTGGCGCCCCGGTGAAGCTCTCAGGTTGAGATGACAGAGGGGGAGGCCGTCCGGGTACCCGTGCCGTGGTGCCCCTCGCAGGTCGTGTCGGACCAGGAGGCCTTCCGCAGATGACTGCCAACCGTCGTATTCCGCTTACTGAGCTTGAGCGTGGCATTCCCTTTGAGCAGCGTCACATCGGACCTGATGGTGAGGCGCAGGCCAAGATGCTCGCGCAGGTCGGTTACGGGTCGCTCGACGAGCTGACCGCCGCCGCGGTGCCGGACGCCATCAAGAACGCCGAGGCGCTGAGGCTGCCGGACGCCCGGACCGAGGCCGAGGTCCTGGCCGAGCTCCGTACGCTCGCGGACCGCAACCAGGTGCTGGCCCCGATGATCGGTCTCGGGTACTACGGGACCTTCACTCCGCCGGTCATCCTGCGGAATGTGATGGAGAACCCGGCGTGGTACACGGCGTACACCCCGTACCAGCCGGAGATCTCGCAGGGGCGCCTGGAGGCGCTGCTGAACTTCCAGACGATGGTCGCCGAGCTGACCGGGCTGCCGACGTCGGGCGCTTCGCTCCTTGACGAGGGCACCGCCGCCGCCGAGGCCATGTCGCTCGCGCGGCGCGTGGGCAAGGTCAAGGGCGGGGTCTTCCTCGTCGATGCGGAAACGCTTCCGCAGACCATTGCCGTTATCCAGACGCGGGCCGAGCCCACGGGCGTGGACGTTGTTGTCGCCGACCTGAGCGAGGGCATTCCGGCCGAGGTCGCCGAGCGCGGTGTGTTCGGTGTGCTGCTGCAGTACCCGGGTGCCTCGGGTGTGGTGCGGGACATCAAGCCGGTCGTCGACGCCGCGCACGAGCTGGGTGCGATCGTCACCGTCGCCGCCGACCTGCTGGCGCTGACGCTGCTGACGTCGCCGGGCGAGCTGGGTGCCGACATCGCGGTCGGTACGACGCAGCGCTTCGGTGTGCCGATGGGCTTCGGCGGTCCGCACGCCGGATTCATGGCCGTACGCGAGAAGTTCGCGCGCAGCCTGCCGGGGCGTCTCGTGGGCGTGTCCGTGGACGCGGACGGCAACAAGGCGTACCGGCTGGCGCTCCAGACGCGTGAGCAGCACATCCGTCGTGAGAAGGCGACGAGCAACATTTGTACGGCGCAGGTGCTGCTGGCTGTGATGGCGGGGATGTACGCCGTCTACCACGGGCCCGAGGGGTTGAAGGGCATCGCGCGGCGTACGCACCGCTACGCGTCGATCCTCGCCGAGGGCCTGCGCGCGGGCGGTGTCGAGGTCGTGCACGGCGCGTACTTCGACACGCTGACCGTACGGGTCCCGGGCAAGGCCGACGAGGTCGTGGCCGCCGCGCGGGCGAACGGGGTGAACCTCCGTCGGGTGGACGCGGACCTGGTGTCCGTGGCGTGCGACGAGACCACCGCGCGCGCCCAAGTGGCCGCCGTGTGGGCCGCGTTCGGCGTCGAGGGCGACATCCTCGCGCTGGACGAGACCGTCGGCGAGGCGCTGCCCGAGGGGCTGCTGCGTACGGACTCGTACCTCACGCACCCCGTCTTCCACCAGCACCGCTCCGAGACCGCGATGCTGCGCTACCTGCGCAAGCTGGCCGACCGCGACTACGCGCTCGACCGCGGCATGATCCCGCTCGGCTCCTGCACGATGAAGCTGAACGCGACCACCGAGATGGAGCCGGTGACCTGGCCCGAGTTCGGTCAGATCCACCCCTTCGCGCCGGTCGAGCAGGCCGCCGGGTACCTCACGCTCATCCGTGAACTGGAGGAGCGGCTCGCCGAGGTCACCGGGTACGACGCGGTGTCCATCCAGCCCAACGCCGGTTCGCAGGGCGAGCTGGCCGGTCTGCTGGCCGTACGGGCGTACCACCGGGCGAACGGCGACGAGCAGCGGACCGTGTGCCTGATCCCGTCCTCCGCGCACGGCACGAATGCCGCGAGCGCCGTCATGGCCGGGATGAAGGTCGTCGTGGTGAAGACCGCGGACGACGGCGAGGTCGACGTCGAGGACCTGCGGGCGAAGATCGAGCAGTACCGCAACGAGCTGTCGGTGCTGATGATCACGTACCCGTCCACGCACGGCGTCTTCGAGGAGCACGTCGCCGACATCTGCGCGACCGTGCACGAGGCCGGCGGCCAGGTGTACGTCGACGGGGCGAACCTCAACGCGCTGGTGGGGCTGGCCAAGCCGGGCAAGTTCGGCGGCGACGTCAGCCATCTGAACCTGCACAAGACCTTCTGCATCCCGCACGGCGGCGGCGGCCCCGGCGTCGGCCCGGTCGGTGTGCGCGCACACCTCGCGCCGTACCTGCCCAACCACCCGCTCCAGCCGACGGCAGGCCCCGAGACGGGCGTCGGTCCGATCTCGGCCGCGCCGTGGGGCTCCGCGGGCATCCTGCCGATCTCGTGGGCGTACGTACGTCTCATGGGCGGCGAGGGTCTGAAGCGGGCCACGCAGGTGGCGGTGCTCGCGGCGAACTACATCGCCAAGCGCCTGGAGCCGCACTACCCGGTGCTCTACACCGGCCCGAACGGACTGGTCGCGCACGAGTGCATCGTGGACCTGCGCCCGCTGTCGAAGGCGACGGGCGTCAGCGTCGACGACATCGCCAAGCGGCTCATCGACTACGGCTTCCACGCGCCGACCATGTCGTTCCCGGTCGCCGGGACGCTCATGATCGAGCCGACGGAGAGCGAGAACCTCTTCGAGCTGGACCGGTTCTGCGACACGATGATCGCCATCCGTGGCGAGATCGAGAAGGTCGCGGGCGGAGCATGGCCCGCCGAGGACAACCCGCTGCGCAACGCCCCGCACACCGCGGCCGCGCTCGGCGGCGAGTGGGACCACCCGTACACCCGCGAGGAGGCCGTCTTCCCGGCGGGCGTCTCGGCGGCGGACAAGTACTGGCCGCCGGTGCGGCGCATCGACGGCGCGTTCGGCGACCGCAACCTGGTCTGCTCGTGCCCGCCGATGGACGAGTACGACAACTGAGCGGTGACGTCCGGCAGTTGACATGCGTGGGGGCCGGTGCGGAGTGGAGACTCCGGGCCGGCCCCTTCGTCGTACGTCCTGTTCCCGGCGTACGTCGACTGTGTCAGGCGTGCGGTGCGGCTAGGCAGCGGTGGCCACGTCCAGCGGGCGGTGCGGTGCGATGATCTGCCCGTTCGGCAGGAGCTCACCGGTGTCCTCGAAGAGGAGGACACCGTTGCACAGCAGGCTCCAGCCCTGCTCCGGGTGGTGCGCCATCGGATGGGCGGCCTCCCGGTCGGCGGATTCGGCGGTCGGGCAGGGTGGCTGGTGCTGGCACATGGAAGGGTTCTTTCGCTGCGTGGTGGTCGAGAAGGTGTTCCTGCGGCTCGAATCGGTGTTCATGGCCGCCCCCCGTATCAGTTGGTCCGGTCCCAGTGTTGCCCTACGGGCGTCGTTCCGCAGGGATTTCACGGCAGCTCTTCTTATTGAACAAGGACGCGTCACCCGTGCGGACGGTTCAGCTCAACTGGCCCCTCTCTTCGGGTGGTTCGGGGTGACCCGAGTGGGCTACTCCGGATGGGGCATCCGGGCAGGGCGACGCCCCGCACCGTCGGGCAGGGGGTGCGGGGCGTCGTGCGCAGGCTTCGGGCGCGGGGTCAGGCGGGCTGGCCGAGGAGCGGGGACGCCTTCGCGGCGGGCGATGGGGCGAGCCGGAGCGCCAGGGCGGGCAGCAGGTCGGCGACCGTGTGCGGGCGGTGGGCGGCGATGCCGGGCGGGGCCGGGGCGAGCGGGATCAGGACGTCGGTCGGGGCGGGGGTGCCGGTGGAGGCGTCGGTGGTGGGGTCGCCGTGCAGCCACAGGGTCAGCATGTAGAGGGCCGGTACGGACAGCAGGCGCGGCTGGCAGTCGGCCGCCATGGA
This sequence comes from Streptomyces spiroverticillatus, assembly GCA_014650415.1. Classification (GTDB taxonomy): domain Bacteria; phylum Actinomycetota; class Actinomycetes; order Streptomycetales; family Streptomycetaceae; genus Streptomyces; species Streptomyces spiroverticillatus. The sequence continues at coordinate 14,856 of BMUX01000013.1, forward strand.
CTCGGCCTGGCGCAGCGCGCGTTCGGTGGAGGCGAGGTAGGGGCCCTCGAAGAAGTGCGAGAAGGTCCAGCCGTCCGGGGTGAGCATCGTGTCGGCGGCGGCCACCGCGCGGTCGTTGCTGCGGATCAGGAACCGCCAGCCGGTGAGCCGGGTGCGGAAGGGGCCGTCGCCGGGGGCGAGCCGGTCCAGCACATGGACGGGGAGCGGGAGTTCGGGCGTGTGCGGGCCCTGGAGGGCGCGCAGGGCCGGGGTGCGGGCCTCGCGGACGGCAGTGGGGGAGCCGAGAGCCGCGAGAACGCTGCGCAGGGCGGGCGCGGGAGCCGGGGGTACGTAAAGCGGCATGGTGGGACGCCTCTCGCTCGGGAGACACGGTGAAGCCTGGGCGGTGCGGACGACGCTGTCAGCGGTGCGGGGCCGGAGGGGGCCTTGGGCGAGGGCCCGGCGTCAACTCTCCGCCTCGTTCGCGGAGTTTATACGACACGTGTTCACACGATGTTTCCGCTAGCTGTCGCGGATATTGCGCGCAAGACAACTTCCGGACTTTCCGTACGGCACCGGGCCGAGGGAATCAAGGCCGCTTCCCGTGCGATTGCGGGGCGGGCGTGGGTAATTCGCCCCCGGCGCGGTCGGCCTGAACTCGTCGGCGTTTTGGACCACTTCCGGGAAGGTGGTAACTGCGCAGTGCACCATGCCCGCGGAATGTGCCGCGAGGAATGTGTGTCGAGGATACTGTGCGCCGGTCGTGCGCGGGGCGTTATGGATCAGTCGGCCGGGGCATCATCGACCGTGAACCACAGGACGCAGCGGTCGTGCCGCGGGCTGCCCCGGCTGAGGAAGGACGCTCCGATGGGTGAGAAGGTCGTGGCAGACGGATTTGATCTGTCGGACCGGCAGAAGTACCGGCACAAGCTCCACCAGTGCCTGGAGGGACTCGGGAGGCTGTTGGAGGAGAAGCGGTTCGACCGGCCGAAGAATCTGATGGGGCTGGAGATCGAGCTGAATCTGGCGGGGTCCGACGGGCTGCCGAAGATGATGAATGCAGAAGTGCTGGAGCGCATTGCGAGCCGGGATTTCCAGACCGAACTCGGCATGTTCAACCTGGAGGTCAATATCGTTCCGCACCGCCTCGGCGGACGCGTTCTCGACCAATTGGCGGAGGAACTGCGGACCGGTCTCGGATATGCCCACCGGAAGGCCGCCGAGGTCGACGCGGGCATCGTGATGATCGGCATTCTGCCGACGCTGGGGCGGGACGACCTGGTGCACGCGAACCTGTCGGACGTCGACCGGTACGAGCTGCTGAACGAGCAGATCGTGGCGGCCCGGGGCGAGCCCTTCCAGCTCGACATCGAGGGCGTCGAGCGGCTGACCTGCACGTCGGAGTCGATCGTGCCGGAGTCCGCGTGCACGTCGGTGCAGTTGCACCTCCAGGTGACGCCGGGGCGCTTCGCGGATGTGTGGAACGCGGCGCAGGCGGTGGCCGGGGTGCAGATCGCGGTCGGGGCCAACGCGCCGTTCCTGTTCGGGCAGGAGCTGTGGCGCGAGTCGCGCCCGCCACTGTTCACCCAGGCCACCGACACCAGGCCGCCGGAGCTGATCGCGCAGGGGGTGCGGCCGCGGACCTGGTTCGGGGAGCGGTGGGTGGAGTCGGCGTACGAGCTGTTCGAGGAGAACCTGCGGTTCTTCCCGTCGCTGCTGCCGATCTGCGACGAGGAGGACCCGCTGCGGGTGCTCGACGACGGGGGTGTGCCGCAGCTCAAGGAACTGGTGCTGCACAACGGGACCGTGTACCGGTGGAACCGGCCGGTGTACGGGGTCGCGGACGGGGTGCCGCATCTGCGGGTGGAGAACCGGGTGCTGCCGGCCGGGCCGACCGTCACGGACGTCATTGCGAATGCGGCCTTCTACTACGGGCTCGTACGGGCGCTCGCCGAGGACTCCAGGCCGGTGTGGCGGCGGATGGCCTTCAAGGACGCAGAGGCGAACTTCGACGCGGCGTGCCGGTACGGGATCGACGCGGAGCTGACGTGGCCGCGCGGCAGCCGGGGCTCGGGGACGCAGAAGGTGCCCGCGGTGAAGCTGGTGCGGGACGAGCTGCTGCCGCTGGCGGCGGCGGGGCTGGACGCGTGGGGGGTCGAGGCGGCGGACCGGGACAAGTACCTCGGGGTGATCGAGGAGCGGTGCCGCAGGCGGGTGAACGGGGCCTCCTGGCAGGTCGACACGTACCACCGGGCGGTCGAGGCGGGGCTGGGCAGGGAGGCGGCGCTGGCGGCCATGACGCGGAGGTACGGGGAACTGATGTGGGGCGGGGAGCCGGTGCACCTGTGGCCGGTGGGGTTTCCGGGGCCGTCGTGAGGATGAGCCGGGAGTTCGGCCGGGTCCGCAGCGGGGCGGGGCTGGTGTTCACAGGCCGGGGAGGGAGGATGAGGTGATGTTGGTGGAGGTCTGAGCGTGATGTTGAGCGTGAGGGGACAGTGGGCCGGTGGCTGAAGTGGCGTCTGAGAAGCCGGTGGGCGGGCGGTGGGCCGAGCCCGGCCGGCGTGCCGTGGGGGCCGAGCTCCTGATCGTGCTGGCCCTGTCGCTCGGGGCCAGCGGGGTTTCCTCGCTGATCAGGTTCATCGGGGCGCTGACGCGGCCCGGCGGGCTGAAGGACCAGGCGGCGAACCTGAATTCGTCCGCCGCGCCCGGGAGGCCCTGGCTGGACCTGGTGTGGCAGCTGTTCAGCATTTCCACGGCGCTGGTGCCGGTGGCGCTCGTCGCGTACCTGCTGCTGCGGGAGGGGAGCGGGCTGCGGGAGATCGGCTTCGACCGGTCGCGGCCGTGGTCGGACCTGGGGCGCGGGACGCTCGTCGCGGCCGGGATCGGCAGTGCCGGGCTCGCCTTCTACCTGGCGATGAACGCGGCCGGGTTCAACCTCACCGTCGTGCCGGAGTCGCTGCCCGAGGTGTGGTGGAAGTACCCCGTACTGATCCTGTCGGCGATCCAGAACTCCGTGCTGGAGGAGGTCATCGTCGTCGGGTACGTCCTGCGCAGGCTCGGGCAGTTGGGGTGGACGCCGCTGGCCGCGCTGGTCGCGAGTTCGGTGCTGCGCGGGTCGTACCACCTGTACCAGGGGATCGGCGGGTTCCTCGGGAACGTCGTGATGGGCGTCGTCTTCGTGCTGCTGTACCGCAAGTGGGGGCGGGTGGGGCCGCTGGTGGCGGCCCACGCGCTGCTCGACATCGGGGCTTTCGTGGGGTACGCGGTGCTGGCGGGGAAGGTGGGCTGGCTGCCCACCCTCTGAGCTCAGGGGGCGGTGAGGAGGGTGCCGTCGACCACGGTGACCGCGTGACCGGTGAGGTGGGTGCGGTCGCCGTGCACTGCGGTACGGATGAGGCCGGTGCGGCGGCCGCCCTGGAAGCCGGTCAGCTCGGTGCGGCCCAGGCGGGCGGACCAGAACGGGGCGAGGGCGGTGTGGGCGCTGCCCGTCACCGGGTCCTCGTCGATGCCGACGGCCGGGAAGAAGCAGCGGGAGACGAAGTCGTACCCCTGGGAGGGGTCGTCCGCGAGCGCGGTGGCGATGACGCCGCGCCGGGAGAGGGCGGCGAGGGCCCTGAGGTCGGGGGTGAGGGCGCGGACCTCCTTCTCGCTGCGGAGCTCCACGAGGTAGTCGCCGACCTGGTCACCGGTGTAGTGCACCGTGAGCAGGTCGGCGCCGAGGGCCTCGGCCAGGCCCTCCAGGGGCTCGGTGTCGAGCAGTGGGGCGGTCGGGAAGTCGAGGGTGTGGGAGCCGTCGGCGGCGGGGGTCGCGGTGAGGATGCCGCTGCGGGTGGAGAAGGAGACGGGGCCGGTGGTGAGGCCGGTGGTGTGCAGGACGTGGGCGGTGGCGAGGGTGGCGTGGCCGCACATGTCGACTTCGGTGGTGGGGGTGAACCAGCGGAGGGCCCAGAGGGGGGTGGCTTCTGGGGTGGGTTCGGGGTCTGTTCCGGTCCCCGCCCCGGTCCCGGGGAGGGGGTGGGCGAAGGCGGTTTCCGGGAGGTTCAGCTCGGTGGCGACGTGCTGGAGGTAGGTGTCGTCGGGGAAGGCGGTGGCGGACTCCAGGAGGAGGACGCCGGCGGGGTTGCCGTGGAAGGGGGTGCTGGTGAAGGCGTCAACGGTACGGATTCGCAGGGGCATGGGGTGAGGGTACGGAGGTGGGGGTGCGGGGTGGCAGGGCCAATTCGGGCTGGGTGGACTCGGATTGGGCATCCGGGGGCCTCTTGGTGCCGGGCGGGCCGGGGCTGCATGTGGCCGGTGCCGTGAGGCGGGCCCGGGTCCCCCTGGGGCGAGCGCGGCCGGTGTCGGGGGTGCGGGCAGGGGGCGGTGTCCGGGTGGGCCCGGATCGGGCGGGCCGCCCCCTTGCCCGCCCGTTCCGCCCCCGGGGGGCGGCCCCGCCGCCCAAGGGGGCGGGGGAGAGGTGAGGAGGCGGGCTGCCCCGTCGCCCAAGGGGGCTCGATGGAAAGGGAAGGGGAGGCGTCGTCTTCCGAGAGGGAAGTGGGTTGGGCCTGGTGGGTGATTGAGGGGGAGGAGGGGGGAGTTCGGGGGGTTAGGGTGCTTCGGTTGTTGTTGGGGTTGAGGAGGCGTTATGGCTGTATTTATGTTGCAGTTGGCGGAAGGGGTCGACGACGTGGTCGAGGCCCAGGCCGCCGGGCGGACCAAGTCCGGGGAGATCGTGCTGGAGGCCGCCGACGAGCGGGGGAATCCGGTCCGGATCAGGACCTATCGGCCCGACGCGGTGACCGCGGTGTTCCGGCGCGGGCCCGCGGACTCCGGGAGCTACGGGTGGATTCCGCAGCCCGCGAGCGGCACCTGGTGGTGCTACTGACGCCGTGAGCGCGTCAACTCGCCGACACGGGCGAGAGGGGGGCCCTGTGCCGCCGCGCACCACCAGACCGCCGCGTCGTTCCGTACGACCGGGTGAACGCCCAGACCGTGCCGATCGCACACCGGCCACACCCGCCGGGTCAGGGTCATGAGCCCTTCCTGAAGATGCTCCGCCACCGCCGCCACCGCGCCGGTCGGATCGTCACCCGTGGAGGCGAGCAGACCTCCCTCCAGACGCCGCCCGTCCGCCAGCACCACCCCGGCCGCAGGCGGGAAGGCGTCCTCCAGAAGCATCAGGCGGGGAGCCCCGTGGTGGCCTGCCGAGGGCAGGTCCCGGGCCGCGACCCGCAGCGCCCCGCGCAGCACCTCCAGCCGTTCCGGCGCATGCGTGAAGCCCGGATCGAAGGCGCATTCCGAGAGCAGGCGCGCGGCGAGAGCCGCCAGTTCGGCCCCGGACAGGGCCGCGGGGGTGCACTCCAGGACCTCCCGGACGGCGTCCCCCCGGTGGCCCGCGTCGAACAGCGCGCAGGCCAGGGGGACCGGATCCGGGGCGGCGTCCGGGCCTTCGGTGCGCAGGGACCCGTACAGCACGAGGCAAAGGTCCTCGACGAGGTCGGAGTCGGGGCGCGGGAGCGGTTTGGGCGGCATGGGGGCGTGCGTCTCCGTGGTGACTGCGGTGAGGCGTCCGCCCCGTCCGTCAGGTGACGAGGCCGGCGAGCTTGCTCAGCGACTCCGTGAGGGCGGTCGTCGCGGAGTCCTTGAGCTTGCCGGCCATCAGGGAGATGGCCGCGCCGGTGAACTCCCCGTCGATACGGACCAGTGTGCCGCCCGCGTCGGCGGGCGCCAGTGCGTAGCGCATCGCCAGGTTCACGCCCATCGGGCCCTTGCCGCGCACCACAAGGAGGCGGTCCTCCTCCAACTCCTCGACCGTCCAGTCGACTTCGGCGGGGAAGCTCATCAGCTTCATGTTCTCCCGGTACGTCGCGCCGACCGCGAGCGGGTCCGGGCCGCCGTTCGGGAAGCTGGTGTGGGTCGCGTTCCACTGGTCGTACGTCGTGAAGTCCGTCAGCCGGGACCAGATACTGCCCGCCGGTGCTTCGATGCGTGCCTCTGCGCTGACCTCGGCCATGGGAGCTTCCCTTCCGCGCGGAATCCTGCTGGGTGTCGCGGAACGTAGCGGCAGGGTCGTGAACATTCAATACTGATGAACCGTCAGGGAAGCGGAGGTGGCGGCCCGGAGGGGTTTCGGGGGCGTTCGGTGCCGTTCTCAGGGAAGTTTCATCCGATCTCCTCCGCAAGGATGAGGGAGGGGACGGCCGTGCCCAACTCCCGTGGGACGCCCGAATGCTCCCCCGCGCTGATGACCGCGCCGGGGTGCGGGTGATGGGGTGGAGGGGTGCACCACCCCGCCCGACGACCTTCCGGCGCCACCGGCACCGGAGCGGCCGTCCCTCCGCGCGCAGACATCGAGGCCAGGCTCACCGTAGAGCTGGCCACGGTGGTCGCAGGCGCGCGCCGGCGGGCCGTGCGGGACGGCGACCGGCAGATCGACACCGCCCACCTGCTGCACTCCCTCCTGGAGACCGACCCCGAGGTGCGCGCCGCCTTCGAGGGCGCGGACCAGCTCGCCCGCGTCCTCGGATACCTCGTGCAGCGCAGCATCGGCTACGGGCTGCGCTGGCAGGCCAGGGCGGAGGGCGCGCCCCTGGCGACGCCCGTGACCGGCTGGTCGCCCGCCGCCGTGCGCGCCATGGAGGCCGCTCTCGCGCGGGCCGCGGCGCGCGAGGACGTCCGGGCGGGCGGCACCGACCTGCTGGCGGCGCTCGCCGCCGACCCCGAGTATCGGGCGGTCGAGGTGCTGCGGCACGCGGGCGTGGACCCGGAGGGGCTGGCGGGGCGGCTGTGCGTGGGGTCCCGGAGCGCCTGAGCCCGGCGGGAAGTCGTCGGCCGGGCCCTGCTCGTAACGGAAGAAAAACCGTACGTACATGGCCTTTTGGGGTGTTTCGCCGTGCGGTCGTCTCGACAGGTGTGACGCAGATGACGGTGCTGACCCGGCCTGTCATGATGTTGCGATGCACGCTCAGGGGAGGAGCGTCGGCCTGGGTCTTGCCCTGGTCTCGGCGCTCGCATTCGGTGGATCAGGTGTCGCGGCCAAGCCGCTGATCGAGGCGGGGCTCGACCCGCTGCACGTGGTGTGGCTGCGGGTGGCGGGGGCGGCGCTCGTGATGCTGCCGGTCGCCTGGCGCCACCGTGCCCTCGTACGCCGCAGGCCCGTCCTGCTGGCGGGCTTCGGGCTGCTCGCGGTCGCCGGTGTCCAGGCCTTCTACTTCGCCTCGCTGTCGCGGATACCGGTCGGCGTCGCCCTGCTTGTGGAGTACCTCGCGCCCGCGCTGGTGCTGGGCTGGGTGCGGTTCGTGCAGCGCAGGCCGGTGACGCGGGCGGCCGCCGTGGGCGTGGTGCTCGCGGTCGGCGGTCTGGCGTGCGTGGTCGAGGTGTGGGCGGGGCTCAGCTTCGACGTCCTCGGACTGCTGCTCGCGCTGGGCGCGGCCTGCTGCCAGGTCGGCTACTTCGTCCTCTCCGACCAGGGCGGCGACGGCGAGGACGCGGCCGACCCGCTGGGCGTGATCGCGTACGGACTGCTCGTCGGCGCGAGTGTTCTGACCGTCGTCGCACAGCCCTGGAACATGAAGTGGGACATCCTGGGCGGCGCCGTCGACATGGGCGGCAGCCAGGTGCAGGCGTGGGTGCTGCTCGGCTGGATCGTCCTGATCGCGACGGTCCTCGCGTACGTCACCGGAGTGGTCTCCGTACGGAAACTGTCGCCCCAGGTCGCGGGCGTCGTGGCCTGTCTGGAGGCGGTCATCGCGACCGTGGCGGCCTGGGTGCTGCTGCGCGAGCACCTCTCGCTGCCGCAGATCGTGGGCGGAGCCGTCGTCCTGATCGGCGCGTTCATCGCGCAGTCCTCCACGCCGAAGGCCCCGAGCGACGGGCCGGTCGCGGGCGGTGAGCCGGACGAAGTCACCGACGCGGAGGGCGCGTTGTCCACCGGCCGGATCGCACCGTAGGGTGACGATCATGCCGAACACACTCGTCCTGCCCCCTCCCGCCGCCCTCTAGCGCGCGGGAGCACAGAAGCCGAAGACCCCCGGGGTGCGCCCCGGGGCGGATCGTCGCTGCCCGCGTGCGGAGCCGAGCGAACCGATCCGTCTTCGTTTCTCGTGGGGAAGTCACGTGTCCGAGAGTGTTGTTGTTGTACGTTCCGCAGGTCTGTCCGTCGGGCGGGGCCTGCTGTATCTGACCGTCGCCGGAGTCGCCTGGGGGACTGCCGGGGCGGCTGCCGCGCTGGTCTTCGGGGCCAGCGATCTGGGTCCGCTGTCGCTGTCGTTCTGGCGGTGTGCGGGCGGGCTGCTGCTGTTGCTGGCGGTACGGGCCTGCACCGGCCGGCGTCGGGAGCCCGTGGTGGCCGAACCCCGGGTGCGGCGTCTCGCCCGCGTGCTGGCGACCGGGCTCGCGCTCACCGTGTTCCAGAGCGCCTACTTCGCCGCCGTGCAGGCGACCGGGCTCGCCGTGGCGACGGTCGTCACGCTGGGGGCGGGGCCCGTGTTCATCGCGCTGGGCGCGCGGGTGCTGCTGGGGGAGCGGCTCGGCGGCGGCGGAGTGTGCGCCGTCGCGGGGGCGCTGGCGGGGCTCGCCGTGCTGACGCTGGGCGGCGACGGCGGGGCTGTGCGGCCCGGTGGCGTACTGCTGGCGCTGCTGTCGGCGGCCGCGTACGCGGTGATGACGCTGCTCACGCGGTGGCTCGGGCGGGACGGGGGCGGGGGCGACCCCGTCGCCACGTGCGCCGGGACCTTCGCGGTCGGGACGGTGTGCCTGCTGCCGTTCGCGCTGGCGGAGGGGCTGCTGCCGCACGCCGGTGAACTCGGCGTGGTGATCGGGCTGTTGGTGTACGTCGCGGCCGTGCCGACCGCGCTCGCCTACGCGCTGTACTTCGCGGGGGCGGCGGTCGTGCGGTCCGCGACCGTGTCCGTGATCATGCTGCTCGAACCGGTCAGCGCGGCCGTCATCGCGGTCGTCCTGCTCGGCGAGGAGCTGACGGCGGCCACCGTGCTGGGCACGTTGCTGCTGCTCACGGCGGTGGCGGGGCTGGCGTACGGGGAGGCGCGGGAAGCGGCGCGGGCGAGGCGGGCGGCGGTGGCTGCAGGGGGCTGAGGCGCGGGGGTGCGTGGCGCGGTGGCGGGCATGGTGGGGCGCCGCCGCGCCGCCGCGCCGCCGCGCCGGCCTCGCGTCAGTGCTGGAGGGCGCCGAGGTAGTCGGGCAGGGCGACGGCCGGGTCGAGGTCGTCGGCCGGGATCGGCAGGCCGTAGCCGCGGGTCAGGGGAACGACGCCGGTCCAGTGCGGGAGGGCGGCGTCCTCGGGCTCGTCGTTGGGGCCGCCGGTGCGGACCTTCGCCGACACTTCGTCAAGGTCCAGGCGCAGTACGGCTGTTGCGGCCAGCTCCTTGGCGTTCGCGGGGCGGGAGTCGCGGGAGCGGCCCGGGACGACGTGGTCGACGAGGGCGTCGAGGGCGATGCGCCGCTCCTCCTCGTCGACGACCGGGCGGGCCGTGCCGAGGACGACGACCGAGCGGTAGTTGATGGAGTGGTGGAAGGCGGACCGGGCCAGGACCAGTCCGTCGACGTGCGTGACGGTCAGGCAGACCTTGATGCCCGGGGCCTCCTCGGTGCGCCCGGCGGCGCGCAGCGGGCGCGATCCGGTCGAGCCGTGGACGTACAGGCGATCGCCGATCCGGCCGTAGAGCGTCGGCAGGACGACGGGGGCGCCGTCGCGGACGAAGCCGAGGTGGCAGACGTAGGCATCGTCGAGTATCGAGTGCACCAGTTCGCGGTCGTAGGAGGCGCGGTCGGGGGAGCGGGTGGGGACGGTGCGATCGGTGGGGGTGTAGGCGGCGGGGGCGTCGGTCGTGCTGCCGCTGCCGCTGCCGGTGATGCTGTCCTGCATTGCGCTCTCCATTGCACTAGTGCATACTGTCTTTTGTGCTAGGAGAGTATCGGATCAGTGGCAGGCGTGCAGCAGAAATTTCCGCGAGCGTGGAGCGGGGGGTGGGCGAGGGTGCACTGAAACCCGGTCAACTCCTGCCGCCCATGCGGGAGTTGGCGAACGAGCTCGGGGTGAATCCCAATACGGTCGCGTCCGCATACCGGACTCTGCGCGAGCGCGGGGTGATCGAGACGGCCGGACGACGGGGCAGCCGCATCCGCGCGCGCCCGGCCGTGACCGCGCGCGAGTCGATCCGGGCGGATGTGCCCGCAGGCGTACGGGACTTGAGCAAGGGCAACCCGGACGTCGCCCTGCTCCCCTCCCTGCGGGACGCGATGGCCTGGGCCGTGGAGCGCGCCGACGCGGAGCCCGTCCTGTACGGGGAGGAGGCCGTCGAGCCGGAGCTGGAACGGCTGGCGCGGGCGGGCTTCGACGCGGCGGGAGTGCCGGACGGGCCGGTGGCGGTCGCTTCGGGCTCGCTGGACGCCATCGAGCGGGTGCTCGCCGTGCATCTGAAGCCGGGCGACGCGGTCGCCGTGGAGGATCCCGGCTGGGGCGCGATGCTCGACCTGGTGCCCGCGCTGGGGCTGAAGGCGGTGCCGGTGGCGGTGGACGACGAGGGCCCGCTGCCGGACGAGGTGGAGCGGGCGCTGCGGGGCGGGGCGCGGGCGGTCGTGGTGACGGCGCGGGCGCAGAACCCGACGGGGGCGGCGGTCGGTGCCGTGCGGGCGGCGGAGCTGCGGGAGGTGCTGGCGGCGCACCCGTCGGTCCTGCTGGTCGAGGACGACCACGGGCACGGGATCGTGGACCTGCCGGTGCATGTGGTGGCCGGGACGAGCGGCGGGCCCTGGGTGTTCGTACGGTCGGTGTCCAAGGGGTACGGGCCGGACCTGCGGGTCGCCGTGATGACCGGCGACGCGGAGACCGTGGACCGGGTGCGGGGGCGGCAGCGGCTGGGGCCCGGGTGGGTGAGCCGGCTGCTCCAGCAGGCGGTCGTACGGCTGTGGACCACGGGGGCCGTGGACACGGAGGCGGTCGCGCGGTCGTACGGAGAACGACGCGACGCGCTGGTTACGGCGCTGGCGGAACGGGGGGTGCGGGCGCACGGGCGGAGCGGGATGAACGTGTGGGTGCCGGTGGGGGACGAGACGGGGGTGGTGGCGCGGATGCTCTATGCGGGGTGGGCCGTGGCGCCGGGGGCCCGCTTCCGGGTGCGGGCGGGGGCGGGGGTGAGGGTCACCGTGTCCACGCTGGGGGTCGGCGAGGTGGGAGCGGTGGCGGATGCGGTGGTGGAGGCGATCGGGGAGGTGGGGGTGGGGCGGAGGTACGAGTAAGGCGGTCAGGGGGTCTTGCGGGGTTGGGTGAGGAAGGCGCCGGCGAGCACGACGAGGGCGCCGACCGGAGTGTTCCAGGTGAGGTGTTCGTCGAGGAGGGTGACGCCGGCGGCGGTGGCGATCACCGGGATGAAGTAGGTGACCATCTGGGCCGTGGTGGGGCCGACCTCGGTGACCAGGCCGTACTGGATCAGCATCGCGAGGCCCGTGCCCAGGGCGCCGAGGGCGATGACGGAGAAGAGGGGGAGGAGGGGGAAGTGGGTGGGGAGGGTGGTGAAGAGGGGGGTGACGACGGCCAGTTGGGCCGTGGCGAGGAGGAGCTGGGTGCCGGTCATGGAGAGGGCGGAGTCCTTGCTGCCGCCCAGCGTGCGGCGCAGGTAGATCCAGCCGATCGGGTAGCTGAGGGAGGCCAGCAGGGCCATCACGGTGCCCGCCGGGTCGACGCCCGAGAAGCCCTGCCACGCGCCGAGCACCGTCAGCACGCCGAGGAACCCGAGACCGAGACCGGCCACCCGGCGGCGGGTGGGGCGGTCCTCGGAGAGCGCGACGAGCGAGAGCGCCATCCCCCAGAGCGGGGAGGTCGCGTTGCAGATGCCCGCGAGCGTCGAGGGGATCGTCAGCTCGGAGTAGGCGAAGAGGGAGAACGGGAGGGCGTTCAGGAAGAACGCGGCGACCGTGAGATGACCCCAGGTGCGCAGGGAGCGCGGCAGCCGTTCGCGCTTGAGCGCCATCGCCGCGACCAGCACGAGTGCCCCGAACAGCAGCCTGCCGAAGGTGACCTGGAAGGGGGCGAAGCCCTCCGTGCCGACCTTGATGAACAGGAAGCTGAAGCCCCAGATCAGGGCGAGTGCGGCGAAGCGGATGCGCCAGTCGAGCGCCCGGCGGCGGGAGGGGGCCGGGGTGGGAGCGGGGGCGGGCGGTGCGGTCGTGCGGCTCGGGGCCGAGGGCGCGGGGGTCATGGTTGCCACCATGGGCCGATCCGACCTCGTAGCACAAGCAACTTTTCGTGGCGGTACCGCTTAGCATTGCTTACATGTTGAATCTGGAGAGGCTGCGCACCCTGGACGCCCTTGCCCGGCACGGGTCGGTCAGCGGGGCGGCGGAGGGGCTGCACGTCACCACCTCGGCGGTGTCGCAGCAGATGGCCAAGCTGGAGCGCGAGATCGGGGAGCCGCTGCTCGCCAAGAACGGGCGGGGGGTCCGGCTCACGGAGGCCGGACGGCTGCTCGCCGGGCACGCCGCCGCCATCCTGTCGCAGGCGGAGCGCGCCCAGGCCGACATCGAGGCGCAGCGGGGCCGGGTCGTCGGTGATCTGTCGGTGGCCGCGTTCCCGACGGCGGCCCGTGGTCTCGTGCCCCCGGCGCTGGCGGCGCTGCGCGAGAGGCATCCCCAACTCCGCGTGAAAATGCGGGAGGTGGAGCCCGATGCGGCGGTACGGGGCGTGGTGCGCGGCGACTACGACGTCGCCGTGGTGCTCGACTGGTACAACAAGCCGCTCTCCATGCCCGCCGGGCTCGCCAAGCGTGAACTCCTCGACGACCCTGCGGACGTGGCGATGCCGGTCGGGCATCCGCTCGCCGGGCGCGGTGAGGTGGACCTGGCGGAGTTCGCCGACGACGACTGGGTGACGTGGGCGGAGGGCGAGTTCTGCCACGAGTGGCTGCTGCTGACGCTGCGGGGAGTGGGGGTGGAGCCCCGGCTCGCCCATGTGGCGGAGGAGCATGCCACCCAACTCGCCCTGGTGGAGGCAGGGTTGGGGGTGTGCATCGCGCCCAGGCTCGGGCGGGGGCCGGTGCCCGAGGGGGTGCGTGTGGTTCCCGTACGGCATGCCATGCGGCGGCATGTGCACGCGGTGTGGCGCGCCGACGCGGACCGGCGGCCCTCGATCAGGGCGGCGGTGGAGGCGCTGGCGGTGGCGGGGGAGCGGGTGGCGAGCTGAGCACTCCGGGGCGGGTCGTCTCCGGGGCGGGTCCGCCTCCGGTGCGCGTCGGTCTTCGCCGGGGGCTCAGAGGGCGGCCAGCTTGCGGAAGTCCCACGAGGCGATGGCGTCCGGGGTCAGGCGCAGCCAGGCGTGGCGGCCGTCGTGGGGCATCTCGGTCAGGCCGAAGTACTTCTGGGTGAACATCCCCTCGGGGGCGTCGAGTTCGGGGCACGGCTCGCCGGTGCGGGGGGCCTCGCCGACGAAGACGGCGGTGCCGGAGAGTTCGACGCCGCGCAGGTCCCCGTACTCGACACCGTCGTCGACGACGACCGCGATGCGGGGGTCCTTGCGGAGCTGGGCCCAGCGGCGGCTGCGGGTGATCGAGTACAGCCACAGCGAGGTGCCGTCCCAGACGAACCACAGCGCGCCGATGTGCGGGGCGCCGTCCGAGGAGACCGTGGCGACCCGGCAGGTGCGCTGTTCGGTGAGGTAGGCGTCGCGTTCGGCAGTCGTCATCATGATGCGGCGGCCGCGCCGCTGGGGGTGCGTCTCGGTGGTCATCCGGGCTCCTGTGGAAGATTTCTGATGCGTCGTCAGGTGCTGCATGTGGAAGGTTCTGATGCGCCGTCAGATGCTGTGTGCGGAAAGCATGCGGGCTCTTCCCTCGGTACGCAATGGCCGTTAGGGTCGCGGCCCCGTTGGCCGGTGGTGTGAGTCTTCGAAGGGGCGTCGCCATGTCGTTGTACGAACAGCTCGTGGCCCAGCTCGATCCCGCAACGACCGTGCTGCTCACGGTGGAGTGCCAGGAGGGGGTGGTGGGGGAGGACAGCGCCCTGCCCGAACTCGCCGCGCAGGCACGGAAGTCGGGGGTGCTGGCGAACGTCGCCCGGCTGGTGTCGGCGGCGCACGGGGCCGGGGTGCAGGTGGTGCACGCGGTGGCGGAGCGGCGGGCGGACGGGCGGGGGGCGAACCGCAACGCGCGGCTGTTCCGGGCGGCGGAGAGGCTGCCGGTGCGGCAGATCGTGGGGTCGCCGGCGGTGCGGGTGGCGGCGCCGATCGAGGTGGCGGAGGAGGACTTCGTGGTGGGGCGGCTGCACGGGCTGTCGCCGGTGGCGGGGACGGGGGTGGACGCTCTGCTGCGGAACCTGGGGTGCCGGGACGTGGTGGTGGTCGGGGTGTCGGCGAACGTGGCGGTGCCGAACGCGGTCTTCGACCTGGTGAACCTGGGGTACGGGGTGGTGGTGGCGGAGGATGCGGTGGCGGGGGTGCCGGAGGAGTACGTGGGGGCGGTGATGAGGCATTCGTTGGGGTTGGTGGCGAGGGTGGTGGGGGCGGGGGAGATCTGGGGGGTGTGGGAACGCGACTCCGCTTTGGGGCAGGGGGTTTAGCGCAGGACTGCGGAGAGGAGGTCCGTGCCGAGGGTGGCGACGGTGGGGAGGTGCAGCGTGTGGTGGACGTAGCGGCCCCGGCGGCGGGAGGTGAGGAGGCCGGCGGCGCGGAGGACTGCCAGGTGGCGGGAGGTTTCCGGCAGGGAGAGCTCCCAGGCGTGGGCCAGCTCGCCGGTGGTGTGCGGGCCGCGGGCCAGCGTGCGCAGCAGGCGCAGGCGCAAGGGGTGGGTGAGGGCTTCCAGCCGTAGCGTGACGGTGTCCAGGGGGACGGGGAATGCGGTCGCCGGGGCCTGTGCGGGCACGGGGTACTGGACCACCGGGTGCCAGCCCGGGGCGTGGACCACCACCAGGTGGGGGTCGGCGAAGACGCTCGGGATGAAGGTGACCCCGGTGTCCTGGGCGGTGGTCGCCTTGTCCTGCAACTTGTCGATGAGGATGCGGTCGGCGTCCGGCGAGAGGGCGACCGCGCCGGACACCGAGGCGAGGGCCGCCGCGAGACCCTGGCGGCGGAAGAGGTCGCTCTTCAGACGCAGGTCGGTGGCCAGTCGTACGACGATGTCCGCCCAGACGGCGTCGAAGAAGGCGGCGGCGCACTGTTCGAGAGTGTCGCGCAGCCGGGACCGTACGGCGGCCGGGTCGGTGAGGAGGCGCTCGGCGAAGGCCTCCTGGCGCGGGCCGCGCGCCTGGGCCCGGCTCAGGGCGCGTTCGCGGGCGGCCGGGTCGGTGAGGGGGGACGCGGTCGCGAAGGGGGTCCGGGTGCTGCCGCAGGTGGAGACGAGGGCGGCCGTCACGTAGGTGTCGTCGTCGATGCGGTCGACGTCGTCCAGCTCCTCGGCGAGGGTCGCGCGGGGGCGGGCCGGGAGGAGGAAGTCGGCCTGTGAGGAGCGCCAGAGGAACTCCGCCTCGCGGAGCCGCTCGGCCAGCTCGGGCCGCAGGCCGGACCGTACCTCCGCGACGAGGGCGGTCTGTTCCGGATGGTGCTCGGGTGCGGCGAGGACGTGCAGCATCGCGGTCAGCTCGGCCAGCGGGGAGGCGGCGAACCGCAGGCGCTCGGGCGGCAGGCCGCTGATGTCGATCTTCAGCGTCACGGTTCCATGATGGCGGACGGGGGCGTTGGGTCCGGAGGGCGGGAAGCGAGGAGTGTCAGTTGGCGGAGATCGTCAAGCCGCGTGGGGGGTTCGGCGGGCGGCGGGACCGTGGGGGACATGGCACTCACCACCACCCCCCTCCGGCCCAAGGCCCTCGTGCAGGCGTCCGGCGGGCCTCGTTACGCCGTCGCGCTCGGCGTTGACGCCCTCGGTACCGGGCTGTTGCGGCCGTTTTTGTTGTTGTACGGGGTGACCGTGCTCCAGTTGTCCGCGCCCGTCACCGGGATCGCCATGACGGCCGGTGTTGTGGTGGGGCTTGCGTGCATGCCGTTGGTCGGCGTGTGGCTGGACCGGGGGGCGCGCAGTGCGGTCGTCGCCGCGGCGATGTTCGTACGGGTCGTGGGTGTGGGGTTGTTGCTGGTCACCCCGGTGGGGAGCGCCGGGGCGTTCGGGGCGGCGGCGCTGCTGCTCGGGGTCGGGAACCAGGCCTTCCCCGCCGCCCATGCCGCGCTGGTGGCGACGGTCGCCCACGGGCGGGACCGGGACAACGCCCTGGCCGCAGGGCGGGCGTTGCGCAACGCCGGGATGGGGGTGGGTGCGCTCCTGGCCACCGTGTGTCTGGCGGGTGGGCCGGCGGCGCTGCGGCTGCTGGCCGCCGCGACCGGGCTGGCGTGTCTCGTCGCGGCCGTCCTGGCCCGGTCGGTGCGTGTCGCGGCGGAGCCGGTGGCGGTCGGGAGTGAGGAGGGCGGCGGGCCCGTGCCCCGGACCGGTGCGTTGCTGGGGGCCAATGCGGTGTACGCGTTCTGCCTCAACGTGCCCGAGATCGCGCTGCCGTTGGTGTTGGTGACGCAGTTGCACGCCTCGCCCGTCTGGTCGGCGGTGATCTTCGTCGCCAACACGGTGCTGGTCGTCACCTTGCAAGTGCCGCTCACCGCCTGGGCGGCACGCTTCTCCCGGCGGACCGTGCTGGTCGTCGCCGGGGTGGTGCTCGCCGTGTCGTACGGGGGGTTCCTCGCCGCCACTTCGTTGGGCGGCGGGTGGGGCGCGCCTGCGGTAGCGGTCGTGTCGGTGGTGTGCACGCTGGGCGAGATCCTCTACGCGGGCAGCGCGACCGCGCTCGTCACCGTGCTCGCGCCGCGCCGTGCGCTGGGGCAGGTGCTGGCCCGGTTCGAGCTGTCCACCGGGGTCGGGCTCGCGGTGTCCCCGACGGTCATCACCGGTCTCGCCCCTCACGGTCCGGCCGCTCTGTGGGGCGGCCTCGCCACTGCGACGCTCCTCGCAGCCGGAGCTGTTGCCAGGGAGAAGGGGAGCCGTCCGGGGGAGTGAGGTGGGCGGTGGCGGTCAGGAACTGCTGGCGGATCTCGCCCAGGTCGGCGGCCGGGCTGTAGACCGTGAGCACGCCCCGCGACTTCGTCAGACGCAGGGAGTCCGGGGAGGGGGTCGTCTCGCCGTCGTGGGCGAGGAGGTCGACGTCGGTCAGGCCGTCGAGAGCGAGCTTCTCGACACGTTGGGTGTGGAAGATCCGGGAGCGGTTCAGGGCGCCGCCGAGCGTGGAGATCGCCAGGCGGGTGCGGGCCAGGCGGGCGTCGGCGTCGACCGTACGGACGTCGAGCAGCCCCTCGTCCAGATGCGCGCGGTGGGAGGGGGCCAGACCGTCCGGGTAGTAGTGGCCGTTTCCGGCGAACAGCAGCCACAGGGTGCGGGGTTCGCCGTCGATGCGCAGGTGGATGGGGGTGGCGTCGCGGAGGACGGAGAGCAGGGAGAGCGCGGCGGCCGGCCACTTGCCGATGCGGTCCTCCAACTTCTCGCGGCGGCGCACCAGTTCCGGGTAGAGGCCGATGCTGAAGGTGTTCACGAAGTCGGTCACCGGGGTGCCCTCGCCGTCCAGCACATGGGCGAGGTCCACCCGTACCGCTTCGCCGTGCTGGACCGCGTGCGCCGTGTCCTCGAAGGTGTCCGCGCCCGCGTCCAGGGAGAAGTGGTTGAGGGTGCCGCCGGGGAAGACCGCGAGGGCCAGGCCCGCCTCGGCCGCGCGGGACGCGGCCGCGCTCACCGTGCCGTCGCCGCCGCACACGCCGAGGACACCGGCCGACTCCTTGGCCCGTACGACTGCCTTGTCGAGGATCTCCAGGAGGTCCTGGTCCTGTTCGCGGACGATGATCTCCGCCTCGGGGAGCAGGATGCGCAGGTGCTCGTGGGCGGGGATGCGGCCCGGAACGCCCTTGCCGGAACCGGAGTTGGCGACGACGACCAGGCCCGCGCCCCGGGGGAGCGCCGGCGCTTCGACGCGGGTGCGGCCGTTGCGTACGTACGGGGGGCGCGGGGGCCACCAGTAGCAGGTGACCGCGGCGGCCGCCACGCCGAGCGCGCAGCCCGCCAGGACGTCGCCGGGGTAGTGCACGCCGACGTACACCCGGGAGAAGGCGACGGCGGCGGCGAGCGGGGCGAGGAGGGCGCCGTAGCGGGGGGCTTCCAGCGCGACGCCGGCGACGAAGGCCGCGGCCGACGCGGAGTGGCCGGAGGGGAAGGAGGAGGTCCAGGGGGCCTTTGCCGGGCGGCGGACGAAGGGGACGCGGTCGGTGGAGGGGCGGTGGCGGCGGACCGCGTACTTGGCGACGGCGTTGGTGCTGAGGGAGGCCAGGGCGAGGGAGCCGAGGCCGCGGCGGGCGGCGCGGCGGGCCTTGGGTCCGCCGAGTGCCGCCAGGGTGGCGGCGGAGGCGAACCAGAGGCGGCCGTGGTTGGCGGCTTTCGAGAGGGCGGGGAGGGCTTGGTCCGCGCCCGGGATGTGGGCGGCGGCGACCCTCTCGAACCACTCGTGGTCGAGGCGGCTGAGGCGGGAGCGGTGCTGCATGGAGGCTCCGTGGGGGTGCGCGGTGCGGGGGCTGGCCGGGGGGTGGGGCGCCTGTCCGGCGCTGGGAGTTCCGCTGTGCCCACCCGTTCCGCCCTGCGGAACGCCTGCCCACAGCGTGGACAGAGTGAGGCCCGCAGTCAGGCGGGCACAGCGGTGAGCTGTCAGCCCTTGGACTGCTGCCACTCCGCGATGTAGTCGTCGAAGATCTTGCGGAGGTGGTGGCCGATCTGGAGGTAGTCGAGGTCGTCCAGGTTGGCCAGGGAGGCGCGGACGGACCACTCGGGGCCGTCGAAGCCGCCGCCGTTGAGGAGGACCACCGAGGTCTGCTCGGCGAGGCGGAACAGCGGGTCGACCGGCTCGTAGTTCTGCTCCAGGAAGTCGGCGAATTCCTTGCCCTGCACGCGCTCGGCCTCCGCGAGGAGGTCCAGCTCGATGTAGTAGCCCGCCCGCTTCGGGTCCTCGGCGATCTTCATCTGCGCGCCTTCGAGCAGCAGGTCGAGGCGGCGGTTGACGATCGCGCGGATCCGGTGCTTGTACTCCTGGCCCTCCTCCAGCATGTCGAAGAGGGAGAAGAGGACCATCATGACCTGCTGGGGGAGCGAGAGGCCCGCGGTGTGGTTCAGCGCGACCTGGCGGGAGTCCGCGACCAGGCGGTCGATGAAGCGGATCTTCTCGGGCTCCAGGGTGAGGGTCCCGTACCGCTTGCTGAGGCGGTCCTTGTCCTCCTGCGGCTGCGCGTCGATCATCGCGTCGATCACGTTGTCGTCGTGCAGGCCGATCACGCCGATGCGCCAGCCGGTCGCGCCGTAGTGCTTGGAGTACGAGTACACCAGCAGCGTGTTGCGGGGGAGGTCGGCGGCGATCGAGCGGAAGCCCTCCACGAAGGTGCCGTACACGTCGTCCGTGACGATCACCAGGTTCGGGTTGGAGGTGGCGACGATCTCCTTGATCTGGTCGGTGACCCGCTGCGAGAGCGCGAGGGACGGCGGGTTGCTGGGGTTGACCAGGCAGACCATCTTGATGGAGGGGTCCTCCAGCTTGGCGACCTCCTCGGTCGGGTAGCGCCACTCGCGCACCCCGTTCTCGGCGAACATGCTCGCCTCGACGTAGACCACGTCGAAGCCGTACGTGTCCAGCTCCGGGATCTCCAGGTACGGGGTGAACACCGGCACCATCAAAGCGATCCGGTCGCCCTTCTTCAGCACCCCGTTCTTCATCAGGGAGTCGAAGATGTAGCACATGGCCGCCGTGCCGCCCTCGGTGGCGAAGACGCTGAGGTTGTCCGCCGGGGGGTTCTTGTCGAACATCTCGTCCTGGAGGTAGCCGCGGACGACCTTCTCGCAGTGGACCAGCATGCGGTCCGGGCTCGGGTAGTTGTCGCCGATCATCGAGTCGGCCATCTCGTGCACGAAGTCGTCCCGTACGAACCCGAAGCGCTCCACCGCCAGGTCGAAGCTCGCCTTGAGCATCTCGATGCCCGGCAGGTCCGGATGCGTACGCACGAAGCGTTCGAAGCGTTCGCCCGCGCCCGACTTCTCCGGCATGCCGCCCAGGTTGTCGGCCGTCCACACCCGGCGGGACTCGCTCAGCGCGAAGTAGCCGAGGGCGTAGAAGGCCTCGCGGGGGCCGGTGGCGACCCAGTTCGGGTTGCCGCGGCCCGCGTTGAGCATGGTGCGGGCGGCCTCGCCCTTCTGGCCGGGCTTGTCGGCCTGCTGGGCCTCGGCGAGCTTGATGAACTCGGCCTTCAGCTCGAAGGGGCTGAGGGAGGAGAGCCGCTTCATTTCCTCGCGGCTGTACGTGGCCTTGGGCATGGTGCAACTCCTGGATTCGGTACGGGCGTTCAGTGGTGGAGGAGGACGACGACCGCGCCCCAGATGGTCAGCAGCACGTTTCCGACGGCGTACGGAATCGTGTAACCGAGCGTCGGGATCTGGGACTTGGCGTTCTCGTTGAGGGCGCCGATCGCGGCGGTGGTGGTCTGTCCGCCCGCCAGGACGCCCATCAGGATCGGGAAGCGGATCTTCTGCACGTAGTGGCCGAAGAGGAAGCCGACGACCAGCGGGATCACCGTGGTGACCGCGCCGAAGACCAGCAGCCCCCAGCCGGCCGTGGACAGGCCGCTGGTGAAGCTGGGGCCCGCGTTGATGCCGACGATCGCCACGAACATGCACAGTCCGAGCGTGTCCATCAGCCACTGCGCACCCGGCGGCACATTGCCGAACGTCGGGTACTTGCCGCGCAGATAGCCGAAGACCAGGCCCATGATCAGGCCGCCGCCGGAGGTCGACAGCGAGATCGGTACACCGCCGGCGGTGAGCGCCGGGATGCCGATGCAGCCGCCGAGGAAGATGCCGAGGCCGACCCAGATCATGTCGGTCGCGAAGGAGGTGGGGACCGGCTTGCCGATCTTCTTGCCCGCCGGGTCCACCAGGCGCTTGGGCCCGGACAGGATCAGCGTGTCGCCCCGCTCCAGCTTCGTGGAGAGGCGGTAGGGGAACTCCGCGCCCGACCGGTACAGCTTGTCGACGTACACGCCGACCATGAACGGCTCGCGGCGCAGGTCCGCGACGGTCTTGCCGAGCTGGGCCTTCTCGGAGGCGACGACGTGCAGGTGCTCGGTCTGGTAGCCGAGGAGTTCGACGTCGTCGGCCTCGCCGCCGATGTGGGTGCGGGCGTCGTACGCCACCAGGTCGCCGCGCAGGGCGCTGACCGCGACGACGTCGCCCTCGGCGAGGACCGTCGACTGGGACTGCGGGAGGATCTCGCCGTCGCGTCTGACCTGGGTGAGGTAGATGCGGCGGCCCAGTTCCTTCTGCTGGTTCTCGAAGTCCTCGATGGAGCGGCCCACGATGTCGGGGCGCTGCACGGTGTACGCGCGCAGCACCACCTCGTAGTAGCCCGCGCCCAGGTCGGGGTTGTCGCTGGGGGCGTCCATCTCCTTGGCGAGCGTGGCGCTCTCGGCGGCCAGGTTGCGCCGGTAGAGGCGGGGCAGGACGTTGGCGAGCAGCATCGCGCAGAGGATCGTGCCGAGCGGGTACGTCACCGCGTAGCCGACCGCGACGAGGTTCTCCTCGGACTTCGCGTCGGCGCCGCTGAGCCCCGGCAGGGTGCTGATCGCGTCCTGGGCGACGCCGATCGCCGCCGACTGCGTGAGCGAGCCGCTCATCAGGCCGGCGGTGAGCCCGGGACCGTACCCCAGCATGGCCGCGAAACCCCAGGCGACCAGCAGTCCGGTCACGCAGACGACGACCGCGTTGAGGACCTGCGGCAGGCCGTCCTTCTTCAGGCCCCGGAAGAACTGGGGGCCGACCTTGTAGCCGAGGGCGAACAGAAACATGATGAAGAACAGGTCCTTCACCGTGCCGTTGACCGGCACCTTCAGCTGCGCGCCGAAGAGCAGGCCCATCACCAGGCAGCCGGTGACCGCGCCCAGCGCGATCGTCTTGTAGTGGATCTTCCCGACCAGGAAGCCGAGTGCGACGACCAGGAAGACGAGCAGTTCGGGGTGCGGCTTGAAGATGTCCCGCACCAGGAAATCGATCATGGGTCAGGCCCCCAGAACGCCGACGAGGATGGGCCCCGTCAGCGGGAGAAGGAAGTTGGAGAGGGTGTAGGTGATCGTGTAGCCGAGCATCGGTACCGAGCTCTGGGCCGTCTGGGTGATGGAGGTGATCGCCGGGGTCGAGCACTGCTGTCCGGCGATGGCGCCGATCAGCAGCGGCTTCTCGATCTTCAGGAGCTTGCGGCCGACGAGCAGGGAGAGCGTCGCGGGTACGAGCACCATGGCGATTCCGGCGAAGGGCAGCAGCGCCCCGTACTCCTTGAGCAGCGGCCATGCCTGCGGGCCCGAGACCAGGCCCGTACAGGCGATGAACAGGGCCAGGCCCATGTCCTTGAGCGTGGTCGCGGCCTGCGGGGGGAACGCGCCGAAGGTCTGCGAGCGGGAGCGGAACCAGCCGAAGAGCAGGCCCGAGATCAGGCAGCCGCCGCCGGTGCCGAGCGAGAGCGGGACGTCGCCGAGCTTGACGACCAACTGGCCGATCAGGGAGCCGACGACGATGCCCAGGCCCAGGTAGATGAAGTCGGTGGCGTCGTTCTTGACCACCGCGCCGATCTTGGCGACCAGCTTGGAGAGCCCGGAGCGCGCGCCGACCAGGGTGAGGACGTCGCCGCGGTGGACGACGGTGTCGCCGTTGGCGGGCAGCTGCTGGTCGCCGCGCAGGACGTCGGTGATGTAGACGCCGTCCTTGATGAACTCCGGGTGCTGCGCCTGGAGTTGGTCGATGGTGAGCCCGTCGGTGGCCTTGTCGGTCACCGCGATCTGGCGGGAGGTCAGCGGGGTGTCGAGGCCGGGGATGCCCGGGGTCTCCGGGCCGATGAGCCGGCCCGCCTCGATGATGTTGGCCCGCCGGCCCACGATCAGGACCAGGTCGGAGAGGCCGAGGCGGAAGTTCGGGGCGGCCGGGTAGACCTTGCTGCCGCGCTTGACGGCCTCGACCGTGATGCGGCCGTCGAGCCCCGATTCCAGGTCGCCGACGGTGCGGCCGTCGGCGTGCGTCACCAGATACGTACGTCCCACCAGGCCCGGGAGCGCGGCGCGTTCGTCGGACTCCAGGGCGCCCTGGCCGCTGCCGCCGCGCATCTTCTCCCACAGCTCGCGGGAGGCGTCGGCGAGGTTGATGCGCAGCAGCATCGGCATGATCTGGCTGGTGTAGAGCACGATCGTGATCAGGCCGAAGAGGTAGCAGACGGTGTACGCGGTGGCCACGTGCCCCTGGTACTGGCTGATCTGGTCCGGGGTGAGGTCGCCGAGCTTGCCGATCGCCTCCGTCGCCGTACCGACCACCGCGGACTCGGTGGCCGCGCCCGCGAGGATGCCGGACGCGGTGCCGACGTCGAGGTCGAAGGCCTTCGCGAGGCCGAACGCGATGCCCAGCACGCTGATCAGCTCGATGAAGCAGAGCGCGAAGAAGCGCAGGCTCTTGCGGTTGAGATTCGAGAAGAACTGCGGGCCCGCCATGTAGCCGAGCGAGAAGATGAACAGGGCGAAGAAGACGTTCTTCACGTCGCCCGACACCTGCACCTTCGCCCACGCGCCCATCAGCAGCGACACGATCAGCGTGCCGCAGATGCCGCCCAGGGAGATGGGGCCCACGCGGAGCTTGCCGACCAGGTAGCCGAGGGCCAGGCACAGGAAGAGTGCGAGCTCGGGATGGTCCTTGAGAACGCCCATAGTCGTCAGATCCCAGAGAGAAGGGGAGGAAACGGAGCAAAGCGTGACTAGTCGCCCAACGTAGCAACCCGGTTACGGGTCGGCATGTCCGGAGACGGGC
This sequence comes from Streptomyces spiroverticillatus, assembly GCA_014650415.1. GTDB lineage: Bacteria > Actinomycetota > Actinomycetes > Streptomycetales > Streptomycetaceae > Streptomyces > Streptomyces spiroverticillatus. The sequence goes on from BMUX01000013.1 coordinate 38,651, forward strand.
GGGGCCTCGCTCGCCGTGCGGGAGCGGTGACTGTTTGTTCTAGTGGAGTGATCGGCGGTTCACCGGCCCGCGCACACCGGCCGGTCCCGGCACTTCCTCGGCAGGAGGAGTCACCCATGACCACGGATCAGGCCACCCCGCACACCCCGCCCACCGACGGGCCGCAGGGCCCGCAGTGGGGCCCGCGCCCCGAGGAGGGCCCGCTGCACCGGCTGGGCAAGGGGGCCTGGCAGGCGGTGCTCGCCGCCGGACTCGCGGCACTGGTGCTGGGCGTCATGGTGCTTGCCTGGCCGGGTGCCACGCTGCTCGCCGTCGCCGTGCTCTTCGGCGTCTACCTGGTGGTCAGCGGTGTGATGCAACTGGTCGCCGCGTTCGGCACGCACGTCTCGACGGCCCTGCGGGTGATGGCCTTCATCAGTGGTGTGCTGTCGATCCTGCTCGGCCTGTTCTGCTTCCGCGGTGCGATGCAGTCACTGCTTCTGCTCGCCCTGTGGATCGGCATCGGCTGGCTGTTCCGCGGCATCACCCAGACGATCGCCGCAGCTTCCGACCCCGCCGTTCCGGCCCGTGGCTGGCAGATCTGCCTCGGCATTCTCACCGTCATCGGCGGTGTCGTGCTGATCAGCTCGCCGCTGGACTCGGTCGCCGTGCTCACCGTCATCGGCGGGTGCTGGCTGGTCGCGACCGGCATTGTCGAGGTCGTCACCGCGTTCAGCATCCGCAGCAAGGCGAAGAAGGTGCCGCGCGAGCTCTGAGCCGGAGAGGCCGAGCCTCCGTCAGGGCGGGAACGGGAGAGGGTGTTTTCGGCCAAGTTTAGGTTAGGCTAACCTTCAGTCTGTGAAAGCCGGTGAAGAACTTCCGCAGGCCACGACGCCCCGTGGCCACACCCTCAACGCCACGGGCGTGACGGTGGCGTACGACGGTGTCGACGTCGTGCACGAGGCGTCCCTGGAGCTTTCGCCCGGCCGGGTCACCGTCCTGGTCGGGCCGAACGGCAGCGGGAAGTCCACGCTGCTGCGCACCGTCGCCCGCCTCCAGCAGCCCCGGCACGCGGCGCTCACCCTCGACAAGGGCACCGACGGCTTCGCCCTGACCCCCCGTGAGTTCTCCCGGCACGTCGCCCTGCTGACCCAGGGGCGGCCCACGCCCAGCGGGCTCAGCGTGCGCGACGTCGTGGAGTTCGGCCGCTACCCCTACCGGGGGCGCTGGGGCAAGGCCGACCCGGGCGGCCGCGAGGCCGTGGACCGGGCGCTCGCGATGACCGGCGTCACCGAACTCGCCGAGCGCGGCGTCGAGCACCTCTCCGGCGGCCAGCTCCAGCGGGTGTGGCTCGCCGGGTGCCTCGCGCAGGAGACCGGTGTACTGCTCCTGGACGAGCCGACGACGTATCTCGACCTGCGCTACCAGGTGGAACTGCTCGACCTCATACGGGACTTGGCCGACGACCACGGCATCGCCGTCGGCGTCGTCCTGCACGACCTCGACCAGACGGCCGCCGTCGCCGACCGCATCGTCCTGCTGAAGGCGGGCCGCGTGATCGCCGACGGCACCCCCGAGGACGTCCTCACCCCGGAGCGCCTGACCGACACGTACGGCATCCGCATCGAGGTCTCCACCGACCCGCTGACCGGGAAGCTGCGCACCCGCGCCCTCGGCCGGCACCACACCCGGCGCACCTCCGACGGCGTACGCATGCTCGACAGCGACGCCCCGCAGAGCGAGACGGCCGCGCAGGTCGACGTGCACGCCTGACCCCAGACTTCTCCCTCCGCTCCACCCTCCGCCCGACGCGCACCCCGCGCACTCCGAACTGCTCGACGCGCACCCCCGCGCACTCCGAAAGGCTCAAGTCCCCGTCATGAAGCGACACCTCCTCCTCGCCGCCGCGGCCACCACCACGGCCGTCCTCGCCCTCAGCGCCTGCGGCACCACCGAGCCCGCCGCGGACAAGAAGACGGACAAGAAGGTCTCCGAGGCCATCACGCTCACCGGCGGCGACGGCAAGACGGTCAAGCTCGACGCCCCGGCCAAGAAGGTCGTCGGCACCGAGTGGGACGTCGTCGAGCACCTCGTCTCGCTCGGCGTCGAGCCGGTCGGCGTCGCCGACGTCAAGGGCTACACCGACTGGGACAAGGCCGCCCCGCTCACCAAGTCCCCCAAGGACATCGGCACCCGCGGCGAGCCCAGCATGGACACCGTCGCGGGCCTGGCCCCCGACCTCATCGTCGCCACCACGGACCTTCCCCCGGCCGCCGTGAAGCAGCTGGAGAAGATAGCCCCGGTCCTGAACCTGAAGGCGGCCGACGCCAAGGATCCGATCGGCACGATGACCGCCAACCTGGACCTCATCGCCAAGGCCACCGGCACCACCGCCAAGGGCGACGAGCTCAAGAAGAGCTTCGAGGCCAAGCTGGCCTCCGCCAAGGCGGAGCTGGAGAAGAACGGCCACAAGGGCACCAAGTTCGCCTTCGCCGACGGTTACGCCAACGGCAGCCAGGTCAGCCTGCGCGCCTTCACCAAGGGCTCCCTGTTCGGCGCGGTCAACGACCGGCTCGGCCTGGTCAACCCGTGGAAGGTCGAGGGCGACAAGGCGTACGGCCTGGGCGCCACCGACGTCGAGGGCCTGACCAAGCTCGACAAGGACACCCACTTCGGCTACATCTCCAACGACGCCGACAAGAGCAGCACCGTCTTCGACAACCAGCTCAAGGACAACGCCGTCTGGAAGTCCCTGCCGTTCGTCAAGGACAAGAAGACCTACCGTCTGCCCGACGGCGTCTGGATGTTCGGCGGCACCGCCTCGATGGAGAAGTACGCCGACTCCCTCGTCGCCGCCCTGAAGAAGTAACGAGGGGACACGAAGCAACCACCATGGCCGTCACCACCACCGCACCCGCCGCCCCCACCCCGGCGGCGGTCTCCCGGAAGGGCGGCGCGGTAGCGGTGACGGCCGCTCTCGTCCTGCTGGTCGCCGTCCTCGCCGTCGTCGACATCACCCAGGGCACCGCCCGTGTCGGCGCCGCCGAGGTCTTCAAGGCGCTCACCGGACAGGCCGACACGGGGGACTCCTCCGTCGTGCTCGCCTCCCGGCTGCCGCGCATGGCCGCCGGAATCCTCGTCGGCGCGATCCTCGGCATGGCGGGCACCGCCCTCCAGTCCGTCACCCGCAACGTCCTGGCCGCACCCGACACCCTCGCCGTCAACGCCGGTTCCTACCTGGCGCTCGGCGTCGTCGCCACCACCGGCATCTCCCTGCCGCTGCTGGCCTCCTCCGGCGTCGCCTTCGTCGGCGCGCTCGCCGCCGCCGCGATCGTCCTCGGCATGTCCGGGCTCGGCGCGGGCACCGTCCGCCTCGTCCTCGCGGGCACCGCCCTCACCCTGGGCCTCACCGCCGTCACCGAGGGCCTGCAACTGCTCTTCCCCCTGGAGACCGACGGGCTCCGCCACTGGAACCAGGGCAGCATCGCCCAGAACGGTTTCGGCGGCGTCCTGTCCATGCTTCCGCTGCTGGTGATCGGGCTCGTCGGGCTGATGCTCGTGGCCCGCCGGGTCGACGCGCTGGCACTCGGCGACGATGCGGCCCGCGGCCTCGGCGTCAACGTCCGCTCCACCCGCGTCATCACCGTCGTCCTCGCCGCACTGCTGTCCGCCGCGGCCGTCACGCTCGCCGGGCCCATCGGCTTCGTCGGCCTGGTCGCCCCGGCCGTCGTCCGCGTCCTGGCCCGCCGCTACCGCGTCTTCGCCAAGGTCCGCGGGAACGTCCCGGCCTCCGCGCTCATCGGCATGGTCCTGGTCCTCGGCGCGGATGTCGTGCTGCGCTCCCTGGTGCCCTCCGACACCGCCGTGTCGGTGCCCACCGGCGTCGTCACCAGCCTCGTCGGCGCCGTCTTCCTGGTCACCCTCGCCACCAGGGGCCGCGACCTGGGCGCCGCGTCGCCGCCGGACAAACTGCGCATCCGCAGCCGTACGGTCTTCGTGACCGTCACCGGTGTCCTCGTCGCCGTCCTGGCCGGTGTTCTGATCGCCTCCGTGCTCCTCGGCGACTCCAAGCTCCTGCTCGGCGACGTCGTCAACTGGGCGCAGGGCAACGCGGTCCGCTCCGTCGCCTTCGTCCTCGACACCCGCGTGCCGCGCGTCTTCGCCGCCGTCCTCGCGGGCGCGGCCCTGGCACTGGCGGGCACCCTCATCCAGGCCGTCACCCGCAACCCGCTCGCCGAACCCGGCGTCATGGGAGTCTCCGGCGGCGCGGCGCTCGGCGCGGTCGTCCTGGTGACGACCGTCCCGCTGGCCGGGCCGGTCGGCATGGCGCTCGCCGCCTTCGCGGGCGCGGCCGTCGCCGCCGTCATCGTCTTCGGGCTCTCCGCGCGCGGCGGCTTCCAGCAGAACCGCCTGGTCCTGGTCGGCATGGGTGTCGCCACCGCGACCACCGCACTGATCGGCCTGCTGCTCGTACTGACCGACCCGTTCAACGCGATCAAGGCGCTGACCTGGCTGTCCGGTTCGACGTACGGGCGCACCTTCCCCGACATGGTGCCGCTGACCGTCGTGCTGGTGCTGGGGATCGTGGTGGCCTTCGTACGGCGCACCGAGCTGGACCTCGTCTCCCTCGACGAGGACACCCCACGTCTGCTCGGCCTGGGGCTCTCCCGCTCCCGCCTCGTCCTGCTCGCCCTCGGCGTGCTGCTGAGCGCGTCGGCCGTCGCCGCCGCCGGAACCATCGCCTTCGTCGGCCTGGTCGCCCCGCACGCCGCCCGCGCCCTGGTGGGCCGCAGGCACGTGCGGGTGGTGCCGGTGGCGATCCTGCTCGGCGCGGTGCTGGTGGGCGTCGCGGACATGATCGGCCGTACGGTCATCGCGCCCGCCCAGATCGGCGCGGGCATCGTCACCGCGGTCATCGGCACGCCGTACTTCCTGTGGCTTCTGGTACGGAGCCGGGGCGACGCCCGGTAGACACGCGGAACCGGGGCGACGCCCGGTAGACACGCGGAACCGGGGCGACGCCCGGCAGACACCGCGAAGGGGCGGGCCGGAAGTGCTCCGGCCCGCCCCTTCGCCGTACGTCCTAGGGCTGGGTGGCGATCTGCACCAGGTTGCCGCAGGTGTCGTCCAGGACGGCGACCCAGACCGGGCCCGCCTCCATCGGCTCCACGGTGAAGCGCACCCCGAGCGCGCTCAGCCGCTCGAACTCCGCCTTCACGTCGTCCACCGTGAACTGCACCGCCGGAATCCCGTCCGCGACCAGCGCCTTCTTGTAGGCCTGCGCGGCGGGGTGCTTGTCGGGCTCAAGCAGCAGCTCGGTGCCCCCGGGGTCCTCCGCCGACACCACGGTCAGCCAGCGGTCCTCGCCGCCCACCGGCACGTCGTGCTTCGTCACGAAGCCCAGCTTGTCCGTGTAGAAGCTCAGCGCCTTGGCCTGGTCGTCGACGAAGACGCTGGTGATGGTGATCCTCATGCGGTGCTCTCCGGTACGTCGGGCCCCCGCCGGCAGGGGGTCGGGGCAGGGAACACGCCCAGTCTCCACGCATCCGCGCCGGGCCGCCCGCTCCAGCTGTCCGGCCGGGTGCCATCGACATCGGTGAAGCCGTACTCCACCGCGAGCCGCGCCGAGGTCAGCGACTGCTGGTTCCACTTCCGCCGATCGGGATCGGCCGCCAGAGCGGCCACCGCACGCCCCACGTAACGCGGCGACTCCGACGCGGCGAACCCCTCGGGGGCGGTCGGCAGGCCCCCGGGCCGGTCCGGCAGCAGGGCGTCGCGCCAGGTCTCCTCGTCGACACCGAAGTTGTCCAGCATCATCTCCGAACGCAGCCAGCCCGGGGTGAGCGCGAGCGCGGTGGCCCCGTACGGCGCCAGCTCGTGGCCCTGGGAGAAGGCCAGCCGGTTCACGGCCGCCTTGGCCAGATCGTAGAAGACGGAGATCCGGTACCAGGAGGCGTTGATCTCGCGGGTCCCGTCCGTCACCTCCACCAGCAGCCCGCCGGGCCGCTCGATGAGCAGCGGCAGCAGTTGGTGCGAGGTGATCAGATGGGTGTCGACGGCGAGCCGCAGCAGCCGCATCCCGTCGTCGAGATCGAGCTCCCACAGGGGCGTGTTCCACCGCGCCGGACCGCCCTTGAGCAGCTCGCCGCCCCAGATGTCGTTCACCAGCACATCAAGACGCCCGAACTCCTCCCGCACCCGCCCGGCAAGCCCCGCCACCTGCCCCGAATCAAGGTGATCCACCTGCACGGCGACCCCTCGCCCACCCAGCCGGGTGACCAGCTCCGCCGTCTCCTCGACCGTCTCGGGCCGGTCGTAGTCGGACGCCCCGCTGCCGTGCACACGGCTGCTGCGCCCCGTGCAGACGACCGTCGCCCCGGCCTCACCGAGCGCGGCGGCGATGCCCCGTCCGGCCCCGCGCGTCGCCCCCGCCACGACGGCGACCCGGCCGTCCAGTGCCTTCGGATCGGGTGACCACACCATGCTCCGACTATGACAGGAGCCGGGCGCACGGTCTCGGGCGCGGACCGTCCGGCTAGCCTGACGGCATGCTCACCGAAGTCACAGCGACCCGCTACATCACGCCCCTGCGTGAGGGCGGCTCGCTCCCCGGAATCGTCGAGGCCGACGACCTGGGTACGTACGTCATGAAATTCACCGGCGCCGGACAGGGGCGCAAGACGCTCGTCGCCGAGGTCATCTGCGGGGAGCTGGGGCGCAGGCTCGGGCTGCGGGTGCCGCGGCTGGTGGCCATGGAGCTGGACCCGGTCATCGGTCTTGGCGAGCCCGACCAGGAGGTGCAGGAGCTGCTCAAGGCGAGCGGCGGGCTGAACCTCGGGATGGACTTCCTGCCGGGGTCGATCGGTTTTGACCCGCTGGCGTACGAGGTCGGGTCCGGGGAGGCGGGCGCGGTCGTGTGGTTCGACGCGCTCATCAACAACGTCGACCGCTCCTGGCGCAACCCCAACATGATGGTCTGGCACGGCGACCTGTGGCTCATCGACCACGGCGCCACCATGATCTGGCACCACAACTGGCCCACCGCCGCCACCGCTTCGGCCAAGCCCTACAACGCCTCCGACCACGCGCTGGCCCGCTTCCGGCCCGACATCGCGGCGGCCGCCGCCAAGCTGGCGCCGCTGGTGACGGAGGAACTGCTCACCGAGGTCACCGCCCAGGTGCCCGACGTATGGCTGGCCGACGAGCCCGGCTTCGACAGCACCGACGCGCTGCGCCGGGCGTACGTGGACGCGCTGCTGCCGCGCGCGGCGACCGTGCACGAGCGGATCGTCCTGGAGGCGCCGACCGAGGACCGGCCCTCGCAGGCGCCCGGCTGGCTGAAGGAGCGGCTGAAGCCGCTGCCGCACCCCACGAAGAAGGCCCAGCAGGACGGCGGCGAGAAGTGAGCGAGCAGTTGAGTGTGAAGGCCCCCGTCCCGCCGAGTGCCAAGGACCCCGTCCAGCGGCACGTCTTCGAGTACGCGCTGCTGCGCGTCGTGCCGCGTGTGGAGCGCGGCGAGATGTTCAACGCGGGGGTCATGGTCTACTGCCGGGCCAAGTCGTACGCGGCCGCCCTCACCCACCTCGACGAGGAGAAGCTGCGGGTGCTCGACCCGGGTGCCGACGTCGTGGGCGTCCGGGCCGCGCTGCACGCGGTGGAGGGCCTCTGCGGGGGCGGCGAGGCGGCGGGACAGGCGGCCGGTGACGAACCGGGGCGGCGGTTCCGGTGGCTGAGCGCGCCGCGCTCCGCCGTCGTACAGCCCGGACCCGTGCACACCGGACTGACGGCCGATCCGCAGGCGGAGCTGGAACGGCTGCTCGACCTGCTGGTCCGCTGACACGGGTGGACACCGTGTGACCTTCGTCGGGTACCGGGGCGGCCGTTGACACCGGGTGCCGTGGCTTCTAGCGTCACGACTGCTGAGGCTACTAAGCGGTTGCTCAGCAGTTGAGCGGTCCCCCGGGACCGGTTCCCAAGGGCGAGGAGAACAGGGATGTCCACCACCGAGCAGCGCGTTGCGATCGTGACCGGGGCGGCGCGCGGCATTGGCGCCGCCACCGCCGTACGGCTCGCGGCCGAGGGGCGCGCCGTGGCCGTGCTCGACCTCGACGAGGCGGCCTGCGCCGAGACCGTCGAGCAGATCACCAAGGCGGGCGGCAAGGCCCTCGCGGTCGGCTGCGACGTGTCCGACGAGGCGCAGGTGGAGGCCGCCGTGGCGCGCGTCGCCGCCGAGCTGGGCGCGCCGACCATCCTGGTCAACAACGCGGGCGTGCTCCGCGACAACCTGCTCTTCAAGATGAGTGCCCTGGACTGGGACATGGTCATGGGCGTCCACCTCAAGGGCGCGTTCCTGATGTCGCGGGCGGTGCAGAAGCACATGGTGGACGCGAAGTTCGGCCGGATCGTCAACCTGTCGTCGTCCTCGGCGCTCGGCAACCGCGGCCAGGTCAACTACTCCGCCGCCAAGGCCGGACTCCAGGGCTTCACCAAGACCCTCGCCAAGGAGCTCGGCAAGTTCGGCGTCACCGCCAACGCCGTCGCCCCCGGCTTCATCGTCACCGAGATGACCGCGCAGACCGCCGCCCGCGTCGGCATGGGCTTCGAGGACTTCCAGGCCGCCGCCGCCACCCAGATCCCGGTGCAGCGCGTCGGGCGCCCCGAGGACATCGCCAACGCCATCGCCTTCTTCACCGGCGAGGAGGCGGGCTTCGTCTCCGGCCAGGTCATGTACGTCGCCGGTGGACCCCTCAACTGACCTGCCGAGCCAAGGGACTTCGAGCACATGAGTGAAGCAGTGCAGGACAGCGGCAAGGTCGCCCTCATCACCGGTGCCAGCCGCGGCATCGGCTACGGCGTCGCGGAGGCCCTGGTCGCCCGCGGCGACCGGGTGTGCATCACCGGACGCAACGAGGACGCCCTCAAGGAGGCCGTCGAGAAGCTCGGCTTTGACCGTGCGATCGGCGTCGCCGGCAAGGCGGCCGACGAGGAGCACCAGGCCGTCGCCGTGGCGCGCACCATGGAGGCGTTCGGCCGGGTCGACTTCCTGGTCAACAACGCGGGGACGAACCCGGTGTTCGGCCCGATGGCCGACATGGACCTGAACGTCGCCCGCAAGGTCTACGAGACCAACGTCATCTCGGCGCTCGGCTTCGCCCAGCAGACCTGGAAGGCCTGGCAGTCCGCGAACGGCGGGGCGATCGTCAACATCGCCTCGGTGGCGGGCGTCTCGGCCTCGCCGTTCATCGGCGCGTACGGCATGAGCAAGGCCGCGATGATCAACCTCACCGTCCAGCTCGCGCACGAATTCGCCCCGCTGGTGCGGGTCAACGCCATCGCGCCGGCCGTGGTGAAGACCAAGTTCGCGCAGGCGCTCTACGAGGGCCGCGAGGAGGAAGCGGCGGCGGCGTACCCGCTCGGCAGGCTCGGCGTGCCCTCCGACATCGGCGGCGCGGCGGCCTTCCTCACCTCCGCGCAGTCGGACTGGATCACAGGGCAGACGCTCGTCGTGGACGGCGGGATCTTCCTCAACGCCGGTGTCGGCTGAGGAGCATTGGTGAAGACGGGTGCGCGGTAGTTCCCCTCGCACCCGGCTTGGGCGGAATTCTGTGTTCCTTCCCTGTGACGGCTCGCTGGACAACCACGTTGCTCCGGCGGGCCGTTGAGGTATGGTCTGCCGATCCCACGGCTGAACGAGGAGCGTGCACGTGTTTGACCGGGCCAGGAGACTGCGGGCTGCCGCAGCCCTCACGTCCATATCCCTGCTGGCGGGCTGCGGGGTGCTGACCGACGAGGGTTCCGACACGGAACACCGGTTGAGCGTGGGCACCACGAGCAAACCGAGCACACTGGACCCGGCGGGCGCCTGGGACGGCTCCTGGGAGCTCTACCGCAACGTCTTCCAGACCCTGCTGAGCTATCCCACCGGCACCGTGTCCCCCTCCCCGGACGCCGCGCAGACGTGCGGCTTCGCGGACACCGCCCACCGCGTCTACGCCTGCACGCTCAAGGAGGGCCTGACCTTCTCCGACGGCACCGCGCTCGACGCCGACGCCGTCCGGCACTCCATCGAGCGCATCGTGAAGATCAACGCCGACGGCGGTCCGTCGGGCCTGCTCAGCAGCCTCGACAAGGTCGAGACGCAGGGCAAGCAGAAGGTCGTCTTCCGGCTCAACAAGCCCGACGCCACCTTCCCGTTCGTCCTCGCCACCCCGGGCATGTCGCTGGTCAGCCCGGCCGCGTACCCGTCCACCAAGCTGCGCGAGGACGACTCGCTGGTCGGCTCGGGCCCGTACACCTTGAAGGCCTACCGCGCCGAGGGCGCCGACTCCGGCGCGGACCTGGAGCGCAACGAGTCCTACAAGGGCTTCGCCGACCGCAAGAACGACGCGGTGACCATCCGCTACTTCGACGACTCCGCGAAGATGGTCAAGGCGCTCAAGGACAAGCAGATCGACGCCACCTTCCGCGGTCTGACCGCCGAGCAGGTCGTCGGCCTCCAGGACCAGGCGGACGGGCCGATCCACGTCACCGAGTCGCCCGGCTCCGAGATCCACTACCTGGTCTTCAACCCGAAGGACAAGTACGCCGCCAAGCCGGCCGTCCGCCGGGCCATCGCCCAGCTCGTCGACCGGCCCACCCTCGTGGAGAAGGTCTACAAGGGCACCGCCGAACCGCTCTACTCGATGGTGCCGACCGGCATCGCCGGGCACACCACCGACTTCTTCGACGAGTACGGCAGGGCCGACGCCGCCCAGGCGAAGCGCATCCTGCGCACCGCGGGCATCACCGAACGCGTGCCGCTCGCCTTCTGGTTCCCCACCGACCGCTACGGCTCCGCGACCGCCCTGGAGTTCGCCGAGCTGAAGCGGCAGCTGGAGGCCTCCGGGCTGTTCGAGGTCACGGTGAAGGGGCTGCCCTGGAAGGAGTTCCAGAAGGGCGTGCAGAAGGGCTCCTTCCCCGTCTTCGGCCGCGGCTGGGCGCCGGACTACCCGGACCCCGACAGCTTCGTCTCGCCGTTCGTCGGCAAGCGCAACGCGATCTCCACCCCGTACGTCGTCCCCGAGATCACCGGCGAGCTGCTGCCCAAGTCGCGCCGCGAGATCAAGCGCGAGAACGCCACCGACTACTTCGTGCGCGCCCAGGAGGTGCTGATGCACGACGCCCGGCTGCTGCCGCTGTGGCAGGGCAAGATGTACGTCGCCGCCCTGGAGGACGTCGGCGGCACCGAGCTCACGCTCGACCCGCAGACCGTCATGCAGGTGTGGGAGCTGTACCGCAAGACCAGCTGGGACTAGGGGTACGGAGGGGTACGCACGGGGCTCGGGCGGCGTTGTCAGTGGTGGCCGGTAGGTTCTTTGCCAGAGAACGAATCGCTCACCGGAGGTTGTTGACGTGACGGACATCCAGATGCTGCCCGAGTCCTGGCGCGGGGTCCTCGGCGAAGAGCTGGAGAAGCCCTACTTCAAGGAGCTCATGGAGTTCGTCGAGGAGGAGCGGGCGGCCGGCCCGGTCTACCCCCCGCGCGAGCAGGTCTTCGCCGCTCTGGAGGCCACCCCCTACGACCAGGTGAAGGTCCTGGTCCTCGGCCAGGACCCGTACCACGGCGAGGGCCAGGGGCACGGGCTGTGCTTCTCCGTGCAGCCCGGCGTCAAGACACCCCCCTCGCTGCGCAACATCTACAAGGAGATGCACGAGGAGCTGGGCACCCCGATCCCGGACAACGGCTACCTGATGCCGTGGGCCGAGCAGGGCGTCCTGCTGCTCAACGCGGTCCTCACCGTCCGCAAGGCCGAGGCCAACTCGCACAAGGGCAAGGGCTGGGAGAAGTTCACCGACGCCGTCATCCGCGCGGTGGCGGACCGCCCCGACCCGGCCGTCTTCGTGCTGTGGGGCAACTACGCGCAGAAGAAGCTCCCGCTGATCGACGCCGAGCGGCACGCGATCGTCAAGGGCGCTCACCCGTCCCCGCTGTCCGCGAAGAAGTGGTGGGGCTCGCGCCCCTTCACCCAGATCAACGCCGCCGTCGCCGAGCAGGGCCACGAGGCGATCGACTGGACCATCCCGAACCTGGGCTGAGCCTGAGCCCGATCGTCCCCGCCTGCGGCTAGCGTCACGGGGACAGTCGATGACAGCGTGCGCAGCGGAGGCCGCAGTGGTGGAGCAGCAGGAGGCGTCGGGGGACGCCGTGATGACCAGGATCGGGCAGACGGCGATCCTGCTGCACGCCGGTGACCGGCAGGAGGCCCGCAGCAGGTTCGAGGCGCTGTGGGAGGAGCTGGGCACGCAGGGCGACCCCTGGCACCGCTGCATGGCCGCGCACTACCTGGCCGACGCGCAGGACGACCCCCGGGACGAACTGCTGTGGGACCTGCGGGCGTTGGCGGCCGCCGACGGGCGCGACGGCGGCCGGGGAGGCGAACGCCCGTCGGCGGAGCTGCACGGCTTCCGCCCCTCCCTGCACCTGGGCCTGGCCGCCGACTACGTGAAGCTGGGCCGCCCGGAGGCCGCCCGCATCCATCTGAGCCGGGCCCGCGCCCTGTCCGACGCGCTGACGGAGCAGGGGCGCCCGGCGCTGGGGGTGCGGGAGGCCATCGGGCGGCTGGAGGCGAGGCTGGCGGGGGAGCCGGGCTAGCCGAGAGCGGGGCCGGCCGAGGGGCGGGGCCGGCCGAGGGGCGGGGTCAACCCCCGTACGTCTCGCGGCAGATGCGGGCCTCCGGGCTGTTCGGCTTCCAGCCGCCGTAGCCGGTGCCCAGCGCGCACACGTCCGCCGCCGAGGTGGGCAGCTTGGGCAGAGCGGGCTTCTTGCGGTCCGGTTCGTGGTGGGGCTTGGGCTTCTTGTGCGGGGCGGATTCGGGGGCCGCGGCCCGGCGCGCGGGCGGCTGCGCAGGCGCGTCGGTGTCGGCGTGGTGGCGGGGTTCGCGGGGCACGGGCGGGGCGGCGGCGGGTTCGGGGGCGCGCTCGGAGGGCAGCAGGGCCGCTTCGAGCACCTCGTGGACGGGGGCCTCGACCAGCTCCTCGGGATCGCCGCCGTTCCCGATCAGGTGGGGCAGCTGGGGCGGGCGCGGCTGCTGGGCGGCGGGGGACTGGGCCGCGGGCGGGGCGGGCTGCCCGGCTCCCGCGGACACACAGCCCGACACGGCCGACACGGCGACCCCCACCAGAAGGGTCGCGGCGGTTCTCGTCACGGTTCTTGTTCGGTGCACCCGCGCAACTCTGCTGATCGCGGCCCCCGTTGGGGAAGCCGGGAAGCCGATATTGCCCCACATGAGTGACGTGCGGGCCAGGTGCTTACGTACGGTACGGAAGGGTCTGCGCACCCAGCATCCCGCGCAGCAACTCGCCGAACCCGGTGCGCAGTTCCTCCCTGGTCGGCACCGACGCGTGGTACGAGCCCGCCGCGCAGGAGTACATCAGCCCCTCCACCCACGCGACCAGTGACAGCGTGTGCCGCTCGGGCTCCTTCGAACCGGCCGCCGTCATCAGCGCGACCAGCGGCTCCCGGAAGCCCGCCCGGCCCGTCGCGTCGTAGAACTCCCGCAGCTCGGGTCTGCGGGTGGCTTCCAGGCCCAGTTCGTACCGGGCGATCAGCAGGGAGCGGTGCTCGGTCAGATACCGGTGCAGGACGTGGGAGAGCAGGTCCACGAGCCGGTCGAGGTCGAGTGCGGCACCCGGTCCCGGAAGCGCGCCCACCCCCAACGCCTCGCCCTCCACCACGGCCAGCCTGCGCACCGCGAGCTCCAGCAGGGCCTGCCGGGTGCGGGCGCAGTTGGAGGTCGAGCCCTGCGGCAGGCCCGCCGTCTCGTCGACGGCCCGGTGGGTGAGCCCGCGCATTCCGCGCTCGACCAGGAGCGTCAGCGCGGCGTCGGCGATGCGCTCGGTGCGGGAGGCGGCGGGGGAGTCCGGGGAGGTGGGTGCGGTCATGGGGCCAATCTACCGCGCTCACTACATGTGTAGTAGCGTTCGAGAGGTCACTACAGGTGTAGTCACCCAGGAGGCGTCATGTCCCCGCACCAGCCCCGGACCCCGCACCAGCCCCGCCGCGCCGTCGTCGTCGGCAGCGGAATCGGCGGACTCACCGCTGCCGTCGCCCTCCACCAAGGCGGCCGGCAGGTCACCGTCCTGGAGCGGGCCGCCTCCCTGGAGCCGGTCGGCGCGGGCATCGGCCTCGCCCCCAACTCCCTGCGCGCCCTGGACGTCCTCGGCCTCGGCGACACCGTCCGCGAGCTCGCGGCCTGGCAGGGCGAGGGCGGGATGCGCGCCCCGAACGGCCGCTGGCTCTCCCGTATGGACAGCGCCGCCGCAGCCGAACGCTTCGGCGGACCCCTGGTGCTGCTGCACCGCGCCACCCTCGTGGACGTCCTGCGCTCCGCACTGCCCGAGGGCATCATCCGCACCGGCGCCGCCGCCTCGCTGGTCGACGCGGGCGAGCCGGGCGGCCGGCCCGCCCTGGTCCGTACCGACGAAGGCGACATCGAGGCCGACCTCGTCGTCGGGGCCGACGGCGTGCGCTCGGGCGTCCGGAGCGTCCTCTTCCCCGAGCACCCCGGGGCCGTCTACGCCGGGTTCACCACCTGGCGGGTCGTCGTCCCCGCACCCGCTGAGCCCTTCGCGCCGCACGAGACCTGGGGGCGCGGACGGCTCTGGGGCACCCAGCCGCTCAAGGACGGCCGGATCTACGCGTACGGGGCCGCCCGCACCCCCGCCGGAGGCCGCTCCGCCGACGGCGAGAAGGCCGAACTGCTGCGCCGCTTCGGCGACTGGCACCACCCGATCCCGCAGATCGTCGCCGCCACCGAGGAGTCCGGCGTTCTGCGGCACGACGTCTTCCACATGAGCACCCCGCTCGACTCCTTCCACCGCGGCCGCACCGTCCTCATCGGCGACGCCGCGCACGCCATGTGCCCGACCATGGGCCAGGGCGGCAACCAGTCCATCGAGGACGGCGTCGTCCTCGGCCACCACCTCGACCCGGCCGCGGACCTCGGGGCGGGGCTCGCCGCCTTCACCGCGGACCGGCTGCCCCGCACCACCGGCATCGTCGCCAAGTCCGCGAAGATCGCCGGGCTGGCCATGCTGGACAGCGCACCCGGCACCGCCGTCCGCAACGCCGTGCTCAGGCTCGCGAGCCTGGGCCCCTCCGCGCTCGCCCTGCGGGCCTTCGACGGAGTCTGCGACTGGCGTCCCCCGCAGCGCACGTATGCTGCCGGGACACCCGTTCACCAGGCACAACAGGCCTAGCACCACAGAGGGAGACCCCCGTGAAGATCGGCGTCATCGGCCTCGGCGACATCGCGCAGAAGGCGTACCTGCCCGTCTTCGCGACCCTTCCGGGGGTCGAGATCCACCTCCAGACCCGTACGGCCGCCAAGCTGGCCCAGGTCGCGGAGACCCACCGCATCCCCACCTCCCAGACCCACACCACGCTCGACGGACTCCTCGCGCAGGGCCTGGACGCCGCGTTCGTGCACGCGTCGACGTCCGCGCACCCCGAGCTGGTCACCGCACTGCTGGAGGCGGGCGTCCCGACGTACGTCGACAAGCCCCTCGCCTACGAACTGGCCGACTCCGTACGGCTGGTGGAGCTCGCCGAGGAGCGCGGGGTCAGCCTCGCCGTCGGCTTCAACCGCCGCCTGGCCCCCGGCTACGCGCAGTGCGCCGACCACCCGCGCGACCTGATCCTGATGCAGAAGAACCGGGTCGGCCTGCCCGAGGAGCCGCGCACCTTCGTCCTCGACGACTTCATCCACGTCGTCGACACCCTGCGCTTCCTGGCCCCCGGCGAGATCGACCACGTCGACGTGCGCGCACGCATGGTGGACGGCCTGCTGCACCACGTCGTTCTCCAGCTCTCCGGCGACGGCTTCACCGCCATCGGCACCATGAACCACATGTCCGGCTCCACCGAGGAGATCCTCGAGGTCGCGGGCCAGGACACCAAGCGGCAGGTCGTCAACCTCGCCGAGGTCATCGACCACAAGGGCCAGCCGAGCGTCCGCCGCCGCGGCGACTGGGTGCCCGTCGCCCGCCAGCGCGGCATCGAGCAGGCCGTCACCGGGTTCCTGGACTCCGTACGCGCCGGAAAGCTCGTCAGCGCACGCGACGCGCTCGCTACTCACGAGCTGTGCGAGCGCGTGGTACGGACAGCTCTGGAGCAGGCTTCCTGAGGCTGCGCACCCCCTCGGCGGCGAGCAGCAGCGCCAGCACGGCCATCGCCAGGTACACCGCCCAGTCCCCGAACCTCGCGTACGGGGTCAGGCCCTTCGCCAGCGGTACGTCGTAGACGGCGGCGGCGCTGCGGTCGGTGCCCAGCGGCTGCCCGATCCGGCGGCCGTCGGGCCCGTACACGCTGCTCACCCCGGTGAGCGTGGCGTGCACCATGGGCCGGCCCGTCTCGGCGGCCCGCAGCGCGGCCAGCGTCGCGTGCTGCCCGGGGGCCCAGCTGTCCTGGAAGGTGGACGTCGCGGACTGCGCGATCAGCAGGCCCGCGCCGTCCCTGACCAGGCGGCGGCTCATGTCGGGGAACGCCGACTCGAAGCAGACCAGCGGGCCCGGCCGCAGCCCGTTCGGCAGCTCCATCACCACCGGGGCCGTGCCCCGCATGCGGTCCTCGCCCGCCGCCTTGCCGACCGAGGTCGCCCAGCCGAGGAGGGCGCGCGCCGGGACGTACTCGCCGAACGGGACGAGCCGCATCTTGTCGTAGCGCGCCCCGGTCGGCCCGTCCGGGCCCACCAGCACCGACGACTTGAAGATGCCGGGCCGGTCGGAACGCCGGGCGTCCACGTTGACCAGGACGTACGCGTCCACCGCCCGGGACAGCGCGGCGATCCGCGCCGCCACGTCGGGCCGGGCCGTCAGGTCCTCGCCGACGCTGCTCTCGCCCCACACCACCAGGTCCACCCGCCGGTCGGCGAGCGTACGGGTCAGCTCCTCGCCGCGCGCCAGACGCTGCTCGGTGCTGCCGATGCCGTCGAAGACACCGGGCTGTACGACGGCGATCCGGGCGGTGCGGTCGGGCGCGGGGCGCGGGGCCCAGGCCCAGGCGGCCCCGGTGAGGACGGCGCAGGCGAGGAGGGCACAGAGGGCCGCGTTACGGGCGTGCGGCAGCGTCAGCAGGATGACGACACCGGTGTTCACCGCCACGACCAGCAGGGTCACCAGCCACACCCCGCCGAGCGAGGCCAGCCGCAGGGCGGCCGTCACGTCCCACTGCGAGGAGCCGAGCAGCCCCCAGGGACCGCCGAGCCCCTCCCAGGAGCGGGCCAGCTCCACCATCAGCCACCCCGAGGGCAGCACGGCGACGGCGGCCAGTGCACGGGGCACCGTCGGCCTGCCGCCGAGCAGGACCCGTACGAGCACACCCCACGGCAGCCACAGCAGCCCCAGCAGTGCCCCCAGCACCACGATGAACACGTGCAGGCTCGGCATCAGCCAGTGGTGCACCGCCACCACGAACCCGACCCCGCCCAGCCACCCCTCCAGTGCGGCCCGCCGCCCGGTCGGGGCCGACCGGAGCAGCAGCATCCAGGGCACGAGGGCGACGTAGGCGAACCACCACAGGCCGGGGGCGGGGAACGTGAGCACGGGCAGAGCGCCGGCCAGGAGGGCGGCGAGGGCGCGGGGCCGGGCGTGCGTGCGGGGAGCGGCTCGGGGGGTGCCCGTGGTCGCCGTGCCGTCCTGTCGCAGACGGCTCGGACGCCTGCCTGCCACCCAGTGCCTCGGCATGTCGCGCCTCCTCACCACCGGAGTGATGACCCCAGTGTGGGGGAGGGGCGGGGAGCGGGACAGTGGGCGTCGGATCGCGGGCGGGCGGGCGGGCGGGACGGTGGGCGGGACGGTGGGCTTCAGATGGCGTGCGGGCCCGTGCGCCGCCACTTCTCGTGCACGGTCACCCGGCGCACCCGCCAGGAGCCCTCCTCGGAGCGCAGCAGTTCGAAGGAGTAGCGGCCGCCGGTGACGAAGTTCGGGGCCGAGGTGCCGTCGAGCAGGCCCGACTGCTCCAGGCGCATCGGGTTGAGGTAGTCGGCCTGGAGGTCCGCCCGGTCACCCGTGTACCCGTTGAGGTCCTCCAGCCGCAGCAGCCGGTTGACGATGAGGTGCTGGCGTACGGGGAAGAGCCTCAGCATCTCCGCCAGCCACCCGGCGACCTCGACGGCCGGGCCCTCGATGCCGCCGGCCGAGCGGTAGTCGGCGCGCCCGTCGGGGGTGAACAGGGCCTGGTACGCCGTCCAGTCGGCGTCGTCCACGGCCACGGCGTAACCGGTGATCACCGCGTCGATGGCCAGCCGGTCCATAACGGTCGCGAGCTCCACACGCTGGGTCATCGGCTCAGTCTCGGGCAGCACGGGCGCGCCGCCAAGGGCCCGTGGGGCACGAGTGCTCGCCGTGCGGCGGAAAGATGCCGCTCTTACGATCGGGCAGAACTGCATATTCCGTAATGAATCGGCCACCCGCCGCTTGTTCGTCACTTCGGAAGGCATGTCCATGGGTCTGCGGCGCACCATCTCCGTCCTGCTCGCCACCGCCGTCGCCTCGGCGGCGCTGGTCACCGGCTGCGGGGGAGACGAGGCGACCCCCGACCCGATGCGCGGGAAGCAGTGGGCGCTGGACGACATCAAGCTGCTCGACGCGTGGAAGACCACCAAGGGCGACGACACGGTCATCGCGGTGGTCGACACGGGCGCGGACCTGAAGCACCCGGACCTCAAGGGCCGCTTCGTCGACGGGCACGACTTCGTCGACAACGACGACGACCCCACCGACGAGAACGGCCACGGCACCCATGTCTCCGGCATCGCCGCCGCCGCGACCGACAACGGCATCGGCATCGCGGGCGGCGCCCCGGGCGCGAAGATCATGCCGGTACGGGTGCTGGGCGCGGACGGCTCGGGCACCAACGCCAACATCACCAAGGGCATCCTCTGGGCCGCCGACCACGGGGCGGACGTCATCAACCTCTCCCTCGGCGAATCGGGTCTGATGGCGCGGCTCCTCAAGGGGGGCGTGCTGAATCCGGCCATCGCGGCGGCCCACAAGAAGGGGGCGGTGGTGGTCGCGGCGGCCGGGAACGACGGCACCGTCCTCCAGCCGTACAAGCCGCAGACGCCGGTCCTGGTCGTCGGCGCGAGCGGCCCGGCGGACAAGCCGGCCGACTTCTCGAACTTCGGGGCGCAGGACGCAGTGAGCGCGCCGGGCGTCAAGATCCTCTCGACTCTCCCCACGTACGAGACGCAGGAGACGAAGAAGAACACGTCCGGGTACGGGACGCTGGACGGGACGTCGATGGCTGCGCCCTACGTCTCCGCCGTGGCGGCCCTCCTGCACCATCAGGGGCGCACCCCGGACCAGATCATGACCGCGATCCGCTCCACGGCCCGCAACCCTCAGAAGCTCCCGAAGCTCGGCCTGGGGATCGTGGACGCGTCGGCGGCGGTGTCCTCACCGAAGTGACCGGGGCGGTCTCTGGCCAGTGCTGGGGACTACCCGGCCGATTCCCCCGCGTGCGGGCTCAGCACGTCCGTGCCCACCAGCACGAACAGCAGCACCCCGAGGGCGATCCGGTAGTACACGAACGGCATGAAGCTCTTCGTCGTGATGAACTTCATGAACCATGCGATAACCGCATATCCGACCCCGAACGCGATCAGCGTCGCGAAGACCGTCGGGCCCCACGACACATGCCCCTCGCCCACGTCCTTCAGCTCGTACACCCCCGACGCCAGCACCGCCGGAATCGCCAGCAGGAACGAGTACCGTGCCGCCGACTCCCGCGTGTACCCCATCAGCAGGCCGCCGCTGATCGTCGCCCCCGAGCGGGACACGCCCGGGATCAGGGCCAGTGCCTGGCAGAAGCCGTAGATCAGGCCGTCCTTGACCCCGAGGTCCTTCAGCGTCTTGCGGTGGTTCCCGGCGGTGTGCCGCCCCGTGTCCCGTTCCGCGCGCGCCGCCAGCCGGTCCGCGACGCCGAGTACGACGCCCATCACGATCAGCGTGGTGGCGATCAGCCGCAGGTCCCGGAAGGGGCCCTCGATCTGGTCCTTCAGCGTCACCCCGAGCACCCCGATCGGGATCGAGCCCACGATCACCAGCCAGCCCAGCTGCGCGTCGTGGTCGCTCCGCATCGACTTGTCCCGCAGCGAGCGGAACCACGCGCCCAGGATCGTCGCGATGTCCTTGCGGAAGTAGATCAGGACCGCGGTCTCGGTGCCGATCTGAGTGATCGCCGTGAAGGCGGCCCCCGGATCGTGCCAGCCCGCAAAGGCCGCCGTGAGCCGCAGATGGGCGCTGGAGGAGACCGGCAGGAACTCGGTCAGGCCCTGGACCAGACCGAGGATGAAGGATTCGAACCAGCTCATGAGGGGTCGCGCCGTCCCGAGAGAGCGCAGGGCGGTGTGCCGCAGCGCGGTGGGTGGGGTGAAGTGGTGCGCAGCGTACCCGTGGAAGGTGGCGGGAGGGTGATCAGCGGGCGTCGGGCGTGGCTCGGTGTCATCGCCCGGAATTCACTTGTTCGAGAGGGGGAGGGCGGGGGTCTTCGCGGCCTCTTCCGTCTCTGACGTCTCTTCCGTCTTCGCTTCCGATGCGGCGACCGGTGAGGTCGGCCCCGCCGATCGGCCGATCGAGTGCCGTTTGCACCACGCCACCACGACCCCCGCGATGCTCGTCACCACGATGAACGCCGTCGAGATCACGAACGCCGGCGAGGTCGGCGAGGAGGCCTCGCTGCCGGCTATGACGTACGCCAGGGTGTTGGGGATCGAGCCGAGCCCGGTGGCCGTCAGGAAGGACAGGTACCGCATCCGCGACACGGCGGCGCAGTAGTTCGCCGCGGCGAACGGCACCCCGGGGAAGAGCCGGATCGCCAGCATCGACCGGAAACCGTGCCTGCTGAGCACCCCGTCCGCCGCCAGCAGCACCCGCCCGCGCAGCATGGGCCGCAGCGCGTCCTGGCCCAGGTAGCGGCCCAGCGCGAAGGAGATGCCCGCGCCGAGGACGGTGCCGCCGATGGACGTGGTGAGCCCGAGGGCGGTGCCGAAGAGGGCGCCCGCCGCCAGGTTGAGGATCGGACGCGGTACGAAGGCGACCGTGCAGAGCCCGTACGCCACCCCGAAGAGCACGGCGGCCATGGCCCCGCCCAACTGCGGCGGCCAGCCGTCGGCCAGCATCTTCTGCGGCTCGTACAGCAGCACGGCGGTGGCCGCCGAGGCGAGCACGACCAGCAGCAGCGCGAGGCGCGCCCAGGGCGACAGCAGCACCCTGGCGAAGCGCACGACCCGCGGAGCGTCGGCGCGAGCCCCGTCCGGTCTGCCCGCGCGGGGTCCGGCCGCGTCGGAGCGGCCCGTGCACGGGTGGTCCGTGAGCGGTGCGTCCGTGCGGGGCGTGGCCCCAGTGGCGTGGTCGAACATCCCGGGAGAGTAACTGACATGCGTGTGTGATCGCCGTAATGTGCACCGCATGACCGGATTGACCCGTATGGCTGACGGCGGCCCCTCCAGCACACTCGCGGACACCGTCCTGGCGCGGCTCACCACCGAGTACCCCGCCGCGGCCGACCCGATCCGGGCCGAGAAAGCGGCTGCGTACATGAAGAACGTCGCCCCCTTCCTCGGGATCCCCACCCCCGAGCGCCGTGCCCTGTCCCGCACCGTCCTCGCCGGGATTCCGCGACCCGACGAGGCCGACTGCACGGCTCTCGCCCTGCGCTGCTGGGCGCTCCCGGAGCGCGAGTACCACTACTTCGCGGTCGACTACCTGCGCAAGCACGCCGGACGCCTGTCCTCCGGTTTCCTTCCGACGGCCCGGCACCTGATCACCACCGTCCCGTGGTGGGACACCGTCGACCTGCTCGCCGCGCACGTCGTCGGCGCACTGGTCGCCGCCGACCCCAAGCTCAAGCGCGCCATGGACGACTGGATCGGCGACGACGACCTGTGGGTCGCCCGCACCGCCCTCCTCCACCAGCTGCGCCACAAGACCGCCACCGACACCGACCGCCTCTTCGCCTACTGCGAGCGCCAGGCCTCCCACCCCGACTTCTTCGTCCGCAAGGCCATCGGCTGGTGCCTGCGCGAGTACGCGAAGACCGACCCGGCGGCCGTCCGCACCTTCGTCGAGGCCCACCGCGACACGCTCTCCCCGCTCTCGGTGCGCGAGGCCCTGAAGCACCTCTGACGTGGCGAAACAGGGCCGCACGGTCGACCGTGCGGCCCTGCCCTGCTGCCCGGACTAGCCGAGCACCTCGCTCACCGTGCCCGCGCCGACCGTGCGCCCGCCCTCACGGACCGCGAAGCCGAGGCCCGCCTCCAGGGGGACGTCGCGGCCGAGCTCGACCGTCATGGTGACGGTCTCGCCGGGCCGGGCGACGGCGGCCTCGCCCAGGTCCACGTCGCCGACCACGTCCGCCGTACGCAGATAGAACTGCGGCCGGTAGCCGGAGGTCAGCGGCGTCGAGCGGCCGCCGTCCTTCGCCGACAGCACGTGCACCTGGGCGACGAAGCGGCGCGCGGGCGTGACGCTGCCCGGCGCGGCCACCACGTGTCCGCGGCGCACCCCGTCCCGGGGCACCCCGCGCAGCAGCAGCGCCACGTTGTCGCCGGCCTGCGCGGAGTCCATCGGCTTGCCGAAGGTCTCCAGACCGGTCACCACCGTCTCGGTGTCCGCGCCCAGCACCTCCACGCGGTCGCCCACCCTGACGGTGCCGCGCTCCACGGCACCGGTCACGACGGTGCCGCGCCCGGTGATGGTGAGGACGTTCTCCACCGGGAGGAGGAAGGGCGCGTCGACGTACCTCTCGGGCATGGGTACGTACGTGTCGACCGCGTCCAGCAGCGCCTCGACGGACGCCTCCCAACGGGGGTCGCCCGCAAGGGCCTTGAGGCCGGAGACGCGGACGACCGGGGCGGCGTCGCCGCCGTAGCCGTGCGCGGTGAGCAGTTCGCGGACCTCCAGCTCGACGAGGTCGGTGAGCTCGTCGTCACCGGCGTCGGCCTTGTTGAGGGCGACGACGATGTGGTTGACGCCGACCTGCCGGGCGAGCAGGACGTGCTCGGCGGTCTGCGGCATGATGCCGTCGAGCGCGGACACCACCAGGATCGCGCCGTCCAGTTGGGCGGCCCCGGTGACCATGTTCTTGACGTAGTCGGCGTGGCCGGGCATGTCGACATGGGCGTAGTGGCGGGTGTCGGTCTCGTACTCGACGTGACTGATGTTGATGGTGATGCCGCGCAGCGCCTCCTCGGGGGCGCGGTCGATGCGGTCGAAGGGGACGAAGGTGCCGCCTCCGCGCTCGGAGAGGACCTTGGTGATGGCGGCGGTGAGCGTGGTCTTGCCGTGGTCGACGTGGCCCATGGTGCCGATGTTGAGGTGGGGCTTGGTGCGGACGTATGCCGTCTTGGGCATGACAGATGTTTCCTCTGCGGAGTGACGCGTGGTGACGCGAAGCGTGGTGGGACCCCCTGGGCCTGCCGACCCTCCCCGTACGGGGTCCGCCGGACGCTCTCCGGGAAGGGTCAGCTTCGGGCGCCGTCGACGGGCGCTGCGGCAGCAGTGACGACTGCTGCGGGGAATGCTGCGGGGACTGCGGCCTCTGCCGCGAAGTCCGTGAAGTCAGCGAAGTCTGCGAAGTGTGCGTTGACGGCAGCCTTCGGCGCGTCCGCGACTGCGGACGGCGCTGCGAGGAAGGCGTACCGGAACATGAGCCAGATCATTGCCGATCGGGCCGCGGGGAGCGAACGATTTTCCCGGCGGGGCCGGGCAGTTGCAGGGGGGCACGGTGCCAGGTCAGGACCGAGGTCCGGGCGGGCCGACTCGCAGTACGGCCTCCGCGTTGGCGATCATCCGGGAGATCTCGATCGGCAGGTTCTCGAACTCCTCCATCACCACGTCGTACGGCTCGACCCGGTGCACCTCGCCGTCGGCACCTGTCGCCTCCGTGAAGAACCGATGGCCCGCCGGGGAGGAGGAGTCGTCGACCCGGACCCACCTCGCTCCATGACGGCGTACGAGCACATCGCCCAGATATGACGTCAGATCGGTGTGGAGCGTGATCCAGTCGGATTGCTCGAACTCTCCCAGGGGGAGCCGGGAAACGTAGTGGTGGAGAGCGGGGAGCAGGGCCAGAGGATCCGCCGCGTAGTGGTCCGGTGAAACACCGAGCATGTCCGCGAGTTCGGCGGCGTTCCGGTGGGCGCCTTGCTGCCACGGCGCAAGGGCGGAATCGTTCGGCACATCATTGCTCACAGTGACACTTTCCCATGGGGCACGGACGCGGACCTCCGGCGTCCGGGGGAGAATGTGCGGATGAATGAATCCGTGCCCGTTGTGCGAGACGTCGACGGTGGAGTCGCCCGGCTGATGCCCGACGTCGACCGCCCCCGGGCCTGGCTGCTCACCGTCGACGGGGCGCCTCAGTCGTACGTCGACCTGGACGAGCCCGAGCACCTGGAGTTCGAGTACGCGCGACGGCTCGCGTACGTCGTGGACGGGGTGGCCGAGCCGGGGGAGCCGCTGGACGTCCTGCACCTCGGCGGGGGCGGCCTTTCGCTGCCCCGGTACGTCGCCGCCACCCGGCCCGGTTCACGGCAGGACGTCGTCGAGGCCGACCGGGGGCTGCTCGGGCTGGTCGCCGAGCACTTGCCGCTGCCGGACGGGGGCGCCGGGATCACCGTGCACGGGGCGGACGGGCGGGCGTGGCTGGAGCGGGCCGGGGATTCCAGCGCCGATGTGCTGATCGCGGACGTCTTCGGGGGCTCGCGGGTGCCCGCCGCCTTCACCTCGGTCGGGTACGCACGGGAGGCGGCCCGAGTGCTGCGGGCGGACGGCGTGTACGTGGCCAACCTCGCGGACGGTGCCCCGTTTGATTTTCTGCGTTCCCAACTCGCCACGTTTCGCGGGGAGTTCGCCGAGCTTGCCCTGATCGCCGAGCCCGCGGTGCTGCGCGGGCGGCGGTTCGGCAACGCGGTGCTGGTCGCCTCGCAGAAGCCCCTGGACACCGCGGCCCTGGCCCGGCGCACCGCCTCCGACGCCTTCCCCGCCCGGGTCGAGCACGGGGCGGCCCTGGTCCGCTTCGTCGGGGGCGCGGCTCCCGTGCCGGACGCCGGGGCGACGGACTCGCCCGAGCCGCCGGGCGGCGCCTTCGGCATCGGCTGAGCCCGGGAACGTACCGGAGAACACGGACGGGCGCCCGGCACCTCGCGGTGCCGGGCGCCCGTTCAGCAGGGCCGGGGCGGGCGGTGGGTCACGGCACCAGGCGCAGTGTGCCCAGGATCTTCATGACGGTCGCGTCCGGGACCTCGTCCTTGACGCCCTTCGCGCTGTGGAAGACGAAGGTCCGGAAGTCGCCCTTGGCGTTCTTGAAGCCGAAGGCGAGGGACTTGCCGTCCGTCGTGCACTTGTTGGGCTTCTTCACGCCGACCGCCGTGCCGATGGAGATGCTGCCCTCCACGCCGGCCGTGGTCGTGAAGGGCTTGCCCTTCGTCACGTTGATCTTGCCGGTGCGCTTCTGGTCGTAGCCGCCGAAGACCCAGTTGCCCGCCTGGCCCTGGGCGACCTCGGCGGTGTTCTTCGCGCCCTTGATGGTGCCGGTGGTGCCCACGTGGGAGAGGGCGGTCTTGTCCTGGTCGCCGTCGCCGTCCTCGTCGGTCATGCACCACTGCTCCTTGAGCGTGGCGGGCGCGGACATGATGGCGACCGCGGGACCGGTCGGGTTCTTGGCGTCCTCGAAGCCGATCAACGTGTCGGTCGACTGGACGTCCCACTCCGGCGGCACGTCGAAGATCGCGCCGTGCTTGGGGTTGATGACGACCTTCCAGCCGGGGACGGTCGGCTTGGCGTCGATGCCCGCGCGCGGGTTGCCCGTGCTGCCGCCCGCGCCCGGCGCGGGAGTGTTCGGGTCGGTGGTGGCGGGCGCGGAGTCCCCGCCGGCGGCGGGCTGGGTCGTCTTCGGAGCGGCCACCGGCGGCGGCTTCTCCTCGTCCTTGTCGCCGCCCAGGACGAAGATGCCGGTCACGGCGAGGGCCGCGACGACCACCACACCCGCGATCGACGCGGTGATGATCGTCTTCTTGCGGTCGTTGCCCGGGCCGCCGCCGGGTCCGGGCGGACCCGCCTGCATCGGCACCGTGTACGGCTCCTGGTGACCGAAACCACCCGGCGGGGGAGTCGGCGCGGAGGGATAGCCGTACCCGGGCTGGGTCGGAGGCTGCTGGTAGCCCGGCTGCTGGTAGCCGCCGGGCGGCTGCGTCGGCGGCTGCCCCGGCGGAGGGGGCGGCATCGGCGGCCCCCCGGGCGGAGGCGTCGACTGGTACCCCGGCTGCTGGTACGGGTTCTGGTTCTGGTCCTGCGGGTTCTGCTCGCCCCCGGGCGGCTGCTGTCCTGGCCACATGGCCAGTAACCATAGAGGGGTGGGAGCACAGGGGCCACAGTCGCCTCTGGAGGGACGGTGAAGGCTTCGCCCGGGAAGGGCGTCGAGGGGGATGGCCAAGCATGACTACCGGTGGGTAACATCACGGCCATGAGCGCAGATCAGATGTCCGTCGGCGAGATGCTCGCCGCCACGGTTCCGATGGCCCGCACGCTGGGTCTGGAGTTCCTGGAGACCACCCCCGAGCGGGCCGTCGTCCGCCTGCCGGACCAGGCCGACTACCACAACCACGTCGGCGGGCCGCACGCCGGAGCCATGTTCACCCTCGCCGAGTCGGCGAGCGGCGCGATCGTGATCGCCGCCTTCGGCGACCAGCTGACGCGCGCGGTGCCGCTGGCCGTCAAGGCCGAGATCGGCTACAAGAAGCTCGCCATGGGCGTCGTCACCGCGACCGCCACCCTCGGCCGCCCGATCGCCGACGTGGTCGCCGAGCTGGACGCGGGCGAGCGCCCGGAGTTCCCGGTCGAGATCGCGATCACCCGGGAGGACGGCGCGGTCACCGGCGAGATGACGGTCGTCTGGACGCTGCGGCCCAATCAGCCCAACAAGTAGGCGCGGCAGGCTTTTTCGGCAGGGCGGTGCCCCACCTCGGCGGAGGCGGGGCACCGCCCTTTCGTGCGTGATGCATCTGTTTCTTGTTCAACTTATTGACTCCTCCCGGGGCCGGATCTAACTTTCACGGACAAGTCGCAAGCTCCGGCGTGTTCCGCCTTCAAGGAGCGAACGTCGCACGATAGTTGGCACGTGTACATGCCCCATGACCTCAACGAAGAGGGAGCGGCCATGACGGATGCAACACCGGGCCCCAAGAGACTTCGAACACACTGCGCCGGGCTGGGACTTGCCGCCCTCGTCGCCTCGGCCGCCGCACTCCTGCCGTCGTCCGCACAGGCCGCGCCCCACGCGGAAGGTCCGGTCGCACGGACCGCTTCCGGCGCCGTCCGGGGCGAGACCACCCGCGAGGGGCAGCAGTTCCTCGGAGTTCCCTACGCGGCCCAGCCGGTCGGCGCGCTGCGCTGGAAGGCGCCGCAGGCGGCCCCGAAGTGGCAGGGCGTGCGCGAGGCCACCCGCTTCGCCAACAAGTGCGTGCAGACAGCGAGTTGGGACCCCGGGTACGAGAACCCCTCGTACACCGAGGACTGTCTGGCGCTCAACGTGTACGCGCCGAAGCAGGCCGCTTCGCAGCACGGCAAGGGCCTGCCGGTCATGGTCTGGTTCCACGGCGGCGGGCTGACGGCCGGTGCGGGGCAGGACGTCGTGCCGGACGAGTTCGCGCGCAGGACCGGCACGGTCGTCGTCGCCGTCAACTACCGCCTCGGCGCGATGGGCTTCCTCTCCGCGCCCGGACTCGACGCCGAGGCCAAGGACGGCACGTCCGGCAACTTCGGCATGCAGGACCAGCAGGCGGCCCTGCGCTGGGTGCGCGCCAACATCGGCGGCTTCGGCGGCGACCCGGCCGCCGTCACCATCGCGGGCGAATCGGCCGGCGGGCTGTCCGTCTGTACGCAACTGGCCTCGCCCACCGCACGCGGACTGTTCCGCGCCGGGATCATCGAGTCCGGCGCGTACAACGACTGCGCGGCCCGTACGAAGAAGACGGCGGCCGAACAGGGCACCGCCTTCGCCGCGAAACTCGGCTGCACCAACGCGAAGACGGCGGTGGCCTGTCTGCGCGGCAAGAGCTCCCGGGAGATCCTCGCAGCACAGAGCGGGTTCTCCTGGAGTCCGGTGGTCGGCGGCTCGTTCCTGCCCGTCCAGCCCACGGCGGCCTTCAAGGAGGGGAAAGCCGCACGGGTGCCGGTGCTGAACGGCGCGAACAAGGACGAGGGCAGGCTGTTCGCCTTCGGCATGTTCGACGGGCAGGGCAAGCCGCTGACCCCCGAGGCGTACCCCCTCGCGGTCAAGGCCTTCTTCGGGCCGCTCGGCGACAAGGTGCTCGCCCGCTACCCGGCTGCCGCGTACTCCTCACCGACGATCGCCATCGGCACGGCCATCGGCGACCAGATGTTCGCGTGCAGCGCGCTGCGGCTCGACCGGGCGATGGCCACGCACAACACCGTCTACACGTACGAGTTCGCCGACCGCACCTCGCCGCCGTTCGCCTCGTCGAGCCCGCGGCCGGACGACTTCGACTTCGGCGCGATGCACGTCAACGAGATCCAGTACCTCTTCAAGCACTTCGGGCTCACCAGCCCCTTCAACGCCGAACAGCGCAGGCTGTCCGACCAGATGGTGCAGTACTGGGGCTCCTTCGTCCGGGGCGGTGTGCCCAGGGCCGCCGGGCAGCCCGCCATGCCCGCCGAGAACCGCACCCCGGGCACGGTGCTGTCCCTGAAGACCGCGTCCGCCGGGGGCAACACGCTCGACGGGAAGGTCGGATCCGACCACCAGTGCGACCTCTGGGACGCCGCCGCCACGGCCTGACCCGGGGGGTAGGCTGCCCGGCGTGCGCCCTCGGGGCGCGGGCCGGGCAGTTTGCTTGTTGCTTGTTGCTTGAGCGCCAGAATCCCACGCATCACGTATCACGTTCGACGGAGGAACCGGCTTTGCACGTCCAGGAATGGCTGGAGACCGTGCCCGCGGTCAGCATCTACATCCTGGTGGGGGTGGTCATCGGTGTGGAGAGCCTCGGCATTCCGCTGCCCGGTGAGATCGTCCTCGTCAGTTCGGCCCTGCTCGCGTCCCAGCACGGGGAGATCGACCCGTACGTCCTGGGCGCGTGCGCCTCGGCGGGAGCGATCATCGGCGACTCGATCGGGTACGCGATCGGGCGCAAGGGCGGCAGGCCGCTGCTCGCCTGGATGGGCGGGAAGTTCCCCAAGCACTTCGGGGAGGCGCAGATCGTGATGGCGGAGCGGTCGTTCCAGAAGTGGGGCATGTGGGCAGTCTTCTTCGGCCGCTTCGTCGCGCTGCTGAGGATCTTCGCGGGGCCCCTGGCGGGGGTCCTGCGGATGCCGTACTGGAAGTTCCTGATCGCCAATGTGCTGGGCGGGATCGTCTGGGCCGGGGGCACCACCGCGGTCATCTACTCGGTGGGGGTCGTCGCCGAGGCGTGGCTGAAGCGGTTCTCCTGGCTGGGGCTGCTGCTGGCGGTGGCCTTCGGTCTTGGGTCCATGCTGGTCCTGAAGAGCCGCGCCAAGAAGGCCTCGGCACAGGCGGACTCGGCGCAGCCTGTCGCCGAGCCGGAGAGGGTCGCGGGCTGACCCTGCGCGTACCCCCTCGGGGGCGCGGGGCTGTGCCGATGTGCGGCTCCGCCGCGTGGGCGCGACTTTCCCGTGCGGGCCGCTCCCTTTCCGTGCCCCTTTAGGGGCGCGGGGAACTGCGCGCTCAGCCACGACGCGCCTGCACGGAGCCGTGCAATCGCCCCGCGGGTTTAGGTGAAGGGGCGGGGTTGGGGACCCCCTGGCCCAGCGGGCCGAGGGCTGCGCTTCCAGCACCGGGCGCGCAGCCCGCAGGCTGCCTGGGCAGAAGAGGCCCCAGCCCCGCCCCTTCACCTAAAGCGCTCGGCCGCGCGGCTGGTGGGCGGTTCCGTGCGGACGAGTACGTGGTTGCTCGCGCAGTTCCCCGCGCCCCTGAAGGGGCACGGCAGGTCGTGCCCGCGCGTCGAGACAGCCCCGTGCCCCTGGCGGGACAGGGCTCAGGCCAGGACGCCGGGGCGGGAGACCGGCTGAGGTTCGCCGAGCGCCGAGGAGGCGTAAGCGGCGAGGACCGTCGCGACCACGTCGCGCCCCGTGCGGGCACCCACCGCCGGGGGGCGTTCCCCGCGTACGGAAGCGGTGAAGTCGTGGAGCTGGTCGCGGAAGGCGACAGCCACGTCCTCGTTGATGTCGGCCGGCGCCCGCAGCTCCCGCGCCTCGCCCGAACCGGCCGCCAGCCAGAGCCCCTTGGCCTTGGAGGCCCGCAACGTCCCCTTCTCACCGGTGATTTCGAACTCGTCGAGGTCCGACAGCGCACCGGCGGTCACCGACACCGTGGCCCGCACACCCCCCTCCAGCTCCAGATGCAGCAACCCCTCCGTCTCCACCGGCACGTCACGGTGCACGATGCGCGCATCGACCCGCAGCGGACGTGCGTCGGTGATCCAGGTGACCCGGTCCACGCAGTGCGCCCCGATGTTCATCACCGCACCGCCGCCCGCGAGCTCGGGATCGAAGAACCAGGCGGGCCGGTGCCCCGGCCGGTAGTCGGTGGCCCGGCGGTCCACGACCGACACGGGTGCGCCGATCAGCCCGGCGCGCACCGCCTGCTGGGCGGCGGCCGTCAGGGGAAGGTAGTGCTGGATGTGTCCGAGGAAGAGGGCAACTCCCGCCGCAGCGAAGGCTTCTGACACTGCGTCACAGTCGCTCAGGCTCGTCGCCATCGGCTTTTCGAGCAGTACCGGTATCCCGGCCCGCGCCGCCGCGAGCGCCGGTGCCACGTGCAGGGCGTGCGGGGTGCACACCACCAGCGCGTCGACCAGGCCCTCGTCCAGCATCTGCGCGTACCCGGTGGTGACCTTGGCGCCGGTGAGGTCGGCGAGGGAGCGGGCGCGGTCCTCGGCGATGTCGTGGACCGCGGTCACCCGTGCCTCGTCGGGCAGCGTGAGCGCGGCCTCCGCGTGCAGCCGGGCAGCGCCTCCCGCGCCGACGATTCCGAGCCGTACGGCACCTGTGGGGGGCACTGCTGGGGGCATGACTACCTCGCTGGTCCGGGAAGCTGAGCCCCCACCCTCACTAATTCAATCCCTGAATACAACCCATTGGAGGGAATGAATTGTGCGTGCGAGGGCCGCCAGGTGTCGTCAGATGCCGCCAGGCGCCTCCAGATGCCCCGGTCCGCTCAGCCCACCGGCCCCGTCGAGTCCCGCACCACCAGCCTCGGCACCACCAGCTGCTGCACGATCGGCGCCGACGGGTCCTCGATCCGGCGCAGTAGTGTGCGTGCCGCGAGCCGTCCCACCTCGGCCTTCGCGGGGGAGACCGCCGTCAGTGGCACCTCCGACAGCTCGGCCACCTCGTCGTCGTACCCGACCAGCGAGAGATCCCCGGGTACGGAGAGTCCGCGCCGTCTCGCCGCCGAGACCAGGAGGGCCGCCTCCCGGTCCGCGAAGCAGACCACCGCGGTCGCGCCCGCCGCGATCAGCTCGTCCAGGAAGGCGTCCGCGTCCGGCATGTCCCACCGGGCCCGCCCCGCGTAGGGGGCTTCGGCCGGGTCGAGTCCCGAGTCGGCGAGCGCCGTGCGGAACCCGGCGGCGACCGCGTCGGCGGTGAAGGGGCTGTGCCGCTGGAGGTAGCCGATCTTCCGGTGGCCGAGAGAGACCAGGTGGCGCACGGCCACGTACGCCCCGGCGGAATGATTCGAGCAGACGAATTCATGGTGGTCGGCGGAGGTCGCGAAGCGCCGCTCCACCATCACCACCGGCACCCCGAGCGACTGGATCGCGTCGTGCTGGAGCATAGGGTCCGCGCCCGGCTCCAGCTCGGGCACCAGCAGCAGTCCGGTCGCCCCGGCCGCGAGCATGCCGTCGATGGCGGACCGCTCCTGACCTGCGTCGTAACCCGTGCTGCGGATCATCATCTGGGCGCCGCCACGGGTCAGCTCGGCTTCGATCGCGGCGATGATCCGGGGGTAGTAGTACGTCATCGAGGGCACGCAGATGCCCACCACGGGACCCGGCACGGACTCCCCGCCCGCCGTGTCCGCGCTCTCGCCGGCGTCGTCGGCGATGTACGTCCCCGAGCCCTGCCGCCGGTAGACCAGACCGTCGGCGACCAGCAGGTCCACCGCCCGGCGCACCGTGTTCAGGCTGACGCCCTGTTCCTTGGCGAGCTGCTGCTCGGTGGGCAGACGGCCGTCCGGCCAGCGCAATTCGGCCACGCCGCGCCGCAGTTCCTCGGCGAGTCGGCGGAACTTCTCCCCGCGCGCTGCGGGACGCGACGGGGTGCTCATCGGGTCTCCCGACGGAAAACCGACGGCTGGCGGACGGACATAAGGCCTCCAACAGGGGCGTCCAGGGCGGTCACTGCGCCTTCAAGGGTATGTATCGAGCCGGTAACGGAAAATTCATTCGTACGAATGCCTTGACCTTAGTGCAGCGGCGGCAACAGAATCCGGGCATTCCTTCCTTCCCCAGCTCGTCCTCCTTCGGCGCCCAACGAATGTGCGCCCGAGAACGGTGGTGTCACATGAGACTTCGTACCACGACCAAGAGCACGGCACTCGTCGCCGTCGCAGCCCTGGCCCTGACCCTCTCCGCCTGCGGCGGTGCGAGCAGTGCGGGCGGCGGCGAGGACTCCAAGGAGTTCACCTATTGG
The DNA here is from genome assembly GCA_014650415.1 of Streptomyces spiroverticillatus. Lineage (GTDB taxonomy): Bacteria > Actinomycetota > Actinomycetes > Streptomycetales > Streptomycetaceae > Streptomyces > Streptomyces spiroverticillatus. The sequence goes on from BMUX01000013.1 coordinate 71,336, forward strand.
TCGATGTACAAGGAGGACGAGCCCCGCGCCAAGGTCATCAAGGACGCGGTGGCCGCCTTCACCAAGGAGACCGGCATCAAGGTCGAGCTGGTCTTCCAGGGCCGCGAGGTCCTCAACAAGCTCCAGCCGACCCTGGTGGGCGGCAACGTGGCGGCCGACCTGGTCGACCAGAGCCAGTTCAAGATCCGCGACACCCTGGCCGCGACCGGCAACGCCCGCGACCTGTCCGGCGTGCTCGACGCGAAGGTCACCGGCGAGTCCAAGACCGTCGGCGAGACCGTGCCCAAGGCGTACCAGGACCTGGTCAAGGACAAGGACGGGCAGACCTACCTGATCCCGACCAACGTCCAGACCTGGCAGGTCTTCTTCAACAAGAAGCAGCTTCCGGACGTCGCGGCCAACCCGCCGAAGACCTTCGACGAGTTCATCGCCCTCCTCGACAAGCGCAAGGCGGCCGGCAAGGCCCCGCTCGCCCTCGACGGCGACATCCTCGCCTACGTCGACCAGTGGGTCTCGACCCTGATGATCCGCGAACTGGGCGCCGGCAACTGGAAGAAGGTGCTGGAGGACAAGTCCGGCGCCGGCTTCGACAAGCCCGAGGTCCTCAAGGCCGCCCAGAACGCCGAGAAGATCGGCAAGGGCAAGTACTTCGTCGACGGCTGGGACGCGAGCAAGTTCCCGGCGATCCAGCAGAAGTGGGCGCAGAACAAGGCCGACTTCCTCTTCATGGGCACCTGGGGCCCGTCCGAGACCGGGGAGATCGCGGGCAAGGACTTCGAGTACGGCTCCTTCCCGTTCCCGAAGACGGCCGGCGGCCACGACTCGGAGCAGGCCAGCCTCTACGGCTACGGCATCCCGAAGAAGGCCAAGAACGGCGGCGCCGCCGAGAAGTTCATCCAGTTCTTCCTCGGCAAGAAGTGGATGGACCGCCTCGCCACCGAGGAGAAGTCCATCACCGTCCGCGCCGACGTCCCCGCGGTCAAGGAGCTCCAGGGCCCGCAGAAGGCCCTCCAGGACGCGGGCGCCATCCACGTCAGCCAGGACGGCGCTGAAGGCATGTCCGACTGGGAGACCAAGATCACCCAGCCGCTCAGCAAGAAGCTGATCTCCGGGCAGATCAGCGCCGCCGACTACGTCGCCGAACTCAAGAAGAGCACCGTCAACTGGTGGAAGGCCAACGGCTGATGAGCACCGCCTCCGCCGAGGTCCGGGAGTCCGGGACGGCCCTCCAGCCGTCCCGGGCCCTGCCCGACCCGGCCGTCACGCCCCCGGGCGCCGTCATTGACGTACCCGTGAAGAAGAACGACAAGCGGTCGGACGCGCCGACCAGCCCCCTCCAGCGGGGCCGCCGCAAGCTCTTCGTCCCGTTCGTCGGCCCGGCGTTCTTCCTCTACGCCGTCGCCATCGTCGCCCCGACGCTCTTCACGGTCGTCCTCTCCTTCTCCAAGTGGGCCGGGTCTGGCCCCATCGAGTGGGTGGGCTTCGACAACTACAAGCGCCTCTGGTACGACGACGTTTTCGCCTCGTCCTTCGGCAACACCCTGCTGATCCTCTTCGGCGTCGGCTTCGGCACCTTCCTGCTCAGCTTCTTCTTCACCACCGTGCTGCGCGAGATGGCCGGCCGGAAGTTCGTCCGCGCGGTGATCTTCTTCCCGAACGCGGTGTCCGCCCTCGCGATCTCCATCCTCTGGGGCTTCCTCTTCCAGGCGGACGGCCTGATCAACAAGGTGATGGGCGCGCTGGGCCTGGACGCCCCGCCGCGCTGGCTCGCCGACGACAACCTCTTCTACGTCATCTGCATCGGCCTGATCTGGATCAACACCGGCTTCTACACGACCATCCTGATGGCCGCCGTGGACCGCATCCCGATCACCCTGTACGAGGCCGCCGACCTCGAAGGCGCCAACGCCTGGCAGAAGTTCCGCCACGTCACCCTGCCGATGATGTGGGACGCGGTCGCGGTGAGCGCCACCCTCTGGGTGATCAGCGCCATCAAGATCTTCGAGTTCATCTACGTCTTCGCGGGCGCCGCCGGGTCCACCCCGACCACCAAGGCGTGGACGCTGTCCCTGTACGCCTACGCCGAGGCCTTCCAGCCCACCGGCGTGGCCAGGTTCGGCGCCTCCGCGGCGGCCACGGTCGTGACGCTCGTACTGATCGTCCTGCTCATCGTGCTGACCCGCCGGGTCACGCGTCGAGAGTCCCTGGAGTTCTGACCCATGGCCAACCCCGCCCTGCCCCGTCCCGTGCTGACCCCGGCCCCCCGCCGGAAGTTCCAGCGGCCACGCGTCAGGCACGTCGTGTACACGTTCGTCTGGGCCATGGTCGCCTTCGACCTCCTCGTACTGGTCTGGATGGCGCTGTCGTCCTTCAAGACCGCCCGGGAGATCTTCGCCGCGCCGTTCGGACTGCCCGAGAGCTGGCAGCTGGAGAACTGGGCCCGCGCCTGGGAGGTCGGCGACTTCGGTCCCGCCATTCTCCGTACGCTCCTGGTGGTCGCCGCCACCGCGATCGGCACGGTGGCCATCGCGGCCCCCGCCGCCTACGCGCTGAGCCGGTTCGGGGCGCGCTCCGCCAGCGGGCTGACCTCGTTCATGGCGATGGGGCTCGGCATCCCGATCCAGGCGATCATGCTGCCGCTGTTCGTGGCGATGTCGCAGATCGGCCTGGTCAACAGCCTCGGCGGTCTGATCCTCGTCTATATCGCGACGTCCGTGCCCTTCGCGGTCTTCTTCCTCACCGCGTTCTTCCGCAGCCTCTCGGCCGAGCTGGAAGAAGCGGCGGCGCTCGACGGGGCCACCCCCTGGCGCACCTTCTGGCAGATCATGCTGCCGCTGGCCCGCTCCGGCATCGTCACGCTGGTCATCCTCAACGTGATCGGCCACTGGAGCGAGGGCATGCTCGCGATGATCTTCCTCCAGGACCCGCAGCAGCAGACCCTCTCGCTCGCGCTCCTCGGCTTCATGTCCCGCGTGCAGTTCAGCGGCGCCGACTGGGGCGGCCTGTTCGCCGCGATCGGCCTGGTCGTGCTGCCCCTGCTGCTCGTCTACATCTGGCTCGGCCGCCGGATCATCGAGGGCATGACGCTGGGTTCGGGCAAGTAACACCGCTGGAAATCACGGCAGTACGGCACGTCATCCCCCGCCCCTCCCTCGTCAAAGGAGACGAGTGTGCCTGCTCGTAGAACGGTCGCCGCGTCCATCACCCTGGCGGCCCTCACCACCGGCCTGACCGTCGTCGCCCCCGCCGCGTCGGCCGCCGACCCCCTCGTCGTCAACGGCGGCTTCGAGTCCGTGGCCGCCGGAGTCCCCGAAGGGTGGGGCGTCTGGAAGCCCGCCGGCGACGGCCAGGTCCTCGTCTCCGACGAAGCGGCGGAGGGCTCCCGCTCCGTCGAACTGCGCACCGACAGCGCCGACGACCGCGTCGCCATCACCCAGAAGGCCAAGCTCCCCAGCGCCGACGGCGGCTGGATCAAGGTCTCCGCACAGGTCCGCGCCAAGGACCTGAAGGGCGGCCGGGCGAGTGTCCGCGTCCAGTTCAAGACGGCGACGGGCACGAGCGCCGGTTCCATCCGGTACGTCGGCGTGGCCACCGGCACCACCACCTGGCAGCGCGTCGAGGCGTACGTCGAAGTCCCAGCCGGAACCGCCCAGTTGAGCGTCGAGCCCATGGCGGACGGCGCGGTCGGCAGCTACTTCCTGGACGACCTGCGCATCGACTGGGCCGGGGATCTCGCCCCCGTGGGCGGCTGGACCCGCATCCCGCTCGCCGGAACGCCCGACCTCGCCCTCGACGAGCAGACGCGGCACGCGGGGAAGCCCACGCTCCGTATCGACGCGAAGGCAGGCCAGCAGGGCCGCTTCCGGCGGGACTTCCCCGTCACCGCACGCCAGGTCTACCGCTCCGAGGTGTGGGCAAAGCTCGCCGGGATCACCTGCAAGCAGAGCGTCTTCGAGGTCGCGTACACCCCGCTGTCCGGCGGCAAGCCGGTCCTCGGCCCGGACAAGAAGGAGATCCGGTACGCGTACAAGACCCTCGACCAGGAGCTGACCGACTTCACGCTCCTCTCCCACAACGTGCCGATCCCCGACGGCGCCGACACCCTGCGCGTCGAGCTGACGTACGCCGGACCCGGCACCGTGTGGACCGACAGCTCGTACGCACCCGAACTGCGCCCGAGCGACATCGGCGGGAAATTCCCCAGCAGCCGCGTGGCGCACCCGCTGAAGAACCCGCAGAACATGATGGGCAAGGCCGACTGGGACGCCATCGCGAACGAGTCCGCCGACGTCAAGCGCGAGAAGCTCGGCGCGCTGGCCACCGCCGACGAGGCGACGTACCTCGCCGAGGCCCGCAAGGCGTCCGCCGCGCGCACCGGCCTCGACCAACACCCGGATTTCGAGAACCACTTGAGGCGTCTGGCCGAACTCGGCGGCGAGCAGGAAAAGCGCCGCGCCGTCCTCGGCCTCACCGCCTTCGCCGAGGGCTACGACAAGGTCCCCTACCTCCACGCCGCCTGGTCGAAGAACACCATCCCGTACAACGCGGTCCGCGCCTACGACCTGGTCCACGACTCCCCGGACTGGACCCCCGAGAGCCGCGCCGCCGTCGAGAAGTGGCTGCGCGCCACCGTCGTCAACTTCGTGAACCTCGCTGACCACCGGATCGTCGGCCAGCACAACATCGAGGTGTACGGCTTCCGTTACGCGTTCGGCGTGGCCTCCGTCCTCGGCGACCCGGACCTGGTCCGGCACGTACTGCCCATGGCGGACCGGATGTTCAGCGGCGAGCAGTTCTTCGCCGACGGCAACTGGGAGGAGGGCTCGGTCTCCTACCACGACCAGGTGGCCGTCTTCGGACGCGGCGCCTTCCAGCTCCTGGCCGACAACTTCACCGACCCGGACGGGTACGAGGACACGACGTACGGGCTGAAGCTCGACCACACCGACCTGGTCCCCGGCCGCTACCCGATCTTCACCAAGACCGACCGCCCCGGCCAGGAGCTGCGCTACCCGGACGGTGCGCCGATCACCCTCAACGACACCCACTTCCTGCCCGCCGACCAGGCCGTCGCCGACGACCCGATCAGACCTGAGTACCTGCGCAACATCGAGCAGTACCACTACGGGTACTTCGGCCTCACCGCCGGCAACACCAAGGACGCCACCCACGCGGGCCTGATGTTCCCGCAGTACAGCGAGGGCCTGCCGTACAAGGCCGGGCACGGCCACGGCAGCCACCTCGGGCTCAACCTGTGGGGCTCCGGCATGGAGGTCCTGCCCGACCAGGGCTACCCGGTCAAGCCGGACAACAACCGGTACTGGCACATGGACACCCCCGCCCACAACACCCCCTGGATCTGGTCCCGTTCGGCCACTCCCCAGGAGTGCGCGGACGCGCTGCCCACCCGGGCCTCGCTCCTCGCGTACGACGACGGGGCGCGCGGCGGCAAGCAGGTCCAGCTCGTCGAGGCGAGCGAACCGGGTCCCGCCTCCGACAAGGCCGAGGTCAAGCGGCGGCTGCTCGCCGTGATCCAGGTGCCCGGCGGACGCCCCTACACCGTGGACCTCTCCCGCCTCAAGGGCGGCGACGCGCACCAGTGGTTCCTGCGCGCCTCCGAGGACGAGAACAACACCCTCGACACCGCGCTCCCGCTCAAGGACGGCGGCGCCACGGTCAAGGACTACTACGCGGCCTCCGGCCACGACGAGGGTCTCGCCGAGGACCGCGACCTGATGAAGGACCCCAAGATCGGCGACGGCGCGAAGGACCTCTCCTTCACCTGGACCGGCGACCGCACCGGCACCGGTGTGCGTGCCTTCGTCAACGGCAACGAGGGCGACGAGGTGATCTTCTCCAAGACGCCCACCCTGCGCCGCACCGCCAACGAGATCCCCAAGAAGAACGACTTCCCGGGCTGGCACTTCCAGCGCCGCTCCCTGGTCACCCCGGACGACACCACGACGTACGGAGCCGTCTACGACACCTGGCGCAAGGGCCAGAAGCCGCAGCTCACCTCCTCGGCCTTCGAGACCGGCTACCAGGGCGACGCGATGACCACGGTCGTCCGCACCGAGACCGACCGCTACCGCGACACCGTGTACGTCAGCGACGACACCACGGTCCGTGACGTGGACGGCATGAAGCTCGCCGGACGCTTCGTCCTGGTCCGCACCGACAAGCGCACGGGTGCCGTCGTGTCGTCGTACGTCTACGGGAACGGCCAGGTCAAGGCCGGTGCGTACGTCGTCGTCCAGAAGGACGCCGAAGCCACCCTCCCGGTCACCGGTACGTCCAGCGCCTACGCCGGCACGCCCGCCGCCGCGGCCACCGACGCCCCGAACGAGCTGAAGACCGGCGGCGACACCCCGCCCCCCGCCTGGGCGAAGGGCCTGTGGGCCACCACCCGGCTCGGCGACGGGCGCGGCTACGGCCTGCGCGTCGACGGGGTCGAGCCGGGGGCGCTCGGGGTGCACGACTGGGTGCCGTTCCAGGTCAAGGACGGCGCGGCCGAGACCACCTTCGAGAACCGCGGCGAACGCATCGAGGGCCCCGTCACCGCGACCGTCCGCCGCCCCGACAGCAGCACGCTCGGCCCGGACACCCTCACGGCGTCCGTCCGGGACGCGGTGGCCGACCGGCGCATCACCGGCCGGATCACCGAGCGCACCCTCCTCGACCAGCTCGCGGGCCTGCGCCGGGACTGGGACAGGCCGCTGCTGCGCAACGCCCGCATCGCGGCGTTGGCCGTGCAGATACGGCTGGCCTCCGGGGTGACGATCGACCGGAAGTACGCGGACCAGCTGCTCGCGGCACTCAAGTCGGCCACCGCGTAAGCGGCGGCCCCTCAGACCGGGCGGGGTGGGACGCAGCCGTTGGGGCGGCTGCGCACCACCCCGCTCCGCCGTGTCCGGGGTCCGCTGCCGACCCCGCCCCGCCCGGGTGCGCCCCGGTCGTCTACGGTGCCGGGCAAGGACAGCGGCGCGGCAGGACCCGACCACGTACAAGGAACACACGATGACTGAAACAGCAGGTCGCAAGGGCAGCACCCAGGGTGCGCTGATCATGGGCGTCGGCGGACGGCAGCCGAAGCTCGCGGCCGACGCCTTCGCCGCCCCGACCTCCGTGGTCGTCGGCGAAGTGACCCTCGGCGAGGGGGCGAGCGTCTGGTACGGCGCGGTGCTGCGCGCCGACTGCGGGCCGATCGTGCTGGGCGCCGACTCCAACATCCAGGACAACTGCACCGTCCACGTCGACCCCGGCTTCCCGGTGACCGTCGGCGCGCGCGTCTCCGTCGGCCACAACGCCGTGCTGCACGGCTGCACCGTCGAGGACGACGTACTGGTCGGCATGGGGGCGACCGTGCTCAACGGCGCGGTCATCGGCGAGGGCTCGCTGGTGGCGGCGCAGGCGCTGGTGCCGCAGGGAATGGTGGTGCCGCCGGGATCGCTGGTGGCGGGCGTACCGGCGAAGGTGCGCCGGGAGCTGACCGAGGAGGAGCGCGAGGGCATCAAGGTCAACGCCCTGATGTACCGGGACCTGGCGGCGCAGCACGGGGAAGCGGTGGGGGAGTCCGGGGCCTGACGCACAGTCGGGTGCCTTCGCGCAACCCGCACTGGGCCGAACGGCCGCACTACGGCTCCGAACGGGCGTAACCCGACCGGCCCTGTAGTAGGACGGATGGCGCACGGTATGCCTCAGTGTGTCCCATTCCTCCTCACTAAGGAGACCAGTATGCGCGCCATAATCGGACGAGCGGTGGCGGCTTCGGCCCTGGCCGTCATCGCGATCGCACCCCTCGCCGGCACGGCTGCGGCGAGCACGGTGGACCAGACGGCCAAATCGACTGTGGCGGCCGACCGTTGCTGGCGGCACCACGGTCACGTCTACTGCGACGACGGCCCGTGGTATCACCACCACCACGGCGTCGGTGTGGGTGTCGGTGTCGGCCTGGGCCTGGGCGTCCTGCTCTGACCCGGACGACCACCCCGCGGTACCGAACGACCGCAGTACCTGAATCACCGCAGTACCGGACATGAAGAGGGCCGTACGGAGCATCGTCCCAGTGCTCCGTACGGCCCTCCCGCGTCCACCCGGGGTGGGGTGAAGATCACAGGTCGGGCCGCTGACCGGCCCGCGCCCCGCCGACTACCGTGTGCGGGTGCCGAAGAACAGAAACACGTTCTCCTTTCCCGCCCCTGTGACGCAGGCCCTCACCACCGCCGCGCTCTGGCGGCGGCGCGCCACGACGCGGGCCGTGCACGAGGGCTGGCGGCTGATCCAGCAGGCCGGAGCGGTGAGCGCGCAGCGGCCCGGAAAGCTGCGCTTCGGCTCCCTCGGACACGGCAGCAAGCTGGCCTTCCCGCAGGGCACCGTCTTCGGCGAACCCTGGATCCACCTCGGCGACTACTGCATCATCGGCGAGCACGTCACGCTGACGGCCGGAATGATGCCGGGCCTGGACCTCGGCCCCGACCCGATCCTCACCCTCGGCAACGGTGTCGTCCTCGGCCGGGGCAGCCACATCATCGCCGACACCACCGTCACCATCGCCGACGACGTCTACTTCGGCCCGCACGTCTACGTCACGACCACCAACCACAGTTACGACGACCCCGAGACGCCCATCGGCAAGCAGTGGCCCCGCATGGAACCCGTCTCGATCGGGCCCGGCTGCTGGATCGGCACCAACGCGGTGATCCTGCCCGGCGCGAGGCTCGGCCGGAACGTCGTCGTCGCGGCCGGGGCGGTCGTGCGGGGCGAGGTCCCCGACCACGCGGTGGTCGCGGGCGCACCCGCCCGGATCGTACGGACCTGGGACGAGGAGAAGGGCTGGCAGCCGCCGCTGCGCACCCCCGCACCCGTGCCGATACCGGCCGACATCACACCGGAACAGCTCGTCGCGCTGGCCGAGTTGGAGGAGCGCGAAGCCTCCTGAAGTGCTCGCGGTCCCGTACGGGCGTTCCAGTAAAGTGAACCAGCCGTTCAACGCATTGCACGGCCTGGCCACTCTGGCCACTTCTGGGACGGAACGGTACGTGTCGGACCTCGACCAGCTCACGCAGTCGCTCGCCCGCAACCTCAAGCGGTGGCGCGGCGAACGGGGCTTCACACTCGACGCGCTGGCCGCCCGCGCCGGGGTCAGCCGAGGCATGATCATCCAGATCGAGCAGGCCCGCACCAACCCCAGCGTCGGCACCACCGTCAAGCTGGCGGACGCCCTGGGCATCAGCATCACCACCCTCCTCGACGAGGAACAGACCACCCGGGTCCGCCTGGTGACGCCCGAGCAGGCCGTACGGATGTGGTCCACCGGCGCGGGCGGCCACGCCACCCTGCACGTCGGCACCGAGAACGCGGGCCCCCTCGAACTCTGGTCCTGGCTCCTGATGCCGGGCGACTCCCGCACCTCCGACCCGCACCCCTCGGGCACCGTCGAACTCCTGCGCGTCACGCACGGGGAACTGACCCTGGTGGTGGACGGCACCGAGTACCGGGTCCCGGCGGGCACCGCCGTCACCTTCGAGGGCGACGTACGGCACACGTACGCCAACGAGGGCCCGGAGCCCATGGAGATGACGATGGCGGTCTCGGTGCCGCCGACCCGGTCGGTGCCGCACGCACGGTGAAGGCGTCGACTCCGGATGCGGGGGAGTCCTACGATGTCGTGCGTCGATGGAGACGGGGAAGTGTCGACGGGAACGGGGAAACACAGTGAACGACCACACCTTGCCGGTGCCCGCACACGGCCAGGGGCAACCGCCCCAGCCCCAGGGGCAACCGCACCTGCCCCAAGGACAGCCGCCCTGGGGCCCGTTGGACGACCACCTCCTCTACACCTGCGGCGTCGTCCACGACCTCGGCCGAGGACTCCTGCGCAACCGGCCCCCGCTCCCCACCACCACCCGCCTCGCCCCCGGCGAACTCTCCCTGGCCGCGGGCCCCGCCGCCCGCTCCACCTGGCGTCCGCTCGGCGACGGTTCGTACACCCAGACCAGCACCATGGCCATGGGCTCCACCGGCTTCGTCGTCGGCGCGCTCGCCGTCAACGCCATGAGCAACGCCAACCGCCGCAACCAGGCCATGGCCGCCGCGCAGCCCCGCTGGGTGATGGAGAACGGCCACGGCGAACTCACCGTCACCGACAAACGCGCCATCTACTCCCACCCCGAGACCTGGCTCGACCTCGGCTGGACGGGCCTCGCCACCATGGACCTGGCCGCCCCCGACACCTTCGAGTGCGCCTTCCACGACATCAACGGCCGCGGCTACACCACCATCCGCCTGCACAGCCTCTGGGCCTCCCTGATCTTCGTCCTCGCCGCCCACGCCGCCTTCCCCGCCCACCCCCGTCTCCTCTCCCACGGCTGGCTCCCCCCGGGCTTCGAGGCAAGGGCCGCCGCGCACGGGCGGCCCTGCCCTCCGGTCCGCTGACCCCCCTCCGGCTCAGCGGACGATCGTGCTGCGGCCCGCCGCCAGGCCGGTGCAGGCGGCAAGGAGCCAGGCGGGGCCGGCCAGTCCCTGGAAGCCGGGCAGGCCGGTCGCGCCCGCGAGGCCCGTGACGGCGACGACCGGCCCCAGACTCAGCACGCCGATCCAGCGCGACACGGTCCGCTCGCGCAGGCCCATCCACGCGACCGCGCCGGCGGCCACGACCACGCCCAGCCAGCCGATGTAGGGACCGAAGTCGTTGAGCATGAAGTACACGAACAGGCCGTCGTCGCCGTAGGGCCCCGCGTCGGAGCCCGTCGGGAGGTAGATGGCCAGCGCCCCCTTCCACGCGTATCCGTACGTCAGTCCGGCCGCCGAGGCGACGAGCGCACCGCTCACCACGTGCGCCGCAGTGCTGCCCGGGACCCGCGGCTCGACCTGCCGCCGCCAGGCCGCCGCCAGGACGAGCAGAAGAGCCACGGTGAGGAAGCCCGCCACCAGGCCCACGTGGGCGAGACCGCGGGAGAGGTCGCTCAGGACGGACGCGTCCACGGCGTCGCGTTCCGGGATGCCCATCCGGGGATCGGTGAAGAGGGTGGCCGCCAGGCCGAGCAGGCCCGCCGCGACGCCGTACAGCGGCCACCTGGCCCGTCCCTCGACGGTGTCCGTGCGTGTCGTCGCCTCCGCCGTGCGGGGTTCCACTGCTGTCATGGTGCTCAACTCCAGTTTTAGTAGGGGTAGTTGGGCTGCACTGTCCAGGCGGCAGCGTCCCGGGCGACAGGGGCGCCCGTCCCTTTCGCCCGGGATATCGGTGGGCCACCATGTCCCCATGGGGCGGGGGGACACAGACGGCAGGCGGGGCCGCGCGCTGCGCCGTGCCGCGCACGCCGTCGCGGGAGCGGGCGTCACGTGCTGCGTGGCCGCCGTGCCGGTGCACGAGGCGTTGGCGCGGCGGATCGAGGTCAGCGAACTGTTCTGGAGCGACCTCGTCCTGGGTACGGTGTGGCCGCTGCTCGGTGCGGCCGTCGCCCGGGTGCAGCCGCGCAACCGGCTGGTCTGGGTGATGCTGGCGCCCGCGCTCATGGGGCCCTACCACCTGCTGACCTACTACGCGGCCTACTCGCAGCTGATCGCCCAACACCCGCTTCCGGGCTGGCAGTTCGGGGCCTGGCTGGGCTGCTGGGGGTTCGCCGGATACTTCTTCGCGACCCCGCTGGTGCCGCTGCTCTTCCCGCACGGACGGCTCGGCACCCGCCCGCGCCGCGTGCTGGCAGCGGTGGTCATCGCCTCCGCCGGCGTCGCCACACTTGCCGGGATGCTGCGTCCGAACGGCACCGACCCCGTTCCGGGGCTGGCCAATCCGCTCGGCCTGCGGGGTGCGGACTGGCTGGCTCCCGTCATGTTCACCTCCGCCGTCGTCTGCCTGGTCGGCGGCACCGCCTCGGCCGGACTCCTCGTGGTGCTACGGACCCGTGCGGCAACGGGCGTGGAGCGCGCGCAACTGCAATGGCTCATGCTCGGGGGCCTCACGATGGCCCTCGCCTTCACCGGCGGCGTCTTCGTCGACGATGAGCAAAACCCGGTGGCAACAGACCTGTTGATGGCGATCGGGCTGCTCGGCCCGCCCGCGGGCATCGCCGTGGCCATGCTGCGCCACCGGCTCTACGACATCGAGGTGGTGCTCGGCCGGGCCATCGTCCTCGCGCTGCTCAGCGGCCTGGTCCTGGGCGTCTACCTGGCCGTCGTCGCGGGCGCGGGCGCCCTCGCCCCCGGCTCCCTCGGCGGCACCGCCGTGATCGCGGTGGCCGCACTGCTCGCGGCAGCCGGGCGCGGGGCGGTGCAGTCGGCCGTGGACCGGCTGCTGTTCGGGCACCGCCACGACCCGTACGCCGTGGTGGCCCGCGTCGGCCGCCACCTCGCCCCCGCCTCCGAACCCGCCGAGGCCATGCACCTGCTCGTGGACGAGCTCCGCCGCGCCCTGGCCCTGCCGTACGCGGCCTTCACCGGACCCGCCGCGACGGCCGCCTCCGGCACCCCCGTCCCCGGCGCGGGCTGGCGGACCGTGCCCTGCATGGCGCTCGGCCGCCTGGTCGGCGAACTCCACCTGGGGCGGCGGCGCGCGGCCGAACCCTGGACCGCCCAGCAGCGCGCGGCGGCCGAGGAGGTCGCCGCCCGGGCCGCCACCCTCGCCTACGCCGCCGGGCTCGTCGAGGAGGTCACCCGCAGCAGGGCGCACATCGTCGCCGTACGGGAGGAGGAGCGCCGGCGGCTGCGGGCCGACCTGCACGACGGCGTCGGCCCCTCCCTCGCGGGCACCGCCCACCAACTGGACTCGCTGGCCCGCAAGTCCGCCGACCCCCACCTCGCCGACGCCATCCGCGTCGTACGGGACCGTCTGCGCCTGACCGTCGGAGACCTGCGCGACGTCGTCAACGGGCTGCGCCCCGCCGTCCTCGACCAGCTCGGCCTCTGCGGGGCGCTGCGCGAACTGCTCGCCGGGTACGACGTCCCCGCCTGCCGCTGCGCCCTCGCCCCGGACTGCGACGCACTCCCCGCCTCCGTCGAGGTCGCGGCGTACACCATCGCGGCCGAAGCGGTCGGCAACGCCCTCAAGCACAGCGCGGCCAGCACCCTCACCCTCACCGCCCGCGTCACCGACGGCACCCTGGTCCTCACCGTCGCGGACAACGGCTGCGGCATCCCGCCGCGCCACCGTGCGGGCGTCGGCCTGCGCAGCATGGGCGAACGCGCGGCGGAGGTCGGCGGCCACCTGGCGATCACCCGCACCCCGGGCGGCGGCACCTCGGTCGAGGCCCGCATTCCGGTGCCCCCGGAGGAGGCGCACGACCTTGCCCGATGAGCCCGTGACCGTACTTGTCGTCGACGACCACCCGGTCTTCCGGGCCGGGATGGCGACCGTGCTCGGCGACCTGCCCGGCATCACCGTGGTCGGCGAGGCCGCCGACGGCGCCGAGGCCGTCGCCGCCGTCGCACGGCTCGCCCCGCACATCGTGCTGATGGATCTGCGGATGCCCGGCGTCGGCGGACTGGAGGCGACCGCCACCATCACCACCCGGCACCCGGACACCGCCGTCGTCGTCCTCACCATGGACGAGGACGACGACTCCATCTTCGCGGCGCTGCGGGCCGGAGCCCGCGGCTACTTGCTGAAGGAGGCCGACGGCACCGACATCCACCGCGCCGTGCTGGGCGCGGCACACGGCGAAGCCCTCTTCGGCCCACGCATCGCCCAGCGGGTCCTGGCCCACTTCGCCTCACCGCACGCCGCCGCCGACACCGCACCCTTCCCCCAACTCACCGACCGCGAACGGCAGATACTCGACCTGCTCTCCCGCGGCCTCGACAACACCGCCATCGCCCGCCGACTGACCCTCTCCGAGAAGACCGTCCGCAACCGGGTCAGCGACATCCTGGCCAAACTCCGCGCCCGCACCCGCGCGGAGGCCATCGCCCTGGCCCGGGACGCGGGACTGGGACGGCCGGGGTGAGCCGGGTCGCGGGGTCAGAGGCGGGGGATCTCGATGGCCGGGCAGCGGTCCATCACCATGTCCAGGCCCGCTGCCCGGGTGCGGTCGAAGGCGGCGTCGTCGATCACGCCCAACTGGAACCACACCGCCTTCGCGCCGATCGCCACCGCCTCGTCGGCGACCTGGCCCGCCAGGTCGCTGTTGACGAAGACGTCCACGACGTCGACCGGGAAGGGGATCTCGGCCAGCGAGGCGTAGCCCTGCTCGCCGTGGACCGTCTCCGCCTTCGGGTGCACCGGCACGATGCGCTTGCCGAAGCGCTGGAGGGTCTGGGCCACGCCGTACGCGGCGCGCGACTGGTTCGAGGAGAGGCCGACCACGGCCCAGGTGTCCCCGGATTCCAGGAGGATCTTGCGGATGGCCTGCCGGGTGTCGTCCATGAGGGTTCCTTCGGCTTCGTGTTCCTGTGACGGGTCCTTGTGCGCTCGATGGTACGAAGTGGTGGCGGTCCGGGGGCCGAGGCGTCGGGTGCGGTACTCGCCCGGTGTCATGCCGTACTCCTTGCGGAAGGCCAGGTGGAAGCCCACGTGGCTGCCGTATCCGACGGCCTTGTGGATCTCCTGCTGCGGGACGGACGGGTCCGCCAGCAGTCTGCGGGCCTCCTGGAGTCTGCGGAAGAGGAGGTGGCGGGCCGGTGGTTCGCCGACGAGCGAGCGGAAGGTCCGGGAGAACGCGGACCGGGACATCCCGGCCTCCCGGGCGAGCGACTCGACCGTCCAGGGCTGCGCGTACGCGGCGTAGACGGCCGTCAGGGCCCGGCCGATCCCCTCGTGGCGCAGGGCCGTCAGCGCGGGGGAGGACTCGGCCAGCCGCTCCATCGCCGTACGCAGAGCCAGGACGAACACCATCTCGAAGGCGCGGAGCGAGACGAGCGGGGAGCCCGGTGCGCTCCGGGCGTTCTCCCGGGGCAGACAGTCCAGGGTGTGGTGCAGGAGCGGCTCCTCGCGGAGGAGGTGGCTGCGGAGCACGAGGACGCGGGGCAGGGCACGGTAGAGGGCGGGTTCGGTGGTGGGGTCGTAGTGCAGGCTGGCGCAGAGGATCTCCGTGTCCGCAGGGGCGCTGCCGATCGTGACGGAGGCGGAGCTTCCGGGGGAGAGGTCCGGGAGGACGGACCGCAGCGGGGTCGTCGCGCGGCCCGGCGCAGAAGCGAAGGAATGGGCCGTTCCGTGCGGGAACACCGCGAGGTCGCCCTCGTCCAGCCGGATCACCTCGCCGTCCGCGAAGGAGATGTGGCAGGTTCCGCGCACCATGTGGTGGAGGACGGCGTGACTGTCGTCCTCCCCGGCGATCCCCCAACTCCCGCCCGCCAGCCACCGGCTGCAATAGGTGTCGGCCAGCCGCAGGGGCTTGAGCAGCTCGCTGAGCACGTCGGCCTGCGGCATGGACGATCCTTAAGTGGATTGAGTCTGCGGTTAATTGATCGTATCGGGTGGGCGGCGGAGGGTGGTGGGGAGTCATCGACTCCGCCTCCCGGTGAGGGAGTACGGAGTCGTCCGTCGCCGCACTGTCAGGAGAGACATGTCCCGCACCGGTCAGGAACGCCCGGTCTCCGCCAGGACCGGCCGGGCGCTCGCGCTGCTCGCGGGGACCCAGTTCGTACTGATCCTGGACACCTCGGTGATCAATGTCGCGGCCCCCTCCATGGGCCGGGAGCTGGGCATCTCACCCGCCGCTCTGTCCTGGGTGGCCAACGCCTATCTGGTCTCCTTCGGCGGCCTGCTCCTGCTCGGCGGCCGGGCGGCCGACCTGCTCGGGCGGCGGCGGGTGTTCGTCTCGGGCCTCGCCGTCCTGACCGTCGCCTCGCTGCTCGGCACCCTCGCGACCAACGCCCCGCTGCTCATCACGGCCCGCACCGCACAGGGCGTCGGCGCGGCACTGGCCGCGGCGTCCGCGCTCGCGCTCCTGCTCCTGCTGTACGAGGACGGGCCGGGCCGGCACCGGGCGCTCGGCGTCTTCGCGGCCATGGCGGGTGCCGGAGGCGCGGCGGGCACGGTGCTCGGCGGCGTACTGACCCGTTGGCTCGGCTGGGAGTCCACCTTCGCGATGAACGTCGTCGCCGGGGTGGTGCTGATGGTCCCGGCGTTCCGGCTGCTGCCCGAGGGGCGTGCGGTACGCGACGGGCGCGGCGTCGACCTGCCCGGCGCGGTCACCGTCACCGGGGGCCTCGCGCTTCTCGCGTACGCCGTGGTCAGCGCCGGAGAGGCGGGCTGTCACGCGCCCGCGACCCTCGGCCCGGCCGCCGGGGCGGTCCTGCTGCTGGCCCTCTTCGTACGGATCGAGCGCAGGGCGGCCGCGCCACTGGTGCCGCCCGGCGTCCTCCGGCGCCGCGCCCTGCGCACGGCGAACGTCCTGGCCGCCCTGTGGCAGATGGCGCTGTTCCCGATGTTCTTCCTGGTCAGCCTCTACCTCCAGACGGTTCTGGGGTACGACGCGGTGGGCGGCGGCCTGGGGCTGCTGCCGCTGTCCGTCACGGTGGTGCTCGTCGCGGGCGGCACGGGGCGGCTGATCGGCCGGTACGGGCTGCGGGCGGTGATGTGTGCCGGGTTCGTGCTGATCGCGGTGGGGATGGGCTGGCTGTCCCGGCTCTCGGCGACGGGGTCGTTCGTCGGGGAGGTGCTGTTCCCGAGTCTGGTGCTGGGGGTCGCGCTGCCGCTGGTCTCCATCACCACCCAGGTCGCGGCCACTGCGGGCACCGGCGACGACGAGGCCGGGCTCGCCTCGGGGCTGGTCAACACCAGCCTCCAGTTCGGCTCCGTGATCGGCCTCGCGACCCTCTCCGGAATCACGGCGTCCCGCACCGCGGCGGGCGACGACCTCACGGGGGGCCTGGCCGCGGCTTTCCTCGCGGGGGCGGGCGTGGGGGTGATGGGGGCGCTGGTGGCGGCCCGACTCCGCAACCCCGCAGCTCCGTAGCTCCCTTGTGCTCACGTAGCCCCCTTGGGCGGCGGGGCCGCCCCCCGGGGGCGGGACGGGCGGGCAAGGGGGGCGGCCCCTCCCGCTTCCGGCGGGCCCCGGTTCCCCCCCCGGCCCAGCCCGACACCGGCCGCGCCTCCGCAGAGGCCCCGGCCCACCCCCGTACCCGAAAGGAACCCCGCATGACCCCCCGCTACCTCATCACCGGCGCCACCGGCGCCCAAGGCGGCGCGATCGCCCGCTACCTCGCCGCCCACGGGACCGAGGTCATCGGCCTGGTCCGCGACCCCGAAAAGCCCGCCCCCACCGGCGTCACCCTGCTCGCCGCCGACCTCGGCGACGCCGACGCGGTCCAGGAGGCCTTCACCGGCATCACCCACGCCGTGGTGACGATCCCCCTGGAGTACGACCCGGACACCGTCCTCACCTACGCCCGCAACGTCGCCACCGCGGCCCGAACCGCCCGCCTCCGGCGACTCGTCTTCAACACCAACACCGCGCTGCCCGAGACGACCACCCCGTACGCCGCCTTCGAGACCCGCCGCGCCGCCGAGGACGTGATCCGGGCCAGTGGCGTGCCGACCGTGGTCCTGCGTCCGCCCGTCTACCTCGACAACCTCTTCAGCCCCTGGCACGGGCCCGATCTCGTCGACCACGGCGTCCTCGCCTACCCACTGCGTGCCGACCAGCCGGTCGCCTGGCTTTCGCACGACGACCTCGCACGCCTCGTCGCCGCCGCGCTGGACAACGACGCACTGGTGGGCCGGGTGCTGGACGTCGGCGGTGCGGACGTCCTCACCGGCCCCGAGCTGGCGCGGGCCTTCGCCCAGGTCCTGGGCCGGGACGTGACGTACGTACCGCTGGACGTCCGGCGGTTCGAGGACGGGCTCGCCCGGGCCGTGGGCGCAGCGGCCGCGGCAGGGGTCGCCGGGGTCTACCACCACGCGCACACGGACCCCGCCCTGCTCGCCGCCGACCCGGCGCACACGGAACGGGAGCTGGGCGTGCGGCTCACTCCGGCCGTGGAGTGGATCAGGGCGCAGTCCTGGGAGCACTGGGCCGCCGGCTGAGCCCGCAGCGCCTCGGTGGGCGGGCGAATCCGCAGGCCGCATAGGGTGGCCGGATGGCAGAGCAGTACCGGACCGTCGCCCAGGAGGGCGTGCACGAGGCCGAGATCAACCGATCCCGGTTCCTGTGCGCCCTCGCGCCCGCCGCCACCGAGCAGGAGGCGCAGGACTTCGTCGCCCGCATCCGCAAGGAGCACCCCACCGCCTCGCACAACTGTTACGCGTACGTCGTCGGGGCCGACGCCGGCATCCAGAAGGCCAGCGACGACGGCGAGCCCGGCGGCACCGCGGGCGTCCCGATGCTCCAGATGCTGATGCGCCGCGAGGTGCGGTACGTCGTCGCCGTCGTCACCCGGTACTACGGCGGCGTGAAGCTCGGCGCGGGCGGCCTGATCAGGGCGTACGGGGGAGTCGTGGGGGAGGCGCTCGACGAACTCGGGACGATCACCCGCCAGCGCTTCCGGCTCGCCACCGTCACCGTCGACCACCAGCGCGCGGGCAAGCTGGAGAACGACCTGCGGGCCACCGGGCGCTCCGTGCGCGAGGTGCGGTACGCGGAGGCGGTCACCATCGAGATCGGGCTGCCGGACGCCGACGTCGACGCCTTCCGGGGCTGGCTCGCGGACGCGACGGCGGGAACAGCCTCCTTCGCGCTCGGCGGAGAGGCGTACGGAGACGTCTGAGCAGCCCGCCGGACCAGGGGCGGGAGAGGCCGGTGCGAGGGCGGATTCACCCGTTGCGGCCTTGATTGTCAGACCCTCCCTTTACGCTCGTGAACCATGAGGCTTCTGCATACGTCCGACTGGCACCTCGGCCGGTCCTTCCACCGGGTGGGACTGCTCGACGCCCAGGCCGCGTACCTGGACCACCTGGTGGCGACGGTCCGCGCGCACGAGGTGGACGCCGTGCTGGTCGCGGGGGACGTGTACGACCGCGCGGTGCCGCCGCTCGCCGCCGTGGAGCTCTTCGATGCGGCCCTGCACAGCCTCGCCGCCGAGAACGTGCCGACGGTGATGATCTCCGGCAACCACGACTCCGCCCGTCGCCTGGGCGTCGGCGCGGGCCTCATCGAGCGCGCGGGCATCCACCTGCGCACCGATCCGGCTGGGTGTGCCACCCCCGTCGTGCTCTCCGACGCGCACGGCGACGTCGCCTTCTACGGGTTGCCCTATCTGGAACCCGCTCTCGCACGGGACGAACTGGGCGCCGCCAAGGCCCGCCACGAGGACGTCCTCGCCGCCGCGATGGACCGGGTGCGCGCCGACCTCGCCGCCCGCCCCGCCGGCACCCGCTCCGTCGTCCTCGCGCACGCCTTCGTCGCGGGCGGCGAGCCCAGCGACAGCGAGCGCGACATCACGGTCGGCGGGGTCGCCGCCGTCCCCGCCGGGGTCTTCGCCGGCGTCGACTACGTGGCGCTGGGCCACCTGCACGGCGCGCAGACGGTGAACGAACGCGTCCGCTACTCCGGCTCCCCGCTCGCCTACTCCTTCTCCGAGGTCGACCACCGCAAGACGATGTGGCTGATCGACCTCGGCCCCGGCGGCGAGATCGCCGCTGCCGAGCGGCTCGACTGCCCGGTGCCCCGGCCGCTCGCCCGGCTGCGCGGCCACCTGGAGGACCTCCTCGACGATCCCCGCCTGGCCCGGCACGAGGACTCCTGGGTGGAGGCCACGCTCACCGACCCGGTGCGGCCCGAGGACCCGATGGCCCGCCTGTGCGTCCGCTTCCCGCACACGGTGAGCCTGGTCTTCGACCCGGAACGCGGACCCGAGAGCGAACACGTCTCGTACGCGCAGCGGCTCAAGGGCCGCGACGACCAGCAGATCGCGGAGGACTTCGTGGCGCACGTACGCGGCGGCAGCGGACCGGACGGAAGCGAACGGGCGGTGCTCCGGGGCGCGTTCGACGACGTACGGGTGGACGAGACGGTGCGCGAGGTGGCCCGATGAAGCACTGCCCTGCGACCGTGTGCGAGATGTCCCGCCGGGGCCCGTGCGAGGTGCCCCGATGAAGCTGCACTCCCTGCGCGTCACCGCCTTCGGCCCCTTCGGCGCCGCCCAGCACGTCGACTTCGACGCGCTCAACGCCGCCGGACTGTTCCTCCTGCACGGGCCGACCGGCGCGGGCAAGACCTCCGTCCTGGACGCCGTCTGCTTCGCGCTGTACGGGTCCGTGCCCGGCGCCCGCGAGGGGCGCGGCCTCACCCTGCGCAGCGACCACGCCGCCACCGACACCCCCACCGAGGTCGTCCTCGACCTCACCGTCGGCGGCCGTCGCCTGGAAGTCACCCGCCGCCCCGCCCAGTTGCGGCCCAAGAAGGGCAACCGCACCGGCTTCGTCACCGAGAAGGCCCAGAGCTGGCTGCGCGAGCGCGACCCCGAGACGGGGGAGTGGCAGGCCCTCAGCCGCTCCCACCAGGAGATCGGCGAGGAGATCGGCCAGCTCGTCGGGATGAACCGCGAGCAGTTCTGCCAGGTCGTCCTCCTCCCGCAGGGCGACTTCGCCCGTTTCCTGCGCGCCGACGCCGAAGCCCGCGGAAAACTCCTCGGCAAGCTCTTCGACACCCGCCGTTTCGCCGCCGTCGAAGAACGCCTCGCCGAACTGCGCCGCACCGCCGAACAGCAGGTCAAGCAGGGCGACGAACGCCTCCTCGCCCTCGCCGAACGCACCGCCGAGGCCGCCGGTCCCGCCGCCCGCGACCTGCCCCGCCCCGAGGAGCGCCCCGGCGACCCCGGGCTCGCCGCCGCCGTCCTCGCCTGGGCCGCCGTTGCCCGCAGCGGGGCCGTCGAGCGCCGGGACCTCGCCGCCTGCGCGGTGGACGCCGCCGACAGCAGACGGGCCGCCGCCCGGCGCGTGCTGGAGGAGCAGCGGGACCTGCTGCGGCTCCAGGAGCGGTACGCGGAGACCCGCCGCCGCGCGACCGCGCTGGACGAACGCCGTGAGCAGTTCGAGGGGCTCTGCACCCGCCAGGACCTGGCCCGGGCCGCCGACCGGGTCGCCCCTGCCCTGACCCTGCGCGACACCGCCGAACGCGAACACCGGCAGGCCGCCACGGCGTACGCACACGCCCGCACCCGGCTGCCCGCCTCCCTCGCCGACGCCGGGGCCGACCAGCTCGCCGAGCGGGAGAGGCGGATACGGCAGGAGCTGGGCGGCCTGGACGCCGCCCGCCGGGCCGAGCGCCGCAGCGCCGAGATCACCGCCGAGCGCGCCGCCCTCGACCGGGAGGCCCGCGCCGACGAGGACGTACGGCAGGACGCCGAGGACTGGCTCGCCGCCTGGGACTCCGTACGACGCCGCCTCCAGGACCGCATCGAGACCGCCCAGGAAGCGGCGACCCGCGCCGGGCACCTGGAGTCGCAGCTCGCACCGGCCGCCGCCCGGCTGGCCGCCGCCCGCCGCCGCGACGCACTGGACCAGCAACTGGGCGGTGCCGAGCAGCGCCTGCGCACCGCCCGCGACGCGGCGGGCGACGCCCGAGAGCACTGGCTCGACCTGCGCGAGCGCAGGCTCAGCGGCATCGCCGCCGAACTCGCCGCCGAACTCCGCGACGGCGAGGCCTGCAAGGTCTGCGGCGCCACCGGCCACCCCGCCCCCGCCCGCGCCGGGGCCGGACACGTCGACCGGGACACCGAACAGCGCGCCGAGGACGCCTACGGGCGAGCCGAGGACACCCGGGCGCAGGCCGAGAGCGAACTGTCCCGGCTCCGGCAGACCCACGCCGCCGCCCAGGCCGAGGCCACCGGTGCGAGCGTCGACGAACTGGCCGTACTGGAAGGCGAGTTGCGCCACGACCACGCGACCGCCCACGCCGCGGCGGGCGACATGCACGCCGCCCGCGAGGAACTGGGCCGCGCCGAGCAGGAGCACGCCCGCCGCGTCGACGCCCGCGAGCAGGCCGAACGGCGCAGCGCCGCCCGCACCTCGCACCGCGAGGCCATCGACCGCGAACTCGCCGGACTCCAGGAGGAGTTGACCCGGGCGCGCGGGGAGGCGGGCAGCGTGGAGGAGCAGTTCGCCACCCTCACCCGCCGGGTCGCCCTGCTCGCCGACGCCGCCGAGGCGGTACGGGCGTACGAGGAGACGGCGGAGCGCCTCAAGGCCGCCGACGGGTCCCTCGCCGACGCCGCGTTCAAGGCCGGATTCGCCACCCCGGACGAGGCGGCGCGGGCCTTCCTCGACCACCGTGAGCAGCGCGCCCTCCAGGAGCGCATCGACGCCTGGCAGGCCGAACGGGCCGCGGTCGCCGACCGGCTGCACGAGAGGGACGCCGCCGAAGCGGCCGCCCGGCCCGCCTCCGACGTCCGGTCCGCCGAGGCGGCACTCACCGCCGCCGAACGCGCCCAGCGCGACGCGACCTCCGCGTACGACGCCGCCCGCGACCGGTGCACGGCGCTGGCCCGCCTCGGCAGGCAGGCCCAGGACGAGGCCCGCAGGCTCGGCCCGCTGCGCGCCGACTACGAACGGGTGGCCCGCATGGCGGGACTCGCCGCCGGCACCTCCGCCGACAACGAACGCAAGATGCGCCTGGAGTCGTACGTCCTGGCCGCCCGCCTGGAACAGGTCGCCGCCGCCGCGACCGCCCGGCTGCACCGCATGTCCGCCGGCCGCTACACCCTCGTGCACTCCGACGAGCGCACCATCGGCACCGGCAGCAGGCGCGCGGGCCTCGGCCTGCACGTCGTGGACTCCTGGACCGGCCGTGAGCGCGACACCTCCACCCTGTCCGGCGGCGAGACCTTCTTCGCCTCCCTCGCGCTGGCGCTCGGCCTCGCGGACGTCGTCACCGACGAGGCGGGCGGGGTGCGCCTGGACACCCTGTTCATCGACGAGGGCTTCGGCAGCCTCGACGAGGCGACACTGGACGAGGTCATCGACGTACTCGACGCCCTGCGCGAACGGAACCGCAGCGTCGGCATCGTCAGCCACGTCGGCGACCTGCGCCGCCGCATCCCGGTCCAACTGGAGGTGATCAAGGGGCGGGCGGGCTCTGCCGTGCGTCGCCGGGGCACGGCAGACTGAGGTTCAGGGGGATCTGCGACCGAGGCTCAGCGGCTGATCGCCCGGCGCGGCAGCGGCGAGGAGTACACCACGCTGGTCGTCACCGAACCCAGTGCCCCGATCCGCCCGGACACCTCCTCCAGGTGCTGCATCGACCGTGCGGCGACCTTCAGCACGAAGCAGTCGTCGCCGGTCACGTGGTGCGCCTCCAGCACCTCCGGCGTCACGTCGAGGAGGTCGTGGAAGGGCTTGTAGTTCCCGTGCGGGTAGCGCAGCCGCACGAAGGCGAGGATCGGCATGCCGATCCGCTCGGGCTCGACCACGGCGGCGTACCCCGAGATCACCCCCGCCTCCTCCAGGCGGCGCACGCGCTCGGTCACCGCGCTCGACGACATCGAGACGGTCCGCGCCAACTCGGCAAAAGTGGCACGGCCTTCGCGTTGCAGGGCTTCCAGAATGCGCCAGTCCGTGGCGTCCGGTGAATATCCGGTCATGCGCACAGACAACAGGGGATTCACCGGCAGATCAAGAGAAGTCCCGGGGTAATCCACTTCAGCCCGATGATCATCGACCGTAGATTTCTGGCCATGACGAGCACCACGACGAGCACCGCCTCGCACACCGCCGCCCCCGTTGCTCCCGCCGCCAACGCCGTCCTGCGCGTCCCGCCCGCGTCCCCCGCCGCTGCCGCCGCGTACTTCGGCGCCAGCCTCGCCTTCCACGCGGACGTCTCCGACGTCGCCTCCGCCCTCGCCGCGGGCGGCGACCCCGGCTTCGTCGTGATCGACTCCCGCAACACCGCCTCCTGGGACCAGGGCCACGTCCCCGGCGCCGTGCACCTGCCCACCGCCCTCATCCCCGAGCAGGCCGAACGCCTCCTCGACAAGAGCGTCCCCGTCGTCACCTACTGCTGGGGCCCCGGCTGCAACGGCGCCACCCGTGCCGCCCTCGCCCTGGCCCAACTCGGCTACCAGGTCAAGGAGATGCTCGGCGGCATGGAGTACTGGATCCGCGAGGGCTTCGCGTACGAGACCTGGGAGGGCCCGGTGACGCCCACGGCCGACCCGCTGACCGCCCCGGTCGACTCCGACGACTGCGGCTGCTGAAGACTCCTGCGGCTGCCGAACCCGCCTGCGGTGGCAGGGAATCCGGTGGAGCGGGGCCGGCCTCTTTGAGAGGATCCGGGACCATGCCCGAGATCCAGCACCCCGCCCCCGAAGACCTCCGCCGCGATCCCCGCCCCCTCCTGGGCCGCACCGCACTCGTCACCGGGGCCAGCAGGCGCGGCGGCATCGGCTACGCGGTGGCCCGGCGGCTCGCCGCGTACGGGGCGAGCGTCTACCTGCACCACCACGTCCCGCACGACGCCGCCCAGCCGTGGGGCGCGGACCCCGAAGGCCCCGAAGGAGTGGCCGCGGGTGTCCGGGAGGCCCGCAGCGACCCCGGAGCGGTCGTCGCCCACGGACCCGGCGACCTGACCGACCCGAAGGCCCCTGCCTCCCTCATCGCCACCGCCGCCGAAGCACTCGGCGGACGGCTCGACATCGTCGTCGCCAACCACGCCCTCAGCGGCTCGGACGGCACCCTGGACGAGATCGACGCGGACATGCTCGACGCCCACTGGGCCACGAACACCCGCTCGGTGATCCTGCTCGCCCAGGCCTACGCCCGACTGCGCACCGCACAGCCGACGCGGACCCCCGGCGGACGCCTCCTCCTGATGACCTCCGGCCAGGACCAGGGCAGCGGCATGCCCGGCGAACTGGCCTACGCCCTCGCCAAGGGCGCCCTCGCCTCGGCGACCCGCACCCTGGCCACCACCTTCGCCGACCTCGGGGTCACCGTGAACGCGGTCAACCCGGGCCCGGTGGACACCGGTTACCTGACGGGCGAGGTCTACGACACGATCGCGTCGATGTTCCCGGCGGGCCGCTGGGGCATGCCGGACGACCCGGCCCGCCTGCTCGCCTGGCTGGCCACCGACGAGGCGGCGTGGGTGACGGGCCGGGTCATCGACTCGGAGGGCGGCTTCCGCCGGGGCTGACGGCGGCCGTCACAGCCCATCGGGGCCGACGGCCGCACCCAGCACCTCGAACAGCGCCCGGGGGTCCGCCCCTTCCGGCAGCCCGCTGACCTGCCCGTCCCCGACCTCCACGACCCGCCACACCCCGTCCTCGCGCAGCGCCAGATCGGTGGTCACCCACCGGCAGCCCAGCGCCCGCACGGCCGGGCGCACCGCCGCGAGATCCGGCTCCGGGGCGTCGCCGGGGGTGTCGGGATGGGCGGTGACCAGCACCGCCTCCCCGTCCACCCACCACACCCGGGCCTCCCCGCCCCGTACGAACGACTCGAACTCCCGCACCACGAGACCGCCCGCCAGGGAGTCCTCCTGGAGCGCGAAGAGCCGGTCCACGACGGCCGACAGGGCGGCGGTGTCCCCGAGTTCGGGCACGAAGCACGCTTCGTGCCACTCGTGCTTGCGGGACTTGACGAAGTCCTTCACCACGGCGGGCCCGGCCCGCAGCGGACGGACGAGCGCGGACAATTCGGGAAGTCGGGGCGGCGCGCCCGGCGGGCACTGCCGCCAGACGCTGCGCGGCGTGAGGCCGGTGAACTCCTCGTACCAGTAAGGGAGTTCATGCGCCGCCTGATAGGAATCGGCCCCGGTCAGCAAGGCGCACCCGCGCTCCTCCAGGCCGCGCGCCAACTCCTCGTACCGGTGCACGGGAATCATCCACCCCCGGTACCAGTACGCCCCCGACCCGCGCGGCACCCGCCCCAGCGCCGCCCCGAGGTCCCCGGCGAGCAGCGCGTCGTGGTCCAGGAGCGCCACCGGCCCGCCCAGATCCCGTACCGCCGACGCCTCGGCGGCGAACGCCGGATCGACCCGCCGCCCCGACAGCGGATCGGCGCACATCAGCCAACTGCTTTGCACGGTTCCCCCTACGCGAAAGAGGGCGGGAGCCCAAGCCCCCGCCCCCCGTCACCGACTCAGAGCTTCGACAGCTCGTCCACCAGGTCGTCCAGGCCCAGCGACCCCTGCGACAGCGCCGCCATGTGCCACGCCTTCAGGTCGAAGGACTCGCCGTGCGCGGCCTGCGCGTTCGCACGGCCCAGGAGCCACGCCCGCTCGCCCAGCTTGTAGCCGATCGCCTGGCCCGGCATCGACAGGTAGCGGGTCAGCTCGCTCTCCACGAAGTCCGCCGGACGCCCGCTGTGCAGGCCGAAGAACTCCTGCGCCAGGTCCGGCGTCCACCGCTCGCCCGGGTGGAACGGCGAGTCCGCCGGAATCTCCAGCTCCAGGTGCATGCCGATGTCCACGATGATCCGCGTCGAACGCATCATCTGGGCGTCCAGGTACCCGAGCCGCTGCTCGGCGGTCTTCAGGAAGCCCAGCTCGTCCATCAGACGCTCCGCGTAGAGCGCCCAGCCCTCGCAGTTGGCGCTGACCTGGCCCACCGACGCCTGGTAGCGGGAGAGCTGGTCGGCGACGTGCGTCCACTGCGCGAGCTGGAGGTGGTGGCCGGGGACGCCCTCGTGGTACCAGGTCGACACCAGGTCGTACACCGGGAAGCGGGTCTCGCCCATGGTGGGCAGCCAGGTGATGCCCGGGCGGGAGAAGTCCTCGGAGGGGGCCGTGTAGTACGGGGCCGCCGCGCCGCCCGCGGGGGCGATCCGGGACTCCACCTTGCGGACCCGCTCGGCGAGGTCGAAGTGGGTGCCGTCGAGGGACTCGATCGCCTCGTCCATCAGCGCCTGGAGCCAGACCCGGACCTCCTCGACGCCCTCGATGTGGGTGCCGTTCTCGTCCAGCCAGGCCAGCGCCTTCCACGGGGTCTCGGCGCCCGGGAGGACCTTCTCGGCCTCGGTCTTCATCTCGGCGAGCAGGCGGTGGTACTCCGCCCAGCCGTACGCGTACGCCTCGTCCAGGTCCAGGTCGGTGCCGTTGAAGGCACGCGACCACACCGCGTACCGCTCGCGGCCCACGGCGTCGGGCGCGTCCTTGACGGCCGGCGCGTACACGTCCCGCATCCAGTCGCGCAGCGCCATCACCGAGGCGGTCGCCGCACGGGCCGCCTCGTCCAGCTCGCCGCGCAGCGACTGCGGGCCGTCCGCCGCGAACTCCTCGAACCAGCCGCGCTCGCCGCCCGCCCACTCGGTGAGCTGCTCGATGAACGTGGCGGTCGGGCGCGGACCGCCCAACAGGCCCTGCTCCAGGCCGAGTTCGAGGCAGGAGCGGTAGCCCTCGAAGGCGGCCGGGACACCGCGCAGGCGCTCGGCGATGTCCGCCCAGTCCTCGTCGGTGTCGGTCGCGTTGAGCGTGAACACCTCACGGATGGTGTGCGCGGGGGAGTGGATGTTGCTGACCGCGCGCAGGTCCTCGCCCGCCGCGTGCACCGCGAGCTCGGCGGTCAGGCGCTCGCGCAGCAGACGCCCGCAGCGCCGCTCGGCCTCGGTGTCCGCGCCGGGCAGTTGCTCCGCCTCGTCCAGGACGGCGAGGGTGTGGCGAGCCAGCTCGGCGACGGCCTGGCGGCCCTCGGGGGAGTAGTCGGGGAGGCTGCGTGCGCTGTCCTTGACCCCGAGGTAGGTGCCGAGGACCGGGTCGAGGGCGATCAGGGCGTCGACGTACGCGTCGGCGACCTCGCGCGGGAGCGGGGTGTCAAGGGTGCTGTTGTCTGACATACGGACATCCTCGTACGAAGAGGGGGCCCACGTCACTAGCGTTCTGCGCCTGACCCCTGTCGCCCCGTGACCTGGGGCGATCCGGGAGGCAGCAGAGGACCGCAGTCCCACTGCTGGAAGATCAGCCGGGTCTCCACACGGGCCACCTCGCGACGGGAGGTGAACTCGTCCAGGACGAGCCGCTGGAGCTCGGCGGCGTCGGCCACCGCCACCTGCACCAGGTAGTCGTCGGGCCCCGTCAGGTGGAACAGTGCCCGTGACTCGGGCAGCGCCCTGACCCGCTCCACGAACGGGCCGATCAGCTCCCGGCGGTGCGGGCGCACCTGCACCAGCAGCAGCGCCTCGATGCCGCGCCCCAGCTTCGCCGGGTCCAGCCGCAGCTGGTGCCCGAGGATCACGCCGGAGCGGCGCAGCCTGGTCACGCGGTCCAGACAGGTGGAGGGGGCGACGCCGACTTCGGCGGCCAGGTCGCGGTACGTCGTCCGGGCGTCGTTCTGCAACAGGCGCAGAATGTGCAGGTCGACCGGGTCCAGTGCGACGGAATCAGCCATTGGCCGAACGTAGCACGGGAGTTCACCGCCGAAGTCCGGTGGATGTTCAGACTGCGCAGCATGACCCCCGTATCCTCGCCCGCACCCCGGGCCGCCGCCTCCGAGCACCCCGCACCCCGGGCCGCCGCCTCCGAGCACCCCGCACCCCGGGCCCTCGCCACCCACGCCGTGCACGCCGGCCGCGAAGACCTCGCCGCGCTGGGCGTGCACGCCGTGCCGCTGGACCTCTCGACGACGTACCCCTCCCACGACAGCCGTGCGGAGGCCGCCCGCATCGACGCGTTCGCCGCGACCGGGGAACTCCCCGAGGGCCCGCCGGTGTACGCCCGCCTCGACAACCCGACGACCGCCCGCTTCGAGGAGGCGCTCGCCCGGCTCGAAGGCACGGACTCCTCCGTCGCCTTCGCCAGCGGCATGGCCGCGCTGACCGCCGTCCTGCTGGTGCGGGCGTCGGCGGGGCTGCGGCACGTGGTGGCGGTGCGCCCGCTGTACGGATGCAGCGACCACCTGCTCACCGCAGGGCTGCTCGGCACCGAGGTCACCTGGGTCGACCGCACCGACCCGGCGGGCATCGCGGAGGCGATCCGCCCCGACACGGGGCTCGTGATGGTCGAGACCCCGGCCAACCCGACTCTCGCGGAGATCGACATCGCGGCCGTCGCCGAGGCCTGCGGCCCGGTTCCGCTGCTGGTCGACAGCACCTTCGCGACACCGGTGCTCCAGCGCCCCGTCGAGCACGGGGCCCGCCTGGTCCTGCACAGCGCCACCAAGTACCTGGGCGGGCACGGTGACGTGCTGGCCGGAGTGGTGGCCTGCGACGAGGAGTTCGCCCGGCAGTTGCGGCAGGTGCGGTTCGCCACCGGCGGCGTGCTGCACCCGCTCGCCGGATACCTGCTGCTGCGCGGCCTGTCCACGCTTCCGGTACGGATGAAGGCCGCGTCCGCGAACGCCTCCGAGCTGGCCCGCCGCCTCGCCGCCGACCCCCGAGTTGCCCGCGTCCACTACCCCGAACTGGGCGGCGCGATGGTCGCCTTCGAGGTGTACGGCGACCCGCACGCGGTGATCGCGGGCGTCCGCCTGATCACCCCGGCCGTCAGCCTCGGCAGCGTCGACACCCTGATCCAGCACCCGGCCTCCATCAGCCACCGGATCGTGGCCGAGGGAGACCGGCGCTCGGCGGGCGTCAGCGACCGGCTGCTGCGAATGTCGGTCGGGCTGGAGGACGTCGAGGACCTCTGGCGGGACCTCTGCGAGGCCCTGGCGGCGGCCGGTTCCGTACCGGCCACCGACCGCCTGGTCCTCAACTCCGGTCGGAGCGGGGCACGTACGGCAGACCTTCCTGCTGCACGGAACCAGGGCGTACCGGCGTAGTCACCCCGCCGAGCCGCGCCGTCACCACCAGCGTGCCCTCCTCGATCTGGTAGTCCAGGGGCAGTTCGAGGCCGCGCATCGCGGCGACCATGCCGGTGTTGGACGCCTGAGTGACGGCGTACACGCTCTCGCAGTCGGCCTCGGCCGCCAGGCCCACCAGCCTGCTCAGCAGCTCGGAGCCGATGCCCCGGCGCTGCCAGGCGTCCTCGACGATCAGCGCCACCTCGGTCTCGTCGCCGTCCCACAGCAGGTGGCCGAGGGCGACGAGCCGCCCGGACGCGGTCTGCACGGCCAGCGTGCGGCCGTAACGGGGGCTGAGCAGGTGGGTGAGATAGCGGTCGGCGTCGGCAACGGGCCCGTGGTAGCGGAGCCCCAGCGTCCGCTCCGAGCAGCGCTCGTGCATGGCGAGTGCCGCTTCGAGGTCGTCGGGTCCGGCCCTGCGTACGGTGATGGCGTTGCCCTCGGGCAGCGTCAGCACGTCCTGGCTGCGCGGCACCCGCGGCCCGAGCCGGGCGTCCAGCTCCACCAGCGCCCTGGCCCGCGCGAACTCGGTGGGCGTGAACGGCAGGTAGGGCCGCTCCACGGTGATCGCCCCGCCGGACGGGTGGCCGAGCCGCATGACCGTCCCTTCGAGTACGCCCTCCACGGGCGCCGCGTGTCCGGACGGCCGCCCGGTGAGGGTGGTCGCGGGCAGCGAGTGGATGGTGCACCGGCCGAGCAACTGCCGCAGTGCGAGCGGCAGTTCGGCGGCATCGAGCGCGGTGCGGGTGGCGAGACCCAGCACCCGGGTGGGCGCGTCCACGAGGTCGTGCGTGTCGGCCCGCTCCAGCCAGGTGTCCTTGGCCCCTATGGCCGCGACCTCGCGGGACAGGTCCCGGATCTGCACCTCGGCGGGCGCCCGGAGCAGGAACTCGTCCACGGTGCCGTCACCGAGCGGGTGGGTCTGGAGGGTCAGGATGTCGACCTCCAGCCGTGCCAGCACGGTGCACAGCGCGGCCAGCGAGCCGGGCTCGTCCTTGACCGTCGTACGCATCCGCCACAGCGCGGTCTCGCGGGGCTCGGCCGGCTCCTCGGACTCGGCCGCCTCCACGGCCGTGCCGGGATCGGTCGGCGGTGCGGGCGGAGGTGCGTGCCCGTGCTTCCGTGCCCACCAGGTGTGGAACCCGGCGGTGGCGGCGAGCGCCACCGCCGAGGCGATGAGCAGCACGGGTCCGTCGGGGCCGTGCACGATCATGTTCGCGATCGAGTCGGCGACCGCGACCGCCGTGAAGAGCGCCGCCAGCTCCACGAGGTCGCGCCGCCAGTGGTGGCGGTGCCGGGGCTTGGAGGCCTGCTGGGAAGGGGCTGCCGCGGGGCGATTCGTGTGCGTCATGGCAGCACTCTTGCTCAGCGGTGTTGCGTGATCACGAACGGTTTGTGACTGATGGGTTAAGTGTGCTTCTGGTCGTTTCGCCGCGATTCTGGGCGCGGGGCGACCGGAGCTGACCGATCCCGTGGCGGGATACGTTCGCCCAGGTCAGGTGGGAGTGTCAAGCGCCTGGCCGCCGGCGATGGCCCGGAGGGCGTCCAGGTGACGCCCGTACACCTCGCGCCCCTCCTTCGTGAGCGCCAGCCAGGTCCGGGGCCTGCGCTCGATCCGCCCCTTCGTCACGGTCACCCACCCCGCCTCCTCCAGAGCGGCCACCTGCTTCGACAGCACCGAGTCGGACACCTCCACCAGATCCCGTACGAATCCGAACTCGGCCTTGTCCAGCGGAGCGAGCGCCGCCACCACGGACAGCCGCACCGGAGAGGACAGCAGCGGTGCCAGCGCGTGCCGGGGGTGCGCGCCGGCCTTCTGCTCCGTCATGCCGCACTCCGCAGCTCGAACACGGCCCCCACCAGCAGGGGCAGTGCGCAGGCCACGGCGCCCCCGACGGCGAGCGGCACGCTGTCCTGCCACCCGTCCCGGCCGTGCAGCACGATCGTCGCCGTGTAGAGCAGCGTCCAGGCGCCGATCGTGAGGCCGTGCCGGAGACCGAAGTGGCGCCGCGCCGTGCGCTGCCGGGCGGCGTACACGCTCAGCAGGACGACCATCACCGCGAACACGGACATCGTGACGGCGGTGGCCAGTGCGCCGTGCCAGAGCACGACCAGCGGGATGAAGGCGAACTGCGCGGTGCCGAAGACCAGGAGGTAGCGCGCGTACCAACTGCTGCCGTGCCGTGCGGCGCCCTCCACCCGCTCCGCCTTCCGCAACGCCGCGACCGCGTCCGCGTATTCACTCATGGCTCCCCCAACGTCCCGTGGAATCGGTGTTGTTGCCAGATTGCCATCTACTTTCCACTTTGGAAAGAGTGTGCGGTCCCTGCCGCCCGTACGGTCCTGGAGGCCCTCGCGGCCTCAGCGGCTGGTGTCGAGGATGACCCTCGCCACCGCCGCCGGATCGTCGTTCATCGGCACGTGCCCGCACCCCGGCAGCCGCACCAGACGCGCCTCCGGGATGATCCCCTTGGCCCGCACCCCCTGCCGTCGCACCAGCAGCCGGTCCTTCGTCCCCCACGCCACCGTCACCGGCACGTCCCGCACGTCGTCCCGGAACTGCACGCTCAGCCCCGCGGTCAGCGTCGGTCCGAAGCCGGTGGCCTCCCGCAGCGCCAAGGTCTCCGCGACGACCGATTCCGGCGTACGCCGCCCCGGCTTGGCGTAGATCGTGCTGGTCAGTGCGAACCGGCCCGCCTCGCTCTTCGACAGCCGCTCGATCAGCGGCAGCGGCATCGCCTTCGCCGCCGCCCGCATCCCGCGCAGCGTCCCGAACGCGTACCGCCGCTCGGCCTGCGTCCAGAAGCCCGCGGGGGAGAGCGCCGTCACCGACCGCGCCAGCTTCTCCCGGCCCATCTCCAGTGCGAGCAGCCCGCCGAGCGAGTTCCCGGCGACGTGCGGCCGCTCCACCCCCAACTCCCGGCAGAAGGCGCCCAGTACGGGCACCACCGACTCCAGGTCGTACGACACGCCGTCGGGGAGGGCCGGCGAGGTCCCGAACCCGGGCAGGTCGACGGCGATCACGTCGCGCTCCGCCGCCAGCGCGGACAGCACCGGCTCCCAGGCCTGCCAGTGGTGCCCGATGCCGTGCAGCAGGAGCAGCGGCTCGCCCTGCCCGCGACGCTCGTACGTGACGGACGCGGTGCGCGGGCCGCCGGGGGACTCGACGGCGAAGGCGACGGTGGCGGTCATGGGGGACTCCTCGGGATTCCTCGGGGCGGGGGTGCAGGAACAGCCTTAGACGCTCTGTCAGCAACAACTACCCTCCAGTAGCTTGGAGTTCAAGAGCCGCTCCCGCTCGGCCCGCGCCGGCCGCGGGTGTGGCCGAGACCGCTCCCGCCCGCCCTGGACACCGCCACGCCCGTGAGCTGGGATGGAGGGATGACCTTGGACACGGCCACCGACGCCGCCGCCCTCTTCGAAGAGCACCGCCCCGTCCTGATCGGCGTCGCCTACCGCATGCTCGGTCGCGTCGCCGACGCCGAGGACGTCGTGCAGGAGGCGTGGCTGCGCTGGTCGGCGGAGGACCGCGAGGAGGTCCGCACACCGCGGGCCTATCTCGTACGGATCACCACGCGTCTGGCCATCGACCGCCTGCGGCACGTGCAGTCGCGACGGGAGGCGTACGTCGGCCCCTGGCTGCCGGAGCCGCTCGCCACCGACCTCGACGCGAGCGTCCCCGACACCGCCGAACGCGCCGTGCTCGCCGAGTCCGTCTCCCTCGCCGTCCTGGTCGTCCTCGAATCTCTCTCGCCGCTGGAACGCGCCGTGTTCGTCCTGCGCGAGGCCTTCGGATTTCCGTACGGGGAGATCGCCGCCGCACTCGACCGGTCGGACGCGGCGGTGCGCCAGCTCGCGGGGCGCGCCCGCAAGCACGTGGACGCGCGCAAGCCGCGCTTCGACGTGGACCCGGCCGAGCGGCAGGAGCTCACCGAGCGGTTCCTCGCCGCCGCGGCCGGGGGCGACCTCGGCGACCTGCTCGCGCTGCTGGCCCCCGAGGTGCGCCTCGTCGGCGACGGCGGCGGCAAGGTGCGGCTCTCGCTGCGGGTCGTGGAGAGCGCGGACAAGGTGGCGCGCTTCCTGGCGGGCATCGCCAAGAAGGCGGCCCCCGGCACCGAGATCCGCTTCGCCGAACTCAACGGTGGGCCCGCGCTGGTGTCGTCGGTGGACGGAGTGGTGGACGCCGTCTTCCAGTTGGACGTCGCCGACGGGCTCATTCAGACCGTCTACATCATGCGCAATCCCGACAAACTCTCCGCACTCCTGCCGGAATAGTCTCTTCCGGATTTCCCGTGCGTCTCTCTGCCCCGTATCCGTCCCTCGGATGCGGGGCAGTTTGCGGCTTCGTGAACGGTCCGTGGCCTACGCGCAATTCGCTCCCGGGCTTCCATAACCTCCGTAAAGGAAAGCGGATTGGTCTTGACCAAGTAGGGGGGCGGACCTATGGTCGCAGAGTTAGTGCAAGGACCTTTAATAAACAAGGGCGCGGAACGGCGTCTTGGCGGACGTCTCGGAATGCCGCGGGGGACGCGGCGATTGCGGAGGATCAGGGTGGGGACCACGCAGCTCGAAACGGTGCCGGAGCCGAAGTACTGGCACCTCAAGACCGTGCTCAGCGAGGCACTCGACTCCGACTTCTCGGTCGGCGAGATCCTTCCCAACGAGCGCGAGCTCGCGGCCCGCTTCGGGGTCGCCCGGGCCACGCTCCGCCAGGCCCTCGAACAGCTGGAGCTGGAGGGCCGCCTCCAGCGCCGCCGGGGTGTGGGCACCACGGTCGCGCCGCCGCGCATGGGTGTCGACGTCTCGACCTCGCAGCACTCCTGGCCGGGTGCGGCCGACGACGCCTGGGTGCCGGTCGGCTCCGCGCTCGCCGCACCGCCGGCGGCCGTCAGCCGCATGCTCGGGACGCCCCTCGGGGACGAGCTGCACGTGGTGCGGCGCACGCGCATGACGCACGGGCAGCCGGTCGCGGCCGAACTGCTCTACGTGCCTGCGGCGTCGGTGCCCGAACTGCCCGCCGTGGAGACCCCGTCGGGGCAGGTCCGCGCCCGTACGGTGCTGCGTGAACTCCAGCGGCTCGGGCTGGAGGGCCAGGACCGGGCCGTCGAACTGGGCTCCGCGCGTGCCGACGACGCCAAGGAACTGGACCGGCTGCCAGGTGCGCCTGTCCTGGTCGTGACGACCCGCTACTTCGCGGAGGGCCGCACGGCGGCCGTCTCCGTCGCCACCTACCGCGCCGACACGTGCCGTCTGACCTTCGGCGACTCCGGTGACCTCGAAATAAGCCACCACGACGCTCCGGCGGCCCACGCGTCCTGACCGGAGGGCGATCCGTAGCCCCCTTGGACGGCGCCCTTCCGCTTAGCCCCCTTGGGCGGCGCCCCTTCCGCCTAGCCCCCTTGGGCGGCGGGGCCGCCCCCCGGGGGCGGGACGGGCGGGCAAGGGGGCGGTACGCCCGATCCGGGCCCGCCCCGGTCCCGGCCCCTGCCCGCACCCTCGAGACCGGCCCACCCTCACCCCGTACCGCCCGCGCCCCGAGCGCTCAGCGGCGGGCCGTCACCGTCGTCTCCACCGCGAAGAGCTGCTCCTCCACGTGGTCGAGGGCGAGACGGAGCGCGCCCGTCGCCACCGAGGCCTCGCCCAGGAGGGAAAGCGCCACCCTCGGAGGCCGCAGGCAGAAGCGTTCCAGCTCGGTGCGCAGGGGATCCAGGACCCCGTCCAGGCCCGCTGCCCACCCGCCGACCACCACCAGCTCCGGGTCCAGCGCCAGCACGAGCGCCGCCACGTCGTGGACGAGCCGCTGGAGGAAGCGGTCCATCGCCGCCCGCGCCCGTTCGTCCCCCCGCTTGGCCTGCGCGAAGACCGCCGCCACCGCCTGCTCGTCCAGGGGGTGCAGGGGTTCGTCCGTGGTGGAGAGCAGGCTCTCGGGCCGGTCCTCCTGGCCCAGCAGATGCAGCGCGCCGATCTCACCGGCCGCCCCGCCGAAGCCCCGGTGCAGCCGGCCGCCGATCAGCGAACCGGCCCCCGGGCTCAGCCCGGCCAGCACGAAGACCATGTCGTCGGTGTCCTGTCCGACGCCCTTCCAGTGCTCGGCCACGGCCGCGGTGTTCGCGTCGTTCTCGACGAGGACGGGACAGCGGAAGGAGCGGCGCAGACGTTCGCCGAGGGGGAGTCCGGTCCAGCCGGGCAGCGCCGTGCCGAGGCGCACCGTCCCGTCGGCCTCCACGATGCCGGGGCTGCCGACGCCCACCGCCCGCAGCGAGCTGCGCGCGACACCGGCCCGGCGCAGTACGTCGGCCACCACGACCCGTACCCGCTCCAGCCGGTCGTCCGCGCTCGCCGACTCGTCCACCTCGCGCGAGCCCGCACCGACGATCCGCCCGTCGAGCCCGGAGATCAGCGCCGAGATCCGGTGCGGCCCGATCTCGATGCCCAGCAGATGCCCCGCCTCGGCCCGGAACCGGAACCGCCGCGCGGGCCGCCCCTGCCGCTTGGCCCCGCCCTCCTCGGCCTCCGCCTCGACGACCAGCCCGGTCTCCATGAGCCCCTCGACGACGCCCTCGACGGTCGGCCGGGAAAGGCCGGTGACGCGGGTCAGGTCGGTGAGGGTGGGGGAGTCGGCGGCGTCCGCGCCGCGCAGCGCGTGCAGTACCACCGCGGAGTTGATCCGCCGCAGCAGAGAGGGGTCCCCGCCGGTCAGCCGCCCCAACGTGTCCTCCCGGCTCGTACGTGTGTCTGGCTGCTGGATCGTATCCGCTGGCCACACGCGGTGCGAGCCGCGTCGTACAAAGCGGAACCGGATCGTTGCAGGGCGCTACGTGCCTGCAACGTCTGCGGAGGCCTCGCGCAGCCTCCCGTACTCCTCGGCCATCGCGTCCAGGCTCCAGTGCGCGTTGAGCCCGCTGGGGTTGGGCAGTGCCCAGACCCGCGCCCCGCCGATCGTCCGCTCCTGCGGCCCGATCCGCGCCTTCTTCTCGCCGAACGCCGTGCGGTACGCGGTCACCCCGACCACCGCCAGCCACTGCGGCCCCAGCCGCTCCACCTTCGCGGTGAGCAGCCGCCCGCCCTCGACGTACTCCTCGGCGCTCAGCTCGTCCGCCCGGGCGCTGGCCCGCGCGACGACGTTGGTGATGCCGAGACCGTACGAGAGGAGCTCCTCCTGTTCGCAGGGCTGCAACTGGCGCGGGGTGAAGCCCGACCGGTGCAGCACGGGCCAGAACCGGTTGCCGGGGCGGGCGAAGTGGTACCCGGTGGCCGCCGACATCAGCCCGGGGTTGATGCCGCAGAACAGCACACGCAGACCGCCCGCGACCACGTCGGGGATGACGCGGTCGCGGGCGGCCTGAAGCTCCTCAGGAGTCACGTGGTGATCAGAGGATCGAGCCGGGGGCGTAGCCGGCCGCCTCGGGGTGCTGCTTGGCGATCTCCTCGATGCGCGCGACCAGCACGCCCACCTGCTGGCCCGCCGCACCGGTGAAGGACAGCTTGTCCGCCATCAGCTCGTCCAGCTGCGCGCGGTCCAGCGGCATCCGGTCGTCTGCGGCCAGCTTGTCCAGCAGCTCGTTGCGCTCGGCGCCCTGCTCGCGCATGGCGAGCGCGGAGGCCACCGCGTGCTCCTTGATGACCTCGTGCGCGGCCTCCCGGCCGACCCCGGCCCGTACGGCGGCCATCAGGACCTTCGTCGTGGCGAGGAAGGGGAGGTAGCGGTCCAGCTCGCGGGCGACGACGGCCGGGAAGGCACCGAACTCGTCCAGGACGGTCAGGAAGGTCTCCAGGAGCCCGTCGAATGCGAAGAACGCGTCCGGCAGCGCCACCCGGCGGACCACGGAGCAGGACACGTCGCCCTCGTTCCACTGGTCGCCCGCCAGCTCGCCGGTCATCGACGCGTAGCCGCGCAGGATGACCATCAGGCCGTTGACGCGCTCGCAGGAGCGGGTGTTCATCTTGTGCGGCATCGCGGAGGAGCCGACCTGGCCGGGCTTGAAGCCCTCGGTGACCAGCTCGTGGCCCGCCATCAGGCGGATCGTCTTGGCGACGGAGGAGGGCGCGCCGGCGAGCTGCACCAGCGCGGTCACCACCTCGTAGTCCAGCGAGCGCGGGTAGACCTGGCCGACCGAGGTGAAGGCGTGCGCGAAGCCGAGGTGGCCCGCGATGCGCTGCTCCAGCTCCGCCAGCTTCTCGGCGTCGCCGCCGAGCAGGTCGAGCATGTCCTGGGCGGTGCCGACGGGGCCCTTGATGCCGCGCAGCGGGTAGCGGCCCAGCAGCTCCTCAAGACGCCCGTACGCGACGAGCAGTTCGTCGGCGGCGGTCGCGAAGCGCTTGCCGAGGGTGGTGGCCTGGGCGGCGACGTTGTGCGAGCGACCGGCCATGACCAGCTCGGCGTAGTCCGCCGACAGCTTGCCGAGGCGGGCGAGGACGGCGACCGTGCGGTCCCGCATCAGTTCGAGCGAGAGCCGGATCTGGAGCTGCTCGACGTTCTCGGTGAGGTCGCGGGACGTCATGCCCTTGTGGACCTGCTCGTGCCCGGCGAGGGCGTTGAACTCCTCGATCCGCGCCTTCACGTCGTGGCGCGTGACCTTCTCGCGCTCGGCGATGGAGGCCAGGTCGACCTGGTCGAGCACGCGCTCGTAGTCGGCGAGCGCCGCGTCCGGAACCTCGATCCCGAGGTCCTTCTGCGCACGCAGCACGGCCAGCCACAGCTGGCGCTCCAGCTTGACCTTCTGCTCGGGGGACCACAGGACGGCGAGCTCCGCGGAGGCGTAGCGGCCGGCCAGGACATTGGGAATGCGGGGCTTGGCAGTCACGTAAACAGATTCTACTGGCGGTTTGTGCAGGCCAGAGCCGCGGGGCGGTTCGTACGTTGCTACGAGAGGCGCTGGTCGTACGGGAGCAGCTCCGGGCGCTTCGCCGGGCGGCCGTCCCCCGACGAGCGCCCCGTGATCCGGCGGCCGATCCACGGCACCAGGTGCTCGCGCGCGAACCGCACGTCGCTCACCCGGCGTGCGGCCCACTTCGGCGGCACGGCGGCGGGCAGCGGGGCCAGCCAGTCGTCCTCGGCCTCCTGTCCGAGGGCCTGCCAGACCGCCTCGGCCACCCGGCGGTGCCCCTCGGCGGTGAGGTGCAGGCGGTCCACGTCCCACATCCGCTGGTCACCGAGCACGGCAGCCCCGTACAGGTCGACGACCACCGCGTCGTGCCGGGCGGCCAGCTCCTCGACGACGGCGAACAGCTCCTCGACCCTCGGGCGGAACCGCTCGAAGACCGGACCGTGGCGGCCCGGGCTGCGCATCAGCACGAGCTGCTTGCAGGACGGGGCCAGCGTCTCGACGGCCTCGGTGAGCTTGGCGCGGACGCGGCCCATGTCGACCTTGGGGCGCAGGGTGTCGTTGAGGCCGCCCACCAGCGTCACCACGTCCGCCTTCATCGCGGCGGCGAGCGGCGCCTGTTCGTCGGCGATCTGGCCGATCAGCTTGCCGCGCACGGCGAGGTTCGCGTACCGGAAGCCGGGTGTGCGCGCGGCCATCCGGGCGGCGAGCAGATCGGCCCAGCCGCGGTAGGAACCGTCGGGCAGGAGGTCGGACATTCCCTCGGTGAAGGAGTCGCCGACCGCGACAAGACTGGTGTAGGTGGCATTCATCTCCATGGCGGAGCGATCGTACCCAATCACTTGCGGGCGCGTGCGGTCGGGAAACGACAATGCCCGACCCCTCCTGTCGAGGGATCGGGCATCGTGCGTCAGGCCTGCTGCGGCGGCCCCACCAGCTCCCGCAGCACGTCCTCCATGGTGACCAGACCGGCCGGGCGGCCGTCCTCGTCCGCCACGGCGGCCAGGTGCGTACGGCTGCGGCGCATGGCCGTCAGTACGTCGTCCAGCGGGGTCTCCGCCCGTACCCGCGCGATCGGCCGCATCGCCGAGACCGGGAACGGCAGGTCGCGCGGCATCGCGTCCAGGGCGTCCTTCACATGCAGGTAGCCGAGGATGCGCCGGGTCGAGTCGAGGACCGGGAAGCGGGAGAATCCGGACTCGGCCGAGAGCCGCTCCAGCTCCTCCGGCGTCGTCCCGACCTGCGCGTACACCACGCGCTCGACCGGCATCACGACGTCCCGCACCGGGCGCCGGCCCAGCTCCAGGGCGTCCCGCAGCCGGTCCGCGGCCCGGTCGTCCAGCAGACCCGCGTCCTCGGTGTCCTTCACCAGCCGGGCCAGCTCGTCGTCCGAGAACGTCGCCGACACCTCGTCCTTCGCCTCCACCTTCAGCAGCTTCAGCAGCAGGTTGGCGAAGGAGTTGATCGCGAAGATCACCGGCCGCAGCGCCCGCGCGACGGCGACCAGCGGAGGGCCGAGGACCAGCGCGGTCTTCGTCGGCTCGGCCAGCGCGATGTTCTTCGGCACCATCTCGCCGAGCAGCATGTGCAGATACGTCGCCAGCGCCAGCGCGATCACGAAGGAGATCGGGTGGGTCAGCGCGTCCGGCACGCCCACCGCGTGGAACATCGGCTCCAGCAGGTGCGCGATGGCGGGCTCGGCGACGATGCCGAGCACCAGGGTGCACAGCGTGATGCCGAGCTGGGCGGCGGCCAGCAGCGCCGAGACGTGCTCCAGGCCCCAGATGACGCTGCGCGCCCTGCGGTTCCCGGCCTCGGCCTGCGGCTCGATCTGCGAACGCCGTACCGAGATCAGCGCGAATTCCGCGCCGACGAAGAAGGCGTTGACGACCAGCGTGAGCAGGCCGATGAGGAGCTGTATCGCGATCATCGTCCGGCCTCCGTCTGGTGCTGGTGGGTCTCGTGCACGTCGTCGGAGGCGAGCGGCGCGTGCATCAGCACCCGGGCCGCCCTCCTGCCGCTCGCGTCCACCACGTCCAGCTTCCAGCCGGACAGCTCGACGCAGTCACCGACCTCGGGGATGCGGCCCAGCTCGTTGGCGATCAGCCCGGCCAGGGTCTCGTACGGGCCTTCCGGCACGCGCATCCCGATCCGCTCCAGCTGGTCGCAGCGGGCGGCGCCGTCCGCCGACCACAGGTCGCGGCCGTCGGTGTCCTCGCCCGCGCGGGCGAGGTCGGGGGTCTCGTGCGGGTCGTGCTCGTCGCGCACCTCGCCGACGACCTCCTCGACGATGTCCTCCAGCGTGACGACACCGGCGGTGCCGCCGTACTCGTCGATGACGACGGCCATGGTCCGCTTGCCGGACAGCCGGTCCAGCAGTTTGTCGACGGTCAGCGTCTCGGGTACGAGCAGGGGCTCGCGGACCAGTTCGGTGACCGGGTGGCGGGGCCTGCGGTCGGCGGGGACGGCCAGGACGTCCTTGATGTGCACCAGGCCGACGACGGAGTCCAGGCTGCCCCGGTACACGGGGAAGCGGGACAGGCCGGTCGCCCGGGTGGCGTTCGCGACGTCCTCGGCGGTGGCAAGCACGTCCAGTGCGGTGACCTGCACGCGCGGGGTCATCACGTTCTCGGCGGTCAGCTCCGCCAGGTTGAGCGTACGGACGAACAGCTCGGCGGTGTCCGCCTCCAGCGCGCCCTCCTTCGCGGAGTGACGGGCCAGCG
Source organism: Streptomyces spiroverticillatus (assembly GCA_014650415.1). Taxonomy (GTDB): domain Bacteria; phylum Actinomycetota; class Actinomycetes; order Streptomycetales; family Streptomycetaceae; genus Streptomyces; species Streptomyces spiroverticillatus. The sequence goes on from BMUX01000013.1 coordinate 112,470, forward strand.
CCACCAGCTCCTGCGGGCTGCGGGCGGACGCCAGCTCCTCGGCGGGCTCCATGCCGAAGCGGCGCAGGATGCGGTTGGCGGTGTTGTTGAGGTGGCTGATCAGCGGCTTGAACGCGGCCGTGAACCAGCGCTGCGGGGTCGCCACTACCTTCGCGACGGCCAGCGGCGAGGAGATCGCCCAGTTCTTGGGGACCAGCTCGCCGACGACCATCAGCACGACGGTCGACAGCGCGGTGCCCAGCACCAGGGCGACGGAGGAGGCCACGGCGGGGGACAGGCCGACCGCCTCGACCGGGCCCTTGAGCAGCTTGGAGATCGACGGCTCGGAGAGCATGCCGACGAGGAGGTTGGTGACGGTGATGCCGAGCTGCGCGCCGGAGAGCTGGAAGGTCAGGCCGCGTACGGCCTTCAGGGCGCTCTCGGCACCCCGCTCGCCCCGCTCGACGGCCCGCTCCAGGTCGCCACGCTCCACCGTCGTCAGCGAGAACTCCGCCGCGACGAAGGCGCCGCAGATCAGCGAGAGCAGGAGCGCCACGAGGAGCAGAAGCACTTCAATCATCGGTTCACCTCCGTCCCATGATCGATCAGGGTCAGGAGGATCGCGCGATGTCGACTACTGGGAGGCTCGCCCATGGGCGGACGCTCACACCTTTCGGGATGACGGTGGCAGGGGACCGGCGGATGCCGGGCCCCTCGGTTCACCAGAATGAGCCACCCATGGTAAACGATCGGTAAAGTCACTGGTACGGGGGCTGCTCGGCCGCGTGGCAGAGCGGCCCCCGGGCGCGCACGCTCAGCCTGCGAGCGGCTTGACCCAGCGGGACCACTGGGGCTCGGGCGCGTACCCGGCCGCCCGCCAGGCGGAGTGCGCCGTCTCGTTCGCGTTCAGCACCATCGCGTCCCCGCGCCGCCCGCCGAGCGCCACGAACCGCTCCTCGGCCGCCGCGAGCAGCGCCTTGGAGATGCCGCGGCGCCGGTGGTCGGGGTGCACGGCCAGCCGGTACAGGCTGCACCGCCAGCCGTCGAAACCGGCGATCACGGTGCCCACCAGCTCGCCGCCGCGCTCGGCCAGCACCAGGGCCTCGGGGTCGCGGGCCACCAGGCGCTCGACGCCGTCCCGGTCGTCGCTGATGCTGGTGCCTTCGGCGGCGGTCTTCCAGAAGGCGAGGACGGCGTCGAGGTCGGCGGGGGCCGCGGGGCGGAGCCGGACGCTTTCAAGATCGTTCATGGGGGCATCCCACCACCGGGCGGCGGCCGGGGGCGAGGGGGTATCCCACCATGTGGGCAGGCGGCCGTGCGGTCAGGTGCCGCGCAGCTCGGCGATGACCGGGGCGAAGGCCTCCATGTACGGCTCCAGGATGCTGAAGTAGGAGAAGCCGTAGCGCTCCCGGGCGGCCCGGAACTGGTCGGCGATCTGCTCGACCGTGCCGACCGCGAGGACGGGCAGCCCCAGCACCTCCTCCTCCGTCAGATACGGCGCGAAGGCGAAGTAGTCCTGGAGCGCGGCCCTGCGGTCGTCGGTGATCACCACCATCTGGATCAGCAGGTTCAGCTCCGGCTCCGCCGTGCGCCCGGCCGCGAACTTGCGGCACAGCGCGACCCGCTCGTCCAGTCCGTCGGCGCTGAGCACCCGCAGCTCGCCCGGCTTGACCTGGAGCCCGCCCGCGAACGCCACCACGTCCGCACGCTCGGCCGCCAGCTTCAGCACCCGGTCCCCGCCGCCCGCGATCAGCAGCGGCGGTCGGGGCCGCTGCGACGGCTTCGGCAGGTGCGCCTCGTCGGTCAGGAACCGGTCCAACTCCTCGACCGTACGGACCAGATGGTCGACCCGGCCGCCGGGCGACCGGTACTCGATCCCGGCCGTCTCGTGCTCCTCCCGGACGTACCCCGCGCCGATGCCCACCTCCAGCCGGCCGCCGGTCAGGTTGTCCACGGTCGCGACCTCGCGGGCCAGCAGGGCCGGGTTCCAGAAGGCCGCGTTGAGGACGAAGGTACCGATCCGGGGGCGTTCGGTGACGGCCGCCGCGGCGACCATCGCGGGGAACGGGGCAGGCATCCCCAGGTGGTCGGCCACCTGGATCACGTCGTACCCGATCTCCTCGGCCCGACGGCATCTGGTGGCCCACTCGCCGGGGTCGGACAGCGTCACCATGTTCACCGAAAATCGGAACGGCCTGACCACGAAGTCGCCTCCAGCGCAAGGTAACTGACGGATGCTCATTGCATGCACGGCCCTCGAACCTAACCGCCCTCGGGACGCCTCGCCACCCCCAGCACGCACGCCGACGACGGCAGTCGCGGCCCCTTCTCCGGCACGTTCAACCGCCGGTGGGCGCCGAGTTCGAGCCCGGCGGCGCGGATCGAGGCGAGGGGGTCCCGGGAGGTGTGGCAGTTGCCGAACAGCAGGGGCCACACGGTCCTGTCCAGGCCGCGCTGGAGGGCGGCCATCCCGCGCCGTTCGTCCAACCCGTGCTCGAAGAAGCGCAGTTCACCGCCGGGCCGCAGTACGCGCCTCGCCTCCGCGAGGGCCCGGTCCACGTTCCGTACGCTGCACAGCACCAGCGAGAACACCACCGCGTCGTACGCCTCGCTCTTGACCGGCAGCGCCTCCGCCGCACCGGGCACCACGTCCACCGGGACGCCCGCCTTCACGGCCTCCTCCAGCGCCAACTGGCGCAAGGAGCGCTCCGGTTCGATGGCGACGACCTCGGAGACCGTCGCCGGGTAGTGGGCGAAGTTCAGCCCGTTGCCCGCGCCGACCTCCAGCACCCGGCCGGAGAGCCCGGACAGCAGCTCCTCCCGGTGCGCCGCGATGCCGCCGCGTACGTCGGCACGGACGCTGAGGCGGGCGTAGAACCGGGCGAACAGGGGGTGGTGCACGGCGTCGTGGGGGACCCTGCGGGTGCGGCGCCCGACGTTCGTGATGCGGCGACGAATGCTCTGGGGGAATCGCGGTCGTTCGGCCATCGCGGACCTCCTCCGTGGAGTCCGAGGACCCCGGGATGCGGACGGACACCGCGATTGTCCCCCCGGGGCCCGCCGGTGACAGCCCGTCAGTCGCTCACGAAGCAGAACTCGTTGCCCTCCGGGTCCAGCAGCACCTGGAAGGACCCCACCTCGTCCGTGACGATCCCGCCGGACAGCTCCGCCCCCAGCTCCACCGCCTCGGCGCTGAACTTCGGGATGTCCTCGGCCACCAGGTCGATGTGCAACCGGTTCTTGACCGACTTGCCTTCAGGAACGCGCTGGAAGGCCAGCCGGGTGAAATCCGGGACGTCGATGTACGACCAGGTGGCATCGCGGTCCTGGGGCTCACCGCCGACCAGACTCGCCCAGAACCGGGCGAGGGCGGCGGGGTCGGCGCAGTCGAAGACGATTTCGTCGATACGTGCTCGCATGATCTCCAGCCTACGTACGGTCGGCGGTGAACTGCTCGGCGTTCCAGGTGCCGCCCAGCTCCGGGGCCAGCCACTGGGATGCGCGGGTTCCGAACTCCGCGGGGTCGAGGCCGCCCGCGCCCGCCGGGACCGCCCCCAGCAGGGGTGCGCCCGCCATCTCCGCCAGCTCCCCGACGTTGCAGCGCTCGGCGAGTCCCGGCTCGTCGGGCCAGGCGCCGATGACGACGCCGCGCGTGGTCAGGCCCCGGGCGCGCAGGGCCTCGCCGGTCAGCTGCACGATGTTGAGCGTGCCGAGGGCGGGGGCGGCGACGACGAGAACCGGGGCGTCGAGGAGTGCGGCGACGTCGGCGAGGGTGCCGCCCTCGTCGTCCAGGCGAACGAGGAGGCCGCCCGCCCCCTCCACCAGCACCAGGTCGTACTCGGCCTCCAGCTTGCGGACGGCGTCGGCGGCGGCCTGCGGGGTGACCGGCGGCATGCCTGCCCGCCGGGCGGAGGTCGCCGGAGCCAGAGGCTCCGGGAACCTCGCCAGCTCGACGGGGACGACCCCTTCCCCCGCCAGCCGCGCGGCGACATGCGCATCACCGGGCTCTGTGGGCCCGACGCCGGTCTGGGCGGGCTTGAACACCGCCACCCGCCGGCCCGCGGCGCGGGCGAGGGCGGCGACGGCGGCGGTGACGACGGTCTTACCGATGTCGGTATTGGTCCCGGTGACGACGAGAGCGGTCATGAGTGCTCCTCCTTCTTGTACGGGTCGGCCCGCACGGGCCGCTTCATCCGCGCCCCTTCCAGGGGCGCGGGGAACTGCGCAAGACGCCAGCCACCATCAAGCCGCGCGGCGAGCGCTTTAGGGAAAGGGGCGGGACCGGGGCGAAATCCGGGGGTCCGGGGGCGGAGCCCCCGGCAGGAACAGCACCCCCCCACCGCCCCGCACGGCGGAATCCGCCCCGCCCCGCGCCTCAGCGGCCCGCAGACACCGCCGCACAAACCCCCCGCCCGATCCGCGCCAGATCCTCGTCCCCCGTCACATACGGCGGCATCACGTACACCAGGTCCCGGAACGGCCGCACCCAGACCCCCTCCCGCACCGCCGCCTCCGTCGCGGCAGCCATCGGCACCGGATGGTCGAGCTGCACCACGCCGATGCCCCCCAGCACCCGCACGTCCCGCACCCCGGGCAGTTCCCGCGCCGGCGCGAGCCCTTCCCACAGGCCCGCCTCCAGCCGCTTCACCTCCGCCTGCCAGTCCTGCGACAGCAGCAGGTCGACGGAGGCGCACGCCACCGCCGCCGCCAGCGGGTTCGCCATGAACGTCGGCCCGTGCGCCAGCACCGGCACCTCGCCCTGCGAGATCCCGTCCGCGACCCGCGACGTGCACAGCGTGGCCGCCATCGTCAGATAACCCCCGGTCAGGGCCTTGCCGAGGCACATCACATCAGGGGACACGCCCCCCTGCTCAGCCGCGAACAGCGTGCCCGTCCGCCCGAACCCCGTCGCGATCTCGTCGAAGACCAGCAGCACGTCGTGCGCGTCGCACGCCTCCCGCAGCACCCGCAGGTACTCCGGCGCGTGGAAACGCATCCCGCCCGCACCCTGGACCACCGGCTCCACGATCACCGCCGCCAGCTCGTCCGCGTGCCGGGCGATCGTGTCGCGCAGCAGCTCCGCGTACGACTCCTCGTACGAGACCGGAGGCTCCGGCACGAAGAGCTGGCGCGGCAGGACGCCCTGCCACAGCTCGTGCATCCCGCCCTGCGGGTCGCACACCGACATCGGCTGCCAGGTGTCCCCGTGGTAGCCGCCGCGCCAGGTCAGCAGGCGCTGCTTGGCCGGGCGGCCCACAGAGCGCCAGTGCTGGAGGCACATCTTGACGGCGACCTCGACCGACACCGAGCCCGAGTCGCAGAGGAAGACGTGGCGCAGTGGCTCCGGGGTGATCTCCACCAGCTTGGCGGCCAGCCGTACGCCCGGCTCGTGGGTGAGGCCGCCGAACATGACGTGGCTCATCCGGTCGAGCTGCCCGCGGGCCGCCTCGTTGAGGACGGGGTGGTTGTAGCCGTGGATCGCCGACCACCAGGACGACATGCCGTCGATCAACTCGGTCTGCCCGAAGGCGGGTTGACCGAGCCGCAGGCGTACGCCCGACGCCGAGGCGACGAGGAGCGGCTCGGTGCGGCCCGGCATCGGACCGTACGGATGCCAGACGTGTTCCCTGTCAAGGCGCAGCAGTTCGGTGGGGGAGAGGTGCTGGTCAGGCATTGGGGGCGAGGTCCGTTCCGGCGCCTCGGCGACGTACCGACACCAGGTCCGTACGGGCCTCCTCGCGCGCGGCGGGCACGGAGGGCTCCTCCGGGGACGTCGTACCGCAGACCGATCCGCAGCCGTCCTCCGAGGAGGCGGACCCCGAACCGCAACCGCCGCCCGCCGCCGCCCGGTGCCCCGGCAGGGTCGTCGTGTCCGTGCCCTCCACCTCGAAGCCCGCGTCCGCGATCATGTCCAGGTCCGCCTGGCCCGCCTGGCCCTCACTGGTCAAGTAGTCGCCCAGGAAGATGGAGTTGACCAGGTGCAGGGCGAGCGGCTGCATGGTGCGCAGGTGGACCTCGCGGCCGCCCGCGAGCCGTACCTCCACGTCCGGGCAGACGAACCGGACCATCGCCAGGATGCGCAGTGCCCGCTGCGGGGTGAGGTTCCACTCCTTGGCGAGCGGGGTGCCCTCGAAGGGGATGAGGAAGTTCACCGGCACGGAGTCCGGGTCGAGTTCGCGCAGCGAGAAGACGACGTCGACCAGGTCGGCGTCCGTCTCGCCCATGCCCGCGATCAGACCGGAGCACGCCGAGAGACCCGCTGCCTGCGCCTGCTGCACGGTCTCCACGCGGTCCGCGTAGGTGTGGGTCGTGGTGATGTCGCCGTACGTCGACTCGGAGGTGTTGAGGTTGTGGTTGTACGCGTCCGCACCCGCCGCCCGCAGGCGTTCGGCCTGGCCGTCGGAGAGCAGGCCGAGGCAGGCGCAGACCTCGACGCCCTCGTTCTGCTCCTTGATCGCCTCGATGGTCTTGGAGACCCGGTCGACGTCCTTGTCCGTCGGCCCGCGCCCGCTCGCCACCAGGCAGACCCGCTTCGCGCCGCCCGCGACGCCGGCCGCCGCCGCCTTCGACGCCTCGTCGGCCTTCAGCCAGGTGTACTTGAGGATCTCGGCCTTGGAGCCGAGCCGCTGCGAGCAGTACGAGCAGTCCTCCGGGCACAGGCCCGACTTGAGGTTGACGAGGTAGTTGAGCTTCACCCGCCGCCCGAACCACTGGCGGCGCACCTTGCCGGCCGCGGCCACCACGTCGAGCAGTTCGTCGTCGGTCGTCGCCAGCACGGCGAGCGCTTCCTCGCGGGTCGGCAGCTCGCGCCGAAGCCCCTTCTCCACCAGCGTGTTCAGTAGGTCCATGGGCATGATCCTGACCTACGGCACTGCCCCGGGCCAAGGAGGATCCGTACAAGAGGGCGGGTTCGAGGTGTGGGTATTGCCACACCCTGAGAGCGGTTCGGGGCGGCTAGTGTCTGTGGGCTGCCTACAAAAGCGGCCGGTGTCCCCGTGTGTGCGGACCCGGACCGGCGCACCCCGTTCCCGGCTCCACGGAGGGTCCTTCCATGCTTGATCGTGTCACCGCCCCGACCCCCTTCGGACGGCTCGCGGAACAGGCCGCGCAACGGGAGCGCGCCGGGCTCGTGCGGACCCTGCGGCCGCGCGCCGCCGACAGCCCCCTGCTGGATCTCGCGAGCAACGACTACCTCGGGCTGACCCGCCACCCGGAGGTCACCGAGGCCGCCGCCGAGGCCGCCCGCTGCTGGGGTGCCGGGGCCACCGGCTCCCGGCTCGTCACCGGAAGCACCGAGCTGCACGCCGAACTGGAGCGGGAACTGGCCGAGTTCACCGGTTTCGAGGCCGCGCTGGTGCTCTCCTCCGGGTACGCGGCCAACCTCGCGGCGCTCACCGCGCTGACCGCGCGCGGCTCCCTGATCGTCTCGGACGCGGGCAACCACGCCTCCATCGTGGACGGTTGCCGCCTCTCGCGTGCGGAGACCGCCGTCGCCGCGCACACCGACCCGGCCGCCGTGCGCAAGTGTCTCGACGGGCACGCGGGGGAGGCCCTGGTGGTCAGCGACTCCGTCTTCTCGGTGGACGGTGACGCGGCACCACTCGCCGAACTCGCTTCAGTGGTAAGGGAGTTCGGGGCCGGTCTTGTCGTCGACGACGCGCACGGGCTCGGTGTGCTCGGCGAGGGCGGGCGCGGCGCCCTGCACGCGGCGGGGCTGGCGGGCGCCGCGGACGTCGTCGCCACCGTCACCCTCTCCAAGTCGCTGGGCAGCCAGGGCGGCGCGGTGCTCGGGCCCGCGCACGTCATCGACCATCTGGTGAACGCCGCCCGCACTTTCATCTTCGACACCGGGCTCGCCCCGGCCGCCGTCGGCGGGGCGCTCGCCGCGCTGCGGCTGCTGCGCCGGGAGCCCGGCCGGGCCCTGCGGGCGCGCGAGGTCGCGAGCACCCTGCACGGGCGGCTGACCGGCGCCGGTCTGGTCGCCGCGGTGCCGGACGCGGCCGTGGTCTCCGTACAGGCGCCGACTGCTCAGGCGGCACTGCGGTGGGCCGCCGACTGCCGGGCGGCGGGGCTCGGGGTGGGGTGCTTCCGGCCGCCGTCCGTGCCGGACGGGATCTCCCGGTTGCGGCTGACCGCGCGGGCCGACCTGGACGGGACACAGATCGCGGGTGCGGTGGACGCCATCGTCCGTACCGCACCCGCGTGTTGAGGGTCCGTCAGGTGTGCGTCAAAGTGCCTCTTCTCGCACGGCGCCGACGAAGCTCCGCCATGCGTGCGGGGTGAAGAGGAGGGCGGGCAGCATCACGCGCTTGGAGTCCCGGACGGCTTGCAGGCCGCCGGGGGCCGAAGCGGTTTCCACGCAGTTGTTCATGCCGGTGCTGCGACTGCTGCGACGCCACGCTGCGTCGGGCAGAAGCGAGCTGGAAGGTATGACTCCGAGATGTGGGGACATGGTGTCTCCCTGCGCGTCGTCACCGGTACGGGGAAGTGGTCAGGCGCCGCTTTCGATGTCGTCGATCAGGTGCAGCGACTCCTGCGGGGACAGTGCCTGTTCCTGGATCTTGCGGAATGCCGCGGAGTATTCCGCAAGGTCTTCTTTCCGTTCCAGGGAGAGGCTACTCGCCAAGTGGTCGATAACAACCACATCCAGATCGGCAATGGCCGGAAAGGAGAAGATAACGAAAGCACCGGTGAGACCCGTATGCGCTCCCGACGCAAAGGGGAGCACCTGTAACCGGACGTGCGGCAATTCCATTGCCTCCCGCACATGCCGGATCTGTTCCTTCATGACGCGTCCGCCGCCCACCTGCCTGCGCAGTACCGCTTCGTCCAGCACCGCGCTCAGTACCAACGGGTCCTGCGAACGCAGCACTTCCTGTCGTGCCAGTCGCACTTCCACCAAGGTGTCGATCTTCTTCGCCGACAGTTTCGGCAGCATCGCCCGCGTCACCTCGCGCGCGTACTCCGGAGTCTGGAGCAGACCCGGCACCACCGAGGTCTCCAGTGTGCGGGCCGAACAGGCGGAGGACTCCAGCGAGATGAAGTCCCGGTACTGGCTGGGCAGCAGCCCCCGATAGGCGTGCCACCACTGCGTCCCCGACTCGCCCGCCGTCTGCGCCAACGCCTCCAGCAAAAGCCGCAGTTGGGGATCCTGGAGGTCGTACACCTCCAGCAGCCGGGCCACGTCCTCGGGCTTCACGCCGCTGCGGCCCGTCTCGATCCGGCTCACCTTCGACTGGTGCCAGCCGACGAGGCGCGCGGCCTCCGGGCTCGTGAGCCCCGCCCTGTCGCGCAGTCTGCGCAGTTCCTCACCCAACTTGCGGCGGCGTACCGCGGGACCGTGGCGCATTCCCGACTCCTTCCGGTGTTGCATCCCATCCCCGCCGGAAGTCAGTCTGCGGTCACATACGGTCTTGCGTCGCAGAGTTCACTACTTTGAGTGGCAGATATATGTATGTCTGGGAGGAACACCGCACGTGCACGCACCATGAGTGACACTCTGGCGCGGAACAACTCCGGGGCCGCCCCCGCACAGATCCGCGTACGACTTAGAGTCCGGCCCCGGTGGGAAAGGGACAGCGTCGCCATGGCAGACCACCAGGAAGTATCCGTCACCCTGCCGAGCGAACCCGCCTCGGTGTCCACGGCCCGGAAATACGTCGCCGAAGTCCTCGCCGAATGGGGCCTGTCGGCGGATTCCGACTCCGCCGACACCGTCCGGCTGATCGTCTCGGAACTGGCGACCAATGCCGTGCAGCACACCTTCGGCCAGTCGCCCACCTTCACGGTGGACGTGCAACTGGAGCGGGACGAGCGACTGCGCATCGGGGTAACCGACAGCCATCCGCGCTGGCCCCAACGGCTGCCCGCCGCCGTGCAGCAGGACAACGGCCGGGGCATGGTCATCATCCGCTCGCTCGTCGCCGAGTGCGGCGGGCGGCTCTCGGTCACCCCCACCGCCGAGGGCGGCAAGACGGTGTGGATCGCGCTGCCGTGGACCGTGCCCGTACAGAGCTGACTTCTCCTGTACGCCGATGTACGCCTATCAGTTGTACGCGGACCAGCGGCCGGACAGGCGGCGGCGCGTCGGGGATGGTGCCCCCGACGCGCCGCCGTGCAGGGCGAGTTGGCCTGCCCGAGGAGCAGGTCCGTCACTTCACCCGGCCGTACCAGACGCTCTTCGACCAGATCCGCTCCAGCCGCACCACCGTGCCGCGCCGGGGCGAGTGCCAGATCTTGTTCGACCCGGCGTAGATGCCGACGTGGTAGACGCTGCGTCCCCGGTGGAAGAAGACCAGGTCACCGCGCTGGCGCTGGGACGCGGAGATGTGCCGGGTCTTGTTGTACTGAGACTGCGCCGTGCGCGGCAGGGTCTTCCCGGCCCGCTTGAACGAGTACAGCGTCAGTCCTGAGCAGTCGAACCGGTACGGGCCGGTGGCGCCGAACTTGTAGGGGGCGCCGCGCTTGGAGGCGGCGATGTTGAGGGCCTTCGTCGCGAGCGTCGCGGCCTCGGCCTCCGCGCTCGCCCCGGGTACCACCAGACCGGCACCGACCACCGCGAAGGTGAGCGTGGCGGCGGTGGAGGCCCTGGCGAGCAGGGAGGGGCCGTAGCGCGCGGGACGGGTGGCGTTCTTCGGGGGCCGGGGGTCGGGCGCGGTCTTCGTCGCCAGGCGCCCGGGGGGCGGGCCGGTGAGCGGGCCGGCGGGCGGGCCGACCGGGGGCCGGCGGTCCTCCGGCAGGCTGTTGTGTGCCCGGTGGCTGTTCTCCGGGCGGTGTGTCCCCGGGCCGTTCTTCGCCGGGTCGTCGTTCCCCAAAGTGTGGCAGTTGACGTGCGCAGGCATGCGCAACCCTTCGTCGACCAGACGTCCCGGCCGGCGCCCGTACTCGTGCGGCGCCCGCCAGGACCGCCCCGCCAGGACGGCGGGGGCTTGTCGTCCCACGGATCTTGACCCGGTCGACGTCCGGTTTCCGAGCGGAAGCAGGGGTTTGTGAGGCTCCTCACCACTCGGCCGTTCGGGTGGACAAGCGCCGCACCGATCTTGCGCGTCGGGACCCGAGGAGGCCCGCACCAGCGCCGGAGCAGCTCATTCCGTCCCGGGGTCGGCTGAATGGCGCAACTCGATCAGTACCGCTTCCGTAGACACGGATGGGCCGAACGGGGGAGGTGGCCTGGTACCGCTGCGCTCCCCTCCGCGCGCTCGCGAGTGATCAACTCACGTGCTCCGGTGGCACGGTGAGCCGTTTCGCCCGCCTTTCTCCGTCCAGGACGCGCAGCGCCCGCCCCAGCGTCACCGGGTGCAGTCCGCTCTCCCCCCTGTCATGCATCAGGGTGAGTGCCTCGCGCAGTGCGGCGGCCCTCCCGACGAGGGCCTGTGCGGCGCGCAGCGCGCCGTAAGTGTCGGTCGAGCGGGCCGGGTTGATGCGGCCGAGCAGGTCGACCACCTCCAGGTAGGTGTCCACGACCTCGCACTCGGCGCGGGTCAGTGCGGGCAGTGGCGGCAGTTCGGGCGGCAGCATGCCCCGCTCACCGTTCCGTGACGGACATCGCGGCCCGGCGGCTCGCGATGATCCGGTCGACCAGGCCGTACTCCTGCGCCGCCGTCGCGTCGAGCACCTTCGTACGGTCGAAGTCGGTCTCGACCTGCTCTGCGGTGCGTCCCGTGTGCCGGGCCAGCAGCCCGGCGGTCATCGCCCGCAGCCGCACCAGCTCCGCCGCGTGGATCTCCAGGTCGGAGGGCTGTCCCTGGGCGGGCTCGTCCAGCGCGGGCTGGCTGAGTGTGATGCGCGCCCCGGGCAGGGCGCACCGCTTGCCGGGCGTGCCCGCCGCGAGCAGCACGGCCGCCGCGTCCAGCGCCTGCCCCAGACAGATCGTCTCGACGTCGCAGGTCACGAACTGGATCGTGTCGTAGATCGCGGACATCGCGGTGTACGAGCCGCCGGGGGAGTTGATGTAGAGCGAGATGTCCCGGTCCGGGGCGTCGTGCTCCAGATACATGAACTGGGCGGCGAGGTCGTTGGCCGCGGCGTCGTCCACGGGCGTGCCCAGGAAGACGATCCGCTCGCCGAGCATCTTCGAGTACGGGTCGAGGGTCCGGGTTCCGGTGCTGGTGCGCTCGGTGAAGGACGGCAGGACGTAGCGGGCGGACGGCGGGGTCGGGAGGAAACCGTTCATGGCGCGCTCTCTTTCGGCTGAAGTGCGGCGTGCGCCTGTCTCCGTAAAAAATGTACAGGACGTACGTTCAGTACGATGGGGAGCATGACCCACGAGATTCCGGTGACGCAAGCCCGGGCCGAGCTCGCCGACCTGATCAACCGCGTCGTATACGGCGGGGAGCGGGTGGTCGTGACGCGCCACGGGAAGCCGCTCGTCGCCCTCGTATCCGCCGCTGACCTGGAGCGACTGGAGAACGAAGCGGAACCCGCGGCGGAGGAGCAGGTGATCAGCTCGGTTTCGTCGCTGGGCACCTCGCTGTCCGCTCCCGGCGAACGCCGGCGCTTCGGCATCGCGGCCGAACACCGGGGCGAGGAGCCGCGCTGAGCGGACGGCCCCACTTGATCATGGGCTGGCAAAGCGTCAGTTAACGCGTTGGAAAAACTCGGGCTCTAACGTGCAATTCCTGGCCGGGTGGCCGGGATTGACGCCTCAACGAAGTGTTGAAGTCGGATATGGTCCCGCTGCGCCGAGGCGGGTGCCCTTTACACCTTTCTGGTACCTCCGCCCCGTACATGCGCAGGGTGTTTGACAACCAGGAGGTGGGAAGCGTGCAGCTGTCCCCGCACGAGCAGGAACGCCTGCTCATCCATGTGGCCGCCGACGTGGCCGAGAAGCGGAGGGCGCGCGGGGTGAAGCTCAATCACCCCGAGGCCGTCGCTCTCATCACCTCGCACATCCTCGAAGGCGCCCGCGACGGCCACACCGTCGCCCAGCTGATGTCCTCCGGGCGCAAGGTGCTGCACCGCGACGAAGTCATGGACGGCATCCCGGAGATGATCCACGACGTGCAGGTCGAGGCCACCTTCCCGGACGGCACCAAGCTCGTCACCGTGCACGAGCCGATCCAGTGACCCCCGCGCCGAAGCCGGTCGTCCCCGGCGAGATCCTCTACGCCGACGAGCCCGTCCTCTTCAACGAGGGCCGCCCCGTCACCCGCCTCACCGTCCTCAACGCGGCCGACCGGCCCGTCCAGGTCGGCTCCCACTACCACTTCGCCGAGGCCAACCCGGGCCTCGACTTCGACCGCGCCGCCGCCCGCGGACAGCGGCTGAACATCGCCGCCGGGACGGCCGTGCGCTTCGAGCCCGGCGTCCCCGTCGACGTGGAACTCGTACCCCTGGGCGGCCGGCGGGTCGTCGCCGGACTGCGCGGGGAGATCGGCGGTGCCCTCGATGTCTGACCGTACGCACTCGGGGTCCACGCACCCCGGGATCTCCCGCGCCGTCTACGCCGACCTGTTCGGCCCCACCACCGGCGACCGCATCCGCCTCGCCGACACCGATCTGCTCATCGAGATCGAGGAGGACCGCTCCGGCGGGCCCGGACTCGCCGGCGACGAGGCGGTGTTCGGCGGCGGCAAGGTCATCCGCGAGTCGATGGGCCAGGCCCGCACCACCCGCGCCGAGGGCGCCCCCGACACCGTCATCACCGGGGTCGTGATCCTCGACCACTGGGGCATCGTCAAGGCCGACGTCGGCATCCGCGACGGCCGCATCACCGGCATCGGCAAGGCCGGGAACCCCGACACGATGGACGGCGTCCACCCCGACCTGGTCATCGGCCCCGAGACCGAGATCATCGCGGGCAACGGCCGCATCGTCACCGCCGGCGCGATCGACGCGCACGTCCACTTCATCTCGCCGACCGTCGTCGACCAGGCCCTCACCTCCGGCATCACCACCCTGGTCGGCGGCGGCACGGGTCCCGCCGAGGGCTCCAAGGCGACGACCGTCACCCCCGGCAGCTGGCACCTCGCCCGGATGTTCGCGGCGCTGGAGCACCACCCCGTCAACATCGGCCTGCTCGGCAAGGGCAACACGATGTCCCGCGAGGCCATGCACGCACAGCTCAGGGGCGGCGCACTCGGCTTCAAGATCCACGAGGACTGGGGCGCGACCCCCGCCGTCATCGACGCCTGCCTCTCCGTCTGCGAGGAGACCGGCGCCCAACTCGCCATCCACACCGACACGTTGAACGAGGCCGGGTTCGTCGGCGACACCCTCGCCGCCATCGCGGGCCGCACCATCCACGCGTACCACACGGAGGGCGCGGGCGGCGGTCACGCACCCGACATCATCACGGTGGTCTCCGAGCCGCACGTCCTCCCCAGCTCGACCAACCCCACCCGCCCGCACACCCTCAACACGCTCGACGAACACCTCGACATGCTGATGGTCTGCCACCACCTCAACCCGGCGGTCCCCGAGGACCTGGCCTTCGCCGAGTCCCGCATCCGGCCGTCCACCATCGCGGCGGAGGACATCCTCCACGACCTCGGCGCGATCTCGATCATCTCCTCCGACTCCCAGGCCATGGGCCGGGTCGGCGAGGTCGTCCTGCGCACCTGGCAGACCGCCCACGTCATGAAGAAGCGACGCGGCTCCCTGCCCGGCGACGGCCGCGCCGACAACCACCGGGCGCGTCGCTACGTCGCCAAGTACACGATCAACCCCGCCGTCGCGCAGGGCCTCGGCCACGAGATCGGCTCGGTCGAGCCCGGCAAGCTCGCCGACCTGGTCCTCTGGGAGCCCGCCTTCTTCGGCGTGAAGCCCCTCCTGGTCATCAAGGGCGGCCAGATCGCGTACGCGCAGATGGGCGACGCCAACGCCTCCATCCCGACCCCGCAGCCGATCCTGCCCCGCCCGATGTACGGCGCGACCGGGCTCGCCCCCGCCGCCAACTCCTTCAACTTCGTGGCGGAGGCGGCCATCGAGGACGGCATCACCGAACGCCTCGGCAACCGCTACGGCATCCGCAAGGCCTTCGCCCCGATCACCAGCACACGCGGTGTCACCAAGGCGGACATGCGGGAGAACGACGCGATGCCGAGGGTGGAGGTCGACGCGGACACCTTCACGGTGACCATCGACGGCGACCCGGTGGAACCCGCACCGGCCGCCGAACTGCCCATGGCCCAGCGTTACTTCCTGTTCTGAGGTCCGCAGCGATGACACACGAGGGGTTCGCCGCGGCGACAGGTCCGGCCGGCGCGCGCACCGACACGGTGACGGCCGACGCGTCGTCCGCCGGACCTTCTCCGGTACGTCCCGGGGGCCGACGCCCCCTGCCGAGCAAACCCCCGTCGGGCCGCCCGGGAGTCACCCCCCTGGGGGAGCGGCTCGCGGCGGTGCCCCGTACGGGGGCGGGGAGCCGGGGGAGGGGTGCGCCTGCCACGGCGTCGCCGCCGGCCACGGGGGAGGGCGTCCCACCGGAGGCCGCGGCGTACGTCGGCACGGAGGGCGCAACCCTGCCCCGCCCGACCACCCCGACCAGCACCCTCCCACCCCGCCCCACCGCCTCCCGTGCCGCCCTCCTCGTCCTGGCCGACGGGCGGTTTCCCGCCGGAGGGCATGCGCATTCCGGGGGAGCGGAGGGGGCCGTCAAGGCGGGGCGGATCAGGGACCACCGGGATCTGGAGGAGTTCTGCCGGGGGCGCCTGCACACCGCCGGGCTCACCGCGGCCGGGCTCGCGGCGGGCGCCGCGATCGGGCTCGACCCGTTGGAGCTGGACGAGGCGGCCGACGCCCGGACGCCCTCGCCCGCGCTGCGGGCCACCGCCCGCAAGCTGGGGCGGCAGATGATGCGGGCGGCACGCTCCACCTGGCCGTCCCCGGAACTGGACGCGCTCGCCGTAGCCCGGCCGCGCGGGGCGCACCAGCCCGTCGTGCTCGGGCTCGCCGCCCGGGCGGCCGGACTCGGGCCCGAGGACGCCGCGCACTGCGCCGTGTACGAGTGCGTCAGCGGGCCCGCGACCGCGGTCGTACGGCTGCTGAGCCTCGACCCCTTCCGGGCGACCGGCGTCCTCGCCCGCCTCGCCCCCGAGATGGACCAGGTCGCCGGGCGCGCGGCCGAAGCGGCACACCGGGGCATCGATGCCCTGCCCGCCGCCTCCGCACCGCTCCTCGACATCACGGCGGAGGCCCACGCGGCCTGGCCCGTACGCCTCTTCGCCTCCTAGAACCACACCCGCACGACCAAGGAGCCCGCACCATGCACCTCGACCACGGCCCCCACGCCACCGCCGTCAGCGCCGACGCCCACCGCCCCGACGGCTCCCGCCGTGCCCTGCGCATCGGGCTCGGCGGCCCGGTCGGCTCCGGCAAGACCGCCACCGTCGCGGCCCTCTGCCGCGAACTGCGCGACACCCTCTCCCTCGCCGTCGTGACCAACGACATTTACACCCGCGAGGACGCCGAATTCCTGCTCCGCCAGGCCGTGTTGCCGCCCGAGCGCATTCAGGCCGTCGAGACCGGCGCCTGCCCGCACACCGCCATCCGCGACGACATCTCCGCGAACCTGGAAGCGGTGGAGGACCTGGAGGAGGCGGTCGGGCCGCTGGATCTGATCCTCGTCGAGTCCGGCGGCGACAACCTCACCGCGACCTTCTCCAAGGGCCTGGTCGACGCGCAGATCTTCGTCATCGACGTCGCGGGCGGCGACGACATCCCCCGCAAGGGCGGTCCCGGCGTCACCACCGCCGACCTCCTCGTCATCAACAAGACCGACCTCGCCCCCTACGTCGGCTCCGACCTGGAGCGGATGGCCCGCGACGCCAAGGAGCAGCGCGGTGAACTCCCCGTCGCCTTCACCTCGTTGACCACCGGCGACAAGGTCAAGCCGGTCGCCGACTGGGTGCGCGCACAGCTCGCCTCCTGGACCGGGCCCGTCACCGTATGAGCCTCACCGCCACCGCCCGCATCGTCGCCGCCCCGGGCGGCCGGCTCCCCGTCCTGGAGGGCGACGGGCCGCTCGCCCTGCGACGTACGAGATCCGCCGAAGGCCCCGACCACGGCCGTGTCACCGTCGTCGGCGCGATGAGCGCACCGCTCGGCGGCGACCGGCTCGCCATCGAGGCGGAGGTGCGGGAGGGGGCTCGGCTGACCGTCGACGCGGCCGCCGCCACTGTCGCCCTGCCCGGTCGCGTCCCCCAACAGGCCACGTACGACGTACGGCTGACGGTGGGTCAGGACGCCGAGCTGTGCTGGCTGCCCGAGCAGCTCATCTCCGCCCACGGCAGCGACCTGCGCATGACCACCACCGTCGACCTCGCCCCCACCGCCCGCCTCGTCTACCGCGAGGAACAGGTCCTGGGCCGCCACGGCGAGGAGACCGGCACCCTCTTCACCCGTCTCACCGTGCGCCGCGCCGGACGCCCGCTCCTCGACCAGGAGTTGGCGTACGGTCCGGGCGCGCCCGGCGGCTGGGACGGCGGCGCGGTGCTGGGCGGCCACCGGGCGGTGGGTCAGCTCCTGGTCGTGCAAGAGGAGTCCGCGCACAGCGAACCGCGGCCCCGCCTGCTCGGCGAGACCGCGGTGCTGACCCCGCTGGGGGGCGGGGGAGTGCTGGTGACGGCGGTGGCCCGGGACGCCAGGGCGCTGCGGCTGATGATGGACGGAGCGCTCGACGACCTGGAGGAAAGGGCCATCAGCCGCCGATGCGCCAGCTGAAGCCGCCGCCGCTGCTGAACGCGAGCATCACCACGAAGAACAGCACGATGTCCACGATGCCGAGGATGATGGCTGCCTTCGCCATCCCCGTGCCGCCGGGACGCTTCAGGCCGACAGCGCCGAAGATGATGGCGAGCGGACCCAGGATGAGGTTGGCGATGAAGATCCCGACGACTCCGCAGACGAGCCCTGCGACGGCCAGACCGTTCGTACTGGACCGCGTGCCGCTGGTGCTGGACATCTGAACTCCCCTGTTGTGAAGGTGTGTTGAGGACATCCGACTAACCCGTGATGACAGGTTCATGCATGGGTGGACGCAAAGGATCTTGTGCGGAGGTTCCCGCCGCACCGCTGAGCGGACTCCATGCACCGGCTATTGGTTCGGTAAAGAAACACACGTACGGTCTGGTCCCAGCATCCACGCAACCGCAAGGATGCCGCTCGGGGTCCAGTTCAGGACCTCGCGCAACTCTGAGGGGGAGGTCCCACGTGCGACGCACCGCCGTGCTCGGCTCAGCCGGCACCCTGCTCGCGGGCACACTCATAGCCGGGGCGGTGGCGGCACCGGCCGCCGGCGCCGACACCGGACAGCAGACCAAGAGCTCCAGCAGCTTCCAGGACCGGGGAGGTTCGGAGGCCTACGGCGTGAAGGTGGCCGCCGACCGGGCCGCCCGGCAGGGCATCTCCTGGAAGGACTGCCCGGCCGACTGGGGCCTGGCCAAGCCCATCCAGTGCGGTTTCGTCACCGTCCCGCTGGACTACAAGAAGCCGCACGGCAAGCAGATCACGCTGGCCGTCGACCGGATCGGCAACACCGGCTCCAAGCAGGACCGCCAGGGCTCCCTGCTGTACAACCCGGGCGGCCCCGGCGGCTCCGGCCTGCGCTTCCCGACCCGCGTGACCAACAAGAACGCGATCTGGGCGGGCGCGGCCAAGGCGTACGACTTCGTGGGCTTCGACCCGCGCGGCGTCGGCCACTCCACCCCGATCTCCTGCGTCGACCCGCAGGAGTACGTGAAGGCGCCCAAGGCCGACCCGGTGCCCGACAGCGAGGCCGACAAGCGCGCGCAGCGCAAGCTCGCCGCCGAGTACGCGGACGGCTGCGCCGAGAAGAGCGGCTGGATGCTGCCGCACATGACCACCCCGAACACCGCCCGCGACCTGGACGTCATCAGGGCCGCACTCGGTGACAAGAAGCTCAACTTCGTGGGTGTCTCCTACGGCACCTACCTGGGCGCGGTCTACGGCACGCTCTTCCCGTCGCACGTGCGCCGCATGGTCGTCGACAGCGTCGTCGACCCCTCGCGCGACAACATCTGGTACGAGGCCAACCTCAACCAGGACGTCGCCTTCCAGATGCGCTGGAACGACTGGCAGGACTGGGTCGCCAAGAACGACGCGGTCTTCCATCTGGGCACCACCCGGGCGCAGATCGAGGCCCAGTGGCAGAAGCTGCGCGCCGACGCCAAGAAGAAGCCGCTCGGCGGGGTCGTCGGACCGGCCGAGCTGATCTCCTTCTTCCAGGGCGCCCCGTACTACGACTCCTCGTGGGTGCCGGTCGCCAAGGCGCTCAGCGCGTACGCGGCGGGCGACCCGAAGCCGGTCATCGAGGCGGCCTCGCCCGACATGACCGACATCCAGGGCAACATCGCGGACGAGAACGGCAACGCGGTGTACACGGCCGTGGAGTGCGCCGACGCCAAGTGGCCCACCAGCTGGCAGAAGTGGGACCGGGACAACACCCGGCTGCACCAGAAGTACCCGTTCCTGACCTGGTCCAACGCCTGGATGAACCTGCCGTGCGCCACCTGGCACACCAAGCAGCAGACCCCGGTGCAGGTCAAGACCGGCCGCGGCCTGCCGCCGGTCCTCATCGTGCAGTCCACGCGTGACGCGGCCACCCCCTTCCAGGGCGCCGTCGAACTGCACAAGCGCTTCAAGGGCTCCAGCCTGATCATCGAGAAGGACGCCGGCTCGCACGGTGTCACCAACCTGGTCAACCCTTGCATCAACCCGCGGGTCGAGGGATACCTCCTCACCGGCAAGGCCGGACCCAAGGAGTCGACGTGCGCCCCGCACGCCACCCCCAAGCCGTAACGACCCGTCGGGCACCCTGACTTGACGGTCCGTTACGCACAGCAGGGGCGGCCGGTGCTCTCCCACCGGCCGCCCCTGCCCCTTGTCCGGCCCCGCGCGCTCAGCGCCTCAGCCGGGGGAACTTCCGCCCCTGCGCCGCCTGTTCGGCCTTCACGTCGGCCGCGTAGCGGTCCACGTACTCCTGGCCGGACAGCGCCAGGATCGCGTAGATGATCTCGTCGGTGACGGCCCGCAGCGCGGTCTTCTCGTCCTCCATCCCGGCGTACCGGGAGAAGTCCAGCGGCTCCCCGAACCGGATCGTCACCCGCTTCACCTTGGGGATCTTCCGCCCGGGCGGCTGGATCTCGAAGGTCCCCACCATCGCGCACGGCACCACGGGCACCCCTGCCCGGATCGCCATCACCGCGACCCCGACCTTCCCCTTGTACAGCCGCCCGTCGTGCGACCGGGTCCCCTCGGGATAGATCCCGAGCAACTCGCCCTTCCCCAGCACCCCGAGCCCCTCCCGCACCGCCGCCTTCCCGGCCTCCTTGCCCGACCGGTCCACCGGGATCTGCCCCGCACTGCGGAAGAACGCCGCGGTCAGCCGCCCCTTCACGCCGGGCCCGGTGAAGTACTCGGCCTTGGCGAGGAAGGTGATCCGCCGCTTCAGCACGGCAGGCATCAGGAAGTGGTCCGAGAACGACAGATGATTCCCGGCGACGATCGCCGCCCCGTCCTCGGGGACGTGCTCCAGCCCTTCGATCCTCGGCCGGAAGAGAATCCTCAACAGCGGGCCGAGAAGAACGTACTTCAGGACGTAGTAGAACACCCTGTGTCTCCCTACTGTCATGGACACTGTCATGGACGCCGCGAGGACCGGGTTTCTGCTGCCTGCCCCGCCTCTGGGAAGGTGAACCCCGCACAGAACAATTCATCGCGGAGGGAAAGCATGAGCACCGAGACGCTGGAATTCCAGGCCGAGGCACGGCAGTTGCTGGAACTGATGGTGCACTCGATCTACTCGAACAAGGACATCTTCCTGCGCGAGCTCGTCTCCAACGCCTCGGACGCCCTGGACAAGCGACGCCTGGCCGGGCTCCAGGACGAGGCGCTCTGGGCGGACGACCTGCACATCGAGATCGAGGCCGACAGCCAGGCCCGCACGCTGACCGTGCGCGACAACGGCATCGGCATGACCCGTGACGAGGTGGTGGGGCTGATCGGCACCATCGCCAGGTCCGGCACGGCCGAGATGCTGCGAAAGTTGAAGGCCGACAAGGAGAGCAAGGAGTCAGCCGAGCTGATCGGCCAGTTCGGCGTCGGCTTCTACTCCGTGTTCATGGTCTCCGACCGGACCACCCTGATCACCCGCAAGGCCGGCGAGACGACGGGCGTGCGCTGGGAGTCGACCGGCGACGGCACGTACACGATCGAGACCGTCGAGGACGCCCCCGAGGGCACCTCGGTCTGTGTGCACCTGCGGCCCGCCGACGAGGAGGACGCGCTCCACGACTACACCGACGAGCGCAAGATCCGCGAGATCGTCAAGCGGTACTCCGACTTCCTCTCCTTCCCGGTGCGCCTGGGCGAGGAGACCCTCAACTCCATGAAGGCGCTGTGGGCCCGCCCGCGCGCCGAGGTGAGCGACGAGGAGTACCACGAGTTCTACCGGCACATCAGCCACGACTGGACGGATCCGCTCGACATCGTCCAGATGCGGGCCGAGGGCACCTTCGAGTACGAGGCCCTGCTCTTCCTGCCCTCGCGCGCCCCGCACGACCTCTACCAGCGCGACGCCCGCCACGGCCTCCAGCTGTACGTCAAGCGCGTCTTCATCCTGGACGACAGCCGCGAACTCCTCCCCGACCACCTGCGCTTCGTCAAGGGCGTCGTCGACGCGGCCGACCTCTCGCTGAACATCTCCCGCGAGATCCTCCAGCAGGACCGGCACATCCAGCTGATCCGCCGCCGGCTGGCGAAGAAGATCCTGGCCTCGGTCAAGGACCTGATGAACAAGAAGGAGGACCAGTACCGCACCTTCTGGCGGGAGTTCGGGCCCGTCGTCAAGGAAGGGCTCCTGGACCCGTCCGAGGACCACAAGGCGATCCTCGACATCGCCTCCTTCGCCTCCACCGCGGGCGACGACCCCACCACCCTGGCCGACTACCTCGCCCGCCGGCCGGAGGGCCAGGACAAGATCTACTTCATGACCGGCGAGAGCCGCGCCCAGGTCGCCAACTCCCCGCACCTGGAGGCCTTCCGGGCCAAAGGCTACGAGGTGCTGCTGCTCACCGACCGGGTGGACGAGATCTGGGTCGAGACGGTACGGGAGTACGCGGGCACGGAGTTCCAGTCCGTCGCCCGGGGCGCGGTCGACCTGCCCACCGACGAGGAGCCGTCCGCCGAGCAGGCCGACGCCTACGCGCCCGTGCTGACCTGGCTGAACGAGACGCTGGACGACGTCCGGGACGTACGGCTGACGACCCGCCTCACGGACTCCCCGGCCTGCCTGGTCAGCGACAACGACGGGCTCACCCCGGCCCTGGAGAAGATGTACAAGGCGATGGGGCAGGAACTCCCGCCGGTCAAGCGCATCCTGGAGCTCAACCCGCAGCACCCGCTGGTCGACGGGCTGCGGGCCGCGCACGAGGCCAGGGCCGGGGACCCGGCGCTGGCCGAGACGGCGGAGCTGCTGTACGGCACGGCCCTGCTCGCGGAGGGCGGGGACCTGGCCGACCCGGCGCGCTTCGCGGCACTGCTCGCGGACAGGCTGAGCAAGACCCTCTGAGCAAGGCCCTCTGAGCAAGACCCTCTGAGCAAGGCCCTCTGAGCAAGTCGCCGTGATGCAGGGCCCGTTGACCGCCGTTGTCCGGCGGGCAACGGGCCCCCGCAGCGCTCAGCCGTGCGGGACCACGACCGCAGTGAGGACCAGCCCCTCGCGGACGGTCCACCGCCCCTCGAACTGCCCGAGCCTGCGCCCCCCGACGACCGGCCCCGGCACCAGGAGCCGTGCGCGGAGGCTGCCCCGGTCCGCTGCCCCGGGATCGGGGCGGAGCTCGATGTCCGCCTCCTCGAAGTCCAGCCACGTGCCGGTCAGCGGGAACCAGGCCTTGTAGACCGACTCCTTGGCGCTGAACAGCAACCGGTCCCAGGGGACGCCCGGCCGCCCCGCGGCGAGCGCCGCCAGGCGGTCCCGCTCGGCGGGCAGCGACACGGCGGGCAGGATCTTGTCCGGGAGCGGGCCGTGGGGTTCCGCGTCGATGCCGAGCGAGGCCAGGTCGGCGGTACGGGCGAGGGCGGCCGCCCGGTAGCCGTCGCAGTGCGTCATGCTGCCCAGCAGGCCGTCGGGCCAGCGCGGGGCGCCGCGCTCGCCCGGCAGCACGGGCTGCGGGGCGTGCCCCAGCTTCTCCATGGCCCGGCGGGCGCAGCTGCGTACGGCCGCGAACTCATGGCGGCGCTTGACCACCGCCGACGCCACCACCGGCTCCTCCTCCGGGAACAGCTCGGCGAGGTCGTCCGCACCCTCCCGGCTCTCCACGGCCACCACCGCGGCGGGCAGCAGCTCCTCGATCACCGCTCCGCCCCTTCCTCGCGCGCGTCGGCGGGAAGGATGCGGCGCAGCGCGCCGGGCGGTGCCTGCCGGGTGCGCCACTCCCGGGGGTAGCCCACCGACACCTCTTCGAAGCGGACCCCTTCGTGCCAGGTGGTCCTGGGGATGTGGAGATGGCCGTAGACCATGGCGGCCACCCGGAAGCGCCGGTGCCAGTCGGCGGTCAGCCGGGTCCCGCACCACATGGCGAACTCGGGGTGCCACAGCACGTCCATGGGGTGGCGGTCCAGCGGGTAGTGGTTGACGAGCACGGTCGGCAGGTCCTCGGGCAGCTCCGCGAGCCGCCGTTCCGTCCGGGCCACCCGGTCGCGGCACCAGGCCTCACGGCTGGGGTGGGGGTCGGGGTGCAGCAGGTGCTCGTCGTTGCAGACGATGCCCGTCCCGTTCGCGTACGCGAGGCCCTGCTCCTTGGTGGTGCAGCCGGCGGGCAGGAAGCTGTAGTCGTACAGCAGGAACAGCGGGGCGACGGCGACCGGCCCGCCGGGGCCCTCCCAGAGCGGGTACGGGTCCTCGGGCGTCACCACGCCCAGGTCGCGGCACATCTCCACCAGGTGCTCGTAGCGGGCGACGCCCCGGAGGGTGACGGTGTCGCGGGGGTGGGTCCACAGTTCGTGATTGCCGGGGGCCCAGAGCACCTTGCGGAAGCGGCTCGCCAGGGTCTTGAGGGCCCAGCGGACGTCGTCCACCGTCTCGGCGACGTCACCGGCGACCAGCAGCCAGTCGTCGTCGGAGCCGGGCGTCATTCTCTCCACCAGGGCACGGTTCTCGGCGTAGCCGATGTGCAGGTCGCTGATGGCCAGCAGCTGCCCCGACGCGTTCGCCACGGTGTCCCCCCTCGTTCGTACGCAGGTGATCGCCACCAAGAGAACACACCCGACGGAGCGCCGCAACGTGCCCAAGTGGTCCTGGGGGAGGGGAAGTTCAGGGAGGGGCGGGGACGCGGGCCGAGCCCGCGCCCCCTTTGGCTGTCAGAGCCCGGCGGCGCGGTGCGTCGGGGTGCCGTCGAGGACGGTCAGGAGCACGGGTACGTCGGCGAGTTCGGTGGCCGGGACCGTCAGCGGGTCGGCGGCGAGCACCGTCAGGTCGGCCCGGTGGCCGACGGCGAGCCGGCCCGCCACGTCCTCCTCGCCCGCCGCGTACGCCGCGTTGACGGTCATGCCGCGCAGTGCCTCCAGCGCGGTGAGCGCCTGCTCGGGGCCGTGCGGGTCCTGGGTGAGGTCGCGGGTGGGGCGGCGGTGGATCGCCCCCGCCATGACGCCCAGCGGCGGGAAGGGCGCGATCGGCCAGTCGGAGCCGAGGGCCACGACCGCGCCGGAGTCGTGCAGGTCGCGGCAGCGCCAGGCGTGGGACGCGCGCGGCTCGCCCAGCCGGCGGGACCAGTTGTCGGTGTGGTCGGCGCGGGTGAAGTCGCAGCAGTGGGTGGGCTGCATGGAGGCCACGACGCCCAGTCCGGCGAAGCGGCGCAGGGTGTCGTCCGGGACGGTCTCGATGTGCTCGACCCGGTGCCGCGGCCCGGCCCCGTGCTCGGCCTGCGCCTTCTCGACGGCGTCCAGGACATGACGTACCGCCGCATCGCCGATGGCGTGGGTGGCCGTGGGGACGCCCGCCCGGTGCAGCTCGGCGACGATCCGGGTGTACTCCTCGGGGTCCGGCCAGAAGGCGTCCACGGACTCGCCGTGGCAGTCCGGCTGCTCCAGCCAGGCGGTGCCGTTGTCGATGGTCCCGTCCATGAAGATCTTGACGCCCGCGACCTCCCACAGGCGGCCGCCCGGACCCTGCCGCTCGATCAGGGCGCGCACGCCCTCCGCGTCGGTGCCGGGCTGGCACCAGGGGGCCACCCGCAGCCGCAGCGGCAGTTCGCCCGCCTCCGCCAGCTCGGCGATGAGCTCCAGGCTGTCGCCGTTGGCGTCCATGGCGTGGCCGCCGGTCAGCCCGGAGGCGGCCATGGCGCGCAGGGCCGCAGCGAGCCGGTCGCGGCGCTCCTCGCGGGTGGGCTGCGGGGCGACGCTCTCGACGAGTTCGCAGGCCGCCTCCTCCAGGAGCAGCCCGGTGGGCCGGCCGTCGGCGTCGCACACCACGTCGGCGGTGGCCTGGTCGAAGGTGCGGGGGCCGTCGACCCCGGCGAGCTCCAGCGCGCGACGGCTGGCCAGCGCCGAGTGCGCGTCGAAGAGCAGCAGGAACGCGGGGACATCACCCAGTACCGCGTCGAACGGGGTGGTCTCGACGGGGAGTTCACCGAAGACGTTGGGGTCCAGGCCCCAGGCGTGCAGCCACTCGCCGGGGGCCAGCTCGCGGACCGCGCCCGCGAGGGCCTCGCGGGTCTGCTCCAGGTCGGTGCAGCCCGACAGGTCCAGGCCGCTGGTGAGCTCGGCGCCGTGCACCGGGTGGATGTGGCCGTCGACCAGGCCCGGCGTGACGACCGCACCCTTCAGGTCGATCACCGTGGTCCCGGCGTCCGCCAGCGCGCGGATCTCCGCGTCGTCGCCGAGGGCGGTGATGCGCCCGTCCGCCGCGGCCAGCGCGGTGTGCGGCAGGAAGCCGCCCGTCGCCGGGTCGAGCAGGCGGGCCGAGAGCAGGATGAGGGACGTGCGCACGAAGGCTCCTTGCAAGGCGGTCGGTTCAGGGGGGAAGCGTGAGGGGGGGGATGCCCCGGGCGGCGGCGGTCAGTCAGCGGTGTCCGTGTTGGTGTTGGTGTCCGACAGCGTGCCGAACGGCAGGCCGAGCACGCGCTCCGCGGTCGTCAGCGGCAGCCGCCTGATCTCTGGCGGATCGTTGTCCAGCGAGGTGCCGTTGACGAGCATGCCCAGGCCGTCGAGCACGACCATGATCTGGATGGACGACACCAGCGGGTCCTCGGTGCGGAACTCGCCGAGTTCGACGCCCTCGCGGACCAGCGCCAGCAGCCGGTCGCGCCAGGCGTTCTCCTGCTCGGCGACCCGCTCGCGCAGGGCGGGACGGTAGCGGCTGAGGTGGCGGGCGTTCAGCCAGAGGCGGCTGATGTCGTCGTACGCCTCCCCGGTCGTCAGTCTCAGGAAGCGGGCCAGGTGCTCGGTCGGGGTCGAATCCGCCCGGTCGGCGGGCAGCAGCTCTTCGATTTCCGCATCGGCGGCGCTGCCGTACGCCTCCGCCACCAAATCCTCCACCGCCGGGAAGTAATGGCTGATCAGACCCGGTCGCACGGACAACTCGTCCGCGATCCGGCGCAGCGTGATCCGCTCCAGTCCTTCGGCCAGAGCAACCACAGAGGCCGCCGCAACGATTTCCGCACGTCTGGACGCGGGAGATTTGCGGATTCGCTTGTTCTCGATGCTTGACGGCATGGAATCGATGCTATTGAGTGTGCGACCAACAAGCAAGCAGTGGGTGAACAGCACACTGGAGGGTCCCTGATGGCGTCCACGATTCCCGACCCGCAACCCGGCGTCAGCGCCGACGACTCGGAGGAGCCGCCATCCTCCGAGCGGGCGGTACGCGTCGAGGCCCACGGCATCGACCACATCCCCGACCGGGAACGCCACGGCCACCCCCGGCAGCTCTTCTCCGTCTGGGCCGCCGCCAACGTCACCTTCCTCGCCCTGGTGACCGGCGGCTCCCTGATCCTCATGGGCCTCACCCTCGGACAGGCACTCGCCGCGATCGTGATCGGCAACCTGTTCTGGCTGCTCACCGGCCTGCTCGCGATATCCGGCCCGTCGGCGGGCACCCCGAGCGAGGTCATCACGCGGGCGATGTACGGAGTCCTCGGCAACCGCGTGAACAACGCGATCGTCGGCTGGCTGATCTCCGTCTGCTACTTCGCCATCAACCTGGCCGCCGCCGCGTCCGCCGCCTTCGCCCTGGTCGAGATGACGGGCATCACCGCGAACACCTTCGTCAAGGTCGTCGTGGTGATCGTCGTCGCCTCCCTCACCCTGACCATCGGGGTCTACGGGCACGGCCTGATCATGAAGCTGTACCTGCCGATCACCCTCGCCCTGAGCGCCGTCTTCGCCGTCGTCGCGGTCGCCGTGTTCCAGCACGCCGACTTCGGTTACGCACCCGCCGAAAAGCTCACCGGCACCCCGCTGTGGGCCACGCTGATCGGCGGCGTCGCGCTGATGGCGGCCGCCCCGCTCTCGTACACCACCAGCGCCGACTTCTCCCGCTACCTTCCCCGCACGACCTCCCCGAAAGCGGTCCTCGGCTGGACCGCCCTCGGCGGCTTCCTGCCCAGCGTCTTCGTCTGCACTCTGGGCGCCCTCGCCGCGACCGCCGTGGACATGACGGACCCGCAGGCGGGACTGCGCAAGCTGCTGCCCGGCTGGTTCGGACCGGTCCTGCTGCTCGCCCTGGTCCTCGGCACCATCGCCATCAACGCCCTCACCTCCTACAGTGCGGGCCTCGCGCTCCAGGCCGTCGGCGTCAGCATCCGCCGCTCCCGCAGCGTCATCGTCGACGGCGTGGTGGCCGTCGCCCTCACCCTGTACGGGCTGTTCACCGCCGGCTTCCTGGACACCGTCAACAGCATGCTGGAGGTCACCGTCGCCATCGTCGGCCCGGCCATGGCCGTCTACGCCACCGACATCATCCTGCGCCGCAACCGCTACGACGGCCGCGCCCTGATGGACGAATCACCCCAGGGCCCCTACTGGTTCACCGGCGGCTTCAACCCGGCCGGCACCGTGGCCCTGGTCTGCGGCGTCGCCGTGGCCGCCCTGTGCGTCAACAACGTCTACACCGGCCCGATCGCCACCGCCCTGGGCGGCATCGACCTCGCCCTGCCCGCCGGCCTCGTCGTCTCCGCGCTGCTGTACGCGGTCCTGGCGCGCGGCCTCAGGAAGCAGACCGCGACCTCCTGACCCACGCCCTGCCCGGGACGGAGCGCGACCCCGTCCCGGGCCTGCGCCTACACCACCAGCCCGGCCAGCGACCCCATGGCCGCAAGCAGCGCGCACATCCCGAAGTTGACCACCTTGTGCTGCATGAAGACCGCCACGAACTCCCGGATGATCGCGCTCGGCCAGAAGTACCGGGCCGTCCGCGAGCCCACCACCTGACCGTTGATGCCGGTCTTGCGGGCCATCAACGCGGCCCGGAAAGCGTGGTAGTTGTTCGTGACGACCACACAGCGGTAGCCCGGGTCCACGTCCCGCATCAGCGCACCGCTGAACGCGAGGTTCTCCTCGGTGGTCCGCGACCGGGTCTCCTGGATGATCCGGTCCTCCGGCACACCCGCCTCGATCAGGTACTCCGCCATCGCCTGCCCCTCCGGCCGGTCCTCGTCCGGACCCTGCCCGCCCGAGGTCACCAGCATCGGGCTGCCCCCGGCCGCGAGCTGGGACTCGTACACCCTGCGGCCCTTGTCGAGGCGGCCCGCGAGCAGCGGCGGCACCTTGTTGCGGATCAGCCCGGAGCCCAGCACCACCACGAAGTCGATCCGGCCGCGCGGCCTGAACCAGCCGTACAGCAGGGAGTACAGCAGGAAACAGGTGAAGAGGAAGGAGACGTAACCGACCACCAGGACCGCGACGACCGTCACCGTGCTCAGCGCGCGCGAACCCGTCGCGAGCGAGGCGACCAGCATCGCGCCGAGGCCGATCATGCCCAGGCCCGCCAGCAGCGACAGCAGGTTCGCCGGGCTGCGGCCCTCCTTGCGGACCATCGTCAGCCCGTTCCGTACCAGGAACCAGGCCAGCACCAGCGCGGACAGCAGCGCCAGCAGGAGCAGGCCCCCGGCGATGCCGGCCGCCAGGGCGGGATGCTTCTGCCCCGCCTTCAGCATCACGCCCACCAGCGTGAAGAACAGGGCGAAGACCAGATAGAAGCCGTTGCGCAGCCGCCGCCGGTCGCGCAGCATGCCGACGACCAGCGCCAGGAGGAAGAGTCCGGCCGGGACAAAGACGATCATGGGATTACGGTACGTCACCGACGGGCGTCCTCGGGACGGAATCCGCAGGGCCGGACGGCCCAATGGGACCCTCCGGGCGGGCGACCCGCACGGCGTGGCCCGTTGCGGGTGCGGGGGCACGACGGGTGCGCTCGTGCGGACCCACCCCCGCTCCGCCCGTGCGGAGTCCGGGACACCCCCGCCCCGTCCCTGGAGAGACGCATGCGCCCCTTCCGTACCACCGCTTTCGCCGCAGTCGCCCTGCTCGCACTCGCCCCCGCTGCCACCGCCGTCGCCGACGCCCACCCGACGCCGAAGCGCGGGCTGCTGCTCACCGTGAGCGGCGCGCAGGACACCTGGATCCGGGGCGTCAGCCTGCACTGCTCGGCCCCGGTGGGCGGCGGACACCCGCAGCCGAGGGAGGCGTGCGACGACCTCACCTGGGCGCGCGGAAGCTTCGACGCGCTGCCCGGCAATCCGCACCCCTGCACCAAGCAGTACGACCCGGTGACCGCCACGGCCGACGGCACCTGGCGCGGGCAGCCCGTGCACTGGAAGAAGACCTTCGGCAACGCCTGCGAACTCGACGCGGCGACGGGTCCCGTCTTCCGCTTCTGACGCGTGGCTGCGGCGGGGCCGCTGCGGGATCAGCGGCCCCGCGACGTCGCGATCGTCCCCACGGTGGCCAGCAGGAGCACCACCCAGCCGAACCACAGCCAGCCGTTGCTGCCCATCGCCGCCGTGTACGCCGTCACCACGACCAGCATCCCGACGGTCAGCGCCCCCATCGACTTCGGCGAATTGTTCATGCGCGCCCCCTCACCTACGAGTGGAGGGTCATCGTCACCCGCCGGGGCACGCCACCGCTACAGCCTTGCGGACACTCGCGCTAGGACTGGCCGCCGCGCGCCTGCAAGGAGGCCAGGTACGCGTTGTACTCCTCCAGCTCCTTGTCACCGTCCCGGTCCGCCGCCCGGTCCGAGCGCCGCGCCACGCGCTGCTCGGAGCGGTACCACTGGAAGACCAGCGCGATCAGCACCAGCACGGACGGGATCTCGCTGAACGCCCAGGCGATGCCGCCCGCCGCGTTCTGGTCGGCGAGCGCGTCGATGCCCAGCGAGGCGGGCGGGTTCTTGTACGCCTCCACCATCGGCTGCGAGGCCATCATCAGCGCGATGCCGAAGAACGCGTGGAAGGGCATCCCCGCGAACAGCTCCAGCATCCGCATCACGTAACCGGGCCGGTGCGGCCCCGGGTCCACGCCCATGATCGGCCAGAAGAAGACCAGACCCACGGCCAGGAAGTGCACCATCATCACCACGTGCCCGACCGCGTTGCCCATGAGCATGTCGAACAGCGGCGTGAAGTAGAAGCCGTACAGGCTCGCGATGAACAGCGGGATCGTGAACGCCGGGTGCGTGATGATCTTCATGTACCGGCTGTGCAGCAGCGCGAGCAGCAGCTCGCGCGGCCCCTTGCGTCCCTTGCGGCCGCGCCCCGACACCGGCAGCGCGCGCAGCGCGAGCGTGATCGGCGCACCGAGCAGCAGCAGGATCGGCGACAGCATGCTGACGATCATGTGCTGCACCATGTGCACGCTGAACATGACCATGCCGTAGTCGTTGAGCTTGGTGCACATCACCAGCAGCACGGTGAGCACGCCGATCACGAAGAAGACCGTCCGGCCGACCGGCCAGTCGTCGCCCCGCTTGCGCAGCCGCACCACGCCCCACCCGTACAGGGCGAGCGCCGCGAGGCACGTCACCAGGAAGAAGGGATCGGGGGAGAGCTCCAGGCCCCGTCCCAGCGTGAACGGCGGCAGATCCATGTTCATGCCGTGCCCGCTGTGGTCCATCCGCTGACTCCTGATTAGTGCCGGGTTGTCCGGTCCAGAGTAGAACCGCCCCCGGCCGCGTCCGCGACCGGGGGCAGTGTCAGGAGTCCATCGGGCCTACAGCACGCATTCCGCTTCCCCGTAGCGCGCCGCCGGAACCGTCTTCAGCTCCTCGACCGCGCTGGCCAGCGGCACCATCTCGATGTTCGTGCCGCGCAGCGCCGTCATCATCCCGAATTCGCCGCGGTGCGCCGCCTCCACCGCGTGCCAGCCGAAGCGGGTCGCGAGCACGCGGTCGTACGCGGTCGGGGTGCCGCCGCGCTGGACGTGGCCCAGGATCACCGGGCGGGCCTCCTTGCCGAGGCGCTCCTCCAGCTCGATGGCGAGCTGGCTGGCGACTCCGGCGAAGCGCTCGTGCCCGTACTGGTCGGTCTTGCCGACGTTGAACTCCATCGACCCCTCGCGCGGCTTCGCACCCTCCGCGACGACGACGATCGCGAACTTCTTGCCCGCCGAGAACCGCTTGCCGACCAGCTCGGTCAGCTCGTCGATGTCGAAGGGCCGCTCCGGCACAACGATGGCGTGCGCACCGGCCGCCATGCCCGAGTGCAGGGCGATCCACCCCGTATGCCGGCCCATGACCTCGACGATCAGCACACGCTGGTGCGACTCGGCGGTGGTCTTCAGCCGGTCGAGCGCCTCGGTGGCGACACCGACGGCGGTGTCGAAGCCGAAGGTCACGTCGGTGGAGGCGATGTCGTTGTCGATCGTCTTCGGTACGCCGACGATCGGCAGCCCCGCCTCGGAGAGCAGGTGCGCGGCCTTGAGGGTGCCTTCGCCGCCGATCGGGATGATCGCGTCGAGGCCGAGGTCCTTGACGTGGCCGCGGGCCTGCTCGACGCCGCCGCGCAGGTGCGCGGGCTGGACGCGGGAGGAGCCCAGGATGGTGCCGCCGCGCGCCAGGATGCCGTTCACGGCGTCGAGGTCGAGGGGGCGGTAGTCGCAGTCGAGGAGGCCCCGCCAGCCGTCGTGGAAACCGATGACCTCGTCGCCGTGGTCGGCGACGGCACGGTGGACGACGGAGCGGATGACGGCGTTCAGGCCGGGGCAGTCGCCGCCGGAGGTGAGGACACCAATGCGCATGGCGCGAAAACCTTTGCAACGTGGGCCGAATGACCGGACCACGTCGTCCGGGCGGGTCCCGTCACCCTACAAGTGCGGGGTGACGGGACCGAACCCGGCGTCCAACGGGTGGACGTTTCACGTGAAACAGGGTCACGTGCGCCGTGAGAAGGCGTCAGGCGGGCTGCGTGGCGCTGGCGATGCGCTCGGCGCGCAGCGCCTCGTACCAGCGGTCGTCGGTCGGCGGCAGCGCGTTCACATCGAGGGCCAGCTTCAGCAGCAGGTCCGCGATCTGCGGGTTGCGGGCCATGACGGGGCCGTGCATGTACGTACCGAACACGGTGTCGTTGTACGCGCCTTCGGTGCCGTCGCCGGTGCCGTTGCCCTTGCCGAGGCGGACCCGGGCGAAGGGGCGGGCGGTGGGGCCGAGGTGGGTGATGCCCTGGTGGTTCTCGAAGCCGGTGAGCTGCGGGAGGTTCAGCGGGGCGTCGATGTCGGCGAGCACGTCGCCGACGCAGCGCTCGCCCTCACCACGGGTGGAGATCACGTCGAGGAGGCCGAGGCCCTGCTCGCGCTGGCCGAGGTCGTTGATGAACTCGTGGCCCAGGATCTGGTAACCGGCGCACACCGAGAAGACGATCGCGCCGTTGGAGACGGCCCGGCTGAGCCCGCCGTCCTTGCGCAGCCGCTCGGCGGCCAGCCGCTGCGGGCGGTCCTCACCGCCGCCGATCAGGTAGATGTCGCCCGAGGTGGGCACCGGCTGGTCGCTGCGTACGTCGACCCGCTGCACGTCGAGGCCGCGCTGGCGGGCCCGGCGCTCGACGACGAGGGCGTTGCCCTGGTCGCCGTACGTGCTGAGGAGGTCCGGGTAGATCCAGACCAGCCGCAGACTGCTGTCATTCATTCGAGTCATGTCCCTGCGGTTTCTGTCAGTTGCCGACGCGGCGGCGGAGGTCCTGGAACGCGGTGTAGTTGGCGATCGTCTCGATCAGGCCGGGCGGCGCCATCTGCACGGCCTCGTCGAGGGTCTCGCACACCCGGAACTCCAGGTTGGCGACTTCGAGGCGGACCGCGAGGTCCAGCTTGCGGTCGCCGAGCACGAAGATTGGGTGACCGGCGAGCCGGGTGTAGTCGACGTCCCACAGCCAGGAGGTGTCGGTGCCGTCGGCGCCGCGGGCGTTGACGGACAGGATCACCGGCGTCGGCGGCTGGTTGATCAGCGAGAACGTCTCCAGCCAGCCGGCCGGGTTCTTCGCCAGCAGCAGCCGCAGCTCACGGCCCTGGTACTGGACGACGTCGTACCGTCCGGCCACCGCCTGCACCTGGTACATGCGCTCCAGCGCCACCTGCGGCGGCACCCCGAAGGTCGCCGCGACGGCGGCCGACGTGGCGGCGTTCGCCTTGTTGGCGCGGCCCGGGAGCTGGAGGTGGATCGGCCACGCGGAGCCGTGCGGGTCCAGGACGTGGTCGCCGGAGAGCACCCAGCTCGGCGTCGGACGGCGGAAGCCGCACTCGCCGCAGAACCAGTCGTCGCCGGGACGCTGCATCACACCGCCGCAGGAGGGGCACGACCAGGCGTCGTCCTTCCACTCCTGTCCGGCCGCCACCCACACCACGTTCGGCGACGAGGACGCCGCCCACACGATCAGCGGGTCGTCGGCGTTGGCGATGACGACGGCCTTCGACCCGGCCAGCCCCTCGCGCCACTTCTCCGCGAGCATCCGGGTCTCGGCGGCGCGGTCGAGCTGGTCGCGCGAGAGGTTCAGCAGCGCGATCGCCTTGGGCGTCACGTCACGGGCAACGCCCGCGAGGTACTTCTCGTCGACCTCGATCACGCCGTACTTGGCGTCCGAGCCGCCCGCGAGGGCGGAGGTGATGCCCGCGGGCATGTTCGCGCCGAGCGCGTTCGACACGACCGGACCGCTGGCCCTCAGGGCCTCCGCGATCAGCCGGGTCGTCGTCGTCTTGCCGTTGGTCGCCGAGACAAGCACCACGTCCAGGTGGTTCGCGAGTCGTCCCAGCAGGTCCGGGTCGAGCTTGAGCGCGACCTTTCCGCCGATCACCGAGCCGCTTCCGCGTCCCGCGGCGCGGGACACCGCCGCCGCGGCCTTGCCTGCCGTCACGGCCAGCTTGGCCCGCGGCGACAACGGCTCCGTGTTGCCTGCCATCGTCACTGATCCTCCTTGCATCCGGCGCCGCACTTGCCCCAGGTCCACCGGTCAACAGTCCGGGCTCAGCCTATCGAGGTCCCGCCGTACGCCCGAACCGCGGCACCCGTGGGAAAGGGCGCGGACCAGCCTCGACGGTACGTGACGCGCGGCGGAACGTACGCTAGCGGCCATGCGACACCGCCCCATTCCCGGCAGTTCCGGCACCGTACGCCCCATGACGCTGCACGGCGACCCCGTCCTGCACGCCCCGTGCGAGCCCGTCACCGACTTCGACGCGTCCCTGGCCGGGCTCGTCGAGGACATGTTCGCGACGATGTACGCGGCCGAGGGCGTCGGCCTCGCCGCCAACCAGGTCGGCCAGTCGCTCCGCGTCTTCGTCTACGACTGCCCGGACGACGAGGAGGTCCGCCACCTCGGGCACGTGGTCAACCCGCGGCTGGTGGAGGCGGACGGCCCCGTCGTGCGCGGCTCCGAGGGCTGCCTCTCCCTCCCCGGCCTGGAGGCGGGCACGCCGCGCTACGACCACGCGGTGGTCGAGGGCTTCACGCTTGACGGCGAGCCGGTGACCGTCACCGGCACCGGGTTCTTCGCCCGGTGCCTCCAGCACGAGTGCGACCACCTCGACGGCAAGGTCTACCCGGACCGGCTCACGGGCTGGCGCAGGGCGAAGGTGCTGCGGGAGGCGCGCAGGGCGAAGTGGGGGCGTACGGCTTAGGGGGTTGCCCCGGTAGCCCCGTTGCCCCGGTAACCCCCTTGGGCTCCGCCCTCCCCCCCTCGTCCCCTTGAGCGGCGGGGCCGCCCCCGGCTCAGTACCCGCGCCGGGTGCGCCCCGCGAAGAGGGCCGACTGGAATCCGTACCTAGAACCCGGGCCCGCCTGGGCGGTCGCCGGCCGCCGCCAGCCGCCCCCACAACAAGTCCGCCAGGCTGCTCACCAACTCCGCCCGTGAGCAGGGGCGTTCACCGAGCCACCAGTCGCCCGCCGCATGCATCATGCCGACGATCCCGTGACCCCACACCCGCGCCAGCTGCTCACTGTTCGGCCCGAGGTCCACCCGCTCCGCGATCACCTCGGCCAGCTCCTCGCCCATCCGCCGCAGCAGCGGCGCCGAGTGCCGTCCGACGTCGAAGCCCTGCTCGGGCGTCGGCGCGGCGGCGTCCTCCGCCGGGTGCATGAGGAAGCGGTAGACCTGCGGACGCGACTCGATCGCCGCGAGGTAGGTGTCGAGCGTCCGCTCCACCCGCTCGCGCCGCTCGGCGGGCGCGTCCAGCGCGGCCCGCAGGGCGGCCAGCAGTGCGTCCGTGTGCCGCTTGGCGAGGGCGCGGTAGAGGCCGCCCTTGTCGCCGAAGTGCCGGTAGAGGATCGGCTTGGTGATGCCGGCCTCGGCCGCTATGGCGTTCATGGAGGCCTGCGGGCCGTCCCGCAGGACCACCCGGTCCGCGGCTTCCAGCAGCTCGCGCCGCCGGGCCTCGGCGGTCGACCGCTGCGCCGTGGCCTGCTCTGTGGTCTCCATCGTGTGCTCTCCCCGCCCAGGTGATTCCGTTCCGTGACGCCCGCGCAACGTAACACTGCCCGTCGACGGCCGACTGTTGACAGGGGCTACCCGTGGGTAACACACTCGTGGTTACCGCAAGTAACGTGCACGTGCTGGAGGGGACATGGCCGAGTTCACGCTCGATCTCAACGACGACCAGAAGCAGGTCCGCGACTGGATCCACGGTTTCGCCGCGGACGTGATCCGTCCGGCCGCCGCGGAGTGGGACGAGCGGGAGGAGACCCCCTGGCCCGTCATCCAGGAAGCCGCCAAGGTCGGAATCTACTCCCTCGACTTCTACGCACAGCAGTACTTCGACCCTACGGGTCTGGGCATCCCGATGGCCATGGAAGAGCTCTTCTGGGGCGACGCGGGCATCGCGCTCTCCATCGTCGGCACGGGCCTGGCCGCCGTCGGCGTCCTCGCCAACGGCACCGAGGAGCAGATCGGCACCTGGATACCGCAGATGTACGGCGACGCGAACGACGTGAAGGTCGCCGCCTTCTGCTCCTCCGAGCCGGACGCGGGCTCGGACGTCGCCTCGATGCGCACCCGCGCGGTCTACGACGAGGCCAAGGACGAGTGGGTCCTCAACGGCACGAAGACCTGGGCGACGAACGGCGGCATCGCCAACGTCCACGTCGTCGTCGCCTGCGTCGACCCGGCCCTCGGCTCCAAGGGCCACGCCTCCTTCATCGTGCCCCCCGCCACCCCCGGGCTCTCCCAGGGCCAGAAGTTCAAGAAGCACGGCATCCGGGCCTCGCACACGGCGGAGGTCGTCCTCGAAGACGTACGCATCCCGGGCTCCTGCCTCCTCGGCGGCAAGGAGAAGCTGGACGAGCGCCTGGCCCGCGCCCGCGAGCGGGCCGCCAAGGGAGGCGGCGAGCGCGTCAAGAACGCCGCCATGGCCACCTTCGAGGCCTCCCGCCCCGCCGTCGGCGCGATGGCCGTGGGCACGGCCCGCGCCGCCTACGAAGTCGCCCTGGACTACGCCAAGACCCGCGAACAGTTCGGCCGCCCCATCATCGACAACCAGGGCATCGCCTTCCAGCTCGCCGACATGCGCACCCAGATCGACGCCGCCCGCCTGCTGGTCTGGCGCGCCTCCTGGATGGCCGTCTCCGGCAAGCCGTTCACGGCCGCGGAGGGCTCCATGTCCAAGCTCTACGCGAGCGAGGTCTCCAAGAAGGTGACCGCCCAGGCCGTCCAGATCCTCGGCGGCAACGGCTTCACCCGCGAGTACCCGGTGGAGCGGATGCACCGCGACGCGGCGATCTACACGATCTTCGAGGGCACGAGCGAGATCCAGCGCCTGGTCATCGCCCGCACACTGTCGGGCATGCCGATCCGCTAGGGCCGAATGCCCGGTGAGACACGCGTAGAACCAGACTGCTTTGAAGGCCTCCCAGCGTTCGCCGGGAGGCCTTCACGTTCCCGTACGGGGCGCAGTCCCTCGCGTGCCCCGGCTCCTCGGACAACCCCGCGCGGGGCCGGCCCGCGGACGATCGGAGCCCAAGTCTCCGCATATGGGTGCGGCGGGTACTTCTGCGGGGAGCACCTGCACGGGGCACCTGCCGATGAGCTCGGCGGCCGGTACGGGACGTGCCTGGATGCGCTCGAGGCCTGACTCGCACAAGGTGCCCCTGGCCGGAGAAAGCGGCCAGGGGCAGCAGGTGGCAGGGAACCTGGCGGTGCGGATCCCCGGCGAGGACAGCTAGCAGCCGCCGCTGGTCTTGTACTCGACAGTGGGCGAGGTGTGATCGCCATAGTGGATCCGGAAGTAGACGTGGTACTTCTCGTTCATGTTGAACTGACGCTTGACGTAGTTGTCATCAGCCCAGACGGGGACAACCTTCCAGTCGTCTTTGACGCCCTTGTAGTTGTACTCGACAAGGGGCCCGCGAAGGTCGTTCTTGACGTTGTCCCACACCTCCCACCAGTCTCCGCACGGAGAGAACCGCACGCCGGAGGAATTGCCCGCCGTCTGCGTCCAGTTGCGGTACGGCACGGCGGCCGCGGCCTGCGGTGCGGTGGTCAGCAGCAGGCCGGCTGCTGAGGCGGCGGCCCCGGCCGCGAGTAAGGCGCGGCGCTTGGTGATCCTCGATTTCATGTGAACCCCCATGTCTGTCAACGGACGTTAAAAAAGCTAGGAGTTGGGGGGCGGAGGGGCATCAGGGCTGCCACTGAACCCGTGTCAGTGGTGACACGGAGGCTGCAGAGCCTGACAGTTCACCAGCACCGAAGTCATGCGGGGGTGATCTCATGGGCCCCAGCTCGTCACCGCGTCCGACGCCGCCGAGTACACCGGGCGATCCGCCGGCAACGCCGAGGGCGACGGCGTCACCCGCAAGAACGGCGATCTGTTCGGCTCGGAGCACGGCGACAAGGCCGTGGCAGTGATCAACGAGATCAACAAGTAGGCCACGCGGCCCGAGGGATTCCGCGGCCGGGCGACCGGCTGCGGAACCCCTTCGTCGTACGCACCTTCAGTCCCGCTTGACCATGCCCGGGTCGACCTCGGCGGCGTCCGGTGCGTTGGCGTGCACTTGGGACAGGTACCGGCCGCGGATCTCCTCCGTCGTCAGCAGCTCCCAGCCGTCCGGTTTGGTCGTGCCCGCCCTGCGCAGCTCGGCCGTCCACGCGGTCACGAGCCCTTCGCGGGTCTGCGGGACGTCCGACGTGGCCGCGGACTGAGGCTGGACGGTCACTTCCGGACCGTCGTCCGCCGAGCCGGCCACCGCGAACGCCGCCCCCGCTCCCAGCAGGAACGTCGCGGCGCCCAGAACCCACACCTTCTTGCCTGTCACTGTGATCCTCTCCGCGCCGGGGCGGTCCCGTCGTGCACATGGCGGCGAAGCCGGGTACGACTCTGGGACGCGCAAGCGGACGGATCGGTTCACGGGCCTGGTCGGCGGGAGCGCCGACAGCGACGCCGCCCGGGTGCCGGGCGGCGTGCTGGGCCGGTCAGGCCGGCAGGTTGGCCTCGATGGCGGAGACGAGCACGGTGTCGCCCGGTTCCGTGCGGGGGCGGAAGCGGGCGACGGGCTCGCCGGCGGGGGAGAGGAGGAACTTCTCGAAGTTCCACTGGACGTCGCCGGACTCGCCGTCCGCGTCCGCGAGCTTGGTCAGCTCGGTGTAGAGGGGGTGCCGGTGTTCGCCGTTGACCTCGATCTTCTCCAGGAGGGGGAAGGTCACGCCGTAGCTCGCGGAGCAGAAGGTGGCGATCTCCTCCGCGCTGCCCGGCTCCTGGCCCGCGAACTGGTTGCACGGCACGCCGAGGACCGTGAAGCCGCGGTCGCCG
Organism: Streptomyces spiroverticillatus; assembly: GCA_014650415.1. Classification (GTDB taxonomy): domain Bacteria; phylum Actinomycetota; class Actinomycetes; order Streptomycetales; family Streptomycetaceae; genus Streptomyces; species Streptomyces spiroverticillatus. The sequence continues at coordinate 151,626 of BMUX01000013.1, forward strand.
TAGGTCTTCTGGAGCTCCTCCAGGCCCGCGTACTGCGGGGTCAGACCGCACTTCGAGGCGACGTTGACGATCAGCACGGCCTTGCCCTTGTGGGCGGACAGGCTCGTCGGTGCGCCGTCCAGGGTGTGCAGCGGGATGTCGTACAGGCTCATGAGGCCTCTCCTCCTGATGCGTCCGGCGTGATTCGTCGGAGACCAACCGCAGGCTATCCCCGGCGGCGCCCCGGTCAGGCGGCCGCCCCCGTGAGAATGACGGAGCGGGAGAGGTTGCGGGGGCGGTCGGGGTTCATCCGGCGGCGGGCGGCCAGTTCCACGGCCAGGCGCTGGGCGCGGACCAGGGAGGCCACCGGGTCGAGCGCGTCGGCGGTGAAGAGGGCGCCGGTCGCCGTCACCTCGTCCTCCAGGCCGGCCGGGGGCTCGCCGAAGGACCAGACGAGGCTGTTCTCGTCGCTGATGCTGATGGGTCCGTGGCGGTACTCCATCGCCGCGTACGACTCCGTCCAGGCGCGGGCCGCCTCGCGCAGCTTCAGCGCCGCCTCGTCGGCCAGGCCGACGGTCCAGCCGCGGCCCAGGAAGGTGAACTGGCCGCGGTGCGCCCAGGCGAGGGGGAGGGGTTCCTCGACGGCGAGTTCGCCGTCCGCGACCGAGGCGCTCAGGTCGAAACCGAGCCCCGCGCGCAGGAGTTGGAGGGCGGTCGTGGCGAATCGGGTCTGCACGACGGACTTCTCGTCGGCGAAGGACAGGTCCACGAGCGCGTTCGCGCAGTCGGCGACCGGGCCGTCCGGGACCCCGGTCAGCGCGACGGTCGGGATGCGGCCGTGCACCTCGTCGAGGAGGGCGAGGACCTCGGTCGTCGTGCCGGAGCGGGTGATGGCGACGATACGGTCGTACGGTCGGGCCAGCGCGGCCTCGGAGGCGGCGTACGCGTCGGTCTCGCCCTGGCCCGCACGCTCGCGGAGCACCGCGTAGGCGCGCGCCATGTAGAACGACGTGCCGCAGCCGACGACGGCGACCCGCTCGCCGGGCTGCGGCAGGCCGTGTCCGACGACGGCGGCCAGTTCGGCGGCCCGCGTCCAGCAGGCGGGCTGCGAGGCGATCTCGGCGGTGACGTGGGCTGCGGCGGTCATGGTGCGTCCCCCAGGGGTGCGGCAGGAGTGTGGGTCCCGGTGTGAATGCGTGGTGCGTGCTGGCCTGATTTTGGTGGTGGGGTGGAGATCGCGCAATGAGCAATCAGACAGCAATGGGGGAGTAATTGGCCGGGGCAGGGGTGATTGATCATTGATTGCTCTGGTCGTGTCTCTCACTATGGCTACGTGACCACTTCAACTGGCCGTCCCACAGCCCTGATTGCGATGCGCGCGGACGTCGCGGCACTGGCCCTGCCCGAGGACGTGCGGGCAACCCTCGCCGCGTTCTGCGACCTCACGGACTCGATGGCCGAGGCGGACCTCATGATCACCGGATGGGGCTGCCCGCCGGTGGACGCCGCCGCCCTGGCCGGCGCGCCCCGGCTGCGGGCGGCCTTCCACGCGGCGGGCTCGGTCAAGCAGGTCTACGCCCCCGAGGTGTGGGAGCGCGGCATCGTCGTCTCCTCCGCCGCCTCCGCCAATGCCGGACCGGTCGCCGACTACACCGTCTCCGCGATCCGGCTGGCCGCCAAACGAGCCTTCCGGCTCGCCGCCGACTACCGGGCGGGGCGACCGCAGGACCTCACCGTCAGCCCGTGCACCGGGCGCGCGACCCGCACGGTGGGTGTCGTCGGGGCTTCGCACATCGGGCGGCTGGTGCTGGAGCGGCTGGCGGACGCGGGGGTACGGCTCGTGGTCAGCGACCCGTATCTGGCGAAGGAGGACGCAGCCGGGCTGGGGGCCGAACTCCTGCCCCTGGACGACCTGTTGGCGCAGTCCGACGTCGTCACCCTGCACGCCCCGATGCTCCCCGAGACCCGCCACCTGATCGACGCCCGCGCCCTGGAGCTGATGCGCGACGGCGCGGTGCTCATCAACACCGCACGCGGCGGCCTCGTCGACACCGAAGCGCTCACCGCGCACTGCGCACGCGGGCGCGTCGACGCCGTCCTGGACGTCACCGCCCCGGAACCCCTCCCGCCCGGCCACCCCCTGCTCGCCCTCCCCAACGTGCTGGTCACCCCGCACATCGCCGGGGCGATGGGCACCGAGGTGCGGCTGCTGGGCGCGTTCGCGGTGGAGGAGGCACGGAGGTTCGTCGCGGGGGAGGAGCTGCGGGGCGAAGTCCGGGCGGCGGACCTGCACCGGATCGCCTGAGCCGCCTCGTTCACGGGGGCGTTGTCAGTGGTGCGTCCTACGCTCGTTCCATGAGTACGGAGGTGCGTGACCCGGGGACGGCCGAGTTCGAGCGGCTCGCCGCACGGGGGCGCCTGCCCGCTCTCGCACACGGGGTACTGCACCTGGCTTGCCGCAACGGGGCGTCGACAGGGCCCGGCCCGCCCGTCATGGCCTTCCTGCACGCGCTGCCCGACGCCGACCGGCTGGCCCTCGGCCGGATCTGGGCGCACTGGCTGCCGAGAGTCCCGCTGCACGGCACCCGCACCTTCGAGGAGTTCGGCCGTACCCCCACCCAGGTGCGCACCGAGCTCCTCACCCTGGCCAGTGGCATCGTCCGGGGCCTGGACGGCGGTCTCCTCGCCGCGCAGCGGTGCGAGCGGCTGGACGGGCTCAGTCGCCTGTACGAGATCGGGCCCGGCACCCGGGACTGGGAACTGGCCCTCGCCGAGCTGGACGCCGGCCGTCCGCCCGGCCCCGCCGTCGTCGCGGTGTTCCGCCGCACGGCCCTCGCCCCCGGCGCCCCGCCCGCTCTCCGCGAGGCCGCCGCCGTGCTGCCGGGGCCCGCGCTCAACCCCGGTGAGGCCTGGGCGGACCTGGCCCTGCGCGAGGCGTCCGCCGGACCGCTGGAGGCCCTCCTCGCCCACCCCGCGCCACCCACCGCCCGCACTCCCTCCGCCCGGTGGGCCCGCACCGCCCGCACCGTGCTCGCCCGGGCCGGGCCGGAGGTGTCCCGGCAGCGTCTGCACGGCTGGTGCGCGGCGTTCGGCCTGCCCCGCACGGTGCCGCTGTCCGCCCACCGCAGCGTGCACCCCGACACCGGGCACCCGCCCGATCCGTACAACTGCCTGGTCCTGCGCGGAGCGGCCTGGTCACTCGGACTGCTGCCGCCCCGTCCCGGCACGGCGCACGCCCTGGCCGCACTCGCCATCACGGCCCTGCGCCCGCTGCGGGACGGGAGGAGGACCGCCCCGGGCGTGGCCGACGCCGCCATCACCGCCCTGGCCCTCACGGGCGGCGACCCCACCGCCCGTGACCAACTGACCGACCTCGCCCACCGGGTGACCCACCGTCCCACCGCCCGCCGCATCGCCGCCGCCCTCGACCAGCAGGGACGGTGACGCCTACTCCCGCCGCGCCCCGCACGACGCCCGCACCACCAGATTCGGCCGCAACTGCACCTGGTGCAGCGGCGACGCGTCGCCCTCCGCCAGCCGCCGCAGCAGGATCTGCGCCGCCAGCCGCCCCACCTGGAACTTCGGCGGCGACACGGCGGTCAGCGGAATCTCCGCCACGTCCGCGAACTCGTTGTCGTAGCTGACCAGCGCCAGATCGTCCGGCACCCGCAGCCCGGCCCGCCGGGCCGCCGACTGGATCAGCGCCGCCTCCCGGTCCCCGAAGCACAGCGCCCCGCTCACCCCGCCCGCGACCAGCGCCGCCACCGCCGCGTCCGCCCGCGCCGGGGTCCACGCGTCCATCACGTCCGCGTCGTGCACCGGCTCCCGCAGCCCGAAGTCCGCGACGGCACGCGCGAATCCGGACCGGATGGGGGCCGCCGTCGCCGCGTCCGTGCGGACCACCAGGCCGAGGCGTTCGTGGCCGAGCGCACGCAGGTGCCGCACCGCTTCGTACGCCCCGCCCTCGTGGTCCGTGCACACGTGCTCCGTCGGGTCGCCGGGGCCCGCCGCCGTCAGCCGCCGCTCCACCAGCACCGCGGGCACCGGCAGCCCCAGCAGCTCCTCCGCCCGCCGCGCCGGATCGCCCTCGTCGTGCAGGCCCGGGACCAGCAGCAGGCCGTGCACCCCGGACAGGAGGAGTTCCGCGATGGCGTCGTCCTCGGCCTGGCGGTCGTAGTGCGAGCAGGCCAGCACGAATTGCGCCCCCGCCTCCGACAGCACTTCCTGGATGCCCTGGAGGACCCGCGGATAGTAGAGCGTCGTGTCCGGGACCAGCACGCCGACGATCCGCCGGTGGTGCGGCACCCCCGGGACCCGGCCCAGCGCGAACGTGCCCGCGCCCTGCCGCCGCTCCACCATGCCCTGCGCGACCAGGTCCTCGTACGCCCGGCGCACCGTCGTCACCGACAGACCCGTCTCGGCGGCCAGCGCCCGCTCGGTGGGGAGCTTGCTGCCGGGCGGCCAGGTGCCGTCCTGGATGCCGCGCCGCAGGTCGGCCGTCAGCTTGCGGAACTTCAGTTCTCTGGCGGTCACAGTTGCCCCCGGCTTCGTAATGCTCCTTGAATCCTATTCTCATCACTCCCTAGCGTCCGCAGGCAATTCGGCCGCCCGCCCCCGCACGCTGGGAGTCCCCCGTGAACCGCCCCGCCACCCCTGTGTCCCGCCGTCGCCTCCTCGCGTACGGCGCCGCCGCGACCGGTGCCGTCGCCCTGCCCTTCACCGCCGTCCCACAGGCGCAGGCGGCCGGGCCCGGCGACGTACTCCCGCACGAAGGCGACGTACCCCTGCACGAGCTCGAAGAGCGGGCGCTCGCGCTCCAGCCGCCCGCGTTCCTGCTGGAGACCGCCGTGCCCCGGCAGTTCACCGCCGGGCGGGGCAGCACGCTGGCGATCAGCGACGCCCGCTCCGTGTGCGGCACGCACGCCCTGCGCTGGGACCACGGGACCCGCTCGACGGTCACCGTCGACGCCGACCTCGGCTGGGCCCCCGACCCGTACGAGCCCCGGCCGCTCGCCGACCAGCAGTGGCAGGGCACCGTCGACACCTTCTCCGTCTGGATCTACAACGAGAAGGCCGTCGACGACGTCGTCCGCTTCGAGTTCGGACGCGGTGAACGCACCGACTGCCACCTGGAGTTCGACCTGAACTTCACCGGGTGGCGGACCGTGTGGGCCCGGTACGCGTACGACATGAAGGGCCGCCCGCGCCCCGGCATGGACACGATGCGCATCGTCGCCCCGCGCCGCGCCGGCACCCTCTACCTCGACCAGCTCCTCCTCAACGTCGCCCTGCGCCCCGACGCCCCCACCCGCGACGTCCACGCCCCCGACATCTGCGTCGAGGGCGACGACTGGGACCAGCAGCACTGGCAGGCCCTCTACCTCTTCGACCGCATCCTGCGCCGCACCCGCATCCCCGCACCGCGCCCCAGCGCAGCCGAAAGCGCAGCCCTCCAAGCCCTGATCACCCGCTACCACGACGACTACCTCGCCGCCTCCGTCAAGGTCGACGACGCCTACGTCACCACCCTCACCACGCAGACCGACGCCCTGCTCACCGGCCGCCCCGTCTTCTCGTACCAGGCGCAGATCTACCCGCCCGCCCTCGCCGCCGACCTGAAGAAGTTCGTCGGCGCCTTCACCCTGCGCGCCGTCACCGACCTCCAGCAGAAGATCGCCCAGGCGTACGACGCGGCTTCGGCGGCCCACCGGCCCGCCCTGGGGAAGCTGTACATCAGGCTCGTCGAGCGGCTCCGCGAGCAGGGCTGGACGTACGGCAGCTGCCTCGGCACCATCCACCACCTCGGCTACGACATCCGGGGCTACTACGACTCCGTCTTCCTCATGCGGGAAGTCCTGCGCGAGGCGGGCCTGTTGGAGGCGGTGCGCGCCGACCTCACCTGGCTGTGCGGCTTCGGCCGGCTCTTCCGGGGCCTGGAGCACCGCAACGCGCACGGCTCCACCGCCGACATCCTCAACACCACCGCGCGCGGCAAGCTGGCCGTCGCCCTCCTCCAGGACACCGAGGCCAAGCAGGTCGCCTGCCTCAAGGTGCTGCGCGACTGGCTCGGCCAGTACCTCCTGCCCACCGACGGCATCCAGGACGGTCTGAAGACCGACGGCACCACCTTCCACCACGTCGGCTTCTTCCCCGACTACGCCCGCGACGGCTTCACCGGCTTCGCACCGCTCGTGTACGTCATGAGCGGCGGCCTCTTCCGGATTCCGACGAAGGGTCACGAGGCCCTGAAGCAGGCCGTGTTGACGATGCGCGTCGTCGCCAACACCTCGCACTGGCCGATCTCCCTCTCCGGGCGCAACCCGATCGGCACCACCGGCCTTCAGATCACCCCCTTCCAGTGGCTCGCCATCGCCGGAACCCCCGACGGAAAAGAGCCCTTCGACCCCGAACTCGGCGCGGCGTTCCTGCGGTTGCTCCCCGCGAGCCCGAATTCCGCCCAGAAGAAGATCGCGGCGCAGCTCGCCGCCGCGAACATCACCGCCGAGAAGGCCCCGTCCGGAGCCTGGGCGTACAACTACGGCGCACTCGCCGTGCAGCGCCGCGACGACTGGCAGGTCACCGTGCGCGGCCACAACCGCTACCTGTGGTCCACGGAGATCTACGACGGCTCCAACTGGTACGGCCGCTACAACACCTACGGCCAGATCCAGGTCCTGCACCGCGGTCCCACCCCGAACGCCCCCGTCACCAACCTCGACAGCGGCTACAGCCACGACGGCTACGACTGGAACCGCCGCCCCGGCACCACCACCCTCCACAAGCCGTGGAACCTCCTCAAGGGCGACCTCACCGGTGCCATCGAGGAGGTCATGCTGAGCGAGGAGGCCTTCGCGGGCGGCCACACCATCGACGGCCGCAACGGCATGTTCGCGATGCGGCTGCGCGAGATCCCCAAGTACGACGCCAGCCACCGCGCCCGCACGTCCGTCTTCCTCTTCGACAACCGGGTGATCGCGCTGGGCTCCGGCATCGAGAACACCGACGCCGTCCACGAGACCGAGACGACGCTCTTCCAGTCCCGCCTCGCGACCCGGGAAGCCCCCACCCACGTGGGAGGTCCGACGCCGGTCACCGCCTTCCCGTACGAGCATCAAGGGGCAAGCGCTGCCTGGCTGTTGGACGCCACCGGCCTCGGCTACTACCTGCCCGCCGGGCAGCGGCTCTCCCTCACCCGCACCGCCCAGACCTCCCGCCACCACGGCACCGACGCCGAGACCCGGGGCGACTTCGCCACCGCCTGGCTGCGGCACGGCACCGCCCCGCGCGGCGCCTCGTACCACTACGCGACCGTCGTCGGCGCGACGCCCGAGTCGATGGCCGCGTTCGCCGCCGACATGGCGGACGCCGGGCGGGCCCCGTACACCGTCGTACGGCACGACGACACCGCCCACGTCGTACGGGACCGGGCCACCGGAATCACCGGGTACGCGGTGTTCGACGCGACACGCGCCCTCACCGACTCCACCGTCGTACGGGCCGTGGACACCCCGTCGATGCTGCTGGTCCGCACCGAGACCTCCGGGGCCCTCGTGCTGTCCGTGTGCGACCCGGACCTGCGGCTGTACGCGGGCCGCGACCGCGCCCAGTACGACAGCAAGGGCGAGTACCACGGGCACTGGAGCCCGTTCTCCCGGCCGTGGCTGGCCGAACCGAGCGCCCCGCACACCCTGCACGTGACCCTCGTGGGGCGCTGGCGGGCGGCGGCGGGGGAGAAGTGCACCACCCGCATCCAGGGCGGGACCACCCTCGTCGCGGTGCGCACCGTCGACGGGAAGCCCGTCCAGTGTCGTCTGACAAAGGAGTCACGATGATCGGTACGTTCCGTACGCGCCTGGCAGCGGGCGCGGCGGCCCTCCTGGCCGCCGCCCTGCTGACGGGCCCGGCACAGGCGGAGACCACCGCCGCCTCCCTGGTCGACCCCGCCACCCCGGCCGGCGTCCAGCCCACCGCCGGCCCCGCCGGGACGCTCGTCTTCAGCGACGAGTTCACCGGCACCGCCCTCAACACCGCCAAGTGGAAGGCCCGCGACCAGGAACGCACCGAGGCCGACCGCGCCGACGGCCTGCGCTGGTGGTACAAGCCCCAGAATGTCCGCGTCGTCCCCGAGAACGGCGGCAACCTCGCCATCGACCTCCGCAAGCTCGGCGACAAGCAGTACGCCGGGGGCAGGGTCGACACCGACGGCATCTTCGACTACACCCACGGCACCTTCGAGGCGAGACTCCATGTCCCGCCCACCAACGGCCACTTGGGCGCGGTCTGGCTCCAGACCCACTCCTGGGGAGACATCAAGGGCAGCGCCGAGGACGGTGCCGAGATCGACCTGATCGAGAGCGCGTACGCCACCGACAAGTACGCGGCGACCATCCACTACGACGGCTACGGCGCCGACCACGTGCAGTCCGCCCAGGTCGTCCCGGCACCCGGTCTGCACGCCGACCACTACCACACCATCGGCCTCAACTGGACGGCCACACGTATGGAGTTCACGTACGACGGCACCGTCGTGCGCACCGTCACCGACCCCAAGCTGATCAGCCAGGTGAAGGAGTACCCGATCCTGTCGCACGAGATCCTGGAGTGGGCGGCCGGTGACGTCACGACCGCCGCGCTCGACTACACGTCGACGATGTACGTCGACCACGTCCGCATCTGGAAGTAACGCGGGCTAACCGGGCGGGAGTTCGCGCGGCCAGCTGCCGATCTCGCGGAGCACCTTCATGAAGGCGCGCTCCGCGGGGGACAGCAGCCGGTCGCGCCGCCGTACCAGGTTCACGGGGCGCGAGCGTGGTGCCGGGCTCACCGGCACCACGGTCAGCGCCCCGGACCGTACGTCGTCGACGACCGCGTGCTCCGAGATCAGCGTGATGCCGAGACCCGCCGCCACGCACTGCTTGACGGCCTCCGGGCCCCACACGTCGCCGTGCGGGACGTCGGTCAACTCCCAGTCGCCCAGTACCTGTTCCTGGAGCTCGCGGGTCTGCGAGCCCGGCTCGCGCAGCAGGAAGCGGCACTCGCGCAGCTCCTGCGGGCCGACCTCGCCCGCACCGGACAGGGGATGCGAGGAGGAGGCCACGACCACCAGACGCTCGTCCAGGACCGTTTCGACCACGAGCTGGTTGGCGGTCGGCGTCCCGGCGACCACGGCGATGCCGATGCCCCCGCCCAACAGGCGCTCCAGTACAGCCTCGTTGTTGCCGACGAAGAGGTCGCAGACGATCCCCGGATGGTCCTGCTGATAGCGGGCCAGCAGCGGCGGCAGCAGATAGGTGCCGACCGTCGTGGACCCCCCGACCAGCAGCCGGCCCGACGCCAGACCGCTGACCTGCTGCACGGCGGAGACTGCCTCCTCGGCCAGCAGGAAGACCCGCTTGCCGTACTCGGCGAGCACCTCGCCCTCCGCCGTGGGGCGGGTCCGGGCGCCGGAGCGGTCGATCAACGTCACCCGCAGGGACTGCTCCAGCCGGCGCACCTGGTTGGAGACCGAGGGCTGGCTCATGTACAGCTTCTGCGCGGCGGCCGAGAACCCCTGGTGCTCGACGACCTGCATGAAGATCCACAGCCGGTGGAGGTTCAGTTCCACGTGCCCTCCTTGATCAACTGTGCGCGCGGTGAGCCTAACCGCGATCGGTCTCAAAGGGGAGGGGTCGCGTTGGCTTGAATGCGGCTATGGGCCCCATAGCAAACCGAGAGGTTCTTCCGCCCTGTCGCCGGGTGCTACCTATGTCACACGGGGCGGCAGCTACCGCCCCGCGACTTCGAACTTCAGGGGTGTCCGTACATGGAGCAGCTTCAGGTCAACGGCCGCGACTACCCGTGGCCCCAGCGGCCCGTCGTCGTGGTCTGCATCGACGGCAGCGAGGACGCGTACCACGAGCGGGCCATCGCGGACGGGCGGATGCCGTTCCTGGAGAAGATGCTGGAGCGGGGCGCCGACCTGCGCGGCGACTGCACGATGCCGTCGTTCACCAACCCGAACAACATCTCCATCGCCACCGGTCAGCCGCCGGCCGTCCACGGCATCTGCGGCAACTACTTCTACGACACCGAGTCCGGCACCGAGATCATGATGAACGCCCCGGAGCTGCTGCGGGTGCCGACCATCTTCTCGGAGTTCTCCAAGGCCGGCGCCAAGGTCGTCTGCATCACGGCCAAGGACAAGCTGCGCCGCCTGCTGGGCCGCGACCTGGTCGACGGCATCAACTTCTCCGCGGAGAAGGCCGACCAGGTCACCGACGAGGACAACGGCATCACCAAGGTCCTGGAGCGCGTCGGCATGGAACTGCCGTCCGTCTACAGCGCCGAGCTGAGCGAACTGGTCATGGCCGCAGGCGTCGACGTCCTGGAGAAGGACAGCCCGCAGCTGATGTACCTGTCGCTCACCGACTACATCCAGCACAAGCACGCCCCGGGCTCGCCGGTCGCCAACGACTTCTACGGCATGCTCGACGGCTACTTCGAGAAGATCGACGCCCTCGGCGCGATCCTCGTCATCACCGCCGACCACGGCATGAACGCCAAGAGCGACGCCGACGGCGTGGCCCAGGTCGTCTTCCTCCAGGACTTCTTCGACGGCAAGTTCGGCGAGGGCGCCTCCCGGGTCATCCTGCCGATCACCGACCCGTACACCGTCCACCACGGCGCGCTCGGCTCCTACGCCACCGTCCACCTGCCCGAGGGCACGGACGTCGCCGCCCTGGTCGGCGAGGTCGCCGCGATCGACGGCGTCGACACCGTCCTGACCCGCGAGGAGGCCTGCGAGCGCTTCGAGCTGCCCGGCGACCGCATCGGCGACATCGTCGTCATCGCCACCCGCAACACCGCCCTCGGCACGACGCCTTCGCGCCACGACATCTCGGGCTTCAAGGAGCCGCTGCGCTCGCACGGCGGCCTGACCGAGCAGAAGGTGCCGTTCCTGGTGAACGCGCCCGTCGAGCTGCCCGCCGGACACCGGCTGCGCAACTTCGACTCCTACTGGGTGGGCACCACGCTCGCGGCGGGCCGGTCGCTGACCGCCTGATCGCCGCGCAGCAGCACCAGCCCCCCTGACCACACAGACCCGGCCCCGGCGCGCATGCCTGGGCGCGCGCCGGGGCCGTGCCGTGCCCGCACACCGCTCTGTTCGAGGTGCGGGCACGGCTGTACCGCCGCACGACACCTCCGTACGGCCACTCATGTCCGTACGGCCGCTCATTCCCCTACCCGTGCACGTCGAGGACAGGACGCCGCCGCCATGGCCGACCTCGCACCACAGCAAGGATCCAAAGACGCACAGACCATCACGACCCGCGAAGCGCTGGATCAGGTCAATCCTGTTCTGCGGTCCGCCCGCGCCTCCCGCTGGCGCTGGCAGATCTTCGCGATCACCTGGGTCGCGTACGCCGGTTTCTACTTCGTACGGCAGGCCTTCTCCGTCGCGAAGCTCGGCATTCTCGACGACCCGGCCGTCAACACCGTCCTCACCAAAGGGGTATTGGGAGTCATCGACTCCATTTACCTCGCCGCCTACGCCGCGGGCCAGTTCCTGTGGGGCATGTGGGCGGACCGCTTCGGTCCGCGCGTCGTCGTCATCGGCGGCATGATCGGGGCCATCGTCGCGGCCTGTCTCATGGGCCTCAGCAGTGCCGTCCTCGTCTTCGGCGGGGCCATGGTCATCCAGGGCCTCTCGCAGTCGGCCGGCTGGGCGCCGCTCTGCAAGAACATGGGCAACTTCTTCACCGTCAAGGAGCGCGGCCGCATCCTGGGGCTGTGGAGCACCAACTACGCCTTCGGCGGCCTGGCCGCCCCGCCGTTCCTCGGCTGGATGGCGTACTCGGTGTTCGACAGCTGGCAGGCGGCCTTCTTCGCCGGAGCGGCCACGCTCGCCGTCGTCCTCGGCCTCTTCCTCGTCTTCCAGCGCAACTCGCCCAAGGACGTGGGACTCGAGGACCCCGACCACGACCCGAACGCCGCACCCGCCGACGCGGACGCGCCCGAGGAGGAGACGCTCACCGGCCTCGCCCTCTACAAGGAGACCCTGCGCGACCGCATGGTCCTCACGCTCGGCCTCTGCTACTTCCTGCTCAAGCCCGCCCGGTACGCCATCCTGCTCTGGGGCCCGGTCATCGTCGCCGAACGCATCCCGGAGATCGACAAGGCGGGCGCCACGCTCATCCCGGTCGCCTTCGGCGTCGCCGGAGTCGTCGCGCCGATCATCATCGGCTGGGTCTCGGACAACGTCTTCAAGTCCCGCCGCGCCCCCGCCTGCGTCATCGCGCTGGGCGTCCTGACCGCGGCGCTCGCGCTGTTCATGCCGCTCACCGCGACCGGCAGCGTCGGCATCATGATCGCCGTACTGGCCGTCATCGGAGTGTCGGTGTACGCCGCCGACGCGATGATCTCCTGCGTCGCCGCCGTCGACTTCGGCAGCGCCAAGGGTGCGGGCACCGCCGCGGGCCTGGTCAACGGCTGCGGTTCGGTCGGCGCCATCCTCGGCGGACTGCTCCCCGGATTCCTCTCCGGAGGCGTCCTGTTCACCATCTTCGCCGTGGCCGCCCTGCTGGCCGGCGTGCTGATGGTCCCGCACTGGAACCGGGTTCCCCGGGCCGCGTGACCGGCGACGGCCCGGGCGATCCCCGGGCCGCGCAACCTCCGGGCAAGGCGGCGTCCGCCCGGACGTCGCCTCCCGTACACCGTGAACTGATCTTGTACCGACGTACGTTCTGAGATAGGGGACCACATGTCTGTCAGCAGCGCAGCCGTCAACCGTGCGGACACTGCCATCGTCGGAGGCGGCATCGTCGGCCTGGCCCACGCTCTGGCGGCGGCCAAGCGCGGTGACAAGGTCGTGCTCTTCGAGCGCGACGACTACGCGGTCGGTGCCTCCATCCGCAACTTCGGCATGATCTGGTCGGTCGGCCAGCAGCGCGGCGCGATGTACGAGCGAGGGCTGCGCAGCCGTGCGGTGTGGCAGGAGATCTCCGCCAAGACCGGCCTGTGGGCCGCGCCGACGGGCTCGCTGCACCTCGCTCACGAGGCCGACGAGGTCGCCGTACTCGAGGAGTTCGTCGACATCACCGAGGCAGCCCGCGAGAACGGCACCAAGATGATCTCCGCGAAGGAGGCCCTGGAGCGCAGCTCCACCGCCGTCGAGGACGGTCTTCTCGCCGCGATGTGGAGCCCGACCGAGCTGAACGTGGACCCGCGACGGGCGATACCCGCCGTCGCCGAGTACCTGATCCAGGAGTACGGAGTCGACATCCGCTTCGGCACCACCGTGCGCGGTGTCGACATGCCGACCGTGTCCACCACGGCCGGCGACTGGCAGGTCGACAACCTCTTCGTGTGCAGCGGCAACGACTTCGAGACCCTCTACCCGGAGGTCTTCGCCGAGTCCGGCATCGTCCGCTGCAAGCTCCAGATGATGCGTACGGGTGCCCAGCCCGCGGGCTGGGAGCTGGGCCCGATGCTCTGCGGCGGTCTGACCCTCCTGCACTACGCGGCCTTCGACGACTGCACCTCGCGCACCGAGCTGGCCCGGCGGATGGGCGAGCAGTACCCCTTCCACCGCGAGAACGGCATCCACGTCCTGCTCTCGCAGACCGCCGACGGCCGCCTGACCATCGGCGACAGCCACGCGTACGCCAAGACCCTCGACCCGTTCGAGAGCGAGGAGATCAACAAGGCGGTCCTCGACTACCTCGCCACCTTCGCGAAGTTCCCGAACGCGGAGATCACCGAGCGCTGGGTCGGCTTCTACCCGTCCCTGCGCGACGGCCGCACCGAGCTGGTCGTCAATCCGGAGCCGGGCGTCACCGTCGTCAACGGCGTCGGCGGCGCGGGCATGACCCTCTCCTTCGGCCTGGCCCAGGAGCTCATCCCCAGCTGATGCATGCGGAGTGACGCGAAGGGCCCCGGCGGACGCGAGACCGCCGGGGCCCTTCCTGCGTGCCCCTACGCGGGCTGGGGCACCGGGTCCTCGCCGAACACCCACGGCGCCAGGATCACCAGCCAGCCGTCCGGGTCCGCGAAGGCCACCGCGCCCCGCTCGGGCCAGTACGTGTTGGCCGTCGCCACCGGTTCGTGGCCCCGCTCGCGCAGCCGGGCGACGCCCGCCGCGACGGCCCCGGGCCCGCGGACGTACAGGACGAGCTGGTTCTCCGGGTGCGGCTCGGGTATCCGAGGCGGGTTGCCGTGCTGGGTGATCTCCATGTGCACGGGGGTGCCGGGCAGCCCGAACACCACGCCGTCGTATCCGGAGTGGCCCCGCCAGTCGGCCAGCACCGGCAGCTGGAGGTCGTCGCGGTAGAAGGCGAGCAGGGCGTCGTAGTGGGCGGTGGGCCGGGCGAAGCGGACGGCGCCGACGTCGAGGTGTTTCGGCCAAGTAGCAGTCATGCGCCGAAGTATGGCCGAGGCGCCCGGAGGCCGTGATCGGCCGGGGGCCGTATACGGTCCCCGCCCTTGGGACCGGGTCGAAAGTCGGCCGAACCGCGCCCACTTGCCCTTTCTTGGGTTACCGGTGAGTTGACGGGCCGCCACTTCCTGACACATCCTCGAAATATAGGTGCCCGATACAACTGGTTGGCCCGGTCGGGATGCGACACGGGCCGGCCCGGATGCAGGAGGAGCCCCCCCACATGTGCGGAATCAGCGGATGGATCTCGTACGACCGAGACCTGCGCGCCCACCGGCAGAGCATCGACGCCATGACCGAGACCATGGACTGCCGCGGCCCCGACGACCGCGGCACCTGGGTGTCAGGACCTGCCGCCCTCGGCCACCGCAGGCTCGCCATCATCGACCTGCCGGGCGGCCGCCAGCCCATGACGGTGGACACCCCGCACGGGACCGTCGCCGTCGTCTACTCCGGCGAGACCTACAACTTCACCGAACTCCGCGCCGAACTCACCGCACGCGGACACGAGTTCACCACCCACTCCGACACCGAGGTCGTCCTGCACGGCTACCTCGAATGGGGCGAGGAGGTCGCCTCCCGGCTCAACGGCATGTACGCCTTCGCGATCTGGGACGCCCGCACCCACAAGCTCGTCATGATCCGCGACCGGATGGGCATCAAGCCCTTCTACTACTACGAGACCCCCGACGGCGTCCTCTTCGGCTCCGAGCCCAAGGCGATCCTCGCCAACCCGCTCGCCCGCCACGAGGTCGGCCTCGACGGCATCCGCGAACTGCTCGCCTTCGTCAAGACGCCCGGCCACGCCGTCTGGGAGGGCATGCACGAGGTCGAACCCGGCACCGTCGTCACCGTCTCGCGCACCGGCCTGCGCCGGCACGTCTACTGGGAGCTGACCTCCACCGAGCACACCGACGACCGCGACACCACCGTCGCCCACGTCCGTACGCTCATGGACGACATCGTCCGCCGCCAGCTCGTCGCCGACGTCCCCCTGTGCACCCTGCTCTCCGGCGGCCTCGACTCCTCCGCGATGACCGCGCTCGCGGCCCGGCAGCTCGCGCCGTCGGGGGAGCGGGTGCGCAGCTTCGCCGTCGACTTCGTCGGCCAGACCGAGAACTTCGTCGCCGACGAACTCCGCGGTACTCCCGACACCCCCTTCGTGCACGACGTGGCCCGCGCCTCCGGCACCGAGCACCAGGACATCGTCCTGGACTCGCACGCCCTCGCCGACCCCGAGGTCCGCGCCAAGGTGATCCGCGCCCGCGACCTGCCCATGGGCTTCGGCGACATGGACGCCTCGCTCTGCCTCCTCTTCAAGGCGATACGCGAACACTCCACCGTCGCCCTCTCCGGCGAGTCGGCGGACGAGGTCTTCGGCGGCTACCTCCAGTTCTCGACGAAGGGGCCCGCACCGGCAACACCTTCCCCTGGCTGGGACAGACCGGCCGCCACTTCGGCACCGACGACGACTCCGTCCTGAGCCCCGCCCTGGTCGAGACCCTCGACCTCGGCACATACGTCCAGGACAGCTACGCCACCGCCGCCTCCGGCATCCAACGCCTCGACTCCGACAGCGACTTCGAGTACCGGATGCGGCGCATGAGCCACCTCCACCTCACCCGCTTCGTGCGCGTCCTGCTGGACCGCAAGGACCGCGCCAGCATGGCCACCGGGCTCGAAGTCCGGGTCCCGTTCTGCGACCACCGCCTGGTGGAGTACGTGTACAACGCGCCGTGGGCCCTCAAGTCCTTCGACG
Organism: Streptomyces spiroverticillatus; assembly: GCA_014650415.1. Taxonomy (GTDB): domain Bacteria; phylum Actinomycetota; class Actinomycetes; order Streptomycetales; family Streptomycetaceae; genus Streptomyces; species Streptomyces spiroverticillatus. The sequence goes on from BMUX01000013.1 coordinate 167,777, forward strand.
GCCGCGAGAAGACCCTGCTGCGCGAGGCCACCGCCGACGTCCTGCCGAAGTCGGTGTACGACAGGGTCAAGAGCCCCTACCCCTCCACCCAGGACCCCAAGTACGCGCTCGCCCTCCAGGACCACGCCAAGGACCTCCTCGCCGACCCCGGCCACCGGGTCTTCGACGTCGTCGACCGCGACCGGCTGCGCAGGGCGGCCGAGACGGCCTCCCCGCAGTCCACCATGGCCTCCCGGCGCGGCCTCGAACTCGCCCTCGACCTCGCCCTGTGGCTGGACATGTACAAGCCGACCCTGACACTCTCTTGACCTGATCGTGGGGCGGAGGCGGGTTGACGTGGGCACACCGGGGGCGGAAGTCCGAAGCAGGGAAATTCCCGACACGGACGTGCGGGACCTGGTGGTCTCCCTCCACCGCCTGCTGCGCAGCCTGCACCGCGCCGCCCCCGTCGGCCGCCTCCAGCCCACCCAGCTCATCGTGCTGTCCCTGCTGTACGAGAACAGCCCCGCCCGCATCGGCGAACTCGCCGCCAAGGTGCCCTGCTCCCAGCCCACCGCCACCGCGGCCGTCGCCGCCCTGGAGCACCGCGGTCTCGTACGCCGCGAACCCGACCCCACCGACGGGCGGGCCTCCTCGGTGCGGCTCACCGAGCAGGGCACCGGAACCCTGAGCGAGCTGGCCCGCGACGAGGCCGAGGACCTGGCCGCCCGGCTCGCCGCGCTCGACGCGGACGAGGCCCGCGCGGTCGTGGCCTTGGCCCCGGTGCTGCGCAGGCTCGCCGAGGGCTGAGGTCCGCACGTACGAGGAAGGCCCGGCGCCCCCCTTTGCACGGGGTGCCGGGCCCTCCTCGTACAACGGCCGAATCAGTAGGTGATGCAGGCCGAGTGCCACTCCGTGTAGAAGTCGAAGACCTCCGGCGAGCACTCCGGCGGCCCGTACTGCGAGGCCTTCGACCCGACGTGCGGCAGGTGCGCGTACGCGCCGACACCCGGGCGATTGACGTGCAGCATGCCCGCCTCGAAGCGCTCGATGGCCTCGAACGCACGGGACTGCGAGGCGGTGAAGATGGTCCCCGACATGCCGTACTTCACCGAGTTGGAGATCTCCATCGCGTGGTCGAAACCGTCCGCGTCGATCACCGCGAGGACCGGCCCGAACACCTCCTCCTGCGCCAACTCGCTGTCCCACGCGGTGTGTACGACCGTCGGCTGGACGTAGCAGCCCTCCGGCAGGTCGTCCCGCACCTCGCGCTCGCCGCCGCACAGCACCTTGCCGCCCTCGCGCTGCGCCCCCGCTATCGCGTCCAGCGCGGCATCGAGCCGGGCGGTGTTGACCACCGGGCAGATCTTCGACTCCGGGTCGTCGCCGGGGCCCACCTTCAGCTCGCCGAGCCGGGCGATCAGCTTCTCCAGGAACTCGTCCCGCACGCTCACGTCCACCACCGCGCGGCTGGTGGCGCTGCACCGCTGCCCCGCCTGCCCGAACGCGCCCTTCACGACCGCGTCCACGGCCTTGTCGACATCGGCGTCGTCGCAGACGATGACGGCGTTCTTGCCGCCCAGCTCCAACTGCGTACGAAGAAGTCGATGGGCCCCGCCCGCGTGGATGGCCGTGCCCACCGGCAGCGAACCGGTGAAGCTGATGCCCGCCACCGCCGGATTCGCGACCAGCGCCTCACCGGCGGCCACGTCGCCCTGGATCAGGTTGAGCACCCCGCTGGGCACCCCCGCCTGCTCGAAGACCTCCACCAGCAGCGCCGACGTCAGCGGCGTCAGCGGCGACGGCTTCAGGATCGCCGTGCACCCCGACAGCAGTGCGGGGGCGACCTTCCACATCGGGATGGCGAAGGGGAAGTTCCACGGCGCGATCAGCGCGACCACACCGATCGCCTTGCGGAAGGTGAACGAGAAGGTGCGGTCGTCCTCGGCCGGGACCGTCACGCCCCCGAGCGTCCGCGCCTGCCCCGCCGTGAAGTCCAGGATGGCGCGCGCCCGTTCGACCTCGCCCCGCGCCTCGCCGAGCAGCTTGCCCTGCTCACGCGTGATGACGGCGGCGATCTCCTCCGCGCGCTCACCGAGGATCCGGCTCGCCTCGGTGAGGTAGACGGCCCGCTTGATCGGTCCGAGCCCCCGCCACGACGCCAGCGCCGCCGACGCCGCGTCCACCGCGTGGTCGACGTCCACCCCGCCCGACTCCGTGAACTCGCCGATCACGTCCGAGAAGTCGGCCGGATTGACGTTCTCCCGGGTCTGCCCGGACTCCGCCGCCACCCACTGTCCGTCGATGAAATTCAGCCGCAGGTGCGGTGCGGTCGCGTCTCGATTGCGCTCCACCACGGGTGCCATGCCTTCCCCTTCACTGGACCAAGCCGGCGCCGGCGCCGACCCCGGCGCCGGTCCTGGCCAGGCTCGCTCAGGAGAGGGGCCCCGACAACGGCCGATTAGGGTATGCACCCGATAGCCGGGCCCTATCGCGCTTGAGCCACCACCGGTGCACCCCGTACGCCCCGGCCGCCCCGACGACGTACCAGAACAGATCCGGCGCGTTGAACGTCGACCCGAACACCAACCGCAACAGCCCACTGCGCGCACTCAACTGGGCCGGTACGGCAGTGAGTTGCCCGAACTCCACCGCCCAGCTGATCCCGAGCGCCACCGCCGCAGCGACCACCGGCCGCCCCCGGGGCGCGACGGCCACCACGAGCGCGTACAGCAGGACGGTGTACAGCGCGTCCCCGGCGTACTTCGCGAAGGAACCGGAGAAGACGGCCCGTACGCCGAGAGCGGCGGCGATGGTGATCGCCGCCGCTCCCAGCGCGTACAGCCGTACGCGCAACGCCCGTATGCCGCTCAATCGCCCAGCTTCCGGAACAGGCCCTCCTGCACCACCGACACCAGCAGCTGACCCTCGCGGTCGTAGATCCGGCCGCGGGCCAGGCCCCGGCCGCCCGTCGCGATCGGGGACTCCTGGTCGTACAGGAACCACTCGTCCGCCCGGAACGGACGGTGGAACCACATCGCGTGGTCGAGGGAGGCGATGTCGAAGTTGCGGGAGCCCCACAGCGGTTCGACGGGGAGACGGACCGCGTCAAGGAGGGTCGTGTCGCTCGCGTAGGCCAGGGCGCAGGTGTGGACGAGCTGGTCGTCGCCGAGGGGGCCCACCGCGCGCATCCACACGGCGCTGCGCGGCTCCGCGCCCTCGATCTCCTCGCGGGTCCAGCGCAGGCCGTCGACGTAACGGATGTCGAAGGGCTGGCGGCGGGCGATGCGCTCCAGGGCGTCCGGGAGGGTGCCCAGGTGGTCGCGGATCTCCTCGGAGACGGAGGGGAGCGACTCCGGGTCCGGGACCTCGCGGCGCGGCGGGAGCTGGTGCTCGATGCCGCCCTCCTCCGGCTTGTGGAAGGAGGCGGTGAGGTTGAAGATCGTGCGGCCCTGCTGGACGGCCGTCACCCGGCGGGTGGTGAAGGAACGCCCGTCGCGCACCCGCTCCACCTGGTAGACGATCGGCACACCGGGGCGGCCAGGACGCAGGAAGTACGCGTGCAGGGAGTGCACCGGACGGTCGCCGTCCGTGGTGCGGCCCGCCGCGACCAGCGCCTGGCCCGCGACCTGCCCGCCGAACACCCGCTGGAGGTGTTCCTGCGGGCTGCGGCCGCGGAAGATGTTGACCTCGATCTGCTCCAGGTCGAGCAGGTCGACGAGTCTCTCGGCCGGGTTCGTCATGTCGTTCCTCGTTCCCCTGATTCTCGTACGGGATCTAGAGCTGGCCGACGGAGGTGACGCGCACGACCGCCCGCGCCTCCTCGTCGGATGCCGCGAGGTCGACCTCGGCGCTGATGCCCCAGTCGTGGTCGCCCGCCGGGTCGGCGAAGATCTGCCGGACCTTCCACAGTCCGTGCGCCGTGTCCTCCTCGATGATCAGGAGCTTGGGGCCGCGCGCGTCCGGGCCCGTGCCCAGGTCGTCGTGCTCGTCCCAGTACCCGTCCATCGCCTCGCCCCACGCGTCCTCGTCCCAGCCGGACTCCGCGTCCAGCTCGCCGAGCGCGTGCACGTTGTCCAGCGCGGCCAGCTCCACCCGGCGGAACATGGCGTTGCGGACCAGGACCCGGAAGGCCCGCGCGTTCGCCGTGACCGGCTTGACCTGGTCGGCCTTCTCCTGCGCCTGCTCGGCCGTCTCCACCTCGGGGTTCGCGAGCTGCTCCCACTCGTCCAGGAGCGAGGAGTCGACCTGGCGGACCAGCTCGCCGAGCCAGGCGATGAGGTCCTCGAGGTCCTCCGACTTGAGGTCGTCGGGGATGGTGTGCTCCAGGGCCTTGTACGCGCTCGCCAGGTAGCGCAGCACGATGCCCTCGGTGCGCGCCAGTTCGTAGTGCGAGGTGAACTCGGCGAAGGTCATGGCCCGTTCGTACATGTCACGGATGACCGACTTGGGCGAGACCGGGTGGTCGCCGACCCACGGGTGGCTCTTCTTGTACACGTTGTACGCGTGCCACAGCAGCTCTTCGAGGGGCTTGGGGTAGGTCACCTCCTGGAGGCGCTCCATCCGCTCCTCGTACTCCATGCCGTCGGCCTTCATCTGGCCGACGGCCTCGCCGCGCGCCTTGTTCTGCTGGGCGCCCAGGATCTGCCGGGGGTCGTCGAGGGTCGACTCGACGACGGAGACCATGTCGAGTGCGTACGACGGCGACTCGGGGTCCAGCAGGTCGAAGGCGGCCAGCGCGAACGTCGACAGCGGCTGGTTGAGCGCGAAGTCCTGCTGGAGGTCGACGGTCAGCCGTACGATCCGGCCCTCGGCGTCGGGAGTGTCGAGCTGCTCCACCACACCGCCGTCGAGCAGCGAGCGGTAGATGGCGATGGCCCGGCGGATGTGCCGGAGCTGCGCCTTGCGGGGCTCGTGGTTGTCCTCAAGGAGGTGGCGCATCGCCTCGAAGGCGTTGCCGGGGCGCGCGATCACCGAGAGCAGCATGGTGTGCGTGACGCGGAAACGGCTGGTCAGCGGCTCGGGGTCGGAGCCGATCAGCTTGTCGAAAGTCGACTCCGACCAGGCGACGAAGCCCTCGGGCGCCTTCTTGCGGACCACCTTGCGGCGCTTCTTCGGGTCGTCGCCCGCCTTGGCGAGCGCCTTCTCGTTCTCGACCACGTGCTCGGGGGCCTGCGCGACGACGAAGCCCGCCGTGTCGAAGCCCGCCCGGCCGGCCCGGCCGGCGATCTGGTGGAACTCCCGGGCGCGCAGCGTGCGGACGCGCGTGCCGTCGTACTTCGTCAGCGCCGTGAAGAGCACCGTACGGATCGGTACGTTGACGCCGACGCCGAGCGTGTCCGTACCGCAGATGACCTTCAGCAGACCGGCCTGCGCCAGCTTCTCCACCAGGCGGCGGTACTTCGGCAGCATGCCCGCGTGGTGCACGCCGATGCCGTGGCGGACGTACCGGGAGAGGTTCTGGCCGAACTTGGTGGTGAAGCGGAAGTTGCCGATCAGGTCGGCGATCTTCTCCTTCTCCTCCTTGGAGCACATGTTGATGCTCATCAGCGACTGCGCCCGCTCGACGGCCGCCGCCTGCGTGAAGTGCACGATGTAGACCGGCGACTGCCGGGTGTCGAGCAGCTCGGTGAGCGTCTCGGTGATCGGCGTCATCCGGTACTCGTACGACAGCGGGACGGGGCGCGTGGCGGAGCGTACGACAGCCGTGGGACGGCCCGTCCGGCGCGTGAGGTCCTTCTCGAACATCGAAACGTCGCCGAGCGTGGCCGACATCAGGATGAACTGCGCCTGCGGCAGCTCCAGGATCGGGATCTGCCAGGCCCAGCCGCGGTCCGCCTCCGCGTAGAAGTGGAACTCGTCCATCACGACCTGGCCGATGTCGGCGTCCTTGCCGTCGCGCAGCGCGATCGAGGCCAGCACCTCGGCCGTGCAGGCGATGACCGGGGCGTCCGCGTTCACCGAGGCGTCGCCGGTGAGCATGCCGACGTTCTCGGTGCCGAAGAGCTTGCAGAGGTCGAAGAACTTCTCCGAGACCAGCGCCTTGATCGGCGCGGTGTAGAAGGTGACCTTGTCCTGGGCCAGCGCCGTGAAGTGCGCACCCGCCGCGACCAGGCTCTTTCCGGAGCCGGTGGGCGTGGAAAGGATCACGTTCGCGCCCGTGACCACCTCCATCAGCGCCTCTTCCTGCGCCGGGTAGAGGGCGATGCCCTCGCCCTGGGCCCAGGTCGAGAAGGCCTCGAAGAGGGTGTCGGGGTCGGCGTTCGGCGGGAGCTGATCGATAAGGGTCACGCCCCCATCTTGCCCGGTGCGCTCCCGGATCGGGGAACCGGAGGGTATGCACAAGATCATCCCGGATAGGGTGACGGGTCAGCCCATCGGCGGCCGGGTCTCAACTCGGCCGCGCCAGGGAAGAGATGGGGGAACACGCAGCAAATGGGGCGGGTACGACCATGATGGGACCGGCGCACTCACTGTCGGGAGCGGCCGCCTGGCTCGGAGTGGGAGCCGCGGCAGCCGCGGCCGGCCACGCGATGCCCTGGCCGGTGCTCGTCGTCGGCGCACTGATCTGTGCGGGGGCGGCGCTCGCCCCCGACCTCGACCACAAGTCGGCGACCATCTCGCGCGCCTTCGGACCGATCTCCCGGCTGCTCTGCGAGATCGTCGACAAACTGTCGTACGCCGTCTACAAGGCGACCCGCACCAAGAAGGACCCGCGCCGCACCGGCGGACACCGCACCCTCACCCACACCTGGGTGTGGGCCGTGGCCGTCGGCGCGGGCTGCTCGGCGGCGGCCATATGGGGCGGGCGCTGGGCGGTGCTGGCGATCCTCTTCGTGCACCTGGTGCTCGCGGTGGAGGGCCTGCTGTGGCGGGCCGCCCGGGTCTCCAGCGACGTCCTGGTGTGGCTGCTGGGCGCGACCAGCGCCTGGATCCTGGGGGGCGTGCTGGACAAGCCGGGCAACGGCGCGAGCTGGCTGTTCGAGGCCCCCGGCCAGGAGTACCTGTGGCTGGGCCTGCCGATCGTCCTGGGCGCGCTGGTGCACGACATCGGGGACGCGCTGACCGTCTCCGGCTGCCCGATCCTGTGGCCCATCCCCATCGCGGGCAAGCGGTGGTACCCGCTGGGGCCGCCGAAGCCGATGCGGTTCCGGGCCGGGAGCTGGGTGGAGCTGAAGGTGCTGATGCCGGTGTTCATGCTGGCCGGGGGCGTGGGCGGGGCGGCGGCGCTGGGCTTCATCTGACCCCGTACCGAAAAGGGGCCGCCCGGGGATGCCCGGACGGCCCCTTTTCGCACGTCAGGGGCGGGTGTACGTTCTGGCCAGTGCACCTTCCACGAAAGGCAGTGACACGTGTCAATAAGCGAAGCGGTCGACGCAGCCGAAGCGCCCGGCGCCGGGCAGCTCGTCGTCGAGACCACGGCCGGAGCCCTGCGCGGCACCGTCCGCCACGACAGCCACGCCTGGCTCGGCGTCCCGTTCGCACAGCCGCCGGTGGGGGAGCTGAAGTGGCGCGCCCCGCAGCCCGTCTCGCCCTGGGAGGGGGTGCGCGAGGCGACGGCGTACGGTCCCGCCGCCGTGCAGCTCTCCCGCTTCGACCCGACGGCACCCCCGTACGACCGCGACAGCGAGGACTGCCTCTACCTCAACGTCTTCGCCCCGGCCGCCCCCGCCCCGTCGCCCCGCCCGGTCCTGGTCTGGATCCACGGCGGCGGCTTCGTCTTCGGCACCGGCGCGGACTACGACGGCTCGGTCCTCGCCGAGCGCGGCGACGTGGTCGTGGTGACCCTGAACTACCGGCTCAGCTCCTGGGGCTTCCTGCACCTCGCGGGCGTCGACCCGTCGGTGGCGGACTCCAACGTGGGCGTACGGGACCAGGTCGCCGCCCTTCAGTGGGTGCGGGACAACATCGCGGCCTTCGGTGGCGACCCCTCCCGCGTGACGATCGTCGGCGAGTCGGCCGGCGGCATGAGCGTCGGCACCCTCCTCGGCGTCCCCGCAGCCCGCGGCCTCTTCCACGGCGCGGTGCTGCTCAGCGGCAGCGCCGCCGACCAGCAGGACGCCGCGACCGGCACGGCCGCCGCGAAGGCGCTCCTGGCCCGGCTCGGCATCCCGGAGACGGAGCCGGGCCGCATCCGCGACGTACCCCTGGCGGAGCTGCGTGCCGCGACCGAGGAGCTGGCCCACGCGGGCGGCCACGACGGCAGGCAGGGCATCCCGTTCGTGCCGGTCGTCGACGGCGACCTCATCCCGTACGTGCCGCTGGCCGCCGTGGCGGACGGCGCGGTCGCCGACGTACCGCTGCTGGTGGCGTGCTGCCGTGACGAGATGGCCATCTTCACGTTCATGGCCGAGGACAACCCGATCACCCGCTCCCTGGAGGAGCGGACCGGACCACAGGCGTGGACCGAACTCCTGCGCCGGTACGAGCAGTTCGAGCCGGAGGGGGCGGCCGTCGGCGGCAACCCCCGCAAGACGCTGCTCGGCGACGCCATGTTCGTCATGCCGTCGATACGGGTCGCCGAGGCCCAGGTGCGCGCGGGCGGCAAGGCGTGGATGCACCGCTTCGACCACCAGCCGCCCATGGAGCCGTACAACATGCTCGGCCCCACGCACGCGGCCGACATCCCCTGCCTGTGGAGCCGGGAGCCCTCCTTCGACCTGTGCTCGCTGAGCGGCGAACCGGCCGACGGTTTCATGGACATGAGCGAGGCGGACAAGGCGGCGTCGGCAGCCCTCCAGGACGCCGTCCTCTCCCTGGTCCGCGACGGCCGCCCGAGCCTGCCCGGCGGCCCGGAGTGGCCCGCGTACGACGAGAAGACGCGCCCGCAGATGCTGATCACGGCGCAGCCGGAACTGGCCCACGACCCGACGGGCGAGCGGCGCGAGGCGTGGGAGGGGATCACGGGCTGAGCCGCGGGGGGCGGCGTTACGGTGGGCCGGGCCCGATCCCGGCCCGCCGTCACCCGCACCCCAGGAGGTCCCGGCCATGCCCGCCCCGTACCCGATCCTCGATCCGTACGACCAAGGACTCCTCGACGTCGGCGACGGCAACCGCATCCACTGGGAGGTCTCCGGCAACCCGGACGGCAAGCCCGCGCTGGTCGTGCACGGCGGGCCGGGGTCCGGGAGCTCCCCGCGCAACCGCAAGCACTTCGACCCCGACCGCTACCGGCTGATCCTCTTCGACCAGCGCGGCTGCGGCCGCAGCACCCCGCACGTCGCGGACCCGGCCACGAGCCTGGAGCACAACACCACCGCGCACCTGATCGCCGACATGGATAAGCTCCGCCAACACCTGGGTGTGGAACGGTGGTTGCTGTTCGGCGGGTCGTGGGGGTCGACGCTGGTCCTCGCGTACGCCCAGGCCTTCCCGGAGCGTGTGAGCGAGGTCGTCCTCGCCGGAGTGACGACGACGCGGCGCTCGGAGATCGCCTGGCTGTACGGGGGAGCCGGGCGCTTCTTCCCCGAGGCGCACGCCCGGTTCCGGGAGCAGATCCCGGAAGCAGAGCGGGACGACCTGGTGGCGGCCTATGCGCGGCGTGCGTCGAGCGCGGACCTCGCGGTGCGGGACAAGGCGGTCGCCGACTGGTGTGCGTGGGAGGACGCGGTGCTGGGCCTGGAGCCGGTGCGGCCGAGCACCGCTCCGTACGCGGGGCGGCCGGAGGCGGGCCGGATCTCGCTGGTGCGCATCGCGTCCCACTACTTCGCGCACGGGGCGTGGCTGGAGGAGGGTGAACTGGTGCGCGGCGCGGGCAAGTTGGCGGGCATCCCGGGCGTGCTCCTCCAGGGCCGCCACGACCTGGGCGGGCCCCCGCACACGGCCTGGGAGCTGGCCCAGGCCTGGCCCGGCGCGGAACTGCGGATCTTCGACGACTCGGGCCACATGGGCGGAACGGGAATGGGCGAGGCGATGGCGGAGGCGCTGGAGAGGTTCGCGGGAAAGTAGAGGCCCTGTTGCGGCAATTCCTGCTGGAAACAAATCCGCCGTGAATTGCCCTCGTCCTGAAATCACTTCACCCGGATGGCGCAGCGCGCTGTCCGGGTGAAGTGCTCCGGAGGCATCCGGGCGGTGAGCGCACGCCCGTGCAAGCCGTTGTGGCGAGAAAATCATGCGTGGAATCCTCGAAACGTCAACTCACCAAGTGCAGTGACAATCCGAGGGAGTTGCTGTGTTCACAAGAAGACGCGACAAAGAAAAACAGGGGAGTTCCGCGGCGCTGCGCCGGACCGTTCTCGCCGCCGCCGGAGCGCTCCTCCTGGTGGCCGCACTGCCGTCCAGCGCCGGGGCGGCGGGCGGACAGTTCACCTTCAGCCGCAACGACGGGTCCGTGGATGCCCTGTTCGCGCCGCCCAACGACGTGTGCCTCCCGCTGAGCGGCGGCGCGGCCCACGCGAGCAACGACACCGACGCCACGGCCTTCGTCTTCCTCGACGGAGGGTGCTCGCAGCTCTCGGCGATCGTCGGGGTCGGCGGGACCTGGGACCAGTACAACCCGCCGCCGCAGCCCGCCTACAGTGTCCGCTTCGGTTCGTCGGGCTGAACGAACCACCGCTCAAGGAGGCAAGAATGAAGCGCAAACTGTCCTTGATGTTCGCGGCAATGGCGGTCGGGGCAATGGCCCTCGCCGCTCCGGCGAGCGCGCAGATTCGCGGCGCCGACGACTGGCACCTCAATCCCGCAGGTGTCTTCCAGACCGAGTACGACTGCGTGGTGGCCGGGCAGACCGGCTATCTCGGCGGTGCCTGGAAGGATTTCCGGTGCGAATACGTGGGGCTGGGCTGGCGGATGTGGGTCCTGACCTAGCCGTACACAACGAGCCGTGCACGCAACGAGGGGCCGGCCCGGGAATTCCCGGGCCGGCCCCTCGTCCGTATGGCCCCTACCCGTGCCACGACCTCCACAGCGCCGCGTACGCCCCGTCCGCCGCCACCAGCTCGTCGTGGCTGCCGAGTTCGGCGATCCGGCCGTCCTCGACGACCGCGATCACGTCCGCGTCGTGCGCGGTGTGCAGCCGGTGCGCGATGGCGATCACCGTACGGCCCTCCAGCACCCTGGCCAGGGAACGCTCCAGGTGCCGGGCCGCCCTCGGGTCGAGCAGCGACGTCGCCTCGTCCAGGACCAGCGTGTGCGGGTCCGCCAGCACCAGCCGGGCCAGCGCGATCTGCTGCGCCTGCGCCGGGGTGAGGGCGAAGCCCCCGGACCCCACCTCGGTGTCCAGCCCGTCGGACAGGCCCCGGGCCCAGGCGTCGGCGTCCACGGCCCCGAGAGCCGCCCACAGTTCGGCGTCCTCGGCTCCGACCCGCGCGAGGCGCAGATTGTCCCGCAGCGAGCCCACGAACACGTGGTGCTCCTGGTTGACCAGCGCCACGTGCGCCCGCACCCGCTCCGCCTGCATCCGGGCCAACTCGGCCCCACCGAGGGTGAGTTCACCCGTGCGTGGCGCGTAGATGCCCGCCATCAGCCGCCCGAGCGTCGACTTCCCGGCACCCGAGGGGCCGACCAGTGCGACCCGCGTCCCCGGTGCGACGTCCAGCGACACCTGGTGCAGTACGTCGATGCCCTCCCGGTAGCCGAAGTTCACCTCGTCCGAGCGCAGCCGCCGCCCGTCGGGCGTCACCTTCTCGTCCCCGGCGTCCGGCTCGATGTCGTGCACGCCCACCAGTCGGGCCAACGACACCTGGGCGACCTGGAGTTCGTCGTACCAGCGCAGGATCAGGTTGACCGGATCCACCAGCATTTGCGCCAGCAGCGCACCCGTCGTCAGCTGACCGACCGTCAACCAGCCCTGGAGCACGAACACTCCGCCGATCACGACCGACCCGCAGAGGATGGTGACGTGCGTGGCGCTGACCACGGGGAAGAGGACGGTGCGCAGCCAGAGGGTGTAATTTTCCCACGCGGTCCATTCCCGGACCCGCTGGTCGGAGAGCGCCACCCGCCGGTTCCCGAGGCGGTGCGCCTCGATCGTGCGGCCCGCGTCGACCGTCTCGGTGAGCATCGCCGCGACCGCCGCGTACCCGGCAGCCTCCGAGCGGTAGGCCGAGGCCGCCCGCTTGAAGTACCACCGGCAGCCGATGATCAGCACGGGCAGCGCCAGCAGCACGGCCAGCGCCAGCGGCGGCGCGGTCGCCGTCAGACCGGCCAGCAGCAGCACCGCCCACACCACGCCGATCGCAAGCTGCGGGACGGCCTCCCGCATCGCGTTCGCGAGCCGGTCGATGTCGGTGGTGATGCGCGACAGCAGGTCACCGGTGCCCGCCCGCTCCAGCACACCCGGCGGCAGCGCGACGGATCGGACCAGGAAGTCCTCGCGCAGGTCCGCGAGCATGCGCTCGCCGAGCATCGCACCGTTCACCCTGGTCTGCCGTACGAAGAAGGCCTGCACCAGCAGCGCGGCGGCGAACAGCCCCGCCGTGCGCTCCAGATGCAGCTCCTTCGCGCCCTCCGTCAGGTCCTCGATGACCCCGCCGAGCAGGTACGGGCCCGCCATCGACGCGATCACCGCGAGCGTGTTGAAGCCGATCAGCGCGGCGAAGGACTTCCGGTGCCGCCGCAGCAGCCCGGTGACGTACCCGCGCACGGTCGCCGGACTGCCCACCGGCAGCGTCGTCGCCGACTCGGGGGCGGCCGGGTCGTACGCCGGGGGAGACACCCCGATCCGGGGCGAGCGCTTGGCCGTCGTAGTTGCCGTGGCGCCCTTGGTCGTGGTGGCGCTCATGCCGATTCCTCGATCTCTTCTCGTGCCTTCGCATCCCGGGCCGACAGTTCGTGTATCTCCGCGCCCGCCTCCGACTCCGCGCCCGCCTCCGCCTCGTCGTCCGTCTCACGCGTGACGACCGCCCGGTAGCGCGGTTCGGTGTGCAGCAGTTCGCGGTGCTCGCCGACCGCCGCCACCTCCCCGTCGTGCACGAACACCACCCGTTCCGCTTGGTCGAGCAGCAGCGGGGAAGAGGCCAGGACCACGGTCGTACGACCGGACCTGAGCCGGGAGACACCCGCTGCCACCCGGGCTTCGGTGTGCGAGTCGACGGCCGACGTCGGCTCGTCGAGCACCAGTACCTCCGGGTCGGTCACCAACGACCGCGCCAGCGCGAGACGTTGGCGCTGACCGCCGGAGAGCGACCGGCCGCGCTCGGTGATCCGCGTCTCCATAGGGTCGCCGTCCCCCGCTCCGGAGGCCGACGCCTGCGCGAGCGCCGCCAGGACGTCCGTGCACTGCGCCGCGTCCAGGGCGTCCTCGGCGGACACCTTCCCGGAGGCCGGCACGTCGAGCAGTTCGCGCAGCGTGCCCGACAGGAGCACCGGGTCCTTGTCCTGTACGAGGACGGAGGCGCGGGCCGCGACGAGCGGCAGCTCGTCCAGGGCGACCCCGCCCAGCCGTACGGAAGCGACCTTCTCCGTGTCGTCCTCCGCACCCGCCGGATGCCCGCCGAGCCGCTCCGCGAGCCGCCCCGCCAGGTCCGGGTCGCCGCACACCACGGCGGTGAACACGCCCGAGGGGGCGAGCAGTCCGGTCACCGGGTCGTACAGGTCGCCCGTCGGGTACTGCGCGGCCTCCTGCCCGTCGCCGGGCGCGGTGCGCCGCAGGGCCAGCACCCGGGCGGCCCGCTTGGCGGACGGCTTCGAGAAGGAGTACGCCATGGCGATCTCCTCGAAGTGCCGCAGCGGGTACATCAACAGCGTCACCGCGCTGTACACGGTGACCAGTTCGCCGACGGTCACCGTGCCCTGCCGGGCGAGCGAGGCCCCGTACCAGACGACGCCCACCAGCAGCAGACCCGGCAGCAGCACCTGGACGGCGGCGATCAGCGCCCACATGCGGGCGCTGCGCACGGCGGCCTTCCTGACCTCCTGCGAGGCCTCGCGGTAGCGCCCGAGGAAGAGCTCCTCGCCGCCGATGCCGCGCAGCACGCGCAGACCCGCGACCGTGTCGGACGCCAGCTCCGTCGCCCTGCCCGCCTTCTCGCGCTGCACGTCGGCACGCGCGGTGGCCTTGGGCAGCAGCGGGAGCACGGCGAGCGCGAGCGCGGGCACGCCGATGGCGACGACCACGCCGAGCGCGGGCTGGTAGACCACCAGGCCGACGCAGACGACGACCAGCGCGAGGACGGCCGCCGCGAACCGCGACAGCGCCTCGACGAACCACCCAATCTTTTCGACGTCACCTGTTGAAACCGCCACGACTTCGCCCGCCGCCACCCGGCGGGTCAGCGCGGCTCCCAGCTCGGCGGTCCTGCGCGCCAGCAACTGCTGCACGCGGGCGGCCGCCGTGATCCAGTTCGTGACCGCGACCCGGTGCAGCATCGTGTCACCGAGCGCGAGCGCGATCCCCATCAGCACCAGCAGCCCCGCACCCAGCGCGAGCCGTGTGCCCGACCGGTCGACGACGGCCTGCACAGCCATGCCGACCCCGAGCGGCAGCCCGGCCACCCCGAGCTGGTGCAGCAGCCCCCAGCCCATGGCCTTCACCTGCCCGCCGAGCTGGCTGCGCCCCAGCCACAGCAGGAACCGGCCCCCGGAGCGAACGTCGGGTTCGCCGGGGTCTTGATACGGAAGATCCTTGATCTGCATGAGTTCCTACGGGTCGACGCGCCGCCGGCAGGGGCGGTGAGCGGATACGGGGGACGGGGGGAGCGGAACCGATCCGATGCCGCAAACCGTGCAAGGTTCGCGCTTTTCGGGGGTCGCGGGCAATCGATTAATGCGCAGGCCCCCACAGAACCCGCCAAATTCCCAGCACCGGCGGCGACCGGGTCTGGTGTTCCCGTGCGTCCCGCGATTCACTCCTGTCGCATGAGACAACGAAGGACCATGTCCATGCTCAGCGGTCTCGCGCTGGCCGCCAGTGCGCTCCTCGGGGCCACCCCGGCCGCCGCCGCGCCCGGCCCGGTGCCGCCGCCGGAGTTCGGCACCGACTGGCACGACCCGCTGACCGCCGCCCCGCCCGTGGTCAAGCCGCACACCCGGTCCTGCCAAGTGACCCTGGGCGAGGCCCAGTTCCGCGACTTCACCCCGTACAAGGGCAGTTACACCCCGCCGAAGAAGTGCGGCGACACGTGGAGCAAGGTGGTCCTGCGCCTCGACGGCAAGGTCAAGGGCCGCCAGTACGACCGCCTCGGCCACCTCCACGTCGGCGGTGTCGAAGTCCTCCGCACGTCCACCCCGCAGCCCTCCCCGGACGGCATCACCTGGTCCGTGGAGAAGGACGTCACCCGCTACAGCGACACCTTCCGCCGTACGCAGGACGTCGAGATGCTCATCGGCAATGTCGTCAACGAGACGTACACCGGCGTCATCGACGTCAAGGCGACGTTGACCTTCTACGCCGCCGAGGGCCGCGACCGGCGCACGAAGCCCGCCGCCACCCCCGACCGCGTGCTCACCCTCAACGACAACTCCCTTGTCACCCCGCGCAATGCACAGCGCATTCTCGCCGAGGTGTACGCCACCGGCTCCGGCGGCGGCTGCGAGGAGTACTGGTACCTCTCCGTGCCCGAGAAGGCCCCGTACTCCTGCAAGTCCGCCGACGGCCCCTACCGCGAGGTCCAGCTCAAGGTCGACGGAAAGCTCGCCGGAATCGCCGCGCCCTTCCCGACCGTGTGGACCGGCGGCTGGTCCAACCCCTTCCTCTGGTACACCGTCCCCGGCCCCCGCGCGCTCGACGTCAAGCCCATCCAGTACGACCTGACGCCGTTCGCCGGAATCCTCAACGACGGCCGCCCGCACAAGATCGAGGTCGGCGTCGTCGGCGTACCGGCCGGGCAGGAGGGCTGGAGCCACCCGGTGAACGTCCTCGTCTGGCAGGACCACGGCAGCCGCGTCGTCACCGGCGGCCTCATCCGCCACACCGAGGGCGCGCCGGCCAACTCCACGACGTACACACCCGGTTCGGAGCACCGGCTCGACACGCGCGGCGGCCACGCACTGACCGTCGAGGGGTACGTCAACACCTCGCGCGGCCGTGTCACCACCCGCGTCGCGCGCACCCTGGAGAACACCTCCGTGCACCGGTGGACCGACGGCGAGAGCCTGGACGCCCTCAAGGGCGAGTGGCGGGACGACGAGACGGTGACGGTCACGGGCGCCCACGGGCCCACGCGCAGCACCGAGGCGCGCCGGACGTACGCCATGGACGGCACGACCACGCTCGGCACAGGTGACCGGCTGCGCACCGTGCTCACCCTCGGCGACAAGGCGGACACGGCGTCCTTCACCGGCAAGCGGCGCACCGGTCACACCCGGCTGGACCACGTATACAGCGGCGACGCCACGTACACCGCGAACGTGCCGCGCGACCAGCGGCACGCGGTCGCCACCACCGGCGAGCGCTACCGGCTCAGCGGCTCCGGCATCGGCTGCTACGACCGCAGCGTGAAGACCGTGCAGGGGACGCTCGTGGAGGACCGCACCCACTGCTGAACGGCTGTTCGGTGAGCAGTGGCAGCATGGGACGCATGGCTTTCTCGGCTTTCGCAGCTTCCGCGCAGAGGTCCCGCACACCGGCCGCCGTCCGCACGGGATTTCGTGCGGCGGCGGCCGGGCTGCTCCTGCTGGCGGTGGGCGGCTGCGGCGAGTCCCCACCGCAGGAGAAGAGCGCGCCGCCGCCCGCAGCCCCCACCCAGGACCCCACCCGCATCCCCGGGGTCGGCGACCGGCTGACCGCGAAGATCCCGGCGGACTCGCGGCAGGTCGTCGCCGTGTACGGGAAGTCCAGGGACTCGGCGGACGCCACGGTCGTCCTGTACGACAAGGAAGGCCCGAACTGGAAGCAGCGGGGCCGCTGGCCCGCGCACAACGGCGTCAAGGGCTGGACCCCCGACCACCGCGAGGACGACAGGCGCAGCCCCGCCGGAGTCTTCACGCTGACCGACGCCGGCGGTGTGCTCCCCGACCCGGGGGCGAAGCTGCCGTACACGCGCAGCGCCTCGATCGCCGCGCCGCGCTCCTGGGCCAAGACGCACTGGCACGACTTCGACTACGTCATCGCCATCGACTACAACCGCGTCAAGGGCACCCCGCCCAACGACCCGACCCGCCCCCAGGGCCGGAAGAAGGGCGGCGGGATCTGGCTCCACATGGACCACGGCAGCGGCACCTCGGCGTGCGTGAGCGTCTCCAGGGCGGCGATGGAGACGCTGCTGCGGAGCGTGGACCCGGGGCGGAAACCGGTGATGGTGATGGGGGACGCCGCCTATCTGAGGAGCTGAGCGGGGCTCTTGAAGGGCGGAGCGGGGCCCGGGAGGACCCCGCTCCTCACCCCGTTACGCCTTCGGCTTCTCCGAGTCCACGCCCGGCCGCGCCTTCTTCCACTCGCCCCGGGTGAAGTCCGGGATCTGCTGCGGGGCGCCCTTGGCCCGTATCGACAGATGACTCAGCGGGACCGGCGCCGTCCAGGTCGCCGCGTCGTACACGTCGAAGTCGGGGACCAGACCGAGCTGCATGCACTGCATCAGCCGGAACAGCATCAGGTAGTCCATGCCGCCGTGGCCGCCGGGCGGGTTGGAGTGTTCCTTCCACAGCCAGTGGTCCCACTCCGCGTACTTCTTGAAGTCGTCCCACTGGTCGTTGGTGTTGGTGGGCTCCAGGTAGATGCGCGGCGGGTAGTCCTCGAAGAGGCCGAGCGTGCCGCCGAGGCTGTTGATCCTGCTGTACGGGTGCGGGGTCGACACGTCGTGTTCGAGCCGGATGACGCGGCCCTTGGCGGTCTGGACGAGGCTGATCGTACGGTCGGACTCGATGTACGACTCCTTCCAGCTCGGGTCGCCCGGCGGCATGTGCTTCTTGCGGTACTCGGCCAGGCCCAGCGCCGGGGAGCCGACGCTGACGACGCTCACCGCGCGGTCGCCCCGGTTGACGTCCATGTAGTTGCCGACCGGGCCGAAGCCGTGGTTGGGGTAGAGGTCGCCGCGCAGACGGGTGTGCCACAGGCGGCGCCAGGGGCCCTCGTAGTAGTCGGGGTCGAACATCAGGCCGCGCAGGTCGTGGTTGTAGGCGCCCGCGCCGTGCAGGAGGTCGCCGAACAGGCCCGCGTGGGCCATCCGCAGGACGCGCATCTCGTTGCGGCCGTAGCAGCAGTTCTCCAGCTGCATGCAGTGGCGTCTTGTGCGCTCGGAGGTGTCGACCAGGTCCCAGAGCTCCTCCATGCGCATGGCCAGCGGACACTCCACGCCGACGTGCTTGCCGTTGAGCATGGCGGTCTTGCACATCTCGTAGTGGAAGTCCCACGGGGTGGCGACGTACACGAAGTCGATGTCGCCGCGCTTGCAGAGGTTCTTGTAGTCGTCCTCGTTCTTGGCGTAGATCGCGGGGGCGGGCTGCCCCGCCTTCACGACCTTCGCTGCCGCCTTCTCGGCCTTGGCGCGGACCGGGTCGCAGACGGCGACGACCTTGACGTTCGGCAGGGCGAGGAAGAGGTCGATCATGCCGTCGCCCCGGTTGCCGAGGCCGATCATGCCGACGCGTACGGTGCTGCGGCGCTCGAAGGGGACGTTCGCCATGGTCTTGCCGCGCCGGCGGGGCGCCTCGTCCCGGGACGAGGCGGCGTGCGCGGTGCCCGCCGCGCCGAGTGCGCCCCCCGCGCCGAGGCCGAGTCCCGCGCCGACTGCTCCGGCGGTGCGCAGCGCGGAGCGGCGGGTCACGCCGTCGGGGCCGGTGTTTTCGTCAGGGGTCGGTGTCGCCGTGTCGTCGTACATCGGACCTCCGTGAAAGGGATCGGGTGTCGATCACCCTCACGGAGGGACCGGGTGGGGCACAAGGGGCTTGTGGGCAAAGGGAGTTGGACTTGTTCCGTCCGGTTGATGGATTCTTGCGCGGGAAGGTTTGAGAGCCGCCCCTCGCGGTGGTGCGGGCCGTCGTCTCACGGTCGTGTGGAGCGCTCCAGATCCAGGAGTACGGAGCGGTACGGGCGGCCCGTGGCGTGGTCCATGCCGACCTCGCACATCCGGTTCGCCGAGAGGTACGCGTCGTACTCCCGCGCGCCGACCTCGGCGGCCTCCCGGGCGGTGGCGGACTCGGTCAGCTCCTGGTGGAGCATGCCCCGGTCGCCCGCGAACGCGCAGCAGCGCAGGTCGTCCGGGACCACCACCTCGTCGGCGCACGCCTCGGCCACCTGACGCAACTGCGCCTCGTCGCCCAGGTGTTGCATCGAGCAGGTGGGGTGCAGCACGGCGGAGGCGACCGTGCGGTGCACGGTCAGCGTCGGCAGCAGCTCATCGGCGGCCCAGACGATCGAGTCCACGATCTTCAGCTCGGCGTGCAACTCCCGGTTCTCGTCGGTGAGATACGGCACCACCTCGTGCGCGATGCCCAGCGTGCACGACGACGCGTCGACGACCAGCGGGAGCCGACCGCCGGCCGTCCAGCCCCAGGCGGCCTCCACGATGCGGTTGGCCATCACCGTGTTGCCGTCCACGTACCCCTTGGAGTGCCAGATGGTGGCGCAGCAGGTGCCGCGCACGTCGGAGGGGATCCACACCGGCTTTCCGGCGCGCGCCGACACCGCGACGACCGCCTCCGGGAGGGAGGGGCCCGTGTGGCCCTCCGGGGCGCCGAAGATCCGGTTGACGCAGGCCGGGTAGTACACGGCGTGCGCCCCGGAGCGGGAGGTGCGGGGGAGCGCACGGGCTGCGGCGCCCGGGATCTCCGGGAGCCAGCTCGGGACGAGGTCGGGACGTACCGCCTTCCTCGCCAGACCCGTCACGGAGGTCAGCAGCCGGTCGGAGATCTTGTCGGCGGCCGCCACGGCGAGGCGGGCCGAAGCCTCGACCGCCTTGAAGTTCTTCGCGGTGAGCGCGGCGATGCGCTCCTCGCGGGGCGAGTGCCTGCGGTGGCGGAACTCCTTCATCAGCGCGCCCGTGTCGATGCCGACCGGGCAGGCGATCTTGCAGGTGGAGTCGCCCGCGCAGGTGTCCACGGCGTCGTACCCGTACGCGTCGAGGAGCTGCACGCCGACCGGCGAGTCCAACGGCTGGCGCATCAACTCCCGGCGCAGCACGATGCGTTGACGGGGTGTGGTGGTCAGGTCGCCGCTGGGGCAGGTCGGTTCGCAGAAGCCGCACTCGATGCACGGGTCGGCCTCGGTCTCGACGCGGGGGATGGTCTTCAGGCCGCGCAGATGGGCCTCGGGGTCCCGGTTGAGGACGATGCGCGGGGCGAGGACGCCGTCCGGGTCGATCAACTCCTTGGTGCGCCACATGAGTTCGGTGGCCTGGGGGCCCCACTCCAGCTCCAGGAACGGGCTGATGTTCCGCCCCGTCGCGTGCTCCGCCTTCAGGGAGCCGTCGAAGCGCTCGACCGTCATCCGGCAGAAGTCGTCCATGAAGGCCGCGTACCTGCGGACGTCGGCGGGGTCGCCCGCGTCGAAGGCCAGCAGGAAGTGCAGGTTGCCGTGGGCGGCGTGCCCGGCGACGGCGGCGTCGAAGCCGTGCGTCTCCTGGAGTTCGAGGAGTGCCTCGCAGGCCTCGGCGAGGCGGGAGGGCGGGACGGCGAAGTCCTCGGTGATCAGCGTCGTACCGGACGGACGGGCGCCGCCGACGGCCGTGACGAACGCCTTGCGGGCCTTCCAGTACCCGGCGATGGTTGTGGCGTCGCGGGTGAAGGCGTTGGTGACGGAGGGGACGGGGGAGACCAGTTCGAGCTGCCCCAGGACCTCGGCCGCCGCCTTCTCGTACTCCTCCTGCCCCGCCTCGTCCGGCGCCCGGAACTCCACGAGGAGCGCGGTCGTCTCCTTCGGCAGCTCCGCCCAGTCCTGCGGCACGCCCGCCACGCTCACCGAGGCGCGCAGCGTGTTGCCGTCCATCAGCTCCACGGCGCGGGCGCCCGCCTCGTTGAACAGCGGTACGGCGGCAGCGGCGGCGGACAGCGTCGGGAAGAACAGCAGGGCGGACGAGAGGCTGCGGTCCAGGGGGAGCGTGTCGAAGACGACCTCCGAGATGAACCCGAACGTGCCCTCGGAGCCGACCATCAGTCCGCGCAGGATCTGCACCGGCGTCCGCCCGTCGAGGAACGCGTCGAGCCGGTAGCCGTTGGTGTTCTTGATCTCGTACTTGGCGCGGATGCGGCGGACCAGCTCCGGGTCCGCCTCGATCTCCCGCTTCAGCGCCAGCAGGCCCTCGGCGAGCTTGGGCTCCGCGTGCGCGAGGTCCTCGTCCGCCGTCGGGTCGGCCGTGTCGACGATCGTGCCGGACGGCAGGACGAAGGTGAGCGAGGCCAGGGTGCGGTAGCTGTTGCGGGTGGTGCCCGCGGCCATCCCGGAGGCGTTGTTGGCGACGACCCCGCCCAGCGTGCAGGCGATGGCGCTCGCCGGGTCGGGGCCCAGCACCCGGCCGTACCGGGCGAGGGAGGCGTTGGCGCGGACCACCGTGGTGCCGGGCTGGATACGGGCGCGGGCGCCGTCGTCCAGGACCTCCACGCCGGAGAAGTGGCGGCGCACGTCCACCAGGATGTCCTCGCCCTGGGCCTGCCCGTTCAGCGAGGTCCCGGCCGCGCGGAAGACCACCTCGCGGCCCTTGCCGTGCGCGTACGAAAGGACCGCCGACACGTCGTCGACGTCCTCCGCGACCACCACGACCTGCGGCACGAACCGGTACGGGCTGGCGTCCGCCGCGTACCGCACCAGGTCGGAGACCTTCCACAGCACCTTCTCCGCCCCGAGCAGCGCGCTCAGGTCCCGGCGCAGCGGCAGCGGCGTCCCCTCCGCGAGGGCGGCGGGCACCCGGTCGGGAGCGGGATCCGGTGCGGTCGTCGGGCGCAGGGCCTCCGGCTTCGGCTCCAGGAGCGGCATGCGGCGGTTCCTCTCACGGCGTCACAGCTTCACGGCGTCACGGCTGCACGGCCGTGGCGGTGCGGCGGGGACTCGCGTCAGCAGGGCTGCGGCAGGCCCCCGTCGACCAGGGTGGACAGCAGGCCGCCGAGGACCTTGCGCTCGTCGGCGGTCAATGGAGCCAGGATGTCCTCTACGGCGTCCCGGCGCGCGCTGCGGAGCGCGTCCAGGGTGTCCCGGCCGCCGTCGGTCAGCTCGATCCGGATCACCCGGCGGTTCTCCGGATCCGGCACCCGGCGCACCCGGCCCTGCTGCTCCAGGCCGTCCACCAGGGTCGTCACGGCACGCGGCACGACCTCCAGGCCGCGGGCCAGGTCCGTCATGCGGGGGGCGGCGCCGTCGCGCAGCGAGTAGCGGGAGACGACGCGCAGCAGCCGGGCCTGGCCGGGAGTGATGCCGATCGGCTCCAGCTGGCGCTTCTGCGCGCGGTGCAGGCGCCGGGTCAGCCGCAGGAGCTGCTCCGCCAGCATGCCGTCGTCCGAATGTGTGCTCATGCCGGGAACAATAACAGGACCCCGTGCATTGTGAGTAGAGGTAACAATGAACTAACCTCTTCAAACCGAGACCACGACCGCCCCGCCGCCGACCCCTCCGAGGGAGCCCATGCACCCCGACCGTCAGATGACCCCCGAGAAACTCTGGACGCCCCCCGACTCCGAACCGGGCAAGCAGCAGCCGCCCGCCGAGGTCCGCCGCATCCTGCGCCTCTTCCACCCCTACCGCTTCCGGCTCGCCCTCGTCGGCCTGCTCGTCGGCGCGTCCTCGCTGGTCGGCGTCGCCTCGCCGTTCCTGCTGCGCGAGATCCTCGACGTCGCCATCCCCCAGGGGCGCACGGGCCTGCTGACCCTGCTCGCGCTCGGCATGATCGTCACCGCCGTCATGACCAGCGTCTTCGGCGTCCTCCAGACCCTGATATCGACCACGGTCGGCCAGCGCGTCATGCACGACCTGCGCACCGCCGTCTACGCCCAGCTCCAGCGGATGCCGCTCGCCTTCTTCACGCGCACGCGGACGGGCGAGGTCCAGTCCCGCATAGCCAACGACATCGGCGGCATGCAGGCGACCGTCACCTCCACCGCGACCTCCCTGGTCTCCAACCTGACCGCCGTCGTCGCCACCGTCGTCGCCATGCTCGCCCTGGACTGGCGGCTGACGATCGTCTCGCTGCTCCTGCTGCCGGTCTTCGTGTGGATCAGCCGCAAGGTCGGCCGCGAACGCAAGAAGATCACCACCAAGCGCCAGAAGCAGATGGCCGCCATGTCCGCCACGGTCACCGAGTCCCTGTCGGTCAGCGGCATCCTCCTCGGCCGCACCATGGGCCGCTCCGACTCCCTCACCAAGAACTTCGCCGAGGAGTCCGAGCGCCTCGTCGATCTCGAAATACGGTCCAACATGGCCGGCCGCTGGCGGATGTCCACCATCGGCATCGTCATGGCCGCCATGCCCGCCGTCATCTACTGGGCGGCCGGACTGACCATGAACGCCGGAGCGCCCGTCGTCTCGCTGGGCACGCTCGTCGCCTTCGTCTCGCTCCAGCAGGGCCTGCTGCGCCCCGCCGTGAGCCTGCTGTCCACGGGCGTCCAGATGCAGACCTCGCTCGCCCTCTTCCAGCGCATCTTCGAATACCTCGACCTGCCCGTCGACATCACCGAGCGCGAGAACCCGGTCCGGCTGGAAACCCCCAGGGGCGAGGTCCGCTTCGAGAACGTCGACTTCTCCTACGACGCGACATCCGGCCCCACCCTCACCGGCATCGACCTCACGGTCCCGGCGGGCGGCAGCCTCGCCGTCGTCGGCCCCACCGGCTCCGGCAAGAGCACCCTCAGCTACCTGGTGCCCCGGCTGTACGACGTCACGGGCGGCCGCGTCACCCTCGACGGCACGGACGTCCGCGACCTGGACTTCGACTCCCTGGCCCGCGCGGTGGGCGTCGTCTCCCAGGAGACGTACCTCTTCCACGCCTCCGTCGCCGACAACCTCCGCTTCGCCAAGCCCGACGCCACCGACGAAGAACTGGTCGCGGCCGCCCAAGCCGCCCAGATCCACGACCACATCGCCTCGCTGCCCGACGGCTACGACACCCTCGTCGGCGAACGCGGCTACCGCTTCTCCGGCGGCGAGAAGCAGCGCCTGGCCCTCGCCCGGACCATCCTGCGCGACCCGCCCGTCCTGATCCTGGACGAGGCGACCAGCGCCCTGGACACCCGCACCGAGCACGCCGTGCAGCAGGCCATCGACAACCTCTCCGCCGGCCGCACCACCATCACCATCGCCCACCGCCTCTCCACGGTCCGTGACGCCGACCAGATCGTGGTCCTGGACGCCGGCCGCGTCCGCGAGCGGGGCACGCACGAGGAACTGCTCGCCCGCGACGGGCGGTACGCCGCGCTGGTGCGCCGCGACTCCCGGACCGAGATCCTCACGGCACCGTGAGCGGGAACGCCCGCCCACGCTCGGAAATGCGGCAGCGCCGCCCCTCCCCTGGGACGGGGGAGGAACGGCGCTGCGGCGGGACCTCGGTCAGACCATCCAGCCCAGGAAGTGGAAGACGCCGGCGAGGAGGTCGGTGATGAGGTTCATGATCTGGGTTCTCCTTGTGCTGCGGCACCCGTGTGCCGCCTACGCGTGCATGTGTGGGACAGCGCGAACACGGTCTGCAGCCCGTCGCTTGCGCACCGTAAGCCTCGTACGCCTCAAGGGAGTTGGGCAAGGAAAGCCGGTGCGATCACGCGTTCCAGCGAACATCCGATCCCGTGTTCGCGTGTTCGCCGTGGTGCGTCCATCAGGCCGAGGCGGCAGCGGGACGGCTCGGTCGCCGGGTTAGCGTTCCGGTATGGAGTTCGAGCCCTCGGAAGTCACGCCCCCGCCGCGCCGCAGGTCGCGGGGCCGACTGGTCCTGCTGGTGTGCACCCTCGCCGTGCTCGGCGTCGTCGCGGGGGGAGTGGTGCTGTTCCTGCTGTGGAAGAAGGAGGGCGGCGGCCACGCCAAAGCCCTGACGATCCCCGAGGGCTGGCGCTCCTCGCAGGTGTACGCGGCCGTGGACAAGGCCGTCGGAGCGGCGCCCGGCACCGCGAAGAAGGCGGCGGCCACCGCGAACCTGGGCCTTCCCGCCGCGGCGAAGGGCAACGCGGAGGGCTATCTGTTCCCGGCGACGTACCCGGTGAAGGACGGCGCCACCGCGCAGAGCCTGCTCACGTACATGGTCAAGACGGCGAAGGAACGCCTGGGCACGGGCCCCGACGTGCACCGCGAGCTCGTCATCGCGAGCATCGTCCAGGCGGAGGCCGACACCCCGCAGGACATGGGCAAGGTGGCCCGGGTCATCGCGAACCGCACGGCCGCCGGCATGCCGCTGCAGATGGACTCGACCCTCAACTACGCGATGAACCGCAGCACCCTCGACACCACGCACGAGGACACCCGGATCGACAGCCCGTACAACACCTACGAACGCAAGGGCCTGCCGCCGACCCCCATCGGCAACCCCGGCCTGGAAGCCGTCCGCGCCACCCGCACACCCCCGGCGGGGAACTGGCTGTACTTCGTCACGGTGAAACCGGGCGACACACGCTTCACGCACGACTACGAGGTCCAGAAGCGAAACGTGGCCGAATTCAACGCCAACCGCCGCAAGGGCTAGCACCCGGAGGGGGCGTGGCGGCGCCGGAGGGGTCGACTACACCCCTGCCCGTGCGGCCGCCCCCTTCACCACCCGCAGCGCGTTCCGCACCGCCACGCGGCCCGCACGGTTCGCGCCGATGGTGCTGGCCGACGGGCCGTAGCCGACCAGTTGGATCCGGGGGTCCCGGGCCACCTGCGTGCCCTCCAGGCGGATGCCGCCGCCCGTCTCCCGCAGGCGCAGCGGGGCCAGGTGGTCGACCGCCGCCCGGAAGCCGGTGGCCCACAGGATGACGTCCGCGTCGACGGTGCGCCCGTCGTCCCAGGCCACGCCCGTCTCCGTGATCCGGTCGAACATCGGCAGCCGGTCCAGCACCCCGTTCGCCCGCGCCGCGCGTATCGCGTCGTTGACCGGCAGGTCCGTCACCGAGACGACGCTCTCCGGCGGCAGCCCCTGCCGCACCCGCTCCTCGACCCGCGCGACGGCGGCCCGCCCCCACTCCTCGCT
Source organism: Streptomyces spiroverticillatus (assembly GCA_014650415.1). Taxonomy (GTDB): domain Bacteria; phylum Actinomycetota; class Actinomycetes; order Streptomycetales; family Streptomycetaceae; genus Streptomyces; species Streptomyces spiroverticillatus. Next base: position 193,705 of record BMUX01000013.1, read on the forward strand.
GAACTCGCCCTCGCGGAAGACCGGCGGCCGCCGCGTCACCCAGGTCGTCCCGGCGGCGTACGGGGCGATCTCCATCAGGTGCTGCGTCCCCGACGCCCCACCGCCCACCACCACGACCCGCTGACCTGCGAACTCCTTTGGTCCCGGGTAGTTCGCGGTATGCAGCTGACGCCCCCGGAAGAGCTCCTGCCCCGGGTAGCGCGGCCAGAACGGCCGGTCCCAGGTGCCGGTCCCGCTGATCAGTGCCCGCGTCTGCCAGACGCCCTGTGAGGTCTCGACCCGCAGCCGCCCGTCCTCGCCCTCCCGCACGGCTTCCACATGCACCGGCCGGTGGACGCGCAGGTCGAAGGCCTCCTCGTACGCGGCGAAGTACTCCGAGATCACCTCCGAGGAGGGCCGCGCCGGATCGGCGTCCGTCAGCTCCATGCCCGGCAGCGAGTGCATCCCGTGCACCTTCGCGTACGTCAGCGAAGGCCACCGGAACTGCCAGGCGCCACCCGGCGCCGGAGCATGGTCCAGGACGACGAAGTCCCGCTCCGGCACCAGCCCCGACCTGCGCAGATGGTAGGCAGCCGAGAGTCCGGCCTGCCCGGCACCGATGACGACGACGTCCACGTCCCGCACCCCGAAGTTGTTCATGTTTCTACCAACGGGGTGCGGGCCGTGGATCTTCCCGGCGGCCAGAATCCGGCCGGATTCGGTCAGAACCCCGCTACCAGCCCCCTCCGCACCAGCTCCGGCCGCACCCCCTCCCCGAACCAGTACGCCTCCTCCAGATGCGGATAGCCGGAGAGCACGAAGTGCTCGACCCCGATCGCGTGGTACTCCTCGATCCGGTCCGCGACGTCCGCATGGCTCCCCACCAGCGCCGTCCCGGCCCCGCCCCGCACCAGACCCACACCCGCCCACAGGTTCGGCGAGATTTCCAGACCCTCCCGCGAGCCGCCGTGCAGGGCCAGCATCCGCTGCTGCCCCACGGACTCGCTCTTGCCGAGCGCCTCCTGCGCCGCCGCGATCGTCTCCGGGCTCAGGTCGTCGAGCAGCCGGTCGGCCGTCGCCCACGCCTCCTTCGCCGAGTCCCGCGAAATCGTGTGCAGCCGGATGCCGAACCGGACGGTGCGCCCCCGCTCCTCCGCGAGCCCCCGGATCCAGTCGATCTTCTGCTTCACCTGCGCCGGCGGTTCGCCCCACGTCAGATACACGTCCGCGTGCTGCGCCGCCACCGGACCGGCCGCAGCCGAGGACCCGCCGAAGAAGATCTCCGGATGCGGGTCCGGCGGCAGCGCGGTCAGCCCGCCCTCGATCCGGTAGTGCTCGCCCGTGAAGTCGTACGGCTTGCCGCCCCACGCCCCGCGCACGACCTCCAGGAATTCCGCCGTCCGCGCGTACCGCCGGTCGTGGTCCAGGTGGTCCCCGAAACGCTTCTGCTCGACCGAGTCCCCGCCCGTCACCACGTTCAGCAGCAGCCGCCCCTTCGTGATCCGCTGGTACGTCGCCGCCATGTGCGCGGCGAGCGTCGGCGAGATCACCCCGGGCCGGAACGCCACCAGGAACTTCAGCCGCTCCGTGTGCTGGGCCAGCGCCACCGTCGTCAGCCAGGCGTCCTCGCACCACGTCCCCGTGGGCGTCAGCACCGCCTCGAAGCCCAACTGCTCGGCGGCCTTGGCTATTTGGGTCAGGTACTCGATGTCTGGCGGCCGCACCCCGGCCGTCGGGGCGATCCGGGAGCGGCTGATGCCGCCGTCCGTGTACGCGTGCCGGTCGACGAGCGTGCGCCCGTCGCCGCCGGTGGGCAGGAACCAGTGCAGGTGGACGCTCATCAGGAGGACGCCTTTCCGTACGAGAGGGGAGGGGTGCTGGAGGGCGGACGGTTGCCGTTGAAGCGCGTGTCGACGTAGTCCTTGAACACGAACTTCTTCGGGATCAGCTTGAGTTCGGCGAAGGTGTCCGCGATCTGCTGCTCGGAGGCGATGGCCGCGTCGTCCAGCGCGACCGGCACCCGGGTCCCGGCCGTGCGCTTCACGGAGTCCAGCGCCACCTCGTACGGCAGCCCGGTCTCCTTCGCCCAGACCTTCGCCCACTCCTCCGGGTGTTTGAACACCCAGGCCTGCGCGCGCTCCAGCCGCTTCAGATAGTCGTCGAGCGCCTTCGACTTCTCCGGGTCCTTGAGCGCACCCGGCGCCGCGACCTGGAAGGACAGCCCGTTGGTGACGCCCTCGCCCGTCGTCAGGACGCGGGTGCCCGGGGTGCGCAGGACCTGCGAGGTGTACGGGTCCCAGATCGACCACGCGTCGACCTTGCCCCGGCTGAACGCGGCCAGCGCGTCGGCGGGCTGGAGCAGCTTCACCTTCACGTCGCTCAGCGAGAGCCCGGCCTTCTTCAGCGCGGCCACCAACTGGTAGTGCGCGGAGCTTCCTTGGGCCACCGCGACGGACTTGCCCTTGAGATCGGCGGGCGTTTTCAGCGGCGAGTCCTTCGGCACGACGATCGCCTCGCCCGCCGACGAACCGTGCGACACACCGATCACCGTGATCTTCGACCCGGAACCGGCGGCGAACACGGGCGGCGTGTTGCCGACGCCGCCCACGTCCACGGCCTTGGCGTTGATCGCCTCCAGCAGCGGCGGCCCGGAGGTGAACGTCGACCACTTGATCTTGTATGTGAGGTCGTCCAGCTCGCCGGCCGCCCGCAGGATGGCCTCCGAACCGCCCTTCTGGTCACCGACGTTGAGCGTCACGGAACCGGAACCGTCGGAGGACGAGCCCCCCGACGTGTCGGCGGACGAGGCGCCGCCGCAACCGGTGAGCAGCAGAGAGGTCAGGGGGAGCAGCAGGGCGGCGATCAGCAGGGGCCGTTTCACGGCAGGGCCTTTCTCGGGATGTTCAGGACAGCAAGGGGGGAATTCGTGGAGGGGAACGGTCAGGCGGCACGGGAGACGTCCGCACCCGCCTCCTCCACCCCCAACTCGGTCAGCAGCCGTGAGCGCAGCGCGGTGAACCCGTCCGAGCCGACGGTGCGCGGCCGCTCCAGGTCGACCCGGGTGTCGTACGCGATGACCCCGTCCCGCATCACGAGTGCACGGTCCGCCAGCAGCAGCGCCTCGTCGACGTCGTGGGTGACCAGCAGGACGGCGCAGCCGCGCCGCTGCCACAGCTCCGCGACCAGCCGCTGGGCCTTGATCCGAGTCAGCGCGTCCAGCGCCCCGAACGGCTCGTCGAGCAGCAGCAGATCAGGCTCGCGCACCAACGCCCTTGCGAGGGAAGCCCGTTGGGCCTCGCCGCCCGACAGGGTTTTGGGCCAGGCGGTGGACCGGTGCCCGAGCCCGACCTCCTCCAGTGCGGCCTCCGCCACCTCCCTGCCGGGATCCCCGGGCAGCCCCAGCAGCACGTTGCGCCACACCCGCTTCCACGGCATCAGCCGGGGTGCCTGGAAGGCGACCGCCCTGCGCTTGGGCACGAGGACGGTGCCCTCGATCTCCCGGTCGAGCCCGGCCAGTACCCGCAGGAGCGTGGACTTCCCGCACCCGCTGCGCCCGAGCAATGCGGTGAACTCGCCCGGCTGCAGGGTCAGTTCGAGATCGTCGATCACCGCACGCCCGTCGAACGAACGGGTCAGCCCCTCCACCCGTACGGCGGCAGCGGTGTCTGTGGAGGCCGGGCTCACTGCCCGGTGAAGGTCGGTCGCCATTGCAGCAGCAGCCTTTCGAGGAGACGGACGACGGCATCGGCGATCAGGCCGAGGAATGCGTACACGACCAGGCAGACGACGATCACGTCCGTGCGGAAGAACTCGCGTGCCTGGTTCATCAGGAATCCGATCCCGGCATCGGCGTTGATCGACTCGCCGAAGACGAGTGCCAGCCACGCCGTGGCCAGCGAGTACCGCAGCCCGGTCATCGCCCCGGGCAGTGCCCCCGGCAGCACCACGTGCCGTACGAGCCCCCACCGGCCGAGCCCCAACGCCTCGCCCGCTTCCACGAGTTGGGCGTCGACCCCGCGAATCCCGGCGTACACGTTCAGGTACAGATGGAAGGCGACACCCAGCGCGATCAGCGCGACCTTCGGTGCCTCCCCGATGCCCAGCCAGATGATGAACAGCGGGATCAGTCCGACCCACGGCACCGTCCGCAGCATCTGCACGCTGGCGTCGACCAGGTCCTCGCCGAGCCGCGAGAGACCCGACACGAGCGCGAGCGAAACGCCCACCGCGACGCCCAACACCAGCCCGACGGCGACCCGTTGGAGCGAGGTGGCCATCGCGTCCGGCAGCGTCCCGTCCGCGATCAGCCCGCCGCCCGCCCGGGCGATGGTCCCGGGCGAGGCGAGCACGTCGCCCGGCAGCACCCCGGTCGCGCTGAAGACCTGCCACAGCACCAGCAGCAGCAAGGGCCCCACCGTCCGCCGCAGCCACCGCGGCACCTTGCGCAACCGGCCCTTGCGCGACCCCCGGGGCTCCACGGGCTCCAGCTCGGGCCCGGCCACGGCGGCGGTCTTGGCAGCGGCCTCGGCACGTACGGACAAATCCGGAATATCCGGCGGCGCATGGCTGACGGTCATGGAACGGCTCCCAGGGAGAGAAGGAATGCGGGCGCGCCCCGGCACCCGCGCGGACGGCGGAGAGGGCACGAAGACGACGAGGGCTCAGCCCTCAATCAGCACAGGGGTGACACGCACACACGAGGCGCGTCGAGAGGTGAAAAGGCGTCAGCAGCCGCGGCGACAACCGGCCGAGGCCACCCGCAGCAGGTCGATGTGACCGCGCGTGGTGAGATGAGCTGAACGCAACATGGCGCAGAACGTAGCGAGCACGCCGGACCACGGTCAACCGTCGTCCCACCATCCGGATGCCGAATCCCACCAGGCGGCCATTTCCGGGCCCCATGGGCGAACATGGAAATATGGCCGACACATTCACCACCCGCGTCCTGCATCTCACCACCGGCTCGACGGAGACCGTCACCGACCTGACCTCGGCCTGCGCCGACTTCCTCGCCGGGGCAGCCGGGGGCCGCGACGGTCTCCTCAACGTCTTCGTCCCGCACGCCACCGCCGGAATCGCCGTCCTCGAAACCGGCGCGGGCAGCGACGACGACCTCCTGGCCGCCCTGCACACCCTCCTGCCCGCCGACGATCGCTGGCAGCACCGCCACGGCACCCCCGGCCACGGCCGCGACCACGTCCTCCCCGCCTTCGTGCCCCCGCACGCGACGCTCCCGGTCATCGGGGGCCGCCTGGAACTGGGCACCTGGCAGTCCGTCTGCCTGGTCGACACCAACGTCGACAATCCCGACCGCAAGGTCCGGCTGAGCTTCCTGGGCTGAGGCCGCCGGGGCCCCCTTTTCCGCCGGTTCTGCCCGGCGGCCGGCGCCCGGCTGCGGCTCTTCCCACACTGGTGGGTACGGGCGGACGGGGGGCGCGGCCATGACGACGCGTACGGAGCCGGAACCGGAGCCGGAGCGGGTGCCGCTGCCGGAGCGGCGGCCGGAACTGGACCTGATCCGGCTGCTCGTCGTGCTGGGGCCGATCTTCTTCCACTCGGCGCTCGTCTTCGCCGCCGACGACGACTTCTACGTCAAGAACGACGAGACCACCGAAGCCGTCGTGATCATCGCCGGGCTCGGGGTGGTCTGGGCGATGCCGCGCTCTTCCTCATCTCCGGCCTGGGCGCCCGCCACTCGCTGCGGCGGCGCGGCGCGGGCGGCTTCGCGGTGGAGCGGCTGCTGCGGCTCGGGGTTCCGCTGGTCCTCGTAACGCTCCTGCTGAACCCGCTGCCGCAGTGGCTGCGGCTGCGTGCGGCGGACGCCGGGTACCACGAGTCGTACCTCGGCTTCCTGCCCCGCTTCTACGACGTGCACCTGGAGCCCGAGGAGTTCCCCTTCGTCGTCCAGGGCGAGCACTTCGAGACGGGCCATCTCTGGTTCGTCGTACTCCTGCTGACGTTCTCCCTCCTGCTGGTGCCGCTGTACCGGTACCTGCCGCACGCGCGCGTGCGGCGCGTCGGCGACCGGGTGGCGGAGGCGGCCGTGCGGCGGCGGGGCCTGGTGCTGCTGCCCGCCCTGGTCTTCGCTGCGATTTGTGCCTTCGCACGGCTGGAGCAGGAGTACGCGGGCTGGCACCGCTGGTCGTACCTGCTGTTCTTCGTCGCGGGCTACGTGCTGGCCTGCGACGAGCGGTTCCGTACCGTGCTGCGGCGCGAGGCGGCGGTCGCCGCCTGGCTCGGGGTGCTTGTGTTCGTGGCTGCGGCCCCCGGATTCGCCCTGGCCGACGAGCCGTTCACGGAGATGACCGTCCTGGCCACCGTCTCGCGGGCACTGTTCGGCGCGGCCGGCTGGTGTCTGGTGGTCGCGGTCACGGGGCTCCTCGACCGGCGGCGGCTGAAGCGGTCGCACGACGAAGGGGATGCGGCGGCCGGTCCCGGGCGCGGGCGTCTGTACGGCTATCTCGCCGCGGCCGTGCTGCCGCTGTACGTCCTGCACCAGCCGATCGTGGTCGCCGCCGCCTACTTCGTGACGGGCTGGCCGGCGCCGATCCCGGTGAAGTACCTCGCGATCGTGGCGATCTCCCTCACCGTCACCTTCCTCGCCTACGACCTGCTGGTCCGCCGCACCCGGGTGACCCGCTTCCTGTTCGGGATGCGGCCCCGGGCGTGACCGGTCAGAGCTGGTGCTCCGCGTCGTGGCAGGTGAGACAGGTCAGACGGCGGGCCGACCGGTCGAGCGTGCTCAGGCCCATGCCCTCGGTGCGGTGTACGTCCTGGGCGTCGGCCTTGGTGTGCTCGGGGCAGACGGCCGCACCGCAGTGGCAGCAGACGGCGACGGCGGGGGTGGTGATGCTCAGCAGATGGCAGTCGTAGCAGTTCATGGCTTCCTCGGCTCGGGGCGATGCGGGTGGCGCAGCCGGGGGCCGGGGCGGCACTGTGCACGCTAGTCCTTCGCCCCGGGCTTGCCCAGCTCTCGCGGGCCAGGGAACTGCGAAGGCCCGGTGCCCCCGCACGACGGCGTGTGCGGGGGCACCGGGCCCGTTGGGCGCAGGGGTCAGCGGCCGCTCACGGCGGGCAGCTCACCGCACGCGCCGCCCGCGCACTTGCCGAGCCAGTCGGTGAAGTCCGCGTCGTAGCGGGTGCCGATGGTGTCGCGCAGGAAGGTGTGCGCCGCCTCGTAGTCGCCCGAGCGGTAGTGGCCGAGGAGGGTGGCCACGTCGTCCGGGTGCGACTGGAGCAGGTAGCGGACGCCCAGGTAGCCCCACTGGTAGATGCGGGTGGTGTCGGAGTTCTCGTAGGTGTTCTCGAAGAGCTGGCTGAGCTTGTACGTGTTGCGGCCGGCCTCCTCGATCGCCCGGTCGTAGGTCTCGCCCCGGTACGCGTACGAGATGTACTCGGCGAAGCCCTCGACCCACATCACGGTCGGGGTGGTCTGCCCGGCGGCGAAGTCGCCGTGCATGTTGTAGCGGCCGTCGAGGTAGTGCGTGTACTCGTGGTTGAGGTTCCAGATCTGGAACGAGCCGTCGGACGCGGGCTGTTCGTAGGCGATGAAGCGGGGCTGGTTGCCCTCGGCGGCCGGGTCGCCCTCCAGGTACATGCCGCCGTTGTTGGTGTCGATGCCGAAGACGACACCCGCGTACGTCCGGTAGTCGTCGCCGGAGTCGAAGGCGACGATCTCGATGTTGGTGTTCTTGTCGTCCTCGACCGGGCCCGGGTCCTTGGCGACGTTGTGGAAGAACTGGTCCTGGTTGAGGACGCTGGTGCAGGTGGCGGCCAGTTCGGCCTGGGTCAGCTGCTGGCCGAGGATCTTGGCGCTGGGGCCGCACGAGTGCTTGACCGGCAGGACCGCGTCACGGACCCGGTCCTGGAGGTCGCAGGTGCCGTACTCGGCGCAGTTCGCCTTGTCGAACGCGTCCGCCATCTCGGCGAGGCCGACCCACAGCGGTGCGGTGCGGCCGGTGATCTGACTGCGGGAGAGCAGCTCCTTGACCAACGGCTTCACGGTGTCCCTGAGTTCGGCGTGCCGCAGGAAGCGGCCGAGCTCGCGGCCGGCGTTGCTGGTCAGGTAGGACCGGTCGGTGCCGAGCAGGTCGTCGTGGGCCACGGCGAAGTCGCGCAGACCGGTCAGGACGCTCGGGTCGGCCTTGACGGCCGCCGCGAAGTCCGGGAGCTGGTGGCCGCGGAAGAGCACCGTGTACGTGTTGTTGACGGCCGCGACCATGCCGTAGAACGCGTCGTACGAGGAGTTGTAGTCCTTCAGCAGGCGCTTGACGACGTTGAGGAAGCGGATGTTCTCGCCGGAGCTGTCGATGAGGATGACCGCTTCGGAGAGGGTGTCGCCGTTGGCCTCGGTGACGTCGAAGGCATGGGCGGAGCCGAAGAAGGCGTCCAGGGCGCTCTGGATCGCGCTCTTCAGCGCCGGACCGTACTCGCCCACGTTGTCGGGCTCGCCCCACTGGACGTAGTAGCCGGCGCGCAGGTAGAGGACCAGCTGGGCGGCCGAAGTGCTGTTGTCCCCGGGGTAGTTGGCGGAGACGTCGCGCAGTGCGTTCGCCACCGTGACCATCTGCTCCTCGCGGAACAGGGCTCTGGCGTCCGCACCGCGCACGCTGAACAGCGTGTTGACGCAGGTGGTTTCGGACTGCTTGATCTGGTCGACGAGCGCGGCGCCGGTCTTCGAGGTGAAGTCGCCGACGTTGCACTCCGCGGCGGGTACGGCCGCCGCGAGGGCCTCCTTGCGTTCCTTGGCGGTCTGGGTCGCGGGCCGCGGCGCCCGCTGGGCGGAACGCGCCTCCTTCGCCAGCCCGCGCGCGGGAGTCGCGGCGTGTCCGGGGGCGAGGTCGGCGGCGAGCACGGTGGCCGTTGCGGGCAGCGGAGCGGTCGCGGCCCTCGGCACCGGCTTGCGGGCGTCGAGGGGAGCCGGTGCCGCCGTACTGACGGGGGCGAGCAGGCTCAGCCCGAGGCCGGCGGCGGCCACGGTGGGTATGAGCAGGCGGGAGATCTTGCGGGACGTGGGGGGTCTGCGCATGGGAAAGGGGCCTCCAGGCCGGTCGGCAGGCGTGCGTGGGGCACGGCCGCGTGGGGGGACTGACCGCAACTGACCTGATGAGACAGGGCAGTTGAGCACGTGCGGGGCTGTCATGGCCCTGCAAAGTGTGACCGTACAATTTCACAGTTCACATGCCAGTGGTAGAGGGATGCGAGCAACAGATGAAATTGATGTGGCATCAGGGGTGTTCTGGAGGGCGTGAGTTGGGGCCCGTGAGTTGGGGCCCGTGAGTTTCCGGGCGCGGAGTCAGTGCTGGTCGGTCGCGCCGTGCGCGTCGTCGTGGGCGTCCGGCTGCGCGGTGTCGTCCGCAGCGGCTGTGTCCCCGGCGGTGCCCGCCTCGACGGTGAAGGCCGCCGTGCGGACCTTGCCCTCGTGCCGGAAGTCCAGGAAGAGGCGGTACGTCCCCTGGCTCGGGGCGGTCGCGCTGAAGGTCACCGCCGGGCCCGGGCGGGTGGTGCCGTCGCCGGGGGTGCCGTGCGGGTGCACGTGGAGGTAGGCGAGGTCGCCGGAGCGCAGGGCGACGAGGTGGCCGTACGCGCCGAGGTACGGCTGGAGGTCGGTGACCGGCCGGGAGTTCTTGGCGACCTTCAGGGTGAGCGGCGTGCTCTTGCCCGGCTTGAGGGCACCGGTGAGGGTGACCTGGTAGCCGTCCACCGTCGCCGTGCGGGAGGGGGTGGGCAAGGGGTTCGGTGTGTACGCGCCGGAGACGGCCAGGTCCGCGCCGAGGGTGAGGGCCTTCGCCCCCTTCTTCGCGGGCTTGAAGTCGGCGAAGGCCCGGTAGCCGCCCGCCGCCGGCAGGTCGGCGGTGGTCGACCAGGTGCCGTCGGCGGCGCGCGTCGGGTGCAGGTGGCGGAAGACCGTCAGGTCGCGCGAGGCGACGATGAAGTGGAGTTCCTTCTCGTGCTCGCGCTCGTACGCGGTGACCTTGCGGCCCTGCGCGTCCTTGATGGAGAAGCGGAGCGCCGTGCGCTCGCCGGGGGAGACCCGGGGCGTCTCCAGCGCGAGGGTGTACCCGGCCTCGGAGATCTGGAGGCCGCCCGCGGGGGAGGTGGCCTGCTTGCCGCCGGGACCTGGCTCCTTGTGCTGCTCGGCGGCATGGGCGGGCTTCGGCTCCTCGCCGAGCGGGCCGACGCCCTTGCCGATGCCGTAGGCCGCGCCGAACGTCGCGGCGACAGCCGCACCGTACGCGGTGATCCTCAGGCCTGTGTTCATGGCGATCTCCTCGGAAATGGGGGGTGCGGAGCGTGTGCTCGTGGCACTCACCATACCCCTGGGGGGTATCCAGTCAAGAGGGATCGGGAAGGCGGGGGAGGGCTTCAGGATTGCTTTGGGATCTCATAAGTCGGCCTTATGGGGTCATAGATCGGACCCGGCTACTGACTTAGGTTTGCCTTAGTTTAGGCTTCGGGGTGATCCAGTTCTCCGCAGCCGGCCACCAGCTCGCCGCAGCCGGTCGCAGCTGGATTCCGCTTGTCGTTCCTCGAAGGGAAACTGATCATGCCTCGCCCCCTGCGGGTAGCAATTGTCGGAGCCGGCCCCGCCGGGATCTACGCCGCCGACGCGCTGCTGAAATCCGCCGTGGCGGTCGAACCCGGTGTGTCCATCGACCTCTTCGAGCGGATGCCGGCCCCCTTCGGCCTGATCCGGTACGGCGTCGCCCCCGACCACCCGCGCATCAAGGGCATCATCACCGCCCTGCACCAGGTGCTCGACAAGCCGCAGGTGCGGCTGTTCGGCAACGTCGACTACCCGGGCGACATCAGCCTGGACGACCTGCGGTCCTTCTACGACGCGGTGATCTTCTCCACCGGCGCGACCGCCGACCGTGCCCTCGACATCAAGGGCATCGACCTGGACGGCTCGTACGGAGCCGCCGACTTCGTGTCCTGGTACGACGGCCACCCCGACGTCCCGCGCACCTGGCCGCTGGAGGCCGAGAAGGTCGCCGTGCTCGGTGTCGGCAACGTGGCGCTCGACGTCGCGCGCATATTGGCGAAGACCGCCGAGGAACTGCTGCCGACCGAGATCCCGCCGAACGTCCACGAGGGCCTCAAGGCCAACAAGGCTCTCGAGGTGCACGTCTTCGGGCGCCGTGGCCCGGCCCAGGCCAAGTTCAGCCCCATGGAGCTGCGCGAGCTCGACCACTCGCCGAACATCGAGGTCATCGTCGACCCCGAGGACATCGACTACGACGAGGGCTCCATCGCCACCCGGCGCGGCAACAAGCAGGCCGACATGGTCGCCAAGACCCTGGAGAACTGGGCGATCCGCGACATCGGCGACCGCCCGCACAAGCTGTTCCTCCACTTCTTCGAGAACCCGGCCGAGATCCTCGGCGAGGACGGCAAGGTCGTCGGCCTGCGCACCGAGCGCACGGAGCTGGACGGCACGGGCAACGTCAAGGGCACCGGAAAGTTCAAGGACTGGGAGCTCGGCGCCGTGTACCGCGCGGTCGGCTACCTCTCGGACGAGCTGCCGAAGCTGCCGTGGGACGTCGCGTCGGGGACGGTTCCGGACGCGGGCGGCCGCGTGATCGAGGAGTCCGGGGAGCACCTCCAGTCGACGTACGTCACCGGGTGGATCCGGCGCGGTCCGGTCGGCCTCATCGGCCACACCAAGGGCGACGCGAACGAGACGGTCGCGAACCTGCTGGAGGACTTCGCGGGCGGGCGGCTGCACGAGCCGGCTGCGCCGGAGGCGGAGGCGGTCGAGGCGTTCCTCGGGGAGCGGGGGGTTCGCTTCACGACGTGGGAGGGCTGGTACAAGCTCGACGCGGCGGAGAAGGCGCTGGGGGCGCTGGAGGGGCGTGAGCGGGTGAAGTACGTCGAGCGGGAGGACATGCTGCGGGAGAGCGGGGCGTAGGTCCCGGCCCGACGCGAGGGGCCCGGCGCATTCCCGCGCCGGGCCCCTCACTTGTACGCCCGCGACACCGGGCGCCGACGTCGTCCCCTCTCCCCTTCCCCTTTTCCCCAGCCCCCTTGGGCGGCGGGGCCGCCCCCCGGGGGCGGGACGGGCGGGCAAGGGGGGCGGCCCCTCTCGCTCCGGGCCCGCCCCGGTACCGGCCCCTGCCCGCACCTTGCACGCCGGGTGCGCGCGGCCCCGGGGCCCTCGGGGCGCCTCCCGGTGCCGGGTAGGCGAGGCCCCGGCCCGCTGGGCCAAGGAGGCCCCAGCCCCGCCCCTTCACCTAAAGCGCTCGGCCGCGCGGCTGGGTGGGTGGCTGGTCGCGCAGTTCCCCGCGCCCCTGAAGGGGCACGGCAGGAGCGCGCCCGGCGCAGGACGTCGCGCCCGCGCGGCGGAGCCGTACAGCGGCCCCCCCGGCGGCAGCCGCACAGCGGTACAGCCCCGCGCCCCTGGAGGGGCACCGCACACCGCTGTGCCCGGGGCCCGTCACCTCGGGTCCCGGGCACAGCCAGGGGGAGTGGAGCCGGCCCGCGGAGGGTCAGCGGGCGATGCGGATCCGGTGCGCCTGGTCCTGCCGCTCCGCACCCACCGCGGACTTGTCCACGACGTACGCCGTGCCCCGCGTCACCGTGATGTGGTTCGGGTTGGCGCCCGTGGCGAGGGTTTCCACGACGGTGCCCCGACGGGGGTCGACCACGGTGACGTTGCCCGCGCCGCGGTTCGCGACCAGGACCTTGCCCGTGCGCGCGTCGGCCGCGACCGAGAGCGCGCCCGCGCCGGTCGGGACGGTCTTGGACACCGCACCCTTGCGGAGGTCGACGACCGAGAGCGTGCCCGCCGCCTGGTCGGCCGTGTAGGCCGTGCGGCCGTCGGCGGAGAGGGCCACGGAGATCGGGCCGTCACCGGTCGGGATCAGGCGCGGCTCCTTGGCGTACGGGGAGACCTCGACGATCCGGTCGCCGCCCAGGTCGGCCGCGTACACCGTGCCCGTGCGCTCGTTCACGGCGAGCCCGGTCGGCTGACTGCCTGTCACCGTGACGCGCTTCTTCTCCTTGAAGGTGCGCGAGTCGAAGGCGACCAGCGTGCCGTCGCCGAAGCCGCTCGCCCACACCGTGTCGCGGCGCTCGTCGACGACGATCTCGCGGGCGTGCGCCACGTTCGGCAGGCTCGCCAGGTGCTTGCCGTCGCGCTGGCTGTAGACGGAGACCGAGTTGTTGCGGGTGTTGGTGGTCCAGACGGTGTTGTGCTCGTCGTCCACCGCGACACCGTAGACGGCCTCGACGGCACCGGTGGCCGGGTCGGTGACCGGCGGGGTGTACGTCGCCTTCACCGCCAGCGAGCGCGGATCGACCTTCAGCAGCGAGGACTTGGTGACCGGCGGGCGGCCCACGGCGGCGGTCGCCCACAGCACGTGGTTCCGCTCCGAGTACGCGGACTGGTAGAGGCCGGCGGTGAGCTGGGCGGAGGTCACCGTCGAACCGGCGGCCGGTTTGCCCTGCGCGGTGGCCGTGCCCGTCAGGGCGAGGGAGCTGCCCGCGGCGAGGGCGACGGCGGTGGCGGCGGTGCGACGGAAGCGGCGGGTGATGGTGGACATGCCGAGTCGATCTCCGATACGTCAGGTGCCTCCTGGTGGGAGGCGGACAGGAGTTAACTTAGCTTAGGCTTGCCTAAGTAGGGACCGGTGGAGGGTGTGGCTCCGGTCACATCACCCCGCAAGTCGCAGGCGCAACAGGGATGTTGGCTTGATTTCGACGTACGAAAGGCGGCCCTTCCCCCGACACCGCAGTCGGGGGAAGGGCCGCCAGGGAGGAGTGGGCTCACCTCAGGAGCGAGGTCACTCCTGGAGCAGGATCAGCTCACCTGCACCGTCACGTCGTCCACGACGAACGACGTCTGGAGCGACTGGTCCTCGGTGCCGTTGAACTTCAGCGCCACCGTCTGTCCGGCGAACTGCGCCAGGTCGACCGTCTTCTCCACGTAGCCGGTGTTGGCGTCCACGTTGGAGAAGGACTGGAGCGTCTGGTTGCCGACGGAGACGGTGAACTTGTCGTACGCCACGTTCTCGTTCTCGTCCGTGTCGATGTGGAGGAAGTACGAGAGCTTGTACGAGGCGCAGCCGCTCGGGATTGTCAGCGTCTGGGCCGCGTTGTCGGTGCGCGGGGTGCCCCAGCCGTTGAGCCACGCCTTGTAGGTGCCGCCGTGCGGGGGCTGGCCCGCCTGGGTGGTGATGACACCGCTGGTGGTGGTCCAGCCGGTCTGGCCGCTCTCGAAGCCGCCGTTGGTGACCAGCTGGCGCGGGGTGCAGCCGGTGCCGCCGCCCACGGTCAGCGTGTAGCTGGTGCTGTGGGTGGTGGTGCCCGTACCGGTGATGTTCAGCGTGTACGTACCGGCGGCGGTGTTCGCGCCGACCGCCACGTTCAGCGTCGCGTTGCTGCCGGACTGCACCGAGGTCGGGCTGACGGTCGCCGTCACGCCGGACGGCGCGCCCGAGACGGTCAGGGCCACCTGCTGCGGGTCGCCGCTCACGGTCTGGGTGGTGACCGTGGCGGTGGTGCTCCCGCCCGGGTTGGCGCTGCCCGCTGCCGGGTTGACGCCGACCGAGAAGTCCCGCGACGGCGTACCGGTGCCGACCGAGGTCTTCCAGATGCCGTACGCGACGCCGTCGGCGCTGCGGTCCAGGACCGTGGCGTTGATGTTGTTCACGGTGTCGCAGGCGCTGTGGTAGCAGGAGTCGTACGCGGCGTTCGCCGTGCCGCCCCACTTCTGCGCCTGTGCGGCGGTCTTGCGGGCGCTCGCCCCGGCCGCGTAGCCGGAGGTCGGGATGCCGGCCGCCTGGAAGGAGGCGTCGTCACTGCGGCCCTGGCCCTCGACGTTCTCCTCGGGGGCGAGGTTGAGGGAGGCCCAGTAGGCCTTCAGGGGAGCGGCGGTGGTGGAGTTGACGTTGTTGATGAAGTAGCCGGCGTTGGTGGAGCCGACCATGTCGAAGTTGTAGTAGCCCTTGATGGCCGCGCGCTGGGCGGTGGTCAGCCGGTTGACGTAGAACTTCGAGCCGTTGAGGCCCTGCTCCTCGTCCGTCCACCAGGCGAAGCGCACGTGCTTGGTCATCGTCGGGTTCTTCTGGGCGAGGACCAGCGCGTTCTCCAGGAGCGTCGCGGAGCCGGAGGCGTTGTCGTTGATGCCCGGGCCCGCCGAGACGCCGTCCAGGTGCGCGCCGAACATGATCGTCTGGTCCTCGGGTCCGCCCGGCCAGTCGGCGATCAGGTTGTTCGAGGGGTACGTGCAGCTGGTGCACGCCTGCTCGGAGACCTGGTAACCGGCGGCCGTGAGCTTGCCCTTCACGTACGCCAGCGACTGCGTGTAACCGGCGCTGCCCGCACGGCGGTTGCCGCCGTTCTGCGAGGCGATCGTGCCGAACTGGGCGAGGTGCGCGCGGACGTTGTCGACGCTGATGTTCGGCGGGTCGGTGGGCGGCACGGTGCCGCCCACGTTGAGCACGTAGTCGACCGTGTGGGAGAGCGCGGTGCCCTGGCCCTTGACGCCGATCGTGGTCGAGCCGGGTGCCGCGTTCGCGGTGGCGGTCAGGGTCAGTACGGAGGACTGGCCGGACTGCACGGTCGCCGGGTTGAAGGAGGCGGAGACCCCGGCGGGCAGGTTGCTCGCGGTCAGGGCCACCTGCTGGGCGTTGCCCGTGGTGGTGTTGGTGGTGACGGTGGTGGAGACCGAAGAGCCCTGCTGGACGGTGCCCGACGTGGGGTTCAGCGCCAGCGAGAAGTCGTCCTGGTTGTTCGGCACGCAGGTCGGGTCACCGGGCTGCGCGCCCACGCTGATCGCGTCCCAGGCGGCCTTGGTCTTGTTGAACAGGTTGCAGGTCGCCAGGTCCAGGTTCTTCGCCGAAGTCAGCGTCGCCGTACGGTACTTCTTATACGACATGCTGCTGGTCTTCAGCAGCATCCCCCCGTAGAAGATCTTTCCGGCGTTCTGGATGCCGACGCCGGTCAGCGTCGACTGGTTGCAGGTGCTCGAATTCGGCTTGCCGCCACCGGGGTTGGTGCCCTCGGACAGCAGGTAGAACCAGTGGTTCATCGGGCCCGCGGCGGCGTGCGTCTCGGTGCCGGGGATCGAGGAGCTGTAACAGGACGGGTCGTTGTTCACGGCCGACGGGTTGTACATGTTGCGGATCGGCCCGCGCCCCTGGAGGTTGATCATCTCGCCGACGGTGAAGTCGGGGACGTCGTAGGGGGCCGGCTGGTTCATGTACGCCTCGGTCAGCGCACCGAAGATGTCGCCGGTCGCCTCGCCGAGCCCGGACTCCTGGCCGCTGGTGCCGCCGGGGGTGTTGGAGTCGATGGCGTGCCCGTACTCGTGGGCGACGACATCGGCGCCGGCTATCCACTCGTTGGCGCTGTTGTGGCCGATGGTGACGGAGCTGCCGTCCCAGTACGCGTTGAGGTCGTTCAGCCCGACCTTGCCGGGGAAGCTGCGGCCCTGCCCGTTGACGCCGTTGCGGCCGAGCCACTGGGAGAGCATGTTCCACTGCTGCTGCGCGCCGTACATCAGGTCGACGCAGCCGGTCTCCTTGGACGTGGGGTTGCCGTTGCCCCAGCTGTCCGTCGACTTCGAGAAGACCTGGCCGCCGCTGTAGTCGGCGCAGCTGAGGCCGGGGCGGTTCGGGTCGCGCAGGGTGTAGGTGCCGTTGGTGTTGGTGGTGTCGATCTGGATCGGGCTCGGGCCGTTCCACTTGCTGTTCCCGGTGCCCGCGACGACCTCGTCGTAGCTGTCGACGACCTTGCCGGTGCGCGCGTCCACGAAGACGTGCAGCTTGCTCGGCGCCTTCGCCTGACGACCGATCAGAGTCGTTTCCCAGGCGAGGACCTGCTTGCCGTCCTTGACCTTGACGACCAGGCGGCTGCCGCTCACCTTGTCGGTCTTCACCTGCTTGGTGCGCGCGACGGTCTCGGCGCGCTTGGCGGTGACCGAGGGCTGGATCGACACGTCGATACGGGTCTGTGAGGCCGACTGGAGGGAGCGTACGTTCCCCTCGCCGTCGGCGAGCACGACCGCGTCGCCGCCGACCACCGGAAGGCCCCGGTATCTTCGCTCGTACGCCACCGAGTACAGGCCCTTCACCCAGGGCGTGACCTGCTGTCTCTCATACGTCTCCGAGGCGGCGTTGACGGCGGCGTCGAAGCCGCTCTTCACCGCCGCGTCGGCCGCGGCGATCGCACGCGCCGCGGGGGTACTGCCTGCCTGGGGTCCGGGCGGGGGCTTGACGTCGGCCGCCGCGGTGCTCGCGAGCGTGCTCACGAGTCCCGTGGTCAGCGCGAGCGCCGCCACCGTCGCCGTCCATCTGCTGGGTCGCAACGTCCACTCCGTTCGTGGGTGGGGGTGGGAGAGCTGTTCGTTGCCGTACGTGTGCGGGCGAGGGCGCCGAGGGGCGTCGCACCCGTAGTTGTGAGCGCCGCCTTACCCGTACGTCACACGTGCTTCACACGTACGTCGCGAGTATGGGCGTGGACATGACGACATGGGTCATCCCGGAAGGGCATACGACGCGTGTTATGGGCCCGGAGCAGTGGTGCTCGCGGGGCCCAATTCCGTTCTGTCCCTTGACAGTTGCACGACAGCGGATCGACCATCTGAAGCGTCTTAACTAAAGACGCCTTAGAAACCCCGGGGCGTCCCCCGATCCGACCGAAGGCGGTCCGGCACCGTGCAGGAGAGCAGCCGTCAGAGGGGCCTGTTCCAGGTCTCGTCGGCCCGCCGCAGACCCCCGGCCCGCACCAAGGCCCGCACCCAGGACAGCCGGGTGCACAACCGCTCGTACGTCCTGGCCACGCTCTACCGCGAGGGCGCCATGAGCCGCTCCGACCTGGCCAGGGCCTCCGGTCTCACCGCCCCCACCGTCTCCGCGCTCGTCGCCGAACTCCAGGCGGACGGACTGGTCGTGGACATCGGACCCCGCAAGGACGCCCGCCTGGGCAAGCCCGCCACGCTCGTGAGGATCGACGACGACGCGGTGGGTATCGTCGCCCTCGACCTCTCGCACAGCGACCGCTTCACCGGCGCCGTCCTCGATCTGCGCGGCGAGGTCGTCGTCCGGGCCGAGGTGCCGCTGGGCGGCGCGTTCGGTGCACAGGCGGCCGAAACCGTGCTCGAACTCGCCCAGCAGCTCGTGGAGTTGTCGCCGCGCCGGGTCCTCGGCATCGGTGTGGGCTCGCCCGGCATCATCGACGACACCGGAGTCGTACGGCATGCCGCGCACCTGGAGTGGGAGGACCTGCCCCTGGCCGAGCGGCTCGCCGCCACCACCGGCGTGCCCGCCTACGTCGGCAACGACGTCAACGTCGACGCCCTCGCCGTCCTGCACTTCCGGCGCACCCAGGTGCAGAACCTCATGGTCGTCGCGACCGCGCACGGCGTCGGCGCGGGCCTGGTCGTCGGCGGCCGGCTGGTCGAGGGCGAGCAGTTCGCCGCCGGCGAGATCGGGCACGTCACCGTCGACGAGGACGGCGAGCCCTGCGTGTGCGGGCGGCGCGGCTGCCTCGATCAGCTCATCGACGCGACCCGTCTGCGGGCCCGCCTCGCCCGCGCGCCCGAGGCCGAACGCCCCGGCATCGCGTCGGCCGCCGGGCGCGCGCTCGGCACCGTACTCGCCCCGATCATCAGCGTCCTCAACCTCAACGAGGTCGTCCTCACCGGCCCCGCCGACCTCGTCGAGGGCCGCTTCCTGGATGCGGTCACCGCGACCGCCCGCGCCCGAACCCTCGCCCCCATCAGTGCGTCCTTGCAGGTCAGGGCGCTCGCGGGGGACGTCGATCTGACCCTGGTGGGCGCCTCCTGCCTCGTGCTCGCAGGCGAACTCGGGGTGCTCTGAGCGGGCCCCGGCCCGTGCGCCTCCCCCGTACCGCATCGCACCTTCCGCCCCCCATCCCGTACCGGAGGATCCCCATGCAGCGAAGGCCGCACAGGCAGCACAGACTGGCGAAGTGGAGCAGGGCGGGCCTCGCGCTGCCCATCACGCTCGCCGCCGCCCTCACCACGGGCGCGGCGTCCGGCGCCCCCGCGGCGCAGGCCCCCAAGGCCGCCGCGGGCACCGTCACCATCGGCGGCAAGTGCCTGGACGACGCCGACTTCGGCACCGGCAACGGCAACGTCATCCAGGTCTTCACCTGCAACGGCGCCTCCGCCCAGAAGTGGACCTGGGAGAGCGACGGGCGCGTCACGGTCTACGGCAAGTGCCTTGACGTGACCGGCGGTTCGAACGCCGACGGTGCGCTCGTACAGCTCTACTCCTGTACGTCGGGAGCGCGGCAGCAGAAGTTCAAGTTCCTGCCCGACGGCACGATATACAGCGCCAAGTCCGGCAAGTGCCTTGCCGTGCAAGGCGGTTCGGTCGTCAACAACGCGCGGATCGGGCTCGCCCCCTGCGACCCCGCCCAGCCCACCCAGAAGTGGAACGCGCCCACCGCGCCCGCACCGACGGCGTACAACCTCTCGGCCGGAGCGGCCGTCGAGTACCAGCGCCCCGACGACACCCCCGCCTCCGTCTACACGGACAAGAACGGCAAGTTCTACTACGGCCAGGCGCACGCCCTGTACGCGGCGAACGACCCGCGCAAGTGGAGCTTCTACTCCGGCAAGAACTTCGACGAGTCCGCCCTGGACCCGATCAGCTCCGCCGTGAACCCGGCCAATCCCCTCGACCGCAACGACGACACCACCTGGCGCTGCAACAACAGCCCCACCGGCAAGGAGTCCACCCCCACCCCGAAGCCCTCCGGCTACTCGCAGCCCAACTACTGCGACATCAGCGGCATCTGGGTCGACCCCGACTCCGGCGACTGGTACGGCCTGGTCCACAACGAGTTCACGCCCCGCCCCTTCGGCGACGGCATGCACTACGACGGCATCGACTACGCGGTCTCCAAGGACCAGGGCAAGACCTGGAACATCAAGGACCACGCGATCACCTCGCCGTTCTCCACCAAGCGCGACGACACCGCGGGCTTCCCCAACGAGACGTACCACTACGGCGACGGCGACCAGCGCCTCTTCGTCGACAACGCCTCCGGCTACTTCTACGCCTTCTACGCCTCCCGCGTCCTGAACAAGTCCGGCGGCGGCGCCGTCTGGCTCCAGCACGTGGCCCGCGCACCGATCTCCCAGAAGATGGCCAAGTCCTCCTGGAAGAAGTGGTTCAACGGCGCCTGGCAGAGCCCCGGCACCGGCGGCCAGGAGTCCAACATCATCCCGTCCGAAGGCGTCGGCACCGGCTACACGGCCCCCGACGAGGACTACAAGCCCACCACCAAGGGCAAGGCCCGCGACCAGGTCAAGGCGGGCACCCTGCCCGACCACTCGCAGCTCGCGGTCATGAACGTCGCCTGGAACGCCTACCTCGGCAAGTACATCGGCACCCCGCAGAACAACATCGCGCAGGCCACCGACACCAAGACCCCGCTGCGCTTCTACGCCACCGACGACCTCGCCACCCAGAAGTGGACCGACATCGGAGCCGTCGACAGCCTGCCGAACGCGTCCTGGTACCGGTGGTTCCTCGATTCCAAGTCGCTGACCTCGTCAACGGTGCTGGGCAAGACGTTCCGCTCGTACTGCTCCTTCTACTGCTCGAAGTACGACGGCGAGTACGCGGACGTCACCATCGCCCCGAAGTCCGCCGCCGACCTGCCGCAGGCGCCGGTGAACGCGACCGGCTCGTACCGCATCGCCGCCGGCAACGGCCTCTCGCTCGCCCAGCGCGGGGGCGGGCTCGCCACGACCCCCGCGAACGGCGCGGCGGCCTCGCAGAAGTGGCGCTTCACCAGCACCGGTGACGGCTTCTGGACCATCGCCAACGCCGCCACCGGCCAGGTGCTCGGCGTCGACGGCAGCGGCGACGCGGGCCGTGCCTGGGGTGCGGCGGTGCGCGTCGGGACGAAGGGGGCAACCCCGGAGGTCGCCCAGCAGTGGTCCTTCCAGAAGGTCGTGCAGGCGGGCCCGGTCAGTGGGCCGTCCGTCGCCACCGGGGAGTACCGGCTGGTCAACCGGTACAGCGGCCTGACCCTCAGCCTCAACGGCAAGGGCAAGGACACCGCCGTCACGGCGCCGCAGCGCGGCTGGAACGCGACGGGTGAAGCGGTCGCGGGCGGCGGATCGGCGTCGGCGCAACTGCTGACGTTCGGCCGCTGATGCCGGAAGCGGGCCCTCCCGTCCGACGGGAGGGCCCGCTTCCGCTGCCGGCTAGGCCAGCCCCAGCCAGACCCAGGCCGCCTCCGCCGTGAAGTCGGCCTGGCCGCCGGAGAAGAGCAGATCGGCGGTGGCGAAGGCGGGGTCGAGCGGGGCGGGCTGATCGTCACCGGGTGCGTCTTCCCGTACGGCATCGGGCGCTCGTACGGCATCGGGTGCGTCTGCTCGTACGACATCCGACGCTCGTACGGCATCGGGCGCGGGCCCCTCCGCGTACGGAATCGCCGCGCACCGCATCCCCGCCGCCAGCGCCGCCGTCACCCCCGGGGCCGCGTCCTCGAACACCGCGCAGTAGCCGGGCTCGGCGCGCAGCCGCGCCGCTGCGGCCAGGAACACGTCCGGAGCGGGCTTGCCGTGCGGCACCTCCTCCGCCGACACCACCACCGCGCCCGCCGCCTCGCCCAGGTACGCGTCGAGCCCGGTGCCCTCCAGCACCGCCACGATCGCCTCCCGCGACGAACCCGACGCCACCGCCATCGGCACCCCCTCCGCGTGCAGCCGCTCGACCAGCTTGCGCATCTCGGGGAAGACCTCGGTCGAGGCGCGGGCCAGCTCCAGGTACAGCGCGTTGTACTCGCCCAGCAGCGCGTCGAGGCCGACGCCGATCCCGTACCGCTCCCGCAGGATGTCGAGGGTCTCGCGCGTCCCGATGCCGATGAACCGGGCGTTCTCCTCCCAGGTGAAGTCCGGCACGCCGTACCGCGCCAGGAGCCTGCGCCCCGTCTCGTAGTAGTTGGGCTCGCTGTCCACCAGAGTGCCGTCGAGATCGAAGATGACCGAAAGAGGCCGCGGAGTGCTCATGGGTCCAGCATGACCCAACGGATCACCGCCCCTTCGCCGCCCTCCCGATCGCCTCCACCAGCGGCAGCAGCCGGTGCGGCACCCGCTCCCGCAACGCCACCTCCGTCCGCGTGCGCACCACGCCCGGCACCTGGATCAGCCGCTGGATCACGTCCTCCAGATGCCCGGCGTCCCGTGCCACCACCCGTGTCATCAGGTCACCACCGCCGGTGATGGAAAACGCCTCCACGATCTCCGGCACCCCGGCGAGCGCGTCCCCCACCTCGTCCAGATGCCCCTGCGTCACCTCGACGTGCACGAACGCCAGCACCGGATGCCCGAGTGCGGCGGGGGACAGGGTGGGACCGGTGCCGGTGATCACGCCCTCCCGCTCCAGCCGGTCCAGCCGGGCCTGGAGCGTGCCGCGCGCGATGCCCAGGATGCGGGCGTACTCGCGCACGCTCGTGCGCGGCTGCTCGATCAGCAGCCGCAGAATGCGGGTGTCCAGCTCATCCACTGACAAGTCGCACCACCATGGTCCGTTGGCCTCCTCGTGGCTCATCGCTCCCTGCTGCGGCTGTACCAATGGCACAGCTCCCGCAGGGCGAGTTGAGCCACTGTCCCACTTAATGCTTTCCTCTGCCTACTGATGGCGCCGCGCAGCGCCCGGCCCGGCGACGCCGCCGGACCGGACCAGCGGCGCCTTTTCCATGTCCGAAACAGGTGTCCTCCAAGGAGTGCGGGAGTGTTGAAGCGGGTGTTCGTGGCGCCGGATCCCGGCCGGATGCGGCTGCGCAGCGGCCTGCGTGCCGTGCTGGGCATCGCCCTGGCCGTCGCCCTGTCGGGGCTGGTCGGCCACTCGCTGGTCGCGGCGATCACCGCCGGTCTGGCGGCGCTGCTGGCCCTCTTCACGGTCGCCGACGCCACGGTCGCCAAGCAGGCGGTCACCACCGCTCTCCTGCCGGTCGTCGGCTTCCCGGTGCTGGCCCTGGCGACGTCGCTGCACGACCACTCCTGGCTGCGCGACGGCGCCTTCCTAGCCGTGGTGTGCGCGGGGGTCTACGCGCGGCGCTGGGGGCCGCGGGGGCACGCGCTGGGGATCTTCGCGTTCATGACCTTCTTCATGACGCAGTTCCTGCACGCCGTCCCCGCGCAGCTGCCGGAGCTGTACACCGCCATCGCGCTCGCGCTGCTGGCCTCCTCGACGGTCCGCTTCGGGTTCTGGTGCTACGAGAGGCGCGTGCCGCCCCCGGTGCTGCCGGTCCCGGTGCCAGGACGGCGGTTCGCCCGGGTGACCACCCGGCAGGCGATCCAGGCGACGGCGGCCTCGGCGTTCGCGCTCGCCATCGGGCAGGTGCTGTCCGAGGACCGCTGGTACTGGGCGGTGGGCACGGTGTGGTGGATCTTCGTGAACACCACCTCGCGCGGCGAGACCCTGGTGCGCGGCTTCCGCCGGGTGGCGGGCACCCTCACGGGCATCGTGATCGGCCTGGTCGTCGCCGTCGAACTCGACGGCGCCCCCGTCCCGACCGCGATCCTGGTCGCGGTCTGCGTCTTCGGGATCTTCTACACGGCCGCCGTCTCGTACACCTGGATGATGCTGGCCGTGACCGTGATGGCCGGGCTGCTGTACGGGCTGCTCGGCGTCCTGGACCACGACCTGCTGGTCCTGCGGCTCGCCGAGACCGGTGTCGGGGCGGCGGGCGTGGCCCTGGCGGTCCTGCTGGTCCTGCCCGTCACCACCCACGCGACCACCAACGACTGGATCCACCGCGCCGCGCAGTGCGTGCACCGCTGCACCTCCGCGGCGGCCGACCGGCTCGCCGGGAAGCCCGACGCGGACCCCGCCGCGAGCGTGGCCGAACTGGAGCTCCTGCTGGGCCGCGTACGCCTCTCCCTCGCCCCGCTGGTCCACCCCCTGAACCCGCTGCGCGAGCGCAAGGGCCGGGCGCGCCAGGTGCTGGCCCTGCTCGACGACTGCGCCCGCGAGGTGCGCGGGCTCGCCCGCATCGCCGCCGACGCGGAGGCCTCCCACGACGACCGTCTGACGGCCGCGTGCTGGCGGGTGGAGAAGGCCGTGGAGGCGCTGACGACCCCCGGGAACGCCGTCGCGGGAACCCACACCGCCCCCGGCGAGGAGCACGCCACCGACCTGACGGCCCTCGTGCACCTGCACGCCATCGAGAGCGCGCTGGCGCAGTTGGCGGTGCCCCTGAGCGGGAAGGTGCGCCCCTCCTCGGTGGCGGACTGCTGATTCTGATCCGTACGTACGGCGTTCTGATGCGTACGTACGGGTACGGTGTCCCGCTCAGCGCAGCGGGGTGCCGTCCTCCCGGAGCTGCATCTGCGGCCTGCCCGTCACCAGGAGCCAGGCCGGCAGCGACGCCACGCACATCAGCGCCAGGATCGCGGGCGACGACACGTCCGTCGTGGGGCAGTTGGCGCAGCTCGGCCGGCTTGCGCAGCAGGGGCTGATCACGCCGGAGGAGTTCGCCGCGGCGAAGGCCAAACTGCTCGGCACGTGAAGTCCCTTGCACCCCTTCAGGGGCGCGCGCCATCCGCGTCGCGCCCCTGAACGCTTCCCCGCGCTCCCCGTCGTCCGACGCGTATCCGGATGATCCGCCCTCAGCGGGGGTAAACCCGGCGGCATCATGCGGGAGGAACGGCCCGGAGAGGCGAACAGATCGCATGTGCCGGGCGTGAATCGTCGATGCCCGGGGATGCGAGCAGGATGCGCAACGATCTTCAGCGAGCCGTGGACCGGATGTCCGGCCGAACACCGGCGGACCACGCCGTGGAAGCGATGGATACCGGGGAAGCACCCGAAACCACCCCCGGGCCGCCCCGCACTACGACCCCACCGGCGCCCGGACTCGCCCCTCGCCCGGCCGTCGGTCCGGGACTCGCCGCCGACCCGGCGGACGGGTCCGGTTCCACCCCGCCGGACGGGTCCGGTTCCGCCGCCGGCCCGGGACGCGCCGCCGACCCGGCTGCCGGAATCCCCCGGCAGAATCGCGGTCCGGTCCCCGCGCAGCTTCTCCTGGACGCTCCGTACGCTGCTCAGCGCCGCGTTCCGGTCCCGGTGACCCCGCTCCACGCGGCCAAGCTCCCCGGTGCACCGGGCCCCGCCCCGGCGGAGCCCCACCCGGCACCGGCTTCCCCCGCCCCCGAACGCCACGACCGGGGCTGGAGCCTCTCCGAGGGCGCCCGCACGGGGGCCGCCCAGTGCCCCGTCGCCCACGGCGGACTGCTGCCCGTGCCGGAGCGGAGTGCCGCCGCGCAGCCCGAGAACCGGGCCTACGCCCTCGACCTCGACACCCTGCACCGCCTCGCCGACGACTTCGTGCGGCTGCACCACCGCGAGGCCCCCGCCCACGGCGACCCCGGGCCGCGCCTCGACGCCGTGCACGCGGAGATCGACGCCACCGGAACGTACCGGCACACCCCCGGCGAACTCGCCTTCGGCGCCCGCGTCGCCTGGCGCAACAGCAACCGCTGCATCGGCCGCCTCTACTGGAACTCCCTGCGCGTCCGCGACCGCCGCCACATCAGCGACGCCGACACCGTCGCCAGGGAGTGCGTCGAGCACCTGAGGGAAGCGGGCAACGGGGGACGGATACGACCCCTGATCACCGTCTTCGCCCCCGACACCCCCGCCCGCCCGGGACCGCGGGTCTGGAACGAGCAGCTCATCCGGTACGCGGGCTACACCGCCGCCGCCGGCGAGATCGTCGGCGACCCGCGCAACACCGGCCTCACCGAACTCGCCATGCGGCTGGGCTGGCGCGGCGGACCCGGCACCCCCTTCGACGTACTGCCCCTGATCGTGCAGGGGAGCGACGACAAGCCGCAGTGGTACGAGCTCCCCCAGGACGCCGTGCTCGAAGTGCCGCTCCAGCACCCCGAGGACACCTGGGCGCAGGAGTGGGGGCTGCGCTGGCACGCCGTACCCGCGATCTCCCACATGTGCCTGGAGATCGGCGGGATCTGCTACCCCTGCGCCCCCTTCAACGGCTGGTACATGGGCACCGAGATCGGTGCGCGCGACCTCGCGGACGCCGACAGGTACAACCTGCTGCCGCCGCTCGCCGAACGCCTCGGGCTCGACGTCACCAGCGACCGCTCGCTGTGGAAGGACCGGGCCCTGGTGGAGCTCAACCGGGCCGTCCTGCACTCCTTCGACCGCGCGGGCATCACCATCACCGACCACCACACCGAGTCGGAACGTTTCCTCACCCACCTCGACCGCGAGGAGGGCAAGGGCCGCCAGGTCGGTGCCGACTGGTCGTGGATCGTGCCGCCGATGTCGAGCGCGGCGACGGGCGTCTTCCACCGGACGTACGACAACACCGAACTGTCGCCGCTGTTCACGCACCACGACGACGCACTCGTCCGGGCACGGGGCGAGGCCGGACTCTAGACAGCGGCACCGGTTGGTCTAGACCGCCCTGCTACCGTCGCCCCACGCACACGAACTCGCGGAAAGGGGCTGCACGGTGAGCAGCAGGGCAACGGGGTCTCAATCCCAGGAGGCGCGCGCCTTCATCGGCTCGTTCACCTCGGCGGGCGGGCGCGGCGTCGTGACCGCCGCCGTGGACCCGAAGACGGGCGCGCTCACGGCGCTCGGCGCGACCGACGCCGTCGCCGACCCGTCGTACCTGGCGCTCTCCGCCGACGGACGCCTGCTGTACGCGGTGAGCGAGACGGAGGAGGGCGCGGCGGCGGCGTTCGACCTCGCCGACGCGCTGCCCCGCCCGCTGGGGGAGCCGGTCCCGGTCGGCGGCAGCTCGCCCACCCACCTCGCGCTCGCCGCCGGTCACCTCGTCACCGCCAACTACGGCTCCGGCAGCGTCACCGTCCTGCCGCTGCGCACCGACGGCACCCCCGACGCGGCGTCCGGCGTCCTCCACCACCGCGGCAGCGGCCCCGACACGGACCGCCAGCAGGGCCCGCACGCCCACCAGGTGCTGCCGGACCCGTCCGGCCGCTGGGTCCTCAGCGTGGACCTCGGCACCGACTCGGTACGGGTCTGCGCGCTCGGCACCGGCACCGGCGCCCTCACCGTGCACGCCGAGGCGGCGCTGCGCCCGGGCACCGGACCGCGCCACCTCGCCTTCCACCCCACAGGCGCGTACGCGTACGTCGTGAACGAGCTGACCCCCACGGTCACCGTCTGCCGCTGGGAGGCAGCCACAGGCACCCTCACGCCGCTCTCGGAGGCCCCTCTGCTGCCGGAGGAGACCGCCGAGCGCAGCTACGCCTCCGAGGGTGTTGTCGCGCACGACGGACGCTTCCTGTGGGTCGCCAACCGGGGCCACGACAGCATCTCCGTGCTGGAGCTGACCGACGGCGGCGCCGGGGCCGTACTGCGCACCACCGTGCCCTGCGGCGGCCACTGGCCGCGCGACCTGGCGCTCGACCCGACGGGCAGCCGCCTGTACGCCGCCAACGAGCGCTCCGGCGACGTGACCTGGTTCGACGTGGACCCCGCGTCGGGCGTCCCGAGCCGCAGCGGCTCGATCGAGGCCCCGGCCGCGTCCTGCGTGGTCTTCGGCTGACGCCCCTGACGCACTTTTCAGCACGCGAAAGGCCCGCACCCTCGGCGATGAGGTGCGGGCCTTTCGCTGTGCCTGTCTGCGTCCGTCAGTGGACCGGCGCCGCCTGCTGCGGCGTGAGGCCCAGCGCCGTCGCGTACTGCGACAGCACCAGCTTGCCGATCGCCGGGTACGCGCCGAGCGGCTCGGCGAACGCGCAGCCCGCCTCCTTCGCGGCGGTCTCCAGCAGGTCGGTGGCGACCTCCGGGCCGATCAGGTACGGGGCGAGCGCCAGGTTCGCGGAACCCGACCCGCGCAGCTGCTCGGCGATCGAGGCGATGGAGCCCTCCTCGTCGAGCGCCGCCGCCATCACCGGCACCGCGAGGCGCGCGGCCAGCAGCATGCCGGTGATCCCGGCGGCCTGCACGGCCTCCTCGCCACCGACGGTGGCCAGCACGATGCCGTCGGCCGCCGTGGCGACCGTGAACAGCCGCGCCCGGTCGGCGCGCGAGAGGCCCGCCTCGGACAGACGCACGTGCAGCGCCTCGGCGAGCAGCGGGTGCGGGCCGAGGACGTCGGTCAGCTCGGCGGCGGCGTGGCTGTCCACGAGAGCCTGCCGTATCCGCCGCATCGTGGACGCCTCGGGCCCGGCCAGCAGCGGCACCACGACGGCGACCGGGCCCTCGGGGGCCGACACCTCGCGGCCGGCGGCCAGGGCCAGCTCGTAGCGGGCGGTGCGCTCGGTCGCGGCGTGCGCGAGCACGGCGTCCAGCGTCGGGTACTCGGGGTAGTCGCCCTGGTCGTCGCCGTCCAGGTAACCGATGCGGGCGTCCAGGCCCGGCAGCTCGGAACGCGCGATGCTCAGGAGTTCTTCCGCCAGGCAGCGCGTGGCGGTGGTCGGCTCGCCGGGAACGGCGAGAACAAGTGCGGGTGCGCCCTCGGGAGCCGCCACGGGCTCCGGACGACGGTGTCGTCCGGGCTGGCGGGGGCGCGGCATTCGTACAGGCAGGCCGGAAGCGGGCCCAGTGGGGGAGCTCATGGCGCCGCATGCTACTGGCTTTGCGGGTGCGGCTGTTCGGGGAGGGTGTATTCGAGAGGTATCTGTCCCGTTTTATCCAGGGAATGACGACGAATGCGCGCGAAATCAACGGGTTTGATGTCCGAATACGCACAACATGCGTGGATCGTACGGGAATGACAGGTTGTCGGTGGCGAGAGCGGCCGCGATCACCAGCGCCCCGTCGAGCGGACTCCCCAGCGCCTCCACCCGCCGTGCGAGCGGCAGCGCGCGGACGAACTCTTCGTGCAGCGGTACGAGAAGGGGCTCGCCCAGTTTCAACAGGCCACCGGTGAGCGCCACCTCGGGCGTCGCCCCGGCACCGGGCGGCGGACACACGGCCGCCGCCGACTCCGCGATGTGCCGGGCGGCGTCCCGCAGCACGCCCTCGGCCACCGGGTCGCCCTCGGCGGCGCACGCGGCGACCTCCGGGGCGAAGGCGGCGAGGACCGCAGGTCGGTCGGTGCGCGGATACAGCAGCCCCGGCAGCTCGGCCGCCGACCCGAACACCGCCTCCAGCCGCCGCAGCAGCGCGGCGGAACCGCCCGCGCGCCCGTCGTGCGCACGCATCGCCGCCTCCAGCCCGGCCCGGCCGATCCACGCGCCGCCGCCGCAGTCGCCCAGCAGATGCCCCCAGCCGTCGGCCCGCCGCCAGACGGTGAGGTCGGTGCCCACGCCGATCAGGCCGGTGCCTGCGGCGACGACCGCCCCGGGCCGCTGCCCCAGCGCCCCCGCGTACGCGGTGACCGCGTCGGCGGCCAGCGCCACCCGCCGCACCCCGAACTCCTCGGCCAGTACCCCGGGCAGTCGCGCCCGCAGGTCGTCACCCAGCGTCGCCATCCCGGCCGCACCCACGCAGACCGCCGCGAGCTGCCCGCCGCCGGTGCGCGCCAGCAACTCCCGCGCGGCGGGCACCAGTTGCGCGGCCATGCCGTCGGCGTCGATCCCGGCGGGGCCGGTGGGCACGGGCACGTCCGAGACCACGGGCGGCGACGCGTACGTCACCGTCCCGTCGGGCGTGCCCGTCTTCACGGGTGTGAGGGCGACGCGGACGCCGGAGCCGCCCGAGTCGACCCCGAGCGCGTA
Organism: Streptomyces spiroverticillatus; assembly: GCA_014650415.1. Classification (GTDB taxonomy): domain Bacteria; phylum Actinomycetota; class Actinomycetes; order Streptomycetales; family Streptomycetaceae; genus Streptomyces; species Streptomyces spiroverticillatus. The sequence continues at coordinate 223,337 of BMUX01000013.1, forward strand.
CTCGTCGGCGGCGTCCGCGGCGGCCCCCGCTACGGCAGCTTCCAGTCGATCGGAGCGGCCCCCTGCTGGGTGAGCAGCTCATTGGTCCGGCTGAAGGGCCGGGAGCCGAAGAACCCGTTGTCCGCGGACCGGGGCGAGGGGTGCACCGACTCCACCACCGGCACGCTGCCCAGCAGCCGCTTCAGGCTGCGGGCGTTGCTGCCCCACAACACCGCCACCAGCGGCTTGCCGCGCGCCGCCAGCGCCGTGATGGCCTGCTCGGTGACCTGCTCCCAGCCCTTGCCCTGGTGGGCGTTGGGCCTGCGGGGCGCGGTGGTGAGCGCCCTGTTGAGCAGGAGCACCCCCTGCTGCGTCCACGGGGTGAGGTCCCCGTTGGACGGGCGGGGATGCCCGAGGTCGGTGTGCATCTCCCAGAAGATGTTGTCCAGGCTCGGCGGCACCGGCCGGACGTCGGGCGCGACCGAGAAGCTCAGTCCCACCGCGTGTCCCGGTGTCGGGTACGGGTCCTGACCCACGATCAGGACCTTCACCTCGTCGAACGGCTGCTGAAACGCCCGCAGGATGTTCGGCCCCGCCGGTACGTATCGACGTCCCGCGGCGACCTCCGCGCGCAGGAAGTCGCCCATCGCGGCGATCTGTCCGGCCACGGGCTCCAGCGCGTCCGCCCAACCGGGCTCGACGCTCTCTTTCAATGATCTTGCTGCCACGAAGCGTCACTCTACTGGGCTAGTCCGACAACGGGCTCCCGCTCCCCGATCTCTCCGAATCCATCCCTCAAGCGATCACCGCCGCCCGTACGCACAACACATCCGGCAGATGCGAGGCGAGCTGTTGCCAACTGTCCCCGTCGTCGTCGCTCGCGAACACCTCGCCGTTGCGATTGCCGAAGTACACCCCGGCGGCGGGCTCGTTGTCGTCCGTGCACAGCGCGTCGCGCAGCACCGTCCCGAAGTGCTCCTCCTGCGGCAGGCCCGCCGTCAGCGGCTCCCAGCTCTTGCCCGCGTCCCGCGTCCGGTAGACCCGGCACTTGCGGTCCGCCGGCACCCGGTCGGAGTCGGCCGTGATCGGGAAGACGTACGCCGTGTCCCCCTGGTGCGGGTGCGCGGCCATCGCGAAGCCGAACGTGGACGGCAACCCCTCGCCGATGTCCGACCAGTTGGCCCCGGCGTCGTCGCTGCGGAACACACCCCAGTGGTTCTGGAGATACAGCCGGTCCGGATCCGCCGCGTCCTGCGCGACCTTGTGCACGCACTGGCCGAACTCGGGGTTCGGGTCCGGCAGGAAGACCGCCGACACCCCCTTGTTGGACGGCGCCCAGCTCGCCCCGCCGTCCCGGGTCCGGAACACCCCGGCCGTCGACACGGCCACCGTCACCAGGTCCGCGTCGCGCGGGTCCGTCACCACCGTGTGCACGGCCTCGCCGCCTCCGCCGGGCACCCACCGGGAGCGCGTCGGATGCTCCCACAGTGGTCGTACGAGCTCGAAGGTCTCGCCCCGGTCCGTCGACCGGTACAGCGCGGCGGGCTCCGTGCCCGCGTAGACCACGCCCGGCGCGGCGGGCCCCGCCGGGTGCAGCTGCCAGACCCGCTCCAGCGAAGTCCCGGTGTCCTTGGGGAACTTCACCGCCGGTTTCTCCGGCTCGGTCCACGTCCTCCCGAGGTCGTCGGAATGGAAGACCGAGGGCCCCCAGTGCGCGCTGTCCCCGCCGACCAGCAGCCGGGGCGCGTCCCCGCTGCGGTCGATCCCCACCGCATACACGGCCTGCGCGTTGAAATGCGGTCCTTCGAACTCCCACTCCCCGCCGCCGCGCCTGCGGCCGAGGAAGAGTCCCTTGCGTGTGCCTACCGCGAGCAGTACGTCGGACATGGCCGACACCTCCCAGACGTCGTTGTCTCCAGGTATCGGCCAGTCTGCACCCCACCACTGACAATGGCCCTGAGATCAGGTGTTCGCCCAGGTCAGGGCGGTATGCCGGGATTTCGCCGGAAGGTGTTTCGCGCCGAATTCCTTGACAGCGCCGACCCGCTTGGAAACCATCCAGTCGGTACGCCCGCACGGCCCGACCGACGAGGAGAGCCCGCCATGACGTCCCCCACCATGGAGCAGGTCATCGCCGCAGCCGCGGGCCCCCTGCCGCCTGGAGTGTCGCTCCCCACGCCCCCGGTCCACGACACCGTCGAGGAGGAGCGGCGGTACCGCAAGGAGCAACTCGCCGCCGGATTCCGGCTGTTCGGGAAGTTCGGTTTCTCCGAGGGCGTCGCGGGGCACATCACCGTCCGCGACCCCGAGCACCCCGACCGGTTCTGGGTGAACCCCTTCGGCATGGCCTTCTCCCTGATCAAGGCCTCCGACCTGATCCTGGTCGACCACGAGGGCAACCTCCTGCACGGCAACCGCCCGGTCAACCGCGCCGCGTTCGTCATCCACGCCGCCGTCCACCAGGCCCGTCCCGACGCCCTCGCCGCCGCCCACTCGCACTCCCTGCACGGCAAGGCCTTCTCCAGCCTCGGCGTCCCGCTCGACCCGATCACCCAGGACGCCTGCGCCTTCTTCGAGGACCACGGCCTCTACACCGACTACACCGGTGTGGTCAGCGACGCCGAGGAGGGCAAGCGCATCGGGCAGGCCCTCGCCTCGTACAAGGCGGTGATCCTCCAGAACCACGGCCTGCTCACCGTCGGCCGCACGGTCGCCGAGGCCGTCTGGTGGTTCATCACGATGGAACGTTCCTGCCAGGCGCAGCTCCTGGCGATGGCGGCGGGCACTCCGAAGCACATCGACCGCGAGACCGCCCTGCGCACCCGGGGGCAGCTCGGCGGTTCCTTCGCGGGCTGGTTCCAGGCGCAGCCGCTGCTGGACCAGATCACCGCCTCCGACCCCGACCTGTTCGACTGATCCGGCAGCGCGGACCGACGCCCCGTGGACCTCGCCGCCGTCACTCTGCCGATCGCCCTCGCGATCATCATGCTGGGCCTCGGGCTCGGCCTCACCCCCGCCGACTTCCGCCGCGTCCTCACCCAACCGAAGGCCACCGTCGTCGCACTCGGCTGCCAGGTGGTGCTGCTGCCCGCCGTCTGCTTCGGCCTGGTCAACGCCTTCGGGCTGCCGCCGGTCCTGGCGGTGGGCATGATGCTGGTCGTCGCCTCGCCCGGCGGCACCGCCGCCAACCTCTTCAGCCACCTCTACGGCGGTGACGTCGCCCTCAACGTCACGCTCACCGCCGTCAACTCGGTGATCTCCGTCGTCACCCTGCCGCTGGTGTTCAACCTGTCCGCGCAGCACTTCCTCGGCGAGGGCACCGAACTGGGCCTCCAGTTCGCCAAGACGCTCCAGGTGTTCGCGATCGTCCTGGTCCCCGTCGCGATCGGCATGTACGTACGCGCGCGTGCCGCGCGTTTCGCCCGCCGCATGGACCGCCCGGTGAAGATCGCCTCGGTGGTCATCCTGGTGGCGATCATCCTGGGCGCCGCCCTCCAGGAGCGCGCGAACCTCCTGGACTACCTGCGCTCCACCGGACCCGTCGCCGTCGCCCTGCTGGTGCTCAGTCTCGCCGTCGGCTACTGGGTGCCACGCCTGTGCAAGGTGGAGCGCGGCCAGGCCATCGCCTCCTGCATGGAGATCGGCCTGCACAACACCACCCTGGCCATCACCATCGCCATGGGCATCCTCCACAACACCGAAATGGCAGTCCCCGGTGCCACGTACGGGGTATTGATGTTCTTCGCCGCCGCCGTCGCCGGTCTCCTCCTGCGCAGGGCGGCGCACACCTCCGGCACCGGGGGAGCGGTACCCGTACGCGACGAAGCGGGGGAAGCAACCCCCGTGCAGAACAAGGCACTTCCCGAGAGCGAGCATCCATGACCCACCTGGCCGGCCGAGGCATCTCCGACATCACCGGGGAGGCCGCCGAGTGCGGCATGCTCGGCTACGGGAAGGCCGGACAGCAGACCACGGGCCTCCACACGCGCCTGCGCGCGCGGGCCTTCGCCTTCGCCGAGGGCACCGGCGCCGGCGACAGGCGCGTCCTGCTGGTGGTGTGCGAACTCCCGCTGATGTCCGGCGGGATCGTCCAGGAGGTCGTGCGCAGGCTGCCGCCCGAGTGGACCGAGTCCAACGTCATGCTCACCGCCACGCACACCCACTGCGGCCCCGGCGGCTACTTCCACCACGCGCTCTACAACAGCAACACCGCGGGCTTCCGGCCCAAGACGTACACGGCGATCGTCGACGGCATCACCGAGGCCGCCCTCGCGGCCCTCGACGACCTCGCCCCGGCCGAACTCTCCCTGGCCCACGGCGAACTCCACGACACCAGCGCCAACCGCTCCCGCCGCGCCTTCGACCGCAACCCGGAGCACGACCGCGCCCACTTCCCCCACGCCGTCGACCCGCACACCACACTGCTGCACATCGCCCGCGACGGCGAAGCCGTGGGCGCCGTCCACTGGTTCCCCGTGCACAACACCAGCATGACCAACACCAACACCCTGATCAGCAGCGACAACAAGGGTTACGCCGCCTACAAGTGGGAACGGCTCGACGGCGGCACGGACTACCTCGCACCGGAAACACCCGCGTTGGTCACCGCCTTCGCGCAGACCAACGCCGGCGACATGTCGCCCAACCTCAATCTGCGCCCCGGCAGCGGCCCCACCGAGAACGAGTACGACAACACCCGCATCACCGGCACCCGCCAGCAGGAATCCGCCACCGCACTGATCAAGGAGGCTTCCCCGCTCACCGGTCCCCTCGACCACCGCCTCACCCACATCGACCTCTCCCGCACCGAAGTGGGCCCGGAGTACACGGGCGACGGCCGCGCACACCGCACCGGCGCCCCCGTGGGCGGCGCCGCCGCCCTCGCCGGGGCCTGGGCCGACGGAAAGGGCTTCGCGGGCTTCCGCGAGGGCCGCAACCCCGTCTGGGACACCCTCTCGCGGCGCGTCGTGTACACCCTCTCGCCCGCCCTGCGCGACGCCCACGCACCCAAGGCGCTCGTCCTGCCCGCGGGCCCGCTCAACAGGCTCCGCCCGATGGTCCAGGAACGCGTACCCGTCCAACTCCTGCGCATCGGACGCCTGTACCTCATCGGCATCCCCGGCGAGGTCACCATCGTGGCCGGGCTGCGCCTGCGCCGCACGGTCGCCGGAATCGTCGGCGCGCACCTCGACGACGTCCTCGTCGCGAGCTACAGCAACGGCTACTTCCACTACGTGACGACGCCGGAGGAGTACGACGCCCAGGAGTACGAGGGCGGCAGCACCCTCTTCGGCCGCTGGCAGTTGCCCGCGCTCTGCCAGACGGCGGCCGTCCTCGCCACCGCCCTGCGCGACGGGCGCCCGGTCCACCGCGGCACCCCCGAACCCCTCCCGCCGGCCCGGCCCCGACGACGTACCGCCGCAGCGGAACAGCCGCACCCGGGGCACGCGTTCGGCGACGTGCTCTCCTTCGCCCGCATCGGCGACCGGGCGACCGCCACCTTCGTGGCGGCGCACCCCGCCAACGACCTGCGCAGGGGCGACACGTACCTCGCCGTCGAACACCGCACCAGCGACGGCGCCTGGAACCGTGTCGCCGACGACGGCGACTGGTGCACCACCTTCCGCTGGGCCCGCACCGGCCGCACCACGTCCACCGCGACGGTGACCTGGACCGCCCCCGAGAACACGCCGCCGGGCGTCTACCGGCTCCGGTACCGGGGGAACACTGCGGCAGGCGCTGGCTTCAGCGGAGTGACGCAAGCGTTCACCATGCCCTGACGGTGCTCAGATTGCCCAGCCGTACTGGTCCGGAGTCGCCACCTCGCCGTCCAGCTCGCGGGCCGCGCGGCGGGCCCAGGACGGGTCGCGCAGGAGTTCCCGGCCCAGGAGGACGGCGTCGGCCTCCCCGTTGGCGAGGACCTTGTCGGCCTGCACCGGGTCGGTGATCAGGCCCACGGCCGCCACCGGCAGGGTGGTCTCCGCCTTCACCCGGGCCGCGAACGGCACCTGGTAACCGGGGCCCGTGGGAATGCGGGCCCCCGGCGCGTTGCCTCCGGTGGAGACGTCCAGCAGGTCCACGCCGTGCTCCTGGAGGAGCCTCGCGAACCGCACGGTGTCGTCGCCGTCCCAGCCGCCCTCCTCCAGCCAGTCGGTCGCCGAGATGCGGAAGAACAGCGGCAGGTTCTCGGGCCACACCTCGCGTACGGCATCCACGACTTCGAGCGCGAACCGGACGCGATTGTTGAACGATCCTCCGTACTCGTCCGTGCGCTTGTTGGAGTGCGGGGAGAGGAACTCACCGATCAGATAACCGTGTGCGCCGTGCACCTCGGCGACCTGGAATCCCGCCTCCAGGGCGCGCTTGGCCGCGTCGGCGAACTGGCCGACGATCTGACGGATCTGCTCGACCGTCAGCTCGGTGGGCACCGGGTGGCCGTCCTTGAACGGCACCGGGCTCGGCCCCACCGGCTGCCAGCCCTCCGTCTCGGCACCCACCGGGCCGCCGCCGCGCCATGGCCGGTCGGTGGAGGCCTTGCGGCCCGCATGGGCGAGCTGGATGCCGGGCACGGTGCCGTGCGCCTTGAGGAAGTCGGTGATCCGCCGGAAGGCGTCCTTCTGGGTGTCGTTCCACAGGCCCAGGTCCGCCGGGCTGATGCGCCCCTCTGGCGAGACCGCGGTCGCCTCCACCAGGATCAGGCCCGTGCCGCCGGTGGCGCGCGCCGCGTAGTGGGCGAAGTGCCAGTCGTGCGCCACGCCTGCGTTCGGGCCGAACACCTCGGCGCTGTACTGGCACATCGGGGCCATCCAGATCCGGTTGGGCACGGTCACGTCGCGCAGGGTGAAGGGCTGGAAAAGGCTGCTGCTCACGGCGAACTCCATATCAGGGAAGGGCCTGTTGCTGTTTGTACGATACCCATCGTAGTACGGCACCTGTCAAACTACGAGAGGTCTCGTACAATGAGGGTGTCCGTCGACGAAGCAGCCCCGAGGGAGACCACCGTGGCCACCGCAGCAGCGCACACCAGCCGTGAACTCGCGCACCCCGACCGCGCGGAGATCCGGCTCGAAAACGTGCTGCACGCGCTCTCCGACCCGATGCGGCTGCTGATCGTCCGCGACCTCGCCCGCACGGACGACGAACTGGCCTGCTCCGCCTTCGAGCTGCCGGTCTCCAAGTCGACGACCACGCACCACTTCCGCGTCCTGCGCGAGAGCGGCGTCATCGTGCAGGTCTACCGGGGCACCGCGAAGAAGAGCGCCCTGCGCAGCGACGACCTGGAGGAGCTGTTCCCCGGGCTGCTCGAAGCCGTCCTCGCGGCGGCGGAGGCACAGGCCGCACGCGACTGAACGGCGGAGGCACAGGCCGCACGCGACTGAACGCGGGGCTTCAGGCGTCGACCGTGCCCGCCGCCCCCAGCAGCCCCGCCCAGTCGTGGATCTTCACCGAGCGCCGCCCCAGGGACGCCCCGAGCGACGCCTCCGCCGCCTCGATCGCCAGCCAGCCTGGCCACTCCACCGGCCGCAGGCCCGACGTGCGCAGGACGTCCAGGGGGTCGGCCGGCACCGTGCGGCGGGCCAGCGCGTCGGCGTCGGCCAGCAGCGAGGCCGCCGTCTCCTTGGCGCACGGCCGGTTCGTCCCGATCACGCCCGTCGGGCCCCGCTTGATCCACCCGGCCACGTACTCCCCGGCCGACGGCATCCCCTCCCGCAGCACCCGCCCGCCCGCGTGCGGCACCGTCCCGCCCCGCTCGTCGAACGGCAGCCCCGGCAGCGGGACCCCCCGGTAGCCCACCGAGCGCAGTACCAACTGCGCCTCTATGTCCTCGTACGCTCCCGTCCCGCGCACGGAGCCCGACCCGTCCGGCACGGTCCGCTCGAACCGTACGGCCGCCACCCGGCCCGCCTCCTCCAGCAGCTCCACCGGCCGCAGGTAGAAGCGCAGCCGCAGTGCCCGGGCACGCACCGGGGGCGGCGTCAGCGCCCAGCCGCGCAGCACCTCCACGTTGCGGCGCAGCGCACCGGGCAGCCCCGACGGGTCGCCGTACGCGGGGTCCAGCTCCAGCTCCGGCGGCTCCACCGACACCGACGCGTCCGGCAGGCCGCCCAGCTCCCGCAGCTCCTTGGTGGTGAACCGCGCCTGCGAGGGGCCGCGCCGGCCCACCATGTGCACCTCGCGCACGGCGGAGCCCCCGAGCAGGTCCAGCGCCCCCTGCGGCACGTCCGTGGGCAGCAACTCCCCGGCGCCGCGCGCCAGTATCCGCGCCACGTCCACCGCCACGTTCCCGACGCCGATCACCACGGCGGAGCACACCCCGAGCGCGAAGCCGCCCGGATCGGCGTCCGGGTGGGCGCTGTACCAGGAGACGAACTCGGTGGCCGAGTAGCTGCCGGGAAGGTCCTCGCCGGGTATGCCGAGCCTGCGGTCGGCGGCCGCGCCGACGCAGTACACCACCGCGTGGTACAGCTCCCGCAGCCGTTGCGCGGGCAGTTCCGGCGTGCCCGCCTCCACGTTGCCGACGAAGGCGATCCGCTCGTGCTCCAGCACCGTGCGCAGCGTCCCCTGGAGGGACTTGATCTTCTCGTGGTCGGGTGCGACCCCGTACCGCACCAGCCCGTACGGGCACGGCAGCCGGTCCAGTACGTGCACCCGGACGTCCGGCACGGCGGTCTGCTGGACGAGGGCCTGGGCGGTGTAGAGACCACTGGGGCCCGACCCGACGACTGCGACGCGCAACACGGCGAAGCTCCCTCCCGCAGGGTCGCTCCAGCATCGCACCGCACGGGCGAGAGCGGCAGGGGCGTGCACGGGGTGCGAGGCCGCCGTGCGCGAGGAAGCGAGGCCGCCGTGCGCAAGGGTGCGAGGCCGCCGTGCCGCGGCCACCGGACGTACTGCGCTAACGGGGTGCCTTGTGCCCGCCATCCGTGCGCGCCGCCCCGGGCGTTGAGCCGCACGGAGTTACGTTTCCGAAATGCCGGAAACGACCTATTACTCAGCATCTAGCCGATATGAGCCTAATGGAGCAGTTTCGGTATGGCCCGTCTGGGAACTGCAAGGCCACGGCACCGTCACCGGTCCGACCGCCCCCACCTCCTGGGGTGACGGCGGAGCACGCCGTGACCAGCTCCCGCCGTGGTTCAACATCCGGCTGACCTTCGCCGACGGCGCCCGCATCGACGTACTGGCCGTGGTCTCGGAGGGCCGGATCGCCATCGAGGACATGCGGGCCGACCCGCCCCTGTCGCTGGACGGTTTCGCCGTGCTCGCCGACTGGATCGAGGGTCCCCTGGAGGACGCCTGCCGGGTCGTCGCCGAGCAGCACCGGGGCGGTCTTTCCGGCCCCCGCGGATACTTCGGCGACGGCCCGGAGTTCGACGAGGAGCCCCCGGGCAAGCGCCGTGCCCGTCCCTCCTGGCCGCGCGGCAGCGCCGGGCGCAGGATTGCGGCCGAGGCGTATCGGGCGGCGCAGGAGGAGGGGCGGGATCCGGTCCTCGCGGTGATGTACGCGACCGGACGCAGCCGCCGCAAGTCCCTCAAGGTCATCGCGAGCGCACGCGACGAGGGATATCTGGCCCCGCGCCACAACAGGCGCTGACGACACCGGAACCTCTGTCGCGCGGGGTCACTGCCTCGCAAGACCGCTAGGCGGTCTTGAGCATCCGCGCCATCCGGTTGATCTCGGTCGTCTGCTGGGCGACCAGGTCGGTCGCCATCTCCTCGATCGTCACGTCGTTTCCGTCGGACAGGACGTCACCGGCCATGGTCAGCGCCCCCTTGTGGTGCGTGATCATCAGCTTCAGGAACAGCTTGTCGAAGGCCTCGCCCTTGGCCGCCTTCAGCTCGGCGAGCTGCTGGGGGGTCGCCATGCCCGCCATGGACGCGTGGTCGTGCGGCGTCCTGGGCCGCTTGGCCGCGCCGTTGCGGGTCTCCCAGCCCTTCATCGCCTCAATCTCCGGCTTCTGGGCCGCCGCGATGCGCAGCGCGAGCTGCTTGACGCCCTCCGAGGAGGCGCGCGAGGGGGCGAGATCCGTCATCACCAGGGCCTGCCCGTGGTGGACGACCATCATCTCCGTGTAGGTGAAGTCCGCCGAGTTGGGCTTGTCGACGGGGGCCTCCTTGCGGGCCTCGTCCGCGCTCAGGGTGCGTGCGGGCTCGCCCGGCTTCCCCGGGGCGACCACCGATCCGGCGCTCTGCGGCTTTGCCTTCGCGTCGCTCTCCCGCGCCCCGTCGCAGCCGGACAGAGCGAGCAGAGCGGCAGCGGCGAGCAGGGCCGTCACGGCCAACTTGCGTCGATGTCCGCCGATTTGACGGGGGTGCACAGCAACCTCCTGTTGGGAACGGGGCAGTTGGTGACCGGTGTAGCACGGTTTCGCACACGGGTGATCAGAAAACTTCATTACATCTCCGTTGCCATCTGTTGAGATGTACATGAGAAGACAGATACTTCCGAGGTCCCTCAACCATTCAACTGCGAACCGAAACAAGGGAGTACGCAGTGGCATCGTTGACCAACCCCCGCGTCAAGAGACGCAGACGCCTCGGCGTGGCAGCAGCCGCGGCCGGTCTGCTCGCGACGCTCCTCACGGCGGGCCCCGCCGCCGCGACCCCCGAGCCCGGCGACACCCCCGCCAAGCGGCAGGGTGTCACCACCTCGCAGCAGGAGGAGGCCCGCAAGGCCATCCAGGGCGGCGAGATACCCGGCGTGGACGAGATCGTCCACAGCAAGAACGTCGAGCACCTGGCGAACATCCCCAAGGACGCCCTCAAGGGCCTCAACACGGACCTCGCCTTCCAGGGCAAGTACGCCTTCGCCGGCAACTACGACGGCTTCCGCATCTTCGACATCAGCAACCCGAAGCAGCCGAAGACCGTCACCCAGGTCCTGTGTCCCGGATCGCAGAACGACATCTCCGTCTCCGGGAACCTGCTCTTCCTCTCCACGGACTCCTCGCGCAGCGACAACTCCTGCACCAGCACCACGCAGCCCGCGACGGAGAAGTCCTCCTGGGAGGGCATGAAGATCTTCGACATCAGCGACATCCGCAACCCGAAGTACGTCGCCGCCGTCGAGACCGCCTGCGGTTCGCACACCCACACCCTGGTGCCCGAGCGCAAGAACATCTACGTGTACGTCTCCTCGTACTCGCCGCGCGCCACCTACCCGGACTGCCAGCCGCCGCACGACGGCATCTCGGTCATCAAGGTGCCCCGCAAGGCGCCCCAGAAGGCCGCGGTCGTCGACTTCCCGGTGCTCTTCCCCGACGGCGGCAACCCTGGCGGCGGCACGGAGAACCCGAACCTGTCCGAGACCACCGGCTGCCACGACATCACGGTGCTTCCCTCGAAGGACCTGGCCGCCGGCGCCTGCATGGGCGACGGCATCCTCTTCTCCATCAAGGACCCGGAGAAGCCCAAGGTCATCGACCGCGTCCAGGACAACACCAACTTCGCGTTCTGGCACTCGGCGACCTTCAACGAGCGCGCCAACAAGGTCGTCTTCACCGACGAGCTCGGCGGCGGCTCCGGCGCCACCTGCAACGCGGAGATCGGTCCCAAGCGCGGTGCCAACGGCATCTACGAGATCAAGGGCCACGGCGACAAGCGCAAGCTCGTCTTCAAGAGCTACTTCAAGATCCCGCGCCACCAGGCCGACACCGAGAACTGCGTCGCCCACAACGGCTCGCTGATCCCCGTTCCCGGCCGCGACATCATGGTCCAGGCCTGGTACCAGGGCGGTGTCTCCTTCTGGGACTTCACCGACTCCTCGAAGCCGAAGGAGATCGGCTACTTCGAGCGCGGCCCGCTGTCCACGACCACCATCTCCACCGGCGGTTCCTGGTCGGCGTACTACTACAACGGCTACGTCTTCTCCAACGACATCGCCAAGGGCTTCGACGTCCTGAAGATCAACGACCGTCGGACCGACCCGGCGAAGTGGTTCCGCCAGCGCGAGCTGAACGTGCAGACGCAGCCCGACTACCTCTGATCATCCCGTGATCACGCGGTAGTTCCGGTCGTCGTGCCGCCGGGCGGACCCCCGTCCGGCGGCACACCCAGCTCCCAGTCCAGCCCGTACCGCTGGAACAGCTCCGCACGCAGCCGCCCCAGCGGCATCGGCGCACCGGGCAGCAGCAGGGCGAACACCGTGCCCATCAACAGCGCCCGCAGCAACGGGTACTCCGTGTCCGGATCGACCGTCCCGTAGCGGATCATCGCGCCCCGCAGCACCTCCGCCAGCTGCTGCTGCTCGGGGCACTGCACGAAGCCCTCGGCCTGGAGGATGCCCGCCATGTGCGTGCGCATCAGCACCGGGTGCTCCAGCGCCAGCGCCAGTACGGCGTCCACCGCGCGCGCCAGGACCTCCCGCCCGTCCTGCGGCTCCGGTTCGCGTTCGACGGCGGCGCGGATGGTGAGGTGCATCAGCCGGTGCACCGCGGACTGGAGCAGCTGCCGCTTGCCGGGGAAGTAGTACGACACCAGGCCGCGCGCCGATCCGGCCCGGTCGGCGATGTCACCGAGGGTGGTGGCCTCGTACCCGCGCTCGCCCACCAGCTCCACCGTCGCCCGCAGAATCCGCTCGCGGGAACGCCTGCGCAATTCCTCGTTGACCGATGCGCTGCGCGGGGACATCCTGTAACTCCTGCGTTGACTGGCTCCGAGCCAATATACTCATCGCGGTTCGTGCGCACCCCTCGCCGGGTGGGCACGGCACTGCTGCCCGCCTCGGGCGACGCGGGGGATCGTCCGAGGCGGGCAGCGCCATGTCCGGGGGCTGCTTCAGCGCTCCAGCAGATCCAGTACGGGCCGCAGGCCGTCCGGACGCCCGGCGACCGGCAGATGGTCCACGAAGTGCACCGTGCAGCCCAGGGCGGCCGCCCCGCCGTCCGCGTGCCGGCTGTCGCCCACCATGAGCGTGTCCGCCGGCTCCTGTCCCAGCGCCTCGCACGCCACCCGGAACAGCCGGGGGTCGGGCTTCTGGACCCCGTACTCGTACGAGAGCACATACGCGTCCACGAACCGGTCCAGACCGTGGGCCCGGAACACCGGGCGCAGGTCCCAGCCGATGTTGCTCACCACCGCCACCGGAATCCCGCGCGCCCGCAGCGCGCCCAGCACCTCGGCGGTGTCGGGGTACGGCTGCCAGGCCCCCGGCAGCATGTGGCGGGCGTACAAGGCGTCGTGGAGGGCGTCGTCGGGCAGCTCCACCTGCCGGGACAGACCGGTGTACGCGGCACGGTGCAGCTCCGCGCTCTCGTCCCGGGTCTCCCACAGGGCGGCGAGCGCGGGCGGGACGGACTCGGGGTCGCGGCCGCCGGGCAACGCACCCGCCCGCTCCAGCAGGTCCGCGTACCGGCGCAGGTCCTCCTCGGAGTACGGGGCGGCCGCACCGCTCAGCACCGCGTCCACCCAGGAGCGGGTCGACTCGATGCGCAGGAGAGTGCCGGAGAAGTCGAAGAGCACGGCTTTGATCGTCATGCCGGGGATCATCCCCGGCGCGCTTCCCGGTACGCGTACGAACTGATCGCGGCCAGAACGACCACCACCCCGAGCACCCAGCCGCCGAGCACGTCGGAGAACCAGTGCACCCCCAGGTAGAGGCGGGTGAATCCGACGCCCAGCACCGACACCAACGCGAGCACCAGCAGTGTCGCCAGAGCCGCCCGCGAGGCCGTGAACCGGGTCAGCAGCCACAGCAGCAGACCGAAAGTGACCGTCGCTGTCATCGCATGACCGGAAGGGAACGCAGCGTACTGAGCGGAATCGACCGGATCGGGCCACTGCGGACGCTCGCGACCGACAGCGGCCTTGAGCACCTGCTGCACCAGCGCGCCCACCGCACTGGTGACCGCGATCCCCAGCGCGAGCGTGCGCTCCCCGCGCACCAGGAGCCAGCAGAAGACCACCGCGACCACCGCCCGCATCGCCCACGGGTCCCACACCCAGTCGGACAGCACCCGCATGGCCCGGGTCGTCGCGGGATCGTCGACCGCCCAGCGGTGCAGACCGTCCGCGACGGTGGTGTCCAGGGAGACCAACGGCCCCCACGAGACGGCCACCAGGACGAGCAGCACGACGAACACGGCGGTCAGCAGAGCGCCCGCGAGGAGTACCGGAGAACGGGAGGGCGGAGCGGAGACGGGGGAGGACATGGGGTGATCCTTGCCGACCCGCGCCCGATCACGCCCCACCAGCACGCCGATTCTCGCGCCCGATGCCGATCCCGCACCGCCCGCCGCCTCCCCGGCGGAACCTCTACCCCAACGCCCGCAGCCCCGGTACGAACGCCACCACCAGCGGCACCACCGGCACCAGCGCCGACGTCGCCGTCAGCCGCAGCCGCTGCGCCGGGGTCAGCCGGGGCACCGGGGCCAGCAGCCGGTTCACCCGCTGCGGAAGCGCCGCGTCCGGCGCCGAGGCGGGGCCGAACACACCCCGGTCCTCGTTGAGTTCCACCAGCGCCAGCGCGGTGGTCAGGCGGCCGAAGCGGCGCGACGCCATGTCGTCGGCGGCCAGCTCCACCAGCCGGTGCATCTCGTCGCGGAAGGCCGCGAACACCGGAACCTGCGGGAAGCCGGTCGCCAGCGCCGAGGAGCAGTGCAGCAGCCAGTCGTGCCGGGCCCGGGCGTGCCCCTGCTCGTGCGCCACCACCGCGTCCAGCTGACGGCCCTCCAGGCGCCGCAGGGCGGCCGTGGTGATGACCAGCCGCGGCCGGGCGCCGGGCAGCCACCGCACGTCGGGACGCTCGCCCTCCAGGACGACCAGCCGCCCGCCGGGCTCCTCACCGGGCAGCGCCGGGGCGCGGACCAGCAGCTCCGCCCGGTGCTGCCTGCGCCGCACCCGCGCCCGGTGGATCTCGCGGACCAGCATCGCGCCGGTCCACACGCCGCAGCCCGCCAGCACCACCGCGAGGACCGCCGACCACGGACCGTACGCAGCCAGCGCGTACGCCTCGACCACCCCGCGCGGTGCGGATGCGAAAACGTGCCCGCGCACCGAGTGCCAGGCCGCAGCCGCGCTGAACGTCATCGCGAGCGCGAAGCACAGCAGCACCGCACCCACCACGCACTGCCACATCCACAGCGCGACCACGGGTTCCCTGTCCCGCCATTCGGCGCCCGCGAGCAGGCGCGGGGCCAGCACGGCGGTCAGCAGGCCGAGCAGCAGCAGCGACAGGGAGACCATCATGGGGCTCAGCCTATGAGGGCGGCACTACCCCCGGGTACGGGCGAGGTGAGCAAGTGACGTACGACTCATCCCCGGGAGACCGTCCCCGGGTGACTCGTCCCAGGGCGACCGTCCCCGGGCGCTCGCCGGGCGCGGCCCGTACGGCGGCACCGCGCACCCCTCACAGCGTCAGCAGCATCGTCAGCATGCCCAGCGCCATCGACAACCGGCAGGCCAGCGCCAGTTCCGGCCGCGCCCCCCAGGACACCGTCCCGCCCGACGTCGCCACCACCGGCACCGGGATCAGCCGCGCCCCCACCCGCAGCACGTACACCGCGTAGTACGCCAGCAGCACCCCGGTCAGCAGCGGCACCCCGCCCGCCTGCGCCCCGTGCGCCCCGTGCCCGCCGGCGCCGGGAGCGGCCATGGCCACCGCCATGTAGACCATCGCGACGGAACCGACCAGATGGTGCAGGTGGTGCGAACCCAACAGGCCGCCCCGCACCCCGCCGCGCACCCACCACAGCGCCCGCAGCGCCGCCGCCCCGAACACCACGACGTACACCGCACCGCTCCACTGCGGCGGCGCGAAGACGGCGGCGGGCACCGCCATCACGGCCATCCCGAGGCCCATCAGCGCCTCGCCGCGGGCCACCGGGCGCTCCTGTCTGGGCCCGCTGCGCATCCGCAGCAGGCAGTACGCACTCGTCACCCCGCAGAGCGCCACCAGCAGCCAGCCCGACATCGCCGGTCCGTGCACGGCGTACCTCCCCGCTCGGGTCCACCACGACATGTCGACAGGTCGAGGAGTCGATGCCCGCAACGGCCGGTGCGCACGCACGCGCAACGGCACACAGGGGGAGCGCGCGGGCGCGTTAGGGTCGGACGGATCCGCCGCCGTACTGAAGGAACAGGGGCTCACCCACCATGGACACCACTTCGCGCCCGGCCCCCGGGGAACTCGTCTTCCGCGACTCCGTCGAGAGCGACGCGGACGCGCTCGTCGCGCTCATCGAGTCCGCGTACCGCGGCGACAGCAGCCGTACCGGCTGGACCACGGAGGCCGACCTCCTCGAAGGGCAGCGCACCGACCCCGCGGGTGTCCTCGCCGTCATCACCGCCCCCGGCAGCCGGCTGCTCGCGGTGGAGCGCGACGGCGAACTGGTCGCCTGCTGCCAGCTCGAACACCGGGGAGAGGCCGCCTACTTCGGGATGTTCGCGGTCCGCCCCGGCCACCAGGGCGGCGGCCTCGGCAAGATCATCATCGCGGAGGCGGAGCGCTTGGTGCGCGAGACCTGGGGCGCCACCGAGATGCACATGACCGTGATCAACGTACGGACCGACCTGATCGCCTGGTACGAGCGCCGCGGCTACCGCCGTACGGGAAAGATGACGCCCTTCCCGTACGGCGACGAGCGCTTCGGCATCCCGCAGCGCGCCGACCTCGCCTTCGAGCTCCTGGTCAAGGACCTCTGAGCGACCGGGGAGCCGGACCGGCCGTCACGCCATGAAGCGGCCGGTCCTGCGGATCTCGGGGAAGTCCGTGGTCACCCCGTCCAGCTCCAGCGCATGGGCGAGGCGCAGCTCCTCCGGGGTGTTCACCACCCAGCCGACCACCCGCAGCTTCTGCGCATGCGCCCGGCGCACGGTCTCCAGGGTGAGCCGTTGCAGATCGAGCACCACGGCCGAGGCCCCGGCCGCCACCGCACGGTCCACCACCTCGGGCCCGTAGAACTCGGCGACCAGCGCCGTGCGCACCCCGGGCACCAGCGCCGAGACCTGCGTCAGCGCCTCGTCGTGGAACGACAGCACCTCGACGCGCCGCACCAGGTCGCGCCGGTTCAAGACCTCGGCGAGCGCCCGCGCGACGGCCACGTCCTTGATCTCCGCCTGGATCGGCGCGGTGACGGCGTCCAGCACCTCTTCGAAGAGGGGCACGCGTTCGCCGTTTCCCGCGTCCAGGGTGCGCAGTTCGGCGAGCGACATGGCGGAGATCGGGCCGTGGCCGTCCGTGGTGCGGTCGACGTCGGCGTCGTGCATGACGACGAGTGCGCCGTCCTTGCTCAGGTGCAGGTCGAGTTCGATGACGTCCATGCCCGCGTGCTGGGCGTGCAGGAAGGAGCTGAGGGTGTTCTCCGGCTCGACACCCATGACTCCGCGATGACCGATGGTGAGGAAAGACAAGGCGATCTCGCTTCCGTCGACGGCGGCACACAGCTCCCGGCACGCACCACACAACCGGCGGCACGCGACGCAGAGCCCACAGCGAGATTAGCGGCCCGCCTCCGCAACGGAACCCGCCTGGCGCGAGGAACTGGAGTCTTCCGCAGGGGCGTTCGCGATGCCCAGCAGGATGCCGGTGACGACGGCGGCGAGAAGGATGGCGCGCATGCTCATGGGGACGGCTCCAGTTACAGGGAGGGGGAGTGACCTACGTGCGCGACCGGCACGGAGCGTGCGGCCGGCGACGAGGACAGGGTGCGTCCGTCCTACCCCGGTGTGTGGCCCGGTCCGCGCTCGGTCACCCGTCCGTGGGCGCGCCGTACGGGAGTTGACTCTCCGCCTCCGGTGGCGGCAGCCGGTCCAGGTCCGCCAGCATGGCGTGCGCCAGCTCCAGTTCCGCGAGGTGCTGGCGCTCCGCCCAGCGCAGCGCCACCTGCGGATGCGCCCAATCCGTCACGCCCTGTGCGCGCTCCAGCGCCTGTCGTACGTCGTCCAACGCGGCCTGTGTGCGCACCACATGGGCCGCCACCCGCTCCGCCAGGCGCACCGGATCCGCGAGGTGGCCCAGCCAGACGCGCAGCACCAGCGGATGCTTCAGCACCGGCGGCCCCGCGTCCTCCTCTCCGTCCGCCCACGCGGTGAGCGCCCTGCGTCCGGCGCCGGTGATGGCGTAACACCGTTTGGTGCGCGGCTCCTCCGGCCCTGAGCGCGTGGAGGTGACGTAACCCAGCGTCTCCAGCCGGCGCAGCTCCGCGTAGATCTGGCTGAGCGCCGGCGACCAGTAGAAGAAGCGCAGCGAGGAGTCCGCCCACTTCTTCAGCTCGTAGCCGGTGCGCTCACCGGGGAAGGACAGCAGGCCGAGCACCGCCCAGGCGGTGGGCGGGAGTTGGGGGAGGGCGTCATGTCGTGCGTCTTGCTTCTTCGGGACCTGACGACTAGTCATATGACGAATTGAAGTAAGGACCGAGCACGGAAGACAACCCCCTGGAGGGGCCGTGAAATTCTCCGTCATCTTCGAGGCGCAGCTCACCGATCCCACCCCCCGAGCGCGAGCACCAGGTCATCCGCGACAGCGTCGAACAGGCCGTCCTCGCCGAACGGATGGGCTTCGACCGGATCTGGGCCGTCGAGCACCACTCCCTCAAGTGGTACGCGCACATGAGCGCCCCGGAGATCTTCCTCACCTGGGTCGCCGCGAAGACCTCGACCATCCGCATCGGGCACGGCGTCGTCTGCATGCCGTTCGCCTTCAACCACCCCGCGCGGGTCGCCGAACGCGCCGCCATGCTGGACCTGCTCTCCGGCGGCCGCCTCGACCTCGGCGCCGGGCGCGGCGGCACCAAACAGGAGACCTCCCTGTGCGGCGTCGACCCGGACCGTACGACCCAGGAGGTCGAGGAGGCGCTGCGGATCATCGGCAAGGCGTGGCAGAGCGACGAGCTGGAGTACCACGGCGAACTGATCGACATCGACCCGCACCCGATCCTGCCCCGCCCGCAGCAGCTGCCGCACCCGCCGCTCTTCCTCGCGTGCAGCCGCACCGAAACCCTCACCCGGGCCGCCGAACTCGGCGTCGGCGCACTGGTGATGGGATTCGCCGGACCCGAGTCGATCGCCGAAATGCGCACCGCGTACGACACCGCGCGCGCCGCCCGCACCGACGCCCGCTTCGTCTCCGCCGTCGTCAACGACCACTTCTCCGTGCTCTGCCCGACGATCGTCCTGGACGACGGCGAACAGGCGCGGCGCATCGGGGTGCGCGGACAGCGCTTCTTCGCACAGTCCATCGGCCACTGGTACGGCGGCGCGGGCGTCCCCGACGAAGCCGTCGTGGAGGGCGCCGACGAGGCCGCCGACATGCGCCGTGCGGCCGAACAGGTCGTCGCCCGCCTGCACGAGCAGCAGATCCCGGTGCGCCCCACCGCCACCGCCACCTTCCACGCCGACCACGCCTACGGCACCGCCGACGACGCCATCGCGTACGTGGAACGACTCAGGGACGCGGGCGCCGACGAGATCATGTGCCTGATCCAGATGGGCACGGTGCCCCAGGAAGCGTGCCTGGAGACCCTGCGGCAGTGGGGCGAGAAGGTCATCCCGCACTTCCGCACGGCGTGAGGGGGACACGATGACGCACGCCGGGCACGACCGGCTCGACCCCGTGGCCCGCCCCCTCGTGGACCGTATGAGCGCGTGCTTCCCCGACCTCGGACGGACCGTCACCAGCGCGGTGCAGGCCCGCCGCGTCCTCGCCGCCCAGCCCCCGGGGCCGGGCGGGCCGCCCGTGGGGTCGGTCGAGGACCGTACGATCCCCGGACCGGCAGGGGCGCCGGACATCCCGGTGCGCGTCTACCTGCCGGACAGGCCCGCCCCGTACCCCACCGTCGTGTACTTCCACGGCGGCGGCTTCGCGCTGTGCGGGCTCGACTCGCACGACGCCACTGTGCGGCAGCTGTGCGCCGGCTCCGGTGCGGCCTTCGTGTCGGTGGACTACCGGCTGGCACCGGAAGCACCGTTCCCGGCGGCGGTGGACGACGCGTACACCGCACTGGTGTGGGTTGCCGAGCACATCAAAGAGGTGGGAGGCGACCCGGGTGCGCTGGTCGTCGCGGGCGACAGCGCCGGCGGCTGCCTCGCCGCCGTGTGCGCGCAGAGCGCCCGTGCGTGCGGCGGTCCGGCACTGGCGCTCCAGGTGCTGTTGTATCCGGTGCTGGACGCAGCGCAGGACACCGTGTCCTATCGGCGCAACGCCGGCGGCTACTTCCACACCGCCGCGCACATGCGGTGGTACTGGGAGCAGTACCTCGGGCGCGAGGCGCGCGCCCTTGCGCGTGATCCGCGCGTCTCTCCGCTGCGCGCCGCCGACCTGCGCGGGCTGCCGCCCGCGTACGTCCTCACCGCCGGCTGCGACCCGCTGTGCGACGAGGGGGAGGCGTACGTCGTCGCATTGCGGGCAGCAGGAGTGACGGTCGAACGGGCGCACTTCCCGGCGATGTTCCATGGCTTCCTCGGATTCACCGGGCTGCTCGCCGATTCCCGGGCCGCGATGGCCGGTGTGACGGGAGCCATCGCCGCCACAGGCGCGTGCGACAGGAAGAATTCCGGTGATCTAGGGGGTCGCGCAGGATAATTTCTCCTGTCTCCTCTTGTGCGGGAGAACCACGCGTGGATACGGTTTCTTGACGCGAGGTTCTCCCGTGGAGGAAGTGACATGACGCAAATTCTGGTGCAGGACATTGCTGGTGGGGGCATAGCCGAGGCCTCGCGAGCGATCGACCACCCGGCCTGGGGGGTGCTCAAGGCGGCGGTGGAGGAGATCCGCCCCTGGCAGAGCGCCGACGGCTCCATCGACCTGGACGCCGAGGGCGCCCCGGCGCGCACGGCCGTCGACGCCGTCCTGGAGCGGGTGATCGCAGGGGTCGAGGAGCTCTCCCCGCTCCTCGAGCACGACGCCGCCTACCACCGCGCCCTGGTCACCGACCTGCGCGCCTGGGCCGACTCCGCGTACGACGTCCCGGACTTCCTGGACTCGCTGCTGGCCTTCCACCCCGCCCAGTCGCGCGCCGACGGCCTCCAGCACCTCGTCGTCTTCCCGATGTACACCCAGAACGGCAACCCCGACCGCAACCTCGAAGCCGTCGTGCTGCGCATGGTGTGGCCCGACTGGCTGGCCGAACTGGAGCGCACGCGCTACGACAACCCGCTGTACTGCGGCATCACCTTCGAGGACTTCACCTCGGGCTACGACACCAACTCCGCGGTGCTCTTCCCCGAGACCATCGCCGTGCGCCAGGCGCCGGAACGATTCACCTGGGGCGGCATCTTCTGCGACCGCGAGGCCGCCCGCTTCCGGGCCGTCACCGACGCCGCCGTCGACATCCTCGGTCTCGACCTGCCCGACGACATCCGCGCGATGGTCGCCGACCAGGACCGCTGCCAGGAGGCCTTCGTGCTGTGGGACATGGTCCACGACCGCACCCACAGCCACGGCGACCTGCCCTTCGACCCCTTCATGATCAAGCAGCGCCAGCCGTTCTGGATGTATGGCCTGGAAGAGCTGCGCTGCGACCTCACCGCCTTCAAGGAGGCCGTGAAGCTGGAGGCCGACGGCGTCCCGCAGGGCCGCGACGTGCAGTACGCGGTGCTCTTCGACCGCATGTTCCGCTTCCCCGTCACCGGCGAGCGGGTCCGCAACTACGACGGACTCGGCGGCCAGCTCCTCTTCGCGTACCTGCACAAGCACGACGTGGTGCGCTGGACCGACAACACCCTCAAGATCGACTGGGAGCGGGCCCCGCAGGTCACCAACCAGCTCTGCGCCGAGATCGAGGACCTGTACCGCGCCGGCATCGACCGCCCGAAGCTGGTGCACTGGTTCGCCGCGTACGACCTGGTCTCCACGTACCTCGCACCGCACCCGGGATCGCGCTGGGCCAAGGGTCCCGACGCCCTGGACCTGTCGCTGCCGCCGCGGAAACTGGTGGACGACGTGCTTCCGGACGAGTTTCCGCTGAGCATGTTCTATGAGGCGCTTTCCAAGAAGCTCAAGTCCGTGATCGCCTCGACCAAGGGCATCACCGCGGCGGGCGCCGAGCGGGTGGCCGCGTGAGCCCCCGCGCCCAGGAGGCGACCGACATGACCGCACAGAACGCACCCGAGGGCCCCCTGGACGGAGCCGTCATCGCCGTCGCCGGGGCCGCCGGACCGGCGGGCCGCGCCACCCTGCTGCGGCTCGCCGAGGCGGGCGCCACCGTCGTCGGCGCGGACGCCGACGTGGCCCGCCTCGCCGAGGCCGTGGACGCCGCGCGGTACGCACACGGCGGCGCCACCGTCATCGGCGAGACCGTCGACCTCCTCGACCTCGACGCCACCCGGGCCTGGGCGGAGAAGACCGAGAAGGAGTTCGGCCGGATCGACGGCATGGTCCACCTCGTCGGTGGCTGGCGCGGCTCCGCCACCTTCGCGGAGACCGACCTCGCCGACTGGGACCTCCTGGAGAAGCTGCTGATCCGTACCGTCCAGCACACCTCCCTCGCCTTCCAGCCGGGCCTGCAGCGCAGCGACAACGGCCGCTACCTGCTGATCAGTGCCGCCGGCGCCTCCAAGCCGACCGCCGGGAACGCCGCGTACGCCGCCTCCAAGGCCGCCGCCGAGGCGTGGACGCTCGCGCTCGGCGACGCCTTCCGCAAGGCGGGGGGCGAGGACGGGCCGCGCACGGCCGCTGCCATCCTGGTGATCAAGGCACTGGTGCACGACGCGATGCGCGCCGAGCGCCCGAATGCGAAGTTCGCGGGCTTCACGGACGTCACGGAACTGGCCGACGCCATCGCCGGAGTCTGGGACAAGCCCGCCTCGGAAGTGAATGGACAGCGCCTGTGGCTGACCCCCAAGCCGTGACGGATCCGGTGACCGGAGCGGTGACGACCACGACCACCGTGACGACGACCACGACGGTCACCACTCCGGTGAACCCGCCGAAGACCGATGCGCGCCGCCATCACGACCCGTCCGTGCGGGGGTTCGCCAGTGACAACTACGCGGGCGCCCACCCCGAGGTGCTGGCCGCCCTCGCGCTCGCCAACGGCGGCCACCAGGTCGCCTACGGCGAGGACGACTACACCGCCCACCTCCAGCAGGTGATCCGCTCCCACTTCGGGCCGTCCGCCGAAGCCTTCCCGGTCTTCAACGGCACCGGCGCGAACGTGGTCGCCCTCCAGGCGCTCACCGACCGCTGGGGTGCGGTGATCGCCGCCGAGAGCGCCCACATCAACGTGGACGAGGGCGGCGCGCCCGAGCGCATGGGCGGCCTCAAGCTGCTCACCGTGCCCACCCCGGACGGCAAGCTCACCCCCGAGCTGATCGACCGGCAGGCCTGGGGCTTCGACGACGAGCACCGGGCCATGCCGCAGGTCGTCTCGATCACCCAGAACACCGAGCTGGGCACCGTCTACACGGTCGACGAGATACGCGCGATCTGCGACCACGCCCACCAGCACGGCATGAAGGTCCACCTCGACGGGGCCCGCATCGCCAACGCGGCCGCCTCCCTGGACGTGCCGATGCGTGCCTTTACGAATGCCGTGGGCGTCGACATCCTGTCGTACGGCGGCACCAAGAACGGCATGCTCTTCGGCGAGGCCGTCGTCGTCCTCAACCCGGACGCGGTGCGGCCCATGGCGATGAAGCGGCTGCGCAAGTCGTCCATGCAGCTCGCCTCGAAGATGCGCTTCGTGTCGGTGCAGCTGGAGGCGCTGCTCGCCCGCGACCTGTGGCTGCGCAACGCCCGCCACTCCAATGCGATGGCCCAGCGGCTGGCCGCCGGAGTGCGGGCCGTCGACGGCGTCGAGATCCTCTACGAGGTGCAGGCGAACGCGGTGTTCGCGCGGCTGCCGCACGAGGTGAGCGAGCGGCTTCAGAAGCGGTTCCGCTTCTATTTCTGGGACGAGGCGGCGGGGGATGTGCGGTGGATGTGTGCGTATGACACCACGGCGGACGATGTGGACGCGTTCGTCCAGGCGCTGAAGGAGGAGATGGGGCGCTAGGCGGTGCCCTGGTCCTCTGCGGGACGGGGCGGGGCCCGAGCCTGGGGCTCGGCTTCCCCCTTCCCTCAGCCCCCTTGGGCAGCGGGGCCGCCCCCCCCCCGGGGGCGGGACGGGCGGGCAAGGGGGCGGCCCGCCCGATCCGGGCCCGCCCCGGCACCGGCCCCTGCCCGCACCTGGGGTGTCAGGTGCGCGCAGCCCCGGGGCCCTCAGGGCGCCTCCCGGTGCCGGGCAAGTTCAGCTCCGGCCCGCCGGGCCAAGAGGTCCCCAGCCCCGCCCCTTCACCTAAACCCGCGGGGCAATGGGACCGGTTCCGTGCGGGTGAGTGGGTGGCTGGGCGCGCAGTTCCCCGCGCCCCTGAAGGGGCACGGCCTCAAGCGGCCCGCACGGGCAGGGCGCGCCCGCGCGGTGCAGCCGCACATTGAAACAGCCCGCGCCCCTGAAGGGGCGCCCCCGTCAGCCCGTCGCCTCGCGCAGCTGCGCCGGCGTCGGCGCCGTCCCGCCGAGGTGGGCCGGGATCCACCAGGTGTCCTTCTCGTCCTTCGGGCGCACCGGGTAGGCCCGCTGCGCGGCTTCGAGGAGCTCCTGGACGCGCTCGCGCAGCCGCCGGGTGACCGCACCCGCGTACTCGCCCGCCGCCGTCTCCACGGGCTTGCCCACGCGGATCGTGATCGGGATGTGGTTGCGGCCGAAGTTGCGCGGCTTGCCCTTGGTCCAGATGCGCTGGGTGCCCCAGACCGCCATCGGGATCAGGGGCACGCCCGCCTCCTGGGCGAGCCGGGCCGCACCCGACTTGAAGCTCTTGAGGGTGAAGGACTCGGAGATCGTCGCCTCCGGGAACACGCCGATGATCTCGCCCGAGCGCAGCGACTCCAGCGCGTGCTTGTACGCGTTCTCGCCCTGCTTGCGGTCCACCGGGATGTGCTTCATGCCGCGCATCAGCGGCCCCGACACCTTGTGCCGGAACACCGACTCCTTCGCCATGAAGCGCACCAGGCGCTTCTGCGGCAGGGCGGCGAAGCCGTTGAAGATGAAATCGAGGTAACTGATGTGGTTGCTGACCAGCACGGCCCCGCCGGAGCGGGGGATGTTCTCAGAACCCTGAGTGTCGATCTTGAGGTCGAGCGCCTTGAAGAGCGTGCGCGCGGCGCCGATGACCGGCCGATAGACGAGTTCTGCCATGACGGGGACCCTTCTCTGACCGGGGAGGGCTCTCCCGGTGTGAAAGTTACGCTGCCGTAGGTTTTCGGCGTTGGGCAGATCGTGCCCCATGTGCGGCCGAGTAGCCAGTCCCCGGGTACCCAGAACGCGAGATTCTCGTCACGTCACACGATGTCCGTCCATGCCCTGACCTGCTGCGGGCTCATGACAAGTGTCGTACGACCGCGGGAATCGCCGCACCGCGCCGCACGCTGCACACTGTGACAAGCAGTGCGTAAGGGGAGGGTGAAATATGCCGGAACAGCCGGAACAGACAGGCGCGCGACGGCTGGGTGCGGCCGAACTCGGCGTCGAACCGGGGGAGCGGGCCACCCTCGTCCAGTTCTCCAGCGCCTTCTGCCAGCCCTGCCGGGCCACCCGGCGCACCCTCGAAGAGGTCGCCGCGATGGTCGAGGGGGTCGCCCACGTGGAGATCGACGCGGAGGACAACCTCGCGCTCGTACGGGAACTGGACATCCGGCAGACACCCACCGTGCTCGTCCTGGACGCCGAGGGACACATCGTGCGCCGGGCGACGGGACAGCCGCGCCGGGTCGACGTCATCGCGGCACTCGGGCGGGCAGTCGCGTGAGCCGCACCGGGGCGGGCGGTCGCGTGAGCCGCACCGAGGCGGGCGGTCGCGTGAGTCGCACCGTGTGGTGCGAAGTGATCAATCTCCTACCGGCTCGCTCCCGGTGCGCACTTGACGGTGCGTACCCGGAATCGTCAGTCTGACGTCATGCCGCCGGAACTCCTTCTCTACGGGCGGGCCCATGTGGACCTGGCCCGCAACGCGAGCGCGCGCTGTCCGGGTGCCTGAGCAGCCACGGACCCGACACACGCGCATCCCGTTCCCGCAGAAGGACAACTCCATGACGCTCCAGCCCACCCTTGCCGTTCCCCAGCAGGCCTCCCCCGAGCTGCTCCGCTCGGTCTTCCGGCAGCACGCGGCGGGGGTCGCCGTCATCACCGCGGCCGGCCGCGACGGCCGCCCCGTGGGATTCACCGCCACCTCCCTCAACTCCGTCGCCGCCGAGCCCCCGTTGGTCTCCTTCGGCATCGGTACGGGGTCCTCCAGCTGGCCCGTGGTCGCCGACGCCGAGTGCATCGGCGTCCACATACTCGGCGACCACCAGGAGACCCTCGCCGCGACCTTCGCCCGCAGCGGCGCCGACCGCTTCGGCGAGCCCACCCGCTGGCACCCGGGACCCGAGGGCGTTCCCGTACTGGACGGCGTCCTGGCGTGGCTGGTGTGCCGCGTGGTGGCGCGGGTACCCGCGGGGGACCACCGCATCGTGCTCGCCCAGGCCGTCGCGGGGGACCCGACCGGCGAGGGGCGACCGCTCCTCTACCACCAGGGACGCTTCAACGCGCTGCGCGACTGAGACGCTTCTAATAAAGAGGCGCCCGAATGCATCGCTTTTGTCGGCGATTGCACAGCGTTGGCAAGGTCACAGTTGCCTGCGCTTGCTTGTGGGGAACCCTCTGGGTGTACTGACGAGTAATATTCCGGTCGGAGCGCAACCCGCCCCGACCGGAAACCGCCCCTTCAGGCGCCTATGCTGCCTGCAACGAGGCAGCCGACAAATAGACGATGCAGTAGGAGACCCGGCGTGAGCTTGAGGATCGTTGTCTGTGTGAAGTACGTGCCCGACGCCACTGGCGACCGGCACTTCGCCGATGACCTGACGG
>BMUX01000014.1 GCA_014650415.1 Streptomyces spiroverticillatus
GCCGGAGAACGCGACCTGATCTTCATCGACGAGTCCGGTTTCGCCCCGACGATGCCCACCGGACACACCTGGTCACGGGTCGGACAGCGAGCCGTGGCGCCCAAGGAGGACACCCGGAACCGCCGGGTCAACGTCCTCGGCGCAAGAATCGTCGGCATGGAGCCGGACCTGCTCTGGCAGCGCACCGACGGCAAGATCGACGCAGCCGTGCTGCTGGACTTCGTCTGCGCCCGCCTGGCGGGCCTGGGCGGCGGCGCGGGCGTGCTGGACCTGGCCGACGACGGCGCTGGGGTCGATGCCATCCCCGTCTGGTGCCGCAGGCGTCCGTGCACCGTCGTCCTCGACAACGCCTCCGCGCACGTGGCCAAGGCGTTCAAGGGCCACCGCCGACAGCTCGCCAAAATCGGGGTGGAGCTGTTCTACCTGCCGCCCTACAGCCCGGAATTGAACGAGACCGAGCTGGTCTGGCGGCAGGCGAAGCACGAGGACTACCCCCAGCGCACCCAGACCACTACCGACGCCATCGGCAAGGCCGTCGACAGAGCACTGACCCGCCGACGCGACCGGATCCGAACATCAGCAAAGCACTTCACCCAAGCCGATTAGGAGTGGTGCCAGACCTCTGTTGGCGCCATGTCCCAGGACGTGCCCGCGATCCCCCTGAGGTCGTAGAACAGCGCCCAGGTCACCACGCTGTCACCAGCACGTTGAGTGCCGCGCTCCATCACAAAGCTGTCGCAGTAGACATCTCCCTCACCGTTGATCCTGAATCCCTCACCCGTTTCGAGCGCGTACGCCTCCATCTCCTGGTTAAGTTCGGAGGGCACCCTGCCGACGAGCCGTATCCCCTCGTGAGTGACCTGCGGACCGCAGAGGCCATCGACCAGCACGCACGACAGGCCCACGCCCTCAACGAAGTAGCACTTCGCAACCGCCCGGTCGAGGTAATGCGACGCAGCCCGGCGGAACTCGAGACGCCACTGTGCACGCTTGCCGTCACACCAGAGCCCAAGGTCTTCCTGCGTGGCGGTAAAACCATGTTCTCCCATGGCAGTGATGGCCTCTTGCCTCTCCATACCGAAGCGCAGCGGCCCAATGCTCTGACGCGGAAAGTACTCCCAGCGGCGCCGCTCGGAGTCCGCAAGTACCACCCAAAGATCCGTGTTCATGAACTGATGATCATCCATGCGCCGTCGCCATGCGAAACCCGCCCGGAAGTTCCGGAGGAAGCGCCTCAGCTTGCGGGGCGAACCCTTGATGCCGAGCGGAACTCGGTCTGTACGGCGGGCGAAATAGCGTCCCTCCCACAGGACACCCACCCGACACACCCCACTTCACCAGCTCCGCTTAGATTCAGCACCTCCGTAACGCTCCTGCCACCGCCCGGGGACCGTACGGCAAGGCCCCTCCCCCTGGCGGCCCGTAACTCCGGCGCGCGGAAGGGACCCGGAGGAGGGTGAGTTCTCCGCTCTCGCTCGATCGGGTGTGCAGGCGACCCGTCGGTGCTCTTGTCCGTCCTGTACATCTCACGTGATGCTCAAGCGGACCGACTGACGATCGCTGCGATCTCTGACGCTGGGGGGGCGTATGGGTGCCTACCGTTTCAACCCGCCACCGAACTGGTTGATGCCGCCGAACTGGACACCCCCGGAAGGCTGGAAGCCGAACCCCTCCTGGCCGCCCCCACCGGACGGCTGGCAGCTCTGGATTCCGGCACAGCAGAGTGGAGAAGGCCCTGAGCCCGCCCCCTCAGCCGAGGTTCCGGTGCCCCGCCGGCAGCGCTGGTTCCGCCGTAATCGAGGGGAGGGCGGAAGCGAAGCCGAGCAACTGCGCGCCTGGATCACGCAAACCCAAGGCGCCGACGCTGCGACGCTGGCACTGCTGAAGCAGCAGACGCGTCAGGAAGCCGAAGAACTACGCCGGCGGGCAATGGACGAGGCCGACGAGATCGTGCATGAGGCACAACGTGCGGCTAAGGACAGTCAGGCCGCCGCCCGCCAGGCGGCAAAGGAAACAGAGAAGGCCCGGAGGGAGGCCGAGCGCCACCGCACCGAGATCTACCAGGCCGAGAGCCGACTGAACGATCTGCGCACTCAGATCGTGACCACCGACGAGACCACGATGCTCCAGCAGGTCGGGATCTACGCCTACCGCCACCCACTGGACGACGCTGTGGCTTACCGGGCCCGTCTGGACGCCATCAAGGCGGAGATCAAGGAACTCGCCCGCTCACAGCAGGCCGTACTTGGCGCCAGCGGATGGACCGTCAACGGATCCGCCCGCCAGGGCACCAAGACGATCCGCGACTACTCGAAGCTCATGCTCCGCGCCTACAACTCCGAGGCCGACTACGCCGTGCGCAGCATGCGCCCGCACCGCCTCACCTCACTGGTCGACCGCCTGTACAAGAGCCGCGAGACCATCGCCAAACTCGGCGCCACCATGGACATCCGGATCTCTGATGCCTATCACGATGCCCGAGTCGAGGAGCTCCGTCTGACGGCGGACTTCCTGCAGCGCAAGGAGGAGGAGAAGCAGGCCCAGCGCGAGGCCCGTGCCCGCGAGCGCGAAGAGGCAAGCGCTCAGCGAGAGCTGTCGCGTGAGCGGGAGAAGCTGCACAAGGAGATGAACCACTACCAGAGCGTGCTGGACAGGCTGCGGGCCCAGGGCAATCACGCGGCCGCTGCCGAGATGGCGGCGAAACTCACAGAGATCGAGGGAGCCCTGGGCGACGTGGAGGCCCGAGCCGCCAACATCCGTACCGGCTACGTATACGTCATCTCGAACGTCGGAGCTTTCGGCGACAACATGGTCAAGATCGGAATGACGCGGCGCCTCGAACCGCTGGACCGCATCTATGAGCTGAGTGGCGCCGCTGTGCCCTTCCGTTTCGATGTCCACGCTCTGATTTTCAGCAAGGACGCCGTCGGCCTCGAGACAAGGCTGCACCAGGAGTTTGCATCACGACGGGTCAACCGTGTCAACAGCCGCAAAGAGTTCTTCCGCGTCACGCCGGCAGAAGTCAAGGCCGTCCTGGAACGGAGCGCCGGTGAGCACTTGGTCGAGTTCAACGAGGTAGCCGAGGCGATCGAGTGGCGCAGCAGCACAACCTAGGGCGGCGAAGCGCCGTCAGGTACGCGCAGTAGGTGTGTGAAGGTCGCAGGATGACTGCAGGGACTGGGCCCGCCGGCTGGGGCACTTCGCCCCGTTCGATCCGAGCGAGAGCGGTTGAAAAGCCTGGATCGAACGGGGAGGACGGAAACGGGTCTGCGGCCCATCTTGCGGGTCGCAGCACCACTACGGCCCGAAAGAGCTGGATTCGCCGGGACAAGGAAATGGATGCTGCCTCCGCGACTTCGGTTCTCATCGGAACTGGAAAAAGATGACCGCTGCGGTGCAGCTCTACTGATGGAAGTCAGGTGGACCCCTGCAGGCTGTCGGCCTCGTCAAGGGCCAGAGCCGTGGCAAGCCCGTCCCCGGCCAGCTCGTGCGCGGCGGCCAGAGTGCGCAGCCCGATGGCCAGCCAGGTGCGGGAGCCGGTGCGGCGCCAGAGCGCGACCGCGGCCTCGGCACGCCTGCGGGCGGGTGCCGCGCGGCCCACCGCGAGTTGCGCCTCGGCAAGCGCGTACAGCGTCGCCGCTTCGCCCCAGAGGTTGCCGAACTCCCGGTACGCCCACAGGCTTCGGGCCAGCAGCCGACGGCCCTCGTGGTGCTTGCCCTGTCGGGTCAGTACGTCCCCGAGCCAGCAGGTGGCGTGCGTGGTGGTGAGCCGGTCGCCCAGCATCTCGCTGATCGCGGCGGCCTGCCGGTACGCGTCGGCGGCCGCCGCGTGGTCACCTCGAGCGCGGTGGCTCTGGCCGAGGCAGCGCAGCGCCTGCGCCTCCCCCGGCCGGTATCCCGCGTCGCGGCTGACCTGAAGGCATTCGGTGAACCGGCTGACGGCCGCGGTAGTCCGGCCCAGTTCGAGTTCGACAACGCCGAGCCCGTTGGTGGCGTAGACGAGGCAGTTGACGTTGCCGGCTGATGCGGCCAGGCGGGCGGCTTCCTCGAAGTGCGCGGTGGCGGAGGGGTACCGGCCCAACAGCCGGTGGACGTAGGCCAGTCCCGCCGTCGCACTGGCCCGACAGCCGGGTTCCTGCCCCTCGGTGAGCAGCAGTGCCTGCTCGAAGTGGTGCAGTGCCTCGGGGTATCGGTCGAGGACGGTCGTGAGTTCACCGAGGCAACGGTGGATCTTCGCGGCGGTGTGCCCGTCGTCGGCGCTCAGTGCCGCTTTGAGCGCGCGGTTCTGGAGCCGTTCCCAGTCGTCGAAGTGGCTACCGACCTGGAAGAGCGTGGTGAGGGCGATGGCCAGTCCGGCGGCGGGTACCGTGTCCGCCCTGTCCAGGGCCTGTTCCGCCACGTCGATGAGGAACTGCCGCTCGTCGGTGAACCAGGCCAGTGGGTCGGCCAGCAGCACGTCGGTGTCCGCAGGGGAGAACCGCCAGGAGACGGTGCCGGTCGGCGGGATGCCCTGGAAGTCGACGCTGAGCGTGTCGGCCGCCCGGTCGGCGAGGTGCAGGCTCGCCTCCACCAGACGGGTGAGCGCGGCGGCCCGTTCACCTGGTGGGACGGACTCCTCGACGCGTTCGCGGCCGAAAAGCCTGACCAGATCGTGGAGTTGGCAACGGGTGCCGCCCGTACTGGACGACCTGGTCGGTGCGAGGGTCTGTACGAGGTGGACCTCCACGAGGTCGTCGAGCACGGCCTCGGCCTCGGTCAGGTCCACGTCCAGCAGCGGAGCCAGCGCCCAGGCGGCGAACTGCGGGCCGGGCAGCAGGGCGACGAGTTCGAGCGCGGTCCGTGTGCGGTTGGCCATTCCCCGGTAGGAGAGTTCGAGGCTGGCCCGCACGGCGATGTGCCCGACGGCCAGCACGTCCAGCTTGCGCTGCTCGTTGTTGAGGAGGCGGGCCACCTTGGCCAGCGGCCAGTTCGGGCGGGCGGCGAGACGTGCTCCGGCCACCCATACAGCCAGCGGAAGGCCGCCGCAGGTCCGCACGATGGAGCGGGCCGAGTCGGGCTCCGCGTCGATGCGTTCCGGGCCCAGCATCTCGCGCAGCAGGGCGAGTCCTGCGGTGGGCGTGAGCTCCCCCAGTTGGAGCCGGGGGACGTTCAGCCCCGTCATGGCTGTGCGGCTCGTGAGAATCGTGGCGCAGCGTGGGCCGCTGGGCAGGAGGTCGGCGACCTGCTCGGCGTCGGCCGCGTTGTCCAGGACGACGAGTATCTGCCGTTGGGCGAGCAGCGTGCGGTAGAGGTGGATACGTCCGGTGAGCTCGGCGGGTACGGTTCCGCCCCGTGTGTCCAGTGCGCGCAAGAAGGCTCCCAGGACGGTGAAGGGGTCGGCCGGCTCTCCCCCGAAGCCCCTGAGGTCGGCGTGGAGTTGGCCATCCGGGAAACGTGCGGAGAGCCGGTGCCCGGCACGTATCGCGAAGGCCGTCTTCCCCACCCCGGCGGGACCGGTGACCAGCAGTGTCGCCGGCCCGGGGCCTTCCTCCACGAGCATCCGGCAGGCGTGGTCCAGCTCCTGGCCCCGTCCGACGAACAGGGAAAGATCGGCGGGCAGAAGACGTGGAGCCAACTGCCGGCCCACCGCCTGGGAACTCTCCGAGCCCGCCGCTGCCACCGGCACGTCGCCCCTCGGCGAGGCGGGTGAGGACCTCGCGGTTCGCGCTCCGGCGCCCCGGGTGCCGCCGCCGAGGATCCTGGCGTGGAGGTCGCGCAGGGGCACGCCCGGGTCGACGCCGAGTTCGTCGCGGAGTCTGCGCCTGGCACGCTCGTAGACCTCCAGCGCTTCCGCCTGACGGCCGCAGCGGTACAGAGCCAGCACGAATTGCCCGATCACCCGCTCGTCGAGCGGCTGCGCCTCGGCCCGGGCAGCCAGCTCACTCAGCATCCGGTCGTGCTGCCCCATACGTAACTGGACGTCGGCAAGGTCCAGTTGGGCGGCGAGCCGTTCACCTTCGAGCAGCGCGCGCTGGGAGTTGAACCACGGGGTGTCCGCCCCGGCGAACGCGCTGCCCCGCCACAGGCCCAGCGCGTCCCGCCACAGCTCCTCCGCCCGGGCGTCGTCGCCCGCCACGCGCGCCAGGCGGCACAGATCCTGAAACCGGTGGGCGTCGATGGTCGAGGACGCCGCTCCCAGCCGGTAGCCGCCCCCGGGCTGCCGTGTCAGGAAGACGCCGTCGCTCTCCAGCGTGTGCCTCAGCCGGGAGATGTACCCGTACAGCTTCTTCCGCCCGTTGGTCGGATCGCTTTCGCCCCAGACCCTGTCCACCAGCGCATCGACCGAGACAGCCCGGCCCGCGTCGACGAGCAGGGCCGCCAACACCCTGCGCTGCATCGCATGTCCCACGTCGACGGTGTCCCCGTTCCGCCAGACCTCAAGAGTCCCGAGAACCCCGAAGAACGCGGCCATCACACCTCCTGCATCAGACGAACACGGCTGCACCACATTCTGTGAAGCCACCGAGGGCGGGCCAAGGCGGATTCAAGCTTTTCCGAAGCTTTCCCGACGCCCCTGCCTGCACCGTGAGCACGCCACCCGAACACGGGCCCGACCGCCCACACGGGCCGGCTCGATCACGTGCACCCCCTCACACCAGGAGGACACATGCGTACCCCTCGCCTCATCCGCACACCACGCCTGACCGCCTCGCTCGCCGCAGGAGCGGCGCTCCTGACCAGCCTCACGGTCGCACTGGCTCCCGCCGCGCACGCCGCCTCGGTGTCGAGCGGCACGTCGGCCAAGGGCGGATACGCCATCGCCGACGTATCCGACCTGGGCTACCTCTACGTCTGCGACGAGGGCGCCAAGGACGGCTTGCGGGCCGTGGCCCACTTCTACCCGGAGCCCGGGAGGGGCCAGTACCTCCAGGTGCAAGACGCCGACGGTTCCAACAACGGCTGCGGCCCCTCCCGGCAGTTGGGGCTGCCACGGGGCGTGACGTACTCGCTCGTCGCCTGCCTGCGTGACGGCGCCAACGGCTCCGACATGTACTGCCGCACCACGACCGGAGTCATCACCTGAGCAGTCGAACTCCTGAGCAACTCAGCACCGTCACCGACCGCCCCGCTCCCCGACCGAGAAGAGAAACCCCTCCCATGAAGAAGACCTCCGCCCTCATCCTGACGAGCGCCCTCCTCGCCGCCGGAACCTTCCTCGCCGCCCCCGCGGGTGCCGCGAGCGCGGCCCTCCCCGACAAGTACGACACCTACGTTCCGGACGGCGACACCTACGCGAAGAGGACCAACCCGGACCACCTCAAAAACCACAACCAGGCCAAAGCACGCCTGACCACCGGCGGCGCCCCGTTCACCTTCCAGACCTCAGCGAACTGCTTCCACCGCGGCCAGGGCTGCACCTCGCTCTCCTTCGTCAACAAGAAGTCGATCGAGGGAATCCGGATATTCCAGAGCAAAAGCAAGTGCCCGATCAAAATAACCGGCGGCACGGAGTGGGGACACGCGGGCTCCGGCGACAACTCGGAATCCCGCAAGAGCCACTGGAACGGCTACAAGCTCGACATCGATCCGACCACCTGCGTCAGCAACTACATCAAGAGCAACTACACCCTGAGCGGCACGGTCGACGGAAACCCCCGGTACATCTCCGGCGGCGGCAACTGGTACGTCAAGGAGAGCAACCACTGGGACATCACCTACTTCTGACCGGCACCGCGCCGATGGCACGAGCCCTGCCGCTCCCGCCACCACCTCCGGCGTTCCCCCTCCACTCGCCCCGCCTCCCCCTTCCCCTCCGACGAAGGAACTGCCATGGAGAAGTCTCGGAGAGCCCTTGTCGTAGCAGCAGCGCTCGCCACCGCGGTCCTCACCACGGGACCCGCCCACGCTGCGGCCCCGGGAACCATCACCGGAGACGGGGTCCGCATCCGCAGCTGCCCGGCGACGAGCACCGACTGCCGCGTTCTGGCGACCGCGAACCGGGGGGACGCCGTCAGCATCCACTGCCTCGAAGGCCATGCTCCCGGGCTGTGGTTCAAGGTCAAGCACACTCGCAGCGGCAAGACGGGCTACGTGAGCGGGAGTTACCTCCGCACCACGAGCAGCTCCATCCCCTTCTGCTGACCCATTCCGCGCCCACGCCGACTCTGAAGGAATCGCCATGCACACGTCCAGGAACGCGTTGTCCGCGGTTGCGCTGGCCGCCGGGTTGGCACTCGGCCTGCTCACCGCGCCCACCGCGCTTGCCTCGCCACCGCCCCCCGCGACTGCCGCCTGCACCCCCGGGGACGCTCGGGTGGTACGCAGCAGCGGTATGGCCGGGCCGCTCGTCGAGTTGCTGTACAGCCCTTCGTGCCGAACGGCTTGGGGCCGGGTCAAGTACGCCTCACCGCGCGACCGGGTCGAGGTGAAGAACGACCTCGGTGCCCGCAAGACCGCCACCGTAGGCAGCGGCGCGAGCACCGCAAAGACCGGATCCGTCAACGACGCGAACACCCAGGCGTGGGCCTGTGTGTACACAGCATCGGGCGACACGGCATGCACCGCGGCGTACTGACACTCCCGCCACCCGCCCCAAGCCCCGAAGGACACCAGATGAAGAAGAGACTGATCGTCACCGCCATGAGCCTGGCCGGCGTCATGGCCGTGGCGGCCCCCGCCCATGCGACGACGGCAGGGGTCTCCGGATCGGTCAAGTCGACGACCACCTACTACACCACTGCACGGACCATCACCACCGGAGGCACCAACGTCTACCTGCGGCTCAATGCCCGCAACGTGGACATGAAGGTGTGGTGGTACAAGTGCTCCGACAAGAGCGTGCGCGGCAGCGCGGTCATTTTCTGGGCCGCCGACACCGGCCGCAAGACGCTGGGCACGAACTTCACGAAGGGCGCCTCCATCTGCCTCGCGGCGGCGGCCGACATAGGTCAGGGCTCTGCCACCTGGTCGGGGACCCTCACCTGGAACGTCACGTCCTGAAACCCTGAACCCCCGCACAAGCCCCGTGGCCCACCCAAACTCCTTCTGGGCGGACCACGGGGTACTTCCGCGTCCAGCACACCGCACCAGCCAACCGACAGCCCCTTCACTGCGGCCGTAACCGACACCCTCACGATCCTGCGCACCATGGCCCGCGCCCGCCGGGCACACCCGCTCTCCAACAGCAGACAGGCCCTCGCCCACCTCATGCCGCTCCGCGCATGCGGCATGCTGCTACGTGCTCTCGACGCCACCTCCGAGATCCACAACTCACCGCTTGCCAAAGCTCATTTCAGGACTCGGCAGGAAACAGATGACCCGTTCGCACAGCGGCTGAACGCTGCGGACAGGGCGCTGCGCCCCCTCAGCGCTTCCGTTGAGCCGCACGGCAGCCTTCCAACTGGACATGGTCCTCCCCGTCACCGATCTACTGGTGCGGTAGGAACTCATCGCATCCCGCCCTCACCATCCAGTCCCACCACACCTGAAGGAGCGCAATGGAGAACCTCGGTGATGACACACCCAACCGTCCCGGACGCACGATGCTCCTGATCATCGGCGGCAGCGGCTACCTCGGGTCGGGACTGATCCGCCGGGCAGCTGCCGACGGGCACGACGTCGTCGCGACGTACGCGACGAAGCCGAGCGACGCCGAGCCAACTGCGTGGCGGTGTCTGGACCTTCGGGACGTGGTGAGCGTGGAGAACCTGCTGGACGAGGTGAACCCGCACGCAGTGATCAATGCCTCCAGCGGCCTGGCCGACTGGGCGATCACTGCAGAAGGCCCGATTCCCCTCGCGCTGGCGACGGCACGCCGCACAATCCGCCTGGTGCATGTGTCCTCGGACGCGGTGTTCTCCGGCGACCGGGTGCACTACGACGAGTCGTGCTCCCCCGACCCCATCACGCCATACGGCGCGGCCAAAGCTGCCGCGGAGACCGGCGTCCTGGCCGTGCACCCTGCGGCGGCCGTCGCCCGCACTTCGCTGATCATCGGCGACGCACAGTCCGAGCACGAACGCCTGGTGCACCAGCTCATCGACGGGACCGCCGACGGCGCCCTGTTCACCGACGACATCCGTTGCCCCGTCCATCGGAACGATCTTGCTGCCGCTCTCCTGGAAGTCGCCTTCAGCAGCGCAGCAGGAATCCTCCACATCGCTGGTCCCGACGCCCTGAGCCGTCACGAACTCGGCGTCCTCATCGCCCATCGCGACGGCCTAGATGCCTCGCACCTGGCCACCGGACTGCGGGCAGAGAGCTCTCTCCCCGGAGCCCTCGACGTACGTCTCGACAGCAGAGCAGCCCAACAGCAACTGCGCACCAGGCTCCGCGGTGCCAGGGAGTTCCTAAGCCCCGCAGCATGCCCGGAGCAAGATGGGGCATAGCAAGCTGCCGGTCACTCAAAAAGG
Organism: Streptomyces spiroverticillatus; assembly: GCA_014650415.1. GTDB lineage: Bacteria > Actinomycetota > Actinomycetes > Streptomycetales > Streptomycetaceae > Streptomyces > Streptomyces spiroverticillatus. The sequence continues at coordinate 10,392 of BMUX01000014.1, forward strand.
CGACAACCACGCTGCGCGGGCCCACTTGCAGGATCTGCAAGCGACGCCCACCCTCGTTCGTGCGCGGCATGCAGTGGGGGCGCACACCTGTCGTGTCGGTCCCAGCGCGGGGGCACCGGATGAATACAGGTCGTCTCTGGGCAACGGACGCAGCCCTCTCGCTCGTGGAGAAGAGGACCCGGGCGGCCTGATCCGACTCCCCCGCACGGAACTCGGCGGGCGCCTGGAAGACCTCGGTGCCCGCATCGGCTGCTCCGTCGCCATGGTCTCCCCGCTGGAGCGGCGGGGCCGCATGAGCGACTTCGATCTGCTCATCAGCGCCGCCAAGGCCGTGCAAATCCCGACGCATGTCCTGGCAGCGTCGCTCGGCTTAACCAGCGCCCCACCCCACTAGAGTTGCGGCAGATGGGCCACGCCGTGCCGAGGAGGACCCCCTGCGTCGCCGCACGGTGCTCGCCGCCGCTGGCCTGGCGGCCCCGGCTTCGCTCCTGGCAGGGGTGAGCGAGGCCCTCGCGAGCATCCCCCCGCCCAACCGGATCACCCGTTTCCCTGGACGCACGGCTCGCAGCAGCTCGCCGCCTCTTCGACGTCGGCCAGAACTCCACGCTCCTGCGGGTCCTGCCCGCCATCCTTGCCGACGCGAACCACGCCATCACCCCAGCACGCGAAGAGGTACCCCTCGCCCGACTCTCGACCGCCTACAGCCTGACCAGCAGCGTCCTCAGGAAGGTCGGCAGCTACAGCGACTCCCGGCTCGCAGCGGATCGCGCCACCCTCTACGCGAAGTGGTCCACATCGCCGCTGGCCGCCGCTGCGGCCCGCGAGCCGAGCATCGTGCTCCGCCACCAGGACCAACCCGCCGCCGCCGATCGCCACATCCTCGACACCGTCGCCAAGGTGGAGAAAACCGGGCCCAGGACACATACACAGTCCTCGGCGTACGCACAGATGCTGTGCACGACGTCCTACACCGCAGCCCGTGCAGGACAGCGCGACCGGGCACTGAAGATGATCAAGGAAGCCGCGCGGGCCGCCCGCAACCTGCCCGACCTCGCGCTCGAAGGGCGCCTGTTCCCCCTCACTCCTGCCGCTGTTGGCCTGTACGCCGTCGGCGTCCACTGGGCACTCGGCGACCCGGGCGCCGCCCTCGAAGCAGGCCGCAACCTCCGCGAAGCCCAGTTCAAGACCGCCGAACGCAAAGGACGGATGCACACCGACCTGGGACGAGCCTGGTGGCAATGGGGCAAGGCAGAACAGACCACAGCCGCCCTGCTGTCAGCGGCACGCGTCTCACCCGGCGAAGGTCCGCGACCGGCCCGCAATCCGACAGATCGCCAGCGAACTCCGCTCACGCCACCCACAGGTCCCAGGAGTACGCGAACTCGCCGCAGCCGCAGGCCCGACTACCTGATCCCCGTGTGCGCGGGGGTCAGAAGCCTCGGGGGACGCATGAAGGTCAAGTACAAGGAGACGGCGCGGGGCGGCCTCGCAGTCAACGTCATCGAGTGCTGACGACTAGCCTCTGACCTGGCGTTTCCCATCTTTCAGCTCTGTCGGAGCCTTTCCCGCCTACACGGCAGAAAGCCCCCGGAGAGTCCCTCTGACAGAGCTGAAAGTCCCTGAAAAGTCCCTGGGATCTGCGCCGCGGCCACCTCCACCACCGCACCCAGCCTTCTCCTGTGTGCCAGCGCTCGACCTCCTGTGTGCCAGCGCTCGACATCAATATGCCGAGGTTACGGGCCGCGCTTCGCCTCTCTTCGTGCTGTCGCACGAGGACATGTCCCCTTTCCTGAGGCACCGACATCCAACCTGCCTGTTGATCACCACGGCCTGAGCGTAAGTTCTGGGAACGGAAGTGGTGTCGTACGACGAGTCAAGCGCGCGGCGCTGCTAGCCATGTGCCTACCGGAATCAACTCGGAGGCATCACGTGGACTCGTCATCGTTGCTGAGCCGTGCCCTGCACCTCATGCAGAACGCGAAGGTGGAAACAGCCCGAGGTCTCTGGATCAGCGACGTGGACGGCCGCGTGCAACGGCGTCAGTTCCTCTTTCGGACCCCACTTTGCTGGCGGGTGGAAGTCGACGGCCACCTGGCGGTGGTGTCGGACGGCGAGCGGGCAGCGGTTCCCGGCCCCGACGGCTGGGTGTGGACCCCGGCGGAGCGCACCCACCACAGCGGCGCCCTGCGCGCGATGCTCTTCCCCGCCGAAGCCCCGCTCTGGGGTCGCCCGGGTACGGATCAGTACCAGGCCGAGAGTGCCGGCCCGGGCCCAAATCCCGGGCTGGTGCTCGTACGCTACAAGGCGTTGGACACCACGGAACCGCAAGCCCCGCCCATCTCCGCCTTCGTGGACGCGGGGACTGGCATCATCATGCGGTGGACCGCGCCGGGCTCCTCACAGCGCTTCGAAGAGCTCGTGCTCGATGCCGACATCCCGCAGTCCGCTTTCCGGCTTCCCCAAGCCGGCAGCCCCGACCCGACCTTCCTCCCTTGACCTCCTGCTGACCGCAAACGAGCTGGGGTGCCCTCTAGAACGTGCACTTCCTCGCGGCCCCCCGAGGCGTGGTGCACAGCCACCTCTTGCTGTGCACGGTCGTTGCAGTCCAAGGGCCGCCTCCGGGACGCGGAACTCCCTGTGCCTTGAATTGGACCCCAAGACTGGCGTTGTAGTTGTCGTCGTCCGCCAGGCGATTGCCATTGATGATTTTGGATTTCCACACCCGCTTGAATGCCTTGGGTGAGGTGCTCCAGGAGCCGCAACTACTGTGGGGAAAGGGCCCGTTGAGATCGTTGCAGTTGACCGACATCATCGGGTCCACGGCAGGACCGTCCATCACGTCGAAGGAGACCGTGAATCGCGGCTGTGTGCCGTTCAGGTTCACTCGAAGCGTGAAACGGACCCGCCCTTCGACGGCATGAGAGGTCCCATAGATTCCATTGCCTACGGTCTCGGCGATGTAATCGGAGATAACTCGATGGCAGGTCGCATCCGCGCACCATTCGCCGTCGCGGCGTCCGAACGTCCCCTCAGGGGCACCAATCGCTCGCTTCAGTGGAGTGAAGACCTGCACGGGGCGGCCTTCCCGCAGTACGGTCTCTGAAAGCCCATCACCCGTACACACCCACCGAGCGGACGCTTTTCGCAACGCCAGATGCACACATTCGGCGAGGACCCCCGGAGAGTGGGGGGTGCCTTGCGTCGAGGCTACGCCTTCGGCGGAGGGTGGCGCCATGCACATGACGACACTCGCTAGTGTGACCACGAAGCCAAACCTTCCAGGTACTACCTTGCGGGTGTGCATGCGAAGCCTCTCTCCGGACCTTTCCCAGTCCCTTACAGAGAAAGAGCAAAGCCGCACGGACGCACGCCGGGACGGCGCATTCGAGTGCGTCGTCGAGAGGGAATTCGGCTCGCGTTTCGGGGTAACAGTCATCGCGGCAGGTCGAGCTGGCCGAGGGCGCGCTCAGGGACCTGCGAGTACGAAGTGAGCTGCGATCCCTAGCTGGCGGTCGGTAGGGCCTCCGGAGCCGGTCAGGCTTACGGGATTACCGGCGGCGAAGCGGAAGCGGCCGCTGATTCGCGAGCCGCCCGCTCGACCGCCTTCATGTCAGATGAGTCACTGCGGCGAAGGACAAAGACCTTGACCAAGGCGAGAAGGCTGGGCCCACATAGCCCAGCTGCCAGCCATGGCTGATCTGGCGCAACGATCACCCCGGCTCCAAGAAGCGCGAGGGACAACCCTCCTCCAGCAATCAATCCACTCATTCGATATACGTGGTTGCGTCGGCGCTCCGCATCCCGGACGCTCCGCTCCCCCGCCGCCTTCTCCAGCATCGCCTGACGTTCGGCCTGCGCACGGCTGTCATCCAGCTGCCTCATGCGAATCTCGTGCTCGCGCTTGAGCTGAGGTTCCAGCGCCTTCAGGGCGAGCTGCAACTTCTCCGGCCCCAGGGCAGCATCACCCCACCTAACAGCGAGGTTCAAGCCAGCACTGATCATCGGGTCATCTTGCGGCGACGGAAGATTCTCCGTAGGCCCCGTCACTCCGCTACCCCTCCACCGTCAGATCCCACCGGGGTTGTCTCGTTACCCACTAACTCTGGCGGCGGCCCCAACCGAATGAACAGCCGGGCAAGCGCACTCTCAAGCGATTCAACGGCTGGGCCTACATCCTCATCGGCACCGGACAGGTCGTCGTCTCGTAGACCAGCCCAGCGGCCCGACGCCGGGGAAGGCGCGAAGAAAACCTTCTCGATACGCGGTTCCTCGAAACCATCCTGCAAAGCCGCCCTGAATACGAGGGTTGGATCAAGGGGGAGACTTAGCGTCGAATCGCGCAGTCGCCTCTCATCGAACCAGGTCGGCGGAATCGAATCGTCGAGGTCATATTCAGGATCAACATCCTCCCCTTCGATTCCTACGATTCTCGGCACACCCCCCTTGGGGACATGGGAGCGCAGAACCGCCAATGTTTCCGTCAACCCAGGCCGATCCCTCGGAGACCGAGCCAACATTCTTGAGACAAGCTCGTCAATTCCCGGTGGAACCTCTGGCACCTTTTCCCTCAACGGCACCGGCAATTCCCGGACCTGCAAAAATTGACCAGCTGAGTCGCTTTCGCCAACGAAGGCGCTTCGCCCTGCGATCATCTCGTAGAGGATGCACCCCAACGCGTAGACATCTGCCCGACCATCTAGCTGACCTGTCGTTACCTGCTCTGGCGCCATGTACGGCGGGGTACCAGCAACAGACCGCTGCCGGATCGGGTGCCCATCTGTTAGCTGGGCAATACCAAAATCCAGGAGATGCACCACTCCAGATTCATCAACAATCAGGTTGCTGGGCTTTAGATCTCGATGGACGATTCCATGGCCATGCACCGCTTGTAGCGCCTCTGTGACTTGCAAAGCGATACTAACTGCTTGCGGGGTAGTAGGACGCATGCGAGAGAGCACACGGTTTAGCGACGCACCCTGAACCATTTCACGCACAAGATAAGGCGACCGATTGCCTTCGTTTTCATGGATGCTTGTTTCGTAAATGCTGGGGATGGACGGGTGATCCACAAGGCTAAGGATTTGCGCCTCACGCCTAAACATCTTCACCAGCAAATCACGACGCGAATCTTCAACGTCCGCGGGTAGAAATTTGATGGCTACAAGGCGTCCCATATCCCGGTCGAAGCCCTGCCAGACTTCACTGGTGGTGGTAGCGGAGAGACGTCGCAGCAACGCGTAACGATCACCGATAATCTCACCCTCGCGCAATGGGACCTCCCCGGTACACGCCCTCGCAGCGTACCCCCCACCACTGACACCCGGCAGGCCCTCGCCAAAATGGCCTGCTGGGTGGCCCGTTGGGTTACTTCTTCGGGTGGAGCTTGCGCCAGTACGCCCAGCTCGTCTCGTTCGGCTCGCTCCACTCCTCAAGGGTGTGGGCGAACTCGGGTGGTATGTGCTGATGTAGGCACGCGTGCGCTCCGGGACCTCTTCGTGCGATCCCAGCTTGCGACCGCGGCAGTGGTAGGTGAGGCCACCAGGACGCTGCCCCGGCCCATCCACGGGAGCCACGGGGACATCCGGCTCCAAGACTTCGTTGCCGGGACGCTGGGCGCGTCCCCCGCGAGGTCGGCGCGGTCGGCGAAGAACTGGAAGAGTTCGAGCGCCTTGTACGTGTCGCCCCAGAAACTCTCGGCGAGGGCGTTGTCGTAACTTGAGCCGACCCGGCCCATACTCCTGCGGATCTTGAGTTCGTCGCAGACCTGCGCGAACGCGGCGGACGTGTACTGCGAGCCCCTGTCCGCGTGAAAGATCACCCCGCCCACGTGGCCGCCGCGGGTCATGACCGCCATCTTCAGTGCGTCGATGACCAGTTCCGTGCGCATGTGGGAGGCCATCGAGTAGCCGAGCACCCGGCGTGAGCAGATGTCCAGAACGCAGGCGAGATAGAGCCACGTCCCGCCGACCTGCACGTATGTGATGTCACCGCACCACTTCTCGTCCAGCTGCCCGGCGGTGAAGTCGCGGTGGACGAGGTCCGGGGCCGGCGGTGCGAACCGGACCGGGATGGTGGTGCGCTTGCGCCGACGCAGGTGACGGCCCTCGATCCGGTTCAGACGCATGAGCCGCTCGACACGCTTGCGGTTGACGGTGTGCCCGAAGCCCCGCAGTTCCGCATGTACACGCCTCACTCCGTACGTTCCCCTGTGCACGGTGTGGACCTCGCGGATCTCCGCGACCAGGGCCGCGTCAGCGGCCCGCCGGACCTCGCGGGCCTTCGCCCCGGCGATCCACCGGTAATAGCCCGACCGCGAGACCTGCAGAACCCGGCATATCCGCTGAACACCGAAGGTCCCGGCGTGGGCGGAGACGAAGTCCCAGCGGCGGGTCTTCACTTCATCTCCTTGGCGAAATAAGCCGCCGCCCGCCGCAGGATCTCCCGCTCGAGCTCCCACTCCTTCTCCGCCTTGCGCAGCCGTCCGTTCTCCGCCCTCAGCCGGACCAGCTCCTCATCCCGGTTCTCCCCGGCCGGCTCGCCGCGGCCGTGATCGCGGCCCGCCTGTTCGTCGGCCTGGCGCACCCAGCTCCGCAGTGTCTCGCCGGTCACCCCGACATCCGCCGCAACCGCCGCATACGTGCGCTTACCGCCCGCCGCGCGATACAGCGCGACCGCATCGTTCCTGAACTCCTCCGGATACGGAGACTTCCGTCCCACCAGGACACCCTTCCTCGGATCAACAAGATCCATTGTCAGAGTGTCCACACGGCCGGGGGCACCTCACCTCGGCGCACTCCCCGAAAACCGCCTCGGCGGCCTCCAGCCGAACAAGTCCCCCCTCGACCTCGGCCAGTTCCTTGCGCAACACCTCTGCACGTTCCTCCAGCTCAAGCCGCTGCTGAACCGTCCGCGTCAGCACACCTGTCACGCCGCCGACCGCAGAGCCCGCCCCGGAACGCCAGACCTCACGCGTGACGGACGATCACGTGCCGACGATCTCGCCCCCGGCCAGCCCGAACTCGCCAGCCCCAGCCCACGCCAGGCCCGTGACCTGCACCTGTGGAGGCCACGGATCGAGGGCGGCACGACCGCGCCCCGACACCCGGCCAGGCCCGGGACCTCACCACCGGACGGCTTACCGCTGCCGCGTGAGGATGTACCGCTCACCCGAGTCCGGCTTGCCGATCCAGGTGAAGACCGTCGGGTGTTCCTCCGTACCGCCGAGGTCCCAGCCGAAGCGCAGGCTCGCGCAGTCCGCGATGCCGAGCTCGTACGGCCGGACGGCACCCTCGCTCTCGGTCAACTGCCATTTCCCGGTGCAGTTGTAGGCACCGGACTGCTCACCCGTGGCGTCGTACTCCTTGACGCGCTTCGCCGTCACCGTGCCGTCCGCCGCGAAGCGGAGGCTTGCGCCGTCGCCGTCCGTCCAGGTGCCGACCATGTCGCCTTCGGTGAGCCGGGGCGGTTCGTAGATCTTGAGGATCCCCGAGCTGTACGCCCCGACCCCGACCGCAAGCGTCGCCGCGAACAGCCCCAGACCGCCCAGCGCCACGCCCCCGAGCACCCGCCATCGGGCCCCGGGCTTTCCGGGGTTCCCCGCCGCCCGGGCGCACAGGGCCGCGGGTGCCAGTCCGACGATGAGGCTGAGGGCAAGGACGGGATAAACGAGCAGGTCGCCGGGGCCGTCGAAGCCGGTAAGGAACGTGCAGGAGCCGATGAGCAGCGCCAGGGTGACGACAACGACCGCCACCGTGGCCAGGGTGAGCTGCCAGCTGTCATGACCTCCAGATGGTGCAGCGCCTTCAGGGGCACGACCGGGGTGTCGGCGGTGAACTGCTCGATACGGCGCTCCACCTCCCGCAGCAACTCCGTCAGTTCGTCGGGCAGGGCCACCGTGCTCTCTCCGACCGGGACCCTGTGCTGGTCCCGGTCGTACTGGCACGACTCCTGCGGCGGGCTCGGCACCGCGGGGAACGCAAGGGAGCTGGAGCGTTGAGCCGCACGGTGCCGAGCTCGCGTCAGCAGGCGGCGCTGGACAGTACGAGTAGGACTTCGACAAAACGACGATATCGACCATCAGCTTGTGGTGGCTTCGCCACACGGACCACAGGAGAATGAACGCCAGAGGGAACGCCAGGTAGGAGTTCCGCTGTTCGAGCAGGAAGTGGCCCAACTCGGAGGCCGAGGACAGTTCCGTCGCGTCGGGGCGTTCCAATTCGACGGCGAACAACGTCACGGCGATCGCGAACAACGCGTTTGTGAAGAAGACGAGCCGTTCAGGGGGAAAGCCCGGGCTCCGGTCAAGCATTGCCGTTCGTCCACGCTCCCAAGCGTCCGGGGTGTGGCGACGACGTGGCCTGCGCGAGCTGTTGCGGGAAGTCCGCGATGCCCTGTCCGACAGGAGTGGGCGCGATCAGGATGCCCAGCGCCAGGATGATCACGGGCGTCGTCCTCTTCCTCCACACGGCTATGGGCCCGCGTACGTCGACGGTCGGCGGGGGCCGGGAGTAAGGGACCGTGGGGGGTCTCCCTACGGGGACCGCCCGCCGGGCGCTGGGCTCACGTCGGCAGGCCGGACGGGACCTCCGCCGAGCCCTGCGTGACGAGCACGTCCAGGTCCCTGGTCGGACCGGACAGTCTGCGTACGGGTCTGGACGGCACGCCTTTGGTCAGTCGCTCTTCAACAGGCCCCGGACGTAAGCCGCCTGGCCCACGTGCTGGAGGTCGTCGGAAATCACGCTGATGAGCCGGACGCCCAGGGTGACGTGCGGTGTCCACCTTTCGTCGACGACGCGGTCGAGCGCCGGGCCGGAGAGCTTGCCGACGTACGTCAGGGTCTGCTCGTGCACGGCGTCGAAGTAGCCGCGCAATTGGGCTGCCGTGACGGAGCGTACGGAGGCGACCTGTGCCTCCGTGTGGCCGTAACCGATGTCCTCGGCAGCGAACGGCAGGCCGAAGTGGTCGCACCAGCGGTCGCCCACCCATACCTGGTCCAGCCCGGCGGCGTCGGCGACGTGGTCGTCCTGCACGCGCGTGAGGTGCCAGATCAGCCACCCGATCGAATTCCCGTGGCCGTCCGGCCGGAACGCGAGCTGTTCGGCAGAGAGCCCGTCGACGACTGCGTGGACTTCTTCCTGGACGCGACCGAACGCGTCGGACAGCACCTGTTGAGTGTTCATGCCCTCCATGGTCGGCCATGTGGGCCCGAAGCGCCGTGTTGGTTCTCGGGCCGCGTCGATGGTGAAGGTGGCTCGGGCTTCACCGGGTTCGGCGGCGACTGTCGAATTCCCCGGAAGTCACACCCAGCCTCTTCCTATTGTCCGCACGGAAAGGGCGTGTTGAAGCATTCACCTGATGCAGAGCGAATCGAGCGCCCCCGCGCGCCCCATAAAGATGAAGATCCAAAACCGCCACTCTGGGTTCCGGTGATCGAATCCCGATCCCCGAAGCTCACCAGGAAAGGTGGCGCTATGCGTTCAACTGTCAAGAGGCTGCCGACCGTCGCACTGATGACGGCCTTGATCGGCTCCGTACAGGTGATCGGCCACACGTCGACCGCGACGGCGGCCGAGGGAATCCACTTCCAGCAACTCCTCAACGGGGAGCGCCTTCCGGACGGCGACATCGTCCAGGCCACCGTCCTCCCCGGAGGCGCGGCGCCCGGCCAGATCTCGATCCAGCTGAGGCTGTCCGGGGTCACCTGGTGGAAGGGCATCCAGACGGGGCCCATCGTGCTCTGCCAGGCCCAGGACAACCAGCAGTCGTCCAGCGCCCAGGTCTCCGTCTCGGACTTCAACGCCCATGGGCTCCAGCTGTGGAAGGCGAAGACCTTCGGCGTGCACACGGAGATGTACAACGTTGTCGACGCCACGGAAAAGATGTCCGGCGGCAACGCCTACATCTTCATCTGGACGAAGGACTGACCGGACCGGCACCTGTCCCGTGTGCCGCTCCATCTCCCCCTCCCTCCTCAATTCCCCCACATCCGAATCCAGTACGTGAGTGAGGCTGCACCATGAATTCAGTCGCGAAGCGACTCTCGACGGCCGCAGTGATGTTGGCCCTGTTCACTCCCGCGGTCGGCGTGCACACCGCCGCAGCGGCGAGCGCGCCCGAGGCCGTCCGTACCGTGCCCGTCACCAAAGCGGTGAACGCCCCCGGCACGGAGTGGACGTTCTACGCCGCGTTCGCGACCGCGGGCGCCTGCTGGGCCAAGGCGGCTTCGTACAAGAACGAATACTGGTGGGTCGACGCCACCACGTGCGTCTTCAACTCCGCGCAGAACAGCTGGTTCATGTTCTACGAGGCGTAGGTCAGTCTCAGCCGCCGTGTCGCCGGTGTTGCGGCGACACGGCGGGTCCGGACACCCCACGAGGCCCTGAACCGCGGTGTCATGCCGGGGAGGGTAGGAGGCCGTTCTCGTGGGCGAAGATCACAGCCCGTACCCGGTCCCGGAGTTCGAGCCTGTGCAGTATCCGCCCCAGCCGGGACTTCACGGTTGCCTCCGCGAGGTACGCGGTGGGGTCGGGGCAGCAGCGGAGTTTCCGCAGTAGTCGCCGGCACTTGAGTCCGGCACCGGTCAGGGCGTCGACCATGCCGCGCGTCCGGGCGGCGGTCAGGTCGTGGGTGGCCAGGACATCGCTCGCCTCGCATATGCAGCGGTAAGCGGTGGCGATCCCGATGCCCAACCCGGCGGCGAGCGGAGCGTAGGTGTTCACCGCATCGCAGATGGTCGAGAGCGAGCAGGGCCTGCCGCCCGGCCGTCAGGCGCCGCCGCCGGACGCCAATCTCCGCGCGCTGCAATGTCAACTGGCGGGCGAGGTAGCGCAGATGCATGTCTGACCGATCGATCGCCGGCGGGTAGACAAGCACGCGAAGCTCCTGCGCAGCACGGTGGATTGTGGTCGTGACACCGTCTACCAGGAGCTTTGTCATGCTGCAGAGCCGACCAACTGACGGACCACGCCAGCAGGTTGGAAAAGGATCACGCCCGCCGCGCTCAGAGTTCGCGCCGGAAGGTGACCCGGTCCAAGGAGGGGCCGTCGTAGTCCGCGATGGGGGGCGGAGGGGACGAAGCCGAGAGCCCGGTGGAAGGCGATGGAACGGTCGTTCTGCGGGGAGGTGATGGCCTTGACGCAGGTGCGGCCGTTGGCACGGGCCATGTCGAAGAACCGCTCGTAGAGGAAGCGGCCCAGCCCGGTGCGTCGCCGGTCGGGGGCCACTCCGGTGAAGTGGATGTACGCCTCGTGCGGGTTGGAGGGGGAGAGGAAGCCGATGACGAAGCCTGCCAGCTCGCCGTCGTGCTCGGCCACCAGGCTGGTGTCGTAGAAGTGGTTCACGAACACCCGGGTCAGGTCGCGGGAGGCGGGTCGGCCCCACCAGTCGTCGACCACCGCGACGACGGTGTCGAAGTCCTGTGGCACCGCAGCGCGCGTCGAGAAGGGATCCAGTGTGCGCACTTCCGGCGCGCCGAGCTTCCTGCGGAACGCCACCCGGTCCTGGCCCGGGCCGTCGTAGTCGCTGTGCACGGGGACTCCGTCCACCGTGCGGTCGCCCGTGTCCGGTTCGAAGCCCAGGGCCCGGTGGAAGGCGATGGATCCGGTGTTCTGCGGCGAGGTGATCGCGCGCACCTCGGTGCGTCCCGCCGCTGCCGCGCGTTCGAAGAAGGCGGTGTAGAGCCGACGGGCCACTCCCCGCTTGCGCAGTTCGGGGTCCACGCCGACGAAGTGGACGTACGCCTCGTGCGCGTGGTCGGTGGAGTGGAAGCCCACGAGGAACGCCCGGATCCCGCTCTCGTCCTCCAGGACCAGACTGGTGTGCGCGAAGTGCTGGAGGAACAGCCGGGGCAGCAGCAGCGAGAGCTCCCGTGCCTGTTCGGGGGTGCGGCTGTCGCCCCACCACTGCTGTACGCACCGCACGAGTGTCGGGTAGTCGGCCGTCCGGGCCAGGCGTACGTCCTGCATGTCCTGCCTCTCTGTCGGAAGTCGTCGAAGTCGTCGAGATCGGGGCTGCGTCACTTCTGGGGGGTGTGGCGCTGCCCTTGTCCCGGCCGCCGTCCGGGATCACCGGGAGGGTCACCTTCGAGGGGTGCGCGGCGTCGTGCAGCACCGTCTGCCGTGCGGTGCGCGTCCGGGTCGGGTCGAACTGCGGGTAGTGGCTGGAGGAGAGGTCGAGCCGGATCCGGTGGCCTTTCTTGAAGACGTTACTGGTCGGCCACACCTTGATGGTGTATTCGTACACCTTGCCCGGGACGACCGGCTTCGGATCGCTGAGCGACTCGCGGTAACTGGCGCTCAGGATGCTGCTGTTGAGTCACCCCGAGGGCGATCGCCGAAGGCCCTCCTTCTGGATTGCCGCAGCACGTGAGCGGCATCCGGCTGCCAGTGGCAGCCTCCGCCACAGCAAAAGCCGCTCCCACAGGCGTGGTTGAGCCGACTACGCCCCACGCAGAAAACGGCTGGGCCCACAAGAGCGGGCTGCCGAGCCGGCATCGTCCAAGGCGATGAGGTAGAGCTGCTCCGCGCCGGGGACGTAGCCGGGCCCCTTCGCCACCGAGGAGATCATGCGCCTGCGGCCCGGCGGTCGGGACGGCCCTGGGGCAGGCACGCCGCGTCCACGGTGCCCCAGGCTGGAAGCCGCTGGTGCCGTTGAGCTGCTGCCGTTCAGAGACACAGACCGAGGTGCCGCACTGCGTGTGGTGCGATGGCCGACGTCACCGGAGCCGGCGTGCCGTTCGGGCAGCGTGGATCACGTCAGCCGGGCCGGCACTCCGTGAGCCGACCGTTTTCGCTGGTCAGCCGGGTACCGACTAGCCTTGGGCAAGACTGCGGGGCGGCGTTCAGGGGGACACATGCACGACGAGGAGTGGCGACCCATGTCGTCTGTCGAGGTGCACTTCGCATTGCTGGACGGCGTGGAGGCGTACCGAGGCGAGGCGAAGCTGGCCCTGGGCCCGCCGCAGCGGCGTGCGGTGCTGTGTGCCCTGGTACTGCGCCGTCGACAGTGGGTGTCGGCGCAGGCCCTGCTGGAGGCCCTCTACGAGGAAGCCATTCCGGCGAGCGGCATCGGAGTGATCCAGACGCACGTGGCCGCGCTGCGCCGCGTACTGGAACCGGGACGCAGACCGCGCACCCCCGCAACGATCCTGCTGTCCGGCCACGGCGGCTACCAGCTCAAGATCGACGACGCGCAGACCGACCTAGGTGTACTGGACCGCCTCACCGCCGAGGCGGAGCTGGCAAGGAGTCGGGCCGACCTGAGGGCGGCCGACCGGCTGTACGCAAACGCCCTCGGACTGTTCGGCGGTGAGCCTCTCGCCGGGATCCCGGGCCCCTACGCCGCACGCTGGCGGGGCGCGCTCGCCGAACGCAGACTCACGCTGCGGGAGAACGCTCTCGATGTCATGATCGCCCACGGACATCCGGACCGGGCAGCCGACCAGTTGCGGACGCTGGTCGTGGAACACCCTCTGCGGGAACGGCTGTACGCGTTGCTGATGCGCGCACTGTATCAACACGGCTGCCAGAGTGAGGCGTTGGACGTCTACTCCCGTGCCCGCCGCATCCTCGTGGACCACCTCGGTATCGACCCCAGCCACGAATTGCGGGCCTTGCACGCGCTGGTCCTGTCCGGCGAGCCGGCTACCCCACCTGCGGAGGGCTCCTGGGAACAGACGCTGCCTTCGCTGCGGGGCGGCAGCCGCCTTGGGCAGGGTACCGCGCGTGCCGGTGAACCGACGGAGAGCGGCCTTGCGGAGGACAGTACGGGGGCGGCCGGCCCAGGTACGGACGACGCATGGACGATCAGCACGCCGACAGGTGGGGCGGAAGGCATCGCTCCTCCGGCGGCGTCGGCCCCCGCACCGACCGACGCGTGGACTACCGCCCCGCATCGGCCCATCGCCGGAAGGCAAGGGCCCCTCATCGGAAGGGACTCGGCACTGGCGCAGATCCTCGTCCTGGCGGAAAACGCCGCAGCAGGTGCGGGCGGACTGGCGGTGGTGTCCAGTGCCCCGGGCCACGGCAAGTCCCGGTTTCTTGACGAGTTGGCCCTCCGGCTGCCCCACGTACGCCGTATCCACATCCACGCGCACCCGGCCACGCACGACGAGCATCCGCTCGGATTCGTGGAGGAGGTGCTGGCCCGTCTGGGTGCGGCCAGTGCCGGTATATCGACCTGCACCGACCACGCCATCGCAGAACTGGTGTGCGGCGCCCCGGGGACGGACGGGCATCCGACGGTCATTCTCGTCGACGACGCGTCCCCGTCGGGCGAACGGGCCTCGCGCCTGCTGTCGGTCCTGGCCCGCCGACTGCGCACTTCGCGCGTCCTGCTCGTGGTGACGGTGAACGAACAACCCTGGGATCCGGGTGCCGCCGCCTGGCATTCCGCGGTGGAAGGTGCCGCAACCGCGCTGTTGAGGCTCGGCGCGCTGGACGCGACCGCCGTAACCGCGCTCTGCGCAGCCGCAGCGGGCGCCGACCGCGCGCCGTCCCTGGCGGGGCAGGTCCTGCGCGCCACCGCGGGGATCCCCCTGCTCGTCGTGGCCCTTCTGACCGACCTGGCCACCCTCCCGGCCTCCGCGCGACTACCCTCGCGCATGCCCGGAGGTCGGTACTCGCGTGCCCTGGCGCAGCAGTTAGGCCGCTACTCCGCGGAAGGCGCGCGTATGCTGCGGGCCCTGGCGGTCCTGTCGGACGGCCCGGTCACAGTGGAGATCCTGGCAGCGGCCTGCGACGAACCCGTAACGACGGTGCGGGACCGATGCGAACTGCTGGCATCAGTGGGCGTGCTGGACCGCGCCGACCCGCCCGCACTCCCCCACCCGCTGGTGACGCAAGTACTGCGTCGGCTGACCGACCCTCAGGAGAGCGCAGCAATGTGCGTGGCTGCAGCGGGGCAGGCCAAAGTGCAAGGGCAGGACGCCCGGCAGGCGGCCCGGTACCTGCGCGAACTCACCGGCGCCCAGTGGTCCTCCTGGACGGTGGTGCTCCTCGATGCCGCAGACGCGTGCCTGCGGCTCAACCTGATCAGTGAGGCGAGGGACCATGTGCGGGCAGCGCTGCGGATCGTCGCCCCCTCCGCACGTGATGCGGTCCTCCTGCGGCTCGGTCAGCTCGAGACATTGGTCAATCCGGCGGCGGCACCGGCCCGTTTCGAGGAGGCGCTGGCGCTCCAGCGTGCCCGGGGGGCCGTGCCCACCGCACTGATTCCGCTGGCCTGGGCCTTGACCGCCCAGTACCGCGGTGAGGAGGCCATCGTGCTCATGGATGAGGTGGTGGCCGAGACCGCACGCCGCGATCCTGCCACGGCCTCAGCGCTGCGGGCCGCCTCATGGACGGTCGCCGCCCTCACCCAGGAGACGTGGTCCGTATTCGTCCGGCGGCTGCGGGCCGAACACCGGGACGGCCCGGCTTCGAAGGATCCGGCCGCCGATGCGGTCCTCGCCTGGGCCGATGCGTTCGAGGTGCGATGCAGCGCGCAGCAGGCGCTGGCCCGATTCCCGGCAGCGGAGGCCCGCGGCCAGGGAGCCGGCCGGGGCTGGGGACAGCTGCCGACCGAGCTGTCAGGGATCTTGGCGCACCTTGCGGTGTGGTCGGAGAACCTCTGCCTTGCGTGGGAACTCTGCGCACAGCGCGACGATCGCTACTTCGGCGCCGCCGACGTCTTCCGGCTCGTCCTGCGGGCCGAAGTGCTGCTGCGCCGGGGCGAATACGGGCACGCACTCAGGGAGTGCGCGCTCGTGGCGTCTGCCGCACCGCAACACCCGGCTTCCCGTCCTGCGGCGCTCGTCGCACAGTATGCGCACGCATTGCTCGGCCTCGGCCGGACCGACGAGGCCGACCGCCTGCTCGCGGATGCTGCCGACCAAGCAGATCCCCGGTCCTGGGAATTGACGGTGGTGAAGTTCGTGCAGGGCATGGTGTGCTCGGCTCGGGACGATGCACGGCAGGCGGTGGCACACTTCCTGGACTGCGGGCGTCGCGTAGCCTCCTGGCGACTGGACAACCCGGGCTACATTCCCTGGCGCAGCTACGCGGCACTCGACCTCGTCAGACTGGGCGAGTTCGACCGCGCCAGAGAGCTGGCCGCGGCGGAGCTGGCTCTCGCCCGGCGCTGGAACACCCCCCGGACGCTGGGGCTCGCCTGGCGCGCGGTCGCCCTGGCCGCCTCCGACGAGCGCACGCTGCCTCTGCTGGAACGAGCGGTGGAGCATCTGCGTGCCAGCGAGGCCCGCGTGGAGTTCGTGCCCGCCCTGTTGGACCTTGCGCTCGCGCGAGCCGGAGCGGGAGACCGGCAAGGTGCCTGTGAACTGCTGGAGGAGGCTCGGGCCTTCGCCGCTTCCCAGGGTGCGGACCTGTATTCCGGCCGCATTGACGCGCACCTCGAAAGGCTCTGGGGCGAATTGACAAGCGGGTGACGTCGACCTGGACCGGCATGCCGGACCAGGGCCTCGTTCGGTGGGCGTTCAGCCAGTTTTCAGTCGTGGCCGCACGGTGTATGTCACGGCCGGCACCGGAAATATCCCGGTGCCGCCCGGTGACCCGACCAAGCAAGTGCCCCCCGGAGTACCTCATGTCCCAGCAGCCACGCCCCGTGCGGGCGTCCCGCACCCATCTCCTCACCCGGCTGGTCCTCCTCGCTTCCTGCCTCCCTTATTGGCTCGCCCTGCGCCGCGACGCATGGCGGAACCGGAGAAGCGGTCGATGAGAGCCTGAGGTTGCAGCAGCCAAGGCGGGTTCGTGCATGCCCCGGCTCCAGGCGTGCAGCTGATTGAGGGGGATCGCGAGCCGGTCGGCGGCCTCGCTGAGTCTGGTGCTCTGCCCGTCAGTGAAGGCGAGCAGGGCGTCGCACACGGCGGCGTGGGCATCGTGGCGGGCATCTTCGGCGGCGTCTGCTGTGGTGAACCAGGTGTGAGCGGCCGCCCGGTGAAGAAGAAGACCGCGGCTCTTCGCAGGACCCCGATCGTCTTCACCTGCTCGGTCGCCCGCTTGCGCAGCCGCTCGAGCTCCTCACGCTCGGCGGTCGTGAGCTCTCCCGGGGCGCTCTCGCCACGGTCGGCCTTGGCCCGGTGGTACCAGACGCGCGAGGACTCCGAGCTGATGCCCAGCTCCCAGGCGACGGCGGTGACCGTCTTGCCCGACGATCCGACGAGCGCGATCGCGTCCCTTTTGAACTCCGCGGTGCACCGCTTCGTGTACGTGATTCGCACCTGGCGCCACTTCCTCTGGAACATCAGGTCCCAGTCTCCAGATGTCCACGATCAAGGGGAAGGCTCAATGCCTGCCTTCCCCGCATGCGCGAACAAAGAGATGCTGCGCATCTCGTCGAAACAAAGAGGTGCTGCACATCCCGTCGAACTGACACACCCGTGGGAGGCCCCCTGTGTGAACAGGGCAGTGGCCGCCGCCGACGAAGCGGTAGCCCTCCGGGTCCTGCCGCTGCGGGCCGTGGTTACGGCGTCCCCGTGCCGGTCGCGGTGGTTGACGGCGGCGATGTGGCACTGGTCAGCGTGCAGCCCGGGCGGGACAGCTTCAGCCGGGAGCCCTCGGTGAGACAGGCGGCGATCTGGTGGACCTGCTGGCCGTAGCCGCGGCCCTTCACGGCGGTCACGGATCCGTTCCGGTCGACCTCGCAGGGGTTGTTGTTGGTGCACTGCTCGCCATCGCGATTGTGGGTGTTGTTGATGCCCACGACCGTGTTCAGGTCGGGTGCCAGCAGTGCGGTTCCGGAGTAGCCGGGCCTGCTGACGCAGGTGTCGCCGGTGGCGTAGCGCACCGCTCGGTCCTGCTGGTGGCCGTCCTCCCGCAGGTGCGGCACCACGGTCTCCACCGTGCACGACGGACGGTGGAAGCCGTGGGCCATGGTCAACCGGTCCCCCTTGCGCATCGGGGTGGTGGACAGCCGGAAGACCTTCGCGCCCTCCGCGGCCAGCTGGGCGTAGGTCTTGTCCAGCCTGTACAGCGCGATGTCGGTACCCGTCATCGTCGCGTACACCAGCCGGGTCGCGCGGGCACTGGTCTGGGGGTAGCCGGCGGTGTCGGCGATGGTGACCGGCTTCTTCAGATCGGCGGGCCGGTCCACCAGGGCCCTCCCCGGTGCGGGACGACCGCTCGGCACGCAGTGCCCGTTGGTCAGCACCAGCGCCGGGTCCTGGGGGCGCGCGGTGGGGGTGCGCACCACGGAACCCATGCAGTCGCCCACCTTGGCCGCGCCCTCCACGTTCGGGACCGGGTCGAGCGGCGGCACGTCGGTTCCGCTCACGATGCCGTTGATCCAGGCGGAGTTCTTCGTGACATCGACGTACAGACCGGGAAAGTTGACGCCCTTGGCGCTGGCACCGGTGACCACTCCCGACAGTTCCCACTCGCTGCCCGCGCGCACCAGGGCGGGGCCTCCGGAGTCCGTCGTCCCCGGCCCGACGGGAGGAGTGATGCGGCCGATGCACAAGGTCGAAGCCGACCCGGCGTCGCCCTCGTTCCAGCACTCGCTGTCCGGCACGACCTCGGTTTCGGCTTCGCGCAGCCTGTTGGAAAAGCACGTGGTGTCGTTGAAGTCGTCGCAGTCCTCGGAGGACGGGCCCCAACCGAGGATGCGGACGGGCGTCTTCACGGCGGGCGTGCTGCCGGCCACCCGAACGGGCTTGGCCTGCACCGGATTGCGCAGGTGCAGCAACGCGATGTCCTCGCCCGGGGGGTCGTACGTGGTGTGACGGCGGTAGAACCTGTCGACCTCGGCGACTTCGCCGCCGTTGGTGACGTCCAACGACCCGACGCGCACCTTCCAACCGCGGGGAACGCCCGCCTTCGCGCCCGTCGGGGAGTTGGCGCAGTGCCCTGCGGTCACCGCCCACTGCGGAGCGATGAGCACGGCCCCGCACCGGTGTCCGTCCGCGCGGGGAGCGTCGTACTGAAGCGAGACCATGAACGAATACGGCTGGGGGGATGCGATGCCGCCCACGATGGCCTGCGCCGGCGAGGCGGTGACCATGGTCGTGATCGCCACTGCCCCGGTGGTCAGGACGGCTGTCGTTCTTCTGCTCATCCACGTGCGCATGTGTGAACTCCCGTTCGTTCTCCGCCGGGCATGAAGCCGGGCGGGCGTCTACGGAGGAACGGCATCGGGCCGTCCCGCGTGCACACGATCTTGAACTCGGGGGGCTTCCGCTTGATCTCGCCCGTGTGTCAGGCACACCACAGCAACCGCTCGGATGTGTTTCAGTGCAGGCGCACAGAAGTCATGGCAGAAGTCCACGAGGCGGTGGGTTCCCGACCGGCAGGCTCTGTGCGGGATCCTGTTCGTCCTGCGGACCGGCAGGGAGAGGCCGGTTGGGCGGGGTGGGGCCCAGTTCACAGGGATCTGGAAGCCGTTGTCCTCACCGGCCCTGATCGGGGCCTCCAGCGGTTCGCGAGCCGTGTCAGGGCATTGCCGATGAGGTTGCCCGCGACGACGCCGACGCCGATGGCCGCGGTGGAGAGCAGTGCGAGCAGCGCGGCCGTTCCGGCTCCGTCGCGCCCCACGGAGAGCTGGGTCAGGCTCTCGTACACCTGGAGGCTGGGCAGCAGGGCTCCGGCGGCTCCCGGGACGATCACGGCCGCGGACGGCACCCGGAGCGCCGGGCTGAAGACCGCCGCAGCCACACCAAGTGCCGTCGCCGCGCAGAACACCGCGAAGGCCGGTACGTGTACGACTTGGGCCATGGCCATGTTCACCGTGCCGCCGAGCACTCCCGCGGCGAGGGCCACCGGCAGCAGCCGCCGCGTACCGCCCATGGAGACGCAGTTGCCCAGGGCTCCGATCGCCGAGACGAGGAGTCCGGCCCAGACGGGCAGTGCGGCGTGGTCGATGCGTGGTGCGTACAGGTCCGCCGTCGCCTCGTCGACGAGCACCGCGACGGTGACCACTCCGGCGGCCATGCCGGCGAGGGCGGTGGTCACGTTGACCGCACGGGTGGCCGCCATCAGGGAATAGCCCGTGATGCCGTCCTGCGGCAGCGCCATGAGGGGCACGATCGGCAGCAGCACCACCAGGTTCGCCGCGAGCACGGCCGTGCTGTACGGGTTGATGAGGCCGGTTTGGAACAGGACGATTCCCAGGCCCACGGCCACGGCCGCCTGGGTGGCGATGACGAAGAAGAACGGCACCGCGTACCGGAGCAGCAGCCACCCCGTCCGGTCGCACGCCGTCAGTACGGCCACCGCCGTGAGAGCTGCCCCTACCGAGCCGCCCACCTGGAGGGTCACCGATGCCGCGAGGACTCCGCCGCCTGCCGTGCGCGCCCACCAGGGCCAGAACGGCGGGGTGGCCTGGATGCGGCGCAGCGCGTCGGCGGCCCGCCGCACGTCGAGATGGCCCGCGACCACGTGGTTCACCAGCCGGTGGAGTGCCGCCATACGTCGCAGATCGCGGGGATCGGCCCCCGTCCGCGTCACGCGCATCATCGATGCCGGGGCCGCGCGCGGCGGAGCGTACTGGAGGTGGATGGTGCGGGCGGTGATGTCGATCTCCAGGTGGTTGAGACCCAGCTGCGTCGAGACCGCGATCACGGAGGACTCGATGGCATGCGTGTCGAACCCGCACAGGAAGAGTTCCTGGCCGAGCCGGAGGGCGAAATCCATGACCCGACGGGCGTCGCGCGCGGACAGAGTGCCGGGGCTGATGTCCACCGAGCCGTCGAAGGCCGTGTGCTTCAGCCGGTCGAGGACTTCGCGCCCCTCACGGTCGTCCTGTTTTCTGCGCGCCTTGCCCTCGTCGCGCTCCGCTCCGTCGTCCATGAGCCCCTCGCTGTTCGGCGAACTACCGAAAGAGTCACGCGTGGGAGCCGACGGGTGGCGCAGCAACGCCTGCGGCTTGGTGGTGCCGTCGGTGGTTCACCCGTTCGGTCCCGCACCCGGGCGCGGGACCGGTGGTCGCTACGGGGCTGGGACGGACACCTGCGGGAGCAGGCGTTCGAAGCAGAGGGAGTCGGGGACCTTCTCGTACGCGCCGAAGTTGGGGATCCGCCGGTAGCCGGAGCGCGTGTAGAAGCGGACGGCGTCCGGTTGCGCGGGGCCGGTCTCCAGGCGCAGCCGGGACCAGCCCCGGGCCTGCGCCCACTGCTCCAGCGCCGCCAGGACGGCGGCCGCCACACCGGTGCCGCGCCGGTCGGGGACCACGTACATCCGCTTGACCTCGCCCGACTCCGCGTCCAGGGCGCGCAGTCCGCCGCAGCCGACGGCGGTCCCGTCGGCCGCCCGGGCCACCACGAACACCGCGATGTCGGCGGCCGTCGGCGCGCTGCCGGACTCGCTGTCGGGGGTGCCGTACCGCTCGGCCATCTCCGCGCGCTGCCGGGCACGCAGGGCGACGGCGTCGGGCTGGTCCCAGGCGACGGATTCGATGTACATGCGGCGATGGTGCCTGAGGAGTGTTGCGGGTACGTGAACGGGGCACTGCGGGTGCACGATGGGGTACTTCGCGGGGCGGCGGTGCGTCGTCCGCCGGTACGCCGCGGACCTCTCAGCGGAAGGGGTGTACCCCTGGTTGGTGTGGAAGGGCGCGCGGCCTCCCGGTCCCGAGGTCGTACGGCACGGCTGGCGGGACATGCGCATGCCGGCCGGTGCCCCGCTCGACGCGGTGCGGGCAGCCTGCGACGCACTGCGTGACGTCGACGGGTTCGTGAGCATGCCGGTCAGTGCACCGGACGACGCCGGATCGGTGCCTCCCGGCGACCGGGTCGCGGCGGCCCGGGTGCTGCGGTGCCCGGCGGGGCGCCGCACGCCCTGCACGGCACCCTCTTCGCCCGGTCCTTCCGGACGCTGCGGCCGGGGGCGGCCGTAGGGGCCGGGCCCGTTGGTGAGGGTGCCGGTGCCGTGGCCCTGGGTGCAGCGAAGGGGGCGGGCACCTGAACCGGGGGTGCGGGTGGTGCTCCATCGATCGGTACAGGAACTGCGGGGTCGTGCCCCGCTCGGCTGACGCGCCACCAGGTGGCGGGAGCCCTTCGGGGCGGCCGCGGCCACTGTCCGCTCCTGGGTGAATCGACGGCGTGAGCGCGGTCGCCGCGGGCGTCTTCGTCCGGGCCGTGAACGACCTGCTCGGCCCTGTCGCCGGAGGATCCGAGGCGGCCGACGGGTAGGCCCTCGTCACCACTCGTACCGCCGAGCGCGAGGCCCCGCGAACTGCGTCGCGCTGCTGGCCCCGTCGGTCCTGGAGCGCCGGCGGCTGCCCCGGCACGGCATCACCGTCACGGCCTACGGCGCCGCCGTCGCGGACCGGCCGGGCCTCTGCCCGTACGGCGACCAGGACGGCAACACACGCGGACGTACGTCGACACGAGCGGCCGCCTGAGCATCGAGGAGGGACACCGACGGCGACGGGCGAATCAGTCCCGCCGCGTGGATCCCGGCCGGGATCGGGGCGGTTTCCGCCAGAGTGCGTCGAGCCTCTACCTTGAACTCCGACAGAGAGCTCAAGTCGGCTTGCAGGCAAGGGAGTTGGACTGTGGTGACAGATCCGGCGGACACCGATTCCGTCAGCGGTCGCGGATTCGGGGACTACTACCAGGTGCACGCAGGGCCACTCGTCGCCCTCTCGCTGCTGCGGGGCACGGACCTCGTGGAGGCGGCACGGCTGGCTCAGGACGCCATGACGGCGGCCCACCGGTGGCTGGACCTGCTGGACGGGAACACGGCCGGGACCGTGCAGAAGGCCTCGACCCCCGTGGTGACCGCGCAGGCGCTGCGGTCCTGGACGTGCCGGATGACCCTCGGTGGCGGATGCGGGATGCTCCGCCCGGCGGACGGGACGGTGCCCGCCCTCCTGGGGAAGGGCAGCACGGACGTCCTGGTGCAGGCCCGTCTCGTGATGGCGCTCGCCCCGCTGGGAGAGCTGAACGAGCGCCACCTCTCCGTCGTTGCCTTTCGGCTTGCGGGCTGTGCGCCGGGGGCGATCGGGTACGAGTTGGGCCTGTCGATGCCGAAGGTGCACCGCACCCTGCGCCACGTCGACAGGCTTCTCGCAGCGGCAGCGGGCGTGCGGCAGGCCGGGAGGCCCGAAGCGGCGAGTCGGGCCGCGGGGGCAGAGGAGGAGGACGTCAGGCTCGCGGAGCTGCTGGGCGAGTTGACGGCCGCGCTGGATCCCGTACTCGACCTGGGGGCCGGGCTGAACGAGGTGTGTGGCTCAACAACAGGTAACGCGGTGTGCGGCTCACCGCGTACGGAAGAAGCCCCCGCTCGCCGTGCCCCTGTGGCACGGCTGTGGAGCTTCGGCTCTTCGCTCCCCGTGCCGCCTTTCGGCGTACCGGTGCTGCACTCGTTCGCCGAGCCCGTGCCGTCCGGGGTACGGGCGTACGCGACCGGGCTCGCCCAGTGCGACGCGCAGGTCCGCGAGGCCGCCCGCCACCGGTTTCCCACGGCCGAGTTGGCGGCCGTGCGGCTCGGAGCAGCGCTCGCCCTCCAGGTCGAGCGGTTCCGGCGGGAGGCCGAGAGGTCCGGGACGCGAGCGACCCGGGACGAGTTCCCGAGGGAGGACGCCCGGGCGTTCGCGGTCGCACTGGCGCAGGACGCCGCGCTCGCCGCGCCGACGTTCGACGCGGTGAAGGATGCGGGCCTGGACGTCCCGCGCCGCGTCGGGTTCCTGGCCGCGGGCCTCGCCCATGACGACCCCTGGACGAACGAGGTCTCCTACGACGGGATCGAAGCCTCCCGTGCCCTGGCCGAGTTCCGGCGCGCGGCGGTGCGGGCGGCGCTGCTCGCGGTGCGCCGGCCCGGCACGGCCGCCTCCGATCGGCCGGCCGGCTCCGATCAGCCGGCCGGCTCGCTCACCGGGGCCCTCACGCAGTCTCTGAGTGACACCCACCGGATGATCCACCAGCTCGACGAACTGAACCAGGACCTCTCGCGGGCCGAGTCGACGCTGCCGGACGGCTACTACGTCGACATGACCCGGGACTTCGACCTCCACGAGAGCTTCCACGCGGACCTGGTCCTCGGTGTCGCCGCCGTCCGGGACGCCCTGTCACAGCCCTGAGACCAGGGACTACTTCCGGCCCCTCACCTTGTGGATCACAAAGATCACGGCCGCCACGACAAGGACCAAGAACAGGAAGAGGTTCAGAAAGGCCGTGACCAGCCTCCCCGTCCCCTGGGAACCCTCCGCTGCCGTCATGGCACTGCGAATACCCCTGCGCCCACGGCCGAACCCTGAGAGGTCCTGACGTTCAGAGCGGCGCTGACGACCAGCGCCTCCGTCCGGGAACCGGTGCGTGGTCTCACCGTGCCACGCGTTCACGCCCCTCTGCCCTGGGGCCGGGGATGCCGTGCTCCTGCGCCGCCGCCCATTGGCTCTTCCCTGTCGCGTACCACGACCCTCCCTCCCGCTGCTCGGCCAGGCCGTAGCGATAGAGGCCTTCCAGGTGCTTGGTGACGGTGCGGGCCTGGTAGCCGACCGTCTCGCAGAGTTCCTCGACCGTCGCGCCTCGTTGCCCGACCGTCTCCAGTCGGGTCCATGTGCGGTGTGCGTGGTGGCCCAGCCCGCCGTTGCGCACCGTACCGAAGACCGGTCCGGCTTCTTCGACGGATGCGGAGGTCGGCCGCACCCCGGCGGCGACAGCAGGTCGCGGTGCCTTCTTGTAGCCCAGCTTCGCGAGGACGCGCTGCACGTCGGGCACATCACGGGACGACTCCCGCACGGGGGCCGGGGTTCCACGGTGCCTCGCCCCGGAAGCCACAGGGCGAGGCGTCCGGTTCACGGTGCGGTGCTTGCGGCCCTTTTTCTTGTTGCTCATGAGTTCCCTCGTCATTGCCCGAACAGATACACGACTCAACGACGCAAAGGCCATAAAGGCTCGCTGCACGGCGCAATCGGACGAGGCTGTCGTGTTCCGGCCGACGGCATCGGGGCCGGCATTCCCCACACCAGTGGTCCGACCGCGGGCTACGGTACGGATGGGCTCACTGCCCGTTGCTCTTGGGTGAGGAGATACATGTGCCGTCAGCATGGGACCCGGCAGACGCGCCAGTCGGCGACGTGGGAGCAGCGCTGCTCATGGTCGACGCGCGGATCAAGCAAATTCACGAGTCCGGCACGGCGGACGAAGGCGCTGCCGAATCCCGGGAACTGACCCGGCTCTTCGCTGCATCGGCGGGCGCCGACGGCCTGCAGGACCTGCTCGACGGCACCTGCACCCTGATCTACATGTTCATGCAGTGGCTGCACCGGACACACGCACAGGGCGACAAGGACGTCATCGAGTACGTCGTCCCCCACCTGGTGGCCACGCTGCGCATGATGCCCAGGTCCGTGCCACCGCAGACCATCCCCACGATGGCCGCCCTGGTCATCGCGGCGGGCACGGGCCTGAGCCCGAACGGATGGCGCAGCCAGTACGGCGACTGGACACCCGAGGAGATGCAGGCACTCGAAGTCACCGCGTTCCTGATCGCCGAACACATCAACCGCATCGCCGACGACCACGGCTACGCCGTACGGCTCGTTGCCGACGCACTGGACCAGGCCGAGACCGACACGGACTGAGGAACCGAGGAAAGCCCCCGGAACTGGTCGGATCCGGTGGGAACGGCGCACGCGTGAACTCGGGCCGAGCGCGCTCGTCGTGGACATGGCCCGGCCGGATCGGCGCGGCCATTGTGCATGTCGCGCTCCTGGTGCTCGGGCCTTGCTTCCTCTGCCTCACGGTCGCCCTGCCCTTCAGACTGCCCATGGACTACGAGGGCTTCCTCGTCAGCCGCAGCCGCCGTGCTCGCCGTCTTCCCCCTTCATCAGCCGAC
Source organism: Streptomyces spiroverticillatus (assembly GCA_014650415.1). Taxonomy (GTDB): domain Bacteria; phylum Actinomycetota; class Actinomycetes; order Streptomycetales; family Streptomycetaceae; genus Streptomyces; species Streptomyces spiroverticillatus. The sequence continues at coordinate 36,158 of BMUX01000014.1, forward strand.
TCGCCGCTCCGACGCCGACGGTCAAACAGATCGCGTACCGGAGGTCGGGAGCCGGCAGGCGAGCCCGGCCTCGCGCCTCGCCGCCGGCCGCTACCGAGTGGGCTCGGCACGAGGGGTGTGGTCGGAATTCCGGCTGAACGGCTGCCGGAACAGTGCGGCAGTGAGGTCCGGCAGGTGTCGGGCCGACCGTGGCACGGCGTGCTCTTCGCGCCGCAGTCGTAGGGGAGCCGGCGGTGTGAGATGCCCGTGCGGCTGCCCTGCCTGTCCGTCTGTCGTCACCGCGTGATTCCATTGCCGTACGGCAATAGTTGAGGTAGAAACGGCTCTGGCGTTCCGGTCGGTCCGCAGTCGTTCCAGGAGTGAGGGGCGCGGGATGAGCATCAGCAGCGGAACTCCACGGCCCACGGCACTGGTGGTGCGGTGCACCGGTGGCTTCCGCACCGCGTGCAGAGGAGCTTCGCGATGACCGCCGGAGAACCTCCGGTGCGTACGGGCGCCTCGTGGAACACGCTGGCTTCGCTGCGGCAGGAAACCAGGCGACTCGCCACGTTCTACCGTCTCCCCTCGGAGACCGTCGCACGGCTCGTGCTGACGGTGAGCACGCTCGCCGCGAATACCCTGCGCGAAGGGGGCTCCGTCACCCTCGACACCGCAACCGACGCGGCAGCGCCTGCGTCCGCCGGGCATGTCCGCCTCACTCTGGCGGGCCTGTGCGCCGGAAGCGAGCCGGTACAGGTGGAACTCCCCCTCCTCCCCCTCCCGCCGACGCACACCTTGCCGCACTCCGTCTCGTGGCAGCTCCCCCTGCCGGACCGCAGCGGCCCCTTCCTCCCCGCTCCACGGCCCGGGCTGCCGTCGGGTCCGGACGCCGACAGCGACGCCGAGGCCTACGAGACGGAGCTGCGCGCCGCGCTGGCGCGCCTGGACCGGCTTGCGCACCAGCAGCAGCTCCTGGAGGACGAACTGTCGGAGACGAACGACGGCGTACTCGCCCTCTACCTGCAACTCGAAGAGCGGGAGGAGCAGTTGCGGTGGGCCCAGGGCCAGACACTGCTCGCGATGGAGGATGCGCTGCGCCCTGCCGCGGTGTCGGTCGCCGGGCTGGAGCTGGCCGTCCACTACGCGCCGTCCGACCCGGCGGCCCCCACCGGTGGCGATCTCTACGACTGGTTCCAACTGCCCGACGGCACGGTGCACATCACCGTCGTCGACGCACTGGGGCACGGGATAGGCAGCACCAGGAGCGCCCTGTCGGTGACACACGCCGTGCGCACGCTGGCGCTTGAGGGACATCCGCTGGACTCGATCGTGGCGCGCGTCGACCGTCAGCTCTCCCCGCTCCTGCCGGGTCTGCAGGCCACGGTGCTGCTGGCCCGACTCGATCCGGGCACCGGTGCCCTCACGCTCGCCGGCGGCAGTCATCCCCCCGCCCTGCTGCTGCGCGCGCATGAAGGAACCGCGAGCTACCTGTCGGTACGCGGGCGAGGGGTGGGGTATCCCCTGCCGGGCAGCGACCTCCTGCGCCACGAAACACTGGCACCCGGAGATCTCCTCGTCCTCTACACGGACGGGCTCACCGAAAGCCGCCGCGACCCCATCGACGGCGAGGCCCGGCTGATCACCGCTGCCCGCAAGCACGCGGCGCGGCCTCTGCGGGAGATCCCGGCGGCGATCGCCGCCGACATGCACACCGTCGTCCTGCACGCCGACGACACCCTCGCCCTGGCCCTGCGCCGCACCCCGTCCCACCGCAGCGGCCCGGGCCAGTAGTCGCCCTCCGGGGGCCTCGGCCCTCCCCCTCCTCGGAGCACCGGACGGCCGGTCTTCTCGCGCGGCAGAGCGTGCGCCCGGCATCGCCCCGGCGCCACAAAACATTTGCCCTTTGACAACAGTGCACGTTGGTAACATTCTTACGTCTGGTTTCGGGAACGTCGCCATCCATCAGCAAGGCGGCAGTCCGCCTCCGCGCAGGACGAGAGGAGTCGGAGTGCGCCAACTCACCTGCCCCGCTGTGGTGTTGCCTCGGGGATCAAGCGATCCGGGAAGCACGGCTGTGAGGACCCGTCAGATTCGCGGCCTGGCGTGTATCCGCAGGTCTTTCGCTCCCGTCGTCCCCCGGATCCAGCTCGGGGTTCGGGGCCGTGGTCGGCCGAGCGGCCGCGCGTGCGCCGGCGGCGTCGTGAGCCTTGCGGAACGCGGTCAGTCCGCGGGTGAGGGCATCCAGCTCCTGCGGTGTCATGGCCGCGAGCGTCGAGGCGAGCTCCTGTTCGCGGTGGGCCCGCAGTTCGCCGAGGTAGCCGCGGCCGAGCGACGTGAGCCCCAGTGTCACCTCGCGGCGGTCGGTGCTGCTGAAGGAACGGTGCAGGTAGCCGATGGCCTGGAGCCGGTCGCACAGCCGGCTGACCGAGGACGGTCGCGCCCCGAGACGGCGGCCCAGCTCACGGTGGTTGATCCCGTCCCGCTCGTCGAGGATGTAGAGCACGCGTAGCTGCGACGTGGACACGGGTGCGGTGGGAACCGCGTCCCGGCCCCGTTCCCACAGCATCTCCAACTGCTCGACCACCTCTCGTGCCACCCCGGCGGCCGCGCCGCCCGCGGGGTGTGCAGCAGCCGGGTCCATTCTCCGCACCGTAAATCTCCGATTCCGCCCGTCGGCGTCCCTGCCGACCGGGCGCTCAGTCTGCCCGTCACACTGTACGAAGGTCGAACCTTTCGACCCTCCGAGAAAGGTCCCCACCTTCCATGGACCGCTTCGCCACCGCCGCTCGGGCGCTGCACACCGCAGCCCCCCACGCCCTTGTCGACACGGTCCGTGCCGTCTGTGCCGACCAGTACGGGGCGACAGAGGTCGATCTGTGGATGGCGGACTACGCCATGACGATGCTCCAGCCCGTCACCGTCCCGCCGTACACCGCACAGCCCGTCCCCATCCGCAACAGCGATCCGGGCCGCGCGCTGGGATCCCAGCAGCCCTTCGTCTGCAAGGCCCGCTACCCGAACCCGCCCCGCGCACACCTGTCCCGTCCGGCGAAACCACTGGCCAAGACGCCCGAAGCCGGTCCGGCTGTCACGGCCCACCTGCCCGTCAGCGTCCGCGGCGACCGCCTCGGCGTCCTGTCGGTCACCCTCCCCGAGGGCGACGACTCCCCGCAGGCACTCGCCGAGCTCGCGCAGCTCGCCGATGTCCTGGCCCACGAGCTCGTCGTCGCCGACCGTGACACCGATCTCTACCTCCAGGCCCGCCGGGCGACCCGCCTCACCCTCGCCGCCGAGATGCAGTGGCAGCTCCTGCCCGGGCGTTCCTGCACCCGCCCCGAGTACACGCTCGGCGCCCAGCTGGAACCCGCGTACGCGATCTACGGCGACAACTTCGACTGGGCCACCACCGCCGACACCCTCACCCTCACCGTCACGAACGGCATGGGAGACGGCATCAAGGCGGCTCTCCTCACCAACCTCGCCGTCAACGCGCTGCGCAACGCCCGCCGCGCCGGCCTCACCCTCGCCGACCAGGCCGCGCTCGCCGACCAGGCCCTGTACGCGGAACACCAGGGCGCCCAGCACGTCGCGGCCCTGCTGTTCGAGTTCGATCTCGCCACCGGGGCCTTCGAGGTCATCGACGCGGGCTCGCCAAAAATCTGGCGGCTGCGCAAGGGCGTGGTCGAACCCATCGAGCTGGAGCCCCAGCTGCCCCTCGGCATGTTCGAGGACACCCCCTACATTCCCCAGCACCACCGCGTCGAGCCCGGCGACCGGCTCCTGATCGTCAGTGACGGCGTCTACGCCTCCACCTCGGAGGACGGCGAACTCTTCAGCGCCCGCCCCCTCACCCGCGTCCTCTCCGAGACCCGGCTGCTCCCGGCCACCCAGGTGCCGCACGCCGTCCTCGACGCACTCGCCGCCCACCGCGTGCCCGGAGCCGACAGCGACGACGCCATGATCCTGTGCCTCGACTGGCACGGACGCTCTGCGGACGGGGAGAACACGCACACGACGTGATTCCCTGGACGGCGGCTGAGTGCCGGCCTCCCGAGACGGCCGACCGCTCACTTTCGGCACGGAAACGTACAGGCACCGCGCGCCGCATCCGAGGACGGCCGCACGGAAGATGCCCTTGCAGGGCCGAAGCGCTGTGCGCTGTCGTGAAGTTCAGCGAGGTCGAGCGGCGGCAACCGGGACAGCTCGCTGCTCGCTGATGCCGCGGCGGCCCGGTAGCGGGAGGTACCGAGGAGGTACCGAACGGCCTCGGTGATCGCCTCGCGGGTGGCTGCACGGCTCAGAGCGCGACCCAGCCCGAGACCGGCGAAAGCGGCCGCGTTGTCGGGCTGGTCGGCGAGCAACCCCAGGACCAGCACGGGGGTCGAGCCCTGGACCGCGTCGAGCAGGGATGCCCGCCCGCCGTGCGTGACGAACAGGTCCGCGCGACGCAGCAGCGCGGGCTGTACGACGTGCTCGACGATCCGCACGCCGGGGTGCGCGCGCTGGAGGCGTCCGGCCAGGGGGCCCGCCGACACGATCACATCGCAGTCGACGGCCGCCAAGGCGGCCAGGATTTCGCCGTACAGGCCCTCGACGACGGTACGGAGACCGGGCATGGCGGTGGTGAGGGTGCCGAGACTGACGTAGACGAGCGGGCGGGCGGCCCCGGCGCGGCCCTCGTGCACCGCGGCGTCCGTCTCCCGTGCCGTACGGTCCTCGGACGCCGAGCCGGTGCGGTGTGCCGCGAGGGTGCGCCGCACTGCGCGGATGCCGGGCGGAGGAGTGGCGTAGAACCACGGAACGGGCGCCGGGGTGAGCAGTGGCGGGAGCGCCGGCGCGCCGAGCTGCCCGTACCGCTCATGGAGGGGGGTCAGCGCGGGTGCGACGTCGGTGTCCCAGAGGTCGAGGAGCAGCGGGCCCAGGCCGTTGTCGGCGGCGACCAGCGGCAGGCCGAGAGCGCGGGCGGCCACGTGCGCGCCGAGATCGCTGCACTCCGCGACCACCAGGTCGGGCCGGGCCCGCGTCCACGCGGCCAGGAGGTGCCTCGTCTTCGTCGCGGCCCGTTCCGGCCAGAGGCGGCCGAAGACGTGCCGGTTGAACTGGTCGTTCCCATGTCGCGTCCACGTCTCGCTCGCCGTCCGCTGGACGACCGGGTCGCAGGTCCAGTCCGTACCGGCCCGCTGGAACTCCAGGCCGCGCCGCAGCGCCGCACCGCGGAACATCACGGGGCCGTGGAGGACGGTGCGGTGTCCCTGGCGGAGGGCGGGGCCGATGACGTAGTCCAACGCGGAGACGTGCGAGGGGACGGGTTCGGCGGTGAGCGCTATGTGCAGCACGGCGGTGGGCCTTTCGACGGTGCGGAGGCATTCAGCAGGCCGGGCCTGCCACGCCGACCCGAACGCGGCCGAGTCTGTGCGGCGGTGCGTCCCGGAGGCCAGGCACGGCGGGCAGTACGGGATACCGGAACGCGAGAACGGCCTCTGACCTGCTCGTACGTCGACGGCCTGGAACGCCCGAGTGGAACGGCGGTCCGCCGGGGACGCCGTCCTCCATCGGCCGCAGCAGACGCGGTGGGGCGACTCGGCACGAGGTTCGGGATGCGGGCGCGGGCAGTTGCTCGTCCCCTCATCCGTTGGAGGGAACTGTGACCGCTGAACCCCCGTTCCGCATCCGGCGGACCGCCGGTGTGAGAAGACGGAGGCAAACACGGGAAGGCAGAAAGGCGCGGCTCCGCACCGGGCGCCGGGCCGATCGGCCTTCCGACGAACCGAGTGGAGTTCCCCGATGACACCAGTGCGTACCGCGCCCCGTACAGCTCTCGTCCTTGCCGCGGCACTCACCTGCGCACTCCCGGCCACCTCCGTCGCCGCGGTGCCACCACCAGCCTCCGCGTCCGCGGTCGAAGCGCCCCGCGCCTCTGCCTCGACCACCGAACCGGTATCTGTCGGGACTCTCGACGTCCGGCGCTACCTCGGCCACTGGTTCCAGTTCGCCGCCGTACCGCGCCCGTTCGAAGCCAAGTGCGCGAAGAACGTCCACGGAACGTACGGGCTCACACCTTCCGGTTCGCTGTCCGTACGCAACGGCTGCACCACCTGGGAGGGCCGGGCCAGCTCCATCCGGGGCCAGGCCAAACCCCTTGACGCCACCGGCTCACGGCTCAACGTCTCCTTCGTCCCCGCCGACGGCGGTGGATACGTGCACGGCGAGAACGCCAACTACATCGTCGTCGGGCTCTCCGCCGACTACCGCTGGGCCGTGATCACCGACAGCGCCCGCAGGTCCGGTTTCGTCCTGTCCCGCACCCCGTACCTCACCCCGCGACGGCAGCACGCCGCACGGCAGGCGATCCGCGCGGCGGGCCTCGACCCGTGCACGTTCCTGACGACCCGTCAGGACGCGGGCTCCCGTACGGTCACACCCTTCTGCTGAGACCGTCGGACCCGAGAGGCCCAAGAGGCCCAAGAGGAAGGAACAGCGGCGCCGTACCCCAGGAGCGGCGGGGGCGGGGGCGGTCGAAGACGGCGTCGACGCCTTCCCCCTCCTCTTCAGCCTTCCCCCTCCTCGGCGGCACGTAGACCGGGCTGCGTGCGTACGGACGATCTTCCGCCTGCGAAGTCGCCAACCGCCCTGCGGATAAGCGGAGTTGCGCCCCGGGGCGACTGGAGGCCCCCGTGACGGGGTACAGCGCGAGAGACCAGTGATGCCGCGTGCCGGAGAAGGGCGACCACGCCATGAAGACAACCACCGCCAGGGGCCCGGCGCGCGTGCTCCTGACCCTCGCTACCGCCCTCGCGGCCGCAGCCGTGCCGTGCGTCAGCGCCTCGGCCGCCGCCTCAACTCCGCCGGACCAAAAGCCGGTTGAGCGGACCGACGGGCGGCACGGCTGCCCCTACGCCTATTTCGATCTGGGCGAGACCCTCATCCACACCGCCGAGGACGGCAGTACGGACTTTCGCCCCGGCGCGTACGCCCATCTGCGGGCCCTGCGCGAACGCCACATCAAGGTGGGCCTGATCACCAACGTGCCGCCCTCCTGGGGTGCGACCGACGCCGAGCGCGCCGCACGGCTCAAGCTGGAGGTCGACGCCACGTGGAAGGGCTCGGTGCCCTTCGCCTGGGCGGACTTCGGCGACCGGATCTACACGCCCCGCACCGAGGCCGAGCGCAAGCCCGCGCCCGCCCTGTGGCAGCGGGCGAAGGCGCGCTCGGGCGGGTGCGCCGTGGTGCACCAGGCGGAGACCGCCGAGGAGGTGCGGGCGGCTGCCGCCCAGGGGTTCGTGGCGTACCAGGTGGGCCTCCCGCACCGGCCGGGCTTCCTGCCGGTGCCAGTCATCGAACTCCTGGGCCGGGTGCGCGGCTGACCTGCTCGCGCCGTGGTCACGGCGGAGCCGGGCGGCCGCCGCCGGCCGTGGCCCGGCGCTCCCCCGTGGTCTGTGCCGCTTCCGCCGCTTCCGCCGCGCGTGACGGTCCGTACCGCGATTTTCGTACGACACCCGTGCGCAGCAGGAGTTGGAAGACCCCCAGCAGCGCCACCGTCACCAGGGCGCTGTGCCACAGCAGCGCGTCCAGGTGCCCCGCCGCCAGGTACGCGCCCGCGGCGACCGCCGCCAGCGCGCACACGGCGCGGTCCACGATGCTCTCGACGGACAGCAGTGTGGCGCGCGGGGCGTGCGCGGGCACCGCGTCGTTCACCAGCTTGCGCTGGATCGGGTACGCGAACCCGGTGGCCGCCGCGAACAGGCACAGCAGCGCCACCACCACCCACGGACCGCCCAGGGTCATCGCGGCGAGCGTGCCCGCGAGGGCGAGGCTGAGCAGCGACACCCACGCCACCGGCGACAGCCGCCTACTCAGCCACTGCGGGCGGGCCGAGGCCACAGCTTCGGCGACCGTCATCGCGGCGAGCACTCCGCCGTGCGAGGCCTCGGCGATGCCGTGGTCGAGCAGGATCGGCTGGAAGAGGTTGACCTGGCAGATCCGGGACAGCGTGAACACCGCCACGCCCTGCACCATCACCATCGCCAGCCACGGTGAGGTGACGACGCAGCGCAGTGCCGTGCCCGCGTCGCGCAGGAACGCGCCGCCCCGCCGTCCGCCGTCGGAGCGGTCCGCGGCCCTCTCCCGGCCGCCGTCCGGACCGGCGAGCCGGGGCAGGGCGACCGCGCAGGCCACCGACCCCGCGGCGCTGGCGGCGCTCAGCACGTACGGCGTGGAGTGCGCCACCGCCATCAGGGGGCCCACCAGCGGCCAGCACACGACCTTCGCCGCCAGGCCCAGCGCACGGGCCGTGCCCTCCGCCCTCAGGTAGTGCGCGTCGCACTTCTCGGCCCGCAGCCCGTCGTAGAGATAGGCGCTGGCCGCGCCCGAGGTGAGCGAGCGGCCCGCGGCGATGGCCAGGAAGTGGATCAGGAAGCCGGTGTAGGAGGCGGCGAACACCGGGGCCAGGTTCGCGGCGGTCATCACGACCGCACCGGCCCGCAGACAGTTGCGGGTGCCGATCCGGTCGGCGATCAGACCGGTCGGGATCTCGAACAGGCAGAACGCCACGTAGTAGATGCTCTGGATGCCGAAGATCTCCGTGTCGGAGAGCCCGGCCGCCTTCTGGTACGCGTAGAAGACCGGCATCCACCACAGCAGGTTGAACAGGAGCTGGAAGCCGTAGTTGAGCCGGATGATCCGGCGGGCGGTGGCGGTGAGTCCGCCGCCGGCCGCCGCCCGCCGTTCGGCGCGCCGGGACGCGGGGCCGCGCCTCACAGCGCGTACGGGCGGATCTGGACCAGCCGGAAGTCGCCCTGCCCGGTCATCAGCCACTCGATGTCCAGCGCCCGGTCGACGTCGCCGCCCGGTTCCGATCCGCTGAAGTGCGACTGGAGCAGCCGTCCCGTCAGGGACAGGTCGGCGAGGCGGGCGCGTGTCGCGGCGGGCAGCCCCTCGTCCCAGGAACCCAGGGCGACGGTGCGGCCGCCGCCCTCGACCGTGTTGTAGAGGTACTGCTGCGGCAGGACCGTGCCGTCGACGACCTGTTCCGGGGAGCCTGGAGAGCAGTTGAGGTAGACGTTGCGGAAGTCCTCGCGGCGGGTCGGGTTGCAGGTGACCAGGACACCGCCGAGCGCGGCGGGTTCGTACCGCTGGACGATGACGCCCATGTACGTGTCGTCCAGCGAGATCCCGACCTGGTGGCGCAGCCGCACGCTGCGCGGCGACACCAGGGAGGCCCACACCTGGCGTACCGCGTCGAGGAGTTCCCGGGCGGAGCGGACGGTGGTGACGGAGTCGTACACGCCCGCGGCCGAGAAGCCCGGCAGGTCCTCGGCGTTGGAGGAGGAGCGCACCACGAGCCGCTCGCCCCGGTCCGCGCCGGGGAAGGCCTGGCTGATCCGGCGGATGACCGACTCCGGCACGGGGGTCTGCCGGATCAGGTGCTGGAGCTGGAGGCACAGCGGGTCCAGGACGTCGCCCGCGTCGAGTTCCAGCGCCATCTTCAGCTTGCCGATGCCCTGTTGGAGGGCGGGGCTGGAGGCGAGGAAGTGCTGCTGAAGCGCGAACGGCAGGGCGACTCCCTCCGGGGCCGCCACCGTCGAGGCCACGAAGTCGGCTGCGCGGGCGGCGAGTTCGGCGGTGGTGGGCGAGGTGAGTCCGAGGCGGGCGGCGAGGTGCTGGTAGAGGTGTTCGCGGGGCGGGCGGGGCCGCCCGTAGTAGGCGGTCAGGTCCGCGGTGCGGCTGTCCAGCACGTGGTGCAGTTCGCCGAGGTTGGCGGCCTTGGTGCCGTACCGGTCGCGGTCGGCGGCGCGCAGCCGGTGCAGGGCCAGCACCGGGGTGTCGTCGAGCAGCGGGGGCTCCAGGCGGATGCGCTGCTGGTGCCAGGCCGGGGCCCGCAACTCGGGCTCCTGGTCGAGGCGTTCGAACAGGATCTCGTCCTCGCGCACCCGGTAACGCACCCACGCCCCGTCGAGACCGTCCGCCTCGACGAGTTGTTCCAGGTCGCGCACGATCGCGTTGGGTATGCCCCAGCCCGACGCCAGGACGTTGGTGTGCGAGAGCGGGGTGATGGGGGCGGTGTTGACGAACCCGGCGACCCGGGGCACGTCGTCCGGCAGGCACGGCATGGCCACGATGTCCGCCCAGCCGAGGGCGGACTCGGCCGCCGCGTACTCCGCGTGGGTGCGGAAGAAGCGCAGGCGTCCGGTGGCGTCCCCGGGGTTGAGCGGGGTCCGGATCCGGTTGCCGAACAGTTCGTGGCTCAGGACGCGCGGGACGCGCTGTTCACTGATCGCCGACAGCTCCTCCTCCTGCCGGTGGTTGGCCGGTTTGAGGAGGACGGGGAGCCTGCCGTCGACCCTTTCGCGGACGAACTCGTAGAACGCGGCGAGGAGTTCACCGCCCATGGTGTCGGCCTCGGTGGTCTCCAGGACGAGGAAGGTACGGTCCTGGCCCTCCGCGTCCTCGTCGGTGTGCAGCGACAGTACGCCCAGCAGGAAGCGGCGGTCGGGGTCGGTGTAGACGGAGGCGTTGAACGCGTCGAGGTCGGCGTCCAGCGCGGCCATGGACATGCCCAGGACGCGGGTGGCGACGTAGTCGACGTGGAAGGGGTGGACGGCCGTGTCCAGGAGGTGCCAGGTGTGCTCTGTCCGGTCGACGACGACCTTGAGGTAGGGGTGTCCGGCCAGCACGCCGGACAGGGTCCGGAACAGCGGCAGCGACAGGTTCTCGCCGACGACGGTGCGGTCCGTCATGACCCCCTCGGCGCCTGTGACGAGTGCGGCGGTCATACGGAGACCTCCTCGGGCCGAACTGCGGGCAGCACCCGCGGCAGCGCGTCCACCAGCGCGGCGAAGTCGCGCAGGACGGTGCGTGCGTCGGTCGCGGACAGCAGGCACAGGGCGGCCATGGTGTTGGCACCCGCCGCCGGGTCGTACACCGGTACGGGCGTGCCGTCGGCCAGGGAGCTCTCCGCGACCACCGACAGGGTGCTGCCCCGGCTCAGCGGCACCTGCGCCGCCACCACGGGGAAGTCCCAGACCCTGCGGTCGGCCCAGGCCTTGCCCTGGCCGTTGACCGCCAGCACGACGAGGGAACCCGCCGCACCGCGCGCCTGCGCGGGCGTGAGCGCCTGTGCGGGCCACGCCACCTCGCGCCCCAAAAGATGCTCGACCAGCATGCCGACCAGATCGAGGCCGAAGACCTCCTCGATCTGCGGAACGGTCATCGCGCCGCCGAACCTGGCGGCCGTCTCGATGAGCCACATCTCGCCGCCCGCACCGAGCTTGATCTCCGTGTGGATTCCGCAGTTCCGCAGTCCCAGGGCGTCCACGGAGGCCCGCGCGAGCCGCACCACACGGTCCTGCGCGTCCGGCGGCAGCAGTGCCGGGGTGATGCCCGCCCGCTCGGTGAACGGCTCGACCGTCGGCATCCGGCCGCTGACGCAGACCGGATGGAACGTGCCGTCCGCGACGACGCCCTCCACGCTGACGTAGTCGCCCCAGCCGGACTCCTCGAACCATGCGGACGCCGTACCGGTGACGATCTGCTCGACGACGAAGTCCGCGTCCGCCGACTCCACATGCAGCTCGGCGAACCCCAACTGGGCCGACTCGGCCATGACGTCGCGCGAGCGCCGCCAGGCCGTGGTCACCTCGTGCGGGGTCCGGATGATCTGGTGCGCGGTGGAGCCCGCGCTCCACGCCGCCTTCAGGAGCAGCGGGAACGGCAGCTCCCTGGCCGCCTCGTGCAGGTCGCCCTCGGTGGCGACGGGCCGGAACGAGGGCTGCGGCAGGCCGTGTTCACGCCAGGTGCGCCGCATCAGACGCTTATCGCGGGCGAGCCGGGCCGCACCGCCGGCCCCCGCGAGCCCGAGTGCCTCGCAGGCCTCGGCGACGGCCACCACCGCGTACTCGGAGAAGGTCAGCACGGCGTCCGCGCCCACGGCCCCGGCCCGCGCGACGATCAGCGACACCAGATCGGCCCGCTGCGCCTCGGTCGGGGTCTGCACGGAGGCGCACAGCCCGCGGGCGGCATCGGCCACGGCGGGAGGCAGAGCACTGAGCGCCAGCAGGTGCACCTCCGCCTTGGCGGCCGCCCTCAGCAGGACGTGGCCGAGCGGCGGGCCGCCCTTGGCATGCACTAACAGCACCTTGCTCACGGAAATTCGTCTCCATTCGTCGTTCGGGTCGGGGGTGCGTACGAGGTGGTGGGGGGGGCGTACGAGGCGGTGGGGGCCGTACGAGTCGGTGGGGGTGTACGGGCCTCGGCCGTACTTCCAGGAGACCAGGCCAGGGATGTGCGCAGCGTCGCCCGGCACGGCCACGACTCAGGCAGATGCCTGAATCCCGGGCGGTATCTCCCCCTCCGGATCGTCTGTCGGAGGAGTACGCGCGGCCGCGCGCTCGAACTTCCCCGCAGCGCAAGGCACTTCGGCCGATAACCGCGTCTGCGCGGCACCGGCACGGGATACCCATCGGTAGGTGACTGAGCGTCAGCCGGTCATCTACGGACGGAGAGAATCCTGTGGACGCATCCACCCTGAAGGCACTGCTCGCGCACCTTCCCGTGCTCTGGTGGGAGACCGTCGACGAGCCCGTGCTCCGCGGGCCGCGGCCGGCCGCCGACGCCGGACCCCGCAGGCCACCCCGCTACGAGACCTTCGCCGACCTCGTCGACCTCGCCCCGGCGTCCGCCTTCATCCGGGACGGCGACGGCCGCTACCTGTGGGCCAACCACGCCTACGCCCACCTCTACAACACCGTGCCGGGGGAACTCGTCGGCAAGCGCATCGAGGACTTCGATCCCCCGGCCGACGCGGACCGGTTCCGCGCACTGGACCAGGAGATACTGACCCGTGGCACCCCGGTGCGCCACACCCTGCACTACCGCCGCTCCGACGGCACCGAGGGGCAGGCGGTGGGGCACCGCTTCCCCGTCCGGGAGGACGCGCGGACCTGCGTCGCCGGGATCTACGTCGACGTCACCGACCACCTGCGCGCCACCGTCAGACGGCAGCGGGCGGAGGAGAGCCTCCAGGCGCTGCGTGACCACAGCGGCCTGCCCTGCGCGCTGCTGACGGCGGGCGGGCGCGTGGTCGAGGCGAGCACGGCGGCGGCCGAACTCTTCCACCTCGGGCTGCCCGACCTGCTCGGCCGCCGCGCCCACACCCTGCTGGCGCCGGACCCCGGACTCGACCGCCTGCACCGGCGGTGGAACGGGCTGATCGCACGGCGCACCAGACGGCTGGAGAGCACCGTCGTCCTCGCCGACGCCCAGGGCCGCAGGCGCCGCGCCGAACTTCATCTGACGACGGTCGGCGGCCCCACCGGGCGGGCCCGGCACGTCTGGGCCGTGGTCACCCAGCAGAGCCTGGCCGTCGAGGTGCATCCCACGCCCACTGCCGCGCAGGTCAGGATCCTGTCGCTCCTCGCGGAGGGCAGCAGCAACAGCGACATCGCCGCCTCGCTGAAGCTGTCGCGGCAGACGGTCGACTACCACCTCGGGCGACTGCGAGAACTGCTGGACGCGCCCAGCCGCCCCGCACTCGTCGCCCGCGCCTACGTACTGGGCATCCTGGCCCCGCGCGCGTGGCCCCCGCGCTCGGCCACGGCACCGCATCCGCTCAGCACGGCCTGACACCTCTGTCGGGCGGCACGTCGGCCGCACCGCCGGTCCACGACGCGCCGGGCGCGTGAAAGGGCCGGGCCGCCCCGGGGCACCCGGCCCCGGCACGGTCCCGACGCCGCGGTCCTGCGGGACTCGGCCTCAGGTCCGTGCCGTACCTGCCCGGCAGATCCCGGGCAGGTGCACGACGAGCAGCGTGAAGGCGGCGAGTACGACGTTGCGGGCCGCGGCGTCCAGACCGTTCCAGTCGGACGACTGCCACATGGCGAACCACTCGCCGCCGACGGCGAGGAAGCCCATCCCGAAGAGCAACAGCATCATGACCAGGCCCACAGTGCTGGCCGCGCGGGCGCGAGCATATGCGTCGCGGCGCAGCCCCGTGATCCAGAACCAGGTAGCGGTGAGGAGGACGCACGCGGTCAGCGTCTCCCAGGCGATGACGGCGACGTAGGCGGCGTTCTGAACGGCGGGGGATTCGACTGCCCGCCACATCAGGTCGGGGTCCTTGAACGTGGTGTCCATGCTCAGGACGTGCTGGACGAACTGCTGGTTGGTACCGAAATCCGTGATGTTTCCGAACGCGACCAGAGTCATGTAGAGCGCGACGGTCGCCGTCAGCGCGGTCGCCGCGACAGGGGGCGCGCCCAGCCGGAGTAACCAGTTCCGCGGGGCGGTCGGGGCCGCTCCCTCGGGAGGCGACCCGTCGGATCCGGTGCTGGTCGGTCGATGGTGCTGTGCCATGTATGTGCCTTTCCTCGTCGTCCCGCGGGTCGTCCCGCGGAAAGTCGGACCACGGGTCGCACTCGTGCCTCTCGCCTGTTCACGTGCGGGGGCCGTCCTGCCAGGTGACAACTATCGTGCTTCGGCTCAGCGGACCGGTAGGGCAGCGGCCCAGCAGAACGGGCGGCAGGGAGAGGTCCGGAAGGGTGCCGCCGACCGAGACGCTCAACCCTCACCGGTCTCCCGCGGTCATGTGGTGCAGACGGTTCCGGTCGCATCCCGGCGGCCGCACCCGTCACACGCGACACGCACAGCGACAAGGAGCACGGCATGACGTTCAGGAACTTACGCAAGTCCGCTCGGACCGCAGCGGTGACTCTCGCGGCGGCGATGGCAGCCACCGCCTTCACCGTCCCCGCCCAGGCATCGCCGATCACCGGCCACGGCGCGACAGGTCACGAGGCAACCCGGCGTGCGATCGACGCGGAAGTGCGGGCGGGCATCCCCGGCATCACCGCGCAGGTGCGGGATGCGCGCGGCGTCTGGAGGGCGACGTCGGGCGTCGGAGACCGGACCAGCGGAGCGCCGCGCGGCGAGAACGACCGGTACCGGGTCGGCAGCATCACCAAGACGTTCGTGGCGACCGTACTGCTCCAGCTGGAGGCCGAGGGCAGACTCGACCTCGACGACACCGTGGAGCACCACCTCCCCGGCCTGGTGCGGGGCAACGGCAACGACGGCAACAGGATCACCGTACGTCACCTCCTCAGCCACACCAGCGGCCTGTTCGACTACCTGGCCGACGAGGAGTACGTCGCCACGTACCTGCGCGGCGAGGGCTACCTCAAGCACCGCTACGACACTCTGCCGCCGCTGAAGCACGTGAAGGTGGCGCTGTCCCACCCTCCGCTGTTCACGCCGGGCAAGGAGTTCTCGTACTCCAACACCAACTACATCCTGGCCGGGCTGATCCTGGAGAAGGCGGGCAAGCGGTCGTACGAGGCGCAGGTCCGGGAGCGGATCATCAAGCCGCTGGGGCTGAGGGCGACGACCAATCCCGGCAACAGCATTCGCATTCCTCAGCCCAGCAGCCGCGCCTACTCGAAACTGTTCGACGCGCAGCCCGACCGGATCGACGACGTCACCGAGATGAACGGCTCGCAGGGCTGGGCCGACGGCGACATCATCTCCACCAACGGCGATCTCAACCGGTTCTACCGCGCCCTGATGCACGGCCGGCTGCTGCCGCCCCAGCAGCTCAAGGCGATGAAGACGACGGGCCCGTCCACCGGCCGTGCAGGCATGGAGTACGGGCTCGGTCTCATGAAGATACGCACGAGCTGCGGCACCACCCTCTGGGGCCACGGCGGCGGCATGGTCGGCTCCACCTCCCTGGCCGTGACCACGGAGGACGGCCGCCATCAACTCGCGTACAACCGCAACGGGGACTGGAACACGGGGGCTCCGAACGCCATCGCCGAAGCCGAGTTCTGCCCACCGAAGGCGCAGCGGAGCCACTGATCCGTGTGCGCCACCACGGTGCGGGGGCCCTGCCCGGCGGGGGACGGCTGTCCGGGGCTGACCGGCGGATTTCCGCCGGTCGCTGCCGACGCGGACGATGCCCTCCAGCTTCACGCCCTCCGTCTGAGCGGATTCCGGGATCACCGCCAGGAAGGGGTAACTCTCGGTGGAGTCGGAGCCGTTGACGATGACGTGGGCGCTGCCCGCAGCGAGGGTGGCACAGGCTGTCGCGGTGAGCGCGGTGGCGGCGAGGGTACGGGTGGTGCGGCGGCTGAACACAAGGGGGCCTTCTGGCTCGGGAGTGGCGAACTGGGCTCAGCCTGTCCGCCCGTGATCTTCCGGACAGTCCGGGCAGCGGGAGTCAGAGGGGTGTTGCCAGCACCCCACAAGCCGGGGGCGGGCGGGACCGGGTGGACGTCACGCGGGGCTGTGCGTCGTTGAGGGACGCCGCCGCGACGCGCCGCCCACTCGCGCGGCCTTCGCATATCCAGGGGATATCGAGAAACGCATACGGCGACGCAACCCTCTCCTTGTTCCCCTGAAGACGCGGACCAGGGGGATCCGTGCCGAGAACGCGGTGCCGCGGTTTCGGAAAGTGCTGACGAGAGGGCATGTGCCGTGTGGTACGAGAGCGTTCGTGCGGGACTGGGCAGAGCCGTACCGGCCGTCGGTGCCGTCCTGGTGATGGTGGCCCACACCGGGTCCGCCACCGCCGCCCCTGAGCGGAGTGGGAACGTCCAGAGGGCGGTGGAGGAGTTGGCCAGGATTCCCGGGGTCGTGGCAGTGGTGGGCGGGGCCTACGCCGACGGGAGGCCCCTCGGTCTCGGCAGTGCGGGCTCCCGGCTGCTGGGCGGCGAGGGCGGGAGAGCGCCGGCGAATGCCCGCTTCCGGATCTGGTCGCAGACCAAGCAGATGGTGGCCACTGTGGTGCTGAAGTTGGTCGAGGAGGGCACGTTGGGAGTGGATGACACCCTCGGTGACCTGCTGCCGGAGGTGGTCGAGAAGGACCTGGTGACGCGCGCCGACGAGATCACGGTACGACAGCTGCTCCGGCACACCTCCGGAATTCCCGACTGGTACGCCGCGAAGCCGCTCCCGGACGGGAGCGAGGGAGACCCCGCGTTCGACGTGTTCGACTTCACGACCCCCTACCGGCCGCTGGATCTGGTGCGGTGGAGCCGCGATCGGCCCCGCACCGGGGAGCCGGGCGAGAAGTGGGCCTACTCCAACACCAACCACACCCTCCTGGGCATGATCGTCGAGAGGGTGACCGGCCATGACCTGGCCACCGAACTGCGCACGCGTCTCTTCGAGCCGCTCGGGATGACCCGGAGCTACCTGATGGCCGGGCCGCCGGACGGGGTCGAGGGGCCGCACAATCACGGCTACTACCCCGACGGCGACGGCAGGCCGCGCGACGTGGACCGCTTCAACGCAGGTCTCGCCGGGGCGGGTGCCGGAGGAGTGGTGTCCACCGCTCACGACGTCAGCGCCTTCCACCGCGCGTTCACTCGGGGAAGACTGCTGCCGCCGGAACTCCAGCGGATCCTGACCGACCGGCCGCCCGCCCCCGCACGCCCCCGAAGCAGCGGCGGCGGTTGTGGCGAGGATTTCTCCGTCGCCGGCGGGTTGGCCCCCGGCTCCGTGGCCATGACCCTCTACTCGCCGGACGGGCGTCGTCAGCTCGCGTTGTCGTTCACCCTGAGCGTCAAGCCCAACGCGGTGAACCTCGACGTGGGCCGGGCCGTGGAGAGCATCTTCTGCCCGGCCTCCTGACGGAACGCGTCCCGCTGTGAGGTACGCGGTCCCGGGGCGGGTTCGGGGACCCGTCGGCACGGGTTCGATCGGGTGTTTGAGATGCTCCGGGTCATGTCGCAAAAGATCCTGCACACCGAACGGCTCCGGCTGGTTCCGTTGTCCGCCGAGCACCTTGAGCATCAGCTCGCACTCGACTCCGACCCCGAGGTGATGCGTCATCTCGGCGGTGCCCGAAGCCCTGAGCAGGTGCAGGCGGCGCTCCGTGGAAACCTCGCCGACGCGGAGCGCGTGCCCGGCCTGGGGTACTGGGCGGGTTTCGTCCAGGAGGACTTCGCCGGGTACTGGCTGCTGCGGCCGCCGGGTTCCGCCGACGAGGAACCGACGCCGGGGCACGCCGAACTCGGCTGCAAAATATTGCGCCGCCACTGGCGGCAGGGTCTCGGCAGCGAGGGGTCCCGGGAGTTGCTGCGACACGGTTTCGAGGACCTCGGGCTGACCCGGATCTCCGCCATGGCGGCGGCGGCCAACACCGCGTCGCAGGCGACGCTGACCGCCCTCGGGCTGCGTTACGTACGGGAATTCGAGGCGAACGCCGAGTGGTTCCCGCCGGGTGCCGACCTGTGCACCGCCGAGTTCGAGATCAAGCAGGGTGACTGGCGGGCCCTCCAGGGGGTGTGAGTGGCGCGCGCCGGGCTGCCGCGCGCACGGCTGCGGCCACTGTGGCCGTGTGCGGCGCGCGGACGATCCCGTAGTGCGTGGTGTCGAGCACCCCGGACTCCTCGACGGGTGACAACTCGCCCTTCCAGAGGGCGAGTTGCTCGCTCGGGGAGCCGAGGTCCGGAAAGCCCGGAACGGGGTCGGCCGCCAGCCAGAGGTACGACGGTGTGCGCGTCAGCCGGGGCAGTTCGTGCTGCGCCATGGCCTTGAGGTTGGCGCGGCAGCAGCGGCCGAGCCGTTCGGCGTAGGCCTGGGCGGCACGGTTCAGGTGGCCGTGCCCGTCGGTCGGCTCTCGCGCTCCGGGTTCCGTCGCGGTCGCGCCGAGGCGCAGTTCCTGGGCGAAGACCGCCTCGATGCCCTTCTCGTCGTACGCGAGGAAGCGCGGCGGCGCGTTCGGCGGGGGCGGGTCCAGCAGGTGCAGCCCCTCGACGGGGCGTCCGGCCGCCTCGGACTCGGCGGCCATCGCGTGGGCCACCCACGCGCCGAAGGACCAGCCGGCCAGTTGCCAGCGCCACGGGCCGTGCGGGAACCGCCGCTGCAGGGCGGCACGGTAGTCGCGGGCCCGTTGCGCGAGGGAGCGGGCGGGCCGCAGGGCGTCGTCGCGCAGGGCCGGGTCGGCGATCAGACAGACGGTCAGGTCGCGGTCGAGGGCCGACACCAGTGCGCGGTAGGCATGGATGTCGCCGCCGACGGGGTGGACGAGGCAGACCAGGTCGTGTCCTGTTCCGTTCTGCCACACCTCCAGGGTGACGTCCTGCTGCGGCTCGGGGGTGGGGTCGGGGCGTGGTGGGGCCAGGTGGGCGAGGACCTCCGTGAGGCTGACGCGGTGGCTGAGGGCGGACAGTTCGACGGTCGTGCCGAAGTGGTTCTCGATCTTCGTGACGAGGTCGATCATCGTCAGGGAGTCGGCACCGTAGTCGTACAGGCTGACGTCCGGGTCGAGTTCTTCCTCCGCGAGTCCGAGCCACTGGCACAGCCAGCCCAAGAGGCGGGCGGCAGGGTCCGGGTCGGTGGAGGCGCGGGGAGCGGCAGAAGCGTCGGGGGCGCAGGGCGTGGCGGGCAGGTCACGTGCCGCGTAGAAGGCGGGTGCCCGGTCGATGTCGGTGGTGGAAACCATGAGGTGCGGCAGTTGCAGGCGCAGGGCCCGGCCGAACACCCGGCGTCCCTCCGCAGCCGTCATGCCGACCGCGAGGTGGGCCCGGTGTCGGGCGTCGGTGTGCGCGGCGTCGGCCGCCATCCCGCCCTCGCTCCAGATGTCCCAGTCGAGGGCGATGCGCGCGGTGCTCTCCCGCGCTCCGCCACGGTGGCGGGCGAAGCCGTCGAGCAGCCCGTTGGCCGCGGCGTAGTCGAACTGGCCGACTCCCCCGAACAGCGCGGACATCGACGAGCAGTACACCGCGAAGGCGGGCCGGTGCCGGGCGATCACCTGCTCGACCACGAGCGCCCCACGCAGCTTCGCCTCTGTCGTACGCGCCATGGCCGCGGCGTCGCGCCCGGTCAGGAGCGCGCCGCCGGGCGATCCCACCGCGTGCACGATCCCGTCGATGCGCGACACGCGCTCTTCGAGCAGGGCGAGGACCGTCTCCGGGGCTACGGCGGCCAGATCGGCCTCGACCAGTTCCACCCGGTCCGCCAGGGGGGCGAGGACGGAGGGGAGTTGCCCGTGTCGGGAGACCAGGACCACCCGGCAGTGCGCCTCGGTGAGCAGGTGCGCGGCGAGCGCCCGGCCGATGCCCCCGGTGCCGCCCAGCACGACGTACGTCGCCGGGCGCGGAGGTGCGTCCTGTGCGCCGGACGCGGGCGGCAGGAGGGGCGTCGCCGCCGGTTCGGGGAGGGTGACCGGAAGGAGGGCCTGGTGCCACCAGTAGCCCTGCCGGAGGGCGAGGCGGCGGGGCAGGGCGGTGTCCTGTGCGCCGGACAGGAGGCCCAGCAGGGCCGGAATCCACGGGCTCAGCTCGCCGTCGGGGAGATCCAGCCAGCGGCCGTCGCCGACGCCTTCCTGCGCCGGTACCTGCGCCGCGCCTGCGAGCAGCCCCGACTCGGGCCGCTCCACGGGTCCTTCGACGGGCTGGGCCCCGTACGACAGCCACCACGGCCGCAGCCGTACGGGGCGGGGCAGCTCGGCGGCGGCCCGCAGCAGCGCCGCCGGGGTGTCCAGGCAGGCCCACCGGGCCCGGGCGAGCGCGGCGGCGCCGAGCGGTCCCGGTTCAGAGGCGGCGAGTGGCAGGGCGTGCAGCCAGTCGACCTCCGCCGGGCCGGTGCCGGGCGGCACGACGGCCTCGAGGAGGGCGCGCAGCGAGTCCGGGTCGGCAGGAGCCACCTCGAAGCGGTCGGTGGCGACCGCTTCGAACGCGTCGGCGGCGACCGCCAGGACGACCCGGTCGTAGAGGGCCTCGAAGGGGCGCAGCGTGTCGCGGGCCGGCGGTTCGCCGGCCATGACCACCAGCAGGGGCCGCCGGGCCGCCGGGCCGGGTGCGTCGCCGGCACGGCTCAGCCGCACCCAGTGGGGCTGGTGGAGCCACTGGTCCTCGGGCAGACGTGCGGGCCAGTGGGCCTGCGGGTCCGCGGCCTCCGCGTCCTGCCGGGCCCGCTCGAAGTCGTACTCCGCCAGGGCGAACGCGGGCGGCGGGAAGTCCCAGGGCGCCGCGGCCGGACCTTCGGGCCAGCGGACCCCGTGCCCGTCCGACCAGGCCCGGACCAGGTCGTCGGGTGTGTGCTCCGGTGCGTACAGGTGGTCCGGGGAGGCGGAGTCGGTGGAAGGCTGTCCATCTGTGGTTCGGGCATGGCCTGGCACCTGCGTCGGGCGGACGCCGCCGTCGGCGACCGTACGCAGCCAGGCGACCGCGTCGGCGGCGTCCGCGCACACCGCCGCCAGCCGTAGCCGCCGCGCCGGTCGTCCGGCCTGCAGGTGGCGCAGGATGCGTGCGTACGAGGCGGGACGGGCCGCGAGGTGGCCGGCGATCCGTGCCGCGTCCTCGCGCAGGGCCTGCTCGCTGTTGGCCGAGAGCACCAGGCAGGAGGGGACCTCCGGCGGGGGGACATGCGCGGCGTCGGTGTGCGGCGGGCCCGCCTCCAGGATCACGTGCGCGTTGGTGCCGCCGATGCCGAAACTGCTCACCGCCGCCACCCTCGGCCGCCCCGTCGGCCACCGCACGGCCTCGGCTGGGATGCGGAAGGGCGCCGCGTCGGCGCCGATCTGCGGGTTGAGGCGGCGGAAGTCGACCTGCGGCGGGATCACCGCGTGGTGGACCGCCAGGACGGCCCTGACCAGCCCGACCACGCCCGCGGCCGCGCCCAGGTGGCCAATCTGGCTCTTGACGGAGGCGAGTGCGCAGCGGTCCTCGCCCGACAGGCCGAGGGCCTGGCGGAGCGCGCCGACCTCGACGGGATCGCCCATCGGGGTCCCCGTGCCGTGCGCCTCCACGTATCCGAGGTCGGCCGCGGTGCGCCCGCTGCGGTGTAGTGCCGCCCGGATCACTTCGCGCTGGCCGGGCAGGGAAGGGGCGCTGTAACTCAGCTTCTGCGCACCGTCGTTGTTGACGGCGGAGCCGCCGAGCACCGCGTAGACGGTGTCGCCGTCGCGCCGTGCGTCGCTGAGCCGCTTGAGCACGACCACGCCCACTCCGCTCGCGCCGATGGTGCCGGTGGCGTCGTCGCTGAAGCCCCGGCAGTGCCCGTCCTCGGAGAAGATGTGCTGCGTGCGCCGCGGGTAGCCGTCGGTGAGCAGTGTGTCGACGAGCACTCCGCCCGCCATCATCACCTCGGCGTCGCCCTGCCGCAGCAGCCCGGCCGCCATGTGCACGGCCACCAGGGAACTGGAGCACGCCGCCTGCACGGTGAAGGCCGGACCGGTCAGATCGAGGTGGTAGGCGACCTTCGTGGTGAGGAAGTCCTTCTCGTGGTGGAGCGCCAACTGGAAGCCGTCGGGCAGCAGTTCGGGGTCGGCTTCGCGGAGCATGGTCTGGAAGTAGGTGTTCTCGCCGCAGCCCGCGACGAGGCCCACCCTCGGGCCTGGCACGGCCCCCGGGTCGCTGCGGTCCGTCCCGCTGATCCCCGCGTGCGCCAGTGCCTGGACGCAGCTCATCAGGAGGTGGCGCTGCTGCGGGTCCATCAGCCGCGCCTCCTGCCGGCTGATGCCGAAGTGCTCCGGGTCGAAGGACAGGAGTTCCGACATCTGGCTGCGTGCTCCGACGATTCCCTCGGGGGCATCGAAGTGCTCGATGCCGCGGGACCCGCTGCGTATCAGCTCCCAGAAGGCGGCGAGGTCGTCGGCGCCGGGAACGCGCACCGCCATGCCGACGACGGCGACGGGTTCGGACGCGTCGGCGGCCGTGGCCCCCGTGTCCGGGGACGGCCCCGTGTCGGGGGACGGCCCCGTGTCGGGGGACGGCCTGCTGTCGAGGAAGGCGGCGAGCCGCCCGATGCTGACGTGCTCGAAGAGGTCCGGGACGGAGAACCGCAGATCCGGTTCGGCCGTGCAGCGCAGGTGGAAACGCATCAGTCCCAGACTGGTCGCCCCCGCGTCGAAGAAGCGCTCGTCGCGCCCGATCGGCAGGCCGAGCACCTCTTCGAACAGTCCGGTGAGCCGGGCCTCGCGCGTCGACAGCACGACGGGTGCCGCCGCCGGGGCGGCGGCAAGGGGGCTCAAGTCCTGCGCGGGTGCACGCAGGGCTGCCCGCCGGTCCAGCTTCCCGCTCGGGGTCAGGGGCAGGTGTGCCGACACACGGAAGCGGTCGACGCGTACGTACGAGGGCAGGAGCGGCGCCAGGTGCCGGTTGAGGTCCGCGTGGGAGAAGGGCACGGCCCCCTCCCGTGTCTGGAGGCACGCGACGAGCCGCGTCCCCTGCTGCGGTCCGCCGTCCTGCAGTGCGCCCTCCTGCTGTCCGCTCGCCCAGGGTGCGCCGTCGTCGCACACCACCACCGCGTTGACGACGTCCGGATGCTGGAGCAGGGCGGATTCGATCTGGCCCAGTTCCAGGCGGAAGCCGCTTCGCTTGATCTGCTGGTCGTCGCGGCCCAGGCAGTGCAGCAGCCCGTCCGGGTCAAAGCGGGCCAAGTCGCCGCTGCGGTAGAAGGTGCCCGCGCCGGGCACGTCGACGAAGCGTTCCTCGTTCAGAGTGCTGTCGCCCGCGTAGCAGCGGGTGACCATGGTGCCGCCGATCAGCAGGTGCCCGGGGCGTCCGGGCGGCAGCCGCCGGCCGGTGTCGTCCACCACGCGCAGCCAGGCCCCCGCCACCGGCCGGCCGACGGAGGGGCGTGCCGGCCAGTGCGCCGGGTCGCCCTCCAGGCACAGGGCACTGACCACATGGGTCTCGGTCGGCCCGTAGTGGTTGAAGAGCCGGGCTTCCGGAAGTCCCGCGAACCAGCTCTTGATCGCGTCCGTGCACAGCAACTGCTCGCCTGCGGTGACCACTTCACGCAGCCGCGACGGATAGCGGCCCAGCCGCACGCCGTGCTCGGCGAGCAGTTGCAGCGCCACGTACGGCAGGAACAGTCGCTGTGCTCCCGCCGATTCCAGTTGATCGAGCAGGGCCGGTGCGTCCTGCCGCCACTGCGGACGCACCAGATGCAGCCGGCCGCCGCCGCACAGCGTGCTGAAGATCTCCTGGAAGGAGACGTCGAAGGACAGCATCGAGAACTGTTGCGTGACGGCGGCCGCGGCCAGGCCGCCGCTCTCCCGCTGCCAGTGGATGAGGTTGCACACGGTGCTGTCGGGCACCTGCACACCCTTGGGTGTTCCTGTCGATCCCGAAGTGAAGAGCATGTACAGCGGACGCGGCGGAGCGAGCGTCGTGGGCGCGGTCTCCTGGAGGGCGTCCTGCGGCCCCTGTCCGTGCGGTGCCAGGACCACCGGGCGTCGGGGCAGCGACGGGGGTGCGATGCCTGCCAGTGGGTCGCCTCCCGCGTCCGGCGGCACCAGCACGCACAGCGGTGCAGCGGTTTCCAGGATCTGTCGCAGCAGTGCGGGCGGGTAGGACGGGTCGAGCGGTACGGCGGTCAGGTGGAGCCGGGCCAGGGCGAGCAGCCCCACCACGTGTTCGACGGAGGGCGCGAGGTGCAGCGCCACGCACCGGGGCGCGCCGTCGTCCGGCACGGCGAAGGGGTGGGCGTCGGCGAGCTCGGCCGCCAACCGGGCTGCCTGCCGGTCGAGTTCGGCGTAGGTGAACGTCCGGTCGCCCTCGGGGGTCACGAGCGCGATCGCCCGAGGGGTACGGGCCACCTGCTGGGCGAAGCCCTCGGCGACGGTGGTGAAGGCCGCCGGAACGGGTGCCGCGCGTCCCGGGTCGGGCAGCCTGTCCCGATACGGGGCGATGAGGGCTGCGAGGGTGGGGACGGGGCTGTCGGGGCGGGGCACCCGGGTGAGGAGGTCCAGGCCCCGGCGGAAGAGGTCGGCGACCGCGGCGACCTCGGAGGCCTCGAAGTGGTCGGCGTCGTACTCCCACAGGCAGTCGAGCCCGGTGCGGCCGGGGTCCGGTTCCCCGCCGGGTGTGAGCACCGAGAGGGTCAGGGGGCACTTCGCGGCGGCCGGTTCCACCCAGCGCGGGCGGATGCGGCAGCCGGGCAGCGTCAGCGCCCCGAAGTCGGTGTTCTCCAGGACGAACAGGAAGTCGAACGGGGTCCGGCGCTCCGACCCGCCCTGGGCGGGAGCGGGCAGGTCGGCCAGCGCGTCGGCCAGCGCCACCTCCTGGTGGTCGAGCACGGCCTGCGCCTGTGCGGCGAGGCGCATCACCTGGGTGCGCAGCGATTCGTCCGCCGTCACCTCCACGGGCAGCAGCATGGTGTTGGCGAACATGCCGACCCCGTCGCCGAACTCCTCCACCGGCCTGCCCGCCACCGGGCCGGCCATGCGCATGCGGGTGCGGCCGGTGACGCCGAACAGGCTCCAGGCGTACACGCTCAGCAGGACCTGGAACCGGGTGAGGCCGAGTTCGCCGCAGAGGCGGTCGAGGGCGGCTCGCCGTCCGGCGTCGAGCGAGGTGTGCAGAAGGCGGCCCGTGGTCCGCCCGTGGTCCTGCCTGGTGCGTACGGGTTCCAGCGGCCCGTTGAAGGTCGACTCGTCGGCGTCGGCCTCGAACTCCGCGTACACGGCGCACAGTTCCTGGCGCAGGTGGGCATACGCGTCGCTGGCGTGCCATTGCTGCTGCCACCCGGCGAAGTCGAGCGGCGTGCGCGTCGCGGAACCGGCGTCCCTCGTGTCCGCGTCCCCCGTGTCCGCGGCCGGGGCCGCGCCGCTCAGGGCTTCGGCGTACAGCCGTGAGAAGTCCGTGAAGAGGATGTTCAACGACCAGCCGTCCACCGCAATGTGATGGAGCGTCAGGGACAGCGTCCCCCCGTCGCTCCGGGTGTCCGGCGTCCAGCACGCACGCAGCAGGCGGGCGTGTGACAGGTCGAACGGCTCGGTGAGGATCGCGGCAGGGTCCTCCTGCTCCCACCAGGGGTCGTACGACTCCCCCATCTCTTGGCGCAGCCCGTCCCGGGTGGCCACGAAGGACGTGCGCAGTGCCGGATGCCGGGCCACGAGGGCGCGCAGCGCCTGCCGCAGTGCCGACAGGTCCGGTGTGCCATCCACCTGGAAGGCGAGCGGCACCTGATAGGCGAGGGAGCGGGGGTCCTGCTGCTGGAGGAGCCAGAGGCGCTCCTGCTCGGCGGTGGCGGGCGCGGACCGCGCCCCGGCGGCAGCGGCGGGGACGGGGTAGGGGCTCGGGCCGCCCACGCCTGTCCCGCCGTCGATCACGGCGGCCAGTCGGGCCAGATCCGTACGCAGGACGAGCTCTTGGGGCAGCTCCACCCCCCAGCGTCGCCGCACCTCGAAGCGCAGCCGCAACGCCTTCAGGGAGTCGCCGCCCACGGCGGTCCACCTGTCGGACAGGCGCAGGTCGTCGACGCCGATGACGGCGGCGGCGATCCGCAGCAACTCGTTCTGTTCGGAGCTCAGTTCACCCTCCGCCTCGGCCCGGTCCTCGTGACCGGCCCGCCAGGGCGCGCCGCCGTCACGCAGCAACGCGGCCCGGTCGACCTTGCCGTTGGCGTTGAGCGGCAGTGCGTCCACCAGGTGCACCCGGTGCGGGCGCATGTAGGTGGGCAGGCCGGCCGCCAGGTGCCGGGTGAAGTCGTCGTACGACAGCGGGGCGCCCAGTACGACGTACGCGAGGAGTTCGTTGACGCCGTGGGTGTCCCGGGCGGTGCACACGTACGCCTGGCGGACGGCGGGGTGCGCGGTGACGCACCGCTCCAGTTCGCCCGGCTCGATGCGGAAGCCGCGCACCTTGACCTGCCGGTCGGCCCGTTCGACGTA
Source organism: Streptomyces spiroverticillatus (assembly GCA_014650415.1). Taxonomy (GTDB): domain Bacteria; phylum Actinomycetota; class Actinomycetes; order Streptomycetales; family Streptomycetaceae; genus Streptomyces; species Streptomyces spiroverticillatus. The sequence goes on from BMUX01000014.1 coordinate 62,757, forward strand.
CGTGTAGCGGCCTTCCGCGTCCCGGCGGACCAGGTCGCCGGTGCGGTAGTGGCGCTGCGCTCCGCCGTCGTACCAGGGCAGGGTGACGAAGCGGCGTGCAGTCTCCTTCGGGAGGTTGCGGTAACCGGCCGCCAACGCGGGCCCCGCCAGGTGGAGTTCGGCGATCTCGCCGGGCTCCGCCAGGCGGCTGCCGTCCACCACCGCCAGGGCGTGCGTGCCCGGGAGCGGGCGGCCGATGGGGATGAGGTCGGTGTCGACGTCGCGCGGGATCGGGTGACTCAGGGCGAACGTGGTCGCCTCGGTCGGACCGTAGACGTTGTGCAGTTGGGTGGTGCTGGTGCTGTTGTGCGCGTACCAGCGGCGGATCAGGTCCGCGTTGAGCTGTTCGCCGCCGACAAGCACTTGGACGATGCCGGAGAAGCAGTGCGGGACCTTGTCGACCACGGCGTTGAACAGCGCGACGGTGAGGAACAGGACGTCGATGCGCAGCCGTGCGAGCGCGGCCGCCAGGGCCTCGGGGGTCTGGGCGGTCTCGTCGCGGAGGATCACGCAACTGCCGCCGGTGAGCAGGGGGACCCACACCTCGAAGCTGAGCGCGTCGAACGCCGGGTTGGACAGGCACGCGTACCGCGCGCCCTCGGCCACCGGGAGGTGGCCGGGGTCGGCGAGGCGCAGGATGCCGGCGTCGCGCACCTCCACGCCCTTGGGGCGACCGGTGCTGCCGGAGGTGTAGAAGAGGAAGGAGACCGGGGCGGCGACGGTGTCGTGCCATCCCGTGGCGCGGGCACGCGCGAGCAGCTCGCTGGCGGTCAAGGAGGTTGTGCCCGGCGGCAGTTCGCCTTCGGCGGGGGGATTCCCGTCGGCGTGCACGACAACCTCGCTGGAGGCGTCGGCGAGGATGTGCCGTCGCCGCTCCGGCGGGCTCTGCGCGTCCAGCGGAACGACCACGGCTCCGGCGCGCAGCACGCCGAGCATGACGCAGACCAGTTGCCAGGAGCGCGGCAGGCACACGGCGACGGTCTGGCCCGGGCGGACGCCGTGCGCGTGCAGCGCGTGGGCCACGGAGCCGCTGAGTGCGTCGAGTTCCGCGTACGTGAGACGGCGTGCGCCGTCGAGGACGGCGGGCACGGAGGGGTGGCGGCGGGCGACGTCCAGGACGGACGCGGCCAGGCCGGGCGCGCCGGGCTCCGTGGGGAGGGGTGCGGGGGTGCTTGCGGCGCGCGGGAGTGTCGTGTCGCTCATGCCTGCGCCGCCGTTCCGGTCTGTGCGCGCGGGGTTTCTCCTGGGTCCGCGCCCGGCCTCGCGAGTTCCGCTTCGATCGTGGCCGCGACGTGCGGCAGCTCGGCCGACTCCAGCATGTCCCAGTGGCCGCAGCCGACCCTCTGGACGGTGTACGGGCCCTGAGTGCGGCGTTGCCAGAACGCGCGGACCGCGTCCAGTTCCTCCGGGGTCGCGCCTTCGGTCGCCTGGATCAGGACCGTGCGCGCCGTCGTCACGGAGGCAGTGTGGTCGACGGTGGTGGCCCGGTTGTGGTTGTAGAGGTGGAAGTACTGTTCGATCTGCGCGTCGTCGATGCCCGGGTACATGCCGTTGAACCGGATCAGCTTGGACCGGAACTCCGCCAGGTCGACCGGTTCGGCGGCTTCCCGCGCGGCCGGGTCGTCGCTGCCGGGCGTGTCCAGCAGCACCACGCTCAGCCGGGTGCGCCCCGCCTCGGCCAGCAGCCGCCCCATCTCGTGGGCGACCAGTCCGCCGTAGGAGAGACCGGTCAGGACGAGAGGGCCGTCGTCGGCGGGCAGCAGGGGTTCGATCAGTTTCAGGTACGCCGTGGCCATGGCGTTCACCGTGGGCAGGAAGTCCTCGCCCGGGTTGACGCCGGGCGACTGGATGCCGTGGACGCCGAGGGTGTCGGGCAGCGCCTTGGCGAGGGACAGGTAGCAGAAGGCCGTGCCGCCCGCCGGGTGCACGCAGACGACCTGCCCGTGCCCGGGGTCGCCCGGGCGGAAGGTGAGCAGGTTGCCCGGCGGCGGGCCGTCGGACGCGCGGCGCAGCAGGCCGCCGAGTTCCTCGATGGTCGGGTGCAGCAGGAGGTCGCGGACCGGCAGTGCGCGGCCGAACTCCTCCCGTATCGCGTGCGCCAGCTTGATGGCGGAGATCGAGGTGCCGCCGATGTCGAAGAAACTGTCGCGGATGCCTATGTCGGGGTGCAGCAGCAGTCGCCGCCAGATCTGATACAGCGTCAGTTCAATGTGGTCGCGCGGGCTTTCCTGGTTCACCTGGGAGGGCCGGGCGGCGCGGGCGGCCTCCAGCACGGCGGTGCGGTCCAGCTTGCCGTTGGGGGTCTGCGGCAGGCCGGGTAGTTCGACGAAGAAGGCGGGAATCATGTGCCGGGGCAGTCGGCGCGCGAGCGCGGCACGCCACTGGTCGGGGGTGCGGGGGGCGGCGGTCTCGTCGTGGCTCGCACACTCCTCCGGCCGGGTCCGCTCCTCGTAGCCGTCCTCGTGCCGGTCCCCGCCGCCCGCTGCGTCCGCCTGCCGCGTGACCATCGCCGCCACCAGATACGGTTCGCCGCTCGCGTCGAGATCCGTGAGGACCGCGGCCCGCGTCACGCCCGGTTCGTCGAGCAGCGCGGCCTCGATCTCGCCGAGTTCGACCCGGAAGCCGCGCAGCTTGATCTGGTGGTCGCCCCGTCCGACGTACATCAGGTTGCCCTCCGGCAGCCACCGGGCCAGGTCGCCGCTGCGGTACATGCGCTCACCGGGCACGAAGGGGTCCGGTACGAAGCGCTCGGCGGTCAGTGCGGGGCTGTTGAGATAGCCGCGGGCCAGTCCCGCACCCGCGATGTACAGCTCGCCCGTCACTCCGACGGCCACCGGCTCGCGACGCTCGTCCAGAACGTAGGTGCGCATGTTGGCGACGGGGCGTCCGATCGGGGCCTGGCGGGCGAGCGGTCGCGGGTCGAGGTAGGAGGTGCAGTACAGGGCGGTCTCGGTCGGCCCGTACCCGTTGAGTATGCGCAGCCCCGGGAGCGCCTGTTCCATGCGGTGCAGGCTGTCCTCGGGAAGTGGCTGGAGTCCGGTGCGGATGCACCGCAGGTCCGGTGTGCGGAGCCTCTCCCGCGGCGACTCGGAGGTCCACTTAACGAAGGCGGGCGGCAGCAGCACGTCCACGATCCGGTGCTCGGCCAGCCAGCCCATCAGCTCGCCGGGATCGTCGCGCACGTCCTGCGGTACGAGGTGGAGTTCACCGCCGGTGGTCAGGGGCAGCAGGAACTCCTGGACCGAGGCGTCGAACGCGTAGGAGGGCCACATCGCGGAGGGCTCCCCGGGCGTCGTGCCGAACTCGGCCGCCCAGTGGTCGAGGAGGTTCAGGATGCCCCGGTGGGTGGCGGCGACCCCCTTGGGCCTGCCGGTCGAGCCGGAGGTGTAGATGACGTAGGCGAGTTCCTCCGGGCGCGCGGCGGGGACCAGGGGAGCGCGCACGGTGACTCCCGCGACCTCTGCCGACAGCTGGGACAGCGGGAGCCAGCCGTCCGGGGGCGCGGGCGCGTCGGTCAGCACCACCACCGCGCCGGAGTCCTCGACCATCCCGGCGAGCCGCTCGGCGGGCAGTGCGGGGTCCAGGGGCACGTACGCGCCGCCGGCCTTCAGCACGCCGAGTATTCCCACCACCATGTCCACGGAGAGCCGAGTGTGGAGTCCGACGACCTTTTCGGCGGCCACGCCCCGCGCGCGCAGGGCGTGCGCCAGCCGGTCGGCCCGTCGGTCGAGGGTCGCGTAGTCGAGCCGTTCGTTCCGGTGCACCACCGCGGTCTGCTCAGGCCGTGCCCGCACCTGCGTCTCGAAGCGCTCCACCAGGCCGCGTCCGTCGGTCGCCAGGAACGTGTCGTTGAACTCCACCAGCACCTGCCGCCGCTCCGCCTCGTCCAGCAGCGAAAGCGCGTCGGCCGGGCGCTCGGGGAAATCGGCGAACTGCGTCAGCAGTTGGCGCAGGTGGCGTACGTGGAGTTCGGCGGTCGCGGCGTCGAAGAGCCCGGTCGCGAATTCCAGCGTGCCCTCGATGCGGCCGTCTCTCTGGCGCAGGGACAGCTTCAGGTCGAAAGCGGCCGTGTCGGCCGGGCCTTGACGCTGCGTCACACGCAGGCCGGGCATCGGCCGGTCGGCACCTCCCCCGACCCCCTCCCATGCGTACAGCACCTGGAACAGCGGGGTACGGGCCAGGCTCCGGGGCGGCCCGACGAGGTCGACGACCTGCTCGAACGGCAACTCGGCGTGCTCCTCGGCGGCCCGGACCACGTCACGCACCCGCTGCGCCAGGGCGGCGGCGGTGGGCTGCCCTGCCAGGTCCACCCGCAGGGCGAGCAGGTTGGCGAAGGGGCCGATCAGCCCCTCCCGCTCGGCACGCTCAGCGCCGGTACGTCCACGGGCGGGGGCGGGCGCGCCGACGACCACGTCCTCCTGCCCGGCGTGCTTGCCCAGGACCAGTGCCCAGCACGCGAGGACGACGTGGGAGACGGCACAGCCGTGGATACGGGCGAACTCGGCTATTTTTGCAGTGAGTTGCTGCTCCAGCCGGACCGGGACCCGCCCGCCCCGGTGGTCCTGCTCGGCCGGCCGGGGGCGGTCGGTGGGGAGTTCCAGCACCTCGGGCACCTCGGTCAGCGCTTCCCGCCAGTAGGCCTGCTGGAGCTTCGCGTCCTCGGACTCCAGCCACTTCCGCTGCCGCTCGGCGTGGTCGGCGTAGCCCATGGGCAGTTCCGGCAGGCCGTGCGACGGTGCGGTCCCGCCGCCGAACACCTCGTACAGCGCGCTCAGATCGCGCCAAAGAATCCGCATCGACTTCTGGTCGGCGGCTATGTGATGGAGCGTCAGCACCAGTACGTGGCGTCGCGTCCCGAGCACGACGAGACAGCCGCGGACCGGCAGGTCCGCCGCCAGGTCGAACGGCTGCTGCGCCACCTCGCTCTCGGCCTCGCGCAGTTGACCGGCGACATCGATGTCACGGAGCGTCGACAGGTCCCGTACGGACAGCGGAAAACCCGTTCCGGGCGGAGCCACCCGGCGGTGCGGAGCGCCCTCCACGGCGACGAAGCGGGTGCGGAGGACCTCATGCCGGTCGATCAGGGCGTCCAGCGCCCGCGACAGCGCGACCCGGTCCAGGTCCCCCGTCAGCTCCAGCACCAGGGAGTGCTGTTGCGCGTGTCCGTCTCTTCGCAACTGGTTGACGAGCCACAGCCGCTGCTGTGCCGGGGAGAGGACGTCGGAGCGGGGCTGCTGGTACACGTTCAAGGCCAACTCTTCCACTGTGCGGGAGCTGCCGTCGGCCGGACGAACGCGAAGCCAAGACCGCACCGTCGGCCGGTCCGGCCTTGCACCGGATGATTGATCAACACTTCGCGGCATGTCAAGAGAACCCATGGCGGCAGCGGCCGTGAGCAGGAAGATCCGAAGCGGCCGGGGTGGCACGAGCGGCCCGCCTGCGGCCTTCGGTCGCGACTGCGGGTCCGGCCGCTCGGCCCCCTCCCCAGGACGCCGCCCCTCTACCTCTTGCTCCGGCGCGACCAACCGCCCTTCGCCGCCGCCTCCTTCGCGTAGAGGGCGAAGCGCTTCGGGGGGCGGCCGGTGACGCGGTGGACGGTGTCCGTGGGGTGGGAGTCGCCGAGGGCGACGAGGGCGGCGTAGGCGTCGATCTCGCGTTCCACGTCCTTGGCGGGGCGGCCCTCGGACCGGCCGACGGCCCGGTAGGAGTCCTGGTCGCCGCGGAAGGCGACGGAGAGGTCGGCGGCACTGCCGATCAACGCCAGCGCATCCGCGAAGGAGAGCGCCTCGGGCCCGGTCACCTCGTAGGTGCGGCCGGCGTGGCCGTCCTCGGTGAGGGCGGCCGCGGCCACCGCCGCGATGTCGTCCGCGTCGACGAACGTCTGGCGGCACTCGCCCAGCGGCAGCGCCAGCGTTCCGTCGAGGACGGCCTCCCGGAAGACGCCCTCGTCGAAGTTCTGGTTGAACCAGTCGGCCCGTACGACCGTCCAGTCCACCCCGCAGGCACGGACCAGCTCTTCGGCGGCGATCAGCCGGTCGTCGCCCATCTCCTCGACGGCCCGGCTGGACAGCAGGACCAATCGGCGTACGCCGGACGCGACCGCGCGGCGGACGAAGTCCGGGGGCAGAGGCAGTTCATGAGGGAGCATCAGATACAGCCGGTCGGCGCCGGTGAGTGCGGGTTCCCAGGTGGTGTCGTCGTGCCAGTCGAAGGTGACGGCACAGTTGCGGGAGGCGGCACGGACCGGGTGGTGCGCGTCGCGCAGCAGGGCGGCGACCCGGCGGCCGGTGCTGCCGCGGGCGCCGAGGACGAGGACCGGGGCGTGCGGGGTGGCGGGGTGTACGTCGTTCATGCCAGGTGCAACGAGACAACCTCCGCCGAGGCACCGGAGCGCGTCACCGGGCCTGGTCGGACTCCATGGCCGCGGCCACCTTCTCGCAGAGTTCCGCGAACAGGGCGCTCTCCCCCTCGGTGAGCACCGAGGCGGCGAGCCGCCCGACATCGTGGTGGCCGCGGGCGATCCGGGCGAGGAACCGGTGCCCCTCGGGGGTGAGGGAGGTGCTCAGTTCGCGCCGGTCCTCCCCGACGGTCATCTGCTGCACCAGTTTCAGGTCCTTCAGTACGCGCAAGGTCTTGGACGTGGTCTGCCGGGAGACCTCCAGTACGTCGCTCAGTTCGGAGGGGCGCATGGAGCCGCGCGCCCGCAGGAGTTCGAGGACGTCGTACTGGTGCCAGTTGACACCTTCGGGGTTGACGCGGGACCGGCGCGCGACGAGCAGGCACTGAAGGTGGGTCAGGGCTGCTTGCAGAACGGTCGGTTCGGGGCGGTGGGCGGGGGTCGAGCCGTCTCGTGGAGTCATGAACGCTTCCCGTACGAGGGGTGACCGGTGGGAGAAGGTGCCAAGGTATCAAGGGTCGTGCGCCGGGTCGTCGCGGCCGTCGGAGATGTTTTCCCTGTGGATACCATCTGGGGTGCGTGAGCGCGCGAAGCCGGGGTACCGGACTGCGAGAGCCGGGCACGGACGCGTACCGGCCGACCCGCAACGGCCGGGCAGACAGCCCAGATCGGACGACAACGGGACGGGGCAGCGTGGCACGCCCCATTCCGCCGGTCGGTCTGCACGGCTTTCCCCACCATGAAAAGCGCTCAACCTGCGGATCAGCACAGGCGTTTGACATCGATACGGAATCGTGATTGATTGATTTCCGTAAGGAAATCACATTCCGTTTAATTCTCCGCTGCAATTGCGCCACCCCGAATCAGTTCCCCGCGAAATGCGCCCTGTGCGCTCGGGGAACCCGAACGGGAGCCCTTCCTCCGGCCCCACCCAGAGGAGATCAGCGATCATGAAAAAAAATCCTGGCACCAGCCCTTCCTTATCGGCATTACCCGCCTCGTCGGCCTTATCCGCCCCGTCCGGCTCGCCGGCGTCGGCCCCGCCGCTCGTCCTGACCACCCTCTTCGCACGTACGGTCCGCGAACACGGCGAGTCCGTCGCGGTGGCGGACGGCACGGAGCGGATCACGTACGACAGCCTCAACCGGCGTGCCAACCGGATGGCCCGGCACCTCGGGGACCTCGGCGTCACCAGAGGCGACCGCGTCGGAGTGCACATGCGCCGCTCCCCCGACCTCTACGCGGTCCTCCTCGCCGTCCTCAAGGCCGGCGGCTGTGTCGTACCGCTCGACCCCTCCTATCCCACGGAGTACCTCGCCCGCCTCCTCCAGGAGGCCCGCCCGTCGCCGGTGATCTGCGACGACCCGGACGAACTGCCCGCCGACGCCCGCCGCGGCGCACTCGCCAGGGACGACCTGGTGCGGAGCAGCGAAGGCCTCGCCGACGACGACCCGGACCCCGGCACCGGCCCCGAGGACACCGCGTTCCTCATGTACACCTCCGGTTCCACCGGCAGGCCCAAGGGCGTACGGATCGCGCACCGCGGTCTGGCACGGCTGGGACCGCACAGCGGTGCCCTCGACATCACCTCCCGGGACGGCCTGACCCAGTCGGCCGCCTTCTCCTTCGCCGCCTCGACCATCGAGATCTGGCTCGCGTTCCTGCACGGCGCCACCCTGCTGCCGATGCCCCCCGGACTGCCCTCGCTGCCGGTGTTGCGGGAGGCCGTCGAGCAACGCGGCGCGACCGTGCTCAGCCTCCCCTGCGGCCTGTTCAACGCCCTGGTCGACCAGGAACCGCAGTGCCTGCGCCCGGTGCGGATCGTGCTGCTCAGCGGCGACTTCCCCTCCCCCGACCACCTGCGCCGGGCCCTGGCGCACACCGACGCGGTCATCTACAACGGCTACGGCTGCACCGAGAACTCCTCCATCACCGCCCTGCATCCGCTGTCCTCGCCCGAGGACGTCGACGGCGGGGGCCTCGTCCCGATCGGACAGCCCCTGCCGGCGGTCACGCTGGAGGTCTACGACCCGGAGCTGCGCCCCTGCGACACCGACGAGGTGGGCGAACTCTGCGTGGGGGGCGCCGGTGTGGCCCTCGGCTACGCCGACCAGCCGGAGCTGACCGCCGAGAAGTTCGTCCCGGACCCGGGCGGGGAGGGGCTCCTCTACCGCACCGGTGACCTCGCACGGCGGAACAAGGACGGCGACATCGTGCTGGTCGGGCGGTCCGACAGCATGGTGAAGGTCCGCGGGTTCCGGGTGGAGACCAGCGCCGTGACGCTGGCGGTGCGCGCCCTCGACGGAATCGCGGACGCCGCGGTGAAGGCCTTCGAGGACGACGAGACCCGCGAGAAGCAGCTCGTCGCCTTCTACACCACCCCCGACGGGCGCCCGGCCGAGGCCGGGGACCTGGTCCGGCGGCTCTCCGCGGACCTGCCGTCCCACATGATCCCCTCCGCGTTCCGGCACCTGGAGAAAATGCCGACGAATGTGAACGGGAAGGTGGACCGCACCGCGCTCACCCTGGAACCCCAAAAGAACTCCCATAAGAGCTCCCGAAAGAAATCCCGCAAGAACCAGGAATTTCAGAAGAACCGCAACGAGAAATCAGAGAAAGGCGGAAAGACCATGCAGAATCCCCTCGAAGCCGTCGTCCTCCAGTCCTGGATCGAGATATCCGGGATGGACGAGTTCTCGACCACCGACTCGTTCCTGGGACACGGCGGGAATTCCCTCCACTTCGTGCAGCTGGCCTCCCGTCTCCAGAAGATATTCGGGATCGAGATCACCACCGAGTCGGTCTTCCGGCACGGCACGGTCGAGCAGTTGGCGCGCTTCATCGAGACGTCCCGCGACCAGGCCGCCACCGCCTCCTCACAGGCGCACGGCTGACGGAGTACCCGACAGCCGCCGGCCTGCCGCGCCGGTGGCCCGAACGTCCGCGGAGGGCGAAAGACCCGTGAACGACCCCTTGATCACGGCAATTCTGGACCTGGCCCGGCGCACACTCCACTCCCCCGGCCTGCAACCGGACGAGCCCTTCTCGGAGCACTGCGACGACCCCGCGCTGCTGGCCGAACTGGACACGGTGCTGCGGGCCGTCTTCGCGATCGGCCCGCCGTCCGTCGGCGAGCCGGGCGCGCAGAGCGCGGCGGCGGTGGCCGGACGGCTCGCACAGGGCCGGTCCGGCTCCGCCGCGCAGGAGCTGACAGCCGGGTCCGCGCCGCGCAGCGGCAACACCGCTCAGGCCTCGTTCGGCCAGAGCGGCATCTGGCTCATCGACCAGTACCTGCCGACCCCGCAGGCGTACAACGGGCCGTTCCTGGTGCGGCTGCCGTTCCGGCTCGACGGACAACGGCTGCGCCGGGCCGTCGCCGGGGTGCTGCGGCGCCAGGAAGTCCTGCGCACCACCTACGCGTTGCGTGACGCCCGGCTCCTGCAGGTCGTCTCCGACGAGGACACGGCCTTCCACTACGGCGTCGAGCACTACGCCGACGACAAGGAACTCGACGCGCTCGCCCAACGGATGGCGAACACCCGCCTCGACCTGGAGCACGGACCGGTGCTCGGCGTGACCTGCGCGCTCGGTCCGGGCGAGGAGAGCGCGATCGTCTGCAACATCCACCACATCGCCTCCGACGCCGCCTCGGCCGGGATCTTCCTGCGCGAACTCCTCGACGCCTACGACCGCATCGGGCGAAACCTTCCGGTGGAGGCCGTTCCGGGACGCCCGCAGTACGCCGACTTCGCACACTGGCACCGCACGCACCTCACCCCCGAACGCACCGCGCGCCTGCTCGACGAGTGGGCCGACCGGCTCGCCGGGGAGCTGCCGGTGCTCGCCCTGCCCTCGGACCGGCCGCGTCCCGCCACCCAGGAACACCGGGGCGGCACCGTCCCGTTGCACGTCCCGGCCGACGTGACGAGGAAGCTGGAGCGGCTCGCGGAGCGTGAGGGCGTCACGCTGTTCATGGCGCTGCTCGCGGTGTACGGCACGTTCCTCGCCAAACTGTCCCGTCAGGAGCGGGTCCTGGTCGGCTCGCCCGTGTCGCTGCGGGACGACCCGCAGACCAAGGACCTCGTCGGCTACTTCGTCAACATGGTCGTGCTGCGCCAGGACGTGGCGGGCGCCATGACCGTACGCGAGGTGCTGGGGCGGGCGCGCGAGGAGGTGACCGACGCGCTGCGGCTGAAGTGGGCCCCCTTCGACAAGGTCGTCGAACGGCTGCGGCCCGACCGCACCGGTGCCCACACGCCGGTCGTGCAGACGATGCTCGTCCTCACCGACCCCGGCTCCGCCCAGGTCACCCACGACGGGACTGCGCTGACCGTCCGGCGGGACATGGCGCACGGCGCCAAGTACGACCTGTCGGTGGTCTTCGCCAGGGAGGCGGACGGGCTGCACGCCGGCCTGGAGTACGACGCGCACCTCTTCGACGAGGAGACCGTGCGGACCATGGGCGAGCGGCTGGGCAGGCTGCTGTCCCGGTTCGCCGACGCCGCGCCGGACACCCCGGTGCGCGACCTCGGTCTGCTCGCCGCCGACGAGGAGCGGGAGGTGCTGGCCCACGACGACCGCGTGGCCGACTCCGCGCACCCGGTGCCGGTCGCCGAGCTGTTCGAGCGGCAGGCGGCGGCCACCCCGGACGCCGTGGCCGTCACCGACGGCGGCCGCTCGTGGACGTACCGCGAACTCGACGAGCGGGCCGGGCGGCTCGCGCGGGTCCTGCGCGAGGAGGGCGCGGCGGCGGGCCGCAGGGTCGCCCTCGCGCTGCCCCGTTCCCTCGACATGGTCGCGGGGCTGCTCGCGGTCGTGAAGTCGGGGGCGTCCTACGTACCGCTGGACCCGTCCCATCCGCCGGAGCGGGTGGCGTACGTCCTCAAGGACGCCGAGGCTCTCCTCGTCCTCACCGACAGCGCCACGGGATCACAACTGCCGCCCGGTACAAAGCTGTTGGAGACGGACCGCCAGGCGGACCGGATCGCCGCGGCCGACCCCGCGCCGCTGGGTGCGACCCGGACGCCCGACGACGAGATCTACCTGATCCACACCTCCGGGTCGACCGGCGCCCCCAAGGGCGTCGTCATCCGGGACCGCACGGTCGGCAATCTGGTCGCCGCCCAGCACCGGGTCTCCCCGTGCGGGGCGACGGGCACCACCCTGCAGTACATGACCCTCTCCTTCGACGTCTCGGTCATGGAGATCCTGGGAACGCTCTGCGTCGGCGGAACGCTCGCCCTGATCCCGGACGAACTCCAGAAGGACCTGCACCGGCTGGCCGCCTTCGTCGCCGCGCACGACGTCACCCGCCTGTACCTGCCCTACATCGCGCTCCAGCGGTTCGCGGCGCTCGCCGTCGCGGAGGACATCCGCTGCGAGGCGCTGCGCGAGGTGACCTCGGTGGGCGAGGCGCTGGTCGTCTCCCCGCAGATCCGGGAGTTCTTCACCCGCCACCCCCGGGCCCGGCTGCTCAACATGTACGGCCCGTCCGAGACCCACCTCGCCACCTGGCACGAGCTGTCGGGCGATCCCGCCGACTGGCCCGAGGCCCCGCCGATCGGGCGGGCCGTCGACGGGATGCGGCTGCGCGTCCTGGGCCCGGACCGCGAACTCCTGCCGCGCGGCGTCACGGGCGAGCTGCACATCGGCGGCCCGTACCTGTCGCCCGGCTACCGGGGCCGCCCCGAGGAGACGGCGCGCCGCTTCCTGCCCGACCCCTACGGCGCCGAGGGCGAACTGCTCTACCGCACGGGCGACCTCGTCCGGTACGACGCGCGCGGCGACCTGGAGTACCTGGGCCGCGCCGACGACCAGATCAAGATCCGCGGCTACCGCGTGGAGCCCAGCGAGGTGGAGGCCGCCCTCGACGCCCTCGACGGGGTGCGCGACTCGGCGGTGGTGGCGGTGGAGTTCGGCCCCGGCGACCGGCGGCTGGTGGCCGCCGTCACGGGCGAGGGCGGCGACGACGGCGTACGACTGCGCAACGCGCTGGCCGAGCGGCTGCCGGAGTACCTGGTGCCCGCGCACCTCGTGCGGCTGGACCGGCTGCCGACCACGCCGAGCGGGAAGATCGACCGGGCCGCTCTGGCCGGGCGGCTGGCCGACGAGGTGCGCGACGCGCACCGGGAGGAGGGCACCGGGGCGGACACGCCGCCGCGGACCGGGACGGAGCGCGCGATCGCCGAAGCGTGGTCGGACGTCCTGGGCGGTGGCTCCCCCGGCCGCGACGGCGACTTCTTCGCGCTGGGCGGCAACAGCATCATCGCCACCGAACTCGTCTACCGGCTGCGGAAGTTGTTCGACGTGGACATCCCGCTGCGCGCCCTGTTCGACAACCCCACGGTGGCCGGCATGGCCGCGCGGATCGAAGAGCGGCAGGCGGGCGGCACCGAGGCGTTCACGGAGCCGGCGGCGGACCTGCGCGCCGACGTGACCCTGGCGGACACCGTCCGGCCCGACGGGCGCGCAGCGGTCCCGCCGGGTGCCGCGAGGCGCTTCCTGCTGACCGGAGCCACCGGATTCCTCGGCAGCTGGCTGCTGCGCGAACTGGCGTCCGTTCCCGGGCACACCGTCACCTGCCTGGTGCGCGCAAACGACGCGGACGCCGCGCTGGCCCGGCTGCGCACCACGGCCGACCGGTACGGCATCGCCGGCCACATCGACTGGGACCGGGTGCGCGCCGTCCCCGGCGACCTCGGCCAGGACCGGATGGGGCTGTCCGAAGCGGACCACGCCGAACTGGCCGAGTCGGTCGAGGCGGTCCACCACGCGGCGGCGCACATCAACTTCGTCCTGCCGTACGCCTCGGTGAAGCCGGCCAACGTCGACGGGCTGCGCTCCGTGCTGGAGTTCGCCGCCACCGGCCGGCTCAAGCACGTGCACCACATGTCGACCGTCGCCGTGTTCGCCCCCGGCCGCGAGGGCGGGCCGATCGGCGAGGAGGCGGTGCCCGACACCTGTGAGGGGCTCGGCATCGGCTACACGCAGAGCAAGTGGGTCGCCGAGGGCATCGCCCGGCTGGCCCGGGACCGCGGGATGCCGGTGACCGTCTACCGCATCGGCCGGATCTCCGGCGACAGCACGACCGGCGCCTGCCAGGCCGACGACTTCCTGTGGCGGCAGATCAAGAGCTTCGTCGAACTCGGTTCGGCGCCGCCCGCCGAGGAGCTGACCACCGACCTGCTGCCGGTGGACTTCGTCGCCCGAGCCGTGCACGCCCTGTCCCGCGAGCCGTCCGCCGACGGCGCGACGTACCACCTGTTCCATCCGCAGGGCTCCGACTTCACGCCCGTGCACGCCGCCGTCCGCGACTGCGGCCACCGGCTCGACATCGTTCCGGCCGACCAGTGGCTGACCCGCCTGGAGGAGTCGGCCCGACGCCCCGGGGGCAACGCCCTCGCCGCGGCCGTACCGCTGTTCCGGGAAGGGGCGCTGGAACTCGGCGACAACACCTACGCCAACGTACACACGACCCGACTCCTGGACCGGCTCGGACTCCACTGGCCCGACATCGACCGCCGCTCCCTGGCCCGCATGATCCGCTGGTTCGAAGCGGCCGGTGAGCTGGACGCCGGTACCCCGCGCGAAGCGGCCGATGCACCGGACGCCGGTCCCCCGTACGAAGCGGCCGGTGAACCCGACGCCCGTCCCCCGTACGAAGCGGCCGGTGAGCCGGACCGCCGGACCGCCGGGCGGCCGAGCGCGTAGACCGGCCGGCCGGCGGCTCCCCCCACGCAGACATCCGCAGGCGTCCACCCCACGGGCCGCCTCCGAACGAAGGCCGACAGCCATGCCTCGACATCCCTTTCCGGGCACCGGACTTCCGCGCACCGGACTTCCGGGCACCGGGCACGACCCGTTGATCGCCTCGATGGTGGCCGGGCTCCCCGCCGGTCAGCAGCCGCGATGGCCCGACCCCTCCCTCCTGCCCCCGGTCCACGACCGGTTGGCCGGCGAGTCCCCCCTGGTGTCGTACGCCGGCGTCCGCGAGCTGCACGAGCTCCTCGCGCGGGCCGCCGAGGGCGACCTCTGCCTCCTCCAGGCCGGTGACTGCGTGGAGCTGACCACCGAGTGCGAACCCGCCGACGTCGCACGCAAGGTGGAGATGCTCGACGTCCTCGGCGACGTCATGCGCACCGGCTCCGGGCTGCCCGTGGTACGCGTCGGGCGGATCGCCGGGCAGTTCGCCAAGCCCCGCTCCGACGACTGGGAGAGCGTGCCCGGCGGGCGGCTCCCGGTGTTCCGCGGCCCGGTCGTCAACGCACCGGACGCCCGCGAGGAGGACCGCACCCCCGACCCGTCCCGCATCGTCACCGGGCTGGAGGCAGCCCGCCGCGCCGTCGACGCCCTCGACGCGCTCGGCCGCGGCGAGGGCGCGGCACCCCAGGACCGGGTGTGGACCAGCCACGAGGCCCTCCTGCTCGACTACGAACTCCCCCAGGTGCGGCGGCACGAGGACAACGGCAGCTATCTGGCGTCGACGCACTGGCCCTGGATCGGCGAGCGCACCCGGCAGACCGACTCCGCGCACGTGCGGCTGATGGCCGAACTCGACAACCCGGTCGCGTGCAAGATCGGGCCCGACGCCACGGTCGACGAGGTACTGGACCTGTGCGCGGTGCTCGACCCGCACCGCACCCCGGGCCGGCTGACCCTGATCGCCCGCTTCGGGGCGGGCCGGGTCGCCGAACTGGCCCCCCTGGTACGGGCGGTCCGGCAGGCCGGGCATCCGGTGCTGTGGATGTGCGACCCGATGCACGGCAACACCGTGAAGCGGCCCGACGGGCTCAAGACCCGCCGCCTGGACGCGATCATGTCGGAGATCCGGCAGTGCGTGGACGTCCTGGCCGAGAACGCGGCGCACTGCGCGGGCCTCCACCTGGAAGCCTCCCCCGACGACATCTCCGAGTGCGAGGGCGCGGGCCGCAGCCCGGAGCGCGGCCCGGGCTACCGCAGTCTGTGCGACCCGCGGCTGAGCCTCGTCCAAGCGGTCGCCGCCGCCGCACACTGGCGGCTTCCGGTGGGGGCCGTGGCATGACCACCTCCCTCACCCCCGCTCCGGCGCAGTCCCTCGACGCGCTGCTGCCACCTCCCGGCCGGCCCTTCGCCGTTCTGCACCGCCCCGGCTCCGACCGGGCGGCACCGGTGGAGATCCTCAGCGGCCCGGTGCGGCGCGCGAGCGACCTGGACGCCCTCGCACCGGACGCGGAAGACGGCCCGGACGGCACGGAGATCCTGGTCCTGGCCCCCTACCGGCAGATCCGGGAGCGCGGCTTCGCGCACCCCGACGACGGCGAGCCGCTGCTCGCCATGGAGGTGCGCGAGCACCGAAGCGTCCCGCTCGCACAGTTGCTGGCCCGCCTGCCTGACCGGTCGCCGCAGGTGCGGGAGACCCGCTTCGACATCGACGACGACGGCTACGCGGCGGCGGTCGACGGCATCGTCCACCGGGAGATCCACCGCGGCGAGGGCTCCAACTTCGTCCTGGCCCGCAGTCTGCACGGAAGGATCCCCGCCTTCGACCGCACCGCCGCCCTCGCCGTGCTGCGCGGGCTGATGACGGCCGAGACCGGCGCGTACTGGACGTTCCTGCTCTTCACCGGCGACCGGTACTTCATCGGCTCCACCCCCGAACAGCAGGTACGGGTGCGGGGCGAGCGGGTCGAGATGAACCCGATCAGCGGGACCTACCGGTACCCGCGGACCGGCGCGGACCTGCCCGGGCTGCTGCGCTTCCTGCGCGACCCCAAGGAGACCGACGAGCTGTACATGGTCGTCGACGAGGAACTCAAGATGATGACGGCCCTGTGCGAGGACGGCGTGCGGGTCGGCGGACCGTCCCTGAAGTGGATGTCGCGCCTCGCGCACACCGAGTACTACCTCTCCGGCCGCTCCGACCGCCCGCTCACCGAGATCCTGCGCACCACGATGCCGGCGCCGACCGTGACGGGCAGCCCGGTGGAGAACGCCTGCCGGGTGGTCGAGCGGTACGAGCCGCACGGCCGGGGCTACTACAGCGGGGTCATCGCCCTGCTCGGCCGCGCGGGCGGGCGGCGACGGATGGACGCGGCACTGATGCTGCGCACCGCGGACCTCGGGGCGGACGGCTCCGTGCGGCTGACGGCGGGCGCCAGTGTCGTACGGGAGTCGGTGCCGGCGAACGAGACGGCGGAGACCACCGCCAAGCTCTCCGGCCTGCTGGACGCCCTGTCCGGGCGGCGGTCGGCGAAGGCCCCCGTCCCGGCGCCCGCCGCCGGTCTGGCGGAGGCCGCGCCGGTGCGCGGCGCGCTGGCCGCCCGCAACGACGGGCTGGCGGCGTTCTGGCTGCACGGGAGCGCCGACGTGCCCGCCGCCCGGTCCGTCGCGGGCACCGAAGTCACCGTCGTCGACGCCGAGGACGGCTTCACCTCGATGCTCGCCTACCAACTGCGGGCGCTGGGCTGCGTGGTGCGGCTGGTGCCCTGGTCCCGGGCGGCGCGTGCGGGCGTCGCCGCAGCGCCGGGCGTGGTCCTGCTCGGTCCGGGGCCCGGCGACCCGCGGGACGAGGCGAATCCCCGCGTGCGCGCCCTGCGGGCCACGGCCGCCGAACGGCTTACGGCCGGTCTGCCGCTGGCGGCGGTCTGCCTGGGGCACCAGGCGGTGTGCACCCTGCTGGGGCTGCGGGTGACCCGGCTGCCCGACCCGGCGCAGGGCAGGCGGCTGCGGGTCCCGCTGTGGGGCAGGCAGCGCATGGCCGGTTTCTACAACAGCTACGTCGCGCGGGCCGACGAGGACCGGCTGCGCCCGCGGTGGGGCGGCGGCACCGTCCAGGTGCAGCGCTCGGGCGGCGAGGTGATCGCGCTGCGCGGGCCCGCCCTGGCGACGATCCAGTTCCACGCGGAGTCGTTCCTCACCCAGGACGGCCCCGGCATCCTGGCCGATCTGCTGACCGATGCCCTGGCACCGGCCGCGGCGCACCGGCCGGACGTCCACGACAGTCACGGGTCCGGTGCGTACGGCACCGGCCCCCGGGAGTCCAGGGGGACCCATGAGCATGCCTGAGCGAGGGGGCGTGGGCACCGCGCCACGCCCCGTCGACCCACGTGCCCTGCGCAGTTGCATGGGCCAGTTCGCGACCGGGGTCACGGTGATCACCTGCCGGCGCGGCGACCTCGTGCACGGCACGACGGTCAACGCCTTCACCTCGGTGTCGCTGGACCCGCCGCTGGCGCTGGTGGCACTGGACCGGCGCAGCCGGGCGGACGCGCTGCTGCGGGAGGACGGCGACTACGTCGTCAACATCCTCGACGCCTCGCAGCGCGACCTGGCGATGCACTTCGCCGGACGGCCCATGGCCGAGCCGGTGCCGTGGGTGGACGAGCAGAGTCCGCGCCCGCGGCTGGCGGGCACGGTGGCCCATCTGGTCTGCCGTCCCTGGCAGTTGCACGACGGCGGCGACCACACGCTGCACATCGGGAGCATCGAGAGGTTCGAGAGCCGCCCGGGGCGACCGCTGTTGTTCCACGGCGGCGCCTTCCCGGAGCTGGTGCCGGACGACTCGCCCGGCGCCTGGTCGCTGTGCCTGGACGGCATGGACCCGGTGGCGCACCTCCCGGTACACGACGAGCCCAACAGGGCGGACAGGACAGGGGACTGACGCACATGACGGACACGACGCACAGCACGGGCACCGCGGACACCCCGGACCCCGGCACCACCGGGGGCACCGGAGCGCGCCGCACGACACGCCCGATGACCGGCGACGAGTACCTGGAGAGCCTCCGCGACGGCCGGGAGATATGGGCGTACGGGGAGCGGGTCGACGACGTCACCAAGCATCCGGCGTTCCGCAACACCGCCCGGATGACGGCACGTCTGTACGACGCGCTGCACGACCCGGAGCACAAGGACACGCTGACCGCGCCGACGGACACCGGCAGCGACGGCTACACGCACAAGTTCTTCCGGGTGCCGCGCAGTGTGGAGGACATGGTCGGCGACCGGGACGCGATCGCCCGCTGGGCCCGGATGACGTACGGCTGGATGGGCCGCAGCCCGGACTACAAGGCGAGCTTCCTCGTCACGCTGGGCGCGAACCCGGAGTACTACGGGGACTTCGCGGACAACGCCCGGCGCTGGTACGCACAGGCGCAGGAGCGGGTGCTGTTCTGGAACCACGCGGTGATCAACCCGCCCGTGGACCGCAACCGGGCTCCGGACGAGGTCGACGACGTGTTCGTGCACGTCGAGAAGGAGTGCGACGACGGCCTGGTGGTCAGCGGGGCGAAGGTGGTCGCCACGGGGTCGGCGCTGACCCACTTCAACTTCGTCGCGCACTACGGACTGCCGGTGAAGAAGAAGGAGTTCGCGCTCGTCGCGACGCTGCCGATGGACGCGCCGGGGGTGAAGCTGATCTGCCGTCAGTCGTACGAGCTGGCCGCGAGCCGGATGGGCAGCCCGTTCGACTACCCGCTGTCGAGCCGCCTGGACGAGAACGACACCGTCTTCATCCTCGACAAGGTGAAGATCCCCTGGGAGAACGTCTTCATCTACGGCGACACCGCGAAGGCCGGCACCTTCCTGAACACGTCCGGATTCACGCACCGGCTCACCTTCCACGGGGTGACCCGGCTCGCGGTGAAGCTCGACTTCCTGGCCGGTCTGCTCCTCAAGGGGCTGGACGTGACCGGGACGAAGGATTTCCGGGGCATTCAGACCCGGGTGGGCGAAGTGCTCGCCTGGCGGAACATGTTCTGGGGCCTCAGTGACGCGATGGCGCGCAATCCGAACGGCTGGCACGGCGACGGTCTGCTGCCGAACCTGGATTACGGAATGGCGTACCGCTGGTTCATGACGATCGGATATCCGCGCGTCCGCGAGATCATTCTGCAGGACCTCAGCAGCGGCCTCATCTACTTGAATTCACACGCCAAGGACTTCAAGAACCCCGAACTGCGGCCGCATCTGGACCGGTACATGCGGGGGTCGAACGGATACGACTCGGTGGAGCGGGTCAAGCTGATGAAGCTGATCTGGGACTCGGTGGGCACGGAGTTCGCGGGCCGCCACGAGCTGTACGAGCGCAACTACTCGGGCAACCACGAGAACGTGCGCATCGAGCTCCTGATGGCGCAGACGGCGTCCGGCCTGGTCGACGACTACCGGGGTTTCGCCGAGGAGTGCATGGCGGAGTACGACCTGGACGGCTGGACCGCGCCGGACCTGATCGGGCCCGACCAGGCATGAGTGCCGGGGCGGCACGCCGACGGGGGCGACGGGCGGCGGACTGCCGCGCCGCCGCCCCCGCAGGGCCGGCCTCCCGCCGGGCGTCAGGGCAGGTCGGGCGTCTGGGACCGGGTGTCCGGGTCGGGCAGGATCACGGCCAGGGTGAAGCCGTCGTAGCCCTTGGCGCCCACGGTCTGAATGGTGGTGGCGCTCACTCGGGGCTCCGCGGCCACCTTCTCGTGGAAGCGCCGCATCCCGCGCACGCCGCCGTCCGGGTTGTCGGCGTCGACGACCGCGCCGCCGAGCACCACGTTGTCGACGACGATCACGCCGCCGGGCCGGGAGAGGGTCAGCGCCCAGTCGAAGTACTCCGGGGTGTCGGGCTTGTTGGCGTCGATGAAGACCAGGTCGAAGGGCTGGTCCGCACTCTTCGCGAGCTCGGGCAGGATGTCCTGCGCGCGACCCACCTTCTGCTCGACGCGGTCGGCGACCTTGGCCCGCTCCAGGTGGCCGGCGGCGGCCTCGGCGAACGAGCGCTCCCACTCGATGGTGACCAGCCGTCCGCCGGGCGGCAGGGCGCGGGCGAGCCAGATGGAGCTGTACCCGCCGAAGGTGCCTATCTCCAGAATGCGCTCGGCGCGCTGGACGAGCGCCAGCAGGTGCAGCAGCTTTCCCTGCGCGCGGGAGACCCCGATGTCGGGGAGGTCGAATCCGATGTGCGCCTGGGCGGCGGCGGCCAGCGCGGGGTCCTCGTCACCGAGAACCGCGTCGAAGTAGCCGTCCACCGCACTCCATTGATTTTGTGTCATGACTCCAGTGTTCCCCGTGGGGAAGAAATTCGGAACCCGGGTGGAAAAGATTCTGAAAAATCTACGGATTCACATCTTCCACTTATTTCCGTCGGTTAGCCGACGGGATTTCCGGGAAATCGCCTGCCTGACCGAGAAAAAGAAATGTCGCAATGAGAGGAGCGCAGTACCTTGCCGCGAACCGGGACCACGAAAGACCGGCCGACGGACGTCGATCTCGTACTCGTACCGGAACTGCACCACGTGGGCGTGCAGACGGCCGACCTCGACAACTGCCGTGCCTGGTACGAGGAGTTCTTCGGCTGCGAGACCAACTGGACGCTGGACACCTTCTGCGACCTGACGCTGAGCCGCCTGCCCGGCATCACCCGGCTGACCGAGGTGAAGGTGGCCGGTCTGCGCTTCCACCTCTTCGAGCGCACCGGGCACGACGACGCCGTCCCCGGTGCCAACACCCGCCAGTTCCAGCACATCTGCCTGGCCACCGGCTCCCCTGAGGAGCTGCGGGCCTGGCGCGAACGCTGGATCCGGCTGTACGAGTCCGGCCGCTTCACCTTCGCCGGCGACGAGCAGCCCACCGAGATCGTCGTCGACGAGGACGGCGTCGAGAGCTGCTACGTCCTGGACGTCAACGGCCTGGAGTTCGAGTTCACCTACACACCGCCAGGAGGAGACCGATGAGCACGCGTGTTCAACGCACCGTCACCGAACTGCCGGTGCCCGACGACTGGGACTTCGGGGACTTCCCGTACGGCCTGGAGCCGCTGACGCTGCCCGAGCCGCCGACGCCCGGCACCGAGACCGCCCTTTCCGAGGTGCGGCCCGCCGACCCCTGCCACCTGGACCTCGGTGGACCGTGCCCGCGGACGGGACCGGCCCTCGCCGCCGAGGAGATCTCCCACCAGCTGTTCTGGTTCCGCTGGATCACCGGCCACCAGGCGACCTTCGCCATCTGGCAGTTGACCGCGCACGCCCTGCACCAGGCCCGGTCCGCCTCCGATCCCGCGCCCTTCCTGCGCGCGATGACGGACCTCACCGACGCCTACACCGCGATGCTGCTGTACACCAGCTCCTGCCCCGCCGACGTCTACGGCAGCGTCATCCGGCCCAGCATGTACCTCCAGCACCGCAGCTTCAGCGGCACCTGGGCACCCGACTTCGTGCCCGTGCGCTCACTGCTGCGGGGCAAGAAGACCGAGTGGGAGGGAACGCCGGAGGCCGAGCGGCTGAAGAAGGCGGTGCGGACGTACCACAGCGTGCACGCGGGGGTGGCGGCCAAGCTGGTGCCGGGCGGCCGCTCGCTGCTCCAGGAGTCGGCCACGGAGGTCACGCCGACCCGCCCCGAGACCCAGGCGCTCCTCTACGACCACTACTTCCTGACCCTGCGGGCACCGGTCGACGCCACAGAGCTGGTCGACCAGTTGCGCTCCCGGCTGCGCGCGATCACGCAGGACGCGGCGACCAACGGGCTCTATCCGGGCCTCACTCCACAGGAGGACGCCGCCTTCCCCGAGGAACTGCGCGGCGATGACGTACGGCTGGTCTACGAGGAGGGCTTCGCCACCGTCCTCGGCCGGATCGACGCCGCCGCCGCGCAGCTCAGGCCGAAGGTGCTGCACCACAGCGCGCCCTGACCGGACGGCGTCGGACACGACCTGGGGACAAGCACGACACAAGGACGAGCACGACACGACGAAGGAGCGAAGGAGGTACGTGTGCGGCACGGAGTGGTGATCCTGCCCGAGCGGCGCTGGCCGCAGGCGCGCGAGCAGTGGATGCTGGCCGAGCGCCTGGGCTTCGACCACGCCTGGACGTACGACCAGTTGATGTGGCGGTGGCTGCGGGACGAGCCCTGGTTCGCCGGCGTCCCCACCCTGGCCGCCGCGGCGGCCGTCACCTCGCGGATCACGCTGGGCACGATGGTCGCCACGCCCACCTACCGCCACCCGGTGACGCTGGCCAAGGAGGTGATGTCGCTGGAGGACATCGCCCGGGGCCGCTTCGTCTGCGGGCTGGGCGCGGGGGCGGGCGGCCTGGACGACAGGGTGGTGGACCCCACCGAACGGACCCCGCGTCAACGCGCCGACCGTTTCGCGGAGTTCGTGGAGGCGCTGGACCGGCTGCTGACCCGGCGGAACACCTCGTTCGCGGGTGAGCACTACGCCTTCGAGGACGTGCCGGTGAACCCCGGGTGCCTCACGCGGCCCCGGGTGCCGTTCGCCGTCGCCGCGACCGGCCCGCGCGGGATGCGGCTCGCGGCCCGGCGGGCGGACACCTGGGTCACCGCCGGTCCCCCGGGCCGCTTCGACGCCCTGCCGTACGAGAAGACGCTGCCGGACATCGCCCGGCAACTGGACCGGCTGGACGCGGCGTGCGAGGCGACCGGCCGGGACCCGGCCACGCTGAACCGGCTGCTGCTGACCGGCGCCCTGGTCGGCGGGGTGCTCGACTCCGTCGAGTCCTACCGGGACGCGGTGGGCCGCTTCGGCGAACTGGGCATCACCGACCTGGTGGTGCACTGGCCGCGCGCGTCCTTCCCCTACCAGGGGGACCCGCGGGTGCTGGAGGCCGTGGCGGAGGAAGTGCTCCACCTCGGACGCCAGACGGCGGCACGCACACCACCCCTGACACCCCCGCCCGGCGGGGACCCCCACGACGAAGGAGAGGAACGTTGATCGCGTACGAGATCGTCGACATGTTCACGGACACCCCGTACGGCGGCTGTGCGCTCGGGGTGGTGCTGGACGCCGCGGGGCTCTCGACGGCGGACATGCTCGCCGTCGCCCGGGAGACCGCCCTGACCGAGACGGCCTTCGTGGTGCCGCCCGGCCTGCCGGGATCGACGTACGGGGTACGGGTGATGACCCCGGCCGGAGAGTCGCCGTTCGGCGGCCACAGTGCGGTGGGCACCGCGAGCGCGCTGGTGCGCGCCGGGCGGCTGGCGGCCGGGGAGGCGGTGCAGGAGTGCGGCGGGCGGCAGCTCACCGTGGTCGCGGGGGCCGACGGCTCCACCGTCCGCGTCGCGGGCGAGCCGCTCGCGCTGCCGCAGTGGGACCCGGGCCCCTTGCTGGCGGCGTGCGGCCTGACGGACGCCGACCTGACGGGCGCCCCGCAACTGGCCGGCTTCGGACCGGCGTTCCACGTCCTGCCGGTGGACGCACAGGCCCTCGCGCGCGCCTCGGCCGACCTGAGCGACCCGGTCTGGGCGGACTGCGCGGACGCGGTGCTCGTCGCCTGGGACGCCGCGAACAGCACGGCCCGCGTCCGGGTGTTCGCCCCCGGATACGGCATGCCCGAGGACCCCGCCTGCGCCTCCGCCGCACTGGGACTGGGCGTCTGGCTCGCCCGGGAGAAGGCGCTGTCCAGCACCGAAGGCCGCCACAGCTACGAAGTCCGTCAGGGCGAGGACCTGGGCCGCCCCGCCACCCTCTCGTGCACCGTCGACCTCGTCGAGGGCCATGCCCGCGCCGCCACGGTGCACGGCAGGGTCACCGCCACCGCGTCGGGCCGGATGGCACACCCCGGACGGCCCTGAGGCGTCGGGCCCGCACGCGGTACGCCCGTACGACCGAACCGTACGAGTGCGTCCGAGCCGTACGCGTGCGACCGAGCCGTACGAATACGTCCGAGCCGTACGAGTACGACCCAACCGTACGACCAGAAAGGGAACTCCCCGGTGCTCTTCCGACCCGAACTGCACGGCACCCGCGGTGCCGTGGCCTCCACCCACTGGCTGGCCTCCACGGCGGGCATGTCCATGCTGAACCGAGGCGGCAACGCCTTCGACGCCGCGACCGCCGCCGCCTTCGTCATCCAGGTGGTCGAGCCGCATCTCAACGGGCCGGGCGGCGACGTGCCGATCCTCGCCCACCGGGCCGGCAGCGGCTCGGTCGACGTCGTCTGCGGGCAGGGTCCGATGCCCGCGGCGGCGACCGTGGAGGCCTTCACCGGACGCGGCCTGGCCGTCGTTCCGGGTTCCGGGCTGTTGCCGGCCGTCGTCCCCGGCGCCGTGGGCGCCTGGCTCCGCCTGCTGAAGGAGTACGGAACGCTGCCGCTGGAAGACGTACTGGAACCGGCGATCGGCTACGCGGAGAACGGCTATCCGGTGCTGCCCAAGTGCGCCGCCATGATCGGCGCGCTCGCGGAGCTGTTCCGCGACACCTGGACGGAGTCGGGCCGCACCTATCTGCGGGGCGGGGTCGCCCCGCGTGCCGGGGAGCGGGTCACCAACCCGGTGCTGGCGCGCACCTACCGGCGGCTGGTCGCCGAGGCGAAGGCGGCCACAGGGGGCCGGGAGAGTCGGATCGACGCGGCGACGGACGCCTTCTACACCGGCTTCGTCGCGGAGGCGATCGACACCTATCTCGCCAAGGCCGAGGAGCTGGACTCCACCGGCCGCCGCAACAGCGGCCTGCTCACCGGCGCGGACCTCGCGGCGTGGCGCCCGCACGTGGAGCGTCCTCTCACCCTGGACCACCGGTCCTTCACCGTGCACAAGGCGGGGCCCTGGTCGCAGGGCCCGGTCTTCCTCCAGCAACTCGCCCTGCTGGCGGACACGGATCTCGCCGCGACGGATCCGCACAGCGCGGAGTACGTCCACACGGTGGTCGAGGCCGCCAAACTCGCCTTCGCCGACCGCGAGGCCTGGTACGGCGACCCGGACCACGCGGATGTCCCCGTCGATGCCCTGCTGGACCCGGCGTACACCGCAGCGCGCCGGGCGCTGCTCGGTGCGCGGGCCTCGCACGAACTGCGGCCGGGGCGGCCCGGCGGGCGCGAGCCGCTGCTGCCGCCGCTGCACGACGAGAGCGTCGCGCCCGCGGAACCGGCCTGGCTGGGCGAGCTGGAGCAGGGCATCCCGGCGATCATGAAGCTGACCGCGGCGACCGGCGACACGTGCTGCGTCAGCGTCACCGACGCGGCGGGCAACATGGTGGTGGCCACCCCCAGCGGCGGCTGGCTGAAGAGTTCCCCGGTGGTGCCGGGCCTCGGCTTCCCGCTGGGCACCCGGGGGCAGATGGCGACCCTCACCCCCGGTCACCCGAACACGGTGGCGCCGGGCAAGCGCCCGCGGACCACGCTCAGCCCGACCCTGGTCCTGCGGGACGGCAGGCCGCACCTGGCGTTCGGCACGCCCGGCGGCGACCAGCAGGACCAGTGGACGCTGAGCTTCTTCCTGCACCACACGGAGCACGGGATGGGCCCCCAGGCGGCCATCGAGGCCCGCACCTTCCACACCGACCACGTGCCCACGTCCTTCGCGCCGCGCCGGTTCCGCCCGGGGACGGTGGTCCTGGAGGGCGGGTGGCCCGCGGCGGAGGTCGAGGCGCTGCGGCGGCGGGGGCACCAGGTGGACCTGGTGGCCGACTACTCGCTCAGCAAGGTGTGCGCCACCGGACTGACCGGCGACGGGCTGGTGCTCGGCGCGGCCAGTCCGCGCGGCGCGCAGGCCTACGCGGTCACGGGATAGCACAGCCGGTCCGCGCGGCGCGCAGGCTTGCGCGGTCACGGGGTAGCAGAGGAGGACATGGAATGGTTTCCCGAGGGAAACCACCCGTCCTGTGCGGAAGGTGCTGACATGGCTGATCACCGGAAGAACCACGACGAGGACTACATCGTGCTGGGCGAGGCCCGGCAGAACAATCTCAAGGGCATCGACCTGCGCATCCCCAAAGGCAAGCTGACGGTCTTCACCGGGGTCTCCGGGTCGGGGAAGTCCTCGGTGGTCTTCGACACGCTGGCGATCGAGTCGCAGCGGCAACTCAACGAGACCCTGCCGGCCTTCGTCCGCAACCGGATGCCGAAGTACGAACGGCCGAACGCGGGGGTGATGGAGAACCTCTCCACGGCGATCGTCGTCGACCAGCGGCCGGTCGGCGGCAACGCCCGTTCCACGGTCGGCACGATGACCGAGATCCTTCCCGCGCTGCGGGTGCTGTTCTCCCGGGCGGGCACGCCCAGCGCGGGCCCCTCCCACATGTACTCGCCCAATGATCCGCGCGGCATGTGCCAGGAGTGCCAGGGCCTCGGCACGACGGTCCGCCTGGAACTGGACAAGCTGCTCGACGAGGACAAGAGCCTCAACGAGGGTGCCATCCGCTTCCCGTCGTTCGCGGTCGGCACCTTCCAGTGGCAGCTCTACGGCGAGTCCGGGCTCTTCGACCCCGACAAGCCGGTGCGCGAATTCTCCGCGAAGGACCGCGAGCTGCTGCTGCACGGGAAGGGGTTCACGGTCGACCGGGCGGGCCGCAACGGCGTCTACAAGAACGAGTACGAGGGCATCGTCGAGCGGTTCACCCGCCGGTACATCACCCCCGGCCTCGACAACGCGAAGAGCAAGGAGCGCGCGGAGATCGAGCGGGTGGTGACCCAGGGCCCCTGCGAGGTCTGCCACGGCGGACGGCTGAACGAGGCCGCTCTCGCCTCGCGCATCGACGGCGACAACATCGCGGACTTCTCCGCCATGGAGATCACCGACCTGATCGAGCGGCTCGCCCGGATCGACGCGCCCTCGGTCAAGCCGGCCGTGACGGCCGCGCGGGCCGCGCTGGAGCGCGTGCAGTCGGTCGGGCTCGGCTATCTGAGCCTGGGCAGGCAGACCAGGACGCTGTCCGGCGGCGAGGCGCAGCGGCTGAAGATGGTGCGCCACCTGGGCAGCAGCCTGACCGGTCTGACGTACATCTTCGACGAGCCCAGCGTCGGGCTGCACCCGCGGGACGTCCAGCGGTTGAACGACATCCTGCTCGCCCTGCGCGACAAGGGGAACACCGTGCTGGTCGTGGAGCACGACCGGGACGTCATCGCGATCGCCGACCACGTCGTCGACATGGGTCCGGGGGCCGGACACGACGGCGGCGAGGTGACGTTCGAGGGCACCCCGGCGGGGCTGCGCCGCTCCGGCACGGTCACCGGGAAACAGCTCCGGAGCGTCACCGGGCTCAAGGACCCGGTCCGCTCCCGCACCGGTGAGCTGACCGTCCGGGCTGCCAGTCTGCACAACCTGCGGGACGTCACCGTCGCCTTCCCCACCGGGGTGCTCACCGCCGTGACCGGTGTGGCCGGTTCCGGCAAGAGCACTCTCGTCTCGAAGGTGTTCCTCGCGCAGCACCCCGAGGCGGTGGTGATCGACCAGTCGTCGGTGGGCATCTCCTCGCGCTCCAACCCGGCGACGTACACCGACATCATGGACAGCCTGCGCCAGCGGTTCGCGCGTGCCTCGGGCGAGAAGCCCGGGCTGTTCAGCTTCAACTCCGAGGGCGCCTGTCCGGAGTGCGGCGGCAAGGGCGTCATCGAGACCGACCTCGCGTTCATGGACCCGGTGACCACGGTGTGCGAGCGCTGCGAGGGGCGCCGGTTCAACGACGAGGCGCTGCGCCACACCGTGCGGGGCCGGACCGTCGTCGACGTCCTGGCCATGACCGCCGAGGAGGCGTCGGACTTCTTCGATGACGCACCCGTACGCCGCAAGCTGGGCCTCCTCACGGAGGTCGGGCTCGGCTACCTCACCCTGGGCCAGCCGCTGTCCACGCTCTCCGGCGGCGAGCGGCAGCGGCTGAAGCTGGCGCACCGTCTGAAGGAGACCGGCACGGTCTACGTCTTCGACGAGCCGACCACGGGGCTGCACATGAGCGACACGCGCAGGCTGCTGGGCCTGTTCGACCGGCTCGTGGACGGCGGCAACACGGTGCTGGTGATCGAGCACGACCTGGACGTCGTCAAGCACGCCGACTGGGTGGTGGACCTCGGCCCGGAGGCGGGCAGCCAGGGCGGCCGGGTGGTGTTCGAGGGCACGCCCGCCGAACTGGCCGCCGCGAAGGACTCGCACACCGGCCGCAGCCTCGCGGCCGATCTGCGGGCCGCCCGCGGACACACGTCGTCCTGAGGCGTCGTACAAAGGGTCGTACAAAGGAAGGAGTGGAAGATGCCCCTCATCCGCGTCACCCTGCTGGAGGGCCGGTCCCCGCAGGAGGTGGCCGCGCTCGGCGCGGCGCTCACGGCCGCCGCGCACGAGACGCTCGGCACACCGGCGGAGGCCGTCCGGGTGATCGTGGAGGAAACGCCGCCGGACCGCTGGTTCGTGGGCGGCCGGTCCATGGCCGAACGGCGCTCCACCTCCTCGTGACACTTCCCGCAGTCGCCGGGGCGGGGACGGGAGCGACGGCTCAGCGCACGGCGCTCCCGCGCGCGCTGCGGTCGGCGCGTGCGAAGCGCTCCCGGACCCGCTCGACGCGCTCCGGGGGCCAGGAGGCCAGGTCGTCGCGGGTGAGCCGGCCGCTGCGGGTGATCAGGTGGGCGTTGAACGCCTCCGGTTCGAGGTCCGCGTAACTCTCCAGTTCCTCGAACCACTCCTGGCTGGTGCGCGCGGTGCGCTGCATGGCCTCGACCTCCGGCAGGCGCTGGGCCTGGTAGGCGGCGAGCGCCTCGGGGACCGAGCCGTGGTCGTCCAGCGCCAGGGCGAGCGCGAGGGCGTCCTCCATGGCGAGCCGGGTGCCCGAGCCCACGGAGAAGTGAGTGGTGTGCGCGCTGTCGCCGAGCAGGGCGATCCGCCCGTGGCTCCACTGCCGGTTGCGGACGGACACGAAGCGGTCCCAGCGCGACCGGTTGGTGCGCAGGGCGTGCCCGTCCAGGACGTCGGCGAAGAGGTCGGCGAGCCGGTCCGTGTCGCTTCGCCCGGAGGCGTCCGGCACGGTGATGTCGCCTTCGGTGAACCCGGCGGCCTCCCACACCCGGTCGTCGACCTCGGCGATGAAGGTGCTGAGGCCGGGCGCGTAGGGGTAGGCGTGGGCGTGCAGCGTGCCGTGCTCCGTCTCGGCGACGGCGAAGGTCAGGGCGGTGAAGGGCCGCTCGGTGCCGAGCCACAGATAGCGGGAGCCGCGTCGGGTGGTCTCGGTGCCGAACTGCGCCCGACGGGCCTCGCGGGTAGCGGAGTTGACGCCGTCGGCCGCCACCACCAGGTCGTACGTCCGGGCGAGCACGTCCGCCTCGGGGGCGCGGGTGCCGTGGCGGACGGTGACGCCGAGGTCGGCGCACCGCTCGCGCAGCATGGCCAGCAGGGCGCGGCGGCCGATGGCCGAGAAGCGGTAGCCACCGTTGCGCGAGGTGCGGCCCCGGTGGTGGACGTCGATCCGCGACCAGTGGGCGCACTCGGCGTCGAGCGCGGCGAACAGCGCGGGGTCGGCCGCCTCGATGCCGCCGAGCGCCCCCTCCGAGAAGACGACGCCGAAGCCGAAGGTCTCGTCGGGGGCGTTCACCTCCCAGACGTCGATCTCGCTGCGCGGCTGCAGCCTTTTGACGAGCGCGGCCGTGTAGAGGCCGCCGGGTCCGGCTCCGCTGATCGCGATTCGCATGACACCTCTCGGGTACTCGGTCGGGCGGCGGGACGTGCGCGCCGGGGGCGTCAAGTGCCCCCGTTGACGGGCTACTTGTTGCCCGTCGGGCCGACATCATGAGCCGCACGAGGACCCGTTGCCCCAATCTGGCCGCCACGCGGCCGACCGGAAGGGAGCGTGGATCGATGAGGCCGACGACGGACGCGTCCGTGCTGGAGCGGCTGTACGGCTGTGACGTGCCGCCTTTCGCCCTGCTGCACCGGCAGCGTCCCGGCCTGCGCGAACGGGCCACGGTGGAGCTGTTGATCGGGGAGACGGAAACCGTCGCATCCCTCAACGAGGCGAACGCGTCACCCGGTGCTGGGCCGGGTCCGGGCCTGCTGGCCCTGCTGCCCTTCCGGCACCTGTCGGAACACGGCCTGCCGTGCCACGACGACGGCACGCCGGTACGGGTGCTGCGGGTGCGCGAGCACCACGTCCTGCCCGAGGAGACGTTCACCGACCGGGCCCCCCTCGGAGCACCGCCGGTGGAGTGGCGGGACGCGGGGTTCACCACGAGCGACGCCCAGTACGAGGAGCTGGTGCGCAGGTTCGTCGACTCGGACGCCGCCCGGGGCGGCCTGAACGTCCTGCTGCGCCGGGACTGGTCCGCGCGACTGCCGGGATTCCGCCCCGCGGTGGCCGTGGAGTTGTTCCGCCGGCTGCTGGCCGCCGAGTCGGGCGCGTACTGGTCCTTCGTCGTGCACACCGGGGGGCCGCGGCCGGTCACCCTGGTGGGCGCGACCCCGCAGGGGCATGTGGGAGTCGAGGGCGGCCGGGTGGTGATGAATCCGCTGTGCGGTACGTACCGGCGCCCACCGGAAGGGACCCGCGCCGAGGACCTGCTCGCCTTCCTCGCCGACCGCAAGGAGGCGGAGGAACTGGCGACCACGGTGGACGCCGAGCTGGCGGCGCTGTGCGCACTGGCCGGCCCCGGGGTGCGGGTGGAGGGGCCGTTCCTGCGCCCGATGGCGCATCTGCTGCACACGCAGTGCCGGATCAGTGGACCCGTGACGGCCCGAGCGCGCGAGACCCTCGCGCGGACCCTGTTCGCCTCGACGGTGGTGGGCAGCCCGTTCGCGCAGGCGTGCGAGGCCATTCACGGGTACGAAGAGACCGGCCGCGGCTACTACGGGGGTCTCCTCGCCCTGATCGGGCGCGACGCCACGGGCGCGGAGGAGCTGGACACGGCGGCGGTGATCCGGACCCTGGTCGTGGACCACCGGGGCGAGGCCCGCCTGTCGGTGGGGGCGACCGTGGGCGGTCAGTCGTCACCGGAGTCCGAGGCGGCCGAGACGCGGACCAAGGCACAGGCCGTGCTGACCGCCCTCACGGGGCGACCGCCGACCGCCGAGCGGGCGGGCACGCCGAGTGCCGAGCGGGCGCGCACACCGGCCGCCCCCGTCGCGCCGGTCCCCGACCGGGACCCTGCCCTCGACAGCGCCGTACGGGAGGCACTGGACCGGCGGCACGCGGCGCTGTCGTCGTTCTGGACGGAGGGCACCGATGCGCCGTCCGCGGGCGGCCCGGCCGTGCTGGTGCTCGACGCGGGCGGCGACGCGCACACCGAACTGGCCGCCCTGCTGCACCTGGTGAACGCCGTGCACGGGCCCGCCGAGGTGATCCGCCACGACGACCGCGGCGCGGCCGACACCCTGGTCCGGCATCCGGGGCCCGTGCTGCTGGCCTCCGGTCCCGGCCGACCCGACGACCGTGGCTGCGCGCGCATGACGGCGCTGCGCCGGACAGCCGCTCTCCTGGTCCGGGACCGGCCGCCCGGCGGGCCGCCGGTGGTCGGGGTGGGCCTCGGTTTCCAGTTGCTGGCGCTGGCCGCCCTGCCGGATGCCCGGGTGGTGACCCGGTCCGGCGGTACCGGGCTGGCGCGGGAGGTGACGTTCTTGGGCCGGCCGGTCACCGCCGCCTTCCGCAACGCCTGCACGATCGTCCGCGGCCCGCAGGGACGCGAGGTGATCGCTCTGCACGAACGGGCCGTACGGGGTGTGCAGTTCCGCCCGGAGTCGGTGCTGACCACCGACGGGGCCGGGGTGCTGCGCCGCCTGCTCGGCTGAGCACCGACGGGGCCGGGGGCCGCGCAGCCTGCTCGGCCGACTCCCCCGGCCCCGTCCGTCCTGCTTCCCCGGCCCCGTCGGCGAGCGGGCTCAGGTCGCGTCGGCCGCCGCGCCGAGTTCCACGAGGGTGCGGGCCGCGGACTCCAGGGCGAAGGTCATCGAGCCTCCGTTGGGCTCGAACCCCGCGTGGTCACCGGCGAAGTGGATCCGCCCCTCGGGCCTGCGGATCACCGGCATCAGGGCGCTGTGCCCGCGTTCGGGCAGGATGTATGCGCCCTCGGCGTAGGGCCGTTGGTCCCAGCAGACGGACGTACCGGTCTCGAAGTGGTCGCGGGCGCCCGGCAGCATCCGTTCGACCTCGGTCAGGACGAAGTCGAGGCGTTCCTCCTCGGTCATGGCCGCGACCGCCCGGGCCCGCCACCCCGTCATCAGGCACTCCAGGATCTTGCGGGGGCCCGGGAGTTGCGGGGTGGCGTCGCGTATCCAGCGTATGGGCAGGTCGGTGGAGAAGCTGGCGTTGTGCTGCGGCCAGAACTGGCGGCGCATCTGGAGGTAGACGCGGACGATCGAGGAGTACTTCACCCGGCGCATCACGTCGTGCTTGGCGTCGGAGAGGCCCGCCTCGGTGAAGTCGATGTGCCGGATCGTGCTGAACGGGACGGTGACGACGACGCGTTCGGCCTCCCGGGTGTGCAGGCGGCCGTGGGCGAGGAAGGTGACCCGGGCACGCTCCGCGTCCTGTTCGACGCGCACCACCGGACGGTGGTAGTGGATTCGGCTCTTGAGCCGTTCGGCGAAGGCCTGCGGGAAACGGTCGGTGCCGTCCTTCACCTTGGCCCAGCGGGGGTCGGCGTTGCCCAGTGAGTGGGGGCTCGCCTCGTGCCGCAGCCAGGACAGTGCCGACGCCGTCTTCAGGTCGCCGCCGCGCATTTCCAGAAACAGCGGTTCCATGAGGTCGATGGCCGCCTGGGAGGCGCCCCGTTCGGTGAGGACCTCGTGCACGGAGAGCTGGTCGTAGGGGGCGAGGCGCTGGGTGACCGCCCAGTCGGGGGTGCTCAGATCGGGCTGGAGGCTCTCGGTGACGGCGGTGACGTACCGCTCGATCATGCCGCCGACACCGAGGTCCTTCTCGTGGGGGTGCAGGTCAAGACCGGCCCCGGCGACGGAGTCCGGCTCGGGGGTGAAGAAGCCGCCGCGGGCGAAGTAGGAGAACGTGGTGCCGAAGAGGTCGGCGGTGTCCGTCTCGACGCCGAGTTCGCGCAGGTAGTGCATGGCGTAGTGGCAGTGCGGAGTGAGCGTCATCGCGCCGGCCTCGGCGTGCAGTCCGTCGGCGAACGGCTCCCTCAAGGTGTACGCGCGCCCGCCGGGCCGGCCGGACGCCTCCAGGACCGTCACCTCGCAGTCCCGGGCGGCGAGTTCGTGGGCGACGGCAAGTCCGGCGAGTCCGGCGCCGACGACGATGACGGACCGCGGGGGCCGCAGCCCCGGCAGTCCGCTGTCGAAGGCCCGGCGTACTTCGGTCTGAGTGGCTTCCCGCATGGCGTGCTCCGTTTCCCTGGTCCGGTGGTTCGCCTGCTCCACGTCCGGGTCGCTCAGGGGCTCCGTGGTCGCACACCCGTACCCGTGACGTTCTTCCCTCGCCTACCACCTGCCGCCGGGGCCATGTGTCCGTCCTGCTCCGCCTTCTCCCCGCGAACCGGCTATGCGGTGCTGAGGTGTTGGGCGGCGGCCCGGACTTCTTCCAGGAGGGTGTCCACGTCGTCGGCGGTGGTGAGGTAGTTGCAGAAGCAGGCCCGCAGGACCGTTTCGCCGTCGTGGCAGACGGTGGCGAGGTAGGCGTGGCCGCGGGCCTGGACGCGTGCGGCCACCGCCGTGTGCAGGTCCGCCCGCGCCTCCGGTCGGTCCAAAGCCGTACCGGCTGCCAGGCGGAAGCAGACGACGGGCAGCGGGCCGTCGCTGCACAGTTCCAGTGCGGGGTGTGCCTGGACGCGTCGGCTCAGGTACCGGGCGAGGTCCTGGTAGTGCTGAAGGAGGCTGCTCACGCCGGCGCGGCCGAGCTGGTGGAGGGTGGCCCAGAGGGTGAGCGCGCGGGTTCCGGGCCGGGTGAGCTCGATCGTGTAGTCGGACATCCAGGGCCAGTCCTGGTCGCCGTCGAGGTAGGAGGCGCGGTACGTGAACGCCTCGCGCAGCCGGTCCGGGTCGGTGACGAGGGCGGCGCCGCAACCGACCGGTACGGACAGGGTCTTGTGCGGGTCGACGGTGAGCGAGTCGAGGTCGGCGACGCCCCGGTAGAGCGGGGCCAGTTCGGGAACCATGGCACCGAGTCCGCCCCAGGCGCCGTCGGCGTGGTGCCACATGCCCCGGCTGCGGCACACCTGGGTGATGGCCTCGATCGGGTCGACGGCACCGCTGGCGGTGCTGCCCAAATTCGACACGACGCAGAACGGCAGCAGTCCGCTCGCGAGGTCGGCGTCGATCATCGCCTTCAATGCCTCGACGTCCATGCGCCGCTCGGCGGTGGTGGGCACGGCCCGCAGCCGCCACGGAGGCAGGCCGATCGTGGCGGCCGCCTTCGCGACCGACATGTGGGCCTGGTCGCTGTGGTAGGCGGTCAGACGGGCGTGGGCCTGGTCGTAGGCGGGGCCGTCGGTCGCCTCGTGCCCGCGCAGGAACCAGGTGCGGGCGGCTCCCAGGCACAGCAGGTTGGCCATCGAGCCGCCGCTGGTCAGCACCCCGCCCGTGGCGGGTGCCATGCCCGCCAGGGCAGCCAGGTCCCGGACCACCCCGCGTTCCAGGTCCATCAGCGCGTGCTCGCCCATGCCGCAGGTCGCGTTGACGGCGGTGGCCAGCAGCTCGGCGATCACCCCGGCCGGGGACGGCGGCGAGTTGATCCAGGCGAAGAAGGCGGGGTGGCCATTGCCTGTCGGGTACGGGGCCACAGCCTGCCCGACGAACTCCAGCAGCGCCCCCAGGTCTTGGCCCTCCTGCGGCATCCCTCCCTCTGCCAGGGCCCGCCGGTGCTCCAGAGGGACGGGCTGTGCCACCGGCCGCTGTCTGATCCGGCTCAGATAGTCGGCGACCCAGTCGGCCGCGACGACCAGTTCGTCACGGAACTTTTTCGGATCCACGGCAAGCGGCCCGGTCCCGTCCCCGGGGTCCGGCAAGGACACGGACAAGAGGGGGAGGCCAGGGGACTCGGGCGGTGTCAGCATCTGTGGGTCGCGCTTTCGCTCAGGAGGTCGGCCGAACAGCCGTGATCCAGAACGACCCCCGTCAGCATCGGTAACGGCCACGACGTCCAGGACGGTGACGGCCCGTGCGCGCGCTTTCGGGGGGCCGCCGTCCCGTCAGGCTGTAAGGGGGCAGGGCCGTCGCGCGTGGTGGGTCACGGGAGTTCGTGGACGAAGTGGTAATGCCGGCCGATTCCGGGGACGGTGTACTGGTCCCCGACGGCCGTGAAGCCGTGGTGCCGGTAGAAGCCGGCTGCGGCAAGCCGGCCGCTGCACCAGACCAGCCGGCCCCCGCGGCTCGCGCAGGCATCCAGGCCGGCGCGCAGGACGGCTCCGCCGAAGCCCTGTCCGCGTACGTGCGGGGCGCTGGCCATCTTCCGCAGTCGCCACACGCCGCGGGCGTCGAAGGCGGCCATCGCGGGAGTGTCGGGGAGGCCCTCGGTGCTGAAGGTCGCGCAGGCGGCGAGTGTGCCGTCGTCCAGGTGGGCGGCGAGGTGGAAGGTGTCGGGCATCAGGTCGGCATCGGTCAGGGCGCTCTCGCGAGGCTTTCCGGGACGCAGGACCTGCTGGCGGAGGTCCAGGATCTCGTCGACCGAAGCGGTGGTGACGTACACGGTGCCGCCTTTCTTGTCGTGTGTGGTCATCATCCCTCCGACGGGTCTTTCGGTCGCGAAGCGCGGGCGAAGGCACCGGTCGTGCCGGTCGGCGTCTCCGTCGGCCCCGCGGCGACGCACGCGCCGGTCGTCTGCGGGCAGGAGCGGTCGCCGAGGCGGTCTGTACGTTGCCGGGGTGCCCGGCCGGACGCGGCGGACGGCAGGGGGAGAGCGACGGAGCGCCAGGATCCCGGCCGGTGCGACCGGGACCCTGTCTGCCGTTGCCGTCGCGGCCCTCAGCCGGGGTGGGAAGGCGCCGGGGCCCGGGACGTGATCGGCCCGCCGCGTGATGCGGGGGCCACCTGGTGGGACGAACGGCAGCTCGACCCCAGCCCCGAGGCGGACAGCCTGAACGCGGTGCTGCGTCGCGTCGCGTCGAGGCGGGGCCGCCCGTGCTGGATTAGCCCTCCGGGTTCGAGCCGGGGGCGGGTACGTTCCGGGTCAGCTCGCTTCGGTCCGCTCCGCGTCGGCGGTTCGCTCGTACTCGGCCTGCGCCGTTGCGAGCAAGCGCCGCCACGACGTCACCAGAGGCCGGCGACGCAACAGAGCACGCCTCTCCCGCTCGGTCATGCCGCCCCAGACACCATGCTCGATCCGGTGATCCAGCGCATGGGCCAGGCAGACGGTCCGTACGGGACATCCACCGCAGAGCGCCTTCACCTGGTTCTGGGCCGCTCCCTCGACAAAGAGCGTGTCCGGATCGGTGGTCCGGCACTTGGCCGCCACCATCCACCGCTCGCCCGTACTTTCCGTCACGGCGCCGCACCTCCCCTGTCCGACCTTCCCCGCCCGACCGATGCGGGAGGCAAGTGCCAATGAACCTATGCCAGTTGAACGCAGAGTGAAACGTCCGGGGCACAGGGGAATCACTTGGGGTGACCATCTGCACATCAGTACGAGAAAGTAGGGGCGTGCGCACCCCGCCCACGGGCGAGGTGCGAATCCGCTCCGCGACGTCCGCGCCGCCCGGTTCAGCCCTGCGGGAACGCCCCGGTGACGAGCTTCTCGCGCAGCACCTGCCACTGCGCCGCCATGTCGTGCACCAGGTACAGGTCTCTGCGTCGGGTCCACGGCTGGCCCGATTTCGGGTCGTAGGTGTGCGGCATGGTGTGGCCCTGCGGGGCGTACGCCTTCATCCCGCGGTCTCGTGTGGTCTGCACACATCGCTTGATGTGGTCGCGGAAGCCGACCACCCCTGCGGTGCCGACGCCTCCGGGCAGGTGCTCCCGGGCCTTGGCGACCTGTGCGGCAACGCCGTCGGTGCTCAGATAGGTGATCGTGCCGTCGGGTGCGACGACCGGCTCGATCGAGATGACGTGCCGCATGCGGTACTTGGATTCGAGGAAGCGCGCGATCTCCCACTGCGCGTACACCGGGATCGTGCGGTGCCTGCGGATGCGCGCGACGGTGTCGGCGAGTTCCTCGTTCACCGGACCCGGTTCGGGGCGGACCTTCGTCGGGTCTCCTCCGCCTGCCGGGGGCCGGTTCCCGAACCCGTACGCGACGAGGAAGTCCAGCTTTCGCAGGGGCGCGGTCTCGGGGTGCCAGTCGAATCCGACATCGTGCACGTGCGGGACGAGGGAGCGCGCGGCGGCCCTGTCGTCGAGTTCGGCAGTCAGCACCGCAAGCATGCGTCGGGTCAACTCGTCGGGGGCGGGTCCGTGCCCGGGGTGCTCCTGCGCGGTGGCCGGGGACGTGCCGAGTGCTGCGGGCACCGCGAGGGCGGCGGCCAGCGCGGTCACGACGTCGCGTCGTTGCATGGTGAGGGGGAGGCCTTTCTCCAGAGGACGCCAGAAGGGCGGTGGACCTCGACCGTTGCGGTTGTGGGGGACGTACGGCTGAACGCGACGGGGCGTCCTCGTGTCGGACGCACGGCATCGGGAGGTCGCCCTGCCGCGGCCTTCAATCTCGTCCGGCGGCCGGCCGGGCCGCCGGAGCGGTTGAGGTCGGGCGGGGGGGGGCGACGACCGCCGGAACTCTTCAACGCGGTGCGCCGGTGATCCCCCCCCCGGGCGCAAAGCCCCCTTCGCACGGCGACGACCGGCCCCCACGCCTGCCGACGCGGGGAACAGGACGGGCCGACCGGCCGGAAGGGGCCTGCCGGCCCGGCCCGTTCGGCCGAGGTCCGGACCGTCCGGCCCCTCCCCCATCAGCGGCACCGGCCCGACGGTGGAGGCAGGAGGACAGCGTTCCCCCGGCCGTGGCCGGGGAACCGCGAGGGTCCGCGCACTGTCGTGCCAGTGCCTGCCGGAAGGGGCCGACGATGAAGAACGCGCCTTGCCACTACGGTCGCCACGCTCTTCTGGCTGCGTTCCTCGTGCTGGTCGCGACGGCCTGCGGGGAGCCCTACGGAGGAGTGATTGTCCTCGCCGCCTTCCTTGTCTGCCTCGTGCTCCTCGGATTCAGCGGCAGCAGCGGTGCACCGAGGAGCGGTCACGGGCCGCGCCGCGGCTGAGCCGGTGGCCCCGCACGGTGCTGCTCAGTCACCGCTCCCGCAAGACGGCCGGCGACACGGACGGGGCCGGCAGCCCCAGGGCGGCCATCTCCTTCCTCGCCTCGTCCGTGAGCGGCACTCCCCAGGCCGCGTAGAACGCGGTGAGGTCCTGCCCGGCGACGCGGCTGGTCAGGACGGCCAGGTTCCGCCAGCGGTCGCTGCCCTGCATCGGGTGCTCGCGCAGGCTCCGCTGCGCCCGCGGCCAGAAGTCGTCCCCGTACTGGAGGGTCAACTGCTGGAGCATCACCAGCCGTTCGAAGGCGTCGAAGGTCTTCTCGAACTCCACGCCCGGCGTGCCGACCTTCTTCAGCGCCCGGTCGTACACGGGTTCCGTCACCAGCCGCGAGCGCTGCTGGAAGGCCTTCTGCACGGCCAGCGAGAAGACGTTCACCGACACCTCTGTCAGGGCCGACGGCTGCACCGCCCGCTGCTGGCGCTTGTGCCCCTGCTCGTGCCACACGCCCCAGCCGGCCTGCGCGCTGTCCGCGATCCACGGCGAGGAGTCGTACTGGAAACCCATGTACGCGTCCGCCGCGAAGGCCGAGCCGATGCGCCTCTCCACCTCGACGTAGTGGTACGGGAACACTCCCGGCGCGTGCTGCGGGGTGCTGCCGTCCAGCCCGGCCGCGCGGTCCTCCAGGGCGCGTGCGCACTCCAGGTGGCGCAGCAGCGCGTCGGGCCCCGCCTCCGCGTGCCGTGCGGCCGTCTCCCGGGAGAGCGTCACCAGCGTGCGCCCGCCCGTCAGTTCGGCGTACCGGGAGGTGCCGGCAGCGAGCTCGGCACGCCACTGGGCGGCAGTCGTGCGGCCGAGCCGGAACACCGGTACGGGCTCCGCGTCACCGGACAGCGTCACCGTGACCCGTGCGGAATCCGGCCCGTCGAAGGCCAGGTACACCATTCCGCCGCGCCGGTCGGTGATCTGCGTGGTGCCCGGGGAGGTGAGCGGGTGTGCGCGTGCGACAGGAGCGGGCCAGGCCACCGGCGGGCCGATCCGCACCCGCAGCGCCCCTTGCGCCGCCCCGGCGCCGACCGCCACGTTCAGCGTGCCGCCCGGCGGCAGGTGAAGTCCCGTCGGTCGCACGTCGGACGGTGCCAGATTCAGCCCCAGCCGTTCCTGCTCCGCCTCGGCCGAGGGGTGCCCGGTCAGGGTCACGGTGTACGGCGTACCACGCACCGGTGCGGGCAGTGCCAGGTCGGGAGCCTCCGTGGAGACGGGGCAGGCCGTGGCCTCCAGTGTGCCCGCCGCTCCCGGTGCCGACTCCGTTCCGTCCGCCGACAGCGCCGTCACCCGGTACCGGTACTTTCCACCGGGGCCCACCCCTGCGTCCGTGTAGGACGTGCCCGCCGTGGTGGCGATCCGCCCGCCGTCCCGGTAGACCGCGTAGGACGCCGGTCGCGCGCCTTCCCCGGGGGCCGCCCAGGTCAGCCGGGCCGACGTGGGTGTCAGCGCGGTTGCCCGCACCTCGCCGGGCGCCGCCGGAGGGACCGTGGGGTGCGGCGAGGTGCGGGGAGGATGCGGCTTCCACTGCTGGTTGGTGTCGCCGTGGTAGCGGTACAGACCCGCGTAGGAGCTGTTGCGGGCGTGATCGAGCGCGCGGGAGGGATCGGCGGCCCAGCGCAGGGCGCCGGTCTGTGCGTCGTACTGCCAGCGCATCCGGTCGGAGCCGTCGTCCACCAGGCGTGCCACGGGCGCCCCGCCGCCTCCGTCCTCGATGCCGAGCACACGGTAGGGCGCCTCAGCGGTCAGCACCCGGCCGTCCGCCACCACCCACCTCTGCCCAAACGGAGTGACCTGACCGGCCTCCGACGCACACGGCTCCACCGTCACGGCCTCGTTCGGCACCGCGTACCCGGCGAGGGTCAGACACCGCCCGTCCACCCGGAGTTCGGTCGCCGCGTCGTGGGGGCGCGGTGCTGCCGCCTCCTCGGCGGCCGGGGTGAACTCCCACTTCTGGTTGTCGCCCGTGCCGGCGCTGTAGAGCGCCGGGTAGTCGTCGGAGGTGTGGTAGTCGAGGACCATGGAGGTGCCCGCCCACGCCAGACGGCGCTCGGGACCGTACGTCCACCCTCCCTGTGCCTGTGCGGCGGGCACCAGAACGGTCCGTGTGCTGCGTGCCGCCTTGGCGCCACCGGGCACCGAGAGCTCCTGGGGGCGTCCTGATCCGTCCGGGACGGCGCTGCCGATCACGCCCGTCGCGGCGTCGAACCGCCACCGCTGGGTCTGCGGGGTCGGTTCGCCCAGGGTGGACCGGCAGGAGGCCAGCCAGGTCCGGCCGCCGTCGTCGGCCGTCAGGCACTGGGTGCCGAAGACTCGCAACTCGCTCCAGCCGGCAGCAGATGCCGACGGCGGGGCGGCACGGACCGGGCCCGTGGCGGCGGCCGCCAGGACGAGGGCGCACAGGGGAGGCAGCAGCCGGGACACTCTTCGGACCGGCCCCTGAGGGGTGAGCAGCATGGACGATCTCCTGGGACTTCGCGGGACGGACGTATGCGCGCCCGCAGCCGCCCGAGATCACCCGGGGCGCCGACGCCACCCGAACTCCGTGGTGTCCGGGCACCTCACGATCGACGGGCCTTCGGCCCCGGGGCCCACCGACACCAGCGGGAGACTCCGCAGATCACTCCAGCGGGTGCCACGGGGCTCCCGGATGCTCCGGCGGCGCGGCCCGGTACGGCCGAGCGGGTGAAGTTCCCCGGCGGACCGCGACGTACCTCCGTGATGATTGTCGTACGCACATGAAATTCCTGACGCTCCCTCAGCAAACGTCCGCGCAGCACGACCGGACCGACTCCCCCGGCCCCGGCCGGACCCGCTTCCCCGGCCCGGCGCTCCCCTCCCCCGCCGTCCGTCGGCTCCTGCGTGAGGAGTGGGGGCTGACGCGCCACCAGGTGGCGGAGGCCTTCGGGGTGACCGCGGCCACCGTGCGCTCCTGGGAGACCGGGCGCACTTCCCCCGTGGGCCGGCGCCGCATCGCCTACCTGCGGTTCCTGGCGGGCCTGGCAGAAGCGCAGGCGGTCCGCGAGGCGGCGAGGCGGCCGGTCCTGCAGCGGCGGGCGACGCCCGGCGGGGCCGGGAAGTGCGCGGGGCCCACGGAGCGTTCCGCCGGTGCGGCGGCGTCCGCCCCTGCGGAACGGCACCCACGTACGCATTCGGAAGGGTTCCCACGGACGGAGGGGTCCCCCCGTGCGGCGTGGTTCCCGGCCGTCACCGGCCCGCTTCCGGTGTCGGCGGTGCGGCCGCTGCCCGTACGTCCCGCCTCCGACCCGGTGACCCCGCCGCGTCGTCGGCGGATGCGCAACGCCCTCGTCGCGGCCGGTGTGTGGTGCACCCTGCTGCACCATCTGCTGGCCACCGCGCTTCCCCCGCACTGAGCGGGGCTCCTCGCACGAAGCCGCAGGCCGGGTCGGGCACCGGGGTCACACGATCCCGGTGACCGTCACCGCGATCTCCACCGGCAGCCCGCCCGCCGCCCGCTCCCCCGCCGCCCGGACCGCGCGGGCCACGTCCACCGCCCGGTGCCCCGCCCGTACGGTCAACTGCACCTCGACCCGCCAGCGCTCGGTGTCCGGGTCCCGGCGGGCCCGGACACCCGCCGGTGTCCTGTCCGCGGCGGAACCGGGGCGCAGACGGGCGAGCGCCGTCGAACCGCGGAGCCGGTCGCTCAGCCGGGGGCGCAGGAACGCCACTCCGGGAACCCGAGCGGCGGCCTCGGAGACCGCCAGCGCCAGCCGCTCGCCCGTCTCACGGAGGCTCGTCGGGGGTACGGGTTCCCGCCCGTCGCGTGCGTCGTGGGTCATCGCGGGTCCTCCCCGGTCTCGTCGAAGAGGTCGACCACCACCACGTCCACCTCGCTCACCCGCATCCCGATCGCCCGGTCGGCGGCCCCGGCCACGGCGGAGCGCACCGCCTCGGCCAGTTCGGGCAGCGCACGTCGCGCACCGGCCTCCACCTCGATGGTGACCCGTACGGGAGCCCGCACCCCAGAACCGGCCGCGGGCGCGACGCGGCAGCTTCCCGCCCGTACGCCCGCGACCGTTTCCGCGGCGTCCCGCAGGGCCCGCGCCGCGGCCGTCTCCACGATCCAGTGGTCCTCCTCCGCCTCGCCGAGGGGCAGCGACCGGCCGGGCCGCAGTTCGAGACGTACGAGGTCCATCACCCGGGAGGCGAGGGCCGAGGCGTCCGGTGCGGGGGTGTTCTCGTCCTCGGCGCGTGTGCGCTGGACGAGGTCGTCGAGGGTACGGAGGTCCGCCAGCGCGGCCGTGCAGTGGACGCAGTCGACGGGGTGGCCCTCGGGGGCCTCCCCGGGTGCGCCCTCGTGGTCGGCCCACACGTCGTCGAGCGAACGTCCGCAGGGCAGCAGGTCGTCGTCACCCGCGTGGTCCGGGTCCCGCGGGCAGTCCTGGCTCCGCGCGGGATCGTTTCCGGGGCTCCCGCCGGTGCCCGGCGGTCCGCTGTGTCCGTTCATCGCCATGCCGCCATCGCCTCCATCAGAGCTCGGCGTGCGCGGAACATCCGGCCGCGTACCGCTTGCGGACTGATGCCGACCGTATCCGCGATCTCCTCGTACGACAGTCCGTGCATCTCGCGCAGCAGCCAGCAGGCGCGCTGCTCGGGCGACAGGCCCTCCAGCGCGGCCGAGAGTTCGCGCAGGGCGGCGCCCGCCTCGGCATCGCGCACCGGCGAGCCCTCGTGCCCCGGAGTCTCTCGCTCCGGCACGGCGTCGAGGTGCGTGACGGGCCGCCGCGACCGGAGCTGGTTCAGGCACCGGTTGGTGACGATGCGGTACATCCAGGTCAGGAACGCCGCGTCGCCGCGGAATTCGGGCAGGCTCCGCCAGGCGCTCACGAAGGACTCCTGGACGGCGTCCTCGGCCTCGGTCGCGCTGCCGAGCATGCGGGTGGCGAGCCGCAGCAGTTCGGGGCCGTGCCGTCGTACCAGGACCTCGAAGGCGGCTTCGTCGCCCTCGCCCGCGCGCACGGCGAGCAGGCGGTCCGGCGGACCGGCCGTCCCGCCGCCCTCGGTGTGATCGGCGTCCCTGCCGTCACCCTGGTCATCCCCGTTTCCGGGCACTTGCCGGCTCCTCTCCTTCGCCATGCGTGTGTTCGACACAGTTCGCTCCGTTCCGTCACGCACGGAAGCGGAAAGAAAAAATCCGCGATGCGGTGCGTGACGGATCGACAGGTACGGAGTCCAACGACGTGACCGAGCAAGAGCAGCGCTATTCCGGGAGACTTCTCATGGCTTCGCAGCAGACGAACAACCTCACCTCCGCCACGGCTCCTGCCCCCGCCTCCGGCCGGAGCACCTCGGACCTCACTTCCGTCGGCCTCGGCAGGCCCGGCGCGGACGAGCCCGCGGCCACCCGGGGCAAGACCGCCATCGCCGATCTCGTGGTCGTCAAGATCGCCGGGATCGCCGCCCGCGAGA
Source organism: Streptomyces spiroverticillatus (assembly GCA_014650415.1). Classification (GTDB taxonomy): domain Bacteria; phylum Actinomycetota; class Actinomycetes; order Streptomycetales; family Streptomycetaceae; genus Streptomyces; species Streptomyces spiroverticillatus. The sequence goes on from BMUX01000014.1 coordinate 106,450, forward strand.
TCCCGGGCGTCCACGACATGGGCGGCGGCCTCTCGCGCACCATCGGCGCGGTCCGCGACCGGGTTCCGGTCGGCCGGCCGAGCGTGGGCCGGGGAGTCAAGGTCGAGGTCGGCGAGGTGCAGACGGCGATCGATCTCGAACTGGTCGTGGAGTACGGGGTGTCCATCGCCGACCTCGCCCGCGACGTGCGCGAGAACGTCGTCTCCGCGGTGGAACGGACCACCGGCCTGGAGGTCGTCGAGGTCAACGTGACGGTCAACGACGTCCACCTGCCGGAGGACGACCAGGACGACGCCCGCACCGACACCCGGGTCTCCTGACCCTCCTTCTCCCCCTCCCCGTCTCGTCCTTCGAAGGACGGAAAGCAGGACCATGAACAGGTCACAACTGGGCGCCCTCGTGGGCCTCGCCCTGGGCTTCGCCGGGTGGTTCGGCGGCTTCGGCGCCTTCCTCGTGGTCGCGCTCTGCGGCGCGGCGGGCTGGGCCGCAGGACACGTCCTGGAGGACGACGAGGCACGGCAGCGGCTGTGGGACCGGCTCGACCGGTCCGGGTCGTCCGGCGACGGCCGCCGGAGGACCCGATGACCACCACACCGCCGGCCCCCGCCCGTCTCCCGGCGGCGGAACGGGGTTCGACCACCGTCACGGACCGGGCGGTGAGCCGCATCGCCGCCCGCGCCTGGGCGGAGGAACTCCCCCGCGGCGACGCGGCACTTCCGTCGGCGACGGTCGTACGCACCGGCCGCACGGCCTCCGTCACGCTGGGCGTCACCCTGCCCTACGCGGCCGACCTGGCCGGTACGGCCGAACGCCTCCGGCAGCACGTGGCCCGCACCACGGCCGCACTGACGGGGCTCACCGTGCCGCCTCCGGAGGTACGCGTGAGGGCGCTGGCCGGGAGCGGGCCCGCGACCGGCGGGCGGCTCGGCCGAACGCGGACCGGGGCCGGGACGCACGCGTGCGCGACGGACGCTCCCCGCACGGCCGACGCCTCCGCAGGGCCGCCGGAGCCCGCACCGGCCCCCGCCCGCCGCCCGTGGTCCCCCCGCCTCGGCACCGCGCTCCTGGTGCTGGGCGTGGGGACGGCCGCCTGCGCCTACCTGCTCGCCGAGGGCGTCGCCCGGCGCACCGGACACGTGCTGCCCGGCGCGCCCCGGCCCGACGTCCTGCACCGGGTGGCGACCACGTCCCTCGCGGATCCCACGACGCTCGTGGCGGGGATCGCGGCGGTCGTGCTCGGGCTGTGGCTGCTGGGTGCGGCCGTGCTGCCGGGCCGGCGCGACCGCCTGCCGATGACCGTGCGCACGACCGGCACCCGTGCCACGCTGGACCGCTCGGCGATCGCCCTGCTGCTGCGCGACGAGGCTCTCGCGGTGCCGGGGGTGACCTCGGCCCGGGTACGGGTGGGCCGTCGGCGCGCCACGGTGCGGGCCCTGGCCGGATACGGCGAACTCGACGCCGTACAGCACCAGTTGACCGCATCGACCGGCAGCGCGCTCGAGACGCTGGGGGTGACGCGGCCCCCGCGTCCGCGCGTACGGCTGCGGGCCGCTCCCCACCGCAGCGAGGAGGCGGGGGCATGACGCCGGTCGCGACGTTCCTGACCCGGGCGGCACTGCTGCTCCTGTCCCTCGGGTCCCTGGCGGCCGGTCTCTGGCTGGTCCTGGGCCATCTCGCGGTGCGGCCCGTGAACGGCCCGCACGTACACCTGCCGAGCTGGTGGCCGCTGCCGCGCACCGAGGCGGGCGCGGCGGGGGCCCACGGCTGGTGGGCGCCGTCGGTGCTGACCGCCCTGTCCATCGCCGTGCTCCTGGGGATGGCGGGGCTGTGCGCACTCTCGGTGCGGGCGAGCCGCACCCACGCCCCGCTGCCACTGGGCGGAGCCGGCGTGTCGCTCCGGTCGCACGCCCTGAAGGACGCGCTGGCTTCACAGACGTCCGTTCTGCCCGGGGTACGCGCGGCCCGGATCGCTCTGCGTCCCGTGCGGGGCGCGCAGCTCGTCCGGGTCACCCTCTGGCTGGAACAGGGCTCTGCACCGGAAGGGGTGCTCCGGAACCTGGAGACGGGTCCTCTGGCCATGGCACGGGCGGCGCTCGCGCCGTTGCCGGTGCGGGCGGAGGTGAGGCTTCGGGCCCGGCGTCGCAGGTCACGGCGTACGAGGTGAGGACCTTGGGCCGGGAGGCCGGTGCCGGGCAGAGCCGGCCTCCCGCCGAGGCGCGGGCCGTACGGCGTCATGCGCCGATCGGAATCCTCAGGAGCTGCCCCGGGAAGATCTTGTCCGGATCGGTGATCTCGCCCGGGTTGGCCCGGACGATACGCGGATACAGGCCCGCGTCGCCGTAGTGCATCCGGGCCAGGGACGCCAGGGTGTCCCCCTTCACCACCCGGTGCTCGCGGTAGCCGTAGTAGCCGGGCACGATGCGCGGCCCGTAGACGACCGGAACGGTGACGACGTTGATCTCGCTGCCGTCCTTGGCGCTCAGCTCGAAGACCTGGACGAACAACCGGTCGAGCGCGAAGGCGGCGCCGCCGACGTCGACGGTGACGTGGAACTGCGCGTGCTCACCAGTTCCTCCGCCCACCATGAAAGTGCCCGTCACCTCGTCGTGACCGTCGCCCACCCGGTACTGCAACGTGGCCTCGAACGCCGTGCCGACGCCGCCGATTTCGATCGGATCGCCGACCAGGTCGAGCGAGCGCGGTTGGTCCAGTCGGTTGGTCATCGGTCCCTCCTCCGTCCCTCCCGGGAATCGCACTGTCCGGCCCGAGCCTGCGGGCACGGGCCGACTGCGGCCCGGCGCACACCGGTACGGGCCGGTCACGGGCGACCGCCGCCGGGGTGTGCTCCTCGGGCACTCCGAGGATCGACGCGACCGGCGCCCCACCGCCATGGGCCGAAGGTCCCTGACAGCCGGAACCAAGGAGGCCACGGGGACGAACCGTCCTGTCCCGTGCCACTGTTCCGGCTCTCGGTTGCCTCTCGCCGCTCATGCGACGCACCCGCCTCGCAGCCCTGCCGCCCTCCCGAACTCCTTGGGCGCCCGCCTTCTGCCCGGCGGCCCGCAAAGGGCCATGCGGCTTTGGTCAAGGGCCTCGTGGCCCTGCCCGCTCGCTCGGCCCGGACGGGAGACTTGCCGTCCGCACGAAGTGACGACCAGGCGGACCATCGCGGTCGGGGGGACGATGGCGTGGAGCATCACCACTGTCCGACACCCGCTGAAATTCCGCTGGGAACGCAGGCCCTCGCAGGCTCTGCGCCCTCGGCAGCGGGGACGGACGGCTCCTGCGGCGGTGCAGGAGCCCGCACCGATCGCCCTGCACATCCGTGCCGGTCGTCTGACGATCGAGGTCCGGTGCGACGTCGGACCGGCTGCCGAAGCGCGCCTCGGGCGTCAGCTGCGCGCGGCGATTCGGCACGGCGGCACGGCCGTTCTCGTGGATCTGCGGCACGTCGGCACGCCTGGTCCCGGTGTCGTCGGCGTACTGGCGCTGGCCCGTGCGCCGGCGGAGCAGCGTGGGATGCGGTTCGACTTCTCATTGCTGTTGCGTCTCGTTGGGCTCGTTAGGGTTGCCGCATGTCTCTGCCCTCCGGACCGCCCTCGTTCCTCCTCGTTCACGGCTCATGGCTGCGACCCACCTGCTGGGTTCCACTTCAACAGGCTCTGACGGAAAGGGGATTGCGGTCGCGGACGGTCGCCCTGCCGAGCGTCGGTCCGCAGCGGACACCAACCGCGGGCATGTACGACGACGCCGACGCGATCACTGCGGAGATACGGCGAACGCCCAGACCGATCGTCGTCGTCGCACATTCCTACGCCGGAATTCCCGTCACTCAGGCCGCCGTTGGCCGATCGGGCGTCGCTCACATCGTGTATCTCGCGGCCTACGTGCCCGCGGAGGGCGAGAGCCTCAACAGCATGCACGGCCAGAACGCGCACGCGCCGGGTGAGGAAGAGGACCTGACCGGGACCACCCCCGCGATCTTCGACGATCCTCGCGCGTCCCTCTTCGGGGACGTGCCCGACGCACTCGCCCGGCAGACCGTCGACATGCTCGTGGAGCAGAGCCTGAGGGCGTACCAGCAACCGGTGACTCGGGCCGCTTGGCGCACGGTCCCGTCCACGTATCTCCTGTGCACGCAGGATCAGGCCCTCCCCCCAACACGGCAGGAGCAGATGTCCGTTCGGACCTCACGGGTGGAACGGCTCGGCACCCACCACTGCCCCTTCCTGTCCGCACCCGTCGAACTCGCCGCCGTTCTCGACAAAATCGCTTCCGCCGGTCACTGACCACCCCAAGAGGCGAGACACCGAACAGGTGGACGCGAGTGAAAACACGCTCCTGCGCGACGTGCCCGGCCTCAACCGACAAGGTCCGTGACCACGTCGGCAGGCTCTGTGCGAGCCCGATGAACTGCCCGCCACAGTGACGACGGGACGCCCTTGCCAGGTGCTCGCCGGAGCCTGTCCGCTTCCGCCGAACCTCCGGCCGCCACGGCCGGCCGAAGCGGCGTTCGGTCGACGCCTCCCGGGGCGCTGATCGAACCTCCCTTGCCGCTCTGGCCGGAGCGGCCTTCGGGCCCGAGACCGGTGCAGGGCAGGGTCTGTTCGCAGGGCATCCGGTACGTCCCGCTCAAGGGCGGGTCCTGTCAACTCCTGCTGCTGGAAACGGGGTTGCACTGGGGAAGACGGATGCGGCGGTGCGTCGTCGGGCCTGGCGGGCCGTGGTGCGGCGATCGAGTCCGCCTCGCACGGCGGACATCCAGACACGGCGGACGCCCAAGAGCGGACATATGAACGGGACTTCCGTTCCGCTTCGTTTCGGCCAGGCACGGGCGAGTAGTGGGCAACGTGTAGTGAGCATCTACCACTGGTGTCACTGGTGCACCAGTGTGGGACCACGCTGACCACCTTGTCCTCCGTCCGCGTGAAGGGACCTGACACCCGCCATGGCCGCCGCCCCATCCCGTACGACCACCCCAGGCACCGGGCGTATCAGCCCAGCGAGGGCGCACTTCACCAAGCGGTGGACACCGCGTCTGGTCGCCTTCGGTGAATTCATCGACGGCTATGACCTGCTCGTCATGGGCTCGGCGCTGCTCTTCCTCAAACCGGCCTTCGATCTGACCCCCACCGAAGTGGGCTGGCTCGGCGCCATCGCGTTCATCGGCGCGGCAGTCGGCCTCGTCGTGTTCGGCGACCTGTCCGACCGGTTCGGACGCAAGGTCATCTTCGTCATCAACCTGGTCTTCTTCGTCGTCGCCTCCCTCGTCGCCGCGTTCGTGACCGAGGTGTGGCAACTCATGCTGGCCCGGTTCCTCATCGGCGTCGCCGTCGGAATGGACATCCCGACCTCGCACGCCTTCCTCACGGAGATCGCGCCACGAGCGAGGCGCGGCCGGGTCGCGGGATCGCTGCCCAACATGATGTGGCTGGGTGGTGCGATCACCAGTGTGCTCGTCGCCCTCGCGCTGCGCGACGTGGCAGGGGAGAACACCTGGCGCTGGCTGTTCGGGCTCGCCGCGATCCCTGCGCTCGCCGTACTGGTCGCCCGGCAGTTCCTGCCCGAGTCGCCGCGCTGGCTGCGGGCGCAGGGGCGCCACGAAGAGGCCAGGGAAGTCTTCGCGATCCTGGGTGTCGAGGAGCCGCCACCGGCTCCTGTCGAGTCCGCCGGAAGGAAGCGGCGGGTACGTGAACTCTTCGCCGCCCGGGCAGGGCTGCGCCTCGCAGCGGTCACCGGCTTCTTCGCCATCCAGGCCTTCGGCGGCGCGGTCGCCACCATTGCGGGCCCGCTCGTCATGGCTGCCAGTGGTATCGGCGCGCAGCACTCGCTGTGGTTCTCGTTGGCCGGGTTCGTCGCGGGTCTGTGCGCCGTTGTCGCGGGTGCCCGGCTGATCGACCGTGTCAACCGCAGGACGCTGGGCATCTGGTCCTGCGTCGGCGTCTTCGTCGCAGGTCTGGGGATCGCCTTCCTCGGCCCGAAGGCCCCGGCGCTTCTGCTGGCCTTCTTCGTCCTGTACTCACTGCTCACCTGGTTCGGGCCCGGCGTGCTGTCGTGGGTGTGGTCGTCGGAGGCGTTTCCCACGCACCTGCGCGGGATCGGAAGCGGTGTCGCGCAGGCCGTCACCCGCCTCATGATCGCGCTGAACGTGGTCCTGGCGCCGCACCTCCTGGAGCGGTTCAGGCTGCGCTCCGTCGCCCTGTACGCGTCGGCCTATCTGCTCGCTGCGGCTGTCGTCGCTCTCTCCCCCTTCCTCGCCACCACGGGCAAGGAGCTCGAGGAAATCAACACCGGCCGGGAATAGGCGGGTGTCAAGGCACTGCCCCGTCCTCTTTCCTCTCACCACAAGCCCGGCCGTGACCTCGCACGCGTGCGGCCCAGCACCCTCCCGGGCTCGGCGGCGCCAGGCCCCGGATGCCCTCGACCAACCCCCGCACCACCGAAAGGTGACCGTCTTGAGCACTGCACTCGTTCTCGGTGCCGCAGGAGGGATCGGCCGGGCCGTGGTCGCCCGTCTCCTCGCCGAGGGCACCGCCGTCATCGCCGTCGACCAGGATCCGACCGTGCACCAACTACCGGGTGTGACAGTTGCGTTCGACGGCGACGCCACCGACGCCGACCTGCTCGCCTGCGCCGTGGACGCCGCACCCGAGCCGCCCTCGGTCCTCGTGCACGCACTGCTGAGTGAACACCGCGCCCCGCTGCAGGACTTGGCACCGGAACACTGGCACCGCGTCCTCGACGTCGGGCTCGTCTCGGCGTGGCAGGCAGCCGCCGCGCTCGTCCGCCACCATCCCGCGGGCCGACCCGCCTCTGTCGTCCTGATCGGCTCGGTGCACGCCCACGCGGCCGCTCCCGGCTTCGCTCCGTACGCCGTGGCCAAGGCGGGCCTCGGCGCACTGGCCCGCGCTGCGGCCACCGAGTGGGGGCACCTGGGCATACGTACCAACGTGGTCGAACCGGGCTTCGTCGCCGTGGAACGCAATGCCCACCGCTGGCGGGACCCCGAGGAACGGGCACGGATCCGGGCGGCCTACCCGCTGGAGCGCTTGTGCTCTCCCCAGGAGGTGGCCGAGGTGGTCGCCTTCCTCGCCGGGGCCTCGTCCAGTACGTCAACGGAGTCTGCCTGCCGGTGGACGGCGGAGCGCTGGCGGTGCTCCCGGAAGTACACCTCCGTCGCAGCGACCACGCGTAGTCGGTCGAAGACGCCTGCCGAACGAGAGGCTGTGCGCCGAGATCCTGCACTGACACAGGACGGGACGCGCCCCTCTCCCGTCTTCGATACCCCTGACGAAATGGGGTGGCCGATGCGCTCCGGGCAGGGTGATGTCGTGCCGTTTCGCACGGCAGCACACCTCCTGGATGCCTCGGGCATCGACATCGGGCAGGTACCTGTCTGACGTGGTCGAAGAGCGCTGCGTGGGCGTCGCGCGCCAGCCATGAGGAGTCGGCCACATGGAGCCGGTCGCTGTACTTCGTCGTGGCCGGTTCCCGCAGGGACGCTCAACCCTTGACGATCTCCTGCGGTCCTGTGGTGGAGACCTGACCCTTGGCGACGGACTGGAAGCGGTGGCCGTCGAAGGCCGGGACCCGGCCCACCCAGACCTCGTCGACGGGGTCGGTGAGGATCAGGACCTCGTACCCCTTGGCGGTGAGGGCCTCTATGTGTGGTGAGTTCTCCACCACGGCGCGCGTCCCGCCGGTCAGGCAGTGGATGGCGTCCTGGCCGTCCTTCATGCGCGCGACGTACTCGCGCAGGGTGGTGGGCTTTTCCGGGTCGTGCGTGGAGGCGGCCGACACCAGCCCGAGCAGGGCCTCGGCGTGTCCTTCAGGGCGTCGAGCACCTTCTTCACCAGCTTGCGGCGCATGCCCTGGATCTGGCGGTCCTGCTGGAGGAGTTCGCGGGAGAGTGAGGGGCCCGTCGGCAGGAGAGCTGGGCACGCGCCTGCGGGGTGCGGTGCGCCCTGCAGGCGCGTGGCGCGGGTCGGGTGGGGAGCGGTGGAATCAAGGGGGACGGCAGCACAGCGGGACGTCCGCCGGTGCCCGCCGCCGCTGCGTTCGTCCGGGGGGGGGCTCTACCGGAGGTGTGTCTTGACCTCTTCGTACACCCGCTGATCGGCGCGGAGGGCGCTGTGGTCCAGGCAGTCGGTGGTGGTGTTGACCGCTCCGGCCAGGGCGACGCTGTCCTGCGGGTTGACGACGTTGTCGCACGGGGAGGCCCAGGTGGCGTACCGGGGTGCGCCCGGGGTCTCGTCCCCGTCGTTGAGGGCGAGCAGGAAGTCGGATCCCGGACGCATCTCGACGCACGAGGCCCCGCCGCACCAGTGCGCGAGGGTCGTTCCGTGGTTGGGCCCGGCGAGGGAGACCCAGGCGTCCACGTGCGCGGCCCCGTGGAGGCTCTTCAGGTAGTAGCGGGAGGAGAGGCTGCCCATGGAGTGGGCGACGATGTCGACCTTGGTGGCGCCGGTACGGTCCAGGACGCGCTGGATCTCTTCGGCGAGCTGTGCGGCGGTCGTCGCGTTCGACTGGGTGGTGTCGTAGGTCCACGGGTCCAGGCGCTCGGCCGGCCAGCCGTCGGCCCTGAAGCGGTCGGCCATGGTCCGCCAGGCGGAGCCGTCGGAGTTCCATCCGTGGACGAAGACGACCGGGTCGGGACCGGCGGCGGCCACGGGTTGCGCACTGGCCGCGGACGCCGGGCCGGGGAGGAGGGACGCGAGGGCGAGGAGGAGCGTGCAGGCGCTCCGGGGCAGGTTTCTGATCACCGGCGATGTGTAGCGCGCGTGCCGTCGGACGACACCGTCGGGCTGGGGAGTTCACCCGTACGACAGCAGGGTTTCACCGCAGAAACGTGCCCGCACGGGGGTGCCTCCCCACCGCGCGGCGCACAGTTTCTGGGTCTGGCGCGTACGGCAGGGGCCTCCGCACCCGTGGCGAGCCTCGTCACGGGTGCTGTCGTGGCCGCCCGCGGAGATACCGGCCGCACCGGTCTGCCCGGGGCGTGCGTCCGGTGAGCGCTTCGACGTGCCCGGAACGCCGGAGAGGAGCACACCACGGCCGTCCGTCGAGTGGGCTGCCATCGGGGGGCGGAGCGGGTGCGAGGGCGGGGTCTCTCAGCGCTTGCCGAATTCGCCGACGAGCGCCTCGCAGAACGCCTTGAGGTCGTCCGGCTTGCGGCTCGTGATCAAGGTGTTGGGGCCGGCCGTGCAGATCTTGACCTGCTCGTCCACCCAGGTCCCGCCCGCGTTGCGGACGTCGGTGCGCAGGCTGGGCCACGAGGTCAGTGTGCGGCCGCGCAGCACATCGGCCTCGATCAGCGTCCACGGGGCGTGACAGATCGCCGCGACCGGCTTTCCCGCGTCGAAGAACGCCTTGACGAAGGCGACGGCCTTCTCGTCCAACCGCAGCGCGTCCGGGTTCGCGACGCCTCCCGGCAGCACCAGGCCGTCGAACTCCTCCACCGAGGTCTCCCCCACCACCTGGTCGACGGGGAAGGTGTCGGCCTTGTCGAGATGGTGGAACGCCTGCACCTGACCGGACTCGGTGGACACCAGAACAGAGGTACCGCCGGCGGCCTCCACCGCCGCCTGCGGCTCCGTCAGCTCGACCTGCTCGATGCCCTCAGGGGCCACCAGGAAGGCGATGCGCATGGGTACTCCTTGTCGTTCTTGGCCGGGCCCGAGGCGTCCGGCTCCGATCGTCAACGGTCAAGGGGCAGACGTACGACTCTGCCCACCCCATACGCGTAACCGATTCGCACCAGCAGATGCATATCGCCGCGCTCGGTGTTCAGGCGGTCGGATGCGCCGGTGTACGAAAGGGGGGCGGGAAGCCGCACCTGGGGGGGGCGGGGTCTCGTCGGCGGTCGCTGGTGTCGTCGGCGCCGACTCCGCAGTTCGAGTTCCGCAGGCGTGGCAGGCTGCGGAGCGCGGTGGAGCGGGAACCGGGGCACGGCGCGGTGACCGGGCGGCCGGCGAACCCGGACCGCAAGGGCAGGGAGCCCGAGGCGCTGGAGGCCCGGGCCGACCGGCCGGGGGACATGGCCGTGCCCGAGTCGCCTCGGGGTCCGGTGCGGAACCGGAGGCAGCCGCGCCGACTCCGGTTCCGTACCGGGCCCGTTTCATGCGGTCAGCGCTTGAGGGTCAGCAGCCCGGGGCGGTAGGGCCATTGGCCGTACTCGCCGCCGCTGTTGGGGTCGCGTCCTTGGTAGAGGAATTGCAGGTTGCAGGGGTCGACGGTGAAGGTCTGGTCGGCGGTGGTGCGGGCTGCATGATGATCACTCAGCGCAGTGTTCCGCATCCCCGCCCCTACCGCCTGCCCATTACGGCGCGCCCGGTGCACGAACACCGTCGGGCGGGTGGGGTGAGCGGCGACAGGGGGACACCAGCATCGCGCACCCCCCGTGGACAGGGTTGTCCACAGGCGTCACGGCCTTCCGGCACCGCGTCCCACCGTGCTCCCACTCTTGATCACGGGAAGCCCACGATGGTGCTCAAGGAGCTGGCAGTCGAGGTCATGGCGGAGCAGCCCGAGCGCGCGCTCGGCGAACTCCTGGAGCTGATCGACACGCTGCGAGCGGACCCACGCGCATGGCCGTGGGTCGCGGACGAGGGCTCCGTCGAAGAGATCCGGGAAGCCTGGAGCGCGCTGGCGGAGGTGCAGTACGAACCCATCGACGGGAGGGTCGAGATCCGGGAGATCGGGTGGGCGGGGTGATTCAGGCACCCTCGGACATCGCGTGGGAGGCACCGCCGTTGATGCGCTCCGCCATCTGGGAGAGCAGGAACGCAGCGGCTGCTGGTCGAGCCGCAAAGGGGCCCTCCAGCCGGGCCGCATCGGTGTAAACCCCGACGGGCGACTGCCGCTTGTAGAGGAGCACGGCCAGGAAGCCCGTGATCATGAGCCCGGCGGCGCTGCAACAGCCCCTTCCGCGCCCTCAAGAACCAGCGTCGGCCACCACAGTTCAGACAGCCGGCAATACCCGTTAGGCCAATCGGAGGAAGCGGACCGTTCTCGCCGAAGCGGGCTCGACAGCTACGGAAGGATGCGTTCCATGCGATCTCTGAAATGCTTCCTCCTCGCGGCCGCGGCAGCATCGCTGCTCGCATCAAGCCACGCAGCACCTGCCTCGGCCTCTGCCTCCGCACCCGGAGCCGCACACGCACAGTCCACACCAGCAGCCGGGCCAGGCTGGCATCACGTGGCGGACTTCCCTCCGGCCGAGAAGAACCGCTGTGACGAGCGCGGCCACTGGTACCTGGAGAACGGCGTACGCGCCTACGAGTGCCGGGCCAACGGAGTCTGGGAGTTGTGGGTTCTCACCGAGCCCTCATGACCAGGCCCGAGGTCATATCGATCCTCTCAAGACGGTGGCCTGCCCGCGAGCAATACCGGCAAGGCCACCGAACGAACAAAAGGTCCGCCGTACGGTCCGCATCGCCAAGCGACCCTCCACCAGACCCGCGAAAGCGGTGAACCGGAAGACGGCGGATGTCCCGTCGCAAATGATCCGGTCCGTGATCGGAGCTGTGACCTACGGCGACCAGGTGGGGTGAGACGTCGAAATGGCGATTTTCTCAGAGGCACTCTGGCGGGGCCGGAACGTGCCGATGAACCGGCGGCGGAACCAGGCACGGGCTTTGCCGTCCTGGCCCGTGCAGGTGGGCTGCTGACCGGAGTGGCCGGAGCTGTTGTTGTGGTGGGGTACGGCGGCGGCAACGAGCATGTGTCCGCTGACCGTCAGCAGCGGTGGGTGAGGTACCGAAGAGGATTCAGGCCGCGAGGGTTCGTAGTGAGGCATGGCTCCACGCTCGTTCGCGGCGGCTCTCGCGTCCAACACCTGTCTGGCCAGCATTAACGCACATGTGTTGTCAGTGCTGGTCGCGGCGGTAGATTGCCCGGATGCCCCGCGACTTCGATCCTCGTCTCCTGCGCGCCTTCGTCGCCACTGCCGAGGAGCTCCACTTCACGCGCGCCGCCAGCCGGCTGTACGTGGCTCAGCAGGCACTGAGCCGGGACATTCGCCGTCTCGAACGGGACCTGGGCAAAAGCCTGTTCGTACGAACCACTCGCCAGGTCGCCCTCACGCCCGAAGGTGTACGGCTCCTGCCGTACGCCCGGGATGTACTCGCTGCGCACGATGCCTTCTCCCTCGCGGCTTCGGCACGCGAGGTACGGCCGCTGCTCGTCGACGTGGGAGACCTGGTGGCCACCGGCAACCAGGTGTTGGAGGAGACCCGGCGCACCCATCCTGAACTGGAACTCGTCGCCCGTTTCCACAGCGGCCTCACCGGAGCCGCCCGGGAGATCCTCGACGGCTCCCTCGACGCCTCCTTCGGACGGTTCGCCGGGCTCGCCCCCGCCGTGGCCGCGCAGCTCGCTCACCGCCCGGTCCGCTACGAGCGGATGGCCGTGCTCCTGCCCGACGACCACGCCCTGTGCTCGAACGACCGGATACCGCTGAAGGCCCTGGCCGGCCAGACCCTCTACGCCGCGGCGGGCAACCAGTCCGCCGCCGAGTGGACCGACCTCGCCACCCGGCTGTTCGCCGGACATGGCATTCACCTGGCGGAGCCGTTCCCGGAGATCGAGGGTCCGGAGGAGTTCATGCGCGTCATACGCAAGCGGGGCTGGTGGGTGCTGGCGAGCACGGAGTTCATCGACGTTCCCGGCATGGCCCGGCGACTGCTGAGCGACCCCGTACCCCTCTCTCCCCTCTCCCTGGTCTGGCGTGTCGGCCTCGATCATCCGGCGCTCGACGCCCTGGTGGACACCGCCCGGCGTCTCGCGCGAGAGCACCACTGGCTGGATCTTCCGCCGGATGCATGGCTGCCATCGGAGGACAGGGCGGCAATGCAGGAGGATGCCGTGACCCACGCCGGGAGACCCTCGCGCTGAGCACGGTCTGACGATCTTGATGTGGCTGGTGTGATCACGGCACCGGAGCCGTCCTGAACAGCCCCGTTCGCCGAAGTGAGCCCGCGCTCCTTCGGGAAGCGGGAAGCTGGTGTCAGCATTGCGCCGCGAGGGTGCCGACGCAGTACGGCGGGGTCGGCCGTGGGGCTTACCGCTGGAGGACCGCGTGCTGCCGGTCACGGCCTACCGGCGCACGAATCTGACGATGCGCCAGATCGCACCAATGCTCGGTGTCTCGAAGTGTCCTCATCGTGGACGGCACCCTGCTTCCCACCCGTGACCACACGATCGCCGTGCAGTCGAAGAACTACCGCTATTCCACGGCCCATCAAGTGGTCATCGACGCCGACACCCGCCTGGTCGTAGTCGTCGGCCCGCCGTCACCGTGGGGACGAGGAACTGCCCGGCGAGAAACAGGAAGCAGAGCACAGGTCCACGACACGTCCCACGGGCAGATCCCCGCGCCGAAGCAGTGATCGCGGGATCGGGGCAGGAGGGACCCCGGTCAGTCCCAAGTGCCCGGATGTCAGTGCCCGCACCTATGGTGCGGTGCATGATCACGTTCACTGTCGACGAGTCCTGGGACCGCATCGAGAGCTGGCTCACGAGGCATGCCCCCGTCACCCACGGACTGCTGCGACCGCCGGCCGCCCCGGCGGACATCCGGGCGGCCGAACTCCGGCTTGGCTTGGCCTTCCCGCCCGACCTGAAGGAGTCGCTGCTGCGGCACGACGGCGTGGAGCTCCAGGACGGAACGCTCCGGCTCGACCACGACGGACCGCTGTCCGGAGTCGCGGACATCGTCTCCAGTACCGAGTTCCTGCGCGAGGTCGGTGAGGACGCTGCCGAGGACGAGGCGGAGCTCACCGAGGAGGAGCGTGACGAGTACGCGTACTGGCCGCACGAACGACTGCTGGTCACCCTGGGAATCGGCTGGCAGTCCTCCGACGGGCTCTTCCTGGTCACCCGCCCCGGCCCGCACCACGGGCGGACCGGCCGGTACTTCGACGAGACGGGCTCGTCGTTCGCGCCCTGGTCGGGGCTGCGGCACTTCCTCTCCGACTTCGCCACGGCCCTGGAGAACGGCCTGCCCTTCGACGGCCGGACACCACTGGCCCACGAGGGCCGGCTGATCTGGGACGGGGGCACCACGGTCGTCGCCGACCCGACCTCCGCCCTCGACCTCGCCGCACGGGCCGCCGAGCCGCAGGTCCCCGCAGCGGAGCCCGCCCCGCTGGCCCCGCCCGTCCCGCAGGCTGACGGGGCGTACACCGTCATCACCTTCGGGGGCAGCGGATTCTTCGGCCCCCAACCCGAACTCCCCGTGCAGCCGGACGTCGTGTTCGTGGAGGGCATCGACCCCGGAGAAATGCTGGAACGGCTGGGCGCCGTGCCCGCGACCGCCGGACCGCGCACCCGGGAACAGGCTCGGCTGTCCGCCGACGCGCCCTGGGCCGCCCACCGCCCGATGGTCCGGGCCGGATCCTGCGGCAAGGGATGGTCGTACGCCACGCAGGAGGGGGGTGACACGGAGTTCGACCGTCCCGAGGTGCTGGGACAGCTGTCCCGCGGAACCCGGGTGGTACGGCTGACGAAGCAGGGTTACGAGGTACGCGTGACCGTCGTGGAGGACGGCACGGAGCGGCCGGAGGCAGGCCACCGGGTCGAATCGCCGCGCGAGGACTATGTGACCGGCCCCGACGGACAGCCCGCGCTCGCGCCCGACGGTCAGCGGTGGCAGCGGATCGGTGTCGATCCCTGGCCCGGCTCGACGGCCGCCTACACGCGGCTGCTGGCAGGCCTGACGGCGGAGTACGGCATCGGCTGGGATCCGGCGGACGACACAGCAACACCACTGGCCAGCGCGTTGCTGCTGCCGGTCCTCGACGAGGTGCCGGAGGGGTGGCAACCGGTCACCGAGGTACGCGACTTCGACCTCGGTGCGGTCGTGGAGCGGACCTCACCGGAGCGGTTGCGCTCCGCGGTTGCGGCGCAGCTGAACCGGCTGGCGGCGGAGACCGGCATCGACGGCTACCCGGAGATCGCCCGGGCGCTGGAGCAGGTCGGCCGGGGCGAGCCGGTGGACCTCCCGGCGGACGAAGCCCTCGACCTGCGGATGCGTACGATCCGCGCGGAGGCCCGGGCTGTCCGCGGGACGCTCGACACGGCCAGCCGTCAGCCGGACGCGGCGCCCGTCACCGAGGCCGACTTCCTGGCCTGGCACGTACGGGATACGGCGGCCGGGGCCCTGCGCCGGTTCCTGCTGCTGCCCCTGCCCGCAGCGGCGGCTTCGATCCTGAACCTGCGCATGTCCGTGCACTGGCGCGACGAACTGGCGGCGGACCTGGCCGACTAGTCAGCCGCCCGGGAGCCGCGGCCGTGGAGGAAGGTGCCGGTCGCTGTCGGCATTCGGGGTTCGTGGCGTCGTACCCGCGGGGAGGCTGGTGGCCGACGACCGGAGGCGGGGGCAGCACCTGCCTCCAGGAGCTTCAACTTGTCTGCCTGTCAACGGTATTGGACCTCTCCCGTGACGAGATCGCCCTCACCGCCATCGGCCACGGCTCCTGGCTGGGTGGGCTCCTCGCCGACCGGATCGAAATCGCAACCCCGCCATCCTCAGCGCCGAAGTCGGCAACGGGCCTTCCTCCCGCGCCCGCCGACGTCGCTCCAGCGGAGTGCGCGCCCATACCGGTGTCCACCGTCCGCCGCAGCGTCTGGACGACCGCCCCGAAGTCCAGGCCGCGCGAGGACACACCGCCGGACGGCGCGTGCCAGGTGGCCCGGGGCGCGGTCCGCAGCCCGTAATGCCTGTTCGGCGCGGTGGACGTCCCGGCCGGATCGTGCCGGTCGGCGAACCGGTGAACCGCCGTAGAGAAGTTGCTGTTGAAGGGCTGGGAGGAAACGCTGTCCCCGCAGCGGGAGTTGTGGGTGCGCATCGTCTGCGTCGAGGACACTCCGGTGCCCGGCACGGACGACCGGCCTGCGTCCCCGGTCGTCCCGGCTGGAGTTCCTGCGCACGCCGGCGGGCGCACCGTCCGCCGCAGGGTACGGACGCGGGCCGCACGGGTGGCGGCTGGGTGCGGCCGTGGACCGGCCCCGAGGGCGCCGTCCGCGAATTCCGTTGAGCCCGCACCCTGCCGTCGTGTTGGCTGGCAGCACCGGACCGTGAAGACCGCGGGTTCGTCCGGCCGAACAGCCAGGGAGTGGAACGTGCAGGACACCGGCATCGACCCCGTCGCCCACAATCGGGCGGCCTGGGACACATACGTCCGCAAGGGCAACGAGTGGACCCGGCCGGTGAGTTCGGAGGTGGTCGAGCGCGCCCGTGCCGGTGACTGGTCGGTCGTACTCATCGGGCACGAACCGGTCGACCGCTCCTGGCTGCCGGCCGACCTGACCGGCAAGGACGTGCTGTGCCTGGCCTCCGGCGGCGGCCAGCAGGGTCCGGTCCTCGCCGCCGCGGGCGCGCGGGTCACCGTGTTCGACAACTCTCCCGGCCAGCTCCGCCAGGACCGGACGGTGGCCGAGCGGGACGGTCTCGATCTGCGCACGGTCCTGGGTGACATGAGCGACCTCGGTGCCTTCGGCGATGCCGAGTTCGACGTCGTGTTCCATCCGGTCTCGAATCTGTTCGTACCGGACGTGGCACCGGTGTGGCGCGAGTGCTTCCGTGTCCTGCGGCCTGGCGGGACGCTGCTCGCCGGCTTCCTCAACCCCGATGTGTACCTGTTCGACCACGACGCGCTCGACGAGCGGGGCGAGCTGAACGTCGTGCACACCCTGCCCTACAGCGACGTCGCGCGGTACTCCGCCGAGGAGCGCGCCGCGAAGTTCGGCGCGGACGCCGCCCTGGAGTACAGCCACACCCTCACCGGCCAGATCGGCGGGCAGCTCGCTGCGGGGTTCGTCCTCACCGGGTTCACGGAGGCCCGGCACCAGTCCGACGCGTCCGCCGCCTACCTGTCGCACTACTTCGCGACACGGGCGGTCAAGGCCAAGCGCGGGTGAGCCGGGAGGGACGGCACCGGGGCACCACGTGCCGCGGCCGTCCCTTCCGTTCCCGTGCGGTGTCACTCGCTCCGATGAGCGGCAGCGCGAGTGAGCAAGTGCACACAGCAACCGACCTCGACGCCCCGGAACGGCCGGGCCTCACACGCCCCGGAACGCCCGGCCCGCCGAACTGGACTGCTGCGACCGCCTGCTGTACGACCTGGTGAACGCCTGCGGTGTCCTGCCTCCCTCGTGAGCCGGCCCGCACGCACGCCGAGGTACGGCGGGACGGCACGCGGCTCCACGACACCCTTGCCCCCAAGCGGCACGGGGCACGAGAGCCGAGGACTCCGCTTTCGGCCGGAAGGCCGTGCCCGGCCGGAGAACCGTCGGCCGATGCGGGCAGCCATCCCGTACGAAACCACTACGGAGGACCACCATGGCCTCAACTCTCCGCCCGCTGAGCCCCCTTGGGCAGCGCACCCTCCTGCTGACCACCGCGGCCGTGCCGTTGACCGGCTGGACCGTGCACGCCGTCGTCCTGCACAGGCGGCTCGCCTCCTGCCGACGCGACCCGCTCACGGGGCTCCTGCGCCGTGACGCCTACACCGCCCGCGCCCACCGGATCCTGCGCCGACAGGGCGACGACACCGCCGTGGTCCTGATCGACGCGGACCACTTCAAGGCCGTCAACGACCGCTTCGGGCACCTCGGCGGAGACACCGTGCTCGCCGCCTTCGGGGCCCGGATCACCGCGTGGGCCGGCCCGCACGCCTCGGCGGGCAGGCTCGGGGGCGACGAGTTCGCCGTCGTCCTTCCGCTGACCGCCGCCCGTCGGCATCAGCGCCTGGAGCAACTGGTACGCATGCTGCGCACGCCGGTCCGGCTGGACGACGGCCGTACGGTCGAGGTCTCGGCCTCGGTGGGCGTCGCGACCCCGGACACGATGGGCACCCGTGACCTGTCCGCCCTGCAGCGGGCCGCCGACGCGGCGATGTACGAGGGCAAGCACACGGGCCGCGCACGGTTCGCCACTCTCGCGCACGCGGCCACACCGTCCGTGAACGGCCGCCGCGCGGGCCGGCCCGGCACCCACCAGTGGGGACGGGCGGCATGAGCGCCGTCCGCCCGACCGGTTGAAGAAGCTCCGGTGATGTCCTCGGCACGCCGACCGCCGTACGCCGTACAGCGCGAAAGACCGATGATGCCGTGCGCCGGGAGAAACGTGCCCGGTGCACGGGAGCGCCGGACCGCGCCGGGCACCCGGCCCCGGCGCGGTCCGGCGACGTCACGGCCCTACGGTGTGTAGACGGCGGCGCTGCCGTAGAGCTCCTTGGTGAACGCCGAGACGTCGGCGCTGCGGTCGCTGCCGTCGAGGTTGTACGTCAGGTAGACGCCGTATCCCTCGCTGACCGTGCGGCGGGCGAGGGAGGCGATCGTGTTCCGGGAGGTCCCGCCGATCTCGACAGCTGCGGGTGACAGCTTCGACTTGGGCAGGGCGATGCCCGGGACCTGCCAGGAGCCGTAGTACGGGTTCCAGGCGTAGTCGAACTTCGAGGAGACGTTGACGCCGCCGTAGGACAGGCGCGAGGCGGCCGGGCCGATGTTGTAGAGGCTGATGATCTTGCCTGGCATGTTCGCGCGCAGCGCCGTCACCAGATGCACGAAGGAACTGCTGTTCGGCTGGCCGGTGCCGTTGTTGCCGTATTCGGCGTACTCGTCGTCGAAGTCGATGCCGTCGAGACCGTACCGTGCGACGGCGTCGGACAGCTGCTTCGCGAAGGCCGAAGCGGCCTGCTGGGAGGGGAAATTGGCGAAGCCCGCGCCCTGGTGGTTGCCGAGCACGGACAGGACCACCTTGATGCCCTTCTGCTGCAAGGGCCGGATCTCCGTGACAGCGTTATCAAGNACCACCGAGGCCGGCCCCTGTTTCCTGGCGGCGGGAGCCGCCGTCGCGCCTGGTGTGGCGGTCATGGCGCAGGTGAGTGCCGCGACGGCCGCGAGGGCCAAGGCGGCCTTCCGTGCTCTGTTCCGTACCGAAGCGAACATCGTTGATCGGTCTCCTGTCACGGGGGTCGGCACCCGGCCTGTCCGAGGCCGGGCGGGTCCTCAGAGTCTTCCGGCCCCGCGCCCGGAACCCGAGAGGCGTGAGTGAACTCTTCACAACCTCCGCCCACAGAGTCGAGGTCTCGCGCCTCGTGGCGTGTTGCCCGCCGTGAGTGTGTCTGTCCGTGTCCTGGGTGGTGCGCGCAGGGTTCTTCCGGAGGCCGGAGACGGTTCTTCTGGTCGTCGGGGAGCGGGGGCGGGAGGTGTCAGGCGTGGCCCGCCGAGCCCGGCGCGTCCTCGCGCGGGCCGGGGGCTCGTCGCTCGGGCGGCTCCCGGCGGGCTCAAAGGGCCAGCCCCGCAGGGGCGTGGTGATCGTCGCGCACACGAGCAGCCCTCCGCCGGTCCGGCCCTCGTCCCAGGTGCGGCCGGACTCCTGGCCGTACACGCGGGAAGCACCATAGAGGGTCGTTGGAACTGCTGGTGTCGCCACCGAACCGGAGTCCCGGCTGCGGGACGCGGTCGCCCCGGCCGCACGCGACGCCCGCCCCGCCGGGGAGGACGACGGCACGTTCCCGCAGTAGCCGGTCACCGGCACCCCGACGGTGAACTCCCGGCCGGGGGCCGGTGACCACGGCGGGCCCCACGACGCTCCCGGTCACGACGCCGCCGAACGCGCCCGCTCGTTGCCCGAACCCGTGGCCGAGCCCGAGGGACCGAGGGGCGCGCGGCCCGTCCCGCCCGGCCGGACGAGAAGGCGCGCCAGTCTCCCGATGTGACCATTCGACTCCCCTGAGCTACAAGTGGCTGTCATGCTGGGCGGGTTGACGCGAGTGGCCCGCCTCCGGTCGGTCGCTGGTCGGCCCCTGGGCGAGCGGTCGAGGCGAACGGGCTGCGGGCCCCGCCCCTCCCCCACCGGTTCCTCCCCGGGCGGGCCCCGCATCTGCCCAACCGTCCTCGCGGGCCGACCGCGGGGGCGCCCGGTCCGCGCCGGTCGGCGCGGCCGTCGAGAAGGAGAAGATCACCATGTCTTCTGGCACCAGATCCACCCAGCTCCCCTCCTCCCACAGACGTCTGCGACGGCGGCTGACCGCCCTGCTGGCCGGTTCCGCCCTGTGTGCCGCCGGACTGTCCGCGACGGGTGCGGCACCGGCCGCCGCGGCCGGACCGGCGCCCGCCGCCACCCCTGTCGCCTACGTCGCCAACTACGGCTCGGACACCGTGTCGGTGATCGACACCGCCACCAATGCGGTGACCGCCACCGTTTCCGTCGGGTCGGCACCGGCGGGAACGGCTGTGACACCCGACGGCGCGAAGGCCTACGTCACCAACGAGTCCTCCTCGTCGGTGTCAGTGATCGACACCGCGACCAACACCGTCACCGCGACCGTTCCCGCCGGGGCCGGCCCGAACGGGGTGGCCGCCTCCCCGACCCGGGTCTACGTCACCAACTACCCGGCCAGCACGGTCACGGTCCTGGACACCGCGACGAACACGGTCACCGCGACCGTCCCGGTCGGTGCCGGGCCGAAGAGCGTCGCGCTGTCCCCGGACGCCGCCAAGGCCTACGTCGCCAACAGCGGCGGCAACTCCGTCTCGGTGATCGACACCGCGACCAACGCGGTGACCGCGACCATCCCCACCGGCAAGCCCAACGCCCTCGCGGTGACCCCCAACGGGACCCGCCTGTACGTCACTTCGGACGTCGACGGTGTGGCCACCGTCATCGACACCGCCACCCAGACCGTCACCACCACCGTCCCGGTCGGCAGCCGGCCCTACGGGGTGGCCGTCTCCCCCGACGGCTCCCGCGCCTACGTCACCAACGCGGGCAGCGACACCGCCTCGGTCATCAGCACCGCGACCAACACCGTCACGGCGACCGTGCCCGTCGGCGACTTCCCGATCAGCGTCGCCACGACCCCCGACGGCAGCCGCGCCTACGTCACCAACCTGGCCGGCGACACCACCTCCGTGATCGACACGGCGAACAACACCGTGACCGCGACCGTGCCCGTCGGCAGCACCCCGGCCAGTGTCGCGGTCACCCCGGCCCCGGCACCGCCGCAGGCCGCCGACATCGACGTGAACCTCACCGCGCAGCCACGGCTCAGCATCCTCGTCCCGTACCTGACGTACACCCTCACCGTGCACAACACCGGTCCCGCCCCGGTCACTTCCGCCACCCTGAAGGCCGTCCTGCCGCAGGGCGCGAGCGCGACGAACCTTTCCCCGGGGTGCACCGCCGCCTCCGCGACCGTGACCTGCTCCTACGGTGCCATCGCCGACGGAGCCAGTGCCGCCAAGACCTTCCGCGTCCCGCTGAGCCTGCTGGCGCTGGGCCAGGTGAAGGTCACGGGCACCCGTACCGCTTCAGCACCCACCGATTCCCAACCGGCCAACGACACCGCGAGCGTCACCTGCACCGTCGTCTCCGTCCTCCTGGCAACCTGCCCCTGACGTACGCACGCGACCGGTGCGCCCGACCACCGTCGGGCGCACCGCGGGTACGCCCGGGAACGGGGACGGCGGTGGCGGGGGGTCAGCCCACCCGGCCGTACCACACGGCCTGTGACCAGATGCGTTCCAGCCGTACCACGGCGCCGGTCCTCGGCGAGTGCCAGATCTTGTTGCCGCCCGCGTAGATGCCGACGTGGTACACGCTGCGGCCCCGGTGGAAGAACACCAGGTCGCCCCGCAGCCGGTCCTTCGCCCTGATGTGCCGACTGGTGCCGTACTGCGCCTGGGCGGAGCGCGGCAGACTGCGGCCCGCCGATTTGAACGAGTAGAGCGTCAGGCCCGAGCAGTCGAACCGGTACGGGCCGCTCGCCCCGTACTGGTAGGGGGCGCCCCTCTTCGAGGCGGCGACGTCCAGCGCCTTCGCGGCGTGCGGCGCGGCGTGGGCCTCCGGAGCAGCGCCCGGAGTCACCAGGCCCGCTCCCGTCACCGCGAGGGTGAGAGCCCCTGCCGTGGAAACCCGGGCGATCATCGACGGAACATGGACATGCGCGGTCATGCACAACCCTTCGTCGACCAGACATCCCGGCGACACCCGAGGTGGCACACCACCAGGACCGCCCCGCCACGACGGCGAGGACGTGTCGTTCGTTCCGGGGATCCTGCACCGGCGGACCCGGATCGGCGGTGAGGACGGAGAGCGGAGAAATACCGTGGCGCAGGCCCGTCCGGGTCGGTCGAGGACGTTCGTACGGTCCCGGACCGTACGCCCGCAAGCACCCCGGACCAGCAACAAAGGCCGCGCCCCGCACGACGCCGGCCCTGGGGAGAAGCGCACCTCGAAACGGTCTGTGCGCCATGCGTGCACACCCCGCACGAGTGACACGTACGCACCCACATGCGCGCCCCGCGCCACCTCGCCGCCAAGGCCCCCGGGCGCGAGACCGGCTCTCGGCCGCGAGCAAGGTGCCGGATAGGCTGGCGCGGGGCGGGACCCGGCAGTGTTCGCCGGCGGACAAGGGGCAGGGGGATGGCATGAAGTGGGCCAGGCGAAGCGGCGGCAAAGTGCCCGCGAGCGCGGGGCCGTTCGTCATCGGCGGGGTGTCCAAGGAGAAGGAGAGGGGGAACGGGCCTGCGGCCGTCCTTGCCGGATCGGCTCCGGCACTGCTGGGTGCGGGCGGTCGGGTTCTCCAGCGGTTTCCCGGTACCGGCAGTCGGGTGATGGAACTCGCCACGGGAGCGGACCCGGTCATTCTCGGCATCACGCACCACGGTTCCGGCCACTTCGTCGTGGACGCCCTGGGCGGCGGGATGCGCTCGGGTTCCCAACTCGTCTACACCGAAGGCCCGTTCGCCTGCCGGTCCCTCGTGAACGCCGACGACCGTCCGGTGCGTGCGCTGCGGATCCAGGCGGACGGCCCGTGGACGGTCGAGGTGTCCGGCGTGGACGACGCCGTCGTCCTCCACGGTCGCGCCGAGCGCCCCGCCTCGGACGTTCTCCGGTACGAGGGCGGCCCTGCCGTCTCCCAACTGCGCTACACGGGCACCCCGCGCGCCTCCGACGGCGGCTACTTCCTCGTCGACACCTTCGAGCCCGACGGCTCCGGCTTTCTTGACGAACTGGCCAACCACGTCGGCCCGTGGACGGGCGAGGTCCCGCTCCCCGGACCGTGCCTGATCTCTGCGCGGTCGGACGGTCCGTGGTCGATCAGTGTCCGGGCCGTGGGCGGCGGGGGCCTCCGGGCCGGTGACACTTCCGTATGAGTAGAGACGCCGAGGTCATCGTGCTCGCCCGCCGGTCGGACGAGGTGATGGAACCGCTGACCCGGGACGACCCGGAACGCACATGGCGAGGCCGCTTCGTCCCGATCGCGGGGCACTGGGGCTACGAGTTCGGGTGGGCCCTGGAGTTCGAGAAGATGCATGCCCGCAGGGGCCTGCTCAAGCACCTGGAATCGCTGCCGTGGCCGCATCCCCATACGGTGCAGGTTCTGCTGCGCGATCAGGACGACGACTGTTTCGGGCTGTGGATGTTCCAGGGGGACCGGCTGGTGGAAGTCGCCATTCCACGCACCGAACGATTCCACGAGCCGGCCCCGCCCGATGAGGACTGCGAACCCGACCCGGGCATACTGCTGCGCACCGACCAGGGCACGGCTCTGCCCGAACAGACCCCGCGAGCACTCCGCGATCCCCGCCCGCCCTGGTAGACCGAGTGCGGCCACTCGTCCGGGGCCGGACAGCGGGCACAGCGGCCGTCCCGTGGAGGACGTACACGCGCTTGCCGAAGCGCGTGGCGACGGTGCGGTGGGCCGGACCTCGCGTCGGGCGCGATGCAGAGACGCTTGCTCGCGTCCTGCACGGCGTGCCCCGGCGAGCGAAGCCGTGCGTAGTAGCTGTTCTCCGCCGTTTCGGCCCGTCAAAGGGCCTCCTCTAGTGTTCGGGCATGTCTTCACTCAGCTTGCGTCACTCGGCGCGCGGGGTCGTCCTGGACAGGGAGGACCGCATTCTGTTGTGCCGTGGTGTGCTTCCGGGGGAGGTCGTCTGGATCGCGCCCGGGGGTGGGATCGAGGACGGGGAGTCGGCAGAGGAAGCACTGAGGCGGGAACTGGTCGAGGAGGTCGGACTCGCCTGGGAAGGTCCCTTGCGGCACATATGGCACCAGCGGCTCGTCGGGCCCGAGTACGCACCGGGCCACGACGGTGTCGTCAACGACTACTTCCTGGTGCGCGCCGAGGCGTTCGAGCCGGTCGGCAGCCTGTCGGCAGCCGAGCTCGCTGCCGAACACCTCACGGCGTTCCGGTGGTGGCGGCCCGATGAGATCGCCGATTACGAGGGACCGGAGCTGTTCGGCCCCCAAGACCTGGCGGCGCTGCTCGCCGAGTTGACTGCCCGGGGGGCTCCCGCAGCTCCGGTCGTCATCGGGCTGTAGCCGGGAGGCGTGCCGGAGCTCGCAGCCGAGGCCGCTGGCGAAGGTCTTGCCGGGGACGCCCCACCCGCCCCGGTGGTGGGTGGGGCGCGGGCGTACACCGCACTCCTCGTCCGTACGTGTCACAAGCGGGGCGCGCACGCCGTCGGCGGCATGGCCGCGCAGGTCCCGGGCATGCAAGCAGCGGCCGCCGGGGCCGCGTTCGCCGCCGTACGGCTCGGCGAGGAGCGGGAGGCGGGAGGCGGTTTCGACGGCACGTGGGGGACGCATCCCGGGCTCGTGCCCCTCCAGGCGTCGGTTTCGGGCCGGCATCGCTCCTCGACCGGCTGCCGCTCGCCGGAAGACAAACGGCGCGAACGATGATCGGTACCCCGGACGGGGTGCCGATCCGCTCGGCGACGCACTGCGTCAGCGTCCCGGGACACACCGGCGGAACTGCGCCGAGCGCGCCCGAAGATCTGGCGGACCGGGGTGGTTCATGGGGGGGGCACCTGCATGCGGGTCACCTGATCGGCCGTTTCCAGCGGTGGCGGGCGCCTGTCCGTACGTACCGTCGAGAAGCGTCCGCCGGTCTGCGGCGGCGGCTGCCCGGGGACGACGGAAGGGGTGAGGACGTCCATGGATCCGGTGACGGAGGCACTCGACGATCTCCACCGGCGGATCAGCCCGCTGAAGGACGGCGAGGTCGCCACCTACATCCCCCAGCTCGCCCACGCCGACCCGGACGACTTCGGGATCGCCCTCACCAGCATGGCCGGCCACCGCTACCAGGCCGGAAGCGCCGACACCCCCTTCAGCATCCAGTCCGTCTCCAAGCCCTTCGTATACGCCCTGGCACTGACCGACCTCGGGCCCGAGGAGATGCTTAGGCGCGTCGGCGCCGAGCCCAGCGGGGAGGCCTTCAACGCCATCAGCCTGGAGGAGGACACCGGACGCCCGGCCAACCCGATGATCAACGCCGGTGCCATCGCCACCACCGCCCTGGTCGAGGCGCCCGACCCGGCGGCGCGGTTCGCCCGCATCCTGGACTGCCTGTCGGCGTTCGCGGGCCGCCGTCTCGACCACGACGAGGACGTGTACGCCTCCGAGGCCGAGACCGGTGACCGCAACCGCGCCCTCGCGTACCTGATGCGCTCGGCCGGATCGCTGGAGGGCGATCCGCACACCGTGACGGACACGTACTTCCGGCAGTGCTCGGTGCGGGTGACCGCCGCCGATCTGGCCGTCATGGCCGCCACGCTGGCCAAGGGCGGCCTCAATCCCGTCACCGGCGCGCGCGTGGTGACGCAGGACGTGGCCGTACGGACGTTGGCGATCATGGCGACCTGCGGGATGTACGACGGTGCGGGGCAGTGGCTGCTCAATGTCGGGCTGCCCGCCAAGAGCGGGGTGTCGGGCGGTCTGATCGCGGTCAGTCCCGGCCGCTTCGGCGTCGCCATCTACAGCCCGCCGCTGGACGCGGAGGGCAATTCGGTGCGGGGCGTGGTCGCCCTGACGGCGGTGTCCGCACGGTTTCAGCTGCACCTCATGCACGCGCCGGTGCATCTGACGGCCACCGTCACCGACACCGGGACGGCGGCCCGCTCCTCCCGGGTGCGCACCCCCGAACAGGCCGCCGCCCTCGACCGCGACCCGCGGCGCATCACCGTCGTCGGCGCGCAGGGCGAGCTGGAGTTCACCGAGACCGAGCAGCTCCTGAACGCGGTGGCGGAGACCGCGCCCGGCACTCCCGGCGCGGTGGTCCTGGACCTCACCGCGGTCACCGGTGTCAGCTCCGGGCCCGCCGCGATGCTCGCCGCAGCGCTGGCGGACCTGGAGGAGCAGGGCCACCGGGTGGCCGTCGCCGTACAGGAACCGTTCCTGGAGCAGTCGGAAGCCCGTCCAGGGTCCTGGACGGGCTTCTCGACCCGAGACGAGGCCTTGGCCTGGTGCGAGGACCGGTTCCTCGACTCCCCCGGCCTGCTGAATGACGCGTCTCCGTGACGGTCCGTCTTAAAGGACCAGGGACAGCAGGAGGACCAGTGCGCCGGCGACGACGGAGATGATGGTCTCCATGACCGACCACGTCTTGATGGTCTGGCCGACGTTCATGCCGAAGTACTCCTTGACCAGCCAGAAGCCCGCGTCGTTGACATGGCTGAAGAAGAGCGAGCCGGCGCCGATCGCGAGGACGAGCAGGGCCGCGTGCGGTGTCGACATGTCGGCCGCGAGCGGCGCGACCAGACCGGCGGCCGAGACGGTCGCGACGGTGGCCGAGCCGGTGGCCAGGCGGATGACGACGGCGATCAGCCAGGCGAGCAGGATCGCGGGGATCGACCAGTCCTTGGAGATCTGCAGGACCATCTGGCCGACGCCCGAGTCGATGAGGGTCTGCTTGAAACCGCCGCCCGCACCGACGATCAGGAGGATTCCGGCGATCGGGGCGAGCGACTTCTCGACGGTCGCGGTGATCTTTCCCCGGGTGAATCCGGCGGCGCGGCCGAGGGTGAACATGCCGACGACGACCGCCGCAAGCAGGGCGACCAGCGGCGAACCTATGACGTCGAAGACGCGCTGGACGGTGTGCTCGGGGTTGTCCACGACGATGTCGACGAGTGCCTTGGCCAGCATCAGGACGACGGGCAGCAGCACGGTGGCGATGGTCGCCCCGAAGCTGGGCAGCTTCGGGGCGTCGGCGGTTGCGCCCTGCTCCCCGGTGGCCCCGTCCCGCTCCTCGGACGGACGCCGCGGCATCATCTTCTCGGGCGCCGGGATGTCCACCCAGCGAGCCGCGACCTTCGAGAACAGCGGACCGGCGACGATCACGGTCGGGATCGCGACGAGAACGCCGAGGGCGAGCGTGACGCCCAGATTGGCGCCGACCGCGTCGATGGCGACGAGCGGGCCGGGGTGCGGCGGGATCAGGCCGTGCATCACGGAGAGGCCGGCGAGTGCGGGGATGCCGATGCGCATCAGCGAGTAGTTGCCGCGCTTGGCGACCATCAGGACGACCGGGATCAGCAGCACGATGCCGACCTCGAAGAACAGCGGCAGCCCGATGACGCTGGCGATCAGCACCATCGCCCAGGGCATGGAGCGCCCGCCGGCCCTGGCGAGGATGGTGTCGACGATCTGGTCGGCGCCTCCCGAGTCGGCGAGGAGCTTGCCGAGGATCGCGCCGAGTGCGATCAGCACACCGACGCCCGCGACCGTCGAACCGAGGCCGTTGGTGAAGCTGGTGATCGCCTTGTCGAGCGGGGCGCCGGCGAAGGCTCCCAGCGCGAGCGATCCGATGGTCAGCGCGAGGAACGCGTGCATCTTGAACTTCGTGATGAGCAGGACGATGACGGCAATGCCCGCGAGGACGGCGATCCCGAGCTGGGCATGGCCCGCCGAGGTGATCGGTTCCGCGGCGTCCGCCGCCAGGGTCTCGACGCTGAGACGTGTCACGGTGTTTCCCTTGCAGGAGTGGGGGGTTACGGGACGGGGACGCGTGGTCGCACGCGTCAGTGTGGGTTACGGGGCGGGACGCGTGGTCGTACGTGTCGGGGTGCACCGCGTGCTCGTACGTGTCCGGGTGCACCGCGCGGTCGTACGTGTCCGGGTGCACCGCGCGGTCATACGCATCCGGGTGCACCGCGTGCTCGTACGCATCCGGGTGCACCGCCCGCCAGCAGGCGCGGGCGTCACTGCGGCAACAGGCGCGGAAGCCGAGATCCGCCCTCCGTCGGCGGGCCGTAGGCGCGCAGGGCTTCGACCGCCCGCGCGGTGATCTCCGCAGGCGTGCCCGCGACATCGACGTCGACGCCCGCCTCGTCCGGCCCGAGCGGCTGGAGCGTGGCGAACTGCGAGTCGAGCAGCGCGGTCGGCATGAAGTGCCCCTGGCGCTGCGCCATCCGCCCCTCGATCAGTTCGCGCGAACCGGTCAGATGGACGAAGACGACGCCGGGAGCCGCCGCCCGGAGCCGGTCGCGGTAGCTGCGCTTCAGCGCCGAACTGCTGACGACGCCGCCGAGCCCGGCCCGGCCGTGCGCCCAGGAGCCGATGGCGTCGAGCCACGGCCAGCGGTCGTCGTCGGTCAGCGGGGTGCCGGACGACATCTTGGCGATGTTCGCCGGGGGGTGGAAGTCGTCGCCCTCGGCATAGGGAACGCCGAGCTGTGCTGCGAGCAGGGGACCGATCGTGGTCTTGCCGGTTCCTGCCACGCCCATCAGGACGACGACGTGGGGAGTATGCATTGCTGCCTCGCTGTCTTCTTCGACATCTCGCACGGCGGCCGGTCGTGCGTCCCGCCACTGAAACCCATTAGGTCAGAGGAATTCAAGAGTGTGTGACTTAAAAGTCATACTTATTGCGGTCGCGGCTGCCTCGTAGTCTTGTGCCATGACTGGACAGGCCCGATGGCTGCACGCCCGCGTACTCGACACCCTCGGGCCCGCCATCACCGGAGGGCAGTACCCGCCGGGGAGCGTGCTGCTCACGGACGAGCTGTCCCAGGAGTTCGAGGTGTCCCGCTCCGTGATGCGCGAGGCGGTCCGGGTCCTGGAGTCCATGCACCTCGTGGAGTCGCGGCGCCGCGTCGGCGTGACCGTGCTGCCCACCGAGGAGTGGAACGTCTACGACCCGCAGGTGATCCGCTGGCGCCTGGCCGGTGCCGACCGGCCCCGCCAGCTGCGCTCCCTCACCGTGCTACGCTCCGCGGTGGAGCCCGCGGCGGCGGGACTGGCCGCCCATCACGCCACCGCCGAGCAGTGCGCGGCCCTCACCGAGTGCGCCATCGGGATGGTCGCCCACTCGCGCGGTCAGCGGCTGGAGGGTTACCTCCTGCACGACATCGAGTTCCACCGGACGATCCTGAAGGCCTCCGGGAACGAGATGTTCGCCCGCCTCGGCGACGTGGTCGCCGAGGTGCTGGCCGGCCGCACCCACCACCGGGTGATGTTCGAGGACCCCGACCCGGCCGCGGTCACCCTGCACGTCAAGGTCGCCGAGGCGGTACGCGAGCGGGACGCCGCCCGGGCGGAGGAGCTGACCCGCCGGATCACGATCGGCGCCCTGGACGAACTGAACGTACTGGCCCCCTGACCCCCTGCCCCGCCCGCTCCGGACGGGCGCAGACCGCGCGCGCAGCGCCCCGAGGCGGAGCCCCACGCACCACGTAACGTCATCGCGTGCCCTTCCTCGAAATATCCGACCTGGTCGTCGACCACGACCCCCGCACCCTCGTGCGGCTGCCCGTCCGCCGGGCGGATGTCGTCGCGCGGCTGCGCGACGCGGGCGACCTGCGCGGCGCGCGTATCGCCGCCGCGCTGCCCTGCGCCCCAGACGGAACCCTCGATCCGGTCGCCGTGGACCGCCGCTTGGTCGCCGTGCATACGGAACTCCAGCGCCTCAGCGAGGAGTTGCGGCTCGGCGCACGGGTCGCGGAGGTCCTGCGTCCACTGCTCGCCGCCCTCCGCGCCGGTGAAGTCGCCGGTCCGCTCAGGGTCGTCGACGTCGGCTGTGGTCTGGGCTATCTCGTACGGTGGCTGGCCGCGTCCGGTGTCCTGGGACCCGGCGTCGACCTGGTCGGCGTCGACTTCAACGCGGCGCTGATCGGGGAAGCGGACCGTCTGGCCCGGGCCGAGAACCTGGACTGCCGTTTCGTACGGGGAGACGCCTTCGCCCTCCCAGAGCCCGCCACGGTGTACGTGTCCACGGGCGTCCTCCACCACTTCAGGGGCCCGGCCCTCGACGCCTTCTTCGCGGCCCAGGCCCAGTCCAGTCCCCTGGCCACCGCCGCGGGCACCGCAGCCACCCCCGGCCCCGCCGCCTTCTGCCACTTCGACATCGCCGCCACCAGGCTCGCCCCGATCGGCACCTGGATCTTCCACCGTGCCCGGATGCGCGACCCGTTGGGGCGGCACGACGGTGTCATGTCGGCCCGTCGCACCCACGACGACGCCACCCTGCTGAAGGCCGCCGCCCGCGCGGAAGGCTTGGTTCCGCTCGTCTACGAGCCCCGCACCCGCAGCAATCCCTTCTGCACCACCGTGCGCCCGGTCCTCGGCCTGCGCCCGGACCTGGTCCCCGCGCTCCAAACGGCCCTGGACCGCACCGCATCCGGCCGCCTCACCGGCGATCTCGCCGACGTCCTCGCCCGCCCCACCCCACGGACCGCCCGATGAACGCCCTCCTGCTCGCCGCCCTTGCCCTGATCGACGCGGCGTTCGCGGGCTTCCGCGCCTATGCGGGCCGGGACGGCCGCATCCGCAAATCCGGCCCCACCCGCAGCGCTGCCCTCCGCGGACTCACCATCGGCGCCCTCGCACTGACCGTGACCTCCGCCTTCACCACCGCCGTCCTCCTCCTCGGCGGAAACCCCGCTGTCCGCTACGCCGAACTCGACGCCGCAGCAGGCCGGATGCTGCTCGTGCACGCCCCGTACACCGCGATCGTGGCCGCGAGCCTCGCCTGCTACTTCTGGGGCCCCTTCCGCGCCAGCACGCTGGCCGTGGTGATCGGCCTCGGCCCGCTGACCCTGCTGCGCCCACTGGTCGTACTCGTCGGGGCCGTTGCCGCCGCCTGGGGCTCACTCCCGGCCGCCGCCGTCGCCGTGGCCGCCTCGGCCGGTGTCCTCCTGGTCGAACCACTCACCCACCGCAAGTGGTACGCACATCCGGTCTGACCCACGACCACCGCCCCCAATCGCCGGAACCTGGGCCGCGCGGCAGGTGTACGTCCGGAGCGGGCACCGGTGCCCGCTCCGGACGCTGCGTTCGCGCGCCGGTCAGTCCAGGCCCACCGCGCCGACCGGTGCCGGGCAGACCCTTCGGCCCTGGTGGTCGAAGACGTACAGCTGAGCCAGATCGACGAGCAGCGGCACCTGGGCGCCGCCCCTCAACTGCAGGTGCACCAGCACTTCGTGCCCCTGGTACTCGACGTGCTCCACGATCCCGCTCAGCGTCGCCTGAAGGCAGGCGGGAGGCCGGGATCGGCACTCAGGGGAATCGCAGGGTGAGGGTGAGGCCGCCCTCCGGGCCCGGTTGTGCCGTCAGCGTCGCGTGGTGGGCCTCGGCGATCGAGGCGGCGATGGACAGGCCCAGGCCGTGGCCGGTGGTGGCGGTGCGGTCGCCGTCGAGGCGGCGGAAGGGCTCGAACAGGTCGGGGACGCGGTGGGCGGGGACGTGGGGGCCGGTGTTGGTGACCGTCACGGTCGAGGAGTCGATCCGTACGAGGACATGACCGCCGGGGCGGTTGTACTGGACGGCGTTGCGGATCAGGTTGGTCAGCAGGTGGCGCAGGAGAACGGGATCGCCCGACACGGTCGACGGGGTGTGCGCCTCGATGTCGACATGCAGGCCGGTCCCGGCGGCGAGCGGGGCGACGTCGGCGGTGGCGGCGCGGGCCGTGGCGGCGAGGTCCACCGGCTCGGTCCGCTCCAGTCCGCGATCGCTGCGGGCGAGCAACAGGAGGGCGTTGACCAGCTGTTCCGCCTCGCGGTTGGCGGTCAGCAGATCCTCGCGTACGTCGGCGAGTTCGTCGGGCAGGGGGTCGGCGAGACCGACCTGGAGGGTGGTGCGCTGGACCGCGAGCGGCGTCTTGAGTTCGTGGGAGGCGTTGGCGACGAAGCGGCGTTGGCTCTCGAAGGACTTCTCCAGCCGGTCGAGCATGGTGTCGAAGGTGTCGGCGAGGCGGTGGAGTTCGTCGTCGGGGCCGGTGAGGGCGAGGCGTTGGTGCAGGTTCTGTTCGCTGATGCGACGGGCGGCCTCCGTCATGGAGACGACCGGGCGCAGGGCCCGTCCGGCCAGCCACCGGCCGAGCAGCCCGGCCAGGACGGCCATGACGAGGAGGCCGACGGCGGACCAGAGCACCATCTGGCGCAGGGCGGTGTCCTGGACGGCCTGCACGGTCTGGTCGATCTTCTGGATCATGGCGACGTCGCCCGGAGGCTCCCGTACGGGGTCGGAGCCGGTCGGGTGCAGGGACTCGGAGGGTGGCACCTGTCCGGACGGCAGGTCTCCGTACGTGACCGAGATCCCCTGGACCTGCTGGTTCGTTCCGTAGCGGGCGAGCAGCACGACGAACGCGAGCAGGCCGACGCCCGCGAGCAGGAAGAGTCCGGAGAAGGCCACGGTCAGCCGGGCACGGAAGGGCAGCCGGTTCAGCATCCCGCGAAGGCCTCGAAGGCTCGGCATCCCCCGAAACCTCTGGTTCAGTCGCACAGCCGGTAGCCCTCTCCCTTGTCGGCCAGGATCAGGCAGGCGTCGCCGAGTTTGCCGCGCAGGCGGCTGACAGTGGTGCGTACCGCGCTGGTGCGGGGATCGAGGTGTTCGTCCCAGACGGTACGGACGAGCTCGTCGTGCGCCACCGGTGCCCCGGCGGCCCTCAGCAGCAGCCGCAGGACCGCCGTCTCCTTCGGTGAAAGCTCCAGTGCCCTGCCGTCCACGAACACCTCCCGCCGCACCTCGTCCAGGGTGATGGCCCCGAAGCTCAGCACGGCGGGGGGCGGCTTGGGGGCGCGCCGGCTCAGTGCCCGTATCCGGGCGACGAGCTCGGTGAAGTCGAAGGGCTTGGCCAGGTAGTCGTCGGCGCCCAGCGCGGTGAGGCCGTAGATCCGGTCCGTGAGCTCGCCGGCCGCGGTCAGCATCAGGATCCTGGGCGGGTCGGTGAGCTCCCGCAGTCGCCTGCACACCTCGTCGCCGCTCATGACCGGCAGGTCGCGGTCGAGGACCAGTACGTCGTAGGCGGTGAGCAGACACATCCGCTCGGCCTCGTCGCCGGTGGCAGCGATGTCGACGGCCATCGCCTGGCGGCGCAGGCCGGTGGCGATGGTGCGGGCGAGGACACGGTGATCCTCGGCTACCAGGACTCTCATGCCTTCCATGAAACCAAGATCACGATTGCAGTCGCATAAGGGCGCAAAGGCATGCCCTCCGCCTCGTCGCCCGCCGTAGCGCCCGGTGCGCGCCCTTATCCCGCTGTAACGCGCTTATCCACCTGCAAACACCCGGCTGCTTCTGTCATCGGCATGAACTTCGTCAAACGCGCCGGGATGAGCCTGAGTGCCAGAAAGTCCAGGACCGCGGCCCTGCTGGCGATCTTCGTCGTCCTCTGCACCCTGCTCTTCGGCGGATTCCTGTTGCAGAGCGCCGCCGCCCGGCAGGAAGCGGACGCGGAGCGCACCATCGGCGTGGACGTCACCGTCCGGGACAAGGCCCTCACCCCCGCCCTCGTCGACCGGATCGGTGCCTCGGACCCGGTGCACCGCCACAACGCCGAGCTTCGGGTACGGGCCGACGCCAAGGGCATGACACCGCTGGCCCCGCAGGGTCCGAAGCCGCCCGGCTCCGGTGCCGACAAGTACCGGCTGACCGTGAACGGCGTGCGCGACTCGGGCATGCTGCTGCCCTTCTCGTACGGCTCGATGAAAATCACGGCGGGCCGGGGCATCACGCCCCAGGACGCGGGCCAAAACGTCGTACTGATCGAACAGCGCCTGGCCGACAAGAACCGCCTGACCGTGGGCGACACCGTCCGCGTGCTCGCGGCGGACGGCACCCGCTCCCTCCCTCTCACGGTCGTCGGCGTCTTCCGCGACCGGGCCCAGGACCCGACGTCGTGGCGGCCGCCGCACGAACTGCCGGGCAATGTGCTGTACGTACCGGTGGGCACCGCCCAGGAACTCGGCGGCGCCACCGCTCGTGTCAGCGAGGCGGTCTTCAAGATCGGCTCACCGGACCAGGCGCAGCGACTGCACGCGCAGACCGAGCAGCTCCTGGGCACGGGCGGCTTCGAATTCCGCGTCAACGACAAGGCGTACAAGGACCAGGTCCGCCCCATCCAGCGGGTCGGAACCTTCGCAGGGCTGATCGTCTGGGTGATCGCCCTGGCCGGGGCGCTGACCCTCGGCCTGATCGTGGCCCTGCAGATCCGCGAGCGGCGCGCCGAGCTCGGGGTGCTGCTCGCGGTGGGCGAGAAGAAGTGGAAGCTCATCGGCCAGCACGCCGTGGAGATGGCCGCCGTGGCGCTGCCCGCCGTGGCACTCGCCGCCCTGGCCGGCTCGCTCGCCGGGCAGAGCGCCGGTGACGCGCTGCTCGGCCGCCAGGACAAGAAGCCGGACCCCGTGGCCCTGACCCCGAAGGCCGAGATCGCGCCGCCTTCGGTACGGGTCGAACCCGCCGCCGTCGGCAAGGTCGCCGGGATCGCGCTCGGGATCTCGCTGGTCTCCACCGTCGTACCCGGCATCGGGATCCTGCGCCTGCACCCGCGCTCCATCCTCACCGACACCGAGTAGCCGTCCTCCGACCACGACACCCCACAGCCACCCAGACTCCCCCACCCACCCACCCGGACCGAGAGAGCCGCATCCCCATGAACTTCGTCAAACGCGCCGGGCTCAGCCTGTGGGCCCGCAAGGGCCGCACCCTCATCACCCTCGCCACCTTCCTCGTCATCTCCGTGATGGTGCTGGCAGGCATCCTGATCAACAACGCGACCGCCCGCGCCGAACGCGACGCCAAACGCTCCGTGGGCGCCGAGGTCAACCTCGACATCGACATGAGCCAGTTGGCGGGCTCCGGGCAGATGCAGGCTCCGAGCATCGCCGCCTCGACCGTCGACAAGCTCGGGTCCCTGCCCCAGGTGCAGAAGTACACGTACTCGATGTGGGACCGCGCCCTCCTCAAGGGCACGTACAAACTGGTCAAGGGCGGGGCGAACGACCCCATGGCCGACGCCATGGGCCCCGGCGGCACGATGAGCATCGGGGTTCTGGACTCCTCCCTGCTGCCCGACTTCCGCAGCGGCAAGACCACCCTCCTGTCGGGCAAGCACCTCACGGCAGCCGACAAGGACAAGAAGCTGCTCCTGGTCGAGGAGCGGCTGGCCAAGCAGAACGGCCTCAAGGTCGGCGACATGCTCCCGCTGACCGGCAACGACGAGAAGACGACGGCCGACTTCACCGTCGCCGGGATCTACCGCGACCCGCGCGCCACGACCGAGGCAGACCCCGAGTACGGCACCAGCCCGGCCAACATGCTGTACGGGACGGTGGGCGGCCTGACCTCGCTCAGCCCCGAGAACACCGGCCCCCGCCAGGTCGGCAAGGCGACCTTCCTGCTCCAGGACGCCGACGCCCAGGGCCCGTTCAAGGACGAGGCGAAGAAGGCGGCAGGCGAGGCGCTCAACGGCTTCAAACTGGACGCCAACGACAAGGCCGTCCAGCAGATGACGGGCCCACTGGAGAGCATCCGCTCCACCGCCACCCTCGCCATGTGGCTGATGGGCCTCGCCGGCGCGGCCGTCCTCGCCCTCCTGGTCAACCTCGCCGTCAAGCAGCGGCGCACGGAGTACGGCGTCCTGCTGGCGATGGGCGAGAAGAAGGGCCGGCTCATCGCCCAGCAGGCCCTGGAGATCGTGGTCGTCGCAGCCCTCGCCATCGGCCTCAGCTCCCTCTTCGCCCCGCAGTTGACCCAGAGCGCGGGGCAGGCGCTGCTCGGCAAGGAGGCCTCCGCAGCCGAGCAGAAGATCAACTCCTGGAAGCCCCCGGCCCCCGGCAGCACCGGCCTCGACCAGGGCATCGACCCGAACGACCGGCCCGTGGAGAACGCCGACCCCATCGACAAGATCACCGTCGCACTCGACCCGGCGGACCTCGCCACCGTCGCCGGCATCGGCCTGGGCATCGCCTTGCTCGCCACCGCGCTCCCCGCCGCGTCCGTGCTTCGCCTGAGCCCCCGCACCATCCTCACGAAGGGCAAGTGACCCCCCATGACCAGCACCACCACCCCGGCACCGCCCGCCCTGCGCCTCACCGGCGTCAGCCACACCTACTCCGGCCAGCGCCGCAGGACCACCGTACTGAGGGACATCGAGTACGCCTTCGAACGCGGCACCTTCTACACGATCCTGGGCCCCTCCGGCAGCGGCAAGACCACCCTGCTCTCCCTCGCCAGCGGCCTCGACACCCCCACCCGGGGCACCATCACCTTCGACGGGCAGGACCTCACCGAGCTCGGCCTCGGGCGCTACCGCAACAAGCACGCCGCGACGATCTTCCAGCAGTACAACCTGCTCACCTACATGACCGCCCTCCAGAACGTCACCTGCGCCATGGAGATCACCGGTGCGAAACCCGCCACCGGAAACCGCAAGGACCATGCCTTGCGCGTACTCGACAACCTCGGGCTGGACAGGGCGATGGCCACCCGCAATGTCCTCCGACTCTCCGGCGGCCAGCAGCAGCGCGTCGCCATCGCCCGCGCCCTGGCCTGCGACGTCGACATCCTCTTCGCCGACGAACCCACCGGAAACCTCGACGAGGACACCGCCCAGGGCATCATCGACACCTTCCGCGACCTCGCCCACGAACAGAACAAGTGCGTGGTCGTCGTCACCCACTCCCAGCACCTGGCCGCCCAGTCCGACCGCATCCTCAACCTCCGCAAGGGCAAGCTCACGGAACAGGTGAACACCCACTGAGCCGAACCGCCCCAACGGGCGAGCGGCCGACCACCAGGACCTCGGAAGGTCGCCGGTGGTCGGCCGCGTCGGGCCACTCAGGCCGGGCCGACGTGGTCCCTCAACGCGATGGCGCGCTGCGAGGGACGGCGCTCGGAGGCGAGGAGGCTCGGGCTCGAACCCGGCGACCTCATCGTGGGCGACTGGACGGCTGCCGCCGGGTACGAGGCGGCTCAGGAGATCGTACGGCGGGGCACCGACACCGCCGTCTACGTCGCCAGCGACAGTGTCGCCCTGGGCGTGCTGCGAGGGCTTGCCGACGCCGGGCTGCGCGTCCCGGACGACGTCAGCGTCATCGGACACAACGACGAGCCGAACGCGGCCTGCTTCGCACCTCCGCTGACAACCATCCACGAAGACCTCGACGCGCTCGCGGAGTTGTTGATGGCCACCGTGGGACGGCGACTCGCCGGGGAGACGTCGTTCGACGTGCCCCTCGTACAACCCCAGCTCGTCGTACGGAAGTCGACGACAGCCCGACGCGGGTAGCCGCGCGTCCTGGCCCCTGTCCGAAGGAAGTTCGTGACGCGGCAGGTGGCACCGCCATAGGATCCGGCCATGTCGATCACGCCCGCCATACCCGTCCTGCGTGCAGGCAAGAGAACTCGTCTGCACGCCGCGCAGGGGGAGTTGGTCCTCCACCGGTCAGGCCTGGAGCACCACATCCCCCTTGCTGCGGTGGCGCGCGTCCACGCGGAGCGGCGGGCCGTCGAGGTCACTCTCACGGCGCCCGCCGGGACCGTACCCACCGTGTACCGCGTCGACGGCGTGAGCGAGATCGCCGCGGGCGTCTTCGCCCGGGCCGTGAGCGACCTGCTCGACCCCACGGCCGGCGGATCCGAGGTGCCCGACGGCTCCGCCCTCGTCACCACGCGTACCGCCGAGCGGGAGGCCATCACCTCGAGGGAGGCGTTCGGGCGAAAGGTCAAGCGGCTGGTGTGGGGTGCGGTACTCGCGATCGTCGCGATGAGCGTGCTGGTCTCGTTCGTCACGCACCCCGTCATCATGCTCTTCGCCTGGATTCTGGGCGGCACCGGCTTCGGCTTCGCGATCTGCGTCGTGCTGCTGGCCCCGTCGGTCCTCGAACGCTGGCGGCTGCCCCGGCACGGCATCACCGTCACGGCGTACAGCGCCGCCATCGCGGACCGGCCGGGCCTCTACCTCTACGGCGACCAGGACGGCAACACACGAACGTACGTCGACACGAGCGGCCGCCTGAGCATCGAGGTCAGCTACGACCCGAGCGATCCGGGCACCGTGGTGCGCGCCGACGGCAAGGGGCGCGCGTGGCCGACGGCTGTGCTCCTGTTCACCGCACTCATCGCCCTGCTCCTCCTCGCCGGGTTCTGCGCCACGCCCTTCATGACTCCGTAAGGGGTACCGCCACCTTGCGCAGGGCTCCGTCCGCCGCACCGCCACGGCCGCCGACGGTACGGCAGGTGCCGGACTGGCTCACCCGCCGCCCCACAGCCCTGACCGCCCTACGCCCACCTCGACCCAGGTGACGAGGTCGCCGATGCCATTGGCCGGGCATGGCGCTTCGACGGCCCCTGGGAGTGGACACCCTTCGATGGCGAGCCGGTCGGTACGGGACCCAGGTGGCCACTGGTCCTGCTCACCCGCGCAGGAGCGCCATGCTCCAAGGAGGAAGCCGAGGTAGTGGCCGCGAGCACAGTGAACGGTTCGCACCAGGAGACGGTCCGAGACTGGATGTCGCTTACGGAGGCATCCCCGACACCCTGACCGACGGCGGCACTTCAGCCGTCACCCTCTTGAGCACGGACCACGCATATCAGCCCTGAGCGGCATTCCCACAGGTCAACAGCGTCCGTGATTGAGCACTCTAGTTGTCCATCGGGGCCAACTACAACGCTAAGTCACAAGGCGTGTGACTGAGCACGGCAGACGGCTAGGGCCTGTCTGCCAAATGATCACCCGTGGACTCGCGGAGCCAGAGGATCAAGGAAGCCAGGACAACTCCGGCACGGTAGCGGTCGTCGAGCTTGTCGAACCGGGTCGCGATCGCGGGGAACTGCTTGAGGCGGGCGAAGCATCGTTCGACGACGTTGCGGTCGCGGTAGGTGACCTTGTCGAAGGCCGGCGGCCGGCCGCCGAGGGCTCCGCGTCGGCGGCGGTTCGCCGCCTGGTCGCGGCGCTCGGGGATCGTGGCAGCGATGCCCCGGCGCCTCAGCAGATGACGGATGGACCTGCTGGAATACGCCTTGTCACCCAGCACACGGTCCGGTGTCGTGCGCGGGCGACCCGTGCCGAGGCGCGGGGTGCGGATGCCGTCGAGAACCTGGCCGAACGCCGTAGCGTCGTTGACGTTGCCGGGCGTGAGCACAATCGACAGGGGCAGGCCCCGGCCATCGACGGCGAGATGGACTTTGGTGGTCAGTCCGCCTCGGGAGCGGCCGAGGGCCTGGCGCGCCTGCGAGCGGCCCGGAACTTCCGGTTCGCCCCCGTTCGCATCCCCTTTTTGCGGGCGCCGACTGCGTGCTGGTGGGCTCGGTTGATGGTGGAGTCGACGGAGCCGGTCCATTCCACCCGGCCCACCGCGACATCGCGGACCTGAACATGCTCCAGCAACCGTGCCCAGGTGCTGTCCGCCTCCCAGCGGGCGAACCGCTCGTAGACTGTCTGCCACGGCCCGAACCGGTCGGGAAGATCCCGCCACGGAGCCCCGGTCCGCAGCCGCCACAGCACCCCGTTGACCACCTGCCGGTGATCACGCCACGGACGGCCCCGTCCGTCCACCTGAGGCAAAAGGGGCTCTATCCGCCTCCATGCCGCATCCGTCAACTCACCTCGACCTACCACAAGATCAATTATCAGACCGACTATAGAGTCCTGCCCGTGGCGAATCATCAGGACGAGACCAGGACGGCCTACGACGGTGTCGTCGAGCTGTACGCATCGCTGTTCGCAAACCGGCTGGAGACACAGCCTTTCTCCCGGGCCATGATCGGCACCTTCGCCGAACTGGTGCGCGCGACGGGCAACCTGCGGGCAGCGGACGTCGGGTGCGGGCCCGGACATCTGACAGCCATGCTGCACGAACTCGGCCTGGACGCCTTCGGACTCGACCTTGCCCCCGGCATGGTCGACCACGCCCGGCAGGCCCATCCGGCGCTGCGCTTCCAAGAGGCGCGGATGGAATCCCTGCCGATCGAGGACGCCGCGCTCGGCGGCGTACTGGCCCACTACTCAATGATCCACACCCCTCCGGGGGAACTACCGGAGCTGCTCTCCGAACAGGTACGCGTCCTGGCGCCGGACGGTCTGCTCCTGGTCTCCTTCTTCGGGACCGACGGACAAGAACCGGTCCGGTTCGACCACAAGGTGGCGCCCGCCTACAGCTGGCCGGTGGATCGCCTCGCCGAACTGCTGGGCGATGCTGGGCTCGATCCCTTCGCCCGGCTGCTCCACGATCCAGCCTCTGATCGGGGCTTCCTCGACGCCCATCTACTGGCCCGCCGTTCGTAGCCACTGCCCAGTCCCCCAGCCGATCGGCGACCTCCAGATTGCCGGCTCAGCCGCATCTCGCTGATCAGACTGGAATTGTCAGACAGGCCCTGGTGGGCATTCCACCTGGCCAGCGTTGAGCTCAGCTGCCACTTCGCCTGGTGAAACCGCCCCGTAGAGTCGTCTTCATGAACGATGCCGATCCACGGATACTCACCGAGCCGGCTGAACTCGAAGCTCTCGGTTTGGCGGATGCACAGAAGGCGCCTCTGGCCACTTCGGAGAGTCTCGTGGCACCCCCGGCGGAGGGCTGGCTTCCATGCCCCGCCTGCGGTCACCGGATGTTCGGCGAGCACGGTGGCTATGAGATCTGTGCCGTCTGCTTCTGGGAGGACGATCTGGCGCAGCTGCGCTGGCCATGGGGCGGTGGGGCCAACGCCGTGTGCCTGGTGGAGGCCCAGCGCAACTACCAGCGCTTCGGAGCCATGGAGGAGCGCTTCCTCAGCAACGTGCGGCCTCCTGCGCAGGATGAGCCCCTGGACCCGGGGTGGCGTCCGATCGACCCGTCGCGGGACTCCTTCGAAGAGCCGAGCGACAGTGGTGGGTGGCCTGATGATCCAGTCGCCCTGTACTGGTGGCGGCCCACCTTCTGGCGGCGCTACGAGCGCCCCGCGCCCGCCTCTTCTCCGCCCCGGACCTGAGCCGGATCCGGTCAGCCGGGACACGACAGTTGGAACCACTGTGATGTGGTGACCTGCCGGTTTTGCCCCTGCGTGACACGCTTGTTGGAACCCTCATCCGAAAGATCGACAGCGGTCAGACCGGCTCCTGGCCCAGCTGCGGATAGCCGATCTCAACGATGTCCTGGGCCAGGTCTGTCAGGCTGACCTCAGGGTTCAGCAACGACACGAGTTCCTGGTCCAGTGGCCGCAGGGCATAGACCTGGCTCACCGCTCCCAGGTCGACGGAGACCTCGTAGTAGTCCTCGGCGAAGCGCTGGAACGCTTCCGGAGACCGGTCGACCAAGAGGCCGAACAGGCCCGTCGCCCCGTCGGGATCGACAGCGCCCTCGGGGAAGTCGATCGTCCCGTGGTGCCACCGTTCGTCCTTCGGTCCCCGCCACAGGCAGACCGTCATCGCGGGCACCCCCTCCTGACCGGTAAACGCAGGCTCCTCGACGAAAGCCCTGAAGGTCTCAGGGACTTCGTCGGTCACACCCGGCCAGGGCTCTCCATCGTTGGCGAAGGGACTCATCGGCGATTCGTGGTCGAAGCCGCGCACATAGGCCCCGGACCCCGAGAACACGATCGAGTACTCGTCTCCCGACCCGTTGCGCAGCGAGGCCGTCTCCTCGCCGTCGGCCCAACCGGTATCGAAGGAGTGGTAGCGGCTCTCCCAGTCCGGGCTCAGGATCGCATCGAGCATGGCCAGTGAACGGCA
This sequence comes from Streptomyces spiroverticillatus, assembly GCA_014650415.1. Lineage (GTDB taxonomy): Bacteria > Actinomycetota > Actinomycetes > Streptomycetales > Streptomycetaceae > Streptomyces > Streptomyces spiroverticillatus. The sequence continues at coordinate 148,166 of BMUX01000014.1, forward strand.
CAGGTCCCGCAGGTCGGCGACAGCGGGAAGCTGCCGGGCCACGTCATAAACAGTCACAGGCTCATCCAACCCGATGCCGCCGACACTCTGGACCCGCGGTGATACGGCTACCCGACCTCACCCGCTACGGCTGGGCGCGAAGGTTTCTACCGGTCTGATGCGGCGTCCTGCTGTTCTCCCTCCGGCTGAGCACGGTAGTGGGGTTTCCGTCATCAATCGCGGGTTGCGCACTCGTCCGGCCCACGTGGCACAGAGGCCCGCTGGAGTGAGGACACTTCACCAATGCCGGCCAACAGTTGAAACTGCCATTCCGGGTCGGCTTGGCCGATGACAAGACCGACCCATCGCTCCGATTTGGGCAAGCGCCACATATGCATGTGGCCGGCGACACCGCACAGGAAGCTGAGCGGTTCGCGGGTCGGGGCCTCTGGGCCGGGGGCGTCGAGTCCGAGATAGGGCCACAAGTCAACTGTTTCCGGGCACCCCAACGGCCCGCGAGCATGACACACAGCGCGGCAAGATCCGCTTCCAGCTCCCGTTCGGCTGCATCCACGACCTCGGTGCTGCGAAGCACAAGCTGAAACGAGGAAAGGCGTTCCTGCTCCGGGAGGGTCACGCGGGCAGTGTGCCCGGGAGTCATCGTCACGCTGCCATGCTCACAGGGCGTTCGAAACGGACGACGGCGCGGACGAGCGACAACTGCCTTTGCTGGCTGCACACTTGGCTCTGGGCTGGTGCTACACCGCGTACGTTCGCCGGGGTCGGACCGGTACCTCTTCTCCCTGTCGGCCGTCGCGGGAGATGCTGCACCAGGGAGGGTCATGACGTGAGCTGGACAGGGCCGAGCAGCACTGAAGAGGTGACGGTTCCCGACATCGTCGGACTGATCGTCACCGAGGCACGGGATGTCGCGTGGAAGGCGGGCGTGGTCATCGCCTCCGCTGATCCGGACGGACCGCCAGTCAGAGCGTTGACCTGGCCAGGAGTCTGGATGGTTACTTCTCAGCATCCGGCCCCCGGCTCCCGGATGCGGCGCGGAGGCTCGCTGGTGATCGAGTTCGAGGAGGTCCCCGACGCCAAGTAGGGTCCGCCCGACGGCTCCCACGCTGGACCAGAGCCGCACGCACCGACATAGCCGGCCGCCAATTGCCCCCGCGGCCGCCAATTGCCCCCGGGCCTCCCGCCTGCCGAGGTAACCGCGAAGCGCCGCTACGAGGTCCGGATGGTCACCCCGGTTTCCGGACTGGAGCAGATCCGCGGCGACCCCCGGAGCGCCGTGTCACCGTCCGGTGTGTCGAGGACCGGGAATGCGCGCCAGATGTGGGCTGCGGTGCGGGGTGCGAGGGGGGCGTACAGGTACAGCGTCGCGGCGTCGTATCCGACAGGTGCGATGCCGTGCCCCTCCAGATCGAGCAGCGCGGGCCCGTCCACGGTGAGGTTCGGTTCGCGAAGAGCAGGTCCCCGTGAGCTGCCGCCCAGGCGATCGTCCGTGGGGCGGGTGCCTGCGCGTACTGCGGGACGGCTCGGTCGTCCGTGGGGCGGGTGCCTGCGCGTACTGCGGGACGGCTCGGTCGATCCACTCCTGCCGCACGGCCACCCGGTCGGTCTGGGTCGCGGCGATCACCGCTAGGTTGGTACGGAGCGAGGACCACCAGGCGCCGGAGAGGCCGAGTTCCTCGCGCAGTACGGGATCGGCCGCGCAGCCGGGCAAGGGCACGAACTCCGTGAATTCCGCCCGGCACGCGGCAGCATCGTCCGCAAGGTCGTACACCTCGTGAAGCAGCGTTGCGTTGATGCCAGTGCAGGACTTCGCGGCGGTCTCTGTCCCCTCCCACAGCTTCCCGCCACCCCTGGGGCGGAGAGGTGCCGAAGCCAGCACTTCCCGTGTACGCGGTGGCGTGCTGACTGGCCGAGGGTCCGGCCCCGTACCCCCACCACCGAGTTCCGGACACCTCAACGCCCCATACCCGTGCGGCTTCCTGCTGCGCGGCCGTGAGCCGCTGTTCGACGAGAGGGCCAGTCGGGGGCGAGTACCTCCAGGACCTCACGCAGGACGGACGCCGGCACCGGATCACGGTCCAGGGCGGAAACGGCGGCCTCCCCGTGTGCCCGAGTCGACGCCGAGACCAGCAGCCGCGAGACACCGGGGCAGACGGCAACCGCGAGCAGGCACGCCTGTGCAACCGTCAGACCGGGACGCAGCAGGTGAGCGGGCGCTGCCAGGTCCGGGTGCGCGAGGGCGCCGCCGCTCAGCGGGGCGGATGCCTGCACCTCCTACCCGTGGGCGGCAGCGTCCGCGATCGGGCCCCGGCCGCCCAGGGCCTCGCCGAGGGACCCGTACTCGACAAGGCTGTTCGGCAGCTGAAACGTCCGCTGATGATGGTCCTGGGTACCGGCCGCCTGCGGGGCCGAGTTGGTCGAGGCGCTCCACCATCAGCCCGAGGCCGAACCCCTTCCCAGGTGGAAATCCCGTACGAGACAAGACGAGGCGGCCGACGGCCACCAGGTCCTCCAGCGTCTCGAACGCGGCCAGCAGCGTGGAATCGTCGACGCTGCCGTGGCACTCGAGGCTGTGCAGGAGGAGACGGCCACGGCTGAGGTCGATCCGGGCGCGAGCGATCCGCCAGCGTACGTACGACAGTGCCAGGCAGCGCCCCCGCTAGGCGCCCTCCGGGCCGAGGACGCCCGACGCCACGCGACCACGGCACGCCCGTGAGGACCACAACGCAGGACACCACAACCTCCAACAGCGCGGTCAAATCCTCGGGCAGGTAGGGACAGCGGCGCGTTCGACAGCCTGAAGATGCTGGTCCCAGTCCTCGAGACACGCGTCCGCCACCTCCTCGCCGCCCTCACGCAACGACGTCGCGCCGATCTGCTCCCAGCCCAGCGGGCGTGCCTCGCGCGCCCATCCGCAAGTGCACGCCACCCAGGCCGCCCAGGCCCGCCGGTCATTCCCATCACGGCGGTTCCTGCCGGCGGACCAGGTGGTGCTCACTCTGATGCCATGACGGGGAGGGGTGTTCCTGCCCGTCCCGAGGTCGGTGATCCCTGGGAGGAAGCTGGCGACCGTACCCGGTCCAGCCGGATCCGTGCAGCAACCCGCGTCAAATCGGCCCAGGCGTGGCCGAGTTCAGCATTTGGGACCGGTGCGCGAGAGATCGCCTCCTCCCCGCTTACATACCCCCCACCCGTATGTTACGGTGCGATCTCAAGATACCCCCTGGGGGTACCTGAGAGTGAGAGGTGAAGGGTCATGCCAACCGTCAACCCCAAGCGCTGGTGGGCACTCGCAGTGCTGGCCACCGCACAGTTCATGGTGATCATGGATACGTCGATCATCGGAGTCGCGCTCCCGGAGATGCAGAAGGATCTGGGCTTCTCCCAGGGCGAGTTGCAGTGGGTGTTCAACGCCTACGTGATCGCGTTCGGCGGACTGCTGCTGCTGGGCGGCCGGTTGTCCGACCTGATCGGCGCGCGGAAGATCTTCGTCACCGGCTGGGTGGTCATGATCGCCGGATCGGTCGTCGCCGCCGCGGCCACCACCGCCTGGGTCGAAGTGCTGGGCCGCGGCGTCCAGGGCGTCGGCGGAGCGCTCATCACGCCCTCGGCGATGACCCTGCTGATGATGCTCTTCGGGCACAACCCGAAGGAACTCGGCAAGGCCATGGCCTACTACGGAGCCGCCGCCCCGGCCGGCGGCACGGCCGGGGTGTTCCTCGGCGGTGTGTTCACCGAATGGCTCAGCTGGCCCTGGGTCTTCATCATCTACATCCCCATCGGCCTTGCCACCCTCGCCGCCACTAAGGTGCTGCCCGCCGTCGTCAGCCGCCGCGGTTCGGTGGACATCATGGGCGCCGTCGCCGTCACCGCGGGTCTCGCCCTGGCCGTCTTCGCCGTCGTACGGGCACCCGAGGCGGGCTGGGGCTCGACGGCGACCGCCCTTCAACTGGTGGGCGCCGTGGTCCTGTTGGGACTCTTCATCGTCATCCAGAAGTCTCTCCGCGAACCGCTGATGCCGCTCAGTGTCTGGCGGGTGCCGCGGCTCGGCGCGGCCAACCTGGCGATGATGCTGCTCGGTGCGGCGTGGATCCCGATGTGGTACTTCCTCAACCTGTACCTCCAGCAGGTGCTCGGGTACGGCGCGTTCGCGAGCGGTGCCGCCCTGGTGCCGATGACCGTGCTCCTGATGATCTTCATGACGATGATCACCTCGCGGCTGATGATGAAGTTCGGCGCCAAGCCGTTGATCGCCGGCGGTCTGCTGGTCCTTGCGGCCGGGCTGCTGTGGCTGTCCGCCGTCGAGCCGACCGGCAGCTTCCTGGTCGACGTACTGCCCGCCTCGCTGGTCGCCGCGCTCGGCATGTCCCTCGCGTACATCCCGGTCATGATGACCGCGATGTCCGGCGCACCGCAGGAGCAGGCCGGTCTCGCCTCCGGCATCGTCAACACCACCTACCAGGTCGGCTCCGCCCTCGGCCTGGCCGCGCTGACCGCCCTCGCCACCTCGCAGGGTGCGGGCGAACTCAGCAACCTCCCGGCACTGACCGACGGATTCAGCTCCGCGTTCATCGGAGCCTCCGCGATCGCCGCACTCGGCGGCCTGATCACCCTGCTGGTGCTGCGCGGCGAGAGGCGGTCAGGCGCGAGCGGATCGGAGCAGTCCGCCTCGACCGCCTCGGGCGAGCAGGTCGGCGTATAACGCATGGGCTGCTGCTGCGGCCAGGCACACAGTCCACCGCGGGACCGTCCGGCGTCTGCTCAGCAGACCTCGGGCGGTCCCGTTTCGCATGCCCGGGGTCGGCATATCGCCGAAGCTCTGTTCAAAACGCTTCCGGGATCGCCCCTGAAAGCGTTTCAGCCCTTCGTACGAGCTGCAGGTGCTCCCTGATGGGCACGCCCCCGTCTCCCGCGCCCTCAACGGCCACCCCCATGTCGGGGACGCCACCCGTCGGCGCGTTCAGCAGGCGGCAAAGTAGCCCGGCGGTACCCGCAGCGCGAACGCCCGCCCATACGCCGCGCACCGGCACGCACCCGGTCCCGACAGCGCCGTCTACGGCCGTCTGAAGTCCGAGGGCGAGGTCCACGCGGTGCTTCTACCTCACGCCGCGCGGCCGCCTGGGTCTCACGCCTCTTCCCATCGAGCAGCCCCACGCCCTCCCTGCACGTCCGGCCGCGCTTGGCCACTCGCCCGCCTACGTCATCGCGGACCACGGCACGGCCACGGCGTTCGCCGCGTCCTGGCAGCGGCGCACTGGCACGGTGCCCGCGCTCTTCTGGCGGACGCATCTGTACCGGCTCGGCGCGCTGCCCGCCGCAGCCGCGCCCACGGGGGCGAGGTCGTCTCACAGACGGGACGGACCCTGGACACGTTGTGCGCTGGTGCCGTGAATTCTGCGTCGACGTGAGGGAACAGTCCTCCATCGACCTGATCGACGCCGGTTCCTGGGACAACTCCTGCTTGGAGGAACGGCACTTCACCCTCTGGGAGACCCCGGACGGCATCCCGTCTCGATGGCGGCGTCGACCTCGGTGATCGGCGGCATGGTCCGGATCGACCCCGCCCACACCCCGGCCTCCCGCCGGGGTCGGGGCTCTGCAGGCATCGTGACGGTCGAGACGAGCCGGGCAGCGGTCGCCGCCGGTGCAACGGACGTGGTCGTGTTCGCTGACCCGGGCAACCCCACCAGCAATGCCCTCTACCAGCGCATCAGGTACGTTCGCGTCACCGACTTCGCCGGGTACACGTTCTCCCACCGGGTTGTCGAGGTGGCGGTGGGCGGTCAGGCGTCGGGGTCGACTTCGGGGTGCGTGAACCGCACCGGCCTGCCCAGCGAACGGGCGTACGCGATTTCGGCCCGGGTGCTGTCTCCGATGTAGTCGCCGACCACGAGCACCTCATCAGCGAGTCGGATCTTCGCTCGGTGCAGATCGTCGAGACGGGCCTTCAGTTGGTCCGCCTCGGCGGGATCGGACCAGAGTGCGTGCGGCGACTTCATGTCACAGCCCGGTTTGACGACGATCTTCCCGGTGGTGGTCTCCCGCAGGTCGGCCTCGGCCATCTCGGCCATGAAGCGGGTGGAGCCGCAGATCACGACGATACGTGGGAGGTCCAACAGCTTCTTCGCGTCGGTGAGCCTCTCCTCGGGGGTGAGTGGTTGCGGGAATGGCACTGGTTCCTCCTCGTGGCGTGGTTCCCAGGGGTGCCTGGGGAGACCAGAACAAGGATGCCCAGGATCGCCTCGTGACGGACGACGTGGCCCGCTCGCGACGGCACCCTGTGCGACGACCCACGTCATGCCTGCCCGAAGGAACATCGTGGGTGCTCATGTCCGAACCAGGGCTTTACCTTCGACGAGTTCGGGCCGTTGGGGGGGGCCGACCCAACGCAGGCTCCTGCTGGGCGAAGCAGAGCGAGACAGACCGGCTGCCGACAACCTCCTGCCGCACCCACGGCGTCCCCTGCTTGCACACCCGATGCTCCACGGGCGACGACCGCCTGTGAGACGTCAACCGCCACCGCAAACGCACCGCCCAACACCCTGGCCGCGCTGAGGTCCATCCGTGCCGACGGGGCGGAAGCCTCCTCAACACCGCAGCCCGACCAACCGTGAACCGCACCCCCGGCGTACCGAAAGGGCCAACTTCACGAGAAAGACGAATGACGCATCAGGAGGCGGGCGGCTCGATCTCCCCAGCGAAGACGATGACCTGGTCGATGAGGCTCCGCCGCAGATGGACCACGTCCGTTCCCGCGAGGCGGGGGCCTCCGTCCGGCGTGGTGAAGACCCACTGGTACCGGGCCCATTCGTCAGGCATGTCCACCGCCGAGCAGCGCACCATCGTGCCGGTCCCCGCCGGGTGACGCCGGATGTCCAGCACGAACTGCTCGACCGCCGCAATCCCTTCGCTGCGCCCCAACGGCCCCCAGAAGACCACGTCTGAGGTCAGGGCCTGGGAGAGCAGGGCAGTCACATAACTCTCGTCCGAGGCATTGAACGCGGAGATGAACGTGTCGATCGCGGAGCGTGCCGTCTCTTCCTGCATGCCCCAGTAATACCAGCTGTTGTACGTGCGCTCGTCCCGCGAGCCGTCTCCCGCCCACGGTGGACCATCCGGGGCACAGCACTGGCCATGCGTCTACAAGTGGTCGTCGGCACGCCCTAGTTCGGGCACTCGGACCCGTAGGCCTGATGCCCTGGGTGGTCTTCTTCGCGAGTCAACGCCGGAGAGCGGACCGCAGTCGACGCGCCGAGCGGGACTTCGGGTTGTACGGGAGCAGAGCGGGCGGTGTCCGCATGCTTCTGGCGGAGCGGTTCCAGTGGGAGGTCGGCACAGTCAACTTCCATTAGAACTCCGCCTGCTGGGGTGCGCCGGGTTCGGGCCGGTCGATCATGGAAGCAACCGGCGGGTGGAGGTCCAGGGCAAAGCTGGTCGCGGGTGCGTCCAGGGGGCAGGTGGCCGAGCAGGGTGTCCAGATGGGCCGTCAGGTTCTTGTGCCGTCGAAGCTGTCGGATCTGCTCGGTGGCCAGGTCGCGCCACTCGTCGGCAAGGGCGGCAGCCTGTGCAGGTGTGATGGTCAGGGCGTGAAGCGTGTCGGCCGCCAACGCGTCAGGATTCCAGTCGGGGTCCGTGTCGTCGGGGCCCAGGTTGTCGATCACCCATGTCCGGAGCATGAAGTCATGCTGGGTCACCCGCGTCAGGTTGCCCTCGCCGGCAGCGAGCATCAGCCGGTTGGCGTGCAACGACAGCTTCGCCCACTGGCGGCGGGCTGCTCGTGGCCGAGCAGAGTCGTAGGCATGTTCCTGCGCCACGATGCGTACCGTCTCCAGGCGCTGGCCGCGGACGTTCTGGATCAACGTATGCAATTGGTCGATCGGCCACGTACTCGGATCGCTTCCGAGGTCTTCTCGCTCTGCGTCGCTGGTCACGGTCCGTACTCCGCGGCGTGCCCAGGTGGGTGGGTACTGTACGGGCTGGTGGGGTGCGGTGAGGCCGGGCGAGTGCTGGGTGAAGTCGCCGCAGGCGGAGGCCACTTACTCAAGGGTGCGGGGTGGACGCCGATCTGGTGAGGCAGCGCACACAGGGAGTTCGGGGGCCAGCAGCCGGCGAGGCGGGGGTTCATGGGCCCTTCGTGGTCAGGTTTCGATGTAGGCAACGACGACCACCGTGCGCAGCGCGGTGACCCAGTACAGCAGGCGTACGCGCTCCACTTCGTCGGTGTACTGGCGCAGTTGGGGGCCGGCGGCGTGGCCGGGCAGGGGTTCGCCGATGTCGGGGGCGACGGAGACGACGACCAGGGCGCGGTCCAGGGCGTGGATCTCCGCCTCGCTGGTGATGTTCTCCAGTTGTTTGGCGGCGGCGTCCGAGAAGGCGATCCGGGCGCGGCGCGGGCCGGGCCGTGGGGGCATCAGGCGACGGCCGGGCGCTGGTGGGCGAGGCGGGCGAGGTGGGCCTCGCGCAGGTCCTCCCACGGGGTGCAGTCCTCCGCCGAAGGCAGGCCGTTGGCGGCGATGTCCTCCAGTACGGCGGCGAGTTGGTCCGCGCTCTCTCGGGTCCTGGCCGCGTACGCGCGGACTGCTTCGGCGGCGGCGGGCTCCAGTTGCTGGCGAAGGTGGTGGGCGGCGGGGGCCGGCTGTTCGCTCATCGAGGGCTCCAGGGCGCGTACGGCGTGTTTCATCACGGTATCGCGTACGGGGGTGTGGGGTCGCGGGGCGTTGACTGCCGCGAGCAACTCAGCCCTGGCGCACGGCGCCCCCGCCGGGTGGCGTGGACGGTCACGTACGGGAGCCGTGCAGCGCGCGAGCCAAGGACGTCTGAGGGCCGACCCGGCAGAATGGGACCCGTGAATCCACAGGCTCCGGATCTCTGGCACCGCTACGGATCGGCGGAGGCGAGCACGCACGGATCCGCTCCGGTGGCTTTTTCCTGGAGTTGGGGGCAGGACTGCGGGCCTGGGCCGGAACTGCTCGGTGAGCTTGCCGGGCTACGGGTGGCCGACCTCGGGGCCGGTGCTGCCCAGCTGGCTGCGTACCTGGCCGATCGCCACCCGAAGGCTCTCGTGGACGCCGTTGACGCCTCGCCCGCCCAACATGCCAGGGCTGTCGCCTTATTCGGCCACCTCGCTCCGCAACTGCGGCTCGTGCACGCTGATGTGACGGAGCATCTGACGTCCCGGCCGGCTTCCTACTACGTTCTGTACAGCGTCTTCGGGGCCGTGGACTTCACCGACCCACGCCGTCTGCTCCCCGCGGCCGCCGCGGCGCTGCGCCCAGGTGGCAGGCTCGTCTTCTCCACGCTGGGCCATTACGTGGGCGGTGCGCCCGCCGAGCATCGGGTGGTGCCTGCGGACCTTCCGGTCAGGGGTCCAGACGGGTGTCCCGCCGTTCTGCGGCGCTGGGTGCTCCAGGAGCGGGTCTGGGTCCGACTCCTGGAGGAGGCCGGGCTGACCACTGTCAGCGCCGTCGCACTCCCAGCCCGGTACAGCGGCACGAGAACGGCGGACACCCTGCTTCTTCAGGCACGCCGCCCTGTCTCTCCATGACGGTCGAAATGACAGTCGCATCCGGTCGCGCGGCAAAGGGGATCTTGGGTTCGCAGATCCGTGCGGGCGGGGGCGCTGCGTCTCTGCGCCATCCCCCCCTGTCGCCCCCCCCGAGGGGCAATGCCGCGTCTGCCTCGGGAACGCTGCGGCTTTGATCCGGCGTTCGGAGCAAGGATGCGTTTCCCTCCCCGGCTGAAGCCGGAGATACCCACGCAAGATGGGGGATGGGCTCCGGCGGCGATGCCAAGAAGTTCGCACTCGACGTGAAGCTCGCCCGGGCCTTCCGCAAGGCCTTCGACACGAGCACGCAGGGCCTGCCGACGCCCCCTCCGTGGCCGGAACCGACGTACCTGGACATGTACCTCTTCGCCCTGTGCGACTCCTTGCACGTGCACCACACGTGGAACCCGAGGGCTTGAGGGGGGGTGGGGCGCGTGCGACGGCGGGCACAGTGCCGATGGCCATGGCCATGGCGGAGTGCAGCCGCGCAGCTAGTCCTCCTGCGGCTCCTCGCCGCGCTGCCGCTCTGCGGTGGGCGCTCCCTCCGCGGCCTGCGGCCGGCGCGTGTTCGACCGGTCCCGTACGGCAGCCTTGCGCCCGGGCCGTGCAGGCGGCGGGGGCGGGTCGTGGCGGAAGATCCGGTCGAGGTGGTGGTCGAGCACCGCGACGGCCGACTCCGGCGTGCGCTGGCCGACGAGGATGCTGGTGCCCATGGTCGCGGTCATGGCGAGCAGGCTGATCGCCTCGGTGCGCGCGTCGGTCCCGGGGTCGGCCAGGCCGGTCTTCTGCGCCTGCACGAGCAGGTCCGTCAGTGCGTTTTCGGCGGCGTCGGGGTTGTCGATGAAGGGGTGGGCGGCGAGGGCTTCGTCGGTGACCGAGAGGATCGCGTAGGAGCTGTACAGGAGATGGAAGGTACGGCTCTCCTCGTCCGTGGGGAGTGAGGCCAGGAGCAGCGCCTCGACGGTCGCCCGGGGCCCCGGGCCGGGGCCGACGGCGGCCAGGCGGACGCCCACGCGCGCGGTGAAGCGGTCGCTCAGGTGCTGGAGTCCGTGGAAGAGCAGCTTCTCCTTGGTCTGGAAGTAGTACTGGACGAGGCGCAGCGAGACTCCGGCCTCGGCCGCCACGTCGCGCATCCCGACCGAGTGCAGGCCGCGCCGGCCGGCCACCCGGATGAGGGCCTCGGCGATCTGGGTGCGCCGTTCCTCGTGGTCCACGCGTTTCGGCATGTTCTCGTGTCTCCGCCCGTCGCTGGTCGGACCCCGTCGTCCGGTCGCCGAGGGGTCCAGGTTTTTCATGGTACCGCCGTACCAAGATCGTGGTACGTTCGTATCACGAAGAATGGATCTTCCCGGAGGTGCCCCGTGCCCGACCGCAAGACCCCCGTGCGCCGCGACATCGGCCGCTACATCAACGACACCCTGCGGGACCGGTACTTCGCCGCCGGTGACGCCCTCCTCGCGAAGGGCGCCCCCATCCGCTCCGAGACGGACGTGGAGACCAGCTTCGGCACCACGCACGTCTACCGGTACGGTCCCGACGACCCGGCCGCGGAGTCCCGCACCCCGATCGTCCTGATCCACGGGTCCGGCAGCAGCTCCGCCATGTGGTACCCCAACACCCCCGCGCTCAGCGCCGATCGCCCCGTGTACACGTTCGACACCCCGGGCGACCCCGGCCGCAGCGTCCACCGCGAACCCATGTGGCAGCCGGAGCGCGCCGCCCAGTGGATGGACGAGACCTTCGAGGCCCTGGGCCTCGACCGGGTCCACCTGGTGGGTTCCTCCTACGGCGGCTGGCTGGTCATCAACCAGGTCCACCGCAGGCCCGGACGCCTCGCCTCCGTCACCGCACTCGACCCCGGCGGGCTGGAGAAGGTGGGCCTGCGCTTCTTCGCCTGGATCTTCGTCAGCCTCTTCGCGACCTTCGCCCCCAGGAAGCTGCGCCCGCGCCTGGCCGCCTGGCTCGAACAGCCGGTGATCTCCGACGACGAACTGCGCACGTGGATCCAGAAGGGCGTCCGCGCTTTCCGCATACGCCGCCCCGCACCGCTGCCCCTGACCGACGCCGAACTGGGGTCCATCCGTACGCCGTTCTACCTGATCATGGGCAAGCGGAGCCTGCTCGTACACCCCGAGCGGCAGCTGGAACGCGTGCCGCGGCTCGTCCCCGGGGCCCGCGCGGAGATCCTCGCCGCGACCGGCCACGGTCCGCAGATCGACCACCCAAGTCTCGTCAACGCCCGGATGCTCAGCTTCATGGAGGAGGCCGACTCCTTCAGGCCGGGGCCGGGGCCGGTGCCGGGGCCGACGGTGGCGCGCAACGGCCGGGAGGCGTAGCTCCGGAAAAGGAGGGGAGGGAGCGGGCCGCCCGGGCAGGCAGCCCTGAACCGCCCCTCCCCTCCCCCACGCACCTTCAGCGCCCGGCATCACCCACCTTCGGCGAACTTCTCCCGCACCGCCGCCGGGCGTGGAACCATACGACCCATGCCCCTGTGCTACGAGAGCCTCACTCTTGGTATGGGGAGCCGCTGATGCTGGCGGCCGCCATCACGGCCTCCGCGACGCTCGTGGTCGCGATCGTGGCCTTCCTGCTCAATCAGTGGAGCCAGCTGCGCTTCGAGCGCCGGCAGACCCGGGTGACCCGGATCGGCGAGCAACTGCGCCTGCTCTACGGCCCGCTCAACGCCCTCGTGGAGAGCAACGAGCACATCTGGGAGACGCTTCAGCCCTCCGTCGTGCCGCCCGGTGCACAGCGGCGGACGGCCGACCCCTCCCCCGAGGAACGCGCGACCTGGGACCGCTGGTTCACCCACGCGTTCATGCCGACCAACCGGAAGATGCGCAATCTGATCATCGAGCACGCGGATCTCCTGGTCGAACCGGAACTGCCGGAGCCGTTGCGGCTGTTCTGCGCCCATGTCGCCGCCTGCGAGGTGGCTCTGGCCGCGCCCGCGGCCGAAGGCACCCGCCCCGACGTGCTGATCCGGCATCCGGGCACCCCTTATGCGACGTACGTCCGCGAGTCGTTCGCCCGGCTGAAGGCAGAGCAACTCCGCCTGCTCGGCCTCCTGACCCCCCGCGCGTGGTGAGCGCGCCGAAGCGGGGCCAAGGGGGGCCGCCATGCCGTACCTGCTCGTGACCATCGCCATGTCGGTGTGGCTTCCCGGCTGGGCCCGCGTCCTCGTCCTGGTCCTCAGCCTCGCGGTCCTGCCGCCCGCGGTGGCCCTCCTGAAGATCGTGGGCGCGGCCGGGCTCGGCCTGCGCATCTCCAGGTGCACATGGCTCACCGTGGTGCTGTGGCTTCCGTATGCCACCGGTCTCGCCCTGGCGTGGCACGACGTGGCGGGGCGGTTCGACGTCACGTTCCACTGGAACGCCTGGAGCGTTTGCGCCGCCTGTTTCGTGACGGGCGGGATCTACTTCCCCTTCGGCTTCCGGCTGCGCGGGGTGAATCCGTACACAGGCACCGTGATCTGGGTGCGTTACCACTCCTTCAGCCTCCCGCTGTTCTTCCTTCTCTACGTTTTCCTGTGGAGCGGAAACACCCTGCTGGACCCGGACGGCTGGCTGTGGGGGTCGGCGGCCCTGGGCGGTTCGGGCGTCGTCGCCGCGTCGAGCCGCGTGCCGAATCTCGTGCTCCGCCGCCTCTACCCGAAGGACCTGGCACGGACGCACGACTGGCGCAGGCAGCGGGCGCGGGCGATCAAGGAGGGGGTCGCGCAGGGCCGCCCGGTGGAGCCGTTCGTGCTTTACCTCAGGTCCTTCACGGTGACCGACCATCTGCCCACCCGGCCCGCGTACCGCTTCCAACTCGACCCGAGTCCCGACGACATGCTGCTGCCGTGGGACGACCCGGTCCCCAAGACGACCCACTGGAATCCGCACCTCGACTTCGAGACGGTGCTGTACGCCGCCTTGGCGGACACCTTGCCCCCCATCGCCCTGGGGCCTTCGATCACCGGTCCCGGAGTCGCCCGGATCGAGGAACAGCCGGACGACAAGTGGAGGGTTCTGTTCGCACAACTCGCCGCCGCGGCGCGGTACGTGGTCATGATTCCCGGGGCGACGAAGTGGGTGCAGTGGGAGATGGCCTGGCTCCGGGACCACGGTTGCCTCGGACGTACGGTGTTCGTCATGCCGGAGTACGTAGAGGTCCCGGCAGTGCTTCCCGGGCGGGCCGCAAGGGCGCAGGGCCCCCGCCCCAGGGCGACCGACTCCCGGGCGGAGTGGCGCAGGACGCGCGCCCGGTGCCGGAAGAACGGTCTGTTCCTTCCGGAGTACGAACCGCACGGCATGCTCTTCCTGCTCGACGACACTGGCCGCCCGGTGAAGCGGAGCGGGCCCCTGGGTCTCGCGAACGGCGCTGATCCGGTACGGATGCTTGAGGACGGGTTACGGGAACTGGTGGGCCACCCGGACCCGGCACCGCGCCGGCAGCAGACCCGGGACCGACGGAGATAGGGAGCCCGGGCCTCCCACCGTCACGCACCCCCTCGCGGGACCTGCCCGGCGAGATGGCGCTGGAGGCCGATGTGCCGGAACTGGTAGACCGTGCCGACCTGGCGCAGCACTCCGCGCGCGTGCGCGTCCCGGAGGAAGGCCATCAGCGACCAGGGGGCCTGACGGCGTACGGCCAGACAGACGGTGGTGACGGCGAACTGCGCCCAGGAGGTGTCCCTGAGCCCGAGGGTCAGCCCACGCGCCAGGCCCGCGGTGAGGCCGACGGCGAGGCCGCCCGCGATCCCGAACGGAGGGATGCCCCAGAACAGTCCCTTGAGCCCGCAGACGAAGACGCCCCAGGCGCCGAATGCCATGGCGTACAGCAGCACGATCTGGAGGAAGATCCGGCGGTCCTGGACGAGCAGTTTGCGCGGTCCGACCGCGGTGGACGGGTCGGCGCGCTCCAGGGTGAGGCTGCCGTTCAGCCGGGACCACAGGACGGCTGCCGCGAGGAGGGAACCGTACTGGACGACCCACCCCTCGGCGATCTCGTTGACGACGAGCGTGGCCAGGAGCGCGAGGAGGAGACCGAAGTAGAGGGTGGAGCGGAACCGGGTGCTCGGGTACGCGACGGCCGCCGCCCCGGGCCGGACGGTGGCGGAGGCGATGCCGCTGGTGAGGAAGGCGGCCAGCAGGCCGACGAGACCCCAGCCCCAGCCGAGGCCGAGGGTGACGACCAGGCCGACGAGCGCGCCGGAGGGGAGACCGGTGAGCAGCGCGGCGACGTTCTCCCGCCGCTCGGCGGGCACCATGGGGCCCAGTTCCCACCAGGCCAGGTCGGGGCTGCCACCGTGGTGGGTCTCCAGGTGGCGGGCGAGGGCGGTGCAAGTGCGGCGGGCCTGTTCGGCGGACCAGCGGTGCGGTCCGGTGTGCGGGGCGGTCTCGTCGTACACGGCGGTGAGGAAGTGGCGGAAGAGGTGGCGTTCCAGCTCTTCTTGTGTGGGCAGGGCGGTGGTGTCGCACAGGTCGTCCGGGTGCGGCACCGGCCCGGTCTCTCGGGTGCCGGGGGGCCGTACGTACACGGTACGAGCGAGGTACAGGCCCAGCGGGGTGGCCAGGACCTGCCCGACCGGGGTCTGGCTCCCGAGGCGGGCGACGACGGCGTCCCACCGTGCGGCCCGGGCCGGGGGAAGTCCCTGGCGCAGGTAGGAGGCGGCGGGACCGGCAGTGAGAGGGATGAGCTGGATTCCGGTGGCCCCGTCGAGGAGTCTGGCCTCGGGTCCGCCGAGGGCGGCCCGGTAGGCGTCGGTGCGGCTCGTCAGGACCAGGGGCCGGGTCCGCCAGGCGCTGTTGATCTCGTGCAGCGCCAACGCCTGCAGGGCGGGCGGTATTTCGTCGAATCCGTCCAGCAGGGGCAGCACCAGCCCGCGGTCCACCAGCGCCTGCGCCCGGTCGGGCGTCCGCGCTTCCGCACCTGCGGGATGCCGGAGGTCGACGTTGTTGTGCCGGCGCAACTGCTCGGCCAGCCAGGCGCGCAGACCGCCGGGGGCGCGCGGGTCCCAGGAGGCCAGGGAGAGCAGCACCGGTACGGGTCCGCCCGCTGGGGGCCGCCCGAGTTCCTGCAGCAGCCGGACGAGCAGCGCGGTCTTGCCGGAGCCGGGCCCGCCCAGCACGACGAGTCGGCGCGTGGGCACCCGCCGGGTGAAGATCTCACCGATCTCGGTGTACGTTCCCGCCAGCCCGGTGGCGTCCGTCGGCCACGTGTCCGCTTCGCCGGGCGGGCCCTCCGGCAGCCCGCGGGCCGCTCCGACGACCTCTTCCCAGCCTTCCACCAGTTCAGGGTCGGCCGACCGCCAGGCGACCGGCAGGACGGAGGACGCGACGACGTTCCGGGCCGCTTCGGCACCCCACTCCCGTCGGACGTCGGCCGCCAACTCCTGTGCGACCGCCTCCAGTTCCTTCGGGGCGGCGGGGCGCGGCGGGAGGAAACCGGCCACGGCCGTCACCAGTGACACCACCAGCAGAACGGTGGAGACCGATTTCTCCTCGACGTACCTGAGACGCACGGCCAGCACCACGATGACGACCGCAACTGTCAGTAGCAGCGCCCTTCTCAGGCCCGGCCGCCTGAGACCAAATCCCCTCATACGCACAGCATTTCATCATGCCGCCCCTCCCGCACGAAAGCGATACTCCCGGCAGCGCCTCCACCGTCGCACGAGGCTTTGGGGCCGGTCCGGCCTCAGGCGGAGCGGGCGAAGAGCCGAGCCCGGTCCTTGTGCAGGCGGGGCATCAGCAGCCAGCCGACCGTCGGGACGACGGCGGCGCTGAGCAGCAGCGTCTGGAGGATCAGGGGCAGGCCCTCCAGCAGGGGGTGGAAGACCAGCTCCAGCACGGTCAGCAGCCACCGCCTGACCCGCACGGGGTGGCCCCGGGGCCACGGTGGCGGAGGCTCGTCCGGCGGGGCTGCCCGTGGACGTGGTGGGGCCGGAGGGGTGCGCAGGGGGTGCAGCGGGGGCCGGTCGCGCTTCAGCTCTGCCGGTCGAGCTCGCGTACGTACGCTGCGAACTTCTCCAGCCCGTCCACGTTGCGCGGTCCGCTGATGCCCTCGTTGTAGTCGAGGATGAAGAAGTTGTTCTTCTTGACGGCGGGGAGTCCCTTCGTGTGGGGGGAGTTCTTGAGGAAGTCGATCTTCTTCTGGGCGGGCTGGTCCCCGTAGTCGAGGATCATGACGACGTCCGGTTCCGCCGCGGCGACGGCTTCCCAGTTCACCTGGGTCCAGCGCTGGTCGAGGCCGTCGAAGACGTTCCGGCCTCCGGCGGTTTTGATGATGTCGTTGGGCGGGACCTGGTTTCCGGCGGTGAAGGGCTGCTCGGTGCCCGAGTCGTAGAGGAAGACCGGGACCGGCTTGCCCCGGGGTGCCTGCGCCCTGACGTTCTCCACCCGCTTCTTCAGCCCGCCGACGACCGTCTTCGCCCGGTCCTCGACCTGGAAGATCTTCCCCAGCCGCCCGAGGTCCTCGTACAGGGCCTCGAAGGGGGTGAACTTCTCCGGGAATCCCGGGTAGTTGAAGCAGCTCTCGCTGTGCAGGAAGCTCTGCACCCCGAGCTTGTCGAGGATCTGCGGGGTGATGCCCCGCTCGGGCTTGAAGCCGGAGTTCCAGCCGGCAACGACGAAGTCCGCCTTGGCCTGCACCACGATCTCCTTGTTGAGCAGGTCGTCGCTGAGCATCTTCACCTTGGCGTAGTCGGCCGCCCACGGCGACCGGGTCACCGGCGGGTTCGCCGGGGGCATCACGTACCCGTGCACATGGTCGGCCAGGCCGAGGCTGAACAGCTTGTCGGCGCTTCCACCTTCGTACGCGACGGCCCGCCGGGGGACCGTGTACGTGACCGGCTCGCCGCACCGTTTGACGGTGACCTTCCGGGTTGCTTTCGCGTCCGGTTCCACGGTGGCGCCGCAGCCGCTGAGCAGCAGGGCGGCGGCGAGGGCCGAACCGAGGGCGGTGGGGCGGCGCAGTCTGGCGAGGGTTGTGTTCGTCATGGCGTGGGGGTGCCTTTCGCGGGGAGGGAGTAGAGGAGTTGGGGGCCGCCGGTCAGCGGGTGGGGCACGATGCTCGCCTCGACGCCGAAGACCTCGGCGACGAGTTCGGTGGTGAGTACGTCCTCCGGTGGGCCCGCGGCGACCAGTCGCCCTTCGCTGAGCACGCCGAGGCGGTCGCAGGCGGCTGCGGCGAGGTTGAGGTCGTGCAGGACGACCAGGGTGGTGAGGCCCGAGCCGCGCAGCAGGGAGAGCAGTTCGACCTGGTGGCGGACGTCGAGGTGGTTGGTCGGCTCGTCCAGTACGAGGATCTTCGGTTCCTGGACGAGTGCGCGGGCCAGCAGGACGCGCTGGCGTTCTCCGCCGGAGAGGGTCAGGATGCCGCGCCGGGCGAGGTGACGGATGTCGAGCCGGTCCATCACGCGGGTGCACAATTCCCTTTCGCGGGGACCGAGTTGCTGGTTGCCGCGCAGGTGGGGTGTACGCCCCAGTGCGACGACCTCCTCGACGGTGAAGTCGAGGTCGACGGAGCCGTCCTGGGTCATGGCCGCGACGAGCTGCGCGCAGCGGCGCACGGTCAGGTCCGTGAGCGTGTGCTCGCCGGCCCGTACGACGCCCGAGCTGGGGGTCAGCGCGCGGTACACGCACCGCAGGGCGGTGGACTTGCCGCTGCCGTTGGGTCCGACCAGGCCGACGACCTGCCCGCTGGGGACATCCAGGGAGAGTTCACGCACCAGAGTCCTGCCGTCGATCTCGACGGAGAGGCGATCCAGTCTCAGGTCCATGTCAACGCCCCCCGGACAGAGGGCCCTTGCGGCGCATCACGGCAAGGAACACCGGCACTCCGACGAGGGCGGTGATGACCCCCAGTGGCAGTTCGCGCGGTGACACAAGCGTCCGGGACACCAGGTCGACCCAGACCATGAACACCGCTCCCGCGAGCGGCGCCACGGCCAGCACCCGGGCGTGGCCGGCGCCGACGACCATGCGGACCAGGTGGGGCATGACCAGTCCGACGAAGGCGATGGAGCCGCTGACGGCGACCATCACGCCGGTCATCAGCGAGACGAGGACGAGCAGGGTCTTGCGGTGCCGGTCGGGGTCGACGCCGAGGCTCGCGGCGGTCTCGTCGCCGAGGGCGAGCACGTCGAGCGTCCGCCCGTACCGGTGCAGCAGGAGCAGGCCGAGGACGACGCCCGCGGCGACGACCGGCAGCGTGCCCCAGGCGGCGGCGCCGAAGCTGCCCATCGTCCAGTACAAGACCATGCTGGTGGCCTCGGCGTCCGGGGCGAAGTAGATGATCAGGCTCATCACCGCCTGGAAGCCCAGCGACAGGGCCACTCCGGTCAGTACGAGCCGCAGCGGGGAGAGCGTGCCGCGCCGCGAGGAGGCCGCGTACACCAGGAGCGACGCCACGAGTGCTCCGAGGAAGGCCCCTGCCGACACCGCGTAGACGCCCAGCGCCGCCAGTCCCCCGGTGACCGTCACCCCGACCGCCCCGACGGACGCGCCCGAGGAGACGCCGAGCACGAAGGGGTCGGCGAGGGCGTTGCGCACCAGCGCCTGGATGGCGACGCCGATCGCGCTGAGCCCGGCGCCCACCAGCGCCGCGAGCAGGACGCGCGGGGTGCGGATCTCCCAGATGATCTGGTACGTCGTCACTTCGCCGGCGGCGATCCGGCCGCCGCTGAGGGCCGCCCACAGGTACCGGGCGGTGTCCGCCGGGGAGACGACGGCCGCGCCCAGACCGATGGCGAGCACGATCGAGCAGGCGAGGGCGAGAGTCAGCAGGCCGCAGGCGAGCAACAGGCCGCGGCGGGAGGCGAGTCGGCCCTTCGGACCGACCGGGGGTTCGGGGGGTGCCGCGTCGAGCGGCGCGGCGGGGCCGCTGTGCGCCGAGGGCACGGCGACGGGGGGCGGGGGCATGGGGCAGGGCCTTTCGGGGGCGGGGGTGCCGAGGGCGGCGCGGACCGCTCCCGAGGAGCCGGTTCCTGCGCCGCTTGCCACCAACACAGCGTTAGGGCAAGGGAGTTGGCCGCACGCTCCGCTTCGGAAGCGAGCGCTCCGAGCGGGGCGGCGAGGCCAACGTACATGAAAACGATAATCAGAACTAGACCCTTCTCGCACTTCTTGACAATCATTTTCAACTAGTGAAGGCTGCTCCAGGCCTTGCCCCTCCCCCACCCCCTCCGCCTGCCTCAGCGCCGATTCCGCGCAGCTCAGGCGCACCCTGACCCGAAGGGCCCCCATGCACGAGCACATAGCCGAGGCCGTCAAGGAACCGCAGATCGTGGCCGTCCCGCCCGGCATGATCTGTCTGCGCTTCGAGACGATGAAGCTCTACGCCGCCCTCGGCGCCGTACAACACCTGCTGAACACCGGGCGGGTGAAGCCCGGCGACACCCTCGTCGACAGCTCCAGCGGCATCTACGCCCACGCGCTCGCCCTGGCCTGCCACCGCCACGGCCTGCACTGCCACATCGTCGGCTCGACCACGGTCGACCGCACGCTGCGCGTCCAACTGGAGATCCTGGGCGCCACGTTGGAGCAGGTCCGCCCCTCCCGGAACCTGCGTCTGGACCAGAACCTCCGGGTGCGGCGGATCTCCCAACTCCTGCGCGAGAACCCGCACTTCCACTGGATGCGGCAGTACCACGACGCCCTGCACTACCTCGGCTACCGCGAGGTCGCCGACCTCGTCCGCAAAGAGGTGCCAGAAGGGCCGCTCACCCTCGTCGGCGGCGTGGGCACCGGAGCCTCCACCGGGGCCCTCGCCACGTATCTGCGCGAGGCGGGCCGGGACGTGCGACTGGTCGGGGTGCAGCCGTTCGGCAGTGTCACCTTCGGCGCCGAGCACGTCCTGGACCCGGACATGATCATCGCCGGCATCGGCAGCTCCATCCCCTTCCGCAACGTGCGGCACGACCTCTACGACCGCATCCACTGGGTGAACTTCGAGTACGCCAGGTCCGGCGCCGTCGCACTCCTGCGGGCCAGCGGCATCTTCGCCGGGCTCTCGGCGGGGGCCGCCTACCTCGCCGCGCGGTGGGAGCGGCAGCGCGACACCGGCCGCACGCACGTCTTCCTCGCCGCCGACACCGGACACCGGTACGTCGACAGCGCCTACGCCGGGCACAGCGACGCCGTGCCCGTCGAGGCGATGCGCCCCCACGAAGTCGCCGGACAGGGCGCGTTGCGGCACCCGTGGTCGGCGATGGACTGGCCACCGGCCCACGTCCCGGCGCAGGACGCCGCACACCTTCCGCAGCCCGAGAACGTCTGACCTCTCCGGAAATCCCCAAAGGAACCGACATGCCGCACTCCCTGCCCGACCTCCAACACGCCGTCCTGGACGGCGACTTCGGACCCCCGCCGCACGAGATGACGGTCACCAGCGCCTTCTGGCTGCACCACACCACGCGACTCGCCGGCAGCCCGGTCACGTACCGCAACAGGTATCTGCTGATGCGGTCCGGCGACGCCTTCGGCGCCTGTTCCTTCGAGGGCGAGGAAGTCACCGCCGACTTCTGCGCCGAGGCCTCGGGGCAGACGCTCGACACCCTCCTGCGGCACGACACGCCTGCGGTGCGCGTCGCCGCGCTCGACGCCTACCTCGGACGCGTACGACCGCACCGCGCCGACCCGCACGCCGAGCCCGTCCTGCTGCCCGCCGGTGCGCCGGAGGAACGGGCGCGGGCCAGGGACGCGGCCGTCGCCGGGCTCCTGGACCTCGTACCCGGTACGAAGGTCGCGCTCATCGGCGTCGTCAACCCGCTCGTCGCCGCGATACGCGAGCGGGGCGGCGTACCGCTGCCCTGCGACTTCCACCTGCGCACCACCCAGTGGGGCGACCCCGTCACCGACGACATGACCGAGGTCCTCGCGCAGGCGGACGCCGTGGTCGCCACCGGCATGACCCTCGGCAACGGCAGCTTCGACACGATCCTGGAGCACTGCCGCAAGCGGGCACTCCCGCTGACGGTGTACGCCCAGACCGGCAGCGCCGTGGCCCGCGCCTTCCTGGGGTCGGGTGTGACCGGGCTGTCGGCGGAGCCGTTCCCCTTCTCCCAGTTCAGCGCCGACGCCACCGCGTTGTACCGGTACCGGACGGGGCGGGCATGAGCGACGCAGCCTCCCCGAAGCCTCCCGGGCCGACCGCCGCGGACCACTCGGCGGTGCCGGGCGACCTGCACATGACCCGCCTGCTGTGGCCGTTCGTCCTCGCCTCGGCCGCCGGGCTGGTGCCCTTCACCGTGTACGGCACCTTCCTCGTACCCCTCGCCCACGCGGCGGACGGCAGCGTCGCCGCACTCGGGCAGCTGCGCGGCCTCGGCGGACTGGCCGCCCTCGCGGTGGGCACCGCGCTGGCGCCGCTGCTCGACCGGGTGCGCAAGGAGCGGGCCGCTGCGGCAGGGCTCGCTGTCCTGGCGCTCGCCTCGGCGCTCGGCGCGAGCGGCGACTTCCTGCTCCTGGCGGCGTTCTGCCTGCTGGTCGGCGCCGGTACCGCCGTACTGAACCCGGCCCTCACCGCGGCCGCCGCCGACCGCTTCACCGACGACGCCGCCGCCGGACGCGCGGCCACCCTGATCACGGCCACCCAGTCGCTCACCGCCCTCCTCGCTGCGCCGCTCGTGGCGCTGCCCGCTCTGTTCTGGGGCTGGCAGGGCGACTTGTGGGCCGTCGCCGCCCTCACGGCCGTGCTCGCCCTGTACTTCCTGCTGCGGGGCGGCCGCGAACAGCACGGCACGGACCCGGCAGAGGGGCCGGAACGGCCGGGATACCTGGCGTCGTTCCGGCTGCTGGGGGCGCTGCCCGGAGTGGTGCCGCTGCTGCTTGTCGCCCTGCTGCGGACGGCGGCCTTCATGGGCTACCTCGCCTACCTGGCCGCGTACTACGACGAGCGCTTCCGGCTCGGCCCCGAGACCTTCGCGCTCGTCTGGACGCTCAGCGGCACGTCCTTCTTCCTCGGCAACCTGTGCGCCGGGCGGCTGCTCAGCAAGGAGCGGCGGGGGTTCACCGGCGAGCGTCTGATGGTGCTGGCGCTGGGGGTGGCCCTGTGTGCCCTCATCGGCGTCTTCCTCTCCCCATCCCTGCTGCTCGCCCTGCCGCTGACGGCCCTGCTCGGCGCGGCCCACGCGACGGTGGCGGCCTGCGTCACCACCCAGCTCGTACGACGCTGCGGCTCCCTGCGCGGAACGGCCCTCGGCGTCAACGCCGCCGGAATGAGCTTCGGAGTCTTCCTCGGCGCCGGTCTCGGCGGGGTGGGCCTGGCGGTCGGCGGCTATCCGGGCACGGCGGCGGTGCTGGGTGCGCTGACCCTCGTGGCGCTGCTGCTCAGCCTCCCTCTGCTGCGCGACGGATGAAGCCCGTGAGGCTCTGGCTCACCGACCCCCGGCGTGTCCGGCACCGGTGCCCGTGCGCCCCTGTACCGCCGCACCAACACGTCCGGATGCGGCATCAGTTGACGGGAGACAGCTCACCTGCTGCACGCGGGGGAGGAAGGGAGCGCACGCCGGTGCAGACCTGCTGACCGTCCGGTACAGCACGCGCCGCAGCACCCGCTCCCCGAACCGGGGTGCAAGGCAGGCGCCCGCCGCCCCCTGCCCTCCCCTCCGGGTGTGCGGCGAGCGGCGGTTCCCTACCGGGCCCGCACACCGAATGGCGGCGGCAGCAGCTTCTCGTGCTGCCCCGTGAAGGGCGCTGCCTGCCCACGGAGCGGGCCCGGAACGTACACGCGGGAGGGCGAGTCAGGATTAGATCTTCAGGACTCCCTTGCCGAACTCCTTCTTGATGCCCGGCCCGTGCGCCTCGCACTTCTTCTTGGCCTCGTTGACCTTCATGCCCGCAGCGAACGTCTTCCCCTGGTAGGGGCCGCTGGTGACACGCCCCACCGCGCCGACGGCGACCTCGTAGTCAGCACCCACCTCGGCCTTGCCCGCGAACGCTCGGGCGATCTGGAAGGTGAACTCCGAGGTCTCCCCCGACTCCCACTTCACGGTGCCCGTTCCCGAGGACTTGCCGCCCAGACAGCTGATCTTGCCCTCGCCGTTCGCCTTGAAGTGGCCGCCCTGGGCGTGGGAGCCGTCCTTGGGGGTGCAGGGGCCGAACTTGCCCAGGGCCTCGAACGTGGTCGGCGTGTTCTTGCCGGAGGGGTGGAGCCTGGGCTTGAACGTCACGAGCATGGTGGCCTCGCAGTTCAGGTCGATCTTCGGCTCGGCAGCCGGGACGCGGTGGGACGGCAGGGCCTGGACGGGCACGGCGGCCGCGCCGAGGGCACCGGCCACCAGGGCGGCGGTGCTCAGGACAGCAGTGGGGCGAGGGGACACTCGCACGACAACTCCTTCGGACACCAGGACGGAGGACATTCCCCCGCCTGCTGGGATCCGTAGACACCACCCCCGCCGCCTATGCATCGAGTCCCCCAAGCCCCCTCCACTGGAGGAGCGCACTCGGCTCCGTCCCACTGGGGGGGGGCGGTGGCCCTCGTGCTGCTCTCCGTGAGAAAAATGGGCGGCGCGACCATCGCGGCGAAAACCGCCGGATGTTTCGCTCGCCGTCTGCCGCAGACCGGCGTCCTCATCGCGTCCGCTGTCATGGTCGCCTACGGGCTCCAGGTCGCCGGTGTTGTTCGCCGTCACCGGCTGCTCCCACGACGGCGCGGTCAAGCGCGACGCGTTCGTCACCGTGCGGGGGTGGGTCAGCGGCCTTCTCGGCCTGATGTGGGCCCTGATGTTCTGCCTGCCCAAGCAGGCAGACAAGCAGTCCGACAACCAGGCCGACTGAGCCACCCCCAGGCCGCGGAGGGCGACGAGGAAGATGGCTGACCTCCTGCGCATGTCCGGTAGGTCAGAGCGCTCGTTCGCTGCCTGTTACCGGACCCCGCGGCCGGGGGCGGGCGGGGTGCGCGGTCGCAGGCGCTCTCCCTGCGGCCCGAACATGATCAGGTACTCGACCGGCCCGCCGGCACCGGCGTTCGCGACCCCGTGCGGGGTGCGGGTGTCGAACTCGGCAACGTCCCCGGCGACCAGGACGAGGTCCTGGTCGCCGAGCGCGAGCCACAGCCGCCCGTACAGGACGCACAGCCACTCGTAGCCGTCGTGGGAGACCTGCCGCGGGCGCGCCGGTGGCTTCTCGACGGCGGGCAGGACGTGCTTGTGGGCGTGCAGTCCGCCGACGTAACGGGTCAGCGGCAGGACTGCCTTGTCGTCACCGAGGCTCAGCGGCACCGAAGGGCGGCGTTCGGGCGCAGGGGCGGGTGCGGTGCCCGCCAGCTCGTCCAGGGAGACGCCGTACTCCTTCGCCAGTCGCAACACCACCTCCAGGGTGGGCCTGCGCCGACCGGTCTCGATCCGCGACAGGGTGCTCGGCGCGATGCCGGTCGTGCCGCTGACGCCGGTGAGTGTGGCACCGCGGCGCTCGCGTGCGGCCCGCAGCAGGGGGCCCATCGCCGCCAGTGTCTGGGCCACGTCGTCGCCTGTCACCGCCCCTGCACCTCCTGAACCTGGCACTCCATCGCCCTGTCCTGCAAGTTTGCCAGCACGGCAAAGGTCTTCGCGTCGGGCGGGCGCCGCGCAGCATGATCGATGGGTACCCGTGACCACCGGCGAACCGAGGAGAACCCCCATGCAGGACCAGCCGTCCGCCGCACTCCGTCACCGCACCGTTGAGAGCCCGGCCGGGCGCCTGCACCTGGTCGAGCAGGGCACCGGCCCGTTGGTCCTGCTCGTACACGGCTTCCCCGAGTCCTGGTACTCCTGGCGCCGTCAGCTCCCGGCCCTCGCCGCGGCCGGCTACCGGGCGGTGGCGATCGACGTGCGCGGCTACGGCCGCTCCTCCAGGCCCGCGGCGACCGACGCCTACCGGATGCTCGACCTGGTGGCGGACAACGTCGCCGTCGTGCGCGCCCTCGGCGAGGAGAGCGCAGTGGTCGTCGGCCACGACTGGGGCTCCAACATCGCCGCCGCCTCCGCCCTGCTCCACCCCGAGGTCTTCCGCGCGGTCGGCCTGCTGAGCGTCCCCTACGCGCCGCCCGGCGGGCCCCGACCCACTGACGTCTTCGGCCAAATCGGCGGCCCCGAGGAGGAGTTCTACGTCTCGTACTTCCAGGAGCCCGGCCGCGCCGAGGCGGAGATCGAGCCGGACGTCCGGGGCTGGCTGGCCGGTTTCTACGCGGCGCTGTCCGCCGACACCATGCCTGCCCGGGGCGGGCCAGACCCGCACTTCGCTCCGCGCGGCGGCCGGCTGCGCGACCGCTTCCCCGCCGGTGCCCTCCCGGCCTGGCTGACCGAGGACGACCTCGACGTCTACGCCGGGGAGTTCGAGCGCACCGGGCTGACCGGCGCCCTCAACCGCTACCGCAACATGGACCGCGACTGGGAAGATCTCGCTCCCCACCGCGGAGCCCCGATCAGGCAGCCGTCCCTGTTCATCGGCGGCGCCCTGGACGCCTCCACCACCTGGATGTCCGACGCGATCGCCGCCTTCCCCACCACCCTCCCCGGCCTGACCGCCTCCCACCTCCTGGACGGCTGCGGCCACTGGATCCAGCAGGAACGCCCCGAGGAGGTCAACCGCCTGCTGACCGACTGGCTCACCACCCTCACGGGCTGAACCGCCGGGAACTCCCCCTCACGTCCGGTGTGTTGTGCAGGACAGTTCTGGCAGACCGTCATGTTCCCACCTGGCACCCGGGACAACGAGCCGGTCCGCGCCGCCGGGAGGCGCCCACCGCCGCCCGGATCCTCACTTGGCACTCGTCCAACTCCCCCACGCAGTAGCCGTGCAGGCCATGTCGGCCGTGAACCGTCACGCCCCTCCGGCCACAGACCGGAAGACCCTGCACGGCCCTGCGGCACTCACGTACCCAGGTACTCAGGTACGGGTGCTCATGTGGGGCCGCCGGACGGTCGCAAAAATGTGATCAAGACACGGACCCGATGTGAAGGAATGGCGAATACCCTTCTCCGCTGAGGTACGTGCCCTGCCTGCCTCCCCCACTGGGGGCGGGCCCGGCGGCCTGTCGCCGCCCGGGAGGCCTCCCCCATTCACCGAAAGAGACAGACATGAGTCGCGATCTGCAACTGCGCGCCGCCACGCCCGAAGACCTGGTCTGGATCCACGAGTTGCGGCACCGCGTGTACGCCCAGGAGCTCGGCCAGCACGCTCCGCGCCCGGACCGGCGGCTGTCCGACGGGCTGGACGGCGACAACGTCTACCTCGTCGCGGCCCGCGGGCCGATACGCATCGGTTTCGTCAGCCTGACTCCGCCGTGGGTGGGCCGCTACGGGCTGGACAAGTACCTGACCCGTGACGAACTGCCGCTGCTGTCCGAGGGCGGAGCCTTCGAGGTCCGCATCCTCACCGTGGAGCCGCGCTGGCGCAGCACGGCGGTCGCCCCGCTCCTGATGTACGCGGCCCTTCGCTGGATCTCCTCCCGGGGCGGCCGCACGGTCGTGGCGATGGGCCGTACCGAACTCCTCGGCATGTACGAGGCGGTCGGCCTGCGCCCCGTCGGACGCACCGTCCACAGCGGTGCCGTGAGCTTCGAGGTCCTGACGGGCGAGGTGGCCGCACTGACCCGGTTGGCGGCCGCCCGCTACGGCACCGTCCTGGAGCGGCTGACCTCCGTGGTCGACTGGCAGTTGGACGCGGACCGGGCGACCGGGCCGGACGGCTGCGAACACGGCGGCGCCTCCTTCACCGCCATCGGCACGGACTTCCGTACCCTGCACCGACGCCACGAGGTCGTCGCCGCCGACGTACTGGACGCCTGGTTCCCGCCCGCTCCCGGCGCGGCCGCCGCACTCGCGGAGGACCCGGCCTGGACCGCCAGAACCTCGCCGCCCACCGGCGCCGAGGGCCTGCTGTCGGAAATCGCCACGGCCCGCGCACTCCCCCTGGAGTCCCTCGTGGCCGGGGCCGGATCCTCGGACCTGATCTTCCGGGCGTTCGGCCGGTGGCTGACGCCGGAGAGCAGGGTCCTGCTGCTGGACCCGGGGTACGGCGAATACGCCCATGTCACCGAGCGTGTGATCGGGTGTCAGGTGGACCGTTTCCGGCTGCACCGGAAGGAGGACTGGCGGATCGACTTCGACCGGCTGGCCTCCGTCGTCGCCACCGGCCGCTACGACCTGGTGGTCGTCGTCAACCCGAACAATCCGACCGGCCGGCACGCGCCCGCCGACGCGCTGCGCACCCTGATCGCGGGCTCCCCGGCCGCAACCCGCTGGTGGATCGACGAGGCCTACCTCGGCTACGTGGCCCTGTCGGAGTCGCTCGCCCCGCTGGCCTCGGTGGATCCGCGGGTCGTGGTCTGCACCTCGCTGTCCAAGATGTACGCGCTGTCCGGTGTACGGGCCGCCTTCCTGGTGGCCGACCCCGCCACCGCGGCAGTGCTGCGCCGGTGGACGCCGCCCTGGGCGGTGAGCCTGCCCGCACAACTCGCCGCAGTGGCCGCCCTGCGGGGCCCCGAGCACTACCGCTCCCAGTGGCTCCGCACGCACGCCCTGCGCGGCCGGCTGGCCGCCGATCTCGCCGCGGTCGACCCCACCGCCACGGTCGACGAGGGCGTGGCGAACTTCCTCAACATCACCCTGCCGAACGACGGACCGAGCGCTGCCCGCCTGGTGCGGGAGTGCCGACGGCACGACGTCTACCTGCGCGACCTGTCGCCGCTCTCCCCGCAGTACGAGGGACGCACCGTACGGGTCGCGGTCAGGGACGAGGCGGAGAATGCCCGCATCGTCGCGGCGTACGCAGCCGCGCTGGACGCACTGCGCCCCGGCCCGCTCGCGCTTGGGTCCACCGTGTCCCCGGCCCGTTCCGTCGCCGGGCACGCCCAGTGATCTCATTCGCCTCCCTGGCCCCCTTCCTCGGCGGGGCCCTGGCGGTCGGCGGCATCGCCGCTGCGCTCACCGGTCGCCGCGAACTGCTGATCCGCTGGTGCTGCTGGGCGGTCGCGGTGCCCGTCGTCATCGGGGCGTTCTGGTGGGGCGGCCCGGGGGTGACGGCCGTCGCGCTCGTGGTCGCGGTGGTCGCGGCACTGGAGTACGGAGGGCTCCTGGGCCTGCCCCGGACGGACCGGGCGGTACTGGCTGCGGCAGTCTCCGGCGTGGTGCTGACCGCGTGGCTGGCCCCGGGCAACGAGGTCCGGGCGGCGGCGGTCGGCGCACTGGTCCTCGCTGCGGTCCCGCTGCTTGCCGGTGACTCCGAGCACGGGTTGCGCCGGCTCGGGGCCGGACTGCTCGGGCTGGTCTGGCTCAGTGTGCTCGCCGGTCTGGTGTCGCTCGGGGCGGTCGCACTCGCGGTGTTCATCGCCGTCTCGGTCGGCGACATCGTCGCGTTCTTCGCCGGTCAACGGCTGGGCGGACCACGGCTGTCCCCGCTCTCCCCGGCCAAGCGGTGGAGCGGCACGCTGTGCGGTGCGGCGGCCGCCCTCGGCGTGCTGGCCGCACTGTCGGCGCTGAGCCTGCCGACGGCGATCGCGGTGGCGGTCGGCGCCCCGGCGGGAGACCTCCTGGAGTCCATGGTCAAGCGGGGTGCTCGGGTGAAGGACTCCGCACAATGGCTGGCGGGCTCCGGCGGCCTGCTCGACCGGATCGACTCGCTCCTCCTCGCCCTGGCCGTTCTCCTCCTCCTGCGCTGACCCGAACGACCTGGCATGCCACTGCAGCGTCCCCGAGGGCGGGCGCTGGTCGACGGGCCGTACGCGACCACTGCCGCAGGGCGTCTGCAACGGCGCCCCGCCACAGGCGCAGTCCGCTACTCGGGGCCGGGCAGGTATGCCCGCAGGCAACCGCGAACCCGGTACGGGCCGTCCCCGGAGGTCCACGGTGCGTAGAGTTCCATCGTGCCGTCGGGGCCGGTCCTCTCCTCGATGCGGGCACCGAGATGTGCGGCCCAATTGATCATTTGCTCGCGGGTCTCTTGCGGCGTGTAAAACGGCTCGCCCGTCTCCCCGGTGAGGAAGCCGTCGTCGTCCAACAACCACACGTTCATGTAAGGCAGCAACGGGTACACCCGGTCGGCATGTTCCCTGAGCTCGTCGAGAAAGACCTGGGCGCGCCGGTAGGCCGGCGAGCCCGGGCCGGAAGCAGCATCATTCGTCATATCCCGTCACCCTAGAACGGGGCCGCCGACCAACTGCCGGGTGGGGTGCCGCAGCCGCACCCGGCGTACCGGGCCGCTGACCTGGACCTGTGG
Source organism: Streptomyces spiroverticillatus (assembly GCA_014650415.1). GTDB lineage: Bacteria > Actinomycetota > Actinomycetes > Streptomycetales > Streptomycetaceae > Streptomyces > Streptomyces spiroverticillatus. Next base: position 177,890 of record BMUX01000014.1, read on the forward strand.
GCCCGGCACGTGCTCCTGGACAATCAACCAGTTGGTGCTGGAGCCTTATCGACACAGCCCGTCCAGCACCTGGCCAACCACACGAAGGCAGTCCGCACGGCGGCGTAGTGGCAAGCGCACCGGAGCTGGTCCTTCGTGATGGTGCTGCCCTGCTCGCGGCACATGGTTCGCCAGGTACGCCGCCGCCGATTCCGCGGTACGTGCACAAGACCCGGCCACCGCGTCACTGCGCGGCACGGTCCGCGATGTCCTGTGCCGCGAGGTAGCCGAACGTCATGGCCGGGCCGATCGTCGAGCCTGCGCCCGCGTAGCTGTGCCCCATCACCGCTGCGCTCGCGTTGCCCGCCGCGTACAGGCCGGGAATGACCGAGCCGTCCTCGCGCAGGGCGCGCGCGGCCGTGTCGGTGACGATGCCGCCCTTGGTCCCCAGGTCCCCGGGCACGATCTTCAGGGCGTGGAAGGGCGGCAGCCACAGGGGGGCCAGCGTGGAGTTGGGGGCGACCGCAGGGTCGGCGAAGTAGTGGTCGTACGCACTGTCGCCGCGCCCCTGGTCGGTGTCCTTCCCCTTGCGCGCCTGGCCGTTGAAGCGGTCCACGGTCGCGCGCAACGCCGCCCCGGGCACGCCGATCGCGCGGGCGAGCCCGTCCAGGGTCAGCGCCGAACGTACCGCGCCCGAGGAGTACCAGGAGGCAGGGAAGGGCAACGTGGGCGCCACCGTTCGGAACAGGTACCGGTTGCGGTAGTTCTGGTCGACGATCAGCCACGAGGGGATGCACGGGTCTGCGGGATCGCGGTCGTACATGCGGTGGACGACATCCGAGTACGGTGCGGCCTCGTTGACATACCTCTTGCCTGCCGCGTCCACGAACAGCCCGCCGGGCAGGGTGCGTTCGGCGAGGCAGAAGTAGGGCCCGTCGGGCAGCGGGACCGTCGGCCCCCACCAGGCGTCGTCCATCAGCGCGAGCGCCGCCCCCGCGCGCTGTCCCGCGCGGATGCCGTCCCCGGTGTTCTCCTTCGCCCCCATGGTCCACTCGGTCCCGATAGGGGCGCGCTGGTACTGCCTGCGCATGGCCGCGTCGTGCTCGAAGCCGCCCGAGCCGACGATCACGCCGTGCCGGGCGCGCACCAGGCCGGGTGCGCCGGCCCGTTCGACCAGGACTCCACTGATCCGGCCGCCCTCGGTGTGCAGGTCGACCAGCGGCGTGTTCAGCCACACCGGCACGCCCGCGTCCAGCAGCCCCTTGCGCAGCGCCCCCGCCAGCGCCTGACCCATCGTCAGGGGCTTTTCGCCGCGCAGCGCCGCCGCGGTGCCGCGCGCCACGGCCTCGGCGGCCACGGCGGCGCCCTTGGCACTGACCGCGGTGAGGTTCAGCCACCGGTAGTCCTGGCTGAAGATCACCATTCCGGCGGGCACGGGGAGGTACGACGGGTTGAGGTGCGCCAGTTCCGGGCCGAGGCGATTCCCGTCGAAGACGTCCGGCTCGATGGAGCGCCCCACCGCCAGGCCGCCGGGCCGCTCCGGATAGTAGTCGCTGTATCCCTCCATCCAGCGGAAGCGCAGGGGGCTGTTGCGCTGCACGAAGTCGATCATCTTCGGTCCGCCGGAGAGGAAGGCCCGTTGCCGTTCCACGGGTACGTCGTCCCCGGCCACCGACGCGAGGTAGCGGGCCGCCTTGTCCGGGGTGTCGGGAACTCCGGCGCCGAGAATGACGGGGTTGTTGGGTATCCAGATGCCCGCTCCCGAACGGGCGGCGGAGCCGCCGAAGGTCGGAGCCTTCTCGACGACCAGGCAGCTCAGCCCCCGTCCGGCGGCGGCGAGTGCGGCGGTGAGACCGGCCGCGCCCGACCCCACCACGACCACGTCATAGGTCCCGAGGACCGGCGCGTCGGCGGCGTACGATCTCGCGCCGGACCCCAGCAGCCCGGTGCCGACTGCCAGCCCGGTGGCGCCGAGCACCGCACGACGCGAGGGCAGAGTGATATCGGGCACGGCAACTCCAAGTGCGAGAGGGAGAGTTGATGGTCCGTCAGAGGCTAGGCGGTGCAACTTGGCGGCTCCCGCCTACGATGTCAAGGCACAACGAGACCTCGCTCGCCGGGCAGCCGTGGTTCAGCGGAACGTCCGGGGCGACCGTACGGTTGGAAGCGTGGTGTCAGCCCTCCCCCGGCGGGGCACCCCGTCGGCCGCGTCAGCCGGGCTGCGGTCGTTCTCCGGCTACGGGGTACGGGACGAAGGTGCTGCTGTTCTCGTCAACGGCGAGTGGGCGGTCCAGCGGCGGCACCGCTCGCTGTGGACAGTCGGTACGTGTGCAGAGGCGGCAGCCCATGCCGATGGGGACCGCCGCGCCCGCGTTGGTGAGGTCGAGGCCGTCGGAGTAGACGAGCCGGGAGGCGTGCCGGATCTCGCAGCCGAGGCCGATGGCGAAGGTCTTGCCGGGTTCGCCCCAGCCGCCCCGGTGGCGGGTGACGGCGCGGGCGGTCCACAGGTAGCGCTGGCCGTCGGGCATGGCTGCGACCTGGACGTGGATGCGGCCGGGCGCGGCGAAGGACTCGTACACGTTCCACAGCGGGCAGGTACCACCGGCGCGCGAGAAGTGGAATGCGGTGGCGGACTGCCGCTTGGACATGTTGCCTGCCCGGTCGACGCGGACGAAGGAGAAGGGAACCCCGCGCAGCCTGGGCCTTTGCAGCGTGCTGAGGCGGTGGCAGACGGTTTCGTAGCCGAGGCCGAAGTGGTCGGTGAGGCGTTCGATGTCGTAGCGGAATTCCTCGGCCGTCTGGTGGAAGCGGCGGTACGGGAGGATCAGCGCGGCCGCGAAGTGGTTGGCGATGCCGATCCGGGCGAGCGGCCAGGCGGGCGCATCCGGTGCGAAGTCCTCGGAAGCCAGCGCGGAGATTTCGTCCTCGTGTTCCAGCAGGGCGAGTTGGGTGGCCATCCGGAACGCCTGCTGACCGGGGCGCAGCCGCGCCGAGAGGTGGAGCACCCGTGCCTGCGGATCGAAGCGGTGCAGGTGCTGGGCGCTGTCCGAGGCGAGCCGTACGCCGTGCCGGTCGGCGAGCCGGGCCGCCAGGGCGCCGAGGACATCGCCGGGGCGGATGCCGATGCCGGCGGACAGTTCCTCGGCGGCGAGGTCGATGTCGTGGAGGTAGTTCTGGCGACGGTAGAAGAACTCCCGGATCTCCTCGTGGGCGGAACGGGGCTGTGCCGGGGTCTCCGGTCCGCGCCCGTCGGCGGTCTCGGTGAGCCGTTCCGTCAGGCGCTGGTTCCGGCGGCCGAGGTCCACCAGAAGCGTCGCCACGGCGGGCACCCGGGAGGCGAGGTCCGCGAGGTCGGAGCCGGTGACGCGGCCTGCGGCGACCTCGTCGGAGAGCGCGTCGCGCAGGTCTGCCAGCAGCCGGCTGGTGTCCCGCTCGGAGAAGAAGCCCGGGTCGATGCCGAACGCCTCGGTGAGCCGCAGCAACACAGGGACCGTCAGGGGCCGGGAATCGTGCTCCATCTGGTTCAGATAGCTCGGCGAGATGGCGAGCACGCGGGCCAACTCGGCCTGGCTCAGCCGCCGTTCCTCACGCAGTCGCCGCAGTCGTGCACCCGCGTACGTCTTGCCCACCGCGTTCCTCCCCGATTTCCGCGCCACCGAGCCCTCAACGTCAGGATGCTCGGCCCTTGCCGCCACCCTATGTGCGAGCAGGCTTGGCAAAGTTGGCAAAGCAGATCCTGAAGATTCGCAGGAGTTGGCAGACGTCCGCACTTGATGGCACTGAGTGCCAGTGCCAGAGTTCAGAGCGCGGCCGGCCGGAGCCCGGCAGGCGGAGCGAGAACCGGGGCACCATTCACGCCCTGACGTCGGCGATCCCGGCATCCCCTCCCCTGCGCGGCAACATTGCTCACTGGTGCTCACACGGTTCCGGTTGGCCGCACCCTCTTCGAAAGCAAGGGCACTTGGTGCCACGTTTCGCAGGCTTTACATCATGTACTCGGGAGACAGTCATGGCACAGGCAGGAACGACAACAGGCACGACCGCCGAGCAGCTGGCCCAGCGGTGGGCGAGCGACCCGCGCTGGCAGGGGATCGAGCGCACCTACACGGCCGAGGACGTGGTCCGCCTCTCCGGCAGCGTCCGCGAGGAGCACACCCTCGCCCGGCGCGGCGCCGAACGGCTGTGGCGCCAGCTCCACGAGCAGGACTACATCCACGCGCTGGGCGCGCTGACCGGCGGCCAGGCCGTGCAGCAGGTGAAGGCCGGTCTCCAGGCGATCTACCTGTCCGGCTGGCAGGTGGCCGCCGACGCCAACCAGGCCGGCCACACCTACCCCGACCAGTCGCTCTACCCGGTCAACTCCGTTCCCCAGGTGGTCCGCCGGATCAACAACGCCCTCCTGCGCGCCGATCAGATCGCGGTGAGCGAGGGCGACACCTCCACCGACTGGCTCGCCCCGATCGTCGCCGATGCCGAGGCGGGCTTCGGCGGTCCCCTCAACGCCTTCGAGCTGACCAAGGCCATGATCGCCGCGGGTGCGGCAGGCATCCACTACGAGGACCAGCTCGCCTCCGAGAAGAAGTGCGGTCACCTCGGCGGCAAGGTCCTGGTCCCCACTGGCCAGCACATCCGCACCCTCAACGCGGCCCGCCTCGCCGCCGACATCGCGGACGTCCCCACCCTGATCGTCGCCCGCACCGACGCCCTCGCCGCGAACCTCCTGACCAGCGACGTCGACGAACGCGACGCCCCGTTCGTGACGGGCGAGCGCACCGCCGAAGGGTTCTCCCGCGTCCAGAACGGCATGGCCCCGGTGATCGCCCGCGGCCTCGCGTACGCCCCGTACGCCGACCTCATCTGGGTGGAGACCGGCACGCCCGACCTGGCCCAGGCCCGCGAGTTCGCGGAGGCGATCCACGCCGAGCACCCGGACCAGATGCTCGCCTACAACTGCTCGCCGTCCTTCAACTGGAAGGCGGCCCTGGACGACGACCAGATCGCCAAGTTCCAGCGGGAGTTGGGCGCGATGGGCTACCGCTTCCAGTTCATCACCCTGGCGGGCTTCCACTCCCTCAACCACGGCATGTTCGACCTGGCGCGCGGCTACGCCGAGCACGGCATGACCGCGTACGTCGACCTCCAGGAGCGTGAGTTCGCCGCCCAGGAACACGGGTTCACCGCCGTGAAGCACCAACGCGAGGTCGGCACCGGGTACTTCGACCAGATCTCCACCGCCGTCAACCCCGCCTCCTCCACCACCGCGCTCTCCGGCTCCACGGAGGAAGAGCAGTTCCACTGAGCCGAGCCTTCTTCTGCGGCCAGGTTCGCCGCGCCCCTTCGCAGGGCGCGGCACCGGCCCCGTAGTCCCGTCCGCACCCCGGTGCGCGCCCACTCCCCCACGCACCCCCTCCCGTTGAGGAGACCCGCATGACCACCACCGCTCTGCGAGGCACCGTCGAGGTCCTCGGCGCCCCGGGCGACCGCCACGACGAGATCCTGACGCCACAGGCGCTGGAATTCCTCGGCCGCCTCGACGCGGCCTTCGCCGGCCGGCGCCTCGACGTACTCACCGAGCGACGCCGTCGCGCCGACCGCGCCGCCTCTGGAATCCCGCTCGCCTTCCCCCTGACCGGCATGGCGGTCCGCGCCGACACCAGCTGGCGGGTTGCCCCTCCCGCACCGGGCCTCCTCGACCGGCGGGTGGAGATCACCGGGCCGCCCGAGCGCAGGACGGCCGTGAACGCCCTCAACTCCGGCGCCCAGGTGTGGATGGCCGACTTCGAGGACGCCACCTCCCCCACCTGGAACAACATCATCGGCGGCCAGCTCACCCTGCTCGACGCCGTCCGACGCCGCATCGACTTCACCACCCCCGAGGGCACCGAGTACCGGCTGCGCGAGGATGCCGACCTCGCCACCATCGCGGTGCGTCCGCGCGGCTGGCACCTGGTCGAGAAGCACCTGGTGGTGGACGAACGGCCGCTGTCCGCCTCACTGGTGGACTTCGGCCTGTACTTCTTCCACTGCGCCCAGCGGCAGATCGACGTCGGTCACGGCCCGTACTTCTCCCTGCCCAAGCTGGAGAACCGCGAGGACGCGCGCCTGTGGAACGACGTGTTCCTGCTGGCCCAGGACCTGCTCGGCATCCCCCGCGGCACGATCCGCGCCACCGTCCTGATCGAAACCGTCACGGCCGCCTTCGAGATGGAGGAGATCCTGTACGAACTGCGCGAGCACAGTGCGGGGCTGACCGCGGGGCGCTGGGACTACCTCTCCAGCCTGATCAAGACCCTCGGCCACCGCCCCGACTTCGTCCTCGCGGACCGCTCCCAGATCACCATGACCGCCCCCTTCCTGCGGGCATACACCGAACTCCTCGTCCGCACCTGCCACAAGCGCGGCGCGCACGCCATCGGCGGCCTGGCCGCGCAGATCCCGCGCAAGGACGCGACGGCCGACGAGGCCGCGTTCGCCGCCGTACGGCTCGACAAGGAGCGCGAGGCGGAGGACGGCTTCGACGGCACCTGGGTGGCGCACCCCGGCCTCGTACCCCTCAGCCGCACCGCCTTCGACCAGGTGCTCGACGGCCGTCCGCACCAGCTCGACCGCACCCGCGAGGACGTGGACGTGGTTGCGGCCGATCTTCTCGCGGTCCGCCGGTCCGGCGGCGCGCCCTCGGCCGAGGGCCTGCGGACGAACATCTCCCTCGCTCTGCGCTACTTCGACGCCTGGCTGCGCGGCACGGGAGCCGTCGCTCTCCACGGGCTGGTGGAGGACGCCTCGACCGCCGAGATCGCCCGCGCCCAGATCTGGCAGTGGATACGCCACGGAGCCGTCAGCCGCGAGGAGGTGCGCCGGATCGTGCGGAGCGAGGCCGACGCCCTGGGCGCCGAGTGCCCCTGGGCCCGTGTCGACGATGTCTGCGCGATCTTCGAACGTGCCGCCCTGGCAAGGGACTTGCCCGCCTTCTTCACCACCGACGCCTACACCCGCCACCTCGTCACCAGGGCCGGAGGCCGGTCATGAGCACCCCGATCACCCGAGTGGGCATCGTCGGCGGCGGCCAGATGGGGGCCGGAATCGCGGAAGTCTGCGCCCGCGCCGGACTGGACACCATCGTCTGTGAGGCCGACACACTCGCCGCCCGCGCGGCGCGGGAGCGGATCGCCGTTAGCCTCGAACGTGCCATGCAGCGGGGCAAGTTGGACCGGATCAGTGCCGAGTGCGCTCTGGAACGTACGGTCTTCACCGCCAGCCTCGACGACCTGGCCGACCGACAGCTCGTCATCGAGGCCATCGCGGAAAACCCCGCCGCGAAGACGGAGGTCTTCGCGGCCCTCGACAAGATCGTCGAAGACCCCGAAGCGATCCTGGCCACGAACACCTCCTCGATCCCCGTGATGCACCTGGGCATGGCCACCCGTCGCGCCGACCGGGTGCTGGGCCTGCACTTCTTCAACCCGGTGCCTGTGCTGCCGCTCGTCGAGGTGGTCGCCTCACTGCACACCTCGCCGGAAACAGCCACGGTGGTGGCGGACTTCGCCTCCGGAGTGCTCGGCAGGACCGTGGTGCGCTCCCAGGACCGGGCCGGGTTCGTCGTCAACGCGCTGCTCGTCCCGTACCTCCTGTCCGCGATCCGCATGGCCGAGTCCGGATTCGCCACCGCGACCGACGTCGACGCGGGGATGGAACTGGGCTGCGCGCACCCCATGGGCCCGCTGAAACTCGCGGACCTGATCGGCCTGGACACCGTCGCCTCCATCGCGGAATCCCTCTACGACGAGTTCAAGGAACCGCTCTACGCCCCGCCTCCGCTCCTTCAACGGATGGTCGAAGCAGGGCTGTTGGGCCGCAAGACGGGCCGCGGGTTCCATACGTACGACCAGGGCTGAGGGGCCCGGGTCCGTCGCACCGCTGAGGGGCGTGCGACGGGTGCGGAGCGGACGGGAGGTCTGCTCCGCACCCTCTTCGTGCCGAAGCGTCACTCGCGCCCCGCTCTCGCCTGTCGGGCCCGCGATGGAGGCCCCTTGATCCGCAGGAGGGCGTAGAGCTTCGCGGCGACGGTCTCGGTCGCCGCAAGGTGAGCGAACCTCGACGGCCGTCAGGGGCTGATGATCAGCCCCACTGTCGCCAGGGCGCCGCCCGCGAGGGCCAGGAGCGTCATTCGCCGGGCGTTGCGTACGTAGCCCTGGCGGCGCTTGCGCTCCCTGCGGACCGCGACCTTCGTCCCCAAGTGCACCCGCCTGGTGTTCTGCGGGTCGAAGACGAGGGGGTAGCGCTGTCCGACGACGTGGGCGTGGCCCACGCTCGCACCCTGCTGGTGCCGGCCGGAACCTTCCGGGGACTGCCACGCGTAGACAGCGCTCGCGTACCCCCTGGTGCCGAACGGCACCAGGCTCAGTACGCGACATCCGCCTGGAGTTGACCGCCACGCAAACGGCGCTCGAATCCGTCCTCCGGCCCGATCCGAGTCAAGGTGCTGAGGGAGGGCGAGGCGCTTGTTCTCGCGGACAACCTGTCGCCCGTGATCACGCGGTTCGACGGCATGTGGACGTGGGACACCTGGCCCACGATCACGAAGGAAGTCGCAGCACTGCGCAAGACGAACGAAGCGGAACGCGCCCGCGAGAATGCTGCCCGGAGGAAGCAGGCAGCGGATCACGCGGCCCAGTGTCCCTTTGGGGCATGCGGGCAATGTCCAGGGTCCGGCCCGGAGTGCGTACGTTCGTCCGATGGCGCGTTCGAAGCACTTCGGGAGGGGAGAGAGGGGCAGGCCTTGGAGCTTCGTTGCCAGTGGAGCGCCGTTGCGCGAGGACGTCCTTGTGCGCACCGATGCCGCGTCTGTGGAGCAATGCCTCGCAGTGTGCTTGCCCCGCCTGCGTGAGCTGGGCTTTTCGCTCCCTGTGTGAGAGAGCGGGTGTGACCGTACCGCCGCCGTGGATGTCAGTGCGGGCTGCTTACATGAGCCCATGGACACCGTGCACACCACCGCCGCCCTCCTCCCGGACCCCGCCGAGCTCCGCGCGTACCTGCGTGCGCTGGCCGTGCTGGACCAGGCGATCTGCCGCGACCCGCGGTTCTCCCGCTACTCCTTCTCCGCCACCTGGGGGCCTGGGACGGAGGCGGCCCTGATGGACAACGGCTCGGGTGACGACTTCTCCGTCCTCTTCACCCCGGCCGGTGTGCTCGTCCGCGGCTTCGACCACGAGTCGGAGATGAGCCCGTACGGCACGGACGACGAACAGGTCTGGCCCGGTGTCATCGACGAGGTGCCCACCGCGCTGCGCCCGCTCCTGGACGACCCGGCCTTCGTCGACGAGGGCCTCGGCGCCCCGCGGGTCACCGTCTGCCTGTGGTGGGAGACCGGCGGCAGCGCCTGGCGCACCGGCTCGGGCATCGAGTTCCCCCCGGGCAGCCCGGACCCGGACGGCTCCGGGCACCTCTTCCGCCTCCTCACCGACCGCTCCCCCGAGACCGTCCAGGCGCACTTCGAGGAGGACTACGGGCGGCCCGTCCCCCTCGACACCGTCCGCCACGTCCTCGCGGGCCACCCCCTGACCCCCGAAGCCGCCTGCGGCCTCAACCCGGCCGCCCTTGCCGACGAGGCCCTGCTCCGCCGGATCGCCGCCAACCCCGAGGCCAAGGCATACCTCGCCTGCGACGGTGAGTTCGACCTCACGCGCACCGACCCCATCGAGTCGATCGCCCTGCCGGCCGGTCTCCCGGTGCAGCCCGTGGCCGGCTGCAACGCGGGAGGCACCCACTACCTCTGCGGCCCGGCCGGCCCCGACCACGTCCGCCCCGTCCTCTACACCGATTCCGAGGGCCAGGCTTCCCTCATCGCGGAATCCCTCGCCGAGGCGCTGACCCTGGCCATCGTCCTCCCCTCCTGGCACGACGCCCTGGCCGGCTTCCGTCCCCCCGCGCTCAACGCCGACTACCTCGAGGACAACCCGGACCACCCCGAGGTCCGCGACCGCCTCCTCGCCGCCCTCCGCCTCCCCCCGGCCACCGAGCCCGAGGTCCTGGCCCGCCTCCTCACCACGGCCGCCCGCACCGTCCCGGACGGCTTCCTCCCTTCGGTCGAGAGCGAGGAGGACGCGGCCTTCGAACCGATGCTCCGTCTGCCGGCCGAGTAGGACAGCCCCGCCGCGCGCCGCCCTCCGGACCCGACCCACCGTGACGGTGGGCTCGTCGTCGTTGGTGAGGCGGACGATACGGCTGACGGGTTGAGCGCTCCCAGCGGACCGGCCGCGTCAGCGAGACACCAAGCGCCGGGCGGTACAGGCGGATGCTGCCGAGGTGCTTCAGCCGGTGCAGCAGGCGGAAGTTGAGCAGTTCGGTGAAGGCGAACCCGACCACCGAGGCGCCGTGGGTGTCGACATACCGGGACTCGATCTCGGCGTTGGGACCGGGTTCGACCGGCCTTGACCACTGGGCCGGTCCGATGAAGATCCGTAACTTGGTTCCATGGCTGATGAGGGAGAACCGAGGCTCTTTGTAAACCGGTGGGGCGACACATCGGACCCGGCGTCCGTGGGGCGCCCGTCCTACCGGGATGAGTGCAGGTGCTTTGACCAGAACAGGCCGCATCCGCGAGCGCGCGTCGGTTTCCACGCCGAGCAGCAGGACACCTCGACCGCTGGATGGCGGCGGCTGCTGGAACTGGTCGACGAGGCCTCGGCCGACGGACGGGAGGAGTTCCGTCCTTTGGTCGGGCTCAGCCCCGAGGAGCGGCGGCAGATCATCACCCTGCCTCCCAGCATCGCCAAGCTGACAGCAGTCAAGCGGTTCGTGCTCTACGGCAGCAACCTGGTCCGGATACCGCCCGAGATCGGGGCCATGACCAGCCTGGAGGAGTTCACCCCCTACACCTCGTACCGGCTGCACTGGTTTCCCTACGAGATCACGAGGTGCTCCAAGCTGGCCGGGAGCACGGTGAGCACGCGCGCGCTGTACGGCAACTACAAGCTGCGTCCGCCCTTTCCCCGGCTCCAGCCCCCGCACGCCGCCGCTGACCTCGACCTGGCAGAGCTCGATGCCCGCCGATGGGGGGCAACCGCGATGCGCAGTTGCAGTGTCTGCGACCGGCCGATCCAACAGGGTGGGCTCCACCAGGTGTGGATCTCCCTGCGGGTGGCTACCGATGTCCTGCCCCTCCTGGTCAACGCCTGCTCGGCAGCATGCGTTACCACTCTTCCCCGCGGAGCCGAGGACTACGTGCAGGTCCCGCACGCAGGCGGCAATGTCGACCAGCCGGCGTCCGACTGGGACTGATCCGCCAGGGGCCGTCCCGGCGATCATCTGGAGGATGACCTGGTGGCACTTTCACCGGAAACCGTGGAAGAGGACGAGTACGCAGATGGACAGTGACCGGCGGCATTCCGCTGTCGTGGCGCTCGTCGAGCTCGGGCGAAGCCCGCATTACCGTGACCGGGCGGATGCCGGTCACGGCCTGGCGGGCTTCGCCGAGAGGCAGGAGGCCCAGGGGCCGCTGCTGGAGCTCGTGCTCGACCCGGGCGACACCTTCGTCACCCGGATGACCGCAGAAGCCGTGCTCCGGCGAAGGGACCGGGCCGGGCTGACGATCGTCGCCTGCGCATTGGCAGTCGCCAACGCGCATCACAGCGACTGGATCCACACCGCGATCTGCGCTGTGTTCAGCGTCTTCCCCGAAGAGCGGGACGGCGCGATGCGGTTGTGCGAGGAGACGCTCCAGGACCCTGACGACCGTGTTGCCCTGGGAGCCCGTCAGCTCCACGAAGCCCTGGCCGCGATCCACCCGATGCTCCGCCCCGCGTAGAACAGGGTGAGTGATGTCGTGCGCAGGTACTCGACAGGGACGACGCTCGGTCCTCTCGCCACACGGTGGACCGGCGTTCGAGGTGGGCTGCGTAGATGCACCTCATCGCGGTCTCGGCGGCGATACCGAAGACGCGCAGGAGGTGGACGGGGTCGGCGGTGTGGCGGGCCTCGTCGAGGATGCGGTCCTGGCGAGCTTGGACGGGCTCAGGCCCAGGGGACGGCTGCGGGCGGCGAGGCGCCGTACCTGTTCGTCCCAGTGCTGCTGCTTCGCGTGGTGCCGGAAGTCGTCGAGCAGGGTTTCGGCGGCAGGGGTCAGGGAGGGCAGGCGGTCCAGTTCCCGGACGGCGATGCAGGTCCAGTCGTCTGGCCAAGTGCAGGGCTTTGGTCTCCCGGGTCTCCCGCCCGGTCCACCGAGTTGCTCCCCCCATGACGTCTACCTTCAGATCTCGTCACCGGGCACGTTCAGGTACGTCTCGCGCAGGCGTGCCAAGGTCGGGTGCTCAGAGGGCAGGGCTGTGCCGTCGACGGCAGAGATGGCCCGTACTCCGATGCTGACGTTGGTCGCGAAGGCGGCCTGCATGGTCGGTACCGATGCAAGGGTGACGGGTTGGACCTGGTGATCGTGGTGCTGCTGGAGGAGGGCCATGGTGGTGCCCGGCAGGACGTCGGCCTTGGGCCAGACCACGGCACCCTCGGCGTCGATGAACCCGACGTTCCAAGTGCCGCCCTCGGACACGATGTTGTCCGGGCCGTAGAAAAGAGCGTCGTCGAACCCTGCGAGCTGTGCGGTGCGCCGGGCGTGCAGGGCGCCGAACAGGCCGACGTGCTTGACGTGCGGGAGGTCGCGGACGAAGGGCACTGCGGAAACCCGTAGGGGCGGCAGGCTCAGTTCCCCCGAGGACCGGGAGGTGATCAGGATCTGAGGGGTGGCCGCTGCCGCCGGGTCCTGCATACCGAGGTTCGGGTCAAAAACGGTGACCCGGACCGTGAACGTCCCCTCTTGGGCGGTGACTGCCCGGCGGAGGTAGGTGCGGCACTGGTCAAGGTCCAGGTCAGTGCCGAACACGGTGCGGCAGTCGCGTGCCAACCGCTCCAAGTGGAGGGACAGACCACGCACTCGTCGGCCTTCGACACGCATTGAGGTGAAGTGGCCGATGTTGGTCAGGGCCAGGGCCCTGACGGCTTCAAGGGCTACGGGGCGCCCGTTCAGTTCCATCACCCGGCCAGTCTGGCACCGGGGCGTGGCGGGAGTTCATGCTGACCTTGGTGAGGATGCGCCAGGACTTGAGGTTGGCGAAGCCGTGCTCGACGGCCGCGCGTTCGCGGTTGAGCAGGCGGCGGTTCGCTTCCTTCTCCGCGTCGGTGAGGTTGTGGTTCCTGGTGGCCTTGCGGCGGCCGGTGATGATCACCGGCCGGTCTCTGGCTGGTCGTCCAGACCGGCGAAGCCGAGGTCGGCCAGGGCACCGAGGCCGGCTTCGCGGAGATGGGCCTGTGATCTCGCTGGACCGCCGGGGGGGCGAGATTGTCGGCACGTGATCGTCCGTCACGGGTGAGGTCTGGTGTTCCGCAACCGGCTCGGCACCCGATGGCGCAAGCTCGATGCCGGCAGCCATGCGATCGTCGTCCTGGCTGTCCTCCGCCACGACCAACGCCTGCCAGCCCGAACTCGCCAGCCACAGCCCACGCCAGGCCCGTGACCTGCACCTGTGGAGGCCACGGATCGAGGGCGGCACGACCGCACCCCGACACCCGGCCAGGCCCGGGACCTCACCACCGGACGGCTCACCGCTGCCGCGTGAGGATGTACCGCTCACCCGAGTCCGGCTTGCCGATCCAGGTGAAGACCGTGGGGTGTTCTTCCGTACCGCCGAGGTCCCAGCCGAAGCGCAGGCTCGCGCAGTCCGCGATGCCGAGCTCGTACGGCCGGACGGCACCCTCGCTCTCGGTCAACTGCCATTTCCCGGTGCAGTTGTAGGCACCGGACTGCTCACCCGTGGCGTCGTACTCCTTGACGCCCTTCGCCGTCACCGTGCCGTCCGCCGCGAAGCGCAGGCTTGCGCCGTCGCCGTCCGTCCAGGTGCCGACCATGTCGGCTTCGGTGAGCCGGGGCGGTTCGTAGATCTTGAGGATCCTCGAGCTGTACGCCCCGACCCCGACCGCAAGCGTCGCCGCGAACAGCCCCAGACCGCCCAGCGCCACGCCCCCGAGCACCCGCCATCGGGCCCCGGGCTTTCCGGGGTTCCCCGCCGCCCGGGCGCACAGGGCCGCGGGTGCCAGTCCGACGATGAGGCCGAGGGCGAGGACGGGATAAACGAGCAGGTCGCCGGGGCCGTCGAAGCCGGTCAGGAACGTGCAGGAGCCGATGAGCAGCGCCAGGGTGACGGCCACGACCGCCACCGTGGCCAGGGTGAGCTGCCAGCTGTCGCGCCGGCCCGTACGGCGGGCCACCGCACGCCCGAGGAGGACGAGGGGAAGCACCGCCATTGCCGAAACGGCCAGCCCTGCGATCACCGATACGACGGCCAGCAGCACGAGCGCGAAGACGGTGCCGAACAGCCATCCGATGCCGCCTTCACCTCCGTGGGACTCGAGCTGCAAGGCGTACAGGACGCCGACCAGCGCGGCGATCACGGTCTCAGCTCCGATTGCCACAGCCCCGACGGTGAACACCGCACCGTTTCCGCCGTCCGGGGGCCGCACGGGCATGAACCCCTGCGGCAGCACACCTGGATTCCCGGGAGCCCCCGGCGATGTCGGCCCCCATCTCGGCGGCATGGTCTGCGTCATGCGTCCCCCCTCTTTCCAGGCACATCATGCATCTGGGCACACCGGCGTGATCAAGGGGGGCCGCAAAGCGCTCACGCCACCGCCAGCTCCGGCTCCGACTCCGCTCCCAGGCCGCATGCTCCTGGAACTGCACTCACATCCCCCGGCGAGCCCTCCTCGTCCTCGCCAACACCGAAGTCCAGAGGGCACCGATGATCTCCCCGCAACGATCACGCTCGTGACCGGCGCGAGCCCGTCACTCCCGGCCCACACCAGCATCGCCCGCCTGCACAACCTCGCCCTCGCAGGACCGGAAGGCAGGATTCATCGCCGCCGACCGCAGCTCCATCGGCCTCAAGGTCAGCTACGGGACAAGCCTGACCTGGTCGATGGATCCCATCCGGCATGCGGCACGATGATCACATGGACGTACAGCAGGGAAGTCCGTCAGAGGAACCGATCGCGGATCTCGCCCGGCGGCTCGTCGCCGCGAGCAGCGGCGGCTGGACGCCGGACGGGGTCCGGGCGTTGGCGGCGGAACTCGGGTGGGCCTGGAACGACACGTCGGACGGTCCCGTCCTGGTCACCGGCCGGTCCTCGGGCGATGCACGCCTGCGCCCGGTCGGCCGGTTCGAGGAACCCTACGTCGACGGGGAGGCGTACGTGGAACTCGCGGTTCCGGTGGCGACCGCTGGGCCGGATGCCGCTGCGCAGGCGGCCGCGTTCCGCGCCGCCAAGAATGCGGTGACCAGGGCCCTGGGCGATCCGTCCGTCATCGGCTCGCACGGAGACATGGGCCCCTTCTACGACAGCGGACCGCTGTGGGGCGCACCCTTCCTGCGCTGGCGGGGCCGGCCCGACACCCTGGAACTGCGCGCGGGAATGTCGGGGCCGGAGCTGGTCCTGCAGCCCACGGACCCGGCGGAGAACTGGTTCTGGCGTCAGGGTGTCGGCGAAGAGCACTCGCTCAGCGGCTTCTTCGGGAGCAACCGCGCCCCGGCCAATGCCGGTCTCGGTCTCCCCGGCGGCTGGACCGCCAGAAGCTGGGAAACCCTCACACAATCGCTGGGCAGCTTCCTGGAGACGTTGCCCGCCGAGGCCGCTGCGCTCGACATCAGCTTCGGAATGTCGATCTACGGGCCCCCCAGCATCGGCGGGACCATCCTCTTCGACGTCCTGTGCAGCGACCGCCTGTCGATCGGCTGTCATGCCCCCGAAGGTTTCGATCTCGCCGCTCTGGGCTGGGGCACGGTCGTCCAGCATCCTGCCACTGCGTTCATCTGGAGCGACGACGACCCGGTGTGGCGCGTGGACGCGGGCGGCCCCGGCGAGCCGAAGGGGCAAGCACTCGCGGAGATGCTCGTGGCGACGGCCAGAGCCGTGGGAGCGAGCGATCCGGCCGAACTGGCGCTCGGCGGCGAGGCCGAGTTCGTCAGCATCTACCAGATCAAGTACTACGGATTGGGCCTGCCTACCTTCTGACCGTTCCCCAGGAGGATGACGGCTGCCTGATCCGTTACGTCTTCGGACCGAAGGTCGCCGCCAACCGCCCGGTCGGCACCGCCCCTCCCTGCCCAACTGTCAGATGCGTGACGCATGATGAGGATGCACAGACGGTGGAGGGGGATTCGTGGGGGACGTGGGCGTGGACGTGGAGGAGCCGGTTCGCCGGAGAGGGCGCAGGTCGCGGCATCAGGAGCGGGACGAGGCGATCCGGGAGCAGTACGTGTCCGGGCAGACCATGCAGGAGGTCGCCGACGCGTACGGTCTCACCCGCCAGCGGGTCCAGCAGATCCTCGAACAGGCCGGGACGGACATCCACCGGGCCCGGCAGGTGCGCCAGGACGCCAAGGCGGAACAACAGGCCCAGGAAATAGGGGAGTTCATCGCCGGGCACGGTGCGACGGTGGCCCGGCTCGCCTCCACCGGGATGTCGGCGGGCGAGACCGCGGAACGCTTCGCGCTGTTCCTGCCCGCGATACCCGCCGGCCTGGTCCGGGAGGGGATCGCCGCCTGCGGGGTGCCGTTCGACTCCGACATCCAGGAGTTCAAGTTCTCGCCGCTGGTGATCGAGGCGGCCGTCTGGTACGTCCTCGGCAGGATCCTCGGGCTGAGCGGCGACGACGGGCGGGCCCTGGCCGAGTACGACCTCTCCGAGGCGCGTGAGGTGGCCGAGGTGCTGACCGGGGCGGGACTGTCGACCGCCTCGGTCGCCGAGGTTCTCGTACTGGCGCACGCGGCCAGGCTGCATGTGGAAGCGCACCCGGACACCGGTCTCTCCGCCCAGAACTACGACGCGATGCGCAAGACCGTGCTGGCCGACCTGGGGCTGACGGAGCACTCCAAGAAGGGCGGCGCCCCCTGGCCCCCGACCAGTCAGACGGTACGCAAGCGGCTCGGCCAGGGGCTGTGGGCGGAGGTCCTGGCCCGCCTCGGACTCCAGCGCGACACCCGGGGCCGTCAGCCGGGCGGGGTCCTCTTCGACCGTGAGGACTACCTCACGGCGATGGCCGATTTCCTCGCCCACTGCACGGCGACCTCGCAGCCGAGCAGCAACGATGTGTACGCGGCCTGGATCACGGGCGAGGAGCGGGCGGGCCGCAACCGGCCGTCCCCGCAGGCGGTACGGCTGGAGTTCAGGTCCTGGACGGCGGCGAAGCGGGCGGGCCTGGCGCGCACGGCCGCCGCGGCCGCCTCGACGCCGGCCCCCTCGGTGCCGCGCCGGAGCAACGCCACGGCTGCCTCGCTCAGCAAGGTCGCGCTGCATCACGCCCAGCAGGAACTGGCGGCCGGGCTGGAGGAGCTGGCAACCGTACGGCTCGTCGAGACCGGGCCTCTCATCGAGCGTTTCGTCCGGACGTACTACGAGGAGTTCGAGTTCCGCAGGCGTGGCTGGCTGCGGAGCGCGGTAGAGCGGGAACCGGGACAGGACGCGGTGACCAGACGCCTGGCGAACCCGGACTGCAAGGGCAAGGAGCGCAAGGCCCTGGAGGCCCGGCCCGACCGGCCGGGGGACGTCCT
This sequence comes from Streptomyces spiroverticillatus, assembly GCA_014650415.1. Classification (GTDB taxonomy): domain Bacteria; phylum Actinomycetota; class Actinomycetes; order Streptomycetales; family Streptomycetaceae; genus Streptomyces; species Streptomyces spiroverticillatus. The sequence goes on from BMUX01000014.1 coordinate 195,461, forward strand.
CACCGATGCGTACATCGACAAGCTCGGCAACGGCGACCCGCGCGACACCGGCCACTGGCTCCACCCCGCCGCGCAGGCGGAACTCGACGCGCTGCCGGACGAGGTGGCCCAGCGCTTCCGCGTCCTGAAGGAGGCCCGGAACCTCCTCACCCACGACTCCACGGAATCCGCCCTGCGCTTGCGCACGGCTGTCGACGCCCTGGCCGCCCTCACCCCCACCGACCCCCTCCTCCTCATCCGCCAGACCGGCCCCCTCTCCCGCCGCCAACTCCTCTCCTGGCTCCGCGCCGCGAACTTCCAGCGCCTGCAACTCCTCGCGAGCAGCGTCCCTCAGCTGTGGCAGGCCATGGTCACGGGGGACATGGCCGTGTCCGACTAGTCCCGGGGCCCGCTGACCCCGGGGGGGGCCGCCGGTCCCGGGGAGTCCGCCGCCCGTCGCGCCCGGGCCGGTTCGGCTCGATTCCGTACCACGCGGAGCACAGGCCCCTAGCATTCCCCGTGCACCACCGACACCAACTCGACCAACCGGGGGCGGACATGGCCGGATACAGCGGCGGCGGCGAGACTCGGAGGTACCTGGGCATCTGGGCCCTCATCATCGGACTGCTGCTGCTCTTCGCCGGAGGCTGCGCGTCGAAGGACGCGGAGTCGCCCCGGTGCGGGGGCGAGCGCATGGAGTCGGGCGACGCCTGCGTGGGCAGCGGGTCGTACAGCGGGTACGAGGAGAAGAAGGACGAGGCGGGGCAGGCCGCGTACTGGCTGCTGCGGGTGGGCGGGGTACTCGCCGCGGGCGGGGCAGCTGTTCTCGTCGTGGGGTCCGTCGCCGACTCGGCGTGGCGGTTGCGCTCCGCCGCCCGCCGCAGGTCCGGGACACCGGCGCCCTCCCCTTCCCCGGCCACGGATCCGCTGTCGGGCCTGCTCGACTTCGGCCAGGTCGCACCCGGGCCCAGGCCAACGACTGCCAGGCCCGCGCCCGCGCCCGCTCCCAGGCCTCGGCCGCGGCCCACAACTCCCGCCCCCAGGGCGGCGACGCCCGCCCCGCGCCCCTCCCCCGCCGCACCCACCCTTCGGGATCAGCTGGCCGAAGAGATCGGCAGCGTCCAGTTCCCGGCGTCACGCCTGCAGCCGGGTTACGACCGGCAGCAGGTCGACACCTTCCTCACTCAAATCCGCGTGGGCCTCCAGGGCAAGGGCCCGGCCGTCGGCCCGGCACAGATCGCCGCAGCTGCCCTGGGCACGGCCGGGCACCGGCAGACGGGTTACGACCGGCAGGCCGTAGACGCCTTCCTCACCGCGCTGGCGAGCTCGCTGCGCTCCGGGGAGTAGGGCGGGAACTCGCCTGCGCCGAGCACCAGTTGACGTGCGCGGCACAGGGGGCGGCGGACGGGTCAGTTGGTGATGGTCACGCAGGCCAGGCCGACACTGGCGCCCCCGCGGAAGCCCTCCGCACAGAGCCGGGTCCCTGCCGGGAAGTGCCGCTGCGGGTACGCCTGGTCCCGGTAGGTCCTGAACTTCGCCACGTCCTCGACCTTGGTGTTCGCACTCCAGCCGTTGGTGGTCCACACGCGGGCGCTGATGCGGTTCGGCTGGTTGGTGTTGACGACCGACACCTCCACCCGGCCCAGGTAGGTGCCGTGGTCGTAGGTCTCGATGCAGACGGAGTTGTTGCACCACTTGCCTTCGGCGGCGGCGGGCGGCCCGGCGGCAAAAACACAGGCGAGTGCGGTGGCCGTCGTTCCGATTCCCGCGGCGATCTTCTTGATGGTCTTGATGGTGGGGTGCATGGCGTGCGACCTCGGGCATTCTTGTCGGCCCCGTGTCGGGGCGGTGGATTCCGTCGTTTCGTCTTTCGGGGCCGGGCAGGTCACGCGTGTGGCGATACGTGAGGCCCTGGACACGTGAGGCCCTGGACCGACCAACGCCGGGTGCGGAGCACGGGTCACGCCGTTGCGGCCCGTCTGCCGTTCTTCACTCCCCGGACGGAGTACGGTGCCTCTCGCGATCGGCTTCGCCCTGGCCCTGGCCCTGGGGAAGCAGTCGGCATCCGTGTCGCCGCGATCGATGTACGGGCGTTCCTCGAGGGAGCTGAGTGTTCGGATGCCGAGGCGTCGTCGTTTCGGAGTGGTCTCGTCGACGGTCGGGCTTGCTCTCGTCCTCGGATTCGGCGTGCATGCCCTGTGGCGGGGCACCGATGTGCTCGGACGGGAGGATTTCTGTCAGGGCGCGCTCACCTCGGCAGAGGCGAGTGCACTGCTCGACGGCCGGGGCAGGCTGACCGAGCAGGAGCCGCGCAAGGGGCAGGTTTACTACGTCTTCACGTGCACCGTCGAACGCACCAGTCTGTCGGGCGCTCCGTCGGCCAGTCTCAGCGTCCGGCCCGATCTCAACGATGCCGGCACCCTCCTGGAGTCGGGGGTATGGGGCACGACCCCGTCGACGTACTCGTACTTCACGGGCGACGTCACCGGCTCGGTCTCCGAGAACCACGCCTGGGTGCAGCTCCCCCGGGGCTGTCTCGCGCAAGAAGCGGCGTCCCCCGGGAGCAGCACGGTTTCCGGTGTCCGGGTGACCCTCAGCGAGGGGAGCGCACCCCGTCCCGCCATGGCGCAGGCAGCCTTGCGGGCCGCGCAGCACGTCGCTCGTAGGCAAGGGTGTGCGGACCGCGGGCTCCAGCAGGCCGAGCCGCGCATCCAGGGCCCGGCCGGAGACGGCGGCACCCGGCCCACCGATCCGGGCAACGCCTGCGGGGTGAAGGGATTCCGGCTGGCCGGTGCCGCGCTCCTCGGCGGAGCGGTAAAGCCCGGCACGGAACGCTTCACCGGGCGCGGCACCAGGACATGGGGGTGCGATCTTTTCCTCGAAGGCCCCGGCTCGCCGCAGGTGACGTTCGCCGTGAGCAAGGATCCCCGGTTCCTGAAAAGCCTGCGCCCGGACGAGGCCGACCGCCGGCTGACGCACCGACCGGGTCTGGGGAGCACCACGTGTTACGACCAGAACCTCTACGTCGACATGTCGTACAACGACGCCTACCAGGACCTGGCCGTCACCGACCGCCGGAGCGGCAGGAAGGCCGCACGGAAGCGTGGGGCGGAGGAGCCTGCGGCGGAAAGGCTGGCAAGGGAGTCGTTGTTCGTCGCTCTCGTCAACGCCGTTGACGAGAGGAGTGCTTGTGGTGGAGATCCGCGACGGTGAACACGGCTTGGGCCGTGTGACGACGCGTCAGGCATGACCGGCACCGGTGACCCGGACAGTCCTCGCAGGCGCCCGACGCCACAGGCTGGAGCGTGATTACCGAAGTCTTACGGGAGGGCCTTCTACCTACTCTGGCGCGCGCAGAACGGCTGGAATGGGCACATGATGGGATCGGCCGGTCAGGGTCGGTCGCTCGTTCCGCCCTTGGAGGTTCCGGGTGTTTCGTTCTTCGCGCCGTGTCGTACTGCCTGTCCTGCTCGTCCTGGCGGTTCTCGCCGGTGTTGGGCTCTTCCTCTTCCAGCCCTGGAAGGCGTTCACCGACACCACCGTGCAGGAGGCGCTGCCCAGTGTCTCCGCTCCGGCCGCGCCGGACAGGGGGCCGAAGGACCTGGCGAAGGGGCGCTTCGTGAGCCATGAGCACGAGACCAGCGGTATTGCCCGTGCGGTCAGGCTCGCGGACGGAAGCCAGGTGCTGCGGTTCGAGGATCTGAAGACCTCGGAGGGGCCGGATGTACGGGTCTACCTCTCGGTCCGGGAGCCCGGTGCCGTCGAGGCGGGGCTCGCGGACGGAGACGTCCAGCTCGGCAAGCTCAAGGGCAATCTGGGGAACCAGAACTATCCGGTCCCTCCGGGCACAGATCTCTCCCGCTTCCGCAGTGCTGTCATCTGGTGCGAGCGGTTCTCGGTCTCCTTCGGCGCCGCCGACCTCGCTCCGGTGAAGGGGTGAATCCCGGCCTGGACGGGCTGGAAGGGTGCCGCAGACTGCGTGCGGGCAGCGCACACGCAACTCACCCGTAGGGCTACGCCGCGTACGGGACCTGCACAGGCAGTTACAGCCAATACGGGCGTGCCGCTCTGTCCGTGAATACGCCGGTCGGCCGGAATCCGTCCAGGGTGTTCCCCGCGACGGCCGCGTTCACCGATGCAGGTCCCCAACCGGCAGGGCCAAGGTTCCTGAGGGGCCGGATTTTCTCAACGTGGCCGAAAGGTACACGTCTCAACTCTGCACCCCCGTCCCCGCGTTGATCACACATCCCACAGCTCACATACTGCGCTGACCGGCGGGGCCGGCGTGCGGCCCCTGGCCGGATGCCGGCCCCGCCCCCCGTATCCCAAGCTCCTGGGGGAGACTTGCGCAGGAAAGTGACCGGAAGAACGAAGAGCGCCATCTCTGTCGCGGCGGCCGCCTCGGTGGCCCTCGTGGCGGGCATGACCGGCCCGGCGACGGCCGTCGACCAGCCGCCAGTCCAAGAGCCCGCCTCGCCGTCCGCCGCCGCAGGATCCGCCGGCGGTCAGCGCATCCAACTCGTCACGGGCGACCACGTGCGCGTCGACGCCAAGGGCCGGTTGGCGGGCTTCGAGGCCGCAAAGGGCCGTGAACGCATACCCGTGCAGACGCTGCGCACCAAGGGGCACACGCTGGTGATCCCCGCGGACGCACAACGCCTCATCTCCACGGGCAAGTTGGACCGGCGACTGTTCGACCTGAACGAACTCGCCGACCCGCAGGTGCGCAAGAGCCACCGCGACGGGCTCAAGCTGATCGTGCAGTACGAACAGGGCGCTTCCACCGCACGGGCACAGGTGCGTGCGGCCACCGGTGTTCAGGAACGGCGCACGTTCCCCACGATCAACGCCGACGCCGTACGTGCCTCGCAGGGCAGTGCCGCCAAGGTGTGGGAGGCCCTGACCGACCCCCGGCAGAACGGCGTACGGGCCGCCGGCTCCGGCATCGCCAAGGTCTGGCTCGACGGGGTGCGCCGGGCGAGCCTGGACCGCAGCGTCCGGCAGATCGGCGCCGACAAGGCGTGGCAGGCCGGGTACGACGGCACGGGCGTCAAGATCGCCGTCCTGGACACCGGTGTCGACAAGGGCCACGCCGACCTCAGCACCCAGGTCGTCGGCGAGAAGAACTTCTCCGAGTCCCCCGACCTCGCCGACCGCGTCGGCCACGGCACGCACGTCGCCTCGATAGCCGCTGGTACGGGCGCCGCGTCGGGCGGGAAGTACAAGGGCGTCGCCCCCGGCGCGAAGATCCTCAGCGGCAAGGTGCTGAACGACGAGGGGTTCGGCGACGACTCCGGCATCCTCGCGGGCATCGAGTGGGCCGCCGCCGAAGGTGCGGACGTGGTCAACCTCAGCCTCGGCCACGGAGACACCCCCGAGGTCGACCCGCTGGAGGCGGCAGTCAACAGGCTGTCCGCCGACAAGGGAATCCTGTTCGCGGTCGCTGCGGGCAACGCGGGCGAGGACGGCGGCTCGTCGCTGGACTCGCCGGGCACCGCGGACGCCGCGCTGACCGTCGGCGCAGTCAACCAGGACGACGTGCTCGCACCCTTCTCCAGCACGGGCCCGCGCGTCGGCGACGGCGCCGTCAAGCCGGACGTGACCGCTCCCGGTGTCGCCATCACCGCCGCCGCCGCACCGGGCAGCGCCATCGACACCCTCCCCGGCACTCCGCACCCGGCCCCCGGCTACCTCCAGATCGACGGCACCTCCATGGCCACCCCGCATGTCGCGGGCGCGGCGGCGATCCTCAAGCAGCGGCATCCGGGCTGGAAGTCCGCCGAGCTCAAGGGCGCGCTGACCGGCTCCGCCAAGGACGGCCCGTACACCGCCTTCCAACAGGGCGCGGGGCGCGTCCAGGCCGACAAGGCGCTCGGCCTGAGCGTGATCGCCGATCCGGTCTCGCTGAACTTCGGCGTCGCGCAGTGGCCGCACGCCGACGACAAGCCCGTCACCCGGAAGGTCGGTTACCGCAACCTCGGCACCGCCGACGTCACCCTCGACCTGACGGTGGCCACGCGGGACCCGAACGGCAAGTCCGCTCCCGCCGGGTTCTTCACGCTCGGCGCGAAGAAGGTGACCGTGCCCGCCGGGGGCAGGGCCGAGGTCGATCTGACCGCCGACACCAGCGTCGGTTCCGCCGACGGCGCCTACTCGGGCTATGTCACCGCCACCGGCGCGGGCCAGTCGGTCCGTACGGCCGCCGCCGCCGTCCGCGAGGCGGAGTCGTACAAGCTCAACGTCAAGGTGCTCGGCCGTGACGGCGCCGACGCCACCAGCTTCCTCGCCCTGCTGGGCGGAGTCAGCGGTCCGGCCAAGGGCTTCGGGGGCTACTTCGACCCGTCGAGCCCGCACACGCTCCAGGTGCCCAAGGGGTCGTACGCCCTCTTCGCCAACATCGAGCAGGATGCGTCGGACTCCACCAAGGGCGTCGACTCGGTCTCCCAGCCGCAGCTGGACGTCAACGGGGACACCACCGTCACCCTCGACGCACGCACCGCCAGGCCGGTGACGCTCACCGTGCCCGGGGACAGCACGGCGGACGGTGCCCTGACGTACCGGAGCCGTGGAGCCGACGGCAGCGGCGTCGGCCTCGGGCGGGTGCTCGACGGGGGCTTCGACGACTTCCGCACCGCGCACGTGGGCCCGGCCGTCACCGACGGCACCCTGGTCGAGACCTTCAACGCGGACTTCGTCAAGGACGCGGCTTCCCAGTATTCGGTGGCTTTCGGCGGCAGTACGCAGAAGCTGGCGACCGGCCTCGTCCGACATACGCGGGCGAAGGACCTAGCGACGCTCAAGGTCGGCCTCGGTGCCTCCACTCCGGGGAAGGCCCTCGCGGCCCTCGCCGTTCCCCAACTGCCGGGTGCGTCCGCGGACGGCGGGCTCCCGGTGCTCCAGACGGCACACGGCACGCGCACCCTGTACGTGTCCACGGCCGACGGCGTCCGGTGGCGGACCGATGTCCAGCAGTACGGCAAGCCCGACGCGGACGACGGCCGGTTCCTCGAAACCATCTCCACGACGGTCGGGCCGCAGCGCTACGAAGCGGGCCGCACCTACCGCGACACGTTCAACACCGGCGTCTTCGGCCCCCTCCTGAACAAGGAGAAGGGCGTCTTTCGCACCGCGCCCGACCCGATCACGGGCAAGCAGCTGATCGTCGGCCTGCTGCCGCTCCTGTCCGACGGCAACGGCCACCTCGACGACACGGCGAGCCCCTACGTCCAGTCGTACACGTCGGCCTCCTCCACGCTGTACCGCAACGGCGTCAAGGTCGCCGGGAGCAGCGCCCCGCCGAACGGCCAGGTGCCCTTCGCGGTCGACTCCTCGGACGCCGAGTACCGTCTTACGGCGTCCATCGAGCGCTCGGCGGAGGTCTCCGAGGTCTCCACCCGCGTCGACGCGGACTTCACCTTCCGCTCGAAGCCCGTCGCGCAGACCACGGCGATGCCGGTCTCCACGGTGCGCTTCGCGGCCCCTGTCGACCTCGCCTCGCGCGCTCCGGCGGGCCGGACGGTACGGGTGCCGGTGACCGTGCAGGGTTCGGCGGCCGGGAACAACCTCAAGTCCCTTGCAGTGGAGGTGAGTTACGACGACGGGAAGACCTGGCAGTCCGCGAAGGTCGACGGCGGGAGCATCTCCGTGAAGAACCCGGCGAAGGACAAGGCCGTCTCGTTCCGTGCGCAGATCGTGGACAAGCAGGGCAATACGTCTGCGCTGACGATCCATCACGCGTACTACGGCAAGTAGGTGAGCGAAGGGGGCGGTGCACCGGAGACACCTCCGGTGCACCGCCCCCCTGCGTTCTCAGTCCCGCGCGAGGTCCTCGATGCGGACGCCGTCGTGCTGCGCGACCCGGGTCCCCACGTCACCCCCACCTGCACGGGCTCGGCGCGCCATCACACCACAGCAGCCCTCACACCACAGCACCCGAATCCCGCGCCCGCCCGCGTCGCTCCAGTGGAGTGCGCGCCGCGTCCTTCTCGCTCCGCCGAGGTCGCACCGGCGCCGGGCGGCTGCCTTCGAGCTGCACGGCGATCGGTACGGCGGTGAACACCGTCGACGCCATACCGATCACCACCCCGGCGATCAGCGCCACGGAGAAGTCCGCGAGCGTGTCACCGCCGAGCACGGCCAGAGCCGCCAGGATGAACAGCGCGCCCATACCGGTGTTCACCGTCCGCGGCAGCGTCTGGATGACCGCCGTGTTCGCGGTGGTTTCCAGGTCCGCCGCCGGATCGCGGCGGCGCGCCTCGCGCACCCGGTCGAAGACGACGACGGTGTCGTTGACGGAGTACCCGATGACCGTGAGCAGGGCCGCCAGGAAGACGCTGTCGACGGGCCTGCCCAGCCAGGCGAACAGCCCCACCACGAGCAGCACGTCGTGCAGCATGGCCGCCACCGCCGCGGCGGCGAACGTCCACCGGAAGCGCACGCTGAGGTAGATCAGCTGGGTCGCGACGGCGATGCCGAGCGCGATGAGCGCGTGCCGACGCAGTTCCTCCCCCAGGCTCGGTCCGATCAACTCGTCCCGCTCCAGGGTGACTTCGCCGCCCATCTTCGCCAGCGCCGTTCTGATCGTGTGCTGCTGGTCGTTGCTCAGCTCACCGGTGCGTACGGAGATGGCCCCGCCCCCCGACTCCTGCACCACCGCACGCGGGAACCCGGCGTCCGCGACCGCCGTACGTGCCGCGTCCACCTCCACGGGCCTGCTGGTGCTGTACTCCGCCAGGCGCCCGCCGGTGAACTCCACCCCGAAGTCCAGGCCGCGCAGGCCGATTCCGGCGACGGCCACCACGAGCAGCAGCGCGCTGACGCCGAGCCAGCGGCGCCGGTGGTGCACCAGGCGGGGCTGTCGGCGGGCGAGCCAGGCACGCACCCGGCCGTGGGAGGTGATCCCGGTCAGGCCGGGCCGGTTGCGTACGAAACGACGCCGGACCGCGAAGTCGGCGAGGACCCGGGTGATCACCAGGGCGGAGACCATCGAGACGAGGACGCCGATGGAGAGCGTGACGCCGAAGCCCTTGACGGGTCCGGTGGCGAAGAAGAAGAGCAGCCCGGCCGCGAGCAGCGTGGTCACGTTCGAGTCGACGACCGCGCTCCACGCCTTGGCGAAGCCGGTCCGCAGCGGCTTGTCCAGTGATGCCGAGCCAGACTTCGGGGCGCGAAGTCCCAGGTACTCCTCGCGGGCGCGCTCGAAGACCAGTACGTTCGCGTCCACCGCCATGCCGATCGCCAGGACGAAACCGGCGAGTCCGGGCAGGGTCAGGGTCGCGCCCAGGGCGATCAGCGCCGCGTAGGAGATCAGCCCGTACAGCGCGAGAGCGAGGGTGGCCAGGGCGCCGAGCAGGCGGTAGACGGCGACGATGAACAGCCCCGTCAGGGCGACGCCGATGAGCGCGGCCTGCGCGCTGGCGGCGATGGCGTCGGCACCGAGCGTGGGGCCGACGGTCCGCTGCTCCACGACCTCCACGGGCACCGGCAGCGCGCCGCCCTTGACGAGTGCGGCCAGGTCGCGGGCCTCTTCGCGGCCGAAGCCGCCGGTGATCTGTGTGGAGCCGCCGGCGATGCCGACCTTGCACGCCACGTCCGCGTTGACGCCCGGCGCCGAGAGGACCGTGCCGTCCAAGACGATGGCGACGCGCCGTTCGGGGGCGCCCTGCGGGGCGCAGGCCGCCGCCCCGGTGACCCGCGCCCAGTCCTTGCCCGCCTGTCCGCGGAAGGCGAGGTTCACCGTCCAGCCCGCCATCTGCTGCTGGTCGAGCACCGCCTCGGCGTCCTTGATGCCCTCGCCGGTGAGAGCGGTGGGCCCGAGCCGGAGAAACGCCCCCTTCCGGTCGGGGTCGGGCAGGGTGCGCGAGCCGTCCCCGGCCGGCTCACCCGCGTCCTTGTCCTGCTGGTCCACCGCGCTCCGTACCGGATGGACGGTCAACTGCGCGGTCCGGCCGATGACCTCTGCGGCCTCGCGCGGGTCCTGCACTCCGGGCAGTTCGACGAAGATCCGCTTCTCTCCGGACCGGTACAGGCTCGGCTCGGAGACGCCGAGCGCGTCGACCCGCTGACGGAGCACCTCCAGGGCCCGCTGGGTCGATTCGGCATTGGCCCTGACCTGGGGCGAGTCCTTGGCCTCCAGGACGATCTGGGTGCCGCCGCGCAGGTCGAGGCCGAGGCGGGCGGACTGGGTGAGAGCGAAGAAGAGCGAGGCGGCGATCACGCCTAGGGCGACGATCGCCCGCCACACGGGCGCACGAGACATGGGTTCTCCACGATGGGCAGGCAGACGGAATCGACGTCTGTCCCCGGCTCGCGGAAGCGAACGGTCAGGCGTCGATGCGGACTTCGGTGCTCCATCGGTACGGCGGGCCGCGTGGACGGTACGCAGGGATGCACCGGCCCGCTTCCACGGAATCCGTCGTCACTGCCACTGCGGGACCGCCGACAGCACGGTGCGGGGCTGCGCCAGCGGTGCCGGGGCCCGGGAAGGGAGGGAACGGGTACGGCACGGCGTCGACGGGGGCGAGCACATGACGCGCTGCGGCGGCGCGCCGCTGCGCGTCGGCGGTCGCCGAGGCCTGGGTGATCGCCGCTACGGCCGCGCCCGTCGAGGAGGGGCGGGAGGCCGACGCCGGCTGGGCCCCTGCCGGCAGGAGGAGGGTCAGGGCGGCGAGGAACGCGGAGAGCAGGACGGCGACCGGGCGCGTGGGGTGTGCGCGGTAGTGCTGCACGCCTCTTCCCCCTCGGCCAAGTCGTCGTACGGAATCGGCAGTTGCCACGGTGAACCGAGGGTCCGTTCCTTCGGCCGTCAGTGGGATGAACGCCGTCGGGTCCCCTGGGGTTCCCGCTCGCCAGGGGTACGCGGCCACCGGCGGCGTGCGGTGCACGGGGAGGGCCGGTACCTCGTGCGGGGGTGGCGGCCCCTGACGTACCACCCCGCCCTCCCCCGGAACCGGACACGGACACACTGAGCCGAATGGCGTCTGCCGATCAGGGCGCATCGTGTCCACGTCCTGCGGTGATGATCTTGGCTCTATGTTGCGCTGGTGAAGATCAGACTGCGCCTCGTCGCCCTGGCGCTGCCGCTCGCGCTCATGGCCACCGTGCCCGCCGCGGAGGCCTCCCCGGCGGCCCGGCCGCATGGAGCGCGATCCGCCGCAGCCCCCTCACTCGGCCTGGTGGTCTCCGCCGTACCGTCGGCCAAGCTGCGATTCACCCACCGCCCCGGATGCCCGGTACCCGCACGGGACCTGCGACTGCTGAGCATGAACCACTGGGGCTTCGACGGATGCCTGCACCGCGGGGAACTCATCGTCCACCGACGCGTCGTCAAGGACGTCACCCACGTGTTCGGCGCGATGTTCCACGCCCGCTTCCCCATCCGCAAGATGCGGGTCATGGCCGCATACCGCGGCAACGACGAAGCCGCCATGGCCGACGACAACACCTCCGCCTACAACTGCCGCCGCGTCACCGGCAATCCCGCCAAACTCTCCCGCCACTCCTACGGCGACGCCCTCGACATCAACACCGTCGAAAACCCCTACGTCGACGCCTACGGCAGAGTCCACCCCGCCGCCGGACGCCGCCACCTGCGCCGCGACCGCCCCGTGAAGGGAATGATCCGGCGCGGCGACGCGGTCACCGCCGCGATGGCACGCGTCGGCTGGTACTGGGGCGGCCGCTGGAACCACCCCGACTATCAACACTTCTCCGCCAACGGCCAGTAGTACGGCCAGTACCCCGGCGGCCCGGCCCGTACAGGGACCGGCACCTGGGCAGCTTCGTACCGTCGGCCTGCACCCCGCCAGCGGGCCCGTGGTGTGCGCGGCCGCGCGCCGGCCCTCCGCCTTGCCCGCGGCTCGGGCGTCGTGCGGCGGCTCTTCCCGGGCCGGCGGCGACGCGCGGGGGTACTCACTGGAGGCCCTGGGAAACGCTGCGCGCGAGCTGCCCCAGGAAGTCTCCGATGCCCTGCCCGACGGGGGTGGGTGCGATCAGGATGCCCAGTACGAGGACGATCAGTGCGGTGTTGCGCTCCTCGACGCGGCTGCGGGCCTGGGTTCGCCGCCGCAGCCGGAAGAACACCACGACGGCGAGCAGCACCGCCAGGTTGACGGTCAGAATCATCAGGTCCTCCCCCAGCACCTGTCGGCGCACCGGCCCAGGAAGCGCACACCCTCCGCCTCTTTGTGTAGCGGCACACCGAGGGGATGTGACGGTACGTTGCGCCCGAATGGCACAAAGTCATATGCCGTTCGTCCGAATCCCCACCCCGTCGGGCAGCGGCCCGGCGGGAGGGAAGAGTTACGGGGCTGTTCACCGGCGCGTGACCAGCCGCTTCCCCGGCCCGAGGGCGTGGCCTGTCGGATGGGGTGGGTCAGAGGTCTGGACCAATTGAGTCGCGCCAATTCCCTGTCTCAATAGAGCCGTTGGGCCCTCGAACGCAATTGGTCTATACCTCTGGCGCTAAAGTGCACGACAGAAACACGCACATACACAGCCGTGGGGGGCTTTATGACTGTGCATCACCTTCCGCAACCTCCGTCCGACGACGAGTTGTACGCGTACTTCGGTCCGCAGCACCGCTGGGTGCTGGTCAGCACGTCGCTCGCCTTCGTGTGCACGGCGGCCACCATGTTCGCCTTCGCCCTGCGCACTCCCGCCCTCTGGGTCTTCCTCGCCGTCCTCGGCCTCAACGTCGTGGCCCTCGCCCTCTCCTGCGTCAACAGCCTGCGCCGCCGCAGGCTCACCCGCCGGTCGCACGAACTGCTCGTGCACGCCTGGCAGCCCGCCCACACCCCGGCCGTCGACCTCTACCTGCCCACCTGCGGCGAGCCGCTCGACGTCCTGACCAACGCCTATCGCGCGGTCTCCGCGCTGGACTGGCCGGGCCGGCTGACCGTCTGGGTCCTGGACGACGGCGACCGGCCCGACGTCGCCGCGCTCGCCGCCTCGTACGGATACGAGTACGTCGTACGGCCCGACCGCGGGCACCTGAAGAAGGCCGGGAACCTCAACCACGCCCTGACCCTCAGCAGCGCCGAGGTCGTCGCCATCCTGGACGCGGACTTCGCGCCCCGGCCCGACTTCCTGCGGCACCTCGTCCCGTATCTGGCCGATCCGGCGGTCGGCATCGTGCAGAGCCCCCAGTGGTTCGACACGGACGAGTCCATGAACTGGATCCAGCGCGCCGCGGGCTGCGCCCAGGAGTGGTTCTTCCGCTGGATACAGCCCTCGCGCGACGCGAGCGACGCCGCCATCTGCTGCGGCAGCAACGCCGTCTACCGGCGCAGCGCCCTCGACCTGGCCGGCGGATTCGCCCGGCTCGACCACAGCGAGGACCTCTACACCGGACTCGCCCTCCACGCACGGGGCTTCCGCACCCTCTACGTGCCGGTGCTCGTCGCCAAGGGCACGTCCCCCGAGTCGGTCACCTCCTTCGTCAACCAGCAGTACCGCTGGGCCATGGGCAACCTCCACCTGCTGAGCACGCCCGTCCTCAAGGAGATGGGGGCACCCTGGCGGATGCGGCTGTGCTTCGCCGAAGGCATCGTCGGCTACCTCACGACCGCGGTGAACACCTTCGTCGCGCCGCTGCCGCCGCTGGTGATGATGTTCTGCTACCCCGACGACGTACGCCCCTGGCACGTCCTGCCGCTGCTTGCCCCGCTGTGGCTGTGGCACGTGCTGCTCCCCCGGGTGAGCCGCACCCGCTGGCGGGTGGAGGTGATCCGCGCGAACGTGCTGACCAGCGTGGCCGCGGCGGTGGCCTTCTGGCACACGCTGCGCGGCCGCAGTGCCGCCTGGGTGCCCACCGGTGCCAAGGGCCCGGCCGCTTCGGGCGGCATGGCACGGCGGGTGGTGGCCGTCTCGCTCGGCTGGCTGCTGGTCTCCCACGCCGCGGCCGTCGCGGGGCTGGCGCTGGTCATGGCGCGGGGCGGCTGGACCCAGGGCTGGGGGCTGCTCCTGTACGTCACGGTGCAGTGCCAGCTCCACCTGCCGCTCATGCGACACCTGTACGGGGAACTGCGCCCCGCCGGCACCGGGTCAACGGCGACCGGGACCATGCCGGCCACCGGCGTACGGGCACTGCTCGGGCGCGTCCGCCGGGCGCTGCCCGCGTCGCGCGCCGCCATGCTGCCCCGCCGCTGGCCCGAAACCCTGGCCGCCACCGCCCTCCTGCTGCTGATCGGCCTGGTGGCATCCGGGTGGGTCAACCCGATGCTCCCCTGGGCGAGTTGAACGATCCGAAAGGCACTCCTGCCATGTCGTCCTCCGTGGCCCCCGGCCACCGGCCGTCCGATCCCTCCGTCACACCCCGCCGTCGGCGGTCCACAGCTCTTCCGCCCGTCCCGGGCTCCGAATCGGGGCCCAGTCCGCACCGCTCGGCCTTCCGGCCCGACATCGAGGGGCTGCGCGCCGTCGCCGTGCTCGCGGTCCTCGCCTTCCACGCCGGAATCCCCGGCCTCCAGGGCGGCTTCGTCGGCGTGGACGTCTTCTTCGTCATCTCCGGCTACCTGATCACCGGCCTCCTGGTGCGCGAGGCGATCACCACCGGCCGCATCCGTCTCGGCGACTTCTTCTCCCGCCGGGCGCGCCGTCTGCTGCCGTCCGCCGCCGTGGTCCTGGTCACGGTGGCGGCGGTGGGCGCCTGGCTGACCGTACCGCTGCGGCGGGCGGGCCTGGAGCACGACGTCCTCGCGGCGGCGCTGTCCGTCGCCAACTGGCGGTTCACCGCCCAGCAGACCGACTACCTCGCCGCAGGGCAGGACCAGAGCGCGCTGCTGCACTTCTGGTCGCTGGCCGTCGAGGAGCAGTTCTACTTCTTCTGGGCACCGCTGCTGGCCCTCGCCGGACTGTGCGTCGCGCGGGCGGTGCGACGGGGACGCGCGGTGCGCGCGGCCGTGGCCCTCGCCGTGGTCCCGCTCATGCTCGCCTCCTTCGCGCTGTCCCTGTACTGGACGCAGGAGTCGGCCTCGCTCGCGTACCTCGCCACGCCCTCGCGGGTCTGGCAGTTCGGGGCGGGCGCGCTGCTCGCGCTGCTGCCCTGGCACCTGATGCGCGGACCCCGGCCGCTGCGGCTGCTGTGCGGGTGGGCGGGTGCGGCGGCCATCGGCTGGTGCGTCGTCGCGTACGACCACACCACGCCGTACCCCGGATTCGCGGCCCTCGTGCCGACCCTGGCGACCGCCGCCGTCATCCTGGCCGCGATACCGGGCCGCGGCGAGCGCGACGCACAAGGCGCCCACGGAGTGGGCCGGTTGCTGGCGATGCGGGCTCCGCGGGCGGTGGGCAGGCTGTCGTACACGCTGTACTTGTGGCACTGGCCGGTGCTGGTGCTCGCCGAGGCCCGGCTCGGGACGCTCGGCTGGCCCGCGAAGAGCGCGCTGACGCTGGCCGCCGTCCTGCCCGCCCTCGCCACGATGTACGGGGTGGAGCGCCCGCTGCGCCGCAGCCGCACCGTGTCCGCGCACACCCGGCGCGGTCTCTCGGTGGGCGTCACGGCGATCGTCCTGCCCGTCGCGCTCGCCCTGACGATCGGCACGACCACGCTTCATCTGCTGGGCGACACCGCACCGCCCGACCCGAAGGGACTGCCCGCCGGAGCCGCTTCGGGACCGCATCTGCTGCTGCGTCAGCCGGGTGTGCCCCTCGCCGACGGGCCGGTGCTGCCCGCCCCCGCCCAGGCGCGCAAGGACTTCCCGCCGGACGGCGTGTGCCAGGTCGCCCCGGCGCAGACCCGCAGCCCGGACTGCCTGTTCGGCGCGGTGGACAGTCCCGACCGGATCGTGCTGCTCGGCGACTCGCACGCCGGTCAGTGGTTCTCGCCGCTGCTCGGCATCGCCGCCGAGCGCGGCTGGGCACTCCAGGAGCTCGTCAAGCAGGGGTGCCCGCTGCCGCGGATCTCGGTGCACAACCCCCAGCTCGGCCGCGCCTACCGGGAGTGCGACACCTGGCGGGCGCACGCCCTGGACCGGCTGCGGCAGCAGCCGAGGCCGCGCCTGGTGGTGATCTCCTCGCTGAACCGGTACACCGCCGACGAGAAGCTGCTGCTGAAGGGCTGGGAGGAAACCCTGGCCCCGCTGCGGGAGTTGGGGGTGCCGATCGTCTACGTCGAGGACACTCCGGTGCCCGGCACGGACGTACCCGCGTGCGTGTCCGGCCATCTGGAGTCGCCGGACGCCTGCGCGTTCGACCGCCGCGCGTCGTGGCGGCCCGATCCGCTGGCCCGGAGGATCGCGTCGGGCGCGCTGCCCGGCGTACGGAGCATCGGCGTGAACGACGTGCTCTGCCCGGACGCCGGGCCGACCTGCCCGGCCGTACTGGACCGGGTGCTGCTCTACCGCGACGACGCGCACCTGACGAACGCCGCGGCCGTGGTCCTCGCCGCCCGGCTGGAGCGCCTGCTCACGCAGGCGGGCGCGCTGCCCGCCGAAGGTGCGGCCGGGAACGGCACAAGGCCGCCGTCGGCGACCGGCGGCTGGGTGCGGCTGCTGCGCGACGACTTCGACGGACCCGCGGGGAGCCCTCCGTCGCCCGTCCACTGGATGCATGACGTGGGGACGTGCTACCCCGGCTGCCCCGCCCCGCAGTGGGGCACCGGCGAGATCGAGACGATGACGGACTCGACCGACAACGTCCGCCTCGACGGCAAGGGGGCGTTGGAGATCGTCCCCCTGCGCAAGGGCGGGCGGTGGACGTCGGGCCGGATCGAGACCCGGCGCTCCGACTTCGCCGCCCCGCCCGGCGGGGCCCTGCGCATCGAGGCGTCGATCGCCCTGCCGGACGTGACGGGGCCCGCGGCGGCGGGCTACTGGCCCGCGTTCTGGACCCTGGGCGCACCGCTGCGCGACGGGTACACCGGCTGGCCGGGCGTCGGCGAGCTGGACGTCATGGAGTCGGTCAACGGCCGGGACACCGTCTTCGGCACGATGCACTGCGGGGTCCTGCGCGGCGGCCCGTGCGAGGAGCCGGCGGGTCTGAGTTCGGCCCCGCAGAAGTGCGCCGGTTGCCGTACGGGGTTCCACTCGTACGCCGTGGAGGTCGACCGTACCGCCGGTGCGGAGGAGGTGCGCTGGTATCTGGACGGGCGGGTGTACCACCGGGTGCCGGCCCGTCGGATGGACTCGGGGACGTGGCAGCGGGCCGTGGACCACGGGCTCTTCCTGATCCTCAACGTGGCGATCGGCGGCGGACTCCCGCGCCAGGACGGGGCTTCGCCCGGTCCGACGACCGAACCGGGCCACGCGATGCGGGTCGACCACGTCACCGTGTCGGCCCGTCCGGCCACGAGCGCAGGTCCGGGGCGCGGCTGACGGTGCGCCCTTCTCCCACCGCCCGGACGTGGCGGTGGGAGAAGGGCCCGCTTCAGTGCACCGCGCCCGGCGAGGAGCCGCCCGCGACCGTGAGCCGTGGTGTGCCTGTGCCGTCGGCGGGGGTCGCCCAGATGTCGCTGCGACGGCCGTCACTGCCCGGCAGGGCGTAGGCGAGGGTGGTGTCGTCCAGCCAGGCGGCCTGGTCGTCGACGCTGCGGGTCTCGGCCACCGGGTGCTCGCGCAGGTCGGCCAGGTTCAGGACGTACAGCCGCCAGGGGGACTTGGGGTCGTCGGAGACCTTCTTCTTGAACGCGATCCGGGTGTTGTCCGGCGACAGGGACGGGCATTCGACGTTGGTGCGCAGTGCCTTTGCCGACCAGCGGCGCAGGTCGCCCTCGACGAGGTGGGTGCGGCCCTTGGAGGAGACGGTGGCGTAGAAGCGGTTGTCGTCGCGCGCGAAGGTCACGCCCCAGTAGTTGACGTCGGGGGCGTGGTAGCGGGCCCCGTCAATGGTCAGCGGGATGTCCTCGATCGACTTGACCAGGTCGCCGGTGCGCAGGTTCAGGATGGCCGTGCGGGTGGAGAAGGCCGAGGTGGCGTACGAGTCGCCGGTGGCGAACGTCGTCCAGGACAGCACCTGCCCGGAGGCGGAGACGCGGGCCCGGTTGGGGATGCCGGCCACCGCCACCCGGCGGATCTCCTTCAGCCGCCGGTCGAGCACGACGGCCTGGGTGCGGGCGGGCACCCCGGGCAGTTTGCGCAGGCACAGGGCCCGCTCCCCGGCCGCGTAGAACCGGTCGCAGGAGGGGCCGCCGGTCAGCCGTGGCGTACGCCCGCCGGGCTGACGGGCGATGCGTCCGGTGGCCTCGTCCCGGAAGTACAGGCCGGGTTCGGCGAGGGTGAACGAGGCGTCGGCGGCCACCTGTTGGGGCGGCTGGTCCCGCTGCCGTGCGTGGAGTACGTATCCGAGCGAGCCGCCGCCGAGCAGCAGCACGGCGGCGACGACGAGGACGAGGCGGAGCGTGCGGCTGCGGACCTTCATGACGCCTCCGTGGCGGACGAGGAGGGGGACGGGACGCCGTCCTTCGGGGCAGCGGGAGGCAGGACGCGCCAGGCGGCGGCCAGCGCCCCGGCCAGAACGAGGGCGGCTGCCCAGAGCGCGGCATCCTGGCCCCAGAACGTCCAGGCCGCCCCGAACCCGGCAGCGCCGACGAGCCGGGCCAGGGCCTGGCCGGTCTGCAGGATCGCGAACCCGCTCGCCCGGCCGTGCGCGGGCAGCACCGGTCCGGCGAGCGCCATGAGCACGCCGTCGGTGGCGGCGTAGAAGATGCCGAGGAGTACGAGGACGGCCGCGAGGGTCGCCCACGACACCGGGGCGAGCAGCACGGTGTACGCGCCGAGGAGGGCGGCGTGCCCGAGCAGGAAGGGCAGCCGGCGTCCCGTCCGGTCGGCGATCCGCCCCACGGGCACGGCGAGCACCAGGTACCCGGCGGCGGCGCCGAGCGGCAGCAGGGGGAACAGCGCGGGCGAAAGGTCGAGGCCGCGCTGGAGCAGGAGGTAGAGGAAGGCGTCGCCGATGGTGGCGGCACCGAGGACGGCGGCCGCGCACAGGATGCGGCGGAAGGCGGGGTCGCGCAGCGGGCGGTGCCGGGGCAACTCCGGGCGGGCGACGGGCGCCGAAGTGGTGCGCACCGGGGCCGAGTTGGGGACGTACAGGAGAAGGAGCAGGACACCGAGCAGGCCGGTGCAGAAGCTCACGACGAACACCGCGTCGTAGGCGTCGGCCGTCGCCCACAGCACGGCGAAGGCGACGAGCGGGCCGAGCAGTGCGCCCGTGGTGTCCATCGCCCGGTGCACGCCGAAGGAGCGGCCGAGGGTTTCCGGCGGGCTGCTCAGCGAGATGAGGGCGTCGCGCGGTGCGGTGCGGATGCCCTTGCCGAGGCGGTCGGCGGCGAGGGCTGCGGCGATTCCCCCGGCGGCGCCGCCCGCGAGGAGCAGGCCGAGCCGGGAGAGCGCCGAGAGGAGGTAGCCCGCGCCCGCGACGCGTTTGTGCCCGCCGCCGCGGTCGGCGAGGCGTCCGCCGAGGAGCCGTACGAGGGCGGTGGCTCCGTTGAACAGGCCGTCCAGAAAACCGAATTGGAGGGGTGAGAGGCCGAGTCCGAGGACCAGGTAGAGCGGCAGCACCGCGGTGACCATCTCCGAGGAGACGTCGGTGACGAGGCTGACCGCGCCGAGCGCGATGACGGTGCCGGGGACCCGCCGCCGCACCCCCGAGGGGTGCGGCGACGTGTCCGGGCGGCCGTTGGTGGCCAGGTACATCAGTGGCAGCTGTACTTCGGGCTGGTGTCCTTCACCTGTCCGTCGGTGTCGACGTAGGTCCAGCTGTAGCCGTTGTCCGTGAAGTCCATCTTGAGGACGCCGTAGGGTCCGCTGATGCGCTTCTGGCTGTTGGGCTGGATCTCTTCGATGGGGTAGGGCTCGGCGCCGCCCATGCCGCCGACGATCTCGACGATGCCGTCGGACACGGCCTTGCCGTCGGCGTTCTGCGGGGCGAACCGCTCGTAGTGGTGGTCGTGGCCGCCGAGGACGAGGTCGGCCTTGGCGCCGTACAGGAGCTTCCACACCGGCTTGGAGACGGGCTGGTTGCCGTGTCCGCCGGAGGAGTAGAGCGGGTGGTGGAAGTAGGCGGCGATGCACTTCTTGCTGTTGGCCGCGAGGTCGGCCTTGAGCCAGTTGATCTGCTCGGTCTTGTCGAAGGAGTTGGAGTCGAGGGCGATGAAGTGCCAGTTGCCCTCGTTGTAGCTGTAGTAGCTCTTGCCCTGCGGGTAGGCGATGGAGCCGAAGTAGGACTTGTACCCGGCGAGAGGCCCGGCCGGGTCGTAGGTCTCGTGGTTGCCGGGGATCGGGCGGGTCTTGTCCTTGAAGACGCCCCAGGACTTGTCGTAGTACTTCTTGAAGTCGGCGAGCAGGGCGTCGTCGTACTGGTTGTCGCCCATGGTCAGGTAGAACTTCGGGTTGATCTGCTGGGCGAGCTTCGCGGTCTTGGGGTGGGCGCACTTGCTGTCGGATGCGGTGCACTGGGCGGCGATGTCACCGGCCGCGACCACGGTGAAGGCCCCGGTGGGCGGCTGGCCGCCGTCGGGGACGCCGTACACCTCGGCCTCGAAGAGCGAGTAGCCGTACGAGGTACCGCGCGCGGTGCCGTACACGCGCAGGTACCGGCCCTTGCCGGACAGGCCGGTGAGGTCGTCGGTGCCGCCGTTGCCGGCGGTCTCCTGGGCGATCGGCGTCCAGGTCGTACCGTCGTCCGAGACTTCGACGCGGTACGCCTTGGCGTAGGCGTCCTCCCAGGTCAGCTTGACGCGGGAGACGGCGGTGGAGGTGCCGAGGTCGACCCGGAGCCACTGCGGGTCCTTGCCCTCGGCGCTGGCCCAGCGGGTGGCGGGGTCGCCGTCGAAGGCCTTCTCCGCACCGTAGGAGGAGGACTCGACGGAGGAGGCGGTGGCGGGTTTGCCGGCCGAGACGATCGGGTCGGCGGCGGCTTCGGCCCCTGAGGACGAGGTGAGCAGAAGCCCGCCGACGAGGGCGAACACGGCGGTGAGGGTGAGGAGGGGGGTGCGGTGTCCGCGGGGGGATGTGGGGAGGTGGGCTGAGACGTTCAGGCGCATACCTGGATTCCCTGAGGTGGGGGTGGCGAGAGCTGGATAGTCGTACTGGTCGCCGCGCCCACTGCGGAGGGGACGGCGGGACGGCGGCCGGGTCAGAGCTCTCGCTGAGCGCGTCATGCCCGTCGGAACGCGGGCACCGCGCCAAGCCGCCGTCAGGTGCGGGGTGGGGCAGTTGCGGTGATTCTTACCCGGGCCTCAACCGGCCCTGGTCATGCAGGACATGACGGTCAGTCAGGCGCGGATCTTGCTCCGTATCCAGACGCCCGCTTCCTTGAGGACCGAGGTGCCCGTCCACTTGTCGTCGGCGTCGCAGACGCCCTTCTTGAAGACGGCGCCCGAGCGGTGGTCGTCGGAGTAGTTCCAGTTGACCCAGGAGATCTTCTTGCGCTTCATGAGGTCGAGGTACTTCTGCGCCATCGCGAAGTCGTTCGCGTCCTCGCCCTTGTAGTTCTGGGTGCCGAACTCCGTGACGAACACGGGGAGCTTGTCGGAGGCGCGGTCGAGGGCGTTCAGGTACTCCTCGCGGTGCGAGGCCGCGTAGAAGTGGAACGTGTACATGATGTTGGAGGCCCGTACGGGGTTGTTCACCACCTCGGACTCGTCCGCGTCCTCGGAGACGCCGAAGGACGACCAGGCGCGGGTCCCCACCAGGACCACCGAGTCGGGATCCTGGGCGCGGATGACCGGGATGATCTGCTCCGCGTACGACTTGACGCGGGACCAGCTGACCCCGGACGGCTCGTTGGCTATCTCGTAGAGCACGCCGGGGTGGTCCTTGTACTTCTTCGCCATGGCGGTGAAGAAGGTCTTGGCGCGGCTCAGGTTGTAGTGCGGGTCGCCCGGCTCCAGCATGTGCCAGTCGATGATCGCGTACATGCCCTTGGCGAGGGCCATGTCGACGAACTTCTGGGCGCGGGCGGTGAACTTGGCGGGGTCGTCCTCGTACCCCTCGTCCTGGACGTACGTGGAAACGCGCAGGACATCGGCCCGCCAGTCGGTGGCGAGCGCGTCGATGGACTTCTTGGTGACGCACTGGGGGAACCACTGGGTGCCGTGGGTGCTCATCCCGTTGAGCTGGACGGCCTGGCCGTCGGCGTCACAGAGCTGGGTGCCGCAGACCTTGAGGGGGCCGTTGATCGACTTCACCCCGCGGGGCGCGGGGTCGGAACCGGCCGCTGTGGCCGGGGTGGTGGCGCTGAGCGAGAGCAGTAGGGCCGCGAGGGAACCGGCAGCCATGGGCATGACAGATCTGCGTGATCGTTGCATCACGAGCTCCAGGTGTGGGGTGGGCTTGCGCTCCTGGCGTGAAAGTTAAGGGGCCCCACAGGGGGCGTCAAGAGTGTTGGTAAACCTTCCTAACGATTAAGCGGAAGGGCAGGGGTACCTCGCGTGAACGGTCGGGGGCACGGGGGTTGCGTTGCATGGCGGCCGCGGCCAGCCGTGCTGCACTCCCGACCTGGCACCCACACACAGTCTCTCAACGTTGAAATACTTGACGTTGAGTGAGCTGAAGTGATTTTATCTCAACGTTAAAACTCTTAAGACTGAACGAGAGGAGCCCGCGATGTCGCACCCCGACCACCTCCGCTACCCCGAGCCCCGCTACCAGGGCGAAACTGGCGAGGTAAGCGCCTCCTTCCGCAGCGCGGACACCCCGCCGGACCTCACCTCGCCCCGCGGGGACACCTACCGCTACCTCGCCACCCACGGCTCGACCGGCGGCGAGTACGGCCTGTACCAGGTCGACCTGGCGGCACGGGCCGCGGGCGCCAAGACCCACTTCCACAAGGCCATGTCGGAATCCTTCTACGTCCTGTCCGGAGAACTGGCGCTGTTCAACGGCGAGAAGTGGGTGACAGGCCGCACCGGAGACTTCCTCTACGTACCGCCGGGCGGCCTGCACGCATTCAAGAACGTGACCGACGAACCCACCTCGATGCTCATGCTCTTCGCCCCGGGCGCCCCGCGCGAGCAGTTCTTCGAGCAAGTCGCAGAGATGTCACAGCGCGGCGGCGAGGAACTCAAGCAGTTCCGTGTACGGCACGACAGCTATTTCGAGGAGGACTTCCCGGCATAACCGCACGGGACCCGACTGCCCCCCCTCGGCCCGTCACACGGCAAAGTCCCAGCGCTCGATCGGCACATCTATGGAGTCGGCGGCCTCAGAAAGCTGTGCCGGTGTCGCTGCGGGGGTCGCCGACGGGGATTCGCGATTCGTAAAGACCGGCGCGGGCCAGGCGGCGCCAGGGGCGGGCATCGCGGAGGGCCGTGACGATGTCCTCGGCCTGCGCGTCGAGGTCGAGGTCTGCGATCACCAGCGCAGGATGTCCGTCCGAAGGACAGCGCGCCAGCCACCGTCCGCCGGGGGCCACGATCCCGGACGGCACGATGGCGCTGAACTGCGCCGGGACGGAGTAGCCGAGCCAGTAGTTGTAGAGCGTTCCGTATGCCTGGGCGACGCGGGCCCGGGGCGCGTCGTCAACCATGACCGAGAGCAGGACGCAGTCGACGTCCAGACGCTCGTACTCGGCGAATACTTCCGGGAAGTTGACCTCGACACACAGGGCGAAGCCGAACCGGAGACCGTCCACGACAACGAGGGGACGCCGGCCCGGGGAGTAGAGGAAGGAGACTTCGGTGTGCGAGAGGAACCGCTTGTCGTACCGGGCGACCATCTGGCCACGATCGGAAACCACGTAGAGGCTGTTGTGCGGCCGGTACGGCGAGGTGAGCGGGTGGACTGATCCGAACACCGTCCACAGGCCGAACTCTCCTGCGAGCACGGCGATCGACTCTGCCTCCTCGCGCAGGACATCCCACGCGACACGACTCCAGTCGGCCGGGACCAGGTTGCCATCCGGCCCGGCCGCCATCACGTGCTTACTGGGATACGTCGATGACCACCGTCTCGTGTCAGTCGCCCCCAGTTGAGTCACCCCTGTCCGGGACAGGTCCCGGACAGGGGGCGGAGGTTCGGTTCCGTCGGGGACAGCGATGGGACCGACAGGCGCGTGATTGCAGCATTGGGATCGGGCCACTCCCTCCGCTCGGCTGACCTCTCGGCCTCAGCGGGCACGGCCCGTGGCGCAAGTAGCCACGCGCCCCCTGCGGCGCACGGTCGTGCGGGGACGATTCCGAACGAGAATGAGCAAACGTGAAGAGAGCAAACCGCGGCCCTGTCCGGCGTGCCGTCGCATTCGGGCTGACCGGGTTCCTGCCGGTGGTGGGCCTGACGGCGCCCGCGTACGCCACACCTGCCGCTGAGGATCAATCCGCCGGACGGCAGGAGCCGCCAACGGGGCGGCCCTGCTGTTCAGCGGTCGGTGTGAGCACCCGGTGGCCGTGCTCCTGAGACAGGAGCACGGCCACCGGCGCGAGAAAGAACAGCGAGCGGCAGGTCACAGCACCAACATGTCACGTACTTGCGGCGGATTCGCCGTTCGGTTCGGGCCGGAGCCTGCCACCCCACACCCGCTGCCACACCACTCCCCCCGTCGCCCTAGGGTGAGCCGGTGACCACCAACAAGGCGCAGGCCAACCTGCTCGACGTCATCACCGCCGGTCGTCAACTCCCGGACGACTGCAGCCAGTGGGCGCTGATCAGCGTCACCCCCGACCTGCGCCCCTTCGGATCCACGCAGGCCCTGCCGTGGCCCGGTTCCTGGGCCGTCGCGCCGGAACCCGAGCCGGACACGAGGGACCACTCGCTGGACTGCGAGGAGTGCTGTGCGGACTGCTGCTCCAACGAGGACTGCACCGCGAACGACGACCCCGAGCCCCCGGGTTTCGAGGTCGCCCGGTCGTGGCAAGGGCTGACCCCCCATCGCGGGCCCGGCGGCTACAGGATGGGCACGCCGCCTTTCGCCCTGCTGCTGATCGCCCACAGTGACGCGGACCTGCTGGGGCCGTACGACGACTTCTGGGCGGTGGGCCGGGTCGGCCGTCTTTTCAGCGTCGACGTGATCGACGGCATCCGCCTCATCCGAGAACACGGGGCCGGGGCTGACCTGAGCAACGCGTTCCTGCCGGGCGCCCGGCTCAACCACACCGATCTGACGGGTGCGAACCTGCGTGGCACGGAACTGAGCAACGCCACCCTCTACTACACGGACTTCACCGGAGCCGACATGTACCGCGCCGGCCTCGACCACACGAGCCTGAGCAACGCCCAGTTGGCGGGAGTGGATCTGAGCTGGTCACGGCTGGACCATGCCGACCTGAGCGACGCGAACCTCCGGGGAGCGAACCTGCACCGCGCCACTCTCCGGTACTCCCGCCTCACGAACACCGATCTGCGCGGTGCGAGCCTGACGGACGTGGACTTCACCGGCATCGACCTCACCACAACGTATCTCGAGGGCGCCCGCGCCTACAGCAGCACCGTCTGGCCGACCGGCTTCGACCCACGGGCCGCGGGCGTCGTCGTGTCCTGAGCTTGTTCTTCAAGGTCTGAGCCTGGCGGGTCCTTCGGGGAAGCGGTGTCGGTCTCCCGTACTACAGTCCGGTTCGTGATCGATGCTGCCCGCCGCACTGCTGCGGATGACGATGCGCTTCTGGACAGGCTGCACGCCCTCGCGTGGGACGGGGCGGGCGTGGTGCCCTCTCCTGGCTGTCTTCCGGACGAGCCCTTTCCGCCACTCGCGATGGCCGAAGTCGAGCGCGTGGAACGGAAGCTCGGGTATCGACTGCCCTCGTTGCTCCGGCGCATCTACACCGAAATCGGTGACGGGGGGTTCGGGCCGGAAGGCGGCCTCGCGTCGCTGACGCCGCGCCGCATTCCGCACTGGAGCGTTGCGGACTGGCCTTGCGCGACAACCATCCATGCCGAGCGCCTGGGGCGGGGGCCGGCGGCATCGTGGTTCTTCTTGACGGGCGGCGGCTGCACCATGGAGTGGTACGTCTCGCTGATAGCGGTCGATCACCCGGTCCTGCTCTGGGACGCTGATGGCTGGGAGCCGGGCTGGGGCCAGGACCCTCACGACGGGCTGCGGTACGCGGCGCCGTCGTTGCGCCAGTGGCTGTGGACCTGGGCGGACGGAGGCAATGTGTGGGACGAGGTGCTGGCACAACCCGAGCAGCCGCTGAGCATCTGAGCTGCGCAAAGGTGCCGTGCCCGATCGGCGAGTCGTGCACCGTCACTCATCTGGGTACTTGACCGGGCAGGCGGACGGCCCCCGCAGGATCATGCGTTTCGCCACAGAACTGCTATTCCGCAAAGGCCTCAGGGGCGAGTTCACTGCAACACGATGCCGGTCGAGACACGTTGGGCTTCGCGTCACACGTCCGGGAGGACTTGTTCGACTGCTTGACCGCGCGCGGTGATGAGCTGTTTGAGCTGGTGGACGCGTTGCTGTGTGCGGACGGTCCGGTGAGAACGCCAGTGGACCTGACGCTGATGGCCGAACACCGGCGGGGGGCACGACGCCCTGTACGACGCATTGAACAACGGGACGATCGACGTGCCACGGCTGCGGCAGGTACTGGCCGACCTGCCCATGCCGCACGCCGCCGAGGGGTGCCTGGTCCTCGCGGTCGACGTGAACATCTGGCTCCGCCCCGGCGCGCCGACCTGCGCGGAGCGTCTGTTCTGTCAAGAACGGGTCGGGAACGTCACCCGGCACCGTTACGAGGAGATCGTCAGCCGGGCAAAGGAACTGGTCGCGCAGGTCGCCCGGGCCCAGTTCTCGCTGGGGAACATCGCGCTGGAGATCGAGCCGGTGCGTGCCGTGGGCGGGCGCTACACCGCCAACCGGTGGCAGGCGGAGCGGCGCCGGGAGGGTGTGTCGTTCACGGTGCACCGGACCCTGGCCTCGGTGGCAGACGAGGCGGAGCGGAGGGCGGCAGTGCAGGACGCGCCGTTCAACCCGCGCACCGGCGGGCGGCAGTGGACGCCGGACGGGGCGAAGCGGGTGGTCGGGAAGCGGGTCGACCAGCCGGCGACGGGGGACGAGCAGGTCTCGGCGGTCGCCGAGCCCACTCCGTCTCCTGCTTCAAGAACACCTGCTCGTCCCCGACCTGGACTGAGTCCGCCCGTCCCGCTACGCGGCCGACGGTGACCGGGCGTCGTCGGCGAGCCTGATGAGCGCCAGCGCGGAGCGGTACTTCTCGGCGGAGTAGCCCAAGGGCCGGTCCCCCGTCCCCTCCGTCTCCTCGTACAGCTCCCGCTGTGTCTCTGCGTAGGACCGGAGGACGGACCGAGCCCGGCCCGTCGTCACGTCCAGCGCGGCCGCCACCTCGTTCCAGGTGGCACCCCAGTTCATGGCGTCGTACACGAACCAGGAGCGGTCCCGGAGGAGCATGCGGTGCATGCTCTCGCCCAGGGCGAGGACCGCGAGCGCGTCGTCCGCGGTGGCGGTCTCTCCGGGGTGGCAGCCGGAGGGCAGATGCCGGTCCATCAGGCGGTGGTGGTGCGCGAAGTACTTCTCGGCCAGCCACGGCAGCAGGACACCGTACCCCACGTCGTCCGGCCTGCGGATCACCCGGGCCATCCACTCCTCGTGCGAGCGGGGCGAGTCGACGGGGACGGCGGAGGGCTGCGACCGCGCCGGTTCCGAGGGGGTACGTGTCCCACCCGTCCGCGCGCCGAGCGCGGCCGTGTCGTCCGGCGGCGGGACGCCATCACGAGAGGCTCTCCGCGTGGCGGACCGGACCAGAAGGGCCACCACGGCCAGCGCCCCCAGGTGCGCCCCGGCTCCCGCGAGCAGGAACCACCAGGGTGACCCGCCCCGGTCCGCCGCGTCGAGGCCGAGCCCCACGGACGCCACCAACGCCACGACCAGGCCGATCCACGGCAGCAGGACCATCGCCACCGCCCACGTCCTGGCCGGCTGTTCGACGTTGACGCACACCCAGAGCGCGATCAGGTTGACCAGGAACCCGCAGCCCGCGAGGACGGCCACCACGCCCAGGTAGAGCATCGGCCACTCCTCCGACGCGCAGGAACCACCGCTCGCGTACTGCATGAGTGCGTTCATGGGCTCCCCGCCGTCCGGTCCGCTCAACTACCACCGCCGACGGTACGAGGAGTTCGGCGTCCCGCCCTGAGCATGCGCACTCAGCCGGACCCGGTCCGCTACTCAACCCGCCCGCCCGCGCGCCCGCGCGCCCCAGGACCGTCAGTGGTGGTGCCCAGCAGAGTGGTCCGAGCAGGCGCGCGACGTCCGCCGACCCGTCGCGGGAGCCGTTGTCGACGACGATCGCGCGCCGGCCGGGCGGGATGCGCTCCAGCACCCAGGGCAGTGCCGCCGCCTCGTCGAGGCAGGGCAGCACGACGTCGACGGAGCCGCTGCGAGGCGGGCTCTCGACCGTAGAGGCATGGGGATCGTTCACGGCTTCACCGTACGAATCCACAGCCCCCGAAAGGGCCCGGGAGACCTTACGAAACACGGACGTCGAGCCGCCCGGGCGCGCGCGGGAGTCCGCCCGGGGCCTCCGGGTGGGAGGCTTGAGGGCATGCAGAACGCACCGCGAGACCCGGCCGGAACGCAGCGGGTGCTGGTCGTGGACGACGACCCGACCGTCGCCGAGGTGGTCACGGGTTACCTGGAGCGCGCCGGTTTCACCGTGGCCGTGGCCGCCGACGGGCCCGGCGCACTCGACGCGGCCCGCCGGAACTGGCCCGACCTGGTGGTCCTCGACCTGATGCTGCCCGGCATGGACGGCCTTCAGGTCTGCCGCACGCTCCGGGCCACCGGCCCCGTACCCGTGATCATGCTGACCGCGCGCAGCGGCGAGGAGGAACGCATCCTCGGCCTCGAAGTCGGCGCCGACGACTACGTGACGAAGCCGTTCAGCCCGCGCGAACTCGTGCTGCGGGTCGCCTCGGTGCTGCGCCGGGCCGCCGTCGCACCGCAGCCCGGACCTCCACTGCGGTCCTCGGGGCTCGAAGTCGACGCGGCGGCCCGGCGCGCCGCCAAGGACGGGGTCGAACTCGCCCTCACCCTGCGGGAGTTCGACCTGCTGGTGCACTTCCTGCGGCATCCCGGGCAGGTCCGCAGCCGGGAGGAGCTGATGCAGGAGGTCTGGGGCTGGGAGTTCGGCGACCTCTCCACCGTCACCGTCCACGTGCGGCGGCTGCGGAGCAAGATCGAGGACGATCCCGCCCGGCCCCGCCTCATCCAGACCGTCTGGGGCGCCGGGTACCGCTTCGACCCGTCGGCCGACGACTGAGCGACCCGTCCGGCCCTAGCCACTGGGGAACCGCCCCGAGCCACCGCGAACGGAGGACTGACGACCGTTGCAAGACATCCTGCTGATCGCCCTGTACGCCTTCCTGGGCGCGGCCCTTGCCGGACTGCTGGGCCACGGCGTCCTGCACCTGCTGCGCCGCCGCTCGATCGCCGTGTCGCTCGGTGTCGTCGCCGCCGTCGCGGTCATCGCGATGCTGGCGGGCACGCTCGCCGTGGCTCAGGCGATGTTCCTGTCCGACCACGACCTGTACGTGGTCACCCTGGTCGTCGCCGTGGCCGCCGTCGTGTCCCTGGTCACCGCGCTGCTGCTCGGCCGGCGACTGGTCGTCGGCACGCAGCGGCTGGCCCTGGCCGCGCGGGAGTTCGGTGACGGCGGCACCTTCGCCGCACCCTCGGACCCCGTACCCGCCGAACTGGCGGCGCTCAGCGGTGAGTTGGCCTCGACCAGCGCCCGGCTGGCCGCGTCCCGGCAGCGCGAACGCGCCCTGGAGGCGTCCCGCCGCGAACTGGTCGCCTGGATCTCGCACGACCTGCGCACCCCGCTGGCCGGACTGCGCGCCATGTCCGAGGCCCTGGAGGACGGAGTGGCGCCCGACACCGCCCGCTACCACCGGCAGATCCGCACCGAGGTCGACCGGCTCAACACCATGGTCGGCGACCTCTTCGAGCTCTCCCGCATCCACGCCGGGGCACTCGCCCTCGTACCGGCCCGCATGTCGACCCACGACCTCGTCGGCGACGTGCTCGACGGGGCCGACCCGCTGGCCAGGGAGCACGGCGTCCGCCTGGTCGGGGACCGGGTGGCGGCGGTGCCGGTGGAGGTGGACGGCAAGGAGATGACCAGGGTCCTGGTCAACCTCCTGGTCAACGCGATCCGCCACACGCCCCCCGACGGCACGGTGGCGGTGGCCGCCGAGCAGCGGGCGGACTGTGTGGTGCTGTCCGTCACCGACGGGTGCGGCGGCATTCCGGCCGAGGACCTGTCGCGCGTGTTCGACACCGGCTGGCGCGGCTCCGAAGCCCGTACGCCTCCGGCGGGGGCGGGCCTCGGGCTGGCCATCGTGCGCGGGATCGTGGAGGCGCACGCGGGCCGCGCGGAGGTGCGCAACGTGCCGGGCGGCTGCTGCTTCGAGGTCATCCTCCCGACGACTGCCACGTAACGGGATACGGACCACATTCCGTTACGCTGCGGCAGCCCCGCAACGGGGAACGGACCGCGCCTGCTGCGACAGGCGCACGACCCTACCCTCCGCCCCAGTCCCCGCCCCAGTCCCCGTGCAGCCCGCTGCGGGCGAACGGGCCTTCATCAGGGGCGGAAAGCTGTTCATCGTGAGTACGCGTACTCATGCACAGCACGGCCCGGCCCGGCACCCTGCCGCTATGACGAACGCCCCTGCGAAGCCGAATCCCTGGCGTCCCTGGTCACGCCCAATCCGTTGGGGAGTGGACCTTGCCTTCGCGCTTCCCCTGTTCCTGCTGGGCACCGCCTGGCTCGTGCTGGACTGGGTGTTCGGCCTTCGGCATGGAAGCGTGGGCAGCACAAGGCGACCAGGTCCGGATCGACGCGGCTGACCTCGCGCACAGAGGCCGGGTGCAGGTGTTGTTGATCGCCGCACTCGTCATCGCGGCGCTCGCGGGCGCTTTCCGTGCCCGCTGCACAGTGGTCGCACATCTCCTGGTGGCTCTCCTGGCCGGCGGAGTGCTGGTGATCACCCAACACCAGTGGGAGAGCAGCCACACCCCGCCCGGGTGCATCCGCTATGCCCCGAACTGTTGAGACAGCCGGTTCGGCTGGGGGTGCCGTCGCACAACAGCGCTGTCTTGTCGGACTTCGCAGTCGTCGGTGTCAGCCCCGGGCCCTCCGCGATGCGCGCCGCCGTGTCGGCGGGCCTCGGTCGGCGAAGGCACCGGGGCGCCGTCGCCGTCGCCGTACAGGAACCGTTTCTGGGGCAGTCTGACGGACTCCCCGTGACGGCGTGGTGTGGCCGGAACGGGTGGAGGCAAGGCGATTACCGGTTGCGTCGCGGGCTGGGTTGGAGGAGCTGGTCGACGGGGGCGAAGTCGTCGGTGAGTGGTTGGGCGTCGCCGATCCAGGAGGTGAGGGCGGCACCCGTGGTGATCCTCCAGCCCGTTTGCCGGGTGTCGAGTGCTTTCTGGGTCGCGCGGAGGTCGATGGGGCGGTGGGAGTCGGAGGCGAGCGCCACGAAGTTGCCCCCGGTTCGGGTGCTGGTCGAGTCGGTGCCGATGTCGGCGGGCTTGCCGATGAGGGCGACGTGCTGGAACGTCTTGCGGAGGGTGGCTACTTCGGCTCGGGCGAAGGCCAGGTCGCCGTGGTCGATGAGGTTGGCGACGTAGAGACCGTCCGGGGTCAGTACGCGCCGTACGTCGGCCATCGCTTCGACCGTGGTGAGGTGCCAGGGCACGCTGACTCCTCCGTAGGCGTCGCCGACGATGAGGTCACGGCTGCCCGGGTCCAGTCGGCGAAGGCCCAGCCTGGCGTCCTCGACGCGTACTTCGGTACGAGGATCCGGCCTCCCGAGCCGGGTGCGGTCGACGTGCACGACCCCGCTGTCGATTTCGGACACCACATTGCGTGTCCCGGGCCGTGTGGCGGCGAGGTAGCGGGGAAACGTGAGCCCGCCGCCGCCCAGATGGTGGACGGTGAGGGGCCTGCGCGGGGGAAAGGCGGCGTCAACTGCTGACGCGATCGCCCGTACGTAGGTGAATTCCAGGTGGGTGGGGTCGGCGAGGTCGACGTAGGAGTGCCGAATGCCGTCCAGGACGAGGGTGCGGCCGCTGTCGCGGTCGGGGTCCGCGACGACTCGTACGCAGTGGTAGCGGGTCTCCGTGTCGCAGTCATCGGGCACGACCGTGGTCACCAGTCCCCCGGCGACGACCGTGAGGGCCAGGGCTGGAGTACCGGTCCAGCCCCGCGTGCGCCACCCGACCAGCGCCGAGCCGAGCAGCAACAGCGCTCCGAGGCCGATCAGGATCCCGCTGACGGGCCATCGGGACACGAACACGAAGCCGGTGAGAACGGTGCCGACGATGGAGCCGGCGGTGCCAACGCCGGACAGGCGGCCGACCACTGTTCCGGTCTCGGCGAGGCTGGTGAGGCGCAGCTTGGTCACGAGGGGTGTCACCGCGGCGAGCAGCGCGCCCGGCACGAGGATGGTCAGCGCCGCGAGCAGAAGGAGCAGCACCGGCGCCCACTCGGCAGCGGCGCGCAGCGCGGCGGGCGTGAACGCCACGACCGCGCCCGACACCCCGAGCGCGGGAGCGATGAGGAGGCGTGGTTCGATCCGGTCGGCGAGGAGCCCGCCCAGCCAGGAGCCGAGGGCGATGGCGGTGAGGGCGATCCCGATCACCATCGTGCTGGTCTCCAGGGTGAGACCGAGGTACGGGGCCAGGAGTCTCAGGGCGACGATCTCGACCACCAGGACCGCGGCCGCGGAGCCGAACACGAGCGCGGCGGCCGTGCGGGGTCCCAGAGCGGGGGTGCGGGGCGTGCTCTTCGCGGAGGGCGGGGAGGGCGGGCTCGTCACGGGCGAGGTCCATTTCCGTTGGCAGGCAGGCAAGTTGGCGCTCCCGGAGGCGGGTGCTGTGCCCGCCTCCGGTCGTCGCTCACCAGCCTCCCAGCGGGTACGACGTCACGAACCCCGAATGCCGACAGCGGCCGGCACCTTCACCTTCACTCCGTTCGGGTGTGGCGCAGGAGGACTACTCGGGAGTCGAAGGTGCGGGTTTCCGCGAGGGTGAGGTGGATGCGCTGTTGAGGGGTGCGGAAGACCGGTGTGCCGCCGCCGAGCACGACCGGGTGGACGAAGATCTGGTACTCGCCGATCAGGCCGTGTTCGGTGAGGTGGGCGGCGAGCGAGGAGCCGCCGAACAGCAGCAGGCGGGCGCCGCTGTTCTTCAGGGCGGTGAGTTCCTTGATGACGTCGGTGTTGATGACGCGGGTGTTCCAGTCCGCTTTTTCCAGGGTGGTGGAGACCACGACTTTGCGGTGGGCCCGCCAGACCGGGGCGAAGGCCAAGTCGTGGTCGTGGGTGGAGTGTTCCTCGGCGTGCGGCCAGTAGCCGGACATGATGTCCAAGACTTTGCGGCCGTAGAGGAAGATGTCGGCTTCCGCGGTGAGGGCCTGGGAGTAGGCGGAGAGTTCGGTGTCCATGACGGGCCAGTCGAACTCGAGTTCACCCATGCCTCCCTTGACGGCTAACACCAGTAGCCGTAATTTGACGCCCCAAGGCTAACAGCGTTAGCCACGTTGATCATTCGAGAAGTGAAAGGGCTGCGGTGGGCGCTGCCATAGCCGAATCCACAAACACTTTCCCGACAAGGCCGTCCACGGCTTTGGCCCAGGCAGCCTTCATCTCCCTGCCTTTGCTCCTGCTCCAGATCGCCACACTCGGCGCCACGCTCACACGCCTGCCCTGAACGCTCGCTCGACCGGACGAGCACATGGACAAGGGGCACCGGCAGGAAGGCGCCCGGCGCATGCCTCGCGAGCAGTCCCCTTCACCAAGCCCACTACGGAGCGACCATGGATCTCGCGTACCTGCCCAGCCCATCGACCGGGGTGTGGCACCTCGGCCCGGTGCCGTTGAGGGCGTACGCCTTCTGCATCATCCTCGGCGTGTTCTTAGCCGTCTGGCTCGGCAACCGGCGCTGGGTCGCACGGGGCGGCAAGCAGGGCGTCATCGCGGACGTCACCCTCTGGGCAGTGCCGTTCGGCCTCGTCGGCGGACGGCTCTACCACGTACTCACCAGCCCCGACGCGTACTTCGGCGACCACGGCGAGCCGATCCGGGCCCTGTACATGTGGGAGGGCGGGCTCGGCATCTGGGGTGCCATCGCCCTGGGCGGCCTCGGCGCGTGGATCGGCTGCCGCCGCCACCGCATCCCCTTCCCCGCCTTCGCGGACACCGTCGCCCCGGGCATCGTGCTGGCCCAGGCGATCGGCCGCTTCGGCAACTGGTTCAACCAGGAACTCTACGGCCGCCCCACCACTCTCCCCTGGGGCCTGGAAATCGACCGCACACACCGCCCGCCCGGCCTGCTCGACACCGCGACCTACCACCCCACCTTCCTCTACGAGGCCCTCTGGAACCTCGCCGTCGCCGCACTCGTCCTCTGGGCAGCAAAGAGGTTCCCGCTCGGCCACGGCAGGACCTTCGCCCTGTACGTCGCCGCCTACACCGTCGGCCGGTTCTGGACCGAGTACCTGCGCATCGACGAATCCCACACCTTCCTCGGACTGCGCCTGAACAACTGGACCTCCGCCCTGGTCTTCCTCGGTGCCGTCGCCTGCCTCGTCGTATCGGCCCGCCGCCACCCCGGCATCGAGGACGTGGCGCAGCCCCAGCACGAGGGCGGAACCGGGAGAGGCGACAAGTCTCGTAACGCCATGACGACTTCAAACGTCGACATGTCCACCAACACCCCGGCCAGGGCGAATGCCGACTGACGGCCTGAACGAATTCACTCCAGGTGAGCCCCAACCACTCAGCGCCCCACCTCAAGCCGGATTTCGGCCACCGTCTCCCCGCAAGGAGTGTGAACGCATGACATCCCCAACGCACCTCAGGGCCAACCGGAGTTCGGCCTCGGGCCCGGTCCGTGGCGCTTGGGCCGTGCTCGCCGTGTTTCTGCTGGCGTGGACCGTGTTGGAGATGGTCAACCACGGCGGCGGGACGATTCCGCTGGGCATTGCGGGCTTCATCGCTCCCTGTCTGACACGGTTCTTCGGACCGGCGGGGCCGCACGAACCCGGGCAGCTTCCACGCGGCAGGGTACCCGCCTACAATCTCGTCCACCGGCCGATCGGCCCAGTTCTGGTGCTCGTCGTCGTCCCCTTCCTGCCGGGCGACGGGCCTGGTGCCAACGTCGGGCTCTTCACCTTCGGGCTTGCCTGGCTGCTGCACATCGCCGCTGATCGGGCGCTCGGGCACGGACTACGCACCGCCGACGGCCGGCAGCGCTGAGCGTCGGCATCCGCACCACGGGTACGAGAGCAGCGGTGCCGCACCCCCCTGCGCGCCTTGCCGGAGGACCCCGGCTTCCGTTGGTACCGCAGGCCGACGTCGTCCGGCCCGGCGAACGGGGCTGTCCACGACAGGCTCCGGCACCGTCATCACACCAGCCCCACCAAGAGCGCTCCACGAGGTGATCTGAGGCTTGGCCGTCTTTCAACTCCCGCTCAGTGGCGACTCCCATGCGGGGTCATGTCGGGATCTGTTCGTGAGGTGGGCGATGTGGTCAGACGATGCGGGCGGCCCGTTCGGGGCGGTCGAGGAGGGACTTTCCGTACGTCTCGTTGGCGACCGCCGGGGAGGCGTTCACGTGACGGGCGGCCATGTTCACGTCGCGCCAGATCCGCTGGAAGGGGCTGGAGTCGGCGAAGCCGCCCGCGCCGTGCGCCGTGGCCAACTGGGTGACGGCGTCGACGACTTCCACCACAGCCCGGCACACCAGAGCCCGCATGCGGGCCCGGTCCCCGAAGCCCGGGCCCTTGCCGCTCCCGGCCGCCGCGTCGAGTTCGTCGGCGACGCGCAGGGCGAGGGCCTCTGCGGTGTCGATGCGTACGGCAGCCTCCGCGACCTGCTGCTGGAAGGCGACCGACTCCGCCTGGGTGGCGTAGTGGGTGCCCAGGACCGGCTTGGCCGGTGCGTGCTCCAGGACGTGGGCGAGGGCGGCGCGGCCCATCCCGAGCTGCGGGGCGATCTGGGCCAGCAGGAGGTAGGGCATCAACGGCGCCCCGGCATCCTGGTCGAGCGGGCCGACCAACTCCCGTACAGGAACAACCCGGTCATGCGGCAGGAAGAGGTCGGCCGCCGTGGCGGTGGCGCTCGCGGTGCCGCGCATGCCCAGCACGTGCCAGTTGTCCTCGAAGGCCAGGCCGTCGCCGGGGATCGCGCACAGGGCCTGGTCGACGGGGCGACCCGCGTCGTCTGTGGTCATCGCGCCCAGCATGACGTGGGTGGAGAGCGGGCCGCCGGAGTTGTACGGCCAGCGGCCGGTGACCCGCCACCCGCCGGGGACCGGCCGGGCCTGGGCGCTCGGTGAGAGGACCCCGGTGATCCTGGCCTCCGGGCCCGCGAGGAGAGCGCTGCGCGCGGGCTCCGGGAACTGTGCGGCCAGCCAGATACCGACGGTGATGTGCGAGGTCACCCAGGCCGCCGACCCGTCGCCCTCGGCGAGCGCGGCCACCACCTCGACCAAGGTGCGGGCGCCGGTCTCCAGCCCGCCGTAGCGTTCCGGCAGCCAGAGCCGGAACATCCCCGCCTCGGACAGAGCCTTCACGACCGGCTCGGTGAGCTGCCGTGCGGCCTCGCACTCAGGTGCCCGCTCGCGCAGCAACGGGCGCAGCGCGAGGGCCCGTTGCAGCGCGTCGGCGCTCTTGATCACGGTCTCGGATGCTGCAACGCTGGCGTTCATCCGCCCACGATGCGCCCTGTCATGATCGACGTCAATTGTGCAAGGAGCCCGCCCCATGGGAACCCCACAGGGCCTGCCCCGCCCCCTGGACTTCGCCCGAGTGCGGCCACCGGCGGCCGTCGCGGAGCGCTACCACGCGCACGGGACCTGACGCGGTACGACCGTGGCGGACGACCTGCGCGCCCTGGCCGCCGCCGATCCGGACCGGCCCGCGTTCGTCACCGGCAGGGGAGGGAAGACGCTGACGCTCTCGTACGGTGAACTCGACCGCCACATCGACCGGTTCGCCTCCGCCCTGCGCAGCCTGGAGCCGCGCCCGCGCGCGGTGGCGTACCAACTGCCGGACTGGTGGGAGACGGTCGCCCTGACCCTGGCCTGCCTGCGCTCCGGGATCGTGGCCGTGCCTCTGCTGGCGGGTCTGGGTGAACGGGAACTGCGCAACGCGCTGGCCCTGACGGGAGCCGACACCCTCATCACGCTCGGCGGCCCGCGCGCCGAGACCGCGGCGAAGGCTGCCGAGGGACTTCCTGCGGGCAGCCGGCGTGTGGTCTACGCGGAAACCCCCGAGCCGGGGGCACTCGACTTCGCCGGGCTGTTCCTGACAGCGGAGCCCGAGCCGGAGCCGGAGCCCGTCACGATGGCGGTGGACCCGGACCGTGTCTCCCTCGTCCTGTTCACCTCCGGCACGACCGGGAGGGCGAAGGCCGCGCTGCACACCGCCAACACTCTGTACGCGGGCGGCCGCGCGCTCGTCGGGGCGGTCGGCGGCGGGCACCGGGTCAGTGCCACCGCCCAGACCGTCAGCCACATCGGCGGCCTGGGTTTCGGGGTGCTCGCCCCGCTGGTCTCCGGCGGGACCGGCGTCTTCCAGGACACCCCCACCGATCACGCCGCCTTCCTCGAACTCCTCGACAGCGCCGGGGTCGAGTACGTCGTCGCCGTCCCGGTCCGGCTGAACGTCCTCGTGGCAGAGATCCGGCAGGGGGCCGCGGCCCCGCGCGCCCTGCGCGACATCCTGACCGGTGCCACGGCGCCCCCGCCGGCGCTCATCAAGGAGGCGGAGGCGGCCTTCCCCGGTGTCCGCGTGCGGTCGGCGTTCGCGGCCACCGAGATCTGCACCCTCTCCATGGTCCCTGCTGACGCTCCCTCGGGAACCTCCGCGCACAGCGACGGCATGCCCGTCTCCGGCGTCGAGATCGCCCCCGCCGACAGCCCCGACGAGGTGCAGCCCCTGCGCGTGCGCGGACCCTCCGTCTGCCTGGCCACCGGGGACGCCGACGGGCTGCGCCTGACCTGGGAGCACGACGACGGCTGGTACTCCACCGGCGACCTGATCCGCCGCCTGCCGGACGGCTCGGTACGGTTCATGAGCCGTACCGCCGAACGGGTCGGCGGCAGCTTCCTCGTCCCCGTACGCGACGTGGAAGCCGTCCTCGACGAGCACCCCTCCGTCGACGAGGCCGTCCTCGTCGGCGTACCCGACGACCTGGGCAACGAACAGGTCTGCGCCGTCGTCACCCCGGGCAGCACCACCCCCACCCTCGACGAACTGCGCGCCCACCTCACCGGCCGTGGCGTCACCGACTGGTTCCAGCCCACTCTTCTGTACGTCGTCGATGCCATCCCCCGCGACCACCTGGGCAAGCCCCGCCGCGGCGAACTGCGCGATCGCTGCACCGCTTAGAGGACGCGCGGATAGGTTACGGGCGGCGGGCAGGCCGCGTATCCCAGCGGAAGATCACCCACGCTTCGCGAATCAGGCGCC
>BMUX01000015.1 GCA_014650415.1 Streptomyces spiroverticillatus
GTTCAAGTGGACCAAGACCGCCGACCAGATCATCGACCGTATCTGCCGCTACTGCACACGCATCTCCGGACCGGCTCACTAGCCGGGAGCGCTCTCCGCCCCGTACCCCGCATCCGAATCGTTCCCCTCCACCGTGCGCCCCGTCGGCAGGTCCGGCGGGGTGTAGGAGGGGAGCGGGGCGAGCGCGGGGTCCGGGCGGACGGCCCCGAGCACCGGATTCGAGGCGAGCGGGGAGACCTTCACGTACGCACCCGGACGCGGGGCCTGCACGACCTGCCCGTTCCCGAGATAGATCGCCACATGGGTCGCCTTCGGGAAGTAGATCACCAGATCCCCCGGCCGCAACGCGGACAGCGGGATGCGCGGCAGGTACTTCCACTGCTCCTGGCTGGTGCGCGGAATGGTCCGCCCGGCCGCCGCCCACGCCTGCTGGGTCAGCCCCGAGCAGTCGAAGGTGTCCGGCCCCTCCGCCCCCCACACGTACGGCTTCCCGAGCTGGCGGGTCGCGTAGGTGAGCGCCCGGTCGCCCTCCCGGGAGGGGGCGCGGGAGGCCCGTACCCCGTGCGGACCGAAGGCCCCCGACCCGAGCAGGTCCTGGGTGGCCCTTTCGGCCGTACGGTTCTCCAATTCCGCCAACGAGGCCAGCTCGTCGGCGGTCAGGGCCGCCAGCATCGCCTCGACCTGCTTGAGCCGCGCCTGCACGGCATCCCGCTGCTTCTTCTGCTTCGCCGCGAGGGTCTGCTGCTTGTCGAGCGCGGCCCGGGCCTTCGTCGCCAGGTCGTCGGCCCGCTGCTCGGCGCCCTCCAGCCGCGCCACCTTCGCCGCCCGGGAGGCCGCCGCCCGGCGCAGGGCGTGGTTCTGGGTGAGCGCGTGCGCGGGGTCGGGGGAGGTCAGCATCCGTACGAAGGTGGAGTACGCGTACTCGCCGCGCCCCTTGTACTGCTCCCGGGCGAGCATCCCGGCGGCCCGCTTGCCGTCGGCGAGGGTGACCCGGGCGACACCCAACTCCTTTGTCACCCGCGCGAGTTCACCCCTCTGCGCCTTCAGCTTCTCCTCCGTGGCGTTGAAGGCCTCGGTGGCCTCCTCGGTCTGCTGGTAGAGCCGCTGGAGATCGGTGAGGAGCCGCCCGACACCGCCGCCGGGGTCACCGGGTGCGGCGTGCGCGCTGCCCGTCGCCGCCAGCACCGTCGCCGCCGCCGCCACTGCCACCCTGGTCGCGATCCTCGACACACCATCACCTCCGGTACGGAGCCGGGAAGTCGACCCGGCTCAGGGCGATGGTGCGCCGCCGCACACCGGTCAACCCGGCGTGTGGGCCCTGCGGCGCAGTTCAGTCACCCGTACCGGTCGAAGGCCGCTCGTCGTCGGCGTGGCGGGTGGACTCGGGGGCGGGCTTGCTCCACGGCCACTTCGGGGACCAGGGCTCGCGGCCCCCCGGAACGTACACGTACTTCCAGCCCCGCTGGAGGCCGAGCCGCTTGCTGTACCCGGCGGGCCGACGCTCGTACGCGTACACCGTGGGCGGGCCGTCCGGGGACGGCACCGGCACCTCGTACCACTTGGGCGGGTTGCCGGTCGGGCCGGTCAGGACGTCGAGGGCCTGCCCGTCCAGGGGGCCGCCGACGAAGGGGGTCTTCTCGCTTCTCACCCCACCAGTGTCACAGCTCCGTCCGTGTCACAGCAGGTGGGCGGCCTCGGAGAGCACCGGGAGGACGCGGCGGGCCAGTACGCCGGCCGCGCCGTCGGAGGTCTCCAGGGCGAGGGCGGCGCGGGTGACGTCCGCGGTCTGGGGGTCGGTGGCGGCGGTGGCGGTGAGGAGGGCGACGAAGTGGTCGACCATCCAGTCGCGCAGGTCGGGGAGGGGCGGCTGTTTGCCCTCGTCCAGCCAGATCAGCGATGCGGCCTCGACGGCGGAGATCCAGGTGCGGACCATCATGCGCAGGCGCGGGCCCGCGGTGTCGGTGACGCCCAGGTGGAGGAGGATCTGCTCGGCGGCCTCGCGGCGCACGCCGTCGACGGTGGCGGTGGTGCGGGAGGTCTCGACCACGCTGCCGCCCTGGAGGAGCGCGCTGAACCCGGTGTCGTGGGTGTCCACGAAGCCCAGGTACCGGTCGAGGGCGCTGGCCAGGCGCTGGGTGAGGGGGCCCGCCTGCGGTTCGGCGAAGCACAGCTTCAGCTCGTCGGCGGCGGAGCCGAGTGCCACCTCGTACAACTGGACCTTCCCGCCGGGGAAGTAGCGGTAGACCAGCGGCCTGGACACCCCGGCGGCCTCGGCCACGTCGTCCAGGGAGACGTCCTCGGGGGCGCGGTGGGCGAAGAGGGACAGGGCCGCGTCGATGAGCTGGAGGCGGCGCTGCTCGACGCTGAGGCGGCGGTAGGCGGGGGTGGGCCCGGCGGAGGACGCGGCGGTGGTCATGCCAGGCAGCGTAATGCGCCGTCGGGGGTACGGGCCGGGGCTCCCGTCCGGCTACTCGTCACCGGCGGGGATGGACAGCCGGCAGGTGCCGAACGCCGTCTCGCCGTCCTGGCCGACGAGCTGCACCCGCACCGAGCCGTCGCCGACCGCACTGTAGGCGGCGGTGCAGACCAGCTGCTGGGTGGCGGTCTCGGCCAGGTCCCGGACGGCGACGGGGACGCTCAGCGAGATGCCCCCCGGCTCGGCACCGGGCTTGCGCGGCAGGAGCCGGACGGTGCCGGAAGTGATCCGGGGGAGCGAGGTGGTGAGCCCAGCGCCCTTCTCGGCCTGCGAGGGGCCGCTGAACAGTGCGGCGATCACCTTCTCCGTCGACGCGGGGCGGGTCTGGTAGCTGCTGCCGAACTGCCCTTCCGTGCCGAGGGGGCGCGACACCGGGGTCAGCTCCCCGTGCGGCAACCGGTAGAAGAGCAGGGAGTCGACGCCGTTGCGGGAGAAGTGCTCCACCGTGGCCGGGCCGCCCGCCTCGATGACGTCGGTCTCCCGGATGCCGCAGCCGGCCAGCAGCAGCGCGGCCACCGGCCACGCGGCCAGGGCCCAGCGTGCCTGCCTCACTCCGTTGCCCCTTCCGTGAACAGCGGTATCTCCACGGTGAAGACGGCGCCCCCCTCCGGCCGGTTGCCCGCGCGGATCCTCCCGCCGTGCAGCCGTACGTTCTCCGCGGCGATGGCCAGCCCGAGACCGCTGCCCGCCGAGCGGGTGCGGGCGGCGTCCGCCTTGTAGAACCGGTCGAAGATGTGCGGCAGCACGTCCGGGGCGATGCCGGGACCGCTGTCGGCGACCTCGGTGATCAGCACCGGCGTCCCGTCCGAACCCGTCTCGCTGCGCAGCCGTACGGCGACGGGCGCCGCCCCGTGCCGCAGCGCGTTGCCCACGAGGTTGGCGACGACCACGTCGAAGCGGCGCGGGTCGAGCCGCACCCGTATCCCTTCGGGCAGTTCGGGAACGATCCGGCCGTCGGTCCAGTGCCGGTTGACCAGCGTCTTGCGGATGGCCTCGGCGGCGTCGAGTTCGTCGGTGTTCAGCTCGGCGGCCCGGGCGTCGAAGCGGGAGATCTCGATCAGGTCCTCGACGAGCACGGCGAGCTTGCCGGTCTCCGCGCTGATCAGCCGCACCGCGCGGGCGGTGTCGCTGTCCAGGTGGCCCGCGTCCTCGTCCAGCACCTCGGTGACCGCGAGCATCCCGGCCAGCGGGGTGCGCAGTTCGTGCGAGACGTCGGAGGCGAACCGGCGGGCCCGCGCCTCGGCCCGGCGCAGCTCCTTCACGGAATGCTCCAGGTTCGCGGCGGACTCGTTGAAGGTGTGCGCGAGGTCGGCCAGTTCGTCCTTGCCGCGCACCTCGATCCGGGTGTCGAGCTTGCCGCTGCCCATGCTGCGGGCCGCCCGGTGCAGCTCCCGCACCGGGCGCAGGACGCTGCGGGCGGCCAGCAGCCCGGGCAGCAGGGCGACGGCGAGCCCGGGCAGGGCCCCGTCGCGGGCGGCGGTCAGCAGCGCGTCGACGT
Organism: Streptomyces spiroverticillatus; assembly: GCA_014650415.1. Classification (GTDB taxonomy): domain Bacteria; phylum Actinomycetota; class Actinomycetes; order Streptomycetales; family Streptomycetaceae; genus Streptomyces; species Streptomyces spiroverticillatus. The sequence continues at coordinate 3,975 of BMUX01000015.1, forward strand.
TGATCTGCTCGTCGCTCATCCGCATCACCGCGTACACGACCAGGCCTAGGGGCAGCGCGCTGTGCTGACCGGCCCGGAAGACGGTGGGCATGGCGATGGTCAGGTACGGAACGCCGTCCTTGACGACCCGTTCGAAGGCGCCCCGGGGGTTGCTGAGGGCGGCCCGCCGCAGGCCGGGGGTGATGACGCCGGACACGGGGCTGGTGCCGGAGGAGGCGCGGAGGGTGCCGTACTCGGCGAAGACGATCCAGGGGCGCGGCTTGCCCTTGCGTGCGATGTCGCGCAGGTTCGCCTCCAGATTCCCCACGTCGGAGGGGAAGGTGAAGGTGTTCAGCTGGACCTGCTCGCGGAACGAGGAGACGGCCGTGTCCTGCGCGGTCTTCAGCAGGGCGGTCCGCGCCTCCCGGTAGGTCAGCGCGGCCGTCGTCCCGGCGCCGACCACCGCGACCAGCAGGAAGGCGAGGACCAGCCGGGTGCGCAGACCGAACGCCCGCACCCGCCGGTTCGTCGGCTTCGTGTTCGTACTTGTGGACTTCGCGCTTGCCCGCTTCCCGCGCCGCCGCCCGGATCTGCCGCTCACAGCGGTCCGAAGCGGTAGCCGAAGCCGCGCAGGGTCTGGACGTAGCGGGGTGCCCCGCTGTCGTCCTCGATCTTGTTGCGCAGGCGCCGCACGCACGCGTCGACCAGCCGGGCGTCGGCGTGGTAGCTGTGCTCCCACACGTGCTCCAGCAACTGCTGGCGGCTGAACACCTGGTCGGGGGCGGCCGTCAGGTGCAGCAGCAGCTTCAGTTCGGAGGGGGCCAGCGCGATCCGCTGCCCCGCCTTGGTGACGGTCAGCCCGGCCCGGTCGACGGTCAGGTCGCCGTGCGTCTCGACGGTCGGCCGGTCGGCGCCGGTGAACTCGATGCGGCGCAGTACGGCCCGGATGCGGGCCTCGATGACGTCGGGGCGGGCGGGCTTGACGATGTAGTCGTCGGCGCCCGCCTCCAGGCCCACGATCATGTCGAAGTCGTCGCCGCGCGCGGTGAGCATGATGATCGGCAGCTGGCTGTCCTCGCGGACCCGGCGGCAGACCTGCACGCCGTTCATGCCGGGCAGCATCAGGTCGAGCAGCAGCAGGTCGGGCCGGAAGTCGTCCAGGGCGGCGAGCCCGGCCTCGCCGGTGGCGGCCGACCGTACGTCGTGGCCTCGGCGGCGCAGGCCGAGTTCGACGCCCTCGCGCACGGCGGGGTCGTCCTCGATGAGCAGTACGCGGGGCATGGGCAGGTTCTCCTCGGGGATCCTTCAGCGCCGGGTGATGCGGCGACGTACACCGGAAATCAGGGCATCGAGCTCGGCCAGCCGCAGCGGCCCGGCCAGCAGCGCGAAGACGAGCGCGACGACCACCGCACCGGCCGCCGCCGCTGCCACGGCTCCCGCCCGCCCGGCCCAGGACGCGGCGACGTACGCGAGGACCGTGGCGGGCACGGCGGCCACCAGCAGCCTCGCGACCGCCCCGAGCGCGGCCGAACGCCACGGCCTGCCCATGCCCAGCCGACGGCTGAGCACCAGCCCCGTCACCACCCAGCCCCCGAACAGGGCCAGTGAGTACGCCCCCGCCAGCCCGGTGACCGCCCAGCGGGCGGGCAGCACCTGGGCGGCGGTCACCGAGAGCCCCGCGTTGAGGGCGACGATCACCAGGTTGAGCAGGAAGGGCGTACGGGTGTCGCCGAGCGCGTAGAAGGTGCGCGCCAGGACGTACTGCCCGGACATGGCGAGCAGTCCGGGCGCGAACGCCATCAGGATTCCGGCCATCGCGGCGGTGTCGCTCGCGGTGGTCGCACCGTGCCCGTAGACGACGGCCATGATCGGATGCGCGAGCGCGAGCAGCGCGCAGGAGGCCGGGACGATCATCGCGGACGTGGAGCGCAGAGCGTACGAGACGTCCTTGCGCACGGCCGCGAGGTCATGGTCGGCGGCCGCAGCGCTCATCCGGGGCAGCAGCGCCGTCAGCAGGGAGACGGTGACGATGCCGTGGGGGACGAGCCAGAGGACGTAGGCGTTGTTGTACGCGCCGTAGCCCGGCCCGCCTTCGAGGCCCGCCGTGGTGGCCAGCCGGGTCGTCACCCAGTACGCCCCCTGGTTGGCCAGCACCAGCAGCACCAGCCAGCCCGCCGACCGCAGGGGCCGGGTCAGCCCGCTGCCCTTCCAGTCGAAGCGCGGCCGCCACCGGAAGCGGGCCGCGCGCAGCGCCGGGGCGAGCGCGAGGGCCTGGACGGCGATCCCGGCGGTGGTGCCCCAGCCCAGCAGGGCCGTCTCGGACGCGCTCAGCGTGTCCCCGCCGCCCAGCGACAGCGCGAGGAACAGCCCGAACACCCCGATGACGACCACATTGTTGAGGACCGGCGCCCACATCATCGCGCCGAACCGGCCGCGCGCGTTGAGCACCTGCCCCAGCAGCGTGAACAGCCCCAGGAAGAAGATCTGCGGCAGGCAGTAGCGGGCGAAGGCGATCGTCATCGACGCCTGCGCACCGGTGTAGTCGGTGTACGCGCCGACGATCGCGGGCGCCGCCCACACCCCGGCGGCGGTGATCACCAGCAGCGCCACCACGCACACGGTGATGAGCCGGTCGGTGTACGCGGCCCCGCCGTCCTTGTGCTCCTTCGCCGCCCTGACCAGCTCGGGCACGAAGACGGCGTTCAGCGCGCCGCCGAGGAGGAGCATGTAGACGATGGTGGGCAGCGAGTTGCCGACCGCGTAGCCGTCCGGGACGGCTCCGATGGTGCCGATCGCCGCCGCGACGACGGCGGACCGTACGAAGCCGGTGGCCCGGGACACCAGGGAACCGGCGGCCATGAGGACGCTGCTGCGGGCGGCGGACGCAGCTTTCGGGGGTGCCTCCTGCACCTGGGCGCTCACCGGCGGTTCAGGTACGCCTGGAAGGCGCGGTGAAGCGTCCGGTTGGTGGTGCCGCCCAAGGCTTTCTCCCATTCCCCCAAGGTCTCGACGACCTGTCCCCCGGTGCCGAGCTTCCAGCGCAGGAGGCCGTACGTACGTTCCCCTGGATCAAGTGTGGAGGGTACCCCGCGCATGTCGTACACGTCAGCGCCCCTGGCGTGGGCGTCCAGCAGCATGTGCCACTGGAGGGCGTTGGAGGGGCGGACCTCGCGGCGGTGGTCGGCGGAGGCGCCGGTCTGGTACCAGGCCCGGCGGCCCACCGTGATCATCGTGTGGGCGGCGAGGATCTCGCCCCGGTGGCGGGCCAGGTAGAGCTTCATACGACCGGGCTCCTCGGCGTTGAGTGCCGCGAACTGGCGCTCGTAGTACGCCAGCGAGCGCCCGAGCCGGAATCCGTCCCGCTCCTCGGTAATGCGCAACAACCGGTAGAACTCGGGCAGATCGGCCGCACTGCCCACGACCACCTCCACCCCCTCCTTCCGCGCCCGCCGCACATTGCGCCGCCACTCCTGGTTGAGCCCGGACCACAGGTCGTCGGCGGTGCGCCCGGCGAGCGGCACCCGGAAGACGTGACGCGGCTGGGCGTCCCCGTCGCCGTCCCCGTTCGCGTCGTCCCCGCAGCGCTGCCAGCCGCGGGCGCGCAGCCGCTCGCCGACCGCCGTGCCGAGCGGGTCGACCTCGCTGGCGAGTACGTCGCCGAGCCGCCGGCCCGGCTGGGCGGCCGACTTCAGCAGGGCGGCGTCCCAGCTCCGGTAGGCGGGGGAGGGGCCGATGCGTACGGCGAAGGCGCCCGCCGCACGCAGGTGACCCAGCAGCGGTTCGAGCCAGCGGTCGACGTTCGGGTCGCTCCAGTCGACGACCGGCCCTTCGGGGAGGTACGCGAAGTACTTCCGTGTGCCGGGCAGTTGGCGCAGCAGCACCAGCGCCGCCCCGGTCAGCCGGCCGGCCCTCGGGTCGGGCCCCCAGCCCAGCAGCAGCGGGCGCCACCCCTCCTTGACGTCCGCCCAGGACGGGCACTGGAGGAACGCGGGGCCCAGGTCCGTGCCCTCGCGGGAGGCGAGGAAGGCGCGGTAGACCTCGGCGGTGACGGGGGTCAGGGCGCCCTGGTGGGAGGCGGCGGCGGACGAGGGCGGGACGAGCAGCGCGGTCACGGTCTGGGCCTCTCCATCTCCCCGGTCTGCGACGGGGGTTCTCCCCGGGCTGTCCGTGGGTTCGCCGCAGATGCTCACAGCCGTCCATGACCGCTCCGTACGGCGAATGTGACCGGACCATGACCGTTCCTCACCAGACGCCGTCACAAAGCCCCGGCACGGCTGACCTGCCCCTATCCAGATCTACAGTCACAACTCGGGTCGCCGTCGGCGCACTTGCCGACCCTTGCGCCCGCCTTTCCCGCCACGGAGGTCCAGTTGCCCCGCTCACGCGCCCCTCGCCGGATACGCACGGTACGAATCGCCCTCGCCGCTGCCCTGCTCGCCCCGCTCGCGGTGGCCTGCACCGCGGACCCGGTCCCGGCCACGTCGAACACGGCCAAGGGCGTACCAGCGAAGAACGGCGACCGCCCGGTCACCGTCAAGGTCACCCCCTCCGGCAAGCGGGCCGAGGCGGGACAGCCGGTGACGGTCACCGCGACCGGCGGCCGTCTCACCTCGGTGACCGTCACCGACGCCAAGGGCACGGAACTCCCCGGGAAGGTCGCCGCCGACGGCCGCACCTGGACCTCGGCCCGCAAGGCGGCACCCGGCACGACGTACGCGGTGACGGCACAGACCAAGGCGGAAGGCGGCACCTCCGCCACCGAGCGCAGTTCCTTCACCACCACCCCGGCGGACCAGGTCAACAAGGTCGACTGGCGTCCCGGCAGCGGCACCACGGTCGGTGTCGCCCAGCCCGTCTCGCTGGTCTTCGACCACCCGGTGAAGAACCGGGCCGAGGTCGAGAAGCAGCTCAAGATCACCACCTCGAACCCCACCGAGGGCTCCTGGGGCTGGATGCGCGACTACTCCGGCAAGGACCGGGTCGACTGGCGTCCCAAGGACTACTGGAAGCCGGGCACCAAGGTCACCGTCAGCGCCGAACTCAACGGCACCGCCTCCTCCGCCGGCCGCTGGTTCGTCCGCGACTACACGACGACCTTCACCATCGGCTCCCGGCAGATCGTCAAGGTCGACCTGGACACCCACCAGCTGACCCTGCTGCGCGACGGCGAGAAGGTCCGCCGCATCCCCGTCTCCGGCGGCACCCCCGGCGGCGACAAGCGCTCCTGGCGGGGGACGGCCGTCCTCATGGCCAAGGAGGGCACCATCAACATGAACTCCGAGACGGTCGGCCTCGGCAACGCCTACGACAAGGACGTCGCCTACTCGATGCGGCTGACCTGGTCGGGCATGTACGCCCACGCCGCCCCGTGGAACGCCCGCTGGTTCGGCAACTCCAACCAGAGCTCGGGCTGCATCGGCATGAGCAACGCCGACGCGTCCTGGTTCTACGCCCAGGTCCGCCCCGGCGACCCCTTCGAGATCACCGGCAAGGACACCAAGGGCGTCGTCGCCCCGAACAACGGCTTCGGCCAGTGGAACATGTCCTGGGCCGACTGGCAGGGGACGAGCGCCCTGCGCTGAGGACTGCCCCGGTGGGGGCCCTTCCTCGGGTCAGCCGCAGCCCCGGGTCGGCCGTGGCCCCGGGTCAGCCGCAGCCCCCGCACCCGCCGCAGCCGCCGCAGGAGGACGACGAGTCGCCGTCGGAGGAGTCGTTGTCATGAGCCTCGCTCTGACCGGGCCACCACGCGGTGGTGCCACCCACCACCGCACCGCCGGCGACCCAGCTGGTCGTGCTGTCCCGGTGCGTCGCGACCGGCGGGCGGCGCGGTGTCTTCCGCCTCCGCGACCTCCTGACGAGGGCGACGACGGCCACCAGCAGCGCCACCGACAAGAGCCCGGCGAACCAGCTCCACGTCACGGATCCCACCGTCCCTACGGATGCCCCCGCCGCACGGGGGCGCACCCCGACGGTCCCAGAGGGAGAGGGGCGCGTCCAGAGTCCGGCGCGCCCCCCGCCCGCCTTGAGAGGAACGTCAGCGGGCCACTCCAGAGGAACGTCAGCGGGCCAGCAGCCCCGAGCTGACCCACAGACGGCGGCCCGCGCCGCGCAGGACGCCGATGTCGTCCAGGAAGTCGGTCAGCCGGCGGGCGCCGTTCTGCATGACCTCCGTACGGTGGCCGCTCGCCTTCACCTGGGCGATCGCCTCGCGCCGGTCGAGCCCCACGTTCTCGTACACCTTCGGATTGATGAAGCACGTGGAGAAGACCCGCGCGGCCTCCCCGCAGCTCAGCCGGGTGAACTCCTGCTCCCAGCGCGGCGCGGTCACCATCTGGCGCCGCAACTCCTCACGCGCGTACCGCACATGACGCGCCTCCTCGATGACGTGGATGCGGGTCACGCCGCGCACCAGCGTCTGGATGCGCTCGTCCGGGAAGGTCAGGCGCTGCATCCAGTCGAGGATCTCCTCGCCGAGGAGGGTCGCGGCGAAGGAGCCGGGGGTCGTCGAGACGGTCTTCAGCACCCGCGCGAGGTTGTGGTAGACGCGCGGCACGGGGTAGTTGGGGGCCCCGCCCTTCTGGATCATCTTCGCGAACATCATCGAGTGGCGGCACTCGTCCGCGATCTCGGTCAGCGCGTAGCGGACGTGGTTGCTGGTGACCGACTTGTCGTAGATGTGGCGTACGAGGAGCTGCATGAGGATGATCTCGAACCAGATCCCGAGCGAGGCGATGGCCGCCGCCTCGTGCCGGGCGAGTTCCATCCGCTGTTCCTCACCCATCTTCTTCCACAACGGGGTGTCGTAGAGGGACACCAGCTCCGGCGGCCAGTACCACTTGCCCTCGTCGGCGGGGGCGTCCCAGTCGAGTTCCGTGTCCGGGTCGAAGGAGTGCTTGGCCGACGATTCGAGCAGCCGCTCGGCGACCTGCTCGCGGTCCTTGAGCCACCCGAGGGCGTCGCGGAGAGCGGTGAAGTCGGTCTCGGTCGGCTCGGTGTTCCTTGCCGGGGCGGTCGTCATGGTCGGAGCACCTCGTGGTTGGGGTTACCGGGGGTCACTTGTTATGAGACTCCTTGTCAGCAAGGGCGTCAATCCCTTGCGCACCACTTGTTGGTGCCGTGCCGACGGCTTGTTGAAGGGCTTGTTGACCGTGCGTCTGCCCACGTGTGAGCCTGCGAACTAAGCGATTGCATACGTCTGTTGGTCGTCCGGCGGCCGCCCGCCGGAGCTGCGAAGGGACCGCGCATGTCCACGCACGAGCTCTACACCAACCCCCCGTCCGAGCCGGTCTGGCAGGTGCCCGCCACCGGAAAGGCCCGCTTCTCCTGGGAGTACGACGAGGGGCGCGAGCGTCTCCTGGCCCTCTACCAGAAGGGCAAGGACAAGCAGTGGGACGGCGCCACCCGCATCGACTGGTCCCTCGAAGTCGACCCGATGGACCCCCTCGGCACCCCCGACGAGTCCATGAACCTCTACGGCACCCGCTACTGGGACCGCATGACCGACAAGGACAAGGGCGACCTGCGCCGCCACTACACGGCCTGGCAGTTCAGCCAATTTCTCCACGGCGAGCAGGGCGCCATGGTCTGCGCCGCCCGCATCGTCGAATCCGTCCCCGACCTGGACGCGAAGTTCTACTCCGCCACCCAGACCATGGACGAGGCCCGTCACGCCGAGATCTACTCCCGCTTCCTGCACGAGAAGATCGGCATGCTCTACCCCGTCAACGACAGCCTCCAGGGCCTGCTCGGCGACACCCTGCGCGACTCCCGCTGGGACATGCCCTACCTCGGCATGCAGGTCCTCATCGAGGGCCTCGCCCTCGCCGCCTTCGGCATGATCCGCGACACGACCACCAAGCCCCTCCCGAAACAGATCCTCGCGTACGTCATGCAGGACGAGGCCCGGCACGTCGCCTTCGGCCGCATGGCCCTGCGCGACTACTACAAGCAGCTCTCCGACGCCGAACGCAAGGAGCGCGAGGAGTTCGTCATCGAGGGCTGCTACCTGATGCGCGACCGCCTGCGCGGCGTCGAGGTCCTCGAAAACTTCGGCATCCCCAAGCAGGAGGCCCAGGAACTCAGCGAACAGTCCGAATTCCTGCACCTCTTCCGCAAGCTGCTCTTCTCACGCATCGTCCCGTGCGTCAAGGACATCGGCCTGTGGGGCGAACGCCTCCAGAAGGCGTACGTCGACATGGGCGTCTTCGAGCTCGGCGACTCCAACCTGGACCTCCTGATGACCCAGGACGAGGAGATCGCCGAGCAGTTGGACCGGGAGCGCTTCGCGGCGGAGGAGGCGGAGAGGGTCGCGGAGGTCCGGGATGCGATCGCGGACGGCGCGGACGGTCGGGTGTAGCCCGGGCGGCGGGTGGGGGGCTCAGCCTTCCGTACGGAATTCCGCCCAGACCGTACGCCCGCCGGGCACCCGGCGCTCGCCCCACCGGTCGGCCAGCGCCTCGGTGATGAGCAGGCCGCGGCCGTGTTCCTGCTCCGGGCCGGATTCCGTCCGTACGGAGACGAGTGCGTCGGCGTCCCGCCCTTCGTCGGTCACGCCGACGGTCAGGAGCCCGGCGGCTGCGCTCAACGCCACGACGACCTCCCAACTGTCGCCGTGTTCGAGTGCGTTGGCGGCCAGCTCGCCGGTCACCGTCTCCAGTGAGTCCACGAGGCCGGGCGGTGCGCCCCAGGCCCGGGCGGCTGTTGTCACGTGGTGCCGGGCGGCGGGGGCGGAGGCGAGGTCCGTGCCGGGAAGGGCGAGGAGGGTCAGCCGGTCCGGCGAGTTCTGGTGTGCGGTGCGGGCGGCGGCGAGGAGAGGGCTCTGCGGTTCGTCCAGCCGTAGCCGGCGGCACTCGGCGATGTGGAGGGTGTCGCGCAGGGCATCGGTCAACTGATGGGCGAGCGTGGCGTGTTCGTCGCTGCCGAGCCACTCGCCGCCGAGGGCCTCCTCCGACTACCGGAGGAGCTTGTCGGCGAGTCCGAGCTGAAGGGCTTCGATCCGGTCGGCGTGGCGGGTCGCGGGGCCGAAGCCGTCGGTGGAGAGGTGGCAGGGCTGTCCGGCCTCGCCGGTCCAGGGGAGGGGGCGGTAGGGGTGGCTCATCGGGCCTCCAGTCGCGTGCCGGATGTTCGTTGAGCAACGTCCCATTGAATTTCAATCGTCGATACCCGTACCGCTGCTATTACCCCTAAAGGGTGAACGGTTGCCAGCGTGAACGACTCCGCTCAACTGCCGCGTACCCTCGGCGTGTTGATCGCACCACTGGGCAGACCAGTGAGGGGAAGGGCGAGCGAAGGAGGAGGCCGTGACCACACGGGGTTCGGCGGGACCGGCCGGACGGATGCAGATTGCTCGCGGCCTGAAGGAACTCCGTACCCGCAGCGGACTCACGCAGTCCGAAGTGGCCAAGCGGGCGAGTATGTCGGTCGGGACCGTCAACCGGTACGAGACGTGGCAGGACCGCGCCAAGCTCAGGGTGCCCACGATCCGTGCGCTCGCGGACGCCTGTGGGGCTTCGGGGGCGGAGCGGGAGGCGCTGAGTGATCTGGTCCGCAACCTGGAGAACGGTTGGTGGATGGACCACCCGGCCGTGCCCGAGGTGATGGACCCGCTGATGTCCTTCGAGGCCGTCGCCGCGTACGAACATGTCTACGCCAATGCCCTCGTCCCGGGACTGTTGCAGACTCCGGCCTACGCGCTCGCGCTCTACCAGACCCGGGACGTGCGTGAAGAGCCCGACGTGATCGAGAGCAAGGTGGATGCGCGCGTCAAGAGGCAGGCGATCCTGGACCGTTCACCCGCTCTGCACCTGTGGGTCGTTCTGGACGAAGCGGTCCTTCGCCGGTCCGTCGGCGGGCCGGAAGTGATGGCCGAGCAGATCGACCACTTGCACAGCATGGCCCAGCGCCCCCATGTGGACGTTCAGGTACTCCAGTTCACGCTGGGCGCCCACGCTGCGGGCTCCGGCGGACACTTCGTGATCCTGGGCAGAGAGGGCGAGGGATCTCCGCTCGACAGCATGAACGTGGTCTATCTCGAACTCCACCGGCGTGGGCTCTACCTCGACGCCCCCGGCGAGGTCCAGGGCTACAAGCTCATGTTTGACTACCTGCGTTCCCAGGCGGCCGATACCGCGGCGAGTTTGAAACTGCTGGCCGCAGCACGACAGGAGTTCACCCGATGAAGAGCACCCCCACTTCGCCTGCGGGCTGGTTGAAGAGCAGCTACAGCGCCGCCGACAATGAGTGCGTCGAGGTGGCCCTCGGGGGTGACGCGGCCGGCGTTCGGGACTCCAAGTGGGGCAAGGGGCCCGAACTGGCCCTGTCCACGGCGGCCTTCTCCGACTTTCTTGCCGGAATCAAGGCGGGGAGTCTGGGCGGGGTCTCAGCACGCTGAATCCGAGCTTCGGGTGGCGTAGGGCCGGGGGTTGCTTGCCCGGATCGGGTGTTGGTGGGGCCGTCCTCTTCACCGGAGTGTGGCGCTTCCGGGGAGCCCGTCAAGGGCGCTCCTGCGTCGCGTCGGCTGCGCCGATGTCGCATGCGCTCCACCCTTGACGGGCTCCCCTCCAGCGCTGGTTTCGTTTTGCGGAGGACGGCCAAGAAATGGCCCCGGGGGAGGCCGGGAAGTGGCCGCGCGCCGTTGCCGGGCGGCGGGTTGATGGGTGGGGGCGCCGGGAAGTTGTCGGGCTCGTCCCGGGTTCCGTTGCTGGGTGGGTGGGGGTGTCGTTCGTGGTGACGGGTGCGTTCGGCCGGTCGCGTTGGCAGGGGGCGCCTACCTCAATGGGGCTGTCGGCGTGGGCTCGGCGGCCGGTCGTGCGTGATGGGTTGTGGTTCAAGCCCGTGGCCGAGGTGGTCGGGTGGAAGAGGAGGGGTGGGGCTGGAGCGCGCCGCGCGAGCGAGAAGGGTGCCTGAAAAGTGGGACACTTTCCCCGGATTTTGTCCCACTCGCGCCGGCTCATCGCCTCGGCACTGGTCTCCGGCGGGTACGGGGGTGGACGGGGCCGCTTCACCGGTCTCGCCTCGGGGTACGGATGGCGGTCTCGTTTCGGGGGCCGGAATGGTGTGCGCCTCCTTGTCGCGGCGGGCACGATGCTCTGCATGGACACATCCAGCACTCCTCCCGAGAGCCGCCGCGCCGCCCGCCGCAGCCTCGAAGCCCTCGCGCTCGGTGACGCCTTCGGGGAACGCTGGTTCCCCCTCTTCCGCTTCCGCGAGGGCCTGGTCCCGGACAAGGCGTACGAGGACGTCCGCGCCCGGCGGCTCCCGGACGGCCCCGTCTGGCACTGGACCGACGACACGGCGATGGCCCTCGCTCTGCACCTGGTGCTCACCCAGCACGGCCACGTCGACCAGGACCGCCTGGCCGCCTGCTTCGCCCTCACCTTCGACGCGGACCAGGGCCGGGGCTACGGCCACGGCATGCACGTCCTGCTCCCGGAGCTGCTGGTCCACCCGGGCGACTGGCGCACGCTCGCGCCGACGCTCTTCGAGGGCGGCAGTCTGGGCAACGGGGCGGCGATGCGGGTGGCGCCGCTGGGGGCCTGGTTCGCGTACGACCTCGAACTGGCCTCCGCCCAGGCCCAGTTGTCGGCGGAGGTCACGCATGCGCATCCGCAGGGCGTGGCCGGCGCGGTGGCGGTCGCCGTCGCGGCGGCCCTGTCGGTACGGGGTGAACTGACGCTCGCGGAGGTCGCGGCCCGGACCCCGGCGGGCCCGGTCCGCGACGGCCTGCTGAAGGCCGCCGCCCTCCCCTTCACCACCGAACCCTGGAAGGCCGCCGACCTGCTCGGCAACGGTCAGCACATCCGCGCCGACGACACGGTCCCTTTCGCGGTCTGGACGGCCGCGCGGCACCCCGCCTCGCTGGAGGACGCCCTGTGGGCCACGGCGGAGGGCTTCGGCGACGTCGACACGACCTGCGCGATCACGGGCGGAATCGTGGGGGCGCGGGTCGGGGTGGAGGGGATGCCGGGGGAGTGGCTGGAGCGGAGGGAGGGGCTGGGGTGAGGGCCGACTGTCAATGCTGAACCGCCACTCACACGTACGAGGGGCGGTTCGGCAATCACTCTGGGTACGCTTCCCGTGTCAGTGAGACTCCGCCCCATGGGAGCAATCATGAGCGCCGCACGCGAGTACGGGCTGGACGAGAGTCACGAGTGGGTCCGTCCGCCTGTCGGCGGGTGGACGGCTGACGACCTCGACCGGCTTCCGAATCTTCCTCCGCACACGGAGCTGATCGACGGGAGCCTCGTTTTCATGAGTCCGCAGACCTTCTTCCACATGGCTACTCTGCGCCTGCTGGAGAACGCCCTGTGGAGCCAGGCCCCGGAGGACTGGCGCGTCGTACGTGAAATGACCACCAAGCTGGCCAAGCGCGATCGACCGGAGCCCGATCTCATGCTGGTGCGGGAAGAGGCCCTTACCGGGCCGTCGCAAACCTGGTATGCCCCGGAGGATCTTCTCCTGGCTGTCGAGATCGTCTCCGAGGAATCCACGGAGCGCGACCGCGAAACCAAACCCCGCAAGTACGCCAAGGCGGGCATTCCCCACTTCTGGCGCGTCGAGGAGAACCACGGCCTGCCCGTCGTCTACGTCTACGAACTCGACCCGGCGACACAGGAGTACGTCGCGACAGGCATCTTCCACGACCGCCTCAAGCTCTCCGTCCCCTTCCCGATCGACATCGACCTGACGGCGGTCAACCGCCGTCGCTGAGCCGTGTCCGTGCGTGTCACTCGGAAGCGGCCAAGCGCAGGCCGAGGCCTACGATCACGGTGCCCGTGATGCGATCGAGCACTCGCCGCGCGGCGGGGCGCTGGAGTTGGCCGCGCAAGGTGCGCGCCAGTGCGATCAGCGCGGTCGACCAGACCAGTCCCAGCAGGATGTGTACGCAGGCCAGCAGCACCCCGGTGGTGAACTGCGGGGCGCCGGCCGGGATGAACTGCGGAAGGACCGCGACGTAGAAGACTCCGACCTTCGGGTTGAGGAGATTGGTGACCAGCCCCTGACGCCAGCCGGGGAACATGCCGTCCCCGACGGGCTGATCAGCGTCGGCACCCTCGGCCTGACCGCCCGAGCGGCGCAACGTGTCCCACACCATCCGCCCGCCCAGCCACACGAGATAGGCGACGCCCGCCCAGCGCAGTGCCTCGTACGCCAGCTGGGAGGCGGTCAGCAGCGCCGTGAGCCCGAGCGAGGTGAGAGCGCCCCACAGCAGCGTTCCCGTTTGGATCCCCAGGACCACGCCCCAGGCGCGCCGACGACGCCCGAGTGCCGCAGTGCGCAGGACGAGTGCGGTGTCGATGCCGGGTGTGATGGTGAGCAGCCCCACGACGAGCACGAAGGACCACAGTGCGGTACCCATTTCCATGCGGCGGTACGGTACATGGTCCTCCCTGCCCCTACCCCTCCGCCCCCGGCGCCGGGAACTCCGCCCGGAGGGTGAACGCCCGCTCCGTCGGACCCTGTTCGCGCAGCAGCGTGAGCCGCTCCTCCGCCTCGCGCACCCCCGGCCGATGGCCTTCCGGCACCCACCACAGGGCCGTCATCGCCTCCGCCACCCGCTCGAACCACTCGTTGCGCCGCTTCAGCAGGTCCCGGTGCCGGCCCGCGTATATGAACGCCTTCAGCGATTCCGCGTCCCGCCACACCGACATGTTGACGATCAACCAGTCATCCTCGAAGATTCGGATCTCCGTGGCGTCCCCGCCCTCCGACTCGAGCCGCCACACGAAGCCCTCCGCCGCGTCGGCCGTCGCGTTCACCGGCTCCAGCGCTTCCACGAAGTCCTTCAACTCCGTTGATTCCAGAGGGAATCGGAGCCGGGATATGTTCACCTGGGCGAGTTCGTACCGTTCGGAGTCCATGGCGGCACGCTAGCCGCCACCCCCGCCAGCAGCCCCTCCGTCCCGAAGTCCGAGACGAGTTGCAGGCCCACCGGGCACCCGTCCTCCGTGAAGCCCGCCGGCACGCTCACCGCCGGATGCCCGCTCACGTTGAACGCCCATGTCAGAGAGGTCGAGAAGCGCCCGCCCGGCCCCTCGTGCCCGTGCGGGCGGAAGGGTGTGGTCGGGGTCGCCAACACCCTTACACCGGTGAAGAGTTCGGCAAGGCGGGCCGCGTTCTCCCGCGCCACCACCCCCGGCGCACTCCCACCCCGTATCGCGAACCACTCCTCCTTCGGGTCGAGGAGCGCGAAGCCCGGTGGCTCCTCCAGGCGGAAGAGCCGCTCCGCCGCCGCCCGCGCGATCCCCACCACCTCCTCGTCCAGGTCGGGGCCCGCCGCGAAGCCCAGGTCCGGCGACCACACCGCCCGCCCCGGCAGCACCCCCGCAGCCTCGTACCCCTCCACCACGCACCCCAAGTACGCCTCCAGCTCCGCCGCCGACCTCCCCAGCACCCCCGCCGTCGCCAGCCCCGTGCGGTCCGGCGACGGCAGCAGTCCCCGCGTCGTCCGCAGCCCGAACACCCCGCACCAGGCCGCCGGTATCCGCACCGAACCCGCCCCGTCGCTCCCCGTGGCCAGCGGCACCATCCCGGCCGCGACCGCCACCGCCGAACCGGCCGACGAGCCGCCGGGGGTCAGGTCCCGGCGGTACGGGTTCAGGGTCCGGCCCCGCGCGCCCAGCCCCCACGTCTGCCAGTAGGTCCCCGGCCCCGGCACCGACGTCGCCCCCACCGGCACCGCCCCCGCCTCCACCAGCTTGCGCGCCGCGTAGGAACGCAGCCCCGCCCTTCCCTTCACCGCGAACGGCAGCCCGTACAAAGGGAGTTCAGAGCCGTCAGGCACAGGCGCGGCGTCCTCCCACACCTCCAGGAACGCGCACAGGCGCGGATCGGCCTCCGCGATCCGCGCCAACGACTCAGCCACTGACTCAGCCACCGACTCCGCCACATCCATGCCGCTCAGTCTCCCAGCACCGCCTCCATCACCGACCGCGCGATCGGCGCCGCCAGCCCCCCGCCCGTGATGTCCCCGCGCCGTGCCGCCGCGTCCTCCACCACCACGGCCACCGCCACCCCCGGCGTCCCCGCCCCGTCCTTCTGGGCGAAGGAGATGAACCAGGCGTACGGCACACCGGAGTTGCCCACCCCGTGCTGCGCCGTGCCCGTCTTGCCGCCGACGACCACGCCCGGGATGGCCGCGTTGCCGCCGGTGCCGTTCTCGACGACGTCGATCATCATGCGCTGGAGCTGCATGGCCGTCGCCGGGTTCATCGCCTGCTGGTACGAGCGGACGGCCGTCTGCGAGACCAGGCCGCCCTTCTTCGTGGTCGTGCTGTCCACCAGGTGGGGGCGGTTCAGGTCGCCGCCGTTCGCCACTGCCGCCGCAACCA
This sequence comes from Streptomyces spiroverticillatus, assembly GCA_014650415.1. Lineage (GTDB taxonomy): Bacteria > Actinomycetota > Actinomycetes > Streptomycetales > Streptomycetaceae > Streptomyces > Streptomyces spiroverticillatus. Next base: position 19,283 of record BMUX01000015.1, read on the forward strand.
TCGCCATCTGCAGGGGAGTTGCCCGGGTGTCGAACTGGCCGATGGAGGACAGGGCCAGCTGGTCGTCGCTCATGTTCTTGTCGAAGTTGCTCGCGGCGACCGGCGACGGGATGCGGATGCCCTTGTCGTTGAAGCCGAACCGGCCCACCGTGTCCAGCATCGACGCCAGCCCCGTCTTCACCCCCAGGTTCGCCATCACCGTGTTGCACGACACCCGGATCGCGTACGCCAGCGACGCGTGCTCGCAGCCGCTCGCCTCATTGGGGAGCGGGGTGCGTGTGCCGGGCAGGATGTAGGGGTCCGGGGTGTCGGTCGGCGCGTCCACGTCGACGACCGTCCCCGCGTCCAGCGCCGCCGCCGCCGTCACGATCTTGAAGGTGGAACCCGGCGGGTACGTCTGCCGGATCGCCCGGTTCAGCATCGGCTGACTCGTCGAGGAGTTGAGGCGGGCCCAGGTGTCGGAGACCGTGCGGCCCGTCCCCGACAGCGTTCCCGGATCGTACGAAGGGCTGCTGACCAGTGCGAGGATGCGTCCGGTCGAGGGCTCGATCGCGGCGACCGCGCCGCGTCGGCCGCCCAGGCCCTCGTACGCGGCCTGCTGGGCTGCGGCCCGGATCGTCGTCGCCACGTTCCCGCCGGGCTGCTGCTTGCGGGTCAGGTCGGTCCAGAAGGGGAGCGGGGCGAGCATCGGGTCGGTGCCGGAGAGGATGTCGTCCTCGGCGGCCTCGACGAAGGCGGTGCCGTACGTCTGGGAGGCGTAGCCGGTGACGGGTGCGTACAGCGGGCCCTGGGTGTAGGTGCGTTCCCAGCGGAGTTGCTCGCCGGTGTCCTTGGAGCCGGTGACGGACTTGCCGTCGACCAGGATGTTCCCGCGCTGCTGGTCGTAACGGACGATGTTCTTGCGGCGGTTGGCCGGGTTGTCGTCGAGCGAGTCGGCCTGGAATACCTGCACGCGGGCGGCGTTGAGGAGGAGCGCGACCAGCAGGACCAGGCAGCATCCGGCCGCCCGGCGGATGTATCGGATCACGGCTGCTTCCTCTCCAACTGGTCCTGTACGTGGCTGAGTTCGGCCAGGTCGCGTTCCACCACGGCGGCGATCTGGCCGGTGTCGGCGGTCGCCGGGCGCGGGCTGCGGGCCGAGTCGCTGACCCGGATCAGCAGCGCCACGATGATCCAGTTGGTGACGACGGACGAGCCGCCCTGGGCGAGGAACGGCATGGCCATGCCGGTGAGCGGGATCAGCCCCATCACGCCGCCCGCGATGACGAAGACCTGGAGCGCGACGATCGAGGCGAGCCCGATGGCAAGGAGGCGGCCGAAGGGGTCGCGCAGGGCGAGGCCCGCCCGGTAGCCCCGGGCGACCAGGAGTGCGTACAGGAGGAAGAGTGCGGTCAGGCCGGTCAGGCCCAGTTCCTCGCCCGCCGTGGCGAGGATGAAGTCGGACTTCGCGGCGAAGCCGATGAGGATGGAGTGGCCGAGGCCCAGGCCCGTGCCGAGCATCCCTCCCGCGGCGAACGCGAAGAGGGACTGGGCCAGTTGGCCGGGGCCGTTGCCCGCCTCGATGGAGGCGAAGGGGTGCAGCCAGTCCGCGACCCGGCTGTGCACATGCGGCTCGACCGAGCCCACCGCGTACGCGCCGACGGCCGCGAGCAGCAGGCCCACCGCGATCCAGCCGGTGCGGCCGGTGGCGACGTACAGCATGATCACGAAGAGGCCGAAGAAGAGGAGCGAGGTGCCCAGGTCCCGTTCCAGGACCAGGACGCCCACGCTGAGCAGCCAGATCGCGACGATCGGCCCGAGGACGCGGCCGGTCGGGAGCTGGAGGCGTTTGAAGAGGAAGGTGCGGCCGGTGTACGCGAGGGCGTTGCGGTTCGCGGCGAGGTAGGCGGCGAAGAAGATCGCCAGGAGGATCTTCGCGAACTCGCCCGGCTGGAAGGACAGCCCCCCGAAGCGGATCCAGATCTTCGCCCCGTTGATCGCGGGGAAGAAGATCGGGACGGCCATCAGGACCAGGGCCGCCGCGCACGAGACGTACGCGTACCGGGACAGCACGCGGTGGTCGCGGAGGAGCACGACGACCGCGATGAAGAGGCCGACCCCGAGCGTGGACCAGGTGAGCTGGGTGAACGCCGCCTGGGTCTTGGGGGTTTCCAGGTCGAGGCGGTAGATCAGGACCAGCCCGATGCCGTTGAGGAGGACGGCGATGGGCAGGAGCAGCGGGTCGGCGTACGGGGCGCGGAAGCGGACCGCGAAGTGCGCGACCAGGGCGAGGACGCCGAGCCCCGCGCCGTACTTCAGGGCGTCCGGCGGGGCGGTGCCGGTCTTGCCGAGGCCCGTGGCGCAGTAGCCGAGCACCGCGATGAGGACCGCCCCGACGAGGAGGCAGAGCTCGACGCCGCGCCGCTTGGGGAGGCGGAGCTCGGGTGGGGGAGCGTCGGTCACTCCGGAAACGTAACAAGTGATTGTGCTTAATGTCCGTATATGTCATCGAGGGGGCGGGGCGTCACTCCCGTCCCCCTCGGGTGGTGGCGTACGTCAGCACCAGCGGGGGGAGTGACCGCCCTTCGGCACGATGTACTGGGCGGAGCCCCAGGCCCACGTTCCGTCGGTGAGCAGGTACCAGTGGTCGTTGCCCTCGACGTGGTCGCCGGTGGTCTTGCAGAAGATGTGCACCGTCGCGCCGTACGGCTCGGTGCGGATGATGCGGCTGCTGCGGGTGGGCTTGTCGCGCAGCTTCAGGCCGGACCTGGCGGTGACGCGGCCCTCGGTGTGCCGGGGGTGGGCGGCGGTCTGGTCGGCGGGTGCGGTGTCGGGGGCGGCCTGGTCGGCGAGGGCTGTGTCGGGGACGGCTTGCTCGGCGACGGCCGTGTCGGGGACGGCATGGTCGGCGAGGGCCGGTGTGGCGGCGAGGGTGGCGGTCAGTGCGCCGGCGGCGACGCACAGGGCGAACTTCTGGGGGGTGAGCATGTTGCCTCCTAGGGAGGAGTGGCCGCGCCCCGTTGCGGGACGCAGCCCTCAACTCGCTTGCTTCACCCTAAAATCGCCACTTATTGATCGCAAAGTGTCACTTTGTGTTGCTATGCGGGGGAATGGGGCAGTTCCTCGTGCGCGGGCAGGACGAGCCGGGCGACCGCCCCTCCGTCCGGCGCGTTGGCGAACGTCAACCGGGCCCCGATCACCTCCGCCTGGCCCACCGCGATGGTGAGACCGAGCCCGTGCCCGCCCTTGGCGCCGCCCGCCTCGGTACGGAAACGCTGCGGCCCGTGCTCCACCAGATACGCCGGATAGCCGTCCCCGTGGTCACGCACGGTGATCACCGGTCCGTCGACGGTCAGCTCCACCGGCGCCCGCCCGTGCTTGTGCGCGTTCGCCACGAGATTGCCCAGCACCCGCTCCAGCCGCCGCCGGTCCGTCTCCACGCCCACGTCCCGTACGACCCTGACCTCGGTCGGGGCGGGCACCGCGCGCACCGCCCGCTCGGCCAGCGGCCCGAGCCGGTGCAGGTCCAGCTCCACCTGCTCGCTGCCCGAGTCGAGCCGGGAGATCTCCAGCAGGTCCTCGGTCAGCCGCCGCATGGCCTCCACCCGCTCCTGCACCATCTCCGACGGCCGCCCCGGCGGCAGCAGCCCGGCGGCGGCGGTCAGGCCGGTCAGCGGGGTGCGCAGCTCGTGGGCGACGTCGGCGGTGAAGCGCTGCTCGCTCAGCAGCTTGCCCTGGAGGGTGCCGGCCATGGTGTCCAGGGCGCCGGAGACGATCGCGACCTCGTCCTTGTGGCGGTCCGGGTCCTGGTTGCGGGGGTCGTGCACCCGGGCGTCCAGGTCTCCGGCGCCGATCCGGCGGGCCACCCGGGCGGTCTGGTGCAGCCTGCGGGTGACCCGGGTGACGGCGAACGCCCCGACCAGCAGCGTCGCGCCGATGGCCAGGACGGAGGAGCCGAGGATGGCGCGGTCCAGACCCGTGATCGTATCGACGCCCGGCTGGTAGTCGAGTGCCACGGCGAGCGACCGCCGGTCGGCGGCGCGGGCCGCCCACATGCGGGGGTGGCCGTCGGGGTCGTTCGCCACGACGGTGCCCTGCTCGCCCTTGCGGTTCAGCTGCCGCAGCGATTCCGGCAGCCCCGGCAGGTCGATGCCCGCGCCCGGCGGCAGCGGCTCGCCCGCCTCGTACGCCTCGGCGGCCCGGCCCAGTTTGTCGAGGGCCTTCTCGCGGGCCTGCTCGACGGTCTGGTGGGTGACGGAGACGTGCACGAGGGCGCCCAGGAAGAAGGCGAGGAGGCAGCAGATCACGGTGAGGAAGGCGAGCGCCTTCCAGGTCAGCGAGGCGGTCCAGGCGGGGAACCGCAGGCGGGGGCGGCTCATGCGGGGGGTCCGGGGGTGGGGGAGGACTCCGCGTGGTTGTGCCTGCCTCCGCCGGAACCCGTGCCCCCGCCGGAACCCGTGCCGGGCCCCGTCCCCGGGCCGGTGCCGGTGCCCGTGCCCGGGCCGGTGCGGTGGGGCTTCGGGCCGCGCAGGATGTGCACGATCTGGTCCTGCGTGGCGAGCATCGCGTGCTGGCGGGCGTCCCAGGTCCAGGCCGTGCGGTACTCGTACCCGGCGATCCCCGCCGGCACCCGCAGCACCAGGTCGCGGCCCGCGAACGCCACGCTGGTCACCGCGTCCGAGGTGCCCATGATGCGGGTCAGCCCGCCCTTCTCGGCGAGGTAGGCACGGATGGCGAGCTGGCCCTCCGGCATCCGGATGCCGAGGATCAGCTCGTCCTTCCCGTCACCGGTGAGGTCGCGGTAGTACGGCTGGAGGACCGGGCACTGCTTGGGCTGCTCCTTGCAGCGGCCCAGCCGGGCCACCGTCTCCGCGTACAGACCGTCGGGTCCGCTGTACGTGTCCGGATGCGCGTCCACCTCCGCCTGCACGACCGCGACCGGGTCCACCTTGTGCACGTTGCCGCCCGGGACCGTGATGCCCTTGGCGGTCTCCGTCTCGGCCGCCCCGAAGTCCTCCGCAGGGGCGGTCGCGGGCGGCAGCGTGGGCCACAGCCGCACCGGGCCGACCGCCGTGGGGGCGGGGCCCGCGCTCTTCAGCTCGCCCGCCTGGACGCAGCCCGAGACCGCGGTGCAGACCGCGCCCGCGAGCAGGGCCGCCACCACGGGCGTACGGGTACGGCCGGGGAGCACCGGTCGGCCGACCGGGCTCCCGCGGCCGTCGGGGCGGCGGCGGAGGAACAAGGACTCCCCTCCCTGCCGGCCCCTACTTCACGAGGTCGGCGAAGAAGATGATGTTGTCAGAGCGGTGTCCGTCCCGGATCGGGCCCCCGCAGGTGATGAGGCGCAGTTCCGGGCCTGCGGTCTTTCCATAGACCTTATTCGTAGGGAAGTCCTTTTTGTCCACTTGCTGAATCTCGCGGATCCTGAACTTGGCGGTGCTGCCGTCCGCCCGCTTCACCTCGATGGAGTCGTTGATCTTCATCTTGGCGACGTTGCGCAGCAGGGCCGGGCCCTTGGCGGTGTCGTAGTGGGCGACCAGGATCGAGGCGCCCTTCTCGCCGGGGGTGACCGCGCCGGTGTACCAGCCGGGCTTCTCGGCGTCGTCGACGGACGGCACCTGAAGCTCCTGGTTCTCGTCCAGCCCGAGGTCGAGCATGGTGTCGGTCTTCACGCCCGCGGAGGGGATGATCAGACCGGTCGGCTTGGAGGCCTTGAGCGGCTCCGCCTTCCGGCCCTGGTCCTGAGGCTGGCCGGCGGGCTGGGCCGCAACGTTCTTGACGTTCACGTCCGGCGCGAGGGCCGCGGAGGCGCCACCGCCGCCGCAGGCGACGAGACCGCCGCCGAGGGCGACGGTGAGAGCGGACGCGGCCACGAGCCTGGCCGTGCGGGGCTGCTGCTTGCTGGGCTTGTTCGCCATAGTCGCGGTACTCATGTGATGAATCCTAAATGTCCGCTATTGCGGGGATTCATCGTTCTTGTAACAGCCGTCCGACGGCCCGCATCGCCGCAGGTCAGGGGTGTGTACGAGGGCTCATTGCTGGTACGGGTTCTGCTGCTGCGGTATTCCTCCGGCGCCCTGCGGGAAGTCCTGGCCGCCGCCCATGCCGCCCTGGGCCTGGAGCCGCTCGGCCTCCTCCCGCTCCACCCGCCGCTCGGCCCCGCAGAAGGTGCACTGCGTGGCGTACTTCGTGGAGACGGGGAACAGGGGGATGAAGAAGAGGGTGAACTTCGTGACGTGCTTGCGCAGGGTGTGCGCGGCCGGATTGCCGCAGTGGCCGCAGAGCAGGGTCAGGATCGCCAGCTGGTAGATGTAGCCCCTGGTGCCAAAGATGATCATGTCTGCCCCCGATTCGCCGCGCCCGGGGGGTCGGCCTCGGGTGCTGGTCCGCTGGTCCTGGTCTGCTGGTCTGCTGGTTGTCTGGTCGCTGGTCCGCTGTCGTACCGCCTGATGCTCCTGCAGTGTTTCAACGCACGGCGCGCGCCCGTGGTTCCCGGGACGGCGCCGGGGCTCCCGGCCGGTCGTCCGCGACCTTCCGCGACCTTCCGACAGTCCGCTCCCGGTCAACTCCCGGACAACTCGCGGTCAACTCCCGCCCTCGTGCGCACAGTTGTTGCCCCGGAGGGTTGCCTGCTGTTCCCATGGCAGGGGGTGATGCACCATGAAACCACTGCGAGTCACACCGGCCCACGGCCACGGCGGTGCCCGTCTCTACGTCACGCTCGCCACCGGTCGCACCCTCGCCTGGTACGACCGGGACACCGGCCGGGTGAGCCTGCTCGCCGAGGGGCGGCGCGAGGAGGTGCTGACCGCCCTCGCGCCGTACGTCACGGGGCCGCTCACCGTCGGGCCGCCCCCGGTGCCGTCCGCCGCCGACCTGGCCCGGCTGGCGCTCCACCCGGACGACGACCTCGCGCCGAACCGGCCCGGGGAGGCGCTGTACGCGGGGCTCGCGGAGCCCTCGGCGCTGCGGCGCTTCCGGGCCGATCCGCAGCGGGAGGCGCTGGCGGCGCTCCAGCGGATGGGGGAGGAGCTGGAGGGGCTCGAAGGGGTGGGCTGGCGGGTCCTGCACTGCGTGCCGCTGCCGGGCGGAACGCACCTCGACTTCCTCGACCACCTGCTGATCGGCCCCGCAGGGGTGCTCACGGTCCGCACCGTGCCGGCCCGCAACCGGCGCTTCACCGTGCAGGACACCCACGTACGCCGTGCGCTGCACGACGCGGAACGGGCCTCCCTGGCGCTGGCCGCGGGGGTCCGCGCCTGCCTGGCCCTCGTCGGCGCCCACCGCACCGACGCGGCGCCGCCCACCCCGGACGACCTCCCCGACCTCCACGTCCTCCACGACGGCTCGGCGGCGGCCACCCTTGCCCGCCTGGGCGGCGTCCTCAAGCCGGCCGACATCGAATCCCTCCACGCCCTCGCCCGCAACCGCCACACCTGGCTCCGCCCGTAGCCCCTTGGGCGGCGCTCCCCTCTCCGCCGCCGTTCCCTTGGACGGCGCCCCTCCCTTTCCGCCGAGCCCCCTTGGGCGGCGGGGCCGCCCCCGCCCCTTCCTCTCCCCTCGTCCCCTTGGGCGGGGCCGCCCGCCCCCCTTCCACCTCCCTCCGCCGCCTTGGGCGGCGGGGGCCGCCCCCCGGGGGGGGCGGGACGGGCGGGCAAGGGGACGGTACGCCCGATCCGGGCCCACCCCGGTTCCGGCCCCTGCCCGCACTTTCAGTGCCGGGTGCGCGCAGCCCCGGGGCCCTCGGGGCGCCTCCCCGTGCCGGGTGCGTGAAGCCCCGGCCCGCTGGGCCAAGGAGGCCCCAGCCCCGCCCCTTCACCCAAAGCGCTCGCCGCGCGGCTGGGTGGGTGGTTGCTCGCGCAGTTCCCCGCGCCCCTGAAAGGGGCACGGACAAGCGGCCCGCACAGGAAGAGCTCGCCCGCGCGGCGGAGCCGCACAGCGGCACAGCCCCGCGCCCCTAAAGGGGCGGCAGTCCCCCCGCCCGGTTCGGATTCAGGAGGGGGCCCAGCAGGTCCCCGTACTCCACCAAGCGCCCCACCACCTCCTCCATCCCGAACGACAGCCCCCGTGGCCGCGCCTCCAGCTCCTCCCACCCGACCGGCGTCGACACCGTCGCCCCCTCCCTCGCCCGCACCGTGTACGCCGCCGCCGTCGTCTTCGACGCCGCGTTCTGGCTGAAGTCGACGAACACCTTTCCGCGCCGAAGCGCCCGCGTCATGCGCGCCACCACCAGGCCGCCGAGCGACGCCTCCGCCTCCTGCGCCAGCGCCTTCGCGTACGCCGTCACCCGTTCGGACGGCGTCGGCTCCACCGGCACCAGCACGTGCAGGCCCTTCGAGCCGGAGGTCTTCACCCACGCCCCGAGCCCGTCCGCCGCCAGCCGCTCCCGCAGCCACAGGGCGACCTCGGCGCACTCCGCCGTTCCGGCCGGCGCCCCGGGGTCCAGGTCGAAGACCATCCGGTCCGCGACCCCGGGCGAGTCCACCCGCCACTGCGGCACATGGAACTCGACGACCAGGTTCGCCGCCCACATCAACGACGCGAGATCGCTCACCACCACCTGCCGCGCGGTCGTCCCCTCCGACCGGGGCACCTCCGCCGTCTTCAGCCAGGCGGGCTTGCCGGGCGGCGGGTTCTTCGTGAAGAAGGTCTCGCCCGTCACCCCGTCCGGGAAGCGCAGGAAGGACATCGGCCGGTCGTGGACGTGTGCCAGCAGCGCCCCCGCCGTCGTCGCGACGTAATGCAGCAGTTCCCCCTTCGTCGTGCCCGACGCGGGGAACAGCACCTTCTCCAGATTGCTGAGGGCCAGCCTTCGACCCTCCACCTCCGTCATGGGCGACATAACATGAGAATCCCACCGAAAGGGATCACGGGCATGAGATCAATCTGGAACGGCAACATCTCCTTCGGACTGGTCAGCATCCCCATCAAGCTCTTCAACGCGACGGAGAACCACTCCATCTCCTTCCGTCAGATCCACACCGCCGACGGCGGCCGCATCCGCTACCGCAAGGTGTGCGAGCTGGACGAGCAGGAGGTCCAGTCCGCCGACATCGGCAAGGGGTACGAGGACGCCGACGGCTCGATCATTCCGATCACGGACGACGACCTGGCCGCGCTCCCCCTGCCCACCGCCCGGACCATCGAGATCGTCGCCTTCGTGCCGCTGGCCTCCATCGACCCCCTCCAGATGGACCAGGCGTACTACCTCTCCGCCAACGGCGTTCCGGCCGCCAAGCCCTACACGCTGCTTCGCGAAGCACTGGCGCGCAGCCGCAAGGTCGCCATCGCCAAGTTCGCCCTGCGCGGGCGCGAGCGCCTCGGGATGCTGCGTGTCGTCGGCGACGTCATCGCCATGCACGGCCTGCTGTGGCCCGACGAGATCCGTCAGCCGGAGGGCATCGCCCCCGAGGGCAACGTCACCGTCCGCGACGCCGAACTCGACCTGGCCGACACCCTGATGGACACCCTCGGCGAGGTCGACCTCTCCACCCTGCACGACGACTACCGCGAGGCCGTCGAGGAGCTCATCGCCGCCAAGTCCGAGAACGGCGGGGCGATGTCACCCGCCGCGAGCGAGAAGAGCGGCGGCGACGCCCAGGTCATCGACCTGATGGCCGCCCTGGAGAACAGCGTCCGCGCCGCCAAGAGTTCCCGGGGCGAACCGGCCGACGCCGGTACGGTCACCGAGCTCAAGCCCCGCAAGAAGGCCGCCGCGAAGAAGACGGCCGGTACGGCGAAGAAGGCGGCGGCCAAGACCGCCAAGACCGCCAAGGCCGGCACCGCGAAAGCCACCGCCAAGAAGGCCCCGGCCAAGAAGGCGCCCGCCCGCAAGCGGACCCCCGCCTGACCCGGGGCCCGGGCCCCGGGACCCGGCCTCAGCCCGCCGGATCCACGGCCGGAGCCGCACTCCCGTCCGCACCGGCACCCGCACCCGCAGCGGCACCCGCCCCCGCCATCCGCGCCCGGCCCTTCTTCCCCGTACTGATCGTGTACGTCAGCAGCCCGGCCAGCACCACGAACGGCAGGATGCCGGAGACCCCCACCATCGTCTGCGTGTCCAGGACGTACGTCAGCGCGATCCGCACCCCGGCCTCCGCCAGGAAGGCCACACCCCACACCACCGTCAACTTCCGCTGGCTGGAACGGAATCCGGGGTACGCGTCCCAGAGCCCGTTCCACCGGGCGACGCCCTCCGCCGACCCGTCGGTCGCGAACTTCCGCCCGAAGTAGAACATCATCGGCCGCTCCAGGAACAAGGTCGCCAGGAACGCGAGACCCAGCAGCCCCGTGACCGCCGAGTCCTTCACGAAGACCATCTTCTCGCTGTGGAAGACGAGCGCCCCGACCGCGCCCAGCACCAGCACGCCCAGGATCATCACGCCGAACTCGTCCACCCGCCGGTGCAGCCCGTAGAAGATGCCCACCTCGGCCAACGGCCAGATGGCGATCAGGAACAGGGCCGTGACCGGCTCCACCCCGCCGTCCGTCAGCATCCCGTACGTCACCCACGGCAGCACCACGCTGAACAGCAGCGTGGGCCCCCAGTTCAGCACCACAGACTTCATTCCCCGAACTCCCCTGTCCTGGCTGCCCGTTCAGGCCCCGCGCGCAGCGTAGGGGTGCGCCCCGGCCCCGTACGGCCCGCTTTGCCGCCGCCATACCTCGGCATGATCGGACCTTGGGCGAACGTCTGTGCATCCCGTGGCTCCTCAACCCGATCAGCAGGGTTGATCGGACGGTCGTGGTCCCCGGTCTGTTACCTCCGTAACCTCATGGAAGGTAACAAGACAACGGGAGGGACTTCCCTGATGATCGCCACCGCCTCGCGCCATTACTACGAGACCCAACTGCCGCTCTCCGAAGACCCCTTGCTGATCGCCGCCCGTCTCGCCGACTCCGGACTCCACGAGTCGTACGTCGTCTACGAGAACGGGGGAAGCTGGTCCTACGCGGGCGGCGCGCGCGCCGAACTGACCCTGGACCGCGACGGAGCCCGGCTCACCCAGGAAGGGCTGCCGGAGGTCGTGCTGCCGTGGAGCGACACGCCGCTCCGGCTGGTCTCCGAACTGCTCGCCCAGGTGGAGGTCCCCTCCTGGCGGGCCTACGGATGGGCCGCCTTCGAGCTGTCGTACGTCAAGGAGGGCGGACGCCGGCACCTCGGCGACGAGCGGCTGATGCACCTGGTCGTGCCGCGCGCCGAGGTCCGCTTCGGCGAGGGCCACGCCCTGCTGCGCGCCGCCGACCAGGCCGCCCTCGACGCGCTGGTCGACACCGTCCTCGCGGACGGCCCGGCCCGTAACACACAGCCCCGGCCCCTGGACGTGTACGCCACGGACAGCGGCCCGTACCGGGCGGCGGTGCGGCAGGCCGTCGACGCGATCAACGCCGGTGAACTGCACAAGGTGATCCTCTCCCGGGTCGTCGAGGTGCCCGGCGACACCGATCTGACGGGCACGTACGTGGCGGGGCGGCGGGGCAACAACCCGGCCCGCTCCTTCATGGTCAACCTCGGCGGCACCGAGGCGATCGGCTTCAGCCCGGAGATCGTCGTGCAGGTCTCCGAGGACGGCCGGGTGGTCAGCCAGCCGCTGGCCGGCACCCGCGCCCTCACTTCTGACGCGTACGTCAACGCCTGCCTGCGCGCCGACCTCTTCGGCTCGCCCAAGGAGGTTTACGAGCACGCCATCTCGGTCAAGACCGGCGCGGACGAGCTCCTGGAGGTCTGCCTCGAAGGGACCGTCGGCGTACCGGAGTTCATGGCCGTACGCGAACGCGGCAGCGTCCAGCACCTCGCCTCCCGGGTGACCGGCAGGCTGGCCCCCGGCCAGGAGGCCTGGGACGCCTTCGGCGCCGTCTTCCCGGCCGTCACCGCGTCGGGCGTCCCCAAGGAGGCCGCGTACGAGTCCATCCGCCGCAACGAGCCCGAGACCCGGGGCCTGTACAGCGGGACGGTGCTGACCGTGGACCACTCCGGGGCCATGGACGCGGCCCTGGTGCTGCGCAGCGCCTACCGCAAGGACGGCCGCACCTGGCTGCGGGCGGGCGCGGGCATCGTCGGACACTCCACGCCCGAGCGGGAGTTCGAGGAGACCTGCGAGAAGCTCGACAGCGTCGCCCGGTACCTGGTGCCCGCGGCCACCGGGGAGCAGCGGTGAAGCTCGCCGAGGACATCCACCTCGCGGGCCTCGGCACCTGGCTGCCGCAGGCGACCAGCACCGAGGAAGCGGTGAACCGGGGCTGGTACGACACGGCCGTCCGCAAGGCCTCCGGCATGCGGGCGGTCCGGACCGCCGGAGAGGTGCCCGCCCCCGACATGGCGGTACGGGCCGCCGAGACCGCCCTGCGCCGCAGCGCCGCCACGGGGCTGGAGCCCGACGACTTCGGGGCGCTGCTGCACTGCGCCACCTACCACCAGGGACCCGACGGCTGGTCCGCCCCGCACTACGTGCTGCGCAACACCCTGGACCGTCCGGTCACCGCCGCCCAGATCGGCCCCGGCTGCCTGGGCATGCTGGCCGCGCTGGAACTCGCCGCGCACCGGCTGATCGCCGACCGGTCCAAGGACGCGGTGCTGGTCACCTCCGCCGACAACTTCTCCGCCCCCGGGGTGGACCGCTGGAACGCCTCCAAGCTGTTCCTCCTCGCGGACGGCGGCGCGGCCGCGGTGGTCTCGCGCCGGGGCGGATTCGCCCGGCTGGTGGCCGTCGGCTCGTCCTCCGCCCCGTCGATGGAGGAACTGCACAGGGCGGGCGAGCAGCTCTTCCCGCCCGGCATCACGGTCGGCCGCTCCCTGAACTTCGAGGAGCGCAGCGCCCACATGCGGGGCCGCTGGGAGCAGGGGACGGCCGCACCGCCGGTGCACCTCGGCGACCTGGTGGCCGAGACGGTCGACCGGGTGCTGGAGGAGGCCGGCAGCAGCCTGGAGAAGGTGGCCAGGATCTGCCACACCGGATACGCCGAGGGCGCGCTGCACAGCATCTACTTGGACCCGCTGGACGTCGAACCCGACCTCGGCACCTGGGAGTTCACCCGCGGCGTGGGCCATGTGGGCGCCGCCGACCCGTTCATCGGCCTGGAACGGCTGTGGAGCAGCGGCGAGGTCGTCGTGGGGGACGAGGTGCTGCTGCTCGCGGCAGGGCCGGGCCTGGAGGTCGCCTGCGCGGTCGTGCAGATCACGGCCGACTGCCCCGACGAGAGCCCCGACAGCGCAGAAGCCCCCGTGGATTCCGCTCGTAAGGAGGAGGACCGATGATGCTCGACGGCTGCACACCGTGGCCGGCGGAGACCGCCGCGCACTACCGCCGCACCGGACTGTGGCGGGGCAGCGACCTGGGCGCCCTGCCCCGCGAGTGGGCCGCCGCGTACGGCTCCGCCACGGCACTGGTGTCCGGCGACACCCGCATCAGCTACACCGAACTGGCGGACCGGGTCGACCGCAGGGCCGCCGGGTTCGTCCGCGAGGGGGTGCGGCCGGGCGACCGTATCGTGCTCCAGCTGCCGAACGTACCGGAGTTCGTGGAGGTGGCCTTCGCCCTCTTCCGGGCCGGTGCCAAACCGGTGTTCTCCCTCACCTCGCACCGGTCCCAGGAGATCCGGCACCTGTGCGAGCTGTCGGGGGCGTCCGGATACGTGGTGCCCGGGGTCTTCCGCGGCTTCGACCACGTGGCGCTCGGCCGGCAGATCGCCGCCGGACTTCCCGCGCTGCGCACGGTGTTCGTCATGGATGCGGTGGAGGAGGCCGAGGGGTCCGACGGGGGCCGCGTGGACGTCGTACCGCTTGCGCGGGTCGACGGCGATCCGCAGCCGCTGCCCGCGAACGACCCCTCCGACGTGGCCTTCTTCCTCCTCTCGGGAGGCACCACCGCACTGCCCAAGCTCATTCCGCGCACGCACGACGACTACGCGTACCAGACCCGTACGGTCGCGGAACTCCTCTCGCTCGACCCGGCGTCCGTCTACCTTGCGGTGCTTCCCGTGGAGTTCAACTTCACCTGGGGCTGCCCCGGCGTCGTCGGCACGCTGGCCTCCGGCGGAACGGTGGTGCTCGCTCCCGATCCCACCGCCGACGACTGCTTCGCGCTGATCGAGCGGGAACGCGTCACGCTGACCTCCGTGGTGCCCACCGTGGCCCGGCTCTGGCTGGAGGAACGCGAGTTCTCCGACCGGGACCTGTCCAGCCTGGAGGTCCTCCAGATCGGCGGCGCCCGCCTCGAACCGGAACTGGCCGCCCGGATCGCCCCGGAACTCGGCTGCCGCCTCCAGCAGGTGTTCGGCATGGCCGAAGGACTGCTCACCATGTCCCGCCCCGGCGACGACCCGCACTCCGTGCTGCACACCCAGGGCCGGCCCGTGTCCGAGGCCGACGAGGTGCGGATCGTCGACGAGCAGGGCGACCCCGTGCCGCCCGGCGGCGTCGGGGAACTGCTCACCCGGGGCCCCTACACCCTGCGCGGCTACTACCGGGCCCCCGAGCACAACGCGCGGGCCTTCACCGAGGACGGCTTCTACCGCACCGGCGACCTGGCCAGCATCACTCCCGAGGGCCGCCTCGTCGTCGAGGGGCGGATCAAGGACGTCGTCATCAGGGGCGGCGACAAGATCGCCGCGGGAGAGGTGGAGGCCCACCTCCTCGCCGTCTCCGGGATCGCCGCCGCGGCCGTGGTGCCGGTGCCCGACGCCTTCCTGGGGGAGCGGATCTACGCCTTCCTCGTCGGCCGGGACGACTCGGCCCAGGAGCCGCCGCTGACCGCGCTCAAAGCCGCCCTCCAGCAGCGGGGCCTGGCCGACTACAAGCTGCCGGACCGCGCCGAATACGTACCCCGTCTGCCGCTGACACCCCTGGGAAAGATCGACAAGAAGGTCCTCGCGGCGGCCGCCGCCGACCCGGCCCGCTCCCGGGACTGGGCGCGCGTACGGCAGGACCCGCAGAGCCCCCGCCGGACGGCCGGTGCCACCGCGCCCGCCGCGACCCCGACACCCGTGAGGTGAACCGCCATGACCGCACCCACCCCGCCCCGTGCCCGACCCGGCACCCGACGCCGCGAACTCCCGCTCACCGAGGCCGAGTTGAGGCAGGACGTCGCTGCGATGACCGGCCTGGCGGCCGAGACCATCACCGGTGACGCCCACCTGGTCCATCTCGGGCTCGGCTCCCTGGAAATGATGCGCCTGGTCACCCGCTGGCGCAGGCAGGGAGTGCCGGCCGACTTCGCCGCACTCGCCGCCGCACCCACCCTCGACGCCTGGCACCAGCACCTCAGTGGCGCATGGGCCTCCCGGGATGCGGAGGTGGCGTGATGAGCACCCTGCTGATCCGCGGGGGCGTGCTCTACCCGGCGGACGCCACCGACCGCGTCGTGCCCGACGGCGCCGTGCTCGCCGAGGACGGTGTGGTGGTCGCCGCCGGGCCGGTCGCCGAGGTCGAGGCGGCGATCGAGCCCCGGCACCGCGAGGACCTGCACACCATCGACGCCCGGGACCGGATGATCCTGCCCGGCTTCGTCAACGCGCACTGGCACGAGATGTTCGCGATGCGGTTCCCCTTCAAGGGGGCGCTGCGCAGCGCGAGCGACCGCGACGACAAACCCGTCTTCATGGCGCTCGGCGGTGACGTCCCGCAGGTCTCCGCGGTCTTCGACGCCTTCCACGACCACATCGACCGGCTCACCCCCGACGAGGCGCTGGCCATCGCCCGCTACTCGATGTGGACCCAGCTGCGGTCCGGCGTCACCACCCTCGGCGACGTCGGCTCCCTGAACAAGCCGCAGGCACTGGCCAGGGCCGCCCGGGACCTCGGGATGCGCTGCACCGTCTCCACCTGGGCCGCCGACACCGTCTGCGCGCCGGGCGACAGCCGCTTCAGGCGCACCCGGGACACCGACCTCGAACTCCAGCGCATCGAAGAGCTGCTGGAGGAGTGCTCGGGCGACCCCGACGGCCTCGTCCGGGCCTGGCCGACCTCGGTGTACGGCACCAACATGAGCGACGAACTCGCCGCAGGCTTCGCCGACCTGGTGGCCCGCTACGACGTCCCGTTCGCCACCCACGTGGGAGCGCTGCGCAACGAGGCCGAGGTGATGCTCGCGTACTACGGGTCCACCCCGGTGCGCAGATTCGCCGACGCGGGGCTGCTGACCGACCGGTTCATGGCGGTGCACTGCGGCTTCGCGGACCCCGGGGAGCGGGCCCTGCTGATCGGGGCGGGCGCCCACATCAGCCACGCGCCCGCCAAGTACGGCCAGGCCGGGGAGTCGACCCTCTCCGAGACCCGGATGATCCCGGAGTTCCGCAGGGCCGGCCTGGACGTCTCGGTGTCCACCGACGGCGCGGCCGTACCCCTGGGCGGCATGGCGGAGGCGATGCGGGCGGTGTGGCAGCTCTACAACGAGATGTACGCCGACCCCACCGAGGTACTGCCCACCGACGCCCTCGCGATGGCCACCAGGCTCCCCGCCCGGGGCCTGGACCAGGGCGACCGGATCGGCAGCCTGGAGCCGGGCAAGCAGGCGGACCTGCTGCTGGTGCCGGCCGACGACTGGCGCTACCTGCTCAACCCCCGCCCGCTGGAGGGCTTCCTCTCGCTGGGCGGCTCCATGGACGTACAGACGGTGATCGTCGCGGGGCAGGTCCTGATCGAGGACGGCCGCTCGACGGGACTGGACGAGGACGCGCTGGAGGCCGAGTACCTGGAGGCGCTGTCCTCCTTCACGGTCCGCTGCCTGGCGGTGGACGCCGACGCGGTCGAGGCGGCCCTGCGGCGGCGCAGCGAAGTGGTGGACCGGCGCAGGCGGGCCCGGGCCAGGCACCACACGGGATGGGGGAACGGACGATGAGCGAGGAACCGTGCACGAGCCCGAACCTGCACGGCAGGACCGCCCTGGTCACCGGGGCGGCGGGCGGAATCGGAGCGGCGGTGGCCGGTGCGCTGGCCGCCGCCGGGGCCCGGGTCGCGGTGCTGGACGCCGACCGGGCGGGCCTGGACCTGCTGGTGAAACGGATCGAGGAGGACGGCGGGACGGCGCTCGCGCTCGGCGCGGACGTCCGCGACAGCGCCGAGGTCGACGCGGCCGTGGACCTGGCGGAGCGTGCACTGGGCCCGCTGGACCACCTGGTGAACGCCGCCGGAGTGCTGCGCACCGGCGAGGTCACCGACTACAGCGACGCGGACTGGGACCTCACCTTCGCGGTGAACGCCACCGGTGTCTTCCACGTCAGCAGGGCCGTCGTCCGCCGGATGGCGGCGCGCCGCTCCGGAGCGGTGGTGACCGTCGCCTCGAACGCGGCCGGCATCCCGCGCTGGAACATGGCGGCCTACGCGGCGTCCAAGGCCGCGGCGACCAGCTTCACCCGCACCCTGGGGCTGGAGACGGCCCAGTACGGCATCCGGTGCAACGTCGTCGCCCCCGGCTCCACCGAGACACCGATGCTCACCTCGATGTACCCGCAGGGCGACGCCGCAGGCCCGTCCGTCGAAGGCTCGCCCGCCACGTACCGGCCGGGCATCCCGCTGGGCAAGATCGCCCGGCCCGAGGACATCGCCCACGCGGTCCTCTTCCTGCTCTCCGAGCAGGCCTCGCACATCACCCTGCACAACCTCGTGGTGGACGGCGGCGCGGCGCTGGGCGCCTAGGGCCGGCCTCTTCCTCTTCTTCCTTCTGCTGTTCACTCCTACCGACTCTGGAGCACCGATGGCGATCCCTCTCATCGACTCGTATCCCATGCCGACCGAGGCCGAACTCCCGCTCAACACCGCACCGTGGACGATCGATCCCGACCGCGCGGTGCTGCTCGTCCACGACCTGCAGAACTACTTCCTGCACCCGTTCGGCCACGGCGGGCCCGACGCGGGCCGTCAGCCGCTCACCGACCTGATGGACCACGCCGAGGCACTGCGGCGGCAGTTCACCGCGGTCGGCGCGCCCGTGGTCTACACCGCACAGCCCGGCGGGATGTCCGACGGGGACCGCGGGCTGCTCAAGGACATCTGGGGCGCCGGGATGAGCGCCGACGAGGAGCACCGGGCCATTCCCGACCGGATCGCCCCCGCGCCGGGCGAGCAGGTGTTCACCAAGTGGCGGCCCAGCGCCTTCTGCCGCACGGACCTGCTCGACACGCTGCGCCGCAGCGGCCGCGACCAGTTGGTGATCTGCGGGGTGTACGCCCACGTCGGCATCCTGATGACGGCGCACGAGGGCTTCTCGCACGACATCCAGACCTTCGTGGTGGGCGACGCGATCGCGGACTTCTCCGCCCGCCGCCACCAGGAGACCCTGGAGTACGTCGCCACACGCTGCTCGGTCACGCTGTCCACCCGCGCGGTGCTGGCGGCCATGGGCGGGGGGCGGCCATGACGCACACCGGCCTCACCGAACTCGCCGACCTCACCGGCCTCACCGACCCCGCCGTCCACCCGCTCCTGGCCCAGGTGCTGGGTGACGACGCCCCGCCGTTCGCCCTGCTGCACCGGCCGGGTGCCACCGGCACCGACACGGTCGACCTGCTCGTCGGCCGGGTCGGTACGTACGACCTGATCGCCGACATCCCGCTCACCGGCACCGCACCCGACCGGCACGAGGTGCTGGCCCTGCTGCCCTACCGGCAGATCCGCGAGCGCGGCTTCGCCTGCCCCGACGACGGGGCGCCACTGCTGACCCTGGCGGTGGACGAGCAGGCGGTGCTGCCCCTGGACCGGGTGCTGGCCCAGCTGCCCGACCTGCCGATCGACATGGACGAGGGCGGCTTCGACACGGACGACGAGGAGTACGCGCGCCGGGTGCGCCGGGTGCTCACGGAGGAGATCGGCACCGGCGCCGGGGCGAACTTCGTGCTCAAGCGCACCTTCTCGGCGCAGATCCACGGCTGGTCCTCGCGGACCGCGCTGTCCTTCTTCCGCCGACTGGCCGGCCGCGCCGCGGGCTGCCACTGGTCCTTCGTCGTGCACACGGGCGGGCGGACCTTCGTGGGGGCCTCCCCGGAGCGCCATGTGAGCCTGGACGCCGGGCAGGTGGTGATGAACCCCATCAGCGGCACCTACCGCTATCCGCCGGGCGGCCCGGACCGGGACGAGCTCCTCGCCTTCCTCGCGGACCCCAAGGAGGCCAACGAGCTGTACATGGTCCTCGACGAGGAACTCAAGATGATGGGCCGGATCTGCGACCTCGGCGGCCGGGTGACGGGGCCCGCCCTGAAGGAGATGGGGCGCCTCGCCCACACCGAGTACCTCGTCGAGGGACACAGCTCCCTGGACATCCGGGAGATCCTGCGCGAGACGCTGCTCGCCCCGACGGTCACCGGCGGCCCCCTGGAGAGCGCCTGCGAGGTGATCAGCCGTCACGAGCCGGAGGGGCGGGGGCACTACGCGGGCGTGGCTGCCCTGATCGGGCGGGACGCGGCGGGCCTGCGCCGCATGGACTCGGCGATCCTCATCCGTACGGCCGAGATCGACGGCGCGGGCCGGGTGCGGATCCCGGTGGGCGCCACCCTGGTGCGCGACTCCGACCCGGCGGGCGAGGCGGCCGAGACCCGGGCCAAGGCCGCCGGGCTGATCGAGGCGCTGCGGGCCCCGGTGGGGACGCCGGCCGCGCCCGCCGGGGAGGGGGCGCGCCCGCTGTCGGCCGATCCCGCCGTGCGGGCGGCGCTGGCCGCGCGCAACGTGCCGCTGTCCGGCTTCTGGTTCGAGCGGCCGGGGGAGCGGTCCAGGCCACTGGCCGGGCTGATCGGCAGACGGGTCCTGGTGATCGACGCCGAGGACACCTTCACGGCGATGGCACGGCATCTGCTCCAGGCACAGGGTCCGTACGTGGAGATCCGCAGGTACGACGAGGAGTTCCGGGTCGAGGACTACGACGTGGTCATCGTGGGGCCGGGCCCGGGAGATCCGGCGAAGACCTCCGACCCCAAGATCGCCCGGCTGCGTGCGGTGACCGCGCACCTGCTGAGCAGCGGCATTCCGTTCCTGTCCGTCTGCCTGGGCCACCAGGTGCTCAGCACGCTGCTGGGGCTTCCGCTGGTACGTCACCGGGTGCCGAGCCAGGGCATGCAGCGTACGGTCGACTGCTTCGGCCGCAGCGAACCGGTGGGCTTCTACAACACGTTCGCCGCGCGCAGCGACGCGGACCTGATCGAGTGCCCCGGCCGCGACGGCACGGTACGGGTCTTCCGGGAGCCGGACGGCGAGGTGCACGCACTGCGCGGACCGGGCTTCGCCTCGGTGCAGTTCCACCCCGCATCGGTGCTGACGCAGCGCGGCCCCGAGCTGCTCGGTGAGCTGATCGCCGATCTGCTCGGAGAGGTAACGGGCCTTTATCGGGGGGCCGTTGCCCTGGATCCGATACCTGCATAACGTTTTTGGTGGTAGCGGTCACCTGTTCGGACAGGGTGCCGTCATCGATCCGGCACCCCTCTTCTCCGGCAGCCCTGCCGTCCCGCCCAGGAAGGAACCGCCCCCATGCGCTTCGACAACATCTGGATCGCCGGCACCGGAGGTACCCTCGGCACCTTCGAGCCGGTGGCCGACGCGGTCGCCGACGGCTCCTACTCGGCCGAGGCCGCCGAGAGCACCGGAATGATCAGCTACTCCCGGTCGGACTCCGCACCGCCCGAGATGGCCGTGACCGCGGGCCGCCAGGCCGTCAAGGAAGCGCAGGAGCGGGGTGCGCGCATCGACTCCGACACCGTCCTGCTGCACAGCCACGGCCACTTCCAGGGCATCGACCTGTGGCCGGCCGCCTGCTACATAGCCGGTCAACTCCTGGGCCCCGAGCTCGACTCCATGCCGGTCACGGTCAACGCGTGGTCGAACGGATCGCTGGCCGCCCTCGACGTCGCCGCCGCCACGCTGACGGCCCGCCCCGGTGTGCCCTCCGCCCTGATCACCCTGGCCGACCGGTTCGCGCCGCCCACCAACCGCTGGTACACCTCGCCGGGCATGGTCTTCGGGGACGGGGCCGCCGCCGGGGTGGTGACCCGGGACGCCGGACGGCTGCGGCTGCGCTCGCTGGTGAGCCGTACCGACACCGTCCTGGAGGGTCTTTCCCGGGGTGCCGAGCCCTTCCGCACCGCCCCCGAGGGGCAGCCGGACATGCGCCGCAGGACCCGCGAGTTCCTCGCGTCGGGGGAGGTGTCGCTCAAGGGCGTGCACACCCGGACCGCCGACTGCACCCGGGCCGTGGTGGGCCGTGCGCTGGACGAGGCGGGCATCACGGCCGACGAGGTCGACTGGTTCCTGACGCCGTTCGTCGGCCGCACCCTCCACCGGGAGAGCTTCCTGCGCCCGCTGGGGATCACCCCGCGCAACAGCGTGCTCGAACTCGGCCTCACCATCGGCCACTTGGGTCCCTGCGACCAGATGTACGGCCTGGACCACCTGCTCCGGAACGACCTGCTGAAGTCCGGCGACCGGATCCTCGTGCTCGGCACCGGCATGGGCTTCACCTTCTCCGCGGCAGTGCTCACCGCCGACGGCGTGTGAGCGGCCGACGCCGTACGAGAGTCCCGCGCCGTACGAGAGTCCCGCGCCGTATGAGCGGCCTGCGCCCCTCGCCCGAACTCCCTCCACCCTCCCTCGCTCCGGGCCCCTGTCCCCGGACGCTCCAGAACGGATCACGCCCATGAGCCCCGTCCGCACCGCACCCGTCGCCCCTGTCGCCCCCGTCGCCCCGGCTTCCGGCACCTCCGCCGACTTCGCCCCGCTGCCCACCCCCGACGAGCTGAGGGCGCAGATACCGCTGTCCGCCCTCGCGAAGAAGACCACCGCCCTGGCCCGCCGGGACATCGCCCGGATCCTCACCGGCAAGGACGACCGCAAGGTCGTCATCGTGGGCCCCTGCTCCGTGCACGACCCCGACGCGGCCCTCGGCTACGCCGAGCGGCTGTCCGCGCTGGCCGCCGAGACCAGGGACCAACTGCTCGTCGTCATGCGGGTGTACGTGGAGAAGCCGCGTACCCGGGTCGGCTGGAAGGGGCTGCTCAGCGACCCGCGCCTGGACGGCTCGTACGACCTGCCCAGCGGCCTGGGGCTCGCACGGGGCCTGATGGCCCAGATCGCCGGCACCGGGCTGCCGGTGGCCAGCGAGTTCCTCGACCCGCTGGCACCGCACTACCTCGCGGACGCCGTCGCCTGGGGTGCGATCGGCGCCCGTACCGTACAGAGCCAGGTGCACCGGCAGATGACCAGCGGACTCGGGATGCCGATCGGGTTCAAGAACGCCACCGGCGGCGGGGTGCAGGACGCCGTGGACGCCGTCGTCTCCGCCTCGCACGCCCACGTCTACCCCGGGCTGCGGGGCGACGGCAGGGCGGCGGTCGTGGCGACCCCGGGCAACCCGGACGGCCACGTGGTGCTGCGCGGGGGCTCCAACGGGCCCAACTACGGGCCCGAGGCGGTCGCCGAGGCGCTGGCGGAACTGGCCGCCGCCGGACTGCCGCAGCACCTGATCGTCGACGTCAGCCACGGCAACAGCAACAAGGACCACGAGCGGCAGCCGCTCGTCGTCTCCGACCTGGCCCACCGGATCGCCGCCGGTGAGCAGGGCCTCGCGGGCGTCATGATCGAGAGCTTCCTCGCCCCCGGCCGGCAGGACCTCGAACTCGGGCGCACGGACCGGCTCGTGTACGGGCAGAGCGTCACCGACGCCTGCGTCGACTGGCCGACGACCGTCCGCATGCTCGAGGAACTCGCCGCCGCGGTCGACACCCACCGCTCCACCCCGACGGCGGCGAGCTGACCCCGTACTCCCCGGCCTCACCCCGCACTTCTCGTACGTCCCGCACTTCCCCTGCCTCCCGCGCCGCCCGCACGTCCCGGCCCGGCCGCACGTCTCGCACCGGCCGCACGTCTCGCACCGGCCGCACGTCTCGCACCGGCCGCACGTCTCGCACCGGCCACAGGCCCCGGCCCGGCCACACGGCCCACCCCGGCCACACGTCCCGCGCCGGTCGCGCCACCTGTACGCCCCCCGCACACCCCGTACGTCTCGTACTGCCCGCACGTCCCGTGCCACCCGCACCGTCCGCGCCTTGCCCCGAGCCCGAAAGGAATCATCACCGTGGCTGTCACCACGAGTTCTTCGCTGCCCCTCGCCCGCGTCCTGGAGGGCGCACGATCCGCCGAGCCGCGTCGGCGTACGGTCCTCGTGCCCGGGCCCGTCGCCGAACGGCCCCAGGAGTACGCGACGGCGGCGCTCGCCGCCCTGGTGCACCGCTGCACGGGCGAGACCGACCTGCTGATAGGCCGCCGCCGGCGTCCGGGCACGGTCGAGTCGCTCTCCGTGCGGGTGGAGCCGCAGAGCTCCGGCGCGGACCTGCTGCGCGGTGCGGCCGACGCCCCCGTCGTCGACGGGCCCGGCGGGGGCCGCCCGGCGCACGCCGCCGTGGACACCGCCGGACCCGCCGGGCAGGCCCTCGCCGCCCTCACCCTCACCCTCGGCGACCAGGGCTTCGAACTCGCCCTGGACAGCGAGGAGTTCGACGACGCGGCGGCCGACCAGTACGCCCGCCACCTGGAGCGGGTCCTGGCCGCGCTGGCCACCGAGCCGGACACCGCGATCTCGGACATCCCCCTGCTGTCCGACGCGGAGCTGCACCGCATCCTGGTGGACTGGAACGACACCGAGGAGGAGGTGGGCCCCCTCTTCTTCCACGAGCTGGTCGCCGAGACCGCCCGCCGCACCCCCGACGCGACGGCGGTGCTCCTGCCCGGCACGCGGCTGACGTACCGCGAACTCGACTCGCAGGCCAACCAGCTCGCCCACCGGCTGACCGCCCGCGGCGTGCGCCCCGGCGACCGGATCGGCGTCTGCTTCCCGCGCGGCGCCGAGAGCCTGATCGCCCAGCTCGCCTGCTTCAAGCTGGCCTGTGCCGCGATCCTGCTCGACAGCGACTTCCCCACCGACCGCATCCGCTACATGATCGAGGACGCCTCGGCCGCCGCCGTGCTGACCCTCGCCGCCCACGAGGCCAAGGTGACGGGCCTCGCCCCGGTGATCGCGCTCGACGCCGACGACTGGCGCACCGAACCCACCACCGAGGTCAGCGAGCCCGTCGACGCGGACGACCTGATCCACATCTGCTACACCTCCGGCTCCACGGGCGCCCCCAAGGCGGTCATGGTCCGCTTCGGGGCGGCCCGCAACCTCATCCACAGCATGGCCGAACTGTGCGACGTGACCAGCGCCTCCCAGGGCACCTGGCTGGCCGCCCCGGGCTACGGGATGATCGAGGTCGAGTGCTTCCCGGTGCTGGCCCGGGGCGGCACCGTACACATACCGGACGTGTCGGTGGTCTCCTCCGAGCACCGCCTCCAGGAGTGGTTCCTCCGCGAGGGCATCACCACCACCCTGCTGATGAAGCCGATGGCCGAGCGGCTGTGGCGCCTGGAGTGGCCCGAGGGCACGCCCCTGGAGAACATCCGGGTCTGCGGCGAGCGCATCCAGTCCTGGCCCCCGGCCGGACTGCCGTTCCGGCTGATCAACCTGTACGGCTCGGCCGAGGCCACCGTCGTCGCCAGCTGCGACATCACCGCCCTGGGCGAGCGGCTCGGCGAGGAGGGCCGGGCCCGCAGACTGCCGCCCATCGGCAGCCCCACCGCCAACGTCACCATCTACGTGCTCGACGAGGAGCTGCGCCCGCTGCCGCCGGGGCTCGTCGGGGAGATCTGCATCGCCGGGGTCAGCCTCTCGGCCGGCTACCTGGGCCGCCCGGAGGCCACCGCGGAGAAGTGGATCACCAACCCGATCGACCCCGACCGGCACCCGGTGATGTACCGCACCGGCGACCTGGCCCGCTACTGGCCGGACGGCAGCATCGAGATCGTCGGCCGCACCGACAACCAGATCAAGGTGCGCGGGAACCGGGTGCACCTCGGTGAGATCGAGGTCGTCCTCACCACCCTCCCCGGGGTGGACCAGGCGGCGGTGCTCGCCCGCCAGGACGGCCAGGGCGACGTCCAGCTGACCGCCTACATCGAGCCGGCCCCCGGCACCACCCCCTCGGTGCGCGACATCAGGCGCGGTCTGAACCAGCGGCTGCCGTCCTTCATGGTGCCGGCGGCCTATGTCGTCGGCGGGCTGCCCACCAGCACCAACGGCAAGATCGACCGGACCGCGCTGCCCGAGCCGCCGCGCTCCCGCCCCGAGCTGGACGTGCCGTACCAGGCCCCGGCGGGGGAGTTCGAGGAGGCGCTGCACGGACTGTGGGTCAAGGTCCTGGAGCTCGACGGCGTGGGGGTGCACGACAACTTCTTCGAGCTGGGCGGCGACTCGCTGCGCGCGGCCCGGCTGACCGTGCTGGCCGGTGAACTGTTCGGGGTGGACATCGAGATCGTCGACCTCTTCGACGAGCCGACCGTGGCGAAGATGGCTGTGCTGGTCGGTGAGCGGGTGCCGGCCGCGGCCTGACCGGACTTCCCCCTCGAACGCGCGGTGCCCCGCCGGTGAGAAAACCGGCGGGGCACCGCGCGTTCGGGTCGGACCTCGCACCTCACGCGGCCTGTGGCACCTCGTGGGCCAGCCAGCCGTCGAGGGCCGCCATGAACGCCCCGTGATGTCCGTACCAGGTGAGATGGCCGGCCCCCTCGACCGACCGGACCTCGATGCCCCGGGCCCGCAGGGACTCCACCGCGGCCGGCGGTACGAAGCGGCTGGGCTCGGGGCGGACGACCAGGGTCGGCAGGGGCGGCGGTACGAACTCCTGCCCGGCCACCGAGGCGAGCAGACTCACCGAGGTGGCGACGTCGAACTGCTCCGCCGCCCCGGCCTCGGCCTCCCGGTCCTCGGGCCGCCAGGCCGGTTCCTGCCGGTCGAGGGCGTCGAGCGTGCGCCGCGCCTTGGCCTTCTCGTACGAGGCGGTGAGCGACTGCGGGTCGAAGTCGGAGCGACTGGGGCCGAACGGGGTGTCCACGTACACCACCCGTTCCGGCGCGAGGTGCTCCAGGGCCGAGGCCAGGACGAAGGACCCCATCGAGTGCCCCACGGCGAGTGCCGGGGTCCCGGGCACGGACGCGAGCAGCGCGGCGACGAAGGCGTCCAGGTCGGCGGCGGGGTCCGCGGGGGAGAGGCCGTGGCCCGGCAGGTCCACCGCCACCACCCGGTAGCCCCGCGCGGCCAGTGCGGGGCCCACCTCCCACCAGCACTGCGAACTGCTCAGCATTCCGTGGACGAGTACGGCGACCCGGTCGCCGGTGCCCCATGTGCGTGTGTGAAGAGTCATGCCGGGAAGAATAGGCGCCGCTTTCGCGGGTGCCTTTTCGATACGGGAGAAGATCCGTGATGGAAACGATAAACCGCCGCCCCTTCCTGCGGGAACACAGAAAGGGGCGGCGGATTCTTGCGGCAGTGGTTTCTCGTGGCAGTGGATTCTTGCGGCAGTTCTCAGGAGGGGACTTCGGTGGTTTCCAGGTGATGCACGATCTTCTTCAGCTGGGCCTCCCGCTGCTCCTCCCCGACCGCCTTGAGCAGGGGCAGCATCAGCCCGTAGCGGGCGGTGCGGCCCAGGAGGGCGAAGCGTTCGGCGGCGAGCGGGTGCTGTTTCAGCGTCGCCTCCAGATCCGCCGGAACCTCGGTGTTGGCCTGGGACTCGTAGGCGGCTTCCCAGCGCCCGTCGGCCTGTGCGGCACGGATCTCGGCCAGGCCGGGTGCACGCATCCGGCCCGCCTCGATCAGCGCCTCGACCTTGCGGATGTTGACCATGGACCACACGCTGCGGGGGCGGCGCGGAGTGAGTTTCTGGAGGAAGAACTCATGGTCGAAGGATTTCCGCTGCCCCGGGATCCATCCGTAGCACAGCGCCACGTCGAGTGCCTGACCGGAATCCAGCGACGGAATTCCCGATCCCTTCTTGGCGATTTTCATCCACACCCCGGAGGGCTCCGTGTGGTGTTCTTCGAGCCAGACCTCCAGGGCCTCCTCGTGGGGGAAGTGGATTACCTCGGCCTCGCTGGTCGGAGCCATCGGTGTGCCGTGCCCTTTCCGTCTCACGTACTCACGTATTGCTTGCTCACGTACTGCTTGCTCACGTATTGCTGAAATCGGTGGCGCCGTGCAGCCAGGACACCGCGTCGTGCAGACCCTCGCCGGACAGCGACGCGAGCATCGCGTTGCGCCGTGCCGCGTGCTCGCCGGCCGGGTGGTACAGCTCGCTGCCCATCCAGCGGGCGGTGAGCGTGGTCCTGGCGGTGCGTTCCCGGCGGGCGCCGTTGTACTTCTCCAGGTGCTGCGGCACGTCGTCGGCGTCGCACTGCAACAGGGAGCCGAGCACCACCGCGTCCTCCAGGGCCATGCAGGCGCCCTGGGCGGCGTACTGGAGCATCGGATGCGCGGCGTCCCCGGCCAGTGCCACCCGGCCGTCGACCCAGGTCTCCACCGGGTCGCGGTCGCAGAGTACCCAGGTCCGCCACTGGCTGCCGAGCTCCAGCAAGTCCCTTGCGCCGTCGGCCAGTTCGGCGAAATCCGCCAGGACCCGGTCGCGGTCGGCGGGCACGCCGGTGAGCTCGTGGCGGGCGCCGTCGTCACGCGTGACGGCGAGGTTGAGCAGTTCGCCGCCGCCTATCGGATAGTGCACGAAGTGCAGGCCCGGACCCGCCCAGAGGGTCACCGCCCGGGTCCTGAGCCGCTCGGGGACCTCCGACATGGGGATGACGGAGCGGTGGATGGTGTGGCCCGAGATCCTGGGCGCACCGTCGCCCACCAGCTGCGCGCGCACGGCGGAGCGCAGACCGTCGGCGCCGATGAGCGCCTGGCCCCGGAAGTCGCGGCCGGCGGCGGTCGTCGCGGTCACCTCCCCGCCGGACTGCCGGTAGCCGGTCACCTGCTGCCCGCCGAGCAGTTCGACGCCCGCGCGCCGGCAGGCGTCGAGCAGCGCCCGGTGCAGATCGGCCCGGTGCACCACGGCGTACGGATTGCCGAACCGGGCCCGGTACGCGCCGCCCAGCGACATGGCCGCGATCCGCGCGCCGGTGGTCGCGTCCATGAGGCGCAGTTCGTCCATGATGTCGGCGCGCGCGGTGACGTCGTCGCGTACGCCCAGGGTGTGCAGGGCGTGGAACGCGTTGGGCGCCAACTGGATGCCGGCGCCGATCTCGGTGAATTCGGCGCGTCCCTCCAGGACGGTCACCCGGTGGCCGTTCTGCGCCTGGCCCAGTGCGACCGCCAGTCCGCCGATGCCGCCGCCTGCGACGAGTAGGTGAGTCATGGCTCGTTCCCGGTCCTTTCTGTGACGGACGGTGCGGAGGCCGGCCCTCCCAGGGGGTGTGGAGGGCCGGCCGCTGGGCGCCTCCGCAGGGGGAAAGGGAGGCGCCGTCGAAGGGGCCCTAGTTGGCCGCCGCCGCAGCTCCCTCCGGCGTACCGCCGCCGGCCGGGACCTCGGCCTTCTTCGCGGCGGGCGCCGAGGCGACCGCCGTGCCCCGCAGACCGAGGCCGGCCGCGGCGACGATGCCGACGGAGAGCGCGGCGGTGAACCAGAAGGCCGCCTGGAAGCCGCCGACGGGAATGGAGCGGACCGCACCGTGCGCCAGCCCGGCCAGCGCCACGCCGAGGGCCAGGCAGAGGCCGACGCCCAGCTGACGGCTGGAGTTGTAGAGCCCCGAGGCGAGACCCATCTGCGGCCCCGCGACCCCGCTGGTGGCGGCGACGGCAGTGGTGATCATCATGACCGTCACGCCCAGTCCGAGCAGCACCCCGCCGGGCAGGACCACCAGGAGGTACGAGCTCGCCGCCGTGACCTGGGCGAGCAGCGCCGAACCCGCGGTCAGGAGCACACCGCCGATGATCAGCGTGGTGCGTGCGCCCAGCTTCTCGGTGAGCCGGATCACCGGGACGCTCGCCAGGAAGACCACGAACGCCTGCGGGAAGAAGGCGAGTCCGGTCTTGACCGCCGAGTAGCCGAGCACCTGCTGGAGGTACAGCGTGATGAAGAAGGTCGAGACCGACATCACGCCGCCGGACAGGAAGGCGATGCCGTTGCCGGAGGACAGGCTGCGGTTGCGGAAGACCGACAGCGGCACCAGGGGCGCGGCGACGCGGGTCTGCACGATCAGGAAGGCGATCAGGAGTACGGCGCCCGCGGCCAGCGACACGATGACGGGCGTCGCGCTCCAGCCCTCGTCGGAAGCCGTGGTCAGCCCATAGCTGAGGGCGCACATGGCAGAGGTGACCAGGATCGCGCCGGGCACGTCGAGCTTGGTCGCCCGGGTGGCCTGGTGGTCGGCGACGAGCCGCTTGGCGGCCAGGGCCACCAGGACGATGCCGACCGGGAGGTTGACCAGCATCACCGCACGCCAGCTGATGTACTCGGTGAGCAGGCCGCCCGCGGCGACACCGCCGGAGAAGCCGGCCGAGGAGACCGCGCCGAAGACGCCCATGGCCTTCACCCGCTCCTTGCCCTCCGGGAACCCGGCGGCGATCAGCGCCAGCACGGCGGGGGAGACCGCCGCCGCTGCCAGCCCCTGGAGCGCACGGGCGGCGACCAGGACGAACGGCTCGGTGGCGATGCCGCCGAGCAGCGAGGCGAGGGTGAAGACCAGGAGGCCGATCACGAACAGCCGCTTGCGGCCGACGACATCGCCCGCCCGCCCGCCGAGCAGCAGGAAGCCGCCGTAGAAGAGCGCGTAGGCGCCCACGACCCACTGCAGCCCGCTGTCGGTGAAGCCGAGGTCGTGCTGCATGCCGCCGAGAGCGACATTCACGATGGCGAAGTCGAGCGCGAGCATGAACTGTGCGGCGCACAGCAGGAGAAGCGGCGGCCGTGCGCCGGTGGTGCTGGTCATGGGGTTCCTTCCGAGAGGTGAGGGGTGAAGGGACGAAGAGGGATGAGAGAAGAGGGGCAAGGGGATACCGGTCAAACCAAGTGACCGGTACGCTCTGCCGGATGACCGGAAAACCGCGGACCGTACGGCAGCCGGGCGACCGTGAAGTCGCCCCGGGCCGCCTCCGCCTCGTGCAGGCCTTCGTCAACAGCGTCAACGTCGAGTTCGGCCCCGACGACTTCGCCACCGCCGACGGGTTCGTCCGCTGGCTGGAAGGGCCCGCGGCCCAGGCCGGGTTGGGGCCGGACGGGCCCCGGCTCGTCGCGGCCGGGGTGAGCGAGGCCGACCGCAGGCGGGCCGTCGAACTCCGCGAGGCGCTCCGCGCGCTGCTCCGGGAGAACAACGGCGGGGACCCGGACCCCGGAGCCCGGTCCGCCGTCGAGCGGATCGCCGCCCACAGCCCGCTGGTCCTCGGTTTCGACGAGGCGGGACTGCCCGGTCTGCGGCCGGGCCGCGACGGGATGGCGGGCCTGCTCGGGCAGGTCGTCGGCGCCGTGGTCGAGGCGGCGGGGGACGGCACCTGGCAGCGGCTGAAGGCGTGTCACGACCACCGTTGCGAGTGGGCCTTCTACGACCGGGCGCGCAACCGCTCCGGCCGCTGGTGCTCCATGGCGGTGTGCGGCACCCGCTCCAAGATGCACGCCTACCGGCAGGGACTGAGCGCCGCCCGGACCGGCTGACCCGGGCCGGCCGGCGTCCGGCACCGGCCGCGCTCACGGCGCGTACTCCTTGCCGAGAACCAGACGCGCCACCGTGAGTTTGGTGGCGGCGGCGGTGCCGTCCGCGAGCTGGAGCCCGATGACGTCCCGCAACCGCTGGGCGACCGGCCCGTCCTCGCTCCACCCCTGGTGGCCCAGGGTCAGCAGCGCCTGGTGGGTGGCCTCCACCGCCGCCTTGGGCGCCCACCACTTGGCCATGTTCGACGGGATGCGGGGGTCCTCGCCCAGGTCGGCCCGGCACAGTGCCTCGTACGAGACCAGGCGCGCCGCGTGCAGCAGCGTGGTGTGCTCCACCAGCGGGAACGACACCGACTGGAACCGGCCGATCGGCCGGCCGAAGGCGGTGCGCCGGCCGGCGTGGGCGTACGCGGCGTCCAGTGCGGCGTTGCCGACCGCTATCGCCATGAGCGCGATGAGCGCCCGGGAGACGCCGAAGCCGCGCATCACCGCGGTGAAGCCGCCGCCCGGCTCGCCCACCAGGTCCTCGGGCCCGACCCGCAGCCCGTCGAAGAGGAGCCGCCCGCGGCCCCCCGCCTTGCAGCCCAGGTCGGACAGTTGCTCCCGCTTCACCCGCTCGCTGTCGAGGGAGGTGTAGAAGGCGCTGATGCCGCCCGCGCCCGCGCCGCCGGTGCGGGCGAAGACCAGGGCGTGCGTGGCGTACGTGGCGACCATGATCGAGGTCTTCTCGCCGGTGAGCAGCCAGCCGTCGCCGTCCGGTTCGGCCCGCAGCTGGATGCCCGCCGCGTCCGTGCCGTGGTCCGGCTCGGTCAGCGCGAGCGCGACCACGGACTCGCCGCGGGCGATCGGCGGCAGCCAGCGGTCCAGCTGCTCCGGGGAGCCGTTGTCGGCGAGCACGCCGCCCACGAGCGCGGCGTTGAGCACCGGGAAGCACACCGAGAGGTCGGCCGCCGCCAGTTGCTCCAGCGCGATACCGGCACTGACCGCGTCGAGGCCGAGTCCGCCGTACGCACGGGGCAGCCGCAGCGCGAACAGGCGGGCCGCGCCCAGGTCGGCGAACAGCCCCCGGCGGTAGGTGCCGCGCCGGTCGTGCTCGTTGCTGTACGGGGCGATCTTGTCGGCGGTGAACTCGGCCACCTGCTGGGCGAGTTCGTTCTGGGCCGGGGTGAAGGCGAAGTCCATGGAGCTGTGCCCCCTTCTTCGGGTCGTCGAGATGTGCGGGGAGGTTCAGACCCGCAACAGGTCGCGCAGGGCGAATTTCTGGATCTTTCCGGAGGGGGTACGGGGCAGCTCCGGGAGCTGTTCCACCCGTTCCGGCCAGTACGTCTTGGTCATGCCGAGCCGCGCCAGGTGCTCCCGCAGTTCGGGCAGGCCGACGGGGGAACCCGTGGTGACCAGGAAGGCGCAGGCGCGTTCACCGAGCCGCGGGTCGGGGAAGCCGACCACCGCGACGTCCTTGACGGCGGGGTGGCGCAGCAGCGCGCCCTCGACCTCGACCACCGGTATGTTCTCGGCGCCGCGCACGATCATGTCCTTGACCCGGCCGACGATCCGGATGCCGCCGTGGCCGTCGTCCCTGGCCAGGTCGCCGGTGTCGAACCAGCCGTCCCCGGTCAGCTGGGCCTCGTACACCTCCTGACGGGCGAAGTAGCCCAGGCACTGGGCCGATCCGCGCACCTGGAGCGTGCCGGTCTCCCCGGCGGCGACCGGGCGGCCGTCCTTGCCGGTGATCCGCACCTCCATCCCCGGCACCGGGGTTCCGTCGCTCTCGGCGGCCCGCAGCACCGGGTGCTCCGGCCGGGTGACGGTGACGCAGCCGTTCTCCGTCATGCCCCACAGCGCGTACACCCGGCAGCCGAGCACCGCGTCGGCGTCCTCCACGAGCAGCGGCGCTATCGGCGCGCTGCCGGTGGCGAAACTCCGCAGTGCGGACAGGTCGTGCGGCGTCCGGCGCTGGGCGTCGATCAGGTCGGAGAGGAAGGTGGGGGCGCCCATGAAGAAGCTCACCCGCTGTTCCTGGAGGATGCGCAGCATGCGCTCCGCGTCCCACCGGTCCACCTGCACGGCGGTCGCGCCGAGCAGCAGGGGCATCACGAAGTTCCAGGTGAATCCGGCCTGGTGGGTGGTGGGCGAGCCCATCGCGGTGACCTCGTCGCCGCCCAGGCCCAGGACGTCGGCCTGCGCCCGGTTCATCGAGTACAGCGTGTTGTGGCTGTGTACGACGCCCTTGGGCTCGCCGGTGGTGCCGGAGGTGAACATCACCTGGGCCGGGTCGTCGGGTCCGGCCTCCAACGCGTCGAGCCGGGCGCGCAGTTGAGGATCGGGCTCCGGTGCGTACAGGTCGGACATGAGGTCGAGCGCGTCACCGCGCTGCGCGGCGTCCCCGCCGAGCAGGACCCGGTGGCGCAGGGTCGGCACGGCCGCGGCGACCTCCGCGCTCATCGCGGCGTACGAGAAGCCCCGCACCTCGGCGGCGCCGATGTAGACCGGGCTGCCGGTGAGGCGGCACATGAACTCCACCTCGCGGCGCCGCATGGTCCCCACCACCGGACCCGGGACCGCGCCTACCCTGGCCGCGGCCAGGCAGAGCGCCACCAGCTGCCAGGAGTTGGGCAGTTGCAGGGTCACCACGTCACCGCGCCGCACCCCGAGCCGCAGCAGGCCGGCCGCGAACCGGTCCACCCGGCGGGCGAGGTCCGTGTACGTCACGGTCTCGGCCTCGTCGCCCGCGTAGCAGACCAGGGCGGGCCGGTCGGGCGTACGGGCGGCCCAGCGGCGCAGGTCGTGCAGGACGGTCTCCTCGCGCCAGTACCCGGCCGCCTTCCAGCCGTCCCGCGGGGCGGCGTCGTACCCGGGACGGGCCAGGGCCTCGGGGTCGTGCTCGTGCACCGCGGTCATGAGGTGCCTCCCTGGGGGTCGGTGAGCGTACGGCGGGCGCGATCGGCGATGGCGCGGGCGCTGACGCCGCCCCGTTCGAGCAGCTGCTGCTGGCTGCCCGCGACCGGGACGAAGGCGTCCGGCATGGCGATGCGGTGCACCTGCACGGGCCGCAGGGCGCTGAGTTCCTCGGCGACCGCCGAACCGAACCCGCCGGCGCCCCAGTGCTCCTCCACCGTGATCACCGACCGCTGGCCGTCCAGTGCGTCCAGCAGCGCGGGCGTGTCCAGCGGTTTGACGGTGTGCACGTGCAGGACGGTCGCCGAAATGCCGTCGTGGTCGAGGAGTTCGGCCGCCTCCAGCGCCGCCAGCGCCGGGTACGGTCCGCAGGCGGCGACGGTGACGTCGGTGCCGCGCCGCAGCACCTGGGCCTTGCCGATCCGCGGTGCCGACGTGGCCGGCAGGGCGGGGGTGGGTCCCCGGCCGAGCCGGAGGTAGACCGGCCCGCCCAGGGCGAGTGCCTGACGCAGGAGTTCCTCCGTCTGGCCGGGGTCGCCGGGCACCACCACCGTCATGTGGGGGAGCACCCGCAAGGTCGCCAGGTCCTCCAGGGCATGGTGGGTGGGGCCGAGGTGGCCCGCCGACACCCCGGCGTGGGTGGCCGCGATCACGACGGGCAGGTTGCCCAGCGCGATGTCGAGCTTGACGGCCTCCAGGGCACGCGAGGAGGCGAAGGCGGCCATGGTGGTGACGACCGGGACCCGGCCCTCGCGGGCGAGGCCTGCGGCGGCGCCCATCAGGGTGTGCTCGGCGATGCCCAGGTTGAGGTAGCGCTCCTCGCCGGCGGCGAAGTCGACGCCGTTGAAGAGGCCGGTGTCGCTGTCCAGGACGACGAAGCGGTCGTCGCCGGGCAGGAGCCGGGCGATCGTGTCGCGGTAGACCTCGCGGGCCGAGCGGGTGTCCTGGCCCTTCGTGGCGTCCGTGGCCGTGGTCATCGCCTGGCCCCCGCCTCGGCGCGCAACGCCTTGAGCAGTTGTGCCTCCTGCCGCCGCCCCAGCCGGGCGTAGTGGCTGCGGGCCTGGCCCTCGATCGGGGCGACCCCCTTGCCCTTGACGGTGTGGGCGATCAGCACGGTGGGCCGGTCAGGGAGGGGCGGCGCGGTGAGCGCCCGTTCGAGCATGCCGAGGCTGTGGCCGTCGGCCTCCAAGACCCGCCAGCCGAAGGCGCGCCAGCGGTCGGCGAGGGGTTCCAGCGCGCCGACCGACTCGGTGGAGCCGCTGATCTGCAAGCCGTTGCGGTCCACGATCGCGGTGAGGCGGCCGAGCTTCCTGGCGGCGGCGACGGAGGCGGCCTCCCACACCGAGCCCTCTTGGAGCTCACCGTCCCCCATGACGACGTAACAGCGCCGCCCGGACCCTTCCAGCCGGTGTGCGAGGGCGTGGCCCACGCCGACGGCAAGCCCGTGGCCCAGCGAGCCGGACGGCATCTCCACACCGGGGATCCCGGGGTGCGGATGGGCCGTGAAGTGGCTCCCGGGACGGGAGTAGTCGGCGAGGTCCCCGGGCGGGAAGTACCCGGCCTCGCAGAGGGCGGCGAACAGTCCGATGCCGCCGTGCCCCTTGCTGAGCAGGAGCACGTCCCGCTCGGGCAGACCGGGGAAGCCGGGGTCGTGGCGCAGCACCCGGAAGTAGAGGACGGTGAGGATCTCCACCAGGGACATCGAGCCGCCGATGTGGCCGCCCTCGGGACTCGCGCACATCCTCACGATGTGCTCCCTGATCCGGGTGGCGACCTCGCGGAGGTCGTCGTGCGCCTGCGGGGCCGCGAGGACGGAGCGCTCGGCTCCTGCCCCGGCGAGCGGCGGGGTGTCCAGCAGCGGTGGGCTGCTCATGCCTGGTCCTTTCAGCGGGGGAGGTGCGGGTGCGGCCGGGTGCCGAACGCGCCGGTGGCGGGGCTCAGTCGGGGTGCGGGCGGGAGGTGCCCAGTCGGGGTGGCGGTGCTCAGTTGGGGTGCAGCCCGGTGAATCCCAGGCCGCGGTCCTCCGGTTCGCCCAGGCGTACGTTCATGCACTGCACGGCGTTGCCGGCGCCGCCCTTGACGAGGTTGTCCAGGGCCGCGATCACGGTGACGGTGGAGGCGCCCCGGTCCAGGGCGAAGCCGACGTCGCAGAAGTTGGAGCCGGAGAGGATCTTGGCGTCGGGGAAGCGGTGCATGCCGCGCCGGGCGGCGACGACCCTGACGAAGGGCTCGGCCGCGTACCGGGACCGGTAGGCGGCCCGCACGGCGCGTTCGTCCACGCCGTCGGCGAGGGTGGCCCGGCACAGCAACTGCACGCCGCGCACCGCCTCGACACCGGTCGCGGTCATCCGTACGACGTGCCCGGTGGCCTGGGCGATCTCGGCCTCGTGCCGGTGCCGGGTGGGGGCGAACACCCGCAGCGCGCCGCTGCGTTCGGCGTGCAGGTTCTCCGAACCCGCCTTCGCGCCGGAGCCGCTGGACCCGGTTCTGGCGTCCACCGTGATGTCGCCCCGGACCAGTCCCGCCTCGGCGAGCGGAACCAGCGACAGGATGCCCGCCGTGGCCATGCAGCCCGGCACGGAGATCCGGTCGGCGGTGCGCAGCCGCTCCCGGTGGAGTTCGGGAATCCCGGGGGTGAAGGTGGAGAGCAGCTCGGTCGCCTCGTGCTCGACGCCGTAGTAGTCCAGGTAGGCGGCGGTGTCCTGGAGCCGGAAGTCGCCCGAGAGGTCGATGACGACGTTCGCCCGGGCGAGGAACTCGGGCATCCGCTGCATGGTCTCGCGGTGCGGTGTGGCGAGGAACAGCACGTCGCAGTGGCCGAGTTGGTCCTCGCTGGAGAACGTGAGCCGGGTGCGGCCGCGCAGGTTGGGGTGCACGCCGTCCACCGGCCGCCCGCGCAGGGTGCGCGACGTCGCGTGCACGACCTCCACCTGGGGATGGCCGATCAGCAGGCGGAGCAGTTCGCCGCCGATGTAACCGGCCGCGCCCACGACAGCTGCCCGGATCATGCCTGTGCCTCCTTCGTCAGCAGTGCGGCGATGGAGTCCGCCACATCGATGTCCGTGCCGTGGCTCTGTTGCAGGCCGCGGAATTCCACCCGGTCGTTGACCTCCAGCACGGTCAGCCGGCCGTCCGGCTCCTGGAGCAGGTCCACCCCGGCGATCAGCGCCCCGAGGGTCTCCGCCGCCCGCACCGCGAGCCCGGCGAGGTCGGCGTCGAGCGGGCAGCGCTCGCTCACCGCCCCGCGGGCCACGTTGGTGCGCCACTGGTCGCTGCGGCGGTACGTCGCCCCGACCGCCCGGCCGCCCACCACCAGGACCCTGATGTCCCGGTCGGGCTTGGGCACTTCGCGCTGTACGTAGACGATGTGCGACTGCGGGGACGGCAGGGCGGCCAGGTGCTCCAGTACGGCCGCCGCCATCGCGGCGTCCGTCACCCGGGTCACCAGCCGGCCCCAGGAGCCGACCAGGGGCTTGAGCACGGCCGGGTAGCCGAACTGCTCCAGTGCCTCCAGCGCCGCCTCGGGAGTCAGCGCCAGGACGGTCTCCGGCGTCGGCACCCCCTGGGCGACCAGCGCCGCCGAGGTCTGCCACTTGTCACCGCACAGGGAGGTGGCGGCGGCGCTGTTGAGCACCGTGACCCCCGCGGACTCCAGGGCTCCCGCCGCGTACAGCGCCCGGTAGTGGCCGATCTCGCGGTTGAGTACGGTCCGCGGGCCGGCCCAGGGCCCGCCCGCCCGGACCGAGAGGGCGCGGGGGTCGATCTGCTCGCAGACGGCGCCCCGCCTTTCCAGCGCCTCCAGAACGGCCTTCTCCTCGAAACGCACGCGCGAAGCGAGGACACCCAGCCGCAGTGCCGCGGAACTCATCCTTCAATTCCCCTTCTTCGGTGTCGGAGACGGAACTGCTTATTCGCCCCAGTCCTCTTCGACCTCGGGGGCGACAATGAGCTGCGGCGGGTCCACCGACTCGACCTCCAGCTCGATACGGCATTCCGGGCACTCGACTATCTCGCCGACCCGGGTGTCGCTCTCCCACGGGATGACGGCGTCGCATTCGAGGCATTCGGTGGCGACCAGCGTATTCGGCATGGCATTTCCCTCACTGGTAGAAGCTGCTGAATCGAATTCGACTCTATCCTCGGTATTTCCCGTGCAGCGTTCCCGGCCATGAGCGGTTCGCATGGAAACAAGTCCGATCGCTTATGCCTTATACCGGCACCGGTACGCCCGGCCCCGGCGTCCTGGGCACGGCCGGCGCCTCGGCCCCCTCGGTGATCAGGGGGTATCCCTCCAGCGCCCGCCGGAACGCCCGCTCCGCGACCCGGGGGAATTCCTCCGGGACCGCCCCGTGGGCCAGCGCCAGCGTCACCGGCAGGGTGGGCGGCTGCGGCAGCCCCGGACGTACGGTCAGCGGCAGCCCCCACAGCTCGTCGCCGTTGGCGACCAGGCAGGTCACCCCGAGACCGGCCTTGGCGGCCGACCGCAGGCCGATCAGTTCGGGCCCCTCGTAGGCGATCTGCCAGGCGATGCCCGCCCGGTCGAGCGCCTCGCCCACATGGGCGCGCACGGTGCAGGGGTCGGGGAACAGCGCGACCGGCAGCACGGCCCCCGTCGTGGGGGGACGGCCGAACCAGGCCGTCCGCATCCTGCCGAGTTCCCTGCGGTCGGTGCCGGGTTCGAGCTCACCGGCCTGGAGCAGCAGCGCGGCATCGAGCTGACCGGTGCGGCACTGCTGCTCCAGCGCCTCGCTCGCCCCGGTCCGCACCCTGAGCTGCACATGCGGCAGGCTCCGGTTCACCAGCCGCAGGAACTCCGGCAGCACCTCGGCGAGCTGGCTGGCCACGCCCACCGAGAGAAGCGCCTGGCCGGCCTCCGGCACGAAGCGGGCGACCGCCTCGTCGTTCAGCGCCACGATGCGGCGCGCGTACCTGAGCAGCTCCTCGCCCTGGGGGCTGAGCCGCATGTCCCGCCCGGTGGAGGCGAACACCGGTCCCTTGATGAAGCCGGCCAGCTGACGGATCTGCTGGCTCACCGCGGGCTGCGTGATGTGCAGTGCCTCCGCCGCCCGGCGGAACCCGCCGTGCTCCACCACGGCGACCAGCGCTCTCAGCCGATTTATTTGCAGGTCGTGGCGCAATCTCCCCACCCGTTTCTATTGCCTGTACGGCGCTTTCCTGCTGCTTCTTGTGGAATCTGCGGCAAGCCTAGGCCGGAGGGGCCGTGCGCTGCTACGGACCAGTTCACCAGGTGCGTATGAAATTTTCATGCCGGGGGCATGCAGTTTTCCTTGCGCAGGCCGGCGGGGGATCGGCGGGTATCTGCGGGGGATCGGCGGGCAATCACGGCGACTTATTCGGGCCATAAATTATGCGTGCGGGTTTGCTCTCGGCCCGGAGCGGATCCGACCTAAAGTCGACCCCAGTCAATCCGCTTACATTCCTTCCGGAGTCGTCGCCGGAATTATCGAGGGAGACCGAAATGCTGGCAGCCACCGCCTCTTCGGCAGTGACGCAGGGAGTCCAGATACAGCTCGCCGACCCGGCTCTCGCCGAGCGCAGCCCCGGCGAGGAATTCGCCTGGTCGGTGCGCGGGGCCGCGGCGGCCGAGGACCGCGTGGTGCCGTTCCGCGCCCACCTCCCGGCGGTGTTCCCGCTGTTCGCCACCCGCCCGCGTTATGCCGTACGACACCTGCTGAAGACGGCGCAGGTCGCCGACGCGCCGGTGCCGTATGTCCACGAGCCGGCCGCCCGGCTGGTGGCGTCCGGCACCTCCTACCGCACCACGCCCGAGGGCTCCTTCACCTCCCGGGTGGAGCACGCCGAGCTCACCGACCTGGTGGTGCGGGTGCCGCTGCCCGACGGGCTGCTCGACCAGCCGGCGCTGCTCGCCTCCTTCGTCGACTACCGGGTGCTGGTGCGCCTGTCGGTTGTGGAGAACCAGACTCTGCTGCACGGCAGCGAGGACAAGGCCATCACCGGGCTGCTCGACCTGCCGGGCATCCGTACGGGCCGCCTCGGCGACGACGTGTACGCCTCCATCACCGAGGCTGCGGCGGAGGTCGAGGAGACCGGCGGTTCCTGCGACGGCATCGTCGTGCACCCCTTCACCTACTGGGAGTTGGTGCGCACCGGAGTGCTCGGCCAGCTCGGCGCGGCGGGCATCACCGTCTCCCGCACCCGCATGATCCCGCGCGGCCAGGTGCTGCTCGGCGACTTCCGGGCCGCCGTGACGCTGCTGGTGCCCTCGGTCGCCTCGCTGACGCTGCTGCGCGGCCAGGGCCCGGACGGCGGCGACGTCGTGGAGGCGTCGAGCCGGATCGGACTCGCCGTCCACCTGCCGCAGCACTTCCTCCTGCTGACCAGCGACTGACCGGCGGCGACTGCCCTCAGCAGACCGAAGCAGTCCGACTCAGCCCGACTCAGCCCGACTCAGCCCGACGAAAGGGTCCCCACCGTGACCGGCCCTCCCGCCCGAGTCCTGTACATCACCGGATGGATGCGCAGCGGCAGCACGCTGCTCGGCAACGTCCTCAACGAGCTCCCCGGCGTCCTGCACATCGGCGAGCTGCACTTCCTGTGGAAGAACGGCGTCCTGGGCGCCGGCACCAACTCCACCTGCGGCTGCGGAGAACCGGTGACCGCATGCCCGCTCTGGTCCCGCGCGCTCGCCGCACTCCCGGCCGGGACCACCGAGGAGACCGCACGCCGCATGCTGGCGCTCCAGCAGCAGCTGATGCGCACCCGGCACACCCGGGCCCGGCTCGCCGAGGCGCAGCACAGGCAGCCCGTGCCCGCCGACGTCACCCGGCTCCTCGACCAGTCGGCCGCCGTCTACCGGCACCTGGCCGGGCACGGCGGCGAGCGCCTGGTGGTCGACGGCTCCAAGTGCCCGGCGGAGGCCGCGGCCCTGCTCGGCCGCGACGACCTCGACGTACGCGTGCTGCACATGGTGCGCGACCCCCGGGCCACCGCCCTGTCCTACCGGGGCGCGAAGGAGTACATCGACCCGATGTCCGCGTCCCGCAGCAGCCGCTACTGGACGGCCTTCAACCTGGCGTCCGAACTCGTCGGCAGGGCGGCCGGCGACAGGTACCTGCGGATCCGGCACGAGGACCTCTGCGCCCGCCCCCGGGAGACGGTGGCCGAGGTCATCCGCTTCGCGGGCCTCGACGACGCGTCGCCCGTCGACGCGGCGGGCAGCGTCGCACTCGGCGTCAACCACACCGTCACCGGCAACCCGGACCGGCTCCGGCACGGCGTGACCCGGATCAGGCCCGACGGTCGCTGGCACACCGCGCTCGGCCCCGCCGAAGTCAGGTCGGCGACCGTACCGGCACTGCCGTTGCTGGGACGGTACGGATATCCGCTCACGTCCGCGCCTCATCGGCCCAACAGCGGCCTTCCGCACGGCACTTCGGGCTCCTCCACCCCGGCTCCCGCGTCCGCCGCCCCCGCCCCCGGGACCGCTGCCCGCGAGGAGGGCCGGAGCGGACCGTTGCTCCGCCCGCTGTGGCCGGGTGAGGTCTGGTGAACCTGGGACTCGACGGCCGCGTCGCCCTGGTGGCCGCCTCCAGCAGCGGCATCGGACTCGCGACGGCCAAGGCGCTCGCCGCCGAGGGCTGCGACGTGTCGATCTGCGGCCGCGACCCGCAGCGCCTGGCCCGGGCCCACAAGGAGGTGGACGCCGGAGGCCCCGGCCGGGTGCTGAGCCGGACGGTGGACCTGCGCGACGAGCACGCCGCCGCCGCATGGGTGCGGGAGACCGAGCGCGAACTCGGCGCCCTGCACGTGGTGGTCACCAACTCCGGCGGCGTGCCCTTCGGCCCGGTCCAGGACTTCGAGGTCGCCGAGTACCGGGAGGCCGTCAACGACAACCTGCTGCCCCACGTCTCGCTGGCACTGGCCGCCGCACCCCTGCTGAAGCGGGCCGGCTGGGGGCGCATCGTCATGATCACCTCCGAGTCGGTGCGCCAGCCCCACCCGGGCAGCGGCCTCTCCTCGGTGGCCCGACTCGGGGTTCTCGGCTTCGCCAAGGGCCTCGTCGCGCACTTCGGGGCCTGCGGGGTGACGGTCAACGTCCTCGCCCCCGGCTTCCACCGCACCCCGATCCTCGACGAGCAGTACGGCGACCGGGTGGAGGAGCGCCTCGCCGAGGTCGCGGCCGGACTGCCGCTCGGCCGGATCGGCCGGGCCGAGGACCTGGGTGCACTGGTGTCCTTCCTCGCCAGCGAACAGGCCTCCTTCGTCACCGGCAGCGTGCTGGTGGCCGACGGCGGCAGCACCCGGGGCATCGGCTGAGCCGACCATCCCCCTTACCGCGCCACCCCTTTCACCCACCTCGTCCCGTCCCGCCCCGGCACCCGAAGGAGTTCGCACATGCCGGCACTGGAGGAAGCCGCCAGCTCACGCGAGGCCGCGCTCTACGTGGTCAAACTCGGCAGCGCCACCCTGGCGCACCGCCACGTCTACGACGAACTGCTGGCCCTGCGCCGCCGAGGCGCCCGGCTGCTCGTCGTCGCGGGCGGAGCGGCAGGCATCGCCGAGCACTACCGGCGCACCGGGCGGGAGATCCGCACCCTGGTCTCCCGCACCGGTGACGACATCCGCTACTGCCCGCCCCAGGAGATGCCGCACATCGTCGCCGCGTACGAGCAGGTCACCCTGCCGCTGATCGAGGAGGAGCTGACCGGGCGCGGCCTGTCGGTCTTCGCCGCGGTGGCCCGCACCGGCG
This sequence comes from Streptomyces spiroverticillatus, assembly GCA_014650415.1. GTDB lineage: Bacteria > Actinomycetota > Actinomycetes > Streptomycetales > Streptomycetaceae > Streptomyces > Streptomyces spiroverticillatus. The sequence continues at coordinate 61,365 of BMUX01000015.1, forward strand.
CCCTGGTCAGGGCGACCGTCAACGGTCCCCTGCGGGTCCGGGACAACGGCCGGCTGCGCGTCGTACGCGACCACCGCGCCGGCACCGTCGCCGCGATCGACGTCCCCCGCATCAACGCCCTGCTCCGGGCCTTCGACGTGGTCTGCCTCTCCCCGCCGGTCGCCGACGCGGAAGGCGGCTCGGCGCTCAACGTCGACGCCGACGTCCTCGCAGGCGAGCTGGCGCGCGCCCTGGACGCCGACCACCTGCGCCTGGTGACCGGCACCGCCGGCCTGCTCGCCGACCCCGCGGACGCGGCCAGCACCCTGCACCACATCGGCCCCGGCGAGGGCGGCCAGTACGCCCGGGGCCGGATGCGGCAGAAGGTCAGGGCCGCCGAGATCGCCGTCCGGGGCACCTCCGACACCGCGATCACCGGCCCGCACACCCTGTCCACGGCCTCCTCGACCCGGTTCTGGGGCGCCACCCCTCCCGCACCCGACCTGAACCTGCTGTCCCGGGCGGTGCAGATCTCCTCGGTCTCCCGCGACGAACGGGAACTCGCCGAGTTCCTCGCCGCCTGGTGTTCCGACCAGGGGCTCAAGAACGAGATCGACACCGCGGGCAACCTCGTGGTGACCAAGGGAGCGGGCGACCGGCGGCTCCTGATGCTCGGTCACCTGGACACGGTGCCGCACCGCTGGCCGGTCCGCTGGGACGGCGACGTGCTCCACGGGCGCGGTTCGGTCGACGCCAAGGGCAGCCTGGTGACCTTCCTCCAGACCCTCGCCGCCTACGAGCCCCCCGAGGGCGTCGAGCTGCGGGTGGTCGGCGCCGTGGAGGAGGAGATCACCGCCGCAGGTGCCTTCCACGTACGCGACACCTGCCCGGCCGACGCGGTGATCGTGGGGGAGCCCAGCGGTGCGTCCGCGCTCACGCTCGGCTACTACGGGCTGATCAAGTTCCGGCTGCACACCCGCGAACGCGTCGGACACACCGCCGGCGAAGGCGTCAGGACGGCCGGCGACCGGCTGGTCGAAGCCCTCGCCGCAGTGCGCGCCGCGGTGGCCGACGTCGCGCCCGACGCCCTCACCGCGACGCTGGGCGCAAGCGCCCTCAACGAGGGCGACGTCCAGGCCGGGGAAGCCGTCGTGGACGTCCGGCTGCCCCCCGGGCACCAGGTGGAGACCGTCCTGGACGCCGTACGGGCCGCAGTGCGCGAACCCGTCCTGACCGAGGTGCTGCGGGCCACCCCCGGCGTCGCCACCCCCCGCACCAGCCCCCTGGTCAAGGCCTTCCAACGCGCCTTCCAGGGCGAGGAGTCGAGGCCCCGCTACCTGCTGAAGAAGGGGAGCAGCGACATGAACACCCTCGCCACCACCTGGCACGACGTTCCCATGGTCGCCTACGGCCCCGGTGACGCGAGCCTGGACCACACCCCCGACGAGCACCTGCACGCGGCCGAGTTCCGCCGGGCCCAGCGCCTGCTGACGGCCGCCGTCCGAGAATGGAGCACGATGTGACCCTCCAGACCCTTGCCCCGGCCCCCGTCCCGCGTGCCACGGCCCCGCGTGCCACCGCCCCGGCCGTGTGCCCCCCGGCCCCCGCCCCGTACTGCACCTGCTACCCCGGATCGACCGTCTGGCTGACCGGACTGCCCAGTTCCGGCAAGACCACCGTCGCCCGCGCCGCCGCCGAACTGCTGCGCGCCCGCGGCCGCCGGGTCGAAGTGCTGGACGGCGACGAGTTCCGCCGCACCCTCTCGGACGACCTGGGCTTCTCCCGCGAGGACCGGCACCGCAACGTCGTACGCATCGGACACGTCGCCCAGGTCCTCGCCCGCAACGGCGTCACCGTCCTGGTCCCCGTCATCGCCCCCTACGCCGACTCCCGTGCGGACGTGCGCTCCTCGCACGCCAGGAGCCGTACCGCCTTCCTGGAGGTCCATGTCGCCGCACCGGTGGAGGTCTGCGCCCACCGTGACGTCAAGGGCCTGTACGCCAGCCGGGCCGCGGGCGAGATCAGCGGCCTGACCGGGGTCGACGCCCCCTACGAAGCACCCCGCACCCCCGACCTGAGGATCGACTCGCACCACGAACCGGTGGAGCGCTCGGCCACCGCCCTGATCGCCCTGCTCACCGAGCGGGGGCTGGCATGACCGCGCTCACGACCGCGCCCGCCGTGCCGCTCGGCACCGACGCCTGCGCGCTCTCGCACCTCGACACCGTCGAGTCGGAGGCCATCCACATCTTCCGCGAGGTGGCGGGCGAGTTCGAACGGCCGGTGATCCTCTTCTCCGGCGGCAAGGACTCCATCGTCATGCTGCACCTGGCGCTGAAGGCCTTCGCCCCCGCCGCCCTCCCCTTCTCCCTGCTGCACGTCGACACCGGCCACAACTTCCCCGAGGTCCTCGACCACCGCGACCGCACCGTCGCCCGCCACGGCCTGCGGCTGCACGTCGCCCACGTACAGGACTTCCTCGACGACGGCCGGCTGCGCGAACGCCCCGACGGCACCCGTAACCCGCTGCAGACCGTGCCCCTGCTCGACGCCATCTCCACCGGACGGTACGACGCTGTCTTCGGCGGCGGCCGGCGCGACGAGGAGAAGGCCCGCGCCAAGGAGCGGGTGTTCTCCCTGCGCGACGAGTTCGGCGCCTGGGACCCGCGCCGCCAGCGCCCCGAACTGTGGTCCCTCTACAACGGCCGGCACGCACCCGGCGAACACGTCCGCGTCTTCCCCCTCTCCAACTGGACCGAGCTCGACGTGTGGCAGTACATCCAGCGCGAGGGCATCGACCTGCCGTCGATCTACTACTCCCACCACCGCGAGGTCTTCGCCCGCAACGGGATGTGGCTGGCCCCCGGCGACTGGGGCGGCCCCCGCGACGACGAGCACATCCAGCTCAAGCAGGTCCGCTACCGCACCGTCGGAGACATGTCCTGCACCGGCGCCGTGGAGTCGACGGCCACCAGCGTGGCGGAAGTGATCGACGAGATCACCGCCTCCCGGCTCACCGAACGCGGCGCCACCCGCGCCGACGACAAGCTCTCCGAGGCCGCCATGGAAGACCGCAAGAAGGAGGGCTACTTCTAGTCATGGACATCACCAAAACCCTGCGTTTCGCCACCGCCGGCTCGGTCGACGACGGAAAGTCCACCCTGGTGGGCCGCCTCCTGCACGACTCGAAGTCCGTACTCTCCGACCAGCTGGCGGCGGTCGAAGCGGTGTCGCTCCAACGTGGCCAGAGCACCCCCGACCTGGCACTGCTCACCGACGGACTGCGCGCCGAACGCGAACAGGGCATCACCATCGACGTGGCCTACCGCTACTTCGCCACCGCCCGCCGCCGGTTCATCCTCGCCGACACCCCCGGCCATGTGCAGTACACCCGCAACATGGTCACCGGCGCCTCCACCGCCGACCTCGCCCTGGTCCTGGTCGACGCACGGCACGGAATCGTCGAACAGACCCGCCGCCACCTCGCGGTCACCGCGCTCCTGCGCATCCCCGCGGTGACGCTCGTCGTCAACAAGATGGACCTGGTGGGCTTTTCGGAGCAGGTCTTCGCGGACATCACCGCCGAGTTCACCCGGTGCGCCCGGGCGCTCGGCGTCCCCCGAGTGACCGCCGTCCCGGTGTCCGCGCTCGACGGCGACAACGTCGTACGGCCCTCCGGCCGCATGGACTGGTACGCGGGCCCCACCGTCCTGGAGCACCTGGAGACCGTGGACAGCGGCGTCGACCCGCGCACCGAACCCGCCCGCCTGCCCGTCCAGTACGTCATCCGGCCCGGCTCCGCCGCCCACCCCGACTACCGGGGCTATGCGGGCCAGCTCACCTCCGGCCTGCTGCGGGTCGGCGACCCGGTCACCGTGCTGCCCGCCGGTCGTACGACCGTCATCGAGGCCATCGACACCCCGGCCGGCCCGGCCCCGGCCGCCTGGGCGCCGCAGTCGGTGACCGTACGCCTGGCCGACGACATCGACATCGCCCGCGGCGACCTCATCGCCCCCGCCCGGACCCCGCCCCGCACCACCCGGCAACTGCACGCCACCGTCTGCCAGTTGAGCGAACAACCGCTGCGGGCGGGCCGGCGCGTGCTCCTCAAGCACACCACCCGCACCGTACGGGCCGTGGTCCAGGAGATCGGCTCCCGGCTCGACCTGCACGACCTCACCGAACGCCCGGGCGCCGCCGCACTGGAGGCCAACGACATCGGCCGGATCGTCGTACGCACCGCCGAACCGATCGCCCTCGACGGGTACGCCGAACTCCGCCGCACCGGCTCCTTCCTGCTCATCGACCCGGACGACGGCAGCACACTCACCGCCGGCATGGCCGACGCCCCGGCCGACACCGACGGGATGTGATTCCTGCACACCGCGGCCATGACATCTTCATACGGAGCCGGTGACACCGGCACTGTCGGCCCTTTCGCCGTCGCGGAAGACTCTGGGGCAACAGAGCGCACACCGCTTCGCCTCGAAAGGGCCGACATGAACCTCACCTCCAGCACGCCCGCAACCCCCGGCGCCGAGATCCCGGCCGCGGACGGCCTGGTCATCGAGCACCTCGGCCCGCTCGCCCCCGAGCAGTACCGGTCCGCCACCTGCATCTGCTGGAGCGAGATCAGCATCGGCGAGTGACCCGCGGGCCGGCCGCCGCAGGCCGGTCACCCGCAGACCAGCGACCTTCGGCCCAGGAGCCGGCAACCGCGCACGAGGGGGACGAGGAACAGCCATGGTGAACACGGAGTGCACCACACAGGGACTGGCCTTCAAGCACCACCTGTCGGCCGAGGTCGTCCCCGGAGAAGGGGTGTTCCTGGTGTCGGAGCGCGGCGTGACCGTGCTGCGCGGCGCCGGAATCCTCGCCCTGGCCCCGCTCCTCGACGGCACCCGCACCCTGGACCGGCTTGCCGAACAGGCCCCCGCCGGACTGACCCCGGACCAGGTGCGGCAGATCGTCGGCCGGCTCCTCGACGCGGGTCTGCTCACCCACCGCCGCACGGACACCGCCGCGCGGTCCGAGGAGGCCTTCTGGGAACTGGCGGGACTCGACGGACAGCGCGCCGCCCGCCGGACCCTGGAAGCCACGGTCGCCGTCGTCGGACTCGGCGCCCGGGGCCCGCAGGCCGCCGCCGACATGGCCGCCGCACTCGCCGCAGGCGGCCTGCGCCCGTACGAGCCGGGCGGGGCCGGTGCACCTCCCGCGCTCGCCGTCGTCGTCTGCGAGGACTACCTCGACCCCCGGCTCGCGGCCCTCGACGCCGGGTACCGCGCCACCGGGACCCCCTGGCTGCTCCTGCGTCCGGGCGGCGAACAGCCCTGGATAGGACCGGTGTTCACCCCGGACGACGGCCCCTGCTGGCACTGCCTGGCCGAACCGCTGCGCCGCAACCGCCCCGCCGAGACCTACCTGGGCCAGGCCCTCGGCCGCCCCGTCACCACTCCGCCGTCGGGGCTGCCGGCCGGCCGTTCGGCGGGACTGCACCTCGCCTGTCTGGAAGCCGCCAAGTGGCTGGCGGGACAGCGCCACCCGGGCCAGTCCGCGCTGTGGACCCTGGACCCCCTCACCCTGGCGGGGCGCCACCACCCGGTGCGCCGCCGCCCGCAATGCCCCTCCTGCGGCGAACCCGACCTGATGGCCCGCCAGGTGAACGCCCCCTTCACGCTCGTCCCGCGCCCCAAGGCCGCCCTCGGCACCGGCGAACGCTCACTGACCGCCGAACAGATGCTGGAGCGCCACGGCCACCTGGTCGACGACCTGACCGGAGTGGTCAAGGAAGTCCTCCGCGACACCCGGGGCCCCGACTTCCTCAACTGCTTCCACTCCGGGCACAATCCGGCCGCCGAACCCTCCGGTCTCGCCGCCGTGCGCAGCGGACTGCGCAGCCACAGCTCCGGCAAGGGAACCACCGGCACCCAGGCGCGCGTGAGCGCCCTGTGCGAAGCGGTGGAACGGCACAGCGGCTACTTCCAGGGCGACGAACCCACCGTGCGGGCCGCCTACCGGGAGATCGCGGACCGGGCCGTCCACCCGGACACCGTCCAGCTCTTCGACCCCCGCCAGTACGCGGACCGCGAGCAGTGGAACGCCGCCCACACCCCCGCCCACCGGATATGCGAGCCCTTCGACGAGAACACACCGGTCGACTGGACCCCCATGTGGTCCCTCACCGAGGGCCGGCAGCGCCTGGTGCCCACCGCGATGCTCTACTACCGGGCCCCCGCCGCCCACGGCTTCTTCACCGCCACCTCCAACGGCTCCGCGGCGGGCAGCTCCCGCGAGGACGCCGTGGTCCAGGGCTTCCTGGAACTCGTCGAACGCGACGCGGTCGCCCTGTGGTGGTACAACCGCACCCGCCAGCCCGGGGTGGACCTCGACGCCTTCGCCGACCCCTGGGTCCAGCAGGTCCGTACGGGACACGAAGCGCTGGAGCGCCGGCTCTGGGTGCTCGACCTCACCAGCGACCTCGGCGTCCCGGTCTTCGCCGCCCTGTCCCGGCGGACCGACAAACCCGCGCAGGACATCACCCTCGGGTTCGGCGCCCACTTCGACCCCCGGGTCGCCCTGAGACGGGCGGTGGCGGAGCTGAACCAGATGCTGCCGCCGGTCGTGCAGGCCGAGGCCGACGGCACCGGCTACCACTGCGACGACGACGCCGTGCTGTCCTGGTGGCACACCGCCACCACCGACAACCAGCCCTACCTGCTGCCCGCCCCGGCAGAACCCGGCCGGGTGCCCGCGGACTTCCCGTACACCCCGCGCACCGACCTGGCCGAGGACGTGGCCGAAGCCGGCCGGCTGGCCCGCTCCCTCGGCAGCGAACTCCTCGTCCTCGACCAGACCCGCCAGGACACCGGCCTCCCGGTGGTCAAGGTGATGGTGCCGGGGCTGCGCCCCTTCTGGGCCCGCTTCGGCCCCGGCCGCCTGTACGACGTTCCCGTGCGGCTGGGCCGTCGCAGTGCCCCGGTCCGCTACGAGGACCTCAACCCGATCCCGCTCTTCCTGTGACGATGCTTCCCCTGACACGGCTTCGCGAGCCGCACCTCCTGCCGCTGTGGTCCCTGCGCGAGGACTGCGTGATCCGCCAGTCGCCCGCCGCTCCCTGCGACTGGCGGATCGACACCCCCTGGGGAGAGGCCCGGCTGGGCCCGATCGCCCCGGTGGTCCGACGGGCGCTGGAGCGGATGACGTACGGTCCGGTCCTCCTCGACAACGTGCTCCCCGGCTTCACCGACGGCGACGTGCCGACCGGGCAGCACGTCGACCACGCGGCGCTGCGGGCGGTGCTGGAGAAGGCGGGCCACGCGGTGGTGCGCACGCTCGCGTTTCCCGACGGCAGCCGGTACGTGACGGTGACGCCCGAGTGGCCCCGCGCCCGGCTCTTCTCCACCGGCCGCCCGGAGCCGGACGCGGTGCACCGCCTCTCCCGCCACGTCACCCTGCACGACGCGGCCGACGGCCGTCTCCTCCAGGCGCCGTCCTGCGCCCACCGGGCGCTCCTGCACACCCCGCGGGCCGAGCGGCTGATCGACTGCTACGCCGCACCCGCGCGACTGCGGGAGGTCTCGGCGCTGCTCGGCAGACCGGTGCCCGAAACGGCCCTGGTGGTCGGGCTCCTGGAGGCCGCCGGTCTGCTGGTGCCGGTGAGCGGCGGCGCACCGCCGCCGGAGCGCGGGACGAACGCCTGAAGTCGGCAGTGTCCGAGCGGTGCCGATGATCCCCACGTATGCTGCCCCCGAGCGAAATCGCATTCGAGTGGGGGGTTTCTCGTGCGATGGTTCGGTCCACTGACATTAGCTGTCCCGTCGCGCCAAAAAGTCGTGAACGACGAGGAGTTGGCCCCACGTGTGGCCGCCGCCATCACCACCGTCGTGATCCTCTGCTTCTTCGGAGTCGGCCTCACCCATGCCGTCGGCAGTGGCTTCGGCGCGCTGGGACTCGCCGAGTGCGGCGCCCTGATGCTGGTCCTGCTGGGCCTTCAGCTGTGCCACTCCTTCCCCTCCCGCATCCCCGGAGTGGCCGGCCGCCGGCGGATCACCCTGAGCGTCCAGGCCGTGCTCACCTTCCTCCCCTTCCTCGCCTTCGGCGCCGCCTGGCTGGGCATGCCCGGCTTCCTCGCCGCCTCCTGCCTGCTGGTGCTGAGGCCCACGCTCGCCTGGTCGGCCTTCGCCCTGGTCGTCGCGGCGACGGGCGGCGTGCAGTTCGCGGTCGGCTACGGAGTGGGCGACCTGGCCTACAACCTCGTGGCCACGATCCTCACCGGACTCGTGGTGTACGGGCTGAGCCTGCTCTCCAGCCTCATCGGCGAGGTCCAGGCGGCCCGTGACGAGCTGGTGCGGCTCACCCTCGCCCAGGAGCGGGTGCGCTTCGCCCGTGACCTGCACGACCTGCTCGGCTTCAGCCTCGCCACCATCACGCTCAAGTGCGAGCTGACGCAGCGCCTCATGAGCGACCAACCAGCGCGCGCAGAGCAGGAGTTGGCCGAGGTCGTCCAGGCTTCCCGGCAGGCGCTGAAGGAGGTCAGGTCGGTGGCCAGCAGCTATTTGCGGATGAGCCTGGAACGCGAGGTCGCGGCCGCCTCCTCCCTGCTGCGCGCGATCGGCATCCACGCCGAGATGCGGATGAACGTGAACCAGGTGCCACCGGCGGTCGACATCGTCCTGGCAGCCGTGCTGAGGGAGGGCATCACCAATGTGCTCCGCCACAGCAAGGCGCAGAAGTGCGTGGTCGAAGCCGGTACGGACGAGGGATCCGTACACCTGAAGATCGTCAACGACGGCCTCCGGCAGTCCCGGCTCGCCCACATCCCCCAGCAGTCCGGCGACACCGGGCCGGGGGGCATCGGGCTGAGCAGCCTCGCGGAGAGGGCGAGGGGACTTGGTGGCCGGCTCACCTCGGGCGAGCGCGCCGACGGCCTCTACGAGCTGATCGTCGTCCTGCCCGTGCGGGCCGGGGCGGGGGCCGAGGGGGACCCGCTCACAGCCACCCCGCCTCGCGGGCGATCCGTACGGCATCCATCCGGTTCCGGGCATTGAGCTTGGTCACCGCGGAGGTCAGGTAATTGCGCACGGTGCCCGGGGACAGGCAGAGCGTGCGGGCTATCTCCGGCGCGTCCGCACCCTGCGCGGCCAGCCGCAGCGCGTCGCTCTCCCGGGGCCCGAGCGGACTCTCCTCCGCCTGAAGGGCGCTGAGCGCCAGCTCCGGATCCACCACCTTGCCCCCGGCGGCGACCTCACGGATCGCCGCCGCCAGCCGGGCCGGCTCGGTGTCCTTGAGCAGGAACCCGGAGGCGTGTGCCGCCAGCGCCCGCCGCAGATTCCCCGGCCGGCCCAGGGTGGTCAGAATGGCCGTACGGCACTCCGGCAGCTTCAGGTGGAGCAGCGCGGCCGCCTCGATGCCGTCGATCCCCGGCATGTCGATGTCGAGGACCGCCACGTCGGGCCGGTGCTCGAGCGCCAGCGGCAGCACGTCGTCGCCGTTGCCGGTCTCGGCCACCACCTCGATGCCGGGCTCCAGCTCCAGGAGCGAGATCAGTGCGCGGCGCAGCATGAGCATGTCCTCGGCGAGCAGAACTCTGATCACTGTTACCCCCGGTGCAGTGAACGGAATCGATGTTCTCCACGTGAACTTTACGTGGAGAAGGCCGAGTTGAGACCCCATTGATCAGATTGCCGGGGCCGGATGCAGGGCATGAAACGGCACAAAAAAATCGGGTGTCCGTACCGAAGTACGGACACCCGATCTTGACACTCTCCGGACGAGAACCCGGACAAAAATCACCGTCTCGTCTTTCAAGTGCCCCCGGCAGGATTCGAACCTGCGCACCCGGCTCCGGAGGCCGATGCTCTATCCCCTGAGCTACGGGGGCATGTCGTCCGGTGTGTCGGCGACGTGGTGAACCTTACCAGCTCCCGGGCCGTGCCCGTGCACAGATATCTGCGGCATCCGCACGTCAGCCTCCCGCAAGCGCTTCCCCCGCACGGGGCCGAAGTGGGCAAAACCCGGACGCGGTACGGGAGTCCGACCTACTCTCGAAGAGTGCCAGGCGCGTCCGGCCGGGTCCTTGTCGTCGACGACAACAAGGTCATCCGCCAGCTGATCACGGTCAATCTCGAACTGGAGGGCTTCGAGGTCGTGACCGCGTCCGACGGTGCCGAGTGCCTGGAGATCGTGCACCGCACCTGCCCCGACGTGATCACCCTCGACGTCGTCATGCCCCGGCTCGACGGCATCAGCACCGCCGCCCGCCTCCGCGCCGACCCGCGCACCAGCCACCTGCCCGTCGCCATCGTCAGTGCCTGTACGCAGTACGAAGTGGAGAGCGGCCTCGCCGCCGGAGTGGACGCCTTCCTTTCCAAGCCTTTCGAGCCCGCCGAACTGGTCCGGCTCGTGCGGAGGCTGGCGGGTCAGGAGGAGCCGCCGTCGTCCGACGGCGGTCATCCGGCCCCGTGCGTCCGCCATCCGGGGGGACACCGTACGGGAGGACACCCGCCCGCCCCGTGACACGGCCGCCCGCATGCTGAAACCCGTTGGCGGGGGAGCCCCCCTCCTCGCCTAGGCTGGCCCCGTGACCCCCGCAGAGCTCTCCCGTACCGTGCTGCGCGCCGTGCGCCGCGCCGTCGAGGAGGACGCCTTGACCGCTCCGGTGCCCGAACGGGCCGCCGTCGAGCGCACCCGCCCCGGGGGCACCGGCGACTGGGCCAGCAACATCGCCCTCCGGCTCGCCAAGCAGGCCGGGAAGACGCCGTACGAGGTCGCCGAAGTGCTGAAGGAGCGGCTCGCGGGCACGCCCGGAATCGCCGCCGTCGACATCACCGGCCCCGGATTCCTCAGCTTCACCCTCGCGGGAGAGGTGCAGGACCAGGTCGTACGGGAACTGCTGGAGCAGGGTCTGGTACGCGATCCACGGCTGCCCGCCCCCGAACCCGAGGCCGCCGACGTCCTGCGGCTCGGGCGGGACGCCGCCGTGTGGGCGACCCTGCTCCCCGGCCCCGACCTCCTCGCCCAGCACGAGCGGAACCCGCTCTTCCGGGTGCGGTACGCGTACTCCCGGACCCGGGCACTCCCGAGGAACGCCTCCGACCTCGGATTTCGTGGATCGTACGAGATCCCGACAGACGCCCCCGAGCTGATCGGCCTCCTCGGCGGTTACGCCGTCGAGCTCGACGCCGCCGTACGGCTCGGCGCGCCCGAGCGGCTCGCCCGGCACCTCGTCGCCGTCGCCGACGCCTTCCTCCGCTTCCAGGACACGCACCCCGTCCTGCCGCTCGGCGACGAGAAACCCTCGGCCGCCCACCGCTCCCGGCTGGCAGTCGCCGAAGCCGCCGGGACGGTGCTGGCCGGCGGCCTGTCCCAGCTCGGCGTCAGCGCACCAGACCACCTGTGAGTGAGAGAGAACCATGAGCCGTTCCGCCCACCCCGCCGGGCCCCGCCACGCCGACGTCCTTCCCGAGGGCCACTACACCGCCCCCGCCGACGACCTCAACGCCCTCGACGAGAAGGTCTGGGCGCGCACCGTCGAGCGCGGCGAGGACGGTGTCGTACGCGTCGGGGGGATCGAAGTGACGCGTCTGGCCGAGGAGTTCGGGACTCCGGCCTACTTCCTGGACGAGGCCGACTTCCGCGCCCGCTGCCGTGCCTGGGCCGACGCCTTCGGTACCGAGGCCGACGTCTTCTACGCCGGCAAGGCCTTCCTGTCGCGCGCGATCGTGCGCTGGCTGAAGGAGGAGGGGCTCAACCTGGACGTGTGCTCCGGGGGCGAGCTGACCACCGCGCTGGACGCCGGGATGCCCGCCGAGCGCATCGCCTTCCACGGCAACAACAAGAGCGAGGGCGAGATCCGCAGGGCCGTCGAGGTCGGCGTCGGGCGGATCGTCCTCGACTCCTTCCAGGAGATCGTCCGCGTCGCGCACATCGCGCAGGAGCTGGGCAAGCGCCAGCGCGTGCAGATCCGGGTGACCGTCGGCGTCGAGGCGCACACGCACGAGTTCATCGCCACCGCCCACGAGGACCAGAAGTTCGGCATCGCGCTGGCCGGGGGACAGGCCGCCGAGGCCGTGCGCCGGGCGCTCAAGCTGGACGGCCTCGAGCTGATCGGCATCCACTCCCACATCGGCTCGCAGATCTTCGACATGGCCGGCTTCGAGGTCTCCGCGCGGCGCGTCGTGCAGCTCCTCGCGGAGGTGCGCGACGAGCACGGCGTCGAGCTGCCCGAGATCGACCTCGGCGGCGGCCTCGGCATCGCGTACACCTCCGAGGACGACCCGCGCGAGCCCCAGGACATCGCCAAGGCGCTGACCGAGATCGTCACTCGCGAATGCGAAGCAGCAAAGCTCCGCACCCCCCGGATCTCCGTCGAGCCCGGCCGCGCCATCGTCGGTCCCACCGCCTTCACGCTGTACGAGGTCGGGACCGTCAAGCCGCTGGAGGGCCTGCGGACGTACGTGAGCGTCGACGGCGGCATGTCCGACAACATCCGCACCGCGCTGTACGACGCCGAGTACACGGTGGCGCTCGTCTCGCGCCGCTCCGACGCGGAGCCGATGCTGGTACGAGTCGTCGGCAAGCACTGCGAGAGCGGCGACATCGTCGTACGGGACGCCTTCCTGCCCGCGGACACCGCACCCGGTGACCTGCTGGCGGTGCCCGCCACCGGTGCGTACTGCCGGTCCATGGCCAGCAACTACAACCACGCGCTCCGCCCGCCCGTCGTGGCGGTCAAGGACGGCGGGGCGCGCGTGATCGTACGGCGCGAGACCGAGGAAGATCTCCTGCGGCTCGATGTCGGCTGATGAAATACACGTCTCACCTGCTGGACGGGGGATAGAAACTCCCGTCCGGTGGGTGAGACTGGTCAACACCGTAAGAAGTATGAGGAGTGAGGTCGGATGATGCGTACGCGTCCGCTGAAGGTGGCGCTGCTGGGCTGTGGTGTGGTCGGCTCGGAAGTCGCGCGCATCATGACGACGCACGCCGACGACCTCACGGCCCGCATCGGCGCCCCGGTCGAGCTCGTCGGTGTCGCCGTGCGGCAGCCCTCGAAGGTGCGCGCCGGGATCGACCCCGCGCTCATCACCACCGACGCGACCGCCCTGGTCAAACGGGGTGACATCGACGTCGTGATCGAGGTCATCGGCGGCATCGAGCCCGCCCGCACCCTCATCACCACCGCCTTCGAGCACGGCGCCTCCGTCGTCTCCGCGAACAAGGCACTCCTCGCCGAGGACGGCGCGGCACTGCACGCCGCCGCCGAGGAGCACGGCCGCGACCTCTACTACGAGGCCGCCGTCGCGGGCGCGATCCCGCTCGTACGGCCGCTCCGCGAGTCCCTCGCCGGCGACAAGGTCAACCGGGTCCTGGGCATCGTCAACGGCACCACGAACTTCATCCTCGACAAGATGGACTCCTCCGGCGCCGGATACTCCGAGGCGCTCGACGAGGCCACCGCGCTGGGATACGCCGAGGCCGACCCGACCGCCGACGTCGAGGGCTTCGACGCCGCCGCCAAGGCCGCCATCCTCGCCGGGATCGCCTTCCACACCCGGGTCAAGATCGGCGACGTGCACCGCGAGGGCCTCACCGAGGTCACCGCCGCGGACATCGCATCCGCAAAGCGCATGGGCTGCACGGTCAAGCTGCTCGCCATCTGCGAGCGCGCCGCCGACGGGCAGTCCGTCACCGCCCGCGTGCACCCGGCGATGATCCCGCTGACCCACCCGCTGGCCTCCGTCCGCGAGGCGTACAACGCGGTCTTCGTGGAAGCGGAGGCCGCCGGTCAGCTCATGTTCTACGGTCCCGGGGCGGGCGGCGCGCCCACCGCGTCCGCCGTCCTCGGCGACCTCGTGGCGGTGTGCCGCAACAAGCTGGGCGGGTCCACCGGACCCGGCGAGTCCGCGTACACGCGCCTGCCCGTGAGCCCCATGGGCGAGGTCGTCACCCGGTACCACATCAGCCTCGACGTGGCCGACAAGCCGGGCGTGCTCGCCCAGGTCGCGACGGTCTTCGCCGAACACGACGTGTCGATCGACACCGTCCGCCAGTCGGGGAAGGACGGCGAGGCCTCCCTCGTCGTCGTCACCCACCGCGCGCCCGACGCCGCCCTCTCCGGGACCGTCGCGGCACTGCGCAAGCTCGACACCGTCAGAGGTGTCGCCAGCATCATGCGTGTTGAAGGGGAGTAAGGACCCATGACCATCCAGGGCACCCACCAGTGGCGCGGCATCATCGAGGAGTACCGGGACCGGCTCCCGGTGACGGCCACGACGCCGGTCGTCTCGCTCGGCGAGGGCGGCACGCCGCTCGTCCGCGCTCAGGTCCTCTCCGAGCGCACGGGCTGCGAGGTGTACCTCAAGGTCGAGGGCGCCAATCCGACCGGGTCCTTCAAGGACCGCGGCATGACCATGGCGATCACGCGGGCCAAGGAGGAGGGCGCGAAGGCCGTCATCTGCGCCTCCACCGGCAACACCTCCGCCTCGGCCGCCGCCTACGCGGTGCGCGCGGGCATGGTCTGCGCCGTGCTGGTCCCGCAGGGCAAGATCGCGCTCGGCAAGATGGGCCAGGCCCTCGTGCACGGCGCGAAGATCCTCCAGGTCGACGGAAACTTCGACGACTGCCTGACCCTGGCCCGCTCGCTCTCGGACAACTACCCGGTGGCGCTGGTCAATTCGGTCAACCCGGTACGTATCGAGGGCCAGAAGACGGCCTCCTTCGAGATCGTCGACGCGCTCGGCGACGCGCCCGACATCCACGTCCTGCCGGTCGGCAACGCGGGCAACATCACTGCGTACTGGAAGGGCTACAAGGAGTACGCGGCCGACAAGCTCGCCACGCACACCCCGCGCATGTGGGGCTACCAGGCCTCCGGCTCGGCGCCGATCGTGCGCGGCGAGATCGTCAAGGACCCGTCCACGGTCGCGACCGCGATCCGGATCGGCAACCCGGCCTCCTGGGACTTCGCGCTCGCCGCGCGGGACGAGTCGGGCGGCCACATCGACGAGGTGACGGACCGTCAAATCCTCGCCGCCTACCGCCTGTTGGCCTCCCAGGAGGGCGTCTTCGTGGAGCCCGCCTCGGCCGCATCGGTCGCCGGTCTCCTGAAGGCCGCCGAAGAGGGCAAGGTCGACAAGGGCCAGCGCATCGTCTGCACGGTCACGGGCAACGGCCTCAAGGACCCCGACTGGGCCGTCGCCGGCGCCCCCCAGCCGGTCACGGTCCCGGTCGACGCCGCCACCGCCGCCGAAAAGCTCGGCCTGGCGTAAC
The DNA here is from genome assembly GCA_014650415.1 of Streptomyces spiroverticillatus. GTDB lineage: Bacteria > Actinomycetota > Actinomycetes > Streptomycetales > Streptomycetaceae > Streptomyces > Streptomyces spiroverticillatus. Next base: position 76,614 of record BMUX01000015.1, read on the forward strand.
TACGCGCCTCCCTGCACGGCCGCACCTCTCTCCGGGGTGCGGCCGTGCCCCGCAGGGGCGCGGGACACCAGGCCCGCCCCGGCGCCCTGCGCATCCGGTACGGGCAAGCAAGCCCCACCCCAGCCCCAAGCGACACGGTCGCCCTATGTCGCCAGGGAACCTTCCTTCGATAGGCTGTACCGAACCCGCCACGCCGCATATGCGCGGTGTCGTTGCCGTACAGGCCCGGGCGCCAGGTATCCCGAAGCGAAGTCCACCCAGTACCTCGCCAACACCCCTGCCACACAAGGAGATCGTCGAGCGATGGCCGGTCCCGCATTCCGAGCCGCCGCCGTGCGCGTGCGCGTCCCCGCCACCAGTGCCAACCTCGGCCCGGGCTTCGACGCGTTCGGCCTGGCAGTGGGGCTGTACGACGACGTGGTCGTGCGCGTGGCCGACTCCGGCCTGCACATCGACATCGCGGGCGAGGGCGCCGAAACCCTGCCCCGCGACGAGCGGCACCTTCTCGTTCGCGCCATGCGCACCGCCTTCGACGTCCTCGGCGGACAGCCGCGCGGCCTGGAGATCGTCTGCGCCAACCGCATCCCGCACGGCCGCGGCCTCGGCTCCTCCTCCGCCGCCATCTGCGCCGGCATCATGGCCGCCCGCGCCGTGACCATAGGCGGCGACGCCAAGCTGGACGACGCGGCCCTGCTGGAGCTGGCCACCGAGATCGAGGGCCACCCCGACAACGTCGCCGCCTGCCTCCTCGGCGGCTTCACCCTCGCCTGGATGGACGGCGGCGCGGCCCGCGCGATCAGGATGGACCCCGACGATTCCCTCGTCCCGGTGGTCTTCGTCCCCTCCACGCCGGTCCTCACCGAGGCCGCCCGCGGCCTGCTTCCCCGTACGGTCCCCCATGTGGACGCAAGCGTGAACGCGGGCCGCGCGGCCCTGCTCGTCGAGGCCCTGACCAGGCGCCCCGAGCTGTTGATGCCCGCCACCGAGGACCGTCTCCACCAGGACTACCGGACCCCCGCGATGCCCGAGAGCCTCGCGCTGGTGGCCCGTTTGCGCGCGGACGGCGTACCCGCCGTCATCTCCGGCGCCGGCCCCACGGTCATGGCGCTCACTGTGGACCATGCGGCCGACAAGGTCGTACGGATGGCGGGCGAGGGCTGGGCCGCGGCGCGGCTCGACCTCGACGCCGCAGGGGCGAGCGTGCTTCCGCTCGCACCGCAGGACGTGTCCGAATAGGACCGTGAGCGATTGCCGGTGGAAGAGAGGGGGAATGTTTGTTGGAGCCGGTAGTGTTAATCTCAAGTCTGCATCCGACGCCCTTGCGGCGCGGTGCATCGTGTCCCCTTCGGGACCATCTTCTTCCGGGAGCCTCCCCAAACTGCCTGAGCAGCCTGCCTGAGCAGTTTTGAGCACGCTCCGGAACCGGCACGACACCCCGCGTTCTTCCCAGAGGGGGCAACTGGGGACTTCGGGTCGGAACCCCACGCACGTTTATCTCTCCGCCACATCCGGCGGACCACCGCCCCGGCACGGTTCTCCATGGGACCGCCGGACAGCACAACCGGTCGCCGAGCCAGACAGGCCGACGTCCGCTCCAGGGAAGGACCCTTCGTGAGCGACACCACCGATCTGATGGGCGTGACTGCCGACAAGAATGTCGACAATGCGTCCGACGCAGGTGCTGCCACCGGCAGTGCCCCACGGCGCCGCCGCTCCGGCACCGGCCTGGACGGCATGGTCCTGGCCGAGCTGCAGCAGGTCGCGTCCGGCCTCGGGATCAAGGGCACCGCGCGCATGCGCAAGGGCCAGCTGATCGAGGTCATCAAGGAGACGCAGGCAGGCGGCGGCTCCGCCCCGGCCAAGAGCGCCCCGGCCGAGGCCGAGGCCAAGCCGAAGCGCCGCGCCACCTCCAAGGCCCGTACCGTCGAGGCCGCTCCGGAAGCCGAGCCCGTGGCGAAGGCCGAGAAGGCCGTCGCCCAGCAGCAGATCGACATCCCGGGCCAGCCCGCGAGCGACGACCAGCCCGTCGAGCGCCGCCGCCGTCGTGCCACCGCCGCGGCCGGCAGCCCCGAACAGGCCACCGCCGCAAGCGAGGTGACGGACCGCCAGAAGTCCGAGCCCAAGGGCGACGTCAAGACCGAGGTCAAGGCCGAGGCGCTGACGGACACCAAGACGGACGCCAAGGCCGACCAGGCGGTCGACAACGCCGAGGGCCGCCGTGAGCGCGGCAACCGCGGTGACCGCCAGGGCCGCGGCGACCGCCAGGACCGCCAGAGCCGCCGCGACCGTGACCGCGACCGCGGCAACAAGGGCGGCGACGAGCAGGGCGGCCAGGGCCGCCAGCAGCGCCAGGGCCAGAGCCAGGGCGGCGGCAGCCAGGGGAATCAGGGAAACCAGGGTCGCGACAACCGTGACAACGGTCCCCAGGACGACGGCTACGACGATGACGCGGGCGGCCGCCGGGGCCGTCGGGGCCGTTACCGCGACCGCCGTGGCCGTCGTGGCCGCGACGAGTTCGGCAGCGACGCGCCGCCGCAGGTGAACGACGACGACGTCCTGATCCCCGTCGCGGGCATCCTGGACATCCTCGACAACTACGCGTTCATCCGTACGTCCGGCTACCTGCCGGGCCCGAACGACGTGTACGTCTCGCTCGCCCAGGTCCGCAAGAACGGCCTGCGCAAGGGCGACCACACCACGGGTGCGGTCCGCCAGCCCAAGGACGGTGAGCGCCGCGAGAAGTTCAACGCGCTGGTGCGCCTGGACTCCGTCAACGGCATGGCGCCGGAGAGCGGCCGAGGCCGCCCCGAGTTCCAGAAGCTCACCCCGCTGTACCCGCAGGACCGGCTGCGTCTGGAGACCGACCCGGGCGTCCTGACGACCCGGATCATCGACCTCGTCGCGCCGATCGGCAAGGGCCAGCGCGGTCTGATCGTGGCCCCGCCGAAGACCGGTAAGACCATGATCATGCAGGCCATCGCCAACGCGATCACGGTCAACAACCCCGAGTGCCACCTGATGGTCGTCCTGGTCGACGAGCGTCCGGAAGAGGTCACCGACATGCAGCGGTCGGTGAAGGGCGAGGTCATCTCCTCGACCTTCGACCGCCCCGCCGAGGACCACACCACGGTCGCCGAGCTCGCCATCGAGCGCGCGAAGCGCCTCGTGGAGCTGGGCCACGACGTGGTCGTCCTCCTCGACTCGATCACCCGCCTGGGCCGCGCCTACAACCTGGCGGCCCCGGCCTCCGGGCGCATCCTCTCCGGTGGTGTCGACTCGACCGCCCTCTACCCGCCGAAGCGCTTCTTCGGCGCGGCGCGCAACATCGAGGACGGCGGCTCGCTGACCATCCTCGCCACCGCGCTGGTGGACACCGGGTCCCGCATGGACGAGGTGATCTTCGAGGAGTTCAAGGGCACCGGCAACATGGAGCTCAAGCTCGACCGGAAGCTCGCGGACAAGCGGATCTTCCCGGCGGTGGACGTGGACCCGTCCGGCACCCGCAAGGAAGAGATCCTCCTCAACTCGGAGGAACTCGCCATCGTCTGGAAGCTCCGCCGCGTCCTGCACGCGCTGGACTCCCAGCAGGCGATCGAGCTGCTTCTCGACAAGATGAAGCAGACGAAGTCGAACGCCGAGTTCCTGATGCAGATCGCCAAGACGACGCCGTCCGGCAACGGCAACGGCAACGACTAGTCCCCTCCGGGGTTGGTCGTACGAGCCCGGGTGCGGGTCACTTTCCCAGTGACCCGCACCCGGGCTCGCCGCGTTTCCGCTGGGGCGCGGGGCAGTGGGACCGGTTCCGTGCGGGTGGGTTGGTGGCTGGTCGCGCAGTTCCCCGCGCCCCTGAATGCCTGCCCTTCGGGCGGCACATCAGCCCGTCCGGCGTTTGAGGACGTCCGCCCGGTACCGGGCAACGTACAAACACGGCCCGCCCACCCCGCACAGGGAATACGCCGTGACCCTTTCGAGACATGCGCCACACCCCGCCCCGGGAACCCGCGCCGGCCGCCCCCGTCCCCGTACGGGAAAAGTCCCAGCTCAGGCCGGATAAGAAGCGCTCTTAGAGGCGTCCGGCAGCATGCCAGCCACCCCCTCCGCGAGCCAGGGCCGCACACCCCCTGTGCAACCCTTCTGGGTAATTCACCGTCTGACAAGTGTCGACAAACCGTGCCTGATCCACCACGGCAGGGGGTACGCGGATCCACCACGAGGGACTGAGGAGCGCATGACCGACCACGGCAGGAGCAGCCGAATACGGGCCACCGGCAAACGCCGGGCAGCGCGCAAGCGCGGCAAGGGCGCCACCCTGGCCTGGGTGGCCGCGGGAGTGGTGCTGGTCGGCGGCGGAGGCCTCGGCGCGGTCTACTTCAAGCTCGACGGCAACCTCAAGGGCGTCGACATCAACGGGGCTCTCGGCACCGACCGCCCCGACGAGGTCGACAACGGCTCGCAGGACATCCTCGTCCTCGGCTCCGACTCCCGCCACGGCGACAACGCCAAGTACGGGACCGACGAGGGCGGCGCCCGCTCGGACACGGCGATGATCCTGCACGTGTACGAGGGGCACAAGAAGGCGAGCATCGTCTCGATTCCGCGCGACACGCTCATATCCCGCCCGGAGTGCGTCTCCGACAAGGACGGCAAGACGACCGTCCCGGCGGCCGACCGCCAGATGTTCAACACGGCGTACGAGGTCGGCGGCCCGGCCTGCGCGGTGAAGACCGTCGAGAAGATGTCCGGCATCCGCATGGACCACTACGTCGAGGTCGACTTCACCGGCTTCAAGAAGCTCATCGACGAGCTCGGCGGCGTCCCGGTCACCACCACCAAGGCGATCAAGGACTCCAAGAGCCATCTGGACCTGCCGCCCGGCACCCACCAGCTGAACGGCGAGCAGTCCCTCGGCCTCGTCCGCACCCGCAAGAGCGTCGGCGACGGCTCGGACCTCGGCCGCATCCAGCTCCAGCAGGCGTTCATGAAGGCCCTGATCGGCCAGGTCAAGGACGTCGGGGTGTTCACCAATCCGAAGAAGCTGTACGACCTCGGGGACGCCGCCACCAAGGCCGTGACGACCGACAACGACCTGGCGTCCGTGTCGAGCCTCGTCTCCTTCGCGAACGGCCTCAAGGGCATCGGCGCCGAGGACATGAAGATGGTCACGCTGCCCGTCCAGTACGACCCCCGGGACCCCAACCGCGTCGTACCCCTGGCCAAGCAGTCCCAGGAGCTCTGGACGGCGCTCAGGGCCGACCGGCCCATCCCCGCGTCGGTCACCGAGGGCTCGGCGGGCGACAAGGGCGAGGCCGGGAAGATCGTCAGCGGCGGCTGAGAAGCGGCCGGGCGAAGGCGGCGGGGCGGCTGAAAACCGATCCGCCGCCCTGGCGCGGAATACCTCGGGGCCCGTCCCCGTTGAGACCATTGCCTTCGAATTTTGAAGCGGGGGCCAGCCCTGGCAGACTGGTCCGTCGGCCCCGGTTCACGTACCCGCAAATCCGCGGATGCGACCCGGTGCCCTCCCGAAACTCTAGGAGTCACCTTGAAGCGCGATGTTCACCCCGAGTACGTCGAGACCCAGGTCAGCTGCACCTGTGGCGCGTCGTTCACCACCCGTAGCACCCTGACCGAGGGCACCATCCGTGCCGAGGTCTGCTCCGAGTGCCACCCGTTCTACACGGGCAAGCAGAAGATCCTCGACACCGGTGGCCGTGTGGCCCGCTTCGAGGCCCGCTTCGGCAAGGCCGGCTCCGCCGCGAAGTAGCGAGTCATCGCGCCGGTCCTTTACCGCTCCGTACGGGGTGGGGGAGGACCGGCGCTTTGTCGTGACGCAGGCGCACAACTTTCACTACTGAGCGATACAGCGAACCCAGGAGCCCGAAGATGTTCGAGGCGGTCGAGGACCTGATCGGCGAGCACGCCGATCTTGAGAAGAAGCTGGCCGACCCGTCGGTCCACGCCGACCAGGCGAACGCGCGCAAGCTCAACAAGCGCTACGCCGAGCTGACCCCGATCATCGGCACCTACCGGGCCTGGAAGCAGACCGGCGAGGACATCGAGACCGCCCGCGAGCTCATGGCGGACGACCCCGACTTCGCCGCCGAGGTCAAGGACCTGGAGAAGCAGCGCGAGGAGATCACCGAGAAGCTGCGGCTCCTCCTCGTGCCCCGGGACCCCAACGACGACAAGGACGTCATCCTCGAGGTCAAGGCGGGCGCGGGCGGCGACGAGTCCGCCCTGTTCGCCGGCGACCTGCTGCGCATGTACCTGCGCTACGCCGAGCGCGTCGGCTGGAAGACCGAGATCATCGACGCCACCGAGTCCGAGCTGGGCGGCTACAAGGACGTCCAGGTCGCCGTCAAGACCAAGGGCGGCAACGGCGCCACCGAGCCCGGCCAGGGCGTGTGGGCCCGCCTCAAGTACGAGGGCGGCGTGCACCGCGTGCAGCGCGTGCCCTCCACCGAGTCGCAGGGCCGCATCCACACCTCCGCCGCCGGCGTGCTCGTCACGCCCGAGGCCGAGGAGGTCGAGGTCGAGATCAACATGAACGACCTCCGTATCGACGTGTACCGCTCGTCCGGCCCCGGCGGCCAGTCCGTCAACACCACCGACTCCGCGGTGCGCATCACGCACCTGCCGACCGGTGTCGTCGCCTCCTGCCAGAACGAGAAGAGCCAGCTCCAGAACAAGGAGCAGGCCATGCGCATCCTCCGCTCCCGCCTGCTGGCCGCCGCCCAGGAGGCCGCCGAGCGCGAAGCCTCGGACGTACGTCGCAGCCAGGTGCGCACGGTCGACCGCTCCGAGAAGATCCGTACGTACAACTTCCCGGAAAACCGGATCTCCGACCACCGCGTGAACTTCAAGGCGTACAACTTGGACCAGGTCCTCGACGGCGACCTCACCGCCGTCATCCAGGCCCTCGTCGACGCCGACTCCGCGGCCAAGCTCGCCGCCGCGCAGTAAGAGTCCGTACAGCACTCCCACGCTGTCCCTGCAAGGCCGGAGGAACCGGATGAATCTGCTGCTCGCCGAGGTGGCACAGGCCACCCAGCGGCTGGCCGACGCCGGCGTGCCCTCACCGCGCTTCGACGCGGAGGAGCTCGCCTCGTTCGTCCACGGCGTCAAGCGGGGAGAGCTGCACCGGGTCCCCGACAGCGACTTCGACGCCCGCTACTGGGAGGCCATCGCGCGCCGCGAGGCCCGCGAACCGCTCCAGCACATCACCGGACGCGCCTTCTTCCGCTACCTGGAACTCCAGGTCGGACCGGGCGTGTTCGTGCCGCGGCCGGAGACCGAGTCGGTCGTCAGCTGGGCCATAGACGCCGTGCGCGCCATGGACGTCGTCGAGCCGCTCATCATCGACCTGTGCACCGGCTCGGGCGCCATCGCGCTCGCCCTGGCCCAGGAGGTGCCGCGCTCGCGCGTGCACGCCGTGGAGCTGGACGAGGGCGCCCTGAAGTGGACCCGCAAGAACGTCGACGGGTCCCGCGTCGTCCTCCACCACGGTGACGCGCGCACCGCGCTGCCCGAGCTGGACGGCCAGGTCGACCTGGTCATCTCCAACCCGCCGTACATCCCGCTCACCGAGTGGGAGTACGTCGCCCCCGAGGCCCGCGACCACGACCCCGAGATGGCGCTGTTCTCCGGCGAGGACGGCCTCGACCTGATCCGCGGCATCGAGCGCACCGCGCACCGCCTGCTGCGCCCCGGCGGCGTCGTCGTCATCGAGCACGCCGACACCCAGGGCGGCCAGGTCCCGTGGATCTTCACCGAGGAGCGGGGCTGGGCGGACGCCGCCGATCACCCGGACCTCAACAACCGGCCGCGCTTCGCCACCGCCCGCAAGGCGATGCCGTGAGCACCCTGATTCCGTACCGCACCACGTACAGCCAGAAGTTCCTGCCCGAGGGGGTCCGTTAAATGGCACGGCGATACGACTGCAACGACGCGACCGACCGCAAGACCGGTCTGCGCGAAGCCGCCTCGGCCGTGCGCCGCGGCGAGCTGGTCGTCCTGCCCACCGACACCGTGTACGGGATCGGCGCGGACGCCTTCAGCAGCGAGGCCGTCGGCGACCTGCTGGAGGCCAAGGGCCGCGGGCGCAACATGCCCAGCCCCGTGCTGATCGGCTCCCCGAACACCCTGCACGGCCTGGTCACGGACTTCTCCGAGCAGGCCTGGGAGCTCGTCGACGCCTTCTGGCCGGGCGGGCTGACCCTGGTCGCCAAGCACCAGCCGTCCCTCCAGTGGGACCTCGGCGACACCCGCGGCACGGTCGCCATCCGGATGCCACTGCACCCCATCGCCATCGAACTGCTCACCGAGGTCGGCCCGATGGCCGTCTCCTCCGGCAACCTCACCGGCCACCCGTCGCCCGAGACCTGCGACGCCGCCCTGGACATGCTGGGCGACTCCGTCTCGGTCTACCTGGACGGCGGCCCCACCCCCGGCAACCTGCCGTCCTCCATCGTGGACGTGACCGGCCCGGTGCCGGTGCTGCTGCGCGCCGGAGTGCTCAGTGCGGAGGAGCTCCGCAAGGTCGTGCCCGATCTTGAGGTGGCGAGTTGACCGCCCTTGACGGGCGTGGCACAGCAGAAGGCATATCGGGGACCACCTTCCGTATCCTCCACGTCAGCACCGGCAACGTGTGCCGCTCGCCGATCACCGAGCGGCTGACCCGGCATGCCCTGGTCGAGCGCCTCGGCGACCCGTCGTACGGCGGTCTCGTGGTGGAGAGCGCCGGCACCTGGGGGCACGAGGGTGCGCCCATGGAGGCCAACGCCGCGGCCGTCCTCGCGGACTTCGGGGCGGACGCCTCCGGCTTCACCGGGCGCGAGCTGCTGGACGAGCACGTCATCCGGGCCGACCTCGTGCTGACCGCGACCCGGGACCACCGGGCGCAGGTCATCTCGATGGGGCACTCGGCGGGGCTGCGCACCTTCACCCTGAAGGAGTTCAACCGGCTGGTGCGGGCCATAGACCCGCTGACCCTGCCCGATCCGGTGGAGTACGGGGTCGTGGAGCGGGCCCGTGCGCTGGTGCGTGCGGCGGCCGCCCTGCGCGGCTGGCTGCTGGCCCCCAGCGAAGAGGCGGACGAGGTGTACGACCCGTACGGGGCGCCGATCACCTTCTTCCGCTCCATCGGCGAGGAGATCCAGCTCGCCCTGGACCCGGTCGTCACCGCCCTGACGGGCATTCCGGGCAAGGACTGACTCCGGCAGAACTACGCCGGGCGCCATCCGCGTACCGGGCCTACATTGGGGGACACGCCCCTCAGGTCCCCTCACCGCAGGCCCGGAGCCCGAGATGCCCGTCGTCGACGTGCCACCGACCGCCCCCTCGCACAGGGGCGCCGACTTCGACGCCCTGGAGCGGCTCGATCCGGAGATCGCCGAGGTCGTACGGGCCGAGACCCGGCGGGAGGCGGACGGGCTCCAGCTCGTGGCCGCCGAGAACTTCACCTCGCCCGCCGTGCTGGCCGCCCTCGGCTCCGTCCTCGCCAACAAGTACGCGGAGGGCTATCCCGGCGCCCGGCACCACGGCGGCTGCGAGGTCGTCGACACCGCCGAGCGCATCGCCGTGGACCGGGCGAAGGGGCTGTTCGGCGCCGCACACGCCAATGTGCAGCCCCATTCCGGGTCGGCGGCGGTTCTGGCCGCCTACGCCGCCCTGCTCAAGCCGGGGGACACCCTGCTGGCCATGGGGCTGCCGTCCGGCGGCCACCTGACGCACGGGTCGCCGGGCAACTTCTCCGGGCGGTGGTTCGACGTCGTCGGGTACGGGGTCGACGCCGAAACCGGGCTCATCGACCACGGGCAGGTGCGGGAGCTGGCGCGCAGCCACCGGCCGAGGGCGATCGTCGTCGGCTCGATCTCGTACCCCAGACATCCCGACTACGCGGCCTTCCGGGAGATCGCCGACGACGTGGGTGCCTACCTCGTGGCGGACGCGGCGCATCCGATCGGGCTGGTGGCCGGGGGAGCGGCGCCCAATCCCGTTCCGTACGCCGACGTCGTGTGTGCGACGACGCACAAGGTGCTGCGCGGGCCGCGCGGCGGAATGCTGCTGTGCGGGCAGGAGCTGGCGGAGCGGATCGACCGGGCGGTGTTCCCGTTCACCCAGGGCGGTGCGCAGATGCACACGATCGCGGCGAAGGCGGTCGCGTTCGGGGAGGCGGCGCGGCCGGCCTTCACCACGTACGCCCATCAGGTGGTTTCCAACGCACGGGTGCTGGGCGAGGGGCTGGCGGCGGAGGGCTTCGCGCTGACCACCGGCGGCACGGACACCCACCTGCTCACCGTCGACCCGGCGCCGCTGGGGCTCGACGGCCGGGAGGCCAGGGAGCGGCTGGCGGCGGCGGGGATCGTGCTCGACACGTGTGCTTTGCCACGCGGCGGAGCCGCCGAGTGTCACAGTCGGGAGGGGCGTGGGCTGCGGCTGGGCACGGCGGCCGTGACCACGCAGGGCATGGGCGAGGCGGAGATGGCGCGCGTGGCCGCGCTGTTCGCGCTCGCCCTGAGGGGGGAGCGGAATGCCGCGACAGAGGTGCGCGAGCTGGCGAGGCGGTTCCCGCCGTACCCGGATGCCCCGTATCGAGGGTGAAACCGTTCGTCCTTACCGGGGACGTACGGGCGGTCTGCAACCGTCCGAGCCACCCGAGTGTCCTCAACCCCGTGGCCGCGAAGCTAGGGTGTGGGGCTGAGATGGCCAGCGATAACTGTGGGGCAGCCCGTGCGTGAATATCTGTTGACGCTCTGCGTCACTGCCGCGGTGACCTATCTGCTGACGGGCCCGGTGCGGAAGTTCGCCATCGCGTCCGGAGCGATGCCGGAGATCCGCGCCCGTGACGTCCACCGGGAGCCGACGCCGCGGCTCGGCGGGATCGCCATGTTCGGCGGTCTGTGCGCGGGTCTGCTGGTGGCGGACCACCTGGAGAGCCTCAACGGCGTCTTCGACCTGTCCAACGAGCCACGGGCGCTGCTGTCCGGGGCCGCGGTGATCTGGCTGATCGGCGTCCTGGACGACAAGTTCGAGATCGACGCGCTGATCAAGCTGGGCGGGCAGTTCATCGCCGCCGGCGTGATGGTCATGCAGGGGCTGACCGTGCTCTACCTGCCGGTCCCCGGCGTCGGAACGGTCTCGCTGACGCCCTGGCAGGGCAATCTGCTCACCGTCGCGCTGGTCGTCATCACCATCAACGCGGTGAACTTCGTCGACGGGCTCGACGGCCTCGCGGCGGGCATGGTGTGCATCGCCGCCACCGCGTTCTTCCTGTACGCCTACCGGATGTGGTTCCGGTACGGCATCGAGGAGGCGGCCCCCGCGACGCTGTTCGCGGCGATCCTGATCGGCATGTGCGTGGGCTTCCTGCCGCACAACATGCATCCGGCGCGCATCTTCATGGGCGACTCCGGGTCGATGCTCATCGGCCTGGTGCTCGCGGCCGGCGCGATCTCGGTCACCGGGCAGGTGGACCCGGACGCGCTGAAGCTCTTCGTCGGCAGTGAGCGGGCGGCGACGCACGCGATGCTGCCGGTGTTCATCCCGCTGCTGCTGCCGCTGACGATCATCGCGATCCCGTTCGCGGACCTGATGCTGGCGATCGTGCGCCGGACCTGGCAGGGCAAGTCGCCGTTCGCGGCGGACCGGGGACACCTGCACCACCGGCTCCTGGAGATCGGGCACTCGCACAGCAGGGCGGTGCTGATCATGTACTTCTGGTCGGCGCTGATCGCGTTCGGCATGGTCGCCTACTCGGTGCACTCGGCCAGCATGTGGATCGTCCTGGTGATCGTCGGGCTCAGCGCGCTGGGTCTCGTACTGCTGCTGCTGCCGCGCTTCACCCCGCGTGCTCCGCGGTGGATGGAGGCGTTCGTACCGCCCCGCTACCGGCGCAGCAGGACCCAGGTGGTCGCGTCGTCCGCGGCGGGCTCCGCAGGGGCTCAGGAGGCCGCTGGGACGACGTACGAACAGGGCGACGAAAGCGACGAAGGGGACCGCTCGCCGGTGGCGGCGGGCGTCAACGGGGCGACCGCGGTGGGCCCCCGATCGCGTTTCAACTGAGTTTTCCGCGTTGACGATTGCCTCAGCGAAGCCCATTACCAGACAAAGCGACGGCGCACACTGCACACACGGGCGCTGTCACTCTCATGTGTGACAGCAACCACACTTTCCGGGTAAAGACTGCATCAAATAGTTTGTGATACGGTTCACGAGACCCGGCGACAGAGTCGATGGACCACGGTGCGATGGTCCAACGGCCCGAGGACCCATCTCGATCCGGGCTTACGCTCGTCCATGACGACACCCACTGCCCCCACCAAGCAAAGCGGAGCTGCCGCCATGCCGTCCAACGACGCCCGGACACTCCTTCGAACTGCCGTACCTTCCGCTGCCGTCGGCGCTGTCGCCGTCCTGGTCAGCGCGTTGGTCGGCGGCGGCGAAGGTGCGCTCGGGGCACTCGTGGGCGCTGCGGTGTCGCTCGTTTTCATGGGGGGTGGGCTGGTGGCACTCCAGCGCACCGCGAAGCGTCTTCCGCAGCTCTTCCAGGCCATGGGGCTTCTGCTCTATGTGCTCCAACTGCTGCTGCTGTTCGTCTTCCTGGCAGTGTTCAAGGGCACAGAGCTGTTCGACTTCAAGGCGTTCGGTTTCACACTGCTCGCCGTCACCCTCGTGTGGGTCGCCGCCCAGGCGCGCGCCTACATGAAGGCAAAGATCCTCTACGTCGACCCCGACTCGACCGAGGCCGAGAAGCCTCAGAAGACCGGGTCTTCGACGTGAAGGGTAGGGCCGGGATAAATGGGCGTTCGAGATGCTGCTATCGTCCGGTGCCAACTGCGGCACTGCGGGCGCGGGCATTCGAGCTGACGCCTGTCCCAGCGCGAGGCTCGATGCCGAACCGCCCCGCCCAGCTTTCCAAGACCACCAGTCCAGTGCCGACCCGCGGCTCCCTGCCGCGCCGACACAACGAGGTTGCCGTACCTATGCGCCACGCTGAAGGAGCCCGCGGTGAGTGCTGACACAACGCTTGCCTTTGATGCGAGCTGCCACATTTTCTCCGGATGCGGGTTCCCGGCTCCGGGCCTCCACACCTTCCTGTACAAGCCGATGTTCGAGGTGGCGGGCTTCGAGTTCACGAAGCCGATGCTGCTGGCGCTGCTCAGCACGCTCGTCGTCGTCGTCTTCTTCTGGGCCGCCTTCAACAAGCCGAAGCTGGTGCCCGGCAAGGTCCAGATGATCGGTGAGGCCGGGTACGACTTCGTACGCCGCGGCATCGTGTACGAGATCATCGGCAAGAAGGACGGCGAGAAGTACGTCCCGCTGATGGTGTCGCTGTTCTTCTTCATCTGGATCATGAACATCTGGTCCATCATTCCGGTGGCCCAGTTCCCGGTCCCGTCGCTGATCGCCTTCCCGGCCGGTCTCGCACTGATCGTGTACGTGCTCTGGGTCTCGCTGACCTTCAAGAAGCACGGCTGGACCGGCGGCTGGAAGAACATCACCGGTTACGACAAGTCGCTCGGCTGGGTCCTGCCGCTCGTCGTGGTCATCGAGTTCTTCTCGAACCTGCTGATCCGCCCCTTCACTCACGCGGTGCGACTGTTCGCGAACATGTTCGCCGGTCACCTGCTGATCGTGATGTTCACCCTGGCCTCCTGGTACCTCATGAACGGCATCGGCATCGCCTACGGCACCGTGTCCTTCGTGATGGTCCTGGTGATGACCGTCTTCGAGCTCTTCATCCAGGCCGTCCAGGCTTACGTCTTCGTGCTCCTGGCCTCCAGCTACGTCCAGGGCGCACTCGCCAAGGGCCACTGAGCCAGCACGACCGGGCCGGCGCGCAGCGCGGGCCCCGCCCCCAAGAACCAACAGACGTCCGGTGGCCAACCCCCACCGGTCCGTGAAAGAGAAGGAAGTAACGGCATGTCCGCTGCTCTCGAGCTTGTCAACCTCGCTGCCGGTGCCAAGGAGAACGTCGTCGGCAACGTCGCCTCCATCGGCTACGGCCTCGCTGCGATCGGCCCCGGCGTCGGCGTCGGCATCATCTTCGGTAACGGCACCCAGGCCCTCGCGCGTCAGCCCGAGGCCGCCGGCCTGATCCGCACCAACCAGATCATGGGCTTCGCCTTCTGTGAGGCTCTCGCCCTCATCGGCATCGTCATGGGCTTCGTCTACCAGTAAGCCCGGACCGACAGCCAACTACCTTTCACGGAAGGCACTGATGTGAACGCTCTGTTCCTTGCGGCGGAGGAAGCCCAAAATCCTCTGATCCCGCATCTCGACGAGCTGGTCATCGGTCTGATCGCCTTCGTCATCGTCTTCGGCATCCTCGCCAAGAAGCTCCTCCCGAACATCAACAAGGTTCTGGAAGAGCGCCGCGAGGCCATCGAAGGCGGTATCGAGAAGGCCGATGAGGCCCGGATCGAAGCCGAGAGCGTCCTGGAGCAGTACAAGGCTCAGCTCGCCGAGGCCCGCCACGAGGCCGCGCGCCTGCGCCAGGAGGCGCTGGAGCAGGGCACTGCGCTCAAGGAAGACCTGCGCGCAGAGGGTCAGCGGCAGCGCGAGGAGATCATCGCTGCCGGTCACGCCCAGATCGAGGCCGACCGCAAGCAGGCTGCTCTGACGCTGCGTCAGGACGTGGGCAAGCTCGCCACCGACCTGGCCGGCAAGCTGGTCGGCGAGTCCCTCGAGGACCACGCCCGCCAGAGCCGCACCATCGACCGTTTCCTCAACGAGCTTGAGGAGAAGGCCGAGGCCGCCCGATGAACGGCGCGAGCCGCGAGGCCCTGGGCAACGCCCGGAGCAGCCTCGACGCGCTGACGGACACGCCGTCCGTCGACGCGACGAAGCTGGCCGGCGACCTGGCCGCCGTCACCGCGCTGCTCGACCGTGAGGTCTCGCTGCGCCGGGTCCTGACCGACCCGTCGCAGTCCGGCGAGGCCAAGGCCGAGCTGGCCGGGCGACTGCTCACCGGTCAGGTGGACGGCTCGGCCGTCGACCTGGTCAAGGGCATGGTCCGGTCCCGCTGGTCGCAGTCGCGCGAC
Organism: Streptomyces spiroverticillatus; assembly: GCA_014650415.1. Classification (GTDB taxonomy): domain Bacteria; phylum Actinomycetota; class Actinomycetes; order Streptomycetales; family Streptomycetaceae; genus Streptomyces; species Streptomyces spiroverticillatus. The sequence continues at coordinate 91,655 of BMUX01000015.1, forward strand.
CTGGTCGACACGGCGGAGGAGCTGGCGAACACCGCCGACCTCACCGCCGCCCAGCAGACCGGGAAGCTCGACAACGTCGAGGACGAACTGTTCCGCTTCGGCCGGATCGTCACCTCGAACGCCGCGCTCCGCTCCGCGCTCACCGACAAGGCGGCCACCACCGCCGCCAAGAGCTCGCTGCTCCGCAGCCTGCTCGGGGGTCGGGCCGAGCAGGTCACCGAGCGTCTGGTCGTCCGTCTTGTGACCCAGCCCCGTGGACGTAGCCTGGAAGCGGGACTCGAGTCCCTCTCCAAGCTGGCCGCGGAGCGCCGCAACCGGATGGTCGCGGAGGTCACCTCCGCGGTGCCCCTCACCGACCAGCAGAAGCAGCGCCTCGGCGCGGCCCTCGCGAAGATCTACGGTCGCGAGATGCACCTGAACCTCGACGTGGACCCCTCGGTCCTCGGCGGCATCCAGGTCCGCGTCGGCGACGAGTTCATCAACGGGACGGTCGCGGAGCGCCTCGACGAGGTCTCCCGGCGCATGGCCGGCTGACGCAGGCCGGCCCCGTATTACGTACGCAGCACCACGCATTGCCAGCGGCCCGGTTGGGCCGCAGAGGATTCCTGGGGGCCGACCCCAGACCCCTAGAAAACTTCGGGCCCAACAAGGAGAGCAGGGAACCCAGATGGCGGAGCTCACGATCCGGCCGGAGGAGATCCGGGACGCACTGGAGAACTTCGTCCAGTCGTACAAGCCGGACGCGGCCTCGCGCGAGGAGGTCGGAACTGTCAGCGTTGCCGGCGACGGCATCGCGAAGGTCGAGGGTCTTCCCTCGGCCATGGCGAACGAGCTGCTGAAGTTCGAGGACGGAACCCTCGGTCTCGCCCTCAACCTCGAAGAGCGCGAGATCGGTGCGATCGTCCTCGGCGAGTTCAGCGGAATCGAGGAGGGCCAGCCGGTGCAGCGCACCGGTGAGGTGCTCTCCGTCGGCGTCGGCGAGGGCTACCTCGGCCGCGTCGTCGACCCGCTCGGCAACCCGATCGACGGCCTCGGCGAGATCGAGACCGAGGGCCGCCGCGCCCTGGAGCTTCAGGCTCCGGGCGTCATGGTCCGCAAGTCCGTGCACGAGCCGATGCAGACCGGCTACAAGGCCGTCGACTCGATGGTGCCGATCGGCCGCGGTCAGCGTCAGCTGATCATCGGCGACCGCCAGACCGGCAAGACCGCGCTGGCCGTCGACACGATCATCAACCAGCGTGACAACTGGCGCTCGGGCGACCCGAAGAAGCAGGTCCGCTGCATCTACGTCGCCATCGGTCAGAAGGGCTCCACCATCGCCTCCGTGCGTGGTGCGCTCCAGGAGGCCGGCGCGCTGGAGTACACGACGATCGTCGCCGCCCCCGCGTCCGACCCGGCCGGCTTCAAGTACCTGGCGCCGTACACCGGTTCGGCCATCGGCCAGCACTGGATGTACGACGGCAAGCACGTCCTCATCATCTTCGACGACCTGTCGAAGCAGGCCGACGCCTACCGCGCCGTGTCGCTGCTGCTGCGCCGTCCGCCGGGCCGTGAGGCCTACCCTGGCGACGTCTTCTACCTGCACTCGCGTCTCCTTGAGCGTTGCGCGAAGCTGTCGGACGAGATGGGCGCCGGCTCGATGACGGGTCTGCCGATCGTCGAGACCAAGGCGAACGACGTGTCGGCGTTCATCCCGACCAACGTCATCTCCATCACCGACGGCCAGTGCTTCCTGGAGTCGGACCTCTTCAACGCCAACCAGCGTCCGGCGCTCAACGTCGGTATCTCGGTCTCGCGTGTCGGTGGTTCCGCCCAGCACAAGGCGATGCGTCAGGTCTCCGGCCGACTGCGTCTGGACCTCGCCCAGTACCGCGAGCTGGAGGCGTTCGCCGCCTTCGGTTCCGACCTGGACGCGGCCTCCAAGGCGTCGCTGGAGCGCGGCAAGCGCCTGGTCGAGCTGCTGAAGCAGGGCCAGTACCAGCCGATGCCCGTCGAGGAGCAGGTCGTCTCCGTCTGGGCCGGCACCACCGGCAAGATGGACGAGGTTCCGGTGGGCGACATTCGTCGCTTCGAGAGCGAGCTGCTGGACTACCTGCGCCGCGAGCGCAAGGAGCTCCTCACCTCGATCGCCGAGGGCGCGAAGATGTCCGACGACACGCTTCAGTCCATCGCCGAGGCGATCACCACGTTCAAGGGGCGGTTCGAGACTTCGGACGGCAAGTCCCTGGGCGAGGACGCACCGGCCGTCAACGTCTCCAAGTGACGACGGAAGGGACCTGACTCATGGGAGCGCAGCTCCGGGTCTACAAGCGTCGCATCCGATCCGTCACCGCGACCAAGAAGATCACCAAGGCGATGGAGATGATCGCCGCCTCTCGCATCGTCAAGGCTCAGCGCCAGGTCGCGGCTTCCACGCCGTACGCCAGCGAGCTGAACCGTGCGGTGACGGCGGTGGCGACCGGCTCCAACACCAAGCACCCGCTGACCACCGAGGCCGAGGCCCCGGCCCGCGCCGCGGTCCTGCTCATCACGAGCGACCGCGGTCTGGCCGGCGGCTACTCCTCCAACGCCATCAAGGCCGCGGAGAAGCTCACCGAGCGGCTGCGCGGCGAGGGCAAGGAGGTCGACACGTACATCGTCGGCCGCAAGGGCGTCGCCTACTACGGGTTCCGTGAGCGCAAGGTCGCGGACTCGTGGACCGGCTTCACCGACAGCCCGACCTACGCGGACGCCAAGCGTGTGGCCGGCCCCCTCATCGAGGCCGTCACCGCCGAGACGGCCGCGGGCGGTGTCGACGAACTGCACATCGTCTTCACGGAATTCGTGTCGATGATGACGCAGAACCCGGTCGACAACCGGATGCTGCCGCTCTCGCTCGACAAGGTGCAGGAGGAAGAGAGCAAGAAGGACGAGATCCTTCCGCTCTTCGACTTCGAGCCGTCGGCGGAGGACGTCCTCGACGCCCTGCTGCCGCGCTACGTCGAGAGCCGCATCTACAACGCACTGCTGCAGGCCGCCGCTTCCGAGCACGCCGCCCGCCGCCGTGCGATGAAGGCGGCGACCGACAACGCCGGGGAGCTCATCAAGAGCCTCTCCCGGCTTGCCAACGCGGCCCGCCAGGCCGAAATCACCCAGGAAATCAGCGAGATCGTCGGTGGCGCCAGCGCCCTGGCCGACGCGAACGCGGGGAGTGACAAGTAATGACGACGACAGTTGAGACGGCCGTTGCCACGGGCCGCGTCGCCCGGGTCATCGGCCCGGTCGTCGACGTGGAGTTCCCCGTCGACGCCATGCCGGAGATCTACAACGCCCTCAAGGTCCAGGTCGCAGACCCGGCCGAGGACGGCAAGCTCAAGACGCTGACCCTGGAAGTCGCCCTGCACCTGGGTGACGGCCTGGTCCGTGCGATCTCGATGCAGCCCACCGACGGCCTGGTCCGCCAGGCCCCGGTCACCGACACCGGCGAGGGCATCACCGTCCCCGTCGGCGAGATGACCAAGGGCAAGGTGTTCAACACCCTCGGCGAGATCCTGAACAAGCCGGAGGCCAACGCCGAGGTGACCGAGCGGTGGCCCATCCACCGCAAGGCCCCGTCGTTCGACCAGCTCGAGTCGAAGACCGAGATGTTCGAGACCGGCATCAAGGTCATCGACCTCCTCACCCCGTACGTCAAGGGTGGAAAGATCGGTCTGTTCGGTGGTGCCGGTGTCGGCAAGACCGTTCTGATCCAGGAAATGATCTACCGCGTGGCCAACAACCACGACGGTGTGTCGGTGTTCGCCGGTGTCGGTGAGCGCACCCGTGAGGGCAACGACCTCATCGAGGAAATGGCCGACTCGGGCGTCATCGACAAGACGGCGCTTGTCTTCGGCCAGATGGACGAGCCGCCGGGGACGCGTCTGCGCGTGGCCCTGTCCGGTCTGACCATGGCGGAGTACTTCCGCGATGTGCAGAAGCAGGACGTGCTCTTCTTCATCGACAACATCTTCCGCTACACGCAGGCGGGTTCCGAGGTCTCCACGCTCCTCGGCCGCATGCCGTCCGCGGTGGGTTACCAGCCGAACCTGGCCGACGAGATGGGTCTCCTCCAGGAGCGCATCACCTCGACCCGTGGTCACTCGATCACCTCGATGCAGGCGATCTACGTCCCCGCGGACGACCTGACCGACCCGGCGCCGGCCACCACCTTCGCCCACCTGGACGCGACGACCGTTCTGTCGCGTCCGATCTCGGAGAAGGGCATCTACCCCGCGGTGGACCCGCTCGACTCCACGTCGCGCATCCTGGACCCCCGCTACATCGCGGCGGACCACTACGCGACCGCGATGCGCGTCAAGGCGATCCTGCAGAAGTACAAGGACCTCCAGGACATCATCGCGATCCTCGGTATCGACGAGCTGGGCGAAGAGGACAAGCTGGTCGTCCACCGCGCCCGTCGTGTCGAGCGCTTCCTGTCGCAGAACACCCACGTCGCCAAGCAGTTCACCGGCGTGGACGGTTCGGACGTTCCGCTCGACGAGTCGATCACCGCGTTCAACGCGATCTGCGACGGCGACTACGACCACTTCCCCGAGCAGGCGTTCTTCCTGTGCGGTGGCATTGAGGACCTCAAGGCCAACGCCAAGGAGCTCGGCGTCAGCTGACGCCAAGCCCCCAGCAGTTCCGTACGCGTGAGAGGGGCGGGCCCGCCCCGCCCCTCTCTCCGTACACCCCCTAGACTTTGACCCAACACCCGGCGGACCTCTGCCGGGTGGTGACCCGAGGAGCCACCCTTGGCTGCTGAGCTGCACGTCGAGCTGGTCGCTGCGGACCGCAACGTCTGGTCCGGCGAGGCCACCCTGGTCGTCGCGCGCACCACGTCCGGCGACATCGGCGTCATGCCCGGTCACCAGCCGCTTCTGGGTGTGCTGGAATCGGGCCCGGTGACCATCCGTACGAGCGAGGGCGGCACCGTCGTCGCCGCCGTCCACGGTGGATTCATCTCGTTCGCCGACAACAAGCTGTCGCTGCTCGCGGAGATCGCGGAGCTGGCCGACGAGATCGACTCCGCGCGTGCGGAGCGGGCGCTGGAGCGCGCGAAGGAGGCGGACGACGCCGCCGCCGAGCGTCGCGCCGACGTCCGTCTGCGTGCGGTGGCGGGACACTGAGTCCTGCCTCACGGCGCGAGATTTGCCCTCAGCCGCGGCTCGTACTGGATACTTCCAGGACGGGTCGCGGCTGACGCGATGTGTGTGAAGTTCTTTTCCGTAGCGGTACTGGATGAGGCGAGGAGGTCGTAGGAGATGATCCTCGCTCTGCTTGTGTGCGGCTCTGTCGTCCTGCTGGTGCTGGTGGGACTGTTCGTCTTCGGGCTGCGCCGGAGGCTGATCCAGCGCTCCGGCGGCACCTTCGACTGCTCGCTGCGCTGGGACACCCCCGAGGAGACGGACACCTCCGGCAAGGGCTGGGTGTACGGCGTGGCCCGCTACAGCGGCGACCGGATCGCCTGGTTCCGGGTCTTCTCGTACGCTCCCAAGCCCCGCCGCGTCCTGGAGCGCTCGGCCATCGAGGTCGTGACGCGACGCTCGCCGGAGGGCGAGGAGGAGCTGGCGCTGCTGTCCGACGCGCACATCCTGGGCTGTGTCCACCGGGGTACGCGGCTTGAGCTGGCGATGAGCGAGGACGCGCTCACCGGCTTCCTGGCGTGGCTGGAGGCGGCACCTCCGGGGCAGCGCGTCAACGTGGCGTAGTTCCGGGACGGTCCCCCGTACGGACGAAAGCCGGGGGAGACGGGGAGCGGACCCGTCTCCCCCGGCTTTTCCCATGGGGGGAGTTCTTCGTCGTACGTCTGAGCCGTGCCCTGCGGGGCTACTTCAGGCCGGAGTCGATCGCCGAGACCAGCTCGCCGTTGGCGGTGTCACCGCTGAACTCCCAGAAGAAGGCGCCGCCCAGGCCCTGGCCCTTGGACCAGGCCATCTTGGACTGGATGGTGGCCGGGGTGTCGTAGCTCCACCAGTTGGTGCCGCAGTGCGCGTAGGCGGTGCCGGCGACGGTGCCGTTCGAGGGGCAGCTGTTCTTGAGGACCTTGTAGTCCTCGATGCCCTGCTCGTACGTTCCGGCGGCCGGACCCGTGGCGGTGCCGCCCGGCTCCTTCTGGGTGACGCCGGTCCAGCCGCGGCCGTAGAAGCCGATGCCGAGCAGCAGCTTCTTGGCGGGGACGCCCTTGGCCTTGAGCTTGGCGATGGCGTCGGCGGAGTTGAAGCCCGCCTTCGGGATGCCGGCGTACGAGGTCAGCGGGGAGTGCGGGGCGGTCGGGCCCTTCGCGTCCCAGGCGCCGAAGAAGTCGTACGTCATCACGTTGTACCAGTCGAAGGACTTGGCGGCGGTGCCGTAGTCCGCGAGGTCCAGCTTGCCGCCGTCCGAGCCGTCGGCGGAGATGGCCGCGGTGACCAGGTTGTTCGCACCGAACTTCGTGCGGAGCGCGGAGGCCAGGTTGCCGAGGGCGGCCGGGCCCGAGGAGTCGCAGGTCAGACCGCAGGCGTTCGGGTACTCCCAGTCGATGTCGATGCCGTCGAAGACATCGGCCCAGCGCGGGTCCTCGACCAGCTTGTAGCAGGAGTCGGCGAACGCGGCCGGGTTCTGCGCCGCCTGGCCGAAGCCGCCGGACCAGGTCCAGCCGCCGAACGACCAGATCACCTTGATGTGCGGGTACTTGGCCTTCAGCTTGCGGAGCTGGTTGAAGCTGCCGCGCAGGGGCTGGTCCCAGGTGTCGGCGACGCCGTCGACGGACTGGTCGGCGGTGTACGCCTTGTCGTAGTCGGCGAAGGAGTCGCCGATGGTGCACTTGCCGCCCTGGACGTTGCCGAAGGCGTAGTTGATGTGCGTGATCTTCGCGGCGGAGCCGGACGTCACCAGGTTCTTGACGTGGTAATTGCGGCCGTAGACGCCCCAGTTGGCGAAGTAGCCCAGCTTGACCTGGTCACCGGGCTGCGGGCCGGGGCCGCTGTCGCCGGTGGTCTTCACCGTGACGGAACCGCTCGCCGGTCCGGTCTGGTCGGCGGTGTCGCGGGCCTGGATCGCGTACGAGTAACTCGTGCCCTTGGTGAGGGCGTTGTCGGTGTACGTCAGGCCCGTGACGGTGGCTACCGCCTTGCCGTCGCGCAGGACGTCGTAGTTCTTGACGCCCTTGTCGTCGGTGGCCGCCGTCCAGGTCAGCTTGGCGGAGGTGTCCTTGATGTCGCTGGCGACCGGGGTGCCGGGGGCGGTCGGGGCGGTGTCCCCGGGCTGTGAACCGCCGTCGCAGGAACCGCCGTTGAGCTTGCAGCCCGACGGGTTGCCGGCGCCGGTGCCGTTGAAGCCGAAGGTCACGGAGGCGCCCGGGGAGAGCGTGCCGTTCCAGGAGAGGTTCTTGGCCGTGTAGTGGTTGCCGGAGGACGTGAGCGTGGCGTCCCAGGCGGAGCCCGCCTTGGTCCCGGTGGGGAAGTCCCACTCCACGGTCCAGGAGGACAGGGTGGTGGTGCCGGTGTTCTTGACGGTCCACGAGCCCTCGAAGCCCGTGCCCCAGTCCGACTTCTTCGTGTACGTCGCCGTGGCCGACGGGGCGGCCTCCGCGGGGGCCGCCTGTGCGGGGGAGGCCAGGGCGGTCAGTGCGGCGAGGGGGAGGGCGAGTGCGGTGAGTGTGGCCGCTATCCGTGTTCTGTAGCGGGGTCGTGTGGGGGTTGCTGTACTCAAGGGTTGCTCCCGAGAGAGGTCCGACATGACGGGGGGTGGGACCTGCGCCGCCCGGTGAGCACGCCGAGCCCCGGATGGAGAAGGGGAGGCGGAGCTTGGCGTGCTCACCACACAGTGCGGCGAGCGTGCCAAGGTCTGGACCAATCGTCAAGAGGTCTGGACCAGAGAAGGGGAACTCTCCGTTCTGGGTCCACTGCCGTGCTAAGGGAGTCCCGGCCGCTGTGTCGGAGGGTGCGCTACGGGAGCCCCAACTCCTGTGCCAGGACTGCCGCTTGGACCCGGCTGCGCAGTCCGAGCTTGCCCAGAAGTCGGCTGACATGCGTCTTGACGGTGGCCTCCGCCATGTCGAGCCGCACCGCGATCTCCGCGTTGGACAGACCCTCGCCGAGCCGCGCCAGCACCTCGCGTTCGCGCCGGGTCAGCGGGTCCAGCACGGACAGGTCGGGGGCGTCCTTCTGCCGCGCCGGGCCGGGGGCGGCGAACTCCGCGATCAGCCGGCGGGTCACGGCCGGCGCGATCAGGCCCTCGCCGCGCGCCACGGTCCGTACCGCTTCGAGCAGGTCCTTGGCCTCGGTGTTCTTCAGCAGGAAGCCCGCAGCACCGGCCCGCAGCGCCCCGAAGACGTACGCGTCGAGATCGAAGGTCGTCAGCACGAGCACGTCGGCGAAACCGCCCTCGACGACCTGCCGGGTCGCCGACACCCCGTCGAGCCGGGGCATCTGGACGTCCATCAGGACCAGGTCGGGACGGAGTTCTTCGGCCAGGCGCACCGCCTCCTCGCCGTCCGCGGCCTCGCCGACGACCTCGATGTCCGGGGCGCTGCCCAGGATGAGGACGAGCCCCGCCCGTACCGCCGACTGGTCCTCTGCGACCAATACCCGCACGGCGGTGTCCCTCTGCGGGTCCGTGTTCATTCGGGCAGCTCCTTGCTGTTGTCCTCGGCGGGCAGCTCGGCCCGCACCTGCCAGGTCTTGGTGCCGTCCGGGCGGGGGACGGGGCCCGCTTCGAGCACGCCCTCCAGAAGCGTCACCCGCTCCTCCATGCCCACCAGGCCCGCCCCGGAACCGGGCGCGCGCGGTCCCGGGCGGTCGCCGTCGTACGGGCTGGTCACGGTGACGGTCAGGGTGTCGTCCGCGTGCGCGAGCGCGACGGTGACCGGGCCCGCGGAGGCGTGCTTGAGGGCGTTGGTCAAGGACTCCTGGACGATCCGGTACGCCGCCAGCTCGACCGGCGTCGGCAGCCGCAGCCCCGGCGGGCGGGCGTCGTCGAGGGCGAAGGTCAGACCGGTGTCGACGGCGAACGCCCTCGACTGCTCGACCAGGGCGTCCAGGCCGTCCAGGGTGGGCGCGGCCGAAGGCTCCTCGCTGTCGTCGTTCTGCCGGAGCAGCCCGATCAGACGGCGCATTTCGGCCAGGCCCTGGACGCTGTTCTCGCGGATCACGGCGAGGGCGCGGGAGGAGGCCTCGGGGGTGTCTATGGAGAGCGCGGCGGTGGAGTGGATCGCGATGGCGGAGAGGTGGTTGGCGACCATGTCGTGCAACTCCCGGGCCATCCGGGAGCGTTCCGCGTGGACGGCCTGGTCGTGGTCGATCTCCGCGAGCAGGGCCGTCTGTTCGGCGTGCAGCCGGGCGGTCTCGGCGGCCTGGCGGTGGTTGCGCAGGGTGACGCCGGTCAGGGCGGGGGCGAAGCTGACCGCGCCGACGATCAGGCCGAACAGCAGGGCCTGCGGCTGCCGGAACCAGGCCAGGAAGCCGATGGTGGCCGCCAGCGTGACCATCCCCGTGACGATCGGGATGCGCCGGGCCGCGGCAGGCGTGCCGTAGACGACGGCCGCGTACGCCAGGTCCGCGAAGATCAGCACGGTGGCGAGATTGCCCTGGGTGAACTGGTCGGCGGCCACCCCCAGCGTGCCGAGGGTGAGCGCGAGCTGCGGGGAGGTCCGGCGGACCAGCTCGAGTGCGGCGAGCAGGGTCAGCGGGACCAGGGTCACCCAGCCGGGCAGCAGGAGGCGGTTGCCCTGGTTGTGCAGGCCCAGGGCCCACAGCAGCAGACCGCCCAGCCAGCTGCACACCGCGAGCAGGATGTCGTCGCGGTGCGGGCTGAAGGCGGGGAGGCGGAAGGAGCGGGGCACGTCCCCATCCAACACGGCGTGCGGGCGCGCGTCCTCCTCGCGGGGGCGGAAGGGAGGGTACATCGAAGGATGCAGTGCGGGTTCGTCACTGGTGACGATGTACAGGCGGGGGAGCGCGGGTGATCATGGGGGGTGCGCTCGGGGGAGTGCGTACGGGAGGAGTTGCGGTCGTGATCGTCGCGCTGGTCGTTGCGTGTGAAGTTGCTTTCTGGGTGCTGCTGTTGGCGGGTCTCGCACTGCGGTACCTGGCGAAGATGCCGAGGCTGGGAACGGCGGTGCTGTTGTGCGAGCCGCTGCTGGAGGTCGTGCTGCTCGTCGTCACCGTGCTCGACCTGCGCAACGGGGCCCGGCCGGACTGGAAGCACGGGCTGGCGGCGGTCTACATCGGCTTCACCGTGGTGATGGCGCACCGCACGCTCCGCTGGCTGGACGTGCGGTTCGCGCACCGGTACGCGGGTGGTCCGGCGCCGGTGAAGCCGCCGAAGTACGGGTGGGCGCGGGCCAAGCACGAGTGGCAGTCGGCGGGGCGGTGGATTCTGGCCTGCGCGATCGCGGCGGGGCTGTTGCAGGGTGCGGTGTGGATGGTGGGCGCTTCCGGCGATGTCTCCTCCCTGCGCGAGTGGCAGGTGCGGATGGGGATCGTCACGGTGATCTGCCTGATCATCGCGGCCAGCTACACGCTGTTCCCGAAGAAGGAGCCGGCGGAGGCAGTGGTGGTGGAGCGGCCGGGGGCCCTCACCGAGCGGTGATGCCCCCGGCCCCGTCCCGTGGGCCCGGTGTCAGCGTTCGCCGCCCGGGACCCACAGGACGTCGCCGACCGACTTGTTCGCCGTCCTGGCCAGGATGAAGAGGAGGTCGGAGAGGCGGTTGAGGTAGGTGGCGGTGAGGGGGTTCATCGTGTCGCCGTGGACCTCGAAGGCCGCCCAGGTGGAGCGCTCGGCGCGGCGGACCACCGTGCAGGCCTGGTGGAGGAGGGCCGCGCCCGGTGTTCCGGCCGGGAGGATGAAGGAGCGGAGCTTCTCCAGGTCTGCGAGGTAGGTGTCGCAGTCGGCTTCGAGCTTGTCGATGTAGGACTGTTCCACGCGCAGGGGCGGGTACTCCGGGTCCGGGACGACCGGGGTGGAGAGGTCGGCGCCCACGTCGAAGAGGTCGTTCTGGATGCGGGTGAGGACCTTGACCACGTCCTCGTCCAGGTTGCCCAGGGCGATCGCCGTCCCGATCACCGCGTTCGCCTCGTTGGCGTCCGCGTACGCCGAGATCCGCAGATCCGTCTTCGCGGTACGGCTCATGTCGCCCAGCGCCGTGGTGCCCTTGTCGCCGGTACGGGTGTAGATGCGCGTCAGATTGACCATGCCCCGAGGGTAGCCATCACGCGCCCGCCCGGCGGAACTCCCGGGTGCCCGCGTACACCGCCAGGCCGGTGAAGGCGACGGCGACCAGGACTCCGTACAGCATGGTCGTGTTCGCGTACTCGCCGACGTACGCCGACCGCACCGCGTCCACCAGGTAGCGGAACGGCATGAAGTGCGACAGGACGTCCAGCCAGGTCGGGGCGAGCGCCATCGGCAGCATCAGGCCCGAGAGCAGGATCGCCGGCATCGAGACCGCGTTCACCACCGGGCCGAAGCCCTGCGGCGTCGAGACCTTCATCGCCAGGAGGTACGAGAGGGACGCGAGGGCGACCGTGAGGACCGCCACGAAGGCGAAGCCGATCAGCACCCCCGCGAGCGGCGCGCGCAGGCCCATCAGGAGGGCCGCCAGGACCAGCAGGATGGCCTGGAAGACGAAGAGGACGGCGTCCCGCAGCACCCGGCCCAGGAGCAGCGCGAGGCGGCTGACGGGGGTGACCCGCATGCGTTCGACGACTCCTGTGCCCTTGTCCAGGATGAGCGCGAATCCGGCGAACGAGGCGCCGAACAGGCCGAGTTGGAGGAGCAGGCCGGGCACCAGGACCTGCCAGGAGTCGCCCTTGGGGGAGAGCGGGAGGTCGGTGAGGAGGGGGCCGAAGAAGAGGAGGTAGAGGAGGGGCATGAGGACGCCGAAGTAGATCTGGAACTTCGAGCGCATCGTCTGCCGCAGGTAGCGGCCGAGGACGAGGGAGGTGTCGGTGAGGACGGCTGACATCGGAGTGAACTCCCGGATCGCTAGACCGCTACGGGTGTGTTGTCCTTCGGCGCCGGGGCGGCGCGTCCGGTGATGGCCAGGAAGGTGTCCTGGAGGGAGGCGTCGGGCGAGCCCGCGTGGCGGACCTTGAGCGCGTGCGGGGTGTCGTCGGCGACGACCCGGCCCCGGTCGATGACCACCAGCCGGTCGGAGAGCGCGTCGGCCTCGTCGAGGTAGTGGGTGGTCAGGACGACGGTCGTCCCGTAGGTCTCGCGCAGGCGGCGGATCAGGGTCCACAGGTCACTGCGGCCGGCCGGGTCGAGGCCGGTCGTCGGCTCGTCCAGGAAGAGGACCTCCGGGCGGTGGGTGAGGCCCATCGCGAGGTCCAGACGGCGTCGCTGGCCGCCGGAGAGGGCGGAGCAGTTGCGGTCCAGGAAGGGGGTCAGCTCCAGGTCGTGGGCCAACTCCTCTGCGCGGGCGACCGCTTGGGGCTTGGTGAGGCGGTAGAGGCGGCCCTGGGTGACCAGTTCCTCGCGGACCGGGATGTGTGGGTCGACACCGCCGGACTGGGCGACGTAACCGATCTTCTGCCGTACGCCCGTGGGGTCGGCGAGCAGGTCGCAGCCCGCGACCGTGGCCGTGCCGCCGGTCGGGGCGAGGAGCGTGGTGAGCATCCGCAGGGTGGTGGTCTTGCCAGCGCCGTTGGGGCCCAGGAAGCCGAGGATCTCGCCGCGGCGGACGGTCAGGTCGATGCCGCGGACCGCTTCGACCGGGCCCGCCTTGGTGGTGAAGGTACGGCTGAGGCCCGTGGTGCTGACGATCGCCGGTGGGGCTTCGTTCGCTGTCATGGCACCAGAAAAACAGAGCCGACCCAATTTTGCAATCACTCCAAAATTTAAGCGCACGCAAGTTTTCAGTGAGGTCAAGAAGCTTGCGTACGATGACCGCATGGCTGAGGGACTGAGAGAGCGCAAGAAGCGGCAGACCAGGCAGTACATCTCCGACGTGGCCACCGGGCTGTTCCTGGAGAAGGGCTTCGACGCGGTGACGATCGCCGAGATCGCCGCCGCCAGCGACGTCTCGGTCAACACCGTCTACAACTACTTCCCGGCCAAGGAGGACCTGTTCTTCGACCGGAGCGAGGGGGTCGTCGACCGTCTCGCCCGGTACGTCCGGGGGCGGGACGGCGGCGAGTCCGCAGCCGCGGCCGTCCTGCGCGAGCTGCGCGCCGAGGTCGAGGCGGTCTCGCCGCGGCTCGGGCTCATGGAGGGGTACGACCGCTTCATGACGGTCGTGCACGGCGCCCACACCCTGCGCTCCCGGCTCTGGTACATCCAGCAGGAGTCGCAGGCGAACCTCCGGCAGGCGCTGGGCGAGGAGACGGGCGCGGAGGACGGCGACGACATGCCCGAACTGGTCGCCGGGCAGATCTGCTGGGTCCACTCGACGCTGATGGCGTGGATCGGGCGGGAGATGGTGAAGGGGCGTGCGCCGGCCGAGGTGTCGCGGGAGGCACTGGTCCTCTTGGACGACATGGAGGGGCTGTTGAGCGAGGGAGTGCTCAACTACGCCGTGCGGGGCGACGCCTGACGCTTCCGACCGCGCGAGCCGGTCCGTACCAGTGTGATGTCCGCCATGTGGGACGTGACGCGCATCTCTTCGCCGCCCCAGCGGCCCGATCCGGCGATAGCCTCCGCCTCAGGACAACGAATCAGCAGTAGCCCGCGGTGGTTAAGAGGGAGTGTGCAGTGGCCAGGAAGCTCGCCGTCATCGGTGCCGGTCTCATGGGATCGGGCATCGCCCAGGTCTCGGCCCAGGCTGGCTGGGAGGTGGTCCTGCGCGACGTGACGGACGCGGCCCTGACCCGTGGCACGGACGGCATCAAGGCCTCGTACGACAAGTTCGTCAGCAAGGGCAAGCTCTCGGCGGAGGACGCCGAGGCGGCCCTCGGGCGGATCACGACGACCACCGACCTGGACGCGGTCGCCGACGTCGACATCGTCGTCGAGGCCGTGTTCGAGAAGCTGGAGATCAAGCACGAGATCTTCCGCACGCTCGACAAGCTCGTCCGCGAGGACACCGTGCTGGCCTCCAACACCTCCGCCATCCCGATCACCAAGATCGCGGCCGTGACGGAGCGTCCGGAGCGGGTCGTCGGCGCGCACTTCTTCTCGCCGGTCCCGATGATGCAGCTCTGCGAGCTGGTGCGCGGCTACAAGACCAGCGACGAGACCCTCGCGAAGACGCGGGAGTTCGCGGAGTCGGTCGGCAAGACCTGCATCGTCGTCAACCGGGACGTGGCCGGGTTCGTGACGACCCGTCTGATCTCGGCGCTCGTCGTCGAGGCCGCCAAGCTGTACGAGTCGGGCGTCGCCAGCGCCGAGGACATCGACCTCGCCTGCAAGCTGGGCTTCGGCCACGCGATGGGCCCGCTCGCCACCGCCGACCTCACCGGCGTCGACATCCTGCTGCACGCCACCGGCAACATCTACACCGAGTCGCAGGACGAGAAGTTCGCCCCGCCGGAGCTGATGCGCCGCATGGTCGACGCCGGCGACATCGGGCGCAAGAGCGGCCAGGGCTTCTACAAGCACTGAGCCGGTGCGGGAGCGGAACCGTGCCATACCGGTCACGGTGTTCACCCCTGAGGGTGAATTCGGTATCGATTCGCTTACAGACGGCAACTTCTCTGCCCGTACAGCAGTCAGTTGATGGAAAGAAAAAAGATGACGACGTAGACGTCACGGCGTCACGGACACGCACTCTCGGGGAGCGCACATGCACATCAGGGGCGATCACGTCGAGCTGGTCGTCGGGGGCCGCCTCGACGTCCGCAGCGCGGCGGACGCCCGTACGGTCCTGCACTCGGCCGTCGACGACGGCGCCGGCGATCTCGTGCTCGACCTGACCGAGCTGGACTCCTGGGACGCCACCGGACTCGGCGTCATCATGGGCGCTCACCGCAGAGCCGGCCGGTGCGGGCGGCGGCTGGTGCTGCGCGGGGTGCCGCCGCAGATGCAGCGGCTGCTCGTGGCGACCCGGCTGCACCGGATCCTGGCGATCGAGGGCGGGCTCGCGGCGGACTCGCTGCCGCGGGTCTGAGCCGTCTCGCTCCTCGGTCGGGACGCCGCAATCCTCACAGGACTGTGACGTGCCGGGGCCCCCGAGGCCCCTGACATTCGTAGATAATGTGCGAAGGTCTAGGGTTCGGTCGCCTGCCGCTTGACGAACCCACGCAATGGATGCACCCACGTCGGCGGGCACCGGACCAGAAGCGACAGCGAGCGTGCGAAAGGCCGGGAGGGGCAGTTACGCACGCAACGCATCTGGGGGGCTTTGACCATGGACCCGATGAACCGGGGACCTGAAGAGTACGGTCAGGACAACAACCGCAACCACGACGAACGGGACACCTCGGGCGGCGCGCGCGAGCGCGACCCGATGCACCGCGACCCGGTGACCCGGGATCTTGCTCAGGGCGGGGCGCACTCGCTCGCCCGCACCATCCAGTTCACGTCCGGGGATTTCCTGCTGACCGTCAACCCGGTCGACGGGAGCGAGATCGAGCCGTGCCCGCCGGGCGAGCGGCCCGCCGTTCCCGTGCGCCGCCCGGCCGCCGACCGCGCCGAACTCGCGCGCGCGGCCATGCCGCCGGTGCCGCCGGGTCCCGCCGTGCCCGAACTGCCGCTCCTGGAGCGGCAGGAGGAGCGCGAGCGGCTGGTGGGGCTGCTGTCGCGCGGGCGTTCCGTACGGCTCGTCGGCTCGCCCGGATCCGGGCGCACCGCACTGCTCGACGCCGTCGCCGAGGAGTGCCGGGAGCTCGCGCCGGACGGTGTCGTCCGGCTGTCCGGGCACCGGCGCTCCACGGCCGAACTGCTCCAGGACCTGTTCGCCGCCGTCTTCCGGGCCCCGCTGCACCGGCCCGACCGGGACGAACTGCTCGGCCACGTCCACGAGATCGGCGCGGTCGTGGTCGTCGACGACCTGGAGCTCGGCGCCGAAGGGCTGGAGGAACTGCTGCGGGCCACGCCCGAGTGCGCGTTCCTCGTCGCCATGACGCCCGAGACCGCCACCGGGATCCCGGCCGGCTACCTCGAAGAGGTGCTGCTCGGCGGGCTCGGCCGGGGCTCCTCGCTGGAACTCCTGGAGCGCGCCGTGAACCGGCCGCTCACCGACGAGGAGGCCAACTGGGCGGGCGACCTCTGGTTCGAGTCGGAGGGGCTGCCGCTGCGCTTCGTGCAGGCCGGTGCGCTGCTGCGGCAGCGCGACATCCTGCGCGCCGACCCCGGCGCCTTCGACGAGTTCGGCTACTTCACCGAGGCGCCGCTGGACGCGCCCTTCGACGCCGAGGACGGGCACGACGTACCGCTGCCCACCCTCGCCGAGGGCATCGCCCCGGTCGCGCCGCTGGCCGCCCGGCTCAGCGAGTCCGCCCGGGCGACGCTGCGCATCGCGCTGGCGCTCGGCGGCGAGGTCCCGCACCAGGCGCACCTGCCCGCCCTCGTCGGCGACACCCACGCGGACGCCGCGCTGGGCGAGCTGCTCGCGTGCGGGCTGCTGTCGCCCTCGGGGTCCTCGTACCGGCTGGCCGCCGGGGTCGCCGTACAGCTGGAGAACGCCGGGTACGGCGAGGACGGGCACGAGCACGCGCTGACCGCCGCCCAGCACTACGCCTGGTGGGCCGGGCACCCCTCGGTGACGGCGGAGCGCATCAGCGCCGAGTCGGACGCCGTGCTGGCCGCGCTCGCCGCTCTCGTGCCGGGTACGGAGTCGGGGCACCCGAGTGCCGCCGTGCTGCTGGCCCGTACGGCGGCGCCCGCGTTCGCGGCGGGCATGCAGTGGGGCGCCTGGGAGCGCTCCCTGCGCACCGGCGCGGAGGCGTCCCGGATCGCCGGAGAGGTCGCCGAGGAGGCGTACTTCCACCACGAGCTGGGCATCCTCGCGCTCTGCTCCGGTCAACTCGACCGGGCGCGGGCCGAGTTGGAGACCTCGGTGGGGCTGCGCGGTGCGCTCTCCGACCGGCGCGGCACGGTCGCCGCCCGGCGGGCCCTGGCGCTGGTCACCGACCGCAGCGGGGGAGCGGTGCTGCCGCCGCTGGTGCTGCCGGCTCCCGGGTCGGTGTCGGCCACGGCTTCACGGTCGCCCTTCGACAGCCCGTACAACCCCTTCGAGTCCGACTACGACGGCTACGGCACCCCCTCGGCCGGCGAGGAGATGCCCGCCGCCCGGTACGAGGAGTCCGCCTCCCCGCCCGCCGGGGTCCCGGCCGCGATGGGCGCGGACGAACTCCCCGACACCCACGGGCCCGTGGTCATCCGCCGCAGCCCCTCGGCCGCGGGTTCCGCGGCGCCGAACCGGCAGTCCATGCTCAGCGGCGCCCGGCGCAACCTGGTCGCGGCTGGGGCGGGCGCGCTGCTGGTCGCGGTGCTCGGAACCGTGGTCACCCTGGGCGCCACCGGCAACAATCAGGGCCCCGGCGACCGGGTCAACCCGCAGCAGTCCGCCAACGAGGACTCCGGCCGGGGCGGCCTCGACGCCGACAAGGCCGACGGCTCCTCGGGCAGCGGCTCCAGCGGGGGCGGCGGCAACAACAAGGGCGCCGCCGACCCGGGCGTCCCGGACGCCGCCTCCACCAGCCGGGGCAAGCAGACCCCCGGCGCGACCACCGACCCGGGCAAGACCGGCACGCCGGGCGACAAGCCGGGCAAGACCACACCGCCGCCGACCAAGCCCCCGACGACCGATCCGCCGACCAAGCCGCCGACGACGGACCCGCCGACGAAGCCTCCGACGACGGACCCGCCGACCAAGCCGCCGACGACCGATCCGCCGACGAAGCCGCCGACCGATCCGCCGACCACGACGAACCCGGACCCGACGACACCCAAGCCGGACCCGGACCCGCCGACCACGCCGGACAAGCCCCCGGCGACCCCGACCGACAACAAGCCCCCGCCGGCGTCGTCCGGCGGGACCTCGCCCTCGGGCACGGTCGCCTAGGCCCAGCCTCTGGGCACGGTCGCCCAGGCCCAGTCCCTGGGCACGGTCGCCCAGGTCCTCGTACCGGCACAAAGGACTGTGGCGGCCCACCTGTTGTCAGGTGGGCCGCCACAGTCACGTACGGAAGCAGTACGGAAGGGATCAGAAGAGCCGCAGCTTGTCGTCCTCGATGCCGCGCATCGCGTCGTAGTCCAGGACCAGGCAGCGGATGCCGCGGTCGGTGGCCAGCACGCGGGCCTGCGGCTTGATCTCCTGGGCGGCGAAGACGCCGGTGACCGGGGCCAGGTGCGGGTCGCGGTTGAGGAGTTCGAGGTAGCGGGTGAGCTGCTCGACGCCGTCGATGTCGCCGCGCCGCTTCAGCTCGACGGCGACCGTCGCGCCGTCGGCGTCCCGGCACAGGATGTCGACCGGGCCGATCGCCGTCATGTACTCGCGGCGGATGAGGGTGTAGCCCTCGCCGAGGGTCTCGATGCGGTCGGCGAGCAGCTCCTGAAGGTGTGCTTCCACGCCGTCCTTGATGAGACCGGGGTCGGTGCCCAGGACGTACGACGAGTCGTGGAGGACTTCCTCCATCGTGATGATCAGTTTCTCGCCCGCTTTGTTGATCACGGTCCAGACGCCGGCGTCGTCGCCGGTGCCCTCCTTGAGCGTGCAGGGCGGGGACATCCAGTTGAGCGGCTTGTACGCCCTGTCGTCCGCGTGAATGGAGACGCTGCCGTCCGCCTTCACCAGGATCAGACGGGGGGCGGAGGGCAGATGGGCGGTGAGCCTGCCCGCGTAGTCCACGGAGCAACGGGCGATGACGAGACGCATGGGGAGCAACGCTACTCGACAACACGGGGTGGGCGCGATTCGCCCTGTAAGGCACCGTTCGCAGGGCGCGGACGCGCTTCCCCGGGTGGCCGGTTGTATGCGCAATCCCCTGTCGCGGTAAGGGTGGCGCGCTTACGGTGGAAGCAGGAGGTCGCCGTGCGTGCACGCTGCGTCGCCGCTCTCCTGCCCTGCCCGGAAGACCCCGTCTCGGTGCGGGGTCGCGAGAGGAGAACCCATGTCGCTCGACGTCTCACCGGCACTGTTGGAACAGGCCGAGCGAGGCGAGGTCGACGAAGCCGACTTCGTCGACTGCGTCCGGACCTCCCTGCCTTTCGCGTGGGAGATGATCAGCTCGCTGGTGGCCCAGCTGAAGGTCGACGGCGGCGAGTTCGCCGACAACCAGACGCCGCCCCCCAACGAGCAGGCGCGTGGCCAGCTGCTGCGCGCCCTGGCGAGTGACGCGATCCGCGGATCGCTCGAACGCCACTTCGGAGTACGTCTCGCATTCCAGAACTGCCACCGCGTCGCGGTGTTCCCGCTGGACTCCTCGGTCGACGAGCGGCTCGCCCGCTTCACGTCGATCCGCGGCCAGCTGCTCAACCAATCGCCGGAACTGCGGGACTGCTGACGTGTGAGGCTGCCGCTCCCGTGTCGCGGGAGGTGTACTGACCCAGGGGCGGCAGCCCTCCGGTTCTCCGGTACGAATCCGCTCCGCGTGCACGGCCGCCGGCGCGCCGCCGTCCCACGCGAGCGGGCCCCTCATGCGAGCAGGTCCCGCACCTCACCGCCCAGCCGCCGGATGTTCTCCTCCGTGCAGGCGAGGTCGCCGGAGCCCTCGGTCAGCAGCGCGAAACGCGTAATTCCGGTCTTTTCCGAAGTGGCCGCCAACCGGTCCGCCGCCAACTGCGGTGTCCCCACCGGGTGCAGGCCGCACAGCTTCTCGGTGTACGCCACCGGATCGCGCATCGCGCGCACCCGCCCGTCGACCGTGACATGGGCGTCGAGGCCCTGTTTCAGCCAGCCCGGCATCGACTTGGTGAGGATCTCCTGCGCGTCCGCCGTGCTGTCGGCGATCTGCGCGACGCCCGCCGAGACATGGCCGGCGAGCGCGATCTCCTCGGGGCTGCGGCCCGCCTCCCGGGCGCATCGCCGCCACAGGGCGGTCATCTCCGCCTTGTCCTCGTCCCCGCAGTGCATGCCGAGCAGCATCGGCAGTCCGCGCTCGGCGGCCAGCTTCACGCTCTTCGGCGACGTGCACGCGACGACGACCTCGGGTCCGGGCGCGCCCTCCAACTGCTCGTCCGGACGCGGTACGACGGCCACCTCCCGGAACTTGTAGCGCTCCCCGTCCGCCCCGACCCTCGGTTCGCGCAGCCAGCGCAGCACCAGGTCCAGGGCTTCCGGGAAGCCCTCCTCGTACGCCTTCAGCCCGCTGCCGAAGACCTCCAGGTCGACCCAGGGCCCGCCGCGCCCCAGACCGAGCGAGAACCGGCCGCCCGAGGTGAGGTGCAACAGGGCCGCCTGCTCCGCCACGTTGACCGGGTGCGCGGTGGGCAGCACGGTCACCGCCGTGCCGACCCGGATGCGCCGGGTGCGGCCCAGCATCAGCGCGGCCAGTGTCACGGCGGACGGGCACACCCCGTACGGAACGAAGTGGTGCTCGGCCAGCCAGACCGAGTCGAGCCCCGCCTCCTCCGCGACCTCGGCCGTCCGCACGGCCCGGTGCAGCGTCTCCCCCTGACCCTGACCCGGGAACTGGGCCGCCAGTACAAAAGCTCCAATGTGCATCGCCCTCTGCCTCCTTCAGGCTCCGAATCGGCGATCCCCCACTGGCATTAACGTCTGACAAGTGCCAAAGGCACGGGCCCGCGCAAAGTTCTTGTGATTTTCCGGCTACCTGTGCGCCGGGAGTACCGGAGTACCCACTTCAGTGGTACGCCTACCCCTGCCGATTGGGCCTAGGCTGGAGGAAACCTGCCCGTCCGGCCCCATGAGGTGCTACGTGTCCCCGCGCCGCAACCGCCCCCGAGGCGGCGAGAATCCGACCGCGAACAGCGGAGGCGCCGGTGGCTCGCCGGACCGGTACGGACTCCAGCGCACCGAGACCTGGCAGGGCGAGGAGTGGTTCGTGCGCCAGGTGGCCGGGGCAAGCGCACAGGGCAAGCGCTACCGCTGCCCCGGCTGCGACCAGGAGATCCCCTCCGGCGTCCCGCACGTGGTGGCCTGGCCCGACTACGGCGGCGTCGACGACCGCCGGCACTGGCACAAGGCCTGCTGGAACGCGAAGGACCGCCGCACCACGAAGGTGCAGCGGTCCAGGAACGCCCCCCGGCACTGAGCCGGGCCCGGGTCACACGTCGCGGCGGTCCTGCACGAAGAACGCAAGCCCCAGGAAGACCGCCGTCAGGCCGCCCATGATGCCCAGCGCCTCCCAGCCGCCGGGCGCCCCCTGCACCATCGACGTGCCGTAGAAGACGCCGAGCTGACTGGGGATCGAGTACTCCAGCAGGAAGTCCTGGAGGCCGTGCATCGGCGACGCGGCCAGGAACAGCGCCAGCACCAGCGGCAGCAGTACGAAGCCGATCATCAGCGTGATCGCGCCCGCCGAGTGCCGCAGCAGCGCGCCGACCGCGAGCGCGAAGAGGCCGATCAGGGCGACGTACGCACTGACGCCCACCGTCGCCCAGCCCCACAGCGCACCGGTGGTGCGCCCGCCGAGCGAGAACAGCAGGACGGCCGAGACGAGCGTGGTGGCCACCAGCGTGACCACGAAGGTGAGCGCCGCGAAGACGATCGCCTTCGCCCCGAGCACGCGCGCCCGGCTGGGGCAGGCGGTCAGGGTCGTACGGATCATGCCCGTGCCGTACTCGGAGGAGATCGTCATCACGCCGAGCGTCATCACCGGCATGATGCCGAGCAGTACGCCGACGAAGCCGAGCGCGACCGCCGACTCGCCCGGCGGCATGTCGCGGCGGGAGAGCGCGAGAGCGATCAGCGTGCCGATGCCGAGGACCAGCGCGAGCATGACGGCGAAGTTCCACAGGGTGGAGCGCACGGAGCGGATCTTCGTCCACTCCGAGGCGAGTGCGTCCTTGAGCGTGGCCCGCCGCAGCGGCACGGGGGAGACGTAACCCGTCTGCGCCTGCCACTGCTGTTCGGGCGCGGAGACGCTGCCGTACTGCGCCTGCGGGGTCGAGGGGGTCGTCATCGGGCGTCCTCGGGGGTGGTGTCGTCGCTCTTGCTGAGGCTCGGGGGAGTGGGCGCTGCTTCCTGTACGGGCGCCTGCACCGGCTGTGCGTACGGGTTCTGGTCTGCCGGCACCGGCCCCGATCCCGGCACTCCCGGGTGCGGGACGCCCGGCTGCGGCGGCGGGGGCGCGTACCAGCCCTGCTGCGGCACGGGCTGCGGCACGGGAGCCGCGGCGTCCGGCAGCAGTGCCCCGGGACCCTGCTGCGCGGCGAAGCCCGCGAGCTGGTCGTCGGTGGAGCGGTAGTCGACCGCCGTCTGCGTCATCCGCATGTACGCCTCCTCCAGCGAGGCCTGGTGCGGGGACAGTTCCCACAGCCGTACGTCCGCCTCGTGCGCGAGGTCGGAGATGCGCGGCAGGGCCAGGCCCGTGACGCGCAGTGCGCCGTCCTGCTCCGGCAGGACCTGGCCGCCCGCCTCGGTCAGCACCGCCGACAGCTTCTCCCGCTGGGCGGCGTCGGTCTGCGGGGTGCGCACCCGGGCGAAACCGGCGGAGTTGGCGGCGATGAAGTCCTTGACGCTCATGTCGGCGAGGAGCTGCCCGCGGCCGATCACGATGAGGTGCTCGGCGGTCAGCGCCATCTCGCTCATCAGGTGCGAGGAGACGAAGACGGTGCGGCCCTCGGAGGCCAGCATCTTCATCAGGTTGCGCACCCACAGGATGCCCTCGGGGTCGAGGCCGTTGACCGGCTCGTCGAAGAGCAGCACCTGCGGGTCGCCGAGCAGGGCGGCGGCGATGCCGAGCCGCTGGCCCATGCCGAGCGAGAAGCCCTTGGAACGGTTCTTGGCGACGTCCTGGAGTCCCACGACACCCAGCACCTCGTCGACCCGGCTCGCCGGGATGCCGGAGAGCTGGGCGAGGGAGAGCAGGTGGTTGCGGGCGCTGCGGCCGCCGTGCACGGCCTTGGCGTCCAGCAGCGCGCCGACCTGGCGGGGCGCGTTGGGCAGGTCGCGGAAGGCGTGGCCGCCGATGGTGACATGGCCCGCTGTGGGGCGGTCGAGGCCGAGGATCATGCGCATGGTGGTGGACTTGCCGGAGCCGTTGGGCCCCAGGAAGCCGGTCACGGTGCCCGGCCGCACCTGGAAGGAAAGGTTGTACACGGCCGTCTTGGCGCCGTAGCGCTTCGTCAGGCCGACTGCCTCGATCATTCTCCAGCCCCATCGACAGATCGTGGGGCCACGATCACGCGCCTGGTCATGTGCGGTGATCCTTTTTGCCCCCGTAAGCAGTAGGAGCTTAACCAGCGGCGACCGGTTCCGGCCAAGAACGGTCGTTCGGGGAGGTTCGGGTCACGCGCGGGGGAGAGCGGTGCTCACGCGAGAGAGCACCGCTCACGTCCACGAGGGAGCACTGCTCACGTCCCCGCGAGAGCACTGCTCATGCCAACGAGAGAGCACCGCTCCCGTCCGAGTGCACCGCTCACGCGTCGCGGTTCTTCAGCACCAGCCACCCGCACAGCACCGCCAGCGCCGCCCAGGCCACCATGATCCCGAAGCCGCCCCACGGTCCGTACGGCGCGACGTCGTTCTCCGGCGTCACCACCTGCATGACCTTGGTGCCGGCCTGGTCGGGAAGGTACTGGGCGATCTTCCGGGTGGCCTCCACGCCGCCCAGGATCGGCGCGATCAGGAAGAAGATCGGCATCAGGATGCCCAGCGACAGCATCGGCGAGCGCAGGATCGTCGCCACGCCCATCGCGAAGACCGCGATCAGCGTCATGTAGAGCGCCCCGCCGAACACCGCCCGCAGCACTCCCGGGTCGCCGATCGACGCCTTGAACCGACCGAGCGCCGCCTGCCCGACGAAGAACGTCACGAAGCTCGTCACCAGCGCCACCGCGAACGCCAGCAGCGTGGCAATTCCGATCTTGCTGAACAGGAATGCGCCGCGCCGGGGCACCGCGGCGAGAGAGGTGCGGATCATTCCGGTGCTGTATTCGTTGCCGACGACCAGCACACCGAAAACGATCATTGCGAGCTGGCCGAGACCCGTCCCCGCGAAACTCGTCAGCGTCGGGTCGATGAACTGCAGTTCCCTCGCGTTCATCTTCGAGAACTGGTCCTTGGACAGCAGACTGATCAGAAATCCGAGCCCGACCGTGAACACAAAGGCCATGGTCAGCGTCCACACTGTGGAACGCACGGATTTGATCTTGGTCCATTCCGAGTTCAATACCTGAGCGACCGCCATGTCAGTTCTCGCCTCCGGTCGATCCCCAGCCTTGCCCGGACGCAGGTTCCGAATGCGCGTGATACTCCACCGACCCGGCCGTGAGCTGCATGAACGCCTCTTCCAGCGAAGCCTGCTGCGGGCTCAGCTCATGGAGTACGAGCTGATGCTGGGCCGCCAGCTCACCGAGCTGCTCCGAGGCCACCCCGTCGACCTCCAGCGTGCCGTTCCCGGCCGTCACCACGGTGATCCCGGCCTGGTGCAGCACGTCCCGCAGCCGCTCCTGCTGCGGGCTGCGCAGCCGTACGTACGACCGTGAATTGGTCCGGATGAAGTCGGCCATCGAGGTGTCCGCGAGCAGCCGGCCCTGCCCGATGACCACCAGGTGGTCGGCGGTCAGCGCCATCTCGCTCATCAGGTGCGAGGAGACGAAGACGGTGCGGCCCTGCGCGGCCAGGGACTTCATCAGGTTGCGGATCCAGTGGATGCCCTCGGGGTCCAGTCCGTTCACCGGCTCGTCGAACATCAGGATCTGCGGGTCGCCCAGCAGCGCGCCCGCGATGCCGAGCCGCTGGCCCATGCCGAGCGAGAACCCCTTGGAGCGCTTCTTGGCGACGGCGGTCAGCCCGACCGTGTCCAGCACCTCGCCGACCCGGGAGGCGGGGATGCCGTTGCTCTGCGCCAGGCACAGGAGGTGGTTGTACGCGCTCCTGCCGCCGTGCAGCGCCTTGGCGTCCAGCAGGGCCCCCACGTACGTCAGCGGGTCCTTGAGGTCCGTGTAGCGCTTTCCGTCGATGCGGACGGCGCCGGCCGTGGGCCGGTCCAGGTCCAGCATCATGCGCATCGTGGTCGACTTGCCCGCGCCGTTGGGCCCCAGGAAGCCGGTGACGATGCCCGGGCGCACCTGGAAGGTGAGGTCGTCGACGGCCAGCTTCTGTCCGTAGCGCTTGGAGAGCCCCGCTACCTCAATCATGCGGCCACGCTAAGGGTGCGCGAAGCCCCCCGCCACCGGAGGTGGGGCGGGGGGCCACGGGGGGTGCGTAAAGGTACTAGCGGGACTGCTGGGCCGGGACTCCGCGGGAGATCGGCTCGTCGTCCACCGGGGCGCCGGCGGCGGCCACGGCCGCACCGGTCAGCGTCGCCAGCATCTCGCGGACGTTGGTCAGCTGGGCGTTGATCGAGTCGCGGCGGTTGGTGAGCGCCGCCAGCTCGCGCTCGGATTCCGAGCGGATCCGGTCGGCCTTGGCGTTCGCGTCGGCCACGATGTCCTCGGCCTGGCGCTGCGCCGTCTCCACCGTCTGACGGGCCCGGCGCTCGGCGTCCGTGCGCAGCTTCTCGGCCTCCAGGCGCAGCTGCTCCGCCCGGTGCTCGATCTCCGCGAGACGCTTCTCCGCCTTCGCCTGACGCGAGGCCAGGTCGCGCTCCGACTGCTCGCGGCGCTTGGCGAGGTTGGTCTCGAAGTCCGCGGCGGCCTGGGCGGCCTTGGCGCGGGTCTCCTCGAAGAGCGCGTCGGCCTCCTCGCGCTTGGACTGCGCGTCCTTCTGCGCCTCGGAGCGCAGCTGGGCGGAGTCGCCCTTCGCCTTCTCGACGATGCGGACGCCCTCGTCCTCGGCCTTCGCCTTGCGCTCGGCCGCGAACGACTCGGCGTCGTTGCGCACCTGCTGGGCGGCCGACTCGGCCAGCTCGCGGTGCTGCTCGGCGGCGCGACGGGCCTCCTCACGCAGGTCCTTCGCCTCCTCCTCGGCAAGACGGAGGATCTTCTCGACGCGGGCACCGAGACCGGCGTACGACGGCTCGGCGTCGTTCACCTGGGCCTGCGCGTTCTGCGTTTCGAGGTGGAGTTCCTCGATGCGCTTCTCCAGCGAGGTGATCCGGGCAAGCGCGCTGTCACGGTCGGCGAGCAGCTTGGCGATGCGGTCGTCCACCTGACCGCGGTCGTAACCACGCCGCACCTGCTCGAAGCCGTAGGGGGAGGCGGATGTGTCGCTCATGAGGTTCCTGTCGAATGAGACCGGTGAGGTGATAGGGGGAATCCTAGGGGCCATAGCGGCGTGTCATCGAGCCATTGCCGGTTTGATCTGGAGAATGACCCTCCTTTTGAGTGGCAACCCGTCCAGCTGCTTGCCACCCGCACGGATGAACACCCCGTCAAACCTGCCTGGAATCACAGCTCCATCACAAGTGGCCCGTCAGTCACGGATGAGATTTCTCGAAACATCCGTGACGTGCGTACCTCGCTCGTGACCGGATTCCCGCTAGCCGTCCGAGGACTTGCCACCCGATCGAGTCCCGCCCGCCGCCGCGCCGGCCTTGACGCCGCCCGAACCCGGACCGCCGGCCGGCTTGCCGCCCTGGGACGGAGCCTCGAATGATTCCAACGCCTCAAGCACGTCCTGGACACGGGAGATCTCGGCCTGAATGTCCTCGCGCCTGCGCACCAGCACGTCCAGTTCGCGCTTGCCCTCGGCGACCATGCGGTCCGCCTCGGCCTTCGCATCGTCCCTCAACTTCGTTGCCTCGCGGACCAGTTCGGCCTTCTTCTGCTCGGCCTCCTTGAGCAGCTGCTCGGCCTTCTTGACCGCCGCGATGCGGACCTTCCCGGCCTCCGAACTCGCCTCGGACACCATGGACTTGGCCTTCGCCTCGGCCTCGGCCTGCTGTTCGGTGGCCGCCTTCATGAGCTTGTCGACGCGCTCGCCCGCGGTCTTCATCTGCTCGGCGGTCTCGCGGCGCGCACGCTCGTGCAGCTCCTCGATCTCGCCCTCCAGACGCGCCCGCAGCTCTTCCGCCCGCTCCCTTATGGCAGTTGCGTCCCGGCGGGCGCCCACCAACAGCTCGTCGGCGTCCGTACGGGCCTGCTCCACCATCGAGTTGCCCTCGACCTTGGACTCCGAGACGATCCGCTCGGCCTCCTTGCGGGCCGCGCCGACCATCGTGTCGGCCTGCTCCTCGGCCTGCGTGGCGGCGCGCAGCGCCTCCTCCTGGGCCTTCGCGACGAGCTGGTCCGCCTGCTGCGCCGCGTCCGAGCGCCGCTTGGACGCCGCCTCGCGGGCCTCGTCGAGGAGCCGGTCGGCCTCGCTGCGCGCCTCGGTGCGCATCTGCTCGGCGGCGGCCTCGGTGTCCTCGCGGTGCTTGGCCGCCTCGGTGCGGATCCGCTCGGCGGCCTGCTGGGCGGAGCCCACCGTGTCGGCGGCCTCGGCGCGCAGCCGCTCCGCCTCGCCGGTGGCGTCCGACACCAGCTGCTCGGACTTCTGCGTCGCGTCCGTGACCAGCTTCTCGGCCTGCTGGAGCGCCTCGGTGGTCAGCTTGTCGGCCTCGGCCGCCGCCTCCGTGATGAGGGTGTCGACCTGCTCGGCGGCGTCCGTGCGCCGCTTGTCGGCGGCCTTGCGGGCCTCGTCGAGCACCTGCTCGCCGTCCGCACGGGCGGCCGCCCGCAGCTGCTCGGCCTGCGCCTCGCCGTCCGCCTTGACCTGCTCGGCCTCGGCGCGCAGCCGCTCCGCGTCCTGCTCGGCGGTGTTCAGGGTGGCCGCCGCGTGCGCGGTGATCCGCTCGGCCTCCGCGGTCGCCTCGGCGACGGCGCGGGTGGCCTCCTGGTCGGCCTTGTTGCGTACCTCCGCCGCTTCCCGCTCGATCCGCTCGGCCTCGCTGCGGGCCTCGCCGATCAGCAGGTCCGCCTGGGAGGCCGCTTCGTTGCGGATGCGGTTGGCGTCGTCGCGGGCCTCGGCGCGGGACTTCGCCGCCGCCTCCTCGGCCGCCGCGAGCGCGTCCGAGGCTTCGGTACGGAGCTGCTGGGCGCGCTCCTGGGAGTCGGTGCGCACCCGCTCGGCCTCGGCGATGGCGTCGCCCACCGTGCGCTCGGCCAGCGCCTTCGCCGCGTCCGACTCCTCCTGGGAGCGGCTGCGGATCCGGGACGCGTCCTCGGCGGCCCGCTCCCGCTCGGCGTGCGCGTCGGCGCGGACCCGGTCCGCCTCCTCCTGCGCCTCGGTCGTCGTGCGCTCCGCCGCGTGCTCGGCGGCGCTGCGCAGCCCGGCGATCTCCTCCTCGGCCTGCTCCTGGAGCCCGGCCACCGCGTCCCGCACCTGCTGCGCGGTCTGCTCGGCCGCCGACACCAGCTCCGAGGCGCGCCGCTCGGCGTCCTCGACCAGCCGCTGGGCCTCCGCCTGCGCCTCCTCGACCCGCTTGCGGGCCGACGCGAGAAGCTCCTCGCTCTGCTCGCGCGCCTGGGTACGCTCCCGCTCGGCCTCCTCGCGGGCCCCGGCCAGGGTCTCCTCGGCCTCACGACGACGTCGTACGGCCTCCTCCTGCGCGGCGGCAAGGGCTTCGGCGGCCTCCCCGGACACCCGCTCGGCGGCCGCGGCCGCCTCCGCGCGCACCCGGTCGGCGCTCTCCTGCGCCTCCGTCCTGAGCCGCTCGGCCTCCGCCGCGGCCTCGCTCCGCAGCCGTACGGCGACGTTCTCGCCCTCCGCACGCGCCTGCGAGGCGTCCGACGCGGCCTCGGTGCGCAGCCGCTCGGCCTCCTCCTCGGCCTGCGCCTGGAGCGCCCGGGCCCGCTCGGCGGCCTCGCCGCGCAGCCGGTCGGTCTCCTCGCCGGCCTCCCGGCGGATCCGCTCGGCCTCCGCACGGGCACCCAGCAGGGTCTCCTCGGAGGAGGTGAGGCGCTGCTCGGCCTCGCCGCGCAGCCGCTCGATCTCCGTGCTCGCCTCGGCCTGCCGGGCGGCCAGGGCACGCTCGGCGTCCGCGCGCAGCGCCCGTACGTCCTCCTCGGCGGCGGCCCGGGTCTGCTCCGCCTGCTCCTCGGACTCGGCGCGCAGCCGCTCCACCTCGGCGCGGGCGGCCTCCAGGGCCTCCTCGGCCTGGCCCCGCAGCGCGTTCGCCCGCTCGGTTGCCTCCGAGCGCACCCGCTCGCCGTCGGCGCCCGCGGTCTCCCGCAGCTCCTCGGCGTCCGTGCGGGCCTTGGTCAGCAGCTCCTCGGCGGTCCTGGCCGCCTCCTCGATCTGCTGCACGGCCTCCCGGCGGGCCTCGCCGCGGATCCGCTCGCCCTCGGCGACGGCCTCCGCACGCAACTGCTCGGCCTCGCCGCGCAGCCGCCGGGCCTCCTCCTGGAGCTCGACCGTCTTGGCCCGGTACTCCTTGGTGTCGTCCTTGGCCGCGCCCTTGAGCTCGTCGGCCTGCTCGGCGGCCTCGCCGCGCAGCCGCTCCGCCTCCGCCTCGGCCTCGCGGCGGATGCGCTCGGCCTCCTCGGCGGCCTTGCGGGTGGTCTCCTGGGCGTTCTCGGACGCCTTGGTGAGGACTTCCTCCGCCGTGCGGGCGGCCTTCGCGAGCTGCGCGGCCGAGTCCTCGGAAGCAGCCGTACGAGCCTTGTCCGCGGCCTCCTTCACCAGGCGCTCGGCCTCGGCGCGGGCGTCGGCGAGCGCCTGCTCGGCCTCCGCCTTCAGCGTCTCGGACTCCTTGGTGGCCTCGCCGACCAGGCGGGCGATCTCGGTCTTGGCCGTACGGGTGCGCTGCTCGTTGACGGACTCGGCGCCCGCGAGCTGCTTGGCCGCCGCCTCCTTCGCCTCCGAGAGGACCTTCTCGGCCTCGAGACGGGCCTCGCGCAGGGCCGTCTCGGCCTCCTGCATCCGGGTCTCGGCCGTGCGCGACATCTCGGCGGCCTGCTTGCGGGCCGCGTCCGACTCGGTGGTGGTGGTCGTACGCAGCTGCTCGGCGTGGGTGGTGGCCTCCTGCGCCTGCGTGGACGCGGCGTTCAGCAGCCGCTCGGCGTCCTTGCGGGCGCGCAGCAGGGTCGCCTCGGCCTCGGCGCGGGCGGCCTCGGAGTCGGCGGTGAGCCGCTGACGGGCCTCCTCGGCGACCCGGGTGGCCTCGGCGCGGGCGGCGGTCAGTGCCTGCTCGGCCTCGGCGCGGGACTCCTCCATGAGCCGCCGGGCCTGCGCCTCGGTGCGGGCGCGCAGCTGCTCGGCCCAGGCGACGTTCTCGTTGACGTGCGACTCGACGGTCTGCCGGCGCTCCGCCAGCTCCTGGTCCAGGCGCTGCCGGCGGGTGACCGCCTCCTGGTGCAACTCGGCCTGGAGCCTTGCCTGGTGCTCGGCGTGCTCCTGGAGGATGCGCTGCGTCTGGGCGCGGGCGTCGCGCAGCTCGCGCTCGGCGTCGGTGCGGAGTTGGTCCGCCTGCACCTGGGCATTGCGGAGCAACTGCTCGGCCTGGTACCCGATGTCCGCCGCGTCGTAGGCAGGCCGGGACGCGAGGTTGCGGCGCGCCTCGTGCAACTTGGCGCGCAGCACCTCGACCTGGTAGCCGAGGTCCTCGGCGTGCTGGACCGCCTTCTCCCGCTCGGTCTTCAGCCGGTCCATCTCGGCCTCGAACCGCGAGAGATGGTCGGACTCAGCCCGTAGAGGGCCCTCCTGGCGTTCGTAGCCCCGCACTGCGCGGTCCCATCCGTCCCCTGGTCGCAACTGACTGTCGTGACTCTGTTGTCGTACGTTCGTGGTCGTACGGCCCTTCCGAGCGCGGCCTTCGCGCACGTCCGTTCCATACGGCCCCACCCTGACAGCGGGCGGGCCCCCGGGGGAATGGTGTCAGATCAACAGCGGGCCACAAGTCGCAGGCCCGATTCCCGGCCCCGGCCCGGAACGGCCCACTCTACCGGCCGGGTCGGGCGGGAGTCAGTGGTCCTCCGGACTGCCCCCTTCGGCAGGCTCGGCCGCGGTGACCAGTTCGGTGAGCACGCCGTGGCAGTCCTTGGGGTGCAGGAAGGTGATCCGGGAGCCCATCGACCCGATGCGCGGCTCGTCGTACAGCACCCGTACGCCCTTCTCCCGGATGTCCGCGGAGTCCGCGTCGACGTCGGCGGTGCCGAAGGCGATGTGGTGGACGCCCTCGCCGTTCTTCGCCAGCCACTTGCCGACCGCGCTGTCCTCGCGCGTGGGTTCGAGGAGCTGGAGGTAGGTGGCGCCGCCGTCGGAGGCGTCGTTGATCTTGATCATGGCCTCGCGGACGCCCTGCTCCTCGTTGATCTCGGAGTGGTGCACCTCGAAGCCGTACGTGGCCCGGTAGAACTCGACGGTCTTGTCGAGGTCGTGGCAGGCAATCCCGATGTGGTCGATTCGCGTCAGCATGCTTGTAGTGCAGCGTGGTTGGGACCGGTTACGCAACGTGCGCGCCGTCACACCGGCTCCCCGGTGACGTGCGAGGGAGCCGTCAGTATCGTCAAGTAAACCCTCGTTCACTCCCAACCTCCCAAGGGGCCGTGCCTCATGTCTGGAACGACCGGTACCACTTCTGTCATCGTCGCGGGCGCCCGGACGCCCATGGGCCGTCTCCTCGGCTCCCTGAAGTCCTTCTCCGGAGCCGACCTGGGCGGCTTCGCGATCAAGGCGGCCGTCGAGCGTGCGGGCATCGGCGGCGACCAGGTGCAGTACGTGATCATGGGCCAGGTGCTCCAGGCCGGCGCGGGCCAGATCCCCGCCCGCCAGGCCGCCGTCAAGGCCGGCATCCCGATGAACGTCCCCGCGCTCACCATCAACAAGGTGTGCCTCTCCGGCCTGGACGCCATCGCGCTCGCCGACCAGCTGATCCGCGCCGGCGAGTTCGACATCGTGGTCGCGGGCGGCCAGGAGTCGATGACCAACGCCCCGCACCTGCTGCCGAAGTCCCGCGAGGGCTACAAGTACGGCTCGATCGAGATGCTCGACGCGATGGCGTACGACGGTCTCACCGACTCCTTCGAGAACATCCCGATGGGGGAGTCGACCGAGAAGCACAACACGCGCCTCGGCATCGAGCGCGCCCCGCAGGACGAGTTCGCCGCCCAGTCCCACCAGCGCGCCGCCGCCGCTCAGAAGAACGGCATCTTCGAGGCCGAGATCACCCCCGTCGAGGTACCGCAGCGCAAGGGCGACCCGGTGCTGGTGTCGACGGACGAGGGCGTGCGCCCGGAGACCACCGTCGAGTCCCTCGCCAAGCTGCGCCCCGCCTTCGCCAAGGACGGCACGATCACCGCCGGTACGTCGTCCCAGATCTCGGACGGTGCGGCCGCGGTCGTCGTCATGAGCAAGGCCAAGGCCGAGGAGCTGGGCCTGGACTGGATCGCCGAGATCGGCGCGCACGGCAACGTCGCCGGGCCGGACAACTCGCTCCAGTCGCAGCCGTCGAATGCCATCGCGCACGCCCTCAAGAAGGAGGGCCTGGGTGTTGACGACCTCGACCTCATCGAGATCAACGAGGCCTTCGCAGCCGTCGCCGTCCAGTCAATGAAGGACCTCGGCGTGTCCCCGGAAAAGGTGAACGTCAACGGTGGTGCGATCGCTCTGGGCCACCCCATCGGCATGTCCGGCGCGCGGGTCGTCCTGCACCTGGCGCTGGAGCTGAAGCGGCGCGGCGGCGGCGTCGGCGCTGCGGCCCTGTGCGGGGGCGGCGGCCAGGGCGACGCGCTGATCGTGCGCGTGCCGGGCAAGTAGTTCTCGTACGTACGGAGCGGATGAGCGGAGCGCTGTGATGCAGGACGTCCCCACGCTGGTGGAACAGGCCCGGGAAGGGCGGCCCAGGGCCGTGGCCCGGCTGATCTCGCTGGTCGAGGGGGCGTCCCCGCAGCTCCGCGAGGTGATGGCGGCGCTGGCGCCGCTGGCGGGCAACGCGTACGTGGTCGGGCTGACCGGCTCCCCGGGCGTCGGCAAGTCGACGTCGACGTCGGCGCTGGTGGCGACGTACCGGCGGGCGGGCAAGCGGGTCGCGGTGCTGGCCGTGGACCCGTCGTCGCCCTTCTCCGGGGGAGCGCTGCTGGGCGACCGGATCCGGATGGCCGACCACGCGTCGGACCCCGGCGTCTACATCCGGTCGATGGCGACGCGGGGGCACCTGGGCGGGCTCGCATGGGCCGCCCCGCAGGCGATCCGCGTCCTGGACGCGTCCGGCTTCGACGTCGTACTGGTCGAGACGGTCGGCGTCGGCCAGTCCGAGGTGGAGATCGCCGCCCAGGCGGACACCTCGATGGTGCTGCTCGCGCCCGGGATGGGCGACGGGATCCAGGCGGCGAAGGCCGGAATCCTGGAGATCGGCGATGTGTACGTCGTCAACAAGGCGGACCGTGACGGGGCGGACGCCACGGTCCGCGAGCTGAACCACATGCTCGGGCTCGGGGAGTCCCGGGGCCCCGGCGACTGGCGGCCGCCGATCGTCAAGACGGTCGCCGCCCGCGGCGAGGGCGTCGACGAGGTGGTCGAGGCGCTGGAGAAGCACCGGGCGTGGATGGAGGAGCACGGGGTGCTGGCCGAACGTCGGTCCGCCCGCGCCGCCCACGAGGTGGAGACGATCGCGGTCACCGCGCTGCGGGAGCGGATCGGGGATCTGCGGGGGGACCGGCGGCTGGGTGCGCTGGCGGAGCGGATCGTGGCGGGGGAGCTGGATCCGTACGCGGCGGCGGACGAGTTGGTGGCGGGGGTCACGGAGGGCTCGTGAGGCTCCGCCTGGGGGTGGGGAGTTGCTGTTCCGGCCGGGGCCGGCGGTGATCCCCGCCCCTGCAACGGGAGTTGTGCCATGAACCTGCGGAAACCCCTGTTCAGCACCCCCTCCCGCTGTTAGCTTGAGCGCATGATCTTCCTTCGTGGGTAGCCGGCATCCCCTCCACGACCCCCCTCCGGCAGGAGCGCGAGCGGTCGTGGTTCGGCATGTCCACACACCTGCACACCACCTCGGGAAGACTCATGTCCGCCAAGCCTTCATACGGTGCTGTCCTGCGCACCCCCCAGGCCGCCCGCACCTTCGGCTCCGCCCTGCTCGGGCGGCTCGCCTACGGGATCCTGCCGCTGCCCCTCGTCCTCACCGTCAAGAACGCCACCGGTTCGTACGCCGCCGCCGGTGTCCTGATGTCCGTGTACGGCGCCTGCTCCGTCCTGCTCAGCCCCTACCGGGCCGGGCTCGTCGACCGGTTCGGGCCCCGGCGGGCCCTGCTGCCGCTGGCCGCCGTGTTCGCCGCGTTCCTGGTCACCCTCGCCCTCGTCTGCTGGACGCCCGGCGCTCCCGTACCGCTGATCGGTCTGCTCGTCGCCCTCGTCGGCGTGAGCTGCCCGCCGCTCGGGCCCACGATGCGGGTGCTCTGGGGGCGGCTGGTGCCCGACCGGGCGCTGCTCCAGCGGGCGTACAGCCTGGACGGGGTGGTCGAGGAGCTGCTGTTCGTGGCCGGGCCGCTGATCGTCGGCATTCCGGTCGTGTACGCCCGCCCCGCCACCGGAATCCTCGCCGCCGCCGTGCTCGTCCTGGTCGGTACGACCGCCATGGTCACCTTTCCGGTCGCCGCGCAGGCGGAGGCCAAGGGCAAGAGCCCCAAGGGGGCGAAGGGCCCCCGCGTCCCCGGACTGGCCCTGCCCGCCGCCGTGGCCGCCGCCACCGGGCTCTCCCTCGGCGGTGTCGGCCTCCTCGGCATCGCGTTCACCGAGGCCCACGGCCACCCCGAGGCCATCAGCTGGGTGGAGGCCGCCCTCGTGGCCGGCAGCGCGGTCGGCGGACTGGTGTACGGCGCGGTGAACTGGCGTTCCGGCGGCCGGTCCCGGCTGCTCACCATCGCCTGCCTGCTGGGCTGCGCCCTCGCTGCGGCCGGGCTCGCGCCCGGGGTGTTCGTCCTGGTGCCCGCCGTGATGGTGGTCGGCCTGTTCATCGCACCTGCCATCACCACCGCGTACCTCATCGCCGACGAGGCGGCCGGTCCGGACTCCCGCGCCCGGGCCGGAGCCTGGGTCAACACCGCGCTCAATGCGGGCTCCTCGGTCGGCGCCGCCGCCGTCGGGGTGCTGGTGGGACACATTCCGCTGACTCTGTCCTACCTTCTGGTCGCCCTGCCGGTGCTCGCCACGGCGGCGGTCGGGTTCGTGCTGCGCGGCAGGGGGCGGCGGGCTCAGTCGTCGTCGGAGTCCGCGCCGTCGTCCCCGCCGGTCGCCCTGTCGTCGTCCTGACCCTTCGGGACCACGACGGCCTTTCCGGTCTTCGCGTCGACGTTCACATCGGTGTGGCGGCCGTCCTTGCCGCGCACCTCGATCTCCCAGTGACCGCGTTCGAGGTCGACTTCGGTGACGTGGCCGGGCGCGGCCTTCAGGGCCGCCGCCACAGCCTTCTCGACGGTGACGTCCGCGCCCTTCGGGGCGCGGTCGTCCCGGTCGTCGTTCCCGGTGTCGACGCGGTCGCTCCGTACCTTCGCCCCCGACGGATCCAGCGTCACGTCGTGCCACTTGTGGTCCGTGCCGTACACGTCGACGTCCCACTCCCGGCCGTCGTCCTCCAGGTCCGCGCCGGTCACGGTGCCGGGCACGGCGGACGCGGCCGTGGCGACGGCGCGGTTCACATCGGCGGCGGTGCCCGCGACTGCCGGACCGCCGTCCGACGGCAGGCTCAGCGCCGTCGCCGTACCCCCTCCGACCAGTACGACGACGATGGCCGCGGCGATGACGGACTTGCGCTTCATGGGGTCCTCCCGAGTTCGTACGAACCAGATCGCTTGGTACGTCCACCAATCTGCGCCCGGCATCCTTAACCCCACCTGAATGCGCCTGAAGCCCGTTTCAGGTTGGTCCTGCGACCCTTGTCCCCATGCGCCTGTTGATCGTGGAGGACGAGAAGCGGCTCGCGGTGTCGCTCGCCAAGGGACTCACCGCCGAGGGCTTCGCCGTGGACGTCGTGCACGACGGGCTCGAAGGGCTGCACCGGGCGAGCGAGAGCCCGTACGACCTGGTGGTCCTCGACATCATGCTGCCCGGCATGAACGGCTACCGGGTCTGCGCCGCCCTGCGGGCCGCCGGCAACGACGTCCCGATCCTGATGCTCACCGCCAAGGACGGCGAGTACGACGAGGCCGAGGGTCTCGACACCGGGGCCGACGACTACCTGACCAAGCCCTTCTCGTACGTCGTGCTGGTCGCCCGGATCCGGGCCCTGCTGCGCCGCCGGGGCAGCGCGGGGACTCCCTCGCCGGTGCTGACCGTCGGCGGGCTCAGCCTCGACACCGCGAGCCGCCGCGTGCACCGGGACGGGGAGGAAGTCACCCTCACCGCGAAGGAGTTCGCCGTGCTGGAACAACTCGCGCTGCGGCCCGACGCGGTCGTCAGCAAGGCCGAGATGCTGGAGCACGTCTGGGACTTCGCGTATGACGGCGATCCGAACATCGTCGAGGTGTACATCTCGACCCTGCGCAGGAAACTGGGCGCCGAGCGCATCCAGACCGTGCGCGGCGCCGGGTACCGGCTGGTCGCACGGTGATGCGCTCGGTACGGGCCCGCGCCGCGCTCGGGGCCACCGCCGTCGTCGCCGTCGCACTGGTCGCCGCCGGGCTCGCGGTGCTGCTCGTGCTCGCCACGAAGCTGACCGACCAGACCGACCTGCGGGCCGAGGTCGCCGCGCAGGAGGTGGCCTCGCAGGTCGCGCTCGGGACCGCGTACGAGAAGCTGGAGCTGCCCGACAAGGAGGACAACCCGGTCCAAGTGGTCACCAGCGAGGGGCAGTTGGTCGCCGTGAGCAAGAAGCTGGAGGCGATCTCGGGGGCGGGGAGTCCGCGGGTGAAGCCCGTCGCGGTCGGGGCCGTGCCCGCGGAGGACGACGACGCCGACGATGCGGACGACCCGGGCCGGGGCGAGGTCTCCCGCGACGAGCCCCGGATGTCGACCGGCAGCGCCACCGTCGACGGGGACGAGGGCGAGTACCGGTTCGCCGCCGTCGAGGCGACCAGGCCGGACGGGCGGACCGTCACCGTGTACGCGGGCGCACCCCTGTCCGGCGAGCGGGAGGCCGTGGGGACCGTGCGGGACGCCATGCTCACCGGGCTGCCGGTGCTGCTCGTGGTCGTGGCCGGGGTGACCTGGCTGGTGACCCGGCGTGCGCTGCGGCCCGTGGAGGGCATCCGGCGCGAGATGGCCGCCATCACCGCCTCCGCGGATCTGTCGCGCCGGGTGCCCGCGCCCGGCACCGGCGACGAGGTGGACCGGCTCGCGGTCACCACCAACGAGACGCTCGCCGCCCTGGAGGCCTCCGTCGACCGCCAGCGCCGCTTCGTCGCCGACGCCTCGCACGAGCTGCGCAGCCCGATCGCCTCCCTGCGCACCCAGCTCGAAGTGGGCGCGGCGCACCCGGAGCTGCTGGACCTGGAGGGGGCGGTGGAGGACACCGTACGGCTCCAGGACCTGGCCGCAGATCTCTTGCTGCTGGCCCGGCTCGACGCGGGAGAGAAGCCGGGGGCGGCACGGGTGGACCTGTCCGCCCTCGTACGGAGGGAAGTCGCCCAGCGCGCCGACCGGGACCGGATTCCGGTCGCGGTGGAAGTGGCGGACGGGGTCGAAGTGGCCGGATCGCGCGGCCAGTTGGGGCGGATCCTGGGCAACCTGCTCGACAACGCGCAGCGTCACGCGGCGGGTTCGGTCACGGTGACGCTGCGCGCCGAGGCCGGTCGGGCGGTCCTGGAGGTGGCCGACGACGGGGCCGGGGTGCCGGAGGCCGAGCGGGAGCGGATCTTCGAGCGGTTCGTACGGCTCGACGACGCCCGCAGCCGGGACGAGGGCGGTGCGGGCCTCGGCCTCGCCATCGCCCGGGACGTGGCCCACCGGCACGGCGGGACGCTCACGGTGGGGCGGGCGCCGGGCGGGGGCGCGCGGTTCGCTCTCGTACTGGAGCTGCTGCGGACGGACCGGTCGGACGCGGACTGATCAGATCTTGCCGCGCTTGCCCCGGAGGTCCTCGGTCACCGGCTTCAGGATGGTGCTCATCCGGATCAGCTCCTCCGGCTTGATCAGGTCGATGAAGTGCCGGCGCACCGACGCGACGTGGTACGGGGCGACCTTGTGCATCACCGCGCCGCCCTCCTCGGTGAGGACCGCGTAGAGGCCGCGGCGGTCGGACTCGCAGTTCTCGCGGCGGACCAGGCCCGCGTTCTCCATGCGGGTGATCTGGTGGGAGAGGCGGCTCTTGGACTGGAGGGTGACCGTGGCCAGGTCGCTCATCCGCATCCGCTTCTCGGCGGACTCCGAGAGGTTGACGAGGATCTCGTAGTCGTTGTTGGTCAGGCCGAAGGGCTGGAGGTCCTTCTCCATCTGATGCGTGATGAGCTTGCTCGCGTCCAGATAGGTGCGCCAGGCGCACTGCTCGGCGTCGCTGAGCCAGGGGGTGTCAGTCGATTCGCTGTCAGTGGGGGACATGCAGGCATCATACCTAAGAAGTTGAATACTGGACGAAAATGTCGGGTCTGCGCAGTGTGACGCCCGGCACGCCCGGAACAGACGGCTCCCCTCGAACAGGCGATCACACTGCGCAGACTACCGCTCACAGTCCGAAGCGACGCTGGAGGTCCCCGAGTTGGCCGGGAAGACGCGGTGCGGCCCCCTGCTGGCCGTGCTGTCCGCCGCCCGGCACACCGGCATTCTGCCCCGCCGCACCGCCGACCGCACCCACGGCCTGGTCGGCCATCAGCAGCTCGGTCGACTGGAGCAGCACCGTGCCCGCCCCGACGAACTCGAACTGGTGCTCCTCGCCGGAGGCGCCGCCGATTCCGGTCATGGCGCGAAGTCCACCCAGTACGCCGGCCATGTAGCCGTGGTCGTAGTGGTGGCAGGGGGAGGGGCAGTCCGCCCAGCCCACCAGCGCCTGCGGGTCGACCCGGATCGGCGGCTCCATGAAGACGACGGGGCCGTTGGACGCGGCGACGAACTTCCCCGTGCCGATCAGCGTCAGGAAGCCCGGCACGATCGACTGCTTCAGCGCCAGGGTCGGCTGGTACGCGAGGAGGTTCCCGGCGCGGATCGTCAGGTTGCCCTCCTCCAGGTCGAAGGAGTTCACGTCGAAGGCGCGGTCGGCGAGCAGCATCTTGCCGCTGCCCTCGGCGACCACCCAGTCACTGGCGTGCAGGGGTGAGTGGAAGCTCGTACGCAGCAGGCGGTCGAAGCGGCCGTGCCCGATGCCGTTGAACTCGATCTGCCCGTAGTAGGCGATCATCTTGCCCTTCTGCAGGAACCACTGGCTCCCCTTGAGTTCCACGCAGAAGGTGTACGGATTGACGTTGTCGTCGCTCGGGAGGGTGTGCGGGTCGAGCACTACGGGGCCGCCCGGCGCTCCTGTCAGGGGGCTGTTCACAGCTTCTCCTCCGAGGCCTGGACGTACACCGCGCCGTTGCCCGACAGCTCCAGCTGGAACGCCTCGCCGGAGCCGCGTCCCACCATGTCGCGCCAGCCGAGCGCGGTCGACAGCTTGTTGCGTACGTCCCCGTGGTGGGCGACGTACGCCTGCGGGTCGACGTGCACCGGGCGCTGCGGGGTGATCGGCAGCTCGATCACGCCGCCGTGCGCCATGACGGCGACCGCGCCGTGGCCCTTGAGGGTCGTGGTGAACAGGCCCTGACCGGTCACCTGGCCCCGCACCATGCCCATGACGCCGCCCTGCGAGCCCATGAACATCGTGCCCTGCGTCAGCGTCCCGTCGAAGGCGAGCAGCCGGTCCGCCTCCACGTACAAGGTGTCGCCGGAGAGGTTGATCACCTGGATGTGGTGGCCGCCGTGCCCGAACACCACCGTGCCGCTGCCCTCGACGGTCATCAGGGGCGTCGCCTCGTTGGCGACCCGGCGGCCGATCATCGACATGACGCCGCCCTGGCCGCCCTGGATGTTCGGGGTGAAGGACACCTCGCCCTGGTACGCGAGCATCGCGCCGCGCTGGCTGTACATCTTCTGGCCGGGCAGCACCTGCGCCTCGACCATCCGGGAGTTGATCTCGCGGAACGGCATCAGACGTCGCCCCCGATGGTGTTGCGCTCGCTGGGCTGGACGTACACGAGGCCCTCGCCCTCGAAACGGATCTGGAACGCCTCCCCGGAGCCCTCGCCGATGAAGGTCCGGAAATTGACCCCCGACTGGAAGGACTGGCGGAGGTTCCCGGTGTGGGCGATGTACGCACCCGGGTCGACCTGGAGCGGGTACTGGGAGGACACGCGCAGGGCGACCGCCTGCCCGTCGGAGGTGATGGCCGCCTGGCCGTGCCCCTCCACGGTCGTGGTGAAGAGCCCGTTGCCGGTCGCGCCGCCGCGCAGCCCGGTGAAGGTCGTGCCCGTGCGCAGGCCCGCGTCGGTGCACAGCAGGTTGCTGGACTCGACGTAGAGCTTCTCGCCGGTGAGGTTCACCAGGTTGATCTCGGAGGCGCGGTCGGCGAAGTAGCACGTGCCGTGCCCCTTGGCCTCCATCACCGTCATCTGTTCGCCGGTGAGACGGCGGGTCACCATGCCGCGCACGCCTTCACCGCCACCGGTCATCTTCTTGAAGGTGATCTGGCCGTCGTACGCCACCATGGAGCCGTTCTTCGCCTTGACGGCGTCCCCGGTCATGTCGACGGCGAGCACCTTGCTGCCTTGCAGTCGGAACTGAGCCACGGGATCGAAGGTATCGGGCGGGTGCCGTTGCGACCAGGGTCTTCCGGGGGAGTCCGCCCCTGACCCGACCCTGAGCCAAGGCTTGGCAAAGGCGGATGCCACAATGTGGGGAGCGCTTGTGCATACGTTCACAAGATCGCTTCCTGTTCCGGCTGCTGCCCCCTGCCGCCCTGCCCCTCGACGACGAAGGTTGCCCTTCCGTGGATCTCAAGACCGCTTCCGCACTCCGCCGCCTCCGCCTGGTCTCCGCCCCCGAGGCGGTGTCCTTCCTGCTGCTGCTCGTCTGCTCGGTGCTCAAGCGCACCACGGAATTCAACGCGGTACCGGCGATGGGTGCGATCCACGGCCTGCTCTTCGTGCTGTACGTCCTCTTCTGGGCCGACGCCTGGAACCGCACCAAGTGGTCGCTGAAGACCGCCGCCTTCTACTTCGTGATGTCGGTGCTGCCCACCGGCGGCTTCTTCGCCGAGCGCAAGCTCAAGGCCGAGGCCGAGCGGGCCGTCATCGCCGCCCGCGCCCGCAAGGAGGCCGTGGCCTAGCCGCCGCGCCCCAGGCCGAGGTCTCCCCTCGCCCCGGACCCCCTGCCCCGCCCCGGGCAGGGGGTCTTTCGCATGCCCGCACGTAGCCCCTTCGGACGTCCCCGGGTCGACACGAACTCATATCTGACGTTTCGTGGCTTTCGTGAGGTATAGGCCTCACGTGACCAGCTTGGAGGCAGTGTGTTGCCGGAGGGCTACGACTACGAGAAGCACAGCCGCCTCGCGGGGCCGTTGACGGACCCGGGCAGCGGCCCCTACACGGTCCAGTACACGAGCCTGCTCTCGAAGGAGCCCCACCGAATACGAGCCGTCCTCCTCATGACGCTCGCCCCGGTGCTCTCCGCCGTGCTGCTCGCCTACCTGGTCTGGCCCTCCCACTGGACCGAGCGGGAGAACGCCGACCCCTGGCTGGTCCGGGCCGACTACACGATGCTCGGCGCCATCGCTTTCATCATGTTCTTCATGCTGGTGAACGTGGTGTCCATCGCGCACGCCACGATGGTCGCCCGGGACCCGGTGCCGGTGACGGCCGAGAAGGGGACGCGGGTCGCGTTCCTGACGACGTACGTACCCGGCAAGGAGCCCCTGTCGATGGTCCGCGCCACCCTGGAGGGCGCGGTCAAGGTCCGGCACGACGGGCCCCTCGACGTATGGCTGCTCGACGAGGGCGACGACCCCGCGGCGAAGGCACTGTGCGAGGAGCTCGGCGTCAAGCACTTCACCCGCAAGGGGATTCCGGACTGGAACCGGAAGAAGGGCGTGCACCGGGCGAAGACCAAGCACGGCAACTACAACGCGTGGCTGGCGATGCACGGAGGCGAGTACGAGTACTTCGCGTCCGTCGACACCGATCACATCCCGCTGCCCAACTACCTGGAGCGGATGCTCGGGTACTTCCGCGACCCCGACATCGCCTTCGTCGTCGGCCCGCAGGTGTACGGCAACTACCAGGCCCTCGTCACCAAGGCCGCCGAGTCGCAGCAGTACCTCTTCCACGCGCTGATCCAGCGGGCGGGCAACCGCTACCGCGCGCCCATGTTCGTCGGCACCAACAACGTCGTGCGGATCAGTGCGCTGACGCAGATCGGCGGGCTGTACGACTCCATCACCGAGGACATGGCCACCGGCTTCGAGCTGCACCGCCGCAAGAACCCGCGCACCGGGCACTTCTGGCGGTCGGTGTACACCCCGGACGTGCTTGCGGTGGGGGAGGGGCCGGCCTCCTGGACGGACTTCTTCACCCAGCAGATGCGCTGGTCGCGGGGCACGTACGAGACCGTCTTCAAGCAGTTCTGGAAGGCGCCCTTCCGGATTCCGCCGGGGCGGCTCCTCAACTACGGCCTGATGCTCGTGTACTACCCCATGACGGCCGTCAACTGGCTGCTCGGCATCCTGAGCTGCGTGCTGTTCCTGTGGTTCGGGGCCTCGGGCACGCAGGTCTCCACGTCCGTGTGGCTGATGCTGTACAGCGACGCGGTGGCGCTCCAGATCTGCCTGTACCTGTGGAACCGGCGGCACAACGTCTCCCCGCACGAGCCCGAGGGCTCGGGCGGTCTGGCCGGCATGGCGATGTCCGCGATCTGCGCGCCGATCTACCTGAAGTCGCTGGGCGCGGCACTCGTCGGGCGGCGCGGGAAGTTCGTCGTCACCCCCAAGGGCGGCGAGGCCAGCCCCGACCGGCTGCTCACCTTCCGCATCCACCTGTTCTGGGCGGCCGTGCTCGTCGCGTCGCTGTGGGCGTCCGTGCACTACGGGCACACCCACGCGGCGATGCGCACCTGGGCTGTCCTCGCCCTGATCATCTCGCTCGCCCCGGTCACCCTGTGGATCTGGAGCCGGTACACCGAGCGGGACGTGACCACCTCCAGGCCGCGCCGCGCCCACGTCGACGTCGGCCCCGAGCCCCTGCTCCCCGCAGGCGCCCCGGCCGCCGCCAACGCCACCGCCGCAGCCACCGTCAACGCCGCATCCGGAGGGAAGTGACATGGCGCCCCGACCGCCCGAGGACCGGCCCCAGGCCCCCTCGAACAAGCCCGACGCCCCGAAGAAGGCCGCCAAGCCGCACCGGAAGCTGAAGAACTCCCTGCTCGGCGGCGGCGCGATCATCCTGCTCGTCGGCCTCAACGCCCCCGCGGCGCTGGACTTCGCGCAGGAGAAGTACCACGCGTACAAGATCGCCCAGCCCGGCTACATGGCCGAGAACGGCTCCTGGGACATGCTCGACGTGCCCGTGGAGTACAAGCTCAACGCCATCCACGCCGCCCTGCTGCGCACCGGCAAGGTGCTGCTCATCGCGGGGTCGGGCAACGACCAGAAGAAGTTCGACTCCGGCACCTTCGAGACCGTGCTGTGGGACCCGAAGAAGAACACCTTCAAGAAGATCCCCACCCCCGAGGACTTCTTCTGCGCCGGGCACGCCCAGCTCCCCGACGGCCAGCTGCTGGTGGCCGGCGGTACCGCCCGCTACGAGGTCCTCGACGGCAAGGTCACCCGGGCCGGCGGCGGCATGCGGGTCAAGAACGAGTCGCCGGACAAGGAGATCACCCTCAAGAAGGGGACGCGGTTCCGGTCCCCGTCCGGGGTGGAGTACATCTCGAAGTTCGACGTGACGGTCCCCAAGGCCAAGCGGGAATTCAAGATCGGCTACTTCGCGTCCGGACAGATGAAGCCCTGGGAGACCAAGGTGACGGCCGCCGAGTCGCGCGTCTTCGTCGAGGCCGCCAAGGAGGGCGCCGCCGCGCTCACCACCCAGGCCGCCCAGTACGAGGTCGTCGGCCTGGAGGGCGAGGACGCCGACAACGTCTACGGCCTCGCGCAGAAGATCACCACCGAGAAGCAGGACTTCCAGGGGATCAAGGCGGCGTACGAGTTCGACCCGAAGGCCGAGAAGTACGTACCGGTGGCGCCGATGAAGGACGCCCGCTGGTATCCGACGCTGACGACGCTGGAGGACGGGCGGGTGCTCGCCGCCTCCGGGCTCAACGACGTCGGTGACGTGGTCCCCGGCGACAACGAGATCTACGACCCGGAGACCAAGAAGTGGGGGAAGGGCCCCTTCCGCTACTTCCCGACCTACCCCGCCCTCTTCCTCACCAAGGGCGGCAAGCTCTTCTACTCCGGCTCCAACGCCGGGTACGGCCCCGCCGAGAAGGGCCGCGTGCCGGGCCTGTGGAACGTGGACGACAACACCTTCACCAAGGTCGGCGGCATGACCGACACCGACCAGCTGGAGACCTCCGCCTCCGTGCTGCTGCCGCCCGCGCAGGACCAGAAGGTGATGGTGCTCGGCGGCGGCGGGGTCGGCGAGTCCGAGAAGGCCACGACCCGTACCGCCATCGCCGACCTGAAGGCCGACAACCCGGCCTTCAAGACGGGACCGCAGCTCGCCCAGGGGACCAGGTACCTGTCCAGCGTCCTGATGCCGGACGACACCGTCTTCACCAGCGGCGGCTCCAAGGACTACCGGGGCCGGGGCGCCAGCGACATTCTCAAGGCGCAGTTCTACGACCCCAAGGCCAACGCCTTCCGTGACGCCGCCGAGCCGACGGTGGGCCGCAACTACCACTCCGAGGCGCTGCTGCTGCCCGACGGGCGCGTCGCCACCTTCGGTTCCGACCCGCTCTACGGCGACGAGGACAACACCAAGCTCGGCACCTTCGAGCAGCGCGTGGAGATCTTCACCCCGCCGTACCTGCACCAGGACAAGCCCCGCCCGGTCCTGGACGGCGCCGTCGACGCCTTCGACGAGGACAACTCGGCGACGTACAAGAGCAAGGACGCGGACCGGATCGTGAAGGCGCGGCTGATGCGGCCGAGCGCCGTCACGCACACCACCGACGTGGAGCAGCGGTCGATCGAGCTGGGAGTGAAGAAGGACAAG
Organism: Streptomyces spiroverticillatus; assembly: GCA_014650415.1. GTDB lineage: Bacteria > Actinomycetota > Actinomycetes > Streptomycetales > Streptomycetaceae > Streptomyces > Streptomyces spiroverticillatus. Next base: position 136,625 of record BMUX01000015.1, read on the forward strand.
GGCGAGGTGACGTTCACCGTTCCGAAGGACCCCACGCTGGTTCCCGCGGGCTGGTACATGCTCTTCGTCACCGACAAGGACGGCGTGCCGTCCGAGGCGAAGTGGATTCAGGTCAAGTGAGCCGGGATCAGGGGGACTTGCGGGCCAGGCCGAGTGCGTAGTCCGGCCACCAGGTCCCCGCTGCGGGGCCGCCCCGGCACTCGCCGTCCGAGTCGCCGGGGCGCTTGACCCAGAGGTACGCGTCGAGCAGCGGGTCGCCGGTCTGGTCGGTCGGCGGTTTGCCGAGCGCTCGGCCGGACGGGTTGCACCAGGCGTCGGCGCGGGCCCCCGGGAGGGGGCCTTCGCCGTTGCGGCTGGAGTCGACCACGAAGTGCGCGCCGCCGAGCAGGGCGGAGAGCTGCTTGCCGTACGCCCTGACGTCGGCGTCGCGCTGGAAGTTCGAGACGTTGAGGGAGAAACCGTCGGCCCTCGCGATCCCGGCGCGCTTCAACGGGTCGACCAGCTTGCCCGGGTCGGTGATCCACGCCGGGTTCCCCGCGTCGACGTACACCTTGGTCTTCGGCTGCCTCTTCAGCCGGTCGACGGCCTGGGTGAGGAGGGCGCTGCGTTCGCCGTGGTGCACGCCGGGGGTGCAGCCGTCGACGATGTGCGGGACGGCGTCGGGCTCCAGGATCACGGTGGCGGGCGCGTTCCCGATGGCGGTGGCGAAGGCGTCGAGCCAGCCCCGGTAGGCGTTGGAGTCGGCGGCGCCGCCCGCGCTGTGCTGGCCGCAGTCGCGGTGCGGGATGTTGTACGCGACGAGGACGACCGTGCGGCCCTCCTTGGCCGCGCCCGCGGTGACCCGCTGGACGTCCGGGACCGGGTTGTCGCCCGCCGGCCAGTTCGCGACCGGCCGTTCGGAGATCTTCTTGAGCTGGTTCGCGTCGTCGGTACGTCCCTGCGCCGACCACTCCTTGACCTGCCGGGCGGCGCTGGAGTCGGGGTCGACCCAGAAGGGGGAGGTGTTGGCGGCGGGGCCCGTGGAGCGGTCCGGGGCGGCGGTTTCCGTGTCGGGGGAGGAGCAGGCGGCCGCCGTGCAGATCAGGGCGGCGGCGAGTGCGATCGACGCGGGGGTGCGGATCGACGCGGGGGTACGGATCGACGTGTGGGTACGGAAGGACCTGCGGCCGGACATCCAGCCCCCTCGGGACGACTGCGGGCGGGTGGAACGGGACGCCCAATCGTGACATAACGCCTGGTTTGTGAGGGGTTGCGACCCGGTGCGGAGGGGCTATGAACCGGTGCCCGAGGCGAGTGCGATGCCCAGGGGGGTGCGTTCGTACAGCACCTGGTGGCCGTAGCGGCGCGACACCAGCAGGCCCGCGTCGCGCAGTGCGGACAGGTGGTCCGAAACCGACGACGGCGCGAGGCCCAGGCGCAGGGCCAGCGCGGAGGTGGAGGCGGGCTCGGTCAGGGTGTGCAGGACGGTGGCGCGGTTGCGGCCGAGGAGGCGGGCGAGGGGGGTGGGGGCGACGTGGTCCGCGGTCGTCTCCGGGGTCCACAGGCTGCCGATGCCCCGGGCCGGGTACACGAGGGCGGGCTGCCAGGGGGCCTCCATCCCCGACACCAGGTCCGGCCAGCAGAACAGGCTCGGGACCAGCACCAGCCCCTGCCCGTCCAGCGGCCTGCGCTCCTCCCAGCCCGCCCGGGTGGTGAGGGTGAGGGTGGGCGGGGCCCAGGTCAGGCGCGGGTGCAGCTCGCTGAAGAGGGCCTCCAGGCCGCCCTGGGCGAGACGGCGGGTGTGGAAGAGGATGTCGGCTTCCAGGAGCGTGCGCAGCCGGGGCCAGTACGGCTCGATGAGGAGGTGCCAGACGGCTTCGAGGAGGTCGGCCAAGTCCCGTACGGCTTGGGCGGGTTGGGTCAGGAGGGCGCGGCCCGTGGGGGAGTCCGCCGCGCCCGGGGTGCAGGCGAGGGCCTGGGCCAGCTCGACGCGGGCGGAGCGCGGGTCGGTGGCCCGCAGGGCGGCGATCTCCTCGGAGAAGGGGACGTCGGGGCCCAGCGGTGGGGGGCCGAGGAAGGTGGGGGTGTAGCCGCGTTCCGGCATCAGGAGCCAGAGGGGGCGCAGGTCGAGCTGCTCGACGTCGGCGCGGATGCGGCGGAGCCAGGGGAGGTGGCGGCCGTGGCGGGCGGGGCGGTGGAGGGTGCGGACGGCTTCCTGGGTTTCCCAGAGGGGGGAGAGGGCGAAGCGGCAGCGGGTGAGGTCGGTGTGGGCGAAGTCGAAGTGGTAGGCGATTTTGGGGCTCCTGGGGGTTTTCTGCGGGTGGGTGGGGGTTGGTGTTCGTGCCGGGGGCGCTGCCCCCGGACCCCCGGTTTGTGCCCCTGTCCCGCCCCTTTCCCTAAAGCGCTTGCCGCGCGGCTTTGTGGGTGGCTGGTCGCGCAGTACCCCGCGCCCCTGTGGGGCGCGGGAAGATTCGGGTGGGGGCGAAAGAGTACCCGGGAGGGGGAGGGGGTGGCACGCTCCCCGCATGTCAGACGTTCCGGTAGCAAGTTCCGGTGCCGGCAGGCGACTTGGGTATCTGGATCTCTTCCGGGTGCGTGAGTTCCGGCCCGTGTTCCTCGCCCATCTGCTCTCGCTGCTGGGTGTCGTCGTCAGCGAGATTTCGCTCACCGTGCTCGTCTACGAGCTGACGTCGTCGCCCTTCCTCTCCGCCCTCACCTTCGGGCTGGGACTCCTGCCGTATCTCATCGGCGGGACCTTGCTGTCCGGGATCGCCGACCGGTATCCGGCCCGGCGCGTGCTGGTCGTCTGCGATCTGATCTGTGCGGCGTGCGTCGCGGTGATGGTGCTGCCGAGCACGCCCGTCGCAGCGCTGCTCGTGCTGCGGTGTCTCGTCGCCGCCGTCGCGCCCGTGTTCGCGGGGACGCGGATGGCCACCCTCGCCGACATCCTCGGCGACGGTGATCTGTACGTCCTCGGGCGGTCCCTCCTGCGGATCGTCTCGCAGAGCTCGATCCTCGCCGGGTTCGGCGTGGGCGGCGTACTTCTGGTCGTCCTCTCCCCGCGCCAGGCGATCACGATCACTGTCGGGACGTTCCTGTGCTCGGCGCTGCTCCTGCGTTTCGGTACGAAGCGCAGGCCCGCCCGCATCGACACCAAGGAGGGCGGCTCCTCGCTGCTGCGGGACTCCCTCGACGGGGCCCGGCTCGTCTTCCGCAACCGGCTCCTGCGGGCCCAGATCCTGCTGTTCTGGATGCCCGCCTTCTTCGTCGTGACCCCGGAGGCGCTGTCCACCGCGTACGCGGACCAGATCGGCGCGGGGCCCGCCGCGCTCGGACTGATCATGTGCGGGATGCCGATCGGGCACATCGCCGCCGAGCTGTACGTCGGGTCCGCGCTGTCGCCCGGGGCGCGCGCCCGGCTGGTGTTCCCGGCCGTGTCGCTCGGGCTCGTGCCCCTCGTCGCGTACCTCACCGTGCCCGGGCTGGTCTGGACGGTCGTCCTCCAGATCCTGGTCGGCATGAGCGGGGCGTACATCCTCGGCCTCGACCAGTGGTTCGTCGACGCCCTGCCCGAGGAACTGCGCGGCCGGGCCATGACCCTCCAGAGCGCCGGGCTGATGACCATCCAGGGATTGGGGATGACGCTGGCCGGGCTGGCGGCGGAGTTCGCTCCGGTGCACAGGGTCGTGGCGGGTGCCGGAGTGGTGGGCACACTGTGCACGCTGCTGCTCGTCGCGGAGCTGCGGAGGGCCCGGCGGGAGCAGGGCGCGGGTCCCGTACGACCCCGGAAAGCCGCACCCGTACGAATTCGGAAGACCGAACCGCGAGACAAAGCTGACCAGCATATGACTGACCGGTAGGGTCGGGCTGTGCCCAAGCCGCTCAGCCTCCCCTTCGATCCCATCTCCCGCGCCGACGAACTCTGGCAGCAGCGCTGGGGTCCCGTGCCCTCGATGGCCGCGATCACCTCGATCATGCGGGCCCAGCAGATCCTCCTCGCGGAGGTCGACGCGGTCGTCAAGCCGTACGGACTGACCTTCGCGCGGTACGAGGCGCTGGTGCTGCTCACCTTCTCCAAGGCCGGTGAGCTGCCCATGTCGAAGATCGGCGAGCGGCTCATGGTCCACCCGACCTCGGTGACCAACACCGTGGACCGGCTGGTGAAGTCCGGCCTCGTCGACAAGCGGCCCAACCCGAACGACGGGCGCGGCACGCTGGCCTCCATCACCGAGAAGGGGCGCGAGGTGGTCGAGGCCGCGACGCGGGACCTGGTGGCGATGGAGTTCGGGCTCGGGGTGTACGACGCGGAGGAGTGCGGGGAGATCTTCGCCATGCTGAGGCCCTTGCGGGTGGCGGCCAAGGACTTCGACGAGGGCTGAGCTTTCGGGGCGGGTCTTCTGTGCGGGTGGTGTGGTGGTTGCTGTTCGTGCCGGGGGCGCTGCCCCCGGACCCCCGGGTTTCGCCCCGGTCCCGCCCCTTCACCTGAAGCGCTCGGCCGCGCGGCTTGTTGTTGGGTTGCTCGCGCAGTTCCCCGCGCCCCTTTCAGGGGCCCGGACCCGGTCCAAGATCCCCCCGCTCGTCCCGTTACGCTCGATGCATGAAACAGAGCGTGCTGACCCGCTACCGGGTAATGGCCTACGTCACCGCCGTATGGCTCCTCGTCTTCACCGGGGCCATCGTCCTGAAGTACGCCTTCCAGATCGGCGACACCATGCTGATCTCGCAGATCCACGGCGTGCTCTTCATCATCTACGTGATCTTCGCCTTCGACCTCGGCTCCAAGGCGAAGTGGCCCTTCGGCAAGCTCCTGTGGGTGCTGGCCGCCGGCTGCATCCCCGTGGCCTCCTTCTTCGTCGAGCCGAAGATCACCCGCGAGGCCAAGCCCCTCGTCAAGGACCAGGGCCCGGTCACCAGCACCAGCAAGGCGTAACCCCACCGCCGTACGGATGCGCGAATCCGTACGGCGGTTGTCCATCGACATTTACTAGGACGTCCTAGTAAATTGAAGGGTATGGACGCCGAAGCGATCGAAGAGGGCCGCCAGCGCTGGCAGGCCCGGTACGACAAGGCCCGCAAGCGCGACGCCGACTTCACCACGCTCTCCGGGGACGAGGTCGCGCCCGTCTACGGCCCGCGCCCGGGAGACACGTACGAGGGCTTCGAGCGCATCGGCTGGCCGGGCGAGTACCCCTACACCCGTGGCCTGCACGCCACCGGATACCGGGGCCGGACCTGGACCATCCGCCAGTTCGCGGGCTTCGGCAACGCCGAGCAGACCAACGAGCGCTACAAGATGATCCTCGCGGCCGGCGGCGGAGGGCTGAGTGTCGCCTTCGACATGCCCACCCTCATGGGCCGCGACTCCGACGACCCCCGCTCCCTCGGCGAGGTCGGTCACTGCGGTGTGGCCATCGACTCGGCCGCCGACATGGAGATCCTCTTCAAGGACATCCCGCTCGGCGACGTCACGACGTCGATGACGATCAGCGGCCCGGCCGTCCCCGCCTTCTGCATGTACCTGGTCGCCGCCGAGCGGCAGGGCGTCGACCCGGCCGTCCTCAACGGCACGCTCCAGACCGACATCTTCAAGGAGTACATCGCGCAGAAGGAGTGGCTCTTCCAGCCGGAGCCGCACCTGCGCCTCATCGGTGACCTGATGGAGCACTGCGCGACCGGCATCCCCGCCTACAAGCCGCTCTCCGTCTCCGGCTACCACATCCGCGAGGCGGGCGCGACGGCCGCGCAGGAGCTGGCGTACACGCTCGCCGACGGCTTCGGATACGTGGAGCTGGGCCTGAGCCGAGGCCTGGACGTCGACGTCTTCGCCCCCGGCCTCTCCTTCTTCTTCGACGCGCACCTCGACTTCTTCGAGGAGATCGCCAAGTTCCGTGCGGCGCGCCGGATCTGGGCCCGCTGGATGAAGGAGGTGTACGGGGCGAAGACCGACAAGGCGCAGTGGCTCCGCTTCCACACCCAGACGGCAGGTGTCTCCCTGACCGCCCAGCAGCCGTACAACAACGTCGTGCGGACGGCGGTCGAGGCCCTGTCCGCCGTCCTCGGCGGCACCAACTCCCTCCACACCAACGCCCTCGACGAGACCCTGGCCCTCCCCAGCGAGCAGGCGGCGGAGATCGCTCTGCGCACCCAGCAGGTGCTGATGGAGGAGACCGGCGTCGCCAACGTGGCCGACCCGCTGGGCGGTTCCTGGTACGTCGAACAGCTCACGGACCGCATCGAGGCCGACGCCGAGAAGATCTTCGAGCAGATCAAGGAGCGCGGGCTCCGCGCCCACCCCGACAACCGGCACCCCATCGGCCCGATCACCTCGGGCATCCTGCGCGGGATCGAGGACGGCTGGTTCACCGGCGAGATCGCCGAGTCCGCCTTCCAGTACCAGCGCTCGCTGGAGAAGGGCGACAAGAAGGTCGTCGGCGTGAACACCGCGCACGGCTCGGTCACCGGCGACCTGGAGATCCTGCGGGTCAGCCACGAGGTGGAGACCGAGCAGGTGCGGGTCCTGGCCGACCGCAAGGCGCACCGCGACGACGCGTTGGTCCGCTCCTCGCTGGACGCGATGCTGGCCGCCGCCCGCGACGGCTCCAACATGATCGAGCCGATGCTGGCCGCCGTACGGGCGGAGGCGACGCTCGGCGAGATCTGCGGGGTGCTGCGGGACGAGTGGGGTGTGTACGTCGAACCCCCGGGGTTCTAGGGCCACTTGGTGGTGCGGATCACGCTTGACCTCAACTGCCCTTGAGGTCCTAGCGTGATCCGTATGACGACAACGACGAGCACCGCCACCGCCACCCCGCAGCACTCCGCCGACCCCCGGGCCGCCGACGCCGACCTCGCCTCGCAGCCCGTCGCCTACTGGACGGGGGTCGCGAGCAACGCGGTCAAGAATCTGCTGCGGGATTCGATGGCTCGGTACGACGTGACACAGCCGCAGTGGTGGGTCCTGAACCGGGTCGCCGGGGCCCCGGCGACCCGCGACGAGGTGGTCGCGGGGCTCGCGGAGGTGGCGGACAACCCGTACGACATCTCCCGCGTTGTCGACCAACTCCTCCACCGGGGCTGGCTCGTGGCCTCCGACGCGGGCCATCTCTCCCTCACGGAGGCGGGGCACGCGGGGCGCGCGGAGATCAAGACCCTGGTGACGTCACTGCGGGCGCAGGTGCACGAGGGGGTCACGGACGAGGAGTACGTGGCGGCGCTCAAGGTGCTGCGGCGGATGACGGCCAACGCGAGGCAGACCTCGCAGCCTTGGCATTGACATCCTCTGCCCCCTGAGGGGGCAGATTCCCCTCCGTGTCAGAGTGTGACGGGAGGGGTGGTTGACGCTTCTGGGCCTGCCCACTGGCTAAGGCTCCACGTCCTGACACCCGCAATGTCCTGGGGCGTTTGTTTCCTGGTGGCTGTCTCGATGTTGTATGAGCCGTTGGTATCGGCGTTGCCGGACCACCCGCAGGCTTCGTTCTTGCACACGAACACGGCCTGGGAGGCGCGGTTGCCTTCGATGAGGGACCCGCAGGCGTGACACCGTTTCGAGGTGTTCGGGGCGGGGACCTTGATCAGGTGTCCGCCCCGGTCGGGCAGCTTGTATGCGAGTAGGTTGACCGTGCGGCCCCATGCCTCGCCGCTGATCGCCCGGTTCAGCCCGGCCTTCTGCCGGACGTTGGTCCCCGGTTCCTCGGTGGTTCCCCTGGCCGACTTGATCATGTTCGGGATGTTGAGCTGTTCCACCCCGACGATGCCGAAGGTCTCGGCGATGTCGGTGGTGGTCTTGTGCTGCCAGTCGAGGGTGCGGCGCTTGGCTCTTGCCCGGTACCCGGCGATCAGCTGGTTGGTGCGGTGCAGCCGGTTCGATGTCTTCTCGCCGGGCCTGCGGTGGGACTTCTGGCGTTCGCGGGTGCGTTCCAGGCGGCGCAGCCGCTCCTGTTCCTTGAGGGTCAGCCACGGGGTGTGGTCGCGGAAGGAGCCGTCGGACAGGGCCAGGGGGCGGGTGACACCGACGTCGATACCGACACCGGGGCCCGGGTGCGGCTTGGGATCCTCCACCTCGCGCTGGAGGCGGAAGACGATGTGCCAGCCGTTCGCCTCCTTGATCAGACGGGCCCCGGTGACCCGGTTGTTCTTGTCCGCCCGTTTGCCTACGGGGAGGTCCTTGGTCCAGCGGAAACGGACCCACCCCACCATCGGCACCCAGCACTGGCCCCACCGGCGGGTCAGGCGGGTGATGCGCAGGTCGCGGCCCTGCGGGATGTCGATGGCGGCACGGGTGCGGGAGCGGATCTTGAAGGTGGGGGCCTGGGCCCGGCCTTCCCAGCAGTTCACCCATGCCCGCATGTACGTCTTGAGGACCTGCTGGGCGGCCTGTGCCGGAAGGGCGGCGAGCCAGTCGATGTCCTTGCGGGCGCGTCTGATCTCCGCATCCATCCGGGACAGGGACCGCTGACACTTCGGTGTCATGGTCCACAGATCGTGGAGCAGGTTCCACATCGCCCGGGCGGCATGGCCCTGATCCTCGATCTTCCACAGCTGGGCGGGGGTGAGGTCGAGCAACGCCTTGTGCCCACGCTGCCGTTTCAAGTCCCCACCCCCGTCCGCTTGTTGGCTGATCACTCGACTCTACTACGGTTGGTGCATGTCACCACGGTGGGAAGCAGAGCCCGATATCAGGCGCGGGGCGCATGTCGTATACAACCTGCACGTGCACTTGGTGTTTGTGACCAAGTACCGGCGTGGAGTGTTCACATCCGCGATGCTGGCGCGCTGTGAAGAGATCATGCGGGACGTCTGTGCGGATTTCGACGCGGAACTGAAGGAGTTCAACGGCGAGGACGACTATGTGCACCTCCTGGTGCACTACCCCCCGAAAGTCGCCCTCTCCAAGCTGGTCAACAGTCTCAAGGGGGTGTCTTCGCGGCGGCTGCGCATCGAATACGCGGGCGAGGTGAACCGGGTCATCATGCATGGCCGGTTCTGGTCCCGCTCCTACTTCGCCGGGTCCTGCGCAGGTGCGCCGATCACGGTGGTCCGTCAGTACATCGAGCAGCAGAAACGCCCGTACTGATCTGCGGGTCAGAGCAATCCTGAGATGGCCTACACCTCCCCGCCTCAAGCCGGGGGCACTGGCCAAGATCCGGTCGTATTTCCATGGGTGGTGTACGAGGCCCGCGCCGGCCGTCGACCTGTCCATGGGGGCGGCGACCGGAGCGAGTGAATGCGGGGCTACTTCGTGAACTTGTCCGGGGCAGCCTCGGGGGCGAGGTCGTCGGCGGTGATCGGGGCGCCGTAGCACAGGAGCGTCACCTCGTGCTCGGGGCAGTACGCGCCGGACTCGTCCTCGACGGGGAAGGCGTGCCCTCTCCCGTCGTGGCTCAGGCACCGGGTCATGACGGCTGCTTCCGCCAGCACAACTTGGCGTCATGCACCGCCATCAGCCGTTCGCCATCCGGGCACAGGGCACCGGCCATGCACGCGGCACACCGGGTGCCGTGCGTCATGAGTGCGACGAACTCGGGAAAGCTGGGGGCTCGGTCTATCCGTACGGATGACAACGGCTGGTCCATTGCCCTCACTGCTTCTCGGACAGGCGGGCGGCTCCGACGGCCACCATCTGGGCCACGGCCACCAAGTCGCAGAGACGCCCGGGGGTGTTCGGGGCCACCGCCCAGTGCAGTCCGGGCGGGCTGAGAAGGTCGACGTGGGGGACGGCGAGCCAGCCCGTGCCAGGTGCGTACCGGCATGAGTGGGCCAGGAGGCGGTGCCGCCCACGCGCGTCAGGGGGTATGTCCACTTCGCGCCGTCCTGGATCACCGGCCCGCCGAGCAGGACGGCCAGGGTGCTGCGGACGGTGTCCGGGGCGGTGGTGCCGAGGGCCGCGTGCACGACCGCGACCCGGATGCGGACGGCGTCGAACCGGTGGCCGAGGGGCAGCAGCGCCAACCCCTGCTCTGCCCACTCCCGGTGAGCGGTCGCCGGATCGGTGTGCGCGTGGGCCAGCCAGTCGGCGACGGATGTAGTGGCAGTTCTGCCGGTCACGGGAGCCCCCGGTCTGGTCGGATTCGTGTTTCTGTCGACCGTAGGACCGGGGGTTCCGGGTGGCGGGTATACCTCGTACCCCCACGGGGAGGGGTACGGAATGTACCCGCGCGACTACGCGGGGATCTTCAACTCCCTTGCGAGGTAGTGGATATCGTCGCGAAGCATGGCGGGACCGGACTCCACCAACTCGGTCACCGTGCTTCTGGTGAAGATGTTGAAGCGCGAGGTCTCCGGGCTCGTCCTGTACGCCTTCTTGAGGAGGTGGACGACCGCCATGTCCTCCCCCTCCATCCGGTACGCGCGCGCCGACTCCGTCATGTGGAAGCTGCGACGGGTGGCCGAAGGCATCGGTGCGAGATCGATCGTCGTCGCCACCTCCACTGCCTGCCCGGGCTTGGACAGGTCCGTGTGCATCGTCAGCCGGTACGCATCAACCATGCCTTGGCCGAAGATGAGATACGGGTGGGAGTAGCCCGGACCCAGCTTCTTCGCGGCCTGGTCCGCCTTTTCCCAGTGCCGCCAGGCGTCGCCGTCCCGGCCCACCTTCGCGTACGAGAGTGCGGCGGCAAGATGCAGCAGACCGTGATGGGCAACGTCCACCGGGTCGACGGCGGTTGGCTGGATCAGTGCTGCCGCCTTCATCGCCAGGTCGACCCGTGCCTCCGAAGCCTCCCCGGCATCGCGGAAGACGTGGTTCATGTACCAGGCGGCAACCGCGATCGCCCGTGGACTGTCCGCGTCCTGCGCTGCGCTCATGGCCCGGTCCCCGGTGAGCATCACCAGGTCGTGAGCAGGCTGGAAGGAAAGGAAGAGGTGGGTGAGGTGATACGTCTCGGCGAGGGCGACCAGGACACGGCGCCGCTCGGTGCCGTCGTGGGCGCGTGCCGCGTGCTGCAAGTCGCCGAGCAGGCCCGGGACCAGGTCGGCGATGCGCGACCGGTGGTCCCCGCTGGCGTGCCACAGCTCCCACGCCTGCCGTACTCGGGCGGTGAGTTCGGCGGCGGGCTGCGGTTCGTGATCGGATGCCTGGAAGTTGTACGTCGTCAGTGCCTCCCGCACCCGAGGGAGCCCGGGGTGCACCCCCTTCGAGTAGGTGGAGGAGGCGATCCGCTGTTCCCCTGTCAGCTCGGACAGATCGTCCACGCCGATCGCGTCGGCGAGCCGGAGGAGGAGCGGGAGGCGGGGCATGTGGAGACGGTCGCTCTCGATGGCCTCTACCTACTTGGCGGAGCGGCCGACGAAGTCGCCCACCAGAGCGCGCGTCTTGCCCCTGCGCTCCCTTGCGCGCTTCACACGCTTCCCGAAGGTGAGAGGCAGGGTGTGGTCCGTCGTGTTGTCGTTCGGATCGGGCATGGGGAAGCTCCGTTCTGACCTAGACACTCAGAACGCTACTCCCTCTGAACGGCTGGGGAGATGACGAAGTCGCCTCTGCCCGAGCTCCGGGCAGAGGGGAAGAGTGATCACCCCTGAGAGGTCGAGCTGGACGACGCGATGCACGGGTGGAGGGCGATGGTCAGCGCGCTTCAGCGTTGAACTTGGTGATCAGGTCGGGGAGTTCGGAGAGGCTGTCGACGCGGAACGTCGGCAGGTTCAGTGCTTCCTCGCTGCCCCACTGGATGGTGGCCCACGGGCCGCGGCGGACGAGCGCGGTGGGCATGCCCGCAGCGACGGCCGGCCGGAGGTCGTTGTCGACGCGGTCGCCCACGTAGAGGATCTCCTCCGGGGCGAACGGGACGACCTCGGCGACGCGTTCGAAGAAGAGCGGGTCCGGCTTGGACGCGCCCCAGTCGTCCGAGGTGCCGATCAGGTCGACGTCCTCGGTGAACAGGTTCCGCAGGATGCCGCCCGCGCGTACGGTCTGGTTGCCCGCGATGCCGATCCACAGACCCGCCTCGCGCAGCGCGGCCAGGGCCGGGCGGACGTCGGGGTAGAGGTCACTCTCGTCGAAGTGCTCCGGCTGCCCTGCATCCGCGCGGGCCTGTCGCTGCTCGTACAGGTCGAACCCGGGCCGGAACTCCTGGAAGGTCTCCCTGTAGTCCCGCCCCTGGGCGATCACGGCGCCGAACATCGCGGCGAACGTGTGGCGGGGGACGCCGAGCCAGTCGGCCCACGTGCCGTACTCCCGCGTCTCGTCGACCAAGCACTCACCGACGTCGAAGACCACAGCACGAATCATGATCGGAGGATAGGCCGGGGCCCGGACACGGCGATAGCCCGCGCCCCGGGAGGCGCTCGCTACCACCCCACCCGGTACGTCCGCCCTGTCTGGATGCCCTCCGCCGACTTGCGGTAGGCCTTCGCGGCCAGTTCCGCCGGGACCGGCTCGAAGCCGGGGAAGGAGGCGTCGTACTTGGACAGGGACTCCGTCAGCATCGTCGGGCTGACCGCGTTGATCCGCTGCCCGCGCGGCAGCTCCGTCGCGGCGGCCCGGACGAAAGCGTCCACCGCTCCGTTCGCCATCGCGGCCACTGCCCCCGCGCTGATCGGCTCGTGGGAGAGGATGCCCGTGATCAGCGTGAACGAGCCGCCGTCCGCGACCGCCTCCGCCTCCACGCCCCGCCGCACCAGCTCCACCTGGCCGAGCATCTTGTCCCGTGCCCCCGCCATCAGGTCGTCGTACGTCAGCTCCCCGACCGGCCGGAACGGCACCCCGCCCGCCGCGCACATCACCGCGTCGACCCGGCCCACCTCCGCGTACAGCGCGGCGATCGACGCCGGGTCGGTCAGGTCGACCTTCGGGCCCGCCGCGCCGCTGCGCGAGGCCGCGACGATCTCGTGCCGGGGGCCGAGCAGGGAGTGGACGGCGCGGCCGAGCGTGCCGGTGGCGCCGACGAGCAGGATCTTCACGGGGGTCCTCCATACGGTTCGTGGGATGCCGGGCAATTCGGCCGGGCAATTCATGGGACGAATTGCTCCCCCGTGACCGTAACCCCTGGTCGGAACCGGTGCAAAGCCGGTCACGGCAGGGCGCGGCCGACATTGGTTACAGGTGTCAACGGGCGGGCCCCGGGTAGGGGCGGCGCGACAGCAAGACCCGCCGCCACCTGCCAGTCGGAGGACCAACCCCCGTGCGCATCCCCCTCAGAAGCACCGCCGCCGCGACCATCGCCGCCGCAGCCTGCACCCTCGCCATGACCGGCTCCGCGCCCGCCGACACCCCGCACCCCGCCTCGTACCCGAAGACCCCCAAGATCCAGGACACCTTCGACTCCCTCGGCCCCGAGGTGAAGTCGGCCCGGCTGCCCACCGGCCGCACCGCGCACTACATCGACGACGGGCCCCGCGACGGCATCCCCGTCCTGTTCATCGGGGGCACCGGCACGAGCGCCCGGGCCGCGCACATGACCGACTTCTTCCGCACCACCCGCGAGAACCTCGGCCTCCGTCTCCTCTCCGTCGAGCGCAACGGTTTCGGCGACACCCCCTTCGACAGCAAGCTCGGCAAGGCCGACTTCGCGAAGGACGCCCTCGCGGTCCTCGAAAAGCTGGGGGTGCGGAAGGTCCGCGTGATCGCGATATCCGGCGGCGGCCCGTACGCCGCCGAGCTCGCCTCCCTCGCCCCCGACCGCATCGAGCAGCTCCATCTGGCCGCCGCCGCACCGCCGTTCGGGGCGAAGGCCGCGTACTGCGCGCTGCCCGACGACGTCCTCGCGAAGTCGCTCAAGGAGTCGATCACGGACCCGCGCAAGTGGTGGGCGTTCGCGGACGACAGCCCGGTGAAGTCGATCCCGGGCTTCGCGGACACGGCGTACGAGGAGGGTGCGCGTACGTACAACCAGCGCGGGCAGCAAGCGGATCCGGCCCCGCAGGTGCACGAGCAGAAGCTGTACTGCCAGCGTCCCGGCCCGGACCTGTCCAGGCTCAAGGCCCCCGTCTACCTCTACGGCGGGAAGAAGGACACGACCGTCCCGCCCGCGACGCTCAAGACCTGGCAGGAGCACCTTCCCGCCAAGCCCGTCGCGGTGCGCACCTATGCCGACACCGGGCACGACGTCCAGTACCGCCACTGGGACCAGATCCTCGCCGACCTCGCCGGGTACGGCAGCCGCACCGTGGTCTGCCACAAGGGGCGCAGTGAGATGCCGCCCGCCCGGGAGGCGGCGAAGCTGGTCTCCAACGGGCGGGCGACGGTGGGCAGTTGCGCCTGGCAGCGGCAGGGGCGCTGAGGTCCGTCAGTGTGCGCTGAGCCCCGCCAGAGGTTGTTGAGCCCCGTCAGAGGGTGCTGAGGAAGTCGGACACGTACGCGTTGAAGACCTCCGGCCGCTCCAGGCTCGGGTAGTGGGCGGTGTCCTCGACGCGTACGAGACGGCCGTGCGCCACGGTGCGCACCAGGCGATCCGCCATCGCGTGGTTGTCGTCGGAGTCGAGACCGCCGACGATCGCCAGCACCGGTACGTCGATCCGCGCGGCCCGCGCCCAGGTGTCGGTGACCGGGACGACGTGGTGGTCGGGGGAGACCTCGCTGTCCCGGTGCTTGGCGATCGTGTGCGAGGCGAGGTCGCGGAGCAGGCGCAGCACCTCGGGGTCGACCTCGGCGAGGGTCCGGTGCGGGCCGGAGGTGAAGCGCATGAACGCCTCCACCCAGCCCGCCGTGTCTCCCGCGCCGAGGGCCCGGCCCATCTCCGTGAGGGAACGCAGCACGAACGGGTCGTGGAACTCGGTCTCGCTCGTGCCCACCCCGCTGACCACCAACGCCCGTACAAGCGGCGGGTGTTCGAGCGCTACGTCGACGGCGGTCGCCCCGCCCATCGACAGCCCGACCAGGACGGCGGGCCCGGTGTCGAGGTGCTTCAGCAGCGCCGCGACATCGTCGGCCCGCCGGAACGGGGCCTTCGCCACGGACGACGCCCCGTGCCCCCGGGCGTCGGGGGCGATGACGCGGTGGGTGCGGGCGAGCGCGGGGATCTGGGCGTGCCACATGCGGTGGTCGACGAAGCCGCCGTGGAGGAGGACGACGGCGGGGCCGTTGCCGCCGGTGTCGAGGTAGGTGAGGGGGCCGTCCGGTGAGCCGAGGGTGCGCAAGTCGCCCCGACTGACCTCCGTCGAAGGGTGGTTGAACGTCTCCCCGCCCCTCACAGCGACTCCAGGAAATCCGCGAGGTGGGCGTTGAAGAGGTCCGGCCGTTCCATGTTGGGGTAGTGGGCGGTGCCTTCGATGCGCAGGGTCCGTCCGTCGCGTACGGTCCGGGCGAGCCGGTCCGCCATCTCCAGGTGGTCGTCGGAGTCGAGCGCCCCGTTGAGGGCGAGTACGGGCACGTCGACGCCGGCGGCGCGCGCCCAGGTGTCCGTGACAGGTACACGGTGGTCGGGCTCGGCCCCGGTGTGCTTGGAGATCGTGTACGTCTGCATCTCGCGCAGCAGTTGTACGACGTCGGGGTCGACGTCGTCGAGGGACCGGTGCGGGCCTGCGGCGAACAGCGTGAACTCCTCCACCCACCGGGCCGCGTCCCCGGCCGTGAGCGCCTTCACCTGTTCGGCCTGACGCTCCAGCACCCACGGGTCGCGCCACTCGGGCTCGCTGGTGCCGACGCCGCTGACCGCCAACGCCCTTACCAGCGTGGGGTGTTCGAGGGCCGTGTCGACGGCGGTCGCGCCGCCCATCGACAGCCCGACCAGCACGGCGGGCCCGACGCCCAGGTGCCGCATCAGGGCCGCCACGTCGTCGGCGGGCCGGAACGGGGCCTTCGCCACGGAGGAGTCGCCGTGTCCCCGGGCGTCGGGGGCGATGACGCGGTGGGTGCGGGCGAGCGCGGGGATCTGGGCGTGCCACATGCGGTGGTCGACGAAGCCGCCGTGGAGGAGGACGACGGCGGGGCCGTTGCCGCCGGTGTCGAGGTAGGTGAGGGGGCCGCCGTCGGCCTCGTAGACGTACGAGAAGGATTCCTGGGTCCTGAGCGCGTCAGTCATGACAACCAAGGTGTCATGCGGGGTGCTGGAATGGCAACCAAGGTGTCATTCTGGAGGCATGAACGAGACCCCCCTCCCGCCGGACGCACTCGCCCACCGCCTCACCGAGGTCTTCGACCTGGTCGGACCGCTCTACCGGCGCGTGCAGCGCAAGGTGGAGCAGGCGGCTCCGCTGGAGGGGGTGTCGGTGGGGGTGCGCGCGGTGCTGGACCTGCTGCGGGCGCGCGGCCCGATGACGGTGCCGCAGATGGGCCGGGCACAGTCGCTGAGCAGGCAGTTCGTCCAGCGGATGGTGAACGACGCGGGGGAGCGGGGCTGGGTGGAGACCGTCCCGAACCCGGCCCACCAGCGCTCCTCGCTGGTACGGCTCACGGACGCGGGCCGTACGGTCATCGCCGCGGTGACCGCCCGCGAACACGCGCTGCTGCGCCAGGTGGGCGGCGACCTGACGGAGGCGGAGGTGGGGGCGTGCGTGCATGTCCTCGGCCGGATGCTGGCCCTCTTCGACGACGTGGACGTCGACTGAGGGTGCGGCTGCGATCAGGCGGGATGCCAGGATGCGGGGATGAAATCTCGTACGCAAGGCATGTGGTGGGGCACGACCGTCGAGGCACCGGACCCCGGGGCGCTGGCCGCGTTCTACGCGGAGCTGCTCGGGTGGCACGTGGGGCACGAGGAGCCGGGGACGGCGATCGTGGCGGCCTCGCCGCAGGGGCCGTTCTTCGTGTTCCAGGAGGCGAAGGGGTACCGGGCCCCGGTGTGGCCCCCGGTGGAGGGGGAGCAGCGGCCGATGATGCACCTCGACTTCCAGGTGGGGGACCTGGACGAGGCCGTGGCGGAGGCGGTCGCGCTGGGGGCGACGCTGGCGGAGGCCCAGCCGCAGGAGAACGTGCGGGTGCTGTTCGACCCGGCCGGCCATCCCTTCTGTCTCTGCTACGACGAGGGGTGACCGGCGGGACTTGTCAGGCGGGGTTCAGCAGGGCCAGGTCCTCGTCGGTGAGTCGCAGGGCGGCGGCCTCGACGTTCGCCGCCAGGTGGGCGGGGTCGCCCGTGCCCGGGATGGCCAGGACGTGGGGGCCCTGGTGGAGGGTCCAGGCCAGGCGGATCTGGGCGGGGGAGGCGTCGTGGGCGCGCGCGACGGTGAGGACGCGGTCGTCGTCGGTGCCGGTGGTGCCTGTTTCGCGGCCCGCGCCGGCGATGGCGTAGAAGGGGACGAAGGCGATGCCCTGCTCGCCGCAGGTGCGCAGGACGGCGGTTTCCTCGGGGGTGGCTTCCAGGCCGTACGGGTTCTGGACGCAGACCACGGGTGCGATGGCCCGGGCTTCGGCGAGGTGGGCGGTGGTGACGTTGGAGAGGCCGAGGTGGCGGATGAGGCCGGCCTCGCGGAGTTCGGCGAGGGCGGAGAAGTGCTCGGCGATGGAGCCGGTCGTCCTGCTGCGGGGGATGCGGAGGTTGACGACGTCGAGGTGGTCGCGGCCGAGGGCGCGGAGGTTGTCCTCGACCTGGTCGCGGAGCTGGTGGGGCTCGGCGTACCACCAGGAGCCGTCCGGGTTGCGGGCCGGCCAGACCTTGGTGGTGATGGTCAGGTCGTCGGCGTACGGGGAGAAGGCGGCGCGGAGGAGGTCGTTGGAGGAGTGCGCGGAGGAGAAGTAGAAGGCGGCCGTGTCGAAGTGGTTCACGCCGAGGTCGAGGGCGCGGTGCAGGAGGGCGACGGCCTCGGCGCGGTCGCGCGGGGCGGAGGCGGTGTTGAGGGCCGGGCCGATCTGGGGCAGCCGCATGGTGCCGTAGCCGAGGCGGTTGACGGTGAGCTCACCGCCGAGCGTCCAGGTTCCGGCGGCGGCTGCGGGGTGCAGGGTCTGCGGCAAGGCACGTCCTCTGGGTCGGGGGTCCACGGGCCTGCTGGCGGTGGCCGACTCGGAGTATGGGGGTGTGGGGGGCTGGGGGAGAAGGGGTGCCGGGGTGGGCAAAGATCACACCGGGGTCGGGAACACGGGGGTGGGGTGTCGGGGTTGACACTGGTGTCGGTCGTTGGGGTGGGCGTGGGGTGGGCCGGCACGCGGTGCCGGGCGAGGCGCGAAGAGGACCGCCCCCGGCACCGGGCGCACAGGGCCCCCGCCTCACCCCCCGGACCGGGACCCCTCTCCGAACCGCAAGCGGAACAACGCCCCGCCGCCCGGCGCCCGTTCGGCGGTCAGCTCCGCGCCGTGCGCCCGGGCGATCTGGCGGGCCATCGCCAGGCCGAGGCCCGAGCCGGGCAGCGCGCGGGCCGCCTCCGCGCGGTAGAAGCGGTCGAAGACGTACGGGAGGTCCTCGGCGGAGATGCCGGGGCCGTGGTCGCGGACCGTGATCTCCAAGTGGCCCTGGGACAGGGTGAGTTCCACTTCGACCGGTGCTCCTGGTGGGCTGAACTTGGCCGCGTTGTCGAGCAGGTTCGTGAGGAGTCGGGTCAGGCGGGCGGGGACGCCGGGGAGGGTGAGGGGGGTGGCCTCGTTCGCCAGGGAGAGGGGGAAGGGGGTGGTGGGCCAGTGGGCCTCCGCCGTCGAGACCGCGTGTTCGACGAGTGAGGCGATCCGGACCTCCTCCAGGAGGGGCTGCGGCTCCTCGTCGCGGGCGAGCTCGATCAGGTCGTTGACCAGGCCGGTGACCTCACGGAGCTGGCGGCCGAGCGCACCGGACGCCCGGTCCCGCTGCTCCGGGCTCAACCGGTCGGCACGGGCCAGGAGTTCGGCGTTGGTGCGCAGGGCGGTGAGGGGGGTCCGGAGCTCGTGGGAGGCGTCGGCGACGAGGCGGCGCTGGGCGGAGACGGACTGTTCGAGCTCGCCGAGCATCGTGTTGAAGCTCGCGGCGAGGCGGGTGACCTCGTCCTCGCGGCCCGGCGGACCGGGCGGCAGCTCGATGCGGTGGCGGGGGTCACGGGTGGCGGCGATGCGTTCGGCGGTGGCGGTGAGCCGGGCGACGGGGGCCAGGCCCGTACGGGAGACCCAGTAGCCGAGCGCGGCGGCGAGCAGGACGCCCGCGCCGCCGACGGCCGACAGCAGCAGGGCCGCCTGGCGGATGCCGCGCTGCACCGAGTCGGAGCGCAGGGCGAGTTGGAGGGAGCGGCCGTCGTCGAGCGGGGTGACGGCCATGCGGGCCGGGTGGCCTTCGAGGGTGAAGTTGGAGAAGTACGGGGCGCGTTCGCCGGATGCCACCTCGCGCACCGGGGGCGAGACCGGCAGCACGTACGGCTCGGCCGGGTCCTTCGCCGGGTCGGCGGGGACGGCCTGCGCGCACGCCGGGGCGGACAGGTAGCGGCACTCGCCCGCGAGGACGCCCGTGGCCGGGTGCCGGTCGGCCTGGACGATGCGGGTGGCCGACTGGGTGAGGTTGAGGTCGAGCTGGTGGTACATCTCGTACCGGATGACGAAGTACGCGGCCGTGCACACCCCGATCGCGACCAGCGCGACGGCGGCCGACGCGGCCACCGCCAGCCGCGTCCGCAACGGCCGGTGCCTCCGCCACCGCGCCCCGAGCGCCCGCCTGCGCCGGCCCCCGCTCATGACGGGTCCCGGGGGAGTCGGGGCGCGCGCGTGGCGAGGGCCGTGCCGGCCGGCTCGTCCCGGCGAGGAGTGTCCGCAACCAGAGGTTCCAGAGGTCCCAGAGGTCCCAGAGGTCCCAGAGGTTCCAGTGGTCCCGGTGGCCCGCCGGGCCGAGGGGGTCCCGGTACGTTTCCGGGCGCGCGCCCCCGCGCACCCCCGCTCACGCCAGATCCAAGCGGTAGCCGACGCCGTGCACCGTGTGGACCAGGCGGGGCTCTCCCGCGGCTTCCAGTTTGCGGCGCAGGTAACCCACGTACACCGCAAGGGAGTTGGAGTCGGGGCCGAAGTCGCGGCCCCAGACCAGTTCGAGGATCAGCTCGCGGGGGAGGACCTGGCCCGGGTGGCGGAGCAGCAGCTCCAGCAGGGCGAATTCCGTGCGGCTGAATTCGAGGGGGCGGCCCGCGCGGTGGCCGGTGCGGGTGACCGGGTCGACGGTCAGGTCCGCGTACGAGAGGGAGTCGTCCTCCGGCAGCGGCGCGGCCCGGCGCAGCAGGGCGCGCACCCGGGCGACCAGCTCGTCCAGGGCGAAGGGCTTGACCAGGTAGTCGTCCGCGCCCGCGTCCAGGCCGTCGACCCGGTCGCTCACCGAGTCCAGGGCGGTGAGGACCAGGATCGGGATGCGGTTGCCCAGGCCGCGCAACTGGCGGCAGACCGCGAGGCCGTCCAGCACCGGCATCATCACGTCCAGGACGAGCGCGTCGGGCTGCCAGGAGGCGACGGTGGAGAGCGCCGTCAGGCCGTCCGGGGCGCCCCTGACCTCGTACCCCTCGATGGAGAGGCCGTCCTCGACGGCGGCCCGCACTTCCGGTTCGTCGTCGACCACCAGGATCTTCGTCATGGGGTGAATCCTGCCAAACCGGGCTCTTAGAAGCTTCTTAGGGATCTTCGTGAGTGTGGCGGCCATGAGCACACCACCCTCAGCGGGACCTCTTTCCGTCGTGATCGGCGCGGGCGGCACCGGCGGGCACATCTACCCGGGGCTGGCCCTCGCCGAAGCCGTGCGGCGGGCCGTGCCCGACGCCGTCGTCTCGTTCGTCGGGACGACGAGAGGGCTGGAGACCGACCTCATACCGGGGGCCGGGTACCGGCTGCACACCGTCGACATGATTCCGTTCGACCCGTCGCTCGGGGCGAAGAGATTCCTGCTGCCCGCCGCCCTGCTGAAGTCGGGGGCGCAGGCGCGGGCGATCCTCAAGCAGCAGGGCGCGCACGTTGCCGTCGGCATGGGCGGATATCCGAGTGCTCCGGTGATCGTCGGCGCGAGGATGGCCGGGCTGCCGAGCATCATTCACGAGTCGAATGCCGTCCCCGGGCGGGCCAATCAGTTCGCGGCCCGGCTGACCGGCAACATCGCGATCGCCTTCGACCGCAGCCGGGCCCACCTGGCGGGCGGGCAGAACGCCATGACGGTGGGCATGCCGATCGCCGCGTCCCTGGCCCGCCTCGACCGGGTGGGGCTGCGCGCCGAGGCGCGGCGGGCGCTGGGCGTCCCGGCGGGGGCGCGGCTCGTGCTCTTCAACGGGGGCAGCCTCGGCGCCGTACGGCTCACCGAGGCGGCGATCGGGCTCGCCGAGCGGTGGCGCGGGCGCAGCGACGTACACCTGCTGATCAAGACGGGTCCGGCCAAGCTGGAGGAGACGCGGGCGCGGGTCGGGGCCAACCCCGTCGCCACGGTCGTGAAGTACCTCGACCGGATGGACCTCGCGTACGCCGCCGCCGACCTCGTGGTCTGCCGGGCCGGGTCCGCGACCGTCGCCGAGCTGGAGACGGTCGGCGTCCCCGCCGTCCTCGTGCCCTACCCGCACGCCCCCGGCGACCACCAGACGCACAACGCGCGGGTGCTGTCGGACGCCGGCGCCGCCGAGCTCGTGCCGGACGAAGAGACCACCGCCGAGCGGCTGGCCGCGCTCGTCGAGCCGCTGCTCGCGGACCCGGCGCGGCTCGCGGCGATGTCCCGCGCGGCCGGTCCCAGCACGCACGCGCAGGCCGCCGATCTGCTGGCCGCGCAGGTGCTGCGGCTGTCCGGGCTTCCTCAATTCACCTACGGAGCAATGGAGTTCACGTCATGATCAATCGTATTGACTGGAACGGCCGCAAGGTCCTCGTCACCGGCGCCGAGGGCTTCATCGGCTCCACGCTCGTCGACCTGCTGGTGGACCTCGGGGCGGACGTCCGCGCCTTCGTGCACTACAAGCCGTACGCCGAAAAGGGCTTCCTCAAGCACCACTTGACGAGCAGTCAGGTGGAGATGTTCACGGGCGACGTGCGCGACGCGGGGCGTGTGTCCGACGCCGTCGCGGGCTGCGACACCGTCTTCCACCTCGCCGCGCTCATCGGCATCCCGTACAGCTACTCCTCGCCCGGCGCGTATGTCCAGACGAACGTGGTCGGTACGGAGAACATCGCGGAGGCATGCCGTCGGCACAGCGTCCGCCGCCTCGTGCACACCTCCACGAGCGAGGTGTACGGGACGGCCCTGACCGCCCCCATCAGCGAGGCCCACCCGCTCCAGCCGCAGTCCCCGTACTCCGCGTCGAAGATCGGCGCCGACATGATGGCGCTCAGCTTCCACCACGCCTTCGAGCTGCCGGTGACGGTCGTGCGGCCCTTCAACACGTACGGTCCGAGGCAGTCCGCGCGTGCCGTCATCCCGACCATCCTGGCCCAACTCCACTCCGGAGCACGGGAGATCAAGCTCGGCTCGCTCACGCCGACCCGCGACTTCACGTACGTCACGGACACCGCGCGCGGTTTCCTCGCGATGGCCGACTGCGACCGGGCCCTCGGGCAGACCGTGAACCTGGGCACCGGGCGCGAGATCGCCATCGGCGAGCTGGCCACCGCCCTGATCGCCGCCTCCGGGCGGGACGCCGAGGTCGTCGTCGACCCGGCCCGGCTGCGGCCCTCCGGCAGCGAGGTCGAGCGGCTGCTCTCCGACAACACCCGCGCGCGCGAGTGGGCGGGCTGGGAGCCGGAGACGAGCCTGGAGGACGGGCTGAAGCACACCAGCGAGTGGGTCGCGGAGAACGTCCACCTCTTCGCGCCGGACCGCTACCAGGTCTGAGCCGCGGGCGCCGGACCGCTGCCGGGTCTGAGCCCCGGGCACCGGACCGCTGCCGGGTCCGAGACCTAGGCAGGGGTCACGCCGCCCAGGCCGCCCACCAGCAGTGCCGTGAAATTGCGGGCCCACGTCTCGTCCACCGGCTCCGCGCTCACCAGCGCCCGGTGCACGACGGCCCCGGCGATCACGTCGAAGATCAGGTCCGCGTTGCGGGCTGCCTGTACGGGGGACTCCTCGTACGGCAGCTCGCCGCGGGCCTGCGCGCGTTCCCGGCCCAGGAGTACGAGGCGCTTCTGGCGGTCCACGATCGCCGAGCGGATCCGCTCGCGCAGGGCCGCGTCCCGGGTGGACTCCGCGACCACCGCCATCAGCGCGGTCTTCGTCTCGGGGCGTTCCAGGAGCGCCGCGAACTGCAGCACCACGCCCTGTACGTCCTCCAGCAGGCTGCCCCGGTCGGGCAGCTGCAGCTCGTCGAAGAGGACCGCGACCGCGTCCACCACCAGCTCGTTCTTGTGCGCCCAGCGCCGGTAGAGCGTCGTCTTGGCGACCCCGGCGCGCTGTGCCACGTCGCCCATGGTCAGCTTCGACCAGCCCAGTTCCACCAGTGCGTCCCGCGTCGCGTCCAGGATCGCCGCGTCGGCGGCGGCACTGCGGGGGCGCCCGGGACGAGGGTGCGCGGGAGTGGCGGGGGTGGACATGACCGCGACCATACCGGTGAGTAGGTACGGCCCGTCATCGGCTCGGCGCATGATCGTGAGGGAGATCACGAGGCGCCCCGGAGGGTTGTCGAGTTACGCTACGACCTGTAGCGAAAGCTCCTCCGCGGCCCCGTACCGGGACCCGGGCGGGCCGAGCGACAACCACCGGCGCCAGGTGGGGACCCGGCGCCCTACGCATCACCCGTCGCGGCAGTGCCGCGACGCTTTTCTGAACCGGTCGCCGAGGGGGGAGGATGTACGTATGCAGCCTAGGAACATGTCCATGAGCGGCGTCGTCGACCTCGCCGCGGTGAAAGCGGCCAACGAGGCCAAGCAGAAGGCGGAGCAGGCGCGTGCCGAGGCCGCCCGGCAGGGCGGCGCACCGGCCGTGCCCGCCGCCAACCTCGTCTTCGACGTCGACGAGGCCGGATTCGAGACCTCCGTCCTCCAGCTCGCCTCCGAGGTGCCGGTCGTCGTGGCCTTCTGGTCGCGCCGCTCCGAGCAGAGCGAGCAGCTCGTCCAGCAGCTCGCCGGCCTCGCCGCCGAGTACCGGGGACGCTTCGTCCTCGCCAAGGTCGAGGGCGAGAGCGCCCCGATGCTCCTCCAGCAGTTCGCCGTCCAGGGCGTCCCGGCCGTCTTCGCGGTCGTCGCCGGACAGGCCCTGCCGCTCTTCCAGGGCGTCGCGCCCGAGGAGCAGATCCGCGCCACCCTCGACCAGCTGATCCAGGTCGGCGAGGAGCGCTTCGGGCTCGTGGGCATCCAGGTCGCGGACGGTCCCGTCGCGGCCGACGCCCCGGTCCCGGTCGGTCCGTACGACGCCCTGCTGGACGCGGCGATGGACGCGCTGAACGCCAACGACTTCGCGGGCGCGGTCCAGGCGTACAAGAACGTACTGGCCGACGACCCGGCGAACCCGGACGCCAAGGCCGGTCTCGCGCAGGCCGAACTGCTCGGCCGCGTAACGAAGTTGGACCCGCAGCAGACCCGCAAGGACGCCGCCGAGCGTCCGGCGGACGTGCCCGCGCAGATCGCCGCCGCCGAACTCGACCTGGCCGGCGGCCACATCGAGGACGCCTTCGGGCGGCTCGTCGACACCGTGCGCGTGACGGCCGGGGACGACCGGGACGCGGCGCGCGTGCGACTGCTGGAACTCTTCGAGGTCGTCGGCGCGGACGACCCCCGGGTCGGCAAGGCGCGGACGGCGCTGGCGCGGGTGCTGTTCTAGGCGGGGCGCACGTCTCCGTCGGCGTACCGGACGTAACGAAGCCTCCTTGCGGAAGTGCTCCGTACGGAAGTGCTCAAAGCGGCCTCACGGGGTGTCGGTGCTGTGTGCATCGGCACCCCGTTCAGCTCTCCTTGTCGATAAACCGCGGCTCCGCTTTGCCAAAACTTGGCAATTGCGGGTGCTGTTACTCGCAGTAAAGCGAACTCGCCCTTCTGTCCGCCTTGTTGCGGCAATCACCCGATTTTCCGCGTCACGCGACGCAGCCGTCCGCGACCCTGCGAGACCGGCAGACAGCGCTTCGGTTATCCGCCCGTTACTAGCCAGTAACGAACCCCCTTGTGCCAGGCCCGTGAATGCACCACGATCGGCCACGCTCGGTCCATTGCCCCAGACCTGACAAGCCAGTCGGGTCCCGCGGGCCCTGGGTCCCCACCGAGTGGGCCGGCAGCAGTGGTGCCGGCTCTGGACAGGGGGGTCTCCGCCCATGCGGCGGGGCCTGTCCAGCAGGTTGCGCGAACGCGTGGCCAGTGGTTGTCGCTCGGGGGTGATCGCCGGTGATTCGGACGGCACGGACGTGGCTCACGCCGTGGTTCACGCCTGATGACACGGGCGCCCGCACTCCGAGGACGTAGCACTTCTCCCATCCCAGGACGGGCCCCTCGCCCGCATCCGGAGATGTACGTCCGAGAAGGAGGAAAGTACATGAGCTCAGCAGTACGCGGTGGGACCAGATGGCGTCGCTTC
Organism: Streptomyces spiroverticillatus; assembly: GCA_014650415.1. Taxonomy (GTDB): domain Bacteria; phylum Actinomycetota; class Actinomycetes; order Streptomycetales; family Streptomycetaceae; genus Streptomyces; species Streptomyces spiroverticillatus. The sequence continues at coordinate 161,863 of BMUX01000015.1, forward strand.
GCCGTCGTCATGGTGCCGAGCGTGGCCGCGACCGCGGCGATAGGCGTGGCCATGGCGCAGGGCGCGCTGGCGGCTTCGTTCAGCGTCTCCGGCCAGGACTTCAAGGTCACCACGGACAAGCTGGACGGCACGGGCTTCGTGCAGTACGGCTCGATCGCCGAGGGCACGGACCTGAAGGGGAACCCGGCCCTTCACCCGGTCGCGGTCTCCGGCTTCAAGTCGGCCACCATCACCAACATGTGCCAGTCGGTCGTCACGCCCGACGTCCCGATCTTCGGCAGCATCAGTCTGATGCTGAAGGCCGGTACGGACGCGTCGAAGCCGGTCGAGGCCAAGAACATCTACCTCGACGTCGCCGACCTCGACGCCGACGCGGAGTTCTCGAACATCGACATCGGTGTCGCCGCGGGCAAGGCCAACAAGGGCCCGGGCATCCAGCCGGGCACGAAGGCCAACCCCTTCGGCTTCGCGCAGCAGGCCGACCGGGCCGTGCTGACCAACGTGAAGCAGCGCGCCTGGGCGACCTCGGCGGGCACCTTCAAGCTCAGCGGTCTGAGCCTGCGCCTGCACAAGGGCGTCAAGGAGTGCTACTAAGCACTCCGTTGCGGGCGGGGCGCTAGCAACTGCCTTGCCCGGCAGCCGTGTTGAGCGGTTGCCGGACGAGTGCGGGGCGCTCCGCCCGTTCCCCCTCCCTCATCTTCTGCACAGCAACACCGGTTCCAGGGAGCTGTTTTCATGAGCGCCGAGACCTCGGTTCCGAGCGAGAGCCGCGATGGCGAGAGCCGCGATTTCCACTACTGGCGGCTGCGCTTCCGCGCCTGGCGGAGTGTCCGGCCGTTCTGGGCGGGCCTGTTCACCCTCATCGGTGGCATCCCGATCATGTATTTCCCGTACAACGGGCTCAAGATGGGGGCGCTCACGCTCACCATCGCGACGACGGCGGGAGCGGGCTCGCTGATCATCGGCGTGCTGCTGGTCACGCTGGGCCTCACGATGTGGTTCCACTCCATCGTGCGGATCTTCGCGGGTGTGGCCTCGATCCTGCTGGCCCTGGTCTCCATTCCGGTGTCGAACATCGGCGGCTTCCTCATCGGCTTCCTGTTCGCCATGGTGGGCGGCGCGATGTCGATCGCGTGGGCCCCGGTGAAGGGGGCGGCGGCTCCGGCCCCGGTCGAGGGGGCTGCCGCTGCTTCCGGAGCGCCGTTCGCGGGCGGGCTCTTCGACGGTACGCAGTCGGGCCCGGCCGGCCCCGAGGCGCCCGCCGAGCAGACGATGGCCCTGACGCAGGTGCCGCCGCAGGCGGAGCAGCCCTCGCAGCCCGGGCAGCCCAAGGCGAACCTCACGAAGTCCCCGGGGGCCGGACCGGACACGACCACGACCGACGCCGATGGCAGGAGGAACAGTGCGGGGTGACGAGGCCCAGGTGACCGCGGGCGGGGGAGCGGAGGCCCGCGGTAGAAGCGGGCCGCGTCACGCGGCCCCCAAGAAGTCGCTGCTGACCAAGTTCCACATGCCGGCCGGCAAGGCGCTCGCCCTCGCGGCGATGCCCACGGCGGTGCTCGTCGGGATGAGCCTCACGCCGAAGCTGGCGATGGCCGCCGAGGAGCCCGGCAACCCGTTCGCCCCCGGCCCGTGCGTGACCCAGCCGGACGAGGCGGGCAAGGACGACGCGGCCAAGGACGACGAGGCCAAGGGCAAGGACGACGCCGCCAAGGACGAGCCCGGCAAGGACGCGGAGAAGGACAAGCCCGCCAAGGACGAGCCGGCCGAGGACGGCAAGCCCGACCCGGCCGGCCCCGACGCCACGAAGCCGGACAAGACCCCGGCCCCGGACGGGACCAAGGCCCCGGCCGAGACCCCCACGCCGGAGAAGAAGGCCCCCGAGGCGCCCGCCACCACTCCGGCCCCCGCCGAGACGGAGACCAAGAACCCGCTGGACCCGCTCGGTGTGGGCCCCGCGATCAAGGACTTCTTCGAGGGCCTGGGCGGCAAGAAGGAGGAGCCCGCTCCTCCGGCGGCGGACCCGGCGAAGCAGGACGCGGCGAAGCCGGACGCGCCCGACGCGGCCAAGGACCCCGCGAAGAAGCCCGACGCGGACGCGGCCAAGAAGGACGCCGAGCCGGCGAAGAAGGCCGACAAGCCGGACCCGAAGGACGACGCCGAGGAGTCCAAGGCCGACAAGGAGTCCAAGGCCGAGAAGGACGCCAAGGAAGCCAAGGACAAGCTCGACAAGGCGGCCAAGGACGCCAAGGAGAAGGCGGACGCCGCCGCGGCCAAGACTGAGAAGGCCATCAAGGCCGCCGCCGAGAAGCTCGGCATCAAGGTCGAGGACTTCGACAAGGACGGCGACGGCAAGCCCGATCTCGTCCCCAACGAAGACGGCCAGATCCCCTTCCCCTGCCCCGTCGCGGACCCGGACGCCCTGGCCAACGCCAAGCTGGAACCGGGCATCCCGGACCTCCCGGACGACCCCTGGATCCTGGAAACCTCGATGCTCACGCTCCGGGGCCTGGACTACGCGGGTGTCGTCGAGGTGCGCACCGCGGGCGGCAAGATCAAGAAGGTCCTGAAGTTCACCGCCAAGGAAACGGACATCAAGGACCTGCACCAGACGACGGTCGGCCCCAACGGCACCACGGGCCACGTCCAGGCGCGCAAGGGCTCCACCTCGACCCTCCGCCAGGGCACCGTCACGATGTACACGGAGGAGCTGAAGGGCAACCTCTTCGGCCTCATCCCGGTGACCTTCAGCCCCCAGACCCCGCCCCCGCTGAACGTCCCCATCGCGATGTTCACCAAGGTCAAGGTCACTCAGGCGGGCCAGTTCGGCGGCACCCTGACCGTCCCCGGCCTGCACAACTACTTCACCGGCCCGGGCACGGGCAACGCGGCAGCGGCCGACTGAGCACAGCCGAAAGGGCGGGCCCGGGGTTCTCGAGGAACCCCGGGCCCGCCCTCATGCGGGGACCGCGCGACGTCAGTCGCGCTCGCCGCCGCCCAGGTGGTGCACCCGGACCATGTTGGTGGTGCCGGGGATGCCGGGGGGCGAGCCCGCCGTGATGACCATGGTGTCGCCGTCGTTGTAGCGCTTGAGCTTCAGCAGCTCCGCGTCCACCAGCTCCACCATCGAGTCCGTGTTGTGGACGTGGGGGACCACGAAGGACTCGACGCCCCAGCTGAGGGCCAGCTGGTTGCGGGTGCCCTCGTCCGTGGTGAAGGCCAGGATCGGCTGGGCCGCGCGGTAGCGGGACAGACGGCGGGCGGTGTCACCGGACTTGGTGAAGGCGACCAGCGCCTTGCCGTCCAGGAAGTCCGCGATCTCGCACGCGGCACGGGCGACGGAACCGCCCTGCGTGCGCGGCTTCTTGCCGGGGACCAGCGGCTGGAGGCCCTTGGAGAGCAGCTCCTCCTCGGCCGCGACGACGATCTTCGACATCGTCTTGACGGTCTCGATCGGGTAGGCGCCGACCGAGGACTCGGCGGACAGCATGACCGCGTCCGCGCCGTCGAGGATCGCGTTGGCGACGTCGGACGCCTCCGCGCGCGTCGGGCGGGAGTTGGTGATCATCGACTCCATCATCTGGGTCGCGACGATCACCGGCTTGGCGTTGCGGCGGCACAGCTCCACCAGGCGCTTCTGCACCATCGGGACCTTTTCGAGGGGGTACTCGACGGCCAGGTCACCACGCGCGACCATCACACCGTCGAACGCCATGACGACGCCCTCCATGTGCTCCACGGCCTGCGGCTTCTCCACCTTGGCGATGACGGGGACCCGGCGGCCCTCCTCGTCCATCACCTTGTGCACGTCCTTGACGTCGTCGGCGTCGCGGACGAAGGACAGGGCGACCAGGTCGCAGCCCATGCGAAGGGCGAAGCGGAGGTCCTCGACGTCCTTCTCCGAGAGGGCCGGGACGTTCACCGCCGCGCCGGGCAGGTTGATGCCCTTGTGGTCGGAGATGACGCCGCCCTCGATGACGATCGTCTTCACGCGCGGGCCGTCGACCGACACGACCTTCAGCTCGACGTTGCCGTCGTTGATGAGGATCGGGTCGCCCTTCTGGACGTCGCCCGGCAGGCCCTTGTACGTGGTGCCGCAGATGGACTTGTCGCCCGGGACGTCCTCGGCGGTGATGGTGAACTCGTCACCGCGCACCAGCTCGACGGGGCCCTCGGCGAACTTCGCCAGGCGGATCTTCGGACCCTGGAGGTCGGCGAGCACGCCCACCGCGCGGCCGGTCTCGGCGGCGGCCTTGCGGACGCGGTCGTACCGGCCCTGGTGCTCCTCGTGGGTGCCGTGGCTGAAGTTGAATCGGGCCACGCTCATGCCGGCTTCGATCAGAGCGACGAGCTGCTCGTGCGAGTCGACGGCGGGGCCAAGGGTGCAGACGATTTTGGAACGGCGCATAAGGCGGATCCTATCGGTTTGTTTCGCTGCGGAATATTCCGTCTGGTGGAATGTACAAATGGGCGCGGGTGCGCTCAGACGGGCTGTCCGGACAGCTCGGGATTACTTGCTGACCAGGTCGTAGACCTGGGTCGCGATTTCCAGTTCTTCGTCGGTCGGTACAACGGCGACAGCGACCCGGGCGTATTCCGGCGAAATCAGCCGCGGTTCGTCGGAACGTACGGAATTGAGGTCCGCGTCCACGGCCAGACCCAGCTCCTCCAGGCCCGCCACGGCCGCCTCGCGCACCGGAGCGGCGTTCTCGCCGACGCCGGCGGTGAAGGCCACCGCGTCCACCTTGCCGAGCACCGCGGAGTAGGCACCGATGTACTTCTTCAGCCGGTGGATGTAGATCTCGAAGGCGAGTGCGGCCTGCTTGTCGCCCGCGTCGATACGACGGCGGATTTCCCGCATGTCGTTGTCGCCGCAGAGTCCGACGAGCCCGCTCTTCTTGTTGAGGAGCGTGTCGATTTCGTCGGTCGACATTCCGGCCACCCGTTCCAGGTGGAAGATCACCGCCGGGTCGAGGTCGCCGGAACGGGTGCCCATCACGAGGCCTTCGAGCGGGGTGAGCCCCATCGAGGTGTCGACGCAGCGGCCGCCCGCGACGGCGGAGGCGGAGGCCCCGTTGCCGAGGTGCAGGACGATGACGTTGACCTCCTCCGGGGTCTTGCCGAGGAGTTCCGCCGTCTTGCGGGAGACGTACGCGTGCGAGGTGCCGTGGAAGCCGTAGCGGCGGATGCGGTGCGCGTCGGCGGTCTCGACGTCGATCGCGTAGCGGGCCGCGTACTCCGGCATCGTCGTGTGGAAGGCGGTGTCGAAGACGGCGACCTGGGGGAGGTCGGGGCGCAGCGCCTGGGCCGTCTTGATGCCGGTGATGTTCGCCGGGTTGTGCAGCGGGGCGACGGGCACGAGTCGCTCGATCTCCGCCATGACCTCGTCCGTGATGACGGTCGGCGCGGAGAACTTCAGGCCGCCGTGCACGACGCGGTGGCCGATCGCGGCCAGCTCCGGGGAGTCCAGGCCGATGCCGTCGGCCGTCAGCTCCTCGGCGACGGCCTTCAGTGCTTCGGCGTGGTCGGCGAACCGGGTCTCCTGCACGCGCTTCCTGCCCGCGTTCTCGCCGAGGAGGGGGGTGTGGGCGAGGGCCGAGGTGTCCTCGCCGATCTTCTCGACGAGGCCGACGGCGAGGCGGGTGCGGTCGCGCATGTCGAGGAGCTGGTACTTGACGGAGGAGGAGCCGGAGTTGAGGACCAGGATGCGGGTGGGGGTCACGGGGGGTGCCTTCTTGTACGGGTACGGGGGCGGGTTCGGCGGTACGGGGCGGCTTGGCGGTGTCCGGGGTGCGGCCGGTGCCGGGGCGGGGGGGGGGAGCCGGGGCGGGCCCGGATCGGGCGGGCCGCCCCCTTGCCCGCCCGTTCCGCCCCCGGGGGGCGGCCCCGCCGCCCAAGGCGGCTACGGGAGTGGGGTCATGAGGGGGTCATGAGGGGTCTCCCTGGGCCTGGATTGCCGTGATGGCGACCGTGTTGACGATGTCCTGGACCAGGGCGCCCCGCGAGAGGTCGTTGACCGGCTTGCGGAGGCCCTGGAGGACCGGGCCGACCGCCACGGCGCCCGCCGAGCGCTGGACCGCCTTGTAGGTGTTGTTGCCGGTGTTGAGGTCCGGGAAGATCAACACGCTGGCCTGGCCCGCGACTTCGGAGTCCGGGAGCTTGGTGGCGGCCACCGAGGGCTCGACGGCCGCGTCGTACTGGATCGGCCCCTCGACGAGCAGGTCCGGCCGCGAGGAGCGCACCAGCTCGGTCGCCTCGCGGACCTTGTCGACGTCCGCGCCCGCCCCCGAGGTGCCGGTGGAGTACGACAGCATCGCCATGCGCGGCTCGACGCCGAACTGGGCGGCGGTCCCGGCCGACTGGATCGCGATGTCGGCGAGCTGGACCGCGTTCGGGTCCGGGTTCACGGCGCAGTCCCCGTACACCAGGACCTTGTCGGCGAGGCACATGAAGAAGACCGAGGAGACGATCTTCGCGTCCGGCTTGGTCTTGATGATCTCGAAGGCCGGGCGGATGGTGGCGGCGGTGGAGTGCACCGAGCCGGACACCATGCCGTCGGCCAGGCCCTCCTGGACCATCAGGGTGCCGAAGTAGTTCACGTCGGCGACCACGTCGTACGCCAGCTCCACGGTGGCGCCCTTGTGGGCGCGCATCTCCGCGTACCGCTCGGCGAAGCGCTGGCGCAGCTCCGAGGTGGCGGGGTCGATGAGCTGGGTGGCGGCGAGGTCGATGCCCAGGTCGGCGGCCTTCTTGCGGATGACGTCCACGTCGCCGAGGAGGGTCAGGTCGCAGACGTCGCGGCGCAGCAGGACGTCGGCGGCGCGCAGCACGCGCTCCTCGGTGCCCTCGGGGAGGACGACGCGGCGGCGGTCGGCGCGGGCCTGCTCCAGGAGTTCGTGCTCGAACATCATCGGGGTGACCCGGCCGCTGCGGGCCACCGAGATCCGGGCCAGCAGGTCGGCGGTGTCGACGTGCCGCTCGAAGAGGCCGAGGGCGGTCTCCGCCTTGCGCGGGGTGGCCGCGTTCAGCTTGCCCTCCAGCGCGAACAGCTCGCCGGCGGTCGGGAAGGACCCGCCGTCCACCGAGATCACCGGGGTGCCGGGCGCGAGCCGCGAGGCCAGCGTGAGGACCTCCGGGCCGGGCCGCTCGCCCAGCGTCAGCAGCACGCCCGCGATCGGCGGCGTACCGGCACTGTGCGCGGCCAGCGAGCCGACGACCAGGTCGGAGCGGTCGCCGGGGGCCACCACCAGGCAGCCGGGGGTCAGCGCGTTCAGGAAGTTCGGCAGCATCGCGCCGCCGAAGACGAAGTCCAGGGCGTCGCGGGCGAGGCCCGCGTCGTCGCCGAGGAGAACCGTTCCGCCCAGTGCCTGGGTGATCTGCGCGACCGTCGGCGCGGCCAGCGCGGGCTCGTCGGGCAGGACGTACGCGGGGACCGGCAGACGGCTGGTCAGCCGCTCGGCGATCTCGGCGCGGTCCGCGGGGACCACCCGGTTGACGACCATCGCCAGGACTTCGCAGCCCAGGCCGTCGTAGGCGCGGTAGGCGTTGCGGGTCTCGGCGCGCACCGACTCGGCGGTCTGCTTGCGGCCACCGACCACGGGTATGACCGAGGCCCCGAACTCGTTCGCCAGCCGCGCGTTCAGCGCCAGCTCGTCGGGGAGCTGGGTGTCGGCGAAGTCCGTACCGAGGACGAGGACGACCTCGTACCCGCGCGCCGCCTTGTGGAAGCGGTCCACCAGCTGGGAGACCAGCTCGTCGGTGCCCTTCTCGGCCTGCAGCGCGGACGCCTCGTGGTAGTCCATGCCGTACACCGTCGCCGGGTCCTGGGACAGCCGGTAGCGGGTGCGGAGCAGGTCGAAGAGGCGGTCCGGGCCGTCGTGCACCAGCGGGCGGAAGACGCCCACCCGGTCCACCTGGCGGGTCAGGAGTTCCATGACTCCCAGCTCGACGACCTGGCGGCCGTCCCCCCGGTCGATGCCGGTCACGTACACGCTGCGCGTCACGCGTGCTCTCCGTCTCGTGTCGTCGGTAGGCGTGGTAGGTAACTTTGCCTATTTTGTGCGGTTAGGGTGGCCTTGCACCCTTGACAATACCTTTGGGGCTGGATACGGCGCCCGCCGGAAGAAGTACCCGCGATCGAGGGACGAAGGCCCCTGAGTCCCGCTTGTACCGGAGTATCCGAAAGCGCGCGGCCTGTTCCGGCCGTGGAACAATCGGAACCTGGCTCACAAGTACCACCAAGAGCAGGAGACACAGCACGATGCGTATCGGAGTTCTCACCGCAGGCGGCGACTGTCCCGGGCTGAACGCAGTGATCCGGTCGGTCGTGCACCGTGCCGTAGCCGGTCACAACGACGAGGTCATCGGGTTCGAGGACGGCTTCAAGGGCCTCCTCGACGGTCACTACCGCCCCCTGGACCTCAACGCCGTGAGCGGCATCCTGGCCCGCGGCGGCACCATCCTCGGCTCGGCCCGCCTGGAGCGCGACCGGCTGCGCGAGGCCGCCGAGAACTGCGCGGAACTGACCGCCAAGTACGGCATCGACGTCCTCATCCCGATCGGCGGCGAGGGCACCCTGACCGCCGCCCGGATGCTCTCCGACGCCGGAATGCCCGTCGTCGGCGTGCCGAAGACCATCGACAACGACATCAACGGCACCGACCGCACCTTCGGCTTCGACACCGCCGTCGGCGTGGCGACCGAGGCCATAGACCGTCTGAAGACCACCGCCGAGTCGCACCAGCGCGTCATGGTCGTCGAGGTCATGGGCCGCCACGCGGGCTGGATCGCCCTGGAGTCCGGCATGGCCGGCGGCGCCCACGGCATCTGCCTGCCCGAGCGCCCCTTCGAGATCGACTCGCTCGTCAAGATGGTCGAGGAGCGCTTCGCGCGCGGCAAGAAGTTCGCCGTCGTCTGCGTCGCCGAGGGCGCCCGTCCCGCCGAGGGCACCATGCCGTACGAGAAGGGCATCATCGACCAGTTCGGCCACGAGCGCTTCACCGGCATCGGCACCCGCCTCGCCGTCGAGCTGGAGGCCCGGCTCGGCAAGGAGGCGCGACCGGTCATTCTCGGCCACGTCCAGCGCGGCGGCACGCCCACCGCGTACGACCGCGTCCTCGCGACCCGCTTCGGCTGGCACGCGGTGGAGGCGGCGCACGCCGGGCAGTTCGGCAAGATGACCGCGCTGCGCGGCACCAGCATCGAGATGGTTCCGCTGGCAGAGGGCGTGTCCGAGCTGAAGACCGTCCCCGAGGGCCGCATGTACGAGGCCGAGTCGGTCTTCTAGCACCCGCTGGAACCCGCGAGCCGCCAACTGCGCGAAACGGCCCCCGTCGTCTCCCCTGTGGACGACCGGGGCCGTTTCGCGTTCCCCCGCAGTTGGCGCTTCCCACTCTTGAGTTGCGCGGGCGGATCAACAAGGCTTCAGCCTGTCCGGGACATGTCCCAACTCCCTTTCCACGGCCCTCCGGACGCAGGTCAGGCGAGGGGACAGGAGACTTCCCGATGCTGCAACCCGATCCGCGCGGTGCGCTCACCCCCGCCGAGTTCGTCTCGCTGCTGCACGCGCTGAAGGAGTGGTCGGGCCTCACCTACCGCGAACTCACCGCCCGCGCCGAGGCCGGCGGCGACGTCCTGCCCCGCTCCACGGTCGCCAACATGCTGTCCCGCACGACCGTCCCCCGCGAGGAGCTGGTGGCGGCCTACACCCGCGCCTGCGGGTGCGGTCCCGCGTCGGTGGAGGAGTGGCTCTCGGTACGGAAGGAACTGGCGGTACGGGGGAGACGTGCGGCAGAAGCGGGGGAGGGCGGGGCGGAATCCGGGGAGCGCGGGGCGGAATCCGGTGAAGGCGGGGTGGAATCCGGGCTTCCGGAGCCGGAAACTTTGCCGGAACTGGAGACTCCGCCTCCCTCTCCGGCGGCCGGTCCGGGCCCTGTGACCCTGCCCGCCACACCCCGGACGGCCCTGCCGCACCCGGCCGTTCAGCCATCCCCCACCGGGCCGGAAGCCACCACTCCGCGACGGATTTCCAGGGCCAAGGTCCTGGTGCTCGCCCTCGCCCTCGCGGTGGTCGGGGCGACGGTCGCCTGGGTGGTGCAGACCCCGGACGGCGCCGAGGCCCCCGGCGGAGTGCCCGCCGCGCCGTCACCCGGCGAGCGCACCCTGCGCGCCGCGCACTCCGGACTGTGCCTGGGGGAGCGCCCGGAGACCAAGGAAGGCAAGGTCTACCAACGCCCCTGCGAGGCCGCAATCCCGCAGTACTCCCTGGTCAGGACGGGCGAACTGGACTGGCGGGTCGCCTCCTGGCACCCGGAGTACGAGGACGGGTGCATGGGCGTGCACTGGGCCTGGAAGAAGGTCGGCGCCTGGCTGGAGGACGACTCCTGCGAGAACCGCATCCCGGGCGCGGAAACGTTCCGCTTCGAACCGGTGGGCCAGCCGGTCCGGGGCTACCGGATGCGGGTGATGCACACCACGATGTGCATCACCGTGCCCGGGGCCTCCCGCGAACCGTGGACCGCGCTGGAACAACGCCCGTGCACCGAGGACGCGGCGGGCCAGCTCTTCCGCTTCGACCCGGCCTAGGCCCTCGCCGTCAGACCTTCCGCACCCTCTCCCAGAAGTGCCCCACGATCCCCTCCAGGAACTCCCGCCCCGCAGCGCCGTCGCCGGCATCCCCCACGCCACCGCCCCAGCCCAGGGTCGCGACCATGCGGGACTGGTAGTCGGCGTGCAGCCGCGGCAGGGCGTCCTCGATCGTGGCACGGTCCACCGGCACCAGTTTGGCCAGCGGCTTCACGTACGCCTGCCACCGCGTGCTGACGGCACTGCGCAGCATCTCGGCCAGCTCCCCGTCCCGCCCGGCGGCCGTCATGAACTGGGCGGGGGAGAGCCCGAGCACGGCGATCAGCGCGGCGGACTGCCGCTCGGTGCCGCGCCACAGCCCGCTCTCCTCCATCTTCCGATACGCATCCACGCCCAGCCCGACCCTGCGCGCCAGGTCCGCGACGGCCACCCCACGCACGGTCCGGTGCTCGCGCAAGGTACGTGCGGCATACAGCAGTTCAGCCGGATCACACCACAACACCCCGGCCAGCGCGGTCACTTCCCGACTGTCGGGCGTCCGCAGCCCCCGCTCCCAGGCGCCGACCAGATCCGGCCCCACGTCCAGCCCGTACTGCGCCCGCAGCCCGTACGCGACATGCCCGGGCAGCATCCCGAGCGCCTCCCGCAGCCGCCGCGCGGCGGCTGCGTCGAACGGCGGGGCTTCGGCGGGCGTGCCGTCTGACGGCGGGGTGTGCTGCACGCGCACACGGTAAGGAGGAGATGCGGGAGTTGGCTACGGTGCGTTCGGCCAACGTCACGGCTCGTAGGAACGTCCAGGGTGTACGAGGCCCGGTGCGGGGTGTACGAACGAGCCGATCTGTGAACTCTACGACCGTAAGGGTGTGTTGGCGCGCGGGGTGATGCATAGTCGCGGGACCCACCCCCACGTGGGCGAAGCCGGTGAGACGAGGAGGGCCCTGTGGCCGTGGCGGAGACGGAGGCCGGGCAGGCGCCCGCGCCGAAGAAGCGGGACCGGTCGCACTTCCTGTACCTGGCGGTGATCCTCGCGGTGCTGCTCGGCATCGCCGTCGGCTTCCTGGCGCCCGGGGTGGCCAAGGACCTGAAGCCGATCGGCACCGGGTTCGTGAACCTGATCAAGATGCTGATCTCGCCGATCATCTTCTGCACGATCGTGCTGGGCATCGGTTCCGTCCGCAAGGCCGCCAAGGTCGGTGCGGTGGGCGGGCTCGCCCTCGGCTACTTCATGGTCATGTCGACCGTCGCCCTCGCCATCGGCCTGCTCGTCGGCAACCTGATCCACCCGGGTACGGACCTGGACCTGGACGCGCACAAGGGCGAGGGCGCGAAGCAGGCCAAGGGGGCGAGCGAGGGGACGTCGGACTTCCTGCTCGGCATCATCCCGAAGACGCTGGTGTCCGCCTTCACCGAGGGGTCGGTGCTCCAGACTCTTTTCATCGCCCTGCTGGTGGGCTTCGCGCTCCAGTCGATGGGCCGGGCCGGTGAGCCGGTGCTGCGCGGGATCGGGCACATCCAGCGGCTCGTGTTCCGCATCCTCGCGATGGTGATGTGGGCGGCTCCGGTCGGGGCCTTCGGCGCCATCGCGGCGGTGGTCGGCGAGACCGGGGGCAAGGCGCTCACCGCGCTCGCGACGATCATGATCGCCTTCTACATCACGTGCGTGCTCTTCGTGTTCGTCGTGCTCGGCGCGATCCTGAAGATCTTCACGGGGATGAACATCTTCCGGCTGCTGCGGTACCTGGGGCGGGAGTTCCTGCTGATCCTGTCGACGTCGTCGTCGGAGACGGCGCTGCCGAGGCTCATCGCGAAGATGGAGCACCTGGGGGTCAGCAAACCGGTCGTCGGCATCACAGTCCCGACGGGGTACTCCTTCAACCTCGACGGCACCGCCATCTACCTGACGATGGCCTCGCTCTTCATCGCCAACGCGCTGGGCGACCCGCTGAACATCGGCGAACAGATCGCCCTGCTCGGGTTCATGATCATCGCTTCGAAGGGGGCGGCGGGGGTGACGGGCGCGGGCCTGGCGACGCTGGCGGGCGGGCTCCAGTCGCACCGGCCCGAACTGGTCGACGGGGTCGGGCTGATCGTGGGGATCGACCGGTTCATGAGCGAGGCTCGTGCTTTGACGAACTTCGCGGGGAATGCGGTGGCGACGGTGCTGGTGGGGACGTGGACGAGGGAGATCGACCGGGACCGGGTCGAGCGGGTGCTGTCGGGGCGGGCTCCTTTTGACGAGCGGACGCTGTTGGACGACGGTCACGGGGTGGCTCCGGAGGGCGAGCCCTCCGCCACGGGGCCTTCCTTGGCCAAGTAGGGCTTGCTGCCGGGGGCGAGGCCGTTCGGTGATGCCCGTGGCGCCGGGGTCCTGTTCGGGTCGGCAGCCGGTGACGGGGCGTTTTCGCCCCAGCCCCGCCCCTTCACCTAAAGCGCTCGCCGCGCGGCATCATTCAGCCCGTCCGGCGTTTGAGGACGCGCGGGCGCAGCCCGTGCAGGGGGCAAGGGGCGTAGCCCCATCAGGAACAGCACCCCACCAACCGCCCCGCAGGGTCTAGGTGAAGGGGCGGGGCTGGGGCGAATCCGCCCCGGTACCGGGTGCCGATCCCGACCGTTCCGCCCCGCGCCTCAGCGCCCGGTACCGGGTGCCGATCCCGACCGTTCCGCCCCGCGCCCCAGCGCCCGGTACCGGGTGCCGATCCCGACCGTTCCGCCCCGCGCCCCAGCGCCCGGTACCGGGTGCCGATCCCGACCGTTCCGCCCCGCGCCCCAGCGCCCCGCACCGGGTGCCGACCCGACTGCCCCCTACGACCCCACCCGCGCCAGCAAACCCTCCGCCTCCTCCACCCCCACCCCCGCCGACAACAGCGCCGTCCGCGCCGCCGCCCGCCCGGCATCCGCAGCGTCCAGGGCGCCCGAGTTCACCGCCTCCATCAGCCCGAACAGCGTCTGCTCGTGCACGTACGCCAGCGCCCCCGCCGGCACCGGCGACCGGAAGACCCCCGACTCCTGGCCCCTGCGCAGCAGCGCCACACAGTCCTCCCGGACCGGCGTCAGCCGCTGCTTGATGCCCTCCATCGTCACGCTCCGCTGCGCCAGCGCCACCAGCAGCCGGTAGCGGTCCGCGATGTCCCACACCGCGAGCATCGACCGTGCGAGCGCCTCCGCCGGGTCGTCCACCCCGGCCCGCCCCGCCGCATGGGCCTCGATGACCGCTTCCGTCGCCCCGTCGACGAGCGCGGCGATCAGCGCCTCCCGGTTGGGGAAGTGGCCGTACACCGTGCGCCGCACGACCCCCGCCGCCCGCGCGATCTGATCCATGCTCGCGTCCGGATCGTGCAGCAGCTCCGCCAGCGCCACGTCCATGATCCGTCGCCGGTTCGTATCGGCCCTGCTGGAGGAGGAACTGCCTGAGCTACCCGTGGTCATACCCCCCATTTTGCACACGGCTGTGCATTGACGTAACTTGCACACCGATGTGTAATTGCACAGCCGTGTGCAATCAATGACGTGCAGTGAGGTGACCCCGTGCCCCTGGTCGCGAACCAGCCGGTCGACGCAATGGACAAGCCCTACCCCAAGCGCTGGTGGGCCCTCCTCGTCCTCTGTCTCAGCCTGCTGATCATCGTGATGGCCAATACGGCCCTCACCGTCGCCGCCCCCGACATGACCAAGGACCTCGGTCTGGGCAGCGCCGACCTCCAGTGGGTCGTCGACGGCTACACCGTCCCGTACGCCGCGCTGATGCTGCTGCTCGGCGCCATCGGCGACAAGTACAGCCGCCGGGGGGCCCTCGTCCTCGGCCTCCTCGTCTTCGGCGGCGGAGCCGTCGCCGGCTCCCTCGTCGACAGCGCCAACGGCGTGATCGCCGCCCGCGCCGTCATGGGCGTCGGCGCGGCGATGATCATGCCCGCGACCCTCTCCCTCCTCGCCGCGGCCTTCCCGCGCGCCGAACGCGCCAAGGCGATCGTGATCTGGACCGCCACCGCCGGGCTCGCCATCGCCGCAGGCCCCCTCGTCGCCGGTGCGCTCCTCGAACAGCACGGCTGGGCATCGACGTTCCTCATCAACGTGCCCGTCGCCGCCCTCGCGATCATCGGCGCGTTCACCCTCGTACCGCCGTCCAAGGCGAGCGAGCACGGCCGTATCGACTACGTCGGCGGGCTGCTGTCCGTCGTCTGGATCGCCGCGCTCATCTTCGCGATCATCGAGGGCCCGCACTTCGGCTGGGACGGCAAGGCCATCGGCGCGGCAGTCGTCGCCGGTGCCGGGCTCGTCGCCTTCGTGCTCTGGGAGCTGCGCCACCCGCGCCCCGTCCTCGACGTCCGCCGCTTCCTCGACCGCGCCTTCGCCGGGTCCAACCTCGCCGTCGCGCTCTTCTTCCTCGCCGTCTTCGGCGCTTTCTACTTCCTCACCCAGCACCTCCAGTTCGTGCTCGGGTTCAACGCGCTGGAGACCGGCGTACGGATGCTGCCGCTGGCCGGTGCCGTCTTCGTCGGGTCCGCGCTCACCGGGTTCCTCACCCCGCGCCTGGGCATGAAGGTCACCGTCACGGCGGGCATGGTCGGCGGCACCGTCGCGCTGGCCCTGCTCACCCGGGTCGACGCCGCCTCCTCGTACGGAGACCTCGTCCTGCCCCTGGTCATGCTCGGCCTCGCCATCGGGCTCGCCCTCTCGCCCTGCACCGACGCCATCATGGGCGCCTTCCCCGAGTCGGAACTCGGCGTCGGCGGCGCGGTCAACGACACCTCGCTGGAGCTGGGCGGCTCCCTGGGCATCGCCGTCCTCGGTTCGGTCCTCGCCGGGTCGTACTCCTCGCACCTCGCCGATGCAGTCAGCGGTACGAAGCTGCCCGCCGCCGCACTGGACACCGCCCAGGACTCGGTCGGCGCCGGGTACGCCGTCGCCCAGGGCATCGGCGAGAAGGCCAAGGAGCTGGCCGGACAGGCCGCACACGCCGGCAGCCCCGAGCAGGCCGCCCAGCTCAAGGGCCAGGCCGAAGCACTCGCCCGGGGTGCGCAGGACATGGCGCACGCCGTCGGCTCCGCCTTCTCCGACGCGGTCGCCCACACCAGCCTGGTCGGCGCCGCCGTACTCGGCGCGGGCACCGTGCTCGTCGCCCTCCTGCTGCCGCGCCGCAAGCCCGGCGCGCAGCAGAAGCAGACGCAGGACCAGGCGGACGGGGGCGCATCCGGGCGCGAACTCGCGGACGCGCACGCCTGACGGCCCGGGAAGCCTGCCATGGAGCGCCGCCACCCGGGTAGGCGCTCCTCCGAGGCGCGGCCACCCCGTCCGCGCCTCGCCGCGTAGTCCGCGAGGTGAAGGACATGAACCGGGAAAGCCGCTGGCTGGAAGCGTCCGTCCGACTGGCCGAGCTGATGCAGCCCCACCCGGGGCCGGAGCCCGAAGTCACGGTGTTCCTGCGGGAGTTCTGCCTCCGGGCCGTCGAACTGCTCGACGTCCCGGCGGTGGGCACCATGCTCGCCGAGGAGGGCGGCGCACTGCGGGTCGCCGCCGCCTCCGACGAGAACGCCGAACTCCTGGAGCTGATCGCCTCCCAGCGTCAGAACGGCCCCTGCGTGGAGGGCTACCGCCTGGGCCGGCCGCTGCCCGACGTCGATCTGCGGGCCCACGCCGACCGCTGGCCGGAGTTCTGCGCCCGCGCGCTGGCGTACGGCATCGACCGCACCGCCGTCCTCCCGCTGCGGCACCGGGACGCCTGGCTCGGCACCTGGCAGGCGTACGGCCGCGGTGCGGTGCCCGGCAGCGAGGAACTGGACATGGCCCAGCGGCTGGCGGACATCGCCGTGCTGTCCCTGGTCCAGTCCCGCAACCTGTCCCATCTGGCCCGCTCCGCCGACCAGTTGCGGTCCGCGCTGACCAGCCGGATCGCCATCGAGCAGGCCAAGGGAATGCTCGCCGCCCAGTGGGGCGTGACCCCGGACGCCGCCTTCCAGCCGATGCGGGCCTACGCCCGGTCCCGCCGGCGCAAGCTGCGCGAGGTCGCCCGCGACGTGATCGAGGGGCGGCTCCAGCTCCCTCGGGGGTGAAGCAGATCAGCCCAACTCCCGGCCACGTCAAGGAATTTGCGTAATTTCCACTCGTACGAGTCGGATTTGGATGGACAACCGATTCTGCGTGGGACTCGGCCGCGTACGTTGCATCGAGGCCATCCCAGACCCCGGTGAGTCCGTCAGACGCCACCGATCGTTCGTCAAGGCACCTGGGACGGAAAATGCCCAAATCAGTCGTGGAACAAGCCGTGGAAGTGCGCCGGGCCGGCAGCGCACTCGTCCTCGGGCTCTCCGGGGAGCTGGATCTCTATGCGGGGCTGCGGGTCGGCCCCCTCGTCGACCGGGCCCTGCGCGGGCACCCCCCGCTCGTGGTCGCGGACCTGACCCGCATCACCTTCATGGACTGCGGCGGCCTCTCGCTGCTGCTGCGGGTGCGCGGCCAGACGGCCCGCTGGGGAGGGGACTTCGCGGTGCACTGCCCCTCGCGCCGCGTGCTCAGGATCCTGCGGTACGTCGAGCTGGACGAGCCCCTGCGCTTCGTCACCGCCCTGCCGCCCGGCGACTGACCGCCGTCGCCCCACGCGGGAAGCAGGCGGGCGGGCAAGAAGCGGGCGGGCAAAAAGAAATACCCCGGCGCATTGACAGCCGGGGTATTTCTCTGCGTATATTGGGCGTTTCCATGCCTGCATCTACAAGAGGGCATGGAGAAGCTCGATATGGACACGATAACCCAGTGGGGGAAGCCTTGTCAACCGAGGAATTGTCAACCCGTGAACTGCGGCAGGAGCAGCAGTTCGTGGAGGGGCTCTACGCCCGCCTCGACGCACTCCGCGCGGAGGCCGAAGACGCCGTGCGCGGCTCCTTCGCCCCGACCGGAAACGGCCGCCAGGCCCGCGTGGAGCGCGACGTCGCCGTCGTCGAGCGCTCCGCCACGCTCGCCGCGCTCAACGCGGCCGACTCCGGACTCTGCTTCGGCCGTCTCGACTTCGTGCCGGAGGCGGAGGGCGAGCCCGGCACCACCCACCACATCGGCCGCATGGGCATCCGCCGCGACGACGCCGAGCGCAGCCCCCTGCTGGTCGACTGGCGCGCCCCCGTCGCCCGTCCCTTCTACCTCGCCACCGGCCACACCCCGATGGGCCTGCGCCGCCGCCGTCATCTGACCACCAAGGGCCGCACCGTCACCGCCCTGCACGACGAGATCCTCGACCTCGGCGACACGACACGCACCGGGTACGAGGACCCCACCGGCGACGCCGTCCTGCTGGCCGCCCTCAACGGCGCCCGCACCGGCCGCATGTCCGACATCGTGCAGACCATCCAGGCCGAGCAGGACCGCATCATCCGCGCCCCGCACCGCGGCGTCCTCGTCGTCGAGGGCGGCCCCGGCACCGGCAAGACCGCCGTCGCCCTGCACCGCGCCGCGTACCTCCTCTACGCCCACCGCGAGCAGCTCGCCCGGCGCGCGGTCCTCATCGTCGGCCCCAACCCCGCCTTCCTCTCCTACATCGGCGACGTCCTGCCCTCCCTCGGCGAGACCGGCGTCCTGCTCGCCACCCCCGCCGAGCTCTTCCCCGGCGTCACCGCCACCGGCACGGACACCCCGGAGGCGGCGGCCGTGAAGGGGAGCGCCGCGATGGCGGACGTCCTGGCCGAGGTCGTACGGGACCGCCAGACCGTGCCCGACACGGTGGAGGAGGTCGACCACGAGCAGTGGACGCTCTCCCTGGAGCGCGCCATCGCCGAGGACGCCCGCCACCACGCCCGCGCCACCAAGCTCCCGCACAACCTGGCCCGCGCCCACTTCGGCCGGTACGTCCTGGACGCGCTCACCGAGCAGCTCGCCGACCGCATCGGCCGCGAGCCCTACGAGGCCATCGCGGAGGAGCTGGGCGAGGAGATCCCCGACGGCAACGTCCTCACCGCGCAGGACGTGGAGCAGCTCGGCAAGGAGATCGCCGGCAACCCGGCGGTCCTCGCCGCGATCGACGCCCTCTGGCCGGAGCTGACCCCGCAGCAGCTGCTCACCGACTTCCTGGAGGACCCGACCCATCTCCCGGACGCCGAAGCCGAGTTGATCCGCCGCGCCCCGGGATCCGACTGGACCGCCGCCGACATCGCCCTCCTGGACGAGGCCGCCGAACTCCTCGGCGAGGACGACCACGCCGCCCGCGCCGCCGCCGCCCGCGAGTACGAGCAGCGCGTCGCGTACGCGAAGGGCGTGCTGGACGTGTCGTACGGCTCGCGGACCTACGAGTTCGAGGACCTGGACGACGAGGACTCCGAGGTGCTGGGCGCGCACGACCTCATCGACGCCGAACGGTTCGCCGAGCGGCACGAGGAGGACGACCACCGCAGCGCCGCCGCGCGCGCGGCCGTCGACCGGACCTGGGCGTTCGGGCACATCATCGTGGACGAGGCGCAGGAGCTGTCCGCGATGACCTGGCGGCTCTTGATGCGCCGCTGCCCGACCCGCTCCATGACCCTGGTGGGCGATCCGGCGCAGGTCGGCGACGCGGCGGGCTGCGACTCCTGGAAGCAGATCCTCGACCCGTACGTCGGCGACCGCTACGAGCACACCCGGCTCGGCGTCAACTACCGCACCCCGGCCGAGATCATGGACCTCGCGGCCCGCGTGATGCAGGCCGCCGACCCGACCTTCGAGCCGCCGAGTTCCGTACGCTCCACGGGAGTCGAGCCGTGGGTGCGCGTGAGCACGCCGGGCGAGCTGCCTCGTACCGTCTCAGAAGCAGTGGAAGCGGTGGACGGCGCGGGACGGATCGCCGTCGTCGCCCCCGCCGACCTGCTCCCGGCGCTCGCGGAGGCGATCCCCGGCGCGTCCCACGGCACGACCCCCGACCTCACCGCCCCCGTCGTCCTCCTCGCCCCGCAGCAGGCGAAGGGCCTGGAGTTCGACGCGGTGGTCGTGGCGGAGCCGGACCGCATCCGGTCCGGCTCGCCGCGCGGCCTCAACGACCTGTACGTGGCGCTGACCCGGGCCACTCAGTCGCTGGGCCTGGTCCACACCGGGGGCTGGGAGGTCACGCCGGCCTGAACCAGACGGTCGCCAGCGGCGGCAGCGTCAGCCTGACGCTCGCCGGGCGGCCGTGGCTCGGGTGCGACTCCGGCTTCAGCGGCTCGGGGTTGTGGATGCCGCTGCCGCCGTATGCCGTGGCGTCCGTGTTCAGGACCTCGGTCCACGCCGGTACGTCGTCGGGGACGCCGATCGCGTACTCGTGCCGTACGACGGGGGAGAAGTGGGAGACCGCGAGGAGCGGGTTCCCGGCGGCGTCGTAGCGCAGGAACGCGAACACGTTGTCCTCGGCCGCGTCGCCCGCCACCCAGGCGAAGCCCTCGGGGACGGTGTCGCGCTCCCACAGGGCCGGGGTGGCGTTGTAGGCGGTGTTCAGGTCGCGGACGAGGTCGCGCACGCCCCGGTGGTCGCCCTCCGCGCCGTACGACGGATCGAGCAGCCACCAGTCCGGGCCGTGCGCCTCCGACCACTCGGCGCCCTGCGCGAACTCCTGTCCCATGAAGAGGAGTTGCTTGCCGGGGTGGGACCACATGAAGCCCAGGTAGGCCCGGTGGGTGGCGCGTTGCTGCCACCAGTCGCCGGGCATCTTGGACACCAGCGAGCGCTTGCCGTGCACGACCTCGTCGTGGGAGATGGGCAGGACGTAGTTCTCGCTGTACGCGTAGACCATCGAGAAGGTCATCTCGTGGTGGTGGTACTTGCGGTGCACGGGCTCCTTGGCGACGTAGCCCAGCGAGTCGTGCATCCAGCCCATGTTCCACTTCAGGCCGAAGCCCAGGCCGCCGAAGCCGCCGGGGCCGATGTGGTGGGTGGCGCGGGTGACGCCGTCCCAGGCGGTGGACTCCTCGGCGATGGTGACGACGCCGGGGTTGCGGCGGTAGACGGTGGCGTTCATCTCCTGGAGGAAGGCGACCGCGTCGAGGTTCTCCCGGCCCCCGTGCTGGTTGGGCACCCACTGGCCCTCCTCGCGCGAGTAGTCGAGGTAGAGCATCGAGGCCACCGCGTCGACCCGCAGGCCGTCGATGTGGAACTCCTCGCACCAGTACGTGGCGTTCGCGACGAGGAAGTTGCGGACCTCCGTGCGCCCGAAGTCGAATTCCAGCGTCCCCCAGTCGGGGTGCGCGGACTTCAGCGGGTCCTCGTGCTCGTACAGCGGACGGCCGTCGAACTCGGCGAGCGCCCAGTCGTCGCGCGGGAAGTGCGCCGGCACCCAGTCCATGATCACGCCGATCCCGGCCCGGTGCAGGGCGTCGACGAGGAAACGGAAGTCGTCGGGGGTGCCCATCCGGGACGTCGGCGCGTAGAACCCGGTCACCTGGTAGCCCCAGGACCCGCCGAAGGGATGCTCGGCGACCGGCATCAGCTCGACGTGCGTGAAGCCCAAGTCGGAGACGTACATGGGGAGTTGTTCGGCGAGCTGGCGGTACGTCAGTCCCGGCCGCCAGGACGGCAGGTGCACCTCGTACACCGACAGCGGGGCCTCGTGCACCGGGCGGGCGGCGCGCGATGCCATCCAGGCGGCGTCCTGCCACTCGTGGCGCGAGGTGGTGACCACGGAGGCGTTCGCCGGGGGCACCTCCGCGTGCCGGGCCATCGGGTCGGCGCGCATGGTGTGGGAGCCGTCGGGCCGGGTGATCTGGAACTTGTAGAGCGCGCCCTCGCGGACGTCGGGCAGGAACAGCTCCCAGATGCCCGTCCCGCCGAGCGAACGCATCGGATACCCGGTGCCGTCCCAGTAGTTGAAGTCGCCGACGACGCGGACGCCGCGCGCGTTGGGGGCCCAGACGGTGAAGCGGGTGCCCGTCACCTCCTGGTGGGTCATGGGCTGCGCGCCGAGCGCCTTCCACAGCTCCTCGTGACGGCCCTCGCCGATCAGGTGCAGGTCGAGGTCGCCGAGCGAGGGGAGGAAACGGTACGGGTCGTCGACCTCGATCTCGTTGTCGTCGTACGTCACCTGGAGCCGGTATGCGGGGACCTCGGGGAGCGGCAGCACCCCGGAGAACAGGCCGTCGCCCTCGTCGAGCAGCGGGACGTGCAGCCCGGTGCCGACGACGGCGACCGCCCGCGCGTACGGCCGCAGCACCCGGAAGGCGACACCCCCGGGCACGGGGTGCGCGCCGAGCAGGTCGTGCGGGGCGTGGTGGGCGCCGGACAGCAGGCGGCCGCGGTCGTCCTGGGGGAGCGGGAAGGCGGGGCGGACGGCCCCGGACGCGGCGGGCTTCGGACCCTTCGGCCCGGCCGTGCCCTTCGGGGTCTTGCCGGCGGGCTTCGCGGCCTTCGGCTTCTTCGCCGGGGCTTCCGCAGCCTCCTGGGCCTTGCGCGACTTCGCCGCGGCGGGCTTCTTCGCCGTGCCGCCCGTCGGCCGCTTGCGCGGGCCCGGCGGTACGGCGGACTCCGTGACGGCCTCCGTCACCGGGTCCGGCACGGGTTCCGACCCGGGCGCGGGCAGGCGCGCGGGCGCGGCCGGGGCCTCGGCCGGGGACGAGGTGCGGCGGGGCGGCCGGGGGGTGTCCCCGCCGGAAGTGCCGGAAGCGGGGGTGGGACGGGGGGTCACGGGGGTGTCCTCCTCGTAGGGGTCAACAAGCGGAAAGGGATGGGGAGTTCAGGAGGGCCGGGCGAGTCGTCGGACGGCCGCCATCGGCACCGGGAGCCAGTCCGGCCGGTGCCGGGCCTCGTACAGGACCTCGTACACGGCCTTGTCCGTCTCGTACGCCCGCAGCAGTACGGCCTGGTGGCGCGGGTCGATGCCGGAGGCGGCGGTGTAGCCGTCCAGGTAGGCGGTGCGGCAGCGGGTGGCCCAGTCGGGGTCCCAGGGTTGGTGCGAGCGGGCCGCGTAATCGAAGGAGCGGAGCATTCCGGCGACGTCGCGGACGACCGGCTGCGGGCGGCGGCGCTCGGTGAGGGGCTTCGCGGGCTCGCCCTCGAAGTCGATCACCGTCCACTCGCCGTCCCCGGTGCGCAGCACCTGCCCCAGATGCAGGTCGCCGTGGACCCGCTGGGCGGTCACGACGGGCCCCGCCGCACCCAGCTCCCGTACGGCGTCGAAGGCCTGGCGCAGTCCGTCGGCGTACGGAAGGAGCGCCGGAACCGCCTGTACGGTCGCCTCCAGCCGCTCCGCCATCTGCGCGGTGAGCAGCTCGGCCTGCGGGCGGCCGAGGGTGAGCGTCGGCAGGGAGGCCGCCAGCGCGAGGTGGACCTCGGCGGTGGCCCGGCCCAGCGCGTGCGCTTCGGCGGTGAAGTCCCGGCCCACGGCGAGGGACTTGAGGGCGAGCTGCCAGCCGTCCTCGGCGTCGTGCAGGAAGGGCTGGAGCAGGCCGAGGGTGAAGGGCTCGAAGGGGTCCTCGGGGTTCGCTCCCTCGAACCAGGCGATCGGCGCGGGCACCCGGGCGCTGCCCTCCCCGGCGAGGGCGAGCGGCAGCTCCAGGTCCGGGTTGGCCCCGGCGTGGACCCGCCGGAAGACCTTCAGGATGTGGGAATTGCCGTACACGATCGAGGAGTTGGACTGCTCGGCGCCGAGCGCGCGGGGAGTCAGCCCGGAGCCCACCTCCGCCGTGGGGTCCTTGTCGAACCGCAGCGAGCCGATCGTCCCGGGCAGCCGCAGCCGCTCCAGCAGCAGCCCCGCCAGTCTCGGGTCGGACAGGGCCTCGTACACCGTGTGACCGGCGAGCGGCCCCTGCGCGACCCGGCCGATCAGGGCGGACGCCAGCGTCGGGGGCAGCGACCTGCGCACCCCGAGGAGCAGCTGGTAGCAGTCGGCGGGCGGCGGCGCGGCGGCCCCCTGTGCGGGGACGGTCGGCTGCTGGGCCCGTACGAGCAGATGGAGCAGCCCGGGGGAGCCGGTCAGCGGCAGCAGTTCGGTCGCCGAGACCAGGGTGAAGCCCACGACGGGGCGGCCCTTGCCGGCGAACCAGCGCTGGCGAGGCAGCCAGTCGTGCAGCAGCGGGCTCAGCGAGGTGAGCAGCGCGGCCGAGGCGTGCGGTACGGGCGGTGCGACGAGCGGTGCGGAGAGCGGTGCGGTGGTGCCGTACGGATCAGCGGTGGTGCGGTGCGTATCAGAAGAACCGGGTGTATCAGGCGTACCGGGTGTAACTGACGAGGCGGGAGCAGCCTCCGACATGGCATCGCGTCCTTTCCCCGGGCACACCTCAGAATGCGCAGAGTGTCCCGGATTGCGGCAAAGCTGTCCGGCTGTACGGGACGTGTCGGGAGAGGAAGATCCATTGGGCGAACCATGGTTGATCCATTGGCCGCAGAGACCCGTGGATGAACCGTGAATCGCATACGCGTATGAGAGTCAGAGTGCCCCGGGCGGGGCGGGGAAAACCGTGATCCGGCTCCCCGCCCCGGCCCGCGGCGCTCAGCGCGGCGGCTTCGGCGGGCGGACCAGCGAAGGCGTGTCCTTCCGCAGCCGGAACCAGTAGAAGCCGTGCCCCGCCAGGGTCAGCAGGTACGGCAGCTCGCCGATCGCCGGGAAGCGCACCCCGCCGATCAGCTCGACCGGGTGACGGCCGTTGAAGACCTGGAGGTCCAGCTCGGTGGGCTGGGCGAACCGCGAGAAGTTGTGCACGCACAGGACGAGGTCGTCCTTGTACTCGCGGAGGAACGCCAGCACCGCCGGGTTGGAGGAGGGCAGCTCGGTGTAGGACCCCAGTCCGAAGGCAGGATTCTGCTTGCGGATCTCGATCATGCGCCGGGTCCAGTGGAGGAGGGACGACGGCGAGGTCATGGAGGCCTCGACGTTGGTCACCTGGTAGCCGTAGACCGGGTCCATGATCGTGGGGAGGGACAGTCGGCCCGGGTCGCAGGAGGAGAATCCCGCGTTCCGGTCGGGCGTCCACTGCATCGGCGTGCGGACCGCGTCGCGGTCGCCGAGCCAGATGTTGTCGCCCATGCCGATCTCGTCGCCGTAATAGAGGATCGGCGAGCCGGGCAGCGACAGCAGCAGGGCGGTGAACAGCTCGATCTGGTTGCGGTCGTTGTCCAGCAGCGGGGCCAGACGGCGGCGGATGCCGATGTTGGCGCGCATCCGCGGGTCCTTGGCGTACTCCGCGTACATGTAGTCGCGCTCTTCGTCCGTGACCATTTCGAGGGTCAGCTCGTCGTGGTTGCGCAGGAAGATGCCCCACTGGGCGCTGGAGGGGATCGCCGGGGTCTTGGCGAGGATCTCCGAGACCGGATAGCGGGACTCGCGGCGCACGGCCATGAAGATGCGCGGCATGACGGGGAAGTGGAACGCCATGTGGCACTCGTCCCCGCCCTTGTCGAAGTCGCCGAAGTAGTCGACGACGTCCTCGGGCCACTGGTTGGCCTCCGCGAGGAGCACCGTGTCCGGGTACGAGGCGTCGATCTCGGCCCGTACCCGCTTCAGGAACTCGTGGGTGCGGGGGAGGTTCTCGCAGTTGGTCCCCTCCTCCTGGTAGAGGTACGGGACCGCGTCGAGGCGGAAGCCGTCGATGCCCAGGTCGAGCCAGAAGCGCAGTGCGGAGATGATCTCCTCCTGCACGGCCGGGTTCTCGTAGTTGAGGTCCGGCTGGTGGGAGAAGAAGCGGTGCCAGTAGTACTGCTTGCGCACCGGGTCGAAGGTCCAGTTGGAGGTCTCCGTGTCGACGAAGATGATCCGGGCGTCCTGGTACTGCTTGTCGTCGTCGGCCCAGACGTAGTAGTCGCCGTACGGTCCGTCCGGATCGCTCCTGGACTGCTGGAACCACTCGTGCTGGTCGCTCGTGTGGTTCATGACGAAGTCGATGATCACGCGCATGCCGCGCTGGTGCGTGGCGTCGACGAACTCCACGAAGTCGGCGAGGTCGCCGAACTCCGGGAGCACGGCGGTGTAGTTGGAGACGTCGTAGCCGCCGTCGCGCAGCGGCGACATGAAGAACGGCGGCAGCCAGAGGCAGTCGACGCCCAGCCACTGGAGGTAGTCCAGTTTGGCGGTGATGCCCTTGAGGTCTCCTACGCCGTCGCCGTTGCTGTCCTGGAAGGACCTGACGAGGACTTCGTAGAAGACGGCCCGCTTGAACCACTCGGGGTCGCGGTCCTTGGCGGGAGTGTCCTCGAAGGTGTCGTGGACGGGCTCGTTGAAGATCATGTGGGTGACCCTCCGGTCAGCGGGGACGGTCGCAGGGTCACGATGTGCGCGGGCAGTACGCCCGGCTCCAGGCGCACGTAAGCGTCCCTGCCCCAGTGGTAGGTCTCGCCGGTGAGCTCGTCGCGCACCGGGACGACACTGTGCCAGTCGAGGCCGAGTGCCGGCATGTCCAACGAGACCGTCGCCTCCTGGGTGTGGTGAGGGTCGAGGTTCACGACCACCAGAACGGTGTTCGAGCCTCCATCACCCTCCTGGACCTTCTGACTGCTGCTGCTTTCCGTGGAACGAATGCGCTTCGAGTACGCGATCACCGCGTCGTTGTTCGTGTGGTGGAAGGTGATGTCCCGCAGCTGCTGGAGCGCGCGGTGGCGGCGTCGCAGCCGGTTCAGGGTGGTGATCAGGGGTGCGATCGACCGGCCCTCGCGCTCGGCGGACTCCCAGTCCCTCGGGCGCAGTTGGTACTTCTCCGAGTTCAAGTATTCCTCGGAGCCGTCCCGGATCGGGGTGTTCTCGCAGAGTTCGTAGCCCGCGTACACGCCCCAGGACGGGGAGAGGGTCGCGGCGAGCACGGCCCGCACCTCGAAGGCGGGGCGGCCGCCGTGCTGGAGGTAGGCGTGCAGGATGTCCGGGGTGTTCACGAAGAAGTTGGGGCGCATGTACGCGGCCGTCTCGTGCGCCAACTCCAGGGCGTACTCGGTGAGTTCCTGCTTGGTGTTGCGCCAGGTGAAGTAGGTGTACGACTGCTGGAAGCCGACCGCGCCCAGGGTGCGCATCATCGCGGGCCGGGTGAACGCCTCGGCCAGGAAGATCACATCGGGGTCGGACGTCCGGATCTCGCCCAGCACCCGCTCCCAGAAGACGACGGGCTTGGTGTGCGGGTTGTCGACGCGGAAGATGCGGACGCCGTGCGACATCCACAGGCGCAGGATGCGCAGGGTCTCCGCGACCAGGCCGTCCATGTCCGCCTCGAAGGCGATCGGATAGATGTCCTGGTACTTCTTCGGCGGGTTCTCCGCGTACGCGATGGTCCCGTCGGACCGGTGGTGGAACCACTCCGGGTGCTCGGTGACCCACGGGTGGTCCGGCGAGCACTGGAGGGCGAAGTCCAGGGCGATCTCCAGGCGCAGGTCGCGGGCGGTGGTGACGAAGCGGTCGAAGTCCTCGAAGGTCCCCAGGTCCGGATGGATCGCGTCGTGGCCGCCGTCGGCGGAGCCGATCGCCCAGGGGACGCCGACGTCCTTCTCGGTGGCGGAGAGGGTGTTGTTGGGACCCTTGCGGAAGGTGCGGCCGATGGGATGGATCGGCGGGAGGTAGACGACGTCGAAGCCCATCGCGGCGACGGCGGGAAGCCGCTCGGCGGCGGTGCGGAAGGTGCCGCTGACCGCCGGAACGCCACCTTCGGGTGCATGTGCGCCCTCGGAGCGCGGAAACAGCTCGTACCAGGAACCGAAGAGCGCGCGCGGGCGTTCGACCAGCAACGGCAGTGGATCGGAGGCGGAAAGGGGTTCACGCAACGGGAAGCGGGAGAGGGCGGCGTCGACCTCCGGGGTGAGGGCCGCGGCGAGCCGGGCGGCGGCGGGACGCCGGGTGTCGCGCAGCGCGTCCACGGCCGCGAGGACGGCCTCGCGCCCGTCCTTCTTGGGCACACCCTCGGCGGCGCGCTCGTACAGCTCGGCGCCCTCGGCCAGGACGAGTTCGGTGTCCTGCCCGGCCGGGATCTTGATTCCCGCGTTGTGCCGCCAGGTGGCGACCGGGTCCCCCCACGCCTCGACGACGTACGACCACAGACCCTCGGCGTCCGGTGTCACGTCCGCGCCCCACCGGTCCGTCCCGGGGGCGAGTTCGCGCATCGGCGTCCAGGGGCCCGGCCGTCCGCTCGGATCGAGCAGGACCACATTGGCGGCCACGGCGTCATGGCCTTCGCGGAAGACGGTGGCGGAGACCTGGAAGGTCTCTCCGGACACCGCCTTCGCGGGCCTGCGGCCGCGGTCGACCGCGGGGGAGACGTCGAGGACGGGGATACGACCGATCATGGGCTCACCTGGGGCTGGGGCGGACGGGTCACGATGCCTACGGGGGCGCGCTCTTTGTAGCCGTTCCTTGCTCGGGGTGCTCGTCTTGCGGGCTGCGGGCATGACCGCTCCTGTCAGCGTTCACTCGGCTGGCGGGGGTGCGAGGCGATCCGGGGGGTGCTGCGCGATCCGGGAGCGCCGGAGCTCCGGTGTCCCGGAGCGAGGCGTTCTGGTGTTCTCCTCATCGGGTACCGGGGGAGGCTTCCCTTACACGGGTGGGCGTCAATCCGGCCTTTTGTTAACTACTGACGCGTAACGGCGCACGGTGCATCTGACGAGGCGAAAAGCAAAGGGGCCCCGCCGTTCGCGACGAGACCCGTTTGCTCAACCTTCAGTCATATATGGCCAGTTGTTGACCCCCGACTACGGGTTGTTCACCTGGAGGAGCCGGTTCGGGGAACCCAGCCCCGGGTCCTTCACCTTTCCCTTCACGGCCCGGTCCGTGAGCGCCTTGCTCACCTCGGCGGGCGAGGCCCACGCGTGGTCGGCGAGGTAGAGCGCCGCCGCGCCCGTGGCGTGCGGGGCGGCCATCGACGTACCGGAGGAGAGGCCCTTCGCGGTGTCGCTGGAACTCAGGGCGGAGACGATGTCGACCCCCGGGGCGAACAGGTCGACCCGGCTGCCCCAGTTGGAGAAGCTCGCCCTGCGGTCCTTGATGTCGGTGGCGCCGACCGTGATGCCCTCCGCGACCCGGCCCGGGGAGAACAGGCTCGCGGGCAGGGTGTCGTTGCCGGCCGCGAGGACGAAGGTCACCCCGGACCTGATCGCATTGCGGACGGCAGCGTCCAGCTGGAGGTTGGCCACGCCGCCCAGACTCATGTTCGCCACCGCGGGTTTCTTCGCGTTCTTGGCCACCCAGTCGATCCCGGCGATCACCGACGCAGTCGTCCCACCCCCCTCCCCGTCCAGCACCCGCACACCCACCACTTCGGCCTTCTTCGCCACCCCGTACGTCTCTCCGACGGCCGTCGCGGCGACATGCGTGCCGTGCCCGTTGGCGTCCTGGGCGACGGGATCGTCTTCCACGAAGTCCCACCCGCTGGAGGCGCGTCCGCCGAAGTCCTGGTGGGTGGTGCGCAGGCCCGAGTCGATGACGTACACGTGGACACCCGCACCGGCGCTCTCGGGCCAGGTGTACGACTTGTCCAGCGGAAGGTTGTCCTGGTCGATCCGGTCGAGCCCCCAGGACGGCGGATTCTTCTGCGTGTGCTTCAACGAGACGGTGGTGTCCTGCACCACGGAAGCCACCTTCGGATCCCCGGCCAGCTTCCTCGCCTGCGCCGAACTCACCTTCACCGCGTAGCCGTTGAGTGCACGGCTGTACGTGTGGCGGATTTTCGCCCCGTACTTCGCGGCGAGCTTCTTCCCCGCCTCGGAGGGTGCGGTGACCCCTCCCTTCAACGTGACGATGTAACTGTTTCCGACGGAACCGGCGGCCCCGGCCCCCAGTATTCGCCCCTCCGCCGCCGGAGCGGCGGCCTGAGCAGGCATGGTGATGGCCGAAACTCCCGCTGCCAGGGCGACGGCGACACAGCCTCCGGCCACTCGCATGCGGTGCTGTCGATGAGGTGCCATGTGCGAGGTTTCCCCTCCTCAACCGAGCGCCCCGGACCCGGAATCCGCCCGGACCGCACTTGTCACCCTCTCGTGCGGTGTGAACCCCAACAACCCCCCCGGAGGGGGCGGAACCGGCCATATCGCGCGCCATGCTTTCCGCGCCCCACAGGGGCGCGGGGAACTGCGCGAGCAACCACCCACCCAGCCGCGCGGCGAGCGCTTTAGGCGAAGGGGCGGGACCGGGGCGAATCCCGGGGGTCCGGGGGCAGCGCCCCCGGCACGAACAGCACCCCCCACCCACCCGCACCCACCACGCGCCATGGAGGCCACCGGCCACCCGGGCTTACCGTCAAAAGGAATGCCCCCGCGCGCCCCCGTGGCGCGCCCACCCGGAACCCGACCCCCCTGCAAAGGTGGCCCCGTGAAGGCAATCCGTCGGTTCACCGTGCGTCCCGTCCTCCCCGACCCCCTCCGCCCGCTCAGCGACCTCGCCCGCAACCTCCGCTGGTCCTGGCATACCGACACCCGGGAGCTGTTCCAGTCCATCGACCCGGACGGCTGGCACGCCTCCGCCGAGGACCCGGTACGCCTCCTGGGCACCGTCTCCGCCGAACGCCTCGCCGCCCTGGCCCAGGACCGCCGCTTCCTGCGCAGGCTCCAGGCCGTCGCCGACGACCTCGCCGACTACCTGGGCGGACGCCGCTGGTACCAGAACCAGCAGAACCGGCAAGGCACCGAACCCCCCACCGCCATTGCCTACTTCTCCCCGGAGTTCGGCGTCACCGCCGCCCTCCCCCAGTACTCCGGCGGCCTCGGCATCCTCGCCGGCGACCACCTCAAGGCCGCCAGCGACCTCGGCGTCCCCCTGATCGGCGTCGGCCTCCTCTACCGGCACGGCTACTTCCGCCAGTCCCTCTCCCGGGACGGCTGGCAGCAGGAGCACTACCCGGTCCTCGACCCGAACGAGCTCCCCGTATCCCTCCTCCGCGAGGCCGACGGCACCCCCTGCCGGATCTCCCTGGCCCTGCCCGGCGGCCGCTCCCTGCACGCCAACATCTGGCAGGCCCACGTCGGCCGCGTCCCCCTCCTGATGCTGGACTCGGACGTCGAGGAGAACGGCCCCGGCGAACGCGACGTCACCGACCGCCTCTACGGCGGCGGCAGCGAGCACCGCCTCCTCCAGGAGATGCTGCTCGGCATCGGCGGTGTCCGCGCGGTCCGCTCGTACTGCCGGCTCACCCACCACCCCGAACCCGAGGTCTTCCACACCAACGAGGGCCACGCGGGCTTCCTCGGCCTGGAACGCATCCGCGAACTCGGCACACAGGGACTCGACTTCGACTCCGCCCTGGAATCCGTCCGGGCCGGCACCCTCTTCACCACCCACACCCCCGTCCCCGCCGGAATCGACCGCTTCGACCGCGAACTCGTCGCCCGCCACTTCGGCCACGACGGCGAACTCCCCGGCGTCGACGTCGAACGCGTCCTGGCGCTCGGCATGGAGACCTACCCCGGCGGCGAGCCCAACCTCTTCAACATGGCCGTGATGGGCCTGCGCCTGGCCCAGCGCGCCAACGGCGTCTCCACCCTGCACGGCTCGGTGAGCCGGGGCATGTTCGCCGGGCTGTGGCCGGGCTTCGACCCCGACGAGGTACCGATCACCTCCGTCACCAACGGCGTCCACGCCCCCACCTGGGTCGCCCCCGAGGTCGTACGCCTCGGCGCCCAGCAGATCGGCGCGGGCCGCACGGAGGACGCCCTGTCCGTCGGCGGCTCCCCGCGCTGGGACGCCGTCGCCGACATCGGCGACGCGGAGATCTGGGACCTGCGCCGCACGCTGCGCGAGAACCTGGTCCACGAGGTGCGGGGCCGCCTGCGCGCCTCCTGGCTCCAGCGCGGCGCGGTCGACGCCGAACTCGGCTGGATCGACGGGGTGTTGGACCCCGACGTCCTCACCATCGGCTTCGCCCGCCGCGTCCCCTCGTACAAGCGCCTGACCCTGATGCTCCGCGACCGCGACCGCCTGATGGAACTCCTCCTGCACCCCGAGCGCCCCATCCAGATCGTCGTCGCGGGCAAGGCGCACCCCGCCGACGACGGCGGAAAACGCTTGGTCCAGGAACTGGTGCGGTTCGCCGACGACCCCCGGGTCAGGCACCGCATCGTCTTCCTCCCCGACTACGGCATGCGCATGGCGCAGAAGCTCTACCCGGGCTGCGACGTCTGGCTCAACAACCCGCTGCGCCCCCTGGAGGCGTGCGGCACCAGCGGAATGAAGGCCGCCCTCAACGGCTGTCTCAACCTCTCCGTCCTGGACGGCTGGTGGGACGAGTGGTTCGAGCCGGACTTCGGCTGGGCGATCCCGACCGCCGACGGCGCGGCCGCCGACGAGGACCGCCGCGACGACCTCGAAGCCAACGCCCTCTACGAGCTGATCGAACAGCGCGTCGCCCCCCGCTTCTACGAGAAGGGCCGGGCCCAGCTCCCCGACCGCTGGATCCAGATGGTCCGCCAGACACTCGTCACCCTCGGCCCGAAGGTGCTCGCCGGGCGGATGGTGCGCGAGTACGTGGAGCGGCTGTACGCACCGGCCGCGCTCGCCCACCGGGCGCTCGGCCCGTCCACCGCACGGGAGTTGGCGGCCTGGAAGTCCCGGGTGCGCGCGGCCTGGCCGGGCGTGGCGGTCGACCACGTGGAGGCGGTCGCCGCCACCGCCGTCAACGGCACCGCCGAACTGGGATCGACCCTGTCCCTGCGCGTACGGGCCGGGCTCGGCGACCTCGGGCCCGAGGACGTGGAGGTGCAGGCGGTCGCGGGACGCGTCGACTCCGAGGACCGGATCACCGGCGCACAGACCTTCCCGCTGAAGCCCGCATCCGGCCCCGACCTGGAGGGCCGCTGGACGTACGAGGGCCCGCTCGCCCTCGACCGGACGGGCCCGTACGGCTACACGGTCCGGGTGCTGCCCGCCCACCGGCTGCTGGCGAGCGGCGCGGACCTGGGGCTGGTGGCTCTTCCGACCGAGGCGACGGGGGAGGGAGCCGGGGTACTCATGCGCTAGCTACCGCAGCTCTTCGTTCGGTACGTCGTCGACGAGGTCCTTCGCGGCGAGCGTCCCGTTCGTGAAGCACAGCCGGTAGACGGGAGTCGTCTCGAACCGGTCCGTGCGGAAGTACGTGCAGGTGTCGGTTCCGGCGGGTTCGGGGCCGACACCTGCGGGCGGTCCGTCCAGCGGGTGGTCCGGGAGGAGCTCCCCCAGCGCCTCCCGCCTCTCTCCGAGGTGTACGCGGTCGAACTGGTCTCGGGTGAGCACCGACCGCGACGCCCCGTACTCCTGGTACGCGAGC
Source organism: Streptomyces spiroverticillatus (assembly GCA_014650415.1). Taxonomy (GTDB): domain Bacteria; phylum Actinomycetota; class Actinomycetes; order Streptomycetales; family Streptomycetaceae; genus Streptomyces; species Streptomyces spiroverticillatus. The sequence continues at coordinate 194,556 of BMUX01000015.1, forward strand.
ATCAGCGCCCCGAGTGCGGCGACCACCGCCGCCGGAGCCACGATTGCCTGCACAAGCCCCCGCCGCACCTGGAGCCGGGCCCGGCTCAACTCCCTCTCCGCAACCGGCGCTTGAGGGGTGCGCGGCACCGGGATCCCCGCGAGCGGCAGATGCGCGGCGACCGCGAAGCCGCCGTCCGGAGTGGGGCCGTGGGTGAGGGTGCCGCCCGCGAGGCGGACGCGCTCGTCCAGGCCCACCAGACCGGTGCCGCCCGACGCGAGGCCGGGGGAGGGGGCGGCGCCCGGAGGGGCGGGGTGAGTGACGGTCACCGAGAGGGCCTGCGCCTTGGCATCCCGTACGATCCGCATCCGTACCGGAGCACCCGGCGCATGCTTGGTGGCATTCGTCAGGGCCTCTTGGGCGACCCGGTGCGCGGCCCGCGCGACCATGTCGGGGACCGCCAACTCCGGCCCCTCCTCGAGCAGTTCCACGCTCAGCCCCGAATCCTCCGCCCGCCGCACCAGCTCCGTGACCGTCTCGCCGGCCGGTGTCGTCGGCGCGCCCTCGCCGTCCTCGCGCAGGACGCCCACGATGTCGCGCAGACGGGCGGTGGCGTCGGCGGCGGCGAGACGCAGCTCACCTGCGGCGCGCTGTTCGGCGGGCGGGAGGTGGCGGTTGACCTCCAGGGCGGCGGCCCGTACCGCGATCAGGGAGAGCTCGTGGCCGAGGGAGTCGTGCATGTCGCCCGCGATGCGGGAGCGCTCGCGCAGCCGCTCCCGGTCGGCGACGGCCCGCTGTTCGCGCTCCATCCGGTCCGCCAACTCCCACCCGTTGGCGACCAGTTGGGCATAGCGGCGGACGTAGCGGCCGATCAGCCACGGCACCACGACCTGGAGCAGCAGCGAGGTCAGCTGGGCGAACCACACCCACAACTTGTCGTCGTACGTCAGGCTCAGCGCGAGCCCCGCCGCCGCGTAGGCGGCGAAGACCAGCACGGCGGGCCGCACCCGGGCGTCGTGGCGGCCCGCGAGGAAGGCGAAGAGGCACATCGCGACGGTGTACGACGGGGTGAACAGCTCCGGGCTGCGCAGGGCACTGCACGCCACCGTCACCGTCAGCGAGACCAGCGGCGCGCGGCGGCACAGCAGGACACCGAGGCCGAGCGCTGCGACCCCGGCGGCCATCCGGGGCCAGGACCCGCCGTCGTTGGGGTCCTCCTTCATCGTGACGAAGAAGCTCAGGCAGACCCACAGGGCGAGGTCGAGCAGCAGGGCGCGGCGGGAGTCGCGGCGCAGGGCGGATATGACGTGCATGGGGAGAACGTAAGTGGTGCCCGGGACCGCCGACGGTCCCGGGCACCACTGTCATGTCGTACGAGAGCCTGCCTTCAGCCGGTCAGAAGGTCAGCTTCCAGCTGTTGATGTAGCCGACGTCCTGGGACGCCTTGTCCTGGACGCGGAGCTTCCAGGTGCCGTTGGCGACCTCGGAGGAGGCGTTCACGGTGTAGGACTTGACCAGGTTGTCCGCGCTGCCGCCGGACCGGTTGTGCAGGTTGTAGACCGAGCCGTCCGGCGCGATCAGGTCGACCACCAGGTCGCCGATGTAGGTGTGGACGATGTTCACGTCGACCTTGAGGGTCGACGGGGCGTTGCCGGTGACGCCGGTGACGGTCACCGGGGAGGTGCCGGTGCCGTTGTCCGGCACGGTGACGTCAGCGGTGTTCTCGAAGACCTTGCCGGTCGGCGGGTTGCCGTCGTCCGGACGGCTGCCGACGTTGATCGCGGCCCAGGCGTGCTCGACGCCCTTGACCTCCGGGCTGCCCGCGCCGTACAGCTCGGTCGCCGCGGCCACCGTACCGACGCGCGCGTTGGCGTAGTTGGTGTTCGCCGTGAACTTCGTGGTCAGCGCGCGGAACCAGATCTTCTCGGCCTTGTCGCGGCCGATGCCGACGACCGGCTTGCCGTCGGAGGTCGGCGAGTCGTACGAGGTGCCGTTGATGACCTTCGCGCCGCTGCCCTCGGACAGCAGGTAGAAGAAGTGGTTGGCCGGGCCCGAGGAGTAGTGGACGTCGATGTTGCCGATGCCCGAGTACCAGGCGTCCTTCGACGCGCCGTCCTTGGACGGCTTGTCCATGTAGCGCAGCGGGGTGCCGTTGCCGTTGATGTCGATCTTCTCGCCGACCAGGTAGTCGCCCTTGTCGGTGGCGTTGTTGGCGTTGAACTCGACGGCCGCCGCGAAGATGTCGGAGGTCGCCTCGTTCAGGCCGCCGGACTCGCCGGAGTAGACCAGCTTGGCGGTGACCGAGGTGACGCCGTGCGTCATCTCGTGCGCGGCCACGTCGATCGAGGTCAGCGGCTTGTTGTTGCCCTGGCCGTCGCCGTAGGTCATGCAGAAGCAGGAGTCCTGCCAGAAGGCGTTGACGTACGCGTTGCCGTAGTGGACCCGGGAGTACGCGCCGACGCCGTCACCGCGGATGCCGGTGCGGCCATGCACGTTCTTGTAGTAGTCCCAGGTGAGACCCGCGCCGTAGGCGGCGTCCGCGCCGGCCGTCTCACGGTTCGACGGCAGTCCGTTGCCCCAGGTGTCGTCCGGGCCGGAGAAGAGGGTGCCGGTGCCCGAGGAGCCGCCGTTGAGGTCGTACGTCTTGTGGTTGCCGCGCCCGCCGTCGGTGAGGTTGTACGTCGAACCCGACTGGGTCGATCCGACCGTCACCTGGCCGCTGTACTGGGTGTTGCCGACACCGTTCTCGACGGCCTGCCACTCGTACAGCTTGGCGCCCGTGGCCGCGTCGGTGACGACGTGCAGCTCGTTGGGGGTGCCGTCGTGCTGGAACCCGCCGACGACGGTCTCGAACGCGAGGACCGGCGAGCCGGAGCCCATCCACACCACCTGGCGGGGGGCGATCGACGCCTTCGTCTTGTCGGAGCCCTCCGCCTTCGCGAGGCCGAGTGCCTGCTTCTCGGCGGCCGCGGGGGCGATCTTCGGGGCCGCGGCGATGCCCTGGAGCTTCGCCGTGGTGGAGCGGGAGACGCCCTGGGTGGCGGCGGACTTGTCCTTCTTGACGACCAGGTCGCCACCGAGGACGGGAAGGCCGTCGTAGGTGCGCTCGTAGCGGGTGTGGGTGGTGCCGTCCACATCCTGCTGCACATCGCGGACGACGAGCGCCTCCTTCGCGCCGAGGCCGAGCTCCTTGGCGGTGGCCGCCTTGGTCTCGTTCGCCTTGGCGAGCAGGGCGGCACGCTGCGCCGGGGTGAGCTTCGCCGGCTGCGCCCCCGGGTTGGGCTTGGCGGCGGCGGGGGCGGCCTGCGCGTTGTCGGCGCTGGCGGAACCCGTCTGCATGCCGACGAGCAGGGCTGCGGCGGCGAGCAGTGCGCCGGTGGCCGTGGCGCGCTTGCGGTGCGTGGATCTCACGCGGACTCCTTCTGCGAGGGGGGTACCGGACGGCTGGGTGAGGCCGGCCGGGCAGTGCGTGCAGAGCAGGCAGAGCAGTGGTGCGTGGGGAAGCGGTGGTGCGTTGGAACGTCGGAAGAGTGGCAGCCGGACCGGGGTTGTGTCAGGACCGCGTCAACAACTTGGCCGGAAGCGGTTCGTTGCCCGCAAGGTCATGTTCGGTATCCGGATCGTTTGCCTGTGCGTAAGGAATGCGTCAGTGCGGCTGCGTAGGCGCTCGTACGGATGCGGGGTGCGCTGCCATCGCAAACGGGGCGGGGGGCGGGGGCGCGTCCGGGCCCGCGGAAGGGACGCCTCCACGGGAGGGTCGCGACTTCCCCGCATGGCTGAAATCTTGTGCCGGGTGAGGCCAATTATGTTGCAGGCGTGTGAAGTTGAGGGTGCGGCACGACCATACCCGGGTTGTTGTGGGGGCCACGTGGAGGGGTCCCCCTCGCCCTTTGGGGGGCGAGGGGAGGTGCTTCTCAGGCGCCGGCCCGCACCCCCGCCCCCTCCAGGGCCAGTTCCGCGACCCCGGCGAGTACGGCCTGGGCCCCCGCCGTGAACTCCGGTGTCGCGTGGAAGGCGCCGTCCGACACCAGGTCCTCGATGCCCGGCACGGACAGCGTCGGCGTTGCCGGGCGCAGGCCCACCCGGTCCAGGACCGGCCGGAGCATCTCGATCGCCGGAGCGCCCCCGGAGGGCCCCGCGCTGTAGCTGATCAGGCCGACCGGCTTGTCCTGCCATTCGGCGTAGAGGGAGTCGATCGCGTTCTTGAGCGGCGCGGTGAAGCCGCCGTTGTACATCGGCAGGACGAAGACGAAGGCGTCGGCGGGGAAGATCAGCTCGCTCCAGGCCCGGGTGTGCGGATGCGCGTACCGACCCGTCGACGGGTACTCCGGCTCGTCCAGGAAGGGCAGCGCCACCTCCGCGAGGTCGACCGTCGTCACCTCGAACTCGGTCCGGGCCGCGGCGAGTTCCGCGATCCACCGGGCCAGCGGCCTCCCGGACGAGGTGGGGCGGGTGCTTGCGGACAGGACGTACAGGCGAGAAGGCATGGGGGGGAATCCTTTGTGGAAGAGCGAAATCAAGAAGGGAGCGTGAAGCGCTTCAGGGCCGGTTGGGCCAGCGGGCCTATCGCCACCGCGAAGAGGACCGTCCCGACGCCCACCGTCCCGCCGAGCAGCCAGCCCGCCGCCAGGACGGTCAGCTCGATGCCCGTGCGGGCCAAGCGGATGGAGACGCCCCGGCCGGCCAGGCCCGTCATCAGGCCGTCGCGCGGACCGGGCCCGAGCCCCGCCCCCACGTACAGCCCGGTCGCCACCGCGTTGAGCGCGATCCCGGCGAGCAGGAGTGCCACCCGCGCCGCCAGGCCGTCGAAGGACTCCGGCAGCAGCGCGAGCGTCGCGTCCGCGACCAGGCCGACGACCAGGATGTTGCACACGGTGCCCACGCCCGGCCGCACTTTCAGCGGTATCCAGGCCAGCAGCACCAGCACACCGACCCCGTTCACGACGAGCCCGAACGAGATCCCGGTGCTGCGGGACAGCCCCTGGTGGAGTACGTCCCAGGAGGCGACACCCAGACCCGCCACGACCATCAGCGCCATGCTGACGCCGAACAGGACGAGCCCCAGGGCGAGTTGTGCCGCCCGGCGGCTCCGCGAGGCGGGGTGCGGCCGGTCCTGTTTCTGCCCGGTGGTGGCCACGGCGCCCCGTCCCGTCGAATGAATGGTTGACGTGTCATCAATAACGTAGGGGTGATATCGATGACGTGTCAACCATTTCCCGGTAGGCTGTCCCCGTGACCTCCGAACCCCGCTGGCTGACCGACACCGAACAGCGCACCTGGCAGGCCTACCGCCGTATGCAGCTCCTGCTCGGCGCGCAGGTCTCCCGCGACCTGAACGCCGACAGCGGCCTCTCGGACGCCGACTACGACGTCCTCTCCCACCTCGGCTTCTCGGACCGGAATCGTTGCCAGATCAGCGAGTTGGCGGACCGCATGCTGTGGTCGCGCAGTCGCCTCTCCCACCACCTGACGCGGATGCAGCAGCGCGGTCTTGTCGTACGGGAGGGCTGCGCGAGCGACGCCCGGTGCTCGGAGGTCGTCCTCACGGCCGAGGGCCTGCGCACGCTGGAGGAGGCCGCTCCGCTGCACGTGGAGTCCGTACGCCGCAACTTCATCGACCTGCTCACCCCCGAGCAGCACGCCGCCTTCGCGGAGATCGGCGAGGTTGTCGTCCGCCATCTCTCCGCCGGCGCGGAGCCGCGCGCGAAGAAGTCACGGGGCGCGGCGTAGTCGAGCAGAAGAAGGGCCCGGCGCCCTCGCGTGAGGATGCCGGTTCCCGGTGCTCTGCCGATCGGCATAGGCGACCGCCCGGGGCCCCGGCAGATCTGCCGATCAGCGGATGTCCCGCGCGGGCCGTGCTTGACAGCCTTGGGGGCGACGGAGCGGAGAAGCTCCCCCGGCTCCCCCGAGGAGGCTGTCGACCATGGTCAGTACGACGAAGGTCAGTACGACGAAGCGCAGGGTGCACGTGATCAGCCCGGCTCCTGCCCCGCCCCGGAAGGCCCGCGTCCGGGCGGAAGGTCCCGGCCGGTTCCGGCGGTTGTGGTCCCGGTGGCCGCACTGGGCGCTGCCCGCCGCGCTCGGCTGGACCCTGCTGTACGGCGCGGCCCACGTCTACTGGGCGCTCGGCGGGGCCGCGTACCCCTTCGCCGAGGTCCACGAGGACCGCGCCTCGGCCTCGGTCCTCGACCCGAGCCCGGTGGGGATCGTCTCCCCTGCGTTCGCGGCTCTGTGCGCGGTCGCGGTGGGGGTCGGGGTGCTGATGTGGCGTCAGCAGCGGGCAGGGCGCGCGGTGTCGCGGCGGGTGCGGGCCGCCGTGATCGGCTTCGGGTGGGTGATGGCGGGGCTGCTGGCCCTCGTCGTACCGGACTACACGCTGATCATGGTGGTGGCCTTCGCGCCGCTGATCGTGGTGTTCGCGTTCACCGGACTGCCGGGGCCGCAGGGCGGGTTGGAGGACCTGCTGTACTGGCACCGCGACCACCTCGTCATCGTCTTTGTCGGCGGACTGCTCTGGGCCCTCGCCACCCTCGCGTACCAGCGCCGTACCGCCCACCGCTGCACCAACTGCGGGCGCGGCCACCGGGCGGCCGCCGCCTGGACCTCGCCCGAACGCGCCCTGCGCTGGGGGCGCAAGGCCGTGTGGGTGGCGGTGCTCGCGACGATCCCGTACGACCTGACCCGCCTGGCCTGGTACTTCGGGTACCCGCTGGGGATCTCGGAGGAGTTCCTGAAGGAGATGCAGGACACCCCCGGCATGCTCGCCATCGGGCTGGGGCTCGGGATCCTGTCCACGCTGGGCAGCCTGCTCACCCACGGGCTCGTCAGCCGGTGGGGCGAGGTGTGGCCCCGGTGGGTGTGGTTCAGGGCGGGACGGCCGATCGACCCCCGGACCGCGATCATCCCGGCGTCGCTCGTGGCGCTGGTGCTCGTCCCCGGCGGGCTCATGAACCTCCGCAGCGGCGGCATCGACGCCCAGATGTGGGGCACGAACGGGCCGATGCTGTTCTGGGTGGTGTGGGGCGTGGCGCTCGGCGCGGCGACGTACTCCTACTACCTGCGGCGGCGCACCGCCTGCGGCAGCTGCCTCCGTGGGTGACCTTCGCGGGGGCAACTGCCCGGTCATCTCGGGGAGTTAGGATCCGGCGTCCGAACGGGAGGGGGAGATCATGAGCGAGGTCCCGTGGCTGTGGCGGGTGGGGGACGTTGTCGCCGGGCTCTACGAGGTGACCGCCGTGCACGACGGCGGCGGGATGGGCGTGGTCTACAAGGTCCGGCACCGGGTCTGGGACGTCGACCTCGCCGTCAAGAGCCCGCGGCCGGAACGGTTCCGGGGCGCCGCCGACCGTGAACTCTTCGTCGCCGAGGCCGAGTCGTGGGCCTCGCTGGGCCTGCACCCGCACGTGTGCGCCTGTCACTACGTCCGTACGCTCGGGGAGGTTCCGCGGATCTTCGCCGAGTACGTCGAGGGCGGCAGCCTGCGCGACTGGATCCACGACCGCCGGCTGTACGAGGGCGGGCGGCAGGCGGCCCAGGCCCGCATCCTGGACACGGCGATCCAGGTCGCCTGGGGGCTGGCGCACGCCCACGACCGGGGGCTCGTGCACCAGGACGTCAAACCGGCCAACGTCCTCCTGGACACCGCCGGCACGGCCAAGGTCACCGACTTCGGGCTGGCCAGGACCCGGCCCGTCACCGCCCCCGCCCCCGACGGCACGCCGGGACTCAGCGTGCCGGTGCCCGGCGGCGGGCTCACCCCCGCCTACGCCTCCCCGGAGCAGGCCACCGGGCGCCCCCTGGGACGACGTACCGACATCTACAGCTTCGCCGTGTCGGTGCTGGAGATGTTCACCGGTGGAGTGACCTGGATGCTCGGAGCGGTGGCGGGCGAGGCGCTCGCCCACTACCGCACCGCAGGGCCGCCCGACCCGGACCTGCCCCCCATGCCGGACTACCTGCACACCCTCCTCGCCCGGTGCCTCGACGAACGGCCCGAGCGCAGACCCGCCTCGATGAACGAGGTCGCCGGTCAACTGGCCCGCATATACCGGCGGTTGACGGGCGCTCCCTACCCCCGACCCGCCCCCACGGCCGCCGACCTGCGCGCCGACGAACTCGGCAACCGCGCCCTGTCCCTCCTGGACCTCGGCCGTGAGACCGACGCCGACGCGGCGTTCGCGGCAGCCCTGGCCGCCGACCCGCGCCACCTGGAGACCACGTACAACACCGGAGTACGGCGATGGCGGCGCGGCGCGACCTCCGACCAGGAACTCGTCGCCGAGATCGAGACCGTACGGGCCGACACCGGCGACACCTGGCAGGCCCGGCACCTCCTCGCCCAGGTGCACATGGAACGCGGCGACCTCGCCTCGGCCCGCGAACTCCTGGACGGAGCCGTACGGGAACAGCCCGAGGCGCACGCGACCCTGCGCGCCCTCGACTCCGGCCGGATCACCGACGCCCGCTGCGTCACCGCCCTCGACATGCCCTGGCTGAGGGACGCACCGCCGCGCACCAAGCTCCCGATCCGGCTCAGCCACGACGCCACCCGGGCGCTGACCGGGGAGGCGGACGGCACGGTGCGGCTGTGGGAGCTGGACACCGGGCAGTGCCTCCTGACGCTGACCGGGCACAGCGGGCCCGTGCAGTCGGTCGACCTCAGCGCCACGCACGCGATCTCCGTCGGCCGGGACGGCACCGTACGGCTGTGGGACCTGGCCGACGGCCAGTGCCTGCGGGTCGTTCCCGCGCAGGCCGGGGCGGCGTGCTTCGGGCTGGGCGGGCGGGTCGCGATCCACTCGGACTCGTACGGCAGATCGCATGTGTGGGACGTCGGCGACGAGCGCGTACGGGGGACGCTGAAGGGCCGGGGCGGGCTCCGCGCGCCGCGCGTCAGCCCGGACGGGCGGTGGGCCCTGATCGCCGAGCCCGGGTCCCGGTCCACCATCGAGGTGTGGGACCTGGAGGACTGCCGCCTGAGGCACGAACTCACCGGCCACGGGGCGGGGTTGGCCTGCCCGATCGGGTTCAGTCACGACGGGCGGCTCGCGATCACCGGGACGCTCGGCGGGCCGATCCGCCTGTGGGACCTGCGCGAAGGCCGGTGCGTGCGGGTGCTGGAGGACGCCCGCGCGGGCGACACCGGATCCCTCAGCGCCGACGGTCGCTCCCTGCTGTCCGGCCACGGCACGTTCCTGCGCTTCTGGGACCTGGACACCGGTCGCTGCGTACGGACCTTCACCGCGCACCGGGGCGGGGTGCGGGCCGTCCGGCTCGACCCCGACGGGCGGTCCGCGCTGTCCGTCGGCGACGACCACACCGTACGCCGGTGGAACCTGCCGCACGGCTACCGCGCCGCGCCCGTCCTCAGCCGCCCCCGCCCGCAGGCCGAGCTGAACCGGCTCGGGGAACGGGTGGACGCCATGGTCGCCGAGGCCGAACGGGCCCTGGCGGACGGCCGGTTGCCCGCCGCGCTCGACCTGCTCAGGGACGCGCGCGAGATACCGGGGCACGAGCGGGCACCGGGTGTGCTGTCCGCCTGGCGGGCCCTGGGCAGTCGTACCGTACGGACAGGACTGCGGGCGGCCTGGCCGCTGAAGGACCTCACCGGACACACCCGCGAGGTCAACGACCTCGACCTCACCGCCGACGGCCGGACCGCCGTCTCCGGCAGCGACGACGGAACGATCCGGCTGTGGGACGTCGAGAGCGGCACCTGCACCGGCGTGCTCAAGGGACACCAGAGCCAGGTGGACTCGGTGTGCCTGAGCCCCGACGGGCGGCGGCTGCTGTCCGGCGACTGGAGCGGCGTCGTCCGCCTCTGGCGGCTGGACACGGGCGACTGCCTGCTCGCCCTCCCCGGCACCCACGCGCTGCCCGACCTCCTCGTGCGGGAGGTCGCCACCGGCGGATGCGTACGGAGCGAACCCGTCACCGGGACCGCGCACGTGGGGTTCAGCGCCGACGGGCGGCTGGCGGTCGTCGGGGGCGCCGACGGGGGCGTACGGCTGTGGGACCTGGACACCGGCCGCCACCTGCGCACTCTCCGGGGCGATGAGGGTGCACCGGCCAGGGGCGGCAGCGAGGCGATCCGTGTCACCGCGCTGTGCGTCGGGGATCTCGCCGCGTCGGCGGACCGGGGCAGGATCCGCCTGTGGGACCTGGACAGCGGTCAGTGCCTGCGCGACTTCTCTGCACGGGGGGATGCCGGTTCGGTGCTCCGGGAGAAGGTGACGGCGCTGACCCTCAGCCCCGACGGCCGCCACGCGCTCTCCAGCGGGCAGGCGAGCTGGGCGCTGCGGCTGTGGGACACCACGACCGGGGAGTGCGTACGGGAATTCGAGGAGGGCGGGGGCTGGGCGACCCAGGCCCGCTTCACCACCGACGGCCGCTTCGCGTTCGCCGCCCACACGAGCGAGGTCACCGTCTGGGACGTCGGGACCGGCAAGCTCCTGCGCTCCCTGAAACTCCCCGGGAAGGGGCACCCGAGCTGCCTCGCCCTGTCCCGGGACGGGCGCTTCGTGGTGGCGGGGGACAGCGCGGGGGCCGTGCGGCGGTGGGAGCTGGACTGGGAGCTGGGGGTGCCGGGCGGGTTGTGAGGGGGGCCCGCGCGACGGTGCGCCGGGCCCCGCCCGCGTGGGAGCCGCGCTCCCGCCCCCCTCCCGGCCCGGCAGGCCGCCCCCTACACCAGGCTGTCCCGCCACGCCCTGTGCAGATCCGCGAACCGCCCCTCCCCGCCGATGAGTTCCGCCGGAGTGCCGTCCTCGACCACCCGGCCCCGCTCCATCACCAGCACCCGGTCCGCCACCTCCACCGTCGACAGGCGGTGGGCGATGACCACGGCCGTACGGCCCTTCAGCACCGTGTGCATCGCGTGCTGCACCGCCCGCTCGCCCGGGATGTCGAGGGAGCTGGTCGCCTCGTCCAGGATCAGGACCGCCGGGTCGGCCAGGAGTGCGCGGGCGAAGGCCACCAACTGGCGCTGGCCCGCCGAGATCCGGCCGCCCCTCTTGCGTACGTCCGTGTCGTAGCCGTCGGGCAGGCTCGTGATGAAGTCGTGCGCCCCGATCGCCTTCGCCGCCCGCTCGATGTCCTCCCGGGTGGCCTCCGGGCGGCCGATCGCGATGTTCTCCGCGACCGTGCCCGAGAAGAGGAAGGCCTCCTGGGTGACCATGACCACGCCACGCCGCAGTTCGGGGACGGCGAGAGAGCGCAGGTCCGTGCCGTCGAGGAGGACGCGGCCCTCGGTGGGGTCGTAGAAGCGGGCCAGCAGCTTGGCGAGTGTCGACTTTCCGGCGCCGGTCGAGCCGACCACCGCGACCGTCTCCCCGGCCGCCAGGCTCAGGTCGAAGCGGGGCAGCACCTCGCCGCCGGTGCGGTAGGCGAAGCGGACGCCGTCGAACTCGACCTTCCGGCCCGGGTGTTCGGAGTCGTTCGCGGGGAGCGCCTGGGGCGAGGCGGGCTCCGGCACCGTCGGCGTCTGGGCCAGCAGGCCCGCGACCTTCTCCAGCGACGCCGCCGCCGACTGGTAGGAGTTCAGGAACATCCCCAGCCGGTCGATCGGGTCGTACAGGCGGCGGAGGTAGAGGACGGCCGCCGCCAGCACGCCGAGCGCCAGGGTGTCCGAGGCCACCCGGTACGCGCCCCACAGCACGATCCCCGCCACCGCCGTGTTCGCGACCAGACGCGAGCAGACGACGTACCGCGCCATCTCCAACAGGCTGTCCCCGTTGGTGAGTTCATGCCTGCGGTTGAGTGCGGCGAAGGCCTCGTCGTTGGCCTTCTCGCGGCGGAACGCCCGCACCGGCCGGATCCCGTTCAGCGTCTCCGCGAACTTCACGATCACCGCCGCCACGGCCGTCGACCGCGCCCCGAACACGACCCCGACCCGGCGCCGGTACATCCGTATCAGCAGATACAGCGGTACGAACGACGCCACCGCCACCCCGCCCAGACCCAGGTCCAGCCACAGCAGCATGGCCGAGATCGAGACGAAGGACAGGACCACGCCGATGAGTTCCTGGAGGCCCTCGGAGAGCAGTTCGCGCAGCGACTCGACGTCGGTCGTGGAGCGGGAGATGAGCCGGCCCGAGGTGTAGCGCTCGTGGAAGTCCACGCTGAGTGCCTGCGCATGGCGGAAGATCCGGCCGCGCAGGTCGAGCAGGACGTCCTGGTTGAGGCGGGCCGACACCATCAGGAACGCGTACTGGAGGCCGCCCGCCGCCGCCGAGCAGATCAGATAGCCGACCGCCACCGCGATCAGCGGCCCGTAGTTCTCCTCCCGGAAGGCCGGCACGCCCCGGTCGATCGCGTACGCCACGAGCAGCGGACCCGCCTGCACCGCCACCTGCTGGAGCAGCAGCAGGACCACACCGAGCGCCACCCGGCCACGGCCCGCGTGCAGCAGCGAGCGCAGCAGGCGGCCGGTGGCGCCGGGCGGGGAGGGGAGGTCGTCCTTGTCGAAGAGGTCGTCGGCGGCCTTGGTCCGTATCTCCTCGGACGACTCGGCCGACTCGGACGACTCGGTCCCCTCGGCGTCGTCCGCGGCCCTTGCGGGCTTCTCCTGGTCGATGGTGGTCACGCGTCCGCCCCCTCGTGAGTCCTCTCGCCCGACATCAGCCAGGCGTACTCCGCACTGTCCCGCAGCAGTTCCTGATGCGTACCGACCGCCGTGATCCGCCCGCCGGACAGCAGCGCCACCCGGTCCGCCAGCAGCACCGTCGACGGCCGGTGCGCGACGACCAGCGCCGTCGTGTCCTCCAGCACCCGCCGCAGCGCCGCCTCCACCAGCGCCTCCGTGTGCACGTCGAGCGCCGACAGCGGATCGTCCAGTACGAGGAACTGCGGCTCCCCGACCACCGCCCGCGCCAGCGCCAGCCGCTGCCGCTGACCGCCGGACAGGCTCAGCCCCTGCTCGCCCACCTGCGTGTCCGCGCCTTCGGGCAGTCTGTGTACGAAGTCGGCCTGCGCGACGGAGAGCGCGCGCCGCAGCTCCGCGTCGCCCGCCTCCTTGCCCGCCCCCATCAGTACGTTCTCGCCGACCGACGCCGAGAACAGCGTCGGCTCCTCGAACGCCACCGACACCAGCTCCCGCAGCTCCGCGCGCGGCATCGCCGTGATGTCCCGCCCGTCCAGCGTGATCCGCCCGCCGGTCGCCTCGTGCAGCCGGGGCACGAGCGCGGTGAGCGTCGTCTTCCCGGACCCGGTCGCACCGACCAGCGCGAGCGTCTCGCCGGGCCGGATGTGCAGGTCGATGTGTTGCAGCAGGGGTACGGAGTCGGGCTCGGCGTCCGGGTAACGGAACTCCACGCCCTCGAAGCGGAGGCCGTCCCGAACGGAAGGCGTCGAGGAAGCGGGGGCGTCCTCCGCCTCCTCCTCCGCGTCCATCACCTCGAAGAACCGCTCCGTCGCCGTCGCCGCCTCCTGCGTCATGGCGAGCAGGAAGCCGATCGACTCCACCGGCCACCGCAGCGCCAGCGCCGTCGACAGGAACGCCACCAGGGTTCCGGCGGACAGCCCGCCGTCCGCCACCTGGATCGTGCCCAGCACCAGCGCCGCCCCGATCGCGGCCTCCGGGATGAACGTGATCATCGCCCAGATGCCCGCCAGCAGCCGCGCCTTGAGCAGCTCGGTGCCGCGCAGCTCCTGCGAGAGCTCGCGGAAGGCCTGCGACTGCGCCTTGTGCCGGCCGAAGCCCTTGATGATCCGGATACCGAGGACGCTCTCCTCGACCACCGTCGTCAGATCGCCGACCTGATCCTGCGCCTTGCGCGCAACCAGCGCGTACTTCGCCTCGAACACCGACAGCAGAATCATCAGCGGGACCACCGGCACCAGCAGCACCAGACCCAGCGACCAGTCCTGCGCCAGCAGGATCGCGAACCCGGCCAGGATCGTCGTCCCGTTCACGATCAGGAAGGTCAGCGGGAACGCCAGGAACATCCGGATCAGCATCAGATCCGTCGTCCCGCGCGACAGCACCTGCCCCGACGCCCACTTGTCGTGGAACGCCACCGGCAGCCGCTGCACATGCCGGTACAGATCCGCCCGCAGCTGCGCCTCCACCCCCGCCAGCGGCCGGGCCACCAGCCACCGCCGGAAGCCGAACAGCGCCGCCTCCACGATGCCCAGCACCAGCAGCGCGGCCGCCCCCAGCCACACCCCGCCCGGGTCCCGGTCGGCGACCGGACCGTCGACGATCCACTTCAGGACGAGCGGGAAGACGAGACTCAGACAGGACGCCACAATCGCGACAACTGCCGCACTGCCCCAGCGTATTCGCACCGGCCGTACGTACGGCCAGAGCCGCAGCAGGCCCCGCAGGGAGGACCGCTGCGGGGCTTCGGGACTCTCGGGGCTCTCGGTGGCGGGGCCGGGATCCGACTCCGTCTCGGACTCTGGGGCGGTGCGTGTATCGCTCATCGGACATGAGAGTACGAGGAGGGAACGCCGTCGCCCAGTGAGTATTCGGGGGCGCAGGGCAGCACGGCCCGTCCCGTGACGGGCGGGACACCGTACGACCCCCAGAGCCCCTACGGGTCGTACGGGGCGGATCGGCCGACCGGCGCCGCCATCAACCGATCGGCTGATGCCCGGCCCGAGCGCGATGGCCGATACCGGCGCGCCCCGCGCACGGCGATGCTCGTGCCATGCCTCAGAACACACCTCTGGTCGAAGTCAGGGACCTCCGCAAGAGCTACACCGGCCGGACCGTCGTCGACGGTGTCTCCTTCTCCGTCGAGGAGGGCGAGATCTTCGGCATCCTCGGCCCCAACGGCGCCGGCAAGACCACCACCGTCGAGTGCGTCTCCGGTCTGCGCACCCCCGACTCCGGCACCGTCCGCGTCGCCGGTCTCGACCCGGTCGCCGACCACGACCGCACCACCCACCTGCTGGGCGCCCAGCTCCAGGAGAGCGACCTCCAGCCCAAGATCCTGGTCCGCGAGGCCCTGGAGCTGTACGCGTCCTTCTACAAGAACCCGGCCGACTGGCAGCACCTCGCCGAACGCCTGTGCCTCACCCAGAAGTTGACCACCCGCTTCGCCAAGCTCTCCGGCGGCCAGAAGCAGCGCCTGTCCATCGCACTCGCCCTGGTCGGCAACCCCCGCGTCGTCGTCCTGGACGAGCTGACCACCGGTCTGGACCCGAGGGCCCGCCGCGACACCTGGAAGCTCATCGAGGACGTACGCAACCAGGGCGTCACCGTCCTGCTGGTCACCCACTTCATGGAGGAGGCCCAGCGCCTCTGCGACCGCATCGCGGTCATCGACAAAGGCCGGGTCGCGGCCCTGGACACACCGTCCGGCCTGATCGGCAGCTCCGCCGGCTCCACCGTCATCACCTTCACCCCGTCCCGCCCGCTCGACCCGGCGCACCTGTCCGGCCTGCCCGAGGTCGCCTCCGTCGACCGGCGCGGGGAGCAGCTCACCATCACCGGCACCGACGCCACCGTCAACGCGGTGATCACCCTGCTCGCCCAGCACCGCATCACCGCCCGCCAACTCCGCGTCACCGACGCCACGTTGGACGACGCCTTCCTCGACCTCACCGAAGCCACCGCCCCGACCGCCCCGACCGCCGGAAAGGCCGCCTGAACCATGACGACCGCAGCCCCCGCCCCCACCCACGCCCACAGGCCCGTCCCCGGCGGTCCCGCCCTCGCCGCCGTCTTCAAGGCGGAGGGCAGGCTCTTCCTCCGCGAGCCCGGCTCCCTCTTCTGGATGATCGGCTTCCCGACGGCCCTCCTGGTGATCCTCGGCCTGATCCCGTCCTTCCGGGAGGCCAACCCCGACCTCGGCGGCCGCCGGGTCATCGACCTCTACGTACCCATCGCCGTACTCCTCGGCATGATCATGGCGTCCATCCAGGCCATGCCGCCGGTCCTCACCAGCTACCGCGAACGCGGCATCCTGCGCCGCCTGTCCACCACCCCGGTCCGCCCGCCGGCCATCCTCGGGGCCCAGATCGCCCTGCACGGCATCGCGATGATCGTCTCCTCGCTGCTCGCGATCACCGTGGGCAGGCTGGCCTTCGGCGTCGCACTGCCCTTCGCGCAGCCCGGCTACATCCTCTCCATGCTGCTGATGATCGCCTGCGCGCTGGCGCTCGGCGCGACCCTCTCCGCCGTCGCCGCGACGACCAAGGCGGCCACGGCGATCGGTTCCGTCGCCTTCCTCGTCATGATGTTCACCTCGGGCGTCTGGATGCCGGTGCAGACGATGCCCGACCTGCTCCAGACCATCGTCTCGCTCACCCCCTTCGGCGCCGCGTCCCAGGCCCTGGACCGGGCGATGCTCGGAAGCTGGCCGGAATGGCAGCACTTGGGAATCATGGTCCTGTGGGCGGCGGGTCTCACCGGTGCGGCGTCGCGCTGGTTCCGCTGGGAGTAGGCAGATGGGACCGGGGGAGCGGCCGATGGTGATCGAGGACGAGCTGCGGGGGAAGATCTTCCGCTGGGGACCGTACGGAATCCTGGCCCTCGCGCTGGCCGTCGCCCTGTCCACCGTCAAGGAACTGGAGATGACCACCGGCGAGTTGTACGCGCTGGTACCCGTGATCGCCGTGGCACTGGTCCTGCACACCTGGGCCGGACGCGCCGGGCTGTTCCAGTTCGACGGGGGCAACGACTCCACCACGAGCCAGACCGTCTACTACGTCCTCCGGACGATCCTCGCCTTCGTCCTCACCCACCTCAATCCCTTCTTCTCCATCTACGCGGTGCTCGGCTACTTCGACTCCCACGACATGCTGGGCCTCCGCTGGGGCCGGATCGGCCTGCTGGCCACGGCGGTCACCATGGCGTACGGACAGGCCGGGGGCGCCTGGTGGCTGTTCGGCGCACTGCTCGCCCTGCACGTCTCCCTGGCTCTGACCTTCGAACGCTTCGGGCACAAGGCCGAGATGGACCGGCAGAACAAGGTCGCCACCATCCAGGCCCTCGAAGAGTCCAACGCCCGCCTGGAGGAGGCCCTCGCCGAGAACGCCGCCCTGCACGACCAACTCGTCGTCCAGGCAAGGGAGGCCGGGGTCTCCGACGAGCGCCGCCGCCTCGCCGCCGAGATCCACGACACCATCGCGCAGGCCCTCACCGGCATCGTCACCCAGCTCCAGGCCGCCACCGACAGCCCGGACCAGGAGACCGCCCGGACCCACGTGGACCGGGCGACCGCCCTCGCCCGCACCGGCCTCGGCGAGGCCCGCCGCTCGGTGCGCAACCTGAGCCCGGCCGCCCTGGAGCACGACGACCTCCCCGAGGCCCTGAAGAAGACCGTCGATGACTGGTCCCGATCGGCCTGTGTACCCGCCGAGTTCACGGTCACCGGCACGGTCGACCCGCTCCACGACGAGATCCAGGCCACCCTCCTGCGCATCGCCCAGGAAGCCCTCACCAACACCGCCAAGCACGCCCACGCCACCCGCGTGGGCGTCACCCTGTCCTACCTCGGCGACGAGATAGCCCTCGACGTCCGCGACGACGGCCGGGGCTTCGACCTCGCCGCCGACACGGCCGTCGGCTTCGGCCTGGGCGGGATGCGCGCCCGCGCCGAACGCCTCGCCGGAACCGTCGACATCGAGTCCGAACCCGGCTACGGCACGGCGATATCGGCCCGCGTACCTTTGGTCGACCATGCCTGAGAACACTGACGACGCTTCCGTGATCACTCTCCTCCTCGTCGACGACCACCCGGTCGTACGGGACGGACTGCGCGGCATGTTCGCCGCGGCCCCCGGCTTCGAGGTCCTCGGCGAGGCCGAAAGCGGCCCGCAGGGCGTCGAGTTGGCGGAGCGCCTGGCCCCCGACGTGATCCTGATGGACCTCCGGATGCCGGGCGGCGGGGGAGTGGCCGCCATCGCCGAACTCACCCGCCGCGGTGTCGCCTCCAAGGTCCTGGTCCTCACCACGTACGACACGGACACCGACACCCTCCCCGCCATCGAGGCGGGCGCCACCGGCTACCTCCTCAAGGACGCCCCCCGCGACGAACTCTTCACGGCCGTCCGCGCGGCAGCCGCCGGCCGCACGGTCCTCTCCCCGGCGGTCGCCACCCGCCTGGTCACCCAGGTCCGCAACCCCCGCCCCGCGTCCACCACTTCCGACTCCCCCCTCTCCACCCGCGAACTGGACGTCCTGCGCCTGGTCGCCAAGGGCACCTCCAACCGCGAAATCGCCCGCATCCTCTTCATCAGCGAGGCCACGGTGAAAACCCACCTCACCCACCTCTACGCCAAGCTGTCCGTCAACGACCGGGCAGCGGCGGTCGCCACGGGCTACGAACGCGGCATCCTGGGCTGAACCCCGCCGTATTGCCGCCCCTTCCGGAACATCGTGATCCGGCCGTGCTTTTCGCCTCACGGGCCTCAGCCGCACCATGGGTCGCCGTATGTGAACGTGAGGGGTGGGGGACATGAAGAGGATGCGCATACGCGCCTGCGTCGTGCTGACAGCGGCTCTGCTCCTGGGGGCCGTGGGCTGCGACGACGCCACCGGCCCGAAGCCGGACGCGCGCCCCACCGCCCCGCCCAGGCATCCCGTCTACTCCGAACGCCTCGCCGACCAGTTGGTGGCCGCCGGGAAGACGACGAAGGCCGCCGGAACCGCCCGCTTCACCTCCACCTTCACCTGGGACTCCCCGGCCGGGAAGCTGGTCGACACCACCACCGGCGACCAGTCCTTCGGCAGCGCCACCGCTCACGCGACCCGAACGCTCACCATCCCCAAGGGCTTTCCGGAGACCGTCCAACACGCCTACGCGGACAACCCCGGCAGCACCCGCCGCACCTACGCGGTCCAGGACACCGACGTCTTCTACCGCACGAAGCAGGGCGGCTGGCTGCGCTACCCGTCCGACTCCACCTGGGACTTCGCCTGGGCGAAGGGCGACCTCGCCGACCTGGCGGGCACGATCACTCCCTACGGAGGCACCCTCGCGGACGTTGCCTTCGCCAGCTTCCCGACCGCCCCGCCCAAGACCCTCGCCGACGGCACGCGCCGCTACAGCCTCAAGGTCCCCAGCGGCAACGTCTCCCCCCTGTTGCCCCACCTGGAGTCTCCTGCAGGCAAGGACTCCCGACGCGTCCCCGAGATCCCCCTCACCGTCGACCTCGACAAGAACGGCCGCCTGGTCCGCTCCACCGCCGACCTGACCGCATTCCTCAAGGAGTTCGACGTCGGCAAAGCCACCTCCCTGCGCGCCGAACTGACCTTCACCGGCTACGGGACCCCGGTCGCCGCCGCCGTGCCGCAGGGGCAGAAGACCGAGGACGCCTCGAAGGCGCTCACCCTCCTGACGCAGGTCGAGCCCGGCGACTGCGCCGTCACCGACAACGGGCTCGGCACCTGGGCGCTGGTCCGCAGGACCGACTGCGGCGACCCGCACGACCTGCGGGTTTTCGGGCAGGTCACGTTGGAGGAGTCCCACAAGGGCACGCTCACCGAGGACGACGGTTACGACATGGCCATGGATCGCTGCGGTGACAAGTACGACGCCGTCCCCCAGTCCTGGGTCGCCGAGGCGCTCCCGTCCGGTTACTACTACACGAACGGCACCGGTTCGGCCGGCAGCGACGGGAACATCCAGGACGGTGCCAGCACCAGGGTTCACGGCAAGTACACCTGCTACGTCCGCACCTCCTGACCTCGCCCTCTCAGCCCTCCGGCCCGCCTCTTGCCTCACCGGCCCCGGCCCGCCTCCTTTCACTCCGTCCTCGGCCTGCCCCTTTGGGCCCCGCCCTTCCCCTTCCGCTGAGCCCCCTTGGGCGGCGGACCGCCCCCCTTCCCTTTCCCCCGCCCCCTTGGGCGGCGGACCGCCCCCACCCCCCTCGTCCCCCGCCCCCTTGGGCGGCGGGGCCGCCCCCCCGGGGGCGGGACGGGCGGGCAAGGGGGCGGCCCCTCCCGCTCCCGGCCCGCCCGGGTGCCGCCCCTGCCCGCACCTTGCACGCCGGACGCGTCCAGCCCCGGGGCCCTCGGGGCGCCTCCCCGTGCCGGGCACGTGAAGCCCCGGCCCGCCGGGCCAAGAGGGTCCCCAGCCCCGCCCCTTCACCTAAACCCGCGGGGCAAGAGGGGACCGGTTGCCGTGCGGACGCGTCGTGGCTGGGCGCGCAGTTCCCCGCGCCCCTAAAGGGGCACGGCAAGAGCGCGACCGCGCAGCGGAGCCGCAGAGCCAGCCCGAGTTGGGCTGAATGTCCGCAGGGGTGCGGCACCCCCACCGCACACGTAAGATCCCCGCCCGATCCCCCGCCCCCCGGCGGCGGGCCCCACCGCGCACAGGGACAGGGACCGATGAAGCACCCGTACGCACACAAAGCCGCAGCCGCAGCACTCGGCCTCACCCTCCTGACCGGCACCGCCACCGCCTGCGCCCCGACCGGCGAGGGCGCGGGGGCCGCCCCGCACCCCGTCTACTCCGCCCGCCCCGCCGACCAACTCGTCGCCGCCCGCAAGGCCACCCAAGCCGCCGGCTCGGCCCGCTTCACCTCCACCCTCACCTGGCAGCACCCCCGCACCAGCAGGAACCTCACCGACCGCACCACCGGCGACCAGTCCTTCACCCACGGCGTCGCCCACGCCAACCGCACCGTCACCGTGCCCGACGACTTCCCCGAGACCATCGCCGACCTCTACGGCGACCGGCCCGGCCGCAAGCGCTACGGGTACGCCGTCCAGGGCAGCGACGTCTTCTACCGCACCCTCACGGGCACCTGGCTGCGCTACCCCTCCGGCGCCCCGCAGGAGTTCGCCCAGGCCACCTGGGGCTTCAACGACCGCGCCGGCTCCCTCACCCCGTACGGCGGCACCCTCGCCGACGTCGCCTTCGCCAGCTTCCCCACGGCCCCGCCGAAGACCCTCCCCGTCGGAACGCGCCGCTACACCCTGAACGCCGACGGCGGCGTCGCCGAGTCCCTCCTCCCCAAGGGCCTCGCCCTCCGCGACTCGCCCGAACCCGCCGTCGCGAAGTCCGCCCCCGTCCAGGTCCCCCTCACCGTCGACCTCGACCAGGACGGCCGCCTGACCAGGGCCACCGCCGACCTCACCCCCCTCCTCGCGGACCGCGAGACCGACGAGGACGACGGGGCCGAAGACAACCTCTCCCTCCGCGCGGAGCTCAACTTCACCCACTACGGCACCAGAACCGGCCCCCCGGTCCCCCCGGGCGACCGCACCGAGGACGCCACCCGCACCCTCACCCTCCTGACCGGCCTGAAGCCCGGCGCCTGCGCCACCACCGACACCGGTCTCGACGGCCTCTCCCTCGTCCGCCCGGCCGACTGCGCCGCCGGCCGGCACGACCTGCGCGTCCTCGGCCAGGTCAAGGTCAAGAAGTCCACCCGGGCCCCGATCACCACCCAGGACGGCGACGACATCGCCGTCCGCCGCTGCGCCACCCTCGCCGCGAACGCCGCTCCCCGCCTGCGCGCGGAAGCGCACCCTCCGGGCAACTACGCCGCGTACGGCCAGAGTCAGTGGTCCACCCTCATGGGCGGCTCCGACGGCGGCACGAACACCGTCGAGGGCCAGTACACCTGCTATTTCCTCACCTCGGTCCCGGTCGACCCCGACTCCGTCCAAGAGGTCTGAGTCACCGCACCACCCGCATCAGCATCACCGTCCGCCCCGCCACCGAAACCACCGCACCCCCCTCGTGCCGGACCCCCGCCCCCTCCTGCACCTCCGCCGACGTGTCCACCACCACCTCGTACCCCGCCGCCCACGGCTCCCCGGGCAGCGTGAACTCCACCGGGTCCGCCCCCGCATGCAGCACCGCGAGGAAGCTGTCGTCCTCTATCGGCAGCCCCCGCGCGTCCCGCCCCGGGATGTCCGTCCCGGACAGATACATGCCCAGGGTCGAGGTCGGCGCGTACCAGTCGTCCTGCGTCATCTCCTCGCCCCGCGTCGTGAACCACGCCAAGTCCCGCAGCCCGTCCGCCCCTTGGGGCCTCCCGGAGAAGAAGGCGCGGCGGCGCAGCACCGGATGCGCGTGGCGCAGGGCGAGCAGCCGGGAGGTGAGGTCGAAGAGGGAGCGCCATTCCGGCTGGTCGAGGAGGGACCAGTCCACCCAGCTCGTCTCGTTGTCCTGACAGTAGGCGTTGTTGTTGCCGCCCTGCGTGCGCCCCATCTCGTCGCCCGCGACCAGCATCGGGACACCGGTCGACAGCAGCAGCGTCGTCACCAGATTCCGGAGCTGCCGCCTCCGCAGCGCCAGGACGGCCGCGTCGGACGTCTCGCCCTCCGTCCCGCAGTTCCACGAGCGGTTGTCGTGCGTGCCGTCGCGGTTGCCCTCGCCGTTGGCCGCGTTGTGCTTCTGCTCGTACGAGACCAGGTCGCGCAGCGTGTAACCGTCGTGCGCCGTGACGAAGTTGACCGAGGCGTACGGGCGGCGCCCGCCCCACGCGTACAGGTCGCTGGAGCCGGACAGCCGGTACCCCAGGTCCCGTACGTCCGGCAGCGCGCCCCGCCAGAAGTCGCGCACAGCGTCCCTGTAACGGTCGTTCCACTCGGTCCACAGGGGCGGGAAGGCACCCACCTGGTAGCCCCCGCTCCCCACGTCCCACGGCTCGGCGATCAGCTTCACCCGCCGCAATGTCGGATCCTGCGCGATCACCGCCAGGAACGGGGACAGCATGTCCACGTCGTGCATCGAGCGGGCCAGCGCCGCTGCCAGGTCGAAACGGAAGCCGTCCACGCCCATTTCGTTGACCCAGTACCGCAGAGAATCTGTGATCAGGCGCAGCACATGCGGCTGGACGACGTGCAGCGTGTTGCCGCAGCCCGTGTAGTCCGCGTACCGGCGTGCGTCGTCCTGGAGGCGGTAGTAGCCCCGGTTGTCGATGCCCCGCATCGAGAGCATCGGGCCCAGCTCGCCCGCCTCCGCCGTGTGGTTGTAGACCACGTCGAGGATGACCTCGATCCCGGCCGCGTGCAGCGCCTGCACCATCCGCTTGAACTCACCGACCTGCTGCCCGGCCGTGCCGGAGGCCGCGTACGCCGCGTGCGGGGCGAAGTAGCCGATGGAGTTGTAGCCCCAGTAGTTCTTCAGGCCCCGCCGCAGCAGGTGGTCCTCGTGGGCGAACTGGTGCACCGGGAGGAGTTCGACCGCCGTCACTCCGAGACGTACGAGATGGTCGATGGCCGCCGGATGGGCCAGGCCCGCGTACGTACCCCGCAGTTCCTCGGGGATTCCCGGGTGGCGCATGGTGAAGCCGCGCACGTGGAGTTCGTAGATGACGGAGTCCGCCCAGGGGGTCTTGGGGCGGCGGTCGTCCACCCAGTCGTCGTCGTCATGGACGACCACGCCCTTGGGGACGTACGGCGCGGAGTCCCGCTCGTCGCGGACGGTGTCCGCCACGTGCTGCTGCGGCCAGTCGCGGACGTGCGCGTACACCTGCGGGGGGAGGGAGAAGTCGCCGTCCACGGCGCGTGCGTACGGATCGAGGAGCAGCTTCGCCGGGTTCCACCGGGCGCCCGTCCACGGGTCCCAGCGGCCGTGCACCCGGAACCCGTACCGCTGACCGGGCCGCACCCCCGGCACGAAGCCGTGCCACACCTCGTGCGTCAGCTCGCTCAGCGGACACCGTGTCTCCGTGCCCGCCTCGTCGAACAGGCACAGCTCGACGGCCTCCGCACCCCCCGCCCACAGCGCGAAGTTGGTGCCCGCCACCCCGTCCGGGCCGACCCGGAAGCGGGCCCCCAGGGGGTTCGGAGCCCCCGGCCACACGGGTGGCCGGGGGCTCTCGCCGGGCTGCTTGTGGCCGCCGTTCTCGTGCACGGCCCTGGTCGCGGCCCCGTCAGGGGGGCCGTGGAGCGCCTCGCCTGTACGTACCACCTGCACGTCTCGCTCGGGTGCGCTCGACACCTGTCAGCCTCCTGCGGCTCGTCGGGGACCGGCGAGTCGAGAGGCTTTGGCGGCGTCCCGGCCGCCAGGCTCTCCACATGAGGTCCTTCCTGCTGTCATGCCCAGAGTGGCGCTCGCACTCACGTTTCCCCCGCAGGCCGCTGGTCGTTGGCCCGAACGTGAGACACACAGCCCCGGAAAGCGTGAGACACACCGCCCCGAAAGCCGGACGCCCCCCGAGGCGCGCGCTCCGGACCGGACTCGCCGCCCTGCTCCTCCTCTCCCTCACCGGCTGCTCGGGCGGCATCGGCTCCTGGTTCGACGGCGCACCCCTGACGCCGGAGGAGGCCATCCGTATCGTCCCCGAGGACCGGGCCCGCGACGTGAAGGCCGGCTCGCCGCTCGAAGTCACCGTTCCCGAGGGCCGCCTGGAGCGGGTGAAGGTGCTGCGCGTCGAGGACTCCGAGCGGCAGGAGGTACGGGGGAGGATCAGCGCCGACGGCACCTCCTGGCAGCCGGACGCCGGCGACGCCTCCGCCCGGCTGGTGCTGGCCGCCAAGTACACCGTGCACGCCGTTGCCGTCGACGAGGACGGCAAGCGGCAGGCCCGTACGACCTCCTTCACCACCTTCGTCCCCGAGGAGCGCTTCATCGGGTACTTCAAGCCCGAGAACCGCTCCACCGTCGGCACCGGAATGATCGTCTCCTTCTCCTTCAACCGGCCCATCCGCGACAGGGCCGCCGTCGAGCGCGCCATCCGCGTCACCTCGCAGCCCGCCGTGCCGGTCGTCGGGCACTGGTTCGGCAAGGAGAGGCTCGACTTCCGGCCGCGTACGTACTGGAAACCGGGCACCCGTGTCACCACCGACATCCGGCTGCGCGACGTCCAGGCCGCCCCCGGCGTCTACGGCATCCAGAACAAGACCGTCGGCTTCACCGTCGGCCGCCACCAGACCTCCCTCGTGGACGCCGACGAGCACACCATGACCGTCACCCGCGACGGCGAGGTCCTCAGCGAGGTGCCGATCAGCGCCGGAGACGCCAAGAACCCCACGTACAACGGAAAGATGGTGGTCACCGAGATGCAGGACGTGACCCGGATGAACGGCCGCACCGTCGGATTCGGCGGCGAGTACGACATCGCGGACGTCCCGCACGCCATCCGGCTCACCTCCTCCGGCACCTTCCTGCACGGCAACTACTGGGCGCGCGGAGTCTTCGGTTCCAGCAACACCAGTCACGGCTGCATCGGCCTGCGGGACGTGAAGGGCGGCAGCCAGTCCACCCCGGCGGGCTGGTTCTTCGACCGCACACTGATCGGCGACGTGGTCGAAGTGGTCAATTCGACCGACCGAAATGTCGCTCCCGACAACGGCCTCGGCGGCTGGAACATGGGATGGGACCAGTGGACGGCGGGCTCCGCCCTGCGCTGATCCCCGGGAGGCCGGTCCTGGCCTGCGACGTATCCGCAGGCCACCCGCCTGACACCGGCCCGTCACTTGGAACGGAACGGTGACATTTCCGGGGAGTTCCCACCGCGCCCGGTGTGATTATCTAGCGCAGTGTGCGCGGTAGTTGCGTACGGGGGTGCGGGCCTGGTCAGGCCGTGCGCGAGGGGAGAATTCCACATTGAACAGCCAGCCGGTCCAGACCTTCGAGGTCCGGGCATCCACGGGACGCCGGGCGGCACGCGGGAACGGCGGCCGGGCCTTGCTCGCGCTCGTGCTCGGTGCGCTGCTGCTTCTGGTCACCGCGTGCGGCGGCGGGGACAAGAGCCCCGCCGCGAAGGAGAAGCAGGAGCCGGGCAAGGCGGACACCAAGGCCTCCCAGGCCGTCGTGACCGTCGCCCCGAAGAACGGTGCGAAGGACGTCGCCACCAGCGGCACCCTGAAGGTCACCGCCGAGAAGGGCAAGCTGTCCGAGGTCAAGGTCACCGACACCAAGGGCAATGAGATCGACGGCAAGATCTCCGCCGACGGCGCCGGCTGGGAGCCCACCCACCACCTCGCGGCCAGCACCACCTACAAGGTGCACGCGCTCGCGAAGGACGCCGAGGGCCGCGCCTCCGCGCAGGACACCAGCTTCACCACGCTCGTCCCCAAGAACACCTTCATCGGTGACTTCCGCCCGGAGAACGGCTCCACGGTCGGCGTCGGCATGCCGGTGTCCTTCCGCTTCAGCCGAGGCATCACCTCGCCGGACGACGTCGAGAAGGCCATCAAGGTCACGGCCGAGCCGTCGGTGCCGATCGAGGGCCACTGGTTCGGCAACGACCGCCTGGACTTCCGCCCGGAGAAGTACTGGGCGCCCGGCACCAAGGTCACCGTCAAGATCAACCTGGACGGCGTCGAGGGCCGCAAGGGCGTCTACGGCAAGCAGACCCGCACCGTGAAGTTCACCATCGGCCGCAGCCAGGTCTCCACGGTCGACGCGAAGAACCACACCATGAAGGTCGTCCGCGACGGCAAGACCCTGCGCACGATCCCGATCACCGCGGGCGCGCCGTCCACGACGACGTACAACGGCGAGATGGTCATCTCCGAGAAGCTCAAGGTGACCCGCATGAACGGCGCCACCGTCGGCTTCGGCGGCGAGTACGACATCAAGGACGTCCCCAACGCGATGCGCCTGTCGGACTCCGGCACCTTCATCCACGGCAACTACTGGGCGGGCTCCGGCACCTTCGGCTCCGCCAACGTCAGCCACGGCTGCGTCGGCCTGCGCGACGTGCGCGGCGCGGGCGACAGCGGCACCCCGGCGGGCTGGTTCTGGGAACGCTCCATGATCGGCGACGTCGTGATCGTCAAGAACTCGCACGACAAGAAGATCGCCCCGGAGAACGGCCTCAACGGCTGGAACATGTCCTGGGCGGACTGGACGAAGTAACCCTTCCGACTCCGTACGTGTAAGGGCCCGGCGCACTGTGACCAAGTGCACCGGGCCCTTGCGCATCCGGGGGTTCCGCGTCCGTGAACGCCCGCTAACCTCCCCCGTATGACAGTCACTCTCGAAGTCGCCTCCGGCGTCGGCACCATCCGCCTCGACCGCCCCCCGATGAACGCCCTCGACGTCGCCACCCAGGACCGGCTGCGCGAGCTCGCCGACGAGGCGACCCGCCGCGAGGACGTCCGCGCCGTCGTCCTCTACGGCGGCGAGAAGGTGTTCGCCGCCGGCGCGGACATCAAGGAGATGCAGGCGATGGACCACACCGCGATGGTGGTCCGCTCCCGCGCCCTCCAGGAGTCCTTCACCGCAGTCGCCCGCATCCCCAAGCCGGTCGTCGCCGCCGTCACCGGCTACGCGCTCGGCGGCGGCTGCGAGTTGGCCCTCTGCGCGGACTTCCGCATCGCCGCCGACAACGCCAAGCTGGGCCAGCCCGAGATCCTGCTCGGCCTGATCCCCGGCGCGGGCGGCACCCAGCGCCTCTCCCGCCTGGTGGGCCCCTCCAAGGCCAAGGACCTCATCTTCACCGGCCGCATGGTCAAGGCGGACGAGGCCCTGTCCCTCGGCCTGGTCGACCGCGTGGTCCCGGCCGCCGAGGTGTACGAGCAGGCGCACGCCTGGGCCGCGAAGCTCGCCCAGGGCCCGGCGCTCGCCCTGCGTGCGGCGAAGGAGGCCGTCGACACGGGCCTGGAGACGGACCTGGAGACCGGTCTCGCCGTCGAACGCACCTGGTTCGCCGGCCTGTTCGCCACCGAGGACCGCGAGCGCGGCATGCGGTCCTTCGTGGAGGAGGGCCCCGGCAAGGCCAAGTTCCTCTGAGGAATGGCCAATTGACGACGGGTCACCCGGAGGTGAGGGTTAGCTCAGCCTTAAGCGCGGCTTAAGGTCTGCGCGGCCCGCACTCCGGGTGATCACTCACATGCGGCTAGTCATCGCAGGTCAGGCCGGTAGTGGCGACCCGCTTTTGTCTCCGGCACATGCCAGGAGCCGCCCTGTGGAGGGGATGTTCCGGGGGATTGTTTCTCCCGGAACACCCCGTACCGCCCCGGCGGCGGCCATGATGGGGGCATGGCGGGCCTGGAGGGTATGGAGGAACCGCGGCAGCAGGGGCAGGCGACCGCTGCGCGGTGGATGCCGGCCGTCGAGTGCGAACGTACACGCGGGGAGCGGGAGACGTTCGGGGACCCGACGGAGGGCGAGGTGAAGCTGCCCTCGCTCGGCGAATCGGCGGGCACCGCGCGCCGGCTCACGCTGTGGGTGGTGCAGCACAAGTGGGGGCTCTCCGCGCAGGTCTCGGAATTCGCGGTGCTCCTCGTCTCGGAGCTGGTCGGCAACGCGGTGCGGCACACGGGGGCGCGCGTCTTCGGGCTGAAGATGCTGCGCCGCAGGGGCTGGATCCGCATCGAGGTGCGCGACCCCTCGCGCGGGCTGCCGTGCCTGATGCCGGTGGGGGAGCTGGACGTGAGCGGCCGGGGCCTCTTCCTGGTCGACAAGCTCTCCGACCGGTGGGGCGTGGACCTG
Organism: Streptomyces spiroverticillatus; assembly: GCA_014650415.1. Taxonomy (GTDB): domain Bacteria; phylum Actinomycetota; class Actinomycetes; order Streptomycetales; family Streptomycetaceae; genus Streptomyces; species Streptomyces spiroverticillatus. Next base: position 222,827 of record BMUX01000015.1, read on the forward strand.
CTGCCGCGCGGCAAGACGACCTGGTTCGAGATGCGGGTCGTGGACCGGGAGCGCTGAAGGCTCCCCGGGGTGAAGTTCAGCCGCACTTCATCGATGATTCACGCATCCAATCCCATACTTATGCAGAGAATGCCAGGCCAGTGGCCCATCTCACCAACGATTCACATCTAAACTGTGGCGGTTTGCGCGCTTTGTCCGAGTAAGGACTTTTGGCTTGAAGCCACCCGTCTGCCATAGTCGACAACGCGAACCCCATTGACCCGGGCGAGTTCGTCATCAGGCCCTGGAGCACACCCCTTCCGCTCCTCGGCCCCCTCGGAAGCCCCCGCAGAGCGCCCCACCCCGGCGCCTGGGGGCTTCTGGCGTTTCCGGGTCCGGCTCGGCCCCGTACGCGAGAGCGCCCAGGGCCTTGGTCCCCTTGGTCCCGAAACGCCCTCATCGGACCAATCGTCAGATTCTTCGCTTGTCACACTTATGGTGCTCACCCGGGGCGCCCCCGCCCCCGCCCGTCGCCCCACCCGACACCGGCGAGGTGAGCCCCATCGCACCACCGACCGACCGCCGCACCCTGCTGCGCGCGGGAACAGGCGCCGCCCTGACCGCAGCACTGGGCACCGCCTGCACGTCTCCGTCGGTACGATCCGGAACCGCGACACCGGCGGGCCCCGCCGACGGCACGGGCACCACGCCCCCGACCCGGCCGGGCCCCGACGCGGGCCTCGCCGACGGCACCGGCACGACCACCCCGACCCACCCGGCCACCCCCTCGGGCCCGGACGGCATGACGGGCACGGGCGGCACGCCCACGGACGCGGGCTCCACGGGCGGCGCTGCCTCTCCGTACGGCACGAATCCGTACGGCACGCATCCGGACCGTACGAACGGAACGGCCGGCCCCGGCACCCCCGGTGGCAGCACCCGGACCCGGTCCGCGCCAGCCCCGCGCCGCTTCCCCGGTCACCCCGCGCAGATCGAACACGGCCCCCGCAACCGCCCCGCCGTCGCCCTCACCTTCCACGGCCAGGGCGACCCGGCCATCGCGCGCACCCTCCTCGCCCAGGCCGAGCGCGCGGGCGCCCGGGTCACCGTCCTCGCCGTCGGCAGCTGGCTCGACGAACACCCGGCGATGGCCCGCCGCATCCTCGACGGCGGCCACGACCTGGGCAACCACACCCAACGCCACCTCACGGTCTCCGACATGACGGACGCGGAAGCCCTCCGCGAGATCACCGACTGCGCGGCCCGCCTGCGCCGCCTCACCGGCTCCATCGGCACGTGGTTCCGCCCGTCCCGCACCCAGTTCGCGACCCCGCGCATCCAGCGCCTCGCCCACCGGGCCGGCTACCCCCACGTCCTCTCCTACGACGTGGACTCCCTCGACTTCACCTCGCCCGGCGCGACGGCCGTCACCCGCAAGGTCGCCGGGGAGATCCGCAACGGATCCGTGGTGAGCCTGCACTTCGGCTACGCGGACACGGTCGCCGCGCTGCCCGCCCTCCTCGACGACCTCCACCGCCGCGGTCTGCGCGCGGTCACCACCACGGAGCTGCTGACCCCATGACCTCCCGCAAACGCACCCTCTGCCTGGCCGGAATCCTCCTCTCCACGCTGGCGGCCTGTGCCGACCCCGGCGGCAAGGAGAACGTCGAGGCCCTCGGCACCAAGGCGGCCGCCCCGCCCGCCCTGAAGAAGGCGGCACCGGCCGGCCTGCCCGGCATGCCCCCGGTGCAGAACCCGAACGACATCTACGCGGCCAACCGCCCCGGCAACATCGCCCCCGTCGCCCGGAACTTCCCCTCCCGCGTCTACGTCCCCAACACCAACTCCAACACGGTCTCCGTCATCGACCCGAAGACCTACAAGGTCATCGAGACGATCCCGGTGGGCATCCAGCCCCAGCACGTCGTCCCCTCCTGGGACATGAAGACCCTCTGGGTCAACAACAACCGCGGCCACACCCTGACCCCCATCAACCCCGCCAACGGCAAGGCGGGCAACCCTGTCGAGGTCCACGACCCCTACAACCTCTACTTCACCCCGAACGGCAAGCACGCCGTCGTCATGGCCTCCATGGACCGCGAACTGGTCTTCCGCGACCCCCACACCATGAACCGCGTCAAGACCGAACCCGTCACCTGCGCGGGCGTCAACCACGCCGACTTCTCCGCCGACGGCCGCTACTTCGTCGTCTCCTGCGAGTTCTCCGGCGAACTCCTCAAGGTCGACACCGAGAAGATGAAGGTCATCGGCCAGCAGAAACTCCCCTTCGAGGGAGCCATGCCGCAGGACGTCAAGATCTCCCCGGACGGCAAGACCTTCTACATCGCCGACATGATGGCCCACGGCATGTGGGTCCTGGACGGCGAGAAGTTCACCACCCCCAAGCTCCTCCCCACCGGCAAGGGCTGCCACGGCCTCTACATCTCCCGCGACTCCAAGGAGATGTACGTCCCGAACCGCGGCGAAGGCTCCATCTCCGTCTTCGACTTCGCGCAGAACAAACTCACCAAGAAATGGCACCTCCCCGACGGAGGCAGCCCCGACATGGGCGGAGTCTCCGCCGACGGCAAGGTCCTCTGGCTGGCCGGCCGCTACGACTCCGAGGTCTACGCCATCGACACCACCACCGGCCGCCAACTCGCCCGCATCCCGGTCGGCGACGGCCCCCACGGCCTCGCCGTCTACCCCCAACCGGGCCGCTACTCCCTCGGCCACACAGGCATCTTCCGCTGACCCGCACATTCCCACACCGGCCCACCAACCCCGCGCCCCTTCCAGGGGCGCGGGGAACTGCGCGACCAGCCACGACGCTCCCGCACGGAACCCTCCCAATTGCCCCGCAGGGTTTAGGTGAAGGATTGCCCCGCAGGGTTTAGGTGAAGGGGCGGGGCTGGGGCGAAAACCGGGGGTCCGGGGGCAGCGCCCCCGGCCTGAACCGCAACCACCCACCACCCCGCACAGCCCCCCCTCACCCCCGCACCATCAGCACCTCCGACCCCACCGCCTGATACCCCGCCCCCTGAAACACCCTCACACTCCGCGCATTCCCCGGCGGCTGCTGCGCCCACACAACACCCCCCGGCACCAAGTGCCGCGCCGCAACCGCCAGTTGCCTCCCCAGCCCCCGCCCCTGCGCCCCCTCATCCACCTGAATCGCCGCCTCCCACCGCCCCGCAACACCCCGCCCGAGGATCAGCACACCCCCACCGGCCGCCCGCCACACCCGCACCTCATCCCGGAACTTCCTCGCCCGCACCACTCGCGGATGCGAAGGATCATCAAGCTCCACCAACCCCAGCCCCGCATCCGGCGCCCCCGGCAACGCCTCCGCCAGCGTCAGCAGATCAATGGTGTCGTTCATCCGCCGCCCCGCCTTCTCGGCCAACGCCACCAGGAACACGGGGTTCATGGACGCGGCCAGCGGATCACACGGGGTCCGAGCCAGCGTCGTACGCACCCACTCCGGATCCTGATCCGTGAAGATCACCGAGTGGGCGGTGAAGGCCAGCACCCCCGCCACCCGCTCCTCCGCCTGCGGCACCACGGTCACCCCGCCGTCTGGCGGCGGGAACACCCCTTGGGCAGCCGAATCAAGAATGCGGGCAAGCGAGTCGGGGCATTCGAAAGCATGCGCAAGGTCTCTCATGCAGAGATCCAAGCACCCACCGTTCCTAGACAGTGTGCAGGAGTGGGTCTTGGACCCAGGTCCTGGTACTGCGCACATCCCGAACGGTGTTGGATGCGCTGGTTGCCCGCGTTCTTGGTGTCCCGGTTCGGTGACGCGCATCGAGTGCACGGTCCGTGACGGGTGGGCGGGTTCCCTCACGCCCCGGGACTCCCGGTCGGGCCTGGGCGGTCCGATGCCCCGCAGCATCACTCCGGTGCTGCGGGGGCGGTGCCGTCCGACGCCTGATCGAGTGCCCGAGGGCGCGCCTGCCGATGGCCACTGAGGCGGCGTCATGGCGGGTCATGGTGCGGTGTGCGGTGGTCAGGGGTGTGCGCCAGTGCTCGTTGCCCCACATCGAGGTGTAGGCCGCATCCACTGCGACGATCGCGATGCCCGCCTCGGCAGCCATCGCAGTCAGGCGGGCGCGGAGTCTGCCGGTGGGCATGCCGGAGATGAGCTGGCGGAAGCGTTTCCTGCGGCCGTGTTTCTCGCGGGTCTTCTCGGCGGCGAAGTCCAGGTTCTCCATCCCGATCGCCCGCACGCCGCACTGCTTGGCCCAGTGCAGGAGCTGGGTGATCGCGTGCCGGACCTGTGCGTCACGGTGGGTGGAGGCGCCGGAGAGGTCGTAGAAAAAGCGGTGCGGGTCACCGACCGGGTTGCCGTGGGTGTCGAGTTGGTAGGCGGCGAAGTGGTCGGCGTTGGTGTCCACACCGATCATCCCCTGGGCGCGGGCGGTGGCCAGCGGGATCGTGGGCACGGTGGGGCGGGTCCAGGACGCGATGAGGTACCAGCGTCCACGGTCTACATCGAGGTGGATGCGGTAGGCGACCGCCCGGTTGCCCTCGACACGGTCCCGCCACTCCTCGCCCCGGTAGGCGAACGCGACCTTCCCAGCCAGGGTGTACCGGCCATGCTTGCTGTTGGCCAGAGACGCCAGCGGGGCGGGCAGCTTGAGGGAGACCTGGCCGTCGGGGGTGACGCGGATCGTCTCGTTGCCGAACCTCTTGCCCGACTCCCCGTCCGCCGTCAGAAACCAGCGCCCGGCCTCCCACCGCCGACGCCACTGGTCCTCGGTCAGGTGCGCGGCATCAAGGTGATGGCGGGTCTTCAGCAGCCGCCGCCCGCCCCGCACCACCCGGGCCCGCCCGCTGTCCCAGTCCGCACGGGCCGCCGTGAGGCGGTCTTCCAGGAGGTGCAGGCGGCGGGACTTGTGAAACCACTCGCCCTTCGACCGGTAGCCGCCCGGTGCCCGCTTGCTGCCCTTGGCCCCGAGCGGCAGGGACAGCCTGTGGCGCAGCATCGCGATGCCAGCTTCCAGGCTCTGGATGTGCGCGAGGAGGCATCGGCGGGCGAGCGCGTACTGGTCGTGGGTGACCTTGGTGATCGCCCCCGCGATCCGTGACGACGACCTCCCGGTCAGCTCCCGCTTGCGGACCGCCCAGGCCTCGTTGTCGTGACCGTGCCCGGCCGCACAGCGCGCCTTGAGATCCCCCGACGCCAACGCCCCCTGATACGCACCCACCAGCCGCAGCACCTCCTCATCGCCGGGCGTCAGGTGCTTGAGGCGGTCACGGACGGCCACCCCGGACGGACCCGCGGCGACGAACGGCGCCTCAAGGAGCCGCAGTTGCTTCCTCGGCTCAGCCATCGGCCGCCGCCACTTCGATCCCTCTGCGGACACGATGGGCTACCAACCCACACTTGGACGCGTGGACAGAAGACGACGTGAGCCCCTCCACCACCGGAAGGGCACCCTCACGGAGCCTGCGAAACGCCGCATGAGCATGCACGCCATGCAACCTCACACTCTCCGTCACGTTCATATGCTGATAACGACATCACTCACGCAGAGTCACGCACACTCAACACCCTCTTCCGCACCCCCACCCTGACCACCCCCACTGACGTACGCCTCCAGCCCGCCTCACCCACCCCCGACGGCCTCACCCGCGACTACTTCGGCAACCGAATCCCGAACCCGCCCCGCCTCGGTGTCGACCAGGGCCGCTAACCTGTCGCCCGTATTGGCCTGACTGCACCAAGGGGTGGACCACATGGCGGACATCGACATCGATGCGGCGCGCGACGCGTTCAGCAAGTTCGACAAGAACGGCGACGGGACCATCACGGCCGCCGAGTACAAGAGCCTGATGGCGGAGCTCGGCGACTTCACCGTCACCGAGACCGTGGCCCAGGCCGTCATCAACGCGCACGACAGCAACGGCGACGGCCGCCTGACCTTCGACGAGTTCCTGGCCTCCCGCAAGGGCTGACCGCACAGGACCCGCGCACGAAGGGCCGGACCCCCGACAGGGGCCCGGCCCTTCCGCATGCCCGACCCTCAGCGGGGCCCGGCCTGTCCGCATGCCCGACCCTCAGCGGGGCCCGGCCTGTCCGCATGCCCGACCCTCAGCGGGGCCCGGCCTGTCCGCACGCCNCAGCGGGGCCCGGCCTGTCCGCACGCCAGGGCACACCCCCACCGGGGCCCGGCCCTGCGTACGTGCCCGGACACCTACCCGTCCAGCTCCCGCAGCTCCACCGTGGCCTCCTCCAGCCACCCCACCCAGAACCGCTCCATCTCGATCCCGGCCCGCAGCACCAGATGCTGGATCCGCTCCTCGCGCCCACTGGCACCGGCCGGAAAGTCCCGCTTCTCGATCTCCCGGTACGTCGCCAACTGCACCCGGTGCAGCCCCAGGTGCCGCTCGACCTCACCGAGCAGCTCGCCGGTGCCCACCATGGCCGCCGCCCGCAGCCTCAGCGCGAACGCGTCCCGCAACGGCTTGGGATCCTCCGCCTTCGCCACCCACGCGACCAACTCCTCGCGCCCGGCCGGCAGCACCTCGTACTCCCGCTTCTGGCCCCGCGTGGGTACGTCCTGCGGCAGCGCCCGGATGAACCCGGCCTGCTCCAGCTTCCCCAGCTCGCGGTAGATCTGCTGATGCGTCGCCGACCAGAAGTACCCGATCGACATGTCGAACCGCCGCGTCAACTCCAGCCCCGAGGACGGCTTCTCCAACAGGGCGGTAAGAATCGCATGCGGCAATGACATGCCCGCATCCTAGACACCCCCCTCTCCCTCGCCCCCTGGGCGGCGCTTCCCCCCCCTCCCTCGCCCCCTTGGGCGGCGCCCGCCTTTGCCTCCCTAGCCCCCTTGGGCGGCGCCCCTTTCCACCACCCTCCGTCCCCTTGGGCGGCGGGGCCGCCCCCCGGGGGCGGGACGGGCGGGCAAGGGGGCGGCCCGCCCGATCCGGGCCCACCCGGACACCGCCCCCTGCCCGCGCCCACCGGCACCGTCCGAGCCCCACCGGCCCCCGGCACCCACCGGCCCCCGGCCACCCCCTCCCGGGACCTACAGCCCCGCCCCCACCTCCACCCCCTGCCGAATCGCCCTCTTCGCATCCAACTCCGCCGCCACATCCGCCCCACCAATCAGGTGCACCCCAACACCCCCACCCACCAACAACCCCTCATACAGCCCCCGCCGCGCCTCCTGCCCCGTACACAGCACCACCGAATCCACCTCCAGGACCCGCCGCTCACCCCCGACCACCACATGCACCCCCGCATCATCAATCCGCTCGTACGTCACCCCGGCAACCATCTCCACCCCCCTCTTCGCCAGCTCCGTCCGGTGAATCCACCCGGTCGTCTTCCCCAGCCCGGCCCCGACCTTCGTCTCCTTCCGCTGCATCAAAACAACGGTCCGCGTCGCCTTCACCCGCTCCGGAGCCCGCAACCCGCCCCGCCCCTCGTACTCCACATCCACACCCCACTGCCGGAAGAACACCTCCGGCGACACGGACGCCCCCTCACCCTCGTCCGTCAGGAACTCCGCCACATCGAACCCGATGCCACCGGCCCCCAGCACGGCCACCCGCTCCCCGACCTCCACCTCGCCCCGCAGCACCTCCAGGTACCCCACGACACTCCGGTGCCCGACCCCCTCGATCTCCGGCACCCGAGGCGTCACCCCCGTGGCGACCACCACTTCCTCGTACGCCTCCTTCTTGAGCCCCTCCGCGGTGACCTCGACCCCGAGCCGCACCTCGACCCCGCACTCCTCCAACCGGTTCCGGAAGTACCGCAGCGTCTCGTCGAACTCCTGCTTCCCCGGCACCCGCCGCGCCACGTTCAACTGCCCGCCGACCTCCTCAGCGGCATCGAAGAGCGTCACCGCATGCCCCCGCTCGGCCGCCGTCACCGCGCAAGCGAGCCCCGCCGGCCCCGCACCGACCACGGCCACCCGCTTCCGCAGCCGCGTCGGCGAGAGCACCAGCTCCGTCTCATGACAGGCGCGCGGATTCACCAGACACGACGTGATCTTCCCGCTGAAGGTGTGGTCGAGGCAGGCCTGATTGCACCCGATGCACGTATTGATCAGATGCCCCCGCCCCTCCCGCGCCTTCGCCACGAACTCCGGATCCGCCAGGAACGGCCGCGCCAGCGACACCAGATCCGCGAACCCACCGGCCAGCAACTCCTCCGCCAGCTCCGGCGTATTGATCCGGTTCGTCGTCACGAGGGGAATCCCCACCGCCCCCATGACCTTCTTCGTCACCCAGGCGTACGCCCCGCGCGGCACCGACGTCGCGATGGTCGGAATCCGCGCCTCGTGCCAGCCGATCCCGGTGTTGATGATGTTCGCCCCGGCCGCCTCCACCGCCTTCGCGAGCCCCACCACCTCCTCAAAAGTCGACCCACCGGGCACCAGGTCCAACATCGACAACCGGTAGATCACGATGAACTCTGGCCCCACCCGCTCCCGCACCCGCCGCACGATCTCCAGAGGGAACCGCACCCGGTTCTCGTACGCCCCACCCCACCGATCAGCCCGCTTATTGGTGTGCTCGGCGACGAACTCATTGATCAGGTACCCCTCCGACCCCATGATCTCGACCCCGTCGTACCCCGCCTCCTGCGCCAGCCCCGCTGCCCGCACGAAGTCCTCGACGGTCTCCTCGACCTCGGCATCCGTCATCTCATGCGGTACGTACGGACTGATCGGCGCCTGCAAGGCACTCGGAGCCACCAGCTCCGGGTGATACGCGTACCGCCCGAAGTGCAGGATCTGCATCGCGATCCGCCCACCCGCCTCGTGCACCGCGTCCGTGATCACGCGGTGCTCCGCCGCCTCCTCGGCCGTGGTCAGCTTCGCGCCCCCGGGATACGGCCGCCCCTGGTCGTTCGGCGCGATCCCCCCGGTCACCATGAGCCCGACCCCGCCCCGCGCCCGCTCGGCATAGAACGCCGCCATCCGCGCGAACCCGTTCTCCGCCTCCTCCAACCCCACATGCATGGACCCCATGACCACCCGGTTGGGCAGCGTCACAAACCCCAGATCCAGCGGGGCCAACAGATGCGGGTACTGACTCGACGGGCTCGCCTGACTCATCCGAAGCCTCCACACACTCACAGGACGACACTTATGCAACTAGTTGCATAATAGAGTCCAGCCCTACGAATCCGCCCTGAGCGCTGGGTCACACCGATCCCACACATCGGGGCACGAAGGGTTGGGGCACGCGGGGGAGCGTCACAATGCCCCGCCCGCGCGCACTCCGCGACCCCGAGCAGTCGCCCCTCTTACTCCTCCTCGGCGAAGATCTCCTCCGCGGAGGAAACACTCCAGGCGAGCTCCGCCCACCGCCCGAGCACTTCGAGGTCCCGACAGGCAGCGATACGTTCCCGAGTCTCCAGGGAAGGCTCCAGACCACGCCGCTCCAGAACGGTGCACACCATCCGCGCCCGCTCCACGGCCTGCCCCTCTTCAAGCCCTTCCTCACGCCCTGCTTCGCGGCCTTCCTCGCGGGTCCGCCGAGCAGCTTCGGAGCGGAAGAAGATATTCAGGGTGTCCATCAATTTCCTCCAGGTCTGCTGGGCCGCCACGTCCGACAGGCCCGCCTCGACGTACTCGGCGTAGATCACCGCTTCATTCGGATCCAGCTCGTCCAGGGCTTCGGCCAGTGACTTGAGTATGGCAGCGACGCCCGGATCGTTCCCGTGTGTGATCGCCGCGAACACGGCCAGCGGAACGTTGCTCCGCACCTGCTCGGGCTCGGCCATGACAGGCACGTTGTCGGGCCCCAGTACGAGAGGCCTGACCACCAGGGACGGCAAGCCGGGCAGGCCGAATTCGATGGGCTTCGCCGCCCAGCGAGCGGTGGCCCGGTCATGGCACAGGACCAGCAGCACGGGCTGCCCGTCGTACTTGTCCAGGAGGTACGCCAAGTAGTACGCCCAGCTGCGCCGCTTGCGCTCGGCCGGACGCCCCTGCGATTCAAGGATGACGAAGTACGGCTCCCCCTTCGTTTCGATGCGGAGGATCGTGTCCGCGCGGCGCTCGATCGCCTCGATCTCGGTCAGGTCCACATTGACCGGCTCGATCTTCCGGTAGGCGGGAAAGTCGACGCCCAACAGCTCCTGGAGGGCGTCGATCAGCAGGCCGGTGTCCCGTTGGAACACCTTGTGCAGGGATTCGTGGTGCGCAGAGACCATGCCGGGGAAGCTAAGACCTGTCGGGCATGTGCCGCAGGCAAGTGCCAGTGCGTCACCCGGACGAGGGACTGGCCGGGCCGGCGTGAGTGCAGTCGGCGGGGGTTCCCCGCCGCGACCTTCCCGGCTTGACGCGGAGGCACTGCTTCCGTAAGGTTCTGCGGGTTGTCCTATGTGAGTACCGGTTCCTGACCGGCCTGAGGGCAACCATTCCGCAGAAACCGTGATCAATGAGCCCGACATCTGTCGCGCCCATTTCCATGCGCTTTTGCGAAATGAGGATTCCGCGTTCGAGAGAACGCCCCCGATTGGCGTCGGGGCCCAGGAATCCGCTAATGTCTCACTCGTCGGAACGGCCCAACAGCCGCAAAGACAACCCAAGTTCGACTGGGAATCAGGCCCGAAAGGATCTGATAGAGTCGGAACCGCCGGAAAGGGAAAATGCGAAAGCGAAGAACCTGGAAAGCACCGAGGGAATCGGCACTGGAAACAGTCTGATAGAGTCGGAAACGCAAGAACAACAGAAACACCGAACGAAAAACGTCCGGAGGAAAGCCC
>BMUX01000016.1 GCA_014650415.1 Streptomyces spiroverticillatus
GGGAGAGTAGGACGCCGCCGAACAATCATTGTGGAAATGCCCCGTACCGGGTTACCGGTACGGGGCATTTCTGCGTTCAGGGGTCGGGTCAGTGCGGGGCGTTGCAGGCGCAGCCCGGGGTGGGGGTGGCGAGGGTGCCGTTTTCGGGGGGTGTGCTTTCGGAGGCGGCTTTTTCGACGGCGGCCAGGAGGTGGGTGCGGTCGGTGGGGGAGAGGTAGTGGCCGGCGTTGACCACGGAGTGGATGTTGAGGGTGTGGCGGATGTTTGTGAGGGGGTTGGCGTTGAGTATCAGGAGGTCGGCGGGGCGGGAGGTGGGGAGGCGGAGCAGGTCGTGGGGGTGGGTGGTCGCGGTGGTGAGGACGTCGCGGGTGGGGAGGCCGGCTTCGGAGAGGAGGCGTAGTTCCTCGTGGAGGGAGAAGCCGGGGACGGCGTAACCGGTGCCCGTGTCCGTGCCGGCGGTCAGGCGGACACCGGCGCGGTGCATCTCGGAGACGAGGGTGAGGCGGTGTTCGTAGATGCGGCGGATGCGGGCGGTGTCCTCGGGGGTGCGGGAGCCGGTCATCGCTTCCCAGATGTACGGCCAGGAGGCGACCGTCCAGGCGGGGAGGTACTTCCAGTCCGGGGATGAGGTGGGGAGGTCGGCGATGCGTTCCAGGGAGTGGTGGACGGTGAGGGTGGGGGTCACGTAGGTGCCGTGCTCGGCGAGGGTGTCGAAGAGGCGGCGGGCGCGGCCCTTGTCGTACGAGCGCATGGCCTGCCATTCCAGGGGGTGGACCTGGCGGAACCAGCTGCCGTAACGGGACAGGCTGGACGGGTCGTTGGGGTCGATCCGGACCTTGGTGAGGGCCGCGCGGATCTCGCGTTCGCGGGAGGACGTCGCCGGGAGCATGGCGTGCAGGTGCTCGATGGAGCGTTGGCCGGAGGTGGCGGCGCGGGACATCGGGAGGGTGTCGGGGCAGTGGCCGGCGAAGGGGAGGTGCTGGCGCTTCGACTCGTCGGCGATGGCGTAGTACGACTCGGGCGAGAGGCGGGAGTAGACCTTCACGAAGTCGGCGCCCTCGCGCTTCACCTTGCGGACGGCGGCGCGGGCGGACTTCGCGTCGGCGACTTCGAGGACGGGCAGGCCGGTGTCGTTCGCCCAGATCGAGGGCGGGCCGTCGAGGATCGGGCTTGCGATGACGAAGCGGGGGCCGAGGAGGGTGCCCGCGGAGATCCTCCGGCGCCAGTCGTGGTGGAGGGGCTGGCCCCACATTTCGCGGACCGAGGTCACGCCCGTCAGGGGGAAGAGGGGCGGGGTGATGGCGTCGTCGCCGCTGGTGTGGATGTGGGACTCGGTCAGGCCGGGGATCACGTATTTGCCGGTCAGGTCGACGACGTGGGCGTGGGGTGGGGGCTCGAGCTGGGCGCTGGGGGCGTAGGTGGTGAGTCTGCCGTCGGTGATGAGGAGGGTGTGGTCGGGGAGGGGGCGGGAGTTCGGGGTGAGGAGGAGGGTGGCGTGGGTGAGGGCGAGGACGGAGGGGTTCGGGCGGGCGGCGGTGCTTGCGGACGCGGTCGCCGGGGTCCCCGCAGGCGCCGCGGAGGCGGCGGGTGCGAGGGCGAGGCCGGTCAGGGCGGCGGCGGTGCCGAGGGCCGCTGTGCCGAGGGCTTCGCGGCGGCTGGGGCCGGGTGTGGGCGCAGTTGTGGTGTGCGGGTGCTTGGGCATGGGTGGTCGCCTCTTCTGCCGGTGGTGGGTGCGTGACGAGCGGGTGCGTCCTTGAGGGGCGCGGTGGGACTCGTACGACTGTCGCCGGTACGGAGGCGGAAAGCTGTGGGTGTGAACGGTCTTTGTGGGGTGGATCCGGGTGCACCCCCGGGCGGGGGCACACCCCATCAACGCCCTTGTGGCCAGGCGGAGTTGAACTGTTCCTGGGAACGGAGCAGGGCCAGGGTCGGCAGACCTTGGCCCTGACCGGCCGTGAGGAGCTCCGGGAGCTGGGGAAGCGGAGCCACGGCCGCGACATCGTCCAGGACGAGCGTCATTGGTGGGTCGAGCCGACCGTCGGATGACCGTGCGGCCATGCGGCGGCCGTGCTCGACCACGTGTGAGGCGAGGGCGGTGAGCAACGGCATCGCGCCCGGCCCGCTGGGGCGGGTGCGGGGGTCCTCGATTGATTCACCGACCATGTAGAGCGTTCCCCCCTCGACCACAAATGATTCCAAGGTGAGCGAATCGGTTCGGTTTGGGGTGCAAGCCTCGCGGATGTGGATCGAGGAGAGGGCGGAGAATGCGCGCGTGGTGAGGTGCTGGGCCTGCTCGCGGCGTTCGGGGTAGGCCGTGAGGGCCGATTCGAGGAGGCCGGCGGCGCCGGAGCGGGCCTTGGGGTGGGTGCGGAGGATGCGTACGGCTTCGTGGGTGCCCGAGCCCTGGGCCCAGCGGAGCAGGTGCTTGAACGGGCGGCCGTCTATGGCGGCGGCGTGCAGCCAGCTGCTGAGGAGGGTTTCGGCGGTCTCGGCGAGGGCGGAGTCGGCCTGGGCGCGGGGGCGGACGGGGGCGAGCAGTGCTCGGGCGCGGGCGGTGGCGGTGGTGGGGTCTTCGCAGCCCGTGGTGGGGGACCAGTGGAGGCGGGAGGGGGTGTCGCAGCGGTGCTCGGGGTCGTAGAGGAGGACGGGGCCGAGTTTGGTGCGGGCGTCCTTGGTTTCCGACCAGAGGGTGGGGTCGGAGGTGAGGACGAGGGTGGGGCCGGGGGCGTCGAGGATGGCTTCGGTTGCCGTTGCTCGGTGGGTGGGGCGGTGGAGGAGGAGGCCCGTTGTGGGGGTACGGGGGGAGGGGGCCGGGGGTGTGGGGTGCGGGTCTTCCGGGGCGGGGCGGGGGGTGGTCAGGTGGGCGGTGGTGGTGGGTGCGGGGGGCTCGGGGTGGGCCGGGGCGGTGCCGGGCGTGGCCGGGGCGGGGGGTTCGGCTCCGCCGGGGGCCGCCCCCTTGCCCGCCCGTTCCGCCCCCGGGGTTCGGCCCAGCCGCCCAAGGGGGCTACCGGAGGCGTCCCGTTGCCCAAGGGGGCTGGCGGGAGCGGAGGCGTCTGGCTGGTCAAGGGGGCTGGCGGGGGCGTCCGTTGGGTGGAGGCGGGCCTCGCGGGTGCGGGCGCGGACCAGGCGCCAGCGGGTGTAGACGCCCAGGGTGAAGATGGTGAGGACGAGGAGGATGAGGAGCTGACTGATGAAGAGGCCCCAGAAGAGGCCGTAGCCGGAGAGTGAGGCAGGCGGGGTGGTGGGCCAGGCCGCTGCGATGTCGTGCGGGTCCGTGGCCAGGCGGCGCATCGCGGAGGGGGCGCTGAGGAAGGTGACCCGGCTCGGCCAGGAGCCGTGGGCGAAGAGGCCCGCCAGGCCCGTGGAGGTCCAGGTGAGCACCATCAGGCCCAGCAGCAGGCCGAAGAGTCCGAGGAGCAGGCCGTCCGGGATGCCGCCGGTGCCGCCGGGGGCCCCGCGCCGGCCCCGGCCGCCGTGTCCGGCGCGGGGCGGCCCGGAATCGTAACCCCGGCGCTCGGACTCGGAGTCGCGGCGGCCGTGTTCGTAACCCCGCTCGTACGAACCCGACATGTCAGGCGACCGTCGCGTCCGAGGATTCGACCTCGGCCATCTGCTGCTCGATGAGGGCCGCGCGCTGTTCCGCCTCCCAGTCGGCGGCGCGGGCGTCGTCGTTGAGGAAGGACTCCTCGGGGGTGGTGGAGGAGGACTCGGTCATGGCGCGGTCGGTGAAGACCAGGGGGCGTTCGGCCTCGGTGATCAGGTGTTTGACGACCTGGACGTTGCCGTTGACGTCCCAGACGGCGATGCCCGGGGTGAGGGTCGGGATGATTTCGACGGCCCAGCGGGGGAGGCCGAGGACCTTGCCGGTCGCTCTGGCCTCGTCGGCCTTCTGGGCGTAGATCGTGCGGGTGGAGGCCATCTTGAGGATGGCGGCGGCCTCGCGGGCGGCGGCTCCGTCGACGACGTCGGAGAGGTGGTGGACGACGGCGACGAAGGAGAGGCCGAGGCGCCGGCCGAACTTCAGGAGGCGCTGGAAGAGCTGGGCCACGAAAGGGGAGTTGATGATGTGCCAGGCTTCCTCGACCAGGAAGATGCGCTTCACGCGGTCCGGGCGGATCCAGGTGTGTTCCAGCCACACGCCGACGATCGCCATGAGGATCGGCATGGCGATGGAGTTGCGGTCGATGTGGGAGAGGTCGAAGACGATCAGCGGGGCGTCGAGGTCGATGCCGACCGTCGTCGGGCCGTCGAACATGCCGCGCAGGTCGCCGTCGACCAGGCGGTCCAGGACGAGCGCGACGTCCAGGCCCCAGGCGCGTACGTCGTCTATGTCGACGTTCATCGCCTCGGCGGACTCCGGCTCGGGGTGGCGGAGCTGCTCGACGATGTCGGTCAGGACGGGCTGGCGGTTGGTGATCGTCTCGTTGACGTAGGCGTGGGCGACCTTGAGGGCGAAGCCGGAGCGTTCGTCCAGGCCGTGGCCCATGGCGACTTCGATGATCGTACGGAGAAGGGCCAGCTGGCCGGTGGTGGTGATGGCGGGGTCGAGGGGGTTGAGCCGGATGCCGTCGTTGAGGGCGGCCATCGGGTCCAGGCGGATGGGGGTTATTCCCAGCTGCTGGGCGATGAGGTTCCACTCGCCGACGCCGTCCTCGCCCTGGGCGTCCAGGACGACGACCTGGCGGTCCTTGAACCTCAACTGCCTCAGTACGTACGTCTTTTCCAGGGCCGACTTGCCGTTTCCGGACTCGCCGAGGACCAGCCAGTGAGGGGCCGGGAGCTGCTGGCCGTACAGCTGGAAGGGGTCGTAGATGTAGCCCTTGCCGCTGTAGACCTCGCGGCCGATGATCACGCCGGAGTCGCCGAGGCCCGGGGCGGCGGTGGGGAGGTAGACCGCCTGGGCCTGGCCGGTGGAGGTGCGGACCGGGAGGCGGGTGGTCTCGACCTTGCCGAAGAGGAAGCTGGTGAAGGCATCCGTGGCTGCGGACAGCGGGTCTCGCATGGTCTGTCCTTTCCGGGGGACCGGGGGCTTGGCGGTTAGCGACGGATGCCGGTGGCGAAGGGGAGGGTGTTCACGAAGGCGCGGTGGTGCTCGCGGTCGCACCATTCGAGCTTCAGGTACGACTTTCCGGCGGAGGCGCGGATGGTGCGCTTGTCGCGGGCCAGCTCCTCGGGGTTGCGGGAGGAGACCGTGATGTAGCCGACGATGTTCACGCCCGCCGCACCGCTGGCGAGGTCCTCGCCGCGCTGGTCGAGGCGGCCGTGGGCGGCGATGTCGCGGGGGTCGACGGTGCGGTTCATCTTGGCGGCGCGGGAGGCGTCGGCCTCGTCGTTGGTCTTCTCGGTGAGCATCCGCTCGATGGCGACCTCGGTGGGTTCGAGGTCCATGCAGACGGCGACGGTGCGGATGACGTCCGGGGTGTGGACCAGGAGGGGCGCCAGGAAGTTGACGCCGACCGGGGTCATCGGCCACTCCTTGACCCACGCGGTGGCGTGGCACCAGGGCTCGCGGGTGAGGGACTCGCGGGTCTTGGCCTGGAGGTAGGTGGGCTCCACCGCGTCCAGTTCGGCGGGCCAGGCGTTGCGCTTGGTCATGGCCTGGATGTGGTCGATGGGGTGGTCCGGGTCGTACATCGAGTGGACCAGGGAGGAGAGCCGGCCCTGGCCGAGCGGCTGGCGCACCCGGATGTCGGCCTCCGCGAGGCGGGCGCAGATGTCGGTCAGCTCGCGGGCCATGACGATCGCGAGACCGGCGTCCTTGTCGAGCTTGCGCTGGCCCTTGGGGCGCGAGGCGCGGGCCATCGCGGCGCCCTCGGCGGCCAGTTCGCGGGTGTAGTGCATGCAGGCGACCAGGTAGGCGCGGTGCTGCTCGCTGGAGGTGGAGACCATCGACTGGAGCTGGTCGTACGAGTCGAGGAGCCAGTCGGGGGCTGTGTGGTCGCCGCGCTGGGCGACGTCCTTGGCGTGCGCGTCGGGGTCGGCGGGGAGCGTACGGGCGAGCATCTGGAGGCGGGTGACGAAGCCGTCGCCGTTGGCCACGTGCTTGAGCAGGGTGCCGAAACGGTCCACCAGGGCTTCCTGGTCCTCGCTGTCGCGCAGGCCGACGCCGGGGCCCTCGATCTCGATGGCGGCGGTGACGGTGCGCCGGTCGGCGTGGAGGAGTACGGCGATCTCGTCCGGGCCGAAGGGGGCGGCCAGCCAGTTGATGCGGCCGATGCCCGGGGGCGGGCCGATCTCGACCTCGCGGCCGTCGATGCGGGTGCCCGCGTCCACCGCCTGGGAGCGGTAGGCGGTGCCCTTGCGGAGGTTCCGCTTGTAACTCCGGTTGATCTCGAACCACTTGTAGAAGGTGCGGTGCTTGTACGGCACGTACACCGCCATGAGAGCGAGCAGCGGGAAGCCGACCAGCAGCATGATGCGCAGGGAGAGGGTGGGGACCAGGAGGCCGCACATCATGCCGACGAAGCCGCCCGCGATGATCAGGGCGATCTCGCCGGTCTCGCGGTTCTTGCCGACGATCGCGTTGGGCCGGGCCCGGCCGATGAGATACGTGCGGCGGGGCGTGATCGGGTGGGACTGGGTGGTCAACGCCCTCCCCCTCCTGAGTTCTTGCGGTGGCTGTGCGGGGAGTTGGACGTTCCCGTGTTGCCGGTACCGCGGTTGCTGTGGGTGCTGTTGCTACGGGCCGAGGGGGCTGCGGAGGGGATGGATCCGGTTCCGCCGGTGGTTCCGCTTGAGCCGCTGGAGGACGGGCCGGGGTTTCCCGTACGGGAACCGTGGGCGGTGACGCCGCTGGAGGCGGAGTTCGCGGCCTGGCGGGGGGCGGGGGCGCTGCCGCCGCCTCCACCGCCGCCGCCTCGGCTGCTGTGGGTCTTGATGCCCTGGGAGACGAGGTTGGCGGGGGAGGAGAGGACCGCGGAGGCGCGGGCGCCGTCGGTGACCTGCTTGCGGCTGGCGCTGGCGGCGGCGATGTCGTCGCCGAAGCCGGGCACGAAGCGGTAGATCATCGCGGAGGCGAAGATGGCCAGGAGAATGATCGCGAGGCCGGAGACCACGGCGGAGAAGGCGTTGGGGCCGTCGCCGCCGGACAGTGCCCCGGCGAGGCCGAGGACGATCACGATGACCGGTTTGACCAGGATGACGGCGATCATGATGCCGGCCCAGCGGCGGACGTGGCTCCAGAGGTTCTTGTCGACCAGGCCCGCGTAGACGACCGTGCCGAGGAGGGCGCCGACGTAGAGCAGGGCGGCGCGGATCACCAGTTCGAGCCAGAGGACGCCCGCGGCGAGGATCGTGACGAGGGCGACGACGATCAGCATGATCGGGCCGCCGCCGATGGAGTCGCGGTTCTTCAGCGCCTGGGCGAACGAGCCGAAGAAGACGTCGGTCTGGCCGCCGGACGCGGAGGCGATGACCTGGGTGACGCCGTCGGTGGCGGAGACGATCGTGTAGAGGATCAGCGGGGTGAAGGCGGAGGCCAGGACGGTCAGCCAGAGGAAGCCGATGGCCTCGGAGGTGGCGGTGGCCAGGGGGACGCCGCGCATGGCGCGCTTGGCCACCGCGAGGAGCCAGAGGACGAGGGTCAGGACGGTGGAGGCGGCGAAGACGACGGCGTACTGCTGGAGGAACTTGGGGTTGGTGAAGTCGACGTTGGCCGTCGACTTCACGGCCTCGCTGAGCTTGCCGACGATCCAGGCGGCGGCGTCGGCGCAGCCCTTCGCCAGGGAGGCGAGGGGGTCCATGGTGTCGGTGGTGCCGGGGGTGGGGGCGGCGGGGGTGCTTCCGGCGGGGGCGCTGCCCTTCTGGCAGTAGTCCCGTGCGGGCCCGGAGATGGCCTCGCAGGGATCGCTGCTGCCGCTGGGGGTCGGCGTGGGAGTGGGGGCGGCGAAGGCGCGCGCCGACAGCAGCACTGCGGCTGTCTGGAGGGCCGCCAGAGTTCCGGCGACGGTACGCACTCGAGGGCTACCGGGCATACGTGAACCCTCCGAACTTTGTGACCGCGTCTGCGATCTCCTCGGATTTGGACGCCGGGTTGTCGGCCGTGAGCGGGGTGGGCCCGGTCTTCTGGCTGGTCTCCAGGACCTTCCAGTCCGAGCCGTTCCACTTGAGCTTCACGGTCAGCGTGAACCAGCCGCTCGTCACCGGCTTCGTGGACTTGTCCCCGGCCAGGCCGAAGAGGCCCATGCACCAGACGTCCACGGAGGCGCTGTCCGCCGAGTAGGTGGTGGCCTTCGTGCCGGAAGGGATGGTCCGGTTGACGAAGGTCAGGCCGGCGGGTGCCGCACCGTTCTCGTCGAGACCGATCTGCTTGAGGAAGGCTGCGGAGTAGTCGGCGTCGAAGCCGCCCTGGAGCTTGTCCACCGCACTGGCGTCCGCGACGGTCTGCACGATCCCGTGCCGACGGCCCGCGTTGAACATGCCGTCCGAGCCGAGGACCGTCGCGTAGTTGGCGGCGGCGCTCTCCGCTCCCTGCTGGGTCCTCGGGAAGCCCGAGGGGATGCCGCCCTTCTCACCTTCGACGGGCTTCACCCCCGAAGCAGCAGTGGAGCTCGACTCCGGTCGGCTCCCTTGCCCCCCCTGGGTGGACCCGTCCCCCGACCCCCGGTTGACGAACGCGATCGCCGCCACCAGCAGCACCACCACGCCCACCACCGTCACCGTCGACCGCGACGCCCTCATCCGGGGGGAGCGCGGCCGGGCCGAGCCCGCGTCGTCCGGCATGCGGGTACGCGTCTGGCGGGTGCCGCCCATCGTCGTATAGGGGTCGTCCGTTCCCCTTCGCTCGTCGTCACCGCGGTTCATGCCGCGTACGCCCCCTCAGCCATTCGCCGTCCCACGTCCGTCCCGCCGCATCCGCACACGTATGCGGTGGCATACCTCTTAGACGGTAGCGGTGCCGCTTCCCGCGTGGGCGCGGTGTGGTGACTCGTCAGTTGAGTCGGCATCAGAGAACGCAACCTCGGGGGGAGTTCCGGGCACGCCCGGTGAGGACTGGGGGAGAGGTGGCTAGACGGCCATGCCGTACACGATGGTGAACAGCGTGCCGAGCGAGCCGATGATGAAGACGCCGGTCAGGCCCGCGACGATGAGGCCCTTGCCCTGTTCCGCGCTGAACGTGTCGCGCAGCGCCGTCGCGCCGATCCGCTGCTTGGCCGCGCCCCAGATGGCGATGCCGAGGCACAGCAGGATGGCCACGGCCATGACGACCTCGACCATGATGCGGGCCTCGTTGCCGAGATTTCCGAACGGCCCCCAGTTAGGCGCGATTCCGCCGATGATGGTGGTGATGTCGCCCTTTTCGGCTGCCAGGATCATTAAGTCACCGCCCCTGTCGGGTAGTTCGCACTCCTGCCGGACGGCAGAGAGCATCGCCCTATCTTCGCTGATGAAACCGCCCCGGTATGTCGACTTGGCGGCTCTCTTTACCGGACTTCCGCACGTGTGTCCGGTCCCACCGCTCTGACCTGCGGTGCGGAGGGGGTGGGGCCGGTGTCGGGCGAAAAGCCGTATGGTCACTCTGTGTATCACGGGGGGTGACTCCGGGCAATGACTGGCGTTGTGCACCCTGGCTCTGTTACGTCCGGCCGAGGCGTGCGCTCCCTTGCGCCCGCGCTGCGTCTACGCGCGCGGGCTCTGCATCGGTCGGGCGGAGGGAGATGTTCCGGTTGCCGGAGTCAGGGGCTGCTTCGTCACGTCGACCTGGTGGGCCACCGCCCACAGCCACCGTTCCGCCACCGTCAGCCCCCGGCCCGCGCCGCCCGCCGCCCGGTCCGTCGCGCGGCCCGCCGCCGCGCCCAGGTCGGGGGCGGGGTGCGGCTTCGTACCGCTGAGGACGGCGTGCCCGGCTCCGCCGTCCCAGGCTGCGGTCGCGAAGACGTAGCTCTCGCCGGGGGTCAAGGGGGCGTCCTCGCCGGGACTCTGAGTGACCGTCACCACTCCGGTGAGGCGGCCCTTGAAGTTCCGGTCGACGCGGACCTCGTACAGCTCCTGTTCCAGCCCTCCGAGTGAGCGGTGGCCGGTCCTCCGGATGACACCGGCGTGGAACACGTTCTCGGCCGACCCGGCGACCTCGCGGAGGTCGGTGGGGTCGTAGAGGGTGAGGGATTCCACGCTGCTCGGCTGCGGGGCGTACGAGGTGTACGTGGCCCAGCCGGACGCGGCGAGGACGAGGGCGGCGGCCGCCCCGAGCCGTACGCGATGACGCATCGTCAGCCCCACAGACTGCGGTAGTTGGTGACGTCCTGGCGGGTCGGGCGGCCGTCGGCGGGGAGGTCGGTGACGCCGCGTTCCATGAGGGTGAAGTACCAGTTCAGGGACTTGTGGCAGAAGCCGAGGGCGTGGCCCAGTTCGTGGGCGGCGACGATGCGGCGCCAGCGGGTGGCTCCGTAGCGGCGGCCGTCGGCGAGGTAGGCGTCGTTCATGAAGACGACGTCCGTGCCGGGCCGCCCGCTCCACGCGGCCCCGGTGTTGTGCCACTTGCCGTCGGTGCGGTCGGTGTCTGTCCACTCCAGATCGGCGTACGAGAAGGGGTCGTCCGGCCGGAACGTCACCCGGCCGAGGCCGCGCCCCCGCTCCGTCCACGCGCGCACGGCGTGCCGTCGGGCGTCGTCGTACGCCGTCGAGTCCTCCCAGGTGATCTCGCGGCCGTCGACCGAGGAGTCGCCGCGGGAGTCGACGCCGTCGGTGCAGCGGGCCGGGGCGGCGGCCCGCTGGGGCAGGGCGTGCGCCGGGTTGGCGAGGGCTACGGCGAGTGCGGTGGCGGCGAGGAGGGTGGCCAGGGGGTGGCGGGCCGGAGTCATGTGCCCACTGTGGGGCGTGGTCCGGGCGTGCTCCGGGCGCGACATGCGGCGGCCCGGTCCGGTCTCCGTACAGCGGCCCGGTCCGGGCACGGCCTGCGGCGGGCGGTCCCGCGCCGTCCCCGCCTCGAACGCATGTGCCTTCCGGCCCCGGCCCGCGCGATAGTGTCCACCATGTCCGAGACCCAGGTGCCCCCCAGAGCCCGGACGAACGAGCCGGACCCGGCCCCCGGCCCCGTGTCCCGCCCGTTCGTCGCCCCGCTGCGGTACGCGGCACCCGCGCTGCTCGGTTACGTCGCCGTACGGCTCACCGGCCTGGCGATCCTCCTCGTCACCGCGTCCGCGCAGGGCAAGGACGGCCTGCTCCGTCTGTACGGGCGCTGGGACTCCCTCTGGTACCAGCGCATCGCCGAGCACGGTTACGGGCTCACGGTCACGCTGCCCGACGGCACCGTCCACTCCGACCTCGCCTTCTTCCCGCTGCTCCCGGCGCTGGAGCGGGCCCTGCACGCCCTCGTCCCGCCGCTCGACCTCGCCGGCGCGGGGCTGGCCGTCTCGTGGGTGGCCTCCGTGGCCGCCGCGTGGGGGATCTTCGCGGTCGGGGCGCGGCTGTACGGGCGCCGGGCGGGCGTGCTGCTGGCGGTGCTGTGGGGGGCGTACCCGACGGCCTTCGTGCAGTCCATGGCGTACACCGAGACACTCTTCACCGCGCTGGCGGCCTGGTCCCTGTACGCGGTCCTGCGCGACCGGTGGGTGTCGGCGGGCCTGCTCGCGGTGGGCGCGGGACTGACCCGGCCGGTGGCGGCGGCGCTGATCGCGGCGATCGGGATCGCGGGCCTGTGGCGGCTGTTCGTGACGCGGGACGCCGGGGTGCGTCCCGGCCGGGTGGTCGCCGGGGTGCTGCTGGCGCCGCTGGGCTGGCTCTCGTACGTCGTCTTCGTGGCCGTACGGGAAGGGGACCCGCTCGCGTACTTCGAGGTGCAGGCGGGGTGGGACAACCGGGTGGACGGCGGGGTGGCGCTGGCCCGCTTCGTCGGGGAGCAGTTCGGCGCGAACGTCCTCGCGGGCCTCGGCCTGTGTGCGGCCTTCGCGGTGCTGGGCTGGGCGCTGTGGGCGGCCCTGCGGCTGCGGCCCGCGCTGCCGGTGGCGGTCTACGGGGTGGCGGTCGTCGTCATCTCGCTGATCGGGTCGGGGTACTTCGGGTCCAGGCCGCGCCTGATGATGCCGTCGTTCTTGCTGCTGCTGGGGCCGGCGGTGGCGCTGGCGGGGGTGCGGCGGAAGTGGGTCGCGGTGGTTGTGGTGGGGGCGGCGGGGGTGGCGTCGGGGGTGTACGGGGCGGTGGCGCTGTTGGGGGCGGGGCCGCCGTAGGGGTGGGCGGGGTGAGGGCGGGCCCTGGGGGCCCGGACTCCTTGGGGTGAGCCCCCTCGCCCCCTTGGGCTGCGCCCCCTTCCCTCTCCCTAGCCCCCTTGGGCGGCGGGGCCGCCCCCCGGGGGCGGGACGGGCGGGCAAGGGGGCGGCCCCCTCGCTCCGGGCCCGCCCCGGCACCGGCCCCTGCCCGCACCTTGGGTGCCGGGTGCGCGCAGCCCCGGGGCNCCTGCCCGCACCTTGGGTGCCGGGTGCGCGCAGCCCCGGGGCCCTCGGGGCGCCTCCCAGCACCGGGCAGGTCAAGCACCGGCCCGCCGGGCCAAAGGGTCCCCAGCCCCGCCCCTTCACCTAAACCCTGCGGGGCAGTTGGAGGGTTCCGTGCGGGTGAGTGGGTGGCTGGTCGCGCAGTTCCCCGCGCCCCTGAAGGGGCGCGGTGGTGGGGCGGGCCCGTACGAGCAGGGCGCGCTCGCGCGGCGGCAGCCGCACGTCGGTACAGCCCCGCGCCCCTGAAGGGGCACGGACAAGCGGCCCGTACGGGAAGGGCGCGCCCGCGCGGCGGCAGCCGCACATCGGTGCAGCCCCGCGCCCCCGAAGGGGCACGGATGAGCGCCCCCGGCACGGGAAGGGTGCGCCCGCGTGGCGGAGCCGCGAGTGCGGTACGGGACCGTGCCCCCGGCGGGGTGCGGAGGAGCCGTGAGACCCCTGTGCGCCGTTGCGGGAGCGGGGAGACCGACACGACCTTGGGGAGAACCGTCGTGAAGCGGGCCCCGATGGGGGAGGGTTGGTGGGTGCGCAAAGTCTGGGTGGTGAGCGGGGCCGGGGCCGGGATCATGCTGGCCTTCGTCGTGTTGCTCGTCGTCGGTACGTTCTCGGCGGCGGCCGGGGTCGCCGGTCTCGGCGGGGCCGGCGGGCGGGCCGTCGGGCTCGCCAAGGGGGCCGTGCCCGCGCTCTACCAGCCGTTGGTGCAGAAGTGGGGGAACCTCTGCCCGGCGATCAACCCGGCGCTGCTGGCCGCCCAGCTCTACCAGGAGAGCGGGTTCAACCCGACTGTCGTGAGTCCGGCGAAGGCACAGGGCATCGCGCAGTTCATCCCGGGGACCTGGGCCACGCACGGGATCGACGGCGACGGCGACGGCGACCGGGACGTCTGGGACCCGAAGGACGCCATTCCGTCGGCCGCCTCGTACGACTGCGAATTGGCCGGATACGTCAAGAAGGCGCCCGGCGACCCGACGGACAACATGCTCGCGGCGTACAACGCGGGCGCGTACGCGGTGATCAAGTACGGCGGGGTTCCTCCGTACAAGGAGACGAAGAACTACGTCAAGATCATCCGCTCGCTGGAGCAGAGCTTCGCCAAGCCGATCGGCCGGGTCGCACCCTCGCGGGCGGCGGCCGTCGCGATCAACTACGCGCAGAGCAAGCTGGGGACGCCGTACCTGTGGGGCGGCAACGGGACGCCCGACCAGCAGGGGCGGTTCGACTGTTCCGGGCTTACGCAGGCCGCGTACCGGACCGTCGACATCGAGCTGCCGCGTGTGGCGAACGACCAGTACAACGCAGGACCGCACCCCTCCCGGGACGAACTGCTCCCCGGCGACCTGGTGTTCTTCAGCGACGATCTGACCAACTCGCGGAAGATCCGGCACGTGGGGATTTATGTGGGTGGCGGGTACATGATCAACGCCCCGTTCACGGGGGCCGTCATCCGCTTCGACAAGATCGACACGGACGACTACTTCGGGGCGACCCGGGTGACCGCCGACGGTGCGAAGGCGCTGCCGAAGGTGCCGCCGGAAGCGTGACGGAGCGTCGGATCTGGCCGGAACTCTCTGTGACGACTCGGCCCTGAGCTGGGACGATGAGTCTCTCTTCGATAACGTCATGGTGATCGTTCGGTGGAGAGTGGAACCTCGGGGCGCCGCAGGGCGTTCCCTGGACGCGACGACTGTGATGTCCATGTGCGGTCGATGCGCTGTCGACTTCGGGATGTCGACTTCGGGATGAACTGTCACGGGGGTGATGGGCCCGCCGCGCACAACGAAGTGCGCGGTCCGGGAGACGTGCGACTGCGACACAGCAAGGGCAAGGGGCCGTGCAGATGGCTGGACTCTCGATGGACGGGTCGAACCCCGATGTCAGCCTGCTCTACGACATCAACGGCATCGCCGTCGACGCACCCGGCTGGGCCGACCGCGTCGTGGGGTTCGTCGGGGAGTACGGAATCCTGCTCGGGCTCGTCCTGGTCGCCGTGTGGTGCTGGTGGCGCGGTCGCAGCCGTGGCAGTGCCGAGGACTCGGTGGCGTCGGCCGCCGCGATCGTGTGGGCGCCGCTGGCTGCCGGGATCGCGCTGCTGATCAACATTCCGATCCGGGGGTTCGTGGAACGGCCGAGGCCGTTCCTGGAGCACAAGGGGCTTGAGGTCCTGGTCGAGGGGAAGACCGACTTCTCCTTCGTGAGCGATCACGCCACGCTGGCCATGGCGATCGCCATCGGTGTGTTCATGGCGAACCGGAAGTGGGGTCTGCTCGGCATCGGACTCGCCTTCGCGGAGGGCTTCTGCCGGGTCTACATGGGGGTGCACTACCCGTCGGACGTGATCGGCGGCTTCGCGCTCGGCACGGCCGTCACGCTGCTGCTGGCCCCGCTCGCGCTGATGGTGCTGACGCCCGTGGTGGGGCTGATGTCCCGCTGGGGGGCCACGAGTTCTCTCGTACGGTCGAGGGCC
The DNA here is from genome assembly GCA_014650415.1 of Streptomyces spiroverticillatus. Classification (GTDB taxonomy): domain Bacteria; phylum Actinomycetota; class Actinomycetes; order Streptomycetales; family Streptomycetaceae; genus Streptomyces; species Streptomyces spiroverticillatus. Next base: position 14,890 of record BMUX01000016.1, read on the forward strand.
GCGCGGGAGCGGGACGCCGAGCGGCGGGCCGCCGCGCTGGCCGGTCAGGCGCGCGCGGCGGCGGAGGCGCGTCGGGACGGGAGCGGGTTCAACGGGCTTGCCGCATAAGCCTGTTGAGGCTGCCAAGGCTGCCAAGGCTGTGAGGGCTGTTGAGGTTTTTTACAGCGCCTGGGGGAAGTCGAAGAGGCGGTCCGGGTCGTAGCGGGCCTTCAGCCTGGTCAGGCGGTCGGTGGCGTCGCCGAAGTAGGCGCGGCGCCAGTCGGGGAGCGTGGCGTCCGGGTAGTTCTGGTAGGCGAAGCCCGACGCGTGCCTGCGCAGGGCGTCATGAGTGGTCGTCAGCCACTCCTGCTGGGCGTCTCCCGGCAGGCCGGGCCGCCAGGACGCCGTGTACTGGGCCAGCATCCGCATGTTCCGGTGGACGAACGCGGTGGCCTGCGGCGCCACCCGGTTCACCGCCCCGCCGAGCGCGGTGAGGGTGACGGTGCCGCCACCGCCGCCCTGGGCGGCCGTGATGCGGGTGAAGCGTTCGACGGCGGCGAGCAGGGCCCGTACCCCCGCCTGGTCCAGGGACTTGGCGAAGAAGGCGGAACGGGAGCCGTAGTTCTCCCGGTTCAGCACCCCGCCCGGATCGCGGCCCGGGGTCTTGCCGGGGAGGTGGCACTGGGCCTCGGAGAGGTCGGCGCAGCCCGCGTACTGGAGCATCGCCTCCAGGTACGGCTTGGTGCGCAGGGTGGTGGAGCGCGGGGGGCCGGCCTTCGCGGCGAGGCGGTCGACGGCGTTCGCGAGGCCGGCGCGGGAGCCGAGGGAGAACGCGGCGACGTTCACGGTCGGGTTGCCGCCGCCCGCGCCCGCCGCGAAGTGGGCGGAGGACCAGATCTCGTCGGGCTGGTCGGGACCCCACTCCTGCCAGGCGGCGAGCACGGCCGCCGCCTTCGACCAGGGCCAGGTGAGGTAGCCGGTGACGGCCTCGGGCGCCGGGTGCGTACGGAATTCGAGCCCGGTGACGACCCCGAACTGCCCGTTGCCCGCGCCGCGCAGGGCCCAGAAGAGGTCGGCGTTCTCGGTGTCGGTGCAGCGCAGGGTCCTGCCGTCGGCCGTGACGAGGGTCGCGGCGGTGAGGCTGTCGCAGGTCAGCCCGTACGCACGCGAGACGACGCCGTGCCCGCCGCCGAGGACGAGACCGGACAGGCCGACGGTGGGGCAGGAACCGCCGGGGACGGTGCGGCGGGCGGCGGTGGCGAGGGTGCGGTAGACGTGGACGAGCTTGGCGCCCGCGCCGATGGCGGCGGTGGTGGAGGTGTGGGTGATCGCGGTCAGCTTCGACACGTCGACGACGAGGCGGCCCGTGCCGCTGGACCAACCGGTGTACGCGTGACCGCCGTTGCGGATGGAGACCGGGGTGTTGGTCGCGCGGGCGAACGCGAGGGCCTCGCGGACGTCGGCCTCGTGCGCCACATAGGCGACGGCGGCCGGGCGCAGGTCGTCGAAGCGCGGGTTGTAGAGCTGGCGGGCGGTGGGGTAGTCGGCGTCCTGGGGACGGACGAGGCGGCCTTCGAGGGTACGGGCGAGGGCGGGCCAGTCCGTGGCGGTGGGCTTCTTCGGGGTGGGCTTCGCCGGTGCCGGGGACTTCGGGGCGGGCGGGTCGTCCGGCTTGTCGCAGGCCGTGGCGAGGGCGGCGACGCCGGTCGCGGCGAGGAGGGTACGGCGGCGGGGCAGGGTCATACGGGCCTCCCGGGGCGGGTGGGGCGGCGGCCCGGGACGGGGTACGGATGGGCGTTGCCGCTGCGCGGGGCGTATTGCCCGGCGGGGGGCGGAGCTAAACCGGGGCCGCTCGCCCGTGCCCCGGCCTTCAGGACCCCGACGTGTGTTCCGCCGCGTCGGTCCTCGCCTTGTCGCGGCTGCGCCGCGCCGGGCCGCGCCAGCCGCAGGGGCAGTGGGCGTACGTGAAGGAGCCGCGTTCCGTGGTGGTGGGGGTGTGGGGGGTGGTGGGGGCCGGCCGGGGGGCTTCGTTCTCGGGCACGGGTCCACGGTACGGCGTGACGAAGTTCCCCCGGCACTCGTTAGGCGGGGCGAGCAGGAGGCTCGTACTCCGGAGGCAGACGGATGGACAGGGTGAGCGGGGGCGCGGCTGCGCTGGCCGTCGTGGTGGGGCTGGTGGGGACCTGCGCCGGGTGCGGCGGGAGCGGGGCCGCCGCCGAGGACCGGAAGGGCGCCGACCCGGGGAGAGCGGTCAGAGGGGCCGCGGAGGTCGTGCTGCGGGCGGGCAGCGCGGGGGCGGTGCGGACCGGGATGGAGATGGCCGCCGGGGGGACGCGGGTGACGATCCGGGGCGAGGGCGTCTACGACTTCCGGGGGAGCCGGGGGCAGTTGAAGGTGCTGCTGCCGACCGGTCCGGAGGGCAAGCAGGAACACCGGCCGATCGTGGAGGTGTTCGTTCCGGGGGCGCTGTTCATGAAGAACCGGGGCGCCGGAGTGCCCGCCGACAAGTGGGTGCGGGTGGACACGGCCGGCCTCGCCGACGGGAACCTGGTGACCGGTGGGGCGACCGATCCGCTCGCCGCCGTGGAACTGCTGCGCGGGGCGCGGGACGTGACGTACGTGGGCGAAGAGCCGGGCGGGGTGCGGCACTACCGGGGCACGGCCGATCTCGCCGTCGCGTCGAAGGTCGCCTCGCCGCAGGTCAGGGGGCCGCTCGGGGCGGCGGCGAAAGGGTTCTCCAGCACGGGGGTGCCGTTCGACGCGTACCTCGACGAGGTGGGGCGGGTGCGCAAGGTGCGCCACCGGTTCAGCTTCGTGAACGCCGGGAAGGCGGTCGAGGTGGCCTCCACCGTCACGCTCGACGGGTACGGCAGACCGGTGCGGGTGCTCACCCCGCCGGCCGGTGACATCTACACCGGGAAGATCCGCAGGCAGTAGCGCGCCGGTGGTGAGCGGCGGGCCGCCCCCGTGGTCCCGGCGCGCCCCGGCGCATGGCGAGGGCGGGTGGGGGTGAAATGGCCCGTCCGTGCCATGCGCGGTGAGTGCCGTCCTCCCTACGCTAGGGAGTCGGCCCGCGGCGACAACGAGGTCGGGAAGAGGTGATGCAAGTGGTTCCGATGCGTGGTGCGGCCGTACAGGACCGCGTCGCCCTCGCCGAGATCGAGCTGTGCGGCGAGTTGATGATCGCGGCGTCCTCCGTGGACGGCGACCGGCTCAGTCCGGACCGCATCGACGAGGTGCTGATGGTCGCGGCGAAGGAGTTCGAATAGGCCGGGACGCGTGCGTGCGTTCCGGTACGGAAGGAGGGGGAGGCGACACCGGTCGCCTCCCCCTCCTCGTACGCGTCAGGAGCTCTTCGTACCGCTCCGTCCGCTGTCGTACGGGCGAGAACAATCACGTCCGCAGCATGCGGGCGATCGCCTTCGTCGCCTCCTCGACCTTCTCGTCGATCTCCGCGCCGCCCTTGACCGCCGCGTCCGCGACGCAGTGCCGCAGGTGCTCCTCCAGGAGCTGGAGGGCGAAGGACTGGAGCGCCTTCGTGGAGGCCGAGACCTGGGTGAGTATGTCGATGCAGTAGACGTCCTCGTCGACCAGGCGCTGGAGCCCGCGGATCTGGCCCTCGATCCGGCGCAGGCGCTTGAGGTGCTCGTCCTTCTGCTTGTGGTAGCCGTGCGTGGCAGGGGCTTCGGAGGCCTCGGTGGAGGGCGCGTCCGTCGTGGTCACGCCGGCCGCCTCTTCGGTGGTCGTCATCGCGTCCTCCTGGGACAAGGGAGGAGGGGCATATACGGGATCGCATACCCCTCGTGGGTATATTCTACGGGATTTCGCCCGGGTGCGGCGGGGGTGCTGCGGCGTCGCGCACGGGGTCCCGCCGGGGTGTGCACGGGGCCCGACCCCGCTGCTCGGGGGCCGCTGCCCGCCACTCTGCCCGATGGGCGACACTGAGGAACGCCGGTTAGCCGTGGCCGGATGATGCGCCTAGCATCAGCCTGACCGAATCCAATGCACCCCGAGGACCCCACGTGCGCTTTCGTCTGACCCCCCGGGAGACGAGCTTCTACGACATGTTCTCCGCATCCGCGGACAACATCGTCACGGGCTCCAAGCTCCTCATGGAACTGCTCGGAGCGGACTCCTCCGCCCGGGCCGAGATCGCGGAGCGGATGCGGGCAGCGGAGCACGCGGGCGACGACGCCACTCACGCGATCTTCCACCAGCTCAACTCCTCCTTCATCACGCCGTTCGACCGCGAGGACATCTACAACCTCGCGTCGTCGCTCGACGACATCATGGACTTCATGGAGGAGGCCGTCGACCTGGTGGTCCTCTACAACGTCGAGGAACTGCCCAAGGGCGTCGAGCAGCAGATCGAGGTCCTGGCCCGCGCGGCCGAGCTGACCGCCGAGGCGATGCCCGGTCTCCGTACGATGAGCAACCTCACCGAGTACTGGATCGAGGTCAACCGGCTGGAGAACCAGGCGGACCAGATCCACCGCAAGCTGCTCGCCCACCTCTTCAACGGCAAGTACGACGCCATGGAGGTGCTGAAGCTGAAGCAGATCGTGGATGTGCTGGAAGAGGCGGCCGACGCCTTCGAGCACGTGGCGAACACGGTGGAGACCATCGCCGTCAAGGAGTCCTGAGCTTCGTGGACACCTTTGCGCTGATCGTGACCATCGGAGTCGCGCTCGGTTTCACGTATACGAACGGCTTTCACGACTCGGCGAACGCCATTGCGACGTCTGTTTCGACGCGTGCGCTGACGCCGAGGGCCGCGCTGGCCATGGCCGCGGTCATGAACCTCGCGGGTGCCTTCCTCGGACAGGGCGTCGCCAAGACGGTCAGCGAGGGGCTCATCGAGACCCCGCACGGGCAGAAGGGCATGGCGATCCTCTTCGCCGCGCTGCTCGGTGCGGTCGTCTGGAACCTCGTGACCTGGTACTTCGGCCTGCCGTCGTCCTCGTCGCACGCACTGTTCGGCGGCATGGTCGGTGCCGCGCTGGCCGGGGGCACGGAGGTGATCTGGGGCGGTGTGCTGTCCAAGGTCGTCATCCCGATGTTCCTGTCGCCGGTGATCGGCCTCGTGATCGGCTACCTGGTGATGGTCGCGATCATGTGGATGTTCCGTAAGGCCAACCCGCACAAGGCGAAGCGGGGCTTCCGCATCGCCCAGACGGTCTCGGCGGCGGGCATGGCGCTCGGCCACGGCCTCCAGGACGCGCAGAAGACCATGGGCATTGTGGTCATGGCGCTGGTGATCGCGGATGTGGAGGGGCAGGACGATGCCATTCCGATCTGGGTCAAGATCGCGTGTGCGGTGACGCTGTCGCTCGGTACGTACGCGGGCGGCTGGCGCATCATGCGGACGCTGGGGCGGCGGATCATCGAGCTGGACCCGCCGCAGGGGTTCGCGGCGGAGACCACGGCGGCTTCTGTGATGTACACGGCCTCGTTTATGTTCCACGCGCCGATCTCGACGACGCACGTGATCACCTCGGCGATCATGGGTGTCGGGTCGACCAAGGGGTCGCGGGCGGTCCGGTGGGGGGTCGCGAAGAACATCGTCATGGGGTGGTTCATCACGATGCCGGCGGCGGCGATTGTGGCGGCGGTCGGGTTCTGGGCGGTTCAGCTCGTGTTTGGCTGAGGGCTTTTGCCTTCTTTGTGCGGTTTTGGGCCCGCTCCCGGCATCCTCTTGGTGCTGGGGGCGGGCCCTTTCGTGTGGCCGCAGCCGGTGTCGGGGTTGCCGGGGGCGCTGCCCCCGGACCCCCGTTTTCGCCCCGGTCCCGCCCCTTCACCTAAAGCGCTCGGCCGCGCGGCTGGGTGGGGGGCTGGCGTTTTGCGCAGTTCCCCGCGCCCCTGAAGGGGCACGTACTTCGCCCCGCCGGGATCGAGGTCCCGGCGGGGCGAAGGGGGCTCGCGGTGGCACCGCCATGCAGCACCGCGAGGTTCAGGGGGGCAGGGCCCGGAATGGCCTAGCCGAAGCGGCCGGAGATGTAGTCCTCGGTGGCCTGGACGGAGGGGTTGGAGAAGATGCGTTCCGTCTCGTCGATCTCGATGAGCTTGCCGGGCTGACCGACCGCCGCCAGGTTGAAGAAGGCGGTGCGGTCGGAGACGCGGGCGGCCTGCTGCATGTTGTGCGTCACGATGACGATCGTGAAGCGCTCCTTCAGCTCCCCGATCAGGTCCTCGATGGCGAGGGTGGAGATCGGGTCGAGGGCGGAGCACGGCTCGTCCATGAGCAGGACCTGCGGCTCGACCGCGATGGCGCGGGCGATGCACAGGCGCTGCTGCTGGCCGCCGGAGAGGCCGGAGCCCGGCTTGTTGAGGCGGTCCTTGACCTCGTTCCAGAGGTTGGCGCCCTTCAGGGACTTCTCGACGATGTCGGCGAGTTCCGACTTCTTGTAGGAGCCGTTCAGGCGCAGGCCCGCCGCCACGTTGTCGAAGATCGACATGGTGGGGAAGGGGTTGGGGCGCTGGAAGACCATGCCGACGGTGCGGCGCACCGAGACGGGGTCGACGTTGGAGGCGTACAGGTTCTCGTCGTCGAGCAGGACCTTGCCCTCGACGCGGCCGCCGGGGGTGACCTCGTGCATGCGGTTGAGGGTGCGCAGGAAGGTCGACTTTCCGCAGCCGGAGGGGCCGATGAAGGCCGTGACGGAGCGGGGCTCGACGGTCATCGAGATGTCGTCGATTGCCTTGTGGGTGCCGTAGAAGGCCGAGAGGCCGGAGACGTCGATTCGCTTAGCCATGATGTCTGGTCACTTCGCTTTCAGGGTGTCGCGTCAGCGACCGGTCTTGGGGGCCTTCCAGCGGGCGATGCCGCGAGCCACCAGGTTGAGGATCATGACGAAGGCGATGAGGACGAGCGCCGCTGCCCAGGCGCGGTCGTACGACGCATCGCTGCCCACGCGGTACTGCTCCCAGATGTAGAAGGGGAGCGAGGACTGGGCGCCGTCGAAGGGGTTGGAGTTGATCAGCTGGGTGCCGAAGACCAGCAGCATGATCGGGGCGGTCTCACCGGCGATGCGGGCGATGGCCAGCATGACGCCGGTGGTGATGCCGCCGATGGCGGTCGGGAGGACCACCTTCAGGATCGTGCGCCACTTCGGTACGCCGAGGGCGAGGGAGGCCTCGCGCAGCTCGTTCGGTACCAGCTTCAGCATCTCCTCGGTGGAGCGGACGACCACCGGGACCATCAGGATCGCCAGGGCGAGTGCGCCCATGAAGCCGGAGGGCTGGAGCTTGAACATCAGCATGATCGAGAGCAGGAAGAGGCCCGCGACGATCGAGGGGATGCCGGTCATCACGTCGACGAAGAAGGTGACGGCCTTGGCGAGCGTGCCCCGGCCGTACTCGACCAGGTAGACGGCGGTCAGCAGGCCGATCGGGGCGGCGAACAGGGTGGCCAGGCCGACCTGCTCGACGGTGCCGATCAGTGCGTGGTAGACGCCGCCGCCCGCCTCGAAGCCGGGCACGCCCGCCATCGAGTGGGTGAGGAAGTAGCCGTCGAGGACCTTGATGCCGCGGCCGACCGTCGTCCAGAGGAGGGAGGCCAGCGGGACGACCGCGAGGATGAAGCAGACCCACATGACGCTGGTGGCGACGCGGTCCTTGGCCTGGCGCTTGCCCTCCACGGCGGAGGCGGCCGTGTAGGTCAGCACCACGAAGAAGAGGGCGGCCAGCAGGCCCCACTGCATCTTGCTCTGCCAGCCGGCGACCGTGCCGAGGCCGACGGCCAGGGCGATCGAGACGGCGGCGAAGCCGATCGGGGACCAGCGCGGCAGGCTCTTGCCCGCCAGGGTGTTCGTGCGGGGGGCGGGGGCCGGGGTGGTGTCCTGGGTCATCGTTGCCTGGCTCATGCGTTGGCCCCCGAGTACTCCTTGCGGCGGGCGATGATCAGGCGCGCCGCGCCGTTGACGAGGAGGGTGAGGATGAAGAGGACGAGACCGGAGGCGATGAGCGCGTCGCGCCCGTACTCGTTGGCCTCGTCGAACTTCGCGGCGATGTTCTGCGCGAAGGTGCCGCCGCCCGCGTCCAGCAGGTGGCCGGAGAGCAGGAAGCTGGGGGACAGGACGGTGGCGACGGCCATCGTCTCGCCGAGTGCGCGGCCCAGGCCCAGCATCGAGGCGCTGATGACGCCCGAGCGGCCGAAGGGGAGCACCGACATCCGGATGACTTCCCAGCGGGTGGCGCCCAGTGCGAGGGCGGCCTCCTCGTTCATCTTCGGGACCTGGAGGAAGACCTCGCGGCTGACGCTGGTGATGATCGGCAGGATCATGATCGCGAGCAGGATGCCGACGGTGAAGAGGTTCCTGGCGGCGCCGATCTCGGTCTTCGCGAAGATGACCGTCCAGCCGAAGTAGGTGTCCAGCCAGGAGTTCAGTCCGTCGAGGTACGGGACGAGGAAGAGGGCGCCCCAGATGCCGTAGATGATCGACGGCACGGCGGCCAGCAGGTCGACCACGTAGGCCAGCGGTGCGGCCAGCTTGCGCGGCGCGTAGTGCGAGATGAACAGCGCGATGCCGACGGCGATCGGGACCGCGATCACCATGGCGATGATCGAGCTGATCACGGTGCCGTAGAGGAGTACGGCGATGCCGAAGACCGGCGGTTTCCCGGCGGGGTTCCACTCGAAGGTGGTGAGGAAGTTGCCCTCGTTGCCGGAGATGGCGATCACTGCGCGGAAGGTCAGGAAGGCGGCGATGGACGCCATGACGACCAGCAGCAGGATGCCGGAGCCGCGGGAGAGCCCGCGGAAGATCTTGTCACCCGGCCGGGTCGCGCTCTTCGCCTCGGTGGCGGGCGGCGGTGGGGGCGAGGGTGGTGAGTCGGGGGGTATGACGGTCGTGGTCATGATGGATCTTTCCGGTCTGGGAGGGAGGGCCCGGGGGCTCTCCCGGGCGGCGGTGCACCGGATGGAGCGGGTGGAGCGGGTGGAGCGGGTGGATCGGGATGTCGTACGGGGGCGGGGGCGGCCCGGATACAGGCGGGCCGCCCCTGGCCCCGGCCGTGCTACTTCAGGCCGGCGATGACCTCGCGGACCTTGGTGTTGATCTCGGCCGGGATCGGCGCGTAGCCGTTCTCGGAGAGGATCTTCTGGCCCTCGTCGGAGGCGGTGTAGCCCAGGAAGGACTTCACGTTGCCGAGGGTCTCCGGCTTGTTGCCGGCGTCGCAGACGATCTCGTAGGTGACCAGGACGATCGGGTACGCACCCTCGGCCTTGGTCGCGTAGTCGAGGCCGAGCGCCAGGTCCTTGCCGGTGCCCTTGATCTTGGCGGCGGCGATGGCCTTGGAGGCGTTCTCGGAGTTGGCGGCGACCGGGGCCGCGGCGCCCGTGTTCAGCTTCGCGGTCGGGATGGACTGCGAGGTGGCGTAGCTCAGCTCGAAGTAGCCGATCGAACCCTCGACCTGCTTGACCTGGGCGGCGACACCGGCGGAGCCGTTCGCACCCTGGCCGCCCTTGGCGGGCCACGCCTTCTCGGCCTCGTACTTCCAGTCGTTCGGGGCGGCCTTGCCCAGGTACTTGCCGAGGTTCTGGGTGGTGCCGGAGTCACCGGAGCGGTGGACCGTCTGGATCGCCTTGTCGGGCAGGGCGGCGCTCGGGTTCAGCTTCTTGAGGGCCGGGTCGTTCCACTTCTTGATCTTGTCGTCGAAGATCTTGGCGAGGGTCGGGGCGTCGACGACGAGGTCCTTGACCTCGGGGAGGTTGTAGCCGATGGCGATCGGGCCGCCGACCATCGGCAGGTTGACGCCCTGGCCGGAGGTGCAGACCTTCTTGGAGTCGGCGACCTCTTCCGGCTTCAGCGCGGAGTCGGAGCCGGCGAAGCCGACGACGCCCTGGGTGAAGCTGGTGATGCCCTCGCCGGAGGAGGAGGACTTGTAGTTGATCTCCACGCCACCGCAGGCGGCCATGTAGTTCTTGACCCAGAGGTCCATGGCGTTCTTCTGCGCGGAGGAGCCGGCGGCGAGGAGCTTGCCCTTGGCGCCGTCGCACTTGACGTTCTTGGCGGAGGTGTTGTTGCCGCCACCGCCGCCCGTGGTGCCGGTGTTGTTGTCCGAGCCGCACGCCGTGAGGAGCAGGGCGCCGGAGACGGCGAGGGCGCCGAGTGCGGAGGCGCGGAGCCGGTTCTTGCGCGGGAGCTTCATCACTCTCTGGGTTCCTTCCGGGTGCCGCCGGGCCCTGTGGCGGGCGGCGTGCGAGGTGGGGCAGGGGTTTCTCGGCCGGGTGGCCGGTCCCTTGCGTTGCCTGTACGAAATTAGGCAGATCAGGTGAAGCGGGCTGCGGGGGAGAGTGAACGGGGGGTGAACCGTGGCGGGCGGGCACGTGCCGGGTCCCTGCGGGGCGGGGTGGGGGTGGGCGTGCTTGCCTGTGCGGGCCGCTTGTTCGTGCCCCTTGAGGGGCGCGGGGAACTGCGCGCTCAGCCACGACGCGCCTGCACGGAACCGTGCAATTGCCCCGCGGGTTTAGGTGAAGGGGTGGGGCTGGGGACCCCATGGCCCAGCGGGCCGGGGCTTCACGTGCCCGGTGCCGGGAGGCGCCCCGAGGGCCCCGGGGCTGCGCGTGCCCGGCACGGAGGGTGCGGGCAGGGGCGGTACCCGGGTGGGCCGGGAGCGGGAGGGGCCGCTCCCTTGCCCGCCCGTTCCGCCCCCGGGGGGCGGCCCCGCCGCCCAAGGGGGCTGGGGAAGAGGGGAGGGGGTGACGGCCCCGCCGCCCAAGGGGGCGAGGGAGGAGGAGGGAGGGCGGCCCCGCCGCCCAAGGGGACGGCGGCGGAAAGGGGGGCGGCCCCTCGCCCGAGGGGGAGAGGGCCCCCTCAGCCCCGAAGTGAGGAGGTCAGGGCGTGGAGGAGGGGGCGGTCGCGGCGTTGGGTGAGGCGGGTGGAGGCCGCGCCCGGCGAGAGCCAGAGGATGCGGTCGACCTCGGAGTTGGGGGTGAAGGAGCCGGAGGTTGCCTCCGCCGCCCAGTAGGAGACCTCCTTCGGGCGGCCCCCGACCAGGTAGCGCATGGTGGGCAGCCGGTCCCCGGGCCGGCAGTGGAAGCCCGTCTCCTCCAGGACCTCCCGCAGCGCCCCGGCGAGCGCATCCTCACCCCGCTTCAGCTTCCCCTTGGGGAAGGACCAGTCCCCGTACCGCGGCCGGTGCACGAGGCACACCTCGACCTCCCCGTCGTACGGCCCCCGCCGCCACAGCACGCACCCCGCCGCCAGAATCACCCTCGTGCTCATCCCGCCACCACCGCCTGCCGCCACGCCCGCTGGAAGCCGAAGCGGGCCGCTTCGACCTCGTGGCGCTGCGAGGAATGGAGTACCCCGAGCGCGTACGCCGTAGCGGGCGCGATCCGGGCGGTACGGGCCGCGGCCGCAGCCGCCGCGGCTGCCTCGGCCGCGTCCCGGTGCCGGTCCAGCGCCCGCCCCGCCTCCGCGAGGGCACTGGTGTCGCCGCCGGTGACCTCGGCCGCGTAACGGTGCAGGCGGAGGAGGAGGCGTACGTGGTGCCAGGGCGAGTCCTGCCCGTCGTGGACGGCCTCCGCGTTGTACGGCCGGGCCGCCCGGCCCAGCGGCAGCGCGTCCACCGCCTCGGTGAGCCGCCGCGCGGCCCGTGACGCGTGCTCGTACGGGTTGCCCGGCACCACCGGCGCGTCCGAGGCCAGCAGCGCGACCGCGTCGGCGAGTGCGTGGAAGCGGGAGGAGCCGAGGGCCTGGAGGGCGGCGGAGTGGGCCCGGGTGCGGGCGAGCGTGAGCTGCCGCTCCAGGAGGGCCCCGGCGCGGGCGATGCCGAGCGCGTTCTCCCGTACGGAAGGACCGGACGGATCCTCCCGCTGCCCCGGCACAGCAGCCGGAGCCGCCCCCAGCCGCTCCATCCCCTCCAGCAGCCTCCCCAGCCGTGCCGCGCACGCGTGCTCGCGGGCCAACGTCCCGCTCAGCCAGGCGAGTTCGGCCCGCAGTGGGTCCGCCCAGGCGGTGTCGGTCATCGGCCGGAAGGTGTGCAGCGCGCCCCCGATCCGGCGGGCCGCGCGCCGCATGTCGAGGGCGGAGCGCGCGGACTGCACCGGGTCGGTGGCGTCCGAGCCCTCCCGGTGCCGCCGCAGCGCCCGCAGGAACTCGGCGGCCTGGGCGTGCAGGTGCTCGGCGAGCATCACCTCACCACCCTTGTCGGCGGCGGCAGTTGACGTAATAAGTGATGGTTCATGGCGTGGCACGTCGGCGCCTCCGGGCGTCGATCAGCATTTCCTGTACGTGACGAAGGGGGTGCCCGTCCGCGTCGGTGGAGTGACGCGTCCAGTTGCCGTCCGGGCCCAGGTGCCAGGACGAGGTGGTGTCCGACATGCCGGTCTCCAGCAGGCGGGACAGGGCGGCCCGGTGGGCCGGGTCGGTGACCCGGACGAGGGCCTCTATGCGGCGGTCGAGGTTGCGGTGCATCATGTCGGCGCTGCCGAACCAGACTTCGGGCTCGCCGCCGTTGCCGAAGGCGAAGACGCGGGAGTGCTCCAGGAACCGGCCGAGCACGGAACGTACCCGGATGTTCTCGGACAGACCCGTCACTCCCGGCCGGACCGCGCAGATCCCGCGCACCCACACGTCCACCGGGACGCCCGCCTGGGAGGCCCGGTAGAGGGCGTCGATGACGGCCTCGTCGACCATCGAGTTGACCTTGATCCGGACGTACGCGGGACGGCCCGCCCGGTGGTGCACGACCTCCTGGTTGATCCGCGAAACCAGCCCGTCGCGCAGGGACTTGGGTGCGACCAGCAGACGACGATACGTCTCGCGCCGCGAGTACCCCGACAGCCGGTTGAAGAGGTCCGAGAGATCCGCCCCGACCTGAGGATCGGTCGTCAACAGCCCCAAGTCCTCATACAAACGGGCCGTCTTGGGGTGGTAGTTCCCCGTCCCGACGTGGCTGTAACGCCGCAGCGTGTCGCCCTCCTGCCGGACGACGAGCGACAGCTTGCAGTGCGTCTTCAGCCCGACGAGCCCGTACACGACATGACAGCCCGCCTCCTCCAGCTTCCGCGCCCACTTGATGTTGGCCTGTTCGTCGAAGCGGGCCTTGATCTCCACGAGTACGAGGACCTGCTTGCCGGACTCGGCGGCGTCGATCAGCGCGTCCACTATCGGCGAGTCGCCCGAAGTCCGGTACAGGGTCTGCTTGATGGCCAGGACGTCGGGGTCGGCGGCGGCCTGCTCCAGGAAGAGCTGGACGGAGGTCGAGAAGGAGTCGTACGGGTGATGGAGCAGGACGTCCCGCTCGCGCAGGGCGGCGAAGATGTCCGGCGCCGACGCCGACTCGACCTCGGCGAGGTCGCGGTGGGTGCCCGCGATGAAGCGCGGGTACTTCAGCTCGGGCCGGTCGAGTCCGGCGATGCCGAACAGCCCGGTGAGGTCGAGAGGACCGGGGAGGGGGTACACCTCGGCGTCGCTGACCTTCAACTCCCGCACGAGCAGGTCCAGTACGTACGGATCGATGGACTCCTCGACCTCAAGGCGCACCGGCGGCCCGAAGCGGCGCCGCATCAGCTCCTTCTCCAGGGCCTTGAGCAGGTTCTCGGCGTCGTCCTCCTCGACTTCGAGGTCCTCGTTGCGGGTCACCCGGAACATGTGGTGCGCGAGCACCTCCATCCCCGGGAACAGCTCCTCCAGATGCGCCGCGATGACGTCTTCGAGGGGCACGTACCGCTCGGGGGACGCCTCCAGGAAGCGGGACAGCAGCGGCGGAACCTTGACCCGGGCGAAGTGCCGGTGCCCGCTGACCGGGTTGCGTACGACGACGGCGAGGTTGAGCGAGAGCCCCGAGATGTACGGGAAGGGGTGCGCGGGGTCCACGGCCAGCGGGGTGAGCACCGGGAAGATCTGCTGCCGGAACAGGGTGAAGAGCCGGGCCTGCTCCTTCTCCGTCAGGTCCGGCCAGCGGATCAGATGGATGCCCTCGTCGGCCAGCGCGGGCGCGATGTCCTGCTGGTAGCAGGCGGCGTGCCGGGCCATGAGCTCGCGCGAGCGGGTCCAGATCAGGTCCAGCACCTCGCGCGGCTGGAGCCCGGACGCGGACCGCGTCGCCACCCCCGTCGCGATGCGCCGCTTGAGCCCCGCCACCCGGACCATGAAGAACTCGTCCAGGTTGCTGGCGAAGATGGCCAGGAAATTAGCCCGTTCGAGGAGGGGAGTGGTGGGGTCCTCGGCCAGTTCGAGCACCCGCTCGTTGAACGCGAGCCAGCTGCGCTCCCGGTCCAGGAAGCGCCCCTGCGGCAGCGGGGTCCCGTCCCGCTCCTCCTCCCCCTCCTCGTACATGTCGAGGTCCGAGTCCAGGTCCGGATCGAGCCCGGAACCGGACGCGGCGGCCAGGGTGTGCGGCCGGTGCGCGGCTATGGCCCCCACGGAGGGCTGCGAGTGCTGGACGGGAACGTCGGCGCTCGCGTTGCTGCTGCTGCTCGTACGGCTGCTCGTGCCGCTGCTCTTGCTGGCGCCGGTGCTGGGCTGCTGGCTCATGGCCCCATTCTTCCGTGCGGGGCCCTCGGCGGGCGCGCCGAAATAGAGGGCGGCGGGAGGGGTGGGCACGGGGGGTCGCATTGAGCGAGGGTCGCAAGGGTGTCTGAATCCCGGGTTACGGGGAGGTGGCGCCCGGGGACCAACCCCGTAGCCGCCCCTCCCCGGGGAGTCTCCGGTTCAGCCCTGCTCGCCGGTGGCGGTGGCCGTCCGCTGCGCCCTCCACCGCTCCATCATCAGCGGGATCTCCTTCTGTACGAACGCGAAGAAGTCCGCGGACTCGGCGACGCGGCGGCCCGCCGCCGTGTCCGGGCCCAGGAGTTCCGCGCCCTCCAGGAGGACCGCCTCCCAGCGCACCATGATCTGGTCGCGGCGGCCGAAGGCCTCGTACCAGAGCTGGTCGTGCAGGAGGTAGCGGTCGCGGCGGGTGCCCGGTTCGCGTTCGCGGCGGACCATGCTCACGTGGGTGAGGTAGCGGATCGCGCCGGAGACCGCTGCCGGGCTGATCTGTAGCTGTTCGGAGAGTTCGGTGGAGGTCAGGGAGCCGTCCTCGGAGGCGAGGAGGGCGGCGAAGACGCGGGAGGCCATCCGCTGCATGCCCGCGTCCGTCATCTCGCCCGCGAAGCGCTCGACGAAGCGGGACACGGCCTCCGGGTCCCGGCCGGCCTCTCGTTCGCCGCCGCCCGGCGGGGCACCGTTCGTACTGGTCATCGGCTCATCTTCTCCCCTGTTCGAGATCCCTCCACAGCCTCCTCGACTTTATACGTTTCCTTAACTTCACAAATTTGTGAAGTGAGCGTACGTTCAAAAACATGACCAACGCACTCAGCGTGGCCGGACTCCACAAGTCCTTCGGCCGCACGCACGCATTGGACGGACTGGACCTCGACGTCCGCTCCGGCGAGGTTCACGGCTTCCTCGGCCCCAACGGCTCGGGCAAGTCCACCACCATCCGCGTCCTCCTCGGCCTCCTGCGGGCCGACTCCGGCGCGGTGCAACTGCTCGGCGGGGACCCGTGGCGGGACGCGGTCGCCCTGCACCGGCGGATCGCGTACGTCCCCGGCGACGTCACCCTGTGGCGGAACCTCTCCGGGGGTGAAGTCATCGACCTGTACGGCAAGTTGAGGGGCGGCCTCGACCCCGCCCGGCGCGCCGAGCTGATCGAGCGCTTCGAGCTGGACCCGACCAAGAAGGGCCGTACGTACTCCAAGGGCAACCGGCAGAAGGTCGCCCTCGTCGCCGCCTTCGCCGCCCGCGACGTGGACCTGCTCATCCTCGACGAACCCACCAGCGGGCTCGACCCGTTGATGGAGTCCGTCTTCCAGCGGTGCGTGGAGGAGGCCCGGGACGCGGGGCGGACCGTGCTGCTGTCCTCGCACATCCTCAGCGAGGTCGAGACCCTCTGCGACCGGGTCAGCATCATCCGGCAGGGACGGACCGTCGAGACGGGCTCGCTCGCCGACCTGCGCCACCTCACCCGTACGTCCATCTCCGCCGAACTGGCCTCCGCCCCCAACGGCGTCGCCACCCTCCCCGGCGTCCACGACGTCGACGTCCAGGGCAACCGGGTCCGCCTCCAGGTCGACACCGACAAGCTCGACGCGGTCCTGTCCGCCCTCACCTCCTCCGGCGTCCGCTCGCTGACCAGCACGCCGCCCACGCTGGAGGAGCTGTTCCTGCGCCACTACAGCGACGAGACCGGTGAGGAGGCGCTCGTACGATGAGTGCCGTCGCAGCCCCAGCAGCGGGCAAGCGCCAACTCGCCGGTCTGGCAACGCTGTTGAAGCTCGCCCTGCGCCGCGACCGGATCATGCTGCCGGTCTGGGTTCTGGTCCTCGGCGTCACCATGAGCAGCGGCGCGGGAACGGTCGACGAGCTGTACGGAACGGCCGCCGAGCGCGCGAAGGTCGCCGCCTCCATGACCGGCAGCGGCTCGCTCCGCGCGCTCTACGGCTCGGTCTTCGACACCTCCGTCGGCGGCCTCGTCGCCTGGCGGCTGGGCGGCTTCGTCGCCCTGATGGCGGGTGCGATGAGCCTGATCATCGTCGTACGGCACACCAGGGAGGAAGAGGAGACCGGGCGGCAGGAGATGCTCTCCGCCGGGACGCTCGGGCGCCGGGCCCCGCTCGCCGCCGCCCTGCTCACCGCCCTGATCGCCAACACCGCCCTCGCCCTCGTCACCTTCGCGGGCCTCGCCTCCTCCACACAGGACGCGACCGGCTCGCTGGCCCTCGGGCTCGGGATCGGCGCGACCGGCATGTTCTTCGCCGGGGTCGCGGCCGTCACCGCCCAGCTCAGCGAGAGCGCCCGCCTGGCGAAGGGCCTCGCGGTCGCCGTCCTGGGGACCTCCTTCGTCCTGCGCGCCGCCGGTGACGCCGCGACGACCGACTCCTCCTCGGTCCTGAACTGGCTCTCGCCGCTGGGGTGGACCGCCAACATCCGTCCGTACGCCGACGAGCGCGCCCTCCCGCTGATCCTGCTGCTCGCGGGCGCCGCCCTGCTCGCCTGGGCGGCACAGATCCTGGCCGCCCGCCGCGACGTGGGCATGAGCTTCCTGCCCGCCCGGCCCGGCCCCGCCACCGGCCGCCTGACCTCGGCGTACGCCCTGGCCCTGCGGCTCCAGCGCGGCACCGTCGCCGCGTGGGCGGCGGGCTTCCTGGCCTGCGGGCTGCTCTTCGGCGGCATGACGGGCGGCGTCACCGACCTGGTCGGCGGCAACGCCAAGACCGCCGAGATCTTCCAGCGGATGGGCGGCAACAAGGCCCTGGACGAGGCCTTCCTCGCCGCGATGGTCGGCATGCTGGGCATGGTCGCCGCGCTGTACGCGGTCGGGTCCGTGCTCCGGCTGCACGCCGAGGAGACCTCAGGCCGGGCCGAACCGGTCCTCGCGGGCGCGGTCGGCCGGCTCCGCTGGGCGGCGGGCCACCTCGTCATCGCATTCGGCGGCTCCGTCCTCGTCCTGCTCTGCGGCGGGCTGGGCCTTGCCCTCGGGTACGGCAAGTCCTTCGGCCCGGTGCTGGGCGCCTGCCTGGTCCAGGTCCCGGCGGTGTGGACCCTGGCCGGTCTCGCCGTCCTCCTGCACGGGGTGGTGCCCTCCCTCACGCAGGCGGCGTGGGGCCTGACCGGGCTGTGCCTGGCGGTCGGCTGGATCGGTCCGGTGATCGGCGCACCGGACGCGCTGCTGCGGATCTCCCCGTTCGGGCACCTGCCGAAGGTGCCGGGGGCGGAGATGGCGTGGACGCCGGTGCTGGCGCTGACGGCGGTCGCGGCGGCACTGGTGGGCGCGGGGCTGGCGGGGCTGCGGCGGAGGGACGTGGGGTAGGGGTCACGGCTTTCGGTACGGGGTGGGGCGGGCCCGAGCGGGCCCGCCCCACCCCGTACCCCTCACCCGCCCCCCGGCACCACCAACCCCCACGCCCCCTCCCGCACCGTCCACGTCCGGGTCCGGACCGGGCCGCCCACCGCACCGTCCGCCCGGTAGCGGAAGTCCGGGCCCGAGACCGTGACCGTACGGGCGCTCGCCGAGGCGCCCGAGGTGCCCGCGACCTCTACCTCGACCGTGCCGCCTCCCCGGGAACGTACGGAAACTCCTTCCACCGCCTCGTCCAGGTCGCTCAGCAGCACCCCGTCCGCCTCCACCCGCAGCCGGTGCGTCAGCAGCCGTTCCGGCGGGGTCGGGCGGACCAAGGTGCGGACCAGGGAGCGGCAGGCCGTCCAGACGGAGGGCGGGCCGCCGGAGGCCGCGCCCGGCCCGGCCGGGGAGAGGGCCGGGACGCGCAGGACGCCCAGGACCACCCCGTCGCTGTCGTCGACCAGGAGGTCGAGCCGCCGGGAGGCGCCCTCCAGGACCGCGCGGGCCGCCGCGACCGTGCCCGACGGCACGCCGAGGGAGCGGGCGAGGACCACCCGTTCGCCGACCGGGACCAGGCCCAGGGGATCGCCCTCCGCCAGGTCCCGCTCTCGGTGCAGGAGACCCACCGTACGGAGCAGCGCGCGGTCGTCGCCGATGACGACCAGCCGTTTTCGGCCCCGGCGGGCAAGGGCCCGCGCGAACTCCTCGGCACTCTCCGGAAGAGAGATTTTCGTGCGTGCCCCGGCGCACAGCACGTCTTTCGCGATGCGTACGGACTCGCCGTCCATACGCCGGGCGACCGGGTCGATGACCACCATGAGCTGGTCGGGAGCCGACACCTCGGTCCTTCCTCGGGTAGCATCTTTGTGCAAGAGCCCCTTGCGCTATTGCGCCAGGGGCTTCGTCTATTCCGGGGCAGCTCGTTCAGCGGTCAAGGCACGCGACGGACGTCAGGAGACGTTTCCGTACGCCGACACAGTCGTCGGCGCACGCCATCGCGTACGCCCCTTGACCTTGGACATGCCCCGCCCGGAAGGGGTGTACGCCTGTGCCCGCACTTGTGCTGCTCGGTGCTCAGTGGGGTGACGAAGGCAAGGGAAAGGCCACCGACCTGCTCGGTGGATCCGTTGACTATGTAGTGCGCTACCAGGGCGGCAACAACGCCGGCCACACGGTTGTCGTCGGCGACCAGAAGTACGCGCTGCATCTTCTCCCTTCCGGAATCCTCTCGCCTGAGTGCACGCCGGTCATCGGAAACGGTGTCGTCGTCGATCCCGCCGTCCTGCTCTCCGAGCTGAGTGGGCTGAATGACCGCGGTGTCGACACGTCCAAGCTTCTGATCAGCGGCAACGCCCACCTGATCACGCCGTACAACGTCACCGTCGACAAGGTGACGGAACGGTTCCTCGGGAAGCGGAAGATCGGTACGACGGGTCGCGGCATCGGCCCGACCTACGCCGACAAGATCAACCGCGTCGGCATCCGCGTCCAGGACCTCTACGACGAGTCGATCCTCACCCAGAAGGTCGAAGCGGCGCTGGAGACCAAGAACCAGCTGCTGACCAAGCTCTACAACCGTCGCGCCATCGAGGCCGAGCGGATCGTGGAGGAGATGCTCCAGTACGCGGAGCAGATCAAGCCCTTCGTGGCCGACACGACGCTCATCCTGAACAAGGCGCTGGACGACGACAAGGTGGTCCTCTTCGAGGGCGGCCAGGGCACCCTGCTCGACGTCGACCACGGCACGTACCCCTTCGTCACCTCCTCGAACCCGACCGCGGGCGGCGCCTGCACGGGTGCGGGCGTGGGCCCGACGAAGATCAGCCGCGTCATCGGCATCCTGAAGGCGTACACGACCCGTGTCGGCGCCGGTCCGTTCCCGACGGAGCTGTTCGACGAGGACGGCGAGGCGCTGCGCCGCATCGGCGGCGAGCGCGGTGTCACCACCGGCCGTGACCGTCGCTGCGGCTGGTTCGACGCCCCGATCGCCCGTTACGCCACCCGCGTGAACGGCCTGACGGACTTCTTCCTCACCAAGCTCGACGTGCTGACCGGCTGGGAAGAGATTCCCGTCTGCGTCGCGTACGAGATCGACGGCAAGCGCGTCGAGGAGCTGCCCTACTCGCAGACCGACTTCCACCACGCGAAGCCGATCTACGAGAAGCTGCCCGGCTGGTCCGAGGACATCACCAAGGCCAAGACCTTCTCCGACCTGCCGAAGAACGCGCAGGCGTACGTGAAGGCCCTGGAGGAGATGTCGGGCGCACCGATCTCCGCGATCGGTGTCGGCCCCGGCCGCACCGAGACGATCGAGATCAACTCCTTCATCTAGGAGCTCTCGGCGGCACAGGAAGGGGCGTTCGGACTTCGGTCCGGGCGCCCCTTTCGCATGCCCGGACACACCCGGCCTTGTGAGAACTCTGGTCAACAGGCGTACCCCTTGGTAACTTTCGGCGCTGTTACCGCTAGGTAACACCGATGACTCCCCCACGCCATCCCCGTGTTCCATGAGACGAATCCGAGGGAACCCATGCACCGCATCGCACCGGGCAAGCCGGGCAGGCCGGGCCGCACCGGCCGTCTGGCCGCCGCCGTCGTCACCGTCCTGGCCGTGACCACCCTCCCCCTGGCCGCCACCGCGTCCGCCGCCCCCGCCTCCTCGTCCGCCTCCGCCTCCGCCGAGGACTCCTTCTACGCGTACGACGGCGAGAAGCCGCTCTCCGAGTACGCGCCCGGCGACGTCCTGAAGACGCGCACGCTGAAGTACCACGTCCTCGGCATCCCGACGCCGGTGAAGGCGACGCAGCTCCTCTTCCGTACGGTCGACGCCCAGGGGCGGCCGTCCGCCGGGGTGACCTCGGTCGTCCGCAGCCCGAACGGCGACAGCAGCAAGGCCGTCTCGTACCAGTCCTTCTACGACTCCCTCGACCCCGAGCACGGGCCCTCCCGCGCGATCGCCGGTGACGTCTCGCTCGGCGGCGCCATCGCCAACGGCGAGTCCCTGTTGATGGCCCCGCTGCTGCTCGCGGGCTACAACGTCGTCATCCCCGACACCGAGGGCCAGACCGCCAACTTCGCGGCCGGGCCCGAGTACGGGACGAACACCCTCGACTCGATCCGGGCCGCGAGCAAGGCCCCGGAGACCGGGCTGAACTCCGCCACCCGCTTCGGGCTCGCCGGGTACTCCGGCGGGGCCATCGCCACCCACTGGGCGGCCGTCCTCGCGCCGAGCTACGCGCCGGACGTCAACAAGAGACTGGTCGGGTACGCGGAGGGCGGGCTGCTGGTGAACCCCTCCCACAACCTCAAGTACATCGGCGGCAGCACGATCTGGGCGGGCGTCGCGCCGATGGCCGTCATCGGGGCGGCCCGTGCGTACGACATCGACTTCAGGCCCTACCTCAACGACTACGGCGTGAAGGTCTTCAAGAAGCTGGAGAAGGCGTCGATCGCGAATGCGCTGGGGCAGTACCCGGGCCTGACCTGGAAGAAGATGGTCAAGCCGCAGTACGCCGACCCGAACTCGGTGGCCCCGTTCGTCGAGGCGGTCAACAAGCTCAACCTCGGCTCGGCGGCCACTCCGCAGATCCCCGGCTACATCGCGCAGGGCAACGGGGGCGTCTTCGAGGGCACCCTCAGCAACCACCCGGGCATCGGGCGGGGCGACGGGGTGATGGTCTCCGGCGACGTACGGGCGCTGGCGCGGCAGTACTGCGACAAGGGCAACACGGCCTTGAAGTACCAGCAGTTCGAGCTGCTGAGCCATGTCGGGGCGGCGGTGCCGTGGGCGCCTACCGCGCTGGGGTGGCTGAACGACCGGTTCGCGGGCAAGAAGGCGCCGTCCGACTGCGGGCGGATCCCGGCGGGGAACTCGCTGGACCCGGAGGTCCCGACGGGGTCATGACGGGCTCATGAGACGGTCCGGGGGGCCGGTGGCGTCCGTACGTCGCCGGTCTCCCCGGGCAGGTCGTGCAGTGACCTGAGCGGGAATCCCGTCCCCTTGGGCGGCGGGACCGCCCCGCCCCTCCCTTTTCCCTCGCCCCCTTGGGCGGCGGGGTCCTTCCGCCGAGCCCCCTTGGGCGGCGGGGCCGCCCCCCGGGGGCGGGACGGGCGGGCAAGGGGGCGGCCCCTCCCGATCCGGGCCCGCCCCGGTTCCGGCTCCCACCCGCACCTTGGGCGCCGGGTGCGCGCAGCCCCGGGGCCCTCGGGGCGCCTCCCGGCACGAGGCACGTTCAGGTCCGGCCCGCTGGGCCAAGGAGGCCCCGGCCCCGCCCCTTCACCTAAAGCGCTCGGCCGCGCGGCTGGGTGGGGGGTTGCTCGCGCAGTTCCCCGCGCCCCTGAAGGGGCACGGATAAGGGCGCCCGGTCGCGACCGCCGGCGGAGGGCGGCACCTGGTCCGGGAGAGCCTGCGGGTGAAGCACCGCCAGGGTTCCCGCACCTGGTCGCTCGGCGGGCAGGGCCTGTTGCTGATGCCGTCGGCCTTCGCGTGGCCGCACGTGATCTCCAAGGTGACCCCCGACTGGCAGCCGACCGTACGGTACCCACCGCGCGGGGTGGGCACCCTGTGGGAGTCCCGGGGCACGACCGCCCCCGAGGCGCTGGCCGCACTGCTCGGCCGCTCCCGCGCCCTGGTCCTGGCGGCGCTGGACTCACCCGCCTCCACCACCGCGCTGGCCGGGGACACCGGCCTGTCGGCGGGCGGGGTGTCCCAGCACCTGACCGTGCTGAGGTCCGCCGGTCTGGTCGAGCCGTACCGGACGGGGCGCTTCGTCCTGTACGCCCGTACGGCCACCGCCGAGTCCCTGCTGGCGGGACTCGCCTCAGCGGGTGCGGAGTTCGGCCCCGGCCGTGACCGCCAGAGCGGCGAAGGTCAGCAGTGACAGCAGCGCCCAGGCCGGGGTGAAGCTGCCGCTGAGGTCGACCAGCAGGCCGAGCACGGGCGGTACGGAGACGATGGCGATCTGGTTGACGGACATCGCCAGCCCCAGGGCGAAGCCGGTCTTGCCCGGCGGCGCGGCCTCGGTGACGTACGCGACCCACGGCCCGTACCACCCGAAGCCGAAGAATCCGAGCCAGACGAAGACACCGGAGGCGACGACCGGTGACCTTCCGGCCGGTGTCATCAGCACGGCCAGACCGCCGATCACGGCGACCATGCAGACCAGCACCACCGCATAGCGCCCTGACCTGCTCCGGTCGCTCCAGGCCGCCAGGCAGATCCGCCCCGCGACGCCCGCCCCCTGCGAGGCCACCAGGACCAGGGCGGCCGTCCCGGCACCGACCGACGCCACCCGGTGCAGGTGGAGCACCGTCAGGATGCCCACGCCGCCCTGTACGGAGATCAGGCTGATGCCCGAGAGCATGATCTTCACCGTGGACGGCTCCCGGAGCATGCGCAGCCGGGCGCGGAGCGGGGCCGCCTGCATGGGCTGCGAGGCGTGTGGCGTGGGCGGCCGACGGTGTGCGCCCATGAAGAGGGCGGCTCCGAGCAGCGCGACGAGACCGCCGGTCAGCAGGGTCGCCCGCCACCCGAACTCGACAGCCACGTACGGGAGTACGGCCGAGGCGAGCGCCACCCCCAGCGGCAGCCCCGCCTGCCGGATGCCCATGGCGAAGCCCCGCTGCGACGCGTCGAACCACGAGGCCACCGTCTTGCTGCCGCCCGGCTGGACGGTGCTGTACCCCATCCCCACCACCAGCAGCACGGCCAGCAGGGTCGCGTACCCCGGCGCAAGGCTCCCCGTGCACAGGGCCAGCCCGACCGTGCCGGCACCGATCCCGACCACCCACCGCTCGCCGTAGCGGTCCAGCAGCTCACCGGCCACCAACAGGCCGACGAGGGGGGCCAGTTGAGCCGACGAGACGAGCAGGCCCAGCTGCGCGGTGTTCAGATCCAGGGCGCTCTGGAGGTGGATGCCGAGTGCTCCGATGCCGCCCACGAAGAAGCCGGAGGCCGCCTGGGTGAAAGTGGCGACGCCCAGCATGGTCCAGCGATAGCGCCACGGGTCGTGGGAGGTGAACTCGGCTCGCGTGACGGGCTGTTGTGTCATGCCCGCCACCCTGCTGTAATGCCCTTATGATGCTCAACCCTTACGGAGAGGACGCGGTGAACCTGGCCGCGGACCTGGCCAACCGCCGCCCCGAGAGCGCCGACGAGCTTGCGGACCGCTGTCGCGCCGCCGGTCTCGTACTGGAACTTCCCGTGACGGCGGACGACCTGAGCCGCGCCGGAGCGGCACTCGACGCCTGGGAGAAGGTCGTCGACGCCGCCGGGGAGGAGGAGCGCGCCGACCTGCTCAACCAGATGCTGGCCGAGGCCGCCGCCTACCCCCGGCTGACCTCCCACCCCGGCACGGAGGGCTGGCACCTGCACTACCGGGACGCCGAACAGCCCCTCGGCCGAGCCCTGTTCACGCTCTTCGCTGTCGGCACCGCGTTCCACCTGGCGGGCCGGGGCATGCACCGGCTGCGGCGCTGCGAGACGGCCGAATGCGACACGGCCTTCGCCGACACGTCACGCACCGGACGCCAGCGCTACTGCTCCCACCGCTGCGCCAACCGCGACGCGGTCCGCCGCCACCGGGCGCGGGCCGCGAGTGCATGACGGGTACGACGAAGATGCCGATCCGGCTCGTCTACGAGACCCACGCGACCACCACCGACAACGAGGCGGGCATCGCCACCGGTTGGCTTCCGGGAGCGCTGTCGGCGGCCGGTCGCCGGCAGGCCCGGGAGCTGGGCGAGCGCCGTCGCGGCGACGGGATCGCGGCGGTGTTCACCTCCGATCTGCACCGTGCCGTGGAGACCGCGCGGATCGCCTTCGCAGGCGCTGAGGTGCCGATCCACCAGGACCGCCGCCTGCGGGAATGCGACTACGGGCGCCTCAACGGCCACCCGCAGACGGAACTCGCCCCGCTGCGCAGCCGGTACGTCGACGAGCCGTTCCCCGGCGGCCAGAGCTACCGCGAGGTGCTGACCGCCACCGAGGACTTCCTCGGCGACCTGGTCGCCCGGTGGGACGGCAGCCGCATCCTGCTGATCGCCCACTCGGCCAACCGGTGGGCCCTGGACTCCTTGCTCACAGGCGCCGACCTCGAAGACCTCGTCCGGGCACCGGCCCACTGGCAGCCCGGTTGGGAGTACACCGTCCCGTCGGCCCCGCTGCCCTGACCGGGCCATGTTCTGGATGCCGGGTCTTGAGTGGCCCTATCCGTTGACGTCGAGTGCCGTGCCGTACAGGCGGGACACCTTCAGGCGGATGACCACCCGGCGCTCGGTGACCAACTGGGCCAAGAACGCGTCCTCATCCTCCGGCTTCGCGGCCTCCGGGACCATCGCCAGCAGTTCGCGTCCGACCGCGTCGCCGGGTGTGGTCGTCACCTCGGAGAGCTCGGCCTCGCCCTCGGCCACGGCGAACGACCACACGTCGCCGCCCGGGACATGCACGGACGCGCGTGGATCACGTCTGAGCTGCTTGACCTTGATGCGGTCGGCCGTGGTGGAGAACCGCACGATGCGGGAGTCGGCGTCCCAGCTGTAGAGCATGGTGGTGAGGTGGGGGTGGCCACTGCTCTTGTTGGTGGCGAGGGTGCCGAACTGCTGAGTGCTCAGCAGGTGGGAGAGGGCGTCGTCGGACAGTGCGCGGGGTGCGGGGCCTTGAGTCATGGCCTGATCAACTCCCTTGCCTGTCTCGGCATTCCGCCCTCGTGTCGAATATTGCGTTGACGGCCTCGGCGGGCGGCCTGTTAGCTGCACAAGTCGTTCTGATTGGGTTGGATTCGTTCCGATCCCGTATGCCTCGGAAAAGGTGTTTTGATGTCCCGCCCCGCGCCGAGTGCGCCTCGCCACACCGCGTAACCGTCCCCAGCTCTTTGCGCCGCCCGATTCCACGGGCTGCTGCCGGGCGTGTCCTCCGGTGTTCCGACCTGCCCCTTCGCCGCTCTGCGGCGTCCTCGGGCTGACCTCTGACGAGGCCGCTCGGCCTGCTCTTGCTGTCCTGACCCCTTTCCAGCAAGGAGCATCCGGGTGTCCAGCCACACCTCAACCAGCAGCAACAACAACACCCTCAGCCTCGGCACCTTCACCTGCACGCGGTGCGGTCTCACTGTCTCCGCGTACGCCGCCGACGGCGTCCCGCGCAACCACTGCCCGTCCTGCCTGCACTCCCGGCACGTCCTCGACCACGTCGAGGGCGGTCCGAGCGACTGCGAGGGGCGGATGTCCCCGATCGCCATCGCCGTACTGCGTACCGGTGACTGGACGGTGATCCACCGCTGCGTGCGCTGCGACGAGCTCACCTCGAACCCGGTCTGCGTGGACGACAACCAGCTCATCCTGATGCGGATGGCCGTCCGCCCGCTGGCCCAACCGCCCTTTCCGCTCGAAGCGTTCGGAACCCTCTGACCGCCCGAGAGAGGAAGGAGCATCGCCATGTCCCGCAACAACAGCCGCAGCAAGCGCGAGGGTCGCACTGGCCGTGACCGGCGCCGCCCCCAGCGGCACAAGGACGTCCTGCACACCCAGGGCGGACACCGGGCCAACGCCTTCCGGTGTACGTCCTGTCGCCTCGACGTGTCCCTGGACGCACCCGGCACCGCACACCGCAACCACTGCCCGAACTGCCTGGCCAGCCTGCACGTCGACCGGAAGATTCCGGGTGACCGCGACGCGGACTGCCGGGGCCGGATGGAGGCGTTGGGCATGTCCGTACGGAGCGACGGCGAGTGGATGATCATCCACCAGTGCGTCGGATGCGGCGAGCTGAGCGCCAACCGCATCGCGGGCGACGACAACCCCCTCGCCCTGGTCCGCCTGGCCCTCCGGCCCTTGGCCGACCCCGGTCCCGCCGGCCGCGTCCTGCTCACCCTGTGAGCAAGCCGGGCGGCCCGAACCACACGGCTCGGGCCGCCCGCCCCGGAGGGGGGCCTTCGCCGACACGTCTCGGGCGGGGCGGCGGAGCCACTGCTCGCAGCGCTGCGCCAAGCGCGACGCGGCTCCCGGTCAAGGGCGCGGGAAGCGGGCGCGTACAGCGGTGATGCAGATTTCCCGGGACGTGGGCCCGCCGAACCGAAGACGGTCGTAGGCGGTGAACGCCGTTTCCAGTGCGTCGAGTTCGTCGACCAGGGCATGCAGTCGCTCGGACCACCGCGCCGAACCGGCATCCGGCGCGTCCGTTGCGGCGCTGATCGCGGCCGTCAGGTGGCCCTTGCGCTGAATGGTGGCCGGGGTCACCGAGTGCAGGCATACGTACTGTCCGCTGAGGTACGCGTCCCACTCCGCCTTCCCGCTGATCGGGTCGGCCCACTGGGCGGTGAACCATGCTTCGAGCAGCTCCGCGCCGCCGGCTGCGTCGGCCAGAGCGAACAGGTCGGCCGGCACCATCTCAGTACCGTCGGAGCGCAGATATCCCGGAAGCGGCAGACTCCGCTCCAGCATCAGCCGACGGACCGCATCGACATCACGACCGTGGACTGCGCGCAGTTCCTCCAGGGCGACGAACTGCGTGCTGACGTATACGTCGTCTGCATCGGTCATGGGATGGTCGCCGTTGACTTCACGGAACCGCTGGGCGATCCGTTGCTTCAGGCCTGTCTCCGACATCGGGTTGCCTCCGGCGCTACCGGTGCGGGCATCTCCCGCACCGGACTCAGCACGCTATCGGCCGGAAGGTTCGGTACTCACCGAACTGTCGGTGGATGTCGATGTCGATGCCCACGCCCAGCACCGCATGCTCCGGTGAGCAGGCCGTGTCCGGCTCGTGGGTTTCTCAGCGCACCAGAGCGCTGCCGAGGAAGGCCGTCCAGCTTGCGGACGTGACCGTGAAGACGGGGCTGGTTTCGCTCAGCTTGGAGTCGCGGACGTGGACGGTGTGGGGGCAGGTGGCGACCTCGACGCATTGGGCGCTGTTGCTGTCGCTGTACGAGGACTTGTGCCAGTCGTAGGCCACTTCGAGGCACTCGCCGCCGCTGCTGGCGCTGTAGCTCGACTTGAACCACCGGAGGGTCTTGCTCATGTAGTTTCTCCCGCCAACTGCTCGATGAGGTCCAGTGACTTACGAGGACTCAATGCCTGTTCCCGGATCTTTGCATACCTCTGAGAGTGGACGCTCACGGTTGCCGGGTCATCAATCAGCGTGCTGAGGTCCTGGATCTCGGTATAGGCCCGAAGCTCATGCTCGCGCGTTTCGATCAAGGTGAACGGGCCCCGGTCGCCCGCGTATTCACCTTCGTATCCGCAGTCCAGCGTGAGCACGCGCACGGAGACGTTACGGCGCTTGGCGCATTCGGTGATGTGTAAGAGCTGATCCCGCATGATCGCCTTGCTGCCGATTCCGCGAGTGAGGACCGACTCATCGAGGATGGCCTCGATCATGGCGGTTGGCTCTCGGTCGAAGAGCTGCTTGCGTGCCAGGCGTCCTACAGTCAGTTCCTCCACCCGAGCTTCAGAGTTGATCGGGTAGCCTCCATTGAAGAGCGCACGCATGTATGCCTCCGTCTGGAAGAGCCCATGGATCACGTGCATGGAGTAGATGTGCAGCGCCACGGCCTCCCGCTCCAGGTCTGAGAACGCCTGGAACTCGGATGCGTACCTCTCTCGCTGGATAGAGGCCATTGCGTCGGTGAAGAAGCCCGAACCTTCACCGAGCACTGCCTCCAGCCGTAGCAACATCTGATCGCTGGGTGGCTGAGCAAGCGTCTCCAGTGCGCTGACCGCGGCGCCGGAATAGCCGAGTTCGTGACCGAGCCGGTCTTGCGACCACCCCCTCTGCCTGCGGATCGCCAGAACCGTCTTCGCTACCAGCCGTGCCGTCGGACCTGCCAACACCTTGTTCTCGGAGCTCGCCACCACGCCCACCGATTCGCTCTCAACTGGCCTCAACCAGCCTCAACCAGCCTCAACCAGTCCCCGGTTAATTCAACTGGGCTCAACGGGAGTTGGCCTAACTCAACGGTCCGCCGAACCCTATGGAAAACGTAAGGCGGCCCCCCACAAGCTGTCAGCGTGGATACGCGAACTCGTGAAGTAAACATCGACTGGATTCCCGATTCCGGCTTCCAACTCCGCAAAGCAGGTGTGCAATTCGATGCCGTACGCATCGAGGGCGACGCGGGCCGACGGGTGGCCGCGATGCTGGAGGAGATGACGGGCGGCGACCCCGGCCCGATCGTCGTGGAGGTGAGGGGCGTGCGGGCGGTGTACTTCCTGGTGAGAGCCGGGAGCACGGGGTACCGGGCCTGGCCGCCGGGGGTCACTGTGCTCAACTCCGGGCCGAACAAGGTCAGTTACGTACCGGTGCCAGCCCTTGATGGTGGGACGTGGCCGCTCACGTGGTGGTGTCCGCCGAGTTCGGCCGGGCGGCGGGTGCATCTGGGGCTGCTCGCGGGGGCGGCGGACGCGGTTCTGGTGACGGCGTCAGGGGAATCCAGGCCCTCACTCGAATGAGTGGGAAACCTGAACCTGGCTTGCGTGTGGGCCAGTTGATGGTCGCGTAATGGTCATCGACACGACGACATAAGTCGGCCCCGCGGTGTTACAGCACCCGGGGCCCGGCACAGGAGCAAGCTAGGACTCCCGATGCAGATTCACCGTACCTCGCCCACGCGCGACTTCACCATCTTCAGAAACGAATTGCTGCGGGATCACTCGATCTCCTGGTGCGCGGCAGGCGTACTGATGTACCTCGTCAGCCTCCCCGAGCAGGCCCGCGCCTCGGTCCGTTCGCTCGCGGAGAAGCGCAAGGAGGGGCGGGCCAGAATCGCGTCCGCCCTGTGTGAGCTGGAGAAAGCCCGGTATCTGCGGCGCGAGGTGCGCAAGGACCAGGGGTCGGGGCTGCTGCGGACCGTGTACGTCGTCTTCGACCACCCGTACGAAGCGGGCGACGGGGAGCCCGTCGAGGCCGCTCCCGCGAATGAACCCGAAAGTGGCTGGAACCTGGCCTCCGGTGAACGGCCGGCCGGTGCCGCTGGCCCGAAACCCTTGGTTCCAAGCACCTCTCCGAAAGAACCTCCCTCCCTCACCGAGAGCGCCGAGGGACCGGACGACCCTGCCGTACGGACCGGGCGGGCCGCCCGCTTCCTGCACGGGCTCGGGCGTACTGTGCCCGCGCTGTCGCTGGGGGCTGCGGAGGCGCTGAAGCTCGCGCCGCTGGTGGAGGTGTGGTGGGAGCGGGGGGCCAGTGACGCCGTACTGGCGAAGGCGCTGACGGCCGGGCTGCCCGCGACCGTGCACTCCGCCCCGAAGCTGCTGGCCGACCGGCTGCGGCGGAAGTGTCCGCCGGTGCCGCCCGCGCCGCCGGAGCCGTTGTTGCGGCACGCGTGCGAAGGGTGCGGGGCGAGGCTGCCTGCGGCGGGGCGGTGTGCGGCGTGCGTGCGGGCGGTGGTGCGGGAGAGCAGGGGCAGCCGGGAGCCGGTGCCGCTGGCCGAGGGGGTGCTCGGGTTCATGGAGTCGGCGAAGCGGGGCGCGGAGGCGGCGCGGGCCGCGATGCGCGGGCTGGGCGGGGGAGCGGTGACGCCGCCCGTCGTGGCGGTGTAGCGGGGCGAGGTCCCCGTATCGCTCTAGGGCGTCGTACGCCCAAGGGCTTCCGGCCCGGATCCGGGCCGGTGGAATCAAGTAACCGGAGATGAAGGAAGGGGTCCTCGTGACCGCATTGCTCGAACCGCCCCAAGTGGTATACCGGCGGTATACTGCCGTCATGGCCGACACCACGATCAAGGTTGACCCCAGCACCCGGGACCGGCTCATGGTCCTCGCCCGGGAGCGTGGCATGACCATGCGCGACCTGCTCACGGAGCTGGCCGGTGCCACGCCCACCCAGGAGGAGCTGCGCAAGCGGTACGAGGCGACCAAGGCGTACTGCGAGACGCACTTCGGAGTGACGCTGACGGACGAGGAACACGACCGGGCTGAGCAGGTGTGGAAGGACTTGGAGGCCGGTAGGCCTGTGGACAGCCTGTGACCCGTTCCGTGGCGGTGGTCTACGACGAATCCGCGCTGCTCGCCCTCGGCCGGGGCAACCAACTCGCCTCGCAGTTCCTGTCCAACACCGAGCACGGGCCGACTCGGCATGTGTATGTGCCTGCCGTCTGTCTCGCGACGGCGGACGGGCTGCGCGAGGGGCTGGCGGATCATGTCGGAGCCCTGCCCGCCGCTGAGATCGTGGACCTGGACTTCGCCGGCGCCTCGGCGCTGGGCGCGCTCCTCAGGGACGGGATCGCATTGCCGGTCGGACACGCCGTCCATCTGTCCCGCCCCACCCTGGACTGGCCCGACGGCAGGCCCGTGGTGACGGTGGAACCGGAGCTGTACGCCGACATGCCGCTGGTGCGGACCATCCGGCTGCCATGAGGTGAGGTGGTGGGGTGCACATGGCATCGTGCGCCCCACCACCGCACACCGGGCGACCCCGCCGACGGCTCACTCGCCGCGCCTGCGGCGCCAGTAGCCGTACGTCAGGATCAGCAGCAGGGGGCCCCAGAGGTTGAGCAGACCGCTCATGGTCATGGCGAGCTGACGCCAGCCGTCCTCGTACGGGAAGCCGCCGCCGAGGCCGAGCGTGGCGCTCAGGACCCAGTCGACGAGCAAGGCGGTCATGATCAGGCCGCCGATCGTGGCGGGGACGATCGCCACCCACGGGCTGATCCGGCGTCCGGCGAGGCGGGGCACCCAGGCCGGGACCACCTCGCCCCATCTGCGCACCAGCCCGAAGCTGAGCAGGGCGAACGCCTCCGAGAGGATGCTCAGCCCGAACACGTACGGGATCATCCACCAGCCCCACGGGGCGTCCTCCTGCGTGCTGCCCATGGTGAAGCCGAAGGCGAACGGCAGCCGCCAGATGCAGACGGGGAGTCCGACGAGCGGGATGGCGTGGGCGACGCGTTCGGCCCAGAGGGGGACGGGGCGGGCGGTGCCGGTGGTGGTGCTCGTGGGGAGGGTTGTTGTGGTCATGGGGCGATCCTGGTCGGGCCAGGAGCCGTACGGATCAAGCCTGTTGACGATCCGCCTCCGCCGGGTGGGGGAGGCGGACCGGCGGCGGGCTCAACCCGCGCGGCGGTACGAGGCGGGCTCGGCGTCGCTGCTCGCGGTGGCCTGCGTGATGATCAGCTGGGCGCCGCGCAGTTCCAGGAGTTCGGTGCTGGAGTCGCCGCTCTTGCAGTGGTCCTTCGGCTCGCTCGCGGTCACCAGGGACGGGGCGAGGCGCATCGTGTTCGTACCCGTGCTGACCAGCGAACTCTCCCACTCGCAGTGGTAGTTGTCGCCGTCGCCGGTCGTCCTCATCACGACGTCGCCGTACGTGCCCTGGCTGATCTTCAGGACCATGTTGTGGGTCGCGCCGTCCTCGCTCTTGTACGTGCGCTTCCAGGTGGCGGTCAGAGGTGCGGGCACGGCCTCCTTCGCCATCGGCGGGACCTTGCGGAGCACGGCGGTGTTGCTGCCGTCGCTGTCCGTCCAGACGACGGTGCCGTCGGGGCGCAGGCGCAGGGTCTGCTTGCCGGAGGGGGAGCAGTCGTCCGCCTCCGGGAGGGACTTCACGACGCGCTTGGTGTCGACCTCCAGGAGGTTTCCGGCGGAGACCAGCGTGGAGACGCCCTCGCAGAGGGTCTTGTCGGCGGAGTTGACGGTGTCGATGATCTCCTCGCCCTCGGCGCCCTGCTTGATGGTGAAGCGGCGTACGGACTCGACGCTGCCGTCGGACTTCTTGACCTCGCCCTGCCAGATGCCGAGGTATCCGGCGGGGACGGCACCGGCTGCGGTGGGGGGAGTGGTGGGGGTGGCGGGGGTGGTGGGCCGGCCGGTGGTGCCGGTGTCCGCCGGGGGCGGGTTCGGGGCGGGGGTCTGCTTGCCCTTGGCCGAACTGCCGCTGGCGGCGCCGCCGGTCTGGGCCTTGTCGGTGTCCTTGCCCTTCAGGAGGTCCGTGCCGATGAGGATGCCGCCGGCGGCGACGGCGAGGGCCACGACGGTGCCGACGGCGACGAGGAGGGGCTTGCGGGTCTTGGGCTTGGCGCCTGTGGCGGGTGGGGTGCCGGTGGGGGAGATGCTCACGGCGGGGCCGAAGCCGGAGGGAGGTGTGGAGCCCTGGGGAGGCGTGTCGCTTCCGGGAGGCGTGCTCCCGTACCCGACGGGCGGCGTGCCTCCGTATCCGCCGAGCGGCGTGGAACCGCCGGGGGGCGTCCCGCCGAAGCCGGGGGGCGTCCCGCCGAAGCCGGGCGGGGGAGGGCCGAAGCCGGGTGGGGTCGGCGACGGGGACGGGGTGGTCGGTACGGGGCCGCTTGCCGGGGCAGGGGTGCTCGCCGGTGCGGGGCCGCTTTCCGGTACGGGGCTGCTTTCCGGTACGGGGTTGCTCGCCGGTGCGGGGCCGTCCTCCGGGGCTGCCGTGCCCCCGGCCTCGTGCGTTCCCGGCAGCGGGGTCGGTGGGCCCGAAGGCATCGCCGGTACGGGCGTCGCGGCCCCCGGCAGCGGGGTCGGCGCCGGTGCGCCCGTCGGCCTCGGCGGCACGGACGGGGGCGGCGTGGCAGAGAGGGGCGCGGGCGCACCCGGAGCCGGTCCGAAGGCCCCCGCGCCGAACCCGGCCGCCCCCGCCCCGAATCCCCCCGCCCCCGGCACCCCGGTCGGCGGGCCCGCCGGCATCGGGGGCTGTGCCATCCCCGCCGGGGTCTCCGCGTCCAGCAACTGCGCCGCATGGCGACCGAGTTGGGCGACCAGGGCGGCCGGAAGCCAAGGTTCGTCCGAGTCTGATCCCGACCCCTCGTCCGGCACCGCGTCCGCCGTCCGCTCCGCCACCTGCTCCGGCGTCGGCCGTCCCGCCGCATCCTTCGCCAGGCAGTCCCGTACGAGCGGAAGCAGCCCCTCCGGCACCCCGGTCAGGTCCGGCTCCTCCTGCGCGATGCGGAACATCACCCCGTGCATCCCGCTCTCGCCGCCCCCGAACGGCGCCCGCCCCGTCGCCGCGAAGGCCAGCACCGAGCCCAGGCAGAACACGTCGCTCGCCGCCGTCAGCGGCTCGCCCCGCACCTGCTCCGGCGACATGAACCCGGGGGAGCCCACCACGGCACCGGTCCGCGTCAGCTTGCCCGTGCCGGACACCGCGTCCAGCGCACGCGCGATGCCGAAGTCGATGACCAGGGGGCCGTCGATGGTGACCAGGACGTTGCCGGGCTTCAGGTCGCGGTGGATGAGCCCGGCCCGGTGGATCGCGGCCAGCCCCTGGGCCAGCCGGTTCGCCAGCACGCGCACCGAACTCTCCGGCAGGGCGCGCCCGTTGCGCACGACGGCCTCGTGAAGCGTCGGCCCCGGAACGTACCCCGTGGCCACCCACGGCTCCCGCGCCTCCGTGTCCGCGTCCAGCACCGGTGCCGTCCACTCGCCGCCGACCCGGCGGGCCGCCGCGACCTCCTGGGCGAACCGCCGCCGGAACTCCGGTTCCGCCGCGAGCTCCGCCCGGACGAGCTTGACGGCGACCGTGCGCCCGCCCTCGGACCGGGCGAGGTAGACCTGCCCCATGCCGCCCGCGCCGAGTTTGCCGAGCAGGCGGTACGGGCCGATGCGGGCGGGATCGGAGTTGGTGAGGGCTTCCATGGGGGGAGGATAGGTTCCGGCCCAAGTCCGGGCCCCCCGCGTCAAGTTGTTGTTACGGGAACGGAACTGACGCGTCCCGGACCAGGGAGCCAAAGGGGGTCAAGGGGACCCGGAGCTACCCCGCCCCGCCCCACTTCCGTACGAACTCGCCGGGCTCGGCGTCCGTCCCCATCGAGTAGTCCTGGAGGATCTCCTTGCCCTGGTAGGTGATGATCCGCAGGTTCCGCGAGGTCTGGTCCCGGTCGCACTGCGGGTCGGACCGGTTCGGGTCGAACGTCACGGGACCGAGGACCAGCAGGTTGCCCGCGCCGCCGAGCGTCGCCGTCTTGACGCAGGTCGCGTCGCCGCCGGGCAGCGGGTTGCCCTCCTTGTCCGTTCGGGGGTTGGACGTCACGATGCGTACGAGCGGGGCCCCGATCGGCCCCTGCGTGACGGTGAGGAAGGTGCGGTAGCGGTCCTGCTCCCCGGCCGGCAGGTCCGCGAACGGCTTGCTCTCCCACTGGCCGACGAACGCCGCGGGCACCGCCTCCGGACCCGCCTTCGCCCGTTTGAGGGTGGCGGTGTCCTTCCCCGACTTCCACTCCAGCAGGTCGGCCGAGCGCAGGGTGAGGGTCTGGCGGGCGGAGGGCTTGCACCGCTTGGCGGGTGTGCTGGTGGTCAGGCTGCTCTCGCCCAGCACCACCGCGTCCTCGCTCGCAGACACCAGCGCCGACCGGCCCATGCACATCAGGTCCGGCCCGACCTGGACGTACGTCCCGGCCTTGTCCCCGGGCCGCCCCTGGGTGATCTCGATGCGCCGGGTCTCGCTGGGCATGTCCTGGTCGCCGCGTACGACGCCCTCCCAGGCCCCGAGGAACGCGACGGGCACGATGGCGGCGGCCGGAGCGGGACGGGTGGGGGCGGGGGAGGTGGTGCTGCCCGACGCCCTCTTTGCCTTCTCCTGCTCCTCCCGCGCCTGATACGCGGCGAACGCCCCGCCCGCGGCGAGCGCCAGCACCGTACAGACGGCGATGACGGCCCGGTGCCGGCGGCGGGGCGGGGCGGCGGTGGGGGCATCGGGCGAGCCGGTGCCGTCGGGCGAGCCGGTGCCGTCGGGCGAACCGGTGTCCTCGCCCGAGGGCGGACACGGTGCCGGATCTTCGGCCCGCCCCCCACCCCGTACCTCGAAATCCAGCAACTCCGCGTTCTGCTCACCGATCAGCGACAGCACCCCGGCGGGCAGCCACGGCCCCGCCGGTGCCGACAGATGCGCGGCGATCGACGCGGCGTCGGGCCTGGCCGCCGGATCCTTGCGCAGGCAGGCCCGCACCAGCCCGGCCAGGTCCCCCGGCAGATCCTCCGGCTCGGGCAGCCGCGGCTCGTCGTGCGCGATCCGGAACATCACCGAGTGCGCCCCACTGGCCCCGTCCCCGAACGGTTGCACGCCGCTGGCCGCGTACGCCAGCAACGACCCCAGACAGAAGATGTCCGACGCCGTCCCGACCCGCTCCCCGCGCACCTGCTCCGGCGACATGAACCCGGGCGACCCGAGCAGCTCCCCGGTCCCGGTGAGCGTGAGCGCACCTTCACCCGTGACCGAGTCCAGCGCCCGCGCGATCCCGAAGTCAATGATCCGCGGCCCCTGAACCGCCAACAGCACATTCGACGGCTTCAGATCCCGGTGTACGAGCCCCCCGGCGTGAATCGCCTCCAACGCCTGCGCCAGCCCGTGCGCGAGCACCCGCACGGTATCCGCGGGCAACGGCCCGAACTCCCGCCCCACCACGTCCCGCAGGGAGGGCCCCGGAACGTACGCGGTCGCCACCCACGGCACCTCGGCCGTCGTGTCGGCGTCGATGACCTCCGCCGTCCACACCCCGCCCGCCCGCCGGGCCGCCGCGACCTCCCGCGCGAACCGCTCCCGAAACGCGGGCTGCTGCGCCAGCTCCGGCTGCACCAACTTCACGGCGACGGTACGTCCCCCACCGGACCGCGCCAGAAACACGCGACCCATGCCACCCGCCCCGAGCCGGGCAAGCAGCCGGAACTGTCCCACCCGCACGGGATCTTCGGCTCTCAGCGCATCCACGGCGGCATGATCCCACGGGGCCCACCGTGAGCGGGTGGCGCTCCTGTGGAGGCTCAGGCCCGCCCCTCATCCGCGCCCCTTCAGGGGCGCGGGGCTGTTTCGATGTGCGGCTCCGCCGCGTGGGCGCGACCAGCCACGACGCACCCGCACGGAACCGGTCCCCTTGCCCCGCGGGTTTAGGTGAAGGGGCGGGACTGGGGACCCCATGGCCCAGCGGGCCGGAGCTGAACGCCCCCGGCACCGGAAAGCACCCCCAGGCATGATCACCGCATGACTGCTACCGAGATCGTGCTGATGGCCGACCCGAAAATCGCCGCCATCCCCGTGGAGGACTGCGGCGAACCACTCGTCGACGTAAGGGAGTTCGGGCTCGAACTGCGCCCGGAGCAGGTGGAGGACGGGGAGCCGTACGCCCTCCTCCGGTCCGGCGTGGTCGAGCGGCTCCTCCGCGCGCAGGACTCGCTGCCGGACGGGCTGAGGCTGGTGATCGTGGAGGGGTACCGCCCGCCGGACCTCCAGCGCCACTACTTCGAGGAGTACGAGGCCGAGTTGCGCGCCCTGCACCCCGCCTGGGGCGCGTCCCGCATCCGCACTGCCGCCAGCCGCTACGTGTCGCCGCCGGAGATCGCCCCGCACAGTGCCGGTGGCGCCGTCGACCTGACCCTCGCAGACGCGGAGGGCCGCGAGCTGGACATGGGGACGCGGATGAACGCGAGCCCGGAGGAGAGCGCCGGGGCCTGCTACACGGACGGGCCGGGGGTGCCGCCCGAGGCCCGGGAGCGGCGGGCCGTGCTGGGGGCGGCCTTGCAGGGGGCGGGGCTGGTCAACTACCCGACGGAGTGGTGGCACTGGTCCTACGGGGACCGGTACTGGGCTCTGGCGCAGGGGGAGCGGGCGGCGCTGTACGGACCGCAGGGATGATTGACAGGGTGCTGTCGTAATGACAGCATTCTGTCAACGGCCCAGGGGAGGCCGAGCCCGCGATCTCCAGGAGGCAGTCATGTCCCGCAAGACCGTGCACCTCGCCGTCTACGACACCTACGCCGACTGGGAGTCCGGCCACATCACCGCCGAGTTGAGGGACCAGGGGTACGAGGTCCGCACCGTGGGCCTCACCCTCGACCCCGTCACCACCAAGGGCGGGCTGCGGATCCTTCCGGACCTCGTGCTCGCCGATCTCCGGGCCGAGGAGAGCGCGCTCCTCATCCTCACCGGGGCCGAACTCTGGGACACGGGGGCGGAGTTGGTGCCCTTCGCGAAGGCGGCCCGCACCTTCCTCGGCTCCGGTGTCCCCGTCGCCGCCATCTGCGGGGCCACCGCCGGGCTCGCCCGCGAAGGGCTCCTCGACGACCGGCCGCACACCAGCAACGTCAGCTTTTACCTGGACGCCACCGGCTACAAGGGGGCCGCCCACTACGTCGACACCGACGCCCTCACCGACGGCGACCTGATCACCGCCAACAGCACCCAGCCCGAAGCCTTCGCCCGCGAGATCCTGCGCCGCCTCGACGTCTTCCCGCCGGAGAAGCTGGACGCCTGGTACCGGCTGTTCCACGACTCCGACCCCTCCGCCTACGAGGTGCTCGCCTCGTGACGGCCTCCTCCCGGTCCCCCGAGTCCCCCGCCCAGCAGCTCCTCACCCGTACCGCACTCGGTGTCTTCCACCTCAACGGGCAGTTCCTCGCCGTCTCCGACCGGATGGCCCGCGAGGTGGGCCTCACCGCGGCCTGGTGGCAGGTGCTGGGGGCCGTCGACCGGGTCCCGGACTCCGTCGCGGGTGTCGCCCGCACCATGGGGATCACCCGGCAGAGCGTGCAGCGCATCGCCGACGTCCTGGTCGAGCGGGGGCTCGCCGAGTACGCCGACAACCCCGCCCACCGCCGCGCCAAGCTCCTCCGTATCACTGGGGAGGGAGCGGAGGCCCTGCGCCGCTGCAACCCCTCCCACGCCGCCCTCGCCGACCGGCTGCGCGCCGAACTCGGCGAGGAGGGTTTCGCGGAGACCGTCCGCGTGCTGGAGCGGCTGTCGGCGGCCATGGGCACGGTGCCCGCGTCCTTCCCCTCCCCTCCGGAAGCCTCCTGAGGGACACTCGGTGACGAAACGGTAGCGATCGGCTGACTTCACCGTCGTACGGCGGCACTATCCTCGGCCCATCGCTGTCGCATCGGGGGAGGGTGGCACAGCAGTCATGGCCATGGAGAAACTGGGGCCCGCGGACCCCCAACACATCGGTGCCTACCGCCTGTTGGCCCGGCTCGGCGCGGGCGGGATGGGGCAGGTGTACCTCGCCCGCTCGGAGCGGGGACGTACCGTCGCCGTCAAGCTCGTACGACGCGAACTCGCCGAACAGGAGGAGTTCCGCTCGCGGTTCCGCCAGGAGGTGCAGGCGGCGCGGCGCGTCGGCGGGCACTGGACGGCGCCGGTGCTCGACGCGGACACCGAGGCCGAGGTCCCGTGGGTGGCCACGGGGTACGTCGCCGGGCCCACCCTCCAGCAGGTCGTCTCCGGCGGGCACGGGCCGCTGCCCGAGCGCTCGGTGCTGATCCTGGCCGCCGGGCTCACCCGCGCTCTCAAGGACATCCACGCGGCGGGCCTCATCCACCGCGACCTCAAGCCCTCCAACGTCCTGGTCACCATCGACGGCCCGCGCGTCATCGACTTCGGGATCGCGCGGGCGCTGGAGACCGTCACCGACAGCGGGCTGACGCGGACGGGTGCGCTGGTCGGGTCGCCCGGGTTCATGGCCCCGGAGCAGATCCGGGGCGACCGGGTGACGCCCGCGTGCGACGTCTTCTGCCTCGGGTCCGTCCTCGCGTACGCGGCGACCGGACGCCTCCCCTTCGGTACGTCGCACAGCGGCGTCCACGCGCTGATGTTCCGCATTGCGCAGGAGCCGCCGGACCTGGCGGAGGTGCCGGAATCCCTGCACGACCTGATCCGCGACTGCCTCCAGAAGGCCCCGGAGACGCGCCCGGCCCTGGACGCGGTCCTGGCACGGACCGGCCCGGCGCCCTCCCCGGGGGAACCGTGGCTTCCGGCGTCGCTGGTGGCCCAACTGGGGACGCATGCGGTGCAGTTGCTGGAGCTGGAGAATCCGACGACGTCGCTGCCGGGGGCGGGGCCGGGAGCTGGGCCGGGGGCGGGGGTGCGGACGCCGACGGTCGGGGTCGGGACGCCGTTGCCGCCGGAGGTGCGGGGGCCCGGGGCTCCTGGTGGTGCGGGGGTTCCTGCCGGGCCGGGGGGCTCGGGTGGTGGCGTGCATTCGATGCCGACGATGATCGTCAGTCCGGGGGGTGCGGCTCCGGCCGGGCGTGGTGCGGGGCAGCCCGGTGGCACGGCTCCCGGTGCCGTGAATCCCGGTGACGCGGGTCCCGGTGGCGCGGGTCCCGCCGGACCGCCCGCGCCCGGTACGCCCGGGGGCGGGGTGCCCGGGGGTGGCACGCCTTCGCCGCCGGCCGCCGGGCAGGGGCTTCCGGCGCTTCCGCCGGCGGTTCCGCATGTGTACGGCTATCCCAGTGCCCCGCCTCCGCAAGCGGGGTACGGCTACCCGAACGCCTCCTCCCCGCAAGGCGGTTACGGCTATCCGCAGCCGGGCTACGACCCCTACGGCCGCCCCACCCCGCCCGGCAGCTACGGCTACCCCGGTGCCGCTCCCGCCCCCGCCCCCTCGCCCGAACCCCCGCCGCAGCGCGCCAGGCGCTCCAGCCTGGTCCTCGTCGCCGTGGCGGCCGTCGTGGCGCTCGCGGCGGGCGGCACGGTGTACGCACTCATGCGGGGCGACGACCCGGACAAGCGGCCGACGGCGTACGGCACTTCGGACAACAAGCCCTCGCCGCAGGCCTCGGCGACCTCCTCCTCGGGCAGTGCTCCGTCCAGCGGTACGGTCTCCACGCCTCCGCCCACCAGTGCCGACGCGGCGGGGACGATCCCGTCCGGCTTCCTGGGGACGTGGCACGGGACGGTGAGCGGGGACTCGGGGTCGAGCACCCGGGACCTCACGCTGCGGCAGGGGCGGTCGGGGGAGACCGTGATGTCGCTCGTGGCCGAGGGCACCTCCTTCCGCTGCCTCTTCGAGGCGGAACTCGCGTCGGACCCGTCGCCGGACGGTCCGGTCCGGCTGGGCCCCTCCCGGGTGGTCACCGGCCCGGCCACGTCCTGCTCCCCGGGCAAGGCCTCGGAGGTGACCCTCCTGCCGGACGGCCGTCTGCGCCGCACGACGCCGGACAACAAGTCCGTGACCTATACCCGCTCGGGGTGACCCTGTGGGGCAATTGTGGGGTTCCGTGCGGGTGCGTCGTGGCTGGTCGCGCAGTTCCCCGCGCCCCTGAATGCCTGCCCTTCGGGCGGCATGTCAGGCTGGGCCAGGCATCTCAGCCCGTCCGGCGTTTGAGGACGCGCGGCGAAGCCGTGCAGGGGGCAAGGGGCGCAGCCCCGTCGGGAACGGCGACCCCACCGGTCGACACCCTGCCGACCCCCGCGCCCCATCCCGTACAGGATGGCCATATCCCCTCCCACCTGCACCGATCTACCCTGCCCCCATGACCCCTCACTTCACCCCCGACCCGGCCCAGGGCGCAGCCGTCAAGGCCGCCGACCGGGCGCACGTGTTCCACTCCTGGTCCGCGCAGGGCCTGATCGACCCCCTGGCCGTCGCCGGTGCCGAGGGCTCGTACTTCTGGGACTACGAAGGCAACCGCTTCCTCGACTTCACCAGCGGCCTCGTCTTCACCAACATCGGCTACCAGCACCCCACGGTCGTCCAGGCGATCCAGGAGCAGGCCGCCAGCATGACGACCTTCGCGCCCGCCTTCGCCGTCGAGGCCCGTTCCGAGGCCGCACGCCTCATCGCCTCCCACACCCCCGGCGACCTCGACAAGATCTTCTTCACCAACGGTGGCGCCGAGGCCATCGAGAACGCCGTCCGCATGGCCCGCCTGCACACGGGCCGGCACAAGGTCCTGGCCGCCTACCGCTCGTACCACGGCGCCACCAACACGGCGATCAACCTCACCGGCGACCCCCGCCGCTGGGCCTCCGACAACGGCTCGTCCGGCACGGTCCACTTCTGGGCGCCGTTCCTCTACCGCTCCGCCTTCTACTCCTCCACCGAGGAAGAGGAGTGCGCCCGCGCCCTCCAGCACCTCGAGGACACCATCGCCTTCGAGGGCCCGGCGGCCGTCGCCGCGATCGTCCTGGAGACCGTCCCCGGCACGGCCGGCATCATGACCCCGCCCCCGGGCTACCTCAAGGGCGTCCGCGAGATCTGCGACCGGTACGGCATCGTCTTCGTCCTGGACGAGGTCATGGCGGGCTTCGGCCGCACCGGCAAGTGGTTCGCCGCCGAGCACTTCGACGTCGTACCGGACCTCATGACCTTCGCCAAGGGCGTCAACAGCGGTTACGTCCCGCTGGGCGGCGTTGCCATCTCCGGCGAGATCGCCGAGACCTTCGAGAAGCGGCCCTTCCCGGGCGGCCTCACCTACTCCGGGCACCCCCTCGCCTGCGCCGCCGCCGTCGCC
Source organism: Streptomyces spiroverticillatus (assembly GCA_014650415.1). Classification (GTDB taxonomy): domain Bacteria; phylum Actinomycetota; class Actinomycetes; order Streptomycetales; family Streptomycetaceae; genus Streptomyces; species Streptomyces spiroverticillatus. Next base: position 56,860 of record BMUX01000016.1, read on the forward strand.
ACGATTCAGGTGATGGAGGAGGAGAAGGTCGTCGAGAACGCCGCGCACATCGGCGCGACCGTCATCGGCCCCGGCCTCCGCGACCTCGCCGAGCGCCACCCGAGCATCGGCGAGATCCGCGGCACCGGCATGTTCTGGGCCCTCGAACTGGTCAAGAACCGCGAGACCCGCGAGCCGCTCGTCCCGTACAACGCGACCGGCGCGGACGCCGCCCCCATGGCGGCCTTCGGTGCGGCCTGCAAGAAGAACGGCCTGTGGCCCTTCATCAACATGAACCGCACCCACGTCGTCCCGCCGTGCAACGTCACCGAGGCCGAGGCCAAGGAGGGCCTGGCCGCCCTCGACGAGGCGCTGACCGTCGCGGACGAGCACACCGCGTGACACTCGCCCCGTCCGCGGACTCGGCTTCGTAACGGAATGTGATCTTCCCCCTTGTCCTGCCCCGAACGCCCCATAAGGTGTCCGGAGCGGACGAAGGGGGAGACACCATGCCCGCGAGCGGAGCCGGTGCGCGCGGGATCGTGCACCGCAGCACCCTGCGCCAGCAGCTCGCCGACGCGCTGAGCGACGAGGTGCTGGCGGGGCGGCTGCCGCCCGGTCACGCCTTCACGGTCAAGCACATCGCCGAGCAGTACGAGGTCTCCGCGACCCCGGTGCGCGAGGCCCTGTTCGACCTCGCGGCGCAGGGGCTGCTGGAGTCCGACCAGCACAAGGGCTTTCGCGTACGGGAGTACAGCGTCGCCGAATTCCGGGGCATGGTCGAGGCCCGCGCGCTCGTCGTCGCCGGAGTGCGCGGCAAGCTCGCCGTCGCCGCGAGCGACCTGCCGCCCGACCGTCTCGCTGTGCTGCGCCGTCGTGCCGAAGAGGCCTCCCGGGCAGCGGGGGCAGGGGACTTGGACGTCCTCATCGGGTACGACCTGCGCTTCTGGGGCGAGCTGGCCACCATGGTCGGCAACCCGCACATAGCGGCCTTCCTCCATCAAATCCGCGTCCGTTGCTGGGTGTTCTCCATTTCGCGTCTGCGTGCGGAGCTGCTGCTGCGCGAGCCGGGCAGCCGTGCGGGCGGGCTGTGGAGCCGCCACGAGGAGGTCGTCGCGGCCCTCGCGCGCGGCGACGAGGAGGCCGTGTACGAACTCCTCGCCGAGCACGACGAACGCGCCCTCGGCTGGGCCGACCGCCTGGAGGGCCACGGCGCATACGCGGGCCCCCCGGGCTTCTGAGCCCGTGTCCGCCCCGCAGTCCCACCGCTTCTGACCGGCGGTCTTCGCGCGACGTACACATGGCATTACGCTGCCTGGACCGACCGGTCGCCGACCCCGGGGACCGGGAACGCACGACAACTCCGACGACGCCCCGGACCGTGGAGGAGCGCACCCCTTGGCCTGTGACCTGTGGCTGGTCCCCCTTGTCGACATCCTCTGCCAGAGCCCCGACAACCCCTTCGCCGAAGAGATCGCCGCCTACGACAAGGCACTGACCGACGCCGGTCTGCCGACGGTCCCGATCTTCCCGTACATGCCGGGCCTGTCCGGCGACGTGGCCCCGGTCGCGGGCTTCGACTACGACGCGCTGCACCTGCTGCGCCGGGCCTACATGCTCCAGGCGCGCGGCCTCGCGGTGACCCCGGTCGACGAACTCGGCGGGGACTACGAGCAGTTGCTGGAGATCTTCGAGGAGACGGCGCTCCAGTCCCATCTGGTCTGGCACTTCGACCACGCCGGGGCGTACGTCCCGGTGGACTTCCCCGCACCCCTCTCCAACGAGGAACTCCTCGCCGGTGGCGGCCCGTTGGGCTCCGCGCAGGGTCTGCTGCGGGAGTTGGAGTACGTCGCCCCCGCCATCGGCATCGACCCGGCCAACCCGCCCGCCCCGCCGCTGCCCCCGGCGGGCCCCACCGCCCTGGACGAGCCCGCCGCGCCGGTGACGGACCCGTCCCCCTTCGCGAGGGAGCGGCATGTCTGGCTGGGGCTGCACGCGGCCACCACCCGGAGCCTGGGGCAGGGCTCCATGATCGTTTTCAGCTAGGTCCCTGGGGCCTCTTCTGCCAGGGCCCCGGGTCTCCGGCCCTAGCGAGGAGACTCCGGGGGCCGCTGGCGCGGCATGTTCGGCCGGGTCCCCGGCGGGAGCGGGACCCGGTTCGGATAGCCGTGGGTCCCCTCGGGGCGGGCCGGGGCGGCGCCCAGGGTCTGCATGACCAGCGGCGCAGGACCCGACCGGAATTCCACCATCCAGTCCGTCGTCTCGACCCGGATCAGCTCGGTGATGTCCTCGGTGAAGCGCCGCAGGACGCCCAGGCACCGCTCCGCCGCCTCGCTGGCCGTCCCCTCGGTCGGGCCGAGGATCTCCCGCACGCTCTCCGACGCCCAGTCGAACTGGAGCGCCGTGAGCCTGCGCTGCACCGCCTGCGCGGTGGCCATGTCCCGCATCCACCCCGACGTCAGCCCGAAGTACCGGTCGCAGCCCAGGCAGGCCGCGCCCGCCAGCAGTGCCAGATACCCCCACCCGGCACCCCCCGACACCGTCCCGGTCAGGTCGAGCAGCGGCAGGGAGGCCCCGACGACGACCCCCACCGCCGTACCGATCCGCAGTGCCCGTGCGCCCCGGCGCTTCCAGCCCCGGTCGGCGAGGTACCAGCGGGCCGTGCGCAGCGCCCCCGCCTCCACCCACCGGTACAGCTCGTCCAGCCGTTCCGCGGGCTCGCCCCAGTCGCCGAGCGGGAAGGGCCGGCCGGTGAGGTCCTCGGCGTCCCAGCCCCACTCCTCACCGCCGTTGCCCGCGAAATCGTGACCGGAACCGGCGTCGTGCCGGGCCGGCGGCCCCTCGGGCTGCATCTCCGGCTGACTCACCGGGCACTCCTCTGCTCTTCTGCTCTGAGAGATCCGCGCTTCCTGAGCTCCGCGCTTCTTGCGATCCGCGCTTCCTGGGATCCGCTCCTGGGCTCCGCGGCAAACTGCTCCGTACGGGTGCGCTTGCCCTTCCTACCGCCGAATGGCGTGCCATGGGGCCGTTGTCCCGGTATTTCCCCCCGTACGAGGCCGTGATCAGGAGGAGGAGCCGAAGCCCTCTCACTCGAAAGAGTCACTTGGTACGGCGTGCGGCAGGCCGTCGGGCGACCACGTAGGCTCGGATTGACCGACCTCTCGACCCGTGGACGAACCCCGTCGACGACCTAGACGACCTAGGAGACATGCCGTGATCCCCGGTGGTGGCCAGCCCAACATGCAGCAGCTGCTCCAGCAGGCCCAGAAGATGCAGCAGGACCTCGCCCAGGCGCAGGAGGAGCTCGCCCGCACCGAGGTCGACGGCACCGCGGGCGGCGGCCTGGTCAAGGCGACCGTCAACGGCTCCGGCGAGCTGCGCGGCCTGGTGATCGACCCGAAGGCCGTCGACCCGGAGGACACCGAGACCCTCGCGGACCTCGTCGTCGCCGCCGTCCAGGCCGCCAACGAGAACGCCCAGACCCTCCAGCAGCAGAAGCTCGGCCCCCTCACCCAGGGCCTCGGCGGAATGCCGGGCCTGCCTTTCTGAGGCTGACCGGCTCTTCTGCGCAGCCCCTCGCAGCAACTACCGTACGAACCAAGCAGAAACAGGAAGGCACACTCCGTGTACGAAGGCGTGGTCCAGGACCTCATCGACGAATTGGGCAGGCTGCCCGGCGTCGGTCCCAAGAGCGCGCAGCGGATCGCCTTCCACATCCTCCAGGCCGAGCCGACGGACGTCCGCCGGCTCGCGCACGCCCTGCTGGAAGTCAAGGACAAGGTCCGCTTCTGCGCGGTGTGCGGGAACGTGGCGCAGGAGGAGCGGTGCAACATCTGCCGCGACCCGCGCCGCGACCAGACCGTCATCTGTGTCGTGGAAGAGCCCAAGGACGTGGTCGCGATCGAGCGGACGCGGGAGTTCCGGGGGCGTTACCACGTGCTGGGCGGCGCGATCAGCCCCATCGAGGGCGTCGGTCCGGACGATCTGCGGATCAGGGAACTGCTCGCCCGCCTCGCCGACGGCACCGTCACCGAGCTCATCCTCGCGACGGACCCGAACCTGGAGGGCGAGGCCACGGCCACGTACCTGGCCCGGATGATCAAGCCGATGGGTTTGAAGGTCACCCGGCTGGCCAGTGGTCTCCCTGTAGGGGGAGACCTTGAGTACGCCGACGAGGTCACGCTCGGGCGTGCCTTCGAGGGGAGACGATTGCTGGATGTCTGACGCCACTGCTGTCGCCGCCGCGCGCGACGACTTCGCCGAAGCCGAACCGGACGACTTCGCCGTCCAGATCGCCGACCAGATCGAGAGCTTCATCCTCACCGTCACGGAAGTGGCGAAGGGTGACGAGCCGGACAGCGCGGTGCCGTTCCTGCTCCTGGAGGTGTCCCAACTCCTCCTCGCGGGCGGCCGGTTGGGCGCGCACGAGGACATCGTGCCGGACGAGCGGTACGAGCCGGACCTCGGCCCCGAGCCGGACGTCGACGACCTGCGCATCCGCTTCGCGCGCATGCTGGAGCCGATCGACGTCTACTCCGAGGTCTTCGACCCGTACGAGCCGCGCAAGGCGCCCGTCGCCTGCCGGATCTCCGACGACCTCGCCGACATCATCACGGACCTCCGGCACGGCCTCGCGCACTACCGCGCGGGCCGCACCTCGGAAGCCCTGTGGTGGTGGCAGTTCTCCTACTTCTCCAACTGGGGCTCCACCGCCTCGGCCTGCCTGCGCGCCCTCCAGTCCCTGGTGGCGCACGTCCGCCTCGACCAGCCGCTCCAGGAGCTGGACGGCCTGGACACGGACGAGGACCTGGGCGAGAAGGACCTGGAGGAGGAGGCGGGCCGCGTGATGCTGGAGGAGATCGCGGGGCCGCTGGGGCTGAAGACCACGTAAGGCCTTTTCGTACGGAGTTCGTACGGAGTTCGTACGGAGAAGGGGGCGTCCCGCATCGCGCGGGACGCCCCCTTCCTCGTACCCCCGCACGCGCTCAGTCCAGTTGGGCCTGCGGTGCGTACTCCACGCTCACCGGCACGCCCGTCGCCTTCTCCAGGCGCTCCCGGAACTCCCGGGAGGCCGCGCCCTCGCGGGTCGTGCCGACGGAGATGCCCGAGGCGTCCTCCAGCGCGCTCGACTCCCGGACGGGGAAGCCGTAGTCGACCTTCTTGCGCTTGCCCATGGCGGTGTCGACGAGCTTGTCGACACGGGCTTCGAGGTCCGTCCGGCTGTACCGGCTGACGTACAGGTCGAGCCGGGAGGTGTCGGCCTTCGGGTCGCGCTTCTTCACCGCCGCGCTGATCTCCGGGAAGCCGGCGGGGTCGCTGAGGCAGAGGGCGAGGCGGCCCCGCTCCGGGTGGTCGACGACCATCGCGCCGTACACCTTCTCGTACGTGCCGCCCCTCTCCACCAGCGGTTCGAGCGCGGCGGCCAGCCGTTCGGCCTCGTCGGAGGAGGGGCTGCCGGTCTGCACGGGGCAGGGCGCCGGGTCGCTGCGGTGGTTCGCGCCGGAGTCGGAGCCGGAGCACGCGGTGAGCAGCGCGAGGGCGGCCGCGCAGGCGGGCAGGCGAAGGCGCATGGTTCCTCCGGAGTGCGGTGGCGACGCGTGGAGTTCCTGTGGCGGCGGTGTGACGCCGGACACCCCCGCCCGGTTCCCGTGTGAGCCAGGACACCTTTCGCGTACCCCTGCACGACCGGGGCAGCATCCACGTCGAGCAGGCAGGACGCCGGCGGCGGGACCACAGCGTGAGCGAGACGTCTCACCATGCGATACCCCCCTGGCGTGAGAGGCCCGCTCGTTAAACTGACCCGAGCGCAGTAATGAACTGCCGCAATGGACTAACGAGGAGCGCACGTGGGCCTTGTCGTGCAGAAGTACGGAGGCTCCTCCGTCGCCGATGCCGAAGGCATCAAGCGTGTCGCCAAGCGAGTCGTCGATGCCAAGAAGGCCGGCCATCAGGTCGTCGTCGTGGTGTCCGCGATGGGCGACACCACGGATGAGCTGATCGACCTCGCCGGGCAGGTATCTCCGATCCCTGCCGGGCGCGAATTCGACATGCTGCTGACCGCAGGAGAGCGGATCTCCATGGCCCTGCTGGCCATGGCGATCAAAAACCTGGGCCACGAGGCCCAGTCCTTCACGGGCAGCCAGGCCGGAGTCATCACCGACTCGGTCCACAACAAAGCGCGGATCATCGACGTCACCCCGGGCCGCATCCGGACCTCGATCGACGAGGGCAACATCGCCATCGTCGCCGGGTTCCAGGGCGTCAGCCAGGAGGGGAAGAACATCACGACCCTCGGTCGCGGTGGTTCCGACACGACGGCCGTCGCGCTGGCCGCCGCCCTCGACGCCGAGGTCTGCGAGATCTACACGGACGTGGACGGCGTGTTCACCGCCGACCCCCGTGTGGTGAAGAAGGCGAAGAAGATCGAGTGGATCTCCTTCGAGGACATGCTGGAGCTGGCCGCGTCCGGCTCCAAGGTGCTGCTGCACCGGTGCGTGGAGTACGCACGCCGCTACAACATTCCGATCCACGTCCGCTCGTCCTTCTCCGGACTGCGCGGCACCTGGGTCAGCAACGAGCCGCAGGGAGACCAGCAGGTGGAGCAGGCCATCATCTCCGGAGTCGCCCACGACGTCTCCGAGGCGAAGATCACGGTCGTCGGCGTCCCGGACAAGCCGGGCGAGGCCGCGGCGATCTTCCGCGCCATCGCGGACGCCGAGATCAACATCGACATGGTCGTGCAGAACGTGTCCGCCGCCTCGACGGGGCTCACGGACATCTCCTTCACGCTGCCCAAGACCGAGGGCCGCAAGGCCACCGACGCGCTGGAGAAGGCGCGCTCGATCATCGGTTACGACTCGCTGCGCTACGACGACCAGATCGGCAAGATCTCCCTGGTCGGGGCCGGCATGAAGACGAACCCGGGCGTCACGGCGGGCTTCTTCGAGGCTCTGTCCGACGCGGGCGTGAACATCGAGCTGATCTCGACCTCCGAGATCCGCATCTCGGTGGTCACCCGCGCCGACGACGTCAACGAGGCCGTCCGCGCCGTGCACACCGCCTTCGGACTCGACACGGACTCCGACGAGGCCGTGGTCTACGGAGGCACCGGAAGGTGACGCAGAAGCCGACGCTCGCGGTCGTCGGGGCGACCGGGGCGGTCGGCCGGGTCATGCTCCAGATCCTGTCGCAGCACGCCGACGTCTGGGGCGAGATCCGACTCCTGGCCTCCCCGCACTCGGCCGGCGCCAAGCTGGCCGTGCGCGGGGAGGAGTCCGAGGTCCACGCACTCTCCGAGGAAGCTCTGGAGGGCGTGGACGTCGCGCTGTTCGACGTGCCCGACCAGGTGGCCGCCCAGTGGGCGCCCGTCGCCGTCGCCAAGGGCGCGGTGGTGGTGGACAATTCGGCCGCTTTCCGTCAGGAAGCGGATGTTCCGCTCGTGGTCCCCGAGGTCAATCCGCACTGTGTACGGGTGAGGCCGCGCAGCATCGTCGCCACCCCCAACTGCACCACCCTCTCGATGATCGTGGCGCTCGGCGCCCTGCACGCCGAGTTCGGCCTGACCGAGCTGGTGGTCTCCTCGTACCAGGCGGCCAGCGGGGCCGGACAGCGCGGCATCGACACCCTGCGCGCCCAGCTCTCGCTGCTCGCGGCCGAGCCGGACGCGGGCACCACCCCGGGCGGGGTGCGCCGTGCGGTCGGCGACGACCTGGGGCCCTTCCCGGCGCCGCTCGCGCTGAACGTCGTGCCCTGGGTCGGCGAACCGCAGGACGGCGGCTGGTCCTCCGAGGAGCTGAAGATCCGCGAGGAGTCCCGCAAGATCCTGGGCCTGCCCGACCTGCGGGTCACCGCCACCTGCGTACGCGTACCCGTCATCAGCACGCACTCCGCGTCCGTGCACGCCCGCTTCCAGTCCGAGGTGACCGTGGAGCGGGCCGAGGAGATCCTCGCCACCGCCCCCGGCGTGGTCCTCTTCGACGACCCTGCGGCCGGCGACTTCCCCACCCCCGCCGACGTGGTCGGCACCGACCCCACCTGGGTCGGCCGGGTGCGCCGCTCGATGGACGACCCGCAGGCCCTGGAACTCTTCGTCTGTGGCGACAATCTCCGCAAGGGATCTGCCCTGAATACGGTGCAGATCGCCGAATTGGTCGCTTCTGAATTCGCTCCGAGCTGACCGGAATTCTTTGTAGGATCTGTGAAAGCCCTGTGCATGTGTAACAGGTCCGGACCACAGAGGATGGACTGTCGGCAGGGCGTTGTCGTGCCGAGTTCCCGTCGTACGGGGGTGTCGTACGGGAAATCGTGCGGGGGTGCGGGCGGAACGGGGGAGTCCGGGGGGACCGGAGGGCCGGGGGAATTCGGGGGAATTGCCTACGGCCTTGTGGGAACCGGCAGTTGGGCCCCCGGCGTCTCTGTCGACGCCCTCGGACGAGGCCGCGGAAATATCGGGGTAAACCCGGCCAAAAGGGGAGGGGCGGTTGCGCATGGGACACGTCGATGCGGCGCACGGGGTGCGAGGTGCGGCGCACCTGTCGAGCACGCCGTCAAAGGCGGCGTCCCACGCGTACAACCCTGACGGGGAGAAGTGTGTCCAACAGGCGTGGCAGCAGAGGTTCTCGACATCACGGCGGTCTCGCTGCGCGGCGCGTCAGTGCGCCCGCGGCGCGCGTCCCGCATGCCCGGCGGCATGCCGGTGATCGCCCCCATGCCCGCGGCGCGTCCGGTGCGCCTGCCGGTCCAGCAGGCGCTCACGTCTGTCCCGCCGATGGTGGTGCCCGCCGCGGCGGAGTTCGCCGGACGCGTCCCGGACCGGCCCGCGACACCCACGGGGCCCGTACTCGTGGCCGCTGACGAGAGGACCCTCGCCGGGCGCACGGCCGAGGGCACGCAGAGCGCCGTGGCCTCCGGGGGCACGCAGGCCGCCGAAGGCACCACCGTCGACCACCTCACCGAGACCTACCGCGCGCACTACCGCTCGCTGCTGGGCCTCGCCGCGCTGCTCCTGGACGACCTGGCCTCCTGCGAGGACGTGGTCCAGGAGGCGTTCATCCGGGTCCACTCGGCGCGCGGCCGGGTCCGCGAGCCCGAGAAGACCCTCGCCTATCTGCGCCAGACGGTCGTCAACCTGTCCCGCTCGGCGCTGCGCCGCCGCATCCTGGGCCTGAAACTCCTCTCCAAGCCGATGCCGGACATGGCGAGCGCCGAGGAGGGCGCGTACGTCAGCCTGGAGCGGGACGCGCTGATCAAGGCGATGCGCGGCCTCCAGCGCCGCCAGCGCGAGGTGCTGAGCCTGCGCTACTTCGCCGACATGACGGAGGCGCAGGTCGCCGAGGTGCTCGGAATATCCCTGGGCTCGGTGAAGGCGTACGGTTCACGCGGGATCGCGGCGCTGCGCGTCGCGATGGAGGCGACCGCATGAGCGGGAGCGACCACGAGAGGTACGGGCCGGACGGGCCGCGCAACGACCGGACTGGAAAGAACAACGCTGTGAACGACGGGCGCGACGGGCGCGAGGAGCGCCACGGGCGGGAGAACCCGGCGAATCCCTTCGGGGGACCTGCTGGTGCCGGTTCTGGTGCCGGGCAGCCCCACCGGGGCGCCTCCTGGGGTTCCGACGGCGGTACGTACCCGGGCGCACCCGGCGGCGGCCCCTTCCCCGGCCCCCGCGCCCCGCAGGGACCCCACGGATCCCAGGGCCCGCACGGCTCCCAGGGCCCGCACGGCTCCCACGGCTCCCGGCAGGGCGGCGGCACCACCCTCCCCTTCCCGTCCCCCGCCGCGCAGGCCACCCCCGACCTCAGCCCCGACGAGCTGGCCGTCCGGCGCCTCATGCAGGGCGCCGTACAGGATCTGGAGCCCTCCGACGGCGCGCTGGACCACCTGCGCCGCGCGGTGCCGCTGCGGCGCACCCGCAGGCGGCAGGCGGTGGTCGGGGCGGCGGCAGCGGCGCTGCTGATAGGCACGGCGATCCCGGCCTTCCTGCACGTCTCCCGCTCCGGCAGCACCACCACCGCGAACTCCGCCAACGCGGGCCACTCCGAGAGCACCGAGGGCTCCGACGGGGGCACCTCCGGCACGGGCAGCGACGGCACCGGCCAGGGGCCGGCCGACCCGCAGGACAAGACGCCGGGCAAGACCACGGGCAAGGGCCCCGACGGCAAGACGGAGGCCCCCGTTCCGGGAGTGCCCGACACGGGTCAGGGCGACACCGACGGGGCCGACGCGCACCGTCCGGACGCGTACGAACAACCCAGCGACGAGCCCGAGAAGCCCGCCTGCGACGGCAGCCAGCTGGAGGTCGTGAAGGCGACCACGGGCGCCCCGGACTCGACGGGCAAGGTCTACGGGGCCTTCCGCATCGCCAACAAGTCCGGCGCGGAGTGCGCCGTTCCGGGCGAGGGCCGGATGAAGTTCCAGGCGATGGGCGCGGCCGACCAGAACCGCATCAAGGTCGTCGAGCACAAGCAGGGCGACCCGGCGGTGGGCCTGCCCGACCCGGCGAAGGAGGCGCGCAGCCTGGTGCTGCCGCCGGAAGCGGCGTACGAGGTGCAGTTCGCCTGGGTCCCGCAGGACACCTGTCCCAGCACGGGGGCCACCCCGAAGCCGACCCCCACGGGCGAGAACCCGGGCGCCGGCGGCACGGAAGGCGGCACTCCGGGCGGCGAACCGGGCGGCAAGGTCCCCGAGACGGGCCCCCAGGACGAGAAGTCGACCGGCACCACCACCCAGCTCCTCACCGGTGACGGCGACCCGGCGGACGGCAAGGTGGCGGTGACGCACACGCCGGAGGAGGGCGCACCGAGCGCCGCGACGACCATCCCCAACGCGTGCGCGGGCACGATCTACCGGACAGGCGTGCTGGACGCTCCCTGATCCGCGCTCTGCTCCTCCGAGGGAATCCCGAGCGCGAGGTCCCGGGCGGCCTCGACCTCGCGGCGCACCAGCCGGAACCACATGAAGAGCACGAATCCGGCGAACACGAACCACTCACCGGTGTAGCCGAGGTTCTGGAACGCCTTCAGATCCAGTCCACTGCCCTGCGGGGCCACGGCAGGCACGGCCTTCATGCCGCCCGTCTGCCCGGAACTCTGCGTGATCCAGGCGTCGTACACGTCGTACGGCACCAGATTCACGAGCGTCGCGGAACTGATCATCCCGACCTGCCCGCGCGGCAGCCCGCCGGCCGCATTGACCCCGTCGGTCTGCGCGTTCTCCGACGCCTGAAGCGCTCCGACGACGGTCACCCGCCCCTGCGGGGCGGCCGGCGGGGTGGCCCCCCCGGCCTCCCCGGCGACCCACCCCCGTACGACGGGAATGGCCTTCCCCGCCCCGGTCTTCAGCATCCCGAGGACGTAGTACCCGTCCCGGTCGTCGAGCCGGCGCCCGGGGACCAGGAACTGCTCCCCGTACGTGCCCTCGACCTCGGCCTGCTTGCCGGAGGTCTCCGTCGTCACCGGCAGCAGCGACGCCAGCGGTGCGGCAGCCTGCCGGGCGGGATCGGGGGCGGACTCGGCGCTGCGGTGCGAGTCGACCCGGTCCTCGAAGCGGCCGAGCTGCCAGGACCCCATGAAGATGCAGAAGGGGATGGCCAGCACGACGAACAGGTTGATCCCCCACCAGCGCGGGGTCAGCAGAAACCGGTACACGCCCTCAAAGGTACGTTCCCGTCCGGTCCCTCCCGCCGCCGCCCCCGCCCGAGCCCTCAGCCCAGGTGCCGCTTCACGAAGTCGATCTCCAGCCGCACCTGCTTGATCCGCTCCTCCACCACCAGCGACCCGTGCCCGGCCTCGTACCGGTACACCTCGTGGACCGCCCCGCGTGCCGCCAGCCGGTCCACGTAGTTCTCGACCTGCTGGATCGGGCATCGCGGGTCGTTCATCCCCGCCGAGATGTAGACGGGCACGCGCACCTCGTCGACGTACGTCAGCGGCGACGACGCCTCGAACCTCTCCGGCACCTCCTCGGGCGTCCCCCCGAACAGGGTCCGGTCGAGCGCCTTGAGCGCCTCCATCTCGTCCTCGTACGCCGTCACGTAGTCGGCGACGGGCACCGCCGCCACGCCCAGCGCCCAGGCCTCGGGCTGCGTCCCGACCCCGAGCAGCGTGAGGAACCCGCCCCACGACCCCCCGGACAGCACGATCCGCTCGGGATCCGCGAGCCCACTGCTGACGGCCCACTCCCGGACCGCCCCGATGTCCTCCAGCTCGATCAGCCCGACCCGGTGCTTGAGCGCGTCCGTCCACTCACGCCCGTACCCGGTGGACCCCCGGTAGTTCACCCGTACAACAGCGAACCCGTGATCCACCCAGGCCGCCGGCCCCGACGCGAACGCATCGCTGTCGTGCCACGTCGGCCCGCCGTGCACCTCGAAGATCGTCGGATACGGGCCGTCCCCGGCCCCCTCCGGCCGCTGCACCAGCGCGTGCACGCGCCCGCCGGGCCCGTCCACCCACACGGTCTCCACGGGCACGGACTTCGGCGCCTTCGCCCCCGGCGGATCCAGCACGACCCCGCCCGCCGTCGACCGTACGACCGGCGGCTCGGCGGCCGACGACCACATGTACTCGACCGACCCGTCCGGCCGCGCGGTGGCCCCGCTGACCGACCCGACCGGCGTCTCGACCTGCTTCAGCTCGCCACTGGCGATCTCGTACCGCCACAGCTCGCCCCGTGCCTCGTAGCTGTGCCCGATGACCAGCGCGGTCCCGTCCGGGTACCAGTCCGCGTCCACGTCGCCCGGCAGGTCGATCGCCAGCTCGGTCTCGGTCCCGGCGACGGGGTCCCAGATCATGGGCTCCCACCGCCCGCGCCGCTGATGCCCGACCAGCAGCCGGCTGTCCCCGTCCACGGGCGAGAACCCGAGCACGGCGAGCCCCAGCTCCTCCGTCCCGCCCTTCGAATCGTCCAGCTCCCCGACGACACCCCCATCACTCACCCGCACCACCCGCAACGACGAATGCATGGCATCCCCGTGCTCGGTGTGCTCGATGGCCAGCAGCGCGGAGTCATGGCTCAGATCCCCGACCCCGGCCGACTCCCGGTGCCGGTAGATCTCGACGGGCGCACCCTTTCCACCTCGTACGACATGAACGGTCGACCCCTCCTCATCGGTCGACCGCCCCACCACGACAGTCCCGTCCACCCCCAACGCCAGCCCGGCCGGATACGACGCCTCCAGCCCCTCCACGGCCAGCACGTCCGCCCCGCCCCCGAACGGCTGCCGCATCCAGACCCCGAACTCGTCCCCGTCCGTGTCGCTGAACCACCACACGGACTCCCCGTCCGGCGTCAGCACCCCGTCCGTGGTCCCGTTCGCCCGATCGGTGACCTGCCGCTGCTCCCCGCTCTCACGGTCCCAGGCATACAGCTCGTACGTCCCCGTCGCGTTCGACACGAACAACGCCCGCTCAGGAGCCTCCTCGGCCCAGTCGGGCAACGAAACCCGCGCCGCCCGAAACCGCTGCTCCCACAGGGGAACGTCCGTCACCGTGGTCTTCTCGTCGCTGCTCATCCCCCCATCAAACAGGACCACCCCCCACCCTCAAACGGAATCGTCCCCCCTCATTTGTCAGACCCGCCCCCCACACTCCCCTCATGACGGAAAACCTCTCTCCCACGCCGCCCCTCCCCACCCTGATCGCCACCTACTGGAAGGCGGTGAACGACCACGACTGGGACCTCTTCGACACGACCCTGGCGGACGACGTCGTCTACGACCTCCCCCAGACCCGCGAACGCATCCGCGGCAAGGAGGCCTACTCCCGCTTCAACCGCGAATACCCGGGCGCCTGGCAGACCCGCGTCCTGCGCACGGTCGTCGAATCCCCCCAGGCCGCCACCTGGACCCACACCACCTCCGGCCTGACGGAACTGCACGCCCAGACCTTCTTCACCACCGACCCGCGCACGGGCCTGATCACCGAGATCACCGAATTCTGGCCCGAACCCTACGAACCCCCGACGGGCCGCGAACACCTGGTGGAGCGCTACTGACGGCCGCCCGTCCCCCGGGGCAGCCGCACCACCGCGGTCCCGCCCCGCAGATCCACACTGGTCCGATGCGGCGGCGCCCCGTCCTCCTCGTCGTCCCGCATGACGAGCGAACTCTGCCGCTCCTTCAGCTCGTTCTGCTTCCCCGGCGAGAAACTGGCGTGCAACTGCTCGAACCCCGTCGCCGACACCTGCCCCCGAGTCCCCCGCCCCCGCCAGGGCAGCACCCCGGCCCGCCCCATCCTGAGCAACATCTGATCCACGAACGCCACCACGGTCAACGCGATGACCAACCCCGGCAAAGTGAGCAACACGGCAAACCCCATACCCCCAGCATCCCGCGCCACCGTCACGCAAACCAGTCGAACGGAGTCGCTTTCCCACCATGCGGAAACCCACGGTTGTCACCGTCGTAGCCCTTGCTCTCGGCCTGGTCGGCTGCACACAGGAGAAGGGTGGTGCTTCCCCGTCTGCCCGAGGAAGCACCACCGCTCCCGGCACGCAGCCAAGCGCCACGGCCACCTCGAAGGCCCAACCAGCCTTATCGGGGGCCCAGTTCGACAAGCGCATGACCGTTACGGGAGTTGCACCCGGCGGCCACCACCGCAGTGTTCTGGACGTTACCGCCGACGGTGCGCTTGTCGTGGCCGAGAACCCCGCCCCCGCCATGGAAGGGGACCAGGTGAGGATCGGTCAGAGCAGGGTCGGCCTGCAGAGCGCGTCGGGCTTCCGGGCCTTCCCCCGGCCGACGGAGCCGTGCGGCAACCGCCCCCGGCAGGCAGACCAGGCCGACGCGCGCAGCGGCTCGGTGGCGTGGAACGAGACGTCCAGCACCAATCTGTACGAGTCCGACTGGTGCGTCTTCTTCTACGACCCGACCGCGAACACGACGCGGTTGCTGGGGAGTTCTGCGTCTGTGGGTGCGAAGCTTCCTCCGCCCCCCGGGCAGACCGTACCGACGATGGGCCGGAGCGACGTCTTCTGGGCGACCACTCATCCGACGCGGGACGAGCGCAAGTTCGGGGTCAAGATCGTGTCGCGGCCGAAGTCCGGTGAAGGGAAGGTCGCGGACGCGGTAACGAAGGCGAAGCTGCCCAAGGCGGACGGGGGCACCCTCTACTACGTCCGCTCCGAGGACGTGGCCCCGGGCTTCCCCAAGAACCGCTACGAGATCCGCAAGATCGACGAGACCGGACACGATGCACTCGTGACCGCCGGCTCACTGACCACCGACCAACAGGTTTCCGTCCTCGCGGTGAGCGGCCCCCGCATCACCTGGGTGGTGTCCAACCCTCACCAGGAACGGGCGAAGCTGTACTCCCTCGCCCAACCCGGCGGCAAGACGATCTCCTTCGGCCTGTCTCACCCCGGGGCCCCGACGATGGCACTCTCCGTCACCCCGAAGCTCATCGCTTGGGGCAGCGGGACCTCGGCGGGGGACGGCGGCGAGTACGTATTCGACATCGCCAAGCAGAAGCTGTGGAGGGTCGATTCCCAAGAGGGATACAGCGCCGTGTACGCCAAGGGCGACTTCATCGCCTGGTCGAAGATCCCTGCTGCGCACCCCGAGGGGGCGGTGTCCTTCCATACGGCGCGATGGAAGTAGGGGCAGGGGGCAGGCGGTGCCGAGCCGACGCACGCGTATGGCCCCCGCCCACTCCCCACTCACTCCCGAGCACCCGCCCAACGCAAATCAGGCCTGGTCTTCCCAGAAGGAAGACCAGGCCTGACCTGGTGTTACGGCTGTCGGGGTGGCGGGATTTGAACCCACGACCTCTTCGTCCCGAACGAAGCGCGCTGCCAAGCTGCGCTACACCCCGATGTCCACCGCGTTGCCGTGGCGACATCGATTACTTTAGCCCACCCGCGCGCTCAGGCGAAATCCGGTTTTCGCGGCGGCGCAGGTCGGGGCGTACGCGGTCCAGGGCGACCAGGGCGAGGGCCAGCGCGTAGAAGGCGAGGCCCAGGACCAGGGCGGTCACGGCGGTGCTCGCGTAGCCGTGGGCGGCGACGTCCAGGAAGGGGTACGGGTAGCGGGCCTCGGCGGTGGAGGAGAGGAGGGCGCCGCGGATCAAGGCGAAGGCGAAGTAGGCGGCGGGGTAGAGGAGCCACTGGGCGGCGTACCGGAAGAGGAGGCCGCCGGGGGCGGTGAGGAGGAGCCAGTCCAGGGCCGCGCCGAGGGGGGTGACGGTGTGCAGGAGCTGGTTGGAGAGGGCGCGGGGGCCGGTGAGGGCGTCGCCGGTCATGGAGAAGCCGCTGGAGTCGTTGGCCAGGATCAGGTGGTAGACGAGGCCGGTGATGGCGATGAAGAGGAACGCGCCGCCGGTGAGGCGCGGGGAGAGCGGTGGCCGGCCGGTCCAGGCGCGGTGGGCGGACCAGCCGAGGACCACGGCGAGCAGGGCGTTCGACTGGATCGTGAAGTAGATCGGGACCCGGAGCGGGTCGCCGACGACCATGTCGATCACGATGCCGGTGACGGCGGCCGCGCAGAGCAGGGCGCGGAAGACGGCTGCGTACGGGCGACGGCGGGGCGGCACGACCGCTGCGGCGGGTACACCCGGGGAGGTCGGGGCGATCATGGCTCCCACGGTAGGGTAGTTCGTCCGGGTTTGGGCGGGTGGGGTGCCATCCCGGCTGGGGAGGGGGCTTCTCCGGCCGGGGAGAGGCGCGGGCCCGGGCCTCGTGTGTGGGGAGGCCCGGACCGTACGACTGGGGCTGTCAGGCCTTCGGTGTCAGCGTCAGCAGGGTCGCCTCCGGGGGGCACGCGAAGCGGACCGGGGTGTAGCGGTTGGCGCCGCAGCCCGCCGAGACGTGCAGGTGGGAGCGATGGCCGCCGGAGGTGTGGGTGGAGAGGCCCTTCACGCGGCCGGTGTCCAGGTCGCAGTTGGTGACCAGGGCGCCGTAGAAGGGGATGCAGACCTGGCCGCCGTGCGTGTGGCCGGCCAGGATCAGCGGGTAGCCGTCGGCGGTGAAGGCGTCGAGGGCGCGGAGGTACGGGGCGTGGACGACGGCGAGGGTGAAGTCGGCGGAGGCGGAGGGGCCGCCCGCGACCTCGGCGTACCGGTCGCGCTTGATGTGGGGGTCGTCCAGACCGGTGAAGGCCAGGTCGAAGCCGTCGCGGAGCTTGAGGTTGCCGCGGGTGTTGGTGAGGTTGAGCCAGCCCGCGGCGTCGAAGCCGTCGCGGAGGTCTTCCCACGGGTTGTGGACGGCGCCGACCACGGGTGGGTTGCCGTTCAGGCCGTGCTTGCCCTGGACCTTTTCGAGGAGGTAGCGGGCGGGGTTGCGCGGCTTGGGGCCGTAGTAGTCGTTGGAGCCGAAGACGTACGCGCCCGGGAACTGCATCAGCGGGCCGAGCGCGTCCAGCACCTCCGGCACGCCCTCCGGGTCGGAGAGGTTGTCGCCCGTGTTGACGACGAGGTCGGGGCGCAGCCCGGCCAGCGACTGGAGCCAGCGCTGCTTCTTGCGCTGGCCGCTCACCATGTGGATGTCCGAGACCTGGAGCACGCGCAGAGGCCTGGCGCCCGGCGGGAGGACGGGGACGCTCACGCGTCGGAGTCTGAAGGAGCGGGCCTCGAAACCGGCCGCGTAGGCGAGTCCGGCCGCGCCAACGGCCGTGATTCCCAGGGGTACTCCGTAACGTGCGCGCATGTCCCCCATCGTTGCAGATGGGGGAGGGGGCGGGCGCCGCGGCGGAAATCGGCGGGCGGCGGACCCGTACGACCTGCCACACTTGCGTCATGACCACGCTCAAGTCCCAGCTCAAGTCGCAGTTGAAGGAAGACCTCACCGCCGCCATCCGGGCGCGCGACGAGCTCCGCTCCTCCACGCTCCGGCTCACCCTCGCCGCCGTGCAGGTCGAGGAGGTGTCGGGCAAGGAGGCCCGCGAGCTCTCCGACGCCGAGGTCGAGAAGGTGATCGCCAAGGAGGCGAAGAAGCGCCGCGAGGCCGCGGACGCCTTCGCCAAGGGCGGCCGCGCCGAGCAGGCCGAGCGGGAGAAGGCCGAGGGCGAGATCCTCGCGACGTACCTGCCGCAGCAGCTGAGCGACGACGAGCTGAAGGCGATCGTCGCCGAGGCCGTCGCCGAGGCGCAGGCGGCGGGGGCCGAGGGCCCGCGCGCCATGGGCGCCGTCATGAAGATCGTCAACCCGAAGGTCGCGGGCCGCGCCGAGGGCGGGCGTGTCGCGGCGACGGTGAAGGGGCTGCTGGCGGGCTGATCCGCGGCGGCGGGTGGATCCGGGCCGCCGGGTAGGTCCGGGTCGTCGGGTAGGTCCGGGTCGTCGCCGGGACGTGCCGGCGGGTAGGTCCGGGGCACCGGTCCGGGCCGGCGGAGGTGCCGGTCGCGCAGGCCGCCGGTCGGTGCCGGTCCGTACCCGTGGAGGTGCGGGTCGCGTGAGTCGCCGGTGCACGCCTGGAGATGTACGAGTGAGGGCGCCACCCCCGTCGGGGTGGCGCCCTCACTCGTTGTTCACGCGCTCGTCGCGGTCGTCGCGGTCGTCGCGGTCACCGGTCACCCGTCCAGACTCACGCGGTCACCGGTCGCTCCGGCTCACGGCCCGTTCCCGCCGAAGATGTCGCCCCAGCCGCCGCCGTCGTTGTTGCCGTCGCCGTTGCCGTGGTCGCCGCCGTTCCCGTTTCCGTTCCCGCCGCCGTTCCCATTGCCGCCGCCGTTGCCGTTCCCGTTCCCATTGCCGTCCCCGTTGCCGGGGGGCTTGTTGTCGCCGCCGGGACGGTTCTTGTCGCGGTCCTTGTTCTTGTCCTTGTCCTTGTCCTTCTCGGGCTCAGGGATGTGGACCGTCTTGAACTGCGGCGAGTCCTTGCCTTCGAGCGCCCCGGACATTGCGTCCCGCCAGATGGGCCCCGGGACCTGCCCGCCGAACACCTTGGCCTCGTAACGGCCGCCGATGGTGATGTTCTCCATCTTCACCTGCTGGGAGGGGCTGCCCACCCAGACGGCGCCCGAGAGGTTCGGGGTGTAGCCCACGAACCAGGCGTTCTTGCGGAAGTCGGTGGTACCGGTCTTGCCCGCGTTGTCACGGCCGTTCTGGAGTCCGGCCTGCCTACCCGTACCGGAGTCGACCACTCCGCCCAGCAGCGTGTTGACGGTGTCCGCGGTCTGCTCGGCCATGGCCGCCGTGCACGAGGTCTTCGGCACCGGCAGCGACTTCTTGCCGGGGGCGGTGATCGACTCGATGGCGATCGGGGTGCAGTACGTGCCCCGGTTGGCGAAGGCCGCGTACGCACTGGCCATCCGCAGCGGCGAGATGCCTTCGGAGCCGAGGGTCAGCGCCGAGGGCTCCTCGGAGAGCTTCTTGCCGTGGCCCTGGACGAGGCCGAGCTTCTCGGTCATCTTGGCCACCGGGCACATCCCGATGTCTTCGAGCATCTGAACGAAGTACGTGTTGACGGACATGTTCATCGCTTCACTGAGCGGATACGGGCCCTTCTCCTTCTCGTTCTCGTTCTCCAGCTTCTGCTTCATGCCGACGTTCACCCACGGCTTGCCGCTGCACGTCTCGATCCGGGCCGGGTACGGCATCTGGTACGGGGAGGAGTAGACCTGCGTCGGCGGCCTGCCCTCCTCCAGCGCGGCCGCGGTCAGGAACGGCTTGAAGGTCGAGCCGGTCGGGAAGCCGAAGTTCGAGCCGCCCATGTTCTTGTCGACCGAGTAGTTGATCTGGGTCTCGTTGTTCCCGAAGCCGTACGGCTTGGACTGGCCCATCGCGAGGACCTTGCCGGTGCCGGGCTCCACCAGGGTCACGGCCGTGGCGACCTTGTCGCTCTTGTAGACGTGGTCCTTGATGGAGGCCTGCGTCGACTGCTGCGCCTTCGGGTCCAGGGTCGTGCGTACGGTCAGACCGCCCTGGTTCCAGACCTTGGCCCGGTCCTCCTTGGTCTTGCCGAAGACCGGGTCGTTGAGGAAGATCTCGCGGACGTAGTCGCAGAAGAACCCGGCGCCGCTGACGGCGGTGATGCAGCCGTTCTTCGGCTTGCTGACCTTCAGCTTCAGCGGGGCGGCCTTGGCGCGCTCGGCCTCGGCGGGCGAGATCTCGCGGATGTCGGCCATGCGCGTCAGCACGATGTTGCGGCGCTTGGTGGCCTCGGCGGAGTCGTTGACCGGGTCGTACCGGGTCGGCGACTGGACCAGGCCGGCCAGCAGCGCGGCCTCCTCCAGCTTCAGGTCCTTGGCGTGCTTGCTGAAGTACCGCTGGGACGCGGCCTCGACCCCGTACGCCTGCTGCCCGAAGAAGGTGATGTTGAGGTAGTTCTCCAGGATCTTGTGCTTGCCGAGTTCCTTCTCGACCTGGATCGCGTACTTCAGCTCGCGGATCTTGCGCCCGAGGGTCTGCTGCGTGGCCTCGGCGACCTTGTCGGGGTCGTCGCCCGCCTCCTCGACGAACACGTTCTTCACGTACTGCTGCGTCAGCGTCGAGGCGCCCTGCGCGGTGCCGCCCGCCTGCACGTTGCGGTTGAGGGCACGCAGGATGCCCTTCATGTCGACCGCGCCGTGCTCGTAGTAGCGGTTGTCCTCGATCGCGACGATCGCCTTCTGCATGTACGGCGAGATGTCCTTGAGGTCCACCACCGTGCGGTCGCGGGAGAACACCGTGGCGATCTTGCCGCCCTGGCTGTCCAGGATCGTGGTGCGCTGGCTCAGCGGCGGGCGCTTGAGGTTCGCCGGGATGGTGTCGAATCCCTCGACCGTCCCCTTGGCCGCGAGACCGAGCGCGCCGGCCGCGGGCAGGGCGATGCCGGCCAGGACGGCTCCGGAGAGCACGCTGACACCGAGGAACTTGGCGGCCTGCTGGGTCCGCGTGAGACCCCCGCCCGAACGCGTTTTTGCCATGGGGCGAAGCCTAATCCGTAGAGTGGGACGTTCCGTAGGAGCAGGTGCTTCTCGGGATGTTCGAGTACCAGGTTGTGACATCCGGGCGAAGCCGGGCCGGTCGGACGGCCCGCGTGAGAAACCTGGGACGGCTACGTTCCCATTCGCCGGACACACGTCAAGGCTCTGGCCTAAGCTGCTCTCAGCTGTCACACCAGTACGGTTCCGTCTCACGTCGGCGGGGCCGGACCGAGTGGTCCCCCGCTCGTCCCCACGGTCGGTCCCGAGCCCCCCTCGGTCCCACTGAACTGTCCCGTTTCTCCGGGTAGATGACGCATGTCCCCAGCTCACTCCCCTGGGTGATCTGCCGCATACGCATAGTCCGTTCGGGCCATTCAAGATTGGGCCCGAAGGGGGTGTTGCGCTGTGCCCACCTTCCGTAACGTCCTCAACTGGCAGCGGTGAATATGCCGCTGCCGCCGTGGGGGAGCCTCGATTCGGGAGAGGACGGCGCCGGGATGGGCTGGGTAACCGACTGGAGTGCGCAGGCAGCCTGCCGCACTACCGATCCGGATGAACTGTTCGTACAAGGAGCGGCGCAGAACCGGGCGAAGGCGGTGTGCACCGGATGTCCGGTGCGGACCGAGTGCCTGGCGGACGCGCTGGACAACCGCGTCGAATTCGGCGTGTGGGGTGGCATGACGGAGCGGGAACGCCGTGCGCTGCTGCGCAGGCGTCCGACGGTCACCTCGTGGCGCAGGCTCTTGGAGACGGCGCGCACGGAGTACGAGCGCAGTGCGGGAATCCTGCCCGCGGTGCTCGAGGACACCGAGGTTTACGAGGAGACGTACGCCGCGGTGGGCTAGGCCGATCGTGGCGGGACTGGGCCGATCGTGGCAGCCCAGGCCGGACGTGGCGGGACCGAGGGTGACGACGTGCAGGGCGACGGGTGCGGACGGGGATGTCCGGACCGGCCGCCGGTCGCTCACCGACGGGCAATGCCGACGGACGGCCCGTGGCTCACCGACGGCTCGCGGCTCACGGAGGCCCCGTGGTTCACGGACGACTCGTGGTCCGCGCAAGGCCCATGGCCCACGGACGACTCGTGGTTCACCGGTGGCTCAGGCGCTCACCGATGTCCCGCAGGCCGGCCAGGTCGTGCACGTCTCCGGGCAGGGCGGCGACTTCGGTCACTGCCACCTCGGGGTGGAGTGCGGTGAAGCGGTCGCGCGTTCGCTGTTCACGCGCGAGGACCTGCATGCGTTCGGCATGCAGCCGCAGCAGACCTGCGGTCAACTGCGCGACGTCGTCGGCGACTTCACCGTCGCCCTCGGCATGCGTGTCTTCGGGCTGCGTGCCTTCGGACTGCGTGTCCTCGGTACGGGTGTCCTCCGCGCCGCCGCGTGCGGTGGTGCGGGGTGTCTCGGGAGATGCGGCCGTGGAGGAGCCACGAGGACCAGCATTCCCGTCCCCCTGATCCACAATGCCGCGCTGTCCAAGATTTTCCGCGGCGGCCAGCGCCCGCTCGGCGGACAGCTGGGGGGCGCCGCTGCCGTGCACCCGGTTGAGTACGAGACCGGCCAGCGGCATCTCCTCGGCGGCCAGGCGCTCCACGAAGTACGCCGCCTCGCGCAGCGCGTCCCGCTCCGGGGCGGCGACCACCAGGAACGCCGTCCCGGGCGCCTGGAGCAGCCGGTACGTGGCGTCCGCGCGCGTGCGGAACCCGCCGAACATCGTGTCCATCGCCGCCACGAACGTCTGCACGTCGCGCAGGAGTTGACCGCCCATCAGCTTGCTGAGCGTGCCCGTCATCATCGACATGCCGACGTTGAGGAACTTCATCCCGGCCCGGCCGCCCACCTTCGCCGGCGCCATCAGCACCCGGATGAACTTCCCGTCCAGGAACGACCCCAGCCGCTTGGGCGCGTCCAGGAAGTCCAGCGCGGACCGGCTCGGCGGGGTGTCCACGACGATCAGGTCCCACTCGTCCCGCGCGCGGAGCTGCCCCAGCTTCTCCATCGCCATGTACTCCTGCGTACCGGCGAACCCGGCCGACAGGGACTGGTAGAAGGGGTTCTCCAGGATCGCGCGGGCCCGGTCCGGGGCGGCGTTCGCCTCGACGACCTCGTCGAAGGTGCGCTTCATGTCGAGCATCATGGCGTGCAGCTCGCCGCCCGCACCCTCGTCGATGCCCTTCACCCGGCGCGGCACGTTGTCCAGGGAGTCGATGCCCATCGACTGGGCGAGCCTGCGCGCCGGGTCGATGGTCAGCACCACCGCCCGCCGCCCCCGCTCCGCCGCCCGCACGCCCAGGGCCGCCGCGGTGGTCGTCTTCCCGACGCCTCCGGAGCCGCAGCACACGATGATGCGGGTCGCCGGGTCGTCCAGCAGCGGATCGACGTCCAGCACCGGCACCGTGTCCAGTACCGGCACCGTGTCCAGCCCCGTCTCCCGCGCCCGGCGTTCCTGCGAGCTCATGCCGCTCCCTGTGCCCGGTCCGCCCCGAGGTGGGTGCGGAGTGCCGCCGCCAGCCGGTAGAGCCCGGCCAGGTCCAACCCCTCGCCCAGCATGGGCAGTTCGTACGTATCCAGGCCGATCCCGGCGAGCGCCTCCCGCTGCTCCCGCTCCAGCTCGACCCGCTGCGCGTGCTCCGCCGCCTGCTCCAGGAGCGGGTCCACCAGGCGCTCGGCGTGCCCGCCGCGCCGGGCGCCGCCCAGACCCGCCGCGGACAGCGCCTGTGCGACCGCCGTCCGCCGCTCGCCCGCCGCCGCCCGCAGCGCCTCCTCGTCCAGCAGCTGCGGCCGGACCATGTTCACCAGCACCTTGCCCACGGGCAGCTCGGCGGCCCGCAGCTCGGCGACCCCGTCGGCGGTCTCCTGGACCGGCATCTCCTCCAGCAGCGTCACGAAGTGCACCGCTGTCTCAGGGGACTTGAGGACCCGCATCACGGCCTGCGCCTGGTTGTGTATCGGCCCGAACTTCGCGAGCCCGGCGACCTCGTCGTTCACATTGAGGAACTTGGTGATGCGCCCGGTGGGCGGCGCGTCCATCACCACGTAGTCGTAGACGTACGCGCCCTTCTTGTCCCGGCGCCGGACGGCCTCGCAGGCCTTGCCGGTCAGCAGGACGTCCCGCAGTCCCGGCGCGATGGTCGTCGCGAAGTCGATCGCGCCGAGCTTCTTCAGCGCCCGCCCGGCGCTCCCCAGCTTGTAGAACATCTGGAGGTAGTCCAGCAGCGCGCGTTCGGCGTCGATCGCGAGGGCGTACACCTCCCCGCCGCCCGACGCGACGGCGATCTTGCGTTCCTCGTACGGAAGGGCTTCCGTCTCGAAGAGCTGCGCGATGCCCTGCCTGCCCTCCACCTCCACCAGAAGGGTGCGTTTGCCCTCGGTGGCGAGGGCGAGCGCGAGTGCCGCGGCGACCGTGGTCTTGCCGGTACCGCCCTTGCCACTGACGACCTGGAGCCTGCTCACGCCTTCGAGCCTAACCAGTCGTCCCGCGGGCCAATCAGGAGGCCGCCCATCCCGTACGTTCCGACGGGGCTTCCCGTGCGTTCCCCCGCACTTTCCACCGGCTAGAGTCGGCCGCATGAGTACAAAGTGGGAGTACGCGACTGTCCCCCTCCTCGTCCACGCGACGAAGCAGATCCTGGACACCTGGGGCGAGGACGGCTGGGAGCTCGTCCAGGTCGTGCCGGGTCCGAACAACCCCGAGCAGTTGGTGGCCTACCTCAAGCGGGAGAAGACCGCATGAGCGCGGTCGAGGAGAAGATCGCCTCGCTCGGCCTGACCCTGCCCGAGGTCGTCCCGCCGCTCGCCGCGTACCAGCCGGCCGTGCAGTCCGGTGTGTACGTCTTCACCGCGGGCCAGCTCCCGATGGTGGACGGCGCCCTGCCGGTCACCGGCAAGGTCGGCGCGGAGGTCACCGCCGAGGAGGCCAAGGACCTGGCGCGGATCTGCGCGCTGAACGCCCTGGCGGCCGTGAAGTCCGTCGCCGGTGACCTGGACCGCATCGCGCGCGTCGTGAAGGTCGTCGGCTTCGTGGCCTCGGCCACCGACTTCACCGGCCAGCCCGGCGTCGTCAACGGTGCCAGCGAGCTGCTCGGCGAGGTCCTCGGCGACAAGGGCGTGCACGCCCGCAGCGCCGTCGGCGTCACCGTCCTGCCGCTGGACGCCCCGGTCGAGGTCGAGATCCAGGTGGAACTCACCGAGGCGTGACACCGGGGCCCGGTGCCCGGCGCGAGTCCGTGTGAACTCCCGGTCAAAGGTGAGTGCCGGCTACAACTGCCTCTCGAACATCGAGGCGGTTGGCCGTAGCATCCGGCCATGTCCAATGGTCAGTGGTACCCGCCCGAATGGCCCGACCGGATTCGCGCACTGGCGAGCGGCGAGCTCGTGCCCGCGACCCCCAAGCGGGCCGCGACCGTGCTGCTGCTGAGCGACGGTACCGCCTCCGACCAGGACGGACTCTCCGTCCACATGCTGCGCAGACGCGCCTCCATGGCTTTCGCCGGAGGCGCGTACGCGTATCCGGGCGGCGGCGTCGACCCCCGGGACGACGACTCGCTGGTGCGCTGGGCGGGTCCCGGCCTGGCGGAGTGGGCCGAGCGGCTGGGCCTCGCGGACGATCTGGGCGCGGCCCAGGCGGTGGTCTGCGCGGCCGTCCGCGAGACCTTCGAGGAGGCGGGCGTCCTCCTCGCCGGGCCCACCGAGGACACCGTGGTCGGCGACACCACGGGCGCCGACTGGGAGGCGGACCGGCAGGCCCTGGTGGCCCGGGAGCTGGGCTTCGCCGAGTTCCTCGACCGGCGCAAGCTGGTGCTGCGCTCGGACCTGCTGGGTGCGTGGGCGCGCTGGATCACCCCGGAGTTCGAGCCCCGGCGGTACGACACCTGGTTCTTCGTGGCCGCGCTGCCGGCCGGGCAGCGGACCCGCAACGCCTCCACGGAGGCGGACCGCACCGTGTGGATCTCCCCGACGGAGGCGGCCGCCGGGTACGACCGGGGCGAGCTGCTGATGATGCCGCCCACCATCTCCACGCTGCGCCGGCTCCAGCCGTACCGGACGGCTGCAGAGGTCCTGGCGGGCGCACCCGCCCAGGACATGACCCCCGTACTCGCGCAGGCCCGGCTCGTCGGCGGCGAGCTGGAGCTCAGCTGGCCGGGCCACGACGAGTTCACCAAGCACATCCCGGCCGCCTCCGGGCAGGCCGACCCGGCGGGAGGCAGCCGATGACGGACGCAGCGGCCCTTCCCGGGCAGCCGCGCGGCGGAGTCCTCTCCGGGCGGGCCACCGCCCGAGCGGTCAACGTGCTGGCCCCGAACCCTTCCGCGATGACCCTGGACGGCACGAACACGTGGATCGTGTCCGAGCCGGACTCCGACCTGGCCGTCGTCGTGGATCCGGGTCCCTTGGACGACGTACACCTGCGGGCGGTGATCGACACCGCGGAGAAGGCGGGCAAGCGGGTCGCGCTGACCCTGCTGACGCACGGGCACCCGGACCACGCGGAGGGCGCCGCGCGGTTCGCGGAGCTGACCCGGACCAAGGTGCGGGCGCTGGACCCGGCGCTGCGGCTCGGGGACGAGGGGCTGGGCGCCGGGGACGTGATCACCACCGGCGGAGTCGAGATGCGGGTGGTGCCCACGCCGGGGCACACCGCCGACTCCCTCTGCTTCCATCTGCCCGCCGATCAGGCCGTGTTGACGGGGGACACGGTCCTGGGGCGGGGCACCACCGTGGTGGCCCATCCGGACGGCCGGCTCGGGGACTACCTGGACTCGCTGCGGCGGCTGCGGTCGCTGACGGTGGACGACGGGGTGCGGCTCGTGCTGCCCGGGCACGGGCCCGTCCTGGACGACGCGCAGGGCGCGATCGAGTTCTACCTGGCGCACCGGGCGAGCAGGCTGGCGCAGGTGGAGACGGCGGTGGAGAACGGGCACGTGAGTGCGTCCGAGGTGGTGGCGCATGTCTACGCGGACGTGGACCGGTCGTTGTGGCCGGCGGCGGAACTCTCCGTGCGGGCGCAGTTGGCGTATCTGCGCGAGCACGGCCTGATCTGAGCCGAACCGGCGTTCCTTCCCTGTGCAGTTCACAAGCTGCGAGGGCTCAAAGGCCCACCGACCTGCGTAACTCCGGTACTGCGCACTGCGGTTCCTCAGTACGGCCGAGGGGTCTTCCTGCCGTGGACTGCGATGTATTCGGTCGCCAGCCACGGGCCGAAATCCTCGGTGTACATACGGAGAACGGCCGGGTCCGCCGAAGGGTTCCCGGCCGCCTCCGCTATTTTCCGCATCGTGTCTCCCCGCTCCGGGTAATACCGGGCGAAAACCTCGGCGGATTCGGCGAGTTCGCTGGTGAAGCGGCCCCAGCGGGGCATGACGAGGGTCAGGCCGGTACGTACGAGACGACGGGAGAAATTCCGGTCGAGCCGCCGGAATTCCTCCTCCGAACGGGCCGAGGCCAGAAGTTCCCGCCAGCGCGGCAGCACGTCGATCAGGTCCCCGTTGGTCTCCCGGGCCAGCAGCCCGTCGGGCCGGTAGCGGGGCAGCCGTTCGCCGAGGTCGGGCCCGATCAGCGGTGTGCAGAGGCAGGCGACGAACCAGCCCATGTCGTACCGCTCCAGCTCGCTCGTCAGCACCGCCTCGCCGAAGAGCAGCTCGCCCACGCCGTCGATCTGCGGGAACCGTGCGTCGAGCGCCTCGCCGATCCGGCGCGCGTCCGCCCGGTCGGCCTCCGTCGGCTCGGCGTGCAGGGCCAGCAGGACGTCCAGGTCGGACCGGCCGGGGCGGGCCGTGCCGCGCGGTACGGAACCGTACAGATAGGCACTGTGCAGCCGGTCCGGGCCGAATTCCGTCGCCACGCGCGCGCGGAGTGCCGCGACGACGGGCCGGAACTCCTCCTGGACCCGGTCCAGGGAGCCTTCGCGCTCGATGTACGGGTGGCCGGGACGAGGTCCCCCGAATTCCCCCATGCTCGCCATGTGCATGCCTTACGCTCCGCCTACATCGGGCCTACAGAGGCATGATGACCGCTGTTCCTGGGGGGAACCACTGTGTTTGTGCTGTCCATCCTGCTCGTCCTCACCGCCGTGGTGCTCTATTTCGTGGGCCGCGCGCAGGGCACCCGAGGCCTGAAGGTCGGTGCGGCGGGTGCGCTGCTCGCGGGGCTGATCGCGGGGATTTCGAGCTGTCTGTACGTCATGAGCGCGTACGAGGTCGGAGTGCCGGTCACCTTCGGCAAGGTCGGCGGGCCGATGGTGTCGGGGATGCACCTGCGGTCGCCCTTCACGACCGTCACGTCCTTCTCCACCCGGCCCGTCGACCTCAACCTGTCCGACAAGGACGTCGTCGAGGTCCGCTCCTCGCAGGGCGGGGTCATGGAGGTCGAGCTGACCGTGAAGTGGGCGGTGACCCCGGACAAGGTCGTCGAGCTGTACCGCCTCGCGGGCAGCGAGGAGTCCGTGCAGACGCGTCTGGTGCAGCCGGACAGCCGGGAGATCATCCGCAACGTGTTCGCCCGGCACACGAGCGAGCAGGGCTACTCCTCGGCCCGCGAGAAGATCAACGCCGAGATCGGCGAGCTGATCAAGGAAAGGCTCGCCCCGCGCGGCATCGCGGTCGCCGCCGTCAACCTGCGCAACGTGAAGCCCTCCACGCAGCTCCAGAGCCAGATCGACCGCAAGATCCAGCAGCAGCAGGCCACCGAGCGGGCCGAGGAGGCGACCAAGACGGCCACCGCCGAGGCCAAGCGCCGCAAGATCGAGGCCGAGGGCATCGCGCAGGCCAACCGCATCCTGAACAACTCGCTCAGCGACAAGGTGCTCGCGAACCAGTGCATCGAGGCCTACAAGGAGGCCGCCCAGAAGCACCCCGTGTACGCCGTCCCCTGCGGCTCCGGCAGCAAGACACCGGTGATCGTGGGCAAGGACTGAGCACCGTCGGGAGCCCGCACCGCCGAAAACGGGGCACTGTCGCTCGCGAAAACGGGGCACCGTAACGCCGGAACGGGCGGCACCCTCGGTGAGGGTGCCGCCCGTTCCGTACAAACAGCTACAGCGTCAGCGCGAGCGCTTCGCCAGCCGCTCCACGTCCAGCAGGATCACGGCCCGCGCCTCCAGGCGCAGCCAGCCGCGGCCCGCGAAGTCCGCGAGCGCCTTGTTGACCGTCTCGCGGGAGGCGCCGACCAGCTGGGCCAGCTCTTCCTGCGTCAGGTCGTGCACCACGTGGATGCCCTCCTCGGACTGCACGCCGAAGCGGCGCGACAGGTCCAGGAGCGCACGGGCCACACGGCCGGGCACGTCGGAGAAGACCAGGTCGGACATCTGGTCGTTGGTCTTGCGCAGCCGGCGGGCCACCGCGCGCAGCAGCGCGGTCGCGACCTCCGGGCGTACGTTCAGCCAGGGCTGGAGGTCGCCGTGGCCGAGGCCCAGCAGCTTGACCTCGGTCAGCGCCGTCGAGGTGGCGGTGCGCGGGCCCGGGTCGAACAGCGACAGTTCGCCGATCAGCTCACCGGGGCCGAGGACGGCCAGCATGTTCTCCCGGCCGTCGGGGGAGGTGCGGTGCAGCTTCACCTTGCCCTCGGTCACCACATAGAGGCGGTCACCGGGGTCGCCCTCGTGGAACAGGGCGTCACCGCGTGCGAGGGTCACCTCGCTCATGGAGGCGCGCAGCTCCGCGGCCTGCTCGTCATCGAGCGCCGCGAAGAGCGGGGCGCGCCGCAGAACGTCGTCCACGTGTTCTCTCCTTGTCGACCTGCTCAGGGGAACCTGGGTCCCCATGATGCCGGACGGTAAAACAGTGCGATCAATCACTTCAATCACCAAGGATGACTTACAACCGGGCCAGGTCGCGCTTCAGGGGGCTGATTGGGTACGCATTGGGCTGCGGCCCGGGCGGATGTCAGTGGCTGCGCCTAGGCTGGACGGGTGTCCAACAAGCCGGTGAGAGCGCAGGTCAAGGGGGCCGGGCAGGTGGCAGCAAGTCGTAATTCCGCTGTGGGCGAACAGGCTGCGGCGAGGCCTCGGAAGGCCGCCGAATCGGTCGGCGCGACGCCGTCCGGACCGGCCGCGGCGAAGAAAGCGCCGGTCAAGAAGGCGGCCGCCGCCAAGGCTCCGGCCAAGAAGGCGGCCGCCGCCCCAGCTCCGGCCACCAGGCCCCCCGCCAAGAAGCCCAAGCCCAAACCCGAGTCCCACCTCGCCATGGTCCGCCGCGCCCGCAAGATCAACCGCGAGCTGGCCGAGGTCTACCCGTACGCCCACCCCGAGCTGGACTTCGAGAACCCCTTCCAGCTCCTGGTCGCCACGGTCCTCTCCGCCCAGACCACCGACCTGCGCGTCAACCAGACCACCCCCGCCCTCTTCGACGCCTACCCGACGCCCGAGGACATGGCCGCGGCGGTCCCCGAGGAGCTGGAGGAGATCATCCGGCCGACGGGCTTCTTCCGCGCCAAGGCGAGGTCCCTGCTGGGCCTCTCCACGGCCCTGCGGGACAACTTCGGCGGCGAGGTGCCCGGCCGCATCGAGGACCTGGTCACCCTGCCGGGAGTGGGCCGCAAGACCGCCAACGTCGTCCTCGGCAACTACTTCGGCGTCCCCGGAATCACCGTCGACACCCACTTCGGACGCCTGGTGCGACGCTGGAAGTGGACCGACGAGGAGGACCCGGTGAAGGTCGAGGCGGTGGTCGCCGAGATCTTCCCGAAGAGCGAGTGGACGATGCTCTCGCACCGGGTCGTCTTCCACGGCCGCCGGATCTGCCACTCCCGCAAGCCCGCCTGCGGCGCCTGCCCGATCGCCCCGCTGTGCCCGTCGTACGGAGAGGGCGAGACGGACCCGGAGAAGGCCGAGAAGCTCCTGAAGTACGAGAAGGGCGGCTACCCGGGACAGCGGCTGAAGCCCCCGCAGTCCTACCTGGACGCGGGCGGCAAGTCGGCGCCGCCGATGGGAGCGGCCCCGGCCGGAAAGTGACCTTCGCCGGTCCCCGGATTGAGGGAACGACGGCTGAATGCGGAACGATCGTGACGGGGGCGGACGTTGGGAGAGCACGGGGGTGTGGCGATGACACGGACGGATGCGGCGGGAGCCGCGAGTGAGACGTACGGCAAGGCGTACGCAAAGGGCCCAGCGGCCGGCAAGGCGTACGCGAACGGCTCGACGGAGGCCACCGGCCAGCCCGTCGTCGTCAGCGACCACGGACTGCCCGGCTGGCTCGATCCGGTCGCCGAGGTGGCCCGCAGCGTCCGCCCCGAGCAGCTGAGCGCGTTCCTGCCGCCCAAGAGCGGCGACGGGCGCCAGTCGGCCGTCCTGGTCCTCTTCGGCGAGGGTCCGCAGGGGCCCGAGCTGCTGCTGATGGAGCGGGCCGGCAGCCTGCGCTCGCACGCCGGGCAGATCTCCTTCCCCGGCGGCGCCCTCGACCCCGAGGACGGCGACCCGGAGACCACGGGCCCGCTGCGGGCCGCCCTCCGGGAGGCCGAGGAGGAGACCGGGCTCGATCCCTCGGGCGTCCAGGTCTTCGGGGTGCTGCCGCGCCTGTACATCCCCGTCAGCGGCTTCGTGGTGACCCCGGTGCTGGGCTGGTGGCGCGAGCCGAGCCCGTTCGGCGCCGTCGACCAGGGCGAGACCGCGCACGTCTTCACGGTCCCGGTGGCGCAGCTCACGGACCCGGCGACCCGGGCCACCAGCGTGCACCCGCGCGGCCACCGCGGCCCGGCCTTCTTGCTGGAGCACGGGCTGCTGTGGGGTTTCACGGCCGGAGTGGTGGACAAGGTCCTGCACTACGCGGGCTGGGAGCGGCCCTGGGACCGTTCCCGCGAGGTCCCGCTCGACTGGCACGCATGACGGACATGACAGGGTGGCGGGCGTGAACGTCCTGGACATTGTGTTGCTGGTCGCTGCCGTGTGGTTCGCGATCATCGGGTACCGCCAGGGATTCGTCGTCGGCGTGCTGTCGGTGATCGGGTTCCTCGGCGGCGGTCTTGTCGCGGTCTATCTGCTGCCGGTCATCTGGGGGTGGTTCGACGAGGGCTCCTCCCTCGGCGACTCCACCACCGGAATCCTGGTGGCGGTCGTGATCGTGATCGTCTGCGCCTCCGTGGGGCAGGCCTTCACCACCCACCTGGGCAACAAACTCCGCAGACACATCACCTGGTCGCCCGCCCGCGCCCTGGACGCGACCGGCGGTGCGCTGGTCAACGTCGTGGCGATGCTGCTGGTGGCCTGGCTGATCGGCTCCGCCCTCGCGGGCTCCTCGCTGCCCACCCTCGGCAAGGAGGTGCGCGGCTCCAAGGTGCTCCTCGGGGTGGACCGGGTGGTGCCCGGCCAGGCCGCGAGCTGGTTCGACGACTTCAGTTCCGTCCTCGCGCAGAATGGTTTCCCGCAGGTCTTCAGCCCGTTCTCGAACGAGCCGATCACCGAGGTCCTGCCCCCCGACCCGAAGCTCGCGGGCAGCCCGGTGGCGGCCCGCGCCAAGCAGTCCATCGTGAAGGTCGTCGGTACGGCGCCGAGCTGCGGCAAGGTCCTGGAGGGCACCGGCTTCGTGTTCTCCGAACGCCGCGTCATGACGAACGCGCACGTGGTGGGCGGCGTCAGCGAGCCGACCGTACAGATCGGCGGCGAGGGCAAGCTGTACGACGCGAAGGTCGTCCTCTACGACTGGCAGCGCGACATCGCCGTCCTGGACGTTCCCGAGCTGCAGGCCAAGCCGCTGGAGTTCATCGGCAAGGACGCCCGCAGCGGCGACGGCGCGATCGTCGCCGGCTTCCCCGAGAACGGCTCGTACGACGTCCGCTCGGCCCGCGTCCGCGGCCGGATCAACGCCAAGGGCCCCGACATCTACCACCGCGACACGGTCCGCCGCGACGTCTACTCGCTGTACGCGACGGTCCGCCAGGGCAATTCCGGCGGCCCGCTGCTGACCCCCGAGGGCAAGGTGTACGGCGTCGTCTTCGCCAAGTCCCTGGACGACCCGGAGACCGGTTACGCGCTGACCGCCGACGAGATCAAGGACGACATCCGCCAGGGCCGCACGGCCAACCAGCAGGTGGACAGCCAGGGCTGCGCGCTCTGACCGGCCGCCGCCCCAGCCCGAGACGTACGACCCGAAAGGCCACGAGCATGCGTCTGACGATCCTGGGCGGTGGCGGCTTCCGCGTCCCGCTGGTGTACGGAGCGCTGCTGCGCGACCGTGCCGAGGGCCGCGTCACCCACCTCACCCTGTACGACCTGGACCCGGCCCGGCTGGCCGCCATCGCCCGGGTGCTGCGGGACCAGGCGGCCCGCGCCCGCGCCGAGGGCGTCCTTGACGCCCCCGAGGTCACCGTCACCACCGACCTCGACGAGGCGCTGCGCGGCGCCGACTTCGTCTTCTCCGCGATCCGGGTCGGCGGGCTCGAAGGCCGGGCCGCCGACGAGCGGATCGCGCTGGCCGAGGGGGTGCTGGGCCAGGAGACCGTCGGCGCGGGCGGCATCGCGTACGGACTGCGGACGATCCCCGTGGCCGTCGACATCGCCCGCCGGGTGGCCCGCCTGGCGCCCGACGCCTGGGTCATCAACTTCACCAACCCGGCCGGCCTGGTCACCGAGGCCATGGCCCGCCACCTGGGCGAGCGCGTCATCGGCATCTGCGACTCCCCGGTGGGCCTCGCCCGCCGCGTCGCGCGCACCCTCGGCGTCGCCGACCCCGCCTCGGCGCGCATCGACTACGTCGGCCTCAACCACCTGGGCTGGCTGCGCGGACTGTACGTCGACGACCGCGACGTACTGCCCGGTCTCTTCGCCGACGACACGACGCTGACCTCCTTCGAGGAGGGCCGCCTCTTCGGCGCGGACTGGCTGCGCTCCCTGGGCTCCGTCCCCAACGAGTACCTGCACTACTACTACTTCAACCGCGAGGCGGTCACCGCCTACCAGCAGGCGAAGCAGACCCGCGGCGCCTTCCTCCGCGACCAGCAGGCGCGCTTCTACGAGGCCCTGGCGACCGGGGCGGACCAGGCGACCGGGGCGGACCAGGAAAGGCCCGGAGCCGCCTGGGACGCCTGGGACCGCACGAGGGCCGAGCGCGAGGCCGCGTACATGGCGGAGAACCGGGAGGCGGCGGGCGCGGGCGAGCGCGCCGAGGACGACCTGGAGTCCGGTGGGTACGAGTACGTGGCGCTGGCCCTGATGCGGGCCGTCGCGCGCGACGAGAGCACCACGCTGATCCTCAACGTCCGCAACGCCCGCCCCGGCGGCGGCCGCGTGCTCGACGTACTCGACGAGACAGCCGTGGTCGAGGTCCCGTGCCTGGTCGACGCGACCGGGGCCCACCCTCTGGCGGTCTCGCAGCTCACCGGGCACGAGGCGGGCCTGGTGGCCGCCGTGAAGGCCGTGGAGAGGTGCGTGCTGGCCGCGGGGGAGAGCGGATCGCGCCGGGAGGCGGTGAAGGCGTTCGCCCTGCACCCGCTCGTCGACTCGGTCCAGGTGGCGCGCAGGCTGCTGGAGGGCTACCGGGGCGCTCACCCGGGACTCGGCTATCTCCGGAAGGACTGACGCGAAAGCGCCGGACCGACCGAGGACTCCGAGGTGTCAGCTCCGCTGATGCCTCAGCCGCGCCGACATCCACCGGGCGCGGCGCCGCAGGATACGGGGAATGCCGATCGCCGTGCCGGGGTGTTGATGGCCCTCATTGTGGGGGCGTCCCCTCTCGTAGGCGATCGGCGTCGTTGCCGAGCGGCGGTTGCGTGCTGCGTCACCGTAGTCGTGCGTCCAGCCCATACCTCGACGTCTGCCCGGGCCCCAAGGTCGATAATCGCCTGACGGTCCGCCAATTGGCCTATGCGGGAGGCAATTGGCAGTTCGTAGGACAAGTGTTCCCCTGTGGTCCCCGGCAGTCCCCCGTGGTCCCCGGCAGTCCGCGGCAGCCCCCGCAGGGGGTCCCGGTTCTACCGGTCGGGCTCGGGGTCCTTCAGCCAGTTGACCAGCTCGGCCGAGAAGGCGCCAGGGTCCTCCTCGTGGGGGAAGTGCCCGAGCCCTTCGAGCAGCCGCCACTGGTAGGGCGCATCGACGTAACTGCCGGAGCCCGCGGCACTGCGGGTGCGCATCACCGGGTCCAGCGAGCCGTGCAGGTGCAGCGTCGGCACCCGTACGGGGGTCTTCATCCGCCGGTTGAACTGGAGGCCGTCGGGGCGCGCCATCGACCGCACCATCCACCGGTACGGCTCGATCGAGCAGTGCGCCGTCGAGGGGATCTGGATCGCCCGCCGGTAGGTGTCGACCGTCTTGTCGTCGGGCTGCCGGGGTCCCGACCAGTCCCTGATCAGGCGGCCCGTCAGCGCCGCGTCGTCCGCGACGAGCTGACGCTCCGGCACCCACGGCCGCTGGAATCCCCATACGTACGATCCGGCCTTCGACTGCGCGAAGTCCGACAGCATCGCCGAGCGCCACCGTCTGGGGTGCGGCATGGAGGAGACCACCAGCCGGCGCACCAGCTTGGGGCGCATCGCCGCCGCCGTCCACGCCAGGTACCCGCCCAGATCGTGCCCGACGAGCGCGGCGTCCGGCTCGCCCAGGGACCGTACGACGCCGGTGATGTCGAGCGCGAGGTTCGCCGGGTCGTAGCCCCGGGGCGTACGGTCGCTGCCGCCGACCCCGCGCAGGTCCATCGCCACCGCCCGGTACCCGGCTTCGGCGAGCGCCGTCAGCTGGTGCCGCCAGGTCCACCAGAACTGCGGGAAGCCGTGCAGCAGCAGGACCAGCGGCCCTTCCCCCAGCTCCGCGATGTGGAAGCGCGCACCGTTGGCCGCCACGTCCCGGTGCGTCCACGGGCCGTCGATGTGTACGACGGACTGGGCGGAGGCCGGTGCTGCGGCGGGCGGGGCGGGCGTACCCGAGGAGCCGTTGGTATCAAGGGCTGTCATACGGACGAGCGTGCCACAACGGACGTGTTGTCCTGCACCTGACGGGGGTGCGGCTTCGCGTTTCCGAGAACGGCAGCGGTCTCCTTGGCGGAGGCGGCGACCTTCTGCGGGCCCTTGCCCTTCTTGGCCTTCTTGGCGAAGAGCAGGCCGATCAGCCCGAGCAGGGCCGCGAGCACGACGTTCGCCGCGAAGGAGAGCACGAAGCAGACCGAGAGGTGCCAGCCGCTCCAGGCGTGGATGCCGTACGCCAGCGCGAAGCTCAGCATCGGCAGGGAGAAGACCAGCACCATGCCCGCCAGGCTGAACAGCCCGCCGCTGGTGGCCCCGCGCCGCACGTCCTGCTTGAGCTGGATCTTCGCCAGCGCGATCTCGTCGTGCACGAGCGCCGACATCTCGGTGGTCGCCGTGGCGACCAACTGGCCGAGGCTGCGCTCGGCGCTCTCGACGCCGTGGACGTTGCGCGCGGGGTCGCTCATCGCTTACTCCCTCTTTTGTTCAAGCTCTGCGAGTTTTCGACAATTGTCGGAACACTCGTCGGATCTGAAGTCAGATCATGCCGGACCGCCGCTGTCGTCGCGCGCCGCCCCCGGCACTTCTCCGTCGTTCCCGGCGCCGGTGTGCACGGTGCCGTTGTTGCCGCTACCCGCGCACTGCGCGGCCAGCCGTCGGTGTTCGGCTGCCTTCGCGTCGTGGATGTCGGCCATCCGCAGGTGGTAGTCCGGCTTGCCGACCTCGTAGATGTCCGGGATCCCGTCCATGTCCTCGTCGCGCTCTTCCTCGTCGTACAGCGCACGGTACTTACGGACGCGCAGTTTCAGCAGTACGCCGGAGAGGATTGCCGCGATCAGCGAGCCGATGAGCACCGCCGCCTTGACCTCGTCGGCCAGTTCCAGGTCGTCGGTGAAGGCGAGTTCGCCGATCAGAAGGGAGACGGTGAAGCCGATTCCGGCCAGCGAGGCGATGGCGAAGACGTCCGGCCAGACCAGGTCCTCGTTGAGTTCCGCCTTGGTGAAGCGGGCCGCCAGCCAGGTGCCGCCGAAGATGCCGAGCGCCTTGCCGACCACCAGACCCAGCACCACACCGAGCGTCTCCGGCTTGGTGAAGACGTCCGCGAGCGCGCCGCCCGACACCGAGACGCCCGCCGAGAACAGGGCGAACAGCGGCACCGCGAGCCCCGCCGACAACGGCCGCACCAGGTGCTCGATGTGCTCGCCCGGCGAGTGCTCCTCGCCCTCGCGCCGGGTGCAGCGCAGCATCAGACCCATGGCGACACCGGCGATGGTGGCGTGGACGCCGCTGTTGTACATCAGGCCCCAGATCACCAGGGCGAGCGGTACGTAGACGTACCAGCCGCGGACGCCTGCGCGCAGCAGCAGCCAGAAGACGGCCAGTCCGACGACGGCCCCGCCGAGGGCCGCGAAGTTGATGTCGCTGGTGAAGAAGACCGCGATGATCAGGATCGCGAAGAGGTCGTCGACGACGGCCAGGGTCAGCAGGAAGGCCCGCAGCGCGGACGGCAGCGAGGTGCCGATGACCGCGAGGACCGCGAGCGCGAACGCGATGTCGGTCGCGGTCGGCACCGCCCAGCCGCCGGTGTCCCCGTCGCCGATGACATTGACGAGTACGTAGACGAGGGCCGGCACCGCCATGCCGCACAGGGCGGCGATCACCGGGAGCGCGGCGGCCTTCGGGTCGCGCAGTTCGCCCGCGACGAGTTCACGCTTGAGCTCGATGCCGGCGACGAAGAAGAAGATGGCGAGCAGCCCGTCGGCCGCCCAGTGCTGCACGGACAGGTCCAGCCCGAGGAAGCCGGGCCCGAAGTGCAGGCCGCGGAACGCCTCGTAACCGGAACCGAAGGTGTTCGCCCAGATCAGCGCCGCGACGGCGGCTATGAGGAGCAGGACTCCGCCGACCGTTTCGGTGCGGAGCGCCTCGGCGACGTAACGCCGCTCGGGGAGCGGGAGCCGTCCGAGGAACTTGCTCTTGGTGGGGGGAGTGGGCGCGGCCACGGGTGAATACCTCCGGTCGGTGGGCAGCATGAAGCACATTGCCGACCAGACTTCCCGGCGCACCTGTTGAGTTTTGACGCGTTCCTGACGCGATCGACAACTCTACCGGTGGTGCGCAAGGGCGTATCCGGCGAATTTCACCTTACGAGCGAAACGGGCACCCGGCGCGGGGAGCGCAGGGTGCCCGTGGGCCGTTCAGGGGAGGGGCGCGGGGATCAGCCCTCGCTGCTCTCCGAGCTCGGCAGCTTCGTCTGGATGAGGCCCATCACGGAGGCGTCGGTGAGCGTCGAGACGTCGCCCAGCTCCCGGCCCTCGGCGATGTCGCGCAGCAGACGGCGCATGATCTTGCCGGAGCGGGTCTTCGGCAGCTCCACCACCGGCAGGATGCGCTTCGGCTTGGCGATCGGGCCGAGGGTGGCGCCGACGTGGTTGCGCAGGTCCGCGACGAGCGAGTCCGTCTCGGACGCGGTGCCGCGCAGGATCACGAACGCCACGATCGCCTGACCGGTCGTCTCGTCCGCAGCGCCGACCACGGCCGCCTCGGCGACCGACGGGTGCGAGACGAGCGCGGACTCGACCTCGGTGGTGGAGATGTTGTGGCCGGAGACCAGCATCACGTCGTCGACCCGGCCCAGCAGCCAGATGTCGCCGTCGTCGTCCTTCTTCGCGCCGTCACCGGCGAAGTACCTGCCCTCGAAGCGGGACCAGTAGGTGTCGATGAACCGCTGGTCGTCGCCCCAGATCGTACGGAGCATGGAGGGCCACGGCTCGGTCAGCACCAGGTAGCCGCCCCCGCCGTTGGGGACCTCGTTGGCCTCGTCGTCGACGACGGTCGCCGAGATGCCCGGCAGCGCGCGCTGGGCGGAGCCCGGCTTGGTCTCGGTGACGCCCGGCAGCGGGGCGATCATCATCGCGCCGGTCTCGGTCTGCCACCAGGTGTCGACAATCGGGCAGGTGTCGCCGCCGATGTGCTTGCGGTACCAGATCCACGCCTCGGGGTTGATCGGCTCGCCGACCGACCCGAGCACCCGCAGCGAGGACAGGTCGAACTTCGCGGGGATGTCGTCGCCCCACTTCATGAACGTACGGATCGCGGTCGGCGCGGTGTAGAGGATCGTCACGCCGTACTTCTGCACGATCTCCCAGAAGCGCCCCTGGTGCGGGGTGTCGGGGGTGCCCTCGTACATGACCTGCGTCGCGCCGTTCGCCAGCGGCCCGTACACGATGTACGAGTGGCCGGTCACCCAGCCGATGTCGGCGGTGCACCAGTAGACGTCGGTCTCGGGCTTCAGGTCGAAGACCGCGTGGTGGGTGTAGGCCGCCTGGGTGAGGTAGCCGCCGGAGGTGTGCAGGATGCCCTTGGGCTTACCCGTGGTGCCCGAGGTGTAGAGGATGAACAGCGGGTGCTCGGCCTCGAACGCCTGCGGGGTGTGCTCGGTGGACTGGCGGCCGACGATCTCGTGCCACCACACGTCGCGGGACTCGTCCCACGCCGTCTCCTGCTTCGTGCGCTGTACGACCAGGACGTGCTCGACCTGCGGGCACTTGGCGACGGCCTCGTCGATCGCGGGCTTCAGCGCGGAGGGCTTGCCGCGCCGGTAGCCGCCGTCGGAGGTGATGACGAGCTTGGCGTCGGCGTCCTGGATGCGGGAGGCGACGGCGTCGGCGGAGAAGCCGCCGAAGACCACCGAGTGCGCTGCGCCGACGCGGGCGCAGGCCAGCATCGCGATGGCGGCCTCGGGAATCATCGGGAGGTAGACGGCGACCCGGTCGCCCTTGCCGACGCCCAGCTCGGCGAGCGCGTTCGCGGCGCGCGACACCTCGTCCTTCAGCTCGGCGTAGGTGATGGCGCGGCTGTCGCCGGGCTCGCCCTCGAAGTGGATGGCGACGCGGTCGCCGTTGCCGGCCTCGACGTGGCGGTCCACGCAGTTGTACGCGACATTCAGCTCGCCGTCCGCGAACCACTTCGCGAAGGGCGGGTTCGACCAGTCGAGCGTCTCGGTGGGCTCGGTGGCCCAGGTGAGCCGGCGTGCCTGCTCGGCCCAGAAACCGAGTCGGTCGGTCTTGGCCTGCTCGTACGCCTCCGCAGTGACGTTGGCGTTCGCGGCCAGCTCTGCGGGAGGAGCGAAACGACGCTCTTCCTTCAAAAGATTGGCCAGGCTTTCGTTGCTCACGACATCTCCCATTCCCAGGGCGTCCGATGTGTCCCGGGGCCTAGCTCATCAGTCATGGGCCCAGGTGACAAGAGCCATCCGGGAATTGGTTTAGACCTGTGAGCTGGTGCGACACCGGGACGGCCCCCTCCGCGGGCATGCGGAGGGGGCCGTACGGTCACACGGACGCGAACCCGGAAAGGTTCACGCTGCACCTGTCAGGCGCCGAGGTGGTGCGGGGTCAGGCGCTCAGGTCTTCCAGTTCGGTGTGTGCCGAGGGCGCGACCCGGTCGAAGACCTCGATGGTCTCGCCGACCCGTGCCCCGTCGACCAGCAGATATGCCTGGGCCTCGCCCACGTGGAAGTACATCCCGTGCAGCTCCAGCGTCCCTTCGGCGAGGCGGCGCTTCACCGATTCGTGGCTGCGCAGATGCTCCAACTGCTGCACCACATTGGTCAGGCACAGCTGCTCCACCACATCGGTGGGCAGCCGCCCGGAGATCCGCGCCCAGGAGTGGTGGCGGCTCTTCATCCGCTTCAGGCTCGGCGCGCCGTGCCGCAGCCAGCGGCGCAGCGGGGTGTTCGCGCCGCCCTCGGCGGGTCCGTTGAGCAGGGCCTGCATCGCCCCGCAGCCGGAGTGACCGCAGACGGTGATCGACTCGACCTTCAGCACGTCCACCGCGTACTCGATGGCGGCGGCCACCGAGTCGTCCCCGCTCTCCGAGCCGGGCGGCGGCACCAGATTGCCCACGTTGCGCACGGTGAAGAGGTCGCCCGGGCCGCTGGACGTGATCATGCTCGTGACCAGCCGGGAGTCGGCGCAGGTCAGGAAGAGCTGCGAGGGGCTCTGGCCCTCGCGGGCGAGCCGGGCCAGTTCGTCGCGGACCAGCGGCGCGGTGTTGCGCTGGAACGCGCTGAGTCCGCTGGCCAGTTGACGTGTACCGGTCGGGCGCGACACCGCCTGGGGGGTGTGGTCGGCGGCGGCGTGCTCGTCGCAGTGGTGGTTGCGCCAGGGCGTCCAGGGACGGCAGCAGGTGTGCGCGGCGCTGGTCACGGGTCCGGCGAGGCGGATGCCCGAACGGCCGGTGACCTCGACCTTTCCGCCCTGCGCGACATGGGCGTCCTGCCAGGTCTGCAGGGTCTCGTACGCCGCGTGGTCCATGAAGGAGCCGTCCAGCTCCACCACCGTGTGCGCCCCTTCGGGCACCTGGCCCAGTGTCCGGCTCAGCCGGGGGACGGCCAGGAAGGTCAACTGCCCGCGTGCCCGTACGTGGTGGACACCGTCCGGTGTGGTCTCGGTGACGATGCGGGTCTTGGCCAGCCGGTGCAGGGCGACCGCGACCGCGACGGCGATCCCGAGGGCCACGCCCTGGAGGACGCCGAGCACGACGACACCGGCGACCGTGGTGACGTACACCAGGAATTCGCGGTGCTTATGGACGTTGCGGATGTGCGCGAAACTCACCATCTGGATGCCGACCATCATCACCAGGGCGGCCAGTGCCGCCAACGGAATCCACTCCAGTACGCCGACGAGCAGCACGGAGGCGAGCAGCACCCACACTCCGTGCAGCACGGTGGCCGCCCGACTGACCGCACCGGTGCGGACGTTGGCCGTGCTGCGGACGGCGCCTCCGGAGAGCGGCAGGCCGCCGAGCAGTCCGGAGATCATGTTCGAAATGCCCTGGCCGCGCAGCTCGCGGTCCAGGTCGGAGCGTGGTGCGGGCGCTCCGGGCCGATCGG
Organism: Streptomyces spiroverticillatus; assembly: GCA_014650415.1. Classification (GTDB taxonomy): domain Bacteria; phylum Actinomycetota; class Actinomycetes; order Streptomycetales; family Streptomycetaceae; genus Streptomyces; species Streptomyces spiroverticillatus. The sequence goes on from BMUX01000016.1 coordinate 98,450, forward strand.
CGGCCAGCTTGTCCACGGCGACCGCGGACAGCAGCGACTCCAGGCTCGCCACCAGCGTCACCGTCAGCACCGCCGCGATCAGCCCCAGCACCGGGCCCTCGGGCATCTCCGGCAGGGCGTGACTGCTCCAGGACGGCAGGTCGACACGGGTGATCGAGGGCGCGGCCACGGCGGCGACCGCGGTGGCGATCGCGACGGAGGCCAGTGCGGCGGGGGTCTTGCGCAGGATTCTTCCCGTACGTCCCGGCAGGCGCGGCCAGAGGACGAAGACGGCGATGGTGAGCGCGCCGATCAGCGGCGCGGCCGGCCCGAGGTGCGTCAACTGCGCGGGCAGGGCGAGGGCGTTGGCCGTGGCGGAGCTCTCCGGGGAGCCGCCGAGCACGATGTGCAGTTGGGCGAGCGCGATGGCGACGCCGATGCCGGCGAGGGTGCCGTGCACGATGGCCGGGCTGACGGCGAGGGCGCTGCGGGCGGCCCGCAGCGAGCCGAGCAGGATCTGCACGAATCCGGCGCAGATGACGATCCCGCAGGTGGTGCGCCAGCCGTACTGCTGGATGAGGCCTGCGGTCACGACGGTCAGTCCGGCGGAGGGGCCGCTGACCAGGAGGGGCGAGCCGCCGAGGAGTCCGGCGACGATGCCGCCGACGGCGGCGCCGATCAGGCCCGCGGCGAGCGGCGCGTCGATGGCGACGGCCAGGCCGAGCGACATGGGCACGGCGATCAGGAACACGGTGATCGAGGCGGCGAAGTCACCACCGGCGATCTTGAATCGGGCCCGGTGGGGCTTCTCGCCGTGGTCGCCGGACGGCGGGCTGTGCGGGCGGTTGAACCGTGAGGCTCGGGTGGTGCGAGAGGTGTGTTCGGGGCGAGTGGGTACGCAAGCAGACATTGCTTTTGTCTCCTCCGGGGCAGCGCGGTCGCGGAACTGAGGTGTCGCGGCCGTGGGTCACGGCGTGCAGCGGGGGACTCGTAAAACTCTCGGTAAACGAATCGTAATTCAGAGTAAAGATCCGCGGGTTGGTTTGCGGGCAAATGGGCTAATCGTTCATCCGAATCAGTGAATAAGCATTTCGGGCGGCTTGTCGCATCTAGCGGTGTGTGGGTGCATGCGAGGTTTGCCGCGCCGTTTCGGCCGACGCGGAATCAGACCGGCAGAGCCAGGAATGCCCGGAAAGTCAAGAAAGCCAAGAAAGTCAAGAAAGAGGGTGGGCGGATGATGGCCGCCACGAAGAGAGCTGCCTTCGGCGTCACTGCCGCCGCACTGACCCTGACCGCCCTCGCCGGGTGCTCCGGCCAGGAGGCCCCGGAGCGGGAGGGGGCGCACGGTGCGAAGAAGGCGCCCGCGGCCGCTCCCAAGAGCCCGGTCCGGCTGATCGGCGACGGCTCGACGGCGTACACCGGGGCCCAGCCGCTCCAGCCCGTGCCGAAGAAGCTGGCGCCCGGCGAGAAGCCGCCGCAGTTCGTGGTCTTCTCCTGGGACGGCGCGGGCGAGGACAGCCAGCGGCTGTTCTCCCACTTCCGCAAGGTCGGGCAGCAGTACAACGCGACCATGACCTACTTCCTCAGCGGCGTCTACCTCCTGCCCGAGGACAAGAAGGACCTCTACACCGCGCCCAGGCACTCCTCCGGCCGCTCCGACATCGGCTTCAACGACGTCAAGGGAATCAAGGACACCGTGGAGCAGATCCGCGGCGCCTGGTTCGAGGGCAACGAGATCGGCACCCATTTCAACGGCCACTTCTGCGGCAATGACGGCGGAGTCGGCACCTGGTCGAAGGAGGAATGGAAGAGCGAGATCGCCCAGGCCAAGTCCTTCGTCAAGAACTGGAAGTCCAACGCGGCCCTCAAAAACCTCAAGCCGCTGCCCTTCGACTACGAGAAGGAACTGATCGGCGCGCGCACCCCCTGCCTGGAGGGCCGCAAGAACTTCATGCGGGCCGCCTCCGAAATGGGCTTCCGCTACGACACCAGCGGCGTCAACGACCAGATCTGGCCCGAGAAGCAGGGCAAGCTCTGGGACCTGTCGATGCAGCTGGTGCCGGTGCCGGGGCGGGCCTTCCAGACCCTCTCCATGGACTACAACTTCTACATGAACCAGTCGGGCGCGACCCGCGGCGACGAGGACAAGCACGAGTACTGGGGCAACCAGATGCGCGACGGCCTGGTGCAGGCCTTCGAGCGCTCGTACCAGGGCAACCGCGCCCCGCTGATCATCGGCAACCACTTCGAGTCCTGGAACGGCGGCACCTACATGCGCGCCATCGAGGACACCATCAAGACGGTCTGCACCCAGAAGGACGTGAAGTGCGTGTCCTTCCGCCAGCTCGCGGACTGGCTGGACGCCCAGGACCCGCAGGTCCTGGCCAAACTCCGCACCCTGAAGGTCGGCCAGGCCCCGAAGACGGACTGGGCGACCTTCCTGAACCCGGCGGCCCCCGCCCAGCCCGCTGCGGCGCACGCTCCGGGAACTACGCCGGCTGAGCGGCACTGACCGCCAGGCGCTCGTCGAGGACGAAGGCCGGGTCGACCTGGGCAGCCAGGGCAGATCCGCCGTCTGCGCCCCTCGCGCCGTTCGGCGCCTGGGGCGCCTCTCGGGCTTCGGGGCGCTGCGCCGGACTCCGTCCGTCGGGTTCGCCGTCGGCAGGGGCGCAGACGGGCGGGCCCGATCACCGGTTGCTGCGGCGGTTACGCCGGCTGAGCGGCACTGACCGCCAGGCGCTCATCGAGGACGAAGGCCGGGTCGACCTGGGCAGCCAGGTCGGCGCCGGTCTTCGCGTTTCCCCAGCTCTCGGCGTTCTTCAAGTGGAAGTGGACCATCTGGCGGGTGTAGCGCTCCCAGTCGCGGTGCGCGTAGCTGTCCTCGGCGGCGTCCTGGAGGGTCTGGAGGGCGAGGCGGTTGTCGGCCTCCAGGAGTTCGAAGCGGGAGGGGCGGCCCTTCTCCATGGCGCGCACCCAGTTCGAGTGGCCCATGGTGACGAGGAGGTCGTCGCCGACCTCGTCGCGCAGGAAGTCCAGGTCGTCCTGGCCCTGCACCTTGTTGCCGACGACCTTCAGCGCGATGCCGAAGTCCCGTGCGTACTCCTTGTACTGGCGGTAGACGGAGACGCCCTTGCGGGTCGGCTCGGCCACCAGGAAGGTCATGTCGAAGCGGGTGAACATGCCGGAGGCGAAGGAGTCGGAGCCCGCCGTCATGTCGACGACGACGTACTCGTCCGGGCCGTCGAGCAGGTGGTTCAGGCACATCTCGACCGCGCCGACCTTGGAGTGGTAGCAGGCCACCCCGAGGTCCGACTCGGTGAACGGGCCCGTCGCCATCAGCCGGACCTCCCCGTCGTCGAGGGCCACCGGGCGCGCGCACGCGTCGTACACCGGGTTGTCCTCGCGGACCCGCAGCAGGCGGGAGCCCTCGCCGGGCGGGGTCGTCTTGATCATCGTCTCGGCGGAGGCGATGCGGGGGTTGGTGCCGCGCAGGTAGTCCTTGATGAGGGGCAGGTGCGAGCCCATCGCGGGCATCGCGGCCGACTCGTCGTCCGAGAGGCCGAGCGCCGCGCCCAGGTGCTGGTTGATGTCGGCGTCGACGGCGACGACCGGGGCTTCGTTGGCCACGAGGTGGCGGATGAACAGCGAGGACAGCGTGGTCTTGCCACTGCCGCCCTTCCCGACGAAAGCGATCTTCATGTTCACCAAGGGTAGGCGCACGGATGCGGTGCGTGTGCAACCGAAGTGAAGAAGACCACTCCAAGGTGGGGCAGGAGGGGGCGCGGCGGAACGGTGCGTACGCTCCTTACTTATGAGTACGAACGCTGATCCGCTCGCGGCGCTGGGCGCCCTGCCCGGCGTGCCCGAGGCCGTCGACTCCGTGCGCAAGGCCGTCGACCGGGTGTACGGGCACCGCGTCATGCGGCGCAGGAGCAACGCGATCACCGGCGAGGCGGCACTGCGCGGCTCGCGCGGCTCGGCGGCCCTGTCGGGTGCGGACTGGGCGCTGGAGGAAGTGCGTCGGCGCACCGACTTCAGCGGGGACGACGAGGCCCGGGTGGTCGGCGGGGCGCTGCGGCTCACCGCCGAGGCGGGTCAACTCCTGTCCATCTGGCGGCAGTCGCCACTGCGGGTGCTGGCGCGGCTGCACCTGGTGGCGGCCGGTGGCGCGGGCGTCCAGGACGAGCTGGTGGGCCGGCCGAGGCTGGCCGGTGAGCCGGTCGACGAGCCGCTGATCGAGCTGCCGCTGCCGGGCGCGACCGAGGTCGCGGGGCGGTTGGAGGGGCTTTCGGAGCTGATCATCGCGGGTGGGGCGGCGGCTCCGGCGCTGGTCACGTCGGCGATCGTGCACGGCGAGCTGCTGGCACTGCGGCCCTTCGGCTCGCACAACGGTCTCGTCGCGCGCGCCGCCGAGCGCATCGTGCTGATCAACAGCGGCCTCGACCCGAAGTCGGTCTGCCCGGCCGAGGTCGGCCACGCGGAACTGGGGCGGGCGGAGTACGTCGCGGCCCTGGAGGGTTACGTGTCCGGCACCCCGGAGGGCGTCGCGGCGTGGATCACGCACTGCGGGCGGGCGGCGGAACTCGGTGCGCGCGAGTCGATGGCGGTCTGCGAGGCGCTCCAGCGCGGCGCGGCCTGAGCTGACTGCCCTGCTCGGGAAGGCACCCGGAGAACAAAGATGCGGCGGTACCGGAATCGGTACCGCCGCTGGCATGTCCGTCGAGTTACCAAGCGCCTCGGATTTTTGCCCATCAGGTCGGGATCTTCGCCCGTGGCCTGGTGCGGCTGGCCCGTAATCGACGGGTCGACGTCGCGTGGGTGCTCGGCTTCCATGCTCGGTCCGTGGGGCCGTGATGCGTAGCAGGTGATCCTCTCGGATGTCCTTGGTCTCGCGGGCCGTTGAATCCTTTGTACTCCCGTTCCCGGGGAAGCGGAACCCCTGGGCACGCTTCTTTACTTTTACTCTCAAATACGGGCAAAACATCCGCCGTGGAGCGGTGCGGGTCAGCCCGTGACGGCCGCCCGGCGGCGGCTGGCGTACCAGACGAGACCGGCGGTGGCCGCCGCCGCTCCCACCGCTGCCGCCGCCATCAGTGCGGGACGCGGCGGCATCGAGAGAGTGGGCAGCCGCTGCTTGAGGCGGACGGGGCGGCTGAAGACGAGAATCGGCCATTCCCGGGCGGTCGCCTCGCGGCGCAGCGCGCGGTCCGGGTTGACCGCGTGCGGGTGGCCCACGGACTCCAGCATCGGTACGTCGGTCGCCGAGTCGCTGTAGGCGTAGCAGCGCGCCAGGTCGTACCCCTCGGAGGCGGCGAGCTCCTTGACGGCCTCCGCCTTGGTCGGGCCGTACGCGTAGTACTCCACCTCCCCGGTGAAGCAGCCGTCGTCGCCGACGACCATCCGGGTGGCCACCACCCGGTCGGCGCCCAGCAGTTCACCGATCGGCTCGACCACCTCCGCGCCGGACGTCGAGACGATCACCACGTCGCGGCCGGCCGCGTGGTGCTCCTCGATGAGGGAGGCGGCCTCGTCGTAGATGATCGGGTCGATCAGGTCGTGCAGGGTCTCGGCGACGATCTCCCGCACCTGCTGGACGTTCCAGCCTTTGCAGAGGGCGGAGAGGTATTCGCGCATCCCCTCCATCTGATCGTGGTCCGCGCCGCCCGCCAGGAAGACGAACTGTGCGTAGGCCGTTCGTAGAACGGCACGGCGGTTGATCAGTCCGCCTTGGTAGAAGGACTTGCTGAAGGTCAGCGTGCTCGACTTCGCAATGACGGTCTTGTCCAGATCGAAGAAGGCAGCGGTGCGGGGCAGCGAGTGGTTTTCCACGAGCCGAGCATAGAACCCCGCCATTCGGCGTACGCTGGGGCGCGTGGGTTTGCCTGAGAAGGCTCTCGGGTACACCATGGAAGTCACGGATCGTTCGCGACCGTGCTACCCCGGTTCGGCTCCTCCCCCCCCCGAGTCGAACCGTGGCAGACGACCCCCGCTCTCCCCCCCGGCGGGGGTCGTCGCATGTCCGGATGCTTTTTCCGGGCCCCCGGCGGCCTCTGGTCCCTGTGCATCGCATGACTCCTCCGCTGGTCCTCGCGTGTCGACGACGCCCTCATGACCTCTCAACTCGTGACTGTGCGTAGTCGTTCCGTTCCCCTTGGAAGTCACTGGTATGGGTGAGTGGAATATTCACAACCGATGAGTTGTCCACAGTTTTCGAGCAAGATCCACATGATTTCCCGGATCGCTGCACGGTGATTCCCCACCGCGAACTTCGCGGATGTCGGAATCGCTTGAGATCGCAGTGAGAGGGGGCGGAGATCGTGGCTGGACCGATCACACCCGACCGCTTGTCGGCCGCCGAAGCGGGGCGGGGCGGACCGCTGATCGTCACCGAGGATGTGGAACTCCTCGACGATCTGCTGAGATTGTGCGCCGCGGCCGGCGCGGAACCGGAAGTCCATCACGGATTGCCCCCGCGGCAAGGGAGTTGGGAAGCCGCCCCGATCGTGCTCGTCGGCGACGACGCGGTTTCCCGGGTGCGCGGCGCGGTGCGCAGACGCGGCGTCATGCTCGTCGGGCACGACCAGGACGACCCGGACGTCTGGCGGCGGGCGGTCGAGATCGGCGCGGACTACGTGCTGCGGCTGCCCGACGCCGAGAACTGGCTCGTGAACCAGCTCGCCGACGCGGCGGAGGGCGTCGGCGGGCAGGCGCTCACCGTCGGGGTGATGGGCGGGCGCGGCGGAGCCGGAGCTTCAACCCTGGCGTGCGCCCTGGCCGTCACGGCGGCGCGCACCGGCCGCCGCACCGTGCTCGTCGACGGCGACCCGCTCGGCGGAGGCCTCGACGTCCTGCTCGGCGGCGAGAGCGCGCAAGGCATGCGGTGGCCGGATTTCGCCGCCTCCCGGGGCCGGGTGGCGAGTGCCGCGCTGGAGGAGTCGCTGCCCCGGCTGCACGACCTGCGGGTGCTCAGCTGGGACCGCAGCGACACCGTGACGATCCCGCCCGAGGCGATGCGGGCGGTGCTGGCCGCGGCGCGCCGCTCCGGCGGAGTGGTCGTCGTGGACCTGCCGCGCCGGGTGGACGAGAGCGTCGCCGAGGCGCTGGCACAGCTGGATGTGGGGCTGCTCGTGGTGCCCGGTGAACTGCGGGCGGTCGCCGCCGCACGCCGGGTCGCCGCCTGCGCCTCGATAGTCCTGGGCGACCTGCGGACCGTGGTGCGAGGGCCCTATACGACGGGGCTCGACGAGGAGTGGGTGGCGAAGGCGCTCGACCTGCCCCTGGTGGGCGAACTGCCCGCCGAACCGGGGCTGTGGGACGCGCTCGCGGACGGGGAGCCGCCGGGCGGCAGTCCGCGCGGGCCGCTGTCCAGGTTCTGCACGGCCTTCTGGGAGCGGGCGCTGGTCGGGGGTGGTGCGGGATGAGCGCGACCGTACTGCTGAACGCCGTGCGCCAGCGGCTCGCGGAGTCCGGGGCGGAGCCGACGCCCGCCAGGGTGGCCGCCGCGCTGCGGGCCCAGGGGAGGCTGCTGGGGGATGCGGAAGTGCTGGGCGCGGCAGCCGAGTTGAGAAACGAGTTGGTGGGCGCGGGGCCCTTGGAGCCGCTGCTCGCCGACCCCTCGGTGAGCGATGTTCTGGTGTCGGCGCCGGACCGGGTGTGGGTGGACCGTGGCGCCGGGCTGGAGTCGGCCGATGTGGTCTTCGCGGACGAGGCGGCGGTGCGCAGGCTCGCCCAACGCCTCGCGGCCGTCGCCGGACGCAGGCTGGACGACGCCAGGCCCTGGGTGGACGCCCGGCTGCCGGACGGGACGCGGATGCACGCCGTGCTGCCGCCGGTCGCCGTCGGCGGGACCTGTCTGTCGCTGCGGGTGGTGCGGCCGAAGGCGTTCCGGCCGGAGGAGCTGGTGGCGGCGGGGACCGTGCCGCCCGGCGGCGACGTGCTGCTGCGGGCGCTGGTCGAGGCCCGGCTGTCGTACCTGATCAGCGGGGGTACGGGCGCGGGCAAGACGACGCTGCTGTCGGCCCTGCTCGGACTGGTCGGCAGGCAGGAGCGGATCGTGCTCGCCGAGGACTCGGCCGAGCTGCGGCCGGACCACCCGCACGTGGTGCGGCTGGAGTCCCGGCCGCCGAACCAGGAAGGGGCCGGCCGGGTCACCCTCCAGGACCTGGTGCGCCAGGCGCTGCGGATGCGGCCCGACCGGCTGGTGGTCGGGGAGGTGCGCGGGGCCGAGGTGACGGACCTGCTGGCCGCCCTGAACACCGGCCACGAGGGTGGCGCGGGCACGCTTCACGCCAATGCGGCGGCCCATGTTCCGGCCCGGCTGGAGGCGTTGGGGACGGCTGCCGGGCTCGACCGGGCCGCGCTGCACAGCCAGGTGGCGGCCGCGCTGTCGGTGGTGCTGCATCTCGTACGGGACCGGGACGGGCGGCGCAGGCTCGCCGAGATGCACGTCCTGGAGCGGGATGCGGCGGGCCTGGTGGTGACGGTGCCCGCGCTGCGGTGGGGGCCGGAGGGGTTCGTACGGGAGCGGGGCTGGCCCAGGCTGCGCGAGCTGATCGGGGGTGCGTGGTGAACCCGTGGGGACCGGCCGCGTATGCGGCGATGGTGTGCGCCGGACTGGCGGCCTGGCTGCTGGTCGGCTGGGAGCAGGGGCTGCGCAGGGCCCGGCTGGTGGTGGCCGGGGGCGCGGCCGAGGAGGTGCGGCCCGCGCCCTGGGAGCGGCTGCGGGATCTCGTACGGGAGCGGGGCCGGCCGGAGTGGTGGTGTCTGCCGGTGGCGGGCGTCGTGGCGGTGCTCGGGGAGTCGGTGATTCCGCTGGTGATCGGGGCGGTGGCCGTGCCGGTGGTCGGACGGCGGCTGCGGGCGCGGGAGTTGAAGCGCGCGCGGGAGTCGCGGGGGGAGCGGGTGATCGCGTTGTGCGGGGCGGTGAGCGGGGAGTTGCGGGCCGGGAGCCAGCCGAGACAGGCGTTGTACGTCGCGGCGGCGGACACCGGGGGACTGGGGGCGGCGGAGGCCGAGGTGCTGGCGGCGGCCCGGTTCGGGGGCGATGTGCCCACCGCGCTGTACCGGGCGTCGCGGGAGCCGGGGGCCGAGGGGCTGGTCGGGGTCGCCGTGTGCTGGCAGCTGGCGGTGGAGAGCGGGGCGGGGCTCGCCGCCGGGCTGGAGCGGCTGGAGGCGGCGCTGCGGGCCGAGCGGGAGCGGCGGGAGCTGTTGCGGGCCCGGTTGTCCGGGGCCTGGTCGACGGTCGGGCTGCTCGCCCTGTTGCCGGTGGTGGGCGTGCTGATCGGGAGCGCGATGGGCGCGGACCCGCTGCGGGTGCTGCTGCACACGCCGTTGGGGCTCGGCTGCCTGGTGGTGGGCGGGGTGTTGGAGGCGGCGGGCCTGCTGTGGGCGCGTCGGATCGTACGGGGCGGAGAGGGGGAGGGCGCGTGAACGGGGACGTTGTCCACAGGCTGGGGGTAGTGGTGTCGGCTGCGGCGGCCGTGGGGTGTGTGGCCTTCGCGGTGGCCGGAAAGCGCCGGGAGCAGGAGGCCAGGCGGCGGCTCGTGACGCTGCTGGCGGTCGAGGCGGCGATGGCGCGACGGCGGCGCGGGGACTTCCGGGCCGGTGCGGCGTGGGCGCGCGGCTGGGGCGGGTCCGTGGCGGCGGTGGTGGCCGGCTGGGTGCTGGTCGGTGGGGTGTGGGGATGCCTCGTCGGGGCGATGGCCGGGGTCGGGGTGCGCAAGTGGCTGCGGGGGCGGCAGGTGAAGGGGGCCGCGGCGGCGGAGGATGCGGCGGCGTTGCGCCAACTGCCCCTCGCGGCAGACCTCATGGCGGCCTGCGTGGCTGCGGGGGCGGGGCCGGGGGAGGCGGCCAGGGCGGTGGGCGAGTCACTCGGCGGGCCGGTCGGGGAGCGGCTGGCGCGGGCGGCGGCGGAGCTGCGGCTCGGGAGTGAACCGGCGCAGGCGTGGGGGCGGTTGGGGGCGATACCCGGGGCCGCCGGGCTGGCCAGGTGTCTGGCGCGGAGCGGTGTCAGCGGGGCTCCGGCGGCCGGTCCGGTGGCCCGGATCGCGGACGGGCTCCGCGCGGAACGCGCCCGCAGGGCCGAGGCCGGGGCGAACAGGGCGGCCGTGCTGATCGTCGCGCCGCTGTCGCTCTGCTTCCTGCCCGCCTTCCTGGTGGTGGGCGTGGTTCCGGTGGTGATCGGGCTGGCGGACGGACTGCTGGCCGGGGCGTGATGCAAGTGACTCAAGTGGTGTGTGACTTCGGGAGGTTGAGATGTGGAAGCCGGTGCGGGTACGGGTGGCGTGGGGGCTGGTCCGGGCGCGGACGCGGGTGACGCGGATGCGTGGGATGGCCGGGGACGCCGGGATGAGCACGTCGGAGTACGCGGTCGGGACCATCGCCGCGTGTGCCTTCGCGGCGGTGCTCTACAAGGTGGTCACCAGCGGCGCGGTCTCGGGGGCGTTGCAGGCGGCGGTGGAGAGGGCCCTCGATGTGCAGTTCTGAGGGGCAGCGAAGGCCGGTCAGGGGGCGTGCGGATGGGGGGTATGTGACGGCCGAGGCGGCGTTGGCGCTGCCGGTGCTGGTGCTCCTCGGGACGGCGCTGGTGTGGGCGCTGATGGCGGCCGCCGCGCAGATCCAGTGCGTGGACGCGGCCCGGGCGGGGGCGCGGGCCGAGGCCCGGCAGGAACCGCGGGCGGCGGCCGAGGCGGTGACCCGGCAGGTGGCGCCGGACGGGGCGACGGTCGGGTTCCGGCGGGAGGGCGATCTGGTGCGGGTGGTGGTGGAGGCCCCCGCGCCGGGGCCCGGCCCGCTGGGGCTGACCCTGCGGGCCGAGGCGGTGGCGTTGGCGGAGGAGACGGTGGGGGTGGGGGTGTGAGGCGGCGGGGGCGGGATGCGGATCGCGGGTCGGCGACGGTGTGGGTGCTGGGCGTGGTGGCGCTGCTCGGGGTGGTGTGTGCGGGGGTGCTGGCGATGGGCCAGGCGGTGGTGGCGCGGCATCGGGCCGGGGGCGGTGCGGACCTGGCGGCGCTGGCGGCGGCGACCGAGTGGGCTCGGGGCGAGCGGGCGGCGTGCGGGCGGGCAGCTGAGGTGGCTCGGGCGCAGGGGGTGCGGGTGGTGCGGTGTGCGGTGCGGGGGGAGGTGGCGGACGTGTCGGTGGGGGCGGGGACCGGTCCGTACGAGGTGGTGGTGAGGGCGCGGGCGGGGCCGGGGGCGGACGGAGCCCGGGACCGGGGTCGGCCGGGGTCAGGCGGAGTCCGGGGCCGCGTTCAGGAGGGTGGTGAGGAGGCGGAGGGCGCCGCGTTTGTGGAGGGGGTCGTTGCCGTTGCCGCATTTCGGGGACTGGATGCAGGAGGGGCAGCCCGCGTCGCACTCGCAGGAGGCGATGGCTTCGCGGGTGGCGGCGAGCCAGGCGCGGGCGGTGTGGAAGCCGCGTTCGGCGAAGCCCGCGCCGCCCGGGTGGCCGTCGTACACGAAGACGGTGGGGAGCAGGGTGTCCGGGTGGAGGGGGATGGAGACGCCGCCGATGTCCCAGCGGTCGCAGGTGGCGAAGAGCGGGAGGAGGCCGATGGCGGCGTGCTCGGCGGCGTGCAGGGCGCCCGGGAGGATTTCCGGGGTGAGGCGGGCGGTGTCGAGGTCGTCCTCGGTGAGGGTCCACCAGACGGCGCGGGTGCGGAGTTTGCGGGGCGGGAGGTCGAGTTTGGTCTCGCCGAGGACCTCGCCGGTGACGAGTTTGCGGCGGAGGAAGGAGACGACCTGGTTGGTGACCTCGACGGAGCCGTAGTGGAGGCGGGCGGTGCCCCAGGGGACGGTCTCGTCGGTGGAGAGGATCGAGATGGCGGTGGTGTCGCGGGCGGTCGTGGAGTAGGGCGGGTTGGCCTCCTCGACAAGGGCGGCGGAGTCCTCCAGGTCGAGGCGGCGGACCAGATAGGTGCGGCCCTGGTGGAGGTGGACGGCGCCCTCGTGGACGGAGGTGTGGGCTGCCTCGGCGTCGACCGTGCCGAGCAGGCGGCCGGTGGACTCCTCGACGATCTGGACGGGACTGCCGCCCCCGCCCCGGATGTCGGCCAGGTCGGCGGCCCGCTCCCGGCGGGTCCAGTACCAGGACTTGCCGCGCCGGCGCAGGAGGTTGGCCGCTTCGAGGGACGGGAGGAGGGGTTCGGCGGCGGGGCCGAAGAGGGTGAAGTCGGAGGAGGTGAGCGGGAGTTCGGCGGCGGCCGCGCACAGGTGCGGGGCGAGGACGTAGGGGTTGTCGGGGTCGAGGACGGTGGATTCGACGGGCTGGTCGAAGAGGGCCTCGGGGTGGTGCGCGAGATAGGTGTCGAGCGGGTCGTCGCGGGCGATCAGGATCGCGAGGGCGCCGTCGCCGGAGCGGCCCGCGCGGCCCGCCTGCTGCCAGAGGGAGGCGCGGGTGCCGGGATAGCCGGCGATGAGGACGGCGTCCAGGCCGGAGACGTCGATGCCGAGTTCGAGGGCCGTGGTGGCGGCCAGACCGAGGAGCTCGCCGGAGTGCAGGGCCGCTTCCAGGGCCCGGCGTTCCTCGGGGAGATAGCCGCCCCGGTAGGCGGCCACCCGGCGGGGGAGGGTGCGGTCGCTGTAGTCGGCGAGGCGTTCCTTGGCGATCAGGGAGATCAGCTCGGCCCCGCGCCGGGAGCGGACGAAGGCGACTGTGCGGGTGTTGTGGAGAACCAGGTCGGTGAGGAGGTCGGCGGTCTCGGCGGTGGCGGTGCGCCGGACGGGGGCGTTGTTCTCGCCGTGGAGTTCGGTGAGGGGAGGTTCCCAGAGGGCGAAGACCAGCTCGCCGCGGGGTGAGGCGTCGTCGGCGACCTCCTTGACCGGCAGGCCCGTCAGACGGCTCGCGGAGGCGGCCGGTTCGGCGGCGGTGGCCGAGGCGAGGAGGAAGACCGGGTTCGCGCCGTACCGCTCGCACAGGCGGCGCAGGCGGCGTACGACCTGGGCGACGTGGGAGCCGAAGACGCCCCGGTAGGTGTGGCACTCGTCGATGACGACGTAGCGCAGGGCCTTGAGGAAGGAGGACCAGCGGGGGTGGGACGGGAGTATCCCCCGGTGCAGCATGTCGGGGTTGGTGAGGACCAGGTTGGCGTACTGGCGCACCCACTCGCGTTCCTCGACGGGGGTGTCGCCGTCGTAGACCGCCGGGCGCACCGCGTTGCCCAGCGGGGCAGCGAGGGACTTCACCGCGCGGCGCTGGTCGGCGGCCAGGGCCTTGGTGGGGGCCAGGTAGAGGGCGGTGGCGCCCCGGCCGTTGGGGGCCTCGGAGCCGTCGAGGAGGGCGCTGAGGACCGGGGCGAGGTAGGCGAGCGACTTGCCCGAGGCGGTACCTGTGGCGATCACCACTGATTCGCCGTCCAGGGCGTGCTCGGCGGCCTGTGCCTGGTGGGTCCAGGGGTCCTTGATGCCGGCCGCCTCGATCGCCGCGATCACTTCGCTGCGGATCCGGTCGGGCCATACCGCATGGCTGCCCTGTCGCGCGGGCAAGTGCTCCGTATGAGTGACGCGAGCGGCCCGGCTCTCCCCTGCGGAGAGACGGGCGAGGACCTCGCCGGGAGACGGGGTCTGGGCCCTGCTCTGGGGAGGTCGTCCGGGACGGGGATTCTTGGCCATCACCGCCGAGTGTGTCACTGGCGTGACGGACAATGGTCCCAAGGCGTCGTGCTCGCCTGCTGGTAAGTGATTGAATGCGTTTCGCGGCTGGCGTTCCGTCCTCTGGCTCCGCCGGGGAGACCTCAGGGGGGCGGCCGCTCGATAGCAAGGTGCTGGAGGATCCGTGGACCTGTCCCTGTCGACTCGCAACGTGAACGGCCCCAACGGCGACCGTACGGTCGTCGAGGTCGGTGGCGAGATTGATGTGTATACCGCGCCCAAGCTGCGCGAGCAGTTGGTCGAGTTGGTGAACGACGGCAGTTACCACCTGGTCGTCGACATGGAGGCCGTGGACTTCCTCGACTCCACCGGCCTCGGCGTGCTCGTGGGCGGACTGAAGCGTGTGCGTGCCCACGAGGGCTCGCTGCGTCTGGTCTGCAACCAGGAGCGCATTCTCAAGATCTTCCGGATCACCGGTCTGACCAAGGTGTTCCCCATCCACACGACGGTCGACGAGGCCGTCGCGGCGGCCGACTGACCCTCTGCCGGTCGGTCGGAAGTCAACAACAAGCTCAGAGCAGTACGACGCGGGGTGCCGGGCTCATCGCCCGGTCCCTCGCGGATGCACGCCCGTACGTCCGAGGGGGATGCGCAATGGCCACCGTGGAACTCCGTTTCAGCGCCCAGCCCGAGCACGTCAGGACGGCCCGCCTGGTGGCGGCCGCCGTGGCGCGTCGGGCCGGGGTCGACGAGGCGGTGCTGGACGAGGTCCGGCTCGCGGTGGGTGAGGCGTGCTCCCGGGCCGTGGGCCTGCACCGTACGAACAACATCGCGGCGCCGGTGAAGGTGGCGCTGACCGAGGAGGAGAAGACCTTCTCCATCGAGGTCAGCGACGAGGTGCCGGCACCGGCCGGCTCGATCCCGGGCGCGCGCAGCGCACCCGAGGCGGGCTCGCGGGGAGTGGACCTCGAAGCGGACGGCGAGGACGACATGGGTCTCGCCGTCATCAGCGGACTCGTCGACGACCTTGAGGTCGTCGGCGGGGAAAACGGCGGTTCGATCCGGATGAGCTGGCCCACCGCATCCGCGGTGGTAATGCCCTGAAGGCATTCCCCGAGTCGATATTCGTGAGGCCCTGCTGAGCAGGGCCTTTCGTCTTTCCCGGATCACTTCGCCGTCATTTTCCGGGATTTGTAAAAGATCCATTTAACGGCGGTCTGTTGAGATCAGCTTCCGCTCCCTAGAATCCGTCCATCTTGAGCTCTGCGCGTCAAGGAGGACGAATGGCGGGACTCTTCAACTCCCCACAGTCCGAACACTTCACGAACCTCGCGGTCTCACTCACCGACGACAACCGACTCATCGTGATCGTCATCGCGGCCGTCGCGGTCGCCGCACTGATCGTCGCCCGGCTGCTGGTGCGCCAGGTGCTGGCGGCCGACGAGGGCACCGACTCCATGAAGGAGATCGCCGCCGCCGTGCAGGAAGGCGCGAATGCCTATCTGATGCGGCAGTTGCGCACTCTGGGGATCTTCGCGGTAGTGGTGGTATTCCTGTTGCTGCTGCTACCGGCGGACAACACGTCGCAACGGATAGGGCGTTCGCTGTTCTTCCTCGTGGGCGCGATCTTTTCCGCGGCCACCGGATACATCGGAATGCGGCTGGCCGTGCGCAGTAATGTGCGCGTCGCGGCTGCCGCGCGGGAAGCGACTCCTGCGCCCGGTGAGGCGGAAAAGGATCTGAAAGTCGTCTCCCACAAAGCGATGAAGATCGCTTTTCGTACGGGCGGCGTCGTCGGAATGATCACCGTGGGCCTCGGCCTGCTCGGTGCGGCCGTCGTCGTCCTCGTGTACGCCGACCACGCCCCCAAGGTTTTGGAGGGCTTCGGTCTGGGGGCGGCCCTCATCGCGATGTTCATGAGGGTCGGCGGCGGCATCTTCACCAAGGCCGCCGACGTCGGCGCCGACCTGGTCGGCAAGGTGGAACAGGGAATTCCGGAAGACGATCCGCGCAATGCCGCCACCATCGCGGACAACGTGGGCGACAACGTCGGCGACTGTGCGGGCATGGCGGCCGACCTCTTCGAGTCGTACGCCGTCACGCTCGTGGCCGCACTGATCCTCGGCATGGCCGCCTTCGGCGACGCGGGGCTCACGTTCCCGCTGATCGTCCCGGCGATCGGCGTGATCACCGCCATGATCGGCATCTTCGCCGTCGCACCCCGGCGGACCGACCGCAGCGGCATGACCGCCATCAACCGCGGGTTCTTCATCTCCGCGGTGATCTCCCTGGTGCTGGTCGCCGTCGCCGTCTTCGTCCACCTGCCTTCCTCGTACCGGGAACTGGACGGGGCCGACGAGGCGGTGGCCGGGCACGGGGGCGACCCGCGGCTGCTGGCGCTGGTGGCCGTCGCCATCGGCATCGTGCTGGCGGCGCTGATCCAGCAGCTCACCGGGTACTTCACGGAGACCACCCGGCGCCCGGTGCGCGACATCGGCAAGTCGTCGCTGACCGGGCCGGCGACCGTGGTGCTCGCGGGCATCTCGATCGGGCTCGAGTCCGCCGTCTACACCGCGCTGCTCATCGGGCTCGGTGTGTACGGGGCCTTCCTGCTCGGCGGTACGTCGATCATCCTCGCCCTCTTCGCGGTCGCCCTGGCCGGGACGGGGCTGCTCACCACGGTCGGCGTCATCGTCGCCATGGACACCTTCGGGCCGGTCTCCGACAACGCGCAGGGCATCGCCGAGATGTCCGGCGACGTGACGGGCGCGGGCGCGCAGGTGCTCACCGACCTGGACGCCGTCGGCAACACGACGAAGGCCATCACCAAGGGCATCGCCATCGCGACGGCCGTGCTGGCGGCGGCCGCGCTCTTCGGCTCGTACCGGGACGCCATCCTGGGCGCGGCGAAGAAGGCGGGGCTGCTGGGCGAAGGAGCGACCACCCCGGTCAACCTCTCCATGGACATCTCGCAGCCCAACAACCTGGTCGGGCTGATGCTCGGCGCCGCGGTCGTCTTCCTCTTCTCGGGGCTGGCGATCAATGCGGTGTCGAGGTCCGCGGGCGCCGTGGTCTACGAGGTGCGGCGGCAGTTCCGCGAGCATCCCGGGATCATGGACCGTACCGAGAAACCGGAGTACGGGCGGGTCGTCGACATCTGCACCAAGGACGCGCTCAGGGAACTGGCGACGCCCGGACTGCTGGCCGTCATGGCCCCGATCGCCGTCGGCTTCACCTTCGGCGTCGGCGCGCTCGGCTCCTACCTCGCGGGCGCGATCGGTGCGGGCACGCTGATGGCGGTCTTCCTCGCGAACTCCGGCGGGGCCTGGGACAACGCCAAGAAGCTCGTCGAGGACGGGCACCACGGCGGCAAGGGCAGCGAGGCGCACTCCGCGACGGTGATCGGCGACACGGTCGGCGACCCCTTCAAGGACACCGCGGGCCCGGCCATCAACCCGCTGCTGAAGGTGATGAACCTGGTGGCGCTCCTGATCGCGCCCGCCGTGGTGCAGTTCAGCTTCGGCGTCGACGCCAGTCCGTGGGTGCGGGCCGTGGTCGCGGTCATCGCCTTCGGAGTGATCGTCGGTGCGGTGTACGTGTCCAAGCGGCGCGGCATCGTGATGGGCGACGAGGCGGGCGGCGACACGGCCGGCGGCGGTGCGGCCGGTGGTGACGAAGGCAACTCGGCGGCCGTTCCGGCGCAGGCCGAGCCTTCCGTGACGACGAAGGCGGTGCCGTAGACGATCACGTAACGGCTGGTCAGAGAGCGGGCGGGCGGCGCGTGCTGACGCGCCGTCCGTTCGTGCGTCCGGGGGCACGGGAGGGGGCGCGCACCCGGCGCACTCTTGGTGCAAATGGCTTCAATGCCGGATGAATGGGAAGCCCGACACGCGGGAGTAGGCCACTTGGCGTGTATGTTCCGGGGCCGAGAACCTTGGAAGGGACCAATCCGGTGAACAAGAAGCTTGCAGCCGCGCTGTCCGGCGGTGCGGTACTCGTGATGATGGCGACCCTCTCGGGCTGCGGGGACGACGCCGAGGACAAGGCCAAGGAATGGTCCAAGTCGTACTGCCCCAAGGAGAACGCGGCCGTCGAGAAGGCCACCAAGGCCGAGAAGCTGATCAGCTCCGTCGCCGCCGACGGCAAGCCCGAGGAGCTGAAGAAGGTCGACATCCAGGCCTTCCAGATGTACGGCGACGCCGCCCGGGACAGGATCAAGGCGCTCAAGGAGGCCGGGGTTCCGCCGGTCGAGAACGGTGAGCGCGACCACAAGGAAATGATTCTGAACCTGGACGCGAAGGCGAAGGCCTACGACGAGCTGAAGAAGCAGGCCGAGGCGCTGGACCCGGCGTCGAAGGAGTTCCCGAAGGCGCTGGACAAGATCGGCGCGGACCTCGGCAAGGCGGACAAGCTGCCCGCGCCCAAGATCTTCTGCCCCAGCTCGAACGCGGGAGCTTCGACGAGCCCGTCGTAAGCGGTTCTGCGGGGGCTCGGGCCGCCGTGACGGGCGTACCGCGATTGTCAGTGGCAGCGGCGACAATGGCCGGGTGAGTCAGACCAGCCTTTCCGCGCCCCTGCCCGAGTCCCTGCCCGCCGCCGGGAGTGCCGCCCGCCTCAGGGAGGCCCTGCTCGCGGCGGCCTTCACCGCCGACGGGCTGCTCGACCTGCTCGGCGCGCCCGCCTACAGCGCGCTGGCGCGGGGCGAGACCGTACCCGCACTGCGCGCGACCAGGGCGGACGGGGCGCTTTCTGCTCTCGTACGGGTCTTCCTGCTCCAGGAATCGGTCCCGGCGGACCGGCTCGCCGGGGTGCTCCCGGTGGACCTGTGCGTGGCCGACCGGTGGCTGGTCCGCGAAGGTCGCGAAGGCGACGTGCTGCGGGCGAGCGTCGATGTGCGGCCGTACGGCGGGGACGAGGGCCAGGACTGGTTCATCGTGTCCGACCTGGGGCGCGCGGTCGGCGGCGCCGGCGGCATCGGCACCCGCCAGGAGGGCGTGGTGCTCGGCGTCGGCGGCGCGTCCACCACGCTCGCCGGAATCACCGTACGCACGCCTGTCGGCTCCGCCCTCGACCTCGGTACGGGCTCGGGCATCCAGGCGCTGCACGCCGCGCAGCACGCGGTGCGGGTCACCGCCACCGACCTCAACCCCCGTGCGCTGGACTTCACCCGGCTGACCCTCGCTCTGTCGGGGGCGGCGGAGGCCGAGCTGGTGGAGGGGTCTCTCTTCGAGCCGGTGGGGGAGCGCACGTACGACCTCGTCGTCTCGAATCCGCCGTTCGTGATTTCGCCCGGTGCCCGCCTGACGTACCGCGACGGCGGCATGAGCGGCGACGACCTGTGCCGGACGCTCGTCCAGGGGACGGGGGCACGGCTGAACGAGGGCGGGTACGCACAGTTCCTGGCCAACTGGGAGCACGTCGAGGGCGAGGACTGGAAGGACCGCATCCGCGCCTGGGTGCCGCGCGGCTGCGACGCGTGGATCGTGCAGCGCGAGGTCCAGGACATCACGCAGTACGCGGAGTTGTGGCTGCGGGACGGGGGCGACCACCGCAGCGATCCGGCCGAGTACGCGGCGCGGTACGAGGCGTGGCTGGACGAGTTCGAGGCGCGCAAGACGGTGGGGGTCGGCTTCGGCTGGATCACCCTGCGGAAGTCAGCGGCGGCGTGGGACGAGCCGTCGGTGGTGGTGGAGGAGTGGCCCCATCCGGTCGAGCAGCCGTTGGGGGATGTGATCCGGCAGCACTTCGAGCTCCAGGACTACCTGCGGGCGCACGACGACGCGGCCCTGCTGGCCGGGCATTTCGTGCTGGCCGACGAGGTCGTGCAGGAGCAGATCGGGGCGCCGGGGACGGAGGATCCGGAGTACGTGGTGCTGCGTCAGCACCGGGGGATGCGGCGGGCGACGCGGGTGGACACGGTGGGGGCGGGCTTCGCGGGGGTCTCCGACGGGGCGCTGAGTGCGGGGCAGATTCTGGATGCGATCGCGCAGCTGCTGGGGGAGGACGGGGTGGTCCTGCGGGACCGGACGCCGGAGGCGATTCGGGGGCTGGTGGGGGAGGGCTTCCTGCTGCCCCGTTAGGGGCGCGGGGAACTGCGCGAGCAACCCCCCACCCAGCCGCGCGGCCGAGCGCTTTAGGTGAAGGGGCGGGGCTGGGGACCCCTTGGCCCGGCGGGCCGGGGCTTCACGTGCCCGGTGCCGGGAGGCGTCCCGAGGGCCCTGGGCTGCGCGTGCCCGGTGTCGGGGGTGCGGGCAGGGCCGGTGCCGGGGTGGGCCCGGATCGGGCGTACCGCCCCCTTGCCCGCCCGTTCCGCCCCCGGGGGCGGCCCCGCCGCCCAAGGGGGCTACGGGGAAGGGAAGGGGCGCCGCCCACGGGGGGCTACGGGGAAGGGAAGGGACCCGTACGGGGGCGGTGAGGTGGTCCGGGCGGCAGGAATGGCGATTGTCGGGTTACCGTCTCTCAGGTGGCCGTTGCGGGCTTTCGGGCTTTTGCCGTTTGACACGAGGACGGGATGTACCGTCACACTCCGCAGCGTTGAGCGTCCGGACGGGTCGGTCCGGCGGACGCCCACGACCACGACTGTGATCACTGAGTGTCGACCGGAGAGAAGAGCCAAGTTGTCCCCGACCAGCGAGACCGCACAGGGCGGCCGCCGACTCGTCATCGTCGAGTCGCCTGCCAAGGCGAAGACGATCAAGGGCTACCTCGGCCCCGGATACGTAGTCGAGGCGAGCGTCGGGCACATCCGTGACCTCCCGAACGGCGCCGCCGAGGTGCCCGACAAGTACACGGGCGAGGTGCGCCGCCTGGGCGTGGACGTCGAGCACGACTTCCAGCCCATCTACGTCGTGAACTCCGACAAGAAGGCGCAGGTCAAGAAGCTCAAGGACCTGCTGGCCGAGTCGGACGAACTCTTCCTCGCCACCGATGAGGACCGCGAGGGCGAAGCCATCGCGTGGCACCTGCAGGAAGTCCTGAAGCCCAAGGTTCCGGTCCACCGGATGGTCTTCCACGAGATCACTAAGGACGCGATCCGCGAGGCGGTGTCGAACCCGCGCGAGCTGAACAAGCCGATGGTCGACGCCCAGGAGACCCGCCGCATCCTCGACCGGCTGTACGGCTACGAGGTCTCGCCGGTCCTGTGGAAGAAGGTCATGCCGAAGCTCTCGGCGGGCCGTGTCCAGTCCGTCGCGACCCGGCTTGTCGTCGCCCGGGAACGCGAGCGCATCGCTTTTCGTTCTGCTGAGTACTGGGACCTCACCGGTACGTTCTCCACCGGACGCGCCGGGGATGCCTCCGACCCGTCCTCTCTGGTCGCCCGCCTGACGACGGTCGACGGCAGGCGCGTCGCCCAGGGCCGCGACTTCAACGCGGCCGGACAGCTGAAGAGCGACGTCCTGCACCTGGACGAGGCGAACGCCCGCGCCCTGGCCGCCGCGCTCGCCGACTCCTCCTTCGCCGTGCGCTCGGTCGAGTCCAAGCCGTACCGCCGCTCGCCGTACGCCCCGTTCCGTACGACGACCCTCCAGCAGGAGGCGTCCCGCAAGCTCGGGTTCGGCGCGAAGTCGACCATGCAGGTGGCCCAGAAGCTGTACGAGAACGGCTTCATCACCTACATGCGTACGGACTCCACGACGCTCTCCGACACGGCGATCAGCGCCGCCCGCGCCCAGGTGACGCAGCTCTACGGCGCCGAGTACCTGCCGGACAAGGCCCGCACGTACGCCGGGAAGGTCAAGAACGCGCAGGAGGCGCACGAGGCGATCCGCCCGTCGGGTGATCGTTTCCGCACCCCCGCCGAGACGGGTCTGACCGGCGACCAGTTCAAGCTGTACGAGCTGATCTGGAAGCGGACCGTCGCCTCCCAGATGAAGGACGCGGTCGGCAACTCGGTCACGGTCAAGATCGCGGGCCAGGCCTCGGACGGCCGTACCGCCGAGTTCTCCGCCTCCGGCAAGACGATCACCTTCCACGGCTTCATGAAGGCGTACGTCGAAGGCGCCGACGACCCGAACGCCGAGCTGGACGACCGCGAACGCCGGCTGCCGCAGGTCGCCGAGGGCGACGCGCTGGGCGCCGAGGAGATCACGGTCGACGGCCACGCGACGAAGCCGCCGGCCCGCTACACCGAGGCCTCGCTGGTCAAGGAGCTGGAAGAGCGCGAGATCGGGCGCCCCTCGACGTACGCCTCGATCATCGGGACGATCCTGGACCGCGGATACGTCTTCAAGAAGGGCACGGCGCTCGTCCCGTCCTTCCTGTCGTTCGCCGTGGTCAACCTGCTGGAGAAGCACTTCGGCCGGCTCGTCGACTACGACTTCACCGCCAGGATGGAGGACGACCTCGACCGCATCGCGCGGGGCGAGGCCCAGTCCGTGCCGTGGCTGAAGCGGTTCTACTTCGGTGAGGGCGAGGCCACGGGCGCCGCCTCCGACGCCGGAAACGGCGACGGGGACCACCTCGGCGGGCTCAAGGAGCTCGTGACGGACCTCGGCGCGATCGACGCGCGGGAGATCTCGTCGTTCCCCGTCGGCGACGGGATCGTGCTGCGGGTCGGCCGGTACGGGCCGTACATCGAGCGTGGTGAGAAGGACGCCGAGGGCCACCAGCGCGCCGACGTTCCGGACGACATGGCTCCGGACGAGCTGACGGTCGAGTACGCGGAGGAGCTGCTCGCCAAGCCGAGCGGGGACTTCGAGCTGGGCCAGGACCCGGAGACCGGGCGGCAGATCGTCGCCAAGGACGGCCGTTACGGGCCGTACGTGACGGAGATCCTGCCCGAGGGCACGCCGAAGACCGGCAAGAACGCGGTGAAGCCGCGGACGGCCTCGCTCTTCAAGTCGATGTCGCTGGACACGGTGACGCTGGCCGACGCGCTGAAGCTGATGTCGCTGCCGCGCGTGGTCGGGACCGACGCCGAGGGCGTCGAGATCACCGCGCAGAACGGGCGGTACGGGCCGTACCTGAAGAAGGGCACGGACTCGCGGTCGCTGGAGACCGAGGACCAGCTCTTCTCGATCACGGTCGAGGAGGCCCTCGCGATCTACGCGCAGCCCAAGCAGCGCGGGCGCGCCGCCGCCAAGCCGCCGCTCAAGGAGCTGGGCACGGACCCGGTCAGTGAGCGTCCGGTCGTGGTCAAGGACGGTCGTTTCGGACCGTATGTGACCGACGGCGAGACGAACGCGACGCTGCGGTCCGGCGACAGTGTGGAGGAGATCACTCCGGAGCGCGGGTACGAGCTGCTGGCGGAGAAACGGGCGAAGGGGCCGGCGAAGAAGACGGCCAAGAAGGCCGCGAAGAAGGCTCCGGCGAAGAAGGCTGCTGCCAAGAAGACGGCGGCGAAGAAGACGGCCTCTTCGTCGACTGCGGCGAAGAAGACCGCTGCGGCGAAGAAGGCGCCGGCCAAGAAGGCACCCGCGAAGAAGGCGACGGCGGCACCGGCGGAGTAGGGCGCGGCCCCTCGCGGGGTGCGGGCAAGGGGCGGAACCGGGGCGGGCCCGGATCGGGCGTACCGCCCCCTTGCCCGCCCGTTCCGCCCCCGGGGGGCGGCCCCGCCGCCCAAGGGGGCGGGGGGGCAGTGCCCCACCCCACCCCGCATGCACACGTCCGTTCGAAGACCCGCGCATGCGCCCCACGCACTGCGGATAGGCTGGCGGGATGACGCGAGCCGAGCAGCCAACGGTCGTGAGCCCCACCTCCGACGCACTAGCCGCAGACTCACGCGAGCGAGCCGTACGGGCTCTTCTGCGCCACCAGCCGTTGAAACGGCTGTGGAGCGCACAGCTCGTCAGCGGTGTCGGGGATGCTCTCGCCCTTCTTGTACTTGTCCTGCTGACGCTGGAGGCTGCCGGGCCCCGGGCGGTGTTCGGCGGTGACTATCGCGGTGCCGCCTTCGTGGTCGCCGCGGTCTTCGGCGCGCGTCTGCTCGCGACGCTGCTGTTCGGCGCCGTCCTGCTCGGCCCCGTCTCCGCGCTCGTCGCCCCCGGCGGGCCGCTCGACCGGCGCTGGGCCATGCTGGCCGCCGACGGGCTGCGGCTCGCGCTGCTGGTGGTCGCGCCGCTGTGGATCGGCTGGATGCCGGACAGGGCGACGCCGATGCTGCTGGTCACCGTGTTCATCGCGGGCGTCGCCGAACGGTTCTGGTCGGTGGCGCACGAGAGCGCCGCCCCGGCCCTGCTGCCCACGCCGCCCATCGAGGGCGATGCGGTGCGTCCGCTTCCGGATCACCTGGGGGCGCTGCGCAGGCTGACGCTCCGTACGAACTTCGCGGCAATCCCCCTCGCCGCGGCCGCGCTCCTCGTCGCGACGCTGCTCGGACGGCTGCTCGGCACCGGGCTCGGGTGGTTCTCCACCCACCAGGCGGCCCTTGCCTCGTACGTCGCTGCGGGCCTCTTCGCGGCCTCCGTCTCCACCCTCGTCTTCCTGGAGCTGCCCGACGCGCACACCCCGCGTCCGCGCTCCCCGCTGGAGGGCCTGCGCAGGCCCAGCACCGGCAACGGACCCGACAAGGGCCGCACCGGCGCCATTCCGCTTCTCGTGCTGGCGGGCGGTGCCGTGACCGGGGCGATCGCCGCCGCGGCCGCCGTCTCCGTACTGCACGCGCAGGACCTCGGTGGCGGGGGCGCGACCTTCGCGCTGCTGGTGCTGGCGCTCGCCGCGGGCACCGGGCTCGGCATCCGTACGGCTGCCAAGGTCCTTCCGGCGTTCTCGCGCCGCCGACTGCTGTCACTGGCCGTGGCCGTTTCCGGGGTCGCGCTGCTGGCCATGGGCCTGGTCCCCGACACCACCACCGTCCTCCTCCTCGCGCTGCTCGCGGGGTACGCCGCCGGGGTCGCCGCCAACAGCGCGCACACCCTGCTCGACCTGGAGACCGAGGACTTCCGGCAGGCCCGCACCACCGAGCACCTCCAGGCGGTCGTACGGGTCAGCGGGGCGCTCGGCATGCTCGCCGGGCCGCTGCTGGCTGCCGCAATCGGGCTGCACCGGCTGGAGAGCGGAAGCTTCGTCTTCGTACAGGGCGGCGGGGCCGGGTACACGTTGATGCTGGTCGGGGCGCTGCTGCTGCCCGTGGCCGCGCTCGTACTCGCGAAAACGGACGACCGGCAGGGCGTCCCGCTGCGGCGGGACCTGCGGGAGGCGATCCGGGGCGGCGAGCCCGAGCAGGCGCCGTCGGCGACTGGTTTCTTCATCGCTCTGGAGGGCGGTGACGGGGCCGGAAAGTCGACACAGGCGAAGGCGCTGGCCGAGTGGATAAGGGCCAAGGGGCACGAGGTCGTCGTCACCCGGGAGCCGGGCGCGACGCCGATCGGCAAGCGGCTGCGGTCGATCCTGCTGGACGTGTCGAGTGCGGGCCTCTCCAACCGCGCGGAGGCGCTGCTGTACGCCGCCGACCGGGCCGAGCACGTGGACTCCGTGGTGCGGCCGGCGCTGGAGCGCGGTGCCGTCGTCATCACCGACCGGTACATCGACTCGTCGGTGGCCTACCAGGGCGCGGGCCGCGATCTGGCGCCGACCGAGATCGCCCGCATGTCGCGCTGGGCGACCCACGGACTCGTACCGCATCTGACGGTTCTGCTGGACGTGTCGCCGGAGACGGCGCGCGAGCGGTTCACCGAGGCGCCGGACCGGCTGGAGTCGGAGCCGCCGGAGTTCCACGCGCGCGTGCGCGCCGGATTCCTGACGCTGGCGGCGTCCGACGCCAGCCGCTACCTCGTCGTCGATGCAGGTCAGGAGCCTGAGGCGGTCACGACGGTCGTACGTCACCGGCTCGACCGGATGCTGCCGATGTCCGAGCAGGAGATCGCCGCCGCCGAGGCCGCGCGCAAGGCCGCCGAGGAGGAGGCGCGACGCCTCGCCGAGGAGGAGGCCGCGCGCAAGGCCGAGGAGGAGCGCATCGAGCGCGAGCGGCAGGAACAGCTCGCCCGGCTGCGCGCCGAGGAGGAGGAGCGCAAGCGCCGCGAGATCGAGGAGGCGCGTCGCCGCGAGGCCGAGCGCCAGGCCGAGGAGGCCAGGCAGCGTGCCGAGGAGGCACGCCGGCAGGCCGAGGAGGAGCGCGTACGCCGAGAGGCCGAGGCCAAGGCGCGGGCCGCCGAGCAGGAGCGCTTGCGCAAGCAGGCCGAGGAGGAGGCGCGGCTGCGGGCCGAGGCGGAGGAACGCCGCCGGGAGAAGCAGCGCAAGGCGGAGGAGGCGCTGCTGAAGGCGGAGGAGGCGCGGGCGGCGGCTGCGGCGGCCGCGGCGGCTTCTGCGGCGGCGGCCACGGCATCGGCTACGGCTTCCGCTGTGGCCTCGCGCAGTCAGGACCGTGCGCCGGAGACGGACAACGAGACGACCGTGCCGACGCCGATCGTGCGGCTGGACCTGACGAAGGGCCCCGCTTCCCGTTCCACTGACTCCTCCGTCGACGAGACGACGGTGCTTCCTGCGGTACGGGAGGGGAGTGCGGCGTACGAGACGGCGGTGATTCCTGCGGTACGGGAGCAGGGCCCGGCGGCGGACGAGACGGCCGTGCTGCCGCCCGTACGGGACGGGGGCCCGGCGGACCGGGTGCCCTCGGGGTACTTCCGGGACGAGCCCGAGGTGGACCGTACGAGGGAGCTGCCGCAGGTCGACCCGGACGAGGCGGCCCGGCGCCCCCGGCGGCGCTCGGACTGGGCGGAGGAGACACCGCTGGACGACCTGCCGACCCTGGCGGACGAGCTGCTCGGGTCTCCGGAGGAGGACGAGGGCAAGGGGCGCGGGCGGAGGTAGGCATCTCAGCCCGTCCGGCGTTTGAGGACGCGCGGCGAAGCCGTGCAGGGGGCAAGGGGCGCAGCCCCATCGGGAACAGCACCCACCAACAGCCCCGCGGGTTTAGGTGAAGGGGCGGGGCTGGGGCGAAACCCGCCCCGGCACCGGGTGCCGACCTGCCCCGGGCCCCGCCCAGCACCCCACCCGGCACGGGGGACCCGTAAAACCCCCTTGCCCCGCGCCCAAGCGGCAGGCGGCCGGTCCCCGATTGTCAGTGGGCTCGCCCACAATAGGAACCCAGCCCCACCCGGGGCCCGCAAGTGCAGGGAGCGGCCATGACCGTATGGGACGACCTCGTCGGCCAAGAGCGCGTCCAGAAGCAGCTGGCCGGCGCGGCCAAGGACGCCGACGCCCAGGTCACCGCCCAGTCCGCCGGCGAAGAAGCCGCCGAGGCGTCGAAGATGACGCACGCCTGGCTGTTCACCGGCCCCCCCGGCTCCGGCCGCTCCACCGCCGCCCGCGCCTTCGCCGCCGCCCTCCAGTGCACGAGCCCCGACCGCGCCTTGGGCGCCGACCCGGGCTGCGGGTTCTGCGACGGCTGCCACACCACCCTCGTCGGCACGCATGCGGACGTGGAGATCGTCCGCACCGATCTCCTCTCGATCGGTGTGAAGGAGACCCGCGACCTGGTCCGCCGCGCCCAGCTCTCCCCGGCCGTGGGCCGCTGGCAGGTCATCGTCCTGGAGGACGCCGACCGCCTCACCGAGGGCGCCGGCAACGTACTGCTGAAGGCCGTCGAGGAGCCCGCCCCCCGCACGGTGTGGCTGCTCTGCGCGCCCTCCCTCGAAGACGTGCTGCCCACCATCCGCTCCCGCTGCCGCCACCTCACCCTGACCACCCCCTCCGTCGCCGCGGTCGCCGACGTCCTGGTCCGCCGGGACGGCATCGAGCCCGAGGCGGCCATGACCGCGGCCCGCGCCACCCAGGGCCACATCGGCCGCGCCCGCCGCCTCGCCACCGACGAGCGCGCCCGCACCCGCCGCGCCACCGTCCTGCGCCTGCCCCTGCGCGTGGACGACATCGGCGGCTGCCTCAAGGCGGCCCAGGAACTGATCGACGCGGCGGGCGAGGACGCCAAGCAGGTCGCGGAGGACGTCGACGAGAAGGAGACCGAGGACCTGAAGGCCGCACTCGGCGCGGCCGCCGGGGGCCGGATGCCGCGCGGCACGGCGGGCGCGATGAAGGAGCTGGCCGACCGCCAGAAGCGCCGCTCGACCCGTACTCAGCGCGACAGCCTCGACCTGGCCCTCTCCGACCTCACCGGCTTCTACCGCGACGTCCTCGCCCTCCAGCTGGGCTCCTCGGTCGCCCTCGCCAACGAGGACGTACGCGAATCCCTGGACCGCATCGCCCGCGACTCCACCCCCGAGCGCACCCTCCGCCGCATCGAGTCGATCATCGCCTGCCGCCGGGCCCTGGACCGCAACGTCGCCCCTCTCCTCGCCGTCGAAGCCATGGCGGTGTCCCTGCGGACGGGCTGACCCCCGGGCGCGGGGCCCGCCCGCCATCGCACCCCCGGTTGACCACCTCACTCGTACGGGCAACTGCACGCATCCGACTCACACCGCACGTAACAATCCCACTACGCTCCGAACATGAACTCCAGGCGCCTGCTCCGTTCCTCCGCCACCCTGTTCGCCGCGACCGGTCTGCTGGTCGCGGGCTGTTCCACCGGGTCGGGGGCCTCGTCGCCGCCGAGCCGGACGGTGTCGACCGCCGCGCAGAGCAGTGCGGGGAAGCCCGTCGACCGGGCGGCCCTGGGCCCGTACTACTCCCAGAAACTGAGCTGGCGGGAGTGCGGCGCCCCCGGTTTCGAGTGCGCGACGATGAAGGCGCCGCTCGACTACGCGAACCCCGCCGCCGGCGACATCAAGCTGGCGGTGGCCCGCAAGAAGGCCACCGGGCCGGGCAAGCGGATCGGATCGCTGCTGGTCAACCCGGGCGGACCGGGCGGTTCCGCGATCGGGTACCTCCAGGCGTACGCCGCTCTCGGCTACCCGGCGCCGGTCCGCGCCCGCTACGACATGGTGGCCGTCGACCCCCGGGGCGTCGCCCGCAGCGAGCCCGTCGAGTGCCTGACCGGCCCCGAGATGGACGCGCACACGCAGGTCGACCAGACGCCGGACGACGCGGCCGAGGTCAGCAAGCTGACGGCGGCGTACGAGAAGTTCTCCAAGGGCTGCGAGGAGCGCTCCTCGCGCATCCTCCCGCACGTCTCCACCGTCGAGGCGGCCCGCGACATGGACGTCCTGCGCGAGGTCCTGGGCGACGAGAAGCTCCAGTACGTGGGCGCCTCGTACGGCACCTTCCTCGGCGCCACGTACGCCGAACTCTTCCCCGACCGCACCGGCCGCCTCGTCCTCGACGGTGCGATGGACCCCTCACTGGCCTCCCGGGACATGAACCGCGACCAGACCGCCGGGTTCGAGACCGCCTTCCAGTCCTTCGCCGCCGACTGCGTCAAGCAGAAGGACTGCCCGCTCGGCACCGGCACCCCCGCCGAGGCCGGCACCCGCCTCAAGGCACTCTTCAAGGCCCTGGACGCCAAGCCCGTACCCACCAAGGACAAGAACCGCCCGCTCGGCGAGGCCCTCGCCACCACGGGCGCGATCGCGGCGATGTACGACGAGGGCGCCTGGCCCCAGCTTCGCGACGGCATCGCCGCCGCCCAGCAGGGCGACGGCAACGGCCTCCTGGCCCTCGCCGACAGCTACTACGAGCGCGACGGCAGCGGCAAGTACGCCAACCTCATGTACGCCAACACCGCCGTTAACTGCCTCGACCTGCCCCCGGCCTTCACCTCCGCGGCCGACGTCCAGTCCGACCTCCCCGCCTTCGAGAAGGCCTCCCCGGTCTTCGGCAAGGGCCTCGCCTGGGCCTCCCTGAACTGCGCCTCCTGGCCGATCCGCCCCACCGGCAAGGCCCACCGCATCGAGGCCAAGGGCGCCGCCCCGCTGGTCGTCGTCGGCACCACCCGCGACCCGGCCACCCCCTACAAGTGGGCCGAGTCCCTCGCCGACCAGCTCGCCACCGGCACCCTCCTCACGTACGACGGCGACGGCCACACCGCGTACGGCCGGGGCAGCGACTGCATCGACACGGCGATCAACACCTACCTCCTGGAGGGCACCCCTCCGAAGGACGGCAAGCAGTGCTCCTGACCCGTCGGTGACCTGACACTGCCCCGTCACTGACCTGCGCGGAGCCCTCCATTCCGGGGGTGTGCGGAGCACCCCCGGAAACTGTGTAGACTTGGGCCCGCTGCTGATCGCACCATGGTGTGGACGCAGCGGTGCCGCCTTAGCTCAGTTGGCCAGAGCAACGCACTCGTAATGCGTAGGTCTCGGGTTCGAATCCCGAAGGCGGCTCAGAAGAACCCCAGGACACGTACTCCGTGGCCTGGGGTTTTCTGTTGTGTGCGGGGTGGGTCAGGGGTGGGGCGGGCCGGCCAGTTCCTGGAGGGCGTGGAGGTAGTGGTCGGCGAAGTCGATGCGGGTGAGGTTGGGGTGGGGGTATGTGGTGGGGGTGCTGTGCCAGTGGGCGTTCGGGGTGACTTCCAGGAGGGTGGACTCGGTCGGGTCGGTGGAGGTCAGGGTGCCGATGTGGCAGATGTTCGGGTCCAGGTCCTCCTCGAAGAGGGCGAGGAGGGGGTGGTGTGCGGCGACGGAGCGCAGGAGGTTCTCGGTGCTGCCGAGGCGGATGCGGCCGGTGGGGGTGGGTGGGGGCCAGGAGCCCTGGGTGCGGAGCCAGCGGGTGGTGAGGGTTTTCGGGCCCTGGAAGAGGACGGTCTCCACGTCGTGGGTGCGTACCGCGGTGAAGCCGTCGAAGCGCATGTCGGAGATTGAGGCGACCAGGGTCCAGGTGCGGCCGGCGCGCAGGACGAAGCCCTCGATGGGGTCCGCGCCGGGCAGGCGGCGCTCCAGGCGTGTGTGGAGGAGGGATGCGGCGGCCTTCTTCAGGCGGGGGCGCAGGGGGGCGTCAGGGGTGCGGGTGTTGTTGTGGTCAGGCATGAGGGCATGGTGTGGGGTGGGAGGGGTGGGCGCATCCGGGTTTCGGGTGGGGGGGGATTTTTAGGGGTGGGGTTGGTCTTGGGGGTACCAGCGGAGTTCGACTGTGTTGTCGTCCGGGTCTTTGATGTAGATGGACTGGGCGTCGCCGCGGGCGCCGAAGCGGGGGAAGGGGCCGGCCACGGCTTCGAAGAGGTTGGAGTCGATGACCTCCTGCCAGTCCAGTGGGTCGACGGTCAGGCAGAAGTGGTCGACGTTCGCCTTGCCGCGGGGGTGGGCGAACAGGTCGATGATCGTGGTCGGGGTGACCCGGACCGAGGGGAACGGGACCTTGCCCGCCCGCCATTCCTCGACGCGGAGCGGTTCCAGGCCGAGCACGCCCGTGTAGAACGCCAGGGAGCGTTCCACGTCGTGGACGTTGAGCACCAGGTGGTCGAGGTCCTTCACGCGCAGGGGCAGGGGCAGTGGCATGTTCGGAATGAAGCAAGGGGGAGGGGGCGTGTCAATGCTGTGCGCGGGGGCGGGCCGGGCGGCTCCAGACTTCCAGTGCGGGGCGGCCGTTGGCGGCGGGGAGGGTGTCGGTGGGGTGCCAGTTCCAGGACTCGTAGGCCGCTTTGGCCACCGTGTTGGTGGGTTCGATGAGGGTGGTGACGAGCTCGGCGTCGACCCGGACGAGAAGGCGGTCCTGGAGTTCTTCGGCGACGCCCCGGCGGCGGTGCGAAGGGGCGACCATCAGTTCCGCGACGTTGAAGATCCGTCCGGAGTCGGCGAGTTGGCCGAGTGCGGCGGGGGCGATGTCGTGGCGGCCGTACCACCAGGAGCCCTGGCGGTCCGGCAGATAGCCGTAGATGCAGCCGACCAGCACGGTCGCCGAGCTGGCGATCAGCATGTCGAAGCCGGGGCGTTGGACGTCCGCGGCGAAGCGGTCGAGGAACGCGGTGCGGTCGTGGAAGGCCTGGGTGGGCGCCGCTTCCCGCGTGCGCTTGTCGTATGAGATGCGGGTGCCTGTGGACGACGGGCGGGGCGGGGGGTCGGCCTCGCGGTACGTTTTCTCGTACAAGTCGGCGATGGATTCCCGCTGTTGGTCCGCCTGCCACCTGCTCAGCCGACGGAAGAAGACCTCTGCCACTGCTGCCATGTACACAGAGTGTCAGGGGGCGGCGGGGAGTGGAACAGGCTGAAGGCCCTCTGCCTGTTGCCGGTCCGTGCCGCGCCGGTGCCGGCTCCTACTGCGCCAGTGCCGGCTCCTACTGCGCCAGTGCCGCCTCGATCTGGTTGCCGACCTCGGTGGCCGGGAGCGGGCGGCCCGTGCGGTCGAAGCCGTGGATCGAGACGTCGCCCAGGCGTACGGTCGGCGTCCCGCGCACCCCGCTGCGGCCGAAGGCCTCGGCGACGGACGCGGCCCAGGGGGCGTACGTACCGGACGTCACGGCCTCGCGGAAGGCAGGGGCGGTCAGGCCCGCCGACTCCGCGACGCGCAGCAGCACGGCCGGGTCGCCGTAGGAGTCGACGCTCTCGTCGGGCTGCTGGGCGTAGAGGGCCTCGTGCAGGGTCTTGAAGTCGGCCTGGCTCTCGTTGACCGCGGCGCCCGCCGCGCTCAGGGCCGTGGCGGAGCCCCTGCCGCCGAGCATCCCGTCCAGGAACGCCGCGAAGTGGTACTCCAGGCGCAGCCGCCCCGCGTCCGCGAAGCCCCGGACCACCTGGCCCGAGGTCTGCTCCAGCGCTGCGCAGTACGGGCAGCGGAAATCCTCGTACAGGGAGAGAACCGGCAGGTCACCTGCCTCCCCGTACGGGATCACCAGGCCGGATTCGCCCGTGGTGTGCGCGGGGACCAGCGGCTGCTGCGGCAGGGGCTGCGAAGACGTCTGCTGCGACATGGGGCGGGCTCCTTTTCCGTCCCTCCCAGGTACGCACAGGGGCGTGGGCCGCGCATCTTCAGCGGGGGCGGCTCCACGCCCCGGGCCTCGTCGGGCCCTTTCCGGGGTGGGTGTCAGTGGTTCTCCGCCTGGAACATCCAGTGCTGCTTCTCCAGCTCCGCGGTCAGGGAGATGAAGATGTCCTGGGTCACCGGGTCCGGCTTGTCGGTGGCGGCGATGCGCTCCCGCATCCGACCGATGGTGCCGCCCAGCGCCTCGACCAGCAGGGACACCACGTCGTCGTCGGCTATCCAGCCGGCTTCGGGCTGCGGCAGCTTGGTGCACGCGGCGACGGTGCCCGCCCGGCCGTCGGGGGTGATGCCGATGGCGGAGGCGCGTTCGGCGACGGTGTCCGCGTAGGAACGTGCCGTGGTGACGATCTCGTCGAGCTGGAGGTGCAGCGAGCGGAAGCGCGGGCCGACGATCGTCCAGTGCGCCTGCTTCGCCAGCAGCGAGAGGTTCAGCAGGTCGACCAGTGCGCCCTGGAGGGCGATCCCGGTGATCTGGCGGGCGGTCTCGGGCAGCGTGCTCCGGATGGCGGGGGTGGTGGGGGTGGCGGTGGCCATGGTGGGTCCTCCTGTTGGTTCGCGTCGGACGGGGTGGGCGTGGCCTGTTTAGATGCTTTCGGTGTTGTGTGCGTACATGCGTCCCGCGTACCCCACACGTCGCCACGAATGCGGGTGAAACATTCCGGCGGGCCCATCGCGTCAATGAGGTGTGGGCGGGGGCGAGGAAAGGGCGGGACCGATGCGGGGGACGCGGCGCGACGCGGAGTACCTGGAGTTCGCGACCGTCAGGAGCGGTCACCTCTACCGGTCGGCCTGCCTGCTGACCAGCGGTGACACCCACTTCGCCGAGGACCTCACCCAGGAGACGCTGGGGCGGATGTACGCCCTGTGGGGACGGATCTCGCGGATAGACAATCCCGCGGCGTACGCCCAGACCGTTCTCGTACGGACCTTCCTCAGCCAGCAGCGACGGCGCTCGGCGACCGAGCGTCCGGTGGGCGAACTCCCGGACGGGGCGGGCCCTCCGGGCGGTGATCCGGAGCTGCGGCTGACCCTCCTTGAGGCGCTGGAGCGGCTCGCGCCGAAGGACCGGGCGGTGATCGTGCTGCGGTACTGGGAGGACCGCAGCATCGAGGAGACCGCCGACGTGATGAACGTGAGCTCGGCGGCGGTGCGGACCCGGTCCGTACGGGCGCTGGCGAAACTGCGCGAGCAACTGGGCGGCAGCCTGCCCGCATTCGCCTCGGGGTGACGGAACCCGCCCCATCCACTTCCCGACCGCGGCTTTTCCATGACGACACGACACCCATGACGGGGGTTTGCCATGCCACCTTTCGAGGACGAACTCGGTCAGGCGCTGCGGCGCACCGGCGACAGCTTCTCCACCGATCAGCAGCGGCTCGCCGACACCGGCCTGGTCAAGGGGCGGCGCACGCTGCGCCGCCGCCGGGCCGGCGCGATCACCGGCAGCGTGGCCGCGCTGGCGCTGGTCGGTGTGGGCGGGGCGTGGGCGGGCGGGCTGCTGGGCGGAACCGGCGGCGGCCGGGGGGACGTGGCGGCACCCGTGCCGTCGGTGGAGCGGACCTCCGGCAAGGGCAGCGCCGAGGGCGACGGCCGCAACGAGACCGGCAAGGCCGAGGGGGCGGGCAAGGGGGACGGCAACAGGAAGGCGGAAACGGCGACCGGGACCACGCACCCCATCACCGCCGCCTGGATGACCGACACCTTCAAGCGCCTGATGCCGCGCGGCGAACTGACCCAGGTGGAGGCCAGGGGGACGGAAGCGAAGCACGGGTTCCCGAACAGCCCGATGGTCTCCGCGATCTTCGACGACGGGAAGGGCAAGGCGGCCGTCCTGCTCGGCATCTCGCGGACCGCCCCCAAGAGCCAGATGGCCCGCGAGCTGGTCACCTGCCCGGCCCGAGCCTATGTGCGCTTCGACGCGTGCAACAGCGAGAAGCTCTCCGACGGTTCGGACTTCATGCTGCTCCAGCGGTACGTGCGCAACACCGGAAAGGCCAAGGAGTGGCGGGCCACCCTGGTCACCCCGGACGGTCTGGTCGTCGACGTGAGCGAGCACAACGCGCCCGCCGAGAAGGGCAAGCCGGTCAGCCGCGTCGACCCGCCCCTGGACCCGCACCAGTTGAAGAAGCTGACGACGGACGGTGCGTGGCGCACTGTCACGGGCGCCCTCCCCGAGGAGAAGCCCGCCGACGACGTCGGCATACCGGGTGAGCCGGGCGTCGAGGAGATGCAGAAGGATCTGGCCGCCCTGCTGCCGAAGGGGCTGAAGCTCAGTGACAAGTCCGGCCAGGCCGGGTTCGCCAGCCTGGTCGTCAACGACGGCAAGGGCGGCAGCCTCGTCGAGGTCAACGCACAGCTCGGTATGAGCGACCTGCTCGGCGGAAAGACGCCGACCGAACCGGACGGCACCGTGGTCACCGTGTCCCGGAGCGGCGGCGACAAGGACGTCCCGGGGATTGTGATGCTCACCGTCGACACGGTGAAGCCGGACGGGCGGCGTGTGGTGATCTCCGCCTTCAACTCCGACACCCAGCACTCCGCGCCCACCCGCAAGCAGCCCGCCCTCACGGCCGAGCAGCTGAAGGCGATCGCGCTCGACCCCACCTGGTGGAAGTGACGCCCCGGGTAAGGCATTTCGCCGCGGTACGGGCTCACTTGGCGTCGGCATAGCACTCCACCTCCGCCACCGTGAACGGGAACCGTGCCGGGGTTTCCCCGAAGGCGATCCGTCCGGCCAGGTCACCGGCCGCGCGGATCGCCTCGGCGACCGCGGCGGCCTCCTCGGCGGGGCAGTGCACGATCACCTCGTCGTGCTGGAAGAAGACCAACTGCGCCTTCATCCCCGCCTGGTGCAGCGACCGGCGCAGCGCCGCGAGCACCAGCAGCATCCAGTCCGCCGCGCTGCCCTGGACGACGAAGTTGCGGGTGAAGCGGCCGCGGGCCCGGTTGTTCCGGGAGGCGTATCCCGGGGCGAACTCCGGCTCACCCGCAGCCGGTTCCGGGCCGTCCTCCTGGGGCAGGCCCGCCTCGCCGAAGTCCTCGTCCGCGCCCACCGCCGGAGGGCAGGTCCGGCCGAGCCAGGTCCGTACGAGACGGCCCTCCTCGCCCGCGCGGGCCGCCTCGTCCACGTAGTCGACGGCGCGCGGGAACCTGCGGCGCATCGCGGCCAGGTTCTTCAGGCCGTCGCCCGAGGTCTGGCCGTAGATCGCGCCCAGCACCGCGATCTTGGCCGCCTCTCGGTCGCCGGAGAAGGCCCGGTCGGAGACCGCCTTGTAGAGGTCGCCGCTCTGGCCGGCCACGTCCATC
Organism: Streptomyces spiroverticillatus; assembly: GCA_014650415.1. GTDB lineage: Bacteria > Actinomycetota > Actinomycetes > Streptomycetales > Streptomycetaceae > Streptomyces > Streptomyces spiroverticillatus. The sequence goes on from BMUX01000016.1 coordinate 134,060, forward strand.
AGGCCGGGGTCGCGGGAGATCGCGGCCAGCACGCGTGGCTCCATCTGGTCGGCGTCGGCCACCACCAGCCGCCAGCCCGGGTCGGCGATCACCGCCCGGCGGATCACCTTGGGGATCTGGAGGGCGCCGCCGCCGTTGGTCACCCAGCGGCCGGTGACCGTGCCGCCCGGCAGGTACTCCGGGTGGAAGCGGCCGTCGCGCACCCAGTCCTGGAGCCAGCCCCAGCCGTGCGCGGTCATGATGCGGTAGAGCTTCTTGTACGCGATCAAGGACTCCACGGCGGGGTGGTCGACGGACTCCAGCTCCCAGCGGCGGGTCGACTTCACCTTGATGCCGGCCTGCCCGAACGCCTTGATCACGTCGGCGGGCAGTTCGGGCCGCACCCGGCGGCCGAACGCCTGCGACACCTCGTCCGCCAGCTCCGCCATCCGGCGGGGGTCGCCGCCGCCCGCGTACCGCTCGCCGAGGAGTTCGTCCAGGAGGGCCCGGTGGACGTCGGCCCGCCAGGGCAGGCCGGCCCGGTTCAGCTCGGCGGCGACGAGCATCCCGGCGGACTCCGATGCGGTCAACAGGCGCATCCTGCCCGGATGTTCGGTCTCGTTGTGTCTTCGGTGCTGGTCGGCGTAGACCTCCAGGAGGGCGTCGAAGGGTACGTGCACGGGCTGCGGCTCGAAGAGGGAGGACTGCGAGCCGGGGTCGACGGAGCGCACCGGCGGGTCGGGCGGCACCGGGCGGTGGTGCAGCCGGGCGTGCGCGGCGGCGGCCGAACGCGGCTCGCCCCAGCGGCCCGCGTGCCCGAGGAGGAGGAGCTCGGCGTCCTCGATGTCGTAACAGCGGTCCACCCGCACCCCGGCGTCGAGCAGGCGCGGATAGATCTCGGCGGTGGACCGCCACACCCAGCGGCCGACCTCCGGGCGGGAGCGGACCGCCTCGGCGAGGTCGGGCTCGTGGCGCACCTCGGCGGCGGGGCGGCCGTCCCGGTCGAGCGGGACGAGCAGTGCCCCGCCACCCTCTGCCGCGGCGACGGCCCACCGGTCGTTCATACGGGCGAGTGTGGCAGGGGGGTCTGACAATCCGGCCGAAGCGCGGTGTCTGCGCAGGTCAGGCGACCACGTGGAGCGTGTGGGCGAGGGCCGCAGCCTCGCCGCGGGTCGCCACGCTCAGCTTGCTGAGGATGTTCTTCACATGGAATTTCACCGTCGACTCGCTGATGTGCAGCGCCTCGGCGATGGCCCGGTTGCGGTGGCCCCGGGCCAGCTGCGCCAGGACCTCCAGCTCGCGCGGGCCGAGCGCGGCCAGCGGGTCGGACTCCGGCAGGCCGGGCGTGCCCAGCGGCAGTGCGGCGGTCACCGTGGTGCCCCAGCCCGGCACCGCGTCCACCTCCAGCCGGCCGCCGAGCGCGGTCAGCCGCTCCTCCGCCCGGCGCACCGCGAACGCCTCGCGGCCGAGCGTGCCGGGCCCGTCGTCCCGTACCGTCGCCCGCAACTCGTCGGTGCCGGCGTCCAGGTGCCAGCCGACCTGCACCCGGGTCACGGGATCCTGCTCCAGTGCCACCAGCAGCACCGTGCGCATCACCGCCCGCGCGGTGCGGGCGATGTCGGCCGGCAGCGGGCGGTCCTCGGCGGGCGGTGCCAGTTCCAGCCGTACCGGACCGTGCCGCAGCAGCGGGCGCAGCGAGTCGGCGAGCCGGTCGAAGGCCTGCACCGCGGGCTCCTCGGTCAGGGCCTGGTCGCGTTCGGCGACGGTGCGCAGCTCCACCAGGGAGTCCACGGCCAGTTCGACGGCACGCGCGCGTGCCGTCGCGTCGTCCAGGGCGCGACTGCGCAGGGTGCCCAGCAGTCCGGTCAGCGCCGCCGTGTGCACCTCGCTCAACTCCGCGATGGCGCGCGCCCGTTCGCCCGCCACCGCCCGCGACTGCGACATCATCCCCGGCAGCGCCTCCGTGGCCACCCGGTCCAGGTGCGCGGTCACCACGTCCCACAGCGCCTGTACGAGGGCGAGCGTCCCGGCGGGCAGGGGCGGGGCCTCCTCGGGCAGCACCAGGGTGAGCAGGGTGGGCCGGTAGCTCGTCAGGGCGCTGCTGACCGCCAGCACCGGATGCACGCCGCCCGCGAGGTGCGCGGTGCCCTGCCAGGGGTGGCCGGGGCGCACCGTGGCGGCGAGGGCGTCCAGCTCCGCACCGGTGATGCGGGAGGCGAGCGTGTCCTCGCCGTGCGCCTTGACGGGGGAGTGCGCACAGTGCGCGGACATCTCCGCGACGGCACGGTGCGGCACCAGGGGGCGCAGTGCCGCCGACAACCGGTGCTGGAGCTCGTACAGCGGGCCCTGGATCACCTGCGCGGCGCAGGCGAGGGCGGTGTGGACGGCGGACGATTCCGCCTCCGCGACGGTGAAGCGCTCTGTCTCCGGCATGGAGCCAGCGTACGTACGGATGCGGTACGAGGACGGCCCTCCCTTCGGGCAGGTGGAACTGTCCGAAGGGAGGGCCGGGCCGGGGCGGCGACCGGACCAGGCTGGGAGCAGCCAGAACGGCACGACGAAGGAGAAGCAACTGTGGAAGCGATCGTTTTTGACCGGTTCGGTGGTCCGGAAGCACTGGCCCCTCGCACTGTCGCGGACGTCCACGCCGGGCCCGGACAGGTGCGCATCAAGGTGGCGGCCGCCGGGGTGAACCCGATCGACGGCAAGATCCGCAGCGGTGCGATGCAGCAATTCATCCCGACGCAACTGCCGGCGGTACCGGGCATCGACGTCGCGGGTGTCGTCGACGAGGTCGGCGAGGGCGTCGCGGATGTCGTGGTCGGCGACGAGGTACTGGGGTGGGCCGAGAGCGGCTCGTACGCCGAGTACGCGGTGGCCTCGCAGGTGGTGCGCAAGCCCGCCGGGCTGTCCTGGGAGCAGGCGGCCGCGCTGCCCGTCGCGGGCGAGACCGCCCAGCGGGTCCTGGACCTGCTCGGGGTGACCGCCGGGGAGACACTGCTGGTCAACGGGGCGGCCGGGGCGGTCGGCTCGCTCGCCGTGCAGCTCGCGGCGGCGGCGGGCGTCACCGTCGTCGGCACCGCGTCCGAGGCCAACCACGCGTACGTCCGCGAGCTGGGCGCGAGCGCCGTCGTGACGTACGGGGAAGGGCTCGCGGCCCGGGTGCGCGAGGTCGCACCGCAGGGGGTGGACGCGGTCTACGACACGGCGGGGCACGGGGCGCTGCCGGACGCGATCGAGCTGCTCGGCGGAACCACCGACCGGGTGATCACCATCGCGGACCAGGCGGCGGAGTCCCTCGGCGTGGTCTTCTCCGGCGGCGGCACGGTCGAACCGCGACCGGCCCTGGCCGAGCAGGCGCGACTGGTCGCCGAGGGGCGGCTGCGGGTGCGGGTGGCGGAGGTGCTGCCGCTGGGACAGGCGCAGAAGGCCCACGAGATCAGCGACGGCGGCCACGCGCGCGGCAAGCTGGTGCTGACGCCGTGACGTCCGGTCCCGGTGCGAGGCCGTGACGTCCGGTTCCGGCGCGAGGCCGTGACGTCCGGTCCCGGTGCGAGCCCGTGACACCTTGACGCCGCTTCCCCGGGCGACGCCCTGACGCCCGTTCCGGATGCCGACCCCGGGGACCGCTGGCAGGCTCGACCCCATGCGAGTGGCACTGGCACAGACCGACTGCGTCCTCGGTGACGTCGACGCCAACCTGGAGCACGCCCGGGACCAGATCCGGCAGGCCGTCGCCCAGGGCGCCGACCTCGTCGTGTTCCCGGAGCTGAGCCTGCACGGCTATCACCTGGGGGCGCTGAAACAGGACACCTCCGTGGAGGCGCGCGACCCGCGGCTGATGGAGCTGAGCACCCTCGGCGCGGACGTCGTGGTGGGCTTCCACGAGTACACCTCCATGCGGGCGTACAACACCTCCGCGTACTACACCGCCGGCACCCTCCTGCACGCCCACCGCAAGCTGTACCTCCCCAACTACCTCGCCTGGGAGGAGCGCAAGCACGTCAGCCCCGGGCAGTCGCTGCGCGCCTACGACCTCCCCGGCGGGCGGGGCCGGGCCGCCACCCTGGTGTGCAACGACGCCTGGCAGCCCGTGCTGCCCTGGATCGCCGTCCAGGACGGTGCGGAGGTCGTCGTGGTGCCCGCGAACAGTGCCGCCTCGCTCGACCCCGACGCCATGGACACGGGCCTGTACTGGGACAGCCTCCTCGCGTACACCGCACGCATGCTCCAGTGCTGGGTGGTGTTCGTGAACCGGGTGGGCAGCGAGAACGGTGCGTCCTTCTGGGGCGGATCACGGGTGGTCGACCCGCGCGGGATGGTCGTCGCACAGGCGCCCAAGTGGGAGAGCGCCCTGGTGACGGCGGACATCTCCGTGCACGAGGCACGGCGGCAGCGGCGTGCGGTGCCCCTGGTCGCGGAGGCCAGGCTCGGGCTCGTGGCACGCGAGGTGGGCAGGCTGATCGAGGAGGGCGGGGACAGCTGAGCGACGGCTCCGCGGCCGGGCGAGGTATACCAGGGGGGTGAGCCCGACCGAGGAGATACGACGGTGACCGAAGAGGCCTTTGTGGGGGCGGACCAGGCGTTCTCCGCCCTGTACGGCACCGGCGACGACGACCTCGACCTCGGGGCGTCCCTGCTGGCCGCAGCCCCCTGGCCGGACGCCGGGCGCGAAGTGCTGCGCCGGGGCGAGGAGTTCGTACGACGGGCCTGGGACCGGGGCTGGCAGCCCGCCGACGTCGCCCGTCTCGTACGCCGTGATCTCGACGACGTCCATGTGCGGCTGCTGGGGGACCTGATCGCCGCCGAGCTGCGCCGGCACCCCGAGGAGCAGCTGCCGCCGCGCTGGCGCGCACAGGTGGGCGAGCTGGGCGCCGATGCCGTCTGGTGGAAGCGGGACGAGGCGTACGGGGACGCGCTCGCCCGGCGCGAGAAGGCCGACCGGTTCTCCCTGGCGACGGCGGCCCTGGAGCTGCTGCGGCTGCTGATCCGGCTGCCCTCGATCGAGCCCGTCGGCCCTGCGCCCGGTGCTGGTGCTCGCGTACGACAGGCGCAGGCGTCGCCCGACGAGCCGCGCATGCTCACCCGCATCCGCGCCCTGCTCGCCAAGGCGGAGGCCACCGACTACCCGGAGGAGGCGGAGGCGCTCACCGGGAAGGCGCAGGAGTTGATGGCCCGGCACAGCATCGACGAGGCCGTCCTCGCCGCACAGGGGGCGACTGCGACCGGCCCCGGTGCGTGCCGGATCGGCGTGGACGCACCGTACGAGACGGCGAAGGCGATCCTCCTGGACGCCGTCGCGACGGCCAACCGGTGCAGGGCGGTGTGGAACAGCGCATTCGGGTTCTCCACAGTGGTCGGTTTCGAGGCCGACCTGGATGCGGTGGAGCTGCTGTACACCTCCCTGCTGGTGCAGGGGACGGCCGCGATGACCCGTGCGGAGGCGGCACAGCGCGCGGGCGGCAGGAAGCGCACCAAGTCCTTCCGGCAGTCCTTCCTGACGGCGTACGCCAGCAGGCTCGGCACCCGCCTGGCGGAGGCCACCGAGCATGTGGTGGAGGAGACGGCCGGGGCCCTGCTGCCGGTGCTGGCGGCCCGGGACGTCGCCGTGACGGACCGCGCGGAGCAGATGTTCCCGCGCACCACGTCCACGCGGGTGCGCGGGGTGAACGACCTGGCGGGCTGGGAGCACGGGACGGCCGCCGCCGACCGTGCGTCGGTGCCGGGGCGCCAGACGCCGCAGCGGGGGCGCATCCGGTCGTGAAGGCGTGGCGCGGTCACCGGTTCAGATAGGAGCCGCAGCGGTACGGCCCGGCTGTCTCCTTGCCCTCGAACGTCACCTGTACGTCGTCCGGGCGCACGCCCTTCGCCAGCAGTGACTGGGCGCGTGCAAGGGTGCACACCAGCTGTCCGGTCGCCAGGTCGTCGCGCCCGTAGGCGATGTCGTTCCCCGGACTGCGCAGGACGACCTTGGCGCCGGTGCCGGTCACGTCGAAGGACTGCGGCATCCCCACCGGTGACGTGAGACCGCGCCTGCGCTCGTCGTCGTCGGGGCCCACGCCGAGGAGCTTCAGGACGCCCGGGAGGTTGTTGAGCGGCTGGGCGTCCGGCCGCGACACCCCTTCCAGCCGCCCCGACTTCGACACGAAGTACAGGCGCAGGCCCTTCGTCAGCCCCGTCGCCGGTTCGCCCGCCCCTATGACACCGGTCGGCTGCACACCACAGGCGGTGAGCAGGAGCCCGCAGACGGCAGTCGCAGCAAAACGAGCACCGGTGCCGGTCACGGCGTGAGCTCCTCTTTGTGGTGGCGGTGCGGCAGGCGCAGCGTGAACACCGCACCGGTGACACCGTCCGTCCGGTTGGCCGCCTCGACGGTGCCGCCGTGCAGGCGTGCGTTCTCCAGGGCGATGGCGGTGCCCAGGCCGCTGCCGCCGTCGCCCCTGGTGCGGGTGCGGGAGGCGTCCGCCTTGTAGAAGCGCTCGAAGACGTGCGCCAGCACCTCGGGCGGCAGCCCGGGGCCGGAGTCGGTGACGGTCACCGTCACCCAGTCCCACTCCGCGCCCACGGCAACCGTCACCGGGGGAGCGCCGTGCCGCAGCGCGTTGCCCACCAGATTGGCGACGATCACGTCGACGCGGCGCCGGTCGGCCACGGTCCTTACGCCTTCGGGGAGTTCGAGCCGTACCGCCTCCGTCCAGCCGCGCAGGGCGAGCGAGGCCCGTACGGTCTCACCGAGGTCGATCTCGCCGGCGTTCAGCGCGGCGGCGCCGGAGTCGAAGCGGGACATCTCCATCAGGTCGTCCACCAGGCGCGACAGCCGGGCCGTCTCCGCGCTGACCGTGCGGGCCGCGTGCGCGGCGTCCGGGGGCAGCCGGTCGGCGTCCTCGTCGAGGACGGTCGCCACCATCGTCATCGCGGCCAGCGGGGTGCGCAGTTCGTGGCTGACGTCCGCGACGAAACGGCGGGCGCGTGCCTCCTGGTCGCGCAGTCCGCCCACGGAGGCGCGCAGTTCGTCGGCCGTGTGGTTGAAATCCCTTGCCAGGTCGGCGAGTTCGTCGCCGCCGCGGACGGCGACCCGGCTGTCGAGGTCGCCCTCGGCGAGCCTGCGGGTGGCCCGCCCCAGTTCCCGTACCGGACGCAGCACCGTGCGCGCCGCCAGCAGCGCCAGCAGGGCGGCCAGCAGCACCACCGGCACGATGCCGCCGCGCACGGCGTCCAGGACGCCCGTGGTGGCCTCCTGCTCGGGGCGCAGGGAGGCGACGCCGTACACCTCCAGGCCGGAGGTCTGGCCGTTCTCGTACGTCACCGGGGTGCCCACCACGAGATACGGCTCGCCCGCGTGCTCGACCCGCTGGAAGCTCGTGCGGTCCAAGGTGGAGACGGCGGACCGCAGTTGCGGGCTGATCCGGGAGTCGTCGGCCAGGGAGTCGGAGGTCGCTTTCAGGTCCTGGTAGCGGGCGACGACCAGGGGTGCGCCGCTCAGCCCCTCGGAGACACGGGTGGCGAGGGAGGCGAGGGACTGGGTGTCGGGCGGCATGTCGACGTTCGGGACGACCGTCTCGATGCGGGCCAGGAAGTCCTTCTGGAAGGAGTCCTGGGCGCGTTGGAGGACGGCGGTGCGCGACTCTCGGTAGGCGAGCGCCGTTGCGGTGACCGCGCTGACGAGGGCGACCAGCACGAAGGCGACCACCAGCCGGGTGCGCAGCCCGCCGATGAAGTGCAGCCGCCTCTTCGAGGAGGGGGCAGGCGCGGGTTCCGTGTGCAGAGGCGTGCTGTGGTCGTGCACGGGCATGCTGTGTTCGTGCACGGGTGTGCCGTTTTCGCGCGTCACAGTGGCCCGAACCGGTAGCCGAAACCGCGCACCGTCTGCACGTACCGCGGTTTCGCCGGTACGTCCTCCAGCTTGGCGCGCAGTCTGCCGACCGCCGCGTCCACCAGCCGGGAGTCGCCCAGGAAGGTGTGCTCCCACACCGAGGCGAGGAGCTGCTCGCGGCTGAACACCCGGCCCGGTGACGCCGACAGCTCCAGCAGCAGCCGCAGTTCGGTGGGCGGTAGCGCGACGGGTGCGCCGTTCTTGGTGACGGTCAGCCCGGCCCGGTCGATGTGCAGGCCCCCCTGGTCGGCCGCCTCCGGCACCGGCGCCGACGGCTCCGCACGCCGCAATGCGGCCCGGATGCGGGCCTCCAGCACCGGTGCGGTGACGGGTTTGACCACGTAGTCGTCGGCGCCCGCCTCCAGGCCGTTGACGATGTCCTGGTCGTCGCCGCGTGCCGTCAGCATGATGACCGGCAGCGTCGTCGTACGGGTGCGGATGCGGCGGCACACCTCGAAGCCGTCCATGCCGGGCAGCATCAGGTCCAGTACGGCCAGTTCGATCCGCTCGCCCCGCTCGCCGTCCAGCAGGGCGAGGGCCTCCTCGCCGGTGGCCGCCGCGTCCACGTCGTACCCGTGACGGCGCAGCACCAGCTCCATCCCGTCCCGTACGGACGCGTCGTCCTCGATCAGAAGCACATGCGGCATGGGCCGATCATGCCGCACACCAGGGCCGGCGACAGGCCCTCGCACCGGGCGTGGGCGCAGGTCACAAGCATTGTTACGTTCCCATCATGTGGCCATGGACAGGTCATCATGTGGGCCTTCGACCGTGGTGTGCATGACCTTCCCCAGGACGAATTCCCGCACCGCGGCCAAGCTGCGTCTGGCCTCCCTCGTGGCCGCCCCCGTGCTCGCCCTCTCCGTCGCCTGCGGCGGCGCCGCGGACGCCCCGAAGAAGGACGAGGCCATCGCCGACGTACCGGCCGCCCCCAGCGCGAGCGAGACCAAGGGCGAGAGCAGCCCGAGCGCCAAACCGGCCGCCAAGAGCGCCTTCTACGACGCGCAGATGAAGTACATCCAGTGCATGCGCGCCAAGGGCGGCTACCCGGACTTCCCCGACCCGCACCTCGACGGCTACATGGACTGGGACAAGGTCAACGCGATCGGCGCCCAGCCCGGCCGCAACGACGGCATCAAGGGCGGCAAGAACCGCGCCTGCGTCAAGGAGCTCCAGGACGCCATGACGGCGGAGCCCAAGCGCGACCAGCAGAAGGACTACGAGTCGATGCTCGCGCACGCCAAGTGCATGCGCGACAACGGCGTCTCCCGCTTCGCCAACCCGCAGATGAGCGGCGGCAACGCCCAGCCCGGCGGCGAGCCCAACCCGGCCAGCCCGGTGCTGGACGAGAAGTCCCCGGCGTACACGAAGGCCCGGAAGACCTGCGCGCCGAAGCTGCTCCCCGGTCTGGACGGCATGCAGTGACCAAGCGCCGCACCGCCCTCCTCGCCGTCGGCACGCTGAGCGCCGCCGCTGCCGTTACCGCGGGCGTCCTCGTCCTCGGCGACGGCGGCGGCGCGGACGCCAAGACCGGTCCCTCGCTGCCGGGTGCCACCGCCACCGTCGTGCGCACCGACCTGGTGCAGTCCAAGACCGTCGACGGGAAGCTGGACTTCGCCCAGCGCCGCCCGGTCAAGGCGGTCGTCGAGGGCACCGTCACGGTGGCGGCGAAGGAGGGCCGCGTCCTCGGCCTCGGTGACGCCCTCTACGAGCTGAACGACAAGCCGGTGACGCTGCTGTACGGGCCGGTGCCGATGTTCCGGGAGATGAAGGCAGGCGACAGGGGCAGCGACGTGCTCCAGCTGGAGCGCAACCTGCGCGACCTGGGCTTCGGCGCCAAGCTCTACGTCGACCCCCGGTACGACAAGGACACCGAGGCCGCCGTCAAGCGGTGGCAGAAGTCCCTCAACCGGGAGCCCACCGGCAGGGTCGGCATGGGCGACGTCGTCTTCCAGCGCGGCAAGGTCAAGGTCGTCGCCGCCGACGCGGCACTCGCCGACCAGGTCGCCCCCGGCAAGGCGGTGCTCACCGTCGCCTCCACCAAACCTGTCGTACGGGCCCAGCTCGACCAGAGCGACGGGGCACTCGCCGCCGACGGCACCCGGGTGGAGATCACCCTGCCGAGCGGAAAGAGCGCCCGGGGCCGGGTGCTGGGAACGGTGCGCCCCGAGGAGGACGACGCGAGCACCGGCGCCGGTGCGAGGGCGGACGGCATCACCGTGGAAGTCGAGCTGACCGGCGGCGCCACGGAGGCGTCCGGGGAGGACCCCCGGGCGACGGCCAGCGTGAAGTTCGTCAGCGAGAGCCGCAAGGGCGTCCTCGTGGTGCCCGTCGAAGCGGTGCTCGCACTGCGCGGCGAGCGCGGCGGCTACGGATTGCAGGTGGTCGAGGGCGACACCTCGAAGATGGTGCGCGTCGAGACAGGCATGACCGCCGACGGGCAGATCGAGGTCACCGGCGCCGGTGTGCGCGAGGGCCTCAAGGTGGGAGTGGCGAAGTCATGACCACGTCGCCCGCCCCCGTTGCGCCGCCCGCCCCGGTTGCACCGGTCGTTGAGCTCAGGGGTGCCACCAAGTCGTATCCCGGCGGTGTGCACGCCCTGCGCGGGGTCGATCTGACCGTCCGCGAGGGCGAGATGCTGGCCGTCGTCGGCCCCTCCGGCTCCGGCAAGTCCACGATGCTCCAGATCATGGGCACCCTCGACAAGCCCACCTCGGGAACGGTCAGGGTCGCGGGTTACGACGTGGGCGAGCTGACCGACGCCCAGCTGTCCGCCCTGCGCGCCCGCCACATCGGCTTCGTCTTCCAGCACTTCCACCTGGCGGCGGGCCGCGACGCCGTCGACAACGTCGCCGACGGACTGCTGTACGCGGGCGTCCCCCTGCGCGAGCGCAGGGCGCGCGCCCGCGAAGCGCTCACCAAGGTGCGCCTCGACCACCGCTTCTCGCACACCCCGAACGAGCTCTCCGGCGGCGAGAAGCAGCGCGTGGCCATCGCCCGCGCCCTGGTGGGCGACCCGCGGCTGCTGCTCGCGGACGAGCCGACCGGCGCGCTGGACACCGCCTCCGGAGAGGTCGTCATGGAGCTGCTGCACGAGCTGCACGCGGGCGGCACCACGGTGTGCGTCATCACGCACGACAACGAGATCGCGGACGCGCTGCCGCGCAGGGTGCGGTTCAGGGACGGGGAGATCGTGTCCGACACGTGCGCGGGGCGGGTGGAGTGCCTGTGAACACCAAGGCGGATGCCCGTAAGGGCCTCGGGAAGGACCCCAGGAAGGGCCTCGGGAAGGACCTCAGGAAGGACCTGAGGAAGGACCTGAGGAAGGACCTGAGGCCGTCCCGGCTGACGCCCCGCGACGTCCTGCGCGTCGGCGCCGTCGGCCTGCGCGCGCGACGCGCGCGCGTGGTGCTCTCCGCGCTCGGCATCGCCATCGGCATCGCGACGATGGTCGCCGTCGTCGGACTCTCCGAATCGAGCCGCGCCGACCTGATGGCCCAGCTCGACCGGCTCGGCACCAACCTGCTGACCGCCAGCGCCGGTGAGGACGTCGGCGGCAAACCGGTCAAGCTGCCCAAGACCGCCGTCGCCATGGTCGAGCGCATCGGCCCGGTGCAGCACGCCACCGCCACCGCCGAGGTCGACGCCCGCATCCGGCGCAGCGACGTCGTGCCCAAGGAACGCACCGCCGGTGTCACCGCCCAGGCGGCCCGCACCGACCTGCTGAGCACCCTCGGCGGCCGGGTCGCCCAGGGCGTGTGGCTGAACCCGGCCAACGAACGGCTGCCGGTGACGGTGCTCGGTTCGGTGGCCGCCGAGCGGATCGGCGTCACCCGGCCGGGCGAGACGATCATGATGAATGACGTACGGGTCGTGGTCGTCGGCATCCTCGAACCCATCGAGCTGGTGCCCAACCTCGATCGCGTCGCCCTGGTCGGCTTCCCGGCCGCCGAGCGGCACTTCGGCTTCGACGGGCACCCCACGACGGTCTTCGAGCGGTCCACGGACGCCTCCGTGGAGGACGTACGGGCGATCCTGGCCCGCACCATCAGCCCCGGCGCCGAGGCCGGCGTGAAGGTCTCGCGGCCCTCCGACGCGCTGGCGGCCAAGGCCGCCACGGACGAGGGCCTGACGACGCTGATGCTGGGACTCGGGGCGGTGGCGCTGCTGGTGGGCGGCGTCGGGGTCGCTAACACCATGGTGATCTCCGTGCTGGAACGGCGGCAGGAGATCGGGCTGCGGCGGTCCCTGGGGGCGACGCGCGGGGCGATCCGGGTGCAGTTCCTGACGGAGTCGCTGTTGCTGTCGGCGCTGGGGGGCGGGGCGGGGGCGGTGCTCGGGGCGGCGGCGACGTACGCCTTCGCCCGGGCGCAGGGGTGGACCGCCGTGGTGCCTGCCTGGTCCCTGGCGGGAGGTCTGGGGGCGACGCTGGTCATCGGTGTGCTGGCGGGGCTGTATCCGGCGATCCGGGCGGCACGGCTGCATCCGACGGTGGCGTTGAACGCGGGGTGAGGGCGGGGAGGGCACGGGCCGCACACCGACACAGCCCCGCGCCCCTGACGGGGAGCTCCTCGCCAACCCGGTAAAACGCCCCTGACCAGCTAGTCTCGATCACTATGAGCTGGCTCCACGCCCTGAAGCACACCGCCCGCTCCGGACTCAAAGTCGAACGGCAGCGCCTCGACCCCCTCGTCGCCGTCCGGGCCGCCCTCGGGCTCGCCCTGGTCGTCGGGGCCGCCCTGTACCTCTTCGGGCCCGCCGTCGCCGCCAGCTCCGCCTTCGGCGCCTTCCAGGCCGCCCTGGCGACCTTCCAGCGCTCCTGGCGCACCCGGCCCGTCCTCGCCCTCGCCTCGGGGGCCAGCCTCGCCGTCACGACCTTCGTGGGGTACCTGACGGGGGCTCATCCGGTGCTGTTCATCAGCCTGCTGGCGCTGTGGACCTTCCTGGCGGGGCTGGCGTGGGCGGTCGGGCCCACAGCGGGCATGATCGCCAGCTCCAACGTGGCGATCATGCTGGTCACCGTCACCCTGCCGACGTCCGTGGCCGCCGCCGCCCAGCACGCCGGGATGATCATGGTCGGCGGGATCGTGCAGGCCGCGCTCATCGTGCTCTTTCCGGTACGCCGCTGGGGCGCCCAGCGCGACGCCCTCGCCGACGCGCTCGCCGCCGAGGCCGACTATGCCCGCCGGCTGCGGCACGACCCCGTCGCCCCGTTCGACCCCGAACCCCTCATGCACGCCCGCAACGCCGCCGCCATCACCCCCCGGCAGGCCCGCCGCCGGCCCGCCGAACTCCACGGCGCCCGCGGCCTCGCGGAGCGCATCCGCCCCGTGCTGGCCTCCCTCGCCGACCCGGCGCTGGGCGTCCCCGCCGAGGGCGAGCAGCGGGCCCGGGTGCGCGAACTGCTCGCCGCCGCGGCGTCCACCCTGGACGCCGCCGCCCGCGCGGTGCGGCACGGGGAGCCCGTCACCATGTCGCCCGCCGCCCGCGCGGTGCTCGCCGTGCCCAAGGAGGGCGCGGTGCTCACCGGGCCCGCCCGGCGCGCCGAGTCCCGGCTCATCAGCCTCCTGCGGGACGTCATCGAGACCGCCCAGGGCAGCGGCACCGACAACGCCAAGCGCACCGGCCCCGGCCGCAGCCCGCACGAGGACACCGCCTACCGCACCGCCCGCCGCCTCGCCCGCAGCGCAGCGCGCAAGGTGGCACGGCGTCCCGAGCACCGCGCGGACCCGCACGACCACCTGCACCGGCCCACCGTCCCCGGGCTGATCCCCGTCGCGCTGCGCGCGATGCGCGCGGAACTGCGCCGCGACTCGCCGGTGTTCCGGCACGCCGTGCGCGTCGCCGTCGTCGCCGCCACCGGGTACGCCGTCGGAGCCTCCCTTCCGCTCGGCCACGGCTACTGGGCGCCCATGGCCGCCGTCATGGTGATGCGGCCCGACTTCTCCCAGACGTACTCCCGCGCGGTGGCCCGTTTCGGCGGCACCCTGCTGGGCGTCGCCCTCGCGACGGGCCTGGTGCAGCTCACGCACCCCGACACCCGGCTGTCCGCCGCGCTCGCCGTCGGATGCGCGTTTTTGATGTTCCTGCTGCTGCGCACCGGTTACGCCGTCACCCAGGTGTGCGTCTCCGGGTACGTCGTCTTCCTGCTCGGCATGGGCGGCCTCCAGTGGACGCAGACCGTCCCCGAACGCGTCGTGCTCACCCTGGCGGGCGGACTCCTGGCCATGCTGGCGTACGCCGTCTACCCGGCCTGGGAGACCCCGCGCCTGCGCACCCGGCTCGCCGACTGGCTGATCGCCGACGGACGGTACGCCACCGCCGTCCTCCAGCGGTACGCCGACCCCGCGGGCGCCCCTCGCGACGCCGTACGGGAGGCACTGCTGGCCACCCGGGAGGCCCGGGTCGCCTGGCAGGACGCCCTGGAGCGGGCCGCCAACGAGCCCGTACGTAGCCGGGGCCTGTCCCGCAGCGCCGCCGACGACGCCCCGCACGCGCTGGCCCAGCTCGCCCGGGTGGCGATGCTGATGGAGGCCCACCTCCCGGCCCGCGACACCACCCCGGTGCCGGCCGCCGCCGCCCTCGCGGAGGCGCTGCGTACCGACACCGAGGCGGCCGCCCGTGCCGTACGGGAGCGGCGCACCCCGCGCTGGGACGCCTTCCGGGCCGCCCTGGACGCCTGGGACGCCGAGGATGCGGCGGGCGACGACAAGGTGGTGCGCAAGGGGGCGGGCCTCCTCGTGGAGGCGCTGGACGAGCTGACGCACGCCCTGGACGCGGAAGGGCCGCGCCCCCGGGGGAGCGCGGCCCGTACTGCCGCCTGACGCACGAGGCGCCCGGAGCTACAGCTTCGGCAGGTCCGAGGGCAGCTTGGTCGGGATGCCCGACGGCAGCCCGTTCGACGGCGCCTTGGTGAACTTGTCCTCGATGCCGCTGCCCTCCCACTTCACCGTGAGGGTCTTGCCGTCGGCGCCGGGCGTCACCGTGCCCTTGGCGCGGTCGGTGTTGCCGTTCGCGCACTTGAGGTTCAGCGTGACGACACCCTGCCGGGCCACCGTGCCGGTGCAGATGTTCTCGCCCGCGATGCCCGCCATTCCGTCGTGGATGGACAGCGCGACCATCTTGCCGCCCGTGGTGGCCGCCCAGTCGCCGTCGACGGAACCGGCCCCGGCGTCACCCGCGGGCGGCGTGCTGCCGCTTCCGCTGTCACCGGCGCCGGTGCTCGGCGCGCTGCTCGGAGCCTTCCCCTTGTCGGCGGCGCCGTCGCCCTTGCCGCTGTCGCTGCTGCAACCGGTCAGCAGGAGCGCCGCTGCGAGAGCGGCCGTTCCGGCGGCGGTGCGTACGTAACTGTGCACTCCGGTTTCTCCCCATGTGCTTGCGTATGGCGGCCAATTGGCCGCCGGAAGGAACGGGTCAAGCTACCAGGGCGTCTACAGAAGGAGTTCGCACGGCAGGGGCGCCATTACGACCCACCGGTTCTGTAGTCAAGAGGACACCCCGCGTGCACGTGCATCTGCCCATGCATCAGCAAGTGAACGAAGCTATGATCCGGGTCAGTTGACAGTTCGGCAGAGGTTGACGGTTCAGCAGCAGTTGACGGTTCGGCAGTAGTTGACACCAGCACATCCGGGAGCGACCTGTGCACCACGCGTACAACGGCATGGCGGCCACAGAGCTTCACGGGGTGGTCTGGCAGAAGAGCAGGCACAGCAACTCGCAGGGCACCTGCGTGGAGTTCGCGAAACTGCCCGGTGGCAACGTTGCCGTGCGCAATTCGCGGCACCCGGAAGGGCCCGCGCTCGTCTACACGCCCGCGGAGATCGAGGCCATGCTCCTCGGCATCAAGGACGGCGAGTTCGACCACCTCATAGGGAACTGAGCCACCTCACAGGGAACCGAGCCACCCCGTAGGGCGATGCGAGGGCCGTCCCCCTCGCGCACCGCACCGTGCCTAGCGCTCGTCCCGCAGCAGGAACAGCGCCCACACGACCTTGCCGTGCAGCGTGCCCGCGAGTGGGTGCCAGCCCCAGCTGTCGCTGAAGGAGTCCACCAGGAACAGCCCGCGCCCGGACTCGGCCGAGAAGTCGTCGCTCGCCCGCGCCGCCGGACCCTGGTGACTGGGGTCGCGCACCGCGCACACCAGCCGTCCGTTCCAGTGCATCAGGTGCAGCCGCACCGGTGGCTCGTTCTCGCGCAGGGTGTCCGCCGGCAGGGCGTGCCGCAGCGCGTTGGTGACGAGTTCGGAGACGACCAGGGCGACGTCGTCGAAACGGCTCTCCAGGTTCCACTGGCACAGCGTGCTGCGGGTGAACTTCCGTGCCCCGCGCACCGCTTCGTACCGCGGCGGCAGTGCGCACGAGGCCGAGGAGGACGCGTCGTCGGGTCCGACGGGGGGAAGGCCCTGCCGTAACGGCACGAGCATGGTCGATCCATTCGTCCCCATGCGGGCACTCCCGGGTGTCGCGGTCGCGGCGAACAGCGGCGGCCGAACGCCGGCGTCCACGAAGGACGGAAGCGAGGGACGAACGCTGGTGGTCATACGTGCGCGCGGACCATGGTTCCGAATGCGTACAGCAGATGCAAGGGCAGATGCACGTGCACGCGCCTGACTTGGACAACAGAGTGCCGTTTCTTGCTCATTTCTTCCTCCGGCCACTTTCGGACCCCTGCCATTTCCGTAACCGAATGCGTACAGGGTGAAGCGTTTTGGTGGCAGACTTCGCCCTCTCGGGACCCTGGGGGAGGGCCTCGCGCACAGATGACCGAGAGGGAGGGCCGGAGAGGTGACCGCAGGCGAGTCGAGCGGATCGGTGGTCCGACGCATCCTGTTGGGCTCACAGCTCAGGCGCCTGCGCGAATCGCGCGGCATCACCCGTGAGGCGGCCGGCTACTCGATCCGTGCATCCGAATCGAAGATCAGCCGCATGGAGTTGGGACGGGTGAGCTTCAAGGCCAGGGACGTGGAGGACCTCCTCACGCTGTACGGCGTGACGGACGGAACGGAGCGCGAGTCGCTGCTCGCGCTGGCGCGAGAGGCCAACCTCGCGGGCTGGTGGCACAGTTACGGCGACGTCCTGCCCGGCTGGTTCCAGACATACGTCGGCCTGGAGGGCGCGGCGTCCCTGATCCGCATCTACGAGGTCCAGTTCGTCCACGGCCTGCTCCAGACCGAGGCGTACGCGCACGCGGTCGTCTCGCGCGGCATCCCGAACGCCACCGCCGCCGAGATCGACCGCAGGGTGGCGCTGCGCCTGGACCGGCAGAAGGTCCTGGTCGCCGAACGCTCCCCGCACTTCCACGCCGTACTGGACGAAGCGGCCCTGCGCCGCCCGTACGGCGACCGCAGCCTCATGCGGGGGCAGTTGCAGCACCTCATCGACATCTCCGAGCGGGAGAACGTCACGCTCCAGGTGATGCCGTTCAACTTCGGCGGCCACGCGGGCGAGTCCGGCGCCTTCACCCTGCTGCGCTTCCCCGAGTCCGACCTCTCCGACCTCGTGTACCTGGAGCAGCTCACCAGCGCGCTCTACCTGGACAAGCGCGAGGAGGTGGCCCAGTACGAACGCGTCATGGACCGCCTCCAGAACGACTGCCCGAGCCCCTCCGAGACCCGGGACGTCCTGCGCGGACTCCTCCAACTGCTCTGATCCAGATGTACGTTGACAGGAACGCGCGGCGGCGACGCGACGGAGCGGAAGCAGAGCTAAGGGATCACATGTCCTTCTTCACCGACCTGGCCCACCAGTACATCGACGGCGCGTGGCGGCCCGGCAGCGGCTCGTGGGACATCATCGACTTCAACCCGTACAACGGGGAGAAGCTCGCTGCCATTACCGTCGCGTCCGTCGCCGAGGTGGACGACGCCTACCGTGCGGCGGAACGTGCCCAGCGCTCCTGGGCGGCCGTGAACGCGTACGCGCGCAGGGACGTGATCGAGCGGGTGCTGCGCCTGGTGGAGCAGCGCGAGGACGAGATCGTCGCCGCGATCACCGAAGAGGTCGGCGGCACCCTGGTGAAGGCCCGCTTCGAGGTGGGTCTGGCGAAGGAATTCCTGCGCGAGGCAACACAGTTGGCGACCCTCCCCGAGGGGCGCATCCTCTCCTCCCCGATCCCCGGCAAGGAGAACCGCGTCCACCGGATCCCCGTCGGCGTCGTCGGTGTCATCAGTCCCTTCAACTTCCCCTTCCTGACCGGCATCAAGGCCGCGGCGCCGGCGCTGGCGCTCGGCAACGCCGTCGTCATCAAGCCGAATCAGAACACCCCCGTGGTCGGCGGCGGACTCGTCGCGCACCTCTTCGAGGAGGCGGGGCTTCCGGCGGGATTGTTGAACGTTCTGATCACCGACATAGCGGAGATAGGCGACGCTCTCCTGGAGCACCCGGTCCCGAAGGTCATTTCCTTCACCGGCTCCGACCGCACCGGCCGCCATGTGGCCGCCGTCGCCGGAGCCCGTTTCAAGCGCACGATCCTCTCCCTCAGCGGCAACAGCGCCCTGGTGGTCCTGGACGACGCGGACCTCGACTACGCGGTCGACGCGGCCGTCTTCAGCCGCTTCGTCTCCCAGGGCCAGGTCTGCATGGCGGCCAACCGGATCCTCGTCGACCGGTCCGTGGAGCAGGAGTTCACCGAGAAGTTCGTCGCCCGCGTACGCGCCCTGCGCACCGGCGACCCGGCCGACCCCGCCACCCAGCTCGGCCCCGTCATCAACACCTTCCACGCCGACGCCCTCACCGGCCTCGTCGACCAGGCCCTCGCCGCGGGCGCCACCGCTCTCGTACGGGGCGCTACGCGCGGCAACCTGGTCGAACCGACAGTGCTCGCGGGCCTCCCCGAGGGCTCGCCGATCCTGGAGCAGGAGATCTTCGGCCCCGTCGCCCTGCTGCTGGCCTTCGACGGCGAGGAGGAGGCCGTACGCATGGCCAACGACAGCCCGTACGGCCTCAGCGGCGCGGTGATGACCCGCAACGTGGAGCGCGGCGTGCGCTTCGCCCAGCGCATCGAGACCGGGATGATGCACATCAACGACTCCACCATCCAGGACGACCCCCTGGTCGCCTTCGGCGGCGAGAAGGCCTCCGGCCTCGGGCGCATGAACGGCGAGTCGACCGTCGACGTCTTCACCACCCAGAAGTGGATCTCGGTGCAGCACGGCCGCTCGGAATTCCCCTTCTGAGGTGCCGCGTTGCGGACAGAAGTTGTCCGCAAGGGTTCCTAACGTAGTCCTTGTTCCGCACAGAGCCCCGCTCAGCACAGTGACTCCACGAAGGACGGCCCGCCATGGTCCTGCACGTCAGCGCCGAAAACTGCACCGACGAGGTCTCCACCCTCCTCGCCTTCCTGGACGAGCAGCGCCAGGGCATCCGCAACGCCCTGGGCGGCCTCACCGACGCGCAGGCCGCCACCACCCCCAGCGCCAGCGAGCTGTCCCTCTCCGGGCTCCTCAAGCACGTCGCCGAGGTCGAGCAGAACTGGCTCGCCCTGGCCGGCTGCGACATCGCGCCGATCGAGCGCACCGAGGCCGACTGGGACGAGAGCTTCCGCCTCGTCGCGGACAAGGGCGAGACGGTCGCCTCGATGCTCGACCAGTGGGCCGAAGTCGCCCGCAAGGGCGCCGAGTTCAGCCGCGCCAGCGACCTGAACGCCACTTTCTCGCTGCCCGACGCCCCGTGGTTCCCCAAGGAGGACGTCTCGCTGCGCTGGGTGCTGCTGCGCCTGATCACCGAAATGGGCCGCCACGCGGGCCACGCCGACATCATCCGCGAGTCCCTGGACGGCAAGAACTCCTACGAACTCGGCGAGTAAGCGAGGAGCGGAGGCTGTTGGCGGCTCCTCACGGGCCGAGGAGCGCCTCGCGCAGCTCCTCGGCCCGCCGCAGGTCGTCGGTCACTGCCTCCCGCTCGTCGTCGGTGAGCACCACCGCCTGCGCCCGCTCCAGCAGCGCCGTCGCCGCTTCGGGGTGACCGGTCCGCTGTGTCACGTCCGCACGCAGCACCAGCAGTTGTACGAGCTGGGCGGGCGTCGGCGTCTCGTCGGTGACGGCCAGCGCCCGGTCCAGCACCTTCGCGGCGCCCTCCAGGTCCTCCTTGGAGTCGACGAACAGCGCCGCGTGGTGCAGGGCGCGGGCGAAGGTCTCCGAGGGCGCCCTGCGGTGGCTCTGGTCCTCGCTGATCTGCTGCCCGATCCGGATCGAGTTCCCGCCGGGGTCGGTCATCAGGAACTGCCGTACGCCGTAGCTCATGTTCTTCAGCGGCCCGATGCGCGGCAGCCCGCGCGCCGGGATCTTCCCGTACGCCGCCTTCAGGCGCGCCCGGAAGTCCGCGAAGAGGGACTCCACGTCGTCGGTCAGGACGTACACCCCGGAGTAGGACACGGCGGGGTCGTACGCCTTCATTCCGAAGAACTGGAGCTCGATGTCGCCGCGCTCCACCACGGCGTACGGATACGGGCTCTTCTGGAGGAACGTCGTCGCGAAGCCCAGCGCGGTGTAGAAGTCCACCACCGGCTGGATCGTCTGGCAGGGCAGCAGCGGAATCGTCTTCTCGGCCATGCCCGGCACTCTAGTCAAATTTGAGGAGAGGTGCCTATGGGGTGCGACGGACCTCTCGGACGGTGCCCTCGCGGTGTCGGGCTTGCACCTCACGCGACGTGAGGACGCAGGCTGAGGGCGTACCGAAGGAAAACCCACCGCAAGAGAGGGCAGCGGGCAGTCATGAGTCATTCCGTGGGGAAGGTCGCCGAGGTCGCCGGCGTGACCGTGCGCACCTTGCACCACTACGACGCCATCGGCCTGCTCTCCCCGAGCGAGCGCAACAGTGCGGGGCACCGCCGCTACAGCGACAGTGACCTCGACCGGTTGCAGCAGATCCTGTTCTACCGGGAGCTCGGCTTCCCTCTCGACCAGGTGGCGGCACTCCTGGACGATCCGGCGACCGATCCGCGGGAACACCTGCGGCGGCAGCACACCCTGCTGACCGACCGGATCGAAAGGCTCCAGGAGATGGCCGCCGCCGTCGAAACGGCCATGGAGGCACGGAAGATGGGCATCAACCTCACGCCCGAGGAGAAGTTCGAGGTCTTCGGCGACTTCGACCCCGACGACCACGCGGAGGAGGCCGAGCGGCGCTGGGGCGACACCGACGCCTGGCGCGAGTCGCAGCGGCGCACCGCTGCGTACACCAAGGAGGACTGGAAGCGGTTCACCGAGGAGTTCGACGCGATCCACCGCCGGATGGCCGACCTGCTTGCCGAGGGCGTCCCGGCGAGCGACGAGCGGGCGATGGACGTCGCCGAGGAACACCGCAGGTTCATCTCCGGCAGTCAGTACGAGTGCGGATACGAGATGCACACGAACCTCGGGGAGATGTACGTCGCCGACGAGAGGTTCACAGCCACCTACGAGGCGATCCGGCCCGGACTCGCCGTCTACATGCGCGACGCGATGCTGGCGAACGCGCTGCGGCACGTGTGACCGGTTACCTGTGACAGGCACCTGTGACAGGCACCTGTGACAGGTAAGGGGCGGCCACCAGGCGGCCGCCCCTTACCTGTCACCGCAGGGGATTCAGATCCTGCTGATGACGGCCGCCGTGCCGTACGCACACACCTCGGTGCCCACGTCCGCCGCCTCCGTGACGTCGAAGCGCATCATGAGCACGGCGTTCGCACCCCGGGCCCGGGCCTGCTCGACGAGCCGCTCCATGGCCTGGTTGCGGGTCTCCACCAGGGTCTTGGTAAGGCCCCTCAGCTCGCCGCCGACGAGCGATTTCAGGCCCGCGCCGATCTGGCTGCCCAGATGGCGCGACCGGACGGTGAGGCCGAAGACCTCGCCGATGACCTGGTCCACCCGGTAACCAGGGACGTCATTGGTCGTGACGACCAGAATGTCCGCCTTGGTGCTCTGGCCGCCGCCGTACTCCTCAATGCCCATCGCTGTCTCCTCTTCCGGCCGACTTCGCTCCGGGACCCCTCGGGTTCCTACGGAGAGCTTTGCGCCGGTCTGGGCAGAGTGCACCCTGGGAGGGCCGGGGGAACCCGGAAGTACCCACGCGCGTTGATACTTTTGCCCAGCCCCCGCATCCCATCCCCCCAGGAGTCCGGAACCCGTGAATACGCTTGCGCTCGGACCGAGCTGGCTGGACCCGGACTATCTGCTCAACACGTTCGGACCGTGGGGCCTGCTGGCCATCGTCTTCGCGGAGTCGGGGCTGCTGATCGGCTTCTTCCTGCCCGGTGACTCCCTGCTGTTCACCGCGGGACTGCTGGTCACCACCGGCAAGCTGGACATGCCGCTGTGGCTGCTGTGCACGCTGATCGTGCTGGCGGCGATCCTCGGCGACCAGGTCGGGTACCTGTTCGGGCGGAAGGTGGGTCCGGCGCTGTTCCGGCGGCCGGACTCGAAGATCTTCAAGCAGGAGAACGTCCAGAAGGCGCACGAGTTCTTCGAGAAGCACGGGCCGAAGGCGCTGATCCTGGCCCGCTTCGTGCCGATCGTGCGGACGTTCACGCCGATCATCGTCGGCGTCAGCAAGATGAACTACCGGGTGTTCATCACGTACAACATCATCGGCGGCGTGCTGTGGGGCGCCGGGGTGACGCTGCTGGGTGCGGCGCTCGGCAATGTGGAGTTCGTGCACAAGCACATCGAGTTCATCCTGGTCGGCATCGTGCTGATCTCGGTCGTGCCGATCGTGATCGAGGTGCTGAAGGCGCGCAGCCAGGCGAAGAAGAACCCGGCGCCGGCGCCGGCCGTCGAGAATGCCGCCCCGGAGCACCCGGCCGCCCCGCCTGCGCCGTACGGCACCCAGGCTCCGTACGGCACCCAGGCTCCCTACGGGGCCGAGCAGGATCAGGCCACGCAGATTCTTCGGCCGCAGAACCCGCCGAACAATCCGCCGCAGCGGGGGCGGCACGCGAAGCGCTGACGCTGTCTGGAGGGGTGCTGTTCCTGCCGGGGGCTCCGCCCCCGGACCCCCGGTTTTCGCCCCGGTCCCGCCCCTTCACCTAAAGCGCTCGGCCGCGCGGCTTGTTGTTTGGTTGCTCGCGCAGTTCCCCGCGCCCCTGAAAGGGGTGCGTCAGAAGCCCCTCGTGCGCTTCGCCGCGCGGCGGGTGCTGCCGTCGCGGCCTGCGCCCGGGATGCGCAGGAAGAGGCGGGAGATCTCGCCACCCAGGTTCACGCCGATCGCGATGGCCAGGGCGATCGCGGCCGCCTTGGAGAGCGAGGCCAGGCCCGCGCTCAGGTTGTTCTGGGCGATGCCGAGGAGTCCGTAGTACGTCGCCGAACCCGGCAGCAGCGGCCCGATCGCCGCAGTGACGTATGGGAGCGCGGAGGCGTACTGGTAGCGCGAGAAGAGCTGGCCGAAGAGGCCCACCAGGCCGGCTGCGACCGCTGTGGCAGCGACGGCCGAGATCTTCCCCGTGGTGTTCATCGCGCCGAAGACGACCCAGGCCACACCACCGTTCAGCGCCACCATGATCACCGTGTTCCGCTCCTGCTGGAGCAGGATCGCGAAGGCGAAGCACAGGACGATCGAGGCCAGGATCTGGATCACCGGCCGCGACTGCACGTGCATCGTGGCGTCCGGGTGGAGGTTCGGGTTCAGCCCGGACCCCGCGTACAGCACGATCAGTACGCCCAGCACGATCGCGATGAAGAAGTACATGACTTCGAGCAGCCGGGCCGACGCGGTGATGTAGTAGCCCGTCAGGCCGTCCTGCACGCCCGCCACCAGCGCCCGTCCGGGCAGGAGGGCGAAGAGCCCACCGGTGATCACGGCGGACGGCAGGATTCCGCTCACCACGCTCTCGGGGACGAAGGCCAGCCCCACCCCCATCGCCGCCGGAGGCATCGCCGCCGCCACAAACTGGTAGAACTCCGGCAGCCCCCGCCCCGCGCACAGCCACGCCAGCCGGTCGCCCAGGACCGCCCCGAGCGCCGCCGCGATGAAGACGAGCACCCCACCGCCGACGAGGACGGACGCGGACCCCGCGAGCAGCCCGCTGGCCGCGGTCAGCGCCCAGCCCGGGTACGGGTGCCGGTTGCGCCGGATCTCCGCGAGGCGCCGGTACGCGTCCTCCAGGGTGACGTCGGTGTCCTCGGCCGTGATGTCCGCGATCAGCCGGTAGACGCCCGCCAGCCGGGTGTAGTCGGTGCCGCGGCGGCGGACGGTACGGCTCGCGGTGACCGGGTCGTCGATCAGGGAGGGCTGGTACGAGATGGACAGCAGCGTGAAGGTGACGTTCGGCTCGCAGCGGTCCAGCCCGTAGGCCCGGCACACCGCGAACATGGCCGCCTCGACGTCCTCGGCCCCCTCGCCGCCCGCGAGCAGCAGCTCGCCGATGCGCAGGGTGAGGTCGAGCACGCGGGGGACGGCGGGACCGGAGTCCTCGTCGTCGCCGTGCCGCTGCACGCTGTCCGGTACGGGACGGTCTCCCACCGGCATGCGCAGCAGTGTGCGCATCCGGTCCTGCCAGGGGGCCTCCTTGGTCAGCTTGACCATGGGTATCCCGTGCGCGGGCGTGAACGCCGGGGGCGAATGCCGTGCGCTGTACGTCCTCGGGGCGTCGAAGCCGCTCGCGCTGCGCTTCTGCGCCGCCGTCTTCGGCACGTCGAAGGCGGAACCTTCCTGCACCGGCGGCGCCTCGGGCGTCAGCCCCTGCGGAAGCTGGAACTCCGAGGTCGGCTGGTCCTCCTCGACCGGCGGAGCGGCCTTCAGCCCCTGCGGCAGCGCGAACTCCGACGTCACCGACTGGTCCTCGTCCGGCGTCACCACCGGAATGGCCTGGGTGGCCCCGATCCCGGAGGTGGTCACGGACGGGTTGCGCGCACCGCGCGGGACGGTGTCCGTCGGGGCCGCGGCGGCCGTTCGGGCCGCGGCGGGCTTCTTGGGCGCGGCACCGGCGCCGGAGGCCTTCGCGGTCGTCGTACCGGCCCCGGAGGTCTTCGCGGGCGCCTTCGCCGGCGCGGCACCGGCCCCGGAGGCCTTTTTCACGCCGGACGGCGGCGTGAACGCGCTCCGTGCCTCGTCCGACTGCGGCTTGCGGTCCTCGACCTCGTCGGACCCCGTCTCCCGGGGGCCGCCCTTGCCGCCTTCGCCGCCCTGCGCCTTGGCCACCACTCGCCTCGCTCCCGCCGCTCCAGGCTCCAACATTCCCGCCCGCCCAGTATGTCCACGTTCAACCCGATGCCGCCGGGCAAGGGGGAGGCTCTCCCCGTTCCCGGCCCACCCCGGCGCCCCTACCCCCGCACCCGCCCCGCTGCACCCCCCGGTCCCGCCCGGACCGGCCGCGTACAAGCAAACGGGCGGCCCCCTCACCAGAGGGAACCGCCCGCCGCACGGGACTGGCTAGCGCAAACGCGCAGTTCAGTGAGCCCCACCCTGCGCCTCAAGGCGCTTGTAGGAGGCCTCGATCTCGGCCTCGGCCTCGGTGCGGCCGACCCAGTCGGCGCCCTCGACCGACTTGCCCGGCTCCAGGTCCTTGTAGACCTCGAAGAAGTGCTGGATCTCCAGGCGGTCGAACTCCGACACGTGGTGGATGTCGCGCAGGTGCTCCACGCGCGGGTCCGACGCCGGGACGCACAGCAGCTTGTCGTCGCCGCCGGCCTCGTCCGTCATACGGAACATGCCGATGGCGCGGCACTTGATGACGCAGCCCGGGAACGTGGGCTCGTCCAGGATGACCAGCGCGTCCAGCGGGTCACCGTCCTCGCCGAGGGTGTTCTCGACGAAGCCGTAGTCCGCGGGGTAGCTGGTCGAGGTGAAGAGTCGACGGTCCAGGCGGATCCGGCCGGTCTCGTGGTCCACCTCGTACTTGTTCCGCGAACCCTTCGGAATCTCGATGGTGACGTCGAACTCCACGGGTGGCTCCTCCATGATCAACACAGTCTTCTGGGAATCTGCGTCCCCCCGGAGGAAACCGACCCCCGGAGCCCCGGCCGAATGGGTCGGAAGTGCCCCGCGGGGTGCCGTGCTCGCGCAAGACGCAGTGATTAAGTGTCCCTCACGCAGACCTGTGATCGCGAAAGGGGCTGGTCCGCAGTGCCCAAGCTCAAGACCTGGCAGCTCACGGCGGGCTCCGCCGTCGCCGGACTGGCGCTTGCGGCCGGTGCCGTGGCCGTGGCGGGGCCCTGGGACTCCGGTCAGCGTAAGGCCGAGCGGGACCTGGCGGCCGCACAGGACCGTACGGGTGGCGCACATCACGAATCCGTACGCCCCGACCCCGCCGAACCGTCCCCCGCACCCAGTGCGCGCGGCGTCCTGAGCGCACTCGGCGCTCCCTCCGGCGCCGGTGCTCAGTCCGAGCACCTCAAAGAGGTGCTGGAACCGCTGCTCGCCAGTGGTGCCCTCGGCTCCGTGCAGTCCGCCTCCGTCGTGGACGCCGCCACGGGCAAGCAGCTGTACGGAAGCGGGGAGCGGAACGTGATGACCCCCGCCTCCACGGTGAAGATCGCCACCACGGTCGCCGCCCTCTCCGCCCTCGGCCCCGACCACCGCATCGCCACCACGGTGCTCGCCGCCCCCGACGGCAGGAAGGTCGTCCTCAAGGGCGGCGGCGACCCCACCCTGGAGAAGGACGGCCTGCGCACCCTCGCCGCGGACACGGCACGCGCCCTGCGCGACAAGGGCGCCGGGCCGGTCTCCGTCGCGTACGACACGAGCCTGTACACGGGACCCGACATCCACCCCATCGGCAAGGGCAACGAGAACCTCGCCCGGGTCACCTCCCTGATGGTGAACGAGGGCCGCGTCGACGGCTCCAGCAGCGGCACCGCCGACCGCACCCCCGACCCGGCAGGGGACGCGGCCCGTGCTTTCGCCCGGGAGCTGCGCGGCGCGGGCGTCGAGGTGACCGGGGAGCCTGCCCCGGAGAAGGCCGCCCAGGACGCCGAGCCCGTCGCCAAGGTGCTCTCCGCACCGCTGTCGGCGCTGGTCGAGCGCACCCTCACCAACAGCGACAACGACATCGCCGAGGCCCTCGCCCGGCAGACCGCGCTCGCCGCGGGCGAGGAGGTCAGCTTCGCGGGCGCGGGCAAGGCCGTGCACGACCGGCTGGCGAAGCTGGACCTCCCGGCCGCCGGTCTGCTGAACGGGGCCCACTTCGCCGACGGCAGCGGCCTGGACCGCGCCGACAAGGTGTCCGCCGCGCTGCTCACGGGCCTGCTGGCGCGGGCCGCCGACCCCGCCCACCCCGAACTGCGCTCCGTCCTCACCGGCCTGCCGGTCGCCGGATTCAGCGGCACCCTGCGCACCCGGTACGCAGGGGCGGCCGGGCCCGGCCTGGTGCGGGCCAAGACGGGCACGCTCTCCGGGGTGAACACCCTCGCCGGGACCGCCGTCACCAAGGGCGGCCGCCTGGTCGCCTTCGCCTTCCTCGCGGGCGACACCGTCGACGCGGACGCCGCCCAGAAGGCCCTCGACACCCTGGCCTCGGCGCTGACCGTGGCTCCGTAGCCCGTAAGGACCGGACCGCCGGGCTCCACTTCGAGAGGGGCCCGCATCAACTCCCGCCGCACCACTCGGCAACGTACGGTTGACGCATGACGAGCCTCGGTGGTGCAGCCTCATCAGGGATGGTCGACTGGAAGCTCGCGGTCGCGACCGCGACCCGATTCGTACGGCCAGGACCGGACATCAGCCGGGACGAGGCGCGCGCCGTCGTCGCGGAGCTGCGCCGGCACGCGAAGGCCTCCGAGGAACATGTGCGTGCGTTCACCCGGATGATCCCCGAGGGGCACGAGCCCGAGGACACCCCGGTCCTGGTCGTCGACCGGGCCGGCTGGGTGAAGGCCAACGTCGCGGGCTTCAGGGAACTGCTCAAGCCGCTCCTGAAGAAGATGGAGGAGCGTCGCAGCTCCACCCCCGGCGGCGCGGTGCTCGGCGCGGTCGGCGGCAAGGTGACCGGCGTCGAGGTCGGGATGCTGCTGTCGTTCCTGTCCTCGCGGGTGCTCGGTCAGTACGAGACCTTCGCCCCCGCCACCCGCGACCTGCCCTCCGGCGAGAACGGCGGCGGACGGCTGCTGCTGGTCGCCCCGAACATCGTCCACGTGGAGCGCGAGCTGGAGGTCGATCCGCACGACTTCCGGCTGTGGGTGTGCCTGCACGAGGAGACCCACCGCACCCAGTTCACGGCCGTGCCGTGGCTGCGCGACCACCTGGAGGGCGAGATCCAGGCCTTCCTGAGCGAGACCGACGTCGACCCGATGACGCTCCTGGAGCGGGTCAGGGAAGCGGTGCAGTCCTTCTCGGGAAGCCGTCCGGAGGGCGAGGAGGACGAGGGCGGCCGCAGCCTGGTCGAACTGGTGCAGAGCCCGGCCCAGCGGGAGATCCTCGGGCGCCTCACCGCCGTGATGTCGCTGCTCGAAGGACACGCGGACTACGTCATGGACGGCGTCGGCCCGCAGGTCGTGCCCTCCGTCGCGGAGATCCGGGAGAAGTTCCAGCAGCGCCGCGCCAAGGGCGCCTCCCGGCTCGACCTCGCGCTGCGCAGGCTGCTCGGCATGGACGCCAAGCTGCGCCAGTACCGGGACGGCGAAAGGTTCGTCCGCGCGGTCGTCGAGGAGGTCGGCATGGACGGCTTCAACCGGATCTGGACCTCTCCGAACACGCTCCCGACCAAGTCCGAGATCGCCAAACCGGCGGACTGGGTCGCGAGGGTGCACCGTAAGGGAGAAGCGTGAAACCGGTGCGTGCGACGGCAGGAACGGTAAGAGAAACGCTCCCTAAATCACCCATCTGAGGGACCGTAAGCGCTGGGTAGGCGTGCAATGCTCGGGTAACCGCTCGTTTCTGTCACCATCTACGCACTCTCAGTGACAGAGGCGTCCTCCTCCCGAGGCACCCCAACTCCACCGAAGGGCACCGGACATGGGTCCCCATCCTGCGGTCGCGGCGATACGCCTGGCGGTCCGCCGCGTACTCCACGACGTACTCAACGACCACCGTGCACACCATGACCCGCACGAGACGGCCACCCCGCCGCTCGTGCTCGTGGCCTGCTCCGGCGGCGCCGACTCCATGGCGCTCGCCTCCGCACTCGCCTTCGAGGCGCCCAAGCTGGGCGTCCGCGCGGGCGGCATCACCGTCGACCACAACCTCCAGGCGGGCTCCGGCACCCGGGCCGCCGAGGTGGTCGCCCGCATGACCGCGCTCGGCCTCACCCCCGCCGAGGCCGTCTCGGTGACCGTGGGACGGGCGGGCGGCCCCGAGGCCGCCGCCCGCGACGCCCGGTACGCGGCCCTCGACGGCGCCGCCCAGCGGCACCAGGCGGCCGCGATCCTCCTCGGCCACACCCGCGACGACCAGGCCGAGACCGTCCTCCTCGGCCTCGCCCGCGGCTCCGGCACCCGGTCCCTGTCCGGAATGGCGGCCGTCTCGGGGGCGGCCGGCCGTTACCGCCGCCCCTTCCTCCAGCTCGACCGGCAGACCGCCCGCAAGGCCTGCATGGTCCAGTCCCTGCCCGTCTGGGACGACCCGCACAACGCCGACCCCGCCTACACCCGCTCCCGGCTCCGCCAGGAGGGCCTGCCCGCCCTGGAGAAGGCGCTCGGCAAGGGCGTCGTCGAGGCCCTCGCCCGGACGGCCCAGCTCTCCCGCGACGACGCGGACGCCCTCGACCACTGGGCGGCCGAGGCGGACCGTTCCGTCAGGGACGACACCGGCCGCCTGGAGTGCGCCAAGCTCTACGCGCTGCCGCCCGCGGTGCGCCGCCGGGTGCTCCGCAAAGCGGTCATCGAGGTGGGCTCGCCCGCCGGATCTCTCTTCGCCCGGCACATCGAGGAGGTGGACCGGCTGATCACCGGATGGCGGGGGCAGGGGGTCATCAACCTCCCCGGCCGGGTGGAGGCTCAGCGGCAGGGTGGCAGACTGGTCATTCGGCAGGGCTGATTCGGCAGGGCCGAAGTTCTACGAAAGTGATGCGGGTGGACGCGAACGACATGGGCACCGACCTCAAGTCGGTGCTCATCACCAAGGAAGAGATCGACGCGAAGCTGGCCGAGCTGGCGGCGCAGGTCGATGCGGAGTACGCGGGCAAGGACCTGCTCATCGTCGGTGTCCTCAAGGGCGCCGTGATGGTGATGGCGGACCTGGCGCGTGCGCTGTCCACCCCGCTCACCATGGACTGGATGGCGGTGTCCTCGTACGGCGCGGGCACCCAGTCCTCCGGTGTGGTCCGGATCCTCAAGGACCTGGACACCGACATCAAGGGCAAGCACGTCCTGATCGTCGAGGACATCATCGACTCCGGCCTGACGCTGTCGTGGCTGCTGTCGAACCTCGGCTCGCGCGAGCCGGCCTCCCTCAACGTGTGCACTCTGCTGCGCAAGCCGGAGGCCGCGAAGGTCGCCATCGACGTGAAGTGGGTCGGTTTCGACATTCCGAATGAGTTTGTCGTCGGATACGGCCTGGATTACGCCGAGAAGTACCGCAATCTCCCCTTCGTCGGCACTCTCGCGCCGCACGTCTACGGGGGCTGACACCCCGCAGGACCCCGTCGGCCGGGCCCCGTCCGGCCCCCCGGGACACCTCAGGGCCATATCGGGGAACCCTCGCGCAATTCCCGCCGTTGGAGCAGGGGAAGGCAGCTTTGTCAGCCGTCCCCTGCGGTCGCGGGTGACAATGCTGGGGTACCGTCCGAAGAACAGTCTTTTATTCAGCGGCATTTACCTACGGGCAGGAGGGACGGGGCGCAGTTCGCCCCGTATGGATGGACGTGAAGCGATACTTCCGTGGGCCGGTCATGTGGATCGTGCTGGCCGTCCTCGCCGTGGTCGTGCTGATGCAGGTCGTCGGCTCGTCTGGCGGCTACAAGACGGTCGACACCGGCAAGGTCATCCAGGCGATCGACACCGACAAGGTTCGTTCGGTCAAACTGACCACTGGTGACGAACAGATCATCAAGGTGGAGCTGAAGGACGGCCAGAAGGTCGACGACAGCACCAAGATCCAGGCGAGCTACATCGGGGACCAGGGCTCCAAGCTCGCCGCGAAGCTCGACCAGAAAATCGAACAGGGCAAGCTCGACAAGGGCTACACGGTCACCCCGACCAAGCAGAACGCCTTCGTCGGGATCCTGCTCTCCCTGCTGCCCTTCGTCCTGATCGTCGTCGTCTTCCTGTTCCTGATGAATCAGATGCAGGGCGGCGGCTCCCGGGTCATGCAGTTCGGGAAGTCCAAGGCGAAGCTCATCACCAAGGACACCCCGAAGACGACCTTCGCCGACGTGGCCGGGTCCGACGAGGCGGTCGAGGAGCTCCACGAGATCAAGGAGTTCCTCCAGGAGCCGGCGAAGTTCCAGGCCGTCGGCGCCAAGATCCCCAAGGGCGTGCTGCTGTACGGCCCGCCCGGCACCGGCAAGACGCTCCTCGCGCGCGCCGTCGCCGGCGAGGCGGGGGTCCCCTTCTACTCCATCTCGGGTTCCGACTTCGTCGAGATGTTCGTGGGTGTCGGCGCCTCGCGTGTCCGTGACCTCTTCGAGCAGGCCAAGGCGAACGCCCCGGCGATCGTCTTCGTCGACGAGATCGACGCCGTCGGCCGCCACCGCGGCGCCGGCATGGGCGGCGGTCACGACGAGCGCGAGCAGACGCTCAACCAGCTGCTCGTCGAGATGGACGGCTTCGACGTGAAGGGCGGCGTCATCCTGATCGCCGCCACCAACCGCCCGGACATCCTCGACCCGGCGCTGCTGCGCCCGGGCCGTTTCGACCGGCAGATCGCGGTCGACCGTCCGGACATGCAGGGCCGTCTGGAGATCCTCAAGGTCCACCAGAAGGGCAAGCCGGTCGCCCCGGACGTGGACCTGGGCGCTGTTGCCCGTCGTACGCCCGGCTTCACGGGCGCGGACCTGTCGAACGTGCTGAACGAGGCCGCGCTGCTCACCGCGCGCAGCAACCAGAAGCTGATCGACAACCACATGCTCGACGAGGCGATCGACCGCGTCGTGGCGGGCCCGCAGAAGCGGACCCGGATCATGTCCGACAAGGAAAAGAAGATCACCGCGTACCACGAGGGCGGTCACGCCCTGGTCGCGGCGGCCTCCCCGAACTCGGACCCGGTCCACAAGATCACGATCCTGTCCCGCGGCCGGGCACTGGGCTACACCATGGTCCTGCCCGACGAGGACAAGTACTCGACCACCCGCAACGAGATGCTCGACCAGCTGGCGTACATGCTGGGTGGCCGCGCCGCCGAGGAACTGGTCTTCCACGACCCGACCACCGGCGCCGCGAACGACATCGAGAAGGCCACCGGCACGGCCCGCGCGATGGTCACCCAGTACGGCATGACCGAGCGCCTCGGCGCGATCAAGTTCGGCGGCGACAACACCGAGCCTTTCCTGGGCCGGGACATGACGCACCAGCGCGACTACTCGGAAGAGGTCGCCGCGCTCGTCGACGAAGAGGTCAAGAAGCTCATCGAGACCGCGCACAACGAGGCGTGGGAGATCCTGGTCGAGAACCGCGACGTCCTCGACAACCTCGTTCTGGCCCTCCTGGAGAAGGAGACGCTGAACAAGGAGCAGATCGCCGAGATCTTCCAGCCGATCGTGAAGCGCCCGGCCCGCCCCGCGTGGACCGGTTCTTCCCGCCGGACGCCCTCCACGCGCCCGCCGGTGCTCTCGCCCAAGGAGCTGGCCCTCACCAACGGTGCGGCCAACGGCACGACGCCCGCGATCACCTCGGTGACCAAGGACGCCACGCCGGCCGAGGCGGTCCCGGAGGAGCGCCCGGAGAACAGCTAGTCCCGTTCCGTCGCCGGTGTCACACCGGCCCGGAATGGATGCCGCGACCCCCAGGTTTTAGCCTGGGGGTCGCGGCATTCTTGTATGCCTGCGCGGATGAACCACAGGAACGAGGCACTGATGACCGACCCGGTGACGCTGGACGGCGAGGCCACCATCGGCGAGTTCGACGAGAAGCGCGCCGAGAACGCGGTGCGCGAGCTCCTCATCGCCGTCGGAGAGGACCCCGACCGCGAGGGCCTGCGGGCGACTCCGGGGCGGGTGGCGCGGGCGTACAAGGAGATATACGCGGGCCTGTGGCAGAAGCCCGAGGACGTCCTGACGACGACGTTCGACCTGGGTCACGACGAGATGGTTCTGGTCAAGGACATCGAGGTCATGTCCAGCTGTGAGCACCACCTGGTCCCGTTCCACGGCGTCGCCCACGTCGGCTACATCCCGTCCTCCGACGGCAAGATCACCGGCCTGTCGAAGCTGGCCCGCCTCGTGGACGTCTTCGCACGCCGCCCGCAGGTGCAGGAGCGGCTGACCACCCAGGTGGCCGACTCGCTGATGGAGATCCTGGAGCCGCGCGGCGTGATCGTCGTCGTGGAGTGCGAGCACATGTGCATGACGATGCGCGGAGTCCGCAAGCCGGGCGCCAAGACCATCACCTCGGCGGTGCGCGGCCAGCTCCGCGACCCCGCCACCCGGGCCGAGGCGATGAGCCTGATCATGGCCCGCTGAGGATTTCTCCGTACGTACGAAGGGGCTCAGGCGGCGTCGGCCGCCGGGGCCCCTTCGTCGTCGTCCGGGAGGCGCAGGACGCGCTCCAGGAAGAAGGCGGCGGCGACCACCGCCGCGCCCGCCAGGACCGAGAAGCCCGCGTAGAGGGCCTGGTCGCGGCGGGCGGGGAGGTCGAGGGCCTCGGTGAGCAGGTGGACGCCCACGCCGCCGTACAGACCGGCGACGAGGGCGGCGACCAGGGCGCTGGCCTGGCCGAAGACGACCGCGCGGGCGGCCATCATCGGGTCGACGCCCTTGGCGCCGGGCCGGCGCTCGCGCTGGGCGCGCAGCCGGGAGCGCATGGAGAGGGCCGTCGCCAGCAGCACGGCGGCGATCAGTGCCAGCACGATCGGGGCCGCGACCGGCACGCCGGGCAGCGTGTCGATCGAGGCCCACAGCCGGGCGCCCGCCCAGGACAGCACCCCGGCCGCGGCGAACAGGCCGATCAGCACTCCGAGCCGTAGTTGCTTCACGAAGCTCCGCTTTCCGTCATGTCGTCGTCACCCGTGTCCGTACCTCGTCTGGGTCCGTACGACACCAGTGTCGTATGACATCAACGCTTACTCGGGCAGTCGGAGTTCCAGGTCGGCGCGGGCTTGTACGCCTTCGGTGGAGACGGCGGCCAGCAGCTCGGCGACCGTGCCGCGGCCGGGGAGCTGGGCCTCGGGGTCCACGTCGTGCCAGGGGGCCAGCACGAAGCCGCGCTCGTGGGCCCGGGGGTGGGGGAGGGTGAGGACCGGATCGTCGGAGACCACGTTGGCGTACGACAGGATGTCGATGTCGATCGTGCGCGGGCCCCAGCGCTCCTCGCGGACCCGGTCGAAGGCCTCCTCGATGGCCTGGCCGCGCTCCAGCAGGGAGGCCGGGGGGAGGGTGGTCTTCACCAGGGCGACCGCGTTGAAGTACGAGGGCTGGGAGCCGCTCTCGACGCCCCACGGCTCCGTCTCGTACACCGGGGAGACCGCCTTGACGCGGACGCCCGGGGTGTCCTCCAGGAGGTCCACCGCGCCCTGGAGGGTCTCCAGGCGGTTGCCGAGGTTGGAGCCGAGGCCGATCACGGCCCACTTGGGGTTGGAGAGGGTGATGTCGGCGGCGTCGACCTGCTCCGTGACCGAGGTGGGAACCGGCTGGACGGTGGGGTCGCTCTGCATGGGCTTCATACACGGCTCCGGGTGATGGTGATGGTCACGTCGTCGAAGGGGACGGTGATCGGGGCGTCGGGCTTGTGGACCGTCACCTCGACCTCCTCGACCCCGTCGTGCTTGAGGCACTGCTGGGCGATCCGCTCGGCGAGCGTCTCGATCAGGTTGACCGGCTCGCCCTGGACGACCTCGACGACCTCCTCGGCGACCACGCCGTAGTGGACGGTCTTCGTCAGGTCGTCGTCGGCTGCGGCGGGACGGGTGTCCAGGCCGAGGACGAGGTCCACGATGAAGGTCTGGCCCTCTTCGCGTTCCCTGGGGAACACGCCGTGGTGCCCACGGGCCTTGAGGCCGCGCAGCGCGACACGATCCACGCGAATCACTCCTGCTGTTCGTAGTCATCGGGGGTCCGTGCCGTATGCGGGCGGCACATCACCTGAGAACCGAATCTACCTGCGAGCACTGACAGACCCTGCCCGCGGGTCGCGTGGAGGGCGTGCCTCCGGTGGATTCTGTGGTGCTTCTACCCACGCTTTGTGTGGATTCGCCGTCCCTCGGGAGGAGGAATCGAAGGGAGGGGGTTTCACCGGGTCGTGCCGTGGAGCCTCAGGAGTCGTCGGCGCCCTCGTCGTCATCCGCGTCGGCCAGCACGGGCGAGCCGTGGTGCGCCCACAGCCGCCAGCCGTCCGGGGTGCGCCGGAAGGCGTTGGTGGCGACCACCAGCTGGCCGACCAGCGGACCCAGCTCGCCGCTCTCCTCGTCGGCGGGGCCGCCGCTGAGGATGTTCTCGGTGCAGGTCACCAGGGCCGTGTCGGCCATCACGGAGACCTTCACGTCGGTGAGGAAGAACTGGATGTAGTCCGTGTGCGCCATGATCAGCGCGTACGAGCGGAGGACTTCGCCGCGCCCGGAGAGCACCGGCCAGCCGGGGTGCACGCAGGAGATCTCGTCGTCCAGCCAGAGCGCGGACAGCTCCTCGAAGTCACCGCGCTCCAGGCATTCGTAGAACGCCGTGTTGGCCAGCTCGACCTGCTCGATGTCGGTGCCTCGGGGGGTCACCGGGGGCCTGCCGCTGATGTGCTCGTACGTTGCCGACGGGCGCCGGCGACGGCGCGTGCGACCCGGACCGCGTCGGCGGTGGCCCGCACCTCGTGCACCCGCACCGCCCAGGCGCCCTCGTGCGCGGCGATGGCGGAGACGGCGGCGGTGGCGGCGTCGCGTTCACGGGCGGGCGGCGGGGCGGCGCCCTCGCCGGCCAGGACGTGGCCGAGGAAGCGCTTGCGGGAGGCGGCGACCAGCAGGGGCAGGCCCAGGGTGCGCAGGTCGCCGAGGTGGGCGAGGAGGGCGAGGTCGTGTTCGGCCTGCTTGGCGAAGCCGAGGCCGGGGTCGACGACGATGCGGCTCGGGTCGATGCCGCCCGCGACGACGGCGTCCACCCGGGTGCGGAGTTCGGCGAGGACTTCGGCGACGACGTCCTCGTACACCGCGAGGCTGTTCATGTTCTCGCTGAAGCCGCGCCAGTGCATGACGACGAAGGGGGCTCCGGTGGCGGCGACGGCCGGGATCATGGCCGGGTCGGCGAGGCCGCCGCTGACGTCGTTGACCAGCACCGCGCCGGCGGCGACGGCCTGTTCGGCGACGGTGGCGCGCATGGTGTCGACGGAGACGGTCACGCCCTCGGAGACCAGGCCGCGCACCACGGGCACGACCCGCTTCAGCTCCTCGTCGGCGTCGACGCGGCTGGCTCCGGGGCGGGTGGACTCGCCGCCCACGTCGACCAGGTCGGCGCCCTCCGCGACCAGGGCGAGGCCGCGCTTGACGGCCGCGGCGGTGTCGAACCAGCGGCCGCCGTCGGAGAAGGAGTCCGGCGTGACGTTGACGACCCCCATGACCGCGCAGCGGTCCCACTGGGGAAGACCCGTGGGAGAGGCCGCGGAGCCCTCGGGGAGTCCTTCCGGCAGTCCATCGGCGGGGCGCGTGCGCAACGTACTCATGCGCCAAGCGTAGGCGTCAGCGGGTGTTCTCCGGACCGCTCCTGCCGTCGGGGAAAACCCGGCCCAGGAGTGTGAAGAGGGCGGTGCGCTCCGAGTCGTCCAGGGTGTCCAGGGCGTCCAGTGTGGTGTGCATGCGGGCGCGGATGGCGTCGATGGTGACCTCGCCGGCGACGGTCAGGACGACGTTCTTGACGCGGCGGTCGGTGGGGCTGGGCTCGCGGCGCACCAGTTCGCGCTTCTCCAGCCGGTCGACGATGCCGGTGATGTTGGAGGCGTCACAGGCCAGCAGTGTGGCGAGGGCGCGCATCGGGGCAGGCGAGTAGCGCAGCACGCTGAGTGCCTTGGCCTGGCTGGGGGTGAGTGACTCGGTGGCGGCGGCGAGGGTGAAGTCGCCGTAGTAGAGGCCGAAGGCCCCGGCCAGCCGGTCGACGAGCTCGGCCTTGCTGGGCGGGGTGGTTCCGTCCTGGGATGCGGGGGCCGGGTGCGGCGGGTTGGCTGGCATGGCAATGAGTGTACGCCGGGAAACTTGACCATCTCAATGATTGAGGCTTACCGTTCCAGGTATTGCTTGAGATGCTCAAGTGTTGAGATCGCGGAGTTTCGTGGATGCGGAGCTTCGGCATCGTGGAGTTTCGCGACAGCGGAGTTTCGCGACAGCAGAGTTTGGAGTCATTCGATGAAGGCCATTACGTACAGCTCCTACGGCAGCCCCGACGTCCTGGAGTACGTCGAGCGGCCCGAGCCCAAGCTGGGCCCGGACTCCGTGCTGATCAAGGTCAAGGCGGCCTCGGTCAACCCGGTCGACTGGAAGATCCTCGGCGGCTACCTGGATCCGGTGCTGGACGCCGTTTTCCCGGTCGTGCCCGGCTGGGACGTGGCGGGAGTCGTCGAGAAGGCCGGTGCG
The DNA here is from genome assembly GCA_014650415.1 of Streptomyces spiroverticillatus. GTDB lineage: Bacteria > Actinomycetota > Actinomycetes > Streptomycetales > Streptomycetaceae > Streptomyces > Streptomyces spiroverticillatus. The sequence continues at coordinate 171,452 of BMUX01000016.1, forward strand.
GCGGTGACCGAGTACGCGGCGGGGGACGAGGTCGTCGGTTACGTACGGGAGGACCTCGTGGGACGGGGCACCTTCGCGGAGTACGTGGCGGCCCCCGTGCGGACGCTGGCGCGCAAGCCGGCGAACGTGAGCTTCGAGGAGGCGGCCGGGCTGCCGCTGGCCGGGCTCACGGCGTACCAGGCGCTGGTGAAGAGCCTGAAGGTGAAGTCAGGGGAGACCGTGCTGGTGCACGCGGCGGCCGGCGGCGTCGGCTCGCTGGCGGTGCAGATCGCGCGGGCGCTCGGGGTGAAGGTCGTCGGTACCGCGAGCGAGCGCAACCACGACTACCTGCGGTCGCTCGGCGCGGTTCCCGTCGCGTACGGGGACGGGCTGGAGGAGCGGGTGCGGGAGGTCGCGCCCGGCGGGGTGGACGCGGTGCTCGACCTGGTGGGCGGGGAGGCGCTCCAGGTGTCGCCGTCGCTGCTGGCCGAGGGCGGGCGGCTGGCGTCCATCGCGGACGGCGCGGTGACCGGGCTGGGCGGGACGTACGTCTTCGTCCGGCCGGACACGGCGGACCTCACCGAGCTGGGGGCGCTCGTGGAGCGGGGAGAGCTGAAGATCGAGGTGGCGTCGGTGTACCCGCTGGAGAGGGCCGCGGACGCCTTCAGGGAGAGCATGGGCGGGCACACGCGGGGGAAGATCGCGATTCGGGTGGCGTAGGGCCCGTACGACAGTGGCCGGGAACGGGACCGCACCTCGGTGCGGTCCCGTTCCCGGCCAGTTGTCGCCCTACGCGACCCGTTCCACCTCGCGGACCGGCTGGGCCGGTACATGGGCGCACGGCTGGGGGCCGCGGCGGACCGATGCCTTGCGGCGCAGGAAGCCGGGGAGGGCGAGGGTGACGAAGCCCTCCGCCTGCATCGCGGCGAAGCCGATGCGGGGCAGGTCCCGCGTGGTGCGGAAGACCACGAAGCGGGGCTCCCAGCGGGGGCGGAACTTCGCGTTGAACTTGTACAGGGACTCGATCTGGAACCAGCGGGACAGGAAGACGAGCAGGCCGCGCCAGCCCCGCAGGACCGGTCCCGCGCCCAGCTTCTCGCCGCGGGCCAGGGCCGAGCGGAACATCGCGAAGTTCAGCGAGACCTTCCTGATGCCGAGGGAGGGGGCGGCGGTCAGGGAGGCGACGATGAGGAGTTCGTTCATGCCCGGGTCGGCGCTGCGGTCGCGGCGCATCAGGTCCAGGGACATGCCGTCGGGGCCCCAGGGGACGAAGTGCAGGACGGCCTTCAGGTCGCCGTAGGGGCCGGGCTCGGCGCCCTCCTCGTCGGCCTTGTGGGCGGTGGCGATGAAGCAGTCCTCGTCGCCCGGCTCACCCACGCGGCCCAGCGCCATCGAGAAACCGCGCTCCGTCTCCGTACCGCGCCAGTCGGCGGCGGCGCGGCGGATGCGGATCAGCTCTTCCTCGTCCAGGTCGCCGACGCGGCGTACGCGGGTCTCGTAGCCGTTGCGCTCGATGCGCTTGACCATCTGGCGCACGTTGCGCATCGCGCGGCCGGTGAGGGAGAAGTCGGGGACGTCGACGATCGCCTCGTCGCCCAGCTCCAGGGCGTCCAGGCCCGTCTCGCGGGTCCAGACCTCGCCGCCCGTCTCCGAGCAGCCCATCACGGCCGGCGTCCAGGAGTGGGCCTTGGCCTCCTCCATGAAGCGCTCGATGGCGCCCGGCCAGGCCTCGACGTCGCCGATCGGGTCGCCGCTGGCCAGCATCACGCCGGAGACCACCCGGTAGGTGACGGCCGCCTTGCCCGAGGGGGAGAAGACCGCCGCCTTGTCGTGGCGCAGCGCGAAGTGGCCGAGAGAGTCGCGGTCACCGTGCTTGGCGAGCAGGGCGCGCAGCTGCGTCTCGTCCTCCTCGGTGAGGCGGGCGGCCGGGTGCTCGGGGCGGAAGGCCAGGTAGACCGTGGTGATCGCGGTGATCCAGCCGAGCGCGCCGAGGGAGTAGCCGACCGTCCAGGAGACCTGTCCGCCGTACGACAGCGGCCCCTCGAAGCCCACCAGCCCGTACAGCACGTGCTCCAGGCGCTCCAGCAGGCTCGGGTCGCCGATCAGCTTCCTCGGGTGCGAACTGACGATCAGCAGGCCCAGTGCGAGGGAGCCGATCAGCATCACGACGAAGTTGGTGAGCGCCTTCCAGCGGCTGCGCGGGTCCGGCAGCGCGGCGAATTCACTCCGATGGACTATCAGCAGCGCCAGGAGTGCGAGGGCGATCAGCACACCGAGGACGGAGTGCCGGTACGTGTACTGGGCGACCGCTCCGACGGGCAGCAGGAACACCACCGAGCGCCAGGCCCGGCGCTTGCGCCGCTTGAGCCCGTGCGCCAGCAGCAGGAGCAGCACGCCCACGGTGAGCGAGAACGCGGCCGCGAACGGCCCGAACGTCCCCGGCAGCACCTCGGCCAGGCTGTGCATGCGGCTGTGCCGGAAACGGGGGAAGACCCCGGCGGCGATGTCGAGCAGGCCCACGATCATGACGGCCGCGCCCACCAGCGAAGGGACCGACTCGGGACGGGGTCCGCGCAGGACCCGCCGAACCCGATCCGGAACCGCTCCGGACTTATCCCCATCTATTCTGATTGACATCGCTTCCCGAGGTTCCGCGAGAGGTTTTGTGCCCGTGGAACCTGGAGAAGGTCCGTCCGGACATTGTGCGTTCACTAGGACGGCGCTTGCGGGAGGTGGGTTCACTCAGCTCTCAGGAAATTCTCAGCCAGGAAGTAACGATCTCGACATGGGTCTCACCAGTACCAAGGTTCTCCTGCTCGCCGTTGTGGTGGCCGTACTGCTCTTCGCCGCCACGATCTGGCTCTGGCCGCGCCTGTCGGGGCGTACCTGGCGTTCCGTACTGGGCAGGATCGGCATGCTGCTGGCGACCCAGCTCGCACTGTTCGCAGCGGTCGGCCTCGCCGCGAACAAGTCGTTCCTCTTCTACGGCTCCTGGGCTGACCTCTTCGGGCAGGAGGACCAGATGGGTGTCGTCGTCGACCACGCGAGCGGCGGCGGCAGCAAGGAGGCCCAGCTCATCGGCACCCAGGCGATGGACGTGCCCGGCGGCAACAAGCCGGCCGTCGGCGGTCAGATACAGGAGGTGCGGATCGAGGGCCGCGCCTCCAAGATCGTCAGCCCGGCGTACGTCTACCTGCCGCCGGAGTACTTCCAGCCGGAGTTCAAGAAGAAGCAGTTCCCCGCCACGGTCGTGCTCACCGGCTACCCGGGCATCGCGATGAACCTGATCAAAGGGCTCCGCTACCCCCAGACCGCTCTGATGCAGGCCCGCGCGGGCAAGGCACAGCCGATGATCATGGTTCTGATGCGGCCGACCGTCGCACCGCCGCGCGACACCAACTGCGTGAACATCCCGAACGGCCCGCAGACCGAGACGTTCTTCGCCCAGGACCTGCCGCAGGCGATCTCCGCCTCGTACCGCGTGGGCACGAAGCCGCAGAACTGGGGCTTCATGGGGAACTCCACCGGCGGCTACTGCGCCCTGAAGATCGCCATGGCGCACCCGGACAAGTTCGCCGCGGGCGCCGGTCTCTCCCCGGACTACAAGGCGGCCGACGACCCCACGACCGGTGACCTCTTCGGCGGCGACGAGAACCTGAAGAAGCGCGCCAACCTGATCTGGGCGCTCGACCACCTGCCCGCGCCCAAGGTCTCCCTGCTGGTCACCACCAGCAAGAAGGGCGAGAGCAACAAGAAGCCGACGGCGGAGTTCATCAGCAAGGTGAAGCCGCCGACGAAGGTCTCCTCGATCACGCTCAACAGCGGCGGCCACAACTTCAACACCTGGAAGCGGGAGATCCCCGCCGTCATCGAGTGGATGAGCAAGAAGCTCACCGCCTGACGGACGTGAGGGGTCACCCCACCGTTTCCACTTCCACTTCCCTGCGGGAGACCCTGCGCCCGTCCGCGTCGATGGACCGGCGCAGGGCTTCGTGCAGCCGGGCCGGGGTGAGCACCCCGAGGAACCGGCCCTCGCCCGCATCGTCGATCACCGCGATCCATCCGGCGTCGTGCTGGAGCATCGTCGAGAACGCCTGCTTCAGCGAGGCCCCCACCGGCAGCCAGGCCTCCATCCGGCGCGCGTGCTCGCGCACGGTGCCGTCCTTGCCCCTCTGGTTCGCGGATTCGGCCGGGATCCAGCCGTGCAGGTTGTCCTCCCCGTCCAGTACGACGGCCCAGCGCGCCCCCTGGTCGGCGAGCCGCTGTGCGGCGGTGCGCATCGGGTCGTCCAGGTGCACCACCGGCGGCTGCTCCAGGTCGCTCTCCTCGATCGGTGTCACCGAGAGCCTCTTGAGGCCGCGGTCCGCGCCGACGAAGTCCGCGACGTACGGGGTGGCGGGTGCGCCCAGCACCACGGCCGGTGCGTCGAACTGCTCGATGGTGCCCTGCCCGTAGACGGCGATGCGGTCGCCGAGGCGGACCGCCTCCTCGATGTCGTGCGTCACGAACAGCACCGTCTTGCGGACCTGCGACTGGAGCTTCAGGAACTCGTTCTGGAGGCGTTCGCGGACCACCGGGTCGACCGCGCCGAAGGGCTCGTCCATGAGCAGTACGGGCGGGTCGGCGGCCAGCGCCCGGGCGACGCCGACGCGCTGGCGCTGGCCGCCGGAGAGCTGTTCCGGGTAGCGGGAGCCGTAGACCTTGGGGTCGAGGCCGACCAGGTCGAGGAGTTCGGCGGCCCGCAGGCGGGCCTCGGACTTCTTCACGCCGAGCAGGTGCGGGACCGTGGCGGTGTTGTCGAGGACGGTCTTGTGCGGGAAGAGGCCGACCTGCTGGATGACGTACCCGATCCGGCGACGCAGTTCGACGGGGTCGACCCCGGATATGTCCTCGCCGTCCAGGAATATCCGGCCGTCGGTGGGCTCGATGAGGCGGTTGACCATCTTCATGGTGGTGGTCTTGCCGCAGCCCGACGGGCCGACGAGCGTGACGAGTTCACCTGCGGCGACCTCGAAGGACAGGTCGTCGACGGCGGTCGTTCCGTCGGCGTAGCGCTTGGTGACGTGCTCGAACCGGATCATGGGTCCCCATTGTGGCGGCTGGTGGCGGGTGTTGTGTGAAGAGCGTGTTGCCGGGATGTGGCGGGCCGAACCGGGCCGAGTTCGTTGTCAGTGGTCGGCGCTATGGTCCTTCCACAGGCTTTGAACATACGTTCCCCGTCGGGGTATCGGTTCGGTCACCGGTCGTGTGGAACGGCCGGAGCGGGGGAGGTGGGGACGCGTGAGCGAGCAGAACTGTCTGGTGACGAACGACTGGATATGCGGGGAGTACCTGCGTTCCCGCAGCCAGGAGTTGACCGACGCGACCCTCCAGCACGTGGGGATCACGGTGGCGTCGGTGCTGATCGGACTGGCCGTGGCGCTTCCGCTGGCCGTCCTCGCACGGCGGCACAAGCGCTTCGCCGGACCCGTCCTCGGGCTGACCACGATCCTGTACACGGTGCCGTCGCTGGCGATGTTCTCGCTGCTGCTGCCGCTGTTCGGGCTGTCCTCGGCGCTGGTGATCACGGGCCTGGTGCTGTACTCGCTGACGATCCTGGTGCGGAACATCCTGGCGGGCCTGGAGGCCGTGCCGGAGGAGGCCAGGGAAGCGGCGCGCGGGATGGGGTACGGGCCGTGGCGGCTGTTGTGGGAGGTGGAGCTGCCGCTCTCGCTGCCCGCGTTGATGGCCGGGGTGCGCATCGCGACCGTCTCCACGGTGGCGCTGACCACGGTCGGCTCCATCGTCGGGCGCGGCGGCCTCGGCAACCTCATCGAGGACGCGCTGCCCACGTTCTTCAAGGCGCAGGTGCTCGCCGCCTCCGTGCTGTGCGTGCTGCTGGCGCTGCTCGCCGACCTGCTGCTGCTCGGGCTGCAACGGCTGCTGACGCCGTGGACGCGGGTGCCGAAGGCCCGGCGGGAGCCGCTTCGGGACCGAATACGCAAGTCTTCTGCGGCTGTTGAGGCGGGCTGATCGCGATGGGTGTGCTCGGTGATGCCTGGACCTGGCTGGTCACGGGCTCCAACTGGTCCGGCGAGGGCGGGATCTGGACCCGGCTGACGGAGCATCTGTACGTCAGCGGGGTCGCGCTCGGCATCGCGTGCCTGATCGCGCTGCCGGTGGCCTTCCTGCTCGGGCACCTCGGCAAGGGGGGTGCGCTCGCGGTCAACGTCTCCAACATCGGGCGGGCCGTGCCGGTGTTCGCGGTGCTGGCGATCTTCATGGTCTCGCCGCTGCGCTCCGCCGGGTACGTGCCGACGATCGTCGCGCTGGTGCTGTTCGCGGTGCCGCCGCTGCTGACCAACGCCTACGTGGGGATGCGGGAGGTGGACCGGGCCGTCGTCGAGGCCGCGCGCGGCATGGGCATGAGCGGCCCGCAGCTCTTCCTGCGGGTCGAACTGCCCCTCGCGTACCCCCTGGTGATGACCGGTCTGCGCTCGGCCGCCGTGCAGGTGGTGGCCACCGCCTCGATCGCCGCGATGGTCGGGCAGGGCGGGCTCGGGCGGATCATCACCGCCGGCTTCAACACGTACGACACCGCCCAGGTCGTGGCGGGGGCGGTGCTGGTGGCGCTGCTCGCGCTGGTGGTGGAGGGGGCGCTGGTGCTGCTCGGCCGGGTCTGCTCGCCGCTGCGGAAGTCGGCGTGAGGTGGGTTTCGTAATGCTGTGTCCTCTCGTTCTGTTCCCGCACTTTGTGCATCTCACGGATGGTGAATCCTCATGACCAAGACCTCACGCCTCGCGGGCGCGGTAGTCGGCCTGGTGGCCCTGACCGGTTCGCTCGCCGCGTGCGGCGGCGACAGCCTGGAGAAGGAGAAGCCGGGCGCGGGCGGGGCCTCCGCCGGTGCCGGTTCCGCATCCGGTTCCGGCGGCGGCAAGAAGGGCGAGCTCGTGGTGGGCGCCGCCGCCTTCACCGAGTCCAAGGTGCTGGCGGAGATGTACGCGCAGGTGCTCAAGGACGCCGGGTTCACCACCTCGGTGACCGTCGTCAAGAACCGTGAGCTGTACGAACCCTCCCTGGTGAAGGGCGACATAGACGTCGTACCGGAATACGCGGCGACGCTCGCGGAATTCGTCAACGCCAAGTACCGCGGCCCCAAGGAGGCCGAGAAGAATCCGGTGGCCTCGCCCGATGTCGAGGCCACGGTCAAGGGGCTGAAGGAGCTGGCCGAGCCGGTCGGGATGATAGTCCTGCCGCACGGCGAGGCCGTCGACCAGAACGCCTTCGCGGTGACCAAGGAATTCGCCGAGAAGAACAAGCTCAAGACCCTTTCCGACCTCGGCAAGTCCAAGATCAAGGTCAAGATCGCGGCGGGCGACGAGTGCGCGATCCGGCCGTTCTGCGCTCCGGGTCTGAAGAAGAAGTACGGCATCGACGTCGCGGGAATCGACCCCAAGGGCGTCGGCACCCCGCAGGCCAAGCAGGCCGTGAAGGACGGTGAGGACCAGCTCGTCCTCACCACCACGACCGACGCCACGATCGACAGCTTCGGCCTGGTCTTCCTGGAGGACGACAAGAAGCTCCAGAACGCCGACAACGTGCTGCCCGTGCTCAGTGCCAAGGGCGCGAGCGACCCGGCGATAGCCGAGGCGCTGAACAAGCTCACCAAGGTGCTCACCACGGCCGACCTCGGTGAACTGAACCGCAAGGTCGACATCGAGCGGGCCAAGGAGGCCGACGTGGCAAAGGCCTATTTGGAGTCGAAGGGGCTCCTCAAGAAGTAGCGGAAGAAGCATCAGGAGACGGCCGGAGGGGCGTCAAGAAGCGGCCGAAGTGGAATGTGGGGTACCGCTCGACGTGTTCACCGCGTAACGGGCGGGAACAGATTTACGGGTGGTACCCCATACGTGTCGCGCACACGGTAAATTTCAAGCCATGCCACGTGGACGCCACCGCCATTCCCCACCCCTGCACAAACTGCTGCCGCCTTCGACGGTCGCGGGCGCCTCGCTCGTGATCGCCGGTGGGGCCTGGTTCGTGGCGGAACCTCTGGTGCTGCGGATCCTGGTCGCCGCAGCCGCAGCGGCGGCCGTCACCGGGGCCGCCCTCATGCGCAGTTGGGACCGCACGGCCGGCCGCAAGGTCGCCGAGCTGAACCGCGCCCGCGAGGCCGACGTATGGAAGGCCGAGGAGCGGGTCGCCGATCTGGAGGGCGACCTGGAGGAATCCCGCGCCCTGCGCATCCGGCTGGAGAACAAACTGCGCGCCAAGCGCATCGAGCTGGCCGGGCTGCGCAACGAGCACGCCGCGCTGCTGCGCCGGTACGCGACCGCCGAGACCGAGCGGGCCACCGCGCTGGAGCGCCGCCGTCTGCTGGAGCTGGAGGCGGCGTCCACCGCGCCCAAGGAGCTGACCGCCGCCGCCTCCACGCCGACCCCGGCCGCCTATGCGCGGGCGGCTGCGGCGCTGGAGAAGCTGGCGTCGGGTGCGGGGCGCGAGGTGGAGGTGCGGGCCGTGGCCCAGGCGCCGGCGCGGGTGGAGGAGAAGCCGCAGGACGAGACCCCGGCGGCCGAAGAGGCCCAGGGGCGCACGGGGGCCACGGGGCCCACGGGCTCCACGGGCGTGGAGGCGCTGGCTCCGGTTCCGGCGCCGACCCCGGCGAGTGCGGCGAAGCCGCCCGTACGGACGCCCCAGGTGCCCCAGGTGCCCCAGGCACAGCAGACCCCCCAGGCCCGTCAGACCCCCCAGGCCCCCGTCCCGACCCGCGAACTGCGGGAGCACATGCGCCCGTCCGCCGCGCTCGCCCCGTACGCACCCCAGAACCTGCCCGCCGTCCGCAAGCAGGGCGGATTCGACTTCTTCGGCACGGGCAAGGGAGCCGGCACCCCGGCCGAGCGGGCCGTGCAGGAGGCCGACCGTTCCGACCTGGCCGATGTCGTCGGCGAGGAGGCGCTCGCCGAGCACCGCAGCGCCCGGGGCGTCGACGGGGACGCGGTCGGCGAGGTCATCGACCTCACCGCGCACGACGAGACGGAGCAGCTGGACGTGGTGGGGCTCAGGAGCGTCGCCGGGTCCTGAAACCCCGTACAGCAACCCCCGTACACCAACCCCCGTACGGCATGCCCTACTTGTCGATGTCGCCGACGACGAAGAACAGCGACCCGAGGATTGCGACCATGTCGGCGACCAGCGTGCCGGGCAGCAGCTCGGTCAGCGCCTGGATGTTGTTGAAGGACGCCGACCGCAGCTTGAGGCGGTACGGCGTCTTCTCGCCCTTGGACACCAGGTAGTAGCCGTTGATGCCGAGGGGGTTCTCGGTCCAGGCGTACGTGTGGCCCTCGGGGGCCTTGAGGACCTTCGGCAGGCGCTGGTTGATCGGGCCCGGCGGCAGGTCGGCGATCCGGGTCAGGCAGGCGTCGGCCAGGTCGAGGGCGTTGTGGGTCTGTTCGAGGAGGCACTCGAAGCGGGCCAGGCAGTCGCCCTCGGTGCGGGTGACGACCTTCAGGGTGTCCTGGAGGTCCCCGTACGCGAGGTACGGCTCGTCGCGGCGCAGGTCGAAGTCGACACCGGAGGCACGGGCGATCGGCCCGGAGACGCCGTACGCGTGGACGGCCTCGGCTGACAGGACGCCGACGTTCCGGGTGCGGCCGCGGAAGATCTCGTTGCCGAGGACCAGGTCGTCGTAGATGTTCATCCGGGAGCGGACCGAGGCGACGGCGTCGCGCACCCGGCCCAGCCAGCCCGCCGGGAGGTCCTCCTTGAGGCCGCCGACGCGGTTGAACATGTAGTGCATGCGCCCGCCCGAGACCTCCTCCATCACGTGCTGGAGTTCCTCGCGCTCGCGGAAGGCGTGGAAGACCGGGGTGATGCCGCCGAGTTCGAGGGGGTACGAGCCCAGGAACATCAGGTGGTTGAGGACCCGGTTCAGCTCGGCGAGCAGGGTGCGGGTCCACACCGCGCGCTCGGGGACCTCCATGCCGAGCATGCGCTCCACGGCCATGACGACGCCGAGCTCGTTGGAGAACGCGGAGAGCCAGTCGTGGCGGTTGGCCAGCATGACGATCTGGCGGTAGTCGCGGGCCTCGAAGAGCTTCTCCGCGCCGCGGTGCATGTAGCCGATGACCGGCTCGGCGTGCTGGATGCGTTCGCCGTCGAGGACGAGCTTGAGGCGCAGGACGCCGTGGGTGGAGGGGTGCTGGGGGCCGATGTTCAGCACCATGTCGGTGGATTCGGCGGCACCGCCGATGCCGACGGTGGTCGTCTGCGGGGGCGTCTGCGGTGTCATGGGGGTCAGTATCTCTCGCCTGCGGGGCGGGTGGGGGTGCGGTGCCTGTGCCTGTGCCTGTGCCCGTGCCCGTGCCGGGGGTGTTCGGCGTGGGACCTGGTTCCGTGCCGGGGGTGTTCGGCGTGCGGCCCGGTTTCGGGTCGTACCCGGTACGGCGGGCGCCTGCGGCGGGCTTTCTCCCCGCCCCGCCCCTTCCCGTAAGCGCTCGCCGCACGGCTGGGTGGGGGGGCCGGTGTTTTGCGCAGTTCCCCGCGCCCCTGGAAGCGCCCCTAACAGCGGCCCTAACAGCGGCCCACCCTCTGCTCCAGCCACCCGAAGTCGCCCAGGCCGCCCCGGGCCAGCAGTTCTCCGGCGCTGCTCGCTGCCGAGAGGGCCCGGACGTACGCCGCCGGATCCGTCGACGCCAGCGTCAGCGGGGGACGGGCCCCCGTCACTCCGAGCCGGGTCAGCGCCTCCCGCTGTGTGAGGAGCTCCGTGTGCGCCGCGCCGGGGACGGCCGCCGCGCACGCGTCCAGCGCCACATGCGCCGTCACGTCGCACGACCCGTCCGGAACCGGCCGCACCTCCTGGCCCCCGGCGAATCCGCTCAGCGTGCCGAACGGCGGCCGGGCGTCGAGCGAGTGCGCGTAGTCCACCGCCACCGCCAGGCCCTCCGCCAGCGTGCCCACCGCCGCCGCCCAGGCCTCGTCCCTCGGGCGTCCGATCTCCGCCCGGTGACCGGGCTGTCCGGCCAGCGGCCACCACCGTTCCAGCCATCGCGCGTCCTCGCCCGCGACCGGCGTCCCCAGGCGTTCGGCGCCGTCGTCGGTGCGCACCTCGACGTACCGGGGGACACCCGCCGGGTCCGCCTCCGCGACGTCCGCGGGGACGTTGTCCAGCCACTCGTTGGAGAAGACCAGACCCCGCACCCCCCGGGGCGGCTCCGCGCACCACTCGATGCGGTGGTCGAGCCCGGGCGGGCGGGGCGCCTTCTCGACACCGTACGGGTGTACTTCGACGTCCGGAGGGAGCGCCGCCAGCACCCCCGTCAGCAGCTCCCCGCGACCGGCGCCGATGTCGACCAGGTCGATGCGGGCGAGACGGCGCGGGCCGCCCAGCTCCTCGTACGTCCGCAGCAGGAGCCGTGCGACGGCCTGAGCGAAGAGCGGCGAGGCGTGCACCGACGTACGGAAATGGCCCGCCGGGCCCTCGGGGCGCAGGTAGAAGCCGCCGGGACCGTACAGCGCGCGCTCGGTCGCCGTACGCCAGCCGTGCCACTCGGCGGCGTCCGCGCCGCCCTGCCTGGAAGGTGAAGAACCGTCTCTCACCCGGCAAGTCTCCCCTGCGTCTCCACCTTGGGGAGTAGGGGCCGCACTCTCGGATCGCTCCTCCGGTTGACCCTTCGACCTCTGCTGTTTCCCTACGCTGGACATGTGCAGCGCCTCTACGACTTCATCCGCAGACACCCGACGAGCGTCGACAGCTTCTGGGCTGTGATTCTCTTCGGGATGTCCGCGTTGTCGGAGGGCACGGCCTGGGACGGGCACAGCGTCTCGCTGGGCCTGCTCAGCGTGCTGGTGATGTGTCTGGTGCTGGCACTGCGCCGGCGCTTCCCGGAGCGGATGCTGCTGCTCGCCGTCGCGTGCGGGCTGGGACAGGTGGCGCTGGGCATCGAGCCGCACCTGGCGAACTTCGCCATGTTCATCATCGTCTACACCGTGGCCGCCAACGGGGCCCGCTGGGCCTCCCGGCTGGCGCTCGGCGGCTCCCTGCTGGCGGCGACGATCTCGCAGCTCCGTTGGCCGGTGGACAAGGGCGACGCGGTCGCACCCATCGCGTACGCGGTCTTCCTGACCATCCCCTTCCTCCTCGCCTGGGTGCTCGGCGACTCGCTGCGCACCCGGCGCGCCTACTTCGCGCAGCTGGAGGAGCGGGCGTCACGGCTGGAGCGGGAGCGCGAGGCGCAGGCCAAGGTCGCCGTCGCCGCCGAACGCGCCCGTATCGCCCGCGAACTGCACGACGTCGTCGCGCACAACGTGTCCGTGATGATCGTCCAGGCCGACGGTGCCGCGTACGTCATGGACTCCTCGCCCGACCAGGCCAAGCAGGCGCTGGAGACGATCTCCACGACCGGGCGTCAGGCGCTCGCCGAGATGCGCCGGCTGCTGGGCGTGCTGCGCAGCGGGGAGGCGCCGGAGAGCGGCGAGTACGTGCCGCAGCCCGACGTCCAGCAGATCGAGGACCTGATCGAGCAGGTACGGACGGCCGGGCTCACCGTCGACTTCCGCGTCGAGGGCACCGCCCGCCCGCTGCCCAGCGGCGTCGAGCTGACGGCGTACCGGATCGTGCAGGAGGCCCTCACCAACACCCGCAAGCACGGCGGCCCCGACGCCGGTGCGAGCGTGCGGCTGGTGTACTTCGACGACGGGCTCGGCCTGCTCGTCGAGGACGACGGCCGGGGCGCCGCGCACGAGCTGTACGAGGACGGCGGCGCGGACGGCCAGGGCCACGGGCTGATCGGCATGCGCGAGCGGGTCGGTATGGTCGGCGGCACGCTGGACGCGGGCCCGCGTCCTGGCGGAGGCTTCCGGATCAGCGCGCTGCTGCCGCTCAAGCCCGCACACTGACACCCCTCTGGAAGGTCTCCTCTTATGCCGCCGATCCGCGTGATGCTCGTCGACGACCAGATGCTGCTGCGCACCGGATTCCGCATGGTGCTGGCCGCCCAGCCCGACATGGAGGTCGTCGCCGAGGCGGGCGACGGGCAGGAGGCGCTGGACGTCCTGCGCACCACCGCCGTGGACGTCGTCCTGATGGACGTGCGCATGCCGAGGCTGGACGGGGTGGAGGCGACCCGGCGGATCTGCGCGCAGGAGGATGCGCCGCGGGTGCTCATCCTGACCACCTTCGACCTGGACGAGTACGCCTTCTCCGGGCTCCAGGCGGGGGCCAGCGGCTTCATGCTCAAGGACGTGCCCCCGGCCGAACTGCTGGCCGCGATCCGCTCCGTGCACAGTGGCGACGCGGTCGTCGCGCCGTCCACCACCCGGCGTCTGCTGGACCGCTTCTCGCCGATGCTGCCGAGCACCGGCAAGGAGCCGCAGCACAAGGAGATCGAGAAGCTCACCGACCGCGAGCGCGAGGTGATGCTGCTCGTCGCGCAGGGCCTGTCGAACGGCGAGATCGCCGCCCGCCTCGTCCTCTCCGAGGCCACCGTGAAGACCCACGTGGGCCGCATCCTGACCAAGCTGGGGCTGCGCGACCGGGTGCAGGTGGTCGTGCTGGCGTACGAGACGGGTCTGGTCCGGGCCGGGGGCTCGCCCGGCATCGCCTAGCGCGCGCCGCCTACCGCAGCACCCCCTCCAGGAAGTCGCTGCCGAGGCGGGCCACCACCGTGGTGTCCAGGTGGTGCAGGACGTACCGGCCGCGGCGGCGGGTGGTGAGCAGGCCGGCCTTCTTCAGGACGCCCAGGTGCCGCGACACCTCGGGAGCGGTGATCCCGAGCGTGTCCGCCAGCTCGCCCGTCGTGTACGGAGTCCGGGCCAGGAACCGGCACAGCCGCATCCGCATCGGGTGGGCCAGCGCCTCCAGCCGCTGCTGCAACAGCTGTACGGAAGCGGGCGAGGGCAGCTCGGGGGCGCCCACCGGGTAGTGGATCACCGGCCGCCAGCCGGGGGCGTGCAGCACCAGCAGGTGCGGCCAGCCGAAGCTGCTCGGCATGACGGTCAGACCCGCGCCGACCTCCGGGTCCACCGCGGTGGTGTGGCCCTCGGCGAGCTTGTCGGCCCGTATGCGGTGGGCGCTCTCGTCCAGGGTGAGCGCGGGAGACACCGCGTGCAGCGCCTCGGCCAGGCCCCGGCGCTGGAGCAGGTCGTGCTTGTGCCGGGCGTCGGCGGCGAGCTGGACCCGGACCCGGTTCCAGGTGTCGGCGAAGAAGGCTTCGTTGCAGTCCTCGAACAGCCGCCGCAGCCAGACGCGGACGCAGCCGGGGTCGGAGAGCAGTCGCTCGGTGAAGTCCAGCTGCTTGGGGCCGCGGGCCGCCGCCAGGTCCAGCGAGCGGCCGCGCAGCGACGCGTCCGTCAGCGGCGAGGGGCCGCCCAGCGCGTACATGCTGGAGCAGGTGAACTCCAGGGCCGCCGACACGAACGCCTCGTCGTCCAGCCGGTCCAGGAGGTCCAGGTCCTCGGCGAGCGTCGCACCGGGCCTGCCCGGCCCGCCCTTGACGCCCGCGAAGGGCTGGAACACGTCCGAGAACGTCGTGCGCCACAGGAAGTCGGCCTCGGTGAGCCGGTCTGCCAGGTCCGGCTTGAGCGCGGAGGCGGTCGCCGTCGCCCAGCCGTGCAGGCCCGGGTGGTGGCCCGGCTCGGACAGGGCGTGCAGCGCCATGCCCAGCTCGCCCAGCGGCGAGATCGCGAAGTCGATCCGCTCGGGCGGGAGACCGGTGATGTCCACGGAGACGCTCATGGCCCCATGGTGCACGCCCCCACTGACAATCGGTCCTTCGATTGACGGCGGCCGTCAATCGACGGCGATCCAATTGGCGGGTCCCGTCAATCGGTTGTGCGCGGCGGCGGGGACCGGCGCAGCGTGAGGGACATGACCGCATCCCAGCAGCACCTCTTCGACGCCTACCGTGCCGCCCAGCAGGGCGCCCCGACCCCGCCCGCCCCCGGCCGGCACGACTGGCGGACCGTCCGCGAACTGCGCGACACCGTCCGCGACGACCTCCGCTTCCGCGCGGTCGTCGCCGAGCGGCCCGCCGGGTCGTACGTCCGGGCCGCCCTCGCGCGGGTCGTGACCCGTTTCCGTACGGTACGGAGCAGGCCCGCGACCCCTGCCGCACGGCCCGCCCGTACCCGTACCGCCGACTGCAACTAGCAGCCGGCAGCCAGCAACCAGCCGATACGGCCGAGGAAGCCGGCCAGCGCCTCCCGTACGTCCTCCGCGCTCCACTCCAGCCCCTGCGACGCCACCGTCACCTCGGTCACCGCCACCCCCGGAGGGCCCTCCGGGGCGGTGAACCACCGCTGGAACAGCGCCACTCCGCTCTCCTCCGCCTGCCGCACCGCCGCCTCCGTCAGCGCGTCCGCGTCGTACGGCAGCCACACCTGGAACTGGTGCGTGTGCGGCACCTCGGGATGCACCCGGAACCACGGCGTCCCCGCCTCCCGGAAACCCTCCTCCAGCGCCTGCGCCACCACCTTCGCGTGCGCCACGTACTCGGGCAGCCGGGGCAGCGCCTGCTCCAGGCCGATCAGCGCGCTCAGTGCCGCCGGGTACTGCTGGAACAGGGTGCCCCCGTAGCGGTGCCGCCAGGTGCGCGCCTCGTCGACCAGCGTCGCGGGACCCGCGAGCACCGCACCGGACATCCCTTCCAGCGACTTGTAGAACGACACGTACACCGTGTCGGCGAGCGCCGCGATCTCCTCAAGAGGGCGCTCGAAATGCCCGGTGCACTCCCACAGCCGTGCCCCGTCGAAATGCACCACCGCGTCCCGCTCCCGGGCCGCCTCCACCACCTCCGTCAGCTCCTCCCACGACGGGAGGACGAAACCGGCCTCCCGCAGCGGCAGTTCGAGCATCAGCGTGCCGAAGGGCTCCTCGAAATCGCGCACCTCGTCGGCGTTCGGCAGCCGCGGCTCGCCGGTCGGGTGCACGGTGCGCAAACCGCTCACCTCATGGAAGGCGTTGCGTTCGTGCAGCTCCGGGTGCGCGCGGGGGTGCAGGGCGACGGTGTTGTTCCCGGTGCGCGCCGCCCAGCACCGGAGCGCGATCTGCTGCGCCATGGTGCCGGTGGGGAAGAACACGGCGGCCTCCTTGCCCAGCAGCCGTGCGGTGCGCCGCTCCAGCTCCGCCACGACGCCGTCGCCGTAGATGTCGGCGCCGGCGTCGAGGTCGTACACACTGCCCGCGTGGGCGCTCAGGTGTGCCAGCTGCTCCCCGATCCGGTGCTGGGCGGAGTGCCGGGCGAGCACCCTCTTGGCGCTGTGGAAGGCCGCGCGCCTGCGCTCCTGCGGGTCCGTGTCCGGGGCCGTGCTCGCGTCGTTCGCTTCGTCGCTCATCCGCCGATGATCGCGTACGTCGCGCAAGGGCGTCACCGGGGTTTTCCACCGCCTGTGGACAGGGAACGGCTCACCCAGAGAGGGGCCCGAAACGCTGGCGTAGCATGACGAGCAATCGTCCGGTACCCCCTGCGGACTGGAACGGAAGGCCGTTTCCGCGTGAACCCAACTCCCCATTTTGGCTCTCCCGACCCCGCCGACCGACCCGCCCGGCTCACCGTCGGCGTCGTCGGAGCGGGCCGCGTCGGCTCCGCCCTCGCCGCCGCCCTGCGCCAGGCGGGACACCGCCCGGTCGCCGCCTCCGGTGTCTCCGACGCCTCCGTGCGCCGCGCCGCCACCCTGCTGCCCGAGGTCCCCCTGGTCACCCCCGCCGAGGTGCTGGCCCGCGCCGACCTCGTCCTGCTGACCGTCCCCGACGACGCCCTGCCCGGCCTCGTCGAGGGCCTCGCCGACACCGGTGCGATCCGCCCCGGCCAGCTCCTGGTGCACACCTCCGGGCGGTACGGAACGGACGTCCTGACCCCCGCCCTGCGCGCCGGGGCGCTGCCGCTGGCCCTGCACCCGGTGATGACCTTCACCGGCACCTCCGTGGACGTCCAGCGCCTCGCCGGGTGCTCCTTCGGGATCACCGCCCCCGAGGAGCTGCGGCTCGCCGCCGAGGCCCTGGTCATCGAGATGGGCGGCGAGCCCGAGTGGATCGCCGAAGAAGCCCGCCCGCTCTACCACGCGGCCCTCGCCCTCGGCGCGAACCACCTGGTCACCCTGGTCGCCCAGTCCATGGAACTGCTCCGCACCGCAGGCGTCGAGGCCCCCGACCGGATGCTCGGCCCGCTCCTGGGCGCCGCCCTGGACAACGCCCTGCGCTCCGGCGACGCTGCCCTCACCGGGCCCGTCGCACGCGGCGACGCGGGCACCGTCGCCGCGCACGTCTCCGAACTGCGCAAGCACGCCCCGCAGACCGTCGCCGGCTACCTCGCGATGGCCCGCACCACCGCCGACCGCGCCCTCGCGCACGGCCTCCTCAAGCCCGAACTCGCCGAAGACCTGCTGGGCGTCCTGGCCGAAGGGGACCTGCGATGACCGTTCTCGTCCGTACGGCCACCGAACTGGCCGCACTCGCGCGCACCGGCCGCCGCTGCGTCGTCATGACCATGGGCGCCCTGCACGACGGGCACGCCACCTTGATCCGTACCGCCAGGGAGCGCGCGGGAGCCGAGGGCCAGGTCATCGTCACCGTCTTCGTCAACCCCCTCCAGTTCGGCGCGAACGAGGACCTCGACCGCTACCCGCGCACCCTGGACGCCGACTTCGCCCTCGCCCGGGAGGCGGGCGCGGACGCCGTGTTCGCCCCCGCCGTCGACGAGGTCTACCCCGGCGGCGACCCCCAGGTGCGGCTGTCCGCCGGACCCATGGGCGAACGCCTCGAAGGCGCCACCAGGCCCGGGCACTTCGACGGCATGCTCACCGTCGTCGCCAAGCTGCTCCACCTGACCGCGCCCGACCTGGCCTTCTTCGGCCAGAAGGACGCCCAGCAACTCGCCCTGATCCGGCGCATGGTCCTCGACCTGAACTTCCCCGTCGAGATCGTCGCCGTACCTACTGTGCGCGAGGCCGACGGCCTGGCCCGCTCCAGCAGAAACCGCTACCTGTCACCGCAGGAGCGCACGGCCGCCCTCGCACTGTCGCAGGCACTGTTCGCGGGTGCGCGCGAGACGACTCCCACAGCGGTACGGGAAACCGCGCACCGTCTCCTCAAAGAGGCACCGGGACTGGAGCTCGACTACGTGGCACTGGTGGACCCCTCCGACTTCACCGACGCCGGTGACGGGCACCAGGGCGACGCGGTCCTCGCCGTCGCCGCCCGGGTCGGCTCCACCCGGCTCATCGACAACCTGCCGCTGACCTTCGGCGACGTACCGCAGGACGCCCCAGACGTACCGCAGGACGACACCGACGTACCGCAGCACTCGCAGCAGCACACCCCTGGAGCAGCACCGTGACCGGCATACGTCTCGCCGCCCCCGCCCCCGGCTGGTCCATCGACGCCGACGTCGTGATCGTTGGCTCCGGCGTCGCGGGCCTCACCTGCGCCCTGCGCTGCACCGCCGCGGGCCTGCGCACCGTCGTCGTCACCAAGGCCCGCCTGGACGACGGCTCCACCCGCTGGGCACAGGGCGGCATCGCCGCCGCCCTCGGCGACGGCGACACCCCCGAACAGCACCTGGACGACACCCTGGTCGCCGGCGCCGGTCTCTGCGACGAGACAGCCGTACGCACCCTGGTCACCGAAGGCCCCGACGCCGTACGGCGGTTGATCGCCACCGGGGCGCACTTCGACACCGACCCCGACAGCGGTGCCATCCAGCTCACCCGCGAAGGCGGCCACCACCGCCGGCGCATCGCGCACGCGGGAGGTGACGCCACCGGTGCGGAGATCTCCCGCGCACTGGTGGACGCCGTGCGCGCACAGGCGGTGGAGTTCATCGAGAACGCCCTCGTCCTCGACCTCCTGCGCGACGCACAGGGGCACACCGCCGGTGTCACCCTGCACGTCATGGGCGAGGGCCAGCACGACGGCGTCGGCGCGGTCAACGCCCCCGCCGTCGTCCTCGCCACCGGCGGCATGGGCCAGGTGTTCGCCGCCACCACCAACCCCGCCGTCTCCACCGGCGACGGTGTCGCGCTCGCCCTGCGCGCGGGCGCGGAGGTCTCCGACCTCGAATTCGTCCAGTTCCACCCGACGGTGCTCTTCCTGGGCGCGGGCGCGGAGGGCCAGCAGCCGCTGGTGTCCGAAGCGGTGCGCGGCGAGGGCGCGCACCTCGTCGACGCCGACGGCGTGCGCTTCATGCTCGGCCAGCACGAACTCGCCGAACTCGCCCCCCGCGACATCGTCGCCAAGGCGATCATGCGCCGGATGCAGGAGCAGGGCGCCGCCCACATGTACCTGGACGGGCGGCACTTCGGCGCGGACATGTGGGAGAACCGCTTCCCGACCATCCTGGCCGCCTGCCGCTCCCACGGCATCGACCCGGTGACCGAGCCGATCCCGGTGGCCCCGGCCGCGCACTACGCCTCCGGCGGCATCCGCACCGACCTGCACGGCCGCACCACCGTGCCCGGCCTGTACGCGTGCGGCGAGGTCGCCTGCACCGGTGTGCACGGCGCGAACCGGCTCGCCTCCAACTCCCTCCTGGAGGGACTGGTGTTCGCCGAGCGCATCGCCGCCGACCTCGTCGAGGCCGCCGGCCGTACCCCCGGTGTCCCCACCGAACCCGCCACCGTCCTCCCGCTCATCGCCCCCGACGCCCGCCACGGCATCCAGCAGACGATGTCGCAGGGCGCGGGCGTCCTGCGCTCGGCCCAGAGCCTGGGCGACGCCGCGGACGCCCTGGAGGCCGTGCACCTGGGCGCCCGGCACGACGCCGCAGGTTCCGGCAAGTCCGCCGAACCCGGCGTCGAGTCCTGGGAGACCACGAACCTGCTGTGCGTCTCGCGCGTACTGGTCGCCGCCGCCCAGGAGCGCGAGGAGACCCGCGGCTGCCACTGGCGCGAGGACCACGCCGACCGCGACGACGCCCAGTGGCAGCGCCACCTCGTCGTACGGCTCACCGACGACCACCGCCTGGTGGTGTGCCGGACCGACACCGCCGCATTCGAGCCCGTACAAGAAACCCTCCCGAAGGAGCAGCACCAGTGAGCACCCCCGAGAACCCCCAGCTCCTCCCGCAGGCGGGCGGCTGCGGCGACGCCTGCGGCTGTTCCGGTGGAGCAGCCCCCCAGGAGGACGGCACGTACGACCTCTCCGACTGCGGCCTGGACCCCCACCTCGCCCAGCTCCTCCTGGACTGCGGCCTGGACCCCATCGAGGTCGAGGACATCGCCAACGTCGCCCTCGCCGAGGACCTCGCGCACGGCGTCGACGTGACCACCGTGGCGACCGTCCCCGAAGAGGCCGTCGCCACCGGTGACTTCACCGCCCGCGAGGCGGGCACGGTCGCGGGCCTGCGCGTCGCCGAGACGGTGCTGTCCATCGTCTGCACCGAGGAGTTCGAGGTCGAGCGGCACGTCGAGGACGGCGACCGCGTGGAAGCCGGCCAGAAGCTCCTCACCGTCACCACCCGCACCCGCGACCTCCTGACGGCCGAACGCAGCGCCCTGAACCTCCTGTGCCGCCTCTCGGGCATCGCCACCGCCACGCGCGCCTGGGCGGACGTCCTGGAGGGCACCAACGCCAAGGTCCGCGACACCCGCAAGACCACCCCGGGCCTGCGCTCGCTGGAGAAGTTCGCGGTGCGCTGCGGCGGCGGCGTCAACCACCGCATGTCGCTCTCCGACGCCGCCCTGGTCAAGGACAACCACGTGGTGGCCGCCGGGGGAGTGGCCCAGGCCTTCAAGCTCGTACGGGACGCCTTCCCGGACCTCGCCATCGAGGTCGAGGTCGACACCCTCGCGCAGGTCACCGAGGTCCTGGAGGCGGGCGCCGACCTGATCCTGCTGGACAACTTCACCCCGGAGCAGACCGCCGAGGCCGTCGCCCTGGTCGCCGGCCGGGCCGCCCTGGAGTCCTCCGGCCGCCTCACCCTCGACACCGCGCGCGCGTACGCCGACACGGGCGTCGACTACCTCGCCGTGGGCGCGCTCACGCACTCCTCGCCGATCCTCGACATCGGCCTGGACCTGCGCGAGGCGCACACCGACACCGGGGTCGGCGTCTGATGCTCCTCACCATCGACGTCGGCAACACCCACACCGTCCTCGGCCTGTTCGACGGCGAGGAGATCGTCGAGCACTGGCGCATCTCCACCGACCCCCGCCGCACCGCCGACGAACTGGCCGTGCTGCTCCAGGGGTTGATGGGCATGCACCCCATGCTCGGCAACGAACTGGGCGACGGCATCGAGGGCATCGCCATCTGCGCCACCGTCCCCTCGGTCCTGCACGAGCTGCGCGAGGTCACCCGCCGCTACTACGGCGACGTCCCCGCCATCCTGGTGGAGCCGGGCGTCAAGACCGGTGTGCCGATCCTCATGGACAACCCCAAGGAGGTCGGCGCGGACCGCATCGTCAACGCGGTCGCCGCCGTCGAGCTGTACGGCGGCCCGGCGATCGTCGTCGACTTCGGTACGGCCACCACCTTCGACGCGGTCTCCGCCAAGGGCGAGTACGTCGGCGGCGTCATCGCCCCCGGCATCGAGATCTCGGTGGACGCCCTCGGCGTCAAGGGCGCCCAGCTCCGCAAGATCGAGCTGGCCCGCCCGCGCAGCGTCATCGGCAAGAACACCGTCGAGGCCATGCAGTCGGGCATCGTGTACGGATTCGCCGGGCAGGTCGACGGGGTCGTCGCCCGCATGGCCCGCGAACTCTCCCCGCAGGACCCGGACGACGTCACCGTCATCGCCACCGGCGGCCTCGCCCCGATCATCCTCGGCGAGGCCACCGCGGTCGACGAGCACGAGCCCTGGCTCACGCTGATCGGCCTGCGCCTGGTGTACGAGCGCAACATCGCCCGTATGTGAGCCGGCTGCGCCCCGGCCGTGAGCCGACGGCGGTCCGACGCCCCCGGGACTTCCCCGCGAAGCCCCGGGGGCTTCCGCTTGTAAGGGAGCCGCGCAGCCCGCCCGCCCCTGTGCAACCCCCGCCCGCTCCTGCGGGTCGTACTCCGCATGGACCGCCGGACGCTCTTCCGCAGTACTTACTGTGCGAGGCCCCGCGCAACAGCGGCGACCGCAGCCGCCCGTCGGCAACGGCGGCCCCGACCCCGACCCGGCGAACAACTCCGCCCCGATCCGCGTCGAGGTCCTCCGGTGACCGCCGGATCGCGTCGAGGCCGCCCGACGGCCGTCCGTGCATTCCGCCCGGCAACGCGCCACCGATCACCCGATAAACGAAATTTGTCCGCTTAGCACTTAAAGTCACCACATGCCCACGCCATACGGTTCCCGCGGCGGCATGGCGTTCAGCGCAGACGAACTGCGTGTGCTCCGGCGCGCCCTCGCCCTCGCCCTCCACCCCGCCCCCCTTCCCTCCGACGAGGTGCGCGAGTGCCTGCGCCTGGCGGAGTCCGTCGACGAGGCCATCCGCGAGGCGGGCAGGCTGCGCGCCTTCCTGCTCGCCGACCTCGCCCGCTACCGGGCCGCCCTCCCCGGCTCCGCCACCGGCTACCTGGAGCTCCTCCAGGACGCCCTGGCGGCCGGCTACCGCCCCCAGCCCGACGACCTTGCCGCCCTGCGCAACCTGCGCAAGCTCCCGCTCGCCGCGGCCCTCCTCGGCCGCTGCCAGGGCATCGCGGAGCGTTCGGTACGGGCCAGGCTCGCCCGTACGAGCACTCCCTCGGTCACCCCCGCCGCCCCCGCACCCCGCACCCGCCTCACCGCCCTCCCGGGCGGCCGCGCCGACACCGGACCGGTGCGGCCCGCCGCCCCCAAGGAACCGGCACCGGCCGACACCCCCTCGCGGGGCCGCCCGATGCCCACCCCCTCCGAGGCCTTCCCGCCCCGCAAGCGGCCCGCGCCCCCCGGGGAACGACGCGAAGCGAGCTAGCTACTCTGGAGGCATGGACTATGTCTCCGCGCTTCTGCCCCCGGTGGTGATGGCCGCCTTCTTCATCGGTCTCGTCGTGACGATCGTCAAGACGCAGGGCGGCGCCAACAAGACCAAGGAAGACCGCATCGCCGACGCCGCCGTCGCGGCCACCACGGCTCCCGGCCGGCCCGTCGACACCACGGCGAAGCGCGACAGCGACAGCTAGACCGTCAGCAGACGCACCGAAGAGGGGCGTGCGATCCGGAACTCACCGGACCGCACGCCCCTCTTTTCCTGCGCCCCGCCCGAATAGCCAGGAATTCCTGATATCTCCCACTAGGGTGGCGCTGTGCCACGCCGATTGGGAGAGCTGGAAGACGCCGTCATGACGCGCGTGTGGCAGTGGAACCGTCCGGTCACCGTGCGGGAAGTCCTCGAAGATCTTCAGAAGGACCGTTCCATCGCCTACACCACCGTGATGACCGTAATGGACAATCTCCATCAGAAGGGCTGGGTGCGCAGGGAAGTCGACGGCAGGGCCTATCGATATACCTCGGTCTCCACGCGCGCCGCCTACTCGGCCGCACTGATGAACGAAGCCTGGTCGACCAGTGACAACCCGGCGGCCGCCCTTGTCGCGTTCTTCGGGATGATGTCCGCCGAGCAGCGCGAAGCACTTCAGGACGCGATGCGCGTCGTGCGGCGCGACGACGACACGGAAGATTCGGCTCCAGTCCCGGATGTCCCGGAAACGGAACTCCCCAGTGAGGGTGCGAACCCGACGGGGCGATAGCGTCCGGACATGGCCCCAGATCGTATTGCGCCCGCAAAAACCGGCACGGCAGCCAAGCCGGAAGCCATCACCGTCCGCAGGGCGCGCACCAGTGATGTGCCGTCGATCCGCGCCCTTGTGGACGCCTACGCACGCCAGAGCATCCTGCTCGACAAAGCGAACGTGACCCTTTACGAGGACATCCAGGAGTTCTGGGTCGCCGAACGCGACGAGGACGCCCGGGTGATCGGCTGCGGCGCGCTGCACGTCATGTGGGAAGACCTCGCGGAAGTGCGCACTCTCGCCGTGGACCCCGACTTCAAGGGCGCGGGTGTGGGACATCGTGTGCTGGACAAACTTCTGCAGACCGCCCGCTGGATCGGAGTGCGCCGGGTATTCTGCCTGACCTTCGAAGTCCAGTTCTTCGCGAAGCACGGCTTCGTGGAGATCGGTGAGTCGCCGGTCGACGGAGATGTCTACAGCGAGCTGCTGCGTTCCCATGACGAGGGTGTGGCGGAGTTCCTCGGTCTCGAACGAGTGAAGCCCAACACCCTGGGCAACAGCCGGATGCTTCTGCACCTGTGAAGCGTCAGTAGTCGCCTGTTGTCCTATGTCCGAATCGCGCACGTTTCCCGTGTTCTTGCGGTACTGAACCTCCCACAGGGGTTTGTGTTTTCCCCGGAAAAGCGGTTTCCTTTCCGCGTACTGCATTTTCGATGAAAGGAAATCCGGTGGCGCAGAAGGTTCAGGTCCTTCTTGTTGACGACCTCGACGGCGTCGAGGCGAACGAGACGGTGACGTTCGCTCTGGACGGCAAGACCTATGAGATCGACCTCACCACCGCGAACGCGGAGAAGCTCCGCGGGCTGCTCGACCCGTACACCAAGAACGGCCGTCGCACGGGCGGCCGCAGCGCCGGCCGCGGCAAGGCGCGCGTTGTTTCCGGTGGTGCCCAGAACACGGCCGAGATCCGTAAGTGGGCGAAGGACAACGGCCACGATGTGAGTGCCCGCGGCCGTGTTCCCGCAGCGGTGCGCGAGGCCTACGAGAAGGCCAACGGCTGAGCCTGCCGCATTTTCGGCAGTCCCGTATTCAGGTCGAGGTCCTTGTCGTTCGCGTTGATCAATCGGGTCCGGTGGCATTCCGTCGCCGCCGCGGCCAGAAGGCGTACGAGATCGGGGGCATCCCCACTGCCCCCGATGCCGGCGAAGGCCGGAAGCGCCCGGGTTCCCCCGCACCCCGGCATTGGGGGCCGCAGCCACACGGCGGCCCCGTCCGCAGCCGGGGCGTCGAAGCCCGGCGGGGCGGGAGCGGCGATCAGGCCGCCCGTACCGGTCGCCCGCAGGTCCAGCGCGACGGAGCCCCACTCCAGCCAGTCCAGGAGTGACGGCACTTCGTCCGCGCTCCCCGCGGCGACCAGCAGCCGCATCCGCCGCCCCAGCAGGGCGACGGGCCCGGTGGGTCCGATCCGGCGCAGTACGGCGTACCCCGCTTCCGCGGGAAGTTCCAGTACGTCGAAATGCCTGCCGGTGGGCAGCAGAACCGGTTCTCCGGGGGCGTGGACGGTGGCCCAGCCGAGTTCCTCCTCGTACCAGAGGGCCAGCAGGGCCCGCTGTGCGTCGTCGCCGCAGGGCTGCGACGGGCGGGGGCGGGGAACGGAGGGGGCCATGCCCGGAGCAACTCCCGAACCGGCCGGTGGTTACGCTGAGTCCGTCACCGGATGCGCTCTGTGGGCGAAATGGGGGCGTGTGCGCGCATCCGACGGCGCAAGGATGTTCGCCCGTAGCTGAGGGAACCGGCGTGCGCCGCATGGAGTGTCAGTGCTTGCGGGTAAGACAGTCCTAGTGGGGAGGGGCGACACGCACGCAAAGCGGTCCCACGTTCGCCATCGGCGTAGTGGCGATAGGGGTAACTGCTTGGCCTGCGGGAACATCGTCTCGCACCATCGAGTTGAGGAAGTAGTCGGCTGTTCAGGCCGGGAGGCAAGAACGGGTGTCGGCAGTTGGAATGAGCTGTCCCGCCCCGCGGGACTAGCATGCGGAAGGACAGGGAGGGGACCGACCCCTTAACTGCCCGACCGCTCTGAGGAGCGAATAACGATGTTCGAGAGGTTCACCGACCGCGCGCGGCGGGTTGTCGTCCTGGCTCAGGAAGAAGCCCGGATGCTCAACCACAACTACATCGGCACCGAGCACATCCTCCTGGGCTTGATCCACGAGGGTGAGGGTGTCGCCGCTAAGGCCCTGGAGAGCCTCGGCATTTCGCTTGAGGCGGTTCGCCAGCAGGTCGAGGAGATCATCGGTCAGGGGCAGCAGGCCCCGTCCGGTCACATTCCCTTCACCCCGCGTGCCAAGAAGGTCCTGGAGCTGTCGCTCCGCGAGGCCCTCCAGCTCGGCCACAACTACATCGGCACCGAGCACATCCTGCTCGGCCTGATTCGCGAGGGCGAGGGCGTCGCCGCCCAGGTCCTGGTGAAGCTGGGCGCCGATCTCAACCGGGTGCGGCAGCAGGTCATCCAGCTGCTCTCCGGATACTCGGGCAAGGAGACCGCCGCAGCCGGCGGCCCTGCGGAAGGCACGCCTTCCACGTCCCTGGTGCTCGACCAGTTCGGCCGGAACCTCACCCAGGCCGCTCGTGAGTCCAAGCTCGACCCGGTCATCGGGCGCGAGAAGGAGATCGAGCGGGTCATGCAGGTGCTGTCCCGCCGCACCAAGAACAACCCGGTCCTCATCGGCGAGCCCGGCGTCGGCAAGACCGCCGTCGTCGAGGGCCTCGCGCAGGCCATCGTCAAGGGCGAGGTGCCCGAGACCCTCAAGGACAAGCACCTCTACACCCTCGACCTCGGTGCGCTCGTCGCCGGTTCCCGCTACCGCGGTGACTTCGAGGAGCGGCTGAAGAAGGTCCTCAAGGAGATCCGCACCCGCGGCGACATCATCCTGTTCATCGACGAGCTGCACACGCTCGTGGGTGCGGGTGCCGCCGAGGGCGCCATCGACGCGGCCTCGATCCTGAAGCCGATGCTGGCCCGCGGTGAGCTCCAGACCATCGGTGCCACCACGCTCGACGAGTACCGCAAGCACCTGGAGAAGGACGCCGCTCTCGAGCGCCGCTTCCAGCCCATCCAGGTCGCGGAGCCGTCGCTGCCGCACACCATCGAGATCCTCAAGGGTCTGCGCGACCGGTACGAGGCCCACCACCGTGTCTCCATCACGGACGAGGCCCTCGTCCAGGCAGCGACGCTGGCGGACCGCTACATCTCGGACCGCTTCCTCCCGGACAAGGCGATCGACCTGATCGACGAGGCCGGATCCCGCATGCGCATCCGCCGGATGACCGCGCCGCCGGACCTCCGCGAGTTCGACGAGAAGATCGCGAACGTCCGCCGCGACAAGGAGTCGGCCATCGACTCCCAGGACTTCGAGAAGGCGGCCTCCCTCCGCGACAAGGAGAAGCAGCTGCTGGCGGCGAAGGCCAAGCGCGAGAAGGAGTGGAAGGCCGGCGACATGGACGTCGTCGCCGAGGTCGACGGCGAGCTCATCGCCGAGGTCCTCGCGACCGCGACCGGCATTCCCGTCTTCAAGCTGACGGAGGAGGAGTCCTCCCGTCTGCTGCGCATGGAGGACGAGCTGCACAAGCGCGTCATCGGCCAGAAGGACGCCATCAAGGCGCTCTCCCAGGCGATCCGGCGCACCCGTGCAGGCCTCAAGGACCCGAAGCGTCCCGGTGGCTCGTTCATCTTCGCCGGCCCGTCCGGTGTCGGTAAGACCGAGCTGTCCAAGACGCTCGCCGAGTTCCTCTTCGGCGACGAGGACGCGCTGATCTCCCTCGACATGTCGGAGTTCAGCGAGAAGCACACGGTCTCGCGTCTCTTCGGTTCGCCCCCCGGCTACGTGGGCTACGAAGAGGGCGGCCAGCTGACCGAGAAGGTCCGCCGCAAGCCGTTCTCCGTCGTCCTCTTCGACGAGGTGGAGAAGGCCCACCCGGACATCTTCAACTCGCTGCTGCAGATCCTGGAGGACGGTCGCCTGACCGACTCCCAGGGCCGCGTGGTCGACTTCAAGAACACCGTCATCATCATGACGACGAACCTCGGCACCCGGGACATCTCCAAGGGCTTCAACCTGGGCTTCGCCGCCCAGGGCGACGTCAAGACCGGGTACGAGCGGATGAAGAACAAGGTCAACGAAGAGCTCAAGCAGCACTTCCGCCCCGAGTTCCTCAACCGTGTCGACGACACGGTGGTCTTCCACCAGCTCAGCCAGGAAGACATCATCCAGATCGTCGACCTGATGATCGCCAAGGTGGACGAGCGCCTCAAGGACCGCGACATGGGCATCGAGCTCAGCGGTGACGCGAAGCAGCTCCTCGCCAAGAAGGGTTACGACCCGGTGATGGGCGCCCGGCCGCTGCGCCGGACGATCCAGCGCTCGATCGAGGACGTCCTCTCCGAGAAGATCCTCTTCGGCGAGCTGCGCCCCGGTCACATCGTGGTCGTCGGCACGGAGGGCGAGGGCGACGCGAAGGAGTTCACCTTCCGCGGCGAGGAGAAGGCGACCCTGCCGGACACCCCGCCGATCGAGTCCGCGGCCGGTGGCAACGGGCCGAACATGACCAAGGACGCGTGACGCTTGGCGCTTGCGTCGAGGTGAGTGCGTAGGGGTCGGCCCCGGAAACCTGACGGTTTCCGGGGCCGACCCCTTTGCGTTTGCCGGAGGCTCCTTGTGCCGCCGCCTTCACCCGGTGCCGGACCGCTGTGCCAGCGCCAACAGGAAGGACAGCTCCCTCCCTCGGTAGGTGCCGCCGGGTACGACCGCCTCGTGGTGCCGCTCCAGAAGAGGGAGCTGCGTGAGCTGCTCGGCTGTGCTGATGCGGAGTTCGTGCGGGGAGGACTGGAGTTCGGCGAGCACGGTCCGGGCGTACGCGTCGATCGGGAACATGGTCCAGACGTCCGTGAGGAACTGGGCGGTGTCCTCGTTCGCCACCCGGGCGAGTGAGGCGGCGTACGTCATGGCCTCCGGGCCGCCGATCCGGCCGAGCATGCGGACCGTGTAGTCGGCCTGGGTCATGCTCAACTCCCCGGGGGCGGGCAGCAGCGGGATGACGGACGGGCCCAGACGGGCGAGTTGCGCGGCGTGGTCCAGCCCGGCCGGCGGGACGACCGTGCGCAGGAGGTTGCGGATGTCGCGGGCCAGGGTCTCGTCCAGCCAGGTCGCGTGCTGCGCGCACAGGGCGGTGAGGACCGGGCGGCTGCCCACTTTCAGGAGGCCGCGCAGGAGTTCCGTCATGTCGCGACGGTTGCAGTGGCCGGCGGACAGGAGGATCACGTCCTCCCAGCGGGAGTCCTCGGCGTGGGTGAGGAGTTCCGGGAGGTGGCCGCCCTCGACGAATTCCTTGGCGGCGAGGAAATCCTGGAAAGTGCGGTGGGTGAATTGGAAGAAGTCGTCCACCCGCTCCTGGAGGAGCCCGGTCCGGTTCACCAGGTGATTGAGGATCTTGTCGGAGTCGGCCTGCTGCCGGATGCGTTCCATTCCGGCGAGGGCGGGCTGGATTTGGCGGATCGCCTGGAGCCGGGTGAATTCCGATTGGCCGCCCCTGACCTGCCACACCGCTATCCGCTGGAGGAGCTGGGTGTGTTCCTCGACGGTCATGTCGATGCCCTCGGGGCTGCCGATGCGGCGGCGTTTGTCGCGGTTGCCGAGGAGCATGTGGAGGGCGGACTGGTAGAGGGCCCAGCGGGTCTCCGGGAGGAAGCCCTGCCGGACGCGGTGCACGGCGCAGATCACCGCGCAGAGCAGTGGCGTACGGGCGAGGTCCGCGAGGGCGGGGTTCTGGCGGAACTGGTGGGAGAGGTCGTGTTCGAGGACGGGGAGGTCTTCGTGGGGGTCGGTGCTGCTGAGTGCGGCGGCCTTGTGCCAGGCGGCGACGAAGGACTGGATGTCGTTGTTCCGCATGGGGAGAAGGCGTAATTCTTCGAAGCCCTCGGAGCGGAGCCAGTCCGGGGCGACGGCCAGGGGGCGGGACGTGACGATGCAGCGGTTGTCGGGGAAGCGGGCCAGGAGATCCGCGAGCCAGGTGTGGGCGTCCTCGCGGTCGTCCTGCGAGACCTCGTCCAGGCCGTCCACCAGGATCAGCGCCCGGCCCGCCTTCAGGACCCGGCCCGCCCAGCCGTCCGGGGCCTCGTCGACCATCAGGCGGGAGGCGGAGGGCAGCCCGGCCGGGGTCGGGAAGGTGCGGCCCTGGGCGCGCAGCGTGCGCAGGGGGACGACGTACGGGACGAGGCCGTTGAGGTCGGCCAGCTCCGGGCTGAGCGTCCCGGCGGCGGCGTGCGCGGCGAGCCACCAGACGAGGGTGGTCTTGCCGGCTCCGGCGTCTCCGCGCAGGAGGACCCGGGGGCGCGAGGTGAGGAGGGTGTCGATGCGCTGCGGGGTGCGGGCGGACTCGGCGCCGGAGTGGGCCTCCAGGGTGAGGTAGGCGGTGTCCAGGTCCCATTCGGCGTCCTGCTTGCCGAGCTCGTCGAGGCCGAAGATCTTGGTCTTGCGGTAGGCGGCGCGGAGGGCGAGGGCGTATTCGCGTTCGTACGGGGGGTCTTCGGGGTGGGAGCCGGTGATGTGTTCAAGGGGCGGCAGCTCCCGGCCCGTGACCAGGCGGCACGCCTCGCGGAATCCCGCGCTCCCGGCGACCGACTCCAGCGGGACGCACAAGGCGCGGAGTCGCCCGCGGCCTCTCGGTACGGACTTGACCAGGCCGAGCAGATTGGCCCCGGAGAAGAGCGGAGCCCCGGAGAGCCCGGCCAGCGGCTCGGAGCCGTCCTCGCGGTCTTCCGCGGGCGGGCGGTCGAACTCGAAGACGAGGTCACGGTGGAGCAGACTGGCCGAAGGCAGGACCGTGCCGACGAAGTGGTCGGTGTCCAGCTTGTTGCCGTACCGGCTGATGTCGGGGAAGCCGACCACCTCGCAGTGGGGAAGCGACCGACTGGTGTCCAGAACGCTCAATCGGGTGCTGGACGGGGTCGTCGCGAGCCGCCGTTCCCGCAGGCCCGCCACGGACGTCGGCCGGCGCCACAGCAGCGCGGCGTCAATGTCCGCGTCATACCAGACGACCTTGAACAGGAGCGACTCGGCAGACCCGGGCCGCAGTATCCGTGCCTCCGCGTCAGGCTCACCGCCGACTATGTGTGCGCAGGTCAAGACCGTGTCCTCACCCAGGAGGATTCCGCTGCCCTGCCGACGCCCCAGAACGGCGACCAGGGACGGCCTCCGATGGATTCTGCCCATGGCTCTGTGCCTCTCAGCCCGCCTCGCCGGAGTTGCTCAGGTCCACCGGGGCGTCGTTGCCCACCTCCACCGGGTCGCCGGTCGAGGCGCGTTTGGGGGTGAGGGTCAGCGCCACCTTGTGCGTCCGTCCCGTCGCCGCGCCCACGTCCGTCCCCGCCTCCACCACCCACGCCTTGAACTTGGCCCCGCCCTTGGCTTCCCTGCGGAGCTCCACGAGGAACTCCATCTGGATGTCCCCCACGGCGAACGTGATGTCCTTGCCCGTCGCGCGTGCGGACGCGGCTAGCAACTGGTTGCGGACGGACTCCACCGCGTCCGCCAGTTCGATGCCGTCGTACGGGTGTGATGCGTCAGCCATTCCAGCCCCCAAGTGAAGACGAACCCTCCACCTTTACAACGGAGTTGGACGCTCCCCCGGTTCCCGCCCGCGCCCAGCGATCACGCGTGCACGATCCGCACCACCGTCACCACCAGCACCGCCGCACTCACGTAATAGACGACCACCGCCCCGCCCGCGACCCCCTGACGCCGGTCCTTCTCGCCCTTCACGTCACGCGTGCCCTGACCGTACGGATCACGCGCCAGTGCCCGCATCGCGTGCTCGAAGCGCTGGCGGAGGTCGGGGTGCATCGCGTGCCGGGCCGTCTCCGCGGCCGGGGCGTACTGGATGCGCAGACGGGTCATGAGGCTTCCGGTCGGGGCTCGTCGGACCCGGCGGACACGCAGTCGGAGAAGTCGCCCGAGGCCAGCCGGGCGAAGACCGCCTCGTCCTCCTCGGCGGCGTCCGTCGGCGCCAGCGCCCAGCGGGCCAGCACTAAGGGGAGGTCCAGGGCGGGGGTGCGGGCGATCTCGGCGTCCAGGTCGGCGGCCTGGGCGGGGGTGAGGGCGGCCCTGATGGTGGGGAGCGTGGCCGGCAGGTCGACGGCCCGGCCGCTCACCACCGTGTGCCACACGACGTCCGGTTCGCTGTTGTCGCCCATCCGGTGCCCCTCCCGCCCCGACGGCACTGCCCTCCGCCACCACCGTACGCCGACGCCCCTCATGCGGTTGAGACTTGCGCACGAGGGACGTGTGGGCGAGCGAAAGGACGAGGAGTCGTCCGTACGAGTGGGGCAGGCATGCCCGATTGACGCCGGATGTGCCCGTACGGAAAGGGAGACGCGGCCTGCTCGTGACAAGGCGCACAGGCCTTACGGGGCCTACTAGGGCCGGTAGTGGACCCTGCGGGGCCTTCGGCGGGACTTCGGGGGCGGCCGTGGAGTGACCTTCGGTCCGAGGGGAGGGGACCCTTCCCCGGCGAGGGTGAATGTCCGATTCAAGGTGCTCTGGCTAGGGCGTAAACCCGTTTCGCCGATGATTTTCCGGGTCGGCCGCAGGGGGTGCGAGGTCGTCAAGGGACCGAATTCCGGGGGTCTGGCTACGAGGCAGGGTCGTAGATGGGCCGTTTGGGGCTCCGTGGGGCAGCGGGTTACCAATGTGGAGCAAGCCCGGCGAACCCGCCGGGTTCTCCCGTCTCCGGAGGTTTCTCCCGTATGTCGAAGCTCGTGTCCCGCCGCGTCCGTAACGCCGTCGTCGCCGCCACGGTCGGCGCGGCGTGCGTGGCCGGAACCGGGAGCGCCTTCGCTGCGAGCGGCGCTCCGGTCAAGACCGCCCCCGCCAAGGCCGCAGCCGAGAAGAAGGCCCCCGCCGCCCAGGCGAAGGCCGCCAGGACCAAGCTCTGGGCCAAGCCCCTCCAGGGCGGCTACGCCCTCTCCGCCACCTTCGGCAAGGGCGGCAACATGTGGTCCCACAACCACTCCGGCCAGGACTTCGCCGTCCCCGTGGGCACCGTCGTGAAGGCCGCCTCCGCCGGCACCGTCGTCAAGGCCGGCCCCAACGGCGGCGGCGACGGCCCCGCGTACGGCAACGCGATCGTCGTCAAGCACACCAACGGCACGTACTCGCAGTACGCCCACCTGTCCCGCATCCAGGTCAAGATCGGCCAGCCGCTCGCCGCTGGCCAGCAGATAGCCCTCTCCGGCAACACCGGAAACTCCTCGGGCCCGCACCTGCACTTCGAGATCCGCACCACCCCGAACTACGGCTCCGCGGTCAACCCGGTCGCCTTCCTGCGCTCGGTCGGCGTCAACGTCTGACCCCGCGCGCGAAGAAAGCCCCGAAGGCCGTTCTCAGGACGCGTCCGCCTGTGTCACCAGGTCGATCGCGACTTCGAGGACGGCCTTCCGCTTGTCCTCCTCGTCGCCCTCGACCTCCTTCAGCGCGAACATCCCCGCGTGCATCGTGAACAGCGCGCTCATGCACCGCACCTGGTCGACCAGCGGCGCTTCCGGCTCCTTCATCAGGCCCATCATTTTGATCATCCGGCTCTTGAAGCTGTCGCCGATGCTCAGGTCCCGCACCGTCCCCTGGTTCTCCTGCATGAAGCGGAAGAGCGGGCCCGCGTTGGTCAGTGCGGCGCTGTAGCGGTTCAGCAGTTCCTTCTTGGTCTCCAGTGTGCGCGGCTGACCCTCGCCCCACTCGATCAGCTCGTCCATCGGCCGGGTCAGGTCCTGGAAGAGGCTGACCAGGATGTCTTCCTTGGTCTTGAAGTGGTAGTACAGCGCCGCCTTGGTGACGTCGAGTTCCTCGGCGATCTCCCGCAGCGAGGTCTTCTCGTACCCCTGCTCGCCGAACAGCCGCAGCGCCACGTCCTGGATGCGCTGGCGCGTGTCACCTCGGCGCTGCCGACCCGTTCCGCTGGCGCTGCTGGTCATCCTCGTACTCCCAAGGCTTGTTCAACTCACCGAAACTTACTTGACGACCGGCAAGTTAGCGGTCTACCTTCCTGAAGTGTAGCCAACTTGCCGGGCGGCAAGTAAGTACCCAAGGGGAGCGGAACATGACCACCACAGCGCCGCAAGCGGCGATACCAAAGCCTGAACAGGCGGGAAAGCAGCAGCGCAGCGTGCGTGTCGTGCTCCTCGCCCTCATGATCGCGATGTTGCTCGCGATGCTGGACAACATGATCATCGGCACCGCGATGCCGACCATCGTCGGCGAGCTGGGCGGCCTGGAGCACCTGTCCTGGGTGGTCACCGCCTACACCCTGACCACCGCCGCCTCCACCCCGATCTGGGGCAAGCTCGGCGACCTCTACGGCCGCAAGGGCATCTTCCTCACCTCGATCGTCGTCTTCGTCCTCGGCTCCGTGCTCAGCGGAATGGCCCAGGACATGGGCCAGCTGATCGGCTTCCGGGCCGTGCAGGGCCTCGGCGCGGGCGGTCTGATGGTCGGCGTCATGGCGATCATCGGCGACCTGATTCCGCCGCGTGAGCGCGGCAAGTACCAGGGCATGATGGCCGGCGTGATGGCGCTCGCCATGATCGGCGGCCCGCTGGTCGGCGGCGCGATCACCGACCACCTCGGCTGGCGCTGGTCCTTCTACATCAACGTGCCGCTCGGCGCGCTCGCCCTCGTCATGATCACCACCGTGCTGCACCTCCCGAAGAAGGAGCGCACCGGCAAGGGCTCGATCGACTACCTCGGCGCGGGCCTGCTGACCGTCGGCATCACCGCGATCGTGCTGGTCACCACCTGGGGCGGCACCGAGTACGCCTGGGGCTCCGGCCAGATCCTCGGCCTGATCGCCCTCGGCCTCCTCGCCATCGCGAGCTTCCTGTACGTGGAGACCAAGGCGGCGGAGCCCATCATCCCGCTGCACATCTTCCGCAACCGCAACTTCACCCTGATGTCCGTGATCGGCTTCATCGTCGGCTTCGTGATGTTCGGCGCGGTGCTTTACCTGCCGCTCTTCCAGCAGTCCGTGCAGGGCGCCTCGGCCACCAACTCCGGTCTGCTCCTGCTGCCGATGCTGCTGTCGATGATGGTCGTCTCGCTGGTCGTCGGCCGGGTCACCACCAACACCGGCAAGTACAAGCTGTTCCCGATCGCGGGCGGTGCGCTGATCACCGTCGGCCTGTTCCTGCTCGCCCAGATGGACACCGACACCTCGCGCCTGACCTCCGGCATCTACATGGCGGTGCTCGGCGCGGGCATGGGCTTCCTGATGCAGATCACGATGCTGGTCGCGCAGAACAGCGTCGAGCCCAAGGACATGGGCGTCGCGTCCTCGTCCACGACCCTTTTCCGTACGCTCGGCAGCTCCTTCGGCGTCTCGGTGATGGGCGCGCTGTTCACCGCCCGGGTCACCGACTCGATGGTCGCCCAGGGCGGCTCCACCGGCGGCATGTCCAAGGGTGCGGCGCTCGATGCCGCCAGCCTGGAGAAGCTGCCCGCCGCACTGCGGGAGATGTACCAGTTCGCCGTCTCCTCCGGCACGCACGGCGCGTTCCTGCTGGGGGCCGGCATCGCGGTGATCGCCCTGGTCGCGGCGTTCTTCGTCAAGGAGGTCGAGCTGAAGGGCGCCGGCCCGCAGAAGAAGGCCGACTCCGCCCCCGACGTCTCCCTGGAGAAGGACGCGGTGGCCGCCCAGGCGTAGGCGGTACGCCGCCCGGTTCAAGGGTTACGAGGAAGGGGCGTCCGGCACTCACCAGTGCCGGACGCCCCTTCCCCGTACCCGTACGAAGTCTCCGTACGAAGCCCGCTCAGCGCTTGCGCGGCGGCAGGTCCGCCAGGCTGACGATGGGGAAGCTGCCCGTCGCCGTCGGGGCGTGCTCCGGCAGCCACAGCACGGCGATCGCGCCCCCGTCCGCCTGCGCGTTGCGGAACGTCAGCCGCGCCCCCAGCACCTTCGCCTGGCCCGACGCGATGGTCAGCCCGAGGCCGTGCCCGTGGCCCGCGCGGTCGGTCGATCCGGTACGGAAACGGCTAGGCCCCTCCCGCAGCAGGTCCGCCGGGAAGCCCTTGCCGTGGTCACGGACCCGCACCACCCGGCCCTCGACGGTCACCTCGAACGGCGGCTTCCCGTGCTTGGCGGCATTGCCGAGGAGATTGCCGATGATGCGCTCCAGGCGGCGCGGATCGGTGTTGACCCAGCTCTCGTGCACCACCGTGACGACCGCGTCCGGATACAGCGACGCCACCCGCCGCGAGACGAACTCGCCCAGCGCGATCTCCTGCAGCTCCGCCCGCTCGGCGGCGCTGTCCAGCCGCGCCACCTCCAGCACGTCCTCCACCAGCGTCCGCAGCGCTTGCGCCCGGTCCCGCACCAACTCCGTCGGCCGGGACGGAGGCAGCAGTTCCGCCGCCGTGAGCAGGCCCGTCACCGGGGTGCGCAGTTCGTGCGCGATGTCGGCGGTGACCCGGCGCTCGGCCTCCACCCGCTCCTGGAGGGCATCGGTCAGCGCGTCCACCGCATGCGCCAGGTCGTCGGTCTCGTCCCGTACGACACCGCTGATCGCGTCCAGCACCCGTACCTGCGTATTGCCCTGCGCCACATCGGTGGCCGCGGAGGCGGCCCGGCGCAGGCGGCGCGAGATGGAGCCGCCGATGAGAATGCCCAGCGCCGTGCCGCCCACGACGACCGCGCTCGACGCGATGACCAGCGACCGGTCGAGGTCGTCGACGACGGCCGCGTTGTTCGGGAAGCGGGTGTGCAGGGAGAGGATGTCGCCGCCCGGGTAGGGGACCGCCGCCCACACCTCGGGCACGCCCTTCGGGTCCTCCTGGACATGGGTGGCGCGGCGGCCGTGCGCCAGCTTGGCGCGCAGTTCGGCGGGCAGGTCGGGGTCGTTCAGCTTGGAGCCGACCTTGGGGTCGCGGGAGGACTCGTACAGCCGCTGGGCGAACTGGAGGCGCTCCAGTTGCAGGTCACGGGCGTTGTCGAGCATGGAGACGCGCGCCGAGTTGTGCACGACGAGGCTCAGCAGCACGGCGATCAGGGCGCTCACGCCGGCGATCGCGAAGCTGATCTTCCAGCGGATGCCGGTGCGCAGGGCGAAACGTCTCATGCGGGGCTCTCCGCGCTTCACAGGCATGTCTTCACAGGCAGGACTTCACAGGCAGGTCTTCACAGAAGGGGTCAGGCCTTCAACTTGTAGCCGAAGCCGCGGACCGTCTCGATCCGGTCCTGGCCGATCTTCGTGCGCAGCCGCTGCACGTGGACGTCCACGACCCGGGTGTCGCCGCCCCAGCCGTAGTCCCAGACCCGCTCCAGCAGCTTGTCGCGGGAGAGCACGGTGCCGGGCGCCGAGGAGAACTCCAGCAGCAGCCGCATCTCGGTCGGGGTCAGCGCGACGGGCTCGCCGTTCTTGCGGACCTCCATGCCCTCGGTGTCGACCTCCAGCTCGCCGAAGGTCAGCACCCCGCCCTCGCCGCCCTCCACAGGCTCCGGAGCGCCCCCGCCCGACGCATGGCCGAAGCGGCGCAGCACCGCGCGGATGCGGGCGACCAGCACCGACCCGTCGAAGGGCTTGGTCACGTAGTCGTCGGCCCCGGCCTCCAGGCCCAGCACCACGTCGATGGAGTCGGCCCGCGCCGAGAGCATGATCACCGGCACGGTCGACTCGTCACGGATGCGCCGGCACAGGCTCACCCCGTCCATGCCCGGCAGCATCACGTCCAGCAGCGCGATGTCCGGCTGCTGCGCGCGGAAGGCCTCCAGGCCCGAGAGACCGTCGGGCATCGCGGTGACGGTGAACCCGTCCCGCTCCAGGGCGAGCTGGGTCGCCTCACGGATCACATCGTCGTCCTCGACGAACAGAACGTGCGTATCGGCCATGCGGTGCTCTCTGCTCTCTCGGTCCGGGCCTCTCGCGGTCCGGTCTCACTCGGCCCGGAGGCAGGGGTGATGTTCCACGTGAAACATCACCCGGTCAGCCCTCGGGGGACGGCGTGTCGTCGGCCCTGCCGGTCGGTTCGGTCGCGGCGGGGGTCGGGTCGGCCCGCCTCTTCTTCTCCTCGTCCTGGTCGGGGCTCTGCACCTCGCCCTGCTTGTCGCCGTTGCCGACGGCCTTGCTGTAGTTGTTCTCCACCTTGTCGTGCTCGACGAACTTCTGCCCCATCCAGCGGTACGTCACGATCACCTCGCCGGAGGGGAACGCCACCGCGTCGCCCTTCTTGTACTCCGGACGGGTCACCACCAGGTCGCCCCGGTCGATCGACGCGTACACCGCGGGCTCCTCGGCCACGAAGACGTTGGTGTAGCGGCCATTGTCCTCGCGGAAGACATAACTGCCGATCCCCACGGCATCCCCGCAGGTCATCACGTTCACGATGACATCGTCCGAGGTGTTGCCGGTGACCTTCCCGTAGGAGGCGTCGACCGGGTAGATGTCCTTCACACAGGGTTTGAGGTCGCGCTTGACCGTCTCGCTGACCTTCGGGTCGTTCTTCAGCAGCTCGACCGGGTCCATCCGGGCGGCCGGGACGGTCGAGGCCGGTGCGTCGGCCTCCGTGGAGGAGGTGGCCTGCGGCGTCGGGTCGACCTTGGCCGCGACCGGGTCACTGCGGGCCGGACCCTCGTCGCGCGTGCCGGTGCCGACCGCACTGCACGAGACTCCGAACAGGCCGACGGCGGCGAGGCCGGCCATCGCCGTTCCACTCACCGCCAGTACGTTCCGGTGGGACTTCTCCCGGTCCCGGGAACCGGATTTGTGCCCGATCGTGGTGCAGTCGTCGGGGGAGGCCCCTCGGCCGTCCCCCTCCGCCGTACCCAGATCGCTCCGCCTGCCTAGGCCGCGCACCGCTCCTGCCCCCGTTCGACCCGCACTCCGCCACGCATGTCTTCGCGCTCCAGGGCCCTGGCGTCCAGGTCCCTGCTCTCCAGTTCCTGCCGGAGCCGGGCGAGTGCCCGGTGCAGGGTGCTCTTGACCGTACCGGCAGACATGCCCAGTGCGGCAGCGGTCTCCTCGGTGCTCATCTGCTCCCAGTGCCGCAATACGACCACGCTGCGCTGCTTCGGCGCCAGCACCCCGAGGATGTCCATGAGCAGGGCGCGGTCGGCGCGCTGCTCCGTGCCGTCCTCGACGCGGGCGTCGGGCAGCTGCTCGGTGGGAACCTCGTCCAGCTTGCGGGCCCGCCACCACTCCGTACGCGTGTTGATCATGACACGTCGCAGGTAGGCGTCGGCCAGCGACTTGTCCTCGATGCCGTCCCAGCGGCCGTAGGTGCGGGCCAGCGCGGTCTGGAGGAGGTCCTGGGCGTCGACCGGGTCCGGGACGAGTCGGCGGGCACTGCGCAGCAGGGCCTCCTGCCGCGTGCGTACGTACTCCTCGAATCCGAGCACCTCGCCGTGCGCCATTCGAACCGCCTCCGTCCCGTCCCGTTTTCAGCCGGTGGTCAATTCCGGCTGCCGTTCCCCTGTGTCCATGAAGTTACGGAGGCGTTGTCACGGGGTTGTGCGGGTCAGCGCTCGGAGGGCGCACGGCTGTCCATCGGTTGTGTAACGACGGAACCCCTCCAGGAGGTTTAACTCTGCGGAAGCCGGTAAACGCCACCCTCCAGCGGCTCCACCAAACCGTCCGAAACCAGCCCGTCCAGGGCACGTGCCCGCTGCACCGGCTCATGCCACACGGCGTCAAGTTCCTTCTGCGGTACGGGAGTCACGGACTCCCGCAACACGGCCAGCAGCCGCCCGCGCACCTGACGGTCGGTACCGGCGTACGTCTGCGCCTTGCGCGCCGGGCCCTCGTGCGGAGGCTTGCCCGCCTGCAGCCAGGCGCACTTCGCGGAGATCGGACAGCGCCCGCACTCCGGGTTCTTCGCCGTGCACACCAGTGCGCCCAGCTCCATCGAGGACGCCGCCCAGCGGGCCGCGGTCTCCGTCTCCTCGGGCAGCAGCGCGCGGGCCAGCTTGCGCTCGGCGGCGGTGGTCGCGTTCGGCGGGTACTCGACGCCGGTCACCGCGCGGGCGATCACCCGGCGGACGTTGGTGTCCAGCACCGCGTGCCGCTGTCCGTACGCGAAGGAGGCCACGGCGGCGGCCGTGTACTCGCCGATGCCGGGCAGCGACAGGAGCTGTGCGTGCTCGGACGGTACGTCGCCGCCGTGCCGCTCCGTTATGGCGGTGGCCGCGCCGTGCAGCCGCAGCGCCCGGCGCGGGTAGCCGAGCCGGCCCCAGGCGCGGACGGCCTCGCCGGAGGGCTCGGCGGCCAGGTCGGCGGGGCGCGGCCAGCGGGCCAGCCACTGCTCGTACACCGGAAGCACCCGGCTGACGGGGGTCTGCTGGAGCATGAACTCGCTGACCATCACCCCCCACGGGCCCGCCTCGGGGCGCCGCCAGGGGAGGTCGCGGGCGTTGGCCGTAAACCAGAGGTTGACGTCGGGGTGGAGGACGGGCAGCTCGCCGCCGTGCTGGTCGGGCACGGTCGCGGCGGCCCTGGACGGGGTCGCGGACATGGGCTCGGACGGGGTCTGGGGCGTGAACTCAGTGGTCGCAGTCATGGCACTTCCGATCCTGGCACGAAACGGTGTGCGGACGGCCGAGGCGGGACACGGAACCGCCCGCCGATGTGAGCGCGCTCATGTCAGGTCCGCCGGTACGGGCCGTCGTCCCGGGGCCTTCGGCAAGGGCCCTCGTCCCGGGGCCTTCGGTACGGGCCCTCATGTCAGGCTCCTGGACCGGCGGGCCGCACCGGGCCCCGCGAACCACACCAGCAGGCCCAGGCTCGACGCCCGCATCCACATGATCGCGCCCTGTGCCAGCCGCGCCGACACCCACACCAGCACCGCCGCCCCGATCCCGCCGAACAGCAGCCCGACCAGCACGTCGTGCGGGTAGTGCACGCCGACGAACACCCGCGAGAACGCCATCAGCACCGCCATCGGCGCGACGAACACCGCGAGCCGGGGCCAGGCCAGGATCAGCCCGGCCGCCGCCGCGCCCGCGATCACCGAGTGGTTGCTCGGGAACGACCAGTCGCCCACCGCGGGGCACTCCACCAGCGGCTTCGCCGCCCGCGCCACCGCCCGGCAGGGCCGGTCCTCGTTGATGAACGACTTCAGCAGCTCGCTCGCCACGTACATCACCCCGGTCGCCAGCGGCGCGAGCACCGCGACCGCCACGGAGGCCGCGCTGTCGCCGCGCGAGCGCCACCACACGACGAGGAAGAGGCCGGCGAAGACCAGCAGCCCCAGCTCCGTCCATATCTCGGCGAGGAACTGGAACCAGCCGGGGGTGGAGTGCGCGAAGTTGAGGATGGCGCGGTAGAGCGCGCTGCTGGTTTCCATGCCCCCAGACGTTACGGAATGGACGGGCGGCGTTCACAATCGCCGATCGTCGACTCCTGTGCGTGACGGAGCATGACGAAAGTCGTGTGCGGGATCGTCAGCCAGGATGATGATCGGCAAAAGTTGTCGCGACAGCGGCGGGTGGGGCAGGAGTTGGGGCCTCTTCTCTCGTAGAGTTCGGGCCGTGGGATCTCTGCGTAATCCAGTCGGGCCGCTCCCCTCCTCCATTTACTGGCGACGGAGGGCCGTCGGGCTGTCCTTGCTGGCGCTGTTGGTGGTGCTGGTGCTGTGGATCGTGCTCTCCGGAGGGGGAGACGACGACAAGAACGGCAAGGGCAAGGGAGGTCCCTCGCCCGCCGCCTCCATCACCCCGGGCCCGTCGGCCACGGGGCCCGTCGTACCGGGCGAGCCGGGCGGACGCGACCAGCCGGGGGACGCCAACGGGGGTGCGGACGGCGGGAGTACGGGGTCCGGGTCGGGTTCCGCGGGCTCCGGCTCCGCGGGTTCCGGTTCTGCGGGTTCCGGCTCCGCTGGTACGGGGACGGGCGGGGCCGGTGGTGGCGCCGGTGCGGGCGGTGCGGGCGGTGCGTCCGGGGCGGGAGGTGCCGGGGGCAGCGGGCAGCAGGTTCCGGCGAATTCCTCCTTGCCCAACTGTGCTGCGGGGGCCGTCGAGTTGACGCTCAGCGCGGTCAAGGTTCAGGTGCCGGTGGACGAGCCCGCGAAGTTCATGGTGACCGCGAAGAACACGTCGGCGGCGGCCTGCAAGCTGGACCTCGGTCCCGAGGGCGCGGTCGTCACCGTGAAGAACGACTCCAGCGAGAAGGTCTGGTCCTCGAAGGACTGCGTCAAGGGCGCACGGAACGTCTTCTTCCAGCTTCCGGCGAAGGGGCAGGTCACGCAGGTCGTCACCTGGGACCGCAAGCCGAGCGACGCGGCGAAGTGCGACGTCCCGGCGGGCGGTCCGGTGGCGCCCGGCACCTATGTGGTGGAACTGGCCGGAGCCAAGTTCCCCGCCTCCGTCTCGCTCCAGAAGGACTGAGTCCCGCCGGAAGGGCTGAACCCCTCCTGAAGGACTGAGATCCCTTCAGGAGGACTGACCCCGGGCCGTCCCGCTAGACGTACCGCTCCAGGATCGAGGACTCGGCCAGGCGGGACAGGCCCTCGCGGACCGAGCGGGCGCGGGCCTCGCCGACGCCGTCGACCGTCTGGAGGTCGTCCACGCTCGCGGCCAGCAGCTTCTGGAGCCCGCCGAAGTGCTCGACCAGGCGCTCGATGATCGCGCCCGGCAGGCGCGGCACCTTGGCCAGGAGGCGGTAGCCGCGCGGGGAGACCGCCGAGTCGAGGGTCTCCGGGGAGCCGCTGTAGCCCAGGGCGCGGGCCACGATGGGCAGTTCGAGCAGCTCGCTGTGGGAGAGGGCGTCCAGCTCGGTGAGGGCTTCGGCCACCGTGCGGGAGCGTTTCGCCGTGGGCTCGGGGACGTAGTCCCGTACGACCAGTTCGCGTTCCGGCTCGACGCCCGCGATCAGCTCGTCCAGCTGGAGCGAGAGCAGACGGCCGTCGGTGCCCAACTCGACGACGTACTCGGCGATTTCGGTGGCGATCCGGCGGACCATTTCGAGGCGCTGGGCTACCGCCGTCACGTCGCGGACCGTGACCAGGTCCTCGATCTCCAGGGCGGAGAGGGTGCCGGCGACCTCGTCCAGGCGGAGCTTGTAGCGCTCCAGGGTGGCCAGCGCCTGGTTGGCGCGGGAGAGGATCGCGGCCGACTCCTCCAGGACGCGGCGCTCGCCGTTCACGTACAGGGCGATCAGGCGCATCGACTGGGAGACCGAGACGACGGGGAAGTGGCACTGCTTGGAGACGCGGTCCGCCGTGCGGTGGCGGGTGCCGGTCTCCTCGGTGGGGATGGAGGCGTCCGGCACCAGCTGCACGCCCGCGCGCAGGATCTTGGTGATGTCCTTGTCGAGGATGAGCGCGCCGTCGAGCTTGCACAGCTCGCGCAGACGGGTCGCGGTGAACTCGACGTCCAGCACGAAGCCGCCCGTGCACATCGACTCGACGGTCTTGTCCATGCCGAGGACGATCAGCCCGCCGGTGTTGCCGCGCAGGATGCGCTCCAGGCCGTCGCGGAGGGCCTGCCCGGGGGCGACGGCGCTCAGCGAGGCACGGATCTGGGCCTCGTTGCCAGAGCCGGAGTTGCTGGAGCCTCCGCCGGACTTTCCGGGTGATGAGGCCCGGTCGTTGGCTGCCACTGCACTCCTCCGGATACGGGGGTCACGGGTCGGGGCCGCCCCTGGCAGGGGCGGTCAACTTCGCCTCGCGTACGCGGTGGACAGGCGAGACCAGGGCAAAGTCTACCGGCGCTCCTCCTCGCTCCGTGGGGCCTGTGCGCGAGACCGGCGCGGAAGGGCCAGCAGAGCGGCTCCCATGTCGGCGACTTCGGTCACCTTCATGCCCGCCGGAACCTTGCCCGGATCGGTCGGGACCAGGGCATGGGTGAAGCCGAGGCGGTGGGCTTCGGCCAGGCGCCGCTGGACGCCGGTGACCCGGCGGATCTCCCCGGCCAGACCCACTTCGCCGATCGCGACCAGGTTCTTGGGGAGCGGGGTGTCGGACGCGGCGGAGGCCAGGGCGAGGGCGACGGCCAGGTCGGAGGCGGGCTCGGTCAGCTTCACGCCGCCCACCGTCGCGCAGTAGATGTCGCGCTTGCCGAGCGCGCTGATCTTCCCGCGCTGCTCCAGCACCGCCAGCATCATCGAGACGCGGGAGGTCTCCAGGCCGGAGGTGGTGCGCCGGGGGGAGGGGATCTGCGAGTCGACCGTGAGCGCCTGGACCTCGGTGACCAGGGGGCGGCGGCCCTCCAGGGTGACCGTCAGACAGGTGCCGGGGACGGCGACGTCGCGGCGGGTGAGGAAGAGGCCGGAGGGGTCGGCGAGGCCCGTGATGCCCTCGTCGTGCAGCTCGAAGCAGCCGACCTCGTCGGTGGCCCCGTACCGGTTCTTGACGCCCCGGACCAGGCGGAGGCGGGCGTGCCGGTCGCCCTCGAAGGACAGGACGACGTCGACCAGGTGCTCCAGCAGGCGGGGGCCCGCGATATTGCCGTCCTTGGTGACGTGGCCGACGAGCAGGGTCGCCATGCCGCGTTCCTTGGAGGCCCGGATGAGGGCCGCCGTGACCTCCCTGATCTGGGCCACGCCGCCGGGCGCGCCGTCGAGCTCGGCGGAGGCGACGGTCTGCACGGAGTCGAGGATGAGGAGGGTGGGCTTGACCGCGTCGAGGTGGCCCAGCACGGCGGCGAGGTCGGTCTCGGCCGCCAGGTAGAGGTGGTCGCTGACCGCCTTGATCCGGTCCGCGCGCAGCCGGACCTGGCTCGCGGACTCCTCCGCCGTGACGTACAGCGTGCGGTGCTCGTCGTCGGCGGCCTTCGCGGCGACGTCGAGCAGCAGCGTCGACTTGCCGACGCCCGGCTCGCCCGCCACCAGGACCACCGCGCCGGGCACCAGCCCGCCGCCGAGCACCCGGTCCAGCTCGGGCACGCCGGTGGAGCGGGCGGTGGCGGTGCGGACGTCGACCTGGCCGATGGGGAGCGCGGCCGTGGAGACCCGGCCGGCCGCGGTCGTACGGACCGCGGGCGCGCCGCCGTACTCCTCGACCGTGCCCCAGGCCTGGCACTCGGGGCAGCGGCCGAGCCACTTGACGGCCGTCCAGCCGCATTCGGTGCAGCGGTAGGACGGCCGGTCCTTCGCGGATTTCGTACGGGCAGCCATGGCGTCACCGTACAGAGGGGGTCTGACAATGCGCCCCGGGCACCGCCACGGGGTGTGAGGGCATAGGCCAGTGGTACGGGACAGAACATGGCGGAATGAGGGATTCCTGTCCCCTTTTGAGGGATCTGTTCACCCGTACGGATTAAAAGGGCTCAAGGGAAGCGAGGGGGCGGGCGTACCGCCCCTACGGTCGGCCGGGTGACGACCAGCAGGC
Source organism: Streptomyces spiroverticillatus (assembly GCA_014650415.1). Lineage (GTDB taxonomy): Bacteria > Actinomycetota > Actinomycetes > Streptomycetales > Streptomycetaceae > Streptomyces > Streptomyces spiroverticillatus. Next base: position 216,392 of record BMUX01000016.1, read on the forward strand.
GGGAGCAGAACCCCACGCGCCCCACACGCCCCACACCACCCACCGGTGCCGCCGGTGGCGCGGGCGCGTCCGGCGGCAGCACCGGCGCGCACCGGTCCCACCGGCGCGCCCCCCGCACGCTGACCCAGCGGCCCCCGAGCCGCTACGAGCCGTACCTCGACGGCCTGTTCACCTACGCCCTGTCCGTCCTGCGCGACCACGACGTCGCGACCGCCGTGCTCGGTGACGTCCTGGCCCTCTCCGAGCGCAGCTTCTCGCGCAGCCCCGCCGGTGAACCGGAACGCCGGGCCTGGCTCTACGCCCTCGCCCGCTGGTCCTGCCTGCGCCGCCTCGCCGACGAGAAGCGCCGCCGCCAGGCCTCGCACGGCGGCCACCAGGCCCACCGCCCGCCCTCGGCCGTACCGGAACCGGAACTCCCCGTCGAGGAGAGCGTGGCGCGGGCCCGCCACGCCGACCTGGCCCGGCTCGCCTGGCCCGAGGCCGCCGGAACCTCGCCGGAGCAGCGGGAAGCCCTGGAACTGGCGGTACGCCACGGGCTCGGCGCCCGGCAGGTCGCGGCCGTGCTGGGCCTCGACTACCCGGCGGCCCGCGAACTCCTCGCCGCCGCGGCCTGCGAGGTCGAACGGACCCGGGCGGCGCTGCTGGTCGTCGAGAGCGGGGCCTGCCCCACCGTGACCCGGCTGACCGGGGACGACCAGGTGCTGCTCAGCACGGCCCTGCGCGCGGAGCTCGTACGACATGTGGACGAGTGCCCCCTGTGCCGGCGGGCCGCCGAACGGGCCGGGGCGGGCGGGCCCTGGCCGGGCACCGGCGCGTCCCCGGGGCGGCTCCCGCTGGTCGAGGCGCCGCGCTCGGCCGCGTACATGGCGATGCTGCACGCACCGAGGGTGCCGCGCGGCGGCACACCGCGCTTCGACCGCGACGGCTTCCCGCTCGACCCCAAGGACCGGGCGGCGCGGCGCGAACGGCTGCGGACCCGGGCCGTGACGACCACCGTGGTGGCCACCGTCGTGGCCGCGCCGGTGCTGGCGCTGTGGGCGGCGTACCGGGCACCCGCCACGGGGGAGGGGCACCGGGGCGCGTCCGTCACCGCGAGCGAGGACGAAGGCGCGGTGGGCCGGCACGGCTCGCCTTACGAGAACGCGGGGAGCGCGCGGGGCAGGCCCGACAGCGGGGCGCGGGACGTCGCGGTGAAGGTGCTCACACCCGGGCGGACGGCGGCGCCCGGCGCGGGGCGGCTCGCGATCACGGCGGAGTCGTCGGGCGGGGCGACCGTGGTGCGGCTGAGTGCGTCGGGGGATGCGGCGGTGACGTGGTCGATGTGGGCCAACGTGCCGTGGCTGCACCTGAGTCGGGGGGCGGGGGTGCTGGCGCCGGGGGAGTCGGTGGCGGTGTACGTGATCGTGGACAGGGAGAAGGAACCCCGGGAGGCGTGGACGGCGCGGGTGGGGGTGGCGCCGTGCGGGGCGGTGGTGTCGGTGAGCGGGAGGGGGGCGGGGGCGTCGGTTCCGGTGCCGGGGTCGGGGGGCGGGGAGCCGACGGAGGGGCCGTCGGCGCTGCCCACCGGGCCGCCCACGCAGCCTCCGACCGTGCCGCCGACGGCACCCCCGACGCAGCCGCCGACCTCGCCGCCCACGGAGCAGCCCTCCACGCCACCGCCGAGCGCTCCGCCCACGGAGCCGACCGGAGAGCCTTCGTCGCCGGGGCCGACGGGGGAGCCCAGCCCATCTGCCCCGCCGTCGGAGCCGGTGCCCTCGGCGAGCGCGCAGCCGTCGCCCTAGGCGGTCCCAGGGGTGCCCCCGGTGTCGCCCGGCCCGCTGGGGCGGGGGCTCTTTCGGGCCTTGCCCGGTGCTCCGGTTGCCTGCGGCGCTCGCCCCGGTCCCGCCCCTTCACCTAAACCCGCGGGGCAATGGACGGTTCCGTGCGGGTTCGTTGTGGCTGGTCGCGCAGTTCCCCGCGCCCCTATACCTCCGGGTCCGCCGGATGCGGGGCCACCAGGGGGAGTTGGGAGGCCAGGCGGGCCTCGCAGAGTTCCGCCAGCTTCGCGTAGCCACCTGCGCCCATCAGCTCCGTGAGCTCCGGGCGGTAGGAGACGTACACCGGGTCGCCCGCGCCGTGGGCGGAGGTCGCCGAGGTGCACCACCAGTGCAGGTCGTGGCCGCCCGGGCCCCAGCCGCGCCGGTCGTACTCGCCGATGGTGACCATCAGGATCTTCGTGTCGTCCGGGCGCTCGACCCAGTCGTACGTGCGGCGCACCGGCAGCTGCCAGCACACGTCCGGCTTCGTCTCCAGGGGTTCCTTGCCCTCGCGCAGGGCCAGGATGTGCAGGGAGCAGCCCGCCCCGCCCGCGAAGCCCGGACGGTTCTGGAAGATGCAGGAGCCCTCCCAGCGGCGCGTCTGGCGGTCGCCGTCCTCGTCCTGCTGGACCCAGCCGCCGTTCGGGCCCTTGACGCCCTTCGAGGTCTGCGCGACGTCGTGGAACTGCCAGATGTCGGGGGTGAGGCGCGCCACGTGGCCCGCGACCCGCTTCTCGTCGTCCTCGTCGGAGAAGTGCGCCCCGAGCGTGCAGCAGCCGTCGTCCGCGCGGCCCAGCTTGATGCCCTGGCAGCCGCTGCCGAAGATGCACGTCCACTTCGACGTCAGCCAGGTCAGGTCGCAGCGGAAGACCTGCTCCTCGTCCTCCGGGTCCGGGAACTCCACCCACGCACGGGCGAAGTCCAGACCCTGCTCGTCATCCACCGCCGCGCCCGCTTGCGATCGGTTCGTGGCTTTTCCCGGCTTCGCCTTTTTCGTCTTTGGCACGGGGCAAGGGTAGGCGCAGGAACCTGTGCGCCGCGCCGCAGTAGCGTTCCGTACATGAGACTCGGAGTCCTCGACGTCGGTTCGAACACAGTGCACCTGCTCGTGGTGGACGCCCATCGCGGCGCCCGCCCCCTCCCCGCGCACTCCTACAAGGAGGAGCTGCGCCTCGCGGAGCTGCTCGACGGGGACGGGGCGGTCGCCCCCGAAGGGATAAACCGGCTGGTCAGTACCGTCGGGCAGGCCATGCAGGCCGCCGAGGACAAGGGGTGCGAGGAGGTCATCGCCTTCGCCACGTCCGCCGTGCGGGAGGCGAGCAACGCCGACCACGTCCTCGCGCGGGTGCGGGAGGAGACCGGCGTCGACCTGAAGGTGCTGTCGGGGGAGGACGAGGCCCGGCTCACCTTCCTCGCCGCCCGCCGCTGGTTCGGCTGGTCCGCCGGAAAGCTGCTGCTGCTCGACATCGGCGGCGGCTCGCTGGAGATCGCGTACGGCATCGACGAGGACCCGGACGCCGCCGTCAGCCTGCCGCTCGGCGCCGGCCGTCTCACCGCAGGCCACCTGCCCGGCGACCCGCCGGACGCCCAGGACGTGCGGGCCCTGCGCAAGCACGTACGGGCCGAAATCGCTCGTACGGTCGGGGAGTTCGCCCGCTTCGGGCCGCCGGACCACGTGGTGGCGACCTCGAAGACCTTCCGTCAGCTCGCCCGGATCGGCGGGGCCGCACGCTCGGCCGAAGGCCTGTACGTACAACGTGATCTGAGTCGCAGTTCGCTCCAGGAATGGGTGCCGAAACTGGCCGCCATGACCGCCGAGCAGCGCACCCACCTGCCCGGCGTCTCCGCCGACCGCGCGCCCCAACTGCTGGCGGGAGCCCTGGTCGCGGAGGGGGCGATGGACCTGTTCGAGGTGCCCGTGCTGGAGATCTGTCCGTGGGCGCTGCGGGAGGGCGTCATCCTGCGGCGGCTGGATCGGCTCGCTCCGTCCTGACGGTCCGGGCCCCTCGCCGTACCCCGGCGGGAGGAGGACCGTACGCTGTCCTTCGTGGCAGAAGTGGCGAACCCCCCGGAACCTTCGGCGGTACCGGCCGTACCGGCCGTGCGCATCCCCGATGCGAAGGTCGCGCTGTCCACCGCCTCCGTCTACCCGGAGTCGACGGCGACGGCCTTCGAGATCGCGGCACGCCTCGGCTACGACGGCGTCGAGGTCATGGTGTGGACGGACCCCGTCAGCCAGGACGTCGAAGCCCTGCGCAGACTCTCCGACCACCACGGCGTGCCGATCCTCGCCGTGCACGCGCCCTGCCTGCTGATCACGCAGCGCGTCTGGTCGACGGACCCGTGGGTCAAGCTCCAGCGGGCCCAGGCGGCGGCGGAGAAGCTCGGTGCGTCGACGGTCGTGGTCCATCCGCCGTTCCGCTGGCAGCGGGGGTACGCGAGGGACTTCGTCACCGGGATCTGGCGGATGGCGGAGGAGACGGACGTCCGCTTCGCCGTCGAGAACATGTACCCGTGGCGCTACAAGGACCGCGAAATGCTCGCGTACGCGCCCGAGTGGGACGTGACGAAGGACGACTACCGGCACTTCACCGTCGACCTCTCGCACACCGCCACCGCCCGCACCGACGCCATGGCCATGATCGACCGCATGGGCGACCGGCTCGGCCACGTCCACCTCGCCGACGGCAAGGGCTCCGCCAAGGACGAGCACCTGGTCCCCGGGCGCGGCACCCAGCCCTGCGCCGAGCTGCTGGAACGGCTGGCCGCCACCGGCTTCGACGGGCACGTCGTCGTCGAGGTCAACACGCGCCGGGCCATGTCCTCCGCCGAGCGCGAGGCCGACCTCGCCGAGGCCCTGGCCTTCACGCGGCTGCACCTGGCGTCCGCCCCGGCCTCCCCGACGGGCGTGCGGGGCGCATGACGGGCGGCCCGGCGGGTCCGCGCCGTCGCGGGCGCCCTTCCCGTACGGAGTCGGACGCGGCGCCCGCCGCCCGCGACCGCATCCTGGACGCGGCCCGCGCCGAATTCGCCGAACGCGGGTACGACAAGACCTCCGTGCGGGGGATCGCACGGGCCGCCGGAGTCGACTCCGCCCTCGTCCACCACTACTTCGGTACGAAGGACGAGATCTTCGCGGCATCCGTCGAGGTGTCCTTCGAACCCGCACTGGCGATGGAAGCCCTCGTCGGGCAGGGCCCGGACGGCATCGGCGAGCGCATCGCCCGCTACTTCTTCTCCGTCTGGGAGAACCCGGCGACCCGGGGGCCGCTCCTCGCCGTCGTCCGCTCGGCGCTCACGCACGAGGCGGCGGCGAAGGTGCTGCGGGGGTTCGTGCTCCGCCGCCTCCTGGAGCGGATCGCGGAGGACCTGGACGTACCGGACCCGACCTTCCGGGCGGAGCTGGCGGTGTCCCACATGGTCGGCATCGCCGTCGTCCGCTACGCCCTGCGCGTCGAGCCGCTGGCCTCCGCCCCCGTGGACGACATCGTGGCGCTGGTGGCCCCGACCCTCCAGCGCTACCTGACCGAGCAGTAGTCGGGACCGGCCCCGGAGCCTCGTTCCCCCCGAACACCCGTCCCGCGATCCGGACCCCCCGTCCACATCCCGGAATCTAGGCGTACGCTCGACGCCAGTCGTACCGTACGTAGACACAGCCACCCCGTACTCCTGGGAAGTGAACCCCGATGCCCGAGCTGAGGTCCCGCACCGTCACCCACGGCCGCAACATGGCAGGCGCCCGCGCGCTCATGCGCGCCTCCGGTGTAGCGAGCGAGGACATCGGCAAGCCGATCATCGCCGTCGCCAACTCCTTCACCGAGTTCGTGCCGGGGCACACCCACCTCGCCCCCGTCGGCCGCATCGTCTCCGAGGCGATCCAGGCCGCCGGCGCCGTCCCCCGCGAGTTCAACACCATCGCGGTCGACGACGGCATCGCGATGGGCCACGGCGGAATGCTGTACTCCCTCCCCTCCCGCGACCTCATCGCGGACAGCGTCGAGTACATGGTCGAGGCCCACTGCGCCGACGCCCTGATCTGCATCTCCAACTGCGACAAGATCACCCCCGGCATGCTGATGGCGGCCATGCGCCTCAACATCCCGACGATCTTCGTCTCCGGCGGCCCGATGGAGTCCGGCAAGGCCACCCTGGTCGACGGCACCGTCCGCACGCTCGACCTGGTCGACGCCATGTCGGACGCCGTCAACGACAAGATCTCCGACGCGGACATGCTCCGTATCGAGGAGAACGCCTGTCCCACCTGCGGTTCCTGCTCCGGCATGTTCACCGCCAACTCCATGAACTGCCTCGCCGAGGCCATCGGCCTCGCCCTCCCGGGCAACGGCTCCACCCTCGCGACGCACACCGCCCGCCGCGCCCTGTACGAGAACGCCGGCCGCACCATCGTCGAGATCACCAAGCGGCACTACGAGCAGGACGACGCCACCGTCCTCCCGCGCTCCATCGCCACCTACGCCGCGTTCGAGAACGCCATGGCCCTCGACATCGCCATGGGCGGCTCCACCAACACGATCCTGCACCTCCTCGCCGCCGCCCAGGAGGCCGGAGTCGGCTACGGGCTCCCGGAGATGGACGAGATCTCGCGCCGCGTCCCGTGCCTGGCCAAGGTCGCGCCCAACGTCGGCAAGAACCGTACGTACTACATGGAGGACGTCCACCGGGCCGGCGGCATCCCCGCCATCCTCGGCGAACTCCACCGCGGCGGACTCCTCAACGAGGACGTCCACTCCGTCCACTCCGACTCCCTCGCCGAGTGGCTCAAGAACTGGGACGTCCGCGGCGGCTCCCCCGCCCCCGAGGCCGTCGAGCTGTGGCACGCCGCCCCCGGCTGCGTCCGCTCCGCCACCGCCTTCTCGCAGTCCGAGCGCTGGGACACCCTCGACACGGACGCCGAGGAAGGATGCATCCGCTCGGTCGAGCACGCGTACTCCAAGGACGGCGGCCTCGCGGTCCTGCGCGGCAACCTCGCCGTCGACGGCTGCGTCGTGAAGACGGCGGGCGTCGACGAGTCGATCTGGACCTTCGAGGGCCCGGCCGTCGTCTGCGAGTCGCAGGAGCAGGCCGTCGAGAAGATCCTCCTCAAGGAGGTCAAGGCGGGCGACGTGGTCGTCATCCGGTACGAGGGCCCCAAGGGCGGCCCCGGCATGCAGGAGATGCTCTACCCGACCTCGTACCTGAAGGGCACCGGGCTCGGCAAGCAGTGCGCGCTGATCACCGACGGCCGCTTCTCCGGCGGCACTTCGGGCCTCTCCATCGGCCACGCGTCCCCCGAGGCGGCCTCCGGCGGCACCATCGCCCTGGTCCAGGACGGCGACCGCATCCGCATCGACATCCCCAACCGCACCATCGAACTCCTGGTGTCCGACCAGGAGTTGGCGGAGCGCGACGCGGCCCTCGGCGGCGTCTACGCGCCGAAGAACCGCGAGCGCAAGGTCTCCCAGGCCCTGCGTGCGTACGCCGCGATGGCCACCAGCGCCGACAAGGGCGCGGTCCGCGACGTGTCCAAGCTGGGCTAGCCGCACCCGTCGGCCCGGCGAGGCATGTCCGAGCCGGGCCGACCGGGTCGGGTCAACGGCCCCGGGGGCTGGGCGGGGGAGGGGGCGGCGGTCCGTCCGGGAACCCGCCCGACCCCGGCGGCTCGTCCCCGCCGGGACGCAGCCCCGGGTCGTGCGGGTCCATCGAGAACACCGCCCCGCCCGCCCCGGTGACGACGAGCGCGCCGCCCACCCGCAGCACGCTCGTGTCGTGGTACGCGGCCGGGGGCGCCCCGCGGTGCCCCGACCGCCATCTCTCCTCGCCCGTCCGGGAGTCGAGCGCCACCACCCGCCCGCTCAGGCTCGGCACGTACAGCGTGGTGCCCCGGGCGTCCGTCTCCGGCGCGCCCAGCCCGCGCACCCCGGTGTTCCGCGTCCACCGCGCGCCGCTGCCCCGGAGGTCGTACGCGGAGACCGTCCCCCAGTGGTGCACGAAGAACACCGTGTCGCCCCGCAGCACCGGCCGCCCCTGCGGCGTACCGGAGAGCCGGACCGTGCGCGGGGCGCGCACGCCCTTCGGGTCGACCAGGACGAGCGCGGAGTAGCTGCCCTCGTGGTGCTCGTGCTCGGCGACGTCACCCGCCCTGCCCCACTGCGCGAAGACCAACCACCCGCCGCTTACCCCGAGTTGGTCGTGATCCCGGCCGCGCCGGGTGACGACGGTCCGGCCGCCGTCCCCGCTCGCGTACCGGACGTACGTACGCGTCCCGCCCTCCTCGTCGGGGTCCGTGCACACCCCGTACAGCACGCCGTCCATCTCGTACGGAACGCACTCCAGCCCCGCCGGATTCGGCGAGGTCCACCGGGTGTCGCCGGTCGCGGTGTCCCGGGCGACGACGGCGCGCAGATCGGCGGAGGGGGCGACGACGAGCGCGCCGAGCACCGCGGGCTCCCGGTCGGCCTTCCCGACGGGCCGGTGCCACAGGCGGCGGCCGTCCCGGGAGTCGAGCGCGACCAGCCGGTGCGCGGTGTCCGACAGCGTCTCCACCACGAACACGGCCTTCCCGCCCGCGAGCCGGGAGGTCGACGAGTCGCCGATCTCGCGGGTTCCCGGGGCGGTCGGCGGCTGCGGGGCCCGCCACAGCACGGTTCCGGTCGCCGCGTCCAGCCGTACCGTACGCACCGAACCGCCCCCGCAGTGCACGGCCACCGTGCCGTCCGCCGTGCACCGCACCGACTCGACGGGACCGGTCGCCCCGACGGTCGCGGGCGGCAGCACCGCCTGCCAGGACCGCCACCCGGCGGGCAGCGCCTCCCCGGACCGCAGGGGCTGCTGCTGCCCGGGCCGGGGCGCGGGAGGCACGGCCGTGCCGTCCTCGGACTCCGGCAGCAGGAGTACGAGTCCGCCGGCGCCGGCGACGAGCAGCAGGGCGGCGAGGGCGACGGCCCACGGGCGCCGGGGGCGGGTGGCGGGGGAGAGGGGGTCGTTGCGGCGGCGTACGACCATGGTGTCGGGGTCGGGGTCGGGGGCGGCGGCGTCCTTCGCCTGCGCGGCGCCATCGGCCCCGTCGGCACCGGTCCGGCCTGGCCGCCACTTCCGTAACAACCCCGTCAGCTCTTGGAGATCCGGCCGCTCGTCCGGCTCCTTGACCAGGCAGTACGCCAGAATCCCGCGCAGCGGCTCGCGTACCCCGTCCAGGACGGGCGGCTCGTGCACGACGGCGTACGCGGTCATGAACGGGCTGTCGGAGTCGAACGGTCCGTGCCCCACCGCCGCATACACGAGCAGCGTCGCCAGCGAGAAGACGTCCGAAGCGGGCCCGACGCTCCGCGGACTGTTGAGCTGCTCCGGCGACATGAACGGAGGCGTCCCCATCACGTTCCCGGTGACGGTCAGCGGAGCATTGCCCACCGCCCGCGAAACGCCGAAGTCAATCACCCTCGGCCCGTCCGCCGCCATCAGCACATTCGCGGGCTTGAGGTCCCGGTGCACGACCCCGACCCGGTGAATGTCCCGCAACGCCTCCACCAGCCCGAGCCCCAGCAACCTCAACTCGGCGTCCCCCAGCGGCCCCTGCTCCTCCAGCAACTGCGCGAGCGTCGGCCCGGGAACGTACTGCGTGGCCATCCACGGCCGCACAGCCTCCGCGTCCGCATCCACCACGGACGCCGTGAACGCCCCACTGACCTGCCGCGCCGCCGCGATCTCCTGCTTGAACCGCACCCGGAAATCCGGATCGGCGGAGAACTGCTCATGGATCACCTTCACGGCGACCTCACGCCCCGAGGGGGACCTCCCGAGGAAAACGGTCCCCATGCCACCGGTCCCGAGCCGGCCGAGAAGCCGGTACTCCCCAATGACCTGAGGATCGTCCGCCGCGAGCGTCACGGCTCAACTCCCTTACCCCTCACCACACCTGGACCCCCCACCCTAGGCGCAGAACCCCTCCCGGGGAGTCCTATGCGGCGGGCGACCTTCCGCGCCCTGTCAGGGGCGCGGGGCTGTTCCGGCCCAGGGGCAGAGAGCTGAACGCACCCGGCACGGGGAGGCAGCCCCGTCCAAGCCCCGCCCGAGCCCCGTCCAAGCCCCGAACCGGCCGGAAGCGACCCCCAGCCCCCTCCACACCCCCTCCGGACCCCCTGCCCAGGGATAATCGTCCTCGTGACCGAAAACCCCCACCCCTCCCAGCCGACCCCCGCCCCGGGCCCCCCTCCCGGCCCCCAACCCGAACCCCTCCGCCTCTTCGGCACCACCTGGCTCAACCACGACAACGGCTACACCCTCCGCCGCATCGGCGCCTCCGTGGGCTCCCTCGCCGCAGCAGTAGCCGGCTGCCTCCTCCTCCGCTTCGCCTACCAGGGCCTCCAGATCGCCGACGTGGGCGGCATCGTCGGCACCCTGATCATCGTGATGTTCGCGATCTGTAGCGCGATCGCGTTCCGCAAGACCTGGGAGGGCTTCACCGCCCGCCCGACGGACCCGGCCCGCGACCAGTCCCTCCGCAGCCTGAAGACGATCGGCTTCGTCGGCTCGCTCCTCGCCTACTTCTTCCGCTCCCTCACCGAGGCCCCGGGCGAAAAGCTCCACCGCCAGGAGTACGAAACGGCCCTGACCCAGTACAACCGCCGCCGCGGCACCCGCACGGGCAACCCCGCCGCCCGCAAAAAGTCCCCCAAGCGCAAGTAACCCCCCTCGCCCGGCGCAGATGCAGAGACGTCCCACCCTCCCTCCACACCGTTCCAGAGGCAGCAGCGCTGTGCCGATGCACGCCTCCGCCGCGCGGGCGCGCTCTTCCGTGCCCCTCCAGGGGCGCGGGGAACTGCGCGAGCAACCACCCACTCACCCGCGCGGAACCGTCCATTGCCCCGCGGGTTTAGGAGAAGGGGCGGGGCTGGGGACCCTTTGCCCCAGGCAGGACAGAGCCGCACACACACCCACCGCCTAGCCCCACCCCCTCCAACCGGCACACACTCCAACCCCTCCCCAAAATCCACCCCAGCCCCTGAGGATGACCCCATGGCCACCTCACCCCACGAGCCTTCGCCCGCAGCCCCGTCAGCCGACGCCGCCCCGTCAGCCGACGCCGCCCTGTCAGCCGACGCCGCCCTGGAACCCCACGCAGCCCCGGCGGCCGACGAAGCCCCAACCCCCCACCCCACCCACTTCGCCGCCCGCGCCCACTCCTTCAACGCCGCCGCCCCCGCCTACGCCGCCCACCGCCCCTCCTACCCGCCCGCCCTCCTCGACGCCGTCGAGGAACTCGCGGGCCGGTCCCTCGCAGGCGCCGACGTGGCCGACATCGGCGCAGGCACCGGCATCGGAACCGCCGTCCTGCGCGCCCGCGGCGCCCGCGTGATCGCCGTGGAACCCGGCGCCGGAATGGCCGCGGAATTCCGCCGTACGCTCCCCGACGTACCCCTCGTCCAGGGCAACGGCAACCACCTCCCCCTCGCCACCGCCTCCGCGGACTTCATCACGTACGCGCAGGCCTGGCACTGGACGGACGCCACGCTCTCCGCCCCGGAGGCGATGCGAGTCCTGCGCCCGGGCGGCGCACTGGCCCTCTGGTGGAACGTCCTCGACGACAGGGTCGACTGGGTGGCCGCCCAGGACGCCCGCCTTCGCGCGTTCTTCGCGGACGGCGCGACACCGGCCACCGGCACGATGGGCGCCCACGGCGACATGAAGAACCGTGTCGGCCACAACTCGGGCGGCCTGCGCTTCGTCACCCGCGAAATCCCCTGGACCCGCCACATCTCGGTCGACGACCACCTCGCCAACCTGGCAACCCACTCGGCCTTCCTCATCCAGCCCGAGGAACAGGTCGCCCAGTTCCTCGCCACCGAACGAGCCGACCTCCTCGACTCCTTCCCCGACGGCCACCTCTCCGAGCCCTACACCGTCGAACTCCACCTCACCCTCTCCCCTCACTGATCTCCCCCCCCTCCCCCTCCCCCCTCTTCCCTGGCCCCCCTTGGGCGGCGGGGCCGCCCCCCGGGGGCGGAACGGGCGGGCAAGGGGGCGGTACGCCCGATCCGGGCCCACCCCGGCACCGGCCCCTGCCCCCACCTTCCGTGCCGGGTGCACGCAGCCCCAGGACCCTCGGGGCGCCTCCCAGCACCGGGAACGTGAAGCCCCGGCCCACCGGGCCAAGAGGGTCCCCAGCCCCGCCCCTTCACCTAAACCCGCGGGGCAAGAGGGGACCGGTCCCGTGCAGGCGCGTCGTGGCTGGCCGCGCAGTTCCCCGCGCCCCTGAAGGGGCCCGAACGACCCACCCCGCAACACCCCCGCGCACCCCCGCGAGGCCCCCTTGACGCCCCCCACCCCCCGGAGGACCATTCAACTATTCATCAGGCGATGAATAACAAGGAAGAGGACAAGAGGAAGGGACCACCCCATGCCCTCCCCACCCGCCATCCACGCCCACACCCTCTCCACCACCCGCGGCCCCCGCCAAGTCCTCCACGACCTGGACTTCACCGTCCCCCGGGCCCGCATCACCGGCCTCCTCGGCCCCTCCGGCTGCGGAAAGTCCACCCTCCTGCGCGCCATCGTCGGCACGCAGGCCAAAGTCACCGGCACCCTCACCGTCCTCGGCCTGCCCGCAGGCCACCCGGACCTCCGCCCGCGCATCGGCTACGTCACCCAAGCCCCAGCCATCTACAACGACCTGACGATCCGCCAGAACCTCGCCCACTTCGCCGCGATCCTCACTCCCGGCCGCCCCGCCGCCGAAGCCCGCGCCGCCTCCGTCGCCCGCGCCCTCACCGCCGTCGACCTCACCCCGCACGCGGACGACCTGGCCGGCCACCTCTCCGGCGGCCAACGCAGCCGCGTCTCCCTCGCGGTGGCCCTCCTGGGCACCCCGGAACTCCTGATCCTCGACGAACCGACCGTCGGCCTCGACCCCGTCCTCCGCCGCGACCTCTGGAACCTCTTCCACACCCTCGCCGACGCCGGCACCACCCTCCTCGTCTCCTCCCACGTCATGGACGAGGCCGAACGCTGCGACCGCCTCCTCCTCATGCGCGAAGGCCGCATCCTCGCCGAGGACACCCCCACCTCCCTCCTCGCCCGCACCGGAGCCCCCACCGTCGAATGCGCCTTCCTCCACCTGGTCACCACCCCCTGACCACCACCCCCAAGGCCCCGCCCAGCGAAGGAACGCCCATGACCCTCACCCGCACGCTGGCCACCGCCTCCCGCGTGCTCCACCAACTCCGCCACGACCCCCGCGCCGTCGCCCTCACGCTCCTCGTCCCCGCCGCGATGATCACCCTGCTCCGATACGTCTTCGACGCCACCCCCCAGACCTTCAACGCGGTCGGCGCCTCCCTCCTCGGCATCTTCCCGCTGATCACGATGTTCCTGATCACCTCGATCGCCACCCTGCGCGAACGCACCAGCGGCACCCTGGAACGCCTCCTCGCGATGCCCCTCGCCAAGGCGGACCTGATCGGCGGCTACGCCCTCGCCTTCGCCGTACTCGCCCTCATCCAGTCCGCCCTGGCCACCGCCATCGCCGTCTGGCTCCTGGGCCTCGACGTCACCGGCTCCCCGTGGCTGCTCCTCCTCGTCGCCGTCCTCGACGCCCTCCTCGGCACCGCCCTCGGTCTCTTCGTCTCGGCCTTCGCCGCCTCGGAGTTCCAGGCGGTCCAGTTCATGCCCCTGGTCCTCTTCCCCCAACTCCTCCTCTGCGGCCTCTTCACCCCACGCCCCTCGATGCACCCCGCCCTGGAGGCCATCTCCGCCGTACTCCCCATGTCCTACGCGGTCGACGCCATGACCGAAATCCGCACCCACTCCACCCTCACGGCCACCTTCCTCCGCGACACCGCCCTCGTCACGGCCACCGCCCTCGCCGTCCTCCTCCTGGGTGCCGCCACCCTCCGCCGCCGCACCCCCTGACCACCCTTCGGACGCCCCGTTCCCCCCACCACCCCCGATGCAAGGATGGGTCCCGTACCCCAGCCCCACCGCCCGGAGGGTGACCCACGTGACCGACCACCAAGCAGCCAACGCCGCCAAGACGATCGCCGTCCTCGGCACCGGCAAAATCGGCGAAGCCCTCCTCAGCGGCATGATCCGCGGCGGCCGCCGCCCCGCCGACCTCCTGGTCACCGCCCGCCGCACCGAGCGTGCCGAGGAACTCCGCACCCGCTACGGCGTCGAGTCCGTCACCAACGCCGAAGCCGCCAAGCGCGCCGACACCCTGATCCTCACGGTCAAGCCCCAGGACATGGCCAAGCTCCTCGAAGAGCTGACCCCGCACCTGCCCACCGGCGCGAGCCCACTGATCATCAGCGGCGCCGCCGGCATCCCCACCTCCTTCTTCGAAGAACGCCTCGCTCCCAACACCCCCGTCGTCCGCGTCATGACGAACACCCCGGCTCTCGTCGACGAAGCCATGTCCGTCATCTCCGGCGGCAGCCACGCCACCCCCGCCGACCTCGCCCACGCCGAGGAGATCTTCGGCGGCGTCGGCAAGACCCTCCGCGTCCCGGAGTCCCAGCAGGACGCCGCCACCGCCCTCTCCGGCTCGGGCCCGGCCTACTTCTACTTCCTCGTCGAAGCGATGACCGACGCCGGCATCCTCCTGGGCCTGCCCCGCGCCCAGGCCCACGACCTGATCGTGCAGGCCGCCATAGGAGCCGCCGTCATGCTCCGCGACAGCGGCGAACACCCGGTGAAGCTCCGCGAAGCCGTCACCTCCCCGGCCGGCACCACCATCAACGCCATCCGCGAGCTGGAGAATCACGGCGTACGGGCCGCCCTCATCTCCGCCCTGGAAGCCGCCCGCAACCGCAGCCGCGAACTCGCCTCCGGCACCGGCTGACCCCGGGCCCGCCCGAGCGGACCATCCGAGTGGGCCACTCCATCGGCCCACCGCGACAAGCCACCTCCTCTCCTCGCGTGCTGCCCTGAACCCATGAACAGCACTCGCTTCACGCGCACCCTGCTGGCCGTGACCACGGTCGCCGTCGCCACCCTCACCACCGTCGGAACAGCTGCCGCCGCCTCGTCGCCCCAGGGCGGCGGCGAGCTGTTCCACGGCGTGGTGACGGAGCCCGTCAAGGTCCACGAGGACACCGACCCCAAGTCGCCGTCGGAGGTCACCCTCCCCAAGGGCTACGAGGTCCTCATCATCTGCAAGGTCCCCGGCTGGTTCCTGCTCCTCAACGAGGAGTCCATCGACGAGGACGAGCCCGAGATCGGCTGGGCCCAGTCCACGTCCATCAAGGTCCAGGGCAAGCAGCCCGCCACCTGCTGACCCGGCCCCGCAGCCCCCGGCTCCTCACCCCGCGGGCAGCAACCCGATGGCCCGGTACGCCGCATCCACGGTGGGCCGGGCCATCGCCCGCGCCTTCTCGGCCCCCTCCTTCAACACCTCCTCCACGTGTCCCGCATCCGCCGACAGCTCCGCGTGCCGTTCCCGCACCGGCCTCAGTACCTCGACCACCGCCTCCGCCGTGTCCTTCTTGAGCGCTCCGTACGACTCATATACACCGGCCAGCGCCTCCGGGTTCCCACCCGTGCAGGCCGCCAGCAGATCCAGCAGATTCGCCACCCCGGGCCGCTTCTCCCGGTCGTACTCGCCGCCCCCGCTCCCGCTGTCGGTCACGGCCCGCATGACCTTCTTCCGTACGACCTCGGGCTCGTCCAGCACGAACACGACGCCGCCGGTCCCCGCCGTCGTCTTCCCCATCTTCGACGTCGGCTCCTGAAGGTCCATGACCCTGGCCGCCACCACCGGCTTCGTCGCCCGCGGCACCACGAACGTCTCTCCGTACCTCTGGTTGAACCGCACCGCCAGGTCCCGCGTCAGCTCCACGTGCTGCGTCTGGTCCTCCCCGACGGGCACCTCGTCCGCCCCGTACGCCAGGATGTCCGCCGCCATCAGCACGGGATACGTCAGCAACGAGAGCCGCACCCCGTCCCCGGCGGCCTGCGCCTGCGCACTCTTCTCCCGGTACTGGATCATCCGCCGCATCTCCCCGTCGGAGGCCGTGCACTCCAGCAGGTACGACAGCCGAGTGTGCTCACCGACATGGCTCTGTACGAACACGGTGCACACCGCAGGGTCCAGCCCGACCGCCAGCAGCAGCGTCGCGAGCTGCCGGCTGAGCCGCAGCACCCGCGCCGGATCGTGCTCCACCGTCAGTGAGTGCAGGTCGACCACGGAGAAGAGGGCCTCGCCCCGGTGCTGGTCCACCTCTGCCCACTGCCGCACGGCCCCGAGGTAGTTTCCGAGCGTCATGTGGCCGGTCGGCTTGATCCCGCTGAAGATCCGCGTCATGTGTCTTCGTCCTCCTGGTCGAGGCCGCCACCGCCGGCGGCCGACCTCCCGGAGGGAGAAACGCGAACGGCCGCCGAAGCGGCGGCCGTGGTTGCATACGTGTGCGGGGCCGCCGTCAGGCGGCCCACCAGCTGGTGGTGCACGTACGCGAAGTCATGCCTGACACCGTAGCCCTCCGGCCCGGGGTTGACACACGATTAACGGATACGTAATGTTCTCCGAGCTGTCCGACTGTGAGCACTGGCCCAGGCCGGTCCCCGGACAGTCATTCCGCACCAACCACTCAAGCAGGCGACTCAACGTCGCATCGTCTTCGTGTGCTCTTTTTGCGAAATGAGGAATCCGCGTTCGAGAGGACGCCCCCGATTGGCATCGGGGCCCAGGAATCCGCTAATGTCTCACTCGTCGGAACGGCCCAACAGCCGCAAAGACAAACCCCGCTGACTGGGAATCAGGCCCGAAAGGATCTGATAGAGTCGGAACCGCCGGAAAGGGAAAACGCGAAAGCGAAGAACCTGGAAAGCACCGAGGAAATCGGCACTGGAAACAGTCTGATA
>BMUX01000017.1 GCA_014650415.1 Streptomyces spiroverticillatus
TCCGCGTACAAGACCGAAGACGAGCAGGCCACCCTCTGCTACAAGGTCCTCTCCGCCCAGCAGGCCGTCATCAAGGACAACTCGGTGAACGGCTACACCGTCAAGCCCTCCGACATCCCCGCCGACGCCGTCACCTCCTCCGGCTCCGGCCTCGACCCGCACATCTCCCCGACGTACGCGAAACTCCAGACCCACCGCGTCGCCGAGAAGAACCACCTCGACCTCGCCGCCGTCGACAAGCTCGTCACCGAGAACACCGACAGTCGCACCCTCGGCTTCCTCGGCGAGCCCCGCGTCAACGTCCTCAAGCTCAACCTCGCCCTCAAGACCCTGGTGAACAAGGGCTGATGGGCTTAGCAACCGCACCACGCGGCAGCGGGCGGGACCCCGTTCAGACAGGGTCCCACCCACTGCCACCGTATCGACAGGAAGGCCGCACGCCGATGAGTCGGGTGCTGGTGGTGGAGGACGACCCTCAACTCGTCCGGGCCCTCGTGATCAACCTTCAGGCGCGGGAGTTCGGGGTCGACGCCGCCCCCGACGGCGCCAGCGCACTCCGTCTCGCGGCGGCGCGCCAGCCGGATGCGATCCTGCTCGATCTCGGACTGCCCGACATGGACGGCATAGACGTGATCAAGGCGTTGCGCGCCTGGACCGGGGCACCCGTCCTCGTCCTCTCCGCGCGCCGCAGTTCGCCCGAGAAGATAGAGGCCTTCGAGGCGGGGGCGGACGACTACCTCACCAAACCGTTCAGCATGGACGAGCTGCTGGCCAGGCTCCGGGCCTCCCTGCGCCGTACGAACCCGGGCCGCGAGGCGCCCGAGGCGGCGGCGGTCGTCGACACCGGGGACTTCTCGGTGAACCTGGTGGCCAAGAAGGTGAGCCGGGGCGGCCGGGACATACGGCTCACGCCCACCGAGTGGCAGCTCCTCGAAATACTCATCTGCAACCCGGGCCGCCTCATCTCCCAGCGCCGCCTCCTCCAGGACGTCTGGGGCCCGGCCCACGCCAGGAACTCCAACTACCTCCGGGTCTACATGGCCCAGCTCCGGCGCAAGCTGGAACCCGACCCCTCCCACCCCCGGTATCTCATCACCGAACCCGGCATGGGCTACCGCTTCGAGGCATGAGAGACACACGACAGCCATGGGACGCGGCACACGCAGCGGAAGCGGCACACGCGGCAAACTCAGGATCTACCTCGGTGCGGCACCGGGCGTCGGCAAGACGTACGCCATGCTCTCCGAGGCCCACCGCAGGGTCGAGCGCGGCACCGACTGCGTCGTCGCCTTCGTGGAGCACCACAACCGCGCCCGTACGGAGACCATGCTGCACGGCCTGGAACAGGTCGAGCGGCGTGAACTCACCCACCGGGGTGCGGTGTTCACCGAGATGGACGTCGACGAGGTCCTGAGCCGCCGGCCCGTAGTCGCCCTCGTCGACGAGCTCGCCCACACCAATGTCCCCGGCTCGCGCAACGCCAAGCGCTGGCAGGACGTCGAGGAACTCCTCGCTGCCGGAATCGACGTCGTCTCCTCCCTCAACATCCAGCACCTGGAGTCCCTGGGCGACGTTGTCGAGTCGATAACGGGGGTGCGTCAGCGCGAGACCGTACCCGACGAAGTGGTCCGTCGTGCCGACCAGATCGAGCTGGTCGACATGTCGCCGCAGGCGCTGCGCCGCCGCATGGCCCACGGCAACATCTACAAGCCCGACAAGATCGACGCGGCCCTCTCCAACTACTTCCGGCCCGGAAACCTCACCGCCCTGCGGGAGTTGGCGCTGCTGTGGACCGCCGACCGGGTGGACGAGTACCTCCAGGAGTACCGGACCGACCATCAGGTCTCCACGATCTGGGGCTCGCGCGAGCGGATCGTCGTCGGTCTGACCGGTGGGCCCGAGGGCCGTACTCTCGTACGTCGTGCCGTGCGGCTCGCCGAGAAAGGTGCGGGCGGCGAGGTCCTCGCCGTCTACATCGGCCGCAGCGACGGCCTCACCTCCGCCTCGCCCAAGGAACTCGCCGTCCAGCGCACCCTGGTGGAGGAACTCGGCGGCACCTTCCATCACGTCATCGGTGACGACATACCGGCCTCGCTGCTGGAGTTCGCGCGGGGTGTCAACGCCACGCAGATCGTGCTGGGGGTCAGTCGGCGAAGAAGCTGGCAGTACGTTCTGGGGCCCGGGGTGAGTTCCACCGTCGCCCGGGAGTCGGGGCCCGACCTCGACGTGCACATCGTCACCCACGACGAGGCCGGGGCGGGGCGCCGCCGTCCGCTGCCGGCCGCGCGCGGTGCCCGGCTCGGCCGCCACCGCACCCTGTGGGGGTGGCTCACCGGCCTCGGCGGACCGGTCCTCCTCACCCTGCTCCTGAGCACGTTCGCGCCCGAAGTCGGCCTGGCGAACGACATGTTGCTGTATCTGTCCGTGACGATCGCCGCCGCCCTGCTCGGCGGACTGCTGCCCGCGCTCGCCTCGGCGGTCGTCGGCTCGCTCCTGCTCAACTGGTTCTTCACGCCGCCCGTCGGGCAGCTGACCATCAGCGACCCCAAGAACATCGTCGCCCTCGCGGTCTTCGTGACGATCGCCTTCGCGGTGGCCTCCGTCGTGGACCTCGCCGCCCGCCGCACCCACCAGGCCGCCCGGCTGCGCGCCGAGTCCGAGATCCTCTCCTTCCTCGCGGGCAGCGTCCTGCGCGGCGAGACGACGCTCGACGCGCTGCTGGAGCGGGTGCGGGAGACCTTCGGGATGGAGTCCGTGGCCCTGCTGGAGCGGGAGAGCGACGTCGAGCCGTGGACCTGTGTCGGCAGCACCGGGCCCGCCCCCGTCGACCGTCCCGAGCTTGCCGACGTCGAGATGCCGGTCGGCGATCACCTCGCGCTCGCACTGTCCGGGCGGGTCCTCCCGGCCGAGGACCGGCGCGTCCTCGGTGCCTTCGCGGCGCAGGCCGTCGTCGTACTGGACCGTCAGCGTCTGGTCGGTCAGGCCGAGGACGCCCGGCGGCTCGCCCAGGACAACAAGATCCGCACTTCCCTGCTCGCCGCCGTCAGCCACGACCTGCGCACCCCGCTCGCCGCCATCAAGGCCGCCGTCACGTCCCTGCGCTCCGACGACATCGCCTGGTCGGCGTCGGACGAGGCGGAACTCCTCGCGGGCATCGAGGCGGGTGCCGACCGACTCGACCACCTCGTAGGGAACCTCCTGGACATGTCCCGGCTCCAGACCGGGACCGTCACCCCGCTCGTCCGCACCATCGACCTGGACGAAGTCGTCCCGATGGCGCTCGTCGGCATCCCCGACGACAGCGTCCTCCTCGACATCCCGGAAACCCTGCCCATGGTCCGGGCGGACAAGGGGCTGCTGGAGCGGGTCGTCGCGAA
Source organism: Streptomyces spiroverticillatus (assembly GCA_014650415.1). Taxonomy (GTDB): domain Bacteria; phylum Actinomycetota; class Actinomycetes; order Streptomycetales; family Streptomycetaceae; genus Streptomyces; species Streptomyces spiroverticillatus. The sequence continues at coordinate 3,378 of BMUX01000017.1, forward strand.
CGTCGTCGAGAACGCCGTCAAGTACAGCCCCGAGGACACCCCCGTCCTGGTCGCCGCGAGCGCGCTGGCCGACCGGGTCGAACTCCGCGTGACCGACCGGGGTCCCGGCGTCCCCGACGAGGCGAAGGACCGTATCTTCGAGGCTTTCCAGCGGTACGGGGACTCCCCGCGCGGCGCCGGAGTCGGCCTCGGTCTCGCGGTCGCCCGGGGCTTCGTCGAGGCGATGGACGGCACCCTCGCCGCCGAGGACACGCCCGGCGGGGGCCTCACCATGGTCCTCACCCTGCGCACCGAGTCCGGCTTTCCCGTCTCCCTCGCCCCTGTGGCGGAGGGGCCGCCTCCGCCCCTTTCCCTGTAGCCCTCTTGGGCGGCGGGGCCGCCCCCCGGGGGCGGGACGGGCGGGCAAGGGGGCGGCCCCTCCCGCTCCCGGCCCGCCAGGGTGCCGCCCCCGCCCACACCTTGCACGCGGGGTGCGCTTGGCCCGGGGCCCACGGGGCGCTTCCCGGTACCGGGCAGGTGAAGCTCCGGCCCGCTGGGCCATGGGGTCCCCAGCCCCGCCCCTTCACCTAAACCCGCGGGGGCAATTGCACGGTTCCGTGCGGGTGCGTCGTGGCTGGGCGCGCAGTTCCCCGCGCCCCTGAAGGGGCGCGGTAGAGCAAGCGGCCCGCACGGGAAGGGCGCGCCCGCGCGGCGGAGCCGCACGTCGGCACACCCCCGCGCCCCTGAAGAGGCGCGCCCGCGGGGTGGAGCCGTAAGTGCAGCACAGCCCCGCGCCCCTTCAGGGGCACAGCCGTGAGGCCCTGACCGGGGCGGCGGTCCGGCCCCGTCAAGCGGCCGTCAGAAGCGTGCACCGTGGCGTCAGAGCGCCGTCAACGGGCGCAGCCCTGCGCCCCGTAGCGGCAGAGGATTGCCGATCAGGGGGAGCGGACGGCCGTCCGCGCCGTGTGAGGTTGGAGGGCGCGTGTCCATCACCGCCGAAGAAGCGCGGAGTCCGGGCGTGGGGGCCCGGACCGAAGCGGACACACAGCGCGGGACGGTCGTGCGCGAGGTGGGACCCCCCGGCACCGAGCCACCAGGAAGGCCGGTGCCGGGCGGCCCGCAGCCCCAACGGCCGCGAATCGGGGCATGGTTGAGGACTCGTCGGGCGACGCTCCCGGCCCGTCTGCGACTGCTCCGTACAGCGGTCCTGGCACTGGCAGGCGCGCTGCTGATCCTCCTGGCCACCGGCGGCCTCGCGCTCTCGTCCTCGCTGGAGGCCATCGCCGAGAGGCACGTTCCGCGCATCACGAGCGCCGCCGGGTTGAACCTGGCGCTCAACGACATGGACGCCCAGGCCGCCAACACCCTCCTCGCCAGCGGCGACGCGGGCGCCGGACGCCTGGCCACTCCGTACCGCAAAGCCCTTGAGCTGTACGGCACTTCGAGGCGCACCATCAGCCGTGAGCTGCGCACGCTCGCCGTCGCCGCCGACGGCGACCCGCACGCCTCGCGGACCGTCGAGGCCCTCACCGAGAACTTCGCCCGCTACCAGGAGTTCATCGGCCGCGCCTTGGAGAACGACGGCCGCCCCGCCGGCAAGCAGCCCGCCCGCGACGACTACCACGCCGCCACCGAACTCCTCCGCACCCAACTCCTCCCTGAATCAAGGGAGTTGACCGACGTCAACAACCGCACCTACACCGCCGAGGTCACCTCCGCCCGGGACCGCATCACCGTCGAGTGCGCCGTCGCCCTCCTCCTCGGCGTCACCCTCCTCGCCCTCCTGGTCGGCCTCCAGCTCCACCTGGCCCGCCGCTTCCAGCGCATCCTCAACCCGCCCCTGCTGGCCGCCACCTTCGCCACGCTCCTCGCCCTGACCTTCGGCGGCCACGTCCTGCTCTCCTCCTCCGAGCAGTTGCGGATCGCCCGCCACGACGCCTTCGACTCGGTCGTCGCCCTCTCCCGGGCGCGCGCCACCGCGTACGACCTGAACGCCGACGAGAGCCGCTACCTTCTGTTCGCCGATCGCCGGGACACGTACGAGTGCTCGTACTTCGCCAAGTCCCAGAACCTGTACGAGATTCGGGGCGCGACCTTCGGCACGTACAACAACGACCTCTCCCGCACCTGGGCCGCCTACCGCGCCGACCGCACCGACCTGCGCTTCGGCGGCGAGTTCCGGCGCGAGCTGGACAACATCACCTTCCCCGGCGAACGCGAGGCCGCCGAGCGCACGGTGGCGGCCTACGCCGTCTACCAGCGCGACGACCGCACCCTGCGCGCCCTGGTCGCCCAGGGCAAGGAGCGCGAGGCCGTCGCCTTCGGCATCGGCTGGCAGGAAGGTCAGTCCAACGCCCACTTCGGCGCCTGGACGACCGCCCTCGACCGGGCCATCGCCATCAACCGCACCCACTACGAACAGGCCACCGCCGAAGGGCGCTCCCTCCTGGCCGGCCCCCTCCTGCTCGCGGGCGGCACGCTCGTTGCAGCAGCGGCGCTGACCGTTCTCGGGCTGCGACCGCGGCTGAGGGGGTTCAGCAACCCGTGACCACTCCAGGCTGATCTCCCGGGGGTACCCGGCGGAACGGTGGCCGTTGGCCTCGATCCACAGGCCCAGTGCCTGCGCCGTCGGCAGGACCGCGGCCATCGGGCCCCGGTGGGCGACCGTGGCGGCCGACTCCACCGTCCCTCGCTCTCGATCAGGCTCTCGGTGGACCGGGTCCCCGCTCCGGCCGGTCCGGCCGGGCGGGGACCCGCCGGTGAAGTGCTGTCTCCGGGTTGAGGGCCTCACACGGTGTCAGGGTCGAGCGCCGTCCGTACCGTCTTCCCCCGGACCGCCCAGCCCCGCCGCAGCCGGGTCGAGCACCCGGGCCAGGAAGGAGCGGGTGCGGGCGTGCGTCGGCGAGTCGATCACCTGTTCCGGCGGGCCCTCCTCGACGATGACGCCGCCGTCCATGAAGACCACCCGGTCGGCGACCTCCCTCGCGAAGCTCATCTCGTGCGTGACGACGAGCATCGTCATGCCCTCGTCGGCCAGCGAGCGCATCACCGCCAGCACGTCGCCGACCAGCTCCGGGTCGAGAGCGGAGGTCGGCTCGTCGAAGAGCATCAGCTGCGGGTCCATCGCCAACGCCCGTGCGATGGCGACGCGTTGCTGCTGCCCGCCGGAGAGCTTCGCCGGGTAGACGGCCTCCTTGTCGGTGAGGCCGACGCGGGCCAGCCGGTCCCGCCCGATGCGGGCCGCCTCCGCCTTGTCCCGTCCCAGCACGCGACGCTGAGGGAGCGTCAGATTTTCCAGGGCGGTCAGATGCGGGAAGAGGTTGAAGGACTGGAAGACCATGCCGATGCCCCGACGCACCCGGTCGATGTCCACGTCCGGGTCGGTGACCTCGTCGCCCGCCACCCACACCGTGCCCGAGGTCGGCTCCTCCAGCAGGTTCACGCACCGCAGCAGCGTCGACTTCCCGGACCCCGAGGGTCCGATGACGCACACCACTTCGCCGTACGCGACGCTGAAGTCGATGCCCGAGAGCACCTCCAGCGCCCCGAACGACTTGTGCAGGTCACGCACTTCGATCGCGGCCCCGTGCTCCTTGTCCTCCCTCGAAGACTTCTCCACCCCACTCACCTCGCCCTCGCCGTGCTCGCTTCGAGCCGCCGGACGAGATGGCCCAGCGGCAGGGTGATCACCAGGTAGCAGAGCCCGGCGATCAGGATCGGGGTCAGGCTGCGGTTCTGGTTCAGCGCGTCCCTGCCGAACTTCGCCAGCTCGTACTGCGACAGCGACAGCCCCAGCAGATACACCAGCGACGAATCCTTCGTCAGCAGGATCAACTCGTTGGTGAGCGGCGGCAGTACGATCCGCAGCGCCTGCGGGATGACGATCGACACCATCGCCCTGCCCTGCGACATCCCGAGCGAACGGGCCGCCTCCGTCTGCCCCTTGGGCACGGCGAGGATGCCCGCCCGGATCGTCTCCGCCATGTACGCGGCGCCCACCAGACCGAGGGCCAGCATGACCGTCACGTACTGGTTGAGCGACACCTGGAAGGCCAGCGGTACGCCGAAGCCGAGCGCGATGAAGACCAGCAGCGCGGGCACCCCGCGGAAGAACTCGATGTACGCGACGGCCAGCCACCGGTACGGCGGCACCTTCGACAGCCGCATCAGCGCGAGCAGCAGCCCGAGGGCCAGACCGAAGCCGAAGCCGAGCAGGGTGTACAGGACGGTGTTGACCAGCGCGGTGGTGATGATCTCGGGGAACTGGGCCTTGGCGACCTCGACGTCGAAGAAGGCGCGCCGGATCTCGCCCCAGTCGGCGGCCAGGGCGACCACGAGCACGACGACGAGCAGTACGGCGTACTGAACACCCCGCACGACCCGGGTCCGTTGCCTTCGGGACATGGACTTGGACTTCGGTGCGGACTTGGGCGTGGGCGTGGGCGCGGACTTGGGCGTGGACATCGGCGGAGGCCCCTCACTGCTTCTTGGGAGCGGCGGGGAACCACTTCTTGTAGATCGCGTCGTAACGACCGTCCGCCCGCGCCGCCTTGACCGCCTTGTCGATCTCTTGACGCAGGGCCGTGTTCCCGGTCTTCACCCCGATCCCGTACTTCTCGCCCGTGTCGAACTCGGCGGTGACGGCGGTGTCGGCGTTCTTTCGTACGTACTCGAAGAGCACGCCGTTGTCGTTGATCCCGGCGTCCACCTGCCCCGTCTTCACGGCGGTCAGCAGCAGCGCCACGTCCTCGAACTGCACCGTCTCGACGCCCGCGCCGTTCTTCTTCGCGTACGTCTCACCGGTCGTCCCCTGCTGAACACCCAGCTTCTTCCCCTTCAGGCTCGCAAGGGAGGTGTAGGGCGACCCCTTCTTCGCGATCAGGGCCTGGGTGGCGTCGAAGTACGGCCCCGAGAAGTCGAGGTTCTGCTCGCGCACCGCGGTGATGGTCATCCCGGCGGCCGCGAGGTCGCACTTGCCGGCGTTCAGGTCCTCGCCGGTCTGAATCCCCTCGAAGGGCGTGTCGACGATCTCCTGGGTGACGCCCAGCTCCTTGGCGACCAGATCGACGATGTCGACATCGAAGCCGACCACCTTGTTGTCCTTGCGGAACTGGAAGGGCTCGTACGGAAGATGGGTGCAGGTCGTGAGCTTGCCCTCCTTGACGAGGGCGACCCCGGACCCGCCGGAGCCGGTGTTCTTCGTACTCGTACAGCCGGTCGCTAAGACAACCACAGCGGTGACGGCAGTGACGAGGGGCAGCACGGTGCGAGCGGACAAAACGCCTCCAGACGAGAGGTTCGGCCGACACCCGGGGGCGGGCCTCACGGAATCGTGGTGCGGTTGCGGTGCTGTGGTGCTGTGGTGCTCCGGTGCGCGTGCGTTGCGCCGATCTTGCCATCGCGGGTGCCGGATGTCTCCACCAAGCACGTGCGGAGCCCGCCCCGGGCCCAGTAGCGTCGAGAGGGACGACGAGGAGGCGACCATGACCGCACAACCCGAACACCACCACCGGCCCGTCCCCGCACCGCCCATGACCACCGTCCGCGAACTCCGCCTGGCCCTGCGGACGTACGGGACGTCCGCCGAGGTGGACGAGTTCGAGGAACGGCTGGCCGACGCCGACCTCGACGACCTCACCCAGGCCCGCCGCCTCGTCCAACGCTACCGGCACCGGGTCCTGCTGCGCTGCGACCCCGAGGGCGCGGCCGCCCTGGCCCGTACCGACGACGACGTCGCCGCCGAGCTCCGCCGCAGGCTCGACGCGAAGGCCGGCGGCCGGTGACCCACGCCTTCTACTCCGACGCCGCCGAGAAGGCCCGCCTGGACCTGAGCCCGCGCGAACGCGCCGCCGTCGAGGACGTCCGGCTGTCTCTGGAGTCGGCCCCCGGGCGCGGCGAGTCGGTCCCCGACTCCGGTCCGGGTTCGTCCTCGTACGTCGTCGAACTGCTTCCCGAGGAGACCGGCGGCCGCGGCATCTCCGTCCTGTACCGGTACGACGGCGCGCTGGACGCGGCGCTGATCACGTATCTGGTGGCCGGGCCCTGAGCGGGTGACCGGAGCCGGCCGATGACGCCGTGATGTGCCGGGGCGCTAGTAGCCGCCGTCGTCCTCGCGTTCCTCCTCGGGGGTGCGTCGGATGCGCCAGGCGGCGAAGGCGGCTCCCAAAGCTCCGCCCACGAGCACTCCCGCGCCCTGCACGACGGTGCTCGTCGTCAGCAAGGAGACGACCAGGCCGGTCACGAAAACCCCCACCATCGCATGCACCACGACAATGAACGCCGCCGCGAATCTGCGGTCCCGCAGCGGCGGTATGCCTCCGTTCACCGGCGCGCTCCGGGGAAGGTGCGGCTGTGGTGGTGCATGAGGTTCTCCATTCGTTCGGTGCGCATGCTGATCGTCCGGTGCGCCTGCCGAATGTCCGGTGCCTCGGCAGAAGCGGAATATGCGCAGGCGGCTCTCAGGCGACCGAGAGCAGGTCGACCACGAAGAGGAGGGTGGAGTGGGGCGGGATGAGCGAGGTGGGGGACTCCTTGCCGTAGCCGAGGCGCGGGGGGACGGCGATCTCGCGGCGGCCGCCCACGCGCATGCCGCGGATTCCCCGGTCCAGGCCCTTGATGGCCCGGCCGCCGCCCACCGCGAACTTGAACGGCTCGTCCCGGTCCCAGGAGGCGTCGAACTCCTTGCCGGAGGCGAAGGTGATCCCTACGTAGTGGATGCGTACGACCCGGCCCGGCTTCGCCTCGGGCCCGTCCCCGACGACGAGGTCACGGACGGTCAGCTCCTCGGGGGCGGCGCCCTCGGGGAGTTCGACGTCGGGCTTGGTGGGTTCCGGGGTCATGGTGGCCTCGTGGTTCGTGGTCGGGCGTGGGCATGGGTGTTCGGACCCATTGTCAGTGGGTGCACCTACAGTCTCTTTCCATCGTCACGGTGCGTTGCCGCTGGCGGGTTTCATCAGCGTGCCGTCGTTCGGCGGCGGGCCGTGACACAGGGGAGAGCAGGCGCATGGGGTGGGTTCCGGCGGGCGACTACGAAGTCGCCCTGGAGGCGGGCAAGGTGGTCTGCCGCAACGGGAAGGGCCGACGGCTGAAGTCCGTACCGGCCAAGGTGAAGGACGACCCGGCGGTCGTCGGGCTCCGGCAGCTGACCGAGTGGCTGGAGTGGCACGAGCGTCAGTGCCTGACCGACGTGGAGCAGTGGATGGTGCGTTCGCTGCCCGTTCCCACGGCCGTGCTCGCCCGGGTCTGGCCCGATCCGGCCTGGCAGGCGGCCCTGCGGGACGTGGTGGTCTGCGGCGCGGACGGCGGGATCGCCGGATTCCTGCGCGACGTCGACCCCGACCGCGGACTCGGCCTCGTCGACCTGGACGGCGACACCGTCCGCATCACCCCGGACGTCGTCAGCGTGCCCCACCCGGTGCTCCTCGACGACCTGGAGGAATTGCGGGAATTCGCGGTCGAGCTGGGGGTGGGGCAGAACGTCGAGCAGTTGTTCCGCGAGGTGTGGCGCCGCCCGGCCGCTCTCGCCCCGGACACCACCTCCGTGGACACCTACGCGGGCGGCGTGTTCAAGCAACTGCGCTTCCTGCACGGCCGCGTCACCCAGCTCGGCTACCGCTCGCGCGGCGGCTACGCGGTCTGCCCGGTCGTCGAGGACGGCAGGACCGTCGAGGCGCGCATCTGGATCGGCGAGCACGACGGCTACAGCGAGTACGACACCGAAACGGGCCCGCTGGGCTGGACCGACCCCGCGGGGCGCGCGCTGACGGCCGCCGAGGTCGGCCCCGTCGCGTGGTCCGAGGGCATGCGCATGGCGGCGGCGCTCTACGCGGGCCGCGACGTCGAGGACGAGGAGCGGGCGGCATGAGCACTACGACGAGCACTTCTGCGGGCACGGGCGCGGGGCTTCTCACGGACGCGGGCACGGGGACCCTCACGGGCACGGACGCGGGCGTGGTGTCCCTCCCCGCCCAGGCCCCGGCGGAGAGCACTGCCCCCGCCGCCGCAGCCCTGCTGGACGCCGGCGCGATCCTCCCCGCCGGGACCACCGACCGGGACGACGCCGACGCGCTCACCGCCCGCACCTACACCCACACCGCCCTCGGCGACCGCCCCGTGGTCCGCCTCGTGCCCGGCACCCTCGGTGAGGCCGAGGACCTCGCCCTGGAGTTCCTCGGGCTGGCCCGGACCACCGAGGCCCCGGTCGTCGGCCAGGTGCGCCGCGAGACGCTCGGCTTCCCGGCCTGGGCACTGGTCAACGACCCGGCCAACGGACACCACGCCCTGGCCCTGGTCAAGGACATCGAACGGCTGGGACGACAGGCCAAGACCCGTGCCGGAGCGGCCAAGGAGGGCTTCGACGAACTGGGCACCCGGCTCGGCCGGGCCGTGCCCCACTTCCTGCCCACCTTCTACGAACAGGTGGCCCGCCTCTTCCTCCAGGCCGAGAACACCTCCTACGCCGCCTCCTTCTTCGGCAAGGCCCGCGAGGCCGAGCGGGTGCACGGGCTGACCGTCGACGAGGACCGGCAGCGGGCCGTCTTCCTGGAGTTCGCCTTCGCCGGTGCGCTGACCGTCAAGGCGCTGCGCCAGTACGTACGCGACCTGGCCGCCCGGCTCGAACCGGCCGACGCCTGGGCGCAGTTCCGCAGGCTGCTGGTCGAGCGCTGCGCGGCCGGGATGCCGCCGTACGCGGCGCTGCCGCAGGACGTGCGCGCACTGGTCAAGGCCGCCGGTCTCGACCGCGACCGTGCCGAACGCGAGCTGGTGGGCGACCTCATCGGATCCCCCGGAGTCGTCCGCGCCCCCGCCTCCTTCTGGACGGCCTACCGTTCCGCGCTCGTCGCCCTCGCCCGCGAGGACGAGGCCGTACGGATCAGGCTCCTCGGCTTCTTCCCGGAGACCTTCAGCGAGAGCGGCCGGGACGGCGACGGCGAGTCCCAGTGGCTGGCGCTGCTGGCCGAGTGCGGTGCGGAAGACCTGCTGACCGGCACCTTTGCCTCCGCCGGAGCGGTCTCCCCGGCGGACTGGCTCGCCCGCTGGGAGACACACCGCAGGCGCAACCGGGCCGTCCCCGCCCGCAGCCCGCAGACCCTCGACCTGACCGCCCGGATGACGGACCGGCTGCGCGCCGACCAGGACCCCGTCGAGCTGTTCCACGGCCGCTGGCAGCGCCACGCCGACCTGGACCTCCTCGACCTCTGCCTGGCCTCCGGCATCCCCGTCACCGAGCCGGACGAGCACGACACGTCCACCGCGCAGCCGCCCTCCGTCGCGGTCGATTCGTGGCTCACCGACACCACACCCGGCGCACGCGACCTCACCGCCGTCGCCGAACAGCCCTTCTTCCGCGCCCTGCTGAGCCGGAACGTCGGCAGCCTCGGCGACCGACGCCACCAGCGGTCGAACGACTCCGGCCTGGCGAAGCTGGTGACACACCCGGTGCTCTCGGAGATCCTCCGGGAGTGGCTCACCGCCCGCGCCCAGGAGTACACGGCCGCGCGCGGACTCCCCGGGCTGCGCGTCGCCCTGCACCAGCTCTCGGCGTTCCGTCCCGTGGTCGCCGACGTCGCCCCGGAGGTCGTTCGACTCCTCCAGGGCCACGACGTCGTACCGCTGCTCGCGTCCACCCTGCGCACCGGCGTCCTCGACGAACTGGGCTGGCCCGCACTCGACGCGACCTACGCCGAACTGGCCGCCGAGGTCGCCCAGGCCACCGCCACCCGGCAGCGGCAGTACCACTCCGAGAGCGTCGGCGTCACCGGCTCCTGGCCCGCGCTCATCCTGCACACCCTCGAACGGGCCGTCGTCGTCGGCCCCGACGGCGTGCTGCTGAAGCACACCCTCCAGGTGCCCACCACCGTCGACCCCTGGCGGACGCATGCATTCCGTTACGTCGACGGGGAGCTGCTGGTCCTGTGGTGGGAGGACGGCAAGCAGCGCGGCTACTGGTCGCACCGCCCCGCCGAGGTGTTCACCGTCGGCGGCCAGCACCTCTCCCGCTGGGCAGCCTCCGAGGAAGTCTGCCTGCCGCTGCCCGGCGGCGGCCGCGCCACCGGCGGCAAGGCCCTCCACGCGGGCGACACCACCCTGCCGCCCGAGCGCGCCGTGATCTCCGACGGCACCGGCCTCTGGCGGGAGGGCCACCAGGGCACCCGGCGGGTGTGGCTGGAGTACGACCCGGCCACCGGCACGCACGGCCGCGCCTCCCTCCCCGCCTTCCTCGGCTCCGGAGTGCAGGACGGCACCCGACTGCTCGCCGAGCACTGCCAGGTGCTGCCCCTCCAGCCCGGCCTGGAGCACACCCCGTTCGGCACGGACGGCACGGTCCTGGGCCGCTGGGTCCGCCGCACGGTCACCGAACCCGGCACGGCCGAGCCCGCCGACGGGCACCGGATCGTCGCCGGGACCCCCGACGGCCGCACCGTCGCCCTGCCGGAGCCGCTCTCCGACGGCGTTTCCCGGGTGCCGCTGGGCGCACTCGCCCTGCCCGGCGGTGCACGGCCGGTCGCGGCCCGGAACAACCGCTACGTCGAAGCGCACCCGGCGGACACGGACGGCACCGGCGGCAGCCTGTGGTCCGTCTGCACCGAGTCCCGCGGCGGGAACGACGCGGCGGGCACCCCCTACGTGCCCCCGGTCGCCTACTGGCACGCCCTGCGCCCGAGGGACGAACACGGCTCCGCCGCACTGCGGAACCTCACCGACTCCCGGGCGGCGGAGCTGTTCGAGAAGGTCGCCGCCGAGGTCGCCCGGCACCGGGAGGCGTTCCGGGCCGCCGAGAAGTACACCGGGCCCTCGGTGCAGGAGATGAGCGAGGAGGCCGTCGCCGAGGTGCTGCCCGAGGTGACCGACGCACGGCTCCGCACGGGCGTCACCGCGCTCGTCCGCAACGCGGTGGAGCGGGCCGCCGCGGCCGCCCGCTACCTCGAACCGCCCAAGCCCGCGCAGCCGGCGGCTCCCCGCGACTCCGCACGCACCCGGGGCATGTTCTTCGACCACGAGCCCGAGCACGCCGACGACACCACCCTGCGCGAGGCCACCGCCTGGGACTCCGAGCGGATCCACATCAGTTGGTGGGGAGCGGGACGCCACTGGACCACGATCCGGCAGATCCTCGCCGTCAACCACGTCCTCGGCGGCGAGCCCGCGTTCGGCCCGCCCGTGCCGGACAAGTCCCCGTTCACCTCCGTCGACGGCTGGCAGCGGGACGCGCACACCGTGCTCAGCGACTCCCAGGACTGGACCTCCCTCCTCGACAGGCTGCCCCAACTGGCCTACCGGGCCGCCTCGGAGACCACCACCCCCGAGCACCGCGCCGCGCTCCTCGTCCTGCTGGAAACACTCGCCGCGGGCCCGCTGGCCGACCCGGCGGGCACGGTCCGGCAGGTGGAACTCGTCGAGCCCGTCCCGGCCGGCACGTCCGGTTCGGGACACCGGGACGCCGTGGTCCGCCTCGGGCAGGTACTGCGCCGAGGCGCCCGTACGGTCGTGGTCGTCGCAAACCGGGGCTGGAACGAACGCAGCGACGCGGCACACTGGCTCGCCCTGGACCACGACCCGACCGGCGCCTTCGGCCCCGTGCCCGGCTTCACCCGGGACCACGAGCGCGTATTCGGACACGGCGTCTCCCGTGACCGGCTCACCCGGCTCGTCGCGCTCGTACGGGAGCAGGGCCCGGCACCCTGGCGTCCGGAAGCCGCAGAGGCGTTCCACACGGCCACCGGAATCGGGCCCCTCCAGTCCGCCGCCCTGCTGTCGGCAGCCGTCGACGAACCCGGCCCCGAGGCGCTCGCCGTGCTCGCGGTGAAGACCCGCGCCCTCGAAGCCGCGCAGGCCAGGCTGGGCGCCCTGCCGCACGACGACCGGCACGCCCTGCTGCGGGCACTGCTGCCCGCCGACCCGGCCGAGCTGTGGTCGACGGGCCCCGACGTCCGGGCCGCCGCCGAGGTCTGGCAGGAGCGCCTGGGCGCCCTCGTCCGCGTTCCCGAGGAACTGGACCTCGACCTGTCGGGCACCACCCCGAGCGCCGTCGACCTGGTCCTCAACGCGGGCACCCGGACCTGGCTCACCCACGGCACCGACGTCCCCGGCAACACCGGCCGACCGGCTCTGCGCCGGGTCGAAGCACGCGGCGCGCTCCTCACGGCCTGGACCGCCCTGCGCACCCTTGCCTACACGCTGCCGTACGGGCACCCCCTGCGGGCACACCTGCCCGCAGGGCTCGCAGTCCTGCGCGAACGTCTCGCCGACCCGCGCCTGGTGCTCGAACTCGGCCTGGACTGGACCGAGTCGGGGCACTCCATCGGCCCCGCGATCCGTACCGCCCACGGACTCCCCGAGTCCGGCGGCGCGGAGGCCGACGGCCTGGTCCGGGCAGGTACGGCGCTGCTCCTGGCCCCCGCCCACCGTGACTACGAGCGGCTGCTGATCCGTCCGGCCGGCCTGGCAGGACCGGACGACCCGGCGTTCGGGCTGGTCGCGGGGACCGTCGGAGCGCACAGCACCGGTGATCTGTTCGCCCTGCGCGCGCTGCTGGGCGAGGAGGCCGAGGCGCTGGTCTCGGCGGGTGCTCCCGGCGGCGCTCCGGCCTCGACGGGTGCGTCCGACGGCTCCCCGGCCTCGGTGGACGCGTCCGGCGACCCCGCGCACCACCCGGGCCAGGACCCGACACGTACCGTGCCCGGTCTGGTTGCCGAAGCCGGCGACGCCCTCGGCCTCGGCGCGGACGCCGCCGCCCTGTACCTGATGCTGCTGGCCCTGCCCGACCCGACGGACCGCAACATCGTCCGCTGGACGGAGTGGAAGCCCGCCCGGATCAAGAAGGCCTGTGCTGAGCTCGCCGCCACCGACCTCGTCGTGGAGGCGAAGCGCTCCCGGGCCGGCCGGACCCTCTTCCTGCCCTGCGGCTGGCTCGAACGCAGTGCCCCCGGGCTGCCGTTGGAGACCTGGAAGGAACGCCTGTACCCCGTGACGGGGTCCACCCGGACCCTGCCCGACCTCCCCGTGCCCGCGCTGTACGCAGCCGCCTGGGCACGGGTGCGCGGCGGCGACGCCCCCGCCTTCGAAGAACTGGACACCCGCGCACCCCGGAAGGGCCGCCGCCGATGACGAACGACACCACAACCACCACGACCACCGACCTCCCCGGCGGGGAACACCGCCAGGTCACCCTGCCCGAGGACCGGTACGCCACCGAGCTGGCCTTCCTCGCCGCCCACGACACCGGGCCCCGGCCGCCCGGCTGGCTGCTCACCCCGCGTGCGGTCGTCACGTTCGTGACGGGCAGCGCGGGCGAGACGCTGAGCCTGCCGAAGGGGGCCAGGCCCGGGGCCGGGGTGCCCCGCCGTCTGGTGATCGAGCAGAAGTTCGTCGGCGAACGCGCCCTGGTCGAACGGTGCGTGGTCACCCTCGCCGGAGAGCGCGGACTGCTCCTCGTGGGCGAGCCCGGCACGGCCAAGTCCATGCTCTCCGAGCTGCTGTCGGCGGCCGTCTGCGGAACCAGCGCACTCACCGTGCAGGGCACCGCGGGCACCACCGAGGACCAGCTCAAGTACGGCTGGAACTACGCGCTGCTGCTCGCCCAGGGCCCCTCCCGGCAGGCCCTGGTGCCCTCGCCGGTGCTCACCGCCATGACCCGGGGAGCCGTCGCCCGCGTCGAGGAGGTCACCCGCTGCCTGCCGGAGGTGCAGGACGCCCTGGTCTCGCTGCTCTCCGAGCGGCGGATCGCGGTGCCCGAACTCGCGGGCGGCGAGGGCGCGCAGGTGCACGCGGCCCCCGGGTTCACCCTCATCGCCACCGCGAACCTGCGGGACAAGGGCGTCTCGGAGATGTCCGCCGCGCTCAAGCGCCGCTTCAACTTCGAGACGGTGGGCCCCATCGGGGACGTCGACGCCGAAACCGCGCTCGTCCGGCGCCAGTCGCAGGCGGCCGTCGAACGCGTGGGCGCCGCCTACCAGGTGGACGACGCGATCCTCGAAGCCCTCGTCACCGCCTTCCGGGACCTGCGCGAGGGCCGCTCCGTGGAGGGCTGGGAGGTCGAGCGGCCCTCGACGGTCATGAGCACGGCGGAGGCGGTCTCCGTCGCGGGCTCCCTGGGCCTGGCCGCCGCCTACTTCCCGGGCGACCGGGACGTGCTCTCCCTCCTGCCCGGCCACCTGCTCGGCGTGGTCCGCAAGGACGACCCCGCCGACGCGGCCCGGCTGCTGGGCTACTGGGACGGCCCGGTCCGCAGACGCGCCGAACAGGGCTCGGCCACCTGGCGCGCCCTGTGGGACCTGCGCACGGTGCTGGAGAACTGACCGATGAACGATCCGACCATGCCGGGGGCGGGGACCGACGCTGCGGCGGCGCCGACGGCACGGGTGTCGCCCGCTGCGGATGCGCCGCCCCCGACTGAGGCGCCGCCCTCGGCAGAGGCGCCGCCCACCCCCGTGGACGCCTCGACGTCCGAGGTGCGGCTCACGACAAGTGTGCCGCCCGCGCGCGAGATGCGGCCGACGGCCGAGACGTCGTCCGTCACCGCAGGTGCGCCGACCACCCCACAGGCCTCGGCCCCGGCCCAGGGCTTGGTTTCCGCCCCGGTCTCGGCCCCGGCACCGGCACTGGCCGCCGGGCCCGTCGCCCCGGAAGCCGCCGTGGCGGCCCTCGCTGCGGACGGGCCAGGGGAGCCGTTCCTGATCGGCGTGCGCCACCACGCGCCCTCGCTGGCCGTCGCCCTCCCGGCGATGCTGGACGCGGCGGCCCCCGACGTCCTTCTCGTCGAGCTGCCTGCCGAGTTCCAGCCGTGGCTGGGCTGGCTCGCGCACGAGGAGACCGAGGCCCCGGTGGCGCTGGCCGCCGTGCCCGCCGACGAGGACGGGCGTGGTACGGCGGCCGAACACGGGCCCGCCTTCTACCCGTTCGCGGACTTCTCGCCGGAGCTGGTCGCCCTGCGCTGGGCGGCGCGCAACGGGGTTCCGGCCGTGGCCTGCGACCTCCCGCTGGCCGACCGGGCGTGGGTACGGGGCGGATCCGATGCCGTTCCCGACTCCGCCCTGGGGGAGGGGTACGGGCTGTCCGCCGCACTCCGGTCCCGGCTCACCGGCCGGGACGGCGACGACTTGTGGGACCGCCTGGTGGAGGCCCACGCACCCGGCTCCCCGCCCGAGGCACTCCGCCGAGCCGCCCTGCTCACCGGCTGGGCGCTGCGGGCCGAGGCCGAGGCGAGCGAGGGGGTACAGGGTACGGACCTGGCGCGCGAGGCGTGCATGCGAGGGCATGTGGCCACGGCCCTCGCAGAGGGTCGGCGGCCCGCCGTGGTCGTGGGCGCCTTCCACACTCCGGCGCTGCTGCTCGACCCAACCGATGCGCCCGAGCCCTCGGACGCGCCCGACGGACCGGAGAACGGACCGGAGAACGGACCGGAGAACGGGCCGGAGAACGGGCCGGAGGACGGCGTTGGCCCGGCGGCCTGCACGGTGTCTCTGGTTCCGTACGCGTACCCCTTGCTCGACTCCCGGTCCGGCTACCCGGCCGGCATCCGGGACCCCGAGTGGCAGCACACGGTCCTGGACGCCGCCGGAGACCCGGACACGCTGCACGAGGCGCTGATCCGCACGGCGGTCCGCGTCTGCGCCGCGCTGCGTGAGCAGGGGCATCCCTACGGCCCGGCGGACGCCCGCGAGGTCGTCCGCGTCGCCGGTGACCTCGCCCGCCTGCGCGACCTGCCCGCCCCGGGGCGGGGCGAACTCCTCGAAGCCGTACAGACGGTGCTGGGGCGAGGCGAGACCTACGGCACGGGGCGTGCCGTCGCCAAGGCCCTGGAGCAGGTGCTCGTCGGCGGCCGTACGGGACGGCCCGCGCCCGGTGCGCCGCGCAGCGGACTCGGCCCCGCCGTCGAGGCCGAGGCCGCGGCGCTCTCGCTCCCGGGCCCGGGGGACGCGTACGAGAAGAACCCGCGCGACCTGCGGCTCGACCCGGCGCGCTCCGCCCTGGACCGGCGCCGCGAACTGCTGCTGCGCAGGCTGACGGTGTGCGGCATCCCGTACGCGCAGGAGCAGGCCGTGACCGGCGCGGCGGGCACCGAGGGACTCACGACGCGCTGGCAGGTGCGGTGGACCCCGGCGACGGCCGCGATGCTCACGGCGGCCGGGACCCGCGGCGTCACCCCGGCACAGGCGGCCGAGGGCGTACTGCGGCAGCGGCATGCGGCCGAGCGGGCGGAGGGCGGTCCGACGGCCGCCCAGGTCGTCCGCGGCCTCACCGAGGCCGCCGAGTGCGGGCTCCCGGCCCTGGCCGACGAACGCCTGACGGAACTCTCGACGGTCCTCCCCGCGAGCGCCACGTTGCCCGAACTCCTCACCGGTCTCGACCTGCTGGACCGCATCACCGCAGGCCACCTGCCGGGCCTGGCAGCGCAGGACGGCCGTCCCGCGCCCGAGAATCCCCGCGCACCGGACAGCCGTCCCGCACCCGAGGACCCTCGCGCACCCGAAGGCCGTCCTGCGCCCGAGGACCCTTCTGCGCCTGAGAACGCTCGCCTGGCCGAGGGCCCTCCCGCACCCGCAAGCCCTCCCGCGCCCGGCGTCGCCCCCGTCACCCCTGCCGCGCATGCCGCCGAACTCCTGACCTCCGCGGCGGTGCGTCAGGTCGACGGGCTCGTCGGCTCGGACGAGCCCGGGGATGCCCGCGCGCTGCTCGAACTGGCGCAGCGTGCCGACCGGCTGGGCGGTATTCGGCTCGGTGATGCCCTCGCCCGGCTGGATGCCGACGGCACGCCCCTGATCGCCGCGGCCGCCGGAGCGGTTCGGGTCCTCACGGGGCACGAGGATGCCGGAGCCTTCGGAGGGCGCGTCGCATCCTGGGTGGACGGGGCCGTGGACAGCGCCTCGCGGGCGGCCCTCACCGCCCGCCTCACTGGTCTCCTGACGGCGGCTGGACCGTTGCTGACCGTCGGGGTCGGCGCCCTGGACCCCTTGCTGCACCGGGTCGTCGAGCTGGACGACACCGCCTTCCTCGCCCGGCTGCCCGCCCTGCGCGGAGGCTTCGACACGCTGAGCCCGGCCGCCCGGGACCGCCTGCTCGACACTGTCGAGGACCGGCTGGGCGAACGGGTCGACACACGGGATGCGGAAGACCCCGCCGAACTGGCCCGCCGTACGGCCGCCGACCTCGCGGCCCGTGATCTTCTGGCCGCGCTGGGGCTGCCGGTACCGGCCCCGTCGTACGAGGACGGGTTCCCGCCGCAGGCAGGCCACCCACAGCAGAGCGGCCCCGCGCGTACCCTCGCGCCCGCCGACCGGTGGCGGCTCGTCCTCGGCAGGCGGCCCGACCAACTGCCGTCCGGTGCCGCCCGTTTGGCGACCGCGTTGGACGAGCTGTACGGCTCGGGCCGCGGCGAAGGGTCCCGTGCGGGCCTGCCCGGTGCGGGCGCCGGACGGCGTGGGGGCCGCGAACCGTCGTACCCCGGCGTCCGGGAGTGGTCGGAGGAGCTGGCCGCGCTCTTCGGGCCGGGCGTCCGCGAGGAGGTCCTCGCCGCCGCAGCCGCGACCGGCCGTCAGGACGTCCTCGCCGCGCTCGACCCGGCGGCCGTCACGCCCTCCGTGGAGCTGCTCCGTACGGTCCTGCGGTACGCCGGCGGCCTCCCCGAAGCCCGCCTCGCGGCGCTCCGCCCCCTCGTCCGCCATCTCGTCGACGAACTGACCCGGCAGCTCGCCACCCGGCTGCGCCCCGCCCTCACCGGCACGATGCTGGCCCGGCCCACCCGCCGCCCCGGCGGCCGGCTCGACCTGCCGCGCACCCTGCGCGCCAACCTCGCCACCGCCCGCCGGACCGCCGACGGAACGGTCCAAGTGATCCCCGAGAAACCGGTGTTCCGCAGCCGGGGACGCAAGTCGGCGGAGTGGCGGCTGATCCTGGTCACCGACGTCTCCGGCTCCATGGAGGCGTCCACGATCTGGTCCGCGCTGACCGCCTCCGTGCTCGCCGGGGTGCCGACCCTGAGCACCCACTTCCTGGCGTTCTCCACGGAGGTCGTCGACCTCACCGGCCATGTGCACGACCCCCTCTCCCTCCTGCTGGAGGTGAGCGTGGGCGGCGGCACGCACATCGCCGCCGGACTGCGGCACGCCCGCAGCCTGGTCGCGGTGCCCAGCCGCACCCTCGTCGTCGTCATCAGCGACTTCGAGGAGGGCGCCCCGCTCGGCGGCCTGCTGGCCGAGGTGCGCGCCCTGGTCGCCACCGGCTGCCACGTGCTCGGCTGTGCGAGCCTCGACGACGCCGGCCGCCCCCGCTACTCGACGGGCGTCGCCGGGCAGCTCGTGGCCGCCGGGATGCCCGTGGCGGCCCTCAGCCCACTCGAACTGGCCCGCTGGATAGGGGAGAAGACCGCATGACCACCACCCCGCTGCCACCCGTCGCGCCGGAGGTCACGGCCGCGCTGGTGGAGAGCCTCACGCCCCGGCTGCGCAAGCGCCTGGACGCGGCGGTCACCAAGCTCGCCGCCCGCCCGGCCCACCGCGACGGAGACACGGTCGTCGTCACGGTCGACGACGAGACCGAGCTGCGCCTGTACGCCCCGGACGGCACGGTGACCACACCGGACGCCCTCATCTGCGCCTGCCTCCTCGCCCCGGCCTGCGTCCACCGCGCAGCCGCCGCGTGCGCAGCGCCGGTCGCCGACCCGTCCCTCACCACCGCACCCTCCGACCCGACTTCACCCCGGGCCCCCGCCTCGGGCCCCGCCCCAGACGCCGCATCGGGCTCCTCAGCCCCTTCGGCGGATCCCGCCCAGGAGCCCACCCGTACGACCCGTCAACCCGACCCCGCCACGGCCCCTGGCTCCGACGTCGCGCCGGACCCCACCGGCCGTCCCACCTCTCCGCCCCCAACAGCCACCCCCGCCGAGCGTGCCGCCGCCGATGCCCTCTGGGCGGCCGGTGCCGCCGTGTTGGAGGCCGGTGTCGACGGGGCCGGTGCCGTCGCGCAGGCGGGGCTTCTTCGGGCCGCGCACACCGCCCGGCTGAGCCGGCTTCCGAGGGGGGCCGGTGAGGCGCTCTCCGTCGTGACGCTGCTGCGTGCGGCCCGCTCCGGGGACCCCTCCTACCGCACCGCCGAACTGGCCACCGCCCTGGCCCAACTCCTGGAAATCGCCTACAGGTTGAGAACCGCCTCCGGTGCGGAACTCGCCGCCCTCCGAGGGCAGGCGCGCCGCCCGTACAGCCCGGACGGATCGCTGCGTCTGTACGGTCTGTTCACCGAACCCGTGATCACCGACTCCGGGCACGGCGGCGCCCGCACCTGGGTCGTCGGCGCCGACGGCCGCCTGTTCACCGTCGGCGACGTGGCACCCGGCGGCGCCGGCCGCGCCCTGGGCGTCGCCGACCGGGCCGTCCGCCTGGGGGACACCGCGCTCACCCACCGGGAACTGGGCCGGGCGGGCCTGGCGGTCTTGGGGGCGACGGTCTCGCCGGACGGCAGACTGGGTGCCGGGAAGGGCGTCAAGGCCGTTGCCGCCCGGGGCGTCGCGTGGACGGAGTCGCCGCTCGCCGCGCTGTGGGAGACACCGCCTGCGGAACAGGCTTCCCGTGCCCTGGAGTTCACTTCCTACCCCGAGGGCGGCGGCAGCGGCCTGCTCTTCCTGGACGTCGAACTCCTCGGCCCGGTAAGAGAGTCGGGCGACACCGCCCTGCTCGCCCGCTGCGCCGGAGGCCCGACCGTCCGCCTCACCGTCGCCGACGACGAACCCGCACTCGCCCACCGCGACAACCTGAACCTCCTGGCCGCAGCCCCGGGCACCCGCCTGCGGATCATCGGCCGCCTCGTCCCCGCACCCCACCCCCGCCTCGCCCTCCTCGCCTGCTCGCACCCCACCGGAGACGGGACGGTCGACCTCGGCCTCGACCGGCTGAGCCGGGCCGACCTCCCCGAAGCGGCCGCCGCCCCCGCGCACGTCACCCAGCCCCCACCCGCGCACTCCGCCCCGTACCTCCTGGAGCGCCGCGTCGAGCAGACCGTGCTGGCGGGCCGCGCCGCCCTCGGCATGCTCGGCCAGAGCGACGGCAAGGGCAACGGCAAGAGCGACGGCAAGGGCCACGTCTCCGCCGAGGCGGCCCGCACCCGCCGCGCGGGCTTCCCCACGGCCGCCGGACTCCTCACCGCCCTCTGCGCATCGGCGGCCCCGCGCGAGCGCGACCACTTCGGCCGCCTCCTGCCCGCCGACACCGACGGCTTCGCCACCCAGTGGCTCACCGCCGCCCGCTACACGACCGCGGTCGCCGCCTCCCTGTGCGCGTCGGGCTGGCAGCCACTCACCCCGCCACCACCCCCGCCCCCGTCATCAACTCCGCACACCGCTCCCCGATCAGCATCGCCGGAGCATTCGTGTTCCCCCCGGTGATCGTCGGCATCACGGAGGCGTCCGCGACCCGCAGCCCCTCGATGCCCCGCACCCGCAGCTCCGGGTCGACGACCGCCGCCGGGTCGTCGGGCCCGCCCATCCGGCAGGTGCCCACCGGGTGGTACACGGAGTGGATGCGCTGCGGCAGTTCGCGTGTCAGCGCCGCCTCGTCGGCGAGCGCGCGGCCGGGATGCAGCTCGCCGGTGACGACCTCCACCAGCCGCTTGTGCGCCATGACCTCCCGTACGAGCTTCATCCCGGCCACCAGGAAACGCGCGTCGTCCGCGTCGGAGAGGTATCCGGGGTCGATCAGCGGGTCGGCCGTCGGGTCGGCCGAGGCCAGCCGCAGCTCGCCCCGGCTCTTGGGGTAGATGAGCGTCGGCATCACGGTCAGCGCGGGCCGCGCGTCCACGGAGTGCCGTACGGGCGCGTCCTGGTTGGGGCTCGGATACGACCAGGGCAGGGCGTGCACCTGCAAGTCGGGCTGGTCGGCGGGGGTTTCGGCCGCGTCCGTCCGTACGAAGGCCATCGCCTCGAATACCGTACGTCCCAGCCAACTGCCGCCCCGCAGGGTCTCCGCGAGCATCCCGGCGAAGAAGTGCGCGGCCGTGCCCCGGTGTTGGGCGCTCGGCGCGAGGAACGTCATGGGGACGAAGAGGTGGTCGTGCAGGTTCTGCCCGACCGGGAGGTCCGCGGCGACGTCGATGCCCAGTCCGCGCAACTGCTCGGCGGGCCCCACCCCGGACAGCAGCAACAACTGTGCCGAGCCCACCACCCCTGCTGACAGTACGACTTCGCGCCCGGCCCGCAGCACCCGCCTTCGGCCGCCCTCGGCGATCTCCACGCCCACCGCCCGGTTCCCCTCCAGCACCACCCGGGTGACCGTGGCGGCGGAACGTATCCGCAGGCCGGGCGGGCGGTCGTCACCCAGGTACGCGTGCGAGGCGCTGAAGCGGACGCCGTCGCGGGCGCTCATCTGGACGATGCCGACGCCCGTCTGTTCCGTACCGTTGTAGTCGTCGTTGCGCGGTGTCCCCAGGGATTCGCCGAGTGCGTCGACCAGGGCGTGGGAGGCGGGGGTGAGGCCGCTCTGGCGGGTGACCGCCACGGGCCCTCCGGCGCCCCGGACCTCGCTGGCGCCGCCCTCCCAGTCCTCCATGCGCCGGTACGCGGGCAGGACGTCCTCGTACGCCCAGCCGGTGCAGCCCGCGGCCGCCCAGTCGTCGTAGTTGCGGCGATGACCGCGGACGAAGAGCATGCCGTTGATCGCGCTGGAACCGCCGAGCAGCTTGCCGCGCGTGACGGGTATCCGACGCCCGGCCGCATGCTCCTGGGGGACGGTGTAGTAGCCCCAGTCGAAGCGCTTCTTGATCTGGGGGACGGAGTGCATCATCGAGATCATCCCCGGCACCCGGATCATCCGGGAGCGCTCCAGCCGCGCCGCACCCGCCTCCACCAGCAGCACGCTCGCCCCGGTGTCCGCGAGCCTGCGCGCCACGATGCAACCGGCGCTGCCCGCGCCCACGACGACGTAGTCGGCCTGATCAGCTGATGGTGTGTCAGTCACGCGGCGCAGTGAAACACGCGTCCGCCGAAGGAACAAGACACAGGGGCAGGCCCGGGCGCTTTCGGCATCGGGCGGGCCGGTGGGCGAAGGTACGGGTTATGGCTATAGCGAACCGTTTCTCCTCCCTCCGCGCCCGGCTGACCTGAGGCGCCCACCGCACCGAGCTGGAGCAGCGGCGCGCCCGGCTGCGGCGCAGAACCCGGGCCCGGCGGCGCGGCACGGCCGCCCTGTTCACGGTGGGCGCGCTGGTGCTGGTGCTGGGCTTCCCCTGGCTCGTGTGGAAGGGCCCGTACCTCCTGGACGCGAAGTACCTCGACCCCGCCGAACTGGAGAAGGGCTCGGCGGCGCTGGTCACCGGGCTGAGGACCGCACTGGTCGCCTGCATCGCGGCGG
Source organism: Streptomyces spiroverticillatus (assembly GCA_014650415.1). GTDB lineage: Bacteria > Actinomycetota > Actinomycetes > Streptomycetales > Streptomycetaceae > Streptomyces > Streptomyces spiroverticillatus. Next base: position 25,691 of record BMUX01000017.1, read on the forward strand.
TCGGCGCGGCCGTCGCCCTCCTCTACACGGCCCGCACCTACCGGCTCACCCGCCGCGGCCAGATCACCGAACGCTTCACCAAGGCGCTCGAGCGGCTCGGCTCGACCCAGCGGTACGTACGCATCGGCGGAATCCTCGCCCTGGAGCAGATCGTCAAGGACGCCCCGGAGCAGGCGGCCACCGACGCCGCCCGCGTACTGGGCCACTTCCTCCGCGACCGCGCCCCGAAGGCCGCGCTCCTCGCCGAGGGCCGTGACCCGGAAGTCCCGCTGCCCCAGGTGCTCGGGGCGGACGTGCAGGCCGCACTGACCGCCCTCACCCGGCGGGAATCACGTACGCATGTGGACCCGCGCGAGGTCCTCGACCTCAGCGGACTCCACCTCGCGGGCGCCCACCTGCGCGAAGCCGACCTGACCGGCGCCGAGTTGTTCGCCACGACCCTGACCGGCGCCGACCTCTCGGGCGCGACGCTCACCCAAGCCCGCCTGACCGACGCGACCCTGACGGGGGCCGACCTGTCCGAGGCGACGCTGACCCGGGCCCACCTCTCCGGGGCGACCCTGACCGACGCCCGCCTCGCCGACGCCACCCTCACCGGCACCGACCTCTTCGGCGCGACGCTGGCCGGAGCGATCCTGCCCCGGGCGACGCTGACCGGCGCCGACCTGCTCGGCGCGAACCTGTCCGGGGCCAACCTCTCGGGCGCGACCCTGACGGACGCCCGCCTGACCGACGCGACCCTCACCGGCGCCGACCTCTCCGAAGCCACCCTCACCGGGGCCAACCTCTCCGCCACGAAGCTGACCGACGCCCGCCTGCTCGGCACGACCCTGACCGGCGCCGACCTCTCCGGCGCGACCCTGACCGGCGCGAACCTCTGCCGGGCGGACCTGTCAGGGGTACGGGGCCTCACACGGGCGGCCCTCGCCGACGTACGCATCAACGAGGGCACGGTCCTGCCGGGGGAGGGCGGTGTCCGCGCCGGGCAACGCCCGTAGCCGCACCCCTTCGCGGGGGTCGGTTCCAGATCGGGGCCCGGTGTCCGGGCCGGGCAGTGCCTGTACCTCACCGCCGGGGGCCGGTTCCGGATCGGGGCCCGGTGTCCGGGTCGAGCCGCGCCCGTGGCCGTACCGCTTCGTGAGGACCGGTTTCGCATCGGGGCCTGGCGTCCGGGCCGGGCAGTGCCTGTACCTCACCGCCGAGGGCCGGTTCCGGATCGGGGCCCGGTGTCCGGGTCGAGCCGCGCCCGTAGCCGTACCCCCTCGCGAGGGCCGGTTCCGGATCGGGGCCCGGTGTCCGGGTCGAGCCGCGCCCGTAGCCGTACCCCCTCGCGAGGGCCGGTTCCGGATCGGGGTCCGGCGCCCCCGCCGAGCCGCACCCGTAACCTCACCTCTTCGCCGGGATCGGTTCCGCATCGGAGTTCGGTGCGGCGGCGGCGGGCTCCTCGGCGCGCCCCCTCGCGACGAGTACGGCGAGCAGCCCCAGGCCCGCCCACAGGGCGAGCGTCAGACCGGACGCCCCCGCCCCCGCCCCGTCGAAGAACGACACGGACCGCAGCAGCCAGCCTCCCGCCCCGGGCGGCAGCAACTGGCCCAGGAATCCGGCGGGTTCGGGCAGCATCTGCGGGGCGCTCGTCACCCCGGAGAACGGGTTGCCGACCAGCACCATGAGCAGCCCGCCGAGCGCCAGCCCGGCCCGGCCCAGCAGCGAGGCGAGCCCCGCGATGGGCGCGGCCACCGCCAGGACGGTCAGCGCGAGGACGCCCGCCACCGCCCACCCGTTCCCGGTGAGGACCCCGAGCCAGCCGTGCACGAGAGCCGCAGCCACCGCTCCCACCAGTACGGACGCACCCAGCAGCACCAACACGCCGCGTGTGCCGCGCAGTTGGAGGAGGCTGACCAGGGCCCCGGCGGCCACTCCGGCCAGCGCCAGCGGCAGCACACTCGCGCCGAGAGCGCTGCCTCGCGGATCGCCGGGCGGCGCGGGCACGACGTCCGTCACACGGGGAGCGGTTCCGGCAGGGGCCTTGGACACGACGGCCTCCCGCAGGAGTTGGGAGACGACGGGGCTCGCGGCGGACGCGGTCAGGGCGTCGACACCGCGCGGGGTCGCGACGAGGGCCCCGTACACCTCGCGGTTCTCGACGGCGGTGCGGGCGGCGGCGGCATCGGGGTAGCGGTGCACCTCGAAGGCCCCCTCGGTCTGCGCGAGGCCCTGCGTGAAGCCCTGCTGGAGCCGCTCCGCCGCAGCGGCCGGCCCCGCGATGCCGATCGGCAGGTCGCGCGGGGCGATCCGCGCGGCGGGCCAGGCGAACGCCCACAGGGCGAGCGCGGCCACGACGGGCGCGAGGAGCAGGGCCGCGAGCGTGCGACGGGACAGGCCGAGCGAGGCAGTCGTGGGGGCGGTCGTGGAACCGGACGCAGAGCTGGTAGTGGATCCGGACGTAGAGCCGGACGCGGAGCCAGTGGTGGAAGCGGTCATGGGAGTCCCTCGTTCCCGCGAGCTAAAGAGAAGGATCGTTCGTTTTACGTCTCCCTCCAGTGACCACCCTCCCCGCCTCCTTGTCAAGAAGGAACGTTCGTTTTACGTTGGGCGCATGGCCCGCGTATCCCAGGAACACCTCGACGCCCGCCGCCGGCAGATCCTCGACGGCGCGACGCGCTGTTTCGCCCGCTCGGGCTTCCACGCCGCGTCCATGCAGGACGTACTGCGCGAGATCGGCCTCTCGCCGGGGGCCGTCTACCGGTACTTCAGCAGCAAGGACGAGCTCATCGTGGCCATCGCGGAGGAGGTCTTCCGCGACGTCCGGGGCGCCTTCGAGGCCGCCGCTCGGCAGAGCCCCCCGCCGCCGCCGGACGAACTCCTGGCCCAGGTCGTCGGTACGGTCATGACCGCCCGCGACGGCCTGCGCGTCGACGGCCGCGCCGCCTTCCCCGGCCTGGTCCTCCAGGTCTGGACGGAGACCCTCCGCGACGAACGCCTGGCGGCCCTGCTCCACCAGGGCTTCGCGGACATGCGCGGCGCATGGGTGCGCCTGGTCGACGGCTACCGTGCGGCCGGCCAGATGCCCGACGACGTCCCGGCCGACCACGTCGCCCGCACGATGATCGCCGTGGCCCAGGGCTTCATCGCCCAGCAGGCCCTCTTCGGCGAGGCCTCGCCGGACGTACTGCGCGACGGACTGCGCGCCCTGATGGCGATGCCCTCCGGCCGCGCGAACCCCAGCTCGAAGGCGCTGGGCGAGAGGCCGGCCTCATAGGCGGCGGACGGCCGCCCGGTGTTGCGTGGGGGTGATTCCGCGGCATCGCTTGAAGGCGACGCTGAGGGTGAAGGTGTTGGCGTACCCCACCTCGTGGGCGATGGAGCTCACCGTGTCGTCGGTGTCGCGCAGCAGGTCGGCGGCCAGGGCGACGCGCCACGTGGCCAGGTACGTCATGGGCGGCTCACCGACGTGGCGGACGAAGCTGCGGGCCAGACCCGACCGGGAGACACCCGCCTTGGCCGCGAGGGTCGCCACGGTCCACGGGTGCGCCGGATCCTCGTGCATCAGCCGGAGGGCGCTCGCGACGACGGAGTCGTCCGTGGGCCGGTACCACACGGGTGCATGGTTCTGAGGGCGGTCGAACCAGGCGCGCAGCGTGGAGACCAGCATCAGGTCGAGCAGTCGGTCCAGGACGGCCTGCTGGCCCGGCTTGTCGCGGCGCACCTCCTTTGCGACGAGAGCGAGAAGCGTACGGTCGCTGTCGGCTTCCGGTACGACGAGGACGTCCGGCAGGGCGTCCAGGAGACGGTCGCTGATGCCGGTCCGCCCCTCGTAGGCACCGCTGACCAGAAGGGCCGAACCGGTCTCGTCGACACCGCACGTACGCGGGTCGAGGGCCAGTTCGCCGACCGCGACCGCTTGTGCGGTGCGTGCGCAGTAGTCCGCGCTGGTGATGGTGCGGCCGGGCGGCGAGGCGGGATCCACCGCGACGGTGCAGGGGGCGGGGCCCCGCAGGACGGCGATGTCGCCCGGGCCCAGTTCCATCGGCTCGCCGTCGGCGGGAGTGATCCAGATCCGTCCGTCGAACGCGGCGACCAGGGTCAGGCGGGCGCCGCTCGCGAAACGCAGGGACCACTGTGGGCTCATGACCGTCCGGGTGAACACGGCACCGTGCGCCCGTACCCCGTCCAGCAGCTTCGCCAAGGTGTCCACCCCGCCCAATGTAGAGGCTCGAACATCGACCTGGGTGTCCCGGCCATGGCCCCGCCGTCCGCCTGAGGATTGGGTTGTCCCATGACTGAACACCCGATTCTGATCACTGGTGGCACGGGCAAGGTCGGCGGACGTGCCGTGGCCCAACTCGGCACAAAGGGCGTCACGGTGCGCGTGGGATCGCGCTCCGGCGACCCCCGCTTCGACTGGACGGACCGGAGCACATGGGATGCCGCTCTGGACGGCGTGCGGAAGGTCTTCGTCGTGCCGCAGGACGGCGAGCGGCTGACGCGGCCGTTCGTGCGGCGCGCGAAAGAGCTGGGGGTCGAGCGCATCGTGCTTCTGTCGGGCCGCGGCGCCGACGTCCCCGGATACGCCAAGGAGGACAGCATCGCGGGCAGGACCCACATCGACGGCGAGGACGCCGTGCGCAACAGCGGTCTGGAGTGGACCGTCGTACGGCCGGCGTGGTTCGCGCAGAACTTCAGCGAGGGCTTCTTCCGCGACGCGGTACTCGGCGGGGAGCTGCGCCTGCCCGCGGGCGACGGTGCTGCGAGCTTCGTGGACGCCGAGGACATCGCCGCTGTCGCGGTCGCCGCTCTCACCGAGGACAAGCACGTGGGCAAGACCTACGAGTTGTCGGGGCCGAGCGCGCTCACTGTCGGCGAGGTGGTGGACCTCATCTCCGACGCCACCGGTCGCCCGGTGCGCTATGTCTCCCTGTCGCACGAGGACTTCGTGGCCGGGCTGGTCGCCGAGGGCTGGCCCAAGGCGGACGCCGAGGACTACGCCGACTCGGTCGCCCCGATCCGGCGGGGCATGGACAGCCGTCTCTCCGACGGGGTGCAGGCCGCACTCGGTCGGCCGCCCCGGTCCTTCGCCCTGTTCGTGAAGGAGGCCGCGGCGGCCGGTGCCTGGCGCGGCTGACGTTCCGGGAGGACCCCGTCGTCACCCGTGACGAGCTCCGCCCACGGTGAAGAGCACTGTAAAGACGACTGTGAAAAGCCGCAGGTCAGCGTTTATTGAAGCTGAAACAGGGGGTTCACGTACGGGCCCGATTCCGCCCAATCGGTGGGATAGCGTCGCTGACGTCGACGGCCCGTCCCGGCGGGATCGGCCTGCCGCCGACGTCGCCGACCGCCCAGATCCGTCGGCCGAACCACCGGCGCGAGCGCGGCCCACAAGGCCGCGGCGCGCGCACCCCTGCCACCCCTGGAGTGAACCCGATGCACCGACTTGCGCCCCGTCGCCGTACCGCCGCCGTCGCGGCGGCCGCCGCCACCGCCCTCACCGTTCTGCTGTCGGGCTGCGGCCTGATCGGGGGCGGCGACAGCAAGACGATCAAGGTCGGGGTCAGCGGCGACGCCCAGGAGTGGGACACGCTCGTTCAGGAGGCCAAGAAGGAGGGGCTCGACGTCGAGCCCGTCTCCTTCGACGACTACTCCCTCCCCAACAAGGCGCTGGCCGCCGGTGACATCGACCTCAACGCCTTCCAGCACCTGGTCTTCCTCGCCCAGTCCAACCTGGAGAACAAGACCGCCATCGTGCCGCTGTCGGCCACCACCGTCGTACCGATGGGCATCTACTCCAAGAAGATCACCAAACTCCAGGACCTCAAGCCCGGCGCGAAGATAGCCCACCCCGACGACCCCGCGAACGAGGGCCGGGCGCTGCACCTGCTCGACCGCGCCAAGGTCATCGAGCTGAAGCCGGGCACCGGTCTGTACGCCACGCCCGAGGACGTCGCCAAGAACCCCAAGAACATCACGTTCACCGCGGTCAACGCCCAGCAGACGCCACGCCTGCTGCCCGACGTGGACGCCGCGATCATCAACGACGGAGTCGCCAGCCTCGCCAAGATCGACGCCAAGTCGGCGCTCTTCCACGACGACCCCAAGGACCCGGCGATCCGCCCGTACGTCAACGTCATCGCCGTCCGCGAGGCGGAGAAGGACGACCCGGACTTCGCGAAGATCGCCAAGATCTACGCGAGCAAGCCGGTCCAGGACGCCTACCAGCGCTTCGCCAACGGCACCGGTGTCCATCTCAACCTGTCCCAGGCCGAGTTGGAGAAGGAGCTGGACCGTGTCGCACAGCAGCTCAAGAAGTGATGCCGTGACGGCGGGGCAGGAGATGATCCGGCTCGACGCCGTCGCCAAGGAGTTCCCGGGCGGCGTGCGCGCCGTCGACGCGGTCGACCTCGCCGTCGAAGCGGGCAGTGTGTACGGCATCGTCGGACACAGCGGCGCCGGCAAGTCCACCCTGCTCCGGCTGATCAACCTGCTGGAGCGGCCGACAACGGGCTCCGTCACCGTCGGCGGCCAGGAGCTGACCACGCTCGGCGAACGCCAACTGCGCACCGCCCGCAGGGACATCGGCATGATCTTCCAGCAGTTCAACCTGTTCCGCTCCCGTACGGTCCTGGGCAACGTCGCCTTTCCGCTGCGCCAGTCCGGCAGCTCACGCGCCGAGGCCCGCACCAAGGCGCTGGAGGCGCTCCGCTTCGTGGGCCTCGACGAACACGCCAAGCGCTACCCCGAGCAGCTCTCCGGCGGCCAGCGCCAGCGCGTCGGCATCGCCCGCGCGCTCGCCACCTCGCCCCGCGTGCTGCTCTGCGACGAGGCGACGTCCGCGCTCGACCCGCAGACCACCCAGGAGGTGCTGGAGCTGCTCCGGCGGGTCAACACCGAACTCGGCGTCACCATCGTCGTGATCACGCATGAGATGGAGGTGGTGACGGCGATCTGCGACCGGGTCGCCGTCATGGAGGACGGCCGGGTCGTCGAGCGGGGCGAGGTCCACGAGGTCTTCACCCGTCCGCAGCACCCCACCACCCAGGCGTTCGTACGGGCCGCCCTGCACGCCTCTCCCGTCCTCGGCCTGCTCCCGGGCCTGCTGCGCGAACACGGTGTGGACGCGGCCGTGGCGGACTCCGTACTCGCTCAACTCGACGCGAACGGCACGGAGTTCGCCTCCGCCGAACGTACGGAACGTAACCAGCGGAACCAGGCGGTGAGCGCGTAATGCAACAGGACTGGGACGTCCTCTGGCCCAAGATCGTCGACGCGGCGGGCGAGACGGTCTACATGGTGCTCGCCACCCTCCTCTTCGCCACGCTCTTCGGCACGGCCGTCGGTCTCGCGCTGTACGCCACCCGCAAGGGAGGCGTCTTCCAGAACCGCCTCGTCTTCGTCACGCTGAGCTTCCTCGTCAACGTCATCAGGCCGGTCCCCGCGCTGATCGCGATCGTCATCCTCAACCCCCTGACCCGCGAGCTGATGGGCACGGCGGTCGGCACCGACGCCGTCATCTTCCCGATGACCGTCATCGCGACCTTCGGGGTGGCCCGGATCGTGGAGAGCAATCTGGTCGGCGTCGAACCCGGCGTGATCGAGGCCGCCCGCGCGATGGGCACCAGCCGGATCCGCATCCTGCTGACCGTGCTGGTCCCCGAGGCGCTCGGACCACTGGTCCTCGGCATGACCTTCATGCTCGTCGCCCTGATCGACTTCTCGGTGATCGCGGGCACGGTCGGCGGCGGGGGAGTGGGCAACCTGGCCATCACCCACGGCTATCTGCGGTTCGACGACCGGGTCATGGCGGTCACCGTGCTCATCCTGATCGGCCTGGTCCAGGCGGCACAGCTGCTCGGCAACATGCTGTCCCGCAAGGTGCTGCGCCGCTGAGGGCCCTGCGTCGCTGAGGGCCCTGCGCCCCCCCGGAAGGGTCGTCGTCAGCGGTTCACCTTCGGCGACGACCTGTTGTTCCCTACCATCACCCGCATCGCTGCGAAGCCTGGGAGTGCGGATGACAGGAAGTGCCCGACCGGAGCCGGGGCTCTCCCCCGAGAGGCTCGTCTTCTTCACGGACGCGTTGTTCGCCATCGCCATGACGCTCCTCGCCGTCGAACTGGAGCGCCCGGACGCCGAGGAGCTGACCTCGGCCCGGGCGCTGGGCCACTTCCTGCTGGAACAGCGGGGCTCCTACCTGGCGTTCGCGCTGGCGTTCGTCCTGCTGTGGTCGGTGTGGCGGCGGCACCACAAGCTGATGGACCAGGTCGTCGTCCTGTCGAAGCCCTTCGTGGGGTGGCACGCGCCGTTCCTGCTGCTCGTCGCGTTCCTCCCGTTCCCGACGGCGGTCATGGGCCTCTCGATCACCAACCCGCTGGCGCAGACCCTGTTCGCCGGAACCATGGCGGCCATGGTCCTCTGCGAGGCCGTCATCAAGGAGATCGCCGCCGGGTCCGGCCTGGTCGGCGACGCGGACCCCGCCCGTACCCGGCGGCACGCCAACGGGTCCTGGGCGGTGGGCGCTTGGTTCCTGCTCAGCGTGGGCGTCGCCTGGCTGACTCCGTACGCCTTCCTCATGTGGTTCCTGGCTCCGTTGGCCGCTTCGTACGGTGGAGCTCTGCTCACCCGGCTGCGCGGCGCCGGCCAATGAGGAAGTACGTCAACGAGGCGACCGGAGAAGCCCGTTGAGGTGCCGGGCCGAAGCGTCCCAGGTCCAGTGGTCCTCGACCCACCGCCTGCCCCGCTCACCCATCGCGGGCCCCTCGGACGTGCGCAGCAGCCGTACGACCGCGTCGGCCACGGCCCGTACGTCACGGCCGTCGACGACCGTGCCGGTGCGGCCGTCCAGTACGGCGTCCGGGGCGCCGCCCGAGTCGCCCACCACGACCGGCAGCCCACTCGCGGAGGCCTCCAGGTAGACGATCCCGAGCCCTTCCGCCTCCAGACCGGCCCGGCGGGTGCGGCACGGCATCGCGAAGACGTCGGCGGCCGCGTAGTAGCCCGGGGTGTCCGTGTGCCGGACCCCGCCGCCGAAGACGACGGACCCCGCCGGGCAGGCGCGGGCCAGCCGCCGCAGCCGCTGCTCGTCCGGCCCGTCGCCGACCAGCAGCAACACCGCCTCCGGCACGGCCCGCCGGATCTGCGGGAGGGCGCGGATCAGCATGTCCTGGCCCTTGCGCGGGACCAGCCGCGCGACGCTCAGCACGACCTTGCGCCCCTGGAGCCCGAACCGCTCCCGCACGGCGTGCCCCTGCTGTACGGCGGACGCGCCCCGGAACTCTGCCGCGTCGACCCCGGGCACCAGACGGCTCAGCCGTGCCCGGGGGCCCAGCGCGGGGGCGATGCGGTCGCGGGTGTAGTCGCCGAGGTAGGTGACGACGTCCACGTGCTCGCCGACCCGGCGCAGCAGACGGCGGGCCCCGGGCACCCGGGCCCACCAGATCTCGTGGCCGTGCGTGGTGGCGACGATCTGCCGCACACCGCCACGCCGCAGGGCGGGGGCCATCGCCGCGAGCGGGGCGGCGGCCCCGAACCACACCCGGTCGCAGCCGTACGTACGCACCAGCCGCAGAGCCTGTCGGGCGACCCGGGGCGTGGGCAGCAGCATGCGGGCCGGATCGCGCAGCACGGGGAAGGGCAGGGCGGCGTCGAAGGCAGCCGCGCCGGGCTCGGACGAGGTGTAGACGACCACGTTGCCGTCCGGCACACGCGTGGCCATGGCGTGGACGAAGGTCTCTATGCCGCCCTGGCGCGGGGGGAAGTCGTTGGTGACGATGAGGGTGGTGTCCATGGAGTGCTTCCTCGGGGGTCTGACTGGGGTGGGCGTACTTGTACTGCTGTCCCTCACTCCCGCGCGGCGAGCGCCGCGATCTGGCCCTGCCGCAGCAGGCGGCCGGTGGCGGCGAGGGACACGGCCGTGCCCACGCCCAGACAGTCGAGGCCGAGCAGCGTCAACGTGCCCCACGGGACGGCGAGTTCAGCCAGGCCGTAGCGCGCGGCAAGTGAGGCCCGGTACACGCCCAGACCCGTACCGACCACGACGGCGGCCACCAGCGCGGCCAGACCGGTGGTGATCAACGCCTCCCACACGGCGACCCGGCGCACCTGCGCGTCGGCCACGCCGACCAGGCGCAGTACGGCGAGCTCCCGGCCGCGCCTGCTGTACGACATCACGAGCGTGCTCGCGACGGAGATCAGGGCGTACAGGGAGGCGGGGCCCGCCAGGATCAGCAGGACCAGCGTGTTCAGCCGCTCCTGCTCGTTCGACACGGTGGCGAACCACCGGTCGGTGGGGGTCACCGTCACCAGGTCGGGGCCCAGTTGTCGTGCCAGGTCCCGGGCGGCATCCTCCGAGCCCTCGGCCAGGAGCAGCGTCGCGCGTCCGGGGCGCGGGGCTCCGGCCGTCCCGTCGGGCAGCAGCACCTGGGGCAGGTCCGCACCGGCCTCCAGCACCGCAACCACCTTGCCGGGCAAGGGCTTTCGGCCGTACAGCCCGTACGTGATCCGGGAGCCGACGTGGTAGCCGTACCAGCCCGCGTACTCCCGGGACACGGCGACCTCCCCGGGGCGCAGCGCCGCCACGCCGCCCTCGACCACGTCGACCCGGTGGGTGCGGGCGTACGCCGCGAGGTCCACCACGGCGCCCCGGTCCAGACGTACCGACGTACGGTCGGCGACGGCCACGTCCAGGCGGGCGGGCGACGACACGGCCGCGACGCGCCGGTCTGCGGCGAGTGCGGACAGCACGTCCTCGGAGAGTCCGCCCGTGCCCGTTGCCTCGACGATCAACTGGCCCGCCGTACGGTGCCGGTCGTCGGCCTTGACCGTGGCCCCCGTGGTGGCGAGCACCGAGGTGAAGATCCCGACGACGGCGAGGACGGCCAGTACCGGACCGGTGAGGGAGGCCGTGCGCAGCCGCGCCGTGGAGACGCAGGCCAGGGCCAGTCCGGCGGGCACCGAACCGGTCCGGCGCACCAGCGGGGCGAGCAGCCGGACGAGCGGCGTCAGGTAGAGCGGGCCCAGCAGCGAGGCGGCGAAGGTCAGGGCCAGGGTGCCGAACAGGGCCAGCGGCGTCGCGGCCTCGGTGTCGGCCCCGGGTGTCAGGAAGATCATGAGGCCACCGGCGGCGAGCATCAGCAGGCCCCCGGTCCAACGGCCTGGAGTCATCGGCCGGTTGTCCAGCTCGGCCTCCCGCAGCGCCTCGGTCACATGGACCCGCGAGGCCCGCCGGGACGCGCCGCGCGCTCCCAGTACGGCCATGAGCAGACCGGCGCCGGAGGCGATGGCCAGCGGGCCGGCCAGGGGCGGGTCCTGGAGGGCGACGGGTGAGAGCCCGGTGGCGTTCAAGGCGGCCAGGGAGAGGGGCGAGACGATGACGACCAGGAGACAGCCAACCGCGGCGGCGGGGACGGCGACGGCCAGGCACTCGCCGATCACCATGCGCCGCACCTGCCCGGCCCCCGCTCCCACCAGCCGCAGCAGGCCCAACTCCCGGCGGCGCAAGGCGATGCTGAGGGCGCAGGTCCCGGAAATGACGAAGACGGTGAGGAACAGGCACACCACGGCGGTCATCACCAGGACGGTCTGGATGCCGCCGAGGTCGACGGCACCGCCGGAGACGGTGTGCTCCCTCCCCTCACCGTCGGGCAGCGTGACCGAGGGGCGGCCGGACGGCTGGGCGATACCGAAGGTGGCACCGAGGGCGGAGCAGACCAGGCCGATGAGCGTCACGCCGAGCACGAGCGAGACGAACGTGCCCAGGAACAGCGGGAAATGGTGCCGTATGGACCGTACGGAAAGGTGCCGCATTCAGCCCTCCCAGCGGGTGAGCCACGCCGTGATCCGCTCGACCGTCGGACCGGCCAGTGTCTCGGCGACCCGGCCGTCGACGAGGTAGTAGACCCGGTCCGCCGCCGCTGCGGCCACCGGATCGTGGGTGACCATGACCACCGTGGTCCCGTCCTCGTCGACGAGGGCCCGCAGCAGGGCGATGATCCGGCGGCCGGTGGCCCGGTCCAGCGATCCGGTGGGCTCGTCGGCGAAGACGACCTCGGGCCGGGTCGCCACCGTGCGGGCCACCGCCACCCGCTGCTGCTGTCCGCCGGAGAGCTGGGCGGGACGGCGTCCGGCGACGTCGGCCAGGCCGACGCGGTCGAGGGCTTCGAGCACGGTGGCCCGCTGCGGCGGCCGGCCGGCCAGTTGCAGGGGCAGGGCGACGTTCTCGTACACGGTCAGCATCGGCAGCAGGTTGAACTGCTGGAAGACGAAGCCGATGCGGTGCCTGCGCAGGGAGGTGAGGGCCTGCTCGTCGCAGGAGGTCAGGTCCAGTTCGCCGAGCAGGACCCGGCCGGAGTCGGGCCGGTCCAGTCCGGCCGCGCAGTGCATCAGGGTGGACTTGCCGGAGCCGGACGGGCCCATGACCGCCGTCATCGACTTCGCGGGGAAGTCCATGGACACGTGGTGCAGGACGGGGGAGGCGGCCCCCGGGTACGTCTTGGAGACATCGGCCAACCGAGCGGCCGACACGACTGTGCCGGTGAGGAGTGACATGCCGTCAGCAGACCAGCGCGACGGGGCGGAACGCAGTGGATCTGACCGGAGCTCGCAGGGTCGGGTTTCCCCTACCGACACGGCCGAACGCGGACACTACTGTGGAGACGATCATGTGCGCGGGCGGGGGAACTCCCGTGACGGCAGGGGGAACTCCCCCGGCGGTCCGCGCTGTTGGAAGTACGGCTCGGCAGGGAAGGGGTGCCCATGTCCTCCGCGAAGGAACCGAACGGAACGCAGGAGCACGGCAGTTCACCCGCTCCCGACGCGGCCCTGCGGGAAGTGCTCGCGCGGCGGCCGAAGGGCTTCCTGCTCTCCCCGTGGCCGTGGCGCTGCTGGGCGCATCTGTTGACCGGCGTCCTCTTCGGCGTCGGAGTCCTGCTGGGGCTCGCGCTGCTGGTCTCCCTCGGGGTGCTGCTCTCGGTGGTGGGTGTCGGGCTGCTGCTGCTCGCGTGCACCGCGCTGGTGGGGGTGCCCGTCGCGGCGGTGGAGCGCCGCAGGCTGCGGCTCGTCGCGCCGGTGCCGTTGGCCCGACCCCACGAGCCGCTGCACGGGGCCACGGGGTGGCGGCGGCTTCGGCATCTGTTCACCGAGCGTGCCACCTGGCGCGAACTCGGTTACGCGGCCCTGCTCGCGGTGGTCTTCGCCGGAGCCGGCCTCGGCCTGGTCGCGCTGCTGGCGTTCTCCTGCGCCCTCACCGTGGCGCCCGTGGTGGTCTGGGCGCTGGCGCCCGAGACGGTGATGGTGATTCCCGGGCAGGCCGTTCCCCATCCGTTGGCGGCCGTCCCGTACACCTTCGTGGGGCTCCTCGGTGTGGTGCTGTCCGCCTACGGGGCCGGCTGGCTGACCGCGGCGCAACTGCGGGTGGCCTGGTTCCTGCTGTCGCCGCGCGAGGACGAGCTGTCGCGGAAGGTCGTGGAGCTGACCCGCTCGCGGGTACGCCTGGCGGACGCCTTCGAGGCGGAACGCCGCCGCATCGAGCGTGACCTCCACGACGGGGCGCAGCAGCAACTGGTCGCCCTGACCATGACGTTGGGTCTCGCCGAAATGGAGGTGGCCGAGTCCAGCCCGCAGGGCGCCGCACTGGTCGCGCGCGGCCGGGGTGAGGCCCGGCGCGCCCTGGACCAGCTGCGCGACCTGGTGCGCGGTATCCACCCCCAGGTGCTCACGGACCACGGCCTGGCCGCCGCCGTCACAGAGGTCGCCCTGCGCTCGCCCGTCCCGGCCACCGTAGACATCCAACTGCCGCGCAGAATAGCCGCGTTGGTGGAGACGACGGCGTACTTCACGGTGACGGAGGCGCTGACCAACGCGACCCGGCACAGCGGCGCGACCGAGATCTCCGTCTCGGGCAGGCTGGAACACGACCGGCTCGTCCTGCTGATCACCGACAACGGGAAGGGCGGGGCCGATCCCGCCCGGGGGACCGGCCTGTCCGGTCTCGCGGACCGCCTGGCGATCCTGCGCGGCCGCCTGCTGGTGACCAGCCCGGTCGGCGGTCCGACCGAGATCCGGGTGGAGGTTCCGTGCCCCGAGTAGCCGTGGCGGAGGTCCCGTGCTGTGCCTGGTCCTGGCGGAGGTCCCGTGCTGTGCCTGGTCCTGGCGGAGGTCCCGTGCTGTGCCTAGTCCTGGCGCAGGCCCTGTGTCCCGAGTAGTCCTGGTGGAGGTCCCGTGCTCCGCATAGTCCTGGCCGAGGACGCCGTCCTGCTCCGTGCGGGGCTGGTCGAACTGCTTCACCGCAGCGGCCACGAGGTCGTCGAGGCGGTCGGCGACGCCCCCGCCCTGACCCGGGCGGTGGACGCGCACGCACCCGACGTCGTGATCACCGACGTCCGCATGCCCCCCGACTTCCGGGACGAGGGCCTCAAAGCGGCCCTCGATCTCCGTGCCCGCCACGCACACCTGCCCGTGCTCGTGCTCTCCCAGTACGTCGCCACCGCCTACGCCACACAGCTGCTGGGCGGCGGTGGCCCGGGCGTCGGCGGTCTCGGCTACCTGCTGAAGGACCGGGTCGGCGAGGTCGCGGACTTCATGGACGCGCTGCGCAGGGTCGCCGACGGGCAGACGGTCGTCGACCCCGAGGTCGTACGTCTCCTCCTGGCGCAGCAGACGGCGGACCGGCCGCTGAGCCGGCTGACCCCGCGCGAGCGCGAGGTGCTCGCGCTGATGGCCGAGGGGTTCAACAACCAGGCCATCGCGCACCGCTTGCGTGTCACCGAGGCGTCGGTGGTCAAGCACTCCGGCAACGTCTTCATGAAGCTGGACCTCGACCCGACGGAGGGCAACCGCCGCGTCCTGGCCGTGCTCGCGCACCTGCGGGGCGAGAGCGGCTGAGGCACTTACCCGGCCACCCCCTCGAAGGCAGCCGCTCTCGTCAGGCGAAGTCCCGGCGGCGGCCCGCCCTGGTCGTGAGCAGGTAGAGCGGGGGCACGACGGCCGCCGTGCACACCACCCACAGAGCGGTGTGCGTTCCCGCGTACGTGGCGAGCAGGCCCGCGGTGAGGGCGCCGACGGGCTGCGCGCCCCAGGAGACGAAGCGGACGGTGGCCATGACCCGGGAGAGGAGTTCGGGCGGGGACTGGGTCTGCCGGTAGGTGCGGGTGGTGATCGAACCGATGACGACGCCGAAGGCGAAGCCCGCGTTGCCGAGGGCGAACCAGTACGCGTCGGCGGCGGTCGTGGTCAGCGGGATCAGGGCCGCCGCCGCGACGCCGCCCGCCAGGGAGGCACCGACGACCCCGCGCGCGGTGCCGAACCGCCGGGTGATCCGTACGGCCACCGTGGACCCGGCGAGTGCGCCGACCCCGTCCATGGCGAGCACCAGACCGAGTTGGGCGGGCGTCAGCCCGGCCTCGCGGACCAGGTAGAGGGGGGTGAGGGCGACCAGGGCCGCGCAGACGAAGTTGGTGGCCGTCGCCCAGAGCATGCAGGGCATCATCACCGGGTGCCGCGTCACGTATTGCCACCCCTCGCGGATCTGCCGCAGCGCGCTCTCGCCGGTACGGGGCGCGGGGCGGCGTTCGGGGAGGGTGCGCAGCAGCACGGCGGAGACGAGGTAACTGGCGGCGTCCACGAGGAGCGCGCCGACCGGGCCTGCGGCCTGAACGAGGAGGCCGCCCGCGGAGGGGCCGCCGGTCTCGGTGACGGCGCCCGTGCCGGACATGAGGCTGTTGCGGGCGGCCAGTTGACCGGCGGGGACGACGGCGGGCAGGAAGGTCGAGTTCGCTATGTCGAAGAGGACGGTGGAGGCACCGGTGACCAGCGCGGCGAGCAGCAGGTGCCCGTACGTGAGCCCGTCGAACCACCAGGCGAGCGGCAGCGACCCGAGGGCGGCGAACCGTACGAGATCCAGAGTGACTTGGAGCCTGCGCAGCGGAACGCGCCGGGCGACCACCCCGGCCGGAAGGCTGAGCAGCAGCCAGGAGATCTGACCGGCGGCGGCCAGCAGGGTGGCCTGGAAGGCGGTGGCGTCCAGGACGACGAGGGCGACCAGGGGCAGGGCGAGTGCGGTGACGGCGGTGCCCGCGTTGCTGACGGTGGAGGCGGCCCAGTAGCGCCAGAAGTGACCGGTGGAGGTGGAGGGGCTGGTGGGGCTAGTGGGGGTGGTGGGGCTGGTGAGGGTGACGGGGGCGCTGGAGGCTGCCGGGGCGGTCTCCTTCTGGAGGGTGTGGGGGCTGGGGCGGACGTCCCCCGGGGCTGTCGGGGTCTCGTTCATGCTGCGCCCTTCTCCGGCGAGATAAGTGAGTCTCTTTTCGGAACTCACTCGTACGACAGAGTTTCTATCGGGAACTCACCCCATGGCGCAAGCTCTTGGCGCAAGACCGGGCAGATCCCCGCCCCTCGCCTACCTCGCGTCGACCGCCCTCAGCACCGCGCCCACCAGCGGCCCCGCGGACTCGCCGCCCCGCCCGCCCCGCTGCATCACCGCAGCAGCGGCGACATCGCCGTGCCAGGCCGCGAACCAGCCGTTCGGCTTCTCCTGCCCGATCACCTCGGCGGAACCGGTCTTCGCCCCTATGTCCCCCTTCAGCCCCCGCATGGACCCGGACGCCGAACCGGACGTCGCCGTCGTACGCAGCAGGTCCCTCAGCTGCTCGTGCGCGGCCCCGTCCAGCGCGCGCCGCGCCGTGGCGGGCGCGCGGTGACCGACCCCGGGCGCGACGAGACGAGGCTGTACGAACCGTCCCGTACGGGCGGTGGAGACGACCGACGCCATGGTCAGCGGGTTCATCCGCACCTGCCCCTGGCCGATCAGCGCCGCCGCCTTCGACGCCGCGTGCTCCACGGGCACGGACCCGGTGAACGCGGGCAGCCCCACCGTCCACGGCCCCCCGATCCCGAAGACGTCCTGCGCCTGCCGGGACAGGTCCGCGTCCGCGAGCCTGGCCGCCTGCGTGATGAAAGCGGTGTTGCAGGACGCGGCGAAGCTCCTGCGGAACGTACCGCCGGAAATGTCGAAGTCGTCCACGTTGTGGAACGGCCAGCCGCCGTACGAGGCCGTCTTCGGGCACGGATGCGGCTTGTCCGGCGCGGCCAGCCGCTTCTCCAGCAGCAGCGACGCCGTGATCATCTTCATCGTCGAGCCCGGCGCGAGCCGCCCTTCGAGGGCCGTGTTCGGGCCGCCCGTACGGGAGTTGGCGACCGCGAGGATCTCGCCGGACGACGGCTTCATGACCACGATCGAGGCGTCGGCCCGCGCCGCGACCTCACGCTCGGCCGCCTTCTGCACGCGGGAGTCGAGGGTCGTGCGCAGTTGCGCGGGCGCACCGGCGGGGACGGACAGCAGGACCGTGTCACGGGGAGGCTCCGAATCCGTACCCGTCGACGCCGAGGCCGGAGCGGTCTGCTCTGCGCGGAGTTCGAGCCCGGGTCTGCCGCCCGCCTCCTTCGCGTACGTACGCCGCAGCCCCTCCACGACCGGGCCCAGCGAGGGGAACTCCCGCACGTCCAGCACCCGTCCCTCCCGGTCCACCGCCCGGACCGGCGCGGGCCCCGTCTCCCGCACCGCGAGCCGTGTGCCCCTGGTCAGCCGGGGGTGCAGCACGCGCGGTTCCCAGTGGACGACCGCCTCCCCGTCCCCGGCGCGCCGCACCACCGTGAGCGCCGTCTCGTACGTCAGGTCCGCCCGCGCCCCCTCGTGCCCGAACTCCGCCTTCACCGCATACGGCACGCGCGCCCCGACCGCCTGACCGGCCCGCAGGTCCCGTGCTTCGAGACGGGCGCGTCCGGTGAAGTCGCGCAGTGCGGCTTCGGCGGCCTTCGCGTCGTCGGTCTGCTCGGCCGCCACCGTCACGTCACCGTCCGCCCAGGCAGCCAGGAAGGACTCAGCGGCGGACTCGACCTCCGAGGCGGTCGGCGGACCGGTCCGCGGCCCCTGGTCACCTCCGAACGCCGCCCAGGCGCCGATGCCCGCACCGGCCAGTGCCAGGGAAGCCACCCCCGCGACCCAGACCTTCCGCCGTCCGCCGGTGTCGCGCCGCTCGCCGCCCACGGGGTCTCCGTCCTGTCTCTGCTCGGTGCTCGGTTGCTCGGTTGCTCGGTTGCTCGGTTGCTCGGTCCGAAATTTCACAGTAGGTCGGTCCGCCCACGGGTCCCCTGCCGGCCTGCGCCGTTCAGGTGCGCGCCTCCCCGAGCCGTTCGGCCAGCCAGGCGTCGACGGCCAGCGCGGTGGAGCGGGAGTGGTCCTCCAGCACGGTGAAGTGGTCCCCGGGCACGCTGACCTCGGCGTGCGGCAGGCTCCAGGGTGCGGGCGGCTCGATGCCGGGCAGCGGGTCCGAGGCCCGTACGAAGAGCGTCGGGGCCTTCACGGCGGTGGGCCGCCAGCCCGCGTACAGCTCCAGGTATCCGGCCATCGCGGTGAGCCGGTCGGGCTCGGCCGGGGCGAACCGCGCCGAGTTCTCCAGCATCCCGAGGGTCATCGCAGAGAGCGCGGGCCGGTCGCAGCCCCGCTCGCCCAGCCCGTTGTCCTCGCCGGGATAGGTGTCGATCAGTACGACGGCGGACGGCCGCACCCCCGTCCGTTCGAGCTCGGCCGCGACCGCGTGCGCCACCCAGCCGCCGGCCGACCGCCCCAGCAGGACGAACGGCTCGTCCCCCGCGCAGGCACGCACGGCCGCTGCCTGCGCGGCCACGAAGACGTCCCGGGTGGCGGGCAGCGGTTCGCCGGGCAGGAAGCCCGGGTGCGGCAGTACCGACACCGGGCGCAGGTCCTTCAGGGCCGGTCCGAACCGGGCGTACTCGTGGGGCCCCGACAGCGCGCTGAGCGCCGGGAAGCAGATCAGACGGGTCGCGGAACCCCCGGCGGCCAGGGTGAGGGGCGCTGGGCCCGGACCCGCCTCGAACCTCTCGCGCAGCCGTGCCGCGATCGTCAGCAGCGCCATCCCCTCCCACGCCCGGCCCCCGGCGCACGCGGTACGGAAGAGGGCGGAGAGGGAGTCGGCCTCCGGGGTCCTGGCGGCCGCGACGCCGTCCGGCCGGTTGGCACCCGGTGGTTCGGAGGTCCCCTTCGCGTCGAACAGCTCCGCCAGGTGGGCGGCAAGGCCGCGCGGTGTCGGGTGGTCGAAGAGGAGCGTGGCCGGGAGGGTCAGCCCGGTCAGCTCCGCGAGGCGGTTGCGCAGTTCGACGGCGGCGAGCGAGTCGAGGCCCAGCTCGGCCAGGGCGCGGTCCGGCTCGACCGCGGACTCCGCCGAGCCGTGGCCGAGCGCCAGGGCCGCTTCCGTACGGACCAGGGAGAGGAGCAGGTCACCGCGTTCGGCCCCGGACGCGGCGGCCACTCGGGGCCGCGTGCCGACGCCCGGGAGCGCTGCGGACGCCCTCCGCACGGGGCGTCGGCCCGGTACCCGGGAGACCGGTGCCCCGGGCGCGAAGGACACCCCGGCCGGGTCGAGACGCGCGGCGACGACGGCCGCGTCCTCACCCGCGACGGCAGCGTCGAACAACGCCAGGCCCTCTTCCGCCCCCAGCGCCACGAACCCCGACCGCGCCATCCGCCGCAGGTCCGCCTCCCGCAGCCCGGCCGTCATGCCGCCGCTCTGCTCCCAGGGCCCCCAGGCCAGCGACGTTCCGGGCAGCCCGAGTGCCCGGCGGTGTTCCGCCAGCGCGTCCAGGAACGCGTTCGCCGCCGCATAGTTCCCCTGCCCGCCGGAGCCGAACACCCCGGCCACCGACGAGAACAGGGCGAACACCGCCAGCTCGCTGCCGCGCGTCAACTCGTGCAGGGCGAGCGCCGCGTCCACCTTCGGCCGCAGTACGCGGTCGAGCCGGTCCCCGGTGAGCGCCGGGAGCACCCCGTCGTCCAGCACCCCTGCGGTGTGCACCACGCCGGTCAGCGGGTGCTCCTGCGGTACGTCGGCGAGCAGTGCGGCGAGCGCCGTGCGGTCGGCGACGTCGCAGGCCGCGACCGTCACCCGGGCGCCCAACGCGGTGAGTTCCGCGCACAGTTCGGCAGTTCCGGGCGCGTCGGCGCCGCGCCGTCCCGCGAGCAGGAGGTTACGTACTCCGTGCGCGGCAACGAGGTGCCGGGCGAGGGCCGTCCCCAGGGACCCGGACCCGCCGGTGACGAGGACCGTCCCGTCCGGGTCGAGGCGTACGCGCGGCCGCGCCGGAGAAGCACGGACCAGACGCGGTACGTACGCCACGCCGTCCCGTACGACTGTCTGCGGCTCGGCAAGGGCCAGCGCGCGGACCAGGCCCGTGGCGGACGCCGGACGGTCGTCGACGTCGACGAGCTGGAAGCGGCCCGGGTTCTCCGTCTGCGCCGAGCGGAGCAGCCCCCATACCGGTGCGAGGGCGAGAGCGTCGTCCGTGTCGCCGATGGCACCTGAAGTGACGACGCAGAGGCGCGAGTTGGCGAGCCGCTCCTCGGCGAGACAGTCCTGAACGAGTCGCAGTGCCCAGTCTGCGGCACGGTGCGCGGCCGCCGCACGGTCCGGCCCGTGGACGGCAGTGGAGGGCGGGCAGGCGAGGACGAGGGCCGGTGCGTCGGCTCCCGCCGAGGTCGCGTCGGGGTGGACCGTCGGCCGGATCCCCAACTGCCGCAGCAGCAGGTTCAGTTGTGGACCGGGCGATCCGATGAGCCCGTACCCGTGCGGCTCACCGACCGGCCCGTTGACGGAGTCCGCCAGCGGTGTCCACTCCAGGCGGAACAGGCTGTCCTGGGACGTTGGTACGTTGCCCAACTGCTCCGGGGCGAGCGGCCGCAGCGCGAGCGAGGCCACCGTCGCCACCGGGGCCCCGGCCGCGTCACTCAGCTCCAGCCGGACACCGCTGCCTCCCTCCTTCCGGGACACCCGCACCCGCACGGAACGAGCGCCGGACGCGTACAGCCGTACACCGCTCCAGGCGAACGGAAGCGACAGCGCGGCCTGCTCGCCGGACGTCCCTGGCGCGCCCTGATTTAGCGTCAGAGTGTGCAAGGCCGCGTCCAACAGGGTCGGATGCAGGGGGAATTGATCCGCGCCTTCCCGAACATCCTCCGGAAGCTCGACCTCGCCGAGGAGGTCGTCGCCGTGTCGCCAGGCTGCCCGCAGCCCCTGGAAGGCTGGCCCGTAGTGCAACCCACCCTGCGCCAGCGCTTCATAAAAGCCGGCACCGAGCGGCAGCGGGACGGCTTCCGGCGGGGGCCAGGGGGAGTCGAGGTCCGGGGTCGGGGGAGCGGTGGTGGCGGACAGGACTCCCGAGGCATGACGGGTCCACGGGCGGTCGTCGGGCCCGGAGGTGTGCGTCCGCGCGTGGAAGGCCACGGTCCAGCACCCGTCGTCGCTCTCCGCCCGCGCCACCTTCACCTGAAGCTCGACCGTCTCTTCGGCGGACAGCAACAGCGGTGCGGTCAGGGTGAGTTCCTCCAGTGCGTCCGCCCCTGCCAGGTCCCCGGCGTGGATCGCCATGTCGACGAAGGCCGTCGCGGGCAGGAGGACGGTGTCCCGTACGGCGTGGTCGGCGAGCCAGGGCTGGTCGTGCAGGGACAGCCGGCCGCTCAGCAGCAGCCCGTCGTCGTCCGCCGTGGACGTCACCGCGCGCAGGAACGGATGGGCGGCGGTGCCGGACTGCGCCTCCTGCGATCCCGGCGGGTCGGCCTCCAGCCAGTACCGCTCGCGCTGGAAGGCGTAGGTGGGCAGTGCCGTACGCCGTGCACCGCGTCCGGCGAAGACGGCAGGCCAGTCCACGTCCGTACCGTGGGCGTGGAGTCGGCCCACGGCGGCGAGCAGTGCGCCGGTCTCCGGGCGGGGGCCGCGCAGTGTCGGTACGGTCACGGGGGCGGGGCCGGGGTACCCCTCCGGCAGGCAGTCCCGTACCAGCCCCGTGAGCACGCTGTCCGGACCCAGCTCCACGAAGTGGGTGGCCCCCTGGTCCCTCAAGTGCCGTACGGTGTCGGCGAATCGGACGGGGCGGCGCAGGTGATCCACCCAGTAGCCGGGGGTACGGATCTCCTCGGCGCTCGCGGGCCGGTCCGCGAGCGCGGAGACGAGGGGGAGCGTCGGCGGGGAGTAGCTGATCTCCTGCGCGACGTGCCCGAAGGCGTCGAGCATGGGGTCCATGTGCGCCGAGTGGAAGGCGTGACTCACTCGCAGCCGGGTGGTCTCACGGCCCTGTTGGCGCCAGTGTGCGACGGCCTCCAGCACGGCGTCCTCGTGACCCGAGACGACGACGGAACGCCCGTTGACGGCCGCCACGTCCAGCCCCCGCGCACCGTCGGCCAGATACGCACGGACTTCACCCTCGATCGCCCGTACGGAAGCCATCGCCCCACCGGCGGGCAGGGCATCCATCAACCGCCCCCGGGCGGCGACCAGGACGCAGGCGTCCTCCAGGGACAACACCCCGGCGACATGGGCCGCCGCCAGCTCGCCGACGGAGTGCCCCGCCACCAGGTCCGGGCGCACGCCCCAGGACTCCAGCAACCGGAACAGGGACACCTCCAGGGCGAAGAGCGCGGGCTGCGCGAAACGCGTCGAGTGCAGGAGCCCGCAGCCTGCGCCGTCGAACACCACGTCGCGCAGAGCCTGCGGCAACACGGGGTCGAACCGTACACAGATCTCGTCGAGGGAACGGGCGAAGACGTCATGCGACGCGTACAACTCCCGCCCCATGCCGACCCGTTGACTGCCCTGCCCGGTGAAGAGGAAGGCGACCCGCCCCGCCGGACGGGGGCCGCCGGTGCTCACCCCCGGCCGCCGACGCCCCTCCGCCACCGCGTCGAGCGCGGCGAGGAGGTCCTCACGCTCCCCGGACACCAGCACCGCACGATGCCCGAACCGGGCACGGGTGGTGGCCAGGGAGAACCCGAGGTCCAGCAGGTCCGCGCCGGGACGTCCGACCAGGTGCTCACGGAGCCGCCGGGCCTGCGCCCGGAGCGCCGGGCCGGACCTGGCGGACAACGGAAACACCACGGCCTCCGGCACACCGGGCGAGCCGGTCACCCGGGTGGGGGCGACACTGCGGGACGGCTTCTGCCCCAGGTCATCGGACCCCGCGCGCCCCACGATCCCGGCGACTTCTGTACGACCGGACGCCTCTGCGGACTGTGCGGGTTGTGTCTCGGAGGCCCGGGTGCCCAGGTCCGGCCGCTGTGCCCGCGTCTCCGGCTTCCCGGGCACCCGCCCTTCCACCGGTGCCTGCTCCAGCACCACATGCGCGTTGGTTCCGCTGATGCCGAAGGACGACACGCCTGCCCGGCGGGGGCGCCCGGTGTGTGGCCACGGGACCGCGTGGGTGAGGAGCGAGACGGCGCCCGATGACCAGTCCACCCCGGGGTTCGGCTGGTCGGCGTGCAGGGTGCGGGGCAGGACGCCGTGTTGCAGCGCCTGGATTGTCTTGATGGCGGCGGCCATGCCTGCGGCCGCCTGGGTGTGGCCGATGTTTGATTTGACGGAGCCCAGCCACAGCGGGTGTTCCCGTGAGCCTGCTCGGCCGAAGGTTTCCAGGAAGGCCTTGGCCTCGATGACGTCGCCGAGGCGGGTGCCCGTGCCGTGTGCCTCCACCGCGTCGATGTCCGCGGGTTCCAGTCGGGCGTCGGTCAGGGCCTGCCGGATGACCCGCTGCTGGGCGGGGCCGTGCGGTGCGGTCAGGCCGTTGCTCGCGCCGTCCTGGTTCACGGCGGAGCCGCGTACGACGGCAAGTACCCGGTGGCCCGCCCGGCGGGCCTCCGAGAGGCGGGTCAGGAGGATCATGCCCGCGCCCTCGGCCCAGCCCGTGCCGTCCGCCCCCGCGCCGAAGGCCTTGCAGCGGCCGTCCGGGGACAGGGCGCGCTGCCTGCTGAACTCGACGAAGGACTGCGGGGACGACATCACCGTCGCCCCTCCGGCCAGGGCCAGTGTGCACTCGCCCCGGCGCAGGGCCGCCGCCGCCAGGTGGAGGGCCACCAGGGAGGACGAGCACGCCGTGTCCACGGTGACGGCCGGGCCCTCCAGGCCCAACGTGTAGGCGATGCACCCGGACGCGACACTGCCCGCGTTGCCGATGCCGAGATAGCCCTCGACGCGCTCTGGCGTACGGGCGAAACGGGTCGCGTAGTCGCTGTACATGAGGCCCGCGAACACCCCGGTGGGCGTGGAGCGCATCGCGTGGGGGTCGATCCCCGCGTACTCGAACGCCTCCCAGGCGACTTCCAGCAGCAGCCGGTGCTGCGGGTCCATGGCCAGTGCTTCGCGGGGCGAGATGCCGAAGAAGGCCGCGTCGAAGCGGTCGACGTCGGAGAGGAAGCCGCCTTCGCGTACGTACGTACGGCCCGCCCGTCCGGGGTCCGGGTCGTACAGCGCGTCCACGTCCCACCCCCGGTCGGCGGGGAACGGGGTGATGGCGTCGACCCCGTCCTCGACCAGCCGCCACAGGTCCTCGGGGCTCTCCACCCCGCCGGGGAACCGGCACGCCATGCCGATGACGACCACCGGGTCCTCGTCCGGGCCGGACGCTTCCGGGCGACCGGCGGGGACAGGCTGCGCCCTCCCGGCGAGATGCGCGGCGAGTTCGGCCGCCGTGGGGAAGTCGAAGGGCGCCGCCTCGGAGAGCGGCAGACCCGTCGCCGCCGCGAGCCGGTCGCGCAGCACCGTCGACGTCAGCGAGTCCATGCCCAGGTCACGGAAGGCGGTGCCCCGGTCCACCTCGTCCACCGCGCAGCCGAGCACGGCGGCGACCTCGGCCCGTACCAGAGCCAACAGGTCCTTGTCGTCCGCCCGGACGGGCGGCTCCTCGACCGGCAGCGGTCGCGCGGGCACGTCCGCGGGCGCGAACCGCCGCACCTTGCCCGACGCGGTACGCGGAATCGCCGCCACCTCGTACAGGACGACCGGCACCTTGTGCGGGGAGAGCCGCTCCCGGCAGGCGGCGAGAATCCGCCTCCGGTCGAGGGCGCCGCCGCCCGCCGGGACCAGATAGGCGGCCGGGACCTCGCCGAGCACGCCGTCCGGAACACCGGCCACGGCCGCGTCCCGTACCCCCGGCAGGGCCAGCAGTACGGCCTCCACCTCGGAGGGGTGGATGTTCTTGCCGCCCCGGTTGATCAGCTCGCCGGCCCGGCCGGTGAGGGTGAGTTCGCCCGAGGCACTGATCCGGGCCAGGTCGCCGGTGCGGTACCAGCCGTCGCGCAGCACCTCGGCGGTGGCCTCGGGCTGCCGGTGGTACCCGGCCATGACGCCGGGCCCGGCCACCCACAACTCGCCCTCGCTGTCGATGAGTTCGCTGCCGTCGCCGATCCGGGCCCGTATCCCCGGTGCCAGACGGCCGCAGGAGCCCGGCTCCCGTTCCGCCAGGGGCGTGCCCGGTGGCGTCATGGTGACGGGACCCGCCTCCGTACTCCCGTAATGATCGAGGAACGGAACCCCGCAGACCTCCTCGAACTCCCGCTGGAACGCGGCGGACACGGGCGCGCCCCCACTGACGCATCCGCGCAGTCCGGGCGCGCCCAGCCCTTCGTCCCGTACGGCGTCGAGGAGCCCGTGGTAGGCCGCAGGAACACCGGCCAGAAGAGTGAAGTGCCCCTCGCTTGAACGCAGTTGATCCAGTACGTCCGTCACGGTGAACCGGGGCAGGAGCACGGCGGACGCCCCCGTCGCGGTCACGCCGAGGACGCACAGGATCTGCCCCATGGCGTGGTGCAGGGGCAGGGGCCAGAGCAGGCGGTCGTCCGCCGAGAGCCCGAGGACGGACGCGAAGGCGGACGCCACGGAGGAGAGCCGGTTGCGCTGGGTGGACAGCACGCCCTTGGGCAGGCCGGTCGACCCGGAGGTGTAGAGGAGCCAGGCGACCTCGTCGAGCCCGAGATCGTCGGGGGCGGGTGCGGGCGGATCGGTGGTGACCAGGGGTGTGTACGACAGGATCCCCGGCTCCCCGGTGTCCCCGGTGTCCAGGGCCTCCTCGTCGTCCTCCACCAGGATCACGCCCAGCCCGGCCCGCTCCGCCAGCAGCGGCCTCAACTGCCGCAGCGCAGAACGCTCGGTGAAGACGAACCGGGCCCCGCTGTCGTCCAGCAGATGTGCCAGCTCGGCGGTCGTGCTCCGTGCGTCCAGCGGCACCCCGACCCCGCCCGCCCTGGTGATCGCCAGGACGCTCTCGACGGCCTCCACCCGGCTGCCCAGCAGGACCGCCGCCCGCTCGCCGTGCCGCAGACCGAGCCGGACGAGATGTCCCGCCAACCGGCCGGTGCGCAGCTCCAGTTGCTCGTACGTGACCCGGGAGCGCCGGTCCTGGAAGGCGGTTTTCGCGCCGAGGGTGCGGGCGTGCTCGCGGAGCAGGTCCGGCAGCGGGCGGAGGGCGGTCATGTGCGCTGTCACCGGTCGGAACACGTCCTCTGGACAAGGGAGTCGGTGTTTCGACCCTAGGCGATCACCGTGTCCGGCGGCTGTCCGCGACGTTCGCGTGAGCGTCCGCCGGACACGGTGGCCGGAAAGCGGCTAGTGGGGGACCGGGCACACCCCCGCGGCGACGGTGTTGTAGGTGGCGGCCTTCTGCGTCGTCGCCGCCTTGCCGAGCTGGTTGAGGATCTCGTCGGAGAGCAGGTCCTGCTGGCCCTTGAGCGCGTCGGCGACCTTCGTGTCCTTGGGGAAGACCATCTCGGCGGCGACGTTGTCCTGCACGATCCGCGCGAGGTTGTCGAGCGCGGTGAAGATCGGGTCCGCGGGCGTCTCCAGGCCCGGCAGGTCGATCAGGTGGGTGGCGACCTTGGCCGCGTTCATGCAGTCCTTGAGGATGATGGTGTTCTGGTTGAGGACGCTGGTGGTCCACTGCGACAGGACCACGCAGTACAGGTCCGCCCACGCCGCCTCGCCGACCTTGGCGCGCCAGGTCTTCATGATGTCCTGCACGCCCTTGATCTGGGCCTGCGAGGCGTGCTCCATGTTGACGCGGATGTCCGGGTAGACGCTGCCGGAGAAGGCCTCGAACGACGCCATGTCGAAGGTCTTGGCCGCGATCGAGGTGCTGATGAACTTCAGTCCGGCGGTCAGGATGTTGTTGCAGGACGTCTGCAGTGCCGGGGGCAGGCCGGCGGAGGGGAGCTGGTGGCGGGCCGTGGTGAGCCTGGTGGCGTACGCCTGCAGCGGGGTGATCCACGCGGTGGACTTGTCGTCGTTGAACGCCACCATGACGAGGTCGTGGGGGTCGATGCGGTTCGCGTTGGGCAGGTTCGGGATCTTGTCCGCCAGGTAGGAGGCGATCACCGAGAAGATGCCGAGCGGGACGTGAGCGATGGACTTCGCCAGCTCGAACGTCTCCGACACGGGGTTGGCGGACTCCTGACCGTTCGCGGTCACGAGGGTGAACTTGCCGCCCTTGGCGTCGTTCTGCACGACGACCACGGGGGAGAGGTGCTTGATCAACTCCGCCTTCAGGGTGGCGTAGTTGGCGCGCATTCCGGCATTGACGGCGAGCATCGACGAACGTGCCGTCTGCTGGCTGACCACCTCGGCGGCGGCGCCGTCGGACGGCGGCGGGACGTCCGCGAAGCTCGGCGCTGCGGAATAGCCGAGCAGGGCGGCCGTACCGATACCGGTGGCGCTGCCTATGAACCCTCTGCGGGTAGCCATCTTCGTTTTCTCCATGAGGTCTTGCTGAGCTGTTTCTGGTGGTACTTCGATGGGGGGAGCGCATGCATGGGGGGACCTTCAAACGGGTTGGGGGGGATGGGGGGACGTGGGGAGTGCGGGTGCGACATGGGGATCGCACCCTTCGGCGGGGAAAGAGGTCCGGACCTCTTCCCCCGCCGAAGTGGGTTGCTCAGAGCGTCACTTGATGTCGCTCTGCTTCGGTACGACCACGCCGAACCGGTCCTGGATCGTGGCCAGCGCGGCCTCGTGGACCTGCTTGGCCGGGATGCCGTTGGGGTTGCCGTTGACCGGCAGCGGCCGGGTCGCGGAGGCGTCGCCCACCACGGTCGGGTTGTAGCCGTTGTAGACGGCGCCCTCGGTGGTGAACAGGGTGCACATGTGCGTCATGAAGCCGGCGATGATGACGTTCTTGCGGCCGGTCTTCTTGAGTTCCTTGTCGAGCTTGGTGTCGTGGAAGCCGTTGGGGACGGCCTTCTCGACAACAGCCTCGCCCTTGGCGGGCTTGAGGGCCGGAATGATCTGCCCGGCCTTCGACTTGAGGTCGTAGCCCTTCTCCACGATGTGGATGACGGGCGTGTGAGCCTTGCGGGCGCGCTCCAGGAGGGCCTTGGTGCTGTTCACCGCCTCCTTCCAGCCGGTGAGCTCCATGGTGCCGCCGGTGTAGACGTTCTGGTAGTCGACCAGGACCAGCGCGGAGTTGGACAGCGTGCCCGGGGTCTCGTCGAGCTTCATCAGCTGACGGAGCGTCGTGGTGTTCTTCGCGACGTTCTCACCGGTGGTGGGCGTCGCGGCCGGCGACGGCTTCTTGTCCGTGGCGGTGGCGGCCTGGGAGGCCCCGCCGCACGCGGTCACGGAGACGGCGAGCAGGGCGGTGGCGCCCAGGGCGACGAGGGTGCGCAGCGGCTTCATCAGACGATCTCCTTCTGGGAGGCGACGACGACCCCGTACAGGTCGGCGATGGTGGCGAGGGCGCCCTGGTGCACCTGCTCGGCCGGGACGTCGGTGCCCGCGACGGGCAACGAGCGGGTCGCGGTGGCGTCGGCGGCGACCGTGGGACGGTTGCCGTTGAGGAACGCGCCCTGGGCGGTGAACGCGACGCACATGTGCGTCATCCAGCCCGCGATGACGACGTCCTGGCCCTCTTCGAGGTGGCTCGCCAGGTCGGTGCCGACGAACGCGTTCGGGACCTGCTTGACGATGACCGGCTCACCGTCGACGGGGGCGACCTTCGGGTGGATCTGACCGATCTCGACCCGGATGTCGTACGGGGTGCCCTCGCCGCCGTCGTTGATGACGTGCACGACCTTCGTGCCTGCCGCACGGGCTCGGGCCAGAAGCTGCGCGCCGGCTTCGAGCGACTCCTCCCAGCCGTCGAGCTCCATCACGCCCTGGGTGTAGGTGTTCTGGAAGTCGATCAGGACGAGGGTCGACTCGGCCAGCTTCGCGGGTGCCTGGTCGAAGCCGTTCAGCTCGCGCAGCGTGGTCCTGGACATGGGTGTACCGCCTTTGAATCGTGAAGGAGAAGCACAGCCCGCAGCCGGTTCGTGCAGGTCCGGGGCTGTGACCACAACGCTATGAGCTCAACCCGATGTCAACAATGACGTCTAACATGCAGATACCGACCTGCGGTCATCCCGCACGGCGGTATCGAGCGCACCAGGAGGAGAAGCATGGCGGACACCGCGAGACGGCTCATCGTGATCGTGGTCTTCGAGGGAGTGGACCTCCTCGACGTCACCGGGCCGCCGGAGGTCTTCGCCCTGTCCCGCCGCGAGACGGCAGAGGCCGCCGGGTACCACGTGGTCCTCGCCGCCGAGACCATGGACCCGGTCACCACCGGCGCCGGTGTCCGCGTCCTGCCCGACCTCACCTTCGACGAGGCCGCCGCCCGCAGCATCGACACGCTCATCGTGCCGGGCGCGGTGGAGGTCGACGCCGAAGGCCGCGTCCACCCCCTCGTCGACCCCGACCTGGTGGGCCGGGTCAAGCAACTCGCCGCGCGCACGCACCGGATCACCTCCGTCTGCGTCGGCGCGCACCTGCTCGCCGCCGCCGGGCTGCTCGACGGCAAACGGGCCACCACGCACTGGTCGACCGCGCAGCAACTGGCCGCCGACCACCCGGCGGTGGAGGTCGACGCCGACCCGATCTTCATCCGCGAGGGCAATGTCTGGACCGGTGCCGGAATCAGCGCCTGCCTCGACCTCTCCCTCGCGTTGATCGCCGACGACCTCGGCGAGGCCGTCGCGCTGCGGGTGGCCCGCCAGCTCGTGATGTACCTCAAACGCCCCAGCGGCCAGAGCCAGTTCAGCGTCCCGCTGGAGCAGGTCTCCACCACCCGGCGCATCGAGGACCTGCGCCACCACATCCTGCGCCACATCGCCGAGCCGCTCACCGTCATGGACCTCGCCGAGTACGCCCATGTCAGCGACCGGCACCTGACCCGCGTGTTCAAGAGCGAACTGGGCATGACCCCGCACGCGTACATCGAATCGGTACGCGTCGAGAAGGCCCGCCACGAGCTGGAGTCCTCCGACGCCACGCTCGACCGCATCGCGACCCTGTGCGGCTTCGGCACGACCGACACGCTCGTACGGGCCTTCCGCCGCCGCCTGAACACGACCCCGACGGAGTACCGCCGCCGCTTCCGAGTGCCTCAGGTGTCCTGACCAACTCACCCCCGACCACAGCCGCAACACCCGGTCGTACCCTTCGGCCATGAAGAACTCGCAAGGCTCCCCACGCAACGCCCTTCGGGCCCTGGACCGAGCCCTCGGCGGTCAGACACCCCCGACGCGCATCCAGAGGTGGGTGGCCCGCCGACCCGTCGGCGCAGGTCTCGTCATGGCCGTCCTGTTCGGGCTCTTCTTCTTGCTGATCTCTCCCGAGGGAGAACCCGACAGCCCGCTCCTCGCAGGGCTGGGCGGCCTGGCGATGGGGGTCGTCTTCGGTCTCGTGGCGTTTCTGGAAAGGCTTCGCCAGCGGAGCCTGGACATCGGGCAGCAGCAGGCCGTCAACTGACGTTCCAGCGTCTGCCCCGGCCGGTGCTTCAGGCGAGCGCCGGGGCCGGAGCGGGCAGGTAGGGGGAGATGTTGCGCCAGGCGCGGGCGACGTACTCCTCCTTCTCGCCGACCGGGGCGACGTAGTGCAGTGCACCCTCGGCGGCCTCCTGGCCGCGGAGGCGGGCGATGAGCCAGGCGGCCAGGTAGGGCGAGGCGAGGCAGCCGCCCGCGGTGGCGATGCGCTCCGTGGCGTAGAAGGGCTGGTTGAGGACCTCGATCCCGGCGGCGACGACCCACGGCCGGGTGGTGAGGTCGGTGCAGGCGGGGACGGAGTCGAGCAGCCCGAGCCGGGCCAGCACGAGCGCGCCCGAGCACTGTGCAGCGATGAGCTGGCGCGAAGGGTCCAGGCCCCGCAGGACGTTCATGATCTCCGGGTCCTCGGTGACCTCGCGGGTGGCGATACCGCTGCCGACGATGACGGCGTCGGCGGCGCAGGCCTCCTCGAGGGTGGACATCTGCTCGACGACCACGCCGTTCATGGAGGTCACCTTGGGGGTGGGGGTGGCGAGGGTGACGCGCCAGCCGTCGGCCTTGATGCGGTTGAGCACGCCGAGCGCGATCAGGGAGTCGAGCTCGTTGTAGCCCTCGAAGGTGAGGATGGCGATGTGCACGGCGGAAGTCCCTTCCGTACGTAGGTGGCGGGATTCGACGGTAGGGATCCGTACGCAGGACAGTCAAAGAATTGTCATGGATACAATCCGGTGCATGGCAGCCCCGCGCTACAAGAAGCTCGTCGACGCCCTCGCCTCCGACATCCGGACCGGGCACCTCGCCCCGGGCCTGCGGCTGCCGACCCACCGCGCGCTCGCCGCCCGCGAGGGCATCGCCGTGGTGACCGCGACCCGGGTGTACGCCGAGCTGGAGGCGATGGGCCTGGTGAGCCGGGAGCAGGGGCGCGGCACGTTCGTCCGCGAACTCGCCGTCCCCGCAGGTCACGGCATCGACCAGCAGGCCGTCGCCACCGACGCGGTCGACCTCAACTTCAACTGCCCGTCGCTGCCCGGTCAGGCCGACCTCCTGCGGCAGGCCCTGCGGGAACTGGCCACCTCCGGCGACCTCGACTCCCTCCTGCGCTACCAACCGCACCGCGGCCGCCCCCAGGACCGCGCCTCGGTCGCCCGCCACCTCACCCGCCGGGGAATCACCGCCGACGCGGAGGACGTCCTCATCACCAGTGGCGCCCAGCACGGCCTGACCATCACCCTCATGGCCACCCTGAACCCCGGCGACGTCGTCGCGGTCGACGCCCTCACCTACCCGGGCTTCAAGGTCCTCGCCCACGCCCTCCACCTCGACCTGGCACCCGTCCCCACCACACCCGAAGGCCCGGACCTCGACGCCCTGGAACAGCTCTGCGCGACCCGCCCGGTCCGAGCGATCTACACCATGCCCACCCTCCACAACCCCCTGGGCTGGGTCATGCCCGCAGCCGACCGCACCCGCCTGACCGGAATCGCCCGGCGGCACGGCGCACTCCTCCTCGAAGACGCCTCGTACGCCTACCTCGCCGAGGCGCCCCCACCCCCGCTGGCCGCCACCGCCCCCGACATCACCGTCTACGTATCAGGACTCTCCAAGAGCATCGCCACCGGCCTGCGGGTCGGCTTCGTCCTGGCCCCGCCGCCCCTGGTGTCCCCGCTCGAACGCGCCGTCCGGGCGACCACCTGGAACACCCCCGCCCTCACCACCGCCCTCGCCTGCCGCTGGCTCGACGACGGCACGGCGGACCAACTGGAGGCACAGAAGCGGGCCGACGCCACGACCCGCCAGGCCATCGCCCGCCAGGAACTGGCCGGCCTCCCCCTTGTCGGCCACCCCTCCTCCTACTTCACCTGGCTGCCGCTCCCCGACGACGCCCGCGCCGACCGCCTCACCGCCACCCTCGCCCGCCGCAACATCTCGGTCACCACGGCGGAACCCTTCGCCACGTCGGCAAACCCCCCACAGGCCCTCCGCCTCGCCCTGGGCTCGACCGACCTGGACACCCTCCGCTCGACGCTGCGCACCGTGCGCCAGGTCGCCGCCGAGGACGCCTGCGCCTGAGTGCCGGCCGGCGGCCCCGATGCGGGCAAAGGCCTCCGAGCAGGCTAGTTTGCTCGGATGAGTCTCCTTGATGATGTGGGCGAGCGCGACAACTGGCGCTGCTGGGTGTGCGATGAACCGGTCGACCCCGACGAGTCGGTGAACGACGACCGCGGACCCAGCGTCGACAGCCGGACCACCGACCGGAAGGCCAAGGTCGCCGAGCGCCTCGCGCACCGCGCGTGCAACTCCCGCAAGGGCGCGGTGAAGGTGGTCATCGAGTGGCCGGAGCACCTGCACGTTTACGAACCCGCGCCGCTGCTCACCGTCGCCGGACGGCTGGAGCGCAAGGGGGGCCGCGAGATGGTGGGCCGCTGCCCGACCGAGCGGGACGCCCAGGAGGCGGCGGACTGGCTGGTGGACCGGCTCTCCCGGCTGGTCCCGGGGCTGCAGCTGACCGCCGGCGTCGAGCCGGGCGGCGGCCAGTTCCTCGTCGTCCTGGCCACCGGCCGCCGCTGACCCGACCTGACCCGACCTGCGAGGTTCGCCGCGTCGCGGAGCGTCCGACTCCGTATGCGTGGCCACGTACGGGCGGCGAATTGACCGGCCGACGCCGGGTACTGGGCCTCCCATGCAGCGAAATCTCTTCGATCCCGAGAACCTCATCCAGCCCGCGTCGGCCCCCGGCCTCACGCAGGAGAACGCCATGGCGGTGCGGTACGCCGTCAAGGGCGAGGCGCGCGCCCGGCAGGGCACGATGGTCGCCTGGCGCGGGGCCCTGGAGTTCGAGCGCCAGGGCCAGGGCGTCGGCAACTTCCTCAAGCGCGCCGTGACCGGCGAGGGCCTGGCCCTCATGACGGTCAAGGGCGAGGGCGAGGCGTGGTTCGCGTCCGACGCGGCGCACTGCTTCCTCGTCGACGTCGACGACAACCACGGCCTGACCGTCAACGGCAAGAACATCCTGTGCTTCGACGCCTCCCTCGACTACGACATCACCACCGTCAAGGGCGCCGGAATGGCCGGCGGCGGGCTGTTCAACTGCACGTTCAAGGGCACCGGCCGACTGGCCCTGACCAGTGCGGGCACCCCGCTGGTGCTGCCGGTGTCGCCGCAGGCACCGGTGTACGTGGACACGGACGCCGTCGTCGCCTGGACCCCGCAGCTCAGCACCTCGCTGCACCGCTCGCAGAGCATCGGGTCCATGGTCAAGGGCGGCTCCGGCGAAGCCGTACAGCTGAAGCTGGAGGGGGAGGGCGTCGTGGTGGTCAACCCCGGCGAGCCCAAGCCCGCTCCGGCGTCCTGACGTCCTGGCGTCCGGTACGCACACCACGCGTCCCGAGGGGGTCCACCGGTCACCGGTGGGCCCCCTCGGCGCGTCCGGGGCCGGTTCTGGCCCTGGCGGGCACGGGGTGCCCGGAGTAGAGAGGGAGGTTCACCCAGGGAGGCCGGGATGGACAGGACCATCGGCAAGGGCACGTTCCGGGACGCGTTCAAGAACCAGACCGTCGCGATCACCGCACTGCCACCGGGCACGGTGCACCGGCTCGCCCGGCAGGCCAACGCCACGGCAGGCCCGGCCGATGCCGCACTGCGGACGAAGGCCGAGTTCAGTGCCCTGTACGATCTGCTGCTCGCCGAGCAGGCAGGGCAGGGGGACGTACCCGGTGCCCCGACGGACGGCAGCCTCCTGCTGCGCGACGGGGACGGCCGTCCCACCGCGATCGGCCGGATCGTCGACGAACTCCTCAACGCGGCGCAGAACAAAACGGAGTTCTTCGCTCAGGACATGTATCAGGTCAAGGTCACCGGCTGGCCGCCCGGCGTCCTCACCGCCGACGACGTGATGGTGGCGCCCCAGGGCGCCCGGCTGACCCTCGCGAGGGCCGACGCCCCGGACGACACACTGCTCGCGACCTCGTCCTTCTCGATGGTCAACAGCGGCAACCTCACGGCCCACGCCCCCAAACGCTCCTGGAAGATCGACTTCGAGGTCGGCGACAGCGAGGACCGGCTGTACGGCATGGAGCGGGTCAACCTCAAGGCGATGTACAACGACCCGTCGCAGATGCGCGAGGCCGTCGCCTGGCGGCTGCTGGAGCGCGCGGGGATCCCGGCCGCGCAGCACACGTACGCGACCTTCTCGATCAACGACCGCTACATGGGGCTCTTCTCGGTCATCGAGCAGGTCGACAAGAAGTTCCTGAAGGACCACTTCGGCAAGAACTCCGAGGGCAACCTCTACAAGGCGTACTGCGGCGACGTCGGCTGCGCGACCCTGGAGCACCGCTCCACCGCGGACGGCTCCGACACCGGCAGGCAGTACTTCACCGAGGGCAGCGCGGAGGACGACCGTACGTACCGCCTCAAGACCAACGAGGACAACCCCGCCACCAGCACCTACGACGACCTCGCCACTCTCGTCCGCACCGTCAACGGCATCCAACTGCCCGGCGGCGACGGCAAGTTCGCGACGGACGCCTTCCGTGAGTCGGTCGAGCGGGTCCTCAACGTACCGGCCTTCCTGCGCTGGGCGGGCGCCAACGTCCTCCTCGGCAGCTGGGACAACTACTTCGCGACCCCGTCGAACTACTACCTCTACAACTCCGGCAGGCTCGGCGACGCCACCGGCTTCATGGCCCGCCCGTACTTCACGTTCATCCCCTGGGACTACGACAACAGCTCGGGCATCGACTTCTTCTCCACCCCGTGGCAGTACACAGACCTCCTCGACTGGCCCGCGATGAGCCGCAACTACTGCCGCATCACCAAGGCGCCGCACGAGACGTCACACCTGCCGCTGTTCACCAACCTGCTGCGGCACCACGACTTCTGCCAGTACTACCTCGACCACCTCGAATTCCTGCTGGACACGGAGTTCGGCCCCGAGAAGGTAGCCGAGCTGATCGGCGCGGAGGGTTCCGGACGCACCGACGGACTCTGGCAGCTGATCTCGCCCGCCGCGTACGGCGAGTCCACCAGCCCGCACGGACAGCCCTTCACCGGGCGGCAGTTCACCAACGACGAGGTGTACCGCGCCGGGTTCCGCCAGTGGGAGCTGAGCCGGGGATCGCAGTTCACGTACGGGATCTTCCACTACACGCGCATGCGCTACGACCACGCCCGCCAGCAGCTCGCCGAGCTGCGCAAGACCTATCCCAACGGCGCCAGCGGGGCACAGTTCCCCGGCGCGATGGAGGTACTGCCCTCATGACCGTCAAGAAGCCGGCCAAGAGCAAGACCGCCGCGAAGGCCAAGACCACGTCTGCGAAGGTCAAGGCCAAGACCACCTCCGCGAAGACCAAGGACAAGACCGCGTCCGCGAAGGCCCGCGAGCTGCGCCTCGTCAAGGAAGCCAAGATCCAGGACCTGATCGGCGACAGCGCGGGCACCCGCCTGGAGGCGAGCGGCGTCCTCCACCACGACGGCGCCTTCCTGATCGTCTGCGACAACCTGCCCTCGCTCATCCGGGTCGGCAGCGAACTGTCCTCCAAGGCACCGGACAACGAGGTCCTCAAGGCCAACCTCGCGCAGAAGAAGGGCAGTTCGGCGAACGCCGGGTACGAGGACCTCGCCCACGACACCTTGCACGACCACTACTTCACCCTCACCGAGGCCGAACCGGTCAAGCCCAAGGGCTACCGTGCCCGCGTGCACGAGTACGACGCGAAACTGCGCCCCCTCGGGTCCGCGCTCCTCGACTTCGACCTCACCGACGCCAACAAGGGCATGGAAGGCCTGGAATGGGTGGACCGGGCAGGCGCCGGATACCTCCTCGCCCTCTGCGAGGGCAACCAGTGCGCGGGCGGCAAGAAGGGCAGGACACCGGGCGGCGGCCGCATCCACGTCTTCCGGCGCGAGGGCAAGCGCTGGACCCGCACCGACACCATCCGCCTCCCCGAGTCGCTGCCCTTCGAGGACTACAGCAGCGTGTCCGTGCGCGACGACCGGATCGCCGTCCTCTCGCAGGCGTCGTCCGCACTGTGGG
Source organism: Streptomyces spiroverticillatus (assembly GCA_014650415.1). Taxonomy (GTDB): domain Bacteria; phylum Actinomycetota; class Actinomycetes; order Streptomycetales; family Streptomycetaceae; genus Streptomyces; species Streptomyces spiroverticillatus. The sequence goes on from BMUX01000017.1 coordinate 62,332, forward strand.
TGGGCCGGCTCTCCGCCAAGAAGTGGGAGGTCGACGCGGGCACCGTGCACCCCCTGCCCACGGACGGCAAGGGGCGCACGGTCTACGGCAACCCGGAGGGCGTGTCCTGGGTGTCGGCCGACCACGTGGTGATCGTCTCCGACCGGGCGAAGAAGGGCGCGGGCAATGAGCGGTTCCGCGCCAAGGACCAGTCGGTCCACCTGTTCCTGATCCCGGGCGACCGCGACTGAGCCGTCCGCCCACTGCCGGGCCACGCACCCGACGGCCGGCCCGGACCCCGGGCCGGCCGTGTCCATGCCCCCCCCGCACCTTTCGTGAACGTATCGAAAAGCGCATACGCCCACGCAACAGCGCACCGGCTTCAGTGGGGCCACGAACCCACCCTGCTCGCACGGCCGGTCCACCGGTCGGGCAGCCGGGAGGCAGAGCGACATCGCGGCGGGGCACCGGAAGGGAAGCGTGGGATGGGACCGAATTCCGTACGTGGGGTAGGCAGGCGGCAATTGCTCGGCTGGGGCGGAGTCGCAGCGGCCGGTGCGGCGTCCGGCGGAGCGCAACTCGTGGGTGCCCGGCCCGCCCACGCCGCTCCGGCAGCGGTCGGTTCGGACACCGTCCCGCCGGAGACCCGGCCCGGCGGCGCCTACGACCGGTACGTGGCGAAGCTGGCGGCGGACGGCACGTTCTCCGGCGTGGTGATGCTCTCGCACCGCGGCCGCACGGTGCTGTCGCGGAGTTACGGCATGGCCGACAAGGAGAGAGGCATCCGCAACCACCCGGGCATCGCGTTCAACCTCTCCTCGGCGGGCAAGCCGTTCGGCCCCGTGGCGGTCCTGCAGTTGGTGCAGCAGGGCAAGCTGCACCTGTGGGACACGGTGGGCACGCACCTCAAGGGTTTCGCCAAGGAGATCGCCGACCAGGTGACCCTCCACCACCTGCTCTCCGGCACCTCCGGTCTGGCCAATCCGCCCGAGGACCTCGAACGCGTCTTCCACAGCCGTGCGGAGGTGCGCGAGTACAGCGAGAGTTGGGCCCGGCAGGCGAAGCTCGTGGCCGCCCCCGGCACCCCCACCGAGCACGCCGGGCCCGAGATCGCCATCCCCGCGATGATCGTGGAGGCCGTGACCGGCACGTCGTACTGGGACTACGTCGAGGAGAACGTCTTCCGGCGCTGCGGCATGACCGGCACCGGGTACTTCACCAGACCCCAGTGGCTCACCGACCGGCACATCGCGCACTCGTACATGCGGCAGGCGGACGGCAGCCTGGTGGATGCCGTCCGCAACCTGGACAAGGGCAGCCCGGACCCGTACCAGCTGGGCAAGAACCCCGCCCGCACCTTCGTCGACGCACCCGGCGACGGCGGCTTCGCGACCGCGCCGGACCTCGTCCGCTTCGCGCACGCCCTGTTGGACGGGACCCTGCTGGACAGGCACTACGCCGAACTGCTCACCGGTCCCAAGATCCCGCACGCCCCGCAGGGCGGCGGCCTGGCACGCGGGGCGGCGGTCCCCGTCGACGCGTCGTTCGGGGCGTACCAGATGCCGGTCGGCATCGTCGACGGCCAGTGGCTGAAGGGGCGTGCCGGGGTGAACCCCGGCAGCTTCGCGAGCTGGAACATCTACCCGGACACCGGCTGGGTCGGCGTCGTCCTGGGCAATCAGGACGGGGCGCCGTTCCCGGAGATCATCGCGGCGGAGATGCGGGCCGTCCTCGGCACGGCGGGCAACCGTGCGGAGTGAGACCGGGTCAGTCGTCGAGGGTGTCCAGCACCGTGCCGAGGTCGACGAACTTGAAGTTGGTCGCGGGGCGGTCACCTTCGGCGGGCGAGGCGGGGGAGTCGTGGCCGTCCTGCACGACGAGAAGGCCACGCGGGTAGCGGGACCCGAGGGGTGCGTTCAGGGCGGCGGCCCCGTCGCACTCCTCGGAGCCGTCCGGCCTGCCGCCGCCCGCGGCTGCGACACGGAAGCCGCCCTCGTACGCGTTGTGGTCCTCGCGGTCGTAGGCGGCGAAGGTGTTGTCGCCCTGGCTGGAGGCGAGGAGGTGTCCGCCGCCGCCCTTCTCGGTGACGAGCGTCAGACCCTCGACGTCCGCGCGGAGCCGGGTGCCGCCGAAGCCGGGGTCGGCGCCCGCCACGCACTCCTCGGTCTGCTCGTCGTAGGTGCCGGGCACCCCGAACTCCCGTACCTTGTCCATGAGTTGCGGCTTCCCGGTGAGGTCGGCCCGCAGCCGCCAGATGCCGACGTCCTCCTGACCGGCGTACAGGGTGCCGTCGGCCGGGTCGACCACCATGCCCTCGACCTGGGGCAGCTCACCGGGCTCGGCGCACGGGGCCCACGTCCTGCCGTTCGGCAGCCGGAAGGCGGAGGGCAGGTCCACCGTGCGGATCTTGCGGTACGTGACCTTGCCGCCCGCGACGGGCAGCAGCTCCAGCAGCGCGATGCTGGTCCGCTCGCGGCGGCTCACCAGCGCGTACGAACGTCCGCTGGACCGGTCGGTCCAGGTGGCGAGCCCGTACGCGGTCCGCTGCTCGTTGACCTCGGCCTGGTCCCGGGAGAAGACGGCGGGAGCGGCCGGGTCGGTGACATCGGTGAGCGGTCCGCCCGTACGGTCGCGGTCGATGCGGTAGAACCGCAGCCGGTCGTGGCCCCGGTCGCTGGTGATTGCCAGGTCGGCCCGCCCGGACGACAGCCGCAGGCCCGCGACCAGGTCGACGTTGTTGAACCGGCCCGGAGCGTCGTCCGCCCCGACGGCGGGCGGTGCGGCGACCGACTGCACGGGCCGCGCGTCCAGGTCGTACACGCGCAGGCCGCCCTCCTTGGCCGTCGCGATGACGAGACTGCGGCCGGGGGCGGCGGCATTGCGCCAGATCGCCGGGTCGTCGGCGTCGGCGTTGCCGCCCTGCGGGTCGTCGTGCAGCACCGGCGTCTCGGCGCGCGGAGTGACAGCGGGCAGCGCACCGCCGCCAGAACGGTCGCCCGCCTGGGCGGGCACGGCCACGGCCGTCACCGCGAGCAGGGTGGTCACGGCCAGTGCGACCGGCGGGGCGATGGGGGAGCGGAACACGCAGTTCTCCTCTGTCGGGTGACGCTTGTGAAGATCCCGCGCGAGCGTGCCCGCACCAGATGACGGCACAGCGGCCGCCGAACGCCGATCACCCCCCGCCCAGGTGTACATGTCATGTACGGCGCGGGCGAACACGGCCCCCGGGACCGGTGCGGCCGCCGATGAGTTTCCCCGCCCGCCCCGGTCCTACTGGGGAACGCCAAGGAACGCCACGCAACCAGGAGGCACACCATGAGCAGCACCACACACATCACACAGATCGCCACGGTCGCGATTCACGTCAGCGACCAGCAGAAGGCAGTCGAGTTCTACGTCGACCAGCTCGGCTTCGAAGTACGCCGGGACGCCCCCTTCGGCGACGGCCGCTGGATCGAGGTGGCACCGCCCGGCGCGTCCACGACCATCGCGCTCGTTCCCGCAGGGATCCCGGCCGGCATCCGCCTGTCGACCGGGGACGCCGACGCCGTTCACGCGGACCTGGTCGCACGCGGCGTCGACGCGGACGCGGAGGTCCTGCGCATGGGGCCCGCGGCGCCGCCGATGTTCACCGTGCGCGACCCGGACGGCAACAGCCTCATCCTCGTCGAAGACTCCTGAACAAGCGGTGTCCACGGGGAACGGGCAGTTCGAGGCGACCGGGGTCTAGCGCCAACTAGTCCAGTACGGGCAGCCCCGCCCCGATGCGCCGCAGCACCGCATCCAGGCTGTCCACCCCGGGGCTGGGGTCGAGCTGCCTTTCGTCCCACCAGGTGGCCCCGGCATCGCGCAGCGGGCCGATCACGTCCCGGGCCTCGGCGGCGTCGGTGGGGGTGACGCCGCCGAGGACGAGGTCGAAGGGGTCGTCGGTCTTGCGGTGACCTCGCACGAAGGTCATCAACTCCCGTACGTCCTCGACGAGCGGCGGGTGCCGGCGAGGAGGGCGGCGAGGGCGACGTTCTCCAACGGGGAGAGCTCCGGCGGGAGTTCGCCGAACCGGAAGACCATGCCGGTGGTGCGGCGCCGGTGGCGGGCCAGGCGGCGCCCGGACAGCCGGGCGAGGTCGGTCCCGGCCACCTCGATGCGCCCCGAGCCGGGACGTACGAGACCCAGCAGACACATCAGCAACGTGCTCTTGCTGCTCCCGCTCGCGCCGGTCACGGCCGCCGAGGCGCCCGCCGCGAGCTCCAGGCGGGCCTCCACCAGCAGCACTCTGCCCGTCGGAGTCACACACCGAAGCCCGTCGACCGCGAGTACCCGTCCCTGACCGGTGTCCATCCGACGCCCCCTCCTCGTTGCCTCCGTGGGGTCAACGAGTGAAGGCCCGGGAGGAGCCGCGGGAGTTGACGGGGGGAGCGGTTGCCCGGGACGCGCGCCCTCTCAGGCAGGGACGAAAGCGCCCTCTCAGGCAGGGACGAAAGCGCCCTCGTCGGCCCCGTCGAGGAGGAACCCGTTGTCGAAGCGGACCCGCACGCTCACGCGGGGTGCCAGTTCCTGGAAGGCGGTCCAGGTGGGTTCCAGGGAGGCGACCTGCTCCTGGAACCGCTTCCGGCTGCCCGGCGGCATCGTGTCGCCGTAGGCGTCGAGCAGCGACTTGAGCCGCTCGTACTCGCGTACGTCGTCGCCCGCTTGCGGGTGGTGGACGTCCACCTGCTCGACGGTCCCGCCGATGCCCGCCGCCAGGGACAGGAACCCGACGACGACCCCCGACACCTCGGCCGAATCGGTCAGTCTGGTGTCCGCCGCCAGCAGCACCCGCTGGCCCGCCTTCAGAGTCATGCGCTTCCCCTTGCTTCCTGGGCAAGCGTAGGCCAGGTCCCGCGACCGCCCTGCCCTCGTGGCCCCCGCCCCCCAAGGCATCTGTGACCATGAGGGCGGACAACGACAGCGCCACCTCCCGCTCCGACGAAACGGGCGAGGCCGACACACAAGGGACGACCATGCCCGAACAGCAGGACCGCTGGGCACAGCTGACCGAAGGGCGAGCCGGAGAGGACTACGCCCGGCGCTTCGCACGGCTCGCCGAGTCGGGCCACGACGTCCACGGCGAAGCCACCTTCTGCGACGCCCTGCTGAAGCCCGCCGCCCGCGTGCTCGACGCCGGCTGCGGCACCGGCCGGATCGCGATCCGGCTCGCCGAACTGGGCCACCGCTGCACCGGCGTGGACATCGACTCCTCGATGCTCGCCGTCGCCCGCCGCGAAGCCCCCGCCCAGGACTGGCTCCTCGGCGACCTGGCCCGCCTCGACACCCTCGGCCTTGAACCGGAGTTCGACCTGGTCCTGGCCGCCGGGAACGTCATCCCCCTGCTGGCCCCCGGCACCGAACCCACCGTAGTCCGCCACCTGGCGTCCCTGCTGCGCCCCGGCGGCCTGCTGGTCACTGGCATGGGCCTGGACGCCGCCCACCTCCCGCTGCCCGAACCCCCGCTCACCCTCGCCGATTTCGACCACTGGTGCACCGAAGCCGGACTCACCCTGAGCGAGCGCCACGCCACCTGGGACGGCGCCCCCTACACCCCCGCCGCCGGCTACGCCGTCAGCGTCCACACCCGGTCGCGGGCGGGGAGCACTGACGGGCACCTTACGTAGTCATGTGATTACGATGCGTCCCATGTGGGAGTCGACGGGTCTGCGAGGACCCCGGCCCGCACTGTGGCGGCTGGTTCTGGTCACGGTGCTCGCCGGGCTGCTCCACCTGCTCGGCTGCGCGCACGGCCCGCAGGCCTCCGGCGCGGTCCGGGCCGACACCCTGCCCGGGACGAGCGCGTCCGCGTACCCGCCGCCGACGGCAGCGGTGTCCTCGCCCTGCACGCACGGCACGGACGCGGGATGTGCGGGAGACGACGAGCCCGCCGCGTCGTCGAGCCGTACGGATCTTCCTCCACCGGCTCTCGTCGAGCGGCCGGTGCTGGACCGGGCGGCCGTGCGACGGGAGGCGTCGGTGGGGTTGTCCCCGCTTCCGGACGGCGGTGATCCGGGGCGAGTGCGGGCGGCCCTCGGGGTCTGGCGGACCTGAGCGGGCCCGCACCGGGGGGCCGTCCGCGTCGGCCCGGTGCTCGTGCCCTGAAGGTTTCGTTCCTCGAACATTCCCGGTCGCCCCCGCCGTTGCCGCGCGGGTGCGGCGGCCGGCTGGAGAACCGTGCGATGAATTCCTCTGTGCTGTCCCCCTCGACCTCTTCTTCGCCCGCCGGACCGGCGCCCGCCCAACTGCTGGTGGGTTCCCCCGGCCGCGTGCTCAGCCCCGCCGCGCTGGTCGGTGACACCCCGGTGCTGTGGGTGGGCGCCCCCTTCACGGCCCCCGGCCGGGGCTTCTGGGCCAAGCTGGAAGGCCGCAACCCCGGCGGGATCAAGGACCGTACCGCCCTCTACATGGTGGAGCGGGCCCGTGAACGCGGTGACCTGCTGCCCGGCGGGCGGATCGTGGAGTCCACCTCCGGCACCCTGGGCCTCGGCCTGGCGCTCGCCGGGATCGTCCACGGCCACCCGGTCACCGTGGTCACCGACCCCGGCATGGAACCGCTGGTCGCCGGCCTCCTCACCGCCTACGGCGCCGAGATCCACACCGTCCGGGTGCCGCACCCGGTCGGCGGCTGGCAGCAGGCCCGCCGCGACCGCGTCCGCGAACTCCTGGCCGTACACCCGGGTGCGTGGTGCCCGGACCAGTACCACAACCCCGACAGTGTCCACGCGTACGCACCCCTGGCGTACGAACTCGTGGCCCAGCTCGGGCGGATCGACACCCTGGTCGTGAGCGTGGGCACCGGCGGGCACTCGGCGGGCGTCGCCTCGGTGCTCCGGCAGTTCTTCCCCGCGCTGAAGGTGGTGGGGGTGGACACCTGTGGATCCACGATCTTCGGACAGCAGGCGGCGCCACGGCTGATGCGCGGGCTGGGCAGCAGCATCCACCCGCGCAACGTGGACCACACCCTGTTCGACGAGGTCCACTGGGTGGCCGCCGACGAAGCGGTGTGGGCGGCCAGGGCCCTGGCCCGCTCCCGGTACGCGAGCGGCGGCTGGAGCGTGGGCGCGGTGTCCCTGGTCGCCAGGCACCTGGCCGCCACGCTCCCGGCCGAGGCGAGGATCGCCGCCGTCTTCCCCGACGGACCGCACCGGTACGCCCAGACCGTCTTCGACGACGCCTGGTGCCGGGCCCACCACCTGCTGGACCGTACGCCCGCCGACGCGCCGGACGAGATCGCCCACCCCGGCGAGCGGACGGTGGAGCGGTGGACGACGTGCCGTACCGTCGTCGACCCCGCAACGGGCACGGACCCGGGAACGGCGGAGGCGGCCCGATGAAGACCCTCTGGACCTCGACCCGCAGCTTCACGCCCGCCGCGCAACTCCTGATGGTCAACCAGTTCGCCATCAACCTCGCGTTCTACATGCTCATGCCCTACCTGGCCGCCCACCTCGCCGGACCGCTGGGCCTGGCCGCGTGGGCGGTCGGACTGGTCCTGGGCGTACGGAACTTCTCCCAGCAGGGCATGTTCCTCATCGGCGGCACGATCGCCGACCGCCTCGGCCCCAAGACCCCGATCATGGCCGGATGCCTGCTGCGCACCGCCGGGTTCGCCCTGCTCGGCCTGGTGGACAGCCTGCCGGTGCTGGTGCTCGCCTCGGCGGCCACCGGGTTCGCCGGGGCCCTGTTCAACCCTGCCGTGCGCGCCTGCCTCGCCGCCGAGGCCGGGGACCGGCGCGTGGAGGCGTTCGCCACCTTCAACGTCTACTACCAGGCCGGGATGCTGCTGGGCCCCCTGGTCGGACTCGCCCTGCTGGCCGCCGACTTCCGCCTGGTGTGCCTGGTCGCCGCGTCGATCTTCGCCGCGCTGACCGTGTTGCAGTGGCGGCGGCTGCCCGCCCTCCGCCCGGAGGGGAGTGCCACGAGTTCCGGAGGCGGGGTGCTGGCGCAGTGGCGCACGGTGGTGGCCAACCGTCCGTTCCTGCTGTTCTCCTGCGCGATGATCGGCTCGTACGTCCTGACCTTCCAGGTCTACCTCGCGCTGCCGCTGGCGGCGGGGGAGGCGTTCGGGGCGCGCGGGACGCAGGCCACGAGCCTGCTGTTCGTCCTGTCCGCAGCGGTGGCCGTCACCGGCCAGCTGCGCCTGACCGGATGGGCCAAGGCCCGCTGGAGCCACCAACAGGCCCTGGTGCGGGGCCTGGCACTGATGGGCCTGGCGTTCACCCCGCTCGCCCTGACCGCCGCGGCCGGTCCGGCCGTGCCCGGCGCGGCGCAGCTCGTGGCGCTCGCGCTGGCGGTGGCCATGCTGTCGGCGGGCAGCGCGGTGGTCTACCCGTTCGAGATGGACACGGTCGTCGCACTGTCCGGAAACCGTCTCGTCGCGACCCACTACGGCCTCTACAACACCGTCTCCGGGCTCGGCATCACCCTGGGCAACCTGGCCACCGGCGGACTGTGGGACTACGCCACCCGCCACCAGGCCCTGTGGACGGTCTGGACGGCCCTGACCCTGACCGGCGCATTCTGCGCCGCAGCCGTCCTGGCCCTGGGCCGCACGGGACGCCTCACGGCCCGTCCCACGGTGGCGGCCCCTGCCTGACCCGTCGCACGCTGGGGGACCGCAGGTCCCTCAGCGTGCTGCTAAGGCTGCTCCGTCCCCAGCGCTTCCCGGGCCGCCTTCTGGAACGCCCGGTCCGGTGCCTTCTTCGCGTTCATCGCCTGCCGGAAACGGAAGCTGTTCTCGTCGAGCCGCCCGTGGCCCTGGCTCTGCGCGGCCCGGTACCAGTGCAGCCCGCACTTCTCCAAGTCGTACATCGCAGAACGGAGTTGGTCCGCCGCATCCACCACACGGTGCGGTCCCGCCACGGCGACCGCGGCCACGGCGGCACTGAACTGCGTCCAGGCGTCGTGGGCCTCGACGAAGGCGGACTGCCACTGCTCGGGAGTGCTGTTCTCGCTCCACATCTGGTCGGAGAACTTCCACCAGGACGCCGACAGCCGCTTCATGCTGGCGATGCACGTGTTGTACGCGTCGCGCCGCAACTCGTTGCGCCACCGCTCCCGTTCGGCGGCCTGCTGCCGCCGCTGGTGCCGCCCCTGACCGAATACGGTGAGCCAGCCGCCGCCCAGACCGCCCAACGCGCCGATGGCCGCGCCCAAGATCGCCGCCGTGCCTGCATCCATGGGGGCGTATTACACCGGAGGGGCGGGGTTCCCGCCAGGGCCGGTTTCCCGCCAGGCTTCCCGCCGGGCGCGAGGCGGGACTTCCCCGGGGGCGGCCGCTGCCGGGAGAGGCGCTCCCGTATGCGGGAGAGGTGCTCCCGTATCACGTCACGCCACTCAGCGGCCCCGCCCCAGCTCGGCCCGGAAGACGCGCTGCACGTTGCCGCCCAGGACCGCGCGGATGCTGTCCTCTTCCATTCCCCGCTTGACCAACGCCTCTGTCAGCGCGGGCAGTTCGGCCGGTCCGTCCAGGCCGGGCAGGGAGGAGTCCAGGGGGATTCCCGTGTAGTCCGTTCCGTCGCAGCACGGCGGGGTGGTGTCGGCGGCGACTTCCTTCAGGAAGTCCGGGCCGATGCCCACGTGCTCGATCCCGGCCAGTGCCGCGATGTACTCGATGTGGTCGACGACCCGGTCGACGGTCTGGGCGGCACGGTCGCGGGCCAGGAAGTCCGGCACGAAGTTGACGCAGACGACGCCGCCCGTCGCCGCCACCCCGAGGATCTGCTCGTCGGTGAGGTTGCGGTGGTGGTCGCACAGCGCACGGGCCGACGAGTGCGAGGCGATCAGCGGACGCGTCGCCAACTCCAGTACGTGTGCCACGCCATTCGCCCCGAGGTGGGAGACGTCGAACACGACGCCCAGGCGCTCCAGTTCAGCCAGCGCCGCCACGCCCTCGCTCGTGAGCCTGCTGCCGGTGGCGTCCTCGCCGCTCCCGTCGGCGAGCGCCGAGCGGCCCCAGTGCGCGATCGAGGCGACCCGCACCCCCAGGCGGTGCAGGGTGCGGAACAGCTCCACGTCCGCGTCGACACCGGGGGCGCTCTCCAGCGCGAGCACCAGGGCGATCCGGCCGTGGGCGAGTGCGGTGTCGATGTCCTCGCCGTCCAGACACAGCTGCACGCGGTCGGCGTTGCCCTCGGCGAGGGCATGGGCGCACTCGATCATCCGCAGCGTGCGGCGCAGCGCGCCCTCCGGCCGGAACTGGGTGTCCACGAAGACGGGCAGCACCTGGATGTTCACCCCGCCCTCCAGGAGCTGCGGAAGCCACCGCTCGCGGAAGAACTCCGCCCACCGGTGCGGCGGTCGCTCCACCACGGACATGAGCAGGTCGTTGTGCGTGTCGGCGACGACCGCGCGATCGTGCAGGTCTCGGCTCACCTCGGGCTCCTTCCGGGAGACGTGCTCCCGACGCTATGCGAGCGCGAGCGCGGGGAGTTTGTCGTGCAGGCCCAAGAACGTCCGCCCGATCTGTACCCGCGGCCAAAGCGGGCCACGGCGCGGGTCCTTGCTGACTGGGCCCCGTCCCTTGCCGACCGGGTGGGGGCCTTTGCCTGCCGGGCGCGGGCCCTACGTGCCGGGCGCGGACTGTCGCCTGTCGCGTGCGGCCATGCGTACGCCGCCCGCCGCACCGCACTGAGCAGCCCCGCGCAGGCGCTCGGGGACCGCGAGCACGCGTGGGGAGGCGCGTGGCGCACCATCGCCGAGCGGGCCGCCGCCTCCGGCGTCCCGATGCCGTACGCCGCCGAGCGCGACCTGCACGAGGCCGCGGCCGAACTCGCCGTACCCGGCCCGCTGTGGATGGCGGTCTCCGGCCCGCGCCAACTCATCGCCCACCGCACCGCGTTGGCCCGCACCGTCCCGGAGGCACAGGACGACCGGCGCTTCGGCCTCGGCCTCGCGTCCGCCGCCATGAGCTGGGTGGCGGTCCGCGCCGGCGAGCTGGACAAGCGGGACGCACGGCCGCCGGGCGACGCCTCCCGCGCCCAACTGGTGCTGCTGCTGGAAGCGGGCGCATCGGCCGCCGACGCGCATCGCGTCCTGCCCGACCTGGCCGGCTGGTGCGGGTCCACCGCCGCAACGCTGCGCCGACGCTGGCCCGACGCGGACCTCGACCCCGCAGGAGTCCCGCCGTACACCTGGCGGGCCCGTCCCTGGACGGGCGCCGAATCGACATGGCGCCCGCTATCGCCACGTCGGCACAGAACCGCCAAGTCCACCCGCTAGAAGCCCACTTGGTACGAGTTGCTTCCCCGGGCCTGGCTAGGTTGATCGACATCGCCCACGCGGTCCTGGTGCGGCAGGTGGCGTACCGCGTCGGAGGCGTCGGGTGCCTTCAAGTTCCCGGGCAAGCAGGGCGCCGAGCTGGTCGGCAAGTCCGCGAAGGCGGGCAAGACGGCGGGCAAGGTGATGCAGGGTACGGTCGAACTCCTCACCCAGGTGCCCACCGTCGTCGCCCTCGCCGACGGGGAATCGGACGCGACCCAGCAGGCGGCCGTCGGCACCGAGGGAGCGACCAAGGTCCTGACCAAGACCGGCGACTGGGTCGCCACGGGCTCCTCCGCCTCGAAGGCCGGCAGGCTCACCCTGCCACGCTTCGCGGCCGCCCTCGCCTGACCCTGGGCGGCAGCCTCATGTCGAAGAGGTGGACGGAGCAGTGGAGGGAGCCCCGTCCGCCTCGGCGCAGGCGAAGGCCGGGCCGAACGCGGCCGCCCCTGGGCGGACTTCCGCTTCCGGCACGTCGACCGTCGGGCCCGGCAGCGAAGGTCGTTCTGGTGGGCAAGCGTGACCCGGCACAGGGGTTGGCGACCCGGCGGGACGGTCGGCCGCAGGTGCCGTTCCGGCGACCGAAGAGGGGTGGCCCTGCCGGGCGAGGGGCCCGGCCGCCGCAGCCGGCCACCAGGGGCGGCCTGCTGCGACCGTCCCGCAGGGCGAGCACCTCGGGGCCGCCCACCAGCTTCGCGGTCCAGTACGGCAGGTGGGCGGCCGACTCGCCGCCCGGGCGTGCTCGTCCCTCGGCACCTCCTGCTGCCGCAGTGCATGGCCCGCGTAGTGCACGGACAACGGCTCCCGGCCCGGGGGGACCAGGAAGAGCAGGGCGTGCCCCACGGAGCCCACGTGCGGCAGCGTGACGCGGACCGGAGATCCGTGCCCGGGCCGTCGCCACCGGGGAGACCGACGAGTCCTCGGCCCGCAAGCCGGGCATGAGAGGACACGGAGTCCCCGTCCAAGCGCTTCGAGCCCGCGAGCAGTCGGGCATCTGAAGTCAGGGCCGTTTCGGCAGGCTCATCGCCACGTTCCGCACGCTCGAAGCCCCCGGCCGGCACCCGCCCGACCCACGGACGTCCACCGGAAGGACCTCGACGACGGCGATCAAGCCTGACGCATCGTCACATCACCGGCTTCCTCCGACTTCGTTACGTCATCCACGTCCGCCGCGCCTCCACCCTTCGGCCCCTCGCGCCGCCCCCGCGCCGACCCCACCGCCAGGGCGACCGCCGCGACCACACCCACCACCGCGATCGCCCCGGCCGACACCCGCAGCGCACCGGCCGCGCCGAGGCCCGCCACCAGCGGCCCGCCGAGTGCGGTGCCCAGCGGCACCGACATCACCCGCACCGCCGAACTCGCGGCCAGCGCCTGCGGCAGCAGCGCACTGGGCGTGGAGCGCTGGAACAGGGTGGTCGACAGCGTCGAGTACGGCGGCCAGAGCAGCCCGGCCAGACCGAAACAGACCACCGAAACCGCCGTCGGCGCCCCCAGCCCCATCGGCAGCATGAGTAGTCCGAAACAGATGACGATGCCGATCGTGACGGGCCACAGCTTCCACTTGCTGAGGAACCCCGTGAGCACGGAGCCGACCACCGCACCGATCCCGAAGGCCGTGTAGAACGACGCCAGCACCCCCGCCGAGCCCGCCAGGTCGTCCGAGACGTGCAACGGCAACGCCACGTACACCGGACCGAAGAGGAGGAAGAAGGCGAAACTCAGTGCGAGCAGTCCGGACAGCGCGGGAATGCGCCGCACCACGGCGAAACCGGCCGACCGCGACGCCTCGTCCTCCTCCGGTTCGGGCACGCCGCCCTTCGGTACGGCGAGCAGGAAGGTGAGCGCGAGGACCAGGAAGGTCGCCGCGTCCACGGCCAGCACGGTCGCGGGCCCGCCGAAAACGATGAGCAGCGTGGCCAGCGGAGGCCCCGCCACCGTCGCGAGCGACCCCAGCCCGGAGAGCACGGCGTTGCCCGCGAGATGGTCGCGCTGCGGCAACACCCTCGCGATGAGCGTGTACACCCCCGCCTGCCCCCACGAGTGCAGAACGGACGAGAGCGCGAGGAGCGCGACGTACCCCTGGATGTTCAGCGCACCGAAGGCGTACAACACGGGTATGGAACCCAGGGTGCACGCCCTCAACGCCGCGTCGCACCCCGCCAGTTGAGCCGGTGGCCGATGCCGCAGGAAGCGGCCGAGGAGCAGCGCGCCCGCCGCCCCGGACAAGGTGTAGGCGGCGGCCGCCAGAGCGACCCAGATACTCCGGTCCGCCTCCGGCGCCAGCTCGATCGCCAGCCAGCTCACCGCCACGACGGCCATGCCGTCGCCCAGCGAGGAGACGGCGAACCCGGGCAGCACCCGCCTCAGCGTGCCGTGCGTCACCACGGGCCAGTACGGCGAAGAACGCATCACGCGGCGCAGGGCCATGCCCACGAGGAACCCCCATCACTTCACGGAACCGGAACCATGATCCTTGCCCGGGAAACGGGAGTTGCGGCACGGCTTCACTCTCGGCATACTCCGGGGCCCGCGCGGTCATAGCGCCGGGGCAGCGTGATGCGCGAACCGCGCCCGAGGTCCGCCGAGTTGTGGTGCCCCCTCCTGGAGCCCTGCGCGAACACCTCCCCGTAGCCCCCTGCCGCCACCCATGAGGGTGAGGTCCGTGAGATCTGCCGCGCCCGCCGCGCTCCCTGCCTACGCTGCGACCAGCGAACCCCCCGAGACGACATCGACGGAATTCAATGGGATTCGACGGAAACGGAAAGCCGAGGAAATGCTGCGGATGACTGCCGACCCGTCCGTGCCCGGCCCGACGGGGGAGTGGGACTACGAGGACGCGCCGGAGGGCCGCGAGGCGTACGAAGCGGCTTGTCGGGAACGGTTCGCCGCCATGCTCACGACGGCCGGATTCCCCGTGCCCACCACAGTGCGGGACCTGTCCGAACTCTACGTGAAGTGGGGCCTGGCCCGCCGTGCGGAAGCTCCGGACGGCACCCGGTGGTGGATGCCCGACGTGCCCCCGCTGCCCGACGACGTGCTGCCCCTCGACCCCGAACTCACCCAGCACCTCGGCAAGTTCCGCTGGAGCATGCGGACCGGCACGCTCGCCCACAGCCTCATCGACCACCTGGCCGACGATCTGGGCGCACCGGAAGAGGCCCTCACCTCCCTGGACCGCCTGGCGGCCGCCACCGGCCGGGACGCCGACACCGTCCGCACCGCCCTCACGGAACTCACGCAGTCCGGCGACGCCCGCGTCCGGCGCGGCGACGAACCGGCCGACACGGAAGATCTGGCGGCCCACCGCCGCTTCCGTCTGCTCATGGACTGGGAGCGCATCCACGAGCTCCGCCTCCGGCCGGGCATCGATGACTGAGCCCGCGCGCGAAACCGTCGGCACCGGGGACACGCGCCTGATCGTCGTCCGCGGCAACAGCGCCTCCGGCAAGTCGTCCGTCGCGGCCGGCCTGCGCGAGCGGTTCGGCCGCAACCTCGCCGTCGTCGGCCAGGACAACCTCCGCCGGACCGTGCTGCGCGAACACGACCGGCCCGGCGGCGCCAACATCGGCCTGATCGACCTCACCGCCCGCTACGCCCTGGACCACGGCTTCCACGTCGTCGTCGAAGGCATCCTGTACGCCGACCGCTACGCCCCCATGCTCCAGAACCTGGTGCACGCCCACCGGGGTGTCTCGCGCTGCTACTACCTCGATGTGCCGTACGAGCAGACGCTGCTGCGGCACGCCTCCAAACCGGATGCCGAGTACCTGAGGCAGGTCACCCCCGACCACCTCCGCTCCTGGTACCGGGAGAGGGACCTGCTGCCAGGCGCCCTGGAGACCGTCATCGACGCGGCGAGCACCCTCACCGACACCGTCACGCGGATCCTGCACGAGAGCGGTCTGGACCGAGTGCTCCCGGTCGACCGCTGACGAGCCTGCCGTCGACGACGGCGTTCACTGTCGGGTCGGGGAAGTCGAACATCACCGCGAGAGATCACAGCCGCCGCCTCCGTCGGCGGAACGATGTGGACACAGGCGTGCGGTCCTCGCGCTGGGACTCGTGCCAGCGCAACCGTTCTTGGCGAAGCCGACGCCGCCGCAGATCCCGTGCGAGCCGCTTGCCGTATGCGGTGCCTGCGACCAGGAGCAGCAGCAATGCGAGCAGAGTGGCCATGACTGCTTGGGTCGTGGAGGCCAAGGGCAGTTCGGCCCGGGCCAAGCCGTAGGCCGTCACTGCCGAACCGGCCGACCCCGTACTCAGCACGAGCAAGTACCGGCCTGTGGGATCAGGCACCGACTGCCCCCGGGCGGCCCACTGCTTCATGCCTTCGACGAACCAGACGGCCACCAACGCCACGGCTTTGAGGGCCGACAGCAGTACGGCCAGGACGAGGTCCGCGAAGAACTCCATGCTTGCCATGCTCGGGCGACGGTCGGCGGCCCGCCTGAGTACGCGTACTCAACACCGAGCGCGCGGACCGGTGCCACCGTCACCGTCCTGGTCGACCCCGCACCGCACACCCCGCGGGAGGCGTCGCGGGCGACCAGGGGCAGGAGGGTGACATTTTGTCGGCATGTGCACCCTTGCGACGCCCCTAGGGTGTGGTGTCAACCACCCCATGACGACGAAGAGTTGACCCCAATGAACGCAGTGGTGCGGATCGGATCCCGGGCGAGCAAGCTCGCACGCACGCAGGTCGCGGAGTGGCTCGCCCCGCTCGCGGCCCAGTACCCGGAGGTACGGTTCAAACGGGAGACGATCCTCGAAGGTGGCGACCAGGACCGGATCACCCCGACCCTCGCCGAGGTCGCCAAGACCTCCGGCGGATCGGCGTTCTCCACCAACCAGGAAGCCGCCCTCGTCGCCGGACGCGTCGACGTCGTCGTCCACTCACTGAAGGACCTCCCCACCGCGGTGACCGACGGCACGATGCTGCTGGTCACCCCGGGACCCCGCCAGGACGTCCACGACGTCCTCTGCGGCTCCACCCTCGACGACCTCCCGCACGGAGCCCGAGTCGGCACCGGCTCCCCACGCCGCATCGCCCAACTCCTCCACTTCCGGCCGGACTTGAACGTCATACCCATCCGGGGAAACGTGCCCGGACGACTCGCCAGGACCGGCGGCCGGGACGGGCTGGACGCCGTGCTCCTGGCCGCGGCCGGCCTCAACCGCCTCGGCCTCACCCCCGACGTCCACCAGGCCCTCGACCCCACCGTGTTCCCGCCCTCCCCGGGACAGGGCGCACTCGGCATCCAGGTCCGCACGGACTCCGCCGCCGCCCGCCTCCTCGCCCATACCGGGGACCGGCAGGTCGACGCGTGCGTCCGCGCCGAGCGCGCCCTGCTCGCGGAACTCCACGGAGGCTGCTCCGTCCCCGTCGGGGCCTGGGGAAGAATCGGCGACGACGGCCTCCTGCACCTGTCCGCCGCCGTCACCTCCCTCGACGGCCGCACCCAGGTCACCGCCACCGGCTCCGCCCCCGCCGACTCCCCGTCAAAACTCGGCGCCCACCTGGCTGCCGACCTCCTGGCCCAGGGCGCGGCCGACATCCTCAAGGCGATCAGGACGTACTGACCCGCGAAAGCAGAAATTCGCCGCCACGGCATCCCACGAGCCGGCCCGGAACGATGCCCGGATGCCTTTCAACGGCGGACCGTCTCGCCCTCGTACATCCCCTGGACCAGGAGCTCCCACCGGCCGAGTACAGCCCTTCCGGGCGGATCACCCAGATCACCGAGTGACGGAGCCTGCCGCACTCCTCGCACTGGCCGGCCGGTCGGATACCGTCCCTGCATGAAACAAGAGTTCGATCTTCTCCCGTCGCTCACCAAGGGCGTGGAGAGCAGCAGCGGCGCATGGGCCTTCATCCGGGACTTCGACGCCCACTGGCTCGGAGCCGCTCCGGGAAGCGGGGACGGATGGGCGCAGGCCGATCTCGACGCCGCCGAGGAGAGGCTGGGGGTCCGGTTGCCGGCGGTGCTGCGCGAGGCGTACCTGCTTTTCGGGCGCCGCCAGGACCTCACCAGCAACCACGATGTCCTGCTGAGCCCTGCGGAACTGTACGTCGACGACGCCGAGCAGGCCCTGGTCTTCCGCCACGAGAACCAGGGAGCCGCGTCCTGGGGCATCCTCCTCGACAGCCTCCTGGAGGACGACCCCGCGGTGTTCATCCGACCCGACCTCGCCGACAAGAGCGCCGAGCGGTGGGAGCCGTGGCTGGAGCGTCTTTCCCTCTGCTTCGTCGAAATCGTCCTGTCCGAGTCCCTCCACGCCGAGCACGAGGACGAGGAACTCTGCGACTTCCTCGACGCCCCGGACGACGACGACCTCGCACTTCTCCCGGCGACGAATTTCGTCCGGCTGCCGTTCCCGTCGTACCCCGTGGGCGAGGAGACCCGATGGTTCCTGGGCCACGACGTCCTCGTACGCGATGACGACGGTACGGTCCTCCTGGCCCGCGGCCGAACCCCGGAAGCCCTCGACCGCGTTCGCGACCTGATCCCGGGCGACTGGCTCAACGACCCTCGCTGACTGTCCCCAAGCGCCCGCGGATCAGCCGCCGCCTTGCAGGGCATCCAAGTGCCGCCCCAGCACTTGCCGGAGCAGCTTCGGCGGAAAGCGGTCCGGCAGCAGCGTCGCCTGGAGAGTGAGACCGTTGAGCAGGGCTGCCGGCTGCGTGCTTTCCAGTACGACGTCCACGTCGGCCGGAAGCCCGCCGGTGCGCCGGGCCTCGTGCAGCACGCGCGACAGCAGGGCGTGCTGCTCCGTCTGCATCTCGGCTGCGCAGGGCCGCAGTTCGGGGCGGGTGTGCGCGGCACCCGTGAAGGCGAGCCAGAGTGCCGACTCCTGGCGGCGGTCCTCGCTCAAGGGGAGGAACTCGGCCAGGAGTCCTTCCGTCGCGGCCCGGCGGTCGATGCGGCTGTCGGGATCCAGGAGCCGGTCGGCGTGGGCACGGATGCGCTCGCCGATGCGCCGGCTCAACTCCCGCATCGCAAAGATCATCAACTCGTCGTGGTCGGCGAAGCAGTGCCGGACCGAGCCCACGGCGAGACCGGCCTCGTCGGCCACGTTGCGCAGCGACGCATGCTCCAGTCCGTGCTCGGCGACGACGGACAGCACGGCCTGCGCCACCGCCCTGCGGCGGGCCACGGGATCGACGATCTGAGGCATGTCGCGGGCGTCACCCTCGGCGCAGCCCTCGGGGCGCTCCGCGGTGCCACGGTCCAACTCGCCGTCAAGAGAGGCGCCCTGTGGCAGCGCTACACCGGCCGCACCTTTCTTGTGGTGATCGGCACCCTGGCAGTCACCGCGGGCTTCGGCGTCCTCGCGGTAAAGCTGTAAAGATGGGCCTGCACGAGAACGCACGCCCCCTCCAGCTCTCCATCGGCGTGAGCTTTCTCGGCGAGTCCCTGATGGTCGCCGTCCGCGGCAGAGCTTCAGGAATCCCCTTCGCCCCGACACGCGCACGCTGACTGAGCAGTACCGCCACACGGCTTCGGACGTGGCGGGAGCTGGTCCGGCCCACGGTGCTGTACGGCAGTCCGCGGGTGATGGTGTCCAGGGGCCTCCAGGCCCACGTGGTGCAGCAGTCCGGCTCCAGGACGGCCGGTTCGCCGCCGTCCTACCAGGTCGCGGTGAGCGCGATCCTCGGCAGCATCGGCACCGCCGTCTGCCGCACCCGGATGGAATCCCGAGCCCCGGCAAACCTCGCCCCGACCAACTGGCCGCCACCGAAGGCGCTTTGGACGGCGCGGTCGACACCGCCCGGGCGCTGCCCGCCTACACCGCCGAGGCCTTGCGCGACGACGCCTTCGCCCACGAGCTGAGGATCGCCGCCGTGCTCAGCGCGGGACTGACCCTCGCAGCGGCACTGCTGATCGCCCGCCTCCTCCGCCCCTCACACTCCAGCCCGGCCGACCTCGCCGTACCGACAGGCTCGGCCTGCGGATGAAAGCTGCTAAACGTACATAACGTGAGAAAATGCCCATTCCGATCCTCTGCCTGAAAGGAAGTTGCCATGGCCTCGCGTCTCAACCCCTACCTCAGCTTCGACGGGGACGCCCGGCGGGCGTTCGAGTTCTACCAGGAGGTCTTCGGCGGCACCCTCGCACTGCACACGTTCGGTGAAAGCGGCATGTCCGGCACACCGCAGGCGGACCAGATCATGCACGCGATGCTGGAGACGCCCGGCGGTTACACCCTGATGGGTGCGGACACCCCTCCCGGCATGACGTACACCCGCGCCGGCGGCTTCTCGGTGAGCCTCAGCGGTGACGACGACGAGGCGCTGCGCGGCTACTGGGAGAAGTTGTCGGCCGACGGCACCGTGGCCGTGCCCCTGGCCAAGCAGATGTGGGGTGACGTCTTCGGCATGTGTACGGACCGGTTCGGCGTCCCGTGGATGGTGAACATCGTCCAGACGCAGAGCTGACCCGAGTCCGGGCCGACCCGGTTCGCGGGCTCAGCCGGGGCCGGCTGCCGCATCGGGGCGATCAGGCCCGGCGCGGCCCATTCCTCGGTCATGCGGTCGGCCGCGATGCGGCAGATCTCGACGACGCCGAACCCGGCCTCGACGTCGACCCGCAGCCGGGGAAGCTCTCCCGCAGGGCCGGGGTTCCCGGCCGCCGGATCTCGCAGCCGTGCAGCGGGCCGGGTGCTCCGGGCAGGCCGGCGGCGAAGTCCTCGGGCGGCAGATCGCGATCCACGCGTCCCCTGGGTACGGACGTGTCCGTGACGGTGACCAGGGCGCCGGGGGCCGCGCATCGGCCTCGCGGTGGCCCGCTCCCTGGTCACCGCGCACGCCCCCCGACCCTGCACAGCGAAGCGAAACGGGCACGACCGGCTTCGTCCCGGAGCTGCCGCGTACGGAGTCCTGACCGCCCCGGCCGGACGCCCGTGCGCGTCAACCGTCAGGCGGCCACGGCGTCCTCCGGGGCCGCCTCCGTCCGGTGTATCGGTGTGCGCGAGCCCGTCAGGGGAACGCCGGTGCCCCCGTGCCGGGCCGCCACGATCTCCGCCGCGATGGACAGGGCCGTCTCCTCGGGCGTACGGGCGCCGAGATCGAGGCCGATGGGCGAGTGCAGGCGCGCCAACTCCCGCTCACCCAAGCCGATTTCGCGCAGCCGACGGTCTCGGTCCTCGTGGGTGCGGCGCGAGCCCATCGCCCCCACGAACGCGACCGGCAGACGCAGCGCCACCGCCAGCAGCGGCACGTCGAACTTGGCGTCGTGGGTGAGCACGCACACGACCGTCCGCGCGTCGGTCCGCGTGCGCCGCAGATAGCGGTGCGGCCAGTCGACCACGACCTCGTCCGCCTCGGGGAAGCGCGCCCGGGTGGCGAAGACGGGGCGGGCGTCGCACACCGTGACGTGGTGGCCGAGGAACTTGCCCGCGCGCACGAGCGCCGCCGCGAAGTCGATCGCGCCGAAGACGATCATGCGCGGCGGCGGCACGCTCGACTCGACGAGCAGCGTCAGCCCGCCGGGGCAGTGCGTGCCGTCCGCCGCGAGCTCCAGCGTGCCGGTGCGGCCCGCGTCCAGCAGCGCCCGGCCCTCGGCCGCCGCCGTCCGGTCCAGGCCCGCCGCGCCGCCGAGGCTTCCTTCGTACGATCCGTCCTGGCGTACGAGAAGTGCGCGGCCGAGGAGCTGCGGCGGCCCGGCGGCGACCCGGACGACCGCCGCCGAACCGCCCTCGGCGGCGGCCGACAGGGCGGCGGTGAACACCAGCCTGCCCGGTGCGTCCGCGAGCACCGGTGTCACGAGGATGTCGATGACCCCGCCGCAGGTCAGTCCGACGGCGAAGGCGTCCTCGTCGCTGTACCCGAACCGCTCCAGCACGGTCCTGCCGTCCTCGATCGCCCGCGCGCACAGGTCGTAGACGGCGCCTTCGACGCAGCCTCCGGAGACCGAGCCGATGACCGTGCCCGCGCGGTCGACGGCGAGACAGGCGCCGGGGCCGCGCGGCGCGCTCCCGCTCACGGCCACGACGGTGGCGACGGCGAAGTCCCGGCCCTCCTCGATCCAGCGGCTCAACTCCCGTGCCAGATCCAGCACGTCAGGCCTCCCCCTGCAGGACGCGGTCGGGGCGGATCGGCAGCCGGCGGTGGCGAACGCCGGTCGCGTGGTGGACCGCGTTGGCGATCGCGGCGGCGGCCCCCACGATGCCGATCTCGCCGATGCCCTTGATCCCGGCCGGGTCGTCCGGGTCCGGATCGTCCACCCAGTCCGCCTCGAGGGCGGGGACGTCGGCGTGCGCGGCGATGTGATAGCCGGCCAGGTCGTTGCCGACCAGGCCGCCGGACGCCCGGTCCCGGACCGCCTCCTCGTGCAGCGCCATCGAGATGCCCCAGACCATCCCGCCGGTGAACTGGGCGCGCGCGGTCAGCGGATTGATGATGCGCCCTGCGGCGAAGATCCCGAGCATGCGGCGCACGCGCACCTCGCCGGTGCTCACGTCGACGGCGACCTCGGCGAACTGGGCGCCGTAGGAGTGCCGTTCCTTCGGCGGGCGGGCGGCGAGGGCAGCCGTGGTGTCCGAGCGCTCGGTGATGCCCTCGGGAGGGATGCCCTCGGGAAGGACGCCGTCGGTGAGCGCGAGCCGCTCGCGCAGCGCGTCCGCCGCGGCGATGATCGCCCGGCCCCAGGAACTGGTGCCCATGGAGCCCCCGGCCATCATCGCGGGGCCGAAGTCGCTGTCGCCGATGAGGACGTGGACGCGGTCGGTGCCGACGTGGAGTGCGTCCGCGGCGATCAGGGTCAGTGCGGTCCGCGCGCCGGTACCGATGTCCGCGGCGGTGATCCGGACGGTGTACGTGCCGTCCGCCTGCGCGGTGATCGCCGCAGTGGACGGGACGGCACCCGCCGGGAAGGTGGCGGCAGCCGTGCCGGTGCCGAGCAGCCAGTGGCCCTCGCGGCGCAGGCCGGGCCGAGGGTCGCGGTCCGCCCAGCCGAACCGGCGGGCGCCTTCCCGGAAGCAGGTGAGCAGCCCGCGCCCGGCGTACGGCAGCCCGGAGACCGGACCCGCTTCGGGCAGGTTGCGGGCCCGCAGCTCGATCGGGTCGATCCCGCACTTCTCGGCGAGCTCGTCGATCGCCGACTCCAGCGCGAACGAACCCGGCGCCTCACCCGGCGCGCGCATGAAGGTCGGGGTCGGCACGTCGAGCCGTACGAGCTCGTGGGCCGTGCGGTGGGCGACGGCGTCGTACAGCACCCGCCCCGGCGCGGCGCTCGGCTCCAGGAACTCGTACACCGTCGAGGACTGGCTCAGCGCCTGGTGCTCCAGCACGCGCAGCCGCCCGTCGGCGTCCGCCCCGAGCCGGACGCGCTGTGCCGTGGGGCTGCGGTAGCCGACCAGCGAGAACATCTGACGGCGGGTCAGCACGACCCGGACCGGCCGCTGGAGGAGGGTCGCGGCCATGACCGCGGCGACCTGGTGGGCCCGGACGCCCTTGGAGCCGAAGCCGCCGCCGACGTGCTCGGACAGCACCCGCACCGAGCCCGGGTCCAGTGAGAACAGGTTCGCGAGCTCGTTCCGTACCCACACCGCGCCCTGATTGGAGTCGACGACCTCCAGCCGGCCACCCTCCCAGCGGGCCGTCGCCGCGTGCGGCTCCATCGAGTTGTGATGCTCCTCGGGCGTGCTGTACTCGGCCTCCAACACCACGGTGGAACGCGCGAGTTCAGCCTCCAGATCACCCTTCGCAGTCACCGCCGGTGCGTGCGGGGCGTCCGCCGGTGTGTACGTGCCGGGGTGGCCGGTGCGGAGGCCGACGTCGTGCGGCTCCTCGTCGTACCGCACTTCGAGCGCCTCGGCGGCCTCCCTGGCCTGCTCGGAGGTCTCGGCGACGACCAGCGCCACGGGCCAGCCCGCGCACGGCACCCGGTCGTGCTGGAAGAGCGCGACGGACGGGTCGGGCCTCATCCCCATCAGCCCGGAGTAGTCGGTCTCCACCCGTGGCGCGTTGCCGTGGTGCAGGACGGCGAGAACTCCGGGCAGCTCCAGCACCGCGCCGTCCTCGACCGAGCGGATGTGGCCACGGGCGACGGTCGACAACACCAGCCAGCCATGGGCGAGTTCGGCGAACGGCAGCTCTCCCGCGTACCGGGCGGCGCCGGTGACCTTGTCCCGGCCCTCGATGCGGGTGTGCGCGGTGCCGACGGCGCCTCGCAGGGGTGTCACTGCGGTCATCGGGCGGCCTCCTCGGCGAGTTCGGTCAGGACGGTCACGACGAGGTTGTGCAGCAGGGGCACCTTGTAGCCGTTGTCCGGCAGCGGTTCGGCGGCGGCCAGCTCGGCGTCCGCTGCGGCGGCGAACGCCTCGGCAGTCGCCGGGCCGCCGGTCAGCACCCGCTCTGCCTCCCGCGCCCGCCACGGCCGGGACGCGACCGCCCCGAAGGCGAGACGCACCTCGTGCACGACGCCGTCGCGTACGTCGAGAGCGGCGGCGAGAGAACCGATGGCGAAGGCATAGGAGGCACGCTCCCGCACCTTGCGGTAGCGCGAGGCGGCGGCCACCGGCGCCGGCGGGAGCGTGACGGCGGTGATCAGCGCGCCGGGCGGCAGCGCGGTCTCCAGATGCGGGGTCTCGCCCACCGGGAGATAGAAGTCCGACAGCGCCAACTCGCCCTGCCCGTCCGCCGATTCGAAGGACACGACGGCGTCGAAGGCGGCGAGGGCGACACCCATGTCCGAGGGATGGGTGGCCACACAGTGCGCGGAGGCACCGAGGATCGCGTGGTTGTGGTGCTCGCCCCGGACGGCTGCGCAGCCGCTGCCGGGGACACGCTTGTTGCACGAGGTGTGGGTGGGGTCGGCGAAGTAGCCGCAGCGGGTGCGCTGGAGCAGGTTCCCGCCGACCGTGGCCATGTTGCGCAACTGCCCTGAGGCGCCCGCCAGGACGGCCTGCGCCAACGCCGGGTAACGGCGGCGCACTTCGGGGTGGGCGGCCACATCGCTGTTGGTGACGGTCGCACCGATCCGCAGCCCGCCGTCCTCGGTCAACTCGATCTCACCAAGAGGGAGTTGACGTACGTCGACGAGCAGTGCGGGGCGTTCCACGCCGGTCTTCATCAGGTCGACGAGGTTGGTGCCGCCCCCGAGGAAGCGGGCGTCGGGCACGGTGCCGAGCAGGGCGACCGCACCGGGCACGTCGTGTGCGCGCTGATAGGCGAACTCCCTCATGCCTGCACCTCCGTGGACTCGGGCGTACGGGCGGACGCGGCAGCCCGGGCCACGGCGCGGACGATGGACACGTACGCGCCGCAACGGCACAGGTTGCCGCTCATCCGCTCGCGGATCTCCTCGTCGGTGAGCGCGGACGGGCCCGCCTCGGGGCGTACATCCGCGGTGACGGCGCTCGGCCAGCCCGCGGCGTGCTCCTCGATCACCCCGAGCGCCGAACAGATCTGCCCCGGCGTGCAGTAACCGCACTGGTAGCCGTCGAGGTCGAGGAAGGCTTGCTGCACGGGGTGGAGCTGGTCCCCGTCCGCCACGCCTTCGATCGTGGTGATCTCCCGCCCGTCGGCGGCGACCGCGAGTTGCAGGCAGGACAGGGAGCGGCGCCCGTCGATCAGCACCGTGCAGGCGCCGCACTGGCCCTGGTCGCACCCCTTCTTCGTACCCGTGAGATCCAAGCGCTCGCGCAGTGCGTCGAGCAGGGTGGTGCGGTGGTCGACGGAGAGCGGGTACTTCTCGCCGTTGATGATCAGAGTGGTGGAGCCGGTGGTCGGCAGGGCCACGGTCAGTCCTCTTTCGCGTGTGCCGGAGAGCGCCGAGAAGGCGGTCCGGCAGGCAGACGAGTCAGCAGGTGAACGAGGGGGCTTACGCATCGGAGGCGGGTCCGCGAGCATGGGGCTGCGGAGGGCTTTCGCCGCTATGGTGAACTCAACCGGACAGTTGTCCACTACGGGGCAACGTAACGGACAACTGTCCGCCCAGCAAGGCGGAGTTCAGCCGCGAACCCGAAAGCGAGGAGCCGGTGCCGCAGGGGAAGGACCAGCCCGTGTCACGGAAGCAGGACTCGCCTGTGCGCTCGGACGCGCAGCGCAACCGCGAACGCATACTGGCGGTGGCACTGGTCGAGTTGACGCACTGCGCGGACGCCGCGCTGAGCGCGATCGCCAGGAAGGCGGGCGTCGGCCAGGGCACCTTCTACCGCAACTTCCCCAACCGCGAATCGCTCGTTCTGGAGATCTACCGCCACGAGATGCAGCAGGTCGCCGACTCGGCGGCCCACCTGCTCGCGAGCCGCGAGCCGGACCGGGCGCTGCGGGAGTGGATGGACCGCCTCGCCGAGTTCTCCATGGCCAAGGCCGGTCTGGCGGACGCGCTCCGCCAAGCGACCGGCGCACCGGGCGGCCCGAAGAAACCGGGCCACACTCCGGTGACCGCCGCGGCCGACCTCCTGCTCCGCGCCAACGAGGAGGCCGGAACCATCCGTCCGGGCGTGACCGGCGACGACTTCCTCCTCACCATCGCGGGTCTCTGGCTGCTCGACCCGCACGAGGACTGGCAGCCGCGCGCCACCCGGCTCCTGGACTTCGTCATGGACGGACTGCGCGTGGGCGCTCCGGGGCGGCGCGGCTGAGGCTCAGCGGGCATCCGCCCAGGGGCGAAGTTCCAAGCCCGCCACGGATGTTGTGGGCGGGGTGCCCTCCGCCGTGTATGCCTCGGTGGCCGAATCGACGTCGGGGACACAGTGGAGAAGGTGGTCGAACTCCGTTGATTCGGGCTGCACTTCACGCTCCTGGCCGGTTCCGTGGGCAGGGGTCACGACCCCGACAGTGTGCCTTGTCCGATGCGGGGCTAGCCTCCGGGGATGGACATGCGGCTTGCGGCGTACGCCGTATGCATCGAGGACGGACGGGTGCTGCTCGTTCAGGCGGTCGAGCCCGACGGCAGGAGGACCTGGACGCTTCCGGGCGGCAGGGTCGAGCACGCGGAGGACCCGTTCGACGCGGTGGTCCGGGAGGTCGCCGAGGAGACCGGGCTCGACGCGGTGGTGGAGCGCCTGCTCGGGGTGGACTCCAGGGTCGTACCGGCGGCGGCACGCTGGAGCCCCGGCCGGTCCGACCTGCAGAACGTCGGCATCTTCTACCGGGTACGCATCCAAGGCGGCCGACTCCGCCCCGAACCGAACGGCGACACGGCCGGAGCCGTCTGGACCCCGGTGGCCGAGATCGCCGGGCTCGGTCGCTCGTCGCTCGTCGATGTGGGGCTGGCGCTGGCACAGACCCTTCCGGCGACCGGACACGTCGCTCCGGTGCCTTTGGGCGGTCTGATTCGGCACTGAGGGGCCGGGCTCGCGGTGCAGGCCGCGACGAATGCGTACGTGCTAGAGCGGGACGACGGTCGTCTCGGTCGCCTTGATGCTGGTCCACACCGCCGTGCCGTCCGCGAGGCCGAGTTCGGCGGCGGCCTGCGGGGTGATCTCCGCGACCACGTCCGGCGCGTGCGCGGAGGCGATCAGCACGCGCAGCCTGCTGCCGCTCGTGGTGATCTCCCGCACGGTGCCCTCCCAGACGTTGCGGGGGCTGCCGCCGGGCTTGTCGCGGTGCACGGAGACCGCCTCGGGAGCGATCACCGCGAGCGCGGGGGTGCCTTCCGGGAGCGGGTCGGCGGTGATGAGGGTGCCGCCGTCGTCGAGGGCGAGGCCGTCGGCGGTGACGGTGCCGGGCCAGGCGTTGCGGCCGAGCATGCGGGCCACCCAGGGGGAGCGGGGATGCCGGGTGACGTCGGAGGGCGCCGCGTCCTGCAACGTACGACCGTCTTCGAGTACGAGGACGCGGTCGGCCAGGGAGACCGCCTCGACCGGGTCGTGGGTGACGATCAGGCAGACACCGCCGAAACCGGCGAGGTGGGTGCGCAGGGTGTGGCGGACGTGGGCGCGGGTGGTCTGGTCGAGGGCGGCGAGGGGCTCGTCGAGGAGGAGCAGGCGCGGGCGGGCGGCCAGCGCCCGGGCGAGGGCGACGCGTTGGGCCTGGCCGCCGGAGAGCTGGGAGGGCTTGCGGTGGGCGAGGTGGCCGACGCCGAGACGGTCCAGCCACTCCTGCGCGAGGCGGCGGGCCTCGCTCCGGGGCACCTGGTGGGTGCGGAGCCCGTACGCGGTGTTGTTCAGGGCACTGAGGTGCGGGAAGAGGGCGCCGTCCTGGGGCACCCAGGCGACGCCGCGCCGGTGCGGGGCAAGCGCGGTGACATCGGTGTCGCCGAGGTGCAACTGCGCGTGGGCGCGCGGGGTGAGGCCGAGCAGGGCGCGCAGGAGGGTGGTCTTGCCCGCCCCGTTGGGGCCGACGACGGCGATGGTCGTGCCGGGTTCCGCGGCGAGGGTGAGCCGGTTGAAGCCGGTGACCTCGGCGCGCAGCGGCCAGAGGTGGCGTACGGCGTCCACGGGGACGGGGAGTCGCTCGGGCGCCGGCTCCGCCTCGTCGGAAGCGGCTGGGCGGCGTGGTGCTTTCGCCGTCCTGTCGGGGGTGCCGGTCCAGCGTCCGCGCAGGGCGATCAGGACGGTCATGGCGATGACCAGCAGGAGCAACGACACCGAAGTGGCCGCCTCCGGGCTCTCCTGGAGCAGCAGGTACACCTGGAGGGGCAGGGTCTGGGTGGAGCCGGGGAGGTTGCCGGCGAAGGTGATGGTCGCGCCGAACTCGCCCAGGGCGCGGGCCCAGGTGAGGGCCGCGCCCGCCGCAAGACCCGGAGCGACCATGGGCAGCGTCACGGTCAGGAAGACCCGCAGTGGCGAGGCACCCAGCGACGCGGCCGTCTCCTCGTACCGGGGACGCAGCCCGCCGAGGGCGCCTTCGAGGCTGATGACCAGGAACGGCATCGCCACGAACGTCGCCGCGACGACGGCGCCCGCCGTGCTGAACGGCAGCGTGATCCCGAAGGAGTCCTCCAGCCACGGGCCCAGGACCCCGCGCCGGCCGAAGGCCAGCAGCAGGGCCACGCCGCCCACGGTGGGCGGCAGCACCATCGGCAGGAGCACGAGGGAGCGGACGAACGCCTTGCCGGGGAAGTCCACCCGGGCCAGCAGCCACGCCAGCGGCACGCCCAGGGCCAGCGACAGCAGCAGGGCCCACCCCGAGACGATCAGGGAGAGCTGGAGGGCCTCCGTGGTGCCGGGGCTGGTCAGGTGCGCGCCGAGTTCGCCCCAGGAGGTACGGGAGAGGATCCCGACCAGCGGCAGCAGCAGGAACGCGACCGCCACGAGCGCGGGAAGGGCCAGGGCGATCGGCGGGCGGGTGCCTGCGGTGCGGCGGCTGAGACGTTTCATCGGATTCCTGGAGCTGGGAGAGCTGTGCGGGCGGCCCCCCGATCGGGGCCGCCCGCACAGAGGGAAGTTACGGCTTCTGGAAGCCGGCGTCCTGGAGGATCTTCTGCGCTTCCGGGGCGGACAGCCACTTCACGAACTCGACGGCGGCGTCCAGGTTCTTCGAGGACTTGAGCGTAGCCGCCGGGTACTCGGCGACCGCGTTCTGCGCGTCCGGGATGTCGACGGCCTCGACCTTGCCCGCGGCCGACGTGGCGTCGGTCTTGTAGACGAGACCGGCGTCGGCCTCGCCCAGCTCGACCTTGGAGAGGACCGCGCGCACGTTGGGCTCCTGGGAGACCGGCTTCACGGTGATCTTCTGGGCGTCGAGGATCTTCTTGCTGTACCGGCCGACGGGGACCTCGGGGGCGGCGAGCACGACCTTGAGCTTGGTGTTCGCGAGGTCCTTCAGGCTGCCGACCTTCTCGGGGTTGCCCTTGCCGGTCGCGATGACCAGGCGGTTCTTGGCGATGACGGTCGGCGTTCCGGCGTCCGTCTTCAGCCCGTCCATGGTCTTGGTGTCGGCGGTCACCAGGGCGTCGGCGGGCGAACCGGCCTTGACCTGTGCGGCCAGCTCCTGCGAGCCCGCGAAGGAGAACTTCACCTTCGTGCCCGGGTGCGCCTTCTCGTACGCGGCACCGGCGGTCTTGAAGACATCGGTCAGCGAAGCCGCGGCCAGCACCGTCAGTTCGGCGGCCTTCGCACCGCCGTCGGCGGACGGCGACGCGTTGCCGGCGGTGTCCTTCTTGTCGTTGCCGCCGCAGGCTGCCAGCGGGACCAGGAGGGCGGCGGTGACGACCGCGGCGGCGGCACGACGCCGCGTGTGGAGCAGGGACATGAGGGTGGGACTCCTTGTGGAGTGGCCGGCAGGGGCCGGCCGAGCGGATGTCACGCAACTCCGCCGGGGACGGCGACGGGACTGTACGAAGCGGTGGATCTGTACGAAGCGGTGGATCCGGACGCAGCGGTGGATCAGACGCGGTCGATGTGCACGCTGGTGGACTTAACGCGGGCGGTGGCCTGCATGCCGACCTCCAGCCCCAACTCCTCGACGGCCTCCCGGGTCAGCAGGGAGACCAGCCGGTGCGGTCCGGCCTGGATCTCCACCTGCGCCGCGACGTCGCCGAGCTTGACCGCGGTGACGATGCCGGGAAACGCGTTGCGGGCGGAGGTGTAGGACGTGTCGTCCTCGCCGGTGCCGTTCTGGGCGACCTCGACGGAGAACGCGGCCAGGTCACGGCCGTCGATCAGCCGCCGGCCGCTCTCGTCGCGGTGGGTGGCGACGCGTCCGGCATCCGCCCAGCGTCGGGTCGTGTCGGGGCTGACGCCGAGCAGACGCGCGGCCTGTCCGATGGTGTAGGACTGCATGTGCCGCAGAGTAGGGGGCCTGGGCTGGTATCTGCAAAGCCTTGGTGCGAACTTCCATCGCAGATGCGTGGTGGCATGGAGAAATCTACGAGACGACAGGTCCTCCGGGGCCGGTGACGTGGATTTCCTCTTCAAATAACATGACCTGGCTCCGCCGGGAGGCGGCCCGGTCGTGTCGGACAATCCCTCCTTCTTGCGCGCGGTCGGCTCCGCCGACACGACGCGCCGCCGCTACGCGGCGGAAAGCCCTGCCGCGCTCCGCGCGGCCAGCCCTGGCCGGCTCCGCCGGCCCACGAACAACTCCGTTGTTCACCGGGAACGCTCCGCGTTCCCCGTGGGCGCACCGTCGTCGTGGACGTCACTGCGGAGTGGGTAGAGGGGGACGGGGAGAGGGGGAGGGGAACGGAGAATGGGGCGGACCAGGAGGTGCTCATGCATCAACATCCGTACCGGATACGGTCCGTGTCCCAGTTGGCCGATGCCCTCATACGCGTGGCACCACGCAGTGCCGAACTCTGGGAAGCCCGGGAATCCGTGATCGGGCCGGTCGGTGTTCCGGTGAAGCTCTCCCACGGACGCGCCCGTCAGCTGTGGATGGTCGTGGGGATGTGGGACCGGGCTTTGGACATTGGCCAGTTCCCTGAACAGGCGCACCACACGGCGGCACAGCTCTTTACCACTCCGGCGCTCCGCGCATTCTGGGAGCTTGCTCGGGCCGGAGGCCTTCGCAAGCTCGCACCGGAGCAGGGGCGGCCCGCCGAACTGCCGCTCGCGACACTGCGGATCGTCCGGGACTGCCTGAAGATCCTCGCCCAGTTGGTGTCGCCCGACCGCACGGACGTGTGGCTGCCGTCGATACCCCAGACCGACCTCAAGCCCGCGGTGCGCCCGGAAACTCTCGGCACGCTCTACCGGCGGCTGGCGGACCTGGCCGCGACAGGACCACTGGAACGGGACGGCATCGCGCTGTCGTTCGAAGACCGCACCCGGCTGTTGGCCATGGTCGCGATTGTGCTCGCCGCCGCCCCCCGGTCCGGCGAGTTGGCCGCCCTGCGGCTGACCGATCTGGCTCCCGACGAGCAGGCCGTGGGACTGCGTCGCAGGCAGCAGAAGGGCCCGCCGAACCGGGCGGAGAAGATCGCCGAACTCGCCGAAGTCGGCCCCGCGTCCGTACGCGCGGTGCTGTGGGGGCAGCGCCACCAGGTCTCCGAAGCCACCTACCAACGCATCGTGGCGGCACGAAGCACGGTGGATCCTCTGCCCGAAGTCGAGTGGTACGCCCTGGGGAAGGGGGCGCAGGCAGCCGTACGACGCTGGCTCGACGTCCGACGGCAACTGATCGACTCGGGGCCGTTGCAGGGCGGCCAGACCGGATTGTGGGTGACCCTGGTGCCCACCAAAGCCGGACCGCCGGGCATCACCCTGCGCCCGCAAGGCCTGACCCAGGCCTTCGCCCGCGGAATGACCGCGCTGAACTGGCTGATGGGCGCGGAGCACGGGTGGGAACCGATGCCGACCAGGATGGAGCAACTGCGTCGCGCCGTGACGGCGGTGCCCCTTGCCGATCGGCCGGCCCACGGGACCGAACAGACGTGACGGACCCGACGGGACTGACGGGACTCGCCCACGGAATTGCCGAAACGGCGGTACGCCTGCGGTGGGGCGGCCCCGTCACAGCGGGCCCGGTCCCGCCGGAGCGGCCCGGCCTGGATCAGTCCCGTCATCGTAAGCCCAGGTCAGCGCACATGCGGCGGCCCGAACGGGACTGACGGGACTCAAGGTTGCACTTATCAGCTGCACAGCCCCTGGTGTCCTTACGCGCGCGCATGAGGAGACCTTCAGTGCTCAGTGACTCATAAGAGCAAGTTGAGTCCCGTCAGTCCCGTTGACCCCGTGAACCCCATCAGTCCCGTCAACCTCACCAGGACACCAGGACCAGCGATGGGCAGGCAGCGGCCCAGGATGTCCGGGATGTGTGCGGGACGGTTACGGGGCCTGGTCCCGGTTGCGGGCGTACGCGTCGAGCAGGCCCAGCCCCGGATAGAGCTTCGTGACGTTGTTCTTGATCATTCCGGAGGGGGAGGCCAGGCCGATCTCCTGCCGGATGCGGCTCGCGAAGGCCCTGCTCGTCGAGGGACGGATGCCCTCCTCGGAACACCAGCGGCCGTAGGTCTCGTACAGCAGCTTCTGCTCGACGCGCAGCTCCTGGCCGTTGCCCCGCCGGCAGCACTCCTGGAGGAAGCGGCCGATGTGGTCCTCGGTGGCCTGGTAGGCGGCGGTGGCCACCCGGACCGTGGCGGGCCCCGTCAGCGGGTCCCGGGTGGCGAGGTACTGCATGGCTCCCTCGATGAGCCAGTACAGGATGCCGGGGCCTTCGTCGTGGACCAGCTCGGCGGCCAGGTTGTCGATCTTGCGGGCGTTGGGGACCTGCCGCTCGAACGGGATGATCCGCATGCGCCGCCAGAAGGCGTACCCGCCGGTGCCGACCTCGGGGCGGTGGTTGCCCAGCAACCAGAGTTTGTGGGTGGGGGTGAAGGTGAAGAAGTCCTGCCGCATCCGGCGGGCGGTTATCGTGTCGCCGCCGGTGAGGAGCTTGACCCGGGCCTCGTTGAACTTGTCGTTCGGCTTGAGTTCGGAGCAGACGACGATGCGTCTGCCGTGGAGTTCGGTGAGTTCCGTGGAGTGCTCGGAGAACTTCCCCTTCTCCATCAGGAAGCCGGGGGGCGCAGCGTTCGCGTAGTCCCCGAGCAGGCTCGTGAGCACCTCCAGCAGAACCGATTTGCCGTTGGCGCCCAGCCCGTAGAGGAACGGCAGGACCTGCGCCCCGACGTCCCCGGTGATCGAGTAGCCGAGCAGCAGGTGCAGGAAGCGGATCGTCTCCAGCCCTCGCTCGTCGTCGCCGAAGGTGTCGTGGAGGAAGCGGTGCCAGCGGGGGGTCGGCGTCTTCTGCGGAGCGACCGACGTGGCACGGGAGTGCATGTCCGTGAGCGGGTCAGGCGCACGCAGCTCACCGGACCGCAGGTCGACGGTGCCCGCCGGGGTGCACAGGGCGTAGGGGTCGCCGTCGAGAAGGCCGGGGTCCAGCCGTAAGTCCGGAGCCGCCTGCGCCTGGTAGAGCATCGCCTTCATCCCCGAGGTGGAGGCGGAGTACCGGCGGTGTGCCGCGATGGAACGCGCGTCGAACCGGTTGAAGGGATCGTGCTCGGGTATGCCCTCGGCCATGTCGCCGGCGGCCCACACCGCGGCCTCCGTACCGCCGACCCGCTTCCACCGGTACTGGTCCCAGATGTGCCAGCCCATGCCCAGCACATAGCGGAACCGGTGCGCGTTCAGCCGTGCGAAGAGCTTCGCGTTGCCCCGGTCGGTCAGCGCGTCCGGCATGAACGCGCCGGTGGCGGCCGCCGGAGCGGACTGCGCGTCGAGGGGCGCCGACGGGAAGCGGACCACCGGTGGGAGGGGCGCGGGACTGCTCAGGTGCCGGTGCATCTGCTGCGCGGCGGCCTGGGCGTCGAAGCGCGTCGGCTCTGCGCTAGTGTGCGCACTTGCCGGTGGCGACGGGTCCGAAGCGGGAGCTTTCAAGATGCACCCACCGGCCTGCCCCCCAGTCAGAACGCGACGGCCCCTCCAGCTGCGTCAGGCAGTCGATTCCGACTGGCATGGCAAACCTTGGAGCCGCACTGTCCACATCAGTTGATGAGAGCGTCACGCTAGGCAATGCGCGGCAGGGCAGTCAACCCGTGTTGGTTGTTCCAGATCTCGACGCGCGTACCGGTCGATGAATAAAGTGATGTGTCCGAGAGGGGAGACCCCGTGACCACTGCAAGCGATGAGGTGGGCTCATCGCTGGCCGACAAACTGAACCATCTGTTCAGTGTCGTTGTCCCAGCAGGAAGCGCTCCGTACAGCACAGAGGAAGTCGCCCGCGCGATCTCCGCGAGAGGCATCAAGATCTCCGGCAGCTACATCTGGCTGCTGCGCAAGGGTCAGCGAGCGAACCCAACGCTGCGTCACCTTGAGGGCCTGGCCCGTTTCTTCGGCGTGTCCCCGGCGTACTTCTTCGACGACGCCGTGACCGAGACCGTGGACGCCGACCTCGGCATGCTGGGCGTGCTCCGGGACGCCCAGGTCCAGCACGTCGCCCTGGGCACCGCGGGCCTCTCGCAGAAGAGCATCAAGTCGATCAACGAAGTGATCGATCTCGTAAGGGACTTGGAAGGGCTTCCCCCGACCCCCCTGACGCACAAGGGCTAGTTCGGGAAGACCGTACGCATGGCTGCCTTCTGCGCATCCGGTTGTCCGGATACCGCCTGGACCTTGATCCGGTCACGCTGATTTGATCAACGCGGACCGCTCGGGACCACTTCGGTCACCACGGAAGGTCCTTGGGCGGAAGGGCAACCTCGTGCTGCTGGTGACCGGAGCGACCGGAACCGTCGGGAGGGAAGTGCTCCGCAGGCTCCCCGAGCCGACCGCCGCTTCGCCGGTGCGCGTCATGGCCAGGGAGCCCGGACGGGTCACGGGCGCCCCGGAGTCGGCGGAGATCGTCCACGGGGACTTCACGGATGCCCGCTCGCTGGCGGAGGCCCTGCGCGGAGTGCACCGGGTCCTGCTGCTGTCCGTGCCTTCCGCAGAGGGCGACGCGGTCTTCCTGAGGGAGGCGGGGGCGGCCGGGGTACGGCACGTGGTGAAGCTGTCGGCGGCCGCGGTCGCCGACGAAGGGGCCGACGACCTGATCACCCGGTGGCAGCGCCGCAACGAGCAACTGCTGGTCGACAGCGGCCTGGCCTGGACCCTGCTGCGCCCGCGCGCCTTCATGTCCAACACCCTGTCCTGGGCGCGCTCGATCCGTACGGACGACACCGTCCGGGCCCTGTACGGGACCTCGCTCAACGCCTGCGTCGATCCGCGCGACGTCGCCGAGGCGGCGGTGCGGGTGCTCACCGGGGCCGAACACGAGGGCAGGGCCTACCCGTTGACCGGACCGGAAGCACTCAGCGCGGTCGACCAGACGCGGCAACTGGCCCAACTGCTGCGCCGTTCGCTCCAGTTCGAGGAACTGGACGCCGATCAGGCGCGTACCGCGCTGACCGCACGGTACTCCCCGGAGATCGCCGGGGCCCTGGTGGAGAGCGCGGAACGCGGGCGCGCAGGGAGCAAGAGCGAGGTGGACGGCACCGCCCCCGCACTCCTCGGCCGGCCGGCCGGGGACTTCCGCACCTGGGCCGCCGACCACCTGGATGCTTTCCGGGCCGGCTGACGGCGGGTGCTGCCGTACCGCGGTCCGCGGCGCTCAGCCGTCACCGCTGTACGGACCGCAGTGCTCATCTCGTACGGCGCTCAGCCGCCGCTGCCGTACGGACCGCAAGGCTCACCCGGTGCGCCGGGCGACCGTGATCCGAGGTTCGCCCGCGGTGTCGCCGAGCGTGGTGATCTCCTCGAAGAAGTCGCCCCGCAGCAGCGCGCTCACCTGCGCCGGCTGTGCCTTGTCGTGCTCGATCGCCAGCCATCCGCCCCGGCGCAGCACCGCCGTCGACAGCTCGACGATGCGCCGGATCAGCAGGAGGCCGTCGGCCCCGCTGTAGACGGCGCTCCGCGGCTGGTGCTCGGACCATTCGGGCAGCAGCCGCCACAGCGGGGAGACGTAGGGCGGGTTCGCCATGACCACGTCGGTGGTGCCCAGATGGGCGTCCAGACAGCCGGGCTCGGTGAGATCGGCCGCCTGCACGAAGACCGGGCCCAGCACCGACTCGTTGCGCGCCGCGTTGCGGGCCAGGTACTGCAGGCAGGTGTCGTCGCGCTCCACGCACGTCACCGACGCGTCGGGGCGACGCCTGGACAGGGCCAGACCCAGCGCCCCGACGCCGGAACACAGGTCGAGCACCCTCCCGCCGCGCGGCAGCGTCGCCTCGGACGCCGCCCACTCCACCACGCTGGTGCTCTCGTACCGGGGAACGAACACCCCGCTCCCGACGACGAGTTCAAGACCGTCGAAGGGCACAGCGCCGATGAGGTGCCCGAGCGGGATGCGACGGCAGCGCTCCGCCACGGCGGTCTCGAAACGGGCCAGTGCCATGGGCGACTCCTCGGTCAGGAAGCGTGTCCGCAGTGCGGTCAGGTCGCCCTCCACGTCCCACACGCCCGCCTCGGTCAGGCGGGTGCGGGCCCGTTCACAGGCCTCGTACACCTGCGGCACCGTCGTCATGACCGCACCGCGCGTGCGTGAGCGTGTGCGCGCGCTGCGCGGACGGTGTTCCGGCCGGTCCGCTCCCGTCCCTCGGACGTTCCGGATGTCTGTACGGTCACGGCAATCCCCTCTGGGTGGCGGGGGCCGGTGCGTGCCGGCCCCCGCGAGCAGACCTGTCCTTCGGTGGTGCGCCGGTACGGTGGGCCGCGGTCCCGGCGGGGGACCGCGGCCCCGAGCCGCCTTACGCCCGGTCGTCCTGCGCGGCCCCCGCGAGGTAGTCGGCCAGGTGCTCGCCCGTGAGGGTTCCGCGCGCGGCGACGAGATCGGCGGGGGTGCCCTCGAAGACGATGCGGCCGCCGTCGTGGCCCGCGCCGGGACCCAGATCGATGATCCAGTCGGCGTGGGCCATCACCGCCTGGTGGTGCTCGATGACGATGACCGACTTCCCGGACTCCACGAGCCGGTCGAGCAGGCCCAGGAGCTGGGCGACGTCCGCGAGGTGCAGACCGGTGGTCGGCTCGTCCAGGACGTACACGCCACCCGTGTCGCCCATGTGCGTGGCCAGTTTCAGCCGCTGCCGCTCGCCGCCGGACAGCGTGTTGAGCGGCTGGCCGAGGCTGAGGTAGCCGAGACCCACCTCCACGAGGCGTTCGAGGATCTTGTGCGCCGCCGGAAGCCGGGCCTCACCCGCGGCGAAGAACTCCCCGGCCTCGGTCACCGACATCGAGAGGACCTCGCTGATGTTGCGGCCGCCCAGGCGGTGTTCGAGGACCGAGGCGTGGAACCGCTTGCCGTCGCAGTCCTCGCAGGGGGTGGAGACTCCGGCCATGATGCCCAGGTCGGTGTGGATGACACCGACACCGTTGCAGGTGGGGCAGGCGCCCTCGGAATTCGCGCTGAACAGGGCGGGCTTGACGCCGTTCGCCTTGGCGAACGCCTTGCGGATCGGCTCCAGCAGACCGGTGTACGTGGCCGGATTGCTCCGCCGGGAGCCACGGATGGGACTCTGGTCGATCGAGACGACGCCCTTGCCGGCGGGGATGGAGGAGTGGACCAGGGAGCTCTTGCCGGCACCGGCGACACCCGTGACGACGGTGAGGATGCCGAGCGGAATGTCGACGTCCACGTCCTGGAGGTTGTGCGCGGTGGCCCCGCGGATCTCCAGCGCCCCGGTGGGCGTGCGGACGGTGTCCTTCAGGGCCGCCCGGTCGTCGAGGTGGCGCCCGGTGACGGTGTCGGAGGCGCGCAGCCCCTCCAGGGTGCCTTCGAAACAGATCGTGCCGCCCGCCGAACCGGGGCCCGGACCGAGGTCGACGACGTGGTCGGCGATGGCGATCGTCTCCGGCTTGTGCTCGACGACCAGGACGGTGTTGCCCTTGTCGCGCAGCCGCAGCAGCAGGTCGTTCATCCGCTGGATGTCGTGCGGGTGCAGGCCGACGGTGGGCTCGTCGAAGATGTACGTCACATCGGTGAGCGAGGAGCCGAGGTGGCGGATCATCTTGACGCGCTGCGCCTCGCCGCCCGACAGAGTGCCCGAGGGCCGGTCCAGCGAGAGATAGCCCAGCCCGATCTCCACGAACGAGTCGAGGGTCTGCCGCAGGGCGTCGAGCAGCGGCGCCACCGAGGGCTCGTCCAGGTCGCGTACCCACTTCGCCAGGTCGCGGATCTCCATCGCGCAGGCCTCGGCGATCGAGACCTGCCCGATCTTCGAGGAGCGGGCCCCCTCGCTGAGCCGGGTCCCCTCGCAGGAGGGGCAGGTGGTGAAGGTGACGGCGCGGTCCACGAACTCCCGTACGTGGGGCTGCATCGACGCCCGGTCCTTGGACAGGAACGACTTCTGGATCTTGGGGATCAGCCCCTCGTAGGTGACGGTGGAGTCACCCGCCTTCACCTTGGTCGCCTCCCGGTACAGGAAGTCCTGCATCTCCTGCTCGGTGAACTCGCGGATCGGCTTGTGCGGGTCCAGGAAGCCGGACTCGGCGTACGTACGCACCGTCCACCAGCTGTCGGACTTCCAGCCGGGGATGGTGAACGCCCCCTCGGCGATCGCCTTGGAGTCGTCGTACAGCTGAGTGAGGTCGATGTCGGAGACGGTGCCGCGGCCCTCGCACTGCGTGCACATGCCGCCGGTGCGGCTGAAGTCGGCGGTCTCCGTCTTGTTGCCGCCGCCCGCCACGGTGATCGAGGCGCTTCCGCTGATCGACGCGGTGTTGAACGAGTACGCGCTCGGCGGCCCGATGTGCGGGTCGCCGAGCCGGCTGAAGAGGATGCGCAGCATGGCGTTGGCGTCGGTCGCGGTGCCGACCGTGGAGCGCGGGTCGGAGCCCATCCGCTGCTGGTCGACGATGATCGCCGCCGTCAGCCCCTCCAGGACGTCGACCTCCGGCCGCGCCTGACTGGGCATCAGGTTCTGTACGAACGAGGGGTAGGTCTCGTTGATCAGCCGCTGGGACTCGGCGGCGATCGTGGCGAACGCCAGCGAGCTCTTGCCCGAGCCGGAGACCCCGGTGAACACCGTCAGCCTGCGCTTGGGCAGCGCGATGCTGACGTCCTTGAGGTTGTGCTGGCGCGCACCGTGGACGCGGATCAGGTCGTGGCTGTCGGCAGCGTGCGGCACGGGGGAGGACGTGGCGGAGGTGTGGGGCATGTTCCTGTTTTCTCCAAGGCTGTGGTGCGGCCGGAAGGGCGGTACGACGGTGGCGCCGCCGGAAGCGACCCCCCGGCCCCGACGGGGGGCGGAGCCGGGGGGCCGGTCATGGGTCAGCGGCTGAGGTCCCGGAACCTCTTGACCGCCAGCGGGAAGAAGATCGCGACCAGGAGCACCGGCCAGGCCACGGCCAGGAGCTCCGCGTTCGTCGCGGCCCAGGAGTCCCCGGCCGCGCTCTGGTTGCCGAACAGTTCGCGCACCGCGGTGGCCGTCGCCGACATCGGGTTCCACTCGACGACCGCGCCGAGCCAGGCGGGCATCGAGGCGGGCGTGGCGATGGCGTTGGAGAGGAAGGCCATCGGCCAGACCAGGATCTGCACGGCCTGCACCATCTCCGGCTTGCCGGCGACCATCGCCAGGTGGAGGCCGATCCACAGCATCGCGAACCGCAGCAGGAGCAGCAGGCCCACCGCGGCCATGAAGGAGGCGAATCCGTTGTTCCAGCGCCAGCCGATCGCGGCGCCGACGCCGATCATCACGGCCAGGCCGACGACCGACTGCAGCATGTCGGCGATGCTCCGGCCGACCAGGATCGAGCCGGAGTTCATCGGCATCGAACGGAACCGGTCGATGACCCCCTTGCCGAGGTCCTGGGTGACCGAGAGCATGGTCGCCTCAAGACCGAAGGCCATGGTCATGGTGAGCATGCCGGGCACCAGGTAGGACGTGAAGTCCCCCTCGACGCCCTTGCCGCCGCCGATCAGGAAGCCGAACATCAGCAGCATCATCACCGGGAAGACCAGCCCGACGACCACCTGCACGGGCTGGCGCGCCCAGTGCGCCAGCTCGCGCCGGGTCATCGTCCAGGAGTCGGCGAACGCCCAGCTCAGCTTCGAACCGCTCCCGTGCGTCGTGCTCACCGGGGCCGTCGTGGGTGCGTGGTGGGTCGCGGTCATGCGGCCTCCTCCTTCGTCAGGTGCATGAAGACCTCGTCGAGGGTCGGCCGGCGCACGGCGATGTCCTCCGCCTCGATGCCGGCCTCCTGCAGCGCCCGTACGGTCTCGGTCAGGGCCACCATCCGGTTGCTGATCGAGGCACTGACCATCCGCCGGTCCTCGTCCTTGTCCACGGCGCCGGGCAGCAGGGCGGCGGCGCGCTCCAGCTGCGCCACGTCGTGCAGGATGACGTCGATGCGGTCGCCGCCGGTCTTGGTCTTCAGTTCGTCGGCCGTGCCCTCGGCGATGACCTGCCCGCGGTTGATCACCGCGATCTGGTCGGCCAGCTGGTCGGCCTCCTCCAGGTACTGCGTGGTCAGCAGTACGGTCGTACCGCCGCCCACCAGGGAGCGCACCGCGTTCCACACCTCGGTGCGGCCGCGTGGGTCGAGCCCGGTGGTGGGCTCGTCCAGGAAGAGCACCTGCGGCCGGGAGATCAGGGACGCCGCCAGGTCCAGGCGCCGCCGCATGCCGCCGCTGTACTGCTTGATGGCCTTGGTGCCGGTGTCGGTGAGGCCGAACTGCTCCAGCAGCTCGTCCGCCCGTGCACCGGCGCGCCGGCCGCCGAGGTGGTAGAGACGGCCGAACATCTCCAGGTTCTGGCGGCCGCTGAGCTCCTCGTCGACGGCGGCGTTCTGGCCCAGCAGCCCGATCCGGGAGCGCACTTCGTCGGCTCGGGTGCGCACGTCGATGCCCGCCACCTCGACGCGCCCCTCGTCGGCGCGCAGCAGCGTGGACATGATGCGTACCGCCGTGGTCTTGCCGGCGCCATTGGGGCCGAGGATCCCTTGGACGGTCCCGGCCCGCACCGTGAGGTCGAGGCCGTCGAGAGCCTGCTTGTCCTTGTACTTCTTGCGCAGACCTTCGACGACGATCGCCAGATCGCGGTCAGACAAAGCACCCTCCTTCAGTCAGTGGATAAACTTGACTAGTGATGCCACCATAGGGCCTCACCGCCGTTTGGTCAAACTTGATTAGTCGCGCTGAAGGTACCGTAGATTTGGGACTAGTCAAACTTGGATAGAACTCATCCGGGCACAACTGCGTACGAGGAGAAGGAGGATGCCCATGTCACCGATCCGGCTGCTGGTTCTCGGCGCGGTCCGCCAGCACGGACGGGCGCACGGCTATCAGGTGCGCAACGATCTCGAGTACTGGGGGGCCCACGAGTGGTCGAGCGCCAAGCCGGGCTCGATCTACCACGCGCTCAAGCAGATGACGAAGCAGGGGCTCCTCATCGCCCACGAGATCGCGCCCAGCACTGCCGGCGGCCCGCCCCGCGTGGAGTACGAGCTCAACGACCAGGGCACCGCGGAGTACTTCAAACTGCTGCGCGACGCCCTGAGCTCGCACGAGCAGAAGTCCGACGACCTCTCCGCCGGCCTCGGCTTCATCGTCGACCTGCCCCGCGGCGAGGCCATCGCCCTGCTGAAGGAGCGCGTCTCCGGGCTGGAGCAGTGGCGCTCCGCCGTCACCGGGTACTACACGCCGGAGGCCGGGCCCGAACAGCTTGGCCACATCGGCGAGATCATGAACCTGTGGGTGCACTCCGCCGACGCCGGTGTGCGCTGGACCCGCGGGCTGATCGAACGGATCGAGGGCGGCGCGTACGCCTTCGCAGGGGAGGGCGACCCCTTCGTGGGCGTACTCGCCGACGACGAGCCGAACCCCTTCGCGCCGGACCGGTACCCGGAGGGGGTGCGCTAGCGGGGCAGGGGGACTCTTCGGCACCTCTCGGGATGGTAAAGAAACCGGACGCCCGGTATATTCTGCGCCATTCACCGAGGGCCGAGGGGGGCACCGCTGTGCAGGAGAACGGTCGGTTACGGACGCAGGTGGCGGTGGTCGGCGGGGGACCCGTCGGCATGCTGCTGGCAGCCGAGTTGGCGAGCCAGGGAGTCGGCACCGTACTCCTGGAAGCACGGGACGACGTCAGTGAGCGGCCCAAGGCGAACACGCTGCACGCGCGGGCGGTGCAGTGCCTGGCCAGGCGGGGCCACCTGCCCGGTCCCGCAGCCCCGCCCGGCAGCGGCACGAAAGGCATGCCCTTCCATTTCGCGGGCCTGCCGGGACTGGTGATCACGGCCCCCGACCGGGAACCGCAACCCCTCCTCAAGTACCCCCAGGCACAGTTCGAAAGGGGCTTCGAGGAGCGGGCCCGGGCGGCGGGCGCCCGCATCCTGCGGGGGCACCGGGTCACCGAGGTCGCCGAGCAGGACGGCTGCGTACGGATCGAGGCCGAGGGCCCGCACGGCCGCAGCGTGCGCGTCGAGGCGCAGTACGCGGTGGGGGCCGACGGAGCCCGCAGCGCGGTGCGCGAACACGCGGCCATCACCTCCGACACCGAGCCGGCCACGGTGTCCGCCCTGATGGGAGCCGTGACCCTCACGGACCCCGGGGCGCTGCCCGACGGCTGGCAGCACACCGCACACGGCTGGATCGTCGCCAAGCGCGACGCCGGGGGCCTCACCCATGTGCGCACCCTCGACTGCCGGGGCGCGCACCCCGGCCGGCACGCACCTCCCACCCTGGAGGAACTGCGCCGGGAGGTCTCCCGGATCGCCGGGCGGGACATCGCCATGACCGGGCCGCGCTGGCTGGGCAGGTTCAGCGACGTCACCCGCCTCGCCCGCACCTTCCGTGCGGGACGCGTCTTCGTGGCGGGCGACGCGGCGCACGTGCACTTCCCGATCGGCGGGCAGGGCCTGAGCACCGGAGTGCTGGACGCGCTCAACCTGGGCTGGAAGCTGGCGCTCGCGGTGCGGGGCACGGCGGCTCCCGGACTGCTCGACACCTACGACGCGGAACGCCGCCCGGCGGCCCAGCGGGTCATCGACAACACCCGGGCCCAGCTCGCGCTGATGCGCCCGGGATCCGAACTCGACGCCCTGCGCGGGGTGTTCCGCTCGCTGCTGCTCACCGACCAGGAGAGCGGACGCCGGCTCAGCGACCTGATCAGCGCCCAGGACACGGTGCTGCCCGCCCCCGCCGGGGACGGCGGCCCGGCAGCCGGCACGTTCCTGGCCAACCTGGCGCTCACCACCGCGACGGGGGACACCGACGTGATCGAACTGCTCCAGGAGGGCAGGCCGCTGCTGCTGCTCCTCGGCGACGGGGGAGCCCGCCACCTCGACCGGGCGCGTGCCTGGGGCCGGACGCTGAAGGTGGTCCGGGCCGAGCCCGTACCCGAAGTGCCGTACGAGGCAGCGGTGGTACGGCCCGACGGCTACCTGGCATGGACGTCGGACGGCGGCGACCTGGAGGCGCCGCTGTCGGCGTACTTCGCCCAGGACGCCGCGGCGGGCCGCCCCTGACGGAGTGTCGGCAAGGGCCGGGGGCCGGGTTCGGGCCACCGGCTCTCAGCCGACGGTGTCGAGCGCTTCCTGCGCCTGCTGCGCCAGGGAGGCCTGCAGGGCCTCCTCGTAGACCCTGGCCCCCCGGGTCTCGGCGAGGTCGAGCGAGGCGAGGATGGAGGGGGCCACCGCGCTGGGCAGTACGTGCCGCAGCATGGCGGAGACCCTGGTGACCAGGTCGCGGTACTCGCAGATGGCCTGGGACATGGACTGGATGCCGGCGAAGGAGCCCACGATGACGGCGGCCGTCTCGGCGGGCACGGCGTGGGGCAGCAGTTCGCCCCTGGCCTGGGCCTCCTCCAGCAGCGGGACGCCGACCTCGACCCAGCGCAGGAACGGGCCGCTGCGGTCCAGGCCCTCCGACTGCTGATCCATCGTCAGCCGGACCGCGGCGCGGACGATCGGGTCCGTCTGCAGGCGATGGGCGTGCAGCATCACGATGTCCACGATCTCCTGCACCTTGGAGACGCGGTGCGGAACCTGGATGCTGTGGTCCTGCTCCGCCAGGACGGCCTGGGCCAGGTCCTCCTTCGAGACGAAGTGGAAGTACAGGGCGCCCTTGGTCGTCCCCGCCTCCTTGAGGATCTGGGCGATCGTGGCCGCCTGGTACCCGTGCACCTCGAAGATTCTGGCCGCCGCCGTCAGGATCGTGCGGCGGGTACGAATGGCTCGGACCTGCTCGGCCACGGCGCCTCCTGATTCCTCGGGGTGGTTCGGGCGGTCAAAAAAACCGCTCAGTCCGTATCTTACGGTGGGGTGCCGCGGGGTCGCCCCCGAGGACGTCAGCCCTCGTCCGGTGCGGCCGTGACGGTGCAGGTGAAGACCGGGACACCGCTCTGCACCGCGGTCACCAGGACGCTTCGGCCGCCTTCCGGGGAGGGTGTGGGCAGCGGCCGGGCCTCGATCGTGCAGGGCTGCGCCAGTTCGGTGTAGCGCGCGAACTCGCAGGCGAGGTTCACCGGGAGGTAGTGGGGGCGATCCAGCACCACCGCGGTGGCCTGCCGGGCCGCCTCGATCAGGACCATGCCCGGCACGTGGTCGACGGCGTGCTCGAAGAGGACGGGATGGCGGGTGTCGGCCCGCAGCAGCCAGCGGTTCTGTGCCTCGGTGGGGGACAGGACGACGTCCATGGGCGAGAGGCGCCCCACCCGTGCCGGAGCCGTCGGGGAACCCGGCGCGGACGGCCGGCAATCGCTGGCCGGTACGTGTGCGCCGCGCAGCCGCCGGTAGACCTTCGGTGCGAGGCAGGAGAAGGACCCGCCGCCCGTCGCGGCGACCTGGCCGTCGCGGTGGAAGACGGCATCGAAGCGCATGCGGGAGAGGTTCTCGCCCCGCCGGACGACCTGCGTACAGGTGACGGAGACGCTGAGTGCGGCAGGTTCGTACCCCACCTCCAGGTGCTGCG
Organism: Streptomyces spiroverticillatus; assembly: GCA_014650415.1. GTDB lineage: Bacteria > Actinomycetota > Actinomycetes > Streptomycetales > Streptomycetaceae > Streptomyces > Streptomyces spiroverticillatus. The sequence goes on from BMUX01000017.1 coordinate 106,859, forward strand.
GCCGGACGGCGAAGTGGAGGTCCTGGATGAGGAACTGGTGGCCGAACGGCACACCGAACTCCGCGTGCCCCAGCAGGATGCCGATCTGGCGCAGGGTCTCGCAGCCGATCAGCGGGTCGTGGCGGCCGTCGGCGACCGGGGTGAAGAAGCTGTGGCCCCGCGGCCACTGGGCGGATATCACGAAGCGGGTGTCGTCCACCCGTCGCCAGCCGGTGAGCAGCACTTCGGCCACGGCGGACCGGTGCACCAGTTCGCGAGGGACGGTGCTGGTCAGCGTCGCGGGTCGAGGGCGGTCCGGGCGCAGTGCGGAGTCCGCGCAGCACCTTCCCGTCCGTGTGTCGAACGCTGTGAGTTCGTCCTGAAACGTGCTCGCCGGCACTGCTCCCCCTGGAATGGTGCGCGATGTGTCCGAGTGGCGTCCGGTCGAAAGATATCGACCGACCGGGATGTCTACCAGGGCAGTGGATTTCGCCGGACGACCCTCTTCCGGTTCGTTTGTCCGCCCTGGTGGGGGCCGGTATCCGAGGCGGTGCGCGCGGGGATTGCGGGGCTCGGCGGCCCGCTGCCTCCAGCGTGCCTCGAGCGGTTCTCGAGAGGCTGCCGCATCCTCCCGCGTCTCTCCGGCGGGCTGTGGGGCGGTTCGGTCGCCCGCGCCGTGGGTGTGCGTTGTCCTGGCCGTTCAGTAGAAACGGCACGCGCGGTTTGTTATGTTGGCCCGCAAGGGGGGCCGCACCGTGGCGGCGGCCGCGGTGGTGGGGTGTGCTCGTACGCCTCGACCCCGGCCCTTTTCGACAAGTGCCGTGGTTCTCCGCCTCTTCACCCTTGCTTCGGCGGACCCGGTACCCCCCTTGCAGTGATGGAGCGGTCGATGGTCAAACAGGAGCGTGCGGCGCGTACACGAGAAACCCTGATCCGGTCCGCGGCGGAGGTTTTCGGCCGGGAGGGCTTTTCCAGGGCGTCGCTCACCGCGATCTGCGCGCGTGCCGGGGTGAGTGCGGGCGCACTGCACTTCCACTTCGAGAGCAAGGCCGCCCTGGCCGACGTCGTCGAGGCGGAGGCGCTGAGCAGGCTGCTGGCCGTCATCCGCACGGAATTCCCGGCCGAGGCCGGCCATGTGCAGCTGCTGGTCGACACCACGCACCGGCTCGCCGACGCACTCTGCCGTGACGTGGTGCTCCGTACGGGATTCTCCCTGGGCTGCGAGCTGTCCCACCCGGCCGGAACCGATCTGCGGGACCACTGGCGGTGCTGGGTGGAGCAGGAGCTCGTCCAGGCCGAGGCCAAGGGGGAGCTGCGCCCGGGGGTGGCGGCCCAGGACGTGGTGACCACCGTGGTGGCCGCCACCGTGGGGGTCGAAGTGCTCGGTGCGCGGGACGCGCAGTGGCTCTCGGCGGGGACGGTGAGCCGCATCTGGCGGGTGCTGCTGCCGTCCGTCGCGCCGGATCCCCTGCTGGCGCGGCTCGAGGCGGGCGGCAGCGGGCCCCGCTAGGACGTCGGGGAAGGGCCCGGTGCCGCGCGCGTCAGCGGTGCCGGGCCTTTTGCGTGCACGGACCACATAAAGAAGACCCCAGGGTTTGTTTATGGGGCCCATCGGCCTGCAGTGAGTGGATCATGGCTTGATCCAGCACCTTTTCGGAATCTTGTAGGTTTAGTAAAGGTGCAGGTGAGGGCAGTAAGTAAGAGCCTGCTGGAACGTAAGCGCAGACAGGACGGTGTGGTCGGTTTTCTGTTGACAAACCGATGGCCCTGTTTTTTACTGAGGTCGCTCATCCATGGCCTTGGACAGGGGAAATCTCGTGGACATCGCACTACTGGGCACTCTTGCGGTCCGGGAGCAGGGTTACTCCATCACCCCCACCGCCCCCAAGGCGCGACAAGTGCTGGCGCTCCTCGCACTCCACGCCGACCAGGTCGTTCCGGTTTCGGCCCTGATCGAGGAGCTGTGGGCGGGCACACCGCCGCGCAGCGCCCGCACCACGCTCCAGACGTACGTGCTGCAGTTGAGGTCCCTCATCTCGGCAGCCCTGGAACAGGGGCAGGAGAAGGGGCAGGAGGGTGCGCCGGGCCGTGCGGGACGACGCACCGCCAAGGACGTACTGCTCACGCTGCCCGGCGGCTATCTGCTGCACAGCGGGGGCGGCACCAGTGACGTCCGGGAGTTCGACCGGCTGGTCGTCAGGGGGTCCCAGGCGATGGACGCGGGCGACTTCCCCGGCGCGGCCCGGCTGCTGCGCGAGGCGTTGTCCCGGTGGTCGGGACCGGCCTTCGCCGACGTGGACAGCGGTGTGCAACTGGACACCGAGGCACGGCGGTTGGAGGAGACCCGGCTGTGCGCCCTCGACCAGCGCATCGAGGCCGACCTGCGCATCGGGCGGCACCGGGAACTGCTGGCGGAACTGACCGTGCTGGCCGGCCGCTACCGCACCCACGAGAACCTGCACGGCCAGTTCATGCTCGCCCTGCACCGTTCCGGCCGCCGGGGCGAGGCCCTCGACGTCTACCAGCGGCTGCACCAGACCCTGGTGCGTGAACTCGGGCTGGAGCCCTCGGCCGTCCTGCGCAGGCTGCAGCGGTCGATCCTCATGGCCGGCCCCGACGCTCCTCTCAGTGCGGCGGAATTCCACGGCGACCGCGTCGGCTGAGAAGCAGGTTCCGAGACGGTATTCCCCTTCCTTCCGCTCTCCTTCCTTCCGCTCTTCTTCGCGCGGAATTCCACGTCATCCCTGCGTTAAACCAGTCACGGCCTGAATTCCGCTGGAGCATACCTTGAGCGGAATTCAACCGAGGCTGGTGCAGTGGCATGCCGAAAACCTTCGAGCCCGTACGAAAAGGGACGTGACCGCAGCTCCGGGGCGCGTCCCGCTCCCGGGAATCATGGATTCCAGCAGTTCAGGAAATCGGCGAACGTGCTTTGTTGGAGACGGACTCGACGAGCGCTCAAGGAATCCGTGGGGCCGCCTGGGGTCCCGCTACTGTGCCTCCGTCGCAGGCTTTATCCATGTGAACTCGACAGCGAGCTGAGGAAACCGTGCAGATTCAGGTTCTGGGTCCGTTGAGCGCTGAGGTCAACGGGGGTTCGATTGTTCCGACGGCCGGCAAGCCGCGTCAGATTCTGGCGCTGCTCGCCCTCTACCCCGGGCGGGTGATGCCCGTACCCACCCTGATGGAGGAGGTGTGGGGCACCGAGCTGCCGCAGAGCGCACTGACCACGCTGCAGACCTACATACTCCAGCTCCGCCGCAGGCTCGGCACGGCCATGGGGCCGGGCAACCCGGGCGCCGCCAAGGAGGTCCTCGCCACCCGGCACGGCGGCTACCTGCTGCAGATCCCCGCTCCCAGCGTGGACGTCCACGAGTACGAGCGGCTGGTCGCCGAGGGGCAGAGCGCCATCGAGGCGGGCGACGACCCGCTGGCCGCGGCCCGGCTGCGGCAGGCGCTCGCGCTCTGGAAGGGCCCGGCCCTCGTCGACGTACGGGTGGGACCGATCCTGGAGATCGACGTCATGCGGCTCGAGGAGAGCCGGCTGGTGACCGTCGAGCGGCGCATCGACGTCGACCTGCGGCTCGGCCGCCACACCGAACTCCTCGCCGAGCTCACCGAACTGATCGCCCGTCACCCCCAGCACGAGGGCCTGCACTCGCAGGCGATGGTGGCGCTCTACCGGTCCGGCCGCCAGGCCACCGCACTGGACGTCTACCGCAGGCTGCGCACCCGGCTCATCGAGGACCTCGGCGTCGAGCCCTCGCCGCAGCTCCAGCGGCTCCACCAGGCGATGCTCGCGGTGGACCCGACACTGGACGTGCTCGGCGGAGCCCGGCGTGGTTCCACGTTCGACCTGTACGCGGCCTGAGGGCCGGTGTCCACGAGGCGGAGAGGGGCGACGGCAGTGCACGAGCCAGGGACGGACACGGCAGGAGGGCGGGGTGTGCGGCTGGTGTGCTTCGCGCACGCGGGAGCCGGAACCTCGGCGTTCCGCCGCTGGAACACCCTGCTGGCGGACGCGGCCCACCCCGAGGCGCGGACACTGCCCGGCCGCGAAGCACGGCGCCGCGAAACCCGGGTGACCACCCGTCAGGCCCTCCTCGCCGACCTGCACGACCTGTTCGCGCCCCGGCCGCCCGGCCCGTACATCCTGTACGGGCACAGCCTGGGCGGACTGGTCGCCTACACCCTCACCCGCGCCCTGCACGCGGCCGGGCTGCCGCTGCCGGCCCTGCTGGCCGTCGGCGCCTGCCCGCCGCCGGGCGACCCGGGCGAACTGATCTCCGCCGCCGAGGCCCCCGACCACGAACTGCTGCGGGTGCTGGAGAAGTTCGAGGCGGTGCCCGAGGACACCGTGCCCGGCGACGTGTGGCACCGGCTGGTCCTGCCGGTGCTCCGGGACGATCTGCGGCTGGCCGCCGACCTGCGCGCCGCCGCCCTCGACCCGGCCACCGGCGGACCCGTACCGCTGCCGCTGCTGGCCGTCGGCGGCAGCACCGACGCGCTGGTGCCCGCGGAGACGATGCACGGCTGGCGGGCCTTCACCGGCGGGCGCTTCGTCCACCGCACCCTGCCCGGCGGCCACTTCTTCGTCCGCGACGACGAACTGCCGCGACTGCTGGGCAGGGCCTGCCGGATCGTGGGGCGCACCACGCGGTAGGAGCACCCTGCGGTGGGAGCCCTGCGCGGACTCCCGCCCGCACCGGCGCCGGTCGAGGAAGGTTCGAGGGGTTCTCCGGGCCTCCCGGTGAACCTCGACGCAGACGCCGCAGCGGACGTCGGAAGGAGACGGGGCCGATGCCGGTTGCACGCGTGCAGCACAGAACGTACTCGGTGGACGTGGACGCCCCGGCCGGTGCCGTCTACGCACTGCTCGCCGACAGCCCCCGCCGGCCGCTGTTCCTGCGTTCGAGCATCCACGTCGAACGGCTCGACTTCGACGGGGTCCACGACCGGTTCCAGGCCTGGACCCAGCTCCACGGCACCGTGCGCTCCTGCCTCGTCCGCCGCACCCTCGACGCCGGGGCCCGGCGCATCGACTTCCGCCACGAGGTGCCCGCGGACCCGCTGCTGGCCCACACCGGCAGTTGGCGGGTCGAGGCCAGGGCGGCCGGACGCTGCCGGCTCGCCCTGCACCACGACATGACCCTCGACCGGGGCGGACCCGTGGACGCCGATGCGGCGGTGCGGGCCACCGACGCCCGCAGCGCGGCCGAACTGGCACGGCTCAAAGCCGTCGCCGAACGCTGGGACCGGCTGGAGCAACTGCTGCTGTCCTTCGAGGAGTCCGTACGCATCAAGGGCCCCGCCGAACTCGTCTACTCCTTCCTGTGCTCCATCGCCGACTGGCCGGGCCGCGTCCCGCACCTGCTGAGCGCCCAGGTGGCCGAGGAGCAGCCCGGAGTGCAGCACGTCCGCACCGAGACCCGGTGCGGCGCCCTGGTGCGCAGCGCCGAGACGGTCCGGATCTGCTTCCCGCACGCCCTGCGGATCATCGCCAAGGAGACCGCGCCGCAGCAGCCGTTCCAGGCACACACCACCGAGTGGTCGGTGGTGCCCGGCGAACGGGACGTCACCGCCTTCGCCCACCACCAGATGCTGCTGCGCGAGGACCCGCTCGTCACCGCCACCGCGGCCCGCGCCCACGCGCGCGACCTGCTCGGCGGGCAGAGCAGGGCCGTACTGAACCTCGCCAAGCGGCACGCGGAAACAGCGGTCCGCACCCTGTGAACCGGCCACCCGTCACCACCCCCCGACCGGGGCGGCCCGAAGGCGGCGCACCACTCCTGGCAGCCGCACAACAGCGCGCCGCCCGGCTCGAAGCCCTCCTCGGCGACCCCCGCGACCCGGCCAACCCGCACTCATCGGCCGCCCTCGCCGCCGCCGACACCCGGGGCGCGCCACCGGAGCCGACCGAGGCCCTGCTCGGCGAGGCGGGCGTCGGAGCCGAGTGCGTACCGGTCGCGGCCGGCGGCCTGTTCACCCGCGCCGACCTGCTCCTGGCCGCGCTGCGCCCGGTCTTCCGCCGCGACCTCGCACTCGGGCTGGGCGCCGCCCCGCTGGCCGCCGCCGCACCCGTCTGGGCCGTGGGCGACGCCCGGCAACGCCGACGCACCGCACAACTCCTCCTGAACGGCGGACGGTTGGCCGTTGTGACCGGCGAACTCGCCCACGCCAACGCCCTGACCCGGGGCGGACCGAGCGCACACCGGGCCCGCGACGGCTGGATCCTGCACGGCCGCAAGGACCTCGTCAGGGACGCCCACCGGGCGGGCGCCTGGGTCGTCCACGCCCGCACCGCACCCGGCCGTTCCGTATTCCTGCTGGAACCCGGCCTGCTGCCCGCCGACGCCGTGCGTACGCTGCCCGGGGCGCCCGCCTCCGGCCTGCGCGGCACCCCCCTGTCCGCCCTGGAGTTCACGCACTGCCCGCTGCCCGCGGACACCCTGCTCGGCCGCCCCGGCCAAGGGACCGCGCTGGCCCTGCGCACCTTCCAGCTCGACCGCTGCCTCGTGGCGGGCGCGGCCGTCGCCGCCGCCGAGACCGTACTGCGCCTCGCCGCGCACACCGTGTTCGCCGGCCGCGACACCCGGACGGTCCGACGGCGGCACACCGCGCTCGCCCCGCTCTTCGCCGACCTGCTCGCCTGCGACAGCATGGCCACCGTCGCCCTGCGCGCGCTGAGCCTGCCGGCCGGCCGCACCCCCCTGACGACCGCCGCCCTCAGCCAGGTCGTCCTGGACGTACTGCGGGAGAACCTGGAGGACCTGATCGGCGTCCTGGGCACGCACGGCCACACGCCGGGCAGCGCGCACGCGGTCCGCGACAAGCTGGCCCGCGACCTGCCGCACGCGAGCCTCGGCCACACCGGCACGGCTGCCTGCCACGCCGTCATCGTCCCCCAACTGCGCGGACTCGCCGCGCACTCCTGGTTCCGGGGCGCAGCCCCGCCGCCCGCACTGTTCCGTACGGGCGCGGACCTGCCGGAGCTGAAGCACCGGCTGCCGCCGGCCGCCGACGGCGGGGACCTCCTCTCCGCCGCTCTGCTCTCCTCGGCCGAACGCCTGGCCCACGTTCCGCGCGCCGACGGCGCCCGTACCGTACTGGCCGCTCTCGCCCGGGCGTTCACCGGCGAGCTGCACGAACTGCGCCGTCGCTGCACGGCCCTGCCCGACGCCTTCGACCCGGCCGCCGTGGTGCTCAGTGACCGGTTCGCGCTGCTCCAGGGGGCGGCCGCGGTGCTCGGCGTCTGGGAGGGCCAGGACGGCACCGACGCCTTCCTCGCCGAGCCCGCGTGGGCGGTGCTGGCACTGTCCCGGCTGGCCAGAAGGCTGGGCATCACCGCACCCGCACCACCCGAGGACTGCGTGACACAGGTCCTGGACGAACTCGCCCGCCGCGGCCGCAGCGACCGCGACTGCGCCCTGGACGGCGGCGCACCCACGTACTGAGGAGGGAGCGGGACGTGTCCCACCGAAGCGACGTGCCCCACCCGAGCGAGATGCCCCGCCCAAACGACGTGCCCCACCCGAGCGAGATGCCCCGCCCAAGCACAGCCGACAGCACCACGCCTGCGCCGCCCCTGCACATGCCCGGCTCCGCACCGGGCCGGTCCTGGGCGGCGGTGCGCGCACGCCTGGAGCGGGAGGGCCATGTCGTCGTCACCGCGACCTGGGGCGAGTGGCTGACCGCCGCGCTCACCGACCCCGCGCTGCGCCCCCTGCTGGGCCGCGACTGGCAGCGTTACCGGCGTACCGAGAACGCGGTGGCCCGCTACCGCTTCGTCACCTCCCGGATGCTCGTCAAGCACACGGCCGCCGCGGTCCTGGACACGGACCCGGCCGCGCTCGAACTCGCGTACCGGATCGGCGGCAGGCCCTTCCTCCGCGGCTTCGACCAGCTCGACGTCAGCCTCAGCCACACCGGCGACCTCCTGGTGGTCGCGGTCAGCCGCACCGGCCGGATCGGCGTGGACGCCGAACCCGTGGACCGCGAGATCCCCTTCGGCGTACTGGGGCGACGCATGTGCACCCCCGCCGAGGCGGCCCTGCTGGCCGGGCTGACGCCCGAGCTGCAGGCCCGGGGTCTGCTGCGGCTGTGGACCCTGAAGGAGGCCTACACCAAGGCCCTCGGGCAGGGGATGCGGCTGGGCTTCACCGAGTTCGGCTTCGGCGACGACGGCACCCCCGTCACCGCCGACGGCTCCCCGGCGCCCGGCGGCGCCTGGGCCTTCACCACCCACCCGGTGCTGGACGGCCGCTACCTGGTGAGCACCGCCTGCCAGGACACCGGACTGGACCCCGCCCGCGACCTCACCGCCCGCACCATGCTCGACCCGGAGTTCACCGGCGCGGTCCGCACCGCCCGGGACCGGGAACCGGGCGGGCCGCCTCGAAGAGCCCTCTAAGACCCCTCCACCGGCACGCCGGAAGCTGGGCAGCACTACCGAGCGCAAGCCCCCGGGACGCCCGGGCCCAACAGGCTGGAGCAGGCACGTGACAATCTTGGTGACTGGAGCGACGGGAGCCGTGGGCCGGCTCGTGGTCGCTCGGCTCGTCGCGGCGGGTGCGTCGGTGCGCGCGGTCAGCCGCACCCCGGCGACCGCCGGTCTGCCCGAACAGGTCGAGGTCTTCGAGGGAGACCTGGAGAAGCCGGAGACGCTGCGCGCGGCCCTCGACGGCGTGGACCGCCTCTACCTCTTCCCGGTGCCCGAGGCTGCCCGCGAGGTCGTCGCCCTGGCCAAGGAGTCGGGGGTGCGCCGGATCGTCGTCCTCTCCTCCTCCTCGGTCCTGGACACCTCGGGCGACAACCACAGCGGCGAGTACCACCGTGCCGTCGAGCGCGCCGTCGAGCAGTCCGGCCTCGAGTGGACCTTCGTGCGCCCCGACGAGTTCGCCACCAACCTGCTGTGGAAGTGGGGCCACTCCATCCGTACCGAGGGCGTCGTACGGGCCCCCTACGGCAACGCGGCACGCGTGCTGATCCACGAGGACGACGTCGCCGCCGTCGCGGCCACCGCCCTCCTGACGGACGGTCACACCGGGCAGGCCTACGTGCTCACCGGACCCGAGGCCGTCACCCAGGCCGACCAGGTCCGCCAGATCGCCCAGGTCCTCGGCCGCCCCCTCGCCTTCGAGGAGATCACCCCGGCGCAGGCGCGCAAGGCCATGGGGCAGGCCATGCCCCAGCCGGTGGTCGAGATGGTGCTGGGCTACCTCGCCGACGCGGTCGACAACCCGCCCGTACCGAGGGACACCGTCGAGCGGGTCACCGGCCGCCCGGCGCTGACCTTCGCCCGCTGGGCCGCCGACCACGCCGACGACTTCGCCCCGCAGCCGACGGGCGGTGCGGCATGAGCGCGGCACCCGCGGAGCGCCCCGCGGCCGGCGCACCCGGCACGTCGGGCACCGCCACCGCCAACACCCTCGTGCGGATGACCGGCAGCGGAACGCCCGAGGAGCACATCCGCACCGTGGAGGGCCCCCGGCCCGCAGCGGAGAAGGGCGGTGTCGTGGTCGCCGTGGAAGCAGCCGGGGTGTCCTTCGCCGAGGTCCAGATGCTCCAGCACCTCCACCCGTTCCCGCCGCGCTTCCCCTTCGTGCCCGGCTACGACCTCGTCGGGCGGATCGTCGAGGTCGGCCCCGGCGTCACCGGCTGGAAGACCGGCGACCGGGTCGCCGCGATGCCCCGGAAGGGCTCCTGGCAGCGCTTCGTCGCCCTGCCGGCCAAGGACCTGACCGAGGTCCCGGAGGAACTGGACGCCGACGTGGCCGTGGCCCTGGTCGCCAACGGGGTCACCGCCTACCAGATGCTGCACCGGCTCACCCGCCTGCGCCCCGGCCAGACCGTTCTGGTGCACGGGGCGAGCGGAGGCGTGGGCGCCCTGCTCACCCAGCTCGCCGTCCACCACGGGCTGCGGGTCGTCGCCACCGCCTCCGCCGCCAAGCACGACGCCGTACGCCAACTGGGCGCGGAGCCGCTCGACTACCGCACCCCCGACCTCGCCGCCCAGGTGCGCGCGCTGGTCCCCGGCGGTGTCGACGCCGTCTTCGACCACATCGGCGGCCGGGGACTCGACGCCGGCTGGTCGATGCTCGCCCGCGGCGGCACCCTGGTCTCCTTCGACTCCTCGGTGGCCGGATACCGTCCCGGCCAGTGGTTCAGGCCGCACGTCCCGGCGCTGCGCCGCACCGTGGCCCGCTTCTTCGCCCGGCACCTGGGGCTGACCGGCGGCCGCCGGATGAGCATGTACTACGTCAAGCCCGGTGCCGCCTTCAGCGCCGACTACACCGAGCTGTGCCGGCTCGCCGCGGCGGGCGTCCTGACCCCGCGCATCGCGGGCCGCCACCCGCTGGAGCACACCGCCCGCGCGGTGCGCGCCCTGCTGGACGGCACCAGCATCGGCAAACACGTCCTGACTCCCGAGACTCCCAAGCCGACGACCGCGCCCTGAACCACCGACCCGCAGCAGACGAGGGGAACAGCCCACCATGACCGCAACGGTGAACGAGCGTCCCGCCGGTTCCGGCGCGCAGGAACACAACGATTCCGGCGTACGGGAACACAACAACTCCGGCGTGCAGGAACGCAACAAGGAGATCGCGCTCGCCTGCGCCGCCGCCTGGAACCGCTGGGAACTGGACGGCATCTTCACGCACTGGTCCCCGGACATCCGGCACTTCTCCGAGGACCGCCCGGTCGACACCGAGCAGATGGCCGCCGCCATGCGAGGAGGCCTCGCCGCCTTCCCCGACCTGCACCTGGACGTACGGTCCATCGTCGCGGAGGGCGACCGCGTCATCCTGCGCATCACGGTGACCGCCACCCACCTCGGCGAATTCCTCGGCAAGGCCCCCACGGGCAAGAAGGTGTCCTGGTTCATGCTGGAGGAACTCCAGTTCAACGACGCCGGCCAGATCATCGAGCACCACGACGTCTTCAACTACCTGCCGATGCTCAAGGAGTTGGGACTCGTCGCCGCCGACGTCCTGTGAACACGGAAGGGCCCGTGCCGGAACCCAGGGGTTTCTGGCACGGGCCCTTCCACGCGGCCCCTCGGGCGTCTCAGGCCAGGTCGTCGCGGGTGACCGTACGGGCCGACACCTTGAGCCCGCCGTCCGCGTCCCGCACCAGGACGTCCTCGCAGACGCACACCCGGTGCACCCGGGAAGCGCCGCCGATGTCCGAGACGTACACGATGGCGTACGAGCGGACGTCCACCGCACCGTCGGGGCGCGGCCGCACGTCCAGCATCCCCAGAAAGTGCCGGTGGCGCTGGCCGGCCGCGGCGAGCTCGGCGTGACTGCGGGTGGTGGCCGCCGCCAGACCGGCCCGGCCCCGCACGGGCTCGGGCAGCGTGGGTACGGCGAAGGTCGCGTCCTCGGTGAAGGTGTCGGCCCAGCTCTGTGCCTCGGCGAGGTCCAGGAGCTGCATCTGGTGGGCGTAGAACTGCTGCACCTCGGCGTGGAGCGCGGCACTCCAGGCGGTGGCTTCGGGTGCGAGGTCGGGCGCGGTGGTCATGGGTTCTCCCTCTCGGTCCTTGACTGCCCCCATGCTGTGCGCCGCGGGTCGCACCCCCTTGGAGGATCCCTCGACCGGCGACCGCGCGGACCGGGCGGCAGGCCCGCCCTCCAGCCGCCTTCCGCCCGGCCTCCAGCGGGTCCGGAGACCGTCGAAACCGCCAAGCAGAGCAGAGAAGGGGTGGAACAGGTGTCCGCTGAGAAGGTGCACCGCACATCGCACGAAGTGGAGATCGCCGCGCCCGCGGGAGTCGTCTACGGGATCATCGCCGACACGGGGAAGTGGCCGCTGTACTTCCCCCCGAACATTCACGTCGAACGCCTGGAGGGCGCGAGCGGCGAGGGCGGCACGGAGCGGCTGCGGATGTGGGCCACCGCCAACGGCACGGTGAAGACGTGGTCCTCGCGCCGCGAACTGGACCCGGGCCGGCGCCGCATCGAGTTCCGCCAGGAGATCCCGGCCGCCCCGCTGACCGGCATGGGCGGCACCTGGATCGTCGAGGAGACCGGCGAACTGGCAACCCGGCTGACCCTGCTGCACGACTTCACCGTGGCCGACGACCGCGCCGAGGACGTCGAGTGGGTGCAGCGCGCCACCGACACCAACAGCACCTCGGAACTGGGCCGCCTCAAGGCGCTCGCCGAGCGCTGGCGCGAACTGGACGACCTCGTGCTGTCCTTCGAGGACTCGGTGCACGTCGAAGGTCCCGCCGAGCGCGTCTACGACTTCCTGTACCGGGTGGGCGACTGGCCCGAGCGCGTCCCCCACGTGGACCGCCTGGACCTGGTCGAGGAGACGCCGGGGGTGCAGGTCATGTCGATGGACACCCGCACGGCCGACGGCTCGGTGCACACCACCGAATCGGTGCGCGTCTGCTTCCCCGAGGACAAGCGCATCGTCTACAAGCAGACCGCGACGCCCGCGCTGATGGCCGCCCACACCGGCGAATGGTCCCTGCGCCCCGAGGGGACCGGCGTGAAGGTCACCTCGCAGCACAGCGTCGTCCTGCGGCCGGAGAACATCGAGCGGATCCTGGGGCCCGAGGCGGACGTCGCCGCCGCCCGCCGCTACGTCCGCGAGGCACTGGGCCGCAACTCCGGCGCAACCCTCGCGCTCGCCAAGGAGTTCGCGCAGAACGCCACCGCGACGCGCTGAGCAGCGGTACGCACGCCACCGCGACGCGTTGACAAGCGGTACGCGTCGGGCCGTGACCCGGCGGTACGGGCTGCTCTGACCCACAGGACCGGGTTCCCCCCTGCGGCAGCGATCCGCGCTGTCGCCGTGACCTCTGGAGAGAAACAGTGAAGGAAAGCCGATGAGGCGCGTCGTGATCACCGGAATCGGCGTGGTCGCACCCGGCGGCGTGGGCACCAAGGAGTTCTGGTCGGTACTCACCTCCGGCCGCACCGCCACCCGGGGCATCACCTTGTTCGACCCGGCGCAGTTCCGTTCCCGTATCGCCGCGGAGGCGGACTTCGACCCCGCCGACCACGGATTCACCCCCGCCGAGAGCGAACGCCTCGACCGGGCCACCCAGTTCGCGCTGGTCAGCACCGCGGAAGCACTCGCCGACAGCGGGCTGACCGGCGAACTCGACGCGCTGCGCACCGGCGTCACCCTGGGCAGTGCGGTCGGCTGCACCACCGGCCTGGACGTGCAGTACGCACAGGTGAGCCGCAACGGCGCGGACTGGGTGCTGGACCACACCCGGGCCGTACCGCACCTCTTCGACTACTTCGTGCCCAGCTCGATGGCGGCCGAAGTGGCCCGGCTGGCCGGGGCCCAGGGGCCGGTGTCGCTGGTGTCCACCGGCTGCACCTCGGGCCTGGACTCCGTCGGCCACGCCGTGGAACTGATCCGCGAGGGCAGCGCCGACGTCATGATCACCGGTGCCACCGAGGCACCGATCTCCCCGATCACCGTGGCCTGCTTCGACGCGATCAAGGCCACCAGCCCGCGCAACGACGAACCCGAGACCGCCTCGCGGCCCTTCGACCGCACCCGCAACGGGTTCGTGCTCGGCGAAGGGGCCGCCGTCCTGGTCATCGAGGAGCTGGAGCACGCCCGCCGCCGAGGCGCACAGGTCTACGCCGAGATATCCGGCTTCGCCAGCCGCAGCAACGCCTACCACATGACCGGACTGCGCACCGACGGCGTGGAGATGGCCGAGGCCATCACCGCTGCCCTGGACGAGGCCCGGCTCGACGCCGGCGCCGTCGACTACATCAACGCCCACGGCTCCGGCACCAAGCAGAACGACCGGCACGAGACGGCGGCCTTCAAGCGCGCCCTGGGACAGCGCGCCCACGAGGTGCCGATCAGCTCCATCAAGTCGATGATCGGCCACTCCCTGGGGGCCATCGGCTCCCTGGAAGTGGCCGCCAGCGCCCTGGCCATCGCCCACGACGTCGTGCCCCCCACCGCCAACCTGCACGAGCCCGACCCCGCGTGCGACCTGGACTACACCCCCTTGGTGGCCCGCGAACAGCCCACCGGCACGGTGCTCACCGTGGGCAGCGGCTTCGGCGGATTCCAGAGCGCCATGATCCTGACCCGCCCGCACCTGGGAGTCACCGCATGAGCGACGCGACCACTCTCGACCGCCCCCGCGAGGCCCACCGGGACACACCACAGCGCCCGACGGCCGTGGTCACCGGAATCGGCGTCGCCGCCCCCAACGGGCTCGGCGCCCGCGCCTGGTGGGACGCCGTCCTGCGCGGCGAGAACGGCATCCGGCCGCTGACCCGCTTCGACGCGACGAGCTACCCCGTCCGCCTCGCGGGCGAAGTGCCCGGCTTCGTCGCCGAGGACCACGTACGCAGCAGGCTGCTGGCCCAGACCGACCAGGTGACGCGACTGAACCTGGCGGTCGCCAAGGAGGCGCTGGACGACGCCGAGGTCGACCCGGCGGACCTGCCCGCGTACGCGGCAGGGGTGGTCACCGCCAGCTCCGCCGGAGGCTTCGAATTCGGTCAGCGCGAACTTCAGGCCCTGTGGAGCCGGGGCGGCCAGCACGTCAGCGCCTACCAGTCCTTCGCCTGGTTCTACGCCGTCAACACCGGCCAGATCTCCATCCTGCACGGACTGCGCGGCGCCAGCGGCGTCCTGGTCACCGAACAGGCGGGCGGGCTCGACGCCGTGGCGCACGCCCGCCGCCAACTGCGCAAGGGCTCCTCGCTGGTGGTCACCGGCGGCGTCGACTCCGCCCTGTGCCCGTGGGGCTGGGTCGCCCACGTCGCCGAGGGCCGCATGAGTACGAGCAACGACCCCGACCGTGCCTTCCTGCCCTTCTCCGCCGACGCCGACGGCTACGTACCCGGTGAGGGCGGCGCCCTGCTGGTGCTGGAGGACGCGCGCAGCGCCCGCGACCGGGGAGCCCGGGTGTACGGGTCGATCGCCGGGTACGCCGCCACCTTCGACCCGCCCCCGGAGACCGGCGGCAGCAGACTCGGTGCGGCGGCCGAACTCGCCCTGGCAGACGCCGGGTTGACGCCCGAGGAGGTCGACGTGGTCTTCGCCGACGCCGCGGGCGAGCGCGCCGCCGACCGCGCCGAGGCACAGGCGATCTGCGCGCTGTTCGGCGAGCGGGGCGTACCCGTCACCGCCCCCAAGACCATGACCGGCCGGCTCTCCGCCGGAGGGTCCTCCCTCGACCTGGCGGCGGCCCTGTTCTCGCTGCGCGACCAGGTGATCCCGCCCACCACCGGCACCGACCGCCCGGCCGACGACTGCCCCCTGGACCTGGTCACCGGCGCCCCGCGCACCGGGGTCCGGCTGCGGACGGCACTGGTGCTGGCGCGCGGCCGGGGCGGGTTCAACGCCGCGGCCGTGGTCCGGGCCTGAGACAGCGGATCGCCGTACGCGGACAACGTCACCCCCACCGCCGTACGCGGACAACTTCACCCCCCACCGCCGTGCACCGCACGGATTCACGCACCCACAGAAACGAGGCATCACCATGACCCGGTTCGAAATCACCGACCTGACCGCCCTGCTGCGCGAGTCCGCCGGCGCCGACGAAGGCGTGGACCTGGACGGCGAGATCACGGACGTCCCCTTCGACGACCTCGGCTACGACTCGCTGGCCCTGCTGCAGACCACGGGCCTGATCGAGCGTCAGTGGGAGGTGGTCCTGGACGAGGAGGCCGTCTCCGAGGCCCGCACCCCGGGCCAGTACCTGGAGGTCGTCAACCAGGCGCTGAACGCGCGCGCCGCCGTCTGACGCACGGGCCCCGGCCCGGGTCCCGCCCGTGCCGGGGCGCCCCGGGTGCAGCGGGGCTCGATCCGCTCTCCAGAGCGGATCACCACCATCGAACGCAGACGACGCAGACGACGCAGACGACGCAGACGACGCAGACGACGCAGACGACACGGACAGGGGGAGGGGCTGTGGGCAGCAGCGTGAACACGGCGGAGACCGCACACACCCGGGGCGCACCCGCAGGGTACGCGCCCGGACCGGCCGAGGGCTTCCTCGCGCACGCCCGCCGCACCCCGCACGCCACGGCCCTGGTCTGGCGCGACACGGAGACCAGCTACGGCACGCTGCTGCACCGTGTGCGCGAACAGCGCGCCCGGCTGCGCGCGACGCCCGGCGACGCCCCGGTCGCGGCCCTCGCCGTGAAGTCTCCCGACACCGTCGCGCTGGTCCTGGCCTGCCTGCTGGAACGCCGCACCGTCCTGCTGCCCTCGGCCACCCTCGGTGCCGACGCCCTGGAGCGGCTGTACGCCGAGGCCGGGGTGGGCGAGGTACTGGACGCGGCCGAGGCCGACGACGTACCCCCGACCGGACACCTGGTGCCCACCGACGCACAGCAGCCCAACGGCCGGCCCGCCCTCCTGCTGACCACCTCGGGCTCCACCGGAGCGCCCAAGATCGTGCCCCTGGGCGTCGAGGGCATCGGCGCGTTCGTCCACTGGGCCGCCGACGCCTTCGGCATCGGGCCCGGCACCACCGTCCTCAACTACGCCCCGCTCAACTTCGACCTGTGCCTCCTCGACGTCTGGACCACCCTCGCCCACGGCGGCCGGGTCGTCCTCGTCGACGCCGAACAGGCCCTGAACGGCCCCCGCCTGCTGGACCTGCTCGACACCCACCGGCCCGAGGTCGTCCAGGGGGTCCCCCTGCTCTACCGGCTGCTCACCGAAGCGGCACAAGGCACCGGACGGACGCTGACGGGGGTGCGCCACGCGGTCTTCACCGGCGACACCATGCCGGGCCCGCTGCTGGCCGGACTGCCGGACCTGATGCCCGCCGCCCGGCTCCACAACGTCTACGGGTGCACCGAGACCAACGACAGCTTCTGGTACGAGGTGCGCGACGCCCGCGCCGAGAGCCGCGCCCCGCTCCCGCTCGGCCGCCCCCTGACCGGCGTCGAGCACCGTCTCGTCGACGTACGGGGACACGTCGTCGAAGGAGCGGGCACCGGTGAACTCCTGGTCTCCACCCCCTTCCAGACCGACGGCTACCTCGGGGCGGCCGCCGCCGCCCCGGTCTTCGTCCCGCCCCCGCCGGGCGGGGGAGCACGCCCGTACTTCCGCACCGGCGACCTGGTGCGCCGGCACCCGGACGGCACCCTCACCCTCGAAGGGCGCACCGACCACCAGGTCAAGGTGCGCGGTGTCCGGGTCAACGCCCAGGAGGTGGAGAGCGTCCTGCTCGCCCACCCCCACGTCACCGAGGCGGCCGTACTGGCCGTGGCGGACGCCGGCGCCGGACACCTGCTGCACGCCGTCGTGCGGCGCGCCGCGGGCTCCGGCCTCCACAGCCTGACGCTGCGCGGGCACCTGGCTCGTCGGCTGCCGCGCGCGGCCGTTCCCACGGCCCTGCGCATCACCGACGACCCCCTGCCCAGGACCTCGACCGGCAAGGTCGACCGCGGTCTCGCCGCCCGGGCCACTCTCACCAAGGAGAACTGACCATGATCCATGCCCAGGCAGTGAAGGCGTTCATCGTCGAGGAGTTCCTGCCCGACGTGCCCGCAGCCGAACTGGCCGACGACTACGACCTCCTGGAGAACGGAGTCGTCGACAGCCTCGGGCTGCTCAAGGTGATCGCCTGGCTGGAGGACCGCTACGGCATCGACGCCGACACCGTCGACCTCGACCCGGACTCCTTCACCACCGTCGCGGCGATCACCGCGTTCGTCGAGCGGTTCGCACCCCGCAGCGCGGGGGCCGTGTAGCCATGCACGAGGCCGTCGTCTCGCTCATCGGCCGCGTCCCCGTGGAACTGCCGGTGTGGCGGTCGTTCTGGGACCGGCTGCACAGCGGTGGTCTGCTGCGCGGAGAGGCCGCGGCCCTCCTCGCCTCGCTGTCCACCGAGATGCCCGGCCGGGCGACCCTGCACGCGCTGCTGGAGTCGCTGGACGAGCGCCGCCCGACGGCGCCCGCCGGCGACTTCGCCGGAGCCGTCAACATCGTCGGCACCGGCGGCGGCCCCGCCACGTTCAACATCTCCACGGCGGCCGCCCTCGTCGCCGCCGCCATGGGCGTCCCCGTCGTCAAGACCGGCTCCCGGGCGTACACGAGCCGCTGCGGCTCCCTGGACCTGCTCACCCGGCTCGGCATCACGCCGACCACCTCCCACGCGCAGACGCACACCGTCCTCGAGCACTGCGGCATCGCCTTCGCGGGCCTGTTCGTCTACCCGCCGGAGATCGCCCTGCTCGCACGGGCGGTGGCACCGCTCGACCTGCGGGCCCTCGGACCCTTCGTCAACACGCTCGGGCCGTTCCTCGCCGGCATCCCCACCGGCACCCAGGTCACCGGCGTCTCCCGGCCCCGGCACCTGGAGGGGCTGGGGCACGCCGCCTCGTACGCCTCGCGCACCGGGCGGACCGTCTGGCTGGCCGTCAACGACGCCGGTGCCGACGAGCTGCTCGCCTTCACCGCCAACACCGTCCACGCCTACGAGGACGGGGCGGACACGGAGTTCACGCTCAGCCCCCGGCCGCTCGGGCTGGGCGCCGGAGAGCTGGCCGACCTCGCCGTGCCCGACGGCGGGGTGGAGGGCAGCGCCGCACTCTTCCTCGACGTGCTCGCCGGGCGGGGCAACGCGGCGGCGCACCAGACGGTCTGCCTCAACGCCGCGGCGCTCGCCGTGGCCGGCCGGCAGACCGGCGACTGGCACCAGGCGCTGGCCGCCGCCGACGACGTCCTGCGCAGCGGCGCTGCCCTCGACCGGCTGGAGCGGCTGCGGTCCCTGGAGGCCGCACATGCCTGAGCCCTTGCCGGTCGCAGCCCCGTACCCCGACGCCCGGCCCGGATTCTTCGCCGGGCGCGACCCGGGGCGGCCGGGACTGGCCGTGTTCGTCAACGCCGGCGACCCCCCGCTGGCCCGGCTGCCCGAACTCGTCGCGATGCTCGACGAACAGGGCGTCGACTGCCTGGAACTCGCCGTCCCCTTCCCCCACTCGGCCACCGACGGGCCGGTGATCCGCCGCTCCGCCGACCGGGCACTGGCCGGCGGGGCCACCCTCGCGGCCGTGCTCGACGCCGTCGCCGCCGTCCGGCCAGGCCTGCGCCGGCTGCGCATCGCGCTGCTCGCAGACTGGAGCCACAGCGTCAAGGACAGCGACCTCGGGGACTTCCACCGGTCCGTGGCCGACGCGGGCTGCGACGCGCTGCTGCTGCACGGACTGCCGCCCCGACTGCGCGCCGCCCACGTCGAGTCGGCACACGAGACCGGGCTGCCGCTCGTCACCACCTGCTACGCCGTCTCCGGCCCGCAGACCGTCTCCGCCGCCGCCCGCCAGGCCTCCGCGTACGTCTACCTGGTCGCCCACTACGGCCGCAGCGGTACGTCCGCCACGGCCGGGCCCGATCAACTGGCCGCCGCGCTCGCCGCGTTGCGCGCCGAGACCGCCCTTCCGGTCGCGGTCGGCTTCGGCGTGCGCACCGGCGCGGACATCGCCGCGCTGGGCCGCATCGGCGCGGACGCGGCGGTCGTCGGCAGCGCCGGCGTCGCCCGGATCGAACAAGCCATCCATGAGGGGCGCGACCCCGTCGAGGAGTTCGCCTCCTTCGTACGGGAACTGCGCCGTCCGTCCGTCTGACCCATCCGCGAAAGGAAGCCCGTCATGATCATCCGTAAGCACGACGACGTCCGCAGTGTCGACTGGGGCAACGGCACCAGCCGCCGTTTCCTCACCGCCTCCGACGGTCTCGGCTACACCGTCACCGACACGGTCGTGCGGGCCGGCACCAAGTCCCGCCTGGAGTACCGCCGTCACCTGGAAGCCTGCTACTGCATCGACGGCAGCGGCGAGGTCGTCGACACCGCGGGCGACTCGCACCCCATCACCCCGGGCACCCTCTACGCCCTCGACAAGCACGACGCGCACTGGCTGATCGCCAGCCCGCACGAGGACCTGCGCCTGGTCTGCGTGTTCACCCCGGCGCTCCAGGGCGACGAAGTCCACAACCTCGACGCACCCGAGTTCTCCCAGTACTGATGACGACGTGGAGCCAGGACCAGCAGCGGCTGAGAGCGAGCCTCCAGCCGCTGCTGGGCAAGATCAGCGACGGACACGTCGAACGCGACTCCCGGGCGGAATTCCCCCGGGAGCAGTGGGACCTGCTGCGCGCCACCGGCATCCTCGGCCTGCCCTTCGAGGAGAGCCTCGGCGGGCTCGGCCAGGACCTGCTCACCACCGTCTACGTACTGGAGGGCCTGGGCGAGGGCTGCCGCGACGCCGGACTGAACTTCTCCGTGACCAGCCACATGGTCAGCACCGGCGTACCCCTGCAACGCTTCGGCTCGCAGGAGCTCAAGGAGCGCTACCTGCCCCGGCTGTGCACCGGAGAGCTCATCGGCGCGCACGCCATCACGGAGCCGGACAGCGGCTCCGACGCCCTGGCCATGCGCACCCGCGCGGTGCGCGACGGGGACTCCTTCGTCCTCAACGGCAGCAAGGCGTTCGTCAGCAACGGGCCCGTCGCCGACCTGATCACCGTCTACGCCCGCACCAGCGACCGTCCGGGCCCGCTCAGCATCACCGCCTTCCTGCTGGACCGCGACACCCCGGGCCTGTCCTTCGGCAGACCGATCCCCAAGATGGGGCTGCGCACCTCGCCGCTGGGCGAGCTGTTCCTCGACGACTGCCGCGTCCCCGCCTCGCGGGTGCTCGGCCGGACGGGGGGCGGCTTCCTGGTCCTGGACCACGTGATGCGCTGGGAGATCCTGTGCTCCTTCGCCGTCAACACGGGGGAGATGCGCGACCGGCTGGAGCGCTGCCTCGACTACGCCCGCACCCGTACCCAGTTCGGCCGGCCGATCGGCTCCCACCAGGCCGTCTCCCACCGGATCGTCGACATGGAGATCGGCCTGGAGAGCGCCCGCCACTGGCTGTTCAGCGCCGCGCGCAAGCTCGCCGCGGGCGAGAACGCCGCCAGGGAGGTGGCCATCGCCAAGCTCGTCGTCAGCGAGGCCAACGTCGCCTCCGCACTCGGCGCCGTACAGATCTTCGGCGGCAACGGCTACATGGCCGAGTACGGCATCGAGAAGGAACTGCGCAACTCCGTCGCCTCCACCATCTACTCCGGCACCTCCGAGATCCAGCGCAACCGCATCGCCTCGATGCTCGGACTGTGACACCCGTACGGCAGTAACACTGATCCGACAGAAACGGATGACGTCCCCCATGAATCCCCCACCGGAACCCGTGGCCGCCGCGACCCCGGCCGCCGAGACCCTGGCCGCGACCGAGTTCATCGACCACGAGAGCGCCGAGGTCCGCGCCTTCGTCCGCGACGCGGTCCCGGCGGCCGCCAGCCCCATTGAGCAGGCGGTGGCGCTGTACTACGCGGTCCGCGACGGCATCCGCTACGAGGTGTACGGGGCCGACCTGTCCCGCGAGGGACTGCGCGCCAGCCGGGTGGCGACCGGCGGCTCCGGCATGTGCATGCACAAGTCCGTGCTGTACGCCGCGGGCCTGCGCTCCCTCGGCATTCCGGCCCGCCTGGTGCTCACCGACGTACGCAACCACCTCGCCTCCGACCGGCTCAAGCAGCTGCTCGGCGGCGACGTGTTCCACCAGCACGCCCTGACCTCCGTGCACCTGGAGGGCCGCTGGGTGAAGGCCACCCCGGTCTTCAACCGGACCCTGTGCCGGCTCTACCGGATGGCTCCCCTGGAGTTCGACGGAACGGCCGACAGCCATCTGCACCCCTTCGACGAACAGGGCCGCCGGCAGATGGAGTTCCTGCGCGTCCACGGGGAGTACGACGACCTGCCGTACGACTGGATCATCGCCGATCTGCGGGCCCAGCACCCGGGACTCTTCCCCGACGACAGCCCGCGCTTCGCGGGCGGCTCCCTGGTGCGGGACGCCCACGACACGCGGGACGCCCACAACACGCAGGGCGCCCACAACACCCGGGAGGCCCACGGAACACGTGAGGCCCACGGCACGGCGGCGACGGCGTAGTGCTCGTCAAGATCTGCGGCGCCAGAACCGAACACGAGGTGCGGGCCGTCGCCGAGGCGGGCGCGGACCTGGTGGGCCTGTGGCACGGAGTGCCCGGCGGCCGCGCGGACCTGTCGGCCCCGCGCCTGGCCCGACTGACCGCCGAGGCCCGCGCCACCGGCCGGCTGCGGTCGGTCCTGGTCACCTTCGCCTCCCAGGCCCACACCCTGGCCCGTACCGCCGTCGACAGCGGCATCGACTGGATCCAGCTGCACGGCTACCAGCGCCCCGCCCTGGTCCGCGCCCTGCGCGCCCAACTCCCGGCGCGGGTGAGCCTGGTCAAGGTGTTGCACGTACACGGCACCTCCTGCCCGGAGGCGAGCCTGATCCCGGCCTACGAACGCGCCGGAACCGACCTGTTCCTGCTGGACGCGGCCACCGCCGACGGACGGGTGGGCAGCACCGCGCACACCCTGGACGACCGTGCGGCGGCCGACCTCGCCCGGCGCACCACCCGCCCCTTCCTGCTCGCGGGCGGCCTGCGCCCGGACAACCGGCACCTGTTCGACGCCGTCCTCGCCGACCCGCGCTTCTGCGGCATCGACGTGGACTCCGCCGCCCGGGACGACGACGGCCTGCTCGACGCGGCCCGGACGGCGGACCTGGTCCGCGCCTGGAGGACACCGTGACCCTGACCTTCGCCGACGCGCTCGCCTCCGCACACCGCCCGGTGATCATGGAGGTCAAACGCCAGGACGCCGACGGCAACGACCTGCTGGGCGGCCGGACCGTCGCCGAGATCGTCGCCCGCTACGAACGGGCGGGCGCCCCGTGCATCTCGGTGGTCACCGGACACTGGTTCGGCGGCACCGAGGACCTGCTCGCCGAGGTCGCCGCACTCACCCGACTGCCTTTGCTGCGCAAGGACTTCGTCACCAGTCGCAGCCAGCTCGTACGCACCCGCGACCTCGGCGCCTCGGCGGTGCTCCTGACCGCCAGGCTGCTGCCCGCGGGCGTCCTGGCCCGGCTGGCCGACCACGCCCTGGAGCTCGGGCTGACCCCCTTCGTGGAGATCGCCGACGAGGCCGAGGCCGCCAGGGTGGCGCCCGGTCCCGACTGCGTGGTCGCCGTCAACAACAAGGACATCACCACCCGGGAACGCTTCCCCGGGGACCTCGGGCGCAGTACGGACCTGCTGCCCGCCGTCCTGGCGACCGGCACCCGGTGCGCGGTGAGCGCAGGAGGCATCACCGACCCGGGCCGCGCCGCCGCCCTGCTGGACGCCGGGTTCACGGGACTGCTGATCGGCACCGGCCTGCTCGGCACGCCCAGCCTGAGCCAGTGGTGCGCGGAGCTGGACGCGGCCCGCGCCTGAACTCCCGTACCCCTGACGGCTGTACGGCATCGAGCAGGCCTGTACAGGCGCTCCAGCACGCCTTGTGCCGCGCTGTGCACGATGGCCCCAACACCCCACCTCGACTTCCGGAGTTGCCCGTGGACAGCGCCCTGTACAAGACGAAAGTCACCGACGCCTTCAACGAGGCCGCGGCGACCTACGACCGGCTGGGCGTGGAGTTCTTCACGCCCATGGGCCGCAGGCTGGTGGAACTGGCCGCCCCGCGGCCGGGCCAGCGACTGCTGGACGTCGGCTGCGGTCTCGGCGCCACCCTGCTGCCCGCCGCCGCACTGATCGGACCGCAGGGCTCGGCGCTGGGCATCGACATCGCACCGGCGATGATCGAGGAGGCCGGCCGGCAGGCCGAACGCCGGGGGCTGGGCAACGTCGAGCTGCGCGTCATGGACGGCGAGTACCCCGAACTCCCGGACCGATCCTTCGACTTGGTGCTCGGCAGCTACAGCGTGATCTTCCTGCCGGACGCCCGTGCGGCGCTCGCCCGCTACGCCGCGCTGCTGCGGGACGGCGGCCGTGTCGCCTTCACCAGCCCCGTCTTCACCCGCGACACCTTCCCCTTCCTGCCGCCGATGTTCACCGAGCTGATCCCGATGTCCCTGCTGGAGCATCTGCCCGCGGCCTGGCACCCCGATCAGCTGCACCGCCAGCTGCACTCCTGGCTGGAGGTTCCCGCGGACCTGGTGGCCGCCCTGGACAAGGCGGGCTTCACCGACGTGCAGATCACCGACGAGAACGTCCGGATGACGGCGGTGTCCGGCGAGGCGTGGGTCGACTGGTCGCACACGCAGGGCATGCGCCTGCTGTGGCAGCACCTGCCCGCCCCGGAGGCCGCCGCCCTGCGCACGCGCCTGATCGACGCCCTCGAAGCACTGCGCGAGGACGGCGGCCCCGTCCGCATCGACGTCCCGGTCCGCTACGTGACGGCCACCGTCGCCCGCTGACGGACCGCAGTGGCACCACGCAGTTGCGCCCGGCCGGGAGATCCCGGCCGGGCGCAACTGCGTAAGAGCCTGTTCAGGTCACCGAGAGCGCCCCGTCCACCGCCAGCACGGTGCCGTTGGCGTACGCCGCCTCGGGCCGCGCCAACTGCACGATCCACCAGGCGATTTCCTCGGGACGGCCCACCCGGCCGGCCGGAATGCGCGCGGACATCTGCTCCAGGAAGCCCTGGTAGGCGTCCTCGGGCATGCCCGCCCGCACCCCGACGCCGGTGTCCACGACACCGGGGGCGATGCCCACGCAGCGGATGCCGCGCGGTGCCAGTTCCACCGCCCAGGTACGGGTGAGGAAGTCGAGGGCGACCTTGGCCATGCCGTAGACGGAGTTCTCCGGCCAGGCCCGGCGGCCCAGCGAACCGGCCGAACTGACGTTGACCACCACGCCCTTGGTCTCCTCCAGGGCGTCCAGGGCGGCCTGGGCGAGGAAGACGGGGGCCAGCAGATTGGTGCCGATCTGCTCGCGGACGGTGTCCGGCTCCAGGTCCTGGAGCCCCGCGAAGGAGGTGACGGCGGCGTTGTTGACCAGCACGTCGAGGCGGCCGAACTCCTCCAGCGCCCGCCGCACGACCCGACGGGGCGCGTCCTCGTCGTGGAGGTCCACGGCGAGCGTGCTGATCCGTTCGTGGCCATCCGCGGTCTCCTTCAGCCGCGCCTCGGTCCGGCCGACGACCAGCACCCGGGCGCCGTCCTTCGCGAACGCCCGCGCACTGGCCGCGCCGATCCCGGTGCCGCCGCCGGTGACGACGACGACCCTGTCCGTGTCCCTGTCCTTGTCCTGTGCGACCGGTGCCATCTCCGGCATCTCAGGAGCAGAGGGCGACGTTGACGCCGCGGATGACGGCCTCCTCGGCCTCCGGGCCGAAGTCCTTGTCGCCGATGGTGAAGGACAGCTGGCAGCGCGCCGACAGGTCCTGGGTGGTGGCCGCGAGGGTGGCGTAGCCGGGGATGCCGGCGCCGTGGCCCCACAGGTCGAGGTCGTTGTCGTTCGCCAGCTTCATGATGCCCAGGCCGTAGCCGATGCCCATCGGGAGGTTCTCGATCATCTCCGGGGGCAGCGGCGTGGTCATCTCCTTGAACTCCGGCTCGTTCAGCAGCTTCCCGCTGAACAGGGCCGAGAAGAAGGTGTCCAGGTCACGGGTGGTGGAGATGATCTCGCCCGCGCAGCCGGCCTCGGAGGGGTTCATCAGCGTGACGTCGACGGCCTCGCCGCCGATCTGCATGTAGCCGCGCGCGTGCGGGCCGGGGATGTTCGGGTCGTGGCCCGGCAGCACCGTCTCGGTCAGCTTCAGCGGCTCCAGGACCCGCTCGGTGATCTCGGTGCGGTAGGACCGGCCGGTGACCTTGTCGATGAGCAGGCCGATGATGAAGTAATTCGTGTTGCAGTACGCGAACTTGGTGCCCGGCTCGAACTCCAGCGGCTTGGCCGCCGCGATGGCGATCAGGTCGGCGGGGTCGTAGTCCTTGTAGCGGTCGCGCAGGAACCGGTCGCCCGGCTTCTGGAAGGAGTCCGCGTAGTTGTACAGGCCGCTGGTGTGCTGCAGCAGGTTGCGGATGGTGATCTTCTCGCCGTACGGCAGCAGGCCGGGCAGGTAGCTCTCCACCGTACGGTCGAGGACGATCTTGCCCTCGGCGACGAGTTGGAGCACCACCACCGCCACGAACGGCTTGGTGATGCAGGAGATCCGGAAGCGCCCGTCGGCCGGCACCGGCCGGTCGGTGCCCAGCTCGGCGAGGCCCGAGGTCACGACGAACTCCTCGCTGCCGCGTGCGACGCGGAACTGGACGCCTCCCGCACCCGCCTCCACCAGGCGGTCCGCCGCCTTCTGCACAGCCTCCTGAAGAGGTGAAACCGTCGGTCGGCCGACCGTTGTCTGCGTCATCTCGCGAAACCCCCATCGGGTAGCGGTCGTTACGTTTCCGATCGAGCCTCGCGGTGCCCCGTGGAGGTACGCCTGAGCCTCGCCGGAGCGCTGTCGGCGGCGGGGTGGCGGGGCAGTCGGGCGGCGGTCCGACCGGGCAGCCGGAATGATCGACTTCGTTTTCGTCGCTGAATGTGTATGATTGGTCACTGCACTAGTCAAACTTGATCAGCGTGAGAGGTGTGTCCTTGTGATCCTTCCCGTCGACACCGGATACGCGGCGACCGCCGAGGAACTCGCCGCACTCGACGCCTGGTTCGCCGCCTACGACGACCACTGCACCTCCTGCCGCGTCGAGGAGATGGCCGACATGGCCGTCTTCCCGCTCAACCTCGTCAGCGACGACTCCCGGGGCGACGGACGGTCGGCGCAGTGGGAGCGCAGGCAGTTCGTCGAGACCATGCGGCACGTCCTGGGGGAGGGCGCGTCCTTCGCCTCCACCCGCACCCCGGTCTTCCTCTCCGCCGCGATGGCGGTGGTCTTCACCGACTGCACCGCGACCGTGGACGACGAGGAGCACCGCATGCGCTACGCGGACGTACTGATCAAGCAGGACGGCCGCTGGGTCTTCCAGACCATGATCCAGGGCGGTTGGGGCGACCACCTCTGAGGCACCGGGTGAGGCACCGGGCGGAACGCCCGGTCAGCGGCCCTTCGACCGCGCTGCGAGCGGCCGGGGTCAGACTCGCTGCGCCCGTTGCCCCGCGTGAGGAGTCCCGCCGTGCCGCACCCCGCCCCCGCCGTCGTCCCCGCCCCCGTGACCGACCGCACCACCGAGGTCGCCGACGGCGTCCACGCCTTCGTCCAGCCGCCCGGCGGATGGTGCCTGAACAACGCCGGAGTGATCGTCTCCGAGGGCCGCAGCGCCCTCGTCGACACCGTCGCCACGGAGTCCCGGGCCCGCGCCCTGCGCCGGGCGGCGCTGCGGCTGACCCCGGCCGCCCCGCAGGCCGTCGTCAACACCCACTTCCACGGCGACCACGCCTTCGGCAACCACCTCTTCCCCGAGGCCCTGGTCGTCGGACACGAACGCACCCGGACGGAGATGATCGCCTCGGGCCTGCATCTGACGGGGCTGTGGCCCGACGTGGACTGGGGCACCCTGACGCTGGTGCCGCCCGCCCTCACCTTCCGGGACGCGCTGACCCTGCACGTCGGATCCGTCCGTGCGGAGGTGGTGCACGTGGGGCCGCGGGCCCACACCTCCAACGACTCCGTCGTGTGGCTGCCCGAGCAGAAGGTCCTGTTCACCGGGGACCTGGTGATGTCGGGGGTGACCCCGTTCTTCCTGATGGGATCGCTCGCGGGCTCCCTGGCGGCCCTGGAGCGGCTGCGCGCGTTCGGCGCGACCACCGTCGTGCCCGGCCACGGCCCCGTCTGCGGCCCCGAGGTGTTCGACACCGTCGAGGGCTATCTGCGCCGGGTGGCGGAACTCGCCGCGCAGGGCCGTGCCGCGGGCCTCACCCCGGTGGAGACCGCACGGGAGGCCGATCTCGGTCCGTACGCGGACCTGCTGGACTCCGAGCGCCTGGTGCCCAATCTGCACCGCGCCTTCGCGGAACTGGCCGGCACCGAGGCGGCAGAGGCTCTGCCGATGCCGGTCATGGAGAAGGCGCTGGGCGAGATGATCGCGTACCACGGACGGCCGCCCCACTGCCTCGCCTGAACCTGCCCGGCCCACTTGAAGCGGACCGGTCCCGCAGCCGCTCAGGCGACGGCCCCGAGGCCCGCCGTGTGCCGGATCCGCGCGAGCAGGTCCGCCTGGGCGAGCAGGTCCGCCTCGTTGCCCGCACCGTCCTTCCCGTCGCGTACGGAATCGGCGAAGGCGGTGAGGGCGGCCGCCGCCTGGTCCTCGGCCGGCAGGGTCAGCGTCTCGATGCCGTCCGCCCGCTCCACCAGGAGCCCGGGACGGTGGTCGGCGGCCGGGGTGAACGCCCGGTCCACCGTGATCCGCCCCTCGCTGCCCCACAGTTCGTACCGCGACCGGTAGGCGTGCTCCATCCCGAAGGTCAGCTGTGCCGTCACCCCGTCCGCCCGGCGCAGCAGCGCCGCGCCGGAGGTCTCCACCCGCTGCCCCGCCGCCGACGACAGCACCGCGCCGACCACTTCGAGCCCGGTGCCGAGCAGGTGCACCGCGGCCCGCACCGGGTACAGGCCGATGTCGGCCAGGCAGCCGCCGCCCAGGTCCGGGGCGTACCGGATGTCCCCCGGCGCGAGCGCGGGCACCGTGAACGCGGCGTGCAGGGCGCGCAGTTCGCCGATCGCCCCCTCGGCCAGCAGCCGGCGAACCACCGCGTGCTGGCCGTGGTGGACGAAGAGGGTGTTCTCGTGCAGCACCAGACCGAGCGAGCGGGCCCGCGCCAGCAGCGCACGGGTCTGCTCCGGGTCCGTGGTCAGCGGCTTCTCGGCCAGTACGTGTTTGCCCGCGGACAGGGCCGCCTCCACCCAGTGGGCGTGCAGCGCGGCCGGCAGCGGCAGGTACACGGCGTCCAGCGCGGGGTCGGCGAGCAGTTCCCGGTACCCGGTGACGGGCCTGGCCCCGAACGGCGCCGCGGTGGCCGCCGCCCGCTGCGCCGACCTGCTGGCCACGGCACGGATGCGTACCCCGGGATGGGCGGCCATCGCGGGCAGCATGCGGCGGCGCGCGAACCCGGCGCAGCCGAGCACGCCCAGCCGCAGCGGCCCACCGGCGGCCTCGGAGGGAACAGCCATGGCGGTGACTCCAGTCGTCCTCGGTCGGGCCCGGGGCCCGGGTCGGTCACCGGGTCTCGCCGGCGGCCCGGCGGGTGCGCCCGGCCCGGCGCCACCCACGGTGGCCGAGGCCGCTCGATCCCTTCTCGATCCCGGATCGAGAAGGGGCCGAGCGGCGTCGCCGACGCTGAACGGGCGGTCGTGCGGCGGTCGCGGCCGACCCGACGAGAGGGCCCGCATGTTCTCCAGCACGGCGGAATTCCACCACTGGTTCGCCCAGGCCTGCGCGGCGCAGGCGCACCAGGTGACGAAGGTCCCCCTGGACCGGCTGGAGGGCTGGTCGCTCGAGGAGCGGACCGGCAATCTGGTCCACCGCAGCGGACGCTTCTTCTCCGTCCAGGGACTCGACGTCCAACGAGCGGGACGGGCCGTGGACGCCTGGCAGCAGCCGATCCTCGTCCAGCCGGAACAGGGCATGCTCGGCATCCTGGTCAAGGAGTTCCACGGCGTCCCGCACTGCCTGCTCCAGGCGAAGATGGAGCCCGGCAACTGGGTCCCCGTACAGCTCTCCCCGACCGTGCAGGCCACCCGGAGCAACTACACCGGGGTGCACGGCGGACGGCCGGTGCCCTACCTCGGGCACTTCCTCGACCCCGGCCGCGGCCGCGTCCTCAGCGACGCCCTCCAGTCCGAGCAGGCGGCCTGGTTCTTCGCCAAACGCAACCGCAACATGATCGTGCAGACCGACGAGGACGTCCCCCTCCTGGAGGGGTTCTGCTGGCTGACCTTCGACCAGATCGCCGAACTGCTGCAGATCGACGACCTGATCAACATGGACACCCGTACGGTCCTGTCGGGCGCCGTCGGCCTGCGCCCGCCCTCCCCGGCCGCAGCGGCCGACCCCGACTCCTTCCACGGTGCGCTCGCCGCCTCCTGGGACCCGCAAGGCAGGCCGCTGCACGGCAGCGCCCTGCTGCTGCGGCACCTGGCCCGGGCCAAGGAGCGCTGCACCCTCACCCGCCGGCTCGTCCCCCTCGCGGACACCGCCCGGTGGACGATGCACGAGGGGGTCGTCACGCACGACACGGGCCGTCACTTCACCGTGCTCGGCGTCCGGGTGGAGGCCTCGCACCGGGAGGTGGCCGGCTGGTCGCAGCCCATGCTCATGCCCAACAGCCGGGGCGTGGCCGCCTTCCTGGCCAAGCGGGTCAACGGGGCACTGCACCTGCTGGTGCAGGCCCGTACGGAGACGGCGGCGATGGCCCGCGTGGAGCTCGCCCCCACCGTGCAGTGCCAGCCGGCCGACTACGGGCCGGGCGCGCGGGACGGCCAGGGGCCCGCGCCCCGGCTGGAGTTCCTGGACACCGTGCTCTCCGCCCGGCCCGACCAGATCCGCTTCGACACCGTGCAGTCCGAGGAGGGCGGGCGTTTTTACCACGCCCGCATCCGCTACGCGCTCATCGAGACGGACGAGGACTTTCCGCTCGAAGTGCCGCCCGCCTACACATGGATGACGGTGCGTCAGCTCATTGGGTTCGTCCGGCACGGCGGCCATCTCAACGTCGAGGCGCGCACCCTGCTGGCCCTGCTGGGTTTCCTGCCCGCCACCGCGGCGGCCGAGCCGGTCGGGGCGGCGGCTCACGCGTAACCGGCGGTCACCTTCAGGCAGTCCTCGTACCGCGGCAGCATGCCCCGCCTGCGGGCCTCGGCCAGCGAGACGGCGTGCGTGTCCCGCTCGGAGAGCGTCAGCGCGAGCTCCTTCGGCCAGGGCAGGGCGAGCTCCGCGTCGAACGGGTCGAGGGACTGCTCCAGGCCGGGGCGGTAGGGGGACGACACCAGATAGGACATCACCGTGTCGTCCTCCAGCGCCACGAACGCGTGCCCCACCCCGACCGGGAGGTAGATCGAGCGGAAGGACACGGTGTCCATCGCCACCGTGTCCCACGCGCCGAACGTGGGGGAGCCCAGCCGGAGATCGACCACGAAGTCCTGCGCCCGGCCCGCCGCGCAGTGCACGTACTTCGCCTGACCGGGCGGAGTGGTCGTGAAGTGCACCCCGCGCAGCACCCCCCGCGCCGACCGGTTGTGGTTCGTCTGCACGACGGGCAGCGGATGGCCGACCGTCCGGGCGAACTCCTCGCCCTGGAGCGGGGAGGTGAAGATCCCCCGCTCGTCCCTGTGCACCTGGGGCGTGAACACGAAGGCGCCCTCAACTGCCAGCGCCCGCGCGGTGATCGGGGCGGCAGCCCGGGCAGGGGTCGCGCTGGTCGCGTCGGTCGCGTCAGTCATATGGGTCGCGTCGGTCTTCATCTGGCCTCCTGGCAGGGACGGGCGGCGGAGCCGCGGACCGCCCCAGCGTGGGCCACCCGCCTGGAGCCACGGTCGACACCGACCGCTCCAGCGACACCCGAGCCGTACTGCGGCCGCTGCCCCGACCATCGGCGGCAGTACGCGGGCGGGGCGCACCCCACCGACAGCCACCCGAGAAAGGTGAACGATGACCGTTCCCAGCCGCCGGAGTTTCGTCGCCGGCACTCTCACGGCGGGCGCAGCCGTCGGGCTCGCCGCCGCGGGCGTCGCCCCCGCCCACGCCCGGAACACCCCCGCCCCCACCCCCCACCCCACGCCCGGGGGCGGGGGCGCGGTCGTCACCCCGGGGGACCCCCGGTACGCGGCGCTGTCGACGCGCGGCAGCAACAAGCGGTTCACCGCACACCCCGACGCCTTCCGCCTCATCACCACCACGCAGGAAGCGGTACGAGCCGTCGGCGACGCCGTACGGACCGGCCGCCGCATCGCGGTCCGCAGCGGCGCCCACTGCTACGAGAACGTCGCGGGCGACCCGGCCGTACGGCTCGTCCTGGACCTCGGCGCGATGAACGCCGTCCGCTACGACGCCGACCGCCGCGCCTTCATGATCGAGGCCGGTGCCCAGCTGATGGACGTGTACAAGAAGCTCGACGCGGGCTGGGGCGTCACCCTGCCCGGCGGCACCAGCGCCAGCGTCGCCCTGGGCGGCCACATCGCCGGCGGCGGCTACGGCGCGCTCTCCCGCGCCCACGGCCTGGCCGCCGACTACCTGTACGCCGTCGAGGTCGTCGTCGTCGACGCGGCGGGCCGCGCCCGCGCGGTGGTCGCCACCCGCGAACGCACCGACCCGCGCCGCGAGTTGTGGTGGGCGCACACCGGGGGAGGCGGCGGCAACTTCGGCGTCGTCACCCGCTACTGGTTCCGTTCCCCCGACGCCCCCCGCCACTGCACCGACCCGACCCGGCTGCTGCCCCGCCCGCCCCGCGCCATCCTCGGCGGCATGGTGAGCTTCCCCCGCGAGGGCATGGACCGGACCTCCTTCCGCCGGGTGGTCCGCAACCACGGCCGCTGGCACGAACGCAACAGCGGCGCAGACACCCCGTACACCGGCCTCTACAGCGGACTCGTCCTCTACGGCCGCCCCGAGAGCGGCGACCCGGGCCCGGCGATCAACTGCTACGCCTACATGGACGGCACCCGGCCCGACGCCGAACAACTGCTGCGCGCCTACCTGCGCGACGTCGCCGAAGGGGTCGGCGGGACCCCGTACTTCTCCCCGATCAACAGCCAGCCCTGGATCGCCGCCGCCGAGTACCTGGCCGGGGCCCAGGACAGCGACATCGGCCGCCACAAGCTGAAGTCGGCGTACCTGCGCCGCGGTCACAACGACGCCCAGGCCGACGTCCTCTACACGTACCTCAACAGCACCGGCAACCGGCACGACCTGTCCAACGTGACCTTCCACTCCTACGGCGGCCGCATCAACACCGTCCCCGGCGACGCCACCGCCACCTCGCACCGCGACTCCGTCCTCAAGGCGATCTACATGAACACCTGGCAGGACCCCGCCGCCGACCAGGCCTCCGTCGACTGGCTGCGACGGCTCTACCGCGACGTGTTCGCCACGACCGGAGGCGTCCCGGTGCCCGGCCGCGACACCGACGGCTGCTACATCAACTACTCCGACATCGACGCCGCCGACCCCCGGTGGAACACCTCCGGGGTGCCCTGGCAGCGCCTCTACTACAAGGACGCCTACCCGCGCCTCCAGCGCGTCAAGGCCGCCTGGGACCCCCGCAACGTCTTCCGCCACACCCTCTCCGTCACACCGGAGCGCGCCCGATGAAGGTCCTGTTCGTCTCCTTCCCGCACCACACCCACTACTTCTCGATGGTCCCGCTGGCCTCCGCCCTGCGGACCGCCGGACACGAGGTACGGGTGGCCAGCCACCCCGAGATCACCGACCAGATCACCGCGGCCGGCCTGACCGCCGTACCCGTCGGCGACGGCCCCTGGTACATGGACGACCCCTGGGCACCCGACCTCTTCGGCCAGCTCCTGGAGGAGGGGTCCGGGCTCGTCCAGGGCTTCGACTTCACCGGCGAGGACCGCTCCCAGTGGACCCACGAGTCACTGCTCGCCCTGGAATCCCTCGCGGTGCCCGCCCTGTACGCCTCGGTGAGCAACGACGCCATGCTCGACGGCCTCGTGGACTACGCCCGGCACTGGGAGCCCGACCTGGTCGTCTGGGAGCAGCACACCTTCGCCGGGGCGGTCGTCGCCCGCGCCGTGGGAGCGGCGCACGCCCGCCTGCTGCACGGCATGGACATCACCGTGCGGGCCCGGCAGGAGTTCCTGCGGCTGAACGCCGAACTGCCGCCGGGAACCGCCCAGGACCCCACCGCCGAATGGCTCGGCCGGGTGCTGGAGCGGTACGCGCCCGGACTCGGCTTCGCCGAGGAGATGGTCACCGGCCAGTGGACCGTCGACATCACCCCGCCCAGCTCCCGCTACGACCTCGGCCTGCCCACGACCGGTGTGCGCTACGTCCCGCACAACGGCGCCTCCGTGGTGCCCGACTGGCTGCGCGCCCCGGCCGAAAAGCGACGGGTCTGCCTGACCCTGGGGGTCTCCGGCGAACTCGACACCGCGTTCTCCTTCGGCGAGGCGCTCGACGCGCTCGCCGACGTGGACGCCGAGATCGTCGCGACACTCGGCGGAGCGTCCCGCGAGGAGCTGGGCGCGGTCCCCGACAACGTCCGCCTGGTGGACTTCGTACCGCTCAACGACCTGCTGCCCACCTGCGCTGCCGTCGTCCACCACGGCGGCATCGGCACCCGCTCCACCGCCGAACTCCACGGCGTGCCGCAGATCCTGCTCCCGTACGGCTGGGACACGGTCGCCAAGGCCCGCCGGGTCCAGGAACTGGGGTACGGGCTGTCCCTGCCCGCCCACGAACTGACCGCCGACGGCCTGCGCGCCGCGGTCCTGCGGCTGCTGGAGGAGCCCTCGTTCGCCGAGGCGGCCGCCAAGGTGCGCGCCGAGATCCTCGCCGAGCCGACGCCCAACGACCTGGTGCCAGTCCTGGAGCGGATGACGGCCGCCGCGCGCGCACCTCGGACGGTCGGCGGATGACGGTCGCCGTCCTCGCCACGCAGACGTCCGCCCGCGCCCCTCAGACCACCGAGGCCGCGCCGTCCACCGCCACCACGGTGCCGCTGGCGTAGCCCGCCTCGGGCCGCGCCATCCGTACGATCCACCACGCCACGTCCTCGGGCCTGCCCACCCGGCCCGAGGGCGTGCGGGCGGCCGCCTGCTCCTGATGACGGGCGATCTCCTCGGCGCTCCAGCCCATGCGCTCACCGATCCCCGTGTCCGTCTCGCCCGGCGCCACCCCCACCGCACGAATGCCGCGCGGCGCCAGCTCCACCGCCCAGGTGCGCACCAGGAAGTCCAGCGCCACCTTGGTCGCCCCGTACAGGGACAGACCCGGGAACGCCCGCCGGCCCAGCGTGGCCGCAGTGCCCACGCCCACCACCGTGCCGCCCGCGGCCTCCAGCCCGCCCAGCGCCGCCCGCGTCAGCAACAGCGGTGCCAGCAGGTTCGTCTCCACCTGCCGCCACGCCGCGTCCCGGGTCAGGGATCCGGCGGGCTCGGGCAGCACGGCCGCCGCGTTGTGTACGAGTACGTCGATGCGCCCCCACGACTCCATGGCCGCAGCCGCGATGTGCTCTGCGGCGCCCGGCGCCGTGAGGTCCGCCGTCAAGGTCCGGATCCCGGGGTGACCGGCGGCCGTCGCCGCCAGGCTGCGCCCGGTGCGCCCCACGATCAGGACCTCGGCGCCCTCGGCGGCGAAGGCCCGCGCGGTCGCCCGCCCGATGCCCGTCCCGCCCCCGGTGACGACGACCGTGCGCCGCGATGCACCACTGCCGGTGATATGTGTCATGCCCACGGACGCTAGCCACCCGTACTCGAAGGCCGCTCTAGCGCCCGTTGCGAAGGTGTCCTGGCCGAAAGGCGTCAGAGCCTGTGCCTCCACCACGCGCGGCCGGCTCTCGCGAGCCCCGACGCCCGCCCCATCCCCGCTCCGCCGCAGTGGCGGTCCGCCGTCGAACCCTTCCAGGAGGCCAGGCATGTCCGTGCACACGTCGAAAGTCCCGGTGCCCCGGCCGCTGTTGGCGGCACCCGGGCGCAGCACGGTGCGCGCGGGCACCGCACTCGCCCTGCTCGCCGGGTGCAACGCCATGGTGCTGCTCGACGAGTCGATGGTGCAGATCGCCCTGCCCGGCATGAGCCAGGGACTGGGCCTGACCCCCGTCGGCCTCGGCTGGGTCGTCAACGCCTACCTGCTGACCTTCGGCGGACTGCTGCTGCTCGGCGGACGCATGGGCGACCTGCTGGGCCGGCGCAGGGTCTTCCTCGCCGGGGTCGCCCTGTTCACCGTGGCCGCGGCGCTGCGCGGCGCCGCCACCACGGGCGAGTTCCTGATCGCCGTACGGGCCGTCCAGGGCATCGGCTCCGCCCTCGCCGCGCCCAGCGCGCTGGCCCTCGTACTGAGCATGTTCGGCGACGAAGGCGCACGCAAAAAGGCCATCGCCCTCTACATGGCCGTCGGGGCCGCCAGCACCGCGGGCGGACTGCTGCTGGCGGGCACCTTCTCCTCGCTCGGCTCCTGGCAGTGGATGCTGCTGCTGAACGTCCCCCTCGGCCTGCTGATCCTGCTGCTGGCACCGCTGGTGATCGAGGAGACCGCCCCCAGCCGCGGCCGGTTCGACCTGGCGGGCGCCCTGGTGTCGACCCTGGGCGCGGTGGCGCTCGTGTTCGGGCTGACCCGGGCCGCCGAACACCCCTGGACGGACCCCACGGTCGCCGGCCCGCTGGTCGCGGGAGCGGCACTGTTGCTCCTCTTCTGGCGCATCGAACGCAAGGCCCGTCAGCCCATCGTGGTGCTGCGCCTGTTCGCCGACCGCAACCGCACCTGGGCGTTCGCCGCCACCTTCGCCGTCCAGGGCTCCCTGATCGGTACCGGCTTCTTCCTCGTCCAGTTCCTCCAGCAGTTCGCCGGCTACAGCCCGCTGCTCTCGGCGGCGGCGCTGACGCCGGTCGCCGCCGCGATGATGAGCATGTCCGCGGCGGCCGTCTGGCTGGAACGGCGGCTCGGGCCGCGCACCCTGCTGCTCGCCGGCTCCCTGCTGCTGATCGCCTCCAACGTGTGGCTGTCCCGGCTGACCCCGGACTTCGGGTACGCCGCGGAGGTCCTGCCGGCACTGCTGCTGTTCGGCACCGGCATGGCGTGGTGCGTCGTACCCTCCGTCATCCTCGCCACCTCCGGCCTGCACGAGGACGAGGCGGGCGCCGCCTCCAGCGTGCACAACACCCTGCAGACCCTCGGCGCCTCGCTCGGCCTCGCCCTGCTGGTGACCGTCGGCACCCAGGCCGGACAGGACGCCCAGCAGTCCCTGCCGGCCGGCACCTCGCCCGAGGAGGCCCTCGGCCAGGTGTTCGTGCACAGCATGTCGGCCAGCTTCCTGGCCGGAGCCGCCTTCGCCGCGGCCGCGTTCGTCATCGCCCTGTTCGTCCGGCCCTCCGGTGCCGCCGCGCACGCGTAACAGACAGCCCACTCGGGACAGATGACAGCCCACTCGGGACAGAAAACTCGGGACAGAAAAGGAGAAACAGTCGTGCGGTTTGGCTCCCTGGCGCGTTTCAGCGTCGTCGGGCTGATGTGGGGCATCAGCTACTTCTGGATCAAAATCGTCTTCCAGGGCCTGAACTCGGCGCAGTTCAGCTTCTTCCGGATCCTCGTCGGCGCCGTCGCCATGCTCGGGGTGCTGATGTTCAGCGGCACCCGGCTGCCGCGCCGCCCCGCGGTCTGGGGCCAGTTGGTGCTGATCGCCTTCCTGGCCAACGCGCTGCCCGTCCTGCTGGTCGAGCTCGTGGACGACGCCCTGGGCGCCGACGCGGGCATGGTCTCGGTGTTCAACGCGAGCGTCCCGCTGTGCGTGGTCGTGCTGTACCTGGCGCGCCGCCGCACCGGACGCCTCCCGGTGACCCTCCTTGCGGGTCTGCTCGTCGGCTTCGCCGGAGTCCTCGTGCTGTACGCGCCCTGGAACGCCGGGGCCCAGTGGCTCTCGGCGGCCGCGGCCGTCAACGCCGTCGCCGCGCTCGCCTACGGCTGGTCCATGCTGCTGATGGAGAAGCTGATGCGGCCGGTCGCCGAGGAGGGCCAGGACATGCACCCCCTGGTCCTGGCCACCTCACAGGCCGTCATCGGGGTGGGCTGGGCCGCGATCAACATGCCGGGCGGCGGCTTCGACCGCGCCCCGCAGTTCTCCCTCGCCATCGTCGGCGCGCTCCTGGTGCTCGGCGTCCTCAACACCGGCCTGGTGTACATGTGCTTCGCCTGGCTGATCCGCGACGAGGGCGCCGCCAAGGCCTCCAGCGTGCTGTACGTCGTGCCCGTGGTGCTCACCCTGGGCATGGTCGTGCTGGAGAACTACCGGCTCTCCGGGCGCGAGGTGATCGGCATGGCCGTCATCGCCCTCGGCGTGGTGCTCGCCCGGCTCCCGCAGCGCACCACCGCCGCCGACACCCCTGCGGTCCGGCCCCTGGCCGAGCCGACGCCCACCACCCGCTGAGCAGCCGAGACGAGGACCCCGCCTTGATCACCTTCATCAACCGCTTCACCGTCACCGGACCGGCCGAGGAGTTCGAGCAGGCCTTCGACGAGACGTCCGCGTTCTTCGCCGCCCAGCCCGGCTTCGTACGCCACCGCCTGATGCGACACCTCCAGGACCCCGGCGCGTACGTCAACGTCGCCGAATGGCAGGACGAGGAATCCTTCCGTACGGCCCTGGACCGGCCCGAGTTCACCGCCCACCGCGCCGCGCTGAGGGCGCTCAGCACCAGCGATCCGAACCTCTACGTCCCGCTGTACGAGCGGTCCGCCTGAGCGCTCGTGGATCGTGGAGCGGGACCCGTACGCACGACGCCCGGCCGGGCAGCTCCCGGCCGGGCGTCGTGTCACGTACGGGCGACCCCTCAGAGCCGTACGGGAAGTCAGAGCCGTACGGGAAGCCTCAGCAGCCCGCCCGTCACCGGGGTCCGCCGGGAACGCACCGCAGGGCCGGCCGCCCGCAGCCCCGGGCGCGCCGCCGCGAGAGCGGTCAGCACCGTCTCCGCGACGGCCGTCCCGAACGGGTCCAGTGCACTTCCGTACGGTGCGGGGACCAGCGCCCGCACCCCGTCCGGCAGGACCCGGCCGGGAGCGAAGACGTCGGCCTCCTCGAACGCCTGCGGGTCGCGGTTGGCCGCACCGACGACCACGGCCACCTCGTCCCCGGCCGCGATCCTCTGCCCGGCCACCTCGGCCTCGGCGGCCGCCGTGAACACCTGCACCTTCACCGGCGCATCGTGCCGCAGCGTCTCCGCCACCACCTGCGCCGCGCGCCCACGACCCCGCTCCACGAGCAGCGCCCACTCCTGCGGAGCGGCGACCAGCGCGCCCAGCGCCCCGGCGAGCAACTCCCGGGCTGCACGCACCTGCACCACCGCCTCCCGCACGGCCCCCTCGCCCAGCACCTCGCGCAGCTCGGCCACGGCGGCCGACAACCGCACGGCGTCCGGGTAGGCGGGCGGGGCCAGCGCCGCGTCGAGCGCACCGGAGGCCGCCGTCAGCGCCCCGGTCAGCCGCTCCCGGTCCGCACCCGTGAGACCGTGCAGGTCCGCCAGCACCTCGGCGGGAACACGGGCGGCGACGTCGGCGACGAGATCCGCCTCCCCGCCCGGCCCCTCCCACAGCCGTACGCACGCCTGCTGCGCCAGCTCCCGCACCCGGTCCGCGTCGGGCCGCCCCGCCGGATCCGGGGCGGGCAGCCCCGCGTCCCAGGCCACCGCGGGCGAGGCGGCACCGGCCGCCGCCGGCAGGGCCAGCAGTTCGGCGGCGACGCCGTACCGGGCACCCACCCAGGTGCCCAGACTGCTGCGCCACAGCGGCCCGGCCTCCCGGAGCGCGGCGTAGTGCTCCTGCGGCCCCGCCGCGTCGTACCCGCGCAGCAGCGCGGCGTACCGGTCGCCCTGCGCCCCGCGCAACCAGTGGATTCCCTGGACGAGCTGGAGCCGGCGGCCCAGCTCCTTCTCCGCCACGACCATCGTCGAGCTCCCCTCTTCCCTCGCGGGCACGTGCGCGCCGCGGGCACGGCGCAGGCTAGGCGGCCCCGGCGGAGGATCGGTCGAGCGCAGGGGCCGCCCGCCGCTCCGCCCCGGCTCCAGAAGTGCTCGACCGAACCCGGCGACGATCACCACTCGGTCGTTGAGTCGAGCCTGGAGGTGGCGTCGGTCGTGCCGATTCCCAACACAACCGAGGACCCGGTGGCGCATCCGGCAGCGCTGCTGAGGGAGATGGTGCGCATCCGCTGCGTCGAGGAGGAACTGGCCGACTTCTACCGCGACGAGCAGGAGATGCGTACCCCGGTGCACTTCTCCGTGGGCCAGGAGGCCGCCGCCGTCGGAGTCTGCGCCGCCCTGCGGGAGAACGACCTCGTCTACACCGGGCACCGCAGCCACGCCGCGTACCTCGCCAAGGGCGGGGACCTCACCGGCATGGTCGCCGAGCTGTACGGCAAGGAGACGGGCTGTTCGAACGGGCGCGGCGGGTCGGTGCACCTCACCGACCGGTCCGTCGGCTTCGCCGGATCGGCCGCCATCCTCGGCGAGATGATCTCCGTGGCCACCGGTGCCGCGTGGGCCCTCGCCCAGCAGGGCTCCTCGCAGGTCGTCGTCACCTTCTTCGGCGACGGGGCCTCCGAGGAGGGCGTCTTCCACGAGTCCCTCAACTTCGCCGCCGTGCACCGTGTTCCGGTCATCTACGTCTGCGAGAACAACGCGTACTCGATCTCCTCCCCGCTCTCGGCCCGCCAGCCGGCGAACTCCCCGGGCACCGGTATCACCGAGCGGGCCCGGGCGTACGGGATCACCGCCGAACGCCTCGACGGCAACGACGTCGCCCTCGTCCACGAGGCCACCCGGCGGGCCACCGCCCACTGCCGGGCGGGCCTCGGCCCGTACGTCCTGGAACTGGACACCTACCGCTGGCGCGAACACGTCGGCCCCGGCTTCGACACCGGCATCGACCGCCCCGAGCCCGAGGTCGAACAGTGGCTGGAGCGCTGCCCGGTCCGCCGCGGCACGGCGGCCCTGCAAGCATCGGCGCCGGACGCCCAGGAGCCGACCGCCCAGGAACCCACTGCCGAGGAACTCGTCGCCCGCTGGGACGCGGAGTTCCGCGACGAGGCCCGTCGCGCGGTCGCCGCCGCCAAGGCCGCCCCCTACCCCACCGCGGACCGACTGACCGACGGGGCCTACGGGCGCCCGGCCGTCGCGAACTGAGCAGGAGCGCACCATGAGCCGCACGCTCACCTACTGGCAGGCGATCGCCGAGGGCACCGTCCAGGCGATGGAGGCCGACCCGAGCATCCTGGTCGCCGGACAGAACGTCGACGACCACAAGGGCTCCTACGGCACCACCCGCCCGGCCTTCGAACGCTTCGGCGCCCGGCGGGTCGTCGACACCCCCAACAGCGAGAACGCCGTGGCCGGCATCTGCATCGGCGCCGCCGACCAGGGACTGCGCCCCCTCGTGGTGCACACCCGGGCCGACTTCATGTTCCTGGCCATGGACGCGATGATCAACCTGGCGTCCAAGTGGCGCTACATGTACGGCGACAAGGGCGGCGTGCCCGTCGTCATGCGCGGCGTCGTCGGCCGCGGCTGGGGGCAGGGCGCCACCCACTCCCAAAGCCTGCACGCGACGTTCGGCCACTTCCCCGGCCTGTACGTCGCCGCGCCCGCCTCCCCGGCCGACGCCAAGGGACTGCTGGCCGCCGCCCTCCAGGCGGACACCCCGGTGGTGCTGATGGAGAACCGCTCGCTCTACCCGATCGAGGGCGAGGTGCCCGAGGAACTCACCCCGGTGCCCTTCGGAGTGGGCCGGCTGGCCCGCCACGGCACCGACGTGACCGTGGTCGCCGCCTCGCTGATGGTCCACGAGGCCGAACGCGCCGCCGACCTCCTCGCCCGGCAGGGCGTCAGCGTCGAGGTGGTGGACGTACGCAGCATCCGGCCGCTGGACGAGGACCTCATCTGCGAGTCCGTCGCCCGCACCGGCCGCGTCGTCGTCGCCGACACGAGCTGGGCACGCTACGGCTTCTCGGCCGAGGTCGCCGCGGTGATCGCCGAACGCATCCCCGGCGAACTGCGCGCCCCGGTCCGCCGGATCACGCCCCCCGACTGCCCCGCCCCGGTGTCCTGGCCGCTGGAGGAGGCCTTCCACCCCAGCGCCGCGAAGATCGCCGAGGCCTGCCTCGACCTGGTGGGCTCCGACGGGATCACCGTGCCCGTACTGACCGGGGTGGACGCCGGATTCAGCGGACCGTACTGATCCGTACCCCGCCCCCCCCACACCCACCCGAGCGAGCGAAAGGCACGAGACGTGGAATCGAGCAGGTCGGCCGTGGTCGCCGAAGGGCTCCGCAAGAGCTACGGCACCGCCAAGGTCCTCGACGGGCTCGACCTCGTCGTCCCGCAGGGCACGGTGTGCGGGCTGCTGGGGCCCAACGGTGCGGGCAAGACCACCACCGTCGGCATCCTCTCCACCCTGCTGGCCCCGGACACGGGGCGGGCCGAGGTGGCCGGCTTCGACGTCGTCCGGCAGTCGGCCCAGGTCCGCCACCGCATCGGACTCGTCGGCCAGCACGCGGCCGTCGACGAAGTCCTCAGCGGCCGCGAGAAC
Source organism: Streptomyces spiroverticillatus (assembly GCA_014650415.1). Taxonomy (GTDB): domain Bacteria; phylum Actinomycetota; class Actinomycetes; order Streptomycetales; family Streptomycetaceae; genus Streptomyces; species Streptomyces spiroverticillatus. The sequence goes on from BMUX01000017.1 coordinate 148,891, forward strand.
CTGGTGATGTTCGGACGCCTCCACCACCTGCGCCCCGCCGCCGCCCGCCGCCGCGCCGACGAACTGCTGGAGCACTTCCGCCTCGCCGACACCGGCGGCAAACCGGTCAAGGCCTACTCCGGAGGCATGCGCCGCCGCCTGGACCTGGCGGCCAGCATGGTGCTGGCCCCGCCGGTCCTCTTCCTCGACGAGCCGACCACCGGCCTCGACCCGCGCAGCCGCAACGAGGTCTGGGCAGCGGTCCGCGACCTGGTCGGCGGCGGCACCACCGTGCTGCTCACCACGCAGTACCTGGAGGAGGCCGACCAACTCGCCGACAGCATCTCGGTGATCGACACCGGCAAGGTCGTCGCCGAGGGCACCCCGGAGCAGCTCAAGTCCCGGATCGGCGGCGACCGTATCGACATCGTGGTCCGGCACGCCGACGAACTGGCGCGGGCCGCGGCGGCCGTGGCCCGCACCGGCGCGAGCGAGCCCGTCGTCGACGCGGACACCCGGCAGGTCGGCGTCCAGGTCCGCGACCGCGCCACCGCCCTCGCCGACGTCGTACGCGCCCTGGACCTCGCCGGAGTCACCGCCGAGGACATCTCCCTGCGCAGGCCCACCCTCGACGAGGTGTTCCTCCACCTCACCGGCACCGACCGGGCCACCGCACAGCAGGACGGACCGAACACGAAGCCGAAGGGCGTCCTCGTATGAGCATCCTCCTCCCCGAACTGCCCGCAGGCCCGCTGTCGCGGCTGCGCTGGGCGCTCGCCGACGGCTGGACCGTCACCCTGCGCGGGCTGCTGCACCTGCGGCGCGAACCCGGCACCGTCATCAGCGGTCTGCTCTTCCCGGTGATGATGGTCCTGATGTTCGGCTACTTCTTCGGCGGCGCCATGCAGGTGCCCGGCGGAGGCGACTACCGCGAATTCCTCATCCCGGGCATGTTCGTGATGACCATGGTCTTCGGGATGGGCGAATCGGTGGCCGCCGTCGCCGCCGACAAGAACCGCGGCGTCACCTCCCGCTTCCGCACCATGCCGATGGCCCCCTCCGCCGTCCTCGTCGGGCGTTGCGTCACCGACATGCTCCACTCGGTGCTCGGTCTCGCCGTGCTGTTCGGCGTGGGCCTCCTGATGGGCTGGGAGGCGCACGGCACCACCGCGGCGACCCTGTCCGCCGTCGGCCTGCTCCTTCTCCTGCGCTTCGCCCTGACCTGGGTCGGCATCTACCTCGGCCTCCTGATGAAGGGCCCCGAGGGCATCACCATGGTGCAGACCCTCGAATTCCCGGTCGGCTTCCTGACCAGCGCCTTCGTCGCACCGGCCACGATGCCGGGCTGGCTGGGCGCCCTCGCCGAGTGGAACCCGCTGTCCTCCACCGTCGCCGCCACCCGCGAGCTGTTCCAGAACCCCGGCTGGGGCGGCGACTCCTGGATCGCGCAGCACGCGACCGTGATGGCCGTGCTGTGGCCCCTCGCCCTGATCGCGGTCTTCTTCCCCCTGGCCGTGAACCGCTACCGCCACCTCACGCGCTGAGCAACAGGCCCTGAACCGCCGGTTCTTGTACGTCGCACAGGCCGCTCCCGCGCACGACCACCCCCGAACCCCCGCACCGACCCCCGAGGAGAACCCGATGGCCCTGCGCCCCCGAGCCCTGGCGGCAGCCGCCGCGGCGGCACTCGTGCTGCCCCTGCTCGTCGGCCCCGCGACCACCGCGACCGCCCACAAGCCGGGCAAGGCGGCCTGCACCCCCTTCACCTCCCGGGTGGCCGTCACCGAGGGAGCCCGCGCCGACCAGCGGATCTCCGGCACGCTCTGCACCCCGCGCGGCAACCGGACCTCCACCGTCCAACTGCTGGTCCACGGCGGCACGTACGACCGCAGCTACTGGACCGTACGCGGCCGCACCGGCGGCCCCTCCTACATGGAGGCCGCCACCGCCGCCGGACACGCCGCGCTCGCCTTCGACCGGCTGGGCAGCGGCACCAGCTCCGCCCCGCACAGCTCCCGCTACACCGACACCACCCACGAACTGGTCACCCTCCAGCTCATCCGCACCCTGCGCGAGCGCGGCTACCGCAAGGTCGTCCTGGTCGGCCACTCCTTCGGCGCGACGGTGGCCCGCATGGTCGCGGCCAAGCACCCCGACGCCGTCGACGGCCTGATCCTCACCGGGGAGGGCGCCCCGCCCAACCTCGCCTCGTTCGAGGAGATGTTCGGCCTGTACATGCCCGCCAGACAGCACCCGCTGCTGGCCGGCCGCCGCCTCGACGACGGCTATCTGGCCCTGCGCACCGGCGGCAAGGCCGACTGGTTCTACCACCGGAAGACCACCGAACCCCGGGTGCTGCTGCACGACGAACTCACCACCGAACCCGGCGTCTACCCCGCCGACCCCGCCTACGGCGACGTCGCCCTCAACCGCGACATCCGCGTCCCCGTGCTCGTCGTCGTCGGCCAGGAGGACAAACTCATCTGCGGCGGCCAGGGCGCCGACTGCTCCAGCACGGCCGCCCTCAAGGCCGCCGCCGACCCGCTGTACGGGCCCCGGGCGAAGCTGGAGGCCCTCACGGTTCCGGCCACCGGGCACAGCCTGAATGTGCACCGCACGGCTCCCGTGTGGTACGCCTACGCACAGGACTGGACCAAGCGCCGCGTTGACGGCGGGAGTTGACCGGAAAGCCGGATCAGGAGGCGCAACTGATGGTGTGGATGTCGCGTGAGCAGGCAGTCCTGCTGGCGCAGTGCGCGGTGGTCTACGAACCGGGCGACCCCGCACGCACCGGCCGGCTGGCCTTCCACAGCCGCGACGGCCTGACCGCCACCGGTCCTGGCGATCTGTCCGCCACAGGCTCCGTCGGCCTGCCCGACCCCGCCCCGGACCTCGGTGAGCGCGGCGAGGCCGACCTGGTCGTCGACAACGGCGGCACCCTCACCGTGCGCCGTCTCCCGGTCCTGCGGCTGACCGTGGCAGAGGCGCTGCCCGCCCTCACCCTCGCCCGCCGACTGCACACCCGGGCGGCGGAGGGCGACCCCGCCGACCCCACCCCCACCCCCTCCGCCGCCTTCTGGGGCGCCGTGGCCGCCGCAGGCCTGCACCTCGCCGCCCGCAGCCGCCTCCTCGCCGGTGTCTCCGCCACCAACCACGACACCTGGCGGGCCGGCCCGCTCACCGCAGACGACGTCCAGCACCTGCGCGAACTCGCCGCCGCCGCACCGGCCGAGGCGCTCGCCGCCCCGCTGCCGGTGCCCGAGGGCGGCCCCCTGCTGCTGCCCGACACCGCCGACCTGATCCGCGCCTTCGTCGACGCGGTCGCCGACACCCTGCCGCGCACCGCCGCCGCCCCCGCCGCAGTCGGCCGGCCGGCGTTCGCCGCCGTGGAACCGCAGTACGTACCCCAACTGCGCGCCTGGGCCGAGGAGATCTCCCAAGGGCTCGCCTCCGGCATCCGGCTCGCCCTGCGCGTCGACCTGGTGCCCGCGGGCGACGGCGAGCCGCCCACGCTGCGCCTGGTGCCCCAGGTCTCCAGCCCCGACGACCCCACCCGCAGCGCCGATGCCGACGAACTGTTCGCCTCGGTCGAGGCCGCCGGATTCGGACGGCGCGCCCAGGACAACACCGTCGCGGCCGTCCGCAGGGCCGCCGAGATCTGGCCACCGCTCTCCCGCCTGCTGCCGGTGCCCTCCGCCCTCGACCTCGCCGACCACGAGGTCCGCGACCTGCTCGGCAGCGTCGCCGACCGGCTCGCCGCCCAGGGCTTCGAGGTGCTCTGGCCCACCGACACCACCCGCTCCCTCGTGCCCCGGGCCGTCGTCGGCGGCGACCGCACCCCGCCCACCGACCTGCGCTCCTTCTTCGGGGGTGACGGCACGGTCGGCCTGCGCTGGCAGTTCGACCTGGACGGCCAGACCCTGACCGAGCAGGAGAACGCCGAACTGGCCGACAACGACCAGGCGTTGGTGCGGATGCGCGGCGACTGGGTCCTGATCGGCACCGACACCGCCCGCAAGCTGCGCGAACGCGACCTCAAGCCGCTCACCGCCATCGAGGCGCTCGCCGCCGCCCTCACCGGACACACCGAGATCAACGGCACCCCGGTCCGCGTCGCCCCCAGCCCCTGGCTGCTTGCCCTGCGCCACCGCCTGGCCGACCCCGACTCCGGCGGCGAGGCCGTCGAGCCGCCCGCCGCGCTGAACGCGACCCTGCGCGACTACCAGCTGCGCGGGCTGCGCTGGCTGGACCGCATGACCTCGCTCGGCCTCGGCGGCTGCCTCGCCGACGACATGGGCCTGGGCAAGACCGTCCAGCTCATCTCCCTGCATCTGCTGCGCCAGGAACACCCGGACACCGCAGGCCCGACCCTCGTCGTGTGCCCGGCCTCCCTCCTCGGCAACTGGCAGCGCGAGGTCCACAAGTTCGCCCCCGGCACCCCCGTCCGCCGCTACCACGGCCCCGGGCGCACCCTGGACGGCGCCGATGCGGGCTTCGTCCTGACCACGTACGGCACCATGCGCCTCGACGCGGAACACCTCGGCGCACACCGCTGGAGCGCGGTCGTCGCCGACGAGGCCCAGCACGTCAAGAACCCGCACTCCAGCACCGCCAAGGCACTGCGGCTCATCCCCTCCGACGCCCGGATCGCCCTCACCGGCACCCCCGTCGAGAACAACCTCTCCGAACTGTGGGCCGTCCTCGACTGGACCACCCCCGGCCTCCTCGGCGGCCACGGCCACTTCCGTACCCGCTGGGTCGCCGCCATCGAGGCCGAACGCGCCGAGCGCGCCGAATTCGGACCACCGCCGGGGGAGGAGGGGGAGTACGGCCCCACAGCCCAGCGCCTCGCCGAACTGGTCCGGCCCTTCCTGCTGCGCCGCAAGAAGTCCGACCCGGGCGTCGCCCCCGAACTCCCGCCCAAGACCGAGACGGACCGCCCGGTCGCCCTCACCGCCGAACAGCGCACCCTGTACGAGAAGCACGTCCGCGACACCATGGCGCAGATCCAGTCCACCGAGGGCATCGCCCGCAGCGGCCTGGTCCTCAAGCTCCTCACGGGCCTCAAGCAGATCTGCAACCACCCCGCCCACTTCCTCAAGGAGACCGAGGACACCAGGCTGTCCGGCCGCTCCGGGAAGCTGGAGCTGCTCGACGAACTGCTCGACACCATCACCGCCGAGGACGGCGCAGCCCTGGTGTTCACCCAGTACGTCACCATGGCGCGACTCCTGGAGGCGCATCTGCGCGAACGCGGCGTGCCCACGCTGCTGCTGCACGGCGGCACCCCGGTGCCGCGTCGCGAGGAGATGGTGCGCCGCTTCCAGGACGGTGAAGTCCCCGTGTTCCTGCTGTCGTTGAAGGCGGCGGGCACCGGCCTCAACCTCACCCGCGCCGACCACGTCGTGCACTACGACCGCTGGTGGAACCCCGCCGTGGAGGCCCAGGCCACCGACCGCGCCTACCGCATCGGCCAGACCCGCACCGTCCAGGTCCACCGGATGATCTCCGAGGGTACGGTCGAGGACCGTATCGCCGCCCTCCTCGAAGCCAAGAAGGGCCTCGCGGACGCGGTCCTGGGCTCCGGCGAGCAGTCACTGACGGAACTGACCAACGACGAGCTGGCCAACCTGGTCGAGCTGAGGAGCGAGGGATGAGCGGCAACGACAGGGAAGCACGGGGCTTTCCGGCCTTCGCCGCACGCCGTGGCGGCCGGGTGCGCGGCCAGTCCTGGTGGGGCAAGGCCTGGGCGGACGCCCTGGAGGACACCTCCCTCGACGAGGACGCCCTGAAGAGGGGCCGCTCCTACGCGCGCACCGGCCAGCTCGGACCGATCACCGTCAGCCCCGGAGAGCTGTCCACCACCGGATACGAGGACGGCAACCCGTTCCGTACGGTGCTCACCCTGCACGAACTCGACGACGCCGCCTGGGAATCGCTCTGGGAGAAGACCGCCGCACTGCCGGAAGTCGCCGACGGCCTGCTCGCCGGCGAACTGCCGCCCGACCTGATGGAGGCCGCCGAGGACGCCCGGGTCAGCCTGCTGCCCGGCTACGGCGACCTGGAGTCGGACTGCGACTGCGACTCCTTCGAGTACGTCTGCACGCACGCGGCCGCACTCAGCTACCAGGCGTCCTGGCTGCTGGACGAGGACCCCTTCCTGCTGCTCCTGCTGCGCGGCCGCAGCGAGCAGGAGGCCCAGGAAGAACTGCGGTCCGTCGTCCTGATGGCCGCCATCGCGGGCGGCCTGGGCAGCAGCAGTACGAAGCCGGAGACGAAGCCCGTCGCCGCGCCGCTCCCCGACGGCATCCCCGCCGAGGAACTCTTCGGGCGCACCCCCGGAGCACTGCCCGCGCTGCCGCCACTGCCCGCACCCCCCGTGATCGCCAGCGCGTCCTCCGCGCAGATCGGCACCGACCCGCTGGAGCGGCTCATCAACGGCGCCGCCCTGCGCGCCCGCGAACTGCTCGCGTACACACACGGACTCACCCCCGAACCGCCCGCGCCGCTGGACCTGTGGCGGGACTGCGTACGGATCGCCGCGACCCGCCCCGACCCCCGGCTCCTGGCCCGGCTGCGGGAGGCCTGCGGCAACCCGCAGAAGTTCGAACGGGCCGCCGAGGCCTGGCGGTTGGGCGGCAGCACCGGACTCGACGTACTGGAAGAGGCCTGGACGCCGTCCCGGCAGGACACCGCCCGCGCCCGCCACGCCCTGACCGCGGGCTGGGAGCAGGACGAGCTGCCCGAGCTCGACGTGCACGACAACCACTGGACGCTGGCCGGCCGCGGGCTCCAGCTCCGCTACGGCCGCGACGGCCGCTGGTACCCCTACCGGCAGACGGACGGCCGCTGGTGGCCGGCCGCCGCACCGCACGAGGACCCGGCCGACGCCCTCGCCGACCTCCTCGACGGCTGAGAGCTCCTGAACGCACAGGACGCGAAGCGGCCCGGGACGGACTCGAAATCCGTCCCGGGCCGCAACAGCTACAACTACAGATCCACCACGAGCCGCTCGCCCCGGGCCCGCGAGACACACGGGTACATCACGTCCGTACGCCCGCGCTCGTCCGGCGGAAGCACATGATCGCGGTGCTCGGGCGTCCCGTGCAGCACCCGCAGCTCACAACTGCCGCACAGCCCGTCCTCGCAGGACGCCGCGAGACCGGGCGCCTCCTCCCGCAGCGCTTCCAGCGCCGACCGGTCGGCCGCCACCCGCACCACCGCACCGCTGCCCGCGAGTTCGACCTCGAAGGGCAGCTTCTCGCCCCCGGCACCGTCCGCGTCGGCCTCGAACCGCTCCAGATGCAGCTTCCCCGCAGGGCAAGCGCTCTCCATCAGCTCCTCGACGGCCCGCATCAGCCCACCGGGGCCGCAGCAGTACACCGCCGTGCCCGCCGGGGCCGCCGACAGATGCGCGGCCAGGTCGGGGCGGCCCGTCACGTCCCGTGCGTACGTCCGGACGCGCTCGGCCCCGTACCGCTCCACCTGCTCCAGGAACGCCATCGACGAACGGCTGCGGCCCACGTACACCAACCGCCAGTCCGCGCCCCGGCGTTCGGCCTCCTCGATCATCGGCAGGAACGGGACGATCCCGATGCCGCCCGCGACGAACAGGAACGCGGGGGCGTCGGCCAGCGGGAAGTGGTTGCGCGGACCGCGCACCGCGAGCCGGTCCTGCACCGACAGGCCGTGGACCTCGGCCGAACCGCCCCTGCCCGCCGCTTCCCGCAGCACCGCCACCCGGTACGCCGAACCGTCCGCCGGATCGCCGTACAGCGAGTACTGCCGCACCTTCCCCGACGGCAGCACCAGGTCGATGTGCGCACCCGGCCGCCACGGCGCGGTGGCGGCCCCCGAGACGGGCACCAGCCGCAGGGCCACCACACCGTCGGCCGGCCTCTCGACGGCCGCGACCCGCACCGCCACGTCCGTGGCCTTGACCCCGCCCGCACCGGAACCGGAGGCCGGGACGGGCCCGGCCGCCCGGGTCTGCGCGTACCGGCGACCGCGACGGGTGCGCCCCCACGGCTTGTACACCGAGAGCACGCCCGTGAAGACCAGCACGGCGAACACCGGCGGCACGGTCCAGGCGAGCAGCGTGCCCTCCGTGCCCGGCCGGTAGACGCCGCCCTCGGCCGCGGCGGCCTTCTCGGCGGCCGTCAGCACCAGCGGATGGGTGTACACCCAGGCGAACGCCGCGACGCCCAGGGTCAGCACCCACTTCACCAGCACCCACCAGTGCCGCATCAGACCCCACGGCGTGCCGCACCCCAGCAGCACGCCACTGGCCCCGCAGACCAGGCTGACCAGGGAGACGGTGCTCTCGTCGAAGACGTACATGGCGTAGTACGCGCCCTCGGCCACCCCGGGGTCCGAGGTGAGGTACCCGATGAGCGCGAGCGTGGCCATCGACATGGACAGGCCCACCCAGCCGACCGACGACAGGATGTGCACGGCGAGCGTCACCTTGCGCCCCCTGCCGCCGAGCCGGAACGGCTTGCGCGCCGGCCGTGCCGGGGGAGCGTCCGGCGGACCCTGGCCCTGCGACACCTCCTGCGGGACGTCGGGGGCCGAGGAGGACGGTTGCCGGATCAGGGTGGCCAAGGCGGCCTCGCTTTCATCTGGTTCATTTGGTTCATCTGGGGGGGGGTGTGGGGACGACGCGCCGTCAGGCGGTGGGCACCTCGATGCCCTTGAGGTACGTCGCGAAGGACTGGAGCCCCGGGTGCTCGGCGCGGAGCGCCTCGATGTCGGCCCGGTACCCGTGCTCCTGGAACCACTCGAACATCAGGGCGATGTCGGGGGCGTTGGGGATGTACGGGTTGTGCGCCACCGCGTCCAGCGACAGCTCCTCGAACCGGGCCGGCAGACCCGAACGCGCCGCGAACGCCTCCGCGATCTCCGTCGCCGTCAGGGCGTCACCGGCGATCTCCACCGACCGCCCCACGTACGTCTGCGGCCGGTCGAAGGCCTCCGCGGCGAAGAACCCGATGTCCTGGACCGCGATGAACTGCACCCGCGTCCCGGGCTTCAGCGCCAGCCGCACCACCAGCGTGCCGTCGACCAACTCCGGCCCGTGAGCGGCGAAGTTGTCCATGAAGAACGTCGGACGCAGCACCGTCAACGGCACACCGGTGCCCGTCAGATACCGCTCGATGCCCCGCTTGGAGTCGAAGTGCGGCACCGCGCTCTCCCGCTCGGCACCGCCCACCGACGTGTACACCACATGGCCGACCCCCGCCGCCTTCGCGGCCCGCGCGAGCGCCCGGCCCTGCCGGACCTCACCCCCCAGACCGGCCGGGGTCATGAAGTTCTGCACCGCGAACAGACCGTGGAACCCCTCCAGCGCCGAACGCAGCGACGACTCGTCGTCCAGATCGCCGCGGACCAGCTCCACCCCCAGATCCGCCAGCGCCCGCGCCCGCTCGGCGGCCGGGTCACGCACCAGCGCCGCCACCGGCCGGCCGCGGCCGATCAGCTCACGGACCACCGCCCCGCCCTGCAGACCGGTCGCGCCGGTCACCAGGATCCTGCTCATCTGACACTCCTTCGGATACGCAGCTGCGGTGCGGCTGCTGCTCAGCGGAACAGGGCCGCGTTCTCCACGGCCCACTGGCGGTAGGGGCGCGGCTCGCGCCCGGTCAGGTCACGCACCGCCCGCGTCGGCCTGGCCCACGGCACCTCGGGGCTGTGCAGGGCCGCCACGTTGGACTCCGCCGCCGCACGGTCCCCGGTGATCCTGGTGAACACCTCCACCACCTCCTCGGGCGGCGCCACCGAGAACTCCAGCTCCCGGCCCAGCACTTCACCCAGAATCCGGGCCTGCTCCTGCGAGGTCAGCGTCTGCGGACCGGTGAGCAGGTACGACTTCCCCAGGTGACCGTCCTCGGTCAGGGCGACCACCGCGGCCGACGCGATGTCGAACTCGTCGATCGGAGCACCGGGGTTGTTGCCGATCCAGCAGCGCACCGCATCCGCGTCGCGGACCGTGGCGATCCACCAGGAGGTGTTGGCGTGGAAGGGACCCGGCCGCAGAAACGTCCACGGCACCCCGGACTCCTCGATCGCCGTCTCGGCGGCCCGGTGCTCGTGGGCGATGCCGTGCGGCAGCGGATGCTCGATACCGCCAGACGACAGCAGCACCAGCCGCTGCGTCCCGGCCGCCCGGGCGGCGGCCGCCACATGCGCCGCCTCACCGCCCACATCACCGGAGAGCACCACCAGCGCCGCCGACACCCCCTCGAAGGCGGCCCGCAGCGAGGCGGGATCGGCAGGACTGCCCGCCACCACCTCCACACCCGCAGGCAGCCCCGCCTCCTCGGGCGCACGGCTCAGCGCCCGCACCGGGTGGCCCAGCGCGAGCAGCTGATCCACCGCCTCCCGGCCGACCTTGCCGGTGGCTCCCGTGACCAGGAACATGCTCATGCCCGCCAGCCCTGCGGCTCCGGCCACGGGGAGCCGAGCTGCCGGTACGTGCCCTGGTAGTCGGGCCAGTCACGGTGGTCACGGATCTTGCCGTCGACGAAACGGATGAGGTGGATCTGCTCCCCGGAGAACACCCGCCCGGTGGCGGCCATCCCCACGAGTTCGCCCACGTGACGGCCGTACAGCACCAGCGAGGCGCGCACCCACTCCCCGCGCTCCTCCAACTGCACCTCCTCCAGGCGGGCCTCCTCGGAGAACGTCATCCGCAGCCACTTCACCGCCATGGCGAAGGAATCGGGACCACGCAGGTCCATGTGCTCCATCGAAGCGGGATTCAGGTAGTCGGCGTGGATGTATTCCGCCACGTCACCGGTTTCTCCGGTGTTGTACGCCTGGATCATTCGGCGCACGGCGTCGATCTGACTGCTCATCGCATTCCTTCCGCAGGAAATGTGCTGGGCTTTCGGTCTTTCGTCATCCTGCGCGGAAAGAAGCAGGGCGGACAACCTCCCGGAATATCCCGGGAAGGGAATTCGACGCAGCATGCACCGGTAATTGAGCTGAATTCGAGCGAGACTTTTGCGGCACTGCGCCCACCCCTTCCCTCCAGCGCCGCTCGGGCGGCCGTCGAGCGTGCCGGGAAAGGGTCGGACCCACCCATGCCCTTCACGGAGGTAGACCCATGACGACACAGACCCCCACGGTGGCCCTGGTCACCGGCGGCACCAGCGGGATCGGACTGGCCGTGGCGCGCGACCTCGCCGCCCGCGGCCATCAGGTCTTCCTCTGCGCACGCACCGAGCAGCAGGTCAAGGAGACGGTGGCCGACCTGCGCGCCGAGGGCCTCGACGTCGACGGCACCGCCGCCGACGTCCGCGACCCCGCCTCGCTCCAGGCGCTCGTCGCCGCCGCCGTCGCCGCGTTCGGCCCGATCGGCATCCTCGTCAACAACGCCGGGCGCAGCGGCGGCGGCCCCACCGCCGACCTCACCGACGAACTGTGGGACGACGTCATCGCCACCAACCTCACCAGCGTGTTCCGGCTGACCCGCGAAGTCCTCAAGAACGGCGGAATGGAAGGCTCCGGCCGCGGCCGGATCATCAACATCGCCTCCACCGCGGGCAAGCAGGGCGTCGTGCTCGGCGCCCCCTACTCGGCCTCCAAGCACGGCGTCGTCGGCTTCACCAAGGCCCTGGGCAACGAACTCGCCCCCACCGGCATCACCGTCAACGCCGTCTGCCCGGGATACGTCGAAACCCCCATGGCCCAGCGCGTGCGCTCCGGCTACGCGGCGGCCTACGACACCTCCGAAGAGCAGATCATGCAGAAGTTCACCGCCAAGATCCCGCTCGGCCGCTATTCCACCCCCGAAGAGGTGGCCGGCCTGGTCGGCTACCTGACCACCGACACGGCCGCCTCCATCACCGCACAGGCCCTCAACGTCTGCGGCGGCCTCGGCAACTTCTGATCCCCGACGACCGGCCCCTCCGGGGAAGGCGGGAGAGCCGCCGCGGCCCACGGCCGCGCCCTCCCCGGGGGTTCCCCGCAGCGCAGGCAAGAGAAGCCGTACGACCGCCCCGGCTCTCCCCGGAACCCCACCGGGACCCGAACCGGGAAGACCGGAAGGGTCCTTTGCATGAGCCTGACTCGCAGCACGCCGCAGCCCGGACCGGCCGCGACCGACGCCGCACCGCGCTCGGCCGGCGCCGTACCTCGACCGGCCGACGCCGTACCGCGCTCAACCGATGCCGTACCGCGCCCGGCCGACGACGTACCGCTCTCGACCGCACTGGCGATGGCCTCGTTCCGCATCTCCCGCGGAAACCCCACCACCGAGGAGACGGCCGCCGTGGCCGCCGTACTCATGGCAGGTCTGCGCCGGCTCCACGACAGCGGTCCGGCCGCCGCCGCACCCCGGATCCTCAGACTTCCCCACCCCACCCGGCCCGCCTACCGCGCGCCGGGCTCCTGGGCCTCCTGACCACACCTGTCCACAGTCCCGGAGGAACCCATGACCATCAGCGACGTCTCTCCCGTCCGCATCCAGGACCGCACCGCGGAACTGGCCGAGATCAAGGCCCGCGCCGCCGCCGGACCCGACCCGGCGGCCACCGAACGGCAGCACGCCAAGGGCAAACTGACGGCACGCGAGCGCATCGAGACCCTCCTCGACGAGGGCTCCTTCCACGAGATCGAGGCACTGCGCCGCCACCGCGCCACCGGATTCGGCCTGGAGGGCAAGAAGCCCCACACCGACGGAGTCGTCACCGGATGGGGCACCGTCCACGGCCGGACCGTCTTCGTCTACGCACACGACTTCCGCATCTTCGGCGGCGCCCTCGGCGAGGCCCACGCCCAGAAGATCCACAAGGTGATGGACCTCGCGCTGTCCGCGGGCGCCCCGCTGGTCTCCCTGAACGACGGCGCGGGCGCACGCATCCAGGAGGGAGTCACCGCCCTCGCCGGCTACGGCGGCATCTTCCGGCGCAACACCCGCGCCTCCGGAGTGATCCCGCAGATCTCCGTGATGCTGGGCCCCTGCGCGGGCGGCGCCGCCTACAGCCCCGCCCTCACCGACTTCGTGTTCATGGTCCGCGACATCTCACAGATGTTCATCACCGGCCCCGACGTCGTCAAAGCCGTCACCGGCGAGGAAATCACCCACAACGGCCTCGGCGGCGCCGACGTCCACACCGCCGTCTCCGGCGTGGCGGCCTTCGCCTACGACGACGAGGAGAGCTGCCTGGAAGACGTACGTTTCCTGCTGTCGCTGCTGCCCTCCAACAACCGCGAAACCGCCCCCCGCGAGGAGACGGCCGACCCCACCGACCGCCGCACCGACAACCTCCTCCACCTCGTCCCGGCCCACCCAGGCCAGGCCTACGACATCCGTGCCGTCATCGAGGAGATCGCCGACGACGGCGAGTTCTTCGAGGTCCAGCGAGCCTGGGCGCAGAACGTGGTCTGCGCACTGGCCCGCTTCGACGGTCACGTCACCGGGATCGTCGCCAACCAGCCCGTCTCGGCGGCCGGCGTCCTCGACATCCACGCCAGCGAAAAAGCCGCCCGCTTCGTCCAGTTCTGCGACGCCTTCAACATCCCGATCCTCACCCTCGTCGACGTCCCCGGCTTCCTCCCCGGCGTCGACCAGGAGCACAACGGCATCATCCGGCACGGAGCCAAACTGCTGTACGCCTACTGCAACGCCACCGTCCCGCGCATCCAGCTGATTCTCCGCAAGGCCTACGGCGGCGCGTACATCGTCATGGACTCACGCTCCATCGGCGCCGACGTCTCCCTGGCCTGGCCCACCAACGAAATCGCCGTCATGGGCGCCGAAGGCGCCGCAGGCGTCATCTTCCGCCGCGAGATCGCGGCGGCCGAGGACCCGGACGCCGAACGGGCACAGAAGATCAAGGAGTACAAGACCGAGCTGATGCACCCCTACTACGCGGCCGAACGCGGCCTCGTGGACGACGTCATCGACCCGGCCGAGACCCGCTCCGCGATCATCGGCGCACTCACGATGCTGCGGACCAAATACGCCGACACCCCCTCCCGCAAGCACGGCAACCCGCCACTGTGAGGCGACGGGACGTTCAGGGTCGTCCCACGTCCCAGCAAGGCTTGAGCGGGCCCGCCTAGCGTGGGACGCATGAAGGCTCTCGTCCTCTCCGGAGGGTCAGGCACCCGTCTGCGCCCCATCACCCACACCTCGCCCAAACAACTGGTGCCGGTGGCCAACAAGCCGGTCCTCTACTACGTGCTGGAGGACATCGCCGCCGCCGGCCTCACCGAAGTCGGGATCGTGGTGGGGGAGACCGCCGAGGAGATCCAGGACGCGGTCGGCGACGGCTCGAAGTTCGGCCTGCGCGTCACCTACCTGCCCCAGCAACTCCCGCTCGGCCTCGCGCACGCCGTACTGATCGCCCGGGAGTTCCTCGGCGACGACGACTTCGTGATGTACCTCGGCGACAACTTCATCGTCGGAGGCATCTCCGAGCTCGTCGAGGAGTTCCGCGCCGAGCGGCCCGACGCCCGCATTCTCCTCACCCGCGTACCCAACCCGGTCGCCTTCGGAGTCGCCGAACTCGACGCCGAAGGCCGTGTGGTGGGCCTCGAGGAGAAACCCCGGCAGCCGAAGAGCGACCTGGCCCTCGTCGGCGTCTACCTCTTCAGCGCCGCGGTGCACGAAGCGGTACGCGCCATCAAGCCCTCCTGGCGCGGCGAACTGGAGATCACCCACGCCATCCAGTGGCTGATCGACCACCGGCACGACGTCCGCTCCACCACCATCGACGGCTACTGGAAGGACACCGGAAACGTCACCGACATGCTGGAGGTGAACAGGCTCGTCCTGGAGGGCATCGAGGAACGCGTCGAGGGAAGCGTCGACGCGGCCAGCGAGGTGATCGGCCGCGTCCGGATAGAAGCCGGCGCCCAGGTCCGCAGATCGCGCATCGTGGGCCCCGCCGTCATCGGCGCGGGAACCCTGATCAGCGACTCCTACATCGGCCCCTACACCTCCATCTCCGAGGGCTGCCGGATCGAGGACACCGAGATCGAGTTCTCCATCGTGCTGCGCGACGCCCGCCTCGAAGGCATCCGCCGGGTCAGCGCCTCCCTCGTCGGCCGCAGCGCATCCGTCACCTCGGCCCCACGCATGCCGTCCGGCAACACACTCGTACTCGGCGACCACAGCGAGGTGCAGATCGCGTCATGAGCGCCACATCCCTCCTGGTGACCGGCGGCGCCGGATTCATCGGCTCGCACTACGTCCGCACCCTGCTCGGTCCCCGCGGCACCGACGACGTGACCATCACCGTCCTCGACAAGCTCACCTACGCCGGACACCTCAGCAACCTGGCCGCCGTGGCGGACGACCGCAGATTCACCTTCGTACGCGGAGACATCTGCGACGCCCCCCTGGTCCACGAACTGGTCGCCGCCCACGACCAGATCGTGCACTTCGCCGCCGAATCGCACGTCGACCGCTCCATCACCGGCGCCACCGACTTCATCCGTACCAACGTGTCCGGAACCCAGACGCTCCTCGACGCCGCACTGCACCACGGCATCGACACCTTCGTCCACGTCTCGACCGACGAGGTCTACGGCTCCATCGACCAGGGCTCCTGGCCGGAGACCTCCCCCGTCAGCCCCAACTCGCCCTACTCCGCCGCCAAGGCCTCCAGCGACCTCATCGCCCTCGCCTACCACCGCACCCACGGCCTGGACCTGCGCGTGACCCGCTGCTCCAACAACTACGGCCTCCACCAGTTCCCGGAGAAGATCATCCCCCTGTTCGTCACCACGCTCCTGAACGGCGGATCGGTACCGCTCTACGGCGACGGCGGCAACATCCGCGACTGGCTGCACGTCGACGACCACGTACGCGGCATCGAACTGGTCCGCAGAGGCGGCCGCGCCGGCGAGGTCTACAACATCGGCGGCGGCACCGAACTGACCAACAGGGAGCTGACCGGCCTGATCCTGGAAGCCTGCCGGGCCGACTGGAGCAACGTCCACCACGTCGCCGACCGCAAGGGCCACGACCGCCGCTACTCGGTGGACTGCACAAAGATCACCCGAGAGCTCGGCTACCACCCGACGAAGGACTTCCGCACCGGCCTCGCCGAAACCGTCGACTGGTACCGCACCAACCGATCCTGGTGGCAACCCGCGGCATTGCCGCACGGAAATCTCGATTGCCCTCGTACGGTGCGTGAACTACACCCTTCGATGGATACGTGAATTGCAGGTTGTCCGGATCTCGATCCACCGAACGGTGTACTCCGGTTCCTTCTGCAGGGTGAGGATTCGAGCACGGCGCGTTTCTATGCTGATCAAGAACTGAAACGCGGTGCGCGGAGCAGCGGCGCACGTTCTCGAAGGAGAGTGACCGTACATGAAGCAGGGGTCGAAGAACATGCTGGAAGGTGTCATCACCTTCGCCATCGGCTTGGCCCTGCGCCTCTTCACGGACGGGGTGGAGACCCCCGTCGTCACACTGACGAAGGTCGGCGTGGTGCTGATGTGCGTGGGCGGCGTGCTCGTTGCGATGGGCCTGTTCCAGGCGATGCGCAGCTCGAACCCCGCGAAGGGTGGTTAGAGGCGTCCGTTCGCCGGGCCTCCTGCTTCCAGTACGAAAGGTGATAAGTGATACGGGTCGCCGTCGTGGACGACGAGGCGCTGACGAGAGCCGCACTGCGGCAGATACTCGAGTCGGCGGGTGACATCGAGGTGGTGGCGGAGTGCGAGGGGCGTCACGCCACGAACCGGGTACGGGCGACCGCACCCGACCTGGCTCTGGTGGACGCCGTGATGCCCGACATCGACGGGCTCACTGTCATACGGGCCCTCCTGGCGCTCGATTCGCCCCCGGCCACAGCCATGCTCACCGCCTTCGACGACGGCAGCCGCTTCCGTGACGCCCTGCACAGTGGGGCCGCCGGCTTTCTTGTCAAGGACTCCGATCCGGACATGCTGATCGCTGCGGTCCGTGTGCTTGCCGCCGGCGGCAGTGTGCTCAAGCCGACGGTGCAGCACACCTTCGCCGACACGCTCCGCCCCCATGAGGCGCCGATGCCCTTCCGTGCCACGACCACACCGGCCCGCCTCACTCCACGGGAGCGTGACGTCCTCTGCCTGGTAGCCGTAGGCATGTCGAACGCGGAGACCGCCGCAGTCCTCGGCATCGGCCTGGCGACGGTCAAGTACCACGTTCATTCGCTGCGGGCGAAGCTCGGGGCCAAGACCCGGGTCGCCCTGGCCGTCGCCGCCCACAACATGGGCCTGAACGCCGAAACGCGAGAGCTGTGCCGGCAATCGTGACCAGGCGTCCTGCCGTGACTGCCGGGGTGGTGGCGCTGGTTGCCACGGAGGTGTGGGCCACGCGTTCCTGGGGCAGTTCGTGGGCTCTGGGCGCTAGCTGCCTTGCTGTGGCCGCACTGGTGGTGTGCCGTCGATGGCCGTGGGCGGCACTGATCGCGACGCTTCCCGCTGTATCCCTGGGCTATGTGTGGCTGGCACCGATGGTGTCGCTGTACCACGTGGCTCTGCTCACCGGTTCCGCGTCGACTGCGATCGGTGCGAGTGCGATGACCATCGTGTCCTTCGCTCCCTGGCCCCACCTGGGGCCGGCGGACTGGGCTCCGTCCTCGGTGGCGCTCACCGCCATGTTCTCGGGGCTGGTCTCCATCACGCCCGTGATCCTCGCCCGGCTGGTCGCCTCACGAAGGGACCTACGGGCCAAGATGGCGGAACTCGCCCTGGTCAGAACACGTCAACAGGCTTTCGAGACACAGCAGTTGATGCTGCAGGAACGGACCCGTCTCTCTCGCGACATCCACGACACGGTGGGCCACCACCTCAGCCTGATAGCGCTGCAGGCCGGTGCGCTGGAGGTGAGCCTCCCTCCCGAACGGCGCCCGTCGGTGGCCCTGGTGCGCAAGTCCAGCCAGGCCGCCCTGGCCGACTTGCGGTCCCTGGTCACGGCGCTGCGGACGCCGACCGAACGCACCGAGAGCACGCCTGCTCCGGGGCTCTCCCACCTGCCGACACTGATCACGGCCGCGGGCCCTCATGTCGCCCTGGACATGCGGGACATGGACGGCTTCGCGTGCCCGCCGGCGGTGGAGGGAGCGGTCTTCCGCATCGTCCAGGAATCCCTCACCAACGCGCGCAAGTACGCCCCCGATGCACCTGTCTCGGTGGTCATACGCAGAGCGGGGGCGAACCTCCTGATGGTGGTGCGCAACAGAGCCGGTACGAAAGGGCCTTCAGCGCCCGGCAGCGGCAAGGGCATCCAGGGCATGAGAGAACGCGCGGCGGCGCTCGGCGGGAGCCTGCTGGCTCAGCCGACACAGGACGGCGGATTCATGGTGGAGGCACTTCTCCCTCTGTCAACACCCGCAGATCACGCGTGACAGTGAGCTAATGTAACAAAGATTGACAAAGTATGACTCCTGCTTCAGGATGCTGGAATATTTGATGACCGGCATGGGGCAAGCAAGGAGGAGCAATGTCACGCACAACGAACGTGGTGACAGTCGGCGCAGCGGTCGACTCACGCATAGCGCTGGCCGCCACGGACGAGACCGCGCTGCACGTCGCCACCCGAGCCACGGGTGAGGCCCTGCTGACCGGGCAACCGAGAACGGTGAAGACGCCGGTGGAGGCCGTGAGCGCCGTTCTCGAAGCGGCGTTCGGTGCTCTCGACGACGAACTGCGCAGCACTGCTCCGCTCTACGTGCTCTGCGACGACTACAGCATCTTCGCGGCGCGTCGCCTGGTCACCCGATGTCATGAAACCCACCGGCGCCTGCGACCGTCGGACTCGGTACGTCCGGAGACCTCCGAACTGGTGCGCCCCTATCTCACGGCAGCAGGCCACCAAGGCAGTTGCTACCTCTTGGCCGGAGTCTCCGCCGAGGCCGTCGTGGAACTCGCGACCTCGGCCGGCCATCGAGCAGTGGTGATCTGCGAGCCGGCTCTGCTGCCCGGGGACGACCCTCATCACCGGGACTGCCTGGCCGTGGCCGCCGCATGGGGCTCGGGCGAGCCGCCGGTACTCCCCGCCACGACGTCTGCCACCCCGTCCGCCCTGCTCAACGCCCTGTCCTCGGAAAGGCAGTGGAACAATGCGTGACATCGTCATCAGCGGCATCGGGCTGGCCACCGCTTTCGGGAACGGCACCGCCGCTTTCAGCCAGGGGCTGGCCGAGCGCCGCTGCGCGCTGGAGCGGGCGCGACGTTTTCGTGCCGCCTCCTACCGGGGGCACGCGGTGGGCGAGGTGAGCGGTGAAACGCCGGCAGGAGGCCCCCGCCGACAGGCGTACATGCTCGCCGCGGTCGAAGAGGCGTTGCAGGCGGCCCGGTTGACCGGTCTCCCCGAGGGCAGCCAGGTGATCCTGGTAGGGCAGTCGCCCCTGCCCAAGACCCTCGACGGCGTGGATGCCGACCAGCGCGAGTTCATGGGCCCCACCCGCAGCGGCGCCCTGGGCACCGGCTCCGCGCTGTACATCACGCAGGCCTGTGCCTCGACGCTCTTCGCGGTGAGCCTGGCCCGGGAGATCCTCCGGTCGGGCAACGCGCCCGCCGTCGTCGTGGCGGGCGGGACCGCGCTGAACCCCTACGAGTACGCGAGCCTCGATGTCGTGCGGGCCCTGTCGATGGAACCGGCCCGGCCGTTCGACGTGGACCGGCAGGGAATATCGCTGGGCGAGGGCGGCGGGGCACTGGTCCTGGAGGACGCCGGCCAGGCACGCAGAAGAGGGGCGAACGCAGACCTCGCCGTCGCGGGCCTCGCGTGCCGTCTCTCCGCGGGAAAGGCCGTCGCCTCCGACACGGACGCGATCAGCACGTGCATGCGCGCGGCCATGGCGGACGCGGGAGTCAGCGACCTCGACTACCTGCACGCCCACGCCACCGGCACCCAACAGGGCGACGCCGCCGAACTGCAGGCCGCCGAGCAGATCTGTGCCGAGAACGGACTGGCGCGGTTGCCGATGAGCTCGCACAAGGGCGCCATCGGCCACCTGCTGCACATCTCGGGGGTTGCCGCGATCGCCGCCACCGCGACGGCACTGCGCACCGGCACCGTACCGCCCACCGTGGGGCTGTCCGCCCCCGAAGCCAGCAGCAGGGTCGTCCTTCCCGCCGAGGCCCAGCGGGGCCACCGACTGTCCCACGCGGCAGTCAACAGCTTCGGCTTCGGCGGCAACAACGCCTGCTTGATCCTGAGCCGCACCTGACGGCCTCCCGAGCCGCACTTGACGGCCTGTGGCCGGCACCACCGCAGATACCGGCCCAGGTGCCGTCGCCCTAGGAGGCCACGCCAATCAGTTGGCGCAACGCCGTCGTGTCGATCTTGCCGTTGAGGCTGACAGGAAAGCTGTCGACGACGTGCACGGCGTTGGGCTGTTCGAAATCGGCGAGGTGGGGGGCGATGCGCCGCCGCCAGGTGAGTGCGGAGTGACCGTCCGGGTCGGCCACCACGAAGTGCAGGGCGTGACCGCGTCGTACGTCGGCCACGGGGACGATCTTGATCTGGCGACCGCATTCCTCGGCCTTGCGTTCCAGGCTCTCCGGAAAGATCGTGTAGCCCAGCCGGTGCACTGCCCGGTCACGGCCACTGACATACAGGAGGCCGCCCGCATCGAGGGACCCCACATCCCCTGTACGGAACCAGCCGTCATCGGCCGGCACCAGTTCGCCCTCCTCCGTGAGGTACCCCTCCATCCGCCCGGGGGAGCGCACTTCGATCCGCCCCAGCTCGCCGGGCGCGGCCGGCCGTCCGTCCGGCGCGACGACCCGGACGCCGACGCCCGGCAGCGGCCGCCCGCAGGCAACCGGCACCTCCGGTGTCGCGAGCGCCACGTTGCCGAGTTCGGACAGCCCGTACCCGTCCAGGAGCGGCGTGCCGATCTCGGCCCGGAACGTCTTTGCGAGCGGGGCGGGCAGCGGAGCCCCGCCGACCCCCCAGACGCGGACCGCACCGAGCTGGGCACGCAGGGCCGGTCGGCGCCGGGCGACCCCCAGCAGCGCGTGGTAGGTGGGCGGAGCCGCGTCGACGCAGGTCACCCCGTGCGCGACGGCCTGACTGAGCGCCAGGTCGAGGCGCTGGTACGGAGTGACGACGAGCGTGCAGCCCGCCTGCCACCACAGCAGGACCACCGACAGCCCGTACTGGTGCGAGAACGGAAGCAGCGGCACCATGACGTCCTGCGCGCTGTAGCCCATGACGAGTGCCGTGCGCTCGGTGTTGTCCAGGACGGCGGACCCCGACTTCACGATGCCCTTGGGGCGGCCGGTGGTGCCGGACGACCAGAGCACGACCGCGTCCCGCCGCCGGAACCAGGAGGAGAGGTCCACCTCGCCGTCGTACGCCCCGTCCCCGGCGCCGGCCCTGCCCAGCTCGGCCGTGACCAGCACGCGACCGCCGACAGGATCCGACGGCGGCCGGCGGTCCGTCAGCAGCCAGCGGGCGCGGGACTGTCGTGCCGCGGCGCCCACATCGGCAGGTGCCTGCCGGGGGTCGACGGGAACGACAGAGACGTCCACCTGCATGAGGGCCAGCAGGGCCACGACGTAGTCCGTGGAGTTGTCCGCCTGGACCAGTACCCGGTCTCCCGCACGCACACCACGCCGGACCAACTCCGCCGCCGCCGTGTGCACACGGCGTCTGAGCGCCGCGGACTCCTCCGTACCCGTGGATCCGATCAGACGATGCTTGGTCCGCTCCAGAGTTGTCACGTCGACTCCCAGAAAGGTCATGATGAGTAAAGTAGATTAGATCTCAGGTCACGAAACATGACAATCATTGGAGGGTTCCATGTCGGTTGTTGCGCGGACCGTGTTGGTCACGGGCGGGAACCGCGGGATCGGACTGGCCACCGCACGCGCCCTGGGCGCGGCGGGACACCGAGTCGCGGTGACCTACCGGGAGCAGGCCCCCGAAGGCCTGTACGCCGTGCGCTGCGACGTGACGTCGCCCGACGCCGTGAACGAGGCGTTCGACGAGGTCGAGCGGGAACTGGGGCCCGTGGAGGTTCTCGTGGCCAACGCCGGAATCACCCGGGACGCCCCGGTGACCCTGATGACCGAGGAACAGTTCGGGCAGGTCATCGACACCAACCTCGCAGGCGCCTACCGCTGTGTGCGGCGAGCCGTTCCCGCCATGCGACGCGGCCGCTGGGGACGGATCGTACTGATCGGCTCCGAAGTCGGACAGTCCGGCAACGCGGGCCAGGTCAACTACGCCGCGTCCAAAGCAGGCCTCGTCGGCATGGCCCGCTCCCTGGCCCGGGAACTCGGCGCGCGCGGCATCACCGTCAACACCGTCGCTCCCGGCCTGATCGAGACCGACATGACGGCCGATCTGGCGGACCGGCACAAGAAGGCACTGGTGGCGGCGAGTCCCGTCCCCCGGACCGGCACCGCCGAGGAAGTGGCGTCCGCAGTGGCCTGGCTGGCGAGCGAGAACACGGGATATGTCACCGGAGCAGTGATCCCCGTCGACGGCGGGATGGGAATGGGCGCCTGACCCGACGGAACGGCCGGCACGTCGCGAAGGACGCTCAGCCCACGATGTGCCGACCACCGTCCGCGTGAATGATCTCGCCGGTGGTCGCGGGCAGCCAGTCCGACAGCAGCGCCAGACAGGTGTGGGCCACCGGCCCCGCGTCATGGGCGTCCCAGCCCAGCGGGGCGTCCGCCGCCCACTGCTTCTCGAACGCTTCGCCGTCTCCGCCGATGCCCCGCGCGGCCAGGGTGCGCAGCGGTCCCGCGGCGACGAGGTTCACCCGGACTCCACTGGGGCCCAGGTCACGCGCCAAATAGCGGCCGCACGCCTCAAGACCGGCCTTCGCCACCCCCATCCAGTCGTAGCCCGGCCAGGTGCGGGCGGCATCGAAGTCGACCGCGACCAAGGACGCCTTCGGGCGCAGCAACGGCGCGGCAGCGACCGCCAGCGCCTTCAGCGAGTAGGCCGACGTGTGCAGGGCCGAGGCCACGTCCTGCCAGGGTGCGGTGAGGAACCGCCCGTCCAGACAGCTCTCGGGCGCGTGGGCGATCGAGTGGAGAACGCCGTCCACACCGTCGACGTGCGCACCCACACGCTCGGCGAGAGAGGCCAGTTGCTCCTCGTCGGTGACATCGAGGTCGACGACCGGTGCCTCGGACGGCAGTCGGCGGGCGATCCGCTCCACGAGTGAGCGCCGGCCGTACGCGGTGAGAACGACGCGGGCACCTTGCTCCTGCGCGAGCCGCGCGACGCTGTAGGCGATCGATTTCTCACTGATCACTCCGGTGACGATCAGTTGCTTGCCGTCGAGCAGACCGCTCATCCTCAACTCCCGTGTCATGTCGGCCTCATGGTGCGTGCGCTGGAAACGCACGCGCCGGCGCGGGCCTGAAGGATCAGGACCCGCACCGGCGCGCGTCTTGTCATCAGCAGTTGTTGCTGACGGTGCTGCCCAGCGCGGCAGCCTCCTCGGCGGGGGCCTCGAGGCCCTGCAGGTCGAGAACGATCGACATGGTTGTTCCTCCCCTCAAAGACTTGTGGTATCAACGGAGGCAACGTCAGGCTGATGACCCGCGCACCGGCGATGGGTTGGGGTCATTGGCCGACTGACGTATCAGCCACAGTTGTTGCTGACGGTGCTGCCCAGCGCGGCAGCCTCCTCGGCGGGGGCCTCAAGGCCCTGCAGGTCGAGAACGATCGACATGGTTTTCCCTCCCCTCGAAGACTCGTGGCGGTCATGGGCCGCAGGACGTGTCAGCCACAGTTGTTGCTGACGGTGCTGCCCAGCGCGGCAGCCTCCTCGGCGGGGGCCTGGAGGCCCTGCAGGTCGAGAACGATCGACATGGTTATTCCTCCTCTCAAAGGTCGAGTCGGTCAGGTACCGGATGTCTCGCGACTGTCCGGAGCTTTGGGGTGCGCGGTCCGCACGGAACCGGCATCAGGGGCAAGGAACGGCAGGAAGTCACGGCGGCCGTCCACGGCCGCGGACAGCGCCAGCAGCATTCCGGCGTTCCCGGTGGCCAAGTCCATCGAGAGGCGACGCATCTGCTCCCCGGGAAAGGCGAGTTGCCCCTCGTAGGACAAGGCGTGCCAGTGCAGTCGCGAAAGGTGCTGCTCGACGTAGGGGCCGACGTCCGGGTGGCGGCCGGACACCGCGCCGAGGACGGCGAGCAGCCCGGCGCGGCCCGCGAACAGGTGCGGTTCGATGGTGAACTCGGGGCGAGCGGCACGCAGCAGTGCGGGCAAGGAGCCTGCGAGGCGTTCGTCCGCGCGGTGATCGAGCGCTTCGGCGGCCACCACGGCGATACCGGCACTGCCCACGGCCAGATACGGCAGCGTACGGAACCCGCCGTCGACCTGGAGCGAGCCGTCCGGCGACTCGACGCACAGGTCGATGTCCCGGTGCAGGGCGCGCACCGCCAGGTCCAGGTGGGCCGCGTCCCCCGTCACCCCGTGCAGGCGCAGGAAGTACAGGGCAACACCGGACCAGCCGTGCAGCAGGCCGGCGCGACTGCCGTGTCCGGGGGCGGCCGCG
This sequence comes from Streptomyces spiroverticillatus, assembly GCA_014650415.1. Taxonomy (GTDB): domain Bacteria; phylum Actinomycetota; class Actinomycetes; order Streptomycetales; family Streptomycetaceae; genus Streptomyces; species Streptomyces spiroverticillatus. Next base: position 173,355 of record BMUX01000017.1, read on the forward strand.
ACATTGGCGGCCACGCCCCGTTCGACCGCGTCGGCAAGCCGTTCCCCGACGTCGAGTGCGCGCCGCTGATGGTCGGCCGATCCGGTCCGTACGGCGAAGTCGAGAAGATTCAGTCCGATGCCGGCCAGCCCGCGGTACAGGCTGATGTCGTCCATCCCCGCAACGGCGCTGCCCGCTCCGTCCATCATGCGCAGCGCTTCGTCCCGGTGGCCGAAACGGTCGAGCACGAAGGCGATGCCGTGAGCCCCGTCGAAGAACCCGGGCGCCAGCGCGCGGTCGTCGCGGACCGAACGAATGAGCCAGTCCTCGTGCTCGGGGTAGCGGCCTGCCCCGGTGGTCTGAAGGGCCCACAGCACTCCTGCCGCCCCGTGCGCGAAGTTGCTGCCGTTCGTGTGGAACTGCCGTACGTCGCCGGGGAAGAGCCGGTCGTCGCGTTCCGGGGCGGCACTCAGCAGGATCGCCGAGGCCAGCGACTTGCGCACGGCCGTCCAGTCCGGTTCGGGGATGTCCAACAGGACGGCCGCGGGCCGCCGCAGCGATGCGGGCACCTTGGCCAGCCGGTCGGCGCCGGGGGTCAGCGTGCGGCGGGCCGCATCGAGGCTGCCCGGAGCCAGCCCGAAGCGACGCTCGGCCAGATCCGCGCAGGAAGCCGTGCGGCCGGGATCCAGCTCGGCGAGCGCGGTGAGCGGCAGGAGCAGCCACACACGCAGCGCGGCCAGCGCGTACCGGTCGATGTCCGGACCGGTCAGGTTCGTTCCCGAGAATCCGGGGTTGCCCAGACCGAGCCGTTCCGCCTGCGCCGTCGGGACCGAGAGTTCGAAGTCGACGAGGGACACCTGGTCCTGGTCGTCCACCAGGATGTTGGAGGGGTGCAGATCACCGAAGACGAATCCCCGTGCGTGCACGGCCTCGATCAGCTGCGTGACACGGTCGGTGATCACCTCGGCCCGCCGGGCATAGGCGGCCAGTTGCTCCTCCGAAGGGTCGGCCTTCGTCAGCGGATAGTGACGGGCCACCCAGGTCTGCAGCGTGTCGCCGGGCATGTGCTGTACGGCGAGGAAGTGATGCTCCCACACACGGTGGTACCCGTAGAGCTCGGGTACGCCGGGGATGCCCGCCAGCGACTTGAGGGACGCGTGCTCGCGTTCCAGCCGGGTGACCGCGTCGAGGCCGCGCCCGTCGAAGCCGGCGTGCGGCCGGGCCTCCTTCAGCACGGCGGAGCGCCCATCGTGGTGCCGGGCTCGGTAGACCCCTCCTCCGTTGGAGAAGTGCAGCGCGCTCTCCACCCGGTACGGGAAGTCCTGCCCCGCACCGGCGGCACGGCGCGCGTCCAGGTGCGGTGTGAGGAAGTCTGGCGGCTCCACCCAGTCGGGGACGGTGAACACCGGGCGCCGGTCGTCCGGCACCAGGGTGCCGTCGGGCCGTTCCACGGCGTGCACGGGCGCACCGTCCGCACCCGTGCAGTACCGGTCGACGAACCCGCCGTAGCGGATGTGGACCGGCCCCTCGCCCCAGCGCAGGTCCGTCAGGATGTAGGGGCCGGGAATGCCGTCGAGCAGCTCCGCCAACGCCTCGGCGGCCTCACGCAGTTGCCGCTCGTCCCGGGGATAGACCGTGACGATCTTGCCGCTGGCCGAACGCGGAGCGTACTTCAGGCTGTGGGTGGTCACCACGTTGCGACTGCGCAAGAACTTGAAGGGCAGCCCCTGTGCCACGCAGTAGTCCCAGCACAGGCCGATGACCTGACGGGCGTTGTCCGGCAGCCCGGAGACATGGATCTTCCAGCCCTGCTGGGGCATCCGGTACGACTGCGGGGTGTGGACCACCCACACGCCGCGTTCGCTGCGACGCCAGCCGTCCGGGGCGGGCACGCTGGTGAGGTCGAAGACCGAGGCGTCGTCCGGGCTGTGCCGCGTGCCCGAGTCGTAGAAGACGGGATCGGCCTGACAGTAGGCCTCGGGCTGGGGTCGGCTGGTCATCGCGTCCCCGGCGCACTGGAGGCGGCCGCGGCCGCCGCGTCGTCCAGCAACAGCTGGATCGACGTCTCGGACTGAGGGCGCTTCAGGTGGTTGAGCATGATGTCCATCGCCTGGGCCTTGGCCGACTCCGGGATCACGTCGGGGCGTACGTAACTGGGATTGCGCTGTTCCTGACGGGCCAGGGAGTCGTAGTACTCGTAGCGCAGCAGCGACCAGATCGCCGCGTGGTGGTAGGCGCCGTCGAGGTAGTGGTGATCGCGCAGGATGCCCTCCAGGACGAAGCCCGCCCGGGTGACCATGCGCAGCACGCCCTTGTTGTAGAGGGCCGTGGTGAACTGCATCCGGTGGGCGTTGCGCGCATGGAAGAGGTGGTCGATCAACAGGTCGAACGCCTCGGCGCCCAGGCCCTGCTGCCACAGCTCGGGATCGCCGATGGCCCCTCCGATGGCGAAGTTGCCCACCGGGCCCTGCTGGCGGTAGTTGACCGTACCGACGGTCCTTCCGTCATCGGTACGGACGGCGAACTGCCGTATCCGACCAGTGCTGTTGAGCTGCTTGAGGTCGTCCGGGGTGACGTACTCCCCGGCGTCCGCGGTCATGACCGCTGCCTGGGACGCGGGGCCCAGCCAGTCCGCGATGAGTTCGTAGTCTGCGTCCGAAGGCCGGTCGAGGCTGACGCGTCTGCCCTTCATCGGTGCTCCCCCTGGTTCTCCTGGGTCAGTTCTGCCGCGGGCGCCTCGCGCACGACGAGTACCGCGTTGTGCCCGCCGAACCCGAACGAATTGCTCATCACCACACGGGCGGGATGCCGTCGCGCCCGGTGGGGGACGTAGTCGAGTTCCGGATCCTCGGGGTCGTCGCAGTTGACCGTGGGCGGCACCACCCCGGTGCGTACGGTCTGCAGTGCGGCGATCAGCTCCACCGCGCCGGCGGCGCCGATCATGTGCCCGGTCATGGACTTGATGGACGTGACGGGGATCTTCGGCGCCCGCTCTCCGAACACCTCACGGATGACCTTGCTCTCGATGCGGTCGTTGAGCGGGGTGCTGGTGCCGTGGGCCGAGACATGGTCGACCTGCTCGGGCTTCACCCCGGCGTCGGCCAGCGCTTCGAGCATCGCCCGTTTCGCGTCGCGTCCGTCGGGGTGGGGGTGCGTGGAGTGGTGCGCGTCCGTGGTGACGCCGTAACCCGCCAGCTCGCCCAGGACCGTTGCCCCTCGCCGCACCGCGTGCTCCAGTGACTCCAGGACGACGACACCTGCTCCGGCTCCCATCACGAACCCGTCGCGGTTGCGGTCGAAGGGACGGCTGGCGAGTTCGGGCCGGTCGGTACGCCGGGACAGCGCACCGGAGTTGGCCGAGGTCGCCAGGTCGAGGGGGTTGACGGCGTCGTCGCTGCCACCGGCCACCACGACGTCGGCGTATCCGTGCCGGATCAGCCGCATCGCGTCGCCGATGCACACGGCGCCCGTCGCGCACGCCGCGACCATGGCCCCGGAAGGGCCGCGGGCGCCGAGCCAGTTGGCGATCTCGACAGTGGCGCTGTCCGAGGAGCCGGCCGCGGCGAAGTAGGCGTTCATCCGTCGTCGCCCCTCGTCCCGCAGGGTGAGGACGGCGTTCCGGGTGAAGTGGCCCGCGCCGTAACCGGTTCCCACCAGGACGCTGGTACGGGGTGCGCTTTCCTCGGTGACCGTCAAGCCGGCTTCCTGCACCGCCTGCATGGCCGCGGCGAGAGCGAACTGGGCGAAGCGGTCGAGCCGGCGCCCCACCTTGTTGGGCATGTACGTACGGGCGTCGAAGTCCACCACCTCACCGGCGAACCGCGTGGGGAGGGTGTCCGGGTCGTAACGCGTGATGACACGGATGCCGCTGCGTCCCGCGACCAGCGAGTCCCAGAACTCCCGCGTGGTGCCGCCGATCGGGGAGATCACTCCGGTGCCGGTGATGACGACACGCCGATCGGTCGGAGCGGATGCTGTGGGTGTCAAGACTCGCCTCCATCTCGTTCGGCGCCGACTGTCCCGCCGACGCCGGGACAGTCGCACATCCGGGTCACAGAAGTCAAGGAAGATGACTCGTGCTTGACTCTCTGATAGTCACGGTGTTCCCATTGGCCGACGCAGAGTGTCATGAGATATGACTGAGCAAGGAGCCTTGAGATGACCCGCTGGAGCACGCTGTTGCTCGACGAGGCGTCCCTGACGGAGATGCCGGACCTGCCGTTCGACCATGTGCTGCACCACGCCGACCTCGTGGCTGCCGAGCGCCCCAAACCGCAGAAGCTCTACGAACGCTGGGAAAAGCAGCAGTGGTCGGCCCAGGCGATCGACCTGGAGCGAGACCGCATCGCCTGGGACAACGAGTTGCCGACGGCCACTCGGGACGCGCTGGCCGAGTCGATCGCCACCTTCATCACCGGCGAGTACACCGGCCTGGACCTGCTCGGCCCCATCCTGACCGGGGCCCCCGAGGAGGTCGACCACCTCTACCTCGGCACCCAGATCGCCGACGAGACCCGGCACACACAGCTGATGCTCCGCTTCGGCGAGGAGCTGCTCGGACTGGACCGGGACCCGCGCCGGATGCTCGTCCAGGCCTGGGAACTGCTGACGCCCTCGCATCGCGAACTCAGCATCATCGAGGCCGAGATCGTCCGCGACCTCCAGGCGCACCCGTCGGACTACCGGCGCTGGCTGCGCGCGGTGACACACTTCCACCTCATCACCGAGGGGGTCCTCGCCCTCGTCGGCCAGCGAGCGATCCTCAACGAACTGCACGACACGTCGATGCTGCCCGGGGTGAAGGCCGGCTTCACCGCCATGTGCCGTGACGAGTCACGGCACGTCAGTTACGGTCTGCACGCCCTGCGCCAGGGGGTGCAGGAGGGCTACGGCGACGAGATCCGCGAGATCGTGGAGCTGACCGCGCCCATCGCCCTGCGCATCGACATCGACAGCGACACGGTGGAGGACCGCTCCGACGGTCTGACCATGACCGACCTCAGCGTCCACAGCCTGCGCCGCCAGCTCAACCTGATCGGCATCGAGCGGGAGTTCACGGAGCACGTCATCGACCGCTCCCTGAAGCCCGCGGCAGCCGAGTCCAGCTGAACGCCGTACACCCGGATCGTCCCCGCGAGCCCTGTCGGAGAGGCATCGCACCCCTCATGAAAGGCACAGACACATGACGCGTGAAGAGATCATGGCCGGCCTCGCCGAGATCCTCGACGAAGTGGCCGACGTGGAGCCCGACCAGGTGGCCGAGGACAAGTCCTTCGTCGAGGAACTCGACGTCGACTCGCTGGCCATGGTCGAGATCATCGTGGCTGCGGAGGAGCGGTTCGGCGTGCAGCTCCCCGAGGAAGAGCTCAAGGAAATGCGATTCGTGTCCGACGTGGTCGGTCGCATCGAGAAGCAGCTCACCCCGGCATGACGCGTCGGCCGGTGCGGGGACGGACCTCCGTTCGCGCACCGGCCGGCACCGTTCACTTCTCGCGCGGATCGCCCTTGGCGGCGCGGGGGAAGACGGTGTACGACCAGGACCACAGCGTGTCGATGATGTACACCACCACCCAGATCCGCGTCACATCGGGCAGCACGTCCAACAGCCTCAGCACCACCTGGCTCGACACGAACGCAGCGGTGTGGATGTACCAGCGGCGGCGCTCGGTCCGCGCCTGCTCCTGAGCCGACTGACCTGGCCGGCGCGGCTCAGACCCGCTGTCACCGTGCACCGACGTGGCGTCGGAACCCGGGACGAGCCCGGTACCCGACTCGGCAGACGCGGTCGGCCCGCCCTCGGGGCGCTCCCCGACCGGCACCGGTGCAGGCGGCAGACGCAGAGCCCGGATCGCATAGGGCGCGGCCAGCGCACCGCACACGGAGGCCGACGCCGCCAGCAGGCACGCTGTGGTCCAGCCGACGCTCTGGTACACCGGTCCGAGCACACCGGTTCCCACCACGACTCCGGCCAACCGGGCGCTCTCATAACGGCCGATTCCCCGCCCCGGCCGGTCCTTCGACACCGCCGCCACGGTCGCCTGCTCGACCGGAATCTGCGCCGCCAGGCACGCCGCCGTCAGTGCCCACAGCGCCGAGATGGCCAGGGGAGAGGAGACCACCCCCAGCCCGGCCGCGAAGAGCGCGGCGGCGGTGAAAGAGACCACCAGGGTCGTGGTACGACCGATGCGGTCCGTGAGGTGGTGCGTGTACGGCGGCAACAGAATGAACACGAGGAAGCCCGGCGCGAACACGCCGGCGATCTCCACCGGCTCCATCCCGAAGTGGCCCTGGAGCCTCAGCAGCAGCACCATCCACAGCCCCGCCTCCGCCGCGGCGGTGACAGCGGTGACAGCCATGAGCACCTTCGTGCTGCCCACCGAGGACGACGACGCATCCGATGCGTCGATACTGGGCCGACGTTTCTCTGCCGGACCGGCCTGTGGGGCCAGCGCGAGCAGCGCGGCGGCCACCAGGCACACGAGGCAACCGACCCAGAACAGTACGGAATATCCGCCCCGGTCCAGCAGGGCGAAGGCGAGCAGGTAGCCCAGCAGTGCTCCCTTGCCCTCGGCCGACAGCAGCGCACCGTAGGCGGCGGTGTGCGCCGCCCCCGGCATGCCGGCCGCGATCCAGGTGCGCAGGGCCACCCAGAAGAGAGCGCCGCCCGCGCCACCCACAGCGGCTGCGACGAATGCCAAGGGCAGCGCATCGGCCAGGGCGTAGCCGGCGAAGGACACCGCGTAGAGCAACGCCCCGACGGTCGCGACGTGCCGGGGCGCGTGACGGTCGCACAGCGCACCGGCGACGGGCCGCACAACGAGGGACAGCAGCGCCTCCACGGCAACCAGCGCACCGATGGCCACGGCGTCCACCTGCAACTGGGAGCCCGCCCACAGCGGCAGGAGGAAGTCGAGCACCTCCGAGGGGGCCCCGACCAGCACCGCACTCGACAACAGGAGGCGATTCGCTGGGGGCAGGGCCCCTGCGACGCCGCGGCCTTCCGGACTCGTCATGCGGCGAGGGCCGTCCTGGGCGAGATGACTCGCGTGGGGAACACCCGGTTGCTGATCCGCGCGAACATGTTGCGAGGCCCCGGGATCCATACCCGGTCGCCGCCCCCTCGGCTGATGCCCTGCACGATCGTCTGCCAGTGGATCGGAGTCGTCCAGCCGTCGAGCAGATCCTCCCTGACCGCCGCCCCCTCGGTCAGGAGACGACCGTCCACGTCCGAGATGATCGGGATTACGGGGTCGTTCCAGGTGACCGACCCGTACACCTCCTTGGCCAGCCGGTCCCGCAAACCGGCGTTGGCGGAGCAGTGCTCTGCGCGGTCGACCGTGTAGAAGGGGATGCCGCCCTCCTGCCGGACCCGCTCCTCGAAGCGGGCGATGGCACCCAGGCTCGCGGACACCGCGTGCACCGACGCGTCGAACGCGATGGACAGTTCCATCCACTCGCCCTGTGCCCGGAACTCCTCGATCAGGCGCATGACGGTGTCGTAGGAGAGCTTGTAGAAGAAGTGGCAGCCGATCGGTTCCGGCTGGGAAGCGAAGTAGTCCTGCTCCACCCGGACACTCCGGGACATCAGCCGGAGCGCATCCGCGTAGGACAGCGTCCCCGCGCGCACGGCGGCCATGACCGCTCCGTAACTCTGTCCGCCGCACAACCCGGGCTGCTCGGCATAGTGCTCCTCGGCCCAGTCGGCCAGCGCGAGGGCCAATGCCATGACGCCGCTCTGGTAGACCTCCCAGTCGTAGATCGAGGCCTTCTTGTACGCCTCGATCAAGGAGTAGCCGAGGACCTCGTCGGCCTCGGCGAACCGTTGCTTGGCGTACGCATGGGTGGTCGCGAACTCGCTGATGGCGTCATAGGTGGTGGGCGTCAGCCCGGGAAAGAACAGGACAAGGGACATCTTCGGCTTCCTTCGTTCCGTCAGTCTTGCTCGCGCGTGGGGGCTTCGCGGTCGGGAAAGTCTCCGGCGGGTACCTCGACGCCGGGCGGTGCGTCGGCGAGCGACACCGCGACCTCGACGACCGTGGAGACCCCCGAGGAGCACTGCTCCCAGGCCTTGCGCACGATTCCCTCCAGGTCGCCCCAGGAGTCGACCCTCCAGTGGCCGAGGCCCAGGGACTGGCTGAGCGCGTCGAGACCGGAGGCACGATCGGCAATGAAGGAGAAGCGTGACTCCCCGCCGGAAACCTGGTCCAGATTCGTCTGCAGCCACCCGTACCCGCCGTTGTCGAGCACGACGTAGAGCACCGGGCACTTGCTGTCGGCCAGCGTGGGCAGTTCGGCCCGGAAGAGATGGAAGGCTCCGTCGCCGACCACCGCGGCGACGGGGCGCGCGGGATCGGCGTGGGCCACTCCCAGGGCTGCCGCCGCGCCGAAGCCGAGAGGGGTCTGTTCGCTGGGCACCACGGATCCGCCGCGGGCTCCGCACGACCAGTGCGGGAAGTGATAGGACCACATGTCGTTCAGGCCGTTCTCCTGGACCAGGACGGTGTCGTCCGGGACGACCGCGCGCAGCGAGTCGAGCACCTGGGAGACCTTCGGCGGCGCCGAGAGCGGGGCGGCCGCCGCTGCGGCACTGCGTTCCTCCGCGAGGGCCAGCAGTTCATTGCGGGTCTCACGTACCTGATCGGTCCAGACGGGGTCCGGGTTGCCGAAGGCCAGGATGCTCGCCCAGCCGGACACCACCCGGGACACGTCACCGATGACACCGCAGCCGGGCCTGCCGGTCACGAGCGTCAACTCGTCCGCAGTCACCTGGATCACCGGCACCTCGTGCGACTCCGGCCAGCCGAAGACCGCCGTTTCCTCCAGCCGGCTGCCGAGCGCGATCACGAGATCGGTGTCGGCCCAGAGGGCGGCAGCGGGCCCCGTACTGTACAAACCCGCCAGACCGCAGAACAGCGGGTGGTTCTCGTCGAGGGAGCCACGCCCCGACGCGGTGGTGAACATGCCCGCACCGATGACCTCCGCCAGCCGCTCGATGCAGCGGCCCGCATTGCGGTGCCGGGATCCGCCGCCCGCGAGGATCAGCGGCCGCCGGGCGGAGGCGATGACACTGGCGGCCTCGCGCAGCATGTCACTGTCGGGCGCGAGCCGCTGTGGCGTGGCCCTCCTGCGGGGCACGGGGTGGGCCGGGGGCTCGTACGGCAGTTGCTCGGCGAGCTCGAGGTACACCGGCCCGGGGGTGCCGTTCAGGCAGACCGCGGTCGCCTTGTCGAGGGCGGCTGCCAGTTGGTCCGCGCTGTCGATCCGCTTCGCCCACTTGGTGAAGGGCCGTACGGCGCCCATCTGGTCGAACTCCTGGAAGGCGCCGGTGCCCAGCCGGCCGAGAGGTGTGCCGTCGGCGACGAGGATGACCGGGGCGGCTGCGGCCTGTGCTTCCAGCAGGCCGGTGAGCGCGTTGGTGAAAGCCGGCCCCTTGCCGATGGCGCACACGCCCGGGGTTCCGGATGCCAGGGCGTAACCGGTCGCCATGAAGACGGCGTTGCGCTGATCCCGGCACAGCACCACCTCGATGTCGCGGTCCTCCAGGGCCGCGAGCAGGGCCATGTCGTCACCGGGCAGGCAGAACACCGTACGTGTGCCGAGGTGTTCGAGGTGGTCGGCAATGGCGGACCAGCAGGTGGGTCGAGGTGCGGGCCGGCTCATCGGGCGTCCTCCGGCAGGTGGTCGGCGACAGCTTTGGAGAACAGGACGGGTTCGGCCCACAGCATTTCGCCGTCGGTGATGTAGTTGGCCTGGCGTCCGTAGCCGCCGAACGGTGCGTTGCCGTCGTCGACGGACAGCAGCGAGCAGTCGACCGTCACGGTGGTCCTGCGGCGCAGGGTCGCGGTGAGGTGGCGGTCGTCGCCGTAGACGCTCGCTCCGAGGGCGCGCTCGGTGAAGGGACCGGTGGTGAGGGTCGCTGCCAGTTCGTCCGGATCGTCGTAGCCCACCACGTTGAAGACCGGTGCGAAGAACTCGGGGACGTGGGTACGGGGGGACACACCGTCCCCGAGGACCACGACGGGGTCGAGCCGGCGGCTGGAGAAGTCGATGGTGCCGCCGTGCACGATGGAGGCACGATTGCGGGCCAGGAACACGGCCGTGTCCTCCAGCGCGCTCTCGTAGTAGAGGGGCCCGTAGTCCGTTCCGGGATCGTCGTAGGGCCCGTACTGGAGCCCCTTCAAGCGTGTGGTGAGCGCGTCGAGGAATCCGGGGAGCAGGGATTCATGGACGCAGAACAGGTCCGGTCCCAGACAGTCCTGGCCCGCGTTGAGCATCCGTATCTCCACCGCGTCGTCGACGGCGCGGTGGAGGTCGGCGCCCGCAGTGACGACGAACGGGTTGACTCCGGCGCCCAGGTGGAGGAACAGCTGCCCGGTGGAGAGCTGGGCGCGGATGCGTTCGGCGTTGTGGAAGGCGCCGGTGAAGACCACGGCAGTGGCCGACCGGGCGTGCTCGTTGACGAACCCGCGCTGGCTGGAGGTGGTGAGCCGCACCGGCAGGCGATGGTGACGTGCCAGCAGTTCGTGGAGCCGGGAGGTCTGGTCGCGCACCTGGCTGGAGGGTCTGAACACGATCTGCTCGACATACAGCGAGGGCACCAGGAGGTACAGCACGTAGGAGTACAGGATGACGTTCGACGGCATGAAGACGGCCGCACTCGGCACTCTGCCAGGACGGTAGGAGCGGACCTCGTCGGCGGCTCCGTCGAGAGTGCTCAGCGCCGCCTCGATCTCGTAGCTCGCCGCGCGGTGCGTGGATATCTCGCACAGGAGGCGGTGCACAGGGCCCGGCTCCACCATTTCCTCCGCGAGCAGATCACGGACGGTCCGTAAGGCCTGAAGGCGGTCGGCGTACGGGATGTCGGAAGTCGCGGTCCTGTCGGCGGACCGGACCAGGGCTGATGTCATTTGTCCCCCTAGGAGCAGACTCACAGAGACCTCGAATGAGTCTCATCGTCGAGTCATGCATTGTCAATGGAAGTCAAGTTTACTGACTCTGTCTTCTCGTCCATCATGCGAAAGGCGGGCGTCCACACACATACGGCCACAACGACCAGGTAGGCCGCGGAGAGCAGGAGCAGCGCCGGACGGAGCCCCAGGCCGGCAACGAGCGGTACGGCGACGGCCGAGCCCAGGGGCACGGCGGTCAGCGCCAAGGTGTCGATGGCAGTCACCACCCGGCCGTACCGGCCTTCCGGCACCGAGTGCTGCAGCGCCGTCATCCGTACCGGCGCCACCGGAGCGGCGACCGCACCGAGCAGCGCCAGCAGCCCGGCGGCGACGGGCAGCGGCGGCAGGGCGGCAAGGGGGGCGACAAGCAGCCCCGTACAGCAGCCGGCGGTCAAGAAGGTGCGGCGGCGGCTGATCCGGTGCCCCATGGCGGCGTAACCGAACAGCCCCGCCGCCGTACCGAGACCGAAGGCCGTGAGGAGCACTCCGAGACTGGCCGCGCTACCCAGGTGCTGGTACGCGTACGTGACCAGCACGACCCCGCTGAAGGCACTGTCCAGACCGTTGAACGCAGTCGACGACATGGTCAGCGCGCGCAACAAGGGATGTCGCCTCAACGTGCGCAAACCGGAGCGCAGTTGCGCCGCATACCCCCCGGTCTCGGCCCGGACGCGCCGTCCGGCGATGACGGGCACGCCCAGCGCGACCACCGCGGCGGCCATGGTGCAGGCCGCGGCGTTCACCAGGAGGACGTTGGCGGTCCCCACCAGGGCGATGGCCAGACCTCCCAGCGTCGGTCCGCAGAGGTGACTGATCTGCCGCACGGCAGTCAACAGGGCGTTGGCCCGTTCGAGCGGCACCGCGGCCGCCTGCGCCACGGAGGGAACCAGACCCGAGACCGCCGTGACCCCGGGGATGTCGAACAGGCTCGCCGCGAGAACGAGACCGAGCAACGCGGGGAAGTCCAGACGTCCGGCGTCATGCAGGAGTGGAATGGTCGCCGCGGCCGCACCGCCAACCAGGTAGGAGGTGATGGCCGTTGCCTTGAACCCGACGCGGTCCACGAGCGGGCCCGCCGCGAATCCCGTCACACCGGCACCCACGGCGCCGACTGCGACCACGAATCCGGTCTGTGTCACGCTGCCCGTGGTCTCCAGCACGAACCAGGGGACAGCGACGAACATCATGGCCTCGCCCACCGCCGCTGCGGCCACCGCTCCCAGGAGAGCTACGAATCCGGCCCGTCGGCCGCGCTCCTGCATCCGCTGCGAATTCACAAAACGTGACTCTAACATGACTCATTTTGACCCAATCGTTAATCGCCTGTGCACCGAAGTGGGATCGGACTCGCTATGCTGCTGGTCACGATTAGTTACTTGGCCACGCGACCTTCGAATGAGCGATGACTGTGAAGATCCAGCAACCACACTTCGGGCGGCAGGTTCGGCAGATCCGCCGCGCGCAGGGTCTGTCCCAGTCGGATCTCGCCGGCGAGGAGATGTCCCCGAGCTACATCTCCCTGGTCGAAAGCGGCCGACGAGCCCCGAGCCTCAAAGTCGCCCGTCTCATCGCCGAACGGCTGAGCCTCCCGACCGAGGCACTGCTGCCCGACGAGGCGAGGGCCGAGAGGCAGAAGCCGCACCGGCTCGGGCTGGTGGGCAGGCTGGTAGCAGCCCGGGCCCACCAGTCCGACAACAACTGGGACCTGGCTCGGGACGAACTCAGCGACATCGTCGACCTTGCCGACACACCCGAACTCGGTGACGTGCGGTGGGAGGCGCACTGGGAACTCGCCGCCACCCTTGCGCGGCTCGGCGAGTCCGAGGCCCACGAGAGAACGCTACGAACCCTGCTGGCCGACCCCCTCACCAGGGACTTCCCCCCGCTGCACACCCGCGTCGTCGTGGAGATGGCCCGCACGGCCAAGAACACGGGAACCCTCACGGAGGCGGCCCGATTCGCCGAGGAAGCGATCCGCGTTGCCCGGTCCGCAGACCCGCCGACGCCAGACGAAACCCTCCAGGCCGAAGCGGTCCTACTGTCGGTGTGCACCGAAAGCGGCGACTGGGAACGGGCTGCGGAACTCGCCGACGAAGTACTGACGTACACGGACCTGCCCTCGGACCGAGCAAGGGCCACCACACTGTGGGCCGCAGCCTGCGCCCGCTACGTCAACGGACTGACGGAACCAGCCCTGACGCTGATGGCCGAGGCCGAGCAGTCCATGACGCAAACCAGCGACCTGCCACTGCGGGCCCGGCTCCAACTGTCCGCAGGCCTCCTGCACATTGCGGCAGGCCACCTGCAATCCGCCGTCGACCTGCTGCAACGCGCCGGTCAGGTGGCGGAACTGGCCGGCACGCACGCGGACCGCATGCGCCTCGCGGCGGCCTGGACACTGGTGGCGCTCCACCACGGCGATCAGGAGAGCGCCGACCGGCACACGGCCATCATGGACGCGGGACTGGCACGACTGGCCGGACTGGACAGGGCACGCTGCTCCGTCGTCAAGGCCCGCGCCTGCCGTGCGCGAAACGAGGAAGAATCGGCGCGTCAGCACTTCCAGTCCGCCGCCACCCTCTACGAACAGGCGGGCGCGTATCGCATCGCCGTCACCGTGTGGCGGGAGCTGAGTGCACCGGACGGAGCGCAGACGGGTGTCGATCCGCATGCCCTGCTGCTGCCATGACCGGCACGGGCAACGCATCCAACTGCCAGACATAGACATCTCGAACCGGAGAAGAAGTCGCGACCGAGACGACGAAACCCGCCTCGGTCGGCACGTCGTGCACGTAGGCGACCCTCGATCCGTACCAACTGCCCGGCCCTGCCTCCGGCACCACGACCTTGCCGTCCCGGCCCTCGCACAACACATCAACCTCGTTCGCCCGCGAGAAGCCGCCACCAGACAGCCGCAAGGAAGCCTCCTTGCGCGTCCACAGCTGAGCAAGGCGGCTCATCCGGACCTCCTGCGGAGCCGCCTCGATGAAGGAGCGCTCCGACGCGCTGAACGGCAGTAACGACGACGCGTCGACCCAGTCAGGAATGACACGCCCGGAGATGGCGACCGACGAGCCTTGCATCAACGCGACGAACTGCCGCTGCTGCTCCACACAAACCGCAACGTCCATGTCCGCACCGTGGCCGTTGACTCGCCCGTAGGGGTCACTGCTCAAACCGGCCTCGCTGGACTCCGCCAGAAGCGAGCTCAACAACACGCGCCACGAGGCCCCGTCGCCGATCGTGTGCTCCTCCTGCGCGTGCCTGCTCAACGAGAACACATGCAGCGCGGCAACCCCCGGTGCCTCCTCCTCCACCCGAACCGCAGACATCTTCGGCTCCTGTGTAGGGCACCCCCGTACATGGACCATGGATCCCCCTGAACCAGGCGCAGTCGCTCAGAAGAGCATGTCAGCCCGGCGCGCAGACGTTCTAATACCAGAGAACGATCTCAACCCCCCCCTAGGGTGGGGGCGGCACGGGAGGCACGATGATCTGCGTGTACGTGACGGGTGAAACCGAGGGCATGGACCGGCTCACGGCGACACTTCAGTCACTTCCCGACGTCACCGTGCTGCGATCAAAACCGGTGAAAGGCGACGTGCGCCGCCTCCCGGCGGACACCGACCTGGTGCTCCTGAACTCGCTTCAGAACACTTCCGCAATACCCAGAACACTGCTCCAGTTCCGCGCAGCACCCGATGCTCCCCCCGCCGCCGTGATCGCCACCGCCTGGCACGGGACCTTCCTGGCCGAATGCCTGCGTGCCGGAGCTGCAGGCATTCTGCACCACGGCCTGCAACCGAGGTTGCTGTTGTCCGCCATGCGGATCCTTGCCTCCGGAGGCAACGTCTACTTCGAATACCCCTCACCGCCCGTCACCCCTCCCGCCCTTCATCTCCCCCCGACCGCCGCTCCGGGGCCGGCCACGACCGTGCCGGCGGACATCGCTCTGAAAAGACTGACCGCCAGGCAGCGGGAGGTGCTCTACCTGCTGGCCGCCGGGCTCACCAATGCCGAAATCTCACGACGGCTCGGCATCACCGGTGACACGGTCAAAGAACACGTCCGCGCAGTCATGCGCCGACTCGATGTTCCGCATCGGGTTGCCGCCGCCCGGCTCGTCCACGAGGCGGGACTGCTCAAAGAACCCGTCACGAAGGATGACTGACGGCTGACCAGTTCCCGTCAATCGGCTCGGTGCAGCCACTACATCCTTCGACGGACGCCGCGTTCAGGGGCTACGCCTGCAAGAGGAGGTGCCTGCGGAGCCCGACATGCTGGGATGATCGCATGCTGCCCGTATTACCCCGGCCTCATCGTGACGACGTCCTGATCTCAGCGGGTGGCCTGGTCACAGGACTGGTTCTGTGGAATGTGGGACTGTTCACCAACGTTCCCACCGGCCAAGACCCCGGAGCCCTGCCGCTGTTGCCTCTGGTGGTCATGGCCGGCGCCGAACTCCTGCGCCGGATTGCTCAGCCATGGGTCCTGGTGGTGGCCACTGCCACCGCCGTGGCCGACCAGTACATCGGTTCGCTCATCATTACCCTCCTGATGTTCACGGACTTGGTCTATGCGAGCGTGGTCTACGGATCCTCCCGGACCGTCCGCCAGGTGATACCGGCCAGCATTCTCGTCACAGTCGGACTCACAGCGTGGGCCGTGTTCGCAGTGCCCAAACCGGATTCGCTGCTTGTCGGCGTGGTCGCGGCACTGGTCTGCGTCGCCCCCGCCTGGACAGGCCTTACGATCCGTCAACATCGGACGACCGCCACCGTCGAGCGCCTGCGTGCCGAGCAGGCGAGGTTGCAGTCCGCAACCGACCGGCAGCACGCCGTCGAGGCCGAACGCACCATGATGGCGCGGGAACTGCATGATCTGGTGGCCAACCACTTGTCCGCCATTGCGATCCATTCGACGGCCGCCCAGTCACTCAACGACGCCACAGCGTCCATGGAGGCACTGCGCGTCATCAGGATCACCAGTCTGCAGGCCCTCGCGGAAATGCGGCGAATGATCATGCTGCTGCGCAGCGGTGACACGAAGAACGAGGTTGCGGCGGCGCCCACGCTGGCCGCACTGGACACGCTGGTCGCCCGGGCCCGGCTCGGCAGCGCCGCGAGCGGATTCGAGTTCATCGTCGACGACGCCCGGTCCACGAAGGAAGACCTCCCCGCTCCCGTGGAGTTGGCCGCGTACCGCATCGTGCAGGAGTCGCTGACCAACGCCATGAAACACGGCTGTGCAGGAGCCGTGACCATCTCTCTGAACCTGCCGGCCGGTGGGCCCCTCGTCGTGGAAGTCACCAACACCTACCTCGCACAACGAGGAGCCCGTATTCCGGGCTCGAGAGCCGGCCTGGTCGGCATGCGGGAACGAGTGGATCTGCTGGGAGGGGAGTTCGAGGCCGGTCCCCTCGCAGAGCCAGGGTCGGCTCCACCGTCGATGTGGCGGGTACGCGCGACCCTGCCCGTGGGGACAGAGAAGTCGACATGACCAGGAGGCCGGCATGACAGGGACGCCGCAGCACACCACGCCCCCGGCGGCCGGCTGGTCCGGTCGGCCCATCAGAGTCCTGGTGGCGGAGGATCAGTCCGCGGTACGGGACGGCCTGGTTCTCATTCTCCAGACCTGCCCGGATATCGAGGTAGTGGGTCAGGCCGTGGATGGCGAGCAGGCAGTCCAGCTCGCCTGGGATTTACGCCCGGACCTGGTGCTGATGGATATTCAGATGCCCAAGCTCGACGGCGTTTCTGCGACACGACTGGTGGCGCAGGGCATGAATATTGGTGTCCTGGTATTGACGACCTTCGACCTCGACGAGTACGTTTTCGGGGCGCTGAGCGCCGGAGCCTCCGGGTTTCTCCTCAAGAACACAGACGCCCAGAGCCTGATTGCCGCCGTGCGGACCGTTGCCCGGGGCGAAGGACTGATTGCGCCGTCCGTGACACGCCGATTCATCGCCGAATTCGCTTCCCGGGCGCCCCAGTCACAGCATGGCGACGTAGCTTCTCTGACGGCCTCACCGCAACGCGAGAAAGACGAGCGCCGTCGCACGGTCCTCGATCTGCTCTCCCTCCGTGAGCGCGAGGTCCTCGCCTGCATCGGAGAGGGCCTGACCAATGCAGAAATCGCCGCTCGACTCGGTACGGCGGAGTCGACAGTAAAAACCCAGGTAAGCCGCCTGATGGGAAAGCTGCAGGTACGCAACCGGGCACAAGCCGCAGTATTGGCGGCGGAGTTGGCAGGTTGACCGGAGCCGGTATCCGCTCCCAACCCGCAAAAGCAAAGGACGACATGAGAGCACGAATAAGAATACTGCTGGCCGCGACCGTCGTTTCTGTGCCACTGGTGGTTCCCGTGCCAGCCACGGCAAATAGCCCCGGTAATTCCTACGTGGTACCAGGTCTTGAGAAGCCGGTCTCCATGACGATCGACAAATGGGGAGTTCCGCACATCTCCGCTTCCAATACCGGTGATCTTTTCCAAGCACAGGGCTTCAACGCCGCGCGGGACCGACTCTTCCAGATGGACACCTGGCGCCGGAAGGGGCTCGGCGAGCTCAGCGAAGTACTCGGCAAGAACTACATGGAACAGGACCGCGCCTCACGGCTGTTCCTCTACCGCGGCGACATGGAAAAGGAGTGGGCGAGCTACGGCCCCCAGGCCAAGGAAGTGGCGACTCGCTTCGCCGCAGGTGTCAATGCCTACGTCGACTGGCTGGACAAGAACCCGGCCTCCGTACCGGAGGAGTTCCGCAAGCTGGGCTACAAGCCCGCGCGGTGGAAGCCCCAGGACCTGGTGCGGATCCGCACCCATGGCCTGGTCAGCAATATCACCAAGGAAGTCACCCGGGCGAAGCTCATGTGTCTTGGAGGACCAGAAGCGAGCAAATACCTGTCGAAATTGGAGCCGAAGCACAAGCCCGAAGTGCCGGACGGCCTCGACCTGTGCTCGCTCCCGGACGATGTCCTTGACACCTACGACCTCGCCACGGCGACAGTCAGCTTCAGCAACGGCACGATGCAGAGGGAGCCGAAGGGGCTCCAGGCGCTGCGAGAGTCCAAAGGCGGCAGCAACGCCTGGGTCGTTTCGCCGGCCCGCACCTCAACAGGCAGGCCCATCCTCGCGGCCGACCCGCACCGGTTGAACTACTTACTGCCAGGCAACCGGTACATCACCCACCTCTCCGCTCCCGGCCTGAACATCATCGGCGCGGGCGAGCCGTGGAACCCGGGCATCAGCATGGGGCACAACGGAAGCGCCTCGTTCGCCCTGACCAACCTGGCCGCCGACCAGTCGGACCTCTACGTGTACGACCTGAAACCGGACGACCCATCCAAGTACCGCCACCTCGGCGGCTGGGCGCCAATGAAAACCGTAGAGGAAAACATTCCGGTGGCCGGCCAAGGCCACCAGAATTCGTTGCTCACCTTCACCCACCACGGCCCGGTCATCAAGGTGGACAAGGCGAAGAATAAAGCGTACGCAATCCGTACGGTCTGGACACAGCCGGGCACCTCGGCCTATCTGGGCAGTCTCAACTTCCAGAAGGCCAAGAGCTTCACGGAGTTCTCCGCAGCAATGCGCAAGTGGAAAACTCCGGGCTCCAACTTCCTCTACGCGGACAAGAAGGGGGACGTCGGCTGGGTGCCCGGCGCACTCTCACCGAATCGCGAGGGAAAGGGCTACGACGGACTGCTCCCCGTGCCCGGCGACGGACGCTACGAGTGGACCGGCTTCAGCAACAGCAGTGACTTCCCCAGCGCGCTCAACCCAAAGGCCGAATTCTTCGCCACAGCCAACGAATACAACTTCCCGGCCGGTTACAACCCCCCCGGGCTCGAGTGGGCAGAGCGCTACCGCAAGGACCGCATCGACAACGTGTTGTCCAACGCCTCCAAAGTATCCATCAAAGGAACCACAGATCTGCAGAACGATGTGAAGTCACTGGTCGCCACAGAAATCCTGCCCTACCTGAGCGACCTGAAATCATCGGACCCGACCACAAAGAAGGCACTTGACCTGCTGCGAGGCTACGACGGAATCGCGAGCAAAGATTCCGCGGAAACAGTTCTCTTCGAGACCTGGATCACCAACGTGCTCTACCCGGCATGGGCTGAGACGATGCTCCCGAAGCCGGCCGCGGAATACCTGACCCGAGGCGGAATCATCGAGGACTTCCGAGTCGTGACCGAATCCTTCGCCGATCCCAAGGAGTGGTTCGGTACGGGCGGTGCCCAAGCAAGAGACAAGCTGCTCCTCGACACCCTGCCCAAGGCGTACGACCAGGTAAGCGGATTCCTCGGCACCGACCCGGGCAAGTGGCGCTGGGACGCGGCACAGATCCAGTACTTCCAGCACCCCCTCGGCGGCCCCAACGTCGGCCCCATCCCGGTGGACGGCACCTCCCACACGGTCCGCATGTCGATGTACCTCCCGAGCGTCTCCCCCCGGATACAGGTCGTGGGACCGACCTTCAAAATGGCGCTCGACGTCGGCTCCTGGGACAACTCGCTCGCCATCAACGCACCAGGCCAGTCCGGAGACGAACGCAGCCCGCACTACGACGACCTCGCACAGAAGTGGGGCGCGGGCGAATACTTCCCGCTGCTCTACAGCGAATCAGCGATCACCGAAAACGCAGAATCCAAGCTCACCCTGAACCCGGCGTAAGAACTCCCCCCACCGGACAGCCCTTCCACCCGCCCAACNGACAGCCCTTCCACCCGCCCAACTGACTCTGACCGAAGACAGCCGAGGCCGGGTTCACAGATCACCTGTGACCCCGGCCTCCCAGTCGGGTCCGGCGAGTACTTGGGTGTACCGCAGGCCGGCTTCCCGGGTGCGGTAGAGGGTGCCCGCGTTGCACGCCGTTGCCGGGTGGCCGTCTCCGCCCCGCATCAGCTCGCGGGCCCCGTTGCGGTGGATGACGTGATTCGGGGCCTTGCCCCGCCCAGCCGGTGGGCCAAGAGCTGTCCGGCCGGATGGAGTGTCTGTGCGGGTGTTTGCGGCTCGGTCCGGTGCTGTGGGCCGCCGATCGCCGGCCGCCGCGTGCCGCGTTCCCCGGGTTCAGGGCGCGGTGGCTTCCCAGGCCGCCTCGATCATGCGGAAGACCTCGTCGACCGTGGCCCCGGGATCGTCCGCCCGGCAGGCCAGCGCGTAGGCGTCGATGGCGAACCGTGCGGTCGCCCGGCAGGCCGTCGTGCTCCGGGCCAGGTGGGAGTCGGCGGCCAGCGCCGCTGCCAGTGCCTGCGCGTGACGCAGGCCCATCGACTCCTCGTACTCCAACAACGCGGGTGATTTTTCGATCATGCGCCGGACGGGGGCACTGCCCTCCGCCGTGCAGTGCCGCACCAAGGCCTGGACCTCGCGGTGCAGCGCCGGGATAAGCGGCTCGTGCGGACGCCGGTCGGTCACCACCCGTGTGAGGCGCTGCTCGAAGTCCTGGTCGCGCTCGAACACTAGCGCCTCCTTCGAGGCGAAGTGGGCGAAGACGGTGGTGACGGCCACGTCGGCCTCGGCCGCCACGTCACGGATGCCCACAGCGTCGTACCCGCGCTCCAGGAACAGCCGCAGCGCGGTGTCGGCGATCTTCTGACGGGTCGCGGCCTTCTTGCGTTCGCGGCGTCCGGACGGCTCGGTCATGCCCTGACACTACCAGGTACGAATACCTAACCGTTGCAAAACAGTAACCGTTAGGTCTATCTTCGGCCGCATGAAGAAAATCAGTTACGCCGAGTTCGGCGGTCCCGAGGTCCTGCAACTGGTGGAAGCCGAACAGCCCCACGCAGGCCCCGGCCAACTACGCATCGCCGTAAGGGCCGCGGGCGTCAACCCCGCCGACTGGAGGATCCGGGAGGGCCAGATCCTGGGAGCCCATCCCGTCGAGCTGCCCGCCGGCGTCGGACTGGACGCCGCCGGGGTGGTGGACGAGATCGGCGAAGGCGTCGAGGGGATCGAGATCGGCGACCGCGTGTTCGGCGAAGGCACCGACACATACGCCGAATTCACCGTGCTGTCGGCCTGGGCCCGAATACCCGAGGGACTGCCCTTCGAGGAGGCGGCCGGGTACCCGTCGGTAGTGGAGACCGCACTGCGCATCATTCGCGAGGTCGGCGTGCAACCCGGGCAGACGCTGCTGGTCAGCGGCGCGTCCGGCGGCGTCGGATCGGCAGTGCTACAGATCGCCCACGCACGCGGCATCACGGTGATCGGCACCGCCGGGGCGACCAACCAGGACTACCTGCGCGGCCTGGGCGCCCTCGCCACGACCTACCACGAGGGCTGGGTCGAACGGGTCCGGCACCTGGGCCGGGTCGACGCGGCTCTCGACCTGTCTGGTTCGGGTGTGGTCCGTGAGCTTGTCGAGTTGACGGGGGATCCGTGCCGGGTTGTCTCCATCGCTGACCTTGGTGCGCCGCAGTGGGGCGTTCGGTTTTCCGGTGTGGCCGGAAGTGTGCCGGATGCGCTTGCTGAGGCCGTTGACCTTATCTCCCGGGGCAGGCTCTATATCCCGGTCGAGAAGTCGTACCCGCTCAGCGAGGCAGCGGCGGCGCACACGGACAGCCGCACCGGCCACACTAGGGGGCGCCGGGTCCTGGTCGTCTGAGCCACAGCCCGCCGGGCCCGCCCGCGCCGAACGGCCGGTCACCGGCGGGTGGTGAAACGGCACCGGACGAAACCAGCGCGGTCACCCCACCGGGGCGAGCGCGGCACCCTCCACCGAGACCCGATCCGGACCGTCGGCGGCCGACTGGCCGCCTCGTGGCACGGAGACGGCCCCACTCCACCCCGGACAACGCGACCTCCTCACCCGCCTCGGCCCCACCCCCGACCAAGTCCCGCTCCCCACTTCTTCAACTCCCAGCCCACGCGCCGCCGCTCCTGCGCACAACACACCCTGCTACTCCGGGCCTTCGTGGAACGCCACGGCCGCCCACCCCAGCGCCCGGGAATGGATCGAGGCGGACAGCGAGCGCATCATGATCGGCCCGTGGCTTTCCAAAATCCGCACCACACACAAGAACGGTCAACTAACCGAAGAACAAAGCCAGTTGATCCAGGAAAACCTCCACGGGAACTGGACCGCACCGCCCAGCACGACCACAGAAAGCCCCCCCCCGATCTCTCGAAGACCACTTAGATTTCCCTGCACCCCAAACCAAACGAGCCCACTACCCTCAGAACCAGGACCCCGGTTCTGAGGGGGAGAAGCGGAGCGGCCTCTCAGCTCAAGCCCCACCACCCTGAACCAGCGCAGACGACCCGTCACCCCCGAACCGCTGCTGCGCTTTTCAGGAAGCCG
>BMUX01000018.1 GCA_014650415.1 Streptomyces spiroverticillatus
GCCCGGTAACGGGTGGAGCTGACTGGTACTAATAGGCCGAGGGCTTGTCCTCAGTTGCTCGCGTCCACTGTGTTAGTTCTGAAGCAACGAACAGTTGCTGGTAAAGAGCAGAACCCACTTAATTGAAGAGTGTGCTTGTTCGCTCGAAACCGATAGGGTTTCGGTGGTCATAGCGTTAGGGAAACGCCCGGTTACATTTCGAACCCGGAAGCTAAGCCTTTCAGCGCCGATGGTACTGCAGGGGGGACCCTGTGGGAGAGTAGGACGCCGCCGAACAATCTTTCAAAAGGACCCTTGGTCCCAGCGTTCATGCTGGGACCAAGGGTCCTTTTTGTTTTTCTGCCCGAAGCGCGTCGGATGGCCGACTGCGCGAGAATGACTGCGTTGCCCGAAGACTAGGAGTCACCCATGTCCACCAACTCTCCTGACGATCGTCCGGAGCGCGAGCCGCGTCACCGCGACAACAGCGGTGACCGGGGCGGATACCGCGGTGGTCGTGACAACGACCGTGGCCCCCGCCGTGACAACGACCGTGGTGGCTTCCGTCGCGACGACAACCGTTCCGGTGGCGGGGACCGTGGTGGGTTCCGCCGCGACGACCGTCGTGACGACCGTGGTGGTCGTCCCGCAGGTGGCGGCTACGGCCGGCGCGACGACAACGCGTCCGGCGGTGGGTTCCGTCGGGACGACAACCGTGGCGGTGGCGATCGTGGTGGCTTCCGTCGGGACGACAACCGTTCCGGTGGCGGCGACCGCGGCGGGTTCCGTGGGCGTGACGATCGTGGTGGGCGACCCAGCGGTGGTGGCTTCGAACGTCGCGACGACCGGGGCGGCGACCGTGGGGGCTTCCGGCGTGACGACCGTTCCGGTGGTGACCGTGGTGGCTTCCGTCGCGATGACAACCGCGGTGGCGGCGATCGTGGTGGCTTCCGTCGAGACGACAACCGTTCCGGTGGCGGCGACCGCGGCGGGTTCCGCCGCGACGACAACCGTTCTGGTGGCGGGTTCGAGCGTCGTGACGACCGGGGTGGCGACCGCGGTGGGTTCCGGCGGGACGACCGGCCGAGCGGTGACCGTGGCGGCTTCCGTCGGGACGACAACCGGTCCGGTGGTGGGTTCCGTCGCGACGACAACCGTGGTGGCGGGTTCGAGCGCCGGGACGACCGAGGTGGCGACCGCGGTGGGTTCCGTCGGGACGACAACCGTGGTGGGCGTCCCAGCGGTGGTGGCTTCGAGCGTCGGGACGACCGTCGTGACGACCGTGGGGGCTTCCGGCGTGACGACCGTTCCGGCGGTGACCGTGGTGGATTCCGCCGCGATGACAACCGCGGTGGACGTCCGGGCGGGTTCGAGCGTCGGGACGACCGTCGTGACGACCGCGGTGGCGACCGTGGCGGGTTCCGTCGGGACGACAACCGGTCCGGTGGCGGCTTCGAGCGTCGTGACGACCGCGGTGGTGACCGTGGCGGGTTCCGCCGCGACGACCGTGCGCCCAGGCGGGACGACGACCGTGGGTTCCGGCGGGACGACCGGCCGAGCGGTGACCGCGGCGGGTTCCGTCGCGACGACCGCCGGGACGACCGGGGGCCGCGTCGTGACGACCGGTCCGGCGGTGGCTTCCGTGGGCGGGACGACCGTGGTGGCGAGCGCGGCGGATACCGGGGCGGACGTGACGACCGTCGCGACGACCGCGGGGGCGACCGTGGTGGGTTCCGGCGTGAGGACCGGGACCGTGAGCCGATCAAGCGGCTGCCGATCCCGGACGACGTCACGGGCCACGAGATCGACCCGGACGTGCGTCAGGAGCTGATGAGCCTGCCGAAGACGCTCGCCGAGGACGTCGCCAGGAACCTGGTGATGGTCGCCAAGCTCATCGACGATGAGCCCGAGGAGGCGTACGCGTACTCGCGCATCGCCCTGCGGCTCGCGTCGCGTGTGGCCGCCGTGCGCGAGGCAGCCGGTTTCGCCGCGTACTCCACGCAGCGGTACACCGAGGCGCTCGCCGAGTTCCGGGCGACCCGTCGGATGACCGGCACCGTCGACCTGTGGCCCGTCATGGCCGACTGCGAGCGCGGTCTCGGCCGCCCCGAGCGGGCGCTGGCCATGGCCGGCGAGCCCGAGGTGCAGAAGCTGGACAAGGCCGGCCAGGTCGAGATGCGGCTCGTGGCGGCGGGTGCCCGTCGTGACATGGGGCAGATCGACGCCGCCATCGTCACGCTTCAGGGTCCGGAGCTCGGCTCCAACTCCGTACAGCCGTGGACCGCGCGACTGCGGTACGCGTACGCCGACGCCCTGCTGACGGCGGGGCGTGAGGACGAGGCGCGCGAGTGGTTCGCGAAGGCCGTCGAGGCGGACAAGGACGGCACGACCGACGCCTCGGACCGGCTGGCCGAGCTGGACGGTGTCGAGTTCGTCGACGCGCTGGACGAGGACGAGGACGACGAGCCCGGTGTGATCGAGACCGTGACGGTCGAGGCGACCGAGGACGTCGTCGAGGTGCCGGTCGAGGAGGAGCCCGTGGTGGCTCCCGCCGAGGCCGAGGAGCCGGCCGAGCGTGAGGCCGACAAGGGCTGAGTGTGAAGGGCTGAGTGTGAAGGAAGGGCGGCACTCCGGGAATCCGGGGTGCCGCCCTTTTTTGCGTTCGGGGCGAGTCAGTTGACGTCGAGACTGCGCAGGACCAGGCCGGTGGCCGGTTTCGGGCCGAAGGACGTCGACTTGCGGGGCATGGTGACACCCTGGCGGGCCAGGTCCCGTACGACTTCCTCGCGGACCGGGTGCATGAGGACGGCCGTCGCGTTGTTGCGCTCGGCCTGTTCGACCGCGGCTTCCGTGCCGTGGATGTACGCGATGTCCTCGGGGGCGTCCGGGACGTGCCAGATCTGGGCGAGGAGGGTCTCGTGCAGGACGGCCGCGTCCAGGGTGCGCCAGGCCTCCGGGCGGTCGCGGCGGACCGTGCGGGCGAGGAGGTCGGGGTCGGGGCGGTCCAGGAGGTGGTACGAGCCGTCGCCGGCCAGGAGGAACGCGTTGCCGTGGGCGGCCGCCTCGGCGAGGGCCGTCATCGCGTCCGGCAGGGGCACGTCCAGGTGTCGTACGCGGAAGGAACTGCCGACCGCGGCCAGTGCCTCGGTGACCGGGAGGCGGTGCAGCAGGCGGTGGATGGCGCGGACCTGGAGGGGGTGACGGGCGGTGTCCACCAGGAGGACCAGGCCGTAGTCCCAGGGGCTGGGGGCGGTGGAGTGCTCCTGCTGGAGGCGCAGATAGGTGGCCCAGCGGTGGTGGCCGTCGGCGATGAGCGCCTGGTGGCCGGAGAGGTCGGCGGCGGCCTCGGCGATCTCGTCCGGGTCGGTGATCGCCCAGAGGCGGTGGTGGTAGCCGTCCTCGGTGGTGGTGGCGAGGAGCGGGGGACGGGCGACGGTGCGGTCGATGACGGACGCGGTGTCGGCCGGGCCCGGGGTGCCGCGGTAGGTGAGGAGGAGGGGTTCCAGGTTTGCGGCGGTGGCGCGCATCAGGGCGGCGCGGTCCGCCACCACGTGCGGCATGACGTCCTCGTGGGGGAGGACGACGCCGTCCTCGGGGGCGGACAGGGCGAGGGAGCCGATGAGGCCGCGCTGCAGGAGGCCGTCGCGGGACTGCTCGTACACGTACAGGGCGGGTACCGGGTCCGGGGCGAGGATGCCCTCGGCGGTCCAGTCGTGGAGCGTGCGCGCGGCCTGCTGGTGGCGGGCGGCGGCGGTGTCCGCCTGGGGGAGGATCAGCCGCACGATGTTGTGCGGGTCCGCGGACTCCAGGTGGAGCAGTCCGTCGGGGCGGACCACGACGTCGTACGGAGGAGAGGTGACGGCGGACAGACTGCCGACCGCCTCCGGGACGTAGCGAAGTCCGCGCAGGGGGACTAGTCGCAGGCCGTGGTCCCCGTCCGGCCCTGGTGTGGTCATTGGTGCATCGTAAGTGGGGTGGGGGGATGCGTGATGATCGGGGGAAAAGCAGTGGAGCGAGGAGCGGATCAGAATGAGCCAGCAGCAGGGCAGGACCCGTCCGGGCAGCAGTGAGAAGGCGCTCAGGGAGGCTTACGACACGGCGCTGCTGGACCTGGACGGTGTGGTGTACGCCGGGGGCGAGGCGATCGTGCACGCGGTGGATGTGCTGGGGGTGGCGCGGGACGGGGGGATGCACCTCGCGTACGTCACGAACAACGCGCTGCGGACACCGGAGGCCGTCGCCGCGCATTTGACGGAACTTGGGGTTCCGGCGGAGGCCGGGGACGTCATCACGTCGGCGCAGGCGGTGGCGCGGCTGATTTCGGAGCAGGTGCCGCAGGGGTCGCGGGTGCTGGTGATCGGCGGGGAGGGGCTGCGGGTCGCGCTGCGTGAGCGGGGGCTCGTGCCGGTGGAATCGGCGGACGACGAGCCGGTCGCGGTGGCGCAGGGGTACGGGGGGCCGGACCTGGCGTGGAGCCGGTTCGCGGAGGCGTCGTACGCGATCAGGGCGGGGGTGCCGTGGTTCGCGTCGAACACGGATCTGACGATTCCCAGTGCGCGGGGGATCGCGCCCGGGAACGGGGCGGCGGTCGAGGTCGTACGGATCGCCACGGGGGCGGAGCCGCAGGTGGCGGGGAAGCCGTTGCCGCCGATGCACCGGGAGACGATTCTGCGGACCGGGGCGGAGCGGGCGTTGGTGGTCGGGGACCGGCTCGACACGGACATCGAGGGGGCGAATGTCGGGGGTGTGGATTCGCTGCTGGTGCTGACCGGGGTGACGGATGCGGTGCAGTTGTTGAGGGCGGAGGCGAAGTACCGGCCGACGTATGTGGATGCGGATCTGCGGGGGTTGCTGGTGGGGCAGCCGGAAGTGGTGGAGAGGGACGGAGGATTCGGGTGTGGGGGGTGGACGGCTTCGGTGAAGGGCGAGGCGTTGGTGGTTGAGGGGGAAGGGGATGCGATGGATGGGTTGAGGGCGATGTGTGCGGTGGCGTGGGGGAATGCGGGGGATGGGGCGTGTGGGTTGGAGGTGGAGGGGGCGGTGAAGCGGGTGGGGTTGGCGTAGGGGGCCTGGCTAGTGCGTGTGGGGGCGGTGTCCGGGTGGGCCGGGAGCGGGTGGCCTGCCCGTTCCGCCCCCGGGGGCTCGGGGGAGGCAGGGAGCGCAGGGTAGGCTAGCCTTACCTGGTGTTGGTTGAGAGTGGGCCTGGTCAGAGCGTCGAGCACGGCTCCGCTCCGGTCTCGGGCCGTAAACGGAATTCCGCGCGGGTGCTCGGGCTGCTCGTGTCCGTGGGCCTGCTGGTGCTCGTGGTGCTGGCGAGCATCGCGGTCGGGGCGAAGAACATCCCGCTCGCGGAGGTGTGGCACGGGCTGTGGCACTACTCCGGGACCCCGGACGACGTCATCGTCCGGGATGTGCGGGTGCCGCGCACCATCCTCGGGATTCTGGTCGGTGCCGCCCTCGGCACGGCCGGCGCGGTGATGCAGGGGCTCACCCGCAATCCGCTGGCCGAGCCCGGGATTCTGGGCGTCAACGCGGGGGCGTCCGCCGCCGTCGTGTCAGCGATCAGTTTCTTCGGGGTGACCTCGCTCACCGGGTACGTGTGGTTCGCGTTCCTGGGGGCGGCGGTCGTCTCCGCCGTCGTGTACGTGCTCGGCGGGAGCCGGGGGGCCACGCCCGTGCGGCTGGCGCTGGCGGGGACGGCGGCGACCGCGGCGCTCTTCGGGTACGTGAACGCCGTACAGCTGCTGGATTCGGCGGCCCTGGAGCGGCTGCGGTTCTGGACCGTGGGGTCGCTGGCGTCCGCGGACATGGCGGTCGTCGGGAAGGTCTGGCCGTTCATCGTGGCGGGGCTGGTCCTCGCGCTGGTGCTGGCGCGACCGCTGAACGCCATGGAGATGGGCGAGGACAGTGCCCGGTCGCTGGGCGTGCACCTGACCCGTACACGCGTGTTGTCGATGGTCGCCGTGACGCTGCTGTGCGGAGCGGCGACCGCCGCGTGCGGGCCGATCGTCTTCGTCGGGCTGATGGTGCCGCATCTCGTACGGGCGGTCACCGGCCCCGACATGCGGTGGATCCTGCCGTACGCAACCGTGCTCGCGCCCGTGCTGCTGCTCGGCTCCGACGTGGTCGGCCGGGTCGTCTCCCGGCCCTCGGAACTTCAGGTGGGGATCGTGACCGCGCTCATCGGCGGACCGGTCTTCATCCACCTCGTACGGCGTCGGCGGATGGGGCAGCTGTGAGCATGGACCTGCACAAGGCCGACAAGAGTCCGGCCGCGAAGACGGACGCGCGCAAGGGGGCCCGGGCCCTGCGGGTCGGCGGGGTCTCGGTGCGGTACGACGTCCGGGCGGTCGTCCTCACGCTGCTGATGGGCCTCGTGGCGCTGGCCGTCGCTGTGCTGCTCGTGCTGGTGGGCGGCGGCGACTTCCCGATGTCGCCGGGCGACGTGTTCCAGACGCTGCTGGGCAACGGCGCCATGGCGCAGGAGTTCATCGTTCTGGACGTCCGGCTGCCCCGGGTGCTGACCGCGTTGCTGGTCGGCGCGGCGCTCGGGCTGTCCGGGGCGGTCTTCCAGTCCGTCTCCCGCAACCCGCTCGGCAGCCCGGACATGCTCGGCTTCAGCCAGGGCGCGATGGTGGGCGCGCTGCTGATGATCGTGGTGTTCCGCGGGAACACCTGGACGATCGCCGCCGGCGCCCTGGTGGGCTGTCTGATCACCGGTGTGCTGGTCTACCTGCTCGCCTGGAAGCGGGGAGTGCACGGCTACCGGCTGGTGCTGGTCGGTATCGCGGCGTCCGCCATGCTGACCGCCGTCCTGCAGTACCTGCTGACCAAGGCCAACCTGGCGGACGCGACCGAGGCGATGGTGTGGCTCACCGGCTCGCTCGACGGGCGCGGCTGGGAGCAGGTGTGGCCGATGGCCGCCGCGTGCGTCGTGCTCGTACCGCTGATTCTGCGGCACGGGCGGTCGCTGCGGATGATGGAAATGGGCGACGACGCCGCGTTCGCCCTGGGTGTGCCCGTCGAGCGGGTCCGGGTGGCGCTGATCGTGCTGGCCGTGCTGCTGATGGGCGCCGCCACGGCGGCGGCCGGGCCGATCATCTTCGTCTCGCTCAGTGCGCCGCAGGTCGCACGGCGGCTGACGCGGGCGCCGGGGCCGAACCTGGTGGCCTCCGCGCTGATGGGCTCGGCGCTGCTGATCGTGGCGGACTGGGCGGCCCAGTCGGCGTTCGGCGAGCGGCAGCTTCCGGTGGGCGTGGTGACCGGTGTGGTCGGCGGCTGTTATCTGCTGTGGCTGCTGGTGACCGAGCGCAAGGCGGGACGGCTGTGACGGACGCCCGTGAGGACAGGACCAAGAACGATCTGAGGAGTACGACGCCCATGCAGCGCCTCGCCGCGGAATCCGTGACGCTCGGCTACGACGAGCGGGTCATCGCCGAGAACCTCTCGGTGGAGATCCCCGACAACTCCTTCACCGTCATCGTCGGCCCGAACGCCTGCGGCAAGTCCACCCTGCTGCGCGCCCTGTCCCGCATGCTGAAGCCCGCGCAGGGGCGGGTGCTGCTCGACGGGCAGGTCATCCAGTCGATGCCCGCGAAGAAGGTCGCCAGGACCCTGGGGCTGCTGCCGCAGTCGTCCGTCGCGCCCGACGGCATCACCGTCGCCGACCTGGTGGCCCGCGGCCGCTACCCGCACCAGGGGCTGCTGCGGCAGTGGTCGCCGGAGGACGAGCGGATCGTCGACGAGTCGATGGCCGCCACCGGGGTCGGCGAACTCGCCGAGAGGTACGTCGACGAGCTGTCCGGCGGGCAGCGGCAGCGGGTCTGGATCGCCATGGCGCTGGCCCAGCAGACACCCCTGCTGCTGCTGGACGAGCCGACCACCTACCTCGACATCCAGCACCAGATCGACGTCCTGGACCTGTGCGCGGAGCTGCATGAGACACAGGGGCGCACCCTGGTGGCCGTGCTGCACGACCTCAACCACGCGGCCCGGTACGCCACCCACCTGATCGCCATGCGCGACGGCGAGGTCGTCGCCGAGGGTGCCCCGTCGGACGTCGTCACGGCGGAGCTGGTGGAGCGGGTCTTCGGGCTGAAGTGCCAGGTCATCGACGACCCGGAGACGGGGACGCCGCTGGTGGTGCCGGCGGCGCGGAAGGCGCGTACCGCTGTGGCCTCTTGAGGTGTGCGCGAGCACCACGACCGGTGCTCGCATCGAGGCGCACCACACGTGGTGCTCGCCGCTACAGCAGTTTTCTGAGGTGCAGCAGGTCGCGAAAGCCCGCTTCCAGGCGGACGCGGCCCGAGGCCCACGCCTTGGCGAAGTTCAGCTCGCCGTCGACGAGGGCGAGAAGGTCGTCGCCCGCCATCGCGAGGCGGATCTGTGCGCGCTCGTGCGGGGGACCCGGCCTGGTGTCCTCGACGGTGATCCGGCCGTCCGCGAGACGGCCGCCGAAGGTCGTGTCGAGGTCGGTGATGTGGCAGCTGAGCGTGCGGTCGAAGGCCGCGACGCCGCGCACGCCGTCGTGGTCGGAGCGGGTGAGGTTCTCCGAGAGTCTGTCGAGTGCGTCGCGGCACTCCTGCATGGTCGCCATCAGGGCCGACCGTACCGCAGGCCTTCGCGGTAGCGTCATGACCATGGACGAAGAGGACGCAAGGGCCACCGGGGACGCGGGCGGCGAGGCCGCCGGCATGGTGGCGTACGACCCGGCCGCCCCGGCCCCGCTCGGCGTCGTGCGCGAGGCGACCGGGCACTCCGAGGTGGACGCCCGCCTGGAGCGGCTGGCCGACGTCGACCACCTCACGGCCGACGGACACATCGAGGTGTACGAGGATGTACACCGGGGGCTGCGCGAGACGCTGACCGCACTCGACGCACGCCCGGGACCTCCGGCGCCCCCCGCTTCACCGCACGACAACAGGAGCTGAACGCACGTGGCAGGAGTGGCACGCCGCCGCCTGGACGCCGAGCTGGTCCGCCGGAAGCTCGCCCGCTCGCGGGAGCACGCGAGCCAGCTCATCGCCGCAGGCCGGGTCAAGGTCGGCGGGGCGGTGGCGACGAAGGCCGCCACCCAGGTCGAGACTGCCGCGGCCCTGGTGGTGCTCCAGGACGACGACGATCCCGACTACGTCTCGCGCGGCGGCCACAAGCTGGCCGGGGCGCTGGCCGCCTTCACCCCGCTGGGCCTGAAGGTCGAGGGGCGGCGGGCGCTGGACGCCGGGGCCTCCACCGGAGGCTTCACGGACGTACTGCTGCGCGCGGGCGTGGGGCACGTCGTCGCGGTGGACGTCGGGTACGGGCAGCTCGCCTGGTCCCTCCAGTCGGACGAGCGGGTCACCGTCAAGGACCGTACGAACGTCCGTGAGATGACCCTGGAGATGATCGACGGGGTGCCGGTGGACGTGGTGGTGGGCGACCTGTCGTTCATCCCGCTGGGGCTCGTGCTGCCCGCGCTCGCGCGGTGCGCCGCCCCGGACGCGGACCTGGTGCTGATGGTGAAGCCGCAGTTCGAGGTCGGCAAGGAGCGCCTGGGCAGCGGGGGAGTGGTGCGCAGCCCCGAACTGCGGGCCGATGCCGTACGGAACGTGGCGCGGCAGGCGTGGGGGCTCGGGCTCGGGGTGCAGGGCGTGACCGCGAGTCCGCTGCCCGGGCCCTCCGGGAACGTCGAGTACTTTCTGTGGCTGAGGGCCGGAGCACCCGAGCTCGACCCCGCGGATGTTGACCGTGCAGTGGCGGAGGGGCCCAGGTGACCGGAGCAGCGACGACAGGGACGACTGGAACGGCCGGAGTGCCGGAAGCGGCGCGCGTGCTGGAGCCGGCCGCGGAACGCACGGTGTTCCTGCTGGCGCACACCGGGCGGCCCGCCGCCATCCGCAGCGCCGAGCTGGTCGTGGAGGGGCTGCTGAAGAGCGGCCTGGGGGTGCGCCTGCTGGAGTCGGAGGCGGTCGACCTGCCGCTGCCCTCGTCCGTGGAGACGGTCGTCGAGGCGACCCCGGACGTCCTCGACGGCTGCGAGCTGCTGATCGTGCTCGGCGGCGACGGCACGCTGCTGCGCGGCGCGGACATCGCCCGCGCGTCCGGGGTGCCGATGCTGGGCGTCAACCTCGGCCGGGTCGGCTTCCTCGCGGAGGCCGAACGGGACGACCTGGACAAGGTCGTGGACCGGGTCGTCACCCGTTCGTACGAGGTCGAGGAGCGGATGACGCTCGACGTCCTGGTGCACAACAACGGTGACGTCGTCCACGAGGACTGGGCGCTCAACGAGGCCGCCGTCCAGAAGGTGTCACCGGAGCGGATGCTCGAAGTGGTGCTGGAGATCGACGGACGCCCTGTCACCGGCTTCGGCTGCGACGGCATCGTGTGCGCGACACCGACCGGGTCCACCGCGTACGCCTTCTCCGCCGGCGGCCCGGTGGTGTGGCCGGAGGTGGAGGCACTGTTGATGGTGCCGATCAGCGCGCACGCGCTGTTCGCCAAGCCGCTGGTGACGTCACCGACGTCGGTGCTCGCGGTGGAGGTGCAGCCGCACACTCCCAACGGGGTGCTGTGGTGCGACGGGCGCAGGACCGTGGAACTGCCGTCGGGGGCGCGTGTGGAGGTGCGCAGGGGTGCCGTTCCGGTACGCCTGGCCCGGTTGCACCACGCGTCGTTCACCGACCGGCTGGTGGCCAAGTTCGCGCTGCCGGTGTCGGGGTGGCGGGGCGCGCCGCACTGAGTGCCGGAGGGATCAACCGGGCGATGTGCGTGTCACCCGGTCCGGGCCCCGCATCCGATTCGATCGCAAGTTCGATCAAGAGGGGTCGGGGCTGCCCGGGCCGGGCAGGTGCCCAGCATGAGGCATGTCGCGGATTTCAGGGTGGGGCTTTCGTCGGGTTCCGTACGGTCCCGGGGGGCCGGGGCGGACGGGGGCCGTCGCACGGGGGGCTCAGGACCTCGTAAGGTCGTGTCCGTGTTGGAGGAGATGCGGATACGGTCGCTCGGAGTCATCGACGACGCTGTCGTCGAGCTGTCACCCGGCTTCACGGCGGTGACCGGCGAGACCGGAGCGGGCAAGACCATGGTCGTCACCAGTCTCGGGCTGTTGCTCGGAGGCCGGGCCGACCCTGCCCTGGTACGGCTGGGGTCCAAGGCGGCGGTGGTGGAGGGGCGGCTCACGGTGCGCCCCGGCGACCCCGCCGCGCTGCGCGCCCAAGAGGCCGGGGCCGAGATCGAGGACGGGGCGCTGATCGTCAGCAGGACGGTTTCTGCGGAGGGGCGTTCGCGCGCCCACCTCGGCGGGCGTTCGGTGCCGGTGGGCGTCCTCGCGGAGCTCGCCGACGACCTGGTGGCCGTGCACGGGCAGACCGACCAGCAGGGGCTGCTGCGGCCGTCCCGGCAGCGGCAGGCCCTCGACCGGTACGCGGGCGACGCCGTCTCGGTGCCGCATGCCAAGTACGTGACCGCCTACCGGCGTCTGAAGGCCGTCTCCGCCGAACTGGACGAGATCACCACGCGGGCCCGTGAGCGGGCCCAGGAGGCCGATCTGCTGCGCTTCGGGCTGGAGGAGATCGCCGCCGTCGAACCCCTCGCCGGGGAGGACGCGGAACTCGCCGCCGAGGCCGAGCGGCTCGGGCACGCCGAGGCGCTCGCCTCCGCCGCCGCGCTCGCCCACGCGGCGCTCGCGGGCAATCCCGAGGACCCCGAGGGCGTCGACGCCAACACCCTCGTCGCGGGCGCCCAGCGGGCCGTGGACGCCGTGCGGTCGCACGACGCGGCGCTGGCGTCGCTGGCCGAGCGGATCGGCGAGATCGGCATCCTGCTGGGCGACGTGGCGGGCGAGCTCGCCGGGTACGCCGACAACCTGGACGCCGACCCGCTGCGGCTGGCCGCCGTCGAGGAGCGCAGGGCCGCGCTCACGCAGCTCACCCGCAAGTACGGGTCCGACGTCGACTCCGTACTGGCGTGGGCGCAGGAGGGTGCCGCCCGGCTCACCGAGCTGGACGGCGACGACGACCGGATCGGCGAGCTGACCGCCGAGCGCGACATCCTGCGCGGCGAACTGTCGCTCCTCGCGCAGGCGTTGACCGACGCCCGCACCGAGGCCGCCGCCCGGTTCGCCGACGCGGTGACGGCGGAACTGGCGTCCCTCGCCATGCCGCATGCCCGGGTGTCCATCGACATCCGGCAGACCGAGGACCCGGCGGCCGGCATCGAGGTGGGCGGCCGTCCGGTCCAGTTCAACTCCTCCGGCGCCGACGAGGTCGAGCTGCTGCTCGCCCCGCACCCCGGCGCGCACCCCCGCCCCATCGGCAAGGGTGCCTCCGGCGGTGAGCTGTCGCGCGTGATGCTCGCGGTGGAGGTCGTCTTCGCGGGGTCCGACCCCGTACCGACGTACCTCTTCGACGAGGTGGACGCCGGTGTCGGCGGCAAGGCGGCCGTGGAGGTCGGCCGGCGGCTGGCGAAGCTGGCGAAGTCGGCACAGGTGGTGGTCGTGACGCACTTGCCGCAGGTGGCGGCGTTCGCGGACCGGCAACTGCTGGTGGAGAAGACCAACGACGGATCTGTCACCAGGAGTGGTGTCACCGTGCTGGAGGGCGAGGACCGGGTGCGCGAGCTGTCCCGGATGCTCGCCGGCCAGGAGGACTCGGAGACCGCACGGGCGCACGCGGAGGAACTGTTGGCGACGGCAAGGGCGGACGCGTAAGTGACGGGTCGGACACGGGCGCGTGCCGCCGGGGTGCTGGGCGCCGTAGGGGCGACTCTGGCGGTACGGGCCGGGATGCGCCGGTGGCCACCGGGGGAGGCCGCCCTGTGGGAGCGGAAGAACTACGAGGGCACGGTCGTGGACCTGTACGCGGGCCCCGCCACCGCCCTCGGCGCCGCCGCCTCCGTGGCCGCTTCCCCCGCCGTTCCGGTACGTGCGAAGGCTGCCACTGTGCTGGCGGTGCTCGCCGCCGGGGGCTGCGGAGCGTATGACGACATGGTTGCCCGCAACGACCCGCGCAAGGGATTCCGCGCACACCTGGGCGCACTGCGCCAGGGCGAGATCACCAGCGGCGGCGTCAAGTTGCTCGGCATCGGTGCCGCCGGACTGGCGGCAGGCGCGCTCCTCAAGGACGGTGTCGTCGACAGGGTGCTCGCGGGAGTGGTCGTCGCGGGCACCGCACACCTGGTGAATCTCGTCGACGTACGTCCCGGGAGGGCTGTGGGCACAGTGCTCGCGCTCGGCGCTCCCGGCCTCCTCAAGGGAGGCGCGGCGGGAGCGCTCGCCGCAGCACCCGTGGGAGCCGCCGCAGCAGTGCTGGAGGACGACCTCAAGAGGCGCACGATGCTCGGCGACACAGGGGCGCACGCGCTCGGCGCCGCACTGGGCGCCGCGATCGTCACCGGGAACGGACGCACCGGACTCGTCCTGCACGCAGCCGCCCTGGTCACGGCCGCGGCCTGCGGCGACAGGGTCAGCCGTGCGGCGGGTGCGTCCTGAACGGGCGATCACTCGTGCGGGTGGTACCGGGCAGGAAGTGAAAGGGCCGGGGCACATGTGGTGCCCCAACAGCCCTGCGGGCTGGCATCCTTGGCGCCGTAATGCACACAAGTGCAGCACAAGCGCAGCAGAAGTCGTACGGAGAAGCTGCACGAGGAGCGCGGCACGGCCGCACGTGTGCGGCACCGCCCCCGCAGAGGCCCCCACTTCAGGAGCACCCACCACCGTGAGCAGCACCTCGCCACCGCCGTACGGACAGTCGCCGCTCCGCGCCGTCCAGGTCCTCGGCGGCGGCAGCGCGGGCAGCAGCGTGCACGTCAGGTCGTTGACCGCAGGGCTCGTCGCGCGGGGCGTGCGGGTCACCGTGTGCGCCCCCGCCGAACTGGAGAGCGCCTACGACTTCGCGGACGTGGGCGCCGACGTGGTGACCGTCCCCCGGCGCAGCGACCCGGTGTCGGTGGCGGCGCTGCGGGCCGCCTGCGCCGGTGCCGACATCGTCCACGCGCACGGGCTGCACGCCGCCGTGCGCACCGCAGTCGCCCTGAGCGGGCGGGCCGCCCGCCGGGGCGGGCCGCAGGGCTCGTACGCGGGACGCGGCGGCCGGGTGCCGCTCGTGGTCACCTGGCACACCCGGGCGCATGCGGAGGGGCCGCGCAGTCATGTCGTACGGCTCATGGAGCGCAGCGCCGCGCGGGCGGCCGCCGTCGTCCTGGGCACCTCCTCCGACCTGGTCGACCGGGCCCGCAGCAGGGGCGCCCGGGACGCCCGCCTCGCACCGGTGACGGTGCCCGCGCCCCGGCCGGCGGAGGACTTCCGGGAGAGCAAGGCGCGGGCCGAACTGGGCGCGGTGGAGCGGCCGTTACTGATGGCTGTCGGCAGCCTGGTGCCGTACCGGGGCTACGACGTTCTCCTGGACGCCTCCCGGGCCTGGCGCGACCTCGACCCCGCCCCGCTGGTCACCATCGCCGGAGAGGGCCGTGAGCGGGCCGCGCTCCAGCGCCGGATCGAGGACGAGGACCTTCCCGTGCGTCTGCTCGGGCGGCGCGACGACATCTCCGAACTCCTCGCCGCCGCCGACGTCGCCGTGCTGCCCAGCCGGTGGGAGGCGCGCTCGGTGCTGGCGCAGGAGGCGCTGCGCGCGGGGGTGCCGCTGGTGGCGACCCGGGTCGGCGGCATCCCGGAACTGGTCGGGGAGGCCGCTGAATTCGTACCGTACGGAGATCCTCAGGCGCTCGCGCGCACGGTGCTCGCGCTGCTCGCCGACCCGGACCGGCGGGCGGTGCTCGCCGAGGAGGGCAGGCGGCAGGCCGCCACCTGGCCGACCGAGGACGAGACGGTGGCACAGGTGCTCAGCGTGTACGACGAGCTGACGGGGCAGAGCTGACGCCTCTGAGGGCCCACGACGGGGCAGAGCTGACGCCCCTGCGGGCCCACGCCACGCCGTGTCAGGAGGCGTGCCGCCGTGCCCGCAGTGCCAGGCTCAGCGCCAGCACCGTCTGCGGGTCGTCCAGGTCGGTGCCCAGCAGTTCCGAGATGCGGGCGAGGCGGTTGTAGAGGGTCTGCCGGTTGAGGTGGAGTTCGCGGGCGGTCTCCGCCTTGCGGCCCGCGTGTGCCAGATATGTCTCCAGGGTCGGCAGCAGCGGCGGGCGCGAGGTCTTGTCGTGGTCGCGCAGCGGGCCGATCGCCCGGTCCACGAAGGCGGCCAGGTCCGGATGGTCGCGCAGCCGCCACAGCAGGAGGTCGATGTCCAGGCGCCGGGCGTCGTACCAGGGCCGGTCGTGCAGCCCCTGTGCCGCCGTCGCCGTCTCCGCCGCGTGCCGCAGGCCCGCCGAAGCGGCCGCCCAGCCGCCCGCGACGCCGACCACCACGACCGGCGGGTGCGCGCCCGCCCTGCCGAGCCCGGCGCGCTCCACACCGGCGCGCAGGGCGGCGGCGACCCGGTCGGCGACCGCGGTGCGTTCCGATTCCGTACGGAGACCGAGGAGCAGCGGCACCCGGCCCTCCACGGGACGTACGCCGAGCAGCACCGGCACGCCCACCGACGCCAGCTCCTCCAGCACGGCCCGCGCGAGGACTGCCCAGTTCCCCGACGGCGACAGCTCGGCCGCCAGTCGCATCACCACCGGCAGCAGCGGCCCCTCACCGGGCTTGAAGCCCAGCACGCGGGCCTGCGCCGGGGCCTCGTCCGCCGAGATGCGCCCCTGTGCCAGGTCGGTGAGGAAGTCGCCGCGACCGCGTGCCGCCAGCTCCTCCTCCTGGCGGGCCTGCATCAGCACGACCGCCAGGATGTCCGCCGCCCGCTCCGCCGCCATCCGGTGCACCGGCAGCAGCGGATGCGCGACCCCGAGCAGCACCAGGCGGGCCCGCACCGAGCCCACCCCGTGCCCGCCGCCGGGCACGTCCACCAGCACCCCGTTGGCGGGCGGCCCCGACTCGCGGGCCTCGCGCTGGCCGCGCAGCCCCTCCCAGACCTGGAGCGGGTCGGCCCCGGAGTCGACGGCGGTGGGCCCTGCGGCGTACAGGAGCTGGCCGTCGGCGGTTTCCAGGAAGACGGGGTTGGCGGTGAAGTCCGCGAGGATGCCCAGCACCTGCGGCACCCCGCCGCCGCCGAGCAGTGCCTCCGTGCAGCGGCGGTGCACCTCCTCCGCCTGGCGCAGCAGCGTGTAGTGCCCGTTGACGATCTCGGTGTGCACCTCTTCGGTGACGGACACGAACGGCACCTCGCGGTGCAGCTGCACCAGCGGCAGACCGGCCGCCCGTGCCGTCTCCACCAGCGTGGACGGCAGCCTGCTGAAGCGCGGCCCCAGCTCCAC
Organism: Streptomyces spiroverticillatus; assembly: GCA_014650415.1. Classification (GTDB taxonomy): domain Bacteria; phylum Actinomycetota; class Actinomycetes; order Streptomycetales; family Streptomycetaceae; genus Streptomyces; species Streptomyces spiroverticillatus. Next base: position 16,258 of record BMUX01000018.1, read on the forward strand.
GACGAGCGCCGCGATGCCCCGGTCGGCGAGCCTGCGCACGAAGGCGCGCTGCTCCGCCGGGCGGGTCCCCAGGCCCAGGCCGGTCGTCAGCAGCAGCTCGCCGCCCTTGAGCAGGGAGGCGATATTGGGGACCTCCCCGGCGTGCACCCAGCGCACGGTCCGGTTGAGCCGGTCGGCGCCTGCCACGACCTCCGGGAGTCCGCTGCGGAGTCCCGGCAGTTCAAGCGCCCGTTGCACGGTGATTCCGCCCTGCGTGTCCATGGATCGGGACGGTACCCGGGCGCATGTTCCAGGAACATCACCCGGGGGTTACAGGGCGAGTCCCCGGCCCGATCGCCCCGACAACTCGTCGCGCTCCGGCGGTATTTGGACGACCGGTTGCCGATTGTGGCGTACGTCACGCGGAAGGAGACTGCATCGCCGCCCCCTCCTCCCTCCTTTCGCCGGAAAAGAGAGCGCCCCATGTCGGACAGCGCACCACCTCAGGTGAACCGCCTCAAGGCCAATTCCGTCGGTCTCGTCGGCGTCGTCTTCATGGCGGTCGCCACCGCCGCCCCGATCACCGCCATGACCGGCAACCTCCCCATCGCCGTCGGCTTCGGCAACGGCACGGGCGCCCCCGCCGGATACCTCTTCGCCACCCTCGTGCTGACCGTCTTCTCGGTCGGGTACGTCGCCATGGCCAAGCGCATCACCGCCGCCGGCGCCTTCTACGGGTACATCTCGCACGGCCTCGGCCGCATCGCGGGCATGGCGTCGGGGATGCTCGCGGTCCTCGCGTACGTCGTCTTCGAGGCATCCATCGTCGGGATCTTCGCCTACTTCGCGCAGACCACCATGAAGGCGCAGCTCGGCGTCGACCTGCCGTGGATCCTGTACGCGGCCCTCATGCTGGCGGTGACGGCGGTCCTGTCGTACTTCGACATCAACCTCACCGCGAAGGCGCTCGGCGTGATGCTGGTCGGCGAGATCGCCGTCCTCTTCGCGGTCGCCACCGCCGTCCTGCTCGCGGGCGGCGGCCCCGACGGCATCCCCGTCGAGCCGATCAACCCGGTCATCGCCTTCACCGGGACCTCCGCCGGGCTCGGGCTCTTCTTCGCGTTCTGGTCGTGGGTGGGCTTCGAGTCCACGGCGATGTACGGCGAGGAGTCCCGCAACCCCAAGAAGGTCATCCCGCGCGCCACCCTGATCTCGGTGATCGGCGTCGGGCTCTTCTACATCTACGTGTCCTGGATGACCATCGCGGGCAACGGCCTGGACGGCGCGGTGAAGGTCTCCTCCTCCGCGAGCCCGCTCGACCTCTTCTTCGACCCGACCCGCACCTTCATCGGCGGCTGGGCCGTCAACGCCTTCCAGTGGCTGCTGCTCACCGGGTCCTTCGCCTGCGGGATGGCCTTCCACCAGTGCGCCTCGCGCTATCTGTACGCCGTCGGGCGCGAGGGCTTCCTGCACCCGGCGCTGGGGCGCACGCACGCCTCGCACGGCTCCCCGTACGTGGCGTCCTTCGTGCAGTCGGGGATCGCGGTGCTGCTGGTCGGCGCGTTCTGGCTGGCGGGCGAGGACCCGTACATCCACCTCTACACGCTGCTCGCGATCCTCGGCACGATGGCGATCCTCATCGTGCAGACGCTGTGCTCGTTCGCGGTGATCGGGTACTTCCGGAAGAACCACCCGCAGGACCGGCACTGGTTCAAGACCTTCACCGCCCCGCTGCTCGGTGGCATCGGCATGATCGCGGTCGTCGTCCTGCTGGTCATGAACATGGAAACGGCGGCCGGTCTGGCCGCCGATTCGCTCTTCTTCAAGGCGATCCCGTGGATCGTCGGAGTGGTCTTCTTCGGGGGGCTCGGCCTCGGCTTCTACCTCAAGGCCAAGCGCCCCGACCGGTACGCGGTGATCGGCCGGATCGTCCTGGAGGACGCCGCCGAGCGCACCGAGTCACCGCAGGAGTCAGCCCCCGTACGCCCCTGAGGCCGTCAGCCGCAGTGCCGTGTCGATCAGCGGCACGTGGCTGAACGCCTGCGGGAAGTTGCCGACCTGGCGCTGGAGGCGGGAGTCCCACTCCTCGGCCAACAGCCCCAGGTCGTTCCGCAGCGACAGCAGCTTCTCGAAGAGCTTCCTGGCCTCGTCGACCCGGCCGATCATCGCCAGGTCGTCCGCCAGCCAGAATGAGCACGCCAGGAACGCGCCCTCGTCGCCCTCCAGGCCGTCCACGCCCGCGTTGTCCCCGTCGGTGGGGTAGCGCAGCACGAAGCCGTCCGGGGTGGACAGCTCGCGCTGGATGGCCTCGATGGTGCCGATGACGCGCTTGTCGTCGGGCGGCAGGAAGCCCATCTGCGGGATGAGGAGGAGGGAGGCGTCGAGCTCCTTGGAGCCGTACGACTGCGTGAAGGTGTTGCGCTCCGGGTCGTAGCCCTTCTCGCAGACGTCCCGGTGGATCTCCTCGCGCAGCTCGCGCCAGCGCTCCAGGGGTCCGTCCGCGTCGCCGCCCTCGATCAGCTTGATCGTGCGGTCGACGGCGACCCAGGCCATCACCTTGGAGTGCACGAAGTGGCGGCGCGGGCCGCGCACCTCCCAGATGCCCTCGTCCGGCTGGTTCCAGTGGCCCTCCAGGTAGCGGATCAGCTTCAGCTGGAGGAGGGAGGCGTAGTCGTTGCGGGCCAGGCCCGTCATGTGCGCCAGGTGCAGGGCCTCGGTGACCTCGCCGTACACGTCCAGCTGGAGCTGGTGGGCGGCGCCGTTCCCGACCCGTACCGGACCGGAGTTCTCGTAACCGGGCAGCCAGTCGAGTTCCGCCTCGCCGAGCTCTCGCTCGCCGGCGATCCCGTACATGATCTGGAGGTTCTCCGGGTCGCCCGCGACCGCGCGCAGCAGCCACTCGCGCCAGGCGCGGGCCTCCTCGCGGTAGCCGGTGCGCAGCAGCGAGGACAGGGTGATGGCGGCGTCGCGCAGCCAGGTGTAGCGGTAGTCCCAGTTGCGGGAGCCGCCGATGTCCTCCGGCAGGGAGGTCGTGGGCGCCGCGACGATGCCGCCGGTGGGGGCGTACGTCAGCGCCTTCAGCGTGATCAGCGAGCGCACGACCGCCTCGCGGTAGGGGCCGTGGTACGTACAGTGCTCGACCCACTCGCGCCAGAAGTCGACCGTGAGGTCCAGCGCGCCCTCGGGGTCGGGCAGCGGCGGCGGCTCCTTGTGCGAGGGCTGCCACTGGATGGTGAACGCGAGCCGCTCACCGGGCGCCACCGTGAAGTCGGAGTGCGTGGTGAGGTCTTGGCCGTGCGTCTCGACGTCCGTGTCCAGCCATACGGAGTCGGGGCCGGCCACCGCGACCGTGCGGCCGTCCACCCGGTGCACCCACGGCACGATCCGGCCGTAGCTGAAGCGCATCCGCAGCGCCGAGTGCATCGGCACCCGGCCGCTGACCCCCTCCACGATTCTGGTGAGCTGTGGAGCGCCGTCGCGCGGTGGCATGAAATCGGTCACCCGGACCGTGCCCCGCGGGGTGTCCCACTCCTGTTCCAGGACGAGGGAGTCCCCCACGTAGCGGCGGCGCGAGGCCGCGGGGGCCTCGGTACCTTCCGCGTAGGAGGGTCCGATCCGCCAGAAGCCGTGCTCCTCGGTCCCGAGGAGCCCGGCGAAGACGGCATGGGAGTCGAAGCGGGGCAGGCACAGCCAGTCGACTGAACCGTCCCGGCAGACCAGCGCCGCTGTCTGCATGTCTCCGATGAGTGCGTAGTCCTCGATGCGCCCGGCCACGTGCAATCTCCAGTCGAACGGCCACATTCACCCCCCACGGAAGGGGGCTGCTGCGGTCAGGGGATCTTCGACGGCGAGCTTCAGGGGCCGGGAGCGGGCGGGATGGATGCCTTCGCCGGCCGGCTCGCAGCGATGTTCCGTGAAGGATACGACGCACTCAGCTCATCTGCGGGAGGTCATCGCAAGGTGAGTGGGCCGAACGGGTGAGGCGCAGGTGACGCCTGTGTGCCCGTACGGTGAAGACCGCTCGAACGGGTGGCCGGAGCACTGCCCCCAAGGGTTCCGGGCGTCCACGGGCGTCTTCACAGGTACGTATACGAAGACGACCGGAATCCGATCGGACAGGGACGCCGGGGACGCTCCGGGCACCCGTCGCGACGGACGCAGGAAGCAGCCTCCCGGAGTCACTGTTACCCTGGTAGCCCGTGGGCGGTGGGAGCAAAACCCCCCGAACCGCAGCGACGACGCCCCCAGAAATCACCGGTGGAGACACCGGCGATCCCTCGTTGGGAGGCCGGAAACGCACCCTCACCTCGCGACCACGGGAGCCCCGTCTTGGCCATGCAGCCCAAATCCACGACGACCAAGCACATCTTCGTCACCGGGGGTGTCGCCTCTTCCCTCGGCAAGGGTCTGACTGCCTCCAGCCTCGGTGCGCTCCTGAAGGCCCGCGGTCTTCGGGTCACCATGCAGAAGCTCGACCCGTACCTCAACGTCGACCCCGGCACGATGAACCCCTTCCAGCACGGCGAGGTGTTCGTCACCAACGACGGCGCCGAGACCGACCTGGACATCGGCCACTACGAGCGCTTCCTCGACGTCGACCTCGACGGCTCTGCCAACGTCACCACCGGCCAGGTCTACAACACCGTCATCGCCAAGGAGCGCCGCGGCGAGTACCTCGGTGACACCGTGCAGGTCATCCCGCACATCACCAACGAGATCAAGCACCGCATCCGCCGCATGGCCACCGACGACGTCGACGTCGTCATCACCGAGGTCGGCGGCACGGTCGGCGACATCGAGTCGCTGCCGTTCCTGGAGACCGTCCGCCAGGTCCGCCACGAGGTCGGCCGCGACAACGTCTTCGTCGTGCACATCTCGCTGCTGCCCTACATCGGTCCCTCGGGCGAGCTGAAGACCAAGCCGACCCAGCACTCGGTCGCCGCCCTGCGCAACATCGGCATCCAGCCCGACGCGATCGTGCTGCGCGCCGACCGCGAGGTCCCGACCGCCATCAAGCGCAAGATCTCGCTGATGTGCGACGTCGACGAGGACGCCGTGGTCGCCGCCATCGACGCCAAGTCGATCTACGACATCCCGAAGGTCCTGCATACCGAGGGCCTGGACGCGTACGTCGTCCGCAAGCTGGACCTGCCGTTCCGCGACGTGGACTGGACCGTCTGGGAGGACCTCCTGGACCGCGTCCACAACCCGAACCACGAGGTCACGGTCGCGCTGGTCGGCAAGTACATCGACCTGCCCGACGCCTACCTCTCGGTGACCGAGGCCATCCGCGCCGGCGGCTTCGCCAACAAGGCCCGCGTCAAGGTCAAGTGGGTCACCTCCGACGACTGCAAGACCCCCGCCGAGGCGCAGAAGCAGCTCGGCGACGTCGACGCGATCTGCATCCCCGGCGGCTTCGGCGAGCGCGGCGTGACCGGCAAGGTCGGCGCGATCCAGTACGCCCGCGAGAACAAGGTCCCGCTGCTGGGCCTCTGCCTGGGTCTGCAGTGCATCGTCATCGAGGCGGCCCGCAACCTGGCCGGCATCGAGGACGCCAACTCCACCGAGTTCGACGCCGCCACCGCCCACCCGGTGATCTCCACCATGGAGGAGCAGCTGGCGTACGTCGAGGGCGCGGGCGACCTGGGCGGCACCATGCGCCTGGGCCTCTACCCGGCGAAGCTCGCCGAGGGCTCCATCGTGCGCGAGGTCTACGGCGACGAGCAGTACGTCGACGAGCGCCACCGCCACCGCTACGAGGTCAACAACGCCTACCGCGCCGAGCTGGAGAAGAAGGCCGGAATCGTCTTCTCCGGCACCTCCCCGGACAACAAGCTCGTCGAGTACGTCGAGTACCCGCGCGAGGTGCACCCCTACCTGGTCGCCACCCAGGCGCACCCGGAGCTGCGCTCGCGCCCGACCCGCCCGCACCCGCTCTTCGCCGGCCTGGTGAAGGCGGCCGTGGAGCGTCAGCAGGGCAAGTAAGTCCCAGGTATTACGGTTGCCGGGGTGAGGGCCTTCTTCCAGGTCCTCGCCCCGGTTTTCTCGTTGCATGGAGGCGTACGTGGCGATCAAGGACACCCCCCAGGAGTGGCAGGTCACCGAGTCGGTGACCCCGTTCGAGGGCGCCAAGACCAGTGTCCGCACCGACAGCGTGGTCATGCCGGACGGCTCGGTGGCGGGCCGCGACTACCAGGTGCACCCCGGTTCGGTCGCCGTCCTCGCGCTCGACGACCAGGGACGGGTCGCCGTGCTCTCCCAGTACCGCCACCCGGTGCGCCGGAAGCTGTGGGAGATCCCGGCCGGACTCCTGGACGTACCCGGCGAGAACCCGCTGCACGCCGCCCAGCGCGAGCTGTACGAGGAGGCGCACATCAAGGCGGGGGACTGGCGGGTGCTGACCGACGTCTACACCTCGCCGGGCGGTTCCGACGAAGCGGTACGCATCTTCCTGGCCCGGGACCTCTCGGAGGCGGAGGGCGAGCGGTACGAGGTCTTGGACGAGGAGGCCGACATGGAGCACGCCCGGGTGCCGCTGGCGGAGCTGGTGAAGGGGGTCCTCGCCGGTGAGCTGCAGAACAACTGCATGGTCGTCGGCGTGCTGGCGCTGGCCGCCGCGACGGCGGGAGAAGGGCTGGACGCGCTGCGGCCGGCGGAGGCCCCGTGGCCCGCACGGCCGTTCTGAGGCGCGGACCCCATGGATCGGTGTTGATCGTAAAAACTGTTGATCCGATCGGGGGACCTCTCCGCCACGCTCCTCCGGATCGGTAGCAGAGCGTGAACTAGGCTCGAATCCCCGGCCGCATCCGCCGCCGGGGATCGTGCGCAGGCGGACGGGAGCGTGGCCCGTGACGGACCAGGCGGTGGACATCGGCGGCGCGGCGGCGGTCACTGCGACCACCCCCGCGACGGCCTCGGCCCATGACTGGGCGACCGGTGAATTCTTCGGCCGCACACGCGAGTTGAAGGAACTGCGCGCCGACATCGAGCGCACCGGACTGGACACCCTCACCGGCCGCAAGGCGCCCCGGGCCCGCGTGCTGCTGATCGCCGGACGCCCCGGTTCCGGACGCACCGCCCTCGCCGAGGAACTCGCCCGGGGACTCTCCGGCGACTACCCCGACGGGGCCTACCGGGCCCGCCTCACCGCGTCGGACGGCCAGCGCATCCCCACCGAGGAGACCGCCCGGGGCCTCCTGGACGAGCTGGGCATCGCCGCCCCGGCCGGGGCCGACGCCGACACCCTCTCCGAGATGGTCCGCGAGGCCCTCGCGGTGCGCCGGACGTTGCTGGTCCTGGACGACGCGGCGGACGCCGAGCAGGTGGACCCGCTGCTCCCCGACAACCCCGCATGCCTGGTCGTGGCCACCTCGCAGGGGCCGCTCACCGGCATCGTGGACGTACGCCCGTGCACCCTCGGCGGCCTCGACACCGCCTCCGCCGTCGCCCTCCTCGCGCACTACACCGGCAAGGTCCGCATCACCGTCGACCCCACCGCCGCCGACGCGCTCGCCGAGGAGTGCGGAGGGCAGCCCGCGGCACTGGTACTGGTCGGCGGGTGGCTGGCGGCCCGGCCCAAGTCGTCGGTCGCCGATGTCACCAAGCACCTGCACGAACTCCCCGAGGACCCCGAACAGCCGCAGGGCGCCGCCCCGTTGGCGCGGGCGCTGCGCCTGGTGTACGAGTCGCTGCCGCAGCCGGCGGCGCGGATACTGCGACTCCTCGCCCTCGCCCCCGCCGGACTCGCCGACGCCCACACCGCGTCCGCGCTCGCCGGGTGCTCGGTGTCGGCGGCGCAGACCACGCTGGACGACTTCGCCGTGCAGGGGCTGCTGCACCCGGTGCACGGGCCGGTGCCGCAGTACCTGGTGCCGGGTTGCCTCTCGCCGCTGCTGCTCGCCTTGACGGAGGCCCAGGACCGGCCCGCCGAACGGCAGTTGGCGCGGGCCCGGATGCTGGAGCGGACCGTACGGCAGCTGCACTCCTGCCGGGCGGTCACCGAGCCCGAGGGCTCCCCGGCACGCAAGAAGCTCGCCGGGCTGCCGCGCTCCCTGCGCTTTACGAACGAACGCGCCGCCGCCGAATGGCTGCGGGCCCGCCAGCCCGCGCTGCTCGCCGCCGCGCGGGCGGCCGTCGAGGACGGCGAGCTGGACACCCTCGCGCGCAGGCTCGTCGCCGCGCTCGTACGGGCGCTGGCCGCACACCGGGGCACCGAGGCGGCCGCCCCCGAGCTGTACGGGCTGCACCGCCTGGTCCTGGACGTGGCCGAGCGGCGCAACCTGCACCGCGAGAAGGCCGCCGCCCTGCTCAACCTGGCCGACCTCGACGCGGGCACCGGGCGCACCACCGAGGCGCTGGCCCGCTACCGGGCCGCCCTGGACGCCGCCCGCACCGCGCAGGACCCCTACGCCACCGCCCGCGCGATGGAATCCGTAGGAGGGACGTACCAGGAGATGGGGGACTATCCCCGGGCCTCCGACTGGTACGGGCGCGCACTCGCCCAGCGGCTGGCGCGCGGCGAGCACGAGGACGGCGCCCGGCTCTACGGGCGGCTCGGCGCGGTGCACACCTACGCGGGCCGCTACGGGGAGGCGCTGCGGGAGTGGCGGGCGGCCGCCGCCGCGCTGCGCCGGCTCGGTGATCTCCCGGGATACGCACGGGCGTTGAGCGAGATGGCGCGGGTCCAGGAGTACGCGGGGCGCCCCGAGGAGTGCCTGCGCACCTGCCAGGAGGCGGTGGAGTGGGCGCGCCGTGCCGACGACGTACGCCTTCAGGCGGCTCTTCAGCTGCGGCTCGCCGACACGCTGGACCGGCTCGGCGACCCGGCTTCGGCCAGGCTGCACCGGTCAGCGGCGGACAGACTAATGGAAGATGAGGTTCCAGCCTACGAAATCCGTAGCGCATCCGCGTGAGGTTGATGCTTTGTAAGGCTAGACAGCAGGAAATCCTTCATTAGACTGGCTTTGCTGCAACCGTCCGCGGCATTCCCCAGGCCTGCCCTCTGTGCCTGGTCGTGTGCGGTGAGTGCCCGTTTTGCGGGTACTTGTTGCGCGCTCCGTTTCGTACCCCAGAGTCAAGGACCGTGATCGACGTGAAGGTCGGCATCCCCCGCGAGGTCAAGAACAACGAGTTCCGGGTGGCCATCACCCCGGCCGGCGTGCACGAGCTCGTGCGCCACGGCCACCAGGTCGTCATCGAGAAGGACGCCGGCATCGGCTCCTCGATCACGGACAGCGAGTACGTCTCGGCCGGCGCCCGCATCCTGGACACCGCCGACGAGGTCTGGGCCACCGCCGACCTGCTCCTGAAGGTCAAGGAGCCGATCGCCGAGGAGTACCACCGCCTCCGCAAGGACCAGACGCTCTTCACCTACCTGCACCTCGCGGCCTCCCGCGAGTGCACGGACGCGCTGCTGGAGTCCGGCACCACCGCCATCGCGTACGAGACGGTCGAGACCGCCAACCGCGCGCTCCCGCTGCTCGCCCCGATGTCCGAGGTCGCGGGCCGCATCGCCCCGCAGGTCGGCGCGTACCACCTGATGCGCCAGGTCGGCGGCCGCGGCGTGCTCCCGGGCGGCGTCCCGGGCACGGCGGCCGGCAAGGCCGTCGTCATCGGCGGCGGCGTCTCCGGCTGGAACGCCACCCAGATCGCCGTCGGCATGGGCTTCCACGTGACCCTGCTCGACCGTGACATCAACAAGCTGCGCGAGGCGGACAAGATCTTCGGCACCAAGGTGCAGACGATCGTCTCCAACGCCTTCGAGCTGGAGAAGGCCGTCGTCGAGGCCGACCTCGTCATCGGCGCCGTCCTGATCCCCGGCGCCAAGGCGCCGAAGCTGGTCACCAACGAGCTCGTCGCCAAGATGAAGCCCGGAAGTGTACTTGTCGACATTGCAATTGATCAGGGCGGTTGCTTCGAGGACTCGCACCCGACCACGCACGCCGAGCCGACCTTCAAGGTCCACGACTCGGTCTTCTACTGCGTGGCCAACATGCCGGGCGCCGTCCCGAACACCTCCACCTACGCGCTGACCAACGCCACGCTGCCCTACATCGTGGAGCTGGCGAACCGCGGCTGGGTCGAGGCGCTGCGTCGTGACCCGGCGCTCGCCAAGGGCCTCAACACCCATGACGGCCAGGTCGTTTACCGCGAGGTGGCCGAGGCGCACGAGCTGCCGCACGTGGAGCTGAGCACCCTTCTCGGCTGACCCGTCAACAGGCGTCGTCAACATCGCGCGCCCGGCCGGACCTTGCCCACGCGAGGTCCGGCCGGACGCGTATCCGGCCGCTTTGCGACACTCGCTCAACTCGTCGCGAACGCAACCTTTTCACCGTTTCGCACCCCCGTGAAACGTGTCGGTCGCAGCCTGCTTGTGTGCTTGCGCACCCTTGACAGAGGGGTGTTCCTTTGCCGACACATCCACCCGGGTCCGGTGGATTGTGTTGCTGCGGACCGGTGACACGCCATAGAGTCGGCCACCGTCGGCATGGTGCCACGCTGACCTATCGATAAGTTTCCTGGTCACGTCCCAAGGAGGTAAGACGACTTGTGAATGAGTCGACATTTACTCCCGGGGGTGGTCAACCGGGAACGCCTGCGCAGGGCCAGGGCCCTACAGGGCTCGAAGCTGTCGGCTCGGTCGCGGTCCGCACCTTCGCCACCCATCAGCACATGACGACATCCCACCAGAGCATGGACGGCCTACACGTGAACGCCATGGCCGGCGACCAGAGTGGCGATAAGTCCACCACCGGCTTCGCCGACTTCGACGAGGTGCCCCAGGGGCACTTCTACGATCCCGACGCCGAGTACGAGCCCGACCCCGAGTACGCGGCCACCCTCGCCCCCGACGCTGCCCGCCAGCGCCGCGAGCGGATCGGCCCGACCGGACGGCCGCTGCCGTACTTCCCGATCCCCGGACCGCTGACCGATCACGGCCCGGCCAAGATCATCGCGATGTGCAACCAGAAGGGCGGGGTCGGCAAGACGACCTCGACCATCAACCTGGGCGCCGCGCTCGCCGAGTACGGACGCCGTGTCCTGCTCGTCGACTTCGACCCGCAGGGAGCCCTGTCGGTCGGTCTCGGTGTGAACCCGATGGAGCTCGACCTCACGGTCTACAACCTGCTCATGGAGCGGGGCATGTCGGCCGACGAGGTGCTGCTGAAGACGGCCGTTCCGAACATGGACCTGCTGCCCAGCAACATCGATCTGTCCGCTGCGGAAGTGCAGTTGGTCAGCGAGGTCGCCCGTGAGTCGACGCTCCAGCGGGCGCTCAAGCCGCTGATGAACGACTACGACTACATCGTGATCGACTGTCAGCCCTCGCTCGGCCTGCTCACCGTGAACGCCCTGACGGCCGCTCACAAGGTGATCGTGCCGCTGGAGTGCGAGTTCTTCGCACTGCGCGGTGTGGCCCTGCTGACGGAGACCATCGAGAAGGTCCAGGAGCGGCTCAACCCCGACCTGGAGCTCGACGGCATCCTCGCCACGATGTACGACTCCCGCACGGTGCACAGCCGTGAGGTGCTCGCCCGCGTGGTGGAGGCGTTCGACGATCACGTCTACCACACGGTGATCGGCCGTACGGTGCGCTTCCCGGAGACCACGGTCGCCGGTGAGCCCATCACCACGTACGCCTCGAACTCCGTCGGCGCCGCCGCCTACCGTCAGCTCGCCAGGGAGGTGCTCGCCCGGTGTCACGCCGAGTGAGTCTGCCGGGGGCCGACGAGCTGTTCCGTACGACCGGGGGAATGGGCCTGCAAGCCGCGGGCCGCAGGTCCGGGGCGAACGGTGAGCCCCGCATCCCGGCACCCGCCGGGGAGAGCGAGCCCGCACCCGTGGAGTCCGGCGAGGGCCCCGAGCACGGGGTCGCCGCCGACGCCGCGGGACAGCAGCGGACCCGGGGCGCGGAGGCCGCACCCCCGCCCGCCGCCCCCCAGCCGCCCGCCAACCGCCCCCAGGAAGCCCCTGGAGCGCCTCGTGGAGCCGCGCCGGGCTCCACGGGGGCCCAGCCCCGCCGACGCGGCGGAAGGGGCGCCAACCGGCGTCCCAGCGGTCGCGAGCGGCACGACGAGAAGATCACGGTCTACGTCTCCGCCGAGGAGCTGATGGACCTGGAGCACGCCCGACTGGTGCTCCGCGGCGAGCACGGGCTCGCCGTCGACCGGGGACGGATCGTCCGCGAGGCGGTCGCCGTCGTCCTCGCCGACCTGGAGTCCCGGGGCGACGCGAGCATCCTCGTACGTCGCCTGCGCGGGCGCTGAGCGGTGCGGGGGTAGCCTCGGCTGCCTCCCACCCCGTTGTTCCGCCCGCACTCAGGACCCTCTTTGATGCCGCCCGCCCCGCCCGACGACGTATCCGGCCGCCCCGCGCGCCGCCGCCCACTGGGGCGCGGTGCGGGGGCGGAGGCGTTTGTGGAGCCGGTGCCGGTGCCTGCTGCTTCCGTTCCTGTGGAGGCGTCGGTGCCGGTGCTCGCGGAGGAACTCGTCGACGTACCTCAAGAGGCGCCTGAAACTGCGCCCGAGGCCGGTGACGGGAAGTTCACCGTGCGGCTGGCGAACTTCGAGGGGCCGTTCGACCTGCTGCTCCAGCTGATCTCCAAGCACAAGCTGGACGTCACCGAGGTCGCGCTGTCCAAGGTGACCGACGAGTTCATGGCGCACATCCGGGCCATGGGGCCCGACTGGGACCTGGACCAGACGACCGAGTTCCTGGTGGTCGCCGCCACACTGCTCGATCTCAAGGCCGCGCGGCTGCTGCCCGCCGCGGAGGTGGAGGACGAGGCGGACCTCGCACTGCTCGAGGCGCGCGATCTGCTGTTCGCGCGGCTGCTCCAGTACCGGGCGTACAAGAGGATCGCGGGGATCTTCGAGGAGCGGTGGGAGGCCGAGGGGCGGCGGTATCCGCGCACTGTGGGTCTGGAGGAGCAGCTCGCGGAACTGCTGCCGGACGTGGTGATCAGTATCGGCGCGGAGGGATTCGCGAAACTGGCGGTCAAGGCGATGCAGCCGAAGCCGAAGCCCGAGGTGTACGTCGACCACATCCACGCGCCCCTGGTGTCCGTGCAGGAGCAGGCCGGGGTGGTGGTGGGGCTGCTGCGCGAGCGGGGCACGGCGAGCTTCCAGGAGCTGATCGGGGACGCCCCGGACACCCTCACCGTCGTCGCCCGTTTCCTGGCGCTGCTGGAGCTGTACCGGGAGAAGGCGGTCGAGCTGGACCAGGAGCAGGCGCTGGGCGACCTGCAGGTGACCTGGGTGGGAGCTGCGTCCGGGGACCTGGCGGTGACCGGGGAATTCGATCTCGTGGTGGAGCAGAAGGAGTGACGGGGTTGAGCGGGCAGGAACTGCGCGGGGCGCTGGAGGCCGTCCTGATGGTCGTCGACGAGCCCGCGACGGCCGAGCACCTGGCGAAGGTCCTGGACGTCAAGGAGCGCGAGGTCACGGACGCGCTGCGGGAGCTGGCGGACGAGTACACCGTGCAGGGGCGCGGTTTCGAGCTGCGGCTGGTGGCGGGCGGCTGGCGGTTCTACTCGCGGGCGGCGTACGCGGAGGCCGTCGAGGCCTTCGTACTGGACGGGCAGCAGGCGCGGCTCACCCAGGCGGCCCTGGAGACCCTGGCGGTCGTCGCCTACCGGCAGCCGGTGTCCCGCTCGCGCGTTTCGGCCGTACGAGGAGTCAACTGCGACGGGGTCATGCGCACCCTCCTCCAGCGGGGTCTGGTCGGGGAGGCGGGCACGGAACCCGAAACAGGTGCGATCCTGTACAGGACGACGAACTACTTTCTGGAGCGGATGGGCCTGCGAGGCCTGGACGAGCTCCCGGAGCTCGCGCCCTTCCTCCCCGAGGCAGATGCGATCGAGGCCGAGACGCAAGAGGGTGTGCCGTCGTTCGATCCGGACGCCCCGGAGACTGACGCAGACGACGACAAGACGGATTTTTGATGCGAAGCAACGACAGGAACAGCAGCGGCGGCAACGACCGGAACCAGCGGGGTGCGGGTAACGGACGCGGCCCCGCTGGTGGCGGGCGCGGCGGTGCGGGCGGCGGACGAGGCGCGGGCTCCGGCTCGGGCTCGGCGGGCGGCGGCCGTGGCGGTGCCGGCGGCCGTGGTGCCTCCGGCGGCTCCCGTTCGGGCGGAGGCCAGGGCTTCGGCGGCGGCTCCGGCGGCGGCCGTGGCGGCTCCGGTGGCGGTCGCGGTGGTTCGGGCGGCGGTCAGGGCTTCGGTGGCGGCCGTGGTACGTCCGGCGGCGGCCGTGACTCCAGGGACTTCCGCGACTCCCGTGATTCCCGCGACTCCCGTGACGGCGACCGCGAGCAGCGGGCACGCCGTCCCCGTCCCGAGGAGCGGCGCTACGACGTAGGCCCCTCCGCCACCCACGAGGGTCCCCGCAGCGGCCGCGGCGATTCCGCGCGCGGCGGTGCCAAGGGCGGCCCGAAGGCCCCGAAGACCCCGCAGAAGCCGGGTCGTCGCGGCAACTACAACGCCGGCGCCTCCCGCCCGCGCGAGCTCGACGCCAAGATCGAGCAGCGCAACCGGGACCGCTACGCGGGCAAGCCCGACATCAAGATCGAGAAGACCTTCCCGGGTGCCGAGCAGGAGGGCGAGCGCCTCCAGAAGATCCTCGCCCGCGCCGGCATGGGCTCGCGGCGTGCGTGCGAGGAGCTCATCGAGCAGGCCCGCGTCGAGGTCAACGGCAAGATCGTCGTCGAGCAGGGCATGCGGGTCGACCCGCACAAGGACGAGATCAAGGTCGACGGCCTGACCGTCGCCGCCCAGTCGCACCTGTTCTTCGCGCTGAACAAGCCCGCGGGCGTCGTCGCGACGATGGGCGACCCGGACGGCCGCCAGAACCTCAACGACTACGTGAACAACCGCGAGACGCGGCTGTTCCACGTGGGCCGTCTCGACACCGAGACCGAGGGCATCATCCTGCTCACCAACCACGGCGAGCTGGCGCACCGTCTGACGCACCCCAAGTACGGCGTGAAGAAGACCTACCTGGCCGCCATCCAGGGCCCGCTCCCGCGCGAGCTGGGCAAGCGCCTCAAGGACGGCATCGAGCTGGAGGACGGGTACGCCCGCGCCGACCACTTCCGCGTGGTCGAGAACACCGGCAAGAACTACCTGGTCGAGGTGACCCTCCACGAGGGCCGCAAGCACATCGTCCGCCGCATGCTGGCGGAGGCGGGCTTCCCCGTCGACCGTCTGGTGCGCACGTCCTTCGGGCCGATCGCGCTGGGCGACCAGAAGTCCGGCTGGCTGCGCCGCCTCACCAACACCGAGGTCGGCATGCTGATGAAGGAAGTCGGTCTGTAAGGACTGTTCTGGCTTCTTGTCCGGCTTCTTGAGCCCGGGGCCGGGATCTGCTGACGCAGGTTCCGGCCCCGGGCTTTTTGCTGCCCTTGCGGGGATGGCGGTGCCGCCTTTATAGTCAACCTGACCATTGAGGGCGGGAGGTGCGGCGATGGACTGGACGGAGGTCGTCGGGTTCGTCGCCGGGGCGCTGTGCGTCTGGCTGATCGGGCGCCAGCACGTCGCCAACTGGCCGCTGGGCATGGCGGCCAACCTCCTGTTCGCCGTGCTCTTCTCCCGGGCCGGGCTGTACGCCGACGCGGGACTCCAGCTCGTCTTCACCGCCCTCGCCGCGTACGGCTGGTGGGCCTGGACCCACGGGGGTGGACCAGGCCTGCGGCTGCCGGTCCGGCGCACACGCCGGTCCGAGTGGCTGCTGCTCGGCGCGGCGGGGGCGGTGGGGACGGCAGCCGTCACCGTGCTGCTCCAGCGGGCCACCGACTCGACCGTGCCGTTCTGGGACGCGTCGACGGCGGTGCTGTCGCTGCTGGCGACCTACGGCCAGTGCCGGAAGCTCGTCGAGTCCTGGTGGCTGTGGCTGGCGGCGGACGTGGTGCACGTGCCGGTGTACGTGTCCAAGGGGCTGTGGCTGACCGCGCTCCTGTACGCGGTGCTGGCGGTGCTCTGTGTGGTCGGGCTGCGGGAGTGGCGTCGGGATCTGCGAGGGCGGGAGCGGATGTTGCGTACGGAGGCGAGAAGGTGACAGGAAACGACATCCCCGAGGGGTACGACCCGAAAGCATTCGAACCCTTCGCGGTCACGGTCGATCTCGCGGTGTTCACCGTGCGGGAGGCCGTGCTGCACGTCCTGCTGATCCGGCGCGGGCAGGCCCCCTATGCGGGGGCGTGGGCGCTGCCCGGGGGCTTCGTACTGCCCGACGAGTCGGCCGAGCGGGCCGCGCTGCGGGAACTGGCCGAGGAGACCGGGCTGTCGCGGGAGCGGGCGTCGGGGCTGCACCTGGAGCAGTTGCGCACCTACAGCGACCCGGACCGGGATCCGCGGATGCGGGTGGTGTCGGTGGCCTTCGCCGCGCTCGTCCCCGACCTGCCGGAGCCGAGTGGGGGCGGGGACGCGGCGGAGGCGCAGTGGGTGGCGCTGGACGGCTCGTTGAGGTCGCCGCTGGCCTTCGACCACGGGCGGATCCTCGCCGATGCGCGGCGCAGGATCGGCGACAAGCTGGAGTACACCTCGCTCGCGATGGGCTTCTGCCCGCCGGAGTTCACGCTCGGAGAGCTTCAGCAGGTGTACGAGACGGTGTGGGGCGTGGCGTTGGACCGGCCCAACTTCCGGCGCAAGGTGCTGGCGACGCCCGGGTTCGTGGAGCCCGTGGGCGGGGCGGCGCAGCGGCGTACCGGGGGGCGGGGGAAGCCGGCGGCACTGTACCGGGCGGGGAGGGCAGTGGTGTTGCATCCGCCGCTGCTGAGGCCCGTTGTTGATTCAGCTGGTGACACTTCTGGGGAAGGGGCTTGACGATGACTGCTGCACAGGCGAAGAGGGCCGCCACCGGGGCGATGGTGGGGCTCGCGCTCGGGGACGCGCTCGGCTTTCCGACCGAGTTCAACGACGTACCGTCGATTCTGGCGAAGTGCGGGCCGTGGCGGGAGATGGAGCTGCCGAAGAAGGCGTTCGTCTCGGACGACACGCAGATGACGCTGGCGCTCGGTCGTGGGCTGCGCACCGCCCTGGCGCGGGGGCCGCTGGGGCCGAGGCGGATGGAGCGGCCGGTGCGGGAGGAGTTCGTCGACTGGTACCACTCCCCGGAGAACAACCGGGCGCCCGGGCGGACCTGCATGGTCGCCTGCCGGCTGCTCGACAGCGACCTGCCCTGGCAGAAGGCCTCGCAGGTCGGCTCCAAGGGGTGCGGGGCGAATATGCGGGTGGCGCCGGTGGGGCTGGTGCCGGGGCTGAGCGAGCGGGAGCGGGCGGGGGCGGCGCAGTTGCAGTCGGCGCTGACGCACGGGCATCCGACGGGGCTGGCGGCGAGCGATCTCACGGCGCGGGCGGTGTACTTGCTGGCGCAGGGGGTGGAACCGGCTGGGCTGGTAGGGCAGTTGAGGTCGTACGCGCTGGAGAGCCGGGAGCGGTACGAGTCGTTGTGGCTCGGGGATCTCTGGACCTACTCCCAGGACCCGACACCGTCGCACTTCATGGCACGGGGGTGGGACGAATGTCTGGCGGTGCTGGAGGGGCTGGAGGCGGCCCTGCGGGACCGCTCGGCGCGGGCGGCGCTGGAGGAGACGGATCCGTGTCTGGTCACGGGGGACGGGTGGGTGGCGGAGGAGGCGCTGGGGACGGCCCTGCTGTGCTTCCTGATGTTCCCGGAGGAACCGCTTCTGGCTCTGCGCCGGGCGGCGTGCACGAAGGGGGACTCGGACTCCATCGCGTGCCTGGCGGGGGCTTTTGCGGGGGCTCATCTGGGGGTGGGGGCTTGGCCTGGGGAGTGGGTGGAGCGGGTGGAGTACCGGGGGGAGTTGGTGGGGTTGGGGGAGGGGTGGGACGGGGTGGAGCGGACAGGGTCGTAAGGAGGGATGGTCAGCAGGGCCGGGATGGCGGGCTTGTTGGTGCAGTGGAGTTGGGCGGCCATGGTGCGGGCGAGGGCGCCGGCGACGCGGCTGCGGAGTTCGGGGGTGAAGCCGTCCAGGTTCTTGGCGTTGAGGCGCACCGAGAGGGGGATCTGCTCCTGCTGGGCGGGGTGGGAGCCGGCGACCTTGCAGGGGAAGGCGTAGCGGGAGTCGTCCTCGTGGAGCCACCAGCCGGAGAGGACGTCGCCGCCTGCTTTGTGCCAGCCTGTTCGTGCTGCGGTGGAGAGTGGCCAACCGAGCCACCCCACCCGCACTGTGAGGGAGTTGCGTGACCCGGCTGGGCCGAAGACGCAGGGCGTCGCGCCGGGGTCGAAGTCGTTGTCGCCCGGCTGCCACGCCCGTGCCGTCTCAGACAGTTCAGCAACCAGCTTCCTCAGCGGAATGCCCGTATTGGCGTACGCGACTTCCTTGCCGCCCATGGAACCGGCAACGGCGTCCACGTTGGCTGAACCGACAAGCGAACCGCAGATCTCTTGTCCCGCCGACGGTCCATTGCGAGCAGGAGCCGAGCATCCTGTTGCGAGGAGTGCGACCGCGAGAAGGGCGTACATGGGCGCGCTGTGCTTGTTCATGGTTCCTTCAGGCGACTTGGCGGGCGGACTGGACCTTCGACCTGCCGAGAGCGTGCGATTTTTCGAGGTTTTGGTAGAGGACGGCCTTTTCCTCTCGCGTCATGCCCAAGGCGTCCCCGTATCTCGACACAGGGCGCAATACTTCCGTCTCACAGGCCCTTTCGATCTCCTGCATCGACTTGAGCGCCTCGGCGTCGTTCTTGACCTCGTTGTCCTTGAGGTACTGCAACGTGTGGTTTCCGTACGCCGTGCCCACAGCCCCCGCCGCGGTGTCCATCGCCAAGGGCACGGCGACCGCCACAGCCACCCCGGCGGCAGGGCCGAGGATGAGCGCGCTGCCTACACCTGCGACCGCTGCGGCAGCGCTCTCGACTGTGTACTTGCGCCACTCGCCCTTCTTCTCCTCGTTCAGGTTCGCCTGTTCCTCCGAGTCCTTGAAGTCAAGTTCGACCTGCGAGATCCGCGACTGGTCCAGGATTCCGTGCACCTTGGCGGCGTTGTGCGCGAAGGCCATGCCGGAGCCCCGGTCGTCCTCAAAGGAAGCCAGCGCACTGGAGGTGTACATCTGCTGGGCCGCCGAAAGGATCTTGTAGCCCTCTTCGTCACTGGCGACCACGTTCATGAAGTTCCGTGCCTCGAACTCGCCGAAGCCCCCATGCCGGGTCTTGTCCGTGCGGAAGAGCTGATCCCTGTCCAGGTCGTCGCCCCCGCCACCGAAGTCCAGCGTCGAGTAGTTCAGGTCGTCGATGTACGCCGCCCCCATCCGCCCCAGGCTGTCCATCAGCGCGTCCTGTGGCTCCACTTTCGACGTCGGGCTGTACAGGGCGACGACCTTCCGCATGATTGCGGTCGTCTCGGCGTCCCGATGCAACCCCGGCCTCGTGTCGTCCCAGGGATGTCCCGTCGTCGCTGCCTCCAGGGCGTGGCCCAAAGCGTCCGGGCCACCCTCGTGGGTGTCCTCCGACGAGCGGTCCAGGGTGTCGGGGGCCCATGGGAAGTCCGCGCGGGTCAGGTCGTCGAAGTGGCGGTCGTCCTTGAAGAATTGTTTGGCGGCCTCGGGGCTGTGGCCCAGGCCCTCCAGGACGCTCGTCAGAGGGTCGTAGCCCGCGCCCGAGAGGCCCGAGGGGTTGAAGCCGAAGTCGGGGTCGTGGGAGCGGGTGGGCTTGGTTTCCATGAAGAAGTCGGGGTCTTCTTTGTGGATGCGGAGGATGTCCTCGGCGAGGGGGTTGATGAAGCGCGGGTCGTACTCGCCGTAGCGCAGGAGGCCGCCCAGGATCTGGTAGCCGTAGGGGCGGTCGATGCCCAACGCCGGGGTGGGGATCGGCTGCGTGCCCAGGGTGCGGAATTCCTTGGCCCAGGAGGCGGGAAGGTGGGCGCGGTTGTCGGGGTCGGTGGCGGAGGCGAGCGCCGTACCCATGGCGCGCTGGAGGTCCTTGGCCAGGGCCAAGCGTTCGGGCTGGTCGCCGACCGTGCAGTCCAGGGACATCCGGGCGTAGAACTCCAGGGCCTTCTTGGGGCTGCCCAGGCCCTGGTAGAAGGCTGTGGAGAAGTCGGAGTCCTTGGCGTTGAACGCGAGGATGCTGTTCAGTTCGGTGAACTGGGCGTTGGACAGCATGGGTCCGATACGCGCCAGTTCCAGGGCCCGTTCGGTCTGGGCCGCGTCCAGCGAGGCGTACGTACGGTGGCCGAAGTTGTGTGCGTCGTCGCCGTGTGACATGCGCAGGGCGCGGGCCACCGAGGCGTCGATTTCGGCCGCATGGGCGACCAGCACCTTCAAACGCTGGTTCAGCTCCGTCACGGCCGGCTGGCGCACGTTGTGGGAGGGCTCCGGCATCCCGGGCAGGCCGACCAGGTTGATGCCCAGCCTGGGGGCCTCCACGTCGCGGATGTGGCGGACGGCAGTTTGGATCTTGGTGAGTTCCTGGTGGGCGTCCTCCAGGATGCGGGCGACGGTCGTCGCCTGCGTGCACGCGTCGGTGAATTCCTTTGTCGTTTTGCGGATGAAGTCACGGGTGACGGTGGCGTTGACGCCGTCCCAGCGGGCGTGTTCGGACTTGGTGAGGAGGCCGGAACGAGCCTGTCCTGCAAGGCGCTTGAGGTGGGAGGCCGTCTGGTTCCAGTCGGCGGCCGTGCGGCCCAGCAGGGTCAGGTCGACCTCGGCCACGTCCGTGTGCGTGAGGGTGCTCATGGGCGTACACCCCCTACTTGAAGTAGGTGGAGAGGCGGGAGACGGGGACCTCGGGGGTGGCGATGCCGCGGATCGTGGTGCGGATCTTCGCGTCGTCCCGGGCGTGCGAGGCCTTGGTGTGGTCCAGGTGGTTGGAGATGTGGGCGCAGGCCTGGAGGAGGGCGCGCAGTTGGGACGTCCAGAGGGTGGTCGTCGTGGTCAGGGCGGCGCCCATCGCGAAGTGGTGGCGGGTGAGGGCCGTGGCTGCTCGGGGCGGCGCGCAGGTGGTGGTGGAGTTCGGTTCGTGGCCCGCCATGTCCGCGTGCTTGAGGAGCGCTCCGTGCAGGACGTGCGCCTCGTGGCCGACCGCGCCCAGGTCGTCCTGGTGGGCGACGAGGTCGGCGGCCCGTGGGGCCGGGGCGGGCTTCGGTTGGTTCCACTCGTTCCAGGCCACGGGCCGGTTCCTCCCCAGGTGCGCGTTACCTCGACTCCTCGTACGCGAGGGCCGACTCGCGGCGCGTACGGATCAAGAAGTCTTCCACCCGGGCGTGGTCGGGGAGGGGAGGGAGAGGGCTCGTGGAGAGGGCGGCGGAGGACTGCTCGACCAGGTCGGCGAGGCGCTTTTCGATGGTTGGCCAGGGGACTTCGCCGCGTTTGACCGCGAGGTAGGACTCGCGGGCGTCGCCCACGTCGACGACGAGTTCACCCGTACGGAGAAGGTCGAGGCAGCTCGTGAGGAGGCGCAGGAGGTGCATGGCGTGCTTCCAGCGCGGCGCGCCGTACTGGCGTACGTCCGCGTCGACCTTCCGGCGCTGGCTCTGGGCGTACCCGACGAAGGTCTGGTGCACCTGGCGGGAGAGGAAGGACCCGCGCAGGGAGAGGAGTTCCTCGCCGCGGGCGTCCGTGTGGAGGGGGAGGGGGGAGTGCAGGCATTCCAGGATGTTCGGGTTGGCGCGCAGGGCGAGGTCGCAGAAGCGTTCCAGTTCCCAGGAGAACTGTTCCTCGGCGGGGCCGTCGACGTGGGTGGGGGGTTTGGTGAAGTGCCAGAAGAGGGGGGTGGGGGCGAGGAAGACGCCCCGGACGTCCGTGTCGCTGTCCTTTGTCGCCAGTCCGAACGCCCGCGAGCCCATGACGCAGGAGTAGATCGTGTGGTCGCGGACGAGGGCGTGGTCGGGGGTGGATGCGGGCGGAGGTGCGGTCATGAGGGGATTGTCGGGGGTCAGGACAGGCGGATCGAGCCGTTTTCCACGGTGATGGCGCGGGGCGGGAGGGGGCTGGGCGCCGGGCCGCCCGCGACGGAGGCGTCGGCGACGCGGTACTTGCTGCCGTGGCAGGGGCAGTTGATGGTGCCGCCCGTCACGTCGGCGACCGTGCAGCCCTGGTGGGTGCAGACGGCGGAGAAGGCCTTGAAGCTGCCCGACTCGGGCTGGGTGACCACCACCTTCTCGTCCTTGAAGATCTTGCCGCCGCCCACCGGGATGTCGGCGGTGGCCGCCAAGGGGGCCGGTTTCGCGGCGGGTTGACCGCCGGAGGCGGGCGGAGTGACGGGGGCCTTCGCGGGCGGCGGTTCGTTGGCGCCGCCGTCGCCCTCGCCGTACTTGCTGCAACCGGCGGCCGCCAGCACGGCCGCTGTCGTGGCGGCCGCCGCCAGGACCGTCCGGCGGGTCGTGGGTGCGTGCATGGGGTGCTCCCTGTGGGTGGGGCGTGCGGGGTCGCTGTGGTGCGTTGGCGTGCTTCGGATGTTCAGGCGCTTCGGGTGCTCGGGTGCTCGGGCGTTTCGTGTGCTTCAGGTGCTTCAGGTGGTGACGCCGAAGGTGCGGAAGAACCAGAGGGCCGAGGTCAGCCAGATCACCGTGAGCACGGTGAAGACCAGGCCGCCGACGACCGGCAGCAGCCAGCCCGGCAGCCGCTCCGACCGCAGCAGCAGCATCTTGGCGCTGAACGCGCCGAAGAAGAAACAGCCCGCCAGAGAGTGCCACATCACCCGGCTGCCGAAGGTCTGGAAGCCGAGCCCGTACAGACAGTGCACGGCGACGGGCACGGCCAGGAGGAAGGCGATGCGGCCCGACCAGCGGTGGACGGGAGGCAGCCACGGGGCGTCGCGCAGGCCCGGCAGCCGGCCGTACATGCCCAGCGCGGACACCACCTGGACCAGCGCGAAGGCGAAGGCCGCCGTCGCCAGCCAGGACTTCACCGCGCCCGTGCTGCTGAAGCCGGCCAGGTTGAACGCCGTGCCCGCCGGGTCGTGGATCTTTCCGTACGCCCCGAGCCCGACCGCGACCGCGGCCGCCACCAGCACCGGGACGAGATAGCGCGCCGGGCCCGGACGGCCGTGGCCGGAGGCGGGGGAGGGGAAGGACGCGGTGGGGGCGTTGGGGTCGACGTTGCTCATGTCGGGACCACTCCCTGGGGACGGGCCGGGATGTCCGAAGGCGCTCGAAAGAGGTCGGGCGAGCGCGAAGACGGGCACTAAGGGGTGACGGGGCGTGCGGTGAGCCAGGCGTTGTCGATCGCCACGGCACCGGTGGCCGGGTCGATGCGCGGTGCGGAGGACGGTTTGCCGTCGCGGGTGAAGATGCCGACCTGGCGGCCGTCCTGGAGGACGATCCAGCCGCCGTCGATCTTCGCGCCGCGCACTTCGTTGGTCGCCCGGTACAGGCCGGAGGGCTTGACGGCCTTCGCCGCGCTGAACTCCTGCTTGCGGTCGGTGACCTCGACCTCGCCCTCGACCTTGCCGTTGCGGGTGGTGGCTTCGAGCGTGGCGCCGTTGCTGCCGGTCAGGCGCATGCTGCCGTCGTCCTCGACGTTGCCCTTGAGCCAGGACTCGCGGGTGCGGCCGTCGCAGTAGTACGCCACGGCCTTCTTGTCCCGTACGGAGATGGACACGGCGGCCGTGTCGTCGTCGGTGCGGCCCGCGTAGACGGACTCAGGGCCGGGCGCGGCGGGCGGGGCGCTCGCCGTGGGTGACGTGCTCGCGGCCGGGGGCGGGGCGGCGGACGAGGGCGGTGGGCCGGTGGTGGCGGGCGAGGAAGGGGGCGGGACGGAGGCGGCGCCTCCGGACCCGTACCCCGAACTCTTCGTGCCCGTCGTCGCGTTGAGCGACAGCATGACGGCGGCGAGGAGCAGCCCCGCGAGCAGTGTGTAGAGGGGACCGGAACGCTTCATGGGAGGCCTCCCCGCGGCACCGGGTAGGCGGTGCCGGACTCACCATGCAAGCGGACCCCGGGGCCCGGCGTCCATAGTCAGGACGAAGGGGGCGCGACGGTTCGCCGGACGGGCGCGCGCGGGCGGTCGTTACGAAGGGACGCGCGGGCGGTCGCACGAGGAAACGCGTGGGAGACGGCGGGCGGGATGCGCCCGAGTGGCAGCATGACGCCATTTGGGCGAGATTGAACGGGTCCGACGAGTCAGCGGGCACATGGCGCTCTGTCGTGACCGGACTCGACCGATTCGGCTCTCTCGACCTTCCCGAAAGGCAGAACCATGGCGGGCAACGACCTCGGCAGTCTCCTCGGCGGCCTCCTGGGCGGCGGAAACTCCGGCTCCGGCGGCGGCGCGGGCAACATCCTCGGCTCCCTCATCGGCGCACTCGGCGGCGGCGCCAAGGACGGCTCCAACCCGCTGGGCGGCCTGATGGAGATGCTCCAGAAGTCCGGCCTCGCCGAACAGGCCCAGTCCTGGATCGGCACCGGCGACAACCAGGCGGTCAGCGGCGAGCAGGTCGCCGAGGCCCTCCCCGACGACGCCCTCGCGCACGCCGCCGAGCAGGCCGGGGTCACCCCCGAGGAGGCCGCCGACCAGCTCGCGCAGGCCCTCCCGCAGGCAGTCGACAAGCTCACTCCGGAGGGTCAGCTCCCGCAGGCCTCCTCGCTGGAGGACCTGATCAAGCAGCAGGGCCTCTGACGGTCCCCGCAGCACCGACGGCTCCCGGCCGCCCCGCCCTCGTACGTACGACGGTGTGGGCGGCCGGAGCCGTTGTCAGTGGGGCCCACTACGCTGAACAGGTCGAATGAGGCTGCACAGAGGAGTACGACGTGGCGGTACGAGCGGTCCGCGGAGCCGTCCAGCTGGACGAGGACGACGCCGCGCACATGGGCGAGCGGGTCGGCGCGCTGCTGACCGCCGTCCTGGAGCGCAACGGGCTGAGTGCCGAGGACCTCATCAGCATCTGGTTCACGGCCACGCCCGACCTGCGCAGCGACTTCCCGGCCGCCGCCGCCCGGCACCTCGGCATCGTCGACGTACCGCTCATCTGCGCGCAGGAGCTCGACATCGCCGGGGCCATGCCCCGCGTCGTGCGCCTGCTCGCGCACGTCGAGACCGGACTCGCCAAGCCGGACATCCAGCACGTCTACCTCGGCGCCACCGCCGCCCTGCGCAAGGACATCGCCCAGTGAGGACCGCACTCGTCATCGGCACCGGACTGATCGGCACCTCGGCAGCCCTCGCGCTGGCCGCCCGGGGCGTCTCCGTCCACCTCGCCGACCACGACCCCGACCGCGCGAGCACCGCCGCCGCGCTCGGCGCGGGCACTGACGAGGCCCCCGCCGGGCCCGTCGACCTGGCGATCGTCGCCGTGCCGCCCGCGCACGTCGCCACGACCCTGGCCGACGCCATGAAGCGCGGGGCCGCCCGCGGATACATCGACGTCGCCAGCGTCAAGGGCGGCCCGCGCCGCGAGCTGGAGGCCCTCGGCTGTGACATGACCACGTACATCGGTACGCACCCGATGGCGGGCAAGGAGAAGTCCGGCCCCCTCGCGGGCACCGCCGACCTCTTCGAGGGCCGCCCCTGGGTGCTCACGCCCACCCGCGACAGCGACACCGAGGTCTTCAACCTGGCACTGGAGCTGATCGCCCTGTGCCGGGCCGTCCCCGTCGTCATGGACGCCGACGCCCACGACCGCGCCGTCGCCCTCGTCTCGCACACCCCGCAGCTCGTCTCCTCGATGGTCGCCGCCCGGCTTCAGGAGGCCGACGAGACGGCGGTACGGCTGTGCGGGCAGGGCATCCGCGACGTCACCCGCATCGCCGCCTCCGACCCCCGGATGTGGGTGGAGATCCTCTCCGCCAACCCGGGGCCGGTCGCCGACGTCCTCGCCTCCGTCGCCTCGGACCTGGACGAGACCGTGCAGTCCCTGCGCGCCCTCCAGTCCGCCGACGAGACCAAGCGGCAGGGCGGCGCCGAGGGCATCGAGGACGTCCTGCGCCGGGGCAACGCCGGACGCGTGCGGGTGCCCGGAAAGCACGGATCGGCCCCCACCGCGTACGAGACGGTCACCGTCCTCATCAGCGACCAGCCGGGCCAGCTCGCCCGGATCTTCGCCGACGCCGGAGCGGCCGGGGTCAACATCGAGGACGTACGGATCGAGCACGCGACCGGACAGCAGGCCGGCCACGTCCAGCTCACGGTGCAGCCCTCGGCGGTGGAGGGCCTGACGCGCACGCTGGTGGAGCGGGGGTGGTCGCTGCGGCCGTAGCGGGGCGTCCGCAAGGTGCCGCCCGTCAGGGGTACGCCATTCAGCCGGTACCGTAGATGGTTGGCAGTGATGCGTCACCCATCTTGTGACGTTGCGTCCCTGAAACCGGGACGGCGCTGCCGCCCGCCACCACGCCCCGTGTACCAGGAAGGTGTCCGACACCGTGGAAACCGCCGCCCGGACCGCTCCGGCCGCAGTGATCGTCGCCATTGACGGCCCCTCCGGCACGGGCAAGTCCAGCACGTCCAAGGCCGTCGCCGCCAAGCTCGGACTCAGCTACCTGGACACCGGCGCCCAGTACCGGGCGATCACCTGGTGGATGCTGACCAACGGCGTGGACACCGCCGACGCGGCGGCCGTCGCCACCGCCTCCGCCAAGCCCGCGATCGTCTCCGGCACCGACCCGTCCGCCCCGACCATCACGGTCGACGGCGTCGACGCGTCAGGACCGATCCGTACGCAGGAGGTCACCTCCAAGGTCAGCGCGGTCAGCGCCGTCCCCGAGGTGCGTACCCGGATCACCGAGCTCCAGCGCGAGATCGCCGCCGGAGCCCCCGAGGGCATCGTCGTCGAGGGCCGGGACATCGGCACCACCGTGCTCCCCGACGCCGACCTGAAGATCTTCCTCACCGCGTCCCCCGAGGCCCGCGCGGCCCGGCGCAGCGGCGAGACCAAGGGTGCCGACGTCAACGCCACCAAGGAAGCCCTGATCAAGCGGGACGCGGCCGACTCCGGCCGCAAGACCTCCCCGCTCGCCAAGGCGGCCGACGCGGTCGAGGTCGACACCACCGACCTCACCCTCGACCAGGTCATCGAGTGCGTCGTCACCCTGGTCGAGGAGAAGCGGGCCGGCAAGTGACCGACACGGACACACCCGGCGTCGCCACCCGGCGCGGCGCCGCCGTCGGCCGCGGCATCGGCATCGGCCTGATGTACGGCCTGTGGAAGCCGCGCGTGCTGGGCTCCTGGCGGGTCCCGGCCACCGGACCGGTCATACTCGCGGTGAACCACGCGCACAACATCGACGGCCCGATGCTGATGGGGACGGCACCCCGCCCGGTGCACTTCCTCATCAAGAAGGAGGCCTTCGTCGGCCCCCTCGACCCGTTCCTGCGGGGCATCGGCCAGCTGAAGGTCGACCGGTCGACCACCGACCGGACGGCCATTACCGACGCGCTGGGCGTACTGCGCGACGGCGGGGTCCTGGGGATCTTCCCCGAGGGCTCGCGCGGCGAGGGCGACTTCGCCTCGCTGCGCGCGGGCCTCGCCTACTTCGCCGTACGGTCGGGGGCGCCCATCGTCCCCGTCGCCGTACTCGGCGGGGCGGAGCGCAAGGGGCGGCTGATATCCGCACTGCCGCCGCTGCGCAGCAGGGTCGACGTCGTCTTCGGCGACGCCTTCGAAGCCGGCGACGGCAGCGGACGGCGTACGAGGAAGGCGCTGGACGAGGCCACGGTGCGCATCCAGGAGAGGCTGACCGCCCACCTGGCGGGGGCCAGACGGCTCACCGGGCGATAGGCGTTAGCGCCGCGCCCGATGGTGGGCGAGACTTGAGTAGTGGGTCGCGGGGAAACGCGGCCCATCGATGATGAACGAGGACAGGACTTCATGAACGACCAGATCCACTCCGGCGACGAGCACGGACCCGAGCAGGCCGTGGACCACGGTGCGCTCGGCGACGCCGAGTACGCGGAGTTCATGGAGCTCGCTGCGCAGGAGGGCTTCGACCTCGAGGACATCGCGGGTGCCCTCGAAGAGGCGAACGCCGGACCGCTGCCCGTGCTCGCCGTCGTCGGCCGCCCCAATGTCGGCAAGTCGACCCTGGTGAACCGCATCATCGGCCGCCGCGAGGCCGTCGTGCAGGACAAGCCCGGCGTCACCCGTGACCGCGTCTCCTACGAGGCCGAGTGGGCGGGCCGCCGCTTCAAGGTGATGGACACCGGCGGCTGGGAGCAGGACGTGCTGGGGCTCGACGCCTCGGTCGCCGCCCAGGCCGAGTACGCCATCGAGACCGCCGACGCGGTCGTCTTCGTGGTGGACTCCACCGTCGGCGCCACCGACACCGACGAGGCCGTCGTCCGGCTGCTCCGCAAGGCCAAGAAGCCGGTCGTGCTGTGCGCCAACAAGGTCGACGGCCTGTCCGGCGAGGCCGACGCCACCGCCCTGTGGTCGCTGGGCCTCGGCGAGCCGCACCCGGTCTCCTCCCTGCACGGCCGCGGCACGGGCGACATGCTCGACGCCGTACTGGAGGCCCTTCCGGAGGCGCCCGCGCAGACCTTCGGCAGCGGCACCCCGCTCGGCGGGCCGCGCCGCATCGCGCTCATCGGCCGTCCGAACGTCGGCAAGTCCTCGCTGCTGAACAAGGTGGCCAAGGAGGACCGCGTCGTCGTCAACGAGCTGGCGGGCACCACCCGCGACCCGGTCGACGAGCTGATCAACCTCGGCGGCACGACCTGGAAGTTCATCGACACCGCGGGCATCCGCCGCCGGGTGCACCTCCAGGAGGGCGCGGACTACTACGCCTCGCTGCGTACCGCCGCCGCCCTGGAGAAGGCCGAAGTGGCCGTCATCCTGATCGACTCCAGCGAGTCCATCTCCGTGCAGGACCAGCGCATCGTCACGATGGCCGTCGAGGCCGGACGCGCCATGGTGCTCGCCTTCAACAAGTGGGACACCCTCGACGAGGAGCGCCGCTACTACCTGGAGCGCGAGATCGAGACCGAGCTCGGCCAGGTCGCCTGGGCGCCGCGCGTCAACGTCTCCGCCCTCACCGGCCGCCACATGGAGAAGCTGGTCCCGGCGATCGAGACGGCGCTGGACGGCTGGGAGACCCGCGTGCCCACCGGCCGCCTCAACGCCTTCCTCGGCGAGCTGGTCGCCGCCCACCCGCACCCGGTCCGCGGCGGCAAGCAGCCCCGCATCCTGTTCGGGACGCAGGCGGGCGCCAAGCCGCCGCGGTTCGTGCTGTTCGCCTCGGGCTTCCTGGAGGCGGGCTACCGGCGCTTCGTGGAGCGCCGACTGCGCGAGGAGTTCGGCTTCGAGGGAACGCCGATCCACATCTCGGTGCGGGTGCGCGAGAAGCGCGGCCGCAAGAAGTAGGGGCCTGCGAAGGCTCTAGTAGCCCCTGCGGGGGCCGGGCGGCAGTGCGGCGGGGAAGTGGTTCCCCACGTGCTGCCGCCCTTGGTTGTGCTGGGTGTGCAGGTTGTGCCAGGTGCTCAGGTGCGACGGCTGCACCGGCTGGGGGACCGGGGCGATCTGGTGGTGCCCCTGGTAGTGACCGTGGTGGTGGCTCATGCCCGCTCCCATGCCCGCCCCCACGCCGAACGCCGTGAAGCCGAGGTCCTCCTCGCCGCTCCGGTCGCCCGGCAGGGCCCGGAACGAGCGGCGGTACTCGGAGTACAGCGAGTCGTAGATCGGTGTGTACGTGGGGAAGGCCTGCGGGGTCTCCTGCGCGGGCCGCATCGAGGGGATCTGGCTCTGGTACGGGCGAGTGGGGTCGTATGAGTGCACGTACGTGCCAACGACCCCACTGCCCGTCGGATGCGGGTACGGAGCGTACGGAGCGACCCGGATCCGGATACGCAGCGTAGGTGCGCGCCCGCGCCGGGGGCGGGGCCCCGGGGTGGGCTCAGGTGCCCGCGAGAGGCATCGTCGCGGCCACCAGACGGCCGCCTGCCGCCGCCTTGTCCAGGGCGCTGCGCAGCAGGTCCTCGCGCGGCTGCTGGCCGATGGAGCCGACCGGGGCGGCCAGCACCAGGATCTTCTGCGACTTGTTGGCCGCGGCCCGCCAGCCGTCGGTGACCTGGAGCGGGCGGTGCGCCTGCCACCAGGCGACCGGGCCGCCGCCGCCCGTCCCCGGCTGGAGGACGGCGTGCAGCTGGCCGGCGGCGAGCAGCACGGACCAGCCGGGCAGCACCTCGGGCACCGTCTTCAGGTCGGCCACCGGGTGGAAGCCCTGCTCGATCAAGAGCGGCAGGAACTCGTCGCCGTCCTGCGAGCCCGGGCGGGCGATGGCGGCGGTCGGCTCGACCACCAGGGCGGGCCGCAGCTCGCCCTCGATGAGGACGAGACCGCTGGTCACGCCGAGCACGGCCTGCTCGGGCAGGGCGTCGGGGCCGCCGCCCGCGCCGTCCTGGCTCGCGGTGATGGACTTCACCGCGCCCTGGAGCTGCTCCTCGGAGACCGGGACGACCTGGGAGGGGATGCAGGTGGCATGCGCGAAGGCGAGGACGGCGGTCTCCTCGCCGACGAACAGCACGGTGGAGGTGGCCTCCTGGGCGGAGTCGCCGGGGGTGCGGCAGGAGGTGCAGTCGTAACTGCCGGGGGCGTTCTCGCCGGCGAGCAGCCGGTCGGCTTCTACGTCGCCGATCTCGGCGCGTACGTCGTCGCTGACGTCGAGCATGCGCGACACGGGTGGCTCCTCGAACTGGGTGCGGGCACCGGGCGGTTCCCGGAGCGTCAAGAAGACAACGGGCGATCTGTGGGCAGGGTCACGCCGGACGGGGAACGGAATCGACTCATCCGACGCGGAGGGTGAGCCCGGACCCGGACCCCCTCACTCCCTGTCAACTCCTGGCGTATGCACGGAAGTTGGGGCGGTGAGCTGAGTCACAGATCACCGGGGCGAGTGGTGGACAAATCCCGATATCAGGGAATCAAGTGGGTGTCCGGATTTGGTCGTTACCGGGGGTAGTGGGCAACTGGCCTGGAATGACAAGGACTTGGTTGATTGCGGGGCGCGCGGGTCCATAGATTCCACCGCCGTGTGCATCGAGCACCGCCCGGATGCGCCCCCGCCGACCGTACGACGCACGACCCACGGCGCGGGGCGGGGCGGCACGGAAGGGAGCGCCGGACGCGCTCGTGACCGTACCGCCCTGGGGGAGTCCGGGTCCTGCGAGAGGGACTCCATGACCGCATGTTCCAGTGCGATACGCCGCGGTGGTCGTCGTCGTGAGACCGCAGCGCTCGTCGGAGCCGCCCTGGTGGCCCCGCTGGCCCTGATCGCCGCGACCGGCCAGCCGGCCGCCGCGGCCGACCGCGGAGTGTGGGACCGCATCGCCCAGTGCGAGAGCGGTGGCAACTGGCACATCAACACCGGCAACGGCTACTACGGCGGACTCCAGTTCTCCGCCGGTACCTGGCGGGCCCACGGCGGCACGGCGTACGCCTCGCGCGCCGACCGGGCCAGCAAGGCCGAGCAGATCGCCGTCGCCACCAAGGTCCAGCGCAAGCAGGGATGGGGGGCCTGGCCGAGCTGTTCGCGCCGGGCCGGAGCGTCGGGCAGTGCACCGGCCGTCGCCGCCGCCGTCGCGAAGAGCGCGAAGCCCGTCAAGAAGGACCGGGCGGCGCCGCGCGCCGACCGCGGCGAGAAGCGTGCCCCTGTGACGGGCGGGCGCGCGCACGTGGTGCGCTCCGGGGAGACCCTGGGCGGCATCGCGCAGGACTACGGGATGGGCTGGCGCAAGCTGTACGCGGCGAACAGGGCCGCGGTGGGCGCCGACCCGAACGTGATCCTGCCGGGGCTGCGGCTGAAGCTGTGAGCGCCCATGTGAGGTGAGGCGCGTCAGCGAGGGCCCCGCCCGGTCGCCCGACCGGGTGGGGCCCGACGGGTCCCCGCGCGGCACGCGCGCGCGTGGGCGTCGCGGTGATGGGGTGGGGCGGGTGTTGAAGCCTCGATTCCGATTCCTGTCCTGCGGCGTGCTCGGTGCGCTGCTCGCCCTCTCCCCGCTGTCCGGTGCCGGTGCCGGTGCCGGTGCCGTGGAACGGTCGGTGGAACCGCCGCCCGCCGCGCGGGGGTTCGGTCCGTACGGCTGTGCCGCGAGCCAGTGGCCCTGGAGCTGTCTCGCCGCCTGCGAGAGCGACAACGACTGGGCCACCAACACCGGCAACAGCTACTACGGGGGGCTCCAGTTCGAGCAGCCCACCTGGGAGGAGCACGGCGGCCTCGCGCACGCCCCGCGCGCCGACCTCGCCACCCGTGCCGACCAGATCGCGGTCGCCAAGGAGGTGCTGACCACACAGGGATGGCAGGCCTGGCCGCAGTGCTCGCAGAAGTACCAACTGGGCGACCGGCGCATCCACATCGTGAAGAAGGGCGACACGCTGGCGTCGATCGCCGCCAAGTACAAGGTCAAGGGCGGCTGGCAGGCCCTCTACAAGGCCAACAAGGACATGATCGGCCCGCGCCCGGGGACGCTGAACGTGGGGACCTGGCTGGTCATTCCGGAGGGGTCGGGCCGGGCGCTGGTGCGGCCGGTGCGGAGGCCGTCGGAGCCGGAGGCGTCCGTGGGCGCCGTGTCGGAGAGTTCGCTGTCCGGGGGTGAACTGTCGGGGAGCGCCCTGTCCGGGAGTGTTCCGACGCTTCTCCTGTGAATACGATCCGGCCCCGGTCGAGTTCGTGAACGAGCACCGGCACCGGTGCGCGCAGTGACGGCAGCCGTTGTTCCGCCAGGACGACGGCTGCCGTCGTGCCGAGTGCGGCCAGGAGTGCGTACGTACGGGCCGCGACCTCCGGTGACATGCCGAGGGTGGGCTCGTCGACCAGCACCACGCGCGCGCGTGCGCCGAGCACGCGGGACAGGGCGAGCATGCGCTGCTCGCCGCCGGACAGGGTGCCCGCCGTGCGCGCCAGCAGCGGGCGCAGTTCTGGGTACGCCTCCAGGGCCGGTGAAGTCGGGCCTCCAGGCGCGGTGTTGAGGGCGAGGTTGTCGGCGACCGTCAGGCCCGCGTACACCGCTTGCAGATCCGGTACGTAGCACAGGCCCCGGCGGGCCCTGGCATGGGCGGGCAGCCGGGTGACGTCCTCGCCGCGCCAGTGCACACCGCCCGCGCTGAGCGGGACGGTGCCCGCGAGGGCGCGCAGGGCGGTGGTGCGGCCGGAGCCGTTGCGGCCGAGCAGGACGGTGAGGGCGGCGGCGGGCACCGGCAGGTCGATGCCGTGCAGGGCCTCCAGCGGGCCGTAGCGGATGCGGGCCGCGCGCAGGGAAAGCTCGACGGTCATGGGGGCGGCTCCTGCGCGGTGGTGAGGGTGCCGGCGGTGAGGACGTGCACCGTGTCGGCGAGGTCCGCGACGAGGTCGAGGTCGTGCTCGACGACCAGGACCGCCGTGCCGTCGGCGGCCAGGGCGGCCAGCACACGGGCCAGGGCGGCGGTCTCGGCGGCGTCCAGACCGGCGGCGGGCTCGTCGAGCAGGAGGGTGTGCGGGCGGCCAGCGAGGGCGCGGGCGAGCTCGACGCGGCGCAGGGTGCCGGTGGGGAGGTGCGCGGCCGGGTGGTGACGGACCGGGCCGTCGAGGGCGAGGAGGCGGAGGGCGGCCTCGGCCGATTCGCGGGCGGGCAGGTCGCGGCGGTGGCCGTGTTCGGCGCCCAGGAGGACGTTCTCCTCGACGGTCAGGGAGGGGAACACGGCGAGCTGCTGGAAGGTGCGGGCGATGCCGAGGCGGGTGCGGGCGTGGGTGGGGCGGCGGGTGATGTCGACGCCGTCCAGCTCGATGCGGCCGGAGGTGGGGCGGAGGGTGCCGCAGAGGCAGTGGAAGAGGGTGGACTTTCCGGCGCCGTTGGGGCCGATGAGGGCGGTGAGGTGGGTGGGAGGGAGGGGGAGGGTGAGGTCGTCGAGGACGGTGGTGGGGCCGTAGGCGAGGGTGAGGTGGGCGGCTTGGAGGGGGGTGTGGGGGTACGGGGCGGGGCGGGGCCCCGTGCGAGTGCGTCCGGTGCGGGGGCCGGGCGGGGGGTGTCCCGGTGGGCCGGGAGCGGGCGGGGCCGCCCCCTTGCCCGCCCGTTCCGCCCCCGGGGGGCGGCCCCGCCGCCCAAGGGGGCTGGGGGAGGCGGGAGGGTGGCCCTGCCGCGCAAGGGGGCTGGGGAGTGGCAGGGTGCGGCCCAGGATCGGGCGGAGGAGGGCCAGGGCGCCCACCAGGAGGGCCGCGAGGCCCGGGGAGGTGCCGGCGTCGAGGAGGACCAGGAGGGCCGCGCCAGTGCAGGCCGTCAGGAGGCGGTCCGCGCCCAGCAGGACCACCACCGCGAACCACAGCAGCCCCCGCACCGGGTCGAAGGCCCCCGGGGTGAACGCCTGCGCCGAGAGCGAGAGCAGACCCCCGCCCAGGGCGGCCAGCGCGGCCCCCGTCACGAAGGCCAGCAGCTTCCAGGCCGGGACGCGCACTCCCGCCGCCGAGGCCCCCGCCTCGTGGTCGCGCAGGGCGGCCAGGGCCCGCCCCGAACGTCCCCCGCGCAGCCGCGTCACCAGCAGCAGGCACAGGAGCAGCAGGGCCAGCTCCAGGGCGTAGAAGGCGCGGTCGGAGGTGAAGCCCGCCGGGCGGCTCACGCCCAGGCCCGCCGTCGCGTACGGCTGGTCCAGCACGAAGCGGCTCACCGCCACCCCGAAGGCGAGCGTGGTCAGCGCGAGCGCCAGCCCGTGCCGGCGAATGGCGGGCCACCCCGTGAGCAGCCCCAGCGGTGCGGTGAGCACCACGGCGAGCAGCAGCGAGGTGAGCACCGGCAGCGGCGGCAGCCAGGGCAGGCGCCCGTCGGCCAGCAGCGCGGTGAAGAGCGCGCCGAGGCCCGCGTACGCCGCCTGCCCCAGCGAGATCTGCCCACTGCGCCCGCTCACCACGACCAGCGAGAGCAGCACCACGGCGGTGGCGGGCACGGGCAGCGCGGTCCGCAGCTCACTGCCCGCGAGCAGGAGCGGCAGCAGGAACAGAACCATCACCACGACCGGCACGGGCCGAATGCGCCGCAGCAGTTCGCCGGTGACTCCCTCGCACCTCAAGAGGCGCTCCCGCAAACGCCGTTCCGGCACCACCACCGGCCGCGATGAGCGAGCCCCTGCAACCGGCCCCGGTGCGAGTGTGCCTGTCCCCGGCCCCGGTGCCAGCGTGCCCGTGTTCACCCCCGGCCCCGGTGACGGATACAGCAGTGCCGCCGCCAGCAGGGCCACCGCGAAGAGGTTGGCGCCGAGGGACTGGAGGAGGGGGCCCGCCCAGCCCTCCGGGTGGAAGCGGGTCAGGTGGGACTGTGCGACGCCCAGCAGGAGCGCCGCGCCGATCGCCACCGGCAGGCTCCGCATCCGGGCCAGGGCCGCGACCGCGAGCACCTCGACGACCAGCAGCGGCAGCCCGTACGGGTCCAGGCGGACGTAGGGCGCCAGCAGGACCCCGGTCAGGCCCGCGGAGAAGGAGCCGAACGCCCAGCCCGCCGCCGCGATCCGGTCCGCGTCGATCCCGCCCAGCACGGCCAGCGCCCGGTTGTCGACCACCGCGCGCAACGACCGCCCGAAGCGGGTGAACCGGGTGACCGTGCCCACCACCGCGGCGACCAGCAGCACCGCGGCCAGTGGCGGCCAGGGCGAGTCCCCGAACGCCTCCGGTGCATCCGCCCTCGCGCCCTCGCCCCACACCAGCGCCGCCCCGCCGACCAGCAGCACGAACACCCCGATCGACGCCACCAGCGTGCGCGCGGGGTCCGTGCCGCGCACGGCGAGCGGACGGAAGACGGCACGGTCGAGGAGGAGGCCCAGCGCGGGGGCGAAGAGCAGCAGCGTGAAGGCCGTCGCGAGGGGAAGCGGCCACCGCCAGTCCACCGCCGTCTGCCGCAGGACGTACGCGCAGAGCATGGCGAGGGCGCCGTGCGCCAGGTTCAGCACGCCCGTCGCCCGGTGCGTGACGATCAACCCGATGCCCGACAGCGCGGCGGCGCTGCCGATCGCCAGCCCGGCCAGGGTGAGTTCGTACGTGAGCGAGGCCACCGGCGGTCAGTCCCCGGGGGAGGGGGCGGGCGGCTCGCAGACCGGACAGGGCGTCAGGTCGGGAATGCCATCGGCGGGTTCGATCTCCGGCTTGCCGAACACCAGGGGGCAGTCCGGCCGGTGCACCAGTGTGCCGCCGGGCAGGTGCACCAGCGGCCCGTCCGAGAAGGGGTTCGCCGGGCGCGAACCGTCACCGGTGCCGGGCGCAGTTTCGTACGCGTCACTGCCGTGCGG
Organism: Streptomyces spiroverticillatus; assembly: GCA_014650415.1. GTDB lineage: Bacteria > Actinomycetota > Actinomycetes > Streptomycetales > Streptomycetaceae > Streptomyces > Streptomyces spiroverticillatus. Next base: position 52,366 of record BMUX01000018.1, read on the forward strand.
GGGGAGCCGCCCGTCGACCCGGTTCCGCAACGGCAGGAACCCGGCATGGGCGGCCAGCAGCACCGCACCCGCGACGAGCAGCGCCGCCCCCGGGAGCGTGCAGGACGCGAGATAGGGCACCTGCCGGGCGGTGAACCGCTCGCCGGAGATCCCGTACCAGCCCACCACGCACAGCACCGCGCCGCAGCACACGGCGGCCAGTGCGGCCCAGACGTAGGGTGCTCTGCGCATCGCGCCCCCTGTCCAACTCGGACGATTCCTTGCACTATGCCCTGTGTGGGACCGAGTCAGAAGGCGGTGGGCGTGATGCGCATCAGAGGGAAGTCCCGGACCGTCGCGTGGGCGGCGGCCGCCGTGCTGGCGCTCACCGTCTCCGCCACCGCCTGCGGCGACGGCGGGGACCCCGCGAAGCCCCCGCCGAGCGAAGCGCCGACGGCCCCGGCGGCCCCCGGCGTCGACCCGCAGCCCTCCGACTCCGCGTCCGCGAGCGGACCCGCCGACACCACGAGCGCCAAGCGGCAGGTCGAGGCGAACTGGAAGGCGTTCTTCGACCCCACGGTGCCGACCGCCGAGAAGACCCGGTACCTGGAGAACGGCGAGACCCTGAAACCGCTGCTCCTGGCCTTCACGGGCGACAAGCGGGGCGGTCAGACCTCGACGAAGGTCACGGACGTCCGGTTCAACTCGGCGGCCAAGGCGACGGTCACGTACGACCTGCTGCTCAACGGCGCACCGGTGCTGCCGGGCTCCAAAGGGACCTCCGTCCTCCAGGACGGCACCTGGAAGGTCTCCGTGAAGTCCCTGTGCGCCCTCGTCAAGCTGAGCGGCAATGCAGCGGCCCCGGGCTGCTGAACCCCACCCCGGACGGCTGCTGCGGGCCGCCCTGACGGCCCTCCTGGTGCTCTGCGCCGCCGCCTGCGGCAGCCGCCTGCCCGAGAGCGCCTTCGAGCCGCCCACGGGCGCTCCGCAGAAGGAGGAGCCACCGCTGCGCATCGGCATCCTCGTCAGCGCCACCAGCCCGATCGGCGGCGACGCCTTCACCGGCCCCGGCGACGGCGCCCGCGCCTTCTTCGACGTACTCAACACGCGCGGCGGCATCGGCGGCCGCCGCATCCAGGTGGAGACCTGCGACGACGGCGGCAGCGGCATCGGCAACACCGACTGCGTGCGCGAACTCCTGGACGAGAAGAAGGTGTTCGCGCTCGTCGCCACCACCGCCCTCGACTACGCGGGTGCCCCCCTGGTCTCCGCCGCCGGTGTCCCCGACATCGGCGGCCAGCCGATCGGCAACGCCTACGAGACCTACCCCCACCTGTACGGCATCTACGGCAGCGCCGCACCCCGGCAGGGCGGCAAGCCGGGCTGGAACGGCACCCTGTACGGCGGCACCGAGAGCTACCGCTACTTCCGGCGCGAGCAGGGCGCGCGCACCGCCGCCGTGGTGTCGTACAACCAGTCCTCCTCCGCCGCGTACGCCCGCCTCACCGCCCAGGGGCTGCGCAAGGAGGGCTACACCGTCGTCGAGGAACAGGTCGACTTCGCACTGCCCAACTGGCGTGCGGTGGCGGCCGATCTGAAGGAGCGCGGCGCCGACCTCGTCCTGGACGCCCTCGACACCCACGGCAACGCGCAGCTGTGCAAGGCCATGGACGCCGTCGGTGCGGACGTCACCGCCAAGGTCACCAACGTGCAGAACTGGGCCTCCACCGTGGCCGCCGACTACAAGGACTCCCCGCGCTGCCGCAACGCCCTGTGGGTGACCGGCGCCAGCCGCAACTACGACGACCGCGACGACCCGCAGGTGCGCGAGTTCCGCACCGCCGTGCAGAACGGCCTCAAGCGGAGCGGGGGCGACCCGGACGCCCTGTCGCAGTGGCAGCTCGAAGGGTGGGCCGCCGCCATGTGGTTCACCGACGCCGCCGCCTCCTGCCCGCCGGGCGACCTCACGCGCGCGTGCGTGGAGCGCTACCTCAACCGTGCGGAGCCCTACACGGCACGCGGACTGCTGCTGCCGGTGGACTACGTCCCCGAGCCCGTCCCGCCCGCCGAGCGGCGCACCTGCGTGTCGGTGGCGCGCTGGCGGGACGGCACCGGCTGGGTGACCCAGGGAGACATGCGCCTCAACTGCTTCACCGTGCCCCAACTGCCGTACAGGCCATAACCGTTCTCGATCTGTACCAAAGCGTTCCACCACGCCCGCGACAGGGGCCGGGCCAGTAAAGTCCCCTGCGGAAGGCACGACGGCGGGCCTTGACGCGGACCGCCGCTGACCAGGGGGACGCGCCGCCGCATGCACATCTCATTCCTGCTCCACAACGCGTACGCCGTCGGGGGCACCATCCGCACCACGTTCAACCTCGCCCGCGCACTGGCCGAGCAGCACGACGTCGAGATCACCTCCGTCTTCCGGCACCGGGACGAACCCTCCATGGCCGCCCCCGCAGGAGTGCGCCTGGAACACCTCGTCGACCTGCGCGAGAAGAGCCCGCACTACGACGGGGACCACCCCGACCACCAGCGCCCGGCGCGGGTCTTCCCGGCCGGCGACGGCCGCCACCACCAGTACAGCCGCCTCACCGACCAGCGGATCGGCGCCCACCTGCGGGAGTTGAAGACCGACGTCGTCGTCGGCACCCGCCCCGGGCTCAACGTGCACCTCTCCCGACAGGCCCGCCCGGACACCGTGCGCGTCGCCCAGGAACACCTCACCCTGGACGGGCACCGGTTCCGGCTGCGGCGCGAACTGCGCTACCGGTACGCCACCCTGGACGCCGTCACCACCGTCACCGAGGCCGACGCCCGCTCCTACCGGGAACGGCTGCGGCTGCCCGGAGTGCGCATCGAGGCGATGTCCAACAGCGTCCCGGCCGCCCAGCTGCCGCCCTCCGACTCCACCGGCAAGTGGGTGATCGCCGCCGGACGCATCACCCCCGGCAAGCGGTACGACCTCCTGCTGCGCGCGTTCGCCCAGGTCGCCGCCGTACGCCCGGACTGGCGGCTGCGCATCTACGGCGACGGCGAGAACACCGTGGAACTGCGCGCCCTGGTGCACGAACTGCGCCTGCACAACCACGTGTTCCTGATGGGCATCGCCGACCCGATGGAGGCGGAGTGGCCCAAGGGCTCCGTCGCCGCCGTCACCTCCGACCTCGAATCGTTCGGCATGACCATCGTCGAGGCGATGCGCTGCGGACTGCCCGTCGTCTCCACGGACTGCCCGCACGGCCCCCGCGAGATCATCCGCGACGGCGTCGACGGCCGGCTGGTCCCCACGGGCGACGCCGACGCCGTCGCCCGCGCCCTCCTCGGCCTCATCGAGGACGACGGCCTGCGCCGCCGCATGGGCCGCGCCGCCCTGGAAGGCGCCGCCCGCTTCGACCCCGAACGGATCGCCGAACGGCACGCCGCGCTCTACGCCGAACTCGTCGCCCGCGGCGCCAACTCCCGCTCCCGCGGCGTGCTGCGGGACACCGTGCACCGCCTGCCGGGAGTGCTCGTCGACGAAGCCTTCACCCTGCGCCGCAAGGTCCTCTCCACGCTCCGGAAAGGGCGTACCGCATGAGCAGCTCCCCCTCCTCCCGGTCCGCCACGGCGCCGACCGCGGCGACGGCCGCCGACCCGCCCTGCGCCGACTGCACCGCTGACTCCGCGGGCGGCCTCACCTTCGACGTGAGCGCCGCGGCCGCCCCCGACGCCGCCCTGGTGCTGCGCCGCACCGGCGGGGCCGCAGACGGCGACGTACGGCTTCCGCTGACCCCCGTCTCCGAGGGACGGCTGCGCGCCGTGCTGCCCAGCACGGTCGACGTGCCCGAGGGCCGCTGGGAGACCCGGGTGCACGGCGCGGGGGCCGACCTGGCGGTGCGGCCGGGCCTGTGCGACCTGCGCGCCCTCGTGGACCGCACGCCCGACGCGCGCACCGAGGGCGTCGCCGTGCGCATCCCGTACGCCACCTCCGACGGCCGTCTCGCGGTGCGCAGTTGGCGGCGCGCACCTCACGCCGAGGCCGGTGACATCGTTTTCGCGGACGACGGCGGGGAGATCACCCTCCACGGCCGGCTGTACGGTGCCCGGCTCGGCGAGGGCGCCGCCGTCGAGGCCCGGCTGCGCGGCACGGGGCGCGTGCACCGCGCGCCCGCAAGGGGCGAGGGGCACGACTTCGCCTGCACCCTGCCCTGCGCGCCGCTGGCCGAGGGGCGCGGCGGGGACAAGCAGGTGTGGGACCTGTGGCTGGTGGCCGCCGAGGGCACCGCGCCGATACGCGTCGCACGGCTGCTGGACGACGTCGCCGAGAAGCAGCGCGTCTTCACCTACCCGGCGCTCCCCGTCGGCGACGACCCGAAGACCGTCGCGTTTCCGTACTACACGCTCGACAACGACCTCGCCGTCCAGGTCAGCACCCCCTGAGCCGGAAGGAGTCGCGGACCGTAGTTGTCCGCGACTCCTGGCAGACTCCACCGCATGTTGGAGACCTCGGCCCGGCTGCTGCGTCTGCTCTCGCTGCTCCAGGCCCACCGCGAATGGACCGGACCCGACCTGGCGGAGCGGCTCGGCGTCACCCCGCGCACCGTGCGGCGCGACGTCGACCGGCTCCGCGAACTCGGCTACCCCGTCAACGCCAGCCCCGGCACCGGCGGCGGCTACCAGCTGGGCGTGGGCGCCCAGTTGCCGCCGCTGCTGCTCGACGACGACGAGGCGGTCGCCGTGGCGGTCGGCCTGCGCACCTGTGCCGGGCAGGGCGTCGAGGGCATCGGCGAGAGCTCGGTGCGTGCCCTGACCAAGCTGGAACAGGTCCTCCCCGACCGGCTGCGCCGCCGGGTGGGCGCGCTCAACGCGTTCACCGTGCCGCTGCTGCACGGCCGCAGCTCCGCCGCCGTCGACCCCGCAGTCCTCACCGAACTCGCCACCGCCTGCCGGGACTCCGAGCGCCTGCGCTTCGAGTACCGCGACCACTCCGGCACCACCACCCGGCGCACCGTCGAGCCACACCGCCTGGTGTGCACCGAGCGCCGCTGGTACCTCGTCGCCTGGGACGTGGACCGCGTCGACTGGCGTACGTTCCGGGCCGACCGGATCGACCCCAGACCGCCGCACGGACCCCGCTTCGAGCCCCGCGAGGCCCCGGCCGAGGACCTCGCGGCGTACGTCTCGAAGGGGATCTCCACGACGGCGTACCGGGCGACCGCCCTCCTGCGCCTGCACGTCCCCGTGGAGAGCGCACGCGAGGTCGTGGGCCCCGACGACGGCGTGCTGGAGCCCGAGGGCCCGGACAGCTGTCTGCTGCGCACCGGGGCGCACTCCATGGACGTCCTGGTGATTCATGTGCTGCTGATGGGGCTGGAGTTCGAGGTGGTGGAACCGGCGGAGCTGACCGGCCGGATCACTGCGGCCCGTGATCTCCTCGGACGCGCTCTGGATCGAGGGGCGCCGGCTCCGTCTGCGACAACTGCTGGAGTTCGGCGATCTCCGGATGGTGCAGGTCGAACGCCGGGGACTCCGAGCGGATCTTCGGCAGGGTGACGAAGTTGTGCCGGGGCGGCGGGCAGGACGTCGCCCACTCCAGCGAGCGGCCGAACCCCCAGGGGTCGTCCCGGTCGACCTTCACCCCGTACTTCGCCGTCTTCCAGACGTTGTAGAAGAACGGCAGCGTGGACAGCCCCAGCAGGAACGCCCCCATGGTCGAGATCGTGTTCAGTACGGTGAAGCCGTCGGCCGCCAGATAGTCGGCGACCCGGCGCGGCATCCCCTCCACACCCAGCCAGTGCTGCACCAGGAACGTGGCGTGGAAGCCCACGAACAGCGTCCAGAACTGGATCTTCCCGAGCCGCTCGTCGAGCATCTTCCCGGTGAACTTCGGCCACCAGTAGTAGAAGCCCGCGAACGTCGCGAACACCACCGTCCCGAATACCACGTAGTGGAAGTGCGCCACCACGAAGTACGAGTCGGAGACGTGGAAGTCCATCGGCGGCGACGCCAGGATGACCCCGGTGAGCCCGCCGAACAGGAAGCTCACCAGGAACCCGACGGACCACAGCATGGGTGTCTCGAAGGACAGCGAGCCCTTGAGCATCGTGCCCGTCCAGTTGAAGAACTTCACCCCGGTCGGCACCGCGATCAGGAACGACATGAACGAGAAGAACGGCAGCAGCACCGCACCGGTGACGAACATGTGGTGCGCCCACACCACCAGCGACAGACCGGTGATGGCCATCGTCGCGCCGATCAGCATCACGTAACCGAAGATCGGCTTCCGCGAGAACACCGGGATGATCTCCGTGATGATGCCGAAGAACGGCAGCGCGATGATGTAGACCTCGGGATGGCCGAAGAACCAGAAGAGGTGCTGCCACAGCAGCGCACCCCCGAACTCGGCCTCGAAGACCATCGACCCGAACCGCCGGTCCGCCTCCAGCACCAGCAGCGCCGCCGCGAGCACCGGGAACGCGACCAGCACCAGAATCGACGTAAACAGCACATTCCAGGTGAAGATGGGCATCCGGAACATCGTCATGCCGGGTGCGCGCATCCCGATGATGGTGGTCAGGAAGTTCACCGCGCCGAGGATCGTGCCGAAGCCGGCCAGCGCGAGCCCCATGATCCACAGGTCGGCGCCGATGCCGGGGGAGCGGGTCAGGCTGTTGAGCGGCGCGTACGCGAACCAGCCGAAGTTCGCCGGACCGCCGGGCACGATCAGCGAGCCCAGCACGATCAGCCCGCCGAACAGGAACAGCCAGTACGAGAACATGTTCAGCCGGGGGAACGCCACGTCCGGCGAGCCGATCTGCAACGGCATGATCTCGTTGGCGAACCCGGCGAAGGTCGGCGTCGCGAACAGCAGCAGCATGATCGTGCCGTGCATCGTGAACGCCTGGTTGAACTCGTTGTTGCTCATCAGCTGAAGGCCCGGCCTGGCCAGCTCGGCCCGCATCATCAGCGCCATCAGCCCGGCGATCAGGAAGAACCCGAACGACGTGATCAGGTACAGGTGCCCGATCTTCTTGTGGTCGGTGGTGGTCAGCCAGTCCACGACGACCCGCCCAGGGCGTCGGTCGCGCGCAGGTGGAGCGGCAGGCGCCTCCACGGTCTCCGTACCCATCGTGCCCCCTCGCGTCCGCGGACCGGGCCTCAACCCGACACATGATGCGCGCGCAGGGGCCCGCTCCGACAGGGGGCGTACGCGACCGGATCACGGCCGAGGGCAAGAGGATCACCGGAGCGGGAAGCGAGTTGATACGGAATCAATAATTCCGCCGACCTCAAGGCGCCGCTTTATCCCGGCCCTACGGAGCGGAATAGCCCTGGCCCGGGGTTCGATTCCTTTCGGGAAGAAATCGAAGAAAGCGCCGGACCTGTCAATTCCCCGATGAATGCGTGCTATTCGCGGACAAAGAATGTGCCCCATCGGGTGAAAGCACCCCGGGCAAACTTCTGTCGTGATCTTGTGACACAAGCGTGACCGGGAGGGTATCGGGCCCTACGGTGGCCCCATGGCACCTCTACCGACACCTCCCGCCCAGCCCGACGACAACCCGGACACCTATCTGGGCCTCGCCCCCGAGGAGGCCGAACGCGCGGCGACGGAACGCGGCTGGAGCACCGTCAGGACGCTTCCGCCGGGCTCGATCATCACCATGGAGTTCGTGCAGGGCCGGCTCAACTTCGAGGCCAAGGACGGGCTCGTGACCCGCTGCTGGATCGGCTGACCCGCCCGCTGCTGGATCGGCTGATCCGCCCGCTGCCGGATCGGCTGGCCGGCCCGCTGCCGGATCGGCCGACCGGCCTGCGGACACCCCCGGACACGGCGAAGGCCCCGTACCGCGCGATGCGGTACGGGGCCTTCCCTGTGCGTACGAGTGCGAGCCGGCCGGTGGCCTCAGCGCGCCGGGTGCGGGGCGTGCGCCCCGCTGCCGCCGCGCGCCTGCGGAGGCCGCCTGCTGCCCGCCGGGGTGACCGGCGCGCGCTCCGAGCGGACCGCGTGCGGCCGGGGCGCGAGGTGCGCCGCCGGGGCGGGGAGGTGCTGGGCGGGGCGGGTGCTCGCGTACCGTCCGCCGCCCGAGCCCACCGGCTCGCGGGCGGGTACGGGGTCGGCGCCCTGACGTATCGACGGAACGGCCACCGGGGCCACCGGCTCGGCCGTGCCGGGAGCGGCCGGGGCGAGCGCGCGGCGCGAGCGCCAGCGGTCCCGCATTTCGAAGATGTACGCCTCGGCGCGGGCGATCGTCGGCTCCACCCAGGGCAGCGCCAGCAGGATCAGCAGGCCCGCGGCCCAGCCGAGCAGCACGTCGCTCAGCCAGTGCGTGCCCAGGTACACCGTGGTCGCCCCGACGCTGAGTGCGACCGTCGCGGAGAGCACCGACAGCCAGCGCCTGGCCCCCGGGGTGGTCGCCAGGTACGCGAGGATGCCCCAGGTCACGACCGCGTTCGCGGTGTGCCCGGAGGGAAATATGTCGCCGCCCATGAACAGCTCGGCGGACCCGATCTCGGTCGCGTAGTGCGGTCCCAGACGGCCGAGGCCGATCTTCACCGCGCCGACCGTGATGTTGAGCAGCAGCAGCGAAGCCGCCATGACCAGCAGCGGGCGCAGCGTGTGCTGCCGCCAGGAGCGCCAGCCCAGCCAGGCCGCGATCATCACGGCGGTGGGGCCGCGCTGGCCGAGCACCACGAAGTAGTCGAGGAACTCGTGCACCTCGGGCCACTGCTCGTAGGGCCGGAAGAGCATGACCTTCCAGTCGAGCAGCACGAGCCAGGAGGAGGCCAGGACCAGCCAGACGATGGCGATGTAGAACACCACCGTCGACCCGAGGAGAACCTTGCGGGTCCGGCTCATGCCGGGCACCACAATCTCCGGGGGCTCCGGTTCCCGGTCCAGCCGGGCAAAGATTCTGTCGATACGCACCCAATCGACATTACAGCGGGTGAGTGTGGGGCCCGGCCGGTCCTGCCTCTTCGTGATGACCATGTGATGTGGGGTGTGTCTCACGGCAGGGTTTATTCCCGGCGATTCGGGAAACACCCGGGACCTTGTGCCCTATTTCCCCGGGGCACTTCCTGGGAGCCTTCGGGAATCCGGTGAATTCCTCCGGGTGATCATTTCCGCGGGAAATCCAGATCCGACGGAGGCGGCACGCGTGACGGCCCGCTCCGGCGGGAACCAGCCACAAGGTGCCGTGCGTCTCCGTGCCGGGACAGTGAGTGACGGGACGGAGAGCGGCGCACGGTGCGGCGCGCGGGCGTGGCGCACGCCACACCGGCCGGGGCGTTTCCGTGAGAGATGGGCCACGCATCCCGGGGGTGAACTCGCGTACGCTGACGGCTCACTCGCCCGTCGATGCCGGGCCCACCAGGACGTATCACGTCAGACACGTCCCCGGCGGCCCACCGAGCGCGAGGGATTTCACTGGGAGGTTACGTACATGGCAGGGACAACCACGGCCGGCAAAGAGCTGACTGCGGGAGGTCCTTGGCGACGGCTCCTCTCCGGTGACGGGGCCAACCGCTGGGTCGTGCTCGTCGTTCTGCTGCTGAGCCTCATCCTGGTCGCCCTCGACTCGACGATCCTGCACATCGCGGTGCCCTCGGTCACCGAGGACCTGCGTCCCGGCTCGGTCCAGCTGCTGTGGATCGTCGACTCCTATCCGCTCGTCTGTGCCTCGCTGCTGATCCTCTTCGGCACGCTCGGCGACCGCGTCGGACGACGGCGCGTCCTGATGATCGGTTACGCGCTGTTCACCGTCGCCTCCGCGATGGCCGCCCTCGCGAAGACGCCGGAGCTGCTGATCACGGCCCGCGTCCTGCTCGGCGTCGGCGGCGCGATGATCATGCCCGCGACGCTGTCCATCGTCCGTGCGGTCTTCCCCGACCGGCGCGAGCGCTCGATGGCGATCGGCATCTGGTCCGCGGTCACCGGCATCGGCGCCGCCGCCGGACCCGTCCTCGGCGGCTTCCTGGTCGAGAACTTCTGGTGGGGCTCGGTCTTCCTGATCAACATCCCGCTGATGCTCGTGATCATCCCGCTCGGCCGCCTCCTGCTGCCGGAGTCCAAGGGCAGCGGCGAGGGCCCGTGGGACGTGGTCGGCGCGCTGATGGCCTCCGCCGGTGTGCTCGGTGTCGTGTACGGGGTCAAGCGGGCGGGCAGCGGCGATCCGACGCTCGACGTCCTGACCATCGGCCCGCTGGTGGCAGGTGCGGTCCTGCTGCTGCTCTTCGTGCGCAGGCAGCGACGCATCCGGCATCCGCTCATCGACATGAAGCTCTTCTCCCGCGCGCCCTTCACCACCTCGGTGGGCTGCATCGTGCTGGGCATGCTGGCGCTGGTCGGCCTGGAGCTGATCGCGGTCCAGTATCTCCAGCTGGTGCTGCACCTGAGCCCGCTGGAGACCGGCATGCGGCTGCTGCCGCTGACCTTCGCCGCGATGGTGGCGGGCGGTCTCGGCTCGTACGTCCTGCAACGGGTCGGCCCCCGGGCGATGGTCGCCTTCGGCTTCACCCTCACCGCGGCCTCCGTCACGCTGCTGACGATGATGGGCCAGGAAGACCAGCCCTGGCTGCTCGCGGGCGGCTTCATCCTGCTCGGCTTCGGCCTCCAGGCCACCCTCTTCGGCAGTTACGAGTCCATGCTCAGCGAGGCCCCCGCCGACTCGGCGGGCGGCGCGGCGGCCATCGGCGAGACCGCCTACCAGCTCGGTGCGGGCATGGGCATCGCCCTGCTCGGCAGCGTGATGAACGCCGCGTACGGCCCCGGGCTCAAGCACGTCGAGGGCGTCGCGGCGTCCGACTCCAAGTACGCCTCTAACTCGCTCGGCGAGGCCTACGAGGTCGCCAAGGAGCTCGGCGGCGCGGCGGGCAAGGCCCTCTACGACGCCGCCCGGGTCGCCTTCGTCCACGGCCTCCACGTCACCCTGCTGACCAGCGCGGGCCTGCTGCTCGTCGGTGCGATCGCCGCACTGAAGCTGCCGCGCGGCATGGACGCGGACAGGGGCAAGGAGCAGGACGAGCAGCAGGACGAGGAGCAGGACGAGCAGCAGGACGAGGAGCAGGACGCCGAACCGGCCGAGGCTCCCGCCGCGCAGGTCACCCACTCGCTGAAGAAGCCCGAGCCCCGCACGCTGCCCGCCGCCCGCGAGCCCGCCGAGGCGACGGCGGGCCGGGACTGACCTCCGGCCCGGCCATGGGGCGGGACCGGCCTCCGGCCGCGCCCCCTGGACGGTGCGGGCCCCGGCCCGTACCGTCTCCCTGGAGCTTTAACTAACACTGCTAGTTAAGAGAGCCGCCGGAGGGCCCGATGTCCGCACGTCCCGCGAAGCTTCCGCCGTTCGACCCCGCCGACCCCCTCGGCATCGACGACCTGCTCGACCCGGAGGACCTCGCGATCCGCGACACGGTCCGCGGCTGGGCCGCCGACCGGGTCCTGCCGCACATCGCCGACTGGTACGAGCGCGGCGAGCTCCCCGGCATCCGCGAGCTGGCCCGCGAACTCGGCTCCATCGGCGCGCTCGGCATGTCCCTGACCGGCTACGGCTGCGCGGGCGCCACCGCCGTCCAGTACGGCCTGGCCTGCCTGGAGCTGGAGGCCGCCGACTCCGGCATCCGCTCGCTGGTCTCGGTGCAGGGCTCGCTCGCCATGTACGCGGTTCGGAAGTTCGGCTCCGAGGAGCAGAAGCAGCGGTGGCTGCCGCCCATGGCGTCCGGCGAGACCATCGGCTGCTTCGGGCTGACCGAGCCCGACCACGGCTCCGACCCGGCGGGCATGCGGACGTACGCGAAGAAGGACGGCAGCGACTGGGTGCTGACCGGCCGCAAGATGTGGATCACCAACGGTTCGGTCGCCGGGGTCGCCGTCGTCTGGGCGCAGACCGACGAGGGCATCCGCGGCTTCGTCGTCCCCACCGACGCCCCCGGCTTCTCCGCCCCCGAGATCCACCACAAGTGGTCGCTGCGCGCGTCCGTCACCAGCGAACTGGTCATGGACGAGGTCCGGCTGCCCGCCGACGCCGTCCTCCCCGAGGTCACCGGGCTCAAGGGACCGCTCAGCTGCCTCAGCCACGCGCGGTACGGAATCGTCTGGGGCTCGATGGGAGCGGCGCGCGCCAGCTTCGAAGCGGCCCTCGACTACGCGAAGAGCCGCGAACAGTTCGGAAAGCCCATCGGCGGCTTCCAGCTCACCCAGGCCAAGCTCGCCGACATGGCGGTCGAACTCCACAAGGGCGTCCTGCTCGCCCACCACCTGGGCCTGCGCATGGACGCCGGGAAGCTGCGCCCGGAGCAGGTCAGCTTCGGCAAGCTCAACAACGTACGGGAGGCGATCGAGATCTGCCGGACCAGCCGGACGATCCTCGGCGCCAACGGGATCTCCCTCGAATACCCCGTGATGCGGCACGCCACCAACCTGGAGTCGGTGCTCACCTACGAGGGCACCGTGGAGATGCACCAGCTGGTGCTGGGCAAGGCGCTCACCGGGCTCGACGCGTTCCGGTAGGCCGGAGGGGGGTGCCGGTGAGTGCCTTGGCTCAGCTCTGGTTGAAGAAGCCGCCGGTCTGACGGCCGGCGGCCTCGCCGCTCACGATGGACGTGTCGGCGGGCGTCAGCAGGAACACCCGGGTGGCCACGCGCTCGATGGAGCCGCGCAGACCGAAGGTCAGGCCGGCCGCGAAGTCCACGACGCGCTTGGCGTCGCCGGGCTCCATGGACGTCAGGTTCACGATCACCGGGATGCCGTCCCGGAACAGCTCGCCGATCCCGCGCGCGTCACGGAAGCCGTCGGGCGTCACGGTCGCGATGCGGCGGCCGTGGTCCTCGGCCTTCTCGGAGACGACACGCACCCGCGGGTCCGTGACCCAGGGCTCGGGTGTCTCGTTGTTCCCCTCGGCGTACTCGTCGTCGTAGTAGCGGTCGTCGTCGCTGTCCTCGACGAGTCCGAGCCAGGCACTCGCCTTGCGCACCGATCCCATGAACGCCTCCTTTCACCGCGGTCTGCTTGTGTTCCGCTCCCCCTATGGTCGTCCATCATGCGGATTGCGCGCCAAGTGGATAGGCGGCGCGCAGGGTTTTCGTGACGGTACTGGTGCAGAAGTTGTGGTGATTTACCGGGGTTCCGTCGTTGCGGGGGCCGCCGGGAGAGTGTAAATCTCACCATCGGGCCAGATGGGTGAGCGGGGGGACGGACGGGTGAACATACGCCGTCGGTACGATCCCTGACGGACAGTTCAGTAGGTGTTCGGCGGCCCTTCGGCGGCGGAACGGCATTACGGGGGCGCAGGATGTTCGGCATCGTCAGGCCATGCACGCATCGGCTCGGCGAGGGGCTCAAGACGGAGTGGATGGCGCATCTGTGCGGCCTCTGTCTGGCACTTCGCGGTGACCACGGCCAGTTCTCACGGATCGTCACGAACTACGACGGCCTGATCGTCTCGGTTCTGACGGAGGCTCAGTCCGTACGGTCCACGGACTGGCGGCGCACCGCGGGCCCCTGCCCGCTGCGCGCGATGCGCACCGCTCCGGTCGCGCAGGGCGAGGGGGCGCGTCTGGCCGCCGCCGTCTCGCTGGTGCTGGCGTCGGCGAAGGTACGCGACCACGTGGCCGACCGGGACGGGCTGTTGGGCCGCCGCCCGGTCGCGCTCGCCGCGCGCCGGGTGGCCAGGGGCTGGGACAGGGCGGGGGCGCGGATCGGCGGCTCGCTCGGCTTCGACACGGCGGTACTGGTCGACGCCGTCGACCGGCAGACCGGCATCGAGGCCGTCGCCGGGATCGGCACCCCGCTGCTCTTCGTCACCGAGCCGACCGAGACGGCGACCGCCGCCGCCTTCGCGCACACCGCCGTCCTCGCCGGGCGGCCGTCGAACGCGGCACCGCTCGCCGAGGCAGGGCGGCTCTTCGGTCGGCTCGCGCACCTGCTGGACGCCGTGGAGGACAAGGCCGCTGACGACGCGTCGGGTGCCTGGAACCCGCTGACCGCCACCGGCACCTCTCTCGCCGAGGCACGTCGGCTGTGCGACGACGCCGTGCACGGAGTACGGCTCGCGCTGCGCGAGGCCGAATTCGTCGACGGCAAGCTGGTGCACGTCCTGCTGGCACACGAACTCCAGCAGTCGGTGCACCGGGCGTTCGGGACGAATGCCTGCGGGCACGCCGGACACGGGACCGCTTCCGTCGAGGCGAACGGCAATCCGTACGCCCCGCCGGGCGGCCCGTACGCGCCGGGCACGCCGGGGCAGCCCGGTGGGCCGACCCCGCCGCCGCCCGAGCCGCCGCGCAATCCGCGCGGGCTGCTGGCCGGCTGCATGGTGGCCATCGGACTGTTCTGCACCTGCCAGGTGTGCTGTGCCAATGAGTACGAAGGACCGTGGTCGCGGCAGAAGCGCGACGGCTGGTGCGACAACTGCGACTGCGACTGCGGCAACTGCTGTGACGGATGCGACTGCTGCGAATGCTGTGGGTGCTGCGACTGCAGCTGCTGACGCCGGACGTACGAGGGGGGCGTGCAGCAGTGAGGTGGAGGCGTGTGCGCCCGGACGCGGCGGTGGCCGGCGGGCAGCGGACAGCGGTTGGTGGAGTCTGACGCTCAACAGGACGCGGACCACACGCGACCGAAGTCGATGTGGGAGCGCGTGACCAGCCACTGCTGCGGATGCATGGGCTCATGGAACAGGTGTTTCCGTGAGGCGTCAACCGAGATGAGACGCGCTGCCCACAGTGTGGACACGCTTGACAGATCACGGACCGACGGTCGTACTCTCGCCCCAGGATCATCCCTTCGGGCGTGGCCCAGGACCGTGCTGAGGGGCTCGGGCCGCCGTGTGCGTTCCCCGTCGCAGCAGTGCTCGTGAGGGCGGACTCCCTTGTCTGGAACCTGCGTTCACGGAGCCCCCGCATGCCTGCCTCAGCACCCCTGCCCTCCTCCTTCCCCCTGCCGCGCACCGCCGTGCCGAGCCTCGTGCTCGTCGGCGCGGGACCGCGCGGCACCGGACTGCTCGAACGAATCGCCGCCAACGCGCCCTCGCTGTGGGGGAGTTCCGGACTCGACGTGCACCTCGTCGACCCGTACCCGCCCGGCGGCGGGCGGATCTGGCGGCGCGACCAGTCGCCGCTGCTGTGGATGAACTCCCGCGCCGAGGACACCACCCTCTTCACCGACGACACCGTACGGATGGCCGGCCCGGTGCGCTCCGGTCCGACCCTCGCCGAGTGGATCGCCCTCGTGCGCGACGGTGCGCTGCCGGAGGTCGCCGATCCCGAGGTGCGGGCGGAAGCGGCGAAGCTCGGGCCGCGCGACTTCGTGGGCCGCCGGGTGCAGAGCGCCTACCTGGCCTGGGCGTATGCGCAGGCGCTCGCCGCGCTGCCGGACGGGATACGGGTCCACGAGCACCGCACCCGGGCCCTGCGGGTCACCGGGCCGCGCGACGGGCGCCAACGCGTCTGGCTGGAGGACCGCGAGGCACCGCTGCACGCGGACGCGGTGGTCTTCGCGCTCGGCCACCTGGAGTCCGAACAGGACGCGGAACCTGACGAGTTGGCGGACTTCGCGCGCCGACGCGGGCTCACCCACGTTCCACCAGCCTTCACCGCCGACGCCGACCTGTCGGGGCTGCGGGCCGGGGAGCCCGTGCTCGTACGGGGCTTCGGGCTGGCCTTCGTGGACCTGATGGTCCTGCTCACCGAGGGGCGCGGCGGACGCTACGAGAGCGAGCCGGACGGGGAGTTGAGGTACCTGCCGTCCGGGCGGGAGCCGGTGCTGTACGTCGGGTCGCGGCGCGGTGTTCCGTACCGCTCGAAGATCGGATACGCCTGGCCGGGCGGCGAACAGCCCCCGCTTCCGCGCTTCTTCGGACCCGAGCAGGTGGCCGCCCTGCGGGCCCGCCCGCAGGGCATCGACTTCCGGCGCGACGTCTGGCCGCTGATCCGCAAGGAGCTGGGCCACGCCCACTACCACCGCCTCTTCACCGCCCACCCCGAACGCACCGCGATCGCCCGCGCCGACTTCGAGACGCGGTACGCCGCCGTCGCGCCCGGCAGCGCGGAGGAGCAGGCGCTGCTCGCCGCCGCCGTGCCCGACCCTGCGGACCGCCTCGACCTCGACGCGCTGGACCGGCCGCTGGAGGGACGCCGCTTCGCGTCGTACGAGGCGCTTCAGGGAGCCCTGCGCGACCACGTACGGGAGGATCTGGCACGTCGTCATGACCCGCAGCGCAGCCCGGACTTAGCGGTCTTCGGGGCGTTGCTCTCCGTCTACGGACAGGTGATCGCGCTCGGGGACACCGGGGAGGGCGGCGAGTGGTGGCACGGCATGTTCAGCTACTTGGGCTCCGGCCCGCCCGGACCCCGGCTGCGGCAACTTCTCGCGCTGTCCAGGGCCGGGGTCGTGCGGTTCCTCGGGGCGGACGTGCGCGTCGAGGCCGACGAGGAGCGCGGGGTCTTCCGGGCCGGGAGCACGAGCGTGCCCGGCCGGTGGGTGGAGGCGCGGGCCCTGGTCGAGGCCAGGGTGCCGGGTGCCACCCGGCCGACGAGTCCGCTGCTCACCGGGCTGTACGAGGACGGGGCCGAGGCCGCCGAGGGGAGCGGGCTGCTGCGGGTGGACCCGCACGACGGGCGCATCCGGGTGCGGGCCGGGGGCGGCGCGGACGCGGGAGGGCACCGGCGGAGGTTCGCGCTGGGCCCGTTCACGACGGACCGCACCGGCGGCGCGTTCAGCCGCCCCGGCACCAACGCCCCCGCCTTCCGGCAGAACGACGCGGCGGCGCGCGAACTGCTGCGGCTGCTGGGCGGGGTGCGGGCCCGGGCCGCCGTGCCCGTGCCGGTGGGAGCACCGGCGGGGCCCTTACTCGTCACGAAAACGCAACGTCCGGAGGGGGAGTGACCATGGGGTCGGCAGTGAGCAGGCCGCTGCATCTGGGGGCCGAGATCGGCGGCGCGGGAGGCGTCGCCGCACGGGTGCGGCTGGCGGAGAACGGGGCGCTGGACTTCGTGACCCTCGCCGGGGCGGACCTGCTCGACGAGCTGGTCCGGGGCGCGGCGGAGACCTGCCGGGTCGGGCTCGTGCCCACCGTGGACGCCCCGGTGCGGGAGACGCCGGCCGCCCTGTTCCGGGAGGGCGGGGGGCGTGTCGGGTGGGGTGTGGACGCGGCGGCGCAGGGGGCCGAGGAGGCGGCGACGGGGTGGGAGGCGTTCGGGGCGGGCCCGGAGCGGCCCGTGACGGTGGTGGATGTGACCGTGTGCGGGGCGGACGGGCTCGCGGTGGCCGCGTACTGCGCCGATGTCGTGCTCGTACGGGCGTACAGCCCCGGTGAGGCCGGGGTGATGCGGGCCGATCTGCGCAGGCGGGCGGCGGCCGCCGGGCGGGATCCCGACGAACTGCGGGTGCTCGCGGCGCTCACGGTGGGCCTCGCGGGGGAGCCCCACCTCGACGGGCCGCCCGCCCTGGACCCGGAGGCCGTGCGGATCGGGCAGGACGGCACCGCCCGCTACACCGGAGGGCCCGTCGGACTCGCCCAGGTGCTCACCCGGTGGCATGCGGCGGACGTGGTGGACGGGTTCCACGTGACGCCGCTGGAGCCCGACCGCGACCTGGAGCGGCTGGTCAACGGCACCGTCACGCTCCTCCAACACAGGTGTCTGCTGAGGCACTTCTACTCCGGCGCGACCCTCCGCGAGCACCTGGGGCTCCCGGACCCGGCCCGGCGGCACACCGCCGGGAGCCGGGCGTGAACGCGCCGGGCACCACTTCGTACCGTATGGAAAGGTTGCACCCATGAGCAGCAGTGATCACACGACGGAGGCCCCGGAGAACCCGCAGGCCGCCGCGCAGGACTGGCAGCGCTGGCACGAGCATCGCGTCGAGACCGTCTCGTCCCCCTACGGACCCCTCTCCCTGACCGGCACCCACTGGCTCGCCGACCATCCGGACGGCCGTATCGACGGCGTGCCCGGGCGGTGGAAGGACGCGGGCGCCGAGGTCGTGCTGAGCGCCGAGGAGGCCGACGGGATCAGCGTCGACGGAAAGCCCTTCGTGGGCGAGGTCGCGCTCGGCCCCGACCGGGGGGCGATTCCCGCCTCCCGGGTCTCGGTGGGGGAGCGGCGGCTGGTCGTCCTCAGCCGGGAGGGGTTGTGGGCGGTGCGCGACTTCGACCCGGCGTCCGACGCGCGGAGCGCCTTCGCGGGCATCGAGGCCGGGGCGTACGACCCGGCCTGGGTGCTGGCGGGACGGTTCGTGCCGTACGAGGAGAGCCGGACCGTGCAGGTGGAGAACGCCGACGGGCGCTCGCGGGGGCTCGGGCTCGCGGGCCAGGTCCTCTTCGCGCACGAGGGGGTTGAGCACGCGCTGCACGTCGCCGTCGAGGAGGACGGGTCGCTGTGGGCCGTCCTCGCCGACGCGGGCAGCGGGAAGAGCAGCTACCGGTTCCGCTTCCTGCGGCCGGCCGCACCCGAGGCGGACGGGAGCGTGACGGTGGACTTCAACCGGGCGCTGCTGCCGCCGTGCGCCTTCGCCGACCACTTCATCTGCCCGTTCCCGCCGCCGGGCAACACACTGCCGTTCGCGGTCCCGGTCGGGGAGCTCAACAAGCGCTAGCCGTACGGAAGTCGGGTCACTTTGGCCCCGGTCGCCCCCGTGGCAGCCGGGGCCGGAGTGCGTCGCACTCCCGCACGCCCGCGTACGGCCGAAACACGCCCTTGCGCGACCCGAAAGGCGCCCGAATACTCCCGAGACAGCGCTTGTCAGGGGCATTGCGGGACCCCCAGTGGCCACGGGGCCCGCCGAGATGCCTCCGGCTGCGCCTCACGGGCCCCGGGAGATTCCCCACACCGCACCGGGCCCCCGATTCCCCTCGGGAGGAACGACAAGTGAGGAAAGAGCGCACCACCACACCCCGCAGCGGAATGGCGAGACGCTTCCGCTTCATGGCCGTGGCGGCAGGACTCGCCGCCACCGCCGCCATCGCCGTACCGAACGCACAGGCCCAACCCGCAGCCTCCACCGCCTCGTTGAGCGCCGCCCAGCTCGTCACCGCCCAGGCAGCCGTCCTGCGCGCCGACGTCGCGGGCACCGCCTGGCACGTCGACAGCGCGACGAACACCCTCGTCGTCACCGCCGACAGCACCGTCTCCCGCGCCGAGCTCGCGCGGATCACGGCAAGCCTGGGCGACCAGGCCCGCGCCCTGCGCATCGAGCGCACCCCCGGCAAGTTCTCCAAGCTGCTGTCCGGCGGCGACGCCATCTACGCGCCGTCCTGGCGCTGCTCCCTGGGCTTCAACGTCCGCAAGGGGAACACGTACTACGCGCTGACCGCCGGGCACTGCACCGACGGCAACCCCACCTGGTACACCAACTCCGCCCGCACGACGCGCATCGGCCCGACCACCGGGTCCAGCTTCCCGGTCAACGACTACGGCATCCTGCGCTACGACAACACCGCCGTCCCGCACCCGGGCACCGTCGGCAGCGTCGACATCACGGGCGCCGGCAACGCCACCGTCGGCATGAACGTCACCCGGCGCGGCTCCACCACCGGCATCCACAGCGGCCGGGTCACCGGCCTCAACGCCACCGTCAACTACGGGGGCGGCGACATCGTCTACGGCATGATCCGCACCAATGTGTGCGCCGAGCCCGGCGACAGCGGCGGCCCGCTGTACTCCGGCACCACGGCGATCGGTCTGACCTCCGGCGGCAGCGGCAACTGCTCGTCGGGCGGCACGACCTTCTTCCAGCCCGTCACCGAGGCACTCAGCGCGTACGGGGTCACGATCTACTGACCCCGCGTCTCCACAGACTGCAGCCAGCAGCGGGCAGGCCCCCGATCCGGACTCCTCCGGGCGGGGGCCTGTCGACTGTCGTCCCCCGGGGTTACCTTCTTCTCAGGACAAGTCAGGACACAATGGGGCTAGTGGGACTCCAGGGGGCCATGATGGTCGAGGAGTTGGTGATGGCGGGGGCCGCCGCCGTGGGCGCCGGGGCGGTCTATCTGATGGCGGCGGCCCGGGTGGTCAAGCAGTACGAGCGCGGGGTGGTGTTCCGGCTGGGGCGGCTCAGGGAGTCCGTGCGGGGGCCCGGCTTCACGATGGTGGTGCCCTTCCTCGACCGGCTCACCAAGGTGAACATGCAGATCGTGACGATGCCGGTGCCCGCCCAGGACGGCATCACCCGGGACAACGTGACGGTGCGGGTCGACGCCGTCATCTACTTCAAGGTGATCGACGCGGCGGACGCGCTGGTGCGGGTCGAGGACTACCGCTTCGCCGTCGCGCAGATGGCGCAGACCTCGCTGCGGTCCATCATCGGCAAGAGCGAGCTCGACGACTTGCTGTCCAACCGTGAACAGCTCAACCAGGGGCTGGAGTTGATGATCGACAGCCCGGCCGTCGGCTGGGGCGTGCAGATCGACCGGGTCGAGATCAAGGACGTGTCGCTGCCGGAGACCATGAAGCGGTCGATGGCCCGGCAGGCGGAGGCCGACCGCGAGCGCCGGGCGCGCGTGATCAACGCGGACGCCGAACTCCAGGCCTCGAAGAAGCTCGCGGAGGCGGCCGGGGTCATGTCCGACCAGCCTGCGGCGCTCCAACTCCGGCTGCTCCAGACGGTGGTGGCGGTGGCGGCCGAGAAGAACTCGACGCTGGTGCTGCCGTTCCCGGTGGAGCTGCTGAGGTTCCTGGAGCGGGCGGCGCCGACACCGGCTCCGGCGGCCCCGACAGCGGCTCCGGCGGCCCCGGTGGACCGGGCCGGGACCCAGGGGAACACTGTGACACCCGAGGAGCTGGCGCTGCCGCCGTACGACTACGAGAGCGCGGCCCCCGTGGGGTCGGCCGAGCCGGGTGCGGACGGGGAGGAACACCACGCGGCGGTCACCGGGTCGGGTGCGACGGCGGCTGCGGAAGAGGAGCACGGGGCGGCGGACGGCGGCGAGCCGGGCGCGCCCGGGGCGACCTGAACCGGCCCGCTACCGCCCAGTACCGGACAGGCGTAGACCTCACCCAGGGGCCCCCGCCGGTCGCACGGGGTGTTCGCAACTGTGACCGGGGGGTCGCGAAACGGGCACGCCGACGGCATGTCAAGAGAACGCGGGCGTGCGGTGGTTGTCGTGTGCGCGTCCGGAAGTCGACCTTGTGTGCTCCCTGTGAGCCTGTGAATAGTGGGGCCTCACCCGGGCTCACCCCCACAATTCCGGGCTCGGGACCCCCCACAGGAGGTCACTTGTGAAGCACCGACGCATACCCAAGCGGCGTGCGGCAGCGGTCGGAACCGCAGTCGTCGCCCTGGTCGCCACGGGCATCACCTTCCAGACCGCGAACGCCAGCGAAGGCGCGGCCCCCACGCCGACGCTGAAGACCCTCTCCGTGGCGAGCGCCAACCAGCTCGCGACCTCGCTCACCAAGAAGCTCGGCGCGGACGCCGCCGGGTCCTTCTACGACGCGAAGGCCAAGGCCCTCGTCGTCAACGTCACCGACAAGGCGGCGGCGGAGACCGTGAAGGCGGCCGGCGGGCAGGCCAGAATCGTCCAGCACACCCTGGCCGAGCTGAAGTCGGCGCGCACCGCCCTCGCGGGCAAGGCGTCCATCCCCGGCACGTCCTGGGCGACCGACCCGGTCAGCAACAAGATCGTCGTCACGGCGGACCGCACGGTGAAGGGCGCGAACCTCGCCAAGCTCAACAAGGCGGTCAAGGAGCTGGGCTCCAAGGCACGACTGAAGCACTCCAAGGGGGAGTTCAAGCCCCTCATCGCGGGCGGCGACGCCATCTGGGGCGACGGCGCGCGCTGCTCGCTGGGCTTCAACGTGACCAAGGGCGGCGAGGCGTACTTCCTCACGGCCGGTCACTGCACGGCCGAGATCCAGAGCTGGTCGGACAAGCAGGGCGGCTCGGCGATCGGCACCACCGCCGACTCCAAGTTCCCCGGCAACGACTACGGGCTGGTCAAGTACTCGGGCTCGACCGCGCACCCCAGCGAGGTCAACCTGTACAACGGCAGCTCGCAGGCCATCACCAAGGCCGGGGAGGCCACCGTCGGCCAGAAGGTGACCCGCTCCGGGTCCACCACCCAGGTCCACGACGGCGAGGTCACCGGCCTCGACGCCACCGTGAACTACGGCAACGGGCAGGTCGTCAACGGGCTCATCCAGACCACGGTCTGCGCCGAGCCGGGCGACAGCGGCGGGGCGCTCTTCGCGGGCGACACGGCGTTGGGGCTCACGTCCGGGGGCAGCGGTGACTGCTCCTCGGGCGGGGAGACCTTCTTCCAGCCGGTGCCGGCGGCGCTGGCCGCGACGGGTACGGAGATCGGCTGACGCGTCAGGGGTGAACGACGGGCCCCGGTCCACCGTTGCGGTGGGCCGGGGCCCGTCGGCGTGTTGTGGTGCGGGTCGGTCGGGTCGACACCCGGTACCGGGGTGTTTTCGCCCCGGTCCCGCCCCTTCACCTAAAGCGCTCGGCCGCGCGGCTGGGTGGGTGGCTGGTGTTTTGCGCAGTTCCCCGCGCCCCTGGAAGGGGCGCGGGGAACTGCGCGACCAGCCACGACGCACCCGCACGGGAACCGTGCAATTGCCCCGCGGGTTTAGGTGAAGGGGCGGGGCTGGGGCACCAACACCCCAGTACCGGTGACGGTACGAGCGAGCCCCGCCCCTTCACCGTAGGGACCCGTGCCGCCCGCCGCCCCAGGCGTCAGCAGCGGCCCGCCGGGCGGTCGCGGGTGACCAGGTTCGTGTGGCCCGTCGTGCCGTCGCCCCAGAGGACCCGCTTCCCGGTGTCGGCGGCGACCCCGTACTGCTCACCGCGCGAGCACGAGACGCGTGCCGGGTTCAGCCCGTCCGGGTCGACCTGGATCAGCTTGGACAGGCTGGAGTTGACCAGGTCCTGCCCCGGCTTGAAGTACGTGTACGTGACCGCCGCGTCCGTCGCGTCCAGGCTCCAGATGTACGCCCGCTCGTCCGTCTCCGGGATCAGGTCGGTCATGCCCGTGCCGTCGACGTTCGCCCGGCGCAGGATCTGCCGGCTGTCGTCCATGATGTTGTCGACCAGCCAGTACAGGTGCTTGCCGGTGAGGACCGGGTTCGCGATGCCGATCCAGCCGCCCTTGGCCGGGACCAGCGACTTCTTGCCGGTCTCCAGGTCGAGGATCTCGGTGGAGATCTCCGAGTAGCCGTCCGGGGTGGGGTAGATCTTGCCGTAGGCCAGCTTCGTGCCGGACACCGTCGGCAGTGCCGTGGTCACCGTCGCGTCGTCGCCGTCGGCGTAGTGCACCGTCGGGTCGTTCCCGCGCACCCACGCCACCCGCGGCTTGCGCTCCGCGTTCTCCTCCTGCCAGGTGACGACGTCACCGGAGACGTGCGCCGCGCCCGCCAGCGAAGGCAGCGTACGGATCGTGCGGATCGGGCCGCCCTTGAGGGAGCGGGAGAGCACCTCGGAGCCGTTCGCGCCGACCGCGACCCAGACGACCGTCTTGCCGTCGGTGTCCGGAGAGGTGTGGTAGCGCCCGTCGTTGGGGCTGATCAGCTTGGGCGCGCCGCCCGAGCCGTCGGTGCGTCCGGCCCAGACCGAGTACGCCTCCTCGCCCTCCTCGTCGGACTTCGAGACGGCCCACCAGCCGCCGCCCGCGCCGGGTTCGGTGCCCCGGGTGTTGAGGTCGCCCAGCAGCTTGTCGGTGTCGACGCCGATGGCCTGCTCCCAGCCGGGCACGATGCCGTGCGCGGCGAAGGCGCGGGTGACCTTCTTCAGCTTGTCGCCCTTGACCCCGAGATCCTTCGCGGCGGCCAGGACGGCGGCGCGGGCCTCGGTGAAGCCGTCGAGCGGGGTGAGGTACTCGGTGAGCGCCTTGTAGACGATCCGGTCGGCCTGCTTGCCGCCGAGGTCCTCGCGGATGTCCCACAACGCGCCCGAGAAGATGGTCGAGTTGAGGTGCACGCCGCCGCGGTCGAAGCCGAAGGCGACGCCGAGGAAGTCCTTGGAGGTGGTGCGGCCGTCGTTGAGGTCGCGCAGCGCGCAGTCGCGCGGGGACTTCGTACGGCACAGGTCCTCGCCGATCAGTCCGGCGTCGCGGGACTTCTCGTTGCCGGTGACGCTCACGTCGATGGCGTTGCCGAAGTAGTCGGCGACGGCCTCGTTGAGCGCACCGGACTGGCCGGTGTAGACGAGGCCGGCGGTGTGCTCGACGACGCCGTGCGTCATCTCGTGGCCCACCACGTCCAGGTCGGCGGCGAGGCTCTTGAACTCCTCGTCGCCGCTGCCGTAGACCATCTTGTCGCCGTCCCAGAAGGCGTTGGCGTACGGGAAGCCGTACTCCGTTATCCCCACCAGGGAGTTGATGGCCATGCCGCGGCCGTCGAGGCTGTCGCGCTTGTGCTGCTTCTTGTAGTAGTCGTAGACCTGCCCGGCCGCCCAGTGCGCGTCGATGGCGCCGCTCTCGGTGACCTTCTTGTCGAAGGTCTTCGAGGGGGAGGCGACCTCCTTGATGCCCGCCGGCCACTTGCCGGACGCGTCGCCGACGTCCACGCCGGTGGCGTCCCAGGTGGTGATGGGGTTCTTGCTGGTCTTCCAGGTGCGGGTGTGGTCGATCAGGAGGTACGAGGAGCCCCGCTTCTCGACCTCCAGCTTCACCTTCTTGCCGTCGAGCTTGACGCCCTTGCCCGTGGTGCCGGGCTGCTTGGCCTTCTTCGCCCCGTCCGCCTTCTGCGCGGCGGGGTCCAGGGCGTTCTGGATGCCGGAGTACGACAGCACCGGGAACCCGGCGTGCGCGTCGACGTACACCTCCTGCTTGACCGGTGCCTTGGCGAGCGGGTCGAAGCCGGTGACGGTGATGTGGTGGGTGAGGACGCCCTTGCCCTGCGGCAGGACGACGAGCCCGTGCGAGACGGCGCTCAGCTGCGGGGCGCCGGGCGCACCCTTCGCGCCGGGGGCCTTCGTGCCGGCGCCCTTCTGCTCCGGCAGGCGCAGCTTTCCGCCCGCGAGCTGCGACCGTACGGACGACAGCGCGCGCTCGCTCGCGGTCGCGGCCGGGACGGTCGCCTTCGCGTCGACGTCGAGGCCGGTGAAGTATTTGCCGGAGGTGCCGGTGACGAGTCGCTCGTCGCCGCCCTTGCTCTGCATCCGCACCAGGTACTGGCCGCCCAGCACCTTCACCCCGCGGTGCTTCTGCTGGAAGCGGACCGTCTCGTCGGTGCCGTCCCGGACGGTGTCGGCGGCGGCCAGGTCGCGCTGCGGGTCGGCGATCGCGTACCGGCTCTTCTTCGCGGCGAGGTGGCCGCGGGCGGCGTCCGCCGGGGCGGCGGCGGCCGGGGCCTGCTCGGCGATGTTGTCGACGAGGGCGGGGGTGGCCGTGCCCTCGCCGGGGACGACGTCCGCCGGGGGAGCGGCGGGGGCCGCGTGCGCGGGGAGGGCTCCGGTCAGGAGGGCCGCCGCGCCGAGCAGCGCGGCGACACCGGCGGCCCGGGATGTCCGGCCGGGTGCTGCCGTGGGTCTGGACTTGCTCAAGGTGTTCCCAACTTCCGTGGTCGCTTGCGCTGTTCATCGTTCATGCAAGGTGTTGCAGGGATGTTGATCAAGGAATAAGTCCTGTCCACAAGTGAGGGGTGCGAGGGGCTGGACGGCGGGGGGAGGGAATGTGTAAAGGGGCCGCGGCGGATGTGCGGCGAAAAACTTGTGAAAGTTTTCACAAGCCCTCAAGGGGCTTAGGTCCCTGAGTGTTTCCGCAGCTCAGAGGGGGTTGAGCGCGAGAGGTCGGGAATTCGAAGGGACCTTGTGCCCGGCTGTTGAGGGCATTCGCCGATCATTTCCGCCCCCCGTCAGGAGTGGAATGGAGGCATCAGCAAGAAGGCCGCAGCGAAGGAGTACCTGTCATGCAGGCCCAGGAGATGGTCGACGGACTCGTCCAGGGAGCGCTGGAAGCGCTCACCGCGTTCGAGGAGCTCGACCAGGAGCAGGTCGACCACATCGTCAAGAAGGCGTCGCTCGCCGCGCTCGCCGCCCACGGAGACCTGGCACAGCAGGCGGTCGAGGAGACCGGCCGGGGCGTCTTCGAGGACAAGGCGGTCAAGAACCTCTTCGCCTGTGAGCACGTCACGAACTCCATGGCCGGTCTCAAGACCGTCGGCGTCGTCAGCCGCGACGAACTGAACGGCATCACCGAGATCGCCGAACCGGTCGGCGTGGTCTGCGCGATGACCCCGGTCACCAACCCCACCTCGACCACCGTCTTCAAGGCGCTCATTGCCCTGAAGACCCGCAACCCGATCGTCTTCGCCT
The DNA here is from genome assembly GCA_014650415.1 of Streptomyces spiroverticillatus. GTDB lineage: Bacteria > Actinomycetota > Actinomycetes > Streptomycetales > Streptomycetaceae > Streptomyces > Streptomyces spiroverticillatus. The sequence goes on from BMUX01000018.1 coordinate 78,581, forward strand.
TCCACCCCTCCGCGCAGAAGTGCTCGGCCGAGGCCGCCCGCATCGTCCGCGACGCCGCCGTCGCCGCCGGAGCGCCCGCCGACTGCGTCCAGTGGATCGACACCCCGTCCATGGAGGCCACCGGCCTCCTGATGAACCACCAGGGCGTCTCCACCATCCTGGCCACCGGTGGCAACGCCATGGTCAAGTCGGCCTACTCCTGCGGCAAGCCCGCCCTCGGTGTCGGCGCGGGCAACGTCCCCGCGTACATCCCGAAGAGCGGCAAGCTCCAGCGGGCCGTGCACGACATCGTCCTCTCCAAGGCCTTCGACAACGGCATGATCTGCGCCTCCGAGCAGGCCGTCATCCTCGACGCCGAGGTGTACGAGGCGGGCATCGCCGAGTTCGAGCGCCTCCACGCGTACGTCCTGACGGCGGCCGAGAAGACCAAGGTCGAGGAGTTCGTCTTCGGCACCACGGCGTACGCCACCAACTGCGCCGGCGCCAAGCTGAACGCGGCCGTCGTCGGCAAGTCCCCCCAGTGGATCGCCGAGCAGGCCGGGTTCGAGGTCCCCGAGGACACCTCGATCCTCATCGCCGAGTGCGCCGAGGTCGGCTCCGCCGAGCCGCTCACCCGCGAGAAGCTCTCCCCGATCCTCGCCGCCCTCAAGGCCGACGACACCGAGCACGGGCTGCGACTGTCCGCGCAGATGGTGGAGTTCGACGGTCTCGGGCACAGCGCCGCCATCCACACCGAGGACGAGGAGCTGGCCGAGGAGTTCGGCAAGCGCGTCAAGGCGATCCGTGTCATCGTCAACGCGCCCTCCACCTTCGGCGGCATCGGCGACGTCTACAACGCCTTCCTGCCCTCGCTCACCCTGGGCTGCGGCTCGTACGGCCACAACTCCGTCTCCAACAACGTGACCGCGGTGAACCTCCTCAACATCAAGCGGATCGGACGGCGCAACACCAACATGCAGTGGTTCAAGGTCCCGCCGAAGATCTACTTCGAGCGCAACTCGCTGCGCTACCTCGGTGAGATGGCCGGGATGAAGCGCGTCACGATCGTCACCGACAAGACGATCAGCGCGCTGGGCTTCGTCCAGAAGGTCACCGACATCCTGAACAGCCGCGAGGACCGGATCGTCCTCCAGGTCATCGACAACGTCGAGCCCAACCCCGAGCTGGAGACCGTCCAGGCAGGTGCCGCGATGATGCGGGACTTCCAGCCGGACACGATCATCGCGCTGGGCGGCGGCTCGCCGATGGACGCGGCGAAGATCATGTGGCTGATGTACGAGCGCCCCGAGGTCGAGTTCGCGGACACCAAGGAGAAGTTCTTCGACGTCCGCAAGCGCGCCTACAAGTTCCCGGCGCTCGGCGAGAAGGCCCAGCTCGTGGCCATCCCGACCACCTCGGGCACCGGCTCGGAGGTCACCCCCTTCGCGGTGATCTCGGACCCGAAGGCCGCCCAGAAGTACCCCCTCGCGGACTACGCCCTCACCCCGAACGTCGCGATCGTCGACCCGACGCTCCCGATGGGCCTCCCGGCGAAGGTCACCGCCGACTCCGGCTTCGACGCCCTCACCCACGCCACCGAGGCGTACGTCTCGGTCTACGCCAACGACTACACCGACGGCCTCTGCCTCCAGGCCATCAAGCTCATCTTCGAGAACCTGGAGCGGTGCGTGACGGACGGGGCCAACGACCCCGAGGCCCGCGAGAAGATGCACAACGCGTCGACCGTCGCCGGAATGGCCTTCGCCAACGCCTTCCTGGGGCTGGTGCACGCGATGGCGCACACCCTGGGCAACACCTTCCACGTCGCCCACGGCCGCACCAACGCCCTGCTGCTGCCGCACGTGATCCGGCACAACGGCCAGGTCGCCGCCAAGGCCACCCCGTGGCCGAAGGCCGAGGTCTACCAGGCCCCGGAGCGTTTCCAGGCGATCGCCGCGATGCTGGGACTCCCGGCCGCGACCCCCGCCGAGGGCGTCGAGTCCTACGCCAGGGCCGTCGAGGAGCTGCGTGCTGCGTGCGGCATCCCGGCCAGCTTCAAGGAGGAGGGCGTCGACGAGAAGGCCTTCCTGGCGGCCCTTCCGCAGCAGGCCCTCAACGCCTACGCCGATCAGTGCGCGCCGGCGAACCCGCGGATGCCGATGATCGCGGACATGAAGGAACTGATGCGCAGGGCGTACTACGGGAAGTAGTCCCGGGCCCCGCCACGGCGGAGCGGCCGACGGCAACTGCCGTCGGCCGCTTTGCCGTTCACCGCTTGGGCCAGTACCAGAGGGGCTCGTCCAGGGGGCCCTCGCGGCCCGCGACCGTCGTCTGGCCGAAGTCCTTGACCAGTTCGATGGTGTTGAGGTCGATACGGGCGCGGTGGGTGCCCTCCATGAGGGCGTCCGCGAGGGGGCGGGCGTGGGTGACCACGACCAGTTGAATCTGGCGGCTGGCGGTGAGGATCAGGTCCGCGAGGGGGCGCAGCAGGTCCGGGTGGAGGCTGGTCTCCGGCTCGTTGAGGACCAGGAGGGTGGGCGGGCGGGGGGTGAGGAGGGCGGCCACCCACAGGAGGTAGCGGAGGGTGCCGTCGGAGAGTTCGGGGGCGCCGAGCGGGCGGAGCAGGCCGTGCTGGTGGAGTTCGAGGGCGAGGCGGCCGCCGTGGGAGGTGACGGAGACCCGGCTGCCGGGGAACGCGGAGTCGATCGCCTCGTCCATCGCGGCGTGGTCGCCGATCTCGCGGATCGTCTGGAGGGCCGAGGCGAGGTCGGAGCCGTCGGCGCTCAGGACGGGGGTGCGGGTGCCGATCTGCGCCGAGCGGGCCGGGGCGTGGGCGTCGGTGCGGACGTGGTCGTAGAAGCGCCAGTTGCGGATGCGTTCGCGCAGCAGGAGGAGGTCGGGGGCGAGCTGGGGGTCCGCGAGTTCGCTGAGCATGCTGTCGTACGGGCGGATCTGGCCCTGTGAGCGGTGCCAGTCGCCGGAGGCGGTCCGGATGCGTACGGCAGGGCCCTGGCGCTCCGAGAGGAGGGCCGCCGGGCGCAGGATCGGGCCCGCCCAGGTGCACTCGCGCTTGATCTCCGGGTCGCCGCCGAACATGGAGCGCGCGTCCGGCGGCTGCTGGCCGAAGTCGATGGCGTACCCGAACTCGTCGCCCGCGAAGCCCAGGCGCAGGTTCACCGGGCCCTGGCTGACCACCCCCTGCACCGGGTAGAGCCCCTCGCGGACCGCACGGCCGAGCTTCTCCGGGCCCGCCCACAGCGTCGAGCCGAGGCCGCCCTCGCGGGCCAGGGCGGCGACCGCCCCGTTGCGGGAGGAGTCGGCGAGCAGGCGCAGCGCGCGGTAGAGGCTGGACTTGCCGGTGCCGTTCGCGCCGGTGACGACGTTGACCTGGCCGAGTTCGACGATCAGCTTGCGCAGGGAGCGGTAGTTCTCGACCGCGAGGGTGGTGATCATGCTCAGGACTCCGGGTGTTCCTCGGGGGCCAGGAAGCGGCCCATCGGGAGGACCGGGCGGCCCCAGGTGCTGGCCAGCACCTGGCCGGCCAGCAGGTACGTCGCCCCGGCCGCCGCGCACAGCCCTGCCCAGCCCGCGACCCGGTTCCAGCCGACGATTCCCGTGAACCCGAAGCACGTCATGGCGACGAAGACGACGAGCACGCAGGTGAAGGTGAGGAGCAGGGCGAGGTGGATGCGGAAGCAGGCAAGCCACAGGACGAACACGACGAACACCCAGGGGAGGGTGAAGAGGCCGTTCACGTCGCCGCGCAGGGCCGGGTCGGTGGCCGGCAGCACCCACTGGATGAGGACCGCCTTCGCGCACCAGAAGAGCCCGAAGCCGCCGAAGACGGTGGCGTGCCAGGTGTCGCCGCGCTGCGCCTGGAAGAGCCCGGCGAGGAGCTGTGCCAGGCCGCCGACGAAGAAGCCGACCACCGGGAGCACCGAGTGGGCGAGCTTCTCCGGGAAGACCCCCGCGTCGATCCCGGTGGCCAGGACCGTGACGACGATGAAGCCGGTCAGGCCCAGCGGACCGAGCTGGGCCTGCGCCGTGGGCTCCATCCGCTTGACGGAGACCGCCTGCGCGGCGGGGCCCGACCGGTGCGGCAGCCCCAGGTTCACGCGCGGCCGCCGGTGTCCAGGGTGGCCCCGCCCGTGCCGTCGGCGCGGTCGTCGGGGGCGGTGTCCTGCAGGACCTCCTCGGTGGAGGGCCTGCGCAGCGAGGCCACCGCCATCGTCACGGCCGTGCCGACGAGAGCCCACGCGGAGAGGACCAGCAGCGGGCCGGTGATGTTGTTGCCCTTGAAGTACGCGATCGAGCGCGCCACCCAGGTGGCCGCACCCGGCGGCAGCGCGGGTCCGATCGAGCGCCAGAAGCCAGGCAGCAGCGGGCCGGGGAACGCGCCGCCCGCACTCGGGTTGCCGCCGATCACGATGATCAGGATGGCCAGGCCGATGCCGACCACCCCGAAGATGCCCTGGAGGGCGAGGGTGAGCGCACCGACCGCGAAGACCGTGAGCGCGCCCAGACCCCACAGGCCCCACACGCTGCCGGGCAGGGCGCCCAGGATCGGACCGGCGATCACCGCGCCGAGCAGGCCCGAGACGATCGCGTACAGGGCCATCATCGCGAGCCGGAGGACGGCCCGCTTGCGGTTCGCCGGGCGGGCACCCGCGCTGATCGCCAGGATCGCCGCGCACAGGTAGCCGCCGACGCACCAGCCGACCACCAGGTAGAAGGAGCTGAGCCCGTTCGCGTCGCCCTTCGAGGCCGGGGCGATGTCCTTGAAGACGACCGTGCGCTGCTGCGAGGCACCGACCTTGGTGAAGATCTCCTCCAGTGCCCGGGTCTCGGCGCCGCCCTGGCCCGAGGCGACCAGGAGGGTGTCCTCGGTGCCGCCGCGCGGATTCACCAGAAGCGTGGCGTCGATGTCGCGGTTCATCATCTCGTCGCGGGCCGCCGCCTCGGAGGCCAGGGGGCGCGCGTCCAGCGGGGAGCCGGGCAGTTTGTTCAGCTGCCCGGTGAACTGCTCCGCCGCCCCGCCCGGCGCGACCACCGCCACCTTGATGTCCTGGGGCTTGGGGTGGTGCAGGGCCCCCACGTACGACGTGATGAACAGCAGTTGCAGGGCGAGGCAGCCGATGACGAGCAGTGCGGCTCGCGGGGTCACGGCGTGCTTCAACTCGTCGGCGAATTTCATGTCCCCACGCTCCCGGCGCGGTGAGTTTCCCGCAGGTGGGGTGGGCCGTACGGGTGAACGCGGAGGCGGCCTTCCGGTTGTGCGGAGTACGTGCCGGTGTGCGGCGCCCCGGCCCCTCGTGCGGGCCGACCCAGCACCGTAAGGCTGGACATGGACCTGTCAGTACGGTGAAAGGCCGCTCATGAAGTTCAGCTATGTGATGCTCCCCGACTACCCGCTCCAGGACTCCCTCGCCTCGATCAGGCTCGCCGACGAGCTGGGCTTCCATGCCTGTTACGCGGCGGACGAGACCTGGCACAAGGACATGTGGTTACTGTTCGCGGCGGCCGCCGGGCAGACCCAAAGCATCCGTTTCGGGCCGAGCCTGTCGTCCGTGGTGCTGCGCGAGCCGACCCTCATCGCGCAGTCCCTCGCCACCCTCGACGAGCTGTCCGGCGGACGCGCCGAGGGCGTGCTGTCCTGCGGGAACTTCGGGCTGCTCGCCCAGTACCGCATCGACTGGGCACGGACGAAGCCGCTGTCGCGCACCAAGGAGGCGCTGCACGTCGTGCGGACCCTGCTGGACGAGGGGGTGATCTCGTACGAGGGCGAGTTCTTCTCGTACGACGGACTCTTCACCTTCGCGCGTCCCGTCCAGGAGCGGCTTCCGGTCAAGCTCGGCGCGATGCGCGGCCCGAAGTCCTTCGAGGCGGCGGGGGAGCTGTCGGACGGCGTCCACCATGCGCTCAGCTACACGCGGGAGGCGTACGAGTACGCCGTGAAGCACCTGAAGATCGGCGCGGAGCGGGCCGGGAAGGACTGGCGGAGTCTCGACGTCGGGGCCTGGGTGGTCTTCGCGACCGACCGTGACTCGGCGAAGGCGAAGGAGGCCGCCCGGTCGATGGTCGGCATCTACGCGTCCTCCATGCCGGAGGAGCAGCTGCGGCGCAATGGCGTCGACCCGGCCGAGCTGAAGCCGGTCATCGAGGCCATCGCGGCGGGCGACCTGGCCAAGGGCATCGAGCTGACGTCGCCGGAGGTCGCCGAGAAGCTGTCGGTGTCGGGGACGCCCGAGGAGTGCCTGGAGAAGATCCGCACCGAGATCGAGCCCGCCGGGGTCAACCACATGATCTGCGCGATCACCGACAGCGGGCTGGTGAAGGCCTTCACGGGGCGGGAGCTGGAGGGCGTCGCGGACGTGGACGCCCAACTCCGGCTGATCCACGAGGAGATCATGCCGCACTGGAAGTGAGCGGAGTCCGGGCGCGGACCGGGCAGGGGAGTGCCGCTGCGTGATCCGGGCATGGGCCGGGCAGAGGAGTGCTGCCGCGTGATCCGGGCATGGGTGTGCCGTCCGTTCCCCCGGAACGGACGGCACACCCGGCTCGCACGGCCCTCAGCGGCCGTGGCGCCCACCGGTGGCCGACTTGCGGCGGACCGAGCCGAACATCACGGCCGCGCCCAGCGCCAGCACCGCCGCACCGCCCACCGCGATGTACGGGGTGGCGGAGTCGCCGCCGGTCTCGGCGAGGTTGTCACCGGCCGGGGCCGCGACCGGGGAGGCCGAACCGCCCTGCGGGGCAGGGGCGTTGGCGTCCGGGGCGGCGGGGGCCGCGGGCTTCGGGGCGGCGGCGGTGGAGCCCGCGCCCGTCTTGTGGTCGTTGTCGCCGTGCCCCTTGTGCTCGACGGTCGACTTGTCGGCACCGGCGGCTATGTCCTTGTCGGACGGGGCCGAGGCGGCGGGGGCCGGGGGAGTGCCGGCGTCCGTGCCCTTGCCGCCGGTGTCCTTGCCGAAGACGACGTCGGAGCAGGTGTAGAAGGCCTCCGGGCTGTCCGAGCGCTGCCAGATGCTGTAGACGAGGTGGCGGCCGGACTTGTTGGGCACGGTGCCGTCGAAGACGTAGTCGCCGCCCTGCATCTGCGGGTCGGTGACCTTCGCGAAGGGCTTGGCCTCCAGGTCCGACCACTTCAGCGGCTTCGTCGGGTCGTAGCCGTCCTTGGTGACGTACAGCTCGAAGGAGCCCTTGTGCGGGGCGGTGCCCTTGTAGCGGAAGGTGTGCTTGCCCGCCGCCAGCTTCGAGGACGGCCAGTCGGCGCGCGGCAGGTCCAGGCCCTTGTACTTGTCGTTGCCCGCCGAGCACAGCTTGCCGTCGGGGATCAGGGCCTTGTGGTTGCCGGCGGCGTTGGCGATGTTCACCGCGTTCCAGTCGTAGAACGCCTGGACGCCGCTGGCGGCGACGGCCGCCTTGCAGGCCGCCGACTTCGGGCTCTCCGGGCCCTCCGCGTAGCAGGCGGAGACCCGGCTGACCGGGTCCGTCATCGAGCCGTGCGCGGCGGCCGGGGAAGCGGCCAGGCCGGTCAGCGCGAGCGGCGCGAGGCCGAGGGCGGCGACGGTGGCGGCTTTGCGACGAGCAGCGGTCATGGTGCGGAACTCCTTGGCAGGGGACGTGTGCGCGGCCGGGGGAGAGGGGGGAGATCTCCCCCGGCCAAGCAGCACGCTAGACCCCGAAAACCGTGAAATTCCTTGCGAGGAGCGGCTGGTGGCGATCTTTATGGACCGCTTAAGGAAGCGCTCAGAGACGGTTAAGAAGGTGCCTGGAACGGGCGGTTCCGGCGATGGTCGTCGCGGTGGGCCGTGCGTCGGGCAGGGCTCACACCACCCACCGGTACCGCCGCTCCGGCCGCCCCGTGCCCCCGTACCGCAGCGTCACCTCGGCCCGCCCGGTGGCGGTGAAGTACTCCAGGTACCGGCGCGCGCTCACCCGCGACAGGGCCCCCGCCTCCGCGCACTCCGTCGCCGAAAGGCCCTCCGGATGCGCCCGCAACGTACGCTCCACCAACTCCGCCGTGTGCGCCGCCAGCCCCTTCGGCAGCTCCCGCGAGCCCGGCGGACGCGTCCCGAAGAGCTGGTCCACGTCCTCCTGCCGGGCCTGCCCGTGCACGGCCAGCGCGTCGAAACGCGTCCGCAGCGACGCCACGTGCCGCAACTGCTCGCGCAGCGCCGCCTGGTGGAAGGGCTTGATCAGGTAGTGCAGCGCCCCCGCCCGCAGCGCCGCCCGCACGACACCGGCGTCCCGCGCCGCCGTGATGAACAGGGCGTCCGCCGTCGGCCGCCCCGCGTCCAGCGCCTCCGCCGCCCGCAGCTCGCGCAGCACGTCCAGCCCGTCCATGTCGGGCAGATACACGTCCAGGAGTACGAGATCGGGGCGCAGCCGCTCGGCCGCGCGCAGGGCGTCGGCACCGTTGTGGGCCACCCCGACCACCGTAAAACCGTCCATCGCGGACACGCAGCGGCTGTGGACCTTCGCCACCATGAAGTCGTCGTCCACGACCAGCACATTCGTCACCCCGCGAGGCTAGGGCGCGACCACAAGGACCACAACGTCCGTTGGTTCCGGAACGGCGACAGCTCCTTAACGCACCGGCAACATGAGCGCACCCCCCTCCCCCCTGGAAGAACTGAAGAAAGGCGGCGCCCGTGCGATTGCGCACCCCCCTCGCCCTGGCCGGGGCGGCACTCCTGGTGCTCGTGGGGCCGCCGCTGCTCACCACGGGCAGCGGCTCCGACACCGGCACCCAGATCCCCGGCCTGCGTTTCATGGTCCCCAACACCCCCGGCGGCGGGTACGACATCACCGCGCGCACCGCCGCCAAGAACGCCGAGGAGGCCGAGCTCACCGGCGGCATCGAGGTGTTCAACCTGCCCGGCGCGGGCGGCACCGTGGGCCTGGCCCGGCTCGCCGCCGACCACGGCAACGGCAAGGCCGCCATGTCGATGGGCCTCGGAGTCGTCGGCGCCGTCCACACCAACAAGGCCCCCAAGACCCTCGCCGACACCACCCCCATCGCCCGGCTCACCGAGGAGCAGGACATCGTGGTGGTCGGCAAGGACTCCCCGTACAAGACGATCCAGGACCTCGTCGCGGCCTGGAAGGCGAACCCGGCGAAGGTCCCCGTCGGCGGCGGCTCCTCGCCCGGCGGCCCCGACCACCTCGCGCCGATGCTGATGGCGCGAGCCGCCGGGATCAAGCCGAAGGACGTCAACTACGTGCCCTTCGACGGCGGCGGCGAACTCCTCGCCTCCATCCTCGGCGACAAGGTCGCCTTCGGCGTCTCGGGCGTCGGCGAATACCTGGACCAGATCAAGGCCGGTGAGCTGCGGCTGCTGGCCGTGACCGGACCGAAGCGGGTGCCGGGACTCGACGCGCCCACCCTGCGCGAGTCCGGCCTCGACACCGAGTTCACCAACTGGCGCGGCATCGTCGCCCCGCCCGGCCTCACCGACGCCGAACGCACCAAGCTCGTCGCGCTCTTCGAGAAGCTGCACGCCTCGAAGCAGTGGAAGGACTCGATGAAGAAGAACGGCTGGGACGACGCGTTCCTCACGGGGGAGAAGTTCGGCGACTTCCTGGAGAAGGAAGACAAGCGGGTCGACTCCGTGCTGAAGGAGCTGGGTCTGTGATGAACTCCCTGGAGAAATCGCCCAGTTCGGCGGAGGAGTCCGTGGCGCCGGGCGGCCGTGGCGCCTGGCTGCGGGAGCATTCCGAACTCGGCGTCAGCGTGCTGCTGTTCGTCCTCGGGATCCTCGTCCTCACCGACGCCCTGACCATGCACGTCGAGATCGCCCAGCGCGGCCCGGTCGGCCCGACCACCGTGCCCGTCGTCGTCGGCATCGCGCTGCTTCTGGTGTCGGTACTCCTCGCCGTCGACGTCCTGCGCGGCGGACGCGGCGAGGCCGAGGGCGGCGAGGACGTCGACCTCTCCGAACCCGCCGACTGGCGCACCGTCGTGCTCCTCGCGGGAGTCTTCCTCGCCAACGCCGTCCTCATCGGCCCGCTCGGCTTCCCGATCTCCGGCGCGCTGCTCTTCTGGGGCTCCGCCTACGCGCTCGGCAGCCGCCACTTCAGCCGCGACCCGCTGATCGCCGCCGGACTCTCCCTCTTCACCTACTTCGTCTTCAACAACCTGCTGGGCGTCCCGCTGCCGGGCGGCCCGCTGATGGGAGTGCTGTAAAAGTCATGGACTCCCTGAATTCACTGATGGATGGTTTCGGAACCGCCCTCACCCCGATCAACCTGCTGTGGGCCGCCCTCGGCGTCCTCCTCGGCACCGCCATCGGCGTGCTGCCCGGCATCGGCCCCGCGATGGCGGTGGCACTGCTGCTCCCCGTGACGTACGGGCTCGAACCCACCGGCGCGTTCATCATGTTCGCCGGCATCTACTACGGCGCGATGTTCGGCGGCTCGACCACCTCCATCCTGCTCAACACCCCCGGTGAGAGCGCCGCCGTGGTGGCCGCCATGGAGGGCCATCCGATGGCCAAGGCCGGGCGGGGCGCGCAGGCGCTCGCCGCCGCCGCCATCGGGCACTTCGCGGGCGGCATGATCGGCACCATCCTGCTGGTCGCGCTGGCCCCGGCGGTCGCGGCGCTCGCCGTGGACATCGGCGCGCCCGACTACTTCGCCATCATGGTGCTGGCTTTTATTGCGGTTACTTCTGTGCTCGGGTCCTCGCGGATCCGGGGGCTCGCCTCGCTGCTCATCGGCCTGACCATCGGGCTTGTGGGTCTCGACCAGATGACGGGGCAGTCCCGGCTGACCTTCGGGTCGCTCGAACTCGCCGACGGTGTGGACGTGGTGATCGTCGCGGTGGGTCTCTTCGCGATCGGGGAGGCGCTGTGGGTCGCCGCCCATCTGCGGCGGGGCGGCGCGGACGCGATTCCGGTCGGGCGTCCGTGGCTCGGCAAGTCCGACGTCAAGCGCACCTGGAAGTCCTGGCTGCGCGGGCCGCTGATCGGGTTCCCGTTCGGGGCGATCCCGGCGGGCGGGGCCGAGATCCCGACCTTCCTGTCGTACGTCACCGAGAAGCGGCTCTCGAAGCACAAGGAGGAGTTCGGCAAGGGGGCCATCGAGGGCGTCGCGGGGCCCGAGTCGGCCGCCTCCGCCTCGGCGGCCGGAACGCTGGTCTCCATGCTCACCCTCGGGCTGCCGACCACCGCCGTCGCGGCCGTGATGCTGGCCGCCTTCCAGCAGTACGGCATCCAGCCGGGGCCGCTGCTCTTCGAACGGGAGCCGGAGCTGGTGTGGGGGCTCATCGCGTCGCTGTTCGTGGGCATGGTGCTCCTGCTGGCGTTGAACCTGCCGCTGGCGCCGCTCTGGGCGAAGCTGCTGCGGATTCCGCGGCCCTATCTGTACGCGGGGATCCTCTTCTTCGCGTCGGTCGGGGCGTATGCGGTGGGCGGGGAGGCGCTGGATCTGGTGGTGCTGCTCGTCATCGGGCTGATCGGGTTCGGGATGCGGCGGTACGGGTTGCCGGTGCTGCCGGCGGTCATCGGGGTCATTCTCGGCCCGGCGGCGGAGCAGCAGTTGCGGCGTGCGCTCCAGATCAGTGACGGCAGTGTGGTTGGGCTGGTCAACACCCCCTTCTCCGTCACCGTGTACGTGATCGTCCTGCTGCTGCTGACCTGGCCGCTCCTGCGCAGGCTCCCCTTCCTGCGCCGCGGAACCCCTTCCTGACCCACCCTCCCCGGAGGGCCCCTCTCGGGGCCCTCCGCCCCGTCACTTCCCCGCAGCCCCCTTGGGCGGGGGCCGCCCTCCCTTCCGCCAGCCCGCTTGCGCGGCGGGGCCGCTCCCCTTCCCCCCTCCCCTCAGCCCCCTTCGGCGGCGCCGCCCCTCCCCCCCCTCTTCCCTCGCCCCCTTGGGCGGCGGGGCCGCCCCCCCGGGGGCGGAACGGGCGGGCAAGGGGGCGGCCCCCTCGCTCCGGGCCCGCCCCGGTCCCGGCCCCTGCCCGCACCCCCGATACCGGGTGCGCGCGGCCCCGGGGCCCTCGGGGCGCCTCCCGGTGCCGGGTGCGTGAAGCTCCGGCCCGCTGGGCCAAGGAGGCCCCAGCCCCGCCCCTTCACCTAAAGCGCTCGGCCGCGCGGCTGGGTGGGGGGCTGGGCGCGCAGTTCCCCGCGCCCCTGAAGGGGCACGGCAAGAGCGCGCCCGCACGGCGGTGTCCCGCACAGTATTGGACCGGGTGGTTCATAACCTGTGCTAGCGTCCTCCGTATGGCACGCCCACGCACCTTCGACGAAGGCCAAGCCCTCGAAGCCGCCATGCGCACCTTCTGGGCCAAGGGGTACGAGGCCACCTCGACCCAGGACCTGTGCGAGGCCACCGGCCTCGGCCGAAGCAGCATCTACAACACCTTCGCCAGCAAGCGCGACCTCTTCCGCCGCGCCCTGGAGCACTACACGGAGGTGATGAACGCCCGGCAGGCCGCCCTCCTGGAGGACGGTTCCCTGCCCGGGGCGGATCGGATCCGCGCCCTGTTCGCCCTGATCATCGACGGGGAGTTCGAGGTCAGGGAGAGGGGGAGGAGCATCGGGTGTCTGACCGTCAACACGACCGTGGAGCTGGCGCGTTACGATGAACCCGAGGTCACCGCGCTCCTGGAGCGCGACCTGGCCCGCCGCCTCGGCACGTTCCGGACCGCCGTGGAGGCCGGCCGCCGGGACGGGTCCATCACCTCCGAGCGGGGTGCGGACTCGCTCGCCCGGTACCTCAACGCCGTCATCGGCGGCATGCGGGTCTCCGCCCAGGGGGGCGCGGACCGGGCGACCCTGGAGGCGGTCGCCGAATCGGCGCTGGATGCTCTGACGCGCTGATTCTTCTTCAATTCACGCCGTGATTTCTGCGGCGTTTTCTCTTGCCTCCATTCTGTACTGAACTGTCCAAAACCTTGATGTGAAGGGGCAACCTGCCGTGCCACTCGCCATATACGTCCTCGCCGTGGGCGTCTTCGCCATGGTGACCAGTGAGTTCGTCGTCGCCGGACTGATGCCGCAGATGGCTGCGGGCCTGGACGTCACCATTCCGCAGATCGGCTATCTGATCACCGCGTTCGCGGTGGCGATGGCCGTCGGCGGACCCGTCCTGACCATGACCGTCGTCAAACTCCCGCAGAAGAAGGCGCTGATGCTGCTCTTCGGGCTCTTCCTGATCGGGAACGTCGCGGCTGCGACAGCCGTGAACTACACCGTCATGCTGATCGCCCGCCTGGTCACCGGCACCGCCTCCGCCGCCTTCTTCGGCGTCGCGCTGTCCCTGTGCGCCGAGCTGGTACGTCCCGAACTGCGCGGCCGGGCCGCCTCCGTAGCCCTCAACGGGCTCATGCTCGGCACCCTCCTCGGGCTGCCCATGGCCACGCTGATCGGGGAACACCTGGGCTGGCGGGCCGCGTTCTGGGTCATCACCGGGCTGACCGTCCTCGCCGCCGCGGCCACCGCCGTCGGCGTCCCCACGCTCGGCCGGGCCGAGAGCGGCGGCGACCTCCGCCAGGAACTCGCCGTCTTCCGCAACCGCCGCTTCTGGCTCGCGGTCTCCACCAGCACCCTCATCATCGGTGCGACCTTCTCCGCCTTCAGCTACTTCAACCCGATCCTGACCCAGGTCACCGGCTTCGCCACCGGCACGGTCCCGCTGCTCCTCGTCGCGTACGGAGCGGCCACCGTCGTCGGCAACATGGTCGTCGGCCGGCTCGCCGACCGGTACACGATCCCCGTCCTCGCCGTCGGCCTCGCGCTGAATCTGGTCTTCCTGACCGGTTTCGCGCTCCTCGCCCAACTCCCGCTTGCCGCCGTCGTGTTCATGCTCGGCATCGGGCTCGTCGGCGTGACCATGAACCCCGCGATGATCACCCGGGTGCAGCGGGTCGCCAACGCCCGCCCCTTCGTCAACACCGTCCACGCCTCCTTCATCACCCTCGGCGTCGTCATCGGCTCCTCGGGCGGCGGGCTGGCGATCGACCTGTGGGGGCTGCGGTCGCCGCTGTGGCTGGGCGCGGTGCTGGCAGTGGTCGGGCTGCTCACCCTCGTACCGGAAGTGAAGAAGCGGCGGCGGACGGCATCCGTGCCCGGGGACGACCGGTTGTCAGTGGCGGATGCCACCATCGGTGCATGAAGCCTGAAACGCCGCATTCCGCGCCCCGGCACACCGAGGTGGTCGACGTCCACCTGATCCTGCGCCGGGGCGCGGAGGTGCTCCTCTCCCGCCGCGCCAACACGGGTTACGCGGACGGCCTGTTGCACGCCCCGTCCGGGCATGTGGAGGACGGTGAGGACGTGCGTGCGGCGATGATCCGCGAGGCGGCGGAGGAGGTCGGCGTCACCCTCGCCGCCGACGACCTGTCCGTCGCCCTGGTCATGCAGCACCGGGGGCCCGGTGGGCGGCCGCGCACCGGCTGGTTCTTCGAGGCGTCGTACGACCCGGCCGACCCGCCCTCCAACCGCGAGCCCGACAAGTGCTCCGGCCTCTCCTGGCACCCCCTCGCCGCACTGCCGGACGGCATGGTGGCCTACTGCCGCGCCGGGCTCGACGCCTACCGCCGGGGCGAGCGCTTCGTCCTGCACTGGCACGAGGACGACGACCCGATCGCGTACGACGACCCCGTGCGCGACCGCAAGGTGCCGCTCCGCGAGTCCGGCACCTCCGGGTCCGTGCACCACGTCGAACTGTGGGTGCCCGACCTGGCGGCGGCGGAGCGCAGTTGGGGCTGGCTGCTCGGCGCGCTGGGGTACGTGCCGTACCAGCGCTGGGAGAAGGGCCGGAGCTGGCGGCTCGGGGGAGCGTACGTCGTACTGGAGCAGTCGCCCGCCCTCCTCGGCGACCGGCACGAACGCAGCGCCCCCGGCCTCAACCACCTCGCCCTGCGCGCCCGCGACCCGGCGGCGCTGGACACCCTCGTGTCCGCCGCCCCGGAACACGGCTGGACCCTCCTCTTCCCCGACCGGCACCCCTTCGCGGGCGGCGAGGGCCACCGGGCGGCGTACCTGGAGGACGGGGACGGATACGAGGTGGAGGTGGTGGTGGAGGGAGGCTGAAGGGGGGCGCCGCGTCCTGTGGCGTACGGGCTAGTGGACGGCCAGCAGGTCGGTGAACTCCGGTGTGCGGGCGGCCCGCTCGAGGGTGTCGAGCGTGCGGGAGGCCTCGGCCGCCGCCTGCGGGTCGCGGGCGGCGAGCCCGCTCTCGGCGAACTCGTCCTCGTCCAGGCGCAGTACGTCCGTGCCGTCCGCCGAGCGCCACAGGTCGAGGTCCAGGTCCTCGACCTCCACCGTCCCGTCGGCGTGCACGACGGCGGGGCGGGCCACGTCGCAGTACCAGCCCTTCAGGGTGTTGTCCGGGGACCGGACCTCCTTCACCGCGTACCAGCGGTCCCGCCAGTAGTGCTCCACGAAGACGTCGCCCGGCTCGAAGCGCACGAACCCGAAGTCCTTGACCGTGTCCCGCGCCCAGGCCGCCCGGACCACCAGGTGGGTGCCGTCGTCGGAGAGCAGCTCCGCCGGGTAGCGGATCTTCAGCTTCCCCGCCTTGGTGAGGGCGATGTGCGTGGTGTTCGTGGGGTCAGCCGAGGGGGCGGACATATTCGACCTCCGTGGTGCCGTGTGCGTATCCGAACCAGGTGTTGACGGCCCGCATGGGCGCGTTCTCGTCGTTGTTGCTGGTGACGGCCAGCCGGTGGCCCGTCGCCCGGGCCTTGTGCAGGGAGTGGGACTTCACGGCCTTCGCCAGGCCCAGCCCCCGGAAGTCCCGGCGGACGCCGGTTATCCCGGACCGGTAGCGGTTCTCGCCGTCGGAATGGGCCGTGGTGAACGCGGCGATCCGGCCGTCGGGGGCGACGACGATGCTGGAGAGGGCCCGGTCGTGGAGCGGGTCGTTCCAGTCGTGGGCCAGCCAGTCCTCGTAGTCGTCCAGGACCCAGCCCACGGAGTCGGGCTCGTCCAGCACGACCTCGGCGTCCGCGTCGAACAGGGCGCGCGGGTCGTCGCCGAGGGACGTCGTGTCGCGCAGGGAGAACCCGGAGGGAAGCGGCGGCGGTTCGGGCAGCACGGCGGACGTCAGGTCGAGGCCCAGGTAGTGGAGCGCGTGCCCGGTGGGCTGGTAGCCCCGCTTCTGGGTGAAGGCCCGGCCCGGTTCGTCCAGCGCCCAGATCCGCAGGACGCGCGCCCCGACCCCCGCCGTGTGCTCCTCGGCCGCCCGCAGCAGGGCGGAACCGACGCCCTGCCCCCGGTGGTCGGGGTGCACCAGCACACCGGCGTAGCCCTGGCCGGGCTCCTTGGACTGGTGGTCGACCCCGGCCCGCAGCACGCCGACGACCCGCCCGCTCGCGTCGTCCTCGCCGAGGACGAGGCGGAAGCGGGAGTCCGGATGGGCGGCGGTCACCCCGGTCTCGACGGCCTCGGCGGTGGACAGGTTGAAGGGCAGCAGCAGCCGCCGGATGCGCAGGACGGATTCGGCGTCGTCGGTGCGGGGGCGGTAGTCGCGCAAGATCATGGTCATCGGCGCCGAGGCTATGCGCGGGACCCATGGGTCACAATCTGTTTTGTGACCCTGAAGATTGTCGTGGACTTCGAAGACGCCGTCGCTCCGTACGAGCAGGTGCGTGCCCAGATCTCGCAGCAGGCCCGCGCCGGGACTCTCCCGGTCGGTTACAAGCTGCCGACGGTACGGGGCCTGGCCGCCGACCTGGGCCTCGCCGCCAACACCGTGGCGAAGGCGTACCGGGCGCTGGAGGCGGACGGGGTGATCGAGACGCGCGGCCGCAACGGGACCTTCGTGGCGGCGGCCGGCGACGCGGCGGCCCGCGAAGCGGCTCTGGCCGCAGGGGAGTTCGCCGAGCGGGCCCGCCGCCTGGGCCTGACCCACGAGTCCGCCCTGAGCGCGGTGGAACAGGCCCTGCGGGCGGCGTACGGGAAGTAACCGGTCCAGGGCCCCGGCGAAGCAACCGGTCCAGGGCCCAGGCGCCGTGGAGGCCTCAGAGGTACAGGCCCGCCTCCGGCGACGGGTGCGGACCCCCGACCCCTGTGGGAGACACCCCCCGACGCAAGGCGTACAGCTCCGCCAGCGTCGCGCCCTCCCGGCCCACCCCTTCCTCCGTGCCCAGCCAGGACACCGACTCCCCCCGGGTCAGCGGGCCCACCTCGATGCGGGCCAGGCAGCGGCCGGGGCGGACCACCGCCGGGTGGAGGCGCTCCAGGTCCTCGTTGGTGGTGACGCCCACCAGGACGTTCCGCCCCTGACCCAGCAGGCCGTCCGTCAGGTTCAGCAGCCGCGACAGCGCCTGCCCCGCCGTGTGCTTGGCCTCGCCCCGGATCAGCTCGTCGCAGTCCTCCAGGAGCAGCAGCCGCCAGCGGGACTTGCCCGTCACCCCGTCGTCCTCGCCGATGGCGATGTCCATCAGGTAGCCGACGTCGTTGAACAGCCGCTCCGGGTCCAGTACGCAGTCCACCTGGCACCAGTCCCGCCACGACCGGGCCAGCGTCCGCAGCGCCGACGTCTTGCCCGTGCCCGGCGGCCCGTGCAGGAGCAGCAGCCGGCCCGCGATGTCGTCCGGGGTGACCTTCATCAGCCGGTCCATCGCGTCGGCCACCGGCGCCGTGTAGTTGGGCCGCACCTCCTCCCACGTCCCGGCCGAGATCTGCCGGGTCGTGCGGTGCGGGCCGCGCCTGGGGGACACGTACCAGAAGCCCATGGTCACGGCCTCGGGCTGCGGTTCCGGTTCGTCCTGGGCACCGTCGGCCGTCTCGTCGAGGATCTTGGCGGCGAGCTCGGGCGAGGTGGCCGTCACGGTGACGTCGGCGCCCCGGTTCCACCGGGACACCAGCAGCGTCCACCCCTCGCCCTCCGCGAGGGTCGCGCTGCGGTCGTCGTCGCGGGCCGCGCGCAGGACGGTCGCGTCGGCCGGGAGGAGCGCGGCCCCGGACCGTACGCGATCGATGGAGCGGCTGTGCGAGTACGGCTGCTCGCCCGTGGCGAACCGGCCCAGGAACAGCGCGTCCACCACGTCCGACGGCGAGTCCGAGTCGTCGACGTTCAACCGGATGGGCAGCGCGGACTCCGGACTCGTCACCGCGGCGCTCCCGGACCCCTCACGATTCAAGCGGTTCGCAGACATGCGGCACATGATCCGGCACCCACCCGCCCCGCGCACGGACTTATTCGCACTTCGCGCCCCGCCGCCCGCGCGATCCATTACGTGCACGCATACGCCCCCGCAATGTCAACTCCCGCCCTTACCCTGGAGGGTGATGGGACGTCATGGGTGGAACTCGGGGGCACGGCGGTGGCGGCTCACCGCACTGATCGGCGTCGGCATGGCCGCGCTCGCACTCGTCCTGACCATGTGCACGGTCTGGCCGGACGACTCCGGCCGGGGCGACACGGGTGGCACGACCAGCGACGGCGCGAAGGTGCACGGCACCCCGGCGCCCCTGCCCGGCACCCCGAAGCCGGAACTGGGCTGGGGCTTCACCCACACCCAGTACAGCGCCGACACGGGCGACGCCGGCGCCCGCGAGCGCGCCGAGAAGCTCCTCGCCACGTACCGGCTCCCCCAGATCCAGCACCTCATGGGCTGGGGCTCCAACAACCCCGAACCCACCCCCGGCCGCTACCAGTTCGGCGAGATGGACAGCCGGATCGACCTCGTCCGCAGGACCGGCGGCACCCCCGTCGTCACCCTGTGCTGCGCCCCCGACTGGATGAAGGGCGGCCGCCAGGGGGCCGCCAACACCGACTGGACGCAGACGTCCCTGGAGACCGCGCCCCGCCCCGAGCACTACGCCGACTTCGCCAAGCTGGCCGGGGTGGTGGCCCGCCGTTATCCGGACGTGAAGCACTTCATCGTGTGGAACGAGTTCAAGGGCTTCTTCGACGACAACGCCAAGCGCTGGGACTACGAGGGCTACACGAAGCTCTACAACCTCGTCTACGCCGAGCTGAAAAGTGTCAACAAGGACATCCTCGTCGGCGGCCCCTACCTGGTCATGGACAGCCTGGAGCCCCGCGCCACCGAGAACGCCTCCGCCGCGAAGGGCCCCTGGGGCAGCATCGACCAGCGCTCGCTGGACGCCTTCACCTACTGGAACCAGCACAAGACGGGCGCGGACTTCGTCGTCGTGGACGGCTCCAGCTACTCCAAGGACGACGAACTGCTGCCGTCGGAGGTCGCCGCCACCGACAAGTTCACCGCCGTCAGCCGCTGGGTGCGCCGGCAGACCGGCGGGAAGCTGCCGCTGTGGTGGGCCGAGTACTACGTCGAGCCGGGTGACGCCGAGGACGAGCGCGACGGCTGGAGCGAGCCCCGCCGGGCCGCCGTCCAGGCCGCCGGAATGGTCGCCCTCGCCAAGGGCGGCACCACCACCGCCTTCTACTGGAACCCGCAGAAGAAGGGCGAGAAGTGCGCGGGGTGCCTGTGGACCTCCACTGAACGGGCCGACGGCGGGCGTGAGTTGGGCATGCTGAAGCTGATCTCGCGGTTCGCGAAGGAGTTCCCGCCGGGCACCCGCCACGACGACACCGTCAAGATCGCCCCGGACGACGTGCCCAACGTCCGCGTTCTCGCGAGCGACACGACCGTCCTCGTCGTGAACACCGTCCACCGCCCCATCAAGGCGGAGGTCGACGGCAAGTCCTTCGACATGAACCCGTACGAGATCCGCTGGCTGACCCGCTGAGGGCGACTAGTCCCACACCCCCGACAGCGTCAGCAGCCTCGTCACCAGCGACGCCAGCAGCACCGCCATCAGCGGCAGCGCGAACCAGTACGTCGACTGCATCCACTGGAGCTTCTTCACGCTCTCCCGCCGGCCCACCCGCACCACCTCCCGCGCCGCCAGCAGCAGGATCAGCGCCAGCGCCGCCAGCGCGCCCACCACCGACCACGGCGTCCACGTCACCTTCGGTCCGACCGGTCCGGGATCGGCCTTGGCGACCGGCCCCTCCGGGCGCTCCTTCAGCTCGTACAGCGTGGCGTCCGGGTTCGACAGCACCCGCTTCAGCTCCGGGCGGGCGTCCAGGTTCGCGAGCAGCCGCCGCTCCCAGCTCGGGGCGTACCCCGAGTCCATCTGGAGGTAGATCGTCTGACTGCGGTTGATCATGAGGTACGAGTTCGGGCCCGCGTCCTTCAGCGCCTTGACCAGCGACGCCACCAGCACCGGGTCGCGGGGCGCCTCCGTGGGCTCGTACTGCACCTTCTCCATGTCCTTGGCGCCCCACGGGATCGCCGGGGTGACGTTCTCCTCGACGTCGTTGCTCATCCACAGCAGGCGTGCGGTCGGCTCGTCGTGCGCGTACACGTACTCCATGGCCGCGACCTCGCCCGCCCGGACCTGCTCGAACGCCTCGTTGCCCCAGCGGGCCACCAGGAATCCGCCGATCATGACCAGGCCCGCCATCAGCGCGGCGAGCGGGGCCAGGCTGGTGCGGTCGGCGTCCCGTTCCCGCGTGGTGGCCCCGGTGCGGGGGAAGAAGCCGAGCCCGGCGAGCAGGGCCGCGCCGGGCAGCGCGAACATGAAGACGCGCAGGGCCATTTCCCCGCCGTACGACTGCATGGCCAGCATGACGAAGGGCACGAAGGCGAGGACCACCAGCGACCGTTCGGCGTACCCCGCGAAGCGCCGTCTGCTGACGCCCCAGCAGGCCAGCGCCATCACTCCGCCGGCGAGCGCGACCCGTACGTACAGCACCAGCTTGTGCGTGGAGCTGCCGCCCTCGATGCGGCCCGCGACCGACGAGGAGACGTTGTCGCCCAACCCGCCGATCCCGCCGAAGAGTTCGGCGAAGTGCCCCGACCAGTACGGCTCGGCGAAGAAGCCGATCCACACCGCCACCAGCACCGTGAACAGGATCGGCAGCCCGCGCAGCGTGGAGCGGCGGACCATCACCAGCACCGTCAGCACACCCAGCATCACGAACGGGGTGAGCTGGTGGGAGGGGACGGTTCCTGCGAACACCGCGATCAGTACGACCAGCAGCGTCGCCTTCTCGCGCCGCCCGGCCCGCGTCACCTCCGCCTCGCCGGGCCGCCGCCTGGTCCAGATGACGCGCGGCTCGCGGAACCAGACCAGCAGGATCGCCACGAAGGCCAGATAGAGGAGGTACGTGTAGCCCTGCGGGGAGAAGTAGTCCTGGCCGACCCAGCCGCTCAGCACGAAGAACCAGGCGCCCGCCCACTTCGCCTTCCAGCTCGCCCGCATCGACTTCAGGAGCAGGAACAGCGGTGCCAGGTATAGGAGTTGCATGGTCAGCGGCCACCAGCGGATGACCTCGGACATGTCGGAGATCCCGCAGGCCTGGGCCACGAAGGTCGCCGCCGCGAAGAAGCCCGGCCAGCTCCAGCGGGCGTCCAGGTCCGGGACGGCGGTGCCGGTGCGGTCGATGTAGTCCATGAACCCGAGGTGCTGCCAGGCCGTCGGGAAGCGCGGAGCGGCCTCCAGCACGGCGGGCAGGGCGTGCAGCGACACCACGGTCGCCAGCAGGCCCGCCGCCAGCAGCACGGTCTTCGGCCGCTCGAACCACAGCAGCGACGCGAACGACACCGCGAGCAGCGCCGCCCCGACCAGCGTGGCGAGCGGCAGCACGGAGATCAGCCCGAGCCCGCCGACCTTGCCCAGGTCCGCGCGGTCGATGCCGCCGAGAGGCAGCCAGTAGAGCAGCAGCGCCGCCAGCAGCAGCCCGCCGAGCACGAGTTCGGGAACGCGCCCCCGCAGGGACGGCAGGCCGCGCCGGGCCACCGGGAACGCGGGCTCCTCGCTCGCGTCCACGGAGGGACGGGCGACGGGGGTGGAGGCGGTGGACGCGGGCGAACCCGACTCCGGCGGGGCGGGGGCGGATTCCTCGGCCCCGGACTTGGCCTTTGCCTCGGCCTCGGCCGGTTCCTCCGGTGTGTCCGGTACTTCCTCCTCGGCGGATTCCTCGGCAGGCTTTTCGGCGGCGACCGGCTCCTCCACCGCCCGCGCGGGCACCTTCACCGCCCACGTCGGCCGGTGTTCGTCCTTCTTCACCCCGCCGGGGATGAACAGGCCGCCCGCCGGAGTCTCGGGCCCTATCCGTACGTCCGGCCTGCGCTCCAGGTGGTCGAAGTCCGCGCTGATGCCCAGCGGCAGTGTCGTCGCGTCGCCGAGTGCGGTGCGCAGGTTCCGGCGGGGCTCCTCCGCAGGGGCCTCGGCGGGTGCGTCCGCCGCCGTCGGCTCCCCGGGCCGGCGTACGACCCCGTACAGCTTGAAGGCGGCGATCGCCGCGATCACCGCGAGGCTCGACACCTCGGCGACGCCCGCACCTGTCAGTCCCGTCCGGGGGAGCAGGACCAGCGTCAGGCCGAGGACAAGAACGCACAACGCGCCCTGGAGATAGGCGAGTCCACTGGTGCGGCTCTGCGCGCGCAGCACCGCGAAGTACACCTCTATGACGACCCGCAACAGCGCCCCCACCGCGAACCACCGCAGCAGCGGAGTCGCCGCCTCCGCGTACCCGGCGCCGAAGACGTGCAGGATGTACGGCGCGCCGAAGAACAGCACGGCCGCCACCGGCACCATCAGCTTCGCCATCTTGACCAGCGACGCCCGGCAGTTGCGGGCCAGCGAGGCCGGATCGTGCGCGCCCTCGACCGTCAGCGACGCGCCCATGTTGATGGCGAGCAGGTTGACGGTGCCGCCGATGGTGGTCGTGATGTAGAAGTACGCGTTGTCCGCCGAGCTGACCTGCGAGGCGACGATCACCGGCACCAGGTAGACCACGGCCAGCGAGAAGAGCGAGCCCGTGTAGTCACCGGCCAGGAAGCGGCCCATCTGCCGCATCGTCGGCGGTTCCGCGAGCCCCTCGGTGGCGGCCACATGGCGGGGCACCAGCTTGCGGAAGACCAGGATCCCCAGCGGAATCACCGACACCGAGATCGCCGCGACCCACGACACGAAGACGCCCGCCGTCGGCACCGACGTCGCGATGACCACGAGCAGCAGCAGCTTCACCGCCGAGAACACGGTGTTGCCGACCGGCACCCACAGCGCGCTGCGCAGCCCGGTCAGCACCCCGTCCTGGAGCGTCAGCAGCGACCACAGCACGACCGCCAGCACGAAGCCGAGCCCGTTCAGCGGCCCGTGCAGGAACCGGTACGAAGGCCCCCAGAAGTCCAGCGTGAGCAGGAAGATACCGGCCGCCACCGCGACGACCAGCGAACTTCCCGCGTACGTACGGAGGACGAGGCGCCCGGTGCGTCTGCCGGACACCGGGATGAACCGCGCCATCGCCCCGGTGAGGGTGAGAGCGGTCAGCCCGGCGAGCAGCTTCATCGCGGCGATGGCCGCCGACCCCTGGCCGACCGCCTCGGGGGAGTAGTACCGCGCGGCGGCCAGCCAGAAGCTCAGGCCGAGGAGCGCGCTGACGCCCGTGTTGAGCATCAGCGCATAGGCGTTCCGAAAGAGCGGGCTGCCGTTCCTGGGTCCCTTCTCCTGGCTCTCCCGGAGGGGAAGTCTGAGACGACGCCCCGCCGCCGGCGGTGCGCTCACCGTCTCGTTCTCCCCGGTGCCGTCCTCGGTCTGGGCGGTGGTCGTGTCAGACACGGCGGGACTCCGACCGCCGCACGTCCGTTCGTACGCCTGCTTCTCGTACGATCCGGACCGCCGACCGGGACCTGCGTACCACCGCGTACCCCCGGGTCAGCGCCCGCTCCCGGGCGAAGTCGCGGAAGGTCCCCGCGTCCTCGACCATCCGCTCGAACCGGTCCAGCGGCGTGCTGCGCTGCACCGTGATCCGGCGCAGTGCCAACGGGCCCTGCGCCCGCATCGCCAGGTCGTTGTTGACCGCGAGGGCCTGCGCGAACCCGGCGTCGCGGACGGCGGTGCGCACCCGGCGGCTGGAGTAGCCGTACGGGTAGGCCAGCGACACCGGCGTCCCGCCCAGCTCGTCGGCGACCAGTTCCCGGCAGCGCAGCAGCTCGAACCGCAGCCTCTCGTCGGGGAGTTGGTCGAGCTGGGGATGGGTGTGGCTGTGCCCGCCGATCTCCGCCCCCGCGTCGCGCAGGGCCCGCACCTGGTCCCAGTCGAGCATGGTGTCCAGGGCGCCGCCCTCGTCGTAACGCCCCTTCAGCCAGCCCGTGGTGACGAACAGGCTGCTGCGGAAACCGTGCTTGGCCAGGACCGGCAGGGCGTGCCGATGCACGCCCTCGTACCCGTCGTCGAAGGTGATCAGCACCGGCTTCGGCGGCAGCACGACGCGCCCCGACCGCCAGGAGTCCCCCAACTCCCGTGTGGTGACCGGGGTGAAGCCGTTCGCGTCGAGCACGCCCAACTGCTCGGCGAAGGACTCGGGCGAGACCGAGAGACCGTACGCGGCCTCCGCGGGCCGGTGCCCGACCGCGTGGTACATCAGGATCGGCACCCGCTGTGCCCGTGCCGCGCCCGCCGTGGTTCTGCTTCCGCTCATTCCCGCGTCGCCCCCTCGCGTCCCTCGCTCTCCCCGCCCGCGCCGTTCTCCCGTGCCCGTTCGGGGGCCGCGATCGGTGCGACCGTGAAGCCCCCGCCTCCCTTGCGGGCCCGGACGCTGCCGAGTACGTACCCCCCGGCCGCCGCCGCCACTCCGGTCACGATGGCCCCCGCCCGGCCCGCACCGCCCCGGCGCCCCAGCGCCGCGTCGCGCAGGCCGCGCAGGACGCCGCGGGGGAGCACCCGGGTGGTGTACCGGCGTTCGGACTCAAGTCCCTTGCCCGCACCCACACTTCGCGCCACGAGCGCTTTCGACAAGCCCTCGGCGTACGTACGGGTGCGGAAATAGCCGAACCTTTCCCGTACCCCGGGGACCTTGTGGTGGATCACCGCCCGGTCGTCGATGAGCAGCACCGCCTCCGGCAGGGCCTTCGCGAGGCGGATGCACAGCTCCGTCTCCTCGCAGCCCAGCGGCCGTTTGTCGCCGTCGCGGCCGATGCCGGTGGCGAAGCCGCCCGCCGCGTCGAAGGCCTCCCGGCGGAAGGAGGCGTTGCCCCCGAGCACGTTGCGGACCCGCACCTTCCCCTCGGGCAGGCCCTTGTACGTACAGCCGACGACCCAGTCGAACTCCTCCGGGAACCAGGCCGGGCGGCCGCCCGACGCCCATGCGGGCATGGTGCGGCCGCCGACGGCCATGACGCGGGGGTCGGCGTACCCGGCGGCGAAGTGGTGCAGCCAGTCGCGCTCGGCGACCGCGTCGTCGTCGAGGAAGGCGAGCAGGCCGCCGCGGGAGGCGGCGATCCCCGTGTTGCGGCCCGCCGACAGCCCGCGGGGGCCCGCGTTGGCGAGCACCCGCACCGGCTGCGCGCTCTCCTTGTACTCCTTCGCCAGACGTTCCAGGAGGGTGGGGTTGTGGTCCACGACCAGCAGGGTCTCCAGCGCCGGAAGGGACTGCGCGTGCACCGAGGAGACCGCTGCGAGGATGTCCTCCCAGCGGTCCTCGGTGTACACGCAGATCACCACGGAGAAGCCGTGGGAGACCTGCGCGCCCCGGGGCTGTGCGCTCAAGGGCTGTGCGCTCAAGACACCTCTCCCCGGCCGATGATCCGGCGCGGCGCCACCACGGGCAGCGGGGAGCGGCGGCGCTCGTGCCGCTTGCCGCGCTCCTTGAGGATCACCTTGAGGACGCGCAGTCCGTCGCGGACCGCGCTGAGGTTGCTCATGCCGTGGATGCGCTCGAACTCGTGGCTGGGAATCTCCTGCACGCGCAGGCCGGCCTTGACGACCCGGATGTTCATCAGGGTCTCCACCTCGAAGCCGGTGCAGTCGAGGTCGATCTTGTCGAGGCAGTGCCGCCAGAAGGCGTTGTAGCCGTAGCAGAGGTCGGTGTAGCGGGCGCCGAACTTCTTGTTGACGACCGTGCACAGCACCCAGTTGCCGAGCTTGCGGATGGGCGTCATGTCGTCGGTGCCGCCGCCGTTGGCGAAGCGCGAGCCCTTCGCGAAGTCGGCGCCGGAGACGAGTGCGGAGACGTAGGAGACGATTTCGTGGCCGTCGGCCGAGCCGTCCGCATCGACCATCACGATGATGTCGCCCGTCGCCGCGGCGAATCCCGAGATGAGCGCGTCGCCCTTGCCCTTTCCGGTCTGCTTGACGACGACCACGTCCGGGCGGAGTTCGCGGGCGACGGCGACGGTGTTGTCGGTGGAATTCCCGTCGACGAGAACGACTTCGTGAATCCATTCCGGCAGCGTCTTGAAGACGTACGGGAGATTCTCCGCCTCGTTCATGGCGGGGATGACCACGCTGACGGGCGGCGTGATGGCGAGATGCGAAGAGATGGGACGGTACTTCAGGCTTTTCTTGATCGCGCTGTTACGGCTGTTTCCGTTTGTGGACGGTTCGCCGAGCGGATCTTGTCCCGGTACCGCGGGTCGGAGAAATGAGCTCATGAGTCTTTTCCCTCTCCACCGGTGGACCGCCCGCCCCCGGGCGGTCCGGATGAGTTTCCGGTTCGAAAGGGGGGTTTCACCCCGGGCCAATACGGAATGCGGATCGATGCGTGTGCTGCGTGCCTGTGCTTCGTGCTTTCCGTAACGACCGGGTGAGCTGGCTGATGCTCTGCGCGGAACGTGCCACGGCATTCCACGTGCTCAACGGAACCACACGTGCTTCACCGAGCACGGCACCCCCCTACCGCGCTGCCCGCCACCGTCCGTGCTCGCGACGCTTGAGCCCTCCCCTAGAGCCGCTGTGCTCGATGGACGGTTGCGGGTGATGTACGACGGTATTGATGGTTGGGACCTTATGGCAAGACCTGGAACGTAGCCTCACTTTTTTGTGACTTTGGCCGTTCTTCGACGGTCACATCCGGAACCGTCCCGATCGGATTTCGCCGATCCGTTTCAGCAGCCTGTCCGCCGGTGCGAACAGTTCAGGCCGTTCCACCACCGTATTCCGCAAGGCCCGCACAGGTGCGCGGTGTGCGCGGTGGCCGAATGCGACCGGGTGACGGCGCATCACCCACCCCTCGGCGACCATGATCTCCCTGGTCTTGAGGGAATCCTTGTACTCTTTCTGGCCCCGCCCCAGATCGATGTAGGCGATGCCCTCCGAGGCCGCCGATTCCGCGATCTTGAGCTGCATCAGCAGGCCCGGTGAATATTTTGCGAACTCCGGGTCGTAGGCCGGGAACCAATTCGCGATGATCCGTTCCGAACGCGGGCCGAAATGCGCGGCGACGGGCCGGCCGTCCGCGTACAGCACCGACAGCAGCCCCGTGAAGGAGTCGCCGCGGGTGTGGAAGAGCTGCTCGACCAGGCGGATGATCCAGTCCTGCGCGAAGCGGTCGGAGCGGCCCGTCCTGCGGTACTGGGCGGACTTCCACCGCATCAGCGTCGCCAGCATCTCGGGGTCCCGCTCGTCGTGCACGTACCGCACCTCGCCGATCTGCCGTCCGAGTCGGCGCTCCTTGGCGAGCGTGGTCTTCAGGAACTTCGGCGCGTTCGCCCGCAAGTGGGCCAGGTAGGCGTCGTACCCGTCCAGCGTGTCGATCACCGGCGAGGCGAACCTGCCCGTCGCCCCGCCCTCGAACCCCGCCTGCCCCTGGGCAAGGTGGTCGAACTCGTACACCGCGAGCCCGCACGCCCGCAGCAACTCCCGTGCGTCCCAGGTGAATCCGGGTCTGTGCACGATGCCCTGGCAGTCGGAGACGCCCAGGCCCAGCGCCCGGCCCACACCGGTCGCGGATCTCTGGTACGCGAAGAACGCGGCCGGCTCGCCCTCCTCCCGCACCACCCCGATCCGCACCCCGCGCCGGCATCTGCCCAGCGCCAGGGCGAACTCGGGGGAGAGGAAAGGGTTCGCCAGCTCGGGCGAGCCGTGCAGATGCGCCTTCGCCTGCATCGCCGTCCAGGCAGCCCGGTCCGCCGAGGTCAGTTCGCCGGGGCGGTGGACGGTGAGGTCGAGCCCAAAGAGATGTGTGTGAGGGTTGTCCACGTCAGGGTGCCTGCCTTCTGGTCGTGCGGCCGCCTCGGCGACGCAGAAGTGTGAGCAGGAACAGCAGGACGCTGATCCCGGCCACGGCCGCGATCCCGCCCCTGATCGACCACAGACGCATGGCCAGCATCGCCTGTGCGACGAGCAGGTTGAGCGCGAGTGCCGCTGTGGTGGACGCCACCAGACGCCCCAGCGGTTCCAGCCCGCGCAGCCATCCCGCCACGGCGAGGCCGGGCGCCAGCACCATGAACACCACGGTGCACGGCATGCGCAAGGGGGACGGCAGGTCGACGAAGGCCAGCACCGCGCCCGCGGCGGCCACGGCGAGGCCCGCTCCCGCCGCCAGCGGCAGGGCGTCGCGCACCGCCGCCGGAAGACGGGTGCTGCTTGCTCTGCCGTCCTCTGACGTCTCGTCACTCATGTTCTGGATGGCCTGCATTGGCGACTTTGCCCCCCGACGCGCCGGATGCCGGGCTTCAATGTCGCGCAGGCCGCTTTGGGTCGTCAAGGATGCGTGGGCGATGTGAAGAAGATCCGTGCCCAATGTTCTTGGCATGAACACTACCGGCGAGTCACACCGGCTGGTACGACATGTGTGGCGGCTGCTCACTGTGGGGCGGCCTCTCAGGGAGGTTCCATGAAACTGACCCGTTTCGCGGCATACTCGACCTCGCTCGCCCTCGCCGGAGCCCTCGCCCTCACCGGGGCGGGTGCGGCGGGAGCGGCCCAGAAGACGCAGGGCGTCGACTACGTGGCGCTCGGCGACTCCTACTCCTCGGGAGTCGGCGCCGGCAGCTACGACGGCTCCAGCTGCAAGCGCAGCTCCAAGGCCTACCCCGCCCTCTGGGCGGCGGGCAACGCCCCCGCCACCTTCAAGTTCGCCGCGTGCAGCGGCGCCCGCACCGGCGACGTCACCTCCGGCCAGCTGAGCTCGCTGAGTTCGGCCACCGACCTCGTCAGCATCACTGTCGGCGGCAACGACGCCGGGTTCGCCGACGTCATGACCACCTGCGTCCTCCAGGGCGAGTCGGCCTGCATCAGACGCGTCAACCAGGCCCGCGCCTACGTCGACTCCACGCTCCCCGGACAGCTCGACTCCGTCTACAACGGCATCAAGGCCAAGGCGCCCGCCGCCCGTGTCGTCGTCCTCGGCTACCCCCGCTTCTACAAGATCAACGGAACCTGTTCGGTCGGCCTCAGTGAGAAGTCCCGCACCGCCATCAACAGCGCGGCCGACTACCTCAACACCGCCACCGCCAAGCGCGCCGCCGACCACGGCTTCACCTTCGCCTCCGTCGCCGCCGCCTTCTCCGGCCACGAGATCTGCACCTCCACCCCGTGGCTGCACAGCCTCAACTGGGGCAACATCGGCGAGTCCTACCACCCCACCGCGGCCGGCCAGTCGGGCGGCTATCTCCCCGTCATGAACGCGAACGACTAGCCCGAGGGCGTTCCGTACGTCGTGCCGCCGTCGGTCGTCGCCGGCGGCGGCGTGGTGGTCCCGCCATTGCCGTTCTGCCCGTCGGTGGTCGCGGGGGTCTCCTTCTCGCAGGTCACGGTGAACGGCACGGAGGCCGATTCGGCCGACTTCGGGCTCCGTACCGTCACCTTGATCGTGTCCTTCCAGGTCTCGTCCTTCTTGTACGTCCCCTCCGTGTGGTGCACCTGCTGCGACAGCGAACCGGCGGCGAAGTCCGCCTTCAGCCACTCGCCCCCACTGGTCTCCCCGCTCCCGGTCACCCACTGGTACTCCACCGTGACCGGAGCGCGCGTCACGGTGATCGTCGCGGAGAACGACGGCAGCGCGCTCGCGGGCGGCGGGCACTTCCCCGTGTAGGTGTCACGCACCACGTGCACGGACACCTTCACGTTCTGCTGCGGCTGCGGCGAGGGCTTGCCCCCGTCGGTCCCCTTGCTGGTGGTGTTCCCGGGAGTGCTCGTGGTGCTGCCGTCGGTGGTGCTGCCGGTGCTGTTGTTCCCCTTGGTGGGGTCGCCGGTGGTGCCCGAGGAGCCGGTGCTCGCGTCCGTGCCGCTGGACGAGGTCTGCCCGTTCGTGTTCCCGGCGGTGGTGTTGGGGTCGTCCTTCCTGGTCAGCGCGTACACCAGGCCCCCGACCGCCAGGAGCAGCACGGCGATGCCGAGCGCGAGGACCGCGACCCCGCGCCGGGGCTGGTCCTGGGTGGTCGTCGCCGTCTGCCCGGTCGCCGGCCCGTACGTACCGCTCGGCGGCCCCGGCATCGGCACCGGTGCGGGCACCGGCCTCGGCGGCGGCGTCGGCTCCGGCCGGTAGGGCGTGGACCCGGTGACGGTCGGGCTGCTGTGCACCCCGCCGGCGACGGTCGCCGTGCCGCCCGCCGCCACGATGCGCAGCATCCGGTCGGCCTCCGCGCCCGTCATCCGCTCCGCCGGATCCTTGCGCAGCAGCCCCTCGATCACCGGCCGCAGCGCCCCGGCCCGGGTCGGCGGCGGCAGCTCCTCGTCCACCACCGCCCGCAGCGTGGAGAGCGGCGTGTCCAGCCGGAACGGCGAGTTCCCCTCCACCGCCGCGTACAGCAGCACCCCGAGCGACCACAGGTCCGACTCAGGACCCGGAGTGCGTCCCAGCGCCCGCTCCGGCGCCAGGAACTCCGGGGAGCCGATCAGCTCGCCCGTCATCGTCAGCGCGGAGGTCCCCTCGACCATCGCGATGCCGAAGTCGGTCAGCACGATCCTGCCGTCGTTGCCCACGAGTACGTTGCCGGGCTTGACGTCCCGGTGCAGCACCCCCGCCTCGTGCGCCGCCCGGAGCGCGGCGAGCACCTCCGCGCCGATGTGCGCGGCCCGCTGCGGGGTCAGCGTGCCCTCCGCGTCCAGCACGTCGGACAGGCTCAGGCCCCGGACCAGCTCCATCACGATCCAGGGTCTGCCGTCCTCGGTGGCCACGTCGTACACCGTCACGACGTTGCGGTGCGAGATCCGGGCCGCGGCCCACGCCTCGCGCTCCAGCCTCTGGTAGAGCCGGGTCTGGTCGGTGCCGCCGAGCCCGGCCGGGGCCCGCACCTCCTTCACGGCGACCTCGCGCCCCAGCACCTCGTCACGGGCCCGCCAGACGACGCCCATCCCGCCCTGCCCCAAGGGGGCCAGAAGGCGGTATCGGCCCGTCACCACCCTGTTCTCGCCCGGCACTTCTGTCACAGGACGCATCCCCCGATCCGCAGCAGAGCGGCATCATGGTCGAAACCATTCCAAGCTAGCTCAACTCCGCCCTGGTGCAGCCCCCTTGAACAATTACGGTCCGTCAACATCGTTCCCCCTGTGATGAATCCTGTGGGCGGGATACACGTGTGTCATGACGGGGAGATAGGGTTAACCTGCCCGGTGACGGGTGCCCTCGTACGGGTGGGGAGTGACATGGAACAGATAACGGTGCGCAGCAGGCCCCGGGTGCCTGCCATCACATGCGGGAGCAGTGCGACCAGCACGCGGCTCGACCGCCACCTCGCGGTGCTCGGCGGCCCTGCCGTCCCGCAGCGCGAGACGGCCGAGGCGACGATGCTGATGCGGGAGCTGACCTCGCGCGAGGTGCCGCGCACACGCAACACCAGCAGGGGCACGCGGATCTCGCGCGTCTCGCTGTTCGCGCCGCTCAAGCGGCTCCGCCGGTCCCTGTTCGGCAACCGCGGCTGACGCGGCGGCCGACACCGGCACCACATGCGGGTTCGTCCCGCGCCACACGAGAGCCGCCCCACGTGCCCGACCCCGTCATTCCCGGGGCAGTGGGGCGGCTTTGTGCTGCTCTCGCCCAGAGGCTGATCAGAGCAGTGCGAACTGTCCGCCCGGCCCCTCCTCGTGGTGGTCCAGCACCGACGCGGGCCGCCGCGCGGCCGCCGGTACGGGCAGCACGCCCGCCGCGGTCAGCTCCTCGCGGGAGATCTCCCCGCTGAACTCCTGCTCCCCGCCCGCCAGTTCCGCGTACAGCCCCAGCACCGTCACCAGCTCCAGCAGCTCGGACGACCACTCCTGCGGCCACGCCCGGGGCCGTACGGCCTCCAGCGTGCCCGGTGCCGCCTCGGCGGTGCGCACCTCGAACCACCGCTCCAGCACCCGCACCCCGCCCACCTCGAAGCTCCAGGCGGTCTCCGGCACCGGTGAGATCCGCCCCGTACCGCCGACGACCAGGGCCGATTCCTCGTGGTCGTACGCGATCGAGTCGGGCCGCGCCGGGACGGCCGCCCGCACATAGGGCCTGCGTCCGCCGGGGAGGCGCGGGCGCTCGCCGCCCCGCGCACCGCGCAGCAGCAGGGCGCGCAGCCGGTGGCCCCGCTCCAGGCCGTGCTGCCATGCCTCCGGATCCCGGGGGAGCGGCACGACCGCGCCCCGGGGCGAGGGCCGGGCGCAGGCCAGCGCCCAGGCCGGGACGTCCTCGGGGGCGACCTCGCACCCGTACCGCTTCGAGAGGAAGTCGGTGAGGCCCGGCGTCAGGTTCGGTTCCAGGCCGCCCGGCCTGCGGTACAGGGGGCGGATGCGGCCGGGGCGGCCGGCGGGGGAGTACCCGTCGGGGAGGAGCGCGCCGGCCAGCACGGCGGGACCGGCCGCTCCGGGAACGTAACCCTGTTCGACGGTGAAGAGCTGATGGGTGGAGTCCAGGACCCGCCACAGCTCAGGGCGGGCGGCGTCGATGAGGCGGTGGTCGGGGATCAGCCACTGCTCGTCGAAGGGGCCGTGCAGGACGCGTACCGGCTCCGGGCAGCGGCCCGCCTCGGTGGCGAAGCGCGTGGTGGCGGTGCGCTGGCCGGGCAGGGCGGCCACCGAGGTCTGCGGGGTGCGCAGCCGGGTGGGCGCGAAGAGCACGTCCCGCGTCTGGGGCGTCTCGGCCCGTATCACCGTGTCCCAACGGGCCCGCAGGGACGCGGCGTCGGGCCCGCGCACCCAGCCGCGGCCGAGCCGCAGCGGGGGCACGGACCACGGCATGAGGTCGTCGAGCAGCAGGGGGTTCGGCGGAGAACCGGCAACATCGCTCACGCCCCGCATCGTAGGCACAGACCGGAGGGTCCCCTACGCGCTCGGCGACTCCACCGTCACCGAGAAGGAGAACCGGTCGCCCCGGTAGCGGATCCGCGCCACGTCCACGACCCGCCCGTCCACGTCGTACGTGACGCCCGTGTAGTGCAGGATCGGCGAGCACAAAGGCACCTCCAGCAGCTCCGCCGTCTCCGGGTCGGCGAGGCGGGCCTCGATGGTGTCGGTGATGCGGCTGATGCGTACGCCCACGACGTCCCGCAACACTTTGGTCATCGGCCAGCGCTCCAGGTCGTCGGCCTTCAGCCGGTCGGCGAACTCCGGACGCACCGCGTTCTCCGCCCAGTTGGTGGGCTCGCCGCTGTCCGCGTCGTGGCGCAGTCTGCGGTACGTCAGGACCTCGGCCACGTCCGGGAAGTGCTCGGCGAGATCGCCGGGCACCGGCACCGGACCGTGGCCGAGCAGCGTCGTAGGCTCGCCCGACTGCTGGGCCACGACCGCGTCGATCGAGCCCAGCAGGCGGCGCGGGGCGCCCCGCCGGGCGCCCGGCTCGATGAACGTGCCCCGCCTGCGGTGCCTGCTGATCAGGCCCTCCGACTCCAGCTCCTTGAGCGCCTGACGCATGGTCAGCACGCTCACCCCGTAGTGCGCGGCGAGCTGCTCCTCGGTGGGCAGCCGCAGCGAGGCGTCGGGCGTGCGGCCCAGTATCGAGGCGCGCAACGACTGGGAGACCTGGTACCAGAGCGGGAGCTTCCGGTTCAGGACGAGGGAGTCGGGGGCGAAGGCGGTCACGAGGTCTCCGTCGGTCCTGCGGGTACGGGCTACGGGCGGAAGTGTCGCTGAAGACCCTGCCACACGTCGTCGTACGACGACTGAAGGTGATCGGCGTTCGCGGCCTGCCCGGTGGCGGTGACCGGCCAGCGGGTCTCGAACATGAACGCCAGGCCGTCGTCGATCTTCTGCGGCTTCAGCTCGGCGGCGCTGGCCTTGTCGAAGGTCTCCCGGTCGGGGCCGTGCGCCGACATCATGTTGTGCAGCGAGCCGCCGCCGGGCACGAACCCCCCCTTTCCAGCAGCCTTGGCGTCGTAGGCGCCCTCGATGAGGCCCATGTACTCGCTCATGACGTTGCGGTGGAAGTACGGCGGGCGGAAGGTGTCCTCGCCGACCAGCCAGCGCGGTGCGAACACGACGAAGTCCACGCCCGCGAGGCCGGGGGTGTCGGACGGCGAGGTGAGCACCGTGAAGATCGACGGGTCCGGGTGGTCGTAGGAGATCGTCCCGATGACGTTGAAACGGTGCAGGTCGTAGACGTACGGGACGTGGTTGCCGTGCCAGGCGACGACGTCGAGCGGGGAGTGGTCGTAGGTCGCGGACCAGAGGTTGCCGCAGAACTTGTTGACCACCTCGACCGGGCCCTCGGACTCCTCGTACGCGGCCACGGGCGCCCGGAAGTCGCGGGCGTTGGCGAGGCCGTTGGCGCCGATCGGGCCGAGGTCGGGGAGCTGGAAGGGAGCGCCGTAGTTCTCGCAGACGTAACCGCGGGCGGTGGCGTCCAGCAGCTCCACCCGGAAGCGGACGCCGCGCGGGATCAGCGCGACCTCGCCGGGCTCGGCGCGCAGCAGGCCGAACTCGGTGCGCAGGAGGAGCCCGCCGTGCTCGGGGACGATCAGCAGCTCGCCGTCGGAGTCGCTGAACACCCGGGAGAGCATGGGCGAGTTGGCGTGGTAGAGGTGGATGGCCATGCCGGCGCGCTGCGTGGCGTCGCCGTTGCCGCCCAGCGTCCAGAGACCGGCCAGGAAGTCGGTGCCGGGGGCGGGCTCGGGCAGCGGGTTCCAGCGCAGGCGGTTGGGGTCGGGGACGGTCTCGGTGAAGGGGGCGGAGCGCAGGCTGCCGTTGTCCACGCGTACGAAGGCGGGGTGCGCGGCGGAGGGGCGGATGCGGTACAGCCAGGAGCGGCGGTTGTGGGCGCGGGGCTCGGTGAAGGCGCTGCCGCTGAGCTGCTCGGCGTAGAGGCCGAGCGGGGCGCGCTGGGGCGAGTTCCGGCCATCGGGGAGCGCGCCGGGAACGGCTTCCGAGCTGTGTTCGTTGCCGAAGCCCGAGGAGTACGCGAGGCCCTCCGCGGCCTTGCGCGCCGCCTCGACGTGTCGGTCCGTGCCGTTGCCGCTCATCGTCCGCTCCTGGGAAGAGGTAAGGCTCGTTCAGGGGAAGGTGGGACCCGTAAAGCAATCCTATGCCTGACAGTAGGATTGCGCGCCGGGAACGTCAACGGTGGGCAAAAGGATGGGCTGAAAGGGGTGGGGCGGGGGTGGCGATGGTGCCTGGCGGCCGAGGGCCTGTCGGCTCCGGTCCCGGACCCGTGCGGGCACGGACGGCATGATGGGAGCCGTGAACCACGGATACGAGCCCGACGTCCCCCCGGCCGCCGCCGCGCTGCGTCGTGCCCCCGTCCAGCAGCGCAGCGCCGAGCGGCTGACCCGGATACTCGACGCCTGCGCGGCCCTCCTCGACGAGGTCGGGTACGAGGAGCTGAGCACCCGCGCCGTCGCCGCCCGGGCCGGAGTGCCCATCGGCTCCGTCTACCGCTTCTTCGGCAACAAGCGCGCCATGGCCGACGCGCTCGCCCTGCGCAACCTCGACAGCTACACGGAGCGCGTCGCGGCGGGGGCGGCCCGGCTGCCGGACGGGGACTGGCGGGGCGCGATCGACGTGGTCCTGGACGAGTACCTCGCGATGCGCCGCACCGTGCCCGGCTTCACCCTCGTCGACTTCGGGATGCAGATCCCGGTGGGCAGGCCCGCCGAGGAGACCAACCACCGGGTCGCCGACCGGCTCGCCCACGTCCTTGCCGCCCAGATCGGCCGCACCCCCGACGCGGACTTGCAACGCACCTTCCTGGTCGCGGTCGAGGCGGCGGACGCGGTCCTCCAACTCGCTTTCCGCACCGACCCGTTGGGGGACCCGGGTGTGGTGCGGGAGGCGCGGGAGCTGCTGCGGGCGTATTTGGCGCGGGTGCTGGACTGAGCGGGCCCCGGAGGCTGTTCCCGTCGGCCGTTCCCGTTGGCCGTACCGGTCGGTATGCTCGCGGTGCCCGCACGTCGTCGTGCCTCCGGAGGACTCCGTGTCCCGCACCGCTCAGCGCACCGCCCTGCGCATCTGCCCGCTCTGCGAAGCCACTTGCGGCCTGACCCTCACCGTCGACGGCACCCGGGTCACCGGCGCGCGCGGCGACGCGGACGACGTCTTCAGCCGGGGATTCATCTGCCCCAAAGGGGCCGCGTTCGGCGAGCTCGACGGCGACCCGGACCGCCTCACCGCGCCCCTGATCCGGACGAACGGGCAGCTCAGGGAGGCCAGTTGGCGTGAGGCGTTCGATCTGATCGCCGCCCGCATCCGGCCCCTGATCGAGGAGTACGGGCCCCACGCCGTCGGTGTCGTCCTCGGCAACCCCAACGTGCACACCATGGCCGGTGCCCTCTACCCGCCCGTGCTGCTCGGCGCACTCGGCACCCGTAGCCTCTTCACCGCGTCCACCGTCGACCAGATGCCCAAGCACGTCTCCAGCGGCCTCCTCTTCGGCGACCCCTTCGCCATACCCGTCCCCGACCTGGACCGCACCGACCACCTCCTCCTCATCGGCGCCAACCCCCTGGACTCCAACGGGAGTCTGTGCACCGCCCCCGACTTCCCCGGCCGGCTCAAGGCCCTCAAGGCGCGCGGCGGCACGCTCACCGTGATCGACCCGCGCCGCACCCGCACCGCCAAACTGGCCGACCGGCACGTGGCGATCCGGCCCGGCGCGGACGCCGCTCTGCTGGCCGCGCTCGCCCACGTACTCCTGGAGGAGAAGCTCGCCGCACCGGGCCCGCACCTCGCCGACCGCCTCGACGGGCTCGCGGAAGTCGAGGAAGCGGTACGGGAGTTCACGCCGGAGGCCGTCGCCGGGGTGTGCGACGTGACGCCGCAGGAGATCCGCGAGGTCGCCCGCGAGCTGGCCGCCGCGCCCACCGCTGCGGTGTACGTCCGGGTCGGCGGCTCCACGGTCGCCTTCGGGACGCTGGCCAACTGGCTCGTCGACGTACTCAACGCACTGACCGGCAACCTGGACCGCCCCGGCGGCGCGCTCTTCCCGCTCTCCGCGACCTCGGTCGTCTCCTCCTCCCCCTCCCGCAAGGGCTTCGCGCTCGGCCGGTGGCGCAGCCGGGTCGGCGGCCACCCGGAGGCGAAGGGCGAACTCCCGCTCGCCGCACTCGCCGAGGAGATCGCGACCCCGGGCGAGGGCCGCATCCGCGCCCTGATCACCATCGCCGCCAACCCGGTGCTCTCCGCGCCCGACGGCGACCGCCTCGACAACGCCCTCGCCGACGACCTCGACCTGATGATCTCCGTCGACCCGTACCTCAACGAGACCTCCCGGCACGCGGACGTGATCCTGCCGCCCCCGCCGCCGTCCCGCAGCGCCCACTTCGACTTCGCCTTCAACGGCTTCGCGGTCCGCAACCAGGCCCGCTACACGCCCGCCCCCGTCCCCCTGGACGCGGGCACGATGGACGAGTGCGAGATCCACGCCCGGCTGGTCCTGGCGGTCAGCGGCATGCACGGCGCGGATCCATCGGCCGTCGACGACCTGATCGTCGACCGCCTCCTGCGCAAGGCGGGCGCCGGGCCGGAGACGGCCGCAGACCTCACAGGCACCACCGGCCCCGAACGCATCCTGGACCTCATGCTGCGCCTGGGCCCGTACGACGGGCTCACCCTGGCCGCCCTGCGCGCCGCCCCGCACGGCATCGACCTGGGCCCGCTGCAACCCCGTCTCGACCAGGTCCTGCGCACCCGCACCGGCCGCGTCGAACTCCTCCCGGACCCCATCGCCGCCGACCTTCCGCGCCTGCGGGCGGCCCTCGACGTACGACAGCGGGAGGGCGCCCTCCTCCTGGTGGGCCGCAGGCACCTGCGCTCCAACAACAGCTGGATGCACAACCTCCCCGCCCTGAACGGCGGTTCCAACCGCTGCACCCTCCACATCCACCCCCAGGACGCGGAGCGCCTGTCCGTCACGGACGGCTCTCTCGTACGGGTACGGGGCGCGGGCGGCGAGATCTCGGCCGAGGCGGAGGTGACGGAGTCCGTCCGGGCGGGCGTGGTGAGCCTGCCCCACGGCTGGGGCCACTCCCGCCCCGGCACCCGCCTCTCGGTCGCCTCCGCCCGTCCCGGCGCCAACGTCAACCAACTCCTGGACGGCACCCTCCTGGACCCCCTCTCCGGCACAGCCGTCCTGAACGGCTTCGAGGTGACACTCACGCCGACGGGGGTGTAGGGGTCAGTTCGAGGTGACACTCGTGCCGGCGGGGGTGCAGGGGTCAGTTCGAGGTGACACTCGTGCCGACGGGGGCGTAGGGGCCAGGTGGCGCGGGCCTCCCGCAGGACGATCCGGGCCTGCGCCTCCGCCCACACCTCCCCGCTGCGCCCCGCCCGCACCACCTCCCCTTCCACCACCCGCGCCGCAAGGCCCTTGCGCCCCGCCCCCAGGTGGGCCCGCGCGGCCAGGGCCCCCGCCCCCGGCACGTCCTCATCGCCCAGCACGCGCAGGGTGCCCTCGAAGTCCCCCACGGACAGCGCGAGTTCGGCCGACTCGAGCCGCACCTCGTGACCCGCCTGCCGGTCCCCCCCCCGCTCCACCGCCGCACCCCCCGCCCGTACGAGAAGCTCCCGCGCTTCCCCCACGGCCCCGCCCCCCGTCCGCACACCGGAGTCGACGTTCGCGACGACGATGCCCTCGCCCCGGTCGTCGTACGCCGACCACACCTGGTCCGCCTTGACGTCCTCTCCTTCCCGAGGGCAGGAGATTTCGGTCCGTACTGCTCCGCAGCACCACCTCGGGTTCCTGTTTCACGGGCCGCTGCCGACCAGTGAGGGTCGGTCCTACATGGCCTCCGCAGGCCTGACTTCCCGCCCGTCCGGCGGTAGACCGGACGACTCCGTTGTCCGGTAAGGCGATCACAGCCATGGCGCTGCGGGTCTCCGGGCCGCTATGGGCAGGGTGCCCGCCACTTCCACCCTGAAGGGTGGGGTGCTGGGCAAGAGTTCGGTGGTCGGCCGTCGCTTGGGGCGGTCGGGCTGGCCGTGACCGTAGGAGGCAGGCGTTACTGGGGAATTACAGAGGCGGCGCGGGTCCGCGGGCCGCGTCCCCGGTCCGCCCCTGGCGCCAAAAAACTAACGCCGCTAGTTTGGGGCGTGCACGTGTGAGGCGCGCACGTACGAGGCGCGCACGTACGAGGCGCGCACGTACGAGGCGCGCACGAGCAGGACCGACCGACGGACCGGACCGGTGGAGGAACTTCGATGACGGTGCAGGCGCAGAGCGGCATGTACATCGGCGGCGCATGGCGTCCCGCCCTCGGCGAGGAGACGCTTCCCGTCGTGAACCCCGCCGACGAGCAGATCGTCGGGCACGTCCCGGCGGGCACCCCCGCCGACGTGGACGCGGCCGTGAGCGCCGCCCGCGAGGCGTTCCCCGGCTGGGCCGCCACCCCGCCCGCCGAACGGGCCGCGCTGATCGGCGCGGTGCGCGACGGGCTCGCCGCCCGCAAGGACGAGATCGCGGCGACCGTCACGGCCGAACTGGGCGCACCGCCCGCCCTGGCCGAGGCCGTCCACGCCGGGCTGCCGATCGTGGTCGCGGGCTCGTACGCCGAACTGGCCGCCACGTACGCCTTCGAGGAGAAGGTCGGCAACTCGACGGTGTACGCCGAGCCGGTGGGCGTCGTCGGGGCGATCACGCCGTGGAACTATCCGCTGCACCAGATCGTTGCCAAGGTGGCCCCCGCCTTGGCGGCGGGCTGCACGGTCGTCCTCAAGCCCGCCGAGGACACCCCGCTGACCGCGCAGCTCTTCGCCCAGGTGGTGCACGACGCGGGGCTGCCCGCCGGGGTGTTCAACCTGGTCACCGGGCTCGGCCCGGTCGCCGGGCAGGCGCTCGCGGGGCACGAGGGGGTGGACCTCGTGTCGTTCACCGGGTCCACGGCCGTCGGCCGGCAGATCGGCGCGGTCGCGGGCGCGGCGGTCAAGCGGGTCGCGCTGGAGCTGGGCGGCAAGTCGGCCAATGTGATCCTGCCGGGCGCCGACCTGGCCAAGGCCGTCAACGTCGGCGTCGCCAACGTGATGGCCAACTCCGGGCAGACGTGCAGCGCGTGGACGCGCATGCTGGTGCACGCGGACGTGTACGAGGAAGCCGTGTCGCTGGCTGCGGACGCGGTCGCGAAGTACGCGCCGGGGGAGCGGGTGGGACCGCTGGTCAACGCCAAGCAGCTGGAGCGGGTGCGGGGTTACATCACCAAGGGCGTCGAGGAGGGCGCGCGGATCGTCGCGGGCGGGGCGGAAGCACCGCTGGAGAAGGGCTACTACGTCTCGCCGACCGTCTTCGCCGACGTCACGCCCGAGATGACCATCGCCCAGGAGGAGATCTTCGGGCCGGTGATCTCGATCCTGCGGTACGAGGACGAGGACGACGCGCTGAGGATCGCCAACGGGACGGTGTACGGGCTCGCGGGGGCGGTGTGGGCGGCGGAACCGGAGACGGCGGCGGCGTTCGCCCGGCGGATGGACACCGGGCAGGTGGACATCAACGGGGGCCGGTTCAACCCCCTCGCCCCCTTCGGCGGCTACAAGCAGTCGGGGGTGGGACGGGAACTGGGCGCCCACGGCCTCTCGGAGTACCTCCAGACGAAGTCCCTCCAGTTCTAGGACCGGTTGCGTCGAAGGGGGTGCCGGGCCCGGTCCGGCACCCCCTCACCGGCCCGCCCCGCCCCGTACCCCCGAGGAGTCCCGCCTGTGACCCGCGCCGCCGTCATCCACGCACCGCACACCCCCCTCCGCCTCACCGACATCACCCTCCCCGCCCCCGCACCCCACCAGGTCCGCATCAGGCTCGCCGCCGCCGGGGTCTGCCACTCCGACCTCTCCCTCACCAACGGCACCATGCGCGTCCCCCTCCCCGCCGTCCTCGGGCACGAGGGGGCCGGCACCGTCACCGAGGTCGGTGACGCCGTCACCCACCTCGCACCCGGCGACCGCGTCGTCCTCAACTGGGCGCCCTCCTGCGGCTCCTGCCACGCCTGCTCCCTCGGCGAGGTGTGGCTGTGCGCCGACGCTCTCACCGGCGCCGGTGACGTCTACGCCCGCACGACCGGCGACGGAACCGACCTCCACCCCGGCCTCAACGTCGCCGCCTTCGCGGAGGAGACCGTCGTCGCCGCGAAGTGCGTCCTGCCCGCCCCGGAAGGGATTCCGCTCACCGACGCCGCCCTCCTCGGCTGCGCCGTCCTCACCGGCTACGGCGCCGTGCACCACAGCGCCCGCGTGCGCGAGGGGGAGACCGTCGTCGTGTACGGGGTCGGAGGCGTCGGCCTCGCCGCGATCCAGTCCGCCCGGATCGCCGGAGCCGGGCAGATCGTCGCCGTCGACGTGTCTCCGGAGAAGGAGGAGCTGGCGCGCGCCGCCGGCGCCACCGACTACCTCATCGCATCCGACACCACCGCCAAGGACGTCCGCCGCCTCACCGGCGGGCACGGTGCCGACGTCGCCGTCGAGTGCGTGGGGCGCGCGGCCACGATTCGTACCGCGTGGGAGTCCACCCGCCGGGGCGGCCGGACGACCGTGGTCGGCATCGGCGGCAAGGACCAGCAGGTCTCCTTCAACGCCCTGGAGATCTTCCACTGGGGACGCACCCTGTCCGGCTGTGTGTACGGCAACAGCGACCCGGCCCGCGACCTGCCCGTCCTCGCCGAGCACATCCGGGCGGGCCGCCTCGACCTCGCGTCCATGGTCACCGAGCGCATCACCCTCGACGGGATCCCGGCCGCCTTCGACAACATGCTCGCGGGCAAGGGCGGCCGGGCGCTGGTGGTGTTCTAGCGGGTCTTCTCGGGGGCGGGGCCGGGGGCGGGGGCGGTGGTGTCGGCCAGCGGCACCTCCGCCTTGCGCGAGCGGGAGCGCGAGACCGCCACGCCCGCCAGGCACACCGCCCCGCCGAGCAGCGTGATCCAGCCCGGCACCTCGTCCAGCAGCAGCCAGGACATCAGCACGACGATCGCGGGCACCGCGTAGGTGGTCGCGCCCATCTTCCCGGCCGTGGTGCGCTTGAGCGCGTACGCCCAGGTCGTGAAGGCCAGCGCGCTCGGGAAGATGCCCAGGTAGACCATGTTCAGCGTCGCCGACAACGGGGCGTGGGCGAGGCCGTCCACGAGCTGGCCGCTGAACGGCAGGCAGGCGACCGCGCCGATCACACAGCCGTACGTCGTCGCCTGGAGCGGCGTGGCATGCGTCAGCGCGGGCTTCTGGGCGACCACTCCGATCGCGTACGTCACGGCCGCCACCAGGCACAGGACCACACCCAGCAGCGACGTACCGCCGCCGCCCGACATCGAGACGCCCACGATCGCCGCACCCGCGAAGGAGACGATCATTCCGGCGATGAGGCGCGGCGACAGCCCCTCGCCCAGGAAGCGGCTGGCCAGCAGTGCCATCAGGATCGGGGCCACGTTCACCACGAGCGACGCCGTGCCCGCGTCCACCAGCTGCTCGCCCCAGTTGAGCGCCACCGCGTACGCGCCGAACCAGAGCAGGCCGGAGACGACGATGCCCGGCCAGGCGGCCTTCGGCGGCAGGCCCTCGCGCCGTATCAGCAGGATGACGACCAGGACGACCGAGCCGGACAGCAGCCGTCCGAGCGCCAGTGCGCCCGGCTCGTACGACTCGCCCGCGCTGCGGATGGACACGAAGGCCGAGGCCCACAGCACCACGGTCACGGCGGCCGCGACCAGCGCGAGCGGCTCGGAACGGGTCGAGGGGGAGGAGGAGTTGCTCATGCCGCGATGCTAGGGCATGAACACTTCGGCTGTCACCGAAGTGTCGATGTCGTCAGGGTGCGGGGATCACCGAAGCGCCGCCGCATCGATGCCGAGCAGGTCGCAGAAGGTGCGCTCGCCCGCCGGAGTCACCTTCACCGCGCGCTCCGTCCCGATCCGTACGCACCACTTCTCCTCCAGCGCGCGACGGCACAGCTCCGCCCCCGCGACGCCCGCCAGGTGGCGCTTGCGCTCCGTCCAGTCCAGGCAGGAACTCACCGTCGGGCGGCGGGTCTTGAGCGTCGCGAGGGGAATTCCCAAGTCGTCGAACCAGGCCAGGCCCGTGTCCGTGAGCGCGAAACCGTTGACCGTCAGGAGCAGGCCGCGCGCCTCCATCGCCTCCGTGATCGCGATGCCCAGGCGGCCCGCCAGATGGTCGTAGCAGGTGCGCCCGCGCGCCATCGCCGCCCCCACGCTCGCCGCCCGCAGCGTGTGCGGGGCGTCGCGGCCCGGAATCGCGTACGAGGCCACCGACTCCACGAGCTGCGCCGCGTCCGCGTCCGCGAGGCGCACATAGCGGTGACGGCCCTGCCGCTCCTCGGCCAGCAGTCCGGCCGACACCAGCCGCCCCAGGTGCTCGCTGGCGGTGGAGGCGGCGACGCCCGCCTGCCGGGCGAGTTCGCTCGCGGTCCAGGCGCGGCCGTCCAGGAGGGAGAGCAGGAACACGGCCCGGGTCTCGTCGGACAGCAGGCACGCGAGGGCGGCGAGACGGGCCGCGGGGGTTCCGGCCGTGTCGGACGCGGGGGCGGAGGATTTCGGCATTCCTCCAGGGTGCCCTACGGAAGCTTCGGCGCCGGCCGAACCGTCGCGAAGCCCCCGGCCCCGCTCCCGGCGCGCTCCGATGCGTACCGTCCCGCCTCGTACTGGACCCCCAGCCCGTCCAGCAGCGCCCGCAGGCCCGTCTCGAACGCCCCCTCGTCCACCTTCTCCTGGTGGTCCGCGAGCAGGTGCGCCTGCCCGAGGTGCGGGTAGTCGGCCGGGTCGTACGCCGTCTCGTCGTCGACGAAGCCGCGCGCGAAGGAGCCCAGCGCCGAGCCCGTCACGAAGTAGCGCATGAGCGCGCCGATGTACGTCGCCTGGGCGGGCGGCCAGCCGGCCCGCACCATCGCCCCGAACACCGCGTCGGCGACCCGCAGCCCGGCCGGGCGGCGGCCGGGGCCGCGCGCGAGCACCGGGACGATGTGCGGGTGCTCGGTGAGCGCGGCGCGGTAGGAGAGCGCCCAGTCGTGCAGCGCCCGCCGCCAGTCGCGGCCGTCGGCCGCGTCGAACATCGACAGATCGACCTTCGCGGACACCGTGTCGGCGACCGCCTCCAGGATCTCGTCCTTGTTGCGGAAGTGGTTGTAGAGGGACGGTCCGCTGACCCCCAGCTCCGCCGCGAGCCGCCGCGTGGAGACCGCGTCCAGGCCCTCGGAGTCCACGAGCGCGCGCGCCGTCTCGACGATGCGGTCTCTGCTCAACAGGGGCTTGCGCGGTCGGGCCATGCGGCACATAGTAGGCCGGGCAACTGGAAACTAGCAGTGCTAATTAATTCTTGCACGAAGACGCAGGACGGAAGGGGCGGGTGCCGTGAACCTGGAACTCAGCGAGGAGCAGAGAGCCGTCCAACGGCTC
The DNA here is from genome assembly GCA_014650415.1 of Streptomyces spiroverticillatus. GTDB lineage: Bacteria > Actinomycetota > Actinomycetes > Streptomycetales > Streptomycetaceae > Streptomyces > Streptomyces spiroverticillatus. The sequence goes on from BMUX01000018.1 coordinate 122,982, forward strand.
GCCCGTGACTTCGTGGCCCGCGAGATCACCCCGCACGTCGTGGAGTGGGACCGCACCGAGAACGTCGACAAGTCGATCGTGAAGAAGCTCGGCGCCCTCGGCTTCCTCGGCCTGACGATCCCCGAGGAGTACGGCGGCTCCGGCGGCGACCACCTCGCCTACTGCCTGGTCACCGAAGAACTCGGCCGCGGCGACTCCTCGGTGCGCGGCATCGTCTCCGTGTCGCTCGGCCTGGTCGCCAAGACGATCGCCGCGTGGGGGAGCGAGGAGCAGAAGCAGCAGTGGCTGCCGCGCCTCACCTCCGGCGAGGCCATCGGCTGCTTCGGCCTCACCGAGCCCGGCACCGGCTCCGACGCCGGAAACCTGATCACGAAGGCCGTCCGCGACGGCGACGACTACGTGATCAACGGCACCAAGATGTTCATCACCAACGGCACCTGGGCCGACGTCGTCCTCCTCTTCGCCCGCTCCACCGACGCCCCCGGCCACCAGGGCGTCTCCGCCTTCCTGATCCCCACCGACACCCCCGGCCTCACCCGCCGCACCATCCACGGCAAGCTCGGTCTGCGCGGCCAGGCCACCGCCGAACTCGTCCTGGAAGACGTCCGCGTGCCCGCCTCCGCGATGCTCGCCCCCGAGGGCAAGGGCTTCTCCGTCGCCATGTCGGCGCTCGCCAAGGGGCGCATGTCGGTCGCGGCGGGCTGCGTCGGCATCGCCCAGGCGGCGCTGGACGCGGCCCTGTCGTACGCGGGCGAGCGCGAGCAGTTCGGCAAGACCATCGCCCACCACCAGCTCGTCCAGGAGCTGATCACCGACATCGCGGTCGACGTCGACGCCGCCCGCCTGCTGACCTGGCGCGTCGCCGACCTCGTCGACCGGGGCGAGCCCTTCGTCACCGCCGCCTCCAAGGCCAAGCTCTTCGCCTCCGAGGCCGCCGTGCGCGCCGCGAACAACGCCCTCCAGGTGTACGGCGGTTACGGCTACATCGACGAGTACCCGGCGGGCAAGCTGCTGCGCGACGCCCGCGTGATGACCCTCTACGAGGGCACCAGCCAGATCCAGAAGCTGGTCATCGGCCGTGCGCTGACGGGGGTTTCGGCCTTCTGAAGTGGCCCCGGGCCGTCTGAGTACGTTTCTGAGTACGCGTACGGATGGGAGCCCGGAGTGATCCGGGTCACCCTGTCCGCATGAGCGACACACAGGTCAAGCAGCAGAACACCGGGGCCTACTACGCCCAGGCCATCGCCTCCTTCGCCGTCGCGCTCGGCGCCGTCACCATCGGCATCTTCTACCTGGATGCCAGCGGCTGGGTGCGCGCCTTCCTCGCCATCGCCGTCCTCTACCTGACCACCTCCTCCTTCACCCTCGCCAAGGTGATCCGCGACAAGCAGGAGGCCGGGCAGATCGTCAGCCGGGTCGACCAGGCGCGGCTGGAGAAGCTGCTCGCCGAGCACGACCCCTTCCAGAAGCTCTAGACGGACTGCCCGGAAGCTCCGGGTCGCCCAGAGGCTCTGGGCCGCACTCCGCCCCGCACGCTAAGCGCTTGCTCAGTACTGCGGGGTATGGTGTGCGTCCTGCTGTACGGACGGAAGAGGTGCGCGATGAGCACGGCGCAGGACGCGGAGGGCACCGCCGAGGGCGGGACGAACGAGGCATCCGCCTGGGGCGAGGTCGCCCCGGAGGCGGCCAGGAGACTGCTCGTCGCCGCCGTCGGAGCCTTCGCCGAGCGCGGCTACCACGCCACCACCACCCGCGACATCGCGGGCCGCGCCGGCATGAGCCCGGCCGCGCTCTACATCCACTACAAGACCAAGGAAGAACTGCTCCACCGGATCAGCCGCATCGGCCACGACAAGGCCCTGCGCATCCTGGAGACCGCCGCCGACGGCGACGGCACCGCCGCCGAACGCCTCGCGGACGCCGTCGTCACCTTCGTACGGTGGCACGCCGCGCACCACACCACCGCGCGTGTCGTGCAGTACGAACTGGACGCGCTCGGCGAGGAGCACCGCGCGGAGATCGTGGAACTGCGCCGCCGCAGCGACGCCGCCGTGCGCCGCATCATCAACGACGGCGTGAGGTCGGGGGAGTTCGACGTCCCCGACGTGCCGGGCACCACGCTCGCCGTGCTGTCGCTGTGCATCGACGTGGCCCGCTGGTTCAACGTGGAGGGACGGCGCACCCCCGACGAGGTCGGCGCGCTGTACGCCGACCTCGTGCTGCGGATGGTGACGGCCGCCCCGTAGGAGGTGGCTGCCGCTCCGCAGGGGGTGGCTGCCGCTCCGCAGGGGGTGGCTGCCGCTCCGCGGGTGGCTCAGAAGTAGTAGCGCGAGATCGACTCCGCCACGCACGCCGGCTTCGCGCCGCCCTCGATCTCGACCGTCACCTTCGCCGTCACCTGCACACCGCCACCGGCCTCGGTCACCTCGGTCAGCACCGCCGTGGCGCGCAGCCGCGAACCCACCGGCACCGGCGACGGGAAGCGCACCTTGCCGGTGCCGTAGTTGATGCCCATCTTCATGCCCTCGACCCGCATCACCTGCGGCACGAAAAGAGGCAACAGCGACAGCGTCAGGTACCCGTGCGCGATGGTCTTCCCGAACGGGCCCTGGGCGGCGCGCTCCGGGTCCACGTGGATCCACTGGTGGTCGCCCGTCGCGTCGGCGAACAGGTCGATCCGCTTCTGGTCGATCTCCAGCCACTCACTGTGGCCCAACTGCTCGCCGACGCCGGCGCTCAGTTCCTCGGCGGACGTGAAGATCCTCGGCTCGGTCATTCCTGTGCTCCCTCGCTGCTCACGCACTTGATTAAGCGTTTGCTCAGCATGATTGGGCCCCTGTGTCCCTGTCAACGGAAGTCCATTAGGGTTCGCGGAGTGCCGCAGATTCCAGTGAAGGTCCACGAACTCACCGTCGGTCAGTTGTCCGCGCGCAGCGGCGCCGCCGTGTCCGCCCTGCACTTCTACGAGGCCAAGGGCCTGATCAGCAGCCGTCGCACCTCCGGCAACCAACGCCGGTACGGGCGCGACGCGTTGCGTCGGGTCGCCTTCGTGCGTGCCGCCCAGCGCGTCGGCATCCCGCTGGCCACCATCCGCGACGCGCTGGCCGAACTCCCCGAGGAGCGCACCCCCACCCGCGAGGACTGGGCCCGCCTCTCGGAGAACTGGCGCTCCGAACTCGACGCCCGCATCAAGCAGTTGGGCAGGCTGCGCGACCACCTCACCGACTGCATCGGCTGCGGCTGTCTGTCGCTGGAGACCTGCGTGCTGTCCAACCCGGACGACGTCATCGGCGAGCAGATCTCGGGTTCCCGTCTGATGGGCGAGAAGAGGAAGGGCTGACGCCCGAGGCCGCGCCCAGCGCCCGAGGCCGCGTGCGGAGTCCCAGTACGGAGTTCCAGTACGGAGTCCCAGTACGGAGTTCCAGTGCGGAGTCCCCGTACGGAGTCCAAGCGGCGGGCCCTTTCGTCCATGTACGTCCGGGCCCGCCCTCGCAAGCATGGGGTGCATGTCGCACGCCACCGCCGTCACCGCACCGGCGCACCAGGACCTGACCTCCAACGGCTACACCCTCGACCCCGCCCCGCACCGGCTCGGCCGCCTCGCACCGGTGCCGGACGCCGAGCGCGACGACCTGACCGCCCTGCGGGCCCGGTTCAACCGTGAGGGCTACCTCTACCTCCCGGGCTTCTTCCGGCCGGACGTGGTGCGGGAGTTCCGCCGCCACTACTTCACCGAGACCGCCCGCAGCGGTCTGACGCGCGAGGGCACCGACCCCGGTGACGGCATCGCCGCACCCGACCAGAGCGGCTTCGACCGGGCGGCGTTCCGCACCGCCCTGTTCCGGGGCGTCGTACCGGGACCGGAGTACGAGGCGCTGTGCCGCCGCCCCGAACTCGTCGCGTTCTACCGGTGGTTCCTGGGCGCCCCCGAGGTCCACCTGCACCGGCGCAAGATCATCCGGCATGGGCTGCCCGGCGAGTCCGGCATCGGCACCGCCACCCAGGCCCACTACGACCTGGTCTACCTGCGCGAGGGCACCGAACGCGTCCTCTCCAGCTGGATCCCGCTCGGCGACTGCCCGCTGGCCCGGGGCGGCCTGGTCTACCTGGAGCGCAGCCACCACCGGGTGCGGGCGCAGGAGGAGGCGGGGCTGCTGCGCCGCCCCGCCTCCCTCACCGCCGACCTGCCCTCGCTCGCCGAGGAGCACGACACCCGGTGGCTGGTCACCGACTACGCGGCCGGCGACATGGTCGTCCACTCCCCGTACCTGGTGCACGCCTCCCTCGACAACCGGGACCCGGACGGCGTGATGCGGCTGTCCACGGACATCCGCTACCAGTCGGCCGCCGACCCGATCGACGCCCGCTGGCAGAACCACTGGCACCTCGACGACGGCCTCTGAGCCGCGGTCGGCTCTACTCGAACTCGGTGCCGCCCTTGCGCGTCAGGTACGCCGGGCTGACCGCCTTCGCGACGGCCCGGCCGCCCACCACAGGGCTGTGCCGCTCCACCGCCGGGCGGATCACCACACCCTCGCGCAGGTGCAGCTCCCGCCCGGAGACGGTCTCCCGGCCGCTCGCCAGCTCCAGCACCTTCGACACGTCGTACGGGCCCGCGTACAGCATCGGGACCATCGGCAGCCGCCCCTCCAGCAGCTCCGCGAACTCGGCCGCGTCCAGCCACCTGACCTGCCCGTCCACGTCCACCGACACGTCGAACGCGGCGTAACCCAGGTTCAGCGAGCGGCCGTCGGCCCCATACGCCAGGTCCTGCACGCCCGCCCCGTACACCTCGCCGAAGATCCCCACCCGGCGTGCGCCCAGCTTCTCGGCGAGGGCCGCCGCGACGGCGGGCACCTGGTGCCCGGTGACCGCGCGCCAGTACAGATTGCGCTCGGCCTCCTTCAGCGCCAGGCCGCGTGCGCCGAAGCCCTTCGAGGACACGTACACCCGCTCCTCGTCCGCGACGTACGTCACCAGGCAGGCGGTGCCGTGCAGCTTCTCGGTGAGGACGACCTCCTCGCCCGGCTCGAAGATCTGCGGGTACCGGTGCAGGTTCTCGATGTCGACCCAGGGCAGCAGCTCCGGCGCGCGCTCCACCTCGCCGTTCATGGTGGGCGGGATCGGCGGCACCCACTTGGTGATGCCCAGCAGCTCCGCGAAGTCGGTGCCGTCGTCGGCGGCGGCGACCAGATCCACCCCCTCCAGGGCGCTCGGCCTGCACACCAGGCCCTGCGACACCTCGCCGCGCAGGCGCACCGCCTTGACCCGGTTGGCGGCCTTGCCCGCGAGCCTGCCGGTCAGGCCCAACTCCTCGATCAGGGCGTCCGGGAGCACGGACTGCTCGGGTATGTAGAGGGCTGCCTCGCCGGACCGGTACGCGCCCTTGGCGACGACCGCGCGGTAGAGCCCGACCTGGGCCAGCTCCAGCGCGTCCGCGTTCGGGTGCTCGTGGACGGTCAGTACTTCGGCGGTGACTCGCAGCGTCGACATGTCGGCGCCCCCTAAAGATCGTGATGTGGTGAACTCGTCAACTTGCTGGACGAGCACCCACTGTGCGGTCAGCCCACCTCCACCGGCCACCGAATATCGCGGGCGGCGCTGACCAGTTGGGCGTTGGACTTTGCCTGCCGGCCGTCGGGCAGCAGCAGGGTGTCCTCCAGGCCGATGCGGGTGGCCAGACCCAGGCGTCTCGCGAGCGCCAGCACCGGCCAGGCCCCGCCGTCCTCGCCGTGCAGCAGCATCGGAGCCCCGCACACCTCGCCCTTGTCGCCCACCGCACCCCGCCGCGAGAGGTCGGCCAGGAACTGGAGCGCGGAGTCCTCCGCGGTGAGCGGATCGGGGTCGGTCACCTCCACCAGCACCCGCAACGACCGCTTCGCCAGCGGGGACTCCAGGAAGCGCTCCATGCCGTCCGTGCCGGACCACAGCCCGGACTCGACGGCCACACCGCGCGCCAGCAGCGCCCCGGCGACCTCCTCGGCACCCGGCTCGTGCCAGTTCACCGAGGCGTGGTCGGGCAGCACCGTCCAGGACGCGATGCGCTCGATGCGGCGCTGCGGCTCGGGCTCCGTCCAGGCGCCGGTCGTCACGCCGACGGGGACGTCCACCACGTCCCGGATCGCGGTCAGGGTGGTAGCGAGGACGCGGGGCGACAGGGTGTCGTCGCCGCACGGCGTCTTCGGGTGCACATGCACCTCACGGGCCCCGGCGGCCACCGCGGCGGCGGCTGACCGGGCCATGGCGTCCGGCGACACGGGAACGGCGGCTCCGTCGCCGGGACCGCGCTGACCGTTCACACAGACCTGAATCAAGGGCTCGACCATGCATTCGATGGTGACACCCGGTACTGACATTCAGCCATGCACTGAGCATTCGCACGGTTGTCGCGCGGAAACCCTCGCAGGGACTCCGGTACGGATACGTGGGTCACACGCACGCGCGGTACGGACGTGGGGGGTGTGAGCACGGGCGGTACGGACACGGGGGACGCGGCGCCCCAGGGAGCACTTCCGCCGCGCCCCGCGCGCTCACGCCACTGACGCCAGTTCCTTGCGCCGCACCCTCTTGGCCCGGGCCAGTGCCTCGGGCGTCAGGACGGGCTGCGGCACCAGAATTCCGCATCCCGTGCAGACCGGCCCGAACCACGGCTCGTGGACCAGGTCCTGCTTCCAGACGATCCGGCTCGACGCACACACCGGACAGTGCTCGCCGGGTTCCGACTCCAGAGCGGAGATCAGCCCGCGCAGCACCTCTGCCAGCGAAGCCGCCGGATGGGCCGCCGGATCGTCGCACCACGCGACCCCGAAACCGCCCCAGGTCCGCCGGTGCCAGTCGTCGAAGGAGCCCGGCCGCCGCAGCCCGTCGTGCTTCTCGCGCTTGCGGCGCTTCGCGAACTCCACTTCGTACGCGAGCCAGACGGCCCGCGCCTCCTCCAGTTCCTCCAGTGCGGCCACCAACCGCACCGGGTCGGGCGCCCTGTCCTCCGGACCGAACCCGTGCCGGGTGCACAGGTGGTCCCAGGTCGCCCTGTGCCCGTAAGGGGCGAACCTCTCCAGACACTTGCGGAGCGAATAGCGTCGCAACGCAAGATCACACCTCGGGTCACGGACCTGTCTCGCGAGACTCCGAAAACCGGCCATCGCACTGCCACCTCCGTCGCTGGTACTTCGGCGTCGATGAATGGACGTACGGGTGCCCGTTTCGGCTCCATCGAAAATCCGATGGGCCCCATCAGGGATCAATTGGTCCCGTTTCGCACGGATCTCTCCCGTCCCTGTCCACTCCTCCGTCACGCAAGGTCCACGCCTTCTTGCTCGAACGCTTCACTCGAAAGGGTGAAGAAGAGGGAAAGGTGAGGGGTGTTCACCTTCTTCGGGTCCTCTGCGGGGTTAACCGCCGGTAACCTCCGGCGCACCGCTTCCCCCGAGGAGCTCCCGAGGAGCACGCATGCCCGCACGCCCCCCACGCCCCGCCCGCCGCCAACACCCCACCCGACACAGCGGTCTGCGCACGACCGGCACCGTCGCCGCAGCCGCCCTGGCGCTCGGAGCCGGACTGTTCGGCCCGCTGAAGGCCCCCGCCGCCAAGGCCGCCGAGCCGCCCGCCGAGGACCACTGCCAGGCCCAGTGCGCGGACATCCTGCCACCCGGCCAGAACGGCAACGCGACCCTCGCCGAGATCCTCGCCCACCGCGTCCTCGGCACCCGCCCCGCGCACTCCTCGGACCAGATCGAGAAGTACGACGCCCTGGTCGCCGGCAGCGGCGCCCTCACGGACGAGAAGCTCACCGACTTCTTCAACGACGCCTCCTTCGGTGTCCCCGACGGCCAACAGGCCTCCGTGGACAAGCCCCGCGCCGACGTCACGATCACCCGCGACAAGAGGACCGGCGTCCCGCGCATCAAGGGCACCTCTCGTCATCGAACGCTTGCTTGGCTGGTCGCCCTCCATGAGGAAGCTGAGGGCCTTCTTCGTCGTACGGCGTGAAGTGCCGCAGTGCCGTTGCTAATGTCGGCTTGTCCGAACAACCTGGTTGGCGGACCTACCGCCGGACGGGCGGGATGTCAGGCCTGCGGAGGCCACGTAAGACCGCCCTTACAGGTGGCAGCGGCCAGTGAAACAGGAACCCACGGTGGTGCCGCAAGCGGTACGGACCGGAATCGTCGGCCTTCGGGCAGGCGAGGACGTCAATTCCCCGGCGAGTACGTTCGTTCTCACCGGCAGGATCGGCGCGGTCACCTGCACCGGCGAGGTTCGGCCTTCGGGGCCACCGGTGCTGGTGACCGCGCCAGCCGCCTCTTCGGCGGCGGAGGCGAGGTCCAGTCCGCCCTGTCACTGCTGTCGGCGCAGCAGAAGTACGGCGTCGCCGAGGGCACCGAGGTCTGGGAGTCCTTCCGCCAGCGCAACGACCCCGAGGCCGCCCTCACCCTGCACGACGGACAGCGTTTCCCGTACGCCGGAAAGCCCGCACAGGCGCGCGCCGTCGCCCTCCCCGACAAGGGCTCCGTCACCGCCGAACAGCTGGTGCACGACCGCACGGGCGCGGCGCAGCAGAACCGGGCCGGTGCCAAGGACCCGGTCGAGGCCCCCGAGAAGCTCAAGCCCGCCCAGGGCATGTACGACGAAGGCGTCCTGCCCGGCGCCGACTTCGCCACCAGGCGCGGTATGTCCAACGCCCTCCTGGTGTCCGGCAGGCACACCGCGAGCGGCAATCCGGTCGCCGTCTTCGGCCCGCAGACCGGCTACTTCGCCCCGCAGCTGTTGATGCTCCAGGAACTCCAGGGCCCCGGCATCAGTGCCCGCGGCGCCTCCTTCGCCGGTGTCGGCATGTACGTCCAGCTCGGGCGCGGCCAGGACTACGCCTGGTCCGCCACCTCCGCCGGACAGGACATCACCGACACCTACGCCGTCGACCTGTGCGAACCCGGAGGCGGTGCCCCCACCAGGAACTCCACGCACTACCTCTTCCGGGGCGCCTGCACACCGATGGAGAAGCTGGAGAAGCGGAACGCCTGGAAGCCGACGGTGGCCGACTCCACCGCCGCAGGCTCGTACCGCATGCAGGTCTGGCGCACCAGGCTCGGCACGGTCACCCACCGCGCCACCGTCGGCGGCAGGCCCGTCGCGTACACGCTGCTGCGCTCCACCTACCGGCACGAGGCCGACTCGATCATCGGCTTCCAATTGTTCAACGATCCGACATTCGTGAAGGACGCCAAGAGCTTCCAGAAGGCCGCCGAGAGCATCGACTACGCCTTCAACTGGTTCTACGCCGACGCGAACACGGCCGCCTACTACAACAGCGGCCTGAACCCGCAGCGCGCCCCCGGCGTCGACCCCGCGCTCCCGATCAGGGCGGACAGGTCCACCGAGTGGCCCGGCTTCGACCCGGCCGACAACACCGCGTCGTACACCCCGCCCGCCCAGCACCCGCAGTCCACCGACCAGGACTACTACGTCTCCTGGAACAACAAGCAGGCGGCGGACTACTCCTCGGCGGGCTTCGGCAACGGCTCCGTGCACCGGGGCAACCTCCTCGACGACCGCGTCGAGAGGCTCGTCCGCCGCGGCGGCGTCACCCGCGCCTCCCTCACGCAGGCCATGGCCGAGGCCGCCGTCACAGACCTGCGCGGCGAGGACGTCCTCCCCGAGCTGCTGAAGGTGCTCCGCACCAAGCCGGTCACCGACCCGGAACTCGGCCGCTCCGTCCAGCAGTTGGAGGCGTGGCGCTCAGAGGGCGCACAGCGCCGCGAGAACGCCAAGGGGTCCCGGACCTACACCCACCCCGACGCGGTGCGCCTGATGGACGCCTGGTGGCCGCTGCTGGTGGAAGGAACCTTCAAGCCGGGCCTGGGTGACGACCTGTACCAGGCGCTCACCGCCAACCTCGGCATCGACGAGTCCCCCTCCTCCACCCACGGCCCCACCGGCGGGCACGCCGGTTCCGCCTTCCAGTACGGCTGGTGGAGCTACGTCGACAAGGACCTCCGTACGGTCCTGGGGCAGCCGGTGCGGGGCGCACTCGCCAAGCCGTACTGCGGCAACGGCGACCTGAACACCTGCCGCGACACCCTCCTCGCCACCCTCAGGACGGCAGCGGCCAAGCCCGCCGCCGAGGTCTACCCCGGCGACGACACCTGCGCGGCCGGCGACCAGTGGTGCGCGGACACCGTCCAGCACCGGGCACTGGGCGGTCTCACCCAGCCGAAGATGAACTGGCAGAACCGTCCCACGTACCAGATGGTCATGGAGTTCCCGAAGCACCGCTGACACACATGCGACAGGGGACGTGAGGATCGTTCAACGATCCTCACGTCCCCTGTGCTGTGTCGTGCCTCAGCCCAACTCCCGCTCCCGCGTCTCCGGCAGCGCCAGCACGCACAGCAGCGACACCACCGCCATGGCGCTCACGTACCACCCCACCGACGCCGACCCGAAGCCCGCCTGGAGCCGGGTCGCCACCAGCGGCGCCACCGCACCACCGAGCACACCGCCCAGGTTGTACGCGAGGGACGCCCCCGAGTAGCGCACCCGCGCCCCGAACAGCTCCGGCAGGTACGCGCCCATCGGCCCGTACACCACACCCATGCAGAACAACGCCCCGCCCAGCGCCAGCGCGATCAGCACCGGCTGCTCGGTGTCCAGCAGCGGGAAGAGGACCAGACCCCACACCACAGCAAGCCCGCAGCCGCCCAGAATGAGCTTCCGCCGCCCTCCCGCGTCCGAGCGCGTCGCCGCCAGCCAGGTGCCCGCCGCCAGGAACAGACAGGCCACCATCGACAGCCCCAGCATGGTGTTGCGGGGCACCCCGAGCGTCTTGGTCGCGTACGACAGGCAGTAGGTCGTCGCCGTGTAGAACAGCCCGTACGCGACGATCATGCCGCCCGCGCCGAGCAGCAGTTCCTTCGGGAACTTCCGGAAGACGTCCAGCGTCGGGACCTTGCTGGCCTCCTGCTGCTCCATCACCCGCTGGAACACCGGGGTCTCACTGATCTTCAGCCGTACGAACAGTCCGACGGCGACCAGCAGGAACGACAGCAGGAACGGAATCCGCCACCCCCAGCTCTTGAACGTCGTGTCGTCCAGCACCGCCGACAGCAGCCAGAAGATCCCGGTCGCCGCGAAGAACCCGATGGACGGACCGAGTTGCGGGAACGCCGCATACAACCCCCGTCGCCCCTTCGGTGCGTGCTCCACCGCCAGCAGCGCCGCCCCGCCCCACTCGCCGCCGAGCCCGATGCCCTGGAGGAAACGCAGCAGCACCAGCGCCAGCGGCGCCCAGATGCCCCAACTCCCGTACCCCGGCAGCAGACCCACCAGCGCCGTCGAGAGCCCCATCAGCAGCAGCGAGGCCACCAGCACGGACTTGCGGCCCACCCGGTCGCCGAAGTGCCCGAAGACCACCGAACCCAGCGGGCGGGCCGCGAACGCGACGGCGTACGTCGAGAAGGACGCGAGCGTCGCGTTCAGGGGCGTCAGGTTCGGGAAGAACGCCTCGTTCAGGACGAGGGCGGCAGCCGTCCCGTAGATGTAGAAGTCGTAGAACTCGATGGCGGTGCCGATGAAACTGGCCACCGCCACCCGGCGCAGCTTCTCGGGGCTGTCGGCGGGTGTTCCGGCGGTGGCCGGTGGAGCTGTCTTCGTGGTGCGCGGTTCGTCGTTCACGACCGGCAGGGTCTCGGTCGGTGTATGGGGCAGTCAATAGGTGGGACGAACGGTCCCACCATGTGGAACACCTGTGGTCACCGGTAGAGCAGGTGCTCCCGCCTGACCCTGCGGAACGCCGCCAGGTCCGCCTGCCAGGCCGCGACCACCTCCGCCGTCCCCGCCCCCGCGTCGATCATGGTCCGTACGCGGGTGTTCCCCGTCAGCTTGTCGATCCAGTTGTCCGGCCGCCACGCGAAGCCGCTCCAGGACCTCTTCGCCGTCACCAGCAGCGCGACGCCGGTGCGCACCGGGTCGAACGACTCCCGGTCGTGGACGTGCAGCTGGACGCCGCCGACCGTCTTGCCCTGGAACTTCGAGAACGTCGGCGCGAAGTACGCCTCCCGGAACCGCACCCCCGGCAACTGCTCCGCGTTCGCCGCCTCGGCCCAGCGCCGGTCGATGCCCTCGGCCCCCAGCAGCTCGAACGGCCGGGTCGTACCGCGTCCCTCCGACAGGTTCGTGCCCTCGAAGAGGCAGGTGCCGGAGTACACCAACGCGGTGTCCGCCGTCGGCATGTTGGGACTCGGCGGCACCCACGGCAGCCCCGTCGCGTCGAAGAAGTCGCCCCGCCGCCACCCCGACATCCGCACCACCTCAAGAGGCACCGGTTTCTGCAGGAACTCCGCGTTGAACAACAGCGCCAGTTCCGCCACCGTCATCCCGTGCGCCTGTGCGATGGGCTCGCGCCCCACGAACGTCGCGAACGCTCTGTCCAGCACCGGCCCGAGCGCGGCCCGCCCCGTCACCGGGTTCGGCCGGTCCAGCACCACGAAACGCTTTCCCGCGAGCGCGGCGGCCACCATGCAGTCGTACAACGTCCAGATGTACGTGTAGAACCGCGCACCCGCGTCCTGGATGTCGAAGACCACGGTGTCCACCCCGGACGCCGTGAAGACGTCGGCCAGCGGCTGCCCGCTCTTGAGGTACGTGTCGTACACCGGCAGCCCGGTCGCCGGGTCGTCGTACCGCCCCTCCGAGCCGCCCGCCTGCGCAGTGCCCCGGAAGCCGTGCTCGGGGCCGAACACGGCGGTCAGGTTCACGCGTGCGTCGGCGTGCATGACGTCGACGATGTGCCGGACGTCGGAGGTGACGCCCGTGGGGTTGGTGACGATGCCGACCTTGCGCCCGCGCAACAGCCGGTACCCGTCGGCGGCCAGCCGGTCGAACCCGGTACGCACCCGGGGCCCGCCCCCGCTCCCGTGCCCCGCCTCCGCCGCCTGCGCCGCGCCGCCCGCCGCGAGCGCCCCCACCGTGCCGCCGCCGGCCGCCAGCAGCCCTCTTCTGGACAAGCTCATCCGTGCCACCTCCGTGCCCGGACGCCCGGCTTACCACCGGCCGTCGCACCGAATGTCGTGCGCACCGCTCATCCCCGCGGCACGTCCGGGCACGCTAGCCCCTGTACTCGCACCACGGAACGCAGCGCGCTCCGGATCTCCCGTGTACACCCCTTTCCCCCGTCCATACCGACTGGTTAGTCTGCGGAAGCAGTCGGCATGGAGAGGCAGGCCCCGGATGGATGCGGTGCAGGGCGCGACGGTCGTGGTCACGGGTGCGGGAGGCGGCATCGGAGCCGCCCTGGCCCGGCGGTTCACGGCCGAGGGAGCCCGGGTCGTGGTCAACGACCTGGACGCGGGCAAGGCCAAGGCGGTCGCCGAGGAGATCGGCGCCACCGCCGTCCCCGGGGACGCCTCCGGGATCGTCGAGGCGGCCCGCGAGGCACTCGGCGGCAGGATCGACATCTACTGCGCCAACGCCGGCGTCGGCTGCGGCGGCGACCCGTTCGCCGAAGACCTCTGGGAACTGGCCTGGGACGTCAACGTGATGGCCCACGTACGGGCCGCCCGCGCGCTGATCCCGGAGTGGGTGGAGCGGGGGAGCGGCCGCTTCGTGTCGACGGTGTCGGCGGCCGGCCTGCTCACGATGATCGGCGCGGCCCCGTACAGCGTCAGCAAGCACGGCGCGCTCGCCTTCGCCGAGTGGCTGTCGCTGACGTACCGGCACCAGGGCCTCAAGGTCCACGCGATCTGCCCGCAGGGTGTGCGCACCGACCTGATGGCCTCCGCCGGATCGGCGGGCGAACTGGTGCTCGCGCCCACCGCCATCGAGCCGGAGGACGTCGCCGACGCGCTTTTCGAGGGCATCGCGGCCGACCGCTTCCTGATCCTCCCGCACCCGGAAGTCGCCGACTACTACAGGGCGCGCGCGGGCGACACCGACCGCTGGCTCGCCGGGATGAACCAACTCCAGCAGAAGTGGGAAGGGGCCGGGCAGTGACGCACACCGCCGACGGAGGACCGAACCACCCGGCCGCATCGATCTACGCCGCCCAGCCGTGGCTGGCGCAGCTCAGCGAGGCCCAGCGTCGCCCCGTGCACCCGGCGCCCACCCTGGTGCACGCCTTCCGCGACAGCGTGCGCCGCGCCCCCGACACGACCGCGCTCGCCTACTTCGACGGCCGGCTCAGCTACCGCGAGACGGAGGCCCTGTCGGACTCCGTGGCGGGACACCTCGCCGCCCAGGGCCTCGGGCGCGGCGACCGGGTCGCGATCATGCTCCAGAACTCGCCGCAGTTCGTGCTCGCCCTGCTCGGCGCGTGGAAGGCGGGGGCCGTCGTCGTCCCCCTCAACCCGATGTACAAGTCGGCGGAAGTGGGTCACGTCCTCGCGGACGCCGAGGTCAGCGCCCTGATCTGTGCCGACCGCGCCTGGGAGGCGTACCTGCGGGAGACCGCCGCCGCAGCCCCTTCCGTACGCATCGTCCTCACCGCCTGCGAACTCGACCTCCAGAGCACGAACGACGACCGCGTGCTCACCTTCGAGCGCCTGCCCAGGCCCACCGACGCCGACGACCTCGTCGAGGCCGCCCGGGCCGGACTGAATTCACCCTCCGGGCGGGAACTCGGGCCCACGGACACGGCGTTGATCAGTTACACGTCGGGCACCAGCGGCACACCGAAGGGGGCGATGAATTCCCACGGAAACATCATGGTCAACGCGGAGCGGCAGCGCACCGGGCACCCCATCGCCGAGGGGTCGTCCTACTTCGCCCTCGCCCCGCTCTTCCACATCACCGGCATGGTCTGCCAGCTGGCGGCCTGCCTGACCAACGCGGGCACCCTCGTCCTCGCCTACCGCTTCCACCCGCAGGTGGTCCTGGACGCCTTCGCCGAGCACCGGCCCGCGTACACGGTCGGGCCGTCCACGGCCTTCATGGCGCTGGCCGCCACGCCGGGCGTCACCCGCGAGCACTTCGCCTCCTTCGAGGTGATCTCCTCGGGCGGCGCACCGCTGCCGCCGGCCCTGGTGGAGAAGTTCCGGGCGGGCTTCGGGCCGTACATCCGCAACGGCTACGGGCTCACCGAATGCACCGCCCCGTGCGCCTCCGTACCGCCGGAGAAGGAGGCTCCGGTCGACCCGGTCTCCGGCACGCTCTCCGTCGGCGTACCAGGACCCGACACGGTCGTGCGCATCGTCGACGACAAGGGCCAGGACGTCCCCTTCGGCGAGCAGGGCGAGATCGCGGTGCGCGGCCCCCAGGTCGTCTCCGGCTACTGGCGGCTGCCCGAGGCCACCGCCGAGGCCTTCCCGGACGGGGAACTGCGCACCGGCGACATCGGGTTCATGGACTCCGAGGGCTGGCTGTACGTCGTCGACCGCAAGAAGGACATGATCAACGCGTCGGGCTTCAAGGTGTGGCCCCGCGAGGTCGAGGACGTCCTCTACACCCACCCCGCCGTCCGCGAGGCGGCCGTCGTCGGCGTCCCCGACGCCTACCGGGGCGAGAGCGTCAAGGCGTACGTCAGCCTGCGACCCGACGCGGAAGCGACCCCCGACGACCTCATCGCGTACTGCAAGGAACGCCTCGCCGCCTACAAGTACCCGCGCGAGGTGACGGTCCTGCCGGAGCTTCCCAAGACGACGAGTGGGAAGATCCTCCGGCGGGAACTGCGTTCCACGCAGTAGTTCCCCGCACTCAGTACGAGACTCGACGCATTCAGGCAAGGCAGGTAGCGGCACATGGCCAGAACGACCGAACCCGGCGGCACTCCCGTTCCGCAGCGGCTGCTGGCCGCCGCCACCCGGCTCTTCGCCGAACGCGGCTACGACCGGACCTCGGTCCAGGAGATCGTCGAGGCGGCGGGCGTCACCAAGGGCGCCCTCTACCACTACTTCGGCTCCAAGGACGACCTGCTGCACGAGGTGTACGGCCGGGTCCTGCGCCTCCAGCAGGAGCGCCTGGACGCGTTCGCCGACGCCGACGCCCCCGTCGAACAGCGGCTGCGCGACGCGGCGGCGGACGTCGTCGTCACCACCATCGAGAACCTCGACGACGCGTCGATCTTCTTCCGCTCGATGCACCACCTGAGCCCGGAGAAGGACAAGCAGGTCCGCTCCGAGCGCCGCCGCTACCACGAGCGCTTCCGGGCCCTGGTGGAGGAGGGGCAGCGCACGGGCGTCTTCTCCACCGCCACCCCCGCCGACCTGGTGGTCGACTACCACTTCGGCTCGGTCCACCACCTGTCGACCTGGTACCGCCCCGACGGCCCCCTCACCCCGCAGGAGGTCGCCGACCACCTGGCAGACCTCCTGCTCAGGGCCCTGCGCCCCTGAGGAAGGGTCGATCAGCCGAGGGGGAGGACCTTGCGGCCCCAGGTCTCGTTGGTGACTGTCGCGAAGGACGTGTACCAGGCGCACACCGCGCACACCAGGCCCAGCCAGCCGCCGACGTGCCCCAGCGTCACGTTCTGCGCCAGGTCCCCGAGGGCCAGGAACAGGAACGTCAGCGTCAGCGTGACGAAGATCGCCCGGTGCGCCAGGTCCAGCTTCAGCGCCGCCACCGTCATGTACAGGGTGAAGACGAACCACGCGATCAGGAACAGCCCCGTCGCCAGGTGCGCGTCCTCCTTCGGCAGCCCGGGCACCACGAACTTCACGTAGCCCGCGAACGCCATCCAGAAGGCGCCGTACGACACGAACGCCGTCGCCCCGAAGGTGTTGCCCCGCCGGAACTCGAACAGACCCGCCGCGAACTGCGCCAGACCGCCGTAGAACAGCGCCAGCGGCAGCACGACCGCGCTGAGCGCCGCGTTCGAGACCAGGCCCGAGTTGAACATGCTGAGCACGAAGGTGGTCAGCGCGAACGCGGCCAGCCCGAGCGGACCGGGGTTGGCGATCTTGACGGGCGCGGGGGCGGCAGGAGCTGCGGGGGCGTGAGACATGGGTGGAACCTTCGCGTGGACGGCCTCGCACGCGGCTTCGAAAGCAAGGCCGAACGAGGAATGACCCACCGAATTTACCGGGCGATTCGGGCGCAAACCGACGAAAAGCGGCCCCTGTGGTCGGGATCTCAGTCCCGACCACAGGGGCCGCCCGGCCCTGGCGGTCCGCCGAAAGGCCCTTACGGGCACCTGCGGGGCGAGGACCGCAGGTCCTTCGGGCGAGGCCCTACAGGTACTTCTTCAGCTCCCGCCGCGCCAGCGACCTCTGGTGCACCTCGTCCGGCCCGTCCGCCAGCCGCAGCGTCCGCGCCCCCGCCCACAGCTCCGCCAGCGGGAAGTCCTGGCTGACGCCCCCGGCCCCGTGCAGCTGCACCGCGTCGTCGATGATCTGCAGCACCGCACGCGGCGTCGCGATCTTGATCGCCTGGATCTCGGTGTGCGCACCCCGGTTGCCGACCGTGTCCATCAGCCAGGCCGTCTTCAGCACCAGCAGCCGCAGCTGCTCCACGGTCACCCGCGCGTCCGCGATCCAGTTCTGCACGACACCCTGCTGGGCCAGCGACTTCCCGAAGGCGTTGCGCGCCACCGCCCGCCGGCACATCAGCTCGATCGCCCGCTCGGCCATGCCGATCAGCCGCATGCAGTGGTGGATGCGCCCCGGCCCCAGCCGCGCCTGCGCGATGGCGAAGCCGCCGCCCTCCTCGCCGACCAGGTTCGCGGCGGGCACCCGTACGCCGTCGAAGACGACCTCCGCGTGACCCCCGTGGTAGTGGTCCTCGTACCCGTAGACCTGCATCGCCCGGCGGATCTCTACGCCCGGGGTGTCGCGCGGCACCAGGATCATCGACTGCTGGCGGCGCACGTCGGAGCCGTCCGGGTCGGTCTTGCCCATCACGATGAAGATCTTGCAGTCGGGGTTCATCGCCCCGGAGATGTACCACTTGCGGCCCGTGACGACGTACTCGGCCCCGTCGGCGGACCGCTCGATCCGGGTCTCGATGTTCGTCGCGTCCGAGGAGGCCACCTCGGGCTCCGTCATCGCGAACGCCGAGCGGATCTCCCCGGCCAGCAAGGGCTCCAGCCACTGCTTCTTCTGCTGCTCGGAGGCGAACTGGGCCAGCAGCTCCATGTTGCCGGTGTCCGGGGCCGCACAGTTCAGCGCGGTCGGGGCCAACTGCGGGGAGCGGCCGGTGAGTTCGGCGAGGGGCGCGTACTGGAGATTGGTCAGCCCCGCGCCGTACTCCGCATCCGGCAGGAACAGATTCCAGAGCCCCTGCCTTCGCGCCTCCGCCTTCAGCTCCTCCACCACCGCCGGGGTGTCCCACGGCGAGTCGAGCAGCGCGCGCTGCTCGTGCGCCACCGCCTCCGCCGGGTAGACGTGCTCGTCCATGAAGGCCAGCAGCTTGCCGCGCAGCTCTTCGGTGCGTGCGTCGTACGCGAAGTCCATGGGAAATCAGCCCTTCTGAAGGGTCGTCAGGCCGTGCTGGATGAAGACCGGGACGAGCTCGCCGATCCGGTCGAAACCGGCACCGACCGTCTGCCCGAGCGTGTAGCGGTAGTGGATGCCCTCGAGGATGACCGCGAGCTTGAACCAGGCGAACGCCGTGTACCAGTGCACCGCCGACACGTCCCGCCCGGAGCGGGCCGCGTACCGCGCGACGATCTCGTCGGTCGTCGGGTGACCGGGCGCCGAAGCGGTCGTGGAAATGGGGGAGTCGGGCAGCTCCAGCTCCGTCCCGTACATCACCAGCAGGCCGAGGTCCGTCAGCGGGTCGCCCAGCGTCGACATCTCCCAGTCCAGGATCGCCCGGATCTCGTCGTCCGGACCGCCGATCAGTACGTTGTCGAGGCGGTAGTCGCCGTGTACGACGGTGGGCGCGGGGGAGTCGGGCAGCTCGCGGCCGAGCGCGGCGTGCAGTTCGTCGATACCGGGCAGGTCACGGTTGCGGGAGGCGTCCAACTGCTGTCCCCAGCGCCGCAGTTGACGGTCCAGGAATCCCTCGGGGCGGCCGAAGTCGCCGAGCCCGACCTCCTCGGGGTCCACCGCGTGCAGCTCCACCAGGGTGTCCACCAGGCCGAGCACGGCGGCGTGCGTGCGCTCCGGGCCCAGCGGGGCCAGTTCCTGGGATGTCCGGTACGGAGTCCCCTCCACGAACTCCATCACGTAGAACGGCGCGCCCAGCACCTCCTCGTCCTCGCACAGCAGCACCGGGGCCGGTACCGGGACGCGCGTCGGATGCAGACCGCTGATCACCCGGAACTCGCGCTTCATGTCGTGCGCGGTCGCCAGGACATGGCCGAGCGGCGGCCTGCGCACGACCCAGCGGGTGCGGCCGTCCGTGACGTCGTACGTCAGGTTGGAGCGTCCGCCCTCGATCAGGCGGGCGGTGAGCGGGCCGCCGACCAGGCCCGGCCGCTCCTGGTCCAGGTGCTCGCGCAGCCGTGCCGGGTCGAGGCCCGGGGGTGGCGGGGGAGCGGTGCTCATGGGGATGCCTCCAGGACTTGTGGGCAACGGCTCTGCCCATGATGCCGACCAGTCGGTATGTCGTCTAGTCCTGTGCGAGGTGGGTGGTTGCTGTTCCTTCCGGGGGCGCTGCCCCCGAACCCCCGGGTTTCGCCCCGGCCCCGCCCCTTCACCTAAAGCGCTCGCCGCGCGGCTTGTTGTTTGGTTGCTCGCGCAGTTCCCCGCGCCCCTGACGGGGCGCCCCTTTACCAGACGACCGCCACCCCGAACCCCGCCAGCGCCACCCCGCACCCCACCGCCAGCCACGCCCGGCGTGGCGACAGCGCCAAGGGGCGGGCCCGGTCCAACTCCCGCAGCCGCCCGTGCGCCACCACCAGGAAGCCGACCCAGACCAGCGCCCCCAGCGCCGCCCCGAGCAGCCCCACCCCCGTCACCCCGTCGTGCACTGCCTGCTTCACGGCCAGCACCGCCACCACCGTCGCCGACAGCGTCGTCCGCCGCCACGCCAACCGCGTCCGCTCCGGCTGGAGCCCCGGATCCCGGGCGGGCTCCACGGCGGGCCCGCCCACCTGGCCACTCACCCCGCCCACCTGACCACTCACCCCGCCCACCCGAACACCACGACCACCACCATCGCCACCGCGACCACCCCCACCACCAGGCTCAGCACCGTCGGGAAGCGCGTCACCGGCAGGTCCTCTCCCCGCCGCATCGCCCGCTCGCACCGCACCCAGTGGTTCACCGCCCGCAGCGCGCACATCGCCCCCAGCGCGAGCAGCGCGAGCGCCATCGAGACCCGCACTCCCCACCGCAGCTCCGGCAGGAACTGGTCCACCGCGAACCCGCCCCCGACCAGCGCCAGCGCCGTCCGCACCCAGGCCAGGAAGGTCCGCTCATTGGCCAGCGAGAACCGGTAGTCCGGCGTCTCGCCCTCCTCCTGCACCCTCTTGGGCGCCACCCACAGCCGCAGCCCCTCCCGCAGCCCGCTCATCGGCGCGCCAGCAGTTCGTACGCGGCCAGCCCGTCCGGCACCCACTCCCAGGCGTCCGGTCCGCCGCCGGCCCGCCGCGCCAGCTCCTCCTCTGTCAGGAAGGTGTGCCAGGCGACCTCCTCCACCTGCGGGTCCACCGGCACCTCGCACCGCACCTCGTACACGGCGCTCCACCAGCTCTGCCCGTCCGCGCCCTCGTAGAGGAACTTGGTCAGGAACTCCGGCTGCGGCAGCCCGGAAACCCCCAGCTCCTCCTGCGCCTCGCGCAGCGCCGCCGCGTCGTAGGACTCGCCCGCGCCGACCACACCGCCCACGAACATGTCGTACAGCGACGGATACACCAGCTTCGTCGGTGTCCTGCGGTGCACGAAGATCCGGCCCTCGGCGTCCCGCACTCGGATGAAGGTGCAGCGATGGCGAAGGCCCCGCGCGTACACCTCACCGCGCGGGGCCTGCCCGACGACGTCGTCGTGCTCGTCGACGACGTCCAAGATTTCTTCACTGGGGTTCATGGGCCCCATCCAACAACAACCAGTGGATCACTGACCCATGACGTACTTCACGGTCGGGCCGGTCGTCCAGCCGCCGTCCACCGCCAGCTCCGCGCCCGTGACGTACGACGCCGAGTCCGACAGCAGGAAGACGACCGCGCCCGCGATCTCGTCCGCCTCGCCGACCCGGCCCATCGGCGTGTTCGGGTAGTTGCCGTCGCCCTGCTGGATGCCGACGGCGGCCGTCATCGGGGTGTACGTCATGCCCGGGTGCACCGAGTTCACGCGGATCTTCTGGGTGCCCAGCTCGACCGCGCCGATCTTCGTCAGACCGCGCACGCCCCACTTGGACGCGCCGTAACCGGCGGTCAGCGCCAGGCCCATCAGGCCGGCCGCCGAGGAGATGTTGACGATCGAGCCGCCGCCGTTCTCCCGCATCGCCGGGATGACGGCCTTCATGCCGATGAAGACACCGGTCAGGTTGATGTCGAGGACCTTGCGGAAGTGCTCGACCGACTCGTCCGCGAGGAACTGGCCGGTGGATATGCCCGCGTTGTTCACCAGGCCGTCGATGGAGCCGAACTCCGCGACCGCGTACGCCGCGACGCGCGCCCAGTCCTCCTCCGAGGTCACGTCGTGGTGCTGGAACCGGGCCCGCTCGCCCAGCTCCGCCGCCGTGGCCTTGCCGTCTTCGTCGAGCACGTCGGTGATCACGACGTTCGCGCCGGCGGCGACCGCCTGCTTGGCGGCCTCCGCGCCCAGACCCCGGGCGCCGCCGGTGATGATGACGGTCTTGCCGGTGAGGTCGTTGTTGCTCATGGTGCGTTCTTCTCTCACGAGTGTGGGGTTCAAGAGTGTTCTGGTACGTGGGTGTGGGGCGCCCCGAGCAGGGCCGCGGTCGTCTCCACGAGGTCGGCGAGGAATACGTTCGCCGAGGTCAGCGGAGTCTCCCCGGCCAGCAACTGCCGTGCCCGGTCCGCGAGGGCGGCACCGACCAGCGTGAGCGCCAGGTCCAGGCGCTCCAGCCGCAGCGGTTCGGGCAGCCCGTCGCGCACGAGCGCGGCCTCGATGTGCTCGATCAGCCGCCAGTACGCGGTGCCCGCCAGCGTCGGGTGCGGGGTCCGCGACCGTACGCCGCTCTCATGACTGAGCTGCGCCGAAATGCGCAGACAGCGCAGCCCTCGTGCGTCGGTCAGCTCGGTGGCCTCCGCCGCGACGAGGGCCGTGACCAGCTCCCGTACGGAAGCGGCTTCGGGCACCTGGGTCAGCAGCGGCGCGAGCACCTGCTCGGTGCGTGCCTGGCGTCCCGCCATGACGGCGTCGAGGAGCCCGGTCCGCGAGCCGAAGTGGTACTGGACGGCCGACGGATTCGCCTGTCCGGCCAGCTTCACCACGTCCCGCAACTGTGCGCCGTCGACGCCCTGCGCGGCGAAGATCTCCTCGGCCGCACGGATCAGCTTCTCCCGGGTCTCGGGTCCTGACGTCCTTGCCATGCGACCACTGTAATACTGGCCATTATTAGAAGGCAATGCGGGACATTAAAGGATCAATGTTCGGCATTGGCGAGGACGGAACGCGCAGGCCAGCAGGCCAGAAGCCCGCTCAGCGACCTGCCGGCACCTTCTCGGCCGCCACCGGCACCGCCTTCGCCGCCCCGCCCGGCATCGCCGGATGACGGCTCAGCAGCACGATGCCCGCCACGATCGCCACCAGCCCCGCCGCCTCCCCGGCCAGTGCCTCCGGCGTCGTGCGGAGCTGGTCGCCCAGGAAGCCGATCCCGCACGCCACCCCGGAGAGCGGCTGCGCCGCCGTCAGCGCGGGCAGCGAACCGCGCAGCGTGCCCGTCTCGAACGCGCTCTGCACCAGCACCAGCCCGACCACCCCGAGCGCCACCACCGCGTACACCTGCCAACCGCCCAGCAGCGCGTCCCAGCCGCCCTCCTCGAAGCGTTGCCCGGTCGCCCGGGTCAGCGCGTCCTGCAACCCGTACAACAGCCCCGCCGCGAGTGCGAGGAGCGCCGGGCCCGAGCCCATCCGGGACCGCTTGGCGTGCGCGGTCAGCAGCAGGGCGAGGCCCACGACGACGCCGACGACCAGCCAGTGCCGCAGCGGATCGACCTCGGCCCGCCCGCCGTGCGGCCGCCCCGCCACCAGGAACGCCGCCACCCCGCCCGCCAGCAGCCACAGCCCGGCCCAGCCCCGGCGGCCGAGCCTGCGCCCGGTGAGCCGCCGCGAGAGCGCCATCGCGAACAGGAGGTTCGTCGCGAGCAGCGGCTCGACCACCGACACCTCGCCGTACGACAGGGCCAGTGCGCCCAGCACCATGCCCGCCACCATGCAGCCGATCCCGGCCAGCCAGCGCGGCACCCGCACCAGGTCGAGCAGCAGCCGCAGCGACAGGAAGTCACCGAGCGGCGCCTGTCGGGCGGCATCCTGCTGGAGGACAAAACCGAAGCCGATGCAGCACGCGGCGCTCAAAGCCAGTACAAGAACGGTCAGCGACACCGTGAAACCTCAAGTGAGGGGGGAATCAGGGGACTTGGCCGACCATAGCGGCACAGGGGCTGTGATCGCTGCGGCGGCGAGGAGAGGCGTCTTCCGTTCCGGGTACCCCAGCGGGACCCCCGAAAGCGCGCTCGCGAACGGTTGACTAGTTACTCCCGCGTACCGAAGATCGGGCCATGGATGCCAAGGGGAACGACGCCACCGGCCACGACGTCACGGCCGCCTCCGGTGACACGAGTCGCCCGGACGACACGGGGCGCTCCGGCGACACGGGCCGCACCGGTTACGACGCGGACGTCATCGTCATCGGCGCGGGCCTCGCCGGTCTCGTCGCCACCGCCGAGCTGGTGGACGCCGGCCGCAAGGTGATCCTCCTGGACCAGGAGCCCGAGCAGTCGATCGGCGGCCAGGCGCACTGGTCCTTCGGCGGCCTCTTCCTCGTCGACTCGCCCGAACAGCGCCGGATGCGCGTCAAGGACAGCCGCGACCTCGCCCTCCAGGACTGGCTCGGCACCGCGGGCTTCGACCGCGACGAGGACGCCTGGCCGCGCAAGTGGGCCGAGGCGTACGTCGACTTCGCGGCGGGGGAGAAGCGCTCCTGGCTGCACCAGCAGGGCGTCCGCTTCTTCCCCGTCGTCGGCTGGGCGGAGCGCGGCGGCTACGACGCGAACGGCCACGGCAACTCCGTACCCCGCTTCCACATCACCTGGGGCACCGGTCCCGGCCTCGTCGCCCCCTTCGAGCGCAAGGTCCGCGAAGGAGTCGCCCGGGGCCTGGTCACCTTCCGCTTCCGGCACCGGGTCACCGGCCTGGAGCGCACCCAGGGAGTGGTCGACACCGTCACCGGCGAGATCCTGGAGGCGTCCTCCGCCGAGCGAGGCACGGCCAGCTCGCGCACCGCCACCGGAGAGTTCTCGCTGCGCGCGCAGGCGGTGATCGTCACCACCGGCGGCATCGGCGGCAACCACGACCTGGTCCGCGCCCAGTGGCCCGAACGCCTCGGCACTCCGCCCGCGCACATGCTCTCCGGCGTCCCCGCGCACGTCGACGGCCTGATGCTCGGCATCGCCGAGGCGGCCGGCGCCAGCCACATCAACCGCGACCGCATGTGGCACTACACCGAGGGCATCCAGAACTGGAACCCCATCTGGTCCAAGCACGGCATCCGCATCCTGCCCGGCCCCTCCTCGCTGTGGCTCGACGCGCGGGGCAAGCGGCTGCCCGTCCCCCTCTTCCCGGGCTTCGACACGCTCGGCACGCTCGACCACATCATGAAGACCGGCTTCGACTACACGTGGTTCGTCCTCGACCAGCAGATCATCGGCAAGGAGTTCGCCCTCTCCGGCTCCGAGCAGAACCCCGACCTGACGGGCAAGTCCGTACGCGGCGTCATCGACCGGGCGAGGGCCGCCGTGCCCGCCCCTGTGAAGGCGTTCATGGACCACGGCGCCGACTTCGTCGTCGAGAAGGACCTCACCTCCCTGGTGCGCGGCATGAACGCCCTCACCAAGGAACCCCTCATCGACGAGGCCGACCTGCGCCGCCAACTCGTCGCCCGCGACCGGGAGATGGCCAACCCCTTCACCAAGGACCTCCAGGTCACGGCGATCCACGGGGCGCGCAAGTACCTCGGCGACAAGCTCATCCGCACCGCCACCCCGCACCGTATCCTCGACCCCAAGGCCGGGCCGCTGATCGCCGTACGGCTGCACATCCTCACCCGCAAGTCGCTGGGCGGCCTGGAGACCGACCTCTCCTCCCGCGTGCTGACCCCGGACGGCACCCCGCTGCCGGGTGTGTACGCGGCGGGCGAGGCGGCGGGCTTTGGCGGCGGCGGCGTCCACGGCTACCGCTCCCTGGAGGGCACCTTCCTCGGCGGCTGCATCTTCTCCGGCCGGGCGGCGGGGCGCGCGGCCGCGCGCGACGTGGTGTAGCGCCGAAGTGGGGTGACGCCTATCGGTGCCGAGGAAGGGTGGCGCCTACCGGAACCAGGGCGTCACCCCTCAGCACCCGGCACCTCCGCACCCAGCACCTCCACCACCCTGAACCTTTCCGCCACCACCAGCGTCTCGTCGTCCACGGTGAACCCCGGGTCCCCCATGGCCTCCCGCATCTCCTCCCCGTGCCAGAACGCCTCGTGCCCTGCCCGCCACTCGGCCACCGACGCGTACCCCTCGCCTTCGTCCAGCGCGTGCTGAAGATCCACGTCCCCCAGCCGCAGCACCCGCACCTCCGTGATCTCCAGCACCCCCACCTCCCGCCCCGCCGAGTCGATCAGGGCCGAGCGCTCGCCCACCGGCGGCAGTTCCTCGTCCTCCGCCTCGTACTCGCACAGCAGGCCCGTCGTCGACACCTTCCGCCCCGCGAGCACCGCCGCCACCAACTGGTCCCGCAGCGGCCCCGGATAGGCCAGCAGGTACGGCGGGAGCGGTGCGCGGGAGGGAGCGGTTCGGGCGGAATTCTGGTGGTCGTCCATGCGCCCAGCCTAGCCACGACAGGCCCCCTGCCTGGCCCGATGTCATCACCACGCAGACCAACCGCCGCACCGTCGACGCCAGTTGGACACCGCCCCGACAGGAACCGGCTTGACGCGGAGCCGCCCCTACCGCTTTGCTGTGCGTGATCAAAGCCTGCTCGTCGCGCGTCGTGGAGGTACCTCGCGGATGGCCCCTCCTCCGCCCCTTCTCCGCCGCCGTCGCGGCGAACAGCCGCCCGACCCTGCCCTCGACGACGCCGAACTCATAGAAGTGCGCGAGCAGTTGGGGCAGGGCAGATGGACCAAGGTCCGCTCCCTCCTCGCTCGTACCGGCGACGACTGGGACCGCCGCGGCCACCGCCTCCTCGTTCTCGCCGCCCCCAAGGGCACCCTCGCCTGGGCCCAGGACTGGCTCCTCGCCGAACCCGAAAGCGCCGACGCCGCAGCCCTGTTGGCCTGCGCCCAGGCCCAGGCCGCTCTCCTCGGCAAGGGCTGCCCCGACCGTGCCCGGCAGTCCTGCCGCAAGGTCGCCGAGCTGGCCCCCGAGGACCCCACGCCCTGGCTCGCCCTGCTCCTCCTCGCCCGCCACCTCGGCACCGAGGACGAGGTCACTCAGCTCTACGACCAGGTCAGGCTGCGGCACCCGGAGCACCACCACGCCCACCACCTGATCATCGCCCGCCTCGCCGAGCGCCGCCCCGACATAGGGCAGGACCCCCTCCACGAGGTGTACGACTTCGCCGCCTGGGCCGCCGAACAGGCCCCCGCCGACTCCCCGTTGGCCGTCCTGCCCGTGGTCGCGCACGCCGAGCGCTACCGTGCGCTCGCCGTCGCCGGACAGGTCCCGGCCGAGCCGGAGCTGTCGGGGCACTGGTCGGGCCGCCGCGCCCGGCAGACCATGAAGGCCGCCTTCGACTGGTGGCTGGAGTGGGAGCGCGAGGACCACCCCCGTTCCCGCGTCGACCTCAACTACCTCGCCCACGCGAAGTTCTGCGAGGGCCGGTACGCCGAGGCCGCCGCCCTGTTCCACCGGATCGGCCCGCACCGTACGGCCGCCCCCTGGTCGTACCCCGACCGGGACCCCCACCAGGCCTTCCGCGCCGCACGCGGCGTCGTACTCGGAGACGCCTGACCCCCCCCACGCGCAAGTCCAGCACCACCGCACCCCTCCCACTCCGCCTACCCCCGAAGGGACAACCCCGCGATGGCCACGGGCAGTTCACCCACCCGCACGACCCGAGAGACAGGCAGCGGCGACGCCGGAATCAACACCTACAAGGGCGAGGAGGGCGCCCTGCGCGCCGGCCGCCTCGGCACCCTCGGCCTCCTGCTGTCCGTCCTCGCCGCCAGCGCACCCCTCATGGTCGTCGCCGGTGTCATGCCCACGATCTTCGGCGTGATGGGCGTGGTCGGCCAGCCGCTCCTCTTCCTCATCCTCGGCGCGGTGCTCCTCCTCTTCAGCGTCGGCTACGCCGAGATGAGCCGGCACGTCCACAACGCCGGCGCCTTCTACGCGTACATAGCCCGCGGCCTCGGCGCCACCGCCGGCGCCGGCGCCTCGCTGGTCGCCCTCGTCGCGTACAGCGCGATGCAGGTCGGCATCTTCGGCATCCTCGGCTTCGAGCTCTCCGGCATCTTCGCCACCTACCTCGACCTCAAGGTCGCCTGGTGGGTCTTCGCCCTGGTCTGCGTCGTCCTCATCGGCTTCCTCGGCTGGCTGAAGATCGACCTCAACGCCAAGGTGCTCGGCGTCCTGCTGCTCATCGAGTGCCTGCTCGTCGTCATCTTCGACGTCTCCGCCGTCGCCGAGCCCGCCAAGGCCACCGGCCTGTCCTTCGCCGCGTTCGACCCGTCCACGCTCTCCGGGCCCGGCGTCGCGCTCGGCACCGCGCTCTGCTTCTCCATCGCCGCGTTCGTCGGCTTCGAGCAGGCCCCGGTGTACGCCGAGGAGACCCAGCGCCCGCACGTGATCGTCTCCCGCGTGATGTTCCTCGGCGTCGCCTACTCGGCGATCTTCCTGGCCCTCAGCTCCTGGGCGGTCAGCGTCGCCGCAGGCCCCGACAAGGTGTCCAAGCTCGCCACCGACCAGGGCCCCGGCATGCTCTTCACCCTGGTCCAGGAACGCCTCGGCACGACCTTCACCGACGTCCTGCACATCCTCTTCGTCACCGGCATGTTCGCCGCGCTCCTCAGCTTCCACAACGTCGTCGCCCGCTACTCCTTCGCGATGGGCCGCGAGGGCCTCCTCCCGGCCGCCTTCGGCCGTACGAACAAGAACAGCGGCGCCCCCGCCACCGGCTCCGTCCTCCAGACGGTCCTCTCCCTGGTCGTGGTCCTGGCCTTCGCGCTCACCGACGACAAGCCGATCGACGACCCGACCACCCCGGTGCTGCACCTGTTCACCTGGATGGGCAACGTGGGCGCGCTCGGCGTCATCCTGCTGATGGCCGTCGCCTCGTTCGCCGTGATCGCCTTCTTCGTACGACGCGGGGCGGGCGGCGCGCAGAAGTGGCGCCTGCTCTGCTCGGGCCTGGCCGGAATCGCCCTGCTCGGCATCGCGGTCTACACGGTCAAGGACTTCGCCATCCTGGTCGGCGCCGAGTCCGGCTCCGTACTCAGCTGGATTCTGCCCGCCATCATCGGCGTCACCGCCCTGGGCGGGCTCCTCTACGGTGTGGTCCTCAAGGCCAAGAAGCCCGAGGTGCACGCCCGGATCGGGCTCGGCAACGAGGCCTTCCAGCTCGACAAGGCCGCCGGCGCGGACCAGGAGCCCGCCGGACGCTGACGCCCGCGGGTCGGGCGGGGGAGAGGTCGCGGCGCTTCCCCGCCCGGCCCCGGACCCCTGCCCACCCCGGGCCCCGCCGGCCCCCGCAAGGCATGACGAAAGTCTGACGAACACGCGCGGACCTTTGCACCAGGACCCCGCGAGTGCTCGAATCGAGACGTGACCCCTCAACCACCGGACGGGACCGCACCACCGCCACGGCCCGAACCGAAGCAACCCCCCGACGCCCAGCGGCCCGCCGACGCCGAGCGGCCCGCCGCCCCCGACCCCGGCACCCCCGTCGCCCGCCGTCTCGTCCTCGGCATGCTGGGCCTCGGCGCGGCCGGGGTGGCGGCCGCCCCGTACGTCCAGAAGGGCATCGACTCCTTCCTGGGCGCCGCGGCCGACAAGGACCCCACCGGCCTGACCGGGCTGTTCCCCAACAGCAGCGGCTTCCGCTACTACTCCGTCGCCGATTCCGTCCGCAAGAAGACCCCGGCCACCTACCGCCTGGACATCGGCGGCCTCGTCGAGCGCCCCGTCAGCTACACGCTGGCCCAACTGCGGGCCCTGCCGCAGACCCGTGTCGTCCGTGACGTCCAGTGCGTCACCGGCTGGCGCGTCCCCGACACCCCCTTCGAGGGCGTACGCCTCTCCCACCTGCTGGACCTCGCCGGAGTGAAACCCACCGGCCGGGCCGTCCGCTTCCTGTGCTTCGACGGCACGTACAGCGAGAGCCTCACCCTCGACCAGGCCCGCCGCGACGACGTGCTGGTCGCCCTGAAGATGCAGGACAAGGACCTCCCGCACAACCACGGCGGCCCGGTCCGCCTCTACGTCGCCCCCATGTACTTCTACAAGTCGGCGAAATGGCTCTCCGGCATCAACGTCACCGACCGGGTGCTGCCCGGCTACTGGGAGGAACTGGGCTATGACGTCGACGCCTGGGTCGGCAGGTCCAACGGACGCACCGACACCCCGACCGTCTGAACTCCCCACCCGGGTCCGCCGGTTCACCCGCGCCGAACGCCTCGTCCACCGGGCGACCGCGACCCTCACCCTCCTGTGCGTCGCCACCGCCGCCTGCCTGTACGTCCCCGCGCTCGCCGAACTCGTCGGCCGCCGCCACCTGGTGGTCACCGTCCACATCTGGACCGGCGTCCTGCTCCCCGCCCCGTACCTCCTGGGCCTCGCCTCGCGCGCCTTCCGGGCCGACCTCGCGCTGCTGGCGCGCTTCACGTCGTACGACAAGGAATGGGTGCGCGCGGTGCGCCAGCGGCGCTTCCACCGCCCGGCGGGCAAGTTCAACGCGGGCCAGAAGCTCTACGCGGGATGGATCGCGGGGGCGGCCCTGGTGATGCTCGGCACGGGCCTGCTGATGTGGTTCACCCACCTCGCACCGCTGGCCTGGCGCACCGGAGCCACCTTCGTCCACGACTGGCTCGCCCTCGCCATGGGCGTCGTCATCGCCGGACACCTGTGGATGGCCCTGACCCACCCCGAGTCCCGCGTCGGCATGCGCACCGGCGAGGTCGACCGGGCCTGGGCCAAGGACGAACACCCCCACTGGAAGCCCTAAAGCTGCCGCAACGCCCCCACCACCCGCTCCACGATCTCCTCCGGCGTCCCCTCCACCCCCACCGTCACCCCGAACTCGTCGCCCCCGAGCCCCTCCAGCGCCGCGAACTGCGAGTCCAGCAGCGCCACCGGCATGAAGTGGCCCTTGCGCTCCCGCATCCGCTCCTCGATCAACTCCCGCGCCCCCTCCAGGTGCACGAACGCCGCCCCCGGCGCCGCCTCCCGCAGCCGGTCCCGGTACGCCCGCTTCAGCGCCGAGCAGCTCACCACCCCGCCCGCCGTGCCTTGTTCCCGCGCCCAGCCGCCCACCAGATCGAGCCAGGGCAGGCGGTCGGCGTCGTCCAGGGGGACTCCGGCGGCCATCTTCGCGACGTTCGCCGCCGGGTGGAAGTCATCACCCTCCGCGTACGCGACGCCGAGCCTTTCCGCCAGCAATGCCCCGATTGTCGACTTCCCTGTACCCGCAACGCCCATGACCATTACCGCGTGTGAGAAATTCATCAGCCGACCCGATCCCCTCTGTTCACTCTTGACGCGCCAGTAACAACGCCCGAGCATTCTCCGCATGGTCTTGTCAGACAGCCGGACAACCCCCGGCGGCGCCCCCACGAGCGGCACCGCCCCCAGCGGCGACCCCTCCGGCGACCGCGGAGACCGTGACGGTCTTGTGCCCCGACGCGTCAGCGCCACCGACGTCGTCCTCGCACATCTGCGCGCCGCCATCGAGTCCGGCGAACTGGCCGTGGGCGACAAGCTCCCCACCGAGGCGGAACTCGGCCGACGGCACGACGTCAGCCGCTCCGTGGTCCGCGAAGCCCTGCGCACCCTCCAGGCCCTCGGCCTGACGGCCTCCCGCGCGGGCAAGGGTACGTACGTGCTCTCGCCCCGCCCCAACCCGGTCTTCGGCTCGTACTCGGCCCGTGACCTGCTGGAAGTCCGACGTCACGTGGAGATCCCCGCGGCGGGGTACGCTGCTTCGCGCCGCACCCAGGACGACATCGATCACCTGCTGACACTGATCGAGAGGATGGAGCGCGAGACCGACTCCACCGCCTGGGTGGCGCTGGACTCCCTCTTCCACCTCGCCGTCGCCGGGGCCTCGGGCAACCCCGTCTTCCAGAAGATCATCGAAGAGATACGGGACGCCCTGGCGCGGCAGTCCAGCTTCCTGAACCGACTCGGGGACCGACGACGCCAGTCGGAAGCCGAGCACCGGGCGCTGATCGAAGCGATCGTCGAGGGGTCCGAGGGGGCAGCCGTGCACGCCATGGCCGCCCACCTCGAACGCGTCGAGACCGCCCTGCATGCGATCGTGCGCCCCGGTACCGCACACACCCCACACGAAGGCGAAGCGATACATGAGTGACCGCACCCGCACTGCGGCAGTCGACACCGCCCCGCCGTCCCCTCCCTCGACGTCCCCGCACGTCGACGCGGGTGACGAGGGTTACAGCAAGGACCTCAAGTCCCGCCACATCAACATGATCGCCATCGGTGGCGCCATCGGCACCGGCCTCTTCCTGGGCGCCGGCGGCCGGATGGCGGGCGCGGGCCCCTCCCTGGCCATCGCCTACGCCGTCTGCGGCGTCTTCGCGTTCTTCGTGGTGCGCGCGCTCGGCGAACTGGTCCTGTACCGGCCGTCCTCCGGCGCGTTCGTCTCCTACGCCCGTGAGTTCATGGGCGAGAAGGGGGCGTACGCCGCGGGCTGGATGTACTTCCTGAACTGGTCGACCACCGCCGTCGCCGACATCACCGCCGCCGCGACCTACGCGCACTTCTGGGCGATGTTCAGCGACATCCCGCAGTGGATCCTCGCCCTGATCGCCCTGTCGATCGTGCTGACCGCCAACCTCATCTCGGTGAAGTACTTCGGCGAGATGGAGTTCTGGTTCTCGATCGTCAAGGTCGCCGCCCTGGTGATCTTCATGCTGATCGGCATCTACCTGCTGGTCACCCAGACCCCGGTCGACGGCCACACCCCCGGCTTCTCGACCATCTCCGACGGCGGCGGCATCTTCCCGATGGGCGTCCTGCCGATGCTCATCGTCATCCAGGGCGTCGTCTTCGCGTACGCCTCGGTGGAGCTGTGCGGCGTCGCCGCGGGCGAGACCGAGGAGCCGCACAAGGTGCTCCCCAAGGCGATCAACTCGATCATGTGGCGCGTCGGCATCTTCTACGTCGGCTCGGTCGCCCTGCTCGCCCTGCTGCTGCCGTACACGGCCTACAGCGACAAGCAGAGCCCGTTCGTCACCGTCATGGACAAGATCGGCGTCCCGGGCGCTGCGGGCATCATGAACCTCGTCGTCCTCACCGCCGCCCTCTCCAGCCTCAACTCCGGCCTCTACTCCACCGGCCGCATCCTGCGCTCGATGTCCCTCGCGGGCTCCGCCCCGAAGTTCACCGGCCTGATGAACAAGGGCCAGGTCCCCTACGGCGGCATCCTGCTCACCGCGGGCTTCGGCGTCCTGGGCGTCGGGCTGAACTTCTTCGTCCCCAAGAACGCCTTCGAGATCGTCCTCAACTTCGCCTCGATCGGCATCCTCGGCACCTGGGCGATGATCATGATCTGCTCGCTGCTGTTCTGGCGCCGCTCCAAGGAGGGCCTCCTGGAGCGCCCTTCGTACAAGCTGCCCTGGGCGCCGTACACCCAGATCGTCACGCTGGTCTTCCTCGCCTGCGTGCTGTTCCTGATGTGGTACGGCGGCGGGGACGGCCGCAAGACTGTGTACTGCCTGCCGATCATCGCGGCGGCCCTGGTCGGCGGCTGGTTCGTCGTACGCCGCCGGGTCACCGCGATCGCGGCACAGCGGGCGAAGGAGTCCGCGGAGTCCTGACCTCCGGACTCACCCGAAACCCTCGTCGGCCGTCTCCCTCCGGGGAGGCGGCCGACGGGCGTATGGTCGAGGGGTTCCTTGATCACGGCACCCGCGCCCGTCGTCCCCCGGCCCTTACGCGAGGATCACCGGGAAGATCACTGAGAACCGGAAGGAAACCCACCGCATGTCGCAGCAGGTACTCGGGGTCATCGCCCCGGGCAAGAACGAACCGGTCCGCGTCGAGACCATCGTCGTCCCGGACCCCGGACCGGGCGAGGCCGTGGTGAAGATCCAGGCCTGTGGCGTCTGCCACACGGACCTCCACTACAAGCAGGGCGGCATCAACGACGACTTCCCCTTCCTCCTCGGCCACGAGGCGGCGGGCATCGTCGAGTCCGTCGGCGAGGGCGTCACCGACGTCGCCCCCGGCGACTTCGTGATCCTCAACTGGCGCGCGGTCTGCGGCCAGTGCCGCGCCTGTCTGCGCGGTCGCCCCCAGTACTGTTTCGCCACCCACAACGCCAAGCAGAAGATGACCCTGCTCGACGGCACGGAACTCTCCCCGGCCCTGGGCATCGGCGCCTTCGCCGAGAAGACCCTCGTCGCCGCCGGCCAGTGCACCAAGGTCGACCCCTCGGTCTCCCCGGCCGTCGCCGGCCTCCTCGGCTGCGGCGTCATGGCGGGCATCGGCGCCGCCATCAACACCGGCCAGGTCGGCCGCGGCGACTCGGTCGCCGTCATCGGCTGCGGGGGAGTGGGCGACGCCGCGATCGTCGGCGCCCGCCTCGCCGGAGCAGCGAAGATCATCGCCGTCGACATCGACGACCGCAAGCTCGAAACCGCCAAGACCATGGGCGCCACCCACACGGTCAACTCCAAGTCCTCCGAACCCGTCGAGGCCATCCGCGCCCTCACCGACGGCAACGGCGCCGACGTCGTCATCGAGGCCGTTGGCCGCCCCGAGACGTACAAGCAGGCCTTCTACGCCCGCGACCTCGCCGGCACGGTCGTCCTCGTCGGCGTACCCACCCCCGACATGCAGCTCGAACTGCCCCTCCTGGACGTCTTCGGCCGCGGCGGCGCGCTCAAGTCCTCCTGGTACGGCGACTGCTTGCCCTCCCGCGACTTCCCGATGCTGATCGACCTGCACCAGCAGGGCCGCATCGACCTGGCCGCGTTCGTCACCGAGACCATCGGACTCGGCGACGTCGAGAAGGCCTTCGCGCGCATGCACGAGGGCGACGTCCTGCGCTCGGTGGTGACCTTCTGATGTCCGTACGCATCGACCACCTCACCACCTCCGGCACCTTCTCCCTCGACGGCGGCACCTGGGACGTGGACAACAACGTCTGGATCGTCGGCGACGACACCGAAGCGATCGTCATCGACGCCGCCCACGACGCCGACGCGATCCTCACGGCCCTCGGCGGCCGCACCCTGAAGGCCATCGTCTGCACCCACGCCCACAACGACCACATCGACGCCGCCCCGGCCCTCGCCGAGGCCACCGGAGCCCCGATCCTCCTCCACGAGGACGACCTCCCCCTCTGGAAGCAGACCCACCCCGACCGCACCCCGGACGGCACCCTCACCGACGGCCAGCACCTGACCGTCGCGGGCACCACCCTCACGGTCCTGCACACCCCGGGCCACGCCCCGGGCGCGGTCTGCCTCCACTCCGAGGCCCTCGCCACGGTCTTCACCGGCGACACCCTCTTCCACGGCGGCCCCGGAGCCACCGGCCGCTCCTTCTCCCACTTCCCGACGATCATCGACTCGATTCGCGACCGCCTGCTGACGCTCCCCGCGGAGACCACCGTCCGCACCGGCCACGGCGACCCCACCACCATCGGCGCGGAAGCCCCGCAGCTCGCCGACTGGATCGCCCGCGGCCACTGATCCCGGGAACGACGAAGGGGGCCACCCACACCGGGCGGCCCCCTTCCGCGTACCTCTGCTCAGACCTTCTTCACCAGACTCGACTTCAGCCGCAACGCCCCGAAGCCGTCCACCTTGCAGTCGATGTCGTGCCCGTCCACGGGCTCGATCAGCCGGATCCCGCGCACCTTGGTGCCCGCCTTGATCCCCGACGCGCTGCCCTTCACCTTGAGCGCCTTCACGACGGTCACGGAGTCCCCGTCGACCAGCACGTTCCCCACGGCGTCCCGTACGACCCGCTCACCGTCCCTCTCCGCCTCCGCCGCCTGCGGCACCCACTCGTGCCCGCACTCCGGGCACACCACGAGGGCGTCCATCTCGTAGGTGTACGCGCAGGAACATTTGGGGCAAGGGGGGATGTTTTCCGTCATTCGTCCAGGATAGTCGCCCTGTCCGGACCACCTCGTGCCGCGGCAAACGCAGAAGGACCCCAGATCGCTCTGGGGTCCTTCGCTGGTGTCCGAGGGGGGACTTGAACCCCCACGCCCGATAAAGGGCACTAGCACCTCAAGCTAGCGCGTCTGCCATTCCGCCACCCGGACAAGGTGTCTGTCGTTCGGGGCTGTTCTGCGCTGTCCCGTTCCGACGTGGAAAACAATACCAGGGGTTTCGGGTGCTCGATCACCACCCTTCCCCTCCCCTCCCACCTGCATGAACGGCACATTGCGGGAGAGGACCCCCCTTGGGCGCGCGAGCGCGGGGCGGGAGGATGAGGGGGACCACCAGCAACGCAGTGGGAGGAAGCAGCGTGAGCGAGTCGAACACGACCCGGAAGGTGACCGGCGAGGACGAGGTCGTCGACCTCTGCCGGGATCTCATCCGCATCGACACCAGCAACTACGGCGACCACTCCGGGCCGGGCGAGCGCAAGGCCGCCGAGTACGTGGCCGAGAAGCTCGCCGAGGTGGGCCTCGAACCGCAGATCATCGAGTCGCACCAGGGGCGCGCGTCGACCGTGGCGCGGATCGAGGGCGAGGACCCGTCGCGGCCCGCGCTCCTCATCCACGGCCACACCGACGTCGTACCGGCGAACGCGGCGGACTGGACGCACGACCCGTTCTCCGGCGAGATCGCCGACGGCTGCGTCTGGGGGCGCGGCGCGGTCGACATGAAGGACATGGACGCGATGACCCTCGCGGTCGTGCGCGACCGCCTGCGCAGCGGCCGCAAGCCCCCGCGCGACATCGTGCTCGCCTTCCTCGCCGACGAGGAGGCGGGCGGTACCTACGGGGCCCGGTATCTCGTGGACCGGCATCCGGACCTCTTCGAGGGCGTCACGGAGGCCATCGGCGAGGTCGGCGGCTTCTCGTTCACCGTGAACGAGAACCTGCGCCTGTACCTCGTGGAGACCGCCCAGAAGGGCATGAACTGGATGCGGCTCACCGTGGACGGCACCGCCGGCCACGGCTCCATGACCAACAAGGACAACGCCATCACCGAGCTGTGCGAGGCGGTGGGACGCCTCGGGCGCTACGAGTGGCCGGTCAGGGTGACCAAGACCGTACGGTCCTTCCTCGACGAGCTCTCCGACGCGCTCGGCACCGAGCTGGACCCCGAGAACATGGACGAGACCCTCGCCAAGCTCGGTGGCATCGCCAAGATGGTCGGCGCCACGCTCCGCAACTCCGCCGCCCCGACCATGCTCGACGCCGGCTACAAGGTGAACGTCATTCCCGGCCAGGCCAGCGCGCACGTCGACGGCCGCTTCCTGCCCGGTTACGAGAAGGAGTTCCATGCCGACCTCGCGCGCATCCTCGGCCCGCGCGTGAAGATCGACGAGGAGCGCTCGCACCGCGACAAGGCGCTGGAGACCGACTTCGACGGCAAGCTCGTGGACGCGATGCAGGTCGCGCTGCGCGCCGAGGACCCGATCGCCCGCGCCATCCCGTACATGCTCTCCGGCGGCACCGACGCCAAGCACTTCGACGACCTCGGCATCCGCTGCTTCGGCTTCGCGCCGCTGCAGCTGCCCCCGGAGCTGGACTTCGCGGGCATGTTCCACGGCGTGGACGAGCGGGTTCCGGTCGACGGGCTGAAGTTCGGCGCACGCGTGCTGGACCGGTTCATCGACAACTGCTGAAGGCCGGAGGGCAACACAGGTTGCCCTCCGTGGCAGTTGGTGAAACGTATTGCCCAGATATTCGCCTGCACGTGCTAGTTGAATGAAAAGAGTGAATGGGCTCGTTGGGTCGTAGCCCCGCCGGTTTCTCTTCGTTACAGGTGGTGCGGTCCGCGGCTGGGATCGCACCTTTCAACTAGGAGGAACAATGATCAAGAAGGTCGTCGCTGCTGCGGCTGCTACGGGTGGCCTCGTTCTCGCTGGTGCGGGCATGGCTGTCGCCGACTCGGGTGCCCAGGGTGCTGCGCTGCAGTCCCCCGGTGTCCTCTCGGGCAACGTCGTCCAGGCTCCGATTCACATCCCCGTGAACGCCTGCGGCAACACGGTCTCCGTGATCGGTCTGCTGAACCCCACCTTCGGCAACACCTGCACCAACAGCTGACGTTGAGTGCATGACCCCCTGAGGGTCTGAAATTCCCGGGCGGCCCCGGAGTGCGCGCCATGCACTCCGGGGCCGCTTGGGCTTTCGGCCCGCGGGCAATCACGCCCGCGGGCTCTTCGGTAGGCAGAGGCAAGGAAACGATCCAATGCGTCAGGTCACCAAAAAAGGTCTGATCACCATGGCGGCCGCCGGTGGCGTGCTTGCTCTGAGCGGCGGTTCCGCGCACGCCGACTCGGGTGCGCAGGGGAACGCGTCGAACTCCCCGGGCGTCCTGTCCGGCAACTCGGTGCAGGTCCCCGTGCACGCCCCGGTCAACGTGTGCGGCAACACCGTCAGCGTCGTGGGCGCACTCAACCCGGCACTCGGCAACGCCTGTGCCAACGAGTCCCGTCCGGCCGAGCCGAGCAAGCCCGGCCTGCCCGGTCCCGGCAAGCCCGGCACGCAGACGGGCACGCACAGCGGGGGTGGCGCGACCGCCCACGGCGACACGAGCGACTCTCCCGGCGTCGGCTCCGGCAACAACGTCAAGCTGCCGGTGCACGTCCCGGTGAACGCGTGCGGCAACGGAGTCAGCGTCGTCGGGCTCCTCAACCCCGTCTTCGGCAACGACTGCGCCAACGAGTCCGCCCCCACCCCGGAGAAGCCCGTCCCCCCGGTGACGCCGCCCACCCCTGTGGTGCCGCAGACGCCGGGCACGCCCGGCCAGCCGCACACCCCGGGCCAGCCGCACACCCCGCCCACCCGGGCCGTCCCCAACACCCCGCAGGTCCAGCACGCCGCGGCCCCCAAGGCCGACGCGACGCTCGCGCAGACCGGTGCCTCCGGTTCGCTCGGCACGGTGATCCCGGCGGGCGCGGGCCTGCTCCTCGCGGGCACGATGCTCTACCGCAGGGCGCGCTCGCAGGCGTAACCCCACAGCAGTATCCGTACGACTGCGGAACGGGCCCCGGGATCCAGGGGCCCGTTCCGTCGGGGTATGCGCCCACGCCCAAGACGCGCACGCCGAAGACGCGCGCGACACGTTCGCCCGCGGCCCGGCGCCCGGTCCTACGCGGTAACGCTCACCATGTGGCGCGCAGTTGACGGATGATCCTCCTGCGCAGCCGCACCCGACGACTGCCGTCGCGGCGCAGGCTCAGTCGGTCCAGCTCCCAGTGTCCGTACTCGGCATGGTCGGTCAGCAGACGGGTCGCTTCCTTGCGGGACACCCCGCGCGGAACGTACACGTCGACAAATTCGTATTCCGGCATCGCATCTATTGTGCGGGCAGAGGTCGTCTACGGATAGCGTCTGCACTATGTCTGATGCCGCTCAGCCCACCGCTGCCGAGGTACGCGCCGCCGCCGAGGCGGTAAAAGCCGCGCTGGACCGCCACCTTGAGGCGGTCGAGCGCCGTTCCGGAGACGACGACCCCGCCGTCTACGACGCCTTCAACGAACTGGCCGCAGCCGCGGAGGACTACGACGAGCTGCTCTACGAGCGCTACGACGAGGTCACCCCCTTCGAGATCCCCAGCCCCGAGGACTCCGTGCCCAGCCACAAGGGCCCGGTCGACGCGCTCAGCGTGCTGATCCGCCGGGACTACGCCGTGGCCCAGCCGCAGCGCCTCCTCGCCCAGGCCCAGCGCCTCGCCGACCTCGACCCGGACGTCGCCTCCCACGGGCTGCCCGCCTCCGCGGGAGTCGTCGGCAGCAGCGTGCAGGCCGCGCTCGGTGTCCTCTTCGGCGAGTACGAACCCGATGAAATCGCCTCCCGGCACAAGGAGTTCGGCCTGGAGGAGGGCGACTCCACCCTGTGGGTGGCCGCCGTGGAGGAACTGCCCGAACCGGGGGAGTGGCTGAACGCCCCCTTCGACCACGCCGACCAGCGCGACGTCGTGTGCCGCTTCGACGTCAGCTCCGTCTTCGACGACGACGAGATGGACGACTTCGAAGAGGTCTGAGCACAGGTG
This sequence comes from Streptomyces spiroverticillatus, assembly GCA_014650415.1. Classification (GTDB taxonomy): domain Bacteria; phylum Actinomycetota; class Actinomycetes; order Streptomycetales; family Streptomycetaceae; genus Streptomyces; species Streptomyces spiroverticillatus. Next base: position 162,384 of record BMUX01000018.1, read on the forward strand.
TGCGGGAGGGGGCGGACCGCCGTGGTCCGCCCCCTCCCGCGTTCTCGCCGGTGTTACGCCGTGGCCTCGACCGGCGCCGGGCGCAGCAGCTGGGCCAGGCGCGTCGTACGCGGCTGCCCCACCGCCTCCGCTACCGCGCGCGGCAGCGCCGCGTCCACCCCGTGCACCACCGACAGGTGCCGCTCACCGCGCCCGAACGCCGTGTACACCCACGGCCTGGTCAGCGCCTGCGCCGCATCCCCCGGCAGCACCACGACCACCGCCGGCCAGCGCATCCCGGCCGCCTGGTGCGCGGTCAGCGCCCACGCATGCCGTACGGACGCCTCCACCCGCTCCTTGGGGACGACCACGGGCTCACCGGCGCAGTCCAGGTGCAGCCCGTCCACGTCCGCGCCCTTCACCGTGCCCAGGGCCGTACGGCCGGGGACCGGGACGTACGCGATCCGGTCGCCCGCGTCGAAGCCGCCGAAACGGCCCGGACCGGGGTTGAGGCGCTGCTTGAGCGCCGCGTTCAGCGCCCGGGTGCCGGCCGAACCGCCGTGGCCCGGGGTGATCACCTGGGTGTGCCCGGCGTCGATGCCGAAGGCACGCGGCACCGAGTCCGCGACGAGCTGCACCGTGCGGTGCACGGCCTCGCCCGCGTCCCGCACCGGCACGATCACGACCTCCTTGCCGGGGGCCTGCACCTGGTTCAGCTCGCCGATGCCGATGCCGGAGACCAGTTCGCCGATGGGGCCCGGGTCGGGCGTCCTCGAGGCCACCTGCGGGCAGGCCCTGGCGCTCAGCACGTCGGCGAAGACCTGGCCGGCACCGGCCGACGGCAGCACGCCCGGGTCGCCGCTGAGGACCAGGCGGGCACCGTCGGGCAGCGCCTCGACGAGCACCGCACCCGTCTCCACGTCGAGCTGGGGCGCGTCGAACACGACCAGCAGGTCCAGGTCGAGCGCACCGTCGGCGTCCCGGCCGGGACCCTCGGCGCCGGACAGCAGCCCGGCGAGGGTCACGGCGGTGTCCTTGCCCCCGGCCGCCTCCCGGGCATGCAGTTCGGCGGCCACCCTCTCGCGGCCGTCGCGGCTGTGCGTGGCGGCGTACGCGCGCAGGCCCAGGCGGTGGGCGGCGCTCAGCAGGGCGGCGGGCTCGGCGCGGGAGGCCTCGCCGCCGGTGTGGGCGACCAGGCCGTTCGTCGCCACCGCGCGCACCAGGTCACCGGCGGAGCCCGGCAGCTGCTCCCACTCCCCGGCGTCCTCCACCGGCGAATTCACCAGCCGGGCCAGGCCCTCGGCGAGGCTCTCCTCGGCCATCGCGTACCGGTCGAGACCGAGCAGGGCGGGGGCGGGCTCCTCCTCCGGCTCCTCTTCCGGCTCCTCCGGCTCGGGGGAGTCCTCGTCGTACTCAGCCTCGGGCTCTTCCTCCGCCCCGTCCTGGAGGGCCAGGGCGACGCCCTCGGCGAGCGCGTGCGCCACCGCCTCCTCGGGGTCCGGCACCGAGAAACCGGCCAGCGCCTTGCACACCTGCTCCGTCGCGACGGCCGTGTGCCCCTTCAGCGCGGCCCGCTCCAGCAGCCAGCCCACCAGCGCGGCGGCCCGGCGCCCGTCGGCGGGACCGCACTGCGCGCCCAGCAGCGCACGGGCGAACCCGTCGGCCTGCTCGGGCAGCGTCCCCGGCACCGACAGCAACTGCCACGGATCGTCCCGCAGCAGCTGCCCGGCCTGCTCGCCGAGCACCCGGGCGACCTCGCCCGCGAGCGCCTCGGGCGCACCACCGGCCGCCAGAACTCCTCGTACGTCCGCCACCGTCTCGGCTGCGACGGGCACTGCGGAAGCCTGCGAGGGCACGGCCGGAGCGGGGGCGGCGACCGGCGCGGAAACGGCACGTGGCGGCGCGGGAGCGGGCTCCGGCACGAACGCGGCAGCGGGCTTGGCCCCGCTCTCCACGGCCTTGACCGCGGCCAGCAGATCGGCGGCCTTGCCGCTCAGCTTGGCCCCGGCGGAGATCTCCGCCTTCTCCGCCTTGCGCTGCTCGATCTTCGCCCGGAACTCCCGCTGCGCGGCCAACTCGGCCTCGGCCTCGGAGAGCTGGGGGGCGGCGGGGGGCTGCTCACCGGCGGCGGGGGAGCCGTCGTCCGCTTCGGCCCCGGCATCGGCGTCGGTCTCGGTTTCCGCCGTGTCGGGCTCTGCGGCGTCGGTCTCGGTTTCCGCCGTGTCGGTCTCGGCGGCGTCGGTCCCGGTTTCCGCCGTGTCGGGCTCGGTCCCGGTCGCCGTCGCCGGGGCTTCGGGGTCCGTCTCGGGCCGGTCGTCCGCCGTGTCCATCTGCTCCACCGTCCCGGTGTCCTCGTGCTCCTCGGCCTGTGCGGCCGGTGTCGCGGTGGCTGTGTCGTCGTCCGGTGTCCCGGTCGCCGGGGCGGGCGTCTCGGGGTCGGCCGGGGGGACGGGGGTCTCCCCCCGGGGGTGCGCGGTCACAGCGTGCTCCAGTCCTGATCGGGATAGCGGTGCACGGGCGCGGACACGTCGTCCAGCGCTCGGCAGATCTCGTCAGGAAGACTAAGCGCCTCCACTGACAATGCCGCCGCGAGCTGCTGCGCGTTGCGCGGCCCGATGATCGGGGCGACCACTCCGGGCCGGTCCCTGATCCAGGCCAGCGCCACCTGGAGCGAGGTGGTGGCCAGCCCGTCGGCGGCGATGGCGACGGCGTCGACGATGCGGTCCGCCGCGTCGTCCAGGTACGGGGCGACGAACGGCGAGAGGTGGTCGGAGGCGCCCCGCGAGTCCGGCGGCAGTCCGTGCCGGTACTTGCCGGTCAGGACGCCGCGCCCGAGCGGGGAGGAGGGCAGCAGGCCGATCCCGAGGTCCATGGCGGCGGGCAGCACCTCGCGCTCCACGCCCCGCTGGAGCAGGGAGTATTCCATCTGCGTGCTGGCCAGCCGGGTACGTGTGCCCGGAGCCGCCAGCTGCCAGGTGCCCGCCTTGGCGAGCTGCCAGCCGCAGAAGTTGGAGACCCCCGCATAGCGGGCGCGACCGCTGGAGACGGCGAGGTCGAGGGCCTGGAGCGTCTCGTCGAGCGGGGTGTCCGGGTCGAAGGCGTGGACCTGCCACACGTCCACGTAGTCGGTGCCGAGCCGCTCCAGGGACGCGTCCAGCGCCGCCAGCAGGTGCCCGCGCGAGCAGTCGAAGCGGCGGTCCGGGTCGGGCACACTGCCCGCCTTGGTCGCGATCACCAGGTCCCGGCGCGGAACCAGGCGTTCCAGGAGCTGCCCGATGACGTACTCCGCGTCGCCGTCCCCGTACACGTCGGCGGTGTCGACGAGCGTGCCGCCCGCGTCCCAGAAGGCCTTCAACAGGTCGGCGGCGTCGTGCTCGTCGGTGTCCCGGCCCCAGGTGAGGGTGCCCAGCCCGATTCTCGATACGCGCAGGCCCGTGCGGCCGAGATGCCTCTGCTCCATGGCCGCGAGATTACTGGTCCACACGCCTGCTCGAAGGAGGCCTGTGGACAACCCGCCGCTGACGCGCCGCCGGAGCCTGTGGACAACCCGCCGCTGACGGATCGCCCGCCGGCGCGCTAGAGTCCGGCACAACCACCACGTTACCGGCGAGTAAGGGAGCGACGCATGCAGCTCGGGATCAACCTCGGCTACTGGGGAGCGGGCATGGACGGCGACAACCTCGCCGTCGCCAAGGAGGCCGACCGCCTCGGCTACGCGGTCTGCTGGGCCGCCGAGGCCTACGGCTCGGACGCCCCCACCGTGCTCTCCTGGGTCGCCGCCCAGACCGAGCGCATCGACATCGGCTCCGCGATCATGCAGATCCCGGCCCGCCAGCCCGCCATGACGGCGATGACCGCCGCCACCCTCGACTCGCTCTCCGGCGGCCGTTTCCGCCTCGGCCTCGGCGTGTCGGGGCCGCAGGTCTCCGAGGGCTGGTACGGCGTGAAGTTCGACAAGCCGCTCGCCCGCACCCGCGAGTACGTCGAGATCGTCCGCAAGGCCATGTCCCGCGAGCGCCTCTCGTACGAAGGCCAGCACTGGACCCTGCCCCTCCCCGACGGCCCCGGCAAGCCCCTCAAGCTGACCGTGCACCCCGAGCGCGAGACCATCCCGCTCTACATCGCCGCCATCGGCCCCAAGAACCTGGAGCAGACCGGCGAGATCGCCGACGGCGCCCTGCTGATCTTCCCCTCCGCCGAGCACCTGGAGGAGACCGCCGTCGCCCCGCTGCGCGCGGGCCGCGAGAAGGCCGGCAAGACCATGGAGGGCTTCGACGTCTGCCCGACGCTGCCGCTCGCGGTCGGCGACGACGTGAACGCGCTGGCCGACATGTTCCGCCCGTACACCGCCCTCTACGTCGGCGGCATGGGCAGCCGCAAGCAGAACTTCTACAACAGCCTTGCCCAGCGCATGGGTTACGAGAAGGAAGCCGCCGAGATCCAGGACACGTACCTGGGCGGCGACAAGAACGGCGCGGCCGCCGCCGTACCGCACAAGCTCATCGACCAGACCACCCTGCTCGGCCCCGTCGAGCGCATCGCCGAACGCATGCAGGCGTACGCCGCCGCCGGAGTCACCACGCTGACGCTGGCGCCCGCAGGGTTCACGCTGGAGGAGCGGATCGCCGCGCTGCGGGCAGGCACCGAGGCGCTGGAGCGCGCCGGACTGGCCTAGTTCGTACGGGAGTTGAAGTCTGCGGCCGTGGTGGGGGCTCGGGGGTCTTCCCCGCCACGGCCGTCACGGAGCACAACGCGCCAGCGGCCGGTGGGTTACGCCCCGCGGAGGGATTGCACGCTCCCTCAAGCGGGCGACTTGTCCGTCATACCTGTTGCCTCCCGGTCCGTACCGCACTTCACTCGATGCAGCGAGTGCACTCGGGTGTGCGCGGACAGGCGCATGGAGGTGGCAGCGATGCTCTCTGCACGGTCTCTGTTCCAGGAAATCCTCGACAACGACGACACGTTCCAGCTCTTCTGCTCGGTGGCCGCCGCCGGCGAGTCCCAGGGCGGCTGGGAGAACAGCCGCATCGCCGCCCTCGTCCCCGACACCATGCGCGACCTCGCGCCCAAGATCACCCGGCACGGCGCCGACGAGGACAAGCACGGACGCCTCTTCCGGGCACTGCTGCGCAAGCGCGAACTCGCGGAGATCGACGTGCCCCTCGCCCTCGACTACACCCTCCTGCTGGAGCACGCGGGCATCGGCCTCGCCCACACCAGACTGCGCGCCGACGAAACGCTCACCGAGGAGGACATCGTCGTCTACCTCGCGCACAGCCGCGTCACCGAACAGCGCGCCGCCGACCAGATGGACATGCTCGTCACCTGCTTCGGCGACCACCCCGAGGCCGGCAAGCCGATCCGGATGATCTGCCAGGACGAGGAGAACCACCTCGCCTACTGCCAGGAGGAGTTGCTGCGCCTGGCCGCCCTCGGCCACGGCCCCACCATCCAGCGCGTCCTGCGCGAGTGCGTCCGCGTGGAGATCGGCGTCTACCGGGACGTCAGCCTCGCCGTGATGGGCCGCATGGGCACCCTGCTCGGCTGGCCCGCGTACAAGTCACTGCTGCTGGCCACCGGCATCCGCGCCATGTACCTCTACGAACGCCTCGTCGGCTGGCGCAGGATGGTCACCCTGACGATGCCCGAGCGCAGGGGGGCGCTCAACGGACCCGCCACCGCATAGGCGCTCACAGCCAGCCGCGCCGCTTGAACAGCCGGTACAGGCCCACCTCGGCGACCACCATCAGAATCAGCACCGCGTAGTACGCCCACCACCACTTCAGCTCCGGCATGTTCTCGAAGTTCATGCCGTAGATGCCCGCCACCATTGTCGGCACGGCCGCCATCGCCGCCCACGCGGAGATCTTGCGCATGTCGTCGTTCTGCCGCACCCCCATCTGCGCCAGATGCGCCGACAGGATGTCCGACAGCAGCCGGTCCAGCCCGTCCACCTGCTCGTTCACCCGGGTCAGGTGGTCGCTGACGTCACGGAAGAACGGCTGCGCCTGGTCGTGCACGAACGGCAGTCCGGGGCTGGAGAGCCGCAGCATCGGCTGCGTCAGCGGCCCGCTCGCCCGCCGGAACTCCAGCACCTGCCGCTTGAAGGTGTAGATGCGCGCCGCAGTGCCCTTCGCACTGCCGCCCTGCGGCGAGAAAACCTCCGCCTCCAGCTCCTCCAGGTCGGTCTGGAGCTCCGCCGCCACCTCCAGGTAGTGGTCCACGACCACGTCGCTGATCGCGTACAGCACCGACGTCGGCCCGTGCGCCAGCAGCTCCGGATTCGCCTCCAGCCGCTTGCGCATGTCCGTCAGCGGGGTGCTCGCACCGTGCCGCACGGTCACCACGAACGAGTCGCCCACGAAGACCATCAGCTCGTCCGAGGAGACCGTGTCGCTCTCCGGCTCGTACAGCACCGGCTTGAGCACCGCGAACAGCGAGTCCTCGTACACCTCCAGCTTCGGCCGCTGGTGCGCCGACAGGGAGTCCTCCACCGCCAGCGGATGCAGCCCAAACTCGGAGGTGACCATGTCGAACTCCTTCTCCGTGGGCTCGTGCAGCCCGATCCACAGGAACCGGTCCTGGGCGGAGCGCGCCTCGGCGAGCGCGTCGGAGAGGTCGGTCGGGCCCTCGGTGCGGCGGCCCTCGCGGTAGATGGCGCAGTCGACGATCACGGCGTGCATTCTCCTTGGCGACGGGGTCCGGCGCACCCGGAAGCGGGCACCAGCCTAGGCTGAGGGCCATGGCCACGCTCATCCTCGTACGGCACGGACGTTCCACCGCCAACACCGCCGGGCTCCTCGCCGGACGCACTCCCGGGGTCGCCCTCGACGAGCGCGGCGCCGAGCAGGCCGCCGGGCTGCCCGGCAGGCTCGCCGGACTGCCGCTCGCGGCCGCCGTCACCAGCCCGCTGCAACGGTGCAACGAAACCCTGCGCCCGCTCCTCGACGCCCGCCCCGAGCTGCCCCTGCACACCGAGGAACGCATCAACGAGTGCGACTACGGCGACTGGTCGGGCCGCAAGCTGGGCGAACTCGGCGACCACCCCCTGATGGAGGTCGTGCAACGGCACGCCTCCGCCGCCGCCTTCCCCGGCGGCGAGTCGATGCGCGCCATGCAGGCGCGCGCCGTCGACGCCGTACGCGACTGGAACCAGCGCATCGAGACCGAGCACGGCCCCGACGCCCTGTACGTGATGTGCTCCCACGGCGACATCATCAAGTCCCTCGTCGCGGACGCGCTCGGCATGCATCTCGACCTCTTCCAGCGCATTCACGTCGATCCGTGTTCCCTGACGGTGATCCGCTACACGAGGCTGCGCCCCTTCGTCGTACGCCTGGGGGACACCGGAGACCTCTCCGGCCTCGCACCGGCACCGGACGACGCGAGCACCGGCACCGGCGGCGACGCAGCCGTCGGGGGCGGAGCGGGAGCACCGTGATCTCCGCGCACAGTAGGGTGGTCGCGCCGTAAACCCTCTGCGCCACCCCTGTGTGCCGACCGTTTACGCCGCTGAACATCCCCAGCCCCTCGAACCGATGGAGATCAGGACGTGTCCCGTCAGGTGTTCCTCTACGACCCGCCGGAGCGTTTCGTGGCCGGTACGGTCGGGCTGCCTGGCCGCCGTACCTTCTTCCTCCAGGCCTCGGCGGCCGGTCGCGTCACCAGCGTCTCCCTGGAGAAGACCCAGGTCGAGGCGTTGGCCGAGCGCATCGACGAGCTCCTGGACGAGGTCGTGCGCCGCACCGGCGGCAACGCCCCGGTCCCGGCGGTCGCCCCCGCCGACGTGCACGACACCGCCCCCCTGGACGCCCCCGTCGAGGAGGAGTTCCGGGTCGGCACCATGGCGCTCGCCTGGGACAGCGACGACCAGCGCATGATCGTCGAGGCGCAGGCCCTGGTCGAGCTGGACGTCGACACCGACGAGGACCTCGCCGAGGCCGAGGAGCGCATGCTCCAGGACGAGGAGAACGGGCCGCCCATGCTGCGGGTGCGCCTCAGCGGCGCCCAGGCCCGCGCCTTCGCCAAGCGCGCCCTGGACGTCGTCAACGCGGGCCGCCCGCCGTGCCCGCTGTGCAGCCTGCCGCTCGACCCGGAGGGACACGTATGCCCGCGCCAGAACGGATACCGGCGGGGCCTGTGACGGACCCTGCGACCCTCCTCGCCAAGGGCGACCTCAAGGTCGTCGGCCAGGTCCGCGAGGCCTCCAACGCGGTCCTGTACTGCGAGATCTCCTACGAGGGCGAGAGCGCCACCTGCGTCTACAAGCCCGTCGCGGGCGAGCAGCCCCTGTGGGACTTCCCCGACGGCAACCTGGCCCGCCGCGAGGTCGCCTCGTACGAGATCTCCGAGGCGACGGGGTGGGGCCTGATCCCGCCGACCGTCCTGCGCGACGGACCGTACGGCGAAGGCATGTGCCAGCTGTGGATCGACGGCGACGCGGAAGCCGGCAGCGCCCTGCTGGCCCTCGTCGAGGAGGAGGAACCGGCCGACGGCTGGAAACCGGTGGTCCTCGCCGAGGTCGCCGAGGGCCGCACCGCCCTCCTCGTCCACGCCGACGACGACCGCCTGCGCCGCCTGGCCGTCCTGGACGCGGTCATCAACAACGGCGACCGCAAGGGCGGCCACCTGCTGCCCGCCGGCGACGGCCGCCTCTACGGCATCGACCACGGCGTCTCCTTCCACACCGAGGACAAGCTGCGCACCCTCCTGTGGGGCTGGGCGGGCGAGCCCCTGACGGCGGAGGCCGTCGAGGTGCTGGAGGGCCTGTCCGCCGGTCTCGCCGACGGCACCCCGCTCGTCACCCGACTGGCCGAACTGATCACGGCGGCGGAGCTGGCCGCCCTGCGGGAACGGGTCGCTTCCCTGCTGGCGTCCGGTGTGCACCCGTCCCCGAGCGGCCAGTGGCCCGCGATCCCGTGGCCGCCGGTGTGAGCGCCTGCCCCACGGGCGCTTGTCGGTGCAAGACGGCGTAATCGGTCAAGATCCCGGTCCGGTTCGTAACCGGAACATGCGTCCGGTTACGCTCGTGGCATGCATGCCTGGCCCGCTTCTGAGGTCCCCGCCCTGCCCGGCAAGGGCCGCGACCTCCAGATCCACGACACCGCGACCAACGGGTTGATCAGCCTCGACCCCGGTCCCGTCGCCCGTATCTACGTGTGCGGCATCACGCCGTACGACGCGACCCACATGGGGCACGCGGCGACCTACAACGCGTTCGACCTCGTGCAGCGCGTGTGGCTCGACACCAAGAGGCAGGTCCACTACGTCCAGAACGTGACGGACGTCGACGACCCGCTCCTGGAGCGCGCGATCCGCGACGGCCTCGACTGGACCGGTCTCGCCGAGCGCGAGACCGCCCTCTTCCGTGAGGACATGACCGCCCTGCGGATGCTGCCGCCGCAGCAGTACGTGGGTGCGGTCGAGGCGATCCCGGGCATCGTCCCGCTCGTCGAGCGTCTCCGCGACGCCGGAGCCGCCTACGAACTCGAAGGCGACATCTACTTCTCCGTCGCCGCCGACCCGCACTTCGGCGAGGTCTCGGGCCTCGACGCCGAGGCCATGCGCCTGCTCTCCGCCGAACGCGGCGGCGACCCGGAGCGTCCCGGCAAGAAGAACCCCCTGGACCCGATGCTGTGGATGGCCGCCCGCGAGGGCGAGCCCAGCTGGGACGGGGCCTCGCTGGGCCGGGGCCGTCCCGGCTGGCACATCGAGTGCGTGGCCATCGCCCTGGAGCACCTGGGCATGGGCTTCGACGTGCAGGGCGGCGGCTCGGACCTCGCCTTCCCGCACCACGAGATGGGCGCCTCCCACGCCCAGGCGCTGACCGGCGAGCACCCCTTCGCCAAGGCGTACGTCCACGCGGGCATGGTCGGCCTGGACGGCGAGAAGATGTCCAAGTCGCGCGGCAACCTGGTCTTCGTCTCGGCACTGCGCCGCGACGGCGTCGACCCGGCCGCCATCCGCCTGGCCCTGCTCTCCCACCACTACCGCTCCGACTGGGAGTGGACCGACCAGGTCCTCGCCGACGCGGTGGCCCGCCTGGGCCGCTGGCGCGCGGCGGTCTCGCGCCCCGACGGCCCGTCGGCGGACGCCCTCGTGGAGGCGATGCGGGAGGCCCTGGCGAACGACCTGGACGCCCCTGCGGCGCTGGCTGCGGTGGACCGCTGGGCGGAGCTCCAGACCGCCTCCGGAGGCACCGAGGAGGGCGCTCCGGGCGTCGTCTCGCGTGCGGTGGACGCGCTGCTGGGCGTGGCCCTGTAGCGCTTGCGCCGAGTGTTACGAGTGCGGGCCGAGCCTCTTCGGGGGCGCGGCCCGCACTTTTCGAGGGCGGGGGAAACCGGAAGCCCGAGCCCGTCGGGAAGTCCACGTGCCGGGTGCGCAAGTCCATGGGCATGCCACCCCCTCACCCGTTACACACGCGGAATGAGATCCTCAACCCGCCTCAGAGCAGCGGCCGTTACGGCCCTGCTGGGCCTGACGGTCGGCCTCGCCGGGCCGGGCGCCGCCCAGGCAGACCCCCCGCCCGCCGACCCCACCACCACCGTCGGCGACCTCACCGGCCTCGAACCGGGCACCGCGACCCCCGCCTCGTACAACCTCCACGCGGGCCCCTCCGAGGCCCGCGTCACCTTCGTCTCCGACGAGACCTTCCGCATCGAACTCGCCCCCGACGGAAAGTTCACCGACCCCACGGGCAAGGACATCGTCCTGCCCCAGCAGAACAAGCCCCCGAAGACCCGCTGGCGCGACAAGGGCGACCGCTACGAGCTGAGCACCGACAAGCTCACCCTGCGCGCCTACAAGAAGCCACTGCGCTTCGCCCTGCACCGCGCCGACGGCACCCTGCTCTGGTCCGAGGCCAAGGGCATCAGCTGGAACAAGGACACCACCACCCAGACCCTCGCCCCCACCTCGGACGAGCAGTTCTACGGCGCGGGCATGCAGAACGGCCGCGGCAACACCTCGCACCGCGGCAAGACCGTCGAGGTGGGCGTCGACTACAACTGGAACGACGGCGGCCACCCCAACTCGGTGCCCTTCTACCTCTCCACGGCCGGCTACGGCGTCTACCGCAACACCTACGCCCCCAACACCTACGACTTCGCCGACAAGCAGCCCGCCGTCACCACCTCCGCCAAGGAGAGCCGTTTCGACGCGTACTACTTCGCGGGCGACGGCAAGGACTCCGCGAAGGACGTCATCGGCCAGTACACGAAGCTGACCGGCAAGCCCTTCCTCCCGCCGATCTACGGCATGGAGATCGGCGACGCCGACTGCTACCTCCACAACGCCAACCGGGGCGAGCGCCGCACCCTGGACTCCCTCAAGGTCGCCGACGGATACGTCGCCAACGACATGCCAGGCGGCTGGATGCTCGTCAACGACGGCTACGGCTGCGGCTACGAGGACCTCGCCGAGACCGCCAAGGGCCTCCAGGACCGCAAGATGCAGCTCGGCCTGTGGACCGAGGACGGCATCGACAAGCTCGCCGACCAGGTGAAGGCCGGCCAGCGCGTCGCCAAGCTGGACGTGGCCTGGGTCGGGGAGGGCTACAAGTTCGCCCTGGACGGCTGCAAGGACGCGTACAAGGGCATCGAGGCCAACAGCGACGCCCGCGGCTTCACCTGGGCCCCCGAGAGCTGGGCGGGCGCCCAGCGCTGCGGCGTGCAGTGGTCCGGCGACCAGTCGGGCACCTGGGAGTACATCCGCTGGCAGATCCCCACCTACGCGGGCTCCACCATGTCCGGCCTCGCCTACACCACGGGCGACGTCGACGGCATCTTCGGCGGCAGCGCGAAAACGTACACCCGTGACCTCCAGTGGAAGATGTTCCTCGGCACGACGATGACGATGGACGGCTGGGCCGCCAACGACAAGCAGCCCTTCCGGTACGGGGAGCCGTACACCTCGATCAACCGCGACTACCTCAAGCTGAAGGAGTCGCTGCTGCCGTACCAGTACTCGTACGCCCACGAGGCCACCAAGACCGGTGTCGGCATGGTGCGCCCGCTGGCCCTCGAATACCCGGACGACCCGAAGGCGGGCACGGACGCGGCGAAGTACGAGTTCCTCTCCGGAGAGGACTTCCTCGTCGCACCCGTCTACCAGGACAGCAGCGAGCGCGACGGGATCTACCTCCCCAAGGGCACCTGGGTCGACTACTGGAGCGGCCGCACCTACGAGGGCCCCACCACCGTCGACAACTACAGCGCCCCCCTGGACACCCTCCCGCTGTTCGTGAAGGCGGGCGCCACCGTGCCGATGTGGCCGGGCATCCGCTCCTACGCCGACCGCACCGCCGGCTCCCCGCTCGCCTGGGACGTCTACCCGCAGGGGAAGTCCTCCTTCACCCTGTACGAGGACGACGGCGTCACCCGCCAGCACCGCACCGGCAAGTACGCCACCCAGCAGGCCGACGTCGACGCCCCGCGCAAGGGTGCCGGCGACGTGAGCATCCGTATCGGCGCGAGCAAGGGCGACTTCCAGGGCAAGCAGACCACGCGCCCCTACGCCTTCACCGTGCACACCAACTCCGCCCCCGACGAGGTCGAACTCTCCGGGCGTGAACTCCCGCGCCTGAACACCAAGCAGGCGTACGAAAAGGCGCACCAGGGCTGGTGGTACGACAAGGACGACCGCGGCGGTGTCGTCAAGGTGAAGACCGCACCCCTGCGCACCGACCGCGCCTTCACCCTGGAGCTGGAGGACACCAGCGCGGTGGGCGGCAAGGACGCCGCAGCGACAGCCACCGTGGCGGTGGCACCGGGGCAGGAGCTGGGCGCGGGCGTCACCGGCACGGTCGCCGTCGACGTCACCGCGGGCAAGCGGGACGCCACCGCCGTCACCGTCGGACTGAACGCCCCCGCCGGATGGCAGGTGACGCCCGCCGCGACAGTGGCCCGGATTCCCGCGGGCACCACACAGAGGGTGCAGGTTTCCGTCACCCCTGCCGCGAGCACCAAGGCCGGTGACACCACGCTCACCGCGACCGCGCAGTACACAGTGGCCCGCGAACAGCGCACCGCAGTGCAGCGTTTCGGGGTGTCCGTGATGCCCCCGCCACCCACCGCCGACACCTGGGCGAGCGACCTGGTCTGGCTCAAGTCCTCCAACGGGTACGGGCCCGCCGAACGCGACCGCAGCAACGGCGAGTCCGGCGCCACGGACGGCAAGAAGCTCACCCTCGCCGGAAAGACGTACGACAAGGGCATCGGCACCCACGCCGACTCCGACATCGAGGTCTACACCGGCGGCCGCTGCACCGCGTTCACCGCCGACGTCGGCATCGACGACGAGATCAACGGCTACGGAGAGGTCGCCTTCTCCGTGGAGGCCGACGGCAAGGTGCTGTGGACCTCGCCCAAGGTGACGGGGGCCTCCGCCACCGTCCCGGTCGACGTGAAGCTGGACGGCGCGAAGCACGTGCGCCTGAAGGTCACCGACACCAACGGCTCCAAGACGGGCGACCACGGCGACTGGGCCGCCGCCCGCTTCACCTGCGCCTGAGCCGCACCCGCCCATGGGGGCGGCGCCGGGCGGGGGAGTGTCCACCGCCCGGCGCCGCCGGTCTGCCGGACCGGGACTGCTAGCCGGTCACTTGGTGACGACGATCGCCTTGATCAGCGTCGGGCTCTGGTCGTCGTAGAAGCCGATCACCCGGTGCCCGAACGCGAACGCCCGCTGCACCGCGTCGTGCACGATCTGGCTGGGGTTGACGAGCTGCCGCCAGGCCCCGTCCACCAGCAGGTACAGGATCGGCGGTTGGCCCGGCAGGGGCTGCACGACGTCCCAGTACGACGTGGCGGTGTTGCTCTTGATGGCCTGCGACTCCAGACCCTGTGCCTGTTGCCCGTAGCCCTGCTGGCCGTAGCCCTGCTGGCCCTGCTGCTGGCTCTGCTGGCCCTGGCCGAGCTGCTGGAGCAGTTGTTGGTACGGCTGCTGCTGACCGAGCTGCTGGAGCTGCTGGCCGAGGCCGCTGCCGGGCCCGTACTGCTGCTGCCCCTGCTGGGGCGGCGGCGGGGCGGTGCTGTCCGAACCCTGCTGGCCTTGCTGCCCCTGCTGGCTCTGGCCGTACTGCTGCTGTCCGTACATCTGGCCCTGCATCTGCGGGGTGGTGCTCATGCCGTGCCACCTTCCGTTCGGTACGACGTCTTCTCACACGGTCAACCGGTGACGACGAGACCGACGATCTCCTCGTCCGAGAACCACACGCGTACGTCCGGCCGGCCCCCGGCGAAGGCGGCGTGCACCGCCCGGCGGATCTCGGGGTCCGGATCGTTCAGGTTGCGCCACGCACCCGCCACGAACAGCCGCAGCCGCGGCGGGAGTTCCCTGGGGTACGGGATCAGCTCGTCCCAGTACCGCTCGGCCTGCCCGGTGCCCACCGAGGACGGCAGCAGCCGCATCGCGGCCGCCCTGATGTCGGGCCGGCTGCCGATCCGCTGCGAGGCCGGCCTGCCCGGCGCGTCCTGCTGCGGGGAGCCCGAGGCGCGCAGCACCTCACGGGCCCGTCCGGGCTCCATGGGCGGCAGGTTCGACGCCTTCAGGATGCCCTGGAGCGCGGCGAGCGCGCCCACCACCACCGGCGACGCCGACGACGTACCGGCGAAGGTGTCGGTGTACCAGGCGATCTCCTCCGCACCGCCCTGGAGGTCGCCGGGGCGGTCCCAGGAGCCACCGGTGGTGGTGGTCTCCCGGCCCCAGCCCTGGGCGTCCACACGGGCGCCGTAGTTGGAGAACGCGAGCCGCGAGCGGTCCGGACCGTGGTCGCGGCCGTGCGTCCCGGGCGGGGGAGCGCCCGCACCCACCAGAACGGCGCCCGAGGACCCGTGCGACGGGTTGAAGGGGTTGCGCCACCGCTCCGGGAACTCGTCCGGCCTGCGCTCGTACAGGGCGTCGTCCAGGCTCTCCGCGCCGTTGCCCGCGGGCTCCACCACGAGCACCCCGCGCGAGGTCGCCCAGCGGATCGCCGCCAGGTCGTCCGGCCACCACTCCAGCGCGATGTACCCGCGCTGGTCCGCGCGCTCGGAGAAGTCGAACCGGGGCCCCGGCCGGTGCAGTTCCACCAGCACGATGTCACCGGGGGACAGACGGGCGGCCGCCGCCTGGATGGTGGCCGCCGTGCCCAGCGGGCGGAAGGACGCCGCCGCCGTGACCGCCTGCGGGACGATGCCGGTGATGCCGCGCTCGCCCAGGTCGCCGCCGATGACACCGAGCACGGCGGTGCCGTGGTTGCGCCAGGCCAGGTCCTGCACGGGGGTGCCGACCACCACGCCGGACAGCTTGTCCGCCAGGTCCTCGTGGCCCAACTGCCAGGCGCCCTCGACGTCGATGACGGTGACGCCCTCGCCGGACCCGCCGGGGCGCGCCCACGCCCACGGCGCGTCGACGCCCTCGGGCGCGGGCCGCAAGTAGCCCTGGCGTCCGGTGAAGTCGGGGGTCGCGGGGGTGCCCTCCTTGAGGCGCTTGGCCTCCTCGCCGCCCTGCTGCTGGGGGTACGACGCCGGGACCGCCCCCGGCTTCACGTACGCCGTCTCCACGCCCGGCAGCGCCGCCAGCCGGGCCGTCAGCTCGCGGGCCCGGTCCTCGCCGCCCCGCACGCGGTAGTACAGCGACAGCTCCCGCTCCTCGGCGGTCGCCGCGCCCTCGTACCGCTCCTCGTGTCCGAACAGGGGCTCCAGGGTGAGCTGTTCGTCGCTGAGGAACATGTTCAGGGCCGACACGTCGGAGCCCGCCGCCGAGCCGACGCCCTCGGACTGCGCACGCAGCCGGGCCTCGCCGCGGGCGACGACGATCAGCTCCGGTTCGGCGTCCTGATAGGTGAATCCCGCTCCGCCGGGGCCCGGCCCCGTGGTGCCGGGCCCGTCGCCCGGGTGTGCCTGATCGGTCATCGCTTCCACCGCTCCCCTCGGGTGCCGTGCGCTGCGTGCCACGTTCAGGTGGCCCACCCTGCTACCGCGACGCCGATCCGTCCACCTGAATCGCGCCAACTGTGTTTGAACAAAAGGGGAACGGGGCACCCCGGCGAATTCGGGTCATCGGTCCTGAAAGCGATGTCACGCCTCATTCCGGCCAGAGCCTGCGGAGGCGGCGGACATGTGATGGGGTGTCCGCGTTCGTTTGATTCGAACGGTTCGAATGACTCGACGCCGTACTCGCCGGAAGGATGTTCCATGAGCGACTCCTTGACACGACGCAGACTCCTCACCGCGGGCGCCGCCCTCGGTGGCGCGGCCCTGATGTCCCCGCTCGCCGGTACTGCCCACGCGGCGGCCGGACCGGGGTCCTGGCCCACCCGCTTCCCGCTGCCCAACGGCTTCCAGCCGGAGGGCATCGCGATCGGCCACCGCCCGTACGCCTACTTCGGCTCCCTCGTCGACGGCTCGGTCCGCCGGGTCGAACTCGCCACCGGCAAGGGCTCCACCGCCGTCAAGGGGCTCGGCAACCCCACCGTCGGCCTCAAGATCGACACAGGCGGGCGGCTGTTCCTCGCGGGCGGGCTCAGCAAGCAGATCCGGATCGCCGACTCCCGTACCGGCAAGCACCTCGCCGTGTACGACCTCCCGCAGGCCGAGATGGTCAACGACGTGGTGCTGCGCCCCGGCATCGCCTGGTTTACCGACTCCTACCGTGCGCAGGTGTACGGCGTCCCGCTCGGCCGGCACGGCGAACTGCCCGCCGCCCGCGACCTGATCACCCGCAAGCTCACCGGGGACTGGAACCAGGGGGTCGACTTCGCCGCCAACGGGCTCTCGCACACCCCCGACGGCCGGGCCCTCCTGGTCAGCGACATCCCCGCCGACGGGGGCTCCCTGATGCGGGTCGACCCGCGCACCGGCGAGGCCCGCAAGGTCGACCTGGGCGCGCTGAAGCTCCCCGACGCGGACGGCCTGCTGCTCCTCGGCAACCTGCTGTACGTCGTCCAGCAGATGCAGAACGCGATCGACGTGATCCGGCTGAACCCGGCAGGCACCAGGGGCGCGGCCGTCACCCGCATCACCGACCCGCGCTTCCGCATCCCGACGACGGTGGCGGCCTGGGGCAACCGGCTCTACCTGCCCAACGCCCGCTTCGACGTGGAGCCGAAGCCGGACACGGAGTACGACGTGGTGTCGGTGCGCACGGTCTGATCGCGCGGGGGTGAACACAGGCCGCAGGCAGTAGGCGCACGCAGGAGGAACAGGTAAGGGGCGGCATCCAGGATGCCGCCCCTTACACGTCCTGCTGTGCTACTCCCCGCCGCCCCCGGAGTCCCCCGACCCGGATCCCGCGGAAGAGCCCTCGCCGCCGTCCTCCCCGCCGCCGTCCGGACCGCCCTCGTCCGTGCCCGTACGGGGCTTCTTCGGCGGCCTGGTGCGGCCGCTGGAGGCGTCGCGGAGGTACGCCGCCCCGCTGCCGCCGCCCGCCGCGTCGCCGCCCTCCGTCGCATGGGACGGTCCGGGCCCCGCGCCCGGGTCGCGCCTGCGCAGATACCGCTCGAACTCCCGGGCGATGGCCTCCCCGGAGGCCTCCGGGAGGTCCGCGGTGTCCCGCGCCTCCTCCAGCGACTGCACATACTCCGCGACCTCGCTGTCCTCGGCCGCCAACTGGTCCACACCCAGCTGCCAGGCCCGCGAGTCCTCGGCCAGCTCGCCGAGCGGGATGCGCAGCCCGAGGAGGTCCTCCAGCCGGTTCAGCAGCGCCAGCGTCGCCTTCGGGTTCGGCGGCTGCGAGACGTAGTGCGGCACCGCCGCCCACAGGCTCACCGCCGGAACCCCGGCGTGCGTGCAGGCCTCCTGGAGGATGCCGACGATGCCCGTGGGGCCCTCGTACCGGGTCTCCTCCAGATCCATGGTCCGCGCCAGGTCCGGGTCGGAGGTCACTCCGCTGACCGGAACCGGACGGGTGTGCGGGGTGTCACCGAGCAGTGCACCCAGGATCACCACCATCTCCACACCCAGTTCGTGCGCGAAGCCCAGGATCTCGTTGCAGAACGAGCGCCACCGCATGGACGGCTCGATGCCCCGCACCAGCACCAGGTCGCGCGGCTTGTCGCCACCGGTGCGCACCACGGAGAGCCGGGTCGTCGGCCAGGTGATCTTCCGTACGCCGTTCTCCAGAAAGACGGTCGGCCGATTGACCTGGAAGTCGTAGTAGTCCTCGGCGTCGAGCGCCGCGAACACCTCGCCCTTCCACTCCCGGTCGAGATGGGCGACCGCTGCCGAGGCGGCGTCACCTGCGTCGTTCCAGCCTTCGAACGCGGCCACCATGACCGGGTCGACCAGCTCGGGAACTCCGTCGAGCTCGATCACCCAGCGCCTCCTTCATCCGACTTCCTACGCTTCATACGGCGTTTCCCCCGTCCGAATCCCCCCACCTTACGCATGCGGGAAGAGTGCCCTCCGGGCACCGAATCAATCGAAATCGGCCAGATTGGAGACGTCCGATCTTCCCCGCCGGAACGATTCGCTCCGCTCGGGTCGGCCGGGGAGCCCTACAGCGTCCCGGGGAGCGCTACAGCGTCGACCGCAGCCACTGCTCCACGCTCGCGATGTGCACCGTCGCCCACGACCGCGCCGCCTCCGCGTCCCTGGCCCGCAGCGCCGCAAGGATCGCCCGGTGCTCGTGCAGGGTGCGGCTGATCGCGTCCTCCTGCGTCAGCCCCCGCCAGATCCGGGCCCGGGTGGTCGGCCCCGAAAGCCCGTCCAGCAGCGAGCACAGCACCGAGTTCCCCGAGCCGCGCACGATCGAGCGGTGGAACTCCAGGTCGGCGGCGACCAGTTCCTCCACCGACGGCGCCTCGCCGAGCGCGGTCAGCTGCTCCTCCAGGGCGTCCAGTTCCGCGTCGCCGAGCAGCCCGCACGCCAGCGCGGTCGCGGCCGGCTCCAGGATTCTCCGTACGGCCAGGAACTCCAGCACCGTGTCGTCGCGGTGGAAGTCCACGACGAAGCTCACCGCCTCCAGCAGGAGCTGCGGATCGAGACTCGTCACGTACGTGCCGTCGCCCTGCCGGACGTCCAGGATGCGGATCAGGGACAGCGCCCGCACCGCCTCCCGCAGGGAGTTGCGGGACAGGCCGAGCTCCGCCGCCAGCTCGCTCTCCTTGGGCAGCCGGTCGCCGGGGCGCAGCGCACCCGAGACGATCATGGCCTTGATGCGTTCGATGGCCTCGTCGGTGACGGCCATGGCCCGACCTCCTGCTCCCGCCCGGCCCACTGCCAGACATCCGACCTATGTTCGCATGCCGGACGGGGCCTCGGAGCCGGTATCCCCGGACCCGGAAACCGGGATCCCCGGACCCGGAAACACGACGGCGGGCGGACCCCCGAAGGAGCCCGCCCGCTACCGCCGGGCCCCCGCCGGGAGCCCCGCAGCGCCTACGCCTCCCGGCGCAGCACCCGCTCGACCTTCTCCCGTACGTCGTCCGTCGCCAGACCCCGGATCGTCAGCGTCGTACGGCGGCGCAGCACGTCGTCGGCCGTCTCCGCCCACTCGTGGTCGCGCGCGTACACGACCTGCGCCCAGATCTCCGGGGCGTCCGGGTGGATCCGCTCGGCCAGCGCCGGGTCGTCGGCGGCCAGGCGCGCGATGTCGAAGGACAGCGACCCGTAGTGCGTGGCCAGGTGCCGGGCCGTCTCCGGCGACATCCGCGGACCGGGCGTCCCGCCGTCCACCAGCAGCCGGTGCGCGACCGCGTTCGGGTTCGAGATGCCCGGCAGTGGCAGCTTCTTCGGCAGCTCCGAGATCGGTTCCATGTCCTCGCCCAGCGGGTGGCCGGGCAGCGCCGCCAGCTTGTTCATCACCGTACGGCCGATGTGGCGGAAGGTGGTCCACTTGCCGCCGGCCACCGACAGCATGCCGCCGCGGCCCTCGGTGACGACCGTCTCGCGCTTGGCCTTCGAGGTGTCGCCGGGGCCACCGGGCAGCACCCGCAGGCCCGCGAAGGAGTACGTGATCAGGTCCCGCGACAGCTGCTGGTCGCGGATGGAGAACGCGGCCTCGTCGAGGATCTGCGTGACGTCCTTGTCGTTGACCGCCACGTCCGCCGGGTCGCCCTCGTACTCCTCGTCGGTGGTGCCCAGCAGGAGCTGGTCCTCCCACGGCAGCGCGAAGGTGATCCGGTACTTGTCGATCGGGGTGGCGAGGGCCGCGTTCCACGGCGAGGTGCGCTTGAGCACCAGGTGCGCACCCTTCGAAAGGCGAATGGAGGGGGCCGCGTTGGGGTCCTCCAGCTTGCGCAGGTGGTCCACCCACGGGCCGGTCGCGTTCAGCACCAGGCGTGCGTCGACACCGAACTCGGTGCCGTCCATGCGGTCCTTCAGCTCCGCACCCGTCACCCGGCCGTGCGTGAAGCGCAGCCCCGTGACCTCGGCGTGGTTGAGGACGGTCGCCCCCGACTCGACGGCGGCGCGCACCGTCATGAGCGCCATCCGGGAGTCGTTCATCTGGTCGTCGCCGTAGACCGCGACGGCCTTCAGGTTGTCCGTGCGCAGCTCCGGCACGTCCTTGGCCGCACGCGACGGCGAGATCACATGGCCGACGCCGTCGCCGAACGCGGACAGCGCCGAGTAGGCGAAGACGCCCGCGCCCAGCTTGGCCGCACCGTGCGGGCCGCCCTTGTAGACGGGGAGGTAGAAGGTCAGCGGGTTCGACAGGTGCGGGGCCACGTCGCGCGAGACCGCACGCCGCTCGAAGTGGTTCTCCGCGACCAGCTTCACCGCACCGGTCTGGAGGTAGCGCAGACCGCCGTGCAGCAGCTTGGAGGAGGCCGAGGAGGTGGCGCCGGCGAAGTCACCGGCGTCCACCAGCGCCACCCGCAGCCCGGACTGCGCGGCGTGCCAGGCGGTGGAGATGCCCAGGATGCCGCCGCCGATCACCAGGAGGTCGTACGTCGCCTTGGAAAGCCGCTCCCGGGTCTCGGCACGGCTCGCGGTGGAACCGTCGTCCGGTCGCGCCCCGTGGGTCGGGCCGCTGTGCAGGGTGGTCATGTCACTTAGCTCCTCTTCGAAAACTCAGCTTCAGATCTTGTTCCGCGGACCGCGGCGGATCCCTGTCGATCCGCCGCGCTCACGCCCGACCTGCGCCGATGAGTCAGTTCTCGTCTTCTTCGAGCCAGCCCATGGTCCGCTCGACGGCCTTGAGCCAGTTCTTGTACTCGCGGTCCCGGGTGGCCGCGTCCATCCGCGGCGTCCACTCGGCGGCCCGGCGCCAATTGGCGCGCAGCTCGTCGGTGGAGGACCAGAAGCCGACCGCGAGACCGGCCGCGTAAGCCGCGCCCAGACACGTCGTCTCGGCGACCATCGGACGGACGACGGGCGCGTCCAGGAAGTCCGACAGGGTCTGCATCAGCAGGTTGTTGGAGGTCATGCCGCCGTCGACCTTCAGCGCGGTCAGCTCGACGCCCGAGTCCTTGGTCATGGCGTCGGTGATCTCACGGGTCTGCCACGCGGTCGCCTCAAGGACGGCGCGCGCGATGTGCGCCTTGGTGACGTACCGGGTCAGACCGGCGATCACACCGCGGGCGTCGGAGCGCCAGTACGGGGCGAACAGACCGGAGAACGCGGGCACGAAGTACGCGCCGCCGTTGTCGTCGACGCTGGAGGCCAGCGTCTCGATCTCCGCAGCGGTCTTGATCATGCCCATCTGGTCGCGCATCCACTGCACCAGCGAACCGGTGACGGCGATGGAACCTTCCAGCGCGTAGACCGGCTTCTGGTCGCCGATCTGGTACCCGACGGTGGTGAGCAGTCCGTTGTACGAGTTGACGGGCTCCTCGCCGGTGTTCATCAGCATGAACGTGCCCGTGCCGTACGTGGACTTGGCCTCGCCCTCGGAGAAGCAGGTCTGGCCGAACAGGGCCGCCTGCTGGTCGCCCAGCGCCGAGGCCACCGGCACACCCGCGAGGACACCGGACGCGGCCTCGCCGTACACCTCGGCGGAGGAACGGATCTCCGGGAGGACGGCGGCCGGGATGTCCATGGAGTGCAGGATCTTCTCGTCCCACGCCATCTTGTGCAGGTTCATCAGGAGGGTGCGCGAGGCGTTGGTGACGTCGGTGACGTGCACACCGCCGTTGACGCCGCCGGTGAGGTTCCAGATGACCCAGGAGTCCATGGTGCCGAAGAGGATGTCCCCGGCCTCGGCCTTCTCGCGCAGGCCCTCGACGTTGTCGAGCAGCCAGCGGATCTTGGGGCCTGCGAAGTAGGAGGCCAGCGGCAGGCCGGTCTCGCGGCGGAAGCGGTCCTGGCCGACGTTGCGGCCGAGCTCCTTGCAGAGGGCGTCGGTGCGGGTGTCCTGCCAGACGATGGCGTTGTGGACCGGCTCACCGGTGTTCTTGTCCCACAGCAGGGTGGTCTCGCGCTGGTTGGTGATGCCGATCGCCTTGACGTCGGCCGCGGACACGCCGGCCTTCACGATCGCCCCGGCGACGACCTCCTGGACGTTCTCCCAGATCTCGCTCGCGTCGTGCTCCACCCAGCCCGGCTTGGGGAAGATCTGCTCGTGCTCCTTCTGGTCGACCGCGACGATGCGGCCGTCCTTGTCGAAGACGATGCAGCGGCTGGACGTGGTGCCCTGGTCGATCGCGGCGATGAAGGGGCCTGCGGTGTGTGCGTCGGTCACGGTGTGCTCCTCGAAGTCTTGTGTCGTACGGTTCGCAGCTTGGCGGGTCGCTCGCGGGATCAGGCGAAGGCGAGCTGGTAGATGCCGCCCGCGATCGCGCCGCCGAGCAGCGGGCCGACCACCGGAATCCATGCGTAGCCCCAGTCGGAGCCGCCCTTGTTCGGCAGCGGGAGCAGCGCGTGCACGATGCGCGGACCCAGGTCGCGGACCGGGTTGATGGCGTACCCGGTGGGACCGCCCAGCGAGAGGCCGATGCCGACGACCACGAACGCGGTGATCATCGCGCCCAGCACGCCCGGACCCTTGGGGCTGTCGGGGGACACGCCCGGGATCGTCGACTGGGTGAGGATCGCGAGCACCAGCACGACGGTCGCGATGACCTCGGTCGCCAGGTTCTGCACGCTGTTGCGGATCTCGGGGGAGGTGAAGAACACGCCGTGCACCTGGCCCGGGTTCGCGCTCTTCAGTTCGACCGCTTCCGCGGAGGTGAGGTGGTCGCGGAACTGTCCCGCGTACGTCGCCCAGACCAGCAGCGCGCCGATCATCGCGCCGAGCAGCTGACCGGCGAAGTAGACCGGCAGGTCGCCCCAGGGGGTCGCGCCCTTGATGGCGAGGCCGACCGTGACGGCCGGGTTCAGGTGTGCTCCGGAGAGACCGGCGGAGATGTACGCGCCGGTCAGCACCGCGAAGCCCCACCCGAAGGTGATGGCGACCCAGCCGGCGTTGAACGCCTTCGAGCGCTTGAGCGTGACGGCCGCGCAGACGCCGCCGCCCAGCAGGATGAGCACGGCGGTACCGATGGTCTCGCCGGTGAAGATGTCGAGGCTGGACACCCGCGACTCCTTTGTCCTTCGTCCAGGTTCAGGCCCTCGTTGAGGACCCAGTCGGTGCCTGGCTTGCCCCCACCCTAACTCGTATGCCGTTAGGTGTTCGACAATGCCGACCGATGAACGGCAGTTTTCACCTCTGTTACCGGCCAGTCAAGGGTTCTGTGAGGTCCGTCCCACACGGGTACGGCTCAGGCCCCCGCGGCGGTACGGGGCCGGGGCGGCCCCGTACACCCCGGGCTCAGAAGCGCCCGGCGCCCAGGTCCCGCGACACCGCACGCGCGCAGTCCCGCACCGCCGCCACCAGCTCCGGCTTCAACTCGCCCCCGGGGCAGACCCGTTCGACCGCACCGGTGATGCCCACCGCACCCACCGGCATCCGCCGCCGGTCGTGGATGGGGGCCGCGATCGACGCCACGCCCTCCCAGGTCTCCTCCACGTCACCGGCCCAGCCGCGCGCCCGCGTGAGATCCAGCACCGCCTCGAAGTCCTGTGCCGAGGTCAGGGTGTGCGAGGTGAACGCCTCACGCTCGTGGTCCGCGGCCTCGGTGTGCGCCACCGGGTCGTACGCGGACAGCACCTTGCCCAGCGCCGTGCTGTGCAGCGGCTGCATCGCCCCCACCTCCAGCACCTGACGGCTGTCGTCGGGGCGGAAGACGTGGTGCACGATCAGCACACCCTGCTGGTGCAGCACCCCCAGATAGACGCTCTCCCCGCTGGAGCGCGCCAGATCGTCCGTCCACACCAGGGCGCGCGCCCGCAGCTCGTGCACGTCCAGATAGCTGTTGCCCAGGCGCAGCAGCTCCGCCCCCAGCTGGTAGCGGCCCGACGCCGGGTCCTGCTCCACGAAGCCCTCGTGCTGGAGCGTGCGCAGAATGCCGTGCGCGGTGCCCTTGGCGAGCCCCAGAGCCGCCGCCACCTCCGTCAGACCCAGCCGCCGCTCACCGCCGGCCAGAAGGCGCAGCATCGCCGCCGCCCGTTCCAGCGACTGGATATTGCGAGCCATCGCCCGATCACCTCCACTGGGATTCGGCAGTCCCACAGTCGATACGTGCCGATGTTCGTCAATGCCGAACAGTATCGGCCGTTGCCGACCCCTGTCACCGGGACCGAAGTCCCGCCCGCCCCACCCGAACTCCACCCGCACACTGTCCGCCGGTCGGGACACCTGCACATCGCCCGGACCGTCCCCGCTACCCTGACCCGGTGCGCCCGCCGCCTGGGCAGGCGCAAAGCCGACAGCCGTCGCAACCCTGGGAGCTCAACCATGGCCTCGTTGCCGAACCCGACGCTTGACGCCCGCGCCCGCGCAGCAGCCCTCCGCGAGGCACTCGCCACCCGGGTGGTGGTCGCCGACGGAGCGATGGGCACCATGCTCCAGGCACAGGACCCCACCCTCGAGGACTTCCAGGACCTCGAAGGCTGCAACGAGATCCTCAACCTCACGCGCCCGGACATCGTCCGCAACGTGCACAAGGAGTACTTCGCCGTCGGCGTCGACTGCGTCGAGACCAACACCTTCGGCGCCAACCACTCCGCCGCCAACGAGTACGAGATCGCCGACCGCATCCACGAACTCTCCGAGTCCGGCGCCCGCATCGCCCGCGAGGTCGCCGACGAGTTCACCGCCGAGGACGGCCGCCAGCGCTGGGTCCTCGGCTCCATCGGCCCCGGCACCAAGCTGCCCTCCCTCGGCCACACCACGTACGACATCCTGCGCGACGGCTACCAGCAGAACGCCGAAGGACTCCTCGCCGGCGGCGCCGACGCCCTCATCGTCGAAACCACCCAGGACCTCCTGCAGACCAAGTCCTCCCTGGTCGGCGCCCGCCGCGCCATGGACGCCCTGGGCTTCCAGGTCCCCCTGATCTGCTCGCTCGCCTTCGAGACCACCGGCGTCATGCTGCTCGGCTCCGAGATCGGCGCGGCCCTGACCGCCCTGGAGCCCCTCGGCATCGACCTCATCGGCCTCAACTGCTCCACCGGGCCCGACGAGATGAGCGAGCACCTGCGCTATCTCGCCCGCCACTCGCGCACCCCCCTGATGTGCATGCCGAACGCCGGCCTGCCCGTACTGACGAAGAACGGCGCCCACTTCCCCCTCGGCCCCGAGGGCCTGGCCGACGCCCAGGAAGCCTTCGTCAACGACTACGGCCTCTCCCTCATCGGCGGCTGCTGCGGCACGACCCCGGCCCACCTGCGCGAGGTCGTCGAGCGCGCCCAGGGCCTGACCCCCGCCGTCCGCGACCCCCGCCCCGAGCCCGGCGCCGCCTCGCTCTACCAGACGATCCCCTTCCGCCAGGACACCTCGTACCTTGCCATCGGGGAGCGTACGAACGCCAACGGATCGAAGAAGTTCCGCGAGGCCATGCTGGAGGCCCGCTGGGACGACTGCGTGGAGATGGCCCGCGACCAGATCCGCGAGGGCGCCCACATGCTCGACCTCTGCGTCGACTACGTGGGCCGCGACGGCGTCGCCGACATGAAGGAACTCGCTGGCCGCTTCGCCACCGCCTCCACCCTCCCCATCGTCCTGGACTCCACCGAACTCCCCGTCCTCCAGGCCGGTTTGGAGATGCTCGGCGGACGCGCGGTCATCAACTCCGTCAACTACGAGGACGGCGACGGCCCCGAGTCCCGCTTCGCCAAGGTCACCGAGCTCGCCGTCGAGCACGGCGCCGCCCTGATCGCGCTCACCATCGACGAGGAGGGCCAGGCCCGCACCGTCGAGCACAAGGTCGCCATCGCCGAGCGCCTCATCACCGACCTCACCACCAACTGGGGCGTGCGCGAGTCGGACATCCTCATCGACGTCCTCACCTTCACCATCTGCACCGGCCAGGAGGAGTCCCGCGGCGACGGCATCGCCACCATCGGCGCCATCCGCGAACTCAAGAAGCGCCACCCCGACGTCCAGACCACGCTGGGCCTCTCCAACATCTCCTTCGGCCTCAACCCCGCCGCCCGCGTCGTCCTCAACTCCGTCTTCCTCGACGAATGCGTCAAGGCGGGCCTGGACTCCGCGATCGTGCACGCCTCCAAGATCCTGCCGATCGCCCGGCTGGAGGAGGAGCAGGTCAAGGCCGCCCTCGACCTCGTCTACGACCGCCGCGCCGAAGGCTACGACCCCCTCCAGAAGCTCATGGAGCTCTTCGAGGGCGTCAACATGAAGTCGATGAAGGCCGGCCGCGCCGAGGAACTGATGGCGCTGCCGCTCGACGAGCGCCTCCAGCGCCGCATCATCGACGGCGAGAAGAACGGCCTGGAAGCCGACCTCGACGAGGCCCTCCAGGGCGCACCCGCCCTGGACATCGTCAACAACACCCTGCTCGAAGGCATGAAGGTGGTCGGCGAACTGTTCGGCTCCGGCCAGATGCAGCTGCCGTTCGTCCTCCAGTCCGCCGAGGTCATGAAGACCGCGGTCGCCTACCTGGAGCCCCACATGGAGAAGTCCGACGACGAGGGCAAGGGCACCATCGTGCTGGCCACCGTCCGCGGCGACGTCCACGACATCGGCAAGAACCTCGTCGACATCATCCTCTCCAACAACGGCTACAACGTCGTCAACCTCGGCATCAAGCAGCCCGTCTCCGCGATCCTGGAAGCCGCCGAGGAGCACAAGGCCGACGTCATCGGCATGTCCGGCCTCCTGGTCAAGTCCACGGTGATCATGAAGGAGAACCTGGAGGAGCTCAACCAGCGCAAGATGGCCGCCGACTTCCCGGTCATCCTGGGCGGCGCCGCCCTCACCAGGGCGTACGTCGAGCAGGACCTCCACGAGATCTACGAGGGCGAAGTCCGTTACGCCCGCGACGCCTTCGAGGGCCTGCGCCTCATGGACGCCCTCATCGGCGTCAAGCGCGGCGTCCCCGGCGCCAAGCTCCCCGAACTCAAGCAGCGCCGCGTGCCCAAGCGCGACACCCCCCTCCTGGAGGTCGAGGAGCAGCCCGAGGGCCCCGTCCGCTCCGACACCTCCACCGACAACAAGATCCCCGAGCCGCCCTTCTGGGGCACCCGCGTCATCAAGGGCATCCCGCTCAAGGAGTACGCCTCCTGGCTCGACGAGGGCGCCCTCTTCAAGGGCCAGTGGGGCCTGAAGGAAGCCCGCAAGGGCGGCCCGACGTACGAGGAGCTCGTGGAGACCGAGGGCCGCCCGCACCTGCGCGGCTGGCTCGACAAGCTGCACACCGACAACCTCCTGGAAGCCGCCGTCGTCTACGGCTACTTCCCCTGCGTCTCCAAGGGCGACGACCTGATCCTCCTCAACGAGGACGGCTCCGAGCGCACCCGCTTCTCCTTCCCCCGCCAGCGCCGCGGCCGCCGCCTGTGCCTCGCGGACTTCTTCCGCCCCGAGGAGAGCGGCGAGGTCGACGTCGTCGGCCTCCAGGTCGTCACCGTCGGCTCGCGCATCGGCGAGGAGACCGCCAAGCTCTTCGAGGCCAACGCCTACCGCGACTACCTCGAACTGCACGGCCTCTCCGTCCAGTTGGCCGAGGCCATGGCCGAGTACTGGCACGCCCGGGTCCGCTCGGAGCTGGGCTTCGCCGGCGAGGACCCGGCCGACGTCAAGGACATGTTCGACCTCAAGTACCGCGGCGCCCGCTTCTCGCTCGGCTACGGGGCCTGCCCCAACCTGGAGGACCGCGCGAAGATCGCCGAACTCCTGGAACCCGAGCGGATCGGCGTCCACCTCTCCGAGGAGTTCCAGCTCCACCCCGAGCAGTCCACCGACGCGATCGTCATCCACCACCCCGAGGCGAAGTACTTCAACGCGCGCTAGACACCGTGCAGGAATAAGAAAACGCGCGTTCACCGGGCCGGACGTACACTGGTCGGCCCAGTGCAGGCCGGTCGCCTCTCCCACTCGGAGGGCGACCGGCCTTCTCGTCCCTCAGGAGGTGTGCCCGAATGACCAGTACGGTCCCCGCGCCGATGACCACCACGGCCGAAGGCTCCGCACTCCAGGCGGTCTTCCTGGACATGGACGGCACCCTCGTCGACACCGAAGGCCTCTGGTGGGACGCCGAGAAGGCGGTCTTCGCCGACCTCGGGCACCAGCTCGACGAGTCCTGGCGCGACGTGGTCGTCGGCGGGCCCATGACCCGCAGCGCCGGCTTCCTCATCGACTCCACCGGCGCCGACATCACCCTCCCCGAGCTGACGGTCGCCCTCAACGACCGCTTCGAGGCCCGCATCGGGCGCGGCGTCCCGCTCATGCCGGGCGCGGCCGCCCTGCTGGCCGAACTGCGGACGTACGACATCCCCACGGCCCTCGTCTCGGCCTCGCACCGGCGCATCATCGACCGCATCCTGGAGTCGGTCGACGCCCAGGCCTTCCACCTCACCGTCGCCGGCGACGAGATCGCCCGCACCAAGCCGCACCCCGACCCCTATCTGCACGCCGCCGCCCGGCTCGGCGCCCAGCCCACGAGATGCGCGGTCGTCGAGGACACCGCCACCGGAGTCGCCTCCGCCGAGGCCGCCGGCTGCCGGGTCGTCGCCGTCCCCTCGGTCGCCCCGATCGCCCCCGCCGAAGGCCGCGTGGTCGTCCGCTCGCTCGAAGAAGTGAACCTCGCATTTCTCCGCACCCTGTTCACGGGAATGCAGTGATCCGCGCACGCAGCGTATGTGTCGCGGAATAAGGAAACACAGGGGAGCGAACCGTGCGGCATGGGTGAGATCCACCATTAGGAATTCACCCTTCCGTAAATGTATTCATTGGGTGAGCTTGGTCACGACGCGGCCCGTCGGCAGGGGTCCCACCACCCGGGAACCCCCGCTGACGGGCCGTTTTGCGCACCCTTGTGTCCGGATTCATGAATCCGTGTACGAAAGATTCCCCCGCCCCGCACTCACCGCCCCACCCCGGTCCCGCACCCCGCACCGGTCGGCCCCCGGCCCCTCTCCCCACTAATCTCAACGCGAGAACTTCGCCGCACGCCATTGCGGTTCGGCAACCGGCCCGGCCCGCCCGCCCCAACAAGCGGAAAAAGGCGAAGTGTTCGTACAAAGCCGCATTGCGGCGCCGGTCGAGGGAGAACTTCCAGGATGAACCGCAAGACTCTGGTGCTGCCGGCAATAGCCGTACTGGTCACCCCCGTACTGGCCGCGTGCGGCGGCTCGGACTCTGCCGAAGGCGCCGCCAAGACCATCGTCGTGGGCACCACCGACAGCTTCGTCGCCACCAAGACCGCCCCGGCGCCCTTCGACCCGGCCCACGCCTACGACGTCGGCGCCTGGAACGTCCTGCGGCAGACCAACCAGACCCTCATGCGCGTCCCGCGCGGCGGCGGCGAACCCGTCACCGAAGCAGCCGACTCCTGCGGCTTCACCGACACCAAGAACACCAGCTACCGCTGCAAGCTCCGCGACGGGCTCACCTTCTCCGACGGCAAGGCCCTCAGCGCCGCCGACGTGAAGTTCTCCATCGAGCGCTCCCTGAAGATCAAGGACCAGAACGGTCCCGTCTCCCTCCTCACCAACATCGACCTCGTCGAGGCCAAGGGCGAGAACGAGGTGGTCTTCCACCTCAAGACCCCCGACGCCACCTTCCCGTACAAGCTGGCCACCCCCGCCGCCGCCATCGTCGACGACCAGGCCTACGCCCGCGACAAGGTGCGCGCCGGCTTCGAGGTCAGCGGCTCCGGACCGTACACCGTGAAGATCGACAACGACGGCGAGAACTTCGCCAAGGCCGTCTTCACCAAGAACCCCCGCTACAAGGGCGGGATCAAGTTCAACAACGAAAAGGTCGAGATCCGCTCCTACAAGGACTCCGAGTCCATGGAGAAGGCGCTCAAGAGCGGCGAGATCGACATGATGTCCCGCACCATCACGCCGCAGCAGATCAAGGAACTCTCCACCAAGCAGGACCAGGACCTCAAGCTCGTCGAACTCCCCGGCCTGGAGATCCGCTACCTCGGCTTCGACACCGAGGACCCCGCCGTCAAGAACACGGCCGTACGCCAGGCCATGGCCACCGTCATCGACCGCACCGCCCTCGCCCGGTCCGTGTACGGCGACAGCGCCGAGCCGCTCTACTCGATCATCCCCACCAGCATCACCGGCCACAAGAACTCCTTCTTCAACAAGTACACGGCGGGCGACGTGAAGAAGGCCGGGGACCTGCTGCGCCGCGCGCGCATCACCACCCCCGTCAAGCTGACCCTGACGTACACCACCGACCACTACGGCTCCGCCACCAAGCAGGAGTTCGAAGTCCTCCAGAAGCAGCTCAACGACTCCAAGCTCTTCGACGTGAAGATCAAGGGCGTGCCCTGGAGCACCTTCAGCGAGGACCAGAAGGCCGGCAAGTACGCCGTCTACGGCATGGGCTGGTTCCCCGACTTCACGGACGCCGACAACTACGTCGCCCCGTTCCTCGACAAGTCGAACTTCCTCAACAGCCCCTACGCCAACGAGCAGATCCGCTCCACCCTCATCCCGCAGTCCCGCCGCGAGCAGGACCGGGGCTCCGCCACCAAGGCCTTCGAGGAGATCCAGGACATCGTCGCCGACGACGTCCCGATCCTCCCGCTCTGGCAGGGCAAGCAGTACATCGCCGCCCGCAGCGACATCACCGGCACCGAATGGGCCGTCAACTTCGCCGCCGACCTCCAGCTCTGGGAACTCGGCCGCGGCGTCGCCTGACCTCCCCGTCCTTAGGCCGGCCCCCACCGGCCTCCTCCCTCTCTCTTCTCTCCCTCTTCGTACGACCACACCCCCACGAAAGTCTGAGACACGCGGTGCAGATACGTAAGTGGCCGACGGCCCTCCTCACAGCAGGGCTGTCGGCCGGCCTCCTGACCGGCTGCGGCAACACCAGCGGCACCGACGGCGGCAGCACGAGCGGCACCGGACAGCCCGTCACCATGGGCATGTCCGACGAGATCAAGGCCACCGACCCGGCCTCCGGCTACGACCCCGGCTCCTGGCTGCTCTTCAACAACGTCTTCCAGTCCCTGCTCGCCTTCCCCAAGGGCGGCTCCGAACCCCAGCCCGAGGCCGCCCAGAGCTGCGCCTTCGACGCCGGGAACACCGTCTACCGGTGCACCCTGCGCGAGGGCCTCAGCTTCAGCAACGGCAACGCGCTCACCTCCAAAGACGTCAAGCACTCCTTCGAGCGCACCCTGAAGATCAACGACCCCGCCGGCCCGGCCGTCATGCTCTCCACCATCAAGAGCATCGACACCCCCGACGACACCAAGGTCGTCTTCCACCTCAAGGTCCCGGACGCCACCTTCCCCAACAAGATCGCCTCCGGCGCCGGCTCCATCGTCGACCACCGCACCTACCCGGCCGACAAGCTCCGCACCGACGGCAAGGCCGACGGCTCCGGCCCCTACCGCCTGGACTCCCTCGACAAGAGCAAGGCCGTCTTCGCCGTCAACGACCACTACCGCGGCACCGCGAAGATCAACAACACCGGCATGACCCTCAAGCTCTTCCACGACGACCGGGCCGCACTCTCCCAGTCGCTCAAGAAGGGCGAGATCGACTTCGCCTACCGAGGCCTCACCGCCAAGGACATCTCCTCCGTCCAGGCCGAGTCCATCAACGGCGACCAGCGCCTGGACCCCGTCGAAGGCAGCAGCGCCGAGGTCCACCACCTCGTCTTCAACGTCAAGGACCCGATCGTCGGCAAGCCCGGCGTCCGCCGCGCCATCGCCTACCTCGTCGACCGCGAAGCCCTCGTCCGCGACGTCTACCAGTCGACGGCCACCCCGCTGTACTCGATCGTCCCCGCGGGCATCACCGGCCACAACACCGCCTTCTTCAACCGCTACGGCAGCCGCCCCCAGCCCGCCAAGGCCCGCCAGGCCCTGCGCGACGAAGGCATCACCACCAAGGTCAAGCTCACCCTCTGGGCCACCCCCAGCCGCTACGGCCCCGCCACCGTCGAGGAATTCAAGACCCTCGCGAGGCAGCTCAACCGCAGCGGCCTCTTCGACGCCGACGTCAAGTCCGTCGAGCAGGGCCAGTACGAGAAGGACATCGCCGCCGGAAAGTACGGCGTCTACGTCAAGGGCTGGGTCCCCGACTACCCCGACCCGGAGAACTTCACCCAGCCGTTCTTCGGCAAGGGCAACGTGATCTCCAACAACTACGAGAACACCGAGATCACCAACAAGCTCCTCCCCGCCAGCGCCGCCGTCGCCGACCGCGGCGCCAACGCCGAGGACTTCAACCGCCTCCAGAACCTCGTCGCCGAGGACGTACCCCTGCTCCCGCTCTGGCAGGGCAAGCAGTACGCCGTCGCCCGCTCCAACATCGCAGGCCTGGAGTGGACCCTCGACACCTCGACGGTCTTCCGCTTCTGGGAGATCAGCAAGGGCTGACGCCTTCTTCAGAGGCACGAGAGGTACGGGAGCGGGGCCGCGCGGAATCATTCCGCG
>BMUX01000019.1 GCA_014650415.1 Streptomyces spiroverticillatus
GAGAATCGTGTCGCTGATCTGGTCAGCGATCTTGTCGGGGTGGCCCTCGGTCACAGACTCCGAGGTGAAGAGACGACGGGACACAACGCTCCCTGGGGTTGCAGCGGCTGCTGGCTGATCATTGGCGGACCTGCCGGGAGCTGCGCCCGGCGTCGGTCCGCGACCACTTTATCGGTCGCGCCCGCCCGCTGGACCACGTGTCTCACCGAATGGCAATTGTGTGATCCGAGGCACTGCCTCGTGCGGTACGACAAAACGGCGGGGAGAGGGGTCGAAAATGGCCAATTAGCGGCATTTTCTCCCCCGGAGAGGTCCTGGAGACCCCCCGGAGGTTCCTCCGGGGGGCGAGGGATGCACTAGGCGGACTCAGGTCCCAGACGAGGGACGACCAAGTCCCACACGACATCCGCCAGCGTTTCCTTGGGACCGTACGGAACGGGCGTCTCCGCCCCGTCCGTCGCGAGCACGACCGCCTCGTTCTCCTCCGAGCCGAAGGTCTTGCGCTCCCCCACCTCGTTGACGACGAGGAGGTCGCAGCCCTTCCGCTGGAGCTTCTTGCGCCCGTTGGCGAGTACGTCGTCGGTCTCGGCGGCGAATCCGACCACCACCTGACCGGGGCGCAGCCGGGCGCCGGTGCCGCCGCCCGCGACCTCGGCGAGGATGTCCGGGTTGCGGACGAGGGCGACCGGTGCGGGCTCCTGGCCGTCCTGCTTCTTGATCTTTCCTGTGGCGTACGTCTCGGGGCGGAAGTCGGCCACGGCCGCGGCCATCACCACCGCGTCCGCGTCGGCGGCGGCCTTCAGGACCGCCTCGCGGAGCTGCACGGCGGTGCCCACGCGCACGATGTCGGCGCCCGCCGGGTCGGGCAGGCCGGTGTTCGCCTCGATGAGCGTGACCCGTGCGCCGCGCGCCAGGGCGGTGCGCGCGAGCGCGTACCCCTGCTTGCCGGAGGATCGGTTCCCCAGGTAGCGGACCGGGTCCAGCGGCTCGCGGGTGCCGCCCGCGCTGATGACGACGTGGCGGCCGGTGAGGTCGGGTTCCGCGACCCCGCGCGCCAGGACGCGCCGGCAGGTCTCGAAGATCTCGACCGGGTCCGGGAAGCGGCCCTTGCCGGTGTCGACGCCGGTCAGGCGGCCCACGGCGGGCTCCAGGACGACCGCGCCCCGGCGGCGCAGCGTGGCGACGTTCTCCTGGGTGGCCGGGTGCTCCCACATCTCCGTGTGCATGGCCGGGGCGAAGAGCACCGGACAGCGGGCGGTGAGGAGGGTGTTGGTGAGGAGGTCGTCGGCGAGGCCGTGCGCGGCCTTGGCCAGCATGTCGGCGGTGGCGGGGGCGACGACGACGAGGTCGGCGTGCTGGCCGATGCGCACGTGCGGGACCTCGTGGACGGAGTCCCAGACCTCGGTGGAGACCGGGTTGCCGGACAGGGCCGACCAGGTGGCCGCGCCCACGAAGTGCAGGGACGCCTCGGTCGGCACGACCCGTACGTCGTGGCCGGACTCGGTCAGCCGGCGCAGCAGCTCGCACGCCTTGTACGCGGCGATGCCCCCGCTGACTCCCAGGACGACCTTCGGCTTCTCCACCACTGCGACTCCCCGCACTCTTCGGATTCGTACAGGACCATCACACACCACAGGCCCGACGGGAGTCCCGTCGGGCCTGTGGTGAAGGTGCCAGATAGTGCCTACTGCGCGGGGCCCTCGATGGCCTCGGACGTCAGCAGACCCGCGTTGATCTCACGCAGGGCGATCGAGAGGGGCTTCTCGTGGACGTGGGTGTCCACCAGCGGACCGACGTACTCCAGCAGGCCCTCGCCGAGCTGGGAGTAGTACGCGTTGATCTGACGCGCGCGCTTGGCCGCGTAGATCACGAGGCTGTACTTGGAGTCCGTGGCCTCAAGCAGCTCATCGATCGGCGGGTTGATGATGCCCTCGGGCGTGGTGATGGAAGAGGACACGCTCTACCTTCCGAAAACTTCCGGGATACCCGGCTTCCCGGAGGACCGGTCTTCTGGGGCGCCCGAAAAAGTGGACAAAGATCAAACAACTTCCATCAAGGCTAGCAGCTCGCGTGCTACGTCCTCGACGGAGGTGTTGACAAGGGTGGTGTCGAACTCGGACTCGGCGGCCAGTTCGATCTTGGCGGCGGCCAGCCGGCGCTCGATGACCTCGGCCGACTCGGTGCCGCGCCCGGTGAGGCGGCGGACCAGTTCGTCCCAGTTCGGCGGGGCGAGAAAGACCAGCTGGGAGTCCGACATCGACTCCTTGACCTGGCGGGCACCTTCGAGCTCGATCTCCAGGAGGACGGGCTCGCCGGCCTCCAGGCGCTCGACGACCGCGTTGCGCGGGGTGCCGTAGCGGTTGCCCGCGAACTCGGCCCACTCCAGCAGCTCGCCGTTGGCGATCAGCTTGTCCATCTCCTCGTCGGTGACGAAGAAGTAGTGCACACCGTGCTTCTCACCGGGCCGCGGCTTGCGGGTGGTGGCCGACACGGAGAGCCAGACCTCGGGGTGGACCTTGCGCATATGCGACACGACCGTGCTCTTGCCGACCCCGGAGGGGCCGGAGAGCACGGTCAGCCGCGGACGTACGTCCGGGGGTACGGGGGACGTCCCCCGGGATGTTGCAGCCATGGAGCGATTATTCCAGCTTCCCGGGCGTGCCCGGACCGCGAGTCAATCGCCGTGTGCGCGGACGGGGAGTCCGAACCGGCCGTCCCAGGGGGACGGTCAGGCCGGGCTGCCGCCGAACTCGCGCTCCAGGGATGCGATCTGGTTGGAGCCGAGACCGCGCACGCGACGGCTCTCGGAGATGCCGAGCCGCTCCATGATCTGCTTGGCACGGACCTTGCCCACGCCGGGCAGGGACTCAAGGAGAGCGGAGACCTTCATCTTCCCGATGACGTCGTTCTCCTGGCCCTGCTTGATGACCTCGTGGAGGGAAGCGCCGGAGTGCTTGAGTCGATTCTTGACCTCGGCCCGCTCCCGGCGAGCCGCGGCGGCCTTTTCGAGCGCGGCTGCGCGCTGTTCAGGGGTAAGGGGCGGAAGAGCCACGCCTACGTCACCTCGGATGTCGAACTGTCGGATACGGACCGGCGCAGAGCTAGTAACCCCGCACGCGGTGACCAAACACACGGTGGAGCTGTGCGTTTGCTCTCGTCGGAGACTAGCGGGGTTGGCCGCTCCCGTCAGTGAGAACGGACTAAAAGTCCTGGTCAGCCTCAGACGACCAGGACATTTGCCCCATATCACCCTGGTTTCGGGTAAGGATTTCGTCAACATCGCGCCCGGGCCCGACGCACGAAGGGCGCGAACCCGGTTCCGGTCCGCGCCCTCAGGGCTTCCGTGCACCCTCCGACGAGCCCCTCAGGCCCCGGAGACCGCCTCGCGCACCTCGTCCGCGAAGCGCTGTGCGGAATCCCTCAGTCCGGTCAGGTCCGGTCCGTGACGGAGTACGCCCCGGCTCACGCTCGGTACGACGTTGCCCACCGCCGCGCCGAAGACGCCCGGAAGGTCGGCCGGGGTCGCGCCCTGGGCGCCGATGCCGGGGGCGAGCAGCGGGCCGTTGATCGCGAGGTCCGCGCCCGCGTCGCCCAGGGTCGCGCCGACGACCGCGCCGACGGAGCCCATCGGGTCCGCGCCGGCGTTCTCGGCGGCCATGTGGTCCAGCATCAGCTGGGCCAGCGAGCGCCCGTCGGCGGCGGTGGCGCGCTGCACCTCGGCGCCCTCGGGGTTCGAGGTGAGGGCGAGCACGAAGACGCCCGCGCCGTTCTCCTTGGCGAGGTCCAGCGCGGGGCGCAGCGAGCCGAAGCCGAGGTACGGGGAGACGGTCACCGCGTCGGAGAAGAGCGGGGAGGCCGGGTCCAGGTAGGTGGCGGCGTACGCGCCCATGGTGGAGCCGATGTCGCCGCGCTTGGCGTCCATCAGGACCAGGGCCCCGGCGGCGCGGGACTCCTCGACGGCCTTCTCCAGGACGGCGATGCCGCGCGAGCCGAAGCGCTCGAAGAACGCGGACTGCGGCTTGAGGACGGCGACCCGGTCGGCCAGTGCCTCGACGACGGTGCGGGTGAAGGTCTCCAGGCCCTTGATGTCGTCGTCCAGGCCCCAGGCGTCGAGGAGGGAGGCGTGCGGGTCGATGCCGACGCAGAGGGGGCCGCGGGTGTCCATGGCCTTACGGAGTCGGGTACCGAAGGGGATCACAGTCATGCGGCGGCCTTCTTGGTGTCTGCGCCGACGGCCTCGGCGAGGGTCTTGTACGGGCTGTTGGCGAGGCGCGCGGCCAGGCCCTTGTGGAGGGCGCGGGCGTAGAAGGGGCCCTCGTAGATGAAGGCGCTGTAGCCCTGGATGAGGGTGGCGCCCGCGAGGATGCGCTGCCAGGCGTCCTCGGCGTTCTCGATGCCGCCCACCCCGATGAGGGTGAGGTCGTCGCCCACGCGGGCGTACAGGCGGCGCAGGACCTCCAGGGAGCGCGCCTTGACGGGTGCGCCGGAGAGGCCGCCGGTCTCCTTGCAGAGGTCCGGGGAGGACTTCAGGCCGAGGCTCTCGCGGGCGATCGTCGTGTTGGTGGCGATGATGCCGTCGAGGCCCAGCTCCAGGGCCAGGTCGGCGACCGCGTCGACGTCCTCGTCCGCGAGGTCCGGGGCGATCTTGACCAGGAGCGGGACGCGGCGGTCGGTGACCGTGCGGTCGGCTGCTTCCCGGACGGCGGTGAGCAGCGGACGCAGGGACTCCGTGGCCTGGAGGTTGCGCAGGCCGGGGGTGTTCGGGGAGGAGACGTTGACGACGAGGTAGTCGGCGTGGGCGGCGAGGCGCTCGGTGGACGTCACGTAGTCGCCGACCGCTTCCTCCTCCGGGACGACCTTGGTCTTGCCGATGTTGACGCCGACCGTGGCCTTGAAGACCGGGTTGCGGGCCGCCAGGCGCGCGGCGACGGCCTCGGAGCCCTCGTTGTTGAAGCCCATGCGGTTGATGAGCGCACGGTCCGCGATCAGGCGGAAGAGGCGCTTCTTGGGGTTGCCGGGCTGCGGCTGGGCGGTGACGGTGCCGATCTCGATGTGGTCGAAGCCGAGCATCGTCATGCCGTCGATGGCGACCGCGTTCTTGTCGAAGCCGGCGGCGAGGCCGAAGGGGCCGTGCATGCGCAGGCCGAGTGCCTCGGTGCGCAGCTCCTTGTAGCGGGGCGCGAGGGCGGCGGCCACGAACGTACGCAAAACAGGAATGCGGGCGGCCAGGCGGATCCAGCGGAAGGCCAGATAGTGGGCCTTCTCGGGGTCCATCCGCTTGAAGACGAGGTTGAAGAAGAACTTGTACATGGGTGCCTTCGCAGAAGTCTGGGTGAGGGGGCTCGCGAAGAGGGGGACACCGAATGCTTCTGGTGTCCCCCTCTGTGGCGGCTAGTCCTCGCGGGCCGCGATCAGATGTTCCGCGTGTTCCTGGAGGGAGCGGACTCCGACGTCTCCGCTGTTGAGCGCGTCGATGCCCTGCACGGCGGCGGCGAGCGCCTGGACCGTGGTGAGGCAGGGGACGCCGCGGGAGACAGCGGCCGTACGGATCTCGTAGCCGTCGAGGCGGCCGCCCGTGCCGTACGGAGTGTTGATGATGAGGTCGACCTCACCGTCGTGGATCAGCTGGACGATGGTCTTCTCGCCGTTGGGGCCCTCGCCCTCGGACTGCTTGCGCACGACGGTGGCGTTGATGCCGTTGCGCTTGAGGACCTCGGCCGTGCCGGAGGTGGCCAGCAGCTCGAAGCCGTGGGCGACCAGCTCGCGGGCCGGGAAGATCATCGAGCGCTTGTCGCGGTTGGCGACCGAGATGAAGGTGCGGCCCTTGGTGGGCAGCGGGCCGTACGCGCCGGCCTGCGACTTGGCGTACGCCGTGCCGAAGACCGAGTCGATGCCCATGACCTCGCCGGTGGAGCGCATCTCCGGGCCGAGGACCGTGTCGACGCCGCGTCCGTGCATGTCGCGGAAGCGGCTCCACGGCATCACGGCCTCCTTGACGGAGATCGGCGCGTCCTGCGGCAGCGTGCCGCCGTCGCCGGTGGCCGGGAGCATGCCCTCGGCGCGCAGTTCGGCGACGGTGGCGCCCAGCGAGATGCGGGCGGCGGCCTTGGCCAGCGGCACCGCGGTCGCCTTCGAGGTGAAGGGGACGGTGCGCGAGGCGCGCGGGTTGGCTTCCAGGACGTACAGGATGTCCCCGGCCATGGCGAACTGGATGTTGATCAGTCCGCGCACGCCGACGCCCTTGGCGATGGCCTCGGTGGAGGCGCGCAGGCGCTTTATGTCGTGGCCGCCGAGGGTGATCGGGGGCAGCGCGCAGGCGGAGTCGCCGGAGTGGATGCCGGCTTCCTCGATGTGCTCCATGACGCCGCCGAGGTAGAGCTCGGTGCCGTCGTAGAGGGCGTCGACGTCGATCTCGATCGCGTCGTCGAGGAAACGGTCGACCAGGACCGGGCGGTCCGGGCTGATCTCGGTGGACTCCTCGATGTAGGAGGAGAGGCGGGTCTCGTCGTAGACGATCTCCATGCCGCGGCCGCCGAGCACGTACGACGGGCGGACGAGGACGGGGTAGCCGATCTCGTCGGCGATGGCCTTGGCCTCGGAGAAGGTGGTCGCGGTGCCGTGCTTGGGGGCCGGCAGACCGGCCTCGGCGAGCACGCGGCCGAAGGCGCCGCGGTCCTCGGCGGCGTGGATGGCCTCCGGCGGGGTGCCGACGACGGGCACGCCGTTGTCCTTGAGCGCCTGGGCGAGACCGAGGGGGGTCTGGCCGCCGAGCTGGACGACGACACCGGCGATGGGGCCCGCGAGGGACTCCGCGTGGACGATCTCCAGCACGTCTTCGAGCGTCAGCGGCTCGAAGTACAGGCGGTCGGAGGTGTCGTAGTCGGTGGAGACGGTCTCCGGGTTGCAGTTGACCATCACGGTCTCGTAGCCCGCGTCGCTGAGCGCGAAGGAGGCGTGGACGCAGGAGTAGTCGAACTCGATGCCCTGGCCGATACGGTTCGGGCCGGAGCCCAGGATGATCACTGCGGGCTTCTCGCGCGGCGCGACCTCGCTCTCCTCGTCGTACGAGGAGTAGAAGTACGGGGTCTTGGCGGCGAACTCGGCGGCGCAGGTGTCGACCGTCTTGTAGACCGGGCGCACGCCCAGCGCGTGCCGGACCTCACGGACGACGTCCTCGCGCAGGCCGCGGATCTCGGCGATCTGCACGTCGGAGAAGCCGTGGCGCTTGGCGTCGGCGAGCAGCTCGGGGTCGAGCTTGTCGGCGGCGGCCAGCTCGTCCGCGTACTCCTTGATCAGGAACAGCTGGTCGACGAACCAGGGGTCGATCTTCGTGGCGTCGAAGACCTCTTCCTGGGTTGCACCGGCCCGGATGGCCTGCATGACGGTGTTGATGCGGCCGTCGGTGGGGACCTTGGAGATTTCGAGCAGCTCGGCCTTGTCGCCGGGCTCGCCGACGAAGGTGAACTGGCTGCCCTTCTTCTCCAGCGAGCGCAGCGCCTTGTTGAGGGCCTCGGTGAAGTTGCGGCCGATGGCCATGGCCTCGCCCACCGACTTCATGGTGGTGGTGAGGGTGGCGTCGGCGGCCGGGAACTTCTCGAAGGCGAAGCGCGGGACCTTCACGACGACGTAGTCGAGGGTCGGCTCGAAGGAGGCCGGCGTCTTCTCGGTGATGTCGTTGGGGATCTCGTCCAGCGTGTAGCCGACGGCGAGACGGGCCGCGATCTTGGCGATCGGGAAGCCGGTCGCCTTCGACGCGAGCGCCGAGGAGCGCGAGACGCGCGGGTTCATCTCGATGACGATGATGCGGCCGTCGTCGGGGTTGACCGCGAACTGGATGTTGCAGCCGCCGGTGTCGACGCCGACCTCGCGGATGATCGCGATGCCGATGTCGCGCAGGCGCTGGTACTCGCGGTCGGTCAGCGTCATCGCCGGGGCGACGGTGATCGAGTCGCCGGTGTGGACGCCCATCGGGTCGAAGTTCTCGATGGAGCAGACGACCACGACGTTGTCGTTCTTGTCGCGCATCAGCTCCAGCTCGTACTCCTTCCAGCCGAGGATGGACTCCTCCAGGAGCACCTCGGTGGTCGGGGAGAGCGTGAGGCCCTGTCCGGCGATGCGGCGCAGCTCCTCCTCGTCGTGGGCGAAGCCGGAGCCGGCGCCGCCCATGGTGAAGGAGGGGCGGACGACGACGGGGTAGCCGCCGAGGGTGTCGACGCCCTTGAGGACGTCGTCCATGGAGTGGCAGATGACCGAGCGGGCGGACTCGCCGTGGCCGATCTTCTTGCGGACCTCTTCGACGACGCCCTTGAAGAGGTCGCGGTCCTCGCCCTTGTTGATGGCTTCGACGTTGGCGCCGATCAGCTCCACGCCGTACTTCTCCAGGACGCCCTGCTCGTGCATGGAGATCGCGGTGTTGAGCGCGGTCTGGCCGCCGAGGGTGGGCAGGAGGGCGTCGGGGCGCTCCTTGGCGATGATCTTCTCGACGTACTCCGGGGTGATCGGCTCGACGTACGTGGCGTCGGCGATCTCCGGGTCGGTCATGATCGTCGCGGGGTTCGAGTTGACCAGGATGACCCGCAGGCCCTCGGCCTTGAGGATGCGGCAGGCCTGGGTGCCGGAGTAGTCGAACTCCGCGGCCTGGCCGATGACGATCGGGCCGGAGCCGATGACCAGGACGGACTGGATATCGGTGCGCTTAGGCACGCTGGCCCTCCATGAGCGTTACGAAGCGGTCGAACAGGTACGCGGCGTCGTGCGGACCCGCAGCTGCCTCGGGGTGGTACTGGACGCTGAACGCGGGCTGGTCGAGGAGCTGGAGGCCCTCCACCACGTTGTCGTTCAGGCAGACGTGGGAGACCTCGGCGCGGCCGTAGGGCGTGTCCGAGACCTTGTCGAGGGGCGCGTCGACGGCGAAGCCGTGGTTGTGCGCGGTGACCTCGACCTTGCCGGTGGTGCGGTCCTGCACCGGCTGGTTGATGCCGCGGTGGCCGTACTTCAGCTTGTACGTGCCGAAGCCGAGCGCGCGGCCGAGGATCTGGTTGCCGAAGCAGATGCCGAACAGGGGGGTCTTCTTGGCGAGGACCTCCTTGATGACGGTCAGGTCGACGGTGGCCGGGTCGCCGGGGCCGTTGGAGAGGAAGACACCGTCGGGGCCGACGGCGTACAGGTCCTCGGCGGTGGCCGTGGCGGGCATCACGTGGACCTCGATGCCGCGCTCGGCCATCAGCGCCGGGGTCATGCCCTTGATGCCGAGGTCGATGGCGGCGACGGTGAAGCGCTTCTCACCGACGGCGGGGACGACGTACGTCTCCTTGGTGGCGACCTCGGCGGAGAGGTCGGCGCCCTTCATCTGCGGGGCCTGCTTGACCCGCTCCAGGAGGGTGGCCTCGTCGGCCAGGGCCTCGCCGGAGAAGATGCCGACGCGCATCGCGCCGCGCTCGCGCAGGTGGCGGGTGAGGGCGCGGGTGTCGATGCCGGAGATCCCGACGACGCCCTGCTTGCTCAGCTCGTCGTCCAGGGAGCGCTGCGAGCGCCAGTTGGACGGGATGCGGGCGGGGTCGCGGACCACGTACCCGGCGACCCAGATCTTCGCCGACTCGTCGTCCTCGTCGTTGACGCCGGTGTTGCCCACGTGCGGGGCGGTCATCACGACGACCTGGCGGTGGTACGAGGGGTCGGTGAGGGTCTCCTGGTAGCCGGTCATGCCGGTGTTGAACACCGCCTCGCCGAAGGTCTCCCCCACGGCCCCGTAGGCGCGGCCGCGGAAGCTGCGGCCGTCCTCCAGGACGAGTACGGCGGGAGCCTGTGCGGCTCCCCGGGTGGAGATCGTCATCGTGCGGTGCCTTCCGTAGTAACTGCGTTGTTCATGGTGTTGATGGCCTCGACCCAGGCCGCGTGCTCGGCGGCCTTGTCGGAGCGGAAGCCGGAGTCGAGCTGCTTCTCCCCGTGCTCCCAGGTGACGACCAGGAGGCCGCCCTCCGCGAGGACCTTGCCCGCGATGCCCTTGTCGAGGCGGGCCTCGACGAGCTGCGCGCGCGGGATGAAGAAGTCGTCCGCGCCGGGGCGTACGACGTCCAGCCCCTGGTCGGTCAGGGTGAGCTCGGCCCGGCTGCGCGTGCCGAGCCCGTGGGCGACGATCCGGTCGAGCCACTGCCCGGCGGTCGTGGAGCCGTGGTACCGGCCGCTCATCCTCAGCTTCGCCTCACCCGGCTCCGACGGCGATTCGGGGAGCTCGGGCAGGTCCGACTGGAGGGTGCCGCGCCACTTCCAGCCCTGGCGCATCAGCCAGTAGACGAGGGCGACGAAGAGGGCGAGTCCGACGACCCAGCCGATGCGTCCGGCCCAGTTCGTCACCTCCGCCGACTTCTGCTCGGCGTCCGCTGCCAGGGTGATGAGGAGTGATGTCACGCGAGTTTCCCGTCCACGACCGTTGCCCGGCCCCGCAGGAAGGTGTGGGTGACGCGTCCCGGCAGCTCGCGGCCCTCGTAGGGGGTGTTGCGGCTGCGGGAGGCGAAGCCCGCGGGGTCCACCTGTCCACGGTAAGCGGCGTCGAGAAGGGTCAGGTTCGCGGGCTCCCCGACGGCGATCGGACGGCCGTGGCCCTCCAGGCGGCCGATGGCGGCGGGCTTGGCGGACATGCGCTCGGCGACACCGGCCCAGTCGAGCAGGCCCGTCTCGACCATCGTCTGCTGGACGACGGACAGGGCGGTCTCCAGGCCGACCATGCCCATGGCGGCGGCGGCCCACTCGCAGTCCTTGTCCTCGTGCGGGTGCGGGGCGTGGTCGGTGGCGACGATGTCGATCGTGCCGTCGGCCAGCGCCTCGCGGAGCGCCAGGACGTCCTTCTCCGTACGGAGCGGCGGGTTCACCTTGTAGACCGGGTTGTACGAGCGGACCAGCTCGTCGGTGAGCAGCAGGTGGTGCGGGGTGACCTCGGCGGTCACGTCGATGCCGCGCGACTTGGCCCACCGTACGATCTCCACCGAACCGGCGGTCGACAGGTGGCAGATGTGCACGCGCGAGCCGACGTGCTCGGCGAGCAGCACATCACGGGCGATGATCGACTCCTCGGCGACGGCCGGCCAGCCGCCCAGACCCAGCTCGGCCGAGACGACGCCCTCGTTCATCTGGGCGCCCTCGGTGAGGCGGGGCTCCTGGGCGTGCTGGGCGACGACGCCGCCGAATGCCTTCACGTACTCCAGCGCGCGGCGCATGATGACCGCGTCGTCGACGCACTTGCCGTCGTCGGAGAAGACCTTCACCCCGGCGGCCGAGTCGTGCATGGCCCCCAGCTCGGCGAGCTTCTTGCCCTCCAGGCCGACGGTGACGGCGCCGATGGGCTGCACGTCGCAGTAGCCGGACTCCTTGCCGAGCCGGTAGACCTGCTCGACCACGCCGGCGGTGTCGGCGACCGGGAAGGTGTTGGCCATCGCGAAGACGGCGGTGTAACCACCGGAGGCGGCGGCCCGCGTACCGGTCAGCACGGTCTCGGAGTCCTCACGGCCCGGCTCGCGCAGGTGGGTGTGCAGGTCGACCAGACCCGGCAGGAGGACCTTGCCGTCGGCCTCGACAACCTCGGCGCCCTCGTCGGACAGGCCGCTGCCGACCTGGACGATGGTCTCGCCGTCGATCAGGACGTCCTGGACCTCGCCGCCCAGCACCTTCGCACCACGG
Organism: Streptomyces spiroverticillatus; assembly: GCA_014650415.1. Lineage (GTDB taxonomy): Bacteria > Actinomycetota > Actinomycetes > Streptomycetales > Streptomycetaceae > Streptomyces > Streptomyces spiroverticillatus. The sequence continues at coordinate 11,674 of BMUX01000019.1, forward strand.
ATCAGGGTCTTGCTCATGATTTCTTGCTCTCCTCGGTACGAAGGGTGTTACTGGGCGGCGGCGGACTCGTTGCCGCCGAGAAGCAGATACAGGACGGCCATCCGCACGGAGACTCCGTTGGCGACCTGCTCGACGACCGTGCAGCGGTCGGAGTCGGCGACCTCGGCGGTGATCTCCATGCCGCGGACCATCGGGCCGGGGTGCATGACGATGGCGTGCTCGGGCATCTTCGCCATCCGCTCGCCGTCCAGCCCGTACCTGCGCGAGTATTCGCGCTCGGTCGGGAAGAAGGCGGCGTTCATGCGCTCGCGCTGGACGCGGAGCATCATCACCGCGTCGGACTTGGCGAGGACGCTGTCGATGTCGTACGAGACCTCGGCGGGCCAGTTCTCGACGCCGATCGGCAGCAGGGTGGGCGGCGCGACGAGGGTGACCTCGGCGCCGAGGGTGTGCAGCAGGTCGACGTTCGACCGCGCGACCCGGCTGTGCAGGACGTCGCCGACGAGCGTGATCCGCTTGCCTTCGAGGTCCTGGCCGAGGCCCGCGTCCCGCCCGACCAGCCGGCGGCGCATGGTGAAGGCGTCCAGCAGGGCCTGGGTGGGGTGCTGGTGGGTGCCGTCACCGGCGTTGATGACGGTCGCGTCGATCCAGTCGGAGGTGGCGAGGCGGTACGGGGCCCCGCTCGCGCCGTGCCGGATGACGACGGCGTCGACGCCCATGGCCTCCAGCGTCTGCGCGGTGTCCTTGAGCGACTCGCCCTTGCTGACGGACGACCCCTTCGCGGTGAAGTTGATGACGTCCGCGGAGAGCCGCTTCTCGGCGGCCTCGAAGGAGATCCGGGTCCGGGTCGAGTCCTCGAAGAAGAGATTGACGACGGTCCGCCCGCGCAGCGTGGGCAGCTTCTTGATGGGCCGGTCGGCGACCCGGGCCATCTCTTCGGCGGTGTCGAGGATCAGGACGGCGTCGTCGCGGGTGAGGTCGGCGGCCGAGATGAGGTGACGCATCATCGGGGGTTCTCTCCAGGTGTACGGAGGAGGTGGGCAGCAGGCAGGACGGCAGGCAGCAGCGTCCCTACGACCCGGATCGCGGGCCGTACGGGGCGGCAGGGGCTACTTGCTGTCGGCCGGGGCGGTCTGCTTGACACCGAGCAGCACGGTGTCGCGACCGTCCTCCTCGGCGAGCTGGACCTTGACCGTCTCCCGCAGGGACGTGGGGAGGTTCTTGCCGACGTAGTCGGCGCGGATCGGCAGTTCGCGGTGGCCGCGGTCGACGAGGACCGCGAGCTGGACCGCGCGGGGGCGGCCGAGGTCGCCCAGGGCGTCGAGGGCGGCGCGGATGGTGCGGCCGGAGAAGAGGACGTCGTCGACGAGGACCACCAGGCGGCCGTCGAGGCCGTCGCCGGGGATTTCCGTACGAGCCAGGGCACGCGCGGGGCGCATCCGCAGGTCGTCGCGGTACATCGTGATGTCGAGGGAGCCGACCGGCATCGGGCGGCCGGTGATCTCTTCGAGCTTGGCGGCGAGCCGGCGGGCGAGGAAAACACCGCGGGTCGGAATGCCGAGGAGCACCACATCGTCGGCGCCCTTGGCGCGTTCGACGATTTCGTGGGCGATACGAGTCAGTACCCGGGCGATGTCGGGGCCTTCGAGAACGGGCCGCGCCGCATCGCCTTCGCCGGAAATTCCGGAATTAAGCGTGTTACTGGTGTCCATAAAAAACGGACCTCCTTCTCCGCCTCACGGGACGGTTCTTAAAGGACGTCGGGATGTGCGTGTTCCACGGTACCAGGGGGCCCGTAATGCCTCTCCCCCAGGGTGGCGAACCCCTTGGATCCCTTGTCCCACGGGGCTCCCACCCGTTCGGCTTGACGCAGCCAAGTAACGCTGCGTAACCTCACAGTGAGTTACCAGCCACGCGGCGGAGCCGCAATGTTCCAGCGTCCGGGGAGCTTTATGTCCAGCGAATACGCCAAGCAGCTCGGGGCCAAGCTCCGCGCCATCCGCACCCAGCAGGGCCTTTCCCTCCACGGTGTCGAGGAGAAGTCCCAGGGCCGTTGGAAGGCGGTCGTGGTGGGTTCGTACGAGCGCGGCGACCGTGCCGTGACCGTGCAGCGCCTCGCCGAGCTGGCGGACTTCTACGGGGTCCCCGTCCAGGAGCTCCTGCCCGGCACGACCCCCGGCGGTGCCGCCGAGCCGCCGCCGAAGCTGCGCCTCGACCTGGAGCGTCTCGCGCACGTTCCGGCGGAGAAGGCCGGCCCCCTCCAGCGGTACGCGGCCACCATTCAGTCGCAGCGCGGCGACTACAACGGCAAGGTGCTGTCGATCCGTCAGGACGACCTGCGCACCCTGGCCGTGATCTACGACCAGTCGCCCTCGGTCCTGACCGAACAGCTCATCAGCTGGGGCGTCCTGGACGCGGACGCGCGTCGCGCGGTCGGGCACGAAGAGGTCTGACCGGCACCCCGGGAAGCCGGGTGCCGCAAGAGAAGAAACGTACCGCCGGGGGCGGTGGGAACCATGGGGTTCCCACCGCCCCCGGCGGTTTTTCCGTACCCGTGGGGCACACCCCAGCCCCCTTGGGCGACGGGGCCGCCCCAAGGGGGCGGAACGGGCGGGCAAGGGGGCGGCCCCTCTCGCTCCGGGCCCACCCCGGCGCCGGCCCCGCCCCGCAGAGCCCATAAGGCGCGGTGCCCCGGACGCGTCGTAGGGCCTGCAGTACGGGGTCACCCGTACCGCAGGCCCTACGTTCAGCGGCGCACTCCGCGCACCGAGAGCGTCAGCTCTCCTCGCGGCGCAGCTTCGGCTTCAAATCCTTGAAGCGGCCGAGGAGGCCGTTCACGAACGACGGGGACTCGTCGGTGGAGAACTCCTTGGCGAGCTGAACCGCCTCGTCGATCACCACGGCGTCCGGGGTCCCGTCCACCCACACCAGCTCGTACGTACCGAGCCGGACGATGTTGCGGTCCACGACCGGCATGCGGTCGAGGTCCCAGCCCTCGGCATAGGTCTCGATGAGCTCGTCGATGCGGGGCGCGTACTGCGCGTACCCCTCGACCAGCTCCATCGTGTATTCGGTCACCGGCGGCTGTCGCTCGTCGCTCCGCGAGTGCCGGACCCAGTCCGCGAGGACATTCTGCACGGACGTGCCGCGCTGATCGGCCTCGAAGAGGATCTGGAACGCGCGCTTGCGGGCGTTGTTGCGAGCGGCCACGGTTAGCTGTTCACCCGGCCGAGGTAGTCGCCCGTGCGGGTGTCGACCTTGATCTTCTCGCCGGTCGTGATGAACAGCGGGACGCCGATCTCGTAACCGGTCTCCAGGGTGGCGGGCTTGGTGCCACCGGTGGAGCGGTCGCCCTGCACGCCCGGGTCGGTGTGCTGGATGGTCAGCTCGACGGCGGCCGGGAGCTCGACGTAGAGCACCTCGCCCTCGTGCTGCGCGACCGAGGCGGTGAAGCCCTCGATGAGGAAGTTGGCGGTGTTGCCGACGGCCTTGCGGTCGACCATGAGCTGGTCGTACGTGTCCATGTCCATGAAGACGAAGTAGTCGCCGTCCATGTACGAGAACTGCATGTCGCGACGGTCGATGGTGGCCGTGTCGACCTTGGTGCCGGCGTTGAACGTCTTGTCGACGACCTTGCCGGACATGACGCTCTTCAGCTTGGTGCGCACGAAGGCAGGGCCCTTGCCGGGCTTGACGTGCTGGAACTCGACGACGGACCAGAGCTGGCCTCCGTCGAGCTTGAGCACCATGCCGTTCTTGAGGTCGTTCGTGGAAGCCACGGTTGCGGAATCTCCTGGACTGGTGGAACGACCGACGGAACGCCTCGGCTAGAGCGCGAGGAGCTCTTTGGTCGTAATGGTGAGTAGCTCGGGTCCGCCGTCCGCCTCGGGGCGTACGACGAGAGTGTCGTCAATCCGGACTCCGCCCCGACCTGGGAGGTGAACCCCCGGTTCGACGGTGACCGGCACACAAGCGTCCAGTTTACCCATGGCCGACGGTGCCAACTGCGGGTCCTCCACGATTTCGAGCCCCACGCCGTGTCCGGTGGCCGCCGGAAGGGCTTCGCCGTACCCTGCGGCCTCCAGTCCCTGCCGGGCCGCACGGTCCACTTCCCGGTACTCGACACCGGGCGCGAGGGCCTCTCTCCCCGCCCTCTGCGCGGCGAACACCAGGTCGTACAGCTCGATCTGCCAGTCCGCGGGGGCGGTCCCGATCACGAACGTACGCCCGATCTCGCACCGGTATCCCCGGAAATTGGCCCCGAGGCACACGGACAGGAAATCCCCCTCCTCCACCCGCCGATCGGTCGGCCGATGCCCGCTTCGGCCCGAATTCGGCCCGGTCCCGACGGACGTCGCGAAAGCCGGCGCATCCGCCCCGTGATCCACGAGCCGCCGCTCCAGCTCCAACGCGAGATGCCGCTCCGTCCTGCCCACCAGAATCGACTCCAGCAACTCCCCCAACGCCTGATCAGTGATCTCCGCAGCCGTCCGCAGACACGCGATCTCCTCCTGATCCTTCACGATCCGCTGCTGCTCGACGGCGGCCCCCAGCTCCGCGAGCCGCACCCGCGGGGCGACCGACCCGAGCGCCCGGTACCGGGCGACGGTCAGGTGGTGCTCCTCCACGGCCAGCGACCCGGCCCCTGCCGCCGCGGCGAACCCGGCAGCCGCCACAGCCGCATCCGCCCCGGGAACGGGCAGCACACTGACCCTGAGCGCCTCGTCGGGCCGCCCCTCCACGGGCGTCCCCTCCGGCGTACGCGGACACAGCAGCACATCGCTCTCCGGCCCCCCGGGCCCGACGAGCAGCACGGCCCCGGGCGGGGCGCTCCCGGCGAGATAACGGACGTTGGCGGGCCTCGAAACGAGCGCCGCCTCGCTCCCGGCGGCGGCCGCACGATCGCGCAGCCGCCCACGACGAACTCCATGCGCATCGGACATGCCCTCAACGTAGGTACGCCACCCCCACCCCGCCGCCCGAGCGCGTCCGACCGGGGGCCACTGTGCGGCTCCGCTGCGCGGACTCTTCCGTGCCCCTTCAGGGGCGCGGGGCTGTTCCGCTGCGCAACTCCGCTGCGGCGAGACAGCGCCCCGTCAGGGGCGCGGGGCTGCTCCGATGTGCGGCTCCGCCGCGCGGGCGCGCCCTGCCCATACGGGCCGCTCCCTTTCCGCACCCCTTCAGGGGCGCGGGGAACTGCGCGCCCAGCCACCCACCCAGCCGCGCGGCGAGCGCTTTAGGTGAAGGGGCGGGGCTGGGGACCCCCTGGCCCAGCGGGCCGGAGCTTCACGTACCCGGCACGGGGAGGCGCCCCGAGAGCCCCGGGGCTGCGCGCACCCGGCACGGAAGGTGCGGGCAGAGGCCGGTGCCGGGGCGGGCCCGGAGCGAGGGGGCCGCCCCCTTGCCCGCCCGTCCCGCCCCCGGGGGGCGGCCCCGCCGCCCAAGGGGGCTGGGGAGAGGGAGGTGGGGGCGGCCCCGCCACCCGAGGGCACGGGGGTGGTGGAAGGGGAGGCCCGCCCAAGGGGGCTGGGGCGGAGAGGGCCGCCGCCCAAGGAGGCGAGGGAAACAGGGGGGCACGGCCGGAGCGACGCCGCAGGCAGCCGAGGCGTCGGCTGCGGCGGAAAGCCCCCGCCTACCACGTCGGCGGACTCGCCATCGCCCTCGCAAGCGTCTCATCCAGCAGCCTCGCCGTCGTCGCCACATCGAACTGCGAGTTGTCGATGATGGGCAGCCCCGACCCGTACCACCCGGCCATCCGCCCATGGATCCGCGCGACTTCCTCGTCGCTGAGCCGCCGGTTCCCGCTCCGCTTGGCGTTCCGCTCCAGGACGACCTCGAGCCCCGGCAGCAGCACCACGGGCAGCAGCCCGGGCCCCACGTGCCGCTTCCACCCCCCGAGCCCCACCACGGGCCAGTCCGGGAAGACCGCGTCGTCGACGATGCACGAAATGTTGTTCGCCAGAAAGTTCCGCGCCGCGAACCCGCACGTCCGCCGCGCCAGCCGGTACTGCGCCTCGGAGTGGTCGTTCCACCCGGACTGCGGGTCGGCGAACCCGGAGCACACCCACTCCCGCACGTCGTCCAGGCTGATGTGCGCCGTCGGCACCCGGCGGCTCTGCGCCCAGTACTTGGCCACGGTGGTCTTGCCCGCCCCCGCCGGACCTATGAGCAGCACGGCGAGCGTGGTGTTGCCCGTGCCCGCGTGCCCCTGCGCCCCCGGCGCCTGCGGCAGCGGTACGGGGCCGCCCGGCGGCAGCTGGATGTGCCCGGTGGTGTCCCTGGCCCCCGACGGCACGGGCGCGTGCTGCGGGCCGGTGCCGGGCTGGGGCGCACCATGCCCGTGCCCGTTCCCATTGCCGTGCGGCGCCGTGAATCCCGGCACGGGCCCCTGCGGCGGCGTGTGCGGCGGCAGCGGAGGCCCCTGCGGTGCCGGCGGGCCGACGGGCGGGTGCGGGGCACCCCCCGCCCAGCTCTGGCCAGAACCGTGCGGCGGTGGCAGCGGCGCCCCCACTACGTGCTGCATCCGGTGCCACTCCGTCTCGTACAGGCGACTGTTGCCGGGCTGACCGGTGCGTCGAAACCGACTCGATTCGAAACCGACTCGACGCACCGGAACCGTTGTGATGCTGACCCGAAAGGACCGGGTCGAACCCTCGAACGGTACCGCCCCCGTCGTTCACCAGGTGAACGGCCGGGGGCGATCCTAAGTGCCCTGCCCTGTCAGACGGCAGTCTCAGCCGTCGAGTTCCTCCGCGAGCGCCCGCAGTGCGAGCCGGTACGACCCGATCCCGAAGCCCGCGATCGTCCCACTGGCAACAGCGGCAACGACCGAGGTGTGCCGGAATTCCTCACGGGTGTACGGGTTCGAGATGTGCACCTCGATCAGCGGGGCGGTGCGCTGGGCCGCCGCGTCCCGCATCCCGTACGAGTAGTGGGTGAAGGCCCCCGGGTTGAGCACGACCGGAATCGAGCCGTCCGCCGCCTCGTGCAGCCAGCGGATCAGTTCGCCCTCGTCGTTGGTCTCCCGGACCTCGACCTCGAGGCCCAGTTCCTTGCCGAGCCCCTGGCAGGCCTCGACCAGCCCGGCGTACGAGGTCGCCCCGTACACGTCCGGCTCCCGCGACCCGAGCCGCCCGAGGTTCGGCCCGTTCAGCACGAACACCCGGCGCGCGTACCGCGTACCGCGCACCTGGCGGCCGCCGCTGCCGCCGCTCACGCCGCGATCTCTGCGTGTGCGGCCAGCAGCATCGCCGGGTCGGGACCCTCCAGGACGACCGGCTTGCCCAGCCCGTCCAGGACGATGAAGCGCAAGCGGTCGCCGCGCGACTTCTTGTCGACCTTCATGTTCTCGACCAGCTTCGGCCACTGGTCGCCCCGGTAGGTGAGCGGCAGCCCGACCGACTCCAGGATCGACCGGTGCCGGTCGGCGGTGGCGTCGTCCAACCGGCCGGCGATCCGGCCGAGTTCGGCGGCGAAGACCATGCCCACGGACACGGCCGCGCCGTGCCGCCAGTTGTAACGTTCGTTCTTCTCAATGGCGTGGCCGAGGGTGTGGCCGTAATTGAGGATCTCGCGGCGCCCGGCCTCCTTGAGGTCCCCGGACACCACCTCCGCCTTGACCCGAATAGAACGCTCGATCAACTCGGCGGTGTGCGGCCCGGCAGGCGTGCGCGCCGCCTGAGGGTCCTCCTCGATCAGATCCAGGATCACCGGGTCCACGATGAACCCGGCCTTGATGATCTCCGCGAGCCCCGACACGTAGTCGTTCACCGGCAACGAGTCCAGCGCCGCCAGGTCGCACAGCACCCCGGCCGGCGGGTGGAAGGCCCCGACGAGGTTCTTGCCCTCGGCGGTGTTGATGCCGGTCTTGCCGCCGACGGCCGCGTCCACCATGCCGAGCACGGTCGTCGGTACGGCGATCCACCGCACCCCGCGCAGCCAGGTCGCCGCGACGAAGCCCGCGACATCGGTCGTGGCCCCTCCCCCGACGCCGACGATCACATCGGTGCGGGTGAAGTTGGTCTGGCCCAGCGCCTTCCAGCAGTACGCCGCGACCTCGACGGTCTTGGACTCCTCGGCGTTGGGCAGCTGGATCGCGATGACCTCGTAGCCCTGGTCCGCGAGGTCCGCGCGCAGCGCCTCACCGGTCTCGGCGAGGGCCTCGGGGTGCAGTACGGCGACCCGCTTGGCCTGCTTGCCGATCAGCCCGGGAAGCTCGCCCAGCAACTGCCGCCCCACCAGCACCTCGTACGCCTCGGTGCCGTCCGTGCCGCCGACGGTGATCCGCGTCGGCGCTGCTACCTGCTCGGTCATGCGTCCTTCAACTCCAGTGCGTCCAGGACCGCCTGGGCGACCTCTTCGGGGGTACGCCCGTCGGTGGCGACGACCACCCGGGCGACTTCGGTGTACAGGGTGCGGCGGGCCTCCATCAGCTCACGCCACTGCTTGCGCGGATTGACGGCGAGCAGCGGACGGGCCTGGTTCAGCCCGGTGCGCTTCACCGCCTCCTCGACATCCATCGACAAATAGACAACCGGATGCGCGGAGAGCAGCTCCCGGGTCGACTCGTCGAGGATCGCCCCGCCGCCGAGGGCGAGCACGCCCGCGTGCTCGGCGACGGCCGTACGCACCGCCTCCCGCTCAAGCCCACGGAAGTACGACTCGCCCTCATCCACGAAGATGTCGGCGATCTCACGGCCCTGAGCTGCGACGATGTCCGCGTCGGTGTCCCGGTGCGGGACACCGAGCCGCTCGGCGAGCAGCGCGCCGACGGTGGTCTTCCCGACCCCCATCGGCCCGACCAGTACGACCTTCGGCCCGTTCGAAGTGCCGCTCACCGGATCTGGAGGTTGTCGAGGTACGACTGCACGTTGCGCCGCGTCTCCCCCACGCTGTCCCCGCCGAACTTCTCGGCGACCGCGTCCGCCAGCACCAGCGCCACCATGGCCTCGGCCACGATGCCCGCCGCCGGAACCGCGCACACGTCGGAGCGCTGGTGGTGCGCGGCAGCGACCTCACCGGTCGCCACGTCGATCGTCGCCAGCGCGCGCGGCACCGTCGCGATCGGCTTCATCGCCGCCCGTACGCGCAGCAGCTCGCCCGTGGACATGCCGCCCTCGGTGCCGCCCGCCCGCCCGGTTGTACGCTTCACGCCGTCCACCGTCGGCACGATCTCGTCGTGCGCCTTCGAGCCCGGCACCCGCGCCAGGTCGAAGCCGTCGCCGACCTCGACACCCTTGATCGCCTGGATGCCCATCAGCGCACCCGCCAGCCGGGAGTCCAGCCGCCGGTCCCAGTGCGTGAAGGAGCCAAGACCCACCGGCACGTTGTACGCCAGCACCTCGACCACACCACCGAGGGTGTCGCCGTCCTTGTGGGCCTGGTCGATCTCCGCGACCATCGCCTTCGACGCGTCCGCGTCCAGGCACCGCACCGGGTCCTCGTCGAGCTTCGCCTCGTCGGAGGGGACGGGCAGGACACCGTACGGAGCCTTCGCCGCCGCCAGCTCCACGACGTGCGAGACGATCTCGATGCCGGTCGTCTGCTTGAGGTACGAACGGGCCACCGTGCCCAGCGCCACCCGCGCCGCGGTCTCCCGGGCACTCGCGCGCTCCAGGACCGGACGGGCCTCGTCCAGAGCGTACTTCTGCATGCCCGCAAGGTCGGCGTGGCCGGGGCGGGGGCGGGTCAGCGGCGCGTTGCGCGCCATCGTCGCCAGCTCCTCGGGATCGACCGGGTCGGCCGACATGACCTTCTCCCACTTGGGCCACTCGGTGTTGCCCACCATGATCGCGACGGGGCCGCCCATGGTGAGGCCGTGCCGTACGCCGCCGAGGAAGGTGACCTCGTCCTTCTCGAACTTCATCCGGGCGCCGCGCCCATAGCCGAGCCGTCGCCTGGCCAGCGCGTCCGCCACCATCTCCGTGGTGATCGGCACGCCGGCGGGAAGACCCTCCAGCGTCGCGACGAGTGCGGGTCCGTGGGATTCTCCCGCGGTCAGCCAGCGCAACCTGCTCAACGATGCTCCTCATGCTCGCGCCCGGAACTGCTACGACGCAGCCCGGGTGCGCGGCCCGGACCCGCCACCCCCGATCCTCCCACGTCCGGCGACGGGCCCCTGCCCCCGGTCCAGCACTCGGACCGGAAGATCAACGCATCGACAGTGCCCGCTCGCCGGCGGCCCGCATCGCGGCGAGCGGCGCGACGGGTGCACCCGTCATCTGCTCGACCTGGAGCACCGCCTGGTGAACGAGCAGATCCAGCCCGCCGACCACCGCTCCCCCGCGCGCCGACCAGGCGCTCGCGAGGGGGGTCGGCCACGGCTCGTACAGCACGTCGAAGAGCGTCCCGGCGGACTGCGGCACGTCCGTGGCCAGCGCGTCCGTGGTTCCGGCCGGGGTGGTCGCGATCACCAGGGGCGCGGCGAAGGCCTCGCGGGCGTCGTTCCAGTCGGCGGTGCGGACGTCGACTTCCAGCCGCTCGCCCCAGGTCCGCATCTCGGCCGCGCGCGCTTCACTGCGTACGTACGCGGTGACCGGTCCGGTGCATATCCGGCGCAGTGCGGCCAGCGCCGAGGAGGCGGTGGCCCCGGCGCCGAGGATCGCGGCGGAGTCGACCTTCTCCACCCCGCGCTCACGCAGGGCGGCGATCATGCCGGGGATGTCGGTGTTGTCGCCGAGCCTGCGCCCGTCCTCGGTGAGGACGACGGTGTTGACCGCCTCCACGGAGGCCGCCGTCTCGCTGACCTCGTCGAGCAGCGGCATGATCGCCCGCTTGAGCGGCATGGTCAGTGAGAGCCCGGCCCACTCCTGGTTCAACTCCCGTACGAATGCGGGGAGTTGGGCTTCGTCCACCTCGAAGCGGTCGTACGACCAGCCCTCCAGCCCCAGCTCCGCGTAGGCGGCGCGGTGCAGGACCGGGGACAGGGAGTGGGCGATGGGCTTGCCGAGGACGGCGGCCCGCCGTGCGTCAGCGGCCCTTCTGGCTCTCATTGAACTTGTCCTTCAGCTTGAGGAACTCGGCGTGCGTCTTGGCGAACTCGGTCTTGCTCTTGCCGTCGGTCGCCACGAAGTAGAGCCAGCCGTCGTTCGTCGGGTTCGCCGCCGCGGCGAGGGCGTCGTTGCTGGGATTGTTGATGGGGCCGGGCGGCAGACCGGGGTGGGTGTAGGTGTTGTAGGGGTCCTTGTCCTTCTTGACCGCGTCTTCGCCGATGTTGATGTTGCTCTGGCCCTTGGCGTAGTTGTAGGTCGAGTCGAACTGGAGCATCCCCACGGTCTGGGCGTTGTACTTGCGCCGGTTGTAGATGACCTCGGCGATCTTGCGGTAGTCGTCGTGCGTCTTGCCCTCGGCCTCGACGAGGCTCGCCCCGATGAGCAGCTCGAAGGGCTTGAGCTTCAGCTTCGACGCCTCTTCGGTGATGTTCTGCGCCTCGTAGTAGGAGGTGGCCTTCGAGACCATCCTCTTGAGGATCGCCTCGGGCTTCGTCCCCTTCGGCATCGAGTAGGTGGCGGGCTGCAGGAACCCTTCCAGCCTGTCCTTGATCTCCGGGTCCTTGGGCACCCAGGCCGGCAGGCCGAGGCTGTCGGCCTGGGCCTTGGCGACATCCTTCGTGGTGCCCGGCTTGAGTCCGAGCCGCTTGTCGATCTGGGCGTAGACAGCGACGTTCCGGGTGCCGGGGGTGAGGACGTAGTTGTTGCGGCTCTTCGGGTCGAGCATCAGCTCGACGGCGCTGGCCGCCGACATCCCCTTGCGCAGGATGTACGAACCGGGCTGGAGCGTCCGCCCCTTGGGGTTCTTCTCCGCCGCGGCCGTGAAGGCGTCGACGCTCTTGACGACGCCCGCCTTCTTCAGCGCGTTGCCGATCTCGTTGATCCCCGCGTCGTCCTTGATCTCCAGCTCGACCTGCCCGGAGCCCTCGCCGTCGAAGTCCTCGGCCGGTCCGAAACGCGCCTTCCAGAAGTCGTATCCGACGTAGGCAACCCCACCGAGTCCCCCGAGGATGACCACCGAAACCACCAGGCACGCGACGCCGTTGCGGCCCTTCTTCTTGCCCTTGCCGCCGCCCTTGCCCCGGCGCGAGGCGGGCTCGTCGTCGTACTCGTCGTCGTCACCGCCACCACCGCCGCGGCCGGCCCGGGTGTCGTCGGTGCCGGTGAAGAAGGGGTGCTCCTCCTTCACGGGGGCGTCCGCGTCCCAGTCGGTCTCGGGCTCGGGGGCCGCCCTCCGCTGGGCAGGGGGCTGCGGCGGCGGGTAGGCGTCGGGGGTGCCGTAGTAGTCCTGGTTCTCGCCGCCGTAGCCGGGCTGCTGGCCGCTGTAGGGGTCGGCCGCGTTCATCCCGTACGGAACGGCCTGGCCCTGACCGGTGTCCCAGTCGCCCTGCTGCTGGCCGTACCCCTGTTGCTGCTGCGGGTACTGGCCGCCCTGCTGGGCCTGCGCGTACTGCCCGCTGTCGTACGGGGCCTGCGGGTACTGGCCGCTGTCGTGCCCCTGGCCGTACTGCTGCTGGGCCTGGGGGTACTGACCGCTGTCGTGGCCCTGGCCGTACTGCCCGTTGGGGACCTGCTGGTACTGGCCGCTGTCGTAGTACGGCTGCTGGGGCTGACCCTGCTGCTGCGGGTACTGCTGCTGGCCGCCGTACGTCGGGTCGTAGGGGACCGAGCCGTTTCCGGCCTGCTGTCCGCCCCAACCCTGGTCACCCTGGTCCCCGTACAGCGGGTCCTGAGGGTGCCACGGTTCGGAGCCTTGGCCCCGGCCATACTCAGTCATCGGTCCCCTAGAGCCGCGAGGCGGCGGGTGTGGCGCGCGTGGGGCACGGCATCCGTCCCGCCTCAATTCCTGTGCGGCAGCTGTTCGAACGCCGCCACGGCGCGGAACGTTACCGTATCGCGATCAGACAACCACTTCGACGCCTTCGCCGGGAAGCTCTCCCGACACCCGTTCGGACTCCAGGGCGTTCTGAAGAATGACGATCGCGGCGGCCTGGTCGATGACGGACCGCCCCTTTTTGGACTTCACGCCCGAAGCGCGCAGCCCCTGAGTGGCCGTCACCGTGGTCATCCTCTCGTCGACCAGCCGTACGCCGATCGGGGCAATGCCCTTGGCGAGCTCCTGGGCGAACTTCCTGACCTTGGCCGCGGCCGGGCCCTCGCCCCCGTTGAGGGAGCGAGGGAGTCCGACGACGACTTCGAGGGGTTCGTACTCCTCGACCAGTTGGCGCAGCCGCCGGTGGGCGGCCGGGACGTCACGTCCCGGCACGGTCTCCACCGGGGTGGCGAGGACCCCGTCGGGGTCGCACGAGGCGACCCCGATCCGGGCGTCCCCGACGTCGATCGCGAGACGGCGTCCGCGCCGCATCAGGCCGTTTCCCCGACCATGCGCTCGACGGCGTCGATGGCGTCGCCGATGGCCTCGACGCTCTGGCCGCCGCCCTGGGCGACGTCCGGCTTGCCGCCGCCGCCCCCGCCGAGGGTCTTGGCGGCGGTGCGCACCAAGTCGCCTGCCTTCAGGCCGCGCTGACGGGCCGTCTCATTGGTGGCGATGACGGTCAGCGGGCGGCCGTTGGCCGTGGTGAACAGGGCCACGACGGCGGCCCGGTCGCCCTGGATGCGGCCGCGCACGTCGAGGACGAGCTTGCGCAGGTCGTCGGCGGAGGTGCCGTCGGGCACCTGGCCGGTGACCAGGGCGACGCCCTTGACGTCCTTGGCTCCGGCGACGAGTCCGGCGGCGGCCTGCAGGACCTTCTCCGCGCGGAACTTCTCGATCTCCTTCTCGGCGTCCTTCAGCTTGCCGAGCATGGAGGAGATCTTCTCCGGGAGCTCCTCGGGACGGCCCTTGACCAGCTCCTGGAGCTGGGCGACGACCGTGTGCTCACGGGCCAGGAACTTGTACGCGTCCACGCCGACCAGGGCCTCGATGCGGCGCACGCCCGAGCCGATGGACGACTCGCCGAGCAGCTTCACCAGACCGAGCTGGGCGGTGTTGTGGACGTGCGTGCCGCCGCACAGCTCCTTGGAGAAGTCGCCGATGGTGACGACGCGCACCCGCTCGCCGTACTTCTCGCCGAACTCGGCGATGGCGCCCTGCTTCTTGGCCTCGTCGATCGACATGACCTCGGCGTGGACGTCCATCTCGTGCGAGAGGACCTCGTTGATGCGCTGCTCGACGTCGATGAGTACGTTGCCGGGCACCGCGGCCGGGGAGCCGAAGTCGAAGCGGAAGCGGCCGGGCTGGTTCTCGGAACCGGCCTGGGCGGCCGTCGGACCCAGCGCGTCGCGCAGCGCCTGGTGGGTGAGGTGCGTGGCGGAGTGGGCGCGGGCGATGGCGTTGCGACGGTGCACGTCGATGATCGCCTGGGCCTGGGCTCCGACGGTGACCTCGCCGACCTGGACGACGCCCTTGTGGACGTACACACCCGGGACGGGCTTCTGGCAGTCGCGGACCTCGACGATGGCGCCGCTGTCCAGCTTGATGCGGCCGGTGTCGCCGATCTGGCCGCCGCCCTCGGCGTAGAAGGGGGTGCGGTCCAGGACGATCTCGACGTCGTCGCCCTCGGTGGCGACCGGCGAGGGCACGCCGTCCACCAGGATGCCGACCACGCGGGACTCGCCGGAGGTGGAGGTGTAGCCGATGAAGTCGGTCTCGCCGGAGGCGTCCGCGATCTCGCGGTAGCCGGACATGTCGGCGTGGCCGTGCTTCTTGGCCTGGGCGTCGGCCTTGGCGCGGTCCCGCTGCTCCTTCATGAGGCGGCGGAAGCCCTCCTCGTCCACCGAAAGGCCCTGCTCGGAGGCCATTTCGAGGGTGAGGTCGATCGGGAAGCCCCAGGTGTCGTGGAGCAGGAACGCCTTGTCGCCGGAGAGGACGCTGCCGCCGGCGGCCTTGGTCTCGGTGACGGCGGTGTCCAGGATGTTGGTGCCGCCCTTGAGGGCCTTGAGGAAGGCGGCCTCTTCGGCGAGGGCGACGCCCAGGATGCGCTGGCGGTCGGTGATGAGCTCCGGGTACTGCTGGCCCATGGTGTCGATGACCGTGGTGACCAGTTCCTGGACGACGGCTCCGGTGGCACCCATGAGGCGCATGTTGCGGATGGCGCGGCGCATGATGCGGCGCAGCACATAGCCGCGGCCCTCGTTGCCGGGGGTGACGCCGTCGCCGATGAGCATGACGGAGGTGCGCATGTGGTCGGCGACCACGCGCATCGAGACGTCGCTGGCGGGGGCGGCGCCGTAGCGGACGCCGGTCAGCTCGGTGGCGGTGTCCATGACGACGCGCAGGGTGTCGGTCTCGTACATGTTCTGTACGCCCTGGAGGATCATGGCGAGACGCTCAAGACCCAGACCCGTGTCGATGTTCTTGGACGGCAGCTCGCCGAGGATCTCGAAGTCCTCCTTGCCGATGCCGGCGCCGCGCTCGTACTGCATGAAGACCAGGTTCCAGATCTCCACGTAGCGCTCGTCGTTGACGGCCGGGCCGCCCTCGACGCCGAACTCGGGACCGCGGTCGTAGTTGATCTCCGAGCAGGGTCCGCAGGGTCCGGGGACGCCCATCGACCAGTAGTTGTCCTTCTTGCCCAGGCGCTGGATGCGCTCGGCGGGGACACCGATCTTCTCGCGCCAGATCTCCTCGGCCTCGTCGTCGTCGAGGTAGACGGTGATCCACAGGCGCTCGGGGTCGAGGCCGTAACCGCCGTCGTCGACGGACTTCGTCAGGATCTCCCAGGCGAAGCGGATGGCCCCTTCCTTGAAGTAGTCCCCGAAGGAGAAGTTGCCGCACATCTGGAAGAACGTGCCGTGCCGGGTGGTCTTGCCGACCTCTTCGATGTCCGGGGTGCGGACGCACTTCTGGACGCTGGTGGCGCGCTGCCAGGGGGCCTTGACCTCACCCAGGAAGTACGGCTTGAAGGGCACCATGCCCGCCGGGACCAGGAGCAGAGTCGGGTCGTCCGCGATGAGCGACGCCGAAGGGACAACGGTGTGACCGCGCTCCTCGAAGAAGCTCAGCCAGCGGCGACGAATTTCTGCCGACTCCATCAGTGGTCCTCATTCCGGTTGTACGAAGTCCCGTTGGTGTACGGGGTTCTGGGGTTGTCGAGGGCAACGGCGTACCGCTGCGGGGGAAGCTCTCGTACGTTGTCGGGCGCCGCGTCGAGGCCGAGCGCGTCGCCCAGTTCGGCCTCGCGCTGGACCATTCCGGCCCGGACGTCGAGCGCGAAGTCCTTGAGCCTGTGGCCCGCTTCGACCGCCTTGTCGGCGGCCTGCGCGGCGAGGCTCTCGGGGCTCAGCGCCTTGATCTTGCGGTTGACCTTCTGGGTGGCCCACACGCCGGCTGCGGCGCCTGCGGTGAACCAGAATGTACGGCGGAACATCGCAGCCTCAGTTCTTGTTTCCGCGGGACCCTTGCTTGCGGCGGCGCGCTGCGGGCAGAGTCCGGCCGACGATCACGGTGCGTTCCGGAGCCGGCGGCTCCGGCGACTTGCGGCGGCCGATCGCCCGGCGCACGCCGTACCCGAAGGCGGCGACCTTGACCAGGGGGCCGCCGAAGGTGGAGGCGACGGTGGTGGAGAGCGCCGAGGCGTTCGAGGTGACTTCCTGGACGTCGGAGGCGATCGCGTCGACCCGGTCGAGCTGCGTCTGCGCGGAGCGGACGGTCGCGGAGGCGTCGGCCAGCAGCGGAACCGCCTGGTCCGTCACGTCGGCCACCATGCGGGTCGTCGCCTTGAGCGTCTGCGCCAGCCTCACCAGCACCAGGGCCAGGAAGGAGACGAGGATCGCCCAGAAGACGGCCACCAGGATGCCGGCCACCTCTCCACCGGACACGATGCGCTCCCTTGTGATCAAGATGTTTGCGGGACGAAAAGTCGTTCCGCGAGCCTATCGCGCCGGGGCAAGCGCTCCGTACCGGATATCGCACGCCCCGCCGGGGCGGCCCCACAACGCGCAAACCCGCCGCTCCCCGCTCCGGTGAGGGAGCGGGAAGACGACGGGCAGTGCACGCACGTGCGTAAGTGCTACGCCGAATCAGCGGGCGTAGTACTCGACGACCAGCTGCTCGTCGCAGATGACCGGGATTTCCTTGCGGTTCGGGTCGCGGTCCAGGCGGAAGGCCAGGGCCTTCAGGTTGACCTGGAGGTAGCGCGGGGTCTCACCCTCCGGGGCGTAGCCACCCTCGCGGGCGACCTGGAAGGGGACCTTCTCGCGGCTGCGCTCGCGGACCATCACGACGTCGTCGGGACGGACACGGAACGACGGCTTGTCGACCTTGCCACCGTTGACCTCGATGTGGCCGTGGACGACCATCTGGCGGGCCTGGTAGATGGTGCGGGCGATGCCCGAACGCAGGACCAGGGCGTCGAGGCGACGCTCGAGCTCGACGACCAGCGCCTCGCCCGTCTTGCCTTCGGCCTTCTTGGCGCGGTCGTAGGCGCGCGCCATCTGGCGCTCGCTGATGTCGTACTGGGCGCGCAGACGCTGCTTCTCGAGCAGACGGACCTTGTAGTCCGAGTTCTGCTTGCGGCCACGGCCGTGCTCGCCCGGCGGGTAGGGGCGCGACTCGAAGTACTTGACGGCCTTCGGCGTCAGCGCAATGCCGAGCGCGCGGCTCTTCTTGACCTTGGGGCGGGACTGGTTCGGCACGAACCAACCTCTCTATCTGTGTGGATAACGGCTTCACCAGGGTTAAGGGAGGTCGCATCCGCAGCCTGGGAAACCCCTCCGTCGCCGGACGGGCAGCCGCTCCCTGGTCTGGGCACTATGTGCAGCACGCGAGTGGCCCACCGATCCTTCGGGAATCCCGGGGATGATGGGCTGCCCGCGACACCTTCAACGGTGCGCGACGCTCCTGGAACACCCTCGAAAGGGGCTCCGGCTGCATGTCCCGTTCTGGTGATGCCGGTACGAGACCGGACACGGGACGCAGCGCTTCGGTCGATTGTACGGGGTCGGGCGCGATGGTGCGGACCGGGCCGCCCGTCAGCCGCAGGTCCCCAGCATCTCGAAGAGCGCGCCCTTCTCGGGCGGGGTCACGGTCAGCGCGTACTTGGCTTTGATGCCGGTCCAGCGGCGCGCGTACTCGCACCAGTATTCACGCCGGGGCTTCCACTTGTCGGGGGTCTTGCTGCTCTTGTCGTAGTTCGCCTGCTTGTCGACCGCGAGGAGTACGTCCAGGTCGTTGGCGTACGTCAGCCGCTTCTCCGGCGTCCAGGCCCAGGCCCCGGCCCGCCAGGCGGCGCCGAGCGGGACGACGTGGTCGGTCTGGATCTGGGAGGCCCGGCGGTAGGAGTACGGGAGTTCCTTGCCGGTGTACGGGTCGTGGAGGACGCCGGACAGGGGCACGCAGGCGTCCGGGTCGCCCTGGTCGGTGACGGTGAGGTCCCGGTGGAGGACGTCGTCGCGGGTGTCGCAGCCGTTGCGCCCGCCGGGGGCGTCGGTCTCGTCCGACCAGGTCTCGCCGAACTCCGCCCTCTTGTACGTCTCCCAGTTCTTGCCCCAGGCGACGGTGAGCCCGGCCAGCTCGCGGCGGGCGGTCGCGGTGTCGGGCGGGAAGCCGTGGCTGGTGAGGGGGACGGGCGAGGGCCGCTCGGGCGGGGTCTCGGCCTGGTGGCAGGCGGTGGCCGCCGCGAGGCAGACGAGGAGTACCGCCGTTCGTCGGGCCATGTTCCGGAGCGTAGTCGCGCGGGCACACTCCCGCCCGTCGCGTACGCCCCGCCCCGTGGAACCTCACCCCTTCCCGTTGAGCCTCTCCCGCACCTTCTCCACCACGTCCGCGTACCGGGCTTCGGCGCCGTAGCGGGTGGGCGTGTAGTACCGCTTGTCCTTGACCTCGTCCGGGGCGTACTGCTGGGCGGCGATTCCGCCCGGCACGTCGTGCGGGTAGACGTACCCCTGGGCGTGGCCGAGCTTGGCGGCGCCCTTGTAGTGCCCGTCGCGCAGGTGCGGGGGGACGGCGCCGGCCAGACCGTTCCGTACATCTGCCTGGGCGGCCTGGATGGCGAGGGTCGCGGCGTTGGACTTCGGGGCCAGCGCGAGGGCGATGGTGGCGTGGCTGAGGGTGAGGGCGGCCTCGGGGAAGCCGATCATGGCGACGGCCTGGGCGGCGGCGACGGCGGTCGGCAGGGCGGTGGGGTCGGCGAGGCCGATGTCCTCGCTGGCGGAGATCATGAGCCGCCGGGCGATGAAGCGGGGATCCTCACCGGCCTCGATCATCCGTGCCAGATAGTGCAGCGCGGCGTCCACGTCGGACCCCCGGATGGACTTGATGAGGGCGCTGGCGACGTCGTAGTGCTGGTCGCCGTCGCGGTCGTACCGTACGGCGGCCCGGTTGACGGCCTCCTCGACCGTCTCCAGGGAGATCTCCTCCTCCCCCTTGGAGATCGCCGCCCCTGCCGCCGCTTCCAGGGCGGTCAGGGCGCGCCGGGCATCACCGCCCGCGATCCGCAGGATGTGGTCCTCGGCGTCCTGGGGCAGAGTGACCGCGCCGCCGAGGCCGCGCTCCTCGGCGAGGGCCCGGTGCAGCAGCCCGCGCAGATCCTCGTCGGTAAGAGACTCAAGGGTGAGGAGCAGAGACCGGGACAGCAGCGGCGAGATGATCGAGAAGTACGGATTCTCGGTCGTCGCCGCGATGAGCGTCACCCAGCGGTTCTCCACGGCGGGCAGCAGGGAGTCCTGCTGGGCCTTGCTGAAGCGGTGGATCTCGTCGAGGAAGAGGACGGTCTCCTTGCCGTACCCCCCGGAGGCCCGACGGGCGCCCTCGATCACGGCCCGTACTTCCTTCACCCCCGCCGTGATCGCGGACAGCTCCACGAACCGCTTCTGGGTGGCCTGACTGACCACGTACGCCAGGGTCGTCTTGCCGATGCCGGGCGGCCCCCACAGGATCACGGAGGACGCCCCGGCGGGACCACCGCCGCCCTCCCCCACCAGGCGGCGCAGCGGGGAACCCGGCTTGAGCAGGTGCTTCTGCCCGAAGACCTCGTCGAGGGTGCGCGGGCGCATCCGGACGGCCAGGGGGCTGCTGGACGGGTCGCTCGCCTGGCGTTCTTCTGCGGCTGCGGTAAAGAGATCGGGCTCCACAACCTGAAGCCTAGGTCAGCCCACTGACAACGCCCTCGGGCGAGGGGGTCAGCTGGTCCAGAAGCTCCACCAGTTGGTCAGGATCAGGATCCCGATGACGCCGATCCACAGCACCGGCACGACCCAGGGGAACTCGACCAGCCCGTTGCGCAGGGCGCGCGGGGCGGGCAGCACACGGTGCTTGAGGTTGTGGGTGGTCACGTAGCAGAACATGAAGATGGTGGCGACCCAGGCCAGGCAGCACCACAGGCACAGCGAGCGGATCGTGTACAGCGACTGGTACTGGAGGTACGTGCAGAAGACGACGCCGAAGAGGGTGCCGGCGTTGAGCCCGAGCCAGTACCAGCGCTTGTAGCGCGCGCCCGCGAGCAGGGCGACGCCGATCGCGATCACCATGCCGTACGTGACCAGTCCGAGCATCGGGTTCGGGAACCCGAAGAAGGACGCCTGGTCGCTCTTCATGATGTTGCCGCAGGCGACGACGGGGTTGAGGCTGCACGCGGGGGTGAAGCTCGGATCCTCGAGCAGCTTGAACTTGTCGATCGTGATCACCCAGGCGGCGAGCAGGCCGGCCGCTCCGGTGATGATCAGCATCCAGGCGAGGCCCTTGCCCGCCCCGATGAGGCCGGTGCCGTCCCGCTCGTCCGTGTCCGCAGACGCGCCCTCTGACACGTCGTCAACCTCTGTCGTCGTCATATCGCCGTTCCGTCGCTGCTGGGCCTTGTTGGGCTCGCTCATTCTGCCGCACAGTGCTTGCCGCTGGAGCGCGGGGCGATGCGGCTCGGTCGGCTGGGCACCCGGTGCCGGGGGGCGGGTTTCGCCCCAGCCCCGCCCCTTCACCTACACCCGCGGGGCAGTTGCACGGTTCCGTGCGGGTGCGTCGTGGCTGGTCGCGCAGTTCGCCGCGCCCCTGAGATGCCTGCCCTTCGGGCGGCATATCAGCCCGTCCGGCGTTTGAGGACGCGCGGGCGCAGCCCGTGCAGGGGGCGAGGGGCGTAGCCCCATCGGGAACAGCAACCCACCAACAGCCCCGTACGGACAGGGTCGGCCCCGGACGGGAACAGTGCAAGGGCGGGGCGGAATCGCGTATTCGCGCCCATTCTCGTAAGCCATGACAGCACACGCAGTGGAAGTGCGCGGCCTGCACAAACGGTACGGCGACGTGACCGCCGTCGACGGCCTGGACCTGGGCATCCGGTACGGCGAAGTGTTCGGCCTGCTCGGGCCGAACGGGGCCGGCAAGAGCACCACGGTGGAGATCCTCCAGGGCCACCGCAGCCGCGACGACGGAGAAGTGGCGGTGCTGGGCGCGGACCCGGCGACCGCCGACCGCGCCTGGCACGCCCGGGTGGGCATCGTCTGGCAGGACGAATCCGCACCGGCGGAGTTGACCGTACGGGAGACGGTGACGCACTTCGCCCGCTACTACCCGAAGCCCCGGGACCCCGACGCGGTGATCGCCCTGGTCGGCCTGGAGGCGAAGGCGAAGGCCCGGATCAAGAGCCTGTCCGGCGGCCAGCGGCGGCGCCTGGACGTGGCGCTCGGTGTGATCGGAGGCCCCGAGCTGCTGCTCCTCGACGAGCCGACGACCGGTTTCGACCCGGGAGCACGGCGCCAGTTCTGGGAGCTGATCCGGATGCTGGCGGCGGAGGGCACGACGATCGTGCTGACCACGCACTACCTGGAGGAGGCCGAGGCACTCGCCGACCGGCTGGCGGTGATCGCGGCGGGCAAGGTGGTCGCGGAGGGCAACCCGGCCCAGTTGCGGGCCGAGTACGGCACGTACGCGACGGTGGAGTGGCAGGAGGCCGACGGCGCTCCGCGCTCGGAGCGCACCCGGACCCCGACCCGGACCGTCGCCGAGCTGACGGGCCGCTTCGACGGGGAGATCCCGGGCCTGCGGATCACCCGCCCCACCCTGGAGGACGTCTACCTGCGCCTCACCGGACAGGAGGTGGCGCCGTGACCACGGACCCCGGCACGAAGACGAGGACCGCGTCCGCCGAGACTCCCCCGCTGCCCGGCGTGTGGACGATCGGGCTCCAGCGGGGCGGCGTCGAGATCAAGCAGTTCTTCCGCCAGCGCGACCAGGTGATCTTCACCTTCGCGTTCCCGATCGTCTTCCTGGCCCTGTTCGCGTCGATCTTCCGCGACAACCTGGAGGGCACCGGCATCACCGCCTCCCAGCTGTACGTGCCGACGATGCTGGCCTCGGGTCTGATGTCGGTCAGCTTCCAGTCGCTGGGCATCTCGATCGCCGTCGAGCGCGACGAGAAGGTGCTGCGGCGGCTGCGCGGGACGCCGATGCCGCCGGCCGCGTACTTCCTGGGGAAGATCTGGCTGGTGCTGGCCACCGGGGTCGCGGAGGCGGTGATCCTGCTGGCGGTAGGCTCCACCCTGTTCGACGTGGATCTCCCGGCGACGGCGGGCAAGTGGCTGACCTTCGTGTGGATCTTCGTGCTGGGGCTGACGGGGTGCGCCCTGCTGGGCATCGCGGTCAGCAGCCTGCCCACCTCGGGCAAGAGTGCGTCGTCGGTGGTGATCCTGCCGTTCCTGCTGCTCCAGTTCATGTCCGGGGTGTACATCCCGACCAAGGAGCTGCCCGACTGGATGCTGTCGGTCGGGTCCTTGTTCCCGCTGAAGTGGATGTGCCAGGGGCTGCGCGGGGTGTTCCTGCCGGAGTCGGCGGCGTCGCTGGAGCACGCGGGGGCGTGGGAGTACGACCGGATCGCGCTGGTGCTCGGGGCGTGGGTGATCGGCGGTCTGGTGCTGTGTCTGCTGACGTTCCGGTGGAAGAGCAAGCAGGACGGGTGAGGGTACGAGGCGGGGGCGCCCGGAATCGGTGATTCCGGGCGCCCCCGTCGACGTACGACCGCGAAAAATCAGCCCAGGCGGCGCTGGAGCTCCGCGACGACCGCGTCCAGCGCGACCGGCTCCTGCTCGCCGGAATCCATGTCCTTGATCTGGACCTGGCCCTCGGCGAGATCGCGCTCACCGGCGACCACGACGTAGCGCGCGCCGCTGCGGTGGGCGTTCTTCATGGCCGACTTCAGACCGCGTCCGGTGAAGGAGAAGTCGGTCGCGACCCCGGCCTTCCGCAGCTCGACGACCTTGGCGAACAGCACCCGGCGGGCCTCCTCGCCGAGCGGCACCGCGTACACCGAGGTGGCGGCGGGGATGTCGAGCTCGACGCCCTCGGCCTCCAGCGCGAGGACCGTGCGGTCGACGCCGAGCGCCCAGCCGACGGAGGGCAGCGCGGGGCCGCCGATCATCTCGGAGAGGCCGTCGTAACGGCCGCCGCCACCCACCGCGGACTGCGAGCCGAGACCGTCGTGGACGAACTCGAAGGTGGTGCGGGTGTAGTAGTCCAGGCCGCGCACCAGCTTCTCGTCGTCCTCGAAGGCGACGCCGGCGGCCGTGATCAGTGCCCGTACTTCCTCGTGGTACGCCTTGCACGCGTCGCACAGGTAGTCGCGCAGCACCGGGGCGCCGACGAGCTGCTTCTGTACGTCGGCGCGCTTGTCGTCGAGGACGCGCAGCGGGTTGATCTCGGCGCGGCGGATCGTCTCCTCGTCGAGGTCGAGGCCGCGCAGGAAGGACTGGAGGGCCTCCCGGTAGACGGGGCGGCACTCCTTGTCGCCGAGCGAGTTGAGGAGGATGCGGAAGTTCTGGAGGCCGAGCGAGCGGTACGCCTGGTCCGCCAGGATGATCATCTCGGCGTCCAGCGCCGGGTCCTCGGCGCCGATGGCCTCGGCTCCGACCTGCGAGAAGTGGCGGTAGCGGCCCTTCTGGGGGCGCTCGTAGCGGTAGTACGAGCCGGAGTACCAGAGCTTGACGGGCAGGTTGCCGACCTTGTGGAGGTTGGCCTCCAGGGCGGCGCGCAGCACGGAGGCGGTGCCCTCGGGACGCAGGGCGAGCTCGTCGCCGCCCTTCGTGGTGAGGGTGTACATCTCCTTGGTCACGATGTCGGTGGACTCGCCGACACCGCGCGCGAACAGCTCGACGTTCTCGAAGCCGGGGGTCTCGATGTAGCCGTAGCCGGAGTTCTTCAGCGGCGCGGCGATGGCCTCGCGCACAGCGAGGAACTTCGCGGAGTCCGGGGGAAGCAGGTCGTACGTGCCCTTGGGGGCCTTGAAGGTGCTCACGGGAGGGGTTTCACATTCCTCGTCGAGGGGCGGGCGCGTCGTCCAGTCCCCGCAGGTACGGGTTGGTCGCGCGCTCCTGGCCGATGGTCGTCTGGGGGCCGTGCCCGGACAGCACCACGGTCGAGTCCTCAAGCGGCAGGCACACTCGGGCCAGCGACTTCAGGAGATCGGCGTGGGAGCCGCCGGGAAAGTCGGTGCGTCCGACGGAGCCGGCGAACAAAAGGTCGCCCGAGAAGAGGATCGGCGGGATGTCCGCCGCCTCGGGCAGCCCGAAGGTCACCGACCCCTTCGTATGGCCGGGCGCGTGCGACACGGTCAGGTCCAGACCGGCGAGCTTCAGCTCGGCGCCGTCGTGCAGCTCCTTGACGTCGTCCGGCTCCCCCACGGTCAGCTCGCCCATGAGCTGGGCGCCCAGGGAGCGGCCGAGGGCCTTCTCCGGGTCGCTCATCATGAAGCGGTCCTCGGGGTGGATCCAGGCGGGCACGTTCTTCGCGCCGCACACGGGGACGACGGAGGCGACGTGGTCGATGTGGCCGTGGGTGAGCACGACGGCGACGGGCTTCAGCCGATGCTTCTTCAGCGTCTCCTCGACACCCTGGGTGGCCTGGTGGCCGGGGTCGATGATGACGCACTCCTCGCCTGCGGCGGGGGCGACCAGGTAGCAGTTGGTCCCCCAGGCCCCGGCGGGGAACCCGGCAATAAGCACGATCGTCCTCTTCGTGGTCGTCCAGCCAGTCTTTGTCCATTGCACGTGCAATAGATCAGAGCCTACCGGCGCTCCTCGTCCCACAGGTAACCCATATACGGTACGGGCTAGCTCGGGCCCGGTCGGACATCTGTCCGGCACCAGACGACACGTACGAGGAGAAGACCCGGTGGTCAGCAGCGATCAGCGGCGGCGGCAGCTCGCCAGGGAGAAGTTCGAGCGCCAGCAGCAGCGGCGTGCCGAGAAGCAGCGCAGGGCACGCCGGCGCGCGGCCGTGATCGGCGCGGCGGTGGCCGTGGTCGTCGCGGCGGCGGCGACGGCGTTCGCCACGGGCGTCTTCGACGGCAAGTCCGTCAAGGACAAGGAGGACGGGACCAACGTCGCCGACGCCCCGCCCCCGACGCCCACGAAGAAGCCCGATCCGTGCAAGAAGCCCGCCCCGGGTCAGACAGCCAAGCTCTCCTTCGACAAGGAGCCGAAGCTCGACGTCGACAAGTCGGCGACGTACCGGATGAAGCTGGCCACGACCTGCGGCGACATCGCTCTCGACCTGGACGCGAAGAACGCCCCGCGCACGGTCAACTCCTTCAACTTCCTCGCGAACAAGGGCTACTTCGACCACACCAAGTGCCACCGCCTCACCACCCAGGGCATCTACGTCCTGCAGTGCGGCGACCCGACCGCCGCGGGCACCGGCACCCCCGGCTACAAGCTGCCGGACGAGAACCTGAAGGACCCGAAGGTCAAGGGCGGCACCTACCCGGCGGGCACGGTCGCGATGGCCAACTCGGGCCCGAACACCGGAGGCAGCCAGTTCTTCCTGGTCTACAAGGACAGCCCGCTGCCGCCGAACTACACGCCGTTCGGCACCATCAAGGCGGGTCAGGACGTGCTGGAGAAGATCGCTGGTGCGGGTGAGTCGGCCGGGACGGGCGACGGGGCCCCGAACGCCACGGTGGTCATCGACAAGGCGACCGTCACGAAGTAGACCACTGGGTAAACCCAGATGTGCGGGATGCGGACAGCCGCCCTGCACGTCGCCTATGTTGGCGGTGTGCAGGGCGTCTGTCGCCCCGCGATCAACTGTGGACGTTGAAAGACGTGTGGACGATGTCCGGGGGCTCACGAGTCTCGGCGGGCATCATGTGGAGGAGGCGCTGTGAGCAGCGACCCGTGGGGCCGTGTCGACGAGACGGGCACCGTGTACGTGCGTACGGCCGACGGTGAGAAGGTCGTCGGTTCCTGGCAGGCGGGCTCTCCCGAGGAGGCTCTGGCCTACTTCGAGCGCAAGTACGAGGGCCTGGTCGTCGAGATCGGGCTTCTTGAGCGCCGGGTGAAGACCACCGACCTGTCGGCGAAGGACGCCCAGACCGCGATCGACCACCTGCGGACGCAGGTCGACGAGCACCACGCGGTGGGCGACCTGGCGGCGCTGACCAAGCGCCTGGACGCACTCGTCTCGACGGTCGAGACGCGCCGCGAGGAGCGCAAGGCGGAGAAGGCCAAGCAGGCCGACGAGGCCAAGTCCGCGAAGGAGGCGCTGGTCACCGAGGCGGAGGAGCTGGCGCAGAGCGACCAGTGGCGTTCGGCGGGCGAGCGGCTGCGGGCCCTGGTGGACACCTGGAAGGGTCTGCCCCGGCTGGACCGCAAGGCGGACGACGAGCTGTGGCACCGCTTCTCGCACGCCCGCTCGGCGTTCTCCAAGCGCCGCAAGGCGCACTTCGCGTCGCTGGACGCGCAGCGCGAGGAGGCCCGCAAGGCCAAGGAGAAGCTGGTCGCCGAGGCCGAGTCGCTGTCGAAGTCGACCGACTGGGGCGGCACGGCGGCGCGTTACCGCGAGCTGATGACCGAGTGGAAGGCGGCGGGCCGCGCCCAGCGCGAGTTCGAGGACGATCTGTGGAACCGCTTCCGCGGCGCCCAGGACGTCTTCTTCGCCGCCCGCGGCGAGACCTTCGCCGAGCGGGACGCGGAGCAGGGCGAGAACCTCAAGCTGAAGGAGGAGCTCGCCGCCGAGGCCGAGAAGCTGGTGCCGGTGAAGGACCTGAAGAGCGCGCGCGCCGCGTTCCGGGCCCTCAACGAGCGCTGGGAGGCCATCGGCCACGTGCCGCGCGACGCCCGTCCGAAGGTCGAGGGCCGGATGCAGGCCGTCGAGCGCGCTCTCCAGGAGCAGGAGGAGAACGAGTGGCGGCGCACCAACCCGGAGGCGCGTGCCCGTGCCGCCGGCCTCACCGGTCAGCTCCAGGACGCCGTCGAGAAGCTCCAGAAGCAGATCGACGCCGCCCGCTCGGCCGGCAACAACGCCAAGGCCGACAAGCTGGCGCGTGAGCTGGAGGGCCGTCAGGCCCTGCTCGACCAGGCGCTGAAGGGCCTGGAGGAGTTCGGCGGCTGATCCTCAGCGTCCCAGGTATGCGGAAGGGGCCCCCGGCATCGCGCCGGGGGCCCCTTCCTCGTACCGACTAGGGACGTCGCGCCGACGTCACCCGGTACACGTCGTACACGCCCTCCACTCCCCGGACCGCCTTCAGGACGTGCCCCAGGTGCTTGGGGTCGCCCATCTCGAAGGTGAAGCGGGAGGTGGCCACCCGGTCGCGGGAGGTCTGGACGGCCGCCGACAGGATGTTGACGTGCTGGTCGGACAGGACGCGGGTGACGTCCGAGAGCAGCCGGGACCGGTCGAGGGCCTCGACCTGGATGGCGACCAGGAAGACCGAGGACTGGGTGGGCGCCCACTCGACTTCGAGGATCCGCTCGGGCTGCTGCGACAGCGAGTCGACATTCACGCAGTCCGCGCGGTGCACGGAGACTCCGCTGCCGCGCGTCACGAAGCCGATGATCGGGTCGCCGGGGACGGGCGTGCAGCACCGCGCCAGCTTGACCCACACGTCGTCCGTGCCCTTGACGACGACACCGGGGTCGGCGTTGGACCGGCGCTTGCTGCGGCTGTGCGAGGGCGGCGAGCTCTCCGCGATGTCCTCGTTGGCCGCGTCCTCGCCGCCGAGCGACTGGACCAGCTTCTGCACGACGGACTGCGCGGTGACATGGCTCTCGCCGATCGCCGCGTACAGGGACGAGATGTCCGGGTAGCGCATCTCGTGGGCGAGGGTGACCAGCGAATCGCCCGTCAGGATCCGCTGGATCGGCAGGTTCTGCTTGCGCATGGCACGCGCGATGGCGTCCTTGCCCTGCTCGATCGCCTCGTCGCGGCGCTCCTTGGAGAACCACGCCCGGATCTTGTTGCGCGCCCGCGGCGACTTGACGAAGCCGAGCCAGTCCCGCGAGGGTCCCGCACCGTCCGCCTTGGAGGTGAAGACCTCCACCAGGTCGCCGTTGTCCAGGGTCGATTCGAGCGGTACGAGCCGCCCGTTGACCCGCGCTCCTATCGTCCGGTGCCCGACCTCGGTGTGCACCGCGTACGAGAAGTCGACCGGGGTCGCGCCCGCCGGGAGCGCTATGACGTCGCCCTTGGGGGTGAAGACGAAGACCTCGTTGCGGGACAGGTCGAAGCGCAGCGACTCCAGGAACTCGCTGGGGTCCTCCGTCTCCTTCTGCCAGTCCAGCAACTGCCGCAGCCACGCCATGTCGTTGACGGCGTCGTCCTTGTGCCGGGGCACGTCGGTGCGGACCTTGGAGGCTCCGGCGACGGCCTCCTGCTTGTACTTCCAGTGCGCGGCGATGCCGTACTCGGCACGGCGGTGCATGTCGAACGTGCGGATCTGCAGCTCGACCGGCTTGCCGCTGGGCCCGATGACCGTCGTGTGCAGCGACTGGTACATGTTGAACTTGGGCATCGCGATGTAGTCCTTGAAGCGCCCCGGAACCGGGTTCCAGCGCGCGTGCACGGTACCCAGGGCCGCGTAGCAGTCCCGTACCGTGTCGACAAGTACACGAATCCCCACCAGGTCGTAGATCTCGGCGAAGTCCCGTCCTCGCACGATCATCTTCTGGTAGACGCTGTAGTAGTGCTTGGGCCGCCCGGTGACGGTCGCCTTGATGCGTGCGGCCCGCAGGTCGCTCTGCACCTCGTCGGTCACTATGGCCAGGTACTCGTCGCGCTTGGGCGCGCGCTCGGCGACCAGGCGCACGATCTCGTCGTACATCTTGGGGTAGAGGATCGCGAAGGCGAGGTCCTCCAGCTCCCACTTGATGGTGTTCATTCCCAGGCGGTGGGCGAGCGGCGCGTAGATCTCCAGGGTCTCGCGCGCCTTCTTCTCCTGCTTCTCGCGCTTGAGGTAGCGCATGGTGCGCATGTTGTGCAGGCGGTCGGCGAGCTTGATCACCAGGACGCGCGGGTCCTTGGCCATCGCCACGACCATCTTGCGTACGGTCTCGGCCTGCGCGGCCTCGCCGAACTTGACCTTGTCGAGCTTGGTGACGCCGTCGACCAGCAGGGCGACCTGGTCGCCGAAGTCGCGGCGCAGCGTGTCGAGCCCGTACTCGGTGTCCTCGACGGTGTCGTGCAGCAGACCGGCCATCAGCGTCGCCGGGTCCATGCCCAGCTCGGCGAGGATCGTCGTCACGGCGAGCGGGTGCGTGATGTACGGGTCGCCGCTCTTGCGCTTCTGACCCCGGTGCCAGCGCTCGGCGACCTGGTAGGCGCGCTCGATGGTGCGCAGCGTCGCCGTCTCGATCTTGGGGTCGTTGCTGCGCACTATCCGCAGCAGCGGCTCCAGGACCGGGTTGTACGGGGACTGGCGCTGCACGCCGAGGCGGGCGAGCCGGGCGCGCACGCGGTTCGAGGAACCTCCCGTGCGGGCCGTGGGGCCCGCGGGGGGCGCGGGGCGGACGGCGGGTGCCGGGGCCGGGCCGTTGGCGCGCTCCGGGGCCACCGGCGGCTTGGGCTTCTCGGCCGGGGTCTTCGGGGGCGTGGCGCCCGCCGCGGCCTTGTCCGGCTGCGGGGTGGCGACTGGCTGGGCCTCGTCAGGCAAGGGCGCTCCTCGTACGGGCCTGGGCTCCGGGGCTCCCCCGTGTGGGGCGGCCCGGTTCAGGTTCTCTCCCGGTCGGGTCCGGAACGCCCATGGTATCGACCCTTGGCCGCCCGTTCTTCCTGGGCCGGAAGTGGAGGTACGGGAAAGGCGGGCCCCGGGGTGTCCCGGTGGCCCGCCTTTCCTTCGTACGGTGTGCGGTCAGACCGCGATCAGGGTGTCCAGCGGTGCCCCCCGGAGTGCGGGCTCCAGCTTGGCGCGGCCGCCCAGGAAGCCGAGCTCCATGAGCACGGCGACTCCGGCGACCTCGGCCCCGGCCCGGCGGATCAGCTCCAGCGCGGCCCCGGCGGTGCCTCCGGTGGCGAGGACGTCGTCGATGACGATGACGCGGTCGCCCGCGTTCAGGTCCTCGGCGTGCACCTCGATCTCGGCGGTGCCGTACTCCAGCTCGTACGCCTGCGAGAGCGTCGCGCCGGGCAGCTTGCCGGCCTTGCGGACCGGGATGAACCCGAGGCCCGCGCGGACGGCCACCGGGGCGGCCAGGATGAAGCCGCGCGCCTCCAGGCCGACGATCTTCGTGGCGCCGTGCTTGACGCACAGCTCCGCGAGGGCGTCGGTGAGGGCCGTGAAGGCCTCCGGGTCGGCGAGCAGCGGCGTGATGTCCTTGAAGACGACGCCGGGCTTCGGGTAGTCCTGCACGTCCTTGATGCGGCTGAGCAGGAGCTCGCGGGTGGTGTCCGTGTACGTCATCGGCGCTTCCCCGATGCGGGACGGCCGCGGCTGGGCCGCGGGCCGACCACGGCGGCCGGGACGGCGTCCTGCGGGGCGTCGCCCTCGGCGGCCGGGCCGTTCTTGGCCTCGGCGGCGCGCTTGGCGAGGATGCGCTTTTTCAGGGCCTTCATCGCCGGGTCGCGCTCCTTCAGGTCGGCGACCAGCGGAGTGGCGATGAAGATCGAGGAGTACGCACCGGCCGCGAGGCCGACGAACAGCGACAGCGAGATGTCGTTGAGCATGCCCGCACCCAGCACACCGCCACCGATGAACAGCAGACCGGCGACCGGCAGCAGGGCGACGACCGTGGTGTTGATGGAACGCACCAGGGTGCCGTTGAGGCTGCGGTTGGCGATCTCGCTGTAGGTGAAGCGGGTCTGCTTGGTGATGTCCTTCGCGCCCTCCTTGAGACCGTCGAAGACGACGACGGTGTCGTAGAGGGAGTAACCGAGGATCGTCAGCAGACCGATCACGGTGCCCGGGGTGACCTCGAAGCCCACCAGGGCGTAGATGCCCACGGTGATCGTGAGGTCGTGGACCAGGGCGATGAGGGCGGCGACGGCCATCCGCCACTCGAAGGCGATGGCCAGGTAGATCACCACCAGGACCATGAAGACCGCGAGACCGGTCCAGGCCTTGTTGGCGATCTGCTCGCCCCAACTGGGGCCGACCAGCTCGGTGTTGATCTTCTCGGTCGGGACGCCGAGGTCCTGCGCGAGCTTCTCGGTGACCGGAGCGGCGGTCTTGGTGTCGAGGCCGCCGACCTGGATGCGCAGGGTGTCGTTGCCGAGCTTCTGGACGATGGCGTCGTGGCCGGACGCCTTCTCGGCGTCCTCCTTCGCCTTCTCCACGGAGACCGAGGTGGGGGGCGTCGTGAAGAGCGCACCGCCCTGGAACTCGATGCCCATGTTGAGGCCCTTGAAGGCGAGCCCCGCGATGGCGACGACGGTGATCAGTACGGAGATCCCGTACCAGATCATCCGCTTCCCGACGAAGTCGTAGCCGACCTCGCCGCGGTACAGCCGGGCGCCGATGCTGCCGAGTCGCGACATCTCACGCCTCCTTCGGTTCGGTGGGAACGACAGAACGGCGGGTGCGGCGCAGCGGGGGCTGCACGCCCAGACGCTTCGGGTCCAGACCGGACCACTTGTGGCCGTTGCCGAAGAACTTGGTCTTCGAGGCGAGCAGCGTCATCAGCGGCTTGGTGAAGAGGAACACCACGACGACGTCGAGCAGGGTGGTCAGACCCAGCGTGAACGCGAAGCCCTGCACCTTGCCGACGGTGACGATGTAGAGCACCACGGCGGACAGCAGCGACACGAAGTCGGACACCAGGATGGTGCGCCGGGCACGCGGCCAGGCCCGCTCGACGGCGGGGCGCAGCGTGCGGCCGTCGCGGATCTCGTCCCGGATGCGTTCGAAGTACACGATGAACGAGTCCGCGGTGATGCCGATCGCGACGATGGCACCGCAGACGGCGGGGAGGTTCAGCGCGAAGCCGATGGCCGGGCCGAGCAGGGCCATGATCGTGTACGTCAGGATGCCGGAGACCAGGAGGCTGAGGAGCGCCACGAAGGACAGACCCCGGTAGTACAGCACCAGGTAGATCACGACGAGGGCGAGACCGATGGCACCGGCGATGAGGCCGGCCTCCAGCTGGTCGCTGCCGAGCGCCGGGGTGACCGTGGTGACGGTCTCTTCCTTGAAGGTCAGCGGCAGGGAGCCGTAGGAGAGGATGTTGCCCAGCTCCTGGGCGGTCTCCTGGGTGAAGCTGCCGGTGATCTCGGCGTTGCCGCTGAGGACCGTGGAGACCGAGGGCGCCGAGACGACGTTGCCGTCGAGGACGATGCCGAACTGGTTCAGCGGCTGCTGGAGCTTCATCAGCTTGCCGGTGGTCTTGGCGAACTTGTCGGAGCCCTCCTTGGTGAACTCCATGTCGACCTTCCACAGCGCGCGCTGGGTGTCGAACGTGCCCGAGGCCTTCTTGACGTCGGTGCCTTCGAGCTCCGCCGGGCCGAGGATGAACTTGTCCCAGCTCTTCCCGTCCCAGACCTTGCCGGTGATGCTCTTGCCGCACGCGATCGTCGGCTCGCTCGGCTTGATGCCGTCGCCGGCCTTCTCACGCTGCTCCGGCTTGGTGCAGTCGAGGGCGGCGAACGCCTTCTCCAGCTTCGCGGTGGCCGGGTCCTGCGCGGGCGGCGTCGTCTTCGGGTCGGGCGTCTTGGAGGCGCCCGGCGTCGGAGTGGGCGTCGGGGCCTTCAGCGCGTCGGTGACGGCACGGCCCTGCGAGGTCTTGGTCGGGTCGGGGGTCGGCGAGGACTTCTTGTCCTTGCTGTCCTTGTCCTTGCCGTCCTTGTCCTTCGGGTCCTTGGCCTCGTCCGGCTTCTTCGTGGACGTCGGGTCGGGCTTCGGCGTCTTGCCCGGGTCCGGGAGCGGCGTGCCCTGCGTCTGGGCGAGCACCTGCCGGAAGTAGAGCTTGGCGGTGGTGCCGACCTGCTCGCGGGCCTGCTTGGAGTTGGTGCCCTTGGGGATGTTGACGATGATGTTGTCCGTGCCCTGGGTCTGCACCTCGGACTCGGAGACACCCATGCCGTTGACGCGCCGCTCCATGATGGCGACGGCCGTGTCCATGTTCGTCTTGTTGATCGCGTTGGGCTGGCCCGGCTCGTTCTGCGCCTTGAGCGTGATGCTCGTACCGCCGGCGAGGTCGATGCCCAGGCGGGGCGTGGTGTGCCCGGATGCGAACATCCCGCCCGCGAGGGCGAGGATCACGATCGTGATCAGTGCCAGGGCGCGCCCCGGCCTGCCCGGGGCCCCCGAGACCTTGCGGCCCTTCTTCGGTGCTGCCACCTTCTCGTTTCTCCCTGTCCAACCGCACGCGCCGGGATGTGCGTCGATGCGGCCACGAAGTGTTGTGGGGGCGGTCCCCCGCAGAGGTATGCACGATCCGCGGACCGCGGCGCTCCCGGTGGGGTGCGCCGCGGTCCGCGGAGGTGGCTACTTCGCGTCGCCCTCGCCGTCGGTCTTCTTGTCCTTCGGCTCGGCGTCGGCCTCGGGCTTCTTGCCGAGGTCGATGCGCGCGGCGTCGGTGTCGTCGGCGGAGTCCGCCGCGGTCAGCGAGGACGCGTCGTCCGGGACGACGGGGGTGTCGGACTCGAGGTCGGCCGCGATCTGCTCGCCGTGGACGATGCGGTTGTACTCCTCGTCGGGGAGGACCGCGCCGATGGCGTTCTTCGCGTAGACGGCGTGGACGCCGGGGGCGACCTCAAGAAGGACCGTGTCGTCGTGAACCTCCTTGACCGTGGCGTACATGCCGCCGATGGTGCGCACGCCGGTGCCGGGCTGCATTTCGTTGCGCATCTGCGCAGCGGCCTGCTGCTTCTTCTTGGCGGACCGGGTCATCAGGAACATGGCCCCGATGAGCACGATGAAGGGGAGGAAGGTCATGAGACTCACGGGACGGAACTTCCTTCGCACGACCGCGACGAGGGCGGCCTGTATATACGGGGGTGGGCATGCCGACGGGAAGGTCGGCATCGGCGGAGTCTAAGCGAGTCCGCGTATCTGGAACAACGTCCAGCATCGCACTGGGGTTCCTGAGCGTGCGAGCCTCCGCGCCGTCACGTCCCGAACAGACCCGGTTGTCCGCCTTTCCCCAGGCCCTGCTGGGGCGGCACGAGCCCCAGGTGCGCCCACGCGGCGGGCGTGGCAACCCGGCCGCGCGGTGTTCTGGCCAGAAGACCTTCTCGTACGAGGAACGGCTCGGCCACTTCCTCCACGGTCTCCCGCTCCTCCCCCACCGCGACGGCGAGGGTGGACAGGCCGACCGGTCCGCCGCCGAAGAGCTTGAGGAGCGCCTCCAGGACGGCCCGGTCGAGGCGGTCCAGGCCGCGCGCGTCCACCTCGTACACCTTCAGGGCGGCGCCGGCGACGTCCTTGTCGATGATGCCGCCGTCGGTCTTGACCTGGGCGTAGTCGCGGACCCGGCGCAGCAGCCGGTTGGCGATGCGGGGGGTGCCCCGGGAGCGGCCGGCGATCTCGGCAGCGCCGTCGGCGGCGATCTCGACGTCGAGGAGGCGGGCGGAGCGGTGGACGACGCGCTCCAGCTCGGCGGGTTCGTAGAACTCCATGTGGCCGGTGAAGCCGAAGCGGTCGCGCAGCGGCGGCGGCAGCAGCCCGGCCCGGGTGGTGGCTCCGACCAGGGTGAAGGGGGGCAGTTCCAGCGGGATCGCGGTGGCGCCGGGGCCCTTGCCGACGATGACGTCGACCCGGAAGTCCTCCATCGCCATGTACAGCATTTCCTCCGCCGGGCGGGACATCCGGTGGATCTCGTCGAGGAAGAGGACCTCGCCCTCCTGGAGGGAGGAGAGGATCGCGGCGAGGTCACCGGCGTGCTGGATGGCGGGCCCGGAGGTGATGCGGATCGGGGCGCCCATCTCGGCGGCGATGATCATCGAGAGGGTGGTCTTGCCGAGGCCGGGGGCACCGGACAGCAGGACGTGGTCGGCGGTGGCCCCGCGCGCCCGGGCGGCCTTCAGCACCAGGTCGAGCTGCTCGCGCACCTTCTCCTGGCCGATGAACTCTTCCAGGTCCTTGGGGCGCAGCGCGGCCTCGACGGCCTGGTCCTCGCCGTCGGCGGAGGAGTCGACCAGCCTCGGATCGGCGGCGGTGTCGGGTCCGGTCTCGTCCCAGTTCATGTGCGGATCGCTCTCGGGTCGGGTGCTGTACGGAGGGACCGTGCGGGTCAGCGGGCGCGGTTGAGGGTCTGGAGGGCGGCCCGCAGCAGCTCCGGCACGGGCGGCTGGGAGCCCGTGGAGAGGGCGGCCTCGGCCTGCGGGGTGACGGCGCTCACCGCCTCGGCGGCCTCGCGGGGGGCGTAGCCGAGGCCGACGAGGGCGGCGCTGAGCTGCTCGGTCCAGGGGGCGGGACCGGGGGCGACGCGCTGGGCGCCGAGCTGTCCGCCGGTGCCGAGCGGGGCTCCGAGCCGGTCCTTCAGCTCCAGCAGCAGCTTCTGCGCACCCTTCTTCCCGATGCCGGGGACGGCGGTGAGCGCCTTCTCGTCACCGGTGGACACCGCGAGGCGCAGCGCGTCGGGGCTGTGCACGGCGAGCATGGCCTGGGCGAGACGGGGGCCGACGCCGCTGGCGGTCTGGAGCAGCTCGAAGACCTGCCGCTCGTCGTCGTCGGCGAAGCCGTACAGCGTGAGCGAGTCCTCCCGTACGACCAGGGAGGTGGCGAGCTTCGCCTCCTGGCCCATGCGCAGGGTGGACAGGGTGTTCGGGGTGCACTGGACGGCCATGCCGACGCCGCCGACCTCGATCACCGCGGTGGTGGGGGCGAGCGCGGCCACCGGGCCACTGACGAAGGCGATCATGAGGTGCGGCCTTTCCTGACGACTGAACGGACGGGTGCGGTACGGGACTTGTGCGCGGCGACGGCCTGCTGGAGCCGGTTCTGCGCGGGGGCCCGCCAGATGTGGCAGATGGCGAGGGCGAGGGCGTCGGCCGCGTCCGCCGGCTTGGGCGGGGCGTCGAGCCGCAGCAGCCGGGTCACCATGGCCCCGACCTGCGCCTTGTCGGCCCGGCCGCTGCCGCTGACGGCGGCCTTGACCTCGCTGGGGGTGTGCAGGGCGACGGGGATGCCGCGCCGGGACGCGCAGAGCATGGCCACGGCGCTGGCCTGGGCGGTGCCCATGACCGTACTGACGTTGTGCTGGCTGAAGACGCGCTCCACGGCGAGGACTTCGGGGCGGTAGTCGTCGAGCCACTGCTCGATGCCCTGCTCGATGGCGACCAGGCGCAGCCCCAACTCGGCGTCGGGAGGCGTCCGTACGACGCCCACTCCGCACATGGTCAGGGGGCGCCCGGCGACGCCTTCGACGACACCGACACCGCACCGGGTCAGCCCCGGGTCCACGCCCAGTACCCTCACGCCGCCCCCTCCTTCGCTCACCTGTTTGTGCAGGCTATCGGCTCGCACTGACAATCAGGGCCGCCAACACAGGCCCGCCGCCGCGGGCCCGGCAACGCGACGGGCCGACGGGAAGGTCTCCCGTCGGCCCGTCGTCGTACCGGCAACCGGCGATCACTCGCCGTCGATCGCCGCCATGACCTTGTCGCTGACGTCGAAGTTGGCGAAGACGTTCTGCACGTCGTCGCTGTCCTCCAGCGCGTCGATCAGCTTGAAGATCTTGCGCGCGCCCTCTTCCTCCAGCTCGACCTGCATGGTCGGGACGAAGTTGGCGTCGGCGGAGTCGTAGTCGATGCCCGCCTCCTGGAGCGCGGTGCGGACCGCGACCAGGTCGGTGGCCTCGCTGAGCACCTCGAAGGTGTCGCCGAGGTCGTTGACCTCTTCGGCACCCGCGTCCAGGACCGCGCCCAGCACGTCGTCCTCGGTGAGCTCGCCCTTGGGGACGATGACGACGCCCTTGCGGTTGAAGAGGTACGACACGGAGCCCGGGTCGGCCATGGAGCCGCCGTTGCGGGTCATGGCGACACGCACGTCGGAGGCGGCACGGTTGCGGTTGTCGGTGAGGCACTCGATGAGCACCGCGACACCGTTCGGGCCGTAGCCCTCGTACATGATCGTCTCGTAGTCGGCGCCACCGGCTTCGAGGCCGGCGCCGCGCTTGACCGCGGAGTCGATGTTCTTGTTCGGGACCGAGCTCTTCTTGGCCTTCTGGATGGCGTCGAAGAGGGTCGGGTTGCCCGCCGGGTCGGCGCCGCCCGTGCGCGCCGCGACCTCGATGTTCTTGATCATCTTCGCGAAGAGCTTGCCGCGCTTGGCGTCAATCACGGCCTTCTTGTGCTTCGTCGTAGCCCATTTAGAGTGGCCGGACATCTGCCTGTCTCCTTCGCGTAACCAATTCTGCTGCGTTCGGCAGAGATCCTACCGGGATCCCCGCCGATGGCTGCGCTCAGGCGGCCGCACGCACCATGTCGACGAACATCGCGTGCATCCGGTGGTCGCCGGTGAGCTCCGGATGGAAGGACGTCGCGAGCGCGTTCTTCTGCCGTACGGCCACGATGTGGTCGCCGTGCTCGGCCAGCACCTCGACCTCCGCGCCGACCGACTCGACCCACGGGGCGCGGATGAAGACGCCCTCGACGGGGCCGCCTTCGACGCCCGTGACGTCGACGGTCGTCTCGAAGGACTCGTTCTGGCGGCCGAAGGCGTTGCGGCGGACGATCATGTCGATGCCGCCCAGGGTCTCCTGGCCCGAACGCGGGTCGAGGATCTTGTCCGCGAGGAGGATCATCCCGGCGCAGGTGCCGTACACGGGCATCCCGGCGGCGATGCGCTCGCGCAGCGGTTCGAGGAGCCCGAAGAGGGTGGCCAGCTTGGAGATGGTGGTGGACTCGCCGCCGGGAATGACCAGCCCGTCGACCTCCGCCAGCTCCTCGGGGCGCCGGACCTCCCGGGCCGTGGCGTCGGCCACGGCCAGGGCGATCAGGTGCTCCCGGACGTCGCCCTGGAGGGCCAGGACGCCGACAACGGGGTTGCTCTTCATACGAGTTACCAGCCCCGGTTGGCGTAGCGCTCGGACTCGGGGAGCGTGTCGCAGTTGATGCCGACCATGGCCTCGCCGAGGTTGCGGGAGGCGTCCGCGATGATCTTCGGGTCGTCGAAGAAGGTGGTGGCGCGGACGATGGCGGCGGCGCGCTTGGCCGGGTCGCCGGACTTGAAGATGCCGGAGCCGACGAAGACGCCCTCGGCACCGAGCTGGCGCATCAGCGCGGCGTCGGCGGGGGTGGCCACACCACCGGCGGAGAAGAGCACCACGGGGAGCTTGCCGAGCTCGGCGACCTCCTTGACCAGCTCGTACGGGGCGCGGAGCTCCTTGGCGGCGGCGAACAGTTCGTTGTTGTCGAAGCCGCGCAGCTTGGCGATCTCGTTCTTGATCTGGCGCAGGTGACGGACGGCCTCGACGACGTTGCCGGTACCGGCCTCGCCCTTCGAGCGGATCATGGCCGCGCCCTCGGCGATGCGGCGCAGGGCCTCGCCCAGGTTGGTGGCGCCACAGACGAAGGGGGTGGTGAACGCCCACTTGTCGGAGTGGTTGACCTCGTCGGCCGGGGTGAGGACCTCGGACTCGTCGATGTAGTCGACGCCGAGCGACTGGAGGACCTGGGCCTCGACGAAGTGGCCGATCCGGGACTTCGCCATGACGGGGATCGACACGGCCTCGATGATCTCTTCGATCATGTTCGGGTCGGACATCCGGGCCACGCCGCCGTCCTTGCGGATGTCGGCCGGGACCCGCTCCAGCGCCATGACGGCGACCGCGCCCGCGTCCTCGGCGATCTTCGCCTGCTCGGCGTTGACGACGTCCATGATCACGCCGCCCTTGAGCTGCTCGGCCATGCCGCGCTTGACGCGGTCGGTGCCGGTGGCCGGGGACTGGGGGGTGGGGGTGCTGGACATGTTCGACCTCGCTCGATGACGAAAGACAGGCGTTAGTGCGATGCGGGCGCGCTGTCGTGTGCCGCACGCTGCCCGCACAGCCGAGGAAACGCCCTGCGACCAGTCCACTGCAAGGGCCAATGGGGAGGCGGTGGATCGTTTTCTCCCCGCGGAGTGGATACGGGGATACGTGCCCGGGCGGTCGCCCTGCGCCACCGCCTACCTTCCCGGGCGGTCGCCCTGCGCCACCACCTACGTGCCCGGGCGGTCGCCCTGCGCCACCGCCTACCTTCCCGGGCGGTCGCCCTGCGCCACCACCTACGTTCCCGGGCGGTCGCCCTCCGCCACCACCTACGTTCCCGGGCGGTCGGCCAGTGCCACCGGGGCCTCGTCGTCCATCTCGAAGGCCATCGGGAACGGGGCGTGCCCGGCCAGCCGGAACCACCGCACCTTGCGGTGCCGGCGCAGGGCGCGGGCGGCCCGTACGGAGTCGTTGTGGAACCGCCGCGCCATCGGCACCCGGCGCACCGCGGCCGCCAGCTCCCCTGCGGCCTCCTCGCCGCCGGGGGCCAGCTTCACCGCCTCCACCTGCTCCTGCTCCCCGAACACCGCCCGCAGCGCCTGGCTCAGCTCGCTCTCGGCGACCTCCCGCTGCTCCTCCTCGGCCTGACGGGCCTCGTGGGCGGCCTGGTACAGCACGATCGACGACGCCGGATCGAGCACCCCGGACGTCGCCAGCTCCTGCGCCACGGAGGCCCGCCGCAGCAGCTGTGCGTCGAGCGCGGCACGGGAGGCGTCGATACGGGCATGCAGGCGGTCCAGCCGCCCGGCGGTCCAACTGAGATACAGACCGATCGCGAACAATCCGACGACGATCCAAATGAGGGTGGTCACGGCCCGCAAGGCTACCGGCGACCGCGCCGCCCCTCGCCACAGCGCCCCGACCGGAAGGTCCCGTACCTGGAGCACCCCCCTTGGAACCCCCGGCCCCCTTCCGCAAGACTGCGACCCCGCCGCGCCGCACGAGCGCGCCGAGACTCCCCGGGGGACAACCACCCATGGACAGACGGACCCTCCTGACCGCAGGCACCGCCGCAGCCCTCGCGAGCACCCTCCCCGCAGCCACCGCCCACGCCGCCCCCACCGCCCCCGACCCCCTCCCCCGCATCGCCCGCACCCTGGACGCCACCCCCTCGCACCTCTCCCACGGCGACGGCTGGACCCACGTCCGTCTCACCCTCCCCGACGCCCCCGTCCCCCTCGGCGTCGACGTCCTCGCCGACACCCGCCGGCCCCCGCAGGGCATCGCCTACCTCCTCCCCGGCGGCGGCCTCAACTTCGCCGCCGACTTCTTCACCCCGCGCGCCCGCAACCTCGCCCACCACTTCCGCTCCCAGGGCTTCCTGGTCATCGGCATCAGCCCCCGCGAGGACCTGGCGAAGCCCGCCGACCTGACGGCCTCCTGGGGCCAGGCGGCGCACAAGGCCGACGCGGCGAAGGTGATCGCCGCCGTCGACGGCGCCCTGCGCCTGCCGTACCAGCTCGTCGGCCACTCGGCGGGAGCCGCCCTCGCCCTCGACCTGGCCTCGACCAACCGTTCGCCGCGCCTTCGCCGGGTGGTGCCGATCGACACGACCGGCCCGTACACGGGCGACCAGCAGGCCCGGGCGGCACGGATGCGGGACGCGATCCAGGCC
Source organism: Streptomyces spiroverticillatus (assembly GCA_014650415.1). Lineage (GTDB taxonomy): Bacteria > Actinomycetota > Actinomycetes > Streptomycetales > Streptomycetaceae > Streptomyces > Streptomyces spiroverticillatus. The sequence continues at coordinate 52,378 of BMUX01000019.1, forward strand.
CAGCTCGACACAGGGGTCCTGTACGGGGACACGGGCCTGAAGGGGCTGGTCTCCCGCGCCCTGACCGACCCGAACGGCGCCTCGCCGGTCCCCCGCCCGCCGGACCCGGCCACCCGCTTCACCCACGCCGCCTTCGCCCACTTCGCACTGATCCGTACGAGCTCGTTCCCCGGCGACACCAACTGGATCTACAAGCAGGGCTACAGCGCGGGCACCTTCGCCTTCGGCGCCACCCCGCTCGACGACCGCTTCTCCCTCACCCACACCCCCCTCGCCACCTGGGGCGAGGCCACGCAGGCCCTCGGCAGCGGCCTGGTCCCGAACGCCCTGCTGCGCGACCTCGCCGCGATATGGGCCGGGGACACCACGACGTACCCCTTCGACTGGTCGGGCATCCGCGCACAGGTCGTCTGGGTCAACGCGGCACTGGGCCGCGGCGACGAACCGCACGGCGCGGAGCTGATACGCGCCGGAGGCAACCGGCAGGTGACCTTCCGGGTCGTCCCCGGCTACGGACACGCGGACCCGGTGTGGAGCACCACGGCGGACCGGGACTTCTGGCCGCTCCTGACCCCGTAAGACACGGGGCTGCGGGGGCACCCGGCCCCCGCAGCCCCACCCTCACACCTGCCTACTCCCGCCCCATCCGCGCCCGGGCCCTCGCCCGCAGCCCGCTCCGCTCCCCCACGTCCTCCGCCGCGACCGCGTTCGCGCCGTCCGTCACCGTCTCGTACACGGCCAGGATGTCGGCCGCGACCGTCGACCAGTCGAAGCGCCGCACGTGCGCCGTGCCCCGCTCGCTCAGCCCGGCCCGCCGCGAGGCGTCGCCCAGCAGCCGCACCGCCGCGTCCGCCAGCGCGTCCGCGTCCTCGTTGGCGAACAGGTCACCGGCCGCGCCCTGGTCCAGGACCTGCGCGAACGCGTCCAGGTCGCTGGCCAGCACCGGCGCGCCCGCCGACATCGCCTCGACCAGGATGATCCCGAAGGATTCCCCGCCCGTGTTGGGCGCGACGTACACATCGACACTGCGCAGCAGCCGCGCCTTGTCCTCGTCGCTGACCATGCCGAGGAACTCCACCCGCGAACGCAGCTCCTCCGGGAGGGAGGCGACGGCCTCCTTCTCGTCGCCGCGCCCCGCGACCAGCAGCCGCGCTCCGGGCCGTTCGGCGAAGATGCGGGGCAGCGCCCTCATCAGCACCGGCAGGCCCTTGCGGGGTTCGTCGATGCGCCCGATGAAGCCGAGGGTCTCGCCCTGCCACTCCTCCTTGGGCTCGGCCTTCGCGAAGAAGTCGACATCCACGCCGTTGGGGATGGTGACGGCGTCCCCGCCCAGGTGCTCCACCAGGGTGCGCCGCGCGTACTCGCTCACCGCGATCCGCGCGCTGATCTTCTCCAGCGCGGGCTGGAGGATCGGATACGCAGCGAGCATGACCCGCGAGCGCGCCGTCGACGTGTGGAAGGTCGCCACGATCGGCCCCTGCGCCGCCCAGCACGTCAGCAGCCCCAGCGACGGCGCGGCCGGCTCGTGGATGTGCACCACGTCGAAGGCCCCGTCGTGCAGCCACTTGCGCACCCGCGCCGCCGACAGGAACCCGAAACTCAGCCGCGCCACCGACCCGTTGTACGGAACCGGAACCGCCCGCCCCGCCGACACCACGTACGGGGGCAGCGGTGTGTCGTCGTCCGCCGGAGCCAGCACCGACACCTCGTGCCCGAGCCCGATCAAATGCTCCGCGAGGTCCCGGATGTGGAACTGGACGCCGCCCGGCACGTCCCACGAATACGGGCAGACGATGCCGACCTTCACTCCTGGCCCTCCCGCCGGGGCTCCAGATCCGCGGTCCACAGCCTCTGCAGCATGTGCCAGTCCTCCGGATGCTCGGCGATCCCGGTGGCGAAGGCATCGGCCAGCGCCTGGGTCATCGTGGACGTCTTCTCGCTGCGCGTGCCCGTCTCGGGCACGTCGACCGGCGGGTGCACACGCCCCCGCATCGCCCTCGGCCCGTCGTACCAGAGCGTCACGGGCAGCAGCAGCGCCCCCGTCTGCTGCGCGAGCATCGCGGGCCCGGCGGGCATCCTAGCGCTCTCGCCGAAGTACTTGACCTCGACGCCCGAGGCGGACAGGTCCCGGTCGGCGACCAGGCAGACCAGCCCGCCGCCGCGCAGCCTGCGCGCCAGCGTCCCGAAGGCGGAGCCGCCCGTGTGCGGGAGGACCTCCATGCCGAGGCTCTCGCGGTACGCCACGAACCTGTCGTACAGGGACTCCGGCTTCAGCCGCTCGGCGACCGTCGTGAAGGGATACCCGAGGTGGCTGGTGACCCAGACGCCCGCCAGGTCCCAGTTCCCCATGTGCGGCAGCGCGAGCACCACGCCCCGGCCGCTCTCCAGCGCCTCGGTTATCCGGTGCTTGTCGGTGATGCGGACATCGGCGGCGATCCGTTCCGGCGTCCACGAGGGCAGCCGGAAGGACTCCATCCAGTACCGCATGTACGAGCGCATGCCCGCCCGGGACAGTTCCCGCAGCCGGGCCTCGCTCGCGTCGGGGACGACCCGGGCGAGGTTGGACTCCAGGCGCAGCACGCTCTTGCCGCGCCGCTTCCAGGTCTGGTCGGCGATGGTGCGGCCGAGCCGGTCGACCACCGGCTCGGGGAGCTTCTTCACACCGGCCCAGCCGAGCCCGTACAACCCGTCGACCAGCCGGTCCTTCGCCGAAAGCTTCTCTTCCTCAGCGGGCTTGCTCATGACGTGGCCCCGTTCCCCGTCGCCGCGTCCGCCTCGGCGGACTCCCGGCGCACCGTCACCACCCTTTGCCCCAGCGTCACCAGGGACCCCACGGCGACGACCCACAGCGCGATCGGCAGCAGGATCTCCACACCGGGCAGCCCGAACGTGTGCAGACCGGCGACACCGGCCGCGACCAGCGTGATCACGAGCCGCTCCGCCCGCTCGACCAGACCGTTGACCGCCACCGGCAGCCCGATGGCCTCACCGCGGGCCTTCGTGTACGACACGACCTGGCCGCTCGCGAGACAGAAGATGGACACCGCGCACAGCACGTTGTCGTTGCCGTTGCCCGCGTACCAGAGGGCGAGCCCGCCGAAGATGCCCGCGTCGGCCACCCGGTCCAGCGTCGAGTCGAGGAACGCGCCCCACCTGCTGGACACCCCGGCCTGCCGGGCCATGTTGCCGTCGACCAGGTCGGAGAAGACGAAGAGGGTGATGACGATGGTGCCCCAGAAGAACTCCCCGCGAGGGAAGAAGACCAGCGCACCCGCCATCACCCCGGCAGTGCCGACGAGCGTGACCGCATCCGGACTCACTCCCCGGCGGAGCAGAAATGCGGCAAACGGTGTGAGGACACGCGTGAAGAATGCACGCGCGTACTTGTTCAGCATGGCCTTCCCGAGGGGTCGGATCGCCGAGCGGCCCCTATGGCCACCGGCTGGCCCATCGTAGCCACGACCGCCCGACCGCACCGCCGGGCACCCGCCGACCGCCGTGTCCCTACGACAGATGGCCGCACTCCCGGCCTCGTACCGGAGCCAAACACGCAACGGACCGGGGTATGGACGCACAGTGACCCGAGTGGAAAGCTCGAATGACCGCGGGCGTCACCGGTGCCGCCACGCCGCTGCGGCTCCTTGCGTCCGCGCCCTTCTCCTCACCGTGCACATTTCCTCGGGAGGCCGGAAACCATGGGCGACAAGAGTCACACGAGCGCACACCCCGGAGCCGCCGGCAGGGCTCCAATGGCCGACCGCCCCGCATCCGTACGGAACGTGGTGCTGGTCGGCCACAGCGGATCGGGCAAGACCACCCTGGTGGAGGCCCTCGCGCTCGCCGCGGGGGCAGTAAACCGGGCGGGCCGCGTCGAGGACGGCACGACCGTCTCCGACCACGACGAGATCGAGCACCGCCAACAACGGTCCGTACAGCTCTCCCTCGTCCCCGTCGAATGGGACGGCATCAAGATCAACCTCATCGACACCCCCGGCTACGCCGACTTCGTCGGGGAACTGAGGGCCGGTCTGCGGGCTGCGGACGCGGCCCTCTTCGTCGTCTCCGCCTCCGACGGCGTCGACGGCGCGACCCGCATGGTGTGGGAGGAGTGCGCGGCCGTCGGCATGCCGCGCGCCATCGTGGTGACCCACCTGGAAGCCGCCCGCGCCAACTTCGAGTCCATGACGGACTTCTGCGCCTCGGCCTTCGGCAACGACGACCCCGACGCCGTCCTCCCGCTCTACCTGCCCCTGTACGGGGACCACGGGCCCGACGGGCACGCCCCCGTCGCCGGACTCCTCGGCCTGCTCTCGCAGCAGATCTACGACTATTCGTCCGGCGAACGCAAGGAACTCGCCCCCGACCCCGCCCAGCTCCCCCGCATCGAGGCGGCCCGCAACCGGCTCATCGAGGGCATCATCGCCGAGAGCGAGGACGAGTCCCTGATGGACCGCTACCTCGACGGCGAGGACATCGACCTCAAGACCCTCATCGACGACCTCGAACGGGCCGTCGCCCGCGGCACCTTCCACCCCGTCCTCGCCGCCGCGCCCGCCCCCGAGGGCAGCCGCCAAGGCCTCGGCACGGTGGAGATCCTGGAGCTGATCACCGGCGGCTTCCCGACCCCCGCCGAACACGAACTCCCCGCCGTCACCACCCCGCAGGGCACGCCCGCACCCCCAATGACCTGCGACCCGGCGGGCCCGCTGGTCGCCGAGGTGGTCAAGACCGCCTCCGACCCGTACGTCGGCCGGATCTCCCTGGTCCGCGTCTTCTCCGGGACGCTGCGCCCCGACGAGACCGTCCACGTCTCCGGCCACGGCATGGCCGACCGGGGACACGCGGACCACGATGTCGACGAACGCGTCGGCGCGCTCTCCTCCCCCTTCGGCAAACAGCAGCGCACCCTCTCCCACGTCATCGCCGGCGACCTCGCCTGCGTGGCCAAACTCACCCGCGCCGAGACCGGCGACACCCTCTCCGCCCGGGACAACCCGCTGCTCATGGAGCCCTGGCAGATGCCCGACCCGCTCCTCCCCCTCGCCATCCAGGCCCACAGCAAGGCCGACGAGGACAAGCTCTCGCAAGGCCTCGCCCGCCTCGTCGCCGAGGACCCCACCATGCGCCTGGAGCAGAACCAGGCCACCCGCCAGCTCGTCCTGTGGTGCCTGGGCGAGGCCCACCGCGACGTCGCCCTCGAACGACTGCGCTCCCGGTACGGAGTCCAGGTCGACGCCGTCGACCACAAGGTGTCCCTGCGCGAGACCTTCGGTGAGAAGACCGCCGGGCGCGGCAGGCACGTCAAACAGTCCGGCGGCCACGGCCAGTACGCCATCTGCGAGATCGACGTCGAGCCACTGCCACCCGGTACCGGCATCGAATTCGTCGACAAGGTGGTCGGCGGTGCGGTGCCACGCCAGTTCATCCCCTCCGTCGAGAAGGGCGTACGCGCCCAGGCCGCCCGCGGCCTGGCCACCGGGTATCCGCTCGTCGACGTACGGATCACTCTGCGGGACGGCAAGGCCCACTCCGTGGACTCCTCCGACGCCGCATTCCAGACGGCGGGGGCCCTCGCCCTGCGCGAGGCCGCCGCCGACGCCCGCATCGACCTCCTCGAACCGGTCGCCTCCGTCACCGTCCTGGTCCCCGACGACTACGTCGGCCCGGTGATGAGCGACCTGTCCGGCAGGCGCGGGCGGGTCGTCGGCACCGAACAGGCGGGCCACGGCCGCACCCTGGTGCGGGCCGAGGTCCCCGAGATCGAGATCGGCCGGTACGCCGTCGACCTGAGGTCCGTCTCGCACGGCACGGGCCGCTTCCACCGCACGTACGCCCGACACGAACCCATGCCTCCACAGATCGCAGGCAAATTCCGCGAACAGGAGCATAACGGCAGCTAGTTGACGCCTAGTTGACCGATTTGCGGCAATGCCGCCCGCCCAATTCCCTTGCGGTGGGCGGCATTCCGCGCTCCCATGACGGAAAGGACCAAGCGTCGATACGCTGTGACCCCAGCTCAGAAGGTGTGCGGGGCGCGGCGGTTGGGAACAACGCCAAGTTGCGGGAACGACGTGGAGAGCACAGGGCTCCACGGACGCGGACGGTCGATGGGGGCGGTAGTGGCGGACTCGGGATTCGACTTCACACCCGGTGCACAGGTACCGCTCCTGGGCGCGGCCGGACAGACCGCGGCGACCAACGCGCTCGCCTCCGCGGCGTACCGCGACAGCCCGGTGACCGTCCTGCTGGACGCGAACAACGAATGGCACAAGTCCGACGTGAAGAAGGGCAAACTGTCCCTCTTCGAACCCGACCTCGGCGAGGCCTTCTCCCGCGCCGTACGGGTCCGGATGCTCGGCGGCGCCCGCAATGCCCTCATCCAGTCCTTCGGCACCGAACCGCAGACCGTCGTCGAACACTGCCTCGCCGCGATCAACATCCGCAAGGCCCGCGACACCAAACTCACCATCATCATGGCCGTCTTCGGCCTGCTCTTCCTGCCCGGACTCCTCATCTGGCTCGCGGTCTTCCAACTGCGCCGCACCATCGCCGGAGCCAAGGACAAGAAGTCCGGCGCCCTCGGCACGGCGCTCCTGGTGGCCGTCGGCGGCCTCGCCGTCATCTTCCTGATCAAGCTGCCGTTCGACGGGATACTCGGCATCTACCTGCGCGCCATGGTCGTCGCACCGGTGATCGGCTGGCTCTGGGCCAAGCAGGTCTGCGAATCCACCGCCAAGGACCTGCGGGACCGCTGGTCCTCCCTGCTCGGCGGCGGCAGCGTCGGCCCCAAGATCCCCGAGGCCGTCCCCCGCGACCCCAGCCAGAGCACCGCCGAGGAACTCCGCCAGGGCCTCGCCCGGCTCACCGCCGAGCAGCAGTCCAACTCGGTCTTCTACGCCGGCCCCAAGGGCATACTCGGCATGGGCACCCGCTGGGGCAGCTGGCAGCTCGCCGAAGAACTCAGCCCCGCCGACCCCGGCAAGGAGATCCACGGCTTCCGCAGCTGGGACGTCATCCGCGCCATCCACGACCAGCTGCGCATGCTGGAGCGCAGCACCCTGCACACCAACGGTTTCCCGACCCCCTCGGTCAAACACTGGATCGTCGCCCCGGTCGGCGAGAACGCGGGCGAGGTCAGCCGCCCCGACGGCCAGGACGTCGACCAGTACCAGATCAAGACCCACGAGATACAGCGCATCTGCAACGAGCAGCAGTTCGGCGCGGGCAACCGGCACTACCTCGGCGTCCAATTCACCCTGTGGGACGGCCAGTTGGTCATCACCATGCTCATCACGGTGACCGTCCTGCACGAGACCCTGCGCATCGAGGTCACCGGTCACGCGCTCGGCCCGGTGCACTCCCTGTTCACCACGAAGCCCAAGGCCAAGACGGTCACGGTCAGCAAGACGGTGCGCTTCTGGGAGACCAAGGAACGGCAGCTCCCCCTCATGGAGACCAGCGACGTCGTCCGCCTGAGCGTGCGCGCCCCGTTCACCTGGTTCCCGAACGTCCTGGACTTCCTCGGCGGCAAGCTCTCCCTGCCCGAGCCCTTCGGCCTGCGGCACGTGTGGGCCGAGAAGCCCTGGCGGCACCGCTTCATGGCGGACGACGCCCTGCGCGCGGCGACGCCCGTCCTGCGGGTCGTGCACACGGCCGCGATCAAGGTCCTGGAGGACCACGGAGTCGACACCGAACGCTTCAGCGGGCGTTCGACGTTCCTCAGCGGCATGATCCAGGACCCGTCACCGCGCAAGGCCGACCTGTACGACGCGTAAGCGCTACGCGCTCTCCGGCCACACGTCGGCGAGCATCTTCCGGGTGTCCGCGAGGAGCTGCGGCAGCACCTTGGTGTGCCCGACGACCGGCATGAAGTTGGTGTCCCCGCCCCAGCGGGGCACCACGTGCTGGTGCAGGTGCGCGGCGATCCCGGCACCGGCGGCGGAGCCCTGGTTCATCCCCAGGTTGAACCCGTGCGCCCCGGACGCCTTCCGCAGTGCGGTCATCGCCTTCTTGGTGAAGAGGGCGAGCTCGGCGGTCTCGGCGTCGTCCAGCTCCGTGTAGTCGGCGACGTGCCGGTACGGCATGACCATCATGTGGCCGCCGTTGTAGGGGTACAGGTTCATGATCGCGAAGACGCTCGTTCCGCGCGCGACGATCAGCGACTCCTCGTCGCTGTGCTTCGGAGCCTCGCAGAAGGGACAGCCGTCCCCGGACCCCGGTCCGGTCGGCTTGTTCTCACCCTGGATGTACGCGATCCGGTGGGGCGTCCACAGCCGCCCGAACCCGTCCGGCTCACCCACCGGTCCACTCTGCTGCTCCGGCTCACTCGTCATGCGGAAAGCATAGGCGTACGACCTGGGAGAACGGCAGAGAGGGCGGCTCCCCGAAGGGAACCGCCCTCATCCGCGCTCTTACGGTCAGACCTGGACGCGGCGCTCCACCACGTCGACCAGCTTCGCGATCGCGTCGGCCTTCGGAATGCCGTTCTCCTGCGAGCCGTCGCGGTAGCGGAACGACACCGTGCCCGCCGCCATGTCTTCATCACCCACGATGATCATGAACGGGGTCTTCTGCTTCTGATGCGTGCGGATCTTCTTCTGCATCCGGTCGGACGAGGCGTCCACCTCGACCCGCAGCCCCTTCTTCTTCGCCTCGGCGGCGAACTCCTGGAGGTACGGGATGTGACCGTCACCGATCGGGATGCCGACCGCCTGGACGGGCGCCAGCCACGCCGGGAACGCGCCCGCGTAGTGCTCAAGCAGCACCGCGAAGAAGCGCTCGATCGAGCCGAACAGCGCGCGGTGAATCATGACCGGCTGCTGCTTCGACCCGTCCGGCCCGGTGTACTCCAGGTTGAAGCGCTCCGGAAGATTGAAGTCGAGCTGCACGGTCGACATCTGCCAGGTCCTGCCAATGGCGTCACGCGCCTGCACCGAGATCTTCGGCCCGTAGAAGGCAGCCCCACCCGGGTCCGGAACCAGGGGCAGCCCCTGCTTCTCGGCAACCTGCTGGAGCGTCGCGGTGGCCTCTTCCCAGATCTCGTCCGAGCCGACGAACTTTTCCGGATCCTTGGTGGACAGCTCCAGGTAGAAGTCGGTCAGACCGTAGTCGCGCAGCAGCCCGAGGACGAAGGTGAGCGTCTTGTCGAGCTCCTCCGCCATCTGCTCCTTGGTGCAGTAGATGTGCGCGTCGTCCTGCGTGAAGCCCCGGGCACGGGTCAGACCGTGCACGACGCCCGACTTCTCGTACCGGTACACGGTGCCGAACTCGAAGAGGCGCAGCGGCAGTTCACGGTAGGAGCGCCCGCGCGCATCGAAGATCAGGTTGTGCATCGGGCAGTTCATGGGCTTGAGGTAGTAGTCCGTGCCCTCGTCGAGCTGCATGGGCGGGTACATGCCGTCGGCGTACCAGTCCAGGTGCCCCGACTGCTCGAAAAGCTTCCCCTTCGTGGCGTGCGGGGTATAGACGAACTCGTACCCCTCCTCCTCGTGCCGGCGGCGCGAGTAGTCCTCCATGACCCGGCGGATGATGCCGCCCTTGGGGTGGAAGACCGCGAGGCCGGAGCCGATCTGCTCCGGGACGGAGAAGAGGTCCAGCTCGTTGCCGAGCTTGCGGTGGTCGCGCTTCTCGGCCTCGGCGAGGAACTCCAGGTACGCCTTCAGCTCGTCCTTCGACGGCCACGCGGTGCCGTAGATGCGCTGGAGCATCGGGTTCTTCTCGCTGCCGCGCCAGTAGGCGGCGGCATTGCGCATCAGCTTGAAAGCCGGAATGTTGCGGGTCGAAGGCAGGTGCGGCCCGCGGCACAAGTCCTTCCAGCACAGCTCGCCGGTCTTCGCGTCGAGGTTGTCGTAGATGGTCAGCTCGCCGCCGCCCACCTCGACGTCCGCGCCGTCGTCGCTCGAAGCCGAACCCTTGATGCCGATGAGCTCCAGCTTGTACGGCTCGTTCGCGAGCTCCTCGCGGGCCGCCTCGTCGCTGACCACCCGACGCGAGAACTTCTGCCCCCGCTTCTGGATGACCTGCATCTGCTTCTCGATCGCCTTGAGGTCCTCCGGGGTGAAGGGCTTCTCGACGTCGAAGTCGTAGTAGAACCCGTCCTTGACCGGCGGGCCGATGCCCAGCTTGGCCTCGGGGAAGAGCTCCTGCACGGCCTGCGCCATGACGTGCGCGGTGGAGTGGCGCAGGATGTTGAGGCCGTCCTCGGAGGTGATCTCGACGGGCTCGACCTCCTCGCCGTCCTGCACCGCGTAGCTGAGGTCCTTCAGCTCACCGGCCACGCGGGCGGCGACGATCGAGCGCTCGCCGGCGAAGAGCTCGGCTGCCGTAGTGCCCGTCGTCACCACGCGCTCTTCCCGCTCGGAATCGCGTTGGATGATCACACGGACGTCTGACACCGGTCTCTCCTGACTGAGGGGGTACGTGCCTGTGGAAGCGGCACGCCCCCGAATCGTACCGAGCGACCGGCCCCTCTCGCGAAACGGTATTCGTCCGGCCCCTCACTCCTCCCCGCTGCACGCCTCCTCGAAGAAGTCCAGGTTCTCGTGCAGCGCCTTCATCAGCCGGTCCCGTTCCGCTTCGTCCACCTGTACCGGAGCCACCCCGACCGCCCCCGTCAGCCGCCGGAATCCGCCCCTGCGCTCCAGCCGCCCGCCGACCTGGATGGGCAGCCCGACCAGATGTGCGTGCCCGGCGATCCGGTACGCCTCCTCGTCCAGTACGAGCCGTACGTGCGGCACCTCCGCCCCGGCCAGCACCCGCAGCCGTACCGTCCCGCCGCCCCGCGGGTCCGACCTGCGCATCCGTACCACCGCCCCGGTGATCCGCACCGGCACCGACGGCTCGTCCCGCAGATAGCGCGCCCCCGCCGAGCGGAGCGCGGGCAGGTCCCCGGGCGAGAACTCCACGACCTCCGGCCGCACCGCGCACCCGGGCGGCGCCCCGGCCGCCGGCGCCCAGTCCAGAGCGATCCGCGCACCCTCCGCACCCTGCACCAACGCGACGACGGCCTCCGTCAGTTCATGGCTGACTCCCGCCTCGACGGCCGCGTCGAACGCCTCCATCCCCCCGGTGGCCCGCTGGTAGTCCGTGGCTTCCCGCGCCGCGTGCAGCGCGTGGTGCAGCCGTACGACGGTGCCGCGCCCGCCCGCCACCGGTACGAAGGCCGTCAGCTTCCGCCCGCCCGTCGCGGCCCCGACCAGCACGCCCTCCAGCGAGGCCTGCGCCTGACGCCGGTGCCGTGCCCCGTAGTACCCGGCGCGCCCGCGCGCGGCGAGCGCCCCGGCGAGCAGCATCTGCCGGGCCGCCGCCCGCAGCTTCTCCTGCGCGGGCCAGGCGGCTGCTCCCGTCACTTCTTCGGGCACGTCGCGCGACCAGCGGATCTCGTCGCTGGGCACGGCGAGCTGGACCAGCACTTCGCGCGCGGAGGGTGCGGGGCAGCGTTCCAGGGCGTACAGCGCCTCCCCGAGCAGGTCCTCGCTGTCGGGGAAGGCACGCGATTCCGGTACGAGGAGGCTCGTGCCCCGGCCGGAGGGGCCGGGCGGTGTCCAGCGGGCGTAGCGGCCGGCGGCTCCGCCGCGCCGCTGCCAGCCGTGCCGGGCGAGGAGGGTGCCGAGGACGGCGGGGTCGACCTGGGCGGGTTCGGGGCCGCCGCCGTCCCAGCTGCCGGGGGGTTCCCCGGGGTGCGGTCGTCCGGAGTCGTCGATGGGCCGGTACCGGTGCATCAGGGTCTCCCTCCCTCCCCGACGCGGGTCATGATCTCGCAGAGGGCTCGGTCGTCGAATATCCGCGAGGTGGGGACCCGCACGTTGGTCCTGTGCCTGCCGGTCACCGGGTGTCCGGCCAGGTTGATCCAGTAGCAGCAGTGCCGCAGGTCGAGCCGGTCGTGCCCGGCGCGCAGCCAGTCGTCGCGGCTGCGCGGCACGAGCATCACGACCAGGATCTTGTGCACCGAGACGGGGGTGCGCGCCAGCTTCACCAGGTGGTCGTTGTCGAGGGTGAAGGAGAAGGCGGCGCCCGGTGGGTGCGGGGCGATCTGGTACGTGCACTTGAGCTGGACCTTGATGGTCACTTCGTCGTCGATGGTGTGCACGGGGGATCCGTGGCTGACGTGCCAGTCGATTCCGTTGTCCGGAAACGGCTGGGAGAGCGAGCAGCCCGCGGCTGCCGCGACTGCGTGCAGATAGCCCACCTGGAGTGTCTCCATGCAGGCGGTGGTGGCGAGCGCGCCTCTGAGCGGGGTGGTCCGCTCGGGCAGCAGCCCGCCCGGTTCGGGCTGCGTGAGCGCCATGGCTGACGTGTGCCTTCCGGGCCGTGCCGATCGATGGGTGCCGCGTTGGTGCCGCATTGACGCCGCGATGGGTGCCGCGATGCTTTTCGACTGGTAATCGACGGACCATCAACTCCCCTGGCCGTCACCTGTGTTGTCTCCGTACGGCTTATGGCGTAAACGGCCCGGGTATCACCGCTTCGGGCAGAAAGCGCACCGGGTCCGTTCCGTGAGCACGCCGTCTGCCGTCGGAGCATGAGGAGTTGGGGACATGACGTGCTGGTACGAGGGGCCCTTGGCGGCCTTCGACACGGAGACCACGGGTGTGGACGTGGAGGGTGACCGGATAGTTTCGGCCGCTCTCGTCGTGCAGGACGCCGCGGGGTCGCGCTTCCGGGCCACCAAGTGGCTGGTGAATCCGGGTGTTCCGGTGCCCGCGGGGGCCACCGAGATCCACGGGCTGACGGACGAGCACCTCCAGCGCAACGGCCGGTGGCCGTCGCCGGTGATGGAGGAGATAGCGCGGGCGCTGGCCGAGCAGTGCGCGGCGGGCCGCCCGCTGGTGATCATGAACGCGCCGTTCGATCTGACGTTGCTGGACCGGGAGTTGCGGCGGCACCGGGCGTCGTCGCTGGGCCGCTATCTGGAAGCGCGGCCGTTGCACGTACTGGACCCGCGGGTCCTGGACAAGCATCTGGACCGGTACCGCAAGGGCCGCCGCACCCTCACCGATCTGTGCGCGCACTACGGCGTGGAGTTGGACGGGGCGCACGACGCGGTGGCGGACGCGACGGCGTCGCTGGAGCTGGTGCGGGCCGTGGGCCGGCGTTTCTCGGCCCGGCTGGAGCGGCTCTCCCCGGCGGAGCTGCACACGCTCCAGGCGGTGTGGCATGCGGCGCAGGCGCGCGGTCTCCAGGCCTGGTTCGCCCGCAACGGTTCCGACGAGGCGGTCGATCCGGCGTGGCCGCTGCGCCCCGAGGTGCGTGCCCAGGCGGCCTGATCGGGCGGCCCGGTCAGGCGGAGGAGCCCCGCTTGAGGGCGATCAGCCCGGCGATGGCGGCGAGGCCGACGATTCCGGCGACGGCGCTGAGCAGCACCTGGAAGACGCCGTCCAGCTGGGAGCTGAGGAGTCCGTTCGCGGCGACGGCGATCGCGAGCAGGGTCCAGAGCATCGTCTTGGTCATGGTGGTGTCCATCGGGGCGGTTCTCCTGTGTGTGAGTACGGGGGTTTTCCCACCGACAACGCTAGGAAGGCCGCTCGCCCCGTAACAGGGCGTCCGCACCCGGACCGATGGTGTCGTCAGCACCACCACGACGCCCGCCACGCGGTGTCCGGGCATGCAAAAAGCCGGTCCGTCTGTGACGGACCGGCCTTTCCCAGGTGGGCGATACTGGGTTCGAACCAGTGACCCCTTCGGTGTGAACGAAGTGCTCTCCCACTGAGCTAATCGCCCGGGAACGGGTTGAACCATACAGCGCTTTTCGGGTTTGGTTCAAACCGCGCCCCCGGCCGCCCTCAGTGCCGTGGCACGGGCGGCGAGTCCGCGGCGTCCGGCGCGCATCATCAGGGCGTGGTTGGCGAGGAAGAAGGGGCGTCCGGGGACGGCCAGTCTGCGCAGCAGCGGTTTGTTCACGTCGACCTCCTGCTCGTAGCGGACGACGGTCCCGGCGCCGTGCGGGCGCAGCGTCCAGCGCACCCAGCCCTCCAGATCGCCCGTCAGCCGCACCTCCAAAAGCCCGGCGTCGAGCGAGCCGCGCCCCTCGCGGACGCCGACGAGGAGGTCGTACGGGAGCAGGGAGCGGAAGCGTGCGGTGCCGCTGTGTTCGTCGACGCGGGCGACTTCGCGCACCTGGGGCCACCAGCGGGGGTAGTCCTCGGCGTGCTCCAGCACGGCGAAGACGGCGGCGGGCGGGGCGGGCACTTTCCAGATGCTGAGGAATCGGTAGTGGCTCCAGTCCATGGCCTCAGTGTGCTCCGGACGCCGCCCGCCAATCATGAGTACCTGCGTGAGTATCCGCGCCCATGACCTGGCCCTCGTACGGCCGCACACTCGCCCCATGACGAACGTTCCGCCGCTCGCACCGGCCGAGGAGTTGCGCCGGCTCGACCAGGAGCTGCTGCGACTCGACGCGCACCGCGCCCAGTTGCTGCGCCGCCGCGCCTGGCTGCTGCACCTCCTCCATTCCCCGGTCCCGCCGCCGCCCGGGCCGGCCGCCCCCGCGGGGAACGTTGCGCCGCAGCCCGGTCCGAGTGCGCAGAACGTGCTGCTCACCCTGGGCGGCATCCTGCTGGCCGTTGCCGCGCTGGCGTTCACGCTGGTGGGCTGGGGGCAGTTGGGGATCGCGGGGCGTTCCGCCGTGCTGGCCCTGGTGACGGCGGCGGCGCTGGCCGCTCCGGCGTTGCTGATCCGCCGGGGTCTGGTGGCGACGGCGGAGTCGGTGGCGGTGCTCGGTCTCGTCCTGACGATGCTGGACGCGTACGCGCTGCACCAAGTGGCCTTCCCCGATGCGGACGGCACGGCCTACACGGCGGCGGCCTCGACCGCTCTCGCCGTCCTCTGGGCGTCGTACGGTCTCCTCCTCCCTCGCCTGCGCACCCCTCTCCCCGCCGCCCTCCTGCTCGCCCAACTCCCGCTCCCGCTCTATGCCTTGTCCCACTCCACCACCCCAACGCCTGTCCTCTGGGCCCTCCTGACCACCGCCGCCCTGGACACCCTGCTCGCCCTCCGCAAGCTGCCGCACAGGGCCCCCGCAGCCACCCCGCACCCCGCGGCACCGGCCGGCGGCGGGCCCACCGGTGCCCCGGCCCCTGCCGCTGCCATCGCGCCCCCGTTCGCCGCCCTGCGGGTCCTCGCTGCGGTGCTCGCGTGGGCGGCCGGGTCCGCCGTCCTGCTGACCGCCCTGTTCCTGTCCCCCTTCGCGGGCTCCCCCGCCGATGCGCTGACCTCCTGCGCCCTGCTGCTCGCGGGCGGTGTGCTCGCCCTCGGTGCCTCCCTGCGGCGTCCGCAGGTCGCGACGGCCGTGGTTGCGGGTCTGGCCGTCACGGCTGCCGTCGGCGGTCTCCTGCGGCCCGCGCTGCCGCTCGCCTGGACGGTTCCGCTGTACCTGGCGTGCGCGCTGGCCCTGCTCGCAGCGGTCGCGGCGGCCTCGCGTCTGTCCCGGCCCGTCCGGCACGGCCTGGCCTGGTCCTCGGCCGCCGTCACGACGGGCGCGGTGCTCTCCACGCTGCCCGCGCTGATGCTGACCCTGATGTCGGCCCCGCTCTCGGCCCTCGCCGCCACGTGGCAGGGCCTGCCGGGGACCTTCCGGAGCATCCTGGCCGACGGCGAGGAGTGGGCCCTGCCCTGGGAGGCGATGTCGACCGCGCCGCTGATCCTCCTGGCCTCGGCAGCCGCCCTGGCGCTCTTCCACCGCCGCCGCCCGCACCCCGCGTCCGCCGTCGGCACGGTCCTGCTCACGGCCGCCGCGCTGCTGGCCGTCCCGGTCGCGCTGAACCTGCCGTACGTCGTCGGGCTCGCCCTGTACGTCGTCGTGGCGGCCACCGCCCTGGCCCTCGCGGCGCGGACCGCTCCGTCCGCCTCCTCGCACGCGGCGCTGGCAACCGGCGCGGTGGTCTCCGTCACGGTGTCCTTCCTGGCGCTGGCGAGCCGCGGCACCACGTTCGCCGTCCTCGGCGCCCTGCTCCTGCTCGGGCTCGTCCTGACCGTCCGTACGCAGGCGTCTCTCGTACGGGCCCTGGGCGTGGTCTCCTGCGTCGTGCACGCCATGGCACTGGCCTGCGCCTCGGGGGCCGCCCTCGGCCTCCCGGCGCAGCACACGGCGCTCCTGGCCCTCGCGGTGCCCGCCCTGGTGGCGCTGCTGGCGGTACGGGTGCGCAGCGTCCCTCTGGAGATCGCGGGCGCGGTCTCGGGCCTGGTTCCGCCGGTCCTCGCGGCGGCCCACCTGCCCACGTTCTCCCTCGTCCTGGCCCTGTGCGGTGTGATCGCCGCCGGCACGGCGGTCCGGCCGGAGCGCCGGGCGGTGGGCTGGGCGGCCGGGGGCCTGTTCGTCGCGGCGACCTGGGCGCGGCTGGCGGCCTCGGAGGTCGCCGACCCGGAGGCGTACACGATCCCTGCGAGCATCCTGGCGCTGACGGTGGGCGTGCTGCGCCGCCGCCGCGACCCGCAGGCGTCCTCCTGGCTCGCGTACGGCGCGGGGCTGTCGATGACCCTGGTGCCGAGCCTGATCGCGGCCTGGGCGGACACGCACTGGCAGCGTCCGCTGCTGCTGGGGGTGGCGGCGCTGGTGGTGACCCTGCTGGGCGCCAGGTTCCGGCTGGGGGCGCCGCTGCTGCTCGGTGCGGTGGTGCTGAGCCTGGTCTCGCTGCACGAGCTGGCTCCGTACGCCGTCCAGGTCGTCGACGCACTGCCCCGCTGGCTGCCGCCGGCGCTGGCCGGGATGCTGCTGCTGGCCGTGGGGGCGACGTACGAGCAGCGCCTGCGTGATGCCCGCAGGCTGCGGGAGCGGATCGGCCGGCTCCGCTGACGGCGGCTTCCCCGGGGCCCTCCCGCGAGGGTCCCGAGGAAACGCCAGAGGCCCGAGAGACGGTTTGCGTCTCTCGGGCCTCTGATCCCGGGTGGGCGATACTGGGTTCGAACCAGTGACCCCTTCGGTGTGAACGAAGTGCTCTCCCACTGAGCTAATCGCCCGGGCACAGACAGAACATTACCGCATGTCAGCGCGTGCCCCCGACCACTTTCCCGGGTGGTCCGCGATCGTCACTCGTTGATCTTCCACGGCATCACGATGCCGAACTTCCAGACGTAGATCCCGACCAGTACGGCGATGATCACCAACCCGATGGTGGTGAGGATGATGTTCCGCCGCCGAACCTTCGGGTCGAGGGCCTTCTGGGCCGCCTCGGTGAGTTTCCGCTTCGTCCAGCGCATCACCAGCTGGGCCCAGACGAACTCGGTCGCCCAGATCGCCATGCCGCCGAAGATCACGACCCAGCCGGGTCCCGGCAGCGGAAGCATGATGATGCCCGCGATCACGACCGCGAGGCCGACGACGAAGACCCCGACCTGCCAGCTGAGGTGGAGCGTCTTCCGTGCCTGGATGTACTGCGGCGCACGCGATCCGAGCCCTCGCCCGTCGGTGGCGCCCCCCGTTTCGGGACCGGTCGTCGGCGTCGCGACGACCCCGTCCCGCTCGTCACTCTCCGCATTCATGGGCCCAACCTACCGGACCGATCGCCTTCACTGGAATGGCCGTACGAGTCAAGTCCGGACTCGGCCGTACGAGCGACATCAAGAGACTCAAAACACTCATAAGGGTTTACAACGGCCCTGGAGGTGGCATGTCGATTTCGCCGACGTGCGAATCCCCGAGCGCACACTGAGCGAAAGGCCCTGGCGCTTATGAACACCACGGTCAGCTGCGAGCTGCACCTGCGCCTCGTTGTGTCGAGCGAGTCATCACTGCCTGTACCCGCGGGCCTGCGGTACGACACGGCCGATCCCTATGCCGTGCATGCCACCTTCCACACCGGAGCCGAGGAAACGGTCGAGTGGGTCTTCGCCCGCGATCTCCTCGCCGAGGGCCTGCACCGGCCCACCGGAACCGGCGACGTCCGAGTCTGGCCGTCCCGGAGCCACGGTCAGGGCGTCGTCTGCATCGCCCTGAGCTCACCGGAGGGCGAGGCCCTGCTCGAAGCCCCGGCGCGGGCGCTTGAGTCGTTCCTGAAGAGGACGGATGCCGCAGTGCCACCCGGCACTGAACACCGGCACTTCGACCTCGACACGGAGCTCTCTCACATCCTGGCCGAAAGCTGAGCCAGGTCGAGAGTCGTTCCTCGCCGTCCGACTCGGGGAGACGGCGCGGATCGGACAACCTCATAGGGACAACTTCATAAGCCTTGCCGACTGCGCCGCCGTCGCGGAATCCACCGCGACGGCGGCGCAGCCGTGCCCGCTTCCGCCAGGATCGCGCCAGGGGCGGGGCACTGTCCGTAGCGTTCTGGGCACGAGCGGCTAGAGTCGGCGAGCATCGGCGGGCAACGGCCCGCGCAGGCCAGGGAGCAAAGCGTGCTGATCCCCCACGACACCCGGCGAGCCCTCGACGTCGTCGTCGGCCTCGTGAACACCGCGCCGGAGAGCGAGCCCACGGACCGCCTCACGGACGTCGAGGCGCTGACCGATTTCGCGGTGCGTTACGACGTGAGCGACGTCGGCGAGCTGACCTGGGCCGACGTCCGTGCCGTACGAGAGGTACGGGCCCGCTTCGCGGACGTGTTCGGGGCGTCCGACCCGCGCACGGCGGCCGAGCTGATCAACCAGCTGATCGCGGCGGCCGGGACGACGCCCCGGCTGACCGACCACGACGGCTACCACTGGCACGTGCACTACTTCGCGCCCGGCGCCTCGATGGCGGACCACCTGGCGGCGGACTGCGGGATGGCCCTGTCGTTCATCCTGGTGTCCGGGGAGCTGGAGCGGCTGCGGCGCTGCGAGGCGCCGGACTGCCGGCACGCGTTCGTGGACCTCTCGCGCAACCGCTCCCGGCGCTACTGCGACAGCCGGACCTGCGGGAACCGGCTGCACGTGGCGGCCTACCGGGCGCGGCGTAAGGAAGCCTCCGGCTGACGGCCGGGCGCGAAGGTCCCGGTCCGGGCCGTGTCAGTCCAGGCTGCGTCAGTCCAAAAACAGGTCATGGACCGCTCCCATCAGGAGCAGCGTGCCGATGAACGCGAGGAAGATCATCAGCGGCGGCTGGGAGAGCGCGAAGAGGCACCCGCGCGCTTCTTCGGCGGGCGCGGGTGCCGGGGTCTCGTCAGGGGAGGTCTGGAGCATCTCGGGCTGATGATGACGCAGCCCGGTGGTACGGGATGACCATCACGCCCACGAATGGCGGCAGTTCACCGGATTGGGCGGCTCCGGTGTGTTCGTTCGACCGGTCCGCGCGAAACCCGGTGAGGTTCTCGACCGGATCAGATCCCGTGCTTCTTCAGGATCGCCTCGATGTCGGCGAAGTCGTCGTCGGGCTTCTTGCCCTTGGCCTGCGCGGGTGCCTGAGCCGGGGCAGCGGCCGGCGTGCCCGCGGGGCGTGCCGTGCCGAGCGAGGGGGCGGACGCCGCCGGGGCGACGGCCTCGCGCTGTGCCGCCTTCGCGGCCTTGCGCTCCTTGCGGGTGCCGCCGCTGCGGCGTTCCACGAAGCGGGTGGTGACGAAGAGCAGCCAGGCCAGGCCCAGTACGCCGAGGCCCGCCCAGACGACCGGCTTGAAGACGATGTCGGACAGCCAGCCGACCGCCCCGATCATCACCAGGCCGACCGGCACCAGCGAGTAGGCGGCCAGGCGGGTCGCGGTGAGGAAGCGCTTCCGGTACGCCGTGATCGCGGCAATGCCCAGGCCTGCGGCGGACACCGCGGAACAGACGGTCTCAACCAGCAGCATCGGTCCTCCAGCGGTGGAAAGTACGGTCCCTTCCATCCTGCACCGCCCCGCACGCGCGCGGCCATCCCCGGCCCCGGTCTCAGGGAGATCTCCGGGGTGCGGCTCCTCCCCAGGTCCCGGTTGGGGCCGCGCCCGTACGACTGGGAGACTGGCCCCATGAGCAACCCCTCCCCCGTCTCCCCCGTCGTCCTGGACGTCTGGTGCGAGCTCCAGTGCCCCGACTGCCGCACCGCCCTCACCGACCTCGACGCCCTGCGGGCCCGCTATGGCGACCGCATCGACATCCGGCTGCGGCACTTCCCGCTGGAGAAGCACGCCCACGCCCACGACGCCGCGCAGGCCGCCGAGGAGGCGTACCAGCAGGGCAAGGGCTGGGAGTACGTGACGGCGGTGCTGGCCCGCACCGAGGAGCTGGGCGAGCGCGGGAAGCCGGTGCTGATCGAGGTGGCGGGTGAACTCGGCCTGGACGCCGAGGAGTTCGACACCGCGCTGATCGACGGGCGGCACATGCTGATCGTGGACGCCGACCAGGCCGAGGGCAAGGCGGTCAAGGTGACGGGCACGCCGACGTACGAGATCGGCGGGCAGCTCCTCGACGGCAGCAAGGACCAGTCGGGGCTGCGGGAGCGCATCGAGGAGATCGCGGACAAGCTGCTGGCCGAGCAGCAGGGCTGAGACGTACTAGAGCAGCTGCTTGAAGCTGTTCACGGTGGTCGTGCGGTAGCCGAGGGACTCGTACAGGCGCAGGGCCGGGGTGTTCCCGGCGAAGACGTGCAGGCCGATGCGGCGCTCGCCGGCCTGGAGGGCGATCCGCTCGGCCACCGTCATGAGGGCCCGCCCGTAGCCGCGGCCGCGCTGGTCCTCGTCGACCTCGACGGAGTACACGAAGGCACTGTGCTCGCCCTCCTCGGACGTGTGCCGGCCGAGCCACAGCAGGCCGACCGGCTCGCCCTCGCGCACCAGGCGGCTGATCCAGGTGTGCGGGGTGGCCAGGCCCTCGGGGAGGAAGCGGCGTTCGCTCGACTCCGCCTTGGCGCGGGCCTGGGCGGGGGTGAGGCCCCGGTCGATCCAGTTCTGCGCGAAGTTCGCGGTGTCCTGGGCGCGCCAGGCGTCGTACTCCTCCTGCGTCACGGGCCGGAAGGTCACCTCGGCGGGCAGCGGCGGGGGCTCGGCGGGGAGGTCCTTGAGCATGTTGCGGCTGCGCTCGACGTAGCCGAGTGCGGTCGTCATGCGCAGGGCCGGTTCGGCGTCCGCGGGTACGGAGACCTCGATCTGGTCGCAGCCCCAGCCGCGCAGGACCTCCTCGGCGGCCAGCGCCGCGACCGTGCCGCGGCCCCGGCGGCGGTCCGGCTCCTCGATGTGCAGCGAGGCGATCCGGCCGACCTTGGTGCCGAACTCGGGCACGGTCTCGATGCGGGCGGTGCCGACGGGGCGGCTGTTGACGCACACTTCGTAGGGGCGCGTGCGCGCGCCGTCGGCGCTGGTCGAAAGCGGCCCGGTCGGCCGTAGGGTCGTCGTCATCACGGGAGTTGTACCCCTGCGGGGACCGCCCGTCATCACGTTTTACGGTTCGAGATTGTCCTGCGCGCGCTCCTCGAAGACCCGCATCGCCTTGGCGGTCACCGGTCCGGGAGCCCCGGGCAGGTCGCGTCCGTCGACGCGGTGGACGGCCTGCACGTCGCGCAGGGTGGAGGTCAGGAAGATCTCGTCGGCCCGCTCCAGCACGTCGAAGGGCAGGTCGGCCTCCTGGGCGCCGGTCCACTCGACGGCGAGCGCGCGGGTGATGCCGGCCAGGCAGCCGGAGGCGACGGGCGGGGTGAGGAGCTGTCCGTCGAGGACGACGAAGACGTTCGACCCCGTTCCCTCGCAGAGCTGCCCGACGGTGTTCGCGAAGAGTGCCTCCGACGCCCCGTTCTCACGCGCCCTGGCGAGGGCGACGACGTTCTCCGCGTACGAGGTGGTCTTGAGCCCGGCCAGCGCGCTGCGCTCGTTGCGCGTCCAGGGGACGGTGATCACGGCGGTGGAGTCGGGGCGGCGCGTCGACTCGCCGAGCGCGACGACCAGTGTGGCGGGGGCGTCGCCCCGGTCGGAGCCGAGCGGCGAGAGGCCGCCGGTGTACGTGACGCGGAGCCGGCCCAGCGGCATCGGGTTGGCGGCCAGGACGGCGGCGCAGGCCCGGCGGACCTCGTCGTGGTCGGGGTCGGGCAGGCCGAGGCCCCGGGCGGAGGCGGTGAGCCGGTCCAGGTGGCGGGTGAGGGCGAAGGCCTGCCCGTCGGTCGCCTTCATGGTCTCGAAGACGCCGTCGCCCACGGTGATCCCGTGGTCCAGGACGGAAACGCGGGCCGAGTCGGCGTCGACCAGTCCCCCATTGACCCAAATCTGCATGACGCGGCCTTCTCTCTCACTGTTCTTCGTCCACGCGCTGTGCGTCGTGCTGCTGTTCATGCCGTACGCGCGGTGACCTCGTAGGCACCCGACGCTACCGCGAGCAGCCGGGACGCCTTCAGCTCGGTCTCGGCCCACTCGCGCTCGGGGTCGGAGCCCCAGGTGATGCCCGCTCCGGTACCGAAGCGCAGCTGCGGTCCGCCGGGGGCGGTGCGGTCGATCCAGAACGAACGGATGCCGACGGCCAGCTCGCCGGTCCTGCGGTCGGCGTCGACCCAGCCGATGCCGCCGCAGTAGGGGCCGCGCGGCGAGGTCTCCAGCGCGCGGATGATCTCCAGGGCGCTGGCCTTGGGGGCGCCGGTGACGGAGCCGGGCGGGAAGGTGGCGCGCAGCAGGCCGCCCCAGCCCTCGTGGGGGCTCAGCTCGGCCCGTACGGTCGAGACGAGGTGGACGAGCCCGGGGTGCGGTTCGACCTCGCAGAGCTGCGGGACGGTGACGGAGCCGGTGACGGCGACGCGGCCCAGGTCGTTGCGGACCAGGTCGACGATCATCACGTTCTCGGCGTGGTCCTTCTCCAGGAGGTCCGCCGCGGTCCGTCCGGTGCCCTTGATGGGCCCCGACTCCACCGTGCGGCCGTCGCGGCGCAGGTAGAGCTCGGGGGACGCGGTGGCGATCTCCACGCCGTGCGCGGGCAGGCGGATCGTTCCTGCGTACGGAGCGGGGTTGCCCCGCGCGAGGAGCGCGGTGAGGGCGTCGACGTCCGCCCCGGGCTCCACGGGTGCGCTCAGCACGCGGCAGAGGTTGGCCTGGTAGACCTCCCCCTTCGCGATGTGCTCCCGGATGCGGCGCACGCCCGCGGTGTAGGCGGCGCGGTCCAGGGAGGACGTCCAGTCGGTGGCGGCGGGGCCGCGCCAGGCGCCGGGGACGGGGGCGGGCACCGGCTGCTTGCGGACGTCGCCGAAGCGGGCGCAGACGAGACGGCCTTCGAAGTCGGCCGCGACGGCCCAGAAGCCGGTGGAGTCGAGGGCCGCTGGATCGCTGGTCACATCGCGCAGATCGGAGGCGACGAGGCCGCCGAAGCGGGCCAGGGAGGGGAGGTCGGACACGCCGTCGAGTCTAGGGCGGGGGTGCCTGCCCCTCTCCTCGGCGAGGACCCCGCAGCACGCTGCACAAACGCGTTTTTGTGCTGGCCCAGGAATCCGCTAGAGTTCAACACGTCGCCGGGACACGCAAGTGAAACGGAACAGACAAGCGGACGTAGCTCAGTTGGTAGAGCACCACCTTGCCAAGGTGGATGTCGCGAGTTCGAGTCTCGTCGTCCGCTCTATAGTGGGGGAATCATCCCGATACCCTTACTAGCACTCCTGGTGGAGTGGCCGAGAGGCGAGGCAACGGCCTGCAAAGCCGTCTACACGGGTTCAAATCCCGTCTCCACCTCCAAGCGCGATTAGCTCAGCGGGAGAGCGCTTCCCTGACACGGAAGAGGTCACTGGTTCAATCCCAGTATCGCGCACGCAGAACAACTGAACAGATACGGTCCGCATGGATCGTCCCGCGCGATTAGCTCAGCGGGAGAGCGCTTCCCTGACACGGAAGAGGTCACTGGTTCAATCCCAGTATCGCGCACGCAGTACCACGCAAGATCCGGTTCGCAAGGACCGTCCCGCGCGATTAGCTCAGCGGGAGAGCGCTTCCCTGACACGGAAGAGGTCACTGGTTCAATCCCAGTATCGCGCACAGCAGTTGAAGCCCCCGGCCGGTTATCGGTCGGGGGCTTCTTCGTGTTTCTCCTGGTCGGCGGGGTCAGCCGGTGAAGAGCTGGGTGGCCTTGCGGATGAGTTCGTAACTGCCGTAGGCGAAGGGCAGCAGGACCCAGAGCCAGACGGCGACGGCGAGTGCGCGGGGGCTACTGCTGCGGGGCGGCATGGGCGGTGTTCCCTTCGGGGGCGGTCGGGCGGGGCTCGTGGAAGCGGGGGTTCACCGGGCGGACGAGTTCGTTGGCGACGAAGCCGACGAGGAGCAGGCCGATCATGACGTACATGGAGGTCGTGTAGAGGCTGGGGCCGCTGTGGCCGGCCTGTTCCTGGGCGTCGGCGACCCGGTTGACGATGAGGGGGCCGAGGACGCCCGCGGTGGACCAGGCGGTGAGCAGGCGGCCGTGGATGGCGCCGACCTGGTAGGTGCCGAAGAGGTCCTTGAGGTAGGCGGGGATGGTGGCGAAGCCGCCGCCGTAGAAGGACAGGATCACCAGGGCGCAGATGATGAAGAGGGGTTTCGAGTCGTTGCCGAAGTGGGCGAGGGCGAGATAGGTGAGGGCGCCGACGCCGAGGTAGATGCGGTACATGGACTTGCGGCCGATGAGGTCGGAGGTGGAGGCCCAGAGGATGCGGCCGGTCATGTTCGCGAGGGAGAGCAGGGCGACGAATCCGGCGGCGGCGGAGACCGAGACGGGGGCCGGGGTGTCCGCGAAGTAGTCCTTGATCATCGGGGCGGCTTTTTCGAGGATGCCGATGCCGGCGGTGACGTTGAGGCACAGGACCACCCACAGGCACCAGAACTGCGGGGTGCGCAGGGCGTTGCGGGCGGAGACGTCGGCGGTGGTGATCAGGGCGCGGGTCCTGGTGGGGTCGGGCTGCCAGCCGTCCGGCTTCCAGTCCGGGGGCGGTACGCGGACGAGGAGGACGCCCAGCGACATGAAGACGGCGTACGCGAGGCCCATGACCAGGAAGGTCAGCGCGATGCCGCTGTCGCCGTCGGGTTTGTCGCCGCCGAAGGACGCCAGCATCTGGGAGGACCAGGGCGAGGCGATGAGGGCTCCCCCGCCGAAGCCCATGATGGCGATGCCGGTGGCCATGCCGGGCCTGTCCGGGAACCACTTCATGAGGGTGGAGACCGGGGAGATGTAGCCGATGCCCAGGCCGATGCCGCCGACGAAGCCGTAGCCGAGGACGATCAGCCAGAACTGGTGGGTGGCGGCGCCGAGGGCGGAGATCAGGAAGCCGGAGGAGAAGCAGACGAGGGAGACGAACATGGCCCAGCGGGGTCCGTTGCGCTCGACGAGGGTGCCGCCGAACGCGGCGGACAGGCCGAGCATGACGATGCCGAGCTGGAAGGGGAGGGCGCTGGCGGTGCCGGAGAGGCCGAGGGAGGTTTCGAGCGGGGGCTTGAAGACGCTCCAGGCGTACGCCTGCCCGATGGAGAGGTGCACGGCGAGCGCGGCGGGCGGGACGAGCCAGCGGCTCCAGCCGGGTGGGGCGACGGTCCGGGACCTGTCGAGGAAGGTCATGGGGCCGAACACTAGGTTCCGGACGGGGGGTTGGGCCAGGTGACGGGCCGGGGGTGTGCCGGTGCGGGGAGGGCGGGAGTGCCGGGCGACCGGGGCCGGGGACGAGCCCCGGTCGGCGGTGCGGCCGGTTCAGGAGGAGAAGAGCATGCGGCCGAAGCCCTTCTGGCGGTGGTGGCCGTGGTGGCCTCCGTAGTGGGCGCCGTGGCCGCCGTGCTGCGGGGCGCCCCAGGCCGGGGCGGGGGCGGCCGGGTAGGCCTGCGGGGGCGGGCCGGCCGGCGGCGGGGCCTGCTGGTTCCACTGGGCTTCGAGGCGGGTCAGGGACTCCAGCTCGCCGTAGTCCAGGAAGATGCCGCGGCAGTTGCTGCACTGCTCGATCTGGACGCCGTTGCGGTTGTAGGTGTGCATGGGGGCGTGGCACTTGGGACAGTGCATGGCGTTCGCTCCTCGATGGGTCGCGGCTCGATGGGTCTCGGCTCGGTGGTCCTCTGCGGGCGGTGCGTCGCCGGGATGCATGCCCGGTGGGCCGGGATTCACCCTACGGCGGAGGGGCTGCGTCCAGCTCCGGCGGGAGGGAGGCGATGCGGGCGCAGGAGTCGATCATGAGCTGCTCGACCTCGTCGAGGGGGCGGCCCTCGGTGGTGGACTTGGCGAGGGCGAGGGCCGCCGTCTGGACCGTCAGGGCGCGGGCGGCGATGTCGAGTTCGGGCCACGGGTCGCCCTCGGGGCGTACGGCGGGGCCGCCCGCGTGGCGGTAGGCGGCGAGGAAGCACTGCCAGATGTCGGGGTGCAGGAGCCCGGCGGCGTACCAGGCGGCGGGGCGGGCCAGGTCCCAGGCGGGGTCGCCGAGGCCGAGGTCGTCGACGTCGATGAGATGCCAGGGGCCGTCGGGGGCGGGGTGGCGGACGAGTTGGCCGAGGTGCAGGTCGCCGTGGCAGAGGGTGGTGAGGGGGCGGGCCGGGTCCGGTTCGTCGCGGGCCCAGGCCGGGAGGCCGTGCCAAGCGTGGCGGACGGTGCGATGGGCGTCGGGGGCGGCCGGGTGCGGGGCGGTGGCGTGCATGCGGGCGAGGGCGCGGGCGGCTTTGGCGGGGCCGCGCATGGGCGGGAGGGGGGCGGGGAGGGCCTCCGGCGGGGTGCGGTGGAGGCGGGCGAGGAGGATCGCGGTCTCCCCCCACGGGGCGGCGTCGGGGTCGTCCGGGTCGACGGGGGTGCCGTAGGGCCAGGCGGAGAGGGGACGGCCGGGGTGGGCGGGAGTCGCTGCGGCGGGGGTGGGGAGTGGGGGCAGGAGGATGCCGGTGAGGAGGGGGTGGGCGGCGACAGCGATGCGGGTGGTGAGGGCGAGGGGGTCGGAGTCGGGGGCGTGGGTCTTGAGGACGAGGGGGCCGTGGCGGACGACGGTGCTGTCGGGGCGGTCGGCGAGGGGTTCCGGGGCGGGGGTGGGGTCGGGTGAGGGCATGGTCCTCCGGAGCCTAGAGGGGGGTGGGGTCGGGCTTGGCCGGTGCTCGGGGGTGCGGGCAGGGGCCGGGACCGGGGTGGGCCCGGATCGGGTGGGCCGCCCCCTTGCCCGCCCGTTCCGCCCCCCCGGGGGGGCGGCCCCGCCGCCCAAGGGGACTCAGCGGAAAGGGGAGGGCGGCTTCGTCGACAGGCGGGGGGAGGATGGTGCCCGGAGGGCATCCATCCAGGGGCGCGGGGAACTGCGCGACCAGCCACGACGCACCCGCACGGGACCGAGACCACGAACCGACCCGCACAGCCCCCACTCAGCCGACACCCGCACCCCGTACCGGAAACACGTTTGCCCGGACAGCTCCCCAGCTGTCCGGGCAAACTCAGCCGTCCGCCGCACCCCCGTCCCCACGGGGCTGATGGGCTTGGTGTTGTCCCGACCCGGACCGCTCTTCCGGGTCAGGGGCGCCGCTCAGCGCCCCAGCAACATGCCCACGGACGACGCTTGCGTGGCCACCGCTTCCCAGCCTCCGAAGAGGAAGAGGAGCAGGGCCGCCAGAGGAAGGACCATCGCCGTCGCCACCAGCGGGTGGCGCGGGCCGGAGTTGCGGCCGCCGAACACCGCGAGCGCGCGGCGTCCGCGGACGCGGATCGAAGCGCTGCGGATCATCGTCCGCGATGCCGTGTCCGCCATGGTCCTCTCCCTGTCGTCTTGGTAAGCGGCGGGTGTCTGACCTCGGGGGACGAGTGCTGCACCCACCGCTTGAGTTCAAGATTAGGTCCGGGGACCGGACGGGTCGTCATGCCCTCGTACCGATTGCTGGGCCTCCCGGAGGATGACCCACCGGGTGAGGATGTACTCCCCTGGGTGGAGAGAGGGGTGGAGGTCTCGGGGACTTCCCCGAGGGGTCGCCCGGGGGCCCTCCCCCCGGGCGGCCCCGCCTCACTCCGCCGTGCCGGCGCGCTCCGAGGCGTCGTCCCTGGGTACCGGCTGTTCGACCAGGGCGAGCACACGGGTGGCCATGAAGCGTGCGGTGCGCACGACGGTGCCGTTGCGGGTGACTTCACTCACTTCCACCACCCCCCTGCGGACCGCCGTCTCGACCCTTCGGCCCGCCCTGCTGGCCACCATTTCGTACGTCCGGGTGGTGTCTCCGGCGTCCACCACTATCTCGACTCGATCACCCTTCATGGATCCAATTCCCCTTCTGCTGTTGCCCGTTGGGAATGAGCAGGGGTCAGGAAGATGGGAACGTACGTTCCCTGACCACTCCTCAAGTTTCGCACCCAGCACTGACAATCGATCGATTCGGGCGGGTGTGGCCTATGAGCACACTGCGCCGGGGGTACGTAAGCTGTGCCACGTCGAACGGACCGGTCGGAAGTGGGGTGGGGGAGGCCCCACCGGAGGTAGGGGACGGACATGGCGATGATGCGGCTCCGGCGCGAGGACCCGCGTGTCGTCGGCTCGTTCAGGATTCACCGGCGGCTCGGTGCGGGCGGCATGGGTGTCGTCTACCTGGGCTCGGACCGGCGGGGCCAGCGGGTCGCGCTGAAGGTGATCCGGCCGGATCTGGCGGAGGATCAGGAATTCCGGTCGCGGTTCGCGCGTGAGGTGTCCGCCGCGCGGCGGATCAGGGGCGGGTGCACGGCACGGCTGGTGGCCGCCGACCTGGACGCCGACCGGCCGTGGTTCGCGACGCAGTACGTTCCCGGGCCCTCCCTGCACGACCGGGTGGCCGAGGAGGGCTCGCTGGTCGCGGCCGAGGTCGCGGCGATCGGGGCGGCGCTGGCGGAAGGGCTCGTCGCCGTACATGAGGCGGGCGTCGTGCACCGCGACCTGAAGCCGTCGAACATCCTGCTGTCGCCCAAGGGCCCCCGGATCATCGACTTCGGCATCGCCTGG
Organism: Streptomyces spiroverticillatus; assembly: GCA_014650415.1. Lineage (GTDB taxonomy): Bacteria > Actinomycetota > Actinomycetes > Streptomycetales > Streptomycetaceae > Streptomyces > Streptomyces spiroverticillatus. The sequence goes on from BMUX01000019.1 coordinate 81,095, forward strand.
GCGACCGGCGCGAGCACGCTGACCCATGTGGGGACCGCCGTGGGCTCCCCCGGCTTCCTCGCGCCGGAGCAGGTGCGGGGGGCGGCCGTGACGCCCGCGACGGACGTCTTCGCGCTGGGCGCGACGCTGGCGTACGCGGCGACGGCCGACTCGCCGTTCGGCCAGGGCAGTTCCGAGGTCATGCTCTACCGGGTGGTCCACGAGGAGCCGCTGCTCGACGGCGTACCGGACGCTCTGGCTCCGCTGGTGCGGGCCTGTCTGGCGAAGGAGCAGGAGGAACGTCCCAGCACCCTCCAGCTCTCGATGCGGCTCAAGGAGATCGCCGCCCGGGAGGCGCAGGGGGGCTCCGTTTCGGGCGGCGCCGACAAGCGTCCGCCCGTACAGCGCGGGGCCGATCGGGACGCGTACGCCGACCAGCGGACCCAGCGGAGCATGCAGCAGCGCACGGAGGGCGGTGGCGGCCAGCCGTCGCGCGGGTCCGCCGCTCCCCCGGCGCAGGCGGGTTCGCGGGGCGGGTCGGGCCCTCGCCGCACCGGGCCTTCGTCCGGCCCCGGCAAGAAGGGCGCCGCGCGCAACACCACCCGTTCCGGTGCCACGCGCAAGGGGACGCGGCCGGGCGGCCGGCCCACCTCGGGCGGGAAGCTGCGGCCCGCGAACCCCCGGCTGCTGCGGCAGCGGCTGGTGGTTTTTGTGGTGGTGACGTTGCTGGTGGCGTTGGGGATTGCCGCTGCGCAGGGCTGCCAGGGGCCGAAGGAGTCCAAGGGGTCCAAGGGCGCGGGGGTCGTGGTGACGGGCACGGTCGCTGCCGGGTGCCCGCCGTCGGGGGCCGAGTGCCCCGCGTAACGCGAAAAAGCTCCGCCGCGTGGCCAAATGCCGCGCGGCGGAGCTTCTTTCGTACAAGTGAGGGCTACTGGACGGGACGGCCCGTCGTGACCGCGTAGAAGGAGACGGCGGCGGCCGCGCCCACGTTCAGGGAGTCCACGCCGTGGGCCATCGGGATGCGGACCCATTCGTCGGCCGCCACCAGGGCACGGCGCGACAGGCCGTCGCCCTCCGCGCCGAGCATGAGGGCGACCCGGTCCATCGTGTGCGGGGCGACCTCGTCCAGGGAGCGGGCCTTGTCGGCCGGGGTCAGGGCAAGGAGCGTGAAGCCGGCCTCGCGGACCGTCTCCAGGTCTGCGGGCCACGACTCCAGGCGTGCGTACGGTACGGAGAAGACCGCGCCCATCGAGACCTTGACGGAACGTCGGTAGAGCGGGTCCGCGCAGTCCGGGGAGAGCAGGACCGCGTCCATGCCCAGGGCCGCCGCGCTGCGGAAGATCGCGCCGATGTTGGTGTGGTCGTTGACCGATTCCATGATCACCACGCGGCGGGCGGTGGAGAGGAGGTCGGCGGGGGCCGGGAGGGGCTTGCGCTGCATCGAGGCGAGGGCGCCCCGGTGCACGTGGTAGCCGGTGACCTGCTCGGCGAGGTCCGGGCTGACCGCGTACACCGGGGCCGGGACCTCGTCGATGACGTCGCGCATGACGTCCACCCACTTGGCCGAGAGCAGCATCGAGCGCATCTCGTAACCGGCCTGGCGGGCCCGGCGGATGACCTTCTCGCCCTCCGCGATGAACAGGCCCTCGGCGGGCTCGCGGCGGCGCCGCAGCTCGACGTCGGTCAGGCCCGTGTAGTCGCGCAGGCGCGGGTCGTCGGGGTCGTCGATGGTGAGGAGATCGGCCACAGGGTGATACTGCCTTGTCGTGGGTGCGGTGCCCAAGGGGCGGGCGCGGTTGTTACTCCGGGTTACTGAGCGGGGTTCACCGAGACTACGTCGCCGATGACGATGACCGCGGGCGGTCGTACGTTCTCGGCCTTGGCCTTCTCGCCGACGGTGGCCAGGGTCGCGTCGACGCGGCGCTGGGTGGCCATCGTGCCCTCCTGGACTATCGCCACGGGTGTCTCGGGCGAGCGGCCGTACGCGACGAGGGCCTCGGCGATCGCACCGATGCGCTCGACGGCCATCAGGAGGACGAGGGTGCCGCGCAGGCGGGCCAGGGCCTCCCAGTCGACCAGGGAGCGCGGGTCGTCGGGGGCGACATGGCCGCTGACCACGGTGAACTCGTGAGCCACCCCGCGGTGGGTCACCGGGATGCCGGCCGCGCCGGGGACGCTGATGGTGGAGGAGATGCCGGGGACGACCGTGCAGGGGATGCCTTCGGCGGCGAGGGCTTGTGCTTCTTCCATGCCGCGGCCGAAGACGAAGGGGTCGCCGCCCTTGAGACGTACGACGGTCTTGCCCTGGCGGGCGTGGTCGATGAGGGCCTGGTTGATCGCTTCCTGGGCCATGAAGCGGCCGTACGGGATCTTGGCCGCGTCGATGACCTCGACGTGCGGCGGGAGTTCGTCCAGGAGGTCGCGGGGGCCGAGGCGGTCGGCGATGACGACGTCGGCCTCGGCGAGGAGGCGGCGGCCCCGGACGGTGATCAGGTCGGGGTCGCCCGGTCCGCCGCCGACCAGGTGGACGCGGGGGGCGTCGTCGGCGGTGCGGGGGCGGTGGTGGGGCGCGGCCAGGGTACCGTTGCGCAGGCCCTCGACGATGACGTCGCGCAGGGCGGCGGAGCGGCGAGGGTCGTGACCGGTCAGGACTGCGACGGTGACGTCGTCGCAGCGGCCGGTGGCCGGGGTCCAGGCGGTGGCCGCTTCGGCGTCGTCGGAACGCACGCACCAGGTGCGGTTGCGCTCGGCCTCGGCGGAGGCGGTGGTGTTGGCCTCGGGGTCGCTGGAGGAGATGAGGACGTACCAGGCGTCGGCCAGGTCGCCCTCTGCGTAGCGGCGCTGCTCCCAGGTGATCTCGCCCGCTTCGGCCATCGCCTCGACAGAGGGGGTCGCGGAGGGCGAGATGAGGGTGATGTCCGCGCCGGCCGCTATGAGGGCGGGCAGGCGGCGCTGGGCGACCTGACCGCCGCCGAGGACGATCGTGCGGCGGCCGGAGAGGCGGAGGCCCACGGGGTACGCCGGGGGCTCGACTGCTTGCGTCGCTCCGGCCTGGTGCGGGGCGCCTGCGGCGTGCGCGGTCATGGGTGCGGCTCCTCGGGAGGGTGGGGCTTGGCGGGCCCCCGCCTGGGGAGGGGGTGCCGGGGCCGGGTGGGCCGCTGCGGCGGTGGAGCGGCGCTGGTGGGGAGGGGTTTTCGGGTGCGGGGCTTACTTTACGGGGCGGGGGGTTGGGGGGCGCTTCGGGGCTTGGGCCCCGGGCCGGGGTTCGTTCGGCGGGGTCCGGTTCGCCCCGGGGGGCGGGGTGCGGCGGGGCTCTGCTTGTGCCGTGCCCGGCACCCCGATTGCCTGCGGCGCTGCCCCAGCCCCGCCCCTTCACCTAAACCCGAGGGGCAAATGGGAGGGTTCCGTGCGGGTGGGTGGGTGGCTGGTCGCGCAGTTCCCCGCGCCCCTGAAGGGGCACGGGTCAGTGGCCCGGTCGCGCCCGCGCGGCGGAGCCGCACATCGGCACAGCCCCGCGCCCCTTTCGGGGCGGATCCCTCGGCCGCTACTTCTCCGTGACTCCCGCCGAGTCGAACGTCGCCACCTCGTGCATCGCACGCGCCGCGCTCTGGACCACCGGCAGGGCCAGCAGCGCGCCCGTGCCCTCGCCCAGGCGCAGGTCGAGGTCGACCAGCGGGCGCAGGCCCAGCTTGTTCAGGGCGGCGACGTGGCCCGGTTCCGCGCTGCGGTGGCCCGCGATGCAGGCTGCCAGGGCTTCCGGGGCGACGGCCCGGGCGACCAGGGCCGCGGCGCCCGCGCTCACGCCGTCCAGGAGGACCGGGGTGCGCAGGGACGCGCCGCCCAGGATCAGGCCGACGAGGGCCGCGTGCTCCAGGCCGCCCACGGCGGACAGGACGCCGATGGGGTCGGCCGGGTCCGGCTTGTGGAGGTCGAGGGCGCGGCGGACCACGTCCACCTTGCGGGCGTGCATCTCGTCGTTGATGCCCGTGCCACGGCCCGTGACCTCGGCCGGGTCCTGGCCCGTGTAGACGCAGATCAGGGCGGCGGAGACGGTGGTGTTCGCGATGCCCATCTCGCCGGTGAGGAGGGCCTTGTTGCCCGCCGCCACCAGGTCGCGGGCGGTTTCGATGCCCACCTCGATCGAGGCGAGGACGTCCTCGCGGGACAGGGCGGGGCCGGTGGTGAAGTCGGCGGTGCCCGCGCGGACCTTGCGCGGGAGGAGGCCCGGGGTGGCCGGGAGGTCGCCCGCGACGCCCACGTCGATCACGCAGACCTCCGCGCCGACCTGGTTGGCGAACGCGTTGCAGACCGCTCCCCCGCCCAGGAAGTTGGCCACCATCTGCGAGGTGACCTCCTGGGGCCAGGCCGTGACGCCCTGGGCGTGCACCCCGTGGTCGCCCGCGAAGATCGCGACGGCGGCGGGCTCCGGGATCGGCGGCGGGCAGACCCGGGCGAGGCCGCTGAGCTGGGCGGAGATGATCTCCAGCATGCCCAGTGCGCCGGCCGGCTTGGTCATGCGCTTCTGGCGCTCCCACGCCTCGCCGAGCGCCTTGGCGTCCAGCGGGCGGATGTTGGAGATCGTCTCCTGGAGGAGGTCGTGCGGCTCCTCGCCGGGCAGGGCGCGGCGACCGTACGTCTCCTCGTGGACGACCCAGGAGAGCGGGCGGCGCTTGGACCAGCCCGCCTGGAGGAGCTCCGGCTCCTCGGGGAACTCGTCGACGTAACCGACGCAGAGGTAGGCGACGACTTCGAGGTGCTCGGGGAGACCGAGGGCGCGGACCATCTCGCGCTCGTCGAAGAAGCTGACCCAGCCGACGCCCAGGCCCTCGGCGCGCGCGGCGAGCCAGAGGTTCTCCACGGCGAGCGCCGAGGAGTACGGGGCCATCTGCGGCTGCGTGTGGCGGCCGAGGGTGTGGCGGCCGCCGCGGGTCGGGTCGGCGGTGACGACGATGTTCACCGGGGTGTCGAGGATGGCCTCGATCTTCAGTTCCTTGAACTGCTTGGCCCGGCCCTTGGGCAGCGACTTGGCGTACGCGTCGCGCTGGCGGGCGGCCAGTTCGTGCATCGCGCGGCGCGTCTCGGCGGAGCGGATGACGACGAAGTCCCAGGGCTGGGAGTGGCCGACGCTCGGGGCCGTGTGCGCGGCTTCAAGCACGCGGAGGAGGACCTCGTGCGGGATGGGGTCGCTGCGGAAGCCGTTGCGGATGTCGCGGCGCTCGCGCATCACGCGCAGGACCGCTTCGCGCTCGGCCTCGTCGTAGCCGGGGGCGGCGGGCGTCGCCGGGGCCTCGGCCTGGGCGGGCTCGGGGGTCTCCGCCGTGTTCTCGGGGACCTCGGCCGTCTCGATGACCTGCGGGCCCTCGGGGGTCCGGATCGGTTCCTGCGGTGCTTCGGGCCCGGCGTGGGCGGCGGGCTCCGGCTGTGCGGACAGCACGGATTCCTCCTGTATGGGCTGCGCGGGCTGTACGGGTTCCGGCTGCGTCTCGGGCCGGGGCGGTACGGATTCCTGCGGTGCGGACGGGACAACAACGGGCTGGACGGCCTCGGCAGGGGCGGCGGCCTCTGCGGGCGCGGACTCCTGCGGGCCGGTGGGCTCTTCGGCCGGGGACTGCTGCGGCTGGACGTCGTCCGCCGCCTGGGCCCGGACCTCAGTGTGCTCCGGGTCGGGCTGCCCGGCCAGCCGGGCGGCCGGACCGCCGTCGCGCGGCGCGGGCACGGTCGCGGACTGCTCGGCGGGTACGTCGTCGGGCTGCTCGGCCCGTACGTCGCCGGGCTGTTCGGCGGGAGCCGCCGGGGTCTCGGTGGGCTCGGTCGGCTCGGCCTCCGGCTGTGCCTGCTCCGCCTGTGCCTGCTCCTGCTGTACGGCCACGGGCTCGGGCTCGGCCACCAGCACGGGTGCGACGGGTGCCTCCGGGGCGGGCTGCGGGTCCACCGGTGCGGCGGGCTGCGCCTGCTCCGGGGTTCCGGCTGCGGGAGTCTCCTGTACGGGCTGGGCCGGAGTGCCCTCCGCCGGGGTCGCCTGCGCGGGGGCGGGGGCGGGGGCTGCGGCCTGGGGGGTCTCGGCCACCGGCACGCCCTGAGCGGGGGTGCCCTCTGCCGGAACCGGCACCGGCACCGCGACCGGCACGGCCTGTGCCATCGGCGTCGGGGCCAGGTGGGTGCCGTCCGGCACCGAACCCTCGACCTGGACGAACTGGCCCTGCGGCATCGCCTGGGGCACGCCCTGGGCCGGAATCGGAGTCGCCGGGGTGGTGTGCGCGGGGCCCGGCTGGGACACGGGGCTCGGGGCGGCCGACAGCGACGCCGCGTCGGGCGTGACCTCGGCGACGGGGGCGACGGGCACGGTGCCTTCGGGGGCCACCGGCTGCTCGGCCGGAGAGGCAGGAGCGGCGGGAGAGGCCGGAGCAGCAGGAGCGGCAGCCTCAGGGGCCGTCGGCTCCTCCGCCGGAACGGCGTCCGTGGCCTCGGGGGCGACGGCCTCCGGAGCAGCGCCCTCCGGGGCGACGGCCTCGGCGGGCTCCGGGGCAGCGGCCTGCTCCGGGACGACCGTTTCTGCGGTGCTGTTCTGAGGCTCCTGGGACACCTGGGGCTCGACCGCCTCCGGCGCGGCGGCCTGCTGCGCCGGAGCGACCGGAGACAGAGGAGCAGCCGGAGTCTGCACCTGGACGTGCGTCTGCGCCGCCGCCTCGGCCTGCGCGGGCACGGCGGCCTGCGGCGCCGAGGAAGCGGGAGCCGGAGCGACAGGAGCGGCACCCTCTGCCGGGACGCCCTGCGCGGGCACCGGCACGGGTGCCGTCTGGACCTGCTGGGTCACGGGCTGCGCGGCCTGCGGCTGCTGCGCCCACGGCGTCGGGCCCTGCGAGGGGATCTCGCCGAGCTGCGGGCCGGGCAGCAGCGCGGCCTCGTCACGCGGGATGTCGAGGTACTCGGGGCCCGTGGTGGGCGGACCGGCCTGCCGCATCGGTGTGGCGGCGGCCGGGGTGGCGAACTGGCCCGGAGCGGGCGCGGCGACCGGCGTCATGCCCTGCGGGGGCAGCGGGGCCTGCGCCGCGGCGGCCGGGCCGCGGTCGGCCAGGGACCGTACGACACCGCCGGAGGCGTCCGGCACGGGCGGGCCCATGTGGAGCGGGCGGCGGGAGACGGGCGGCGTCATCGACGCGGGCGGCGGGGGCATCCGTACGCCGGAGAAGTCCACCGAACCGGAATCGCGGCCACCGGTCTCGTGCGTGCCGGCCTCGGGCTGCGGGGCGAGCGGCGGCTGCGCGGGGACCACCTGCGGGTCGCTCCACGCGCCCTGCGCGGCGGGCATCAGGAGGAGGTCGTCGTCCTCCAGGCCGGAGTCGCCGGATTCGCCGGTGTGGGCGGCGGGGTCGGAGGGGTCGAGGTAGGTGTAGGCACCCGGGGCGGGTACGCCCGGCTGCTCCACCATGCCTGCGTCCTTGGGCAGTCCCTCGCCCGGGACCTGGCCGGTGTCAGTCATGCGTACCCCTCGCTCATCTGTGCCGCCAACGCTTCTTCGGCCGCGCCGCCTTCCGCCGGCAGGGCCCCGTCGCCCGGAACGACCGCCCGACACGGCCGCGCCCGTTCCTGGTTGAACGAGCGGGGGTGTCGTGCGGCACGTAAGGTTCCGCGGACACCAAGCATTGTCGCGGCCCTTCGGAGCCGGGGCAGGGAGAACTGCCACGGCCCACTGTGGGCTGCGCCACGTCGCGCACGTCCCGGGTCCGCCGCACCGCCGGGGGTCCCAAAGCGGGCCCCGTTTCCGGACATTGGCGAACGATCCGCCAACCGCCCATCTGCGGTACAACGATCGGCCAGCCTACCCCGCGCCACCGACAGCGCTCGCCCTGGGGAGCGATCCGTAGAACATCCGCGCGAAGAAGGGGACATGGTCCCGCCGGATCAGGTACGACCGTCCCGAATCGCCCCGGGGCGAGGTCCGCCTGCGGTAGGGGCGTCAGACGCGGGGGTCGCGGGTGGCGCGCTCCTGGCGGCGGCCGGTGAGCAGGAAGACGACGGAGCGCCTGCGTTCCTCCCACTCCCCCGCCGCGTGCAGGTCGACGGTCTGGAAGAGGGTGCACTCGACGGCGTACCCGCCCTCCTCCAGGGTGCGGCCGATCTCCTCGGCGGCGTCCCGGGTCTGGGCGTGCGTCACGATGCGTTCCGGGCGGCGGTCGACGCAGGCTTCGACGACGGGGACGCCGCCGCCCCCGATGCGTACGACGTCGGGTTCGGGGAGGTCCTCCAGGACGTGCGGGGCACTGCCGCGCACCACCTGGAGCTGGACGCCGAAGCGGCGGGCTGCGGCGGCCGTCCGTACGCACGCGTCCGCGCTCTCGTCGACGGCGATGACGGCCGCACCGAACCGGGTGGCCTCCACGGAGAGGGCGCCGCAGCCGGAGCCGATGTCCCAGACGAGGTCGCCGGTGCGCGGGCCGAGCCGGGCGAGCTGGGCGGCGCGCAGGCCGGGGGTCTCGCCGTCGGCGAGATCCTCGCCGTACTCCTGGGAGTTCAGGGCCCAGCCGCGGAGTTCGCCGGGGTAGTTGCTGTCGTGGCCGAGCAGCCAGCCGCCGCCCTGGGCGGGGGGTGCGGTGCCGCCGACGGCGATGACGACGTTGGGGTCGCGCCAGGCGTGGTCGGCGGCCTTGTCGGAGGTGAGGACGGTGATGCGCTCGCGGTCGGTGCCGAGTTCCTCGCAGATGACGAAGGTGCGGTGCACGCCGTCGAGCAGGAGGGCGAGTTCGGCGGGGCCCGCGCCCGGGGAGGTGAGGACGGCGACCTTGGTGTGGGCGCGGATGACGTTGACGGCGCGGCGCAGGGTGCGGCGGTGGGCGACGACCACCTGGGCGTCGTCCCAGGGCATTCCGGCGCGGGCGAACGCGGAGGCGACGGAGGAGACGGCCGGGACGACCTCGACCTCCAAGCCGTGTTCGGGGGCGCGCAGGGTGCGGACGACGCCGAAGAAGCCGGGGTCGCCGTCGGCCATGACCACGGCGGTGCCCCGGTGGCCGGCGATCCGGCGGGCGGCGAGGTCGACGCTGCCGAGCCGGATGCGTTCGGCGCCCGCGGGGACCTCGGGGAGGTCCAGGTGGTGCGGGGCGCCGGCGACGAGGGTGGCGGCCGCGAGGGCGGAGGTGGCCGCGGCGGTGAGGGGCGAGCCGTCCCAGCCGATCACCGTGACGCGGTCGGCCATCGTGGTCTGTCTCCTGAGGGGTAGGGAGGGGTGCGCCCATGGGTGGAAGGGCAGGCTGAGAGTACCTGGTCCAGACCACTGACGCGTTCCGGGCGGGGCGTCAGTTCCAGTCGGTGTACGCCGACGCGTAGCCGCCCGCGTCCGCCATCTGGTCGGCGACGCCTTCGAGGTCCTCGGGCAGCAGGCTCCACACGATGAGGTCGGTGCGGATGTTCGTCCAGCCTCCGTCGGTGCCGTTCTCGGTGCGCGTACGCGCTATCCAGGCGTTGCGCAGGACGCCTTCGCTGATGCAGCCGACCCGCTGGGCGACCTGCTGGGCGGCGGTGTTGTCGGCGGGGGTGCGCAGTTCGATGCGCTCGAAGCGCTGGTCGCGGAAGAGCCACTGGGCGACCGCGAGGACGGCCTCGGTGGCGTAGCCCTCGCCGCGGGCCCAGGGGGCGGTCACGTACGAGATTTCGGCGGCCTGAATGTGCCAGTCGGTGCGGGAGAGGTGGATGAGGCCGACCAGGCGCTGGGTGAGGAACTCGGTGACGGCGAAGACGATGCCGCGGCCCTGGGTGCGCTCGGTGGGCGCGATGCGGCGCACCCAGCGTTCGGCGTCGCGCGCGGTGTAGGGGTGCGGGGCACTCGTCCAGGCGGTCACCGCCTCGTCGTTCATCATCTCGATGTGCGCGGGGATGTCCGCCTCCTCGTAGGGGCGCAGCACCAGCCGGTCCGTGCTGATGGAGACGTCCGGGAAGGTGGTTGTCATGCGCTGCTCCATACCGAAGGGGCGTCGGGCCAAGTTCGTACGGGAAACGATTCCGCGGTCGTACGGGCGTGAACGCACAGCATGCCGCACGCCCCGGGCGACGCGCATGGCCGGGTCGGTGGTGCGGGTGACGCCCGGTCACATGCGCGAAGCCCCGCACTCCGCGCGGGAGTACGGGGCCCGGGCGCCAAGTGCCGTACGGGAACGGTCACTTGGCGGTGGCGCGGGGCGCCGGGGTTACTTGACGGCGCCGAAGGACGGGACGACCAGGCCGGTGTACTTGTCCTCGATGAACTTCTTGACCTCGTCGGAGTTGAGGAGCTTGGCGAGCTTCTCGACGCGCGGGTCCTTCTCGTTGCCCTTCTTGACGGCGAGGAAGTTCGCGTACGGGTTGCCGTCGGCCTTCTCGGAGGCGAGGGCGTCCTCGGACGGCTTCAGCTTGGCCTGGATGGCGTAGTTGCCGTTGATGACGGCGGCGTCGACCTGGTCCAGGGCGCGGGGCACGGAGGCGGCCTCCAGCTCCTTGAACTCCAGGCCCTTCTTGTCCTTGATGTCGGACAGCTTGGCGTCGATGCCCACGCCGTCCTGGAGGACGATCACGCCGTTGTCGGCGAGCAGGTGCAGGGCGCGGCCCTCGTTGGTGGTGTCGTTGGGCACGGCGATGGTCTGGCCGGGCTTGAGACCCTTGAGGTCCTCGATCTTCTTGGAGTAGAGCGCGAGGGGCTCCAGCTCGACGTTGACGACCGGGACGATGTCCGTGCCGCGCTTCTTGTTGAAGTCGTCGAGGTAGGGCTTGTGCTGGAAGAAGTTGGCGTCGACCTCGCCGGACTGGGTGGCGGTGTTCGGCAGGACGTAGTCCGAGAACTCCTTCACCTCCAGCTTGAGGCCGGCCTTCTCCGCCAGGTTCTTCTTGACGAAGCCCAGGATGTCGGCGTGCGGCGTCGGAGACGCGGCCACCGTCAGCGGCTTGCTGGTGTCGGCCTTGGCACCGTCGGTCTTGCTCTTGGCACCCGGGTCGGAGGCCGTGCCGCAGGCGGAGACGCCCAGGGCGAGCGCGGTGACAGCGGCGGCGGCGAGGGAGATCTTGATGTTCTTGCGCACGAAAAGTGCCTCTTTCTTGATCTTGCGGATGGATCGCCCGGACAAGGAGTGCGGGCTCGGGGGAAGAAAGTTCAGGAGGTGCGGCCCCGGCGGGCGAGCAGGCGCACCGCGCCGTCGCCGATCAGCTGGACGACCGTCACCAGGACGATCAGGACCGCCACGGTGATGAGCATGAAGTTGGTCTCGAAGCGGTTGTAGCCGTAGTTGACGGCCACGCTGCCGAGTCCGCCGCCGCCGACCGCGCCCGCCATCGCCGAGTAGCCGACGAGGACGATCACCGTGGTGGTGACGGCGGAGATCAGGGTGGGCAGGGCCTGCGGGAGAAGCACCTTGAAGACGACCGTCGGCACGCCGCCGCCCATCGCCTGGGCGGCCTCGACGAGTCCGTGGTCGACCTCGCGGACGGCCGTCTCGACCAGGCGGGCGAAGAAGGGGATCGCACCGATGGCGAGCGGTACGACCATGGCGCTGGGGCCGATGAACGTACCGACCACGAGGGTCGTGAAGGGGATCAGCGCGATCAGCAGCACGATGAAGGGGAGGGAGCGGCCGATGTTGACGATCACGCCGACGACCTTGTTCACCACCGCGTTCTGGAGCAGGCCGCCCTTGTCGGTGAGGACGAGGAGCAGGCCGAGCGGCAGACCGCCGAGCACGGAGACGATCGTGGCCCACAGGACCATGTAGAGGGTGTCGATGATGCCCTGCGAGAGCAGCGGCTGCATTTCGGACCAGGTCACTTCGCGTTCTCCTTGACCAGGGCGGGAATCTGCGCCGGTACGTCGGTGGGCTCGTCGGCGTCCTCGACGGCGTCGACCTGGAGGCCCTGCTCGCGCAGGAAGCCGATCGGCACGACGTTCTCCTCGTACGGACCGGGCAGCTCGATGCGCATCCGGCCGATCTGCTTGCCGCCGACGGTGTCCATCGCGGCGCCCAGGATCGAGATGTCGATGTTGTACGTCCGGGAGAGCTGGGAGATGACCGGCTGGCTGGCGGCCTCGCCCTGGAAGGTGACGTCGACGACGGTGCGGCCGGGGCCGGTCGCGTGGCCGGTCACCGGGAACAGCTCGGAGGCCAGCTCGGAGCCGGGGGTGGCGAGCAGTTCGGCGACGGTGCCGGTCTCCACGACGCGTCCGCGCTTCATCAGGGCGGCCGAGTCGCAAATCGTCTTGACGACGTCCATCTCGTGCGTGATCAGCAGGACGGTCAGGCCGAGCTGCTGGTTCAGGTCGCGCAGGAGCTGGAGGATCGAGCGGGTGGTCTCGGGGTCGAGGGCGCTGGTGGCCTCGTCGGAGAGCAGCACCTTCGGGTCGCCGGCCAGGGCGCGGGCGATGCCGACGCGCTGCTTCTGGCCGCCGGAGAGCTGGCCGGGGTAGGACTTCGCCTTGTCGGCCAGCCCTACGAGGTCGAGGAGCTCCAGAGCCTTGCGGCTGCGCTCCTTGCCGGAGACGCCGAGGATCTCCAGGGGCAGCTCGATGTTGCCCTGCACGGTGCGCGAGGACAGCAGGTTGAAGTGCTGGAAGACCATGCCGATGCGGGAGCGGGCGGCGCGCAGCTCCTTGCTCGCGCGCTGGCCGCGTCCGGCGAGGGCGGTGAGGTCGACGCCGTCGACGGTCACGGTGCCGGAGGTGGGGCGCTCCAGCAGGTTGACGCAGCGGATGAGCGAGGACTTGCCGGCGCCGCTCTGACCGATCACGCCGAACACCTCGCCCTCGCGGACGTGCAGATCGACGCCGTCGAGGGCGGTGACCTCACGGCCGCGCGAGTCGTAGACCTTGGTCAGGCCAGTAGTGGTGATCACAGGGTTTCCATCACTGTTGTCGAGTGCGGGGCGGTTCGTGTCCGCCGGACGCACGGGGCAGGTGTCCGGGGGCGCGGCTCAGCTCGGCTCGGGGGGTCTTGGGGAGCCGAGGGCGCGCGGGCGGGCGGCGCGGTCGTACGCGGGCTGGGTGCGGTGCGTACGGTTGCTGCCGGACCAGGTCTCGCTTCGGGGCGCGAGGCTCAGGCGGGGGCCCTCAGAAGTCGCACATTCGACACATACAACGAGCACCGGGCGTCATCATCGCCTCGGTCGCAAGGGTGCGGCTGCTCGTCGTGGTCATGGGAACGAGTAAACCAGACGGGTGTACGGAGGGATCACTTCTGTCCGAATAGCGGACAGGTTGTGTCCAGGGGTGGACACCTTTCGGGGGTGCGGGCCTTTGCTGGCAAGGGGGGCGGGTGGGGGCGTGTGGTCAACGCCACGTCGGCGTCGCGTGCGCGGCAACGCGGCCGTAACGCCTCCGCCACGCCGGGCGCGGGGGTGGGGGGCTGCGGGGGAAGCGTCCGGAAGCGCCCAGTACGCTCCCTCTCATGCTTGACGCCCTGACGGTCGCGGTCGCCGTGGCCGCGCTCGCCCTCGCCGCGTGGTGCGGTTACGCCGCCTTCCGCGACCAGCCCACCAAGGACTGGCACTTCATCGGCATGGCCGTGGTGTCGGTTCTCGCGCTCGCCCAGTTGGTGATCGGCATCGTGCAGCTCGCGCGGGGCGAGAAGCCGGCGGAGGGGAACGTGATCTTCGTGTCGTATCTGATCGGCTCGTTCGCCGCTGTTCCGGCGGCCGGGTTCATGTCGCTGGCGGAGCGGACCAAGTGGGGGTCGATCACGGTGGCGGCGGGTGCGGTGGTGCTCGCGGTGCTGGAGGTACGGCTGTATGACATCTGGAGTGGCTGAGATGAGTGCCGAGACGGCCCCGGGGCAGCGGAAGAGGCTTGTGAAGGGGCCCGGGCTGCTGCTCGTGTGGTTGTACGGGGTGATGTCGGTGGGGGCCGTGTCGCGGTCGGCGTACCAGATCGCGACGGAGTTCGACCGGGCGCCGTTGGCGTACACGCTGTCGGCGGTGGCGGCGGTGGTCTATGCCTTCATCACGTACACGCTGGTGCGGGGTGGGGAGACCGCGCGGCGGGTCGCACTGGGGTGTTGTGCGGTGGAGCTGGTGGGTGTGCTGGTCGTGGGGACGTGGACGCTGGTGTCGCCGGGGTCGTTCCCCGATGCGACCGTGTGGTCGAAGTTCGGGTTGGGGTATTTGCTGATTCCGGTGATTCTGCCGGTGACGGGGCTCTTGTGGCTGAGGGCTCGGCGGGGCGCTTAGGCGCTGTGCGGGTGGGCGGGTGGTTGCGGTTCCGGCCGGGGGCGCTGCCCCCGGATCCCCGGTTTGGCCCCTGACCCGCCCCTTCCCTAAAGCGCTCGCCGCGCGGCTTGGTTTTTGGTTGCTCGCGCAGTTCCCCGCGCCCCTATGGGGCGCTTGTGGCGTAGGTTTCGGCCTCTTTTTCGAGGGTGATCAGGGTCAGTTTCGGGGTGGACTGGTGCTTGGAGACCGTTGCGTAGCCCCTGCTGCGGTAGAGGCTGAGGTTCGGTTCGCTGCGGTGGCCCGTGAAGAGGCGGAAGCGCTTGGCGTCCAGGGATGCGGCGACGTGGGCCTCTATGGCCGCGAGCAGGCGGCCGCCCAGGCCGTGGTGGCGCATGCGCGGGTGGACGACGAGTTTACCGATGTGCGCCGTGCCGTCCTCGTCGACCGTCGCCCGGACCGAGCCGACCACCTCATCGCCGAGACGGGCAACCAGCGCGTGACCCCGGCCTAGTTCGGCGGTCAGGTCCGCGAGGGACTGCGTGAGGGGTTCGATCGTGTAGTCGTCGTACAGCTCCGCCTCGCTCTGGTAGCAGAGGTACTGGAGTTTGAGGATCTGCTCGGCGTCCCGTTCGTCCGCCACCACAGAGATGATCACGCTCGTGCCCATGTGCTGCCTCCTGCTCGCCCGCTCCACCGGCCGGTTCTACGGCTCCATTCCCCTGCGCGCAGGGGGCGCAACCTCCGCCGCGAGCATTCTGCGCAGGCATCCCAGGCAACGGGAACGCATGGGCCCCAAACTCCCTTGTGACATTCCCAACTCCCCTGCGATTTCCCGGTAGGTGGGGTCGGAGGGCGACAACAACAGTGACAGGAGCGGGCGGCAGCGGGCCGGGAGGCGGCGGACTGCCGCGCGCAGGGCGCGGCGGCGTTCGGCGGCGAGCATCTCCGGTTCGGGGCCCGTCTCGTACGCCGTGGGCGGTTCGGCGGCGTACGGGGTCTCCCGCCTGACCCGGCGGCGGGCGAGGCGGGCCTCCGCGCGGACGGCGCCGCGCACCCAGCCGGCGGGCTCCGCCGGGAGGGCCGCGTCCGGGTGCTCCAACAGCCTTACCCAGACGGCCTGTTCGAGGTCGGCGGCGTCGACTCCCGCGCCCGGCGCCTCCGCCGCGGCCTCGGCGGCGAGGAGGGGGGTGAGGGCCTGCACCTCTTGTGGCTGTAGATCCATGCCCGGCGGGACGCGGCCCGGAGCCGGTGCGGTTGCCGGTCCGGGCGCGTCTCACTCGTACGGGTAACGGATTGATTACGGAGTGCAGTTACGACGCGCGGTGGTCGGCGGCCGCGAGGAGGGCCGTGTCCGGGTTGTCCGAGAAGATGCCGTCGATACCCGTGGCGAAGTAGGTGCGGAAGGCCGCGAAGACGTCGCCGTAGGCGGTCTGGTCGGTGCCCTTGCGGAAGTCGGCGGGCAGGAAGGCGTTCTCGTTGCGGGCCGTGTAGGGGTGGAGCACCAGGCCGCGCGCGTGGGCGTCGCGGACCAGGGTGGTGGGCTTGCCGAGCTTGCCGGAGGCGTCGCGCGGGATGACCAGGTCGAGGGTGGGGCCGATGCCCTGGGCGTACGAGGAGATCCACTTCAGGCCCTCGGGCTTGACCAGGTCGGCCACCGTGCGCGGGTCGCCGGACTGGACGAAGTCCCAGGGGCGGTCGGTGGCGGCGCCCAGGAGGACCACCCGGGGGCCCGAGACCAGTTTGGCCATGCGCTGCATGCTGCTGGGCTCGAAGGACTGGAGGAAGGTCGGGGAGTTCGTGGTGTGGCGGCCGTACTTGCGCAGGAGGCGGGCGAGGGGTTCTTCCAGGCCCAGGCCGAGGCCGCGGAAGTAGGTGGGGTGCTTGGTCTCGACGTGCAGCCAGACCGGGCGGTCACGCTTGCGGCCCTCCTTCTCGGCCCAGCGCAGCACCTCCTCGAAGGTGGGTATCTGCCAGCGGCCGTCGTAGATCGTGTTGCGCTGGCGGACGGCCGGGATGCGCTCCTTGGCGCGGAGGGTCTTGAGTTCGGCGAGGGTGAAGTCCTCGGTGAACCAGCCGGTGAGCTTCACGCCGTCCACGGTCTTGGTGGTCTTGCGGGCCGTGAACTCGGGGTGGTCGGCGACGTCCGTGGTGCCCGTGATGTCGTTCTCGTGGCGGCAGACCAGGTGGCCGTCCTTGGTGGGGACGAGGTCCTGCTCGATGACGTGCGCACCCATGTCGAGGGCGAGCTGGTAGGAGCCGAGGGTGTGCTCGGGGCGGTAGCCGCTCGCTCCCCGGTGCGCGACGACGGTCGGGACGGGCAGCCGCTTGTAGGCGGGTCCACCGTGACCGTCGCCACGTCTCACGGGTTCGGCCGCCTGTGCCGTACCGGAGAATCCGAGAGCCGCACCGGACGCGCCGAGAACCGCCGCGCCGAGCAACGCCCGCCGCCCGGGGCCGAATTCCGCACCTTGTGTCATGAAATCTCCTCGATGTCCTGTCGCTGCACGGCGAGTTCTTGACCCGGGCTTGACCGGCCCGTGCCCCGATGGCGGCCCGATCGTAGACGCGTACGCATGAAGGAGGGGAGACACTGGACGGAACGCACCGCAAACACACGTCAACACTGCGTATCCAACTGGTGAACCCGATGTGCGATCAGCGGTGACCCGCGAGTATCGTCCTCACCTGCGCCGTCCCGCGTAAACCTGATTCCGCTCGCCGGAAACCCACGACTTCGGAGGAACCGTTGTCCCGTCTCGGGCTCATCAAGGCAGTGCTCGGACCGATCCTGCGTCTGATGTTCCGCCCCCAGGTGGAGGGCGCGGAGAACATCCCGGGGACGGGTCCGGTGATCCTCGCCGGCAATCACCTCACCTTCATCGACTCGATGATCATGCCGATCTGCCTGGAGCGCCAGGTCCACTACATCGGCAAGGACGAGTACGTCACGGGCAAGGGCCTCAAGGGCCGTCTCATGGCGTGGTTCTTCACCAGCTGCGGCATGATCCCGGTCGACCGGGACGGCGGCCGCGGCGGCGTCGCGGCCCTGATGACCGGCCGCCGGGTGCTGGAGGAGGGCAAGATGTTCTCGATCTACCCCGAGGGCACCCGCTCCCCCGACGGCCGCCTCTACCGCGGCCGCACCGGCATCGCGCGGCTGACCCTGATGACCGGCGCCCCGGTCGTCCCGTTCGCGATGATCGGCACCGACAAGATCCAGCCCGGCGGTGCGGGCCTGCCGCGTCCGGGCAAGGTGACGGTGCGCTTCGGCAAGCCGATGGAGTTCTCCCGCTACGAGGGCATGGACCGCGACCGGTACGTGCTGCGCGCGGTGACCGACTCGGTGATGTCGGAGGTCATGCAGCTGTCCGGCCAGGAGTACGTGGACATGTACGCCACGAAGGCCAAGGCGGCCTGACCGCAGGGAAGTTGATACGGGAGAGGGCCCGCCGGACGATTCCGGCGGGCCCTCTCCCGTATCCATGTGCAGCCGTACGTCAGTGCTCGATGCCCTCTTCGAGCTTCTGGCCGCGCAGCATGAACCAGGCCGCGCAGGCCGTCGCGAACAGCACCAGCGCGCCGACCAGGGCGGCGGTCTGGAAGCCGTCGGTGAAGGAGTCGCGGGCGGACACCAAAAGGGCCGTCGCCTGGTCCTGGGGCAGCACGCCCGCCGACTCCACGGCCCCGCCCAGCGAGTCGTGGGCGGCCGCCGACACGTCGGCCGGGACGCCGTCCGGGACGGGGAAGCCCCGGTAGATGCCGGTGACGATGGAGCCGAGCAGGGCGATGCCGAGGGCCGCGCCCAGTTCGTAGGCGGTCTCCGAGACGGCGGAGGCCGCGCCCGCCTGCTCCTTGGGGACGCTGGAGAGGATCACGTCGGCGGTGACGGTGAAGGCGAGGCCCGCTCCGAGCCCGCCGAGGAACAGCGCGCAGCCGAGCGCCACGATCCCGGTGTCGGCGGTGAGCAGGGTGCACGCGGCCAGCGAGAGGCCGACGGCGGTCAGACCGCCCGACACCGCGAGGCGCACCGACGTACGACGGGCCAGGAATCCGGCGGTCAGGCCCGCGCCCACCGCACCGACGGCGGCCGGGAGTTCGATGAGTCCGGCCTGCAACGGCGAGCGTTCCTGGACCAGTTGGAGGAACTGGGAGAGGAAGAAGACCAGTCCGGAGAGCCCGAGGATGGTCAGCAGGTCGGCCAGGACAGCGCCGGAGAAGCCGCGGTGCTGGAAGAGCCGCATGTCCAGCAGCGGGGACTGAAGGGTGCGTTGGCGGCGTACGAACCAGTAGAGCGCGCCCAGTCCGACGACCGCCGCGGCCGCGATGTCCCAGCGGAAGCCGTGCACGGCCGCTTCCTTGATGGCGTACACGACGGCGACCATGCCGACCAGCGAGAGCAGCACGCTGAGCAGGTCCCAGGGGCCGGGCGAGGGGTCCTTGGACTCGGGCAGCAGCTTGATGCCGACGACGACCAGGACGGCCATGACCGGGAGGTTGATCAGGAAGACCGAGCCCCACCAGAAGTTCTCGAGGAGGAATCCGCCGACGACCGGGCCGACGGCCGCACCGGCGGAGGCCGCCGCGCCCCAGATGCCGACGGCGAGGCTGCGTTCCTTGGGGTCGTGGAAGATGTTGCGGATCAGCGCGAGGGTGGACGGCATGAGGGTCGCACCGGCGACGCCGAGCAGGGCGCGGGCGACGATCATCATCTCGGGGCTGGTGGCGTACGC
The DNA here is from genome assembly GCA_014650415.1 of Streptomyces spiroverticillatus. GTDB lineage: Bacteria > Actinomycetota > Actinomycetes > Streptomycetales > Streptomycetaceae > Streptomyces > Streptomyces spiroverticillatus. The sequence goes on from BMUX01000019.1 coordinate 99,958, forward strand.
GTTGAGCACGGACACCGCGCCGAACGCGACGGCACCGGTGAGCAGGAGCTTCTTGCGCCCGATCCGGTCGCCGAGGCTGCCCATCGACACGAGCAGGCCCGCGATGATGAAGGAGTAGACGTCGCCGATCCACAGGAGTTGGGTGCCCGAGGGCTTCAGGTCCTCGCTGAGGAACGGCGTCGCGAGGCCCAGGACGGTGGCGTCGACGGCCACCAGGAGTACGGCGAAGACGAGCACGGCCAGCGCGAGCCAGCGGCCCGGGCTGGCTATGCCTCCGGACTCCGCCGCTCCCGCGTGCTGCTGTTCGGTGCTTGTCATTTCTCCACGCTCCGTCGTACACCGCCGAGCAGCAACTCGACGATCATGTGCTGGTAGTCCTTGCCCGCGGTCCGGCCGTCCTGGATGGACCAGGCGGCGGAGGTGACGAGCCCGTAGAGGGCGTCGGTCAGCCAGGCGGGGCCGAGGTCGATGCGGAATTCGCCGCTCTCCTGGCCGCGCCGGAAGAGGGCCGCGATGCGGGCGTCGATGCGGTCCCAGCCCTGGTGCTGCTCGCCCTCGAAGAGCTGGTTCTCGGTGATGAGGAAGGCGAAGAGCCCGGCGACGGGCTCGGATCCGGCGATGAGGCGGCGCAGGGCGTCCGTGGCGGTGCCCTCGTCGAGCGCGGCCTTGTCGAGCGCGGCGTCGAGCTCCCGGATACCGAGGTCCTCCAGTGCCTTGATGAGGGCGTCACGCCCGGCGAAGTGGCGGTGCAGGGTGGCCCGCCCGATGCCGGCGGCCTTGGCGACCTCGTCCATGGTCGCGGTGGCTTTGCGGGTGAGGAGGGCGGCGGCGGAGCGGAGGACGCGGTCGCGGTCGACTGTCATGAGACGAGGATAGCCCGAATGAGACGCGGGTGTCTCACGAAGGGGTGTACGGGGTTGGCCGGGCCCCCTTTCACGGGTGCGGCCGGGGGCAAGGGGCGGAGCCGGGGTGGCCCGGCATCGGGTGGGCCACCCCCTTGCCCGGGGGGCGGCGACGGCAAGGGGCACCTCCGGGGGGCGGCATGAAGAGGGGCCCGGACGGGATGGCCGGGCCCCTCACTGTTCGTACCGCTCGTTACCGCTTCGCCGAGGCCCACGCGTGCTGCGTCGCCAGGTCCGCCTTCAGTTCGGCGAGCTGCACGGCGACCGCCGAGGGGGCCGTGCCGCCGCGGCCGCTGCGGGAGGCCAGTGCGCCGGGGACGTTGAGGACCGTACGCACCTCGGGCTTCAAGTGCTCGGAGATCTTGGCGAACTGATCGTCCGTCAGCTGGTCCAGCTCGATGCCCTCCGCCTCGCACACCTTCACGCACTCGCCCGCGACCTCGTGCGCCACCCGGAACGGCACGCCCTGCTTGACCAGCCACTCGGCGATGTCGGTGGCGAGCGAGAAGCCCGCCGGGGCCAGCTCCTCCATGCGCTCGCGGTTGACGGTGAGGGTGGCCATCATGCCGGTGAAGGCGGGCAGCAGGACCTCGAGGGTCTCGCAGGAGTCGAAGACGGGCTCCTTGTCCTCCTGGAGGTCCCGGTTGTAGGCCAGGGGCAGCGCCTTGAGGGTCGCCATCAGGCCGGTCAGGTTGCCGATGAGGCGCCCCGACTTGCCGCGCGCCAGCTCCGCGATGTCCGGGTTCTTCTTCTGCGGCATGATCGAGGAGCCGGTGGAGAAGGCGTCGTGGAGGGTGACGAAGGAGAACTCCTTCGTGTTCCAGATGATGATCTCCTCGGCGATCCGGGAGAGGTTCACGCCGATCATCGCGGTGATGAACGCGAACTCGGCGACGAAGTCCCGGGAGGCCGTGCCGTCGATGGAGTTGCCGACCGAGCCGTGCTCGAAGCCGAGGTCGGCGGCGACCGCCTCGGGGTCCAGGCCGAGCGAGGATCCCGCCAACGCGCCCGATCCGTAAGGGGATACGGCGGTACGGGTGTCCCACTGCCGCAGCCGCTCCGCGTCCCGGGCCAGGGGCTGGACGTGGGCCAGCATGTGGTGCGCGAAGAGGACCGGCTGGGCGTGCTGGAGGTGGGTGCGGCCGGGCATCGCGACGTCCGGGTGCGCCTCGGCCAGCCCGACCAGGGCGTCCTGGAGTTCGGCGAGGAGGCCGCCGATGGTGCGGGCGTGGTCGCGCAGGTACATCCGGAAGAGGGTGGCGACCTGGTCGTTGCGGGAGCGGCCGGCCCGGAGCTTGCCGCCGAGGTCGGCGCCGAGGCGCTCGATGAGGCCACGCTCCAGGGCGGAGTGGACGTCCTCGTCGGCGACCGTGCCGACGAAGTCGCCGGACGCGACGTCCTCTTCGAGCAGGTCGAGTCCGGCCAGCATGCGGGTGAGTTCGTCGGCGGTGAGCAGTCCGGCCTTGTGCAGGACGCGGGCGTGGGCGCGGGAGCCGGCGATGTCGTACGGGGCGAGCACCCAGTCGAAGTGGACGGACGCGGACAGTTTGGCCAGGGCCTCGGCCGGACCGTCGGCGAACCGGCCGCCCCAGAGCCGACCTTCACCGGTGTTGCTGCTCACAGCGGGAACTCCTCGATCAGTGTGGATGTGCTGCCTCCTCCCCGCGCGGAGGAACGGGGAGGAGGCGGGTTCGTACGAGTAACGAGTGACGGCCGGGCGACGTCGCCCATCCAGCGATAAGCATAACTATGCAGAGGTCCGTATGTTTTGTCAAAGGACTGCGGGTGGGGTACGGGACGGCCTCCCTCGGATGCCGCGCGAATCCCCTGCCAACGAGCGGGCAGGCGCAAGAGCGCCGATGCTGGAGACGTTTTCTGTTGGTTCTGCGATTTCTCCAGTTCTGCAGTTCTGCGATTTCTCTGATTCCCCGCCGGAGCGAAGGAGCAGTGGACACGATGACGCGACCGAGGATTGTGGTGGTCGGCGCAGGCTTCGTCGGGATCGAGTGCCTGCACCGCCTGGAGCGCAAGCTCTCCCCGCGCGACGCCGAACTGATCCTGATCTCCCCGCAGGACTACCAGCTCTACCTCCCCCTCCTCCCGCACGTGGCGGCGGGCGTCCTGACCCCCCAGTCCGTCGCGGTCTCGCTGCGCCGCCGACTGCGCCGTACGAAGATCGTGCCGGGCGTGGCCATCGGCATCGACGCCGAGGCGAAGGTGTGCATCGTCCGCAAGACGACGGGCGAGATCACCGCCAAGCCGTACGACCACCTGGTCATCGCCGCCGGGTCCACGACCCGTACCTTCGACATCCCCGGCCTCACCGACCATGCGCTGGGCGTGAAGACCCTCGGCCAGGGCGCGTACATCCGCGACCACGTGATCGAGCAGCTCGACCTGGCTGCGGCCGCCGTGGACGAGGAGGAGCGCCGGGCGCGCCTGCAATTCGTGGTCGTGGGCGGCGGCTACGCGGGCGTCGAGACGGCCGCCTGCCTCCAGCGCCTCACCACCAACGCCCTCAAGCGGTACTCCCGCCTGGACCCGTCCCTGGTGCGCTGGCACCTGGTCGACGTGGCCCCGCGCCTGCTCCCCGAACTGGGCGAGCGGCTCGGAGTGAAGGCGATGGCGATGCTGCGCGAGCGCGGCATCGAGTTCTCGCTCAACACCTCCGTCGCCTCCGTCGACGAGACGACCGTCAAGCTGACCGACGGCCGCACCCTCCCCTCCCGCACCCTCATCTGGACGGCGGGCGTCGCCGCGTCCCCGCTGGTCACGACACTGGGCGCGGAGACCGTCCGAGGCCGGATCATCTCCTCCGACCACCTCAAGGTGCCGGGATACGACGGCCTGTACGCGGCCGGAGACGTCGCGGCGGTGCCGGACGTGGCCAAGGGCGGCGACGCGATCTGCCCGCCGACCGCACAGCACGCGCAGCGCCAGGGCAAGGTCCTGGCGGACAACATCGTGGCGAGCATGACGGGTGCGCCCCTCAAGCCGTACATCCACAAGGACCTGGGCCTGGTCGTCGACCTGGGCGGCGCGGACGCGGTCTCCAAGCCCCTGGGCGTGGAACTGCACGGCCTCCCGGCCCAGGTGGTGGCCCGCGGCTACCACGTGATGGCCCTCCCCACACTGACGGCCCGCGCCCGAGTGGTCGTCAACTGGGGCCTCAACGCGGTCGCGGGCGACGATTTCGTCCGCACGGGCTTCCAGGACAACAAGCCGAAGACCCTCCAGGACTTCGAGCAGACGAAGGCGTACCTGTCCCCGGCGGAAGTCAAGGAGTACGGGGCGGGCGTGCGGGCGCAGCTGTAGGGGTCCGGCCCGCAGGTGTCCCGGCCCGCACCGGGTGAGCCTGGCCGTAAGCTCGCCCGGTGAACAGCATCGAACAGGCGACCGGGAATTCCGGTTCCGAGCCCGACCGCATCCGGGACCTCGTGGACGTCCGCGACCCGCGTGCCTGGATCGCGCTGGATCTCGACATCCGGGACGTCCTGCGCCGGGAGTGGCGGCCCTGGGACGAGCCGGCGAAGCCGGTGCCCCTCGGTCCCGGGTCCACCGAGCGGGAACTGGCGGTGGCGCTGTGCCACGCGGACGGGCGTGTCCGGGAGGCGGCGCTCGCGCGCGTGCCCGGCGTTCCCGCGCTGCTGCCCCTTGTCGCGATCCGCGGCACGGACTGGGCGGCTCCGGTGCGGGAGCGAGCACTGGCTCTCCTGCGCACGGCCCTGCCCGCCCTCCCCGTCCAGGCCTTCTGCGACGTCGCGGCAGTGATCGTAAGAGTGGCGGAACGGCGGCACGGCGCGGGTGTGCTCGCACTCGCGGAGCACCAACTCCGGTACTCTGCGCCCGACTTCGTCGCCCGCTGCCTGAGCGCGCCCGAACGGCGGGTGCGACGGCTCGCCGCCCGGGAGGCCGTCGAGCGGGAGCTGTTCTCCCCCGTCGAGCTCGCCCGGTTCGCCGCGAAGGGGTCCGACGTCACGGTCCAGGACCGGTTCGCGCAGGCGGCCGTCGCCGCGCTTCCGGGCGAGGAGACCGAGGCAGTGCTGGCACTGTTGCTCGACTCCCGGCAGTCCAGGGTCCGTGCCACCGGTGTCAGCGCGCTCAACCGGTTCGGTTCGGCCGCGCGCGCCGAGCCGTTCCTCACCGACCGGGCGCCCGTCGTACGCGCCTGTGCCCGGTGGGTGCTGCGGCAGCACGGTTCCCCTGCGCTGCCCCGGTATCGCGAACTGTGCTCGGATGCGGGGCGGTTGGACCACGCGCAGGCCGCTGCCGCCGCCGGACTCGGCGAGTGCGGTGAGCGCGCGGACGCCGCGCTGCTGCGGCCGTTGCTCGCCCATCCCGTTCCCCGGGTCCGGGCCCAGGCCGTGGCCGGCCTGAAGGCGCTCGACGTCGTGGCCGTCGCAGAGTTGCTTCCCCTCGTCGACGACCCGGACCCCGCCGTGGTCCGCGCCGCCGTCGACGCGCTGTTGCCGTCGCCGGGCCGGCTCCCCGAGGCCTGGTTCGCCGCACGGCTCGGCGAGGAGGTGCCGCCCCCGACCCGGCTCGCCGCCCGGAGGCTGTACCAGGCCGTGACCGGCAAGCACCCGTCCACCTGGTGAAATCACCGGTACGGCAGGTCGGTTGAGCCGGAAGGACGAGCACACCGTGGCCTACGGTGCCGTTGCCGCTTCCGCCGCCGAGGGCTTCGTAACGTCGGAACATGATCCTCACGCGCGCCCTCGGTTGTGCCGTCCTGGTGTCCTGTCTGCTCGCTCCGGACACCCCCGAAGTCCCGCTTCCCGCGCGGATGGCCGACACCGGTGGGGGGCGGCAGCTCGTCACCGCTGTGGCGGACGGCACGGCCTCCACCACGGGGACCGTCACCTGGTGGGAGCGGCGGGGGTCCCGGTGGGTGGCGGCCGGGAGTGCTCCGGCGCGGTTCGGGGCGAAGGGGCTGGTCGAGGGGGCGGTCAGGGTGCAGAGCACGAATACGACGCCGACCGGGCTGTACGAGCTTCCCTACGGGTTCGGGACCGAGGCCGCGCCGAAGGGGGCGCGGGTCGTGTACCGGCGGGTCGGGGCGGCGTCGTGGTGGTGTCAGGACAATCGGTCGCGCGCGTACAACCGGTGGGTGGAGGGGCTTCCGGAGGACTGCCGGGCGGGCGAGGCCGAGAAGCTGGATGCGTACGGGGTGCAGTACGCGCACGCGTTGGTGGTGGGGTTCAACTATGACCGGCCGGTGCGCGGGCGGGGTGCGGGCATCTTTCTGCACGTCAACGGGCCCGGTGCGACGGCCGGTTGTGTGTCCGTGCCGAAGGGGGCGATGCGGAAGATTCTGCGGTGGGTCGATCCGGGGCAGAAGCCGCATATCGCCGTCGGGACCATGAGGGGGAAGACCGCGATCACCCGCTACTGAGGCGTACGTGTAGCGACCACATATCGAGACGGTGTTGCATGGGCGGGGCGGACGGGCGTTGCATCACGACGTGCGTACCGAAACCGAGACACCCGCTCCGACCAGCCAGGACGACACCGACAGGACCGCCCGACGGGCGGTCACGGTCTTCCCCGTGCTGGTGCTCGTCGCCGGTGCCCTGGGGCTGCTGACCCCGGGCACCTTCGCCGACTGGAAGACCTCCGTGCCGTACCTGCTGGGCATCGTGATGTTCTGCATGGGGCTGACGATGACGCCGGTGGACTTCAAGGGGGTGGCCCAGCGGCCGTGGGCGGTGCTGCTCGGACTCGTGGCGCACTACGTGATCATGCCGGGGCTCGGGTGGCTCATCGCCCACGCGCTGAGTCTGCCGCCGCAGCTCGCGGCGGGGGTGATTCTGGTGGGGTGTGCGCCCAGTGGGACCGCGTCGAATGTGGTGACGTATCTGGCCAGGGGCGATGTGGCACTGTCGGTATCCGTCGCGACCGTGTCGACCATGCTGGCCCCGCTGGTCACGCCGCCGCTGACACTGCTGCTGGCCGGGGAGTACCTCCCCGTCGACGCCGGGTCGATGGTCGAGGACATCCTGAAGACCGTGCTGCTGCCGGTGATCGCGGGGCTCGTGGTGCGGCTGGTGGCGGGGCGGTATCTGGAGCGGGTGCTCGGGGCGCTGCCGTGGCTGTCGGCCGTCACGATCGCGGTCATCGTGGCCGTGGTGGTGGCGGGCAGCGCCGCCGCGATCAAGTCGGCGGCACTGCTCGTCTTCGTCGCCGTCGTGCTGCACAACGGGCTGGGGCTTGCCCTCGGGTACGGGGCGGGGAAGCTCGGCCGGCTCGGGAAGCCCGCGAGCCGGGCGATGGCCTTCGAGGTCGGCATGCAGAACTCCGGGCTCGCCGCCTCCCTGGCCACCGCCCACTTCAGCCCGCTGGCCGCGCTGCCGTCGGCGGTCTTCTCGGTGTGGCACAACGTGTCGGGCGCGCTGGTGGCGGCCTGGATGTCGTACCGCAGCAAGAAGAGCGGGGACTAGCTCTCCTCGCGGAGGACTAGCGCTCCTTCTGCGCGAGGCGCAGCAGGTGGTCGGCCAGGGCCTGGCCGCCCGCCGGGTCGCGGCTGATCAGCATCAGCGTGTCGTCGCCCGCGATCGTGCCGAGGATCGCCCGCAGTTCCGCCTGGTCGATGGCCGAGGCCAGGAACTGGGCGGCTCCCGGCGGCGTACGCAGGACGACCAGGTTGGCCGAGGCCTCCGCCGAGATCAGCAGTTCGGCGGAGAGGCGGCGCATCCGCTCCTCCTTGGCGGACTCCCCCAGCGGCGCCTGCGGGGTGCGGAAGCCGCCCTCGCTGGGCACCGCGTAGATCAGCTCGCCGCCGGTGTTGCGGATCTTCACCGCGCCCAGCTCGTCCAGGTCCCGGCTGAGCGTCGCCTGGGTGACGCTCAGCCCGTCGTCGCTGAGGAGCTTGGCGAGCTGGCTCTGCGAGCGCACCGGCTGCCGGTTGAGGATGTCCACGATCCGGCGGTGGCGTGCGGTCCGGGTCTGGGGTACGGCGGGGCCGCCGTTGCCGCCGTGTTCGTTGTCCCGCGCGTGCGCCTCGGTCATCTGCGTCATTCTCCGGATCGTTGGTCCCCGTGTGCCGTGTCGAGAACGCCTGGCAGGGCCACAAGGAACGCGTCCAGGAGGTCGTCGCCGATGGTCAGGGCGGGCATGAGCCGTACGACATCCGGGGCGGGCGCGTTCACGAGGAAACCGGCGTCCTGAGCCGCCTGCTGCACCTGGGGAGCGAGGGACTCGGACAAGACGATACCCAGGAGCAGGCCCGCACCCCGGACGTGGGATACCAACGGGTGTCCGAGTGACTGGATTCCGTCCCGCAGTTTCTCGCCCTTGCGCTTGGTCTCGTCGAGGAGTCCGTCGGCGGCGATGGTGTCCAGGACGGCCAGTCCGGCGGCGCAGGCGGTCGGGTTCCCGCCGAAGGTGGAGCCGTGGTGGCCGGGCTTGAGAAGGTCTGCGGCCGCTCCGTACGCGACGGTCGCGCCCAGCGGGAGACCGCCGCCGAGGCCCTTGGCGAGGGTCACGATGTCCGGGTCGATGCCCTCTTCCGCCTGGTGGGCGAGGAAGTGGCCGGTGCGTCCCGTGCCGGTCTGGACCTCGTCGAGGACCAGGAGGGTGCCGGTGGCGCGGGTGATCTCCCGGGCGGCCTTGAGGTAGCCGGGCGGGGGGACCACGACGCCGAGTTCGCCCTGGATGGGCTCGATGATCACGAGGGCGGTGTCCTCGGTGACGGCTGCCCGCAGGGCTTCCACGTCTCCGTACGGTACGTGCGTGACGTCGCCGGGAAGCGGCTGGAACGGTGCCCGCTTGCCCTCCTGGCCGGTGAGCGCCAGGGCGCCCATGGTGCGGCCGTGGAAGCCGCCGGTGGTGGCGACCATGTGGGTGCGGCCGGTGAGCCGGCCGATCTTGAAGGCGGCTTCGTTGGCCTCGGCGCCGGAGTTGCAGAAGTAGACCTTGCCGGGGCGGCCGGACAGCTCGACGATCCGCTCGGCGAGCGCGACGGGCGGCTCGGCGACGAAGAGGTTGGAGACGTGGCTCAGGGAGGCGATCTGCGAGGAGACGGCCTCGACGATCGCCGGGTGGGCGTGGCCGAGGGCGTTGACCGCGATGCCGCCGACGAAATCGGCGTATTCCTTGCCGTCGGCGTCCCGGAGGGTGGAGCCCTCGCCGTGGACGAGGGCGAGCTGCGGGGTGCCGTAGTTGTTGGTGAGGGCGTGCTGCCACCGTCCGGTGAGGTCGGCGTTGCTCATGACTGGGGCTCCCCCTGGGTGTCGTGGTCTGCGTATGGGGCGTCCGGGACGACCATCGTGCCGATGCCCTCGTCCGTGAAGATCTCCAGCAGGATCGAGTGCGGGACCCGTCCGTCGATGACGCGGGCGGTGGTGACGCCGTTGCGCACGGCGTGCAGGCAGCCCTGCATCTTGGGCACCATGCCGCTGGCCAGCTCCGGCAGGAGTTTCTCCAGTTCGGTGGCGGTCAGTCGGCTGATGACGTCGTCGCTGTTGGGCCAGTCCTCGTAGAGGCCCTCGACGTCGGTGAGGACCATCAGCGTTTCGGCGTCCAGCGCCGCAGCGAGTGCCGCAGCCGCCGTATCAGCATTGACGTTGTAGACACGTCCCCCCTCAGAAGCGTCCTGGGAGCGGGCGATCGAGGAGACGACCGGGATGCGGCCGTCCGCCAGGAGCGCCTCGATGGCGCCCGTGTCGATCGCGGTGATTTCGCCGACCCGGCCGATGTCGACGGACTCGCCGTCGATCTGCGGGAAGTGCTGGGTGGCGGTGATGGTGTGCGCGTCCTCGCCGGTCAGGCCGACCGCGAGGGGACCGTGCTGGTTGAGCAGGCCGACCAGCTCGCGCTGGACCTGGCCCGCCAGGACCATCCGTACGACGTCCATGGCCTCGGGCGTGGTGACCCGCAGGCCCGCCTTGAACTCGCTGACGATGCCCGCCGCGTCGAGCTGCCGGCTGATCTGCGGGCCGCCGCCGTGCACGACGACGGGCCTCAGGCCCGCGTGGTGCAGGAAGACGACGTCCTGCGCGAAGGCGGCCTTCAGGTCCTCGTCGACCATGGCGTTGCCGCCGAACTTGATCACGACGGTCTTGCCCTGGTGGCGGGTCAGCCACGGCAGGGCCTCGATGAGGATCTGCGCCTTGGGCAGGGCGGTGTGCTTGCGGGCGGAGGCCTTCTGGGGGCTGCTCATGAGGAGTACGCGCTGTTCTCGTGGACGTAGTCGGCGGTGAGGTCGTTCGCCCAGATCACGGCGGACTCGGAGCCCTCGGCGAGGTCGGCGGTGATCTTGATCTCCCGGTAGCGCATGTCGACCAGGTCGCGGTCGTCGCCGACGGAGCCCTTCTTGCAGACCCAGACGCCGTTGATGGCGACGTTCAGCTCGTCCGGGTCGAAGGCCGCCTTCGTCGTACCGATGGCGGAGAGCACCCGGCCCCAGTTGGGGTCCTCGCCGTGCAGGGCGCACTTGAGGAGGTTGTTGCGGGCGATGGACCGGCCGACCTCGACGGCGTCGTCCTCGGTGGCCGCGTTGATCACCTCGATACGGATGTCCTTGCTGGCCCCCTCGGCGTCGCCGATGAGCTGGCGGGCGAGGTCGTCGCAGACGGTACGTACGGCGGCCGCGAACTCCTCGTATCCGGGGGCGACTTCGGACGCACCGGAGGCCAGCAGCAGCACGGTGTCGTTGGTCGACATGCAGCCGTCGGAGTCGACCCGGTCGAAGGTCTGCCGGGTGGCGTCCCGCAGCGCCTTGTCGAGGACGGGGGCCTCGAGGTCGGCGTCGGTGGTGAGGACGACCAGCATGGTGGCGAGGCCCGGGGCGAGCATGCCCGCACCCTTGGCCATGCCGCCGACGGTCCAGCCCGCGGGGCTGGTGTGCACGGACGTCTTGTGCACGGTGTCGGTGGTCTTGATGGCGATGGCGGCCTTCTCGCCGCCGTGGACGGAGAGCTCGGCGGCGGCCTTGTCGATGCCGGGGAGCAGTTTGTCCATGGGGAGGAGCACGCCGATGAGCCCGGTCGACGCGACGGCGACCTCGCCCGCGCCGATCTCCAGGACCTCGGCCGCCTTCTCGGCGGTGGCGTGGGTGTCCTGGAAGCCCTTCGGTCCCGTACAGGCGTTGGCGCCACCGGAGTTGAGGACGACGGCGGTGATCTCGCCGGTCTTGACGACCTGCTCGGACCAGAGGACGGGGGCGGCCTTGACGCGGTTGGAGGTGAAGACGCCCGCGGCGGCGCGGCGCGGCCCGGTGTTGACCACGAGGGCCAGGTCCGGGTTGCCGTTCGCCTTGATCCCGGCGGCGATGCCCGCCGCCGTGAATCCCTGTGCTGCCGTGACGCTCACGGTGCTACTCCGATCGAAGTGAGGCCCGTGGACTCGTCGAGTCCGAGGGCGATGTTCATGCTCTGCACCGCGCCGCCGGCGGTGCCCTTGGCGAGGTTGTCGATGGCGCTGACGACGATGACGCGGTGCGCGGCCTCGTCGTACGCGACCTGGATCTGCGCGGCGTTGGCCCCGTACACGGAGGCGGTGGCGGGCCACTGCCCCTCGGGGAGGAGGCGGACGAACGGCTCGTCCGCGTATGCCTTTTCGTACGCGGCTCGTACGTCCGTGTACGTCACCCCGGGCCTGGCCTTCGCGCTGCTGGTGGCGAGGATGCCGCGCGGCATCGGGGCCAGGGTCGGGGTGAAGGAGACGGTGACCCGCTCCCCCGCGACCGCGCTGAGGTTCTGGATCATCTCGGGGGTGTGCCGGTGGCCGCCGCCGACGCCGTACGGGGACATGGAGCCCATGACCTCGGAGCCGAGCAGGTGCGGCTTGGCGGCCTTGCCCGCGCCGGAGGTGCCGGACGCGGCGACGATGACGGCCTCGGGCTCGGCGAGTCCGGCCGCGTACGCCGGTACGAGGCCCAGCGAGACGGCCGTGGGGTAGCAACCGGGCACCGCGATGCGCTTGGACCCCTCCAGCGCGGCGCGGGCACCCGGCAGTTCGGGCAGGCCGTAGGGCCAGGTGCCGGCGTGCGGGGAGCCGTAGAACTTCTCCCAGTCGGCGGCGTCGGTGAGCCGGAAGTCGGCCCCCATGTCGACGATCAGCACGTCGTCGCCGAGCTGCTCCGCCACTGCGGCGGACTGACCGTGCGGCAGCGCGAGGAAGACGACGTCGTGTCCGGCGAGGACCTCGGCCGTGGTCGGCTCCAGCACGCGGTCCGCGAGCGGCGCGAGGTGCGGCTGGACGCTGCCGAGCGTCTGACCTGCGTTGGAGTGGCCGGTGAGGGCGCCGATCTCCACGTCGGGGTGCACGAGGAGGAAGCGCAGCAGTTCCCCGCCCGCGTATCCGCTCGCTCCCGCCACTGCTGCCCTGACCACCATCGGACCCTCCTTGTCGATGGCATGACTATACGTACGAGCGCAGGTTTATGCAAAGAGCGGCAGGGGGTGGTACGGAGCGGGTGCGGCCGAGGGCGCCGGAACGCGGGTCCTATCCGGGGGCGGAACCGTCCTCGCGGCTCCTCTGCCAACTCCTGACCGCACAAAGACGGTGGTCGTGCTCGAAGCCGGGGCGATCGAGCGGGCCCACCCGTTCGATCGCCTCCCCCGTGCGCGGGTCGTCCCGCCGCAGGAGGCCGTAGGCGGCGTTGAGCCGTGTCGCGAAGTCGTCCTCGTCGAGCAGGGCCAGGAGGGCGTCGGCGACCGCTGCCGTACGGTCCGCACCGCCTGCGACCGCCGACGCGGCGCGGGCCCGCACCTCGGCCACCGGATCTTGGAGCAGCCGGACGACGGCGTCCGTGCACCCGGAGCTGCCGTCGTGGGCCGCGATCAGCACCTCGGCGGCTTCGGCCCGCACCGCCCCGTCCTGGTCCCCGGCGAGCGCCAGCAGTACGGTCCCGGCCTCCGCGCGGAGGGAGGGGCCAACGGTGTCGCGGCAGAGCAGGAGGTCGGGGACCCGGGCGCGGACGCGCGGGTCCGGGTGATCGGCGTACCGCAGTCCCACGGCCACTGATTCCCGGTGCTCCGTCTCGTTCAGGACGCGGAGCACCTCGGCGAGGACGCCGGGGTCGTCCTCGCCGTCGACGGCCCAGGCGACCAGCAGTTCCGCCGTCTCCTTCTCGTAGGAGTTCCGCCAGCTGAACGGCGTCAGCACGTACCAGCGGAGGACGTCGAGGACGAAGCGACGGTACTCCGGAGCCGGATTGCGGCGGTGCACCGTGAGGGCCGACCACGTCTCCTTGCTGCGGCGTTCGCTGAGGACCCACATGGCGGCCGCCCAGTCGACATGGTCCGGGTCACGTCGCGCCACTGCCCTGGCCACCAGCTCGTCGACCGGGGTCAGGATCCGGAAGGCCCACTCCAGGTTGGTGAGGATCGCGCCGTGCCCGGCGCGGACCGTGAGGCCGCCGAGCGTCAGCTGCGTCACATGGCCGTATTCGTCGTCCATCACTCGGGCCTGGCGCAGGGAGCCCGACCGGCCCGTCCGGCGGCGCAGTTCGTCCGGCGCGCCCCGCTCGTACCAGCGCCGGGCCAAGGCGAGCAGTTGCTCCCGTTCGGGCTCCGGGAGGCGCAGCCGGGGTTCCCGGCCCAGCACGGCCTGCGCCACCGCTGGAGAGCCGCCGTCGACTGCCCGAACCAGCGGAGTCGTTCCGTCCGGCAGCCTGCGGTCCGGGTCCGCGCCGCCCTCGACGAGCGCCTCCGCGACGGTGGCGTCATGGGCGGCGATCGCCAGGCACAGCACGGGCAGTCCGTCGTCAGTGACCGTGTCCGCGGCCGCTCCCGCCTCCAGCGACGCGGTCACCGCATCCGCGTCTCCGCGCCGGACCGCCGCTTCGAGCGTTGTCCCGCCCATGTTCATCCGTGCCCCGTCCCGTCATGAGTCGCCGGTCCGATCAGCAGGAAGGCACGGCCGGAGACGTCCCGGCCGAGGACGGGCGGGCGCTGCACCCGTGCCGGCACTCAGGCTCGGCCGTCGGCCCTGCTGCCCCGGCTTCCTGCTCGCCCCCGCGTTCTCGCTTCGCGAGCCGATCGCGAGCCGATCGCGAGCCGATCGCGAGCGGAAGAATAGATCGCTCCGGTGCGGGCCGGGCACGCGGGGCCGGGTGGGCGTCGGCCTCCGGTACGGCGTTGGGGCCTCAGCGCCAGTAGCCCGTGAAGGTCACCGTGTCCTTGGGGAAGCCGCGGTCGGTGACCAGGTGGCGGCGGACTCCCGTGGCGAGGCGCCGGCCGCCCGCCGTCCAGGCGTAGCCGGGGCCTTCCGGGAGGGTGGCGGCGCGGAGGGCGGCGAGGGCTGTGTCGCCGACGGGGGTGCCGGGGGGTCGGGTCAGCCAGTGGACGGTGGTGTTCGGGCGGGGGGCGGGGAGGGGCTGGGCGTCGTCGGGGTCGGGGAGTTCGACGTACACCTCGGTGGGGGTGTCGTCGGTGGCCGAGGCGAGGATGCCGAGGAGGGCGGGAAGCGCGCTTTCGTCGCCGACGAGGAGGCGCCAGGTCGTGTGCGCCGGGGGCAGGTAGGTGATGCCCTCGTCGAAGATGCCGATCTCGTCGCCGGGCGCGGCGTCGCGGGCCCAGGCGGAGGCGGGGCCGAGCTTGCCGTCGGCGTCCTCGTGGAGGACGAAGTCGACGTCGAGCTCCGGTCCTTCGCCGTAGAGGCCCTCGGTGCGGTGGTGGCGCACGGTGTAGTTGCGGCCGATGGGGCGGGTGTCCTTGGACATGAGCATGTACTCGGCGACCCAGAGGCCGTTGGTGCGCTTGGGGAGGCGGAGCACACCCTTGGCGGTGGGGAGGAAGACGCGGAACCACTGGTCGTACCCCATCGGCACGAAGTTCCGCAGGGCGTCGCCGCCGAGGGTGACGCGGACGAAGTTCGGACTGATCTGCTTGCGGGCCACTACGCGCAGGACGAGAAACTCCCGCTGTTCGGGCTTGCGGTACTTGCCGTCCTTGGCCATGCCGTTCACTCCCCGATGCACTTAGGTTAGGCAAACCTAACACCGGCTCGGCTTGGCGGGTACCCGTCGAGTGGGGAGCCCTCGGGCCGGTCGGCCAAGGGCGCCCGGGCGGAGCCCTGTTGACGGGATTGCACCTGTTGCCTCTGAGGTGCATGGGGTTAGATGGCGGCTGCCGAGATACCGGGGGAAGTGAGGTCGGCCCGTGGACTACGTCGTACTGGCGTGCCGCGTACTCGTAGCGATGGTGTTCGTGGCCTCGGCGGCGAGCAAGCTGCTGTCGGCCGCGTCGTTCCGGTCGTTCGTGACCGCGACCCGTGACATGGCGGTGCCCGCGCCGCTCGCCCCCGCCGTCGCGGTGGGCGTGGTGGCGGGCGAGATCGGCTCCGTCGCGCTGCTGGTGCTGTGGCCGGGCGGGGTGGCGGGCTTCGTGGTGGCGGGGGTGCTGCTGGTCGCCTTCACCGCCGGGATCGCGGGCGTACTCCTGCGCGGCAAGGACCAGTCCTGCAACTGCTTCGGCTCCACGACCGCGCCGATCGGCCCGCGCCATGTGGTGCGCAACGTGGCGCTGCTGACGGTGGTCGCGGCCGGGCTGCTCTGCCAGACGCCCTGGGAGGCCGAGTACCACTGGACCGGGGTGGTGGCGGCGTCCGTCGCCGGGCTGGTCGGGGCGGTGCTGGTGCTGTCCACCGACAACCTGGCCGAGCTGCTCGCTTCCGGGGCGGCGGAGGACCCCGAGCAGCGGCCCGCAGCGCAGGACGACCGGGCCGCCGGGGCGAGCGGCGGCCGCTGAGGGCGACTCGGGGCTGCCCTGAGGGCTGCCGAGGACTGCCGAGGACTGCTCCGGGCGCCGGGGACGGGACCGGCCGACGGCCGCCTCGTACGACACCGGCTGACGACCGCCTCGTACGACGACGGCACGCGGCCGAGGCCACGCCACCCCGGCACGGCCGACGCCCTCCGCCGTGGCCGGTGAGGGCCCCCCGCCTCCCCGCCGGGAGGAACGACCACCGCTGACGGGCGCATCGACCACGGCCCGTGGCCCGGCGACCCGCCCCTCATCAACCACCCCGCACGCCCGGCACGGGAGGTCTCCCCACAGCGCCGGGGCGAGGGGCGAGACCCCTCGGCCGTACTGCCCCAGGAGCAGTGCACCTGCCTCCCCGAGGACGACGACCCGCGAGCCCCTGCGGCGGAGGCTGGAGCACATGATGACGACCCTCGCCCCCGCCCCGCGTGCCCTGCGTCCCGTCGAGCGTGCCTGTGTGCTGGTCGGTCTGCTGCTCTTCGCGGCCGGGCTGCTGCATCTCGCGGTCTTCGTGGTGGACGGCGGGCCCTGGTACGGGCCCGTGTCCTGGCGCAAGCCCGTCACCTTCGGGCTGTCCTTCGGCGTGACGCTGCTCGCGGTGGCGTGGGTGGCGTCGTACCTGCGGATCGGCGAGCGGACGCGGAACGTCGTGCTCGGGCTGTTCGCGGCGGACTGCGTGCTGGAGGTCGGCGGGATCACCCTCCAGGCGTGGCGGCGCAGGCCCTCGCACCTCAACATGGAGACCACCTTCGACACCGTGGTGTCCATGGGGCTCGCGGTGGGCGGGGTGCTGCTCGTGGTGCTGCTGACGGTGCTGGCCGTGGCGGTGTTCCGGCGGGGAGCGGGAGGCCCCGCCGGGATGCCGCTCGCGCTGCGGGCCGGGTTCGCGTACCTGCTGGTGGGGCTGGCCTCGGGGGCGGTGATGATCGCGCGCGGGGTGATCCTGACCCGTACCGGACACCAGGTGGACGCGTACGCCTCGACGGGCGTGCTCAAACCCCTGCACGGGGTGAGCCTGCACGCGGTGCTGGTGCTGCCCGCGCTGGCGTGGCTGATGGACGTCCGTACGACGTGGAGTGCGGAGGTACGGGAGCGGGTCGTGCGGGGTGGGGTGTGGGCGTACGGAGTGGCTGCGGCGGGAGCCCTGGCCTGGGGGCTCGTGGCCTGAACGCGGGACTGCCCCGGCCGGTGAAGCACCGGCCGGGGCAGTCCTGTTGACACAGCGTCAGGAGGCTCAGGCGAGCGTGGAGAGCGCCTCGTTCAGCGTCTTCGACGGGCGCATGACGGCCGAGGCCTTCTTGGCGTCCGGCTGGTAGTAGCCGCCGATCTCGACCGGCGAACCCTGCACGGCGATCAGCTCGGAGACGATGGTCTCCTCCTGCTCGGCGAGCTTCGCGGCCAGCGAGCCGAAGGCCTCCGCGAGCGCGGCGTCGTCGGTCTGCTTGGCCAGCTCCTGGGCCCAGTACAGAGCCAGGTAGAAGTGGCTGCCGCGGTTGTCGATGCCGCCCAGCTTGCGGCTCGGGGACTTGTCCTCGTTGAGGAAGGTGCCCGTGGCGCGGTCCAGGGTGTCGGCGAGCACCTGGGCACGCGCGTTGCCCGTGGTGGTGGCCAGGTGCTCGAAGGAGACGGCCAGCGCCAGGAACTCACCGAGGGAGTCCCAGCGGAGGTAGTTCTCCTTGACGAGCTGCTGGACGTGCTTCGGGGCGGAGCCGCCGGCGCCCGTCTCGAAGAGGCCGCCGCCGTTCATCAGCGGGACGACGGAGAGCATCTTGGCGCTGGTGCCCAGCTCCAGGATCGGGAAGAGGTCCGTCAGGTAGTCACGGAGCACGTTGCCGGTCACCGAGATGGTGTCCTCGCCGCGGCGGATGCGCTCCAGGGAGTACGCGATGGCCTTGACCGGCGACATGATCTCGATGGTGAGACCGTCGGTGTCGTGGTCGCCGAGGTACTTCTTCACCTTGGTGATGAGCTGCGCGTCGTGGGCGCGCTCCTCGTCCAGCCAGAACACGGCCGGGACGCCGGTGGCGCGGGCGCGGGTGACGGCCAGCTTGACCCAGTCCTGGATCGGGAGGTCCTTGGTCTGGCACATGCGGAAGATGTCACCGGCGCCGACGACCTGCTCCAGGACCACGTTGCCCGCGGCGTCCACGACGCGGACGGTGCCCGTGGCCGGGATCTCGAAGGTCTTGTCGTGGGAGCCGTACTCCTCGGCCTTCTGCGCCATCAGGCCGACGTTCGGGACGGAGCCCATGGTGGCCGGGTCGTAGGCACCGTGGGCGCGGCAGTCGTCGATGACGACCTGGTAGATGCCCGCGTACGAGGAGTCCGGGAGGACGGCGAGGGTGTCGGCCTCGTTGCCGTCCGGGCCCCACATGTGGCCGGAGGTGCGGATCATGGCCGGCATCGAGGCGTCGACGATGACGTCGGACGGCACGTGCAGGTTGGTGATGCCCTTGTCGGAGTCGACCATGGCCAGCTCGGGGCCCTCGGCCAGCTCGGCGTCGAAGGAGGCCTTGATCTCGGCGCCCTGCGGCAGGGCCTCCAGGCCCTTGTAGATGCCGCCGAGGCCGTCGTTCGGGGTCAGACCGGCGGTGGCGAGCACGTCGCCGTACTGGGCGAAGGTCTTCGGGAAGAAGGCGCGGACCACGTGGCCGAAGATGATCGGGTCGGAGACCTTCATCATCGTGGCCTTGAGGTGCACGGAGAAGAGCACGCCCTCGGACTTGGCGCGGGCGACCTGCGCGGTGAAGAACTCGCGCAGCGCGGCGACGCGCATCACGGAGGCGTCGACGACCTCACCGGCGAGGACCGGTACGGACTCGCGCAGGACGGTGGTGTTGCCGTCGTCGCCGACCAGCTCGATGCGGAGCGAGCCCGCCTCGGCGATCGTGGCGGACTTCTCGGTGGAGCGGAAGTCGTCGGCGCCCATGGTGGCGACGTTGGTCTTGGACTCCGGGGTCCACTTGCCCATGCGGTGGGGGTGGGCCTTGGCGTAGTTCTTGACCGAGGCGGGGGCGCGGCGGTCGGAGTTGCCCTCGCGCAGGACCGGGTTGACGGCGCTGCCCTTGACCTTGTCGTAACGGGCGCGGACGTCCTTGTCCTCGTCGGACTTCGGGTCGTCCGGGTAGTCCGGGAGCGCGTAGCCCTGCGCCTGGAGCTCGGCGATCGCGGCCTTCAGCTGCGGGATCGAGGCCGAGATGTTGGGCAGCTTGATGATGTTGGCGCCGGGCGTCTTGGCCAGCTCGCCGAGCTCGGCGAGGGCGTCATCGATCCGCTGCTCCTCCTTCAGGCGCTCGGGGAAGCTCGCGATGATGCGGCCGGCCAGGGAGATGTCACGGCTTTCGACCGTGACACCGGCCGTGGAGGCGTAGGCCTCGACGACGGGCAGGAACGAATACGTCGCGAGGGCCGGGGCCTCGTCGGTGTGCGTATAGATGATGGTCGAGTCAGTCACCGGGTACTCCGCTCCACGTCTGCAACATTGCTTGACGTCAAGATATCTCGTGGGCGGGGGTGAGGGTGACGTGGGGGCGGCGGCCCCCGGGGTTCCGGGCCGCGCCCCCTGCGGTTCGGGGCCGCCCGGCCGCCGGGCCCCGGGGGCGGGCAGTCCGCGCCCGCCCCCGCGACCTGCGGTTCACGCCTCCAGGAAGCTCACGTCCAGGGTGGCGAGGCGGTCCGGGTCGGCCAGGATGTTCAGTTCGAGGATCTTGCCGTCGACGATGGTGAAGTCCATGACGCCCATGACCTTCCCGTCGATCACGTTGATCAGCCCGGGGACACCGTTGACCAGCGCGGGCCGCGCGTACTGCGCCGCCTGCCGGAACATGAGCGCGTTCGAGACGACCTCCCGCGCCCCCCGGACCACCTTCGACAGCGGCGACGTCCCCGCGTCCGCCCGCAGCACGCACTGCGGGTCGAGGAGGGAGAGCAGCCCGTCGAAGTCCCCGCCCCGGGACGCCGCCAGGAAGGCGGAGACCACCTCGCGCTGCCGGGAGGCGTTGGTGTCGGGCGCGGGGGCCGTGCCCTGGACCCTGCGGCGGGCCCGGCTGGCGAGCTGCCGGGTGGCCGCCGGGGTGCGGTCGACCAGCGGGGCGATCTCCTCGAAGGGGACGGCGAACATGTCGTGCAGGACGAAGGCGAGCCGTTCGGCCGGGCCGAGCGTCTCCAGTACGACCAGCAGTGCGAGCCCCACCGAGTCCGCCAGCAGCGCCTGCTGCTCCGGGTCCGCCTCGTCGTCCCTGCGCAGGATCGGGTCCGGCACGTGGGTGTCGGAGAGGGGGTCCAGCGGGTCCTCGCGGCGGGTGGTGCGCGAGCGGAGCTGGTCGAGGCAGACCCGGGCGACGACGGTGGTCAGCCAGCCGGGCAGGTTGTCGATGGTGGCGGGGTCCTGTCTGCCGAGTCTCAGCCAGGCCTCCTGGACGGCGTCCTCCGCCTCGGCGGAGGAACCGAGCATCCGGTAGGCGACCCCGCGCAGCCGGTCCCGGTTTGCCTCGAACTGGCCCGCCAGGAAGTCGGGTCCTTCGGCTGCGGTGCGTATCGGTTCCATGGCGCAGGGCCCCCGTGTCTCTCGTCGTGAGGTCGCGGCCCCTTCTCGTACGGCCGCAACTGGTTGACGACCGCCGTACGGAGAATGTGACGGGCCGGGCCAACAAGGCTCCCGGCCTCACCACTTGACCCGCACGGCCCGCACCGTACGGACGATCTTGCGTACGGTAACTCAGGCTCCCGGGAGGCGGTCCAGGAAGCCCTTCACGTTCGCGACCCGGCCGTCCGCCGCGACGGTGGCCACGTCGAAGCCCGCGATGGGCGCGGAGCCGTCCGTGAGGGAGACCAGCTCCCAGTGGAAGCGGACGATGTCGTGGTGCCCGTCGGGCTCGTCGGCGAGCCGGAACTCGAAGCCGGGGAACTGGGCGTGCGCCCCGGCGATCATCTCCGTCACCTCCGCGTGCCCGCGCACGTCGGCGACCGGGTCGGTGTAGGCGGCGTCCTCCGTGAAGGCGACCGCGACGGCCTTGGCGAGGTCGTCGGGCCCGGTGCCGGCGTTCCAGGCGGCGAAGTAGTTCTGGAGGGCGGTGCGGAAGTCGATGCTCATGGCGGGGTTCCCTGTCGTGTCGTTCGTACGGTTCCGGAGGTGCCGCCGGTGGTTTCCCCGGCGGCACGCCCACGGTCTCCCAACCCCGCACGGGCGTCGATTACTCCGCAGGTAACGCCCGCCCCGCTCAGGGCCGTTCGGGTCCGAGGTCCACCCCCTGCCAGGCCGCTCGCGGCGGGCCGTCTGCGGTGGCCGCTCCCCAGATCCGCACCGCGTCGCCCTCCCCGCCCTCGTACGGCTTCCAGCCCGGGTCGCCGGTCGCCGCGAACCCGGCCCAGGCACTGACCAGTTGGGCGGCCAGCTCGTCGTCCTCGGCCGTCGGGGGGCCGCCGATGAGGAATTCCAGGGCGGGATCGTGGTGGTTGCCGAAGGCGAAGGGGATGTCCGCGCAGTGCCAGGCCCGCACCAGGGGCGTGCCGTCGGCGTCGGTGCGGCGGCGGGCGAAGCGGGAGAGGAAGGTGCGGCCCCCGGCGCGGACGTGGGCGTCGGCGACGCGGTGGGTGTACTCGCAGAAGGCCCGGTCGCCCAGGAGCGCGAGGTAGAGGTCGAGGACGGACGCGTCCGGCAGCCGGTCCCGGTAGGCGGCGACGAGGGAGGCGGGGAAGTCGAAGTCGGCGCAGAACTGCGCGAGTTGCGCCTCGGTGGTCACCTTCACGGTGCTGCCGACGGCGTCGAAGAGCCGGCTCTCCTCGGTGGTGTGGCAGACCAGCAGGTCCACTCCGGCGAGCGGGGCGGCGGCGTGCGCGGCGAGGGGGTCGGCGGGCAGGTCGGTGCCGTCGGCGACCGGACCGTACAGCACGGGGTCGTAGTGCCTGTGGCCCGTCCCGGCGTCCTGCTTCCAGGACCGCGCCACCCGGTCGGACGCGGCCACCAGCGCCTCGGGGGACGCCCCGAGCAGGCCCTTTGCCGTGGCCGGGACCCCGGCTTCGGCGGCGACCTCACGGGTGACGTGCCCGGCCAGCTCCGGCGAGAAGTACGGCCCGACCGCGCTGTGCGCGACGACCCTGCGGAACAGCCCGCGCGCCTCCTCCCGCAGCAGCAGGCTCGCCGCCGCCGTGGCCCCCGCGGACTGTCCGGCGACGGTGACGCGGTCGGGGTCGCCGCCGAAGGCCGCGATGTTCGCGGCGACCCAGCGCAGCGCGGCGAGCTGGTCGAGCAGGCCGCGGTTCTCCGGGAACCCGGGCACCTGCCCGAACCCCTCGAAGCCGAGCCGGTAGTTGAGCGTGACGACCACCAGTCCGGCGCGGGCCAGGACCGTACCGTCGAAGTCGGGCTGGGCACAGGAGCCGAAGGTGTACGCGCCGCCGTGCAGCCACACGAGGACCGGGACGACCGAACTTCCCTCTTGCGCCCAGATGTTGAGGGTGAGCACGTCCTCGTCGCCGGGCGACCAGGAGGGCGCTTCGGGCAGTTCGGCGGACTGCGGGGCGACGGGACCGTACGCGGTGCAGTCGCGTACGCCGTCCCAGGGTGCGGGCGGCTGAGGGGCCCGGAAGCGGTGCGGGCCGAACGGCGGTGCGGCGTAAGGGATTCCGAGGTGGGAGACGATGCCGGGGGCGGCCGTCGCTCCCCGGACGAGGCCCTCGCACACACGGATCGGAGCGGGGCGGGGGTGCGCGGGCTGCGGCATGCGGGCGGGACTCCTCGGGGTGGGCGAGGGGCCACCGTAGCGGTCGCCCCGGCGGCGATCACGGGGTTTTCGGTCCCGGAGGGGGCCGCGGGACACCACGTATCCGACTTGACCGATTCGTTGCGGTACGAGGTCTTCTGGCGGGGGCGTCGCGGCCGTAGGCTCCGGCCCGTGTACGACAAGGGTCAGACCCTCTTCGAGGCCCGGGCGCTCCACCCCTTCGCCACCGCTCCCGTCGCCGCCGTGTGCGTCGTCGCGGCGGGGCTCCTCACCGCCCTGTCGGGCCGGTACGGCTACCACCGTGACGAGCTGTACTTCCTGGTCGCCGGGGACCATCCGGACTGGGGGTACGTGGACCAGCCGCCCCTGACCCCGCTGCTGACCAGGGCGTTCAGTTCCGTCTTCGGGGACAGCCCGGCGGGGCTGCGGGTGGCGGGGACGCTGGCCTGCGTACTGCTGGTGCTGCTGGTGGCGGCGGTGGCGCGGGAGCTGGGCGGGGACCGGCGGGCGCAGCTTCTTGCGGCGGTGCTCGCGGCGACGTCGACGTTCGTGCTGGCCGTGGGGCACATCGTGACCACGGCGACGTACGACCTGGTGGCGTGGCTGGCGATCGGCTGGCTGTTCCTGCGGCTGCTGCGCAGCGGCAACCCGCGCTGGTGGGCGCCGGTCGGGGCGGCCGTCGGGATCGGCATCCAGAACAAGTACCTGGTGGCGATGCTGGTCGCCGCCCTGCTCGGCGGGCTCGCGGTGGCCGGGCCCCGACGGCTGTTCCGCAGCGGCTGGCTGGGGGTGGGGGTGGCCCTCGCCGTGCTGATCGCCTGGCCCAATCTGTGGTGGCAGGAGCAGCACGGGTGGCCCCAGCTCACCGTCGCGGGCGGCATCGTGGCCGACGACGGCACCGAGAACCGGCTCCTGTTCGTACCGCAGCAACTGCTCTTCCTGTCGCCGTTGTACGTGCCGGTGTGCGTGGTGGGGTGGCTGCGGCTGTGGCGGGACGCGCGGGTGGGGTGGGCGCGGGCGGTGGCATGGGCGTATCCGCTGCTGTGCCTCCAGGTGATCGGCACGGGCGGCAAGCCGTACTACGCGCTGCCGCTGCTGCTCGTACTGCTGGCGGCGGGGTGCCCGCCGGCGGTGCGGTGGCTGGCGGGCGGGGCGCGCCGGGTGCGGCGGGGGCTGCTGGCCGGTGCGGTCGCCGTGACGGCGGCGATGAGCCTGGCGGTGGGGCTGCCGGTGCTGCCGGCGAACCAGGTGGAGTGGGTGAACGGGATCAACCCGGAGCAGGGCGAACAGGTGGGCTGGCCGCAGTTCGCCGACGCGGTGGCGGCGGGGTGGCAGCGGATACCGCCGGGCGAGCGGGCCCGGTCGGTGATCTTCACGCAGAACTACGGGCAGGCGGGTGCGCTCGTACGGTACGGGCCTGCGCGGGGGCTGCCCGCGCCGTACTCGGGGCACATGAGCTTCGCCGACTGGGGTCCACCGCCGGACAGCGCGACGGGGCGCGTGCTGGTGGTGCTGCAACGGGGCACCGAGGGCGGGACCGGGGGCTTCTTCCGCGGGTGCGAGGGGGTGGGGCGGGTGGACAACGGGGCGGGCGTCGCCAACGAGGAGCAGGGCGCGACGGTGGAGCTGTGCGCGGGGACGGCGTCCCCCTGGTCCACGCTGTGGCCGCGACTGCGCCACTTCTACTGACCCGGCGGGGCCGTCGCGGCTGCGCCACTTCTACTGACCCGGCGGGGCCGTCGCCCCGCCGCTCGCGGCTACGTCCCCTCGCGGTGCCTCACCACCGTGTCCGGACCCGGCGACATCACCGTCTCGTGCCCGTCCTCGAACCGCACCCGGTACGGCGGCAGCCCGTCCGCCCCGAGCACCTCCACGATCTCCGCGACCCGGTCCCGCTGCCCCACGATCCTGCCGTGCGTCAGTAACAGATCGCCCACGTTCGCCCGCATCGCCACTGACCTCCAGAGGTCGGCTCGGAAGCGCCAAGTTTAGTGCGGAGCAGAGGAGTTGACGCCTCTCAGGCCCGGACCCGCTGGGTGACCGCGATGCACACCAGCACCGCGACCGCCGCGACCGGCGCCGCCATCGGCAGCACCTCACCCAGCAGCAGCACCGACCACACCAGCGTCAACAGCGGCTGCGCGAGCTGGAGTTGGCTGGCCCGGGCGACCCCGATCTCCGCCATCCCCCGGTACCAGACCACCAGGCCCAGGAACTGCGAGCCGATCGCCACCCACAGCAGCCCGGACAGGGCCTTGGCCGTCAGGTGCACCGGTTCCGCGGCGAGTGCGACGGCCGCCGTCGGCAGCGCCACCGGCAGGCACATCACCAGCGCCCACCCGATGACCTGCCAGCCCGGCATCACCCGGGCCAGCCGGCCGCCCTCGGTGTATCCGGCGGCGCACACCAGCAGCGCCCCGAAGAGGTAGAGGTCGGCGCCCGACAGCGCGCCCCCGCTCTGCTGCACGGTGAAGGTGATCACCACGGCCGCTCCGGCGAGCGCCGCCGCCCAGAAGGCGCGGGAGGGGCGGTGCCCGGTGCGTACGGCGGAGAAGACCGCGGTGGTCAGAGGCAGCAGGCCCACGACCACGGCCGCGTGGGCGGTCGTCGAGGTCCGCAGGGCGAGGGTGGTGAGCATCGGGAAGCCGAGGACGACCCCGATGCCGACGACGGCCAGGCCGCCCCAGTGCCACCGCTCCGGCACGGGCACGCGCAGGGCGAGCAGCGCGCCGCCCGCAACGAGGGCCGCGAGGACGCTCCGTACGGACACCAGCGTCCAGGGCCCGAAACCGTCGAGCCCCCAGGCGGTGGCGGGAAAGGTGAGCGAGAAGGCGACGACCCCGAGCGCGGCGAGCACGGTGCCGGTGCGGGCCGGACTCCCGCCGCCCACCGGGATCGGGGTGCGGTGTGCGCCGGCGAGCTCCCCCGGCGTGCGCCCCGAGTGCTTCGGTGAGCCGTCAACTGCTATCGCCTCACGGGCAGTAGCGCTATTGTCTGCGTTCATGCACGAGCGTAGCAGCGTCTCTGAACTGGCATCAGCCCTTCGCACGGATCTTCACCGCTACTCCCCCGGTGGAAAGCTGCCGTCCAGCCGGGCCCTCGTCGAGCGGTACCGGGTCAGCCCGGTGACCGTCTCCCGGGCGCTCGCCCGGCTCGCCGCCGAGGGGCTCGTGGAGACCCGGCCCGGCGCGGGGGCGTTCCGGACGGCCGACCGGCGTACGGAGGCGCGGGCGCCCGGCGACACGTCCTGGCAGGAGGTCGCGCTCAGCGCCGAGGGGGCCACCGACCATGCGCCGCGTGCGGTCGACGCGACGGGTCTGCTGGTCACCCTGTCCGCGCCCGCCGTCGGAGTGATCGAGTTCAACGGGGGCTATCTGCACGCCTCCCTCCAGCCGGAGCAGGCCATGGCCGCCGCCCTCGCCCGCGCCGGGCGGCGGCCGGGGGCGTGGGGGCGGCCGCCCGTCGAGGGCGTCGACGAGCTGCGCGAATGGTTCGCGCGGGGCATCGGCGGGGCGATCGGCGCCGCCGACGTACTGATCGCGGCAGGCGGTCAGAGCGCGCTGACCACCACGCTGCGCGCCCTCGCGCCGCCCGGCTCGGCCGTGCTGGTCGAGTCGCCGACGTACCCCGGAATGCTCGCCATCGCGCGGGCGGCCGGGCTGCGGCCGGTACCGGTGCCGGTGGACGCGGACGGTGTACGTCCCGACCTCCTCGAAGCCGCCTTCCGGGCCACCGGGGCCCGGGTCTTCATCTGCCAGCCCCTCTTCCAGAACCCGACCGGCGCGGTGCTCTCCGACGCGCGCCGCCCGGAGGTCCTGCGCATCACGCGGGCGGCAGGGGCCTTCCTGGTGGAGGACGACTTCGTACGACGCCTGGTGCACGCGGACGCGGGACCGCTGCCCCGGCCGCTGGCCTCGGACGACCACGAGGGCGTCGTCGTGCACGTCTGCTCGCTGACGAAGGCGACCTCACCCAGCTTCCGGGTGTGCGGGCTGGCGGCGCGCGGCCCGGTGCTGGAGCGGCTGCGGTCCATCCAGGTCGTGGAGAACTTCTTCGTGCCGCGCCCCCTCCAGGAAGCGGCGGTCGAACTGGTCGGCTCCCCGGCCTGGCCGCGCCATCTGCGCACGGTGTCGGCGCAGCTGCGCGACCGCCGCGACACCCTGGTCTCCGCCCTGCGCCTGCACCTCCCCGAGCTGTCCCTCCCCCACATCCCCTCCGGCGGCTACCACCTGTGGCTGCGCCTGCCGGACGGGGTGGACGAGACCTCGATGGTGTCCGCCGCACTGCGCGCGGGGGTGGCCGTCGCACCGGGCCGCCCGTACT
Organism: Streptomyces spiroverticillatus; assembly: GCA_014650415.1. Classification (GTDB taxonomy): domain Bacteria; phylum Actinomycetota; class Actinomycetes; order Streptomycetales; family Streptomycetaceae; genus Streptomyces; species Streptomyces spiroverticillatus. Next base: position 126,613 of record BMUX01000019.1, read on the forward strand.
TCAGCGCGGAGCCGTCGGCGGCGCACATCCGGCTGAGCTTCGCGGCGGTGGCGAGCACGGCGGAACTCAACGAGGGCGTACGAAGACTGCGTACGGCCTGCGAATCCCTGGCCTGACCGGGGCTCACTTCAGCCGCAGCTCGACGGAGTGCTCGCGGAAGACGTCGAGGGCGGAGTCGAAGTAGGCGACCAGGTGGGTGCGGGCGACCTCGGAGTCCTCCCACTCCAGGGTGAAGGGGGCGGTGGCGCCGAAGCCGCCGCGCAGGCAGTCGTTGAGGGCGTCGAGGTTGCCGCCGAAGTACCCGCCGGGCCCGTTGATCGCCTCCCCGAGGGCGAGGAAGAGGGCGGACCGGTCGGTGACGTGCTTGCCGTGGAGGGTGTAGGTGGTCCCGGCGGGGTCGTCGGCCCGGGGGAGCACTTCGGCGAAGTGTGCGTCCTGCACCTCGGCGAGCCGGGCCCGACGCGCTTCGGGATCGAGGGCGGTCCAGGGACGGGTGACGTGATCGCTCATGGCCGCATTCTGCGGCGCGACCGGGCGGGGCGCGCGGGCAGCGGCGACGGCTGCCCCCGCGATCAGTAGTGGTCCGCCACCACCCTCCCCATCGCCCCGATCCGGTCCGCCCCCACCTCCCGCCCCGAGAAGAAGACGTGCCCCCGCACCTCCGGGAAGGTCCCGGCCAGCGTCAGGTGGCGCGACAGCTCCGCCGGGTCCTGCCACGCCGCCGGCTGCGCGGGGTCCCCCGCCTTGTACAGCGCCTCACCGACGTACAGGTCGACGCCACTGCCCCGCACCGCCCCCGCCCACCACTCCACCAGCTCCGCGTAGTCCGCCTGCCCGAACCCCACATTCCAGTACAACTGCGGGCAGACGTAGTCGAGCCACCCCTCCCGCACCCACTTCCGTGTGTCCGCGTACAGGTCGTCGTAGGTCCCCACCCCCGCCCGGGTCCGCGACCCCTCCGGATCCCGGTCGGCATTGCGCCACACCCCGAAAGGGCTGACCCCGAACCGCACCCCCGGCCGCACCTGCCGGATCCGCTCGCCCGTCTCCCGTACGAGCAGATCCGTCGTGTGGCGCCGCCAGTCCCCCACCGACGCGAAGCCGCCCCCGTACCGCGCGAAGGCGTCCGCGTCGTCGAAGGTCTCCCCCTCCACCGGATACGGGTAGAAGTAGTCGTCGAAGTGCACGGCGTCCACCGGGTACCGCCGCACCGCGTCCAGCATCGCGTCCTGCACGAAGCGGCGGACCTCCGGCAGCCCGGGGCGGTAGTAGAGCTTCCCGCCGTACGGGACCACCCACCCCGGGTGCACCCGCGCCGGATGGGACGGGACGAGCCGTGTGGGGTCTGTGTGATTCGCCACCCGGTACGGGTTGAACCAGGCGTGCAGCTCCAGCCCCCTGCGGTGGGCCTCCTCCACGGCCGTCCCCAGGGGGTCCCAGCCGGGGTCCTGCCCCTGCTTCCCGGTGAGGCACTCCGCCCACGGCTCGTGCGGCGAGGGCCACAGCGCGTCGGCGGTCGGCCGGACCTGGAAGATCACCGCGTTGAGCTTCCTGCGTACCGCCGTGTCCAGATGAACCAGCAGCTCAGCGCGCTGTTGATCAGCGGTGAGGCCCTTGCGGGACGGCCAGTCCCGGTTGGCGACGGAGGCCAGCCACATGCCCCGCATCTCCGTCCGCCGACGCGGCTGCCGGGGCGACCGCGGCCGGGCCGCGGAGCTTCCCGTCAGAGCCAGCGCACCGAGCACCCCGACCGCTCCGGCCACAAGCCGCCTTCGTGCGACATGTCCCACAAAACAACACCTCACCGCTCCGGTACGGACCCGCTGTCCGGCACAGCATGCCCGCCCTCCCGCCCTGAACCCGTCAGGCGCGGAGTAACGTCGGGGGTTCACGGCGGGCCCCCGGAGACACCGGCAGGGCCCCCGGACCCAAGAGCGCGACCAGAGCGTGACCGTAGAGCGAAAGGCACGATGTGACCGACATCGAACGCGTCGGAGTGGTGGGCTGCGGCCAGATGGGCGCCGGCATCGCGGAGGTGTGCGCCCGCAGCGGCCTTGAGGTCAAGGTCGCCGAGACCACGGGCGAGGCCCTGGAGATCGGCCGTACCCGCCTCTACAACTCCCTCTCGAAGGCCGCCGAGCGCGGCAAGATCTCCGAGGAGGAGCGCGACGCGGCGCTGGGGCGCCTGAGCTTCACCACCGACCTCGGCGAGTTCGCCGACCGCGACCTCGTGATCGAGGCCGTCGTGGAGAACGAGCAGGTCAAGACGGAGATCTTCCAGGTCCTGGACCAGGTGGTGACCCGCCCGGACGCGATCCTGGCGTCCAACACCTCCTCCATCCCGCTGGTGAAGCTGGCCGTCGCCACCTCCCGGCCGGACGCCGTCATCGGCATCCACTTCTTCAACCCGGCCCCCGTGCAGAAGCTCGTCGAGCTGATCCCGGCCCTCACCACCTCCGAGGGCACGATCAGCCGGGCGCACGCCATGGTGGAGAAGATCCTCGGCAAGCACGCCATCCGCGCCCAGGACCGCTCGGGCTTCGTGGTGAACGCGCTGCTGATCCCGTACCTGCTCTCCGCGATCCGGATGTTCGAGTCGGGCATCGCGTCCCGCGAGGACATCGACAACGGCATGGAGCTGGGCTGCGCCCACCCGATGGGCCCGCTGAAGCTGGCGGACCTGATCGGTCTGGACACGGTCGCCTCGGTGGCGGACTCGATGTACGCCGAGTTCAAGGAGCCGCTGTACGCGGCCCCGCCGCTGCTCCAGCGGATGGTCGACGCGGGCCGCCTCGGCCGCAAGACGGGCTCGGGCTTCTACCCGTACGGCTAGATCCACCGGATCCGTACGGCTGATCCCCGCCTCGTACACAGCGTGACCGACGCCCCCCGCACTCCTGATTCGCACGGAGTGTGCGGGGGCGCGCGCGGTGTGCGGGGTGTGCTCGCATATGCCCCGAACACACGCTCCCGCCCTGCACACAAAGGGAGTTGACTCACCGTCACAACAACCGAGTCGACTCTCCCGTGAAGGAGCGGAACATCGTGACCACCGACCCCGAGCAGAGCGTGGTCGTAGACGAACTCGCGGAGGTCCGCCGACGCCTCGACGTGGGACTGGCCCACATCGAGGGACGGCTCGCCGTGCAGACGCTGCGTGACGACCAGAACGACAAGGACCTCGCCGAACTGGTCGCCCGCGTCAGCGCCCTGGAGCACACCCGCTGGCCGCTGCCCGCGGTGGCGGCGCTCACCGCACTCGGTGCGCTCGCCGTCGCCGTGTGGCAGGCCCTCGGGCGCTGAACCACAACCCGACTACCTGCTGGACCCGGAGGCCAACTCCCCCTGGCCCAGCCTGAGGTGATAGAGCATCAGCAGCCCGGCCGCCATATTGGCGGCCGGGACCTCACCCCGGGCGATCATGTCCGGGATCAGCTTCAGCGGTATCCACTCACGGCGCGAGGACTCGAAGTCGTCCTCGGGGTAGCCGGTGTACGTGGCCCCCTCCGCCCAGTACAGGTGGTGCCGGGCGTCGGTGAGGCCGTTGGACGGCTCGACGGTGAGCAGATGGCGCAGCGGCCCCGGCCGCCACCCCGTCTCCTCCTCCATCTCGCGCGCCGCTGCCGCTTCGACCTCCTCGCCGTCCTCGACGACGCCCGCGGCCAGTTCCCAGCCCCAGCTGTCAGTGATGAAGCGGTGGCGCCAGAGCATCAGCACCTCGTTCGCCTCGTTGACGGCGGTCGCTACGGCCACCGCGCGCAGACGGATGAGGAAGTGGTCCAGATGACGGCCGTTGGGGAGTTCGACGTCCGCGAGATTCACCCGGAACCACGGGTTCTCGTACACAGTTTGTTCGTTTAGGTTCGTCCACTGCACAGTTCTGCCACCTTCCGGCATGGAGATGCACGTAGATGGCAACATCGCAGTAGCGCAGCGCTGGGGGAACCAGCGCCCGGCGGCCCTTTGCAGGTGCCTTACAGGGGAATGCGCAGTGCCCCGTCGATCATTTCGGCCGCCTCGTCGGCCTCGGCACAGCCGCTGGCCGCCAGGTGTTCGCGCACGGCCCGCAGTCGGTCTCTCAGCCGCTGGGACTCCATGCCCCGCGCCTGCTCGGCCATCTCGACCGCGGTGGCCACGGCCCGGTCGGCCTCCCCCTGCCGCAGTTCGACATGGGTGAGGATCGCGAGCCGGTGCACCCGGCCGCGGTCGTGTGCGCGGGTGTCGACCGCCGCCGCCGCGTGCTCCCGCGCGGTGGTGAGGTCCCCCATGCTGAGCAGCGCCTCCGCCACCTGCACGTTGACCAGGCCCGGTTGTACGTACCCGGTCTCGTCCGGCTCGCTGCCGGGGCGGATGCGGTCGGCGGCCTTCTCGGCCCGCCGGATGCAGGCGAGCGCACTCGCCTGGTCCCCGAGGTGGGCGTAGGACTTGGCCTGCATGGCGTAGAGGTCTGCGGCGAGCGCCGGGGTGATTTCACGCCCGGCGGCCCGCAGTGCGGCCTCGGCGAAGGCGACCGCCTGGCGGTACTCCCGCATGAACAGCGACTGGTTGACGAGCAGGGCGATGACGTACGCGCCGAGCCCCCGGTCGCAGCTGGCCTTGGCGAGCCGCAGCGCCTGGTGGAAGTAGCGCTGGGCGAGCCCCTGGGCGTCGGAGTCGTAGGCGCAGATGCCCGCGATGGCCACCAACCCCCCTGTCGCGCGGTGGAGTTGACGGCCTGTCGCGTCGTTGTAGCCGCCGCGCAGCAGGGGCGCGGTCTCGGAGTTGAGGAAGCCGACGATGCGGGTGCGGGTCGCGATGCCGCCGGCCTTGCGATACATCTGCTCGTAGTGCGCCCGGGCGGCCTTGAGGGTCTCGATGTCCGCGAGGTTCACCTGGGCCTGCCCGGACCGGGAGACGTCGCTGTCCTCGGGCGGGTTCTCCCACTCCCAGACCGGCATCACGGCGGGTGTGCCGGTGACGGCGGGTGCACCGAGGACGTGCGGGCGCTGCTGTTCGTCGGAGCGCCACAGGGCGGTGGCCCGCTCCACGAAACCGGAGAGGGTGGAGTGGGAACCGCTGTCCGGGGGCATCGTCTCGCCCCGCATTCCGCCGAGGCCGATGTCGTCGAGGGCGACCTGCCGGTGCAGCCGGGTGCTGAGCACCTCGCAGATCAGGTCGGGGGCCTGGCCGCGTGGGCGCTGCCCCTTGAGCCAGCGGCGGACCGCCGTGTGGTCGTAGCGGAGCGCCAACCCCCGTTTCTTTCCCGCCTGGTTGACGTGGGCGGCAAGGCCCGCCTGGGAGATCCCCGCTTCGTCGAGCAGGGCGTCGAGGAGTGCATTGGGCTGCATGGGAGCGCCTCCGGGTGACGTCAGTCGTGGACCAGCGTAGTACCGGGGCATTCACACGGGGGGTGAACGGAATGCCTGCATCCACCCCCTTCACCCACTCCCGCCGCACCCCGTGAATCGGTTGACTGAACTGCCTCGCAAGAGGCGGCCGGGCCGTCGGCTCCCCCCTCCATCAGTGCGGCGGCCCGTTCCCCACCCCCGCCCGCCCCGCCCGGCCGACCTGCATCTCCGGGCCGGGGCGGGCGGCCTCGCCGCCGACTCCCCTCAGTGCCGCGAGGGTTCGGGGTGCTGCTGCCTGGCGGACGGGCCGCCGCCCTGGGTGGGCACCCGCAGCCGGTCGTTGCGCAGCACCACCAGCGCCACGTCGTCGGACACCAGCCCGCCCGTGTGCCGCAGCAGCGCCCGCTGCACCCGCTCGACGACCGCGCCGGGCGAGGCGGGCAGCACCGCCGCCGCCCCGGCGAGCGCCTCCCGCAGCGGGAAGAAGGCGCCGTTCGCGTCACGGGCGTCCTCCGCGCCGTCCGTGTGCAGCACCAAGAAGTCACCGGGCAGCAGGGTCACGCAGTGCTGCACGGGCAGGTCGGCGGGGAGCGGGAAGGGGCCGAGCGGCGGCAGCGGGTCCCCGCCCGCCACCGGTTCGGCCGTCCTGCGCAGCCGGTAGGGCCAGGGGTGGCCGCAGTTGAGCGCGCGCACCTCGCCGTTCTCGTGGATCTCCAGCAGCAGTACGGTGACGAACTCCTCCAGCAGCGGGCTGTCCGCCGGGGCCCCCTCGGTGGCGGGGTGCTCGTCGCGGGCCCGCTCGCGCAGGTGGCGTTGCAGGGCGCGCTCCAACCTCCGCATCACACCGGCGAGTTCGGCCTCGTCATGGGCGGCCTCGCGGAAGCTGCCGAGGAGGGCGGCGACGGTGCCGATCGGGGTGAGTCCGTGGCCCCGCACGTCGCCGATGACCACGCGCACCCCGTGCACCGTCGACATCACCTCGTACAGGTCCCCGCCGACGACCGCGCCCTCACCGGCCGACAACTGCCCCGCGGCCAGGGCGAGTCCGTCGAGCCGGGCGGGCAGCGGGCGCAGCAGCACCTCCTGCGCGGCCCGGGCCACCTCCTTGGCCCGGCGCAGGTCCCGCAGCGGCCCGATCCGCACCCGCAGCATCAGGACCGCGCCGGCCAGCAGGAAGCCGCAGCAGGTGAGGAGGCCGGGCAGGACGCCGGGGCTGTCGGAGAGCGGGCAGACCAGTTCCCACAGGACGACGACGGCGACCCACAGGACGAGGAGCGCGGCCAGGCAGGCGGACCGCGCCCAGGCGAGCACGCGGCGCGCGGCCCGGTGCCCGAAGCCCTCCCCGTACCGCCTGCCGGAGCCGCCCGCGCACCTGTGGACCAGTCGCTGCCGGAGGCTCGGGCCCGCCCGCCGCCCGGGGGCTTCGCCGGAGCCGTACCGGAGCCCCGTCCTGTGTCGGATCATTTCCGGACGGCCCCCTCGGAGCGCTAGGCAGCGGTGCGGCCGGTCGGCCGGAACGATTGTGTCTACCGTTCGTGCCGCTATGCGTACATCGCCCGTGGATCTCACCCAAATGAGTGAGGGGCACACCCGTGTCCCGGATGTGCCCCTCGGTAACGCCCTCAACGGGAGTTACTCATACGGGTGTTACGCGCCGCGAAGCACGGCGCCCGTGTGCTCGGCCGCGAGCGCCACCGCCGCGTCGCGGGCGGCCGAGGCCTCCTCGACGGTGAGCGTGCGGTCGGCGGCGCGGAAGCGCAGCGCGTACGCGAGGGACTTCTTGCCCTCGCCGAGCTGCTCGCCGGTGTAGACGTCGAACAGGCGGATGTCCTCCAGGAGTTCACCCGCTCCCTTGCGCAGCCATCCCTCGACGACGACGTTCGGGATGTCCGCGTCGACGACCAGGGCGACGTCCTGGGTGGCGACGGGGAAGGTGGAGATCCTGGGTGCGACGAGCGCGCCCTGTCCCGCCTGCTCCAGCACGTCCAGGTCCAGCTCCATCGCGCAGGTGCGCTCGGGCAGGTTCATCGCCTTGATGACGCGCGGGTGCAGTTCACCGGCGTACCCGATGACCTTCGCCTCGCCGTCCACGACGACCGACAGCGCGGCGCACCGGCCCGGGTGCCACGGCGCGTTCGCCGCGGCGGCCACGAGCAGCTCGGCACCGGCCTCGCGGGCCAGCGCACGGGCGGACTCGACGGCGTCGGCCCAGGTCGCCGGGCGGCCCTTGCCCCACCAGCCGGCCTGCTCGCGGGCGCCCGCGAGGACGACGGCGGCATGCCGGGGCTGGGCGGGCAGCGAGGCATTGAGCTCGGCGATCTGCTCGTCGGTGGGACGGCGGTCGACGGGCAGGCGCACCGCCTTGGTCTCCTCGCCCGAGGGCAGGAAGACCAGACCGGTCTCGAAGAGCGCCAGGTCGTGGCTGCCGCGCCCGTCGTTGCGGCGCAGCGCACCGAGCAGGCCCGGGAGCAGCGTCGTACGGAGCGCGGGCTCCGTGTCGGCGAGCGGGTTGACCAGCTTGACGGTACGGCGGCGGTCGTCGTCGGCGGCCAGCTGGAGCTGGTCGAAGGCGGCGTCCCCGACGAACGGGTAGTTCAGCGCCTCGACGTAACCGGCACCGGCCAGCGCACGGCCGATGCGGCGCTGCAGCCGCTGGCGCTCGGTGAGACCGCGGCCGGACGGCGGGGTCGGCAGCGTGGAGGGCAGGTTCTCGTAGCCCTCCAGCCGGATGACCTCTTCGGCCAGGTCGTTCGGGAACGCCAGGTCGGGGCGCCAGGACGGCACGGTCACGACGAGCTCGTCGGTGCCGTAGACGTCGCAGCCGACCTCCTGGAGGCGGCGCACGACGGTCTCGCGGCCGTAGGCGACGCCCGCGACGCGGTCCGGGTGGTCCGCGCCCATGGAGATGGTGCGGGGCGCGGAGGGCGCGATGACCTCGGTGACCCCGGCCTCGGCGGTGCCGCCCGCGAGCAGCACGAGCAGGTCCACCGTGCGCTGCACGGCGGCCGGGCCGGCCTCGGGGTCGACGCCGCGCTCGAAGCGCTTGGACGCCTCGGAGGACAGCTTGTGGCGGCGGGAGGCGCGCGCGATGGTGAGCGCGTCGAAGTGCGCCGCCTCGATGACCAGCTCGGTGGTGCCCTTGGCCTCACCGGTCTCCGCGTCGATCTCGACGTCGGCGACCTCGGTGTTCGCACCGCCCATGACGCCGGCCAGGCCGATGGGGCCCCGGTCGTCGGTGATGACGAGGTCCTCGGCGTCCAGGACGCGCTTGGCGCCGTCGAGCGTCGTGAACTTCTCGCCCTGCTCGGCGCGGCGGACACCGATGGTGCCCTGGACGCGCGAGCGGTCGTAGGCGTGCAGCGGCTGACCCAGCTCCAGCATCACGTAGTTCGTGATGTCGACGGCGAGCGAGATCGGGCGCATGCCCGCCTTCTGGAGGCGTCGCTGCATCCAGATCGGCGAACGGGCCTCGGGGTCGAGCCCGGTGACGGTGCGCGCGGTGAAGCGGTCGCAGCCCTGCGGGTCGCTGATCTTCACCGGGTAGCCGTACGAGTTCGGGGCAGGGACGTCGAGCAGTGCCGGGTCGCGCAGGGGCAGCCCGTACGCGGTGGCGGTCTCGCGGGCGATGCCGCGCATGGACAGGGCGTAACCCCGGTCCGGCGTCACCGCGATGTCCAGCACCTCGTCGACGAGCTCCAGCAGCTCGATGGCGTCGGTGCCCGGCTCGTACTCCGGCGGCAGCACGATGATGCCGTGCGTGCCGTCGTCGCCCATGCCCAGCTCGTCGCCGGAGCAGATCATGCCGTGCGAGGTCTTGCCGTACGTCTTGCGCGCGGCGATCGCGAAGTCGCCGGGCAGCACCGCGCCCGGGAGGACCACGACGACCTTGTCGCCGACGGCGAAGTTGCGCGCGCCGCAGACGATCTCCTGCGGCTCGCCGGTGCCGTTGGCGGAGCCGACGTCGACCGTGCAGAAGCGGATCGGCTTCTTGAAGCCCTCCAGCTCCTCGATGGTCAGGACCTGGCCGACGACCAGCGGGCCCTTGATGCCGCCGCCGGTCTGCTCGACCGTCTCGACCTCAAGTCCTGCGGACACCAGCTTGGCCTGCACGTCACGGCCGGTCTCGGTGGCGGGGAGGTCTACGTACTCCCGCAGCCAGGAAAGCGGGACCCGCATCAGATCTCCATCCCGAAGGGCCGAGTGAAACGCACGTCACCCTCGACCATGTCTCGCATGTCTTCCACGTTGTGCCGGAACATCAGCATCCGCTCGATGCCGAAGCCGAAGGCGAACCCGCTGTACTTCTCCGGGTCGACGCCGCAGGCCGTAAGGACCTTCGGGTTGACCATGCCGCAGCCGCCCAGCTCGATCCAGCCCTCGCTGCCGCAGGTGCGGCAGGGACGGTCCGGGTTGCCGACGGACTCGCCGCGGCAGACGTAGCAGACCATGTCCATCTCGGCGGACGGCTCGGTGAAGGGGAAGTAATGCGGGCGCAGCCGGGTCTTCACGCCCTCGCCGAAGAGCGCCTGGACCATGTGGTCCAGGGTGCCCTTGAGGTCGGCCATGGTCAGGCCCTCGTCGACGGCCAGCAGCTCGATCTGGTGGAAGACCGGGGTGTGCGTGGCGTCGAGCTCGTCGGTGCGGTAGACGCGGCCGGGGCACACGACGTACACGGGCGGCTCGCGGCGCTCGAGCAGCGCGCGCGCCTGCACCGGCGAGGTGTGCGTGCGCAGCACGACACCCGACTCGTCGGTCTTCTTGCCGTCGGCACCCTGCACGAAGAAGGTGTCCTGCATCTGCCGCGCCGGGTGGTCCGGCACGAAGTTCAGGGCGTCGAAGTTGAACCACTCGGCCTCGACCTCGGGGCCCTCGGCGACCTCGTAGCCCATCGCCACGAAGACGTCGGCAACGCGCTCCATGAACGTGGTCAGCGGGTGGCGGGCGCCGGCCGGGACGCGGTCGTACGGCAGCGTGACGTCGACGGCCTCCTCGACCAGCACGCGCTCGTCGCGCTCGGCCTCCAGCACCGCCAGACGGGCGGCGAGGGCCTTGTTGACGGCGCCGCGCGCCATGCCGACGCGCTTGCCCGCCTCGGCCTTGGCCTGGGGCGGGAGCGCGCCGATCTCGCGGTTGGCGAGGGACAGCGGCGAGGTGGGCCCGGTGTGCGCGGTCTTGGCGTGCGTGAGCGCGTCGAGGTCGGCGGCGGCCTCGAAGGCGGCCAGCGCCTCGTCCCGCATGCGCTCGATCTCTTCGGGTTTCAGCGCCTCGACCTCGACAGGGTCGTACGACTTATTGGGTGCGGACATCTCTTCCCGTACTTCCGATGGCTGGTGGGCGGCCCTGCTCGACGCATGAGGACGCAAAGGTGCCAAAGGTCGAGTCTAAAGGGACGCAGGGTACGAAGAAGCCCGTGGGGCGCTCAGGCCAGATAGGCGGGAGCCCCGACGGGCAGAATAAATCGGAATTCGGCGCCACCGCCGGGCCCGCGGCCGACCGTGATCGTGCCGCCGTGCGCCTCGACGATGCCCTTGACGATGTAGAGGCCCAGACCGGTGCCGCCGCGCTTGCTGCCCCGCCAGAAACGGGTGAAGACACGGTTCAGCGACTCCTCGGGAATTCCGGGGCCTTCGTCGCTGACGGTCACGGCCGTTCCCTTCTCGTCGTCCTTGGCTGTGGCGGGCGCCACCTCAATGGTGACCATTCCTTCGCCGTGGCGCACCGCATTTTCCAGCAGGTTCCCCAGCACCTGGTCGATCTTGTCGGGGTCGGCCCACAGGTCGGGCAGCGGGTGTTCCATCCGTACGAGGAAACGGTCTGCGGCCTGACCTGCGGAAATGCGCGCGTGGACATGCCGTCCGACGGCGGCGGCGACATCGACGGGCTGCCTGCGCAGCTCCAGCCTCCCCGTGTCGATCCGCGCGATGTCGAGCAGTTCGGCGATCAGCCGGGCGATGCGGTCGGCGTCGTTGTCGACGGTCTCCAGCATCATCAGCTTCTGGTCGTCGGTGAAGCGCGCCCACTTCTTCAGCAGGGTGCGGGTGAACCCCTTCACCGAGGTCAGCGGCGAGCGCAGCTCGTGGGCGACGGTCGCGATCAGCTCGGCGTGGCTGCGTTCGGTGCGCCGCCTGGCCTCGGTGCCGCGTAGCGACACCACGACGCGGCGCACGGGCCCGCGCGGACGCTCCCGCACGTACCGCGCGGACACCAGCACCTCGCGCCCGCCCGGCAGCAGGAGGTTGCGCTCCGGCTGCCCGGCGCGGATGGCGAGTCCTTCGTACGGATCGGTGAGCGTCCACCAGCGCCGGCCCTTGAGGTCTTCCAGCGGGAGTACGTCGACGAGCGCACGCCCGAGCGCGAGGTCGGCCGGGACGGCGGTGATCCGGGCGGCGGCGGCGTTGAAGCAGACGATGCGGCCCCGCTCGTCGGCGACGACGAGACCGTCGGGGAGGTCGTCCGCCCCGATCCCTGACGCGCCGAACTCCCGTACCGCAGCGGCCTGTTCCGTGATCTCCGCGACCATCCCCGTACCCCCACTCTCCGAGTAGCGCAGTAGGGCCCCCGAGCCCGTCACCCTACTCTGGCCGGGAGGTCCTCAGGCAGTGGTGCGTACCCGCTGTGCCCGCGCGGATGCATAGAGGCACACGGCGGCTGCCGTAGCGAGATTCAGGCTCTCGGCCTTGCCGTGGATCGGGACGCGTACGACGGCGTCGGCCAGCGCGCGGGTCTCCTCGGGCAGACCCCAGGCCTCGTTGCCGAAGACCCAGGCGGTGGGGACGCCCATGGTGCCGGCGTCCAGCTCGTCGTCGAGGTCGTTGTCGCCCGCGCCGTCGGCGGCCAGGATGCGCACCCCCGCGGCCTGGAGCTGTGCGACGGCCTGCTCGACGGGGACGCCGACGGCGACGGGGAGGTGGAAGTGGGAGCCGACCGAAGCGCGCACCGACTTCGGGTTGTAGAGGTCGACGGAGGCGTCCGTCAGCACGACCGCGTCCGCGCCGGCCGCGTCCGCGCAGCGCAGCACCGTACCGGCGTTGCCGGGGTCGCGGACGTGCGCGAGGACGGCGACCAGCTTGGGCTTGGCGGCGAGGATGTCCTCGAAGGGCGAGTCCAGGAAGTGGCAGACGCCGACGATGCCCTGCGGGGTGATGGTCTGCGAGATCTCGGCGAGGACGTCGTCCCCGGCCAGGTGCACCCGGGCCCCTGCGGCGTGCGCTGCGTCCACGATGTCGGCGTACCGCTCGGCGGTCTCCACGGTCGCGAACAGCTCGATCAGCGTCGGCGTCCCGTCCGGACCCCGGTGGCCGACGGCCTCGCGCACGGCCTGCGGTCCCTCGGCGATGAACCGGCGCTCCTTGCCCCGGAAGCTGCGCTTGGCCAGCCGCTTGGCGGCGGTGACGCGGGGGGAACGCGGGGAGATCAGCTCGGGGGTGCCCATGGGTGTGCGGCTCACTTCTTCTACGTACGTACGAAAGGGGCGGGCTGCGCCCTCCCGGGGAGCGACCCCCGGACCCCGGGGAAACAACCGGACCCGCAGGCGCTCAGTGCGCCTGCGGGTCCGGCTTCAAGCCAAGAAGGGTTCTGCTGCCTGTCCGGGAGGACTTAGGCGGCGGCCTTCGGGGCGTTGACGTCGCTCGGAAGCGCCTTCTGGGCAACCTCGACGAGCGCGGCGAACGCGTTGCTGTCGTTGACGGCCAGCTCGGCGAGGATCTTGCGGTCCACCTCGATGTTGGCGGCCTTCAGACCCTGGATGAGGCGGTTGTACGTCATGCCGTTCTCGCGGGCAGCGGCGTTGATGCGCTGGATCCACAGCTGACGGAAGTCGCCCTTGCGCTTCTTGCGGTCGTTGTAGTTGTAGACCAGGGAGTGGGTGACCTGCTCCTTGGCCTTGCGGTACAGGCGCGAACGCTGACCGCGGTAGCCCTTGGCCGCCTCGAGGATTGCCCGGCGCTTCTTGTGGGCGTTTACTGCGCGCTTGACGCGTGCCACTTTTGACTCCTTGTAGCGGGGTCGTGGGGGTGTTCACACGACCCGGAAATGAATTGGTCCCGGTCTCGTTCCAGCGCTCCGGGGATGGCCGGAGCAGTGGAATTACTTGCCGAGAAGCTTCTTGATCTTCGCGGCGTCGCCCGGGGCCAGCTCAACGGTGCCGGTGAGGCGGCGCGTCACGCGGGACGACTTGTGCTCGAGCAGGTGGCGCTTGCCGGCGCGCTCGCGGAGCACCTTGCCGGAGCCGGTGATCTTGAAGCGCTTCTTGGAACCGCTGTGCGTCTTGTTCTTCGGCATCGCGCCGTATCTCCTCGTCAGTGCCGCTCCCCCGGTCCCCGGTGCGGGCACCGGACTGCGGGAGCGTCAGATCTTTGGTTGGGGTTTCCGGTCCGGGACCCGGGGGCCGCCTGGGTGGCGGCCCCGAGGGTCACGCCTCGGAGGGTGCCTCGGCCGGGGCCTCGGCGACGACCTCGGCAGCCGCCGGCTCGTCGTCCTGGGCAACGCCCTGACGCTCCGCCTTGCGGGCGGCCTGGGCCTCGCGGGCCTCGGCCATCGCCTCGGTCTTCTTCTTGTGCGGGCCAAGAACCATGATCATGTTCCGGCCGTCCTGCTTCGGGTTGGACTCGATGAAGCCCAGTTCCTCCACGTCGGAGGCGAGTCGCTGAAGCAGCCGGAAGCCAAGCTCGGGACGGGACTGCTCACGACCACGGAACATGATCGTGATCTTGACCTTGTCACCCTGCTTGAGGAACCGGACGACGTGACCCTTCTTGGTGTCGTAGTCGTGCGGGTCGATCTTCGGGCGGAGCTTCATTTCCTTGATGACCGTGTGCGCCTGGTTCTTGCGCGCCTCACGGGCCTTCATGGCCGACTCGTACTTGAACTTCCCGTAGTCCATGAGCTTGCACACGGGCGGACGGGCGTTCGCCGCGACCTCGACCAGGTCGAGGTCGTACTCCTGCGCCAGTTCCAGGGCCTTCGCGAGCGGGACAATGCCCACCTGCTCGCCGCTGGGTCCGACAAGTCGCACCTCGGGAACGCGAATCCGGTCGTTGATGCGGGGCTCGGCGCTGATGGATCCTCCTCAGTAGCACCACACGACTGTCTGGCAGACAGCCGCGAGACGTCTTATCTCTTGGGACCAACCGCATCGGGATACAAAAAATGCCCCGGACGGGACACAGGCAGGGCTCCTGGATATACCGGAGCACCGCCGCGTCTGAAACCGCGGGGCGCACACATCGGACAGTTCCATCGTCCGTACGGAACGATGGGGACCGTCGTCTGACCGGTGACCCGCCGTCCCGGGGGACGGTCAGGTGGGAGATCGGAGCCTCCACTTGTGGGCCGGGCACACAGGTGTCCGGCCGGTCGCTTGACCAGCCTACCAGGGGTACGCGGAACGGGCGAACCGGTCCTGTGTACGGAGCCCCGTGCGCCGGGACCTATCGTTGACGGCATGAGCGACGCGACCAGCAGCACCGACTCCACGACCGGCCTCGAGCAGGGGCCGGGCTTCGACGACATCACCCGCGACATCGCGGACGTTCCCGCCGTCGAGGTGATCACCACGGTGGCCGTGCACCTGATGAGCGCCGCCGCCGTGAACCTCGGTCTCGCCGAGGGCGGCGAGGACCAGAAGGACCTGGACGAGGCCCGCAAGCTGATCCAGGCGCTGGCCGGCCTGATCACGGCCAGCGCCACGGAGATCAGCTCCTTCCACGCGGCCCCGCTGCGGGACGGGCTGAAGTCCCTCCAGCTCGCCTTCCGCGAGGCCTCGGTCGTGCCGGACGAGCCGGGTCAGGGTCCGGGCGAGAAGTACACGGGCCCCGTCTACGGCTGAGCCGTACTCCTCAGGATCCGTACTCCTTACAGAGACACCGCGTCGTCCGCGTGGAGGCGCGGTGCGTCGACGGGGTGCGTCAGCCGGTGCGCGAGCGCCGCGAGCACCCCGCCGACCAGCGGGGCGACGATGAACAGCCACAGCTGGGAGAGCGCCGCGCCCCCGGCGAAGAGGGCGGGCCCCAGGCTGCGGGCCGGGTTCACGGACGTACCCGTGAGCGGGATGCCCACCAGGTGGATGACGGCGAGGGCGAGGCCGATCGGCAGCCCGTCGAAGCCGAGGACGGCCACCTTGTGCGTGACGGCCAGCACCACGAACACCAGCAGGAACGTCAGCACCACTTCGGCGAGGAACGCACCGCCGGTGTTGATCCCGACGGCGGACCGGTCGCCGAACCCGTTCGAGCCGAAGGCCCCGCTGGTCTTCAGCCCCGGGACCTGCTTGGCCAGCAGGAACAGCAGGGCCGCGCCCGCGATGCCGCCCAGGAACTGGGCCACCCAGTAGCCCACGGCCGTACGGGCGTTGATCCGCCCGGCGGTCAGCATGCCGAGCGTGACCGCCGGGTTGACGTGGCAGCCGGAGATCGGGCCGACCGCGTACGCCAGGGCGAGCAGGGTGAAGCCGAAGGCCAGCGCGATGCCGAGGGTCCCGATGAAGGCGCCCGCCAGGACGGCCGAGCCGACGGCGAAGAAGACCAGAAGCAGTGTTCCGAGGAATTCGGAGACCAGTGTCCGTCTGTCCATGACACACCTCGCGAAGATCGTTGACTGTCTTCGCATTGTCTGCCGGTGTGCGGATACGCGCCTGTTCAGCGGGTGAGCAGCGGCTCCCCGGGAGGCGTGCTGCCGGGCGGCAGCAGTGCCAGGTCCAGTCCCTGTACGAGCCGGGCGCGCAGCACCTCGTCGGCGGCGAGGGCTTCCGCGATGCGGCGTGCGACCTCGGCGGGGGCTGCGTCGGGGGCCAGCACCAGTGCGAGGGTGCCGTCGGCGTCGCCGGGGCGGAGGTGGGCACGGAGCACGGCGGGCTCGGCGGTGACCAGCGCGCGGACGGCTTCGACGACGGCCGGGTCGTCCAGCGGCCGGACGCTGGTGCGTCCCTCGGCGAGGGCGCGCAGGGCGGGCCCGGTGAGCTGGAAGGGCACGGGCCCGGCGAGGTCGAGGACGACGGTGTCGGCCTGCTCGTGGGCGGCGGCCTGGAGGGCCTGGTGCAGGGGGACGGCGACGGGGCGGGCGGCGGGGTCCCAGAGGGCGAGCGCCTCGGTCGACGTGAACGCCGGAAGGGCCTTGCGCTCCCCCGCGCGGAGCGTCGGCATGGCCATGTCGCTGGTCTTCTCCTGCTTCAGCCCGGTCTCCGGGTCGATCTCGACCTCGCCGAGGACGGCGACGACGGGGACGAGGAGGCGGGCCCCGGGGAGGGCCTCGACGACCCGCTGGTGGGTCTGCGCGTCCTTCGGGCCTTCCGCCCAGGCGGCGAGGGCGGAGGCGAGGGCGGGGTGGGCGGAGCCGTCGTCGTCGGAGAAACCGGGGTCCGGGATGTTCTTGAGCTGCACGGGGTCGAGGGTAGCCGGTGGGGCGGGCGGGCACTCAGCCCGTCCGGCGTTTGAGGACGCGCGGGCGAAGCCCGTGCAGGGGGCAAGGGGCGTAGCCCCATCAGGAACAGCAGCCCGCCACACGCCCCGCAGGGTTTAGGTGAAGGGGCGGGGCTGGGGCGAAAAACGGGGGTCCGGGGGCGGAAGCCCCCGGCAGGGTCAGCGGGAGCGGGACACGCGCCACAGGACTCCGCCCGCAGCAAGGAGCAGCAGGCCCGCGCTGCCGGCGACCAGGGCCCAGGTCTCCGGGCCCGCCGAGCCGGAGGCGGTGGCCGTGGGGCCGGGCCCGAAGTACGGGTTCGGGTAACCGGCAGCCGTGGAGCGGACCGGAGTGCGGCCCCGCCCCGCCGCCGCGATGGCCGCCGCCGGGTCCACCATGCCGTGCCCCCGGGAGTCGTCCCGCCCACCGGACGGGGAGTCCCGGGCCGTCCGGGCCAGAAGCCGCTTGATCTCCGCCGGCGGAAGGTCGGGGTGGGCGGCGCGGACCAGCGCCACCGCCCCGGAGACGAAGGCGGAGGCGGCGCTCGTCCCCCACCCCTCGTAGTAACTGCGGTCGGGATCGGCGATCACGATGTCGACCCCGGGGGCGGCGACCGTCGCGTACCACCGGCGGGTGGAGAAGGAGGCGTGCGTGCCGGCCGCGTTCACGGCGGTCACCGCGATGACGCCCGGGTAGGCGGCCGGATAGGAGATGTGGTCGCCCTTCTCGCCGCCGTTCCCGGCGGAGGCCACGACCACCGCGCCCTTCTTCAGCGCGTACTGGACGGCCGCGTCCTCCTCGGCCTCCGGGTGCGCGGACTCGCTGTCGTCGCCGAGCGAGAGGTTGATGACGTCCGCGCCGTGGTCGACCGCCCAACGGATGCCCTTGGCCAGGGCGTTGCCCCGGGACTCGCGGGCCTTGTCCCGGGCCGGGTCGGTGCCTTCGAGGATGACCCGTACCGGCAGCACCTTCGCCTCGGGGGCGACGCCGAGCACCCCTTCGCCCCGGCCGGGGCCGTGTCCGTGGCCCGCGATGATGGAGGCCATCGCGGTGCCGTGCCGGGCCCAGGAGCGGTCGCCGCTCTTCGCGCCGAAGCCGACGAGGTCGTGTCCGGGCAGGACGTTGCCGGCCAGGTCGGGGTGCAAGGCGTCGACACCGGTGTCGAGGACGGCGACGGTCACGCCGGAGCCCTTGGTGGTGCGCCACGCCTCCTGCGTGTGCATCGCCGTCAGGCCCCACTGCTTGTCGCGGATGGCGTCGGCGTGCGCGGGCGCGACGGGCAGCGCGACCAGCAGGGCGGCGGCAGCGCCCGCGAGGACGGTGCGGCGGTGGTTCATCCGGGCGTCTCCGTGGGCGTCTCGACGGTCTTGCGCAGGCCGCGTTCGACCCGGTCGGCGATGCCCTTGGCCTCGTGGCCGAGGCCGGACTGGGCGGGGGCGGTGGTCGCTCCGTCGACGGTGGCGCGGGGGGCGGGCTGGGGGTCGGTGACGGCGCGCCCGTCGGCGAAGCCGGACACCGCGTACACGACGACGGGTACGTCCTTCAGGACGCGCACCGTCCAGCTCGCCCGCTGCGGATCGCCGAATCCGGCGGCGACGGTTCCCGGCACCGGGAACGTACGCGGCATCAGATCGGCGCGCTCCGCCAGCTTTTCGCGTACGAACCGGGTGCGCAGGGCGCTGGTCGCCGCGCGGTCGCCCTGGGTGAAGACCATGCCGACGGTGGTGACGCTGCTGGTGGTGGCGTCGGTGTACGTGGCCCGCAGCAGCCGTGCGCAGCCGACCGGCCCGAGCGCCTTGGCCAGCAGCGGGTCGAGGGCGTCCGCGCAGGTCCCGTCGGGGGCCACGGCCACCCGGGTCCAGGCCCGGTCGGCGCCGCCGGGGCCCGCGCCCTGCCCCTTGAGGGTGCGGGGGAAGAAGGTGTCGACGGGGATGCTGTGCCAGGCGTTGCGGGCGTCCTGGAAGCGGCTGTCGGGGGTGGCTGCCGCCGGGTCGTCGACGGCGAGGAGGCTCCCGGCGACGGCCCCGCCGAGGAGTCCGGCACCGAGGACCGCGCAGGCGGCAACTGCCGCGATACGGGCGGGAGTTCGCGCTCCCACGGGGCGCAGCCGGGTGGTGCGCTCGGCGGAGGTCTCCTCGTCGTCGCGCGCCCAGTGCTGCGGCGGCGCGAAGGCGAGGGGGGCGGCTCCGTCGGTACGGGGCGTGAGGTCGACGCGCCCGGCCTCGCGCGGGGGCGGTGCCTGCCCCTCGGCCTTCCCGCCCCCGGAGGGACCGGGCCGCTCGACGGTGTCGGCGTACGCGAAGGCCTCCCGACCGGAGGGCAGTTGGGGCGGGTACGGGGGCGCCGCGGGCACGGAACCCGCACCTGCACCCGCGCCCGACGGGCCGGACGACGGCGGCTGGGCCCGGGGCGCACCTTCCGGTTCGGAAGGCTGCGGCGCCGTCACCGTCGCACGCTCGGCGTGCGGGGGTGCCGGGACGCCGCGCTGCCCCTCCGCGCGGTCGGACGGCGAAGGCGCCGGGGCGCCGAATGCGGGGTTGCCGGGCCCGAGGGTGCCGGACGGCGCTCCCGGACCGGCACCGGCCGCCCGCTCCCGGAGGCCGTGCGCGGGAGCAGGATCCGCACCGGCCGTGCGCCCCCGAAGGCCGTGTGCGGGGGCCGGGGCGGTGTGGGGTGCGGCCCCGGGAACGTTGTGCGGGGGTGCCGGGCGGGTTCCGGGCGGGAGGGTCTGCGCGTCCGGCGGGCCCGGCCGGGAAGCGGGCGGAGGAGGCGGGGAGGAGGGTCGGGGAGGGAGGTGGGGGCGGTGTGGTTCGGTGGTCATCCGGCCCCCAGGTCCGTCTCTGCGCGTACTCCCGACTCGTACCCCGCCGGGGTCCCGGCACCCGGGGCTTCCAGCGGAGTTCCGTCACTCTACGGGCTGGCCGCGCCGGGGCGGGAACCGATGCGCGGCGTGGGGCGGATCTGACCGGAACGTCCCTTCGGGATCTGTCCGCCGGTCCGAACGGCGGTTTTCCCAAGCCGTCCTCCGAACAGGCCCTACCGGGCGGTAATCGACTCTGGCAAGCTGCGCCCATGACTCTCCGTGCTGCTCATGCCCAGGCCCCCCGGGCCGCCGACCGTGCCCGCTACGACCGTGCGACCGCCCACCTGGACGGCCCGCTGGCCGTCGTCGACCTGGAGGCGTTCGACGACAACGCCGCCGACTTGGTGCGCCGGGCGGGCGGCAAGCCCGTGCGGGTGGCGAGCAAGTCGGTGCGCTGCCGGGCGCTGCTGGAGCGGGTGCTGGCGATGGACGGCTTCGAGGGCGTGATGTCGTACACGCTCGCCGAGTCGCTGTGGCTGGCGCGGTCCGGCTTCGAGGACGTACTGCTGGCCTATCCGTCGCCCGACCGCAGGGGGTACGCGGAGCTGGCGTCGGACCCCAAGCTGGCGGCCGCGGTGACGGTGATGGTGGACGACGTCGCACAGCTCGAACTCATCGACCGGGCGCGGGACGGCGGCACCGAGGAGATCCGGGTCTGCCTGGAGATGGACACCTCGCTGCGGATGCTCGGCGGGCGGGTGCGGATAGGGGCCCTGCGCTCGCCGCTGCGCGAGCCGGACCAACTCGCCGAGCTGGCCCGGTCGATCGACCGCCGGCCGGGCTTCCGGCTGGTCGGGATCATGGCGTACGAGGGGCATGTGGCCGGTGTCGGCGACCTGGTCCCGGGCCGGCCGGTGCGCTCGCGGATGGTGCGGGCCATGCAGGGTGCGGCGCGCCGGGAGCTGGCGGTGCGGCGGGCGGCCGTGGTGCGGGCCGTGCGCGGCGTCGTACCGGATCTGGAGTTCGTGAACGGCGGCGGGACCGGGAGCGTGGAGAGCACGGTCGCGGAGGACGCGGTGACGGAGGTGGCGGCCGGGTCGGGGCTGTACGTGCCGCGGTTGTTCGACAACTACCGGGCGTTCGACGGGCGTCCGGCGGCGCTGTTCGCGATGCCTGTCGTACGTCGTCCGGGGGTGGGCGTGGTGACGGTGCTCGGCGGCGGCTACCCGGCGTCGGGCGTGGCGGGGCCCGACCGCTCCCCCGTGCCCTACCTGCCCGAGGGGCTGCGCTACGACGGGCAGGAGGGCGCGGGAGAGGTGCAGACGCCGCTGCTGGGGGCGGCGGCGGACGATCTGCTGATCGGCGACAAGGTGTGGTTCCGGCACGCCAAGGCGGGTGAACTCTGCGAGCGCTTCGAGGAGTTGCAGCTCGTCGAGGGCGACCGCGTGACGGGCACCGCGCCGACGTACCGGGGCGAGGGCCGCACGTTCCTCTAGGGCTCAGGTGGCGTTGCGGATCCCCTGGGTGATCTTGTCCATGCCGTCCAGGGGAGGCCCGTCGGGGCCCGCGTCGAAGGAGAACCGGACGAGGACGATCGAGGACGGGCCCATGCTGCTGGGGAAGGCCAGCGACTGGACGTACCCGCCGGGGCCCTTCCCCGTGACGACCTTCCAGCGGACCAGGTAGCCCTGCTTGCCGGCGACGGTGACGGCCTCGGCCTTCACCTCCTGGTGGGATTTGATGCCGCCGTACTTCTGGCGGTCCAGGACGTCCTTGCCGTACGCGAGTTCCGTCGCCTGGGAGATGTCGGCCTTGGCGACGGCCTCGGGGGTGGTCTGCCCGGTGGGGGCGGTGCGCGAGGTGACGGCGCCGTGGAAGCAGAAGCCGCGCTCGCCCGGGCAGTCGTACGACTCCTTGGTCTGCATGGAGGCGGCCTCGCGGTCGCCGCCGAACTCGGGGATCTCCCAGCCGTCGAGGATGGGCAGGGTGATGCCGTTGAGCTGGTCGGCGAGGACGGACGCGTCCGCCGAGGGGTTCGTGGTGGCGGGCGGCGGGGTGGGGGCACTGCTGCCGCCGGGGACGGGCGGTGTGGTGGCGGCCACCGGCGGCGGCTTGGGGTCGTCCTCGCCGCCGAGGACGACGACGCCGGTGACGATGGCGGCGACCAGGACGACTCCGGCGGTGATCACCGCGATCAGGCCGCCCTTGCCGAGCCCGCCGCCCCCGCCGCCGCTGCCGGGGGGCGCCGCCGGGGGTGCCGGGACGCCGGGCTGCGCGGGGGCGGGCGGGAATCCGTACCCCTGCTGCTGTTGCGGCTGCTGCTGGGGATATCCGTACTGCGGGGCGGCCGGAGTCTGCGGAGCCTGCTGCGGCTGGCCGGGGGCCCGGGTGTGCGCGCTCCAGGCATTGCCGTCCCACCAGCGCTCCTGGGTGGGAGCGCTGGGGTCCTGGTACCAGCCGGGCGGGGTCGTCATGCTCATGCGGCACACCTTAGACGGCGTGCCGGGTGGGTCTAGAGGGGTGTGACGTAGGCCCCGGAGATGCCTCCGTCGACCAGGAAGTCGGTCGCGTTGACGAAGGAGGAGTCGTCGGAGGCGAGGAAGGCGACGGCCGCCGCGATCTCGTCGGCCTCGGCGAACCGGCCGAGCGGGATGTGCACGAGGCGGCGGGCGGCCCGCTCGGGGTCGGACGCGAACAGCTCCTGCAGCAACGGGGTGTTGACGGGCCCGGGGCACAGGGCGTTGACCCGGATGCCTTCCCGCGCGAACTGCACGCCCAGCTCGCGGGACATCGCGAGCACGCCGCCCTTGGAGGCGGTGTACGAGATCTGGGAGGTGGCGGCCCCCATGATCGCGACGAACGACGCGGTGTTGATGATCGAGCCGCGGCCCTGGCGCTGCATGTAGGGCAGGGCGGCCTTGCAGCACAGGTACACGGAGGTGAGGTTGACGTCCTGGACGCGCTTCCAGGCCTCGAGCCCCGTGGTGAGGATGGAGTCGTCGTCGGGCGGCGAGATGCCCGCGTTGTTGAAGGCGATGTCGACGCTGCCGTACGTGTCGTACGCGGCCGTGAACAGGGCGTCGACCTGCTCGGCGTCGGTGACGTCGACCTTGACGAAGGTCCCGCCGACGGCTTCGGCGGCGGCCTTGCCGGCGGTCTCGTCGATGTCGCCGCAGACGACGTTCGCCCCCTCGGAGGCGAGACGGCGGGCGGTGGCGAGGCCGATGCCGCTGCCGGCGCCGGTGATGACGGCGGTGCGGCCGACGAGCCGGCGGCAGACGATGTCGTTGGCGTCTTTGGTGTCGATGCTCATGATGGTTCTCAGGCCTCCGTGCTGATGAAGACGTTCTTGGTCTCGGTGAATGCGGTCAGGGCGTCGGGGCCGAGCTCGCGGCCGAGCCCCGACTGGCGGTAGCCGCCGAAGGGCGTCCAGTAGCGGACGCTGCTGTGGGAGTTGACGGACAGGTTGCCCGCCCGCACGGCCTGCGAGACGCGCAGGGCGCGCCCGACGTCGCGGGTCCAGATCGACCCGGACAGCCCGTACTCGGTGTCGTTGGCGAGCCTGATCGCGTCGGCCTCGTCCTCGAAGGGCAGGACGACGGCGACCGGGCCGAAGATCTCCTCGACGGCGGCGGGGGCGTCGGGGGCGAGCCCGGTGAGGACGGTCGGCGGGAACCAGAACCCGGGCCCGTCGGGGGCCTTGCCCCGGATGCCGGGGGCGTCCTCCGGAACGTACTGGCGCACCCTCTCCAGCTGGGCCTGCGAGATGAGCGGGCCCATCTGGGTCTTCTCGTCGTACGGATCCCCGACGACGATCCCCTCGATGAGCGGGGCGAGCAGCTCCAGGAACCGGTCGTGGACGCTGCGTTCGACCAGGATGCGGGTGCGGGCGCAGCAGTCCTGCCCGGAGTTGTCGAGGAAGGACATCGGGGTGGCGGCGACGGCGGCCTCCAGGTCCGCGTCGGCGAAGACGATGTTGGGGCTCTTGCCGCCGAGTTCGAGGGTCACGCGCTTCACCTGGTCGGCGCACTTGGCCATGATCTGTTTGCCGACGCGGGTCGACCCGGTGAAGACGATCTTGGCGACGCCGGGGTGCTCGACGAGGGCGTTGCCCGCGACGGGTCCCTCCCCGGGGAGCACCTGGAAGAGGTGCTCCGGGAGGCCGGACTCCAGGGCGAGTTCGGCCAGGCGCAGGGCGGTCAGCGGGGTGGTCTCGGCGGGCTTGAGGACGACGGCGTTGCCCGCCGCGAGGGCGGGGGCGGTGGCCCAGGCGGCGATCGGCATGGGGAAGTTCCAGGGGGCGATCACGCCGATGACGCCGAGGGGTTCGTGGAGGGTGACGTCGAGGCCGCCGGGGGTGGGGATCTGACGGCCGTTCAGCCGCTCGGCGCCGCCGGCGGAGAAGGTGAGGAGGTCGCGGACGTTGCCCGCTTCCCAGCGGGCGTTGCCGAGGGTGTGCCCGGCTTCCTGGACCTCCAGTCGGGCGAGCTCCTCGATGTGGTCGTCGACGAGGGCGGCGAAGCGGTGGAGGTGGCGGGCGCGGGTCGCCGGGGCGGCGGAGGCCCATGCGCGCTGGGCCGCGGTGGCGCGGGTGACGGCGGCGTCGACATCGGCGGGGGTGGAGGCGGGGACGGTGGTGAGGGTCTCGCCGGTGGCGGGGTTGAGGATCTGCACGGGGGTCCTTGTCGGGGGGTGGGGGCTTTGGGGTGGGTGGGTTGCGGTGTCGGGGGGGGCCGGTGCTCGAGGGTGCGGGCGGGGGGGCGGTGTCCGGGTGAGCCGGTGCCGGTGGGTGCGGGCAGGGGGCGGTGTCCGGCTGGGCCCGGATCGGGCGGGCCGCCCCCTTGCCCGCCCGTCCCGCCCCCGGGGGGCGGCCCCGCCGCCCAAGGGGGCTGGGGAAGGGAGGGGGGCGGACCCGCCGCCCAAGGGGGCTGCGGGGGAAAGGGGAAGGCGGCTGCGAAGCAGCCCCTTCCAGGGGCGCGGGGAACTGCGCGACCAGCCACGACGTACCCGCACAGGACAGAGACCACAACACCCCCGCACGGGGACCGGCACGGAGAGGCCCAGCCCCCTCCGCCGCCCCCACCCGGCACGGGACACAGGGGACCCCGTACCCCTACATCCGCTCGAAGGAGCGCCTCAGCTCCCAGTCCGTGACCGCCGCGTCGAACGCCGCCAACTCCACCCTCGCCATGTTCGCGTAGTGCGCCACCACCTCCTCCCCGAAGGCCTCCCGCGCGATGGGACTCGCACCCCACAGCTCGGCCGCCTCCCGCAAGGTGCTCGGCACGTGCGCGTAGTCCGCCGTGTAGGCGTTCCCCTCGCACGCCTCCGGGAGTTCGAGCTTGTGCTCGACCCCGTACAGCCCGGCCGCGATCATCGCCGCCACCGCGAGGTACGGGTTGACGTCGCCGCCCGGCAGCCGGTTCTCGAACCGCATCGACGCCCCGTGCCCGACGACCCGCAGCGAGCACGTCCGGTTGTCGTGCCCCCAGGCGACGGCGGTCGGGGCGAAGGACCCCGGCTGGAAACGCTTGTAGGAGTTGATGTTCGGCGCGTACAGCAGTGAGAAGTCACGCAGCGCGGCCAGTTGCCCGGCGAGGAAGTGCCGCATCAGCGGGGACATGGCCTGCGGGTCGTCCCCCGCCATCGCACTGCGCCCCTCCCCGTCCCTCAGCGAGAGGTGGATGTGGCAGGAGTTCCCCTCCCGCTCGTTGTACTTCGCCATGAAGGTGAGGGAGACGCCCTCCTGCGCCGCGATCTCCTTCGCACCGTTCTTGTAGATCGCGTGCTGGTCGCACGTCCTGAGCACCTCGTCGTACTTGAAGGCGATCTCGTGCTGCCCGGGGTTGCACTCCCCCTTGGCGGACTCCACGACCAGGCCCGCCGCCGCCATCTCGTTGCGGATGCGCCGCAGCAGCGGTTCGACACGCCCGGTGCCGAGGATGGAGTAGTCGACGTTGTACTGGTTCACCGGGACCAGGTCCCGGTACCCGGCGTCCCACGCCTGTTCGTACGTGTCCTTGAAGACGATGAATTCGAGCTCGGTGCCCGCGTGCGCGGTGTAGCCCAGTTCGGCCAGCCGGTCCATCTGCCGGCGCAGGATCTGCCGGGGCGCGGCGACGACGGGCGAGCCGTCGTGCCAGGTCAGGTCGGCCATGAGCATCGCGGTGCCGTCGTTCCAGGGCACCCGGCGCAGGGTGCTCAGGTCGGGACGCATCCCGAAGTCGCCGTACCCGCTCTCCCAGGAGGACATGGCGTAGCCGTCGACGGTGTTGAGGTCGACGTCGACGGCGAGGAGGTAGTTGCAGCCCTCCGCGCCGTGCTCCAGGACCTCGTCGAGGAAGAAGGGGGCGGCGAACCGCTTGCCCGTCAGCCGGCCCTGCATGTCGGGGAAGGCCAGGACGACGGTGTCTATCTCTCCGCCCGCCACCAGGGCGCGCAGCTCTTCGAGCGGGAGCGGGGGTGTGCGGTCTGCCACGGGAAGTTCCTCCTTGGGTCAGCCGGAAGCCACCGGGAGCCCTAAGGTATGGCCCAAGACCATTGATTGGGAAGGGGGTTCGGGCGCGTGTCGAGCAACGAAAAGTACGACGAGGGCGACAGGCCGGACGAGGGCCACGACGAGGGCCACGAAGCCCGTCACGACGACCGGCTGACGGCCGTCCTGCGCCCGGTGCGGGCGGGCAACGGTTTCGAGGAGGCACTGGAGCAGGTGCTCCAGGTGCTGCGCCTGGGTCTGGTGCCCGCCGGTGAACGGCTGCCCGCCGAGCGGGAGTTGGCCGACCGGCTGCGGATCAGCCGGGTCACCCTGCGCGAGGTGCTGAAGGTCCTCCAGGAGCAGGGCCTGGTGGAGAGCAGGCGCGGCCGCTACGGCGGTACGTTCGTGTGCCGCCGCCCGGACAGCCCCGGCGGGGCGGAACTGCGGCGCAGGATCGGCGACTTGGACGTGGAGGACGCCCTGCGCTTCCGGGAGGTGCTGGAGGTGGGCGCGGCCGGGCTGTGCGCCGCACGCCCGCTGCACGACCAGGACGCGACCCGGCTGCGCGAGGCCCTGGCCGCCACGCACGACGCCCCGCTGGCGGACTACCGCAGACGGGACACCCTGCTGCACCTCACGCTGGCGGAGCTGTCGGGCTCGCCCCGGCTGGCCGCGCAGTACGCGGCGGTGCGGGCCGAGGTGAACGAACTCCTGGACTGCATACCCCTGTTGGTCCGCAACCTGGAGCACTCCCAGTCCCAGCACACCGCCCTGGTGGACGCCGTCCTGTCCGGGGACGCGCAGGCCGCCCGCGCGACGATGCGGGAGCACTGCTCGGGCACGGCGGCGCTGCTGCGGGGATTTCTGACGTGAGGTGCTGACGTAACTCCCCCGTAATCGCCGAGGGGTTGTCAACCGCGACCCCGACCGCAATGGTGTGGAGCCACACCTTTGCCAGGCGACGGCGGGAGCGGCCCATGGCCACGGACGGACCGGCGGGACACGAGGCGATGGCCTCACAGGGAACACCAGCAACTCCAGGAGCACCGGGAACACAGGACCCCGACTACCTCAAACGGCGCGCCCTGCGCCGCGGCAGCGCCGGCTGGCTGCTGCTGACCGGACTCGGCGTCGCGTACGTCGTCTCCGGGGACTACTCCGGCTGGAACGTGGGCCTGTCCAAGGGCGGTTTCGGCGGGCTCGCCATCGCCACCCTCCTGATGGGCGTGATGTACGCCTGCCTGGTCTTCGCCCTCGCGGAGCTGTCCGCGATCCTGCCGACCGCGGGCGGCGGCTACGGCTTCGCCCGCCGGGCGCTGGGCACCTGGGGCGGCTTCCTGACCGGCACGGCGATCCTCATCGAGTACATCCTCGCCCCGGCCGCGATCTCCATCTTCATCGGCGACTACGTCGAGTCGCTCAACCTCTTCGGCCTGACCGCGGGCTGGCCGGTCTACCTGGCCTGCTTCGTGATCTTCATCGGCATCCACCTGTGGGGCGTCGGCGAGGCTCTGCGCTTCAGCCTGGTCGTCACCGCCATCGCGGTGGCCGCGCTGCTGATCTTCGCCATCGGCGCGTTCGCCGAGTTCAACGCGGACAACCTCAATGACATCCCGGTCGACAAGGACGCGCTGGGGGCCAGCTCCTGGCTGCCGTTCGGGCTGATCGGCATCTGGTCCGCCTTCCCGTTCGGCATGTGGTTCTTCCTCGGTGTGGAGGGGGTGCCGCTGGCCGCCGAGGAGGCCAAGGACCCGGTGCGCTCGATGCCGAAGGCACTCTCCATCGCGATGGGCATCCTGGTCCTCCTCGCCATGCTGACGTTCTTCGCGGCGACCGGTGCGCGTGGCTCGGCGGCGGTCCAGGACGCCGGAAATCCCCTGGTCGTGGCTCTCCAGGGCGACGGCCCCGCGACCGGCCTGAGCCGCTTCGTGAACTACGCGGGCCTCGCCGGGCTCGTCGCCTCGTTCTTCTCGCTCATCTACGCGGGCTCCCGCCAGCTCTTCGCGCTCTCCCGGGCGGGCTACCTGCCCCGCTTCCTCTCCCTCACCAGCCGCCGCAAGGCCCCCTACCTGGGCCTCCTCATCCCCGGCGCGATCGGCTTCACCCTCGCCGCCGCCACCGGCGACGGCGCCCGCATGCTCAACATCGCGGTCTTCGGCGCGACCATCTCCTACGCCCTGATGGCCCTCTCCCATCTGGTGCTGCGCCGCCGCGAGCCCGAACTCCCGCGCCCCTACCGCACACCCGGCGGAATCGCGACGTCGGGGACGGCCTTCGTGCTGGCCCTGTTCGCGCTGGTCGCGACGTTCCTGGTGGACATCACGGCGGCGGTCATCGCACTGATCGTGTACGTCGTCGCGCTCGGCTACTTCGCGCTCTACTCTCGGCACCGTCTCGTCGCGTCCGCGCCGGAGGAGGAGTTCGCGGCGCTCGCCGCGGCCGAGGCGGAACTCGAACGCAAGTAACTCCCGTACCGCACACGCCTTTGCTCTTGGAGGAACCGCCCGTGCCCAGCAAGCCCCTCGTCGGTGTCAGCACGTATCTGGAGCCGTCCGTGAAGTGGCGGGTGTGGGACCTGCCCGCCGCGCTGGTCCCCGCCGGATACCCACGGCTGGTGCAGGCGGCGGGCGGCCACGCGGTCCTGCTGCCGCCGGACGACCCGGACTGCGCGGCCGAGGTGGTGGCGCGGCTGGACGCCGTGGTGATCGCGGGCGGGCAGGACGTGGATCCCGTACGGTACGGGGCCGAGCGCGACCCGCGCACCGGGCCGGCCGCGCCGGAGCGGGACGCGTGGGAACTGGCGCTGATCCGGGCGGCGCTGGAGTCCGGGACGCCGCTGCTGGGCATCTGCCGGGGGATGCAGCTGCTGAATGTGGCGCTGGGTGGGACCCTCGTCCAGCACCTGGACGGGCACGGCGACACGGTGGGTGTCTTCGGGGAGCATCCGGTGACGCCGGTCCCCGGCACCCTCTACGCGTCCGTCGTGCCGGACCTGGACGTCGTCCCCGCGTACCACCACCAGGCGGTGGAGCGCCTCGGGGAGGGGCTCGTGGCCTCCGCCCATGCGGAGGACGGGACGATCGAGGCCATCGAGCTTGCCTTCTCCACCTGGACGTTGGGAGTCCAATGGCATCCGGAGATGGGTGAGGATCTGCGGGTGATGAGGGCGTTGGTGGGGGCGGCCGAGCACGCGGAGCGTGTGGCGGTGGGGCAGGGCTGAGCACGGGCCCGGTGCCGGGGTGTTTTCACCCCGGCACCGGGCACCCGGCCCGTCAGGCCCCCCCCTCACTCCCCCAGCCTGCGCCGCAGCCACGCCACCGCGACCGCGCCCTGGGCGGCCTGGAAGGGCCGCAGCGTGGGCAGGCCGGGAGGGGCGGGCAGCAGCGAGTGGTGGACGAAGTACCCGGCGAGCGCGGCCAGCACGCAGGTGACACCGTCCGGATCCGCCCCGACCGCCGACGGGTGGGCGGCAAAGAGTTCCTCCGGGTCGCCCCCACCCTGCGAGGCCACGCTCGGCAGCATCACCAGCAGCTCGAACCACGCCACAGCGCGCACCGTGTGCGGCCAGTCGACGAAGACGGCACCACCGTCGGGGGTGAGGAGGATGTTGTCGGCGCGCAGATCCGCGTGGCAGAGGGTGTCGCCGTGGGCGAACTCGGCCCAGCGGGCGGAGAGTTCGACCAGGTGGGGGAGGTTGGCGGACACCCACGGGTCGAGCCCGTCCCGCTCCCCCGACTCCAGCCGCTGCTGCCACCCCCGGAAGGTGTGCGCGTCCGCCTCCTCCGTGCGCGGGGCCTCGTACGGTGCCGGGGTGAGCCCGGCACTGAGGTCGGCGAGGGCCGCCAGCACGCGGTCGAGCTCGTCGCGCCGCCAGGGGATGCGGGGCTGGACGCCCTCGACGTCCTCCAGCACGAGGACCACCCAGGTCCCGTCGTCGTACGAGCCCAACAGGCGCGGGGCGGGGACACCGGGCGGCAGCGCGGCGGTGTTGCGGGCCTCGCGGCGGTGGAGCTTCGGGGAGTGCGGGTTGGTCTCGGAGCTGACCGCCTTCACGAACGCGCGGCTGCCGTCGGAGCAGGTGAGCCGGGCGGCGACGCCGGGGGAGAAACCGCCCTGCTGGGTGCGGGCCTCGACGACGGGCGCGCCGAGAATGTCGCGCTCGACGGCGGTACGGACGTGGGGCGGCAGGGCGTCCCACTCCAGGCGGACGCCTGTGGCCGGTGGGGCGGTGAGCTGCGGAGACGGCTTTTCCATGGCTCATGGTCGGCTGCTCCCCCGCCTCCCGGCAAGACAATTCCCGCAGCCGGGGCCCGGCAGTCGGCACCGGGCCCGTGCGCTTCACCCGGGCGCCGGAAGGGTGACAGGCGGGGCCGGCTCGTCAGCAGGGCGGAAAGGCGGGTATCCGGGCCGTCGACCACAGTGGAAGCACCACCCCACCGAAGGAGCGCGCATGCACTGCCTGGTGACCGGAGCCAGCGGCTACATCGGCGGCCGGCTCGTCCCCGAACTCCTCGCCGCCGGCCACCGGGTCCGCTGTCTCGCCCGCACCCCCGCCAAACTCCGCGACTTCCCCTGGTCGGGGCAGGTCGAGGTGGTCCGGGGCGACGTCACCGACCCCGAGTCGACGCGGCGGGCCATGGAGGGCGTCGACGTGGCGTACTACCTCGTCCACGCCCTCAGCACCGGCACCCGCTTCGAGGAGACCGACCGCCGCGCCGCACGCGTCTTCGGCGAGGAGGCGCAGCGGGCGGGGGTCGGGCGGATCGTGTACCTGGGCGGGCTCACCCCGTCGGGCGTACCGGAGCGCGAACTCTCCCCGCATCTGCGCTCGCGGGCGGAGGTCGGCCGCATCCTGCTGGATTCGGGGGTGCCGACGGCCGTTCTGCGGGCGGCGGTGATCATCGGTTCGGGCTCGGCGTCGTTCGAGATGCTGCGGTACCTGACCGAGCGGCTGCCGCTCATGGTGACGCCGAGCTGGGTCCGTACGCGTATCCAGCCCATTGCCGTACGGGATGTGCTGCGGCTCCTCGTGGGCTGCGCAAAGCTGCCCGCGGACGTCAACCGCACCTTCGACGTCGGCGGGCCCGACATCCTCACCTACCGCGACATGATGCAGCGCTACGCCCGGGTGGCGGGCCTGCCGAAGCGGCTGATCCTGCCGGTCCCGGTGCTCACCCCGCGGCTGTCCAGCCACTGGGTCGGGATCGTCACCCCGGTCCCCGCCTCGATCGCCCGGCCGCTGTCGGAGTCGCTGCGGCACGAGGTGGTGTGCGCGGAGCACGACATCGAGACGTACGTCCCCACCCCGCCCGACGCGCCGATCGGGTTCGAGCGGGCGGTGGAGCTGGCGCTGCGGCGGGTGCAGGACGCGAACGTGACCACGCGCTGGTCGTCGGCCTCGGTGCCGGGCGCGCCCAGCGACCCGCTGCCCACGGACCCGGACTGGGCGGGCGGCAGCCTCTACACGGACGTCCGGGAGACGGTCGTGGACGCGTCGCCGGAGCGGCTGTGGAAGGTGATCGAGGGCATCGGGGGCGAGAACGGGTGGTACTCGTTCCCGCTGGCCTGGGCGGTACGGGGCTGGATGGACCGCCTCGTGGGAGGAGTGGGCCTGCGCCGGGGCCGCAGGGACAAGGCGCGGCTGCGGGTCGGGGACTCGCTGGACTTCTGGCGGGTCGAGGAGATCGAGCCGGGCCGGCTGCTGAGGCTGCGGGCGGAGATGAGGGTGCCGGGGCTGGCGTGGCTGGAGCTGGGGGTGGAGCGGGACGGGGAGGGACGGACGGTGTACCGGCAGCGGGCGGTGTTCCATCCGCATGGGCTGGCGGGGCATGCGTACTGGTGGAGTGTGGCGCCGTTCCACGGGGTGGTGTTCGGGGGGATGGTGCGGAATATCGCGGCGGCGGCGAGCCACTAGGCGTGGGGCCGGGGAGCCGCCGTGCGGGACGGTGGGGGGTGCTGTTCCTGCCGGGGGCTCCGCCCNTGTTCCTGCCGGGGGCTCCGCCCCCGGACCCCCGGTTTGTGCCCCTGTCCCGCCCCTTCACCTAAAGCGCTCGCCGCGCGGCTTGTTTTTGGGTTGCTCGCGCAGTTCCCCGCGCCCCTTCCAGGGGCGCGGGGAACTGCGCGAAGCGCCGGGCACGACGCACCCGCACCTCGTCAGAGCTTCGTGCCCGCCAGCATCTTCGTCAGCGGGCCCCGGCTGTGCTGCTCCACCTTGCGGCCCACCGCGAAGGAGACCGCGCCGATGGCGACCACTCCGGCCCCCGCCCCGGCGACGATCGCCTTGCGGTTCTGGATCAAGGTCCAGGCCGTGGTCGCCGTCGAGACGACCTTGCCGGAGGCTGACTCCAGGGCCTGCTTCCCGGCCTGAACTCCCTTGAGGCCCGCGGACGTCGCCGTCTGGGCCGCTGTGGAGGCCTTCGTCGTGGCGTCCTTCGCCGTGCTCGTGGCCTCCTTGGCCTGACCTGTGGCGCTCGCCGCGGTCTTCTTCGCCGCGGCGGCGGTCGACTTGGCAGCAGTGGACTTGGCGTTGGCGTTCTGTGCAGTCATGGCCATCGGGTAACCGCAAGTGAGCTTCGCAAACCGCCCCTCACCCCCCGTCCTGCACATCCCCCCGCGTCGACGACAGGATCCCGCCCCCCGCCGCGAAGTCCCCCGGCGGCAGCCCCGGCAGGTGCGCCTCCGGCGCGGACGGCACCGCCGGCGCCCCAGGTGACGTACCGAAGGAGAGGCGGGACATGATGCGGTAGCGGTCGCCCCGGTAGAGGGAGTGGACGTACTCCATGGGGCGGCCGGAGGTGTCCGTCGTCAGGCGTTCGATCAGCAGGGCCGGGGAGAGGACGGGCACGTCCAGCACCGCTGCCTCCGCCTCGTTGACGACGGTGGGCTCGATGGACTGGGTGGCCTCGCGGACGTACACCTGATGACGGTCGCGGAGGTGGTCGTACAGCTCGCCCGCCTCCAGCTCCTCCCGACTCAGGTTCGGCACCAACTCCGCCGGGAAATGCAGGTGTTCGATGGCCATGGGGATGCCGTCGACGCGTTGCAGGCGGGCGATGTAGACGAGGTCCGCGGCGGGCGAGATGCGGAGCTTGCGGCCGATGCGGGCGCCGGCCTGCCGGGTGATGAGTTCCAGTACGGAACTCGTCCAGACGCCGGTGGCGATCGGGGCGTGGAAGCGGGGGGACCGTGCGTCGTCCAGGACGAGCTCCTGCGTGATCTTCGCGGGTGCGACGAAGGTGCCCCGTCCGTGCTCCCGCACCAGCAGCCCCGTGGCGACGAGCTCGTCGACGGCGGCCCTCAACGTCGGCCGTGACACGCCGAGTTCTGCGCTCAGGGCGCGTTCGGAGGGGATCGGGTCGCCGGCCGAGCGCGTCTCGATCATGCCGAGCAGATGCTCGCGCACCCATTCGCGCTTGAGCACGGCGCCGGGCGGCCCGCCCTGACTGTGGATCTCCATACGGGGTGTCTCCGGTCAACTGGTCAACTCATTGCGAACTGGTAAAGCCATCGTAACCATTGGCGGCATGTCGAAAACCCCTTGTGCGCAAGGGTATTGACGGGACGCCACCTCCGTGCCACCTTCTGGAAATGTCTATACCAGTTGACCAATTGACCAACTGGTCACATCCCCTTCGAGGTGTCCTCAGTGCCTACAGCGCCCTCTGCATCCTCAGCCCTCCCCCGGACGTTCCGCCTCGTCGCGGGCTGCGCGGTCCTCGGACTGACCCTGGCCCTCTCCGCGTGCGGCGGCTCCTCCGACGAACCCTCCACCGACGGACCGCAGAAGGTCACGATGTGGATGATGAAGGACAGCGTCACCAAGGAGTACCTCGACCGCTTCAAGAAGGACTTCGCGGCCACCCACAAGAACGTCACCCTGGACGTCCAGATCCAGGAGTGGGACGGCATCGGCGAGAAGGTCACCGCCGCGCTGGCCAGCAATGACGCCCCCGACGTGATCGAGGTCGGCAACACCCAGGTCGCCCAGTACGCGGCGAGCGGCGGTGTGAAGGACCTCAGCGACAAGAAGGCCGACCTCAAGGGCGACGACTGGCTGCCCGGTCTCGCCGAGCCGGGCAACATCGACGGCAAGCAGTTCGGCATCCCGTGGTACGCGGCCAACCGCGTGGTGATCTACAACAAGGACCACTTCGAGGCGGCCGGGATCAAGGCCCCGCCGAAGACCCGCGAAGAGTGGATCACCATCACCGAGAAGCTCAACAAGGGCAAGAACCAGGGGATCTACCTCCCCGGCCAGACCTGGTACACCCTCGCCGGCTTCATCTGGGACGAAGGCGGCGACCTCGCCGTCAAGGACGGCAAGAACTACAAGGGCGCCCTCGACACCCCCGAGGCACTCAAGGGCATGGAGTTCTACAAGCAGCTCCAGGCGCTCGGCAAGGGCCCCAAGGACTCCGACGAGGCCAAGCCGAACCTGGCGGACGTGGTCTCCAAGGGCGACGTCTCGCAGTACATCGCCGTCCCCGGCAACGTGAAGCTGGTCGAGGAGGCGAACCCGGCCCTCAAGGGCAAGTTCGGCTTCTTCCCGGTCCCCGGCAAGACCGCCGACAAGCCCGGTGCGTCCTTCACCGGCGGCTCCGACCTGATCATCCCGGAGGCGTCCAAGCACCAGGACGCCGCGTACGAGGTGATCAAGGCGTTCACCGGCGAGAAGTGGCAGACGGACATGGCCAAGACCATGAGCTACGTCCCCAACAAGACGTCCTTCGCCAAGGCGCTCGACGGCGACGCGGGCGGCGCCGCGATGGCTGCCGCGGCCGCCAACGGCCGGGCCACCCCCAACTCCCCCGAGTGGGCGGCCGTCGAGGCCACCAACCCGATCAAGGGCTACATGACGGCGGTGCTCACCGGCAAGGACATGGCCGCCGAGGCGAAGAAGGCCTCGGACAACATCACCAAGACCCTGACCAAGTAGCCACTGAGCCCAAGCAGCCCTGACACAAGCAAGGTTGGCGCCCCGGACCATGAGTCTCACCCTGCCGCGCGCACTGCCGCGCACGTATCGGCCGTACTTGTTGATCGCACCGGCGGTGGCCGGAGCCGCGTACCTGCTGGTCTATCCGCTGGTGCGCAACATCGTGATCTCGTTCCAGCGCTACGGCATGGGCGAACTCATCCGGGGCGACGCGAAGTTCGTGGGCTTCGAGAACTACCAGAAGATCCTCGGCGACGGGGAGTTCTGGACGGTCGTCTGGCGCACCCTGTGGTGGACGACCCTGAACACCGCGCTGATCATGGTGATCGCCACCCTGGTCGCGCTGATGATCCAGCGGCTGCGCAAAGTAATGCGCATCCTCGTGATGAGCGGGCTCGTCCTGGCGTGGGCGAGCCCGGTCATCGCGACCACGACCGTCTTCCAGTGGCTCTTCGCTTCCCGCTACGGCGTCGTCAACTGGGTCCTGGTCCACCTCGGTTTCGAGAGTTACGAGAACTACTCCTGGTTCGCGAACGGCCCCGCCACCTTCGCGATCCTCGTCGTCCTGATCGTCTGGCAGTCGGTGCCCTTCGCCGCGATCACCATCCACTCGGCGCTGATCACGGTGCCGACCGAGCTGTACGAATCGGCCAGGCTGGACGGGGCGAGCGGCTCCCGCATGTTCCGCTCGATCACCCTGCCCATCCTGCGCCCCATCTTCGGCCTCGTCCTGAGCCTGGAGATCATCTGGACGTTCACCTGCTTCGCGCAGATCTGGGCGATCAGCAAGGGCGGCCCGGACGGCTCGACCACCACCCTGCCGGTGTACGCGTACCAGATCGCGCAGTCGCTGCACCGGTACGACCTGGCGGGCGCGGCGTCGACCGTCACGGTGCTGATCCTGGTCGTGATGCTCATCGCGTACGCCCGGCAGATGTTCAAGGAAGAGGCGGACCTGTGACCACCACCGCGCCGACAACCACCTTGCCCGGCACGGCACGTGCCGCCTCCGCCGCCCCGGCGGCGACGGCCCGCGAGCCCCGCCGCCTCCTGCGCCGCCTGCCGCTGAACCTGGCGGCCCTGCTGACCTTCGTCCTCTCGGTCTTCCCCGTCTACTGGATGGTGACGACCGCCTTCAAGCCCACCCAGGACATCCAGGCCGACACCCCGCTCTTCTTCCCGACCTCCTTCACCCTCGACCACTTCTCGAAGGCGATCGCGGCGGACGGCTTCTGGATGTTCTGGCGCAACAGCCTCTTCCTGACCTTCAGCAGCGTGCTGATGGCGCTGGTGGTGGCGCTCGGTGCGGCCTTCGCCGTGGCCCGCCTGCGCTGGCACGGCCGGCGCGGCTTCTACCTGCTGGTCTTCATGGCCCAAGTGGCTCCCTGGGGCTCACTGTTGATCCCGATGTACATCATCGCGCGGGACACCGACATGCTCGACAAGCTCCCGATGCTGACCCTGATCTACTTCATGATCAACCTGCCCTTCACCATCGTGACGCTGCGCAGCTTCCTGGTCGGCATCCCGGTGGAGCTGGAGGAGGCCGCCCAGGTCGACGGCTGCACCCGCGCCGGGGCCTTCCGCCGCATCACCTTCCCGCTCCTCGCACCCGGCCTGCTCTCCACCTCGCTCTTCGGGACGATCACGGCGTGGAACGAGTTCGCGTACGCCAACATGCTGATCATCAAGAGCCAGGACGACCGCTCGCTCCCGGTCTGGCTGTCCTCCTTCTCCAACGTCTTCGGCACCGACTGGGGCGCCACGATGGCGGCCTCCACCCTCTTCGCCCTGCCGGTCCTGATCCTCTTCCTGGTGCTCCAGGGGCGGGTCGCCGCGGGGATGACCGGCGGAGCCGTCAAGGGCTGACAGCGCTACGGCTGTACGGCGCTACGCCTGTACGCCTGTACGGCTGTACGGCGCCATGGCTGTACGACGCCATGGCTGTACGGCGCCACGGCTGTACGTGTCCCACTCACCACCTCTCCAAGGGAGCCCCCACCCGCCATGCCCGCACCTCGCACCTCCCCGGGACTGAACCTGGTCCCGCGCCCCACCCAATTCGCCCGCATCCAGGGCGAGTTCGTCCTCGACGGGGAGACCGCCCTGCGCGTCGGACCCGGCGCGGAGGCCGCCGCCGCACTGCTGCGCACACTGCTCCGCCCGGCCACGGGGCTCCCCCTCCCCGCCGCACCGGACGGCCGGATCGTGCTCGCGGTGGACCCGGCGCTGAGCGGGCTCGGCGAGGAGGGGTACGGGCTGACGGTGGGCACGGACGCGGTGATGCTGCGGGCGGCCCGCCCGGCGGGACTCCTCAACGGCATCCAGACCCTGCGCCAACTCCTCCCGCCCGAGTGCCTGTTGAACGCCCCCGTGCCGGGCGTCCGCTGGACACTCCCCTGCGCCCAGATCACGGACGTGCCCCGCTTCCCCTGGCGCGGGGCGATGCTGGACGTGGCCCGCCACTTCCAGCCGGTGTCCTTCCTGCACCGCTTCGTCGACCTGCTCGCCTTCCACAAGCTGAACGTCCTGCACCTCCACCTGACCGACGACCAGGGCTGGCGGCTGCCGGTACCCGGCTGGCCGCGACTGACGGAAGTGGGGTCCGTACGGTCCGAGACGCTGGGCGACGGAACGCCGCACAGCGGCTCGTACACCCGCGACGAACTGACCGGCCTGGTGGCCCACGCGGCGGAACGCGGCATCACCGTCGTCCCGGAGATCGAAATGCCGGGCCACGCACGGGCGGCCCTCGCCGCCTACCCCGCCCTCGGCAACGACCCCACCCGCCACCTCGACGTCTGGACCCGCTGGGGCGTCTGCGAGACGACCTTCGGCGTGCACGAGGACGCCCTCGCCTTCTGCCGCGACGTCCTGCGCGAAACCATGTCGATCTTCCCCTCCCGCCATCTCCACGTCGGCGGCGACGAATGCCCGACGGCCGAGTGGGAGGCGACCCCCTACGCCCGCGAGCGCGCCGCCGCACTCGGCCTGCCGGGACCGCAGGCCCTCCACGGCTGGTTCATGAACGAGATCGCCGCCTTCCTCGCCTCGCACGGCCGCACGGCGATCGGCTGGACCTCGACGGGCTCCGACCTCGGCCCCCGCTTCACCTCGATGAGCTGGCTGGACGCCGACCACGGCCGCACGGCGGCGGACGCGGGCCACGACGTGATCATGGCCCCCCACCGCTCGACCTACCTGGACTACGCCCAGTCCCCCGCCCCCACCGAACCCCCCGCCCAGCCCGGCGTGATCGTCACCCTCGAAGACGTCTACGCCTTCGAACCGGCGCCCTCCGACTGGCCCCCCGAGACCGCCTCACGGGTCCTGGGCACACAGGCCCAGCTCTGGAGCGAATACTGGTCGACCCCCTCCCACGCGGAGTACCTGGCCTTCCCCCGCCTGTGCGCCCTGGCCGAGGTCGCCTGGGCCGCCCCCGGCCAACGCTCCTTCCCGGACTTCACCCGCCGCCTGGCCTCCCACGGCGACCGCCTCGACGCCCTGGGCGTGGCCCGTACGGTCTAGGCAGCTACCCCCGCCGGGTCAGCGCCAGCAGGTCGCGGCCGGGGCCCGCCGGGGCCGGTCCCGTGGGCCAGACCGCGCGCAGGTCGCGGGCGAGCGCGACGCCCGCCACCTCCACCCGGACCAGCCGCCGCGCCCCGACCTCCTCGCCCACGGCCAGTTCGCTCAGCACGCTCGCGCCCGCCCCGCTCACGGCCGCCGCCTTGACGGCCGTGGTGGAGGAGAGTTCGAGGAGGGGGGCGGACAGGCCGCCGTGCTCGGCCAGTGCCGCGTCCAGGACCTGCCGGGTGCCCGACCCCTCCTCCCGGAGGATCAGCGGGGTCGCCGCCAGTTCGCGGGCCGTCACCACCCGGCCCGCCCGCGCCCACGGATGTCCGGGGGCCACCACCACGATCAGCCGGTCCCGGGCGACCACCACCCCGTCCAGCCCCTCCGGCACCGCGAGCCCCTCCACGAACCCGAGGTCCGCCGCCCCCTCCAGCAACTGCCGGGCCACGGCCGCCGAGTTCCCGGCGAGCAGGGAGACGGCGGTCCCGGGCCGCTCCGCCTGGAGGGCCACCAGCCAGCCCGGCAGCAGGTACTCCGCGATCGTCATGCTGGCCGCCACCCGCAGCCGCGAGTCCCGCCGCCCGCGCAGCGCCCGCGCGCCCGCGTCGAAGGCCTCGGCCGCCTCCACGATCCGCCCCGCCCAGTCGGTGACCAGCGCCCCGGCCGCCGTCAGCCGCGACCCGCGCGGGGAGCGCTCCACCAGGGTCACCCCGAGCTGCCGCTCCATCGACCGGATGCGGCCGCTCGCGGCGGGCTGGGTGATGCCCAGCTCCTTGGCGGCCCGCCCCAGACTCCCCAGCCGGGCCACGGCGAGCAGCAGCTCCAGCGCCCCCAGATCGGGCACCCGGTGGGACAGCGGTATCGACGGCTCCTGACTCATAAAGCCAGCTTATGCCCCCATCGCAAACCGTCCTCTACCAGGGGCAATCCATCCGGCGGAGCATAAAAGGCATGGTCACCACCGCACGTCCCCCGGCCCCCCTCACCCGCCACCTCGGCCCCAACTGGTACGCCGCCGTCATGGGCACCGCGATCCTGGCGACCGCCGGAAACTCCCTCCCGGCCCCCTTCACCCCGCCCCGCCCCCTCCTCGACGCCGCCTGGGCGCTGTCCGCGCTGGCCCTCCTCGTCCTCCTGGCCGCCCGCGCCCTGCACTGGCGCCACCACCGCGACCAGGCCCGCGCCCACCTCCTGGACGCCTCCGTCGCCCCCTTCTACGGCTGCTTCGCGATGGGCGTGCTGGCGGTGGGCGGCGCGACCATGGCCGCCGGGAAGGACGTCGTCGGGGAGCCGGCCGCCCTCGCCGTCGCCTGGGTGCTCTGGACGGCGGGCACGGCCCTGTCGCTGCTGGCCGCACTGGTCGTCCCGTACCTCATGGTCGTACGGCACCGGATCGACGGGGTCGGCAGCGCCACCCCCGTGTGGCTGCTGCCGGTGGTCGCCCCGATGGTCGCGGCGGCGCTGGGCCCGCAGCTGATCCCGCACCTGCCCGAGGGGCAGGCCAGGACGGCGATGCTGCTGGGCTGCTACGCGATGTTCGGGCTGAGCCTGCTCGCGACGCTCCTCCTGCTGCCGCTGGTCTTCGCCCGGCTGCTGACCCACGGCCCGCTGCCGCTCGCGCTCACCCCCACCCTCTTCCTGGTGCTCGGCCCCCTCGGCCAGTCGACCACCGCCGTCAACCAGCTCGCGGACGTCGCACCGGGCGCGATCGGGCCCGCGTACGCGCACGGCTTCCAGGCGTTCGCGGTCGTCTACGGGGTGCCGGTGCTGGGCTTCGCCCTGCTGTGGCTGGCCCTGGCGGTGTCGCTGGTGGTGCGGGCCGCCCGCGCCGGGATGCCGTTCGCGATGACCTGGTGGGGCTTCACCTTCCCCGTCGGTACGTGCGTGACGGGCGCGGCGGGCCTGGCCAGGCACACCGGTCTGGACGCGCTGGGCTGGCTGGCGGCGGCCCTGTTCGCACTGCTGGCCCTGGCGTGGGCCGTGACCGCTTTCCGTACGGTACGGGGCCTGCTCAGCGGTGTGCTGCTCGCAGCGCCGCGCCCAGCAGCGTAGGGGCTTCGGCGAGCGAGGGGCCGTACCAGGTGAGCATCCGCCCGTCGACGAGCGCACAGGGGAGGCCGGGGAAGGCCTCGGGGCCGTCGTCGGCGGTGAAGCGGTAGGGCTCGTCGGGGAGGACAGCCAACTCGGCCCCGCAGGAGAGGAGTTCGTCGAGGGGGACGCGCGGGTAGCGGTCCGGGTGACCGGCGTACGCGTTCACCACGCCGAGCCGCCGCAGCAGGTCACCGGCGAAGGTGTCGCGGCCGAGGACCATCCAGGGCTTGCGCCAGACCGGCACGACGGCCCGGCGCACCGCCGCCTCGGGCAGGTCCGCCCAGGCGGTGCGCGCCGTCTCCAGCCAGTGCGGCCCAGGGTTCGCGCCGCAGGCCCGCAGTACCCGTTCCAGCTCGGTGAACGCCTGCTCCAGCGTGCGCACTTCGGTGACCAGGACGTCCAGGCCCGCCGCGCGGAGGGCGGCGAGGTCGGGCTCCCGGTTCTCCTCCTCGTTGGCGACGACGAGGTCGGGGCGCAGGGCGAGGATCGCGGGCACGTCGGGATTCTTGGTGCCCCGGACCCGGACGACGCCGGGCCCGAGGTCGGCCGGGTGGGTGCACCAGTCGGTGGCGCCGACGAGCACGCCGGGCGCGGTGACGGCGATCGCCTCGGTCAGGGAGGGGACGAGGGAGACCACCCGGGGCCGCACCCTCACCTCCGCGATTCGTCGGCCGCGTCGATGTGCTCGGCGACCGCCACCACCAGGATCTTGGTGTCCGGCTCGGTGGCCCGCCACCGGTGGCGCACACCCCCGGAGAGGTGCAGTGCGTCGCCGCGCGAGAGCCGGTAGGCGCGGCCCTCCGCCTCGACCTCGACGGCGCCCTCCGCTACGTACATCAGCTCGTCGTTGCGGTGCTGGTACTCGCGGCCCGCGTCCTGCATGCCGGTGAACTCCAGCGCGTGCAGCTGGTGGTGTCCGCGCACCAACGGGCGTACCCCCGCACCGAGTTCGAGCCCGGGGTCGTCGTCGGCGCGCACCAGGCCGACCGAGAGCGCCGAGTCGGCGGCGGCGAGCAGCTGGTCGACGGTGGTCTCAAGCGCCTCGGCGACCCGCTGGAGGGAGCGCATGCTGGGGCGGGCCCGCTCGTTCTCTATCTGGCTGAGGAAGGGCACGGAGAGGCCGCTGCGCTCGGCCACCACGGCAAGGGTGAGCTCCAGGGCGCGGCGCCGCCTCCGGACGGCGGTGCCGACCCGGAGGATTTCCTTGTCGTCCTTCTTGTCCCGCTGGTGATCCTCGGGCATCGACACGGCTCTTCTCCCTTCCCCATCTCGTTCTTTCCACCGACGCACAGCAGACTACGCAGCTTCACGCCATGGTTTCGTACACATGTCACACCTGGGTGACACAACGGGCCCGATGCCGGGACGACGACGGCGGAACCGGGGGCGGGGAACGTCGGTTCCGGTCGGGGTACGACGACGCCGGGCCCCGCCGTTCGAAGTGAACGGCGGGGCCCG
>BMUX01000020.1 GCA_014650415.1 Streptomyces spiroverticillatus
TCCGCGTACAAGACCGAAGACGAGCAGGCCACCCTCTGCTACAAGGTCCTCTCCGCCCAGCAGGCCGTCATCAAGGACAACTCCACCCCCACCCACCCGGTGAAGCCCTCCGACATCCCCGCCGACGCCGTCACCTCCTCCGGCTCCGGCCTCGACCCGCACATCTCCCCGACGTACGCGAAACTCCAGACCCACCGCGTCGCCGAGAAGAACCACCTCGACCTCGCCGCCGTCGACAAGCTCGTCACCGAGA
Source organism: Streptomyces spiroverticillatus (assembly GCA_014650415.1). Classification (GTDB taxonomy): domain Bacteria; phylum Actinomycetota; class Actinomycetes; order Streptomycetales; family Streptomycetaceae; genus Streptomyces; species Streptomyces spiroverticillatus. Next base: position 254 of record BMUX01000020.1, read on the forward strand.
ACACCGACNTGCCGACAATACGAACAAGGTGAACAAGGGCTGATGAGGTAGAAGACGCGCCCGGAAGCCGACGGACCCGCACCCGGGGCTCGTCGGCTTCCGCGATCATCCGTTACACGTCCCAGGTGACCGGCAGGCTCTTCACCCCGTAGATGTCCGCAGCCTCCGGGCGCAGCGCGACTTCCTCGGCGGGTACGGCCAGGCGCAGCGTCGGGAAGCGCTCCAGCAGGGCCGGGAAGGCGATCCGCATCTCGATGCGGGCGAGCTGCGCCCCCAGGCACAGGTGCGCGCCGTGCCCGAAGCCCAGGTGGCCGCCGGCCTGACGCCGGATGTCCAGCGTGTGGGGGTCGGCGAAGCGCTCCGGGTCGCGGTTGGCGGTGTTGTACGACAGCAGGACCGTCGTGCCCGCCTCGATCAGCTGGCCGCCCAGTTCGACGTCCTCCGTCGCCGTACGCATGAACGTCTTCGCGACGCTCAGATAGCGCATCAGCTCCTCGACGGCCTTGTCGGTGAGCGAGGGGTCCGCACGCAGCGCGGCCAGTTGCTCGGGGTGCTGGAGCAGGGCGAAGGTGCCCAGCGCCAGCACGTTCGCGGTGGTGTCGAGTCCGGCGGCCAGCAGGATCAGGCCGATGCCCTGCAACTCCTCGTCGGTCAGGTCGCTCCCGGTGAGTTCGCTGAGCACGTCGTCGGTGGGGTGGGCGCGCTTGGCAACCACCAGCTCCGCCAGGTACTGCTGGATCGCCGTGTACGCGGCGAGCAGTTCCTCGTCGCTGGGCTCGCCGTTCATGAACAGGGCGATCTGCTCCTCGAAGGACGCGCGCTGATCGTACGGAACGCCCAGCAGCTCGCAGATCACGATGGTCGGGATGGGCTTGGCGAACGCCGTCACCAGGTCCGCCGACGGGCCCGCCTTCTCCATCGCGTCCAGGCACTCGGTGGTGATCTGCTCGATCCGCTCGGTCAGCAGCCGCAGCCGCCGGGCGGTGAACTTGGCTATCAGCGGCTTGCGGTAGCGCGAGTGCTGCGGGTCGTCCATCAGCAGGAACTCGCCGGGCGGCGCCGGCGGGATCTCGAAGTCGGCGACGATGTTCAGCAGTTCCTTGCGCGAGCTGAACCGGGGGTCGGCCAGCACCGACTTCACCAGGTCGTACCCGGTGATCATCCAGCCGGGCACCCCGCCGGGGTGGGTGATGCGGCTGAGCGGGGCCTGTTCGCGGGCCTCGATCAGCTCCTGCGGCGGGTCGAAGGGGCAACCGGGGCGGCGCTCCGTCGGGAGCGGGGAGAGGGTGTGCGGTGATGCGTTCATGACCAGTCCTCGGTTCGGGTTCTCGGCTTGTGGAACGACATGGCGCAGTCGAGCGGTGGGACCGGTGGGACGGTGCGCTCCGACACGGTGGCGCAGCGCACCGTCCCACCAGGGGCTGCTACTTGGGGTCGCGGTTGAAGACCGACTTGGACCAGAAGTAGCCCAGGACGGCGAGGCCCAGGCACCAGCCCGCGGCCAGCCACCCGTTGTACCCGATCTCGGTGCCGCGCAGCAGCCCCCGAAGGGTCTCGATCGCCGGAGTGAAGGGCTGGTACTCCGCGATCGGCTGGAACCAGCCCGGCATCGCGTCGACCGGCACGAAGGTGCTGGAGATCAACGGCAGGAAGATCAGCGGCATCGCGTTGTTGCTGGCCGCCTCCGCGTTCGGGCTGATCAGGCCCATCCCGACCGCGATCCAGGTGAGCGCCAGGGAGAAGGCGACGAGCAGGGCGAAGGCCAGCAGCCACTCCACGACCGTGGCGTCCTTGGAGCGGAAACCGATGGCCACGCCGACGGCGCCCACGACGACCACGCTCAGCACGCACTGGAGGACACTGCCGACGACGTGCCCGATCAGGATCGACCCCCGGTGGATCGCCATCGTCCGGAACCGGGCGATGATCCCCTCGCTCATGTCGGTCGAGACGGACACCGCGCTGCCGATCGTGGTACCGCCGATGGTCATCAGCAGGATGCCCGGGACGATGTACGCGATGTAGTCGGCGCGGTCGGCTCCGGCGCCGGTGATGCCCGCGCTGAGCGCGTCTCCGAAGATGTACACGAAGAGCAGCAGCAGCATGACCGGCGTGAGCAGCAGGTTCAGGGTGAGCGACGGATAGCGGCGCGCGTGCAGGAGGTTGCGGCGCAGCATCGTGGACGAGTCGCGCGCGGCGAGGGACAGGGAGCTCATCGCACAGCCTCCTTGGGCTGGTGGGGGACGGTGGTGGCGGTCGTGCGGTCGGTGCTGCCGGTCAGGGCGAAGAAGACGTCGTCGAGGTCGGGGGTGTGCACGGTCAGTTCGTCGGCCGCGATGCCGGCGGAGTCCAGCCAGTCCAGGACGGAGCGCAGTTCGCGCTGGCTGCCGTCGCTGGGGATCTGGAGCGCGAGGGCCTCGTCGTCGCGGGTGGCCTCGTTCAGTACGGTGGCCGCCGACCGGTAGGCGGCCGGGTCGGTGAAGCGGAGCCGGACGTGCCCGCCGGGGATCATGCGCTTCAGTTCGGCGGCGGTGCCCTCGGCGGCGATCCTGCCGTTGTTGAGGACGGCGATGCGGTCGGCCAGCTCGTCGGCCTCCTCCAGGTACTGCGTGGTGAGGAAGACGGTGACGCCGCCGGTGACCAGGTCGCGGATGATGCCCCACATGTTGTGCCGGGAGCGCGGGTCGAGGCCGGTGGTGGGCTCGTCCAGGAAGATGATCCGCGGGTTGCCGACCAGGGTCATGGCGATGTCGAGCCGGCGCTTCATGCCGCCGGAGTAGGTGGAGGCGGGCTTCTTCGCCGCGTCGGTCAGGTCGAAGCGGGCCAGGAGTTCGGCGGTGACCCGGCGGCCCTCGCGGCGGGGCAGGCGGTGCAGGTCCGCCATGAGGAGCATGTTCTCCTCGCCGGTGATCAGCCCGTCGACGGCGGAGAACTGTCCCGTGACGCCGATCGCGGCCCGGACGGACTGCGGGCTCGCGGCGAGGTCGTGGCCCGCGACACTGGCCTGCCCGCCGTCCGCGCCGATGAGGGTGGAGAGGATCTTCACGGCGGTGGTCTTGCCCGCCCCGTTCGGCCCGAGCAGGGCGAAGACGGTTCCGGCGGGGATGTGCAGGTCGATGCCGTCGAGGACGGTCTTGTCGCCGTACGACTTGCGCAGGCCTGTGGCGGAGACGGCGGCGGAGGCAGCGGCATCTCGGTCTGGTGTGGGCATGACAGCAGAAGGCATGGGTCTTCCCGTTCTGGGAGGCGGGGGCTGGGAGGGGTGGGCTGGGAGGGGTGGGGCCGGCCCCGGCCGGGGCCGGCCCGGGGATCAGGCCTTGGCGCGGCGGACGGTGATGTTGCCGTACTTGGTGCGCGCACGGACCTTGACGGTCTCCTCGGTCTGCTCCGGCGGCTCGGCGGAGGCGAGCGCGTTGCGCACCTGGCCGGCGCCCGCGTCGACGTCGAGCCAGGTGGCCGTGCCGTCGCGCACGCCGACCTCGATGGCCCCGTGACTGGTCTCCAACTGCACGGTGCCGCGCACCACTTCGGCGATCCGGAGCGTGCCGTGGGCGGTGGCCGCGGTCACCGAGTCCTCGGCCCGGGTGACGTCGATGTCGCCGACGGCGTTGCGCACGTGCAGTTCGCCGGTCACGGTGCCGACGGTGGTGGTGCCGTGCGAGTTCTTGACGACGGCCGGGCCGTCCACGTGACCGAGGCGCACGCTGCCGGAGCTGGTGGTGACCTCGGCCCGGCCCGCGACCCGGTCCACGGTGATGGAACCGTGCGAGGCGGTCAGGTTCAGCGGTCCGGTCTCGTCGAGGCGGACGTCGCCGGAGGAGGTCTTGACCCGCACCTCGCCGAGTCGCCCCTCGGCGAGCATCTGGGTCCAGGCCCCGGCCATGTCGACGCGTGAGCCCGCCGGCAGTTCGACCGTCACGTCGACGGTGCCGACGCGGCCGATGCTGAGGCCCAGCAGATTGGGCTTGGGCGTACGGACGTTCAGCACGCCGTTCGCGAAGGAGACCTCCGTCTGCTCGGCGGCCCGTACGTCCAGCTCCTTCTTGGTGTTGCGGGGCTCCACCGTCACGACGGTGTCGGTGCGGTCGGTCGCGGTGAACTGGAGGGAACCGGCCTCCACGCGGGTCGTGGCCGAGATCGGTCCGGGAGTGTCGAAGGTGGAAGTGTCGCGAGCAGGCATGGCTGTGGTGTCCTTCGGGTCTCGGGGCCGTCCCGCGAGGGGACGTGAGGTGGGGTGGTGCGGGTGCCGGGCTACTGCGCCCAGCCCGTGAAGCTGTTGCCCATGGTGGGGATCTTCTCCGCCGTACGGGGCCGGGGCTCGGCGTCGAGGACGGTCGCGGCGGCGCGCACGAGCCACGCGTTGAGCGACAGGCCCTCGCGGGCCGCGGCCTCCTCCGTACGGGACTTGAGGTGTGCCGGGAGACGCAGGTTGACGCGGGCGACCGCGCCGTCGTCGCCGTCGGTCACGGGGCTGCCGTGCGGTGCGGTCGGGCTCATCGGGGCACGGCTGTCGGCGGGCGGCAGCGCCACCACGAAGTCGGGGTCCAAGCCCCGCATCCGTACGTCGACCGAGCCGGGGGCCAGCTCGCGGGTGATCTCGTTCGTCGCGGCCGAGAGCACGTGGAGCATCGTCAGCCGGGCCGCCGCGTCCAGGGGCGCGGTGAGCTTCTCGGCCAGCGCGCGGGCCTCGGTGCCACCGGCTTCGGCGGCCACCGCGAGTTCGCGGCGGAGGGTGTCGACGTACGGGGTGAGGTCCATGGCGTCATCATGGCACCACTTTGGCGTCATGGGCAAGTGGTTCCGTGGGAAATCCCGGAAGCATGGCGCGCGTATGGCTGTGACCTGGGCTCATGTGGAATGCCGGGTCGCGGCCAAGGGTGTGCCATCGATGTCGGGGTGCCGGATGTGGTGCCATCGCGGCACGCGTGGTGCCATCCGTGGCGCAGGAGGTGCGACATTCGTACAAGACGGGCCGGAGGCGGCGGCGCACTCTCGGATGCATGAGCGAACACGACGCCGCCAACGGCATCCACGTGGTCCACGACGGCCCGCCGCAAGGGCCGCCCCTGCTGCTGCTCCACGGGTCGGGCGCGTCCGGCGCCTCCTGGGGCCCGATGCTTCCCGCGCTCGCCGCGCACCACCATGTCGTACGGGTCGACCTCCCCGGCAGCGGCCAGTCGCCGCCCCCGCCGACCTACGACGTCCCCGCCCAGGCCGACCGGGTCGCGGAGGTCCTCGACGGCCTCGGGCTGCGGTCGGTCACCGTGGCCGGCCACTCCAGCGGCGGTTACGTCGCCACCGCGCTCGCCGAACGCCGTCCCGACCTCGCGGCCGCACTGGTGCTGATCAGTACCGGGCCGCGTGCCGAGGCGCTCCTTCCGCAGCCCGCGATCGTACGGGCCCTGACCGCGCCGCCGTTCGGGCCGCTGGTGTGGGCGGTGCGGTCCGAGCCGATGGTCCGCAAGGGGCTGGCGGCGACGATGGCCCGGCCGGTGCCCGTGCCGGACGCGGTGGTCGCCGACCTGAAGCACACCACGTACCGCGGATTCCGCCGGGTGCTGCACGGATACGACGCCTACCTCGCCGAACGTGCCGTCCCCGACCGCCTCGCCGCCCTCGACGTGCCCGTGCGGGTCGTCTTCGGCGGCGCCGATCCGCGCTGGGACCCGGCGTCGGCACGGCTGTACGCAACCGTCGCGCGGGTCGAGATGCTGGCGGGCGTCGGACACGTACCCCTGTGGGAAGCACCGGAGGAGACCGCCCGGCTGCTGCTGGAGTTCGTGGAACGGGGCGCAGGCGCCCCGTCCGAGCGGCGTCAACAGGCTTAGCCTGACAGCATGTTGGAGCAGGCGACGCCCCTCGACTGGGCGGCTGTGGACATCACGGTCCCGCGGGCGACGGCCGGACTGCCCGGTGTCGCCATGGCCGGGTTCGGGCAGCGCGTCGCCGACGCCCCCGCGGCCGTGGAGATCGCCATGGTGGCGCACCCCTCCGTCACCCTGCTGTTCGACCTGGGCGGCGGTGACGGGCTCGTCTGCGGCACCGAGGGCCGGTACGTGCGAGGGAGTGCCGCCGTCGGCCTCCTGCCCGGCGAATTCAGGGCGGGCGGCCCGGTCGGTGCCTGCCTCCAGATCCGGCTCGGGCCCGTCGCCGCGGCGGCCGTGCTCGGCCCGGCGGCCGAGCTCGTCGGAGAGGTGGCCTCACTCGCGGACGTCTGGGGCCGCAGCGCCGCCGAGCAGGCCGAGGAGCGGCTGCGCGCAGCCGTGTCCTGGGACGCGCGCTTCGCCGCCGCCGTCGGACTGCTCGGCCGCCGGGCCGAAGAGCGCCGGGAGCGGCGGCCGCCGGTCGATCCCGAGGTCGAGCACACCTGGCGGCGGACACTCGCCGGGCAAGGGTGCGTGCGGGTCGAGGCGTTGGCGTACGAGACGGGCTGGAGCCGCAAGCGGCTCTCGGCCCGCTTCGGCTCCCAGCTCGGCATCACCCCCAAGCGTGCCGCCCGCCTGGTCCGCTTCGACCGCGCGGCACACCTCCTCGCGGCAGGCCGCCCGCCGGCCGACGTCGCCCTCGGCTGCGGGTACGCGGACCAGCCCCATCTGCACCGTGACGTACGGGAGTTCGTCGGACTGACGCCCACGGCGCTGGCGGCCGCGCCGTGGCTGGCCATCGACGACATCGCCTGGCCCGGAGGGGCGGCCGGACGCTGAAGGCCGCACGGCGGTGCGGGCTGTGTGTTTTGATGAGCGGGACAGGCAGGGAAGCCAGCAGGGGACGTGCAGCGTGGCCACAGCGCCCAATGCGGCCGGACCCACCGCGCGGGCGGGTGGGCGGCACTCCAGCATCGTCTACTCCGACGACCGGCGGTGGGCCGAGCACGTGTGCGGATTCGTCCGGGACGGCCTGACCCGGCACGAGGCGATGCGCTACTTCGCGTACGCCACCGAACCCGCCCAGGTGCTGCGCACGCTCACCGACGCGGGCATCGACGCCCAAGGGGCGGTTCGCAGTGCCCAGTTGGTGGTGGAGAGCGTGTCCTCGGGGTATCGCGCGGACGCCGCCTTCGACCCGGACGCGCTGATCGGCCAGTGGCACGCGACCGTCGATACGGCCTTCGCGGACGGCTACCGGGGGCTGCGTGTCATCGGCGAGATGTCCTTCGCGGAGCGCGACGCGGGGGAGGCCGACCGCATGCTGGAGTACGAACTGCGCATCCACCACGAGGTGTTCGAGCAACTCCCGTTGACGGGGTGGTGCTTCTACGACCGGCGGCTGATGTCCCGGGAGCGGTTGGGTCTGCTGGCGGGTGCGCATCTTTCGCACCGCGGGGATTCCGTCGCCGAACCCGCCCTGAAAGTGGCCCCGTTGGACGAGGCCCCCGGATTCCGGCTCGACGGCTCGGCGGGGTACGACACCCGGCGCGTCCTCGCCGCCGCTGCCGCCGCCCTGACCCGCACCCCGTACCCCGGCCTCGCCCTGGACCTCTCCGCCCTGCGCCACCTCGACGCCGAGTCGCTGGCCACCCTCGCCCGGGCGGCCGCCCGCTGCCCGGGAAGCACCCCCCTGCGGCTCCTGCGGCCGCCACCGGACGTGCGGCGGCTGCTGGACCTCTTCCCGGAACTGGGCTCCAGGCTGGAGGTCGTCGCACGATGACCACGCGCTCCCGGGTGACCGCCGTGCCCGGCCACCGGTTCCCGTTCTTCCACCCGGCCTTCTTCTACACCGGCCCGGACTCCTACCGCGAGGGCGTCGGCGGCTTCGTCCGCGACGCCGTGGCCGACGGCCGGCCCGTCCTGGTGGCCGTCCCCGGCCCCCGCCTCGCACTGCTGCAGGGCTTCCTCGGCCCCGCGCGCGCCGACGTCACCTGGGAGGACATGACCCGCGCGGGACGCAATCCCGGGCGCATCCTCTCCCTGATCCAGCAGTTCGCGGACCGTGCCGACGGGGCACGGGTGTCGATCGTCGGCGAGCCCATCTGGGTCGGCCGCACCCCGGCCGAAGCCCTGGAGGCCACCCGCCACGAAGCGCTGATCAACGTGGCCTTCGCGGGCCGCGAGGCAGACATCCTGTGCCCGTACGACACCGCGCTGCCCGCCGACGTCCTGGACCGGGCGCACCGCACGCACCCCTTCGTCGGCGGCCCCGGACCGTACCGCCCCAGCACCCGCTACACCGACCCGCACAAGGTCTGCCGCGACCTCGACCACCCCCTCCCGGAGCCCCGGGACGCCGTCTCCCTCGCCTTCGACGTGGACACGCTGGGCCGGACCCGCGACGCGGCGTCCGCCTGGGCGCAGGCCGCGGGCCTGACGTACTCCCGCCGCGCCGACTGGCTGCTGGCCGTCGGTGAGGCGCTCAGCAACTCGGTGCGCCACGGCGGCGGCCGGGGCGTGCTGCGCATGTGGTGCGAGGACCGCTCGGTGATCGCGGAGATCAGCGACCAGGGCCGCCTCGCCGACCCGCTCACAGGCCGCCGCCGCCCCGACCCGTTCGCCCCGAACGGCGGCCGCGGCATGTGGATCATCCACCAGCTGTGCGACCTGGTGGAGGTACGGGCGACGGAGCAGGGACTGGTGCTCCGGCTGCACCTGGAAACGGCCTAGCCGGGGTGCCGCCCGCGGGCGATCATGAGGCATGGAATTCTTCTGCTACCACCGGGACCGTACGGATTCGCTGCCGCTGCGCGAGGCGCTGGGCGAGCGGCACTGGTCGTACATGGACACGTACGAGAAGGAACTCCTCGCCCGTGGGCCGGTGTTCACCGACGACGCCGACGAAACCCTTGTCGGCAGTGTGCACATCGTGGACCTCCCGGGACCGGAGGCCGCCCGCACCTTCGCCTTCGAGGAGCCCTGCTACCAGGCGGGCGCCTTCCGGGACGTGATGGTGCGACGGTGGTGCAATGTTCTGGGGCGCACCATGTGGGAGTACCCGGGCGGCCTGAACGACGACGGCGACCGGTACGTCGTGCTCGGGCTCGCCGAGGCCCGCGGCGAAGGGGAGGCCGCGGACCTGGAGCCCTCGGTCGACCGGAACAGCCTCATCGCGTACGGGCCGCTGCTGTCCGACGACGGCGAGACGTGGCTGGGCACGGCGGCGCTGGTCAGGGCCCCGGACGCAGACGCTGCGCGCGCCGTCCTGACCGCAGGCGCATACGCGGAGATCGAGGTGCACCGCTGGCAGTGCGGCGGGCGACGCTGACAGAGCGGGCCCCGGGCCTTGCCCGGCCGGTCATCGCCCGTACCTGCGCCAACATCCTCGACGCGGCGGACACGGCGCTGAGGCAACGGACGTGGGTGCAGTAGCTGCTACGGTTTGCGGCCGACGCCTCCGAACATGGCTACTTCCGGGGCCAGTTGGGTCTCGTCGGGCCGCCAGTGGTTGCACGAGACCACTCCGGGGGCGAGCAGGTCCAGCCCGTCGAAGTAGCGCTCGACGCGGTCCGGGGTGCGCTGGGTGAGCTTCGGCGTGCCGTTCTCGTTCCAGAACGCCACCGCCGCGTCGACGTCCGGCATCGACGGGCTGGTGATCGTGTGCGAGAGGACCAGGTGGCTGCCGGAGGGCAGGGCGTCCATCAGGCGTCGTACGAGGGCGAGCGACTCCGCCTCGTCCTCAATGAAGATCACGACGCCGAGCAGCATCAGGGCGACCGGCTGCGACAGGTCGAGGGTCTTCGCGGCGTGCCCCAGCACCGTGTCGATGTCGCGCAGGTCGGCGTCCACGTAGGCGGTGCGGCCCTCGGGCGTGCTGGTCAGCAGGGCCTGGGCGTGCGTCAGGACGATGGGGTCGTTGTCGACGTACACGACCCGGGACTCGGGGGCGATCCGCTGCGCCACTTCGTGGGTGTTGTCCGCGCTCGGCAGCCCCGTGCCGATGTCGAGGAACTGGCGTATGCCCGCCTCGGCGGTGAGGTACCGCACCGACCGTCCGAGGAACGCGCGGTCGGCGCGCGCGTAGTCCCCGATGCCGGGGTGCAGCGCGCGGATCTGGTCGCCCGCCGCCTGGTCCACGGGGTAGTTGTCCTTGCCGTCCAGCCAGTAGTTCCAGATGCGGGCCGTGTGCGGGCGGGTGGTGTCGATTCTCGAAGCGGCGGACTTCGAAGTGGCGGTTCTCGAAACGGTGGATTTCGAAGCGGTGGATTTCGAAGCGGCGGTCATGCGCGTGTCTCCTCAGGTTCCCCGGTGTCGCTCGGCCGCCTCGGGGCGCCGGGGTCGGTGCCCCTGGGGGGCACGCCCGGTCACTGGCCGGGCTGTTCGCCGAACGCCGCGAGGATCCTTTCCGCCGCCAGTGTCGCCGTCAACTCGCCGTCCCGCAAAGCCTGTTCGACCTCAGGTGTCACACCGCGCACACCCGGATGGGCGCGCAGCCGGCCGAGGAGTTCATCGCGGACCATCGACCACGCCCAGTCGACCTGCTGGTCGGCGCGCTTGGCGGCCAGCCGGCCCGTCGAGTCGAGAAGCGTGCGGTGCTGCTCCAGCCGGTCCCACACCGTGTCGAGCCCGGCCGACTCGCGGGCGCTGCAACTGAGCACCGGGGGAGTCCAGGCGGCGTCGGCGGGGTGCATGAGGCGCAGGGCGCCCGCCAACTCCCGTGCCGCGGAACGCGCGTCGCGCTCGTGCGGGCCGTCGGCCTTGTTCACCGCGACGACGTCCGCAAGCTCCAGGACGCCCTTCTTGATGCCCTGGAGCTGGTCGCCCGTGCGCGCCAGCGTCAGCAGCAGGAAGGTGTCGACCATGTGCGCCACGGCCGTCTCCGACTGCCCGACACCCACCGTCTCCACGAGGACGACGTCGTACCCGGCCGCCTCGACCACCACCATCGCCTCGCGCGTCGCCCGCGCCACACCGCCCAGCGTGCCCGCCGAAGGGGAGGGCCGGACGTACGCGGCCGGATCGACGGCGAGGCGCTCCATCCGGGTCTTGTCACCCAGGATGGAGCCGCCCGTACGGCTGGAGGAGGGATCCACGGCGAGCACCGCGACCCGGTGCCCGAGCCCCGTCAGCATCGTGCCGAACGCGTCGATGAACGTCGACTTGCCGACACCGGGCACCCCGCTGATCCCGATGCGGCGCGCCGACCCCGAGTGCGGCAGCAGTTCGGTCAGCAGTCGCTGGGCGAGCTCCCGGTGGTCGGGGCGGGACGACTCGACGAGGGTGATCGCACGGGCCACGAAGGCCCGCTTCCCGTCGAGCACGCCCTTGGCGTACGCCTCGATGTCGATCTTCGGGGGCATACGGTTCTCAGTCTCCGTCCGGCTTCAGGGGCATGCGGGTCGGTCTCCGTGCGGCGGCGGCCCCGGGACACGGGGCGCGCGCCGCACGGTGGTGGTCACCGTACGGCCAGTGTGCCGGGCCGTACGACTGCGGCGACCGTACGGGTCCGTCCCGGGCGGGCCGCACGGGCGGCGGCGGTACGGCGTGCGCGCCGTACCGTACGCCCGGCGTGTCGTCCGGTGCGGTCCGGCCGTCTCACTCTCCGCCCGGCACCGCCAGCTCGTGCCCCAGTGCCTCGGCCAGCCGCTGCACCAGGTCGAACGCGGCGTCCGGGATGACCGTGCCCGGCGGGAAGACCGCCGTCGCGCCCGCCTCGTGCAGCGCGGGCACGTCCTGCGGCGGAATGACACCGCCGACGACGATCATCACGTCCTGGCGGCCCTCCGCCGCCAGCTCCTCGCGGAGCGCCGGTACGAGGGTCAGGTGCCCGGCCGCGAGGGACGACACGCCGACGATGTGCACGTCCGCCTCGACGGCCTGGCGCGCCACCTCCGCCGGGGTCTGGAACAGCGGGCCGACGTCCACGTCGAAGCCCAGGTCGGCGAAGGCGGTGGCGATCACCTTCTGGCCGCGGTCGTGGCCGTCCTGGCCCATCTTGGCGACCAGGATGCGCGGACGGCGGCCCTCCGCCTCGGCGAAGGCGTCGACCAGGGCCCGGGTGCGCTCCACGGAAGGGGACTCTCCTGCCTCGTTGCGGTACACACCGGCGATCGTACGGATCTGGCCCGCGTGGCGGCCGTACACCTTCTCCAGCGCGTCCGAGATCTCGCCGACGGTCGCCTTCGCGCGCGCCGCGTTCACCGCGAGCGCGAGGAGGTTGTCGTCCAGGCTGCTGGAGGAGCCGCGCTCGGCGGAGGCAGTCAGGGCGCGCAGGGCGTCCTGGCAGGCCGCCTCGTCGCGCTCCTCGCGCAGCCGCTTCAGCTTGGCGATCTGCTGGGCGCGCACCGACGAGTTGTCGACCTTGAGGACGTCGATCTCCTCGTCGGTCTCCACCCGGTACTTGTTCACGCCGATCACCGGCTGGCGGCCCGAGTCGATCCGCGCCTGGGTGCGCGCGGCGGCCTCCTCGATACGGAGCTTGGGGATGCCCGCGTCGATCGCCTTCGCCATACCGCCGGCCGCCTCAACCTCCTCGATGTGCTGCCAGGCACGCCGCGCCAGGTCGTACGTCAGCTTCTCGACGTAGGCGGAGCCGCCCCACGGGTCGATGACCCGCCCGGTGCCCGACTCCTGCTGGAGCAGGAGCTGTGTGTTGCGGGCGATGCGCGCCGAGAAGTCCGTCGGCAGGGCCAGGGCCTCGTCGAGGGCGTTGGTGTGCAGCGACTGGGTGTGGCCCTGGGTGGCGGCCATCGCCTCGATGCAGGTGCGCGGCACGTTGTTGAAGACGTCCTGCGCGGTCAGCGACCAGCCCGAGGTCTGCGAATGGGTGCGCAGCGAAAGGGACTTGGCGTTCTTCGGGTCGAACTGCTTGACCAGCTTCGCCCACAGCAGACGCGCCGCCCGCATCTTGGCGATCTCCATGAAGAAGTTCATGCCGATCGCCCAGAAGAAGGACAGGCGCGGCGCGAACGCGTCGACGTCCAGGCCGACTTCGAGCCCCGCGCGCAGATACTCGACCCCGTCCGCGAGGGTGTACGCCAGCTCCAGGTCGGCCGTCGCACCCGCCTCCTGGATGTGATAGCCGGAGATCGAGATGGAGTTGTAGCGCGGCATCTTCTGCGAGGTGAACGCGAAGATGTCGGAGATGATCCGCATCGAGGGCTTCGGCGGATAGATGTAGGTGTTGCGGACCATGAACTCCTTGAGGATGTCGTTCTGGATGGTCCCCGCCAGCTTCTCGGGCGGCACCCCCTGCTCCTCGGCCGCCACGATGTACAGCGCCAGCACGGGCAGCACCGCGCCGTTCATCGTCATCGACACCGACATCTTGTCCAGCGGGATGCCGTCGAAGAGCTGCCGCATGTCGTAGATCGAGTCGATCGCCACGCCCGCCATGCCGACGTCGCCGGTGACGCGCGGGTGGTCGCTGTCGTACCCCCGGTGCGTCGGCAGGTCGAAGGCGACGGAGAGGCCCTTCTGACCTGCGGCGAGGTTGCGCCGGTAGAAGGCGTTGGACTCCTCGGCGGTGGAGAAGCCCGCGTACTGGCGGATCGTCCACGGCTGGTTGACGTACATGGTGGGGTACGGACCGCGCAGGTACGGTGCCACACCCGGGTACGTCTGGAGGAAGTCCAGGCCCTCGGTGTCCTTCTCCGTGTACAGCGGCTTCACCGGGATGCCCTCGGGCGTGTCCCAGACCAGGTCCGCCACGCCGCGCCCGGTGGCCTCCTTCACGGCCGACTGCCACTGCTCGTCGGAGGCGGCGGGCGCATGGTCGGAGGCCAGCGGAATCTGCGAGAAGTCGGGAATCCCCGGGGAATTGGTGCCCATTACTTCACTTCCATACGGTCGAGGACGGAGGTGAGCGTCGCCACCGCGTCCGAGCCCGCGAAGACGAACGCGTCGACGCCGGCGCTCCGGTATGTCTCTTCGGCTTCCCCGGGACGGCCCGCGAGGAACACCGTCCGCGCACCCGCCTCCTTGAGGGCGCGCGCCACGTCCGCCGCCTGCTCGGCGTACAGGGCGTCGCTGGAACAGATGCAGGCCACGCTCGCACCGCTCGCCGTAAAGGCCTCCGCGACCGACGCCGCGTCCACCGTCACCGGGTCGTGCACCGGCTCGATGCCGCCCGCCTGGAAGAGGTTCGCGGCGAAGGTGACACGCCCGGTGTGCGCGGCGGCCGGACCCAGCGCGGCGAGGAAGACACGCGGGCGCGCCCCGGTCTCCGCCAGGTGCGCGTCGGAGCGGCTGCGCAGCACCTCGTACGCCTCGTCCCTGCGCACCCGGGGCAGTCCTCCGGTGGGCCGCTCGGGGGCGGGGTCCCGGTTGACCTCGCGCTCGGCGAGCAGCGGGAACTCGCTGACGCCGGTGATGGGTTCCCTGCGCTTGGCGAGTGCGGTCGTACGGCGCTCCCAGGTGGCGGCGATCCGGCTGCCGACCAGACCCGAGCGCAGGCCCTCGGCCTGGCCGCCGGCCCGCTCGATCTCCTGGAACCACTCCCAGGCGGCCTCGGCCAGCTGGTCGGTGAGCTGCTCGACGTACCAGGAGCCGCCCGCCGGGTCGACGACCCGCGACAGGTGCGACTCCTCGACCAGGATCGTCGAGGTGTTGCGGGCGATACGGCGCGCGAACGCGTCGGGGAGGCCGATCGCCTGGTCGAAGGGGAGCACGGTGACGGCGTCCGCGCCGCCCACCCCGGCTGCCATGCAGGCGATCGTGGTGCGCAGCATGTTCACCCAGGGGTCGCGGCGCGTCATCATCACCGACGACGTCACCGCGTGCTGCCGCTGGGCCCCCGCCTCGGGCGCGCCGCAGGCCTCGGCGACCCGGGCCCACAGACGGCGCGCCGCCCGGAACTTGGCGATGGTCAGGAACTGGTCGGCACTCGCCGCGTACCGGAAGTCGAGCTGCCCGCAGGCCGCTTCGACGTCGAGTCCGGCCCCGGTCAGCTGCCGCAGGTAGGCGACACCGGTGGCCAGCGAGCAGCCCAGCTCCTGCGCGGCCGACGCGCCCGCCTCGTGGTACGGCAGCGCATCCACCACCAGGGCGCGCAGCTGCGGGTACTGACGTGCCGTCAGCTCGGCGAGTTCGGTGGCCGAAGCCGCGAGTACGGGGTCGTGCACGCCGGTACGGGCGGTGTACCCCAGCGGGTCCGCGCCCAGGTTGCCGCGCGCGTCCTCGGCCGCGACGCCGTGCAGCTCGTACAGGCGCAGCAATTCCCGTGCGGCGGCGTCGAATTCGGCGCCCGCGTCCAGGGCGACGGGCGCCAGGTCCAGATACACGCCGGACAGGGCCTGCTCCAGGCCCGACACCGGAAGCCCGGAGCCGCCGACCGCGAGCCACAGCGACGACGCGCCGTTCTCCAGGTCCGCCAGCACGGCTTCGTTGGCGCGCACCGGATCGGGGCGCTCGTGCCGCTGCCGTACGTCCCAGCCGCCCGCGGCCGTCGTGCCCGCGGCGAACGCACCCCGGGTGAACGGGGCGAAACCGGGCAGTCCGGGCGAGTCGCCCCGGCGGGCGTCGTCGGCGGCGGTGTACAGCGGGCGTGTCGTCAGCCCGTCGTCGAGGGAAGTGGAGAGGGCTTCTTCGGCCGCGTCACCCGTGACGTCTTTACCCGATTTGCGCAGCACGCCTTCCACCAGGCGCTGCCACTGCTCATGGGTCGCATCAGGGAACTCGGCGGCCAGGGAGAGCCCGTCGTCAGGCAGGACCGTCATGCTCAGATGCTAGGGCAGCCCCCCAAAGGGGCAGCAGGGGTAACCGCTGTGACCTTGACCTCTCCTGACCTGCCTTGATCCGTTCGGCCGAATGCCCTACCGGGGAGTAGCGGCGGGCGTGGTTCAGGGGTTGTTTCTGGGGTTCGGAGGCCTTGTCAGTGCCTACCCCTACTGTCGGGGTCATGAGCTACTCACTGAGCCTGTACCTGGTCGATCCCTCCACGGTCCGCAGCGCCGTCGGTTCCGGCGACGACAAGCTGCGCCGCATGATCGGCGGCCGCTTCAAGTCCCGCATGGCGCACGACGACCAGTGGTTCGCGAGCGAGATAGCCGAGGGCGCGCCCACGCGGTACGAGGCGCTGCGCGCGGTGATCGCGGGCGGGCCGTTCGAGGAGCCGTCGGCGTTCCAGTACACGTACGCCTACCAGATGGTCTGCGAGTTCCACGGCCGCTTCCTGGACAACAGCTCCTTCTCGCCCTTCCGCGGGTCCTGGCTGGAGGAGGTCGAGAAGGGAATGGCCGCCCTGGGTATGACCGCGGTCGAACTGACCGACTTCTCCTACGGATCGCCGCCGTCCCCGCTGCCGCGCCCCGTGGAGGTGCCCGGCTACGGGGAGTGGAGCGCGGCGGACTGCGCCGAGGCACTGCGGCAGTGGCGGGCGAGCACGCCGGAGCAGCGGGACCGGCTGGACGACGAGGTGCTCCGGGCGGTCGAGTCCGTCGTGGGCTGGCTGGAGGCGGCGGAGGCGAAGGAGGGCGCGGGAGTGGTCGGCTTCTTCTTCTGATGCACTGGTCCCCGTTCCGCTTCTTCTTCTGATACCCGGGTCCCCGGTCCGCCGTCACGCCAGCCGCAGTTCGCCCTCCGGCTGCTCCTGGCCGTCGCCGGTCGGTGAGGCGACCAGGGAGAAGGGGTGCCCGGCCGGGTCGGAGAAGCGGCGCACGTCCCTGCTGAGGCCCGTGTTGTTCGGGGTCTCCAGCGGGCGGGCGCCCAGCCCGATCACCTCGCGCTCCGCCTCGTCCATGTCATCGGTGGCCACCAGGATGCGCAGGTGCGCCTGCTGGGAGTCGTCGGGGCGGGGCCAGCTCGGCGGCGCGTACCCGTGGTCGCGCCGGATCGCCAGGTGCACCCCGTTGTGCCCGACGATCTCCACGAAGTCCATGTCCTCGCCCCGCCGGGTCTCCGCGTCGAACAACCGGGCGTAGAACTGGGCCAGTTCGTCCGCCTCCGCGCAGTCCAGTACCAGTACCGTGCGCTTCTCCACCGTCATGTCCCTGCCCCGCCTCTGCTTCGTCCGCGCGCTGCCGTGCCTGGACCGGCGGCACCGCTGTGTGCTGCGGGTACCCCCGCAGGGCGGGGAAACGCCGCCGGGAGGGCGGCTGTTGGGGGAACGGCAGCGCGCGTGGCGGTTCACGCGCAGGGCTCACGCGCAGGGCTCACGCGATGGGTTCACGCGCTGGTGAAGCGACCGGCCTCCGCGCCGCGCAGGCGTCCCGCCGGCACCTTCCGCCCGAACAGCACCGCCACCAGGTCCTGCGGCCGCCCCGTCACCTCGCTGCCCGTCCCGTACGACCACTCCAGGTCGTCCGCCCGCAGCCGTACGCCGCCCAGCTTCGCCCCGAAGAACCGTGCGCCCATCGGGCTCGCCGTGCCGAGCACGATGCGCAGCCGGTCCTCGGGCACCTGCCGGTCCAGGCCCAGCGGAATCGTGATGTCCAGCCCGTGCACCACGTCGTGGCCCAGCGCCGCCGCGAACCCGCCCACCGGGGGCGTCCACGGGTGGTCCGCGTTCTCCCGCAGCGCCGAGGCCATCTCCTGCCGGGACATCTCCGCCGCCTCCCGGCGGGCGACCCGGTCGGTCATCCGGTCCATGCTGCCGCGCGCCCGCACCAGTTCGCCCACCACCTTGCGCATCGGGTACCGGAAGCCGAACGACATGTGCGCCGCCACCTCCCGCACCCGCCACCCGGTGCACAGCGTCGGCTCGTCCCAGCGTTCCTCGGGCAACCGGACGAGCAGATCGGCCAGTTCACGGCGCTCGGCCGCAACGGCCGCCCGGATCGTCGCGTCGTCGGTGTGCAGCTTCGTCTTCGCCATGATCACAAGGGTGGTCGGGCCGTCACCATAAGTCCAAGAAGGGTTCCTGCTGGCGATCAGAAGCACGGCTTCTAGCATCACGGGCATGGAACTTCGCCAACTGCGCTGCTTCGTTACCGTCGTGGAGGAGGCCAACTTCACCCGCGCCGCCGCCCGCCTGCACCTGGCCCAGCCCGGAGTCAGCGCCCGGGTGAGGCAGTTGGAGAAGGAGCTCGGGCAGCAGCTCCTCGACCGGTCCGGACGCACGGTCACCCCCACCGAGGCGGGCGAGGCGATCCTCGCGCACGCCCGCGCCGCACTCGCCGCCGTCGACGCGATGCGCGAGACGGCCGACGAGTTCGGCGGGCTGCTGCGCGGCCGGGTCAGGCTGGGGTCGCTGCTGGGTGCCCCGCCGGAGGCGTTCGACCTGGCGGGGGTGCTGGCCGACTTCCACGACGCGTACCCCGGAGTCGAGTTCTCCCTCACCGAGGACACCTCCGACCGGCTGCTGATGGCCGTGCGGCGCGGCGCACTGGACATGGCCCTGGCCTCGATCGCCGACGAGAGGCCGCCGCCGGGCGTGGATCTCCAGGTCCTGCTGGACGAGCCGCTGATGGGGCTGGTCGCGGACGGTGATCCGCTGGGCGGGGCGGCCGGGGATGCACTGAGGGACGCGTACGGGGACGCACTGAGGGACGCGGACCCCGTCCCGCTCGCCGCCCTCCGCGACCGCCCCCTCATCACCCTCCCGTCCGGCACCGGCGTGCGCGCCGTGCTGGAACGGGCCTGCGCCGAGGCCGGGTTCGAGCCTCTCGTCGCCTTCGAGGCGTCCGCACCTCAGGCCCTGCTCCAGCTCGCCGCCCGCGGCTTCGGTGTTGCGGTGCTGCCCGCCGGCATAGCCCGGCGGAGCGGGCCCGGCCTGCGCAAACTGGCCCTCACCGACCCCGCACCCCGTGCGCGTGTCGCCCTCGCCCGGCCGGCGAACGGCCCGGCGGGTCCGGCCGCCCGGACCTTCCTGGACCACCTCGTGGCCGCGCTCCGGACCCGCCTCGCCGACGCGGGCGCACCGCTCACCGGCGCACCCCTCACCGCCGCACCGCTCACCGTCGTACCGCTCAGTCGAACGCGACCTTCCGGATGATCTCCGCCCGCGCCTGCCGCCCCTCCGGCACCGGTCCGAGCACGTAGACGTGCCAGCCGCCCTCCACCACATGGAGTTCGGAGCGCACCCCGGCCGCCGTGGCGCGCTCGTGCAGGGCCACGCAGTCCGGGTGGAAGACGTCGTGCGTGCCGATCCGGATGTCGAGTTCGGGCAGGCCCGCCAGCTCGCCGTGCAGCGGGCTCAGGGCGGGCAGCAGCGGATCGTCCCCGTCCGCCCACGCCAGCCCCGCCTCGATCAGTCCGGCGCTGCTCAGCCACGGGTCGCGCCGCTCGACCGCGGCGATCCCCGGGTTCGCCACGGTCAGGTCCAGCCAGGGCGACAGCAGCACCAGCCGCCCCGGCAGCGCGAGTCCCGCACCGGCCAGCGTCTGCGTGACGGCCAGCGCCAGCCCGCCGCCCGAGGAGTCGCCCGCGTGGGTGACCGCGCCGGGCTCGAACTGCTTGAGCAGCTCGGCGTGCACGGCCCGGCCCAGCGGCAGGGCCTCCCGGTACGTGTGGTCGGGAGTGAGCCCGTACAACGGCACCTCCACCCGGCATCCCGCGTCCGCCAGTTGCGACACGAACGACCAGTGCGGGCGCAGGATCTCGGCGGTGTAGGCGCCGCCGTGCCAGTACACGACCGCCCGAGACGGGGCCGTACCGCCGCGTGGGATCACGCTGTAGACCGGAAAGCCCTCCACCTCGCGGACGCTCACTCGGTGCCGGCGCAGCAGGGGCAGCGGCGGCGCCGGGTCGGCCTTGGGGGCGGCGATGCGTTTGCGGGCCGCCTCCGCCGAGGCGAGAAGCGGCTTGCGCGCACCTCGCAGCACGAGGGACAGGACCCGCATCCGCACACTCGCCACGCCCACCACTCCTCTTCGGATCGAAGTCACGGACCGGTCCGTGACGGGGTGTCCCGGCAGCCCGTTCCGCGATCCTGCCTGCACAAAGGCCCCCTGCCAAGGGGCCTCAGTCGAACGTCAGCTCGCGGCTCGCGCCGCGCGGCGCGAAGAACCCGGCGACCGTCTCCGCCGAGACCTCCTCCAGCGTGGCGGGCGACCACTGCGGGTTGCGGTCCTTGTCGACGATCTGCGCGCGCACGCCCTCCACCATGTCCGGCCTGCGCAGCGCCACGCACGACACGCGGTACTCCTGCGCCAGGACCGCCTCCAGCGATCCCAGTCCACGCGCCCGCCGCACGGCCTCCAGCGTGACCTTCACCGAGGTCGGCGACTTCGCGAGGATCGTCTCGGCCGCCTCCTTCGCCTCGGGCTCCCCGCTGTCCGCGAGCCGCCGCACGATCTCCTCGACGGTTTCCGCCGCATAGCAGTGGTCGATCCACGTCCGCGCCCGCGCGAGCACCCCCGCCTCGGGTGCCGCCGCATGCCGTCGCACCGCCTCCGCCGCCGGTACGGTCGCCAGGTCGGCCCGCAGCGCTTCCAGCCGCTGCGACGGTACGAAGTGGTCGGCCAGCCCGCACAGCAGCGCGTCCGCCGCACCCACCGAGCCGCCCGTCAGGGCGAGATGCGTGCCCAGCTCGCCGGGCGCGCGCGACAGCAGGTACGTGCCGCCGACGTCCGGCACGAACCCGATGCCGGTCTCGGGCATGGCGACCCGCGAGCGCTCGGTCACCACCCGCACCCCGCCGTGCGCGCTCACGCCGACGCCGCCGCCCATCACGATGCCGTCCATGAACGCGACGTACGGCTTCGGGAAGCGGGCGATCCGCGCGTTCAGCCGGTACTCGTCCCACCAGAACCGCTCGGTGGCCGTCCCGTCGCCGTCGCGCGCGTCGTCGTGCATGGTCCGGATGTCTCCGCCCGCGCACAGACCGCGCTCGCCCGCGCCGGACAGGGCCACGGTGTCGATCGCGGGATCCTCGGCCCAGGCGGCGAGGGTCGACTCCAGGATGCGCACCATGGGGTGGGTGAGAGCGTTGAGGGCCCGGGGACGGTTGAGCACGAGATGCCCGGCCCGGCCCTCGACGTGGACGAGGACGGGGGCTTCGGTCTGCTGCTCGGTCATGCGTGCGCCTTTCGCGGGAAGGGGGGCAGGAGCAGGTCGCGGACGGTGCGCCAGGTCTGCGTGTCGGCGGCGGCGACCAGCCCACTGCGGTCGTCGTCCGGCCGGTACGCACAGGCGTCGTCCGGCCTGCGTACGGCACCCCCCGCCTCGGTGACCAGCAGCGCGCCGGGCGCGTGGTCCCAGGGGAGGGTGCGGTGATAGAGCAGAAAGTCCAGCTCACCGGAGGCGAGCCGCGGGTAGTCGATCCCGGCGCACTTGGTCCCGGCCGACAGCACGCCGAACCGCGAGGCGGTCGCCTCGACATGGGCCCGGGCCGCGGAATCCAGAAACCCGGTGAGCGCGACCCCACCCAGCTCGGCGGGGTCACCGGGGGCGGCACCACGCCTGAGCCGCCGCGCGCCGTCAGCCCCGCCCTTCGGCGCCTCAACACGCCACGCCCCCGCCCCCCGCTCCGCCACGTACGCGACCCCCGTCGCCGGTTGCAGGATCCAGGCGGCGACGGTCTCGCCCGCCTGTACCAGGGCCGCCATCACCGCGTAGTCGTCCCGGCCCGCGACGAAGTTCGGCGTGCCGTCCAGGGGGTCGACGAGCCAGGCGTACGGGGCGTCGCGCACGGCGTGCAGCAGGGCGGGGTTGCCGGCCGCGGCCTCCTCGCCGACCACCGGGACGTCCCGGACGGCACGCAGCCGCCGAGTGATCAGGGCCTCCGCCTCCCGGTCGGCCACGGTGACCACCTCGCCGGGTGTCTTCTCCGTGATCTCGCCCTCGGTGAGGGCCCGGTGGCGGGGCAGGATCGCCTCGGCGGCTGCCTCGCGCAGGATGTCGGTCACCTCGTCGATCCACATGATCGCCAGGCTAGCCGTACCCCGTGTGCGCACTCGCGTCAGTGCGCGTTCTCCGTCGGCCGCAGGTCGCGCGGCACCCACGCCCAGGCAATCGCCGCCGCAGCCAGCGTGAGCAGCGAGCCGATCAGGAAGGCCGGGGTGATGGCCGTGGTGTACGCCGCCGAGACGGCGTCCAGCAGCGAGCGGCCCGCCTCGCCGCCGAGGCCCTGCGCCACGTGCGCCGCCTCGCCGACCGAGCCCCGGACCGCGGCCGCCGCCGTCCCGTCCAGGTCGAGGGAGGGCAGGTTCGAGCGGTACAGCGCGGTGGCCAGGCTGCCCAGGATGGCGACGCCGAGCGCCGCGCCCAGTTCGTAACAGGTCTCCTCGACGGCGGCCGCACCGCCGACCTCGTGCGCCGGGGTGGCCGCCATCAGCGTCACCGAGGCGACCGTGGTCGCGATGCCGACGCCCATGCCGAGGACCGCCAGCGCGACGGCGACCGCCGGGTACCCGATCGGGGTGAACTGCTGCACGGTCCAGGGGAGGGCGAGCCCGATCGTCATGACGACGAGGCCGAAGCCCAGCACGTGCCGGATCGGGAAGCGGTGCATCAGCGACGGGGTCACCATCGAGGTGACGACCAGTCCGAGCGACGCGGGCAGCAGCCGGACGCCCGCCTCCAGCGGCGTGTAGCCCTCGCCGTACTGGAACCACTGCGTCACCAGGAAGAGCACCGCACCCATCCCGACCATGCCGAGGAAGATCGACACGGCGGCGATGGAGAAGGACCGGTTGGCGAAGAGGCGGACCTGGAGCAGCGGGCTCTCCAGCCGGAGCTGACGGCGTACGAAGACCGTCAGCGCGACGGCGGCGAGCACCAGGAGTGCCCACGGCAGCGGGTCCGCGAAGCCGCTCTTGCCGAGCTGCTTGATGCCGCCCGCGAGGGCGAGCATGCCGACGATCGACTGACCGACGCCCCACCAGTCCCACCGGCCACTGCGCGGCGAGTGCGACTCGGGCAGGAACCAGGCGCCCAGGGCGATGACGAGGGCCGCGACCGGCAGGTTCAGCAGGAACGCCGACTGCCAGCCGAAGTCCTCGACCAGCAGTCCGCCGACGACCGGGCCGAGCGCCATGCCGCCGCCGAAGACGGCCGCCCACACGGCGTACGCGAAGGCCCGCTCACGGGCGTCGGTGAAGACGTGCCGCAGGATCGACAGCGTGGACGGCATGATCGCCGCGCCGCCGATGCCGAGCAGCGCCCGCGCGCCGATCACATGCCACGCCTCGGTGGCGAACACCGCCAGCAGCGAGGCCAGCGCGAAGATCGCGAAGCCGGTCAGCAGCATCCGTTTGCGGCCGAACCGGTCGCCCAGCGCACCCGCCGTCACCAGCAGTCCGGACAGGGCGAGGGCGTAGATGTCGATGATCCAGAGCTGCTCGACCGACCCCGGCTGGAGGTCGGAGACCAGCGAGGGGAACGCCACGTTCAGGATCGTGGTGTCCATCGCGATCAGCAGCAGGCTGCCCGACAGGATCGCCAGGACGATCCAGCGCCGGGGGTCCAGCAGCGGGGCGGCGGCCTTGGCGTCGGGCCGGGTGGCGGCGGGGGAGGACATGGACACATCCGTTCCGGTTTGAGGGCTGCATTGCGAGACTGGCGAGCCTCGAATGAGACATCAGTGTCTCACACGAAAAGGCGTTGTCCCAGTCCCGGGCTGCGATCGACTTCCCCGCCCCCTGCTCGGCGCGAGGAAAAGGGCTGGTGGCGGGGCCTGCGGGAAGGCACCCTGACCGCATGCTGATCAGAGAAGCCACCGCCGACGACTGGGCCGCGATCTGGCCCTTCTTCCACAAGATCACCGCCGCCGGCGACACCTTCACCTTCCCGCTCGACCTCGACCACGAGACCGGCCGCGGCTGGTGGATGCTGAGCGCCCCGAACCGCACGGTCGTCGCCGTCGACGACGACGGCACCGTGCTCGGCACCGCCAAGATGAACAACAACCAGAACGGCAACGGCGCCCACATCGCCAGCGCCAGCTACATGGTCGACCCCGCCCACGGCGGCCGCGGCGTCGGCCGCGCCCTCGTCGAGCACACCCTCGACTGGGCCCGTTCCCAGGGCTTCCGCGGCATGCAGTTCAACGCCGTCGCCGCCTCCAACACCCACGCCGTCCGCCTCTACGAACGCCTCGGCTTCCGCATCATCGGTACGATCCCGGACGGCTTCCGGCACCCGGACCAGGGATACGTCGGCCTGCACGTCATGTACTGCCCGCTCTGACCCGGACGGCCTCCGGCACACGGGACCCGGCACCGGTCACCCGGCACCCGTCACCCGGCCCGGCATCCGGGGCCCGGCACCCGGAGGCTCGGGGTCCGGGTCAGCCTCCGGGGCTACACGGGCCCCCGGAGCGTCAGCCCGCAGTATGAGCCCGGTCCCACCCGCGAGCTGACGACCCCTCGCCGAACCGCACCTAGCGTCGAAGAAGACGCACGAGGGGCCTCCCGCCCCTCGCGGTACGGGTGAGGACGGACATGGCGACACTCAAGTACACGCTCAAGGAATTTCGCGGCCAGGCACGGCAGTTGCTGCTCACCGGTGCCGCCGTCGCCGTCGGCGTGGCCTTCCTCGTCCTCGCCGTCGGCGGCAGCGGCGCCCTGGTCGGCTCCTTCAGCCAGCTCGCCGCCGCCGAGGTCGGCCCCGCCGCCCTCCAGGTCACCCCCGAGGGGCGCGAAGCGGCGGTGCCGGACGACGCCGCCGCGAAGGCCGGCCGCGCCCCGGGCGTCGAGTCCGTCGCCGTCCGCCGCACCGGCCGTGCCACCGTCCTCACCCCGGCGGGCCGCCCCCTCGACGACGGCGCGGTCGCCCTCTCCCTCTCCGGCGACCCGGCCCTGCGCTGGCAGCTCGCCGACGGCGGGAAGTGGGCCACCGCCCCGGACGAGGTCATGCTCGACAGCGGCACCGCCGACCGCATCGGGCTGGCCCCCGGCGACCGGCTCGACCTGCTCACCGCCTCCGGAAAGCGCACCTCCGCCCTCCTCACCGGCACCCTCGACACCCGTACCGCCCCGAGCACGGCCGGGCAGCCCGTGCTCGGCGTCCCCGACGGCGCGATCTCCCGGTACGCCACCGGCCTGCGCACCACCCAGCTCGATCTGTCCGTCACGCCCGGCGCATCGCCGCAGACCGTCGCCGACGCCGTACGCGACGTACTGAACCCGGACGGTCTCCGCGTCCGCACCCACGACGCCTCGGTCCAGAACGCCACCCGCGAGAGCGGCACCATGTTCGCCTTCGTCCTGGTGGCCGCCCTGTGCTTCGTGCTCATCGCCATGGCCGTGGCCCGGATGGTCGTCAGCAACACCTTCTCCGTGGTGCTCTCCCAGCAGATCCGCCAGCTCGCCCTGCTGCGCTGCATCGGTGCCAGCCGCACCGAGGTGCGCCGGCACGTCCGCCGCCAGGGGCTTCTCCTCGGCATCACCGCCTCCCTCGTGGGCCTCGCCCTCGGCGCGGGCGCCGCCGCCCTCGGCACGCTGCTGCTCGGCGCCTTCGACCTCGGCCCGGTCACGGTCGACCTGATGCCCGCCTGGTACGTCTTCGCGCTCGGGCTCCTGTTCGGCGTGCTGCTCACCGTGCTCGCCGTGCGCGCACCCGCCAAGGCGGCGTCCGCAGTGCCGCCCATCGCCGCGCTCGGCGGCGCGCACACCGCGACCCCGGACAGCACCGGCAGTCGCCTCGTGCGCCACGTCCTGTCCGCGCTCCTGCTGGGCTCCGGCGTCCTGATGCTCCTCTACGGCGCCACCGCCACCGGGCCGATCGCCCTCTTCGGCGTCACCGTGGGCGCGATCCTCAGCTTCTTCGGCGTACTGCGCCTGGCCCGCTGGCTGCTGCCGCCCGTGGTGACCGTGCTGGCCCTGCCCGCCCGCCGCCTCTTCGGCACCACCGGCAAACTCGCCGCCCAGCAGCTCCACCGCAACCCCGGCCGCACCGGCTCCGCCGCCTCGGCGCTCCTGGTCGGCGTCACCGTGATGGTCGCCGCCGCCACCGTCGTCTCCACCACCGGCGGCTCCCTCGGCGACATGCTCGCCTCCCGCCAGCCCGGCGCGTTCGCCCTGGTCACCGACAAGAAGCAGGTCCCGCAGGAGGCGCTCGCCGCGATCGGCCGCGAGAAGGGACTGCGCGCGGCCCCGGTCCGTACCGCCACCTTCGACGTCGGCGGCCGCAAGACCGTCGTCGCCGCGGCCGACCCCGCGCTCCTCAACGACGCCGTGGAGGACATCGGCCGCGCCCGCTCCCTCGCGGACGGCGAGGCCCTGGCCCCCTTCACCCCCAAGGACGGCAAGGCCCCGGCAGGGCTGAAGATCGCGCCGGGCATGTCGACACTGCCGTACGCCGTCGCACCGGAGGCCAGTTACTTCGTCACCCCGCGCACCATGGACCGCATCGCCCCCAACGCCACCGTCACCTCCGCCTGGGTCGCGACGACCGGAGACCTCCCGCACGACGAGGCCCGCAAGCTCCTCGACAAGGCCCTCCTCGACCAGCCCACCGTCCGCGTCCAGGACAGTGCCGCGCAGGCCGAGTTCTTGAGCACGACGATGGACCGCCTGGTCCTGGTCGCCTCGGTGCTGCTCGCCTTCTCGATGGCCATCGCCGCCCTCGGCGTCGCCGCCACCCTGATGCTCGGCGTCGACGAACGCACCCGGGAGATCGGCATGCTCCGCGCGATCGGCCTCAGCGGCGACCAACTGCGCTCCATGCTCACCCTGGAGGCCGTCCTGCTCTCCCTGACCGGCGCGGTCGCGGGCACCGCGCTCGGCCTGGTCTACGGCTGGCTCGCGGGTCGGTCCGTCACCCAGTCCTACGGCTTCCAGCACACCCCGGCCCTGATGATCGTCGGGCTGCTGGGCGTCACCGTCCTGATCGGCCTGACCGCCGCGGTGCTCCCCGCCCGCCGGGTGCGCAGGATGCCGGTGGTGGACGCGCTGCACGCGGAGTGAGTACGCACGCGGGGTGCCCCGGACGCCGCACGACGTCCGGGGCACCCCGCCGTGTCACCGGTCAGCGCTTGTCGTGGCCGGCCTCGGGGGCCTGCCGACGGGCGGGCTCGGACCGCTCGGCGGTCTTGGGCGTGCGCCGCGCGAGCGGGGACGGGCCCGAGTCGGAGGAGCGGCGGACCTCGGCGCGGATCATGGCGTTCAGTGCGGCGTACGGGTCAAAAGGCATGGCTGTTTCGTCCTTTGCGGTACGGAGAGACCCCGCGCGCCCTCGTGGAGGGACGCGGGCTGGCGCGACGTACCGGCCGTGCGGGCTCCGGGCGGGAGCCGGTCGGGCCGGCGGCGGGCCTCTCAGCAGCGCAGCACCGCACACCGTGCCGCGTACGGCACGGGAGGGCGGACGGGGGAGGTGCGGAGCGGGACCACGGGCGGCGCGTGCACCGGTGGTGCCGGGGGACCGCCGCGCGGCCGGGCCTGCGAAGGCGCGGGCAGCTCGTGCACCCGGCGTACGCCGCCCAGTTGGAGCCGTAGTTCCGGATCGGCCGAGCCGTCCTGTGTGCCTTCGCTCTCGGCCGAGCCGGGCAGTGCGCCCGCCGACCGGGCCACGTCCCCCGAGGCGGAGCTCCCGGCACCCGGTTCCGCGCCCACCAGCAGCGCGAACACGGCGGTGAACGCCAGCAGCGCGGCGAGCACGCGCCGGAGCACCGTCCGTGGGGGGAGGGGCACGGAAGCCATGGGGCACAGGTTCCCCCGACGGGCGGGCGAATCGCCCGGTCTTGCCCCGTTTTACACCCATCGTGGTAGGTCGAACGGTCCAGCGGTGCAGGGCAGTCCCTGGCGGGTTCCCCTGCGCCGCCTGATGCGGAGGGTGACCTCGTCAATCGCGACGCCGCGTGCACCCTTTCGTGTTGCCGCTGTCCTATGCCTGGGCGGTAGGCAGGCCGACCCCTCCTGGGCCGATAGCTCTGTGTGACGTAAAGCCTACTTTTGGTTATTGGCAGGGTTCGTTCCGGAGGCGGGCCCGCGCGACACGGAAAGAGGTAGGCGCACATGAGGCGACGCATGGCGAAGGTGCTGGGCACGTGCCTGGCGGCGACGACACTGGCGCTCACGGTGGCGGGCCCCGCCTTCGCGGCCCGCGGATTCCTGTACATCGACGGTCAGGCGATCCGGGAGCCGAGCGGCTGCTACCAGCTCGGCGACTTCGTGCCGTCCACGGTCGGCAACCAGACGGACCAGGTCGTGGTGGTGTGGACGGGTTCCGGCTGCACCGGAAGCGTCGAATACGTCATCAACCCCGGTGGTTCGTACACCGGCGGCAGGAGCGTCTTCGTCTGACGCGCACACGACCGCGGGCCGTTGCCCCGCGCACGACCGTGGGCCGCCCCTGGCAAGGAGGGCGGCCCACGGGTGGGGGTGTCCGGCAGCCCGTGCGGGGGCTGCCGGACCGGTGGGGGGTCAGACGGGCGCGAGAGGCATCAGCACTCGCGCAGACCCGGCGCCGGGTCGACCGAGGTGTGCACGTCGACGGCGGGCATGTTGCCCCACTGGCCGTTGTCGAGCTGCGTCCAGTACCAGATGTTGTTGCCGCCGGCGTGGTTGTCGCCCCGGCCCCAGCACTGGAACCAGCTGAAGGTCGTGTTCATCTGCCCGCGCACCGCCGAGCCGTACGAACGGTGCTCGTACCCCTTGGCGCCCGCGTTGTTGCCGCAGTGCAGCCTGCCGTCGGAGCGCACCCCGCACTCGGCGGCGACGCCCTGCGGGGCGGCGGTCACGGGCGCGGCGGCCGCGGTGAGACCGGCGGTCAGCGCGGTGGCGGCGAGGGCGACGGCGAACTTCCTGGTGAGGTTCATGACTTGCTCCTGTTTCTGCGCATGGGGGGATGTGCAATTGGGGGGGATGTGCAGGTGGGGGGGCTACGGGCAGGTCGGCACGCCGTCCAGCCAGGCCGGTCCCTTGAGGTAGATGTTGGTGATCCACGACTTGTGGTCGGGCAGGTACGACCAGGCGTCGTTGGTGATGCCCTCGGCGGTCACCGACTGGGCGTGCTTCTGGCACTCGATGCGCACCGCCGTCGGCCCGGCGAACTTGTGCACGCGCGGGCTCGTCGTCGACGGCTCCGTGTGCGTCCACACGTCCGTGCCCCAGGTGCTGTGGCCGCCGCCCTGCCCGGGTTCGGCGTTGATGCGCACCGCGCCGAAGTAGTCGCCGCCCAGCCGGACGTCACTGACCATGATCTTGGTGCCGGACTCCTTGGCCTCGACCATCTTCCCGGCGCCCAGGTAGATCGCGATGTGGTGCACCTTGCGGGCGCTGCCCCAGACGACGAGATCGCCCGGCAGCAGCGGGTCCAGCCCCTGTGCGGCGTCGAAACGCGCGCTCACCCGCCCGGAGTTGTACTGGCTGTGCGCGTTGCCGTCGAGGACGTCCTGCCCGGCGGCCTGCGCGTATGCCCACCGCACGAAGCCCGAGCAGTCGAAGCCCTTGCGGTACGGGTCCTGGGAGCTGTCCGGGTCGGTCGGGTCGACCTGCCCGTACGTGGGTCCGGGCTGCGGCCCGTGCCCGCCGCCCCAGGAGTACCAGACGCCGAGCTGCGTGCAGGCGGCCCGGACCGCCTTCTCGGCGGCGGCGGACGCGCCGGGCGTCAGGACGTCGCAGGCCGCCGGCGCCGGTGCCGCGGCGCTCGCCTGAACGAGCGTCAGCGGGGTGGCGGCGAGGGCCAGTGCGGCGACGAGGGCTGCGGCGGCGGCCCGGGGCGGGTGCCGGGTGCGGTGGTGCATGGAGGGTCCCCGTTCGTGGTGCGTGAGGGTGTCGCCGGAGGTGTGCCCGGCCCTTTCGAGACTGGCCGTCCACCGGCGGGGCTGTCGAGACTCCTGGTGTCTCCCGATGCGTCAGGAAACGGGAAACGCCCAGGGAAACCAGGGGTTTCCACGGAGCGCGGGATCAGTCGTCCGGGCACCCGGCCAGTGCGCACACGGCCTTCTCCCGTCGGTTCGCCGAGGTGTCCCACAGCCGGACCGTGCCGTCGTTGCTGCTGCTGGCGAGCAGCCCCGTGCGCCGGTCGAAGGCGATGCCCCACACGGCCCCCTGGTGACCGGTGAGGGTGGCCGTCGGCAGGTGCCGGGCCGCGTCCCACAGGCGCACCGTGCCGTCACTGCCGCTGCTCGCCAGGGTGTGCCCACCGCCGGGTGCGAAGGCGACCGCGCGCACCGCTCCGCTGTGTCCGGTGAGCGCTGCGACAGTGACACCGCGCGCCAGGTCCCACAGGTGTACGACACCGTCGTTGCCGCCCGACGCCAGCACGTGCCCGTCCCCGTCGAAGGCCAGCGCGCGCACCGACCCGGTGTGCCCCTCCAGCACCGGTCCCGGCCGCCAGCCCGCAACGCCCCACAGCCGTACCGTCAGATCGTCCCCGCCACTGGCGAGCGTGCGCCCGTCCGGGGCGAACGCCACCGCGTTCGCGAAGTCCCGGTGCCCGGTCAGGACGGCGGCGGACCGCAGCGTCCGGGCGTCCCAGATCCGTACCGTACGATCCGCGCTCGCCGACGCCAGCCAGCGTCCGTCCGGCGACCACGCCAGCCCCAGCACCGAACCGGTGTGCCCGGAAAGAGACTTCAGGAGCCGCCTGGAGCGGGTGTCCCAGACCCGCACCGTGCGGTCCGCGCCCGCCGAGGCCAGCCGCCGCCCGTCCGGCGACCACACCACCTGGAACACCGATCCGGTGTGCCCGTCCAGCGAGCCCCGGGCCCGGTGCGCGCGGGCGTCCCACAGCTTCACCGTACGATCGGCGCTCGCCGACGCCAGCCACCGCCCGTCCGGCGAGAAAGCGGGCTGCCAGGACTCCGCGAACGGGCGTGTCGTCAGCGCCGCCCGCCCCAGGTCCCACAGCACCACCGTCCCGTCGAAGCCCGCCGTCGCCAGCTCGCCGCCGCTCCCGACGGCCACCCCCAGCACGTAATCGGTGTGCCCCGACAACGTCGCCACCGTGCGCCTGCTCGCCACGTCCCACAAGCGCGCACTTCCGTCACCGCCGGTGCTCACGACGGTCGTCCCGTCCCGGAAGTACGCCACCGCGTTCACGTCGTCGCTGTGCCCCACCAGCACCTGCCGCAGTTGCCGCTGCTGTACGTCCCACAGGCGCACGGTGCGATCCGCGCTCCCGGAGGCGACCTGCTCCCCGTCCGGCGACCAGGCCACCGCGAGCACCCCGTCACTGTGCCCCGCGAGCACCAGCCCCGGTGCAGGATTTGCCGCTTCCCACAGACGCACGGTCCGGTCCATGCCCGCCGACGCCACCCGCCGGGCATCCGGCGACCAGGCGACCGCCATCACCACGTCGGTGTGCCCGTGCCACGTCTGGCGCAGCGTGTACCGCCGTGCGTCCCACAGGCGTACGGTGCGATCCGCGCCGCCCGTCACCAGGGAGCGCCCGTCCGGTGCGAACGCCACCGCCCGCACCGCACCCCCGTGCCCGAGCAGCGTCCCGGCCCACTGGTGGTCCCGTAGGGTCCACAGCCGTACCGTCCCGTCGGCGCCCGCCGAGGCGAGCACCTTCCCGTCCGGGCTGAACGCCAGCCCCAGCACCTGCCCGCCGTGCCCGGTCAGCACGGCCAGGGACTGCCGGTGCCCGGCCCCGCCCCACAGGCGTACGGTGCCGTCGTTGCCTCCCGACGCCAGCGTCCGCCCGTCCGGGGCGAACGCCACCGCGTTCACCGGCCCGGTGTGCCCCTTCAGCCGCCCCGCGAAGGGCTGCGCCTGGGTGCTCAGCAGCGCGCCGCGCGCCTCCACGGTCGGGGCCGCGCGGTAGGCGCGCAGCGCCAGCCGCATCGCCTCCTCGGGGCGGCCGGCGGCGAGCGTCCCGGCGCGTACCGCCATGGCCTGCGACTGAGCCGTCAGCCTCTCCTGATAGGCGCGTTCGCGCTGCTCGTACGCCACTCTGCCCGCGCCCACCGCCAGCACCAGCAGCACCGCGAGCGTGGCGAGCAGCGCCCGGCGGGTGCGCACCCGGAGCCGCTCGGTGCGCTGCCTGGCCCGCTCCTCCGCCTGTCCGGCGGCAATGAACTCGGCCTCGGCGGGACCCAGTTCGATATGGGCGTCGCGCTGCTCGGCCCACCGGGCGAGCGTGCGCAGCCGGGAACCGCGGGGGAGGAGCGCCGGGTCGCGGTCGGCCCGTACCCACTCGGCCGCCGAAGCGGTGAGCTGCTGGCGCAGCAGCAGGCCCGCACGGTCGGCGTCGATCCAGTCCCGCAGGCGGGGCCAGGCCCGCAGCAGGGCCTCGTGGGTGATCTCCACGGAGTCCCGCCCCGCCGTGAGCAGCCGGGCCGCGACGAACGCGTCCAGCGCGGCCTGCGCGCCGTCCGGATCGGGCAGCCGGGCCAACAGCCGCTCCCGCCCGCTGCGCCGCCGCGACTCGCTGCCGTCGTCCCCGAGGTGCACGAGCCGCACCAACAGCCGCCGGGCCATCTCGCGTTCGCCGGGCAGCAGTCCGGTGAAAACCTCCTCCGCGCTCAGTGCGACGGCCCCCCGGATGCCGCCGGTCCGCTCGTACCCGGCGACGGTCAGGGTGCGCCCGGTGCGGTGCTGCCAGGTCATCCGCAGCGCATGCGCGAGCAGCGGCAGCGCACCGGGCGCGTCCGGCCCGCAGCCCGAAGTGCCGCCCGGCCCCAGGTCGCGCAGCAGCAACTCGACGAGCCCGGGCTCCAGCACCAGCCCCGCCCCGGCGGCGGGCAGCGCGACCGCCTCACGCAGCTCGCCCTCGGACATCGGCCCGAGCGCGAACAGACCGTGCGTGAACACCGGCACCAGGGCAGGCACTTCCAGACACCGCCCGGTGAAGTCGGCCCGCAGCCCGAGCACCACGACGGCCGGACCACCGGGCCCGGCGAGCGCGCACAGGGCGTCGACAAGGGCGAGCCGCTCCCGTACATCGGCACAGAGCGTGAACGCCTCCTCGAACTGGTCGACCAGGAGGACGAGTTGCCGCCCCTCCGTCCTGAGCGCGTCGGCGAGCCTCCCGGGCCGGTCGACCAGGGCATCCGGATCGACCGGCAGAGCGCCGACGACCTCCCCCACACACCGCAGCAACTCCCGCAACGGATGCGCCGTCGGGGTGCACAGCGCCACCGGCCACCCGCGCGACCCCGGCACCGGCAGCTCCCCGCGCCGCAACGCCGGCACCAGACCGGCCCGCAGCAGCGACGACTTCCCCGCACCCGAGGGTGCCGCCACCACGAGCGGCCCGGCCCCCGCACGCTCCGCCAGCTTGTCCAGCAGTGCGGCGGTGGCCCGCTCCCGCCCGAAGAACCACCGTGCGTCGCGTACGTCGAAGGAGGCGAGCCCGCGATACGGGCACTCACCGGCAACCCGGGCCTCGGGCGACTCGGGCGGTGCCTCGCGAGCCGTCGGAACCTCCGGCACGAGCCGCAGCAACGCGCCGCCCGCGCCCAGGACTTCGTCGCAGCGGCGTGCCACGTCGCAGGTGGGCGGCTTGCCGCCGGTCTCGATCTTGCTGAGGTAGCCCTTGCTGTAGTGGATCGACCGTGCCAGTGCGGTGAGCGACATCCCGCGCTCGCCCCGCAGGCGCCTCAACTCGGCCCCGAACGCGCCAGATTCATCGAGGGGGCGCGTGCCCCGTACCCCGTTCATGCCCGGCACCGTACAGGGCGGACATGGACATTTCAGTTGTCACCGGACATGTTCACCTGAACTTGCGAACGGCGGGGCGTTCTTCGCGTACGCGGCCCGGTCCTGCGCTTCTCTCTCAGGGATCATCGGTCGGATCCAGGTCCAGGTCGTCGGCGTACTCCTCGCCGAACTCGTCCCCCGAGGGCTGCGGAAGGTCGGGTTCCTCCTCGGCGAGCAGCTGGTCCAGGGACTCGCCGCGCCTGGCCTCCTCGGCGGTCGTGCCGAAGGACTCGGCGGGCGACCAGTGGTCCGGCGGATCGATGCCGGAGTCGAGGGGGTCGTAGTCGAGCCGGTCGGTGATCAGGGTGTCCTGGGCGTCCAGCACCCCGTCGTCCTCGGGGAGGTCGCCGTCGGTGTCGTACGTGTCGCTCATGCACTCACGCTGCCTCACCCGGACGGAGTACGCATCCCGGAGGTGCGGACCGGGCGGACCGGAACAAGAATCGAGATGAGCGGGAACACGACCACTGAAGGAGACGGCATGAGCGATCAGGGCCCCGACCCGTCCGAAGTGACCCCCGACAGCGTGCTGCACAGCGGCGGCAGCGACGACGCGACCCCCGAGGACCTGGTGCTGGCCTCGGGCCGCGACCTGACGCCGGAGAACCTGGAGTGGGCGCGCAAGCGGCTGGAGAAGGAGGGCCGCGCAGCGATCGAGAGCGAACTGCCCTGACCTCCCGCCGCCCGACATGCCTGTGCCCCGCCCGTTCCTGGTGACCGGGCGGGGCACAGTGCCGTTTCACCGTCCTGCGTACACCGCACTCACGAACGTCACCAACTGGTCCGCCGGAAGTGCGCGGGCGAGGTCGGCCTCGGTGACCATGCCGACCGGCGACCCGTTCTCCAGCACGAGCAGCCGCCGGATCCGGGCGTCACTCATGACCCGTACGGCCTCGTCGGCGTCCGCCGAGACATCGACGGACACGGGCGCCCCCTCGGCGAGGTCACCGGCCGTCTTCTTCGACGGGTCGTGCCCGGCCGCGATGCACTTCACGACGATGTCACGGTCGGTGACGATGCCGGTGAGGGCGCCGTCGCTGCCCTGGACGGGCAGGGCGCCGATGTGGTGCTCACGCATGAGCTGGGCGGCCCGGTCCAGGGTCTCGGTCGCCGGAATGGACCGGACGTCGGGGGTCATGAGGTCACGGACGGTGGTCATGCAAGCCTCCGGTTTCGATGAAGTTGAGCGCACCGTCATGCTCCGGCGAGCCCTGCGGAGGGGCGACCGCACACTGCCGTACGGGTGACGGGACGGGGGCGTGCCATCAGGGGCGCGAGGAACTGCGCGACCAGCCACGACGCACCCGCACGGAACCGAGACCACCACACCCCCGAACGCCCACCACTCAGCCCCGCGGGTACAGGTGAAGGGGCGGGGCCGGGGCGAAGCGCCGCAGGCAATCGGGGTGCCGCCCAACGGCACAGAGGAAGCCCCCACCGCAGCGAGCCGGTCTGCGAACCATGGACGGAGGCTCGGGGGACCACCAGGTGAGCCAGTCGAGGCGCCGAGCCCGGAGGCCGCAGCCCCGGGGCGATGCGGAGCCCGTCACTCCCACCGGACGGTGCACGGGCGGCCGATCATCCGCCCGTGACACCACCCCGCAACCCGGCCCACTCTCGTGCTCCCCGCATGGGTGCCCCCGCACGCCCTCCACAACGCCGGCGGCGGAGGAGGCGCGGGCGATGCGGGCCCGGTTGCTGTTCCTGCACCGCCCACCTTTCCCGCAGTTGCGCAAACCCGGCAACTCGCATCGCTCATGCGTCGTATCGTCGGCCCATGAACGGCAGTCGGCGCACACACGCAGACACAAACGCAGACCCGCATCAAGGCCCGGACGCGGGCCCGCACGAAGGCCCGTACGACAGCCCGCCGCCCACCCCGGGACTGACCACCGGCGACGTCGCCCGCCGCCTCGGCGTCGCCCCCACCACCCTGCGCTCCTGGGACCGCCGTTACGGCATCGGCCCCGCCGTCCGCGACGACGGCAGGCACCGCCGCTGGACCCCCGCCGACGTCGACCTGCTGGAGCGCATGTGCGCCCTGACCGCACGCGGCGTCCCCCCGGCCGAAGCGGCGCGGCTGGCCCGCGAGGCCACGGACGCCGCCGAGGGCACACCCGCACGACCGCACCCGCACCCCCCGCTCTTCTCCCCGCCCGACCCGCTGCCCGAGATCCCCACCCCCCGTCCGCCCTCCTCCGGCATCCCCGTCCGCACCGTCCGCGGCCTGCGCAACGCCGCCGTGCGGCTGGACTCCCCGCTCATCGACGGGCTGCTCACCTCGACCGTGAACTCCCACGGCCTCGTCGGTTCCTGGGAGGGCGCGATGGCGCCGGCCCTGCGCGCCATCGGCCGCACCTGGGCGACCTCCGGCGACGCGGCGGGCGAGCGGTACGTGGAGGCGGAGCACCTGCTGTCCTGGCACATCTCCACCGCCCTGCGCCGCAATGCCCCCGTGAAGAACCCCGGCGACGACGAGCAGCCGGTACTCCTGGCGTGCCTGCCCGGCGAGATGCACACCCTCGCCCTGGAGGCCCTCGCCGCGACACTGTCCGAACGGGGCGTTCCGGTAAGGATGTTCGGGGCGGCCGTACCGCTGCGCGCGCTCACGGAGGCCGTGCGCCGCACGGGCCCGCGCGCCGTCGTCCTGTGGTCCCAGACCCGCCCCACCGCAGACCGCGCCGTCCTCGGCCTGATCCGCTCCACGGCCCGCGGCATCCGGGGCGCCCGCACCCACCCGGCGGTGCTCGCCGCAGGCCCTGGCTGGTCGCGCACCGCCCCCAGCGAGGGCGTGCACCGGCCGTACAGCCTGGCGGACGCGCTGGAACTGGTCGAGTCGGCCTCGTACCACTGATCCCGAAACCCGGAATGCCCTCCCCTTCCACATTCCTGCAACACGTTCTACTGTGTGCGCCGCCGCCAGACCCCCGTGTGCCACCGTCCGCAAGACGCCTGGAGGGCCCGTGCACCTCGCCTACACCCCCGAACAGCAGCGGCTGCGCACCGAACTGCGCGCCTACTTCGCCGAGTTGGTCCCCGACGAGGCCCACGCCCACGCCCGCTACGGCGACCCCGCCGCCCAGAAGCGGTTCTACCGCGAGACCATCCGCCGCCTCGGTGCGGACGGCTGGCTCGGCGTCGGCTGGCCGAAGGAGTACGGCGGGCGCGGGCTGAGCCCCATGGAGCAGTACGTCTTCTTCGACGAGGCCGCCCAGGCAGGCGTCCCGCTGCCGCTGATGGCCCTCAACACCGTCGGGCCGACGATCATGCAGTACGGCACCGACGAGCAGAAGGCCTACTTCCTCCCCAGGATCCTCTCCGGCGAGCTCGACTTCGCCATCGGCTACAGCGAGCCCGACGCGGGCACCGACCTCGCCGCCCTCAAGACCCGAGCCGTCCGCGACGGAGACGAATACGTCGTGAACGGCCAGAAGATCTGGACCACCAACGGCGACACCGCCGACTGGGTCTGGCTCGCCGTGCGCACCGACCCGGACGCCCCGCCCCACAAGGGCATCACCATGCTCCTGGTCCCCACCAGCGACCCCGGCTACTCCTGCACCCTCATCAACACCCTCGCCTCGCACGACACCACCGCCAGCTACTACGAGAACATCCGCGTCCCCGTCTCCCGCCGCGTCGGCGAGGAGAACAAGGGCTGGCGGCTCATCACCAACCAGCTCAACCACGAACGCGTCACCCTCGCCGCCCACGGCACCATGGCCGTCCGCGCCCTGCACGACGTCCAGCGCTGGGCCATGGACACCAAGCTCTCCGACGGCCGCCGCGTCATCGACCTCACCTGGGTGCGCGGCCGCCTCGCCCGCACCCACACCAAACTCGACGCGATGAAGCTCCTCAACTGGAGAATGGTCAACGCCGTCCAGAACAACACCCTCACCCCCCAGGACGCCTCCGCCGTCAAGGTCTACGGCTCCGAGGCCCGCCGCGACGCCTACGGCTGGCTCATGGAGGTCGTCGGCGCGGCCGGCCCGCTGAAGGAGGGCTCCACCGGCGCCGTCCTGCACGGCGAGCTGGAACGCGGCTACCGCTCCGCTGTGATCTTCACCTTCGGCGGCGGCAACAACGAGATCCAGCGCGAGATCATTTCCTGGATCGGACTGGGGATGCCGAGGGTCCGGCGTTAGCGTGCAGGAATGACCTTCCCGCGGGCGGGCGCGCCCACCTTCACCGGAGCCGACCCCGGCCTCTTCGGGCCGTCCTCCGTCACCTGGCAGGTGCACGGCGACCCGATGATGTGGATCGCCGGGGTCCGCGCCCTCTACCTCCAGGCCCTGCACCCCGTCGCCGTACGCGGGGTGATGATCAACAGCACCTTCATGGAGGACGCCTGGGGGCGCCTCATGCGCACCGCGAACTTCGTCGGCACCGCCACCTACGGCACGACGGACGCCGCCGAGCGGGCCGGGGCGAGGGTCCGGAAGATCCACCGGCTGCTCGGCGTCGACGACCCCGAACTCCTGCTGTGGGTGCACTGTGCGGAGATCGACAGCTATCTGTCGGTCGCCCGCCGTTCCGGGCTGCCGATCAGCGACGCCCAGGCCGACCGTTACGTCGACGAACACCGCGAGAGCGCCCGTCTGGTCGGCCTCGATCCGGCCGAAGTGCCGTCCGGTACGGCCGAGTTGGCGGCCTACTTCGCAGCCGTGCGGCCCGTGCTGGAGGGCGGCGAGGACGCCCGTACCGTGGACGCCTTCCTGCGCAGACCGCCGGTGCACCCCGGCCTCGTACCGGCGCGCGAGCTGGTCTGGCGGCGGGTCGCGTCCCTCGCGTACACCTCGCTGCCGCCGTTCGCGCACGCGCTGTACGGCAGGCCGGGCCCCGCCCCACGCGTGGCGGACCGTCAACTCCGTGCCACCGGGAACATCCTGCGCGCGATTCCCTCCCAGCTCCGCTGGCAGCTCCCACCAGGTCACATCTTGAAGGCAGTTGCCCGCCTGGGACCCGGCAGCCGTCCCGCCCCGTACAAACTGAAGCGGCAGGCGGCCATACTGGACGGGCCGGGGAGGGCGCAGCGGAATGACGGGGGCGACAGTACGAGATGGCGGACACCAGGCTGATCCAGGGCCGGTACCGGCTGCTCGACCTGATCGGGCGCGGGGGCATGGGCGAGGTGTGGCGTGCCCGCGACGAATCGCTCGGACGGCGGGTCGCGGTCAAGTGCCTCAAGCCCATCGGCACCTCGCACGACCAGCAGATCTCCGGCGTGCTCCGGGAGCGCTTCCGGCGTGAGGCCCGGGTGGCGGCGGCCCTCCAGCACCGGGGCGTCACCGTCGTACACGACTTCGGTGAGTACGAGGGCGTGCTGTACCTGGTGATGGAACTGCTGGAGGGGCGCAACCTCAGCCAGCTCCTGGAGGACAACAAGCAGCACCCGCTGCCCGTGAGCGACGTCGTCGACATCGCCGAACAGGTCGCCTGGGCGCTCGCGTACACGCACGAACAGGGCATCGTGCACCGCGACCTGAAGCCCGCCAACATCATGCGGCTCGCCGACGGCACCGTGAAGATCTGCGACTTCGGCATAGCGCGCCTGGGCCACGACATCGGCTTCACCTCCCGCCTCACCGGCACCGGCATCGCCATGGGCACCCCGCACTACATGTCGCCCGAGCAGATCAGCGGGGTCAACGTCGACCACCGCAGCGACCTGTACTCGCTGGGCTGCGTCTTGTACGAGATCGCCACGGGTGTGCCTCCCTTTGATCTGGACGACGCGTGGGCGGTGCTCGTCGGGCACCGCGACACCGCGCCCGAACCGCCGCGCAGCCACCGCGAGGAGCTGCCCGAGTTCTTCGACCGGATAGTGCTCGACCTGCTCGCCAAGACCCCCGAGGAGCGGCCCGCCGACGCCAAGGACCTCGGGCGGCGGCTCACCGACGGGCGCACCGGACCCGGCGGCATCGCCCTCGTCGGACACCCGGCCACCGTGCTCGCCGCCGCGCCCGAACTGCGGCCGCCCGCCAAGCAGCCGCCGAACCGGGCGCCCCGGCTGCCGTCCTGGACCCGCGGCATGACCACCGGCACCAAGGCGGGCGGCACCGGCACGCTCACCCCGGCGCACGGCGACCCGGCCGCCGGGCTGACGGGGGAGTGGACCAGCGGCGGCAGCCTGCGCGCCGCCCCCGTCCCGCCGCCCCGCTCGGAACGGCCCACTCCGCCGCCCGAGGTGCTGGAGGTCCTGGACAACCGGCACAACGCGGGCCTCAGCCTGGGCCGCCTCGGCCGCTGGGAGGAGGCGGGCGAGGTGCACCGGTCGGTCGCCGCCGAACGCGAGCACGCGCTCGGACCCGACCACCCCGACACCCTGGCCAGCCACTACGAGGTCGGCTTCACGCTCAGCCGCACCGGGCGGGCGGCGGACGCGCTGCGGGAGTTCACCAAGGTCACCGAGGGGCGCACGCGGACTATGGGCGCCGAGCACCCGGAGACCCTCGCCGCCCGGCAGGAGACGGCGTACGTACTGGGGCAGCTCGGCCGGCACTTCGACGCGCACCAGGTGTACTCGTCGGTGCTCGCGGCCCGGGAGCGGACCATGGGCCCCGATCATGTCGACACCTTGAGATGTCGACACAACCTGGCCTTCAACCTCAGTCGGCTGGGCCGCCTGGAGGACTCGTACCGGATGGCGCGCGACGTCGCGGCCGCGCGGGCGAGGGTGCTGGGGGCGACCCACCCGGACACGCTGGTCACGCGGTACGAGGTGGCGTACGCGCTCGGGCAGCTCGGCCGGTGGACGGAGGCGTTGCAGACGTACCGGGAGGTCGCGACCGCGCGGGCGCAGGCGCTCGGGGCCGACCATCCGGACACCCTGTCGGCGCGGTACGAGGTCGGGATCTGCCTGGGACGGCTGGGGCGCAGCGCGGAGGCGCTGGAGCTGTACCGGGACCTGGTGGACGACCGGACGCGGACCGGCGGGCCGGCGGACACGGAGACCCTGCGGGCGCGGCACGGGCTCGGGGTCAACCTCGGGCGGCTGGCGCGCTGGGAGGAGGCGCTCGCCGAGGCACGGGACGTGTGCGCGATCCGGGAGCGGGTGCTGGGGCCCGACCACCCCGACACGCTGGTCTCGCGGCGCGAGGTGGCCGTGGGGCTCGGATGGCTCGGGCGGTGGGCGGACGCGCTGGCCGTGTACCGGGAGGTGGCGAGGTCGCGGGAGCGGGTGCTGGGGGCGGACCATCCGGACGCCCTGGCCAGCCGGAACGACGAGGCGCAGTGCCTGGAGCAGTTGGGGCGGGGCGCGGAGGCGGCGGAGATCTACCGTCGGGTGGCGGCGCTCAGGAGGGGCCGGGGCTAGCCTCCCCCGGCAGAAGCCCGGCCCCTCCGGCTACCAGGTCGGGGTCGGGACCACTGTCAGGAGGGCGGAGACGGCCACCACGCCGACCAGGATCACGACCTCCGCCCTTGCGGCCTTCGCCGCGCCGTCCGGGTCCACGCGGCGGTGCGCCGACTGCTTGCGGTGCAGGCGGGAACGGGCGATCAGGGCCAGCACGCTGACGATGGCGAAGAGCGCCAGCTTGACCAGCAGGGTGCGGCCGTACGCCGTGACGAAGATGTTCTCCAGGGGCAGGCGGCGCAGCGTGCTGAAGGTGCCGGTGACCGCGAGGGCCACATAGAGGAAGGCCGCCATGCGGGCGTAGCGGGCGAGGAGGCGGCGGCCCGCCCCCGGTTCGGCGTCCGGGCGGGAGCGCCACTGGTGCATCGCGCGCAGGGCGTAGACCAGTCCGCCCGTCCACAGCGCCGAGGCCGTCAGGTGGATGGTGGTGAGGAGGATGCCGATCTCGGGGGTGTCCTGCTCGGGGTGCGCGCGCACCGCCTCGGAGAAGATGACCGCCGCGAGCGGCAGCAGGGCCCAGGTCGGCTTCTTGAAGAGCCAGGTGCACGCGGCCGCCGCCAGGAACGCGTTCGCCTGCAGGAGGAGCATCCCGCCGGGTTCGGTCGCGTACGTCTCGGTGAACGTCAGCCCGCTGTAGTCGGCCATCTGGACGATCTGGCCGAACGAGGCCGCCGCCCCGGCCAGCGACAGCGCGATCCCCCACATGGGTGGCCGGACCTCCGGAGCACCCGGCACCGTGCGCGCCAGCCGGTGGCCGACGATCTCGCCGACGTGCAGGAAGAGGGCGGCCAGGAACACCGAACGCAGCAGCGTCGTCGTCCCGGCGCCGGGTATGTGCAGCTCGCCCGTGTCGCGGGACACGATGCCCATGCCCAGCAGGGCGACGACGATCAGGACGGCGACGGCCGCCGCCGGCGTCGCGAACGCCCGTGCGCGCCGACGCCAGTCGTCGGGCGCGGGTGCGTCCAGGGGTATGCCCAGGGGGCGGTCGTCGCGGGTCGGGGTGGGAGGCTCCGGGTAGGTCACCTCCTGATTTTCCCTATACGGACGAGGTGGCACAAAGCGACCCCCCTCCCGGTCGTCCTCCTCCGGTCTGTACTCCTGCCGCTCCACGGCCATCTGCGTCATCGCCCCCTGTCGCACCTGTGACGCACCGCATAGGGTCCGGCCATGTCGATGCCCCGGCCGATGCCCTCACCGCTGCGTTCCTCGTACGACGTCGTGATCGTCGGTGGCGGTCACAACGGACTCGTCGCCGCCGCCTACCTCGCCCGCGCCGGTCGCTCGGTGCTCCTGCTGGAGCGCCTCGGCGCCACCGGCGGCGCGGCCGTGTCCGCCCGTCCCTTTCCCGGCACGGACGCCCGGCTCTCGCGCTACTCGTATCTCGTGTCTCTCCTCCCCGCAGCCATTGTGCGCGACCTCGGACTCTCGTTCGACGTCCGGAAGCGGACAATCTCCTCGTACACCCCCAAGGGAGACGGCGGACTGCTGGTCGGCGGTTCCGGCACGCGGGCCTCGTTCGCGGAACTCACCGGGGGAGAGCAGGAGTTCCGCGCCTGGGAGGAGTTCTACGGAAGGCTGCGCGGGGTCGCCGAACGCGTCTTCCCGACCTTCACCGAACCCCTGCCCACCCGCGACGAACTGCGCCGCCGCATCGACGACCCGGTGGCCTGGCGCACGCTCTTCGAGGAGCCGGTCGGCGTCGCCATCGAGGAGAACTTCGCACACGACCTGGTGCGGGGCGTGGTCCTCACCGACGCCCTGATCGGTACGTTCGCCGACGCGCACGACCCCTCACTCGTCCAGAACCGCTGCTTCCTCTACCACGTCGTCGGCGGCGGAACCGGCGACTGGGACGTCCCCGTCGGCGGCATGGGCGCCCTCACCGACGCCCTCGCCGACGCCGCCCGTACCGCAGGCGCCACCCTCGTCACCGGGCACGAGGGCACCCGCGTCGAGACCGACGGGGTCCGCGCGGAGGTCTCGTACCGTACGAGCGAGGGCGCGACCGGGACCGTCGACGCCCGCCATGTGCTGGTCAACGCGGCACCGCACCACCTCGGCCGCCTGCTGGGCGAAGGGGATGCTCCCTTCGCGCCGCCTCCCGAGGGCGCCCAGTTCAAGGTCAACATGCTGCTGAAGCGGCTGCCGAAGCTCCGGGACTCCTCCGTCGACCCGCGCGACGCCTTCTCCGGCACCTTCCACGTGGGGGAGGGGTACGAGGAACTCCGCGAGGCGTACACGCAGGCGGCCGGCGGGCGGCTGCCGACCGCACCGCCCTCGGAGATCTACTGCCACTCCCTGACCGACCCCTCGATCCTCGGCCCGGAACTGGTCGCGAGCGGCCACCACACCCTCACCCTCTTCGGCCTGCACACCCCCGCCCGCCTCTTCGCCGCCGACAACGACACCGCCCGCACCGCACTCCTGCGCACCACCCTCGCCCGCCTCGACGCCCACCTCGCCGAACCGGTCGCCGACTGCCTGGCCGCGGACGCGGACGGCAACCCCTGCATCGAGGCCAAGACCCCCCTCGACCTGGAGCGCGACCTGTGGATGCCGGGCGGGCACATCTTCCACGGCGACCTGACCTTCCCCCACTCCGCCGGACCCGGCGACCGGTGGGGAGTGGCCACCGCGCACCCCAACGTGCTGATGTGCGGGGCGGGTTCGGTGCGAGGCGGAGGCGTCAGCGGGATCGGAGGGCACAACGCGGCGATGGCGGTCCTGGGGCGGTAGCGGAGGGGTGCGGTCCGCGGACGGGGGGCGGGGTTCGGGGGCAGGATGGCCGCATGTCGAAACTGAGCAAGCGCTGTGACCGCACCTCCGCCAACTCGGCCTTCTCGCTGTACTCCCAGGACTCCCTGCTGTCGATCGGCTCGGCGGGCTCGGTGCTGTCGATCGGGTCGGTCGGCTCCGTGCTGTCCGTGGGGTCGGTAGGGTCCGCGCTGTCGGTCGGCTCGATCGGCTCCGCGCTGTCGAAGGTGTCCTTCGGATCGGTGATGAGCACGGGGTCGCTCTTCTCCGCGCAGTCCGCGTGGTCGGCGTTCTCCCTGCGGTCCCGCTACAGCCTGCGCGCGATCGGCGCAGACGGTCCCGGGCCCGCCGGAGTGGCGGTCGCCGCGGCGGCGGGGACAGCGGCATTGCTGCTTCTGCGCCACCGCCGCGGCTGAGCGGGCTCAGTCCCGGGACGCCGTCCAGCCCTGCGTGACGATACGGGCGGCGTCCCCGGGGCGGGCCTCGTCGAACACCGTGCGGTGCCCGTCCTCGACCCGCAGTCCGTCGACGTACACCCCGCGCCCGACGTAACGCACGTCCGTCGCGTACCGCCACCGCAGTACGACGCTCCTGCCCTTGTACGGTGCGAGGTCCGCGCCCGCGCGGTGCCAGACCCGCCCGGACCAGCCCGTCACCGCCCCGCCGGGATGCGGCTTGGGCCGCTCCCCTTTGCGTACGGTCGTGAACGGCACCGCCTGCCAGGTCGCCCCCGCGTCCGCCGACGCCTCCAGCGTGAGCGCGTCCGCCGTGGGCTCGGTGTCCCACCACAGGTCGCAGCGGAACAGGCCCCGGTCCGAGGCGAGCCGCAGGGCGGGCAGGGCGAGCGTGGCGGTGGTCGCCGACGCCATCCCCGAGAACCAGGCGGTACGTCCGTGCTCCGGGCGTACCGCGACCGCGCGGGCCATCGCGTCGGCGGTCGCCACCCGGGGTGCGGATCCGGAGCGCCAACTGCGCACCGGGTGAACGGAGTTGCCCAGGAGGATGAGGAAGGAGTCGGTCGTCGGGTCGATGACCAGGCTGGTGCCGGTGAAACCGGTGTGGCCGGCGGTGCGCGGGGTGGCCATCGCGCCCATGTACCAGTGCTGGTAGAGCTCGAAGCCGAGGCCGTGCTCGTCGCCGGG
This sequence comes from Streptomyces spiroverticillatus, assembly GCA_014650415.1. Classification (GTDB taxonomy): domain Bacteria; phylum Actinomycetota; class Actinomycetes; order Streptomycetales; family Streptomycetaceae; genus Streptomyces; species Streptomyces spiroverticillatus. The sequence goes on from BMUX01000020.1 coordinate 44,844, forward strand.
GAAGGCGGTGTTGAAGTCGGTGAACATCAGGTCCACGGACTCCGGCTTCAGGATGCGGGCGCGGCCGTAGACACCGCCGTTGAGGAGGGTGCGGGCGAGAATCGCGAGGTCCCAGGCGGTGGAGAAGACCCCGGCGTGACCGGCGACGCCGTCGAAGCCGAAGGCGTTCTCGTCGTGCACCTCGCCCCAGACCAGCCCGCGGTCGATGCCCGACCAGGGCTTGCGGGCGTCCTCGGTGGCGGCGATCTTCGGCTTCCAGGAGGCGGGCGGATTGAACCGAGTGCGGTGCATCCCCAGTGGAGCGGTGATCTCGTCGTGGAGCAGTGCATCCAAAGTGCGAGCGGTGATCTTCTCCAGGACGAGCTGGAGCGAGATGAGGTTGAGGTCCGAGTAGAGGTACGCGGAGCCGGGCGGGCTCGCCGGGACCTCGTTCCACAGCATCTTCAGCTTCCCCTCGCGGGTCGGCTGCGAGTACAGCGGAATCCACGCCCGGAACCCGGAGGTGTGCGTGAGCAACTGCCGCACCGTGATCTCCGCCTTGCCCGCCGCGCCGAACTCGGGCAGGTACGAGGCGACCTTCGCCTCCAGCTCCAGCGCGCCCCGCTCGATCTGCTGCACCGCCAGCATCGACGTGAACAGCTTCGACACCGACGCCAGGTCGAAGACCGTGTCCCGGGCCATCGCGATCTGCCGCTCCGGCGGGAACTCCACCGCCGTGTCCGTCTTCTCGTCGTACGCGGAGTAACGCACCGCCATGCCGACCGGCTCGTGCAGCGCGACCGTGCCGCCGCGCCCGGCCAGCACCACGGCGCCCGCGTACCACGGGTACTTCGGGGACGGCCCCAGGAACCGCTTCGCCTCGGCGACCACGCGCTCCAGGTGCTCGGGCAGCAGCCCGGCCCGCGCCGCGGACCCGTACCGCAGGGTCGGCCGGGACCGACCCGCCGCACCCTTCGTCGAGCCGTCCGCCGCCTCGGCGGCCGGAATCGGGCTCAGCATCAACGCACCTCCCAGTGCCAGGGCCCCGCCCGCGAAGTGCCTTCGCCCCATGCCCCGGTGACCGCTTCCGTGACCGTCACCTCTGTGCGCATCATCCTCAGTCATGGCCACCAGCAGGCCAAAGCGCACCGCCCGTGTCAACGGTCCCAGCAGCCCCCAAGAATCTGACGCAGCATCAGAAAAGCTCTTCCGCTCTCCGCCCCGCTGCGGCATCCTGCCGCCCATGAAGACGGAGCTGAGCCAGAAACTGGGAGTCGAGCACGCCATCTTCGGCTTCACGCCGTTCCCCGCGGTGGCGGCGGCCCTCACCCGGGCGGGCGGATTCGGCGTGCTGGGCGCGGTCCGCTACACCGCCCCCGACGACCTCGCCCGCGACCTCGACTGGATGCAGGCCCACACCGACGGCAAGCCCTACGGCCTGGACGTCGTCATGCCCGCCAAGAAGGTCGAGGGCGTCACCGAGGCCGAGGTCGAGGCCATGATCCCCGAGGGCCACCGCGCGTACGTCCGCGAGATCCTCGCCAAGCACGGCGTCCCCGAACTCGCCGAGGGCGAGGCGTCCGGCTGGCGCATCACCGGTTGGATGGAACAGGTCGCCCGCAACCAGCTCGACGTCGCCTTCGACTATCCGATCAAACTCCTCGCCAACGCCCTCGGCTCGCCGCCCGCCGACGTCGTCGCCCGCGCCCACTCCCACGACGTCCTCGTCGCAGCCCTCGCCGGAAGCCCCAAGCACGCACGGCGGCACGCGGAGGCCGGGATCGACATCATCGTCGCGCAGGGGTACGAGGCGGGCGGCCACACCGGTGAGATCGCCACCATGGTCCTGGTCCCCGAAGTCGTCGACGCGGTGGGCGAGCTGCCCGTCCTCGCCGCCGGAGGAATAGGCAGCGGCGAGCAGATCGCGGCCGCGTTCGCGCTCGGCGCGCAGGGCGCCTGGCTCGGCTCCCTCTGGCTCACCACCGAAGAGGCCGACCTGCACTCCCGCGCCCTCACCGCGAAACTCCTCGCCGCGGGCTCCGGCGACACGGTCCGCTCCCGCGCCCTCACCGGCAAGCCCGCCCGCCAGCTCCGTACCCAGTGGACCGACGCCTGGGACGACCCGAACGGCCCCGGCACGCTCCCCATGCCGCTCCAGGGCCTCCTGGTCGCCGAGGCCAACTCCCGCATTCAGAAGTACGAGGTGGAACCCCTCCTCGGCACCCCGGTCGGCCAGATCGTCGGCCGTATGAACTCCGAACGCAGCGTCCAGGCCGTCTTCGACGACCTGACCCGGAGCTTCGAGAAGGCAGTCGCCCGCCTCAACCGCATCGCCGGAAGGAGCTGAACCGCGCATGACCGAAACCGCAGCCGGCACGGCACAACCCCCCAACGGCTTCTGGGCCCAGGCCGCCGCCGCCCCCGACCGCACGGTCCTCACGGCCCCGGACGGCACGCAGTGGTCGGCCGCCCAACTCCACTCCGCCGTCAACCAGTTGGTGCACGGCCTGCGCGCAGCGGGCCTGTCACGGGGCGACTCCTTCGCCGTCGTCCTCCCCAACGGCGTCGAATTCCTCACCGCCTACCTCGCCGCCTCCCAGGCCGGCTTCTACCTCGTCCCCGTCAATCACCACCTCACCGGCCCGGAGATCGCCTGGATCGTCTCCGACTCGGCGGCGAAGGTCCTCATTGCCCACGAGCGCTTCGCCGACACGGCGACGGCGGCCGCCGACGAGGCCAACCTCCCCGTCACCCACCGCTACTGCGTCGGCGAGGCCCCCGGCTTCCGCCCGTACCCCCGACTCCTCTCCGGACAGCCGGAGTCGCCCCCCACCGACCGCACGCTCGGCTGGGTCATGAACTACACCTCCGGTACGACGGGCCGCCCCCGCGGCATCCGCCGCCCGCTGCCGGGCAAGCTGCCCGAGGAGTCCTACCTGGGCGGCTTCCTGGGCATCTTCGGCATCAAGCCCTTCGACGGAAACGTCCACCTGGTCTGCTCACCGCTCTACCACACGGCGGTCCTCCAGTTCGCGGGCGCGGCCCTGCACATCGGCCACCCCCTGGTCCTCATGGACAAGTGGACCCCGGAGGACATGCTCCGCCTCATCTCCACCCACCGCTGCACCCACACCCACATGGTCCCCACCCAGTTCCACCGGCTCCTCTCCCTCCCCGAGGAGACGCGGCGCGCGTACGACGTCACGTCCATGCGCCACGCCATCCACGGGGCGGCCCCGTGCCCGGACCACGTCAAGCGGGCGATGATCGACTGGTGGGGGCACTGCGTCGAGGAGTACTACGCGGCGAGCGAGGGCGGCGGGGCGTTCGCCACGGCGGAGGACTGGCTGAAGAAGCCGGGCACGGTCGGGAAGGCCTGGCCGATCAGCGAACTGGCCGTCTTCGACGACGACGGAAACCAGCTCCCCCCGGGCGAACTCGGCATCGTCTACATGAAGATGAACACGGGCGGCTTCAGCTACCACAAGGACGAGGCGAAGACCCGGAAGAACCGCATCGGCGACTTCTTCACGGTCGGCGACCTGGGAGTCCTGGACGAGGACGGCTACCTCTTCCTGCGCGACCGCAAGATCGACATGATCATCTCGGGCGGGGTGAACATCTACCCCGCGGAGATCGAGGCGGTCCTCCTCTCCCACCCGGGGGTGGCGGACGCGGCCGTCTTCGGCATCCCGCACGGAGACTGGGGCGAGGAGGTCAAGGCGGTCGTCGAACCGGCCGAGCCGCCCTCCGAGAGCTTGGCCGCCTCCATCCTGGCCCACTGCGAGGGCCGCCTGGCGGCGTTCAAGCGCCCCAAGTCCCTGGACTTCATCACCTCGATGCCCCGCGACCCCAACGGCAAGCTCTACAAGCGCCGCTTGAGGGAGCCGTACTGGGGCGACGGGGAGCGGGTCGTGTAGGCGGGGTGGGGGGATGGTGCCCGAAGGGCATCCATCCAGGGGCGCGGGGAACTGCGCGACCAGCCACAACGAACCCGCACAGGACAGAGACCACAACACCCCCGCACGCCCGCGCACAGCCCACTCGTATCCCACGCACAAAAAGGGCCACGCCCCGGCGGAAAGGGGGGAATGAAGCCGCCGGAACGTGACCCAGGATTCGCCGCGTCGCGCTGAAACGCGGCGAATCCGCTAAACCAACCCGACCGTCACCGCTTGAACGCGTCCTTGGCCTTCTCGACCGATTCCCGTCCGTCACCCTTGGCCCGCTGTGCGCGGCCCTCGGCGGTGAGTCGCTCATTGCCCACGAGCCGCCCCGCGGTTTCCTTCGCGGCGCCCTGGACCTGGTCGGACTTGGCCTTGGTCTTCTTCTGCGCAGTCATGGTGTGCGCGCTCCCTTGCGTGTTGAGGCGTTTCCCTGACAGAAGATCGCGTGCCCCGCCATTCCGCCCGGAAACCCCCTCACCCCACAACAGAAATCCGCCCCTCCCACAGTTCCCCGATCCGCGCCGCCGACGTCCCGATCCCGCTTGGCCCGAGCCACCCGGGCCGCACGGGCGGCACGGGCGGCACGGGCGGTACCGGCGGCGCGTGGTGACGTACAAGATCCGCCTCCCGGTAGCGCGCGCAGCCCTCGTGCCAGGTCAGAATCCCCGACAGCCAGTTCTTCAATTCCTCGGCGTAGTGCATCAGCACCCCGCGCTGCGCCGCGTCGAGGCCGAATTCCTCGCACAGTTCGGGAATCTCCCCGCTCAGCACGTGCTGGAATTCGGCCATGCGCGCCTTCATCAGATCGACGACGACATCCCGCGCCTGTTCGATCCCGCACTGAAGGAAGTGCTGCACGACCAGCACCCCGTTGTGCATTTCCCCCTCGAATTCGATCTCCTTCTGGTACGAGTACAGGTCGTTCATCAGGGCCGCGTAGTCCATCGCCGCCCGCTCCATCGTCAGGAACGGCCGCGACCGGTAGATCTCCGGCGGCAGCGTGTTCCCGTGCGAAAGCCGCGAGAGGCTCATGGTCAGGTCCGAGCCGAAGGTGAACCGGCGCATCTCGAAGTAGTCGACCGGGTCGGGCACCCGGTCCTGCGCCTGGTTGGCCAGCTCCCACAGCCAGCTCGCCGTCATGTCCCCGACGGCCTTGCGGAACTTCCTGCGGGCCGCTGGCGCCATCGGGCCCGCCGTCCGCCGCCACAGATCGGCCAGCCCCCGCTCCAGCGGAGTCACCGGCACCTCCACCGGCGCACCCTCCAGCGGCATGAACAGCGCCAGCCGGTCGTTGGCCGCCTTCGCCCCGGCGAGGTCCAGCGTCCGCCCGTACAGGACGGGGAAGAGGTCGTCCCCGTACGTCCCCCACGCCAGCCACCCGGAGGTGAGGTCCAATTCGGCGAGAGTGGCGTCGGGATGGATGCCGGCCGAGCACAGTGCCAGGTCGTATGCCCGGATCTTCTCCTCGTTCCAGACCCCCGAGCCCGGCAGCCCCGGCAGCTCGTCGAGGATGCCCATCGCCTCGGCCCAGACCACCACGTTCTCCCGCGAGGCCTCCAGATACGGGCTGAGCCGTGTCTCGTACGGCATCCCCAGATCCGGAATCTCCAGGTGGCCCACCTTCTCGAACCGGTGCACCGCCACGTTCTTCAGCCGCGCCGGGATGCCGATCGCCAGCGACGCCAGCAGCTGCGAGGCCGCCGTCCCGAGCCCCTGGGGGCCGCCCAGCCCGTACGCCTCGGACGGCCCCCCGCCGTTCATGTACCGGCTGGAGCGCATGTGCCACTCGTGGCCGCCGGCCTGCCAGTCCTGGAGCCCCTTGACGTACGCGAGGACGTCGAGCCGCTCCTGGGGCCCGATGCCGAACTCCGCGAACAACGGCTCAAGCTCCGTGAAGACGGTCGTCTCGAACTGCTGGAGCCGTGAGGTGAGCAGGTCGTTGACGTGCTCGGCGGCCTGCTGGGTGGGGCAGTCGAGGAAGGTCTCCATGACCAGGACGCCGTTGGACAGTTCGCCCTCGTCGAGGATCTCCCTCTCGTACGAGAAGAGGTCGTTCCGCAGGTGCACCCCGTCCGAGAACGCGTCCCGCAGCACGCACATCGGCCGCGACGCGGCGATCACGTCCGGGACCTCGGCGTTCGCCACGTACTCCACGAGCCCCGCCGACCACGGCGCGCCGCCCACCTTGCGGCGCATCTCGATGTACTCGATGGGGTTGGAGATCCGCCCCTCGCTGATGTTCATCAGCTCCCACATCGACTCTTCGAGGAGGTGCTCGGTGGAGACCGCGAACCGGTGCCGCCACGCCTCGGACATCGACGGGCAGGTCCGCCGCCACAGGTCGGCGAGCCCCGCCTCCACCGCGTTCGTCGGCTCGGGCATTTCCGCGCCCGACGCGACGGGCATGAACATCGGCAGCCGGTCCAGGTACGCCTTCGCGCCGCGCATGTCGGGGCTGCGCTTGTACAGCTCCACGAAGTGGTCGTCGAAGAAGAACACCCACACGTACCAGTCGGTGACCAGCGCCAACTGCTCGGCCGTGCAGTCGGGATGGGTGTACGCGCACAGCAACGCGTAGTCGTGGCTGTCGAAGTCGTGCTCGTCCCAGATGTCCGAGCCTTCGATCATGACCATCTCGCGGGCCCACTCCTTGGAGTGCGTGCGCGCGTGCTCCAGGTGCGGATTGAGCCGGGCCGGATACGGCATGTAGAACTCGGGCAGCGTGAAGGGCTGGGGCATGGTTCGGGGGGCGCCTTCCGGTACGACAGCGGACCGCTTCACGCTAGGCATGCGGGAGGAAAAACGATCCTGGCCCCGGGCGATCACCTCCGAAGTGGTGAATCTTCGCCCGGGGCCGATTAACGATCTTGCTGGCGGTGAAGCGGCCCGCACAGCCGGTGCGGAAGGCCGCTCAGCCGGCCGGTGCGCAATCCCGCTCAGCGCTCCCTCGCCCACACCACCTTCAGCTTCGGCGAGGTCAGGATGTCCCACTCGCAGAACCGCGAGCCCACCCACTTCTCGCCCGCGTACAGCTCGGTCTGGTCGCGGTAGTAGGGGGAGTTGGGGTTCGAGGACTGGCTGTACGTCAGCAGGGTCTTGGCCACCGGGCAGGGACCCCCGTTCCAGCCGACCGCCTGGATGTAGCTCGACCCGGTGGTCACCTCCGTGTAGCCGCCGCCCGCCGCGTTCCAGACCGGCTCGACCTTGTTCCACACGCCCAGCGACTCGGTGCCGCCGTGGATCGGGATGCGCTTGCCGTTCCGTACGACGAACTGGTGCTGCCCGAGCGGCGCGTCCAGGGCGATGCCCGCCGCCTGCAACTCCGCCACCGCGCCCTTGAGGGCCGCCGCGAAACCGGGGGCCGCCGTGTTCAGCCCGCGCGGAGTACGTACCGGATCGGCCGCGTCGAACGGCGTCTTCCACAGCGTCGCCCCCGGCACGGACGACACCAGCGCCCGCCAGAACCGGTCGAAGAGCAGCGCGCCCCGGCTCCCGGTGTCCATCTTCCGGTCCCATGCCTTCAACACACTGCAAGCAGAGCCGAGTTGAAGCTCCTCGCACCCCTTCACGACCTCGTCCACCGTCAGGTCCGCGGCCGGAACCCGGTTGGCGAACTGCTGCTTCTGGAGGTCGGCGACCGTCAGCCGCCCCTTCTTCGCCATCGCCGCCGCGTCCTCGACCGCGCCTCGGGTGCGCATCGAACGCTGCGTGCCGACGTTCCCGAAGACCCGCTCGTACCCGGTGATCGGCCGGTCCGTATTGGCAAGCCAGGCACTGTCGTTGGAGTTCTCCGCGTACGGGGCGTTCTTCAGGGTCGGCATCTTCGACGGGCCGAAGATGCCGGGCTCGACCGCGTCCTTGTCGCTGCCCAGCGCGCAGTCCGTCCGCGAACCGTCCAGGATCGCCAGACCCGACGCGGGGTACGTGACCTTGCCGAGCGGTGCCGAGCAGCGCTGCGCCAGCTCGTCGGTGATGCGCGGCAGCACCTGCGACTGCGTGAACAGCGAGCCGCCCGAGGAGTCGGAGGCGATCGTGTTCACCCACGGCAGGCCCTGCGTACGGCGCAGCGACTCCTGAATGCCCGTCACGTCCCGTGCCTTGCTGAATCCGAGCGCGGTGTCCCCGGCGCGCAGGTTCGTGGCGTTCGGGTCGTTCAGCGCGTACGCCGTCGTGGCCGTCCAGGGCAGCGGGAGCTGGGCGCCGAGCCCGGTGACGACGGGTCCGTACCGGGTCCACCACTGGGTGCGGGTGACCGGCTGACCGCCCTTGACCTGCACGGTCACGGTCCGCTTGGTCATCGCCTCCCGCTTGCCGTCCACGACGTACACCGTCGGATCGTCCGGGGCGAGCGTGAGCTGATGGAGGTTCATGGTGGTGCCGGTGGCGACCGTGTGGCTCCAGGCGATGCGCGCCGTGTGCCCGATCGACACCGTCGCCGACCCGACCAACGAGCCGCCCATGACGTTGAGTTCACCCGGAATGGTCTGCTGCGACTGCCAGAAGCGGCGACCGCCCGACCACGGGTAGTGCGGGTTGCCGAGCAGCAGCCCCCGCTTGTTCGCCGTCGAACTCCCGCTGAAGGCAACGGCGTTGGACCCCATCGCCGCGTCCGAGGTGTCGAAGAACTTCCGTGCGGCCTCCGCCGGGTCCTCCGTGGTCCTTCCGGTACGAGGTCCGGTGGCGCCCGGCGGCTGGGCGGCCGTGATGCCGTCCGCGCCCCGCCCCTGCCCGCCCAGCACCGAGAACGCGTAGTTCAGGTGCTGCACGTCGGACAGCGACACCGGCCGCAGCCACTCGGCGCCCTTGCAGGCCGGATCGCTGACCCGGTTCTGCTCCAGCCAGGCGTTGAACCCGGCAGTCCAGCCCCGCATCAGCTCCTTCACCTGCGTGCCCGGCCCCACCGGGGCCGGCCGCGCGGTCAGCTTCGCGACGATGCCCGAGTCCCGAACGCCCTGGAAGAACAGGTCGCTCGCAAGGTTCGTCGACGCCGAGGACAGCGAGCCGTCCGGCTTGCCCTCCGCGCCGAAGAAGCGCGAGCGCTCGCCCCGGACGGTCGCGAAGCCGTCGGCCAGCGTGCACACCTGGTCGTTGGCCTGCGCCCACCCGTTGCCGAAGCCCAGGTTCGCGTAGTCCTTGGCCAGAATGTGTGGAATGCCGTACTCCGTGTACCGGATCAGGGCCGAGAGCCCGCCGCCCGAGGGCCGCCGCTCCTGGCCTTGGCCGTCGGCGGAGGCCGTCGGGGAGAGCGCGGTGGCCGCGGTGAGCAGGGCGACCGAGGCGACGGTGAGCGAGCGCGTACGGTGCCGGGCGGCGGAGCGGGATCTCGTACGGGTCCGGAGGGACAACGTGCCTCCCAACAAGGCGTCGCAACACGGGAGTTGCGAAAGGTGACCGAGATGTCACAGGCCACTCAGCCATTACCGGCCGGTACCTGTCAACATCCCGTCCGGTATGCGGCTGCTTCGTTTCCCTTGATTTGCCGCGCGAGGCACCGCAGGATCACGCCATGACGACACCAGGGACCCCCGGCCACCAGCCCGGCCGCCTGTCCGACCGGCTGGACGGCCTCCTCGACAGTACGGTCGACGGAGTACTGCGCGCCTCCGCCCGCCGCGCCCCCGACCGCACGGCCCTGCACTACCGGGACCGCTCCTGGACGTACGCCGCACTCGACGCGGCCGTCAGCACCGCCGCCGCCCACCTGCGCACCGCGCGCGGCCTCGCCGAGGGCGACCGGGTGGCGACGTACGGGCACAACTCGGACGCGTACCTCATCGCCTACCTGGCCTGCGCCCGCGCCGGGCTGATCCACGTCCCCGTCAACCAGAACCTCACCGGCGCGGACCTGACGTACATCCTGCGCCAGTCCGGCAGTTCCCTCGTACTGGCCGACCCGGACCTCGCCGTGCGCGTCCCCGAGGGCTTCGCGGTGCAGCCGCTGCGGGACGCGCCGGACTCGTTCCTCGACGCGCTGAAAGAACCCGTCCCGTACGAGCCGGACGGCAATCCGCTCGCGCCCGTGCAGCTCCTCTACACCTCGGGGACCACCGCCGACCCCAAGGGCGCGATCATGACGCACCGCGCCCTGGTGCACGAATACGCCAGCGCCGTCGAGGCGTTGGACCTCGCCGACACGGACCGGCCGGTCCACGCCCTGCCGCTCTACCACTCGGCCCAGATGCACGTCTTCCTCCTCCCGTACCTCGCGGTCGGCGCGGAGAACACCCTCCTCGACGGGCCGGACGCGGGCACGCTCTTCGACCTGGTCGAGGCGGGCCGCGCGGACAGCTTCTTCGCACCGCCGACCGTGTGGATCTCCATCGCCAACCACCCCGACTTCGCGACCCGCTCCCTCGACGGCCTGCGCAAGGCCTTCTACGGGGCGTCGATCATGCCGGTCCCCGTCCTGGAACGCCTGCGCGCCCGCCTCCCCGACCTCGCCTTCTACAACTGCTTCGGCCAGAGCGAGATCGGCCCGCTGGCCACCGTGCTGCGCCCGGAGGAGCACGAGGGCCGGATGGACTCCTGCGGGCGACCCGTCCGGCACGTCGAGGCACGCATCCTCGACGAGAAGGGCGCGGAGGTCCCGGACGGCACGGCGGGCGAGATCGCCTACCGCTCGCCCCAACTCTGCCTCGGTTACTGGGGGACGGACGACCAGGACCTCTTCGCAGACGGCTGGTTCCGCTCGGGCGACCTGGCGGTGCGCGACGCCGAGGGCTACTTCACGATCGTCGACCGGGTGAAGGACGTCATCAACTCCGGGGGAGTGCTGGTCGCCTCCCGGCAGGTCGAGGACGCCCTCTACACCCACCCCGCCGTCGCCGAGGCGGCCGTGATCGGCCTGCCCGACGAACGCTGGATCGAAGCCGTCACGGCCGTCGTCGTCCCGCGCGACGCCTCCCTGACGGAGGATCAACTCCTGGCCCACGCACGCGAGAAGCTCGCCCACTTCAAGGCGCCGAAGCGCATCGTGTTCGTGGACGAGCTGCCGCGCAACGCGAGCGGGAAGATCCTCAAGCGGGAACTGCGGGACCGGTTCGCCGGATAGAGGCGGCTACTTCGGGCGGCGGTCGACGATCCGCTTGAACTTCCCGACCGACCGCTCCAGGGTCTCCGGGTCGACCACCTCGACCCGGGCGGACACCCCAATGCCGTCCTTCACGGCCGCCGCGACCGCCTTCGCGGCGGCCTCCCGCTCCTCGCCGGTCGCATCCGCCCGCGCCTCGGCCCGTACGGTCAGGCAGTCCATCCGCCCCTCCCGGGTCAGCATCAGCTGGAAGTGCGGGGCGAGCGCGGATGTACGCAGCACGATCTCCTCCACCTGCGTCGGGAAGAGGTTCACCCCGCGCACGATGACCAGGTCGTCGCTGCGTCCGGTGATCTTCTCCATCCGCCGGAAGGCGCGCGCGGTGCCCGGCAGCAGACGGGTGAGGTCCCGGGTCCGGTAGCGGACGATCGGCATGGCCTCCTTGGTCAGCGAGGTGAAGACCAGCTCCCCCTCCGCACCCTCCGGCAGCACCTCGCCGGTGATCGGGTCGACGATCTCCGGGTAGAAGTGGTCCTCCCAGACGTGCAGCCCGTCCTTGGTCTCCACGCACTCCTGCGCGACACCGGGCCCGATCACCTCCGACAGCCCGTAGATGTCGACCGCGTCGATCGCGAACCGCTCCTCGATCTCCCGCCGCATCTCCTGCGTCCACGGCTCCGCCCCGAAGATGCCGACCTTGAGGGAGGTGGAGCGGGGATCGACGCCCTGCCGCTCGAACTCGTCGAGGAGGGTGAGCATGTACGAGGGGGTCAGCATGATGATCTCGGGCCTGAAGTCCTGGATCAGCTGGACCTGACGGGCCGTCATGCCGCCGGACGCGGGAATGACCGTGCACCCGAGCCGCTCCGCCCCGTAGTGGGCGCCGAGCCCACCGGTGAACAGGCCGTACCCGTACGCCACATGGACCTTGTGGCCGGGCCGCCCCCCGGCGGCCCGGATGGAGCGGGCCACCATGTCGGCCCACATCGAGAGGTCGTTCTTGGTGTACCCGACGACGGTCGGGCGGCCCGTGGTGCCGCTGGAGGCGTGCAGCCGGCGGATCTCGTCCTGCGGCACGGCGAACATCCCGAAGGGGTAGTTCTCCCGCAGATCGGCCTTGGTGGTGAACGGGAACAGGGCGAGATCGGCGAGCGAACGGCAGTCCTCGGGCTTCAGCCCCGCCTTGTCGAAGGCGGCCCGGTAGTGCGGCACGTTCGTGTAGGCGTGCTGGAGGCTGCTCTGCAACCGCTCCAGTTGCAGGACTTCCAGCTCCTCGCGGCCGAGTCGCTCCGTCGCGTCGAGCAGCGCCTTCATGGATCACTCTCCCGTACCGGCATACCCAAAATGGACGACCGATCATTCGGTCGTGCAGCGTCCGGGGTCAGTAATTCAGGATCGACGGCCATCTGGCAAGGGGTCGTACGGGGCGGAACGACCGACTTCCGGGTGTCCCGCCTCCATGGGCGAGGCGAAACACCCCAAACTATGGTGTATCGGTAGAAGTAGACCGGCTCACCATCACCGCACCGAGGCAAGGACGGCCAGAAATGCACCAGCCCGTGACGCAGCGTCGACTCCGCAGAACCGCAGTGGCCGTCCTGATGGCGGCGGTGGGCGCGGTGGGCCTGTCGGCCTGCAACGACGACCACCCCGCCCCGGCGGTGACGACCACGGTCACCGCCCCCGCTCCGACCGTCACCGTGACGGCCACGCCGACCCCGACCCCGACCCTGTCCCCGTCTCCGCCCGCCTCCGCGGCGGCGGCGGGCAAGCCGGACGTGGTCCTCACGGGGGACCCGGAAGCGGCGTCCAAGGAACTGGACCGGCTGAAGGCGACGGGCTGGTGGAACCCCAACAAGATCGAGTACGCGGACGATCCGGTGACCGCGCTCCAGCAGTTCGACAAGTGGCTGGCGAAGGGGTACGTCGCGCCCGGCGGAGGATGGACGCCGGAGGGGGAGGCGGCGGTGCAGGCGGCGAACGAGGGCGGGCCGGAAATGTAGCGCTCCGGGGGACGGGCGGGCTCGGATCGGGCGGGTTCGGGCCGGGCGGGCTCGGATCGGACGGGCCACCACCTTGGCCGCCCGATCCGCCCCCTGCGGGGGCCCCGAGGGGAGTTGGGGGCGGGGGCCTGTTTGGATGGGGGGATGGCTGACCTTTCCACCCCTGATGAAGCCCCCCTCGCGGGCGACACCGAACCCCTCCGCGTACGCCTCGCCGCAGGCAACCGCATCGCGTACCGCACCTGGGGCACTCCGACCGCCCCGCCGGTCGTCCTCCTGCACGGCCGCACCATGACCGGCGCCGACTGGACGGACATCGCCGAAGCCCTCTCCGCCACCCGCCGGGTGTACGCCCCGGACGTGCGCGGACACGGCAGCAGCGACCGGCCCGGCGACTACCACTACCCCCAACTCGTCGCAGACGTATGCGAGTTCCTCGACGTCCTCGGCCTGGACCGGGTCGACCTCGTCGGGCACTCGATGGGCGGGGCGATCGCGCTCCAGGTCGCCCAGGCCCGACCGGAGCGGATCGCCCGGGTCGTGCTGGAGGACGCGCTGCCGCCGTTCCCCCTGGACCCGCCGCGGGCCACCGATCCGCGCCCCGCCCAGGAGGAGATCGATGCCCTCGACTTCGACTGGGACCTGATCCCGCACACCGACGAGGGGGCCAACCACCCCGATCCGGCGTGGGAGGCGGGCCTGGCGAAGATCACCGCGCCGGTGCTCGTGGTCTCCGGCGGCGAGGCGAGCTTCCTGCCCGACGCGGAGCAGCAGAAGCTGACCGACCTGCTGCCGGACGCCCGCCGCGTGACGCTCCCCGTGGGCCACCTCATCCACCGGAACGATCCGGAGGGATTCCTGGCGGAACTGCGGACCTTCGGTATTTACTGACAGGCGCCGCACCCCCTTCCCCGCCCAGGAGGCCCGAGTTGACCACGAACGACCGCTCCGCCCGTCTGCTCGTCGGCCTGCTCGCCGGGGCGGGCGCGGCCCACGTCGTGGTGCCGAAGCTCTTCGACGACATGGTCCCGGAGTTCCTGCCGGGCACGCAGCGGACGTGGACGCATGCGAGCGGAGTCGTCGAGCTGCTGCTCGCGGCGGCGATCGCGGTGCCGCAGACCCGCAAGGTCGGGGGGCTGGCCGCCGCCGGGTTCTTCGCGGCCATCCTGCCGGCCCACCTCAAGATGGCGTACGACTGGCGCGAGAAGCCGACGGCCCTGCGGGCCGGTGCCTACGCCCGCATTCCGCTCCAGGCGCCGCTGGTGATGTGGGCGGCGAAGGTGGGCCGGGACGCGGGACGCTGAGACCGCGTCAACGGTTCCGGCGCCGCTTCGTGGTGGTCTTCCGCCAGCCGAAGGGGCCCGGAAGGTCCATGGAGGTGGTGCGGCGGCCGGTGCTGCTGTGCGTGTGACGCGGGCCGTGGCTGCCGCCGCCGGTGGTGAGGGACCAGGAGCGCCGGTTGATGTTGAGGCGGACGCCGGGGAGGATGCGGAAGCTCTTGCGGAAGGTGAGGGGCATGCGGGCTTGCTCCTTGGGCGGAGGCGGTCGAATGGTGTACGGGTTGCCGCTTCTGCCGCATCAATGCGTGGGCCCCTGGCGGGGCAGCCTGCGGCGCTGCGTGGGTTGCTGCTCCCGATGGGGCTGCGCCCCTTGCCCCCTGCACGGCTGCGCCGCGCGTCCTCAAACGCCGGACGGGCTGATATGCCTGGCGCAGCCTGATGTGCCGCCCGAAGGGCAGGCACTCCAGGGGCGCGGGAACTGCGCGACCTGCCACCCACTCACCCGCACGGAATCGCCCCATTGCCCCGCGGGTTTAGGTGAAGGGGCGGGGCTGGGGCGAATCCGCCCCGGCACCGGGTGCCGACCCGACCGACCCGCACCGCCCCCAAGCAGCCCGCTAAGCCAGACCTCACGCCCCGAAAGGCCCCCCATGCGCACCCTCATCATCGGCGCCGGCGCCACCGGCGGCTACTTCGGTGCCCGTCTCGCCCAAGCCGGGCACGACGTCACCCTCCTCGTCCGCCCCGCCCGCGCCGAAGCCCTCCGTCGCCGCGGTCTCCGCCTCACCGGCCTCGGCGAGCCCGACGGGCGCGTCGACGTTCCCCTTCTCACCGCCGCCGAACTGGCGGACCCGTACGACCTGATCCTCCTGACCGTCAAGGCCACCGGCCTCGCCCGGGCCGTCGAGGACTTCGCCCCCGCCGTCGGCCCGGACACCGTGATCCTGCCCGTCCTCAACGGCCTCGCCCACCTCGACCTCCTCACCGACCGCTTCGGCGCGCACCGTGTCTGGGGCGGCGTCGCGAAGATCGTCACGACCCTCAACGACGACGGCGACATCGTCCGCCTCGCCCCCATCGCCACCCTCGACCTCGGGCCGCTCGACGGCACCGATCCCGCCCGGGCCGAGCGCACGGCCGCTCTGCTCGACGCCGTGCCCGGCGTTGGAGCCGCGGCCTCAGCGGACATCCGCGACGACATGTGGGCCAAGTGGTCGTTCATCGCGACGGTGAGCACCGTCAACATCCTCGGGCGCGGCAGCGTCGGCGAAGTCGTCTCTGCGACCGGGGGCGCTGCCCTTGGACCGGCCGCGTTCGCCGAGGCGGCAGCGGTGGCCGCCGCCTCGGGCAATGAACTGTCGGACGAGGTGCGGGACTTCGCAGTCGCGACGGCCACCCGGGCCGGCTCCCCGCTCGTCACCTCCCTCTACCGGGACATGACGGCGGGCCTGCCCTCCGAGGCCGAGCACCTCTTCGGCGACCTCGTGGCCAGGGCCCGCGCCCTCGGCGTACCCACACCGCTGCTCGATCTGGCGACCCTTCAACTCCGTGTGCAGGAGGCGAAGTTGAAGAAGTCGTGAGGGGCTACGGGGCCTTCGGGCCCCACAAGGTGGTCACCGGGTCGTAGACCCGTACACCCTTCGGCAGGCCGAGCGACGCCGCCGTGACCCGCACCCCGTGGTGCGCCGGGTCCGCCGCCACACCGATGTCCCGTACGACGCGTACGTCGGCCGGTGTCGGCGGGGCCAGGACCGTGGCGTACGCGCTGGTGCCCGCCGCCACCCGGTACGGCCCGCTGTCGGCCGGCGGGTTCGGGCGGGCGGCCCCGTCGAGGTTCCCGAAGGTGACGGTGGGGATGCGGTCGACGGTGCAGGCGGTGCGGCCGTTGTTGGTGACGCGGAGGGTGAGGGCGTCCGGGGTCGGGGCGGCCGTCACCTTGAGGGAAAGGTTCCGTTCGGCGCAGCGGGGGACCGCCTTCGCCGGTGGGGTGACGCAGGCCGAGGCCGTGGCGGAGGCGGCGAGCAGGAGGGCGGCGGCGAGCGCGCCGGCCGTGGTGAGTCGCTGGTGCGTGTACATATGTCCATGCTGGGGGCGAAAGGGGCGGTTCGGGGAGAGCGCCACCCTTTGTGTGACGTGGCCGTGACACTCCGGCAGGTGCCGGGCGCGTGGAGTGCGTAACGTTTGACCCGTGGCTCTCTTCCGCATCACCGACCGCACGCCCCTCGCCCCCGACGAGGCCTGGCGCAGACTCACCGCCTGGGAGCGGCACGCCGCCCAGGTCCCCTTCACCCGGATGGTCTTCGGCACCGACCCGCCCACCCGGCAGGGCACCCGTTTCGTGGCGCGCACCCGGCTCGGCCGGATCGGCTTCGACGATCCGATGGAGGTCGTCGAGTGGCGGCCGCCGGAGCACTGCCGCCTGGAGAAGAGCGGGCGGGTGGTGACGGGCTGGGCCGAGATCGACGTACGCCCCGCGCCGGGCGGCGGCCCGGGATCGTACGTCACCTGGACGGAGGACCTGCGGCTGCGCGGGCTGCCCCGGTTCTGCGACCCGCTGCTGGCGGCGGCGGGCCGGGTGGTGTTCGGGCGGGCGATGCGCGCACTCCTCAAGGGGCGGTAGGGGCGTAACGCCTACTCCTCCCGTGCCTATTCCTCCCGCGCGGCCGTCTCCTTCGCCCAGCGGTAGTCCGCCTTGCCGCTCGGCGAGCGGCGGATCCGGTCGGTGAGCACCAGCTTGCGGGGGATCTTGTAGCCCGCGAGCCGGGTGCGGCAGTGCTCCTGGACGGCTGCCAGGTCGAGTGCGGCGGCACCCTCTCGGACCTGGACGACGGCCGCGACCCGGTTCCCCCACGTGGGGTCCGGCACACCGGCGACCAGCGCGTCGTACACGTCCGGATGGGACTTCAGGGCCTGCTCGACCTCCTCCGGATAGACCTTCTCGCCCCCGGTGTTGATGCACTGCGAGCCCCGGCCGAGGACGGTGACGATGCCGTCCTCGTCGACGGTCGCCATGTCGCCGAGCAGCACCCAGCGCTGGCCGTCGCGCTGGAAGAAGGTCTCGTCCGTCTTCTTCGGGTCGTTGTAGTAGCCGAGCGGGACGTGACCGCACTGGGCGAGGCGGCCGATCTCGCCGATGCCCACGGGTGCGTACGTCGCCGGGTCGACCACCTTCGTACGCTCGTTGACCTCCAGCCGGAAGCCCTTCTCCGGGCCGGAGTCGTCCGTGGCCCTGCCGTTCGAACCGGACTCGGAGGAACCGAAGTTGTTCAGCAGCAGCACGTTCGGCACCAGCTCCTGGAACTGGGCGCGCACCGTGTCCGACATGATCGCCCCGGACGAGGAGACGCTGAAGAGGGAGGAGAGGTCGGTGCCCTTCAGGGGGCCGTGCAGGGCGTCGACCAGGGGGCGCAGCATCGCGTCGCCGACCAGCGACACGCTCGACACCTTCTCCTTCTCGATGGTCCGCAGCACCTCCTCCGGCACGTACTTGCGGTGGATGACCACGCGCTGGCCGTAGTGGAAGGCGATGAACGAGGTGAGGGTGGACGTGCCGTGCATCAGCGGGGGAGTGGGGAAGAAGGTGAGGCCCGCACCGCCGGCCGCGACCCGCTCGGCCAGCTCCTCGGGGCGCTTGACGGGGTTGCCGGTGGGGTCGCCGCCGAACAACCCGGCGAAGAACAGATCCTCCTGACGCCACATCACCCCCTTGGGCATGCCGGTCGTGCCGCCCGTGTAGATGATGAACAGGTCGTCGGCCGAACGCTCCGCGAAGCCCCGCTCCGGGGAGGCGGCGGCCTCGGCCGCCGCGAACTCCACGCAGTTCAGGGGCGGCGCGTCGCCGGGCGGCGGACCGACCCGCAGCAGGTGACGCAGCTTCTCCGTGCGGGGGAGCGCCGCGGCCACCCGCTCCGTGAACTCGGCGTCGAAGACGAGCGCGGCGAGATCCGCATCGCGATAGAGGTACACCAACTCCTCTTCGACGTAGCGGTAGTTGACATTGACGGGCACGAGGCGTGCCTTCAGGCAGGCCAGCACCGTCTGGAGGTACTCGGTGCCGTTGTAGAGGTGCAGCCCCAGCTGCTCGCCCGGCTTCAGGCCCGCGTCGATCAGGTGGTGCGCGATGCGGTTCGCGGCCGCGTCCAGTTCGGCGTAGGTGAGGCGGCGCTCCGCGCCCGTACCGGGATGGTCGATGTACACGAGTGCCTCGCGGTCGGGGACCGCGTCGACGACCGACTCGAACAGGTCGGCAAGGTTGTACTCCACCGTTCCTCCTGAACCCCGGTTGCACACGGGCGAGTTGATGTGTCGGCCATCACAGCAAAGGGCGCTTCAAGTGGGAAGGGTGTGCGCCGAATAAATCTGACTGACTGTCAGAAAACTCTTGAAGTGGTGGGGCCTCTCCTGCAACCTGTTCCAGGTCTGACGACGGGAGGACGGTCATGTCCGGTACGGAATCGGGTACGGAACACCTCACCGTGCGGCGCGAGGGCGCCACGCTGGTGCTCACCCTGAACAGGCCCGAGGCGAAGAACGCGTTGTCGTTGCCGATGCTGGTGGGGCTGTACGACGGCTGGCTGGAGGCCGACGCGGACGACTCCGTACGGTCGGTCGTCCTCACCGGTGCCGGGGGGTGCTTCTGCGCCGGGATGGACCTCAAGGCCCTCGCGGGCAAGCGCGGCATGGGCGGTGAGGAGGACTCGTACCGCGCCCGCATGAAGGCCGACCCCGACCTGCACTGGAAGGCGATGCTGCGCCACCACCGGCCGCGCAAGCCGGTGATCGCGGCGGTCGAGGGCCACTGCGTGGCGGGCGGCACGGAAATCCTCCAGGGAACGGACATCCGCGTGGCCGGCGCCTCGGCCACCTTCGGCCTCTTCGAGGTGCGCCGGGGCCTCTTCCCCATCGGCGGCTCGACGGTGCGGCTGCCGCGCCAGATCGCCCGCACCCACGCGCTGGAGATGCTGCTCACGGGGCGGCCGTACGGGGCGGAGGAGGCGGCCCGGATCGGGCTGATCGGACGGGTCGTACCGGACGGAACGGCCCTGGAAACCGCACTGGAGATCGCAGAACGGGTCAACGTCTGCGGTCCGTTGGCCGTGGAGGCGGTGAAGGCTTCGGTGTACGAGACGGCGGAGCTGACGGAGGAGGAGGGGCTGGCGGCGGAGCTGAAGCGAGGGTGGCCGATCTTCGAAACGGAGGACGCGAAGGAGGGGGCGAGGGCGTTCGCGGAGGGGAGGGGGGCGGTGTTCCGGCGGCGGTGACGCCGCAGACGGCCCACGAATCGCGCCCCGACCGGCCGGCGCAATCACCGACACCCCCCCCGTAGACCGGAGGCCCGCCCCATGCCCGCCCAGCAGACACCCGCCCTCAAAGCCCCCCTCACCGTCGAATTCCCCTTCACCCGCTCCCTCGGCCCCGTCCAGTCCGCCTTCCTGACCGGGCTGCGGCACCGCACCCTCCTCGGCGTGCGGACCATCTCCGGGCAGGTCCTCTTCCCGCCCACCGAGTACGACCCGGCCACCGCCGACGAGCTCCGCGATCTCGTCGAAGTCGCCCCCACGGGCACGGTCACCACCTGGGCCTGGAACCCCGCCCCCCGCCCCTTCCAGCCCCTCGACACCCCCTTCGCCTGGGTCCTCGTGAAGCTCGACGGCGCCGACACCGCCGTCCTGCACGCCCTCGACGCCCCCGGCCCCGAGCAGCTCCGCTCCGGCATGCGCGTCCGGGTCCGCTGGGCCCAGGAACGTACCGGAGCCATCACCGACATCGCCTGCTTCGAACCGTACGAGAGCGACAACGACCACCAAGTCGGTCCGCACAGCGGTGAGTTCGAGGACCCGGTCACCCTCTTCACCGCCCCCGCCCGGCTCGACTACACCTACACCCCAGGCCGCGCCCCCACCGACTACCTCGCGGCCCTCGCCGACCACCGGATCGTCGGCGAGCGCTGCCCGTCCTGCCGCAAGGTGTACGTCCCGCCCCGTGGTGCCTGCCCCACCTGCGGCATCGCCACCGCCGAACAGGTCGAGGTCGGCCCGCGCGGCACCGTCACCACCTTCTGCATCGTGAACATCAAGGCGAAGAACCTCGACATCGAAGTCCCGTACGTCTACGCGCACATCGCCCTCGACGGCGCCGACCTCGCCCTGCACGGCCGCATCGCCGGCATCCCGTACGACCAGGTCCGGATGGGCCTGCGCGTCGAACCGGTGTGGAGCGGCGACGCCCGCTACCCCGACCACTACCGGCCCACCGGCGAACCGGACGCCGACTACGACGCGTTCAAGGAGCTGATCTGAGCCATGCCCCCAACTCCCGCTCCCACAGGGCCGATACGCGACGTCGCCGTCGTCGCCTTCGCGCAGACCGACCACCGCCGCCGCACCGACGAGCTCTCCGAAGTCGAGATGCTGATGCCGGTCCTGCACCAGGTCCTCGCCGACACCGGCCTGAAGACCAGCGACATCGGCTTCACCTGCTCCGGCTCCAGCGACTACCTCGCGGGCCGCGCCTTCTCCTTCACCATGGCGCTCGACGGGGTCGGCGCCTGGCCGCCGATCTCCGAGTCGCACGTCGAGATGGACGGGGCCTGGGCGCTGTACGAGGCCTGGGTGAAGATTCTCACCGGCGAGGCGGACACCGCGCTGGTCTACGCGTACGGGAAGTCCTCGCCGGGACAGGTCCGCGACGTCCTCACCCGCCAGCTCGACCCGTACTACCTCGCCCCGCTCTGGCCCGACTCCGTGTCACTGGCCGCCCTCCAGGCGCAGGCCCTCATCGATGCGGGCGACACCGACGAACCCGCACTCGCCGCGGTCGCCTCCCGCAGCAGGGCGGACGCACAGTCCAATCCCCATGCCCAACTCGCTGGTGACATCCCATCAGGCGACTACCTCGTCCATCCCCTCCGCACCACCGACTGCCCGCCCATCTCCGACGGCGCCGCCGCCGTCATCCTCGCGGCGGGCGACCGGGCCCGGGAACTCTGCTCCCGCCCCGCCTGGATCCGCGGCATCGACCACCGCATCGAGGCCCACGGCCTCGGCGTCCGCGACCTCACCGACTCGCCGTCCACCCGGCTCGCCGCCGAGCGCGCCGGAGCGTATGAAGTCGCCCTGGACACGGTCGAGTTGCACGCGCCCTTCACCTCCCAGGAGGTCGTCCTGCGCAAGGCCCTCGGCCTCGGCGACGACATCACGGTCAACCCGTCCGGCGGGGCGCTCGCCGCCAACCCGATCATGGCGGCCGGCCTGATCCGTATCGGCGAGGCGGCCGCCCGCATCCACCGCGGCGAGTCCGACGCGGCCCTGGCGCACGCCACCTCCGGCCCGTGCCTTCAGCAGAACCTTGTCGCAGTCCTGGAGGGAGACCCCCGTGAGTAGGCAGCGCGCCAGCCACAAGGAGCCGGTCGCGGTCGTCGGCATCGGCCAGACCGCCCACGTCTCGGCCCGCCACGACGTCTCGATCGCGGGCCTGGTCCGCGAGGCCGCCCAACGCGCTCTCGCCGACGCCGAGTTGACCTGGGCGGACATCGACGCCGTCGTCATCGGCAAGGCCCCCGACTTCTTCGAGGGCGTCATGATGCCGGAGCTCTACCTCGCCGACGCGCTCGGCGCGGTCGGCAAGCCCATGCTCCGCGTCCACACGGCGGGCTCCGTCGGCGGCTCCACGGCACTCGTCGCCGCGAACCTGATCGCCGCCCGCGTCCACGGCACCGTTCTCACCCTCGCCTTCGAGAAGCAGTCCGAGTCCAACGCCATGTGGGGCCTCTCCCTCCCCATCCCCTTCCAGCAGCCCCTCCTCGCGGGCGCGGGCGGCTTCTTCGCCCCGCACGTCCGCGCCTACATGCGCCGCACCGGAGCCCCCGACCACATCGGCTCCCTGGTCGCCTACAAGGACCGCCGCAACGCCCTCAAGAACCCCTACGCCCACCTCAAGGACCCCACCCTCACCCTCGACAAAATCCAGTCGTCCCCCATGCTCTGGGACCCCATCCGCTACGCCGAGACCTGCCCCTCCTCCGACGGCGCCTGCGCCATGATCCTCACCGACCGCGCCGGCGCGGCCCGCGCCCCCCACCCGCCCGCCTGGGTCCACGGCGGCGCCATGCGCAGCGAACCCACCCTCTTCGCGGGCAAGGACTTCGTCTCCCCGCAGGCGGGCAAGGACTGCGCCGCCGACGTCTACCACCAGGCGGGCATCACCGACCCGCGCCGCCAGATCGACGCCGTCGAGATGTACGTCCCCTTCTCCTGGTACGAACCCATGTGGCTCGAGAACCTCGGCTTCGCCGCCGAGGGCGAAGGCTGGAAACTCACCGAATCCGGTGTCACCGAACTCGACGGCGACCTCCCCGTGAACCCCTCCGGCGGCGTTCTCTCCACCAACCCCATCGGCGCCTCGGGCATGATCCGCTTCGCCGAAGCGGCCCTCCAGGTCCGCGGCCGCGCGGGCGCCCACCAGATCCCCGACGCCCGCACAGCCCTGGGCCACGCCTACGGAGGCGGCTCCCAGTTCTTCGCGATGTGGGTGGTAGGGGCGGAGCGGCCGGGCGGGTGAGGGGGAGGGGAGTACGGCGGTGGCCGGGGCGCGGGCCCCGGCCACCGAGCGCCCTGCCCCCTACGTGGTGGTGCGCTTCTTGCCGCGAGTGCGGCGGTGCCTGCCCGATGCCCGGAACCGGTTCTGGGCTCGGGCTTGAGCCTGGGCCGGAATGATGTGGGGGCAGGCCCCCGGGTTTCCGTTCGGTGGAGGAGGCGGTAGCTCACGGAGAGCGGGAGCGGCTTCCAACGCCGGCTGAGGCAGAGAGGCTTGTGCTGAGGAAGCCGGTGGACCGGCACCGGGGGTCTCCTGCGAGCCTCGGTGTTTGGCGACGGTCAACGTCAGCACGAAGGTGGCCATGCCTGTCAGTACGGCTGCCTCGGCGGTCTGACTCTTCACCAGGAGGACGACCGCGCTGCACAGCATGGCGATCGACACCCAGATCCCGATCTGGTGGCCATGGGAGCAGAGGAGTCTAACGAATTTGCCGGTGCGGATGCGGAGTTTCCGGAAGCCGCCTCCGAGTAGTGGGCGCATCCGGCACAGTTGGGCCTTGAAGGAGGTCATTCTGCACGTCCCTACTGGCCTTCCTTCGAACGGGTGGGGGGAGTGGGTAGCGTTGCGCCTGCAAGCTAGATGCCACACGCTTCCCCTGCCCGCCATGGGAACGCCTTTGCGGTGGGGCGGAGCCGTAGAACCACAGATCCCTGCGGGGCGATCTGCTGGACAGAGGTCTCCGACCTCTCAACTACCGGCGGGTGCAGAGGACACGGCTCTCCCCCCTGAATTTCGTCCTGCCGGGTGCTCGGGCACGGCCGGTCGGCCGACATACGGGCTGGTCCGCAGGGCATCGCCGGAAGTACGTGCACGGACGGGACTTCGCGTCACATCACCCCTTCGTGTGGCACGTGATTGATTTCGTTCCGGCATCGGCAGCCCGTGCGAACTCCATGTGTGCCTCGCGCGTTCCTGCACATCCCGGAGGGCCACGGCAACAGCCCTGTCGTCGCTGCGTCAGTGCCCTGTCCGCCACCCCCTGCGGTGGCTAGTGTGGCTGGCGGACGACGGCTATGTGGGAGGAGTGCGACGGTGGCGACGAGTACGCAGCACGGTTTGGTGGGGCGGGCGAGGCCGGAGCTCGATCTCAGTGGGGCGGACTGGCAGTCCGGGAGCAAGGGGGCGGGGGACGTGCAGATCGCCTTCGTGGAGGGGTTCATCGCGATGCGCAACGCGGCGAATCCGGTGGGGTCTTCGGTGATTTTCGATCCGGCGCAGTGGCGGGCTTTTGTGGTGAACGCGAGGGCTGGGGCGTTTGACGTGAGGTGAGTGTTCAGCAGGGCTTGCGCCAGGGGTCCAGGTCGAGGTTCTTGCGCATCGAGGACAGGCCGAGGCGGCGGGAGTCGGCGCAGAAGTCGCTGTTGGGCAGGGTGTATTCCACGTGGAAGACCGCCTTGCCCGCGGTGATGAACGGGCGGAGGCTCTCGCATTCGTCGAATTCCGCGCATTCTTCGTTGACGGCGAAGTCGAAGTGGCGGAGCAGTTGGGGGATTTGTTCGAGGTCGTTCTTCAGGCCGACGGCCAGGCCGCGTTCGTGGGCGAGGGCGGAGAGCATTTTGTTGTAGGTGAGCTGGTGGGCGGCGGTCAGGGGGAAGCCGGACTCGTTCTGGTAGGCGTCCATCAGGTCGGGTTCGACGGCGTCGAAGCCCTTGGCCCGGCACATGTCGAAGCGCTTCGCCATGAGGGGGCGGAGAACGTCGGTGCGGCGGATGTCCAGCCAGCGTTCGCCCGCCCAGCCGTTCGTGGCGCCGAGGACGGACTTCGGGAAGGCGGCCTTGTCCGGGCGGAAGTCCTCCCACGCGCCCGCGTTGATGTAGCAGATCACCTTGCGGCCGTCCGCGTGCAGACGTGCCACGTCGGACGCGGTGTTCTCGAATCCGTCGATGTCGTACACGGGTACGTCGGTACGGGGATCGACGCGGCCGTCCAGCTGCCACTGCCAGGCGGTGCCCGGGCGGGGCTGCCAGATGCGCCGGGTGGAGGGGCGCGTGGTCGTGTCCTTGCGGGGTGGAGGCGAGGAGGTGGAGGGGTGGGAGGTGCCGTTCGAGGGGGCTGTGGTGAGGGGCTGCGGGGTCTTCGAGAGGGACGGCGCGGGGGTGCCGGGGGCGGCGGAGCGGGCCCCGGGCTGCGCGCCCCCGGCTTCCGGGCGCCTGCCCGGGGCGTCGTCGGCCCCCGGTGACGAGCACCCCCCGAGCGCCAGCAGCACCAGGAGCGCCAGCGGCAGCACCGGACGCGACCATTTCCGTACGAGAGGGCCTCGGCCGGTGTGCGGAGGGAGCGCGGGGCGGGAGACGTCGGAGGCCCTCGGGGTGCCTCCGTGCGGGGCGGCGATCATGACGCGTGCTCCAGGAGTTCGGGCGGCAGGGCCGACCACGGATTGGGGAGTTCGCCGCCGACCGCGCAGCACACCGCCGCGCCCCGGGTGCGCGCGGTGCGGGCCGCGACCTGGGAGAGGGCGCGGGGGACCCCGTACACGAGATGACAGAAGCGTTCCGGGGGGTGGCGTTCCGTCCAGCGGGGGCGGCTGAACCCGGCGACGTAACTCGTCCAGTGGCCCTCGAAGGTCACGATCAGGTCGGCGATGCGGGCGTATCCGGGGGACGGGTGCACACCGGGGTTCAAGACCACGGTCCGTGCACCCGTGCGGCGGGCGGAGCGGACCGTCCTGCGGCAGGCCGCCAGGTCCGCGCGCTCGGAGGGGGCCCGGTCGAAGAACCAGCCGTCGACGCCGAACCAGGTCCGGTGGCGGTTCAGGTCGGCGGCCACCTCGGGGGCCGGGCGCGCCCCGTAGTCCAGGTCGACGTAACCGAGCACGGGCACCCCCGCCGCGCGCAGGTCGGCGGCGGCGGAGGTGAACGCGGGGTCGGGCAGTTCGCCCGGCCCGTCGGCGGCGTTGAGCACCACGCCGCGGACCCGGTCGGCGGCGCGTGCGGCGAGCCGCCACGCCTCCGGGTCCACGGCGGGGTGCGCGTACAGCGGCAGCAGGATGCTCACCGCGGGGCGTCCGGGCGGGGCGCGCGTGCGGGAGTCCCGGCGCGGGGGCCGCGGGTGTGTGACTCCGTACGGGAGTGCACGGTCGGCCCGGGGGTGTGGGCGTCCGCGTGCCCTGCGAACCGCGCCCCCGGGGTGTGCCCGGATGCGGTCCGGGGGCGCACAGGGGATGCGCCTCCGGCCTCGGACCCGGAACGGGGGGCGGACGCGGTGACGTGCACCGGGGGCCGGCCGGGAGGGGCGGATTCCGGTCGCGCCTCCTCCCGTACGGACTCCCACAGCGCCCGTGCCGCGTCCTCCAGCGAGTGGCGGGGGCGCCAGCCCAGCGCGCTGCCCGTGGACGTGATGTCCGAGCACTGCCAGGACACCTCGGCGGACCGCTCCGACGCCTCCTGCGTGCTCTCCTCCACCCGGCCGCGGAAGCCTGAGATCCGGACCAGTTCCTGGACCAGTTCGCGCACCGGGAGGGCCCGGCCGCCGGAGACGTTGAGGACGGGCGGGAGCGGGCCCGAGGCCGTGGTCGCCAGGGCCACTGCCTCCGCGACGTCCCGGGTGTCGACGAAGTCGCGGTACGAGGAGAGGTCGCCCAGGCGGATCACCGCGTCCGGGTCCGTGCCCGCCGCCAGGAGGTTCCGGGCGAAGCGGCCCGGCAGTCCGGCGGACGGTGCGCCGGGGCCCACCGGGTTGCCGATGCGGAGCACGACCGCGTCCAGGCCCGAGGCCGCCACCGTCACCGTCCCGGCCAGCTTGGTGGCGCCGTAGACGCCCACCGGGCGGGTCGGGTCGGTCTCGGTGACCCGGATGCCGTGGGAGGTGGGGCCGTACTCGGCCGCCGAACCCAGGTGAATCAGGCGGGCCCCGGGCGCAGCCCGGTGCAGCGCCGCCACCAGCACGGCCGGGCCCCGGGCATTGACCTCGGCGAGCGTGACCGGGTCACCGCCCACCGCGCCCACGCAGTTGATCACGACGTCGGGACCGAACTCCCGCAGTGAGTCGGCGAGTTCATGGGCGTCGGCGGAGCCGAGGTCCACCCGCAGGCCGGCGTCGGGGCCCCGGCCGCCGGAGAGCAGCCGGACGTCCGCGAGGGACTCCAGCCGCTCCACGACGTGCCGGCCCAGATAGCCGGTCGTCCCCAGTACGAGTACACGCATCGTCTCTCAGGCTCCCTTGAGCAGCAGCGAACGGTGCGTCGTGAACTCCGCGTTCGCCCGGTCGTAGTCGTCGGGCCGGCCGATGTCGAGCCAGTAGCCGTCGAACGCGTAGGCGTGCGGCGGAGTGCCGTCCCGCAGCAGGTCCAGGACCAGCTCGTCGAAGCCGAGGGGCAGGCCCGCGGTGTAGTCGGCGAGGGTGTCGCGGGAGATCCCGTACACCCCCATGGAGACCCGGTAGTCCATGCTCGGCTTCTCCGTGAAAGCCACCACCTTGCTCTCGTCGGTGGTCAACACCCCGAAATCGATGCGGACTTGACGGGAATAGGTGGCGATGGTGAGCGGCGCGCCCGAGGCGCGGTGGCTTCTCAGCACGTCCGCGTAGTCGAGGTCGGTGAGGATGTCGCCGTTCATCACGAGGAAGGACTCCGGGAGCCTGTCGCGGAGGTTGAGCAGCGGGCCGATGGTGCCCAGCGGGCTCTCCTCGGTGGCGTAGTCGACCTTCAGGCCCCACTGCTCGCCGTCGCCGACGTACGCGCGGATGATGTGCCCGAGGTGACCGATCGCGAGGGTGACGCTGGTGAAGCCGGCGGTCGACAGCTGGCGCAGCACGATCTCCAGGATGGCGTGCTGGTCGCCGATCGGGACGAGCGGCTTTGGCAGGGCGGTGGTGTACGGCCGCAGCCGGACGCCCTTGCCTCCGGCGAGTATCACAGCGTGCATGGTGGCCTCCCTAGGTGGAACGCGAAACCGGCAGGTAAGTGGTGCTGTGCGGAGTCGGACATGAGTTGACGATGCGTCAGATGTTGTAGATGTCCGTCTTGTAGCGGGCCAGGTTCGCCGGGTCGGCGAAGAACTCGGCGGTCGCGGCCAGTCCCTGCTCCAGGTCGTGGGCCGGGCTCCAGCCGGTGGCGGCGGCCAGCCGGGACGCGTCCGCGACCAGGCGCATCACCTCGGAGTTCGCGGGCCGGATGCGCTGCTCGTCCTCGCGCACGTCGAGGTCGGCCTCCATCACCTTGCCGATGAGCCGCACCAGGTCGCCGACCGAGATCTCGCCGCCGGTACCGGCGTTGAAGGTGCGCCCCACCACGTCCTCGGCGGGCGCGGTGCCCACCGCCAGGAACGCCTGCGCGGTGTCCTTGACGAAGGTGAAGTCGCGGGTGGGCCGCAGGTCCCCGAGCGTGATCGTGCGCGAGCCCGCCGCGACCTGACCGATGACGGTCGGGATGACCGCCCGCATCGACTGCCGGGGCCCGAAGGTGTTGAACGGGCGCAGGGTCACCACCGGGGTGGCGAAGCTGGCGTAGTAGCTGTCGGCCAGCCGGTCGCCGCCCGCCTTCGAAGCGGCGTACGGGGACTGGGTGTTGATCGGGTGGTCCTCGGTGATCGGCACGGTCTGCGCGGTGCCGTACGTCTCGGACGTCGAGGTGTGCACCAGGCGCGGGGTGCCCAACGCCCGTACCGCCTCCAGGACGTTGAGGGTTCCGGTGACGTTGGTGTCCACGTAACTGTGCGGCGCCTGGTAGGAGTACGGGATCGCGATGAGCGCCGCCAGGTGGTAGACGGCCTCCGCGCCCTCGGCCAGCGCCCGCACCGAACCCGGGTCGCGGACGTCGCCCAGGACGATCTCGACCTGGTCCAGGACGTCGGGGGAGAGGGTCTCCAGCCAGCCGTAGGAGGAGAAGGAGTTGTACTGGGCCATGGCGCGCACCCGGAACCCGGCGGCGACGAGGGCCTCCGTGAGGTGGGAGCCGATGAAGCCCTCGGCCCCGGTGACTGCGGCGAGCGGTGAGGTGGTCAACGTGTCGTTCCTTACAGGTTGTTGGGAGACAAGGGGCAGGAGTTGCCCGGAAGAGGACGCCCGGGGGCTGGGGGCGCCGAAGGAGGTCGGGAGGGGGCTCAGGCGTGCGCGGTGGGGCGGCCGAGCCGGTGCAGTGCCCACGCCAGCAGGCCCACGGCCGCGGCGGTGCAACACAGCAGGGGTACGAGAGGGCCCGCCGGAGGCCGCAGACAGGCGTCCGCGCCCACCCCGGCCGCCGCGCACAGCGTCAGCGCCGCCGGGACCCAGGCGATGCCGAACGCCTGGAGGAGCAGCGCCGTCCACAGCACGGCGGCCAGCGCGAGCAGCGGGGCGATCTCGGCCCCGGTGAAGTACGCCGCCGGAGCCAGCGGCAGCAGGTACACGGCCAGACAACCACCCAGTACGGCAGCCGACTTGGCCCGGAAACCGGCCGGTGTCGACGCCTTGCGCAGCGCCGCCACCGAGAGCCCCCGGTAGCGGAAGAGCAGCCACTCGGCCGGACCCATGCTGAGCGTGAGCACGACCACCGCCCACGGGTGCCGCAGCCCGGCGCACATCACCAGCACCCCGGCCCCCAGGCCGAACAGCCCGTACGGCAACGACACGGCAGGCCCCGGCCGCACCGCACCGGGCGCGGGGTCCTCCCGTACCGCAGCGCGGATCGCCCGCCCCGCCACCGCCACCACCAGCACGGCGGTCAGCAACGGCAGTCCGGCCCGCACCCACGGGCCCGGCTCCACCCACGGCAGCACCGCCGCCCCGCCGATCACCGGCACCAGCGTGGCCAGCAGCAGCCGCTCCCGGGCGAACACCAGCAGCACCCCGGCCGCCGCCAGGTACACCGACTGCCACACCGCGAACAGCGCGGCCGGAGTCGGCCCGGCCAGCACGGTGGCCGCCCCCGCCGCCAGCAGTGCGCCCGCCGGAGCCCCGTACAGCAGCGTCCGCCCGGCCTCGTGCCGCCCGGACGCCAGCCGCAGGTACGCCCGGTGCGCGAGCCCCTGGCTCCATGCCCAGGAGATCAGGCCCGCCACGATCAGCGCGGCCACCGCACCGTCGGAGAACCACAGCCCCGAGGTCAGCGGATACGCAAGACCCGGCAGCCCGAACAGTGCCCCGCGCAACGCGCACCGCACATGGTCGGGCGCCCACGGATCGGCGGCCCCCGGCGGCTCCGGGAATTCGCGCGGCACCCGCGTGTACAGGTCCTCGGCCAGCGAGAACAGGTCCTTGTGCCCGTACTTCTCGGTGATCGCCTCGCCGGTCAGCCCTTCGGACTCCAGCAGGGCGGCCACCTCGTACGGGTGCACCGCGGGCCCGATCCGGTCGGCGAGCTTCGCCGCCAGCTCGTCCACGGCGTCGTCGGGGTGCACCCGGCGGCCGGCGCCGATGCGCGGCAGCCGCAACGCCATGGTGACCTGCGACAGGGAGGCCAGGCGCAGGGTGAGCGTGTCCTCCTTGCCGCGATGCTGCTCCAGGGATATCGGGCCGCTCATCCGGCCACCTGCCGCAGCTGCACGGTCTCCGAGTGGTCGCGTACGGAATGGTCGCGTACGGAATGGTTCCGTACGGAACGGTCGTGCACGGGCGTGGCGTTGCCGCGTGCCAGGTCGACGTAGATCTCCCGGAAGGTGTCGACCGTCTGCCGCAGCGTGAACTGCTCGATCACCCGCAGCCGCGCCGCCTCGCCCATCGCCGCCCGCCGGGCCGGGGCCCGCAGCAGCTCCAGCGCGGCCGCCGCCATCGCGGAGGGGTCGCGCGGCGGCACGACGAGACCGGTGTCGCCGACCGCCTCGCGCACCCCGCCCACGTCCGTGGACACGGTGGCCCGTCCGCACGACATCGCCTCGATGAGCGTGAAGGGGAAGCCTTCGCTGATGCTGGAGAGCATCACGACGTTGCCCGCCGCGTACGCGTCCTTGATGTCGTCGACCCGGCCCTCGAAGGTCACCGCGTCCCTGTGCCCCAGCTCCGCCGCGAGCGCCTCGCAGCGCTCCCGGTACGCCTCACCGCCGCGCGGCGTGCCGCCGAACAGCCGCAGCGTCGCTGTTGGCAATTGCGTCCGCACCTGCGCGAACGCCCGGATCAGCGTCTCCAGGTCCTTGATCGGGTCCACCCGGCCCGCCCAGCTCAGGGTGGGGCCTGCGGGCTCGGGTCCGGCGGGCGGAAAGGCGGCCGGGTCCACGCCGTTGTAGACGGTGCGGATCAACTCCGGCGGTGCGCCGCCCTGTTCCTCCCACAGCCGGTTGTACCGGTTGCCCGGTGTGATCAACGCGGCCCTGCGGTACGTCTCTTCGGCGAGCAGCCGGAAGAAGCCGAGCAGTACCGCCTTGACGGGCCAGCGGTACGGCCCGGTCCGGTAGCCGAGGTAGCGCTCGCGCAGATACACCCCGTGCTCGGTCAACAGCAGCGGAACACCGTGGAGTTGGAGGGCTGCGAGCCCCGGAAGGACGGCCACGCCGCCGCTGACCGCGTGCGAGACGCCGGTGCGCGGCGGGGGAGCGGCGAGCGGACGCAGCGCGTGCTCCAGGAGCCCGGTGGCGGTCACCGCGTCGTGCACGGTGGGCGAGGCCTCGCCCACCGGGAGCCCCGGCCGGTTCCACACGTCGGTCAGCACCCGGACCGCCGCGTCGCTGCGCAGCGCAGGGCTGAGCAGCCCGTCCCGGGCGGCGTGCGCCAGCTCGTACAGGGCGGGCGCGAACACGTCCTCCGCCCCCGGGTCCAGCAGCGCCGTCAGGAACCGTTCGTACGAGGCCATCAGCCGCCGGCGACGACGGCCGCGCGGCGGCGCACCGGCCGGAGCGGGCCCCCACATCGGTACGGAGAGGACCTCGCGGACGTGTCCCGGCAGCTCCCAGGCGAGGGACTCGCGGCCGGTGCCGGTGACCGCGACGACGTCGAAGTCGATGTCCGGCATGCCGGTGACGAGCTGGTCGCACCAGACGCTCACGCCGCCGTGACTGTGCGGGTAGGTGCCTTCGGTGAGGAGGGTGACGCGCGCGGCACCGGAGTGCGGTGCGCGGTGCGGATCGTGCATCGATGCGCTCCACGGCAAGAAGGGTGCGGGGGTGTGGGGGCGGCCCGGGCGGCCGCCCTCGGTGGTGCGTGGTCAGCGCTGCGGTTGGTACGGGACGGAGCGGGTGACGCCCGCCGGGAAGGGTGTGCGCGGGGCGGCCTTCAGCGGGGCGGAACCGCGCCGGGCCGCGCCCGCCTCCGGCACCTCGGCCAGCTTCAGCGTCACCGCGCTCTGGCCGCCGTCCGGTGCGACCCACCCGGAGACGGTCCCCGCGTACTCCTGCCCGAAGGCGTCCGTGCCCGAGGCGATGACCCGGCGGGTGCCGTCCGGCATGGTGGCCGTGGCCCGCACGCCGGCCGGGGCCTGCACGGTCACCGTGTCGCCGATGCGGTACGCGGTGACCTGCCCGGAGTTCAGGGCGGTCCGCCACGCGGCGCGGTCGCGCAGCTCGGCGCCGATGTCGCGCATCCGCAGGTTCACCAGCGGCGCGGACGCCGTGTAGAGGTCGTCGTAGCGCTGGAGGGTGCCGTCCAGGACCGGGTAGGCGATGCGGTCCTCGGCCAGGTTGGACTGGTGGATGTAGTGCGGGCGCGGGTCGTTGCCCAGCACGTGGCCCATCGCAGTGGAGATCTCCTGGGGCACGATGTACTGCGCGTACCCGGTGGCCGCGTCCAACGGGCCGGGCAGGCAGGTGGTGTTGGGCAGGTCCTCGCAGAGGCCGCTGCCGCCCTGCGAGCGCCTGGTGTAGATCCAGTTGTACTCGTCGACCTGCTCGGCGATCTTGCCCGCGTTGTAGAAGATGTTGATCGGGTGGCGCGAGACCGTCTTTGCCGGGCCCACCTGACGCTGCTGCGGATCGCGGGAGTTGTCCGAGCCGAGCCAGCCGATGCTGTTGGCGGCCAGAGCGGGGGCCAGGTTGGGGTTGTCCTCGGGCTGCTGCGGGGCGACCTTCAGGCCGGAGTGCTCACCGGTCACCAACTCGTCGTTCTCGACCGGCAGTTGTACGGAGGCCGCCCACTGGCGGTTGTCGGCTATCTGCCGGGAGATCTCGGCCTGGCTGACGTACTTCACCGACCCGTCCGCGTTCTTCGCGCACTTCCACGGCACCGACGACACGTCCTGCTCGCAGCCGAGGAAGGGGTGGTCGTAGGTGTGGTTGATCCAGCGGAAGTCGCCGCGCTGGGCCACGAAGGAGTCGGCCAGCGGGTCGGCGCCGTTGTTGTTCTCCCGGTGCTCGACGCTGCCGCCGCCGTTGTACGCCATGTCCAGGGTGAAGTCCCGCGACGCCGACCAGTCGGCGGCGTGCTGCACGTCGGCGGCGGTCATCCGGATGGGGTTCGTCTGTCCCTGCCCCGGCGGGCAGTCCACGTCGCCCGGCGTGCAGTTGAGGGTGGCGTCCCAGCGGTCGTCGGCGGCGAACACGTCGTCCACGTGCACGGCAAAGTAGTTGCGGGCCGCGCCGAGCCGGACGTTCTGTGTCATCCAGTCGGCGATGCCGCGCGCCAGGAGGCGGAACTGCTGCTGGTACTGGTTGTAAGCGAAGGTGACGACCAGTTCGCGGCGCCCGTCGTGCCGGTACTCGCCGACCAGGCTGCCGGTGCCGGAGCCGCCGGGTACCGGGGCCTCGACGTACGTCGTGAAGTCCGCCCCGGCCGCCGGGCGTGCCAGGAACGCATAGCTCTCGCCCACCGTGGGCGAGTTGTCCTCAAACGGCACGGCCCCTTCGAGATAGCCGAACGGGCCGCCGCGCCCCGCCGTCGTCACCTCGGCGCGCACGCCGTCGACGGACCCGCTGTAGACGGGCGGCTGGAGGCCGTTCTGTGCGGAGGCGTAGGTGTACGCGTCCACCTGGGGCACCGCGTACGTCTGCTCGTAGGCGACCAGCGCCGCCATCTCGGCGGAACCGGCCCCGAACGGGTTGTCGTTGGGCAGCACGACCGCCTGGAACTTCGCCCGGGGCCGCCCGTCCACGGTGTCCGCGAGGAAGGCGGCGTCGATCAACGGCCTCTGCGCGTCGCCCAGTTGGACGACGGTGTACGGGGTGCCCGCGCCGTCCAGTTCGGCCGCGATGGCGGCGGTGCCGGGGCCGCCGTCGCTGACGACGAGCACCCGCAGGTCGATGCGCGGCTGCTCGGCGGCCGTCGCCGCCGGTGCCGGGAGCGCGCCGGCCGGTGCGGCCGACAGGCCCAGCGCCAGCAGCAAGGCACCGGCGCCGAGGGCGCGTTGACGTCTGAGACGCTTCATGCGGTGTGCTTCCCTCCCGAACGGGCCCGCACGGCAGCGACACCGGGCGGCCCCCCACCCCCATCACGGCGACGGCTTCCGCACGGGGCGGCTGTCGACGTGCTCTGTTGACTCACATATTCATGCCTGAGTGCAGCATTTGTGTGCCTGATGTGAAACCTGTCGAAAAAAAGTAGGTGTCGTTTCGGAGATCGGGGCAATGCTCGAAGCCTTCGGCGGGTCGGTCACGGTGCGTGGGCGAGTGGCTCCCCAGGGAGGTCGGAAGCCGCTCCCGCCACGGCCACAAACGCTTTCCGTGACCTCTGTTGCACACATCGTGAGCGACCAGTGGACTGGACCTGTGACCGCTGTGATGGAGGGTTGAAATTCGGCCACTTGGTCGAAGGCTCGACTGTTCGAAGCGTGAGACGGGGTGCGTCGAGCGGCCGCGACAACGCCGCTGAAGTGCGACGAGTCGAACCGGAGTGACGCCCCCCGGCCAGTGGCGCGAACCAGGCGCACGGTGGCACGGCACGCCTGTCCGAACTCCGCATCGAACACGGCCATTCCGGACGTGAACTGAAAGTGAACCGGAGCTTCCCTGTCCGCCGCACGCTCCGCCCGTACGTGCACGGAGGCCCGCCGGGACGCCGCCCCGCGCCGCTGCCCGCCCGTGAAGCGCCGCGCAGCGCACACCCGGAAGGCCCGCCCCTCCCGTGCGCGGGGGTCGCCCGTTCTGTGAAGCACCTGTGAAGCATGATGCGACCCCGGCCACGGGTGACGCATGCCGCCGGCAGCGCTCCGCCGCCGGTCGATCCGCCCGCAGAAGCCCCTCACCAGGGCGTGGCGGCATATGCTGGAGTTCTTCGGCTCCGCACGCCGGCGCCGCCTCGCGCCGGGCGCGGAACGGGAGTTGGGGGACGACATGTCGCGAATTTCCGGCGCACCCGGACGCCGAATGTTCGAGCGGGAGAGTGAACTCGCCGCGATCGACGAGGCGTTGCGTGCGCTGACAGGGCTGTACGGGGACGGGGGACGCGACGCCTCCGGCGGGTCGACGGGGGACGACGGACCCCTTGCCGGGGAGCCGGGGGAGGGCCACCCCGACTCGGCTGCGGGCAGCCGCGCGGTGCCGGGGAGGGGGACGGCTCCGGAAGGGGGCGCCGATCCCGGTGCGTACGAAGACGGGGTGGCGTGCGCGCTGGGCGGCGGTGCCGGGTTGCGTCTCGTGCCGGACGCGACGGTTTTGTACGGCAGCGCCCTCGGGAACGAAGCCCACGACGACGACTCCCGCCCGGAAGCCGGCGCGCGGGTCCGGGTGCTGCGGGTTGCCGAGCGGGCCGGTGCCCAGGAGCCCTCGCGCGGCGGACTGCTCGCCGTCGCCGGGCCCGCGGGGCTCGGGAAGACCACCCTGCTCGCCGAGGTCCGGCGGCGGGCCGCCGCACTCGGGTGCACCGTGCTCTCCGCGCGCGGCGGCGACCAGGAACAGACCGTCGCCTTCCACGTCGCCCGTCAGCTCCTCCAGCCGCAGCTCGCCGGGGAGTCCGACACCGGACTGCGGTCACGGCTGGGCAGCTGGTACGACATCGTCGCCCCCGCCCTCGGGCTGTGCACCACCGCCCAGGGCGCGCCGCCCGACCCGCAGGGCCTGCGCGACGGCCTGGACTGGGTCCTCACCCACCTCGCCGTGCAGCGTGCGCCCCTGGTCGTCGTCATGGACGACGCGCACTGGGCCGACCCCGAGTCGCTCAGCTGGCTCGCCGCGTTCGCCCCGCGCGTCGAAGACCTCCCCATGCTCCTCGTCGTCGCCTACCGGCCGGACGAACTCCCCGAGCACGCAAGCCAGT
The DNA here is from genome assembly GCA_014650415.1 of Streptomyces spiroverticillatus. Taxonomy (GTDB): domain Bacteria; phylum Actinomycetota; class Actinomycetes; order Streptomycetales; family Streptomycetaceae; genus Streptomyces; species Streptomyces spiroverticillatus. The sequence goes on from BMUX01000020.1 coordinate 80,704, forward strand.
TGAGTACGCTGCCGGGCCGGGCCGGACACCGTCCGCTCGGCCTCGCCCCGCTCACCGGCACCGCCACCGCCCGCCTCGTGAGGGCCACCCTCGGCGCGCACGCCGACGACGCGTTCTGCCGGGCCTGCTGGGACGTCACCGGCGGCAACCCCTTCGAGACCGTCGAACTCCTCGCCAAGGCCCACGAACGGCAGCTCCCGCCCTCCGCCGCCAGCGTCCACCTGGTGCCCGGCATCGCCGCCGCCGTCAAGGGCAGCGGCCTCGTCGCCCGCCTCGAACGCCTGGGGACGGCCACCGTCCGCTTCGCCTGGGCCTGCGCCGTCCTCGGCACGGAGATCTCCCCGGGCCTGGCCGGCAACCTCGCCGGGCTCGGCACCGAGGCCGCCGCCGACGCCGTCGACCGGCTCCGCGAGGCCCGCATCCTGGCCGTACCGCACACTCGGGAGGACGGCACCGGTGACCCGGACGCACCGCTGGAGTTCGTCCACCCCCTCATCGCCACCGCCATCTACCGGGCCATCCCCGACGCCTTCCGGGTAGCCCTGCACGGGCAGGCCGCCTGGTGCGTCGTCGACGCCGGGCTCGGCTCGGCGGCCGCCGCCCGCCACCTGCTGGAGACCCACCCCGAGGCCGACCCCTGGACGGTCCACCACCTGCGCGCCGCCGCCCGCGAAACACTGCGCGCCGGCGCCCCCGACGCCGCCCGCCGGGCCCTCGCCCGCGCGCTGCGCGAACCCCCGCAGACCGAGGAACGCGCCGCAGTCCTCTACGAGTTGGGCTGTGCCTCCCTCCTCACCGAACCCGCCACCACCGTCAACCACCTGCGCGCCGCCCTCGAAGAACCCATCGACGACCCCGCCCTGCGCCAGGGCATCGTCTACCGGCTCTCCCAGGTCCTCGCCCACAGCGACCGCCTCGCCGAGGCCTGCGAACTCCTCGTCCACGAGGCCCGCACCGCCAAGGACGCCCGCACCCGGCTGCGCATGCAGGCGGAGAAGTTCATGTGGGACGCCTTCCGCGCCGACGAACCCGACTCGCCCGCCCGTTCCCGCCGCCTGGCCCGCCTCGCCGACCGGCTGACCGGCCGCGACATCACCGAGCGGTACATCATCGGGCTGCGCGCCTGGGACGCCACCCTGCGCGGCGAACACTCCAAGGTCCCCGTCCACCACGCCGAACGGGCCCTGGAGGGCGGCCTGAGCTGGGCCGACGACAGCCGGGGCTTCGAGGTGCCGGTGTTGACCGCGCTCGTCTTCATGTACGCGGACCGGCCCGGCCGCGCCGAGGAACTCTTCGCACCGGGCATCGCCGAGTTCGAGAGCCAGGGCTGGCGCGGGGCGCACCTGTCCTTCGCGTACACCCTCCTCGGCTACATCCGCCTCCGCAGGGGCCGCCTGGTCGAGGCCGAGGACTTCATCCGCGCGGGCGTGCGCCTCGCCGAACGCACGGGCGTCCGCACCCCCGTGCAGTGGTACGGACTCGGCGCCCTGGTCGAGGTCCTCCTCGCCCGGGGCAAGGTGGAGGAGGCCACGGAGGTCGCCGAACGGCACGGCTTCGGCGAACCCTTCCCCGCGGCCGTCACCTTCCCCGACTCGCAGACCGTGTACGGGGAACTGCTCCTCGCCCGGGGCCTGCCGAAGGAGGCCGCAGCCGAACTGGCCGCCGCCGGAAGGAGGTTGGAGCCGCGCGGCATCCGCAACCCCGGCTGGTGCCCCTGGATGCTGCACCTGGCCCGCGCCGAGGCCCACGACGCGCCGGAACGCGCCCGCGCCACCGCCCGCGAAGCGGTCGCCCGCGCCCGCCTGACCGGCACGCCCTCCGTCATCGGCCAGGCGCTGCGCGTCCAGGCGGAAGTGGCGGCGACCCCCGCCGAGCGGGTCAAGCTCCTGGAGGAGTCGGTGGCCTGCCTGGAGGCGTCACCGGCCGCCTACGAACTGGCCTGCTCCCTCTTCGCCCTGGGCCGCGAACTGCGCCGCACGGCCCGCGCGAAGGAGGCCGCCGAGCACCTCTACCGCGCCCTCGAAGGCGCCCTCCAGTGCCGCGCCGACGGCCTCGCGGAACAGGCCCGCCAGGAGCTGGCCGCCGCGGGCCTGAGCCCGCGCCGCCTGCGTCCCACGGACGAGGACACCGCCACGCTCACGTCGCGGGAGCGGACGGCCGCACGCATGACGGTCGCGGGCGACACGGTCCGGGACATAGCGGAGACCCTGGCCTCGGACGAGACAGGAGTCGCCCGCCTGATGTCCACGGTCTACCGCAAACTGGGCACGGAACGGGAGGGGCTCGCTGCGGCCCTGCGCGAGTAGCGCCCCTCCAGGGGCGCGGGGCTGTGTCGATTTGCGGCTCCGCCGCGCGGGCGCGAGCAACCAAAACCCAAGCCGCGCGGCGAGCGCTTCAGGGAAAGGGGCGGGACCGGGGCGAAACCCGGGGGTCCGGGGGCAGCGCCCCCGGCACGAACAGCAACCAGAAATGGAGCTCGGCCATGATGACCCACCTCCTCCTCGTCCCCGGCGGCTACACCGGCGCCTGGATCTGGCGCGACACCGCCCACCACCTCCGCCAAAAGGGAGCGACCCCCCACCCCCTCACCCTCACCGGCCTGGGTGACCGCCGGCACCTCGCCACCCCCTCCACCACCCTCGCCACCCACGTCGACGACATCGTCCAGGCCCTCGACCACCTCGACCCCGCAGACCCCTCCGGGCCCGTGGTCCTCGTCGGCCACAGTTACGGCATCCACCCGGCCGTCGGCGCCGCCCTCCGCCGCCCCGGCCGCATCGACCGGCTGATCTTCCTGGACGCGGCCATGCCCGCCCACGGCCGATCGGTGATCGACGCCAACCCCGACCCCGCGTACCGCGACCGCCTGCGTACAAGGGCCCAGAGCCTCGACGGCTGGCGCCTCCCCGTCCCCCCGATGCACGACGAAGCCCTCTGGGGCTCCCTCGCCGACCTCACCGAGCCGGACCTCAAACGCCTCGAGCAGCTCGGCGCACCCCAGCCGCTGGCCACCCTCGAAGAGCCGCTGGACCTGCCGAAGGACGCCCCCTGGCCCCCGTTCAGCGCCGTCTTCTGCACCCGCGGCGGCTTCGCGTCGACCGCCGCGATCCAGGCCCTCGTCGACACCGGGAACCCCCAGTTCCGGATGCTCGCCGACCCCACCGCGCGCTACGTCGACCTGGACACCGGCCACTACCCGATGCTGTCGCGCCCCGAAGAACTCGCCGACCTCCTGCTCCTCGCCGCGAGCGGCGAGGGACAGCCGCTGCGCCAGGGCCCCCGGCAGCCGTGAGGGGCGGCCGGGGAAGGGCCGACCGCTTGAACGCGGCCCGCCCCGGCCACGTACCATGTCCGCATGTCCTTCCTCCGCCGCCGCCCCTCCGCCACGCCCACGGGGCCGGATTTCGACGTCCTCGCGATGGACCCGGGCGACTGGCCGGGAAACCTCGGCGCCGGTCTGCTGCCCGCCCCCGACGGCACCTGCCAGGGCGTCTTCCTGCGCTACGACCTCTTCGGCGGGCGCGGCCCGGCGATGGTGATCGGGAACCTGCCCGAGGGCGCCCCGGCCCGTGAGCTCGGCGAGGGCCAGGTCCCCTTCGAGGTCGCACAGCTCCTGCTCGCGCTGGAGAACGACGAGGAGGTCGAGGTCGTCAGCACCGAGGACGTCCCCGTCATGCAGGGCGACAACCTCCTCATCGTGCGCCGCCTCAAGCTCTCCGAGAGCCGGATCTCCTGCGTGCAGTTCGACCGCAGCGACAACGTCCTGGTCACGATCGCCAGTTGGGACCGGCCGATCACCGACGACCTGTACGCGCTGCTGAAGCCGCTTCCGGCGGAGATGTTCCAGGGCTGACCGGCGACCGCGACAAAGCGGCTCAGCCGCCCAGCACCCGCACGTCCGACTCCTTCACGTACCCGATCCGGTGCCCGTACTGGATCTCGTAGTACACCTCCTTGCCCCGGATCACCCGCCCCGGCTTCCCGTACTCCTTCGCGTGGAAGTACGCGCCGGGCGTCCGCTCCCCGACGACGTACCGCTGACCTGCGGGAATGCGGTACGCCAGCGGTACGACCGGCTGCGGTGGCACGTCCGCCGGGTACGCGGACTCCTCCGGGTAGGCCCTGCCGTACACCGGGACCGACGTCAGCCCCTCGCGCGGGGTGAGCAGCGGGGCCCGCGTGTTCACGGCGGTCGGCCGCGCGGCCGGATTCGCGAACCAGGCCTTCTGCCCGAGGTACCAGATCGCCGTCCAGTCCCCGCGCCGCTCCGCCACCGCGAAGCTCTGCCCGGTGGAGGCGCGCGCCCCGGTGTCGTTGACCTGGATCGTCGAGTCCTTGCCCCGCCCGATGTCCTTCACCAGCGGAGCCTTGGCGTCCGGTGCGGTGTGCAGCCGTACCGCACCCGAGGCGTGCTCGGGACAGGGCTCTGTCGACTTCTTCCCGCAGCCGGTGTACGGCGGACGGTGGCTCCCGTACTCCGGCCGGACGGTGACCACGGCACTGTCCGGGCCCGCCGTGGACACGAAGGGCCTGCCCAGCAGCTCGAAGTAGTGCGCCCAGTCCCAGTACGGGCCCGGGTCGGTGTGCATGCCGCGCACCGCCTCCGGGGTGGCACCGGGCACGTTGTCGTGGCCGATGATGTGCAGCCGGTCGAGCGGGATGCCGTACCGCTCGGCGAGGTAGCGGGTCAGCCGGGCCGAGGAGCGGTACATGGCCTCCGTGTACCAGGCGTCCGGCGCGGTCAGGATCCCCTCGTGCTCCAGGCCGACGGACGTGGCGTTGGTGTACCAGTTCCCCGCGTGCCAGGCGACGTCCTTCAGCGGGACGTGCTGGGCGATGTGCCCGTCGGAGGAGCGCAGGGTGTACTGCCAGGACACGTAGTCCGGCTTCTGGACGAGCCGCAGCGCGGTCTTCCAGGAGCCCTCGGTGTCGTGCACGACGATGTAGTCGATGCTGCCGTCCCGGTCCCGGTCGGCCAGGTCGTGATTGCCGAAGTCGTCGTCCGACGAACCGTCAAGTTTCTTGTACGGAGCGGGAATCCACTCGCAGGACACGGTGGGCGGACATTCGGCTGGGCTCGTCGGGGCAGTGGCGGCAGGCGTGGCGCTCCGGTGTGCCGGCAGGGCGAGGTCCTGCCCGTCGTCGTTCGTACGGTGCTGCCCCTCCCGCAGTACGGCGTACACCTCGTCCGCGTACGCCCGTGCAGCGGCGGGCTCCTCGGCCCCGGAGAACCGGGCCAGCGCCTCCCGCCAGCGGGCCGGATCGGCGCCGGCGGCCCGCCCCGCCCGCTGCTGCGCGGCGGCGAGCAGGGCCGCCCCGCCCTGCACGTTGGCGGCCGGATCGGTGCGCAACGCCTCCTCGGACAGCCCGGTGAGCGCGGCGGCCTGCGCCAACATGCCCTCGCCCGCGGCGAGTCGGGGCCAGGGGGTGCGGGCGTCCGTCAGGTGCATCGGCCCGTAGCCGCCGCCGACACTGGGCGCCCCGTCGTGCGAGTCCCAGCGGGACTGGAGGTAGGCCACCGCCAGCAGGAGGTCCGCCGGAACCCCGTACCGGTCGGCCGCCGCACGGAAGGTGCGTTGCAGGGAATCGGCCGCCGGGGCCGTCCGTGCCTCGGGCGCGGGGACGTCGGCGGAGGCGGCGAGCGGGGTGAGGGTGAGCAGGAGGGCGGCGGCGGCCGCGACGCCCCCCGTCCTGGTGGCGGAAAGGTGCAAGGCGTCCTCCGGTGGCACTTCAGCGGGCGGCGGAACCGCTCATGATGCCCACCGGACGCGCCCGAACGGCGCAGGCCCGCCCCGGCGGCGTCGCGTGGCGACGTGCCGGAAGCGGGCCTCGTACCCGTCGAAGAGCCTGCGGGAAAAGGGCGTTGCGCTCCGGAGGGGACGGACCGTCCGGACGGGCGTACGCCACCTGATCGGACGATACGACGACCGCTCGATCCGCCCGTCGGCTCAGCCCTTGCGCCCCGCCACCATCCGGTACAGGGCCAGCACGATCACCGAACCCACGACCGCCGCCACCCAGGTCGACAGCGAGAAGAAGCCCTTGATCGACTCCACTCCGAAGATCACCTTGCCGAGCCACCCGCCCAGCAGACCGCCCACGATGCCGATCAGCATCGTCACCAGGCAGCCGCCCGGGTCCTTGCCCGGCATCAGGGCCTTGGCGATGGCTCCGGCGAGCAGACCGATCAGAATCCACGCGATGATGCCCACAGTGTTCCTACCTCCGTGCGAAAAGAACCCCGGCGTCGGCCGGAGCTTCTTCCTGCTTTCCCCGCACAAGGGGTCGAAACGCCTCAGAAGCGCTGGAGCGGTCCATCTGCCGCACAAAGGGCCGAAGGTCCCGCAAGCAGCAGGACCTTCGACCCGGAATACGCGAAGCAGCGCGGAGGGCAGCGCCCGCGCCCAGGCACTGCCCTCCGCCCTTCCCCTCCACCACCGCCGCTCCCCGGCCACCCCGGGCCCAGGAAGCGGCGGGTGTCCTTGCGACCTGATCCGCCGGACCGGCCCTAGCGCGTGCCGACCGCCGCCCGCACCGCCCGGCGGGCCAGCGCGCAGTCGTCGTGCAGCCTGCGCAGCAGCAGCCGCTGCTCCTCGCCGGGCGAGATGCCCGTGCCGGTCAGGGTGCCCGCCGGCGGGGCCTCGCGCATCGTACGCTGCACCTTCGCCTCGTAACTGCGCACCTCGCGCGTCGTCACGAGCATCAGGTTCACCAGGAACGCGTCCCGCGCGGCGGTGCCCCTCGCCTGGGCCATCCTGCTGATCTGCTGGCGCGCCACCGGGGAGGCGTCGCCCAGCACCATCCACAGGGTCGCCAGGTCGTACCCCGGCAGGTACCAGCCCGCATGCTCCCAATCCACCAGCACTGGACCGGCCGGGGAGAGGATCATGTTGGAGAGCAGGGCGTCGCCGTGGCAGAACTGGCCGGGGAGCGAGGACCGGGAGATGCCGTGCAGCAGCTTCTGGAGGTCGCCCAGGTCGCGGTCGGTGAACAGGCCCAGCGCGTGGTACTCGGTGAGCCGCTTGCCGTAGTCGAGCGGCTGGCTGAACATCTCGCTCGGCGGCCGCCAGTGGTTGAGCTTGTCGATCGCGCCGAGGGCGGCCCGGACGTCGGCCCGCGGGGGAGCCTCTGCAGGGTGCCGCGTCAGGGCAGCCACCCGGCCCGGCAACCGTTCGATCACCAGGGTGCAGTTGTCGGGGTCCGCGGCGATCAGCCGGGGCACCCGCACCGGTGGACGGTGCCGGACGAAGGCGCGATAGGCAGCTATCTCGTGCCGGAACCGCACGGCGGACCGGTCGGACTGGTCGAGTAAACACTTGGCGACCGCGGTCGTACGGCCTACGGTGCCGACGAGCAGGACGGAACGCCTGCTGCGCCGCAGCACCTGCACCGGATGGAACTCCGGGCAGATCCGGTGCACCGACGCGAGAGCGGTCCGCAGTTGCGCGCCCTGGGGGCCGGACAAGTCGAGTCTCCCGCTGAGCGGTTGGGATCCGGGACCCGCCGCGCGCCGTGCCCGCCCGGTGCCCGCCGCTGCGGCGTGGTGCGGATCGAGGTACGGCCCGCTGCCCGTCACCAGCGGACGGTGCGGCCGGGGCGGGGCGGACACGGAGGACGGTGCTGTGTACATGGGCGGTACAGGTCCCTTCGTGTGCCGACGAGTTGCGTGCGCCACCCGCCCCGGCGGACGGTCCGCACCCTGGGGAGTACGAGCCGGCTGCCGGGCCGGGGTGGCGCACTCTTACCTGACACCCGGGTGCGGGTGGCACACCATCTGGCGGACCCTGGCGAACCCTGGCGAATAGTCGCGACGCATATCGCGGCGGGTTAATGTCAAGTCAGCCGAGAACCTGGGGGCTTGACGTGAGCGGAGAACCCAACACCCGCCTGAACGACCTGTTCGGACTCACCGGATGGTCCAAGGGCGAACTCGCGAGAATGGTGAACCGGAAGGCGGCGGCCATGGGCCACCCCCAACTGGCCACCGACACCTCTCGGGTGCGGCGCTGGATCGACATGGGGGAGTCCCCCCGCGATCCGGTGCCCCGGGTGCTGGAAGCCCTGTTCACCGAGCGACTCGGTCGTGTCGTGACCATCGAGGACCTCGGGTTCACTCGCCATGGGCGCACGGGACGACGACGGGCACCGGGCAAGACCGAGCACCCCGACGGCGTGCCGTGGACGTCAGAGCAACTGGCCGAGATCCTCTCCGAATTCACGGGAATGGACCTCATGCTCAACCGACGCGGCCTGGTGGGCGCGGGCGCCGCGCTCGCCGCCGGCTCCGCACTGACCAGCGCCATGTACGACTGGCTGCACACCGATCCGAAGCTCGCGGCCGAGGGGCCGCGCATCAACGAACCCCAGCACCCCCTGCAAATGGAACGCGCGGGGTACGACCTGTACGAGGCGGCCCCCGTCGGGTCGCAGGAGATCGACGCACTTGAGCGTTCGGTCGACGTCTTCCGCGCCTGGGACGCCTCACGTGGCGGCGGTCTCCAGCGCAAGGCGGTCGTCGGCCAGCTCAACGAGGTGGGCGGCATGCTCGCCTACCGTCAACCCGCCCATCTGCAAAGGCGGTTGTGGGGGGTGGCGGCCAACCTGGCGGTCCTCGCCGGGTGGATGTCGCACGACGTCGGCCTGGAACCCACCGCCCAGAAGTACTTCGTCATCGCCGCCCACGCGGCCCGCGAGGGGGGAGACCGCCCGCGCGCCGGCGAGGCGTTGTCCCGGGCTGCCCGGCAGATGGTGCACCTGGGCAAGCCCGACGACGCACTGGACCTGATGAAGCTCGCCAAGTCCGGCTCCGGCGAACAGACCCTGCCCCGCACGCGTGCCATGCTGCACACCATCGAGGCCTGGGCGCAGGCCTCCATGGGTCAGGGGCAGGCGATGCGGCGCACCCTCGGCGAGGCCGAGGAGCTGTTCGTCTCGGACGACGGCAAGACGCCGCCGCCGAGCTGGATGCAGATGTTCGACGAGGCGGACCTGCACGGCATGCAGGCGCTGGCGTTCCGTACGCTCGCCGAGCACGAACCGTCGGCGGCGGACCTCGCGCAGTACCACGCCAAGCGCGCTCTGGAGCTGCGCCCCGACGGGCGTCAGCGGTCCAAGCTCTTCGACCACATCTCGATGGCCTCCGCCTGCTTCATCGGCAACGACCCCGACCAGGCCGACCGGTACGCCCGGCTCGCCCTGAACTCGATGGGGGAGACCTCCTCGCACCGCACCTGGGACCGGCTGCGCAGCATGTACCGGCTCACCGCGCAGTACGCGGACTACCCCATGATCGACGACCTGCGCAAGGAACTGGAGCGTGTGATGCCGAAGAGGGCGGGCGGGACGAGGGGAACGGGGACGGCCGTCTAGCGGGGCCGCCCCGACCCCCGAACGCACCGCGATTCCGCGCTACTTGACGTCCTGCTCGCCGATCCTGGCGATCAGCACACAGGCGTCCTCCTCGCGCTCCGTGGCGCCGAACTCCTCCAGTACCAGCCGCACGCACTCGCGTGCACTGTGGGCGTCGGCGAACCGGGAGGCGAGGGACAGCAGCCTGCCGCGGCACTCGTCGTCCGTCGGGCTGCGCCGGGACAGTCCGTCCGTGTGCAGCAGGAGCAGATCGCCCGTACGGAGGGTCACTTCGGCCTGCTCGTACGCCGCTCCGCTCGTCGCCCCCAGCAGGACGCCGCGCGGTGGCGTCAGGGCCTGCCCGCGGCCGTCGCGGAACAGCAGCGGTGCGGGATGACCGGCCTGCGCCCAGGTGAGGAGGCGGGTGGCGGGATCGTACTGGCAGCACACGGCGCTGCCCGGTGACGCATGCGCGGAGGAGGAGTCCAGGAGCTGGTTGAGATGGCCCATCAGGGCCCCGGGGCGCACCCCGGCGAGCGCCATGCCGCGCAGTGCGCCCAGCAGCATCGCCACGGAGGAGGTGGCCGTCACGCCGTGGCCGGTGAGTCCGCCGACGGTCAGCATCCGCTGCCCGTCGGGGAGTTCCATCGCGTCGTACCAGTCGCCGCCGACGAGTTCGCCGCTGGCGGAGGGGAGGTAGTACGCGGCGAGGTCGAGCGCGTCGCCGGCCGGGAGCGGGGGGGAGGCGCCGCGCCAGGCGGGCAGCACCGCTTCCTGGAGCTGTACGGCGACGGTCCGTTCGGCCTGGGCGAGGCGGCGGGCGTGCTGGAGGGAGTCCTGGTTCTCCCGCACGGCGCGCTGGGTGCGGCGCAGGGTGCTCACGTCGCGCAGCACCGCCCACATGGAGGCGGTGCAGCCGTCGGCGTCCAGGACCGGCTCGCCCATCATGTGCAGGGTGCGCACCGCGTCGTCGCCGCGGCGGACGATGCGGAACTCGCCGTCGATCGGCTTCCCGTCGACCAGGCAGTCGGTGACCATCGCGGTCAGCAGGGCCTGGTCGTCGGGGAGCAGCATGGAGGGCAGTTCGTCCAGGGAGAGCGGGCCGTCCGCGCGGGTGCGCCCGAAGATCTCGTACAGCTCGTCGGACCAGCTGACCTCGTCCGTCAGCAGGTTCCACTCGGCGCTGCCGACCCGGCTGAGCAGGGCGGGCTGAGGGCTGTGGGGGCGGGGTTCGGGGCGCTCGGCGGGGGTGAAGGGCACGGACGGCAGCCCGTCCTTCAACTGGCCGAGGTGCACGCCGAGGTCGTCGAGCTGGCTGACCGCCAGGTCGCACAGGGCCCGCTGCCAGCGCACCTGTGCGTCGTCGTCACCGAGGTCGAGGGGGGCGTCCCGGCGCACCGCGTCCATGTCCCCGCGCAGCCGGCGGGTCTGCGTGATCAGTGCGTCGACCATGCCCCGCTCGGGAGGCTGCGGCGCGGAGCGATCCGCGAACAGGGGGGACGGCATGGCGTACTCCGATACAGGCAGCGGCCGAAACGGATGTCAGCGACGACGAGTCGGTCTGCGGAAGTCGACCGTTAAGACTTTCGCACAGGGGTGGGGGGCCCGTAAGCCGTTTGGCAACACTCGATCCGGTGGTGCACCTGGCATATGCCAAAGGCCCTCCGCTGCATCTGCCCCTCAGCGCCCCGCACGCCCCGCCCGCCACAGCCGTACGGCGGACAGCCCTGCGGCGACGAGCAGCAGGCCATTGCGCACGAAGAGGTTGGCGATGGCGACGGGATCGGCGTCGTCCCTCAACTCCCGGTACAGCAAAGGGAATCCGAGTGTCGTGAACAGACACGCCGCCAGGATCAGCCACACCACGGGCCGCTGCGAGGTCTCCCGCCGCAGCAGGCACACGGCGGCGAGTCCGACCAGCCAGATCAGGTACTGCGGGCTGATGACGCGGCTCGTCACGACGAACAGCAGTACGGCGGTCAGCGCCGCGTCCGGCAGCATCCAGGGCGCCGAACGCTCCGACCTCAGCCGCCAGTAGACCAGCCACCCGAGCGCGAGCACGGTCAGCCCCTGCATCACCAGCGAGACGGTCTCCACCCCGGGACCCACGAACTCGTGCGACCCGTCCTTCGCCTTCCACGTGCCGCTCCAGCCGAGGTGCCGGGCGATGTGGAAGGGCAGCGCGCCCACCGACTCGATCTGGATGCCCCGGGACTTCTGCGCGGTGAGGAACGACAGCGAGTGCGGCATGGCCAGCGCGAACACCGCGAGCAGCACGACCCCGGCGACGGCCGCCGAGATCCACGCCTGCCGGGTACGTCGTCCCCGCTCCGTCCCCGCGAGCAGCAGCACCGGCCACACCTTCACCAGCGCCCCCAGGGCGACCAGCGCCCCGAAGGCGCGGTCCGCCCACGCCCGCTGCGAGGCGGCGACGGCGAGGGCGGCCATGGCGATCGCGGTCACCTGGAGGTCGAAGCGGTTCCACGGCACGGTCGAGAGCACCGCCAGCGCGACGGCCCACAGCCAGGGTGCCGCCGCCGACCGACCCCGCCGCAGCACGAGCCACATCAGCCCCGCCATCACCAGCGCGTCGGTCACGGCGGCCGTCACGATGAACGCGAGCCCGTAGTCCAGCGAGGGCAGTACTCCGGGCGCGAGGATCGGCAGGGCCGCCCCCGGCGGGTACTGCCAGCTCACATCGTGCGCCGGGAACGTCCCGCCCGACAGCACCTCGAACCAGCCCCGGTACACCCGGTCGACGGACGGATCGAGCGTCCCGTCACCGTCCAGCGGCGGCAGCTTGAGCGCCGCCGGAACGAGCCAGAGCCGGGTCAGCCCCCAGACGAGCAGGGCCGCCCAGGGCGACCGGAGACGCCGAAAACGCGGGGCCGTACCGCCGGGGGACGCCGATGCCGGAACGCCGGAGGACGCCGGTGCCGGTTCGGCGGACGAGGTGCTGCTGGTGCTGCTGGGTCTGCTGCGGGGCATCCCCGCACTCTACGAGGCGGGCCCGCCCCGCAGACCAGCAGGTCAGGCGGGGCGTGCATGCCCCGGTCCGGCCCGGGTACGCGGCGCCGTGTCAGCCGCCCGACCGACACCCCGAAAGGACCCTCCCCATGGAAGACCGCCGCCAGGACGGCCCCGAGGAACAGCCTCCGGGAATCCCCCGCGACCTCCCCGACCAACAGGCGACGCCGGACGACGACCCCCACGCGACGGTCGACGGCCCGGGGCTGGAGGACGCCTCCTCCGACGACCACTCGGTCGAGGAACCCTCGGGCTGAACCGCGCACACCGGCGCGGAGCCCCGCGCCCGGCGCGGCCGGGAGCGGCGGGGCCGTCGCCAAAGGGTGGCCCCGCCCCTCCAGGGGCTACCGCACCGTTCGCCTCGCGCACTCCTCCACCACACCGCGCAGGCTGCCCGTCCTTCTCAGCAGCTCCCGCTGGACGTGTGCCCCGTTGCCCCGTTCCAGCAGGACCTCCAGGTGCTCCTTCACCAGTTCCATGTCCCCGCTGTCCCGCAGCGCCTCCGACACGTGCGCCAGCAGCGCCCGCACCACCGTCTCCGCCGGGGCCGGCGTCAGGGTCGCCGGGTCGACCAGCTCGCCGCACAGACCCGAGCGGGCCGCCCGCCACGAGGCCAGCCGGGCCAGGCCCACCCCGGTGTCGTCCACCGGACCGCCCTCGGCCCACGACCGTGCGGCCGTCTCCACCAGCGCCCGTACCAGCGCCGCGATGAGCACCGTGTCGTCCGCCTCCAGGCACACGTCCGGCACCCGTACCTCCACCGTCGGGTAGTGCCGCGACAGCCGGGCGTCGAAGTAGATCATCCCCTCGTCGAGCAGGGTGCCGGTGGCGAGCATGCCCTGCACCTGCCGGTGGTAGTTCTCGGCGGACCCGAAGTGCTCCATGGCCCCGGTGGACGGCCAGCGGCCCCACACTCGGCTCCGGTAGGAGGCGTAGCGGGTGTCCCGCCCCTGCCAGTACGGCGAGTTCGCGCTGAGTGCCACGAGCGCGGGCAGCCACGGCTGGATACGGTCCAGGACCGCGACGCCCTCGTCGTCGGAGTCCACCGACACGTGCACATGGCAGCCGCAGGTCAGCTGCTCCAGGGCGGTCAGCCCGAACTCCTCCTCCAGCCGCCGGTAGCGGTCCCCGGAGCTGATGGAGGGGTTCACCGGCAGCGGCGAGGTGGCGAGCGCCGCCAGTTCCGCCCCGGCCCGCCGGGCGCCGGCCGCCGCCTCGCCGCGCCAGCGCCGTACCTCCTTGGCCAGCCCCTCGATGGTGTGGCGCGGCCGGGTCGCGATCTCCAGCTGCTCCCGGTGCAGCTCCTTCTCCAGGGTGGAGCCGTCGGGCAGCGCCGCCAGGACGACGCCGGACACCGCCCTCGGCGTCCCGTCGCTGTCGACCAGTAACAGTTCCTCTTCCACTCCCACACTGCGCACGGGTGGCCCCCCTCGGGCTCGGTGATCTTCGCGAATCGACGTCCGCGCCGCGCGCGTCGCCGTCGATCTTCGTGGTGGCGGAGCGAGTGCCCTCTTTCTCTACCCACGTGCTCTGGCCGCGCCGCATGTTCACGACTGTGCAAATATCGGATTCATGTCGGCATTGAGTGATCTCCTTCCGTCAGAAGCGATACGACTCGACGCCCACGCGACGGACTGGAAGCAGGCCGTCCGGGACGCGGGCGAACTCCTCGTGGCCACCGGAACCACCACCGCCGACTACACGGCGGAGATGATCCGGAATGTCGAGGAGAACGGGCCGTACATCGTCATCGCCCCCGGTTTCGCCTTCGCGCACGCCCGCCCGTCGCCCGCCGTACTGCGAACCGGAATGTCCTGGGTGCGTCTCGCGGAGCCCGTCGAGTTCGGCCACGAGACCAATGACCCGGTGACTCTGGTGGTCGCCCTCGCCGCGAAGGACGCCGCCGCCCACACCGCCGCGATGGCCTCCCTCGCCCGCCTCCTGGGCGACCCGGAAACCTCCCGCGCCCTGCACGAAGCGCCTACGCCACAGGCACTGCACGCCGTACTCGCCGGGCAGCAGGACGTACGTACTCCGCAGAAGGCGGCGCCCGCCGCACCTGCGGGACGCGGTGCGCCCGGCATGCACAAGATCCTCACCGTCTGCGGCAACGGCGTCGGCACCAGCCTCTTCCTGAAGAACACCCTGGAACAGGTCCTGGACCGCTGGAGGTGGGGGAAGTACGTCACCGTCGAGGCCACCGACACCATCTCCGCCAAGGGCAAGGCCTCCGAGGCCGTCGCGATCCTCACCTCGCGCGAGATCGCCCGCACGCTCGGGGACGTGGGCGTGCCGGTCAAGGTCGTCGAGGACTTCACCAGCACCACCGAGGTCGACGGCGTCCTGCGCGACACGTACGACGTCTGATCAAGGACTTACGGCACGGAGGCCCCGCACATGGACTGGCTCGTTTCCTTCGCGAAGTTCCTCGTCAACGAGATCCTCAGCCAACCCGCCTACCTCATCGGCATCATCACCGCCGTCGGCCTGATCGCCCTGCGCAAGTCCACGGGGCAGGTGGTCGGCGGCGCGATCAAGGCGACGCTGGGCTTCCTGCTGATCGGCGCGGGCGCGGGCCTCGTCGTCAACTCCCTGGCCCCGCTCGGCGAGATGATCCAGGGCTCGACCGGTGCACACGGCGTCATCCCCACCAACGAGGCCATCGTCGGCATCGCCCAGGCCCAGTTCGGGGCGAGAGTGGCGTGGCTGATGATCGTGGGCTTCGCGGTCAGCCTGCTCCTGGCCCGCTTCACACCACTGCGGTACGTCTTCCTGACCGGCCATCACATGCTGTTCATGGCAACCCTGTTGACCATGGTGCTGGCCACCGCCGGACAGGGCTCGGTCGCCGTCGTCATCGTCGGCGGCATCCTGCTCGGGATCCTCCTGGTCGCCCTGCCCGCCTTCGCGCACCCCTGGACCAAACGCGTCACCGGCAACAACAGCGTCGCCATCGGCCACTTCGGCACCGCCGGATACATCACGGCCGGCGCGGCCGGTCAGCTCGTCGGCAAGCGCAGCCGCAGCACCGAGGAGATGAACCTCCCCGAGGGCCTGCGCTTCCTGCGCGACTCGATGGTCGCCACCGCGCTCTCCATGGTCCTCATCTACATGATCATGGCGGTGGTCTTCCTGGTGAAGGTCGGCCAGGACGTCGCCTTCAAGGCCTTCGGCGACGGGGCGGCGGCCACCGACGTCGGCAACTACCTGATGAAGTCCGTGATGCAGGGCCTCCAGTTCGGCATCGCCGTCGCCGTCATCCTCTTCGGCGTCCGTACGATCCTCGGCGAGCTGGTCCCCGCCTTCCAGGGCATCGCCAACAAGCTCGTGCCCGGCGCCGTCCCCTCGCTCGACGCGCCGATCGTCTTCCCGTACGCCCAGAACGCCGTCCTGATCGGCTTCATCTCCAGCTTCATCGGCGGCCTGATCAGCCTCGGTCTGCTCGCCTGGATCTTCAACCCGGCCTTCGGCCTCGCCCTGGTCCTGCCCGGCCTGGTCCCGCACTTCTTCACCGGCGGCGCGGCCGGCGTCTACGGCAACGCCACCGGCGGCCGGCGCGGCGCGGTCGTCGGAGCCTTCCTCAACGGCGTCCTCATCACCTTCCTCCCGGCCCTCCTGCTCAAGGTGCTGGGCGCGTTCGGCAAGGAGAACACCACCTTCGGCGACGCCGACTTCGGCTGGTTCGGCTCGATCATCGGCAACGTCGCCAAGATCGGCGGAGGCGGTGCGATCGCCCTGATGCTGCTGGTCGGCGCGGTCCTCCTGGTCGGCGCGATCGTCATGCAGAAGCGGGTCGTGGAGACCGGCTGGGACCCCGGCGCCAAGCGCGACGCCGCACTCGGCGTGCACGCCCACGTGACGACCGAGGACCCGGTGGACAGTGCCGCATCCACCGGGTCGGGCGGGGCTTACTCCCGCATCGCCCCGCCGGCCGGAGCGCCGGCTCCGCCGCCCCGGCCGTGAACGGCTCCTACACCGCGCGCCAGAGCGCCGGAACGTTCGGCGGCTCCCAGCCCGCGCTCGCCGTGTGCGTCTGGAGACAGACGTAGGAACGCCCGCCGTACGTCACCCGGTCGCCCGCCTTGTACGCGGTGCCCGCCTTCCAGGTGCCGGACGGCGGCGGCGTGGTCGGCGGATCGGTCGGGCCAGGACCCTGCGGGACGTTGAGGACGAAGTCGTAACTCCCCTCCCTGGCAGGCCCGTTGTTGCGCATGGTCATCAGGAGGCGGGCATCGAAGATGCTGTCGGTGTTGTTGCGCGGCTCGTTCGGGAAGTACAACTGCGTCGTCAGCACGGGCCGGTTGGGGGCCTGCACCTTGACGTGGATGTGCCGGGTGCGGCCCGGGTAGAGGCCCGGCACGATCGTCGTCAGGCTGAACGCACCCTGGGCGTTGGTGAACTGATGCCCCCGGAAGCGGAAACCGGTGTTGTCGTACGCCCCGTTGACGTCCGCCTGCCAGAAGTCCAGCAGGGCGTTCGCGATCGGGCGACAGGCGAGCCCGAAGACGTACCCCGTCACCGTGAGCCGGGTGCCGGGCGGGTTTCCGTCCAGGAGTGAGGTGCGCAGCGGCGAGTTCGGCTTGAAGTACGGGCCCTCGGTCTGCGCCGGAGTCGGGTCGTCTCCGTCGT
This sequence comes from Streptomyces spiroverticillatus, assembly GCA_014650415.1. Lineage (GTDB taxonomy): Bacteria > Actinomycetota > Actinomycetes > Streptomycetales > Streptomycetaceae > Streptomyces > Streptomyces spiroverticillatus. The sequence goes on from BMUX01000020.1 coordinate 97,708, forward strand.
CGCACGACGGGGTCAGCTCGGGCGGTACATCGCTGTCACGCGCCGTCCTGGCCAGTGCGGGCACGCCCACCAGCGCGGTGGGCAGTGCCACTCCGGCGGCGAGAGCGGCGCGCAGCACGGCCTTGCGGGAAGGGCGGGGCCCGGATGCGTCGGGGGCGCCGGGCTGGTCGGGGGTGCCGGGCGGCTGGGGCTGGTCCATGGCGGGGACGCCTCCAAGTGGGGGAGCGGAAGGGGGGAGAGCCGGGGCCTGTGGGGCAGGCCCCGGGACGCTCCGGGCGCGCTCCGGAAGTCCCCTTGAACCTAGGGCGGCGACTCGGGGTGCGCGAGGGACGGGATGCGGTAGTCGTGGTGCATTGCACCGCTGCCGCGCCGGAACTCGCCCGGGCTGATGCCGGTCTCGCGGCGGAAGAACCGGCAGAAGTACGCGGGGTCCGCGAAGCCGACCTCCGCCGCGACCTGACGTACCGTCAAGTCCGTTCGTACAAGGAGCCGTTTGGCCTCGTGGGTACGGACCTCGCGGACCAGCTGTCCGGGAGTGCGGCCGGTGGTCTGCTTCACCGCCTCGTTGAGATAGCCCACGGTCACCCCGATCCGGCGGGCGCAGGACCGCACCTCCCACACCTCGGGGCCCGGCCGCGCCAGCAACCGTACGAACTCCTGGGACACCAGGGCGGGCCGGCCCGTCGGGTCGGGCGTGGGGGCGACGCTGCCCGCCAGCCGGGAGGCCCGCACGATCAGTACGTGCAGATAGGCGCGCAGCACCGAGGCGAAGCCCTCCTGGCCCGCCCGGTACTCGCGCTCCAGCTCGGCGACCAGCCGCGCGAAGGCCGGGGCGTCGTCCCCGGCGGGGCTGAACCACGGCCGCTCGCCGAGCGCGCGCAATAGGTCGCGGTCGCCGGGGTGGTCGAGCAGGAAGTCCTCGGTGAAGAGGATGACGCGGCCGTGCAGATCGGTGGCGTTCTCCCAGTAGTGCACCTGGCCGGGGACGACGAAGCACAGGTGCGGCGGGCGCAGCTCCCAGCGGGAGAGGTCGATGACGTGCGCGCCGCGCCCGCTGGTGACGAAGACGATCTCGTAGAAGGTGTGGCGGTGCGGGAAGGAGGCCCGCGAGAGCGCGCCGATGCTGTCGAACGACCCGATGGCGAAAGGGAGTTGCTGGGGTGCGGGCACCTCGAGGCGGTGCAGCGGAACGGCTCTCTCCACGGTCTCCATGAGCGCTGCCCTCTCCCTTCCCGGGGCCCGGGGCCCACAACTGGTCCGGACCAATGCACGATGTCATGCGGACCGGGCCGCGAACAGGGCGGGCGTCGGCCGGGTACCGGAAGATGGTGCGGCGGGGGCGCCCTCGACAACAGCGGCCGACCACGGCCAATCCACCGGGCCGCCCGCTCCGAACACCCCGAGAGGGCCCGACCCAGAGAAGCCGGAGGCGGAGACGCACATGCGAACCCGAGGGGCGAGCGCGAGCGAACGTACCGACGAGCAAAAGCCCGCCCCCGAGGCGGCCGTCCTGCTCCTGCACGGCGGCCGCGCCGACGGCCTGGAACCTCCCCCTCCGCTGAACCTCCCCGGCCGCCGCATGATCCCCTTCGGCCGCGCCATCACCCGGGCGGCAGGCTCGCACCCCCTTGCCCTGCGCACCGCCGTCTACCGGCACCGGGGCTGGAACGGCACCCGCGCCGATCCCGTGCACGACGCCCTGCGCGCCCTCGACTCCCTGGCCGAAGACCTCGGCCCCGTACCCGTCGTCCTCGTCGGCCACTCCATGGGCGGCCGGGCGGCCCTCCGCGTCGCCGGTCACCCCCAGGTCACCGGGGTGGTCGGACTCGCCCCGTGGTGCCCGGCGGACGAGCCGGTCGACCACCTCGCGGGCCGCGACCTCGTCCTCCTGCACGGCGACCGCGACCGTACGACCAGTCCCCGTGGCACCCGCGAACTGGCGGCCCGCGCCCGCCGGGCCGGGGCCCGCACCTGTGTCGTCACCGTCGAGGGCGGCGACCACGCGATGCTGCGCCGCGCGGGGGAGTGGCACACGGCGACGGCGGCGGTCACCACCGGGCTGCTGGGGTTCTCCCCGCTGCCGACAGCGGTGTCAGCGGCGCTCGCACCGGGCGGCGACACCGTCCTGCGCATCGAGGACCTGCGCTGACTACTCCGCCACCGCCCTCGGCGCCTCCCGAGGATGCCGTTGCCTCGGTCCCCGCCCCTCCAGCCTCGCCAACTCCACGTTGAACTGCGCCCCCACCAGCAGCGCAAGGTTCGCGAACCACACCCACACCAGGAACACCACGATCCCCGCCAGCGACCCGTACAACCGGCTGTAGCTCGCGATGTGCGTCGTGTAGAACGCGAACCCCGCCGACGCCGTCAGCCACAGCACCGCCGCCAGCACACCCCCCGGCAGCCCCCGCCGCACACCTCTGGCCACAGCAGGCCCGGTGTGGAACAGAATCATGATCAGCAGTGCCACCAGGAACCCCAGCACGGGCCACTTCAGCCCCGACCACACCGCTTCCCCCACGTCCCCCATGCCCAGCTTGTCCGCGAGCCCCCGCGCCATCGGACCCGTGATCACCAGCGCCGCCGCACTCGTCAGCAGCACCAGCAGCAGACACGCCGCCGTCACCAGGATCAGGTGCGCCTTGCGCAACGCCGGGCGGACGTCCCGTACGTGATGCATGGCGTGCATCGCCCGCCGGAACACCGCCAGATAGCTCGACGCCGACCACAGGGCGCTCACCGTTCCCGTGACCATCAGCAGCCACACCGCCGAGTTCCCGTGGACCGCGTCCTCCAGTGCCTGGCGCAGCGCGTTGCTGGACTCCGCAGGGGCCACCGAGGCGATGTCGTCGATCAAGGACTGCGTCGCGTCCGGGTTGGCGAGCCCGATCAGCGTGACGGTGATCAGCAGCGAGGGCAGCAGCGCCAGGATCGCGTAGTAGGTGAGCGCCGCCGCCCAGTCGGACACGTCGTCGTTCCACACCGACACGGGGGTGCGGCGCAGCGCGGTGCGGTAGCGGGCCAGCACCCCGGGGGCGGGAGGCGGACCGCTCCGGTCGGACGGCGGTGCGGTGGGCTCACTCGGCATGGGGGTACTTCCGTGGGTCGATCGGGGTTCGGCTGCGCCTACCTTCTCACCCGTTGTCGCGCTTCTCCCCATCTGGTGCGGTACGTCGTCGTCCCGTGCGGTGTGTCAGCGGGAACGGGTGTTCTCGTCGTATGCCCCGGAACCGGCCGCCGACTCCTCCGCCGACTCCTCGCCCTCCGCCTTCCCGCGCGGCGCCTTCCGCGCCTCCCCGCGCAGCGCGATCCCGGTGGCCAGCGCGCCGACGCCCTCCCAGATCCCCACCCCGAGGAACCCGGCCGGAGCCCTCCCGGTGACCACGGCGAGCGTGAAGACGGTGAAGGTGAGCAGCCGGAAGGGCACCGTCCAGCGGAAGAAGGCCCGCCAGTCCGCGAGCGCGGCCAGCACGTAGTACACGCCCATGTTCACCGCCGCCATCGACGAGGCGGTGAGGAACATCAGGGTGTGGTCCCCGGCGGCCCGCTGCCCGTCGGGTATCGGCGCGAAGCCCATCAGCGCGAGCTGGGCGTCCGGGGCGACGAGCCCCACGACGCCCAGCGCGGTGGCCAGCAGACCGAAGACCGCCATGGTCCAGCCGGAGGAGGAACGGGGCAGCCGTACGGAGAGGTTCACGGGGGTCCTTCGGAAGGCGGAGCGATGAGGGGGCGGCGGCGGAGCCGGCCGACGGGACAGTTGATCACTGAATGATCCGCCTCACCACCCCCAACCTGCCTACCGGGTGCGGAACTTCAGTGAAATCTCCCGCGACGCGTTCCCGTACGCGTCCACCGCCACCACCTTCGCCGTGTACCGGGTGCCCCAGGCGGCCTTCGGCAGCGGGATGTCCAGGGCGTTCGGCAGCGGCGCGTAGTAGTACTCGGCGAGCACCTTCGCGGAGACGGCCTTCGTGCCGGTCGCCTCGTCCGTCACGTCGACCCGGTAGTGGTGCACCATCTGGTCGTCCCGGGCCTGCGCGATCCGCAGAGCGGTCGCGCCCTTCGCGTCCCGTACCGCCGACAGCGGGTGGCGGCCGGTGAAGACCGGGGCGACCTTGTTGCGGTTCGCCGCGGTGTACGTGAAGTTGTCCTTGATCTCCTGCGCGGTGCGGCCCTTGAGCCGCAGCGTCCAGGACTTCCCGCTGAGCGTGCCCGCGCTCGCGTACGGCGGCTGCCAGTCCGAGGACCACGTGCCGCCGGTGTAGATGTCGTGCCGGTCGGCGGCCATGTTCACGCGCGCGATCTCGGTGCGGTCCTTGTACACCTCGACGAACAGGGCCTGCGAGGTCGGCGCCTCGAAGCGGCTCGCGAGCCCCTCCTCGGTGACCGCCTGGTAGCCGTGGTCCATCTCCACGTAGCTCATCGACCCGTCGTTGACGGCCGTGAAGTCCTTCTGGTGCACCGACCGGTCGTCGTTGAGGTTCAGGTGCGAGTGCCCGGAGAAGAACACGGCCTGCGGGAAGGCGCTCAGGTCGGCGGTCAGCTTCGGGTTGGAGGCCTGCTGGCCGTCCATCACGGTGTTCGGCGCAGGCCGGTGGCCCTGGACCAGGACGGGCGTGTGCGGGCTCTTCGCGGTCAGCTCCGCCATCCGCCGCTTGAGCCAACTCTGCTGTTCCGCACTGGAGTTGTACGTCTCGGTGTTCAGCGTGAGCAGCGGCACCCCGTTGACCGACGACTCGTAGAAGCCGCCGCCCGCGTCAGGGAACCAGGACTTCGGGTAGTGGGCGCGGATCTGGGCCAGGGAGTCGTCGTGGTTGCCGTTGGAGAGCAGGACCTGGGTGGTGGTCATGCCCTTGCGCTTGAGGTTCTCCTGGAAGATGTCGGCGACGATTTTGTGGTCGGGGCCCTTGCCGTCGCCGTTGTCGTTGATCATGTCGCCGTTGGAGAGGATCGCGTCCGGCTTCGGGAAGACGGAGCCGATGGTGTCGAAGAAGCTCGCCCACTTCTTGGTGTTCTTCGCGTAGTCGCCGATGTGCACGTCCGACATGACGACGACGCGGGCGAGCGGCTTCTCGGTGCCCTTGATCAGATAGCCGTGCGACACCGGGATGCTGGTCCGCGCGCCCTTGAAGGCGACGGCGGTGACGTTGGTGTCCTTGGTGATCCGCACCGGCAGGCCGGGCACGTACAGGCGGCTGCCGCGCGTCGGCGTCGTCCCGTCCAGCGTGTACCGCACGACCGCGCCGCGCTCCGCCCGGAAGGTGAGCGGGACCGCGCCCTCGTAACGGCCTCCCGGCTTGACGAGGGTGGGCGGGGCGAGGGGGTCGGCCGCCGTGGCCGAGGGGGTGATCGCGGTCGGCGCGAGGAGTGCGGCCGATGCGGTGGCGATCACGAGCGGGGCGAATCTCATGGGGGCTGCCTTGTCTGTCGTCGGGTGGATGTGCGTGACGCTAAGGGGCAAGATCCAGTCGCCGGGGCGCAATGAGTAACGCATACATGGCAGGTGCATGAACACCCCGCCGCGGCCTGCCGGAGTGCCCCACCCGGCCGGGCCCCGCACCCCGCCGCGCTGCGTGCGCTCAGCCGCATGGGGCCCGTGCCGCCCCACCCCCCGAGGAATTCGCTGGCGGCAAGCCCCGCCCCGTGTTCCAGTACGCCCATGAACCTCGACGCAGTACGCGAACTCTTCGACACCGAGATGCGCCGCAACGCCGGCGAGCGCCTCGGCCCCGACTTCGGGCACGTCGTCCGGCACACCGGCGGCGCACAGGGCTGGAACGCGGTCCTGTGGTCCGACCTCACCGAGGACACCGCGGACGCGGCCGTCGCCGAGCAGGTCCGGCACTTCACCGCCCTCGGCCTGGACTTCGAGTGGAAGCACTACTCCCACGACCGCCCCGAGGACCTCCCGCAGCGCCTCCTCGCCGCCGGGTTCGTCCCCGAGGGCCCGGAGGCGGTGATGGTCGGCGAGGCGGCCGGACTCGCCACGGACCCGGTGCTCCCCGACGGGGTGCGGCTCCTCGAGGTCACCGACAAGACGGGCATCGACCTGATGGTCAGGGCCCACGAGCTGGCCTTCGGCGAGGACTCCTCGCGCCTCGGCCACCAGATCCTGGCCCGCCTCACCGAGGCCCCCGACACCCTCTCGGTGATCGTCGCGATGGTCGGCGACGAACCGGTCAGTGCCGCCCGCGCCGAATTCGACCCGGGCACCCAGTTCGCCACCCTGTGGGGCGGCGGCACCGCGCCCGAGTGGCGCGGCAAGGGCATCTACCGCGCCCTCGTCGCCCACCGGGCCCGCACCGCCACCGCCCGCGGCTACCGCTACGTCCAGTCGGACGCCGTGCTGGACACCAGCCGCCCGATCCTCCAGCGGCTCGGCTTCGCCCAGCTCAGCATCACGACTCCGTACAACTACAGCCCCACGCAGGGCAGTTAGGCCGTGGCGATGGCCGGGTCACTCACCCCGGCCCGGCCCGTCTCCACGTGCCCGGCGAGCCTGCGCAGGAAGGCGGCGTCCGTGCCCGACGTCACCGTGAGGTCGTACCAGCGCTTTCCGCCCTGCACCTCCACCGTCCGCTCGACACGGCCCCCGGCGGGCACCGTGAACGAAGTCCGCGTCCCGCCGTAGGAGTTGACGACCGTCAGGCGGCAGGCCGCCGTGCCCGCGTTCGTCGCGGTCAGCAGGAGCCGCCCGCCGCCGTCCGCGCTGTGCCGGACCGTGACCTCCGGGCCGGCCGTGGCATTCGTACCGCGGAAGGTGCGCAGGAAGCCGTTCGGGCCGAAGACCGAAAGGTCGTAACTCCCCTTGGAATACTTGGCGTTCCAGGTGTCGGCCACCGCCTTGCCCGCCTCCGCCGTGTACGTCCACGGCCCGTCGGTGCGGTTGCCCGACGTCACGTGGAAGCCCGCCCCGGCCGAGGGTCCGCCGCTCATCGTCAGCGTGAACTTGCCCGCCGCCGCGTCCACCGCCCCGTCCACGTACGGCGCGTACCGCAGCGGACGCGAGGGCCGGGACCCGCGCTCCTGCTTGGGCAGCGCGCCCGCCGCCGGGGGCTTGGGCACGTAGCTGTCGTGCCGCTGCTTGTCCGGCGGCTCGTACGCGTCGGTGCCGGGCAGCGACGCCGGGTCGGTGTCGTGCAGCCGGAAGTCGAACGCCGAGGTCAGGTCGCCGCACACCGCCCTGCGCCACGGCGAGATGTTCGGCTCGCTCACCCCGAAGCGCTTCTCCATGAAGCGGATCACCGAGGTGTGGTCGAAGGTCTCCGAGCACACGTAACCACCGGTGCTCCACGGCGAGACCACGAGCATCGGAACCCGCTGTCCGAGCCCGTACGTGCCCGCCCCGTACCCGATGTTGCCGCCGAAGTAGTCCAGCGTCGTGTCGACCGTCGACTTGCCCTGCGCGGCCGAGGACGGCGGGTACGGCGGTACGACGTGGTCGAAGTAGCCGTCGTTCTCGTCGTACGTGATGAACAGCGCGGTCTTCGCCCACACCTCGGGGTTGGACGTCAGCGCGTCCAGCACCTTCGAGACGTACCAAGCACCGTAATTCGCGGGCCAGTTGGGGTGCTCGCTGAAGGCCTCCGGGGCCGCGATCCAGGAGATCTGCGGCAGCTTCCCCGCCTTCACGTCGGCGGTCAGCAGGTCGAAGTAGCCGTCGCCGTTCTTGACGTTCGTGCCCGTGCGGGCCTTGTCGAAGAGCGGGTCGCCGGGCTTGGCGTTGCGGTACTTGTTGAAGTACAGCAGCGAGTTGTCGCCGTAGTTGCCCCGGTAGGCGTCGTCGATCCAGCCCCACTTGCCCTTCGCGTCCAGGCCGTCGCCGATGTCCTGGTAGATCTTCCAGGAGACCCCGGCCTTCTCCAGTCGCTCGGGGTACGTCGTCCAGTCGTACCCCGCCTCCTCGTTGCCCAGCACCGGGCCGCCGCCCTTGCCGTCGTTGCCGACGTGCCCCGACCACAGGTAGTAGCGGTTAGGGTCGGTGGCCCCGATGAACGAGCAGTGGTAGGCGTCGCACACGGTGAACGCGTCGGCGAGCGCGTAGTGGAAGGGGATGTCCTGCCGGGTCAGATGGGCCATCGTGCCGGCCGACTTCGCGGGTATCCACCGGTCGTACGAGCCGTTGTTGAACGCCCGGTGACCGCCCGCCCAGTCGTGGTTGAGCCCGGCGATGAACTGCATCCCGAGGTCGTCGGCGTCCGGGTGGTACGGCAGGACCTCCTTGGCCCCGTCCGGCTGGTGGAAGACCGACTTCAGCCCGTGCGGCACGACCGGGCGCGGGTCGCCGAAGCCCCGTACGCCCTTCATCGCACCGAAGTAGTGGTCGAAGGACCGGTTCTCCTGCATGAGCACCACGATGTGCTCGATGTCCTTGATGCTGCCGGTGCGCCGGGCGGCCGGAATGGCGGCGGCCCGGTCGATGCTGCCGGACAGTGCGGCGAAACCGGCGGTGGCGCCCGCGATCTGGAGGAAGCGGCGGCGGTTCACCGCGGCGGACGAGGGGACTTCAGGCACTTCGGACATGGGTGGGTGACCTCATCGTGGGGGAACAGAAGCAAACGGAATGCTGCAAGAGCGATCAGCAAAAGGGAAGGGGGTGACACGAGGGACCGAGGTGACAAGACCCTCTGGAACGGGGGGTTCCGGGCCTGGTGGATGATCAATAACCTGGGGCGGCACGCCCCTTGCCGTATCGACACCCCCAACCGCAGCCGCCCCCGCCGCCGAAGGAGCCCTCCCGTGACCGCAGTCGACGCGACCCCCGACGTCCCCGAGATCCCCGACATCCTCTCGCCCGAGTTCGCCGCCGACCCCTACCCCGTGTACCGCGCCATGCGCGAGCACGCGCCGCTGGTCTGGCACGAGCCCATGCAGAGCTGGATAGTCTCCCGCTACGAGGACGTGGAGCGGATCTTCAAGGACAAGGAGGGCCAGTTCACCACCGACAACTACGACTGGCAGATCGAGCCGGTCCACGGAAAGACGATCCTCCAGCTCAGCGGCCGTGAGCACTCGGTGCGCCGCGCCCTGGTCGCCCCCGCCTTCCGCGGCAAGGAGCTCCAGGAGACCTTCGTGCCGGTCATCGAACGCAACGCGCGTGAACTGATCGACTCCTTCCGGGAAACGGGCGAGGTCGACCTGGTGGACGCCTTCGCCACCCGCTTCCCCGTCAACGTCATCGCCGACATGCTCGGCCTCGACAAGGCCGACCACGCCAAGTTCCACGGCTGGTACACCAGCGTCATCGCCTTCCTCGGCAACCTGGCGGGCGACCCCGAGATCGCCGCGGCGGGCGAGCGCACCCGCGTCGAGTTCGCCGAGTACATGATCCCGATCATCCAGGAGCGCCGGAACAACCTCGGCGACGACCTGCTGTCCTCCCTGTGCGCAGCCGAGGTCGACGGCGTCCGCATGAGCGACGAGGACATCAAGGCCTTCTGCAGCCTGCTCCTCGCGGCGGGCGGCGAGACCACCGACAAGGCGATAGCCGCGATCTTCGCCAACCTCCTCGCCCACCCCGATCAGTTGGCGGCAGTCCAGAAGGACCGCACCCTGATCGACCGCGCCTTCGCGGAGACCCTCCGCTACACCCCGCCGGTCCACATGATCATGCGTCAGACCGCCGTCGACGTGGAGGTCACCGGCGGCACCATCCCGGCCGGAGCCACCGTCACCTGCCTCATCGGCTCCGCCAACCGCGACGAGCGCCGCTACGCCGACCCCGACACCTTCGACCTCTTCCGCGAGGACCTGAACGCCACCAACGCGTTCTCCGCCGCCGCCGACCACCTGGCCTTCGCGCTCGGCCGCCACTTCTGCGTCGGCGCACTGCTCGCCCGCGCCGAGATCCAGATAGGCGTCGGCCGGCTCCTGGACGCCATGCCCGACGTCCGCCTCAAGGAGGGCGCGGTGACCGCCGAGAAGGGCGTGTTCACGCGCGGCCCGGAGTCGGTGCCGGTCGTCTTCACGCCCGTACGGTAAAGACTTCGGCGGCCGGGGGAGGGGCGGGCCCCCGGCCGCACAGGCACTACCTGGCCACCGGAGTGAACGACACCGGAAGCGCCGTCAGCCCCCGCATCCAGATCGAAGGACGCCAGGTCAGCGACGCGGCCGGAACCGACAGCATCACGTCCGGCAGCCGCTCGAGCAGCGTCTCGATCGCCGTGCGCGCCATCACGTCCGCCAACTGCGGCGCGGGATAAGGGCATCGGTGCTCGCCGTTGCTGAACGACAGGTGCGCCGAGTTCCCCTCCGCGCCCACATGCCCCTGCGGCCATATCTGCGGATCGGTGTTGGCCGCCGCGAGACCCAGCACCAGGCAGTCGCCCGCCCGGATCCTGCGCCCGCCGAGCGTTGTGTCGCGCACCGCCCACCGGCCGATGAAGTTCTGCGTCGGGGTGTCCCGCCACAGGATCTCCGTCAGCGCCTCGCCCACCGAAAGACGCCCGCCCGACACGTTCAGCGCGAACCGGTCGTCGGTGAGCAGCAGCCGCAGCGTGTTGCAGATCCAGTTCGCCGTCGGCTGCTGGGCCGCCGCGATGATCGAGATCAGATCCTGCACGATCTCCTCGTCCGCGAGCCCCGCCGGATGATGCAGCATCCGCGAGGTCACGTCCGGCCCGGGGGCCGCCCGCTTGTCCTTCACCAGCTGCTGGATGCGCTCCTGCACCCGTACGTACGCGGCAACCGGATCGTCGCCCTCCGCCGCGTCCAGCGACACCCGCAGATCGTGCACGAGATCGGTCGTGTCCAGGGACCCGGCGGGCATCCCGCACATCTGCACCGCCGCCCGCATCGGCAGCGCATGCGCGTACGCGGACATCAATTCGGCCTGCCCGCTGCCCTCGAACGCGTCGATCAGCTCGTCCGCGATCAGCCGGCAGTCGTGCCCCAGCTCGAACTGGTCCACCGCCTCCAGCGCCTCACTGATCACCCCGGCCCGCCGCTCGTGCTCCGCACCCTCGGTGAACAGCACCGACGGCTGATAGCCGACGAACGGCAGCAGCGGCCAGTCCGCCGGAATGTTCGGCCACTGGTTCCAGCGCCGCGAGTCCCGCGCGAACAGCTCGTCGTGCGCGGTGACGTAACTGACCTCCGGATACCCGAGCACCAGCCACGCCGGAACGTCCCCGTCCAGGAGTACGGGCGCCACCGTGCCGTGCTCCCGGCGCAGCCCCCGGTACAGCTCCGCGGGGGTCTGCTGGTACTGGAGCCCGCCGAGCCGCACGGCCTCGGTGCGGGCGGGGCAGCCTTCGATACCGCTGCTCATGAGGTCAACTCCCGTGCCAGGGCCAGGCGGTAGAGATGGTCGACGAGCGTCGTCAGCACGGCCTTGCCCGAGGACCGCACCCGCGCGTCGCAGGAGATCATGGGGACGGTCTCCGAGAGGGCGAGCGCCTGCCGGATCTCCTCCAGCGAGAAGTGCGCCCCGTCGTCGAACCGGTTCACCGCCACGATGAACGGCGTCCGGTGGTGTTCGAGCCGGTCGATGGCGTACCAGGAGTCCGCCATCCGCCGGGTGTCCACCAGCACCACCGCGCCCAGCGTCCCCGCGAACAGCCGGTCCCACAGGAACCAGAACCGCTCCTGCCCCGGCGCCCCGAACAGATACAGCACCATCTGCTCGTTGAGCGTGATCCGCCCGAAGTCGAAGGCGACCGTGGTCGTCGTCTTGTCCGAGGTCAGCGACAGGTCGTCGACGCCCGCCCCCGCCTGCGTCATGTGCTCCTCGGTGTTCAGCGGCCGGATCTCGCTGACCGACTTCACCAGCGTCGTCTTGCCGACGCCGAACCCGCCGACGATCACGATCTTCAGCCCGGTGTCGGCGGCATCGCCCAGCGGCGTGCGCTCCGGCGCTTCCTCGGAGATTGCGGAGTCAGAGATTGCGGAGTCCATGGAGCACCCCCAACAGCAGTTCGGACTCGGGGAGTTGGGAGACGGATGCCGCCGCGCGGGGGCGGCGGGCGGTGATCGACCCGGCGGACAGGAGATCCTCCAGCAGGATGCGTACGACCGTGATCGGCAGCCCCAGATGGGCGGCGATCTCGACGACGGCGGCGGGATGGCGGCAGAGTTCGAGGATGCGGACGTGCTCCGACGGCATGCCGGGCGCCGGTTCCCGCTCGCTGACCACCAGGGTGACCAGGTCGAAGACCAGACCGTCGGGCTCCGAACGGCCGCCGGTGACGGTGTAGAGGCGGTCCGGGGAACCGGTGTCGACGGGCGGCCGGCTCATGACCGGCTGCCGTCGGGGGACGGTTGACGCGGATCCGCCCGCAGATGGTCGCCGATCTGCTCGACCAGCTCGCTCATGTGGTGCCCGATCATCCCCGGATCCGCCCCGGCCGCCGCCACCACCGCGAGGTGGGCGCCCTGCCCGGCCTCCACGATCAGCAGCAGCCCGCCGGGGAACTCCGTCATCAGGTGCATCACCCCGCCCGACCCGTCGCCGAACTCGACGGACGCGCCGTGCGCGAGCGACTGCATGCCCGACGCGATCGCCGAGAGCTGGTCCGCCTGGTCGAGCGTGAGATGACTGCTGCGGCAGAGCTTCAGCCCGTCGCGGGAGAGCACGAGGGCGTGGCGGGAGCCGGGGGTGCGCTCCAGGAGGTTGTCCAGGAGCCAGGTGAGGCTGTTGTCAGTGGTCTGCACGGTGGTCATGGGCCGCCGGGGAAGGGCGGCCCGTGCCTCCAATCGGGGGGAGAGGTGGAGAGGGGATTACTCGGAGGGCGGGGCTTGCCGCTTCTGCGAACGGTGGAAGGCGCCGAACCTGGCCCCGGCGTCGGGACGCGGCGGCGCGGGAGGAGCCTCGGGCTGCCCGGGCAGCGGGGGAGCGGGCCGGGCGGCGGGGGCCTCGTCGGCGTCGAGCCGCTTGCGGTCGGCGGCCTCCATGGTCCGGCCCCGGGGGCGGACGGGGAGGCCGTTGGGGGTGGAGGTGGTCTGCGCGGCCGGCTCTTCCGGCGCGGGCCGCTGCGACTCCCGTACCGGAAGCTCCTGCTCCTTTACGTGCGCCACTTGCTCCCGTACGGACAGCTCCTGCGGTACGGGCGCCTCCGGCGACGCGGCCGGGCGCGGCAGCTCCACCGGCGCCGGGGCCACCGCGGGGGCGCTGCGCTGCTGGGCCAGCAGCTGCGGCGGCAGCAGCACCACGACACCCGTGCCGCCGCGCGAGGACGGCCGGTAGTTCACCGAGATCCCGTACTTCGCGGCCAGCACGCCCACCACGGCCAGCCCGAGCCGGGTGCCCTGGAGGGAGGCCAGGTCGTTGGACTGCCCGGACACCGAGGCGACCGCGCGGCGCATCGCGGCGGGAGCCATGCACAGGCCGCTGTCCTCGACGGTCACCACCAGCCCCGAGGTGCCCTCCTCGACGTACACATGGACCTCGTTGACCGGCGGCGAGAAGTTCGTCGCGTTGTCCATCAGCTCGGCCAGCAGGTGCATCACGCCCTCGGCGGCGAACCCGGCGATCGAGGCCGTCGACGTCGAGTGCAGACGCACCCGGCGGTAGTCGCTAATCCGGCCCACCGCGCCGCGCAGGATCGACTCCATCACGATCGGCTTGTTCCACGCCCGGCTGGAACGCCCGCCCATCAGCAGCGCCAGACGGTCCGTCAGCAGCCCCAACTGCGAGGTGGTGTGGTCGAGTTGGAGCAGATCGCCGAACACTTCACCCCCGTACTTGTCCTGCATGCCCCGCAGATCGGCGAGTATCCGCAGCGTCTTGGCCTGCACCCGCCCCAGCCCCGTGGCGCTGGCCGCCTGCGCGGCGACGGCACGCCGCTCACTGTCCGCGAAGTCGCGCACGGTCCGCTCCAGGAGCCCCCGCAGCCGGGGGTCCTCGGGCAGCGGCAGCGCGGCCAGCACGGTCTCGGCCGACGCACCCGTGCGCAACCGGGAGACCGCCTCCGGCAGCACGGTCGCCGCCAGCCGCTCGACGTCACCGAGGGTGTGCTCGGCGCGGGCCCGCCCCGACTCGGCGGCGGCCGTCCGCGCGTGCAGGTCGCCGGAGCGGGCGGCCACCGCGTACAGCAACTGCGCCAACTGCGGGTCCGCGGGCCGCTGCACGCTGTGCAACGCGGCCTCCGCGCCCGCACCGTCGTGCAGCCGCTTCGCCACCTCCGGCAGCGACACATTGAGCAGATGTGCGGTTTCCCCGGCCCGGCGCAACGCCTCCTGGCGCAGTACGTCGCACTCCTCGCGCGCCCGCTCGGCGGCCCGCGCGGACCTCCGGGTCAACGACCCGGCCACGGCGACCGCCACGACCACGCACACCCCGGCGACCACGGCCGCCCCCAGCACCCAGCTCCGGGCGGCCTCCGGTGCCGCGGCCACCGCACCGCCGCCCGCCGCCGCGGCGACGACCAGGCTCACCAGGGGCGCCGCCCAGGGTGGGCGCCGCTGTCCTCCGGGTGGGCTGTGGCGCGGTCGGGGGGCGGCAGGCGATGTCATGGCGCGGGTCCTCTGACGTGGATGCGGCGGCGGAACGGGGCTGGAACCCTTCCGTACCGTACGAACAGGCAGCCGGAAAGCGGAAGTTGAATCTCCTGCTCCGCTCCGCCGACCATGGCCATGCTAGCCACGCAACGTCACCCACGAACACCGCCCCGGCAACTCGACCGAATCACCCCGCCCCTGGCCGGTCACGCACCCACGAACCCCGTGCGTCCACCTGTGCGAGCACGGGCATAGGCTCGTCCCACCGCACCGGGGGAGCCCGGCGCCGTACCGAGGGGGAGCCCCCGTGAAGATTGTCATCCCCGGCGGAACCGGCCAGGTCGGGGCGGTGCTCGACCGCGCGCTGACCGGTGCGGGCCACGAGGTCGTCATCCTCACCCGCACACCGACCCGGGCCCGGCAGGTCGCCTGGGACGGCCGCACGCAGGGGGAGTGGGCCAAGGAGATCGACGGCAGCGACGTCGTCATCAACCTCGCGGGCCGCAGCGTGAGCTGCCGCTACACGGACGCCAACCTCCGCGACATGATGGACTCCCGCGTGCACTCCGCCGAAGCCGTCGGCGAGGCCATCGCCTCGGCGTCCAAACCGCCCGCCCTCTGGCTCCAGATGAGCACCGCCACCCTCTACGCCCACAGCTTCGACACCCCGCACGACGAGACGACCGGCGTCGTCGGCGGCACCGAACCGGACGTCCCGGGCTACTGGGAGTACAGCGTCCGCATCGCCAAGAATTGGGAACGCGCCCAGGAGCGGGCCGCCACCCCGCACACCCGCAAGGTCGCCCTGCGCGCCGCGATGGTGATGAGCCCGGACGCGGACGGCGTCTTCGACGTCCTGCACCGGATGGTCCGCCTGGGCCTGGGCGGACCGGTCGCGGGCGGCGCCCAGTACCTCTCCTGGATCCACGACGACGACTTCGTCCGCGCCGTGGAATTCCTCATCGGCCGCCCCGACCTCTCCGGGCCCTTCAACCTGGCCGCCCCCCACCCCCTCCCGCACCGCGCCTTCATGCGCGCCCTGCGCAGGGCGTCGGGCGTGCCGATCGGCCTGCCCGCCACCCGCTGGATGGCGGAAGCGGGCGCCTTCGTCCTCCGCACGGACACAGAACTCCTCCTCAAGAGCCGCCGCGTGGTCCCCGGCCGCCTCCTCACCGAAGGCTTCACCTTCACCCACCCCGAATGGGGAACCGCCGCCCGCGACCTGGTCCACCGAGCCCGCACCCGCTAGCGCCCCTTCAGGGGCGCGGGGCTGTGTCGATTTGCGGCTCCGCCGCGTGGGCGCGACCAGCCACAAAGCACCCGCAGGAAACCGTCCTATCGCCGCGCGGCGAGCGCTTTGGGTGGAGGGGCGGGTCAGGGGCCCTCTTGCCCAAGCGGGCGGGGGCCGCACAGCCCCTCCCGCCCAAGCAGCCCACCGCCCAAAATTTCCCCGCACCCCACCCCCTGGCCAGGTACTCTGCGCCCCGCCCACCACCCCGAACCCCGAAGGCCCGCCCCATGCCCCTCCGCTGCGCCCTCCTCGACGACTACCAGTCCGCCGCCCTCACGGCCACCGACTGGACCCCCCTCACCCCGGACGTCGAACTCGTCCCCCTCCCCACCCACTTCCCCTCCGAGGACGCCCTCGCCGCCGCCCTCGCCGACTTCGACATCGTCGTCACCCTCCGCGAGCGCGTCGCCTTCCCCGCCTCCCTCCTCGCCCGCCTCCCGCGCCTGCGGCTCCTGATCGCCTCCGGCATGCGCAACTCGGTCATCGACTTCGACGCCGCCGAACAGCACGGCATCACCGTCTGCGGCACCTCCAGCGCCCCCACCCCGCCCCTCGAACTCACCTGGGCGCTCCTGCTGGGCCTGGCCCGCGGCCTGGTCACCGAGGCGCACAACCTCCGTACCCACGGCCCCTGGCAGTCCACCGTCGGCGCCGACCTGCACGGCCGCCGCCTGGGCCTGATCGGCCTCGGCAAGATCGGCACCCGCGTAGCCGCCGTCGCGAACGCCTTCGGCATGGACGTCACCGCCTGGAGCCAGAACCTCACCGAGGAGCGCGCCACCGCAGCAGGCGCCACCCTCGCCCCCAGCCTCGAAGACCTCCTCGCCACCAGCGACTTCGTCTCCCTGCACCTCGTCCTCAGCGACCGCACCCGCAGCCTCCTCGGCGCCCCCGAACTCGCCCTGATGAAGCCCACCGCGCACCTGGTCAACACCTCCCGCGCCGGCCTCGTCGACCAGGACGCCCTCCTGAAGGCCCTGCACGCGGGCACCATCGCCGGAGCCGCCGTCGACGTCTTCGACACCGAACCCCTCCCCGCCGACCACCCCTTCCGCACCGCCCCCCGCCTCCTGGCCACCCCGCACCTCGGCTACGTCACCCGGGCCAACTACGCCACGTACTACGGCCAGGCGGTCGAGAACATCCGCGCCCACCTCGACGGCCACCACCTCCGCCGGATCGGCGGCGCCCAGTGACCGAGCCCCCGACGCAAGCCGCCGCCGACCTCCTCCACCGCGCCCTCGACCCGGCCCCGGCCCCGGCCTGGTCGGCGTCCACCTCCATGGCTCCGCCGTCCAGCGCGGCCTGCGCCCGCACAGCGACCCAACCCTCCTGCTGATCCCTCCTCCCCTCGGGCAACTGGGCCGCCCCCTCTCCTTTCGCTAGCCCCCTGGGCGGCGGGGTCGCCTCCCTTCTCTTTCGCTAGCCCCTTGGGCGGCGGGGCCCCTCCTCCTCTTCCCCCAGCCCCCTTGGGCGGCGGGGGCCGCCCGCCCCCCTTCCACCTCCCTCGCCCCCTTGGGCGGCGGGGCCGCCCCCCGGGGGCGGGACGGGCGGGCAAGGGGGCGGCCCGCCCGATCCGGGCCCGCCCCGGTTCCGGCCCCTGCCCGCACCTTGCACGCCGGGTGCGCGTAGCCCCGGGGCCCTCGGGGTGCCTCCCGGTGCCGGGCAGGTGAAGCCCCGGCCCGCCGGGCCAAGAGGGTCCCCAGCCCCGCCCCTTCACCTAAACCCGCGGGGCAATTGCACGGTTCCGTGCGGGAGCGTCGTGGCTGGTCGCGCAGTTCCCCGCGCCCCTCAAGGGGCGCGCCCGCGCGGCGGAGCCGCAGATCCGGTACAGCCCGTGCCCCTGATGGGGCACAGACAAGCACCCCCCTACTCGTTCCGCAGCGCCCCCGCCACCCCCATCCGCCCCGCCCGTCGCGCCGGACCCACCGCGCCCAGCACCGCGATCAGCACCCCCGAAAGCCCCAGCGCCACCACCCACCGCACCTCCCACACGTCCTTCATCGACTCCGGGAACACGATGATCCCCACGTGCTCCACCACCCACCGGTGCGCCCCCATCCCGAGCGGCACCCCGATCATCCCGCCCACCGCCCCCAGCAGGGCCGCCGACGTCACCGTCATCGCCACCACCTGACGCGGCGTCATCCCGATCGACTTGAGCATCCCCAGGTCCCGCTGCCGCTCCCGGACGTTCAGCACCACGGAATTGAGCACGCCCAGCGCCGCCACCGTGCCCAGCAGCAGCGTGAACACCGAGGAGAAGCCGACCACCGTCGTCGTGGCGTTGTTCCCGGAGTCGCCCACCACCGCGTACAGCCCGGGGTCGGCCGCCATGACCGCGTCCGCGTACGCACCGGGGCTCGCGTCCGGGGCGACCTGGACGGCGTACTCGATCGCCTTCGTCCCCGGCGCGAGCTTCTCCAGCGTCGCCCAGGAGGCGTGCAGGACCCGCTCGTCGCCCTCCGACAGCTCACCGGCCACCCGGCCGGGAACCGTCCGCCCGTTCAGCTCCAACGAGATCCGGTCGCCCAGCGCCAGCCCGTGCTGCGCCAGGAACGCCGGTCCCACCATCACCTCACCGGCCGCCTCCGGCACCCGCCCCGCGATGAGGTGGAGGCCCTCCGTCGTGGGGTCGCCCCGGTAGAAGTTGACGAACCGCAGCTGCGCGTACCCGGCCATCCGCACCTGGAGCAGCCCCCGGGCCGTCACCCCCGAAGCCCCCGGCAGCGACCGCAGCAACTCCTCGATCTGCACATCCCCGCGCTTCGACGGCTGCCGCGCCTTCCCGTCGCCCGAGGGCGGCGGCGGCAGACCGGGCTGCGCCGACATCACGTCCACCCGCGACCCCTCCAACCCCGAGGCGCTGTACGACACCAACGTCGCCGAGAGCCCCGTCGTCACCGTCACTGTCACCACCCCGAGCACGATCGCCGCCACCGTCAGACCCGTCCGGCCCGGCCGGGCGAAGGGATGCCCGAGCCCCAGACTCACCGCCCTCGGCAACCGGCTGCCGCCCAGTACCCGCTGCACCCACAGTCCCCGACCCGTCGCCGGCGCACTGCCCGCGGTGATCGCCCGGGCCGCCGGAAGCCGGTGCGCCCGCAACGCCGGAACCAACGCCGTGACCACGACCAGCAGCGGCATCCCGAACACACAGGCCACCGGCACCCACGCGGCCGCCTCCACCCGCGCCACCCCGGCATCGACACCCGAGAACGCCACCTCCAGCACCGGTTGCGCCACCAGCCATCCCCCCACCGCCCCGAGCACGCACCCCGCCACCGTCGGCACCGAGACCATCACCAGATACACCGACACCACCTGGTTCGGCGTGAAGCCCAGCGCCTTCAGCACCCCGATGTGCCGGAACCCCGACACCACCGCCCCACTGACCACGTTCCCCACGATCAGCACCGACACCAACAAACCCAGCACCCCGAACAGCGAGACGAACGGCAGATACGCCTCCGCACGCGACGAGAACGCCGCCCGCAGCGTGACGTACGACTGCGCCGACGCCACCGCCCCCTCGGGCAGCCCCGCCGTCGCCCGGCCCACCGAGTCCGCGACCTCCTGCGCCGTACCGGACGCGTCGAACCGGTACAGCATCTGCGCCGACTCCGGCCCCAGCGCCCGCATCTGATCCGGCGTCACCCAGCCGTCCGCCGATCCGCTCATGCTGTTCGCGAACCCGACGACGGTCAGCGGCGGAACGCCACGCGCCCGCACCGCGCTCCCGAGCACCTCCTCGTCGTACCCGCCGTTCGGCGAGGACAGCACGATCTCGCCCGGCCCCTTCGCCCAGCGCCCCGCCACCAGCTCGACCCGGTCCACCGCACCACCGGCCCCGGCCCGGCCCACCACCGTGAGCGGCCCCGGCGGGCGGCCCGCCAACTCCTCGGGCACATCGACCACCCGCTGCCCGTACGGCCCGGCCGCAGCAGCCACCCCCGCCCGCCGACCCGTCTCCGACAGCGCCGCGTCCGAGACCTTCGCCCGGTCCACCGTGACCACCGCATGCGCACCGCGCTGCTGCTCGAAGGCCTCGTCGAACGACCCCCGCGCCGCCGTCAGCAACCCCAGCGCCAGCACCACCGTCGTCGTCGCGCACAGCACCACCAGCCCGATCAGCCAGCTCTGGAGCCTGCGCCGCCGCACCGCCGCCCGCGCGGCCGCCCACACCGCGCTCATACCCCGGCCTCCAGCGCACTCGTCCGCGCCACCCGCCCGTCGGCGACCTCCACCAGCCGGTTCGCACACCGCGCGGCCAACTGCGCATCGTGCGTCACGATCAACAGCGTCTGCCCGATCTGATTGAGGTCGATGAGCAGATCCATCACCTGCTCGCCCGACCGGCTGTCCAGCGCCCCGGTCGGCTCGTCCGCCAGCAGCAGCGCCGGACGGTTCATCAACGCCCGCGCCACCGCCACCCGTTGACGCTCACCGCCGCTCAACACCGCCGGATACGCGTTCCGCCGATCGGCCACACCCAGCTCGTCCAGCAACTCCAACGCCCGCAACCGCGCCTGCTTCGCGGGCGTACCCGTCAACTGCGCGGCCAACGTCACGTTGTCCAACGCGGGCAAATCGTCAATGAGATTGAAGAACTGAAAAATCATCCCGATGTGCCGCCGCCGGAACAGCGCGAGCCCCGTCTCGTTCAGCTCCGCCAGATCCTGCCCCTGCACCCGCACCCGCCCCGACGTCGGCCGGTCCAGCCCCGCCACCATGTTCAGCAGCGTCGACTTCCCGCACCCCGAAGGCCCCATCACGGCCACCGCGTCCCCGGCCCGGATCTCCAGCGACAGCCCGTCCAGGGCCTTCGCCTCGCCGTACTCCTTGTGCACACCGTCCAGTTGGACCACGGCCCGCTCATTCCCAGTCATGCCCCGAACCTAGAAGCGCCCCGCCCGGCCCGGCATCCCGCCCCGGATGTACACCCCGCCCCGCCTACATCCGCGGATGTACGCCCCTGCCCCGCGAGAACGACGCGCCACGCCCCACCGCCTGCGAGGATGACGGCGTGGAAAGCTCAGGGGCGGGCTGGTGGATGGCCGCGACGGCCGTGGCGTGCACCGCCGTCGCGGTGCTGTACGTCGCTCTCCTACGATCCCGCAAACGCCACCGGGACTCCCTGGAGGAGCGCCGCTGGCTCCTGGAACGCGAACGCGAGAACGCCGGCGCCGCAGCCGTCGACGCCGAACGGGCCCGTATCGCCGCCGAGTTGCACGACATCGTCAGCCACAACGTCAGCCTCATGGTCGTCCAGGCCACCGCAGCCCGCGAAGTGCTGGCCACCCTCCCCGACGAGGCCGCCACCGCGATGGCCGCCGTGGAACGCGCCGGCCGCGACACCATGACCGAACTCCGCCACCTGCTCGGCCTGCTGGCCCCCTCCGCCGACGGCGACGACACCCCGGGGGAAACCACCCTCGCCCCACAGCCGAGCCTCACCCGGCTCAGCCCCCTCGTCGACCGCATCGCCTTCGCGGGCCTCCCGGTGGAGGTACGGATCTCCGGCACCCCCCGCCCCCTCCCGCCCGGTGTCGACGTCACCGCCTACCGCATCGTCCAGGAAGCCCTCACCAACGCCCTCAAACACAGCGACGGCACCGGCGCCCAGGTCACGATCCGCTACGCCGACCGCTCCCTCCGCGTGGAAATCCTCAACAGCGGCCCCAGCGCGCTGAAGGACGGACCCCGGCCGACCCGCCCGACGGACGGCACCGGCCACGGCCTCCTCGGCCTGCGTGAACGCGTCGCCCTCTACGGCGGTGACCTCGACGCCCGCCGCCGCCTCGGCGGTGGCTACCGCGTCCGCGCCCGCATCCCCCTGGACAGCCCGACGAGGGAGCCGTCATGACCCCACCGCCCACTCCCCGGCCGACCCCGTCGCTCCCGACAAGCGACACAGCCACACCACCGGCCGGCCGCCGGCCCCCGACCGCCCCCGCGCCACGGCACACCGGGACGGCCCACCCGGCCGGTCTGCCCGACGGAGGAACCGTTCTGCCACCACCGGGCCCCCGGCCCACACCGGCCGGGCCCACCCCGGCCACGGACACGCCCGCCCCGGCAGACCACCGTGCCGCAGCCCTCCTCGCTCCACGGCACACCCGGGCCGCCCCCACGCCCGTGGACCCGGCCATCGGGCCCGCGCCGACCCGTGCGGAGCCCACGGCGACCGATGCGCCCCGCGTCCTCATCGCCGACGACCAGGAGCTCGTACGCACCGGATTCCGCCTGATCCTCACCGCCCGCGGCATCGACGTCGTCGGCGAGGCGGCCGACGGGGAGGAAGCCGTCGCCGGGGCCCGCGAGCTGCGCCCGGACGTCGTCCTCCTGGACATCCGGATGCCCGGCACCGACGGCCTGGATGCCGCCCGCCGCATCCTCGCCGAGCGCCCCGACTGCCGGGTGATCATGCTGACCACCTTCGACCTCGACCACTACGTCTACGCGGCCCTCGCCGCCGGAGCCAGCGGCTTCCTGCTCAAGGACGTCACCTCCGCCCACCTGGCAGCAGCCGTACGCCTCGTCGACACGGGCGACGCGCTGCTCTCCCCGACCATCACCCGCCGCCTGGTCGAACGCTTCGCCGGCCGCACCGCCCCGCAACCGGAACCCGATCCCCGCACCCCCGCCGTGCACCGCGACCTCGCGACCCTCACCCCGCGCGAACACGAAGTCCTCGCACTGATGGGCCGCGGGCTCTCCAACGCCGAACTGGCAGCACAGCTCGGCCTCAGCGAAGCGACCGTCAAGACCCACGTGGCCCGCATCTTCGCCAAGCTCACCCTCCGCGACCGCGCCCAGGCCGTGGTCCTCGCGTACGAAACCGGCCTGGTCACCCCCGGCGAATTCGACTGACCCCGCACCCCCAGGACCCGCACCGAACGAGGACACTGACCCCATGGCCGTCCCGAACCCCTCCCCAGCCGAGGCCCCCTTCGCCCCCTCCACCGGCGACGGCCCACCGCCCCCGGAACCCCCGGAGCTGCGCGCCGCCGCCGTCCGCACCGCCTTCGACGGCCTCCTCCAGATCCGCCGCCTCACCCAGGGCTCCGCGTCCGCCCCCGCCGCCTGGGAGCTGCGCCAGTTCACCAACGCGGTCGCCCTCGCCCTGGAAGCCGCACCCCTCACCCCCTCCGCGACCGACGCCGACGGCCACCGCACCGCCACCGGCTACCGGGTCCGCCCCGGCGAGGAGCCGCAGACCGTGGCCGTCGAATGGCTCGGCCCCTCCGGCAGCGGGGCCGCCGCCGAGGAACGCGAGCAGCTCACCCGGTGCGCCGACGTCCTGACGGCCCTCGGCTGGGACGCCCTGCTCTACCGGGGCCCGCGCCGCCGCTGGTTCGCCGAGGTCCGCCCGCCGCACGGCAGCCGCTAGCGATCTCCGGCCGCGTGTACGAGAAAGGCCCCGGTCACCCCCCGAGGGGGTGACCGGGGCCTCGCCCGTCACTCTTTCACGTACGACCGCCGCAAAGACTCAGCCCACCGGAGTCGGCGCAGTGCTCTTGCTGCCGCCGTCCTGGCCGTCGTCCTTGACCAGCACGTCCTTCACCGGAGCGTCCGAGGCGACGGCCTCGCCGGCCTCCGCCGCACCGGCCTCCTCCGCGAGCCGCTCCATGCCGCTCGTGGTCTTCAGCGGCTTCTCCTTGATGAAGATCACCGCCACCAGTGCCAGCGCCGCGAACGGCGCCGCCAGCAGGAAGAGGTCGGCGGTCGCCAGACCGTACGCGTTCTCCACGATCTCGCGCAGCGGCGCGGGCAGCTTGGCCATGTCGGGCACGGAGCCGCTGTCGCCGCCCTGCGGGACGGGCATGCCCGCCGCCTTCATGCCGTTCGCCATCTCGGTCGCGACCCGGTTCGCCAGCACCGCGCCCAGCGCGCTGGTGCCGATCGTGCCGCCCATGCTGCGGAAGAAGGAGAGCACGGAGGTGGCCGCGCCCAGCTCGGTGGCCGGAACGTCGTTCTGCGCGGCCAGCACCAGGTTCTGCATCAGCATGCCGACGCCGATGCCGAGGACGGCCATGTAGACGCTGAGCAGACCGAAGTGCGTGTCCGCGTCGATGGTCGCCAGCAGCCCCAGACCGGCGGTCATGACGACCGCGCCCGCGACCAGGTACGCCTTCCACTTGCCGGTCTTGCTGATGATCTGGCCCGCGATGGTGGACGACACCAGCAGACCCAGGATCATCGGCAGGCTCATCAGCCCCGCCACCGTCGGCGACTTGCCGAGCGCGATCTGGAAGTACTGCGACAGGAACACGGTGCCGCCGAACATGGCCACACCGACGAGCAGGCTCGCGATCGTGGTCAGGCTGACCGTGCGGTTGCGGAAGATGGTCAGCGGAATGATCGGCTCCGGCACCCGCGCCTCGACGAACACCGCGGCGATCAGCAGCAGCACACCGCCACCGGTCAGCGCGGCCGTCTGCCACGAGGCCCAGTCGAACTGGTTGCCCGCCAGCGACGTCCAGATCAGCAGCGCGCAGACGCCCGCCACGATCAGGAACGCACCCAGGAAGTCGATCTTCACTTCACGGCGTACGGTCGGCAGCTTCAGCGTGCGCTGCAACAGCACGATGCCCAGCAGAGCGAACGGGACGCCGATGAAGAAGCACCAGCGCCAGCCCAGCCACGAGGTGTCCACCAGCACGCCGCCGATCAGCGGCCCGGCGACCGTGCCGACCGCGAAGACGGCACCGAAGATGCCGGCGTACTTGCCGAGCTGACGCGGCGGGATGATCGCCGCCATGACGACCTGGGCGAGCGCGGTGAGACCACCGGCACCGATGCCCTGCACGACCCGGCTGAAGATCAGCAGCCCGACCTCGTGCGAGAACCCGGCCAGCAGCGAGCCGACCACGAACATGCCCAGCGAGAGCTGGAGCAGCAGCTTCTTGTTGTAGAGGTCCGAGAGCTTGCCCCACAGCGGGACGGTCGCCGTCATGGCGAGCAGCTCGGAGGTGACGACCCAGGTGTACGACGACTGGCTGGCGCCGAGGTCGGCGATGATCCGGGGGAGTGCGTTGGCCACGACCGTGCCCGCCAGGATGGCGACGAACATGCCGGCCATCAGCCCGGACATGGCCTGGAGTATCTGCTTGTGACTCATGGAGGTGGGCGCCTGTTCAGGCGCCTCTGTTGCGCTCACGGTGTCCTTCTTGGAAGTCGATCCGGAGATCGGGCAGGAAAAAACTCAAGGGGTACGGCAGCGGGGGCACGGCAGGGGGCCGATGTCCGTGCGGAGGTGCCGCGGCGGTTCACGAGCCCGCAGCGGGGGCGGGGGCGCCCAGCCCGGAGCCCAGGTGGACGAAGGACTCCCGGAAGACGTCGATGAAGGCGACGTCCGGGGTGCGCTGGACCCAGTCCTCGATCGAGGCCCGGATCGCCGTGGTCGCGACGGCGGCGACCAGCCGGGGGTAGAGCCCGACGGGCTCGCCCGGCACACCCCCCAACCGCTCGGCCACCGCTGCGGCCAGCTCCTGCTCCTCGGCCATGTGGGCCCCCAGCCCACGGACGAGGAGGTGCGGAGAACGCTGGAAGACCTTGGCCCGCAGGCTCCAGATCTCGTGACGCTCCTCGACGTCCACCAACTCCGCCGCGAACGCCTCCCGCAGTACGTCGAGCACGGGCAGCGCGGCCGGCGCATCGCGCACCGCACGTCTGACCCGCTCGCCGACTTCCGGGTCGACCATCAGGAAAGCGTCGTCGTGACTGTCGAAGTAGTTGAAGAACGTGCGCGGCGAGACGCCCGCCGCACTGCTGATCGCCTCGACGGTGACGTTCTCCGCCCCGTGCTCGGCAGCCAGCCGTACCGCCGCATCGGCCAGCGCCGCCCGAGTCGCCTGCTTCTTGCGCTCTCGGAGCCCAGGTACGCCGTCCTTGTTCTTCACATGTTGCAGACTACGCAAAGATGCAGACCCTGCAAAATTAATAAACGGGCCGGGCCTGAGGGGCCTCGTGCGGTGTGGGTGCAGGGCTGCGTCATGCAGGGGTTGACGCCGGTGCTGGTAGTCCGTATAGTTCTTCGGGTTGTCCGATGTGAGCACCGGTTCCGACTGGCCCAGGACGACCATTCCGCAGAACAAGAGCACGACAAATCCGCGACGTCTGTCGCGCTGTTTTTCGTGCCCTTTTCTCGAAATGAGGACGCCGAAACCCCGATTTGGTTCGGGGCGCAGGAATCCGCTAATGTCTCACTCGTCGGAACGGCCCAACAGCCGCAAAGACAACCCAAGTTCGACTGGGAATCAGGCCGGAAACGATCTGATAGAGTCGGAAACACGAAATACCGAACGAAAACGTCCGGAGGAAAGCCCGCGAGGGTGAGTACGAAGGAAGCGTCCGTTCCTTGAGAACTCAACAGCGTGCCA
>BMUX01000021.1 GCA_014650415.1 Streptomyces spiroverticillatus
TGGTGTGCGCTCCCTTACCTAGTTCGTGTTCGGTAGGGAGATCGGTGGTTTCCCGTGACTCTGCATAGGCAGACTCGGCGACCTGGGACTCGTGCGTGCGCGCCAAGAAGATCTTCGGGGTCGACCGGGCGGTCCTGATCAGCCAGGGCTTCCACATCCGGCGGGCGGTCGCGCTGTGCGAGGCGGCCGGGGTGGACGGCTTCGGGGTCGGTGTGGACGACGAGCACGACGCGACCTGGTACTACGGCGGGGCCCGCGAGGTGTTCGCGGCGGGCAAGGCTCTGCTGGACGCGACCTTCCGTCCCGACCCGCACTTTCTCGGTGAGCGGGAAAAGGGGGTCACCGAGGCGTTGGCAGGGGGTGCGGCGCGCTGACACACTGACCGCCGTCCGGATCGGGTATGCCGTTTAGGCATACGGTGCATACGTAGAGGCGGTGGGTCCACGTGGCCGGTGCGCAGGGGCAGTTGGACGGCAGGGTCGTACTGATCACCGGGGGCGCCCGGGGTCTGGGGGCGGCGGCCGCACGGGCGGTCGTGGCGGGAGGCGGGCGGGTGGTCGTCACGGACGTGCTGGTGGACGAGGGCTCGGCGCTGGTCAAGGAGTTGACGGGCGCGTACGGGGATCGGGCGGCCCGCTTCCACCAGCACGACGTGACCAGCGAGCGGAGCTGGGAGGCGGCGGTCGCCTTCGCGGTGCGGGAGTTCGGCCGCCTGGACGGGCTGGTCAACAACGCCGGGATATCCAGCGGCGAGCTGCTCGCCGAGGCGGACGTGGCCCGCTTCCGGGAGATCGTCGAGGTCAACCTGGTCGGGGTCTTCATCGGGATGAAGACGGTGGTGCCGGTGCTGCGGGAGGCGGGCGGCGGCGCGATCGTGAACATCTCGTCGGCGGCGGGCCTCACCGGCATGGTGCGGACGGCCGGTTACGGGGCGTCCAAGTGGGGCGTGCGCGGGCTGTCGAAGATCGGCGCGGTGGAGCTGGCGGAGGCCGGGATCCGCGTCAACTCGGTGCATCCGGGGATGACGTACACGGACATGACGGCGCACGTGGGCATCGAGGTCGGGGCGGGCAAGTACCCCGGCGCTCCCATGGGGCGGGTGGGGGTGCCCCATGAGATCGCCTCGGCGGTGGCGTTCCTGCTGTCGGACGCGGCGGCGTACGTGACGGGGGCGGAGCTGGCGGTGGACGGGGGCTGGACGGCGGGACTGGTCCCGCAGCGCCCTGCGGGCCAGTAGGCGGGGGCGGCGGTCAGCGGTCAGCCGTCAGCCGTCAGCCGTCAGCCGTCAGCCGTCAGCCGAAGGTGACGCGGGTGATCCGGTTCGCGTCGTCGACGTGGACGTTGATCCGGTCCGGCATGTACTCCTGCGTCAGGATCGAGCCGGGCCTGACGATCCGGTACGGCTCGGGGATGTCCCGCTCGTGGACGAGGCGCTCGGCGGGGACGCCGACGGGGTCACTCTCCCCGTCCCGCACCAGGGTCTTGCCGATCCACTGGTCGTAGTCGGGTGCGACGGCCACCGCGGGCCGGGCGGACCCGCCCTCGCCGGCACCGGCCGCGTGGGACTCGCCCGCCGGGGCGAAGAAGGTCGCCGCGAGGGCTGCTGCCGTGAACAGGGTCTTCAGGTGGGAGCTGTGCATGCAGGGCACCTTGCTATTGCCGACGGCCAACTTCCAAACCAGGGGCACTCGTTCGGGTGTATCGCGTGTCGTACGTGTACGGGAGGCGGGGCGGCACGCGGTCCGCGCAGGTGTGCGGACCGCGATGGACCGTACGTATGGTTGTTACAGAATGTCCCGGTTCTTGTGATGCTCGGTACATAAGGTCGAGGGACCTATGTCCCGCCGTCCGAGCACTCCGCGCAGATCCGTTCCGGCCGTCCCCGCCGCCGCGGCGCTCGGCGCTGTCCTGCTCGCCGGGTGCGGTGCCCCCGAAGGGCTCGGCCCCGGTGAGCCCGCCCCTTCGGCCAGTGCCCAGCCGCGCCCGCAGACCCTGTGGCCCGCCTGGTCCCCCGAGTCGTCCTCACCCTCGGACGCGGTGACCGATCCGGAGCTCCAGCCCGCCCCGGACCCGCTGCCCGACTCCCCCGCCGTCCCGGCGGGCGGGCTCGCCGCCATGGACCAGACGGACGTCCTGCGGGCCGACCCCCGGATGCGCCGGCTGACCCGGCGCGGTCCGGTCGACAAGCCGGGCAAGCCCGGCATCCGCCCGGCCGTGCTGCACGACCTGACCGGCGACGGGAAGCCGGAGCTGATCTGTGCGGTGGATCTGGAGAGCGGCCGGGTGGTGATGGCCGCGTACACGGTCCGCGACGGGAAGATCGTGCCGATCCTCTACACGAGCGGCGTACGTCCGGTCGTGGAGTCCGTCGGGGTCGACCTGGTCGTCCGGGGTTCCGCGACCGACGGCGGCGAGCAGGCGATCCGCTACCGCTGGGACGGCAACCGGATGCTGACCGTCAGCGAGGTGCGCAGCTTCCGCGCGGACGGCGACGCCCCCGAGTCCGTCCCGGGCAAGGAGCCCACCCCCAAGGACGTGGCACCCCCGAAGACGAAGGATCCGGAGCCCGCCCCGTGACCCCCCGCCCCGTCCGCCGTGTGCGGGCGTTCGTCGCCGGGCTCAGCCTGCGCTGGAAGATCGCCGCGCTGCCCGCCGCCGGGGCGGCCCTGGTGGCGCTGGCCATCGGGGTGCTGATCCATCAGGCCCGTACCGCGCAGGTCGCCGAGACCGCCCGCGAGTCGGCGATCGCCGAGCTGTACCGGGTGCGCCAGCTGTACGAGCTGACCGGGCACGTGAACCCGCAGGACACGGGCTCCGCCCTCGACTCCCCCGAGGTGCCCCCGGCGCTGGATGCCGCCGCCCGGGCGGGCTCCCGCAACACCTACCTGGACCTGTCGGGCCCGAACCCGAGCGTGTGGGCGGCCCGGCCGATCGGCGACCAGGTGCTGTCGGTGCGGCTGCCGCTGGGCGCCCAGCGCGCCGAGATCAACGACCTGGACCGCAGCCTGGTGGTGTGGGGCGCGGTCGTGGTGGGTCTGGCCGCTCTCGGCGGGGCCGCGCTGGCGTCCCGGCTGAGCCGCAGGCTGCGTACGGCGGCGGCCACCGCCCGGCGGATCAGCAACGGCGACCTGGACGCCCGGATCGCCCTGAGTCACGACGGCCCCCGGGCCACCAAGGACGAGGTGGCGGAGCTGTCCGCCGCGCTGAACACCATGGCGGCCTCGCTCCAGCGCCGGATCGAGACCGAGCAGCGGTTCACCGCCGACGTGGCGCACGAACTGCGCACCCCGCTCACCGGCTTGCAGACCGCCGCGGAACTGCTCCCTGCGTCCCGCCCCACCGAGCTGGTGCGGGACCGGGTCGCCGCCCTGCGCACGCTCACCGAGGACCTCCTGGAGGTCGCCCGCCTGGACTCGCACACGGAGGAGCCGGAGCTGGCCGCGCACCCGCTGGGCCGCCTGGTGCGCAGCCTGGTGGACCGGCTGGGCTGCGTCGTGGAGCTCACCGCCCCCGACGAGGACACGTACGTCCGCACCGACGCCCGCCGCCTGGAACGCATCCTGACGAACCTGCTGGTCAATGCCCGCAGGCACGGCGCGGACCCGGTGGGGGTGCACGTCGACGGGCCCTGCGTGGTGATCCGCGACCACGGTCCGGGCTTCCCGGAGAAGCTGCTGACCGAGGGCCCGCAGCGGTTCCTGACCGGGGCCGCCGAGCGCGGTCAGGGCAGCGGTCTCGGCCTGACGATCGCGTTCGGGCAGGCGCGGGCGATCGGGGCGCGGGTGGAGCTGTCGAACCACCCGGTCGACGGGGGCGCGGTGGTCCGGGTGACGCTGCCGGAGGCACGGCGCGAGGGGTGAGCCGGTCTTCGGCCCACCCCTGTTCGTACCGTACGAAGCGGCTACGCGGCGACGGCTGCGAACTGCGAGGCGTAGAGGCGGGCGTACGCACCGTCGGCGGCCAGGAGGGCGTCGTGCGAGCCCTGTTCGACGATGCGGCCCGCCTCCATCACCAGGATCACGTCCGCGTCGCGGACGGTGGAGAGCCGGTGGGCGATGACGAACGAGGTGCGGCCCGCGCGCAGGGAGTTCATGGCGCGCTGGATGAGGACCTCGGTGCGGGTGTCGACGGAGCTGGTGGCCTCGTCCAGGACCAGGATCGACGGCTGGGTGAGGAAGGCGCGGGCGAGGGTGATGAGCTGCTTCTCGCCGGCGCTGAGGTTCCCGGCCTCCTCGTCGACGACGGTGTCGTAGCCGTCGGGGAGGGTGCGGATGAAGCGGTCGGCGTACGTCGCCATGGCGGCCTCGACGATGCGCTCGCGCGGGAGGTCGCCCTCGACGCCGTACGCGATGTTCTCGGCGATGGTGCCGCCGAAGAGCCAGGTGTCCTGGAGGACCATGCCGGTGTGGGCGCGGAGTTCCTCGCGGGGCAGGGCGGCGATGTCGGTGCCGTCGAGGGTGATGCGGCCGCCGGTGACCTCGTAGAACCGCATGAGCAGGTTGACCAGGGTGGTCTTGCCCGCGCCGGTCGGGCCGACGATGGCGACGGTCTGGCCGGGGTCGACGGTCAGGGTGAGGTCCTCGATCAGGGGCTTGTCGGGCTCGTACCGGAAGGCGACCTTCTCGAAGGTGACCCGGCCGGTGACCTTCTCCGTACGCCCGCTGGGGGCGGGCTCGGCGGACTCCTCCTCGGCGTCCAGGAGGTCGAAGACGCGCTCGGCGGAGGCGACGCCCGACTGGAGCAGGTTGGCCATGGCGGCGATCTGCGTGATGGGGCCGTTGAACTCGTACGAATACTGCACGAAGGCCTGGATCTCGCCGATGGTGAGGGTGCCGGAGGCGACCCGCAGACCGCCGACGACGGCGATGAGGACGTAGTTGAGGTTGCCGATGAAGGCCATCGCGGGCTGGATGACGCCGGAGATGAACTGGGCCCGGAAGCCTGCCTCGTACAGTTCGTCACCGAGGGCGTCGAAGGTGGCGATCGCCTGCTCCTTCCGGCCGAAGACCTTCACCAGGGCGTGCCCGGTGTACATCTCCTCGATGTGGCCGTTGAGTCTGCCGGTGACGGCCCACTGCTGGACGAACTGGGGCTGGGCGCGGCGGCCGATGAGGTAGGCCCCGTACACCGACAGCGGGACGCCTGCGAGGGTGACCAGCGCCATCAGGGGCGAGATCCAGAACATCATCGCGAGGACGCCGACCAGGGTGAGCAGGGCGCGCACCATCTGGGCGGAGGCCTGCTGGACGCTCTGGGTGATGTTGTCGATGTCGTTGGTGGTGCGGGAGAGGACTTCGCCGCGCGGCTGCCGGTCGAAGTAGGCCAGGGGCAGTCGGGCGAGCTTGGTCTCGGCGCGCTCGCGCAGCCGGAAGGCGAGGCGCTGGGCGACGACCATCGCGATGCGCACTTGTATCCAGGTGAAGAGCGCGCCGCCGGCGGTGAGGGCGAGGGCCAGGAGCAGCACCCGGGAGACGGCGGGGAAGTCGATGCCCATGGCGCTCTTCGCGCCGCTCACCACCAGGTCGGTGGCCTCGCCGAGGATCTTCGGGGCGAGGACCGCGAGGGCGACGGCGAGGATTCCGGCGGTGAGGGCGGCGGCCACCAGGTGCTTCTGGGGGCCGAGCATCCGCAGCAGCCGGATTCCGGAGCGGCGGAAGTCGAGGGAGCGTTCCAGGGAGGGGGCGTTGACGGCGCCGGGGCCGCGCTGCGGGGGCGGGCCCTGGCGGGCGGGGACCTCCTTCTGCCGGGCTGGGGCGGGGACTTCCTTCTGCCGGGCTGGGGCGGTGCTCATGCGGCTTCCTCCTCGGTGAGTTGGGAGAGGACGATCTCCCGGTAGGTGGGGCTGGTCCGCATGAGGTGGTCGTGGGTGCCGGTGCCGACGACGCGGCCCTCGTCGAGGACGACGATGGAGTCGGCGTCGCGGATGGTGGAGACGCGCTGGGCGACGATGACGACGGTGGCGCGGCGCGTCTCGGCGGCCAGGGCGCGGCGCAGGGCGGCGTCGGTGGCGTAGTCGAGGGCGGAGAAGGAGTCGTCGAAGAGGTAGAGGTCGGGCCGGGCGACCAACGCCCGTGCGATGGCGAGGCGTTGGCGCTGCCCGCCGGAGAGGTTGGTGCCGCCCTGGGCGACGGGGGCGTCGAGCCCCTCGGGCAGGGCATCGACGAACGACCGGGCCTGGGCGACGTCGAGGGCGTGCCGGAGGTCGTCGTCGGTGGCGTCGGGGTTTCCGTACCGGAGGTTGGAGGCGACGGTGCCGGAGAAGAGGTACGGCTTCTGCGGTACGAGGCTGACCGTGCGGGACAGGACGTCCGGGTCGAGTTCGCGGACGTCGGCCCCGCCGACCAGGACCCGGCCGCCGGTGGCGTCGAAGAGACGTGGGATCAGGTGGAGGAGGGTGGTCTTGCCGCTGCCGGTGGAACCGATGACGGCGGTGGTGCGGCCGGGGCGGGCGGTGAGAGAGATGCCGCGCAGGACGGGCTCCTCGGCACCGGGGTAGCTGAAGTCGACGTCGTGCAGGGAGAGTCGACCCTTCTCCCGCAGCGCTCGTACGGGCGCGAGGGGTGCGACGACACTCGGCTCGGTCTCCAGCACCTCGCGGATGCGTTCCGCGCTGACCTCGGCGCGCGGGACCTGCATCATCAGGAACGCGGTCATCATCACCGCCATCAGGATCTGCATCAGATACCCGAGGAAGGCGATCAGCGAGCCGGCCTGGAGCGCCCCGGAGTCGATGCGCTGTCCGCCCACCCAGACGACGGCGATGGTGGCCAGCTCCCACACGATCAGGATGGTCGGCATGAGGAGGGCCATCAGCCGCCCGCTGCGCAGGGCGACCCGCATCAGCTCGGCGTTGGCACCGGCGTACCGCTCCTGCTCGTGCCGG
The DNA here is from genome assembly GCA_014650415.1 of Streptomyces spiroverticillatus. Lineage (GTDB taxonomy): Bacteria > Actinomycetota > Actinomycetes > Streptomycetales > Streptomycetaceae > Streptomyces > Streptomyces spiroverticillatus. The sequence goes on from BMUX01000021.1 coordinate 6,884, forward strand.
TCGCGGACGAAGGCCCGCACGACACGAATACCGGTGATCTGCTCCCGCATGATGCGGTTGACCCGGTCGATGCGCTGCTGCATCCCCCGGAAGAGGACCGGCATCCGGCGGACGATGAGTCCGACAGCCCCGCCGAGCAGCGGCACGAAGACCAGCATCAGCAGGGCCAGCGGCACGTCCTGGCTGAGCGCCATCACGATGCCGCCCAGGCACATCAGCGGGGCGGCGACCAGCATGGTGAGCAGCAGCACGGCGAGCGTCTGCACCTGCTGGACGTCATTGGTCGTACGGGTGATGAGCGACGAGGTCCCGAACGTCCCCACTTCCCGTACGGAGAAGTCCTGGACCCGGGAGAACACGGCGGAGCGCAGGTCGCGGCCGATCCCCATGGCGATCCGCGCCCCGAACCAGACGGCCGCCACGGAGGCGGCCACCTGGAGCAGGGTCACGGCGATCATGCGGCCCCCGGAGGCGAGGACGTACCCGGTGTCACCCGTCAGGACGCCCCGGTTGATGACATCGGCGTTGAGGGTGGGCAGGGTCAGGGTCGCGGCGATCTGGACGAGCTGGAGGGCCACGACGAGGGCGAGGGGGCGACGGTAGGGGTGCAGGCGGGGGCGCAGCAGCCCCAGGAGAGCGCGCATGAGGGTGGTCTGCCTCGGGTTCGGGCCGTCAGGCGGCGAACGGACGGACGGACTTGGCGTCGCGCAGGGCGTGGGCCCACCAGGTCAGCTTGTCGAGCATGGCCTTGGCGGCGGTGTCGGAGTCCTCGGGGTCGAGGTGCTGCCCGTCCTCGCCGAACTGTCCCCACGGGCCGTGGAAGGAGACGGTGTCGCGGAGGGTCACGGCGTGCAGCTCGGCGAAGACCTGCCGCAGATGCTCGACGGAACGCAGCCCTCCGGAAAGCCCCCCGTACGAAACGAAGCCGATGGGCTTGGCGTGCCACTCGCTGCCGTGCCAGTCGATGAGGCTCTTCAGGCCTGCCGGGTAGGAGTGGTTGTACTCGGGGGTGAGTACGACGAAGGCGTCGGCGCCCGCCAACTTGTGGGTGACCTTGGCGAGTTCGGCCTTGACCTGCTCGTCGGGCCGGAAGGAGAGGGCGGTCGGCAGATCGGCTTCCGCCACGTCCACGACGTCCACCTCGAACCCGCCGAAGCCTTCGGCACGGGCGAGGAACCAGTCCCGGATGACGGGGGCGAAGCGGCCCTCACGATTACTGCCGACGATCACTGCGAGGCGGAGGGGGCTGGAGGTGACCTGGTCGAATGCGCCGGTTGCGGCGGTGTTGATGTCCATGCGGAGAAGCGTCATACGTCAAGTGGACTTGAGGTCAAGGGGGGTTGAAGGAGGGACCGCGGCTGCCGCCGCGCGGGCCGGGCCGGGGACCCTCTTGGTCCGGCGGGCCGGGCCGAAGCGGTCCGGCACCGGGAGGCGGTGGGGGGGCGTCACCCGTTCGGGGTGGTGCGGGCTGCGGGTCGCCGGAAGCACCCCGCACCCCCGGTGAGCTGGAGGGATGTTCGGGGAGGCACGCCCCCGGACCCCCCACCGGCCGGAAGGTTCGGGAGGCGGGGAAGGGGCCGCACCGCTTACCTCGAAGCAGCGGAAGCCCCACCCGTACCGCCCCCGAAGGAGCCCCCATGCCCACCCCGCCCCGCCCCCGCCGCCCCAGGCCGACCCGTGCGACCCTCGCCGTACTCGTCGCCGTGGGGTTCGCACTGGGCGCCCCCGGCGCGGTGGCCGCGGCCGACGAACCCGAGCCCGTCGAGCCCGTGCTGCAGGGAGCCCTCCTCGCCGAGGACCCCCCGCCGGCGGGAACCCTGGAGTTCAACCCCGCGACCGCCGCCCCCGGCGCCGTCGTCACGGTGAACACCACCGCCTGCGGACCCGGCGGGCAGGGCACCGGCAACGCCTCCTCGCTCGGCATCGGCGACTTCACCCTGGCGACCAGCACCCACAAGGAAGTGCTGGTCGGGCAGTTCACCGTGCCCTCCACCACGGTCAAGGACGAGTACGGGATCAGCGTGTCCTGCGCCGACGGCAAGCGGTCGGCCATGGGCGACCTCCACGTCACCGCCGGCCCGGACGCGAGCCCGAGTCCCCACACCACCACCACCACCCCCTCCGGCCACGTCCGCACCGGCGTCGGCGGCGGCACCACCGCCCCGAGCACCCCCCAGATCGCGGCGGGGGCGGCCGTCCTGGCCGCGTCCGCCGTGGGCGGCACCTGGCTGCTGCGCCGCCGGGCGAGCGGCTCGCGCTAGCAGCCGTGCGGCCCGTGCGGGAGCACAAGCCGCGTCGGTCGCCGTCACCGTCCCGCGGCCCCGCCCTTCACCATGAGTCCCGGGCGGGGACGCGGGCTGCCCGTCACCCAGGCCACCACCAGCACGTACGCCAGCGGGAGGACCCGTGCCAAGGATGCCCCGGCTGCCCCGACTCCCCCGGCTGCCCTCCCTCGCCCCCGCGGACGCCGCCCGCTTCCGCACCCACTGCGCCGTCCTCGCCCTCGCCGTCCTGACCGGCGTCTGGCTGATCCGGGGCGGCGCGACCCCGTCCGCCTCGCCGCCCCAGCCCTCCGCCGCCGAGGCGTTCGCCCCCGGACGCCCGCATCCGGCGGACCGGGCGGGCGGCCCGCGCGAGGGAACCGCCGTCGCCCCACTGCCCGCCTCCGAACCCGTACGCCTGCGCATTCCGCAGATCCGGGTGGACACCCCGGTGATGCGCCTGGGCCTGGACGCCGCGGGCGGTCTGGACGTACCGCCGGAGGGCAATCCCAACATCGCGGGCTGGTACCGGGACGGCACCCCGCCCGGCACCCCCGGAACCGCCGTCGTCGCAGGTCACGTGGACACCGCCGAGGGGCCCGCGGTCTTCTACCGCCTGGGTGCGCTGCACAAGGGCCACACGGTGGAGGTGCTGCGCAAGGACGGCCGTACCGCCGTCTTCACGATCGACGCGATCGAGGTGTACGACGCCGCCGACTTCCCCGACAGCAAGGTGTACGGGAAGGCCGCGCGCCCGGAGCTGCGGGTGATCACCTGCGGCGGCGGCTTCGTCGAGGGCAAGGGCTACCGGGGGAACGTGGTGGTCTTCGCGCACCTCACGGGAGTGCGCGCCGTGACCCACAACGCGGCCCCCGAAGGAACCGGCCACGCAGCCCCCGAAAGCACGCCCTCCGACGAAATCACGCCACCCACTGGTCGTACGCCAGCTTCGCGACCAGCGTGAACACCACCACCAGCAACACCACCCGCACGAAAGAACTCCCCTTCTTGAGCGCGGTGCGCGCCCCGATCAGGCTCCCGGTGAGGTTGAACGCGGCCAGCAGCAGGGCGAGCTGCCACAGGACGTACCCCTGCACGGCAAAGGTCGCGAGCGCGCCCGCGTTCGTGCAGACGTTGACGATCTTCGCGGTGGCGGAGGCGTTGACCATGTCGAAGTGCAGGATCGCGGTGAGCGCGAGGACCAGGAAGGTGCCGGTGCCGGGGCCGAACAGGCCGTCGTAGAAGCCGATTCCGCAGCCCGCGAGGAGGATCGCGGCGAGCACCCGCTGCTTGGTGGCGGGCCCGGTCGCGGGCGCGGTGCCGAAGCTGGGCCGGAAGATGACGAACGTACCGACACCCACCAGCACCACCATGATCATGGGCCGCAGCAGCGCGTCGCTGATCCCGGCGGCGAAGAGCGCACCGGTCATCGAGCCCACGAGCGCCGCGATGCCGATCTTCAGCGCGATCTTCACGTCGATCGGGGCCTTGCGGACGTACGTGATCGCCGCGCCCGAGGTGCCGACGATGGCAACGGCCTTGTTGGTGCCGAGCGCGAAGGTGCCTGCCATGCCCGGCGGCAGGCCCATGACCAGCGCGGGAAGCAGCAGCAGTCCCCCGCCGCCGACCACCGCGTCCACCCACCCGGCCGCGGCGGCGGCGAGACACAGGAGCAGGAGGGCGGTCATCGAGATGTCGGGCATGATCACGACAGTACGGAGCACACCGCTCCGGTACCACTTACTTCTCGGAAACTTGAGCCAGATCTGAGGCGGTCGCCGCAGGACCGGACGGGGCCCGGTCGGGGGCGGGCGGAGCGGCCGGTTCCACGACGGCGGCCAGCACGGTCGCGGCGAGCGCGCTCACCCCGAAGAGCCCGGCGGCGACCTGCCGGCGGGCACGGTGGGCGAGGGCTGCCCCGGGGGCGGGGAGGGGTCTGCGATGACGGGCCATGATCAAGTCCTCGACGGGTCGGAAGCGGCAGATCGGAAACAGCAGAGACGGGTCAGAAGCGGAAGAGCTCGACATGGATGTGCCCCTCGGGCACCCCCGCCCGCCGCAGCGACGCCGTCGCCGCGTCCGCCATCCCGGGCGGCCCGCACAGGAACACGTCGTGCTCGGCGAGATCGGGCAGCAGTGCGCGCAGGGCCCGCGGGGCGAGGGGGTCGTACGCGCCGTCCGAGGGCCCGAGCAGGAAGTGCAGGTTCGCCCGCCGCTCCCGGGCGATCTCCTCCAGCTCCTCGCGCAGCACCAACTGCGCCTCGCTGCCCGCCCGGTAGAACAGGGTCAGCTCACCGGGTGCGCACTCCAGCGTCTCGAACAGGGCCCGCATCGGGGTGATCCCGACCCCGCCCGCGAGCAGCAGCACCTTGCGCCGGGTCCGCCGGTGGGCGGTCAGCGCGCCGAACGGTCCGGTGGCCAGGACCCGGGTGCCGGGGCGCAGCCTGCGCAGCCGCCGGGTGTGGTCGCCGGCCGCCTTCACGGTGATGCGGAGCGTGTCGTCCCGTACGGGCGCCGACAGCGAGAACGGCAGCGCGGTGTGCCACAGCCGCCGGTGCAGAAACCGCCAGCGGAAGAACTGCCCGGGTTCCGCCCGGAGTTCGTCCAGTCCGATGCCCTGTACGAGTACGGAGACGACCCCCGGCCCCTCGTCCCGGACCTCCCGCACCCGCAGGCTGTGCCGCAGGGCCTGGCGTACGGGCACGACTCCCCGGTACCAGAGGAGCAGCACGCCCACGCTCGCGTGCAGCATCGCCCACAGCCACAGGGTGAGGGGGCTTCCGGCGATGTCGGGGCCGACGAGCTGGTGGGCGAAGGCGAGGGCCGCGCCGAGGTAGGTGAGCAGGTGCAGGGCCCGCCAGGTCTCGTACGGGAGCCGGGCGCGGACGGCACGTGCGGAGGTGAGGCCGACGACGCCGAGGAGCGCGGTGCCCAGGACCGCGGTCAGGACACCGGCGTACCCGAGGAGGTCGACGGCGGCGGAGAAGACGTCGGCGCCGGTGTGGGCGGCGTACCCGCACAGGGCGAGCAGCCCGTGGCCCGCGCACAGGGAGAGCACGTACCGCCCGCCGAGCGCGTGCCAGCGGGCTAGCCGGTCGGCGCCGACGCCGTGCTCGACGGCGGGGACGCGGGCCATCAGGAAGAGCATGACGAGGACCCCGTACCCGGCGAGCAGCCCGCTGAGGTGGGCTCCGGCGGCGAAGAGGGAGTCCAGCCGGAAGGAGGGGACGGCCTGCACGCCCCACAGGAGGCAGACCGTGCCGATGCCGGTGAGGATGCCGGTGCGCAGGGTGCGGGGGGTGAGGCGGGGGGTACGGACGGGCTCGGGGGCCGGGGGCGCCGAAGCGGGGGTCGGCACCGGGGCGGACCGGGAGAGGTAGGCCGAGAGGGCCGGGTAGGCGTCCGGCCGGGGCGGCGCCTGGAGGGGCTGGGGCGGTGCGTGGGTCGGTGCGTGGAGCGGTGCGGGGGCCTCGATCGTCACGTGTGCCACGGTAGGCCGGGGGTAAGGGGGAAAGGGCAGGTCAGGGCGGTCGGCGACGATCCTTAAGGCAGCCTTGAGGGAGCCCTGAACGGGGATTAAGGGCGGGCCTAGAATGGCCCAATGATCTTTATTGTCGTGAAGTTTCCGGTAAAGCCCGAGTACGCCGAGTCCTGGACCGAGCACGTGGCGGCGTTCACGGACGCCACCCGCGCCGAGCCGGGCAACCTGTGGTTCACCTGGTCCCGCAGCGTCGAGGACCCCAACGAGTACGTGCTGGTGGAGGCCTTCCAGGACGACGCGGCCGAGGCGCACGTGAACTCCGACCACTTCCGCGCGGGCCTGGAGAGCATGCGCCCGCTGCTGCGGCACACCCCGCAGATCGTCAGCACGACGATCGAGGGGCAGACGGGCTGGAGCGAGATGGGCGAGCTCCAGATCTGATCCGACGGGGGTGAGGGGCACCCGCCCCTCACCCCACCAGTCCTCCTCCCCCCTCCAGCCCCCCTCACCCCTCCAGATACCGCAGCACCGCCAGGACCCTCCGGTGCCCGCCCTCCCCCACCGCGAGCCCCAGCTTGGCGAAGATGTTCGCCACGTGCTTCTCGACGGCCCGCTCCGTCACCACGAACCGCTCGGCAATCGCCTGGTTCGTCAGGCCCTGCGCCATCAGCCCCAGCACCTCCCGCTCGCGCGGCGTCAGCGCGTCCAGCGCCGAGGCCCGGCGGCTCGCACCGAAGAGCTGCGAGACGACCTCCGGGTCCAGGGCGGTCCCGCCGGCCGCCACCCTCCCCAGCGCGTCCACGAACTCGCCGATGTCCACGACGCGTTCCTTGAGCAGGTAGCCGACGCCTCCGGCCCCGCCGCCCAGCAACTGCGCCGCATGCCGGGTCTCGACGTACTGGGAGAAGATCAGCACCCCGGTCCCCGGGTGCGTGCGCCGGATCTCGACGGCCGCCCGCAGCCCCTCGTCGGTCTGCGTCGGCGGCATCCGTACGTCCACGACCGCCGCGTCGGGCCCGTGCTCGGCGACGGCCACCAGCAGCGCGTCCGCGTCGCCCACCGCCGCGACCACCTCCACGCCCCGCATCGCCAGGAGCTGGACGAGCCCGTCCCGCAGCAGCGCCGAGTCCTCGGCGACGACAACACGCATGGTGGGGCGATTCCTCTCGGCGGTACGGCAGACGGCGTCGGCTCAGCGATACGGCAGAACGACGCGCACCACCGTAGGCCCGCCCACCGGGCTCTCGCACTCCAGCATCCCGTCCACCGCCCCGACCCGGCCGCGCAGACCGGTCAGCCCGCTGCCCGCCCCGACGACCGCGCCGCCGCTCCCGTCGTCCCGCACCACCAGACTCAACACCCCTCCCCCGCCGACGACTTCGACCTCTACCAGGTCCGCCCCACTGTGCTTGGCAGCGTTGGCGAGGAGTTCGGCGGCGCAGAAGTAGGCGATCGACTCGACGGCGGGGGACGGCCGTTCACCGATGCCCGCCCGCACCTCCACCCGCAGCGGACTGTCCGCCGCGAGCGTGGCCAGGGCGACGTCCAACCCCTGGTCGAGTGCGGGCGGGTGTATCCCCTTGACCAGCCCGCGCAGATCGACGACGGCCTGCTTGGCATTCCCCTGTGCCGTCTCGACCACGGCGAGCACCTGATCGCTCGGAGCGCCGCCCGCCACCAGTTCCCGGATCATCGTGAGGTGCATGGCGAGGCCGACGAGCCGGGCCTGCGTCCCGTCGTGCAGGTCGCGTTCGATGCGCCGCAGGGTGGCGGCGGCGTCCTCGACGGCCCGGGCCCTGGTCTCCTCCAGCGCGTGGATGCGCCGGTCGGCGGCCCCCGGCCCGAGGAGGGAGCGCAGGACCTTCTCGTACGGGCGGAGGGCCAGCCGTACGAGACGCGGCGCGACGGTGAGCAGCAGCGCACCGGCGGCGACCACGGCGAGCCACCACGGCCACGCGTCCAGCTGCACGCCGAACAGACTCAGCGAGATGCGCCGCTCCCTGCCGTCGGGGGTGCGGACGGTGGTGTAGTTGACATGCCGCAACACCGGGTGCAGCAGAAACAGCAGCCCGTACGCATAGCAGTTGAAGGCGACCACCAGCCCCGGCACCGCCAGTACCGGCGCCAGGCACACCCACCCGACCGTCCGCCACGCCCGCCGGTCGGCGAGTACGGCCCGCCGCCACTCGAACGGCCCGCCGACGGGCGGCAACGGGGGTACCGCCTCGACCTCCACCCCCAACAGCGCACCCGCCAGGGCCCGTTGAACGGACGCCAGCCCACCCGCCCCACGTACCGTCGCCGCAATCACCCACGGCCCGAGCGCGGTGACGGAAAACACCCCGCCCACCAGCAGCCCGACGACCACGAGCAGCATCCCGACGAGAGCAAGGGGCAGAGCGACAAGGGCGTGCAGCAACGCCTTCAACAAACGTTTCACAGCACCCACTAAAACTGATGCACGACCGGCACGGACAACAGTCCGCACACCACCACGACCCCGACCGCGAGCCCGAGCGCCCGCCCACGCCCCCGCCCGTCCCGCCCGAGCAGCCCCTCCGCGAGCCGCCCCTGAAGCGCGACGAATCCCCTGCCTATCCACGGCGTGAGCAACAGGAACCCCACCCCGCCGGCTATCCCGTGCACGGCCCAGGCTCCGGCCATCGTGGGCCCGCCCCAGGCATTCGTCGGATCCCCGCCCGGCCGCAACGGATACCCGACGTTGATCACCACCACGAACCAGCAGTACGCCGTCACCACCAACCCCACCACCCCCAACGGCACAGCCGCCAGGGCATGCACCACCCCGAGCACCCCACCCCTCTCCCGCACCTCGAAACTCTCCCCCAACACCCGCTCCCGCAACGCGCGTTGCACCCGCCCCACCGGTCCGCCCACCACCGCGAGCGGCACACACACCACACTCACGGGCACGACCAGCACCAGATACAACACCCGCCGCCAGGTCTCCGCCCGGAACGGCTCCCGCACGATCTCCCGCCACCCGGGAACCCTCCGGGGCCCCGCCACTTTCGCCTGCACCTGCACGCTGCTGTCCATGCCTCAAGCGTGCCGACCGCGCCCCTGGCACTCGATCGTGCAGGCACGGGCACCGGGGGTGGGGAAAACCGAACCCCCGGCCGTGACGTGCGCCGCTGCGGGGGCGGCTCAGCCCTGGACCGCCGCCGGGTCCATCCAGATGACCTCCCAGATGTGGCCGTCCGGGTCCTGGAAGGAGCGGCCGTACATGAAGCCGTGGTCCTGCGGGGGGTTCGCGGCCGAGCCGCCCGCCGCCAGGGCCGCGTCACACAGCTCGTCGACCTTCTCGCGGCTCTCGGCGCTGATGCCGATGAGGGCCTCGGTGTGGGTGGAGGTGTCGGTGATCTCCTTGGTGGTGAACTCCTTGAAGCGCGGCTCGGACAGCAGCATCACGACGATCGTCTCGCTGATCGGCATCGACGCGGTCCTCTCGTCGCTGAACTGCTCGTTGAAGCCGTAGCCCAGCTTGGCGAAGAAGTTCTTCGAGACCTCCAGGTCCTTGACCGGAAGGTTCAGGAAGATCATCTGCTGGTACGTCGCCATGGTGTGCGTCCCTGTCTCTCGTCGTCACTCGCGTCCGGCGCGGCCCGCTTGCCGTCGCCTTTCACAGATGTAGACCGGGGGCGAGAAGGAAACTCATCGCTCCCACGGAAGAAAAATGACACAGGATTCGAACGACGGCTCGGCGAAGCGGCTCGGAGACGTCGACTCCTCGCTCTCGGGGGCGTCGACTTCTCGCTCCGAACGCACCGGCCCGCGAAGTCCCTGATCGGCCAAGGCCTTCCGGAAGCAACGTCGCGACGCTCTGCGGGAGTTGCCGGCCGCGTGACCGGGCCGCCGGGTAGCAGATCACCCCGTCCGCCCCATCGCCGCCCCCTCCCCACCCCCTGGTGACACGAGTCATATCGTGCGCCGCATGAGCTCCTCGATGCGCGCGCTGCGCCTGCACGGCCCCCAGGACCTCCGTCTCGACACCGTCCCCGTGCCCCGGCTGCGGCCCGGCACGGTGAAGGTGCGGGTGGAGTGGAACGGCATCTGCGGTTCCGACCTGCACCACTACACGCACCCCGCGGTGCCCGCCACCGGCTTCGTGCACCCGCTGATCGGCGAGGAGGGCCCGTTCGTGCAGGGCCACGAGTTCTCCGGCCGGGTCGTGGAAGTCGCCGACGACGTCACGTCCGTGCAGGTCGGAGCGGTGGGGCCGTGGAGCCGATCGTGTACGACGGGACCTGCCCGGCGTGCCTGCGCGGCGAGCCCAACCTGTGCGTGCAGTTCGGCTTCCTCGGGCTGATGGGCGGCGGTGGCGGGCTCGCCGAGTACGCGGTCGTCCCGGCCGGGCGCGCCCACGTCCTCCCCGAGGGCGTCTCCACCGAGACCGCGGCCCTGGTCGAGCCCCTGGCGGTGGCCTGGCACGCGGTGCGCCGCGGGGGCCTCACGGAGGGCGGCAGCGTGGCCGTGGTCGGCGCGGGCCCGATCGGGCTGGGCCTGCTGCTGGCCGCGAAGGCGCAGGGGGCGGGGTTCGTCGCGGTCAGCGAGATCGACGCGGCCCGCCGGGAGCTCGCCCTCGGCCTGGGCGCGGACCTGGCCGTGGACCCGACGGAGCAGGACGCGGCGGCCGAGGTGCTGGCGCGGGTGCCGGGCGGGGTGGACGCGGCGTTCGAGGCGTCGGGTGCGGGCCGGGCGGCCGTGGACACGCTCCTCGCCGTCGTACGCAAGGGGGGCCGGGCGGTGACCGTCGCGCAGGGCGGCACGGCCGAACTCGACCCGACCGCGCTGATGGTGAACGAGATCGTCTACACGGGCAGCTTCGCGTACGACGCGACGGACTTCCCCGCGGTGATCACGGCCCTCGCCGACGGCCGCCTGCGCGAGGAGTCCCTGACCGCACTGGTCACGGACCGCATCCCGCTGGACCGGGCGGACGAGGACGGCTACCGGGAGCTGCTGGCCCGGGGCGGGGCCCACGTGAAGATCCTGGTGCGGGCGGACGCGGCGGACGCGGCGGACTCGGCGGCGTCCGGGGCCTGAGCGCACGTCTCACAGGGCGACACACCGGCGCAACACACTGGTCGTAATCCCCCCGCATGGTTGATCGTTGGGAGGTCCGTCCGCAGGATGGTCCGGTCCGTACCGGCCCGGCGACGGTCCGGTCCCGACGATCAACCACTGCGAACCACTGGGGGAACACGTCATGTCGATCAGCCGCCGCACCCTTCTCGCCGCCGGTTCCGCGCTCGCCGCCGGGGGCGCCCTGACGGCCTGCGGCTCCAACACCGGCCGCGACGAAGGAAGTTCGGGCGGCGGTGGAGGCGCGAGCGGCGGCCCCGGGCTCGCCCAGTGGTACCACCAGTACGGCGAGGCCGGCACCGAGCAGGCCGTGCGGCGGTACGCGGCGGCGTACAAGAAGACCAAGGTCACCGTGCAGTGGCGGCCCGGCAACTACGACCAGCAGACCGCCGCCGCCCTCCTCACGGCCGACGGCCCGGACGTGTTCGAGGTCAACGGGCCGACGCTGGACCAGATCCAGGGCGGCCAGGTGGTCGACCTGACGGACCTGTTCGAGGGCGTGAAGGACGACTTCAACCCGGCGGTCCTCGCCCCGAAGACGTACGACGGGAAGATCTGGTCCGTACCCCAGGTCATCGACATGCAGCTCCTCTTCTACCGCAAGAGCCTGCTGAAGGCCGCCAATGTCGAGCCGCCGACGACGCTGGACGAACTGGTCGACGCGGCGAGGAAGTTGACCGACAAGAAGACCAAGGGTCTCTTCCTCGGCAACGACGGCGGCGTGGGCTCCCTCGGCGGCACCCCGCTGTACGCCGCCGGGCTCTCGCTCGTCACCGAGGACGGCAAGGTCGGCTTCGACGACCCGGCCGCCGCCCGCGCGCTCGGCAAGCTGCGCCAGTTGTACGCCGACAAGTCGCTTCTGCTGGGCGCGCCGACGGACTGGGCGGACCCGTCCGCGTTCGTCCAGGGCCTGACCGCGATGCAGTGGTCGGGGCTGTGGGCGCTGCCCGCCGTGCAGAAGGCGCTCGGCGACGACTTCGGTGTGCTGCCCTTCCCGAAGGACGGCGGCAGCGGAAAGCCGTCGGTGCCGGTCGGCGCGTACGGCGCGGCGGTCAACGCGCGCAGCAAGCAGCAGGCCGCCGCCAAGGACTACATCAAGTGGCTGTGGATCGAACAGGCCGAGTTCCAGACCGACTTCGCGCTGTCGTACGGGTTCCACATCCCGGCCCGTATCTCCCTCGCCAAGAAGGCCGACAAGCTGAAGCAGGGCGCGGCGGCCGACGCGGTGAAGTACGCGACGGAGAACGCGTACGCCCAGCCCCTTCTGTGGACCCCGGCGTCGGCGACCGCCTACCAGGACGCGCTGAGCCGCATCGTCAAGGACGGTGCGAACCCGGACACGGAGCTGAAGAAGGTGGTCCGCAAGGCGAACGAGGAGCTCCAGCGCGTGAAGAAGAAGACCTCGTGAGCCAAGCCCCGGACGAGGCCCCGCGCCGGGGCCTGCGGGAGCGGCTGCTGGGCACCCAGAACCGGACGCTGTGGTTCTGGGTGTTCGTCGGCCCGTTCGCGATCGGCCTCGGCCTCTTCACGTACGTACCGCTCCTCTGGAGCCTCTACCTCAGCTTCTTCGACGCCCACAACACCGTCTCCCCCACGGACTTCGTCGGGCTCGACAACTACACGGCGATGCTGGGCGACGAGTCGTTCACCAGCAGCCTCGGCACCTTCGCCCTGTTCACGGCCTTCATCGTCCCGGCGACGTACGCGCTCTCGCTCGCACTCGCGCTGATGGTGAACCGGCTCCGTTTCGCGCAGGCCTTCTTCCGGTCGGTCTTCTTCCTGCCGGCGGCCTGCTCGTATGTCGTGGCGGCCCTGATCTGGAAGATGTCGATCTTCAACGGGGTGCGGTTCGGGCTGGCGAACACGGTGCTTGGCTGGTTCGGCGCGGACCAGACGGCGTGGCTGTCGACCACTTCGCCGCCCTGGTACTGGCTGGTCATCGTGACCGTACGGCTGTGGCTCCAGGCCGGGTTCTACATGATCCTTTTCCTGGCGGGCCTGCAACGCATCTCCCCGACGCTGTACGAGGCGGCTGCCGTCGACGGGGCGCGTCCGGGCTGGCAGGTCTTCCGCAACATCACCTTCCCGCTGCTGCGGGCGACGTCGGTGGCGGTGGTCCTGCTGCTGGTCATCAACGCCTTCCAGGCCTTCGACGAGTTCTACAACCTGCTCTCGGACTCGCGCGGCTACCCGCCGTACGCCCGCCCGCCGCTGGTGTACCTCTACTACACGGCGCTCGGCCAAGGGCAGAACCTCGGCATGGGCAGCGCGGGGGCGATCATCCTGGCCCTGATCATCGCCGTGGTGACGATCTTCCAGGCCCGTTTCTTCGGCCTCGGCCGGAAGGAGGACTGACTCCCGGTGGACGACGCTCTCGTACGGGCCGGCCGCGCCCTGCGCGCGGTGCTGCTGGTCGCCCTGGCCCTGCTGTTCCTGATCCCCTTCTACCTGCTGGTCCGCAACGGCCTGTCCACGGACGCCGACATCACCTCCCCGGACTGGACCTTCTTCCCGTCCAGCCTCCAGTGGGGCAATGTCTCGGAACTCTTCTCCGACACGGCGATCCCCTTCGCCCGCTCGCTCCTCAACTCGGCGCTGATCGCGGTGGCGACGACGCTGGGCACGGTGCTGCTGGCCGCGCTCGCCGGATACGGGCTGGCCCGCATCCCGTACCAGCACTCCGACAAGGTCTTCTACGCGATCCTCGGCACCCTCATGGTCCCCGCCGCCGTGACCTTCGTGCCCAGCTTCGTGCTGGTGTCGTCCCTGGGGTGGGTCTCGACCCTGCGGGGGCTGATCATCCCGACGCTCTTCTCGGCCTTCGCGTGCTTCATCTTCCGGCAGTATTTCCTGGGATTTCCACGGGAGTTGGAGGACGCGGCCCGGGTGGACGGGCTCGGGCACTGGCGGACCTTCTGGCGGATCGTGGTGCCCAATTCCCGTCCGGTGTTCGCTGCGGTCGGCACCATCACCTTCATCGGCGCCTGGAACGCCTTCCTGTGGCCGCTGGTCATCGGGCAGGACCAGAACTCCTGGACGGTGCAGGTGGCGCTGTCCACCCTGAACACCGCCCAGACGGTCAACCTCCACGAACTCTTCGTCGCGGCGGCCGTCTCGATCCTCCCGCTGCTGCTGGTGTTCCTCTTCTTCCAGCGGTGGATCGTGGCGGGGGTGGAACGCTCGGGCATCGACGACTAGGACGACTGGACCGGCTACGGAAAAGCCGCGCCCCGCACCAGGGCCACCCCCAGCGGGGTGAGCGAGTGCAGGACCGCGCTGCCGTGCCGCAGGGTAACCACCAGCCCCGCCTCCCTCAGCACCCCCGCGTGCTGGCTCGCGGACGCCAGCGACACCCCGGCCCTGCGCGCCAGCTCGCTGGTCGTGCACCCGTGGTCGATGGCCCGCAGCACCGCCGCCCGGGTGTGCCCCACCAGCTTCCCCAGCGATCCCCCGGCCCGCTCGCCGGGCGGTCCCGGCGGGTGCGCCACCGGGTAGACGAGGACGGGCGGCAGCCCCGGGTCGTACAGCATCACCGGAGCCCCCTGGCAGAAGAAGGACGGCTGGAGGCGCAGCCCGCGCCCCTGGAGCCACACCTCCCGCTCCACCGGATAGTCCGCCTCCAGTACGGGTGCGTGCCAGCGCAGCCCCGGCGGCAGCGAGGCCAGCAGTGCGTCGGCGCCGCCGTCCAGCAGGGCCCGGCCGCGGGCCGCCCGGTCCGCCTCGACCCGGGCCTGGACGTACGGCCACACGGGGGCGACCGCCGCCCGGTGGTAGTCGGCGAGCGCGTCCACCAGCCCCGCGAGCGGTACGTCCAACTGCCCGCCCAGGACCGCCATTTCGGCCCCCACCCGCCCCTCGGGAGTCCCGCGCACCGCCGCCAGGCCCTCCTCCCACCCGGCCGCGCCCTCCTCCGGGGTGAGGAAGTCGGGGAAGTACCCGCGCGGCGGCACCACCGTCCGCAGCAGCCCGCGGCCGCCGCCCGACCAGCGGGCCCGCGCCTGCTCCCGCCAGTCGCCGTAGGCCCGCCCGCCCCTGCGGTCCCGCAGCCGATGCAGGCTGAGGACCGTCTCCCAGAGGGCGTCAGGCCGCGCGGCGAGCCGCACCCGCGCAAGGTCGTCCCCCGTGAAGTGGATGCGCAGCACCACCGGCCCAACTCCCCACCCTCGCCCGCCGGTTGCACACGCAACCGTCCCAGAGTTCGAGTATGCACGCCCTCACACCCCGTCACCACGGCCTTTCGGCCACAGTTGAAACGCCTCGCCCGCGGGGTGCGGCAGGGGCGAAGCTGGGCCGTGTCGGACACCGGCCGCCCCGCACGCCGAGGGGTTCGGCGAAGGCCGTGGGGGGCTTCGCCGCACTTGACGGCGGCGGGCGGGGCCGGCGGATGCGGTGTCCGCCCGAGGCGCCGGGGCGCGGTCGGCAGGTGGGGATCTGCCGACCGGGCCCGGCGTCGCCGCCCGGAGAACGCCGGGAGAATTCCCGGCGAACCCCGTACTGCGAAGGTCAACTTTTCAACTGCCACTTCGCGCAGTTGGGTTGACCTTCACGCTCCGCTGGGTCGCGCCGCACCGGACCTCACGCTCTGATCTCGAACCGCCACAGCGAGTACCCGTACGTTGACTGCCGCTTGCGCCCCTGCATGCGCACATGCCGGGCCCGCACCGCCTCTTGCAGTTCCACGGTGTCCTCCCCTGCGGTGGTCCGCCCGCGCCGCTCGACGACGGTCCGCCAGGCGTTCCCGTCGTCGGACACCTGAACGTCGTAGTCCTTCCCTGCGGCGGCCTCCCAGTCCAGCAGCACCCGCCGGAAGGCCTGCACGGACCCCAGGTCCACCGAAATCCACTCCCCGTCGGTGTACTTGGACGCCCACCGGGTCCCGGGGTCCCCGTCGGTGGCCAGCTCGGCACCCAAGTAGTCGACCTCCGCCGAGGACGCGGTGGTCGCCCTCCCACGTGCCAGATCGGGTACGTCGAAGACCTGCACGGACCACAGGGTGAACCGCACCGGCCGCCCGTCCCGCCCGCGCACCCGTACGTACCGCGCGTCGGCGGCGTCGAAGCTCAGCTCGTCGCGGCCGGGGGCCCGCCGGTCCCGCCGTTCGGCGACCTTCGCCCACTTCTTCGCGTCCGCCGAGACCTCGATGTCGTACGAACGCCCGTACTCCTGGCCCCAGTCGAGCCGTACCCGCCCGACCCCGCGCACCTTGCCCAGGTCCAGGGCCAGCCACGGTTCGCGCTCGTGGCGGCTGCTCCAGCGGGTCACCGGGCTGCCGTCACAGGCTGCGCCCGGCTTCGTACCGTACGCACTCGACGACGCGAACGCCGTTGCCCCGAGGGAGAGTTGGTCGGGTTCGGCGAGCGTGGGGCCGACGACCGTGAGGCCGGGGCCGAGCGCGCCGCGCCGCATGGAGGTGGTGAAGGTGCCGTACGGGACTCCGGCGGCGGCCCCGCTCCACATCTTCTGGGCGAGGATGCCGAAGGTCTTCTCGATCAGCCCGTGGACGTCCTTCTCGGTGTACGTGGCGTGCACGAGGTCGTTCCAGACGGCGGACATGGCGCCGCGCAGGACGGGGTCGAAGGGCGCGAGGCTCTCCTTGCCGGGGAAGACGTGCGGCTCCCAACTGTCGTACAGGTACCGCCCGTCGAGGCCGAGCGGGTGGTAGTACGTCGCGAACGGCACCACGTACAACAGCCCGTCATTGGTGTTGACGATGTCGGTGTAGCCGTCCTTCTTGGCGGCCTGCGGGCCGTACCAGCCGTTGTTCCAGCTGTGGATCGTGACCTGCTTGTCGTAGGCGGCGGGCTCCTTGGTGAGCCGGGTCAGGCTGCCCCAGGCGCGCGGCCGCTTCTTCCACGTGTCGCGGAGGTGGGCGGCCATCCCGTTGAAGTACGCCCGGTAGTGGGACTCGGGGCCGGTGTACTCGTCCGCCCCGTAATGCACTTCCGGGCTGCGGAACCATGGCGTGAACTCGTCGAAGACCTCCTTCATGAAGGTGAGCGTCGCCGGATTCCCCAGATCCAGATGGTCGCTGTTGGGTCCGCCGAGACCGATGTCGGGCCGGAAGCGCACGAAGGAGCGCGAGTGCGCGGGCGCGTCGATCTCAGGCGTGAGCCGGACCGCGTGCGCGGCGGCGACGTCCTCGAAGGAGTCCCAGTCCCGGCGGTCGTACGACCCGTCCTTCGCGGCGAGCCCGTCCCACTTGCTCTTCTCGCTCCGCAGCCGGAAGGCGTCGTACGCCTTCGACCAGTCCCCGCCGGGTGCGGTGATCTCGTTGTCGTTCAGGTGGAGTTGGAGCTCATTGAGCTTGAACCAGCCCATGATGCGCAGGTAGTCGCGGATGAACCCGGGCGTGAAGAAGCGCCGGCCGACGTCGAGCATGAAGCCGCGGAGGCGGTAGTTGGGCCAGTCGTGGGCGGTGCCGACGGGGATGCGGGTGCGGCGGTCGTCCTGGAGGAGGATCTGGAGGAGGGACCGCGTCCCGTAGAAGACGCCCCGGTATCCGGGCCCGGTGATGCTCAACCCTCTCTCGGTGGCCGCCAGTTCGTAGCCCTCCGCCCTGTACAGCTCCCCGCCCTTCGCGTGTACGGCGCGGGGGTCGACCCGCAGGGCGATGTCGCCGCGCCGGGCGTTGCCGCGCCGGGGCACGGCGAGGCGGACGCCGGTGACCTCGGCGATCTCCTCGGTCAAGGTTCGTGCCAGGGCGAGGAGTTGGTGGTCGGCCCGCCCCTCCACCACCACCCGGGTGTCGTCGTCGATCCGGTACGTGCCGGCCCCGCCGGCCCACTCCTGGAGGGCCGGAATCACGACGGGCCGGGCATTGGTGCCGTCCGCAGCCAGCACGGGCTCGGTGAGCGGCGGGGCGGGCTCGGCGGCGTAGGCCGAGGCGGAGAAGGGGAAGACGGTGGCGGCGGTGGCCACGGTGGCGGCGGCGACGAGGGCGCGGCGCGAGAAGCGGGTCTGGGGCTCTTTGCTCATGCGGGGTCCTCCTGAGGACGTCCATGACGTACGAGCGATGAGTGACGCGATCTGATCCACAGTGGTCTATACCGGTACCCGAACCGTTACCACAAGGACTTTGCGCGCCCCGCCCTTGGACCCCCGTGCACGCCCCGCCCCTCCCTTGGCACCCCGTGCACGCCTGGCCCCGCCCGTGCACGCCGGAGCGGCGGCACCCCCGCACAGGGTGCCGCCGCTCCGTATCGGGCCGAGCCCGTCGCCAGGGGTGAGGGTGGGGGTGGTGCAGTCCCGGCGACGGGATCGGTGGTCTTGCGGGAAGGTCGCGCGTCAGCGGCTGTCGCTGCCCGTCGACTGGGCCGCCGCCCGGCCCGCTTCCAGGCGGGCGACCGGGATGCGGAAGGGCGAGCAGGACACGTAGTCGAGACCCACCTCGTGGAAGAAGTGGACGGACTCCGGGTCGCCGCCGTGCTCGCCGCACACGCCCAGCTTCAGGTCGGGGCGGGTCTTGCGGCCGGCCTCGACGGCCTGTCGTACGAGGGAGCCGACGCCGTCCTTGTCGATGGTCTCGAACGGGGAGACCCCGAAGATGCCCTTCTCCAGGTACGCCGTGAAGAAGGAGGCCTCCACGTCGTCGCGGGAGAAGCCCCAGACCGTCTGGGTCAGGTCGTTGGTGCCGAAGGAGAAGAACTCCGCCGCCTCCGCGATCTGACCGGCCGTGATGGCCGCACGCGGCAGCTCGATCATCGTGCCGAGCGCCAGCTTGAGGTCTATCCCCGTCGCCGCCTGGACCTCGGCGATGACCGCCTCGGCCTCCTCGCGGACGATCTCCAGCTCCTGGACGGTGCCGACGAGCGGAATCATGATCTCGGCGCGCGGGTCGCCCTTGGCGTTGCGGCGCTCGGCCGCGGCCTCGGCGATGGCCCGCACCTGCATGGTGAACAGACCCGGGATGACCAGGCCGAGGCGTACGCCGCGCAGGCCCAGCATGGGGTTCTGCTCGTGCAGCCGGTGGACGGCCTGGAGGAGACGCAGGTCGTTCTCGTTGGCGTCCTTGCGGGACTCGGCGAGCGCGACGCGGACCGACAGCTCGGTGATGTCGGGCAGGAACTCGTGCAACGGCGGGTCGAGGAGACGGACGGTGACCGGCAGGCCGTCCATGGCCTCGAAAAGCTCTATGAAGTCCTGCTTCTGGAGCGGGAGAAGGTCCTTGAGGGCCTCTTCACGCTCGTCGTCCGTGTCGGCGAGGATCAGCTTCTCGACCATCTCGCGGCGCTCACCGAGGAACATGTGCTCGGTGCGGCACAGGCCGATGCCCTGCGCCCCGAAGCGCCGCGCCCGCAGCGCGTCCTCGGCGTTGTCCGCGTTGGCGCGCACCCGCAGCCGGCGGCGGCGGTCCGCGTACGCCATGATCCGGTGCACGGCCTCGACCAGCTCGTCGGCGTCGTCGGCGCCCGCGTGCATCCGGCCCTCGAAGTACTCGACGACCGGGGACGGGACGACCGGGACCTCGCCCAGGTAGACCTTGCCGGAGGAGCCGTCGATGGAGACGACGTCGCCCTCCTCGACCACCGTGTCGCCGACCGTGAGGCGGCGGCGCTTGGTGTCGACCTCGATCTCCTCCGCGCCGCAGACACAGGTCTTGCCCATGCCGCGCGCCACGACCGCCGCGTGCGAGGTCTTGCCGCCACGGCTGGTGAGGATGCCCTCGGCGGCGATCATGCCGTCCAGGTCGTCGGGGTTGGTCTCGCGGCGGATCAGGATGACCTTCTCGCCGGAGCGCGACCACTTGACGGCCGTGTACGAGTCGAAGACCGCCTTGCCGACCGCCGCACCCGGCGAGGCGGCGATGCCGCGCCCCAGGAGCTGCGTCTTGGCGTCCTCGTCGAAGCGGGGGAACATCAGCTGCGCGAGCTGCGCGCCGTTGACCCGCTGCAGCGCCTCGGCCTCGTCGATCAGGCCCTGGTCCACGAGCTGGGTGGCGATGCGGAAGGCCGCACCCGCCGTGCGCTTGCCGACGCGGGTCTGGAGCATCCACAGCTGACCGCGCTCGATCGTGAACTCGATGTCGCAGAGGTCCTTGTAGTGGGTCTCCAGCGTCTCCATGATCTGCATCAGCTGGTCGTACGACGCCTTGTCGATCGACTCCAGGTCGGCGAGCGGGACGGTGTTGCGGATGCCCGCGACGACGTCCTCGCCCTGCGCGTTCTGGAGGTAGTCGCCGTACACGCCCTGGTGGCCGGAGGCCGGGTCGCGGGTGAAGGCGACGCCCGTGCCGGAGTCCGGGCCGAGGTTGCCGAAGACCATCGAGCAGACGTTGACGGCCGTGCCGAGGTCGCCCGGGATGCGCTCCTGGCGGCGGTAGAGCTTGGCGCGGTCGGTGTTCCACGAGTCGAAGACCGCGTTGATCGCGAGGTCCATCTGCTCGCGCGGGTCCTGCGGGAAGTCCCGGCCGGCCTCGTCGGAGACGATCTTCTTGAACTTCTTGACCAGCTTCTTGAGGTCGGCGGCCTCCAGGTCGGTGTCGACCTTGACCTTCTTGGCCGTCTTGGCCTCTTCGAGGGCGTCCTCGAAGAGTTCGCCGTCCACGCCGAGGACGGTCTTGCCGAACATCTGGATCAGGCGCCGGTAGGAATCCCACGCGAAGCGCTCGTCGCCGCCGACCTGCCCCGCGAGGCCGGTGACGGAGTCGTCGGAGAGGCCGATGTTGAGGACCGTGTCCATCATGCCGGGCATCGAGAACTTCGCGCCGGAGCGGACCGAGACGAGGAGCGGGTTGTCGGCCTGGCCGAGCTTCTTGCCCATCTTCGTCTCGAGGGCGTCCAGGTGGGCGCTGACCTCGTCGCGCAGCTCCTTGGGAGCGTCACCGCTGTCGAGGTAGACCTTGCAGGCCTCGGTCGTGATCGTGAACCCCGGAGGCACCGGCAGACCCAGGTTGGTCATCTCGGCGAGGTTGGCGCCCTTGCCACCGAGAAGGTCCTTGAGGTCCTTGTTGCCCTCGGTGAAGTCGTAGACGAACTTCTGCTGTCCGTTGTTCTCGACTACGTGGGGTTCTTTGTTTTCCGACACGGTCTCGGCTCCTCGAAGACGCGTTGGCTGCCCTGACGGCGAGGAACATACCCAGATCGAAGGTGTCTGGGTACGTCCACTCAACCGTCATACGGCTTTAACCACCCGTCCGCCAGCAGATCGAAAGTGCTCCGGGCTTCAAGTGCCCACACGGTCTGCCTTCGAGTCTTGAACACAAGATCACGGAGGGGAGTCGGAGAATCCTTCACCTTCGACTCTGCGTCACACATGATCTCGGATATTGAAAAAAGAAAGGGTGGCACTGGGTGCCACCCTTTGAAAAATGCAGTACGGCGCTCGACGCTCATCTGAGCGACTACACCATCAGGCGTGGCGAGAATCACTCACCCGTACGCTCATCAGAGCACCCCGAATCTCACCCTCCGGACGTGTCCAGCTCCGCCTCGTCACTGATCCCGGCGCAGTCGTACGGGTCCTTCAACCAGCCATCAGGCAGCACAACCCGCCCATTTCCGGACGTACGCCCCCGAGGCCCATCGGCACCCTCGGGCCACGGCTGGTCCAGATCCAGCTCGCTCAGATGAGCGTCCATTTCGGCGAGAGAAGACGCCACGGCGAGCTTTTTGCGCATCTCGCCGCCCGTCGAGAAGCCCTTCAGGTACCAGGCCACGTGCTTCCGGAAGTCGATGACACCCCGTGCCTCGTCCCCGATCCACTCGCCGAGCAGCTCCGCGTGCCGCCGCATCACCACCGCGACCTCCCGCAGCGTGGGCGTCGCCCGCTCCTCGCGGCCCTCGAAGCCCGCCACCAGGTCGCCGAACAGCCACGGCCGCCCGAGGCAGCCACGGCCCACGACCACGCCGTCACAGCCGGTCTCGCGGACCATCCGCAGCGCGTCGTCCGCCGACCAGATGTCGCCGTTGCCCAGCACCGGGATCTCCGGCACGTGCTCCTTCAGGCGTGCGATGGCGTCCCAGTCGGCGGTGCCGCCGTAGTGCTGGGCGGCCGTGCGGCCGTGCAGGGCGATCGCGGTGACGCCCTCCTCGACGGCGATGCGGCCGGCGTCCAGGAAGGTGATGTGGTCGTCGTCGATGCCCTTGCGCATCTTCATCGTCACGGGCAGGTCGCCCGCGTTGCTCACGGCCTCGTGCAGGATCGCGCGCAGCAGCGGCCGCTTGTACGGCAGCGCCGAGCCGCCGCCCTTGCGGGTCACCTTGGGCACCGGGCAGCCGAAGTTCAGGTCGATGTGGTCGGCGAGGTCCTCGTCCACGATCATGCGGACCGCCTTGCCGACGGTGACCGGGTCGACTCCGTACAGCTGGATGGAGCGCGGCTGCTCGCTCGCGTCGAAGCGGATGAGCTGCATCGTCTTCTCGTTGCGCTCGACCAGCGCCCGCGTCGTGATCATCTCGCTCACGAACAGCCCCTTTCCGCCGGAGAACTCACGGCAGAGGGTCCGGAAGGGGGCGTTCGTGATGCCTGCCATGGGCGCGAGCACCACGGGCGGCTGCACGACATGGGGGCCGATGTTGAGCGAGGTCATTACCTCATTGTCGCCCACGCCCCGCACCCGATCGAGCGGTTTCTTTAGTTATCCGTACTATCGAAAGATGTCCGTCGCCACTTCGCCGCAGCTCTCCCACCGCCGCCGGATGCTGGTCCTCGGCATCTGCTGCATGAGCCTGCTGATCGTCAGCCTCGACAACACGGCGCTCAACGTCGCCCTGCCCTCCATGCAGCGCGAGCTGGACGCGAGCGTGGCCGGGATGCAGTGGACCATCGACGCGTACACGCTCGTCCTCGCCTCGCTGCTGATGCTCGCCGGGTCGACGGCCGACCGGATCGGGCGGCGCAAGGTGTTCATGGCGGGCCTGGTGCTGTTCACGCTGGGCTCGCTGCTGTGCTCGCTGGCCCCCAACCTCGCATCGCTCGTCGCCTTCCGCGCCGTCCAGGCGATCGGCGGCTCGATGCTCAACCCGGTCGCGATGTCGATCATCACCAACACCTTCACCGACCCGCGCGAACGCGCCCGCGCCATCGGCGTCTGGGGCGGCGTGGTCGGCATATCCATGGCCGCCGGTCCCCTGATCGGCGGCCTGCTCGTCGACTCGGTGGGCTGGCGGTCGATCTTCTGGGTCAACCTCCCGGTCGGCCTCGCGGCCCTGCTGCTGACTCTCCGGTACGTTCCCGAGTCGCGCGCCCCCAAGGCCCGCAAGGCCGACCCGGTGGGCCAACTCCTGGTGATCGCGCTGCTCGCCTCGCTGACGTACGCGATCATCGAGGCCCCGGAGGCGGGCTGGGGCTCGCCGCTCACGCTGTCGCTGGCCGGGGTCGCGGTGCTCGCGCTCGTCGCCCTGGTGCTGTACGAGCCCCGGCGGGCCGAGCCGCTGATCGACCTGCGGTTCTTCCGGAGCGCTCCGTTCAGCGGTGCCACGGTCATTGCGATCTGCGCGTTCGCCTCGCTGGCCGGGTTCCTCTTCCTCAACACCCTGTACCTCCAGAACGTACGCGGGCTGTCCGCCCTGCACGCCGGGCTGTACATGCTGCCCATGGCCGCCATGACCTTCGTCTGCGCACCGCTGTCCGGGCGGCTGGTCGGAACGCGCGGGCCCCGGCTCTCCCTGCTCATCGCGGGGACGGCGATGACGGCGAGCGCGGTGCTGTTCGCGGGCTTCAAGGCGGAGACGAACACGGCGCTGATGTTCACCGGGTACGTGCTCTTCGGCATCGGCTTCGGCGTGGTCAACGCGCCGATCACCAACACGGCGGTCTCCGGGATGCCGCGCGCCCAGGCCGGGGTCGCGGCCGCCGTCGCCTCCACCAGCCGCCAGGTGGGCTCCACCCTCGGGGTCGCCGTGATCGGGGCGGTGATCGCGGCGGGGGTCAGCGGGACCTCGTCCGCCGACGGCTTCGTGGAAGCGGCCGTCCCGGCGTGGTGGGTGATCGCCGGGTGCGGGCTTGCCGTGCTCCTCGTCGGGGCGCTGACCAGCGGGAAGTGGGCCAAGGGAACGGCGCTGCGGACGGCCGGGCGGCTGGCGGAGCCGGCGGTTCAGGAGGCGTCGCCCGCCAGGGCGTGAAGGCGCTCCAGCCGCTCGCGGGTCTGAGCGTCGACCGGCGGATAGCTCACCAGGCGGGGGCCGCTGGTGGGGCCGTTGCCGGGGCTCAGCCAGAGGTTGACGTGCTCGACGTGGAGCAGGCCGACCTCGCTGTTGCGCAGGAACTTGGTGTGGCTGGTGTGTTCGACGACCTCGTGCCGGTCCCACAGCTCGCAGAACTCCGCCGACTCGGTCCGCAGCCGGTTCAGCAGCGCCTTCCAGGCGGGCTCGGCCAGATGGCCGGCCATCGAGGCACGGAATTTGGCGGCCATCGCCCGGGTGACCCGGGGCAGGTCGTCCATGGACGCGCGCCACTGGTCGTTGGTGAAGGCCAGCAGCATGGAGTTGCGGTCCTCGCGGGCCAGCGCGTCGAGGTCGCAGAGCAGCCGGGCGTACGAGCGGTTGTACGCGAGGATGTCGTACCGGCTGTTCTGCACGCACGCCGGGATCGGGTCCAGCTGCCGCAGCAGCGCCTGGTAGGCCGGGGTGACCGTCGGGCAGGGCCCGTTGGGGGCGGGGTCCGGGGTACCGGCGAGCGCGAAGAGGTGCGAGCGCTCGACCCGGTCCATGCGCAGGGCGCGCGCGATGGCGTCCAGGACCTGCGGCGAGACCTGGATGTCGCGGGCCTGCTCCAGCCACGTGTACCAGGTCACCCCGACCGCTGCGAGCTGCGCGACCTCCTCGCGGCGCAGCCCGGGGGTGCGGCGGCGGGCGCCCCGGACCAGGCCGACCTGCTCGGGGGTGATGCGCTCGCGGCGGCTGCGCAGGAAGGCGGCGAGTTCGGCGCGGCGGGCGTCGGGGGCGGGGTGCGCCACCGGCTGCGCAGGCTGCGCAGGAACCGTCGGCCGCGTGCGAGCCTGTGCCATCGTCGTCATGCCCCCAGCATCGCGGTCGGCCGGCGGTCCCGGAAGCCCGGTGCCGGGTAGTGCCAGTACCAGGATAAGGAGACTCTGGTACCAGGCTCCGGGGCTGCGGACAGTGGCTTCCGTGACCACAACGACCACGCTCTCCCCGACGTCCGCTCCCCCTTCCGCTTCCGCCTCCCTGCCGGTGCCGCCGGTGCTCGGGCCTCTCGGGCTGTTCACGGTGCTGCTCGGAGCGGCGCTCCCTCTGATCGACTTCTTCATCGTCAACGTCGCCCTGCCGACCATCGACCACGAACTCGCCGCGGGCCCGGCCGTGCTGGAGCTGATCGTCGCCGGGTACGGGGTGGCATACGCCGTGCTGCTCGTGCTCGGCGGGCGGCTCGGCGACATGTTCGGCCGCCGCAGGCTGTTCCTGTGGGGCATGGCCGCGTTCGGCGTCACCTCCCTGGCCTGCGGGCTCGCCCCCGACGCGTGGACGCTCGTCGCGGCGCGGATCGCCCAGGGGGCGGCGTCCGCCCTGATGCTGCCGCAGGTGCTGGCCACCATCCAGGCGTCGACGGCGGGGGCCCGCCGGGCGAAGGCGATGGGACTGTACGGGGCGACGGCGGGCCTCGCCGCGGTCGCCGGGCAGATACTGGGCGGCCTCCTCGTCGCCGCCGACCTGGCCGGTACGGGCTGGCGGTCGGTGTTCCTGGTGAACGTGCCCGTGGTGGTCGTCGGACTGCTGCTCGCGGGGCGCGCGGTGCCGGAGAGCCGCTCGGAGCGGCCCGCGCCCGTCGACGTACCCGGAACGCTGCTCCTGGCCCTGTCCCTGTGCACGCTGCTGGTGCCGCTGACCGAGGGCCGGGCGGCGGGGTGGCCGCTGTGGACGTGGCTGTCGCTTGGGGCTTTCCCCTTCGTGGCGCTGGCCTTCTTGCTGGTGGAGCGGCGGGCGGACCGGGCCGGGCGGGTGCCGCTGGTGCCGCCGAGCCTGTTCGCGGTGGCGTCGATGCGGCGGGGGCTGCCGCCGATCGTGCCGTTCTCGGTGAACTTCGGCGGGTACATGTTCGTGCTCGCGGTGGCCCTGCAGCAGGGGCTCGGCAAGGGGGCGGTGGCGGCCGGGGCCACGCTGGTGCCGATGGCGCTGGCGTACTTCGGGGCGTCGCTGGCCGGGCCGAGGCTGATCGGCCGGTGGGGCGGGCGGGTCGCGGTGGCCGGGTCGGTCATCCAGGGGGTCGGCTTCGTGGTGCTGCTGGTGACGGTGTGGCGGGGGTGGCCGGACCTGGGGTTCTTCACGCTGCTTCCGGCGATGGTGCTGACGGGGCTGGGGCAGGGGCTCCAGCTGCCGGTGCTGATGCGGATCGTCCTGTCGGACGTGCCGGCGGAGCGGGCGGGCGTGGGCAGCGGCGTCATGATCACCGCCCAGCAGGCGTCGCTGGCGCTGGGGGTGGCGACGCTGGGGACGCTCTTCATGGGGCTGGCTTCGGCGGTGGGGATGCGGGAGGCGCTGGTGTGGACGGCGGTGGCGCACTTGGGGCTGGCGGGGGTGACGGGGGCACTTGGGCTGCGGTTGCCACGGCTGGTGGGCTGAACCTCCTTGGGCGGAGCCCCTTTCCGCCGCCCCCTTCCTCCTTCCCCGTAGCCCCCTTGGGCGGCGGGGCCCCCCCGGGGGCGGGACGGGCGGGCAAGGGGGCGGCCCCTCCCGCTCCCGGCCCGCCCCGGTACCGGCCCCTGCCCGCACCCCCGATACCGGGTGCGCGCGGCCCCGGGGCCCTCGGGGCGCCTCCCGGTGCCGGGTGCGTGAAGCTCCGGCCCGCTGGGCCAAGGAGGCCCCAGCCCCGCCCCTTCACCTAAAGCGCTCGGCCGCGCGGCTGGGTGGGGGGCTGGGCGCGCAGTTCCCCGCGCCCCTGAAGGGGCGCGGAAAGGGGGCGTCCCGCAAGGGATGGGCGGTTCCGCGCGGCGGTAGTCGCACAGCCCCGCGCCCCTGAAGGGGCGCGTCCGCGCATGCGAGTGGGCCCGCACCGATACCCCGGTGCGGGCCCACTCGGACACTGGTCAGCTCTGGTCGGTGTCCTCGGCCGGCTGCACGGGAGCAGCCTTCTCGCGCATCTTGGCGAGCAGCTCGGCCTTCTTCTCCGCCGCCGTCGCCCGGTCCGCGTTGCGGTGCGGGCCGTTGTTGGCGCGCTCGGCGCGCGACTGGCGCTTGCGCTGGCCGCCGCCCTGGCCCACGGGGTTGTTGATGTTCTTGCTGGTGGTCATGGGAGTTCTCCCGAAGTGGTCTGAAGTGATCTACGGATGCGTCGGTGGGGGGACGGGCGCAGCGGGGCCCGTCGCGCTCTCACTCGTAAATCGGCGTCTGGAAGAACATGACCATGACGGTACCCGGTCCCGGCGAGCCCGTGCACCAGAATTTGCCGCCGTCAGCCGCTGCCCTTAAGGAAGCGCAGGACGGCCAGGACACGGCGGTGGTCGGCGTCCGCGCGGGGCAGGTCCAGCTTGGCGAGGATGGAGTTGATGTGCTTGGCGACCGCGCTCTCGCTGAGCACGAGCTGGGCGGCGATGCCCGCGTTGGAGCGGCCCTCGGCCATGGAGGCGAGGACTTCGCGTTCGCGTTCGGTGAGGCGGTCCAGGGGGTCGCTGCCCCGGCGGACCAGGAGCTGGGCGACGACCTGGGGGTCGAGGGCCGTGCCCCCGTCGGCGACCCGGCGCAGGGCCTCGATGAACTCCTCGACGTCCGCGACCCGTTGCTTGAGGAGGTAGCCGATCCCGGAGGTGTGCCGGGCGAGCAGTTCCGCCGCGTACCGCTCCTCGACGTACTGGGAGAGCATGAGGACGGCCGTCTCGGGCCATCTCTCGCGCAGGGTGAGGGCAGCGCGGATGCCCTCGTCGGTGAAGGACGGGGGCATCCGGACGTCGACGACCGCCAGGTCCGGGCGATGTTCCTCGACGGCCACCAGCAAGCCGTCCGCGTCGTCGCACTCGGCGACGACGTCGAAGCCCGCCATGTCGAGGATCTTCACGACCCCCATGCGGAGGAGGACGGAGTCCTCGGCTATCACTGCGCGGCGGCGCTGCACGGCAACTCCACGGTCATCACGGTCGGTCCCCCGGTGGGGCTGCTCAGGCGGAACGTGCCGTCGACGGAGGACACCCGCTGCGCGAGGCCGCGCAGTCCGGTGCCGCCCGCGAGGTCGGCACCGCCCGTTCCGTCGTCGGTGACGATCACCCGCAGTATCTCCCCGAGCCGGGTCACGGTCACCTCCGCCCTGGTCGCGCGGGCGTGCTTGGCGACGTTGGTGAGGGCTTCGGAGACGACGAAGTAGGCGACCGCCTCGACGGCGGGTTCGGGGCGGGCGGGGATGTCCGCGCGCAGCCGTACGGGGAAGGGGGCACGGGCGGCGAGGCCCGACAGGGCGGCGTCCAGGCCGAGTTCGTCCAGGACGGACGGGTGCAGGCCGCGCACCAGGTTGTTCAGCTCCTCGATGGCTTCCTTCGCCGCCCGGTGGGCCTCGTCGATGACCTGCTGCGCCTCGGGCGGCAGGTCCTTCAGCGTCGCCTTCGCGATGCCCAGGTTGAGGGCCATGGAGACCAGGTGCTGCTGGGCGCCGTCGTGCAGGTCCCGTTCGATGCGCCGCCGTTCGGCGTCCGCCGCGTCCACCGCTCCGGCCCGGCTCTCGGTGAGGTCGGACACCCGCTGCTTGAGGGCCTCGGCCTTGTCGTCGCGCAACAGGGCCGGGGCGATGCGCTGTTCCAGCCGTACGAGGGCCGCGGCCGCCGGGGGCACGGCGAAGAGCGCTCCGACCCCTGCCGCCATGACGAACGCCGACCAGGTGGTGTAGTTCTGGTGCGCCTGCCGGAAGCCCATCGGCAGCAGCCATTCCCACGCGTACACGGTCGTCCCGGCGACGGCGAGCAACAGCAGTGCCAGCACCGCGAGTTCGAGCACGGCCAGGCACGGCCCCACCAGCCAGTGGTACGCGAACTGCCGCCGCGCCACCGCGAACCGCAGCCGGGGTATCTCCCTCCCGCACAGCTCCCGGAACCGCCACCGCTGCGCCCCGGTGAGCCCGAACCCGGCGACCAGGATCAGCGCGAGGGCCACCGGCAGGACGTACGGCGCCGCGTCCGAGCTTCCGTCCAGGAGCCCGACCAGCTGCGTCGTCGCCCACAGGAACAGCGGCGCGGTGAGCAGGTGCAGCGGCACCCCCGAGGCCACGAAGGCGAGGTCGCGCCGCAGCCGGGTGCGGGAGCGGGCCCAGCGGGACCGCCGCTCGGGTCCCGCCCGGGACAGCAGCTGTGCGAGCGGCCCGGGGGCGCCCTGGGTCAGGAGGTTCATGATCCGACGGTAGACGGTGGGTCTGACAGCCCGACAGGAAGCCTGTTGCCGTGCGGGGGTGCAACTGGTGCCACCCCAGGTCGGCAAGCAGCATTCCTGACCCGGGCCCCCGAAATCCGGAGTGTGGATCACGAGACAGAGAGCCCGGCAGCCGGGCCCCGCCACCCCCGGAAGGACCCCGTCCCGCCATGGCCCTCCTCGCCCTCGACTCCCCCGTACCGACGGCCCTCTGGCAGGGCAGGCTCCTCACCCTCGCCGGGCTCGCACTGCTCCCGTGGATGGGTTACCTGGCCGCGACCCTGCCGCCCGCCGAGGCCGCCGCCTGGATAGCCCTCGACTCGCTGGAGGCCGTCTGTCTCCTCGCCGCCGGTGCGCGCCGGAGCACCGGTCGCCCCGCCCGCCTGCCCGCCGCCGGAGCCGCCCTGCTCCTCACCGCCGACGCCTGCGTCGACCTGCTCACCTCCGCGCCCGGCACGGAACTCGCCGCCGCCCTCGCCATGGCGCTGTGCGCGGAACTCCCGCTGGCCGCACTCTGCGCCGCCCTGGCACGCCGGAGCCCCCGGCCGCGTACCGCAGCGACCGGGGGCTCAGCAACGTACAAGCGGATCAGCAGCCGATGAGGCGGACCGCCAGGTACTCCTGGATCATGTCGAGGGAGACACGCTCCTGCTTCATGGTGTCGCGCTCGCGCACGGTCACCGCGTTGTCGTCCAGGGTGTCGAAGTCGACCGTCACGCAGAACGGCGTGCCGATCTCGTCCTGGCGGCGGTAGCGGCGGCCGATGGCGCCCGCGTCGTCGAACTCGATGTTCCAGTTCTTGCGCAGGTCCGCGGCGAGGCCCTTGGCCTTCGGCGAGAGCTGCGGGTTGCGGGAGAGCGGCAGGACGGCGACCTTGACCGGGGCCAGGCGCGGGTCGAGGCCCATGACGACGCGCTTCTCCATGACGCCCTTGGCGTTGGGGGCCTCGTCCTCGCGGTAGGCGTCCAGCATGAAGGCGAGCATCGCGCGGTTGACACCGGCCGCCGGCTCGATGACGTACGGCGTCCAGCGCTCGTTGGCCTCCTGGTCGAAGTAGACCAGGTCGTGGCCCGAGGCCTTGGAGTGCGCCTTCAGGTCGTAGTCCGTGCGGTTCGCGACGCCTTCGAGCTCGGAGAACTCCGTGCCGCCGAAGTTGAAGCGGTACTCGATGTCGGCGGTGCGCTTGGAGTAGTGCGAGAGCTTCTCGGCCGGGTGCTCGAACCAGCGGATGTTCTCGGGGTTGATGCCGAGGTCCAGGTACCAGTTCCAGCGCTGCTCCATCCAGTATTCCTGCCACTGCTCGTCCTCGCCCGGCTTGACGAAGAACTCCATCTCCATCTGCTCGAACTCGCGCGTGCGGAAGATGAAGTTGCCGGGCGTGATCTCGTTGCGGAAGGACTTGCCCATCTGGGCGATGCCGAACGGCGGCTTCCGGCGCGAGGTCTGCAGCACCTGGGCGAAGTTGGTGAAGATGCCCTGCGCGGTCTCCGGGCGCAGGTACGCCTTCGAGCCGGTGTCCTGGGTCGGGCCGAGGTGCGTCTCCAGCATGCCGGAGAACTGCTTGGGCTCGGTGAACTGGCCCTTGGTGCCGCAGTTGGGGCAGTTGATGTCCGCCAGGCCGTTCTCGGGGGCGCGGCCGTGGTGCTTGGCCTCGTACGCCTCGATCAGGTGGTCGGCGCGGTGGCGCTTGTGGCAGGCGGTGCACTCGGTGAGCGGGTCGGAGAAGGTCGCGACGTGGCCCGACGCCTCCCACACCTCGGGGGCCAGGATGACCGACGAGTCGATACCGACCACGTCTTCGCGCGCGATGACCATCGCGCGCCACCACTGACGCTTGATGTTCTCCTTGAGCTCGACACCCAGCGGACCGTAGTCCCAGGCGGCCTTGGAGCCGCCGTAGATCTCACTGCTCGGGTAAACGAAGCCACGGCGCTTGCTCAGGCTGACGATGGTCTCGATCTTGTCGGCGGCCACGGTGCTCTCTTCATTACGACGACGAAGGTGTGTGTCCCCGCCGGTGCGCGCTGCTCCCCCGCGCGGCCCCCCTGCACGGCCACGACCCGGCACGGCCCGGCGAATGCTTCAGGTTACCGGCGTGCGGGGGCCCCGGATCAAATCGGTATGCGGTACAGAGCGGACAACCACACTATTGACAATCGTTTCCACTTTTGTTGAAAATGAGTGTCATGAACGTACGACGCCTCATACCCGCGACCGCCACCGCCGCCGCCGTCTCCCTGGGACTGGTCACGCTGTCCGCCTGCGGAGGCTCCTCCTCCGCCGCCGACGGCAAGAGCGGCGAGAACGGCAGGCTGAACGTGATCGCGTCGTTCTACCCGATGCAGTACCTGGCCGAGCAGATAGGCGGCGACAAGGTCGCCGTCACCACGCTGACCAAGCCGGGCGTCGAGCCGCACGACCTGGAGCTCAAGCCCAAGCAGACCGCCCAGCTCGGCGAGGCGGACCTGATCCTCTACCTCGGCGGCCTGCAGCCCGCCGTCGACGAGGCCGTGAAGCAGTCCGGGGCCAAGGCCACCGTCGACGCCGCGACCCTGACGAAGATGGAGACGCACGGCACCGAGGCCGGCGGCCACGAGCACGGCGAGGAAGAGGCCGGGCACGAGGGCCACGACCACGGTCACGACCACGCCGAGGGCGGCACCGACCCGCACGTCTGGCTGGATCCCGTGAAGTACGCGGAGATCGCCAAGGGCGTCGAGAAGTCCCTCGCGAAGGCCGACCCGGCGAACGCCGCGACGTACAAGAAGAACAGCGAGACACTGGTCACGAAGCTGGACGGCCTGAATACGGCCTTCCAGAACGGCCTGAAGAACACCTCCACCAAGACCTTCATCACCACCCACGCCGCCTTCGGCTACCTCGCCGAGCGGTACGGCCTGGAGCAGGAGGGCATCAGCGGCGTCGCCCCGGAGTCGGAGCCCAGCCCCGCCCGGATCAAGCAGCTCCAGAAGATCGCCAAGGAGGACAAGGTCACCACTGTCTTCTTCGAGACGCTGGTCAGCGACAAGACGGCGAACACCCTCGCCAAGGACACCGGCCTGAAGACGGACGTCCTTGACCCCCTGGAGGGCATCACCGACAAGTCCAAGGGCTCCACCTACATCGAGGTCATGCAGTCCAACCTCGAAGCGCTGAAGAAGGCGCTCGGCGCCAAGTAATGCCACTCCCAGCAGCCCCGGAGGCGCGAACCGTGCACAACGACGCCGTCATATCCCTGAGCGCGGCCACCGCCGTGCTCGGCTCGCGCCCCGTGCTGCGCGGGATCGACCTCGCCGTGCAGCGCGGCGAGGTCGTCGCCCTGCTCGGCGCCAACGGCTCGGGCAAGTCCACCGCCGTACGCTCCGTGATCGGGCAGGTGCCCCTCACCGGCGGCTCGGTCGAGCTGTTCGGGACGCCGCTGAAGCGCTTCAAGCAGTGGGCGCGGGTCGGTTACGTCCCCCAGCGCACGACGGCCGCGGGCGGTGTGCCCGCGACGATCCGCGAGGTCGTCTCCTCCGGGCGGCTCTCCCGCACCCGGCTCGGCCTGATGTCGAAGACCGACAAGGCGGCCGTCGAGAAGGCCATCGCGCTGGTCGGGCTCGCCGACCGGGCCAAGGACTCGGTGAGCGCCCTGTCCGGCGGCCAGCACCAGCGGGTGCTGATCGCGCGGGCGCTGGCCTCCGAGCCCGAGCTGCTGATCATGGACGAGCCGATGGCCGGCGTGGACCTCGCCAGCCAGGAGATCCTCGCCGCGACCCTGCGCGAGCAGGTCGCCGCCGGGGTGTCCGTGCTGCTGGTCCTGCACGAGCTGGGCCCCCTGGAGCCGCTCATCGACCGCACCGTCGTCCTGCGCGACGGCCTGGTGACGTACGACGGCCCGGTGACCGCCGGCGAGGCGCTGCCCGGCCACGACCCGCACCACCTGACCAAGGAGGACTGCCACCCGCATGCGGCCCCGGCAGCGGCCTCCCCCGTACCGACGGGACTGCTGACCTGATGCTGACCGACATCCTCTCCACCGCCTTCATGCAGCGGGCCCTGATCGCCGCCGTCCTGGTCGGCATCACCGCGCCCGCCATCGGCATCTACCTGGTGCAGCGCCGCCAGTCCCTGATGGGCGACGGCATCGGCCACGTGGCGATGACCGGTGTCGGCCTCGGCTTCCTGATGCAGACGAGCCCCGTGTGGACGGCCACCGTCGTCGCCATCGCGGGCGCGGTGATCATGGAGCTGATCCGCTGGTACGGCAAGACCCGCGGCGACATCGCGCTCGCGATGCTCTTCTACGGCGGCATGGCGGGCGGTGTGCTGCTGATCAACCTGGCGCCGACCGGCTCCAACGCCAATCTGTCCTCGTACCTCTTCGGATCGCTCTCCACGGTCTCGCAGGAGGACGTGACGGCGATCGTGCTGCTCGCCGCCTTCGTGGTGGCGGTGACGATCGGGCTGCGGCGGCAGCTGTTCGCGGTCAGCCAGGACGAGGAGTTCGCGCGGGTCACCGGGCTGCCGGTGCGGGCGCTGAACCTGCTGGTCGCGGTGACGGCGGCGGTGACCGTGACGGTCGCCATGCGGGTCGTGGGCCTGCTGCTGGTCAGCGCGCTGATGGTGGTGCCGGTGGCGGCCGCGCAGCAGATCTCGCGCAGCTTCACGGTCACCTTCGTACTGGCGGTCGCCGTCGGTACGGTCGTGACGCTCGCCGGGACGGTGGCCTCGTACCAGTACGACGTGCCGCCGGGCGCGACCATCGTGCTGCTGGCCATCGCGGTCTTCGTCGCACTGACACTTCTGGCCACACCCCTGGCACGGCGCCGGGCCCGCGCGGGACACTCGAAGGGGCAGGACAACGCCGTGGCACCCGTGGCGGCGAAGGTCTGAAACGGGGCGCGGCGGCGCTCCTGGCACAATGGCCCGACGTATGTACTCGCGTAATGGGCAACCTGAGGAGGCACCTGTGACGACGGCGCCGAGCGGTGCGACCGCGACGACGAACACCGCACCGGTGAAGGGCCGCTCCACCCGGCAGCGGACCGCCGTGGCGGCGGCGCTGGACGAGGTGGACGAGTTCCGCAGCGCGCAGGAACTCCACGACATGCTCAAGCACAAGGGCGACTCGGTGGGCCTGACCACGGTCTACCGCACGCTCCAGTCGCTGGCCGACGCCGGCGAGGTGGACGTGCTGCGCACCAGTGAGGGCGAGTCGGTCTACCGGCGCTGCTCGACGGGCGACCACCACCATCACCTGGTGTGCCGGATGTGCGGCAAGGCGGTCGAGGTCGAGGGCCCGGCGGTCGAGTCGTGGGCGGAGTCCATCGCCGCGCAGCACGGGTACGTGAACGTGGCGCACACGGTGGAGATCTTCGGCACCTGCGCGGAGTGCGCCGCCGCCTGATCCCGCTCTTTCCGAACGCCTCAACTCCCTTGCGGGGTTGGGGCGTTCGGCATGTTTCGGCCAACCCGTACGGAGTGCTGCGCGCACTCCTGACAGATATTCAGCTTCCGTGGCACGCTGCCTCACGCACACCGATTTCCGCACCGCTCCCCCTCTTCGCAGAAGGAGTCAGCGTGAGACGTCGTCCCCACAGTGCAATCTTCGGCCTGGCGGCTGCCACGGCCGCCGTGCTCGTCACCGGCGCGGTCCCCGCCTCCGCCGCCGACACCGCCTCCCCCACCCTCTCTACCCTCTCCGCCGAGCAGAAGGTACGGAACTTCTGGACGCCGGAGCGGATGCGTACGGCCGAGCCGCTCGACCTGTTGCAGGCGGCACCCGGGAAGATCCGCCCGGCGAAGGCCGGCGGCCCCACGACCTCCGTGCCCGCCACCACGTCCACGAAGGCCTTCCCGCAGAAGGGCGGCGCCTGGACCGGCGGCGGGGCGGTGGTGAAGACCTCCGGCCGCGTGTTCTTCACGTACCAGGGCCGGACCGCCTCCTGCTCGGGCAACTCCGTCACCAGCCAGAACAAGTCGACCGTCGTGACGGCCGGGCACTGCGTGAAGCTGGACGGCGCCTGGCACACCAACTGGGTGTTCGTGCCCGCGTACAACGACGGCGCGACCCCGTACGGGACGTGGACCGCCGCGAAGACCTCCGCCACCGACCAGTGGGCGGCCAGCGAGGACATGAACTACGACGTCGGTCTCGCCGTGGTGAACCCGCTCAACGGGCAGAAGCTGTCCGACGTGGTCGGCGCGCAGGGCCTCCAGTTCAACGGCGGCTACAACAAGCCGATGTACGCGTTCGGCTTCCCGGCGGCCGCCCCGTACGACGGCAAGAAGCTCATCTACTGCTCCGGGAACACCACGAAGGACTTCCTGCTCACCAAGGACCACAGCCTCGCCTGCGACATGACGGGCGGCTCCAGCGGCGGTCCCTGGTTCAACTCCTTCAACGAGTCGACGGGCACGGGCCTTCAGGCGTCCGTGAACAGCTTCGGCTACACCTTCCTGCCGGGCAGGATGTACGGCCCGTACTTCGGCAACGAGGTGAAGGCGGCGTACGACAAGGCCCAGGCGAGCTAGCCGGGCGGGGCGGGGGCACACACCGGCCCCCGCCCTCACGCCGGCTTCGGCGGCAGCCGCACCACGGAGACGAAGAAGTCGTCGATCTGGCGGACGGCGGTGATGAACTGCTCCAGGTCGACCGGCTTGGTGACGTAGGCGTTGGCGTGGAGTTTGTAGCTGCGCAGGATGTCCTCCTCGGCGGCGGAGGTGGTGAGGACGACCACCGGGATGTGCGCGAGCTCGTCGTCCTGCTTGATCCGCTCCAGGACCTGCTTCCCGTCGTACTTGGGGAGGTTGAGGTCCAGCAGGATGAGGTCCGGGCGCACCGCGTTCGCGTGCGCGCCCTCCCGGTAGAGGAAGTCGAAGGCCTCCTGGCCGTCCCGGACGACATGCAGGGTGTTGTGGATCTTGTTGTCGGCGAACGCCTCCCGGGTCATCAGCTCGTCGCCCGGGTCGTCCTCGACGAGGAGCACTTCGATGGGGGTGGCGGGACTGTTCATGTACGCGCTCCTGCTTGTGCGGAATGGGTCGTGGCGGAGGCGGTGGTGGCCGTGGACTCCCCCGCCGCCGGCAGCCTGAAACGCACGAGGGTTCCCGGGGCCGCCCCCTCCAGACGGATGCTGCCCCCGTAGTACTCGACGATCTTCCGGCAGAGGGCGAGGCCGATGCCGGTGCCCGCGTACTCCTCGCGCGAGTGCAGCCGCTGGAAGAGGACAAAAACCTTCTCGGCGAATTCCTCCGCCACTCCGATGCCGTTGTCGCGGACGGTGAACTCCCATTCCCGGCCGACCCGTTCGCAGTCGACGACCACCCGTACGGGCTGCCGCCGGGGGTGACGGAACTTGATCGCGTTGCCGACGAGGTTCTGCCAGAGCATGGTGAAGGAGGTCGGGTCGCCGGTCACCACGGGGAGTCGGCTGCGTACGACGAGGTCCGCGCCGGACTCCTCGACGGCCGCCGCGAGATTGACCAGCGCCCGGTCCAGGGCGTCACCCATGCCGACGGCGACCGGGGCGGCGTCCAGGCGGCCCACCCGGGAGAAGGTCAGCAGGTCGTTGATGAGGGTCTGCATGCGTTTCGCGCCGTCGACGGCGAAGGCGATGTACTGCTTGCCGCGGTCGTCCACGATCTCCCCGTACCGCTTCTCCAGGAGCTGGCAGAAGGAGGCGACCTTGCGCAGGGGTTCCTGGAGGTCGTGCGAGGCGACGTAGGCGAACTGCTCCAACTCGGCGTTGGAGCGGCTCAGTTCGAGGGTCTGCGCCTCCAGTTCACGAGTCTGTGCCTCCAGTTCACGAGCTTGGGCCTCCAGGTCGGCGGCCTGCCGGGCGAGCTGCGTCTCCCGCTGCATGGCCTCGGCCAGCTCGCCCGCGATGCGCCGGCGCATCCGGTCCACCGAGCCGCCCACGGCCCGTACGTCCGAGGGCCCCGGCACGGCGATCCGCCGGTCGAAGTCGCCGCCCGCGACCTGGTCTGCGGCGGCCCGCAGGGCGGCCAGCGGGCGCACCACCATGCGGCTGAGCAGCAGCGCGAGCAGCAGTCCCGTGGTGGCGATCACCCCGAGCATGACGACGAACGTGACGTCGCGCAGGGTGCGCAGCCGGGCGATCTCGGCGCGGGCGGCGAGCCGCGCCTGGTCCATGTGCTGCTCCTGGACGCGCAGGAGGCCGCGCAGTTCGCCGAAGGACTTCTTGCTGGCCTCCACCCGCTGCTGTACGTCGGCGGCGCGCGCCCCGCCCCGGATGGCGGCGATCAACGGCTCGGCCTGCGTCCTGCGCCACTCGGCGGCCTTCTCGCGCACGGCGTCGAGGTCGGCGCCGAAGTGGCCGCCGGAGCCCAGCAGGGCGGCGACCTCGCGGAGTTGGCGGGGTTCGTCGCGGACCCCGGCGGAGTAGGGGTCGAGGAAGGAGTCGTTGCCGCTGAGCGCGTAGCCGCGCACTCCGGTCTCCTGGTCGAGGAGGGAGCGCTGGAGGAGGAGGCTGGCGGAGCGGCCGGGCTGGAGGTGGTCGACGAGTTCGGCATTGCGGTCGTTGGTGCGGCCGAGCAGGCTGGCGCCGACTCCGGCGCAGACCGCCAGCAGCACGGCCATGGTCACCAGGACGAGGCGGATCCAGCCGCGTACGGAGAGCCTGCCGGTGCGGGAGCGCAGGGCGCAGCCGACGCGTCCGCCGGGGCGTCCGCCGGGGCTCTCGCCCGGGGCGGCGGCCACCTCAGCCGCTCGCCCAGGCCAGGTGGAGCACCGCTATGTCGTCGGCGAGGCCGCCGTGCGGGGCGGCGGCCGCGGCGGCCGAGCGGACCAGTGCCTGGACGAACTCCCGGGCGGGCAGCGACTCGTACTGGCGGGCGAGGCGCAGCAGCCCGTTCTCGCCGAGGCGGGTGCGGGGGCCGGTGAGGCCCTCGAAGAGGCCGTCGGTGAAGACGACGATGCCGGTGCCGGGTTCCAGGGGGAGGTCGGTCTCGGGCCAGGCGCCGGTGCCGGGGGCGATGCCGAGCGCCATGCCGCCGGGCGGGTCGTACCAGGTGGTGCCGGAGGGGGCGCGGACCAGCAGGCCGGGGTGTCCGGCGCGCACCACGCGCACCGAGCGGCGGTCGGCGGGGAAGACGAGGCTGGTGAGGGTCGCGAAGACCTGCCGGGCGGACCGCTCGGCGGCCATGATCTCTTCCAGGAGGCGGAGTTGGGCGGGTCCCGTGCAGCCGCTGAGCACGGCCGCCCGCCAGGCGACGCGCAGGCACACCCCGAGGGCGGCCTCGGTGGCGCCGTGCCCGGAGACGTCGCCGATGACGGCGTGGACGGTGCCGTCGACGGTCTGCACGACGTCGTAGAAGTCGCCGCCGAGCAGGCCCTGTTCGCGGCCCGGGTCGTAGCGGGCGTCCACCTCGAAGCCGGTGGCGCGCATCAACGGCACCGGCAGCAGGCCGAGTTCGAGGCGGGCGTTCTCCTCGGCGCGCAGCCGGCCCGCGTGCAGGGCCACGGCGGCCTGTTCGACCTGCTTGCGCTGGACGGCGTACCGGACGGCCCGGGACAGGGTCTCCGCGTCGAGGCGGCCCTTGACCAGGTAGTCCTGGGCGCCCTCGGCGACGGCGGCCTGACCGGCCTCGCCCTCGACGAGACCGGTCAGGACGACGATGGCGGCGTCCGGGTGGGCGGCGAGCACCTGACGTACCGCATCGAGCCCCCGCACGTCCGGCAGGTGCAGGTCGAGCAGCACGCACACCGGCCCGTCGTGCCCGGCGAGAAAGGTGCGGGCCGCGCCCAGAGTGGTGCACCAGTGGACGTCGGCCCGCAGGTCGCTGTCCTGGAGGACCTCGGTGAACAGCACCGCGTCGCCCGCGTCGTCCTCGACCAGCAGCAGGACGGCTTCGAGGTCCCTCGCACCGGATGTCCTGCCGGCCACCACGAGCCGCTCGGCCACTGCCCACCCCCAGCCCGGAGGCCGGTCCGCCCTGGGCGGCGCGCCTCCTCACGGGCCGAATGATACTGCCGGGGAGGGGGCGTCAGCCCTGTTCGGGCACCTGCGCGAGCGGTGAACCGGCGTTGTTCTGCTGCTCGTTGGGGATCGCACCGCCGAAGCGCCGGTCGCGCTGGGCGTACTCGTAACAGGCGTCCCACAGGTTGCGGCGATCGAAGTCGGGCCACAGCACGTCCTGGTAGACGAACTCTGCGTACGCGCTCTGCCAGAGCAGGTAGTTGGAGGTGCGCTGCTCGCCGCTGGGACGCAGGAACAGGTCCACGTCGGGCATGTCGGGGTAGTAGAGGTACTTGGCGAAGGTCTTTTCGTTGACCTTCGACGGGTCGAGCCTTCCGGCGGCGACGTCGCGGGCGATGGCCTGGGCGGCGTCGGCGATCTCGGCGCGGCCACCGTAGTTGACGCAGAAGTAGAGGGTCATCGCGTCGTTGTCGACGGTCTGCTCCTGGGCGATCTGGAGCTCCTGGACGACCGACTTCCACATCTTCGGCATCCGGCCGACCCAGCGGATGCGGATGCCGAGTTCGTTCATCTCGTCGCGGCGGCGGCGGATGACGTCACGGTTGAAGTTCATCAGGAAGCGCACCTCGTCGGGGGTGCGCTTCCAGTTCTCGGTGGAGAAGGCGTACAGGGAGAGGTTCTTGACGCCCATCTCCAGGCAGCCCTTGAGGACGTCCAGGACGACGCCCTCGCCGACCTTGTGGCCCTCGGTGCGGGGCAGGCCGCGCTCCTTGGCCCAGCGGCCGTTGCCGTCCATGACGATCGCGACGTGCTCGGGGACCAGCTCACCGGGGATCTTCGGGGGGCGCGCACCGGACGGGTGCGGCTCGGGGACCTTGTACTCGCGCTTGTTGCGCCCCAGGATT
Source organism: Streptomyces spiroverticillatus (assembly GCA_014650415.1). Classification (GTDB taxonomy): domain Bacteria; phylum Actinomycetota; class Actinomycetes; order Streptomycetales; family Streptomycetaceae; genus Streptomyces; species Streptomyces spiroverticillatus. The sequence continues at coordinate 46,838 of BMUX01000021.1, forward strand.
CCGCGTCGTGCCATGGTGGTGGTTCTCCCTCTGGTGTGCCTGTACTTGCCGGGTGCGCTTACGCCTTCTCCACGTACCTGAGCGAGCGCAGTCCGCGCTCCAGGTGCCAGTGCAGATAGGCCGAGACCAACCCGCTGCCCTCACGCGCGTGCCTGGGCTCGCACGCGTCGGCCGCCGCCCAGTCCCCCGTGAGCAGCGCGCTCAGCAGCCCGACGGCCTCCGCAGAGGGTACGACGCTCCCGGGCACCCGGCAGTCACCGCATATGACGCCGCCCGCGGAGACGGAGAACAGCCGGTTGGGTCCCTCGATGCCGCACTTGGCGCAGTCGTCGAAGCTGGGGGCGTACCCGTTGACGGCCAGCGAGCGCAGCAGGAAGGCGTCCAGGATGAGGTTCGGGGCGTGCTCGGCGCGGGAGAGGGTGCGCAGGCCGCCCACCAGAAGGAGGTACTGCTGGACGGCGGGTTCGCCCTCGTGGTCGGTGAACCGTTCCGCCGTCTCCAGCATGGCGGTGCCGGCGGTGTAGCGGGCGTAGTCGGTGACGATGCCGCTGCCGTAGGGGGCGATGATCTCGCCCTGGGTGCAGAGCGGGAGCCCGCGGCCGACCAGCTCGCTGCCGCGGGCGAAGAACTGCACGTCCACGTGGGAGAAGGGCTCCAGGCGGGCCCCGAACTTCGACTTGGTGCGGCGCACGCCCCGGGCGACCGCCCGGACGCGGCCGTGGTGGCGGGTGAGGAGCGTGATGATGCGGTCCGCCTCGCCCAGCTTCTGGGTGCGCAGGACGATGCCGTCATCACGGAACAGACTCATGGGGTCCATTGTCCCGTACGTGGAGGGCGGTCCGGGGGTGCGGGGGCCCGGGGTCCTGGGGTGCGCATTCCTAGGGCAGCTCCCCGCGGCTGCGCGCGTTGACGTACGCCGTGGCCGCACTGAGCCGCTCGGAGGCCGTGGCGGGGCGTACGTCGCCCTCGTCGGCGTTCCACTCGCGGCCGCCGCCCACCGGGGTCAGCCGCAGCAGGCGGCCCACCTTGGCGACGACCCGGCCGACCCGTGCGCTGGTGAGGTCCACCACGTACGAGCCGAGGGGCGGGGGCTTCACCGCTCGTCCGACGGCACGAGACCGGTTCTTTCCCGCGTCGCGCGCATTTTCTCCATGACTTCCACCACTTCTCCCGTGTTTCCCGCGCATTCCCGACGGATGCGGACCGGGGTGCGGATTCCCATCATTGCCATTGCTTCCCGCCCGGAATGGATTTCACGTTTTGCGTTACACAGGCGGGCCGACCTGGCTACTCTCGGGGGGAGGTCTGCGCTGTGGATACCCGCATTGAATTCGAACAGGCCTTTCGGAATCACTAAAGGGCGGCGCAAGAATTATTGAGCGGCGCATTACCGGCGCACGCAACCGGGGACCGTACTCCTGCGCGAGTGCGGCTAGTGTTCCAGGACCTCTTCGCGGGACTTCACGTCCTCGTCCCGAATGATCAAGAATTCCCGGTCCTTCTCCGTCAGGAACTTCAGGAACCCCGGTTCGGCCTCCAGCACGTACCCGCGCAGCGGCTGCTCGTGCCCCTGGAGCTCGACCCGCTCCAGCGGCATCCACGGCGTCCGTACGACGGCGGCGCTGACCAGCATCGCGAGGACCGAGGCGCCCAGCACCAGGCCCATGACGTGCCGCCCCGCCCACCGGGACGCCTCCCCGACCTGGCCCTGCGCGCCCCGCGTCAGCACGCCGAAGCCCACCATCACCGCCACGACCAGCACCGACGCCAGCGGCAGCCACCAGGTGCCGAAGCTCAGGACGTACGCGGTCATGCCCGCGACCGCGATGGCGAGCATCCCGATCCCGGCCAGGTCGATCCGGGCGTCCCGGTCGAGCTTGCCCTCCTCGCGCATCCGGGCGGCCAGCATGAAGCCGCCCAGCACCCGGAAGAGGAACGCGGGCAGCAGCACGACGAGCAGGACCGCCGCCACGACGGAGTCCGCGAGGACCGTCCCGAGGACGATCCCGATGCTGTCGTCCAGGTCCAGGGTGTGCAGCACGGCGAAGGCGGTGTGCCACTGGTAGCCGGAGACGGCGAACAGTCTCAGCAGCAGGAAGAGGAACGCGGCGGTGGTGAGGGTGAGCCCGCTGCTCAACCCGTGCCGCCGTTCCTCGCCCTCCCCCGCTCCCTCGCCCTGTCCCGGCCTGCCCGCCTGTTCCTGGTGCGCCATGCGCTCAACCTGCCACAGGGGGCGCGGGGGTGCGCGTCGGCGTACGCCGTGGCCGGCTCAGCCCCCGCCCGGGACCACCAGACCCGACTCGTACCCCACGATCACCAGCTGCGCCCGGTCCCGTGCCCCCAACTTGCCCATGATCCGGCTGACATGGGTCTTGGCGGTCAGCGGCGACAGGCCCAGTGCCTCGGCGACCTCCGTGTTGTTCAGCCCGCGCGCCACCAGCGCCAGCACCTCCCGCTCGCGCCCGGAAAGCCCCTCGGGGCCGCCCGTCGAGGGTGCCTCGGGGGCGCGCAGGGCGCGGGCGATGAGGCGGGCGGTGGGCCCGGGAGAGAGCAGCGACTCGCCCGCCGCGACCGTGCGGATGCCGTCGAGGAGGACGGCCGGGTGGGTGTCCTTGACCAGGAAGCCGGAGGCCCCGGCCCGCAGCGCCGCCATGATGTGCTCGTCGGTGTCGTACGTGGTCAGGACCAGCACCCGCACCCCCGCCAGGTCCTCGTCGGCGGCGATCAGCCGGGTCGCCGCGATGCCGTCGAGGTCCGGCATCCGGATGTCCATCACGACCACGTCGGCCCGCGCTGAGGCGGCCAGCGCGACCGCTTCGCGGCCCGTCCCGGCCTGGCCCACCACCTCCATGTCCCGCGCCGACTCGACCAGGACCGCGAAGGCGGCCCTCACCAGCGTCTGGTCGTCCGCCAGCAGCACCCGGATCGTCACCCGCGCTCCCCCTCCCGTGTCCGGCCGCTCTCCCGCGGCCCGTCGTCCCGCGCCTTGTCGCCCCCCAGCGGCAGCACTGCGCTCACCTCGAACCCTCCCCCGTCGCGCGGGCCCGCCGCCAGCGTGCCGTTCACGCTGCGCGCCCGCTCCCGCATGCCGGTCAGCCCGTATCCGCCGGTCCCGTCCGGGCCGTGGGAACCGTGGATGCCGTGGGGGCCGTGAGAGCCCGCCCCGTCGTCCGTGACCCGCACCCGCAGGCTCCCCTGCTCCACGGCGACCCGTACCGCCGCCTTCGCCCCGTCCCCGCCGTGCCGCACCGCGTTCGTCAGCGCCTCCTGCACGATGCGGTACGCCGCCGCCTGCACCGCGGGCACCGGTTGCACGCCGTCCACGTCCAGGTGCAGCGTCGCCTCCGCCCTGCGCGCCAGCTCCGGCAGCGCCGCCAGGTCCGGCAGCGGTCCGTCGGGGGCGGGGTCGTCGGCGCGCAGCACCTCCAGGGTGGTGCGCAGTTCGCCGCGCGCCGTGCGGCAGGTCTCGGTGATGCCGTCGAGGGCGCCTGCGAGGGCCGCCCGGTCGAACCGGTCGGGGGCGACGGTCAGGACGTGGGCGGCGACCGAGGTCTGGACACCGATGAGGGTGATCGAGTGGGCCAGCAGGTCGTGCAGGTCGCGGGCGATGCGTACGCGTTCCTCGGCGACCCGCCGCGCCGCCTCCTGCTCCCGGGTGCGCTCGGCCCGTTCCGCGCGCTCGACGATCGCGGCGACGTACCGCCGGTGCAGCCGCAGGGCGACCCCGACGAGGACGACGGCGACGATCCACCCGGAGGTACCGAGCAGCTCCAGGCCCTGATGCGTGTTGACGGTGAGCATCACCGACACCGCGAGCCCCACCGCCCCCAGCCCGATGAGGAGGGCGGCGACGGGCCGCGAGGTCGCCGCGACCGTGTACATCGCGATGAGCGCGACGGGCACCGGCGCCGTGTGCGTGTAGTCCAGCGCGTGGTACGGAGCCACCGCCGCCAGCACCACCAGCAGCACCGGCACCGGCCGCACCCGCCGCCACACCAGCGCGAGGACCGCCACCGCCAGCAGCAGCCACCCGAGGACGTCCGGTGCGCGCCCGTCGTACACCAGTAGCGCCAGCGCGGCCGTCAGCGCACCGACGGCGGCGGCGAGCGCCGTGTCGGTGCGCAGACGGTGCGGGGCGAGCAGCGGGTCGCGGTTCAGCACGGCGAACACGTGCTCGGGCGGCGAGGGCACACGGTCATCCTCGGGTACGCACCCGGTCATCTGCCAGGCGGGGTACGGGAGTTGGTGCGGCCGCAGGCTTCCGGGCGAGGTTCCCCGGCCACCACACCCGCCGCCCCAGCAGCACACTCGCACTGGTCACCAGGTACGTCCGTACGAGGAAGGTGTCGAGCAGCACGCCCACCGCCACCAGAATCCCCAGTTCGGCCATCATCACCAGCGGCAGCGAGGCCAGCACCATGAAGGTCGCCGCGAGCACCACCCCGGCGGAGGCGATGACCCCGCCCGTGGTGCGCAGCGCGGTGAGCGCCGCCTCCTTGGGCGTCGCGCCGCGCCGGGCCTCCTCGCGCATCCGGTGCATCAGGAAGATGCCGTAGTCGACGCCGAGCGCGACCAGGAAGACGAAGGAGAGCAGGGCGAGCCCGGAGTCGAAGCCGGGGAAGCCGAGCAGCGGCTCGAAGACGAGCCCGCCGAGGCCGAGCGTCGCACCCCACACCACCACGACGGCGGCGATCAGCAGCAGCGGTGCGACGAGGCTGCGCAGGAGTGCCATGAGGATGAGCGCGACGGCGGCCAGGACGAGCGGGACGACGACGAGCCGGTCGCGGGAGTGGGTGGCGGCGGTGTCGAGGGTCTGGGCGCTGAGCCCGCCGACGTGCGCCCCGTACTCGGCTCCCGGCCCGGCCCGCAGCGCCTCAATGGTGGCGGTCTCGGCCGCCGATTCGGGGGCGCCCTCGGCGAAGACCTGGATCTCGGTCCAGCCGCCGCCGCTGCGTCCCTGCTGGGCCCCTGCGACGCCTTCGGTGGTACGGGCTCCGGCGAGCACCCGGGAGGCGTCGGCGGCGGGGGCGAACACGCTGATGGGCTGGCTGCCGCGGTCCGGGTGGGCGGCGGACAGCGTCGCCATGGCGGACACCGACTCGGGGGCCTTGGTGAAGCTGTCGCCGGTCTTCAGCTCGCCGGGCAGGTTGAACGCGCCGAGCGCGAGGGCGCCGAGCGCGACGACCCCGGTGACGAAGACGGCGGCCGGCCGCCGCCCTGCCGAACTCCCCATGCGGGCGAAGAGGCTGCGGCGCTCCTTCGGCTCGCTGCCGTACGCGGGGATCAGCGGCCAGAACACCCGCCGGCCGAGCAGCACCAGCAGCGCGGGCAGCAGCGTCAGCATCGCGGCCAGCGCGCAGATCACCCCGACCGCGCCGACCGGGCCGAGCCCCCGGCTGCTGTTGAGGTCGGCGGCGAGCAGGCAGAGCAGACCCGCGACGACGGTGCCCGAGGAGGCGAGGACGGCGGGCCCGCAGCCGCGCAGGGCGGCCAGCATGGCGTCGTACGGGCGCACATGGCGGCGGAGTTCCTCGCGGTAGCGGGCGACGACGAGGAGGGCGTAGTCGGTGCCCGCACCGAAGACGAGGACGGTCATGATGCCGCCGCTCTGCCCGGTGACGACGACGTCGAAGCCCTGCACGAGCCCGTACACGGCGGCCCGCGAGGCGAGGGCCGCGACGCCGACCGCCAGCAGCGGGACCAGCCACAGGAAGGGGCTGCGGTAGGTGAGGATCAGCAGGACGGTGACGACGAGGACGGTCGCGATCATCAGGGTGCCGTCGATGGAGCCGAAGACCTCCCCGAGGTCGTGCTGGAGGGCGCCGGTGCCGCCGACCTCGGCGCTCAGTCCGTCGCCGTCCTGCACGAGGGCGCGCACGTCGGTGACGAAGGCGGTGCGGGCCTCTTCGTCGGTGCCCGGTCCGGCCGTGGAGACGGGGTACATGAGGGTGGCGCCGTCGGCGGAGGGGATCGCTTTCGGGGGTGCGGCGAGGGGGTGGGCTTCGGCGACGGCGGCCGCCTGGCGTGCGGCAACCGCCTTGTCGGGGGCGGTGAGGCCGCCGTCGCGGTGGTAGACGAGGACGACGTCGGTGCTCTCCCCGCCGGGCAGCAGCTCGCGCAGTTTCTCCACCTGGGTGGAGTCGGCGCTCGCGGGGAGGTAGTCGACGGCGTTGTTGCGCTGTACGTCGCCGAGCCTGCCCGCGAAGGGCAGGGCGACGGCGAGCACGATCGCCCAGAGCGCGAGGACCGCCCAGGGGCTGCGGCTCCGGCGGGGTGCGGGGGGCGCTGGATTCGGGGTGGTGTCCATGCCTCCAGACTTCCGGCGGCAGGTCCCCGACTCGTCGGCCGTACAAACGAGTTGGGCCCTACCCCCGGGGGCGGCACGGGAGCGGTGCTACTCCCCGGGGAGTATCAGGACGGCGTCCGGGCCGCCGCGAGGAGCCTCGCGGTGTCGTCCGCGCACAGCTGGAGGGCCGCGCCGACGGTCGCCAGGACCTCCCGCTCCGCCGGGTTGTACGGGCCGTCGGCCAGCGCGATGCGGGCGCCCTGGAGGAGCAGGGACTCGCGCCCGGCGGGCGCCAGGTGCGGGGCCAGCGGCTCCAGCGCCTCGTGCAGTTCGATGGCGAGGGTGGCGCTGTAGGGGCAGTCGATGCCGGACTCCGCCTCCTCGGGGAGGTAGCGGCCGGAGTCGGCGGAGAGCGCCTCCACGAGGTGGGTGAGCTGGTCCTCCGTACAGTCCTCGAAGCCCGCCGAGCGGACCGTCGCCGCCGCGGCGGCCGTGACCGTACGAGAAGGCGTGCCGCCCGCGGCGAGGACGGCGAGGGCGACCGTGTGGACGGCGTCGCGGAGCATCGCGGAGAAGCGCACGGAGGTCGGGTGGTCGAGGGCCTCGGTGCCGAACTCGCCCTCGCAGGAGGCGCATTGGACGAGGGGGCCGACGGTGCCGCGCGCGGAGAGCGGGACGCCGAGGACGGTGAGGCGCCGGCGGCCGGTGCGCCGGGCGTAGTTGCGGTCGCCGCCGCAGCCGGGGCAGAAGAACTCCCCGTCGCCGACGGTGGTCCACGTGGTGCGCACGCCCCACAGGCTGAGCGATCGGCCTCGTCCTGGCAGCACGGCGTACCTCCATAACGCTTCGGCATCATTGCCGGGGTTGGACGTGATGTTAGCCACATCCGAGACCCCCCGTCAGCACCCTGTGGAAAGACGGAGGTCCCGCCCCCGGCGCTGCGGGAACGGGACCTTCCGAAACATGGTGGAAACAGGGAGGTCAGCGGGCCGCCCGGTTCACGGCGGAGACAACTGCCTTGAGCGAGGCCCGAGTCGTGTTCGGGTCGATGCCGATGCCCCACAGGACCTGGCCGTCGATGGCGCACTCGATGTACGAGGCGGCCTGCGCGGAGGCGCCCTCGCTCATCGTGTGCTCCTGGTAGTCCAGCAGGCGGGCGTCGACGCCGACGGCGGCCAGCGCGTCGAAGAACGCGGAGATCGGGCCGTTGCCGGAGCCGGTCAGGACCGTCTCGACGCCGTCCACGACCGCCTCGACGGTGAGGGTGTCGGTGCCGTCGGTGTCGGTGGTGGTCTGGCCGGAGCGGACCTGGATGCGGCCCCACGGGTTCTCGGCGTTGGGCAGGTACTCGTCCTGGAAGACCGACCAGATGGCCTTCGGGGTGACCTCGCCGCCCTCGGAGTCCGTCTTCTGCTGGATGATCTTCGAGAACTCGATCTGCATACGACGCGGCAGGTCCAGCTTGTGGTCGTTCTTCAGGACGTACGCGATGCCGCCCTTGCCGGACTGCGAGTTGACCCGGATGACCGCCTCGTAGGAGCGGCCGACGTCCTTGGGGTCGATCGGCAGGTACGGGACCGCCCACTCGATGTCGTCGACGGTCTTGCCCTGGGCGGCCGCGTCGGCCTCCATGGCGTCGAAGCCCTTCTTGATGGCGTCCTGGTGGGAGCCGGAGAAGGCGGTGTAGACCAGGTCGCCCGCGTAGGGGTGGCGCGGGTGGACCTCCATCTGGTTGCAGTATTCGCTGGTGCGGCGGATCTCGTCGATCTGCGAGAAGTCGATCTGCGGGTCGACGCCCTGCGAGAAGAGGTTCATGCCCAGGGTGACCAGGTCGACGTTGCCGGTGCGCTCGCCCTGGCCGAACAGGCAGCCCTCGATGCGGTCGGCGCCGGCCATCAGCGCCAGCTCGGCGGCGGCGACGGCGGTGCCCCGGTCGTTGTGCGGGTGCACGGACAGGCACACGTGCTCGCGGCGGGACAGGTTGCGGGACATCCACTCGAAGCGGTCCGCGTGCGTGGAGGGCGTCGAACGCTCCACGGTGGCGGGCAGGTTGAGGATGATCTCGCGCCCCTCCTCCGGCCCCCACACGTCACAGACGGCCTCGCAGACCTCCAGGGCGAAGTCCAGCTCGGTGTCGGTGAAGATCTCCGGGCTGTACTGGTAGCCGAAGATCGTCTCGGGGCCGAGGATCTTCTCCGCGTACTCCATCACCAGCCGGGTGCCGTCCACCGCGATCTGCTTGACCTGCTCCCTGGTGCCGCGGAAGACCACGCGGCGGAAGGTCGGGGCGGTCGCGTTGTACAGGTGCACGGTGGCCCGGTGCGCGCCGCGCAGGGACTCCACGGTGCGCTCGATCAGCTCCTCGCGGGCCTGGGTGAGGACGGAGATCGTCACGTCCTCCGGGATCGCGCCTTCCTCGATGATGGAGCGTACGAAGTTGAAGTCGGTCTCGCCCGAGGACGGGAAGCCGACCTCGATCTCCTTGTAGCCCATGCGGACCAGCAGGTCGAACATCTCGCGCTTGCGGGCGGGCGACATGGGGTCGATCAGTGCCTGGTTGCCGTCGCGCAGGTCGGTGGAGAGCCAGCGGGGGGCCTTGGTGATGCGGGCCTCGGGCCAGGTGCGGTCGGGGATCGTGACGGCTTCGTACTGGCCGTACTTGTGGACCGGCATCCCGGACGGCTTCTGGAAGTGCGCGGCGTTCGTCACGGGGGTGGGGTTGCCGACGGACTGCTGGTCCTGCTGGGGGGTCATTGCGTAGGGCTCCTCGGGTCTCCTGCAAGGGGACGGCCGACTGTCGCGCAGCACCAGATCCCGCGGGGAGGGGGTCGGCCTACGACTACAGGCCCTCGCCGCGGCAGCTAAGGAGAAGCAGCCCGAAACGCATGATGTGCCGCAGCCTAACCGAGGGGCGGCGGGGGTGCCGGTCCGTATCAGTATGCAAGACCTGACATGGATGTCGGGGAAACTGTGATCCTTCACTCCAAGCAATGAAATATGGACCGAATCATGGTCGCAGGTAGTGACACCGGCATGACCCAGTGCCACATTGCTCGCCATGGAAGCCATCCATCCCGTTTTCTGCACCATCGTGCCGCCCCACGTCCTCGACAAGCTCGCACGGGCCGAGGACCCCGCGCTCGCCGGACCCGCCCGCCGCACCCTGGAGGCGGACGCCCAGCAGCGCACCCACCGCCGGCTGACCACCGTCATCGGCGCCCCGTCGCTCGCCCCCTCCCCGGGGGCCGCCGACAACAAGGTCCACCGCCTCATCCACGACGCCCAGCACAAGACGGACCTGCCGGGCAAGGTCGTCCGCAAGGAGGGCGCCGAGCCCTTCAAGGACGCCACCGTCAACCGCGCCTACGCCGGCCTCGGCGCCACCTTCGAGCTGCTGCTGAAGGCGTTCGGCCGCAACTCCATCGACGGCGAGGGCATGCCGCTCATCGCGAGCGTGCACTTCGACCGCGACTACGGGAACGCCTTCTGGGACGGCGAACAGATGGTGTTCGGCGACGGTGACGGCGAGATCTTCCTCGACTTCACCCTCCCCGTCGACGTCATGGGCCACGAACTGGCGCACGGCGTCACCCAGCACACGGCGAACTTCAGCTACTTCGGCCAGCCCGGTGCGCTGAACGAGTCGATGTCCGACGTCATCGGCTCCCTCGTCAAGCAGTACGTCAACGACCAGACCGCCGCCGAGGCGGACTGGCTGATCGGCCAGGGCCTGCTCGCCGAGCGCGTCCAAGGCGTCGCCCTGCGCTCGATGAAGGCCCCCGGCACGGCGTACGACGACGACGTCCTGGGCAAGGACCCGCAGCCCGCGACGATGGACGACTACGTCACCACCGGCCGCGACAACGGCGGCGTGCACATCAACTCCGGCATCCCCAACCACGCCTTCTACCTGCTGGCCGACGCGCTCGGCGGCAAGGCGTGGGAGCGGGCCGGACAGATCTGGTACGACACCCTCACCGCGGGCACGCTCTCCACCACCCCGACCTTCGCGGACTTCGCGCAGGCCACGGTGGCGGCGTCGCGCGCCAGGTACCACGACGGCGAGGAGACCCAGGCCCTGCTGAAGGCGTGGGAGCAGGTCGGCGTGCCGACGACGCAGAAGAAGGCAAAGCTGTAAGCACGTCACGTACGAGCACGGGGGCGTCCCGGAGGCCCGGGGCGCCCCCTACCCGTGGAGCCGTACCCGTACTAGAACGGACCCCATGCTTATTCAGGTAGTCCGCACCGGAGGATTCGCCGGGATCGAGCGCCGCGCCGAGATCGACACCTCGGGCCGGCCCGACGCCCACGAGTGGCACGCCCTGGCCGGGGAGGCGGCGGCCGCCGGACGGGGGCTGCGGATGCCGGGGGCGGCGATCCCGGACGGCTTCAGCTACGAGATCACGGTGGACGGGCAGACCTTCCACTGCGCCGAGCCGCAACTGTCGGACGCGCAGCGGGAATTGATCTCCCGGGTGCTGAAGGAGGGCGCGTAACGACACGTGCTGTCCAGACCGTTGACAGCGTTACCCGTGGGTAAGGACGATCTCCCCCATGACAACGCTGCCATCCGGCTCTCCGAGCCCGCTGCCCCGCTTTCCCGCCAACTTCCTGTGGGGCGTGTCCACTTCGGCGCACCAGATCGAGGGCGCGGCGAGCGAGGACGGGCGCGGCCTCTCGTCCTGGGACGCCTTCGCCGCCGAGCCCGGCCGCATCAAGGACGGCTCGAACGCGTCCGTGGCCTGCGACCACTACCACCGCTACCCCGAGGACGTGGCGCTCCTGAAGGACCTGGGGGTGGGCGCGTACCGCTTCTCGGTCTCCTGGTCGCGGGTGCTGCCGGAGGGTGCGGGCGCGGTCAACAAGGCCGGGCTCGACTTCTACGACCGGCTCGTCGACGCCCTGTGCGAGGCGGGGGTGCGCCCGGTGCCGACCCTCTTCCACTGGGACACACCGCTCGCGCTGGAGCAGGCGGGCGGCTGGCTGGAGCGGGACACGGCGCACCGGTTCGCGGAGTACGTGGACGTGGTGGCGACCCGGCTCGGCGACCGGGTGGGCCGCTGGATCACCCTGAACGAGCCGGCCGAGATAACCCTCCTCGGCCACGCGCTGGGCGAGCACGCGCCCGGCAAGCGGCTCCTCTTCGACGCCGTGCCCGTCGCCCACCACCAGCTCCTGGCGCACGGTCTCGCGGTGCAGGTGCTGCGCGAGCGGGGCTCGGGCTCCATCGGCATCGCCAACTCGCACGGGCCGACCTGGGCCGCGTCGGACTCCGAGGAGGACCGGGGCGCCGCCGACTTCTACGACCTGCTGCTCAACCGCCTCTTCGCGGACCCGCTGCTGCTGGGGAAGTACCCGGACGGCATCGCGGAGATGCTCCCGGGCCCGGTCGAGGACGACCTGCGGCTGATCTCGCAGCCGCTGGACTGGTACGGCGTCAACTACTACCAGCCCACCAGGGTCGGCGCCCACGACCCGTCCGTCTCCGCCGACTTCGCGGGCATCAGCATCCCCGCGGAGATGCCGTTCTCCGTGCACCGGGTGGAGGGCTTCGAGCGCACGGCCTTCGACTGGCCGGTGGTGCCGGGCGCCCTGCTCGAACTGCTGGTGGGCTTCAAGGAGCGGTACGGGGAGAAACTGCCGCCCGTCGTCATCACCGAGAACGGGTGCAGTTACGAGGGCATCGACGACCAGGCGCGCATCCGCTACCTCGACGGGCACCTGCGTGCCCTGCACGACGCCATGGACGAGGGCGTCGACGTGCGCGGGTACTTCGTGTGGTCGCTGATGGACAACTGGGAGTGGGCGGAGGGGTACGCGCAGCGGTTCGGGCTCGTGCACGTCGACTTCGACACCCTGAAGCGGACGCCGAAGGCCTCGTACGCGTGGCTGCGGGACGCGCTGCGGGCACAGAGGTGACGACCCCTCTGTCTCCTCCTTCGGCGCTGAAGGAACCTTCCGTCGACGTCTCGCGCGGCTGGACGGCGACGCTGTCGCTCGCCAACGGGGCGATCTGGGTGGGGTGGTTCGGCCCCCTCCAGGTCCTCCTGGCACTCCAGGCGGCAGAACTGGCACCCGGCGCCGGGATGCCGAAGGAGTCCGTGCTGGCGTGGGTGACCGGCATCGGTGCCGTCGTCTCCATGCTCTCCAACCCCGTTTTCGGGGCACTGTCGGACCGTACGACGTCACGCTTCGGGCGTCGCAGCCCGTGGATCGTGGGCGGGTCCGTCACCGGTGCGGCGGCACTGGTGCTGCTCGCCCTCGCACCGGGCCTGGTGACGATGACGCTGGCGTGGTGCCTGGTGCAGCTCACGCTGAACGCCGCGTTCGCCGCGGTGACGGCGTCCGTGCCGGACCAGGTGCCGCACCGCCAGCGCGGGCGGGTCGGCGGGTGGCTGGGCGCGGCACAGATGCTGGGCGTGGTCGCGGGGACGGGCCTGGCGTCGCTGGGCGGGCTGCTGGCGGGGTACGTGGCGTGCGCGGTGTTCTGCGCGGTCGGGGTGCTGCCCTTTGTCGTACGCCACAAGGACCCAGCCCTCTCGCCGGCGGAACGCGAACCCTTCCACTGGCAGGGATTCGTGGCGGGCTTCTGGCTGAGCCCCCGCCGGTACCCGGACCTGGGCTGGGCGTGGCTGACCCGTTTCCTCATCAACCTGGGGAACTCGATCGTCCTGCTCTACCTCCTGTACTACCTCCGGGACCGGGTGCAGTACGACGACCCCGAGACCGGCGTCCTGATCCTGACCGCCGTCAACGGTGTCACCCTCCTGGCCACGGTCGTGGTGAGCGGGGTGTGGTCGGACCGGGTGGGCCGCAGGAAGCCCTTCGTGCTGTGGGCGGGGGTGCTGATGGCGGGGGCGTCGGGCCTGCTCGCCGTCTGGCAGACCTGGCCGGGAGCCCTGGTCGCGGCGGCGCTCCTGGGCATCGGCTTCGGAGTCTTCACCTCGGTGGACTTCGCCCTGATGACGGACGTCCTCCCCTCGGCCGCCGCCCGCGGCAAGGACCTCGGCCTCATCAACATCGCCAATTCCCTGCCCCAGGTCGCCGCCCCGGCCCTGTCCGCCCCCATCGTGGTCCACCTGGGCGGCTACCGGGTCCTGTACGGGGTGGCAGCGGCGATAGGCCTCCTGGGCGCCGTCCTGGTCCACCGCATCCGGGGCGTCCCGTAGCCCCCTCGGGGGGCGGGGCCGCCCCCTGCCCGCACCCCCGTACCCCGCCTAGAACCCCAGCTTCCGCAGCTGCTTGGGATCCCTCTGCCAGTCCTTGGCGACCTTCACGTGCAGGTCGAGATACACCGGCGTCCCCAGCAGAGCCTCGATCTGCTTCCGGGACTTCATCCCGACATCCTTCAGCCGCTGCCCCTTGGGCCCGATGATGATCCCCTTCTGGCTCGGCCGCTCGATGTAGACGTTCGCGTGGATGTCCAGCAGCGGCCGGTCCTTCGGCCGGTCCTCCCGCGGAATCATCTCCTCGACCACGACCGCGATGGAGTGCGGCAGCTCGTCCCGCACCCCCTCTAGCGCCGCCTCACGGATCAGCTCCGCGACCATCACCATCTCCGGCTCGTCCGTCAGATCCCCCTCGGGATACAGCGGCGGGCTCTCGGGGAGCATCGGCGCGATCAGGTCCGCCAGCAGCGACACCTGCGACTCCCCGACCGCCGACACGGGCACGATCTGCGCCCAGGTGATCCCGAGCTCCTGCCCCAGCTGGTCGATGGCGATGAGCTGCTCGGCGAGCTGCTTGGAGTCGACCAGGTCGGTCTTCGTCACGATCGCGATCTTCGGAGTCTTCTTGATCCCGGCGAGCTCCTTGGCGATGAACTTGTCACCGGGCCCGAGCTTCTGGTCGGCGGGAACACAGAAACCGATGACGTCGACCTCGGCCCAGGTCGTACGCACCACATCATTGAGCCGCTCGCCGAGCAGCGTGCGCGGCTTGTGCAGCCCGGGGGTGTCCACCAGGATCAGCTGCGCGTCCGGCCGGTGCACGATGCCGCGCACGGTGTGCCGGGTGGTCTGCGGGCGGCTGGAGGTGATGGCCACCTTCTTGCCGACCAGAGCGTTCGTGAGGGTGGACTTGCCCGCGTTGGGGCGGCCCACGAAGCAGGCGAAGCCGGCCCGGTGGGGGGCGGGGTCGGCTGCGGGGGTTTCAGGGGTACGAGCGCTCATGGGCCCCATTCTCCCCGATGCACGCCGAAGGGCCGACCAGTGGTCGGCCCTTCGGGAAACACCTCGTGCGGCGGTCGGCGCTTACGCCAGCCCGCCCTTGGCACCGCAGGAACCCCAGGCGCCCGCACCCTGGCCCGCGAGGACCTTCTCGGCGACGGCGATCTGCTGCGCCTGGGTCGCCTGGTGGGCGCTCGACGCGTACGCGGTGCCGCCGTAGGCCGCCCAGGTCTGCTGGGTGAACTGGAGGCCGCCAAAGTAACCGTTGCCGGTGTTGGTGGCCCAGTTGCCGCCCGACTCGCACGCCGCGACGGCCGCCCAGTTCGCACCGGAGGCGGCGGACGCGCTGCCCGAGCCGGTGAGGATCATCGTCGCGGCCGCTCCGGCGGCGACGACGGAACCGGTGATGCGGCGGGCGACGGTGGTGCGGATCAGGGAGGAGAACACGTAGTGACCTATCACTGGGGGACGTGGACCGCCGCGTCGGAGAGGTACTTGCGGAACCTCCCACCGGAGCCCTTGCGTGGCCCCTTGCGGCGTGCCTCCACACTCCCAGCGCCGGTGGCCCGTTTCCACGGTCCTTCGGGAGGGGTACGGGGGCCGTCCGGCCCCCCGCGTCCGCACCCCCGCGCCGGGCCGTACGACCCGGGCCGAAGGTCCCGGCGCGCGCGCCATACGGGTGCGTGGGCCCCGTACCCGAGAAGGCGGCCGGGGGTCGCCCGACCCACCGCCCGCCCTCTCCGTGTCCTGTGTCACAGGCGCCTGGGCGGCTAGGCGCTGAGGCGCGCCTTCACCACTGCGTCCGGTCCTGCCACCAGCACCGGTGTGCCGTTTCCGCCGAGATCGCGCACTGCGGAGAGGTCCGCGTCGGCGGCGGTGTCGGCGGCCGTCACCACGGCGGCGGCCTCCAGCGACGACGCACCGCTGGCGACGGCCATGGCGACGGCGGTGCGCAGGGCGCTGAGGTTCAGGGAGTCCAGGGCGACGGTGCCGGCGACATAGGTGCGCCCGGTCTCGTCGCGCACGGCCGCACCCTCGGGGACGCCGTTGCGGGCGCGGGTGGAGCGGGCGAGGGTGATGAGCTTCTGGTCCTCGGGGTCGAGGGGCGCGTCCTGCGCGGGGGTGGTCATGGCCCCGAGCATAGGAAACGCCCCGGCCGCTCCTGTGCGAGGGGCGACCGGGGCGCGTGTCCCGGGGCCGTACGGCAGGGGCGCGTCCCTCTTGCCGCTCGGCTCTACTTCTTCGCTTCGGCGGCGACCTTGTCGAGCGTGGCGGCGGCCTTGTGGACGGCGCGGTCGAACGCCTTCTCGCCGCGCTCGCCGTCCTCGCCCCAGTTGTTGTAGAGGGTGGAGATGTTCGCACCGGAGCGGACGGAGACGACGTCGTAGTCGAGGACCTGGTCCTTGGTGGCGTCGTCGATCTTCAGCCGGTAGGAGACCTTCTCCTCGCCGAGCGCGGGCACGTCGAAGCCGGCGACGGTGACCTTGACCTTCCGCTCCTCGTACGTCGCGCTGAAGGAGGCGCAGCCCTTGACCGCGGCGGCGAGCGACTTCATGCCTCGCTCGGCCTCGGCGGGACGCTGGTAGCCGCTGACGTCCTGGGCGATGCTGCTGCCGTCGGAGCGGTCGGAGAAGACCACCTGCTTGGTGATCTTGAAGTCGGTGAGCAGCCGGCCGGTGTTCAGGACGTCGGCCAGGATCTGGCACTTCGCGGGCTCGGCCTTGTCGAGGACGTTCTGCGACGGGTCGTTCACGTCCACCACGACGTCCTTCTGGAGCTTCCAGCCGTCGGAGAGGTCCTGCTCGCCCACCAGGACGCTCTTGGCCTGCTGCGCCGACATGGGCCGGGGCGGCTCCGGGGTGGCGGCGCTTCCCTTCTTGCCCTCGGCCCCGCCGTCGTCGTTGCACGCGGTGAGCAGCAGCAGGGACGAGGCGGCCAGGCCGGCGGCGGCGAGACGGAGCGGACGGATGCGCACGGGGACTCCAGAAGGGTGTTCGATTACTCCCGCAAACTTAAACGGCGAGTAAAGGGAAAACCAAATCCACCCCTGGACGCCTCCGCCCCGAGAGGCTCAGCCCGCCACCGACCCCATCGCCCCACGCCGCCCCTCCGGCGACGCCAGCCACTCCAGCTTCTCAGCCGTGCCCGTGTTCGGCCGGGGCGTGTGCAGCACGATCGTCAGATCCGGACGGGCGGGCACCCGCAACTGCGTGCTCTCCAGATTCAGCTCACCCACCAGCGGATGCAGCAGGTCCTTGAACGTCAGCCCACCCGGCGCGATGTCCCTGCGCGCCCACAACTCCGCGAACTCGGGGCTGATTTCCTTCGCTTCCGCAACGACCGCCCGGAACCCCTCGTCGTCCGGGCACTCCGAGCACGCCGAGCGGAACTGCGCGACCACCCGGCTCGCGGTGCCCTCCCAGTCCTTGGCCCGGGACCGGTACACCGGATCGGAGAAGAACGAGAGCAGACAGTTCTGCACGACATCGGGACGCATGCCGAGCACTGCGGCGGCAGCATCGTTGTACTGCACGGCGTTCCAGTACACGTCCATGATGTGGGCCGGGTACGGCATCCACGCGTCGATGAGCCGGCGCAACCCGCCGCACATGTCCTCGGCGCCCGGATCGACCTCCGGCGCGGGCGGGTTGAGCCCTGCGAGGACGTACAGATGACGGCGCTCGGAGCTGCTCAGCCGCAGCACCCGTCCCACCGAATCCAGCACCTGTGGAGAAACGGTGATGTCACGTCCCTGCTCCAGCCACTGGTACCAACTGACACCGACGCCGGCGAGCACCGCGACCTCTTCCCGGCGCAGCCCCGGTGTGCGGCGACGCGCACCACCGTCGGGAAGTCCCGCCTGTGCGGGGGTGATCCGGGCCCGGCGGTTGCGCAGGAACTCCCGGAGTTCGTTGAGCCGGTGCTCCTTCATGCTCATGCCCGCATTGCCCTGTGCTGCCGTCGTCATCCTGTGCGTTCCCCCGATTCCGGCTGCCTGGTGGTGGCGCCAACAGGATAAGTTCCCGCTCCCCACGGACATTCCGGGAGCCGGAGGCTGTGGCGCATGGCACTCGACACCTCCACCGCTCCCTCACCTCCCCAGGCGCAGCCCGCCGCCCCCGCCCGGCCGACGGGCCGGGCCGCACTCGTCCTGTTCGTGCTGTGCGCCGCGCAGTTCATGGTGGCGCTGGACTTCTCCGTACTGAACGTGGCGCTGCCCGCGCTCGGCGCCGACCTCGGCATGAGCCAGTCCGCCCTCCAGTGGGCGGTGACGGCCTTCGCGCTCCCCTCCGGCGGCTTCCTGCTGCTCTTCGGCCGCACCGGCGACCTGTACGGCCGCCGCAAGCTCTTCCTCACCGGCCTGGCGCTCTTCGGTACGGCGTCCCTGCTGGCCACCTTCGCCTGGGACCCGGCGTCCTTCCTGGCCGGGCGCGCACTCCAGGGCGTCGGCGCCGCCGCCATCGTCCCCACCGGCATGTCGCTGCTCACCACCACCTTCCCCGAGGGCCCGCAGCGCGACCGTGCCCTCGGCATCAGCGGCACCCTGCTCTCGCTCGGCTTCACCGTCGGCATGGTGCTGGGCGGCGTCCTCACCGACACCCTCGGCTGGCGCTCCACGATGGGCCTGCTGGCCCTCTTCACCCTGATCGTGCTCCCCCTCGCCCCCGGCATCCTCACCGAGTCCCGCAACCCGGAGCGCCCGCGCCTGGACGTACCCGGCGCGATCACCGTCACCGGTGGTCTGCTCGCGCTGATCTACGCGCTCTCCACGGCCGCCCAGCGCGGCTTCGGCGACACCGACGTGATCGTCACCCTGATCGCGGGCCTGGCCCTCCTCACCGCGTTCGTCGTGATCGAATCGCGCACCCGTGAACCCCTGGTCTCCCTCCCCATGCTGCGCCGCCCGTCGGTCGCCTGGGGCAACATCGGCGGCCTCATCACCTTCGCGACGATGACCACCGCCGTCTTCGTCCTGACCCTCTACCTCCAGGAAATCCTGCACCTCTCCGCTTCCCAGACCGGCCTGATCTTCGGCGTCCAGGGCATCCTCTCGGTCGTCGCGGGCACCCTCACCCCGAGGGTCGTGGGCCGCTTCGGCGCCCGCCGCACCCTGGTCCTCTCGCTGCTCGCCCAGGGCCTCCTGATGGCCGGCCTCCTCACCATCGGCACGACCTCCGGCGCCCTGCTCGTCACGGTCTTCATCTCGCTCGCGAGCATGGCCCACCTGGGCGCGATCGTGTCGTACGGACTGACCGTGACCTCCGGCGTCCCCGACTCCGAACAGGGCCTGGCCACGGGCCTGGTCACCACGACCCAACAGGTCTCGATGACGATCGGCATCCCCCTCCTGGGCGTCCTCGCCACCACCCAGTCCACCCTCTTCACCGGCATCCGCCTGGTCCTGGCCCTCTCCGCCGCCCTGGTCATCGCCACCGCCCTCCTGGTAGCCACCGGCCTCCGCAAGCGCCCATAGGGGCGCGAGGAACTGCGCGAGCAAACAAAAACCAAGCCGCGCGGCAAGCGCTCTAGGGGAAGGGGCGGGACCGGGGCGAAAACGGGGGTCCGGGGGCAGCGCCCCCGGCCTGAACCGCAACCCCCCACCAACCCGAGCGGACACTCACCCCCACACTCCCGCCCGCACCCCCTCCCCCACATACCGCTCCAACCCCCAAGGCTCCCGCCCCAGAACCTCCCGCACCCCCCGGTGCACCCCCGCATACTCCCCCCTCCCCAACGCCTCAAAAGTCTCCAGCGACCACGCCACCGCCTCCTCCGCAGCCCCACCGCCCCGCACCCGCTCCCGCCACTCCTCCACCGGCTCCGCCACGAACCGCACCGGCCGCCCCAGCTTCTCCCCGACCAGCTCCACCACCTCCGCGAACGACCACGCCCGCGGCCCGGACAGCTCATAAACCCGCCCCGCATGCCCCCCACCCGCCGCAAGCACCTCCACAGCAACGCCCGCCACATCCACCACATCCACATACGCCGAATACGGACCGGGCCCCGCCCCCACCGGCAGCCTCAACTCCCCGCCCCGGAAAGCCTCCACGTACGGCGGACCACCGAAGTTCTGCTGGAAAGCCCCCGGCCGCAACACCGTCCACGCGACCCCGGACGCCCGCACCGGCTCCTCCCGCGACAGCATCGGCACACTCCCGTACCCGGCACTGAGCCCCGACAGCAGCACCAACTGCCGCACACCGGCCGCCACCGCCCGCTCCACGAACCCGGCGACCGCCGCCGCCGGAAACCGGGGATCCATCGGCGTGACCAGATACGCCGCCCGTACCCCGACCACAGCCGCATCCCAACTCCCGGGATCCTCCCAGTCGAAACGCACCGCGCTGCCCACCCGTGAGGCCGTCCGCACCGACACCCCTCGCGCACGCAGACCGGCGGCGACAAGGGAGCCCGTCTTCCCCGTAGCACCGGTCACCAGAACCGAAGAACCCCACGCATCACTCATGGACGCCAGTCAACGCCCCACCCCCTGGACGATCCATGGCCCAAACCCTCAACAACCTTCGTGACCGTCTCATCCCACGACGTCTACGTTGACCCCATGGACGCCCTTACCGACCTGCTCCGCACCGTCCACACCGACGGCGCGATCCTCCGGCGGAGCGTCACCGCACCGCCGTGGTCGGTGGCCCACGACAGTGCCGCACCGCTCACCCTCTACGCGGTGCTCCGGGGCCGCGCCTGGGTGGTCGTCCCCGGCGAGGAACCCGTCCTGCTGGCACCGGGCGACACCGCTGTCGTACGGGGACCGGGCCCCCACCACATCGCCGACGCCCCCGACACCCCGCCCCGGGTCCGCGTCCACGACGCCCTGCACTGCACCCTCACCCACGACGGCAGCGAACTCCCCGAATCGGCCACTCCACGCCTCGGCCCCCGCACCTACGGTCCCGACCCCGACGCCCCGGTCGCCCTGGTCACGGGCGCGCACCGGGTGGCGGGCAGTGTCGGCCGGCGCCTCCTGGACGCGCTCCCGCCCCTGCTGACGGTGCCCGCGGGCGACTCATCGGCCACCCTCCTGACCCTGCTCACCGAGGAACTGGACCGGGAACTCCCCGGCCAGCAGACGGTCCTGGACCGCCTGCTCGACCTCCTGCTGGTGCGCACCCTGCGCGCCTGGTTCGCCCGGCCCCAGGCCCGGCCACCGGCCTGGTACGCCGCTCTGGGCGACCCCGTCGCGGGCGCGGCGCTGAAGGCCATGCACGGCGACCCGGCGCACCCGTGGACGGTGGCGTCGCTGGCGGCGCGGGCAGGCGTGTCCCGGGCGGGCCTGGCACGCCGCTTCACGGCGCTGGTGGGCGAGCCCCCGCTCTCGTACCTCACCCACTGGCGGATGACGCTCGCCACGGACCTGCTCCGGGAACCGGGCGCGACAGTCGCGTCAGTGGCCCGCCAGGTGGGCTACACCAACGCCTTCGCCTTCAGCACGGCCTACAAACGCACCCTGGGCATCAGCCCGAGCCGCACCGCGACTACGCCCGGTCCAGCCTGAGCCGGGTCGCCCGGGGCATTCCGGCCACCACAAGGTCGTACGAATCCTCGACCATCTCGCGCACAAGCCGATCGGGGACGGAGCCGTCCAGGGTGACGGTGTTCCAGTGCCGCTTGTTCATGTGCCACCCGGGAACGACCGCCGGGTACGCGGCCCGCAACCGGATCGCGTTCTCGGGCTCACACTTCAGATTCACGCTCAACGGCACCGCATCCAGGGCGCTCAGCGCAAAAACCTTCCCCAACACCTTGAAGACCGACGTCTCAGGCGTAAACGGAAACTCCTCCACGGCCTCATTGAACCCAAGGCAAATCGTACGAAGCTGAGCCGGCGTCATACCCCCCAGTATGCCGCGCCCCTTCCAGGGGCGCGGGGAACTGCGCGAGCAACCAAACAACAAGCCGCGCGGCGAGCGCTTTAGGGAAAGGGGCGGGACCGGGGCGAAAACCGGGGGCCCGGGGGCAGCGCCCCCGGTAGGAGCAGCAACCACCCACCACCCCGCACGAAAACCCTCACCCCTCGCCGTCCTCAGACGGCACCGGCTCGGCCAACACCGTCACAATCTTGTTCCGCCGCCCCGCCGGCGACTCCGCCGTGAGCCTCACCCGCCGCCCGTCCGGCAGATCCACCGTCGCCGAAGCCCCGGCAATGGGAACCCGCCCCAGCGCCTTCGCCAACAGTCCGCCCACCGTCTCGACATCCTCGTCGTCGAACTCGTCGAGCCCATAAAGCTCCCCGAGATCGTCGATGTCGAGCCGCGCCGTCACCCGGAATCGCCCGTCCCCGAGCTCCTCGACCTGCGCGACCTCGCGGTCGTACTCGTCGGTGATCTCCCCGACGATCTCCTCCAGGATGTCCTCGATGGTGACGATCCCGGCCGTACCGCCGTACTCGTCGATCACCACGGCCACGTGATTGCGCTCCTGCTGCATCTCCCGCAACAGATCACCGGCGTTCTTCGTGTCCGGCACGAAAACAGCGGGCCGCATCGTCGTCGACACGAGATCGGACTCGGCATCGCGATTGATGTGCGTCTTGCGCACCAGGTCCTTCAGGTACACAACGCCCACGACATCGTCCTCGTTCTCCCCTGTCACAGGGATGCGCGAGAACCCGGACCGCAGCGCCAGCGTCAATGCCTGCCGCACCGTCTTGAACCGTTCGATCGACACCAGGTCCGTCCGCGGCACCATCACTTCGCGCACCAGGGTGTCGCCCAGTTCGAAGACCGAGTGGACCATGCGCCGCTCGTCGTCCTCGATGAGTGATTCCTGCTCGGCGAGGTCGACCATCGCCCGCAGTTCCGCCTCACTGGCGAAGGGCCCCTTGCGGAAACCCTTGCCCGGCGTCAGCGCGTTGCCGATCAAAATGAGCAACTGTGGAATCGGCCCCATGATGCGCGCCAACGGCAGCAGCACATACGCCGAAGCAGTCGCCGTGTTCAACGGGTGCTGCCGTCCGATGGTGCGCGGCGAAACCCCCACCGCGACGTACGAAACAAGAACCATCACGGCAATCGCGACCAACAACGCCTGCCAGGTCTTCTCGAAAACTTCGAGAAAGCCATAAGTGACAAGAACGCCCGCCGCCATCTCACAGGCGACGCGCACCAACAGCGCCACATTCAGATAGCGCGTCGGATCGGCCGCCACCTGCGCCAGTTTCGCGCTGCCGCGCTTTCCCGCCCGTACCGCCTCGTCCGCACGGAAACTCGTCACCCGTGCAAGTCCGGCCTCGGCGCAGGCCGCCAGCCAGGCCACGACGACCAGGGCGACGGCGCCGACGATCAGCTGCGGGCTCATGAGACGGTCGGCGCCGGGGAGGGACCGGTGAGGCCCTTCTCCGCCCGCCAGCCGTCGACGATGGCCGCCTGGAGGCCGAACATCTCGGCCTTCTCGTCCGGCTCTTCGTGGTCGTACCCCAGCAGGTGCAGCACGCCGTGCACGGTGAGCAGCTGGAGCTCCTCGTCCATGGAGTGCTCGGTCTCCGCGTCCTTGCCCTGCTGCTCGGCGACCTCCGGGCACAGCACGATGTCACCGAGGAGCCCCTGCGGGGGCTCCTCGTCGTCCTTCGTCGGCGGACGCAGTTCGTCCATCGGGAAGGACATGACATCGGTCGGCCCCGGCAGGTCCATCCACTGGATGTGCAGCTGCTCCATGGCGTCGGCGTCCACGACGATCACCGAGAGCTCGGAGAGCGGGTGGATGCGCATCCGTGTGAGGGCGTAGCGGGCGATGTCGAGGATCGCCTGCTCGTCGACCTCGGTTCCGGACTCGTTGTTGACGTCGATCGACATGGTGCTTGGCTGCTACTTCCCGGTCTGGCCGCCGCGTCCCTTGTCGGCCTCGGCGGCGCTGTCGTACTTCTCGTACGCGTCGACGATACGGCCGACGAGCTTGTGCCGTACGACATCCTCGGACGTGAGCCGCGAGAAGTGGATGTCCGGAACGTCCCCGAGGATGTCCTGGACCTGGCGCAGACCGCTCTTCGTGCCGTTCGGCAGGTCGACCTGGGTGACGTCACCGGTGATGACGATCTTCGAATCGAAGCCGAGGCGGGTGAGGAACATCTTCATCTGCTCGGTGCTGGTGTTCTGCGCCTCGTCGAGGACGACGAAGGCGCTGTTCAGCGTCCGGCCGCGCATGTACGCCAGCGGGGCGACCTCGATGGTCCCGGCGGCCATCAGGCGCGGGATCGTCTCGGGGTCCATCATGTCGTGCAGCGCGTCGTAGAGCGGGCGCAGATACGGGTCGATCTTGTCGAAGAGGGTGCCGGGCAGGAAGCCCAGGCGCTCTCCGGCCTCGACGGCGGGGCGGGTCAGGATGATCCGGTCGACCTGCTTGGACTGGAGCGCCTGGACCGCCTTCGCCATGGCGAGGTAGGTCTTGCCCGTACCGGCGGGGCCGATGCCGAAGACGACGGTGTTCTTGTCGATGGCGTCGACGTACCGCTTCTGGTTGAGCGTCTTGGGGCGGATGGTGCGGCCGCGGCTGGAGAGGATGTTCTGGGTGAGCACCTCGGCGGGCGTCTCGGTGACCGCCTCGCCGTCGGCGCCGCCCCCGCCGGTCCCGTTTCCGTTGCCGTTCGCCCTGAGCATGGCGATCGAGCGTTCCACTGCGTCCTCCGTCATCGGCGCTCCGGTGCGCAGCACCAGCATCATCTGGTCGAACAGTCGCTGGATCAGGGCGACTTCCGCCGTCTCCCCCGTAGCGCTGATCTCATTGCCCCGGACGTGGATGTCGGCCGCCGGGAAGGCCTCTTCGATCACGCGCAGCAAGGAGTCGCCTGATCCGAGCACCATCACCATGGGGTGCGTGGCGGGGATCTTGAACTCGGCACGGGCCTGCGGCTTGCGTGTGGGTGTCTGAGTCATGGGCCGGCACTGTGGCCTGCACATACCTCCCGTTGCAGGGTTCTCGCTGCTCGACAACCTCTGGATTCCCAAGCGTACGACTCACCGCTGACAACACCCAGGGAGTTTTGCCAACAGGGTCGTACGAGTGTGCGGGAAAGGATCCCGCTCAGGCCCGGAACCCGATCGTCGGCACCGCCCTGCGCAGCGGCCAGGGCCTGGCCCGCTCCGGCAGGAGGTGCTCCAGGAAGGCGTACCGGCGCAGCGCTTCCTGGTCCTGTGCCTCGTACCCGCACACCTGCCGCCACCACGCGCCGATCTCCGACCAGCCGGGCGCGGACAGCGACCCGCCGAACTCCTGCACGGAGAGTGCGGCGGTCAGCCCGGCGAAGGCGAGCCGGTCGGCGAGCGGCCAGTCCGCGAGGGTGCCGGTGACGAACCCGGCGACGAACACGTCGCCGGCCCCTGTGGGGTCCAGTGCCTCGACGGCGATGGCGGGCACCTCCGCGCTCTCGCCGGTCGAGCCGTCCACCGCGTACGCACCTTCGGGACCCAGCGTGACGACCGCCAGGGGCACCTTCTCGGCCAGCTTGTGGGCGGCCCGGCGCGGGCAGTCGGTGCGGGTGTAGCGCATGGCCTCCTCGGCGTTGGGGAGGAAGACCTCGCAGTGCTCCAGGTCGGCGAGGGCGGACAGGTCCCAGCGGCCGGTGTCGTCCCAGCCGACGTCGGCGAAGATCTTCGCACCACGCCTGGCGGCGGAAGCGGTCCATTCCTCGCGCCGGCCCGGTGTCAGGGAGGCGATGGCGGCACGCGCGCGGGGCGGGCAGGACGGGAAGGGCGCGGAGCCGCCGGGCGGGGGTGCCTCGTGCCCGTGCGACACCATCGTGCGTTCGCCCTCGTACGCCATGGAGACGGTGACCGGGGAGTGCCAGCCGGGGACGGTGCGCGACATGCCGAGGTCGATGCCCTCGCCGTCGGCGAGCGCGTCCCAGCAGTACTCGCCGTAGTGGTCGTCGCCGAAAGCCGCCGCCAGGGAGGTGCGCAGGCCGAGGCGGGCGAGTGCGGTGGCCATGTTGGCGACTCCGCCGGGGCTGGAGCCCATGCCGCGCGCCCAGGACTCGGTGCCGCGCACGGGGGCGCTGTCGAGGCCGGTGAAGATGATGTCCAGGAACACCGTGCCGGTGAGGAACACGTCGCACTCGGGGCCGTCGGGGCCCCGCAGGCCGTCGAGCGGGTCGACCCGCCGGGCGGGGTCCTGGTCGCCTTGGTGGATGTGCGTGCTCACTGTGCGCTCCCCGTCGTCGTACGTGCGTGGACTGCGGTTTTGCGGCCAGTGTGCACGACCGGCAGGGCCGCGCGGGGCTCTGCGCGCGGGGCGTCACGTGCACGTCGCAATGCCGTCGAGCGGCAGAGGGATCGCACCTTCTACCCGACCACTCCCACCGCAAACACAATGTGTCGCAGGTCACTACCCGGTTTCCCTTTTCTTGCGGTCTGCGCGCTTGATAAGAATTGGGCCGCGTTCCTGTCCCTCGACGGTCGCCCAACCCCCTTTGCCCCTCGGCTGTCATGACGTCCCGTCATCACGCACGTCCCTTCAGGAATGCCCGTGTTCTCGCGCACTCGCGCTGTTTCGTCGCGCCCTCGCACCTCTTTGTGGCCACTGGTCGCCGTGTTCACCGCCGGCTACCTCGCCGCGTACCTGCTGCCGACGGTGGTGGGGCGGCTGGGCTCCGGGCTCGGGCTCACCCCTGCCGGTGCCGGTCTCGTGGGCAGCACACTGCTGCTGTGCTCGGCGTCCGCGGGTTTCTCGCTCGCCTCCCGGGTGGAGCGGATCGGCGCACGCAGGGCGGCCCGTGCGGGACTGCTGCTGATGCTGCTGGGGTACGGGTGCGCGACCCTGGCGTCCTCCCTGGTGCCGGTGGTGGCGGGTGCGGCACTCGGCGGCTTCGGTTCGGGTACGGCGACCGCGGTGGCCGCCGCGGGCATCGCCGCCCGCCGCGACCCGCACCGGGCCTCCGTGCTCGGTCTGTTGAGCGTGTCGGCGACGGCCGGTGTGCTGTACCTGACGGTGCCGCACCTGGACGGCGGGCACCGGCCGCCGTTCGCGGCACTCGCACTGATCGCCGTACTGGTGTGGCCCGCGACCGGACGCCTGGACGCTCAGGAGGACGCTGCGGTTTCCGCCACGACGTCACCTCTTGAGGCGGCAGCGGCGGCGACCCGGCTGCCGCACCGCAGGGCGGGCCTGGTGCTGGCGGCGGCGATGCTGTGCTGGTCGATGTGCCAGAACGCCCTGTGGGGCGTCAGCAACCGCATCGCCACCGTGCAGGCGGGTCTCACCGAGGTGGGCGCCGGCGCGGTGTTCGCTGCGGCACTGGGCGCCGGACTGCTCGGTGTCACCGCCGCCGGTGCGCTCGGGGCGCGGCTGGGGCGTGCGGTGCCGGTGGGTGTCGGCACGGCGTTCATCGCACTCTGTGTGGCGCTCAGTGCGTCCGCGACCGGCGCCGGTTCCTTCGCGACCGGCGAGATCCTGTGGAACGCGGTCTACCCGGTGGTGCTGTCGTACCTGATCGGTCTGGCCGCCTCGATGGACCCGCGCGGCCGGTGGGCGGTGTTCGCCGGTTCGGCGTCGTCGCTGGGTGTGGCGTGCGGCCCGGTGGTGGGCAGCGTCCTGTCCGCGCAGGCGGGCTTCCCGGCGATGGGCCTGGGGCTGGGCTGCGTACTGCTGCTGACGGCGGTGCCGATGACGCTGGTGGCGCTGCACACCGGCGGACGTCCGCTGGTCGCCGGTGCGGTACGGCGCAGGGGCGGGGCCCCTGCGGCCGTCCTGGCGGGCACCACGGGTGCGCCCGCCGGGCAGGTGCCGCAGGTGGGTGCACCGGAGCAGGAGGTCGCGGAGATCTCCCTGCGTCCGCTCACGCGGCGGGTGCGCTCGCCGTTCGCGCGCACCGCTGTGGTGCGGACGCCGCGGGTGCGGGAGCGACGCAGGGCGGGAGTACGGCAGTAGGGGTTGTTGTGCGGGGCCGGGATTGCGGCCCCGCACAACTGCGTCGGGGTTCCCGGCTCCGTCAGTGGATGCGGTACTTCTCCCAGAAGGGCGTCAGGTCCTTGGTGGTCGACGCCTGCGCCGCGCGCTTGAAGCCGGCGGTGGTGGAGACGCCCAGCCAGTGGTCGCGGACGTACTTCTTCAGCATGGCGGCCATCTCCTGGCTGCCGAGGATGCTTTCGAGGGCGGACAGGGCGCAGGCCCCCTCCTGGTAGACGACCCGCTGGAACTGAGAGGACCTGCCGTCCGCGTAGTAGCCCATCGAGCGGGTGAGCGCGGACGTGTCGTCCGGCCACGAGGGTCCTCCTTCGCAGTAGCCGTCGTCCCCGCCCCAGCGGAGCCACGTCGCGTACGTCGCGAAGCCCTCGTCCAGCCAGGGCTCCGCAAACTGGTCGTTGCCGACGATCCCGTACCACCACTGGTGGGCGATTTCGTGCTCGACCGCGGAGATCTTTCCGGTCTCCAGGTGGACGAGGCCGGGGAACTCCATGCCGCCGTGCAGCGCGTCACTCATGACGAGGTCGATCTCGCCGTAGGGGTAGCGCCCGAAGCGCTCACCGAACTCGTCGACGGCCGAAGCCCCTTCCTTCAAGGTGTAGGCGACACCCTCGGCCGGAGTGGTGGCGGTCCAGTACGCGTTCAGCCTGACCCCGCCCGGCGAGGTGACCGTCTTGGTCCGGAAGGGCCCTGCCGCCCAGGCGAAGTCCCGCACGCCGTGTGCGGCGCTGGTGCTGACCGTGCGGCCGGGGGCGCCCGCACGCCGGACGGTGGTGCCCGTCGCGGGGACCTGGAGGGCGCTCGGGTGGTCGAGGGCCACCCGGAAGTCCCCGGCCAGGGTGTAGTAGCTCTCGCCGAAGCCGACGTCGGGGTCCAGGTGGCGCCCCTTCGCGTCCTGGACGGACAGCAGGGGCAGGGCGTTGCCGAGGAAGTTGTGCGCGCCGTCCCGGCCGAAGCGGTGCACGCGGTCCGGCACGGCGATCGAGACGTCGAAGGAGACCGTCGTACGGGCCTTGTACGGCAGCGGCTTGGGCAGGTCGATGCGCAGGGCGGTACAGCGGACGGTGAGCGGGTGCGGAGTGCCGCCCCTCACCGCGCTCACCGTCACCGGTGACGGCTTCCCCGGGGAACCGCAGCCGTCGTCGGCGTGGCCGTTGCCCCACAGCCGTACGTCGACGAACCGCAGTGGAGTGCGGGCGGAGTTGCGGAAGGACACCGTCTGCCGGCCCTTCCAGTGCGAGCCGTCCGCGTCACTGCGCAGGCGTACGTCGTAGGAGGGACGGTCGGGTGTCGCTGCGGCCGGTCCCGGAGCCAGTGCCGGTGCTGGTGCCGGTGCGACCGGGGTGGGGTCCTGCGCTGCGGCCGCCTGCGGGACGAGTAACGCGGCGGCCGCGAGCGCGCACACGACAGGGCGCCAGAGTCTGATCGAGGTCATGACAAGGCACGGTAGGACGGCGGCACCCCCGGACGAGGAAGTTCCGGCGCGCTGCCGTCCGCCGTGCTCACACCCGCTTGGGCACCGGCACCCGCATCAGGTCGTCGGCCACGGTCAGTTCCCCTTCGAAACCTGCCGCCCGGGCCTGGCGCTCGAATTCCTCCGGGTCGCTGTAGCGCTGCGAGAAGTGCGTCAGGACCAGGTGTCGTACGCCTGCCTCCTGCGCCGCCTTCGCGGCCTGCCCGGCGGTGAGGTGGCCGTGGTCGGTGGCGAGCCGTACGTCCTCGTCGAGGAACGTCGACTCGATGACCAGCATGTCGCAGCCCTCGGCAAGCACGTGCACGCCCTCGCAGAGGCGGGTGTCCATGACGAACGCGAAGCGCTGGCCCCGGCGTTCCTCGCTCACCTCGGCCAGGGTGACACCGTTCAGCGAGCCCTCCCGCTGGAGGCGGCCCACGTCCGGTCCCTTGATGCCGTGCGCGGCGAGCTTCTCGGGCAGCATGCGACGGCTGTCGGGTTCCACCAGGCGGTAGCCGTAACTCTCCACCGGGTGCGACAGCTTGTGGGCGGACAGCGTGTATCCGGGTGTGGTGGCCAGAATTCCGTCCGCCGACACCGGCGCCTGTGCGATGTCGACGCTCTCGCGGTAGGCGGTGGAGTACCGCAGCCGCTCGAAGAAGTGCTGTCCGCTCGCCGGGTAGTGCGCGGTGACCGGGTGCGGCACCTGGTCGAGGTTGATGCGCTGGATCACCCCGGCGAGCCCCAGGGAGTGGTCGCCGTGGAAGTGCGTGACGCAGATGCGGTCGATGTCGTGGGCGGCGACCCCGGCACGCAGCATCTGCCGCTGGGTGCCCTCCCCGGGGTCGAAGAGGAGGCCCTCGGCGTCCCAGCGCAGGAGGTAGCCGTTGTGGTTGCGGCGGCGGGTGGGGACCTGGCTGGCGGTGCCGAGGACGACCAGTTCACGGGCGGACACGACGCCTACCCGGGAGGCCAGTTGAGGCCGCGCCCGCCCAGGACGTGCGCGTGCGCGTGGAAGACGGTCTGGCCGGCGCCGGAGCCGGTGTTGAAGACGATCCGGTAGCCGCTCTCGGCGACGCCCTCCTCGAAGGCGATCTCTCCGGCCTCGCGCAGCACGTCGGCGGCGATCTGCGGCTCGGCTGCGGCCAGCGACGCGGCGTCCGGGTGGTGCACCTTGGGGATCACCAGGACGTGCGTGGGCGCCTGCGGGTTGATGTCGCGGAAAGCGAGGGTGGTCTCGCTCTCGCGCACGACGGTGGCGGGGATCTCCTTCGCAATGATCTTGCAGAACAGGCAGTCCGCCTGCGGTTCACCGGCCATGGAGGCCTCCTCGAAGAGGGTGATCGGACACGGCGCATGCTATCGGCCCGCCTCCGCGCGCTCCTGTGCGTTTCGGCGGGCCCCGACCGCTACGGCCTGCGCCGCTTGAGCGCGGCGCGGCTGATCCAGTACGTGAGGAACACCGCCCAGACCGACGGCAGCACCGTCGCCCCGAGGAACGCGGCGGGCAGCCCCGGCAGCACCACCACGGCGGTCCCCACCGCGGCCAGCAACCCCACCGCGCCCGCCATCCACCTCACCGGAGGGCATCGCACCGCCAGCCGCAGCAGCGGCCCGCGCAGCCGCTGCGGCACCAGGCGGCGCACCCACCACCCCCACAGCAGCCACACGGCGGCGAACAGCGGCAGTCCCACGGCAAGCGCCACCGGCCCGCTGTCCTCGGCGACGGCCTTGGTGATCACGGCGACACCGAACGCCAGAATCGCCACCCACCGGGCGAGGGCCACGGTGTTCCACGCCATCACCTCCAGGTTGTAGCGCCCGTCCTGGTCCTCCGGATCGAGGGCGGACACGTCCGCGAACCCCTCGGCGGCCCGCGTCCAGCCACCGCGACGGCGGTGGTGCAGGTCCAGGAGCGCCAGGTTGTGCCGGGCGGCCGTGTGCTCGGGGTCCAGCCGCAGGACCGTCCGGTACGCCTCCACGGCGACGTCCGTCCTCTTGAGGCGCTGCGCGGTGAGCCCCACCAGGAAGTGCGCGTACGGCTCTTCGGGGGCCAGCGACACCGTGTACCTGGCCACCTCGTACGCCTCCGTGACCTGCCACGCGTCGCCGTTCGCGAGGACCTCCGCGACGGTGGCGTGCGTGCCCCACCGGTGCGGGGCCAGCCGCACCGCCTCACGGGCCGACCACTCGGCGGCCGGGTAGTGGCCGATCCCGGCCAGCTGCTCGGCCCGCACGACGAGCGCGGTGACGTTGCCGGGGTCCAGGCGCAGCGCCTGGTCGGCCGCGTGCAGACACCCTTGCGTGTTCTTCGCCCCGCGCAGGCTGCGGGCGAGAAGTGTCCACGCGTCGGCGTCGTCCGGGTGGGACGCCAGGTGGGTGCCCAGCGCGGCCGCGGCCTGTTCGTACCGTCCGAGGTCGTACAGCCCCTCGGCCCGCTCCAGGCTCATGAACGCCTCTCTGCGCCTGCGTAGGTCACGTGCGCATCGCCGCCCGCTCGAACCAGATCGTCAGCAGGGTGGGCACGAGCGCCAGCCAGAACAGGATCTGCGG
The DNA here is from genome assembly GCA_014650415.1 of Streptomyces spiroverticillatus. Lineage (GTDB taxonomy): Bacteria > Actinomycetota > Actinomycetes > Streptomycetales > Streptomycetaceae > Streptomyces > Streptomyces spiroverticillatus. The sequence goes on from BMUX01000021.1 coordinate 78,213, forward strand.
CACCAGCCGCTCCGTCCACGGCACGGCGACCACCACGACGGCGCACAGCGTGCACCAGGCGGCCTGCCCGACGGCGAGCCTCCCCCAGAAGTTCGTCCGCAGGAACTCCCCGAAACTCAGCCGCACTCCGGTGCGCATCCTGCGGTAGCGCCGCCACGCCCCGAACCCCCACACCGCGCCCATCACGGCGAGCGCGTACAGCCGGGTGCCCACCGGCACCGGCAGTTCGTCGGGGCCGTCCCCCGGGAAGAGCCGGCCCGTCACCCCGGCGATCGCCACGCACAGCAGTGCCAGCCAGCGGGTGCCGCGCAGCATGCGGTAGACGGCGCCCTGGAGCGCCTTGTGCATCTCCCGGTCCTGCGGCAGCACGCCCAGTGCCGTCGCATAGGAGTCGGCGACCTGCGGCAGTTTCGCGGCGGGGTCCTTGGCCGTCGCCTCGGCGAGCACCTTGTGCGCCCAGGGGCACTCCGGGTCGAGCGCCAGGGCGGCGCGGGCGGAACTCTCCACCAGGTCCTGCCGCTTGAGGAGTTCGGCGTAGAAGTACACCGCGTGGTGCGCGTCCGGTTCCTCCGGTGCCAGCCGTACCGCCTCGAACGCCACCTCCAGTGCCGCGGGCCACTGGTCGAAGGGGTGCATCATCGCCTTGGCGAGGGCGACGTGCGCCTCCCAGGCGTCCGGTGCGCAGCGGACGGCCTCCTTTCCCGCAGCCAGCGCCTTGTGCCAGTTGGGGGCGCCGTGGAAGAAGTACGAGCGCAGGATGTGCGCGTACGCGTAGTCGGGGGCGTGCGCCAGCGCCTGGTCGAGCGCCCGCTCCGCCTCCTCGTACTCCTCGGCCCGCAGGTGGCAGCGGTGCATCCGCGTCCAGGCCTTCGCGTCGGACGGATCCTCCGCGAGCCTGCGGGCGAGCAGTTCGCGGGCCTGCTCGGTCCTGCCCGCCTCCAGGAGGAGGTCGGCCTTGTCGACGGCGTTCTCCAGGCCGCCAGCCGTGCCGGTCACAGCTTGCGCTTCTTCTTGAGGTGCGCGAGCAGGTCGTCGTACATGCCGCCGTCGTTGGCGAACAGGGCGACGTTGCGCGCGGAGGAGAACCAGGCCTCCGTGGACGGCCGCAGCTGCTTCGCCGCCGCCAGCAGGTCCTTGGTGTTGATCATGCGTACGGTGCCGGTGCGCGCGGAGTCCATCAGGGCGCTCTCGGAGGCACTGTCGCAGAGGTGCGCGAGGTCGGCGCCGGAGAACCCGTCGGTGACCTTGACGAGCTTGCCGAGGTCGATGGACTCGATGGGCCGGTCCTTGAGGTGGTAGCGCAGGATCGCCTCGCGGGCGGGCTCGTCCGGCGGCAGCACCAGCAGGGTGCGGTCCAGGCGTCCGGGGCGGCGCAGCGCGATGTCCACGTCCCAGGGGACGTTGGTGGCGGCCAGGACGAAGACGCCTTCGTTGTCGCCCTCGACGCCGTCCAGCTCGACCAGGAGCTGGTTGACGGCGTTGCGCAGCCCGCTGTGGTGCGAACGGCTGCGCTTGGCGCCCAGGGCGTCCAGCTCGTCCAGGAACACCACGCAGGGGGCCTTGCGGCGGGCCGAGCGGAACACCTCGTGGACGTTCTTCTCCGACTGCCCGATGTACATGTCCAGTACGTCGCTGAGCGACACCGACATGAAGGACGCCCCGAGTTCGCCGGCGATGGCGCGGGCGATGAAGGTCTTGCCGCAGCCGGGCGGCCCGTACAGCAGCAGTCCGCCGCGCAGGCTCTTGCCGAACAGTTTGCGCAGTTCCGGGTTGCGCATGGGTGCCAGGAACGCCGCTTCCAGACGGTCCTTGACCTCCTGCATGCCCCCGACGTCGGCGAGCCGCAGCCCGCCCGGTGCCTCGATCTCGAAGGCGTCCGCGTCACCGGCGTCGCCGCTGCCGTCGGAGGTGAGCGGCCGCTCGAACCCTCTCGCCTGGTCGCCCTGGCCGGACGCCACGAACCGGGGCGGCACCACGTCGCCGACCTCCCGCTCGGCGGCCTTCCAGTCGTACCCGTCGCGCGCCGGCGGCGGTTGCACGGGCGGCTGCGCCACAGGGGTCTCAGGCGTGACAGGTGCTACAGGCGCGACAGGCGCAGCAGAACCCCCCATGGCCCGCATCATCAGGTCCCGTGCCTGCTGGTCGCCGGGCGCGTGCGTCAGGGCGACGGCGGCCTCCGTGACGGCGGCGTCGCTGTGCCCCGCCTCCAGCAGCAGTTGCGCCAGGTGCAGCCGCAGGGGTACGTCGCCGGGGGCGGCCGCAACGGCCGCGCGCAGGCTGGATATCAGAGGTGACTCGTCGGACATGCGGCCACCCTATGAAGAAGGCGCACCCTCCCGCCCGGGCGGGTCCACAACACCGGCGCCGGCGCTACGGTTTGCCCAGTCCCGCCAGCAGCAGTTGTCCGTACTCCCGGTGCGCCAACGGCAGCCGGTACGTGCCGTCCTCCTCCGGCAGCACCACCGACGCCTCGATCAGTGCGGTCAGTTCACCGCCGTCCGCGAACACCGTCTCGACCTGCTGTGCGGTGAAGTTGCCGGTGAACGCCGACAGCCGTGCCCACAACAGACGTTCCGCCCGCCCGCACAGGTCGTGGCTCCAGGCGATCGCCCTCAGCAGAGTGCGGTGCCGGGCCGGCTGCTTGGGTCCGTGTATCAGCACCCCGAACCGTGCCCCCGGCTCGCACAGGCTGCCGTACAACTGCTGCGGTGTGGTGTTGTGCCCCAGTGTGCGGGCGGCCAGCAGCACACTCAACGGGTCCCCGTCCAGACGCTCGGCCAGCAGCCTCGTCCAGAAGACGGGCAGATCCACCCCCTGCACCGCCGCCTTCTCCCGCAGGAGTTCCACCGTGTGCTCCCGCGACAACGGCCGCAGCGGCACCCGGTGCTCCCCGGGCACGCCGATCGGGCTGCGGCTGGTCACCAGGATCTGGAGTCCGGGACACGTGTCGTGCAATCTGCCCACCAGGTAGGCGCAGCCCGCCCGGACGTGCTCGCAGGTGTCCAGCACGAGCAGTCCGCGCCGCCCCGCCAGCAGCCGCAGCACCGCCTCCATGGGGTCGGTGCCGCTGCCGGGCGCGGTGCCCGCGTGGAGGGCCGCGGCGACGGTCTGCGGGACGAGGGCGTTGTCCGCGCAGTCGGAGAGATCGGCATGGTGCACGGGGAGATCGGTGACGGCTTCGGCGAGGCGGGCGGCGAGGTGCGTCTTGCCGACCCCGGCGGGACCGGTGAGGGTCACCAGCCGGATGTCGGCGAGCACGTCGAGAAGGTCGCCGAGGGTCGGCTCGTGGGGGAGGCGGGGCACGGGAAGGCCGTATGCGGGGGGCATGGGCCCACTGTGGCCGGGCCCGCTGGGCCCGCGCGCCCCCGGAGGCCGGAGATCCGTACACCTAATTCCGCAGGTCGGGCTTACGTAGGTATGCGGGACACGGCCTCGCGCGCCCCTTACGAACTCCGGGTCCGTTCGCGGGAGTTCTCCGCGCCCACCAGTGCCGCGATCTCTCCCCGGGAACCGAAGCCGAGCTTCGCGAGAATGTGCTCCACGTGGGCGTCGGCGGTGCGTTTGGAGATGACGAGCCGCTCGGCGATCTCCCGGTTGGACAGCCCCTGGTGGACCAGCGCGGCCACCTCGCGCTCGCGTCGGGTGAGGGCGTCGAGGGTGGGCGGGGCGGGCAACCGGGAGTCGTGCGGCGGCTCGTCGAGGGCGAGCGCCACGACCTGGCGCAGCCCCAGGGTCGCCCCTTCGGCGCGCAGCCTGTCGAACTCGACCTCCCCCAGTGCCTCTTTGGCCTCCTGCGTGAGCCGGTCCCTGATTCCTTCCAGGTGGGCATTACCCATCAAGATGGAACAGATCTCCCCCACCGCGCCGTGAGTGCCTGCGTCCACCAGCACCCCGAGCATGCGATCACCCTCACGATGCGCGCACCAACTGAGCTGCAACAGGGCTGCGCTCGCACCGTAGAGATCGCCCAGCCTCATGCTCGTGCGCACCGCCTTGCGGGCGAATTCCCCTGCCGTACGGCAGTCCCCCGCGTCGAAGTTGGTCTGCGCCATGATGGACAGGGTGTAGGACGTCACCCAGCACTCTCCGGGCGGAGCCAAGGCAAGTGCGTGCTCCAACTCACTCAGGGCGTGCCCGACTTCACCCCTGCGCCCGTAAAGGGAGCCGAGATTGCGCCGGACCCAGCACTCGACCAGAGTGCCCTCCGCGGCCTCCGCGAGGACGAGGGCACTCCTGGATGCCACCTCGGCCTCGTCCAGCCGTTGCAGGTGTTCCAGGCCCGCGCCCAAACAGGCCAGGGCCACCCCCTCGGTACGCGGGTCGCCCGCTCTGCGAGCCGTCTCCACCGCCAACGCCATCAACGGTTCCCCGAGGTCCATTCGGCCCGTGATGCCGACGCAGAAGGCACCCAGCCACTGTGTCCGGGCCTGGTCCTGCTCCGTGCCTGCGCCCGTGGCCAGCGCCCGCACACACCACCGGTACCCTTCGGCCAGCCGGGTCCGGCCGATCCACAGACCGCCCAGCGCCCCTGCGATGGCGACCCCCGCAGCAGCCTCCCCCGGTTCCTCGAAACAGAACTCCAGCGCCGTACGGAAGTTGTCGACCTCCCGGTCCAGGCGGCGCGTCCAGGCCACCTGGTCGGGACCGAACCACTCGGCGTCCGCCTCCCGCGCCAGCCGCAGGTAGTGGTCCCGGTGACGCACCACCAGCCTGCGCGCACCACCGCCGGTCTCCGCGAGCCGCTCCGCACCGTATTCGCGGACCGTGTCGAGCATCCGGTACCGGTCGCCGTCCTCGCCCTCCTCGCGCACCACCACCGACTTGTCGACCAGACCGATCAGATGGTCCACCAGGTCGTACGGGTCCAGGTCGGCGTCCGCGCACACCCGCTCGGCGGCGGCGAGGTCGAACCCTCCTGCGAACACCGACAGCCGCGCCCACAGGGTGCGTTCCTCGGGCGTGCACAGGTCGTGGCTCCAGTCGATGGCGGTGCGGAGCGTCTGGTGCCGGGGGTGGCCGCTGCGGCTTGCGCCGAGCGCGCGGAAACGGTCCTCCAGCCGCCGCAGCACCTGCTCCAGAGGAAGCGCCCGCAGCCGTACGGCAGCCAGCTCCATGGCGAGCGGAATGCCGTCCAGGCGACGGCACAGCGCGACGACCTGGTCGCGGTTGTCGTCCGTGAGCTGGAACCCGGGGCGCGCGGCGACCGCCCGGTCGAGGAACAGCCGTACCGCGTCACAGGTTTCGGCGTCCCTTGCACTGCGCTCGCCGGGAAACTCCAGCGGCGCCACGGTGACAGCGTGCTCCGCGGGCACGTCCAGCGCCTGCCTGCTGGTCAGCAGCAGCCGCAGCCCGGGACAGTTGCGCAGCAGGATCTCGGCGAACATCGCACAGGCGTCGACGAGATGTTCACAGGTGTCGAGGACCAGCAGCGTCTCCTCGCCGCGCAGGTACTCCACCACCATGTCGAGCGGGTTGCGGCCGGTGCCCTCCGGCAGCCCGAAGGCCGCTCCCACGGTGTACGGGACGAGCTCGCCGTCCTTGACGCCCGCCAGCTCCACCATGCGCACGCCGCCGCGGAAGTGCCCCGCCAGGGAGGCGGCGGCCCGTACCGCGATACGGGTCTTGCCTACGCCCCCGGGCCCCAGCAGGGTCACCATGCGGGCCGTCCGGAACAGGGTGCGCACGGCGTCGATCTCGCGCTCCCGGCCGACGAAGCTGGTCATCTCCTCGGGGAGATCGCCCCGTTGCCAGTGCCAGACCGTGTCCGCCATGCCCGCATCACCCCGCATCACGCACCCCGTGCACCGGCTGTCCCGGTCGCCTCCGGACAACTCCCCATAGTATGAGGGCAGTCACACACAGTGGGGGTACTTCGTCCCGCTCACCCGTCCGTGCGTCGGCCCTGTGCTCACTTGCCCGGAGGGCAGCTGCACGTGGGCCTCGGGTCGGGGGCGGGGTCCGGCGCCGGGTCGGGGCCGACGGTGACGGTCACCGTGACGGTGGGCCGCGGGGACGGCGGCTCGGGCGATGTGGTGGGGCGGGGCGCGGTGGCGGTGACGGTCCTGGTGGGCCGCCATGTGGGCCGCACGGTGGGCTTCGGGGGCGGGCTCCAGGTGGGCGGGCGGGTGGTGGGCCGCGCGTCGCAGTCACCGAGCACGTTCGCCCGGAACACGGTGCGCTCGCCGACCGTGGCGGTCAGGTCTCCCCGTACGCACCGGCCGTCGCGTTCCTCGGTGACCTTCCCGTCGACGCGGATCTCCTTGCCGTCCTTGGTCTGGCCCTGGCAGGCGACGGTGGCGACGTTGCGTGCCGCCGGCGCCGCTGTCACCAGCGACGGCCGCTGCGACGGGTTCGCGCTCACCCGTCCGCTGTCGCCGACGGTGGACGTGCACGTCAGCCAGGCGACGTCGATGCCGGCGCGCTCCAGCGCCCGGGTGCCGGTCTGGTCGGTGGTCAGCGCCACCGCGAAGGTGCTCAGTCCCCCGCCGCCGCCCGGTTCGCAGGCGGCGACACCCACCGCCGTCGCACCGGCCAGGACTGCCGCCGCGAGGGTGCGCCTGTGCCGTACGCGCCTCCATGCCCCCATGGCAGGCAGCCTCCCACCACCCCGGTGCGAGGGACAGGCGCCTTTCAGCCGCCGAACAGCAGCCACTCCTGGAGTTCCACCAGGTTCCCCTCGGGGTCCTTCAGATGGGCCACCCGCATGCGTTCCGTCATCGGCGCGGGCCCGTGCACCAGTACCGCACCACGCCCGGTGATCTCTTCGCAGTACCGGTCGAGGTCGTCCACCCGCAGCACCACGAACGACCGGTGCCCGGCGGGCGCCTCGGCCACCTCGCCCAGCAACTGGGCCATCATCGCCCGGTCCTGGAGCGCGATGCCCGCCGATCCGGTCGACGGGGAGAACTTCTCGTACGGGCCGTCCGCGAACCCGGACTGGGGCTTGAGCCCCAGCACCTCTCCGTAGAAGCGGTAACAGGCACCGAAGTCGGATACCAGCAGCCTCACTTGTGCGAGTTCCATGACGCTCTCCCTGTGTGCGAGTGACATCCCTGGTCTTCTGCGCCTTTCAGAGGCCACCGAACCGGAACACCGACGCCGGATGCACGAGCACCGGTACCGGCGTTGGATTCACGAGCACCGGTACCGGCGCCGGGATCACCGGTGCCGGTGTCAGGACCACCGTCCGGTGCGCCCCAGCAGCAGTGCGGTGGCCGCCGTGCCCGCCGTGCTCGTCCGCAGCACACTGCGGCCCAGCCGGTACGGCTTCGCGCCCGCCTGCGCGAACAGTGCCAGCTCCTCCGGGGACACCCCGCCCTCGGGCCCGACCACCAGCACGATGGTGCCCTCCTGCGGCAGCTCGGCGAGCGCCAGCGCACCGCTGTCGGCGTCACGGTCCTCGTGGAGCACGGCGGCGAAGTCGGCGGTGGCCAGAAGTGCGCCCACCTGCTTGGTGCTCATGGCGTCCGCGACCTCGGGGAAGCGCAGCCTGCGCGACTGCTTGCCCGCCTCCCGCGCGGTGGCCCGCCACTTGGCGAGCGACTTGGCGCCCCGCTCGCCCTTCCACTGGGTGATGCAGCGCGCCGCCTGCCACGGCACGACGGCGTCGACGCCGGTCTCGGTCATCGTCTCCACGGCCAGCTCGCCCCGGTCGCCCTTGGGGAGCGCCTGCACGACCGTGATGCGCGGCCTCGGCTCCTCCTCGACGACGACCCCGGTGACGTCCACGACGAGCCGGTCCTTACCCTCCGCCGCCACCACGACGGCCTCGGCGCCTCGGCCGCGCCCGTCGGCGAGGACGACGTCCTCCCCGGCCTTCAGCCGCCGCACGGACACCGCATGACGGCCCTCCACGCCCTCCAGGACGTACCTGCCGCCCTCGGGGACGCTCTCCACCACGAACACCGGCGCCGTCATGACGTCGACCTCCTCAAAGCCATCTCCGTCCACGCCGAGTCCGCCTCGGCCGACAACACCTGCACCAGCCGTCCCGCCGGGATGTCCCGGGCCAGCCGGTGCCCCTGCCCCGCCCACAGCGCCATGCCCTGGGCGTCCCCCACCCGTGCGGCAGCCTGCCGCAGCCCGGCGGTCATGTAGTGCACCTCCGGGTACGCGGACGGCGCGTACGGGCCGTGCTCGCGCATGAAACGGTTCACCAGGCCGCGCGCGGGGCGCCCGGAGAACGCCCGGGTGAGTTCGGTGCGTACGAACAAAGGGTTCTTCAGGGCGTTCTTGTGCATGGCGTGCGCACCGGACTCCGGGCACGCCAGGAACGCCGTGCCGAGCTGCGCCGCGTCCGCCCCGGCAGCCCGTACGGCGGCGATCTGCGCCCCGCGCATCAGCCCTCCGGCGGCGATCACCGGCACCTGCACGGTCTCGCGCACCTGCGTCACCAGCGACAGCAGCCCGAGGCCGCCGCTGCCGTCGGTCTGCGGGTCGTCCCGGTGGGTGCTCTGGTGGCCGCCCGCCTCGATGCCCTGCACGCACACCGCGTCGGCGCCCGCCCACTCGGCGGCCTGCGCCTCCTCCGGGGTGGTGACAGTGACGACCGTGTACGTCCCCACGTGCGCCAGTGCGTCGAGTTCGTCCCGGGAGGGGCAGCCAAAGGCAAAAGACACCACCGGCACCGGATCGTCGACGAGGAGCGCCAGCTTGGCCTCGTACCCGTCGTCGGTGCCGTGGTCGTCACGCTCCTGGATCGGCGTCTCGTACCAGGCGCTCTCGCTGGCGAGCTGCTGCCGGTACAGGTCCAGGGCGGCCGGGTCGGCGGCGGGCTGCGGCATGAACAGGTTGACGCCGAACGGCTTGGAGGTCAGCGCGCGCAGCTGCTTGATCTCCTCGTACATCCCGTCGGCGGTCTTGTACCCGGCGGCGAGGAAGCCGAGCCCGCCCGCGTCGGACACGGCGGCGGCCAGCTCGGGGCGGGACACACCGCCGGCCATGGGCGCGGCCACGATTCCGCGCCGGCACAGCTCTCCCAGCGCGGGCACCACCCGGGTCTCAACAGACATGCCCGCATCGTTTCACGACACGGCCGACCCGCCGAATCGAACCAAAACGGGACCGGACCTGGTGGTCCGGTCCCGCTGTGATGCGAACAGACTCAGCGTCCGTTGAAGGCGTCCTTCAGGCGCGAGAACAATCCCTGCTGCCCGGGCTGGAACTGGCCCTGCGGCCGCTCCTCGCCGCGCAGCTTCGCGAGCTGGCGCAGCAGGTCCTCCTGCTGCGGGTCCAGCTTCTGCGGGGTGGTCACCTCGACGTGCACGATGAGGTCGCCCCGCCCGCCGCCGCGCAGGTGCGTCACACCGCGCCCGTGCAGCGGCACCGACTGGCCCGACTGCGTACCGGGCCGGATGTCGATCTCCTCGACCCCGTCGAGCGTCTCCAGCGGCACCTTGGTGCCGAGCGCGCCCGCCGTCATCGGGATGGTCACCGTGCAGTGCAGGTCGTCGCCGCGCCGCTGGAAGGTGGGGTGCGGCTGCTCGTGGATCTCCACGTACAGGTCGCCGGCGGGGCCGCCGCCGGGGCCGACCTCGCCCTCGCCCGCGAGCTGGATGCGGGTGCCGTTGTCGACACCGGCCGGGATCTTCACCGTCAGGGTGCGACGGGAGCGGACCCGGCCGTCGCCGGCGCACTCCGGGCACGGCGTCGGCACGACCGTGCCGAAGCCCTGGCACTGCGGGCAGGGGCGCGAGGTCATGACCTGGCCGAGGAAGGACCGGGTGACCTGCGAGACCTCACCGCGCCCGCGGCACATGTCACAGGTCTGCGCGGAGGTACCGGGGGCCGCACCTTCACCGCTGCACGTGGTGCAGACGACTGCGGTGTCGACCTGGATCTCCTTGGTGGTGCCGAAGGTCGCCTCGTTGAGGTCGATCTCCAGGCGGATCATGGCGTCCTGGCCGCGGCGGGTGCGCGACCTGGGGCCGCGCTGGGACGCCGTACCGAAGAAGGCGTCCATGATGTCGGAGAAGTTTCCGAAACCACCCTGGCCGAAGCCGCCCGCACCGCCGCCGCCGGAGGCCGACAGCGGGTCGCCGCCGAGGTCGTAGACCTGCTTCTTCTGCGGGTCCGACAACACCTCGTAGGCGGCGTTGATCTCCTTGAAGCGCTCCTGGGTCTTCGGGTCCGGATTGACGTCCGGGTGAAGCTCACGAGCAAGACGCCGAAACGCCTTCTTGATTTCGTCCTGGGAAGCGTCGCGGCGCACGCCGAGTACGGCGTAGTAGTCCGTGGCCACTTACGACTCCGCCAGGATCTGTCCGACGTAACGTGCCACTGCGCGTACCGCTCCCATCGTTCCGGGGTAGTCCATGCGGGTCGGTCCGACCACGCCTAGTTTGGCGACTGCCTCGTCGCCCGAACCGTAGCCGACTGCGACCACGGACGTTGAACTGAGTCCTTCGTGGGCGTTCTCGTGCCCGATGCGCACCGTCATGCCGGATTCGGTGGCCTCGCCGAGCAGCTTCAGCAGCACGACCTGCTCCTCCAGCGCCTCCAGTACGGGGCGGATGGTGAGCGGGAAGTCGTGGCCGAAGCGGGTGAGATTGGCGGTGCCGCCGATCATCAGCCGTTCCTCGGTCTCCTCCACGAGCGTCTCCAGGAGGGTCGCGAGCACCGTCGAAACGGTTCCCCTGTCCTCCGGCTCGAACGACTCGGGAAGGTCCTGCACCAACTGCGGTACGTCCGCGAACCTGCGGCCCACGACACGGCTGTTGAGCCGCGCCCGCAGGTCCGCGAGCGAGGTCTCGCCGAACGGCGCCGGACAGTCGATCATCCTCTGCTCGACGCGGCCGGTGTCGGTGATCAGCACCAGCATCAGCCGGGCGGGCGCCAGTGAGAGAAGTTCCACATGGCGCACCGTGGAACGCGTCAGCGACGGGTACTGCACGACGGCCACCTGTCGCGTGAGCTGCGCGAGCAGCCGCACGGTGCGGGCGACGACGTCGTCGAGGTCCACGGAGGCGTCCAGGAAGTTCTGGATGGCGCGCCGCTCCGGCGTCGACAGGGGCTTCACCCCTGCCAGCCGGTCGACGAACAACCGGTATCCCTTGTCGGTGGGAATGCGCCCGGCGCTGGTGTGCGGCTGGGCGATGAATCCCTCGTCCTCCAGGGCCGCCATGTCGTTGCGCACGGTGGCCGGGGAGACACCGAGCTGGTGACGCTCGGTGAGGGCCTTGGAGCCGACGGGCTCCTCCGTGCCGACATAGTCCTGGACGATGGCGCGCAGCACCTCAAGTCTGCGTTCACTGAGCATCGCGCACACCTCCAAGCCGTGATGTTCCCTGGTGCAGATCGGACATGTGGAGCTTGTGCCCCGGTGTCCTGCTTGGCACTCCCCGTGTGCGAGTGCCAGCGATTCCCCGGGCCAGTGTACGGCGGCGTGGCCCGTCCCGAGCAAGGGCGGCTGCTCACGCTAGCGTCACGGTATGGACATGCGAGTACAAGAAGCAGAGTGGGAACGACTCGCTCCGGGCGTCGTCAGACGGCGGCTGCCGGGCTGGGACGCCACCGTCGGCCTGGTGACGGGCGGGCAGGGAGCACTTCTGTACGACACGGGCTCGACCCTGCGCGAGGGTGCCGAAGTGCGCAGGGAGGCCGAGGCGCTCCTGGGCCGCAGAGTGACACACATCGCTCTCAGCCACCCGCACTTCGACCACGTCCTGGGCACGGGGGTGTTCGCGGGCGTGGAGGTCTTCGCGGCGGCGGGCATGGACACCCTGCTGACCGAGCAGCGCGAGTCCCTGGCCACCGACGCGGTGCGCCAGGGCGTGGACGCGGACGCGGCCACCGAGGCGTCGGAGCTGCTGCGCGCCCCGCAGCACCTGGTGTCCGACGAGCGCACCCTGGACCTCGGCGGCGGGCGCAGCGTGCTCTTCGCCAACCTGGGTCCCGCGCACAGCGGCCACGACCTGGTGGCCCTCGTACCGGGCACGGAGGGCGGCCCGGACGTCGTTTTCTGCGGGGACCTGGTGGAGGAGTCCGGGGAGCCGCAGGCGGGCCCCGACGCGGTCGGCAAGCGGTGGCCCGAGGCCCTGGACCGGCTGCTCGCGCTGGGCGGCGAGGACGCCGTGTACGTCCCCGGGCACGGGGCGGCGGTGGACGCGGCGTTCGTGCGCGCCCAACGGAACGCGCTGGCAGTCCGCTTCGGGGCGGTCTAGCGGCAGAGGCTCTCCTGAGTCAGAGCCTTTGCCGGGTCACAGGTCCTCCGGGGCCGTCACGAAGTCGATCAGTTCCTCCACACGCCCCAGCAGCTCGGGCTGGAGGTCTTTGTACGTGCGTACCCGGCCCAGGATGTGCTGCCAGGCGGCGCCGGTGTTCTCCGGCCAGCCCAGGGCCCGGCACACGCCCGTCTTCCAGTCCTGGCCGCGCGGGACCTGCGGCCAGGCGGGGATGCCGACGGAGGACGGCTTCACGGCCTCCCACACGTCGATGTACGGGTGCCCGACGACCAGGACGTTCGCGTCGGTCACCTGGGCTGCGATCCGGGACTCCTTCGAGCCCGGCACCAGGTGGTCGACGAGGACACCCAACCGGGCGTCCGGGCCCGGTGCGAACTCGGCGACGATCGACGGCAGGTCGTCGATGCCCTCCAGGTACTCCACGACGACGCCCTCGATGCGCAGGTCGTCGCCCCAGACCCGCTCCACCAGCTCGGCGTCGTGCTGGCCCTCCACATAGATGCGCCCCGCTCGCGCCACGCGCGCGCGTGCGTGGGCGACAGCGACCGATCCGGAAGCGGTACGTGTGGGGCGCGCCGGCCCGGCACCCGAGGAGGGGCGCACCAGCGTCACCGGTGCGCCCTCGTACAGGAACCCAGCGGGAGTCATCGGGAACACCCGGTGCTTGCCGAAGCGGTCCTCCAGGGTGACCGTCGGCCCCTCCGCCGTCTTCTCGGTACGGATCACCGCACCGCAGAAGCCCGTCGACACCTCCTCCACCACCAGGTCGTACTCGGCGGCGAGTTCGGGGACGGGCTTCGACTTCTTCCACGGCGGTGTGAAGTCCGGGCTGTAGCTGCGCATGCGCCTGACGCTACGACACCGGGTGCGGCGACTGCCAGGAGGTCAGTCGCTGTCGGCCTCGATCAGCCTGGCCAGTCGTTCCAGCGTCCGCTCCTCGTCGTCACCGGTGACGGTGAGCCGCAGCCGCTCGCCGGGCCCGGCCGCCAGGCCCAGCACGGCCAGGACACTGCGGCCGTCGGCCGTGCGCTCCGCCCCCGCGAGGGTGCCCCGGTGACCGGAGTCGGCGGCCGCCCGTACGAACACCGCCGCGGGCCGGGCGTGGAATCCGCTGCGGGCGCCCACCCGTACCTCCCGCTCAGCCATCGAGTCCCTCGCCGTTGGCCGCGATGACCTTCCGGTACCAGTCGAAGCTGTTCTTCTTGCGGACAGCACTCCGGGCCGGTGCACCGAAACGCCCGCCGAAGCACCCGCCGACGTCGCCCCGCTGTTCGGCCGCCTCCCCCGGCAGCACTTCGGCGTCGACTCCCCTGTGTACGACCTGGACTACCTGGCCGCCCAGTTGAACACCCGCGCCCTGGCCCCGGACGCGGCGCGCGCCCTGGCGCTCACCGGGGCGACGGACGAGAGGGCCGCGGGCGAGGACGACGAAAGTCTTCTGCTGGCGGTCGGGCACCTGGTGGACGCCCTGGACCGGGAGTACCAGGTGGACTTCAGCGACCCGGCGTTCGTGCTGCGCCTGAGCGTGCACGTCAGCAACCTGCTGGATCGGGCGGGCCGGGGCCTGTACAACCGCAATCCGCTCGCGGAGTCCATCAAGACGTCCTACCCGCTGATCTACGAGCTGCCCGTCTTCGTCTCGCGGTAGATCCAGAACCGCTGGCCGGACCGGGTGCGCGTCCGGGTCAACGAGCACGAGATCGCCTGTCTGGCCATGCACCTGGGAGCACACCTGGAGGCGCAGGCGGCCCGCCGGGACCGGCTGTCGTGCACGTTGGTGTGCCCGGAGCACTACGAGCTGGCGACGACGCTGCGGGAGCGGCTGACCGCGGAATTCGGGCAGTACCTGGTCGTGGACCGCCTGGTGACACGGCTGGAGGACGTGCCCGAAGCCGTCGCTGCCGCCGGAACCGGACCCGATCTGGTGATCTCCACTCTCGACCTGGAGGGGCTGCCGGACGGTGCGCCGGTGATCCGCCCGCTCCCCGGCCGTCGGGACTTCGACCGGATACGGGACGAGATCACACGTGTCACTCGCCGTCGGGCCCAGCAGTCCGACCACCGGTCCCTGCTGGACTTCCTCGAACCGACGCTCTTCTTCCGGGACGTGACGGCCGAGGACGAGACGGCCATGATCCGCATCCTGGGCGGGCATCTGATCGACGCCGGGGTGATGGACGCCGCACAGGTGGAGAGCGTCCTGGAGCGCGAACGGCTGTCCTCGACCGCGTTCAGCGACGGCATCGCCGTGCCGCACGCGATGACCATGGCCGCCAACCGTTCCGCGATCGCCCTGGTGGTCAACAGCGAGCCGATGGCCTGGGGCGACAAGCACGTCAACGTCATCGCGCTGATCGCCTTCAGCCCCAACGACCGCAAGACCTTCTGGGCCGCGTTCGAGGAGTTCACCGAGGTGCTCGGCGAGCGGTCGGCGATCCAGCGCCTGGTGCGACAGGCGACGGACTATCCGGCCTTCGTCCGGGAGATCCGCGCACTGCCGGGGCCACTGAGGGCCCGCGGCCGGGAAACGCGCCGCCGCACGGAGCATCCCGTACGGCAAACGCGGAGGATCCCTTACGGCGAAAGGGCCGTCCGGCCGCTCAGTCCACCAGGTCCCGCACCACGGCGTCGGCCAGCAGCCTGCCGCGCAGCGTGAGGACCGCACGGCCTTCGATGTAAGGACCGTCCTCCAGGAGGCCGTCCCTTACCGCCTTCTGTGCGGCGGCGAGCCCGGCGGGCTTCAGCAGGGACAGTTCGCAACCCTCCACCAGACGCAGTTCCAGAAGGATGCGCTCGACCCTGCGGTCCTCCTCGGAGAGCACCTCGCGTCCAGCACCGGGGGACTTGCCGTCGCCCAGTGCCTGCGCGTAGGCGCCGGGGTGCTTGACGTTCCACCAGCGGACCCCGCCGACGTGGCTGTGCGCGCCGGGGCCTGCACCCCACCAGTCGGCGCCCCGCCAGTACAGCTCGTTGTGCAGGCAGCGGCCGGCCTCGGACGTGGCCCAGTTGGACACCTCGTACCAGGAGAACCCGGCCGCCGACAGCGCCTGCTCGGTCATCAGGTAGCGGTCGGCGTGCACGTCGTCGTCGGTCATGGGGACCTCGCCGCGGCGGATGCGCCGGGCGAGCTGGGTGCCCTCCTCGACGATCAGGGCGTACGCGCTCACGTGGTCGGGCCCCGCGCCGATCGCCGCGTCCAGGGAGGCCTGCCAGTCGGCGTCGGACTCCCCCGGGGTGCCGTAGATCAGGTCCAGGTTCACATGGTCGAACCCGGCCGCCCGCGCCTCCGCCACGCACGCCTCGGGCCGTCCGGGGGTGTGCGTGCGGTCCAGGATCTTCAGGACGTGCTGCTTGGCGCTCTGCATGCCGAAGGAGACCCGGTTGAAGCCGCCCTCGCGCAGCTCCGCCAGGTAGGCCGGGTTCACCGACTCCGGGTTCGCCTCGGTGGTGACCTCGCAGTCGTCGGCGAGGCCGAACTCCTCGCGGATCGCCCCCAGCATCCGTACGAGATCGCCGGCAGGCAGCAGGGTGGGCGTGCCACCGCCGACGAACACCGTGCGCACCGGGCGCGGGTCGTCCCCGAGGACCTTGCGCGCGAGGCGCACTTCCTCGATCAGCGTCGCCGCGTAGTTGTCGCGCGAGGCGAGCGCACCGCCCGAACCGCGCAGTTCGGTCGCCGTGTAGGTGTTGAAGTCGCAGTAGCCGCAGCGGGTGGCGCAGTAGGGCACGTGCAGATAGAAGCCGAGGGGCCGCTCCCCCGCATTCCGCAGCGCATCGAGAGGCAGCGCCCCGTCCTCGGGCATGGGCTCACCATCAGGCAGTACGGAAGGCATGCCCCCATTGTCCGCCCTCCGCGTGCCTTCCCGTCCCGCCGGCCGCCCGGGGGCCTATTCCGCGCGCAGCACCAGCAGTGCCAGGTCGTCGTCGGGAGGCTCGGCGGCGAAGGAGTGCACCGCCCTGGTGATCCTTTCCGCCACCCCCTGTGCGGAGAGCCCCACACACTGTGCGAGCTGCGCGGCGACGCCTTCCCCGTCGTCGAACATGACCCTGCCGCAGCGGCGCTCGGTGACTCCGTCGGTGACGCTCAGCAGCGTCTCCCCCGGCGCCAGGACGAACGTCTCGCTCTCGTACGTCGCGTCGTCGAGGACGCCGAGCAGCACCCCCGGCCGTCCAGCCGCCCGCACCTCCCCGTCAGGCCGCAGCACCAGGGGCAGTGGGTGCCCGGCGCTGGAGACCGTGCACCGCACCCCGCCGCCGTCGGCCTCCGGCAGTGGCTCCAGTTCGCCGTACAGCATCGACAGGAAGCGCGCCTGGGGCCCCTCGGGGAGTTCCTGTCCCCCGGCGGCGGCGACCAGCCGGGCGGCGGCGTCCGCGGACTCCGTGGCGTCGTCGAGCAGCAGTCTGTTGAGCCGGTCCAGTACCTCTGCCACCTGGTACCCCTCGCGGGCGAGCAGCCGCAGCCACGGCCGCACCAGTCCGGTGACCACCGCCGCCTCCGGACCGTTTCCCTGGACGTCGCCGAGCGCGAAGCACCAGCGGCCGTCGGCCGCGTGGAAGATGTCGTAGAAGTCGCCCCCCGCGACGCCCTCGCCGCGCGGCTCGTAGACCAGCGCGCTGGTGAGGCCGGGGATCTCGGCAACCTGGCTGGGCAGCAGGGCCCGCTGGAGGACGTGCGAGATGGTGGCCTGCTGGGTGTAGCGGCGGGCTGCCCCCACCGCGAGCGCCACTCTGCGCACGAAGTCCTCGATGAGCCCGGTGACCTCGTCGGGGATGCGCACTATGCCGGCCCTGCCGAGCATCAGGATGCCGACCCTGCGGCCGCCGACCACCATGCGGCAGGCGAGCACCGCCCCGGCTCCCCCGAAACTCTCACCGGTGCCGGGCCACGGAAGCGGCACCGGGCCGCCTCGCGCCGAGTCCGGCAGCCGGGGCGGTTCCTTCTCCAGCAGGGTGCGCAGTTCCTCCATGCACGCCTCGCGCGCGTGCCAGACCCGGGCGAGCCGGGGTTCCGCCGACGGGCCGCCGCCCTCCGGGTCCAGCCACACCGCGCACCAGTCGGCGAGCCGGGGCACCAGCAGCTGGGCGGCGAGCGCCACCACCATGTCCTGGTCGAACTGTCCGGCGAGCAGGTCGGAGGCCTCCGCGAGGAACGACAGGGCGCCTCGGTTGATCCAGTCGGGGTCCTCGTCGCGGACCGCCCGCCGGGGCAGCGGGGCGAGGATCTCCGCCGCCCGCAGCCCCCGCTGGAGGGCCCGGTGGGAGGCGAGGGCGGCGGGCGTGAGGGTGGGTTCGTTCACCGGCGAGGGCTGCCAGCCCTCCAGCGGGAGGGCGGCCCAGACGGTCTTGAGGCCGGTGCGGTAGGTGACGCCCCAGCTCTCGGCGAGACCGGCGACGAGGTGCAGGCCCCTGCCGTACTCCGGTGCGCCGTTGCGGTCGCGGCGCTGCGGTTCGTTGCGCACGACGCGGGAGGGGTGGTGGTCGGAGACCTCGATGACGAGCGAGGCCGCCTCGCTGGTGGCGCCCGCGGGCTCGATGCGGCAGAGCAGTTCGACGGTGGTGCCGGCGTGCACCACCGCGTTGGTGACGAGTTCGTTGACGACGAGGCAGGCGTCGTCGGCAAGTCGTCCGGCGAAGTTCTCGTCGGAGGGCAGCAAGGACGTACCGGACCAGTCCACGATCGCGGCCCGCAAGAACTTCCGGGCGGCAGAAGGGGCGAGTGGATTACCGGGCAGGCTCGTGCGGGCGTAGGACTGGATCTCGTACCTCCCGGCCCGCGGGGCTGTCGCGCGGGATTCGGCGTCCCGCTGCGTCGGAATGGATGTCACAGTGCGGCTCCTGATCGATCGTCGCAGCGCGCCGCCTACGACTGATCGGTTGTCGCAATGCGCCGCTCACGACAACCACAGGGTGACAGACTGAGCCTGCCCATAAGCACCGAGTCACCGAAGTGGGCCTCGATGAACGAAGATCGTGCCGTTTCACGCCCTGGTGTCCGCTCCGGCGACCGCCCGGGAACACGCACTGCCACCAGCGCCGGAGCAGGTCCCGCCGACGGCCTCCGCGGCTCGGACCACCCCGGTGAAGGTTGGTTGCACGCATCCGAGCTCCGCCCCCTCCTCGCCGCGATGACCGCGCTGCGGGACGGCGACTTCCGGGTGCGGCTGCCCGAGACACAGGAGGGCACCCCGGCGGAACTGGCCGCCGTCTTCAACCAGATCGCCACCCGCAAGGAGCACTACGGGGCGGAACTCTCCCGGGTCCGCAGAGAAGTCGTACGGCACGGCAGACTCGACGAGCGGCTCGCGGTGAGCCCCGGCCAGGGTGGCTGGGCCTCCAACATCAACAGTACGAACGCACTTCTGGACGCCCTGGTGGTGCCCGCGGTGAACGCCACGCGTGTGCTGGACGCGGTGGCCGGCGGTGATCTCACCCAGCGCGTCGATCTGCACGACGGGAACCGGCAGTTGCACGGCGACCTGCGGCGGCTGGGCCGTGCGGTCAACAAGATGGTCGACCAGCTCTCCCTGTTCACCGGCGAGGTGACCCGGGTGGCCCGCGAGGTCGGCACCGAGGGACGGCTCGGCGGCCGCGCCAAGGTGCAGGGCCTGTCCGGCAGTTGGCGGGACGTCACCGAGGCCGTGAACACGATGGCGTCCCGGCTGACGGCCCAGGTGCGCGACATCGCGGCGGTGACGACAGCCGTGGCGCGAGGGGATCTGACACGCACCGTCACCGTCGAGGCGACCGGTGAGCTGCTCGAACTGAAGCTGACCGTGAACACGATGGTCGACCAGCTCTCCGCCTTCGCCGACGAAGTCACCCGCGTCGCCCGAGAAGTCGGCACGGTCGGTCAACTGGGCGGCCGCGCACAGGTGCGCGGCGTCTCCGGGGTCTGGAAAGACCTCACCGACAACGTCAACTTCATGGCGTCCAACCTGACCTCACAGGTCCGCAACATCGCACAAGTCACCACCGCCGTCGCCAACGGCGACCTGTCGCAGAAGATCACCGTCGACGCACAGGGCGAGATCCTGGAACTGAAGTCGACGATCAACACGATGGTCGACCAGCTCTCCGCCTTCGCCGACGAAGTCACCCGCGTCGCCCGAGAAGTCGGCACCGAAGGAAACCTCGGCGGCCGCGCACAGGTGCGCGGCGTCAGCGGTGTCTGGAAAGACCTCACCGAGAACGTCAACTTCATGGCGGACAACCTGACGTCCCAGGTCCGCAATATCGCCCTGGTGTCGACGGCAGTCGCCCAGGGCGATCTCGGCAAGAAGATCACCGTCGAGGCGAAGGGCGAGATCCTGGAACTGAAGTCGACGATCAACACGATGGTCGACCAGCTCTCCGCCTTCGCCGACGAAGTCACCCGCGTCGCCCGCGAAGTCGGCACCGAAGGAAACCTCGGCGGNCGCCCGCGAAGTCGGCACCGAAGGAAACCTCGGCGGTCAGGCACAGGTGCGCGGCGTCTCCGGCGTCTGGAAAGACCTCACCGACAACGTCAACTTCATGGCGTCCAACCTGACCTCACAGGTCCGCAACATCGCACAAGTCACCACCGCCGTCGCCAACGGCGACCTCTCCAAGAAGATCACTGTCGATGCCCGCGGCGAGATCCTGGAGCTGAAGGACACCGTCAACACGATGGTGGAACAGTTGCGTGCGTTCGCCGACGAAGTCACCCGTGTCGCCCGCGAAGTCGGCACCGACGGCCGTCTCGGCGGCCGCGCGCAGGTGCTGGGCGTCTCCGGCGTCTGGAAAGACCTCACCGACAACGTGAACTACATGGCGGACAACCTGACCTCACAGGTCCGCAACATCGCCCAGGTGGCCACCGCCGTCGCCCAGGGCGACCTGTCCAAGAAGATCGACGTCGACGCTCGCGGCGAGATCCTGGAGCTGAAGACCACCATCAACACCATGGTGGACACCCTGTCCTCGTTCTCCTCCGAAGTCACCCGCGTCGCCCGCGAGGTCGGCTCCGAGGGCCAGCTCGGCGGCCAGGCCCGTGTGGAGGGCGTGTACGGCACCTGGAAGCGCCTCACCACCAACGTCAACGAACTCGCCCTCAACCTGACCACCCAGGTGCGCGCCATCGCCGAAGTGGCGTCCGCCGTCGCCCAGGGCGACATGTCCCGCTCGATCACCGTGGAAACCCGCGGCGAGGTCTCCGAACTCAAGGACAACATCAACCTGATGGTGTCCAACCTCCGTGAGACCACCCGCGCGAAGGACTGGCTGGAGTCCAACCTCGCCCGTCTCGCCGGACTGATGCAGGGTCACCGCGACCTGATGGAGGTCGCCGACCTGATCCTGCGCGAACTCACCCCGCTGGTGAACGCACAGTTCGGTGCCTTCTTCCTCGCCGACCCCGAGACGGACGGCACGCCCTCGCACACCACGAACGCGACGATGCCGCAGCGCGGACTCGCCTTCATCGCCGGTTACGGCTCCGCGCAGGGCGCCACCGTCGACACGCACGGCATGCCCGGCCACGGTCTCGTGCGCCAAGCGGCTCTGGAGAAGAAGCGCATCCTGGTCGAGGAGGCCCCGCCGGACTACATCAAAATCAACTCCGGTCTCGGTGAGGCCGCTCCCGCCAGCGTCGTCATCATCCCGATCCTCTTCGAGGACAAACTCCTCGGCGTCATCGAGCTGGCGTCGTTCTCCCGGTTCTCCGACGTGCACCTGGCGTTCTTCGACCAGTTCGTGAACACCATCGGTGTCGCCATCAACACCATCATCGCCAACTCCCGTACGGAGTCACTGCTCAGCGAGTCCCAGCGGCTTGCCATCCAGCTCCAGGACCGCTCCAACGAACTCCAGCGTCAGCAGGCCGAACTCCAGCGCTCCAACGCCGAACTGGAAGAAAAAGCGGCCCTCCTCGCCACCTCCTCCCAGTACAAATCGGAGTTCCTGGCGAACATGTCGCACGAGTTGCGCACCCCGCTCAACTCACTGCTGATCCTGGCCCGTCTGCTCTCCGACAACCCGGACGGCCATCTCTCCGACCAGGAGGTGCAGTTCGCGACGACCATCCACCGTTCCGGATCCGACCTGCTTCAGCTGATCAACGACATCCTCGACCTGTCGAAGATCGAGGCGGGCAGGATGGACGTCCGCCCCAAGAAGCTCCCGCTGATCAAGCTTCTCGACTACGTGCACGCCACCTTCCGCCCCGTCACTCTCGACCGGGGTCTCGCCTTCGAGGTCGCGGTCGGCGAGGACGTACCGCGCGAAATGTTCTCCGACGAACAGAGGCTTCAGCAGATTCTGCGCAACCTTCTGTCCAACGCCATCAAGTTCACGTCGTCCGGCCGCGTCGAGCTGCGCGTCAGCCGCGTCACGGACCCCGACAACAAACTCCTCAAGGGCGCGCACGACGTCATCGGCTTCGCCGTCTCCGACACCGGCATCGGCATCGCGGCCGAGAAACTTCCCGTCATCTTCGAGGCGTTCCAGCAGGCGGACGGCACCACCAACCGCAAATACGGCGGCACCGGTCTCGGCCTGTCCATCAGCCGGGAGATCGCGGGCCTGCTCGGCGGCCGCATCATCGCGGAGAGCGAGCCGGGCTTCGGCTCCACCTTCACGCTGTACGTCCCGGTGCGCTACCCCGGACACGTCGACCACGAACCGCTCGACCCCCAACTGCCCGCCCGGGTACTGGCCATGACCTCGCCCGAGGGGCTGTCCGCCAACCACGTCACCCTGCCCGAGCAGGACGACGGCTGGCCCACCACCACCAAGCTGGAGGAGTGGCGGTCCGGCCGGGCCGGCGTCGTCCTGCCCGGTCGCCGCGTCCTGATCGTCGACGACGACATCCGCAACGTCTTCGCGCTGACCCATGTGCTGGGCCGGGTGGGCATGCCGGTGCTGTACGCGGAGAACGGACGGGAGGGCATCGAGATGCTGGAACGCAACCCCGATGTCGAACTCGTCCTGATGGACATCATGATGCCCGAGATGGATGGGTACGAGACCATCGAAGCCATCCGCAACACGCCACGGTGGACCGAACTGCCGATCGTCGCCCTCACCGCGAAGGCGATGCCCGGGGACCGGGAGAAGTCCATCGCCCAGGGCGCCAACGAATACGTACCGAAGCCGGTCGACGTGGACCGTCTGCTCTCCGTCGTCTGTTCCCTCCTCGACCCCGAGGGGGAGCTGACGGAACCGGAGCAGGAGGAGTGCGCGTCCGCAGGATTCACAGTCCCCATGACCCCGGGAGCACCGACAGCCCCCGGAATCCCGGGGCAGGCCGACGCTCAAGGGGAGCCAGCCGGCCCATCACCGACGCTGTGAGGCAGTAGACGATGACCACTGAGGCACCGCAGACCGATCGCGCCAGCATCCTGCTCGTGGACGACATGGAAGACAACCTCATCGCGCTGGAGGCGGTTCTCGGCGCACTCAACGAACCGTTGGTACGGGCCCGCTCCGGCGAGGAGGCGATGAAGGCGCTGCTGCGGCAGAAGTTCGCGGTGGTGCTGCTCGACGTACGGATGCCCGGCATGGACGGCTTCGAGACGGCGTCCAACATCAAGCGGCTGGACCAGACGAAGGACGTGCCGATCATCTTTCTCACGGGCACGGAAGGCGATTCCGGCTACGCCTTCCGCGGATACGCCACCGGTGCCGCCGACTTCCTGACCAAGCCGTTCGACCCGTGGGTGCTGCGCGCCAAGGTCAACGTCTTCCTGGAACTGCACCGCAAGAACCGGCAACTGGAACGCATGCTGGCACAGGAGCGCCGCCAATTCGGGATGCTGGCGGAACAGTTGGCGCAGATCGGGGAACAGGTCGAGGAGGAGT
Organism: Streptomyces spiroverticillatus; assembly: GCA_014650415.1. Lineage (GTDB taxonomy): Bacteria > Actinomycetota > Actinomycetes > Streptomycetales > Streptomycetaceae > Streptomyces > Streptomyces spiroverticillatus. The sequence goes on from BMUX01000021.1 coordinate 101,213, forward strand.
GCCCGGACGCCTCCTCCCCGCTGCGGGAACAGGTGGCCCGTATGCAGGAGACGCTCACGGAGATGCGCCGCGGCCACAGTGGTTAGGGCCGCGGCGCGACTCCGCATCGAAAGGAAACCTGGGGTTCGCCGTTCCCCGCGTTCGTCAGGCTTCCCCGCGTTGGTCAGGCTTCCCTGGATCCCGCGTACATCTCCTCGATCAGGTGCTTGTACTCGCGCTCGACGACCGGCCGCTTCAGCTTCAGGCTGGGCGTCAGCTCACCGTTCTCGACGTCCAGGTCGCGCGGCAGCAGCCGGAACTTCTTGATGGTCTGCCAGCGCTGGAGGCCCTCGTTGAGCTCCTTGACGTACCCCTCGATGAGAGCCTGCGTCTCGGGGGCTGCGACCACGTCGGCGTACGACGTCGCCTTGAGGCCCTGCTCCTGCGCCCAGCCGAGGATCGTCGGCTCGTCGAGGGAGATGAGCGCCGTGCAGAAGTTCCGGTCGGCGCCGTGCACCAGGATGTTGGAGACGTACGGGCAGACCGCCTTGAACTGTCCCTCGACCTCGGCGGGCGAGATGTACTTGCCGCCGGACGTCTTGATGAGGTCCTTCTTGCGGTCGGTGATCCGCAGATAGCCGTCCGCGGACAGTTCTCCAATGTCACCGGTGTGGAACCAGCCGTCGGACTCCAGGACTTCGGCCGTCTTCTCCGGCAGCCCGTGGTAGCCCTGCATGATGCCGGGGCCGCGCAGCAGGATCTCCCCGTCCTCGGCGATGCGGACCTCGGTGCCGGGGAGCGGCTTGCCGACGGTGCCGGTGCGGTACGCCTCGCCGGGGTTCACGAAACTGGCGGCGCTGGACTCGGTGAGCCCGTAGCCCTCCAGGATGTGGATGCCGGCGCCGGAGAAGAAGTAACCGATGTCGGGGGCGAGCGCGGCGGAACCCGACACACAGGCGCGCAGCCTGCCGCCGAACGCCTCGCGGATCTTCGCGTAGACGAGGGTGTCGGCGACCTTGTGCTTGGCGTTCAGGCCGAACGGGGCGGTGGCCTGCCCGGTGCGCCGGAAGTTGTCCTGCGTGACCTTCGCGTACTCGCGGGCGACGCCCGCCGCCCACTGGAAGATCTTGTACTTCGCCCCGCCGCCGGCCCGCGCCTTGGAGGCGACGCCGTTGTAGACCTTCTCGAAGATGCGCGGCACGGCCGCCATGTACGTCGGCTGCACGACCGGCAGGTTCTCGATGATCTTGTCGATGCGGCCGTCGACTGCGGTGACGTGGCCCACCTCGATCTGGCCGGAGGTGAGCACCTTGCCGAAGACGTGCGCCAGCGGCAGCCACAGGTACTGGACGTCGTCCTTGGTGATCAGCCCGGTCGCCACCGTCGCCTTCGCCATGTACGACCAGCAGTCGTGCGGCAGTCGCACGCCCTTGGGGCGGCCGGTGGTGCCGGAGGTGTAGATCAGAGTGGCGAGCTGCTCGGCGGTGATCGCGGCGACGCGCTCCTTGACCGCCTCCGGGTTCTTCTCCAGGTACGCGGCTCCCCGGGCCTCCAGGTCGGCGAGCGAGAGCACCCAGCCCTCGGGGTCGCCGTCGGCGGCCTTCGCGTCCTCGGCGTTCACGACGACGACGTGCGCCAGGTGGGGCAGTTCCGGGCGCTTCTCGCGGGCCTTGGCGAGCTGGGCGGCGTCCTCGGCGATCAGGACGCGGCTCTCGGAGTCGGAGAGGATGTACGCCGACTCCTCGGCGTTGGTCGAGGGATAGATGGTGGTGGTGGCCGCTCCGGCGCACATCACACCCAGGTCGGTGAGGATCCACTCGACGCGCGTGTTGGAGGCGAGCGCGACACGCTCCTCGGGCCTGACTCCCAGCTCGACGAGTCCCGCACCGATCGCATACACCCGCTGGGCGGCCTGCGCCCAGCTCAGCGAGCGCCATTCGTCGGGGCCCTGCCCACCGGACGGCGGCACCGGATACCGGTAGGCCTCCCCGTCCGGCGTGGCGGCCACGCGCTCGATGAAGAGGGCCGCGACGGACGGCGGCCGGTTCTCGATCATGGTCTGTGTGTCGCTCACGACGTCCTCCGGGCCCACGGCATTGCTGCGCGACTGGCTGGTATTTAACTGGCGAGTAACAAACGATCAGTGATCAGACTAGAGCGCATGGGCCTGGTGCGTAAGGGCCTCCGGGCCCTCCTTTTCATAACGGGCCTTCACATGGGAGACGGGCCGCCGACGGTGCGGGAACCGCAACGGCCCCCGCTGCGGACCGCGCAACGGACCGCGCGGCACGACACCTGCGGCGGCCCGAACGGCAGGCAGGGCCCGCCGCACCGTGGCGCGACGGGCCCTGCCTGAATTGCGGTTCGTACGACAGCACTCAGCCCGCGGCAGGCGCCGGAACAGCCGGAGCCGCCGGGACAGCCGGGGCGGCCGGGGGCTCCTCCTTGGCGGCGGCCTCGGCCTTGGCCGCGGCGTTCGCCGTGGTCTCCGCAGCGGCGTCGGCGGCGACGTCCGCGTTCGCGTTCACACTGGCGGCGAGGTCGGCCGCCGCGTCCACGACGACCCCGAGGTCCACTGCGGCGTCGGAGACGACGCCGACCGTGGCGGCCGGGCCGTGGACGTGGACGCCGTTCCAGGCGTGGGTGCCGTTGATGTCGCTCACCGCACCGATGCCGAGCAGCCCGCCGACGAACACACCGGCGGCGGCCTCGCTCTTGGCCATCGGGCCGTCGTCGGCGACGGCGGCGCTCGCACCGGCGCCGGTGATCACAGAGCGGCCAGGACAGTACCGGCGCAGCGCAGCGTAAGGGAATTCACGTAATGCCTCCTTGGGACGGGGGGGGGGAACTGCGCTCCACAATTGCCGAGGAGGAAACGGCAGTTGCCCATCCACGCGGAAGAGGCACCCGTGAAGAGCATTAGAAAGACAAAAGCGGATCCGATACAGAGAATGCATCGGATCCGCCGAAAAATCAGTCGTGCTGCGGAGCGTCGCGCCGCGAGGTTCAGCCGCCGAGCGGCATGCCGCCCATCATCGGGACGGAACGCGCGGTCTGGTCCGCGCCGCCGACCACGGCGTTCGAAGTGGCCTTGTGGGTGGCCGTCGCCTTTTCGGTGACGCCGCCCGCCAGGTTGGTGACCGCGTCGACGTCGGTGTTCGGCTTGTAGATCTTGTTCAGGGCGACCACCTTGGTGTCCACCACCTTGGCCGAGTCCTTGGCGGAACCGGCCGGACGGTTGTCCACGTCGTCCGCGAAGGCGGGCGACGCCGCACCCAGGACCATCACAGAACCCGCAACGACCGCAGCAGCCTTCGAGTACTTCACTTTAAAGTCCCTTTCCGTAGCGGCGTCCTCACGGTCACGACTGTCGTGCCGCCCGAGCGTCTTGCTGGCCGCTCGGAACCCCGCTGCCGGTATTCGTAACGGGGGCAGGCACGGTCGGGAAACTCTTTCTCCGCCTTTTTTGGCGATCACTCATTTGACCGCAGGAGATTTTTCCATCCTCAGATCAACGCAGAAAGCGCCCGTCCGGGGAAGGGACGGGCGCTTTCTGCGACTGCTTCTGCGACTGCTTCCGCAGCACGACTTCTGCAGTACGGCGGAACTGTTACTTCTTGGCCTTGCCGCCGGAATCGTCGCTGGAGAGCACCGCGATGAAGGCCTCCTGCGGCACCTCGACACTGCCGACCATCTTCATGCGCTTCTTGCCCTCCTTCTGCTTCTCCAGAAGCTTCCGCTTACGGGAAATGTCGCCGCCGTAGCACTTGGCGAGGACGTCCTTGCGGATGGCGCGAATGGTCTCTCGGGCGATGACCCGGGAGCCGATGGCCGCCTGGATGGGCACCTCGAAGGCCTGGCGCGGGATGAGTTCGCGCAACTTGGCGACGAGGCGCACACCGTAGGCGTAGGCGGCGTCCTTGTGCGTGACGGCGGAGAAGGCGTCGACCTTGTCGCCGTGCAGCAGGATGTCGACCTTGACGAGGGCGGCGGACTGCTCGCCGGTGGGCTCGTAGTCCAGGGACGCGTAACCGCGGGTCTTGGACTTCAGCTGGTCGAAGAAGTCGAAGACGATTTCCGCCAGGGGCAGGGTGTAGCGGATCTCGACGCGGTCCTCGGAGAGGTAGTCCATGCCGATGAGCGTGCCGCGGCGGGTCTGGCAGAGCTCCATGATCGCGCCGATGAACTCGCTCGGCGCCAGGATCGTGGCCCGTACGACCGGCTCGAAGACGTCCGAGATCTTGCCCTCGGGGAACTCGCTCGGGTTGGTGACCGTGTGCTCGCTGCCGTCCTCCATGACCACGCGGTAGACCACGTTCGGCGCGGTCGCGATGAGGTCGAGGCCGAACTCGCGCTCCAGGCGCTCACGGATCACGTCGAGGTGCAGCAGGCCGAGGAAGCCGACGCGGAAGCCGAAACCGAGCGCCGCGGAGGTCTCCGGCTCGTACACCAGGGCGGCGTCGTTGAGCTGGAGCTTGTCGAGGGCCTCGCGCAGGTCGGGGTACTCGGAGCCGTCAAGCGGGTACAGGCCGGAGAAGACCATCGGCTTCGGGTCCTTGTAGCCGCCGAGCGCCTCCGTGGCGCCCTTGCTCAGGGAGGTGATGGTGTCACCGACCTTGGACTGCCGGACGTCCTTCACACCGGTGATGAGGTAGCCGACCTCGCCGACGCCCAGACCGTCGGACGGCGTCATCTCGGGCGAGGAGACACCGATCTCCAGGAGCTCGTGGGTGGCGCCGGTGGACATCATCTTGATGCGCTCGCGCTTGTTGAGCTGGCCGTCGACGACACGGACGTAGGTGACGACGCCGCGGTACGAGTCGTAGACCGAGTCGAAGATCATCGCGCGGGCGGGGGCGTCCTTGACGCCCACCGGGGCCGGCACGTCGCGCACCACGCGGTCGAGCAGCGCGTCCACGCCGACGCCGGTCTTCGCGGAGACCTTCAGCACGTCCTCCGGCTGACAGCCGATGAGGTTGGCGAGCTCTTCGGAGAACTTCTCCGGCTGAGCGGCCGGGAGGTCGATCTTGTTCAGTACGGGAACGATCGTGAGGTCGTTCTCCATCGCCAGGTAGAGGTTGGCGAGAGTCTGCGCCTCGATGCCCTGTGCCGCGTCCACCAGCAGGATCGTGCCCTCGCAGGCGGCCAGCGAGCGGGAGACCTCGTAGGTGAAGTCGACGTGACCCGGGGTGTCGATCATGTTGAGGATGTGGGTCCTGCCCTTGTCCTCGCCCTCGGTGGGCGCCCACGGCAGCCGTACCGCCTGGGACTTGATGGTGATGCCGCGCTCGCGCTCGATGTCCATGCGGTCGAGGTACTGGGCACGCATCTGCCGCTGGTCGACCACACCGGTCAGCTGGAGCATCCGGTCGGCGAGCGTCGACTTGCCGTGGTCGATGTGCGCGATGATGCAGAAGTTTCGGAGCAGTGCCGGGTCGGTACGGCTCGGCTCGGGCACGTGGAGAGGAGTCGCGGGCACGCAGGGTCCTGATTCTTGAGAAGACGGCACTCTGAATGCGTCACGGCGGTGTGCGTCGTGCGCGCGCGTGCGTCGTTCTCGTCTCGGTCCGGAAGTTGTGAAGTCTTCCCATGGTCCCACGTGCGGGGGGCTGCGGCCGGTTTGGGCCGGTCGTGGGACGGCTGGTAGCCTGGGCAGCTGTGTCTCGTGACTCTTGCGGGTGACGGGGCGCACACATTGAGATCCAACCGAACCTGTAAAGGCTCTTTCGTGGCGAACATCAAGTCCCAGATCAAGCGGAACAAGACCAACGAGAAGGCGCGCCTGCGCAACAAGGCCGTCAAGTCTTCGGTCAAGACCGCCGTGCGCAAGGCCCGCGAGGCCGTCGTCGCCGGTGACACCGAGAAGGCCACGCTGGCCGTTCGCGATGCCTCCCGTGCGCTCGACAAGGCCGTCAGCAAGGGTGTCATCCACAAGAACGCCGCCGCCAACAAGAAGTCGGCGCTGGCGTCCCAGGTGAACTCCCTGCAGGGCTGAGCAATCACCTCTGAGGTACCTGTAGTACACCGTCGACGTCAGGACCCAGCGGACCCTCTCTACCGCTCCTGACCCGGCACCCCCGCCGCGCACCGAAACGCGTTCGCCACGCGGGCGCGGTGGAAACAGTGTGAACCGGCAGCCCCGGTCTCCTTCCTTCCCCAGGACGGAGACCGGGGCTGCCGGCTTTTTCGTACGTTCCGTACGTTCCCCTGCGGGCCCGTTCACGGGCCCGCAGAGCGCCTCGCACGCCTAGCGGGCGCCCCGCGACCTCGCTGCCCGGGCGACGGCCACCACGGCCTTCTCCAGCGCGTACTCGGGGTCGTCCCCGCCGCCCTTCACGCCCGCGTCCGCCTCGGCGACCGCGCGCAGGGCCACCGCGACCCCGTCGGCGGACCAGCCGCGCATCTGCTGGCGCACCCGGTCGATCTTCCAGGGCGGCATGCCGAGTTCCCGTGCCAGGTCGCCGGGGCGGGCTCCGCGCGGTGCGGAGGCGAGCTTGCCGATGGCCCGTACGGCCTGGGCGAGGGCGCTGGTGATCAGCACCGGGGCGACGCCCGTCGACAGGGACCAGCGCAGGGCCTCCAGGGCCTCGGCGGCCCGGCCCTCGACCGCGCGGTCGGCGACGGTGAAGCTGGAGGCCTCGGCGCGGCCCGTGTAGTACCGGCCGACGATCGCCTCGTCGATGGTCCCCTCGACGTCCGCGACCAGCTGGGAGACCGCGCTGGCGAGCTCGCGCAGGTCGCTGCCGATGGAGTCGACGAGGGCCTGGCACGCCTCAGGGGTGGCGGAGCGGCCCAGCGCCTTGAATTCCGAGCGTACGAACGACAGGCGCTCGGCGGGCTTGGTCGTCTTGGGGCAGGCCACCTCGCGGGCGCCCGCCTTGCGGGCCGCGTCGAGGAGTCCCTTGCCCTTGGCGCCGCCGGCGTGCAGCAGGACGAGGGTGATCTCCTCGGCGGGGGCGCCGAAGTACGCCTTGACGTCCTTGATCGTGTCGGCGGAGAGGTCCTGTGCGTTGCGCACGACGACGACCTTGCGCTCGGAGAAGAGCGAGGGGCTGGTCAGCTCGGCGAGGGTGCCGGGCTCCAGCTTGTCGGGCGTGAGGTCGCGCACGTCGGTGTCCGCGTCGGCGGCGCGGGCCGCCGCCACGACCTGCTGCACGGCGCGGTCGAGCAGCAGGTCCTCCTGCCCCACGGCGAGGGTGACGGGGGCGAGCGGGTCGTCGGTCGAATTCTTCCTGGTGGCCATCGCGGTCAAGCATCCCACGGGGCACTGACAGTGCCCGCAGGGTGCCTTCTACGGTGCTTCCAGCCACCCCTCGTACTCGGCGGCCAGCGCGTCCAGCGCGGTGGGGTCGAGGCGTTCCTCGGGGTCCTCGACCACCACCAGCCACTGCGCGTCCTCGGCGTCGTCCTCGCCCGCCAGCGCGTCCCGGACGAGCTGGGGCTCCTCCGCCGTGCCGAAACGGTCGGGGAGTTCCTGGGCCACCTCCTCGGCGGCGTCCCGGTCCGGCAGCACCAACACATGTCGTACATCGCTCACGTGCACATTGTCCGGTACGCGGTCCGGCCGGCGGCACCGGCGGGGACGCCACAGATTTGGATGCCCGGGGCTACTGAATGGCCTGCTCAGGAGGCCGGGGCGCCCGATCCCTTGGGGATGATCTGGATGTCCAGCTCGACGGCGATGGAGGAGCCGACGGCGGCGATGCCGTGGCCGAGCATCGTCTGCCAGGTGAGGGTGAAGTCCTCGCGGTGCAGTTCGGCGGTGGAGTGGACGGCGGCGCGGGTCTCGCCCTGGATTCCGTTGCCCATGCCGAGGTACTGGCTGTCGAGGGTGACGGTGCGGCTGACGCCGTGCAGGGTGAGCGCGCCGGTGATGGCCCAGCGGCTGCCACCGCGGTGCACGAAACGGTCGCTGTAGAACTCCATCGTCGGATAGTTCGCGACGTCGAAGAAGTCCTTGGAGCGCAGGTGGTCGTCGCGCATCTTGACGTTGGTGTCGATGGAGGCGGCGTCGATGATGACGTGCATGGCGGAGTGCTCCATGCGCTCGCCGATGCGCACCGCGCCCGCGAAACTGTTGAACCGGCCCCGGATGCGCGCCAGGCCGATGTGCCGGGCGGAGAAGCTGATCTGGGAGTGCATCAGGTCGATCTCCCACTCGCCCGGGTCGGGGAGCTGCGGCGGGGCCGCGACCTGGAGCGAGATGTCACCGAGTCCGGAGTGCCCGCTCTCGGTGACGGTGGCGCTGCCGCGGTAGGGGGTGAAGCCCTCGGCGGTGACGGCGATCCGGTATTCGCCGGCGGGGACGGCTGCCACGAGAGTGCCGTACGGGTCGGTCTCGCCGCCCACGATGCGGCGCCCGGCACTGTCGGTGACCACGAACTCGGCCTGCCGCACCGGCTCGCTGACGGGGTCGAGAACCCGGCAGGTGAGCACTCCGGCGGAGGAGGGGACGGAGAGTCCGGAGAGCGGATTGGCGTGGCTTGCGGAGGTCGAACGTCGGCCGAGCCAGCGGGAGATCATGGGTTTGCGCACCCCCGTGCGATTCGTTGCTGCAGGGGCGCGACGAAGCACGACGAACCGTCGGGATGGCGACCCTTTGACGAAAAAGCATTCGATCACCACTGAGGCGTTCGAGGCAAACGAGAGGCTCGGTACGGAGATGGGTCCTGGTGTCCCTGACGTCTGAATTGAGCATTCCGCTTAGGCATACACGCTGGTCATCAACCCATTACCCGGAGTAATCCCGAAGTCCGGGCGCAAGTTGCGGAGACCTCGTGGAGACGGCCCGGCCCCGGTACGCGGCCTGCTGCCGGGCGCTCGTCCGCAACGGCTGGAATCAGTCCTCCGACGGCACCGCCTCCAGCTCTCCACCGCTGCCGGTGACGGCGACCGCCCCGTCCCTGTCCGTACGCAGCACCACCGCGCCCAGCGCCCGGAGGGCCGCCAGGGCGGCGGGCGCGGGATGCCCGTACGGGTTGTCGCGCCCCACCGGGACCAGAGCCAGCCGGGGCGCCGCCCTGCGCAGCAGCCCGGGGTCCTGGCGCGCGGAACCGTGATGCGCCACCTTCAGGACGTCCACCGGGGGCAGCGCCGGATGGGCCCTCGACAGGGCCTGCTGGGCGGCCGGTTCGAGATCTCCCGGCAGCAGGAGGGTCAGCGCTCCTCCGGGCCCTTCGTACCGTACGAACAGGGTGACGCTCGCGTCGTTGGGTTCGCCCGGTACGGGGGCCGGGGGCGGTGGCGGCCAGAGCACCCACGCGTCGAGTGCGCCGAAGCGGTACCGCTCCCCCGCCCGGACGGCGGCGACCGGCACCCCGGCGCGTGCGGCCGTCCGGCGGACGAACTGCGCCCGCTCCGCCGGCGCCGCCAGCACGGTGGTCCGGATCGCGCCGACGTCCCGGCCGCGCAGCACCCCGGGCAGCCCGCTCACATGGTCGGCGTGGAAGTGGCTGAGCAGCACCAGGGGGATGCGGGTGATGCCAAGATCGCGCAGGCACCGGTCCACCCGCACCGGGTCGGGTCCCGTGTCGACCACCACGGCGGTTCCCTCCCCCGCCGCCAGCACGGTGGCATCTCCCTGCCCCACGTCGCACAGCACGAACCGCCATCCCTCCGGCGGCCACCGGTGCAGGAACCCGGTGAGCGGCGCCGGACGCAGCACCGCGAGCAGCAGGAGCAGTACGCACGCCAGGCTCAGCCACGGATGCCGCTGCGCCCGGCGCAGCACGAGCACCACGACGACAGTCACCAACGCCAGCAGCGCCCCGCCCTGCCAGCCGCCCGGCCAGTCGATCTCCGCCCCCGGCAGCGCGGCCCCGGCCCTGGCGACTGCGGCGATCCACCCCGCAGGCCAGCCGGCGACACTCGCCAGCAGCTCGGCGGCGGGCATCGCCACCGGTGCCAGGGCCAGGGCGGCGAACCCGAGCACGGTGGCGGGCGCCACCGCCAGTTCCGCAAGGAGGTTGCACGGGATCGCCACCAGGCTGACCCGGGCGGCCATCACCGCGACCACCGGGGCGCACACCGCCTGCGCCGCACAGGCCGCCGCGAGCACCTCGGCCAGTCGCGGCGGCACTCCGCGCCGTTGCATCCCCGCACTCCAGCGGGGGCCGAGGGTGAGCAGCGCACCGGTGGCCAGCACGGAGAGCAGGAACCCGTAACTGCGGCCGAGCCAGGGGTCGTACAGGAGCAACAGAAGTACGGCGGCGGCCAGCGCGGGAATCAGCGAACGGCGGCGTCCGGTGCCGATGGCCAGCAGGGTGATCAGACCGCAGGCGGCGGCCCGCAGGACGCTGGGCTCCGGACGGCACACGATCACGAACGCGAGGGTGAGCGCCCCTCCGCACAGTGCGGTGGTCCGCAGCGAGAGTCCGAGCCGGGGTGCGAGCCCGCGCCGCTCGGCGCGCAGGGCGAGCGAGGGCGGGCCGATGAGCAGTACCAGGATGATCGTCAGGTTGCTGCCGGAGACCGCCGTCAGGTGCACCAGGTCGGTGGCCCGGAAGGCGTCGTGCAGGTCCGGTTCCATCCGGGAGGTGTCGCCGACCACCAGCCCCGGCAACAGCGCCCTGGCGTCCTGCGGCAGTCCTTCGGTGGCCTCGCGCAGACCGGCTCTGAGCCCCCCGGCCGTGCTCTGCACGGTGGTCGGCGGGGCGAGGATCCGTGGTCCGCCGCCGCCCGGCACCCGCAGTACGGCGGCGATCCGGTCGTCCTCGCGCATCGGCGGTGCCAGTCGGGCGCCGGTCACCTTCAGCCGGGTGGAGGGCAGCAGCCGCAGCCACTGTCCGGTGGGCCCTCGTACGGGTGCGAGGAGGAGCACCGGGGTGCGTACGGCGATGGTTGTGCCGTCCGTGGTGGTGACCCGGGTGATCTCGGCGTCCAGGACGACGGTGCCGGGTGTCGCCCGGTCGCCCTGCACCCGGGGCCGGGTCCGCCGGGGATCACCGGTGACGGTCGCCTCGGCCTCCACCACCGCGTGCCTGCGGGCCAGTTCGGGCACCGGGCCGCGGTGGAGGTCGGCGGAGTGCAGTGCGGCGGAGGCGGCTGCCGCCGCGGCGCACAGGAGGGCGGTGACGACGGCGGTGACGCGCTGGGTCCGCCCGCTTCCGGCAGCCGCCGAAGCTGTGGGCCCCCGGTCGTCGGCTCCGTCGGCTCCGTCGGCTCCGTCGGCTCCGTCGGCTCCGTCGGCTCCGTCGGCTCCGTCGGCTCCGTCGGCTCCGTCGGCCCTGTCCTCTGCCCGGGTCGCCGGTCCGCGTGCCGTGAACAGGGCTGCCACGACGGCTCCTGCCAGGACCACCGCGAGGAGGGCGACGGCTCGGGCCGCCGGTGCTCCCACCGTCAGCGCGGCGGCTGCCCAGGCCGCCAGCGCCGGCGGCACCAGCCGCAGGTCGGTCGGCCCCTCCTGGTGCGGGTCCGACGCTCCCAGCCGGTGCGTGGAGGCTGCGTGCACGGCCTGGCGGGACGGGGCGGCGGAGGAAGGCTCCTGGTCCTGTGGCGGGCTGTGGGAGCCGGAACGGTTCATGGCCGTACGAGCTTCTGGAGGTCGGTGAATCTGCGGTCGCCGATCCCGTTGACCTCCCGTAGTTCCTCCACCGAGCGGAAGCCGCCGTGCTCGATGCGGTAGTCGACGATGTGCTGGGCGAGAACGGGGCCGACGCCCGGGAGCGTGTCGAGCTGTTCCACCGTCGCGCTGTTGAGGCTGACCGGTACGACGGGCGGTCGGCCACCGGGACCGGCCGCGACGCCGCCGACCATGGGTGGCGGGGCGGGTCCGCCCACCACCACGTGTTCGCCGTCGGTCAGCACCCGGGCCCGGTTGAGCCCCTCGGTGCCGGTGCCTGCCTTGACCCCGCCCGCCGCCCGGAGCGCGTCGGCGACCCGCGATCCGGCCGGCAGCCGGAGCACGCCCGGCTTCCGCACCTTGCCGCTCACGTCGACGACCACGACGGCACCGCCCGGGGCCTGCGGCACCTGCCCCGGGCCGGGGACAGGCGCGGGAACAGGCGCGGGGCCGGACGAGGGCTGGGACAGCGGCGCCCGGGACCGGGACGCGGCGGCCGTCCCGGGCGTTCCGGTCTTCTCCGGTACGTGTACGGGCTCGGGGCGACCGGAGAGGAAGTGGTGGAAGGCGAACCCGGCTGAGACCACCAGAACGGCCGCCAGCGCGCCCAGTGTTCGGGGTTCCATGCCGCACCGGACCTGCACCCACACGGGCACCCGCTCCCGGGCCGCGGCCCAGACCCGCTTCAGCCCGCCCGCACCGCGCCGGCGCACTCCCGGCGGAACCGTCGCTCCGGGCGGAACCGCTGCACCGGACAGGGCGGTAGGCCGGACAGACGGGAGCGGAGCCGGGGCGGGCGGGGTGGGCACTCGGGGCCGTGCAGCCGTGGTCACCGCCAGGGCGGCGGCGAGCGAGGAGACCGCCGAGCGGGCCACGGCCGACGGCGAGGAGGAAGGGGGTGAGGCCGCTGCGGGCCCCGTCGGCCGCCCGCCGGAGGGACGCACTGCCGCGGGCGGGGCGGCCGGGGCCGTCGGGGGGCCTGCGGCTCCGGTGGCGGAGACCTTGGCCCCCAGCGCCCGGACCACCGCCACGGGTCGCGCCAGAAGGGCGTCCGCCCTCTGCCGGGACAGCGCTGCGGCGGCCGCTGCGGCCCCGCGCCTGCCGGGTCGTCCGGCCGACGGGGCGCGCAGCCTCGTACGGGAGGAGAAGTGAGTGCGGCGACCGGGAGCACGGCCCGGTCCTGTCGTTTCGTTGCGTGATCGAAGAGCCATGGACCGGACGGTAGACGGATCCGCCCAGCACCGCTGATCTTGGTCAAATCCTGTGGATAAGCTGCGAGTTGTGGAAAACTCGCCCACTCCTTCGGGGGATTTGCTGGGTTCTGAGGAACCTCAGCGCGGCGAGATCACTGCGCCGAGCAGCCCCGGTCCCGTATGCGCGCCGATCACGGCGCCGACCTCGCTGACGTGCAGGTCGACCATGCCCGGCACCCGCTCGCGCAGGCGCTGGGCGAGGGTGTCGGCGCGTTCCTGGGCCGCCAGGTGGTGCACCGCGATGTCCACGGCCCGCCCCCCGGCCCGCTCCACGGCGATCTCCTCCAGCCGGGCAATGGCCTTGGAGGCCGTGCGCACCTTCTCCAGCATCTCGATCCGCCCGTCGTCGAGCGCGAGGAGCGGCTTGACGGCGAGCGCCGAGCCGAGGAGGGCCTGCGCGGCACCGATGCGGCCGCCGCGTCGCAGGTAGTCGAGGGTGTCGACGTAGAAGTACGCGGAGGTGCCGAAGGCCCGCTTCTCGGCGGCGGCCACCGCCTCGTCCACGGTGCCGCCGGCCTCGGCGACCTCGGCGGCCGCCAGGGCGCAGAACCCGAGGGCCATGGCGACCATCCCGGTGTCCACCACCCGTACCGGCACGGGGGCCTCCTTCGCGGCGAGCACGGCGGCGTCGTACGTCCCCGAGAGCTCGGCCGGCAGATGCAGCGAGACGATGCCGGTCGCCCCGGCTTCGGCGGCCGCCCGGTAGGTCGCCGCGAAGACCTCGGGGCTCGGCCGGGAGGTGGTCACCGACCGGCGTTTCTGGAGGGCCTGGGCGAGCGAGCGGGCGGAGATCTCGGTGCCCTCTTCGAGCGCCTGATCGCCGAGGACGACGGTCAGCGGCACCGCGGTGATGCCGTGCCGCTCCATCGTCGGGTGCGGCAGATAGGCCGTGGAATCGGTGACGATCGCGACATGGGCGGACATGAGCGGGAGGTTACCCGCAGGCGAAGCCCGGCGGCAGCCCGGCCCCTCGGCACCGGCCGTCGCAGGGCCGGTTGTCGCCCCTCACGCCTCACTTGGGCCGCCGTGCCCCTCTGGCGGGTCAACGACGGCCTCGGGTGCCGACAAGGAGGTCAGGTGGTGCTCTCCGGGCGCGGGGCCTTCTGCCACGGGTACGCGGTCTGCCGGTTCGGGTCGCGACCGGTAATCGCCTGCGGGCCGGACTGCGCGGTGCTGCCGGTGTTCCCTTCGGACGGCGCGGGACCCGTGCCCGCGGTCCGAGGCCAGGTCTGCGCGGGTCCGCCGGTCGTTCCGCTCTGCCGGGGCGTGTGCTGCTCCGCCTCCGGCTCCGGCTCGACGGCGGCCCAGTGCCGCAGCGCACCGGATTCCATGCGGATCTGCTCGCTCAGCGAGGCGAGGTCGTCGTCCGCGAATTTCCTGGCCCGGTCGCGGGCCGCCCACCGCAGCGAGTCCGCGGAGGAAACGACCTGTTCCGTACGCTCCCGAAGCTCGGGGATCCGGTCGGCGGCGCGCTCCTTGTCGGGGTCGCGCTCCAGGCGGCGCAGTTCGTCGTCGAGCTGGTGACCGTACTCACTGAGCCGCTCGAACAGGGCGAGGGACTCCGTCAGGGACGCGTCGGAGGACACCCCGGTGGCCAGTGCCTCCTGGGTGGCCCGCATGGACGTGCGCAGCGAGAGCCGCAGCTGGGCCAGTTCGCCTCCCATGCCCGGCTGGCCGTAGCTCTTGGCCCGCAGTGTGGTGTCCTCGACGGTGCGCCGGGCCTGGGTGATGGTGCGGTCCACCCCGCGCCGGGCGGCTCCGACCGCCTTCACGGTGACGTACACCCCCAGCCCGATGAAGGCGAAGAAGAGCAGCGCCATGATCAGGATGACGACAGCTTCCATGACGCCCCTCCGCGATAGGTCCGACGGACCGGGCTGGACGACCCGGCCACCGGTCCACGAGTGCACCGGCTTCTCCACCGTAAACGGAGAGGGCAGGCGAGAGGTTCCAACGGAACCCCCAACCTGCCCGTAGGGGAAAGCCCTCAGCCAGTGTTCCCGGCTGCTCCTTTCACGCGTTTTTGGATGGTCTGCCGGAACTGTTTCCCGCTGTTATGCGGGGACGATGTTCACCAGCTTCGGCGCGCGGACGATCACCTTGCGGATACCCGCACCACCCAGCGCCGCGACAACGGCCGGGTCGGCCAGTGCCAGCTTCTCCAGCTCGTCGTCGCCGATCGTCGGGGAGATCTCCAGACGCGCCTTGACCTTGCCCTTGACCTGGACGACGCAGGTCACGGTCTCGTCGACGACGTACGCCGGGTCCGCGACGGGGAAGTCCTGGTGGACGACGGAGTCGGTGTGGCCCAGCTTGCGCCACAGTTCCTCGGCGATGTGCGGTGCCAGCGGGGCGACCAGCAGCACCAGTCGCTCGGCGACCGAGCGGGACACCGGGCCGCCCGACTTCGTCAGGTGGTTGTTCAGCTCTGTGATCTTGGCGATGGCGGTGTTGAAGCGCATACCGGCCATGTCCTGGCCGACACCGTCGATCGCCTTGTGCAGGGCGCGCAGGGTCTCCTCGTCCGGCTCGGCGTCCGTGACGGTGACCTCGCCGGTCGTCTCGTCGACGACGTTGCGCCACAGGCGCTGCAGCAGCCGGTACTGGCCGACGACCGCGCGGGTGTCCCAGGGGCGCGAGACGTCCAGGGGGCCCATCGCCATCTCGTACAGGCGCAGGGTGTCCGCACCGTACTCGGCGGAGATCTCGTCCGGGGTGACGGCGTTCTTCAGGGACTTGCCCATCTTGCCCAGGACGCGGCTGACCTTCTCGCCCTGGTAGTAGAAGCCGCCGTCGCGCTCCTCGACCTCGGCCGCCGGCACGGCGATGCCTCGTGCGTCCCGGTAGACGAAGGCCTGGATCATGCCCTGGTTGTACAGCTTGTGGAACGGCTCGGACGACGACACGTGCCCCAGGTCGAACAGCACCTTCGACCAGAAACGGGCGTACAGCAGGTGCAGCACGGCGTGCTCGGCGCCGCCGACGTACAGGTCGACGCCGCCGTGCGGAATGCCCTCGCGCGGGCCCATCCAGTACTGCTCGACGGCCGGGTCGACCAGCTTCTCGCTGTTGTGCGGGTCCAGGTAGCGCAGCTCGTACCAGCAGGAGCCGGCCCAGTTGGGCATGGTGTTGGTCTCGCGGCGGTAGCTCTTCGGGCCGTCGCCCAGGTCCAGGGTGACGTTGACCCAGTCCTGGTTGCGCGACAGCGGCGTCTCGGGCTGCGCGTCGGCGTCCTCGGGGTCGAAGGTGCGCGGCGAGTAGTCCTCGACCTCGGGCAGCTCCAGCGGCAGCATCGACTCGGGCAGCGAGTGTGCGATGCCGTCCTCGTCGTAGACGATCGGGAAGGGCTCGCCCCAGTAGCGCTGGCGGCTGAACAGCCAGTCGCGCAGCCGGTAGTTGACGGTGCCTTCACCGAAACCGTTCTCGTCCAGCCACTGCGTCATACGGATCTTCGCGTCGACGACGCTCAGCCCGTCCAGCGAAACAGTGTCCGGGGCCGCGGAGTTGACGATCTTCCCGTCGTACGAGGCGAACGCGTCGTCCCACGCGGCCGGGTCCTCGCCGCGGCCGTCCGTCGGCTCGACGACGCAACGCATCGGCAGCTCGAAGGCGCGCGCGAAAGCGAAGTCACGGGTGTCGTGCGCGGGAACGGCCATGATCGCGCCGGTGCCGTACCCCATCAGCACATAGTCGGCGATGAAAACGGGGACTTTTTCACCACTTACCGGGTTGGTCGCGTACGCACCGGTGAAGACGCCGGTCTTCTCCTTGGCGTCGGCCTGCCGCTCGACGTCGGACTTGGCGGCGGCCTGCTTGCGGTACGCGGAGACGGCCTCGGCCGGGGTGGCGTGCCCGCCGTTCCACACGTCGTGGGTGCCCTCGGGCCAGGCGTCCGGGACGATGCCCGCGACCAGGTCGTGCTCGGGCGCCAGCACCATGTAGGTGGCGCCGAACAGGGTGTCCTGGCGCGTGGTGAAGACGGTGATCTTCTTGTCGGCGGTGCCGTCGACGGCGAAGTCGACGCGGGCACCCTCGCTGCGGCCGATCCAGTTGCGCTGCTGCAGCTTGATCGCCTCGGGCCAGTCCAGGCCGTCCAGGTCGTCGATCAGACGGTCGGAGTAGGCGGTGATGCGCATGTTCCACTGGCGCAGCTTCGCCTTGAAGACGGGAAAGTTTCCGCGCTCGGAACGGCCGTCTGCGGTGACCTCCTCGTTGGCCAGCACGGTACCCAGGCCCGGCGCCCAGTTCACGGGTGCGTCGGAGGCGTACGCCAGCCGGTACTCGCTCAGCAGGTCGGCGCGCTCCGCGGCGTCCATGTCCGCCCAGGTGCGCTCGCCCGGAACGGCACGCTCACCGCTCTCGAACTGGGCGACCAGTTCCGCGATCGGCCGGGCCTTCTTCGCGTCGGCGTCGTACCAGGAGTTGAAGATCTGAACGAAGATCCACTGCGTCCACTTGTAGTACTCGGGGTCGATCGTCGCGAACGAACGGCGCTTGTCGTGCCCCAGGCCCAGGCGGCGCAGCTGGTCCTTCATGTTGGCCATGTTGGCCTCGGTGGAGGTCCGCGGGTGCGTGCCGGTCTGCACGGCGTACTGCTCGGCGGGCAGGCCGAAGGCGTCGAAGCCCAGGGTGTGCAGCACGTTGTGGCCGGTCATGCGCTGGTGGCGGGCGTAGACGTCGGTGGCGATGTAGCCCAGCGGGTGGCCGACGTGCAGGCCCGCACCCGAGGGGTACGGGAACATGTCCATGATGAACTTCTTGGGCTTCGCGGCCAGCTCCGCGTCGCCCGACAGGTCTCCGTCACCGGGGTTGGGCGCCTCGTAGGTGCCTTCCTCGTCCCAGAAGTCCTGCCAGCGTGCCTCGATGTCGGCGGCCATGGCAGCCGTGTAGCGGTGTGCGGCTGCCGTCTCGGCAGCGGCAGCGGCATTCATCTCGCTCATGATTTTCGAAGCTCCATCGATTTCGTCTCTGCCTACGGATCTCTGCCTGCGGAAATGAAAAATCCCCTCGCACAGGAGGGGACGCCGCGCCGATGCCGACCAGGTGTTTTCACCGGTCGGGACTGATCAGCGCGGCTCACTAAGCAGAAGGCGTACGGCACGCATGGCGTCAGGGTACCGCAGGGGTCACGGGCGTCGCATCGAGCTATTGCCGGATGAGACGGCGGTACGGGGTGCCCCGGGGCTGCGGGTCCCGTGCTGCGCGGACCGTACCCGGCGACGCCACTCGCGCACCGGGGAACCACCAAACCCCCCTGCGCCCCGCACCGGGCCGCCTAGCCTCCCGCCACGGGACCACATTCCCGAGCTTCCGGAGTCCTCCCCCATGAACCTCTTACCGCGTGCGCATCACAAAAAGGCCGCACCGACCACACCACCGGCCCCCGGCCGACGGCCGCCCCGACGCGCGTCCACCCGCCTGATACCGGTCTTGGCGCTCGCGTCGCTGCCGCTGGTCGCCGTCCTCGGCGGCGACGGCCTGCGGTCGGCGCTCGACTTCACCACGGGGGTGCTGACCCTCGTGTCGCTCACCGCCTCCGTCGCCTGGGGGCTGCTCGCCACCGACCGGCTGCTGCTGCGCCCCCGGCACCGGCTGATCGCCCAAGGGGTGCACCGGGTCACCGCAATCGCCTCCCTGTCCTTCCTCGTGCTGCACCTCACGGTCAAGGTGGTGCTCGCCCACACCACGCTGCCGGCGGCTCTGCTGCCGTTCTCCGGCGGCTTCTCCGGCGCGGCGGTCCTCGTCGGGTTCGGGTCGCTGGCCGGGCTGCTGATGATCGCGGCCGCCACCACCGGGGCCCTGCGCAGCGCGTTCGCCGCGCCCGGGCGTGCGCTGCCGGGCCGGTGGCGGGCGCTGCACATGCTGGCGTACCCGGCGTGGTGCTCGGCCCTGCTGCACGGTCTGTTCACCGGTCGGCCCGCCGCCGGATGGGTCGTCGTGATGTACGCCCTGTGCCTGGCGTCGGTGTCCGCGGTGCTGTCCTTGCGCCTGCTACCCGAGCGCCTCAAGAAGAGCATCGTCGCGGGCGCCCTGGCGCCGCCGTCGCAGCGCAGGACCCCACCGCGCCTGCCGCGCGCAAGGGCGGCCCGCGCCGCCCTGCCCCAGCCCCGGCACGCGCGCACCCCCACAGGAGACCGCAGTTGAACGCCCGCAACGCACCCCTGCCCGACGTCCCGCACGTGGTCACCGTCGGCCTGCCGCACCTCACCAGTGGCTTCGACAGGGCCGCCCGTCTCGACCTGACGACCCACTTGAGGGTGCACGGCCCGCTCGCTCCCGTTCCGGGCGAGCGTCTGGCCGCTCTCGCCGAGGACGTCTCCCTCCTCGGCCGGGGCGGGGCGGGCTTCCCGTTCGCCCGGAAACTGCGGGCCGTGGCGAAGACGGCGCTCCGACGTGGGGTGGACCCCGTGGTCGTCGTCAACGCCAGTGAGGGCGAACCGGCCTGCCGCAAGGACTCCGTACTGGTCAACCGTGCCCCGCACCTCGTCCTGGACGGCGCGCTGCTCGCCGCGGAAGCCCTCGGGGCGCGCACTCTCGTCGTCGCCGTCACCCGCGACTCGACGGAGGCATCCGTGCGGGACGCCTTCGCCGAGCGCGGTCTCACCGACCGCCGCATCCGCAACCGCGGTATCCGGGCCCGGATCGTGCGCACTCCCGAGCGCATGGTGTCCGGCGAGGCGTCCGCCGTGATCCGCGCGGTGAACGGCGGCCCCGCACTCCCTCCCGGTCGCCGTGAACGCGCCGCCGAGTCCGGTGTGGCGGGCGCGCCCACGTTGCTGTCCAATGCGGAGACGTACGCACAGCTCGCGGTCGCCGCCAGACTGGGTCCGCGCCGCTACGCCCGCACCGGAGTCCCCGACGAGCCCGGCACCGTCCTGCTCACCGTCTCCGGCGCAGTCGCCCGTCCGCTGGTGCTGGAGGTTCCCTCGGGAGTGCCGTTGGGGTACGTCCTGCAGTTGGCCGGCGCCCCGCCGCTCCCCCAAGGCGTCCTCACCGGCGGCTACCACGGCAGTTGGATCGACGCCTGCGCCGCGCACGACGCCGCCGTCTCACGGGCCTCCCTGGCGTCGTTCGGCGGGGCGCTCGGCGCGGGTGCCCTGCTGCCGATCGGGGCGGAGACCTGCCCGCTGGGCGAGACCCTGCGGGTGGCGAACTGGCTGGCGGCCGAGAGCGCGGGCCAGTGCGGTCCGTGCCGGCTCGGGCTGCCCGCCGCCGCCGGTGGGCTCTTTGACGTACTGGAGGGCGGCGGGCAGGCAGCGTTGGAGGCGTTGCGCGAGGTGACGCAGGCGGCGAAGGGGCGCGGCGCGTGCAAGCACCCGGACGGTTCCGTGCGTTTCCTGCTGTCCGCCCTGAACACCTTCACCGACGATCTGGCCGCACATGTCCTGGGCGGTGGCTGCGGGCGCCCGACGAGCGCCGTGCTGCCGCTCCCCGCTCCCGTCCGTGCCGGGTCCCACCACAGGGGAGGCGCACCCAGCGGCGAGAGGCTGGAGGTCGACTGGACCCTGTGCCAGGGGCACGGGCTGTGCGCGGACGTCGTTCCCGAGCTGATCCGGATGGGCCACGACGGCTACCCCGCCTTCGCGGACGCCTCGGTCCCGTTGCATCTGCACGACCGGGCTCGCCGCGCGGTGCGCCGGTGCCCCGCCCTCGCCCTGCGCCTCGAGGAGGCCTCGGCCGCGCAGGCACCCCTCGTACCCCCCAAGTCCTTGGAACAGGGGCGCGGTTGATCTCAAGGAGACACAACAAAGAGGCGGCCCGTCCGATGGGACGGGCCGCCTCTTTTACTGTGGGGTGTTCGCGAATTGTCCTGGCCAGGGCAGCAAAGGGGAAGTTCGGAGATCGCTTCCCACCGGATGGAAGATCGTTGCCCGGGCAGCGGCGGATCCGTGCCGCCAGTTGTCTCCG
>BMUX01000022.1 GCA_014650415.1 Streptomyces spiroverticillatus
CAGGATCAAACTCTCCGTGAATGTTTACCCGTAATCGGGTCCACACATCGGAAGAGCGGAACAGCCACCATCGGAATAAGACGATGTGTTCCTGCGTCCTCGCTAGTGTTTGCCTGCCCGCACCCCGAAGGGCCGTGCAGGTCTTTTCAAAGGAACCTCAACTTGCCGAAGCAAGTCGGGGTATCAACATATTTGGCGTTGACTTTTGGCACGCTGTTGAGTTCTCAAGGAACGGACGCTTCCTTTGTACTCACCCTCGCGGGCTTTCCTCCGGACGTTTTNCCGATTTCCTCGGTGCTTTCCAGGTTCTTCGCTTTCGCGTTTTCCCTTTCCGGCGATTCCGACTCTATCAGAAGCGTTTTGGCCGAGCTAATCGGCTTCGTGATTCTGAAAGGGAATCGGGAGGCCCTCACTCGGAATCGATATTCCAGATTCCAGGAGAGCGAGAGAGACACTAACTGACCGCCATCGAGTTTGTCCAACTCAAGGCAACCGTTCGAATCTACCTCCCCCTTCGAACCATGTCAATGGTTTTTGGGGCGTTGAGAAGACTAGCAGGTCAGACGGGGTGCCTGCACATCACGCGGCCGTCGGGAGCTCGGCGCTGCGGTCGGCGAGTTCGACGTCGCCCTGTTCGCCGGACCGTACGGCGCGGCCTCCGCACACGTACACGTACACAAGGAAGGCCAGCTCTGCGGCGACGCCGATGGTGATGCGGGCCCAGGTGGGGAGGCCGGAGGGGGTGACGAAGCCTTCGATGAGGCCCGAGATGAAGAGGACCAGGGCCAGGCCGATCGCCATGCCCACGGCGGCACGGCCCTCTTGGGCGAGGGCGGCGCGGCGAGTGCGGGGGCCTGGGTCGATGAGGGTCCAGCCGAGACGCAGGCCGGTGCCGGCGGCGACGAAGACGGCGGTGAGTTCGAGGAGGCCGTGCGGGATGACCAGGCCAAGGAAAGTGTCGAGGCGGCCGACGGAGGACATCAGGCCGATGCCCACGCCGAGGTTGAGCATGTTGAGGAAGAGGATCCAGAGAACCGGGACGCAGAGGAAGGCGCCCAGGACGAGGCACATGGCTGCGGCTTGGGCGTTGTTCGTCCAGACCTGGGCGGCAAAGGAGGCGGCGGGGTGGCTTGAGTAGTACGTCTCGTACTGACCGCCTGGGCGTGTCATCTCGCGGAGGTCGGACGGGGCTCCGATCGAGGCCTGGACCTCGGGGTGGGCGGCGATCCACCAGCCGATGATCGCGGCTACGGCTATGGAGAGCAGTGCCGTCGGGATCCACCAGCGGCGAGAGAGGTAGACGGCGGCCGGGAAACCGTGGGTCAGGAAGCGGACCGCGTCTCGCCAGGAAGCGCGACGGGTGCCGGTGACGGTGGAGCGGGCGCGGGCCACGAGTTGGGTGAGGCGGGCGACCAGGACGGGGTCCGGTGTCGTCGACTGGAGGAGGGAGAGGTGGGTGGCCGTGCGCTGGTAGAGGGTGACGAGCTCGTCGATCTCATCGCCGGTGAGACGGCGGCGGCCCAGGAGGCGGTCGAGGCGGTCCCACTCGGCGTGGTGGGCGGTCACGAAGACGTCGAGGTCCATGATCGGCTGCTGCTCCAGGCACTGGGTCCGGGTCCGACGAGAAGGCACAGCACTGCGCGCGCTGGGTGTCAGCTTGGCAGACTGAGGATTTCAGGGGCGGGAAGGGCTGCGAGAGGTGAGCACCGGTGAGTGAGTTCGTGACGGGCGATGCGGTCGTACTGGGGGTGCGGCCCGCGCGTCTGCCGAGTCGGGCGTTGGCGCTGCTGATCGACATGCTGGTGGTGTGGGCGGCGTATCTCGGGATTTCCTTCGGGCTGGTGCTGGCCACTGCTTCGCTGGACGAGGCGGCCATGGCGGCGGTCATGGTCGGAACGTTTCTGTTGGTGCTCGTGGGGGCGCCGATCGCGGTGGAGACGCTGACGCGGGGGAAGTCGCTCGGGAAGCTGATCTGCGGGCTGCGGGTGGTCAGGGACGACGGTGGTCCGATTCGCTTCCGGCACGCGTTGGTGCGGGGGGCTGTCGGGGTCGTGGAGATCCTCATGACGTTCGGGGTGGTGGCGTGTGTCGCGTCGCTGGTTTCCGAGCGGGGGAGGCGGATCGGGGACGTGTTCGCGGGGACGCTCGTGGTGCGGGAGCGGGTGTCGGCGGGGCGGACGGATTCGGTGCCGCCTCCGCCGCCGTGGTTGGTGGGGCGGTTCGCGGGCTTGGATCTGTCGCGGGTGCCGGACGGGCTGTGGCTTGCGGTACGGCAGTACCTGACGCGTATGCGGCAGTTGGACCCGCAGGTCGGGGCTGCGATGGCGGGGCGACTGGCCGGGGATCTGGCGGGGTACACGGGCGTCGCTGTGCCTCAGGAGGTGCCGCCGGCGGCCTATCTGGCGGCGGTGGTGCACGAGAGGCAGATGCGGGATGCGCAGCGGGCGATGAGGGCTGCGGCGGGGGTTCAGGTAGAGGGGCCTGGGCCAGGTGTTCCTGGTGGAGTGGTGGGTGGTGGGAGGCCTGGTCCTGGTCCTGGTCCTGGTCCTGGTCCTGCTCCTGCTCCTGCTCCTGCTCCTGCTCCTGCTCCTGCTCCTGCTCCTGCTCCTGCTCCTGCTCCTGCTCCTGCTGAAGGATCTTCGGGGGGCAGGGCTGCCGGGACGGGGTTCGCGCCGCCTGCTTAGAAGGTGGTGGGGTTCGAGGCCTTGGGTTCGGTGGGGAAGGCCGAGGGCGGGGTTTCGAGGTGTTCCAGCTCGATGCCGGGGGCGGAGAGGACGACGTCGCCCGCGATGTGGATCTGGTGCTGTTCACCGGTGTCCAGGGCGTTGACCTGGTATTCGTCCACCATCAGGGGGCCGTTGTCAGTGGCGTGTGCTTCGCTTTTCACCAAGGACCAGGACTGGTCGAGCGTACGTGGTGCCAGGACCGGGTCTGTGAAGGCGACGAGGCGGAGGCGAGTGGCGGGGGAAGCGGGGGTGAGGCGCAGGAGTCGGGTGAGGGCGACGAGGAATGCCGGGGAAGTGCCGGTGAAGGCGTGGGCGCGGACATTGCCTTCGGTGGCGTGAACTCCGGTCGGGTCGGTACGGACCCAGGTGACGCCGTCCAGGGCGGCTCCTCGGACCTGCCAGCTCGCGGTGTGGAGTTCGAGGCGGATGGGCCGGCCGAGGTCGTCGAGGGCGAGGTCGACGGAGCCGGCGTGGTCGCCGGAAGGGGTGATGGTCTGGGAGACGTAGCGCCAGCCGGAGGGGCCGGGCGTGCAGTGGAAGTGTTCTTCGCCGAGAGGGGTGTGGTCGTGGGGATCGTGGAGCGAATAACGGCCGCGGGGCATGGGGTGCTTCGAGTCCTTCGGGTCGGTTGAGGGCCTGGCCCTGCGGGGCGTGAGGGGCGAGCCCGTGAAAGGCTCGCGGGTCGTCGGGCAGTGGGTCGTACGGGCCGCCGGTCGTACGGAACACCGTCGGCGGGACGCGTGGCTCGGGACGGGGTCTCGGGCCACGGGCCTCGTGTCTCGCACGGGGTGCCGTCCCGTCGGATCGTACGGGGAGAGGGCCGTGCGAGCTGTGGCGGCGGGGTTCCGGCGAGGCTTGAGCGAGGGGCGTCGTGGCGGGCCGGGGCTCCTGGGTGCCGCGGCCACCCCAGGCTTCTGGCACTTGGACGGCGGGCGCCATGTCCTGGGGTCCAAGTATCGACACCCGGGTGCCCTCCCGGCTCCCGGCTCCCGGCTCCCGGCTCCCGGCTCCCGGCTCCCGGCTCCCGGCTCCCGAGCATGGGGCTTCGGGGGGGCGGTCTGAGGCCCGGATGTCGGGTGGGGCAGTTGGGGGTGATCGGGGCTTCCGGGGGCGAGGCGCCGGCGGGGGCGTGGGGGTGTGGGGATTGGTGCGAGGAAGGGGGGACGGGGCAGGCCCCCGGCACTGGGTGGCGGGGGCCTGCGGGACAGCTGGGCTGTCGGCTGCTGGGGAGCGGCGTGGTGCCGGTCGGATCAGTAGCGGTAGTGGTCCGGCTTGTACGGGCCCTCGACCTGGACGCCGATGTAGTCGGCCTGCTCGGGGCGGAGGGTCGTGAGCTTGACGCCGAGGGCGTCGAGGTGGAGGCGGGCGACCTTCTCGTCGAGGTGCTTGGGGAGCACGTAGACGTCGGTCGGGTACTCCTCCGGCTTGGTGAAGAGCTCGATCTGGGCCAGGGTCTGGTCCGCGAAGGAGTTGGACATCACGAAGGAGGGGTGGCCGGTGGCGTTGCCCAGGTTCAGGAGGCGGCCCTCGGAGAGGACGATCAGGACCTTGCCGTCGGGGAAGGTCCAGGTGTGGACCTGGGGCTTGACCTCGTCCTTGACGATGCCGGGGATCTTGGCCAGGCCGGCCATGTCGATCTCGTTGTCGAAGTGGCCGATGTTTCCGACGATGGCCTGGTGCTTCATCTTGGCCATGTCGGCGGCCATGATGATGTCCTTGTTGCCGGTCGTGGTGACGAAGATGTCGGCGATACCGACGACGTCGTCGAGGGTGGCGACCTGGTAGCCGTCCATCGCGGCCTGGAGGGCGCAGATGGGGTCGATCTCGGTGACGATGACGCGGGCGCCTTGGCCGCGGAGGGACTCGGCGCAGCCCTTGCCGACGTCGCCGTAGCCGAAGACGACCGCGACCTTGCCGCCGATGAGGACGTCGGTGGCGCGGTTGATGCCGTCGATGAGGGAGTGGCGGCAGCCGTACTTGTTGTCGAACTTCGACTTGGTGACGGCGTCGTTCACGTTGATGGCCGGGAAGAGGAGAGTCTGGTCCCGGTGCATCTCGTACAGGCGGTGGACGCCGGTGGTGGTCTCCTCGGTCACGCCGCGGATCTCGGAGGCGAGCTGGGTCCACTTCTGGGGGCTCTCGCCGAGGGTGCGGTTGAGGAGGGTGAGGATGTGGGCGTACTCCTCGGAGTCCGCGGTGGACGGGTCCGGGGCGGAGCCCGCCTTCTCGAACTCGACGCCCTTGTGGACGAGGAGAGTGGCGTCGCCACCGTCGTCCAGGATCATGTTCGGGCCGCCGGTGGGGGTGTTGGGCCAGGTCAGGGCCTGCTCCGTGCACCACCAGTACTCCTCCAGGGTCTCGCCCTTCCAGGCGAAGACCGGGACGCCCTGCGGGTCCTCGGGGGTGCCGTTCGGGCCGACCGCGATGGCGGCGGCGGCGTGGTCCTGGGTGGAGAAGATGTTGCAGGAGGCCCAGCGGACGTCGGCGCCGAGGGCGACGAGGGTCTCGATGAGGACCGCGGTCTGGACGGTCATGTGGAGGGAGCCGGTGATCCGGGCGCCCGCGAGGGGCTGGGCGGCGGCGTACTCCTTGCGGATCGACATCAGGCCGGGCATCTCGTGCTCGGCGAGAGTGATCTCCTTGCGGCCGAAGGCGGCGAGGGAGAGGTCGGCGACCTTGAAGTCCTGGCCGGTGGCGACAGTCGTCATGAAGTGCTGCTCCTCGTGAGGTGGTTCGAGGTGGTTTGCGGCTGATCTGCGGCGGCGGGCACACGAATGCCCGAGCACTCGCAGCGCAGTCCGTCGGAGGCCCTCTCTCCCTCGGCCGGTCCTGCGGACCGCCCGACCGCCATCAGCAGCGACGTCTGGCTAGGGTTACGAACTTACACCGATCGGCCCAGCGGACCCCAGCCCGCCCCTGGTGTCCGGCTGGAGGGAAGTCACATTGCGGGGTTGGGCATTTCGGGATGTTCGGTGCCCTGTTGTGGGTCCGGTGCTGGTCGTGGGGGTGCCGTGGGGTCGGTGGGGTGCGGGTGGCGGGGCCGAAATCGTACGGTCGGAGAAAGACCGAAGGCCCGCGCCGGGTGCGGCGGGGCCTTCGGGGGGTGAACCGGGGTGCGGTCAGAGGGTCTTGTCGGGGGTGGGGCCGCCCGGCGTGTGGGCCGGGTTCTCCCCCGCGGCGGCCGCGGACTCGCTGTAGATGTCGGGTTCGAGGTAGATGACGCGGGCGATCGGGACGGCGGCGCGGATGCGTTCCTCGGCGGCGTTGATCGCGTTGGCGACCTCGGTGGCGGTGTCGTCGTGCTGGACGGCGATCTTGGCGGCGACGAGGAGTTCCTCGGGGCCGAGGTGGAGCGTACGCATGTGGATGACGCGGGTGACGGTGTCGCCGTCGACGATCGCGGCCTTGATCTTCTCGACCTCGTCGGTGCCGGCGGCCTCGCCGAGCAGGAGGGACTTGGTCTCGGCGGCGAGGATGATCGCGATGGCGATCAGCAGGATGCCGATGCAGAGGGTGCCGATGCCGTCCCAGACGCCGTTGCCGGTGAGGAGGGCCAGGCCGACGCCGCCGAGGGCGAGGACGAGACCGACAAGCGCGCCGAAGTCCTCCAGGAGGACGACGGGGAGTTCGGGGGCCTTGGCGCGGCGGATGAAGTTCTTCCAGGACTGGCTGCCGCGCGTGTGGTTGGACTCCTTGATGGCGGTGCGGAAGGAGAAGCCCTCGGCGATGATCGCGAAGACGAGGACGCCGACCGGCCAGTACCAGGCCTCGATCTTGTGCGGGTCGTGGATCTTCTCGTAGCCCTCGTAGATGGCGAACATGCCACCGACGGTGAACAGGACGATGGAGACGAGGAAGGCGTAGATGTAGCGCTCGCGGCCGTAGCCGAAGGGGTGTTCGGGGGTGGCCTCGCGCTTGGCCTTCTTGCCGCCGAGCAGGAGGAGGCCCTGGTTTCCGGAGTCGGCGACCGAGTGGACGCTCTCGGCGAGCATCGAGGACGAGCCGCTGAAGAGGAACGCCACGAACTTCGCTACGGCGATCGCGAGGTTGGCGGCGAGTGCCGCCACGATTGCCTTGGTGCCGCCTGACGCGCTCATGGGTGCAGGGTTCCTTCCTGGATGTCCTGGATGCTGCGGCCCGAGCGCCGCGGTGGGTGTGGCGGCACATTGTTGCAGCTTGCCGTGGCGTCCGGGGCTGCTGGTTCGTCAGATGACGACGGTGGCGCGGAATACCGTGCCCGGTCCGGACAGTTCGGTCTTTTCGCCTGCTGGTACGTAGACGGACTCGCCGGGGGTCAGGGGCAGGTCGCCCGCGCGTGGGGTGCCCGCGGTGCACAGGAGGATCTGGGGGGCGCCGTCGGGGAGGTGGGCCGGGGCGGCGTCCTGCGCGAGGACGTAGCGGGAGAGCCGGAACTCGTCGATCGGGGTGTCGTACAGCTCTTCGCCGTCGGGGGCGGCTTCGGGGCGCAGGACTCCGGGGTCGGTGGCCTCGAAGCGGACGACGCGCAGGAGTTCGGGGACGTCGACGTGTTTGGGGGTGAGGCCGCAGCGCAGGACGTTGTCGGAGTTGGCCATGATCTCCACGCCGAGGCCGTCGAGGTAGGCGTGCGGGACGCCGGCGCCGAGGAAGAGGGCTTCGCCGGGCTGGAGTCGTACGTGGTTGAGGAGGATCGCGGCGAGGACGCCCGGGTCGCCGGGGAAGTGGTGGGCGAGGTCGGCACAGGCGGCGTACGCGGCTGCTTCGGTGGGGTCG
This sequence comes from Streptomyces spiroverticillatus, assembly GCA_014650415.1. Taxonomy (GTDB): domain Bacteria; phylum Actinomycetota; class Actinomycetes; order Streptomycetales; family Streptomycetaceae; genus Streptomyces; species Streptomyces spiroverticillatus. Next base: position 7,479 of record BMUX01000022.1, read on the forward strand.
GTGGCGGGGTCGGCGGCCAGGCGGGCGGCGGCGTGGGCGGTCGCGGTGACGGTGGCGGCCAGTTCGGCGCGGTCGGCGGTGAGGATGGCCGTGAGGACTTCGCGGAGGGCGGCTTCCTCCGGGTGGGCGCGCAGCAGGTCGGCGTACGGCTTGAGGGAGCCGACGCCGAGGGCGTCGAAGAAATCGGCCGATTCGGTGGGAACTCGGAAGCCGCACAGTCCGTTGAACTCGGTGAGGGCGCAGATGAGTTCGGGTTTGTGGTTGGCGTCCTTGTAGTTGCGGTCCGAGGCGCCGATCGGGACCCGGCGGCGCTCCTCGTCGGCGTATCCCTCCTGCGCCTGGGCGAGGTCCGGATGGACCTGGAGCGAGAGCGGTGCTCCGGCGGCGAGCACCTTGAAGAGGAACGGCAGCCGCGGGCCGAACTTCTTCACCGCCGCCGTGCCGAGCTCGGTCTCGGGGTCGGCGGTGATGACGTCGGAGAGAGCCTGGGGCTCCGGGGTGCCGGCGTCCACGCTGCCCTCCGTGCCGGGGGCGGGGCGGGTGATGCGGGAGGGTGCGCCGGGGTGGGCGCCCATCCACAGTTCGGCCTGCGGTTCGCCGGTGGGCTCGGTGCCGAGGAGTTCCGGGATGGCGGTCACGGAACCCCAGGCGTAGGGGCGCACGGTGTTGGCGAGGCGATCCATGGTGGCTCTTTCCGGTCCGGGGCCGTGGGTCGGACTCGATCCTCGGGGGCGGGCGGGAAGTCCCGGCGACGAGTCCGTGGAGCAGAAGAGAAGAGAGGGGTTTCTGGCGGTACGGATGCGGGGCGACGGCGGGCTTCGGCGGTGGGGGGTGTCGGGGTCGGTCGGAGGGAGGGGTCAGTCGGAGGGAGGTGTGGAGGCGGCGAGGGCGAGGTAGGCGGTCGCGAAGTCGGTGACGGCGAGGAGTTCGGCGAGGCTTTCGAGTTCGCCGCCCTCTTCGGGTTCGAGTTCGCTGAGGGGTGTGTCGTGGCCCAGGGCGAGTTCGCGGGCGGCGGGGGCGGCGGAGAGGCCTCCGGTGGGCCGGTCGCGGAGGAGGACCGCGCGGGCGCGCAGGGCCTGCGGTTCGTCCACCCGGTCGCGGAAGAAGTCGTCCGGGTCGGCGCCTGCCGCGTACGCGCCGGTGAGGAGCATGCCGTGGGCGGGCAGGGCCTCGGGCAGTTCGGCGGCGAGCGCGGGGCGGCCCGCCAGCTCGGCGAGGACGGCGGCGAAGCGACGTCCGGCCGGGCCTGCGAGGGTGCCTTCGGTCCATACGAGCGGGAGCGCGTCGGCGAGTTCGGAGGCGAGGGTCTTGGCCGGGTTGCTGTAGGTCACGATCGCGGGGCCGCAGCGTTCGGCGGTGCGGTCGAGGCGGTCGGCGACGGCTTGGAGGGTGTTCGGCGGGGCGGAGAGCAGGCCGACGCGGTCCAGGAGGACCAGGAGCGGGGTGAGGAGGGCCCAGAGGGGGCCGGGGCCGGCGGTCGTTCCCTCGTCGTACTCCTCGTACGGAGCGGTGGCCATGGGTACGAGGAGGCCGGTCGCGCCGTTGACGGACTCGCTCAGCGGGGAGCGCTGGGGGGCGACGGCGACGACGGTGCAGCCGCGGCGGTAGGCCTGTTCGGCGAGGAGGGCGAGGCCGGGTTCGGCGCCGTCCGTGGTGACGACGAGGAGCAGGTCGACGGGTCCGGCCCAGCCGGGCAGGGTCCAGCGCAGGGCGCCCGCGGCGGGGGCGACGCCGGTGGGGCGCAGGTGCGTCACCGGGCAGGTGGCGCCCGCGAGGGCGGTCAGCAGGTCTGCCACACCGGTGGCGGCGACGCCGGGGCCCGCGATCAGTACGGCGCGGGGGCGGCCGTCGGGCTTGAGGTCGGCGAGGCCGGCCTCGGTGGCGTGCCGGGCGGCGGTGCGGACCCGGGCTCCGGCTTCGGCGGCTCCGCGCAGGAGGCCGCGGTGGTCGGCGCGGGCCAGTGCTTCCGGGCTGTCGAGGAGCGACTCGTCGAGCATGGGGTGGGGCCTCCGATCGCCTTGCGCGGGTGAGGGCTGCGGAGGGGGCTCGGGGTGCGGGTCCCCGCTCCGGGTGTGCTCCGGGTCCGGGTGGCCCGGCCGGGGCCCTCGGCGGCGGCCGGGTTCGGAACGTACCGGATCAGGCGGGGCGGCGGGCCTCGTCGACCAGGAGGACCGGGATGCCGTCGCGGACGGGGTAGGCGAGGCCGCAGTCCTTGCCGGTGCAGATCAGTTCCGGGGTGTCGGCTGCCGACTCGTCGCCGAGGGGGGAGTGGCAGGCCGGGCAGGCGAGGATCTCCAGGAGGCCGGCTTCGAGTGGCATGGGGTGGTCCCTTCGGGGGGTGCGTGTGGGTGGGGTCAGCTTATCGCTGGGGGGTGGGGGGACGAGGCGGGTCGGTACGGGGGCGGGCCGGGGCCCTGCGGTGACGCGCGTCCGGTGCGGGGGCTGGGCGGGGGCGCTCCGGGGTGGGCCCGGAGCGGAGACGGGCCGCCCCCTTGCCCGCCCGTTCCCCCCCCCCCCCCCCCCCCGGGGGCGGCCCCGCCGCCCAAGGGGACGGCGGCGGAAAGGGGCGCCGCCCAAGAGGGCTGAGGAGAAAGGGGGCAGCCGTGCGTCCGGTGGCTGGGGTCAGGCGCGGATCAGGGTGAGGACGTCGTCGCGGAGTTTGAGCATGGTGGCCTCGTCGCGGGCTTCGACGTTGAGACGGAGCAGGGGTTCCGTGTTGGAGGCGCGGAGGTTGAACCACCAGTCGGGGCTGGAGACGGTGAGCCCGTCGAGGTGGTCGAGGGTGGTGTCCGGGAGGTCGGCGTAGGCGGCCTGCACGGCGGCGGTGCTGGCGGCCTGGTCGGCGACGGTGGAGTTGATCTCGCCGGAGCCGACGTAGCGGTCGTAGGAGGCGAGGAGGGAGGAGAGGGTGCCGGGCTGGCCGCCGAGGGCGGCGAGGACGTGGAGGGCGGCGAGCATGCCGGTGTCCGCGTTCCAGAAGTCCTTGAAGTAGTAGTGCGCCGAGTGCTCGCCGCCGAAGATGGCGCCACTGATGGCCATTTCGGCCTTGATGAAGGAGTGGCCGACCCGGGTGCGCACGGGGGTGCCGCCGTGTTCGCGGACGACCTCGGGGACGGACCACGAGGTGATCAGGTTGTGGATGATCGTGCCGTGGCCGCCGTTGCGGGCGAGTTCGCGGGCCGCGACCAGGGCGGTGACGGCGGACGGGGAGACTCCCGCGCCGTTCTCGTCCACGACGAAGCAGCGGTCGGCGTCGCCGTCGAAGGCGAGGCCGAGGTCGGCGCCCTCGGCAACCACGCGGGCCTGGAGGTCGACGATGTTCTTCGGGTCGAGCGGGTTGGCCTCGTGGTTGGGGAAGGTGCCGTCGAGCTCGAAGAACATCGGGACGAGGGTGATCGGCAGCGCGGCGAACACGGAGGGCACCGTGTGCCCGCCCATGCCGTTGCCCGCGTCGACGACGACCTTCAGGGGGCGCATCGCGGAGAGGTCGACGAGGGACAGCAGGTGCGCCGCGTAGTCCTTCAACGTGTCGCGGGCGACGAGGGTTCCCGGGGTGGCCACCGGTGCCGGGGCTCCGGTTTCCGACCACTCCTCGACCAGGGCGCGGATCTCCGCGAGGCCGGTGTCCTGGCCGACCGGGGCGGCGCCCGCGCGGCACATCTTGATGCCGTTGTACTGCGCCGGGTTGTGCGAGGCGGTGAACATCGCGCCGGGGACGTCCAGGGTGCCCGAGGCGTAGTAGAGCTGGTCCGTCGAGCAGAGGCCGATCTCGGTGACGTCCGCGCCGCGGGCGGCGGCGCCGAGGGCGAAGGCGCGTGCGAGGCCGGGCGACGAGGGGCGCATGTCGTGGCCGACGGCGATCGCTGTGGCAGCTGTGACCTGCACGAAGGCGGCTCCGAAGAGTTCCGCGAGGTGCTCGTCCCACTGGTCGGGCACCACCCCACGTACGTCGTACGCCTTCACGATCTGCGACAGATCAGCAGCCACGTGCCACCCCTTGGGAAAGTCCTGTTCGGTCGCCCCAAACTACCCGTACGGGGGTTCTTTGGACCGTACGGTGACGAGCCGCAGGGGGTGCCGACGCCTACTCGGGCGAGCGCAGGACCCGCAGGTGGCCGCGGCGGGCGGCGGAGGGGGAGGCCGGGTTCGCCGTGCGCGCGCTGTTGGCGTCGGGGTCGGCGGGGCGCTCGTGCGGGCGGGCGGCTTCGCGGACGGCGTTGGCGAGGGCTTCGAGGTCGTCGCCGCTGGGGCGGGCCGGTGCGGAGCCGTCGGAAAGGCGCACGACGTCCCAGCCGCGGGGTGCGGTCAGGCGGTCGGAGTGTTCGGCGCACAGGTCGTAGCAGTGCGGCTCGGCGTAGGTGGCGAGCGGACCGAGGACGGCGGTCGAGTCCGCGTAGACGTACGTCAGTGTCGCGACGGCAGGGCGACCGCACGCAGTGCGCGAACAGCGACGTACAGGGCTCACGACGTTGGACGGTACCGCACTCTTGAACGGGCCGCGACGACTCTCCCCCGACGTCACCCCACCGTGTCGTTCCCGGGCTGGTGGCCAGGGCGTCTGCGCGAGCACCGTTCTGACCTGCGGGGAGACCAGTGCGGGCAGGGGCTGCCGGGCTGTGTCCCGTATGCCGAAGGCGGCGAAATACGTCGACTTCGACGGGACAACCAGTCGCAAGAGGTTACGAAAACGAGCCCGTGTTTGGCCGAAATGATCATTCTGTGACAGTCGCGGCACCCGGACGGGAGCCGGGCACGACGTGGACGCAGCCCTGACGGGACCTGGGCGGCGGCTGGATCGCCGTGCTCCGCGGAGGGCTACGCTGCGTCAGTGATGGACAGTTCCGGACCGCCCCGCTCCCCCGACCCGCACGCACCCGAGTCGCAGGCCGCCGAGCCGCGTCCCACGGGCCCCAGGCCGCGCAGGCGGGATCGCCACGGGCGCGGCATGCGCGGCCCCGTAGCGCCGCCGCAGGTGCCGCTCTCGGCCAGCAGGGCGGAGGTCTTCGGCGATCTCGTGCAGGACTCCGTGGAACGGCTGGAGCGGCGCTGGCCGCAGCTGGCCGAGGTCGACTTCCTGGTGCTCGACGTGCCGCGCACGGCGGCGGCCGACGGTCCCGAGGAGTGGTCGGACGAGCCGGTGCCGCTGGGCGGGGTGGTGCCCGCCGAGGAGGGCCGTCCGGCGTGCGTGGTGGTCTACCGGCGTCCGGTGGAGATCCGTACCAAGAGCCGCGACGAGCGGGCGCTGCTGGTGCACGAGGTGGTCGTGGAGCAGGTCGCGGAGCTGCTGGGGCTGGCCCCCGAGTCGGTCGACCCGCGCTACGGGCAGGACTAGGGCGAGCACCCAAGACGAGAGCGAGCACTGTGGCAACACGAGGTCCCTGTCACCAGCACCGGTGACAGGGACCTCGTGTGCAAGGGGTGTGCGGAACGTCAGTCGGCGTCAGTCGTCCAGCGCCGGGTCCAGCACCGAGAGGTCGTTCTTCGCGCGCGGCACCACGACCGTGCCCTTGTCGTCCGGCATCGACTGGACGGTGAACATCGGGACGCGGTCCTCCTCGATCGTCAGGACGCGGGCCGCGTGCACCGGGCCGCCGGACACCGATTCCACGGTAAGCGCGTAGGAGCCCTTCAGGCCGGCCGGTACGGGGGCCGCCACCGACAGGGTCGCGCCCGCCTTGACCTTGAACGTCTTGGAGACCGGCTCCCCGCCCTGGCTGCCGGCCGAGGCCGTGACCTTGACCTCGCCGGCGGCGCCGGGCGCGGTGAGCGAGAGCACCGAGCCCTGTGCCCTGTTGTCGGCGACGGTGGAGCGGGCGCCGACGGAGGCGGTCGCGGGGACGTAGGCGACCTCCTGCTTGTCCTTCACGCCCCGTACGACGCGCATCGCGGCCACCACGGGGGCGCTCTTGTTGCCCTCCGTGGGGCTGAGCACTAGGGCGCCCGCCTCTCCCCTGGCGACGTCGCCCAGGTCGAGTGAGGCCGTCATCCGGGACTTGACGTGCAGGGTCTCGGCACCGGCCGGGGTGAGGGAGCCGTTGGCGCCCGCCAGCTTCACCTTGAGGTCGGCGTCGCCCTCGCCGGTGGCGAAGACCACCAGGCGCACCGATTTGGCGTCGGCGGGGATGCCGGGGAGCACGACGTTTCCCGCCGGGTCGGCGGAGGCGGTGAGCCAGTCGCCGCCGACCTTGTCCTCCAGTGCCTGCACCGCGGCGCCGACGCGGCCGGCGCGGGTGGTGACGTGCACCGTGGCGTCGTTGATCTTGGCGGAGGACAGGGTGGACAGCAGGACGGGGACGGTGGCGTGCGGCGGGACGGTGATGCCCTCCCCCGCGTCGGACTCGATGGCGCCCTGGGGGCCGTACAGCTCGACGTCGGCGACGGCGGCGGAGTCGTCGGGGTTGGTGAGGTGGACGTAGTCCTGGCGGGTCTCGGCGGTGCTCACGCCGGGGAACCAGAACTCGGTGTCGGGTGCCGAGCAGCTCACGCCGAGCAGGCCGCGGCCCGTGCCGAGCTTGGTGGTCTGCTGGGCGGCCCAGCCGGGCGCGAGAGCGCCGTCCGCGGTGCCGACCAGGGCCGGGGCGTCCGCGCCGCTCGCGGTGGCCGTGACGGGCTTTCCGGGCTCCTTGAGGATGACGGTGGGCTTCTTGGCGGGCTTGCCCGCGACCGTCACCGGCACGAGTTCCGCCTTGCCGGACTTGGCGTCCGCCGTCGCGCCCTTGGGGGTGAAGGACGTGTACGTGGTCTCCGCGAGGTCGGAGGTGCTGGGGGCGGGGCACAGCAGGCTGGAGCGTTCGACGGGCAGCCGGGCGGCCGCCGTGCCGGTGCTCTTCGCGCCGTCCTGCCCGCCGGAGGGGGCGGCGACGGCGGCGAAGCCGGTGACTGCGGCGAGGGCGACGACGGCGCCGATCAGGGAGAGGGTGCTGCGGTTCATCGGTTGTTGCTCCCGTCGGGGCGCTGCCGGTCGTGGTGCGGGTCGTCGCCCTGGTCGTCCGCGTAGGGGTCGTACGGCTGGGGGCTGTACGCGGGCGGCTGCTGGAAGGAGGACGGTCCGCCGAAGTAGGCGCTGTCGCCGGTGCCGGTGTTCCCGTCACCGGTGCCGGTGCTCGCGTAGGGCTCGTAGGACTGCTCCTGCTGGGGGCCGCCCTGCGGCTGTTGCTGGTAGCCGTACGAGTCGTAGTCGTACCCCTGGGTGGTGTAGCCCTGTTGCTGCGGCTGCTGGTAGGGGTCCTGGGCGGTGTACTGGCCCTGCTGCTGCCCGTACTCGGCGTCGGCGCCGACGTACGCCTGGGCGTCCCATTCGCCGTACGCGCCCTGCTGGGGCACCGCGGCGTACGAGCCGTCCTCCTGCTCCGGGTACGGGGAGGCGTACGGGTCGGCGACGGGCGCCGGGGCCGGTGCCTGTTCGGCCTCCGCCTCGGCGGCGGCGCGCAGCCTGCGTGCCCTGCGGCCCTCGCCCTCGACGGGGGCGGCGGGGAAGTCCGGTGCGGCCACCGCCTCGGCGTCGGGCAGGTCGTCGTCGATCTCGCGGCGGCGGCCCGGCAGGGCGAGCACCACGAGGACGACGGCGAGCGCGCCCTGTGCCCACAGCCAGACGGTGTGGGTGAGCGGGGATGCGTACGTCAGGTCCAGGCGGCCGCCCTCGGCGGGCAGTTCGAAGCCCTGCGCCCAGCCGTCGACGGTCTTCTTGGTGAGTTCCTTGCCGTCGAGGGTGGCCTTCCAGCCGGGTGCGGCGGTGTCGGCGAGGCGCAGGACGCGGCCCGTTTCGCCGCCCTTGACGGTGGTGTGCGCCTCGATGCGCTGGGAGGCGACGGGGACGGGCTCCACGCCCTCCTTGGGGGAGACGATCGTGAGGCGGGCGACCTGGCGCTCGACGCGCCACAGGGCGCTGCCGTCGAGCTGGCTGAGCCGGCTGAGGCCGGGGGTGGAGTCCAGGACGCGGCTCATCTGCCGGGAGGCGGCGCCGTCGCGCACCAGGACGTAGCGCACGGCGTAGCCGCCGAGCTGGCCCGCCTGGTCGGCGCCGGAGCCGGCGACCAGGTTGGAGACGATCTTGTCGAGGCCGGGGGTGGTGCCTGCGGCCCGGGTGAGTTCGGCGTCGCCGAGCCGTCCGCCGGAGCCGCGCACCAGGGAGTACGTGACCTGGTCGGCGGAGCCGCCGCCGAGCACCAGGGTGCGCGGCTGGTCGCGGGTGGTGGACTCTTCGGCGACGAACGCGGGCACCTGCACCGGGTCGCGGCGGCCGAGGGGTCCGTCGGCGCCGAGGACCATCCAGCCGACGGCGGCCAGGACCGGGCCCAGGGCGGCCGCTGCGGCGATCAGGACGGCGACGGGCTGGCGCCAGCCGAAGTTCTGCGAGGCGACGCGTTCGCGGGCGCCGTCGGCGCCGAGCACGGACGCGGCGATCAGCGCGAGGCCGTAGACGAGGGTGGCCGGTCCCGCCCAGCCGTCGCGGTTGGTGACGACGGCGAGGACGAGGGCGAGGACGGCGACCACCCAGGCGCTGCGGACGGCGAACTGGCGCTCGCCGCGCAGCAGGGCGGCCAGGGCGGCCAGCACGATGCCGACGAGCAGCAGTCCGCCCGCGGTCTTGGGGCCGCCGGGGCTGATGCCCAGGAGGTCCAGCGGGGTCGCGGAGCCGGCCCCGAAGGGCAGTCCGGCCTCGCGCAGCAGGGCTGCGGGGTCGGTGAGCAGTGACAGCGACCAGGGTGCGAGCACCAGCAGCGGTGTGCCGACGGCCGCCACGAAACGCAGCGCGTAGGCGGTGATGTCGTCGCGCCGCAGCACCAGGACGCCGATGCCCAGCAGTACGGCCAGCGGCCACACGATCGGGGTGAAGGCGGTGGCGACGGTGAGCAGGAGTGCGTACGACCACACCGAGCGCCAGCTGGAACGCGCACCGGCGCTGGTGCGCGCGCCGCTCGCGGAGACGGCGCACCGGGCGATCAGCGGCAGCAGGACGGCGAGGATCGCGGTGCCGATGCGGCCGCCGGCGAGCGCACCGGTGACGGCGGGCAGGAAGGCGTACGCGACGGCTGCCCAGGCGCGCAGCAGCCGGGACTCCACCAGGGGCCGGGAGGCGAAGTAGGCGGTGAGTCCGGCCAGCGGCACCGAGCACACCAGGATCAGCGTCAGGGCGGCGTGCGTGGAGCCCAGGAGCAGGGTCGCGAGGGTGGCCAGGAGCGCCAGGTAGGGCGGGGCGGACTGGGTGCCGCCGGTGCCGGTGGGGTGCCATGAGTGGGCGTAGCGGGACCAGAGTTCGGAGGCGCCCTCGGGGGTGGGCAGCAGGGCGCCGCCGGCGAGGGAGCCGCTGCCGAACAGGCCGCGGCAGGCGACGAGGGCGACGATCAGCAGCAGGGCGAAGAGGGCCGGTCCCGGTTTGCGGGCGACCTTCTTGACCCGGGCGAACTGCTCGACCTCCAGGAAGTCGGCGTCGTCGCCGCCGGGTCCGGACTCGACGGCGCCGTGCCGGGAGCCGCCGGACTCGGCCTCGTTTGCACCGCCGAAGGAGCCGGCGACCTGTTCGACGGTGGCGCGCAGGGTGGCGCCGGGCGGCGGGAAGAGGGGGCGCAGCTCGGATGCTTCGACGTCGCCCTTGCCGCGGGCCTTGCGGGCGGCGAGGACGCGTCCGGGGCGCAGCAGGACGCTCATGAGGCCGGTGACCTCGTCGACGGCCTGTCCGGGCACCTTGCCGACGAGGTAGGCGAGGGTGCGCAGGAGGGTGCCGACGACGAGCCGCAGCAGGACGTAGGGGAGGACCGCGCCGCGGGCGTTGGCGAGCATCGTGTAGACCGCGCCGGCCTTGTCGACGCGGTGCGGGTTGGCGACGCCCCGGCCGACGCAGTCGACGGTGCGGCGTTCGCGGGCGGCGGCCTCGGCGTGCCGGACGACGGCGTCGGGGGCGACCAGGACGCTGTGTCCGGCGGCGTGCGCGCGCCAGCACAGGTCGACGTCGTCGCGCATCAGCGGCAGGTAGCGGTCGAAGCCGCCGAGCTGTTCCCAGACGTCGCGGCGGATCAGCATGCCGGCGCTGGAGACGGAGAGGACGGAGCGCACCTGGTCGTGCTGGCCCTGGTCCTGTTCGCGGCGGTCCAGGCCGGTCCAGCGGCGGCCGGAGTTGGCGATGGAGACGCCGACCTCCAGCAGCTGCTTCTTGTCGTACCAGCCGCGGAGCTTGGGGCCGACGATGGCGGCGGTGTGGTCGGAGTCGGCGACGCGCAGCAGCTCGGCGAGAGCGTCGGGGGCGGGGGCGCAGTCGTCGTGGAGGAGCCACAGCCACTGCACGGGTTCGCCGTGCGGCAGGTCCGGCAGGTCGTAGGCGTCGTCGCGCCACTGCCGGCTGACGGGGTCCCAGCCGCTGGGCTTCTTCAGGTACGGGAGTTCCTCGGGGGTGAGGACGGGTGCGGTGCGCACCGCCTCCTCCACGGCCGTGCCGAAGCCGGTGCGGCGGGCGAGGTGCAGGACGCGTTCGTCGCCGAAGGCCTCGGCGACGAGCCGGGCGGAGTCGTCGGCGCTGCCGGTGTCGGCGGCGACGGCGTCCTGCACCGGTCGTTCCTGGCCGAGGACGCCCTGCAGGACGTCGGGCAGCCAGCGCGCACCGTCGTGGGAGACGAGTACGGCGGTGACGACGTGGCGGGGGAACTCGGGCGGGGTGGCGGCGGCCGCGTACGGGGCCGTTGGTTGACTGACGGACATCGACGTACGGGCCCTCCGGCCGGGGTCCGGGGGTCGCCCCCCGGAAGGCTGGTTAAAGCTGACTGCGGTGCGCACGAGGGCCTGTGGGGCACCCGGTGCGATCGCCGGACAGCGGCCCACACTAACGGCTGCACATGCAGACGGTCCGCCGCCTGCGGGGAAGGGGCAGGCGGCGGACCGTTCGTTGTGTACTGCCTTGTGCTGTTTTGCTGGGGCGGTGCGGCCGGGGCACCGCGGGCGGTGCGGCGTTGCGTTCCGGGGTCGTTCCGGGGGCCGCCCCGCATATACCGCTCAGACCGCGGCCTTCTTCAGTCTCCGGCGTTCACGCTCGGACAATCCGCCCCAGATTCCGAAGCGTTCGTCATTCGACAGGGCATATTCAAGGCATTCCGAGCGGACTTCACAGGCGAGGCAGACCTTCTTTGCCTCACGGGTGGAACCACCCTTCTCGGGAAAGAAGGACTCGGGGTCGGTCTGGGCGCACAATGCGCGCTCCTGCCAGCCGAGTTCCTCGTCCGCGTCCTCGACCAGCAGTTGCTGGAACAGCTCGGTCATGTGCGCCCCTCGTCTGTCTTTTGCTTCCCCGTGATGTTGCCGTTACCGAATCCGGCCGAACGACACGAGTGAAATTACAAGTGTGTAGCTCCGTGGCAGTCAAGCCGGGATCTGCTATTGGGCCCGTTATTCACTCTGCGGAACCAAGGCTATGCGGAAAGTGTTCAAATCGCCAAAAACCGTGACACAAGACCTCGCCTCGACAACGGGTACCCCCGACAGGGAGGAAGACGCGGAAGAGATGGATCTTGTTGCGGTTTGCTCCGTGAAGCGACTCGGATCACAGTCGGATCACGAGACGGCAACGGCACGCAGGCGAAAACTTCGCGGAGAAGCCAGTGACGCAGTGCGCGGACCCCGTCGACCGACCGCAGTCGAACCACAGTCGGTTGCAGCGCGGTCTCTCCACGTCAGCGGCTGCACAAACCTTTCTCCGTTCGGGCTCACCGCATGAGGTGAAAGATTGCCGCCAAACCGGTCACCGAGTTGACAGCCGGCGAGGCTGCCGGTCACCTTTGTTTCCATGCCAGCGAACGCAGTGCTCCCCGTGACCCACACTCGTGTGGTCCGCAGTGCTGCCCCTGCTCGCTGTCACTGTTGCTGTCACAGCTGTTGAAGCCACCCGCGCTCCAGCTCTGAAGCCCTGCCGCCGAGGCATTTCGCGCTCCGGCTCCGGCCTGCCGCACACCCCACCCCGTGTGCGCCGCGTCCCGCTCGCACCCCACGCATCCGGTGCGGCACCCGTTCTGCGACACCCCAGCACTGACTGCCGAGGAACCCCCGCACCATGAACAGCGACAGCGACCTCCAGATCGCCGGCGATCTCCTTGAGGTTTTGCACCTCCTGGCCCCCGCCCGCGAGCACCCTGCCACCGTGGCCGAGTTCGCGGGCCTGGCCCGCTCCATCGCCGCCGACCGCTCCCAGTGGGCGCACCTGGTGCGGTACGACGCCACCACCCGCTGGTACCACCGGCTGCGCACCGGGCCCGGTTACGAGGTGTGGCTCCTGAGCTGGGTGCCCGGTCAGGGCAGCGGGGCACACGACCACGGGGCCTCCTCGGGCGTCCTCACCGTCCTGGAGGGCGAGCTCACCGAGCGCGGCGACAGGGGCACGCGGACGCTGGGCACGGGCGCGCAGTACGTGTCCGTACCCGGCCACGTCCACGAGGTCGTCAACGACTCCCTGGAACCGGCGGTCAGCCTGCACGTCTATTTCCCCGGGCTCACCGAGATGCCGATGTACGGAGCGGCTTCCGGGAAGACTTCCGCGCGGGACGCCGTGCAGCTTCCGTAACCGGCCTTCCGTATCCGGCCTTCCGTGACCGGCCGACGGGATGCCGTAACCGCCCGACGGGATGTCAGTACCGCCTGACAGACTGCTGTCCATGCGCATTGTGGTTCTTGCAGGCGGTATCGGCGGTGCTCGTTTTCTTCGCGGCCTCAAAGAGGCGGCGCCGGAGGCGGACATCACCGTCATCGGCAATACCGGTGACGACATTCATCTGTTCGGGCTGAAGGTCTGCCCCGACCTCGACACGGTGATGTACACGCTCGGCGGCGGCATCAACGAGGAACAGGGCTGGGGGCGGGCGGAGGAGACCTTCCACGTGAAGGCCGAACTCGCCGCGTACGGCGTGGGCCCCGAATGGTTCGGGCTCGGCGACCGCGACTTCGCGACGCACATCGTGCGCACCCAGATGCTGGGCGCCGGCTATCCGCTCAGCGCGGTCACCGAAGCACTGTGCGAGAGGTGGCAGCCGGGCGTACGGCTGATCCCGATGTCCGACGACCGCGTGGAGACGCACGTGGCGATCGAGGCGGACGGCGAGCGCAAGGCGGTGCACTTCCAGGAGTACTGGGTGAAGCTGCGCGCCTCCGTGGACGCGCAGGCCATCGTGCCGGTCGGCGCCGAGCAGGCCAAGCCCGCGCCCGGTGTGCTGGAGGCCATCGCCTCCGCCGACGTGATCCTCTTCCCGCCGTCCAACCCGGTGGTCAGCGTCGGCACGATCCTCGCCGTCCCCGGCATCCGCGAGGCCATCGCGGAGGCGGGCGTTCCGGTGGTCGGCCTCTCCCCCATCGTCGGCGACGCCCCGGTGCGCGGCATGGCCGACAAGGTGCTCGCGGCGGTCGGCGTGGAGTCGACGGCGGCTGCGGTGGCGCAGCACTACGGGTCGGGGCTGCTCGACGGCTGGCTCGTCGACACCGTCGACGCGCACACCGTGCAGGCCGTCGAGGACGCGGGCATCCGCTGCCGTGCCGTACCGCTGATGATGACCGACCTCGCCGCGACCGCCGCGATGGCGAGCGCCGCGCTGGAGCTGGCCGAGGAGGTACGGGCATGAGCGACGCCGGTACGGGCACGGGCGCGCCGGAGTACCGCGTGTGGGCGGTGCCGGGCCTGCCGGAGGTCCGCGAGGGCGACGACCTCGCGAAGCTGATCGTGGGCGCGGAGCCGCAGCTGGCCGACGGCGACGTCCTGCTGGTCACGTCGAAGATCGTCAGCAAGGCGGAGGGGCGGATCCTGGCCGCCGACTCGCGCGAGGACGCCATCGAGGCGGAGACGGTACGGGTGGTGGCGCGGCGCGGGACGCTGCGGATCGTGGAGAACCGGCAGGGGCTGATCATGGCCGCGGCCGGTGTCGACGCCTCGAACACCCCGGCCGGGACGGTGCTGCTGCTGCCCGAGGACCCCGACGCCTCGGCGCGGGCGATCCGCGACGGTGTGCGGGACGCGCTGGGCGTCGAGGTCGGCGTCGTCGTCACCGACACCTTCGGGCGACCCTGGCGCAGCGGGTTGACGGACGTGGCGATCGGGGCGGCCGGGGTGCGGGTGCTCGACGACCTGCGGGGCGGGACCGATGCGTACGGCAATCCGCTGAGCGCGACGATCGTGGCGACGGCCGACGAACTGGCGGCGGCGGGCGACCTGGTGAAGGGCAAGGCGGACGGGCTGCCGGTGGCGGTCGTGCGGGGGCTGGCGCATGTGGTCTCCGCCTCCGTGGAAGAGGGTGCGCGGGCGCTCGTACGGGGCGCGGCGGACGACATGTTCCGGCTGGGGACCTCGGAGGCGGTCCGGGAGGCGGTGACGCAGCGGCGCACGGTGCGGGAGTTCACCGACGATCCGGTGGATCCCGGGGCGGTGCGGCGGGCGGTCGCGGCGGCGGTGACGGCGCCGGCGCCGCACCACACGACGCCGTGGCGGTTCGTGCTGCTGGAGTCGGAGGCGGCGCGGGTGCGGCTGCTCGACGCGATGAAGGACGCGTGGATCGCGGATCTGCGGGCGGACGGGAAGTCCGAGGAGTCCATCGCGAAGCGGGTGCGGCGGGGGGAGGTCCTGCGGAGGGCCCCGTACCTGGTGGTGCCGTGTCTGGTGATGGACGGGGCCCATGACTACGGGCACGCCCGGCGGGATGCTGCGGAGCGGGAGATGTTCGTGGTGGCCATGGGGGCCGGGGTGCAGAACTTCCTGGTGGCGTTGGCCGGGGAGCGGCTGGGGTCGGCGTGGGTGTCCTCGACGATGTTCTGCCGGGAGGTGGTGCGGGACGTGCTGGGGCTGCCGGAGGGGTGGGATCCGATGGGGGCGGTCGCGGTGGGGCGGGCGGCGGGTGAGCCGGCGGCTCGGGCTCCGCGGGGGGTGGAGGGCTTCATCACCGTGCGGTGACCTTTTCCGGTACGGGGCGGGGATGGTGCCCGGAGGGCATCCATCCAGGGGCGCGGGGAACTGCGCGACCAGCCACGACGCACCCGCACGGGACCGGCGTCCCGGTGGCCGGTGTCGGGGGTGCGGGCAGGGGCCGGAACCGGGGCGGGCCCGGAGCGAGAGGGGCCGCCCCCTTGCCCGCCCGTTCCGCCCCCGGGGGGCGGCCCCGCCGCCCAAGGGGGCTGGGGGAAAGGGGGCGGGAATTTCCGCAGGCAAGAGGGACCCGTGATGCACCCCGTAGGGTCGATGTGTGGCAGGGAGATTTCAGCGGAGGGTCGTACTCGGGCCGTTGCGGCGGGGTGGGGCGGATCCCATGTACCGGGTGGCCCGGGACGGGGCCGTGTGGCGGGTGAGCCGGACGCCCGAGGGGCCCGGGACCTTGCGGGTGACCGAGGGCGGGGCACGCGCGTGGGGGCCCGGTGGGGAGTGGATGCTGCGGCAGTTGCCCGTGCTGCTCGGGGAGAGTGACGAGCCGGAGGCGTTCGTCGCACATCACCGGGTCGTGGCGCAGGCCCGGCACCGCCACCCCGAGCTGCGGCTGTGCCGGACCGGGCTGGTGCTGGAGTCGCTGATTCCGTCCGTGCTGGAGCAGAAGGTGACCACCACCGAGGCCTACCGGTCCTGGCGGCACCTGGTGCGGAAGTTCGGGGAGGCCGCTCCCGTACCGAGCGAGCCGGACTTCGAGGTGCCGGAGGGCCTTTACGTCATGCCGGACCCCCGCGGCTGGGCCCGTATCCCCTCCTGGGAGTGGCACCTGGCCAACGTCGACGCCAAGCGCGCCGACACCGTGGTCCGGGCGGCCCGCGTCGCGCCGCGCCTGGAGGAGGCCGCGTCGATGACGTACGAGCAGGCGAAGCGGAGGCTGGAGGCGGTGCCGGGGATCGGCCCGTGGACCTCCGCCGAGACCCTTCAGCGGAGCAACGGGGCACCGGACGCCCTGACCGTCGGGGACCTGCACCTGCCGGGGATCGTCGGCTACGCCCTGACCGGCCGGCGGGGTGCCACCGATGCCGACATGCTGGAGCTGCTCGCTCCCTACGCGGGCCAGCGGCACAGGGCCGCCCGGTACATCCTGCTCACCGGGCTGACCCCGCCCCGGCACGGCCCGCGCCGCGCCCCGGGCCGCATCTCGCACCTCTAGCTATTGGTCCGAGGAGAAGCGGACCGAGGCCGCCGGGAGCACCGCGTCGCACCAGATCCGTACGCCCTCGCGGAGTTCGTTGTCCGCGCCGACCTGCGCGCCGTCGCCGATGACCGCGCCCACCAGGTGCGTACGGGAACCGATGCGTGCGCCCGCGCCGACCAGGGAGTCCTGCACGACGGCGCCGGGCTCGATCACCGCGCCCGCCAGGACCGTCGAGCCCTCGACGCGCGCCCCTTCGCCGACGACCGCGTCCGCGCCGATGACCGTGCCCCCGGTGAGCTTGGCGTCGGCGGCGACGACCGCGCCCGGCATGACCAGGCGGTCGCCGCAGCGGCCCGGGACGGCCGGGGAGGGCGCGCGGCCCTGCACGAGGTCGGCGGAGCCGCGGACGAAGGCCTGGGGGGTGCCGAGGTCCAGCCAGTAGGTGGAGTCGACCATGCCCTGGAGGTGCGCCCCGTCGGCCAGCAGGTCGGGGAAGGTCTCGCGTTCGACGGAGACCGGGCGGCCGGTGGGGATGGTGTCGATGACCGAGCGGCGGAAGACGTAGGCGCCCGCGTTGATCTGGTCGGTGACGATCTCCTCCGGCGTCTGCGGCTTCTCCAGGAAGGCGGTGACGCGGCCGGTCGCGTCGGTGGGGACCAGGCCGAAGGCTCTGGGGTCCTCGACGCGGGTGAGGTGCAGGGAGACGTCCGCGCCGGAGGCGGAGTGGGTGTCGACCAGGGCTTCGATGTCGAGGCCGGTGAGGATGTCGCCGTTGAAGATGAGGACCGGCTCGTCGGGGCCCGAGTGCAGCCGGGAGGCGACGTTGCGGATGGCGCCGCCGGTGCCCAGCGGCTCGTCCTCGGTGACGTACTCCAGGTGCAGACCGAGCGCGCTGCCGTCGCCGAAGTGGGGTTCGAAGACCTCGGCGAGGTAGGAGGTGGCGAGCACGATGTGTTCGACTCCGGCGGCCCTGGCGCGGGCCAGCTGGTGGGTCAGGAAGGGCACCCCGGCCGCGGGGACCATGGGCTTGGGGGTGTTCACCGTGAGGGGTCGCAGCCGGGTTCCCTTGCCTCCGACCAGGAGGATCGCTTCAGTCACCTTGTCGTCTCTGCTTCCTGCTGGGGGCCGGGCCGGATGTGGCTGGCCAGTGTATGCAGACTGTTCGATACGTCCCGGTCAGCGCCCCGCGTGAAGCTGGCGTCGGTGTCGCGGTAGGGTCACCGCCCCTGGAAGCGGGCCGCGGTCCAGCGCGCGGTGCCGAGCTTCTGGTAGAGGCGGCCGCCGGGGCATTCGGTGGCGAAGCCGTCCCGGTGGCCCGAGATGACGTTCAGCCGGACCTTCTTCCCCTTCTGGTAGAGGTTGCCTCCCGCTGAGGTGAGGTAGGTGGTGCCCTTGGGGTTGGCGCCGTGCAGCCCGAGTTTCCAGGCGGTGAGCTTCGCGACGGCCTTCACCGCGGCGGCGGGCGGAGTGGAACTGCTGTACGTCCCGAGGACGGCGATGCCCATGCTGTCGGAGTTGAAACCGAGAGTGTGCGCCCCGAGGACCGGCTTGGCCACACCTCCGGCACGGCCTTCGTAGACATTGCCGCACTTGTCGACGGCGAAGTTGTAGCCGAAGTCCCGCCAGCCGCTGCTCTTGACGTGGTAGCGGTAGATACTGCGCAGGACGGAGCCCGACTGCGAACAGCTGTACCCATTTCCGGACGCGCTGTGATGGACGAAGGCGGCCCTGATCGTCTTGGTGTAGACGTTGCCCTTCTCCTTCAGCCGCTCGTCGGCGCCCCAGCCCTTGCGCAGGACGATGCGCGGGCGCGGTCCGATGCGCGGGCGCTGCACACCGGCTTCCGCTTCCGTTTCAGCCTGTTCCAGGTGGGCGGAGGCGGCGTCGGCCTCGGTCTCGGCGCGGGTCAGTTCGGGGAGTTCCAGGGCGGCGGAGGGTGCGCGGGAGCTGTCGCGGGGCGGTTCGGCGCCGGGGTCGACGAGGTCGAGGCGCAGTCCCTCGGGCAGCGGTCCGCCGGTGGGGCGGACGCGGGCCTGGACGGCGTCGGACGCGCCGACCCACAGGGGTGCGGTCGCGCCGTGCGTACGGTTCTCCCCCGCGCCCGGGTCGGCCGCGTCGGCGGAGTGCGTATCGAGGTCCTGCCAGCGCGACCAGTCACCGCCGGCCGCTGCTCTCGTACGGACCTGGACCTGCCCCTTCAGTACGGCACGGGGGTCGTCCCAGACCACGCCGACCAGCGAGAACGGGTCCACGTCACGGGGGTTGAGGCCGAGCGTGACCGCGCGCGGGACGGCCCGGTCGGTGCGTCCGGCGAGCGGGGTCAGCGGCAGGGAGACGGTCTTGCCGGGGAGGTCGGCAGACTGCGCGCCCGCCAACTGCCGCCGGTCGGCGGGGGCGTCGTCGGGGAGCACGAGCGGGAGCGCGAGGAGGGCCGCGCAGGTGACGCCGATGGAGGAAGCAAGGAGTGCACGCATGCAGCAGATAGTGGTCATACCGTCATAAATCTGTCCATCGGTGAAGTGACGGTCCGTGACGTTCCGTCCGCCGGACGGGTGGCCGGGCGCGGGCCGCCCCCGCCGCCCCGGCCGCGCCCGGCGACGTACGCTCGCCTGATGAACTCCACCGATCGCACCCCTGCCGACCTGCTGCGTTCCGCGCTCGCCACGGACCCGGGCCGTCCCCTCGTCACCTTCTACGACGACGCGACGGGCGAGCGCGTCGAACTGTCCGTGGCGACCTTCGCCAATTGGGTGGCCAAGACCGCCAACCTCCTCCAGGGCGACCTGTCCGCCGGGCCCGGCGACCGGCTCTCGCTGCACCTGCCCGCGCACTGGCAGAGTGCCGTGTGGCTGCTGGCCTGCGCCTCGGTGGGCGTCGAGGCGGACGTCGCGGGCGACCCGGCGGCGGCGGACGTCGTGGTCAGCGGCCCGGACGCGCTGGAGGCCGCGCGCGCGTGCAAGGGCGAGCGGGTGGCGCTGGCGCTGCGCCCGCTGGGCGGACGCTTCCCCGCCGCCCCGGAGGGCTTCGCGGACTACGCGGTCGAAGTCCCCTCCCAGGGCGACCGGTTCGTCCCCTTCGCACCCGTCGACCCGGACGAGACGGCCCTGTCCGTCGGGGGTACGTCGCTGAGTGCGGCCGAGGTGGTCGAGCGGGCCCGCGCGGACGCCCAGGCGCTGGGGCTCGGGCCGGGGTCGCGCGTGCTGTCGGGTCTGGCGTACGACACGTGGGAGGGGCTGTCCTCCGGTCTGTACGCGCCGCTGGCGTCCGGCGGCTCGGTCGTCCTGGTCCGCAACATCGGCGAACTGTCGGCGGAGTCGCTCGCGAAGCGCGTCGAGAGCGAGCGCGTCACGCACACGCGCGGGGCGTAGCGGGCGTACGTCCTCCGGTACGGGTTCGGGGGGCGGCCCATTCGGTGGACCGGGGCCCCGCTTCGCGGGCGCGCGACGGGGCACAGGACATGATCGATGGGACGCACAACCAAGCGCCGGGTTCAGCCGTCTACTCCTGCGATCGGCGGCCCAGCGTGCCGCCGACCCGTACGAGGATGGACGACGACGTGACCGACACCGCTGGCACGCCCCCCGAACCGGACCGGCCGGCGAAGGCCCCGGAACCCGGCCCCGGAGCAGGGCCACGCCCGGCGGACGGCACCACGCAGGCACCGGCACCGGACGCGGCGGACGCACCCGTACCGGACAGCACGCAAGCACCGGCACCGGACGCAGGACAGACACCCGCACCGGACGCGACGCAAGCACCAGCACCGGACGCAGCCGAAGCACCGGCACCGGACGCAGAACAGGCACCCGCGCCCGATGCCGCCGAAGCGCAGACACCCGCTGCCGCCGGTCCTGGTGCGGGCTCCGGGCCTGACGCCGTCGCCGCCCGGGAGGACGCCGTGCTGGCAGAAGCCCCCGCCGGGGTCGCGGTGGCGGCGGAGGCCGAGGGCGGTACCCCCGGTGCCCCGGCCCGCAAGAAGCGGCACTGGGTGCGGTGGCTCGCGGGCGGGGCGGCGGTCGTGGTGCTCGTCGCGGCCGGCACCGGCTGGTACTTCTACAAGAAGCTCGACGGCAACATCACCACCGACACCGGTGCCGCCGCCGAGCTCCGCGCCTGGGACAAGGAACGCCCCACCCAGGCCCCGGTGGCGCTCGACGCGCAGAACATCCTGCTGATCGGCTCCGACACCCGCGCGGGCGGCAATGAGAAGTACGGGCGGGACGAGGGCACCCAGCGCTCGGACACCACGATCCTGCTGCACCTGGCCGCCGACCGGAAGAGCGCCACCGGCGTCTCGCTGCCGCGCGACCTGATGGTGGACATCCCGAGCTGCACGAAGGCGGACGGCACCCGCACCCGGAAGATGTTCGCGCAGTTCAACTGGGCTTTCGAGATGGGCGGTACGGCCTGCACGATCCGTACCGTCGAGAAGCTGACCGGCATCCGCATCGACCACCACATGGTGGTGGACTTCGAGGGCTTCAAGCACATGGTGGACGCGGTCGACGGCGTCGACGTCTGTCTGAAGGAGCCGATCGACGACAAGGACGCGCACCTGAAGCTGGACGCCGGTCCGCAGACCCTAAACGGCGAGCAGGCGCTCGGTTATGTGCGCGCCCGCAAGTCCATCGGCGGCGGCAGCGACACCGAACGGATGGACCGCCAGCAGCAGTTCCTCGGCTCGCTCGTCAACAAGATGCAGAGCAACGGAGTCCTGCTGAACCCGACGAAGCTGTATCCGGTGCTGGACGCCGCGACGAAGGCGCTGACCACCGACCCGGGGCTGGACTCGCTGCGCGATCTGTACGACCTGGCGTCCAGCATGCGGGACGTGCCCTCGGAGCGGGTGCAGTTCCTGACCGTACCCAGACAGCCGTACCGCTACGACCGCAACCGGGACGAACTGATCGAGTCCAAGGCCGAGAAGCTCTTCAAGCAGTTGCGTGAGGACGCACCCGTCTCGGTGGCGCCCGCCAAGTCGCTGGAGAAGCAGGGGGGATCGGACGACGATCCCGTGACCACGCCCACGAGCGGGGGGCCGGTCGAACCCGGGAGCGACAACGACGGCGACGGAAAGCCCGACGACCCGGGCACGCCCAGCCCCACACCGACGCCGACCTTCGCCGGAACCAACGCCGCCAGAGGCATGTGCGAGTAAAGCGATTGCCAAGTCCCGGGCATCACCCGTTGCGCTTTGGGTGTATTGCCCGGTTGTAAGGGGCGTGGAATTTGTCACTGCCGTCGCTGGGCGCTGATCTGTCCAGATAGTGTGACGCGATCCAGTGCGACGAGCCGCTGCTCGGATCACGCACGCACGACTGGACCGAATGATGAGCCGCCTGGGGGGAGGCGCCTCGCGTGGGACCGACGGAGGACTCAGGCAACCGTGGACGCGCACAGCCGTGGGGCGGACGAGATCGACCCCGCCGACCAGTGGGTTCTCAACCCGCACACCGGCAACTACGAACTGCGACTGGACAATTCCGCAGGGTCCGCACAGGCAGGGTCCGCACCGGCAGGGTCCGCCCGCAATGCCGGGCAGCCGCAGGGCAGTCCGCGCGGCCAGGCCCCTCGCGGCCGCGGCGGCGAGGGTGCCCCGCGCCGTGACGTGCCCGCCCAGCGGAGCCGCGGTGGCGGTTCCCGCGGCAACACCCCGCGCGGCGACAACACGGCGCCGCAGGCGGGGCGTCGCAAGCGCAAGCAGCCGAAGAAGGGCAACAAGCGGGCGCTGAAGATCACCGGTGGTGTGGTCGGTTTTGTCCTGGTGGCGGGCTCGGCCGGTGCGTGGGCGCTGTACAACCACTTCAACGGCAACCTGAAGTCCGTGGAGGTCTCCGGCGGTTCGGGCGGCTTCAAGAAGGACCAGGCCATCAACATCCTGGTCATCGGCACCGACAAGCGCACCGGCGACGGGAATTCGGGCTACGGCGACAAGAACAGCCCCGGTCACGCCGACACCACGATCCTCTTCCACGTCTCCAAGGACCGGACGAACGCGACGGCGCTGTCCATCCCCCGCGACCTGAAGACGCGCATCCCGGACTGCCCGACCAAGCTGGACGACGGCTCCGAGAAGGTCGTCCCGGGCAGCACCTTCGAGCGGTTCAACACCAGCCTCGGCCAGTCCGACCGCGACCCCGGCTGCACGATGCGCACGGTCAAGGAGATCACCGGGCTGACCGTCGACCACTTCATGATGGTCGACTTCAACGCGGTGAAGTCGCTGACCACGGCGGTCGGCGGAGTGGACGTCTGTGTCGCCAAGGACGTCAACGACAAGAAGTCGCACCTCAAGCTCAGCAAGGGCAAGCACACGATCCAGGGCGAGCAGGCGCTGGCCTTCGTGCGCACCCGGGGCGCGTTCGGCACCGGTTCGGACCTCAGCCGCATCCAGACGCAGCAGCAGTTCCTGGGCGCGATGCTGCGGAAGATGAAGTCCAGCGAGACGCTCACCGACCTCGGCAAGCTGTACGACCTGGCGGACGCGGCGACCAAGGCGCTCACCGTCGACTCGGGCATCAACGGCCTCGGCAAGCTGAAGTCCCTGGCCACCGAGGTCGCCCAGGTCGACCCGAAGAACATCACCTTCACCACGCTGCCGGTGATCGACAACCCGGCCGAACCGCCGAACCAGCGGGCCACCGTGGTCGTCGACAAGCCGAAGGCCGAGGCCCTCTTCTCGATACTCCAGTCGGACACTTCCCTCACCGAGGTGAAGAAGAAGGAGAAGGCCGAGAAGAAGGACCAGCAGGCGGCCCTGCTCAAGGGCGAGAAGGCCGCCGCCGAGGACGTCCGCGTCGACATCTTCAACGGCAGCGGAACGGGCGGCGCCGCCCAGGAGACGCTGACCTGGCTCCAGGTGGAGAAGGGCATGAAGCTCGCCACCAACGGCGGCAACTCGCCGGACCCGGACACCGCGAAGACCGTGCTGACGTACGGCGAGAACCAGGCCGACCAGGCGCGCGCGCTCGCCGCGGTCATGGGCCTGCCCGGTTCGGCGCTCAAGCCGACCGGCGCACAGGCAGGGGCCCGCGAGCCGATGAAGCTGACGCTGGGCAAGGACTTCAGCGGGGCGGGCAAGCCGCTCGGCGGCCCGGCGAAGGCGCCCGAGGGCATCCAGCAGGCCAACGCCGGCAAGTCGGTGTGCGCCCAGTAGGACCGGCATGCCCGGCACTCGTGCCGGCGTACGCCCAAGGAACTCGCGCCGCCGGGTGCGAAACGGAAACTGAAGAGAAGTGGGTGGGGGCCCGGTGGGCAACAGCAGCGTGCATGGGGAGGGGACCCGGGCCCGCAACCTCGGCTGGGACGACAGTCTCTACGAGGGCGCGGACTCGGCAGCCCGGTCGTCCGAGGCGGCCGGCGGCGGCCACGGCGGCCGTCGTCGCGGCGGTTCGCGCCGCCGCAGACCCGAGGGCGGCCCCGGCAGGGGCAAACGGATCCTGCGCTGGGGGGCGATAGCCCTGGCCGTGCTGATCCTCGGCACGGCCGGCGCCGGGTACCTCTACTACCAGCACCTCAACAGCAACCTGCGCAGCAGCGCCCGCAGCAGCGGCAACGGCCCGGACAAGCCCAAGGCGAACGCCGCCGGGCAGACCCCGCTGAACATCCTGCTGATCGGCTCCGACGACCGTTCCAACCCGGAGAACGTGAAGCTCGGCGGCGGCAAGGACCTCACCAAGAACCCGCCGCTGGCCGACGTGCAGAAACTGCTGCATGTCTCCGCCGACCGCAAGCACGCCTCCGTGGTGAGCATCCCGCGCGACACCCGGGTGGACATCCCCGAGTGCAAGGACCCGAAGACCCAGAAGGTCTCCCCTCCGACGAATGGCATCATCAACAAGACGCTGGCGCTCGGCGGTCCGAGCTGTGTGCTGGACACCTGGCAGAAGCTCACCAACATCTACATCGACCACTGGCTGATGATCGACTTCGCCGGGGTGGTGGAGATGTCGGACGCCGTCGGCGGTGTCGAGGTCTGTCTCAACCAGGGCGTGTGGGACAGGCCGACGGCCATGGAGAAGGGCGGCTCGGGCCTCAAGCTGTCCAAGGGCCCGCACAAGATCCAGGGCGAACAGGCCCTCCAGTGGCTGCGCACCCGGCACGCGTTCGGGAGCGACAAGGGCCGCGCGAAGGCGCAGCACATGTACATGAACTCGATGATGCGCCAGCTCCAGGGCGAGGACGCCTTCACCAACGCCGGCCGGATCACCTCGCTCGCCGAGACCGCGACGAAGGCCCTCCAGGTCTCCGACGAGATCGGTTCGCCCAAGAAGCTCTTCGACCTGGCGATGGAGCTCAAGGACGTCCCCTCGGACAGCATCACCATGACCTCGCTGCCCACGATCGCGGACCCGAAGAACCCCAACGCCCACTACGTCGTCTCCGAGAAGGACGCCGACAAGGTCCTCAGGCTCCTCCAGGACGACATTCCGTTCGACAAGAACGGCGCCGCCAAGTCCGACGGCAAGAACGGCAAGAAGCCCGCCGAAAAGCCCGCGAAAAAGCCGTCCGCCGCCCCCGGCGAGCTGGCCGTCTCCGTGCAGAACGGCACCGGCAACGACACCCAGGGCCCCACCCCGGGCCGGGCGAAGGCCGTCGCACAGACCCTCGCCGACAAGGGCTACTCCCGTTCGGAGGCGAGCCGGGATCCCGTACGGTCCGAGCGGACGACGGTGAAGTTCCCGAGCGCCGAGCTGGAGGGTGACGCGCAGGCCGTCGCCAAGGCGCTGGGGCTGCCGGCCTCGGCGGTCAGCAAGTCCACGGACGTCTCGGGCGTGACCCTGGTGGTCGGCGCCGACTGGCGCACCGGCTCCTCCTACCCGAAGGCCGAGGTGCCGAAGGCGGGCGACGTCCCGGAGTCCGCGGAGGCGGTCAAGGGCGACGACAAGGGCTGCATGGACGTGTACGGCCCGTACAAGTGGAACGGCAAGGACTGATCCGTCGTACGTACGCGGAAGGCGGCCCGGCACCTCGTGTGCCGGGCCGTCGCGTTGGCGGGCCGTCGCGTCCACGGGCCGTCCCGTTACCGCGAACGGGGGACAGCCTCGCGCGGCGGCCGGTGAGGTCCGCCGGGCTGGAGATCGTATCGGCATACGGTGCGAGGCGATCCCCGTCCTGTGCCCTCAGCGGAGGTGTCCCCCGTGCCCGTGCCGCCCCGTCAGCCTGCCCGACGCCGCCCGCAGCACCCCCGCGACAAGCGCCGCAAGCAGGACGAGCGGCCGCACTGGGGACTGCGCGCGGCGACCACCCTGTCCGTGCTGGTGCTCGCCGCCGGCGGGATCGGGCACGCGATGGTGACCAGCATGAACACCGGGATCGACCGGGTCGACCCGTTCAAGGACATGAAGAACCGGCCCGAGGCGGAGCCGGGGCGCGGCATGAACATCCTCCTGGTCGGCACCGACGGCCGCGACAAAATCACCAAGGAGGAGAAGGAGAAGTACCGGCTCGGCGGCGCCCCCTGCCACTGCACCGACACGATCATGCTGGTGCACGTCTCCGAGGACCGGGACCGGGCGAGCGTCGTCAGCCTGCCGCGCGACAGCTACGCGGAGATGCCCGAGCACACGGACGAGACCACCGGCGACCACCACCGCTCCCACCCGGTCAAGATCAACGCGGCGTACGCGGAGGGCGGGCCGAGCCTGACCACGCGGACCGTCGAGCACATGACCGGCGTGAAGATCGACCACTACCTGGAGGTCGACTTCACCAGCTTCATGAAGACGGTGGACGTGCTCGGCGGCGTCGACATCTGCACCACGACCGCCCTGAAGGACAGCTACACGGGCCTGGACCTGACCCCGGGCACCCACCGGCTCGGCGGCGGCGAGGCCCTCCAGTACGTGCGCTCCCGGCACATCGACGGGGCCTCGGACCTGGGCCGGATGCAGCGCCAGCAGCGCTTCCTGGCCGCCTTCATCGCCAAGGCCACCGACGGCGGGGCGCTGCTCAACCCGGTGAAGTTCCGCGAGGTCGCCTCGACGCTGCTGGGCTCGGTGCGGGCCGACCAGGGCTTCGGGACGAAGGAGATGCTGGCGCTCGGGCAGGCGATGCGGGGCTTCACCCCGGCGTCCTCGGAGTTCACGTCGGTGCCGATCGGGGAGATGAGCTTCCCGGTGAAGGGCATCGGCTCGACCCTGAAATGGGACGACGCCAAGGCCAAGAAGCTCTTCCAGACGCTCCGGGAGGACCGGCCGCTGGGCATCCCGCGCCCCAAGAAGGACCGGGCGACCCCGGTGGACGTCTCCCCCGAGCAGATCCGGGTGCAGGTCGACAACGGGACGCGCACGGCGGGCCTGGGCCGACGGGTCGACGCCGCGCTGAAGGCCACCGGCTTCCGCACCACGGGCGCGCCCGGCAACGGGGTGCGCCGGGACCTGGCCCGCACCCTGGTGACGTACGACCCCCGCTGGGACCGCAGCGCCCAGTCCCTGGCGGCGGCCCTGCCGGGCTGCGAGCTGAGGCCGGTGCCGGGGCAGGGCGGGCTGATGCGGGTCACGGCGGGGGCGGACTACCGGGGGGTGACTCCGGTGCATGCGCAGGACGAGTACCAGGGCGAGTTCGGGGTGGTCACCGGGGACCAGGTGGTGTGCCCGTAGCGGCCGTGGGGCTGCGGGGCCTGCGTGAGGGCCCTGCGGCCTAGTCGTTGAGCCCCTCCGCCGCCCGCCGGTCCCGCAGCTCCTTGATCGCGCGGCGGCGGGCGAGGCGGTGGGTGCGCCGGATCTGCGCCTCCTGGTAGCGCCGCTTGTCGCGCTCCGTCTCGGGGACCACCGGCGGCACGGGGCGCGTCTTGCCGTCCGCGTCGACGGCGGCGAAGACCAGGTAGGCGGAGCCGACCTGCTGGGCGGGGGTGGACTCGTTCCACCGCTCGGCCAGGACCCGTACGCCTATCTCCATGGAGGAGCGGCCGGTCCAGTTGCACTGGGCCTTCACATGCACGAGGTCGCCGACCTGCACCGGCTCCAGGAAGACCATCTCGTCCATCGAGGCCGTGACGGCGGGCCCGCCGGAGTGGCGGCCGGCGACCGCGCCCGCCGCGTCGTCCACCAGCTTCATGATCACGCCGCCGTGCACCGTGCCCAGCAGATTCGTTTCCGCAGCGGTCATGATGTGGCTGAGGGTGGTGCGGGACGCGGAGGTGGGCTTGCCCGGAATGGGATCTTCCGGGGTCTGGGCCTGATCTGTCATGCCCTCTACTTTATGCGCGGGCTCATTGACACAGCTCTGCAACAGCCCTGCCCCGATTCCCCACCCGCCCTGTGAGCCTGCCGCCCCCTGCCCGCACACTTGTGGGCATGAGCGACTGGCCCAGTGCACGAAACGACGACCGCGACAACGGGTACGGCCGTGGCAGCGCGAGCGCGCAGCCCGAGGGCCCCCGGGTGATGCGGCATGTGCAGCGCGGCCAGGTCCCGCCCCCGGCGGGCCGCCGCCCCGCGCCGCCCGCCCCTGCCGTACCGCCGCAGCAGGCGCAGGGGTACGACGACTACGCGTATGGGCAGCAGGGGGGCCGGCGCGACGACGGCTACAACACCGGCCAGGTCTACGGCGGAGGCGGCGGCCGGGGCGGCAACGGCGGCGGCCCCGGTGCCACCCGTGGCCCGCGCCCCGCGCCGAACTGGGGCCGCCGGATCAAGATCGGCGCGATCACCGTGGTCTCCGTCGTCGCGATCACCTCGGTCGCCACCTACTTCTGGGCCGACTCCAAGGTCCGCCGCGAGGTCGACCTCTCCAAGGTCATCGACCGGCCGAAGGAGGGCGACTGCACGACGTACCTGGTGGTGGGCTCCGACAGCCGCGAGGGCATGACCGCCGAGGACAAGAAGCGCCTGCACACGGGCTCCGCCGAGGGCAAGCGCACCGACTCCATGATGATTCTGGCGTCGTGCAGCAGCGGCAACACGATGATCTCGCTGCCGCGCGACTCGGACGTGGAGATCCCGTCCTTCGTGGGCTCGGAGTCCGGCAAGCGCTTCGAGAACCAGCACAAGCGCACCAAGCTGAACGCCGCGTACGCCACCGACGGCCCCGAGCTCCTGGTCCGTACCGTCGAGCACAACACCGGCCTGCGCATCGACCACTACGCGGAGATCGGCTTCGCCGGCTTCGCGAACATCGTGGACGCGATGGGCGGCGTCGAGCTGGACATCCCCAAGGCCTTCAAGGACAAGAAGTCCGGCGCCGACTTCCAGGCGGGCAAGCAGACCCTCAACGGCGAGCAGTCCCTCGCCTACGTCCGCACCCGGTACGCCTTCGCCGAGGCGGACCTGGCGCGCACCAAGAACCAGCAGAAGTTCCTGGCCGCCCTCGCGAGCCAGGCGGCCTCGCCGGGCACGCTCCTGAACCCCTTCGCCCTCTACCCCACGCTCGGCGCGGGCCTGGACACGCTGATCGTGGACAAGGACATGGGCCTGTTCGACCTGGCCGGGATGTTCTTCGCGATGAAGGGCGTCAGCGGCGGCGAGGGCAAGTCCATGAACATGCCCAGCAGCGGCTTCCGCAACGGGAACGTCGTCTGGGACAAGGAGAAGATGCGCCAGCTGGTCAAGCAGATCCAGAACGACGAGAAGGTCACGGTCACCTCGAACTGACCGCACGCCGCTCCGGTACGGGGTGGAGGCGTCCCCGCGCGGGACGCCTCCACCCCGTTCGCGTACCCCCGAACGCCACACCCGCCGCGAACCCCCGGCGCTCCCGTGCCACGGTGGCCGTACCTGCCCGATCCGCCGTACCCACGGCCTGCGGCACCCGCCGTGTCCCGCCGTACCCGCCGTCGCCACTGCCGTCGCAGAACCGGAGCCCCGTCATGGCCCTGCTACAGGACGACCCGCAGCACACCACCCCCGCCGTGGGCACTCCCGACCTCGTGACGGACGCCCCCTCCGCAGAGCCTGCTCCCTCCGAGGAGACCCTGGCCCGGGCCCGGGAGCTGCTTGCCGCGCATCCCGTCGCCGACGGGCACAACGGGCTCGCCCGGGCCATACGGTCCGCCCCCTGGTCCGACATAGAGCTCGGCGAGTCCACCCTGGACACCGACATCCCCCGGCTGCGCGCGGGCGGCGTCGGCGCACAGTTCTGGTCCCTGCACCCGGGGCCCTCCGACACCGGGTGCGCGGTCAGCGGCGTACTGGAGCACATCGATTACGTACGGGCCATGGTCGGGGCGTATCCGGAGGCCCTGCGGCTGGCGCTCAGCTCGGGCGAGGTCGGCGACGCCCGCTGCTGCGGGCGGATCGCCTCGCTGCTCGGGCCCGCCGAGGCCCCCGCGATCGGCTCCTCGCTCGGCACCCTGCGCGCCCTGCACGCGCTGGGGGTACGGGCGCTCACCCTGACCGGCACCGACTGGGCGCCGCCCACCGGGCTGACCCGCTTCGGCCAGGAGGTCGTACGGGAGATGAACCGCGTCGGCATGGTCGTCGACCTCAGCGGCACCACCCCCGAGACGATGCGCGCCGCCCTGACGGTCTCCCGCGCCCCCGTCGTCCTGACCCGCTCGGGCGCGCACGCCCTCACCCCGCACCCGGCCAACGTGCCGGACGACGTCCTCTCCGCGCTGCGGGAGAACGGCGGCCTGTGCATGGTCCCCTTCGACGCCGCCCGCACCGGTTCCTCGGTGCGCGACGTCGCCGACCACCTCGACCACGTCCGCTCCCTCGCGGGCCCGGGATGCGTCGGGCTTTCCGGTACGTACGACACGGGCGCGGCCCGTCCGGGGGCGCTGCGGGACGCCGGTTCCTACCCGTACCTGATCGCGGAACTCCTGGACCGGGGCTGGCCCGAGGCCGACCTCGCCCGGCTCACCTGGGAGAACCTCCAGCAGGTGCTGCGGGACGCGGAGTTCACCGCCAAGGCGGCCCAGGAGCGGCGCGGCCCCTCGACGGCGCGCATCGAGGAGCTGGACGCGTAAGACTCAGGCCTTCGGGCGGCCCATCGCGCGGAAGGTCCAGCCCGCCTCGCGCCAGGTGGCGGAGTCCAGGGCGTTGCGGCCGTCCAGGATGAGGCGCTGGGCGACGACCCCGCCCAGCTCGGCCGGGTCCAGGTCTCGGAACTCGCGCCACTCGGTGAGGTGCAGCACGATGTCCGCGCCGCGCACCGCGTCCAGGGCGGAGTCGGCGTAGCCGAGGGTCGGGAAGACGCGGCGGGCGTTGGCCATGCCCTTGGGGTCGTAGACGGTGACCTGGCCGCCCTGGAGGTGGATCTGACCTGCGACGTTGAGGGCGGGCGAGTCCCGTACGTCGTCGGAGTCCGGCTTGAAGGTCGCACCGAGGACGGCGACGCGCTTGCCGAGGAAGCCGGCATCGCCCAGGGCCTCGCGGGCCAGCTCGACCATGTGGCCGCGGCGGCGCATGTTGATGGAGTCCACCTCGCGCAGGAAGGTCAGCGCCTGGTCGGCGCCCAGCTCGCCCGCGCGGGCCATGAACGCCCGGATGTCCTTGGGCAGGCACCCGCCGCCGAAGCCGATTCCGGCGCGCAGGTACTTGGCGCCGATCCGCTCGTCGTACCCGATCGCCTCGGCCAGCTTCACCACGTCGCCGTCGGCGGCCTCGCACACCTCGGCCATCGCGTTGATGAACGAGAGCTTCGTCGCGAGGAAGGAGTTCGCGGCGGTCTTCACCAGCTCCGCCGTCGGGAAGTCCGTCACCACGAAGGGCGCCCCCTCGGCGATCGGCGTCGCGTACACCTCGCGCAGGATCTTCTCGGCGCGCTCGCTCTCGACACCGGCGACGAGACGGTCCGGGTGCAGGGTGTCCTGGACCGCGAAGCCCTCCCTCAGGAACTCCGGGTTCCAGGCCAGCTCGACGCCCTCGGGGGCCTGGTCGGCCAGCAACTGCTTGAGGCGGGCCGCCGAGCCGACCGGCACGGTCGACTTGCCCACCACGAGCGCGTCGCTCTTCAGGTGCGGGGCGAGGGAGGCGAACGCGCTGTTCACGTAGCTCATGTCGCAGGCGTACTCGCCGTGCTTCTGCGGGGTGTTCGTGCACACGAAGTGCACGTCGCCGAACGCCCCGACCTCTTCGTAGTCCATGGTGAACCGCAGCCGCCCGGTCGATCCCGGCAGCCCCTCCACGTGCTTGTGGAGCAGTTCCTCGAGCCCCGGCTCGTACATCGGGACGCGCCCGGCGCTCAGCATCTCGATCTTCTCGGGCACGACGTCGAGCCCGAGCACCTCGAACCCGAGCTCCGCCATCGCCGCGGCGTGCGTGGCGCCGAGGTAGCCGGTGCCGATCACGGTGATCCTGAGGGCCATGTGGTGCTCCTAGCGGTACGGGCGGGACAACGCGCCCGAGCATATCGGGGTGTCCGTAAGGGGAGGTTCTGCCCGGGGCACGGGCCCGTGTGCGGCCTGTCGGCAAACTCACGTATCCCTGATCGGCCCCACGCCCTAAAATCAGGGTTACTTAACGGTAGTTAGCATCCTTGGGGAGTGAGAAACCTTGGCAGGATCGCCCGATTTCGACCTGTACCGGACGTCCGAAGAGCACGACATGCTCCGCGAGACGGTGCGTGCGCTCGCCGAGGCGAAGATCGCCCCGTACGCGGCCGAGGTGGACGAGCAGGCCCGCTTCCCCCGCGAGGCCCTGGACGCGCTGGTCGCGGCCGACCTCCAGGCGGTGCACGTGCCGGAGGCCTTCGGCGGCGCGGGCGCGGACGCGCTCGCCACGGTCATCGTGATCGAGGAGGTGGCGCGCGTCTGTGCCTCCTCCTCCCTCATCCCGGCCGTCAACAAGCTCGGCTCGCTCCCGGTGATCCTCTCCGGCTCCGAGGACCTGAAGAAGAAGTACCTCGCTCCCCTGGCCAAGGGCGAAGCGATGTTCTCGTACTGCCTGTCCGAGCCCGACGCGGGCTCCGACGCGGCGGGCATGAAGACCCGCGCGGTGCGTGACGGCGACTACTGGGTCCTCAACGGCGTGAAGCGCTGGATCACCAACGCCGGCGAGTCCGAGTACTACACGGTCATGGCCGTCACGGACCCCGAGAAGCGCTCCAAGGGCATCTCCGCCTTCGTCGTCGAGAAGTCCGACGAGGGCGTCTCCTTCGGCGCCCCGGAGAAGAAGCTCGGCATCAAGGGCTCCCCCACGCGCGAGGTCTACCTCGACAACGTGCGCATCCCCGCCGACCGCATGATCGGCGCCGAGGGCACCGGCTTCGCCACCGCGATGAAGACCCTCGACCACACCCGCATCACGATCGCCGCCCAGGCGCTCGGCATCGCCCAGGGCGCGCTGGACTACGCCAAGGGCTACGTCCAGGAGCGCAAGCAGTTCGGCAAGCCGATCGGTGACTTCCAGGGCGTGCAGTTCATGCTCGCGGACATGGCCATGAAGCTGGAGGCCGCCCGCCAGCTGACGTACGCCGCTGCGGCGAAGTCGGAGCGAGTGGACGCGGACCTCACCTTCTTCGGCGCCGCCGCCAAGTGCTACGCGTCGGACGCGGCCATGGAGATCACGCTGGACGCGATCCAGCTGCTGGGCGGGTACGGCTACACGCGGGACTACCCGGTGGAGCGGATGATGCGGGACGCGAAAATCACTCAGCTGTACGAGGGCACGAACCAGATCCAGCGCATCGTGATGGCGCGGAACCTGCCCAAGTAGCAGGAGGCACGAGGCAAGGGGGCGCCCGTCCGGGGCGCCCCCTTCCTCTTTCGCAGGAGAAAACACGAAACACGGATGCAGCCAGGTCTCGTGTTCTATCGTCGTTTCGTGGCCGGGGACCGCCCGGCACGTGGCGGCTGCTGTGTGTCGCGCTACTTTCGACGGATGACGGATGCGCATGGAGACGGCGGACTCCCCCCGGGGTGGCGCGTGGACGGAGACGACCTCGTCCACGAAGCCGAACTGCACGGCTGGCGGCTCACCGTGGTGAGCGAGCTCGGTGCCCCGTGGGACGGGCCGTCCAGCCTGCGCATCGACCCTCCGTCGGATCCGGACGCCGCGCGCGAGACGGACGGCATCACAGCGGAACTCATGCGGTCCATCTCCATGGCGGAGATCCGCAGGACGACGAAGGAACTCCGGGCCCGCCTCGGTCGATCGGCCGACGGCACAGAAGCGGGTGCCGTGCCCGACAGGGTCGAGACCGAACACGACTACGCCGTGCTGGCCCGCGCGTACGTACGCCTGGTGGAGCAGGGATATCGCAGCCCCGTCACGCGGCTCGCAACCGCCTGGGGCACGAGCCGGAACACCGTCAGCGGACGCATTCGCCGGGCCCGCGCCATGGGATTCCTCGACGGGCCGCCAGGAAGACCCGCGGACCGGCTGACCGCCAAGGCCAGACGGTGCCTGGAGGGCGCAGAGCATGAGCAGTCCCGGGAGCAGCCCGGCCGGAAGTGAGTCCCTCGTCTGTGTCTTCGAGAGGTGGGCCACCACCAGGGGCGTCGAGAACAGCAGCGTCAAGCAGTACCGCAGCATCCTGGCCCGGAGCGTGGAGCCCTTCTTCGGCTCACGCTCCCTCGGGTCCGTGACCGAGCCGGAGATCGACGAGTGAGTCGCCTGGCTGATCGCCGATCGCGGCTACAAGCCGTCCACCGCCCAGTTCCGTTTCAACCTGCTGAAAGCGGTGTTCGCCTGGGCGATGGAGCAAGGGTGTGCCGAGGCGAATCCGTGTCGAGGGGTCCGGCTTCCCGACAGCCGTGCCCGGGTTCACCGGGCCCAGCGCGCCGAGGTCCACGTTCCTGGTGCTGAAGTCGTGCACGCCGTCATCGGCGCGGCACCCGCGCGCTATCGCGGGATGTTCTGGCTGATGGCCGGGTGCGGGCTGCGCCTCGGGGAGGCCATGGGTTTCAGCAGCGACCGAATCAGCCGCGAACGCCGGGTGGTCACGGTCGACCGTCAGGTGGCGTGCGACGGGGACACGGGGACGGGCAAGTACGGCCGGATGCGGCTGCGCCACATCAAGTGGCGTGAGGAGGGCGACGGGGGGCGTGAGGTGCCGCTCCCGGACGTGGTGGCTCTGGCGCTGCGGCGGCAGGTGAAGGAGTTCGGCACCTGGGGTCCCGACGCCCTGATGTTCAGCAACGTCACCGGGACGGGCCTGCTGTACCCGCAGTACTGGTACGAGAAGATCTGGAAGCCGGCGCTGACTGCGGCCGACGTCGACCACTTCAAGCCGCACAGCCTCCGGCACTTCTATGCGGCCTCGCTGTTCGCCGAGAACGTGCCGCTGACGGAGGTGTCTGCCTGGCTGGGCCACTCCTCGGTGAGCTTCACCGAGAGGTACTACAGCGACCTGCTGCCGGACGCCCCGGACCGGGCCAGGCTCGCCATCGACGGGGTCCTGGGACTGACGGGCCCGAAGGCGCCGAAGGGCCCCGTTCGCCTGCGCGGAGTGGCCTGACCCGCCCCGGGAGGGATCAGCCGTCCAACTGGTCGAGCGTGGCGTTCGAGGGGCCCCTGCGGGACTGGAGGTCCCTGGCGGTCGACTCTGCGTCGCGGAGAACCCGGACCGCGTTCTGCCAGGTGAGTTTGGCGAGGTCGGGGGTGGACCAGCCGCGGGTGATCAGTTCGGCGATGAGGTTCGGGTAGCCGGTGACGTCTTCCAGGCCCGAGGGGGTGAACGCCGTGCCGTCGTAGTCGCCGCCGATTCCGATGTGGTCGATGCCCGCGACCTCGCGCATGTGGTCGAGGTGGTCGGCGACCGTTGCGGCGGTGGCCATCGGGCGGGGGTGGGCCGCTTCGAAGGCGCGTTGGACCTTCATGCCCTCGGCGGTGGTGTCGAGGTGGTGGAGGCCGTGGGCGCGCATGTTCTCGTCCGCGCGGGCGGTCCAGGCGACCGCTTCGGGGAGGATGAATTTGGGGACGAAGGTGGCCATCGCGACGCCCCCGTTGGCGGGGAGGGCGGCCAGGACGTCGTCGGGGATGTTGCGGGGGTGGTCGCAGACCGCGCGGGCGGAGGAGTGGGAGAAGATCACCGGTGCTTCGGTGGTTTCGAGGGCCGCGCGCATCGTGGTGGCGGCGACGTGCGAGAGGTCGACGAGCATGCCGATGCGGTTCATCTCGCGGACGACCTCGCGGCCGAAGGCGGTCAGGCCGCCGCAGGCGGGGGCGTCGGTGGCGCTGTCCGCCCAGGGGATGTTGTCGTTGTGGGTGAGGGTCATGTAGCGCACGCCGAGCGTGTGGAATGCGCGGAGCGTGGCGAGGGAGTTGTTGATGGAGTGGCCGCCCTCGGCGCCCATCAGGGAGGCGATGCGGCCCTCGCGGCGGGCCGCCTCCATGTCTTCGGCGGTGAGGGCGCGGACCAGGTGGTCGGGGTAGCGGGCGATCAGCTGGTCGACGACGTCGATCTGTTCGAGGGTGGCGCTGACCGCCGAGTCGCCGGTGAGGTCGGTGCGGACGTAGACCGACCAGAACTGGGCGCCCACCCGGCCCGTCCGCAGCCGGGCCAGGTCCGTGTGCAGGTGGGCGGACTGGTCGGCGGCGATGTCGAGGCGGTCCAGGTCGTAGCGGACCTGCTCGCGCAGTGCCCAGGGGAGGTCGTTGTGGCCGTCGACCACGGGGAAGTCGGCGAGGAGGGTGTGGGCCTTGTCCAGATTGCTCATGGGCTCTTTCCTACTCCCTGCCCGCCGCTTCCCCGAAGCCGGGAGCTACTTCCCGAAGCCGAAGGAGTCCGGGGTGCCCATCGCCTTCGTGCGCAGCCGCTTGCCCTTCTCGGTGGCCTGCGCGTTGAGGTCCTGCTGGAACTCCTGCATGCGGGTCAGCAGGGCCGGGTCGAAGGCCGCGAGCATGCGGGCCGCGAGGAGGCCCGCGTTGCGGGCGCCCGCGACGGAGACGGTGGCGACGGGGACCCCGGCCGGCATCTGCACGATGGAGAGCAGGGAGTCCATGCCGTCGAGGTATTTGAGGGGTACGGGGACGCCGATGACGGGGAGCGGGGTGACCGAGGCGAGCATGCCCGGCAGGTGGGCCGCGCCGCCCGCGCCCGCGATGATCGCCTTGAGGCCGCGGCCGGCCGCTTCCTCTCCGTACGAGATCATCTCGTGCGGCATCCGGTGCGCGGAGACGACGTCGACCTCGTAGGGGATCTCGAACTCGGCCAGCGCGGTGGCCGCGGCCTCCATGACGGGCCAGTCCGAGTCGGAGCCCATGACGATGCCGACCAGCGGAGCCTGTGCGTTACTCAACGATCGTTCCTCGCAGGTAGCCGGCGGCGTGACGGGCGCGCTCCAGCACGTCGTCCAGGTCGTCGCCGTAGGTGTTGACGTGGCCGACCTTGCGGCCGGGGCGCACGTCCTTGCCGTACATGTGGATCTTGGCCTGCGGGTCGCGGGCCATGACGTGCAGGTACGGCTTGTACATGTCGGGGTAGTCCCCGCCGAGGACGTTGCACATGACCGTCCAGGTGGCGCGCGGGCGCGGGTCGCCGAGCGGGAGGTCGAGGACGGCGCGGACGTGGTTGGCGAACTGCGAGGTGATCGCGCCGTCCTGGGTCCAGTGGCCGGAGTTGTGCGGGCGCATCGCGAGTTCGTTGACCAGGATGCGGCCGTCGGCGGTCTCGAAGAGTTCGACGGCGAGGTGGCCGACGACGTTCAGTTCGACGGCGATGCGGATGGCGAGCTGCTGGGCCTCGCCCGACAACTCCTCCGACAGGTCGGGCGCCGGGGCGATGACCGTGTCGCAGACGCCGTCGACCTGCTGGGACTCGACCACGGGGTACGCGACGGCCTGGCCGTGCGGGGAGCGCACGATGTTGGCGGCCAGCTCGCGGACGAAGTCGACTTTTTCTTCGGCGAGGACCGGGACGCCCGCCTGGAAGGGCTCGTGGGCGTCGGCCTCGGAGCGGACGAACCAGACGCCCTTGCCGTCGTAGCCGCCGCGCACGGTCTTGAGGATGACCGGGTAGCCGTCGCCCTCCTCCGCGAAGGCCGTCACGTCCGCCGGGTCGGCGACGATGCGGTGCCGGGGGCAGGGGGCGCCGATCTCGGTCAGTTTCGCGCGCATCACCCCCTTGTCGTGGGCGTGGATCAGCGCGTCGGGGCCGGGGCGGACGGGGATGCCGTCGGCCTCCAGGGCCCGCAGGTGTTCGGTCGGTACGTGTTCGTGATCGAAGGTGATCACGTCGCAGCCGCGCGCGAAGGCACGGAGCGTTTCCAGGTCGCGATAGTCGCCGACGACGACGTCGCTCACCACCTGGGCCGCCGAGTCCTGGGGGGTGTCGCTGAGGAGCTTGAACTTGATGCCGAGGGGGATGCCCGCCTCGTGGGTCATGCGGGCGAGCTGACCGCCGCCGACCATACCGACTACCGGGAACGTCACCCGTCCAGAGTATCCGTAGGCACGTACCACCCCGGACGCCCCCTCCTTCGTACGAACGCACAAGGGAGCCACGGGAGGGGGTGGCCGAACCGTGACCGGACGGCGCACGTCCCCGGGGCGTGCCCGGGGAGTGATGGTTAGCATGGCTGGGTTGACGACATCAACCGAACGGGGTCGACACAGATCATGAGCGAGCCTGGCGGTACCGCGCTGCGCACACGTCTCGAACAGCTTGCGCGCGAGGTCGTCAAGTTCGGGGCGGTCGGCGGCCTCGGGCTGCTCGTCAACATGGCGGCCTTCAACGTGCTGCGGCACACCACCGATCTCCAGGTGGTGCGGGCCTCGCTGGTCGCGACGGTGATCTCGGTCCTCTTCAACTACGTCGGTTTCCGGTACTTCACCTACCGCGACCGCGACAAGAGCGGCCGGGCCAAGGAGCTGACGCTCTTCCTGGTCTTCAGCGTGGCCGGCGCGATCATCGAGAACGGGCTGCTCTACCTGGCGACGTACGGCTTCGGCTGGAACACCCCGTTGCAGAGCAACTTCTTCAAGGTGTTCGGGATCGGGGTGGCGACGCTGTTCCGCTTCTGGTCGTACCGGACGTGGGTGTTCCGGACGGTGCCCGCCGAGGAGGCGGTCGAGCCCACGCCGGGCCCTGCGCCTGCCCCCGCGCCCGCCGCCGCTCCCGCTCCCGTCGTGACGCCGCAGCCCAAGCCCGCCGCCTCCCGGCTCACCTGATCGTCTTCTCCTCGGCGTTCCTGCTGTCCGGCACCACCGTGCTGAGGAAGAGCGCGAAGACGGCGGGCTTCTGCTGGAGGAGTTCCAGGCGGCCCCCGTCGGCCTCCGCGAGGTCGCGGGCGACGGCGAGGCCGATGCCGGTGGAGTTGCGGCCGCTGATGGTCCGCTCGAAGATGCGGGCGCCGAGGTCCACGGGTACGCCGGGGCCTTCGTCGGTGACCTCGATGACGGCCTGGTTGCCGGTGACGCGGGAGCGCAGGGCGACGGTGCCGCCGCCGTGCATGAGGGAGTTCTCGATGAGTGCGGCGAGGACCTGGGCGACCGCGCCCGGGGTGCCGACCGCCCGCAGGTCCTTCTTCCCCGACCGTACGATCGCGCGTCCGGCGCTGCGGTAGGCGGGCCGCCACTCCTCGATCTGCTGCTTGACGACCTCGTCCAGGTCGAAGGCGACGGCGGAGCCGGTGCGCGGGTCGCGGGAGTTGGTGAGCAGGCGCTCCACGACGTCGGTGAGGCGCTCGACCTGGGTGAGGGCGATGGTCGCCTCCTCCTTCACCGTGTCCAGCTCGTCGGTGAGGGTGATCTCCTCCAGCCGCATGGAGAGCGCGGTGAGCGGGGTGCGGAGCTGGTGGGAGGCGTCGGCGGCCAGGCGGCGCTCGGCGGTGAGCATCCGGGCGATGCGTTCGGCGGAGGAGTCCAGGACGTCGGCGACCCGGTCCAGCTCGGGGACCCCGTACCGCTTGTGGCGGGGGCGGGGGTCGCCGGAGCCGAGGCGTTCGGCGGTCTCGGCGAGGTCGGTGAGCGGGGAGGCCAGGCGGTTGGCCTGACGTACCGCCAGGAGAACGGCGGCGACGACGGCCAGCAGGGCGACCGCGCCGATGATCAGCAGGGTGCGGCCGACCTCGCGGGTGACGGTGGACCGGGACTCCATGACGGTGACGGTCTCGCCGCGTTCCCCGGAGGCGCGGCCCTCGATGACGCCGTCGGTGGGGCGGGTGCCGATCTCGATGGCCGCCTGTCCGGGGATGTCGATACGGGCGTACCGGTGGCCGCCGATCTGCTTGACGAGGACCTCGCGGCTCACGGTGCCCTCGCCGACGAGCCGGCCCTCGACGACGCTCACCAGCCGCAGGGCCTCGGAGTCGACGGACTCCTGGGCGCTGTTGCTGATGGTGCGGGTCTCGACGATGACGAGGGAGACCCCGAAGACGGCGATGACGACGAGCACCACGGCGAGCGTGGAATTGATCAGACGGCGACGCATGGACACAAGGATGCCTGGTCGCCGCCGGGATCAGCGCGTTCCGAAAGCTCCGGTCAGCTCTTCTCGAAGCGGAAGCCCACGCCTCGTACCGTCGCGATGTAGCGGGGGTTGGCCGCGTCGTCGCCGAGCTTCTTGCGGAGCCAGGAGATGTGCATGTCGAGGGTCTTGGTGGAGGACCACCAGGTGGTGTCCCAGACCTCGCGCATCAGCTGGTCGCGGGTGACGACCCGGCCCGCGTCGCGCACGAGGACGCGCAGCAGGTCGAATTCCTTCGCGGTGAGCTGGAGTTCCTCGTCGCCCATCCAGGCGCGGTGCGACTCGACGTCGATCCGTACGCCGTGGGTGGCGGGGGCCGGGGCGGGCTCGGAGGAGCCGCGCCGCAGCAGGGCCCGGACCCGGGCGAGGAGTTCGGCGAGGCGGAAGGGCTTGGTGACGTAGTCGTCGGCGCCGGCGTCGAGCCCGACGACGGTGTCGACTTCGTCGGCGCGGGCGGTGAGCACCAGGATCGGCACGGTGTGGCCGTCGGCGCGCAGCCGGCGGGCGACCTCCAGGCCGTCCATTCCGGGGAGTCCCAGGTCGAGCACGACGAGGTCGATGCCTCCCTGGAGTCCGGCGTCCAGGGCGGTCGGTCCGTCCTCGCGGACCTCGACCTCGTAACCCTCCCGACGCAGTGCGCGGGCCAGTGGCTCCGAAATGGATGCGTCGTCCTCGGCGAGCAGTACACGGGTCATGGGGGCATGTTAGTCGGCGTGGCCAGTGCCCCGGCAGTGATCGTCAAGAAACGGAGGACGCCTGCGGGTATAGGACCCGTTCCTGGGAAGGACCTTCAAATGTGGGAAGTCAGTTCCATTGGGGCCTGTGATCCATGTCTCAAGTCCTTCCATATCCGGCAGTGTCGTGTCGTAAGGTGGCGACCACGTTTGTTGCACTAATCGGGGGCCTTTGGCGGCAATGACTGCCACGGGCCCTTTTGTGCGCTCGATCGGGCTCCCCGATCCTGATGGCAAGTGAATGACCTAGGGCCGGGCTCCGCACGCGAAGAAGCGATGCGGGGCGTGGATCCCGGAGCGGCAACCCTTCCGTTCCGGTGCCGGCTGCCCCCCACCGGGCGCGTACCCGATAACTGCATCGTGGACGCGTCCCGAGCAAGCAAGGATCGACCCATGGCGTCCAGCCTGACGAAGGAAACCCCCGGCGCAGCCGGGGACAAGGCCTTCTTCGGCCACCCCCGCGGCCTGGCCATTCTCTTCATGACCGAGATGTGGGAGCGGTTCTCCTACTACGGCATGCGGGCTCTGCTCGTGATGTACCTGGTTTCCGGCGGCGCGGATGCCGCGACCGGCAGCCAGGGCGGCGGGCTCGCGATGACCGCGGCCACGGCCACGGCCATCTACTCCGTCTACGTGGCCATGGTGTACCTCATGGCCATGCCCGGCGGCTGGTTCGGCGACCGCGTCTGGGGCGCCCGCAAGACGGTCCAGATCGCGAGCTTCGTGATCGTCGCGGGTCACCTCTCCCTGGCACTGCCGGGGCAGGTCATGTTCTTCGTCGGCCTGTGCCTGATCGCGTTCGGTTCGGGTCTGCTGAAGGCCAACATCTCCACGATGGTCGGCCACCTCTACACCGACCCGAAGGACCCCCGCCGCGACGGTGGCTTCACGATCTTCTACATGGGCATCAACCTCGGTGCCGTGGTCGCTCCCATCGCGATCGGCTGGATCGGCGAGGCGGTCAACTGGCACCTCGGCTTCGGTCTGGCCGCGGTGGGCATGGCGATCGGCGCGATCACCTTCATGCTCGGCACCCGCGGCTTCAGCGAGCGGGACAACCGGGTCGCGAACCCGCTGTCCCCGGCCGAGAAGAAGGCCGTCATCACCAAGACGCTCGTGTGCGCCGCCGTGATCGCCGCCTTCTACCTGCTGGTCGGTTTCACCGACGTCTTCACGCTGACGAAGAACTGGGTGCTGGTCCCGATCATCCTGGCCGGTCTGCTGATCCCGATCGGCGTACTGGTCAAGATCAAGCGGGACAAGGACCTGTCCGGCGAAGAGCAGACCAAGATGACCGCGTTCATCTACTTCTTCGCCGCCGCCGCCGTCTTCTGGATGATCTTCGACCAGGGTGCGTCGACGCTGTCGCTGTTCGGTGACTCCAAGACCGAGCGCAACATCTTCGGCTGGGACATGCCGAACACGTTCTTCCAGGCCCTGAACCCGGGCTTCATCATGCTGCTCGCCCCGGTCGCCGCCGCCATCTGGCTGGCGCTGGCCAAGCGCAACCGCGAGCCCAGCACGATCGTGAAGTTCTCCATCGCCCTGGTGGTGGCGGGTGCCTCGTTCTTCGTGTTCCTCATCCCGATGAACCTGGCCACGGACGGCACGAAGGTCACCATGTGGTGGCTGGTGCTCATCTTCCTGATGCACACCGTCGCCGAGCTGTGCCTGTCCCCGGTGGGTCTGTCGCTGACCACGAAGATGGCTCCCGCGAAGTACGCCTCGCAGATGATGGGTGTCTTCTTCCTCGCCGTCACCGCCGGTGACAGTGTGACGGGCATGCTGTCCGTCGCCGGGGTCGACCTCAACAGCCCGGGCGTCGTGGTCTTCGAGGCCGCCGCGGCCGTCGTGGCGGGCATCCTGATCTGGATGTCGCGCAACAAGGTCCGCGCGCTGATGGGCGAGGTCCGCTGACCTCGTAGCGTCCGCTCGTACGGAGGGCCGCCGCACCGGATTCGGTGCGGCGGCCCTCCGCCGTTTCCGCGGTCGCGTCCGGGTGGTTACCGGGTGCCTCTCAGCCGCCGCCACGGGGTGAAGGTGAAGACCGCGCCTCCGAGGAGGATGACGGTTCCGGCGACCAGGGCGAGGGCGCGCAGGGCGCCGTCCGCCGAGGAGCCGGTCTCGGCGAGGTCGCCGCCGGCGGCGCCGCTCGACGACGTACTTCCTCCGGAGCCCGAGCCGGAGCCCGATCCGGAACCCGATCCGCTCGCGCCGCCCGGCTGGGCCGCCGTGTCGAGTTCCAGGGAGACCGGGGCCGTGCCCTTGACCGTGCAGGGGATGCCGATCTTCTGGCCGCCCAGGGAGACGTCGATGGTCAGGGTGGAGGGGGCGAGGGTGGCCTTGCCGCTCGCGCCGGGTTTGTAGGTGCCGGTCATGTCGGGGAGGTCGACGGGCTTGCCCTGCTCCAGGGGGTCCTTGTTGCCGGTGCCCGTGACGCCCACGCTGCCCTTGTCGGCGCCGCCGAGAGTGAGCTGCAGGGAGGGTTTGAGGGCGCCGGCCGGGAGGGCGGCGGGGCTGTTCATGACGCCCTTGGCGGTGACGACGGTGAGGTCGT
Organism: Streptomyces spiroverticillatus; assembly: GCA_014650415.1. GTDB lineage: Bacteria > Actinomycetota > Actinomycetes > Streptomycetales > Streptomycetaceae > Streptomyces > Streptomyces spiroverticillatus. The sequence continues at coordinate 50,135 of BMUX01000022.1, forward strand.
AGCTGCCGCCGTTCTTCTTGGCGTTGACGGTGATTTTGGTCTTGATGCTCGCCGGGCCCGGGGACTTGCAGGCGTACTCGACCGCGGCCTCCTTGCCGGGGAAGTCGGTCTTGCCGTCGCCGCCGCCACCGGTGGTGGACCCGCCTCCGGTGTCACTGCCGCCGGAGTCGGAGCCGCCGGTCGTGGTGGTGCCGCCGGTGGACGTGGTGCCGCCGGTCGTCGTGGTCCCGCCGGTGGAGGACGTACCGCCGTTGGACGACGTGCCGCCGCCCGACGTCGTGCCCCCGGAGCCCCCGCCGTCCGTCACCTTGATCGTCGCCGAGGCCTTGGGCTCCTCCTTCGGCGTGCACTTGGTGTCGGTGGACATCGGCTTGCTGACGTTGATGGTGTACGCGCCCGGGGTGAGCGTGACGTCGCCCGCCTTGGTCAGCTTCAGCTTGCCCTTCATCTCGGGCAGGACCATCGGGCTGTTCTTGGGGATCGGCGGGTTCTGCCGGGGCCCCTCCATCTTCAGCTCGCCCGAGCCCGCTCCCGCTCCCCCGACCTTGATCGTGCCGGTCGGCTTCACGGTGTCCTTGTCGAGGTTGAGGACGTCGGGGTTCTTGGAGGCCGCCTCGACGGTCTTCCAGACGACCTCCACCTCGTCGCCGACCTTCGCCGTCGCGGGCGCGGTCACGTTCACCTTCGTGGTGCCCTGGACGGCGGGCAGGCCCGAGATGGGCGGGGGAATGCACTCGGTCTTGTACGACACTTCGGCGGCCGTCGCGGGCGGTGCGGCCAGCAGCAGTCCCGCACCGGTGAGCATCAGCGCGACACCGGTCGCGCCCATCCTCCATTGCGTCTTCACGAATTGCCTTTCGGAGTAGGGGAGTTGGCGGTGCTCTCGTGCGGTGCGGAAACCTGTGCGTGCTCGTACGCCGCGCCGGGCGGCTGCTTGTGCGGGAAGGTCGGCGGCGGCGGTGCGGGCGGCGGCGTCGGCGCGCTGTCCGGGGTGAACCAGGGCAGCGGCAGCACGGCCGTCGGCTCGCCGTCCTGCTCGGCGGCGTCCTCGGCGGACCCGGCACCCCCGGGACGTACCGAAAAGCCCGCGCCTGACTCCTTCTGCCGTACGGTCCGGTGCCTGGCCGGTGTCCTCGGCCGCACCCGGTCCACCACCGCGAGACCGATCCGGAACAGCCCCGCCGGGACCACCACCGCCAGCAGCACCCAGAACAGGACCACGCCCCACGGCCGGTCCACCCCCCAGGGCTGGGCGGCCATCACGGTCTTGCCGTACTTCACCGAGACCAGGTAGTCCCCGTACGCCCCCGCCGGGAGCTGCACGTCGAGCGCGACCTCCGCCTCCTTGCCGGGGGCGAGGGTGCCGCGCCACTGGCGTTCCTCCCACAGGGGAGAGAAGACCCCGTGCGAGGTGCCGACCTGGAAGACAGGGTCGACGACGGGCGCGGACCCGAGGTTGCCCAGCTTCAGCACGACCCGTCGGGTCTGCGGCGCGCCGAACCAGGTCAGCAGCGACCCCGACCCGTCGAGCGTCACGTCGGAGCGCATCACCGCGAGCCGCCCGGCGTCCGGCGCGGGCTTCGGCAGCGGCGCGACGGGGTGCCCGGCGACGGTGAACTCGGCGTAGGCGGCGGCCTGTTGGCCCTGCACGGTGGCGACGTACACCACGCACGGGCACGGCTTGGGCGGCTCGGCGACCTCCAGCTTGCGGGTGAAGCGGCCGTCGGCGTCGGTGGTGACGGCCCGACCGTCGGCGTTGGCACAGGAGTTGGTGCCGCCCGGCACGCCGGTGGCCGGGGACGCCTCGCCGCAGATCAGCAGCATCAGCAGCGCCTTGGGCCGCCAGCCGTCGCCCTTGACGGTGATCTCGCCGCCCTTCCCGGCCTCGCTCTTCGAGAGCGCGACCCCCGGTTTCCCGTCGGCTGACGCGCCCCCGACTCCCAGCAGGATCACCGCGGTTGCCACCACCGCCACCAGCACGCTCCGGCCCGTCCTCATCCGCTCTCCTCCTCCAGCGACTCCAGCGACTCCAGCGACCCCTGCGACCCCAGCGACTCCTGTGCCGCCCGCTTCCTGTGCCGTACGATCCCCAGCCCGCCCGCCGCGAGGAGTGCCGCCGCTCCCCCGCCGAGCCCCAGCGCCGGGCCCCACTCCACGAAGGTCGCCGTCGCGGTGGCCTCCTCGCGGACGCCGGGGCCCGCCGTGACGGTGAGGCGGGCGCGGGCCCGGTCGAGGGCGGGGGTGTCGGTCCAGATCTCGGCGAGTTCGGCGCGGCGGCCGGGCGGCAGTTCCTTCATCTCGCGGGGCTCCCGGCGCAGCAGTTCGCCGCCGAGGGTGCCGTCGGCGCGGACGGCGACGCGCGGGGTGAGGGTGGTGTTGCCCCGGTTGACCAGGGCGTACCGGATGAGCCCGTCCTCGATGCGGACGTCCTCGACGGAGAGCGCCGCCAGCGTGGGCCCGCTGACCCGCAGCCGGACCTCGGTGCGCTGCTCGCGGCCGTCGGCGGCCGAGGCGACGAGCGTGCCGGGGTGGTCGCCGGGCTGGGCGGTGGCCGGGACGGTCACCGTGAACGGCACGTCCGCCCGGGTGCGCGCGGGCACCCGCACGGTGCGGGAGGCGAGCGCGATCCAGGCCCCTTCGGCGTCCTCGGCGCGCAGGGTGACGGTGCGGGGGGTGCGGTCCGGGTTGAGGATCGACAGCTTGTCCTCGAAGACCGTGCCGGGCGCGCCCTGGAGGTAGAAGTACGGGCGGCCTCCTTCGGCGGGACGCGTGCCGCCCGCGGCGGGTCCCGCCGTCCACGCGTCGGCGGCGTGGACGGCGGGGGCGGGCCCGGCGACGTAAAGGAGGGCCAGCAGGGCTCCCGCGGCGAGGAGGTGGCGGCGCACGGTCAGTGCGTGGAGCGCTGCTGGTTGCGGCGGGTGAGCCAGAGGGCGCCCGCGGCTCCGGCGAGCAGGACGGTGCCGCCGAGGGTGCCGAGCGCGACGGCGGAGTCGAGCGGGCCGGTCTTGGGCAGTTCGCCGCTGCCGGAGGGGGAGCTCTGGGAGGCGCTGTCGTCCGAACCGCCCGACCCCCCTCCGGAGCCCTTCACGTCCAGCTCCAGTGAGGGTTTGGGGCTGTTGGAGGGCGTGCAGGTGGTCGTCGTGCCGAGGGCCTTGATGGTGAGGACGCCCGCGGTGAAGGTGACCTTGCCGCTCTTCTTCGGGGTGTAAGTGCCGGACAGGTCGCTGATCTTGATGGGGGTGTTGGCCGGTATGGCGGAGGAGTTGGCGGGTCCGGCCACGGAGACCTGGCCGCCGTCGGCGCCGCCGACCTTGATGACCGCGTTCGGCTTCATCGCCCCCTTGCCCAGCTCCACCGGGCTGGAGGAGACGCCCTTCTGGAAGGACATGGTGAGGGTGTAGCCGCTGCCGCTCTTGACCGCCTTGATGTCGATCGGGGAGACCGCCCCCTTGTTCCCGATCGGCGTCTTGCACTGGTAGTTGACGTCCACGACGTCGGCCTGTGCGGCGGGGGCGGCAAGGAGCACCGCCGCAGTCGCGAGCGCGAGCACGCCCGGCCTCGCGGTCACCGTCCGAATCTGCTTCTGGTACGACACCTCGTGATCCCCTCGTACGCCGGAGCGCCGCCGGGCACCGGGCCGGGTACGGTCGGCCAAGTTACTGACGGCGCATCAGATTGGTCGCTCAAGGTACGCCGGTGACCAGTCAAGGGGAAGACAAAGAGCACGCCGTATCGACGTGCTCTCCAACAACAGGGGATTCGGCGCTCTTGCCGGGCAACTCCTAGGCGGGTGCCGCCAGTTCGGCCCAGACCGTCTTGCCGGGGACGCCGTCGGGCGCGCGGGAGACGCCCCAGTCCAGGCAGAGCCGCTGCACGATGAACATGCCGTGGCCGCCCGGGCGGCCCGCACGGTGCGGGGTGCGCGGGGCGGGCTCGCCGCCGCTGCGGTCGGTGACCTCCAGGCGCAGCCGCTTGCCGTCGCTGGCCACGCGCAGGGACTCGGGGCCCTCGGCGTGCAGGCAGGCGTTGGTGACGAGTTCGGAGACGACGAGCAGGACGTCCTCGGCGGCGGCACGCCGGTCGGCGGTGGACGCCGGGAGCCAGCCCCAGTCGTACAGCGCCTGCCGGGTGAAGTCGCGGGCGAGCGGGACGATGCCGCTGGCCCCGTTCAGCTCGAGGTAGCGGAGCCGGCCGGAGGCCTCGGCGGCGGCGAGGGTGTCGGCGGGCCTGTCGGCGCCCGACTTGTCGGCGCCCGGTTCCGTACCGGCGGAGACAACGTCGGCCGCCCGGGCGGCGGGACCGCCCGCCGCACCGGCTCCGGGCACGCCGAACGAGCCGCCCGCCGCGCCGGAGGCCATGGGGTGCTCGCCCCGCACGGGGGCGTCGGCAACCTGCGTACCGGCGTCGGCCACGGGGGCGAACGCTGCCGTCGCACCGCTCGCGACCGCGTCGACGGCCCCGGCGGCACCCTCGGCGGGGGCCGGTGCGGGGTCGCCCGGGGCGGGCGCGGACGACAGGGGTGCGGGCGGCGCGGGTGCGCCCGTCACCGAGGCTGCCACCGTCCCGGCAGGAACCTCGGTCGCGCCCTCCGCAGCCGCGGGAGCAGCGCCGGAGGCATCGGAGGCGATGCCGTCCGGCTCGGGGCCGAGGTCGCCCGGCGGATGCTGCCGGGTGGTGCTCATCAGCGCTTCACCTCACCGATTCGCCAATTCGTTGTTTGCAGGGTCCGTGCTTGCAGGGTCTGTGATTCCTCCTGCCCGAGCGAACCGTGAGAACACCCACGATTCGCCACGGGCCGCGCCACACGCTTCCCGCGGGGCGCGTGCGGAGGGTCCGGGTCCGGTCAGGTTCCCGGGGTTGTGGCGAGGGCGTCCGCAAGCGTGTCGTGCACGGTGAAGACGGCCTCCGCCCCGGTGATCTCGAAGACGCGCGCCACCACGGGCTGCATGCCCGCCAGGTGCACCTCGCCGCCCGCGGCCTCGGCCTTCAGCCGGGCCCCGAGCAGGACGTTCAGCCCCGTCGAGTCACAGAATTCGAGCAGCGAGCAGTCGATCACGAGGCGTGTCCGCCCGTCGTCGAGCGCCTGCTCCAGAGGCTCCCGAAGCAGCTCGGCCGTGTGGTGATCCAGCTCACCCGCCGGAGTCACGATCTCGTTCCGGCCCTCGGTCCGCACTTCGACCTGAAGCCGGCCCCGGTTCGCGCTGCCGACCGTCCCGCGGTCCATGCCCGTCCCTTTTCGCCGTCGTGGTTCTGCTTGGTTCTGCTTCTACGCGTCCTGCTCGCCGGTCGCGGCCTTTACACGCCGCGCCGGTGTGTTCCGTCCCTCACTCAAGCGCACCTTAAGGCCGCATCAAGGCTGTGCGGTATGCCCACGACAGCAGCAGAACACTACGCCTTCTTCACACGCACGGGTAGTCGAACAACGTCCTGAACTGGGCTTATTCGGACATAAGGCACTTGCAACCGCCCGTCGCGAGCGGGTAGGGCTAGTAGGGACACATCCGACCACCGTCCGCCCACCACCGGCTTTGGAGGCGCCGCTTCACCGCAGGAACACGTATCGGCATCGGCAGCCATATGCCGAGAACGATGGAGGAGACCATGTCACCCCGGCTCGACGAGACGCGTACCCACCTCAACCAGGACGACGCCGCGTCGACACCCCCGCCAGCCGCCCCGGCGCCCGCCCCGGCAAGCACAGAGCGGCCCGACAGCCTTTCCGACCTTCCCGAGATCCCCCCGTACGACGAGGTGGGGCCGCTGGACGCCAGGGCCCTGTCGAAGACGCTCTTCGAGCGTCTCGAATCCCTCGAAGAGGGAACCCACGAGCACGCCTACGTCCGCAACACCCTGGTCGAGCTGAACCTGGCCCTGGTCAAGTTCGCCGCCTCCCGGTTCCGCACCCGCAGCGAACCGATGGAGGACATCATCCAGGTCGGCACGATCGGTCTGATCAAGGCCATCGACCGCTTCGAGCTCAGCCGCGGCGTGGAATTCCCCACCTTCGCGATGCCGACGATCATCGGCGAGATCAAGCGCTTCTTCCGCGACACCTCCTGGTCGGTGCGGGTCCCCCGCCGCCTGCAGGAGCTGCGCCTGGACCTCGCCAAGGCGGGCGACGAGCTGGCCCAGCAGCTGGACCGCTCCCCCACCGTGGCAGAGCTGGCCGAGCGCCTGGACATCACCAAGGAAGAGGTCGTCGAGGGCATGGCCGCGAGCAACGCCTACACGGCGAGCTCGCTGGACGCCCAGCCCGAGGAGGACGACTCCGAGGGCGCGCTGGCCGACCGGATCGGCTACGAGGACCACGGTCTGGAGGGAATCGAGTACATCGAGTCCCTGAAGCCGCTGATCGCCTCCCTGCCGACCCGCGACCGCCAGATCCTCTCCCTGCGCTTCGTCGCCAACATGACGCAGTCCGAGATCGGCGACGAGCTGGGCATCTCCCAGATGCACGTCTCGCGCCTGCTCTCGCGCACGCTGGTCAAGCTGCGCAAGGGCCTGACCGTCGTCGAGTAACACCTGCTGTTCCCTTGAACGTTGGGCTGCCCCAGGCCGTATCCGGGGCAGTCCAACGTTCTTTTGTGCAGGGTGTTGCGATGAGCGCCTACCCAGGACCTCACACGGCAAGCGCACCGTTTCGCCAGACGGCAAGGACGAGCGGCACTCCGGGCCGGTACGCGAGGTGTACGTGGCTGGGGGCGTCCAGCAGCGCGAGATCGGCCCGCGCTCCGACGGTGATCCGCCCGATGTCGGTCCGGCGCAGGGCCCGCGCACCGCCCGCCGTCGCCGCCCACAGGGCCTCGTCCGGGGTCATCCCCATGTCCCGCACCGCGAGCGCGATGCAGAACGGCATGGACGACGTGAACGACGACCCCGGATTGCAGTCCGTCGACAACGCCACGGTCGCCCCCGCGTCGAGCAGCCGCCGGGCGTCGGGCCACTGGGCCCGGGTCGAGAACTCGGCCCCCGGCAGCAGGGTCGCGACGGTGTCCCCGCTCGCCAGCGCGTCCACGTCCGCGTCCGTGAGGTGCGTGCAGTGGTCGGCGCTGGCCGCCCCCAGCTCCACGCCCAGCTGCACACCGGGCCCGTACGACAGCTGATTGGCGTGGATCCGCGGGATCAGCCCCTTCGCCTTCCCGGCGGTCAGGATCGCCCGCGCCTGGTCCCCGTCAAAGGCCCCCTTCTCACAGAACACGTCGATCCACCGGGCGTACGGCGCGCACGCCTCCAGCATGTCCCCGGTGACGAGGTCGACGTACGCGGCCGGATCCTCGGCATAGTCGGGGCTCACGATGTGCGCGCCGAGGTAGGTGACCTCCGACGTCTGCTCGCTCGCGATGCGCAGGGCGCGGGCCTCGTCCTCGACGGTGAGCCCGTACCCGGACTTGGTTTCGAACGTGGTCGTGCCCTGGCGGAGGGCCTCGTGCAGGTGCTTGGCCAGATTGGCCGCCAGCTCCTCGTCGCTCGCGGCGCGGGTCGCGGCGACCGTCGTCCTGATCCCGCCCGCCTTGTACGGCTGGCCGGACATGCGGGCGTTGAACTCCTGCGTCCGGTCCCCGGCGAAGACCAGGTGCGAGTGCGAGTCCACGAAGCCGGGGATCACGGCCTGCCCCTGGGCGTCGTACGCGCTGTCGGCCTGCGGTGCCTTGCTGCTCGGCCCGACCCAGGCGATGCGCTCGCCCTCGACGAGGACGGCGGCGTCCTCGACGAGCCCGAGGGGGCCGGTGCCGAGGGCGGGGTCGTTGGTGACGAGGGAGCGGATGCTGTGGATGAGGGTGGAGGGCATGTTCCTTGTCCGGGGTCGGGGTGGGGGGTGGGAAGCTCCGTGCTCCGCCCCTACCCGTGCAGGGCTGCGATGGAGGCGGACAGGGCGTGCGCGGTGTCCGGCACGGACGCATGGGTCCCGTCGCGGACCACGTGGCGGCCGCCGACGACCGTGTGGCGGACGTCCGCGCCCGTGGCGGCGAAGACGGCGGTCTCGGCGCCCAGTATCGGGACCGGGCCCGCCGTGCGGACCGTGTCCAGGGCGATGGTGGTGAAGTCGGCGAGCGCACCGGGCTCGATGACGCCCGCGCCGGCCCAGCCGAGGGCCGCGTGGCCGTCGGCGGAGGCGGCACGCAGCAGGGCCGCCGCGGTCCAGTGGCCCCGGGTGCGGGTCCGCAGGCGCTCGTTCAGCTCCATGGCCCGCGCCTCCTCGAAGAGGTCGATCACGGCGTGGCTGTCGCTGCCGAGGGAGAGCGGGGAGCCCGCCCGCTGGAGGGCGACGGCCGGGCCGATGCCGTCGGCGAGGTCGCGTTCGGTGGTGGGGCACATGCAGGTGCCCGTGCCGGAGGTGCCGAGGAGTTTGATGTCGGCGTCGGTGAGGTGGGTGTTGTGGACGCCGGTGGTTCCGGGGCCCAGCACACCGTGGTCCGCGAGGAGTTGGGTGGGGGTGCAGCCGTGGGCCGCCTGGCAGGCGTCGTTCTCCGCCGTCTGCTCGGAGAGGTGGACGTGCAGCGGTGCGCCCCGGTCCTGCGCCCACCGGGCGACGGTCGCCAGCTCGGCGGCGGGTACGGCCCGTACGGAATGAATGGCCGCCCCGTGCCGCACGAGAGCGGAGTCGGCGAGGCCGGACACCCGCTCGGCCCACCGCTGGGCCGTCCCGTCCGAGAAGCGGAGCTGGTGGGAGTTGGGCGGTGCGCCGAAGCCGGAGGACAGGTACGCGGTGTCCAGCAGCGTCAGCCGGATGCCCGCGTCCTCGGCCGCCGCGATCAGCGCCGCCCCCATCGCGTTGGGGTCGGCGTACGGGGTGCCGCCCGGCGCGTGGTGCACGTAGTGGAACTCGCCCACCGAGGTGATCCCGGCGAGGGCCATCTCCGCGTACACGGCCCGCGCGAGCGCGTAGTACGAGTCGGGGGTGAGCCGGGACGCGACGCCGTACATGACCTCGCGCCAGGTCCAGAAGGTCCCGGAGCCGACCTGGACGGCCCCGCGCAGGGCCCGGTGGAAGGCGTGCGAGTGGGCGTTGGAGAGGCCGGGGAGGGTGAGCCCGCGCAGGGCGAGAGCCCCTGCCTCCGGGGTGTCGACCCCCTTGCGCACGGCGGTGATCCGCCCGTCGGACACGTCCACGGCCACCCCCGGCTCGACGTACGTGTCGAGCCAGGCGTGTTCCATCCAGTAAGTCGTGGTGCTCGTCATGCGCAGGCGAGACCTTCCGTGACGTCGGCGAGCGCGCGGACTCCGGCGACGCAGTCGTCCTCGGCTGCGTACTCCGCCGGGGAGTGCGAGACGCCGGTGGGGTTGCGTACGAACAGCATGGCGGTCGGCACGGACGCGGAGAGGATTCCGGCGTCGTGTCCGGCGCCCGTACCCAGTACGGGAATCCCGCCGCCGAGCAGCCGCCCGAGCTCGTCGCGCAGCGCGTGCTCGAACTCCACGACGGGCGTGAAGGACTCCCGTACGACCTTCAGGTCGATCCCGGCACGGTTCGCCGCCTCGTGGGCGGCGGCCTCGATGCCCTCGATGACCTTGTCCAGGGTGTCCTGGTCGGCGGCGCGCGAGTCGAGCCAGCCCCGTACCAGCGACGGGATGGCGTTGACGCCGTTCGGCTCGACGGAGATCTTGCCGAAGGTGGCGAGCGCGCCGGTGAGCTGCGCCTGCTCGCGGGCGGCGAGGACGGTCTCGGCGTACGTGAGCATGGGGTCGCGCCGGTCGACCAGGCGGGTCGTGCCGGCGTGGTTGGCCTCGCCGTGGAAGTCGTACCGCCAGCGGCCGTGCGGCCAGATCGCGGAGGCGATGCCGACGGCGTCGCCGGACAGGTCCAGCGCGCGCCCCTGCTCGACGTGGAGTTCGACGAACGCGCCGATGCGGGCGAGGCGTTCGGGGTCGGGGCCGATGGCGGAGGGGTCGTACCCGGCCGCCTCCATGGCCTGCGGCAGTGAGATCCCGTCGCCGTCGCGGAGCTCGTACGCCTTCTCGGGCGTGAGCTGTCCGGCCGCGAGCCGGGACCCGACACACGCGAGCCCGAAGCGGGCCCCCTCCTCGTCACCGAAGTTGGTGATGGCGACCGGCTTGGTGAACTCCGCTCCCCTGCGGCGGAGTTCGTCGAGCGCGGCGAAGGAGGAGACGACACCGAGGGGGCCGTCGAAGGCACCGCCGTCGGGCACGGAGTCCAGGTGCGAGCCGATGACGACGGCGTCGCCCGCTTCCGCGTCCCCGTGCCAGGCCCACTGGTTGCCGTTGCGGTCGAGCTCGTACGTCAGTCCGCGCGACTCGGCCTGCGCCTGGAACCAGGCCCGGCAGTCGGCGTCGGCGGCGGTCCAGGCGTAACGCCGGTATCCGCCGGAGGCGGAGCTGCGGCCGATCGGCAGCAGCTCCGCCCACAGCTCGTGGAACGAGGAGGTCACGCGTCCCCGCCCTCGCGCATCGGCACGCGGACGCCCTGGGCGTGGGCGGTCCGCTCGGCGATGTCGTACCCGGCGTCGACGTGCCGGATGACACCCATGCCGGGGTCGTTGGTCAGCACGCGGCGGATCTTCTCGCCCGCGAGCTTGGTGCCGTCGGCCACCGACACCTGACCGGCGTGGATGGACCGGCCCATGCCGACGCCGCCACCGTGGTGGATGGACACCCAGGAGGCACCCGAGGCGACATTCACCATGGCGTTGAGCAGCGGCCAGTCCGCGATGGCGTCGGAGCCGTCGAGCATGCCCTCGGTCTCGCGGTACGGGGAGGCGACGGAGCCGGTGTCGAGGTGGTCGCGCCCGATGGCGAGCGGGGCGGCGAGGGTGCCGTCGGCGACCATGTTGTTGAAGAGCTCACCGGCCTTGTCGCGCTCGCCCTGGCCGAGCCAGCAGATGCGGGCGGGCAGGCCCTGGAAGTGGACGCGCTCACCGGCCATCTTGATCCAGCGGTGCAGGGACTCGTTCTCGGGGAAGAGCTTGAGCAGCTCGCGGTCCGTCTTGTGGATGTCGGACGCCTCGCCGGAGAGGGCGGCCCAGCGGAACGGGCCCTTGCCCTCGCAGAAGAGCGGGCGGATGTACGCGGGGACGAAGCCGGGGAAGTCGAACGCCCGGGAGTAGCCCGCGAGTTGGGCCTCGCCGCGGATCGAGTTGCCGTAGTCGAAGACCTCCGCGCCGGCGTCCATGAAGCCGACCATCGCCTCGACGTGCTGGGCCATGGACTCGCGGGCGCGGGTGGTGAAGCCCGCCGGGTCCTTGGCGGCGGCGTCCGCCATGTCGTCGAAGTCGATGCCGATGGGGAGGTAGGCGAGCGGGTCGTGCGCGGAGGTCTGGTCGGTGACGATGTCGATGGGCGCACCCTCGGCGAGCATGCGCGGCAGCAGCTCCGCGGCGTTGCCGAGCAGACCGATCGACAGCGGACGGCGGGCGTCGCGCGCCTCGACGGCGAGCTGGAGGGCGTGCTCCAGCGAGTCGGCCTTCACGTCCAGGTACTTGTGCTCGATGCGGCGCTCGATGGCGCGCGGGTCGACGTCGATACAGATGGCGACGCCGTCGTTCATCGTCACGGCGAGCGGCTGGGCGCCGCCCATGCCGCCGAGGCCGGCGGTGAGGGTGATGGTCCCGGCGAGGGTGCCGTTGAACCGCTTCGCGGCGACGGCGGCGAAGGTCTCGTACGTCCCCTGAAGGATCCCCTGCGTACCGATGTAGATCCACGACCCGGCGGTCATCTGCCCGTACATGGTGAGCCCGAGGGCCTCCAGGCGCCGGAACTCCTCCCAGTTCGCCCAGTCCCCCACCAGGTTGGAGTTGGCGATCAGAACGCGCGGGGCCCACTCGTGCGTCTGCATGACACCGACCGGACGCCCGGACTGGACGAGCATCGTCTCGTCCTGCTTGAGCGTCTTGAGCGTGCGGACCATGGCGTCGAACGACCGCCAGTCACGGGCGGCCTTCCCCGTCCCGCCGTAGACGACCAGCTTGTCGGGGTGCTCGGCGACCTCGGGGTCGAGGTTGTTCTGGAGCATGCGCAGGGCGGCCTCCTGCTGCCATCCCAGGGCGCTGAGCTCCGTACCGCGGGGGGCTCGTACGGGTCGGGGTCCTGACATGGGTGCCTCCTGGTCGCGACGCATGACGACGCATGGCGACGCACGAGGTCGCCATGATGTTGTTATTCACATCCTGATCTCTTGAATAGAACTAGTCAACACCTCCGTTCCGATGAGTTCCGGGCCGCCGCGGGGTCTTCTCTCCCATGACGGACACGAAGCACACCCCTGCCCGAGAGCCCGTACGCACCGAGCTGTGCACCGACTTCAGCGAGGCGGAGGCGGTGGCGGCGCCCTGGTCGCGGGCCGTGGAGATCCTCCGGTCGGCGGAACTCTTCTGGATCTCGACGGTACGGAGCGACGGCCGCCCGCACGTGACACCGCTCCCCGCCGTGTGGCGGGACGACCGCCTGCACTTCTGCACGGGCCCGGGAGAACAGAAGGCGGTGAACCTCGGCCGCAACCCGCACCTGGTCCTCACCACCGGCTCCAACCGCTGGAACGAGGGCTTCGACCTGGTGGTGGAGGGCGAGGCCCGCCGCATCACGGACGACGACCGGCTGAAGGTCCTGGCGGGGGCGTGGCTGGAGAAGTACGGCAGCGAGTGGGACTTCGAGGTCGCGGACGGCCACTTCGGCCACGGCCCGGGCAAGGCGGTGGTCTTCGAGGTGGCCCCGGTGAAGGTGCTGGGCTTCGGCAAGGGGTCGCCTTTCAGCCAGACGCGGTGGACGTTCGGCGTACCAGATGTACATCCCGCACACTCGGTACACTTGGTGCATGAGTGAACCCGTAGTCGAGTCCATGGCCGAAGTCCGCAAACACCTCGCCGACGCCATAGACCGCGCTCGCCGCGAAGACACCCCCACGGTCATCACGCGGCGCGGCAAGGAGGAGGCCGTACTGGTAGACATCGACGAGTACCGGCGGCTGCGACGCATCGAGGAGCAGGCCGAGGAGGACTGGCTGAATCAGCTCGCCGATGCGGCCGAGGCGGAGGGTACGGAGGGGTCCGTCTCCCTGGAGGAGATGGCCGCGGAGATCCGGGCGCGGCGGGACTGAGGCCATGGGACACGTCACGCGGTTCACCCCGCACGCCCAGCGCGACCTGCTCAAAATCCCCCAGCCCGACGCCCTGCGCGTCCTGCGCCGGCTCGCCGAACTCCAGAAGGCCATGGATCAGGGGGACACTTCGGCGTTCGACATCAAGGCTCTTCAGGGCCACTCCGCGCGGTGGCGGCTGCGCATCGGCGACTACCGGGCCGTCTACACGGTCGAGGACGGCAAGCTCATCCTCTGGGTGCTGACTGTCGCCAACCGCCGCGACGTCTACCGGCAGATGTAGGGGCCCCTCCGGGGAACAAACCCCTCCGCAGCACTACGGACGGTGACACACCGGAGCCTCCGCGCACAGGCTAGTCCGGAATCGCCCGCTCCGATGGAATATGCCAGAACTCCCTTCCAAAGAGCCCCAGTTGGCTAATCTCAGCCACACCACGCAAGCCCGGAGGGGACCCGGGGGAGGGGAGTTCTGCGTGTCCGGAATCGACGCATGCCTGGTCGAAGCGATGGAGTTGCCCGGTGCACGCGGCGCCGCCGTCGTCGACTGGACCAGCGGCCTCGCCCTCGGCACCGCGGGGGAGGCCGCCGGCGGCGACAGCGAGACCGCCGCCGCCGAATCCGCCGAGCTGGCGCGGATGGCCGCCGAGCACGGCACCTTCGCCCCCGGCCCCGGCCGGCACCGGCGCAACGCGCAGGGGCAGGACGACAAGGGCCTGCCCGTCGAGGACGTCATCATCACCACCCGCACCGACTACCACCTCCTGCGCTACGTCGAGACCTCCTTCGACAGCAGCGTCTTCCTCCACCTGTGGCTCGACCGCGACCAGGGCAACCTCGCCCTCGCCCGGCTGCGCCTCGCCGAGCTCGCCGAACGGCTGGTGCTGGGATGACCACCGCCACTCTGGTTCCGCCCCCTCCCCCGCTCTCCCCGATGCTGGCCCGCCTCGCCGACGAGCGCGCCACCGGCGCCCTGCTGCGCGACCACGGCACCCTCTACCTGGACGACGGCCAGGTGGTGCACGCCGAGAGCCCGGCCGCACCCGGCCTGGAAGTGCTGCTCGACGGGCGGCTGCCGCAGGAGGGCTGGCAGGAGGCGTTCGACCTGGCCGGGCCCGACGGAAGGGTCGGCCGGTACCTGGTGGACAGCGGACGCCTCGCCGACGGGGAGCTCGAACTCGCCCATCTGGGCGTCCTGTTCGACGCCGCGTACTTCGTGCTCGGCCCCGGCGGCGGACCGACCCGCTTCCGGCACGGCGTCGCGCACTGGATGGGTCCGGTGCGCCCGGTGCCGACCCGGGTGCTGGCCCGCGAGTGCCTGCGCCGCAGGGAACTGCTGGACGCCCTGTGGCCGTACCCCGAGACCGACGACTCCCCCGTCGTACGCGCCGACACCGACTTCCCCTACCCCGTCACCCGCCGCCAGCAGGACGTGCTCGACCTCGCCGACGGGGTGCGCACCCCCGCCGACATCGCCCGCCTGCTGGGCCGGGCGGCCTTCCACACCCTGGTCGACGTGCGCCGCCTCGCGGCGGTGGGCGCCGTCGCCACGCCGCAGGAGACGCCCGTGCCCGCGCCCGTCGCACTGCCGCAGTGGATGCCGCAGGTGACCGAGGACCCGGACGTCGCCCTGCTGCGCAGACTCCGCAACGCCCTGGAGGCACTGTGAAACGCGCCCTGCGCACCCGCGCGATACGGGCCGACAAGCGGGCGGAGCGGAGGTCCCCTCCCATGACACTGCCGAAGCCCCCGGACCCCGAAGTCCTCGCGGAACTCGGCAGGTTGCGGGCCCGGCTGCCCCAGCTGACCGGCGCGGTCGCCGCCAGCGTGGACGGCCTGGTGCTCGCCGAGGACGCCCCCGGCATCGAACCGGAGGGCGTCGCCGCCCTCACCGCCGCCGCCCTCGGGGTGTCCCTGCGGCTCACCGACGCCACCGGGCAGGGCGGCTTCCGGGAACTACTGGTGCGCGGCGAGGACGGCTATGTCGCCACGTACGCGGCCGGCGCCTCCGCCGTGCTGACCCTGCTGGCCGAGCCCCGGATCAACGTGGGCCGGCTGCACCTCGAAGCCCGCCGGGCGGGAGCCCGTATCGGCGAGCTGATGGACCGTACGAACGCACCACCACAGGAACAGACCACGAACCCGAACCCGACACCCAACTGACCCACACCGAAGGAAGTGCGACCGCCATGGCCAACACCGAAGCCGCCCTCAAGGAAGCAATGACCAGCATCGAGGGCACCGTCGGCGTCGCCCTCGTCGACTACACCAGCGGCATGGCCCTGGGCACCGCGGGCGGCAGCAAGGAGCTCGACCTCACGGTCGCCGCCGCCGGGAACACCGACGTGGTCCGGGCCAAGGTCCGCACCATGGAGCTGCTCGGGCTCAACGAGGACATCGAGGACATACTCATCACCCTCGACAGCCAGTACCACCTGATCCGCCTGCTGAAGGGCCGCGGCAACAACGGGCTCTTCCTCTACCTGGCACTCGACAAGGGCCGCGCGAACCTCGCGATGGCCCGGCACCAGCTCAAGAAGATCGAGAACGAGCTGGAGGTCTGAGCGCCCTCCGGGGCGGGGGCGCACTCCCCGGCACAGCGCCCCCGCCCACCCCCACCCCCGGGGTCATTCCACGAACAGCCCCCGCGCCGTCGCCCGCACGTCGAACTCCTCCAGCCGCGCCTGCGCCTCCGGGATCCCGTCGCACATCGCCTCCAGCAGCACCCGCCCCAGCAGCATCGGCGCGCACGCCGTGTCGAAGGCGAGGCCCGTCCCGACGGCCGCCGGGATCAGCAGGTCGCTGTGGCGCGCGACCGGCGCGAACGCGGAGTCCGCGACGGTCACCACCGTCATCCCCTGCTCCCGCGCGTACGCCAGCGCCTCCACGACCTCCTTGGGGTGCCGGGGCAGCGCGAAGCACAGCAGCACGTCCGCCCCCGCCCGCCGGGCCGCGTCGATCCGGTCGGCGAGCATAGAGCCGCCCTCGTCGAGCAGCCGCACATCGGGGTGCACCTTCGCCGCGAAGTACGCGAAGCCGCGCGCCTGCGAGGACGCCGCCCGCAGCCCGAGCACCGGCAACACCCTGGAGGACGCCAGGAGTTGACCGGCCCGTTCGACGGGCGTTGGGTCGGCGAGGATCTCGGCCAGGTGCCGCAGGTTCTCGATCTCGCCGAGCACGGCCTGCTGGTACTCGTTGTACGAGACCTCCTGCGCCGGCCCCGCCCCCGGGCCCTCCGCCGGGGCCACCTCCCGCAGGTGCTTGCGCAGCGCCGGGTACCCGTCGAAGCCGAGCGCGACCGCGAACCGGGTCACCGACGGCTGGCTGACCCCGGCCAGCTCCGCCAGCTCCACGCTCGACAGGAACGGCACCTCCCCGGCCCGCCGCACCATGCTGTGCGCGATCCGCCGCTGGGTCGGGGTGAGCCGCCGCCCCTCGAACAGCTGCTGCAACCGCGCGGTGGCCGACCCGGCACCCGCCTCGCTGCTGGTTCCACCCATGTCCGACCCCGTCTCCGTGTTGTCCAGCCCGGCCGCGCCGTCTATTCAGTCCCGCAGCACCCTGCATGACCATATACAGGACGGCGGCCGGGGGGTGCTCCCCCAAGCAGAATCGGGGGTTACCCCCACTGACCCGGCGGCCCCAAATCCGTAGCGTCGAAGCATGGACGCAACAGGCCGCGCTCGCGACCCCGAGCTGAAGAAGGACCTCGACGCCACCGTGCACGCCCGGAGGGAACTCGGGGCGGACTACGAGGCGGCCCTGGTCGAATCGTTCCTGGAGAAGGTCGAGCAGCGCCTCGACTCCACGGTCGACCGGCGGGTGCGCCGGCAACTGGCCGAGCAGCAGATGGTCGTCGCCCGGGGCTCGCACCCCGCCCGGCCGTCCTCGGGCGACGGCGGTTTCGGCGAGCGCTTCGGCCTGGCCATCGTCACGCTGGTGCTGGCCGTCCCGCTCTCCGCCATCGCCGTCGTGAACGCCGGACTGCTCGGCCTGCTCGTGTGCTGGCTGGGCATCTTCGGGGTGAACGCGGTGCACTCGTCGTGGCGCGGCCCCTGGAGTGAGGGGCGCAAGCGGGACCGGGACTGGGAGGACTGAGCCCGCCCGGAACGTACGGACGCGGGGACCGCCGCACCCCCGGCTGACCCGGGGGGCGGGACGACGACGGTCCCCGCGCGGGACACGGTCCGGGTCAGGGCCGGTGCTCCGTGTCCAAGACGTCCGCGGAGGTCCGGGAGCCGCTCCGGTTGTCCGTGACGCCGACGAACACCACTGTGCCGGGCCCGTGTTAAGCGGGTGCTGCCGCAACGTGTCGCGTGCGTACCGTTTGCGCGAAGCCGCCGTTGCTACGGGCTCTTCCTGTACGTACGAGGAGCGCTTCCGTTCGTGTACGACCTGGTCAGCACCGTGCCGGAGGCCTTCAGGGTGGAGGCGGAGCCCATCTCGCAGCCCGCGCTGGACGCCCCCTTGTCCACCACGGCGGGCCCGATGCGGGCCGAGCCGCCGGACGCGGTGAAGAGGTTGGCGTACGACACGCACTTCTTGCCGCCGCCGGAGTCGGACACGAGGCTCACCGCCCGTGCACCCGGGGCCGCCTGACGGACCGTCACCCGTTGACTGCCGCCCTTCTCCAGCTTGCGCACCCAGGTGCCGAGGAGATCGGCGGGGACCCGCTCGCTGCCGGACGGGACGCGGCGGAGCACGGCGGTGCGGTCGAGGCCCTTCCACACCAGGGTGCCGTCCGCGCCCTTGCGCAGGCTCTGCGCCTTGATGATGTTGCACAGGGAGCGCGGGGCGCCGGACACGAAGCTGCCCATGATCGCGACGGTTCCCTGGTGCACGGAGGTCAGCGAGCCGCTGCTGGTGCACTCGTACGCCGAATCGACGCTGGTGCTGCGCATCACGGCGTCCCCGGTGCCGCCCGCGGTGATCGTGAACCGCCGCTCCTGGCCGATCGGTCTGCCGCCCTTGATCACGCTCCCGATCCAGGTGCCCAGGAACTCCTGGGGCACCCGGGCGGCGGTCGCGTCCGGCGTCTGCTGGTTCTTGTCCTTCGCCTTCTTCCCGCCCGCCGACGGGGAGGGCGGGTCGGCGCTCTCCCCCGGCGGGGCCGCGTCGGTGCCGGGCGGCGCGGTGGGCACGGTCCGCCCGCCCTGCGCCCCGACGGGCTCCTCCCCCTTCAGCAGCGGTACGGCGACGGCCACCCCGACGGCCAGCACACCGGCCACCGCCGCCCCGACGACGAGCCCGCGCCGGGTGCCGCGGCCGCTCCGGGCGGGGGTGCCGGTGGTGACGGGGGCGGCGGGACTGTGCGGGACGACGGCGGGACCGTACGGGACGGCAGCGGGGCTGTGCGGGACGGCAGCGGGACCGAACTCGCCGCTGCGGGGCGCCGCTTGAGGGGCGGGCGGGCCCAGCCGCATCGTGCCCGGCGCCGCACCTCCCGGCGTCTCCCCTCCCGTCGGCTCGACGTCCAGCAGACGGGCCGCACGCTGCCCGAGGTCGGCGATGAGGGCGGGCGGCAGCCACGGCGAGACACCCGGCCCCGCGGTGGCCATCCGTACCAGCTCGGCCGGCTCCGGACGGTCCCCCGGCTCCTTCGCGCAGCAGGCCCGCACCAGCGCGGCCACCGCATCCGGCACCCCCGCCAGGTCCGGCTGCTCGGCGGTGATGCGGAACATCACCGCGTGCAGCCCGCCCGAACCGCTGCCGTCGCCGAACGGGAGCCGTCCCGTGGCCGCGTACGCCAGCACCGTGCCCAGCGCGAACACATCGCTCGCGGGCCCGAGTTCCTCGTCCCGTATCTGCTCGGGCGACATGCAGCCGGGCGAGCCGACGACGACCCCGGTGCTGGTCAGGCCGGTGGCGGCGAGCGTCGCCCCGGCCACGCCCTTGGCGATGCCGAAGTCGATGACCTTGGGGCCGCCGATGGTGATGAGTACGTTGCCGGGCTTGAGGTCGCGGTGGACGAGCCCGGCGGCATGGATGTCGGTCAGGGCGTGCGCGAGACCGGCGGCGAGGGTGCGTACCGAATGCTCGGGCAGCGGCCCGTACGCGCCGACGACCTCGGGGAGCGAGGGCCCGGGAACGTACCCCGTGACCACCCACGGCACGTCGGCATCGCAGTCCGCGTCCAGCACGGGCGCGGTCCACTCCCCGCCGACCCGGCGGGCGGAGTCCACCTCCTGCCGGAACCGGCCCCGGAAGTCGGGCCGCCCGGCCAGCTCGGCCCGGATCAGCTTCACGGCGACGGTGCGCCCGGTGACGGACCGGCCCAGGTACACGCGGCCCATGCCGCCCTCGCCGAGCCGCCCCAGCAGGCGGTACGTGCCGATGGCGAGCGGATCGCCGTCCCCCAGGCTCTCCACGACGCGACCGACCCCTTCCCCGACGTCCCCGACGACCCCGAACGTGTATCCCGCACGCAACAAGGCCCGCATCGTACCGTGAGGCTCAGGCCAAGACCTGGGCCGCACCGGTCGATCCGGGCCCGTGCGCGACTGCGTGGAACGGGGGCGTCAGCTCTTCGCGAGGAAGGCCAGCAGGTCCTGCCTGCTCACCACGCCGGTCGGCTTGCCCTCGACCAGGACGATCGCCGCGTCCGCACCGCCCTTGCCGCCGAGGACGCTCATGAGGTCCTCGACCGGCTCGCCGGAGCCGACCTGCGGCAGCGGCTGGGACATGTGCTTCTCCAACGGGTCGCCCAGCGAGGCGCGTTGGGCGAAGAGCGCGTCCAGCAGCTCCCGCTCCACAACGGAGCCGATGACCTCGGCGGCCATCACGTCCGGGTGGCCCGCGCCCGGCTTCACGATCGGCATCTGCGAGACGCCGTACTCGCGCAGCACCTCGATGGCCTCGCCGACGGTCTCCTCCGGGTGCATGTGCACCAGGTGGGGGATGGCCCCGCCCTCCTTGTACTGGAGCACGTCGCCGACCCGCGCGGACGGACCGGAGTCCTCCAGGAAGCCGTAGTCCGCCATCCACTCGTCGTTGAAGATCTTGCTCATGTAGCCGCGCCCGCTGTCCGGCAGCAGCACGACCACGACGTCGTCCGGGCCGAGCCGCTCCGCGACCCGCAGCGCGCCCACGACCGCCATGCCACAGGAGCCGCCGACCAGCAGCCCCTCCTCCTTGGCGAGGCGGCGCGTCATCTGGAAGGAGTCCTTGTCGGACACCGCGACGATCTCGTCCGTCACGCTCTTGTCGTACGCGGTCGGCCAGAAGTCCTCACCGACGCCCTCGACGAGGTACGGCCGCCCGGAGCCGCCCGAGTACACCGAGCCCTCGGGGTCCGCGCCGACGACGGTGACCTTGCCGCCGCTGATCTCCTTCAGGTAGCGGCCGGTGCCGGAGATCGTGCCGCCCGTGCCGACGCCCGCGACGAAATGGGTAATCTTCCCGTCCGTCTGCTCCCACAGCTCGGGACCGGTGGTCTCGTAGTGCGAACGGGGGTTGTTCGGGTTGCTGTACTGGTCCGGCTTCCATGCGCCCGGCGTCTCGCGGACCAGACGGTCGGAGACGTTGTAGTACGAGTCCGGGTGCTCGGGGTCGACCGCGGTCGGGCAGACCACGACCTCGGCGCCGTACGCGCGCAGGACGTTGATCTTGTCCATCGACACCTTGTCCGGGCAGACGAAGATGCACTTGTAGCCCTTCTGCTGGGCCACGATCGCCAGGCCGACACCGGTGTTGCCGGAGGTCGGCTCGACGATGGTGCCGCCGGGCTTCAGCGCACCGCTCTGCTCGGCGGCCTCGATCATGCGGACGGCGATCCGGTCCTTCACGGACCCGCCCGGGTTGAAGTACTCGACCTTCGCGAGGACGGTCGCCTGAATGCCTGCGGTCACTCTGTTCAGCTTCACCAGCGGGGTGTTGCCGACGAGGCTGATCATCGAGTCGTGAAATTGCACGTCTTCTCCGGGGTTTCCGTGATGGTGCCGCCCACAGTAGGCCCGTCCCGTACGACTGCTCCACTCCCCGTATTCACCGATGGCGGAGATTACGCAGCACCCGTTACCGGGCAGTTAGGAGATGTACGGACTGCTTTCCGTACGGATGTTCCCTGGATGTTCCTGCGCTTGGTTCTTCGAGGAGGTGGCTGCGACGGTGTCGAGGGCGAGGGTGGCACGGCGAATCGCCGCGGGCGCGGCGTACGGAGGCGGCGGGATCGGACTGATCGGCGTCGCGACGGTGGGACTGGTGCTGGCGGAGGTGCAGTTGGCGAAACGGTCGGTGGGCGGTGGGGTGGCCCCGATCGCCCCGCCGGCGGACGGCTTGTACGGGACGGCCTTCGCGGGCCGGTCCGGCCTGCCGGCGCTGCGGCTGGGCGTTCTGGGCGACTCCACCGCGGCCGGCCAGGGCGTACGGCGGGCCGGGCACACACCCGGGGCGCTGCTGGCGTCGGGGCTGGCGGCGGTCGCGGAACGGCCGGTGGAGCTGCGCAACGTGGCACTGCCCGGGGCCATGTCGGACGACCTGGACCGTCAAGTCTCCTTGCTGGTACGGGATCCCGTACGCCCCCCGGACGTCTGCGTGATCATGATCGGCGCGAACGACGTGACGCACCGGATGCCGCCCACACAGTCCGTACGCCATCTGGCCTCGGCGGTCCGCAGGCTGCGCACGGCGGGCGCGGAGGTGGTGGTCGGCACCTGCCCCGACCTCGGGACCATCGAGCCCGTCTACCAGCCCCTGCGCTGGCTGGCGCGGCGCGTCTCGCGGCAGCTGGCGGCGGCGCAGACCATCGGGGTGGTGGAGCAGGGCGGCCGGACGGTCTCCCTCGGCGACCTGCTGGGCCCGGAGTTCGAGGCGAACCCCCGCGAGCTGTTCGGCCCGGACAACTACCACCCCTCGGCCGAGGGCTACTCCACGGCCGCCATGGCCGTCCTGCCCACCCTCTGCGCGGCCCTCGGACTCTGGCCGGAATCCGACCGCCTGGACGGCGACCGCAACGAGTCCATGCTCCCGGTGGCCCGGGCGGCTACCCGCGCCGCGGCGGAGGCGGGCACGGAGGTCACCGGTGCGCGGGGCCCCTGGGCCCTCCTGAAGCACCGGCGCAGGCGGCGCATCCCGGCGGCCCCGGACCCGGCCCACGCACCGAGCGCGACGCGCTGAGGGGGCAGGGGATGCGGGGGTGCGACGGCTCCTCGCACCCCTCCCAAATGAGCGCCCGCTTAGAATTGCGGCCCGTGTCACACCGCGCACCCGGTGACCCGCCCGGTACGGGCCGGTAACTTCGAAGGCGGACCGGCCACTTCGCCCTGCACCGCGCAGAAGCACTCGCCCCGTACCGCCCAGAACCAGGAGCCCCGATGCCCGAAGCCGTCATCGTCTCGACCGCCCGCTCCCCCATCGGCCGCGCCTTCAAGGGCTCCCTGAAGGACCTCCGCGCCGACGACCTCACCGCGACCATCATTCAGGCCGCCCTCGCCAAGGTCCCCGAGCTGGACCCCCGGGACATCGACGACCTCATGCTCGGCTGCGGCCTCCCGGGCGGCGAGCAGGGCAACAACCTCGGCCGCATCGTCGCCGTGCAGATGGGGATGGACCACCTCCCCGGCTGCACGATCACCCGTTACTGTTCGTCGTCGCTCCAGACCTCGCGGATGGCGCTGCACGCCATCAAGGCGGGCGAGGGCGACGTCTTCATCTCGGCCGGTGTCGAGATGGTCTCGCGCTTCGCCAAGGGCAACTCCGACTCCTGGCCCGACACCCACAACCCCCTCTTCGCCGACGCCGAGGCCCGCACCGCCGCCCGCGCCGAGCAGGAGGGCGCCGACTGGCACGACCCCCGCGAGGACGGGCTCGTGCCGGACGCGTACATCTCGATGGGGCAGACCGCCGAGAACCTGGCCCGCCTCAAGGGCATCAGCCGGCGCGAGATGGACGAGTTCGGCGTCCGCTCGCAGAACCTCGCCGAGCAGGCGATCAAGAACGGGTTCTGGGCACGGGAGATCACCCCGGTCACCACCCCCGACGGCACGGTCGTCAGCCAGGACGACGGCCCGCGCGCCGGAGTCACCCTCGAAGGCGTGGAGGGCCTCAAGCCGGTCTTCCGCCCCGACGGACTCGTCACCGCCGGCAACTGCTGCCCGCTCAACGACGGCGCCGCCGCGCTGGTGATCATGTCCGACACGAAGGCCGCCGAGCTGGGCCTGACCCCGCTCGCCCGCATCGTCTCCACCGGCGTCTCCGGCCTCTCCCCCGAGATCATGGGGTACGGCCCGGTCGAGGCCAGCAAGCAGGCGCTGAAGCGCGCCGGGCTGAGCATCGGCGACATCGACCTCGCCGAGCTGAACGAGGCCTTCGCCGCCCAGGTGATCCCGTCCTACCAGGACCTCGGTCTGGACCTGGACAAGGTCAACGTCAACGGCGGCGCCATCGCCGTCGGCCACCCCTTCGGCATGACCGGCGCCCGCATCACCGGCACGCTGATCAACAGCCTCCAGTTCCACGACAAGCAGTTCGGCCTGGAGACCATGTGCGTCGGCGGCGGCCAGGGCATGGCCATGGTCATCGAGCGCCTCAGCTGATTCTTGTGCTGTGCGTACGGGGATGCCCCGGCCCGAGCGGCAGACGCTCACGGGCCGGGGCATCCCCGTAACCCCGCCCGGTGTGGAACAGCTCACGAATCACCGGGATCAGCGAGCGCGCGAGCCCCGTCGAGCGCACAATCGTGTGAGCGCTTCCGGAGCGCGCCTTGCCCGCGCGCCCCTCCCATCGCTCCGCGTCCCAGTCGTGACCCAATCTCCCCCAGGATGTGACCTGTGTCCGGGGAGACGGGGAAACGTGCAGGTCACAGCAGAGATGGTCGGTTCGCCAGGCCCAAAGGCCCGTCCGATTCATGACGTTATGCACTGTGAGCGAGCGAACGTGCACGGGAAGCTGATGTAGGAAGTTCGGGGGATCGGTCGGGGGACCGATGCAGGCTGGGGTCCGCCCCGGAGTCCGCCCAGGGGATCGCAATGAATTCAGGAGTACGCACGTGAGCGCCATGTCCTTCGCCCTGCTGCTCGCCACCGCTGCCACGGCGGCCGTCGGCGGCGCCGCCCTGCACACCGTGCGCGGTCTCCGCCAGGAGGTCGCCGCCCTGCGCGCCGACCGGGCCGCCGACCGCGCGGAGGCTGCGGAGCTGCGGGCGCAGGCGGCACTGACCGCGCTCCCCCAGCAGACCCGCGGCGGCGAGACCCCGGCCGCCGAGATACGGGCCGCGGTGTCCGAGGCGCTGGCCGAGGAGCGCGAGCGGGAGCTGGCCGAGGCGCGTGCCTTCTGGGCGGCGCAGGAGGCCCGCGACGCGGCCGACGCGCCCTCGCTGCTGGGCGGCCTGACCACCGCCGAGCAGGAGTCCCTCTCGTACTACATGCCGCAGCCCTCGGACTTCACCGGGCTCAAGGAGAGCGACCTGGAGGCCTTCCTGGCCACCTCCCGGGGCGAGCTGAACTTCGCCGAGGAGTTCGACCTGACGCCGCCGCCCGGCATCGAGGAAATCGCCGCCGAGTCCACGGAGTCCACCGACGACGAAGCCGCGGAGGACGACGAGCTGGACGGCGACCCGGCCGCGCTGGCCGCCGCCCGCCGCCGGCATCCCTCGCACCCCGACTTCGTCCCCGTGCAGACCTCCCCCGTGACGGGCGACCACGCCTTCACGATGTCCCGCCTGGAGGGCCTCGCCGCGGCCCGCGCGCCGCTGGCGGACGTGCGTCCGGGCCCGCTGGGCACCCTCGACGTGTACGTCTTCGCGGACGGTACGACGCTGTGCATGACCCCCGGGCACCGCGAGACGGCGGAGCAGCTCGCGGACGCGCTGCGGGCGGGCAACACCCCGGTGCTGCTGGGGGGCTCCGGGATCTCGGGGGCGTACGCGCTGACCTTCTCCTGCGGTGCGGAGAACGTCTACATCCTGGCCGACCGGGTCATCGCGTCCGTCCCGGACTAGAGGTTCTTCTCCACCGCTTCGACCAGCTTCACGGCCTCGTCCAGTTCACCGGACGGGGCCGTTCCCATGGCCAGCGCCAAGTCCCGGCCCGCGACGGCCAGTTGGTCGGCGACCGAGAAGAGGCCCGCGTCGGGCAGCTCGCGCGGCTCGCGGTCCGGGAACTCCAGGCGCTGTGCGCGCAGGGCGAGTTCGCGGGCCAGCGCCAGTCCTTCGGCTGCGGCGCCGCGCCGCAGCCGGCTCTCGGGGGTGGACCGCAGGCGGTCGGCGAGCCGTTCCACGGCGGTCAGCAGGGGGGTCGTATCCAGCACATCGCGACCCTACGCGCCCGCCCGGGACTGTTGCCAACAGGCCGACACTCAGGCACGGTGCAGTGAAGGACCAGCACCGCGCAAAGCCTTCCGGAGGCGCCGATGTCCCAAGTCTTCTCCGAAGAGACCCACCGCAACCTGCTCTCCCGCATCCCCCACTGCACCGGTCGTGAAGTGTCCGACTGGCTGCGCACCGTCGAGGACGGTCCCTCCCTCTTCCGCTTCGAGGAAAAGGTGAGCTGGCTCCGCAGCGAGCACAACCTGGCCCACGGGCACGCCAAGGCGATCATCCACGAGTACGACCTCAGGCGCGCCGCCCGCAAACTCCGCTGACCCCTACTCCCCCGCTCCCCCTACGGACGCGGAAGGGCCCGCGGACCATTCGGTCCGCGGGCCCTTCCCGTGCTCACCGGCTCTGCTAGTCGTCGCCGCTCAGGATCGAGACGAGACGCAGCATCTCCAGGTAGATCCACACCAGGGTCATGGTGAGGCCGAAGGCCGCCAGCCAGGACTCCTCGCGGGGGGCACCGTAGGCGATGCCGTCCTCGACCTGCTTGAAGTCCAGCGCCAGGAAGAAGGCGCCGAGCAGGACACCGACGATGCCGAAGACGATGCCCAGGCCACCGCTGCGGAAGCCGAGGCCGTCACCGCCGCCGAAGACCATGAACAGCAGGTTCACGGCGGTGAGCACCATGAAGCTGATCGCGGCGATCATCACGAAGCGCGTGAAGCGGGCGGTGACGCGCACGATGCGGGTCTTGTACAGCACGAGCATGGTGGCGAAGACCGCCATCGTGCCGAGGACCGCCTGCATCGCGGCGCCGGGCGCCACCCAGGTGTTGATGTAGTTGCTCAGTGCGCCCAGGAAGAGGCCCTCGAAGCCCGCGTACGCCAGGATCAGCGCCGGGACCGGCTTCTGCTTGAACGACTGGACCAGACCGAGCACCATCGCGACGAGCGCCGCGCCGATGGCCAGACCCAGGCCCATGTTGGTGATCCACGCCACGGCCGCGCCGCCGACCACGAGGCCGAGGGTGATGGCCGTGCGCGTGACGACGTCGTCCATCGTCATGACGCTGCCGCGCGGCGGCGCCACCGGGGCGCCGTACTGGTCCTGCTGTGCGTACGGGTTGGTCGCGTACGGGTTCGTCGCGTCCTGGGCGTACGGGTTCCCCTGGGCGTACGGGTTGCCCTGGGTCCCTACGGCGGGGCCCCCGGCCTGCGGCTGCTGGGCGTTGAAGCCCGCGTGGCCGTTGTCGCGGCCGAACCCCCGTCGCGAGAAGACCGGGTTGCTGCTCCTCATCTCACTCCTCCATGGCCACCGTGTGCGACCTTGCTGTCAAGGGTAATGGGGTCGCAAAGAAACCACCCCTGTACCAGAGGAGGATCTTTCTACGATCGTGACGAACCGACGTCGCCGCGGAAATGTTCCCGAGGGGGCTCCGGCGGGAGGAATGTGCCCGGAACCGGACTCGAACCGGTACGCCCCCGAGGGGCAGCGAGGTTTAAGCTCGCCGTGTCTGCATTCCACCATCCGGGCAGGCGCGCGGGCCGCGACAATGGCTCAGAGCCTATCCGCAGGCGTCCCCCGAACAGCGGTACATCTCCCCAATGCTGTCTTATTTTATGGGCGCTTGATGGAGCGTCAGCAGCCGCGGCAGACCATCGGCACATGCCGGAGCGGGTGCGGAGCCGTGTCGTCCGGTGTCGGAGCGTGCACGGGATTGACGGAAACTCGACCTCTTGTGCACAGGTGACCACGCCTTGCGCACACCCGCCGGGCTCTCGGGGTCACCGTCATACCTAGGTAGGACAGCGGGGCGTACGGGTCAGACCGGAGACTGCCCCAGGACTGCCGTGCGGAGTGACTCGTGGACGTAAAAGCGCCGTGAGGATGGAAAGCGTCCCCCCGAGCGTCCCGACAGGAGTCCCGCCGTGACCACGTACCCGTACCCCACCGCGCACCAGACCGTGGCGGTCGCCGCCCGCGCCACCGAACTGTCGAAGGTCTACGGTCACGGCGAGACGCAGGTCGTCGCGCTGGACCGGGTGAGCGTCGACTTCCGGCAGGGCGAGTTCACCGCGATCATGGGCCCCTCGGGCTCCGGCAAGTCGACCCTGATGCACTGCGTCGCGGGTCTGGACTCCTTCTCCTCCGGCTCGGTGCGGATCGGCGAGACGGAGCTGGGCACCCTGAAGGACAAGCAGCTCACCCAGCTGCGCCGGGACAAGATCGGCTTCATCTTCCAGGCGTTCAACCTGCTGCCGACGCTGAACGCCCTGGAGAACATCACGCTCCCCATGGACATCGCGGGCCGCAAGCCCGACAAGGCGTGGCTCGACAAGGTCATCGAGATGGTCGGCCTCTCGGGCCGCCTCAAGCACCGCCCGTCCGAGCTGTCCGGCGGCCAGCAGCAGCGCGTGGCCGTGGCCCGCGCCCTGGCCAGCCGCCCGGAGATCATGTTCGGCGACGAGCCGACCGGAAACCTGGACTCGCGCTCCGGCGCCGAGGTGCTGGGCTTCCTGCGCAATTCCGTACGGGAACTGGGCCAGACCGTCGTGATGGTCACCCACGACCCGGTGGCCGCCTCCTACGCGGACCGTGTGATCTTCCTGGCCGACGGCCGGATCGTCGACGAGATGATCAAGCCCACCGCCGACGGCGTCCTGGACCGCATGAAGGACTTCGACACCAAGGGCCGTACGAGCTGAACCCCCCGCTCCGGCCCCCGATCACCCCCCTCTCTTCCTCCAGGACGTAACCCCATGTTCCGCACCGCCCTGCGCAACGTGCTCGCGCACAAGGCCAGGCTGCTGATGACGATCCTCGCCGTGATGCTCGGCGTGGCCTTCGTGTCCGGCACCCTGATCTACAGCGACACCCTCAACAAGGCCTACGGCAACCAGGCCACCAAGAGCCTGAGCAACGTCTCCGTCGGCATCACCTCCCACCACGCGGCCAACGACACCAAGCAGGCCCCGGGCCTCAGCGAGAAGCAGATCGGGCAGATCGCCGCGCTGGACGGCGTCGAGTCGGTCAGCCCGCGCGTCAACGGCTTCGCCGGCGCCGCCTCCCGCAAGGGCGAGCTGCTCGCCGAGGGCTGGTCCAACAACGGTGCGAACTTCTCGCCCGGCAAGGACGGCAAGGACCCCTTCTACGCCTTCACCGACGGCAACGGCCCGACGAAGGCCGGCGAGATCGCCCTCGACGCCGAGACGGCGAAGAAGGGCGGCTACAAGGTCGGCGACAAGGTCCGCGTCGCCACCAACAAGCCCGCCGAGGAGAACACCCTCACCGGTGTCTTCACCACCGAGGACGGCCTGGTCAACGCGGGCGGCTCGCTCGTGCTGTTCGACTCGAAGACCGCCCAGAAGATGTTCCTGGCGCCGGGCTACTACTCCGACCTGTCGGTCACCGCGAAGCCCGGCACCGACAACGACAAGCTGCTCGCCGAGATCAAGCCGCTGCTGCCGGAGAACGCGCAGGCCCAGACGGCCGCCGAGCTCGCCGCCGAGCAGACCCGCAGCATCAAGCAGCTGACCGACGGGCTCACCCAGATCCTGCTGGCCTTCGCCGCCATCGCCCTGTTCGTCGGCATCTTCCTGATCGCCAACACCTTCACCATGCTGGTCGCCCAGCGCACCAAGGAACTCGCGCTGATGCGCGCCGTGGGCGCCTCCCGCAAGCAGATCACCCGGTCCGTGCTCCTCGAAGCGATGATCGTCGGCCTGGTCGCCTCGGTGGTCGGCTTCGTCATCGGCGTCGGCATGGCCGCCGGCATGGGCCCGCTGATGGACCTCATCGGCGCCCAGCTCCCGGCCGGCGGCATGGTCATCACCGCCACCCCGGTCCTCACCGCGCTCGCCGTCGGCGTACTGATCACGATGCTCGCCGCCTGGCTGCCGGGCCGCCGCGCCGCGAAGATCCCGCCGGTCGCCGCGATGAACAGCGTGCACGCCACCGAGACCGTCAAGTCCCTGGTCGTACGGAACACCATCGGCGCGATCCTGGCGCTCGGCGGCGGTGCGGTCATCGTCGGCGGTGCGGCGATGGGCAAGGACGGCCGCACGGTCATCGGCTTCGGCGCGTTCCTGACGCTGCTCGGGGTAATCGTGCTGATCCCGCTGCTGTCGCGGCCGCTGATCCGGCTGATCCAGCCGCTGCTGAACCGCGCCTTCGGCATCTCCGGCAAGCTCGCCGGGCTGAACTCGGTGCGCAACCCGCGCCGCACCGGCGCCACCGCCTCCGCCCTGGCGATCGGCCTGACCCTGGTCACCGGCCTGACCGTGCTCGGCGTCACCGCGGGCGACTCGCTGGACCGGGCCACCCGCAAGGACATCACCGCCGACTACCAGGTCTCGATGGCCAACATGTCGGCGATGAGCCAGTCCACCGTCGACGCGCTCGCCAAGGCCCCCGGTGTCGTCTCCGCGACGCCGAAGCTCTCCGGCGGCGCGCAGGCGGGCCAGAACGACTACCTCGGCATCTCCGGCATCGAGCCCAAGGCGCTGGGCCCGGCCCTGCACCTGAACGTCCTGGACGGCTCCGAGAACCCCCTCGCCCGGGGCGAGGTCGCGGTCACCAAGGCATACGCGGACAGCACGGGCCTCAAGGTCGGCCAGACGCTGGACCTGCGGTACGAGGACGACAAGAAGTCCTCCGTGAAGGTCGGCGCGATCTTCGAGGACAGCGACAACTTCGGTGACGTCGTCATGGACGTCAAGGAGCTGCTGCCGCACTACCAGACGCCGATGTACTACGAGGCGTTCGTGAAGATGGACGGCGGCGAGTCCGCCGCCAACAAGCAGGCCCTGGTCGACGCCACCGGCAAGAACCCCGCCATGGTGATCATGGACAAGAACGAGATCGCCGCGAAGATGGGCGGCATGATCACGCAGATGCTGAACATGATGTACGGCCTGCTGGCGATGGCCCTGGTGATCGCGGTGCTCGGCGTCGTCAACACCCTCGCGATGTCCGTCTTCGAGCGGCAGCAGGAGATCGGCATGCTGCGGGCGATCGGCCTGGACCGCGGCCGGGTCAAGTCCATGATCCGCCTGGAATCGGTCGTGATCTCCCTGTTCGGCGCGGTCGTCGGCGTGGGTCTGGGCACCTTCATCGCCTGGGCGATCGGCCAGACGGTCAAGCACAACATCCCGGAGTACGCCCTGACGATCCCGTGGGGCCGGGTCGGCATCTTCCTGCTGCTGGCCGGTGTGGTGGGCGTGCTGGCCGCCATGTGGCCGGCCCGCAGCGCGGCGCGGCTGAACATGCTCGCCGCCATCAAGGCCGAGTAGCCCGGCGGGACGGCAGGCAAGGGACACGGGGCGGCCCCACCACGTATGTACGTGGTGGGGCCGCCCTCCTGCATGCTCAGGACCCCTTGCAGTAGCTCATGATCTGCTGGTGGTTCGCCTTGAACTGGTCGTAGATCCCCGCGTCGTCGATCTTCAGCAGGGTCTCGTCGTTGGCCCGCAGCGCCGCGTAGCTGAGGTTGTGGCTGCCGGTGAAGACCAGCTTGCGGCCGGCCCTGCCCTCGTACGTGCCGTTGATCAGGACGTACTTGGAGTGCAGGCCGACCGGGTTCTTGCCCTCGCGCTTCTCGGCGCACTCGACACGGTCGGCGATCTTCCCGGCGAGGATCTTCCGGACGTCGTCGCTCGTGGAGGCGCCGCCGTCACCGGCCAGGCGGACCGTGCAGCCCGCCGCCTCCATGGAGACCAGCTTGCCGGCGACCTCGCGGCGCGAGAAGAGGTTGGCGGCGACCCGCACCTCGGTGCCCGCCTTGCAGTCCACGTTGCCGAGGATCAGCGCGACGGTGTCGGTGGAGGCGTCGGCGTTCCACTTCTTGCCCGCGGCTTCCTGGCGGGGGAAGAAGTACGTCTTGTACGCGCCCGCCGACGGGGTCTTGTAGTAGTTGTTGTTCACCTTCCGCTTGGCGAGGTCGGCGAAGTAGTCCTGGTAGACGCCGTAGAGCGCGGAGTCCACGATCGTCACCGCGTTGTTGAACAGGTCGGTGCGCTGGAGGCTGGTCATGTTGGCGGAGGCCTGCACGACGACGTTCTTGGTGCCGCCGGTCTCGGAGAACGTCCAGAACTTGTTGTGGTTGATCGAGCCGTCCTCGGAGCCGTCGACCAGCTCCCGGTGGCCGATGCAGCCCCGGTCGGCACCGCAGTTGGTGACGTAACTGGCCTTGGACTGGTCGGTGCCGAGCGCTGTCTTCAGCACGTCGTACTGGCCGCCCTTGCCGGTCGAGGCGTTGTCGATGACGATGCGGACGTTGACGCCGCGCTTCTTGGCGGCCGTGAGGGCGCCCGAGACCTGCTCGTCGGTGAAGGAGTAGAGCCCGGCGGTGATGGTGGAGCCCTCCGCCGCCCCCTCGATCAGGCCCTTGACATGGTCGCGGATGCGGCTCTGGGCGGCCGTGTCGCCCGCCGGGTCGTTGAACGTCGCGGTGGTCTGCACGGCTGCCGCCGCCTCGGGCGCGGCGCCCGCGAAGGCGACCGCCGGGACCGCGAGCGCGGCGACGCCGATGCCCGCCCCCCACATCCAGATCTTCTTGGTCCGCGTGCTCCTGCGGTGCTGCACGTCGGCTCCCCTCTCCCCTGTGTACTTGTCTCCGTACGTCACGGAACTCCGCGCCCAAAGCCACGGAAGGGGCTGGAGCGCGGAGTTCCGCAATGGGTCAACGTATCGGCGGCAAACGGGGGTTCAGCCGATGTCCCTCAGTTGGTCACCCACCCCACACACGCGAGCGCAGCGGCATCCCGGACGCCCCCGAGGCAACCGGCCTGACCGCGAGGACCTGGTTCACGCCGATCTTGTTGTGCTCGAAGGAGAGCGCGGAGGCGGCCATGTACAGCCGCCAGACGCGGGCCCGGCCGGGGGTGACCGTCTTCAGGGCCGCCTCCCAGTTCTTCTCCAGGCGGGCCACCCAGTGCCGCAGGGTCAGCGCGTAGTGCTCGCGGATGGACTCCAGGTCGCGGACCTCGAACCCGGCCTCCTCCAGCAGGGCGACCGTACGGCCGACCGGGGCCAGCTCCCCGTCGGGGAAGACGTAGGAGTCGATGAAGGAGTCGACGTGGTACGCCTCCTCGTCGGCCAGCGGCCGCCGCGCGATCTGGTGGTTGAGCAGCCTGCCGCCGGGCCGCAGGAGGGCGTACAGGTCGGCCGCGTACTCCCCGTACTGGACGGCTCCCACGTGCTCGGCCATGCCGATGGAGGAGATGGCGTCGTACGGGCCGTCGTGGACGTCGCGGTAGTCCTGCACCCGGATCTCGATGCGGTCGGTGAGGCCCTCCTCGGCGATGCGCTTGCGGGCGAAGGCGGCCTGTTCGGAGGAGATGGTGACGCCGGTGACGTGGACGCCGTAGTGGCGGGCGGCGTGGATGGCCATGGAGCCCCAGCCGCAGCCGACGTCCAGCAGCCGCTGCCCCTCCTTCAGGTCGAGCTTGCGGGCGATGAGGTCGAGCTTGTCGCGCTGGGCGTCTTCGAGGGTGGCGTCGGGGTCGGGGAAGTAGGCGCAGGAGTAGACCATGGACGGCCCGAGGACCAGGGAGTAGAAGTCGTTGCCGACGTCGTAGTGGTGGCTGATGGACTCCTTGTCGCGGCGCTTGGTGTGCAGCCGTCCGGTGTGGCGGCGCAGCTCCTCGGGCGGCGGGGGCGGCGGCGGGAGGGGGCCGCCGAGCTTCAGCAGCTCGCGGGCGGCGGCGCGCAGGCGGGGATCGCGTACCGGATGAACGGCGTCCTTCACGTCGCCGTCGCGCTCCCAGATCAGCTCGGCGAGCAGGTCCAGGGCCTCGTAGAGGTCGCCGTCCACGTCGATCTCGCCGGCCACCCAGGCGCGGGCCAGGCCGAGCTCTCCGGGCTTCCACAGCAGCCGGCGCAGGGCCTTGCGGTCTCGTATCGCGAGGACGGGGGCGCCGGGCGGGCCCGCCTCGCTGCCGTCCCAGGCGCGGATGCGGACCGGGAGCGGGGTGGAGAGGAGTTCCTCGGCAAGTCTGGTCAGCCGCAGTGCGGCATCGGCCATGGTGCACACCTCCAGGGATTCGAGATGACGTACGACTATCGGCGTACTACTCGAATAACACCGCGGGAGGGCTGCCGCATCCCGGATTCGGGTCACGGCCCGGCAAAATACATGGCCTCTACATGCACTTTGCGGCGGAAAGGCCGAAGGGGCCGCCCGCACCACGGATGGCGGACGGCCCCTTCGGACCAGAGCGACGGAGCGCGACTACCGACGGAGCGTCAGGAAGCCTTCGCTTCGGCCTTCTTGGGCTCGGCGGCGGCCGGAACCTTCGCCGCCTCGACCGGAGCCGGAGCCGGCTTGGCGGCCTCGTAGAACTCCTCGCGCGGAGTCTCCATGGCGCCCAGCGAGACGACCTCGCGCTTGAGGAACATCCCCAGCGTCCAGTCGGCCAGCACGCGGATCTTGCGGTTGAACGTCGGCATCGCCATGCCGTGGTAGCCGCGGTGGGCGTACCAGGCGAGACGGCCCTTGAGCTTGATCTTGATCTTGCCCATGACGATCATCGCGACGCCCTTGTGCAGGCCGAGACCCGCGACGGCGCCCTTGTTGGCGTGCTCGTACTCCTTCTGCGGGAAGCCCCGCATGCCGGAGACCACGTTGTCGCCGAGGACCTTGGCCTGACGCAGCGCGTGCTGGGCGTTCGGCGGGCACCAGGCGTTCGGGTTGCCGTTCTTGCGGCCGACCAGGTCCGGGACCTGGGCGTTGTCGCCCGCGGCCCAGATGTAGTCGCTGCCCTGCACCTGGAGGGTGGCCTGGGTGTCGACGTGGCCACGGGGGCCGAGCGGCAGACCGTAGCGGGCGAGCGCCGGGTTCGGCTTCACACCGGCGGTCCACACGATGGTGTTGGAGTCGACCTCGAGGCCGTTCTTCAGCACGACGTGACCGTCGACGCAGGAGTCCATGGAGGTCGAGAGGTGAATCTCGATGCCGCGGGACTCCAGGTGCTCCTTGCCCCAGCGGCCCAGGTCCGGGCCCACCTCGGGAAGGATCTTGTCGGCGGCGTCGACCAGGATGAACCGCATGTCGTCGCGCGAGACGTTGGAGTACTGCTTCGCGGCGTCGCGGGCCATGTCCTCGACCTCGCCGATGGTCTCCGCTCCCGCGAAGCCACCGCCGACGAAGACGAAGGTGAGCGCACGGCGGCGGACCTCTTCGTCGTGGGTCGAGTCGGCCTTGTCGAGCTGCTCGATGACGTGGTTGCGCAGGCCGATGGCCTCCTCGACGCCCTTCATGCCGATGCCCTGCTCGGCGAGGCCGGGGATCGGGAAGGTGCGGGAGACCGCGCCGAGCGCGACGACCAGGTAGTCGAAGGGCAGCTCGTAGGCCTCGCCGACGAGCGGCGCGACCGTGGCGACCTTGCGGTCCTGATCGATGGTGGTGACCCGACCGGTCAGCACCTCGGCCTTGGGGAGGACGCGTCGCAGCGGTACGACGACGTGCCTCGGCGAGATGTTGCCGGCGGCGGCTTCGGGCAGGAAGGGCTGGTAGGTCATGTACGAGCGGGGGTCGACGACCGTGACGGTCGCTTCCGCATAACGCATCTTCTTGAGAATGCGCTGTGCCGCGTACAGGCCTACGTACCCACCGCCTACTACGAGGATCCTGGGACGCTCCGTGGTGCTCATGGA
This sequence comes from Streptomyces spiroverticillatus, assembly GCA_014650415.1. GTDB lineage: Bacteria > Actinomycetota > Actinomycetes > Streptomycetales > Streptomycetaceae > Streptomyces > Streptomyces spiroverticillatus. The sequence continues at coordinate 85,084 of BMUX01000022.1, forward strand.
ATCGAGTATCCACCCCCTCGGAGGGGTCCCCTCGTGAGCCCCTTCACAAGGTCTGCGACACCCTCTGCTACACTGCGCGGCCCACGTGACCCAGCTCATGCTCCGTACGGGGAACCACCGTCCCGTCCGGCACGTTGGAAACCCCTTCCCAACTGGCCCGATGGCATCTCGCGGCCGCTGAACCACTTATCTGATTCATACGTCGGTAACGCGCCCGGAACAGTCCGTTATGCGCCTACTCAGGTCCGAGGACCCACCCCTTCGGCCCTTCCGCGTGAAAAAGGGGCCCATCGGGCCCCTTTTCCTTGTGAAGAACTTCACGAAGTTCGTTCGGCGCGGTGTTCCGCACCGCCCGGATCACACCCGGACCGCCCTCCGTCTCAGGCGATGCTCCAGCCGATTCCGTCCAAAATGTCGTGCTCGGAGACCACCACTTCCGAGGCCCCGACGCGCTCCATGAGGGCCAGCAGGATCAGCGCCCCGGAGACGATGACGTCGACCCGGCCGGGGTGCATCGCGGGGATCGCGGCCTTCTCGTCGTGGGTGGCGCCCACGAGCGACTCGGTGATCTCCCGGACCTTCTCGTACGGGATGCGCGCGTGGTGGATCGCCTCCCAGTCGTACTCCCGGAGCCCCAGCGCGATGGCGGCGATCGTGGTCACCGAACCCGCGAGCCCGACCAGCGTGCGCGGCTTGTCGGTCAGCGGCACCGTCCCGGCCGCCAGGTCCAGGGCCTTCGCGACGTCCGCGCGGATCGCGGCGACCTGCTCGGCGGTGGCGGGCGCGGACGGCCGGTGGCGCTCGGTCAGACGTACGCAGCCGATGTCGACGGAACGGGCCGCCTCGACGCTCTCGCGGCCCACCACGAGCTCCGTGGAGCCGCCGCCGATGTCCACCACCAGGTAGTCCTCGCCGGAGCCCGTGAGCTCCTTGGTGGCCCCCGTGAAGGAGAACGCGGCCTCCTGGTCACCGGAGATCACCTCGGGCTCGACGCCCAGGATCTCCAGGACGCCGGAGACGAACTCGTCGCGGTTCTCGGCGTCGCGGGAGGCGGAGGTGGCCACGAAGCGGACCTTCTCCGCACCATGTGCCTTGATGATCTCCGCGTACTCGCGGCAGGCGGCGAAGGTGCGCTCCAGTGCCTCGGGGGCCAGGCGCCCGGTGCGGTCCACGCCCTGGCCGAGGCGGACGATCGTCATCCGGCGGTCCAGGTCGACCAGCTCGCCCGTCTCGGGGTTCGCGTCGGCGACCAGCAGCCGGATCGAATTCGTACCGCAGTCGATGGCGGCGACCCGGGTCACTGGGCGCTCTCCTCGGCCTTGTCGGCGCACGGCGTCACACAGGGGCCCTTGGCCCACCACTCGGGCAGCAGGGCCAGGGCCTCGTCGCCGAAGGGGTTCACGCCGGGGCCGGCGACCAGCGAGTGGCCCACCAGCACGTGCAGGCACTTCACACGGTCGGGCATCCCGCCGGCGCTGGGGAAGCCCACCAGCTCCTCGATCTCGTCGCGCCGCTTGAGGTAGTCCTCGTGCGCGGCCCGGTAGGTGTCGGCCAGCTCCGGGTCGGTGGCCAGGCGCGCCTGCATCTCCTTCATGAGCCCGGAGCCCTCCAGGGTGCCGATGGCGCCCGTGGCCCGGGGGCAGGTCATGTAGTAGAGCGTGGGGAACGGCGTGCCGTCCTCCAGGCGCGGGGCCGTCTCGACCACGTCCGGGTTGCCGCAGGGGCAACGGTGCGCGATCGCGCGCAGCCCGCGCGGCGGGCGGCCCAGCTGGAGCTTGAACGCCTCGATGTCCCTCTCGGTGGGCTCGGTGCGCGGCGTGGTCGGGGGCGGGGTGTCCATGCGTGCCTTCTGTCGGTCTGCTCTGGTGAGGTCTTACGGTTCGCTGCGGTCGGCCCGGTCGACGCCGTTCCAGACGCTGGAGTACCAGGGCTGGTCGGCCGCCTCGTCCCCGTCGGGACGCTGGGCGGTGCCGGGGGCCTTGGGGTCGTACACGGTGAAGCCGGTCTCGCCGGGCTTCACGTAGTGCAGGTGCTCGCGGGAGAGGCGGACGATGTACGCGTCGTCCTGCAGGCGGGCCTTGGCGTCGCGGAGCTGCTCGACGCGCCGCTCGGCCTCGTTCCTGGCCTGCTCCTGGTCGGCGATGTCGGTCGCCTGCGAGAAGTAGCTCCGTATGGGGTACGCGAGGGCCACCACCAGCGTGCACACCACCAGCACCAGCAACGCCGCCCGGCCGGTGAGCCGGGAGCGGCGGGCCTGGCGGCGGGTCTGGGAGCGGTAGACGCGGGCGGCGGTCTGCTCGCCGAGCAGCCGCAGCCGGGTGGTGGTGGAGAACCGGTCGCCCTTGTTCCGTGCGGCCATCCCTCTGTCCTCCCCATTACGCGCCGACGTCCCCGCACACGGTACGGGACCGGGTACGGGGACGTACGGAAGCTGGAGCCCTGTGGCCCTTAGCCCTTGAAGCGGGGGAACGCGGAGCGACCGGCGTACACCGCGGCGTCGTCGAGGATCTCCTCGATGCGCAGCAGCTGGTTGTACTTGGCGACGCGGTCCGAGCGGGCCGGGGCGCCGGTCTTGATCTGACCGCAGTTCACGGCGACGGCGAGGTCGGCGATGGTGACGTCCTCGGTCTCGCCGGAGCGGTGGCTCATCATGCACTTGAAGCCGTTGCGCTGCGCGAGCTCGACGGCGTCCAGCGTCTCGGTGAGCGAGCCGATCTGGTTGACCTTGACGAGCAGGGCGTTGGCCGAGCCCTCTTCGATGCCGCGGGCCAGACGCTCCGGGTTGGTGACGAAGAGGTCGTCGCCGACGATCTGGACCTTGGAGCCCAGGCGGTCGGTGATGACCTTCCAGCCGGCCCAGTCGTCCTCGTACAGCGGGTCCTCGATGGAGACCAGCGGGTACGCGGAGACGAGCTCCTCGTAGTACTCGGTCATCTCGGCGGCCGAGCGGGACTTGCCCTCGAACTCGTACTTGCCGTCCTTGTAGAACTCGGAGGCAGCGACGTCGAGCGCGAGCGCGATCTGCTCGCCGGGGATGTAACCGGCCTGCTTGATGGCCTCGACGATGAGGTCGAGGGCGGCGCGGTTGGACTCCAGGTTCGGGGCGAAGCCGCCCTCGTCGCCCAGGCCCGTGGACAGGCCCTTGGTCTTCAGCACCTTCTTGAGGGTGTGGTAGACCTCGGCGCCCCAGCGCAGGGCCTCGGAGAAGGACTCGGCGCCGATCGGCGCGATCATGAACTCCTGGATGTCGACGTTGGAGTCGGCGTGCGACCCACCGTTGAGGATGTTCATCATCGGGACGGGCAGCAGGTGCGCGTTCGGACCGCCGAGGTAGCGGAACAGCGGCAGGTCGCTGGCCTCGGAGGCGGCGTGCGCGACGGCGAGGGAGACACCCAGGATGGCGTTGGCGCCCAGCGAGCCCTTGTTCTCGGTGGCGTCGAGGTCGAACATCGCCTGGTCGATCAGGCGCTGCTCGGTGGCGTCGTAGCCGACGAGCTCCGGGCCGATCTGCTCGATGACGGCGAGAACGGCCTTCTCGACACCCTTGCCGAGGTAGCGGTTCGGGTCACCGTCGCGAAGCTCGATGGCTTCGAAGGCACCGGTGGAGGCGCCGGACGGAACAGCAGCACGACCCGTGCTGCCGTCGTCGAGGCCGACCTCGACCTCGACCGTGGGGTTGCCTCGGGAGTCCAGGATTTCCCGGGCTACGACGACGTCGATGGACGGCACGAGCATCTCCTTATGGGATGTGACGCGAAGGTGGCGGGCCCCTTCGAGGGGCACACGGCGCAGGGTCTCTTTCGGCCTTGCGACAAGAGCCTAACCGCCTTGGGGGCATCGGCCAGCCGATCGACCGCACGATGGGACGAAAAGATGCCCGAATGCCTGTAATACAGGACGAAGGACCCTGGTGACGTCACCGAGGGTTACGGATCCGTTCACCGGCGAGTACGGCCCGTATGCACGCCTGCGTGCGTACGTGCACGGATGAGCCCCTCCGTACGGGGGACTGGGCATAGGGGTCGACCCCGGCCGGACGCGTTCGGGGGGAAGTCGCGCCCTGCCGGGGTCGGGGTGCGAAGGGGACGGGGGTGAGCCGCCCCCTTCGCGGTGCGGGAACCGGGCGGGGGTGGGCCGCCGGTGGTTCCCGCGGGGGCGGGGACGGACGGGGGTGGGCCGTCGGTCCCCGCTGGATCAGCTCAGGTGGAGCTGCTGACCCGGGAAGATGAGGTCGGCGTCGGAGACGACGTCCTCATTGAGGTCTGCGATGTGCTGCCAGCCGCCCTTGACGTGGTGGCTCTCGGCGATCTTCGAGAGGGTGTCGCCGGCCTGCACCTTGTACTCGCCGTCACCCTTCTTGATCGGGCCACCGGCCTTGGACTCGACCTTCGGCACCGAGCGGGACTCGCTGCGGGACGCAGCCGGGGCCTCGGAGCGCTTCTTCTCCGCCTTGGGGGCGGACTGCTTCGAGGACTGCTTCTGGGAGCCGGTGCTGACGCCCGGGTCCACACCGTCGTTGCTCAGGTTGCCGGCACCCGCGCAGGCCCAGGCGCCGGGGCCCTGGATCTTGAGCAGCTTCTCGGCGGTGGCTATCTGCTGGCCCTTGGTGGCCAGGTCGGCGCGCGGGGCGTACTGGGTGCCGCCGGCCGCGGCCCACGAGGAGTTCGTGAACTGGAGGCCGCCGTAGTAGCCGTTGCCCGTGTTGATGGACCAGTTGCCGCCGGACTCGCACTGGGCGACGGCGTCCCAGGTGTCGACGGAGGCGGCGGAGGCCGCGGAGGCCCCCATCAGCGGGGCGGCGACCGCGACACCGGTGACGCCGACGACGGCGGCGGCACGGGTGGCCTTGGACGGACGGCGGTGCTTGCCCTTGCTGCTGAAAAGCGACATGGAAATTCCCTCACCGACGCCTTCGAGGTGAGCTGTCGGGTTCGGGCTGTGAGTTCGCCCGGCCACCGGTCCGGATTCCCGCGCCGCCGGCATTGCTGCCCGCTGCGGCCTTCCGTTTCGGCGGCTTCACCCCAAGCCGTTCCCGTCACGTCTCTCAACGTCCGGGCCCGGCACTTACCTTGGGTCCCCCGCTCCTGCCTACGGCGCTTTCGCGACGACTGCTTCCGAGGCCCGCCGGCAGGATTCGGCGTGCGGGCTCCGGTGCTCACCGGTGGCGAGCGAGGACGACCGTAATCACAGGTGTCCCCGATGTTCAAAGAGGCACATTAGGGACATCCACCCCCTACTTGCCCCCTCCTCCCTTGCGTTTACGCAGGTCAGAGGGGGCTTACCGGGAGTCGCCCCGAGGGACACGCCAGTTGGGGCGAAGAGACTCATGTCTCACTTGCGCAAAACCGGACACAAGCCCCCCAACCACCCCTACTTTTCGCCCTTCTCCGCCTCTTCCGCGACCTTCTCCCCGGCCTTCCCCTCGCCCTTCTTCTCCGCCTTCTCGCTCTCCTGATCCTCACTCAGATCAAGATGCTGACCAGGCTTGATGAGGTCCGGGTCGGCGCCGACGGACTTCTTGTTGGCCTCGTAGAGCGCGGCCCAGCCGCCGGGCACCTTCGCCTCGTCCGCGATGTGCCAGAGGTTGTCGCCGGGGCGCACGGTGTACGTACCGGGCTCGGGCGCACTCTGCCCCTTCCCGCCGCCGTCCCGCGAGGCGTGCCGCCCGGCCTCCGCGCCCCTTTCGAGAGAATCGTCCGGTACGGGGAGGGAGTTCTCCGGCGCGGGCTCGCCCCGGTGCTTGCCGCTGCCGGGGGCGCTCGGGTCGACGGTGCCCGGGGTGGCGTCGGGCGCGGTCGGGCTCGTGGAGGCGTCGGGGCCGGTACTGGGCGAGACGCTGGAGCCGGGGGTGGGCTCGGCGGGAGCGGTGGCGTCGCCGGAGGGCGTAGCGGCGTCGGGGGTGGTGCCCGGGTCCGGAGTACGGGTGGGATCGGCGCTCGGGTCCGCGGACGGGGTCTCCTGGCCGGGCTCGGCGCCCTGTGCCGGGTCCTCGGACTTCGCGGAGTCCGCCGGGGGCGTGGGAGGCGTACGGGAATCGACACCGGCGTCCGCGCCGGGATCGGCGGCATCCACCCCGCCCTGCCCGGAGCCCGAACCGGAGTGCCCGCCGCCGCCCGGGGCGAGCCCGGATATGACGGCGCAGCTCGGCCAGGCCTGCGGGCCCTCGGCCTTGAACACCTTCTCGGCGACCTCGATCTGCTGCGAGCGGCTGGCCAGATCGGCACGCGGGGCGTACGAGGCGCCTCCATACCGCTCCCACTTCTCCTGGGAGAACTGGAGCCCGCCGTAGTACCCGTTGCCCAGGTCGGCGCTCCACGCACCGCCGCTCTCGCACTCGGCGACGCGGTCCCAGGTGCCGGCCTCGGCCGCACCGGCGCTGGTGGCGCCGAGGAGCGGAATCGCGAGCGCGGAGCCGGTGACCCCGGCGGCGACGACGATTGCGGGGGCCTGACGCGGGCGGCGGTGTTTACCGTTCCCGGAACGCATGCGGTTGCCTTTCGCTGACGGTGACTCGGCTTCTGGCGAAACAGCCGGGTCGCCCGTGAACGTAGCCGCAGTCGAACATCCGTCACAAGTCGATGCAGCGGAGATCACGCAAAGGTCACATCCCTGATCCCCCGTCACTTTCTCTCTCTCCCGGGACACTTCCGAACTCCACCGGAAGCGTGCGCAGTCCACGCATGATGAGCCCTCCCCGCCACCGCAAATCATCGGATTCCACCGCGAGTCGCAGGTCAGGGAGACGGGTCAGCAGGGTCGCGAGAGCGGTCTGCGCCTCCAGTCGCGCGAGGGGCGCACCGAGGCAGTAGTGGATGCCGTGGCCGTACCCGAGATGCTGGTTGTCCCGACGGCTGAGATCGAGGCTGTCCGGATCCTGGAACCGCTCGGGGTCACGGTCGGCGGCCGCGAGCACGACGAGTACGGGGTCACCCTCTCCGATCTCCTGCCCGCCGAGGGTGAGCGCCTCGGTGGCGTACCGCCAGGTGGCGAGCTCGACGGGCCCGTCGTACCGCAGCAGCTCCTCGACCCCGGTGGCGAGCAGTTCGGTGTCGCCTCCGGCAAGGGCTTCCTGAAGCCTGCCCCTCTGCCCCGGATTCCGAAGCAGGGCATACACCCCATTACCGATCAAATTGACCGTCGTCTCGAACCCCGCGAAAAGCAGGATGAACGCCATCGCGGCGGCTTCGTTCTCGGTGAGGTGCTCGCCGTGGTCACTGGCCCGGATCAGATTCGAGATGAGGTCCTCACCCAGGTCCTCGCGCTTGCGGTGAATCAGCTCGGCCAGATAGTTCCGCATCTTCTTGACCGACCGGGCCACTCCCCCGCGCGGCCCGCCGCCGTGCCGGATCATCATCCCGGCCCAGTCCCGGAAGTCGTCCTGGTCCTCGCGCGGCACCCCGAGGAGGTCGCAGATCGCGTAGATCGGCAGCGGAAAGGCGAACTCGTGAATGAGGTCGGCGGACCCCCGGCCCTCGAAGCGGTCGATGAGCTGATCCGTCAGCTCCTGGACGCGGGGCGCGAACTCGGCGACGGTACGCGGCGTGAACGCCTTCGACACGAGGCGCCTCAGCCGGGTGTGGTCCGGCGGATCGATGTTCAGCAGGTGCGTCATGAGATCCGCACTGCGCTCTCCGGGAATCCCCGTCTTCCCCTTCGCATGCGCGGAACCGGCATGGTTCGCCGGATTCTTGCTGAGCCGCTGATCGGCGAGAGCCTGCTTGGCATCCCCGTACCGCGTCACGAGCCAGGCCTCGACCCCACTGGGCAGCCGGGTCCGATGCACGGGCGAGTGCTCACGGAGCCAGGCGTAGGCGGGGTAAGGGTCGGTGGCGAACTCCCAGGTGAAGAGTTCGGGGGCGGGGGGTGCGGTGCTCACGGGCTCGACGGTAACGGGTGCGGGGGCGTTGCGGGCCCTCGGACCGGAAGGGGGCTGGCTGCCCGGAGGGCATGCCACCAGGGGCGCGGGGAACTGCGCGACCAGCCACGACACACCCGCCCAGAACAGAGACCCCTGGGTAAAGGGGCGGGACTGGGGCACGCGCCGCAGGCAACCGGGGTGCCGGGCGCGGCACACACGAGGCCCCGCCGCAGGGAGGTCAGGCCGACTCGACCGCCAGGATCGCGTCCCGGTAAGCGCGAGCGACCTCTCGCAGAGCCGTCTCCGGGTCGACCCCCTCGGCCTCCGCCCGCGCTGCCAGGGCGAGAAGTTCGTGCCCGAGGCCGTCCCCCGCCGGAAGCGGCACGGAAAGCCCCCCGGAACGTACCCGCGAGGACAGCTTGGCCGCGAGGGCCAGGGCGGGCTGGGTGAGGGGGATGCCCTCGGTGACGGAAGTCCGCTGCTTCTCGACGGCCTTGGTGCGCAGCCAGGTCGCCTTGACGTCCGCAGGGGTCTCCGCGGTCTCGTCGCCGAAGACGTGCGGGTGGCGGTGGATGAGCTTGTCGATGAGGGTGGCGGCGACGTCGTCGATGGAGAAGGGTTCCTCGCCCGAGTCATCCTCGCCGGAAGCGTCCTCGGCGATCCGCGCATGGAAGATCACTTGGAGAAGTACGTCGCCCAGTTCCTCGCGGAGTTCCGCGCGGTCGCCCGCCTCGATGGCCTCGACGAGTTCGTACGCCTCCTCGATGCCGTACTTGGCGAGCCCCTTGTGGGTCTGCTGGGACGACCACGGGCACTCACGCCGGATCCGGTCCATGACCTGGACCAGGTCGAGCAGGCGCGCGCCGGGCAGGTCGTACGAGCCGGGGAGGAGTTCCAGGTCGGGCATCTGGACGCGGTTCGAGCCGGCGAGGCGGGCCAGGCCGTCCGTCAGCCGGGCGTCCCCCTCACCGGAGCCCTCGGAAGAGGGGAGCACGACCACGGTCCGCCCGCCCTCCGCGCAGTAGGCGACCAGTTCCTCCGCCACCGGCACGACCTGCTCGACCCGCACGCCCGCCTCGTACAGATACGGAAGCTGCGGATGCCCGGCGTCCGCGCACAGCACCCGGTCCGCCGAGCGCAGGGTCTCCCAGGCCGGCCAGGACAGCAGGCCGGGGGCGACCCGGTGGCTGGCGGTGAGCAGGACGATACGGCCGGGGGCGGGGGGTGCGAGGGGTGCTTCTGTGGTCACCCCTCGACCGTACCCGCGCCGCGTTCCGAAGGGCTACGGCACCTGCTGCGCCCCCGCGTCGGCCGCCGCCTGGGCCTCCTTGTCCTTGGTCTTCTGGACGATCCACGGCGTCTTCTGCGCGACCAGCATGATCTGCTCGTCGTTCCACTTGCCGAAGCGCGGATTGACGTTGATCTTCAGGGCCTTGGAGGCCTTGGCGAGGACGGCGGTCATCTTCTGCATGCCCTCGTTGGTGGAGAGGTCCGCCTGGTGGAGGGCGGCCAGCTTGGTGAGCTGGATGTCGCGGCGGACGGCGGAGTCGATCTGCTCGGGCGCGTACCCCTGGCCGAGCAGGTCGGACTTCAGGCGTTCCTCGCCGCCCTTCTGCTGGACGGCGGCGGCCCGCGCCTGCTGGATCTCCTTGCGGCTGACCGTGAGGCCCGCGTCCTCGGCGGCGCGTTCGACGACCCGGCGGAAGAGGGTGATCTGGAGTTCGGCGCGGGTGAGCTGGCCGGTGCCGCTGATGACTTCCTTGGCCTGCGGGGTCTTGGCCTGCGCCGCCCGTACGGCGTTGGACTGGCCCTGGAGGGCGGACACCTCGATGCGCTCGCCGCCGACGATGGCCGCGGCTCCGGGGTGGGACTGGCTGCCGCAGGCGGTGAGGACGGGGCCTGCGACGAGCAGTCCGGCGGCGGCGAGGAGCGTGGAGCGGGTGCGCGTACGGCGGTGCAAAGGGTGCCTCCCGGGGGCGGTGATCGTGCGGCGTTGCACAACAGCCTTGCGGTTGTTGATGTTAGGCAGCCGGAGTGGTCCGGGCCACTGGTTCGACCAACGAGTCGTGTACGAGTGGGGATGCGGCGGCCGGGACGCCGTGACCGGGGCTTGGGCGGCTGTTCGTTTCGGGATCGTGGCGGGGTACGTCGGCGTCGGTCTCGCCGACGAGGAAGTGCGGGCGGCGTTTGGCCTCGTAATAAATGCGGCCGACGTATTCGCCGACGACGCCGAGCAGCACCATCTGCACTCCGGAGAGCGCGGTGACGGCGACGAGGAGGGTGACGTATCCGGGAGTTTCCACTCCGTTGACGACCGCGACACCGACAATCCACGCGGTGTACGCCATGGCGACGGCGAGCAGGAGGAGTCCCAGATAGAGGGCGGCGCGCAGGGGTTTGTTGTTGAAGGAAATGACGCCGTCGAGGCCGTAGTTGAGGAGTTTGCCGAAAGTCCACTTGGAGCGGCCCTGTTCGCGTACCGCGTTCTCGTAGGCGAAGGTCTCCGTCGGATATCCGATCCAGGCGAAGATGCCTTTGGAGAAGCGGTTGTATTCGGTGAGTTTGAGGACGGCGTCGACGGCGCGGCGTGACAGGAGGCGGAAGTCACCGACGCCGTCGACGAGTTCGACGTCGACAAGTCGATTGACGAAGCGGTAGTAGGCGCGGGCGGTCAGGGTGCGGGTGACGCGGTCGCCGGCGCGGGTGCGGCGGGCGACGACCTGGTCGTTTCCCTGGGTGTGCAGGGTGATCATGCGGGCGATCAGCTCGGGCGGGTGCTGGAGGTCGGCGTCCATGATGACGACCGCGTCGCCGCCCGCGTGCCGCAGTCCGGCGAGCATGGCGGCCTCCTTGCCGAAATTGCGGCTGAAGGAGACGTACCGGACGCGGGAATCCTCTCCCGCGAGGCAGCGGAGATGGCGGAGTGTTTCGTCGCCGCTGCCGTCGTCGACGTACACGAATTCGAAAGTCAGCCGCTCGGAAAAGGTGGGGGTGAACGAGGCGATTTCCCGGGACACGTGCGCGTGGAATCGGCGCACGACCTCCGCCTCGTTGAAACAGGGCACGACGAGGGAGATGAGCATGTGCCATGGGAGCGCGGCCAGATGACGTTCTTTCAGGAGTCGGATGACGGGGAAAGGGCGGTTCGGTTAACGGAATCGCGGGGTGGTGGTGAAAGGGCCGGTGACGTGTTTACGGTCGGTTCCATGCTGAATCGGCCCCGGTCCGCCCTCCCCCGTTTCCGTCCTGTCGCGGCGTCGTCGCTGCTGGCCGCCGCGCTGGCGGCGTTCGCGCACTGCCTGGGCTCGGCGGTGGCGGGCAGTCAGCCCTTCGGCGCGATGAACCGGAATGTGAACGACCTGGGAACGCAGTTCGTCCCCTTCCACGCGCATCTGTGGGATCTGCTGCACGGCCGTGCGGACGGCGGCTGGCTGATCAACTGGCAGTCGGGGTACGGCTCCAGCTTCCTGCCGGACGTGGGGACGTATCTGTCGAGCCCCTTCTCCTTCCTGGTCGCCGTCTTCCCCCGCGACCAGATCGACCTCGCGGTGTACGTGACGTCGGTGCTGCGGATCGCGGTGGCGGCGGCGGTGATGGCGTGGCTGCTGTTGCGGATGCGGCCGGGCGGGCGGTGGTGGCTCGCGGGGACGCTGGGGGCGGCGTACGCGCTGTGCGGGTGGTCGGTGATCGAGGCGTCGTACAACCCGATGTGGCTGGACGGGCTGATCGCGTTCCCGCTGCTGTGCGGGGTGGGCGAGGCGATACGGGCGGGCCGGCGGCCGGTGCGGTGGTTCTTCGGCGGCGTCCTGCTGGTCGCGTACGTGTGGGTCGCGAACTTCTACACGGCGTACATGGCGACGCTCGGCGCGGGCCTGGTGCTGGCGGCGCGGCTGCTGATGGACGGCGGTGCGTGGCGGCCCCGGCTGCGGGTGGCGGGGAAGGCGTGCGCGGTGGTGGCGCTGGGCATCGGGCTGTCGGCGCCGCTGCTGCTGACGGTGTACGCGGGGACGAAGCACGCGTATCCGGGGATGGGGCTGACGTTCCGGCCGGCGGGGTGGGGGGATCTGCTGGGGCGGCTGCTCCCGGCGACGTACTCCTTCAACTCCCCCGCGATGTATGTCAGTTCCTTTGTGCTGCTGCTGGCGTGCGCGCTGCCCTTCCACCGGGGGCTCGCGGTGCGGGAGCGGGTGGGGTGGCCGGTGCTGGCGGTACTGATGGTGCTGTCGATGCAGTGGGGGCCGACGCATCTGGCGTGGCATGCGTTCACGGAGCCGAACGGGAGCCCGTACCGGCAGACGTTCGTGCTGTCCGGGGTGCTGGTGATGGCGGGGTGGGTAGCGGTGGGCAAGGGGGCATTGCCGCGCCCGGCGCTGCTGGGCGGGGTGGGGTGTGTGGTGCTGCTGGGGCTGGCGGGGCTCGGGAGTGCCTTCACGGTGCGGTGGTCGTGGGTGGCGGCGGCGGTGGGGCTGGTAGCGGCCGTGGGGGCGCTGATGCTGCTGGGGCTGGGGCGTCGGGGGTACGCGGTGGTGGCCGCCGCGCTGCTGATCGGCTGCACGGTGGGTCAGTCGGCGCTCACCACCGCGTGGGCGGCCAAGCGGCGGGTGGCGGCGCAGGACGACCACGCCCCGTACGGGCCGCGGCAGGTGGCCCACCGTGCGGCGATCGCATCGGTGGACGGCTGGCCCCGCTACCGCACCGACCCGGGCCGGACGCAGACGGTGCACAACGACGCGATGGTGGTGGGCGGCCAGGGAGCCTCGTACTACAGCAGCGTGACGTCGGCGGTGCTGACCCGCACGCTGTCCGCGCTCGGCGACGGCTGGAACGGCAGCGGGCGCGCCCCGCACAGCCTGGACAACCCGGTGACGGACGCGCTGTGGGGCGTGGGCGCGCGGCTGCGGTCGACGTACCGGCAGGGTGCGGACACGGAGTTCTCGGTGGTGCGCGGGGAGGCGGCGCCGCTGGTGACGGTGCGGGAGGCGCTGCCGGAGGGGACGGACTACGGGCGTTCGGCTTTCGCCAACCAGGAGTTGCTGCTGGGGTCGCAGGTGTACGAGCGGCTGCCGGGTACGGAGGGGCGGTGCACGCCGGGGGCTGCGGTGTACGTGTGGGCGCCGGGCCTGAAGGGGACGGCACGCCTGGACGCGAACCCCGCTGTTGGCTTCGACTCCAAGCGGGGCCGGGTGCGGGCGCCGATGCAGCAGGTGGGGATGGCGCCGGGGGACGGCCGGGTGCGGGTGCGGCTGGAGGGGCCGGGGCAGCGGGGGGCGGAGGTGGCGTGCCTGCGGGCGGACCGGCTGGAGGAGGCGGTGCGGGGGCTGCGGGGCGCTTCGGGGATCTCGTTCGGGGACGGGACGGTGGAGGCCCGGATTCCGGCGGGCGCGGGGGCACGGGTGGCGGTGGTTGCTGTGCCGAGGATCGCGGGGTGGCAGTGCGCGGCCCCGGGCACGGAACTGGCTCCGGCCGCCTCCTACTTGGGGATGCTGTCGGTGCCGGTGGGCCCGGAGGGCGGGCTGGTGCGCTGCGAGTTCCGTCCGCCGGGGCTGCGGGCGGGGTCGGCGGTGGGGGGTGTGGCGCTGGTGGGGGTGGCGGGGGCCGGGGTGTGGGTGTGGCTGTCCCGGCGGAGGGGCGCATCAGCCCGTCCGGCGTTTGAGGACGCGCGGCGAAGCCGTGCAGGGGGCAAGGGGCGCAGCCCCATCAGGAACAGCAACCCCACCCCAACAGCCCCGCGGGTCTAGGTGAAGGGGCGGGGCTGGGGCGAATTCACCCCGGTACCGGGTCACGCATCCACGGACGCCCGCCCCGCCCCACCCTCCGCCAGCAGAATCCGCCTCGACAGCACGTACGTGACGGGAATCGCCCCTACCGCCGCCGCCAACGGAGCGATCCGCTCATCGACCCCCCACCACTCCACCAGCACAAACACCCCCACCGACGTCACGACGAAGTTCGTAAGGTTCGTCAGCGGAAACAACAAGAACTTCCGCCAGGTCGGACGCGTCCGGTACGTGAAGTACGTGTTCAGGAAGAAGGAACCCACCATGCTCACCACGAACGCCAGCACGTACGCCGGGTAGTACGGCAACCACCCGTGCAGGGCGAGGTAACACCCGTAAAAAGTCCCCGTGTTGACCCCACCCACCAGGGCAAACCGCAGGACCTGAAAGAGCTGCGGGCTCACGCGACCGGGCGGGCCCGGAGGAAGGCCGAGGTCGCCACCCGCCCGAGGAGTTCGAGGCGGGAGCCACTGTCCGCGAGGTGTTCCGCGAGCGCTTCACCCACACCGGGCCACGCGGCGTCGCCGTAGTCGTCCAGGACGACGACACCCCCGTCGGCGACGATCTCCTCGACCCACCGGAGGTCGGCGAGAACACCCTCCCTGGAGTGGTCACCGTCGACGATCACGACCCCGTACCGCCGGTCGGAGACGGCCTCCCGCACGTCCTCGTCCTGCGAAAACCCCTTCTGGATGCGGAAATTGGTGTCGCCGAGCGCGAGATTCGCCCGTACGACGTCCTCGCGCACCGGCGTCCCCGTCGGGTCGTCGGCCTCCCGCACCGCGTCCGGCTGGAGCTGCGAGCCGATGAGCGGGTCGACGATGGTGAGCCGCGCCTCGACGCCCTCGCGGTGCAGCATCCGCGTGAGGGCGGTGGCGAACAGCCCGTACAGGGTGCCGATTTCGAGTACGTCGGGGTGCTTCGGCGGTGCCAGCAGCGGGATGGTGGCGAGCTTGCCGCAGACGTTGGAGGTGCCGCCCGCCATCCGGCCGACCCCGAGGGCCTCCAGGGCGACGACGGTACGGAACGCGGAGGTGACCGCCCGCCGGGCGTGCCCGCTGCCGGTGATCTCGGCGACCTGGGCGACCAGGGTGGTGATCTGCTCCTCGGAGGGCATCCGATGAGCACCACGGCCGGTGCGGTCGAGCAGCATGCCGACGGCGGTGCTCTGCTTCTTCAGGGCGTCCAGTTCGGCCCGCATCGCCTCCAGGCGGGCGCGGTCCGCCCGGGTCTGGCTGTGTACGCGCTGATCGACGAGGGCCGCGAGGGGGCGCAGGGCGCGGCGGGCGAGGGGGTGGGTCAGCAGGGGCATGGCGGGGACGGTAGGGGGTGCGGGGGTGCGGGGCGTGGCGGCGGACTGTCCGCGGGGCGAAGGGAAGGTGTCGGCGCGGGTCCCTCGGCGCCCGTTCAGCGCAGCCCCCCGAACTGCCGCTGCCGGTCGAGTCCGCGCCGGATCTCCTGCACCAGGGGGTGGTAGGACCCGTACGCTCGTTCCGCGTCGTAGAGCAGGCCCTGGAGCTGGCGTCCGGCCTCCGTGTGGTCGCCCATCGCCAGCAGCAACTGTGCCACCCGGTGCCGGAGTTCGAAGGCGCGCGAGGGGTCGCCCCCGGAGACGTACCCGTTCTCGTAGTACGGCAGGAGCGCCCGGTACTCGGCCAGCGCCGCCGCCGGTTCGCCGAGTTGCTCCAGGCACTGGGCCGCGTCGTACCGGAACTGGAGTGCCTGCGGGTCGGCCGGGCCCGTTTCCGCCGCGCGTTCGTCTGCGAGGCGGCGCAGCTCCGGCAGGGCGCGCCGGTACTGGCCGTCGTCCAGGAGCGTCGCCGCGTACTGCTTGCGCAGGATGCGCACCACCGGGGAGCGTTCCCCGTGCTCGGCGGCGGCGGCCGGGAGGATGTTGCCGAGCAGGTCGACGGCCTGGGTGATGCGGCCCTCGCCGAGGAGCTGCTTGACCTCGTCGACGGCGCCGGCGACATCCGGCTTGGCGGGCGCCGACACCGGTGCCGTCGCCGGCGCCGGCGTCGCCGCCCGGTCCGGCCATGGTGCCTGCGGTCGCAGGAAGGGGCGCGTCGGGTCCAGCGGTCCGGCCGGCCGGCCGCGCTCCGGCAGCAGCGGCGCCAGCCGCTCGTACACCTCCTGCACGGAGCCGGGCCGGTGCTGGGGGTCCTTGGCGAGGAGGTGCAGTACGAGTGCCTCCAGCGCCTGCGGCACCTCGGGGCGCAACTGACGCACCGGCGCCGGTGCTTCGTAGAGGTGCCGGTGCAGGATGCCGAGTGCGGTCGTCCCGGCGAAGGGGACGTCGCCGGTGAGCAGTTCGTGCAGCAGCACGCCGAGTGCGTACAGGTCTGTGTACGGTCCGACCGCGCCGCCCATCGCCTGCTCCGGTGCCATGTACGCCGGGGTGCCGATGGGGGTGCCGGTGTGGGTCAGGCGTGTGGTGTCGGTGTCGAGGACGGAGGCGACGCCGAGGTCGAGGACGGTGATGGTGCCGTCGGGTTTCACCATGACGTTGCGCGGCTTGAGGTCGCGGTGGACGATCGGCACCGCGTGCACGGCGGCCAGCACCGCGCACAGCTGGGCGGCGAGGGACACCGTCCACTGCCAGGGGTACGGGTCGTTGTGCTCGGCGAAGTGGTCGGCGAGGTCGGCGCCCTCGACGAACTGCATGACGAGGTAGAGGTCGTCGCCGTCGCTGCCCGCGTCGTGCACGGTGACCAGGCCCGGGTGGTCGACCTGCGCGGTGACCCGGCACTCGCGCACGAAGCGACGGCGCATGTCCTCGGCCTCGGTGGCGGCGTGCATCCGGTCGGGGCGCAGGAGTTTGACGGCGACGCGCCGGTCGAGGCGCTGGTCGTACGCCGTCCAGACCTGGCCCATGCCGCCCTGGCCTATGAGGGTGGCGAGCTCGTAACGGCCCGCGATGACACGGCCGTTCACCGGGGCTGTCCTCCGTCGCCGCGGCCGTCCCTGGGCTCCTTGCGCAGCAGCTCGCTCAGTTCGTCCAGTTCGGCGCGGACCTGGTGGATGCGGGGCTGCGGCTGCTGCACGGGCGGCTGCTGGTACGTCGGGGGCTGGACCGGGGGCTGTACGGGCTGCGGCACGGGCGGCTGCTGCTGCACCGGCGGGTACCCGTACGACGGCCCGGCGGTGGGCTGCTGCTGCGGGTAGCCGTACGGGACCGTGGGCTGCCCCGGGCCGGCCGCCGCGCCCGGTGCCGTCCCCCACGCGTAGGAGGCGGGCACCGGCTGCGAGAAGTGGTTGATGTCGGCCACCAGGTAGTGCGTGGTCACCCCGGCCGCCATCGCGAACAGCAGCAGGAGGCACACCCAGTCGACGGCGGTGAGCGGCGCGTCCGGATCGGAGTTGCCGACGACACCGATCGTGATGAAGAGCGCCACCGACAGGGCCAGCGCCAGACCGAACAGCACCCAGTCCGCGCGCCGCCGCCGCACCACCGCGATGCGCAGCATCGCCGCCCAGGAGAGCAGCCCGCAGCTGAACAGGGTGAGCACGACGAACACCACCCTGAGCGTGACCAGCACACCGGTACTCGGCTGGCTGCGCGGCGGCGTGAGGCCGGGGCCGGGCATGGCTGCTCCTGGGGTGACGGCACGTGGCGGGACGTGCTGGGGACGTACGACGAGCGTATACAGCGACTCCGACAACGGCCCCAGGGTTGTACGGATCGGACCACCGATTCCGTGCCTGTTGCGCGCCCGCTTCGCGCCTCCCTCGCGCCTACTCCGGCGGAACCGTCCCGTCCGCCAGCCCGTCGTACAGTCCCTGCACCAGTTGCTCCCCCAGCCTCCCGGCCAGCCGCAGTGCGTCCTCGAACGCGGCGAGCGCGCGGAAGCGGTCGCCGTAGCGGCGCTGGTCGGCGAGCGGCAGCCGGGGCAGCTGGAGGCGGCGCACGTCCAGCCGGGCGGCGGTGGAGGCGAAACTGCTCGCCTGCCGGTTGTTGGCGGTGCCGCGCAGGAAACCGGCGAGGAACCACGGGTCGACGGCCGCCGGGTCCGGCCGCAGGAGGTGCAGGTTGCGCCCGAGCACGGCACCGGCGCCCGCCTCGTCCACCACGCGGGCGATCGAACCGCCGCCCAGCACCGGCACGACGACGTCACCGGGTGCGGTGAGCACGGCGTCACCGTCGCCGGTGTCCCCCGGTGCTCCGGAGGCGGTGCCACCGGTGAGGACGTCCTGCTCGGTGAGCACCCGTGCACCGGCGGGGCCGCCGCCGGCCGCCGATCCGGTACGGAGCACCAGGGCGCCCGCGCGGGCGAGTTCGCCGACGGTGGTGAGGGGCCAGTGCGCGGGCGGTGCGCTCGCACCGGTGCCGGTGTGCGGATTGAGCTCGGCCGTCAGCCGCAGGGTGTCCGCGAGTCTTTCCCGTACGGAGGCCAGCTCGGCGACGCCGCCACCGGCGGCCGAGGGCGGCAGGTGGCGGGCGGGGGCGAGGTCGACGTCGTCGTCCAGCAGCTCGATGACGGGCACGGCGCGGCTCACCCCGGGGCGCTCCTCGACGGTGCCGTCACGGTCGAAGGTCTGCCAGGTGGTGAGCACGGCGGTGTGCAGGGCGGCCCAGTCGAGCCGGTCGCGGCCTGCTTCGGAGAGGTCGGCGGTGTCGACGAGGAGCAGTTCGGGGGCGGTCCTGGCACCGGGGCCGGTGGCGTTCCGCCCACCGCCGGTGGCGGTCCTCGCACCGGCGGTGGTGCTCGCGCTCGCACCGGCACTGGTGCTCGTTTCGGGCTTGCGCAGGATCCACAGGTGGAGCGGGATTCCGTAGGGCGGGGCGGCCCCTGCGGGCAGGGCGACGACGGCGCGCAGGGCGCCCCGGCGGAGCAGGTCGGCGCGGATGCGGCGGCCGGAGCGGCGGGAGGCGGCGGCGGGCGGCATCAGCAGCACGGCGGTGCCGCCGGGGCGCAGGCGGGCCAGGGCGTGCTGCACCCAGGCGAGCTCGGACTCGGTGCGGGCGGGGAAGCCGTACTCCCAGCGGGGGTCGTAGGCGAGTTCGTCGTGCCCCCAGTTGCGTTCGTTGAACGGCGGGTGGCTGACCACCGCGTCCACGCTGATCTGCGGGTAGGCGTCGGCGCGCAGGGTGTCGGCGGCGGCGGCCCGCACCTCGGTGGTGCGGGCATCGGCGCGCAGGGCGAGCCGGAGCGCGGCGAGGGCGGCGAGGTCCGGGTCGGCGTCCTGGGCGTACAGGGCGCTCGGCCGGTCGCTCTCGCCGCCCGCCTCCGCCACGGCGCACAGCAGGGATGCGGTGCCGCAGGCGGGGTCGAGGACGGTGCGGGGGTGCCCGGCGAGGGCGGCCATGAGGGCGGCGGGGCCGGGCGGGGTCAGCGTGTACTGCCGGGGGTTGGCGTCGAGGTGCCGGCCGAGCAGGAACTCGTACGCCGGTGAAGGCCCTTCCTGTGCGGCGAGTTCGGCGGCGGCCCGCAGCAGCGGCACGGAGGCGGCGAGGGCGGTGGCGTCCGGGGTGCGCACGGCGCGCAGCCATTCGCCGCCGAGCCGCCCGTCCAGGACCTGCGCCAGGGCGGTCGGCAGGAGTTCGGCGCACGTGTCGTCGGACCCGGCGGCCGTCGCCCGCCACGCCGTGGGCCTCTCCCGTACGAGAAGCAGCACGCATCCGGTGTGCACCAGGGCGGTGACCGCACCGGCGGGGTGGCCGGCCACCTGCTGCCAGACGCGCTCGCGCAGGGGGACCTCGGCGAGCTTGCCCTGGGTGCGCAGCCAGTCCTCGATCTCGGCGAGCGCGAAGGAGGGGCTGGTCTCGGTGCCGCCGACGGGTTTGGGGAAGTCGGCGTGCCTGCGCCGCCAGTTGCTCACGGCGGCCCGGCCGACTCCGGCCAGCCGGGCGATCCCGGCTGCGGTCACCTCTGTTGCGTTGTCCGGCACCGCTGTTGCCCCTCTCGGCGTATGAGCTGTGATCCGAGCATACCGACAGACCTGTTCACACCCCGCTTCACAACGTGAACTCTCGAATCTCCGTGAACCGTGTTGACTCGGTTCACAGGTTCTGTTGTCATTGACCCATCGCACCCCGTCCCCATCGAGGGCCTCTGCCGGAGGGCATCCCATGTCTCAGCACTCGAACCACCCGACGTACCCCCAGGGCCCCGAGCCGCAGTACTACGGCGGCCAGGACGGCCAGCCGGGCGGCCACCCCGGCGGCTACCCGGGTGGTCACGGCGGCCATGGCGCCCCCCGCGCCGCCCGCAACGGTCTGGGCACGGCGGCCCTGATCCTCGGCCTCATCGGCGCACTGTCCGGGCTGATCCCGCTGATGTTCTGGCTGGCCGGCGTCCTCGGCCTGATCGCCCTGATCCTGGGCCTGACGGGCAACGGCCGGGTCAAGCGCGGCGAGGCCACCAACAAGGGCGTGACGCTGACCGGCGCGGCGCTCGGACTGGTGTCGCTGATCCTGTCGGCGGTGGGCGCGGTACTGCTGTTCAAGGCGGTCGACGACGGCATCAAGGAGCTCGACAAGACGCTGTCGGGGCAGGAGGCCACCAAGAAGGGCGGCACGGCCGACGGCGCGAAGTCCGAGGACAAGGCCGCGGGCGGGGAGAAGGCCGGGAAGTCCGACAAGGACACAGCCCTCGCCGCGGGCGACTCCGCCGAGTACGACGACAAGCTGACCGTCACGGTGTCCGCACCGACGAAGTTCACGCCCGGCGAGTACGCGGCCGGTCACACCAAGGGGAACAAGGCCCGCCTGGTGACGGTGGTCGTCCACAACGCGGGGACGGAGAAGTTCAACGCCTCGACCGTCATGGCGACGGCCCGCGCCGGCAAGGACGGCACGGAGGCCGAGCAGATCTTCGACGAGAAGGCCGGGACGATGTTCCAGGGCAGCATCCTGCCCGGCAAGAAGGCCACGGTGAAGTACGCCTTCAGCATCCCGGCCGACGCGAAGAACCTGACCGTGGAGATCGCCCCGGACTTCGAGCACAAGGCGTCGCAGTGGGAGCTGAAGCTCTGACACCGGGCGCAGGAAAGCCGAACGCCCCGGCAGGGCCCCTGGAGGGGGGCGGCCCTGCCGGGGCGTTCCCGCGCGATCTGGCGACGGACGCGGGATCCCGCTACGGACGCGACGCGCCACAGATACCGGATCCCGCTACGGACGCGGCGCGCCACAGACGCCGGATCCCGCTACGGACGCGGCGCGCTACCGCTTGACGGGAGCCTCCGTCGGGTTGCCGCCGCTGGGCAGCCCCTGCTTCGGGCAGCCCTGGAGCACGGACTTCATGGCGTCGCGCTCGCCGTCGGTCACCCACAGCCCGTACTTCTTCTTCACCGCGACCTGCGAGGCGACGTACGCACACCGGTAGCCCTTGTTCGGCGGCAGCCAGGTCGCGGTGTCGCCGTCGCCCTTCTTGCGGTTGGCGGAGGCCTCGGCGGCCAGCAGGTTGAGCGGGTCGTTGGCGAAGGCGAGCCGCTTGCCCGGACTCCACTGCTGGGCGCCCTTCTGCCAGGCGTCCGACAGTGCCACCAGGTGGTCGATGTCGACCTTGCTCGCACCGCGCTTGTACTCGACGCGGGTGCCCGTGTACGGATCGTCCTCCAGCACCCCGGAGGCGACCTTGCACCGCTTGGTGCCGTCGGTGAACTTCACGTCCTTCAGGTCCCGCTTGAGGATGTCGTCGCGGGTGCCGCAGCCGTTGTCGTCGGTGTCCGCCCAGGCCCGGCCGAACGACTTGCGCTCGTAACCGGTCTTCGGCGCACGGCCCTTGACGGGAAGGTCGCCGACGGCGGCCAGCGCGGACCCGGGCTTGCCGACGGGCCCGGCCTGGCCCGACCCCGAGCCGCCCCCGTCCTTCATGCTGTCGCAGCCGACGGTGCCCACCAGCAACGCGGCACCGAGTCCCGCCGCGGACACGGCTTTCCAGGCCCTCCTGGACGTACGAGACGCATGAGACGTACAAGACGCATGAGACGTACGAAACCCACGAGCTATCACGACGAACCCCACCCCACGACTTCTTCAGCTGTTCAGCACCGGCAAGCGCCCCACCCTAGGAATGCCTGCCCCGAACGAACCGCCCGACCCGCGACATACCACCGAAATGTGGTCCGCTCCACACAGCGCGCCGGAGGCTCCCCGGCGCGCGCGATCCCCCGGCCCGGCGTAGCGTCGGAAATGTCCCGTTCTCTTCTGCGGAAGGAGCCCGCCCATGGGGATCTTCGACAGGTTCAAGGACCAGGCCCAGGACAAGGCGAAGGACATTTCCGACGCCGTCGAGGAAGAGGTCAACGAGAAGACCGGCGGAAAGTACTCCGAGAAGGTCGACCAGGCCCAGCAGAAAGTGGAAGGCGCGTTGGGGATGGGCGACCGCAAGGAAGACCCCGCACCCTAGCCGTACGGGACCGAGTCCCGGCCGTACGGCACCGAACGGAACCTCCTGAACCCCCGCCCGCGAAGCCGCTCATCCCGGCCTCGCGGGCGGTGTGTTGCCCACTCCCCAAAGGTGTCAGCTCAGGATGGTGGTGAGGAACTCGCCCGTCCAGGACAGCAGCTCCCGGCCCACCACCGGCTTCCCGCCGATCTTGCCCGTCGTCGGCCTCGGTACGAGGATCTGGTGCGCGGCGGACTTGATCACCGTGCGCGGGTACAGCCGCTTCAGGCGCAGCTCCTGCGACTCCCGCAGCTCCACCGGCGCGAACCGGATGTTCGGCCCCTGGAGCACGATCTCCCCGACCCCGCAGGCACGGGCCAGCATGCGCAGGCCGGCGACCAGCAGCAGGTTCTCGACCGGTTCCGGCAGCTTGCCGTAGCGGTCGGTGAGCTCCTCCCGTACCGCCGCGATGTCGGCCTCGGTGGTGGCGGCGGCGATGGCCCGGTACGCCTGGAGGCGCAGCCGCTCGCCGGGCGCGTAGTCGTGCGGAACGTGGGCGTCCACCGGGAGTTCGATCTTGACCTCCAGCGGAGCCTCTTCCTCCTCGGCCCCGTCGACCGCCGCCCGGTAGTCGGCCACGGCCTCGCCGACCATGCGGATGTACAGGTCGAAGCCGACGCCCGCGATGTGCCCCGACTGCTCGCCGCCGAGCAGATTGCCCGCGCCGCGGATTTCGAGGTCCTTCATCGCCACGTACATGCCCGCACCCATCTCGGTGTGCTGGGCGATGGTCGCCAGCCTCTCGTGCGCGGTCTCGGTCAGCGGCTTCTCCGGCGGGTAGAGGAAGTACGCGTAACCACGCTCGCGACCACGGCCCACACGGCCACGCAACTGATGCAGCTGCGACAGACCGAAGTTGTCGCCACGCTCGACGATCAACGTGTTCGCATTCGAAATGTCGATACCGGACTCGACGATCGTCGTCGACACCAGCACGTCGAACTTCTTCTCCCAGAAGTCCACGACGACCTGTTCGAGTGCCGTCTCGGACATCTGGCCGTGCGCGGTGGCGATGCGCGCCTCGGGGACGATCTCACGCAGCTTGGCGGCGGCCCGGTCGATGGACTCCACCCGGTTGTGGATGTAGAAGACCTGGCCCTCGCGCAGCAGTTCACGGCGGATGGCCGCGCCGATCTGCTTCTCCTCGTACGGACCGACGAAGGTCAGCACGGGGTGCCGCTCCTCCGGCGGGGTGGTGATCGTCGACATTTCGCGGATGCCGGTGACCGCCATTTCGAGCGTGCGGGGGATGGGTGTCGCCGACATTGTCAGTACGTCGACATTGGCCCTCAGCTTCTTCAGCTGCTCCTTGTGCTCGACGCCGAAGCGCTGCTCCTCGTCGACGATGACCAGCCCCAGGTCCTTGAACTGGGTCTCCTGCGAGAACAGCCGGTGCGTGCCGATGACGATGTCGACCGCGCCGTCCTTGAGCCCCGCGAGGGTGGCCTTCGACTCGGTGTCGGTCTGGAAGCGGCTGAGCGCGCGTACGTTGACGGGGAACTGCGCGTACCGCTCGGTGAAGGTCCCGAAGTGCTGCTGCACGAGCAGCGTCGTCGGCACCAGTACCGCCACCTGCTTGCCGTCCTGCACTGCCTTGAACGCGGCCCGCACCGCGATCTCCGTCTTGCCGTAGCCGACGTCGCCGCAGATCAGCCGGTCCATGGGCACCGACTTCTCCATGTCCTCCTTCACCTCGGCGATGGTGGACAGCTGGTCGGGCGTCTCCGCGTACGGGAAGGCGTCCTCCAGCTCGCGCTGCCAGGGGGTGTCGGGGCCGAAGGTGTGGCCGGGGGCCGCCATCCGCGCGCTGTACAGCTTGATCAGGTCGGCGGCGATCTCCTTGACCGCCTTCTTGGCGCGCGCCTTGGTCTTCGTCCAGTCGGCGCCGCCGAGCCGGTGCAGGGTCGGGGCCTCGCCGCCGACGTACTTCGTCACCTGCTCCAGCTGATCGGTCGGGATGTACAGCCGGTCGCCGGGCTGGCCGCGCTTGGCGGGCGCGTACTCCACGAGCAGGTACTCGCGGGTCGCGCCCTGCACGGTCCGCTG
The DNA here is from genome assembly GCA_014650415.1 of Streptomyces spiroverticillatus. Lineage (GTDB taxonomy): Bacteria > Actinomycetota > Actinomycetes > Streptomycetales > Streptomycetaceae > Streptomyces > Streptomyces spiroverticillatus. The sequence continues at coordinate 109,155 of BMUX01000022.1, forward strand.
CACCATCTCGATGTAGCGACCGACACCGTGCTGCTCGTGCACGATGAAGTCGCCGACCTGGAGGGTGAGCGGGTCGACGGACTTGCGGCGGCGGGCGGGCATCCGCCCGAGTTCCTTGGTGGCGGTGCGCTGGCCGGTGAGGTCGGTCTCCGTCAGCACGGCGAGCTGGAGGACCGGGTCGACGAAGCCGTTGTCGAGGCCGCCGCAGGCGACGTGCACGACATTCGGCGAGATCTCGCCCAGGTCCGAGTCGAGCCGGGCGGCGATGCCCTCCCCGCCCAGCACCTCGACCGTACGGGAGGCAGTCCCGTGCCCCTCGGTCACGAACACCACGCGCCAGCCGTCGGCCAGCCACCCCTTGGTGTCGGCGAGGGCCTTGGCGGTGTCGCCCCGGTACATCTCGGGGGCGTGCATGGCGAGCTTGAGGGTGTCGTCCTCGAAATCCGCGTCGTCGGCGGCGAACGGCGACACCGACCACCACATCATCCCGAGCTCCCGCGCCCGGTCACGGACGTCCGCGATCCCCCACAGCGAAGCCGCACCGACATCAATGGGCGCCTCGCCGCCCCCAGCGGTGGCGGCCCACGACGCCTGAAGGAACTCCTGGCTCGTCGCCACCAGGTCGGCGGCCCGCGTCCGCACCCGCTCCGGGTCGCAGACGACCGCCATCGACCCCTCGGGCAGCACGTCGAGCAGCAGCTCCATGTCGTCGACGAGAACCGGAGCCAGCGACTCCATCCCCTCGACAGCGATGCCTTCCGCAATCTTGTGCAGCAGCTCGCCCAGCTCCGGGTGGGCCTCCGCCAGCGCGGCGGCCCGCTCCCGTACGTCGTCCGTCAGCAGCAGCTCGCGGCAGGGCGGTGCCCACACCCCGTGCTCGGCGACTTCCAGGGACCGCTGGTCGCCGAGTCTGCCTATGCAGAGTCACGGGAAACCACCGATCTCCCTACCGAACACGAACTAGGTAAGGGAGCGCACACCA
>BMUX01000023.1 GCA_014650415.1 Streptomyces spiroverticillatus
TCGCGCTCCTCTCGGTGGGCGCCGCCCCGCCGGAGCCCAAGGCTCCGGCGGCCTTCGTGTCGTTGCGGTCCGTCGACCCGACGATCCTCCAGGACATGCGGTACGCCACCTCCCACACCTTCATGGGCGAGCGGGTGACCGGCTACCGGCAGCCCGTCTGCCTGCTCACCCGGCCCGCCGCCGAAGCGCTGCGCACCGCACAGCGGAAGCTGTTGCGCCAAGGGCTGAGCCTCAAGGTGTACGACTGCTACCGCCCGCAGCGGGCCGTCGACCACTTCGTACGGTGGGCGAAGGACCTGGACGACACCCGGATGAAGCGGGAGTTCTATCCGCGGGTCGACAAGTCGAGGCTGTTCACGGACGGGTACATCGCCGAGAAGTCCGGGCACAGCCGGGGCAGCACGGTCGACCTGACGATCGTGAAGCTGCCCGCCCGGCCCACCCGGCCGTACGTCCCCGGCGAGAAGCTCGTGCCCTGCTTCGCCCCCCAGAAGGAGCGCTTCCGGGACAACTCCCTCGACATGGGCACCGGTTACGACTGCTTCGACACCCTCTCCCACACGGACGACCCGCGTGTCACGGGTGCGCAGAAGGCGAACCGGCAGCTGCTGAAGAAGACCCTCGCGGCGCAGGGCTTCACCAACCTCCCCGAGGAGTGGTGGCACTTCACCCACAAGCCCGAACTCTTCCCCGACACCTACTTCGACTTCCCGGTGTCGAAACGGTCCCTGAGCAAGCACTGACCATGTCAAGAGCGGACCGCCAGGACCACCCCCGTCGGCCCCGGCAGCCCGCTCACTCCTACCGGACGCCGAATTCCGGTGTCCGGTTCTCGGGATCCGCAGCAGTTTTCCGGGATCCGCAGCGGGTTCCCGGCAGTCCGCACCCGGTTCCGCGATGTTCCGGATCCGCATACGGTGCCGTCATGCAGCAGACCACCGAGCGCGTTTTCGACTCGTACGAAGAATTCTGGCCCTACTACGTGGCGATGCACTCCCGCGCCGCCACCCGCTGGGTGCACCTGACCGGCACGCTCACCGGCCTCGCCGTCTCCGCGTACGGCCTGGCGCGCGGGCGCAGGCGGTACGCGCTGGCGCTTCCGCTCATCGGGTACGGGACGGCCTGGCCCGCCCACTTCCTGATCGAGAAGAACAACCCGGCGACCTTCGGCCACCCCGCCTGGTCGCTGCGCGGCGACGCGCAGATGATCCGGATGATGCTCGCGGGGCGCGACGCGGAGCTCGCCGAGACCGCGCAGAAGTGGCTCGCCGCAAACCGTTGATGCGGCTCCCCGCCAACCGCTGCGGCACTCAACTGCCGTTGCTGTCCAGCTCCTTGACGCTCCATCACCACCGGTGAACACTTCCCGGTGTCAGTCGGCGTCGCCGCACCACCGGCCCCGGCGTGTGCGGTGCTCCGCCGCGCCGTGCCCTCCCCCACCGGCGGTCCCGACCGGCCCGGCAGCGCACACCGCACGGACCCCGGGTGGGGGAACGGGAACTCCTGCCTACGGCTCCGCGGCCACCGCCGCCGGGTACGCACCCCTGCACCCAAGGACCGGGGTCAGCCCCGGGCGACGCCGAGGAGCCGCCGTCTCATGGTCAGTTGGAGCAACTGGGAAGTCTTCCGCGGTGAGTTGATCGGCACCGCGATCCTCATCCTCTTCGGCGCGGGCGTGTGCGCCGCTGTCACGCTCAGATTCTCCAAGGCGAAGGCCTCGGGCTGGATCGTCATCGCCTTCGGCTGGGGATTCGGCGTGCTGGCCGGCGCGTACACCGCGGCCCCGCTGTCCGGCGGGCACCTGAATCCGGCGGTGACCCTCGGCATCGCCGTCGACAGCGGCAAGTGGGGCCAGGTCTGGGTGTACGTGCTCGGGCAGATGGTCGGCGCGATGGTCGGCGCCGTGCTGGCCTGGCTGGTCTACTACGCGCAGTTCGGCGCCAACAAGGACACCGCGGAGGCGACCCCGACGCTGGGGATCTTCTCCACCATCCCGGAGATCCGGAACCCGTTCGCCAACTTCATGACCGAGGCCATCGCGACGTTCGCGCTGGTCCTGCCGGTCCTGGCGTTCGGCGGCACCAAGGGCCTGGGACTTTCCGGAACGCAGACGCTGATCGTCGCCTTCCTGGTCGTCGGCATCGGTCTGTCCCTCGGCGGCCCGACGGGGTACGCCATCAACCCGGCCCGTGACCTCGGGCCCCGGCTGGTGCACTCCGTCCTGCCGATCCCGAACAAGGGCACGTCCGACTGGGGTTACGCCTGGGTGCCGATCGCGGGTCCGCTCGTCGGCGGCGCGCTGGGCGGTCTCGTCCACTACCTGGCCTTCTGAAACCGGCCCCAGCGCCTGGCCTTCTGAAACCAGCTCCAGCCATCCGATTGAGCGAGGGGACCTCATGACCGACAGCAGCGAGAAGTTCGTCGCGGCGATCGACCAGGGCACCACGTCCAGCCGCTGCATCATCTTCGACCACGACGGCGCGATCGTCGCCGTCGACCAGCGCGAGCACCGCCAGATCTTCCCCAAGCCGGGCTGGGTGGAGCACGACGCCACCGAGATCTGGTCGAAGGTCCAGGCGGTCGTCGCGGGAGCGCTCGCCAAGGCCGGGATGCGCGCCGAGCAGCTCAGCGCGCTGGGCATCACCAACCAGCGCGAGACAACGGTGCTGTGGGACCGGGCGACCGGCAAGCCCGTGCACAACGCGATCGTCTGGCAGGACACCCGCACCTCCGCCCTGTGCACCGAACTCGGCGGCACCGACGGGCAGGACAGGTTCCGCGACAAGACCGGTCTGCCGCTGGCGAGTTACTTCTCCGGTCCCAAGGCGGCCTGGCTGCTCGACAACGTACCCGGACTGCGCAATCGCGCCGAGCGGGGCGAGATAGCCTTCGGCACGATCGACTCCTGGCTGATCTGGAACCTCACCGGCGGCACCCAGGGCGGCGTCCACGTCACGGACGTCACCAACGCGGGCCGCACCATGCTGATGAACCTGGAGACCCTCCAGTGGGACGCGGAGATCCTCTCCGCGATGCGCGTCCCCGAGGCCGTACTGCCGGAGATCAGGTCGTCCGCCGAGGTGTACGGGACGGCTGTCGGCCAGCTCGCGGGCGTGCCGGTCGCCTCGGCGCTGGGCGACCAGCAGGCGGCGGTCTTCGGGCAGGCCTGCTACGACACAGGGACGGCCAAGAACACATACGGAACGGGCAGCTTCCTGCTCCTCAACACCGGCAACCGGCCCGTGCCGTCGAAGAACGGGCTGCTCACCACCATGGGCTACAAGATCGGCAGCGAGGCCCCGGTGTACTGCCTGGAGGGCTCGATCGCGATCACGGGCGCGCTGGTGCAGTGGTTCCGCGACCAGCTCGGCATCATCCGCAGCGCCGACGAGATCGAACCCCTGGCCGCGAGCGTGGAGGACAACGGCGGCGCGTACATCGTCCCGGCGTTCTCCGGCCTGTACGCGCCCTACTGGCGGGCCGACGCGCGCGGGGTGATCACCGGGCTGACCCGGTACGTCACCAAGGCGCACCTGGCGCGGGCGGTGCTGGAGGCGACGAGCTGGCAGACCCGCGAGGTCGTGGACGCGATGTACCAGGACTCGGGGGTGCGGATCACCACGCTGAAGGTCGACGGCGGGATGACCGGCAACAACCTGCTCATGCAGCATCAGGCGGACGTCCTGGACGTGCCGGTGATCAGGCCGAAGGTGTCCCAGACGACGTGTCTGGGCGCGGCCTACGCGGCCGGGCTCGCCACCGGGGTGTGGTCGGACCTGGACGAGCTGAAGGCGCACTGGCAGCGCGACGCGGAGTGGACGCCGCGCATGAAGGCGCCGGAGCGCGAGAGCGAGTACCGGAATTGGCGCAAGGCGGTGGAGCGCAGCTTCGGCTGGCAGGAGGACGGTCAGGAGTAAGCCGGGACGGACAGGAGCAACCAGCACTACGATCGACCTCGCGATGCGTTGTGTTGTACACGCCGTCGATCGACCGCATCGCGCGGGAGGGGCAACTGCCGCGGTCCGCACCCCAGTCGGCGGGGGTGCGGGCCGCTTCGCGCACTTGACACCCGTACGGTGCCGCGACCTGCGCCGCTAGGAGGTGGCGGCGGCGCGGCGGCGGCTCGCGGAGACCTCCAGGGCGTGTTCCACGACGCCGATGAGCACCTCCTTGGCGGACTCCCGGTCGCGGGCGTCGCACAGCATCACCGGCACGTCCGGGTCGAGGTCGAGGGCGGCGGCGACGTTCTCGGCAGCGTGCCGGGGTGCGCCGTCGAAGCAGTTGACGGCGACCGTGAACGGAATCTGCCGGCGCTCGAAGTAGTCGACGGCGGCGAAGCAGTCCTCCAGGCGGCGGGTGTCCGCGAGGACGACCGCGCCGAGGGCGCCCTGCGCCAGCTCGTCCCACAGGAACCAGAATCGGTCCTGGCCGGGGGTGCCGAAGAGGTACAGCACCAGGTCCTCGCGCAGGGTGATGCGGCCGAAGTCCATGGCGACGGTGGTGGTCGTCTTGGACTCGACGCCGTGGGTGTCGTCCACGGGCCGCCCCGCCTCGCTGAGGGTCTCCTCGGTGCGCAGCGGCCGGATCTCGCTGACCGCGCCGACCAGGGTGGTCTTGCCCACCCCGAATCCGCCGGCGACGAGGATCTTGAGCGTCACCGGCTCCACGGGCCGCTGCTTGCGGCTGGAACGCCCGAACACCATGTCGCTTCTTCTCTCCCGATCTCGCTGCGGCCCGGAGTGTCCAGGACCGGCCTCTCAGAGCGCCCTGAGCCCGTCGATCACTTCGCGCAGCAGGCTCTCGTCCGGCAGCTCGGCGGGTTCCACCGGCCTGGTGACGTGGACGAGCTGCTCCTCGACCAGGTCGCCGACCAGGACGCGTACGACGCCGACGGGCAGGTCGAGCGTGGCGGCCAGTTCGGCGATGGACTGCGGGCTGTCCTGGCACAGCTGCACGATCTCGACGTGCTCGGGGGCGAGCGTGTGGTCGCCGTCCGGGTCGTCGGCGGCGGGTTCCGGGATGACGATCGCGATCAGGTCGAGCCGGTGGCGGGTCGCGCTGCTGGTGCGGCCCCGGGTCATGGCGTACGGGCGTACGACGGGACCCGCGTCGGCGTCGAAGAAGTGCGCGTCCTGCTGACGTGCGCCGGGGACCGCGCGCCCGCGGGCGGCGGTCTCGCGCTCCTGGCTCCCGGGGGTGCCCGCGCTCCTGGGGCTGCCTGCGTCGTTCATCCCGGCTCCGCTCACCCGTTGACGGGCAGGCCGGTCCGGGGGGCGGTCCCCAGGTGGGCGCCGACGCGCTTGACCATGAGCGTCATCTCGTACGCGACCTGGCCGACGTCGGAGTCGGCGTCGGCGAGCACGGCGAGGCAGCTGCCGTCGCCCGCGGCGGTGACGAACAGGAAGGCGTCGTCCAGTTCCACGACGGTCTGGCGGACCCGGCCGGCCTCGAAGTGACTGCCGACGCCCTTGGCGAGGCTGTGGAAGCCGGAGGCGACGGCGGCGAGGTGCTCTCCGTCCTCCCTGGTCAGGGACTGCGAGGCGCCGGTGGGCAGGCCGTCACTGGACAGGACCAGAGCCTTGCGGATGGCCCGGACCCGGTCGACGAGGTCGTCCAGGAGCCAGTTGAGCTCGCCGGAACCCCGGCCCGAGGCGTTGTGTGCTGCGGCGTTCGGTGCGGTCATCGACCGTCTCCCTCTGCTGTCGTTCCTGGTGCCGTCTCGGCCTGGTCGGCTTGTGGTGTGCCGGGTGCCGTCCGGGCCCGCTCGGCCGGTGGGGTGTCCGTCGTCGGCACGGCCCGGTCCTGGCCGGCGTCGGCCTCGTTCTGGCGGCGGCCGCGCTGCCAGCCGCGCTGGAGGGAGGCCATCCTGCTGCGCACTTCCTCGGCGTCGCGCTCCGGCTCCGGGTCGGCGGACGGGCGGGGGGTCTCGGCGGTCCGGGACGCCTCGCCCTCCTTCTTGAGCTGCGGGGCGAGGCTGGCCTGGCGCACCCGGCGCGGGAGGGCGCCGGCGGCCGGCGTCTCCTCGGTGTCCGTGGGGGCGGCGGGCTGCCTGATGTCCGTGGGGGCGGCGGGCTGCTCGGTGCGCGGGCCGATGCGGCGGCCGTGCTCGGCCACCAGGGACGGCTTGCGGCGGGGCAGCGGCACGGGTGCGTCCGGGCGGACCGTGTCGGTGCCGTCCTGGGCGGGGTCGGCGGCCTGCTGGTGCTGGACGCGGGCGGCGTCGGCGATCCGGGGGCGGGGGGCGCCCTTGCGGCCGCCCTTGGGGAGGTCTGCGGCGGAGCGGCCGCGCGGCCGCTCCTGGCCCTTGCGGGGCTTGTCCAGGCCGCGGGCCCGGAAGATGCCGCCGCGTTCGCTCTCGGTGTCCTCCAGGTCGCCGAGGAGGCCGCCGTGCGAGGTGGTGCCGAGGGCGGGTGCGGGCTCCAGGCCCAGAGTGCCGAGCGGGGCCTCCAGCTCGACGGGGCCGTCGAGGACGGGGCGGGGCACAGGGGTGCGGCCGACGGCGGTGAGATTCTGGCGGCGGCCGGACCCGGTGGGCTCGTCGGCGCGGCCCCGGTCGGGGGCGTGTTCGACGCTGAAGCCGGCACCGTCCGTGTCGGGGGCCTCGGTGAGGAGGGTCGCCGGGATGAACACGACGGCGGTGGTGCCTCCGTACGGGGACTGCTGGAGGGAGACCCGGACGTTCTGCCGCTGGGCGAGGCGGCTGACCACGAAGAGGCCGAGCCGGTCGGTGTCGGAGAGTTCGAACTCGGGGGTCTCGGCGAGCCGGAGGTTGGCGTCGAGGAGGAGGTCGGCGGCCATGCCCAGGCCCCGGTCGTGGATCTCCAGGGTGAAGCCGTTGGCGACGCGCTCCCCGAGGACCTGCACGGCGGTGTGCGGGGGCGAGAACACCGTGGCGTTCTCCAGGAGTTCGGCGATGAGGTGGGTGAGGTCGGCGACGGCCGGGCCGCCGACGCCGATCCGCGGCAGGCGGCGTACCTCGATGCGCTCGTAGTCCTCGACCTCGGCGACGGCCGCCCGTACGACGTCCATCAGCTGCACGGGCTTGCGCCACTGGCGGGACGGGGCGGCCCCGGAGAGGATCACCAGGCCCTCGGCGTGGCGGCGCATGCGGGTGGTGAGGTGGTCGAGGCGGAAGAGGTCGGCCAGCTCGTCGGTGTCCTCGGTGCGGCGCTCCATGGTGTCCAGGAGCGTCAACTGGCGGTGCAGGAGCACCTGGTTGCGGCGGGCGAGGTTGACGAAGACCTCGGAGACTCCGCGGCGCATCTCGGCCTGGCGGACGGCGGACTCGACGGCGGCCCGCTGGAGGGTGTTGAGGGCCTGGCCGACCTGGCCCATCTCGTCCTTCTCGTAACTCAGGCGCGGCGCCTCGGTCTCGACGTCGACGGTCTCGCCGGCGGCGAGTCGGCGCATCACGGCGGGCAGGCGTACGCCGGAGGCCTCGTGGGCCTCCTTGCGGAGCCGGTTCAGGTCGCGGACGAGGGAGCGGCCGATGCGTACGGAGACGACGACGGAGACGACCAGGGCGAGGAAGCCGAGGACACCGGCCGCGCCCGCCTTGAGGAGCACGTTGAACGCGACGGGCTCGACGCGGTCCTGGTAGTTGTCGCTGGCCTCGGTGCCCCGGCGGGCGAGGCTGATCAGGACGGGCGGTGCGGAGTCGTTCCAGGTCTGGGCGCTGACGGCGGTGGGCCGCTTGGTGGCGCCCTGTTCGAGGAGTTCCTTCTCGGCGCCGCGCAGGGGGGCGGTGTCGGGGCCGTTCCACAGGGTGTCGTAGGCCTCGCGCTCGAAGGCGGGGAGCTGCTCCAGGCTGGTGTTGTAGAGGATGTCGCGGCCCGCGATCAGCCCGGTGAGGGTGCGTATCTCGTCGGCCGTGATCTGTCCGGCGGCCAGCGCGGAGGCGACGAGGGCGTCCTCGCGGGAGACGAGTTCGCGGGCCCGGGTGGCGCCGACGAGGGCGCGGCCCTGCTTGTCCATCTCGACGTCGCGCACCACGTGCAGGTTGGCGAGGAAGGTGTGGCAGGGATCGACCAACATGTTGAAGCGGTTCAGGGCTTCCTTGCGGGTGATCGTGCTGTTCTGGACCTGCCGGCGCAGCGTCGGGAGGGTGTCGAAGGCGGCGAGGACGGAGGTCAGGCGGCCGGCCGACTGCTGGTTCAACTCGCCGACGACATCGGGGTCCTTGGCGCTGCGGCGCAGGTTCGCCAGTGCGGTGTCGGTGGCCGTGCGCTTGGCGGTGAGGTCGGTGAGGGCCTCGGAGCCGCGTTCGTCGGCGAGGTAGACGAGGGTCTGGCGGCGCTCGGCCTGGAGGACCTGGACGGCGTCCTCGACGGGTGAGCCGATCTTCTCCACCACGTAGGAGACGTCGAGGAGTTCGCTGGCCTCGCGTCCGGTCAGGACGGTCGCGAAGCCCCAGAGGGCGGTCAGGGAGACGAGCGGCACCAGCAGCAACGCCACGATCTTCCGGCGGATGGACTTCCCGCGAAAGCGCATGGCCTCCCCCAGCTCAACCCCGCGCGGCGGGGTGGTGTTCCGTCTCGTCGGGCGCTCCGCGGTGGCCCGTTCCCTGCCTTTCGTCAACGCGAAGCGTCAACAAACGGCGTGAGCCTACTACTGCCCCACACGCAACTCGAAGACACGTCCGGTCGATTTTCGGCCGCGACCTTGCCGCGTGATCATGACTTGTCCTGGAATCACGGGAGTTGAATACCGTGCCTGTGGCACAGGACACCCACCGGAACGACTCGTTCCGCGCATTTGGGGATGGCCGGATGTGTTCGTTCCGTGTCCACGGTGCGGGAATCTTTCGGGCCGCATGGTCGTCCTTGTGTACGGGGAGACGAACGGAGCGGGAGCCGACTGCGTGAAACCGCACAAGCCGGGCAGTCACTCCCGAAGGCGCGTATTCCGGGCCTGAGTTGAACGGTGGGGAGTGGGTCATGAAGACGCAGGAGCGTCCGGGTCCGGCGGACAGGGGACGGGAGGGGCCGCGGCCCCTGTGGGTGGAGGAGCCCGCGGTGCGGTGGCGGCTGCCCGATCCGGTGCGTACGTCGGCGGTGCGGGCGGTGATCATAGTGGCGCTGACGCTGACTCAGGCGGTGGTGGCGTTCCTGTGCACGCTGGCGGGGTCCTGGCTGGCGTTCCCGATGGTGATGAGCACCGTGGCGAGCACGGTGGCGTCGACCTGGGGCGTGCTGGACGTGTGGATCACCCGGCAGGTGTGGAACCAGCGGATGGGCGTGGTGTCCGTGCCGAGCAGTACGGCCCGGCAGTTGCGCCGCGAGCGCCGCAGGGCGCGCCGCGCGGCGCGCAAGGACGAGCGAATACGGGACCGGGGGCACCGGGGGCACCGGCTTTCGGAAGCGTGACCCGCGGGGGCGGCGTGTCACGCCGCTCCCCCGGTGACACCCCTACTCGGCCTGCGTCTCGTCCGTCGGCGTCCGGCGGAACATCCGGGTGGCGGTGATCTCGCCGTGGATGGTCTCGCCCTCGGTGCTCTGCTGCGGCAGCCCGGGCCGCAGGTGCTCCTCGACGCTGATGTACTTCAGGCCCGCCCGGAGGTCGGCGTCGTTGCGCAGCCGGATGACCAGCGGGAACTCGGCGAGGGCGGTCGTGTCGAACAGGCCGGTCGTGTACAGGAGCTGCACGCCGAGCGCGTCCGAGACGGCTCGCTGGAGTTCCAGCAGGTACGTGGCGTTGGCGCGCCCGATCGGATTGTCGAGGAAGAGCGTGCCGGCGTGCCGGTGCTTGTCGCGGCCCCGGTCGTTGCTGCGCAGCGCGGCCATCGTGCAGTACAGCGCGATGGCGGCGGTGAGCAGCTGACCGCCGGAGAAGACGTCGCCCATCTGTCCGACCGGCACCCGCTCGGCGCGCAGCACCGCGTCCGGCTTGAGGATCTCCACCGCGATGCCCTTGGGCTCCAGGGCCGCCTGGACGCCGCGCAGCAGGAGCGACATTCCGTCGCGTCGCATGTCGGAGTTCTTCTTCACGGCGGCCCGGGTCGCCTCGTCGACGACCTCGCCGAGCCGCTCCACGAGCGTGGCCTGATCGGGCTCCTCGAAGCGGATCCGCAGGAACTCCTGCCCCGACCACTCCCCCAGCCCCTCGGGCAGCTGCGAGAGCCGCTGCGCCGAGCGCAGGGTGGCGAGCGCCGACTCGACGAGCCCGCGCAGCCGGTCCACGATGCTGTCGCGGTTGCGCTCCAGCTGCGCCAACTCGTCGGTCAGGACGCGCAGTCGGGGTGCGAAGGCCGCCTCCCAGGCGGCCGCGTGCTCGGGCAGTGAGGCTGCGGGCAGCTCCCGGATCTGCTGCCGGGCGGGGGTGCGCACCTGCTCGTACCGGGTGGCGTTGGCATGCCGTACGAGGACGTCGCTCGCCTCGCGCACCGCGGCCTCGGCGGCGGACAGGTCGCCCGCGCAGCCGCGCAGGGAGCGCCGGGCCTCGGCGGCGGAGTGGCGGGCCTCCTCCAGGGTGCCGGGGTAGGGCTCGGGGTTCTCCTGGCCCTCCTCGTCCTGGTGGTGGTCGCGGAGCAGGTCGCGCAGGAGGGCTGCCGTCTCGTCGAAGCCGCCGGCCGCGTCCTCGGCGGCGCGGTGCGCGTGCAGCAGTTCGCCGTGGGCAGCACGCGCGGTTTCCAATGCGGCGGTACGGGCGGCCAGTTGGGCGGTGGCGGTGCGCAGCAGGGTCTGCGCGTGCTCGGCGTCGGACGGTACGAGGTCCTCGGCCAGCTCGGTGTGCGACTCGCCGTCCTCGGGGGCCAGGCGTTCGGCCTCGCCGCGCAGGCGGCCGAGTTGCTCGCTGGCGGTGGACGTCCGGGTCTCCAGGGTCTGGACGAGGGATTCGGCGCGGGCGGCGGCGGCCTGGCGGGAGGGGCCGTCGGCGCCGTCGTTGCTCTCCAGGAGCTGGCCGGCCCGGTTGCGGACCTTGTTGGTGAGGCGGTTGAGCTCGGCGAGCGCGGCGCTCTCGTCGCTCTCCGCGCGCGCCTGCTCGGCGCGCAGGTCGGCGCCGACGCCGACCTTCTCGTACAGCTGGGACGCGGCCCGGTACGCCTCGCGCAGTGCGGGCAGCGCGACGCGCGGGGCGTCGGGGTCGGGCTCGGGGAGCGTCTCGGGGGCGCCCGCGATCTCGGCGCGTTCGGCGCGCAGGGTGCGGGAGGTGCGGTGGGCGTCGTCGGCGGTGCGCTGGGCAGTGCGGCGGTCCTCGTCGGCGGCCTTGGCGCGCTCCAGGAGGGCGGCGGCGCGGGCCTCCGACTCGGCGGCCTCGTCGGCGAGTTCGCGCAGCTTGGCCTGCCAGCCGGCGCGTTCGCGCAGCCGGTAGGCGAGTCCGGCCAGTGCGTCGGCGACCCGGCGGGCGCGCTGGGCGGCGTCCTGCCGTTCGTCGCGCACCCGGGCGGCGTCGGCTGCGGCCTCGTCGGCCTCGGCCCGTACCGTACGAGCCTCCGCGAGGACGGCCTCGGCGGCTTCGGCGGCCTCGCGGGCACTCTCGGCGGCCTCGGCCAGCTCGGCGAGCATGCCGGGCGGGCAGTCCTCGCGCCAGGAGCCGAGCCGGGCGGCCAGGGTGCGGTCGCCGGTCAGGCGGGCGGCGAGGGTGCGGATCTCCTCGTCGCGGGCGGCGGCCCGCTCGCGCAGCGCGTGGCGCTCCTCGTCGGCGGCGTGCTCGTCGTGCATGGCCGGGTTCGGCGGTACGAGGAAGACGGCACCCGGGTCGCCCTCACCGGACGTGGTGCCGGGTACGGGCGCCAGCAGCGCGGAGGCGGTGCCGACGGCGACGGCGGAACGCGGCAGCAGGGCCGCGCCCGCGAGGACTTCGCGCGCGCGGGCGTGCGAGGCGGGGTCGGTGATGACGACGCCGTCGACCAGCTCCGGGCGGGCGGCGAGGACGGCCGCGTGGTCGGCGGGGTCGACGGCCTGGGCGAGGTAGCGCCAGCCGGGGAGGGCCGGGATGCCGTGCTCGCCGAGGTACTCGACGGTGGCCAGGACGTCGGGGCTGGGCGGCAGCAGGCCGCCGTCGCCGAGTGCGCCGAGGATGCGGGAGTCGTCGGCGGCGGCGGTGCGCAGCTCGAAGAGCTGGCGTTCGGCGGCGGTGACGCCCCGGTCCAGGAGGGCGAGGAGTTCCTCGGCGTTGCGGTCCAGCTCCTCGACGGTGAGGGGGCCTTCCGCGGCGGGGCGGGGGGTGCGCCGGGTGCGGGTGGCCGTGGCGGTGCCGGAGTGCCGGGTGCCGTCGGCGGCGGCGGTGCGCTGGGTTCCGAGGGCGGTACGGGTGCCGGGGGCGTCGTCGGCGGGGGTGGCGTCCGGCGACGTACCGGATCCGTGTCCGTCGTCGGAGTCGTCTGAAGTGCGCTCCGTGTCGCCGCTGCGGGGCTGCGGGAAGCCGGAGGCTCCGGGCGTCGCGGGTGCGGTCGGCAGGCTGAGCAGTTCCGCGAGGCGCTCCTCGGCGGCGATGGAGGCGGCTGCCCGGTGCTCGGCCTCGTACGCGGCGGCGGCCGCCTTGGCGGCGTCGGCCGCGCGGGCGGCGGTGAGTTCGGCGCGGGTGTCCTCGGCGGCGGCCTCGCGGGCCCGGTCGGCGGTGGTACGGGCGGCCTCGCGTGCGGTGTCCCAGGCGGCGACGGCGGTCTTCTCGGCGTCGGTGGCGGCGAGGGCGGCGCGGGCCGGGTCGGCGTCGGGGGCGGTGTCGTCGAGCCATCCGGCCCGTACCGCTTCGGTGGTCTCCTGCTCGACCTCGGCCAGGCGCTGGCGCAGGTGGCCGATCTCGCTGCGGGCGCGCTGTGCCTCGGTGGCGGCGACGGTGGCGTCCCGGTGGGCGGTTTCGCCCGCCTCCTGGAGGGCGGCGGAGCGTTCCTCCTGCTCGGCGGCGACGCGCTCGCCTTCCTCGGCGGCGCTGTGCAGTGCTCGTACGAGATCGACGGCAGCGGTGGCGCGGGCGGCCAGCGCGGGGGCCGCGTCGCGCTCGGCGTCGCGGATGGCGACGGCGACGCGGGCGGAGCGGTCGGCGGCGGCGCGGTGGCGCAGCACCGCCTCGGCGGCCTGCCAGGCGGAGTGCAGGGTGCGCGCGTCGGCGAGCTCCTTGCGCTGGGCGGCGGCGCTCTTCTCGGCGGCGGCGAGCGACAACGAGGCGTGCCGGTAGGCCAGTTCGGCGGAAATCAGGGCGCTGTGACCACGGGCCGTCTCGGCCTCCGTGACGGTGTGCGCGGCGGACGCCACTTGTTGTGCGAGTTCTGCCGTACGACCGCGTTCTTCGGCGGCGCGGGCGGAGAGGCGGCGCGAGAGGGTGCGGGTGCGGCGTTCGGCACCGCTGTGGATGTCGCGGGCACGCGCACGCGTGTCGGCGGCCTCGACGATGCGGCCGAGGAGGTCCACGGAGCCTGCGGTGAAGTCGCGTTCGGCCATCAGCTCGGCGCGGCGGCCCAGCTTGTTGCCGAAGCCGTGCACCAGGTCGGCGAGGCCGTCGGTGTCGCGGGTGTCGGTGACGGCGCGCAGCAGGAGGTCGGTGAAGTCGGAGTCCTTCTTGACCGCGAAGAGGCCGGCGGCCTCGCCCTCGTCGGCGTTCATCTCGCGCTGGTAGCGGAAGAGTTCGGGGTCGAGTCCGAGCTCGGTGAGGTGCTCGTTCCAGCGGTCGTGGATCTCTTCCCAGTGGATGTCGAGGTGCGGGTACGACTTCCCGGCCTCGGTGATCGCGTCGCGGAAGCCCTTCATGGTGCGGCGGCGGCCCTGCGCGCCGGACGCGCCCTCGGCGGGGCGGCGCACGGCGGTGGACTCGGCGACGGGGAGGTTGTCCAGGCTGAGGCCCGGGCCGGGGCGGAAGGAGTACCAGGCCTCGGCGAACTTGCGCGGGTCGTTGGAGACCTGCCGCCCGCGCCACTCGCTGACCTTGCCGACGACGACGCACTCGCCGGTGAGGGTGTGCTGCCACTCCAGGGCGACGTGTCCGCAGTCGTCGGCGAGCAGGAACTTGCGGAGCACGCCGGAGCTGGCGCCGCCGAGGGTGTTGCGGTGGCCGGGGAGCATCACCGAGAAGATCAGCTTGAGCAGGACGGACTTGCCGCCGCCGTTCTCCAGGAAGAGCACGCCGGCCGGTGCGGGGCGGCGCGGCGGGCCGACCGGCTCCTCCTCGAAGAACTCCGCCTGGGTGGGCGCGGGGTTCGGCACGGGCGCGCCGACTCCGCGCAGGTCGAGGACGGTGTCGGCGTAGCGCGCTCCGGCGGGGCCGATGGAGTACAGGCGGACCCGGGACAACTCGTACATGGCGGCTCAGTCTCTTTTACGTTGCTCAGTCGTCTCGGGGACTACGCGTGGAAGGGCAGGCCCGCGTCGGCAGGCAGGTCGAGGGCGTCGGTGTCGGTGGGCGGCACGAGGGTGGCGGTGCCGTCGGTGACGGGGACGACGCCGAGTTCCAGGAGTTCGGCCATGGCGGCGTTGCCGGCCATGTCGCGGACCTGGAGCTGGTAGCGGGCGGTGGTGCGGTAGGAGCCGCCCGCGTCGTCGCCGGTGCGCTGGAGGAAGCCGGAGTCGGTGAGGAAGGCCATGGCCTTGCCGACGATGCCGGTGGTGGAACCTGCGAGGCGGCGGGCGTCCTTGGTGGCGCCGGTGGCGCTGCGGCGGGAGTAGACGCGCCAGGCGGATTCGAGGCCGGGGGTGTCGGTGGCGGGGTCGGTGTTCTCCCCGGCCTCCTCGGCGCGCTCTTCGAGGCGGCGGCAGGCCTGGCGGACGAAGGCGTCGACGCCGTTGACGGTGAGGCGGCCGATGTAGCCGTCGTCGGCGAGGTCCTCGGGGCGGGGGAAGGCCATGGCGGCCACGGCGAGGTGGGCAAGGCCGTGCAGGAAGCGGTCGGCGGACTCGGCGGAGGCACGGCGGGCGTAGTCGCCCATGCGGACGGCGAAGACGGAGTCCTCGTCGGCGGAGACGGCCATTCCGGCGCGGGTCGACACTTCGAGGACGACGAGGCCGAGGCCGGTGGCGACGGCGTCGGCGAGGCGCGCGAAGGGGGCTTCCTCGCGGTAGCGGCGCAGGAGGTCGGCGTATTCGGCGTCGCGGGCCGGGAGGAGCTTGGGCTGGAGGCCGAAGGAGACGAGGCGGGCGGCGTCGGCGGCGTCGGCGGGGGTCAGCGTGGTGGGGGCGGGAGCGGGGGGCGCCGTGTCGACGGGGTCGCTCCACGCGGGGGTGTGCTCTGCGTGGGGGTCGCTCACGGGTGGGGCTCCTTGGTCAGGGTGAGGTGTACGGGGAGGGGGCGGGGGCCCTCGGGGGTGCGGGGTGCCGGGGCGTCGGGGGCGGTGCCGGTGTGGGCCGGGGCGGGGGGTTCGGCTCCGCCGGGGGCCGCCCCCTTGCCCGCCCTCCCCCAAGCTCTCGGCTCCGCTCGAGCAGGGGGTACCCCCTTCGCCCCCGGGGGGCGGCCCCGCCGCCCAAGGGGGCTACGGGGCGCGAGGGGGCGGCGGGAAGCCAGGGTGGTCACGATGCCTCCGCGCGGCCTGTGGCCATTCCGGCGGTGTCGAGGAGGGCCGTGCCCACGATCAGGTCGGCGCCGCCGAAGTCGGGGTCGTCGAGCTGGGTGCCGTCGTCGACGGCGAAGAGCAGGCGCTCCTCGCCCTGCCGGTAGGCCGTGCCGACGGGCGGGCTGGCGGCGTGCACCGAGAGCAGGGCGACCAGGTAGGCCAGGTCGTGGCCGCCCGCGCGCCGGGCCTCGTCCAGCAGGCCGGAGAGGCGGCGGGGGGCGTCGTGCGGGAGGTCGAGCAGGACCATCGCGTCGGCGAGCTGCTCCTCGCTGAAGCGGCTGTCGTCCGGGGTGGCGATCAGGTCCGGCTCGGGCATCTCCGCACCCAGGTGCTCGCGCTCCACGGGAGGGGTGAGCAGTATGTCGACGAGGTCGCCCACGCGCACCGAGGTCGGCGTGCGCAGCCCCGCCCCGTGGGCGAAGAAGGCGTCCGTGACGCGGATGGCGCGCTCCAGGGGAAGCGGGAGCAGAGGGGCGACCAGCTGACCGTACAGATCGAGCCCGGAGTGCGCGGAGAGCGGTGCGAAGGCCTGGCGGTCCTGCTCGGCGCGGAACAGCGGCCCGGCCTCCAGCAGGCGGGACTGGAGCTGGGTGTGCCGCCGGATGCAGTCCTTGACGATGTCGACCAGCTCGGCGGCGCGGCGCTTCTGCTCGGGGTCCTCGGACTCGTCGCGGGCCTTGCGGATGTTAGTGAGGATCGCGTTCTCGTGCCGGTAGCGGTCGGCGACGTGGTCGAGGGCCTCGGCGATCATGTCGGGCACGGCGTTCAGCCAGTCGACCGCGCGGACGTTGCGCCGGGTGGCCTCCAGGGTGCGGCGGAGCGTCTCGGCGTACTGCACGGTGCGGTAGCGGGCCTGCTCGGCGGCGAGCTGGGCGTCGGCGAGGCGGCCCCGGTTGATCAGGACCTCCAGCTTGACCTCGGCGGCGATCTGGGCGCTGGTGACGTCCGTGTCGAGGGCGCCGACCAGCACGTTGACGGCTTCGTCGGTGGTGCGCAGGAAGACCCCGCCGCCGTATCCGGCGACCTCTTCGACGAGCTTGAAGTCGTAGTCGCGGCGGGTGTAGACGCCGTCGGCGGAGAAGGTGCCGTAGACGGCGCGGAAGCCGCGGTCGACGCTGCCTACGTTGACGAGGTTCTCCAGGACCCAGCGGGCGACGCGCTCGTGCTCGGACGCGGGGCGGCGGGGGGCCTGGGCGGCGACGCGGGGCAGCAGCCGGGAGACGATCTGCTCGTGGTCGGCGCCGGTGTCGAAGTCCATGTTGAGCGTGATCAGGTCGATCGCGGCGAGGGCCACCTCGGCCATCGCGTAGACCGTGTACTCGCCCGCCAGGTTGGCCTTGCGCACGTCGAGGTCGTGCAGCGGCGCGGTGCACGCGAGGGCGCGCAGTCGCCGCGCGAGCCCTTCGTCGGCGGCCGGGCCCGGGGCGGGGCGCGGCCCCGCGCTGAGCTGGGGCGGAACGAATTCCGTGGCGGTATCCGTCGAGGCAGGCGAAGTCACGTGCCACAGATTAGGTCCTCGCACTGACAACGGTCGAAACGGCCCAGATGGGACCGCCTCCGACACCTGTCCGAGCCCTGCGGGCCCCGGCCGCTGCCGGCCCGCCCCCCGGCCGCTCCGGATCCGTGCGGACCGCTCAGATCACCCAGTCGCCGCTCTCGATGCGGCGGGTGTACACCTCCACGAGATTGGCCCGCGAGTCGTCGAGGTAGCGCGCGAGGAGTTCCTCGGCGCGGGCCCTGTCGCCGAGGCCGAGCGCGCCGACGATCATGCGGTTGCGTACGAGGTAGGGCTGGTGCAGCCCGTGCGGGTCGGAGACGACGTGGAAGGCGAGGCGCAGTTCGGCCAGGACGCTGCGCATGAGTTCGTCGGTGCGGGGGCTGCCCGCGAGGGCGACCAGTTCCCGGTGGAAGTGGATGTTGGCGGTCGATACGCGCTTCCAGTCACCGGTCGCGGCGGCCCTCTCGCCCTCGGTGACGGCCGCGTCGAGGGTGTCGACGGCGTAGGGCGGCTCGCCCAGGCCCCGTACGACGGCGCACTCCACCAGGCGGCGGGTGCGGTAGATGTCCTCGACGTCCTGCACGGCGAGCACCCGGACGAAGACGCCCCGGTTGAGTTCGTGGACGAGCAGGCGCTCGTGGGTGAGCAGCCGGAACGCCTCGCGGAGGGTGTTGCGGGAGACCCCGAGCGCCTTGCCGATGCTGTCCTCGGAGAGCCGCTCCCCCGGCGGGAAGTAGCCCTCGGCGATCCGGGTGCGCAGGACGTCGGCGACGCGTTCCGCGGTGCTGGTGCGGCCCAGCAGTGGGCGGTCGTCCGCCAGGCTGTTGACTCCGGTGTCCGTCGTCACGGCAGTGCCCCCAACTCCCTTTGCCCACCGGTGTGTTCCGGCGGGTGCTCCCATCGTAGAAGACTTCGTGGGAACGAAGAATGTGCGGACAGGACTCTTGTCGGATCGTTCAACAATCCTCTACGTTGACGAAAGTGCACGGTCCCTGAAGGTGCACGGTCCCTGAACGGCTCTCCCCTCCCCTGACGAGCGAGGCGCAGATGAGTACGACACAGGCACACAAGCAGCAGGGCGAACTCCCCGAGGACAGTGGCCCGTTCGGCTGGCTCAGCGCTCTGGGGCCGAAGGGACGACGGGCCTTCGGCGGTGCGTTCGGCGGGTACGCCCTCGACTCCTACGACTTCTTCACCCTCCCCCTGGGCATGTTCGCGATCTCCGCGTACTTCGCCCTGGACCACGGGCAGACGGGCCTGCTGACCACGGTCACCCTGGTGGTGTCGGCGGTGGGCGGCGCGATCGCGGGCATCGTCGCCGACCGCGTCGGCCGGGTGCGGGCCCTGATGATCACGGTGGGCACCTACGCGGTGTTCACCGTGGCGTGCGGTTTCGCCCCCAACTACGAGACGCTGCTGCTCTTCCGGGCCCTCCAGGGGCTCGGCTTCGGCGGCGAGTGGGCGGTCGGGGCGATCCTGGTCGCCGAGTACGCCACCGCCAAGAACCGCGGGCGCACCCTGGGCGCGGTGCAGAGCGCGTGGGCGGCGGGCTGGGCCCTCGCGGTGGTCGTCTCCACGCTGGTGTTCCAGTTCCTCGACCAGGACACCGCCTGGCGGGTGCTGTTCTGGACGGGTGCGCTGCCGGCACTGCTGCTGGTGTACGTGCGCCGCAACGTCCAGGACGCCCCCGAGGCGGCGGCGCAGCGGCGCGAGAGCGCCGACAAGGGCTCCTTCGCCGCCATCTTCCGCCGGGACCTGCTGCGCACCACCCTCTTCGGCGTGCTGCTGTCGACGGGTGTGCAGGGCGGCTACTACACCCTGGCGACCTGGGTTCCGACGTACCTCAAGACGGAGCGCGGTCTGACGGTGGTCGGCACGGGCGCGTATCTGACGTTCCTGATCTCCGGCGCCTTCATCGGCTACCTGTGCGGCGGGTATCTCACCGACGTGCTCGGCCGGAAGAAGAACATCGCCCTGTTCGCGGTGCTCTCGGCGGGCTGCATCCTGGCGTACACGAACATCCCCACCGGTGCGAACGGGCTCATCCTGGTGCTCGGTTTCCCGCTGGGGTTCTGCATGTCGGCCATCTTCAGCGGCTTCGGCTCGTTCCTGAGCGAGCTGTACCCGACGGCGGTGCGCGGCACGGGCCAGGGCTTCACGTACAACACGGGCCGTGCCGTGGGCGCGTTCTTCCCCACCCTGGTCGGGTTCCTCTCGGGCAGCTGGGGTGTGGGCGGGGCGCTGGTGTTCGGCGCGGTGGGCTACGGCCTGGCCGTGATCGCCCTGCTCGGGCTGCCGGAGACGCGCGGCCGGGAGCTGGTGTGAGCGTGACGGCCGTGCGGACGGCGCGGGCGCCGCGCGAGGCCCGGGAACGATTCCGCAGGGGCCTGCGGGCCACGACGGCGGGGTGGGCGCCCGGCTTCGCGCAGGCCAACCTCCTGGCGGTGCCGGCGGACTGGGCGTACGACGTGCTGCTGTTCTGCCAGCGCAACCCGAAGCCGTGCCCGGTGCTGGACGTCACCGACGCCGGTGCGTGGACGACGCCGCTGGCGCCGGGCGCGGACCTGCGGACGGATCTGCCGGGCTACCGGGTCTGGCGGCACGGTGTGCCGGTCGAGGAGCCGACGGACGTGCTCCGGCACTGGCGCAAAAATTTGGTGTCGTTCCTGATCGGGTGCAGCTTCACCTTCGAGACGGCGCTGGTCGCGGCGGGGGTGCCGATGCGCCACGTCGAGCAGGGGCGGACCGTGCCGATGTACACGACCCGGCGGCCGTGCCGTCCGGCCGGGCGGCTGCACGGGCCGATGGTGGTGTCGATGCGCCCCGTGCCGCCGGAGCTGCTGGGTGCGGCGATCTCCGAGAGCGCGCTGCTGCCGGCCGTGCACGGCGGGCCGGTGCACTGCGGGGAGCCCGGCGGGCTGGGCATCGCGGACCTGTCGCGGCCCGACTTCGGGGACGCGGTGGAGGCCGCGCCCGGGGACATCCCGGTGTTCTGGACGTGCGGGGTGACGCTGCAGGCCGTGGTCGCGGCGTCCAGGCCCCCGTTCGCGCTGACGCACGCGCCGGGGCAGATGTTCGTCACAGACGCCCGGGACGAGCAGAACCGGGTGGCCTGAGACGAGCCGTACCGGGTGGTCGGGGTACTCCCGGTGCGCAAGGCGGGCGGTGGTCCCGGATTCCGTCCGGGACCACCGCCCCCGCGCTCATTGAGGGGCCACCGCCCCTGCGCTCATACGGCCGTCGTGTCCGGGCCCATCCTGCTGCGCACCGCGGTCTGCACCTCGGCCTCCTCGGCCGGGTCGGCGGCCAGCCGCCGCAGCCGCTCCACCACGCGTGCGTCGCCGGTCTCGGCGTGCCGGGCGGCGACTTCCCGTGTCGTCTCCTCGCAGTCCCACAGGCACTCGACGGCGAAGCCGGAGGCGAAGGACGGATCGGTGGCGGCCAGGGCGCCTGCCGCGCGCTGCCGCAAGTGGGAGGAGGCGGTCTCCCGGTAGATGTGGCGCAGTACGGGGGCCGCGGCGCAGATGCCGAGCCGTCCGGCGCCGTCGACCAGGGTCCACAACAGGGGGGCGTCGGGGCCGTCGGACCGGACGGACTCGCGCAGTGCGCCCAGGACCAGGGGCGCGTCCTGCGCCCCGCCCCGGCAGGAGAGCACTCCGGCGGCGGAGGCTCCGAGGGCGTCCGGCCGGTGCACCCAGCCACGCGCCCGGTCCACCGCTTCGGGGCCGCACATCCGCTCGAAGGCGGCGACGGCTGCTTCGGCGACGGTCGGGGACGGGCTGTCGGCGGCCGCTTCGATCAGGTCGAGGACGGCCGGGTCCCGTGACTCGGCGAGGTAGTGCAGCGCCGTGCAGCGCGCACCGTCGGCACCGTCACGTGCCACCTGGAGGATCGTTGAACGATCCTCGGGTCCGGCGACCGCGGTCAGGCACCGGGCAGCGGGCACGTGCAGCACGGATCCGCGCTCCAGCCCCTGCTGCGCCCACTCGAAGACGGCCGCGACACTCCACCCCGGACGGGGCCCGGAAGGTCGCATCTGGCGCTGCCACCGGTCGAAGGAGCCCTGCTCCTGCGCCGCGCGCACCCGGCCGCCGACGGACTCCCGCGGATCCTCGGCCCACAGGCGCCAGGGCCGGGGCTCGAAGGCGTCCCGGACGGCCGCGGCCAGCTCGGCGTCGCCCTCGGGCGTGGCCGCGAACCGGGACAGCACGGGTCCCGCCAGCGAGCGCAGCCCCTTGTCGTCGTCGCGCAGGGCGAGCTCGTCCAGCGCCCAGGTCCAGTTGGCGCCGGTCCTGGCGTACGTACGAAGGAGCATCAGGGCGTCGTCCCTGCCGTACGAGGCGAGGTGCCCCAGGACGGCGAGCGCGAGCCCGGTGCGGTTCTCCTCGGTGTCCAGGACGTCCTCGACGTCGAAGAGATGGCGCTCGATCTCCTCCAGACCGCCGTCGAGGTCCAGGTAGAGACGGGCGTAGTAGAGCGAGCGGTTCTCGACCTGCCAGTCGTGGCGGGGGTCGCTCAGCACACAGTGGTTGAGGGCCGCGAGGGCTTCCGGGCGGGGTGCGGCGAGCGCGTGCAGCGTGCCGTCACCCCTGCCCCTTTGCAGGAGGCCGAGCAGGGTGCCGCTCGGCGCTATGACTGGTTCGAACATGGGAAAAGGCCTCACATCAAGCTGTCGACGCAACCGGGGAAACGTGCCGTTCCTACGCGGTGCGCCAACATGCCCGGCCGCCCGTCACAGTCTTCCGCTTGATGTAGACCATCTTCCTCTGCCTCTCGATCGGTGGCCCCGAGTGGGCCCGTTCCACATATCCGTAATGCGGCGAATCCTGCCCGCACCTGATGTTTGTGAATCCGTCGTCATCATGGCCCAGCGATTTCGCCGCCGCGACCACATTTCCGACGCCCCCCGGGACTCCCTCACCAGGAGCGCCTCACTGGGCGCCGAACAGCCCCAGCAGGTCCTTCTTGTCGAACATCCGGGCGGTGTCGACCGCGGACGGCGTTCCCGCGGCCGGGTCGGCCCCGCCCGCGACGAGTACCCGCACGACCGCGTCCTCACCCTTGAAGACCGCTCCGGCGAGCGGCGTCTGCCCCCGGTCGTTGGCCCGGTTCGCGTCCGCGCCGCGCTCCAGGAGGGCCTGCACCGTCTCCGCGTGCCCGTGGTACGCGGCGAGCATCACCAGCGTCTGGCCGTTCTCGTTGGTGAGGTCCGGCGAGACGCCCGCGTCGACGTAGGCGGCGAGCGCCTCGGTGCCGCCCTGCCGCGCAAGGTCGAAGATCTTGCTCGCCAGTTCGACGACCTCGGGGTCCACAGCTTCGCTCATCGCGGACTGCCTGCCTTTCACATGCGGTGACCTGGGCGCACGGCGTGAGAGCCGTACGAGTGAATCGACAGGGTACTGCCCCCGTCGCGACATGACCCGGGCTCCGTACGGCAAAGATCACTCCGAGGCCGGCAGGCTCGGCCGGTCCAGTGAAAAAGACGAAAATTAACCCGATCGCACGATTTGCGGCATAGATACTTTCTGTGAGCCTGGAAGAACTCATGGTGACTGTCCCCACCAACCAGGAGAATCCTCATGATCCTGTCCATTTCGGGTGTCGTGCTGCTCGGCATCATCGTCTTCC
The DNA here is from genome assembly GCA_014650415.1 of Streptomyces spiroverticillatus. GTDB lineage: Bacteria > Actinomycetota > Actinomycetes > Streptomycetales > Streptomycetaceae > Streptomyces > Streptomyces spiroverticillatus. The sequence goes on from BMUX01000023.1 coordinate 22,605, forward strand.
TGTTCTTCCGCAAGGACGGGCTCAAGGCGTCGCACGCACTGGTCTGCGCCCTCTTCGGCTTCTATCTCGCGGGCACCGCCATCGCCCCGAGCATCAAGGCCGGAGGGGCGAGCCTCGCCAGCCTCTTGGGCGGGATCAAGTTCTGACCCCGCGTCCCCCACTCTTCCCACCACAGGAGTCCGACGTGGCCCGGCGTCCCCTCCCCCGCATTCTGAGCAGCAGCAGTGCCTCGGTGGCCCGCAGCCGCGAGCTGGCGCGCACTGCCGCCGACAGTGCCACGGACGTGCTCCATCCGCTCATCACGATCAGCCGCGGCCTGCGCAAGCTCGCCGCGGCAGGTCGCGCCAAGTGGTCGGCGACCCCGAAGGACAAGCGCGGACCCGCGCTGTTCCTGGCGGGCGCCGTCGTCCTCGTGGTCGCGCTCATCCCGTACGGGCCGCTGCTCGCCCTGATCACGGTGATGGCCGCGGCCGCCTGGAAGGGGCACGAACGCGCCCCGGTGCAGACCGGCCCCGCCCCCGCACAGACGGAGCGGCTCCAGTCCCTCTACGAGGCGCTGGTGCCGTACTTCTCCGTCCCCGAGGACCCCGACCCGCTCTTCGCCCACGGCGGCGCGTGGGACAAGGCCTTCAGCGAGTACGAGTTCGACGACGGCAACCGTCCCTCGCGGCTGCTGATCCGCTACCCCGCCTACTTCCCGGACGGCGAGGCCTCCTCCCGGGCCCGTATCGAGCAGTTGCTCGGCGCCAAGTCCGGGCGCGGCCGCGAGTACCGCTTCGACTGGGACGAGGAGGGCAACCAGCTCGTCATGACGGTGCTGGACGCACTCCCCACGACGATCGCCGCCCAGCGCTTCGTCACCGCCCCCGGTGAGACCGTGCTCGGCTTCACGGACGCCGACGCGGTGCCCCGCACCGTCCCCGTCCAGGGGGGCGACGACGCGTACGACGCCACCCCGGTGATCTGGCGCACGGGCCCGCGTTCCACCGAGCCGCACCTGCTGGTCGTCGGCCAGCCCGGCAGCGGCACCACCACTTTGTTGCGCTCGATCGCGCTCCAGGCGCTGGAGGACGGCGACGTCCTGATCGCGGAGGGCAGCGGCACCGGCGAGTACGCGTGCCTGACCGGCCGCACCGGTGTGCTGGCCGTCGAGTGCGGTCTGTCCGGTGCGCTGGCCGGTCTGGAGTGGGCCGCCGCCGAGACCGAGCGCCGGCTGATCTCCGCCAACCGGGCCCGGCAGGCGGGCCGGCCCGCCCCCGAGGACACTCGGCGCCCGCTGTGGATCCTGCTGGACCGCCCCAGCGTCTTCGCCCACCTGACCGCCGCCGACGGACGCACGGACCCGCAGCAGCTCCTCCAGGTGCCCCTGCGGCACGGCCGGGCGGCGAACGTCACCGTCGTGGTCGCCGAGCAGTTCGACACCCTGGACACGCTGAGCGAGTCGGTACGCGCCCACACGCGCGCCCGCGTGGTGCTCGGCCCCGCGGTGCCGGACGAGGTGGAGCACGTCCTCGGCGCTCCCCCGCACACCACCCCCACCCCCGACGTCCCGCCCGGGCGCGGCTACGCGCGTCTCGGCACGGGTCAGGTGATGCGCCTCCAGGTGCCGGTCACCCCCGACCCGTACGACGACGCCACCAGCGACGCGCACCGGCAGGCGGTGCTGGAACTGCTGCCCGAGCGCTCGGTGCCCGTCGAGGACGTCAGAAGCGTCGATCCGGTGCCTGCCGAAGGCTGACCGCTGTGACGGTGCCCCGCACACCTCAAGAGGTGTGCGGGGCACTCCTGCGCTCCAGGGTTACGCCACGGACGTACGCGGTGTCTCCGACCCGGAGCCGGCGCCCGACTCCACGAGCCGCGCGGCGGCGGCCAGGCGTACGGCCGCCTCCTCCGCCACCGGACCGCCCACCGTGAACGGCAGCCGCACGTACCCCTCGAAGGCCCCGTCGACGCCGAACCGGGGCCCCGACGGCACCCGTACGCCGACCCGCTCCCCCACCGCCGCGATCCGCGACCCGGAGAGCCCGCCCGTGCGCACCCACAGGGTGAGCCCGCCGTCCGGCACGTCGAACTCCCAGTCGGGCAGCTCCCGGCGCACCGCGGCCACCAGGGCGTCCCGGTTCTCCCTGGCCTGGGTGCGGCGCACCGAGACGGCCTGCTCCCAGCCGCCGGTGTTCATCAGCCAGTTGATGGCGAGCTGCTCAAGGACCGGGGTGCCGAGGTCGGCGTACGCGCGTGCCGCGACCAGGCTGCGGATCACCTCGGGCGCGGCCCGCACCCAGCCGATGCGCATCCCGGCCCAGAACGCCTTGCTGGCGGAGCCGACGGTGAGCACGGTGGAGCCGGCCGGGTCGAAGGAGCACACCGGGCGCGGCATCGCGTAGTCGTCGTCGAGATGGAGCTCGGTCATGGTCTCGTCGGCGACCAGCACGGTGCCCGCCGAGCGGGCCGCCTCCACCAGGGCCCGGCGCTGGTCGTCGTCGGCGAGGGCTCCGGTGGGGTTGTGGAAGTCGGCGACGACGTACGCCAGTCGGGGCGCGGCGTCGCGCAGGACCTGGCGCCAGCGCGGGAGGTCCCAGCCGGTGAGCCCTTCCGCCATGGCGACGGGCACCAGCCGGGCGCCCGCCTCGCGCATGAGCTGGAGGATGTTCGCGTACGAGGGGGACTCCACGGCGATGCGCTCACCACGTCCGGCGAACAGATGGCAGATGGCGTCCATGGCGCCCATCGCACCGGTGGTGACCATGATCTGCTCGGGCATGGTGGGGATGCCGCGCGCGGTGTACCGGTCGGCCAGCATCTGCCGCAGCGCGGGCAGCCCGGCCGGGTAGTCGCCGTGCGTGTGGGCGTACGGCGGAAGCTCTTCCAGCGCACCCTGCACGGCCCGGGTGAGCCAGGGCTCGGGTGCGGGCAGGGCGGCCGTGCCGAGGTCGATGACGGAGCCGAGCGACTCGGGCGGCAGGGGTTCCAGGCCGCGCGCGGGCAGCGGGTTGCCCGCCGGGACCGCCGTCCAGCTGCCGGCGCCCCTGCGGGACTCCAGGAAGCCCTCGGCGCGCAGCGCCTCGTAGGCGGCTGCGACGGTCGTACGGCTCACCGCGAGCGCCACCGCGAGTTCCCGCTCGGCGGGCAGGCGGGCGGCGACCGGGACCCGGCCCTCCAGGACCAGCAGCCGCACCCCGTCGGCGAGCGCCCGGTAGGCGGGCGGCTTGCGGACGCCTGGGCCGGAGGGGCGGGACTGGGAGTTGAGCTGGCGGGCGAGCTGAGCCGCTCCCACCGCCGAAGTCCACTGCGCCATGAAATCAGTCCACCTTCCCCGGATTGGCCATGGATGGCTTGTCCTTACGGGCCACAGAGTGTCATGCATCGGTCCACCACCACTACACAGGGGGCGCATCCATGCCCGGTTCACCGCGGTCGTCCACCCATCTCTTCCGACGGCTGACACAGCTGTACGTCGGCCTGGCGCTGTATGGGGTGAGCTCGGCGGTGCTGGTGCGCGCGAACCTCGGACTGGAGCCCTGGGGCGTGCTGCACCAGGGCCTCGCCGAGCGCACCGGGCTCGCCATCGGCGTCGTGTCGATCATCGTCGGGGCGCTCGTCCTGCTGCTGTGGATCCCGATGCGACAGCGTCCCGGTCTCGGCACCGTCTCCAACGTGGTGGTGATCGGGCTCGCCATGGACGGCACCCTCGCCCTGATGCCCGAGGTGCACTCCCTGGGCGCCCGGATCCCCCTGATGATCGGCGGAATCGTCCTCAACGGCCTCGCCGGCGGCCTGTACATTGCGGCCCGCTTCGGCCCCGGCCCCCGAGACGGTCTGATGACCGGCATGCACAAGGTGACCGGGCGCTCCATCCGGCTGGTGCGGACCTGCATCGAGATCGCCGTCGTGGCGACCGGGTTCCTGCTCGGCGGCACCCTGGGGGCGGGCACCGTCGCCTACGCCCTGTCGATCGGCCCCCTCTCGCAGTACTTCCTGCGCCTGTTCGCCGTACCGGAGAAGCCGGAGACGAAGCCTGAGGAGACGGCCGCCGTGCCCGAGCCCGGGCCGGTCGCCGACCCCCGGCAGCCCCGGGCGATACTGCCCGGGTGAACGACGCAATCCGGCACAGCTACCTCGACCATCCGGGACCGGTGATCCCCTTCGCGCACCGCGGCGGTGCCGCCGACGGCCTGGAGAACACCACGACGGCCTTCCGCCGGGCCGCCAACGAGGGGTACCGGTACTTCGAGACGGACGTCCACGCGACCGCCGACGGCAAGCTGGTCGCCTTCCACGACCCGACCCTGGACCGCGTCACCGACGCCCGGGGCAGGATCGCGGAGCTGCCGTGGAGCCAGGTGCGCGAGGCGCGGGTGGGGGGCACCGAGCCGCTGCCCCTGTTCGAGGAGCTGCTGGAGGAGTTCCCGGACGCCCGCTGGAACGTCGACGTCAAGGCCGAGCCCGCCCTGCTGCCTCTTCTCAACCTGATGCGCCGCACCCGTGCCTGGGACCGGATCTGCGTCAGCTCCTTCAGCGAGGAACGGGTCGCCCGGGCGCAGCGGCTCATGGGCCCGGTCCTGGCGACGTCGTACGGCGTGCGGGGCGTCCTCGCGCTGCGGCTGCGCTCGCTGGGTGTCCCCGTGCCGCTGCGGCGCGGCGCGGTGTGCGCACAGGTGCCGGAGACGCAGAACGGGCTGCGGGTGGTCGACCGGCGCTTCGTGACGACCGCGCACGCCCTGGGCCTCCAGGTGCACGTCTGGACCGTCAACGATCCCGCCCGGATGGAAGCCCTTGTGGATCTCGGCGTGGATGGCATCATGACGGACCGGATCGCTGCGCTGCGGTCGGTGCTGACCGAGCGGGGGGCCTGGGCCTGACCCGCCCCCTTCCGCCCGCCCGCGCGTCGGCACGGGGCTGGAGCGGGGAAAACGGGGCATGGGCGTGGGAACGGAACCAACGGATCGGCCCGCCGGTCCGGACGCGGAACGCAAGCGCGAACAACGGGGCTGGTACTTCTACGACTTCGCCGTCTCCGTCTACTCGACCAGTGTCGTCTCCGTCTTCCTCGGCCCGTACCTGACGACGGTCGCCAAGGCCGCCGCCGACGCCGAGGGCTTCGTCCATCCGCTGGGCATACCGGTGCGCGCGGGCTCCCTGTTCGCGTACGCGGTGTCGGCGTCGGTCATCCTGGCGGTCGTGGTGATGCCCTTCGTGGGCGCGTTCGCCGACCGTACGGGCCGCAAGAAGCCGCTGCTGGCCGTCTCCGCGTACATCGGGGCCGGCGCGACGGCGGGCATGTTCTTCCTGGAGGGCGACCGCTACGCGCTGGGCGCGGTGCTGCTGATCGTCGCGAACGCCGCGCTGTCGGTCTCGATGTCGCTCTACAACGCCTATCTGCCGCAGATCGCCGAGCCGCACGAGCGGGACCGGGTCTCCTCGCGCGGATGGGCCTTCGGGTACACCTCCGGCGCACTGGTGCTCGTACTGAATCTGGTGCTGTACACCGGTCACGACAGTTTCGGTGTGGACGAGGCGACGGCGGTACGGATCTGTCTCGCCTCCGCGGGTGTCTGGTGGGGTGCGTTCGCACTCGTGCCGCTGCGGCGGCTGCGGGACCGCAAGGTGGCCACCGACGGCACCCGGCTCAGCATGGGGCAGGGCTGGCGCCAGTTGCTCGCCACGCTCAAGGACATGCGCCGCCATCCGCTGACGCTGTCGTTCCTGCTGGCCTATCTGATCTACAACGACGGCGTGCAGACGGTGATCTCCCAGGCGTCGGTCTACGGCTCCGAGGAGCTGAAGCTCACCCAGACGACGCTGATCACCTCCATCATGCTGGTGCAGATCCTGGCGGTCTTCGGCGCGCTGGGGATGGGGCGTCTGGCCCAGACGTACGGAGCCAAGCGGACCATTCTCGGTTCACTCGTCGCGTGGACGGCGACGATCGGCGTGGGCTATTTCCTGCCGGCCGGGGAGCCCGTCTGGTTCTTCGTCCTGGCGAGCGCCATCGGGCTGGTGCTGGGCGGCAGCCAGGCCCTGTCGCGGTCGCTGTTCTCGCACCTGGTGCCGCGCGGCAAGGAGGCCGAGTACTTCGCCGCGTACGAGATGAGCGACCGGGGCATGAGCTGGCTGGGGCCCCTGGTGTTCGGGCTCGCCTTCCAGCTCACGGGCAGCTACCGGGACGCGATCGTGTCCCTGGTGGTGTTCTTCGCGGTGGGATTTGTTCTGCTCGCGCGGGTACCCGTGAGACAGGCCGTCGCGGCGGCGGGGAACCCGGTTCCGGAAAGAATTTAGACCTTGAAGTAAAAGGCCGGTAGTGTACGCCTTTGGCCTGCCAGGCGGACCGTTACTGCGAACCTTCGCAGGAAAAAGACTGGGTGACATCTGCTGTCAGATGTGACAAAGCGGTCACTGGTGGGTACAACAAGGGGCGGCACGACGGGCGACGCACTGACCCGCAACGGGAATCTTTACCGCCGACCGGACGTTGACCGGATGACGACGACAGCGACAAATACCTGTCCTGTGGGCGACAAGCCCGGGAGGCACGATTCATGAGTGAGCGAGCTCTCCGCGGTACGCGGCTCGTGGTGACCAGCTACGAGACGGACCGCGGCATCGATCTGGCCCCGCGCCAGGCGGTGGAGTACGCATGTGAGAAGGGTCATCGCTTTGAGATGCCCTTCTCCGTGGAAGCGGAAATTCCGCCGGAGTGGGAGTGCAAGGTCTGCGGGACCCAGGCACTCCTGGTGGACGGCGATGGGCCGGAGGAGAAGAAGGGCAAGCCCGCGCGCACGCACTGGGACATGCTCATGGAGCGACGCACCCGCGAGGAACTCGAAGAGGTCCTGGCCGAAAGGCTCGCGGTACTGCGTTCCGGCGCCATGAACATCGCGGTGCATCCGCGGGACAGCCGCAAGTCCGCCTGACGTCCGGCAACGGGCGAAGGGCACGGGAGAAGTACCCCGCAAGAGCCGAGGGGCTCCGGCGCACACTGTGTGCGCCGGAGCCCCTCGGCTTTTGTCGTCCGTACGGGAGGTCCTGATCCTCGTACGGAGCCGGACCTCCCGTACGGACGAGGATCAGGGCGTCAGCGGCGTGCGCGGCCCGTCCTCGCGACGCGGCGGGTAGGGCTGCGTCGCATCGTCGCGGACGACCTCGCCCTGGACGACCTTGCCGTCGGGGCGGTGCATCCGGGCCTGCTGGAACATGTCGCCCAAGCTGCCGGGCTGCTGCACGGCGTCCATGCGCTTCTGGAGGGACTTCTCCGCGTACCGGCCCAGCGCCTTGCGCACCGGCGGCACCAGGACCAGCAGGCCCAGCACGTCGGAGATCAGGCCGGGGAGGATCAGGAGCAGCCCGCCCAGCATGACGAAGCCGTTGCCGGAGCCCTTCTTGCCCTGCTCGTCGGCGGCCGGGTCGTAGGCGCCGCCGGACTGCTGCTGGCGCTGGATCGTCTCGCTGAGGTTCTTGAAGGCGCGGCGGCCGGCCCGCTTGATCACGGCACCGCCGAGCACGACCGCCCCGACCAGCAGCAGGAAGACGGTGAGCCCGCCCGCCCAGCCGGCCACGAGGGTCAGCAGCCAGATCTCCAGCACCAGCCAGGCGGCGATGCCGAGAGGCACGAAGGTGCGGGCGCGCGAGCGCTTGCGAGGGGTCGGAGTCATGGTCGGGGGCGGAGTGCCGGTGGTCATGCCTCCAGTGTGCCTGGCAGGCCGCCTGAACGGCGTAAAGAGCGCGTGAGTGCCCCGGGCCGCCGGGCCGGGTGACAGGCCCTTACAGGGGCTTGCGGCCGAGCAGCTTGTTGGCGCGCGTGCCGACGCCCCAGGCGGTGACCCGCCACAGTGCCTCGATGAGGATGTCGTTGCTCATCTTCGACTCGCCGATCTCCCGCTCCACGAACGTGATCGGCACCTCGACCACGTGGAAGCCGGACTCGACGGCGCGGCGCGCCAGGTCGACCTGGAAGCAGTAGCCCTGCGAGGCGACCTCGTCGAGGCCGAGGCCTTCGAGGGTCTCGGCGCGGAACGCACGGAAGCCTCCGGTGACGTCCCGGATCGGTACGCCCAGCAGCATCCGGGAGTAGAGGCTGCCGCCCCGGGAGATGAACTCGCGGGACTTGGGCCAGTTCACGATCCGCCCGCCGGGCACCCAGCGCGAGCCGAGCACCAGGTCGGCACCCTTGAGCGCGGTGAGCAGGCGGGGCAGTTCCTCGGGCTGGTGGGAGCCGTCGGCGTCCATCTCGACCAGGACGCCGTAGCCGTTGTCGATGCCCCAGCGGAAGCCGGCCATGTAGGCGGCGCCGAGGCCCTCCTTGCCCTTGCGGTGCAGGACGTGGACGTGGTCGTCGGCGGCGGCGAGCTCGTCGGCGAGCTTTCCGGTGCCGTCGGGGCTGTTGTCGTCGGCGACCAGGACGTGCGCCTCGGGAACCGCTTCCCGGACCCGCGCGACGATCGGCTTGATGTTCTCGGCCTCGTTGTAGGTCGGGATGATCACCAAAGCACTGCCGAGCGGGCCGTAACGCTTCTGACCGCCGTCGTTCACTGCTTCCCCTTTAATGTCCGTACTCGGAAGGACCCACCATAGCGAGCGGGTACGGGGAAGAGGCCGAGGGTCCGGCCGGTGGGAGCCGGGCGGATTCTGCGGATGGGGGCCCGGCGTCCTTCGGGCCGACCAGGTGGCCGCCGGCTGCGGACATCCTCGCCGTTGTCTACTGAACGCCGGGGCCCTACCCGGGTCGCACCGTCGACCGGAAAAAACCTTCCCTCGCCCCCGAGGCGCGGGCGCTGAACCTGGTTCCCGGGCGGGGCGCCGGTGCGGCGACCCGTCCATGACCCAGCGGCGTTCGACGACTGCGTGGAGGTTTTCCGGCCGGACGTTTCGTGGTGGACCCGGCCGAACCTACCCGCCGGTGGCCGCTCCCTGTCAACACCTGTGCGACCTGCGGCGATTCTTCAAATCCGCTGGTCAGTGGCGACGGGGCGAAGAACCCCCGGGCGGCCCCGGCCGCACCGATCGGCGGTACGCGCCCGTCTCACGTCATGCGTTCGGCCGTACGTACACGGTCTCGCCGGAAACGACCGTGCGCAGGCAGACCGGCAGCGGGACGCCGGGTGCCAGGTCGGGCAGGCCGGGCGTGCCGGAGCGGGGATCGGTGGACCAGCGGGCGACCCGGTCGTCGGGGGCCTGCACGACCAGGTCACCGGTGCGCCAGATCGCGTAGTCGGCGGGTGCGCCGGGGACCAGGACGCCCGCGTCGTCGCGGCCGACGGCCCGCCAGCCGCCGCGGGTGTGGGCGGTGAACCCGGCTCGGACGGAGACCCGGTGGTCGAGCGTGCGGTGGAAGGCCGCGGCGCGGACGGTGCCCCAGGGGTCGAGCGGGGTGACCGGGCTGTCGGAGCCGAAGGCGAGCGGCACACCGGCCTTGAGCAGGGCTGCGTACGGGTTGAGGGTGCGGGCCCGCTCGACGCCCAGGCGCTGGGCGTACATGCCCTCGTCGCCGCCCCAGAGCGCGTCGAAGACGGGCTGGACGGAGGCGGTGAGGCCGAGCTCCGCGAAGGCGGCGATGGTCTCGGGGGTCATCATCTCGGCGTGCTCGACCCGGTGGCGGGCGGCCCGCACCCGGGCGAGGCCGACCTTCTCGGCGGCGGCGCGCACCCCGTCGACGACGGCGCTGATCGCGGCGTCCCCGATGGCGTGGAACCCCGCCTGGAGGCCCTGCTCGGTGCAGGCGGCGACATGGGCGGCGACGGCCGCGGCGTCGAGGTGGGCGGTGCCGGTGTGCGGGGCGTCGGCGTAGGGCTGGTGCAGGCAGGCGGTGTGGGAGCCGAGGGAGCCGTCGACGAAGAGGTCCCCGGCGGCGCCGATGGCGCCCAGCTCCCGGATCCGCTGGGCGTCCTTCGCGTTCCCGACCTGTTCGGCCCAGTAGCCGAAGACGCGCGGGCCCGGGGTGTCGGCGGCGAGCCTCAGCAGGCCGACGAGGTCCTCCTCGTCGGAGATCTCGGGGCCGGCGCACTCGTGGACGGTGCCGATGCCGAGCGAGGCGGCGTGCGCGAGGGCGGCGCGCTGGGCGTCGACGCGCTGGGCGGGGCTGATCGCGCCGTGGGCGGCGGCCCGTACCGCGTGGTGGGCGGCGGCGGTGAGCGGCTCGTCGGGGTGGTAGCCGGTCAGGCCGGTGATGCCGGGCACGAGGTCGAGCAGGGCGGTGGAGACGACGGCCGAGTGGACGTCGATGCGGGGCAGGTAGAGGGGGCGTCCGCCGGCTGCGGCGTCGAGTTCGGCGCGCGAGGGGTGGCGCTGCTCGGGCCACCGGGAGGCGTCCCAGCCGCCGCCGAGGAGGACCTCGCCGGCCGGGCGTCCGGCGGCGTGGGAGCGTACGAGAGCCAGCGCCTCGTCGAGGGTGCGGGCGGCGGACAGGTCCAGGCCGGTGAGGGCCAGGCCCGTGGACGTCGTGTGCACGTGTGCGTCCGTGAACGCCGGGGTGACGAGCGCGCCTTCGAGGTCGAGCACCTCGTCGACGCCGGTCGCGAAGGCGTCGGCGGCCCCCTCGGAGCCCACCCAGGCGACGTGTCCGCGCTCGACGACCATGGCGGTGGCGAAGGGGTCGGCGGGGCTGTGGACCTCGCCTCCGCGCAGCAGCACGGTGCGGTCGGAGGGGGCGGCGGGGTCGGCCGGGGAAGAGGGGGCGGTGCGCTCGGTCATGGGGACCAGTCTCGCGCAGCGCCCGCGCCGCCCGTGACACGGGTGGGTTCAGATGCGCGGCGGGCGCGCCTCGTACGGGGTGGAGAGGACGACGGTGGTGCGGGTGGAGACGCCGGCCAGGGTGCGGATGCGGGTGAGCAGGTGCTCCAGCTCCAGCGGGGTGGCGACGCGCACCTTGAGGATGTAGTTCTCGTCGCCCGCGACGCTGTGGCAGGCCTCGATCTCGTCGACGCCCGCGAGCCGTTCGGCGATGTCGTCGGGGGCGCTGGGGTCGAAGGGCGCCACCGAGATGAACGCGGTGAGCGGCAGCCCGACCGCCTCGGGGTCCACGACCGCGGCGTATCCGCGGATCACTCCGCGCTGCTCCAGCCTGCGGACGCGCTGATGCACCGCCGAGGTGGACAGGCCGGTGGCCTTGCCCAGGTCGGTGTAGCTCATCCGCCCGTCCTTGACGAGCAGGTCCACGATCTGACGATCCAACTCCTCCATGGACGGAGAACCTACAGGGCGCGGGGCCCTTGTGGCACCTGAGCGGCGTGCGTCTTGCCTGGTGGAACGACGGGGGCGCGCGAGGGGCTCGTAGGGGGCGCACACGCGGCACCTGCGACAGGCATGTGACGAAGGCCACACCCCGCGCCCCGTGTCCTTCTTCTTTGTGGGGTTATCGCGCAGGCGCGCAGGGAAGTGCTTGGTGTGGTCGAGGCCCGCAGCGCCTTGTGGCCCACCTCTAGGGGGAGTGTCTCCATGCAGAGCCTGAAGCGCACCGGACGTACCGAACCGGAACCCGCCGACGTCACGGCGTTGGCCCTCGACGATTCCGAGGACTCCGGCTCCGACGCGTACGACACCTTCGAGATGTACCGGGTCCTGTGCCCCGACTGCGCGCAGCCCATCGCGCTGCTCGCCGACGAGGACGTCCTGCCGGAGCACGCCAAGTGCCCCACCCCGTGGAACCCCTTCGGTCTGACCGCCTGCTCCGGTACGGGCCGTCCCGCCGCCGACGCGAAGCCGGCGGACGAGACCCTGGAGGTGCTGGAGCAGGACACCGCGCTGCTGCTCACCCTCCCCCAGGGCCTCGACTGGCGCACCCAGCCCTTCAGTCACGTGGGCGGCCCGGGGTCGCGCCCGCTGAAGGTGCCGCGCCAGCGCGCCGCCTAGCTACTGCGCGTACCCCGCCTCCCTCCAGTACGTTCCGCGCACCATGGCGTCCAGCGACGCCCGGTGCATGATGAGCGCGTCCGGGTCCTCGGGGACCCGGACCTCGCCGAAGTGCACCTGCCGGTAGGCGATCCGCAGCATCACCACGGCGTGCCGCAGGGCGGCGTACAGGGTGTGGAACTCCATGTGCTGCGGAGTGTGTCCGGTCAGGCGCGCGTACCGCTCCTCGATCGCCTCGCGCCGCAGGAAGTCGGGCAGCCCGGCCTGGCCGAAGGAGACGGTCAGGTCCTGGAAGAAGCGGTGCAGGTAGACCGCCCATCCCAGGTCGAGTTCGCGGGGCCCGCAGGCGGCCATCTCCCAGTCGAGGACGGCGGCGGGCTCGAAGCCGTCGTAGATGATGTTGCCGATCCGCGCGTCCCCCCAGCACAGCACCGGCTCGCCCTCCTCCTCGGGCCAGTGGTCCTCCAGCCACCGGAAGGCCTCCTCGATGAGCGGTGAGCGCGGCAGTCCGTCGACGACCCACTCGTAATAGACCTGCTGGGCCGTCACATGACGTCGCAGCGGGCTCCCTTCGACATCGGGCAGCAGGAACTCTGCCTCCTTGGCGGGGAATTGCTGGTGCAACCGTGCGACGACGCCGATGCTCGCGGCCTCCAGTGCGGCGCGCTCCTCGTCGCTCGCCGCGTGCAGCCAGTTGCCTTCGTACGTGTACGGCATGACGTCCGGCGGCACGCGGCCCTCGGCGCGCGCCATCACGAAGAAGGGCGCGCCGAGAGGGGCGGGGTCCTCCTCCAGCCACAGGACGTGCGGGACGGGCAGGTCGGTGTGGGCGCCCACCAGGCTCATGACCCGGTGCTGGCGGGCCATGTCGTACACGGGGAAGACGGTGTACGCGGCCGGGTCGGCGGCCAGTCGCAGGGCGCAGGCGGTGACGGGGGCCTCGGGGTGGTCGAGGTCGAAGAGCAGGGTCTCGCTGGACATGCCGTTGGAGCCGGGCACGCGGACGTCGGTGACACGTGCTCCCGGGAGGCGGGGGGCCAGCCAGGCGGTGAGCCGCCGGCCGAGTTCCTCGGGGTCGCGGGTGGTGGTGCGGGGTCGGGGTGCGGTGGCCATGTCTCCGTACTCCTCTGCTCGCGGGGTGAGTGGCTGCTCAGGGTGCGGTGGACGCGTAGCCGGTGAAGCCGCTGGGGTCGTGGCGGCCGAAGGTGCCGTGCTCGAAGATGCCGTGGCCGGTGCGCCCGTCGAGGGTGAACCGGGCGGCGTGGTCGATCACGCCGTACGCGGCCATGGGGTGGGCGGCGGGGTCGGAGAGGTCGTAGGCGCGCCGGTCGGTCCAGCCGCGCCCCTGCCAGGTGCCGTGCTGCCAGTCGTCGGCCGGCGGGTATCCGGCGCCGACGGCGAGCGGGGAGGAGGCGAGGATCTCGACGCCCAGTTCGAGGGGCTTGCGGGCGGGGTCGGTGAGGTGGACGACGGCGCGTTCGGGGTGGCGGGTGCCGGGGCGGTAGGTGATGTCGGTGTGGGGCCAGCCGAGTTGGGTGTGGCGCCCCTCCTTGTCGACGAGGAGCGCCTCGTTGAGGGTGCGGTGCCCGTCGGCGTCCTCCTGGGCGACGATCATGACGAAGCGGTCGTCGAAGCGGGCCGGTATCCAGAGCCAGTGGAAGCCCTCCGGCCGGTGCTCCTCGGCGGCGCGCCCGCCCTCCTCCCCCGGGATGGGCCGCACGCCCCAGCTGCGGTCGCGGGTGCCGGTCCAGTGGGCGGGGTCGAGGCGGATCCGCTCGCCGCCGATGCGGATCTCGCCGGAGCAGCCTCCGGCCTGGACGAAGCGGCGGCCTTCGAGCATGAGGCGGTCGCCGCGGTACTGGACGTGGTGCGGCTCCCACACGGCGGGGAACTCCGCCGTCCAACTGATCTCGTACGAGAGGGAGTCCGGGTCGGCGGGGTCGGCGTCGCAGGTGAGGGTGAAGCGGTGCAGGGGCTCGTCGACGGTGATGCGCAGGGGTCCGACGGACATGTTCATCCGGTCGTCGCCGAGGGCGTCGGAGGCGCGGACGGCGTGCAGGGTGTCGCCGAGGCGGAGGGTGGCGTAGGCGTCGATGACACCGGTGTTGGGATAGACGCCGAGGCCCACGATGAGGAGGGCGTGGCCGGTGTGGTCGACGAGGTGGAAGATGCAGCGGTCGTAGGCGTTGCGGTCGCCGGTCGCGACGTGCTTCATCGAGAGGGGGGCTTGGTGGATGGGGTATTCGTCGAGGGGGATGGGGCGGTCCTGGGGCACGGGGTCCTCCGGGGGCGCGGGGTGGGCGGTGCGCCGGGGTGGGGGCCGGGTGCCTGGTTCTCCCTGTCCTGGGGGTGCCCCGGTCCCCGCTTCGGCGGAGTCTGACGGTACGTCAGGTGGCTTGGTGAGGGCCAGAGTTGGGGCGGGGGCTTGCGGCGGGGGCGGGGCGGCACCGGGTGCGCGGACCCTCCGGGGGGCGGGGTCGCTGGGCGGGGCCGGTGGGGCGTCGGCACCCGGTGCCGGGGCGGGTTTCGCCCCAGCCCCGCCCCTTCACCTAAAGCGCTCAGCCGCGCGGCTGGGTGGGTGGCTGGGCGCGCAGTTCCCCGCGCCCCTGGATGCCTGCCCTTCGGGCGGCATCATTCAGCCCGTCGGGCGATTGAGGACGCGCGGGCGCAGCCCGTGCAGGGGGCGAGGGGCGTAGCCCCGTCGGGGACAGCGGCCCACCACCCGGCCGCCCCCGCGCAACGACCCCCACCCGAAGCCCCCCCCCGGAGGGGATCAGCGGGATTCGGGGCCCGCGAGGTGGCGGGCGATGACCATGCGTTGGATCTGGTTCGTGCCCTCGACGATCTGGAGGACCTTCGCCTCGCGCATGTAGCGCTCGACCGGGAAGTCGACGGTGTAGCCGTAGCCACCGAGGACCTGGACGGCGTCCGTCGCGACCTTCATCGCCGTGTCCGTGCAGAAGAGCTTCGCCATCGCCGCTTCGCGGGAGAAGGGGCGGCCCGCGTCGCGCAGGCGGGCGGCTGCCAGGTAGAGCGCACGGCCTGCCTCGATCTGGGTCGCCATGTCGGCCAGCATGAAGCGCAAGCCCTGGAAGTCTGCGATCGGGCGGCCGAACTGTTCGCGGCCCGTGGCGTAGGAGAGGGCTTCGGCGAGGGCCGCCTGGGCGACGCCGATCGCGCAGGCGGCGATGCCCAGGCGGCCGGAGTCCAGCGCGGAGAGGGCGATGGCGAAGCCCTGGCCCTCGTCGCCGATCCGGCGGGAGTCCGGGACCCGTACACCGTCGAAGTGGAGCTGGGCGGTGGGCGAGCCCTTCATGCCCATCTTCTTCTCGGGGGCGGCCGCCGAGAGGCCCGGAGCGTCGCCGGGAACCAGGAAGGCGGTGATGCCGCGCGGGCCCTCGACGCCGGTGCGGGCGAGGACGGTGTAGAAGTCGGCGACGCCGCCGTGGGTGATCCACGCCTTGGTGCCGGTGATCACCCAGTCGTCGCCGTCACGGACGGCCTTGGTGCGCAGGGACGCGGCGTCGGAGCCGGAGGCGGGCTCGGAGAGGCAGTAGGCGCCCAGGAGGCCGCCGCCGAGCATGGCGGGCAGGTGGGCGGCCTTCTGCTCCTTGGTGCCGTACCCGGCGAGCCCGTGGCAGGCGAGGCTGTGCACGCTGACGCCGAGGCCCACGGTCAGCCGGGCCGCCGCGAGCTCCTCGAGGACCTGGAGGTAGACCTCGTACGGCTGGTCGCCGCCGCCGTGCTCGGAGTCGTACGGCAGACCGAGCAGCCCGGATTCGGAAAGGAGCGCGAAGACCTCGCGCGGGAAGCGCCCGGCCTCCTCCTCGTCGGCCGCCTTGGGGGCGATTTCCCGCTGGATCATGTCGCGTACGAGCGCGAGCAGGTCGCGGGACTCCTCGGTGGGCAGCTGTCGTTCCACCGGCTGCGGGGCGCGGTCGGCCATTGCGGCGCTCTCCTTGCATCTCGGGCCCGGTACGGGCGCGGCAGCGGGCGCACGCGCAGGGTGTGGCGGCGCCGCCGAGGTGACTCACGTCCCAGCCTGAAGCACCGCTCCGGGTTGCGGAAGCGGACTGTCCGGGACTGTGGCGGCTGAGTATGCCCGATCGCGCCCGTTCCGTCACCGGTCGAAAAGCCGCAGGCCGGGCAGGGCGGCGGGGTGTTACGCGACCGTGTCGTCCGGCGGCGGAGCCGGGCACTGGGGCACGAGTTCGCCGATGGTCTCCAGGGTGGCCCGCAGCAGCCGTACGAGGAGCTCGCGCACCTCTTCCTGGGGCAGCAGGGGGTCGCCGATCCAGTCGAGGGTGATGCCCTCCACGGCGGTCATCCAGCCGAGCAGTGCGAGCCGCGCGGTCGCGGGGATGTCCGTGCGCCCGTACGCACCCTCCGCGAGGGTGGCCAGGAGCTGTGCGCGCACCGTGTCACGGATCGACTGCACCTGTACGTCGAAGCCGACGCCCCCGGTGACGATGGTGCGGTACGCGGCCTGGTGGTGGCGGGCGTAGAGCAGATAGCCGTCGACGGTGCGCTGGACCCGTTGCGCGCGCGGGAGTTCGGGGTGGCTGCCGGCCCTGGCGACGAGTTCGGCGACGGACTCCTCGACGATGGCCAGGTAGTAGCCGCGCTTGTTGGTGAAGTAGTAGTAGATCAAGCCCTTGGCGACGCCCGCGTGGCGTGCGATGTCGTCCATGGAGAGCGCGTCGTAGGACGTGTCGGCGAACAACTTCCGGCCTGTTGCGATGAGTTCTGCCCTGCGCGCCTGGGATTTCCCGGTGGTTCCGCGCTGTTGACTCTTATTCAAATTAGGTCCTACTCTCCCAGTCCGGAAGGATCGCCGCCGCAGTATTCCACGGCCCTGTGCGCCTTCCGTCACTGATGCACCGCATGCACGTCCCCTGCGCAATCTCTGCGACGTACGGGAGGACCCAGTGAGCGCAGCAGCCAGGAAGCCGAAGAAACGAGCACCACTGCCGGAGGGCAGAACGGGGTGGCGCAGGAGCGCCGTGGTCGCCGTTCCGGCGGTCCTCGCGGTCGGGGCGATGGCGGCGATGATGGGCCAGGGCGCACTGGCCGCGTCGTTCGCCGTCTCGGGCACAAGTTTTCAGGTCTCCTCGGGGAAGCTGACGAGCAGCGGCCTGTCGTCGTACGTCCAGACCGACAGGTCCGTGGACGGCAAGGGGCACCCGGTGGCCCTGCTGGGCATCGGGGACGCCAGGCTCTCCGACATCTGCCAGTCGGCGCGGGTCAAGACCCCGGTCGGCACGGTGGTGTTCAAGCTGACGGCGGGCGGCGATGCGGGCGAGGTGACCGCCAGCAACCTGATCATCGACGGCGAGGACCTGACCGGTGACGCCCGCTTCGGCACGGCGCAGATCGGCCGGGACGCCTCCACCCTGGACGCCGTGCAGGGCGTGAAGGGCGAGCCCGGCAAGTTCGGCCTCCAGGCGGGGAACATCGAGGTCGTCGGAGTGCGGTCGCACGCCTGGTCGGCGACGGGCGGCAACTTCCGGCTGAAGGGGCTCAAGCTGGATGTGAGCCTGGACGGCAAACAGTGCTTCTGAGCCGGTGGGGCGCAAGCACCGGGCCCGGCCGACGCGGCACTGGCCCCGGCACCGGCCGACGCAGCCCTGGCACCAGCGCCGGTGACAGCACAAGCGCCAACACCGGTGACAGCGCGAGCACCAGCACCGGTGACAGAAACGGACGCCCCTGGCGCGGATGGCTCGACTCCCGCCTCCCCTGGCCCGAGTCCCGGCACCGCTTCCGGGCCTGGCGGCGGCGCAGACCGTTCTGGGCGGGGCTGCTGCTGGTGCTCGCGGGCACCGAGCTGCTGCTGGTCCCCCTGTCACCACTGACGGTGCTGGTGAGCCTCGGGCTCGGCGGCATCGCCGCCATCGGCATCGGTCTCGCGCTGGTCGCCGCGGGCCTCTTCCTGTGGTTCCTGCCGCACACCCGCCACTACGTCAGCATCAACGCGCTGATCCTGTCGGTGCTGTCGTTCGCCGCCACCAACCTGGGCGGCTTCCTGGTGGGCACCCTCCTCGGCATCGCGGGCAGCGCCCTGGGCTTCGGCTGGTCGCCGGTCGTGGAGCCCGCGGACGACGACCGGGACGACCGTACGGAAAGCACGGAAAGCACGGAAGCGGTGGACGGCACCCGCACCCCTCCCCGGGTGCGCGACCACCGGGGCCCTCGCACCCTTGCGGTCGCCCTCCCCGTCGCCCTGCTGGCGTCCGTCGCGGCACCCGTACAACGGGCCCAGGCGGCCCCCGACGCCCTCGCGCCACGGGTGCCGCCCACCGTCACCACGACCCGTTTCGCACCCCAGGGCTTCCTGATCGCCGGGGTGACGGAGGTACGGACCGCCGACGGGCCGCTGAAGGTGATGGTGCTGCGGATGAAGGCGGCCTCCCTCACCGACTACCGGCTGAAGACCCGCGACGGCCGCGACGAACTCGCCCTGGGCGCCGACAGCCTGGACCTCAGCGGAAACGTCACGCTCTACCTGACGAAGTTCAGCGGCTGCCTCGAAGGGCTGCTGTGCCTGACCTTCACCCCGGACGGGCTGCCGGTGCCCCCGGTGGTCCCGCCGTTCGTCTACATGACGGACGTCAGCGCCGAACAGGCCATGGTCACCTCGGACCTGATCGTCACCGACGGGCTGACGCTCGGCGCCTCCTGAGCCGCCCGCGCCCGGCCCACCACTCCCGGAGGGTTCCGTGATCCAGCTTCAGGCCGCGCCCTTCTGGGCGTACGCGATCGGGGCGACCTTCGCGGTGTCCGCGGGCCGCCAGCTCCAGTGGTGGGAGCGCTCGGTGCGCGGCGAGGGCGTCCGCACCCGCAGCCGGGCCGCCGACCCGTACCTGGCGCTCACGGTGCTCTACGCGGCGGTGCTGCTGGTCCCGACGGGGCTGTTCCTGCTGTGGCAGAACCCGTCCTGGGCCACCATGCACGTCGTGGACGGGCACCAGGGCCTGTGGGCCGGGTTCGTGCTGTTCTACGCGGGCTCGCTCGTCGTCGGCGCCCTGCTGGGCTACCTGGCGGCCCGGCTGCTGGTCCTGGTGGGCGCGGGCTACTGGGCGTACCTCCAGAGCGTCGGCGGGTACTTCCTGCTCTTCGGGACGCTGGTCCACGGCTGGGACGGCGACGGCTACCGCCGCCTGCTGACGGCCAGCACACGCGCCTACCGCGACTGGCCGCGCGAGAGCGTGGTCAACAACGTGCTGGACTTCCTGACCTCCGGCACCTTCCTCGCCCTGCTGGTGCTCGGTGTCGCCGTCGTCGGCACCATGCTGGTCACCGAGATCGGCTGGCTGGCCGAGGGCTGGCGGCTGCCGGGCGCGGATGCGGACCGCAGGGTCGGCCGGTTCGTCGCCGTGCTGATCGCCGGGGCCGGCGTGTACGCCCTGCCGTTCTTCGGCGCGCTGGTGGCGAGCCTGCTGGTCCGGCTGCTGGGGTGGCCGCTGGGGCTCGCCCTGTTCGCCGTCGGGGCAGCTCTCGTGCTGCTGCCACGCCGCAGTCCGGTGCGTTTCCTGTACGGGCTGGTGGGCGTCCCGGACCAGCACTGGCGGGCGGGCGAGAACGTACCGCACGGGCCTCCGGCACCGGACTACGGCGTCACAGCAGACCCGCGCCCGTGACGAACATCGCCACGACGACGACCAGCGTCCAGCCGAGCACGTGCTCCAGGAGCTTGGGCCCGTCCTGGTCGTCGGGGCCGCCGGTACGGGTCTGGAGGCGGGAGAACAGGGCGGCGGAGGCGGCAGTCATCAGGAACTCGCAGTACGGGAGGCGGTGGAGGGTCGCGGGATGCCCGCGCCCGTCCACAGTGCCAGCGGGACCGGCCCCGGAACAGATGACATAGGTCACCGCCCCGGGGCCGGAATACCGTGTCAGCGCACGCCGATCGCCTCAAGTGCCCTGTGCTGGGCGGAGGTCGCCTCCAGCGGCCAGTACAGGTAGCAGACGCCCCCTGTGGCGGACGCCACCTTGCCGTCGGTGCCCCGGCGCTTGGTGCGCAGCCAGACGTTCTCGAACTCGCGCCTCTTGTAGACGCGGCGCACGGCGTCGTTGGTGGGGGCCGCCGGGTCGTGGACGATCACGTCACCGGTGCCGGTGAAACCGACGACGGTCATCAGGTGGCCGGAGGTGCCGTAGCCGGCGCCGGTGAGTTCCCCCTTGAGGAAGGACTGTGACGTCATGGCGGGGATGCCCGCCCGGATCAGGTTCTCCAGATCGTTCAACGATCCCAACCGGGTGATCACGGCGTTCATGTCCCGGTAGCCGGCGGCGTAGGCGGCGTTGAAGGGCCAGTTCCCGCAGCCGTCGTACTGGTGGTCGTAGGTGTACCGGGCCGCGTGGCACACCTGGGGGTCGGCGTACGCGGGGTTCACCCAGGCCAGGTCCGCGGCGCTCGGGCCGCGCCCCCAGTGCTCCAGGACCATCGTCGAGGAGGTGGGGCTGCACCAGGCCTCTCCCCCGTTGTCGTACTCCGGGTACTGGCCGAGGTGGATCTCCTGGGAGTGGCGCGGCACCTTCAGCTCGCCCGCGCGCCGGGGCGCCGACGCGGGGACGGTGAAGCGGTCCGGCACGGCGGAGGACATCGCCCCGACGCGCCACAGGATGGGGGCGGCACCGCTGCCCGGCAGCCGGTACAGGATCACCCGCAGCTGGTACCCGCTGAGGCGGTTCTTCGCGGAGGCCGGGTCGGTGGCCCCGACGGTGTCCGTCGAGACGCTGCTGCGTCCGTCGCCCTGGCCGTCCACGGAGGTGCGCCGGATCTCGCTCTCGCCCGACGCCCAGCGCCCCATGACGTACCAGGGCGTGCGGGAGCCGTCCTCGTACGCGCCGCACAGTTCGACGGCGAGCCAGGTGCCGGGCGGCGTCTCCGCGTTCCAGGAGGGGACGATCTCGGTGGCGGGGGTGCGGCTGCGGTGGAACGGCGAGGTCCACACGGCGTACTCGTAGGTGCCGGTGCGCCCGGTGTGCGGGTCGAGGTAGGTCGTCACACCGTCCGGTGTGCCGATCGTCAGCCCGGGGCGGCGGCCTTCCACGACGCGGGTGCCGGGGCCGGTGCCGGAACGCCAGTCGTCGCCGCTGGTCCAGAAGCGGTTGTCCACGGTGTTCATGGTGCCCGGGGGCGGGACGGCGGCTGCGGCCGGGAGCGCGGGGACGGCGGCGGTCGCGAGGACGGCGGCGAGCACGGCCCGGCGCGAGGCGCTGCCGGGGCCCGGCCGGGCGGAGGGCTCGGGGCGGGCGGCGGGTTCGGGGCGCGGTGGGGGTGTGGTCATGGGCGTAACCTCCCGGTCGGACGGACGGGTACGGGCGTGTGCACCGCTCCGGCGAGGGCTCCGGAACGTGGCTCCAGGCAGGGACGCGCACGGTCCGCACGGGACGACATGGCCGCCCCGCCAGACCCTGCTGCACCCGGGCCGCGCCCCATACTGCGACCGCCCACCCCCTGACCTGCGGCGGCGCGCGGAGCACGGCACTCGTAGGGTGGCCAGGGTGAACAGCATCGCCCCGCTCGCCGCCCGGCTGAGCGCCCTCCCCCCGTCCCTCGGCCCGGTCCGGCTGATCGCCGTCGACGGGCACGCGGGCTCCGGCAAGAGCACCTTCGCCGGACGTCTGGCCGACGCGCTCGGCGGTGCTCCCGTCCTGCATCTCGACGATCTGGCCAGCCACGACGCCCTGTTCGCCTGGACGGACCGGCTGCGCGCACAGGTCCTGGAGCCCCTCGCGCGGGGTGAGCGCGCGCGGTACGCGCCGTACGACTGGACGCACCGGCGCTTCGGACCCGAACGGTACGAGCTGCCGCCCGCGCCCGTCGTCGTCATGGAGGGCGTCGGCGCGGGGCGCAGGGAGCTCAGACCGCTGTTGGCGCACCTCCTCTGGATGGATCTGGACGCCGAGCGGTCCTGGGCGCGCGGTCGCGAACGGGACGGAACGGCGCAGTCCGCCTTCTGGGACGGCTGGACGCGGGCCGAGACGCGCCATTTCTCGGCGGACCCGTCCCGTCCGTTCGCCGACGCCCTGATACGTCAGGTGCGCGAGGGGTACGAGTGGCGTGAGGGGACCCCCGCGACCGCGTGAGCGAACCGATCCGTCACTCCCCGTGACCACCCGTCCGGGCCTTGCGGAACGGCCGGAAAACCGCCCCCGCGAGTGCCCCAACTCCGCTTGACCCGGGGGGCGTACAGGTCTTACGTTCTCAATGTGCGGCTTTCCGGAGTCGCCCGCAGACACGAAGCCCCCGGTTGTTCCCCCGTGATCGGGGGCTTCGTTCTGCCCTCACTCCCCCAACACGGGTGCCTTCGGAGCCACTTCGCTCACCCAGGGTCACCATCACCGCACCCCTCGCGCCACCCTTATTCAGGTGCCCCCTGCCCAGGTACGATGCCCTTCGGTGCGGTCAATTCCCGTCCGGGACACAGCGGTTCGGGCATATGCCAACGACAAAGGGTCACTGGCACAGGCCCGGCGCACATCACGGGGGGCACGGTCTGTGGGGGACGTGATGGACTTCGGCACGCAGGGCACGCACGCCCCGGCCGACCTCGCCTGGCTGCGCGGCGTGGACGCCTACACGATGGGGGCGTACCCGCAGGCGGAGGAGGAATTCCGGGCGGCGGTACGGCTCGATCCCGGCATGGCGGACGGCTGGCTCGGCCTGCACGCCCTGCGCATCGACACGACGACGGCGCTGTTACGGATGTACCGCCACCGGGAGCGGTTCGGCGAGCAGCGCGCCCGGCACCGGCGGACGCTCAACTCCTGGTACTGGCTGGGCTGGTGGGTGCAGCCGGTGCTGGAGAGCCCGCGCGACCTGCTCCTCGCGCACGCCTCGCACTGGCTGGACGGCCGCCATGTGCCGGAGCTGGACCGGGCGTTGGCGGGCCTGCCGCCCGTGGACACGGACAACCAGGTGCGGTTCCTGCACGCGTGCCGGGCGTATCTGGTCAAGGACTGGGAGCAGTTGGTCCGGCACACGGACTCGCTGGTGGACGATCCACTGCTTGGCATCGAGTCGGGGCTCTTCGGCGGGATGGCGCGCGTACGGCTGGAGATGTTCGGGCAGGCGGAGCCGCTGCTGTCCGCCTCGCTGATGCGCTGCCGCAGTGAGCAGCCGCAGCGCAAGGAGCTGCGGTACTGGCTGGCGCGGGCGCACGAGGGCACGGGGCGCTCGGCCGCCGCGCTCCCCCTGTACCGGGCGGTGCACCGGGTGGACCCGGCGTTCATGGACACGGCGGCACGGCTTGCGGCGATCTCCGAGGGCGACGGCCTCGACGGGTACGACGAGTCGGCGGCCGGTCTGGCGACGGTGTCGCTGGCCAGCCAGGACTCCGTGGAGTCGCAGGGCGAGCTGGACACCCTGGAGGGCGGCGGCGACCTGCGGCTGAGCGGCGACGGGAGCCTGCCGTTCGGCGGCGCGGCGCCGCCGGGTCCGCGCAGTGGCGTACGGGAGAAGGCCGGCCCGCCCCGGCCCACCGGGCTGCCGCCCTTCCCGGCCGGGCCCTCCGACCCGGCGCTCCTGGAGCAGGCGCTCGGGGAGCTGGACCGGATGGTGGGGATGGAGCCGGTCAAGCGGCAGGTGCGGGCGCTGTCGGCGCAGCTGAACATGGCGCGGCTGCGGGCCGGTCAGGGGCTGCCGGTGCAGCCGCCGAAACGTCACTTTGTCTTCTCGGGTCCTTCGGGGACGGGGAAGACGACGGTGGCGCGGATTCTGGGGCGGGTGTTCTACGCACTGGGGCTGCTGGGCGGGGACCATCTGGTCGAGGCCCAACGGGCGGATCTGGTCGGGGAGTTCCTCGGCCAGACGGCGGTGAAGGCGAATGAGCTGATCGACTCCGCGATGGGAGGCGTGCTCTTCGTGGACGAGGCGTACAGCCTCGCCAACTCCGGTTACAGCAAGGGCGATGCGTACGGGGACGAGGCGCTTCAGGTGCTGCTGAAGCGGGCGGAGGACAACCGGGACCACCTGGTGGTGATCCTGGCGGGCTATCCGGAGGGGATGGACCGGCTGCTGGCCGCCAACCCCGGGCTGTCGTCCCGCTTCACGACCCGGGTCGACTTCCCGAGCTACCGGCCGCTGGAGCTGACCAGCATCGGAGAGGTGCTGGCGGGGGACAACGGGGACGTGTGGGACGAGGAGGCGCTGGAGGAGCTGCGGAGCATTTCCGGGCATGTGGTCGATCAGGGGTGGATCGACGAGCTGGGGAACGGGCGGTTTCTGCGGACGCTGTACGAGAAGAGCTGTGCGTATCGGGACTTGCGTCTTTCGGGGTATGCGGCGACGCCGACGCGGGACGACTTGTCGACTCTGCGGCTGCCTGACCTGATGCAGGCGTACGGGGAGGTGCTCTCAGGGAGAGGGCCTCGCACGGCGGAGCCTCCCGGGGGCGGGTTGTAAGCCCCCCCCCCGGGGGGCGGGGCCTCGTGTGCCGTTGCCCGGCACCGGGGTGTTTTCGCCCCGGTCCCGCCCCTTCACCTAAAGCGCTCGGCCGCGCGGCTGGGTGGGGGGCTGGGGTTTTGCGCAGTTCCCCGCGCCCCTTTTAGGGGCGCGGGGAACTGCGCGAGCAACCACAACGCGCCCGCAGGGTTACGGGAAGGGGCGGGTAGGGGAGAAATCCGCCCCGGCACCGGGTGCCGACCCCCTACCCCGCCATCGCCTCCGGCAGGCGGACGCCCCGGCGCTCCGCCGGGCGCGGGACCTGCGGGGACACCGGGAGGTCCCGGTGGGCCGGGTCGCGGACCTCGCCCACCAGTTTCTCCAGGACGTCCTCCAGGGCCACCAGCCCCAGCACCTTCCCCGAAGCATCCGCCACCTGCGCCAGGTGCGTCGCTGCCCGGCGCATGACGGACAGGGCGTCGTCGAGGGGAAGTTCGGCCCGCAGCGTCGGCAGTGCACGCCACACCTGCTGCGGCACCGCCCGTTCCGCCTCCTCCAGGTCCAGGACGTCCTTCACGTGCACGTATCCCATGAAGGCACCGAGAGGCCCCGGCGCGCAGACCGGGAAGCGCGAGTAGCCCGTGCGGACCGTCAGCTCCTCGATCTCGCGCGGGGTGACGGACGGGTCGACCGTCACGAGTGACGGCCGGCGCAGCAGGACGTCCGTGATGGGGCGGCTGCCCAGCTCCAGCGCGTCCTCCAGGCGCTCCTGCGCGCCGGGGTCGAGCAGGCCCGCCTGGCCCGAGTCCTCCACCAGGCGGTTGAGCTGCTCGCTGGTGAAGACGGACTCGACCTCTTCCTTGGGTTCGACCCGGAAGAGCTTCAGGACCATGCGGGCGCACCAGCCCAGCGCCGCCGTGACCGGCCTGCACAGGCGGGCGAAGGCCACCAGGCCCGGGCTGAACCACAGCGCGGTCTTCTCCGGGGCCGTCATCGCCAGGTTCTTCGGCACCATCTCGCCGATGACGAGATGGAGGGCGACGACCACGGCCAGGGCGATCGCGTATCCCAGGGGGTGGACGAGAGCGTCCGGCACGTGGGCCGCGTGGAAGACCGGCTCCAGGAGGTGGGCGACCGTCGGCTCGGCCACCGCGCCCAGTGTCAACGAGCAGACGGTGATGCCGAATTGGGCCGCCGCCATCATCTGCGGCAGGTGCTCCAGGCCGTACATGACCTGCTTGGCGCGGGCCGAACCGCCCGCCGCGAGCGGTTCGATCTGGCTGCGGCGGACGGAGACGAGCGCGAATTCCGCACCGACGAAGAAGCCGTTGGCGAGGACCAGGAGGAGGGCGAAGAGGAGTTGCAGGGCGCTCATCGGGCCGCCTCCGTGAGCTGCTTCGCGGCGGACGTGCGCACCAGCCGCACCCGCTCCGCCCGGTAGCGGTCCACCTGGCGGACGGAGAGCTTCCAGCCGGGGAGTTCGGCCCGGTCGCCGGGGGCGGGGATGCGGCCGAGGAGGTCGGCGACGAGGCCGGCCACCGTTTCGTACGGGCCGTCGGGGACGTCGAGTCCTATCCGGCGCAGGGTCAGGACCCGGCAGCTGCCGTCGGCCTCCCAGGACGGGCTGCCGTCCTCGGCGGGGGCGACGGCGGCCAGTTCGGGCCGGTCCGCGCCCTCGGCGTCGTGCTCGTCGCGTACCTCGCCGACGAGTTCCTCGACGATGTCCTCCAGGGTGACCACCCCGGCCGTGCCGCCGTACTCGTCGACCACGACCGCTATCGGCTGTTCGCTGCGCAGCCGTTCCAGGAGCTGCTGTACGGGCAGGGTCTCGGGTACGAGGAGGGGCGCGACGGCGATCCGGCCGACCGGGACCCGGATGCGTTCGTGCACCGGGACCGCGAGCGCGTCCTTGAGGTGGACCATGCCGACGATCTCGTCGATGCGCTCCCGGTAGACGGGGAAGCGCGAAAGCCCGGTGGCCCGGGTGAGGTTGAGGACGTCGGCGGCGGTGGCGGTCGACTGGAGGGAGGCGACCTTCACGCGCGGCGTCATCACGTGCTGCGCGGTGAGGTGGCCGAGGGAGAGGGTGCGGACGAAGAGGTCCGCGGTGTCCTGCTCCAGGGTTCCGGCCTGCGCCGAGTGGCGGGCCAGGGAGACCAGTTCGCCGGGCGTGCGGGCGGAGGCCAGCTCGTCCGTCGGCTCGACGCCCAGCATCCGTACGAGACGGTTGGCGGTGGCGTTGAGCAGGGTGATCACCGGGCGGAAGAGGGTGGAGAAGCGGTGCTGGGGGCCTGCCACGAAGCGGGCGACCTGGAGCGGTTTGGACACCGCCCAGTTCTTCGGCACGAGTTCGCCGATCACCATCTGCACGGCGGACGCCAGCAGCATGCCGATGACGACGCTGACGCCGGAGACGGCACCCGCCGGGATGCCGACGGCGGTCAGCGGGCCGTCCAGGAGCTGGGCGAGGGCGGGCTCGGCGAGCATGCCCACGACGAGCGAGGTGAGGGTGATGCCGAGCTGGGTGCCGGAGAGCTGGAAGGACAGCTCACGCAGGGAGTTCACGACCGTGCGGGCACGTTTGTCGCCTTCGGCGGCGGCACGTTCGGCGTCGGGCCGCTCCACCGTGACGAGGCCGAACTCGGCCGCCACGAAGAAGCCGTTGGCGAGGATCAGGAGGAACGCTGCGGCGAGCAGCAGAAGCGGGATGGTCATGCCGCCGCCTCAGAAGAAGAGGGGGCGGCGCAGGTACTACCGGACGATCCGTCCATTGCTGGAAGGAGTCACTCCTCGGGTCGAAGGTGCGACCCCGCGGGCCCCGGAGGGCCGTCAGAGGCGGGGTGGCGCGCACTTGGCGCACCACCCCCCAGAGTAATCAACAAGGCACCCCGATGGGCAGGTGCACATCCCGTGTGTGCGGGGACGGTCAGCCCGCGTGCGTGCCCCGTGCCTCGACCAGGTCGCGCAGCGCGCGGGCGTCGCGGATGGCCTTCTCCTTGGCGACGCCCGGCTGGATGCCGAGCGCGGGCAGGCTGGTGCCGTCGCTGAGGTCGAGGAAGACCCAGGCGTCGCCGGGGCGCAGGTTGACCTTGAGGATCTCCGCCCAGGCGAGGCGACGCTTGGTGGTGAGGTTCACGACGGTGACGCCGTCCTCGTCGGCGACCACCTTGGGGCGGCTGAGCAGCAGCAGTACGCCGAAGAACAGCGCGCCGGTGAAGACGAAGGTGAGCCGCTCGCCGGGGCCGAGCCCCTCCAGCAGGAACCCGATCGCCGAGACGACCACGAACATCGCGGTGCCCACGGTCAGCAGCACCGCCCTGGTCCGGTTCGGCCGGAAGGTGACCGGGAGGGCGGGGAGCTGGGGCTGCGACACGGCGGGCGGCATCCTTCGTACGTACAAGAAAGAGGGTCGGTCAGAGACGGCAGGCGTGGATGGCCGTGGTGAGGATGGCGCGCGCGCCCAGCTCGTAGAGGTCGTCCATGATCCGCTGGGCCTCCTTGGCGGCGACCATGGAGCGGACCGCGACCCAGCCCTCGTGGTGGAGGGGGGAGACGGTCGGGGACTCCAGGCCGGGAGTGAGGGCCACGGCCTTCTCCAGGTGCTCGACCCGGCAGTCGTAGTCCATCATCACGTACGACCTGGCCACCAGGACGCCCTGGAGGCGGCGCAGGAACTGCTGGACCTTGGGGTCGTCGGTCTCGGCGCCGGTGCGGCGGATGACGACGGCCTCGGAGGTCATGATCGGCTCGCCGAAGACCTCCAGGCCCGCGTTGCGCAGCGAGGTGCCGGTCTCCACGACGTCCGCGATGACCTGGGCGACGCCCAGCTCGATGGCGGTCTCGACGGCGCCGTCCAGGTGGACGACGGACGCCTCGATGCCGCGCTCGGCGAGGAACTTGGCGACGATGCCCTCGTACGAGGTGGCGATCGTCTTGCCCGCCAGGTCCTCCAGGGAGGTGGCGGTGCCCGGCTTGGCGGCGAAGCGGAAGGTGGAGCGGGCGAAGCCGAGCGGGAGGATCGGCT
Organism: Streptomyces spiroverticillatus; assembly: GCA_014650415.1. GTDB lineage: Bacteria > Actinomycetota > Actinomycetes > Streptomycetales > Streptomycetaceae > Streptomyces > Streptomyces spiroverticillatus. The sequence goes on from BMUX01000023.1 coordinate 50,858, forward strand.
CGGCGCCTGCGCCGGAGTCGATCAGGAGGTCCTCGCCGGTGATGCCGATGTCGAGGCGGCCGGCCGAGACGTAGATCGCGATGTCCTTGGGGCGGAGGTAGAAGAACTCCACCTCGTTGGCCGGGTCGACGAGGACGAGCTCTTTGGATTCCTTGCGCTGCTGGTAGCCGGCCTCATGGAGCATCGCCGACGCAGGTCCGGAGAGGGAGCCCTTGTTCGGGATGGCGATGCGCAGCATGAGGTCAGCTTCCTTTGATGCGAAGGGAAAAGCGGGTGGAGTGAGGGGCGTGCTCAGAGGTGGGCGTAGACGTCGTCGAGCGAGATCCCGCGCGCGACCATCATCACCTGGACGTGGTACAGCAGCTGCGAGATCTCCTCGGCGGCGGCTTCCTTGCCCTCGTACTCGGCGGCCATCCAGACTTCGGCGGCCTCCTCGACGACCTTCTTGCCGATGGCATGCACGCCCTTGTCCACCAGCTCGGCGGTGCGGGAGGTGGTGGGGTCGCCGTTGGCGGCCTTCTGCTGGAGCTCGGTGAAGAGCTCTTCGAAAGTCTTGTTGGCCATGATGGTCCTTAGAGTACGGGGTCCCCCTACGGCACTCAGCGCCAGGGGGCGGCCACTCAGCGCCAGGGTTCGGCGACCGTGCGCAGCGTGGTGGCGGTGGCGACGGCGGCGGTGACGGCCTCGTGGCCCTTGTCCTCGGTCGAGCCGAGGAGTCCGGCGCGGTCGAGGGCCTGCTCCTCGGTGTCGCAGGTCAGCACGCCGAAGCCGACGGGGACGCCGGTGTCGACGGAGACCTGGGTGAGGCCGTTGGTGACGCCCTGGCACACGTACTCGAAGTGGGGAGTGCCGCCGCGGATGACGACCCCGAGGGCCACGATCGCGTCGTAGCCGCGGCCCGCGAGGACCTTGGCGACGACGGGGAGCTCGAAGCTGCCGGGGACGCGCAGCAGGGTGGGCTCGTCGATGCCCAGCTCGTGCAGGGCGCGCAGGGCGCCGTCGACGAGGCCGTCCATGATCTTCTCGTGCCACTGGGCCGCGATGACTGCCACCCGCAGGTCGTTGCAGTTCTTGACGCTCAGTTCGGGTGCACCCTTGCCGCTCACGCTGTTCTCTCTTCCTCGATGTTTCGGGGGGGGGGTTACTGGTTGCCGCAGGTGGGGGCGGCTGCGCCGTCCAGCCAGGGCAGGTCGTGGCCCATGCGGTCCCGCTTGGTGCGCAGGTAGCGCAGGTTGTGCTCGCCGGCGGTGACGGGCATGGCCTCGCGCGCGGAGACGGTGAGTCCGTTTCGTACCAGCGCGGTGATCTTGTCCGGGTTGTTCGTCATCAAACGCAGGCTGCGGACGCCGAGGTCGGTGAGGATCTGGGCGCCGGCGGCGTAGTCGCGGGCGTCGGCGGGGAGGCCGAGTTCGAGGTTGGCGTCGAGGGTGTCGACGCCGCGCTCCTGGAGTTCGTACGCACGCAGCTTGGACAGGAGTCCGATGCCGCGGCCCTCGTGGCCGCGCAGGTAGACGACGACGCCCCGGCCCGCTTCGGTGACCTTGCGGAGCGAGGCGTCGAGCTGGGGGCCGCAGTCGCAGCGCAGGGAGTGGAAGATGTCGCCGGTCAGGCACTCGGAGTGCAGGCGGACCAGGACGTCCTCGCCGTCGCCGATGTCGCCGTGGACGAGGGCGACGTGCTCGACGCCGTCGGGGGCGCGGTAGCCGTAGGCGGTGAACTCGCCGAAGGAGGTGGGGAGGTGGACCGCCGCCTCGCGCAGGACGGCGGGGGGCTGCTTCACCACGGGGGCGGGCGTCTCGGTGGTACGGCGGTAGGCGATCAGGTCCTCGATGGAGATGATCGTCAGGCCGTGCTTGCGGGCGAAGGGGATGAGCTCCGGGAGGCGGAGCATGACGCCGTTCTCGTCGGCGATCTCCACGATGGCCCCGGCGGGGCGCAGTCCCGCGAGGCGGGCCAGGTCGACGGCGGCCTCGGTGTGGCCGTTGCGTACCAGGACTCCGCCGGCGCGGGCGCGCAGCGGGAAGATGTGGCCGGGCCGGACGAAGTCGCCCGCGTGGCTCTCGCCGGAGGCCAGCATCCGCAGGGTGGTGGCGCGGTCGGCGGCGGAGATGCCGGTGGTCACGCCGTGCTCGGCGGAGGCGTCGACGGAGACGGTGAAGGCGGTGCGCATGGACTCGGTGTTGTGCTCGACCATCTGCGGCAGCGCGAGGCGCTCCAGCTCCGGGCCCTCCATGGGGGCGCAGATCAGGCCGCGGCACTCGCTCATCATGAACGCGACGATCTCGGGCGTGATGAGTTCGGCGGCGACGATCAGGTCGCCCTCGTTCTCGCGGTCCTCGTCGTCGACGACCACGATCGGGCGGCCGTTCGCGATGTCGCGGATCGCCTGCTCGACGGGGTCGAGGGCGAAGTCTTCGTGGAGGTCCATGGGTGCCTCCCGGCTGTCGTACGGGGCGGGGGTCAGGGCGGTGGTCATGCCGTGGCTCCTTCCAGTGCGGGCGCGGCGGCGGCGCGGGAGCGCAGCCACCAGTCCCGCATCCCCCACAGGACGAGGGCGAGGTAGATGACGTAGACGAAACCGGAGAAGGCGAGGCCGCTGGAGAAGGCGAGCGGGACACCGACCAGGTCGACCAGCAGCCAGGCGAACCAGAACTCGACCAGACCGCGGGCCTGCGCCACCATCGCGGCGAGGGTGCCGACGAAGATGTACGCGTCCGCCCACGGGCTCCAGGACAGCGACGGGTAGAGGGTGAAGATCCCGCCGACGGCGAGGGTGCCGAGCGCCGCGCCGCCGAGCAGCATCCCGCGCTCGCGCCAGGTGGCGAAGCGGACGGCGATGGTGCCGTCCTGGGCCTGCTGCTTGCCGCGCTGCCACTGCCGCCAGCCCCACAGGGCGACGCCGATGACCAGCAGCTGCTTGCCGACACCGCCGCTGAGGTGCACGGAGGCGTACGCGGCGACCAGGATGACGCCGGAGAGGAACTGGGCGGGCCAGGTCCATATGGAGCGCCGCCAGCCGAGGGCCAGGGCGAGCAGGCCGATGCTGTTGCCGATCATGTCGGACCACAGGATGTGCTGGCCGAAGGCCGTGAAGGCTTCGGAGTTGAGCCAGGACAGGGCGCTCACTTCACGGTCTCCTTGGATGCGGAATCGGTACGACTGCCGAGCAGGCGCTCGACGTACTTGGCCAGGACGTCCACTTCGAGGTTGACCGGGTCCCCGGCCTGCTTGATGCCGAGCGTGGTCAGCGCGAGGGTGGTGGGGATGAGGCTGATGGTGAAGTAGTCGTCGCCCGCGTCGACCACGGTGAGGCTGACGCCGTCGACCGTGATGGAGCCCTTCTCGACGACGTACCGGGAGAGGCCGTCCGGGAGGGCGACCTTGACGAGCTCCCAGTGCTCGGAGGGCTTGCGGTCGACGATGGTGCCGGTGCCGTCGACGTGGCCCTGGACGAGGTGGCCGCCGAGGCGTCCGCCGAGCGCCATGGGGCGTTCCAGGTTGACCCGGGAGCCGACGGCGAGGGCGCCGAGGCTGGAGCGGTTCAGGGTCTCGGCCATGACGTCGGCGGTGAATTCGCCGTCGGCGGTGTCGACGACGGTGAGGCAGACGCCGTTGACGGCGATCGAGTCGCCGTGCTTGGCGTCCTCGGTGACGAGGGGTCCGCGCAGGCGGAAGCGGGAGGAGTCGCCGAGGTTCTCGACGGCGGTGACCTCACCCAGTTCTTCGACGATTCCGGTGAACACGCTCAGCGCTCCTTAGAGGCAGTGGGGACGGCGGTGATGCGGAGGTCGGGGCCGATGCGGACCGTCTCGGTCACATCGAGGCGCAACGCGTCCGCGATCGTGGTGATTCCTGCGTCGGCGAGGGCTGCGGGGCCCGCGCCGAGGAGTACGGGGGCGAGGTAGCCGACGACCTTGTCGACGGCCCCGGCGGCGACGAACGCGCCCGCGAGGGTGGGCCCGCCTTCGAGCAGCACGGACCGGACGCCCCGGTCGTACAACTCGCCGAGCAGGGCGTTCACGTCGAGTCCGGTGACCGCGCGGGGCAGCCTGAGTACGCCCGGAAGGTCGGTCTTGGCGTCCTCGGCGACCGCGATCAGGGTGGGCGCGGCGTCGTCCAGGACTCGGGCACCGGCTTCGATCGTGGCGTTGGTGTCGAGTACGACGCGCAGCGGCTGGACCGCGCCGACGATGCCGCGCACGGCCAGGTGCGGGTCGTCGGCGCGCAGGGTGCCGGAGCCGACCACGACCGCGTCGGCCTCGGCGCGCAGCCGGTGCACGTCGGCGCGGGAGTCGGCGGAGGAGATCCAGCGGCTGGTGCCGTCGGCGGCGGCGATACGCCCGTCGAGGGTGGCGGCGTACTTCAACAGGACGTACGGACGGTGCAGTCGTACGGAGGTGAGCCAGGCGGCGTTCCCGGCGGCGGCCTCGGCTTCGAGGAGCCCCTGGGTGACCTCGATCCCGGCGGCGCGCAGAGTGTCCGCTCCCCCGGTGGCCTGCGGGTTCGGGTCACCGACGGCGTAGTGGACGCGGGCGATTCCGGCGTCGATGAGGGCCTGTGCGCAGGGGCCGGTGCGGCCGGTGTGGTTGCAGGGCTCCAGGGTGACGTACGCGGTGCCGCCGCGGGCCTTGTCCCCGGCGTCGCGCAGGGCGTGGACCTCGGCGTGGGGGCCGCCGGCGCGCTGGTGGAAGCCCTCGCCGACGACGGTGCCCGAGGCGTCGGTGATGACACATCCGACGACCGGGTTGGGGCTGGTGGCGCCGAGCGCGCGGGCGGCGAGCGCGATCGCTCGGCGCATGGCGTTCTCGTCGGCCTGGTCGCTTCGACCGGGCTGCTCGGCTGCGGCGGTTGCCACCGGGTCCTCCTGCCTCTTCGGGCACGGACTCCGGGGCCTGTCGATGTCGACAGAGAAAACGGGTGCGTCACGGGGGTACGACAACGGCCACGCCGAGCCGGGAAAGAGAGCTGTGCCCGGGAAAATCCGGGTACGAGCCCGCCGACGGCGGCGTACCGAAAAAGCCTGTGACGGCCCGCCGCGCACTGCCTCCCATCCGGACTTTCACCGTCGGTCCAGGAATTACACCTGGTCAACCGGTCACTGGAGGTGACCGGGTCGCGGACTATAACCGCCGGTTCGGAATTACACCGACCCCGGAGTGCGCTGCTGCTGGTACAGGGCCAGTGTGCCACGACTGATCGGTGGCTATACCAGGGATTGCCTGTGGGCTGACTCACAGCCGTGTGGGCGGGGTCACATCCCGGTACCGGTGTGGGCCGGGTCACCTTTAACTGGTCCAGACCTATTGACGGCTTGGTCTAGTCCTTTTAACGTCTGCGTCACCTCCCAGGAGACAGCCCGCCGGTGTGCGCACACCCCGGGCACGCACCACGGACCATCCCCCGTACCGTCGCCGTGTGACGCTGAGCCTCCCCAGGAGGACCTGACGTGCTGTCCCCCACAAGACCCGCCGCTTCCCGAGGCCGGGCTTCCCTGCTCGCCGCCACAACCGCGGCCACCGCTCTCGCCGCGCTTCTCGTCGGCACCCTCTCCGCCACCGCCGCCCCGGCGGACCCTTCCCCCGCCGCCGTGGACAACGAGTCCTGTCGCCCCGACGGGCTCTACAAGACGCCGGGCGTGGACGTCCCGTACTGCTCGGTGTACGACACCGAGGGCCGCGAGAAGATGGGCGCCGACCACCAGCGCCGGATCATCGGCTACTTCACCGGCTGGCGCACCGGCAAGGACGGTCTGCCCTCCTACCTGGCGTCCGACATCCCCTGGGACAAGGTCACCCACCTCAACTACGCCTTCGCGCACATCGGCGGCGACAACAAGATCTCGGTCGGCGCGGACGGCGAGAAGAACGCCGCCACCGGCATGACCTGGCCGGGCGTGGCGGGCGCGGAGATGGACCCGGCGCTCCCCTACAAGGGCCACTTCAACCTGCTGAACAAGTTCAAGAAGCAGCACCCGAACGTCAAGACGCTCGTCTCCGTGGGCGGTTGGGCCGAGACCGGCGGCTACTTCGGCGACGACGGCAAGCGCGTCAACTCCGGCGGCTTCTACTCCATGGCCACCAACGCCGACGGCTCGGTCAACCAGGCGGGCATCGATACCTTCGCCGCCTCGACGGTCGACTTCATCAAGAAGTACGGCTTCAACGGCGTCGACATCGACTACGAGTACCCGACCACCATGAAGGACGCGGGCAACCCGCTCGACTGGTCCCTCTCCAACGCCCGCCGCGCCGGACTGGTCAAGGGCTACGCCGCCTTGATGAAGTCCCTGCGCGAGAAGCTGGACCGGGCCGGCGCCGCCGACGGCAAGCACTACCTGCTCACCGTCGCCGCCCCCTCCTCCGGCTATCTGCTGCGCGGCATGGAGACCTTCCAGGTCCAGAAGTACCTGGACTACGTCAACATCATGTCGTACGACCTGCACGGCGCCTGGAACGAGCACGTCGGCCCGAACGCCGCGCTCTTCGACAACGGCAAGGACGGCGAGCTGGCCGCCGCCAACGTCTACGGCAGCGCGCAGTACGGCGGCATCGGCTACCTGAACACGGACTGGGCGTACCACTACTTCCGCGGCTCGATGCCGTCGGGGCGCATCAACGTGGGCCTGCCGTACTACACACGCGGCCACAAGAACGTGCAGGGCGGCACCGACGGCCTGTGGGGCAAGGCGTCCGCGACCACCTGCCCGGCCGGTTCCGGTCTGACCAAGTGCGGTGACGGCGCGGTCGGCATCGACAACCTGTGGCACGACAAGGACGACAACGGCAAGGAGTCCCCGGCGGGCTCCAACCCGATGTGGCACGCGAAGAACCTGGAGAAGGGGATCGTCGGCGACTACGTGGGCAAGTATGGCTTCCCGGCCGGTACCAAGCTGACCGGCACCTACGTCCGCAAGTACGACTCCTCGCTGGTCGCGCCGTGGCTGTGGAACGCCGAGAAGAAGGTCTTCCTGTCGACCGAGGACGACCAGTCCATCGGCGCCAAGGCCGACTACGTGGTCGACCGGGGCATCGGCGGCACGATGATCTGGGAGCTGGCGGGCGACTACGGCTGGAACGCGGCCAAGGGCCAGTACGAGACCGGGTCCACGCTGACCTCGCTGATGTACGACAAGTTCAAGGCGGCCAAGCCCTACGGCGCGGCGGTCTCGAACAAGGCGCTGCCGAAGAAGGCCGTGAACATCGGCGTGGAGTTCGGCGACTTCAAGCTGGGCGACTCCAACTACCCGATCACCCCGAAGCTGAAGATCACCAACAACACGAAGACGGCGCTGCCGGGCGGCACGGAGTTCCAGTTCGACTACTCGACGGCGGCTCCCAACAACGCGTCCGACCAGTCGGGCTTCGGTACGAAGGTGATCAGCAGCGACCACACCGGCAGCAACGTCGGCGGTCTGAAGGGCGACTTCCACCGGGCCTCGCTGAAGCTCCCGGCCTGGCAGTCGCTGGCCCCCGGCGCGTCGGTGGACCTGTCCTTCAACTACTACCTGCCGGTCTCCACGCCGTGGAACTGGACGGTGAACATCGGCGGTACGTCCTACGCGCTCGCCGGTGACCTGGCGCGCGGCACGGAGACGGTCGAGCCCGGCACGGGCCCCGGCCCGGACCCGACGCCGACCCCCACGCCGACCCCGGGTGCGTGCACGGCTCCGGCCTACGCGGCGGCCACCGCCTACAGCGGCGGGGCGACCGTCTCGCACAAGGGGCACCAGTGGAAGGCCAAGTGGTGGACGCAGGGCGCCGAGCCCGGCACCACCGGCGAATGGGGCGTGTGGCAGGACCTGGGCGCCTGCTGAGGCCCTGAGGTCCTGCGCACCGGACCGCGCCCCCACCCTTCGCCCCGGCTTCCTCCCCTCCTGGGGAGCCGGGGCGAAGTGCTGCCTAGCGGGGTGCGAACAGGTCGTCCTGCGCGGCCTCGCGGGCGATGAGCAGGGCGCCGCTGAGGACCGCCCCGCCGCCGAGTTCCCCGGCCCGTACCTCCGTGTGCAGCGGGGACAGTTCCGCGAGCCGGGCCTCGACGCGGGCGGCGAGGGCCTTGCCGCCCGCGAGGCCCATGTCGCCGCCGAGGACGACGCAGCCGGGGTCGATGACGGCCACCACGGCCGCGGCCCCGAGGGCGAGGCGTTCGGCGAGGGCGTCCAGGAAGGGCTCGGCCCGCTCGCCCGCCTCCAGGGCGGCGGCGATGACCGCGGGCCCGTCGGGGCCGCCCGGCAGGCCGTGCTCCGCCGCGAGCCGGCAGACCGCGCCGCCGCCCACCAGCGAGTGGAAGCCGCCGTCGCAGCCGGTGGCGGAGGGCAGTCCGGCCGTACCGGGGACGGGCAGGAAGCCGACCTCGCCCGCGCCGCCCGAGGCCCCCCGCCGCACCTTGCCGTCGAGCACGACGGCGGCGCCGACGCCCTCGCCCAGCCACAGGAAGACAAAGGTGTCGTGGGAGCGGGCCGCGCCGAGGCGCTGTTCGGCGACGGCGGCGAGGTTGGTCTCGTTCTCGACGAGGACGGTGGCCGGCAGGCGTTCCTGGAGGACGGCGACCAGTCTTCGGTGCCAGAGCGGCAGCTTGGCCGAATCCCGCAGGTCGCCGGAGGCGGGGTCGATGAGGCCGGGCGCGCCGATGACGACCGTGTGCAGCGGCGCGGTGCCCGCCTCGCGCGCGGTGCGCTCCAGCAGGGCGACGGCCGCCTCGACCGCGCGGTCGGTGGGCAGGTCCTCGGCGACCGCGAGGGTCTTCTCGGCGAGGGGGTTGCCGAGGAGGTCGGCGACGCCCACGCCGACGCTGTCGGTACGGACGTCCAGTGCGGCCAGATGGGCACGGTCGGCGACGATCCCGTACACCCGGGCGTTGGGCCCGCGCCGCTCGGCGCCGCTCTCGCCGACGACGGCGATCAGGCCCGCGCCCTGGAGCCGCTCGACGAGGTCGGCGACGGAGGGCCTGGACAGCCCGGTGAGCGACTTCAGCTGCCCCGCCGTGAGCGGTCCCTCCTCCTGGAGCAGGTGGAGGGCGCGCCGGTCGTTGATGGCGCGGGCGGTGCTCGGTGAGGCGGGCATGTGCCAGATCCTTTCAGATCGCGGACTGCTTTCCGCACTATTTATCAGGCAGGCTTCCTGATAGTTTACGGCGCGATACGGAGACGAAGGCTGCCCGGGGGCGAAGGGGAATCATGGAATTCGGTACGGAACGGGTGAAGCGGGCGAGGTACGCCATCGCGGCCGTCTTCTGTGTGCACGGGGCGGTGACCGGCAGCTTCGCGACCCGCATCCCGTGGATCCAGGACCACGCCTCGATCAGCGCGGGCCAGCTCGGTCTGGCGCTGGCCTTCCCGGCGCTCGGCGCCGCGGTGGCCATGCCGGTGTCGGGGGCGATCACGCACCGGTTCGGGGCGCGCAACGCGCTGCGCGGGCTGCTCGCGCTGTGGACGCTGGTCCTGATCCTGCCCTCCCTCGCGCCCAACATCTGGACGCTGTGCGCGGCGCTGTTCGTGTACGGGGCGACGGCCGGGATGTCGGACGTGGCGATGAACGCGCTGGGTGTGGAGGTGGAGAACCGGCTCGGGAAGTCGATCATGTCGGGGCTGCACGGCATGTGGAGCCTGGGCGCGCTGATCGGCTCGGCGGGCGGCACGCTCGCCGCGCACCTGGGCAGTGACGCCCGGCTGCACCACCTGCTGGCCGCGCTGGTCCTCACAGCACTGGGCCTGGCCGCCTGCCAGGGCGTACTGGACCTGCGCAGCGCTCCCGACGCGGAGGCGCCGGCGCACTTCACGCTGCCGCCGAAGTCGGCGCTGATCATCGGCGCAGTGGGCTTCTGCGCGGTGTTCGCGGAGGGCGCGAGCCTGGACTGGTCGGCGGTCTACCTGCGGGACGTGCTCTCGACGGACCCCGGCATCGCGGCCGCCTCCACGACGGCCTTCGCGCTGACGATGGCGATCGCACGGATCGCGGGCGACAAGGTGGTGGACCGGTTCGGTCCGGTGCCGACGGTACGGGTCGGCGGTGTGGCGGCGACGGTCGGCGGGCTGCTGGTGGTCTTCGCCCCCAACGTCCCGCTCGCGCTGGCCGGGTTCGCGCTGATCGGGCTCGGGGTGGCGGTCGTGGTGCCGCTGGCGTTCGCGGCGGCGGGTCGCAGTGGGCCGAACCCCAGTCAGGCGATCGCGGGCGTCGCGACGATCACGTACACCTCGGGACTGATCGCCCCCTCGGCAATCGGCGCGGTCGCGGACGCGACGTCGCTGGTGGTGTCGTTCGGGCTGGTCACGGTGCTGGCGTTCGGCCTGGTGGTCGGGGCACAGGTGCTGCGCGGGGCGGGCCGGGAGGCGGCGACGCTGGAGCCGGCCGGGAAGTGAGCGCTCCTTTTCAGCCATAGCATTTGGTCCGGCTCGATCGATCTCGACCGAGCCGGACCACTTGCAGAGCAGAACAGAGCTGAACGGGAGCACCCATGGGCCTCGGCGTCCGCTGGACCTTGCACGGCGACGGGCGCACTCCCGCGCCCGGAGCCGTCGTCCGACCCGACGAACGGCTGTCGTGGCCGAGGACGGCGGGACTGGGCGCGCAGCATGTGGTGGCCATGTTCGGGGCGAGTTTTGTAGCGCCCGTTTTGATGGGTCTTGACCCGAATCTCGCCATCATGATGTCGGGTGTCGCGACGGCGATCTTCCTCCTCGCGACGAAGGGCAAGGTCCCTTCCTACCTCGGCTGTTCGCTGTCGTTCGTCGGTGTGGCGGCGGCGATCCGGGCGACCGGCGGCGACAGTGCGACGGTCACCGGTGCGGTGTTCGTGGTCGGTGCGGCGCTGTTCCTGGCAGGTCTGGCCGTGCAGCGGTTCGGGGCGCGGATCATCCACGCGGCGATGCCGCCGGTGGTGACGGGCGCGGTGGTGATGCTGATCGGCTTCAACCTGGCGCCGGTGACGGCCTCCACGTACTGGCCGCAGGACCAGTGGACGGCGCTGCTGGTGATGCTCTTCACCGGTTTGGCGGTGGTGGGGCTGCGCGGTTTCCTGTCGCGGATCGCGATCTTCCTGGGGCTCATTTTCGGGTACGGGATCTCGTGGGTCTTCGACCAGGTCTTCGGCAAGATCAATTCGCCGGTCGGCGGGGGTGCTGCCGTTGATCACTGGCGGCTGGACCTGTCGGGTGTGGCGAAGGCGGACTGGATCGGGCTTCCCTCGTTCCACGGGCCGAGCTTCGAGTGGTCGGCGATCCTGGTCGCGCTGCCCGTGGTGATCGCGCTCATCGCGGAGAACGCGGGGCATGTGAAGGCCGTCGGGGAGATGACCGGCGACAACATCGACGACAAGCTGGGCACGGCGATCGCGGCGGACGGTGCGGCCTCGATGCTGTCCACGGCGGTGGGCGGGCCGCCGAACACGACGTACTCCGAGAACATCGGGGTGATGGCGGCGACGCGGGTCTACTCGACGGCGGCCTACTGGGCTGCCGCGTTCTTCGCGTTGCTGTTCGGGCTGTGCCCGAAGTTCGGGGCGGTCGTGGCGGCGATTCCCGGGGGTGTGCTCGGAGGGATCACCGTCATCCTGTACGGCATGATCGGGCTGCTCGGTGCGCAGATCTGGATCAACGCGAAGGTGGATCTGCGGAACCCGCTGAACCTGGTGCCGGCGGCCGCGGGGATCATCATCGGGGTCGGTGGGGTGAGCCTGAAGTTCACGGACAGCTTTGAGCTGAGCGGGATCGCGCTGGGGACGATCGTGGTGATCACCGGGTACCACGTGCTGAGGGCTTTGGCGCCGGCGCACATGAAGGAGGCTTCCGGGGGTGCTGGGGAGCGGGAGCCGCTGCTGGATGCGGGGACGTCGTCGTACGACGAGGGGGCGGCGGGGCGGTAGGGCTTCCCGCCGAGGGGGTGGGGCCGGGTTGGTTCAGCTCTCTGCGGGGCGGGCCGCTGCGCGGGGCCGGTGGTGGGATCGGCACCCGGTGCCGGGGCGGTTTTCTCCCCTACCCGCCCCTTCCCGTAACCCTGCGGGGCGGGGACCGGTTCTGTGCGGGTGCGTTGTGGTTGCTCGCGCAGTTCCCCGCGCCCCCAAAAGGGGCGCGGGGAACTGCGCAAGACGCCGGCCACCCACCCAGCCGCGCGGCCGAGCGCTTTAGGTGAAGGGGCGGGGCCGGGGCGAAATCACCCCGGTACCGGGGACGGAAACGCAGCAGGGGCCGCGCCCGACGCCAAACGGTGCCGGGGGCGGCCCCTGTCCCGTACGAAACGAGCGCGTTCAGCCGCGGGCCAGTTCGACCGCGTAGTCGGGGGTGAAGCTGCCCGCCGCGCCCTTGCAGCCGTCCGACTCTCCGGGGAGCTTGACCCAGAGGTAGGCGTCGATGCGGGACTCCCCCGTCTTCGTCGTCGGGGGGCGGCCCAGGGCCCGGCCCGAGGGGTCGCACCACTGGCCCGCCGCCGGGGCGCCGTTGCCGTTGCGGCTGGTGTCGATCACCGCGCCGAGCGAGGAGGGGCCGCCGAGGGCGGAGAGGACGCGGCGCGCGTAGGCGACCTCGTCGGCCGTGCGGTGGAAGTTGGAGACGTTGGTGAAGATGCCGTCGCTGCTGGTCGCTGCGTCGGCCTGGCGCAGGAAGCCCGCCATCTTGGACGGCGCGTGCCACCCCGAGTGCCCCGCGTCGAAGTACACGCGTGCGTTGGGGTTGGCCGCCTTGATGGCCTTGCCCGCCCGGGACAGCGCCCCGAAGCGGTTGGCCCGCTGGCCGTCGTCGAGGCAGTCGGTCTGGGCGATGGAGTCGGGTTCGAGGATGACGATGACGTCGCCCTTGCCCAGCCCGGCGGCGAACTTCGCTATCCAGGAGTCGTACGCCCCGAAGCTCGGCGCACCGCCCTGCGAGGCCCCGCCGCAGTCCCGCTCGGGGATCGCGTACGGGACGACGACCGGGACGCGCCCGGCGGCCGCCGCGCCGGAGGTCACCGCGCGGACCCTGCTGGTGATGGTGCCGGGGTTGTACTCGGCGAACCAGACCGCCGCCGGCTGGGCGGCGATCCGCGACTGGATGAGCTGCTGGCGCGGGTCGCCCCGGTTGGAGCGCACCCAGTCCAGCACCTGCGACTCCGGGTGCAGGTAGAGGCTGCCGGAGACCGCGGAGCTCTGGCTGCGCGGCGGCTCGGCCTTCTTCGGCGGCTTCTTCTCCGCCTTCTTGGTCGCCGACGCGCTGGGCGAGGGCGACGGCGTGGTGGCGGACGGGCTGGGCACCGCGGGCAGGGGCGGCACTACGGGCGTCCGTGTCACGTCGGGTATCGCGGTGGAGCGTTCGCCCTCGCCGGAGGTCGCGGAGACCACTCCGGTGACGCCGCCGACGGCGACGACCGCGGAGGCGACGACGGCCATGGCGCCGCGCAGCGCGGAGGAGTTCACACGCTTTTCATCTCGGGAGCCGTGGGAGCCCCGGACGCCCCGCCGGGAGGCCCTGCGGGACTCCGCCCGGCCGACGGTGACCAACGGTTCCGTACCGCCGGACGCGTCGGGCACACCGGACTCGCCGGACGCCCCGGACACCTCCGTGAGGTCTCCTGCGGGCTCCTCGCCCGCCGGGCTGCTCGTACCGCTGCTGTCGGTACCGCTGCCTCTCTTGCTGCCGTGGGCCCCGTGCCGTCCTTCGGCACGGCCCCTGCGGCGCTGGCCCGGTATGCCTGACACCGTGACCCTCCCCCTTTCCCCCGGCGCCGGAGGCGTTCCGTTCCCTCGTTCTGGGGAAGCCCCGGCCCGGCTGCCTCGTGCACGCTCCGCGACTGGGACGCTGCCCCCATGTCACAGATCGAGCACTTCACACACTTCACAGTTGAGAGGGACCGTACACGGCCCACGCACCCGCGCACCGCACGGTCCGCCCCAAAAACCCCGGGATTTACGGGCTCCGTGCACTCCGTGATGGAGCGTATGCGGACGGTCCGTGAAGAGTGGCCCGAGAGCGACGGGGTCGCGGTGTTCAACCGGGTGTATCTCACAGTGACGGAGGAGGTCTCCCGGCAGATCGACGCCGGACGCTTCCCCGATCCGGCCGCCGCGGCCGCTCTCGACGTGTTGTTCGCGGAACGTTATCTGGCGGCGGTCGACGCGACGGCCGCGGGACGGCGGCCGGCCGCGTGCTGGCGGCCGCTGTTCCAGTACCGCAGACATCCGGGGGTGCGGCCCCTGCAGTTCGCGCTCGCGGGGATCAACGCGCACATCGGGCACGACCTGGCGCTGGCGGTGGTCGACACCTGCCAGGCGCTGGCGTGTGCGCCCGCCGAGGTGGAGGCGGACTTCGACCGGGTCGGCGAGACGCTGGTGGCGCTGGAGGAGCGGATCCGGGAGGACCTGATGCCGGGCCCGGACCTGCTGGAGATCGCGGACCCGCTCACCCACCTGATCGGCACCTGGAGCCTGGAGCGGGCCAGGGAGGCGGCGTGGGCGGCGGCCCGGGTGCTCTGGGGACTGCGTGAACTCCCGGATCTGGCACGGGAGTTCACGCAGCGGATGGACGCGGGGGTCGGGCTGGTGGGGAGGTGCCTGCTCACCCCGCTGAGGTGAGTCCCCGCGTACATACAAGTACATACAAGGGGACGTACGAGGATCAGTCCTCCGGCAGTTCCACCGGCGCGATCTCGTCGTACACGTCGCCCGGACCCGGGTTGGCCGTGTCCGTCGTGCCGCCGAAGTGGTGCATGACGCCCCAGACCGCGTTCAGCGCGGTCTGCACGGCGCCCTCGGCCCAGCCCGCCGTCCAGGAGATGTCGTCGCCCGCGAGGAAGATGCCGCGCTTGTCCTCGGGCAGGCGGTCCTGCATGAAGTGGGTGAACAGGCGGCGCTGGTAGCGGTAGTGGCCCGGCAGGTTGGCCTTGAACGCGCCCATGAAGTACGGCTCGTTCTCCCAGGACACGGTCACCGGGTTGCCGATGATGTGCTTGCGGATGTCGACCTTCGGGTAGATCTCGCCGAGCGACTTCAGCATGACCTCCATCCGCTCCTGCGCGGTCAGCGGCAGCCACTTCAGGCTGTCGTCGCACCAGGTGTAGGAGAGGCAGATGGTGGCGGGCTTGTCCGGGCCGTCGTCCAGGAGGTACGTGCCGCGCGTCATGCGGTCCGTCAGCGTCATCGACATGACGTCCCGGCCGGTCTCCTCGTCCTTGTCCAGCCAGAACGGCCGGTCCACGGGCACGAAGAGCTTCGAGGACTCCATGTAGTGGGTCCGCTCCATCGCCGTCCAGTGGTCGATGGGGAAGAGCGAGTCGTCGCAGTCGATCTTCGACAGGAGCAGCCAGGACTGGGCGGTGAAGATCGCCGCCCGGTAGGTGCGAATGTCGCCGGAGGAGTCGGTGACGGTGATGCCGTTGCCCGCGGTGCGGTTGAGGCGGGTCACGGCGGGCTTCGGGTAGCCGCCGTGCAGCGACTTCAGCGAGGTGCCGAGCGGCCAGTGCACGAGCTTCTGCGGCTCGCGCTCCCACAGGCGCAGCGGGAGCTGCTGGCTGCCGCCCTCGATGCCGCGGTGGTGGTCGTCGGCCTCGGTGTAGACGACGCGCAGGATCTCCAGGATGGAGTTCGGGAAGTCGGTGTCCCAGCCGCCCGTGCCGAAGCCGACCTGGCCGAAGATCTCGCGGTGCCGGAAGGACTTGAAGGCCTCGGAGTCGCAGAGGAAGCCGTAGAAGGTCTGGTTGTCGAGCTTCTCGACGAGCTTGGCCCAGATCTCGCGGATGCGCGGGACGTCGCGCTCGCGCATGGCCTGGTTCATGTCGGAGAAGTCGGCGCCCTCTTCGAGACAGGCGTTCCAGGCGGCGGCGACGTCGCGGTAGACCTGCGGGAGGTCGGCGACGGTCTCCGCGTAGTGCGACTCGCCCTTGAGGTCGACGACCGTGGAGGGGGTCTCCGGGGCGAGGGGGTTCGGGAACGGCTTGGTGGTGAGCCCCACCAGGTCGATGTAGTGCTGGAGCGCGGTCGAGGACGGCGGGAAGCGCATCGCGCCCATCTCGGCCGTCAGGCCCTCGGTGCTCGGCCCGTCGAAGCCGACCGTGCGCAGTCGGCCGCCGATCTGGTCGGCCTCGTACACGACGGGCTTGAGGCCCATCTTCATCAGCTCGTACGCCGCCACGATGCCCGAAAGACCGCCGCCGATGACCGCGACCTCGGCCCCGTGCTCGGCCGCGGGTATCTGCCCGAGGCCCGCCGGGTGGGCGAGGAAGTCGTCGTACGCGTACGGGAAGTCCGGCCCGAACATGGTGATCGGCGGCTGCGCGTCGGTGTGCTGGACGGCGGTGGGCACCGTGGACGTCATGGGGTACGGACTCCTTGCGGGGGTGGAACGGGAAGAGAAGACGGGCGTACGGGGAGGGTCAGCTCAGCGAGCCGTACAGCCCGGGGCGGCGGTCACGCAGATACGGGTTGGTCTCCCGGGAGGCGTGCAGCAGGGCCGCGTCCACCTCGCCGAGGACGAGTTCCTCGCCGCGCCCGGCGCGGACCCGGGTGGCCCCGTCGGGGCTCGCCAGGCAGCTCAGGCCGACGAACTCGAAGGCTGCGTCCCCGGCGGCCCCCTCGCCCTCGGGTCCGGTCCTGTTGACGTACGCGATGTACATCTGGCTCTCGAAGGCGCGGACCGGGACGAGGGACTCGGCGACGAACTCGAAGGGGTGCATCTGGGCGGTCGGCACGAGGAGGAGGTCGGTGCCCGCGAGGGCGTGCGCCCGGACGTTCTCCGGGAACTCCACGTCGTAGCAGATCATGAGGCCGAGCTTCAGGCCGTCCAACTCGGCCTGGACGACGGGCTGTTCACCGGCCGTGAAGACCTCCTGCTCGAAGCCGCCGAAGAGGTGGGTCTTGCGGTAGTTGGCGCGGCGGGTGCCGGTGGCGTCGATGAGCTGGGCGGAGTTGAAGACCGCGTCGCCGTCGCGCTCGGGGTAGCCGTAGTGGATCGCCAGGCCGTGCCGTACGGCGATGTCCGCGACGGCGTCGGCGCCCTCCCCGTCGGCGGCCTCCGCCAGCCGGTGCACCTCGTCGCGGCCGATCGCGTACCCGGTCAGGAACATCTCCGGGCAGACCAGCAGCCCCGCACCCGCCGCTGCGGCCCGCCCGGCGGCCTCGTCGAGGACCTTCAGGTTCGTGGCCACGGAGCCGGGACGCCCGGAGCTCTGGAGCAGGGCGATGCGCAGGGGCTGCGCGGGCAGGGACGACGGCATGGGGGACCTCGGGCGGGTGGGGAGGGTGGGGGAAAGACCCCTTGACGGTACGGTCCGGCCTTCGCCCCGGACAAGGCGCGAGCGTTGCGGACCGGCGGCTGATCCATTGCGCGGGAGGGGGGTGCGGCGGCGATTCGTTGCGTACGGGGCGCCAGGTGCGGAGTGCGCCCGGCCGGTCGGCCCGCGAGGCGGCGCACGGACCCTCGCGCTGGACGTCCCCGGCGGGCCTGAGCATGCTGTGAAGTGGCCCGGCGCCCGGTGGCGGGCCGGAGGGGGACGGGCGATGCGGGTGCAGGTGCTGGGGCCTCTGGGGTGGTGGCGCGAAGGGGTACGGGTCGGCCTCGGCACCCCGCACCAGCGCACCGTCCTCGGCCTGCTGCTCCTCGCGGACGGCCGCCCGCTGTCGCGCGGGGAACTGGCCGACGCACTGTGGGGCGACCGGCCGCCGCCCAGCGTGGCCAACCTGATCCAGACGTACGTGAAGCGGCTGCGGCTCCTCCTCGAACCCGACCGCCCGCCGCGCGGGGCGAGCGTGCTGCTGCCCCGGGTGGGCGAGGGGTACGCCCTGCACGTCCCCGAGGACTGCGTCGACGTCTCCCGCTTCCGCCGCCTCGCCGGACGGGCGGAGGCCGCACACCGGGAGCAGGGCCCGCAGCGGGCCGCCGTGCTGCTCGACGAGGCGCTGCGGCTGTGGCGTGGCCCGCCGCTCGCCGACCTGCCGTCCCTGGCCGTGCACCCGGCGGTGGTCGCGCTGGCCGGGGAGCGGCGGACGGCGATCGCCGCCTACGGGGAGGCCATGCTGGCGGCGGGCGGGGCGGCGGGGGCGCTGCGCGTGCTGGCGGAGGACGCGGGCAGCCATCCGCTGGACGAGGGCGCGCAGGCCCGTCTCGTACGGGCCTACGAGGCGGTCGGCCGCCGGGACGCGGCATTCGCCGCCTACCTGGACACGCGCCGCAGGCTGGTGGAGGAACTGGGCGTCGACCCGGGCCCGGAACTGACGGCGGCGTACGAGGGGCTGCTGGAGGGGCGGGGGGGCAGGCCGGAAAGAGACCGACCGGAATCCCGCGCCGTCCACGCCCTCGTCAGCACCGGCGCCCTCGCCGTCCACCACCTCATCGGCACCTGCCCCCTTCCCGTCCGCTCCCGCTCCCGCGTCCGCACCCGCCCCGCCCGCCCAACTGCCCCCCGAAGTCTACGGGTTCAGCGGGCGTGCGGCCGATCTGCGGATGCTCGACGGGCTGTTGGGCGGGGCGCCCGGCACCGTGCCGCTCGTCGTGGTCTCGGGTACCGCCGGGGTCGGCAAGACCGCGTTTGCCGTGCACTGGGCGCACCGCGTCAGCGCGCGCTATCCCGAGGGGCAGCTGTACGTCGACCTGCGCGGTTTCGACCTCGGCCGGCCGATGCCCTGGGCCGACGCGCTCGCCGGGTTCCTGCGTGCCCTCGGGCTCGACGGGGCGAACATTCCGCTCGACCCGGACGAGCGGGCCGCGCTGTTCCGTACGCGGACGGCGGGGCGGGACATGCTCCTGGTCCTGGACAACGCGCTGTCGGCGGAGCAGGTGCGTCCGCTGCTGCCGGGCTCGGCGTCCTGTGCCGTCGTCGTCACCAGCCGCCACAGCCTCGGCGGGCTCGTGGCCCGCAACGGGGCCCGCCGGATGGACCTCGGCCCACTCTCCGCCGGCGAGGCGACCGCACTGCTGTGCCTGCTCATCGGCGAGCGGGCCCGTGCCGACCGGGCCGCCTGCGCCGCCCTCGCCGAGCAGTGCGCACGGCTGCCGCTGGCCCTGCGGGTCGCGGCGGAGCTGGCCGTGGCCAGGGTCGGGGTGCCCCTGGCGGAGCTGGTGGCGGGCCTCGCGGACCAGCGGCAGCGGTTGCGGCGGCTGGACGCGGCGGGGGACCCGCGGGCCGCCGTGCGGTCGGTGTTCTCGTGGTCGTACCGGAATCTGCCGGCGGACGCCGCCCGCGGCTTCCGGCTGCTGTCGCTGCATCCGGGGCCCGACGTCGGCGTCCCGGCCACCGCCGCCCTGCTCGGTGCGGGCGTGGACGAGGCGACCGGGGTGCTCGACGTTCTGTCGCAGGCCCATCTGGTGCAGTGCACGGCTCCGGGGCGCGTCACGATGCACGACCTGCTGCGGGCGTACGCCGACGAGCTGTCCCGCGAGCACGACGCGGAGGCGGGGCGGCTGCGGGCGCACATCCGGCTGCTCGACCACTGCCTGGCGGGCGCGACGGCCGCGATGGACCAGCTCCACCCGGCCGAGCGCCACCACCGGCCCGCCGCCCCCGGCCCGGCCGGCCCCGCCCCGGTGCACGACCCCGCCACCGCGCGCGCCTGGCTGGCCGCCGAGCTGCCGTCGCTGGGCTGTCTGTGCGCCGCGGCGGCCGACGGGCTCCGGCCGCAGTACGCGGTCCGGCTCGCGGCCGTGCTCTTCCGGCACCTCGACGGGGGGCGGCACGCCGAGGCGCTGTCCTTCCACACCCACGCGCTGCGCGCCGCCGAGCGCACCCGGGACCTCGCCGGGCAGGCCCACGCCGTGACCAACCTGGGCGCGGTGCACTGGCGCCTCGGCGAGCACGGGGCGGCGGACCGGTATCTGCAACGGGCCCTCGCCCTGCACGAGGAGACCGGTGACCTGGCGGGGCAGGCCCGGACGCTGTCCAACCTCGGCAACGTCCACTGGCGGCTCGGCCGCCACTCCTCGGCCGCCGCCTGCCAGCGGCGGGCGCTGGCCCTGTACGAGGAGGCCGGTGACCTCGTGGGCCAGGCCCGGACCCTCACCAACCTCGGCAATGTCTGCATGCGGCGCGGGGAACTGGACACCGCCGCCGACCACCAGCACCGGGCGCTCGCCCTGCATGCCGTCACCGGGGACCGGCTGGGCCGGGCCCGGACCCTGACCTTCCTCGGCAACGTCGACCTGCGCCGGGGCCGCACCGGGGCCGCCGCCGGGAACCTGGGCCGGGCCGTCGCCCTGTTCGCCGCGCTCGGCCACCGGGGCGGCGAGGCCAACGCCCTGACGGGACTCGGCGACGTATGCCTGCGGCAGGGCCGGTACGACCTGGCCGTCGCCCACCACCGACGGGCGCTGAGCCTGTTCCGTACGACGGGAGAGCGCTCCGGCGAGGCGGCGGCGCTCAACGGGCTCGGCGAGGCGCTGTGCGGTGCCGGACGTGCCGAGGAGGGGCTGCGGCACCACGTCCGGGCGGGTGAGGTAGCCGCCGCGACCGGGGACCACGAGGAGCGGGCGAGGGCTCGCGCGGGCACGGTCCGCGCCCGGCAGCAGGCACAGGATGCGGCGCGTACGGCCGGCCGGGTGAGTGCGGGTCCCGTGGACGACGTACCCGATCAGGACGTGCAGCGGTCCGGGGCCCCTCCCGCGGAGCCCCGGACCGCTGTGGTCGACGGGCTGTGATCCGGACTGTGGTCCGGGCCGTGGCCCGGCCCGTGACGGCTGCTGCTAGCGGACCTCGAAGCCGATGATGTAGCCGTCCGGGTCGAACTTGTTGTCGTCGAAGGCGTACGGGCTGAACCCGCCGCCCCCGCTCAGCCACGGGGTGAACTGGGTGATGCCCGCGACGTTGTTGTCGACGGCCGTGATGTTCAGCCGGACGTCGTTGATCTGGGCGCCGGCCGGCAGGGCCCGGGCCTCGAGGATGACGCGGAAGGCGTCCGGGTCGAACCGGTTGTCGTCGGTGATCAGCGGCGTCCTGCCGCCGCCGTCGCTGGCCCAGGGGGTGTAGACGACGAGGCCCACCCGGTTGGGCCGGTCGAAGGCCTGGCCGCCGATCCGGAAGTCGAGGTTGACGGGCAGGCCGGTGGAGGCGAGCAGCAGCCGGGCCCCGTCCGGGTCGAAGAAGTTGGCGTCGCTGGTGAAGGGCGAGGTGCCGCCGCCGTCGCTGAGGAACGGAGTGCGGCCGACCGGCCCCTGTTCGGCGATTCCGCCGCGGTCGACGAGCTGGATGCCGACCTGGAAGTTCGAGAAGGCCATGGTGTTTTTTCTCCCCGTGAGTGGTGGAGACACCAAGCTAGGAGCGCCGACTGGACGCCTTCTGGACGTCTGCGGGACGCCCCGGGACCCGAGGAATCACGCCTACGCGGGAGACCCCGACGAATACCTCCGCAGCAGCGGGGAGAGCACCAGCACCGACTTCGTCCGCTCCACGAACGGCTCCCCCGCGATCCGCTCCAGGACCCGCTCGAAGTGCCGCATGTCGGAGGCGAAGACCTGGACGATCGCGTCCGCCTCACCGGTGACGGTGGAGGCGGACGCGATCTCCGGGTACCGCTCCAGCCCTCGGTTGATCGCCTCGGGCGAGGTGTTGCGACGGCAGTAGATCTCGATGAAGCCCTCGGTCTCCCAGCCCAGCGCCGCCGGGTCCACCCGGACGGTGAAGCCCGTGATGGCGCCTTCCGCGCGCAGCCGGTCGACCCTGCGCTTCACTGCGGGAGCGGAGAGCCCGACCAGGGAGCCGATGTCGGCATAGGAACGGCGGGCGTCCGCCGCCAGGGCGTGGACGATTCGCTCGTCGAGATCGTTGAGTCGCACTGCGGGTCGTTCACTTTTCTACGCGTCTGCGGAAACCTTCTCCGGCGCGTCCTTCGCCAGCCGCGAGTGACGAATGCCGTATCCGAAGTAGAACACGAGACCGACGGCCATCCAGATTCCGAAGTACACCCAGGTGGCGGTTCCGAGCCCGAACATGTTGTAGACGCAGAAGCCGAAGCCCAGGATCGGGAAGAGCGGGCCGAGCGGCACCTTGAAGGTGCGGTTCATGTCCGGGCGGGTCCGGCGCAGGATGATCACCGCGATGTTGACCAGACCGAACGCGAAGAGCGTGCCGATGCTGGTGGCGTCCACGAGGTTGCCGAGCGGAATCGCCGCGGCCAGGATCCCGCAGAAGAGGGACACGATGATCGTGTTGACGCGCGGCGTGCCGGTCTTCGGGCTGACCTTGGAGAAGGCCTTGGGGACCAGACCGTCGCGGGACATCGCGAAGAGCACGCGGGTCTGGCCGTACAGCACGGTCAGGACGACGCTCGCGATGGCGATGACCGCACCGGCGGCGAGCAGGGTGCCCCAGAAGGCCTGCCCGGTGACGTCCTTCATGATCCCGGCGAGCGCGGCTTCCGAGCCCTCGAAGCCCTTCCAGTTGCGGGCGCCGACGGCGACGGCCGCGACCAGGACGTACAGCACGGTGACGATGAGCAGCGAGAGCATGATCGCGCGCGGCAGGTCGCGCTGCGGGTTCTTCGCCTCCTCACCGGCGGTGGAGGCGGCGTCGAAGCCGATGTAGGAGAAGAACAGCGAGGCGCCGGCGGCGCTGACGCCCGCCATGCCGAGCGGCATGAAGTCGGCGTAGTTGCCGGACTTGAAACCGAGGAAGCCGATCACACAGAAGAGCAGCAGCGCGCCGATCTTCACCGCGACCATGATCGTGTTGGCGCGGGCCGACTCCTTGGCGCCGCCGAGCAGGAAGACCATCGCGAGGAGTACGACGACCAGCGCGGGGAGGTTGAAGACGCCGCCGTCGCCGGGCGGGGCGGACAGGGCGTCGGGGATGGTGACGCCGATCGTCCCGTCGAGGAACTCGTTGAGGTACTCGCCCCAGCCGACGGCCACCGCCGCCACCGAGACGCCGTACTCCAGGACCAGGCACCAGCCGCAGATCCAGGCGATGAATTCGCCCATCGTTGCGTACGCATACGAGTACGAGGAGCCGGAGACCGGGATGCTGCCCGCGAGTTCGGCGTAGGACAGGGCCGAGAAGAGCGCGGTGAGACCGGCGATCACGAACGAGATCGTGACGGCGGGACCGGCCTTGGGGACGGCCGTGCCGAGCACCACGAAGATACCGGTGCCGAGCGTGGCACCGATGCTGATCATCGTCAGCTGCCACATGGAGAGCGTGCGCCGCAGCGTGCCGCCCTCACCCTGTCCACCCTCGCTGACCAGCCGCTCGACGGGCTTGCGCCGCCACAACGGGTTGCCGGGGGACGCCGGGGGTACGGCGGTTGGCGGTGCGCCTTGGTCCAACACGGGGGTGGCTCCTTCTGCTGCCTCATCGGGCGGCGGGCGACCGCGACGGCCCCTCTCGAAGGCACGGCGAAGCAGCCGAAAGCCCGGGGACCGCCGAGCAGGCGGTCCCCGCCACTCCACGTACAGCGGTGAAGCCTATGAGGTGTCAGTTCCCGGTCGTAATGCAGCAACCTTGCGCATCGACGGATGATCATTGCGTGCAATGCCCGGTCGCGGCAGTTCGTTGCGCCTGCTTTTTCGATTTCCCTTTTGTCCGGTACGGGCGCACTCATGTTCGGGTCCCTGTCTGGGCAGGTTGTCGGGGACGAGTCGAGGGGAGTCGCCGATGACCTGGCTGGACGCCGGACCCTTTCTGCGCGGGGTGGCCTGGCGCGACGAGGACGGCCTGCCGCTGCGGGCGAACCCGGCCGATCTGGACCGCCTCCCCTGGGACGTCCTGGAGCGCGCCCGGGTGCCCGTCGGCGTCACGCTGGAGTTCCTCGCGTACGGGACGAAGGCCGTGGAGATACGTTTTCGGGCCGAACCGGGAGAAGTCCCTCACGCCTTCGGGCTCTGGGCGGACGGCGGGCAGCTCACCGAGGTGCTCACCGACCCGGTCGCGGGCGAAGCCACGGTGACCCTCCGACTCCCGCCGGGGCACGGCCCGTTCACCGTCCATCCGCCCGAGACGCAGTCGCCTCGCCTGCTCGGGATACGGGCCCGGGGCGGCCGCATCGCCCCCGCCCCGCCGCGCCCCCGCTGGGTGGTGCACGGCGACTCCATCACCGAGGGCTGGTGGTCGACGCGGCCCGCGCACGCCTGGCCCGCCGCCGCCGGACGCCTTCTCGGCCTGGAGCCGGTGAACCTGGGGCATGCGGGCGCGGGCCGGGCCGAGCTGGCGGTGGCGCAGCAGCTCGCCGGACTCCCGGCGGACGTCCTCACGCTGGCGTTCGGCACCAACTGCTGGGGGCGCGCCCCCTTCGACGTACCGCTGCTGCGCGAGACGGTGCGCGCCTTCCTGGCGCTCGTGCGCGGGGGCCACCCGGACACTCCGCTCCTGGTGGTCTCCCCCGTGCTGCGCCCCGCCGCCGAGGACGCCCCGAACGCGGCCGGCGCGACGCTGGGCGCGCTGCGGGCCGCGATGGAGGACGTCGTACGGCAGGAAGTGGCGGCCGGGGACGGGCGGCTGGCCCTGCTGCCGGGCCTCGGCCTGCTCGGGCCCGAACACCTCGCCGACGGACTGCACCCCGACGACACGGGGCATGCGCTGATCGCGGCGGCGGTGGCGGAGGCGCTGGCCAAACTGCTGGGGGACGCCGGGCGCGCGCTCAGGCCGGTCGTGGACACCGGGCGCGCGCTGGAGTGACCGGCATCTCGTTCGTACGCGAGAAGCCCGTCGTTCCGGGGCCGTCGCGGCACGCATGGTTCGCGTCGGGCGGGGTAACCG
Source organism: Streptomyces spiroverticillatus (assembly GCA_014650415.1). GTDB lineage: Bacteria > Actinomycetota > Actinomycetes > Streptomycetales > Streptomycetaceae > Streptomyces > Streptomyces spiroverticillatus. The sequence continues at coordinate 75,490 of BMUX01000023.1, forward strand.
GGGCCCCGTGGGCTGCGTGGTTCGGGCCGTTCGGCCGATGCGACTAGCATCGTTCGGCCGAACGGCCGGTCAGCGGGCAGCCTCCGGCAGGCTGCCGCCCGGCAAGCGATGCCAACGGCGAGAGGTGAGGGTTGAGTACCAGCGAGACCACCGTGCGGGAACGCCTTCTGGACGCCCTGCGCGAACGGGAGCAGGAGATCGCGGATCGCTGGGTCCGGCTTCAACTGGAGCAGTCGAACCCGGGCGGCGACCTGGGCGAGCACGAACTGCGCGAGGAGGCGGACCTGCTGATCGCCGCCCTCGGCGCGGGCCTCGCCAGTGACGTGCCCGTGCAGCGGCTGGTGGCCTCCCAGCACGAGCTGCGCAGAACGGTCATAGAGCTGTCGCTGCGCCGGGCCCGCGCGGGCGCCACCCCCACGGCGACGTCCCTCGCGGTGCTCTCGCTCAAGGAGGCCCTCCTGGAGGCGGTGCAGCACACCACCCGGGACGCGAGCGAGCTGTTCCGGGCGGCGGTACTGGTCAACCGGCTGCTGGACGCGGCGGGCGCGCTCTCCTTCGAGACGTACGTCGAGGGCCGCGAGGAGATCATCCAGCGGCAGTCGCGGCAGCTGATGGAGCTGTCCACGCCGGTCGTGCGGCTGTGGCACGACGTGCTCGCGGTCCCGCTGATCGGCACCCTGGACACGGCCCGCACCCAGGTCGTGATGGAGAACCTCCTCCAGGCCATCCAGGACAACGAGGCCAAGGTCGCCATCATCGACATCACCGGCGTCCCGGCCGTCGACACCGCCGTCGCCCAGCACCTGATGCACACCGTCAACGCGGTACGGCTGATGGGCGCGGACTGCGTCATCTCCGGCATCCGGCCGCCGATCGCGCAGACCATCGCCCAGCTCGGCATCGACCTGTCCACCATCCTGACCCGCTCGACGCTGGCCGACGCGCTGGCCGCGGCGGTCCGCCTCACCGACCAGAGCTCGGCCCCGACGCCGTACGCACCGGCGGGTCCGTGAGTACCCCCTACCCCCGGGACGGCGGGGTGCCGATCCTGCGGCTCGGCGACGTGCTGGTGACGGGTCTGCTGAACGAGCTGGACGACAAGTCGGCGGTGGCCTTCACCGACGAGCTGACGGAGCGGATCGTCGCCGACTCGGCGCGCGGCGTGCTGATCGACATCTCGCGGCTCGAACTCATCGACTCGTTCGTCGCCCGTACGCTGATGGAACTCACCACCATGGCACGGCTGTTGGGCGCCCGGGTGATCGTGGCGGGCATGCGGCCGGCCGTGGCGATCACCTTGGTCGAACTCGGACTGCGACTGACCGGCGTGGAGACCGCCCTCAACGCGGAGGCGGGTCTCGTCGCGCTGGGCTGGCAGCGCATGCCCCAGCCTTCCGGGGAGGCCCCTCGTGTCTCTCTACGATGAACAGCTCACCAGGGGCGCGGGCGCCCGGGGATCGGAGGCGCCCGGCGCCTCGACGTACGAAGTCGTCACCGAGGAAGACCTTCTGACGATCCGTCATGCGGTACGGTCGGCCACCGTCGAGGCGGGCTTCGGCCTGGTCGACCAGACCCGCATCGTCACCGCCGCCAGCGAACTGGCCCGCAACGCCTACATCCACGGCGGCGGCGGCAGCCTCACCGTGGAGCTGGTGCGCGACGGCGCCCGCACCGGTCTGCGGCTCACCATGCGCGACGAGGGACCCGGCATCCCGGACCTGGAGGCGGCGCTCACCGACGGCTACACCACCGGGGCGGGCCTGGGCCACGGCCTGGGCGGGGCCCGGCGGCTGATGCACGAGTTCGCGGTGGACAGTGACGCCGGCGAGGGCACCACCGTCGTCGCCACCCGCTGGAACGGACGCTGATGCGGGGCGAGGCGGGGACACCCGGCGCCCGGGCCCCCCAGGGGACCGGGACCCTGGGCACGCCGACGCCACCCGTCTCCACCCGCATCCGGATCGACCACTACAGCGCCGTCCACCTGGCCGCCACCACCGCCCGCCGGATCGCCGTGGACTGCGGACTGCCGGGGGCGCTGCCCGACCGGGCGGCGGTCCTCGCCAGCGAACTGGCCGCCAACATAGCCAAGCACGCGAGGGACGGTTCGGTGTTCGTGCAGCCGCTGCCGCTGCGCCCCGGCGTGGAGATCGTCGCCGCCGACCGCGGCCCCGGCATCCCTGACCTGGACGCCGCCCTCACCGACGGCTGGACCACCACCAAAACCCTCGGCGCGGGCCTCGGCGCGGCCCGCCGCATCGCCTCCGAGTTCACTCTGCGTACGAGGCCGGGCGCGGGCACCTTGATCTGCGCCCGTGTCTTCGCCCCCGGGGCCCCGCCGCCCGCCGGCCCCGATCTGGCGGCCCTGTGCCTGCCGCTGGAGAGCGAGCAGCACTGCGGCGACGGCTGGGCGGTCGCCGACACCGGGGACGGGCGGCGCACGGTGGCGGTCGTGGACGGTCTCGGGCACGGCGACAGCGCCGCCGAAGCCACCGGCGCCGCACTGCGCACCTTCCACCGCGACCCTCAACTGCCGCTTCCTGAGCTGCTGTTGGCCCTGCACCGGGCACTGCGGCACACCCGGGGCGCGGCCGTGGGGCTGCTGCGGCTGCGGCCCGACGGGGACGCCGACCACTGCTCGGTGGGCAACGTACGGGCCCAGACGGTCGGCTTCGACGGGGTGCACTCCCGGGCCACCGGGCAGCCGGGGGTGGTCGGCTGGAACATGCCGCAGCCCCGGGTGCGCCGGATTCCGGTGCCGCCGGGCTCGACGCTGGTCCTGCACAGCGACGGCGTCGACCCGCGCTGGACGCACGACCCGTCGCCGTTCCTGCTGCGCCTGCCGCCGCCGCTGCTGGTGGCCGCGCTCGCCCACGACTTCCGGCGCAGCCGCGACGACGCCACGGTGCTCGCGACCGGTGCCCCGACCCCGCCGAGCGGCCCCGCGGCCGCTCCGAAGAGAGACGCATGATCCCCCACAGCACCACCCACCACTCCCTGCCCGGGCTGCGCACCACCCTGCGCCGCCTCGCCCACCAGCTGGACCTGCCGGTGGAGCAGCGCGCCCGGCTCGCGCTGGCGGTGACGCAGGTGGCCGCGGGGGAGCTGGGCGCGGGCCGCTCGGTCACCCTGCACGCCTCCCGGGAGGCCGACCCGCAGGACGGGGAGGAGGTCCTCACCGTGCGGCTGCGCACGCCGCTGGCCCCGCGCCCGCCCTCGATGCAGGCGTTGCGGGACCTCCCGCTGCCCGCCGAGCGGCTGCCGGGCTCGGCGGCGGTGTGGCGGCTGCCGCACCCGGGGCCCCCGCTCCCGGCCCGGCCCGGGGGGACGCCCGCGACGACGGAACTCCTGGAGGAGGAGCTGCGCGCCGCCGTCGCCCGCGCGGACACCCTCGCCGAGGACCACAAGCGGCTCAAGCACGAACTGGCCGAGACCAACAGCGGGGTGCTCGCCCTCTACGTACAACTGGAGGAGCGGGACGAGCAGTTGAGACGGGCGCACGGCCAGATGCTGCGCGAGCTGGAGGACGCCCTGCGGCCCTCGCCGGTGCGGGTGCCCGGGCTGGAGATGGCGGTGCACTACGAACCCGCCGGCACCGACGCGCCCACCGGCGGCGACCTCTACGACTGGTTCCTGCTGCCCGACGGCCGGGTGCACATCACCCTCGTCGACGCGCTCGGCCACGGCGTCACCAGCACCCGCAGCGCCCTCAACGTCACCCACGCGGTGCGCACCCTGGCGCTGGAGGGCCACCCGCTGGAGTCGATCGTGGCCCGTACGGACGAGATCCTGCTGCCCTTCGACCGGGACCTGATGGCGACCGTCCTGCTGATGCGGATCGACCCGGCGAGCGGCGCCTTCTCGCTCGCCAACGGCAGCCATCCGCCCGCCCTGCTGGTCCGCGAGGACGGCAGCGCCGAGTTCCGGGAGGTGCGCGGCCGGGGCATCGGCTACCCGCTGCCGGGCAGCGAACAGCTCCTGTACGACGAGCTGGCCCCCGGCGACCTCCTGGTCCTGTACACCGACGGCCTCACCGAGAGCCGCCGGGACCCCCGCGAGGGCGAGCAGCGCCTCCTGGAGGCCGCCCGCGCCCACCGCCACCTGCCCATAGAGAAGATCCCCGGCGCGATCGCCGCAGACATGCACACGGTGATCCTGCATCCCGACGACACCGTGGCCCTGACCGTACGCAGAACCCGCGAGGACAGCGCATGAACAGTGACCTCTCCCCCACGCACGGCCCCTCCCCCACGCACGACCCCGCCCCCCGGCACGACCTCTCCCCCGCCCGGAAGCTGACCGTCGACGTCCGCAGCCGTGACGCCGGCGTGGTGCTGGCCGTCGCGGGCGACCTGGACTTCGACAACTCGCCCCGGCTGCGCACCGCGCTGAACCGGCTCGCGCTCGACCCCGGCGACCTCATGGTGATGGACCTGGCCGAGGTGACCTTCTTCGACTCCAGCGGCGTGACGATGCTGATCATCGCCCGCAAGGTGGCGCAGGCCGCGGACGCGGAGATCGTCGTCACCGGGATCACGCCGATGGTGGCGAAGATATTCCGCATCACCGGCCTGGACGAGGTCTTCCGCACCTACGCCGACCCCGAAGCGGCGTTCGCCGACAGCGTGCGCAACTGAACGAGGACAGGGGCCATGAGAGGAGGATGTCGGGGTATGCGAGCGGTTGATGACTGAGGAGCCGCCCGTGGTTGTCCTGGATTCGCCACAAGGAGCGCAGGGAGACAGCGCATCCGCCCGAGACGCCGCCGCCGTGTATCTCGCCCAGCACTGTCCCTGGGCGGATCTCGACGCGGTGCTGCTGGTGGTGAGCGAGCTGGTCACCAACGCCGTGCGGCACACCTCCGGCTGGTGGCGGCTGCGGCTGCGCGTCGGCCCGGGCCAGTTGGTGGTCGACATGGAGGACTCCAGCCGGGAGCCGCCCGTCCCCCGGGAGCCGGACTTCGCGGGCGGCGGCGGCTTCGGCTGGCACATGGTGCAGCGGCTCGCGGGTCATGTGGAGGTACGTCCCCTGCCGGACGGCAAGCGGGTACGGGCGACCTGGTCGCGGCCTGCGGACGCGGCCTGCTGAAGCCGGGACCGTACCGAACCGGGCCGGACGCGACGAACCGGGCGGGACGCAAGAAGGGCCCGGACCCCACCACGGAGTCCGGGCCCTTCCCCTGCACTCACTCCTGGGTGAGCAGTCCTTCCCGCAGCCGCTTGGTGATGCGCGTCAGCAGCCGGGACACCTGCATCTGGGACACGCCCAGTTCGGCTCCGATCTGCGACTGCGTCATCTCCGCGCCGTACCTCATGCTCAGGATGCGCTTGTCGCGCTCGTCCAGTTCGTCGATGAGGGGCTTGAGCGCCTGGATGTTCTCGACGATCTCCATGTCGGCGTCGGTGTCGCCGAGCCGGTCCGCGAGGGTCTGCGCACCGGAGTCCGCACCGTCGTCGAGCGGGATGTCGATGGAGCCCGCCGTGTAGCCGTTGGAGGCGACGAGACCCTCGACGATCTCGTCCTCCTCCATGTCGAGGTAGGCGGCCAGCTCGCTGGTCGTGGGGGCCCGGTCGAGCTGCTGGAACAGCACGTCGGACGCCTTCGCGAGGTCTATCCGCAGCTCCTGGAGGCGCCGCGGCACGTGCACCGACCAGCTGGTGTCACGGAAGAACCGCTTGATCTCGCCGACGATGCACGGCATGGCGAAGGTGGCGAACTCGACCTCGCGGGTCAGCTCGAACCGGTCGATCGCCTTGATCAGGCCGATCGTGCCGACCTGGACGATGTCCTCCATCTGGTCGGCGCGGTTGCGGAAGCGGGTCGCGGCGTACTTGACCAGGGCCAGGTTCAGCTCGATCAGGGTGTTGCGGGCGTACTGGTACTCGTGCGTGCCCTCTTCGAGGACTGCGAGCCGGGCAAAGAAAAGCCTGGACAGCTCACGGGCGTCCTTCGGGGCTACCTCCGACGGGTTCGCCACGTACGGGAGTTCCTGCTCCGCCGGTGCGGTCTCGGTCACTCCCCGCGTGGTTCCCGTCGGGACTGCGGTCGCCATGGACACGGTGTCCTCCCCTTCATCGGTGTATCAGCGCAAGGGCGCGTGTACCCGGAGGGCAGCCAGCCATTCGTGGTCACGCACCGCTAATTTATTCAACACCACCTTCACATCGCGGATTTACCACCGCCTCCCCGCATCAAGTCGCCCCAAACCGGCCTTTCCCCCAGCGTGCCACGAACGGCGGCGCGGGTCACTCCTCGCGGAGGGGCGGGTCACACCTCGCCGGGGGGCGGATCACTCCTCGCCGACAAGTCCCGCCTCGTACGCGAGGATCGCCGCCTGGACACGGTTCTTGACGTCGAGCCGGGCGAGGATCTGGCTGACGTACGCCTTCACCGTGCCCTCGACGACATGCAGCCTGCGGGCGATCTCGGCGTTGGCGAGCCCCGCCCCGACGAGGGCGAGCACCTCCTGCTCCCGGGCGGTGAGTTCGGCGATGCGGGTGCGGGCGGCGGTCCGCCGGCCGAGCTGTCCGGTGCCGAAGTGGGTGAGGACGCGGCGGGCGACCGTCGGGGAGAGGTACGCGCCGCCTTCGGCGACGGCCCGCACCCCGGAGACCAGTTCGCGCGGGTCCCCGGACTTGAGGACGAACCCGGCGGCGCCCGAGCCCAGCGCGCTCGCGATGTACTCGTCCTCGGAGAACGTCGTCAGCATCACGACGGCCGTCTCCGGAAGGAGCGTGCGCAGCTCCTCGGCGGCCCGGAGCCCGTCGAGGCGGGGCATCCGGATGTCGAGCAGACAGACGTCGGGCCGGTGCTTGAGGGCGAGCTCGACGGCCTCGTGCCCGTCACCGGCCTCGGCGACGGTCTCGATGTCGTCCGCCGAGGAGAGGATGGCCCGCACTCCGGCCCGCATCATCGCTTCGTCGTCGGCCAGCAGCACCCGGATCACTTCGGCTCCCCCGCGTTTCCGTCCTCGTGTTTCCCGGGAACGCTATCCCGCCCCCGGGAAACGGAACGGGCCCGCCTCCCCTGTCGCGGGGAAGCGGGCCCGTACGGCACGGACGGGGACTAGCTCCAGCTGGCGTGCAGCGGCTTGCCCTCGGCGTAACCGGCGGCGCTCTGCACACCGACGATCGCCTTCTCGGCGAACTCCTCCAGGGAGGCCGCACCGGCATAGGTGCAGGAGGACCGCACACCGGCGACGATCGAGTCGATCAGGTCCTCGACGCCCGGGCGGGCCGGGTCCAGGAACATCCTGGACGTCGAGATGCCCTCTTCGAAGATCGCCTTGCGAGCGCGGTCGTAGGCCGACTCCTCACTCGTGCGGTTCTTGACCGCGCGGGCGGAGGCCATGCCGAAGGACTCCTTGTACCAGCGGCCGTCGGCGCTCTGCTGGAGGTCGCCGGGGGACTCGTACGTACCGGCGAACCAGGAACCGATCATCACGTTGGACGCACCGGCGGCCAGCGCCATCGCCACGTCGCGCGGGTGACGGACACCGCCGTCGGCCCACACGTGCTTGCCGAACTTCTTGGCCTCGGCGGCGCACTCCATGACGGCGGAGAACTGCGGCCGGCCGACGCCGGTCATCATGCGGGTCGTGCACATGGCACCCGGACCCACACCCACCTTGATGATGTCGGCACCGGCCTCGATGAGGTCCCGGACACCCTCCGCGGCGACGATGTTGCCCGCCACGATCGGGACCTGCGGGTCGAGGGCGCGCACGGCCTTGACCGCGGCGATCATCGACTCCTGGTGGCCGTGCGCGGTGTCCACGACGAGGGTGTCGACACCGGCGTCGAGGAGCTGCTTGGCCTTGCCGGCGACGTCGCCGTTGATGCCGACGGCGGCGGCGATGCGCAGCTTGCCGTTGGCGTCGACGGCCGGGGTGTAGAGGGTGGCGCGCAGCGCGCCCTTGCGGGTCAGGATGCCTGCGAGGCGGCCCTCGGCGTCCACGGCCGGGGCGTAGCGGCGGTTGGCGGCGTCCAGCTTGTTGAAGGCCTCGCGCGGGTCGATGTCCGCGTCGAGGAGCACCAGGTCCTTGGACATGACCTCGGACAGCTGGGTGAAGCGGTCCACCCCGGCGAGGTCCTGGTCGGTCACGACACCGATGGGCCGCTGCTCCCCGTCCACGACGACACCGGCGTTGTGCGCCCGCTTGGGCAGCAGCGACAGGGCGTCGGCGACGGTCTGGGTCGGGGCCAGCACGATCGGCGTGTCGAGGACGAGGTGGCGGGTCTTCACCCAGGCCACGACCTCGGTGACGACCTCGATCGGGATGTCCTGCGGGATGACGACGAGCCCGCCGCGGCGGGCCAGCGTCTCGGCCATGCGGCGGCCCGCGATGGCGGTCATGTTGGCGACGACCAGCGGGATCGTGGTGCCGGTGCCGTCGGGGGCGGAGAGGTCCACACCCTGGCGGGAACCGACCGCGGAGCGGCTCGGCACCATGAAGACGTCGTCGTACGTGAGGTCGTACGGCGGCTTGAGATCGTTGAGGAAACGCACGCGCGGAACATCCAGTCGTTCGGTGTTGGCCCCGGGGCATTTCAGCCCGGGGGAAAACGCACGTACTTGATTGTCCCACGAGTGTCCGGGTTTGTGCCCTGGGGGGATCCTCCAGGTGCACCGAATTCCTCCTGGCCGATGCTCCAAGAGCGCGTACGGGTCCGGGCGGGCCGGGGGGCGCGGGCTGCCCGGCCGAGGCGGGTCCTCGGGGCTGAGGGCGGCACCCGGGGCCAGAGGACGCCCGGGCACAACGGCGCGGACTGCCGGTCCTGGAGGCTGCCCGGGCACGGGACCAGCGCCCGGCCCCTGGCAGGGCGCGCCTTCTGCCGGACCCCGGAGCCCGAGGGCGCATCCCCTGCCGGAGGCCCGGAAGGCGCGACCTCTGCCAGGGCCCCGGAGCCCAGCAGTCAGGAGCCCCCTGGCGGGCACCCGGATCCGGGAGGCGCAGCCTCCGCCAGGAGCCCCGGACAGGCAACCCGCCTTCCCCTCCGGGCGCCCCCGTATCAGCCGGCCGACGCCCGCACGTCCTCCCGCCGGACGCGCCCTCCGACCCCCGTCCCCCGGACCCGCCCGAGGTCGACCCCCTCCGCCGCCGCCAGCCTGCGCACCAGCGGGGAGGCGTAGATCTCCTCAGGAGCGGGGGCGGAAGCGGGAGCCGCAGCGCCGGACCCGTCGAGCAGCCCGTACCCGGCCGCCGCCTCCCGTACGACCCCCGCGTCGATCTCCCCGCGCCCCGCCAGCACCCCGAGCACAGCGACCACCACCGACTCCGCGTCGACGCCGAAGTACCGCCGTACGTTCTCCCGGCTGTCGGAGAGGCCGAAGCCGTCCGTGCCCACCGAGAACCACTCCTGCTCGACCCACGGCCTGATCTGGTCCGGCACGGCCCGCATCCAGTCGCTGACCGCGACCACGGGTCCGGGCACCCCGGCCAGGGCCCGCGTCACGTACGGCATCCGCCGCTCGCCGCCGTCCCCGGCCATGACCGCCCGCAGGTTCGCCGCGTCGCAGTCCATCGCCTCGCGCCGCAGCTCCGTCCACGACGGCGCGGACCACACGTCGGCGGCGACCCCCCACTCCTCGGCGAGCAGTTGCTGCGCCCGCAGCACCCAGTGGATGGCGGTCCCGGACGCCAGCAGCTGCACCGGCGCCCCTCCGCTCTCCGCCTCCTTGCACCGGTACAGCCCCCGCAGGATGCCTTCCTCGACGCCCTCCGGCATCGGCGGCTGCTTCACGGTCTCGTTGTAGACGGTCAGGTAGTAGAAGACGTCCTCGGCGTCCGGCCCGAACATCCTCCGCAGCCCGTCCTTGACGATCACCCCGACCTCGTACGCGAACGCCGGGTCGTACGAGATCGCCGCCGGATTCGTCGACGCGATGAGGTGCGAGTGCCCGTCGGCGTGCTGCAGCCCCTCCCCCGTCATCGTCGTCCGCCCGGCGGTGGCCCCGACCACGAACCCACGCCCCAACTGGTCGCCCAGCGCCCAGAATTGATCGGCCGTCCGCTGCCACCCGAACATCGAGTAGAAGATATAGAAGGGGATCATCGGCTCGCCGTGCGTGGCGTACGAGGTCGCCGCCGCCGTCAGCGAGGCCAGCGAACCGGCCTCGGTGATCCCCTCGTTGAGGATCTGCCCGTCACCCGACTCCTTGTAGTACAGCAGCTGGTCGCGGTCCACCGGGTCGTACGTCTGCCCCAGCGGCGAGTAGATCCCGGCCGTCGGGAACAGCGACTCCATGCCGAAGGTCCGCGCCTCGTCCGGCACGATCGGCACCCAGCGCCGCCCCGTCTCCTTGTCCCGCATCAGGTCCTTGACCAGCCGGACGAAGGCCATGGTCGTGGCGATCTCCTGGTTCCCCGACCCCTTCTTCAGCAGCTCGAAGGGCTTGTCCGCGGGCGCGGGCAGCGGCCTGCCCACCACCCTGCGGGCGGGTGCGGGCCCGCCGAGGACATGCCGCCGGTCCCGCAGGTACCGCGCCTCGGGCGAGTCGTTGCCGGGATGCCAGTACGGCACCTCGTCCCCGCTCAACGCACTGTCGGGGATGGGGAGTTCGAGCAGGTCCCGCATCGCCCGGAACTCCTTGCCCGACAGCTTCTTCATCTGGTGGTTGGCATTGCGCGACTCGAAGCCGGGCCCCAGCGTCCACCCCTTCACGGTCTGCACGAGCACCACGGTCGGCGCCCCCTCGTGCTCCACGGCGGCACGGTAGGCGGCGTACACCTTGCGCGGTTCGTGCCCGGCGCGCGACGTCCCGAAGATCTCCTGGATACGCGCGTCACTCAGCCCCTCCGCCATGGCCCGCAGCGCCGGATCCGCACCGAAGAAGTGCTCCCGTACGTACGCCCCGTCCCTCGCGGCGTACGTCTGGAACTGCCCGTCCGGCACCTCGCCGAGCCTGCGGACGAGCGCCCCGTCGACGTCCCGGGCGATCAGCTCGTCCCAGGCGCCGCCCCACAGCGACTTGACGACGTTCCAGCCGGCGGCCCGGAACTGCCGCTCCAGCTCCTGCACGATCTTGAAGTTGCCGCGGACCGGGCCGTCAAGGCGCTGGAGGTTGCAGTTGACCACGAAGGTGAGGTTGTCGAGCCGCTCCCGGGCCGCCAGCGCGAGCGCCGCCGTGGCCTCGGGCTCGTCCATCTCCCCGTCCCCGAGGAAGGCCCACACCCGGGACCCGGACGTGTCCTTGATCCCCCGCGCATGCAAGTACCGGTTGAAACGGGCCTGGTAGACGGCCGACAGCGGCCCGAGCCCCATCGACACGGTCGGGAACTCCCACAGCCACGGCAACCGCCGCGGATGCGGGTACGACGGCAGCCCCTTCCCTCCGGCCTCCTGCCGGAAGAGGTCCAACTGCCCCTCCCCGATGCGCCCTTCGAGGAAGGCCCGCGCGTACACGCCGGGCGAGGCGTGCCCCTGCACATACAGCTGGTCCCCGCTCCCGTCGCCCTCCTTCCCCCGGAAGAAGTGCTGGAAGCCGACCTCGTACAGCCAGGCCGCCGAGGCGTAGGTGGCCATGTGCCCGCCGAGGCCGCCCCGCTGGTTGCCCCGGGTGACCATGGCGGCGGCGTTCCACCGGTTCCACGCGGTGATGCGGGCCTCCAGCGCCTCGTCACCGGGGAAGTCGGGCTCGGCGGCGGTGGGAATCGTATTGACGTACGGAGTCTCCAGGAACTCCGGCACGTCCAGGCCGGTCGCCCGTGCGTGCCCGGCGACCCGGCGGACCAGGTGGGCGGCACGGTGCGGACCGCCGAACTCCGTTGCCGCATCGAGGGATTCACGCCATTCGGCGAGCTCGGCGGGGTCCTGGTCGGGAAGCTGGTCCAGCTGGCTGGGAAGGTTCTCTCGGAACACGAGTGATCCCCTTTCACGTTCCGGGGTGGAGCCGGGACGCCGCCCGATGGGGCGATGCCACTGGGGCTCGGACGTTCGGGCGGCATCAGGATGGGCCGACCCGATCAGGCGGCAACTCCCGCCGCCTGTACGCGATTTCCACTCAACGGAAGTTGTTTTCCGCTGCCCAACGAACGTAGGGGGCGGCCCGGGACCCGGTCAACGGTTACCGCCCAGTAATGATCGATCATCGATCATTACTGGGTACACAAAAGGGGCGACCGGCATCATGCCGGTCGCCCCTTCCCGCTACTGCACGCCGTACCTCAGTCGTCCGGGTCGGCCCGGTCCAGGGCCGGCCGCGGCGGCGGGCCGCCCGCGCTCAGCAGGTAGTCGGCGGCAGCGGTGTCCGTGACGAGGCTGGTCACGAGTCCGGAGCGGAGCACCGCGTCGATGGCCGCCGCTTTGCGCAGCCCGCCCGCGATGGCGACGACCTCGGGTATGCGGCGGAGCCGGTCGGCCTCGACGGTGATGCAGCGCTCGCCGAGGTCACGGCCGACCCGGCGCCCCTGCGCGTCGAAGAGATGCGCGGACGTCTCGGCGGCGACACCGAGCGAGGCGTAGTGCGCCCGCTCCTCGTCCGTCAGCATGTCGTGCACCGTGGAAATCCCCGGCTCCCACGACCCGATGGACACGCACGCCACCGTCACCTTGTCGAAGTACTCGAAGGCCCGGGCGATGCCCGTCTGGTTGCGCAGGGCGGCGGCCGTCGCCGGATCGGGCAGCAGCATCGGCGCGTAGATGGGGTGCGCCTCACCGCCCGACACCTGGGCGGCCCGCCGGACCGCCTCCACCGAGCCACGCTCGGCGGTCCCCGCGTCGTACACACCGGTGAGCTGTACGACCGTGCACGGCGGCAGGTGGTGCAGGGCGGCAGCCATGTGAATGGTCGAGCGCCCCCACGCCAGCCCGAGGACATCCCCCTCGTTCACCAGCTCGCCCAGCAGGTCGGCCGCGACCTCGCCCAGGTTCTCCGGATCGGGGGCGTCCTCGGCGGCATCCGCCGGGGACTCCACGACGACCGCGTGCCGCAGACCGTACCGGGCGCGCAGGGCGTCGGAACGCTCCGCGTCCAGTTCGGCGGGGACGCGGATCTCGATCCGTACGAGATCGCGCTCCAGGGCGGTCTCCAGCACCCGGGCCACCTTGAAGCGGCTGACGCCGAACTCCTCGGCGATCTGGATCTTGGACTTGCCCTCCAGGTAGAAGCGGCGGGCCATGGCCGCCGCCTGCACCAGTTCAGCGGGTCCCATCCGCATGGCCGACCGGCCCGCTGACATCGCAGACACCGCGATCTCCTTAACCTTGGTTCACTTTCACACAATGGTTCGTCGTTCATCCTGTCAGATGCGACGGACCTTGATCAGCCCTGTGGGCCCACGTTCATTTTGCCGTCTTATTACTGTGGCCGCCCCGACGCTGCGGCGACGCTCAGTGGGCGCAGGCCCAGGGAGCCTTCGCGGTGGCCTCGTCGGCCTGGTGCCGCAGCATGCGCACGGCGGCCGCCGGGTCGTCCGTGTTGTACACGGCCGAACCCGCCACGAAGACATCCGCACCCGCCTCCGCACAACGCTCGATGGTGGACGCGGAAACCCCGCCGTCCACCTGGAGCCACAGCTCGAGCCCGTGCTTGGCGATCAGCTGCCGGGTACGGCGGATCTTCGGCAGCATGATGTCCAGGAACGACTGCCCCCCGAACCCCGGCTCAACCGTCATGATCAACAGCATGTCGAGCTCGGGAAGCAGGTCCTCGTACGGCTCGATGGGCGTGGCCGGCTTGAGCGCCATGGACGCGCGGGCGCCCTTGGCGCGGATCTCGCGGGCGGTGCGCACCGGGGCGGCCGCCGCCTCCGCGTGGAAGGTCACCGACCCGGCACCCGCCTCCACGTACTGCGGAGCCCACCGGTCCGGGTCCTCGATCATCAGGTGGCAGTCCAACGGGATGTCCGTGGCCCTGCTGAGCGACTCCACGATCGGAACCCCGAGGGTGAGGTTCGGGACGAAGTGGTTGTCCATGACGTCGACATGGAGCCAGTCGGCGCCCTCGACGGCTTTGGCCTCGTCGGCGAGCCGGGCGAAGTCCGCGGACAGGATGCTGGGGTTGATCTGCGCTGCCATGCCCCAAGACTGCCATGCCGCCCACCACTTCACGGACGGGGCGGGGCCCCGGATGCACGGACCCGTCCCGCAGGTCCCGGGGAGGTGGTTCCTCCCGGGACCGTGCGGGGCCGGAACTCCCGCTCGCGGCAGCGGAAGAGCTCCCTACGCCAGACGCCTCAGCACCGCCAGGTACATCGCGTCCGTCCCGTGCACATGCGGCCACAGCTGCACGTCAGGGCCGTCGCCCAGCGCCGCCACCCCCGGCATGAGCGGCCGGGCGTCCACCCACTCCACCTCGAAGGGCGCGTTCCCCGCACCCCGCCCCCGGATCACGTCGTCGACGACGGTCCGCGTCTCCGCGAGGTGCGGCGAGCACGTCGCGTACCCGACCACGCCTCCGATCCGTACGGCCTTCAAGGCCTCCCGCAGCAGCCCCCGCTGGAGCGGAGCGAAGCCCTCCAGGTCCTCCGGCCGACGCCGCCACCGCGCCTCGGGACGGCGCCGCAGCGCGCCGAGACCCGAGCACGGCACGTCCATCAGGACGCGGTCGAAGGTCCCCGGCAGCCACGGCGGGCGCGTGCCGTCGGCGGCGATGACCTGGTACGGGCCCGGATTCCCGGCGAGCGCCTGCTCGACGAGCCGCGCCCGGTGCGGCTGCTTCTCCGACGCCAGCAGCACCGCACCCCGCTCGGAGGCGAGCGCCGCGAGCAGCGCCGCCTTGCCGCCGGGGCCCGCGCAGCCGTCGAGCCAGCGCTCGTCGCGGCCCTCGACGGGCGCGTTCGCGAGGGCAGCCGCGACGAGCTGGCTGCCTTCGTCCTGTACTCCGGCCCGCCCTTCCCGTACGGCTTCCAGCGCGCCCGGTTCGCCGCCCTCGGCCATCCGTACGGCGTACGGGGACCAGCGGCCGGGCAGCCCGGACTCCTCGCCCAGCACGTCCAGCAGCTCGTCGGTGGTGGACCTGCCGGGACGGGCGACGAGCGTCACCTCGGGCCGCTCGTTGTCGGCCTCCAGGAGGTCCTCGATGCCCGCCCGGCCGCCGCCGAGGGAGTCCCAGAGCGCGGAGACGATCCAGCGCGGGTGGGAGTGCACGACGGCGAGGTGCTGCTCGGCGTCCTCGTCGTACGGCGGGGCGACCTGCTCCACCCACGTGTCCAGGTCCTGCCGGGAGATCTTCCGCAGCACCGCGTTGACGAACTTCGCCCGGCCCTCGCCGAGCACCAGCCGCGCCAGGTCCACGCTGGCCGAGACGGCGGCGTGGGTGGGGATGCGGGTGCCCAGGAGCTGGTGCGCGCCGAGGGCGAGCACGTCGAGGACGGGCGGGTCGACCTCGCGCAGCGGCCGGTCGATGCAGGCCGCGATGATCGCGTCGTACGTGCCCTGGCGGCGCAGGGTGCCGTAGACGAGCTCGGTGGCGAGGGCGGCGTCGCGTCCGTCGAAGCCCTCGTACTTCTCGCGGGCCTTCTTCAGCAGCGGCGGCAGCACCAGGTTCGCGTACGCGTCCCGCTCGTCGACGGCCCGCAGCGCCTCGAAGGCGAGGAAGCGCACGGGATCCTTGTCGGGCTTGCGGTGCGGCTTGTAGGGCTGTTTGCCCGGCCCGCCCTGGTGGCCTTGCTTGCCCGGCCCGCCCTGCTTGCGGGGACGGTTCTGCTGGGACTTCTGGTCGCTCAAAAGGTGCTCCGCTTAGGTGAAGGGTGGTTCCCCCTCAGGTTACGTCTGTCTCGGCGGGCGGCCCGCTCGGTCGCGGCCCCGGCCCTGGTCAGGCGGCCCCGGCCCTGGTCAGGCGGTCGCGGCCCTGGTCAGGAGCTCGCCCGCGGTGATGCGTACGCCGCGCGCCCAGTCGGCGGCCTTCATCGGCTTCTTGCCCTGCGGCTGCACCCAGAGCAGCTCGACGGCGTGCGAGCCGGTGCCGACGTACACGTTGTTCTTGCCCGCGGACAGCTCGCCGGGGGCGAGGTCGGCGCGGTCGGTGACCAGTCCCGTCTGCACCAGCTTCAGCCGCTCGTTCCGGAAGACGGTCCACGCACCGGGCGCGGGCGTGCAGCCGCGCACGATGCGGTCGACGCGCAGTGCGGGCGCCGCCCAGTCCACCTGTGCGTCCTCGACGGTGATCTTCGGGGCGAGCGTGATGCCGTCGGCGGGCTGCGGAACGGGCTTGAGCGAGCCGTCCTCGATGCCGTCCATGGTGGCCACGAGCAGCCCCGACCCGGCGAAGGCGAGGCGCGTCAGCAGGTCACCGCTGGTGTCCGTCGGCCGTACGTCTTCCGTGATGACCCCGTACACGGGACCGGAGTCGAGCCCCTGCTCGATCTGGAAGGTGGAAGCGCCCGTCACCTCGTCGCCCGCCATCACCGAGTGCTGGACCGGGGCCGCGCCGCGCCAGGCGGGCAGCAGCGAGAAGTGCAGGTTGACCCAGCCGTGCGTGGGGATCTCCAGCGCGGACTTGGGCAGCAGCGCGCCGTACGCGACGACCGGGCAGCAGTCCGGGCCGATCTCGCGCAGCCGCGCCTGGAACTCCTCGTCGCGCGGCTTCACCGGCTTGAGCACCTCGATGCCCGCCTCCTGCGCACGCTCCGCGACGGGGCTCGCGACGAGGCGCCGACCGCGCCCGGCCGGGGCGTCGGGCCGGGTGACGACGGCGACCACCTCGTGCCGCGAGGCGATCAGGGCGTCCAGAGCGGGGACGGCGACCTCGGGGGTGCCGGCGAAGACGAGCTTCATGGGGGTACGAGCCTCTCGTTCGGGCGAATGAACGGCCCGGCGGCGGTGCGGACGCGGGCAGCGCACCAGTCTATGGGCGTGTCCCCCGGACCGCCCCGGCGGGCGTCAACGGCAGCGGACCCACCCGCGCCCCGGCGGCTTCGAACGCTCCGGCGGCCGGGGGCGTACGCATGTCCGTGCGCCCCGCGCATATGCGGACACGCCCCTGGAGCGTGACCACAACACCGGGTGGCGCGTTGGTCAAAAGAGATTGACCGAAACGGGTCGTCGACCTGACGGCCCCGTCCTTCTTCGTCCTTCTTCATTCAACGCCGGTTCGAGAGGCTTTTTCATGGCCGACCACGCAACCCATGACGCCCAAGCGCGGGCCAGCCTGCACCTGTTGGTACGGGACATCGAGCGGGTCCGCCGGCAGGTGGACGCACTGCGTACCCTCACCGCCCAGCTGGGCAACGTCTACCGCCCGCGCCGATCGGGTCCCTCCACGGGCTTCGTCGTGTACGGGCGGGCCCCTGCCCCGACCGTCCGCCTCGCGCAGGAACTGCGGGACAGCGTCGAGACCCTGGTGACCGCCGCCGTGGACTTCGACCGCTCGCTCGGATTCTCGTGGGACGCGGTGGGTTCGGCGCTCGGGGTCACCAAGCAGGCGGTGCACCGCCGGTACGGTGCGCGCCGGGCGACCGCACAGTCCGCGGCCGGGGCCACCCAGGACCCGACCAGCGCGGACACCGCGTCCTCCGGGGGCTCGATCTCCCCCGCCTCCCCCGCGGCGGCGTCGAACGGGGCGGTCACGACCGCGCCGGCTCCGACGGTGACGCGGACGATGCCGGGGATGCTTCCGGCGGTTCCCGCTGCTCGGTCGATGCCGCCGCAGCCGACGGCCTCCAGCCAGTCGCTCCGCGAGGAGTCCCGGCCCACGCCACCCCCCTTCCCCAGCCCCCGCAACGGCTGACCCCCCTCCTCCCCTCCAAGGCCCCCGCCCACCCCCGGCGGGGGCCTTCTCCCTGCCCCCTCCCGGCAGGGGCCTTCCCCCTGCTCCCTCCCGGCAGGGGCCCCCTGCCCCTGGCTGTGAAGCCGCCCCCCTTCCCTCCCCCTAGCCCCCTTGGGCGGCGGGGCCGCCCCCCCCCGGGGGCGGAACGGGCGGGCAAGGGGGCGGTACGCCCGATCCGGGCCCAGCCCCGTTCCGGCCCTCTCGCCACCGGCCCGGGCCCGCACCCCCCGGTACCGGCCCGCCCCCTCCCGGCCCGAGGGCCCGCACCCCCGGCCACCGGCCCACCGCCCCACCCCTCACCCGATGTCCGGCGGATCCACCCTGATCCGCACCCCCTCTCCCCCACCCCCCTTCGCCATCCGCGCCGCCTGCGCCACCTTCAACGCCCCCGCCAACGCCGCCCCCTTCCCCTGCGGCACCCTCACCAGCGCCCTCTCCCACCGCTCCCCCACCGGCGGATCCTGCGCCCGCCGCGGCCTCCCCGCCTCCGTCACCGGCAGCGGGATCGGCCCCAACACCTCCGCCTCCACGGGCAGTTCCGCGACCCGCAGGAACTCCTCCAGGTCCTCCGCGCGCCCGCTGACCGCCGCCATCCGCGACACCGGCGGAAACCCCAGCTCGGCCCGCTCAGCCAACTCCCGCTGTGCGTTGCCCACGGGGTCCCACCGCACCAGCGCCTGCACGGGCCGCAGCGTCGGCTCGGCGACGACGACCACGACCCCGCCCGCCTCCTGCCCCCGCACCAGAGAGGCCGCCGCGATCCACCGCCGCAGCGCGTCCTCCCCGGCCCGCAGGTCGGGCCGCCCGAGCATGGCCCACCCGTCGAGCAGCAGCGCCGCCGCGTACCCGCCCTCGGCCACCGGTTCGGCCCCCGGCGTGCTCACGACCAGCGCCGGAGCCCCCGGCACCACGTCCAGCACGTGATCCCGCCCCGAGGTCCGCACCGGCACCGCCGGAAACGCCCGTCCCAGCTCCTCGGCCGTCCTCCGCGCCCCGACGATCTGCGCCCGCAGCCGGTTGAACCCGCACTCCACGCACCGCCACTCGCTCTCGGTCCGCCCGCACCACCCGCACTGCAAGTCCCGCGCGTCCGGGGCCTCCAGGGGCCCGGCACAGTGCCGGCACCGGGCGGGCGTCCGGCACCGCTCGCACGCCAACCTCGGGACATACCCACGCCTCGGCACCTGCACCAGCACGGGACCGGTTTTCAGCCCCTCCCGCACGGTCTGCCAGGCCAGGCTCGGCAGCCGCGCGGCCCGCGCCGCCTCGTCGCGCGCCAACTCCTGGTCGCCCACGGTCCGTACGAGCGGAGCAGCCCTGCGCACCTGCTCCCGGGAGGCCGCCAACGGCCGCGCCCACCCGCCGGCCACCAGCTGCGCGGCCTCGACCGTGCAGCTCGTACTCCCCAGCAGGAACGCGCACTTGTCGAGCGTCGCCCGCAGCTCCAGCACTTCCCGCGCATGCGGCAGCGGAGCATGCAGCTCGCTCAAATTGGAATCCCCGTCGTCCCACACCACGACCAGCCCCAGGTCCCGGACCGGCGCGAACATCGCCGACCTGGTCCCCACCACCGCCCGCACGGCCCCGCGTCGTACGGCGAGCCACTCCCGGTACCGCTTCTCCGGCCCGGCATCGGCGGTGAGTACCGCATGGCGCCCCTCCCCGAGCACTCCACGGAGCGCGGCGTCCACCCGCTCCACACTCCGCCCGTCCGGCACGACGACAACAGCCCCCCGCCCGGAAGCAAGCGTCGCCCCGACCGCCCGCGCGATCTCCTCGGCCCACAACGGCCCCGGCAACGCCGTCCACACGGCCCGGGGCGCGCCCCCACGGGCCAGCGCGTCCAGAAAGGCCGCCCCCTGCTCGTACCGCCCCCAACTCCCCGCCTCAGGCACCCCGGGCGGGGTCAGCGGCGCCGGAAGCTCCTTCTTCTCCGCCTTCGCGTTCCTCGGCGGAATCGCCAACTGCAGCACATCCGCCAGGCTCCCCGCGTACCGGTCGGCGACCGCCCGCGCCAGCCCCAGCAGCTCCGCGCTCAGCACCGGCTCCGGCGACACCACCTGCGCGAGCGCGGCCAACGGCCCGTGGTAGTCCGACTCGGCGACCCGCTCGACGATGAACCCGTCGATGAGCCCCCCGCCCTCCCTGCGCCCGTCCCGCACCCGGTGCGCCCCGGCCCCGAACCGCACCCGCACCCGCACCCCTGGCTGCGCCTCGGCGTCCAGCTCCTCGGTCACGGCGTAGTCGAAGTACCGGTCGAGATGCAGCACACCCTTGTTCACCATGACCCGCGCGACGGGCAGCTCCTTGGCCAGCGGCGCCCCCCGCCAGGTCCTCGGCTTGGCCTTCGGCACCTGCTTCTCGTGCCGAAGGAACTCCCGCATCAGCGCAAGCTGCTCGGGCGGCCCCTCCACCGGACTCTGCTCCTGCTCCTGCTCGTCGTTGCTGCTCACAGCCCCATAGTTACCACCCCCCTCTGACAACCGACCTGTCCGAGCCTGCCCCGCACCGCCCGAATTCGCCGTATCGCCGGCACGAAATGAATCAGGTTCCCTCCACTTCGGGAAACGCCCGAGATCCGAGCGACAAGCGGCTCACGCCCCGCAGGGCGTCTCGTGCCTTGGTCCACTCGGCCACACCGGCCCCGAAGGAACCGGCGGCGGGATTCGAACCCGCGAGGGCTTGCGCCCAAGAAGTATCCGCTCGTCTGCGCACCGGGCTGCGCCCAGCCTAGGGCCCGACTGACCGTCCGCCCACGGCTTTTGCGTACGTACGGAAAAGCGCGACGGCCCCGCACCGCGTTCCAGCGGTCCGGGGCCGTCGCGCAAGCGAGGACTGTGAGGCTCTACAGGCCCGCGGCCTTCTTCAGGGCCTCCACGCGGTCCGTGCGCTCCCACGTGAAGTCGGGCAGCTCACGGCCGAAGTGGCCGTACGCGGCGGTCTGCGCGTAGATCGGGCGCAGCAGGTCGAGGTCGCGGATGATCGCGGCCGGGCGGAGGTCGAAGACCTCGGCGATGGCGTGCTCGATCCGGTCGGTGTCGATGGTGGCGGTGCCGAAGGTCTCGACGAAGAGACCGACCGGCTCGGCCTTGCCGATCGCGTACGCGACCTGGACCTCGCAGCGGGCCGCGAGACCGGCGGCCACGACATTCTTGGCGACCCAGCGCATCGCGTACGCGGCCGAGCGGTCGACCTTGGACGGGTCCTTGCCCGAGAAGGCGCCGCCGCCGTGACGGGCCATGCCGCCGTACGTGTCGATGATGATCTTGCGGCCGGTGAGGCCGGCGTCGCCCATCGGGCCGCCGATCTCGAAGCGGCCGGTCGGGTTCACCAGGAGGCGGTAGCCCTCGGTGTCCAGCTTGATGCCGTCCTCGACGAGCTGCTTGAGGACGTGCTCGACGACGAACTCGCGGATGTCGGGCGCGAGCAGCGAGTCCAGGTCGATGTCGGACGCGTGCTGCGAGGAGACGACGAC
>BMUX01000024.1 GCA_014650415.1 Streptomyces spiroverticillatus
TCATAAGCGGCGGTGAGGTCCTCGGTCAGGGGACGCATGGACCAGCCGTCGCCCGCGATGTGGTGCAGGACCAGCACCAGCAGATGATCGGCCGGAGAAAGCGTGAACAGGGCCGCCCGCAAAGGGAGTTCGACCGCCAGGTCGAAGGGCAGGGCCGACAACTCCCCGATCCGCGCGTGCGCGGTGCTCTCGTCGCACTCGGCACGGTCCAGCGGCACCAGCCCCGCACCCGCGGGCAACACCCTCTGGCACGGCTCACCACCAGCCTCCGGAAACACCGTCCGCAAGCTCTCGTGCCGCGCCACGACGTCATCCAGCGCCCTCTGGAGCACATCGGCGTCCACCGCCTCCCCCAACCGCAGCACCACGGGCATGGTGTACGCACTGGCCGCGCCCTCCATACCGCTCAGGAACCACAGCCGGCGCTGGGCGAAGGAGAGCGGCAGGACCTCCGGGCGGTCGCCCGCGACCAGGAGCGGCAGCGCGGCGGCCACGGTGCCGTCCGTGGCCGCGCGCTCCAGCCGCTCCGCGAGCGCGGCCACGGACGGGGCCTCGAAGACGTCACGGACGCCGACGTCCGCGCCGAGCTCGGCGGCGACCGCACCGGCCAGGCGCATCGCGAGCAGCGAGTGGCCGCCGAGGTCGAAGAAGCTCTCGTCGATGCCGGGCTCGCGCCCGGTCTCCAGCACCTCGGCGAAGATCCGGCACAGGGCGGCCTCGCGGGCGTCGCGCGGCGCCCGTCCGGCGTCGCCCTCCTGGTGCGGCGGGACGGGCAGGGCGCGCCGGTCGAGCTTGCCGTGGGGGGTGAGCGGAAGGGCGTCGAGCGGTACGAGCGCGGAGGGGACCATGTACGCGGGCAGGGTCTTCGCCAGCTCGGCGCGCAGCGCTCCGGGGTCGGGGTCCGCTCCGGGGCGCGGGACGACGTAGCCGACGATCCGCCGGTCCCCCGGGCGGTCCTCGCGGACCACGACCGTGGCCGCGGCCACGGGTGCGAGGGCGGTCAGGGCCGCTTCCACCTCGCCGAGTTCGACGCGGAAGCCGCGGACCTTGACCTGGTCGTCGAGGCGGCCGAGGAACTCGACCGCACCGTCGGGCAGTCGGCGGGTCAGGTCGCCGGTGCGGTACATGCGGGAGCCGGGGGCGCCGGACGGGTCGGGCACGTAGCGCTCGGCGGTCAGGCCGGGGCGGCCGAGGTAACCGCGGGTGACCTGGGCGCCGCCGATGCAGAGTTCGCCCAGCACACCGACCGGCACCTGCTCGCCGTGGGCGTCGCAAACGTACGCGCGGACGTTGCCGAGGGGGCGTCCGACCGGCACGGTCGTGGCGGTGAGCGCGGCGGCGCGGGGGCGGTGGGTGGTGACGCCGACGGTGGTCTCGGTGGGCCCGTAGTGGTTGAAGACGGTGCACTCGGCACGGCTCAGCAGGTCGCGTACGAAGGTGCTGGCGGACGCCTCGCCGCCCAGGATCAGGGCCTTGCGGGGCAGTACGCGGTGCACGGCGCCGGGCCCTTCCAGGGCGGCGAGGTGCGAGGGGCTGATCTTGAGGTAGTCGACGGGGTGCTCGGCGAAGCGGGCGGCGAGGAGCCGTCCGTCCGATGCGGTGCCGGCGTCGACCATGTGCAGGGTGCCGCCGCCGAGGAGCGCGGGCGCGAGGACCGTGACGCAGGAGTCGAAGGTGAAGGGCTGCACCATGGCGTACGAGCCCGCTTCGAGGCCGAGTTCGGCGGTCACGGCGGCGTGGTAGTTGAGGACGTGGCGGTGTTCGACCACGACACCCTTGGGGCGGCCGGTGGAGCCGGAGGTGAACAGGACGTAGGCCGCCTGACCGGGGTGCACCGGCACGTCGGGGGAGGTGACGGGGTGCGTGCCGAGGTCGAGTTCCTCCAGCACGACGGCTCGTACGCCCGACGGCATGCGGCCGGTGTGGGCGGCGTGCGTGAGGACGACGGGGGCGGCGGTGTCGGCGAGTATCGCCGCCGTCCGCTCCTGCGGCTGGGCCGGGTCGACGGGCACGTAGCAGCCGCCCGCCTTGAGGACGGCGAGGAGGGCGGTCACCGTGCGGGCGCCGCGTTCCAGGCAGATGCCGACGGGGGTCTCGCGCGTCACGCCGACGGTACGCAGGTGGTGGGCCAACTGGTTGGCGAGGCGGTCGAGTTCGGCGTAGGTGTGGGTGCCGTCGGCACCGGTGACGGCGACGGCGTGGGGGGTGCGGGCGGCCTGTTCGGCGAACCGGCCGTGGAAGGTGCCGGGGGCCACGCCGAGGGCGGTGCTGTTCCAGGTGTCGAGCTGTGCGCGCTCACCGGCGCTCAGGAGGGGCAGCCGGGCGGCGGGGCGGTGCGGGTCGGCGCAGACCTCGTACAGGAGGGTGGAGTAGTGGGTGAGCAGACGTTCGGCGGAGCGCTCGTCGTAGCGGTCGGTGCGGTGGACGAGGGTGAGCGTGAGGGTGTCTCCGGTCTCCGACACGGTGAAGGTCAGGTCGCGCTTGGCGTCGGCGGGGCCTTCGGCGGTGTCGAGCGGGCGCAGGTCCAGCGCGCCGGGCCGGGGGGCGTCGGCGACGGGGGCGCCCTGGTCGAGGACGAGCATGGTGCGGGCGAGGCCCTCGGGCGAACCGGCCCGCAGTGCGGCGGCCAGCTGCTCGAAGGGGACTTCGCTGTGCTGGAAGTCGCGGCGGGTGGCCTCGGTGGTCCGGTCGAGGAGTTCGGCGAAGGTGGGTGCGCCGGTGAGGTCGCCGCGCAGCAGCAGGGTGTTGACGAAGCAGCCGATGAGGGCTTCCAGTTCGCTGCGGTCGCGTCCGCCGACGGGGGTGGCGACCACCGGGTGGGGACCGGAGCCGTAGCGGTGCAGGAGCACGTGGAGTGCCGTGAGGGCGACCGTGAAGAGGGTGCTGCGGTGACCGGCGGCCAGCGTGCGCAGTCCGGTCGCGACCTCGGCGGGCAGCTCCAGGCTGTGCGTGGCGGCGGCCGGGGCGCCCGGCGCGCGGCCGGTGGTGGTGGCGGGCGGCGGGACGTCGATCAGTCCGGCCAGCCGCTCCTGCCAGTAGCCCAGGCTGTCGCGGTGCGCGGCGGACGCGAGACGGTCGCGCTGCCAGGCGGCGAAGTCGCCGTACTGGACGGGCAGGGGCGCCGGCGCCGTGTCGTCCGGCAGGTGGTAGGCCGTCGCGGCCTCGGCGAGCAGGACGTTCACCGACCAGGCGTCCGCCACGATGTGATGGAGCGTCAGCGCCAGTACGTGGTCGTTGTCGCCCGTGCGCAGCAGCGCGGCCCGCAGCAGCGGTCCGGCCGCCAGGTCGAAGGGGGTGCGGGCCTCCTCCGCCAGCCGGTCGCGCACCCGGGCCCGGGCCTCACTCTCGGCAAGCCCCCGCAGGTCGGTCACCGGCAGCTCGAACTCGCCCTTCCGCGAGATCAGTTGGACCGGCGCCCCGTCGGCTCCGGCGGCGAAGGAGGTACGGAGCACCTCGTGCCGTTCGATCACCCCGCGGAAGGCGCGGGCCAGCCGCTCGGGGTCGAGCGGGCCCGAACAGGCCACCGCCATCGGCACGTTGTACGCCGACGACTCCGGGGCGAGCTGCTGCGCCAGCCAGATCTGCTCCTGGGTGCAGGACAGCGGCACCGGCGCGCCCTCGGGGCGGCGCGGCACCCCGGCGGGCGCGGCGGGACGCCCGGCCGCCCGTTCCCGCAGCCGGGCCTCCAGCCGGGCCCGCTGGTCGGGCGACAGCGCGGCGATGCGGCGGGCGGCCTCGGCGGCGGCGGCCTCGGCGACGGGGGTCTGGGTGGTGCTCACGGTGCTCTCCTCGGAGAAGGTTCGGACGGGCCCGCAGGCCCGGGTGAGGCCGTGGGTGGAGGTCGGGAACGGGATGCCGGTGGCGGCACGGGGCGGGGCTGCGGGCCCCGGTCGGGCGCGCGGGTGGGATCAGAACAGGACGCGGGAGGCGGCGGTGGCCCTGGTGTCCCGGGACTTGCGCAGGTCACGGACGACGTTGACGCGCTTGAGCCAGCGGTCGGTGCCGTCGAAGCGGGCCGCGAAGGAGCTGCGGCCGTGCACGGCGCGGTAGTTGTCGACGAAGACGATCTCGCCGGGGGCCAGGGCGGCCCCGCCGAGGCGCCGGTCGATCTCGTCGGACAGCCGCCCGAGCGCTTCGCGGGCCTCGTGGTCCAGCCGGTCGAGGTCCATGAAGTACGGGTCGAGGCAGAGGTACGGGTCGGCCGCCGACCCGAACAGCACCGGCACGGGGGCGGCGTCGTCGCGCATCCGCTTCAGCCGCTCGTACGCGGCGTCCAGCAGGCGGGTGCCGCCGTCCAGGGGGCGGCCGGGACCCGCGTCGAGCATCTGGAGGTGCGAGTTGTCGGGCCGCATGTAGAAGCGCGGCTCGGCCAGCACCTTGCGGTCCGCCTCGCTGATGTCGAGGTCCTGGACACCGAGGAAGGTGGTGGGCACCCGGTCCGGGTTGCGCAGGCAGAGCAGGCCGACGTAGTCACCCCGGTAGGGGTGGAAGGCGTCCTCGACGTGCCAGAAGATGGTCTGGTTGCTACCGGTGCCGATCTGCTCGTCCTCGTGGCCCTTGACCGGCAGGACGTCGTGCACCAGGTAGCCGTCCTGCTGGGTGGCCCAGCCGACCGGCTCGCCGAGCAGCGCCCCGCACAGCAGCAAGAAGATCTCCTCGCGCAGTGCCGGTGAGACGCCGGTGCGCTCCCGCCAGTGCGCCGGGGTGGCTCCGACGCGCTCCTGGTCCACGCGGTAGCCGGAGACGACGCAGGCTCCGGCCGGTTCGTGCAGCCGGAAGTCGGTGAGGAAGCGGCGCAGGGCGAGCGGCAGCCGGTGCGACTGGAGGGTCAGTTCGTGCTGGAGGGCCTGGTCCTCCACGCTGTCGTGGCGGGCGGCGAGTTCGTCGAGGAGGTCGGCGACGGCGTCGGCGTCGGCGGGGTCAAGGGTGAGGGTGTGCATGGGGTGGATCACCTCGGTGGTCGGGACTGCGGGTGGGGTGGAGGCGGACGGGGCCGGGACGGGTGGGGTGCGGGCGGGTCAGCGGGGGCCGGGGTCGGGCAGGAGGGCGGCGAGCCGGTCGAGTCCCGCGGTCAGCTCCTCGGACGCGCCGCCGAAGCCGAGCCGGATGTGCCGCGGGGCGCCGAAGCAGTGGCCGGGCACGACCAGGACTCCGTGTTCGCGGTCGAGCCGGTCGGCGAACCCGGTCACGTCCGGGACGGTGATCAGCTCCGGGAAGGCGGTGACGCCGCCCGCGGGCAGGTCGGCACGGACCCGGTCGGCGTGCGCGGTCAGCCAGTCGGCCAGTACGGCCCGATTGGCGGTGGCCTGGGCGAGCCGGGGGGCCAGCAGGGCGTCGGCGTGCCGGACGGCGTGGGTGGCGACGGCCTCGACGAGCGGGGAGAGGGCGAGGCTGGTGTAGTCGCGGCGGCGCACGCAGCCCGCCAGCACCTCGGGGGCGGCCAGCGCCCAGCCGACGCGGAGACCGGGCAGGCCGTAGGCCTTGGAGAGGGTGCCGAAGGAGATGGCCCTCGGGTAGCGGTGGGTCGGTTCGGGGAGCGGCTCGCGGTCGTACACCAGGTGCTGGAAGGCGTTGTCCCAGGCGAGCCAGGTGCCGTGCTGGGCGCAGGCGTCGATGATCGCGGTCTGCTGGTCCTCGGTGACGGTGGCGCCGGTGGGGTTGTGCGGGAAGTTGACGACGGCCATGGCGGTGTGCGGGCCGATGAGGGAGAGGAGTTCGTCGTGGTTGGTGACGACGCCGTGCTCGGTGCGCATGGTCCAGGGGACGATCCGGCAGCCGAGGGAGGCGGCGACCTCGACGAGGGCGTGGTAGGCGGGGGCCTGGACGACGACCTCGTCGCCGGGCTTCAGCAGGGCGTGCATGACGAGGTACACGGCTTCGCTGGAGCCCTGGGTGGCGATGACCGAGTCGGGGTCGGTGCGGTGGCGGTCGGCGAGTGCGGCGCGCAGCGGCTCGCCGCCGAGGGAGTGGCTGTCGCGGAAGACGATGTCGCCGAGGGAGGCGGCGGTGGTGTGGGCGAGGGAGAGGACTTCGTCGACGGTGTAGTTCTCGACGCCGCTGCTGCTGATGTCGTAGGTGGTGGTGAAGTAGCGCTCGCGGAGCCAGTCTTCGAGGAGGGCGGGGGCGATGGGCATGAGGGTCCTTTCGGGGTACGGGGTGGGGGGTGGGCCGGGCCGGTGCCGGCGGTGTCCGGGGCCGGGGAGGGCCTGCGGCGGGGGCCGCAGCCCGAGGAGGCGTGGGCGGCTCCGCCGCCAGGGAGGGGATGGTGCCCGGAGTGCGTCCGTCCAGGGGGCGGGGCTGTGTCCGTGGGCGGCTCCGCCGCGTGGGCGCGACCAGCCACCCACCCGTACGGAACAGAGACCACCGCCCCACCCGCGCGCAGAGCTACGAGGTGGGGACGTCCGCCTCCGCCTCCAGCTCCGCCAGCAGGCTGAGGAGGTCGTCCGGGTCGGCCTCCTCCGCCTGCAACTGCACGACCCGCAGGGCGAGTTCCGCCACCGTGGGCGCCTCGTAGAACACCCTCAGCGGAATCTCGGCGCGGCACACCTCCCGCACCCGCGCGGCGAAGCGGGCCGCGAGGAGCGAGTGCAGGCCGAGGTCGAAGAGGTTGTCGTGGACTCCGACGGTGTCCAGGCCGAGCAGCTCCCCGGCCAGGGCCGCGATCTCGGACTCCATGGGGGTACGGGGAGCCACCTGCGCGGTACCCGTCAGCTCGGCCCGGCCCGGCCTCGGCAGCGCGCCCCGGTCCAGCTTGCCGTTGCCGTTGAGCGGCAGCGCGGGCAGCAGCACTATCGAGGACGGCACCAGGTACGCGGGCAGCCGCTCGCGCAGCGCGGCGCGCAGCTCGAAGGCGTCGGGCTCGGCGCCGGGGGCGGCCACCGCGTAGCCGACCAGCCGCTTCTCCCCCGGCTCGTCCTCGCGGACGACGACGACGGCCGCCGCCACCCCGGGCAGTCCCGCGAGCTGCGCCTCGGCCTCGCCGGGTTCGATCCGGTGGCCGCGGATCTTCACCTGCTGGTCCGCGCGGCCGATGAACTCCACCGTCCCGTCGGCCCGGTGACGGGCCAGGTCGCCGGTGCGGTACAGGCGTGCGCCGGGTGCACCGAAGGGGTCCGGTACGAAGCGTTCGGCGGTCAGGCCGGGGCGGCCGAGGTACCCCCGGGCCAGCCCCGCGCCGCCCAGGTGGAGTTCGCCCGGGGAACCGATCGGCACGGGTGCTCCGGCGGGATCGAGGAGGTAGACGGTGGTGTTGGCGAGGGGACGGCCGATCGGCAGGCCGTCGCCGGTCACCGGTTGCGCGCCGACACGCAGGGTGGTGGAGGTGCAGGTCACCTCGGTCAGCCCGTACACGTGCACCAGGTCGACCCCCAGCCGCTGCCACGCGGCCAGCCGGTCGCGGCGCACCCGCTCGCCGCCCATCGCGACGAACCGCAGGGACGCCGGAAGCGCGGCGCCGGTGCGCTCCAGTTCGGCGGCCCAGTCGTGCCAGTAGGCGGTGGTGAGTTCGAGTCCGGTGATGCGGTGTTCGGCAAGGTAGGCGGTCAGGTCGACGCCCTCCGCGAGCAGCCGCGCGCCGGGCAGGACGACCGTGGCTCCGGCGGCCAGCGCCGGGAACAGTTCCTCCAGCAGTACGTCGAAGCCGGTGGAGGCCACTTGCAGGAAGCGGTCGCCGGGGGCGAGGCGGAACTGCTCGGCCATGGTGAGGGTGAAGTTGACCAGGCCCCGGTGGGTGAACATCGACCCCTTGGGGGTGCCGGTGGTGCCGGAGGTGAAGAAGACGCAGGCCAGTGCGTCGGGTTCCGTGGCGGCAGGACGAATGCCGGGGGCGGCCGGGGTGTCGGCCGGGTCCTCGACCAGGGCGACCGGAACCCCGTCCAGGAGCGTGCCGCAGGGGCTGCCGTCGGTGAGGACGAGCGGTGCGCCGGACAGTTCCAGGAGCAGCCGCAGCCGCTCCTCGGGCAGAGCGGGGTCGAGCGTGGCGAACGCGGCGCCCGCCTTCAGCACACCGAGCAGGGCGGTCACCAGATGGGGCGTGGGTGCCGCGTGCACCGCGACGACGCTGCCCGCGGCGACGCCGCGTTCCCGCAGGCGGGCGGCGCACCGCTCGGCGCCGGCCTCCAGCGCGGCGTAGCTCGTGGTGCGGCCCTCGCACTCCAGCGCCGGGGCGTCGGGGGTGCGGGACGCGGCGGCGGCGACCAGGTCGTGCAGGCCGCCGGACGGTACGGGGCGGTCGGTGGCGTTCCAGTCGGTGAGCACGGTACGGCGCTCGGCGGCGTCCAGCAGCGGCAGCCGGGACAGGGCGGTGTCCGGCGCCTCGGCGGCGGCGGCCAGCAGCACGCCGAAGCGGTGCGCGAGGCGGGCCGCGCTCGGCGCGTCGAAGAGGTCGGTGGCGTACTCGACGGTGAAGGAGAGGCCGCCGTCCCGCTCGGCGGCGGTGAACATGAGGTCCATCAGGCAGGACCCGGTCTGCGCGTCCACCGGTTCGACTTGGAGCTCCTGGAACCCGGCCCGCGGCGGGCGGGCGCTCTGGAGCGTCAGCATGGTCTGGAACACCGGGTGCGCGGCGGGGTTCCGTTCGGCTCCGACGGCGTCGAGGACCTGCTCGAAGGAGACGTCCTGGGCGTCGAAGTCGGCGAGGACGCGGTCCCGGGTGCGGGTCAGGAACTCGGCGAAGGCGGGGTCGCCGGAGAGGTCGCCGCGCAGGGCGAGACTGTTGACGAAGCAGCCGACCAGGCCGTCCAGTTCGGGCCGGGCGCGGCCCGCGACGGGGGTGCCGACGACGACGTCCCGGGCTCCGGAGAGCCGCCCGAGCAGGGTCTGGTATCCGGCGAGCAGCACCATGAAGAGAGTGGCGCCGTGCCGGGCGCCCAAGGCGCGCAGGCGGTCGGTCAGCTCGGCGGACAGGGTGAACTCATGGACTGCTCCGGCCAGGCTCGGGGTGGCGGGGCGGGGCCGGTCGGCGGGCAGGTCGAGCACCGGGAGGGGCCCGGCCAGTCGCTCGCGCCAGTGGCCGAGCTGCTCCTCCCAGCGGCCTTCGGCGGCCCGCTCCGCCTGCCACACGGCGTAGTCCGCGTACTGGACGGGCAGCGGGGGCAGGTCGTGGCCATCGTAGAGGGCGGCGAGGTCGTCGATGAGGACGCCCATCGACCAGCCGTCGAGTGCGATGTGGTGGATGACCAGGACCAGGAGGTGTTCGGCGGGTCCGGTGCGCAGCAGCAGGGCGCGCAGCGGCGCTTCGGAGGCCAGGTCGAAGGGGCGGGTGACGAACTCCTCGGTCAGCGCCTCCGGGCTTTCCCCCTCAGCAAGTTGACGGATCGTCAGTGCGACGTCGCCGACCGGCAGAACGCTCTGGGCCGGGGTGCCGTCCGTCTCCGGCACCACGGTGCGCAGCACCTCGTGCCGGGCGGTCAGGGCGCGCAGTGCGGCGGCCAGGGCGGCCGGGTCCAGGTCGCCGGTGATCCGTACCGCCGTGGGGACGTGGTAGGCCGGGTTGCCGGGGGCGAAGCGGTCGAAGAGCCACATCCGCTGCTGGGCGAAGGACAGGGGAAGGGCCCGGGTACGGTCCGCGGGGGCGACCGGCGGCAGCGGGGCGGCGGCCGGCGCGTCGGCGGCGCGCAGCCGCCCGACCAGTGCCGCCTGCGCGGCGACCGTGGTGGCGGCGAACACCTCGCGCAGCCGCACCTCGACGCCGAACTCCGTACGCAGGGCGCTGACCAGCCGGTTGGCGAGCAGTGAGTGCCCGCCGACGGCGAAGAAGTCGTCGAGCGCGCCGATCTCGGGCCGCTCCAGGAGGCGTCGCCAGATCGCGGCGACGGCCTCTTCGTCCGGGGTGCGGGGCGCGACGAGGTCCGCCGCGGAGTCCGCCGGGGCCGGTGCGGGGAGTGCGGACCGGTCGACCTTGCCGTTCGGGGAGAGCGGGAGGGCGGCCAGCTCCGTCCACAGCGCGGGCACGAGGTGGCCGGGGAGCCGTGCGCGCAGCCAGTCGGCGAGCTCGCTTCCGGTGACGGGGGCCGTCGCCGGGTCGGCCGGCACCCAGTAAGCCGCCAACTGGCGGTCGCCCGGGGCGGTTTCCCGCGCCACCACGACCGCGTCGGACACCGCGGGGTGGCCGAGCAGGACCGCCGACACCTCTCCCGGTTCGACGCGGAAGCCCCGGATCTTGACCTGGTTGTCGGCCCTGCCGAGCAGTTCGAGTGCGCCGTCGGGGCGGCGGCGGGCCAGGTCGCCGGTGCGGTAGAGGCGCTCGCCGGGGGTGCGGCCGTGCGGGTGCGGCACGAAGCGTGCGGCGGTCAGGCCGGGGCGGCCCAGGTAGCCGCGGGCCAGCCCCTCGCCCGCCACGCACAGTTCGCCGGGCACCCCGGCCGGTACCGGGCGCAGCAACCCGTCGAGGACCAGGAGGCGTTGGTTGAGGAGGGGGCGGCCGTACGGCACCGGCCCCTGACCGGCGTCCACGGCCACCACGTGCTCGTTGTTGCAGAAGGCGGCCTCGGCCACGCCCGCCGAGTTGACGACGCGGCAGCCGGGGGCGGCGGTGCGCAGCCGGTGCGGCAATGCCGGCGGCAGGACGTCGCCGCCGATCATGGCGGTGCGCAGGCTTTCCAGGGCCAGGCCGTGTTCGTCGGCGGCGGTCAGCATGGCCTCGGTCCCGGCCGGGCCCATCGACCACACGGTGACCCGGTGACGGGCGACGAGTTCGGCCCAGTGGCGCGGGTCGCGGGCCGCGTCCTGCGCGGGGTGGACCACGGCGGCGCCCGCGACCAGCGGGGCCAGGCAGTCGTGGACGGCCGGGTCGAAGCTCGGCGAGTGCAGGGCGATCATGCGGTCGCCGGGGCCGAAGCCGTGC
Organism: Streptomyces spiroverticillatus; assembly: GCA_014650415.1. GTDB lineage: Bacteria > Actinomycetota > Actinomycetes > Streptomycetales > Streptomycetaceae > Streptomyces > Streptomyces spiroverticillatus. Next base: position 10,844 of record BMUX01000024.1, read on the forward strand.
GAACGGGCCAGTCCGGCGAAGGTGTTGACGATGGCGCGGTGGGACACGGCGACGCCCTTGGGGCGGCCGGTGGAGCCGGAGGTGTAGACGAGGTAGGCGAGATTGGCCTCGCCCGCCCCCGTCGCGGCTGCCTCTGCTCCGCGCCCGTACTCGGGTCCGTCCTCGGGGACGTCCTCCAGGAGCAGGACCTCGGTGCCGGGCGGGAGCGCGCCCGCCGTGGACCGGTGGGCCAGGACCACGGCCGGGGCCGCGTCGGCCAGCATGTACGCCAGCCGGTCGGCGGGGTAGGACGGGTCGAGGCCGAGGAACGCGCCGCCCGCGCGCAGCGTGCCCAGCATGGCGGCGCTGAGCCCGGACCCTCGTTCCAGGCAGAGCGCCACGGGGACGTCGGGGCCGACGCCCGCCGCACGCAGCCGGTGCGCGATGCGCGCGGCCCAGGCGTCCAGGGCGCGGTAGGAGAGGGTGCCGGACGCGTCGGTCGTGGCGGGGGCGTCGGGGGTGCGGGCGGCCTGCCGGGCGAAGAGTTCGTCGACGCGGGATCCGGCGGGGAACGGTCCGTCGGTGTCGTTCCAGCCGTCCAGTTCCTGTGCCAGCTCGGCGTCGGTCAGCAGGGGCAGCGCGGACAGGCGGGTTCCGGGTGCGCGGACGGCGGCGCCGAGCAGGGTGGTCCAGTGGCCGAGCAGCCGGGCCACGGTCGGCGCGTCGAACAGGTCGAGGGCGAACTCGGCGAACCCGGTGAAGCAGCCGTCCTCCTCGGCCAGTTGAAGGTCGAGGTCCAGGTGGGCGCTGTCGCGGGCCACGGACACCGGCTCGACGGCGAGGCCGGCCAGCGCGGGGGTGGTGGCGGGCGCGTTCTGCAGGACGAAACCGGTCTGGGCGAGGGGGTTGCGGGACAGGTCGCGGCGCGGGGCCAGTTCCTCGACGAGCCGGTCGAAGGGGAGTTCCTGATGGTCGAAGGCGTCCAGGGCCGTTTCCCTCACCCGCTCGACCAGTTCGGCGAAGGTGGGGTCACCGGCCAGGGAGGTCCGCAGCAGGACCGTGTTGACCAGCGAGCCGACGAGGAGTTCGGTGCCGGGTGCGCGGGTCGCTGGCCCGGTCGCCACCACGACGTCGTCGGTGCCCGCGTGCCGCCCCAGCACGGCCTGGAAGGCGGCGAGGAGCACCATGAACGGGGTCGCCCCCACCGACTTGCCGAGGTCGCGGACCGCCTGCGAGGCGGCGGAGTCCAGGTGGACCGGCACGCTCGCCCCGCGGAAGCTCCGTACGGCGGGCCGCGGCCGGTCGCCGGGGAGTTCCAGGGCCTGCGGTGCTCCGTCGAGCCGGCGCTTCCAGTAGGCGAGCAGCCGGTCGCCGAGGCCGCCGTTTCGGCGTACGTCAGCTGCTCCGCGCCGCAGTTCACGGCCACCGCGCCGGGCCGCAGCCGCACCTGGTCGGCGAAGGCCGCCGGGAGGCTGCGGGCGCCGGGGACCGGCGCGGTCCTGGCCGCCGCGCCCGCCGCGAGTGCGGCGGTGCGTGCGGCGTCGGCCATCAGCGGCAGCGCGTCGAGCCGGGTGTCGGGGTCGGCGACGGCGGCGGCGAGCAGGTGCAGCCACTGGTCGACGAAGCGGCGTACGGTGTGCTCCTCGTACAGCTCGGTGCTGTAGTCGGCCAGACCGGTCAGGCCCTCGGGGGTCTCGGTGACCTGGAGGTGCAGGTCGAACTTGGCGGTGCCGGTGTCGACGGCGGCCACGTCCATCCGCACCCCGGGCAGCTCGATGCGGGTCTCCGGGGTGTTCTGGAGGACCAGCAGCAGGTTGGCGAAGGGGGTGCGTCCGCCCGCGTCCCGGTCGGGGCGCACCTCCTCGACGATCCGCTCGAAGGGCACGTCCTGGTGGGCGTACGCGGCGAGCGCCGACTCCCGTACCCGGCCGAGGAGTTCGCGGAAGGTGGGGTTGCCGGAGAGGTCGGTGCGCAGTGGCAGCATGTTGACGAAGAACCCGATCAGGCCCTCGGTCTGCGGATGGTTGCGGCCCGCGACCGGTGAGCCGACCACCAGGTCCTCCTGGCCGCTCCAGCGGTGGGCGACGGCCGTGAATCCGGCCAGCAGCGCCATGTGCAGGGTGGCGTCGCCTTCGCGGGCGAGCGCGGTGAGCCGGGTGGCGAGGTCGCCGTCGAGGCGCCACGGGAAGCAGGCTCCGGCGAAGCTCTGGCGGGCGGTGCGCGGGCGGTCGGTGGGCAGGTCGACGGTGCTGGGCGCACCCGCCAGCCGCTCCCGCCAGTGCGCGAGCTGGGCGTCGAGCGCCTCGCCCGACACCCGCTCGTGCTGCCAGAGTGCGAAGTCGGCGTATTGGAGGTCCAGTTCGGGGAGGTCCGCGGCGTCGCCGCGGTAGTGGTGGGCCAGTTCGCGCACCAGGACGTCCAGGGACCAGCCGTCGGCGACGATGTGGTGGATGGCGAGCACCAGGACGTGCTCCTCGTCGGCGAGCCTGACCAGGCTGCCGCGCAGCAGCGGTCCCGTGACGAGGTCGAAGGGACGGCGGCTCTCGCGCTCGGTCAGCTCGGCGAGGGCGTCCCGGCGGGCGTCTTCGGGCAGGGCGGACAGGTCGGTGAGCGGGAGTGCGACCTCGGACCGGGCGTGCACGACCTGTTCGGGGCTGCCGTCCTCGACGCGGAAGGTGGTGCGCAGCGCCTCGTGCCGGTCCACCACCCGGCCGAGCGCGCCTTCGAGCGCGGCGGTGTCGAGCCGTCCGGTGAAGCGGACGGTGCAGGCGATGGTGTAGAGCGGGCTGGGACCGTTGAACTGCTCGACGAACCACAGGCGTTGCTGCGCGAAGGAGAGCGGCGGCCGGGTCCCCTCGGGGCGGCGCGCGATCAGGTCCGGGCCGCCCGGACGGGCGAGTCCCTGCTGCTGGAGGAGTTGGGCGAGCAGGCGGCGCTTGTCGGAGGAGAGCGCGGAGCGCTGGGGTGACTGGCTCATGGGGCGGTCCCGGGTGGGTTGGGGTGGCGGCGGGAAGGGCGGAGACGGGTCAGGCCGGGAGGTGGTGCGGAAGCGGGAACTGCCGGCACAGTCGCGTGACTTCGTCGCGCACCTCGGCGCGTACGGCGGGCGCGAGGGTGAACTCGCGTGTGCCGTGCGGTTCCAGGGCGGTGAGCACCCGGTCGATCAGTGCCGCGCAGCGGCGCATCTCGGCGCGTCCCATGCCGCGCAGGGCCGGGGTGTTGGTGCCGAAGCGGATGCCGCTGGTGACCCGGGGGCCGTGCGGGTCGCCGGGTATGCGGTTGCGGTTGACCACGATGCCGCAGTCGGCGAGGGCGGTCTCGGCGATGGCGCCGGTCAGGCCGGTGCTCCTGAGGTCGAGCAGCACCATGTGGTTGTCGGTGCCGCCGGTGACGAGGGTGTGGCCGAGTCCGGTGAAGGCGTCGGCGAGTTCCGCCGCGTCGCTGACGACCCGCTGCGCCAGGGCATGGAACCCGTCCTGGGCGGCGATGTCGAAGGCGCGTGCCTTGGCGGCGACGGCGCCCAGGTCGGGGGTGCCCTGGAGGAAGGGGAAGGTGCCGTGCGAGATCGCCTGGGCGAGGGTGCGGCGGCTGCCGGGGAGCGGGGTTTCGGCATCCCTGCCGAGGAGGACGAGGCCGCCCCGGGGCCCGTACAGCTGCTTGTAGGTGCTGGTGGTGGTGGCGTGCGCGTGGTCGACGGGGCTGGGGTGCAGTCCGGCGGCGACGAGGCCCGCGATGTGCGAGATGTCGGCGAGGAGGTACGCGCCGACCTCGTCGGCGATCTGCCGGAAGCGGGCGAAGTCGACGGTGCGGGGGTAGGCGCTGGCGCCGCAGACGATCACCTTGGGGCGGTGGGCGCGGGCAAGAGCGGCGACCTGGTCGTAGTCGAGCAGGCCCTCTGCGTCGGTGCCGTAGCCGACCGCGTGGAAGAAGCGGCCGGACACCGACGCCGGGGAGCCGTGGGTGAGGTGGCCGCCCGCGCTCAGTTCCATGCCGAGGAGGGTGTCGCCGGGCTTCATCAGGGTGCACAGCACGATCTGGTTGGCGGTGCTGCCCGAGTGCGGCTGCACATTGGCGTACGCGGCCCCGAACAGGGTCTTCGCCCGCTCCACGGCGAGCCGTTCGACCTCGTCGACGACCTCGCAGCCCGCGTGGTAGCGGGCGCCGGGGTAGCCCTCGGTGGTGACGTTGGAAATGCTCGCCCCGGCGCAGGCCAGGACGGAGGGGTCGGCGCTGCTGGAGGCGGCCACCATGGCCAGGGTGTCGTTCTGCCGGGCGTGTTCGCGCTCCAGGAGGCCGGTGAGCTGCGGGTCCGCGGCGGCGAGGCGGCGTGCGCCGATGCTCGCGAAGTCGGCGAGGACGCCGGCGCTGGTGGTGGTGCTCATGCGTTGCTCTCCTCGTGGGCGGGGTGGTGGGCGACCGGCTGGGCCGTCTTCCGCGGGGCGTCGGGCGCGGCTTCGTGGGCTGTTTCCTGCGCTGCTCGGTGGGTCTCTCGGGCCGCCTCGTGGGCCGCGAGCAGCGCCTGGGCCTCCTCGTCGGTCAGTTCCAGCAGTCCGGCGGCGACCCGGGCCACGGCGGCGACGTCGGTGCCGCTCTCGCGGCCCCGGGCGGTGAGGCGGACCGCCTGTGCGGCGAGCGTGGGCGCCTCGAACAGCTCGCGCAGCGGCACGTCGACGCCGAAGGTCTCGCGCAGTGCGGAGGCCAGCCGGGTGGCGAGCAGCGAGTGCCCGCCGAGGGCGAAGAAGTCGTCGTCCGCGCCGACGCGTTCGGTGTCCAGGAGTTCGGCCCAGAGCGCGGCGAGCACCCGCTCGGTGTCGTCGCGGGGGGCCACGTACGCGGCGTTGGCGCGGTCGGCGAGGGCGTCGGGCTCCGGCAGCGCGGCCCGGTCGACCTTGCCGTTCGGGGACAGCGGCAGCGCGTTGAGCGTGACGAAGGCCGCCGGGACCATGTGGGCGGGCAGCTCCGCGCCGAGCAGGGCGCGCAGGTCGACGGCGGACGGGACGGCCCCGGTGTCCTTGGCGGGGACGAGGTGGCCGACCAGACGGCGGTCGTCGCCGGTGCCGTACGCGGTGACCACGGCCCGCTCGATGTCCGGGTGGCGGCGCAGCACGGCCTCGATCTCGTCGAGTTCGATGCGCAGGCCGCGCAGCTTGACCTGGTGGTCGAGGCGTCCGATGAGTTCGATCACCCCGTCGGGGCGGGTGCGCGCCAGGTCGCCGGTGCGGTACAGGCGGGCTCCGGCCGGTACGGGTCCGGTGCCCGCACCCGGGTGGGGGCGGTAACGGTCGGCGGTCAGGCCGGGGCGGTGCAGGTAGCCGCGGGTCAGGCCGGTTCCGGCGAGGCAGAGCTCGCCGGGGACGCCGACGGGGGCGGGTTCGAGGACGGGGGTGAGGACGACGGCCTGTTGGTTCACCATGGGGCGGCCGTACGGGATGCTCGTCCAGGCCGGGTCGCTCTCGACGACGGGGTACGTGATCGAGTGGATCGATGCCTCGGTGGCTCCGCCGAGCGCGACGAACGTCATGTCGGGGGCGAGGCGGTGGAAGCGCCCCGGCAGGGTCACGGGAATCCAGTCCCCGCCGAAGAAGGCCGCCTTGAGCCGGGGCAGGCGCACGCCGCGTTCCTCTCCGGCGCGGACGAAGGCGTCGGCGAGCGCGGGGGCGGAGTTCCACACGGTCACCTTGTGGCGGCGCACCAGGTCCACCCAGTGGTGCGGGTCGCGGGCCTTGTCGGGGTGCGGCATGACGACGGCGCCGCCCGCGGCGAGGATGCCCAGGGTCTCGTACACGAACATGTCGAAGCTGGGCGAGGAGAGCCCGAGCACCCGGTCGCCGGGCTCGACGCCGTAGGTGCCGTTCAGGTCGAGGAGGTTGTTGACGACGCCCCGGTGGGGGACGGCGATGCCCTTGGGGGTGCCGGTGGAGCCCGAGGTGTAGATGACGTACGCCAGGTGGTCGGGGTGGACGGTCGGGCGGCGCCGGGTGGCGGGCCAGCTCTCGGCGTCCTCCATCTCCAGCAGCTCCGCCCCGGTGGCGGGCAGTTGGGGTGCGAGGGCGCGTTCGGTGAGCACGACCGGGGGTGCCGCGTCCCGGAGCATGAACTCCAGCCGGGCCGCCGGGTACGCCGGGTCGAGCGGCAGGTAGGCGCCGCCCGCCTTGAGTACGCCGAGGACGGCGGCGACCAGTGCCGGGCCCTTGGCGAGGCAGAGGCCGACGGTGGTGTCGGGGCCGACGCCCGCCTCGGTGAGCCGGGCGGCGATCCGCTCGGCGAGGGCGTCGAGGCCCGCGTAGTCCAGTTCTCCGGCGGGCCCGGCGACGGCGGGCGCCTGCGGGGTGCGGGCGAGCTGCTGCTCGAAGAGCTCGTGCAGGCAGGCGCCGCCCCGGGGGTAGGCGTGGGCGGTGTCGTTCCACTCGACCAGGGCCTGCCGCCGTTCCGGTGCGGTCAGCATCGGCAGGGCGGACAGGCGGGCGTCGGGGTGCTCGACCGCGGCGGCCAGCAGGGTGCGCCAGTGCCCGAGCAGCCGCTCGACGGTGGCCGCGTCGAACAGGTCACTCGCGTACTCGGCGGTGCCGGTGAACGTCCCCTCCACCTCCCGGATCTGGAGGTTGAGGTCGAGCTGCGCGCCGCCGCGCGGCACTTCGCGCACGGTGACGGCGAGGCCGGGGAGCGCGGGGGGCGTCAGCGGGGCGTTCTGCACCAGGAGCAGGGTCTGCACGAGCGGGTTGTGGCTGAGCGCCGGGCCGGTGTGCCGCTCCGGGAGCATCCGCTCGAAGGGGATTTCCTGGTGCTCGAAGGCGTCCAGGGCGGCGGCGCGGACCCGGTCGAGCAGTTCGCCGAAGGTCGGGTCACCGGCCAGTGAGGTCCGTACCGGGAGGATGTTGATGAAGCAGCCGATCAGCGCCTCGGTCTCGGCCGGACGCACCGCCGCCCCGGTGCCGACGACGACGTCGTCGGTTCCGCCGTGCCGGGCCAGTACAGCCTGGAAGGCGGCCAGCAGCACCATGAACGGGGTGACCCCGGCCCGTCGGCACAGGGCGCGTACGCCCGTCGACAGCTCTGCCGGGAGCACCACGGGCACGGTGGCTCCGCGCAGCGACTGCACCGGCGGACGCGGCCGGTCGCAGGGCAGCTCCAGCAGTTCGGGCGCGTCCGCGAGGGCACGCCGCCAGTGGGCGAGGGAACCGCCAAGGGCCTCGCCGTCGCCTTCGGTCTCCCCCTCGGTCCCGCCTTCGGACTCGGCGAGCGACTCCGCCTCCCAGACCGCGAAGTCGGCGTACTGGAGCGGCAGTTCGGGAAGCTCGGCGCCGTGCCCCGCGTAGTGCCGGGCGAGTTCGTCCAGCAGGATGCCGATCGACCACATGTCGGCCACGAGGTGGTGCACGGTGAGGGCGAGCACGTGCCGTTCGGGAGCCGTACGGTGCAGCACCGCACGCAGCAGCGGACCGCGTGCGAGGTCGAAGGGGCGCGCGGCGTCGGCGCTCAGCACGCCGTCCAGTCCGGCGTCCGCGCTCGCGCGCACCTCCAGCGTGAACGGGGCGTGTTCGCGGACCAGTTGGACGAGCTCGCCGTCCACCTGCTCGAAGCAGGTGCGCAGCGATTCGTGCCGCCGGATCAGCGCGTCGAGCGCGGCTTCCAGCGCGGCGGTGTCCAGCGGGCCGTCCAGGTGGAGCGCGAACGGCAGGTGGTAGGCGCTGGTGCCGGGGGTCAGCCGCTCCACCAGCCAGATCCGGCGCTGCGCCGAGGTGGCGGGAAAGGCGAACTGCTGCATGGTCTGCTCTGCTCTCTGCCGACCGGAGGGGGCGGGCTCGGGTGCGAGGTCGGGAACGGGGGCGGCGGCGAAGCCGGGTGCCTGGCCGGGGCCGGGGGCGGTCATGAGCCCGTCACCGCGTGGGCGGGCTCGTCAGGAGCGCCGGCACCGGCCGGGCGCAGCGTGCCTTCGGTGTCGCGGGTGACCGCGTAGCGGGTGCGGTCCACCCGGGTCGGGCCGCGGCGGGCGGCGGGGGCCGGTCCCGGGCGGTCGTGCGTGACGGCCGTCTCGTCGAGCAGGGCGGCCACCCCGGCCACCGTGGGCCGGTCGAAGAGCAGGCGCAGGGGCGGGGCGGTGCCGAATTCGGCGCGCAGGCGCTCGGCGAACCGGGCCAGGAGCAGGGAGTGCGCGCCCCTCTCGAAGAGGTCCTCGTGGCGGCCGAGCCCCTGTGCTCCGAGGAGTTCGGCCAGGACGGCGGCGATCCGCCGCTCGGTCTCCCCGGCCGGGGGTTCCGCGTCGCCTGCCGGGCGGGCGGCCTGCGGTGCGGGCAGGGCGCGGCGGTCCACCTTGGCGTTGGCGGTGAGCGGCAGTTCGGGGAGGGTGACGAGCAGCGAGGGCACGGCGTACGCGGGAAGGGTACGGCGCAGCAGCTCGCGCAGTTCGGCGGGGGCCGCGGGCGTTCCGAGCTGCTCCAGGTAGCCGACCAGGCGGGCCCGTGCGCCTTCGCCGTCCACGGTCACCGCGGCCCTGCGCACCGAGGGCAGCCGCTCCAGCGCTGTCTCGATCTCGCCCAGTTCGAGCCGGTGCCCGTGCAGTTTGACCTGGGTGTCGGCGCGGCCCACGAAGAGCAGTCCGCCGTCAGGACCGCGCCGCACCAGGTCTCCGGTGCGGTAGAGACGGGCGCCCGGCGTGGCGGCGAAGGGGTCGGGCACGAAGCGGTCGGCGGTCAGTCCCGGCCGGTCCAGGTAGCCGTGGGCCAGGCCGTCGCCGCCGATCAGCAGCTCGCCCGTGACGGTGGCCGGGACGGGGTTCAGGTGCGGATCGACCACGTACAGGCGGGTGTTGGCGAGCGGGGCGCCGAGCGGGAGTTCCCGGTCGGCGGCGGTGAGTTCGCCGCGCGCCGACCAGACGGTGGTCTCGGTCGGACCGTACACCTGCCACAGGCGTGCACCGCGGGAGAGGATCTCGGCGGCCTGCGGCGCGGGCAGGCGTTCGCCGCCGGACAGCGCGGTCAGTCCCGCGGTGCCCTGCCAGCCCGCGTCGAGCAGCAGCTGCCAGGTGACGGGGGTGGCCTGGAGGTGGGTGATGCCGCCGCCGTCGAGGCAGGCGCGCAGCCGGGAGCCGTCTTGGGCCGTCCCCGCGTCCGCCAGGTGGACGGTCGCGCCGGTCGCCAGGGGGAGGAAGTACTCCAGGGCGGCGATGTCGAAGGCGGGGGTGGTGACGGAGAGCCAGCCCGCGCCGGGGGCGAGGTCCAGGTCGCGCTGGAAGGAGACCAGCAGGTTGGCGAGCGCCCGGTGCGGGACGACGACGCCCTTGGGGCGGCCGGTGGAACCGGAGGTGTGCAGGACGTACGCCGGGGATTCGGGGACGGTGTGGGTGTCGCCCGTGCGCCGCGCCTCGCCGATGGCGTCCATGGCCAGCACGGTCCAGTCCCCGCCGGGGACCCGGTCGGCGGGCAGGTCGGTGAGGACCGCCGCGGCGGCCCCGTCGGCCAGCACCAGGGCCAGCCGCTCGGCGGGGTGGCCGGGGTCCAGGGGCAGGTATGCGGCCCCCGACTTGAGCACGCCGAGCAGGGCGGCGAGCAGGCGCGGGGTGCGGGGCAGCAGGACGGCGACGGTGCGGCCGGGGCCGATGCCGAGCGTGCGCAGCCGGGCGGCGACGCCGTCGGCGAGCCGGTCCAGGGCGGCGTAGTCGATCTGCTCGCCGCCCTCGGGGCCCGCGGCGCGCACGGCCACGGCGTGCGGGGTGCGGGCGGCCTGGGCCTCGAAGCGGCGGACGACGCCGTCGGCCGGGTCGTGGGCGAGGGCGGTGTCGTTGCCCTCGGCGAGTACGGCGGCCCGCTCGGCCGGGGTGAGCAGGGGGAGTTCGCCGACCGGGCGGGGGAGGTCCGCGGCCGGGCGGGCGGCGTCCTTCGCGATCTCGGCGAGCAGGGTGGCGAAGTGGGCGGCGAAGTGGGCGGCGGTCGTGGGGAGGTAGCGGTCGGTGTCGTAGCGGACCGCACCCGCCAGGCCGCCCGCGCTCTCGCCGAGGGTGAGCTGGAGGTCGAACTGGCTGCCGCCGACCGGCAGGTGAAGGGTGGAGCAGCGCAGCCCGCCGAGGGCGAAGGGGACGCCGTCGCGGCCGGTGGCCATCGCGACCAGGGCTTCGGCGTGTTCGCCGGGGGCCTGCTGGAGGCTGAACAGGGTGCGTACGAGCGGCCGTCCGCCCTGGTCGCGGTCGGGCCGGATCAGCTCGACGAGCGCGGGGAAGGGGACGTCGGAACCGTCGAGGGCGAGTCGCGCGCCGTCGCGCACCCGGGCCAGCAGGGCGGTGAAGGGCTCGGCTGTGTCGATGCGGGTGCGCAGCGGCACCGTGTTGACCAGGCAGCCGACGGTGCGGGCGAACGCGGCGTCGTCGCGGCCGTGGGTGGGGGTGCCGACGACCACGTCGCGTTCGCCGGTGCTGCGGGCCAGCAGGAGCTGGAAGGCGGCCAGCAGCACCGAGTGCAGGGTGCTGCCCTCGCGCCGGGCGAGCGCGGTGAGCGCCTCGGTGGTGGCGGCGTCGACGGTGAGCGGCACCGACGCGCCGCGCAGCCGCTGGGGGCGGGCCGGCAGGTCGGCGGGGAGCGTGGTGCCGGAGCGGACTCCGGTGAGCGCGGTGCGCCACTGGTCCAGCCGGCGCTGCCCGGCGGGGGTGCCGGTCAGGGCGCTCTGGCGGCGGGCGAACTCGGCGAACGGCGTGCTCGCGGCGGCGCTCTCCGGCTCCCCGCGCAGCGCGGCCGGGTAGGCGGCGGCCAGCTCCTCCAGGAGCAGGGACAGCGACCATAGGTCAGCCACCAGGTGGTGGGCGGTGAGGACCAGGCGGTGGCCGCCGTCGGCCCCGGTGAACAGGTGGGCGCGCAGCAGCGGTCCGGCCGCCAGGTCGAAGGGCCGCTCGGCGGCTTCGGTCATGCGGGCGTCGAGGTCGGCCTCGCTCCAGCCCGACGCGTCGGACTCCGTGAAGTCGGGCGGGAGTTCGGCGTGCACCCGCTGCACCGGTCCGTCCGCCTCCGTACGGGGGAAGGTGGTGCGCAGCACGGCGTGCCGCCGGGTCAGCGCGGTCAGTGCGGTGCGCAGCGCGTCGGCGTCGAGTGCGTCGTGCACCCGGAAGGCGGTGGAGACCAGGTAGGCGGGGCTGTCGGGGGCGACCTGGTGGAGGAGCCAAAGGGCGGCCTGGTTCGGGGAGAGCGGGTGGTCGCCCGGCGCGGTGGGCCCGGCCACGGCCTCGGGTGCGGGGGCCGCCTCCCCGATGCGGTCGGCGAGGAGTGCGGCCAGCTGGGCCAGGTCGAGGGCGAGGGCCTCGGTCAGGGTCAGGTCCACGCCCAGTGCGGTGTGCAGCTCGTGCCGGAGCCGGACCGCGCCGAGGGAGTCCAGGCCGAGTTCGGTGAGCCGTTGCCCGGGTGCGAGGTCCGTCGCGGCGAGGCCGAGGCGGGCGGCGAGCAGCCCGGACAGCGCGGAGAGCAGGAGCGCCGGGCGCTCGGCCGGGTCGGCGGCGTGCAGCACTGCGGCGTCCAGCGTCGCGGCCCGCTCCTCGGACGCGCCCTGCGGACGTCCGCTGTGCGCCAGCGCGGTGAGGTCGCCCGCGAGGTAGTCGGCGGCGCAGACGTGGCGCTGCACCTTGCCGCTGGAGGTGCGCGGCAGGGTCGCGGCGCGGATCAGCACCACCGCCGCCGGGCGTACCCCGTGGGCGTCGGCGACGGCCTCGCGCACGGTGCGGGCCAGCGCGGCCAGGTCGGCGTCCTGGTGGTCCCGGGACACCTCGTGGACGATCACCAGCTCGTCGGCGCCGGCCAGTTCGACCTGCACGGCGGCACCGCAGTTGGCGCGCAGGGCGGGGCTCGTGGCGGAGACGGTCTGCTCGATGTCCTGGGGGTAGTGGTTGCGGCCCCGGACGATGATCAGGTCCTTGAGCCGTCCGGTGACGTACAGCTCACCCTCGTGCAGGAGGCCGAGGTCGCCGGTCCGCAGGAAGCCGGTGCCGGACGCCGCGCCGGTGGCCTCGGTGGCGAGTCGTACACCGAAGGTGTCGGCGGTCTTCCGGGGCCGGTTCCAGTAGCCCTGGGCCACGCTCTGCCCCGAGAGCCAGATCTCGCCCACCGCCCCGGCGGGCACCGGCAGCCGGGTGTCCGGGTCGACGATCTCCAGGCGCTGGGAGTGGTCGGGGCGTCCGCTGCTGACGAGTTCGGTGGTGCCCTCGACGGCGTCCACCGTGTCGTCGCCCCCGGCGAGCAGCGCGTTCGGGGCCTCGTAGCGGGCCGGGGCGGTGCCGTGCGGCTTGCACGAGACGATCAGGGTGGCCTCGGCCAGCCCGTAGCAGGGGGTGAACGCGTCGGCCCGGAAGCCCGCCGGCGCGTACGCCTCGGCGAACCGGCGGAAGGTCTCGGCACGCACCGGTTCGGCCCCGTTGAACGCCACCTCCCAGCTGCTCAGGTCGAGTCCGGCGAGTACCTCGGGGGTGACCAGGTCGGCGCACAGGTCGTAGGCGAAGTTGGGGCCTCCGCTGACGGTGGCCCGGGTGCGGCTGATCTCGCGCAGCCAGCGCAGCGGGTCCTGTCCGAAGGAGGTCGGGGACATCAGGGAGCAGGAGCCCGCGTAGTACAGCGGCTGGAGCATTCCGCCGATGAGGCCCATGTCGTGGAAGAGCGGCAGCCAGGACATGCCCCGGGTGTCCGTGGTGGTGCGGAACGCCCGCTGGATGAGGGCGGAGTTGTGCAGCAGGTTGCCGTGCGTGAGCACCACGCCGCGCGGGGCGGAGGTGGAGCCCGAGGTGTACTGGAGGAAGGCCACGGTGTCGCCGCCGACCTCCGGGTGCGCCCACTCCCGGGCCTCCGACTCCGGCACCAGATCGGTCGCGAGGAGCCGCAGCACGTCCATGACCGCGCCGTCGGGGTCGTCCGGGAGCAGCCGGTCGCGGACGGCGGCGGTGGTCAGCGCCACCGTCGCCCCGCAGTCCGCGACGATGTCGATCAGCCGGTCCAGCGAGCGCGGACGCCGGTTGGGCGGGTACACCGGCACCGCGACGGCGCGGGCGTACAGGCAGCCGATGAAGGAGACGACGTAGTCCAGGCCCGGCGGCTGGAGCAGCAGCACCGGGCGGTCCGTCAGGCCGAGCCGTTGCAGCCGGGCCGCGACGGCCCTGGCCCGCAGGTCGAGCTGTCCGTAGGTCAGCCGCTCGGCCGCCTCGTCCTCCTTTCCGGAGAACTCGAAGGCCGTACGGTCCGGATCGGCCGCCGCGGTGGCGGCGATGGCCGAGATCCAGTCCTGATGCTCAAGTCGCGGGTCCACGCGTTCTTCCCTCACCGTTCGGTGTCCGATGCCCTGTTCCTGCTGCTGCCGCCGTCGGCGACCGTTCCCGTTCCGGCGCGCCCGCTCAGCCCGCGGCGGCCGGCGTGGCCTCGGCGGCCTGCCTCTCCATGGCCACGCGCAGACTGAGCGGCCTCATGTCGGTCCACACCTCGTCGATGTGGGCCAGGCACTCGGCCTTCTCGGCCCGGGGGCCCTCGGCGCGCCAGCCCGCGGGAAGTTCGCGGTCGGCGGGCCAGATCGAGTACTGCTCCTCGTCGTTGACGACGACCTGGTAGACGGTGGTGTCCTCGCTGCTGCTCATCGCTGCGCTCCGATTCGGTTCCGGGTGGATGGTGGTCGGGCCGACGGCGGGTTCGTGCCGCCGCCCGGTCGGGCCGAGGGGGCCCGCCGTGGTGTCTTCGATGCTGTCGCTGCGCCCTGACGGCACCCTTGGCCCGGCCTGCGGCCCGGCTGGGCGGTCGCGGACGTGCGTCCGGCGGTTCGCGGGGGGTCCGCCTGCGCCGGGCCGGGGGGCCGCCGACGGGCGACTGACCGCTCACTGAACGCGGGCTGAAGCCCACTCAGCCGAGGGCGGGAAACAGCCGGGCCTCGGCGGCCTCGCGGAGGTAGGAGGCGCCCGCAGTGCCGCCGGTGCCCCGGACCGCGCCGATCACCTTCATCGTGATGCCCCAGTGGGTGCGCTTCATCGCCCCCCATGCGTCGTCCAACTCCCGCATGACGGGAGTGAGTTCACCGGCCTCGACCTCGCTGCGCAACAGGGCCCGGTGCAGCTCGGGGGAGGTCGTCTCGACCGTCCGGTACGCCGTGGACTGGACGGCGCTGCGGCCGTCGGTGTTGGCCCGGATCACCGCGAAGGCGTCCTTGGGCATGGTGGTCAGCACCCGGAACACCCCGGACGTCCACGCCACGTGCCGTCGCGCACCCTCCAGCGCTTCCCGCGCCGCCTCTCCCCGGCCCGCGGCCACGGCGTCGGTGGCGGCCCCGACGGACCGGGCGACGGCCGCGAAGACGGCTTCGAAGATCTGGATGACGCGGATGAACATCAGCTCGTCGTGGCTCCTGGTGGTCGGCGTCAGCGTCAGCTCCACCGCCCGGAGCACCCCGTCCGGCACTGCCTCGCGCGCGGCTCGGACCGCCCGGGTGCAGGCTTCGGCCAGTGCGGCCGGGTCGTCCGCGCCGTTCGGGGGGACGGCCGCCGCCCCTCCCTGCGCCGTCGCCGCCAGGACACGCAGCGCGGCACGGGTACGGGCCCGCCCGTCCGGCGCCCCGGCCAGGGTGGCGGCCTCGACGGCCACCAGGTCGCCGAGCAGGGCGGCGAGCACCTGCGCGGTGGGGGTGCCGGTCCGGGCCAGCGAGGCGTACACGGGGCTGCCCAGGTAGCTGTCGTAGTCGCCGTGGGTGCCGTCCACGACCTGCGGCAGCCAGTCGGCGAGCAGCCGCGCGGCCGGTCCGGCGGGGACGGGGGCGGCTTCGGCGGCGACGGCGCGCAGGGCGCTCAGCAGTTCCGCGCCGACGGCGTTCTTGCCGACGGTCCGGTAGTGGCCGAGGACCGCGTCGTACGGGAAGCACGCGGCCTCCCGGGTCCCGGCCCGCCAGTGGGCGAGTTCGCGCAGCGCGCGGCGGGGGTCCAGGTCGGCCGGGTCGGGCCGCGCGGCGGCCAGGCTGGGGCCGCCGACGCCGGGCGCGCGGGCCGGGTCCTCGGCGGGTGCGGGCCCGGCGGCGGTGTGGGCCGGGGAGAGGGCGGTGGTCACGGGTGGCTCCGTTCGGTGGACGGCCGGGACGGGAACGTCCCGGTGCGGCCGGGGCGGTGGGCGAGACGGCGCAGCCTGGCCGGTGCGGGCCCGGGAGGGGCGCACCGGCCAGGCTGCGGGGGTGGTGGGGTCAGGCGCGGTACGGGGCCGGGTCGGCCAGCACGTAGCCGTCGCCCTCGCGGTGGGCGCGCGAGCGGCGCAGGTCGGCGAGGACGAAGGTGCGCTGGAGCCACCGGTCGGTGCCGTCGAAGCGCGGGCTGAACGCGGTGCGCCCGTGCACGGTGATCCGGTTGTCGACAACGGCGAGGTCGCCGGGCTCCAGCCGGATGGTCCTGGCGGTGCGTTCGAAGAGGTTCCCGAGTGCGGCGAGCGCGGCGGCGGCCCGCTCGGTGAGGGGTTCGGTGGCGGCCATGTCCACCCGCAGGTCGGGGTCCTCGAACGCGCCGGTGAGCACGGGGTGCGGCTCGGCGGGTCCTTCGGCGGCGCCGAACGACGGCGGCGGCGCGGTGCGGAACTCCGGCAGGTGCAGCACTGCCCGGGTGTCCGGGTCCAGCAGCGGCAGCACCTCGCGCACGCAGGAGGTGCGCAGCCCGGCCACCCCGTCGGGGTCGGCGCGCAGGCACAGCAGCATGACGAAGTCCGGCCGGTGCGGGTGGAAGGCGTTCTCGTTGTGGAAGGTGAGCAGCACGGAGCCCGCGTTGCCCTGGAACTCCTCGCGTCCCGGCACCGGGACGACGTCCTGCACGAGCGCGCCGGTCTTCTCGGGGCGGAAGGCGGCGGGGTCGCCGAGCCCGCACGCGGCGAGCACCAGGAGTGCCGCGGGTATGGCGGCGGTGCGCTGCACCGACCCCTCGGCCAGCGGGGTGCCGCCGAGCGCGGGGCCGCCGATCGGCAGTCCGCGCACCAGCAGCGCGCCGCCGGGGCCGGGGTCGCGGCGGAACCGGCGCAGGGTCCGACGCAGTCCGACGGGCAGTTCCTCCCACCGGTCACGGGCCGACGCCACCCAGGCGGGGTCGTCGACGAGGGCCCCTTCGGGCCGGTCGCCAAGCCGGGCGGCGACGCCTTCGACGGCGGCGGTCTCGGCCGGGGTGAGCACCAGGTCCGGGGCCGCCGTATCCGTACGGATGTCTGTGTCTGTGTCGAAGTTCAGTGATACCGGCACGGGTGCCAGCCCTTTCTCTCAGTGGTGGGGTGCGTCGACCGGTCAGTGCGGGGCGGCCGGGTCGAGCCGCCGGGCCACGACCTCCCAGAGGCTGCCGACGGTCTCGAACGCCTCGGGCCCCAACTCGTCGTCGGGAATGGCGATGTCGTACGCCTCCTCCAGCCGTACGAGCAGTTCGACGACGGCCATCGAGTCCAGTCCGGCGTCCCGCAGCCCGCGGCCGGCGGGCAGCGGGCGCTCCTCGGCGAGCCGGGGAAGCAGTTCGGCCAGGACGTTCTCGTACCGTTCGGCCGGGCGGTGTTCTGTGGTCACGGTGTTCAGCTCCTCGCGGGGCGACCGGTGGGGTCGCGGGGTGGGTGGGACGGTCAGTGGGGTGCGTACGAGAGCCAGCCGGTCGGCGCTGACCACCCGGCCGTCCCGGACGGTGATCTCGGCGGGGGCCGGGCGGCCGAGGAAGCCGAGGAGGCTCGCGGTCGCGCCGTACGCGCCGACGTTGGGGACGGCGAGCAGGTCGCCGGGGTGCGGCGGCACGGCCTCGGTGGCCCGGCTGATGACGTCGGCGGGGGTGCACAGCGGGCCGACCAGCGCCACCCGGCGGGTCCCGCCGGGACCCGGGTCCGCGGCGGGCCCCCGGGCCGTGAGGCGCAGCGGTTCCGCGCGCAGCGAGGGCAGCCGCCCCACCCCCGAGAGGCCGCCGAGGTGGTTGATCCCGCTGTCCAGCACGCCGTAGACGGTGCCCCGGCTCTCCTTGACCTCGGTGACGGTGCAGATCAGCCGTCCGCTGTCGCCGACCAGGTAGCGGCCGGACTCGAAGGCGGGTTCCAGCCGCTGACGCCAGCCCGGCAGGTGCGCGTCGAGCGCGGCCTCCAGGGGGGCGCGCAGCGTGTCGTAGCGCGGCCGCTCCCCCGGTGCCGCGTACGGGCAGGCGAAGCCGCCGCCGAGGTCGAGCATCCGCAGCGGTCGGCCCCAGTGGGCCTCCAGGGCGGCGGCGGTCCGGATCGAGGCGACGGCTTCCTCGAGCAGTCCCTGCGGGTCGGCGGCGTTGGTCAGCGGGAAGAAGTGCAGGCCCCACAGCTCCGTTCCCTCGACGGTGAGTTCGTCGAGGGAGGGCAGGCCGTCCGCGATGTCGTGGCCGAACTGCGAGGGGCCGCCGGTCATCCGCAGGCCGACGCCCGCTCCCGCCCCGCTGCCGTTGACGCGGAGCAGACAGCGCACGGTCACCCCGTGGGCCACGGCCTCGGCGCCGACCCGGCGCAGGTCCGCTGGCGACTCGACGGAGAAGGTGCGCACCCCGGCGGCCAGCGCCTCGCGCAGCTCCTGGGCGGTCTTCCCCGGGCCGCCGTAGAGGCAGTCCGCGCCGTCGAAGCCCGCGGCGAGCGCGGCGGCGAGTTCGCCGGTGGAGCAGATCTCCGGGCGGCACCCGGCGAGGCGCAGGGTGCGCACCAGCTCGGGGTGCGGATTGGCCTTGAGGGAGTAGTAGAGGCGGGAGCCCCGGGGGAGGGCGGCGCGCAGGTCGTCGGCGGCGCGTTCGACCCGGGTGAGGTCGTACACGTACAGCGGGCTGCCGTGCCCGCGCACCAGCTCGGCGGCGAGCAGGTCGTCGGCGGGCGGGCCGTCGCCCGGGGGCGTGGGCGGCGCCGGGGTCCGGCCGGTCGGGCCGCGGGTGTCAGTGCTCATCGGTGTCCAGTGCCTTCTTGTCGGTCTTGCCGTTGGGGGTGAGTGGCAGCCGGTCGACGATCCGGCAGCGGGCGGGCACCTTCGCCGCCTCCAGCCGCAGCGCCAGCCCGTCCAGTACCTGACGCTCCGTCAGATCGCGCTCGCCGGTGACGACGAGGCGCAGGTCGAGGCCGTCCCTCGGGGGCAGCGCGGCGGCGGTCCGCACACCGGGCACGTCCAGGGCGGCGGCCTCGATCTCGGGGGTGCTCATCCGCACGCCGCGCCGCTTGAACTGGTCGTCGACGCGTCCGCCGACGTACAGGTGGCCGTCCGCGTCCAGGTGGCCGTGGTCGCCGGTGTGCAGCCTGGTGCGGCCGGGGGCTGCCGGGTCGGGGCGGTAGCGGGCGGCGGTCTGCCCCGGCGCGTTCCAGTACCCGGACATCACGTGCGGGCCGCCGACGACGATCTCGCCGACCTGGCCCGGCCCGAGCACGCGGCCCCGGGCGTCGAGGACCGCGACGGTGGTGCCGTCCAGGGGCAGCCCGACGGCCCCGGGGCGGTCGCGGTCGGCGTCCGGCGCGGCGACGGTGACCCGCTTGCACTCGGTGATGCCGTACATGGCGACCACGGCCGCACCGGGGAACCGGGTGCGCAGCGCGTCGATGGCCGGGCCGGGCAGCGCCGCGCCGGTGCTGGTGAAGAGCCGGACGTGCGCGGGCGGCGTGCCGCGCGCGGCCAGCCGGCACAGCATCTCGGCCAGCGAGGGCACCACCGGCACCACGGTGGCCCGGTGTTCGCGCAGCAGGCTCAGCACGCGCACCGGTGCGGAGGCGTCCGCGAGCACCACCTCGCAGCCGCCGATCGCGGCCAGCAGCAACTGGTAGAGGCCGTAGTCGAAGGAGAGCGGCAGCGCCGCGAGCACCACGTCACCGGGTCCGTACCCGAGCCGTCGGGCGATGGCGCGGGCGGCGAACACCACCTGGCGGTGGGTGCAGACGACGCCCTTGGGGGCGGAGGTGCTGCCGGAGGTGTAGATCAGCTGGGCGACCGCGTCGGCGCTGCGGGGCACCGGCCCGGGGACGTACCCGCTCGCCCCGCCCGCCAGGAGTTCGGCGGGCGCGACCGCACGGGCGCCGCATCCCGCGACGACGTCCCGGACGGCCTCCGGTTCGGCCGGATCCAGCACCACGAGCGCGGGTGCGGCGTCCGCGAGCACCCCGCGCAGCACGAAGGGCTTCATCTCCGGGTTGAGGGGTACGACAACGGCTCCGGCGCGCAGGACTCCGTAGTACAGCGCGACGAACTCCCGCCGATTGCCGAGCCGCAGCACGACCCGGTCCCCGGGCCCGACCCCGGCCCGCCGCAGCCGTCCGGCCACCGCCCTGCTGGCGTCGGCGAGTCCGGCGTGACTCCAGGCCCCGCCCTCGTCCCGGACGGCGACGGAGTCGGGCCACGCGACGGCGGCGGCGTCGAGCAGGTCCGTGACGAACGGACCGCTCCCCGTCTCCTGACCGGCTCCCGCTCCTCCCGCCACGGACACCGGCGCCCCACCACCCGGCCCGGAGACGGGCGCACTGCCGTCCGCGCCGACGCAGGACGCGCCGACGGCCGTCCCCCCGTTCTCCGCACCGGGACGTCGAACACGGTCGCCCTGCCCGGAGACCTCCGCCCCCTGCCGCGGGACCGGCGTCCGTCCGACGCCCTCCCCCGCGGGCACGCGCCGCGTGCCGTCCCCCTCCGGCTCCGCCCGGACCGCCGCGCTCATGCCCAGCCGTCCGAGGTACCGGTGATCTCGACGACCGCGCTGGTGCAGCTGTAGCCGGTGCCGCCGCCGACCAGCAGCACCCGGTCGCCCGGCTCGACCTCGCCGGTCTCCAGGAGTTCGTTGAGTCCGGCGAAGTGGTCCCCCGCGCCCAGGTGGCCCACCTCGCGGCAGAAGTCCCAGTTGGACAGCTTCTCCTCGACGCCCAGCTGCTTCTCCAGCTGCCAGGTCAGCCGCTGGTGGCCGGTGGCGTTGAGCACCACCCGGGCGATGCCCTCCATCGAGGTGTCCGCGTCGGCGAGCGCGGCCCGGATCGACTCGGCCGCCACTTCGGCGGTACGCAGGGTCGCGGCCCGCATGTTGCGCTGCGCGCGGAAGTACTCCTCGGTCCGCGCCCCGAGGTCGACCGGCCTGCTCTCCTCGTCGGGGCCGGTGCGGAAACCGGTGCCCCGGGCCAGGCCCTCCAGGGAGTTGTCCACCCGGGTCGCGGTGGCCAGCAGGCGGCCCGTGGCCCCCTGGGGGGACGTGCTCAGCACCAGGGCGGTGCCGCCGTCGCCGTAGACCATGCCGCGTTCGGCCCGCCAGCGGTCGAAGGCGGGCGGTGCGAAGCGGTCGCCCGTGGTCAGCAGGACCGCCTCGGGGCGGTCCGCGGACTCGGCCGCGCGCAGGTGGCGGGCCGCCAGCTCCAGTCCGGCCAGGCCCGCGTTGCACTGCTGCAGCAGGTCGAAGGCGGGGACGGCGGGACCGACCGCGTGCTGGGCGACGTAGGAGGCGGCGGGCCACAACTCGGCCCCCTGGAACCACAGATAGCTGTGGAACACCGTGGTGACCCGCTCGGCGGCCCGGCCGGAGCGGTGCAGTGCCGTGCGGGCCGCGCGGACCGCCATCTCCGGGGCGGACAGGTCGTCCGGCCCCTCGGCCGCGGCCGAACTGACCGAGCGGATCCGGTTGACGGCGTGCTCCCCGGCGTCGTAGGCACCGGCCGCGACCGCCGCCGCGGTGTCCGCGCGGTCGGCCAGCCAGACTCCCGTACCGGCCAGGTACACCTGCTCCCAGCGCATGTCTCTCCGATCTCCGGCCCCGTGGCAGGACGCCCGGGGCGACTGTCGGTGACCATGCTGGCGACCGGTCCCTGCCGCGCGGTTGCGCTCCGCTGACGGCCGGTGGGTGCCGCGCTGCGCGCCGTCCGGTGCCGTTCCGTACGCCCTCTGGCGCGGCCCTGCGGATCGTCCGACGCGGTCCTGCGCGCCGTCGGGAGGCGCTCTGTGCACGCCCGGACGCCGGGCCGGTGTCCCGCTGCCGCGCCGCTGACGCACGACGGGCCGTCGGCGGTGACACCGCCGACGGCCCTCCTGTGCCGGTCCGGGGCCCGGCTGACGTCCCGCTGAAGGACGGCTGAACGTCCGGGCTCAGGGAGTGAGCCGCAACCGGTCGCGGGCCGCCGCGTCCACCGCGGCCTTCCCGTACGGCCAGGGCAGACTGCCGCCGTCCGCCCAGGGCCGGATCTGGTCGGTGTAGGTGTCCGCACCGGCGTGCCCGGACGCACCGGTCAGGTTGATCCAGCGGGAGCGTTCGACGTCGGCCATGTCCACCACCATCCGCATCGACGGCACCCAGATCACCTCGAAGCCCTCCTGCGGGTTCCAGCCGTTGGCCAGTACGGAGTCGGTGCCGCCGCCGACCTCGACCGGGTCGGCGTTGAGCAGCCACTTCAGCGGTGCGGGTCCGGCCGTGCCGAGGGTCGGGTTCTCCAGGGTGAGGGTGTGCAGGGCTCCCCAGCGCCAGGCGCGGGGGTCCTCGCCGAGGCGTCCGCGCAGTTCGTCGGCTGCCTGCTCCATCGCCTGCCGCAGCATCGCGTCCCGGCCGCGCACCTTGGGGTCGGTGGCGCTGGTCCACCAGACGCTGTCCGGTTCGTCCAGCAGAGCGCGCACCACGTCGAACCAGCGTCCGCCGCCGTCCGGGTAGGCGTACTCCTTGACGCCCGCCCGGGACAGCCGGTCGGTGAACGCGTTCTTCAAAAGCGTGCGCCAGACGGTGTTGAAGTAGGCGGCGGGGGCCGAGTCGACGCCCTGGCCGAAGTCCCAGCCGCGCAGGAGTTCCCTGGCCTGCTCGGCGTTCTCGCCGACCTCGGTGCGCAGCAGCCGCGGCACCAGGTTGGCGGCGTTGCCGTTCCAGCTGTCCTGACTGATCCGCTCCATCGCCGCGACGTCCAGCTTGCCGCCGCTCTCGATGAGGTGGGCGATGCGCTGACTGCGGTAGCCGGTGCCCCAGTTGCTGCCGATCAGATACGGGTACTTCGGGCCGACGACCGCGTTGTTGGCGGTGACGATGTATCCCTCGGGCGGATTGAAGCGGGTGGGCAGCTTCTCGAAGGGCAGGTAGCCGGTCCAGTCGTACGCCCCGGTCCAGCCCGGCACCGGACGGCGGCCGTCGCCCGCCTTGCGCACGGGTATCCGGCCGGGGGTCTGGTAGCCGATGTTCCCGGCGGTGTCCGCGTAGATCATGTTCTGCACCGGCGAGGCGAAGACCTTCGCCGCCGCCCGGAACTCGTCCCAGTTCCCGGCCCTGTTGAGGGCGAAGAGGGCGTCCAGGGTGGGGGCCGGGTCGAGCGCGGTCCACTGCATGGCGACGGCGTAGTCCTCCCCCGGGCCGCGCGGCGGGACGCCGGGCACCTTGCCCCGCTCGGCCACCTCGTCGGCCGACTTGAGCACGTCAGAGATCAGCGGGCCGTGGCCGGTGGAGCGGACGGTCAGGTCGACGGCGGGGCCGCCCGCCACCTTGATCCGCTCCCGGCGCACCGTCAGCGGCTTCTGCTCGCCCTCGTGTTCGTACGTGTCACCGCGCACCTTCTCCACGAAGAGGTCGGAATCGGCGGCGCCGAGGTCGGTGACGCCCCAGGAGATCTTGCCGTTGTGGCCGACGACGACGCCCGGCATGCCCGCGAAGGTGAACCCGGTGACGTCGTAGGGGCAGGCGGGCCCGACCCGGTTGCAGTGCAGGCCGACCTGGTACCAGACGCCCGGCAGCGAGGGCGTCAGGTGCGGGTCGTTCTCCAGGAGCGGCTTGCCCGTGGTGGTGCGGCTGCCCGAGACCACCCAGGAGTTGGAGCCGATGCCGATGCCCTGCGGGCCGAGGACGGCGGCCAGCACCTCGCGCACCTTCGCGCTGTCGGCCAGCGCGGCGGAGGCCCCGGCGGGAACGGCGGGCGGGGCGACGGGGGCGGAGGCCGAGGCGGGGGTGGCCGGGGTGGCCGGGTTCGCCGTTCCGGCGGCGGGGTCGCCGTCCGGGACGATCGGCGACCAGCGCGCGTAGTCGTAGCCGGGGAAAAGGTCGTCGACCGCGCCGGCGGGCAGCTTGGCCGCCAGCATCGCCTGCTGGAACTGGTCGATCATGCCGGTGTTGAGGTTCCAGGCCATCGTCTTCAGCCAGGACACCGAGTCGGCCGGGGTCCACGGCTCGGGCCGGTAGTCGCCGGAGACGAAGCCGAGCACCGGGTACTCCACGGACAGCTCGGCGCCCTCGTGCTGTTCGAGGTAGGCGTTGACCCCGGCGGAGAAGGCCGTGAGGTAGGCCCGGGTCTCGGGCTTCAGCATCTTCACCTCCTGCTCGGCCACCCGGTACCAGCCGAAGGTGCGCGCCACCTTGTCGGTCTGCACCTGGCTGGGGCCGAACATCTCGGCGAGCCTGCCCGAGGTGACGTGACGCTGGGTGTCCATCTGCCAGAACCGCTCCTGGGCCATGGCGTATCCCTGGGCCAGGAACAGGTCGTGCGCGGAGTCGGCGTAGATCTGCGGGATGCCGGACGCGTCGCGCACGATCCGCGCCTCGCCCTGGAGGCCGGGCAGACCGACGGTGCCGGAGAGCTCCGGCAGCGCCCGCTGGACGGTCCAGTAGGCGTAGCCGGAGACGCCGCCGACGGCCAGCAGCACCAGTGCGGTCAGGCCGACCGCCGTGCGCACGAGGATCCGGCGCAGGCGGCGGCGCCGGGTGGGGGGCGCGGGCGCGGGCCGTTCCTCGTCGGCGGAGGGCTCGGCGGGGGTCTCGGCCGGGGCCTGGGCCGCCGGTTCGGGGTCCGGACGGGGATCGTCCGGCGCGGCCGTGTCGGTCTGGACTGTCATGGGGTGGCGCTTCCTTGTGTCGACGGAAGTTCCGGCCATGGCGGACACCGCCGCGCACGGGCCCGAAGGCATGGCGCACGGCGGTGGAGCGGCCGAAGCAGGAGGAAGGGGAGGGTGAGGAGGGTGGGTTGCGGGGCTCAGCGGGCCAGTCGGGTCGCCCGCGTGCTCCAGGGGCCCGGGGCTGCGGGTGCCGGGGGCACGGCGAGCGGGCCCCCGCCGACCAGTGTCAGCCGGGGCCGGTCCGGCACCGGCGCTCCGGACCCGGCCGCGACGTCGGCCGGGTCCGGAGCCCACGCCGGAGCCGCGGCCCGGTCCCGGTCGGCGGCGCGGGCGAACGGGTCGGGACGGCGGGCGAGGATCGCCTCCTCGACGCCGCGCAGCTCGGGGCCGGGCAGCAGACCGAGGTTCTCCTTCAGCGCGTGCCGGGCCCGCTGGTAGGCGGCCAGCGCGTCGGCCTGGCGGCTGCCCCGGTAGAGCGCGGCCATCAGCAGCGCCCAGAGCCGTTCCCGGTAGGGGTGTTCGGCAGTGAGGACGTGCAGGTGCGGCACCAGCCGGGCGTGCCCGCCGAGTTCCAGGGCGAGTTCGGCGTGCTCCTCGACGACCGCGAGCCGCAGCTCGGCGAGCCGGGTGCGCTCCACGTCGAGCAGCGGACCGCTCACGCCGGTGAGAGCGGGGCCCGGCCAGCACGACAGGGCGGCGGCCAGGGTCCGTTCGGCGGCGTCGGGCTGCCCGGCGGTCCGCAGCGCCCGCGCGTCGGCGACCGACTGCTCGAACCGGCCGAGGTCGCACTGCTGGGGCGCGAGGGAGAGCCGGTAGGAGCCGCCGACCCTGGCGAGGACGCCGCCGGCGGTGCGCGGCGCCCGGTCGGGCTCGAAGAGCTTGCGCAGCTTGGAGACGTACGCCTGCACCAGGTTGGCGCCGTCCAGCACGGTGGTGTCGCCCCAGATGCCGTCGATCAGGTGGTCGCGGCCCACGGGGGAACCGGAGCGCAGCAGCAGGACGGCGAGCAGTGCCCGTTGGCGGGGTGCGCCGAGCGGGAGTTCGACACCGTCTCGCCAGCCCCGGACCTCGCCCAGCAGTTCGAAGCTGAGGTCGGCCGGGTGCGTGGCAGAGGAGGGGTGCGCGTTCGAAGGAGACAGGGGGTCGGTCATGGCAACCTCCGCTGGCCCGGGGCCGTCGTGTGGCGGTTCGGGGACAGCTGCTGGGAGTACGGTGCGGGGTCTGGGCGGCCGGGGCCGGGCCGGTACGGGGTCTGACCGGCCGGAGCCGGGCCGTGCGGCGTCCGCACGGACCTGGTCGGGTCCGGCGGGAGGCACCGGCTGAATTGCCGTCCACCGCACTGCACCCATGCTGCGCGGGGCACATATACGAAAGATCAACGGTTCCGCGCACCTCGGAAGAGGGGTCGGCGATCACGCGTATATCCGACGTAGAGCGGACCGGAGGAATCTCGTTCCCGAGCCGCCGGTCACACACTGGGCCCACCGGCTCACCCCCAACGCAGCCAGCACCCACTCACGAAGCGGACGGAAATCCCATGAAGCGATCCCTCAAGACCCAGATCCTGCGCAAGGCCGCCGTCCTCGTCACCGCGCTCTGCGCCGCCGCCTCGCTGTACTCCGTGGCCGCCGCCCCGCAGGAGACCGCTTCTTCCGAGCACACCGCGACCGCCCTCGCGAACGGCCCGAAGAAGCCGAACGAGTGGAACAGCCAGGGCTGAGCTCCCTCGGCGCGGAAGGGGCTGAACCTCCCTCCGCAGCAGCTCCGTCGAGCCCCCGGCCCTCATGGACCGGCCCCGGCTCCCCCCGCTCGGCCGGGGCTCCCCCGTCCCGCCCCGGCCGTCCCTTCCCCCGCCCTGCCCGCCCGGTCAGCCGCGCGCGGCCACCGGCTCCTCCAGCAAGCCCGCCAGTTCCTCGGCCTGCTCCACGTCGGGCAGCCCGAGCAGGGCGAACATGTCGCGGGCCTGCCGGGCCCTGGACAGCGCCGCCGCCGTGTCGCCGGTCTCGGCCAGCGCACGCGCCAACGCCAGCAGGCAGTGCCCGCGCTCCCGCTGCGAGCCCAGCTCCTCGCTCAGCGCCAGCGCCCGCCCCGCCTCCGCCAGCGCCTCGTCGTGGCGTCCCAGGTCCCGCAGGCTGTCGGAGAGCCGGAACCTGGCCTGCGTCTCGCGGCCCCGCAGCCGGGCCGCCGCGCAGACCTCCAGGCAGGCCGTGTAGCTGACGACGGCGTCCGCGTGCCGCCCCAGTTCGTGCAGCGCCATGCCGTGGACGTACCAGGCGTACGACGTGACGTGCGGGTCCTGGCCGCCGCGCAGCCGCTCCAGGGCCCTCTCGCACACGGCCAGCGCGTCGTCGGGCCAGCCGCTGCGCAGCCGGGCCTGGGCGGCGTTGAGTTCGGTGGTGAGTTCACCGGAGCGGTGCCCGAGGCGGCAGGCGATCTCCAGCGCACGTTCGTAGAACTCCGCCGCGTCGGAGAAGCGCCGCTGCCACTGAGCGATCAGACCCCGGTCGTTGAGGATCTGCCGCAGGACGACCTCGTCGCCCGCCCGCGTGCTGGCCTCGGTGGCCAGCCGGGTGTGCATCTCGGCCTCGGTGAGGCGGGTGTGCTGGAGTGCCGCGTTGCCGCATACGAACCGCGCGCGTGCCTCGGCCTGGTCGTCGCGGCACGCCGCCGCCGCGTCGGCCACCTTCCGCGCGGTCATGGCCAGTTGCAGGTACGGGATGTCCTGCCCGAACGGGCTGAGCGCGACCAGCAGGTCGGCCGCGGCGCGCAGCGTCCCCCGGTCGCCCTCCGGGCCCGTACGGGCCGCCAGGGCCGCGGCGTTGACGGCACAGTCGAACTCCTCGGCCACCCAGGCACGGGCCTGCGCGAGCGTGTCGAACCGGGGCCCGGTCCCCGGGCTGCCGCCGAGGATCGCGCCGACGGGGTCGCCCGGCACCATCAGCTGGAAGGCCGCACGGGCCCCGTCCAGCAGGAAGTCCAGGAGCCGCCCCAGTGCGGCGCTCCCGTCGTCGCCGCACTCGCCGGTTCCGGGCTCCCCCGGCACGGCCGCCCCCGCCTCCCCCGATCCGGCGAGCTGGAGTGCGAAGGAGCGCACCAGGTCGTGGTAGCGGTAGTGGCCGGGCAGCGGTGCCTGGAGCATGGCCGCGTCGACCAGCTCCTCCAGCAGCTGCTCGGCGTCGTACGCGTCCATGCCGAGGGCCGCCGCCGCCGCGCCGGTGCCGATGCCCTGCCGGGTCACCGGGGCGAGCAGCCGGAAGGCGCGTGCCTGGGCCCGGGTGAGCTGCCGGTAGCCGAGTTCGAAGACGGCCGCGACGGCCAGGTCGCCCGCCCGCAGCTCGCCGATGCGCAGCCGCTCGTCGGCGAGCCGCGCGGTCATCGTCGCCACCCGCCAGCGCGGCCGGGCCGCGAGCCGGGCCGCCACGATCCGCACGGCGAGCGGGAGGTGCCCGCACAGGGCGACCAGTTCGGCGGCATCCTCGGGTTCCTCGTCGACGCGGGCCGCGCCGACGATCGCCCGCAGCAGGGCGATCGACTCTCCGGTGTCGAACACGTCGAGGTCGCCCCGGACGGTGGTGGAGAGCCCGGCGAGCATCGCGCGGCTGGTGACGATGACGCCACAGTCGGCGGAGCCCGGCAGTAGCGGCCGGATCTGTGCGGGGTCGCGGGCGTTGTCCAGGAGGACCAGGATGCGGCGGCCGTCGAGGGTGGTGCGGAAGAGAAGCGCCCGGTCCTCCGTGGAGGCCGGCAGGGCCTGTCCGGAGACGCCCAGCGCGGTGAGGAAGCTGCCCAGGACCACTCCGGGGTCGGCGGGCTCCAGACCGTTGCCCCGCAGGTCGGCGTAGAGCTGGCCGCCGGGGAACTCCGGTTTGGCCTGGTGTGCGACCTGGAGGGCGAGGGTGCTTTTGCCGATGCCGCCCATGCCGGTGACGGACACCAGGGCGAGGGAGGGGCGGGCCGCGTCGGTGAGGGCCCGGTGGAGGGCCAGGACCTGGCTCTCGCGGCCGGTGAAGTCGGGGATGTCGGCGGGCAGCTGGGCGGGTCTGGTCGCGGCGGGCGCCTTCTCCGAGGGCCCCGCGGCCTTCTCCTGCCCGGCCGGGGCTCCGGCGCCGGCCCCCGCCTCCGGGGCGCCCTGCGCGGGGTCCCGGCCTTCCGTGACGTGTGCCATCAGGAGGGGGTCGTTGGCGAGGATCCGCTCGTGGAGGGCGTTCAGTTCGGGCCCGGGGTCGACGCCGAGTTCCTCGGCCAGTACGCGCCGGGCGCGGCCGAACACCCCGAGCGCGTCGCCCTGGCGCCCCATCGCGTACAGCGCCCGCATCAGGAATCCGTACGGTCGCTCCTGGAGCGGGTGCTCGTGGGTGAAGCCGATGAGGTCCGGGATGACGAGGGCGTGCCGCCCCTCCCTGAGGTCGTGCTCAAAGCGCTCCTCCATCAGCGCGAGCCGCAGTGCGGCCAGCCGGGAGCGCTGCTGCTCCGCGAACGGACCCGGCACTCCGGCCAGCGGCTCGCCGTTCCACAGGGCGAGGGCCTCGGCGAGCAGCCTGCCGCAGTCCGCCTCGCGCCCGGCGGCCCGTGCGCGGGCGGCGTCCGCGGCAAGCTCCTCGGCGTACAGCGCGTCCACCGACCGGGGCGGCACCAGCAGCTGGTAGCCGTCGCGCAGCGAGACGAGCACCTTGGGCGCGGACCGGTCCTCCTCCACGATCCGGCGCAGCCGCCAGGCGTGGGTGCGCAGGCTCGACAGGGCGGACTCCGGTGCGTCCTCGCCCCAGATCGAAGCGAGCAGCTCGTGTGCGGGCAGGGCGCGGCCGGCCCGCAGGAGAAGCGCCACCAGCAGCGCCTGCTGCTGTGGCGATCCGGTGGTCAGGACGCTGCCCTCCCGCACGACCCTTACCGCGCCGAGCACGGCGAACCGGATGCTCTCTTCCCCCATCAGTCCTGTCTTCCTTCCCCACTGGTCCATCCGATCGCGGTGGAGCGCGCCCCCGGTCCGCTCCAGCGTGTACGTCCTGGCCGTCACGCCAGGAAGGGAGACGAGAAGATCGCCGCGGAGGTTACAGCCAACAACCGCCACATTTCCGGCGTGCACGGGCCGCAAGGGCCCTGGAAGATGTCGTTCCAGTTTCCCTACCCGCCGGCGGCGGCCCGCAAGTGTTTCCTCGCGGGGAGGAAACACCCGGCAACGGCGGGCAGTTGGTACCGGGCGCACGGCCGGAGCGGGCCGGGACCGGTGCGCGCCCCCGCCCCGGCCGTGCCCTCCGAGGCTCGCGCACCTGTTCACACAATTGACAAACAACTGTCGTACAACGGCGGAATGGACGGTCGGCCGACGCACGGGTCATCGGCCTGCCCGGCGGCCGGAAGTCAGGGGTGCCCTGTGCGGGGACACTGCTTCGCCCGCGGGGAGCGAAGCACCAGCAGGGTGATCTCGCTGGACGCGAAGACGCGGAAGGGCAGGCCCCAGAAGCCGGTGCCGCGGCTGGCGCAGAGGAAGGTGCGGACGCCGTGGCGGGTGAGTCCCGCGAGGGCGGGCTGGTCGAGGCGGACCAGGTGGTGGAAGGGCCAGATCTGGCCGCCGCGGGTGTGGCCGGAGAGCTGGAAGTAGACGCCACCCGCCGCCTCGCCGACGAACGCGGGCTGGTGGGCCAGGAGCAGGACGGGAAGGTCCGGGTCCGCGCCGTTCAGGGCTCCGGCCAGGTGGGCACGGTGTCCGGGGAGGCCGCAGAACTCGGCGGTGACGTCGTCCACTCCGGCGGACACGAGCATGTCGCCGCCGCGCTCCAGCAGGAGGTGGCGGTTGCGCAGCGGCTCCCAGCCCGGCTCGTCCATCAGGTCGACCCAGCCCTGGGCCTGAACCTTTCCCACCGGATTCCCCCTCAACAAGGCGGGCACCGCAGACCCAAGGCACGGGCGCCGTGCCCCCGCCTGCCCCGGCACATGAGCCGGCCCCGAAGCCCACACCGACCACACCGACCACACCGACCACACCGACCACACCGACCACACCGACCACACCGACCACACCGGACCTGAAACCCCGCCCTGAACCAGCGCCGGATCCCACGTCGCACACCCTGACCCGGATCGGTACCGACACGGTGACCGGCTACACCGGCGAGGTACTGTTCCGGCGGCTGCAGGTGCGCACGACCGCGCCCCGCGTCCTCTTCACCCTCAACGGGCCCACAGGAGTCCGCTTCCCGGGCAACGCCACCGAAACCACCGTGACCACCGCACCGGACGGCACCGCCACCGCACCCCCGCTCGCCGCGGGCACCGCACCCGGCACCTTCCTGGTCAAGGCCACCCTGCCACGGACAGCACCGCTGTGACACTCTTCCGCGGCACCCTCACCACCCAGACCGGCACCCGGCTCGACCTCACTGTCACCGTGCACACCCCACCCCAGGTGCCCTGGCCCCAGGTGTCCTGACGCCCCGTCCCCTGTGTGCCGTCCTCCCCCCGATGCGGGATATAGAGGCATGGTCCCAGTGAGCACCCGCGCCTGACGCTCCCGGGGCCACCCCGAAGACGCGAGACGGCCGCCCGACGGGTTCGGGCCAACGCCCCTTTCCCGACCGGTACTCAGGACCGCGTGGCGATCCCGCCCGTACGCAGACACGGCCCGCTGCCCCATGCCCCTCACCCGGTACTGGTCGCGGGTCTTCCCTGACCCCGGTGGGCGAGCCCCCTGCGCTGCCGGGGCCGCCAGTCCAAGATGCGGAACACGGCCCGCACCGTCTCCCGGGCCGTGGGCAGTTCCTCGCACCCGGGGCTCCCCGCCCTCCTTCCTCCGGACCGTGCGGGACCATCGGTACTGAAGAGACTCCCTTCCCGAAGTAGTTCCCGGTCCTCACGAGCGTGGGCCGACGCCGCCTCTCTCCGCGACCCGCCCTTGCGGGTGCAGGACGCGCAGTAGTCGCCGGTGGCCAGGCTTGTCCGGGTAGACGTGCCGCTTGCAGGACGGGCAGGCCCATCGGAGCGTTTCCAGCCGCGCACGTTCCAGCGCGCGCTTCTGTTGGCGCTGTTGCTCCTCTTGCTCGTGTCGGGCTTCTTCGGCGGTCCTGCGAGCGTCCTGGCGGGCGCCGAAGGCTTCTTGGATATCCAGGTTGGTGAGGTCGTCGGAGAGGGTCTCCCCGGGCTGTGGGTGGCCATAGCGCGTCTTCCCCAGTTGGAATGGGGGGGGGACGCCATCACGTTGCCGCGTACGACGACCGAAGGACGGGCAGGGCCGTACCCCCGAGGCGCCGGCCTGGTGCGGCGAGCGGGTCTGCGACCTGCTCGGCGACAAGCACCTGCATCTCATCGATCTGAGGCACCTCGACCAGGCCGAGCTCCACGAGACCGCCGGGCGGGCCGCCCTCGGCCCTCAGCACCGCACCCACTGCCTGAGAGATGCCCAGCTCACAGTCTTGTGCAACACCCTGCAGAAGGCGCGACGGCAGACGGGGCGCAAGGGGGCGGACGTGGCCGTCGTGCCGGTCAGCACGGTGCACCGGGGTTTGGCCAAACACTGCATTGACCGGGGCATGTCACCCCTTCGATGATGAGCCCGCACCGCACGCACCGCACGCACCGCATCAAGCCCACCCCCCACCCCCGAGGAGACTTCATGCGACTTCGGATACGCGGCAGAAGATCCGCCGCGCTTGCGGCACTTCTCGCGCTCGCCGTGGCGGCACCCCTCACCGCCAACGCCTCACCGGGCCCGGCAGACCAGGCCCCCCGGAAGGCGACCACCACGGACAGCGACGAGATACGCCAGTACGAGATCCCGCTCCGCGACGACCGCGCGGCCCGCACCGCGCTCGCCCGCACCGGCGTCGCCATCGACGAGGTCGACGCCCGCGCGGTGGTCGTTTCAGCCGACCTTCGGGAAGCCGCGGAACTGCGGAAGTTGGGCTACACGCTCAAGGCCCTGGCAGGACCCCCGAAGCGTACGGACGGCCACGCGATCGAGCCCAAGGACTTCCCGCCCGCCGACGCGAGGTACCACAACTACGCCGAGATGAACGCGGAGATCGACCAGCGCATCGCGGCGTACCCGAGCCTGATGACGAAGAAGGTCATCGGCAAGTCGTACTCCGGCAGGGACATCGTCGCCATCAAGATCAGCGACAACGTCGGCACCGACGAGGCCGAGCCGGAAGTCCTCTTCACCCACCACCAGCACGCCCGCGAACACCTGACGGTCGAGATGGCGTTGTACCTCCTGCGCGAACTCGGCGCGGGCTACGGCTCCGACGCGCGCGTCAAGAAGATGGTGGACTCCCGCGAGATCTGGATCGTCCCCGACATGAACCCGGACGGCGGCGAGTACGACATCGCGACCGGCTCCTACCGCAGTTGGCGGTTGAACCGGCAGCCCAACTCGAACGGCCGCACCGGCACCGACCTGAACCGCAACTGGGGCTACAAGTGGGGCTGCTGCGGCGGCTCTTCGGGCACCCCCGGCTCCGAGACCTACCGGGGTACGGCCGCCGAGTCGGCGCCCGAGGTGAAGGTCGTCGCCGACTTCGTGCGCAGCCGCGTCGTCGGCGGCAAGCAGCAGATCAAGGCCGCGATCGACTTCCACACGTACAGCGAACTGGTGCTGTGGCCGTACGGCTACACGTACAACGACACGGCCCCCGGCCTGACCCAGGACGACCGCGACGCGCACGCCGCCGTCGGAAGGAAGATGGCCGCGAGCAACGGCTACACGCCCGAGCAGTCCAGTGACCTCTACATCACGGACGGCACGATCGACGACTGGCTGTGGGGCAACCAGAAAATCTTCAGCTACACCTTCGAGATGTACCCGAAGTCCGCGGGCAGCGGCGGCTTCTACCCGCCCGACGAGGTCATCGAACGGGAGACGTCGAGGAACCGCGACGCGGTGCTGCAACTGCTGGAAAACTCGGACTGCATGTACCGGTCGATCGGCAAGGAACAGCAGTACTGCGTGAGTTGAACGGCACATACGCGCTGAGACACGCGTACTCGACGGCCCCGGGCTCTGCGCGGTCCGGGTCCGTCGTCTGCCACACGTGCCTGGACGTCACCATCCTTGAACCCACCGTCTCCCGCGACGGCCGGAACGTCACCCCAGGTCGACTTCAGGGCTGCGGGCACTTCGTGAACATCGCCTCCGTCGGCGCCTACGAGATCTCTCCCACCCCCGCCGCCGGCCGCCGACTTCGAGACTCCAGAGAGCGGAGCGAGTTGGCGCAGCGTCAGGTTCGTGTGCCAGTAGGCCGCAACGAGCAGGAGACGGTCTTCCAGCGGGAGTCCCCACGACCTGCCGGGACTGCGCCGCGATCGGCCTGCTGCTGCTCGCCCGCCTCGCAGCGCTCGGAGGTTCACCAGCCGATGTGGCCGTGGAGGGGACCGCTCGAGAACAGGTGGTCGGTGGCTTCGTCCGGCCCTGTGGGAGCCGGCAGCACCCCGGCCCGCCCGCCGTGTCGCGCCCCACGCCTGGAGGCACAGCTGCTGCCGTGCATGGCTTCCTTGCGCGACTGCGGTGACGAACGGGGCCGTTTCCTGCACGCCTGTTTTGTCGTTGGGGATGCTGGTGCTTCCCGCAGCGCTACTCCATCAGAAGTCCCCGGGTCCGAAGAAGTGGCGGCCCGGGGACTTTTGGCACCCTCACGCCGGAGGGCGAACGCGTCGCCCTGACGGCCGTCCGGGCGATGTGCGGGGAGTTCACGGGACCAGCCCGCAACGCGTCGGCCCACAGCACCGTTGTACGACAAGGACGCCGTACGCGACGGCGTCGACCGCCCCGGCAGAAATCCTTCGAGACGGGCAGCACGCGAAGGAGCAGTGAGTGGGACGCAAAGGGCGTATGACGGTAGCGCGGCGAGCGGCAGGTGAGGCGCTACGGCGAGCCGACGCGGCCGCACGTCTGGCTGCTGCCAGGAGTGCAGTGCCTCGGCCGCGAGCGGAACCGGCAGCGCACGCTGCGCATGCAGCCGCAACTGACACGGAGTCGGCATGCGCCCCGGCATGCACGGAATGCGCGGCAGCGGCCGAGCAGTTCCGGGCAGTTCGTGAACAGTCCCTTGCCCAGCTGCCTCGCCTTGATCAGCCTGAGCGGTACCGACACGCCACCGTGGCAGACAAACAGGTTCTTCACACGGTGTCATGCAACGAGATCACGGCAGCCCTCGCGCCGATGCGAGCCGGTTCGCCGGTGCCGGATGGGGCGTTGGGTCGCTTCGCCCACGACGGCGACACCTCCGGGTGGTCGACTCAGGTACGTGTCCTGGACCAGGTGGAGACAGAGGCGTGGCTGCGCGAGCGAACTGGTCCGCGCGGTGGTCTGCGGTACCGCCTGTGCCGTCGGTGCGCTCCCCTACTCTGACCGCGACGCGCCCAGGGTGCCGTACTGTCACACCCCAGGTGACCGGCGCGCCAAGGCGTGTTCCGTGTGTCTGAAAGGCTGTGGGGCCGCGGAGACCTGGACGCCGGGCCGCTGTCGTGCTGCTGGAGAAGGTGCAGTGGCCTCGCCCGCCTTCGCCCGCAGGCCCATGCGGCGGTGGCTGGGGTGCCACGCCCGCATGGCCGCGTGCGCGGGCAAGGGACGGAAGCGACGGAAGTCTGCAACTGCTGAGGTGGGGGGCGTTCCACGCTTCGCCGTCTGCTCAACGGTGGGCACCGGCGACCAGGACAGGCAACCGCCGCCGGCACCGGGAGAAGGCGCTGCACGTCGATGACGCGGAGCCAGCAGGGATACATCAGAGGCGTTCGTGCTCCTGCACGCCCCCGCGATTACACGCAAGAGCCGGCGTACGCAACTACTTCGGGCAGCCTCTGCCGCAGGGCGGGAGGGTGCGGGACATGCCTGGTTGGCGTTCGTTCAGGTGCTTGCTTGCGTGGCGGCCTGTCAGCCAGGACAGGCGCCACCTCGATGCGCGGCCTTGGGGAGTGGGTCGGGCAGACCCCGGCGTCGGCTCGGGTTCGGAGATCGTTTGCCGCGCCCCTCACTCCCTCTCCGTACACCCGACTGTCCGGTCCGAAGCCCGGATTCGGCGATCTCAGCGATCTGCTCAACCGCCGGGCCCTGGCCGCCCCCGTGCAGAGCTCGCTGCCTGGTGACCTGGTCTTCCACTCAGGCGCCGGTCGGTACGCATCAGGGCCGCCGGTCATCGCTCATGAAGGGCACGGCGGCGTCTTCCCTGTCGGCTCTCCCGGGATCCCCCTGCACCTGGAGGGTCCTGGACCTTGGCCCGGTCGCCGCCCCGCCGTCGTCCGTACGACGTTCCTCGACCAGAGCTCCAGGCCACCCCGACGGCCTGGAGCGGGCAACTCATGCGGACCACCGCATCGGCTCGCTGGTGATCAAGTGGGTCCGCTCGTCCGTCGTGCTTTCACCGGCGTCGGCACTTCGCTCGTATTCGGCACGCGCGGTTTCGAGGAGCCTTCGCCAGGAGGTCACCAGTGGGCGGCGGCGCAACAAGGCCCGCCTTTCGCGTTCCGTCATACCGCCCCAGATGCCATGCTCGATCCGGTTGTCCAGGGCGTGTGCGAGGCATGTCGCGTGTACCGGGCATCCGGAGCAGAATGCCTTCGCCCGGTTCTGGGCGGCGCCTTCGACGAACAACTCGTCCGGGCCGACCGTCCGGCACTTGCCTCGCACGATCCAGTGCTCATCTTCGGCTTCAGCCACTGCATCTCACCTTCCCGGTCTGACGGGTCCTGCCCATGCGGACATCAACTGCACCGAAAGTACGGCAGTTTCACATCTGATCAAGGTGGCGGAGAGTCCGGCTCCGCTTGCGTGGCTGAAACTCTGCACAGCAGCCGTCGTGGGCCCGACCGGTATCGGCGGTCTGCTTCCCGAGTCGAGCGCACCGGCTCCTCGCGGACAGAAGATGATCTCCGCGGAGGGGCAACGACGGGCGTGATCGGCTTTGGCCGGGCAGTCATCGGCAACCCTGCCGGACCGTGCGGGGGCGTCGGGGACGGAGGGTTCGCCGGTCTCACCGGGCAAGAGATCCAGGCACAGATGCGCCGAGTTCCTCGTGCTCGCGTACGACGTGTTCGCGTACGACTCGACGGCCACTGCTCTGCTCCCCGGGCCCCCACCCCGGGAGCTGGACTGGTTTATGACATCTCGACGCCTGGCCGGCCGCACCATCGTCTGGGGGCATGTGACCAGGGGCATGCGAACCGTCTGGAGGTTCCTCTCCATCGAGCCGCGAGCCGGGGCGGGGCGGGAACCACGGATACCCGGACGCCTCGGCACTGTGCCGATGTCACGCGGTCCTGCCCGCTCGCGAAATCGACGGTCTCCCGTGGAGAAAGCACCAGACGGCGACCGGTGCCCTCAGTGAGGCGCTCCGCATGCCTGTACGGATCTCGTTGCAGCGCATGGACACGGCTGCACTGGCACATGCGGTCGTCCAACTGACCCGTCGTCACACAGGCGTTGCAGCGCGACTGGTGGAGTGTTCCGATGGTCTCTGCGGAGCCTGTGTGCGTGCGAACGGAGTTCCTCGTACCGGAAGCCGGCCGCGGATGAAACAGACGTGGAGACGCGTTGACCGCGGCACCGACGGACGGGTGCGGGGGGGCCGGGTAGGGCACCGGAGAGTGAGAGAAGCCGTCTCGTGGGGCAGCTGCCGGACACGTTGCAGCTCGCGGCAGCAGTTCCCTCGGCCCCCGGCACGGCTCGTGCCCGGTTTCTCAGGTCCTCGCCGCCCGCGCCCGCGCCCGTGCCCGGTCGCACGGGGGATACGGGGGATCTCGTACCGAGGAGCCCTCGGCTCAGCCGCAGCATCTGGCTCGGGCTGGTGTGGGGCATGTACGCCTCCCCGATGGCGTTTCCGATCGCGGGCAGTTGCACCGGGTCCGGATAGCACATGTACAGCGGCCGGTGGGACGTCTGGAACTTGGCCTTGAACGCCAGCAGCGATGGGCTCACCGAGTACCGCATGGACGAGGCCCGGACCCTGCTGGCCGACACCGACCTCAGCATCGCCCAGATCAGCAGGTCAGCCGGCTGTGCGGAAGCCTTCGGCTTCAGCGCAGCGTTCAAACGCCACAAGGGCATGAGCCCCAGCTCGTACCGTGCCAAAGCGGCCCGAGCAGCAGCCCCGGGATCGTAGTCCGGTCGTCCCGACGCCCCCGGTGAGGGGGTCGTCGGACGGATGGGCGGTCGTCGTTCGACAGCCTTCCGTTTCTCCGTCAGTCGCGGCGCTCGCGTTCCTGCTCCAGCAGCGCGTCGAGGTCGCTCAGCCGGTCCAGGCCCCGCACCGCCTGCGCCATCCGGGCGTTGCGCTCGAACCGCTCACGATGGCGGTGCAAAAGGTTCCAGTACCCGGCGGTGAACGGACAGGCCTCCTCGCCCACCCGCACGGTCGGCCTGTACCGACAGGAGCCGCAGAAATCGCTCATCCGGTCGATGTACGCACCACCCGAGGTGTACGGCTTGGTGGTCATGCGGCCGCCGTCGGCGTACTGCGACATGCCCACCACATTCGGGACCATGACCCAGTCGTAGCCGTCGACGAAGCTCCGGTGGAACCAGTCGGTGACCGCCCCCGGTTCCCATCCGCGCTGCAGCGCGAAGCTCCCCAGAATCATCAGACGCGGGATGTGGTGGGTCCAGCCCGTCGAGCGGACCTGATCCAGGGTGCTGGAGAGGCAGTGGGCACCGTCCGCTCCGGGAGACAGGTCGCTGAACCATCCGGGAAGGGCTCCGTGGTGGCGCAGAACGTTGCTCGCGCGGTACTGCTCCTCGAAGTACCAGTAGACGTGCCAGACGTACTCGCGCCACCCTGCGATCTGCCGGACGAAACCCTCGACGCTGTTGAGCGGCGCCTCTCCCGACCGCCAGCGCGCCTCGGCCCGTTCGACACACTCTCCGGGATCGAGGAGGCCCAGGTTGAGGGGGGCGGAGAGCAGACTGTGGCTCATCGTCGAGTCCTGGGAGAGCACGGCGTCCTCATGTGCGCCGAAGGTGGCGAGCCGGTGTTCCAGGAAGCGGGTCAGGGCGGCGAGTGCCTCACGGCGGGTGGCCGGGAAGGCGCGAGGTGCGTCCTCGCCGACGAACGCGACGTCGCCGTCGCGCTCCCACCGGTCGAGGTCGGCACGGACCTCGGCGTCGATGTCGCTCTCGCGGGGCCGGTAGGGGGCGGGGACCCCGAGGGAGGTGGCACCGCGCGGCGGTGGCTGCCGGTTGTCGTGGTCCAGGTTCCACCGCCCGCCGGCCGGGCGGTCGCCCTCCATGAGGACATCGTGCGTCTGCCGGACCCACCGGTAGAAGTCCTCCTGGCGAAGGCTCTTCGTGCCGCGGCCGTCCGCCCAGGAGCGGAACTCGTCGTGCGTCACGAGGAACCCGCGTGCGGGCAGCACCTGCACGGAGGGCAGGTCGCGTACGAGAGCGAGGGCCGCGTGGGAGGTGGGGTGGCGCACGGTCACCCGGGCGTCCCCCACCGCTTCCCGCAGGCCCTCACGGTACGTGTCCGCCTTGACGTACCGCACCCGGCTGCCCAGTTCGGCGGCCCGGTGCCGCATCGCCGAGAGCACCAGATGCGCCTTGGCCCGGTGAAATCGCCGCCGCCGGAAGACGCTCCTGGACTCGATCATCAGCAGGGGCGCGTCCCGGTGCGGGCCGCCCCGCGCCGGATCGAGGAAGTGCGGGCCCAATTGGTCGCCGAACAGCCAGTGGGGTACGGGGGACTCTTCGCCGGTGATCTCGCACGCTCCCTGGACTGCCTGTTGCCCGGTCGTCCCGCGCCCCGGCCCGGCGGGCGGCTCTTCGGCCGGGCCCGCCGCCCGGTGGGCGCGTTCGCACCGATCAAAGCGCACCGGCGTCACGGCCGTGCGCGGCACACGCCGGGCCCAGCGAACCCGCATGAATGTCCACGGGCCCTGGATGCGGCCACCGGGAAGTACCGGCCACCGGCGCGGGCAGAGCCTCCCCGTAGGGTCCGTGGGGCACCCGGTGTCGACCACGGACCACACCCAGGGAGGAGTTCCATGCCCACTCGGCACCTGAAGACGCACAGCGGAGAGCCCCGTTGCCCGGCACACCGCTCCACAGCCTCCCTCACCGTGCTCACTGCGGTACTGCTGTGTCTCGCTCCCGGTCTGACCAGGTCAGCGGCACCAGCCACAGCTCTGCCTGCCGACTCCGGAGAAGGCAGCATCGCGGTGGCTCCGCTCACCCTGAGAGGCGAGGTCGGCCAGGTCATCGAGGTCGAGATTCCCGACCCCGTCGTTCCCGGCGGCCCTCCCGCTCCCACGGCCTATCCGCCGGGGGCGGAAGGAGGCGGGGTCCGGGAACAGATCCTCACCATCCCCGACGGATTCAGCTACGTGCCCTACCGGCCCGAGGACGGCCAGACCGACTCCGGTTACTGTTCGCCGCCCGTGCTGCCGAGGGAAGACATCAGCAGATGCCCTGCCTTCGTCGAGGTCTACGGAACCGTCGTCCGGCTCCGCATCGAGAAGAAGATCGCGGGCGCCACCGGCTGGCTGGCGCTCGCCGACGTGCCCACCGAGGCCAGTCACGCAACGCCCGTCGACATCCGGATACCGGGCCCGTACGTCCCCTCCCTCGGCGACTCTCTCCGCCTGGCCGCGGGAGGATCACTGCTCGCAGTCGGCCTGCTGCGCCGACAGCACCGCAGACGACAGATCCCCTGAGAGCACACGGGCCGGACCTCCGTCGGCGGGACACGGCACCCCGGCCCCCGACATCGTCGCCGAGCGCGCGAACCTGCCCGGGCGGGCATCACCCACCACAAGGACGAACTGCCCACCAACGTCCCCCGGACCGGTGGCGCCGCCCGGACCCGGGGTGCCCCGCAGTACACGCTGAGCCGAACGGCGTCTGCCGCGCACGGCACATCGTGTCCAAGACTCCGTGATGATCATCTTGCCTTTACGTTGCGCTGGTGAAGATCAGACTGCGCCTCGTCGCCCTGGCACTGCCGCTCGCGCTCATGGCCACCGTGCCCGCGGCGGGAACCTCCTCGGCGGCCCGGCCGCATGACGCCCGATCCGCCGCGGCCCCCTCGCTCAACCTGGTGGTCTCCGCCGTGCCGTCGGCCAAGCTGCGATTCACCCACCGCCCCGGATGCCCGGTACCCGCACGGGACCTGCGACTGCTGAGCATGAACCACTGGGGCTTCGACGGGCGCCTGCACCGCGGGGAACTCATCGTCCACCGACGCGTCGTCAAGGACGTCACCCACGTGTTCGGCGCGATGTTCCACGCCCGCTTCCCCATCCGCAAGATGCGGGTCATGGCCGCATACCGCGGCAACGACGAAGCCGCCATGGCCGACGACAACACGTCCGCCTTCAACTGCCGCCGCGTCACCGGCAATCCCGCCAAGCTCTCCCGCCACTCCTACGGCGACGCCCTCGACATCAACACCGTCGAAAACCCCTACGTCGACGCCTACGGTACGGTCCACCCCGCCGCCGGACGCCGCCACCTGCGCCGCGACCGTCCCGTGAAGGGAATGATCCGGCGCGGCGACGCGGTCACCACCGCGATGGCACGCGTCGGCTGGTACTGGGGCGGCCGCTGGAACCACCCCGACTACCAGCACTTCTCCGCCAACGGCCAGTAGGTGAAAGGTCCTTTCCCCGGAGGCTGTCGCCCCTCTCCCTGTCAGGAGTCCCTCGTGTCGAACCCTGTGGCGCTGCCCTCCCCTCAGAAGCTGTACGACCTGTTCGCTCCCCTCTACCCGCTGGTCGACGAACGAGAGGCCATGGCGGAAATCGCCAGTCGGCTGCGCACCGCCACCGACCCCGATCAGCTCGCCGAACGCGACCGGGCGGGCAATCGTATGGCCGACCTCGACTACGAAATCCACGACCGCACCGCCCGGGCACTGGACCGGATCGGCCTGGAGGGCCCGGCCGCCGCGCTCGGCGCACTCCTTGAGGAGTTCCACGACGACGTGGCCGCCGCCTACAAGGCCCAACAACTCCGCGAGCACATCACGGAAGGCTTCACCACTCACGCTCCCTTCGACGTCCGCACCGTTCGCAGTACGGAATGACGTGCCGGGAAGCCGCCCCGTCCCGCTGTTGAGCAGCGCCACAGCGGCAGCGGCCG
The DNA here is from genome assembly GCA_014650415.1 of Streptomyces spiroverticillatus. GTDB lineage: Bacteria > Actinomycetota > Actinomycetes > Streptomycetales > Streptomycetaceae > Streptomyces > Streptomyces spiroverticillatus. The sequence goes on from BMUX01000024.1 coordinate 51,615, forward strand.
GGACGGTGACGGGCGGGGTGAGGGCACCGTGCTCAGAAGAGGCGTGCGCCGAAGTGCGTGAGGATCAGGATCACCACGACCCCGTACAGCACGAGCGGCACCAGCCAGTGCGGAAGCGACCGCAGCGCACGTGGCAGTGGCAGGACGTGTCGGCTCACGTATCAGAAGAGGGGGATGACGACCGCCCAGATCAGCATGCACCAGGGGCAGAGGGCACCGAGGACGTACAGGCACTGCGTGATGAGCCAGAGGACGAAACCGAAGGCCGCCGTGACCCCTGCCTGGAGGAGCAGCCACACGGAGCGGGGGAGCACGCCGCCCGCGCCGAGGACCAGTCCCAACGCGGCGAGGGCCGCGAATCCGGCGACGCCCAGAAGCATGTTGGGGAACCCGAGGAGGTTTCCCTGCCAGCTGTCCATCACGTCGCCGCAGCTCAGTACGGAGTTGATGTCGCAGCCCGGGGCGAAGGCGGGATCGGCGAGGGTCCTCACCCGGTCGTACATGAGGACCGCGGAGGCCAGCGTGCCGAGAAACCCGCAGATGAGAAGAAGGAGACCCAGACGGCGCGAGTTCGGCATTCCGCCGACGTCGGTTGCCCCGCGTCGCGTGCGCACGGGCCGGTGGACCCGTGTGCAGGGGGCACAGCGACCGAGTCGCTCGTCACCGGCTGCCGGGGCGGAAGCGCAGGAGTGCCGCATCCGCTCACGCCCCGATCAGCGCGCGCACCCGGGGGGTCGCCACGGCCATGGCGAGTCCGGCCAGGACCGCTGCGGCTCCGAGGCCCAGGTAGAGCGGCGCGCCGCTGAGGTGCGAGGCGATCTGGCCGCCGATGACGTCTCCGGTGGAGACGGTGAGGAAGAAAAGCCCGGCGAGCTGGGCGCCCATTCCCGGCGGTGCCAGTTTGTGACTGAGCGACAGGCCGGTGGGGCTCAGGAAGAGCTCGCCCAGGGTCTGCAACAGGTAGAGGCCCACGATCCACAGCAGCGACACCCGCGTGTCGCCGTCCGCCCTGGCGGCCGCCAGGGACAGCAGCAGGAAGGAGGCTCCGCACAGGACGAGTCCGGCGGCGAACTTCGCCGGGGCCGAGACCTCCACGCGCCGCCACACCGCCGCCATCACCCCGGCGAAGAGCACGATCATGATCGGGTTGAGCACTGCCTGCCAGGTCGAGGGCATGCCGAGCATGTCGACGTGGGCGTCGGCGAAGAGCTGCACGCTGGACGCGGCCTGGTCGAAGATGCACCAGAAGAAGACGGCGGCGACGAACAGCCACGCATAGGCGCGGATCCCCCGCGCGGGCCCGCGTGTCCAGGTCGCGCAGGCGGAACAGCTTGACGAAGTAGGCGACCGGAACCGCCAGCGCGAGGACGGCGAAGGCGCCGAGCACGCGAGGGAGGGTGAGAACGCCGGCAGCTCCGGCCAGCCCCGCCGCGAGGACGGCCGGGCCCACGGTCAGCGCCGTCAGTCGCAGGACCCTGTTCCGCTCGTCGGCGGTCAGGGGGTGGCCCGGCCGGTCGTCGACGCCGCGCAGCGAGCCGCTGGAGGCGAAGACCACCAGACTGACGGCCATCGCCACGGCCGCCGCTCCGAAGGCGAGGCCCCAGCTCACCGGCGACGCTTCCCGGCTCCCGCCTACGATCCGGCCACCCACCGCTTCCGCCAGGACCGCTGACCGCACCGCACCTGACGACCGGTCAAGGCGTTCGCCACCGTCTTCCCCGCCCCCCCCCTGCGGACTGTTCCGGGAACACGCCGCCTGACGGCTGCGTCCTCGTGCCCGCCCCCTTCTGCTCTCTCCCTCGCGCTGCTTGCCCGTGGTGGCGGCGCCTTCACGTGGTTGCCGCTGCGGCCAAGCCGCTCCCGGGCGGGCCGGGCCCGTACGTCCCGGGCTCCTGTCCGCCCGACGGGAACCGCCCACGGCGCCACCGTCTTCACCGGGGACGGCGCCACCGTAGCCCCGACGACTGGTGTTTCTTGGAACGTTTCGATCAATCGATCAAATAAGAGAGAACAGAACAACACATTGACGCGTCCGGCAATTGCATGAAAGAAATCGCACAACCACGCGCGGTTCCAGGTTTCACGACAGCCCCTTTCCCCCGAGGTGCCTTCGCTCATGCTTCCTGCCGTCTCCGCTTCCCCGATGTCCCGCCGCGGTCTGCTGCGCGCCGCCGCTGTCGGCGCCGCCCTTGCCGTCGGCCCCCTGGGCACCCCGCCCGCCGCATCGGCAGCAGCCGCCGACGTACCGGGCGCACTCGTCCCCAAGTGGCGTGCCCTGATTCTCGGTTCGGGCTTCACTCCGACCGCCGAACCTTTCGCCTCCCGGCTTGCCGCACTCGGCGCCACCGCGCGCGACCTGCGTTCCGCCATGGCCCGCGCGACCGGTTCGCTCTGGCCCGATCTGCCCTTCGCCGACCCGGACCCGGACACGGATCCGGAGTCGTACACGTACTCGGGCAATCTCCAGACCAGCTACTCCAGGCTGCGCACCCTCGCCGAGGCCCATGCCCAGCCCGGCACCGGTCTCACCGGCGACACCGGCCTGCGCGACGACATCCTGGCAGGCCTCGACCACCTCCACGACGAGGTCTACCACGCGGGGCAGACCCGGTACGGCAACTGGTACAGCTGGCAGATCGGCGCCCCGCAGGCACTGCTCGACATCGACGTCCTGCTCCACGAGCACCTCGGTGCCGACCGCATCGCACAACACTGTGCCGCCGTCGACCACTTCGTACCCGACAGCGCTGTCGCGCAGTACACCGGCACGTCCACCGGCGCCAACCGCGTCGATCTGTGTCGCGTGCTGGCCCTGCGCGGAGTCGTCGGCTCCTCGGCCGCCAAGCTCGCGCTCGCACGTGACGCGCTCTCTCCGGTCTTTCCGTACGTCACGAACGGGGACGGGCTGTACGCCGACGGCAGCTTCGTCCAGCACACCTGGGTCCCGTACGCGGGATCGTACGGATCGGTGATGCTCGGCGGACTGTCACTGCTGTTCGCGCTTCTCGAAGGGTCGGCGTGGGAGGTGAAGGACGGCAACCGGCAGATCGTCTTCGACTCGGTGGACAAGGCGTACGCACCGTTCCTCTTCAACGGGCTGGCCATGGACGCCGTCTCCGGAAGGGCCGTGAGCCGTGGTGCGAAGGCGGCCGTCGGCGGTGTCCGCCAGGACGACCAGCTCCGCGGCCAGTCGATCCTCGCGTGCATCGCGCTGCTGGCCCGCAGCGCTTCCGCCGCGGAGCAGAGCCGCTGGCGCGGCATGGTCAAGGGCTGGATCTCCCGTCAGTACTACACCCCGGCCCTCACCGCGCCCGGGCTGGGCATAGCCGCCCTCGCCCGCCTGGCCGAGGTGGCCGCCGGCGATGCCACGGCGATCCCGGAACCGGTCGGCCACCGGCTCTTCCCGGGCATGGACCGGGCCGTGCACCGGAGCGCGGGCTGGGCGGCCTGCCTCTCCATGGCCTCCCGGCGGATCACGTACTACGAGAACGGCAACGGCGAGAACCTGCGCGGCTGGCACAGTGGTTCCGGAATGCTCTACTGGTGGGGGGACGACTTCGCCAACGGCCAGTACAGCGACGACTTCTGGGCGACGGTGGACCCCTACCGCCTGCCCGGCACCACCGCTTCCCGCAAGCCGCTCGCCGATGCCGAAGGCGGCGCCTGGGGAGCGGCCAGGCCCGACGTCCGCTGGGTCGGCGGAACGACCGACGGCACGTACGCCTCCGTCGGCCAGTACCTCAAGGGGCTGTCCTCCACTCTGCTCGCCAAGAAGTCCTGGTTCCTGCTCGACGACACGGTCGTCTGCCTGGGAGCAGGCATCCACGCGCGTGACGGCGCGACCGTCGAATCGGTGGTGGAGAACCGCAACCTGGGGCTGGCCGGCGTCCATGCCTTCACCGTCGACGGCCGGGCCCAGCCCGGCGGGCTCGGTTGGAGCGCCCCTCTCGGCGGGGCGCGGTGGGCCCATCTGGCGGGGCATGCGGGTTACGTCTTCCCCGGCGGGGCACCTGCCTCGCTCAAGGCTCTGCGCCATGCGCGTACCGGCGCGTGGTCGGACATCAACCAGGGCGCTTCCCCCGACCCCATCACCCGGCGCTACCTCGCCCTCTGGTTCGACCACGGCACGGCCCCCGCCGGGGACACGTACGCCTACCTGCTGATGCCCGGTGCGAGCCCGGCGCAGACGGCGGCTCGCGCCGCGGACAACGGATGGCTGAGCCTCCTCGCCAACACCGACGACCACCAGGGTGTACGCGTGCCGTCGCGCGGATTCACCGGAGTCAACTTCTGGAACCCGGGCAGCGTGGGCGGCATCACCGTCGGCGCCCCGGCCTCGGTGACGATCCGTGAGGCGGAACGGACGGCCACGGTCTGCGTGTCCGGTCCCCTGCGCGACGGCGCCACCATCGACCTCACGTGGGACCGCCCCGTCTCCGCCGTCGTTTCCCTGGACCCGACGGTGCAACTGGTCGCTGCGGGAGCCACCCTGAAACTGCGGATCTCCCCGGGAAAACTGGGTGCCGTCCACACCGCGGTGGTCAGGCCGGGCTGAATCACCGGCAGTCTCCGCCGGCAGGGGTGGCGCACGATCAGAGCAATGGGGTGCGCCTCACATCGTGGGCGCTCGGGACACCGCTGACCTGTGTTGCTGGCGCCGACGACCTCCCCGATCGGGGCATTTCAACCGGATGCGGGCCTGCGGGAAGCCCGGAGAGCGGTTTACGTCGTGAGCACAGCGGTTCACCGGTGGCGCATGGTGTGCCGTCGCCGCTGTTTCTGGAGGACTCCTGATGCGTTCGCTGAAGATAGCCGCCGGCACCGCCCTCGCCACCACCGCTCTGCTGTTCGCCGCCCCGACGGCCTCGGCGGCCGACACCCAGTGCGACCCGGCCACCGCGGCCGCCATGGAAGCGGAGTCCGCGTACAAGGCAGCCGTCTCCGACTACCAGAAGCAGATCGACGCCGGCGGGCACCCGGGCAAGGCCGAGCAGGACAACGTCGACCAGCTCAAGCAGAAGGCCGACTCCACCGCCTCCGAGGCACAGCGGATCTGCGGCGACACCACGATGGACCCGTCGAAGAAGCAGACCCACCCCCGTGGCGCCATGCACACCGGCGTCGGCGGCACCAGCGAAAGCGACAACACCCAGACCGTCCTCGGCATCGGCGCGGCCGGTGTGCTGGCGGCCTGTGTCCTGGTGGCGGGCCGACGCCGCGGCGACGACCGCGGCTGACCTTCTCCTCGGCAGAGAACCGCCAGTGGCCGGGTCCCGCGCCCCCACCTGCCCGGGCCCGGCCACCCGGCTCTCTCCCTCCGCATTCGACGGGCTCGCCGTGGACGAGAGGACTCACCCCATGCAGGACGCGCCCCGGGAATTCCGTGCACGCGTCAGCCGCGCCGCGCAGACCGTCACGGCGGTCCTCCTCCTGTGCTGGGCCATGCCGCTGCTGAGCGGAATCGAGCCCGCGGGCCCACCGCCGCAGCCCGGTGCCGCACAAGCCCTGCTCTCCCGCCCCGCGCAGGCCGACGACGCAACCAGTGCGCATCCGCCCCTGCCGCCCGCACCACCGACGCGGGTGATCATCCCCACGATCGCCGTGGACGCTCCGCTCATGGGCCTGGCCACGGACCAGGACGGACAACTGGCCGCGCCCCCGGACAGCGACCGCAATCTCGCGGGCTGGTACCAGGACGGCACGCCTCCCGGCAGCATCGGCACCGCGATCCTCGCCGGTCACGTCGACACCGCCACCGGCCCCGCCGCCTTCTACGCCCTGGGCGCCCTCCACAAGGGGGACACCATCCACATCCCGCGCACCGACGGCATCACCGGCATCTTCACCGTCGACGCGGTCGAGGTCCACCCGATCGACGACTTCCCCGACACCCAGGTCTACGGGCCCTCATCCACCCCGCAACTGCGCCTGATCACCTGCGGCGGCGGTTACGACAAGAAGGCACGCCGGTACCTGGGAAACGTCGTCGTCTACGCACACCTCACCCACCAGACGTGACAAGGCCCACCGGCTGTCCACCGGCCGGGACCAGCCGTCGCCGGGTGGCCGACGGCCCGGATGCGGACCCGCACGCGGCTGACGTGCCCGTGGACCGGGCACGGAGCCTGTCGTCCAGAAAGCAGAACGCACAACGGCCCCGCACCCGGTGCCCGGCGAGACGCGCCCGGCGGCCCGCGCCCTACAGGACGGTGTGGAAGGTGCGGTTGATGACGTCGAGCTGCTGCTCGCGGGTGAGGCGCACGAAGTTGACCGCGTAGCCGGAGACCCGGATGGTCAGCTGCGGGTAGTTCTCCGGGTGCTCCATGGCGTCTTCGAGCATCTTCTTGTCGAGCACGTTGACGTTCATGTGGAAGCCGCCCGTCTCCATGTAGCCGTCGAGGACGCCGGACAGGTTGGCGACGCGCTCCTGCGGAGTCCGGCCCAGAGCGTCGGGAGTGACGGTGTTGGTGAGCGAGATGCCGTCCTCGGCGTCGTCGTACGGGAGCTTCGCGACGGACATCGAGGAGGCGATGTAGCCGTGCCGGTCCCGGCCGTTCATCGGGTTGGCGCCGGGCGCGAAGGGCTCGCCCGCACGGCGGCCGTCGGGGGTGTTGCCGGTCTTCTTGCCGTAGACGACGTTCGAGGTGATCGTCAGGATCGACTGGGTGTGCACCGCGTCGCGGTAGGTGGGGTACCTGCGGAGCTTCTCCATGAAGTCGTGCACGATGCGCACCGCGATGTCGTCGGCGCGGTCGTCGTTGTTCCCGTAGGCCGGGTAGTCGCCCTCGATCTCGAAGTCGACGGCCAGGCCGCTCGCGTCGCGCACCGGGCGGACCTTGGCGTGCTTGATCGCCGAGAGCGAGTCGGCCGCGACGGACAGGCCCGCGGCGCCGAAGGCCATCGTGCGCAGGGGGTTGTAGTCGTGCAGGGCCATCTCGATGCGCTCGTAGGCGTACTTGTCGTGCATGTAGTGGATGACGTTCATCGCGTGCACGTAGGTCTTGGCGAGCCAGTCGAGCAGCGCGTCGTACTGGCGGGCCACCGTCTCGTAGTCGAGGACCTCGTCGGTGAGCGGCTCGAACCCCTCGGCGACCACCTGTCCGGTCTTCTCGTCGCGGCCGCCGTTGATCGCGTACAGCAGCGCCTTGGCGACGTTGACGCGGGCGCCGAAGAACTGCATCTGCTTGCCGGTCGCCGACGGTGACACACAGCACGCGATGGCCGTGTCGTCCCCGTACTTGGGGCGCATCAGTTCGTCGGACTCGAACTGCAGGGCGGAGGTGTCGATGGCCACCTGGGACGCGAAGTCCTTGAACCCCTGGGGAAGCCGCGGCGACCAGAAGACGGTGAGGTTCGGCTCGGGGGCGGGGCCCAGGTTGTAGAGGGTCTGCAGGTAGCGGAACGAGGAGCGGGTCACCAGCGGCCGGCCGTCCTCACCGATGCCGCCGATCGACTCCGTCACCCACGTCGGGTCGCCGGAGAAGCCCTGGTTGAAGTCCTCGGTGCGCAGGAAGCGCACGATGCGCAGCTTGATGACGAAGTCGTCGACGAACTCCTGCGCCTGTTCCTCGGTGATGAGGCCGGCGTCGATGTCCCGCTGGAGGTAGATGTCGACGAACGTGGAGGTGCGGCCCAGCGACATGGCCGCGCCGTTCTGCTCCTTCACGGCGGCCAGGTAGGCGAAGTAGGTCCATTGGATCGCCTCGCGGCCGGTGGCGGCGGGGCGGGAGACGTCGCAGCTGTAGGAGGCCGCCATCGTCTTCAGCTCGTTCAGCGCCTTGATCTGCTCGGAGATCTCCTCGCGGTCACGGATGACGGACTCCGTCGCCCACGCCTCGCCCAGCCGCGCCTTCTCCGCCTCCTTCGCCTCGATGAGGCGGTCCACGCCGTAGAGGGCGACGCGCCGGTAGTCGCCGATGATGCGGCCGCGGCCGTAGGCGTCGGGGAGGCCGGTGATGATGCCGGAGGTGCGGCAGGCGCGGATCTCGGGGGTGTAGGCGTCGAAGGTGCCCGCGTTGTGCGTCTTGCGCAGCCGGGTGTAGATCTCCTTGGTCCGGGGGTCGGGCTCGTACCCGTAGTCCCTCAGCGAGGACTCCACCATGCGCCAGCCGCCGTTGGGCATGATGGCGCGCTTCAGCGGGGCGTCGGTCTGCAGGCCGACGATCAGGTCGAGGTCCTGGTCGATGTATCCGGGGCCGAAGGCGTCGATGCGGGACGGTGTCGACACGTCCACGTCGAGGATGCCCCGGGCGATCTCCTGCGGGAACAGTGCCAGGAGTCTGTCCCAGACGGCCGTCGTGCGCGCGGTGGGGCCCGCGAGGAAGGAAGCGTCTCCCTCGTAGGGGGTGTAGTTGCACTGGATGAAGTCACGGACGTCGATCGCGTCCCGCCACAGGCCGCCCTTGAAACCGTCCCACGCCCGCTCACCGGCCGGCGCTTCAGCAATGGCTGTCATGGATGCTCACCTCTCCAAGGTTCCGTCCCCGCACCTTCAGTGGACACCCTTTGATCGCTCATCCAGGCGGGGCCAAAGTCCTGTTTCCAGGGCCCAACGAACCTTCGCGGAACACGTCAGCTGCCCGACGAGGAACGCCGAGATCATCCGTTCTCCCGCGACGGGGAGATCCTCCACACCGGCTGAGGCGTTCGTGGCCGAACGCGGGCCCGGCCGCCGGCCGCGATCCGCTGTGGACGACCCCTTGTTCCGGCTACGCTCGAGGGGACAGTGAGCGCGGGGAGGATGCCAGGGTGAGCAGCCAGGAGTGGACCATCGACGGGATCGCCCACGCCTTGGGCGTCCCCGACCAGCGCATGCAGTTCCTGCGGGACATCAACCTCACCCCTCTGCCCGACCTGCCCGCCGTCCTCGACCGGTGGGTGCGGCACGTGTCCGCGCTCGAAGCCGCGAAACCCGCCATTGAGAGCCTGCGGGCCGCAGCGGCGGTCGGCGAGGAGCTGCCTGCCGCGCTTCAGCACGACGACGACTCCGCCGGGGTCCTCGAAGGATGGCGGGACCAGGCCCGTGCGGCGAGGCAGGGGCGTGGCGCTGCGTGAGCTGGTCGTTCGTCTACAGCCCGCACACCGTCGATCAGCTCTCCGGGCTCCCGGAGGACGCCCGCCACGCCGCCCTCGACCTCTTCGACCGCCTGGAGGCCGACCCGTATGCGCACACCGTGCCGTACGGGGAGGACGACGGGCTCACCCGGCAGGCGTGGTTCGGGACCTGGGGCACTCTGGTGGTGCTGTGCAACCCGATCACCCGGCGGATCACCTTGCTGTCCGTGGTCTGGACGTCCTGACGGCGGACAGCGGGAGGGTCCCAAGGATCCGGCCGCGGTCCATGTCCGAGGGCGGGCCCGCGAGGGCGACGGTCACCCGATGCCTGGCCACCGGGCTGCGCACGGAAACTGTTGCGCAGCCCGCGCAGAGCTGAAGCCCCTGTACGTCCATCGGGGCGAATGCGGCAGGGCAATGCGCTAGCGACGCTTCGGCACGGACATGAGTAGAGGGCACAGCCCCGTTCGGGGCGGCATACAGAATCGAGACCCTCGTGCGCCTTTGTCGTTCAACTGCCCTTCGGAGCAAGCTGGTTCTCCTGGCGAGTGCTGCCACCCTCTGCGGCGCCACCGTTCTTCCGGCCGTTGCCGCGCCGCTGCCCGAGTCAGCAGCGGTGCCCGGTAACGAGGCCGCCGCTCCTGTCTCGTCCTTCCCCGACGAGGTGCGTGCCTCCGCGTTCCGGGAGTTCCGGGCGGAGTGGCTGGTCCTCGACGGACGGGTCGATGTCGCCGGATTCCTCAAGCCGGAGAGCCCTGTCGCAGCACCCGGTATCGCAGGCGTCACCGTATACGTGACGGTGCACTTCAGCGATGCCAGTACGCGGACCTGCACCTCGCGCACCGGTGCGGGAAACGGTGTCTTCGCGTGCGAAGTTCCCGTGACGGACGCCACGGACGCGCCCGTCCCCGTGCGCGCGACGGCAGTCTGGCCCGGATCGCGGGAGTTCTCCCGCGCCGCCGTGACGAAGGACGTGCAGACGGTCGTCCCGGACGCCGTCGAGGACGGTGGCGGCACCGCTGTGTAGAGGCCGCGCCGGACGAGGAGATGGGTCCTGGGGGTTTCCGTGGCCGGGGGCGCCTTGAGTCTCCAGCGGCTGGAGGGTCCAGGATCCCCCCATGGACGACGAACACCCTCATGCGCTCACCATCGGTCAACTCGCCGACCGCACCGGCCTGTCGGTGCGCACCTTGCGTTTCTGGTCGGACGAGGGGGCAGTGCCACCCGTGTCCCGCTCCGCGAGCGGATACCGGCTGTACGACGCCGGGTCCGTGGCCCGGGTCGAGCTGGTCCGCACCCTGCGGGAGCTGGGCCTCGGGCTCGACGATGTATGCCGCGTCGTGAGCGGCCGCACCACGGTCGCCGAGGTCGCCGACGCTCATGTGGCTGCGATCGACGCGCAGATCCGCGCCCTGAAGGTGAGCCGGGCCGTCCTGTCCACCGTGTCGAAGCGTGGTTCGACCGCTGAGGAGACAGCGATGATGAACCGGTTGGCACGGCTGTCGGCAGTCGAACGCACGCAGATCATCGACGAGTTCAAGGAGGAGGTGTTCGGCGGTCTCACCGTCGACCCGCAGCTGGGCGACCGCCTGCGCAACCTCAGCATCACCCTGCCCGACGATCCCACACCTGAGCAGGTCGACGCCTGGATCGAGCTCGCCGAGCTGGTACGGGACCCGGGATTTCGCACCCGCTTGCGCATCTGGATGGAGCTCAACACTCCCGTACCCGGTTGGAGTTGTCCCCCCGGAGCGTCCATCTGGTGGGCCAGACAGGTCGTGCGGACCGTCGCGGATGCCAGACGTCGCGGGCTCGCTCCCGAGGGGCCCGCGGCGGCCGAGGTGCTGTCCGAGCTGTTCGGTGACGCCGACCGGGCAGCCGTACTGCGTAGCCTGGAGGCCGGAATCGAGGCAGGAGCGGAGCGCTACCGCAGGCTCGTCGCCCGCCTGCGCGGGCAGAACGCGTTTCCCGACGCGACCGACGAACTGAGATGGCTGGCGCGAGCCCTGCACACCGCGGACCAGGCTGACGGGAACTCTCGGACCGGCGGGTAACAGGCACGGTCCGGCAGGTGCGACGAGAACGAGGGCGGCAGGTTCGGCGCGGAATTCGGCTCAGTGGTGTCGTGGCTCGACGGCAGCTGCCCGACCCGCGAGTCAGGGCCCTGTTCGCCGACTCCGCCTTCGCGGCCTGCCCCCGGTACAGACGGACGGCAAGGAGACGGCTCACGGGACTGGCAATCCGCGCCCGCAGGCCCCACCCTGCTTCCGACTACTCGTGCGTAACAGGTCCTAGGGGGAAGTGTGCTGAAGCTCGGTTCCGCGTTCGGCGGCAGGATCGGCGTTCCGCTGCTGGCCGTCCTGGTGTCCCTGCTCCTCTCCGCCGCCACCGTCCACGCGCAGACACCCACTCGGCGTACGGATTCCGCGCATGTCCCCATCGTCTTCGTGCACGGCTACAACGCCGATGCCGGCGTGTGGGGTGCCCTGCGCGAGGACCTCAAGGCGGACGGGTACACCGAGGGGGAGCTCTTCTCCTTCGGCTACGACACCCACCGGTCGGTCAACGAGGTCCTGTCCGGCGAACTCGCGGCGTACGTCGAGAGCGTCAAGCGGCGGACCGGAGCGGGCCGTGTCGATCTCGTGGCCCACTCCTTCGGCAGTCTCGTCACCCGCTGGTACACCAAGTTCGACCCCGCCGGTCAGTCGTCCGTGGCGCGTTGGATCTCCCTCGCCGGTCCCAACCACGGCACCTCCACCGCCTGGGCGTGCGCCCTGTGGGACCAGGCGTGCCGCGACATGACTCCCGGTTCGTACGTCCAGAAACGCCTCGCCGAGGGCGACGAAACACCCGGGGACGTCACGTACTCCACCTGGTGGTCGAACTGCGACGAGGTCATCAACCCCGACAACAGCGTCCCCTTGACCGGCGCCGTGAACCACCCCGCCGGTTGCCTCGACCACAACGAACTCCTCGGCGACGACACCGTCTCGCGGGAAGTCCGCTCCGTCCTGCACCGCTCAGGGGCGCTGCTCAAGCAGCGGTGACTGGCATCTCGCTTGTATGCGGAAGGTGTTGCGGGCCCATTCGTCGTGGGTGCAGACCCTTCACCGGACGCCCCTGATGACGGCATCCGGGCCACCAGGTGCCGCCTGTGGGCCGGCGGGCGGGCGGCAGATCGGCGAGGGCCGTGCAGGAAAGCGGTGCAGTTCAGGCGCAGTTGGGACCAGAGTTCCTCGCCGTTGCCCCGGTGCACCGCCCAGCGCAGGGACTCCGCTAGCGAGCGCCGGATGTAGTCCTCGGTCCGCCGCACCGCGATGTACTTCCACTCGCTGGACAACGCGTCGGCCCCGTCCACGGTGCGCGAGCCGTACGCGACGGTCTGGTAGAGCGGGAAGCGCCGGATGACGTGGACGCCGAGCGGGTTGACCAGGCCGTGTTCGTCGTCGGAGACCTCGACCGCAGGCCCGTACACACCGGCCAGGTAGGCGTCGGTTCCCGCCGGGGACTGCCAGACGCCGACCTGGCCGTCGGTCCTGGCGATGACGCCCGCGACAGCTCCCGACGGCGGGTGCGAGACGATCCTGCCCGGCTGGAGCGGGTCGTCGACCCTGATGTTCGGGAACCAGGCCCCGGCGTGGGACGACCGGATGCGCAGCGTGCTCGTCTTCCAGGCGACGGCCGTCCCGATGTCGACGACGTCGGGCGGCGGGTCGACGATGAGGAAGGCCAGCTTGGCGGCGCACACCCGGGCAGCCTCGTCGTACACCGCGTTCACGCCGGTGTGGTGCGCCGTCCTCGGGTCGGTGAACTTCGGCCGTACGAGGTCGGGCAGGCACAGCAGCTGGAAGAACGGGTCCGCACGCCCCAGGGCGGTGATGGCATCCTTGAAGGCCGTGGAGTCGGGTTGTCCCGAGGCGTTCCCCGCGCCGGCCTCTACGGTCCCTATGACCTGGCCGAACGTTCACGTCTACGTCGACTGATGCCTGGCCCAGGCCGCGAGGGCGAGAGGCCCCGAGCGCCGCTCAGTTGCCGCGCGGGGCATACATGAGGACGCCCATGCCGATGAGCAGATGACGGCGCTGGTAATGTCGTAGCGGTCGGGGCGGTAGCCGTTGGCGACCATGCCCCAGGCGATCGACCCGGCGACGAAAATTCCGCCGTACGCGGCGAGGATGCGCCCGAAATTTCCGTCCGCCTGGAGCGGAGCGACAAAGCCATACAGCCCGAGCGCGATGACGTCGGCGCAGATCCAGATCCAGCCCTTGTGTTCGCGGAGGCCCTGCCAGACCAGCCAAACCCCTGCGATCTCGAACAGCGCGGCGATGACGAACAGGGCGATGGAGCAAGCGACGAGCACGGCGGCAGGGCTTTTCTGGCGGGGGCGAGCCGGGGAAGCTGGTGACGGTGCCGGGCAGGCGGCCGGGCCGAAGAGGCCGGTGACCACCCCAGACCGTTCTCACTCAACCTGCAACACCCCAGTCCAGCCCCACACCCCATCTCCCACCAGGGCTTGTTCGTGGCGCCGAAGGCCCGGACGGCGCGTTCCGGGTCCAACTGAGCTTCTCGTAGCCCCGGTCCGCAGGCGTCCGGGCGGCCGGCCGGGGTAGACGGCTGACCGGGCCGCCCATCGGCGCGGCCAAAACTCAGGAGAGGACACGATCAGCGTGAGCAACGCCGAGCACCGGAAGCAGACACCCGACGGAGCGGCCGAACTCCTGGTTCGCTGCCTGGAGAACGAGGGCGTCGAGGTGGTGTTCGGCATACCCGGCGAGGAGAACATCCGTTTCACCAACGCCCTCGCCCGCTCGGAGAAGATCCGCTACATCCTCACCCGGCACGAGCAGGCCGCGTCTTTCATGGCGGAGATGCACGGCCGGCTCACCGGCTCGGCGGGTGTGATGTCCGCGACGCTGGGGCCCGGCGCGATCAACCTGATGCTGGGCGTCGCCGACGCCATGACGAACAGCACGCCCGTCGTCGCGATCACGGCGCAGGTCGGCAAGGAGCGCAACTACAAGGAGTCCCACCAGTTTGTGGACCTGGTGAGCATGTTCGCCCCGGTCACGAAGTGGTCGGCGGAGGTCCCGGCCACCCGGGCCATCCCCGAGATAGTGCGGCGCGCGTTCAAGACCGCGGAGTCCGAGCGGCCCGGCGCCGTCTACCTCGCCGTGCCCGAGGACGTCGACGAGGCGACGGACGGCTCGGACCTGCGCCCGCTGCGCAGGAACGTCGTGCAGCCCGAGGCGCCGTCCCCGAAGCAGATCAAGCGAGCGGCGGAGCTGCTGCGGGAGGCCCGCCGGCCGGTGATCCTCGCCGGACACGGCGCGGCGCGCGGCGGCGCCGAGGAGTCGCTGGCAGGGTTCGCCACCGCGCTCGACGTGTCGACGGCGACCACCTTCCACGGCAAGGGCGTCCTGCCCGACGACCACCCGTGCGCGACCGGCACGTTCGGATTCATGCGGCGCGACTACACCAACTTCGGGTTCGAGAAGGCCGACGTCGTCATCGCAGTCGGCTACGAGCTGCAGGAGTTCGACCCGTCCCGGATCAACCCGGACGGTGACAAGAAGATCATCCACATCCACCGCTTCCCGGCGGAGGTGGACGACAGCTACTCGGTCGACGTCGGCATCATCGGCGACATCTCCGCCTCCCTCGACGCCCTCGCCACCGAACTCGACGGCCTGCGCTGGACCATCGACGACGAGGACACCATGGCCACCCGCGCGCTGCTGGCCAAGGAACTCGAGCAGGGCGCCGCGGACGAGCGCTACCCGCTCGCCCCGCAGCGCGTCATCGCCGACACCCGCGCCGCGCTCGGTCGCGACGACATCGTGCTGGTCGACACCGGCGCGCTGAAGATGTGGATGGCCCGGCTCTACCCGACGTACGCGCCGAACACCTGCCTCATCTCCAACGGCTTGTCCACCATGGGCTTCTCGCTGCCCGGCGCGCTCGCGGTTCAGCTCGCCAGGCCGCAGACGAAGGTGCTGGCGGCGGTCGGCGACGGCTCGTTCCTCATGCACTCCCAGGAGATCGAGACGGCGGTCCGCGAGAACATTCCGCTGACCGTGCTGATCTGGGAGGACAACGGCTACGGGCTCATCAAGTGGAAGATGGACCTGGAGGTCGGGGAAAACTCCAACACCGACTTCGGCAACCCGGACATCGTCCAGTACGCCCGCAGCTTCGGCGCGAAGGGCTACCACATCGAGTCCGCCGGGGATCTGCTGCCGACGCTCCGTGAGGCGCTGGCGGACCCGGGTGTGTCGATCATCAACTGCCCGGTGGACTACGCCGAGAACATGAACCTCATCGAGCACCTCGGGCACCTCGACTCGGCGCTCTGACCCGCCCGCGGCGCGGCCCGACCCCGTACGGGCCGCCGCGCGGCGGCCTCCCGCGAGGGCGGTGCCCCCGGGTCTTCGGCATCGCGTGGTATTCCCGCGGCGCGGGGTAGATGCTCACCGTGAAGTTCGGCCGGTCGAGGAGAGGAACGTTTGTGATGCGTGCTCGGAGCATAGGTGCGGCAGCCGCCACGGGGTTGGCGCTAGTGGCCGCCCGCGACCTCGTGCAGAAGAAGCACGCGCTGCTGAGGAACTTCCCCCTGGTGGGACACGCCAGGTACGTGCTGGAGACGATCGGCCCCGAGCTACGGCAGTACATCGTGACGTCCAACGACGAGGAGCGTCCCTTCAGCCGTGACCAGCGCAGCTGGATCTACGCGTCGGCGAAGGGGGAGAACAACTACTTCGGGTTCGGCACCGACAACGACGTCGAGCACGAGCAGGGTCACGCATACGTGAAGCAGCGTACGTTCGCCGATGCGCTGCCCGATCTGAGCGACCCGCAAGCGGCGTTGCCCTCGGCCAAGGTGCTCGGCGGACCGCGCGGCCGCGCGAAGGCGTTCCGCCCGGCGAGCGTCATCAACCTTTCGGCGATGAGCTTCGGCTCGCTGTCCGGAGCGGCCGTCACGGCGCTCAACAAGGGCGCGGCGCTGGCCGGGACGATGCAGAACACCGGCGAGGGCGGCCTGTCGCCCTACCACCTGGGCGGCGCGGACCTTGTCCTCCAGATCGGTACGTCGTACTTCGGCTGCCGCAACGAGGACGGGACGTTCAACCTCGACAAGCTCAAGTCCATGGTCGCGGGCGCGCCCGTCAAGGCGATCGAGATCAAGCTCTCGCAGGGCGCGAAGCCGGGGCTCGGCGGCATGCTGCCCGGCGCGAAGGTGAGCGACGAGATTGCCCGGATCCGCGACATTCCCGCGGGCGAGGACTGCGCTTCGCCGTCGCGGCACACCGCGTTCCACGACGTGGACTCGATGCTCGACTTCGTGGAACTGCTGGCCAGGGAGACTGGATTGCCGGTCGGGATCAAGAGCGCCGTCGGCGAGATGGAATTCTGGGAGGAACTCGCCACGCTGATGGAGCGGGGTGAGCGAGGGGTCGACTTCGTGACCGTCGACGGTGGCGAGGGCGGCACCGGGGCGGCTCCCCTGATCTTCGCCGACTCGGTGTCCCTGCCGTTCCGCGTGGGCTTCTCCCGCGTCTACGGCGTGTTCGCCGAGCGGGGCCTGACCGACGGCATCACCTTCATCGGCTCCGGCAAGCTCGGCCTGCCCGAGAACGCCGTCGTCGCGTTCGCCCTCGGCGTCGACATGATCAACGTGGGCCGTGAGGCGATGCTGTCCATCGGCTGCATCCAGGCCCAGAAGTGCCACACCGACAAGTGCCCCACCGGTATCACCACCCAGAACCCGTGGCTGACGCGCGGCATCGACGCGCCCTCGAAGGGCATCCGGGCCGCAACGTACCTGCGCACCCTGCGCAGGGAGTTGCTGAGGGTCTCGGGCGCCGTCGGTGTCCCCCACCCGTCGCTCATCACCCCCAACGACATAGACATCCTGAACGGCGACTACGACGCCCGCACCCTGGGGAGTGTGTACGGCTACAAGGACGGCTGGGGCTCGCTCGGGCCGGAGCTCGCCCATGAGATCGCCGAACTGCTCACCGCCTGAGCCAGCTCCGGCGCCGCCCAACAGGCTGCACACCTGGCCGTCCCCTACCCGGCGGCCCAGGTGGATGCCGTCGACGCCTCCCCCGCCCAGGCCGTCACCTCGTTCGCCCGCCTCGCGCCGCGCCTGCACCTCGTCCACGCCGAGGTGACCGAGCACCTGACGTCCCAACCTGCCTCGTACGACGTCCTGTACAGCGTCGTCGGCGCCGTGGACTTCACCGACCCGCACCGTATGCTCCCCGCGGCCGCGACGGCACTCCGCCCCGGCGGCCGGCTCGTCTTCTCCGCCCTGGCCCACTACGTGGGCGGTGCGCCCGCCGAACTCCACGCGCTGCCCGCCGACCTTCCGGTCACAGACCCTGACGGATGCCCCGCCGCCGTCCTGCGCCGCTGGGTACTCCACCAGCAGGTCTGGAAGCGGCTCCCGGCCCTGGCCGGGCTGACCGCGATCAGTGCGGCCGTGCTCCCCGCCCTGAAGACCGGTACCAGGACGGCGAACACCCTGTTCCTCCAGGCGTTCCGCCCTGCCTGAGGAACGCGGTGCCGGCTCCTGCATGATCCGGGTGACCCCGGTGCCGAAGGGAGTGCTGGGCAGTGTGCCCGGGGTGGAGGGCTCTGGCGCACAGCGTTCCGTGACACGCGCCTGCCCCGGCCGGTCAGGCACGTTCTGTGCACACGTGCATGCTCGTGTGCCAACGTACGGACACGCACCACCTCGTTGTGACGATCCACGTCGGCGCGGTCTTGCTCAGGCTGGATTCTCGGCGAGAGCCCGTTCACCGAGCCGAACTGGTGGTGAAGTGGCTGCGCCCAGCCCGGGCGTCCTGTTGGTATGACCGAGCGCAGCCGCTCGATACGGAGGGGACCAGGGCCCGTCCTGGCTGCGGTAGGAGTTCGAGGAGCACGCCCCGGCTGTTTCGGCGCGTTCGTCCTCTGGACCGTTGGCTGTATCGGGGGCACGATCATGATGCCGTGTACGGCCGGGAACGGCATTCTTCTTCCCTGAGGGCGGTAGGGCGATGAAGCGGCAAGCAGCCTGGGTCCCACTGATCAACAAGGCACTTGAGGTCCGCTCGGGAGCGAGCGGGGAGCCGGAGGACATCTCCGTCCTGGAGGCGGAGGCCAGGCGGCTGGAGAAGAGCTACTTCCGTGTGGACGACCTGGTGAAGAGCTGCATGCACATGCATCCGGCGTCTCAACACTGGAGCGCATGCGGGCGTTCTTGAGCGTGGTCGGTAAGACGGGGCCGACGATCAGCATGGCGGAGTTCACGGGACATGAGCTTCGCCGAATGGCTCTACCGCTACCTCATCGGCGAAGACACGGCCGACCCCAACACCTGCGCCTTCTCTTCGGACCGGTACAGCTGCGCCGGCTTCCGATGAGTATTGGTGAACGGCCAGAGCCGTGGAGCGGGCCGGACCGCGGGATGTAACCCTGCCGCCACGGCAGTCGCAGGCGCCCACCAAGTTGCCTGGAGAGCCAATCGAGACGACCTCTAATCCGGGGTCAGCACATGACTCCTTCCTTCGTGCCTTTCCCACTTAACGTGTGCGACTTCGTGTCGCACCTTCAGGCGGTTGATGCACCGCTCGACGGTGTTGCGTTGCTCGTACGCCTCGCGGTCGGAGGCCGGTGGTCTGCCGCCGGCCGGTCCGCGCCGTCGGCGGTTGGCCTGCTGGTCGGCCCGTTCCGGGATCACCGCCCGGATGCCGCGTCTGCGCAGATGGTCGCGGATCTCGCGGGAGGAGTAGGCCTTGTCGGCCAGGATCATGTCCGGTCTGGTGCGCGGACGACCGCGCTGTCGGGGGACGCGCAGGCTGGCCATCACCTCAGTGAAGGCAGGTGCGTCGCCGGCCTGGCCGACGGTGGAAGGCACCAAGGGTACGCCGGCGGAGGAGGCGGGAGCGGCGTCACTGAAGGCCGCGCAGTCCTATGCAGACGCCGCCACGAAGTACGTCGACAGCAACCTCAAGGACTACAAGCCTTTCCTCGACGTGACCTTCAAGGCCAGGCAGGACGCGCGGGAGGCGGCTACCGGGGTCCGGACCAAGCTGCAGCCTGCCAAGGAGGCGGCCGCCGGAGTGGTCACGGCAGCGCAGAAGAAGCTCGACCAGACGCCCGGCGGGGTCAAGCAGGCACGCACCGCCCTCAAGACCTGCCTGGGCAAGAGGTAAAGCCAGCGACGCAGATCCCCCGCCCGCACCACACACCGTGGCCCCGGAGACCATCGCGGGGCGAGCGGGAGAAGGGCGTGCTGCTTCCCGCGGACACCGGCGGGCTGTCCGCAGCCCCGACCGTGTCCGCACAGGGCGGCGGCCGCCGTTCGGGCCGGCGGCCGCATGCCCTGCACGACGTGCCCCCCAGCCATCACACCCGAGCACTCCTTGCTGGCGGGCCCCGGGGACACGGTGCCCCGGGAATCAAGGAAACCTGCTGCAAGGGATGCACCGGGCCTGTCAGCCTCCGCGGGCTCTGGTCCACTTGGTGTGGAGTGGTGGCGCTCGATCAGGAGCTGTGATGGATTCTTCGCGTTCAAGGTCGCGGTGTTATCGAGACCGGTTGGCCAGGGGAGGAAGGGTCAGTGCCCACCATTGCCGGCATGTGCGGGGAGTCTGCAGGAAGATGTCCGGGCCCCGGCAGATGCGGCGGGCGTAACGTCTGACGGGGTCGCCGTTCGGGAAGATGAGGCTTTCACGGTCGGTGATTACCGCTTCGTCGGCCGTCAGGTGGAGGTGGTGGACGGTATCCGCCCGGGTGGTCCGGCCTCGCTCGTTCCCTGCGAGCAGGAGTAGCCGGTCATCCCGAATTGCCAGGCCGCGTGGTGTCGAGACTGGCAGGTCGCGGACGCGGAGCACTCCGGTGGGGTCCGTTGAGGCGAGCGGTGCACCGGGCCAGTACATCGCGTGGACTGCGGAGTCGGAGACGTTGACGGTGCTGACCTCCGCCACGAGGTGGTGCGGCTCCGGAGGATGCAGGAACCAGGCGGGGTTGCCTCTGGCATCCCAGCGGACCAGGGCGCCGGTACTGACGCGGTCGCCGCCGTAGATCCCTTCACCGGCGTACCCGGTCCAGAAGCCGGCCCGGCGGTCCGCGAGCAGGAGAGTAAGGCGCGTACCAATCGGGAATCGGCGCCGGGAACGGCCGTCCGGGCCGAAGATCTGGCCGGACCGCGCATGGGGCCCTCCGCCGCCGGATAGGACGAAACCGCCGCCCGAAAGGGCATCGAAGGCGACCGGGTCCACGGCCACTCCGTGGAGGGGCTGTTCACGGATCTCGCCTCGGTCGCTCACGACGACGACGGCATTGAAGGGCAGCTTCAGGGGGGCCGGTACATCCCGGCCGGCCCACCGATGGGGGAAACGGGCGTCAGGGCAGATCAGCCAGAGAGCACGGCCCCGCGCATCGATCGTGGAGGCCAGCACCTTCCGTTCGTCGTACTGCCGAGGCAACAGTGCGTAAGGACGCAGTGCCACCTTCGTCAAAAGACCACCTCGCGGGCGAAGGAATGAAACTGATCCATGATCACATGCTCACTCGCGCTGCTGTTCCCGGCCCCGGCTTTGGTGCTCATGACAAGAGGGCGTGCTTACGGAGAAGTACGGCGGCGGAAGCGGGAGAACATTTCCCGATGATGCCACGGCCGCCTCCGGCGTCGGCCGGAGGCATCTGTCCCGTGATCACGGCCTTGGGCGCGCTCCGTCCAGCCGTCACCACTGCGGGCTCCCGTCCCCAAGCTGGGCGCGAGTGAGGAGTGCGAGCGGCCGTGGGTTGCCGAGGATGTTCGCATCCCTGGACGCCGCCCGCAGCTCCCTCTCAAGACACGCCACCGCTTCCCGGTACCGTCGCCCTCCCCGGTCACGGAGTGTGTCAGCCTGCCCGTACGCCTCCAGCACCAGCCGGGTCCCGAACTGGGCGACGTCGTCCAGCTCAGGCCACACCCCGGCGAGCACCGCATCGGTAGAAAGCTGCCCCATCAGCTCCCTGATGAAGTCGTGGCGCTGCCGCCAGCCGTACGGCTCCGGGCCGGGCGGCACCCACTACGCCCCCTGTCCATGCGCCTCGGACCGGCGGCAGACTGTGCCCACCAACGTGACGGAGGTTCCAGTGACCGAGGCAGTGACTCCCTGGGGCACGACCCGTATGCGGCCCTACCCGGCAACTGTTGTTCTTCCCGCTGCGGAGGTCGTCCTCGACCCCGTCACGCAGACGGGACGGTGGGACGGGCCGGGCGTGACGACGATGGACCGGCACAAGCGGTCCGAGACCAGCAACGAGACGAAGACGCAGACCAGTTCGGACGGGAACACCGACGAGGGCTCGGACCAGTCGGGGGACTCCGATTGACCCCGTCGGTGCTGGTGGTCTCCCGGCTCGATGACGTCACGGCCGACAGCGTCATCGAGGAGCTGAACCGGCGGCGCGTGCCCGTCGTACGGCTGGACCCCGGGGACTTCCCGGCGGAGGTGACCGTCAACGCCCGCCTCGACCACGACGGGATGCACGGCAGCCTGCGCACCCCTACCCGCCTCGCCCTCCTGGAGGAGGTACAGGCGGTGTACTGGCGGCGGCCCCGGCCGTATACGGCCCCGCCCGGCCTGGACGAGCAGAGCGCCCGGTGGTGCCGCGAGGAAGCCCGCTACGGGCTCGGCGGAATCCTCGCCGCGCTGCCCCACGCCCACTACGTCAACCACCCCGTCCGCAACCAGGAAGCCGAGTACAAACCTGCCCAGCTCGCCGCCGCCGCCCGGTGCGGCTTCGACGTCCCGCCGACCCTGCTCACCAACGACGAGCACGCCGCCCGCGGCTTCGCCCGTGAGCACGGGCCGGTGGTCTACAAACCGCTGCGCAACACCGGCTACCAGAGCGCGGACGGGCGGGCCCTGACCGTGTGGGTGGAGGAGGTCGACCCCGCCGAGCTGAACGCCGGCGTCACCTCGACCATGCACCTGTTCCAGAAGCGGGTACCGGCGGTGGCGCACCTGCGGGTGACGGTGGTCGGCGAGGAGGTGTTCACCGTGCGGATCGACGGCTCGCCCGGTCTGGACTGGCGCCGCCACTACCCGGATCTCACCTACACCCTCGTCGACACTCCGCCGGTTCTGGCCAAGCAGGTGCGCGCCTACCTGGACGCCTTTGGGCTCGTCTTCGGCGCCTTCGACTTCGGCCTGGACGCCGAGGGCCGCACCTGGTGGTACGAGTGCAACCCGAACGGGCAGTTCGCCTGGTTCCCCCCGCCCATCACCGGCAGGATCATCACCGCCCTCGCCGACCAGCTCCAGCACGCAGGAGAGACCCGTGTCCGCTGACCCCACCGCGCTCCGCCTCACCCTCGCCGAGCAGGTCGCGTCCGCCCAACCCGAACTCGACCCCGGATGGGGTGCCGCCGTCGCAGCCGTCCCACGTGAGGTGTTCCTCGGCGCGCACGCCTTCCGGCCCACCGGTGCCGGATGGGAGCCCGTGCACCGGGCGCAGGTGGGCGAGGAGGAGTGGCTGCGGATGGTCTACGCCGACCGGACCTGGGTCACCCAGGTCGACGGGAGGGACGCCGCCCACGCCGCCGGCCCCGTTGTGGGCAGCCCCACCTCCTCGGCGACGCTCCCCTCCCTGGTGGTGCGTACCGCCCAGGTGGCGGGGTTGCGCCCCGGTCAGAAGGTCCTCGAAGTGGGGACCGGCACCGGGTACTCCACCGCCGTCCTCTCCCACCGGCTCGGCGTGCAGCACGTCGTCAGCATCGAGTACGACGAACACCTCGCGGCCAGCGCCGCCGCCCACCTGCACACCGCCGGATACACGCCGACGCTCGCCACCGGCGACGGCCTCCAAGGGTGCAAGGAGCACGCCGACTACGACGCGATCATCGCGACCTGTGCGGTGCGGTCCCTGCCGCCCTCCTGGTTCTTCCAGCTCAACGACGGCGGCACCATTACCACCACGATCTCCGGCTGGATGCTCGCCGCGGGCCTGATCCGCCTCACCCTCGACGACGAAGGCACCGCCCGCGGCCGGTTCGAGAGCGACACCATCTCGTACATGCTCGCCCGCCCCCACGAACGCCCCCCCGCCCCCCGCTTCTTCCCCCTGGACGGCGACACCCGCACCACCGACACAGACCCCGCACTCCTCGCATCGTGGACAGGCCGGTTCGTGGCCCAACTCGGTTGCCCTTCAGCAGAGTTGATGACCACCAGTACCGGCATCATCCTGCACGACGTCGCCACCGGGTCCCAGGCATGGACCGAAACCCGCGGACCGTCATGGACGGTGCACCAGCACGGACCCCTCCGCCTCTGGGACCAGGTCGAAGACGCCCTGACCACGTGGCAGAAGGCCGGGACCCCCGACCTTCCCGACTTCGGAATGACCGCGACCCCCTCCGAGCAAACCGTATGGATCGGCTCCCCCACCGGACCACGCTGGCAGCTGCCGCTCTGACAGAATCCGGCCCGCACGACCCCCTCCACGCCGCGCCCGCCCCGGCAAGACGACGTCCCCACCGCTTGTGACGTGAGGCAGTACGACAGATCCTGGACACCGCCACCTGGTGGGCACCCGAGCCCGCGGACAACGCCACCGCCCTCGTCACCGATCTACCAGGCGGCCGGTGGCGAGGGGCCGCAGTCCGGTGAGAGGGTGTCGTTCAGCTTGTCGTGGGCCAGACCTGGAGCAGGTAGTGCTCGGCGATGGGCTCGTCCTCCTCCTGGACACCGTCGGGGTGGAGTGTCCGCCCTTGTGCGTGAAGCCGCATACGGTAGTTACCCGGTCCGTTGAAGGCCAGGTTGACCTCGTAGGCTTCCAGATCGTCGGACTCCTCGTCGGGGCCCATCGCGGTGGCGAGGTGGGTGACTCCGAGGGTGGAGGTGTAGTCGAATGCGGCGACGTCTTCCCACGGCCGCGAGCTGTCCGCGGCAAGCGGGTCGGGTGCCAGGTCGAAGGAGATCATCGCCGGCCCCGCGCTGATTCCCGCCAGGGCGACAGCATGGTCCACCCCGCCGGCGACCAGACCGTTGTTCCCGGCCGCGGAGACGGTGCGGTTCTTCACGCGGTCGAGGTCATCGTCTTCCAGGAGGTAGAACTGGTTCTCCGCCACAGCGAACCGGTAGGGGCCTTGCAGCATCTGCTCACTCCCAGGGAGGTCGGGGTCGGGTGGGACGCCCACGACGCTGCCGCTGCTGCTATTTCTGGTGAACATCCAGAGTGCCGATCATCACTGAACACTGCCGGAACTGTTCTTCGCCAGCGAAGATGGTCGAAGCCGATCCCTTGACCAGGGCCGACTATGTTTGTTGGCAAGGGCTTTGAGGTGTGTGCGCCGATAACCGAAGCTCCTCCCAGGGCGTGAGTCGACGACGACTGCATCGGGTGTACTGCCGGAATGGCGATCAGGTTCGTCGCAGGCATCAATCCCTGCATGGATGGGTGTTGGCCAGGTCGGAGCCCTGGGCTTTCGTGGATATTCCTTGACCAGTGGGTTCGTGTCGCTGAAAGTGGCCCTACTGATCGACTGGGGCGGGAAGCATGACGCACGACGACTACGCTGACCACTGCGAGGAGCTCTTCGCAGTGGGTGGATTCACCGAGGTTCGCAAGCAGGCCGAAGCCGGCCTGGAGGAACTCGGGCCCGACCCGGTGCTCTACCGGTGGCTCGGCCTCGCACACGCGGCGGAGGACGAGGACGACCACGACACCGAGGCGGAGAAGGCATACAAGGCCGGGCTCGCACAGTGGCCGGACGACCTTGGACTGCTCGTCTCCTACCTGGAACTGTGCCTGCGGGCCGACCAGTGGGCGCACCCCGGGCGCAGCAGTCGGGCGGGCATGCTCAAGGAGCGGATCGCCGTGCTGGCTCCGAAGGGCTCGCCAGAGGCGGCACGGGTGGAGGACGCACTCGGCTGGGCCGGCCGCGGCTACTGGCAGGACGTGCGGGCGAGGACGGCAACCGCACGAGTCGAGCGGGCGACTCTGGCGTCCCACAGCCTCGATGTCGCCGAAGCGCTGGAGCGGGGCGCCCAAGCGCCCGCGCATCCCGAGGACCTGCGGGCCGCCGAGGTGGCAGCCGCACTGGAACTGCTGGATGGGTCGTGGCGGGCCCCGCTCCGGCTCATGGTCCGCCACCGCGTGGCCGCGTACGTCGCCACCTTCATGCTGGTCCTCGCCACCAACCAGGCACTGGTGCTGAGCGGGACCCTTTCCTACAGCATGTGGGGCTGGATCTGGTACGCGCCCATCCTGCTGGCCGAATCGAAGCTCAGACAAGCCCGGCGGCTGGCCCGGCAGCGGGTGATCGGCGCGATGGAGGACCGGCACGCCGAAACCGCCGCCGCGGGCTAGGACTTGTCTGACAATGATGATGTTGCGGTGGCAGCCATCCTCCGGAGACGTGGGGGAATTGCGTGTGGGAAGGTCATCGGTGTGATCAACCACCATGGCGGCTCGGCCCGCGAACTCGTACTCGTGGGTGAACTGAGCCCTGCTGACCTCGAATTTCTTCACCGCGAGGCGCTTCGCGTTCTGCGCTCCGGCATCGACGCTGCCAACCTCGACGCCTACAGCGACGATGACTGGCCACCCGCGGTGCTGCGTTCGCACGAGCACGCGCTGTCCCTGGCCAGGGAGGCGGTGGCAGATGGCGCTCGTTCCCGACGTGCCGATCCTGGGATGGGCATCGACATCGACGTCCGTGACGACGCGCAGTTCGAGCTGCTGTTGGACCTGGTTCCCCACACGATCAATGCCGAAGGCTGGCGAGGGGACCAGTTGGTCTTCAGCGCCAGTGACTCGGGAACCTCACTGTGGATGGTCGTCACGCAGGGACAGGAGGCAGAACTCCTGTCCCGACTGGAAGCGCAAGGGATCCGCCCGACCGCACTTGCCGTCCAGCCACCCGGCCGCTGAGACGCATGAGCGGAATCATGCCTCAACACCATTTTTCATACCGCCCGTTCGGCCTGGCGTCCGATGCCAGTCACCCCGCGGGAGCGCCCGCCTTCCTGCGTTCACACCGGGGTGCAGCAGCAGGTAAGCGTCCTGTACGGCGGCAATCGGGACGCCGCCGCAACCGAGGTCTGGGTGCAATTCCACCGACAGAAGCCTGCCCCCGCCCACCAGAATCCCGACCACCCCGGGACCCCTGTAGACGGAGTTATCCACAGGGGTCGCGGGGTGCCGACACCTCGCTCTACCGTGCTCCCACTGTTGATCGCAGGGAGGCGCGCGATGGTGTTCGAAGAGCTGGCGAGCGAAATCATGGCGGAACTGCCCACGCGGGCACTCGGAGAGGTGCTGGCGCTCGAGATCGTGCGGACGAACCCGCGGGCATGGCCATGCGTCGCCGACGAAGGCTCCTGCGAGGAAATCCGAGAGGCGTGGGGCACCCTCGCGTGGGTGCAGTATGAGCCCCTCGACGGGACGGTGGAGATCCGGGAGATCGGGTGGGCGGGGTAGCTCCGGCTCCCTCGACCACTGGCCGCTCTCTCCGGCCGAGGCCGAGGTGCGGGCGACAGCGCCGCTCCTCGGCCACCTGGGCCAGTAACACGGTGGGCTGATTGCGGACGTTGAAGCCAGGCGATCTTTCAGACCGCCTGAGACTTCCGACAGATACACCCCGGGCATCCACGACATCGCCCTCTTTGTACGGGGTACCGAGGCCGTCGGCCGGCAAGACGAATAGGGCTTGTCCAGCCGATCACGTGACTGCTCCCCGCCGCGGCCGTTGATGTGGTTGCCCAGCCCCGCGCCAACGCAGGACACGTGGTCTGCCACACGTGCCGCGAGAACCCCGCCCACCTCCACCGCACGAGATTGCCGTGCGTGCGCCCCTCTGCGGCCCACAGACGGCGTCCCGCCTCGGTTGCAGAGGCGGGACGGCGGATTCCTGCCCGCTTGCCGGACTACTTCGGCATCAGGACGGTGTCGACGATGTAGACGGTGGCGTTGGCGGTGGGTACGTTGCCGCAGACCACGGATGACGTGCCGTTGACCTTGTAGGACTCGCCGGAGCCCGCGGTGGTGAGGGTGGACTTCTCCAGGGTCGGGTAGGTGCCGCTCTCCAGCTGCTTGGGGGTGAGCTTCTGGCCGACGACGTGGTAGGTGAGGATCTTGGTCAGGGTGGCCTTGTCGGCGAGGACCTTGTCGAGGTCGGCCTTGGGGATCTTGGCGAAGGCCTCGTTGGTCGGGGCGAACACCGTGATGTCCTTGGCGTTGTTCAGGGTGTCGACGAGGCCGGCCTTCTTGACCGCGGTGACCAGGGTGGAGAGGTCCTTGTTGTTGGACGCGGCGGTGGCGACCGGATCCTTGGCCATGCCGTCGAAGCTGCCCGCGCCTTCGGCCGGGACACCGGCACAGGCGGGGCCGAAGGGCTTGTCCGGCGCCATGGCGTTAGCGGCGTCGGACGACGGGGCCGCGGGCTCGGATGCGGCGGACGAAGAAGCGTTGTCCTTCTTGTCCTTGTCCGTGTCGCCGCACGCGGTGAGCGTGAGGGGAAGGATCGCGACGGCGGACACGGCGAGGGCGGCACGGCGGAAGACGCGGGCGTTCATCATGACTGCTCCTGATAGTTGTGGGCTTGGTGGATATGGGATTCGACAGAAAGAGGTCTGCTGCTGCGAGAGCCGCGGCGGGGGTGGTCTGATCGGCGGCGTGTGACGGTCGGTCCGCCTGGGTTGGTGTCTCATTGGACGGTGAGGACGACGGAGTGCCAGCCGGTCGCCCCGTTGGGGACGGTCCCGACGCGTTCCTCGGTCTGGGTGGTGCCGGTCCGGTCGGTGGCGCGGACGGTGAGTGTGTGGCCGCCGGAGGTGGCCTTCCAGGGGAGCGACCACTGGCGCCAGGTGTCGGTGGTGTCCTCGGCCGCGAGGTCGGCGCGCTGCCAGGGCCCGTCGTCGACGCGTACTTCGACCTTGTCGATGCCACGGTGCTGGGCCCAGGCGACTCCGGCGACCATGATGGTGCCCGCCTTCGGTGTGGCGAAGGGCTTGGGGGTGTCGATGCGCGACTGGGTCTTGATGGGTGCGCGCTGCGACCAGGAGCGTTTCACCCAGTACGGGTCGTAGTCGACGAAGGTAGTGAGTTCGATGTCCTGGATCCACTTGCACGCCGAGACGTAGCCGTAGAGACCGGGCACCACCATCCGAACGGGGAATCCGTGGTCGAAGGGCAGGGGTTCGCCGTTCATGCCGACGGCGAGCAGGGCGTCCCGGCCGTCCATGAGGTCCTCGACCGGGCTGCCGATCGTCATGCCGTCCACGGAACGGGCCACCAGCTGGTCGGCGGACCCGCCGCGGGAGGGCGGTTTCACCCCGGCCTCCTTGAGCAGCGCGGCCAGAGGGACGCCGATCCAGCGGGCGTTGCCCGCGTACGGGCCGCCGACCTCGTTGGACACACAGGTCAGGGTGATGTGACGTTCGATCAAGGGCCGGTCGAGCAGGTCCTGGTAGGTGAGGGTGAGCGGGCGGGTCACGCCCTTGCCGTGGATCGTCAGCTTCCACGCGGTGGCGTCGACCTTCGGCACGACCAGCGCGGTGTCGACCCGGTAGAAGTCCTTGTTCGGGGTGACGAACGGGCTGATCCCGGGAGTGTGCAGGGCAGCCCCCGAGGGGATCGGACGGGCCTGCGAGGCCGGACGGGGCAGGACGACGCCGGCCCGTGAAGCGGTGGCTCCGGCGCCCCGGGAGGCGTTGAGCGACCTCCCGAGGAACCCCGCCCCCGCCGAGGCCACGGCCGCGGCACCGGCCGCGATCACGAACCCGCGACGATCCCAGCCCGCCGGGCGACCGACCGTGTCACCACGTGTATCGCCCTCTGCGGGTGCGGAGCTGGGCAGAGTGCGGGTAAGCAGTACCACCAGGTAGTACAGGAGGCCCGCCGCGCAGAGCGCCCCCACCACCGACGGCAGGGCGTCGACTGGGCCGGTGGAGTCGGGGCGGGTGGTGGCGGCGACCGCGCCCACCACACCGAACAGCAGGACTCCGGCCGCGCCGGCACGCCGGAAGCGGACCGCCAGTACACCGATCACGATCGAGAACAGCGCCAGCACCGCGAGGATACCCAGCTGCAGCACTAGCTTGTCGTTGGTCCCGAACTGGCGGATCGCCCAGTCCTTGACAGCGACGGGTGTCCGGTCGATCGCCGCTCCCCCGACCGCGATCACCGGTCCCGCCTCGGGCCGCACCGCCGCCGCGACGAGCTCGGCGACCGCCAGCGCGGAAAAGCCCGCCAGCAGCCCGGAAAGGGCGGCAAGCGGCACCCGTACGCCTCTGCTCAGGATGTTGCTCACGTGAATGCTTCGGAACGGCTCCCTCCGCGGATGGGTCATCCCTCGAAATTGATGAAAAGAGACCTACGGGAAGTCACCAGAGTGGACATACAGGACTTTTTCCGCCGAACGCGCGATTCAACGTGGCACGGCAATCCGATCAAGGAACCGTGACGAATATTTCCCGTGCGAACTCGCTCATCACGTCTCGCACGGCTGCGCTGCACCCAAGTACCAAGTCCGTCGCACGATCGGAGACGCCATGGCCGAGGACACCGCGGGAACCTCAATCACCACTCCACCGGCACGGACAGTGGTTCCAGCCGACCTGACCGGACATGCGGAACTCCCGGACCCCGGCAGGAGGCAGAACGACGGACCGGCCCTGGCGCGCTTGAGGCAGGCAGTCCTGAGGCAGATCAAGAACGTTCCGCAAGAACCGGCACTCCCGACACCCGAGCGGCAGGATCCAGTGGTCGGTGAGGCCGTGGGCAGAACCGCGCAAGAATCCTTCAGGGCCGACAGTCCCCCGTCGCGCACCCGCAAGGGCACGAACTGGCGTGCCTGGGCCAGCTCCAGAAAACGGCGCTGCCCCTGACAGCCTGGCCTCCCTGTTCTGCGGCTTCGCCGTCTACGCACCCACGTGAGGAAGCCCTACGTCACGCCTGCGTCGTTGTGGGTGGGTGCCAGACCCCTTTCGACGTCGTCGCAGAACGGCTCGACCGGGTAAGCCCGCACGGTATCCACGGCACAGCGTTCGCAGGCAGGACGTGTGACGTCCCTGTGCCCTGTACCCCGGAGCCTGCGGGCCGCAGGCCCATACGGGTGACATGTGCGGGGGTCGCCAATCCTGGACGTCCCGTGTCGCGAACTTCCCGCAGATCGTCCGCATCGGTGCGGGCGCGAGGAAGAGATGGGGCGTGATGGGCGTACAGCGCATCGATACCCGGCTGCTGAAGCAACTGAGCGAACAGTCGCAGGACTTGAACAGCGACGCCATGCGGCTGACGCACGGCTCGCTCGTCGGGATGGACCGGACCGTGTCCCGGGACGACATCCGGGCCCTGCAGACCGCGGCGTCGCTGGAGAACCTGGCCGTCAGTGTGTACCGGACGGCTGCCGGGCTGCCGTTCATCAAGCACGGCAACAGGACGGTCGCGGCCTTCATCGCCACGACGATCACCCAGCACTCGGCGCACGCGCGTGCCTTCAACGCCGCTGCCATGAACGCGGGCGGCGTCGCACAGACCGCGGTGAATCCGAAGTACGCGGCCGTGGTGAAGCAGGCGCTGCCCGGGATCAAGGGCCCGGCCGACGTGGTCGCGCTGGCCGTCACGCTGGAGGACGCCGCCACCCAGACGTACGTCAAGAACACCGGCGAGGTCCGCGACGTACAGCTGCGCAAGCTGTTCGCGAGCGTCGCCCCCGTCGAGGCCCAGCACCGGGCGACCCTGCTGGCCGTCCAGGCGCTCCTGGGCGCCGGCCGCCCCGAACTCGTCGCCATCCCCACCGACGTGTCCAAACTGCCCGCCGCCGCCGGTTCCGTTGCCTTCCCCCAGGCGTTCTACCCGAGCAAGAACGCCTCCCCGGTCACCGAAGGAGCCGTCAAGTGAGCACCCGCCGCCAGGACGAGGACCTGCACATCAGCGAGCACGACCTGCTGCGCCTGACCGCCGACATGGAGGAGGCTCACCAGGCCACGCTCCCCGCCATGCAGGCGGGCACGGAAGAACTGGTCGAGGAGGTACGGACGGCGGACGTGCGACGTCGTGGGTTCCTCGTCGGAATCGGCGCCGCAGCGGCCGCGTTCGCGCTGACCGCTCGTTCCGGGGAGGCTCCCGCGTACGCGGCCGAGTCGTCACCGGTGGCCAAGCCGAGTCCGTACACGGGGGACTTGAAGGTCGTGGCGCTGGCGGTGGCACTGGAGAACCAGGCCGTCATGGCGTACGGAGCCGCGCTCAAGGCCGCCAAGGCCGGCCGGCTCGGCACGGTGCCGCCCGCGGTGGCGACCTTCGCGGTGACCGCGATGAACCAGCACGCCGCCCACGCCAAGGCCTGGAACGCGGTCCTGACCGGTGCCGGACGGCCCGCGATCAAGGGCGTCCCGCTGACCAACCAGGCCGCCACCCTCAAGGCCCTCGGCAAGGTCACCAGCGTCACCGGCGTCGCCCGCCTCGCCCTCTCCCTGGAGGAGCAGGCCGCGCAGACCTACAGTTTCGCCACCACCCACGTCACCAGCCCCGCGGGCATCAAGACCGCCGCAACCATCGCGCCGGTCGAGGCCCAGCACGCGGCCATCCTCCACTTCGTCCTTGGCGAGTACCCGGTCCAGGACACCTTCCTGCCCCTCGACAAGGCCGCCAAGCCCACCCTCCTCACCGTCTGACCGTCGGCCGGCTGTCCGCCGACCGCGCATGACACGGCCTGCAGCGGTGCCGCTGACCTTCCGGTGAGGTGACGGCGGCGGCACTCGCGGGGCGGTGATCCGTCCACAGCAGCACTGCTGCGGTTCACCGCCCCGCGTCCATGGTCCTCTCTGCCAGCTTCCCCGAGGAAGACCCACGCATGTCTCTTGCCCATCGCACCACGGTCCTTGCCCTTGTCGCGGCCTGTGCCGTACTCGCTCCCGCCACCGCCGGCCATGCCACCGCACAACCGCAACCGCCGAGCCCGGCGCGCATCGTGATCGAGAACTTCGGTTTCACTCCCGCCGTGCTGAAGGTCAGCCCGGGTCAGAAGGTCACCGTCGTGAACCGCGACGACGCTCCGCACACCGTCACCGCCGACGGACCCGCCACCTTCAACACGGGGACCATCACCGCCGGCGGCACCAAGACGTTCACCGCTCCCTTGCGCCACGGCAGTCACCCGTATTTCTGCAACATCCACCAGTTCATGGCGGGACGCCTCGATGTCCGCTGAGTACAGGCCAGACCTCATGGCACCCGCAGATCGCTGCGGGCCGGGCCAAGGCGAGGCACGTGTCCTGGGGCTCTTTCGTATCGTCGTCGCAGGACTCTTCGCCAGCCACGGCGTTGCCAGTCTGTTCGGCGTGCTGGGGCGCGACGCCGTACCGGTGAGGACCTGGCCCTACGGGTGGGCAGCGCTGATCGAGCTCGTCGGCGGGGTGCTCGTCGCGCTGGGGCTGTTCCTCCGCCCCGCGGCCTTGCTGTGTTCCGGGGCAATGGCCTTCGCCTACTTCACCGAACACCAGCCGCGAGGACTGCTGCCCCTGCAGAACGACGGCGAACCCGCTGCCCTCTTCTGCTGGTCCTTCCTCGTTCTGGCCACCCTGGCACCCCGAGCCCTGTCCCTACTCCCCCACCGGTAGACCTGCGACCGATTCCCCCCTCGTCGCCTGTCCGCGCATCCCGCCCTCGTCGAAGAAAGGGCTCGACCATGCTGCGTCAGCTCGGTGCCACCGAAATCCTCATCATCATCGCCGTCGCTCTGCTGCTGTTCGGCGCCAGAAGACTCCCGGACATGGCACGTTCACTCGGGAAGTCCGCCCGCATCCTCAAGAACGAGGCCCACACCTTGAAGACCCACAATCCCCCCGAGGCACATGCGACGCACAGGGGTGCGTCACCGGAAGACTCCGGTGACGCACCCTCGAGCCGCAACGCGCCGAACGGTTCGGATGCGCAGTCAATCGCATCCGCCAGCCGCTGAGCCCGCAACCACGCGTCAGCGACGGGCCTGCCGCAGTGACGCGCGAACTGCCTCGTGCTCTCGGAGTGTCTGTCAGCGGACGGCGATGAGTGAGGCGTAGACGACCACGTTGTCGCTGTAGCGGTGGGTCGTGCGGGAGTAGTCGCCCCCGCAGGTGATGAGGCGCAGTCCCGCATGGTCCAGGTTCTTGTAGACCTCCACGGTGGGGAACTTGTCCTTGGGGTAGCGGGCGGTGCGCTCGACAGCGAAGACGGCGGTACGTCCGTCTGCGCGGGTTATTTCGATGCGCTGGTCCTTCTTGAGTGCTCCCAGGCGCAGGAACACGGCGGGTTCGTCGTTCCAGGTGACGTGGCCCGCGATGACCGCCGGGCCCTTCTCACCGGGTGACGGGCCGGGGGTGAACCAGCCTGCCTTGTCGGGGTCGCGCGGTGTCTGCATCGCCCTGCGCGCGTCCAGCCCCAGCCGTTCCAGGGTCGAGCGGACGGCCAGCGCCGGAATGGAGAGGAGCTTCGGCGGCGACGGGGGGAGAACGGTGTCGTTGGCGGACGGGGTCGTGGAGGGGTGGTGGGAATGCCCGGACGGCGGCGCACTGCCTGCTGTCGTCGAGGTCGCCGGTGCGGCTTGCGGCGGCCCGGGTTCCTGGCGGGCCACACCGACGACCAGGATTGTCCCGGCGGCCACAGTGAGGGCGGCCGAGGCGGCGAGCAGCGCCCGCCGACGGCGATTCGTACCAGCGCTGTCGGCGGCGAGGTGCTGCCAGGTCTTCTCCGCCCGGGACGGTGTTCCGGTCATGACCGGCCCCGACTCAACGGGTCTGGGCGGTGTGACGCCGGCGTGCCACGGCGAACGTTCCTGCCGCTCCGGCGAGACCTGCGCCGCCGAGCAGGAGCAGGGCGGGTGATTCGATGCCGCTGGTGGTACCCGTACCGGTTTCGACCCCTCCGACGGGGACGGAGCCGACGGCCGCGCCCTCGATCATGCCGCAGCTCGCGGGGGCCGTGGCCTCCTGCGGCAGCTTGGGGTCGAGTTCGCTCTTGCCCTGGGAGAAGTCGTACTTCTTGTTCTCGTTCGGGTCGATGCCGTGCTGCACGACGTGCAGGTCCTTGAGGTGATCGGCCGCGGTCTGCGACACCGTGATCGTCCGTTCGTAGGACAGCCGTCCCTGCGCGTCGGCGACCGGCATCCGGTCCACGGCGAGACCACTGGCCTTGCTGGTGTCGCCCTTGGTGGTGAGCGAGATGTTGATGTCGCCGTAGTCCGGAATGCCCTCGGCGGTGGTGACAAGGCCGTCGCCGTTCTTGTCCGCCGCGGCGGTGGGGCAGTGGAAGTCGTGCCCGTCGGTGGAGCCGTGCAGGTGCTGCGCGTGCGGAAGGCCGGGGGCCAGGCCGTCGGCCTCGATCTTCACGCTGAGCCTGGTGCCGGTCAGCGTCAGCATGACGACACCGCTGGCCCTGCTGTCGTTCAGTTGCTTCAGGCCGACCTGGTAGCTCTGGCCGTCGGCCGCACCGGCGGTCCCGGCGAGGCCGAGGACAAGGGCCGCGGGCAGTGCGACAAGTGCGGTGAGGCGGGCGGTGCTTCGGGTGATCACGATCGTTCGACCTCCAACAAGAAGGGAACCGTCCGGCGGAAGGCGCTCGGGCGGGCTGAACGTGGTTCACCGGTTTCGCCGTCCAGGGACCAGGGGTACGAAGACCGATCTGATGTGTGATTCGAAGCCGTACGGCACGCGGATGGGTCCCGATCCGCTCTTGTCGGCATGCGGACCATCCCCCAAGGACCAGGACGGCGCTGCACGCACCGTGCCGGGTTGATCTGTATGTCGGCCCGTTCCGGCACCGCGGTAGCGATATCACCGTCGAGAGCGGCAGCGAACGTGCCGCCCCCGATGGCACCACCCGAAAGGGCACTGGCGTTCCAGTCGATCTGGCCGAACTCGCGTCTCCACCAGGAGACGAAGGCAATCAGGTCGGCACCGGCACTCTGATCGCCACGGAAGGCCATCCCTTTTGGGTTCCCGAGCTCGGCAAGTGGCCCGATGCGGGCGACCTTCAGCCGGGCCAATGGCTGTGGACGAGCGCTGGCACTTGGGTACAGATCACCGTGGTGGAGAAGTTCGCACAGAACGCCAGTGTGCGAAATCTGACGGTCGCAAATATCCATACGTTTTACGTAGCCGCTGGCATCTCTACCGCTCCGGTCCACAACTGCAACGCAAAGAGAGAAGCAGAGGTTCCCATCCCCGATTGGGCAACCACCGATGAGGTGAAGCAGTTCGCTGCATACGTCGATGCTGTGAACGATGCCATCAAGCGCGGGCAGATGTCCTCTGCGGGTCGCGTATCAGCTGCCGGTAGCATCCGCCGTCAGGCAGCTCGCGAAGCAGCAGCTGAGCGGATCCGGGCGAAAGACGCTGGCAGCCCATACTCAGGCGTTGCCGGGCACGCCCCCGATGCAATGTGGTTGGGTCACGGAAAGCCGCCGAACTGGATCGACATGACCAAGCGTGTCAATAGCAGCCTTTCGGGCCAGGGACAGCGTTGTGCCATAGGCTGCAAGGCCAAGAAATTCGTACTAGTGGTCAACAGGAGTGCGCCATGACGGATTGGACGGCACTTTCAGAGTGCGTGCCGGCGGGTGGGAGGTGATTCCGGTCAGGCACGAGTACCGGTGAGGGAAACCTTGTCCAAGTGGGCCGGCAAGCCGAAGAGCGGGAATAGGCGCTCGGTGTCACGGAAGGCCGTGATACCGGTGATCCGGTCGCCAGAAAACTCGACGACCTGCAGCGCCCAGGGAAGGTAGCCGGTGCCGTCCGGGTGGGGTCGGTACTGCCCGAAGGCGGGGGAGCCGTTCGCCGCAGTCGGGACCAGACGCGAGCCACGGCAGCCGATCGCGGGGCCATTGAGCCACGCCTGGATGTCGGGCACACCGCGCATCCATTTCGCGTACGGGGGCAGGCACAGCGTGGCGTCGACGTGGAGAAGCATGTTCAGCTCCTCCATGTCGTAGCAGGAGAAGGCCTTGGCGTAGCGCTCGGCCAGCAGTTGACGGATTCCGTCGTCGCACGGCCGGACGGCCGGCACGTCCGTTGTCCGGCGGCGGTCGGCAAGCGTGGCGCGGGCCCGCTGCAGGGCGCTGTTGGCCGACGCGACGGTGGAGCCGTGCAAGTCGGCGACCTCACGAGCCGAAAAGCCCAGCACGTCCCGCAGAATCAGTGTGGCCCGCTGCCTGGGCGGCAGGTGCTGCAGCGTGGCGACGAACGCCAGCCGCACGGACTCGCGCGACGCCGCGGAAGCCTCCGGATCACCGCCAGGGCAGGGCCCCACCCACAGGGCGGCATCCTCCGGCGGTGCAGGAGACGAGCTGCCCTCGCTCGGGCCGGACAGATCCATCGGCAGCGCCCGCCGCTTGCCCGAGGCAATGGCATCCAGACAGACGTTGGTGGCGATGCGGTACACCCACGTCCTCAGCGCAGACCGGCCCTCGAAGTGATCGAGGCTCCGCCATGCCCGGACCAGCGTCTCCTGTACGGCGTCCTCGGCCTCGGCGTACGAGCCCAACATCCGGTAGCAGTACCCGGTCAGCTCCCCCCGGAACTCCTCAAACTGCTCCACCGCTGCGCCCGCCGCCGAGACGTCCCCCACACCGCACTCCTTAAGGCAGAAAGTTCCAGGTCACTGGCCTCAGGCACCACTGTAGGGCCGGGTTGGAACGAGATGATCAGGGGCCCTGACTGGGAAGCTGAGCGCCGTAGCTGGCCAGAGGGGCCAGCTACGGCGCTCGGTCACAGGAGCTGATCGAGGTCGCCGCCGAACCCGGCCCCGCCGCGGAACAGCATGTTCGCGAGGCTGGCTGATCACGCAGATCGTGGCGCTCGCCCGCGACGCCGGCCGCCTGCATCATCGACCGCGGCCAAGTCCTGCGCGCCGACATCACCGCAGCGGGCGCGACATGCGCCGCACTCGCCCGTGCGCGCGCTGACGGCCAACGCCTGGTCGGCTCAGGGTGCGGGCGACGGCCAGATCTGCAGGAAGTAGTGCTCACCGGATTCCTCGTCGGGGCCGGTGGTATCAAGGGCTTCCGCACGTACGCGGCCACGGTTGTGGAGGCGTAGGTGGTACGGGCCCGGGCCCCGAGGCGTGAGGTTGGGGAGATCTTCGAGGGGGCCCTCCTCGTAGCCATGGACGAGGAGCGTACCGGTGGTGGAGGTCAGCGTGGCCTCGGTGATGTGTTCCCAGTCGCCCGGGGCGGGGCCGGGGTCGGTGTCGGCCGACTGGACGCTGAGATGGATGTTGCCGGTATGCAGTCCGGTCACCACGAGCGCCGCGTCGTCCGCGACGGCCAGGATTTCGTCGTGGGCGGCGTCGGGCGTGGGGGTGAGGCCGATGCCGAGGTCGGGGTCGGCGAGGTAGAACTGCCGGTACTCCACCCACACTTCGACGGGCCCGGTGGCGCTCACGTGACGTCCACCCAGAACGCGTCACCGTCCAGGATCCGGTGGTCCTTGTACGCCTTGAGGAGGTACTGGGAGCCGCCCGCGGCGCTGTTGTGCTGCGCGGTGATCATGCGGCGGCTGAAGGTGCCGGTGGCGCCGCCTTCCTTGGTGGAGGCGAAGGGGTACTCGTCGCAGCTCTGCCCCGGGGGGCGGGTCAGCTTGGACGGGCAGGCGGCGCCGCGGTTCTTGGCGCATCGGCCCGGTGGGCGGACCGGAGGCGGGGCACCGGGCGAGGGTGACCACCGCGCCGACAGGGCCGCACGATCGCGTGAGAGCGCGAGACTGCCAAGAGGGCCGTGGGCCTGCCCGGCCGGGCCCCAGAAGCTCTGCGGCCCGGCCGTGACGAGGCCGCTGTCAGCACTGATCGGGCTTGGGCGGAACCGCCCTGCTGCGGAGATACTGCGCCCAGGCCGCGGTCGCCGTCTTGGGGCTCGGAGCGGCTTCCGCGTAGAGGGCGTAGCCGTCGCCGTAGCTGCCGCCCAGGTAGAAGCCGACGATGTACTGGTGGCCGGGGAGGAGCAGGTCGTAGCGGCTGGTGCCCTCGCCGATGACGTAGGAGCCGTCGGGTTTGGTGTCGACGGACTGGCCGAGGTCGAAGGTGGCGGGGGGCGTGCCCTTCAGGGTCTTGTCCGTGCGGACGGCGACGGTCTGGACGCCCCCGGGGGTGTCGCGTTCTTCGGCCACGAAGCCCCGCTTGCCGGTCACGGTGACCAGCGCGACGTTCTGGCTCGCGACGGCCACGTACTCGGGGCGGGAGAGATCCGGAGCGCACAGGGTGTGGGAGGGGGTCTCCTCTTCCCACCAGGTGTAGCCCGCCCAGCCCCCGGCGGTGAGCGCGCAGACCGCGACGAGGCCGGTGAACAGTGTGAAGGTGTGTCGCATGGGCTATCCCCAGAGCTTTCGGTAGCTGGCCTTGTCGACCTCGGTGGGGGCCTGGAGCGGGCCGTCGGGCGGCTGCTCCCGCCACATGATGGTCAGCGTTCTATCCGACTTGTGGCACAGCCCCAGTGCGTGCCCCAGTTCGTGGGTGGCGGTGGACCGCCGGGCGTCCCGGTTGTTGAACGGACGCATCTCGAGCGTCCGCTTGTTGAAGTAGATGATGTCGACGCCGGGGTAGGCCTTCCATCGGCCCAGGCGGCCGTCCGTGGACGTTTCGTCCCGCCATTCCAGGTCGTTGATGGAAGAGGCGTTGTCCGGGGCGATCTTCACTCTGCTCAGGGGGCCGGTTTTCTGGTACCACTTGGCCACCGCCCAGCGCAGGGCGTCGTTGTACCCGCTGTCGTCTTCCCAGAGCAGTTCCTTGCCGTCCACGCTGGAGTCCCCGCGGGTCTCCGTCGGGTCGTCCTTGAGGTCCACGCACGCGGCGACGGGGGCGGCAGCGCGCTGCAGGGCGTGGCCGCCGCCGGCGCCCAGCACCGTCATGACCACAGCGATGATTCCCACGAAGAGCCGAGGACGGGCAGACAGCAGTAGCGGCATATCCCTCTCAACGAGAGTTACACCGTCCCGTTATGCATCACCCCGGGCTGCCGCCGGCTCCTGCGGGCAGGAAGCACGGCGTTCTTCACCGGTCCAGCGGCCAGGAACTGACGACATGCTCCCTGCCGTGAACCCGCTCGACCAGAGCGATGGCAGCCCCGGGCCGGGCGTAGAGCCCAACCCACCCGCGGAACGTTGAGCTGCCGGCGTCCGTCAGTCCCTGCCGCAGCCGCACGAAACGGACGCTGCCGTGGCTATCTCGGGTACCGAAAAGGCGTCAGGCACGTTGACCGAACCAACTCGCGCGTTCTCGCTGGTCAGTTGGGGTTTCTGCTAGCTTCCCGGCATGCCCGGTGAACAGCGTCCCGGCAGGGATCTACCTGGCAGCAGCTGCCTTCGGCGTCGTTCGAGCCGTCGGGGGAGACGGCTCACCGGCGGTTCTCCGAGTGGTCGAAGGCCCGTGTGTGGGCCAGACTCCACCGCCTGGTCCTCGACGGACTCGGCGCTCGCGGCGGGCTGGACTGGTCGCGGTGCGCGATCGACTCGGTGAACATGCGGGCCTTGAAAAGGGGATCTGACAGGTCCGCATCCTGTGGACCGGGGCAGGTACGGATCGAGGATCTACCTAATCACGGAACGGTCCGGTCTGCCCATCTCTGTCGGCATCTCCGCAGCTAACCTGCACGACAGCCGGGCCTTGATCCCGCTCGTGAAGGGCATCCCGCCGATCCGCTCGCGCCGCGGTCGGCGGCGGCGCAAGCCCGGCAAACTCCATGCCGACAAGGGCTACGACTATGCCCACCTGCGGCGATGGTTACGCGGCCGGGGCATCGCCCACCGCATCGCCCACAAGGGGGTCGAGTCCTCACAGCGTCTGGGCCGC
Source organism: Streptomyces spiroverticillatus (assembly GCA_014650415.1). Classification (GTDB taxonomy): domain Bacteria; phylum Actinomycetota; class Actinomycetes; order Streptomycetales; family Streptomycetaceae; genus Streptomyces; species Streptomyces spiroverticillatus. Next base: position 91,470 of record BMUX01000024.1, read on the forward strand.
CATCGCTGGACCGTCGAACGCACGATGGCCTGGCTCGCCGGCTGCCGCCGGCTCCACCGCCGCTACGAACGCAAAGCCGACCACTTACTCGCCTTCACCAGCATCGCCTGCACCCTCATCTGCTACCGCAGACTAGCCAAATGAGATGACTTCTAACTGAGCGTTTCGCCCTGTCTCATTTACGTTCAGGATGTTTTGGAGGTTCGGCGGCGCCGGGGCAGGAGGTGCAGTTGAGTTGCGAGACTGCGCG
>BMUX01000025.1 GCA_014650415.1 Streptomyces spiroverticillatus
GAGTCGGGTCGGGTGCGGCGGGCGGGTGTGTCGTCGTTCGGTATCAGTGGGACGAATGCGCATGTGGTGCTGGAGCAGTTCGAGGCGGCTGAAGTGGTGCCGCAGGCCGAGGTTGTGCCAGGTGTATTCCCGTGGCTGGTGTCTGGCAAGACACCAGAGGCTCTGCGCGACCAGGTCGGGCGGCTGCGCACGTACGTCGAGGAGGCGGAGCTGCGTCCGGTGGACGTGGGTCTGTCCACGCTCACTCGGTCGGTCTTTGCTCACCGGGCTGTGGTGCTGAATGGCGACCAGGTCGTCGAGGGCAAGGTTCGTGCCGGGAAGACGGCGTTCCTGTTCTCCGGACAAGGGTCGCAACGGCTGCGTATGGGGCGTGAGTTGTATGCGCGTTTCCCGGTGTTCGCGGCCGCCTTCGATGCGGTGTGTGAGCAGTGGGATGTGCCGGTGCGGGAGGTGGTGTGGGGTGAGGACGCGGAGGCGGTGAACCAGACCGTGTTCGCGCAGGCCGGGTTGTTCGCGGTCGAGGTGGCCCTGTTCCGTCTGGTGGAGTCGTGGGGTGTGCGGCCGGACTTCGTGGCGGGTCACTCGATCGGTGAGGTCGCGGCCGCACATGTCGCCGGTGTCCTCTCCCTCGTGGACGCGTGCACGCTGGTCGCGGCGCGGGGCCGGTTGATGCAGGCGCTGCCCGAGGGCGGTGCGATGCTCGCCGTACAGGCCACAGAGGATGAAGTCCTGCCGCTCCTGGGCGAGTTGGTGTCGATCGCGGCGATTAACGGCCCGACCTCCGTGGTCGTGTCCGGCGCGGCGGACCAGGTGGAGTCCGTACGAACCCACTTCGAGGACCTGGGCCGCAAGACGACCCGCCTGCGTGTCTCGCACGCGTTCCACTCCCCGCTGATGGACCCGATGCTGGACGACTTCCGTACGGTGGTCTCCGGGCTGTCCTTCTCGGCTCCCGTGATTCCGCTGGCCAAGGATGCGGAGTCGGTCTGCGACCCGGAGTACTGGGTGCGCCACGTCCGCGATGCGGTCCGCTTCGCCGACGACATCGGGACTTTCATCGGCCTCGGCGTCACCCGGTTCCTCGAACTGGGCCCGGACGGGGTCCTGTCCGCCCTGGCTGCCGGCTGTCTGCCCGAGGACAGCGACGCCGTCCTCGTACCCGTACTGCGCAAGAACCGGGACGAGGAGACGGCCGCCCTCCAGGCACTCGCCGAACTCCATGTGAGTGGCGCGAAGGTCGACTGGGCGGCCCTCTTCGCCGGCAGCGGCGCCCGGTCGGTGGATCTGCCGACCTACGCCTTCCAGCACCGGCGCTTCTGGCCCATCGGCACTCCTGTCGGCAGGGGTGGTGCGGAGGCGCTCGGGCTGCGTTCCGCGGAGCACCCGTTGCTCTCTGGGGCGGTGGAACTGGCCGGCTCCGACGGGTTCCTGTTCACCGGACGCCTCTCGGTTGCCACACACCCGTGGCTGGCTGATCACGTGGTCATGGGCTCGGTCCTGGTGCCCGGCACGGCCCTGCTCGAACTGGCCGTCCGCGCCGGCGACGAACTCGGCTGCCCCACTGTCGAGGAACTGACCCTCGCCGCACCGCTCGTGCTGCCCGCACAGGGTGCCGCCGTGCAGTTGCAGGTGGCCGTGGCCGCCCCCGACTCCGCAGGCCGGCGTGCGCTCAGCGTGCACTCACGGCCCGCCTCCGGCGGCGCCCACGAGCCGTGGACGCGCCACGCCGACGGTGTTCTCGCGGGCGGCCCCGCACCCACCGGTGTGCCGCTCGACGCGACGGTCTGGCCGCCGACCGGGGCGGAGTCCCTCGACGTGACGGACGTCTACGAACGGTTCGCCGAGGCCGGGTTCGAGTACGGACCCGTGTTCCAGGGGCTGCGGGCGGCCTGGCGACTCGGTGAGGACGTGTACGCCGAGATTTCCCTGCCCGAAGGCACCGAGGGTTCGGCCTTCGCGTTGCACCCGGCGCTCTTCGACGCCACCCTGCACGCGTTCGCGCTGTCCGACGGGACCGACGGCGCCGCCGAGGGGCGGAGCGGAGGGGTCCCGTTCTCCTGGACCGGTGTTTCCCTGCACGCCTCCGGTGCCTCGGCGGTGCGGGCGCGGCTGAGCCGGTCCGCTACCGGCGGTGCGGTGTCCCTCGCCCTCACGGACGCCACGGGTGCGCCGGTGGCTTCCGTCGAGTCCCTGGTCGTACGGCCGCTGAGCCCCGAGCAGCTGGGTGCGGGCGCCGGGGTCCACCGCGACTCCCTGTTCCACCTGGACTGGACACCCGTCGAGCCTGACGGTGAGGGCTACGGCGACCTGCGTACCGCGGCACTCGCCACACCGCTCGCCACACCCGGTGGTGCTGCCACCACAAGCCCCCTGGGCGACCACCCGGTGTACGCCCATCTCGCCGATTTGGCCGCCGAGTTGGACGCCGACGCCGCGCGGCCCGTACCGGACGTCGTCCTCGTACCGCTGCTCTCCGAAGGCGGCCAGGACCGCCACGACAGCCCGGTCAGCCACGACAGCGGTACGCCGGAGACCGTGCACGGGACGACGCTCCAGGTTCTGGAGCTGGTACAGGCCTGGTTGGCGGAGGACCGCTTCGCCGATGCACGCCTGGTGTTCGTCACCCAGGGCGCGGCCTCGGGCACGGACCTCGCGGCCGCGGCCGTCTGGGGGCTGGTGCGCTCGGCAATCTCGGAGAACCCGGGCCGCTTCGGCCTCGTGGACCTCGACGGCGCGGAGGCGACGGCACTGCTGCCGCGGGCCCTCGCCACCGCAGAGCCACAGGTCCTCCTGCGTGGCGACATGGTCCTCGCGGCGCGGCTCGCCCGGGTCACCGACCCGGCGGGCTCCACCTCCGCCGGCACCGGACCGGCCGCCCCGGTGTGGGCTGGTGACGGTGCGGTCCTGATCACCGGTGGTACCGGTGGCCTGGGCCGGGTGATCGCCAGGCACCTGGTGGTCGAGCACGGCGTGCGCGAACTGGTCCTGGTCAGCCGACGGGGCGCCGAGGCCGAGGGCGTGGCCGAACTCATCGAGGAGCTCGCCGGGTTCGGTGCCCGTACGGCCGTCGAAGCCTGCGACGTCGCAGACCCGGCGGCAGTGGCCCGGCTCGTCGCCCGTCACCCCGTGCGCGCGGTGGTCCACACCGCGGGTGTGCTGGCCGACGGGATCGTCGGCCAACTGACCCAGCAGCGGCTCGCGGAGGTGCTGCGTCCCAAGGTGGACGCGGCCTGGAACCTGCACGAGGCGACCCGACACCTGCCTCTGGAGGCCTTCGTCCTGTTCTCCTCCGCGGCAGGCACCCTCGGTAACGCGGGGCAGGCCAACTACGCCGCCGCCAACGCCTATCTGGACGCCCTCGCCCGGCACCGCCGAGTCGGCGGCCTGCCCGGAACGTCGTTGGCCTGGGGCCCGTGGACCCGCAGCGGCGGCGGCATGACCGGCGAGCTGACAGCGGCCGAGGCCGAACGCATGGCCCGGGCCGGACTTCCGCCGCTCACCCCGGAGCAGGGGCTCGCATTGTTCGACACCACGGTGGGAGGCGCAGAACCGGCCGTGCTGCCGGTCCGCCTGGACCTCGCCGCGCTCCGCGCCCGTGGAGAGGTGCCCGCCCTGCTGCGTGGCCTGATCCGCGGGACCGTGCGTCGCTCCGCCGCGGCGGACGCCACGGGCAGTGGGTTCGCCGACCGGCTCGCGGCCCTGCCGCAGGCCGAACGGTACGACGCACTGTTCGCCGAGGTGCACGGTCAGGCCGCGTCGGTCCTCGGGCACGCCGGGTCATCGGACGTCGACCCGGGGCGCTCCTTCCAGGAACTCGGACTCGACTCGCTGAGCGCGATCGAACTGCGCAACCGGCTCGGCGCCCTGACCGGGACCCGGCTGCCCGCGACCCTGGTCTTCGACTACCCGACGACCCAGGACCTTGTGGACCACCTGTACGGGCTCCTCGACCTGCGGCCGCAGGCGCAGCCCGACGCCTCCGCCACCCTGCTGGCCGAACTGGCGCGTCTGGAGCTGGCGTTCACCGGGGCGGAGGTGAGCGACGAGACGTTCGAGCAGGTGGCGGGACGGCTCGACGTCCTGAAGGAGAAGTGGGGCGCGTTGCGCACCGCGGCTCCTGGCGAATCCACCGAGGAGGACGACGAGTTCGACTTCGAAGCGGCCTCCGACGAGGAGGTGTTCGACCTGCTGGACAAGCAGCTGGGCCTGTAGCCGCCCCGCCGGTCCCGGAACCCGGGCCGTATCCCGGGCCCGATCTCCGGGACCGACCCGGCCGGCTCGGTTCATGGCCGTCGGCCAGCGAAAAGCCCCCGGGCCCGGACTTCCTCGGAAGTCCGGGCCCGGGGGCTTCGTGCGTGCCCCGCACAGGACGGAGCACGGAGCGCGTGTGGTCAGTGCAGCGGTCGGCGGAAGCCGAGAACCGCCAGCACACCGCCGACGGCGGCGATCACACAGCCGATGACCAGCGCCGGGACGATCGCGTCCGCACCCGGGATGCCCAGCGCCAACGCGCGGGTCGCGTCGATCGCGTACGTGAGCGGGTTGACCCCGGCGACCGCGGCCAGCCAGCCGGGCAGGTCCTCGACCGGCATGTAGGCACTGGACGCGAACATCAGCGGCAGGATCGCGATCACCGCGAGGTTCTGCATCGGCTCGGCCCTCCGCAGCCAGGCACCGGCAGCGATGAACGCCCAGCCCAGTGCCCAGCTCATGAACAGGGTCAGCCCGACCGAGGCCGCCACGTCGGTTGCCCCACCCGCAGGCGCGTAACCGAGCACGCCGAACGCCAGCGCGAGGATGACCACGGCCTGCACCGCGCTGCGCACCAGGTTGGCGAGGCTGCGGGCGATGAGCAGCGACGACGGCATGATGGGCAGGGACCGCAGCCGCGCCACCACCCCGTTCTTGAGGTCGTCGACGAGCCCGACACCCGACTGGACCGCCGATTGCACCGCGTTGTCCACCAGCACCGCGGACAGGATGAAGTCGAGGTAGGTGATTCCGGCGGGGAAGTTCGGCGGAGCTCCCATTTTGCTGAACACCTGGGTCAGCACGAACAGGATGATCACCGGCTGGAGCAGTCCGAAGAGCACCACCCCCGGGTCGGTCGCCATGGAGCGCAGCGAACGTGTGGTGAGCACCCGGATCTGGAGGAACACCGAGCTGTCCGGCCATTTCTGCCGGCGCGGCGCGGCGGGGGCCACTTCGGTGATGGTGGTGGCGTCGGGGGTGACAGTCGCACTCATGCGGCGGATCCTTCGGACAGGGCGGGGGAGCCGGACCGGACGGGTACGGGGGTCCGGCCGGCCAGGGCGAGGTAGACGTCGTCGAGCGTGGGCTCGCCGAAGGACAGCTCGGATGCTTCGGCCCCGGCCTGGTCCAGGGCGCGGATCACGGTCGCCACGTCCTTCGACGCGTCGATCGGGATGACGAGAGAGTCGTTCTGCAAGGCCACCGACGGTTCCAGCGCGGCCCGGCGCAGGGCAGCAACCGCGCTCTCCAGGTCGGCGGCCGGGTCCAGCGTGACGGTGACGGTGCGGCGGCCGACGGCCGCCTTCAGCTCCGCCGCCGTGCCGTCGGCGATGACCCGGCCGCCGGACAGCACGGTGATGGAGTCCGCGAGCCGGTCTGCCTCCTCCAGGTACTGGGTGGTGAGCAGCACGGTGGCGCCTTCGGTCACCAGTCCCTCGACGATTTCCCACAGGCCCAGCCGGGCCTCCGGGTCCAGGCCCGTGGTCGGTTCGTCGAGGAAGACCACCTCCGGGTGACCGACCAGGCTTGTCGCGAGGTCGAGCCGTCGGCGCAGCCCGCCGGAGTAGGTGCGGGCGCGGCGTTCGGCCACGTCCTGGAGAGCGAACAGCTCCAGCAGCTCGTCCGCGCGTGCCCGCGCCGCCCGGCGGCCGGCGCCCAGCAGCCTGGCGATCAGCAGCAGGTTGTCCCGGCCGCTCAGCTGGCCGTCCACCGAGGCGAACTGTCCGGTCAGCCCGATGCGCCGGCGTATCTCGTGAGGTTGGTGCACCACGTCGTGCCCGGCGACCGACGCCGTGCCGGAGGTCGGGGTGAGCGCGGTGGTGAGGATGCCCACCAGGGTGGTCTTTCCGGCGCCGTTGTGGCCCAGCAGGCCCAGGACGGACCCGCGGGGCACGGACAGGTGCACCGAGTCCAGGGCGCGCACCGTGCCGAAGGTCTTGCTGAGGTTCCGTGCCTCGATCATGGTTTCGGGAGGTTCGATGGGGAGCCCGCTCATGGGAGTTCTCCAGGGTTGTCGGGGGTGCTCGGGAAGGGGGGAGCTCGGGAAAGGGGAGAGGGGAAAGGGAGGAGACGGAGGGCGGGGGCATGGAAACAGCCGACCGGCACGGATGCCGGTCGGCTGTGGCGTGGAACCGCAACGGCCCGTCAGCGGTCGATGCCGTCCAGGCGTCGGAACAGGTCCTCGTCCGAGGCGGTGTCGAGGTCGAAGGGGTCTGAGCCCGACCGGGGTGCAGGAACAACCGGTTCCCGGTGGGGTACGAGGGCGCGCAGGAGGTCCGCGCTGTCCGCGTCGAGGTCCGAGCCCGCCGACAGCAGCGCGTGCAGCTCGGCCACGAGTGCCGCCACCGTGCGGTCGCCCGGCCCCGCGGTCTCCGCGAGGTCCCCTCGCAGCAGGTCGGCCAAGGACGCCGGGGTCGGATGGTCGAACACCACGGTGGCGGGAACCCGCGCCCCGGTGCTCGCCCGCAGCCGGTTGCGCAGCTCGACCGCACCGACCGAGGTGAGGCCCATGTCCGAGAAGGAGAGGTCCGCGTCTGCGGCGCTCAGCGTCCGGCCGCCGAGTACGGCCCCGGTCTCCTCCAGCACCAGCCGGACCAGCAGCGCCCGCTGTTCGGCCCCGCCCAGCCCGTCGAGCCGCCGCGCGAACGGTGCCGGGGCTGATGCGGTCGGCGTCGGCGATACCGGTGCCCCGCCCGCGGCCCAGTAGGTGCGGTGCTGGAAGGGGTACGTGGGCAACGGGGCGGGCAGCGCGCCGTGCAGCACCGACCTCCAGGCCACCGGCACCCCGTACAGGTGCAGCCGGGCGAGCGCCGTGAGCACCGAGCGCTCCTCGGCCGTGCCGCCCGCGGGGACGACAGCCCCGGCGGCCGGGCGTCCGGCCAGGCACTCCTCCAGCATGGGCGCCAGCGCGGGCTCCGGGCCCAGTTCCAGGAACGCGCCGGTGCCGTCGGCCAGCAGCCTGTCGACCGCGTCGTGGAAGCGGACCGGCTCCCGGACGTGCCGGACCCAGAACTCCGGGTCGCACGCCTCGGCGGCGGTGAGCGGCGCCCCGGTCAGCCCGGAGACGACCGGCAAGGCGGGTGCGGCGAAAGCGAGTTGGGCGACGACCTCACGGAACGCGTCCAGCACCGGGTCCATCAGCGGGGAGTGGAAGGCGTGGCTGACGGCGAGCCGCTTGGTCCGGTGCCCGGCGGCCGACAGCCTCCCGGCCAGCTCCTCCAGAGGCTCCACCGCGCCGGAGAGGACCAGCGAACGCGGTCCGTTGACGGCGGCCACCGCCACCGGCCCATCACGCGTGCCCTCCAGCCAGGGGCCGAGTTCGGCCTCCGCGAGCCGTACGGCCAGCATCGCTCCGCCCTCGGGGAGTTGCTGCATCAGCCGGCCCCGGGCGGCGACCAGCTGGGCCGCGTCCGCGAGGGAGAGCACACCCGCGACGTGCGCGGCGACGATCTCGCCCACCGAATGCCCCGCCAGCCGGCCGGGCACCACCCCCCACGACTCGAACAACCGGTACAGGGCCACCTGGTGGGCGAAGAGGGCGGGTTGTGTGTACTCGGTACGGTCCAGGAGTGCGGCGTCCGGACCGTCGGCGGCCCACATGACCTCGGTCAGTGGCCGGTCGAGCAGTGGATCGAGTACGTCGCAGACCTCGCGCAGCGCCTTGGCGAACACCGGGTGCGCGGAAGCCAGTTCACGTCCCATGCCGGGGCGCTGGCTGCCCTGCCCGGCGAACACGCACGCCAGATCGCCCTCGCCGGCATCACTCGGGGGGAACTCCCGGTCGGCCAACTCCCTGACGCAAGCGAGGAGTTCCTGAGTGTCCGCGCCGACGACGAACGCCTGGGCGCCGGAATGCACGGTGCGTCCGACGGCCAGCGAGTAGGCGACGTCCGCCACCGGCAGTTCCGGCCGGGACTCCACGTGCGCCGCCAGTTGGTGGGCCTGGTCGCGCAGGGCGGGCGCGTCACGCGCGGACAGCACCCAGGCCACCGGGCCGTCCCCGGGCGCGGGCCGCTCGGCGACGGATTCCTCCGCGTCCCCGGGGGCCTCCTCCACGATCACATGTGCGTTGGTGCCGCTGATCCCGAACGAGGACACCGCGGCCCGGCGGGTCCGCCCGGCTTCCCGGGGCCACGGCCGTGCCTCGGTGAGCAGCCGGACCGTCCCCGGCGACCAGTCGACATGGGTGGTCGGGGTGTCCACGTGCAGGGTCCGGGGCAGCACGCCGTTGCGCAGGGCGAGCACCGTCTTGATCACACCGGCGACGCCCGCGGCGGCCTGCGCGTGCCCGATGTTCGACTTCACCGAGCCCAGCCACAGCGGCCGCTCGGGCTCGCGTGCGGCGCCGTACGTACCCAGCAGTGCCTGCGCCTCGATCGGGTCGCCGAGCGTCGTCCCGGTGCCGTGCGCCTCCACCGCGTCCACGTCGGTGGCGCTCAGCCCGGCGTCGGCCAGAGCCTGCCGGATCACCCGCCGCTGCGCGGGCCCGTGCGGGGCGGTGATCCCGTTGGAGGCGCCGTCCTGGTTCATCGCCGAGCCGCGGACCAGCGCGAGCACCTGATGCCCGTGGCGCCGGGCGTCGGAGAGCCGCTCCAGGACGAGCAGCCCGACCCCTTCCGACCAGGCCGCTCCGTCGGCGGCGTCGGCGAACGACTTGCAGCGGCCGTCGGGGGCCAGCCCGCGCAGCCGGGAGAACTCCGTGAACGAGGCCGGGGTGGCCATCACGGCGACCCCGCCCGCCAGCGCCAGCGAGGACTCGCCCGACCGGAGCGAGCGGCACGCCAGATGGAGCGCCACCAGCGAGGACGAGCAGGCGGTGTCCACGGTCAGTGCGGGGCCCTGGAGGCCGAAGGAGTACGAGATCCGGCCGGCCAGGGCGCTCCCGGCGGTTCCCAGGGCCAGGAGCCCTTCCAGTTCGGGCCGGTCCTCGCCGGACGCTGACGGCGCGTAGTCGTGGTACATGGCGCCCGTGAAGACCCCGGTGTGCGAGCCGTGCAGGGTGGCCGGGTCGATGCCCGCCTGTTCCAGGGCCTCCCACGCGGTTTCCAGCAGCAGTCGCTGTTGCGGGTCGGCGGCCAGTGCCTCCCGGTCGGAGAAACCGAAGAATCCCGCGTCGAACGCGCCCGCCCCGCCCAGGAATCCGCCCTCACGGGTGCAGGAGGTGCCGGGGCGTTCGGGGTCCTCGTCGAAGAGCCGGGCGAGGTCCCAGCCGCGGTCTTCGGGGAAGGGCCCGATCGCGTCCCGGCCGTCCGCCAGCAGGGCCCACAGATCCTCGGGGCCGCGTACCCCGCCCGGCAGTCGGCAGGCCATGCCCACGACGGCGACGGGATCGTCGGTCGTCGCGGCGGGGGGCCCGGCGGCGTCCGAGGCCGGCTCGCCCCGTAGGTGGCGGGCCATCGCGTGGGGAGTCGGGAAGTCGAAGGCCAGGGAGGCGGGCAGGGGGAGGCCGGTCGCCTCGGCGAGCAGGTTGCGCAGCCGGATGCTCCGTACGGAGTCCAGCCCGTGGCCCCGGAATGTGGTGGTCGCACCGATCGGGGCGGACTCCTCCGTGGGCGCCAGCGCCTCGGTGACGCAGGCACGGACCAGGGCCAGGGCCGCGGCGTAGGACGCGGGCACGGACGCGCCACCGGCGCCGGCACTCGGGTCCCGCTCTGCCAGCAGGGCCTCCAGGGAGCGCCGGTGCAGTTTGCCCGCGGGGGTGAGGGGCAGCACGTCGACCGTCACCAGCTCCAGCGGAATCTTGTAGTCGGCGACGCCGCGCTCCCGCAGGAACGCCGTCACCGTCGCCAGGGTGACGGCGCGTTCGGCGCGCCCGGTGACCACCAGGCACGGGTACTCGCCCAGCCGCCGGTCGGGCCTGGCGACGACGGCGGCGGGGCCGAGGCCCGGCAGGTCCGCGAGGATTCCCTGGATCTCGGTCGCGTCGAACTTCCGGCCGCCCACGTTGATCAGCTCGGCGGAGCGGCCCACGAAGCGGACCCGGCCGTCGCCGTCCACGCTCGCCCGGTCCCCGGTGCGCAGCCAGCCGTCCTCGGTGACCGCGGTCGCGGTCAGTGCGGGCTCTCCGTGGTAGCCGCGGAACATGCCGGGGCTGCGGTAGTGGAGCTCGCCCGTCTCACCGGGAGCGCACTCGGTGCCGTCCTCCCCGACGATGCGTACAGCCGCGCCGAGGGTCGGCCGGCCCACGCTGCGGGTGGCCACGTCGGCGGGGTCGGCGGCGGACGTGCAGGTGCCGGTGCCCAGTTCGGACATGCCCCACACCACGACGAGCGGACTGCCGAGGAGTTCGCGCACCTGGGTGACCAGTGCGGCCGGAACAGCCGCGCCCGCCGTGCGCACCTCGCGCGGACTGAAGCCGGCCGGTGCGCCGGACTCGGTGATCCGCGCGGCCACGTCGTGCAGCTGGGTGGGCACGGCGAAGACCACGCCGGGGCGGGCCGCGCGGGCCAGTTCGAGGAACCGGTCCGGGTCCCAGCCACGCAGCAACACCTGCCGGCAGCGGGCGAACAGGGCCGCGTGCAGGGACTGGAGGCCGAAGAGGTGGGTGAGCGGGCAGGCCGTGAGCACCCCGCCCTCGAAGGCCTCGGCCGCCTCCTGCGTCACCGCCGCCGTGTTGGACATCAGACCGTCGTGACTGTGCAGGCAGATCTTGGGCCTGGCGGACGTGGTCCCGGAGGAGGGCAGCAGCACGAAGGGCATCTGGGGCCGTACGTCCACACGGCGCGGAACAGCACCCGCCCACCGTTCCAGCAGCGCGTCGATGCCGAAGAGGCCCGCCGAACCCGCGCCCGCCACCAGGACCGGCCGCAGTGAGGGCACGGCCGTCCGCAGAGCGGCCAGGGCCTGCGGGTCGGCGGTGTGCGCGGAGTCCGCGGGCAGTACCGCCGCCACCGGCGCCACCCGTTGCACCAGCGCCAGCACGTCGGCGCTGCCGTGGCCCTGGTGGACGGGCATCATGACAGCGCCGATCGCCGCGACGGCGAGGTGCAGGGTCTGGTACTCCCAGCAGTTCGGCAGTTGGACGGCGACCACGTCGCCGACGTCGACGCCGAGTTCCTGGAGGGCCCGGGCGAGCGCGTCGACGTCCGCCGCCCACTGCCGCCAGGTCCGGTGCCGGTCGCCGTCGCTCAGGGCGACGGCATCCGGGGCCTGCCAGGCGGCGGCGCGGAACACGGCCGGCAGGGTGAGCCCGCGCAGTGCTCCGCTCGGATCGGCGGCCGGTCGGACCGCGTAGTCATCGACGTGGACGGACACCATTACTCCCGAGAAAGCCGGCCGCTGGGGATGTTGCGTCTCCATGCTGACTCCGCTCCCACCGGGAAAAGCCCTAGATGTGAGCCCCTTCGACCCGTTCCCCTCCGACGGCCCGGGCCCGGTCCGCCGCCGGGCCCGGTGCGTGCAGCAGGGCGCGCAGCGGCGCCGACTTGACCAGCGTCTCCTCGTACTCGGCGGCCGCGTCGGACAGGGCGATCACCGCGCCGCCCACGCCGTAACGCAGGGTGCCGCCGCTCAGCAGCACGGTGCGGATGACGATGCTCAGGTCGGCCGCGCCGGTCAGCGAGAAATATCCGATCGCGCCGGAGTAGACGCCTCGGGGGCCGCCTTCGAGCCGGTCGATGATCTGCATGGTGCGGATCTTCGGCGCACCCGTCATGGACCCGCCGGGGAACGCCGCGCGTACGCCTGCCACCGCACTCGTGCCGGTGCGCAGTTGCGCCCGTACGGTGCTGACGAGCTGGTGCACGGTCGCGTAGGACTCGACCTGGAACACCGGGTCGGCGACGACCGAGCCGACCTCGGCGCACCGGCTGAGGTCGTGCCGGACCAGGTCGACGATCATCAGGTTCTCGGCGCGGTCCTTCTCGCACTGTGCGAGATCGGCGACGAGCAGGGCGTCCTGGGCCGGGTCGGCGTGCCGTGGCCGGGTGCCCTTGATGGGCTTGGACTCCATCGCGCCCTGCCGGTCGATGCGCAGGAACCGTTCGGGCGAGGTGCTCAGCACTGCCAGCGGGCCGAAGCAGAGGAAGGCGGCGAACGGGGCCGGGCTCGCCCGGCGCAGGTGGCGGTAGGCCTGCCAGGGGTCGAGGCCGGTGTCCGCCTCGATCATGTTGGTCAGGCACACCTCGTACGTCTCGCCGGCGCGTATCTCCTCGTGGCAGACGTCGATGAGTTTGAGGTAGGCGTCGCGGTCGTGGCGCGGGCGCAGATCCGCTTCGGTGAGCCCCACCGGCGGCGGGCAGGGGGCGGGTGTCCGCCCGGCGAGCCGTGCCAGCTCGGCCGTGGTGCTGCGCAGCCAGGCGCGGGCGTCGTCCTGCGCACCGTCCTCGGTGAGCGCGAGGACGTACGTGGTGTCCGTGCGGTGGTCGAGTACGACGGCCCGGTCCGCGAAGACCATCACGGCGTCCGGGTCGGGGGAGTGGTGGGCCGCCTCGCCGCCGCACTCCGACTTGAGTTCGTAACCCAGGCAGCCCACCCAGCCCAGGGCGAACTCGAAGGGCAGTTCCGGGACCTCGGTGTGCAGCCCGCCCAGATCCCGCTCCAGCCAGTCGAAGAACGGGCTCCGCACGCTGTGCGCCTGCCCGTTCGCGGTGACGGTGACGGTGCCTTCGGACACGTCGGCGGTGACGGTGCGGGCCAGCGGCCCGGAGGCGTCGCCCATGACGGAGATCTGGCCGAGGGAGGGGTCCGTGCGGCTGCTGTCCAGCCAGAAGGGGTGGTCACCGGTGCGGAAGAGGCGGTCGAAGACCGGTTCGGCGTCCCAGCGGGTGGCGAGTTGTTCGGCCAGGACCCGCAGCCTGCGGACCGGAGCAGCCGGGGGCGGGGCTTCGGGTGCCGGCTGCGGTGCGCGCGCCGGGCTCCGTCTGCGCCTGCCGTGCGCGGACGTCAGGTCGCGGAAGTTGGCCAGCAGGTGGTGTCCGCCGGCCGTGCCGATCGACTCGGGGTGGAACTGCACGCCCCACAGCGGCAGGCTGCGGTGGCGCAGCGCCATGACGACCCCGTCGTCGGGGCTGTGGGCTATTGCCTCCAGGGCGGGCGGCAGCGAGGTGACGGCCAGCGAGTGGTAGCGGACCACCTCCAGCGGATCGGGGATGCCCTCGAACAGCCCGGTGCCGTAGTGCCGCACCCACGAGGTCCGCCCGTGGCGCGGTTCCGGTGCACGGCCGACCTCGCCGCCGTGCGCGAGCGCCATGCCCTGGTGACCGAGGCACACGCCCAGCACCGGGAGCCGGCCCTCCTCGGCGATGCGCGCGCACAGACCGAAGTCGGCCGGGCGGTGCGGGGTGCCGGGCCCCGGAGACAGCACCACGTTGTCGAACTCGTCGAGGAGCCCCGCCCGCCAGGCGGGGTCGTCGTTGCGGATCACCTCGGGTTCCCGGCCGTTGACCTCGGCGAGGTAGTGGAACAGGTTGTAGGTGAAGGAGTCGTAGTTGTCGACGAGGAGGGTGCGCATCACAGGATCCCGAGTTCGCGTGCCATCTCGTCACCCACGGACCTGATGTGGTCGGTGAGGAAGAAGTGACCGCCGGGGTACACCTCCATCCGGAAGGCGCCTTCGGTGTGCCTCTGCCAGGCCAGGGCCTCGTCGGACGAGGTGCGCGGGTCGGCGTCGCCGGTGAGCACCGTGATTGGGCAGCGGAGCGTGCGGTCGGGCGGGCACTCGTACTTCTCGATGGCCTCGTAGTCCCCGCGGATGGCGGGCAGTGCCATCCGCAGGATCTCCTCGTCGCCGAGGAGATCGGGGTTGGTGCCGTTGAGGAGTCTCAGTTCTTCGATGATGCCGTTGTCGTCGCGGCGGTGCACGGTCTCGGTGCGCACGGTGGAAGGACCGCGGCGACCGGAGGCGATCACCGACTTCGGTGCGTGGGCGCCCTTGTGCTCCAGCCGCCAGGCCGTCTCGAAGGCGAGCACCGCGCCCATGCTGTGTCCGAAGAACACGGTGGGCTTCTCGTCCTGGGACAGCAGCTCGTCGACGATGCGGTCGGCGAGGGTGGCGAGGTCCGGCGCGCAGGGTTCGTGTCGACGGTCCTGACGGCCGGGGTACTGCAGTGCGATGACGTCGACGGCCGGGGAGAACCGCACCGACACCGGGTGGAAGAAGCTGGCAGACCCGCCGGCGTGCGGGAAGCAGACCAGCCGGACGGGACGCTCCGCGGCCGGGTGGAAGCGGCGCAGCCACAGGGCCGAGGAGTGGTCCGTGCTGTTCAAGATGCGGTCCTTTCTGGGAAACGGCGGTACGGGTCCGGGCGGTCGCGGGGCCGCCCGTCAAGGTCAGTCCTCGTTGACGGTGATGGCGTGGGCGGGACACAGGTCGCCCGCCTGCTGCACGACGTCGTGTTCCCCCGGGGCCGGACGGGGGTCCAGGACGACCACCAGCCCGTCCTCGTCCTGGTCGAACACGTCGGGGGCGGACAGCACGCACTGTCCGGCGCCGACGCAGCGGTCGGAGTCCACGGTGATACGCATCGGTTCTCTTTCGGGAGGGCAGGAGGCGGGCAACGGCTACCAGCGGACGGGAAGTTCGTGCAGCCCGTACAGCACGCCGTCGTACTTGAGGGGGAGTTCCTCCACCGGTACCGCGAGTTCGAGGGTCGGAATCCGCTCGAACAGCCGTCGGTAGACGATCTCCATCTCGGTCCGGACGAGGTTCTGGCCGAGGCACTGGTGCACGCCGTAACCGAAGGCCACGTGATGGCGCTCGGTGCGGGCGGGGTCGAAGGCGTGCGGACAGGCGAACGCGGACTCGTCGTGATTGGCGGCCGCGGCCAGCGGGATGACCCCCTCGCCCGCCCTGATCAGGTGGCCGCCGATCTCGACGTCCTCGACCGCGACGCGCAGGGAGACCAGGTCGGCGACCGAATGGAAGCGCAGCGTCTCCTCCACGGCCCGCTGGTCCCCGACCCACTGCGGATTGAGGAGCAGGGTCACCACTCCGAGGGCGATGTTGTTCGCGGTCGTCTCGTGGCCGGCGATGAGCAGCAGCATCAGCACCCCGGTCATCTCCTGGACGCTGATGCTGCCGGTGGCCAGGAGCCTGGTGATCAGGTCGTCGCCCGGCCACTGCGCCTTGATGCCGACGAGCCGGTTGATGTAGCGCAGCAGTTCCTTGGCGGCGGTGTCGCGCTGCTGCTCGGTGGAGGTGCGGATGGAGACCAGGGTGCGGGTGCGCGACTCGAAGAAGTCCCGGTCCACGGGCGGGATGCCGAGCAGGGTGGAGATCACCAGGGAGGGCACCGGCAGGGCGAAGTCCGCGACCAGGTCCGCCGAGTTGCCGGCGGCCAGCATCGTGTCGATCAGCTCGTCCACGGTCCGCTCGATCGCCGGCCGCATCGCGCGCACCCGGCGCACGGTGAACTCCGGGATCAGAGCCTTGCGGAACCGGTCGTGCTCGGGTGAGTCGAGTCCGACGAACCAGCCGGGAATCTGCTCCTGGCGGGGCACGCCCATGGTGTCGCTGATGTGCGGGAAGCCCTCGCGGTCGGGGTTCGCGCTGATTTTCTTGCTGGTCAGCACGGCGCGTACCTCCGTGTGCCGGGTCACCAGCCAGACCCGGTTGCCGTTGGGCAACTGGGTCGGCACCAGCCCCTCGCGGCGGCGGTACTCCTCGTAGCGGGGCGGGGGGAAGGGTTCGCCCGGGACGCGCAGCGGGAAGGGTACGGTCTTCGGTTCGGTGCCGGTCATGGCCCTCGTTCTCCGTCGTAGAGGTGCGCGGGTTCAGGCCGCGTCGTAGAAGGCGCGGATCTTCCCGGTCACGTATTCCTGGTCCGCGGCGGTCAGTTCGGTGTACGTGGGCAGGTAGAGCCCGTCTTCGCTGAACCGGCTGGCGTTCAGGTACGGCCAGACGGGGTCGTGGTACCCGGGCTGACGGCTCATCGGCTTGAAGAAGACCCTGGTCTCGATGCCCTCGGCGGTGAGGAAGGAGCGCAGTTCGTCCCGGCGTTCGGCCCGTAGGTCGTACATCCACAGGACGTCACGCGGAGGCATCACGGTGATGCCGGGAATGCCCTTGAGGCCCTCGTCGTAACGGCGTTCGATCTCACGGCGCAGGGCGAGGAAGTCGTCGAGCTGTTCCACCTGGGCGAGTGCCACGGCGCCCTGCATGGCGGTCATGCGGAAGTTGTAGGCCAGCTTCTTGTGCAGGAAGCTGTGGTCCTCGGTGAACGCCATCGCGCGCAGGTGGGCCATCTGTTCGGCCAGCCGGGAATCGTTGGTGAGGCAGATGCCGCCCTCGCCCGAGGTAATGATCTTGTTTGCGAAGAGCGAGTAGCAGGCGACGTCGCCGACCGGGGGCACGCCGTGCGCCTCGGCGGAATCCTCGACCACGCGCAGGTTGTAGTCGTGGGCGATATTCATGATCGCGTCCATGGCGCAGCGGCGGCCGTAGACATGAACGGGCATGACTGCCTTGGTACGGGAAGTGATCTTCTCCTCGATTTTCGACGGGTCGATGTTGAGATCGTCGGCGCAATCGACGAACACCGGGGTCGCGCCGGTGTGGCTCACGGCCCAGGCCGAGGCCACCATGGTGAATTCAGGAACGATCACTTCATCGCCGGGGCCGATGCCGAGCGCGCGCAGTGCCAGGGTCAGGGCCGTGGTTCCGGAGGAACAGGCGACGCCGTGCGCGATTTGGTTGTACGAGGCGAATGCCTCCTCGAAGCGCCGGACATAAGGCCCTTGGGAGGATATCCAGCCGTCAGTGATCGTTTCAGTGACGTAGGCGAGTTCCTGACCCTTGAGACTGGGCCGGGAAACGGGGTACTTGATGGACATGTCGTCCTCGGTCGGAGTGGGCAGGGCAAGGGGGCTGTTCACGACAGGGCGGGCAGCTTGAGGAGGAGGTCGGCCGCGCGCTCGCGTCCGCCGGCCGCGTGCTGGAGTTCGCCGATCCGTTCGGCGCGTTCGCGGAATCCCGGTTCGCCGAGGACCCGGGTCAGCTTGTCGACGATGTCGTCCGGGTCGACGTCCCGCGGCCGGTCGAGGGTCAGGCTCAGCCCGAGGTCCTGGCCGCGCACCGCCTGGTCGTAGCAGTCGACCCAGAGCGGGCGGATCACCATCGGCTTGCCGAAGTACATGCCTTCGTTGAAGCCGTTGCCGCCGCCGTGGGTGAAGAACACCCGGACGTTCGGGTGCGCGAGCACGTCGAGCTGGGAGGGCAGCCAGCTCTCGATCCGCAGGTTGGCGGGCAGGGTGCCGGCGGCCGGCAGCAGGTGCTGCTGCTCGGCGGGCAGCCGCCACAGCACCTGATGGCGGTCCTGGAGGCGGCGGGCCACCTCGACCAGCGAGGCCACGTGCTCCCGGGTGAGCCGTGTGATGGTCCCGAAGCCCATGTAGACCACCGAGGACTGGGCGTCGAGCCAGTTGGCGAGCCCGTCGGCGTCCTGGCCGGGCGGTGCTTCCGGCAGCGGCGGCACCATGGCCCCGACCAGTTCCATCCGGTCCGGCACGGTGAACGGGTAGTCCAGCTCGGCGACGGAATTGCACAGGATCAGCTCCGCCCGCTCGACCCGGGTCATCGGACTGGGCCTGGGCAGGCCGAACTCCTTGCGCAGGCGCGCGTCCTCGGACAGCACTTTCCCCATGGTCGGGTGGAAGAACATGCCGAGGGTGCGGTATTTGAAAAGCTCATTGCGCACGCGCTGGGAAAAATTCATCGGATAGGGAAGACCGGAATGCGGAACGGGGAAGTCACGGGGAGTCCCGGACGGCCCGAACGGGTTGAGAGAGGTGAGGACGTTGGTCGGCAGGAAGGGGACGCTGAGCACGAAGGGAATGCCGTGGGTAAGTGCCACGTCGACACCGAAGGAGGCGACGCAGTCGATCACCATGAGGGCCGGTTTGGCCTTTTCCACCAGAGAATTCAGGCGCTTGAATTTCTCGGCCTGGAGGTCGGGGCGGTAGGACTGGCGGACCACCGCGCGGTGCGCCTTGAAGCGCGACGCCTGGGTCACCTCGCGGTACACCTCGTCCGGCCAGCTGACCGCCGACAGCTCGGAGAAGACCTCGCCCAGCGACGCGAACTCGACGCCCGAGCCCGCCGTCAGGCGCTCCACATCGGCCCGCCGGGGCTCGTCGGTGGCGAACCGGAGATCGGGCACGCCCCGCCGCGCGAGCTCGGCCGCAAGCACCAGCAGCGGGTTCACCAGTCCGCTCTCCGGCAGGCTGACGAAGAGGACGGGGCGCTGCGCGGTGTTCTGGGCGAGGCTCATCGCGCTCCTGGGGGCGTCGTCCGGTGGGGTTGGCTGCACCCCTACTTGGTCTCACGGGCCGTACCGGGAATTCCTTAGACTCGGTGGGTCCGGGAGGGGCGGCCGGGTGCCGGGGCGGGGGCGCAGGGGGTTGTTCGACGGGTCGTTTGGTTCCGTCAAGGCGGCGTTAGCTTTCTTGTTCTTGGCTGGATTCCGAGCAGATCGGTCCGGTTGACTCCGGTACGCTGCCACAGGATGATCGTTTTGATTCCTGCGGAAATTGGGTCTGATGGGGGTTCGACCCTTTCCGTTCCATGTAGGGGGCGTCTTTGTCTGACCAATCGAGCCCGGCAGGCTTGAGTGGAGCCGTATTCGGCCGCGACGCGGAAATCGGCGCGCTCTCGGCACGGGCCGCGACGGCTCGCGCGGGTCACTCCGGAATAGTGGTCCTCACCGGGCCGCCCGGTATCGGGAAGAGCAGCCTCCTCGACGCGTTCCTCGACGGCCACAGTGACGGAACCCCCCGCGGACCACGGGGCATGACGGCGCTTCGCGGAACGTGCGCGGAGGACACCGCCACCGTCCCGTACGAAGGCGTCCGCGCCCTGCTGAGGCCGCTCGGCCTGGTGGGTGAGAGCGCCCCCGGGCACCCGTTGCTGCGGGGGAGCGCCCGCCGGGCGCTGCCCGCGCTGATGCCCGGGACGGACCGCCCGCCCTTCGCCCATGACGCCGACTACCCGGTGCTCCAGGGGCTGTTCAGCCTCACCGTCCACCTCGCGGAGCGTCACCCCCTCGTTCTCGTACTGGACGACGCCCACCTCTGCGACGCGTACACCCTGCGCTGGCTCGACTTCCTGTTGCGCAGGGCGGACGGGCTGCGCCTGCTGCTGATCCTGGCCCGCAGCACCGAGGCCCCGACCGCCGACAACGCCCCGTGGGCGAGGTTCGCCGCCCACCCCTCGTGCACCACTGTGCCCCTGGGACCGCTGAGTCCCGCCGCGGTGGGTGAGCTGGCCCTTCGTACCTACGGCTGTCCGGTCGTGCCGTCCTTCGCGGCCCGGCTCGCCGACGTCTGCGGCGGCAACCCCGGCAACGCGGTCCGGCTCATGGCGGAACTGCGCAGCGCTGGGGTACGGCCCGACCGCGACGGCGCCCGGGACGTGGCCGAATTGGGCGGTCGCCTGATCGCGAGCTCGGTCAAGTCCCTCTTCAAGAGGGAAGCCGGCTGGGTGGAGTCCGTCGCCACGGCCCTGGCGATCCTCGGCCACGACCTGCCCGACCACGTCGCTTCGTTGGCCGGCGTGTCCGCCGTCCAGGTCGAGGACGCGATATCCGTGCTCTGCCGCGCGGAGGTTCTCGCGCCCGGTGGCACCGCCTTCACCGGCGGCGGTGTACGCGCAGCGGTGCTGGAACCACTGGGAGCCGCCGCGCGCGCCCGGCTCCGCGCCCGGGCGGCCCTGCTGCTCAGCGACGCGGGCCGCCCGGCGGAGGAAGTCGCAGGCCACCTGCTGGCGATCCCCGGGGCCCCGCGCCCGTGGATGACCTCACTGCTGGCGGACGCCGCCGCCACCGCCGAGGACCGCGGTGCCCCCCTCGATGCCGCGCGCTACCTGCGCCGCGTGCTCGACGCCAGGCCCGAGGACCACGCCCTGCGGCTCAGGTTGGCGGGCCTGGTCGCCCACAGTGACCCTGACGCCGCCCTCGCACTGCTGCGCGACACCCTCGACCGGGCACCCGACCTCCGGACGCGGGCCGACGCGGCCCTGCGGTACACCACCGTCTGCCTGGCCGCGGGGCAGAGCGTCGCCCCCGGCCACGGCCCCGTACGGGTCCTGGCCGAACTCCGCTCCGAAGCCGGCCTCCGGGAGCGGGCCCTGGCTCTGGAGTCCGCTCTGCTCCTGGCAGGTTCGTCCGCACGAAGAACCACCGCGGGGCCGGGCGGCGAAGAACGCGCGCCCGGGCCCCGTCCGGCCGGCGGGGAGGCGGACACGGAAGCCGTCAGCGCCCTGACCGCCGCGCTCTTCGACAACGCACGTGACACCGCGACCACCCACGCCCGCCGGGCGGTGGACGCCCCCGGCCCCCGGGCCTCCTGGCCGGTGCTCACCGCCTGCACGGTGCTCGCCCTCGCCGACGAGAGCGCCGAAGCACTCACCGTCCTCAACCGGGCGGTGGCCGGGCCCGGCGGGCCGGACGCGGGCTGGGCCGGCGCGTTCGCACTGTCGGCCCGAGGCCTCGTGCTGCACGCCACCGGGGCGATCCCCGAGGCGATCGCCGATGCCCGCGCGGCCCTGGCCGCGGCCGATGAGGCGTCGCAGCGCCTGGTGCTGCCCCGACTGGTGCTCGCGGCGGCCCTCATCGACAGCGGTGAGGCGGCCGGTGCGGAAGACCTCCTGACGGAAACCGACCCGCAGGCGTCGGCCGGGCCCGTCGTGGAGCAGCACCTGCGCCTGATGGCCCGCGCCCGGGTCCGCCGCGCCCTCGGCGACCGGGAAGGAGCGCTGCGCCTCCTGCTCGCCTGCGGCCGGGCACAGCGGGAAACCGGCCTCGCCAACCCGGTGTTCGCCCCTTGGTGGGCCGAGGCGTGCTTGCTGCTCGCCGCCATGAACCGCCCGCAGGACGCCCACGCCCACGCCGAGTTCGGCGCCGAACTCGCCCGGCGCTGGAGCACCGCGTACGCCCTGGGCACAGCCGCCCTCGCCCGCGGAGTCATCACCCCGGGCAGGGCCGGACTCGGACTGCTGGGGGAGGCCGTCGACGCACTGGCCGCCTCGCCCGCCCGTACCGCCCACGCCCGGGCCGGGTTCGCTCTCGGCCGCCGTCTGCTGGACCAGGGAGACCGGGTGAAGGCACGCCCGCACCTGCGTTCCGCCGCCGACCTCGCCCACAGCTGCGGGGCGGTGCCCCTCGCCCTCGGCGCGCGCCGCCTGCTCATCGCCGCGGGCGGGCGCATGCCTGAGCTCACCGGGTCGCGCGAGGACCTGCTCACCGGAGCCGAACGCAGGGTCGTCGGGCTCGTCCTGGACGGTGCCAGCAACCGGGAAGTCGCCGAGTCGCTGTGCGTCACGCTGCGCACGGTCGAGACCCATCTCACCAGTGCATACCGCAAGTTGGGTGTTCAGCGCCGGGCCGCTCTGGCCACCACCCTCCGCACCTCGGGCGCCCGCGCTCCCGTGTGCGGCGGCTGATCCCGGCACCCGACCCACCCGCGTCCCTGCGCACAGCCCCCGCGCCAACAACTGTCCGCGCCGACCGCACCGTCCACGCACCGCCGATCCCGGAACCCGGTCACCCTCATGCCACCCACGGCCTTCCCGGACCCCCGCCGCCCCGCTCCGCCGGATCCCACACCATGGAGCGCCGACGGCCCGTTGCCCCACCACGGCCGTGAGCAGCACACCCTGGGTCTCCTGCTCGACGGTCTCGCCGCAGGACACTCCTGCGTTGTCACCCTCACCGGACCTCCCGGCCACGGTCAGGACGCCCTGGCCCGCTGGTCCGCGCGGCTCGCCCCTTCACGGGGCCTGCGGGTGCTCAGCGCCAGGGCGGTGCACTCCGAGTCCGGGACGCGCCACGGGGTGGTCTCCCAACTGCTCACCGGTCTCGGCGTGTCCGTCCACGCCGGACCGGCTCCGGTACTGCGCGCCGCCCGCCGGCACCCCCTCCTGCTGGTTCTGGAGGATGCCCAATGGGCCGACGCCGATTCCCTGCGGTGGCTGCTGGCCCTGTTACGACGCGCCGCCAACGCCCCGGTGGGCGTGCTGGCCAGTGGCAGCGACACCGCCTTACCCGGCACCGGCTGGCGCTGCCTGGCCCCCGGTTTCCCCGACCCCGACGGCGCCCACGAACTCGTGCTGGAGCCGCTGACCCTGCGGGATGCCGCACGCACTGTACGCGCCGTCTGCGGGGCCGAGGGCGAACCGGAGTTCACCGCCGCCGCGCTGCGTACGTCAGCGGCGATCCCGGCCGTGCTCCTCACGGCCCTGCGGCAGTTCGCCCGGCGAGGGCACCTCCCGGTCGCCCGGCGCACCGCCGAACTCGAAGCCGTCGGCCGGGCGGTGCTGGACGACCACATCGGCCGGGTGCTGCGCGGACTGCCGTCCGAGACGGTCGCGGCGCTGCGCGTCCTCGCCGTCACCGACGGGGTCCTCGACTTCCCGGCCGTCTGCGCGCTCGCGGGACTCGGGCATCTCGCCGAAGCCCGGCTGCGCACCGTCCTGGACGCCACCGGCCTCCTCCGTACGTCCGGGGCGGTCCCTCGTATCGGCGTCGAGGCCGGCCTGCGAGTCCTGGCGGGAATGGAGGCGTCGGAACGGGCGGTCCTGCACGCCGCCGCCGCCCGTCTCGCCCGCCGCGCGGGCGCCACCGACCAGGAAGTCGGCGGACTCCTGCTGCACTCACGCCCCTTCGACGCCCCCTGGGCGGCACCCGTGCTGCACCGCGGCAGCGTGGCGGCCCAGAGCGCGGGCGACCACGTCCGCGCGGCGGCCCTCCTGGCCCGCGCCCTGCGTGAACCGCTCGACGAGGAGATGCGCGCCCGGACGATGCTCGACCTGGCCGCCGCCGAACTCCTCACCGTGCCGCAGGCGGGCATCCGCCGGATCGGCGCGCTCACCCGTACCCGGGCGAGGGCCCGCTCCGCCGTTCGGCTGCGTGCGGTGGACCTCGGGCTCGCGGCGGGGGACGCCGACGGGATGTGCCGGGCCGCGGCCGAGGCCCTTCCGGCCGCCGCGACTCCTGAGGAGGAGCAGGCCCTCGTCGCCCTCTTCTGGGCGGCCGACCCGGCCGACCGGGAACGTGCCGAACGAGTGGTTCCCCGGATGCCGCCGCTGCCGGCCCGCCCGTCCTGCGACGTTCAGGCCGGACCCCGGGCCTGGCAGCTCGCCCTGGCCGGAGAGGGCCTCGCCACGGCACGGGACCTCGCCCGTGCCGCGACGGCCCGGCCGGTGCGCGACACCCTGGTACTGCCCCGCCTCGCGGCGTGCGAGGCGCTGTGCCTGACCGGTGACTACGAGGAGGCCGACGCCGCACTGAGCGCGCTGCTCACCGGCGTCCGGGCCGACGGACGTCGGATCGCCGCCCCCCGGGTCCTTGCCGCGCGGGCGGAGCTCAACCTGCGCCGGGGCCTGCTCGCCGCTGCCGAGCAGGACATCGGCGCCGCCGAGCGCGCGATGCCGCAGCCCAGTACGACCGCCGCCGTGACCGTACAGCTGCGAGCCGTGCGCATCCTCGTCGACCTGGAACGCGGGGACACCGCACCAGCCGGAACACTCGCCGCAGAGCCGGCCGGGGAAGCCGTCCGCCACAGCACGCACTGGCCGCACCTGCTCTTCGCCCGGGCCATGGTGGCCGCCGCCGAGGACCGCACCGAAGCCGTGCACCTGTTGCGTGAATGCGGTCGTCTGCTTCTGCACCGCAACCACGTCAATCCCGCGCTGCTCCCCTGGCGTTCGACCGCGGCGAGGCTCCTGCGCGCGTCGGGACGGGAAACCGAGGCGCACCGGCTGGCCGCGGAGGAACTGCGGCTGGCACGCGGGTGGGGCGAGCCCGGAGCGGTCGGATGGGCGGAGCTCAACACCGGGCCGACGGCCGCCCAGGACGGTCCCGCTCGTGCCCGGCACGCGGCCGGCCTGCTCGGCCGCGGCCCGGCAGGCCCCGCCTACCAACGCGCGCTGGCCGATCTCGCCGCGGCGGAACTCAGGGCGGGGACGAACCGGCACGCCGCTGCCGCCGCCGTGGCCGAACTCAGGGCGCTCACCGCCACCTACCCACGAGGCCCGATGGCCAGGAGCGCCCGGGCTCTCGGCGCGGAACTCGCGCCCCTACAGGGGCCGGGCGTCTCCCGGCCCGTCGGCTGGGCCGAGCTTTCACCACCGGATGCCCGGACGGCGACGCTTGCCGCCCACGGGCACAGCAACACCCGGATCGCCGGAATGCTCTCCCTGTCGCGGCGTGCCGTGGAGCTCCGGCTGAGCCGGGTCTACCGCACCCTGCGGATCGCGGGCAGGGAAGAACTCCACGCGCTCGTACGCGACATGGAAGGACGCTGAGCCCATGCTTCTCGAACGTACATCCGAGACGGCGTGGGTGCAGGACGCCCTGCACGCGGCGGCCGTCGGGAGGCCTTCGCTCCTGCTGTGCACCGGGCCCCTCGGCATCGGCAAATCCAGCTGGCTGCGGGAACTCACCCGGAGCCTCGACGTCCAGAACGTGCGCGTCATGCGCGCCACCGCGGCAGTCATGGAACAGGACTTCGCCTTCGGCGTGCTGCACCAGCTCTTCGACAGCCTGGCCCTCAACTCCTCGGACGGGACCAATGCCCCGGACGAGTCCGGCGTACTGGACGCCCCCGGCGGTTCAGCCGGAGAGGTGGCCTCCCCCCTGACCGCCCCTCTCCTGGCGGCCGGTGCGGGGACCCCGCTGCCGACCGGTGGCGAACCGCGGCCGGAAGACCTGCTGCCCGCCCGCATGGACGACCCGTCGGCGCTCCGCGAGGCGATCCTGACGGACCTGTGCGCGCTGCTGACCAGGCTCGGCCGTGAGCGGCCCCTGCTGATCCTCGTCGACGACGTCCAATGGGCCGACACCCGGTCGCTGGAACTCCTGTCCGCTCTCGCGGGCCGCCCGCACGGCGTGCGGGCGGTGCTTGTGTGCACCCTGCGAGACGGTGACCCGCGCGCCCGCCACCCGCAGGTGTGCGCGGTGACCGATGCGGCCACGCAGGTGACGCGACTGGCGTCGCTGTCGCACGCGGCCACCGGACAACTGGTGCGCGAACAGCTCGGCGAGAGCGGCGACGAGGAGTTCGTACGGGCTTGCCACCGGGCGTCCGGTGGCAACCCGGCGTTCCTGCGCGCCCTGCTGCCGGCCCTCGACGCCGCCGGGGTGCGGCCCACCGCCCCGCACGCCGGGGCCGTCACGGCGCTGCGGCCCGCGCCTCTGCGTGAACGGCTCGCCGACTGCCTGCGCGCCCAGGATCCGCCGGTCCGCGACCTGTCCGCCGCGATGGCGATCCTGGGTGGGGAGTCGTCGTGCGGGCTCGCCGGGCGACTGGCCGGACTCGACGAGATCGGCGAGTTCGACGCCCTGGGCGTCCTGCACCGGCTCGGCCTGCTCGTGGCCGAAGGCGTGGCGCAGTTCATCCACCCGGTGGTGGGAGAAGCGGCCGAAGCCTTCATGTCCATTGCAGAACGCGGTAGTTGGCACGCTCGGGCGGCAGCGCTGCTGCACGAGACGGGACACCCCGCCGAAGAGGTCGCCGCTCAGCTCATGGCGGCCGCGACACCGGGTGACGACTGGTCCGCCGCCGTCCTGCGCACCGCGGCGGACGCGGCGCTTCGACGCGGCGCCCCGCAGGAGGCCGCGCGTTTCCTGCGGCGTGCCCTGCTCGACAGCCCCGAGCAGGGCGCGGAGCGCGCACGCCTGCTGATCGACCTGGCGACGGCGGAGAACGCCTACGACAGCGCCGCCTGTGAACGCCACATCGCCCAGGCGGTGGCCCTGCTCGACTCGCCGTACGACCGCGCCGCGGCCGCGCTGCGCATCTCGCCCGGCCTCCTCTGCGCGGTGAGCCCCTCCGGCGTGGAGATCCTCCGGCAGACCGCCGCCGATCTCGGCCCCCCGGCCCGGCTGAACGACTCGGCACGCGAGCTGGCCCTGCGGCTGGAGGCCCGGCTGCGCTACAGCGCCCGGCAGGATCCCGCCGAACTTGCGGGGGCGGTACGGCGACTGCGCGAGCGGCGCGAGGAGCCGGCCGTCGCCTCCGGCGCCGAGCGTGAATCGCTCGCCGCACTCCTGTACGCGGCCACCCTCAGCGGTCGGCTGCCCGCGCACGAGGCCGCCCGGCAGGCCACCCGCATCCTGGAACGGGTCCCGGCCACCGGTCCCGGGTCCGCGCACGTACTGCCCTTGCTGACCGCGGTGTTCACCGGTGCCGACCAGGTGGACGCACTGGCCGACTGGCTCGCGGCCCGCGAGCGGCACCAGCGCGAAGCCGGCGAAGCGAGGGACCCGCTGGCCCAGATCGAACTGGCCACGGTCTTCCTGGCCCGGGGCCGGATGGCACACGCCCGTGAGCACGCGGAGCAGACCTTCGGAAAAGCCGCGAACGCTCAGCACGGCGACAGTGCCGCGAGCGCCGTCGCGGTGCTGGCCGCGGTCGCCCTGGAGACCGGGGACACAGCCCTCGGGGAGCGGGTGAGGGCCGGGGCCGGCAGAGGGCGGGCAACGGAAGATCTGCTCTCCACCACCATGCTGCGCCTAACAGAGGCTCAGATGATGTTCCGCCGAGGAGAGTTGGACCGCTCGCTCGCCACCGTCCTCGCCTGTGGCCGCCGGCTGGAGGCCGTCGGCTGGCGAAACCCCGTGCTGTTCCCGTGGCGGCCCCGGGCGATCCGGCTCATGCAGCGCAGCGGCGATCTGGAGTCCGCCCGCGCGCTCGCCGAGGAGGAATACGCTCAGGCCCGGATTCTGGGCGCCCCGGTCGCGATCGGCCGCGCGCAGCAGCTTCGCGGCAGCCTTCGGGGCGACAGCGAGGGTACGGCCCTGCTGCGCGACGCCGTGCGTGTGCTGCGAGGATCGGCCAACGAGCTGGAACTGGCAAGAGCTCTGCGGGCGTTGTCCCGAGCGCTGCGCGTGGGAGCCGAGGCGCGCGACCTCCAGTGCGAGTCGGCGGCCCTGGCCATGGCCTGCGGGGTGACCTGGAAGACCGAGCGGGACCGGTCCGGCACGCCTGACCCGGCCGACCCACAACCCGAACCGTCGCTCACACCGACCGAGTCGAGGGTGGCGGCATTGGCCGGCAGTGGTTTCACGAACCAGGCGATTGCCACGGAACTGGGCGTCGGATGCCGGGTGGTGGAAAAACACCTGACGAATTCCTATAGAAAACTCGGGATTTCGGGGCGTCGGCAACTGCTGGCGCTCATGGCGGGCACCGGGACCATTTCCACCCGCACCTGAGCCGAGCGGTCTCACTTCGGTACCGGGGGAACGGTGCGGTCTCCGCAAAACTCGATTCGGTGCACCGCCCCTTCGGCCCTCGGTGCGCTTGCGTCATCTCCCCGGCCCTCTGAACAGTGGCGGAGTGGGACCGCACCGTACCGAACCACCGAAGTGCGCAGGCCGGACCGA
This sequence comes from Streptomyces spiroverticillatus, assembly GCA_014650415.1. Taxonomy (GTDB): domain Bacteria; phylum Actinomycetota; class Actinomycetes; order Streptomycetales; family Streptomycetaceae; genus Streptomyces; species Streptomyces spiroverticillatus. The sequence continues at coordinate 27,570 of BMUX01000025.1, forward strand.
ACCATCGAACCCGATGACCACAGTGTTGATCCACGAAGGTTGTTGAGCGTTGACTGCCACGAAGTCAACTACTTAATGTTCACAACAGAGTTCAGCTCTTCCGGGCCTCCTCGATTTCGAGACCGCATGAAATCAGGGGGAGTTCACCCAGTCGTTCCGCAAAATCTCACGCCATGAAAGGACAGAGATATTCCATGGCGATTTCCGTACTCGCGCCGACAGATGTGGCGCAGACTGTGGCGCAGGACCAGCCCGCCGACCGGACGGGCCTGGCGCTAGGGGGACCGCTGCTCGACCGGCCGGGTCTCACCATGGTCTGCCTCGACCGGAGTCTGACGGTGCAGCAGGCGAATCAGGAGTTCTTCAGACGGTTCGGCGGTGACTCGGCGCAGCCCTGCGGCCGGCCGTTCGCCGACCTGGTGCATCCCAGCGCGCAGCAGCCGTTGCTGCGCAAGTTCGCCGGGCTCACCGAGGGCAGACGTGACCGCTTCAACAGCGAGATGCTCGCGGTCGGGCACGACGGACAGGCCTTCACGGCCTCGCTCTCGGCCTGTGCCGTGCGCAGCAGCACGCCGGACGTGTCGGCGATCTGGGTGATGATGACCTCGGACGGCGAACCCGTGGACACCGACGTCATGCCCAGCCGGAAGAAGATACTCAGCGAGGTCGACGCCCGGATCCTTGAAGGAATAGCGGCGGGCGTCTCCACTGTGCCGCTCGCCGCGCGCCTGTTCCTCAGCCGCCAGGGCGTCGAGTACCACGTGACCTGTCTGTTCCGAAAGCTGCGGGTGCCCAACAGGGCGGCGCTGGTGTCGCGCGCCTACTCCATGGGTGTACTGAAGGTGGGCGTGTGGCCGCCCAAGGTGGTGGAGGACTTCGTCAAGTAGTCGCCGCCGGGGTGTGCCGGGAGCAGCCGGTGCCGCACGTCCCGGCAGCCCTGCCTGCATACTCCGCAGGAACCGCGAGCGCGGCCACCAGGAGACCGTCACTGACCAGCCAGCGGCCGTTCAGTCGGTCGAGCGGCCGCCCGGCCTGCCGCAACGGCGAGGGCACGAGGACCCTTGCGGAATACGTCGAGGTCGGTGCGTTGATCGAAATGCGCGCGTCCTCGAACTCCAGCCGACGGGACGTCGCCGGGTACCACGCCTTGTATACGGTCTCCTTGAGGCTGAAGAGCAGCCGGTCCCAGTGGACACCCGGTGCGACGGAATCCAGCTCGCACACCATCGCCTGTTCCTCGGGAAGCGCGATGCTCTCCAACACCCCGGCGGGAAGGGGCGCATGGGGCTCCGCGTCGACGCCGAGCATGCGCACGTCCGAACTGCGTGCCACGGCGGCCGCCCGGTATCCGGCGCAGTGCGTGATGCTCCCGACCACACCCGTCGGCCAGCAGGGCGCATGGTGGCGTCCTGGCAGCAACGGCGCCTCGGGTACACGCAGTTTGACCAGCGCCTGTTTCGCACACCACCGCCCGGTGGAGAACTCGCTTCGCCGGGCGGTGGTCGCCTGTCGTACGACCAGGGCTTCCAGCGGATGCAGTAACGCCTCGGGCAGATCGCCGAACGTTTCGACGCCGACTGCGGACCCGGGAAGAATACGCTCGATCATGCGGAACCTGTCTTGGTAGGAACGGCCACCGCACGATCCAGCCGGGGCCAGAGGCCGGCCAGGGCGGCGGACCACTGCGGATTGTCGGCCCTCGGCCCTGCCCCCGCCGAGGGCTCTGCCGCGGCATCGGGAGCCGGCTCCCAGGCCAGGACGGAGTTCAACGAGTGCAGGTCACCGACCCAGGCCAGCAGTCCGTACACGCCCGTTCCAGCATTCGACGTCAAGACCTCACCCCTCATCCGTCACCGGGCTTCGAGGCTACGGATGCAGAGCTAGTGAAACTCGTAGGGGCGCCTTGGCGATGCTGGGCCACATGGTGACACTGAACGGGAAGCTCGTATCCGTCGATGATCTGCTCCCTCTGGCCCTCGTCAACCTGGGGCATTTCACGACCATGCGTGTGGATGCCGACGGCAGTGTCCGCGGCCTCTCCCTCCACCTGGAACGCCTGGTGAGGGATTGCGGAATCGTGTGGGGCGCCGACTTGGACCCCGGACGCGTCCGGGACTACGTACGGCAGGCCCTGGAGGGGCGCAGCGGACCGTGCACCGTACGCGTCACGGTCCACGACCCCAGGGTTGACCTGGTGCGTCCGGCGGATGCGGGGAAGCCGCAAATCATGGTGTCCGTGCGCGGGGCCTACGCGTTCCCGGTGGAGCCGCTGCGCGTGATGAGCGTGCCGTATGAACGCGACCTTCCCGAGGTCAAGCACGTTGGTCTGTTCAGCTCCCTGTATGCCCGCCGCACGGCGCAGAACGCGGGATTCGACGACGCGTTGTTCGTCGGCCGCGACGGACTCGTCAGCGAGGGCAGCAGCTGGAACGTGGGATTCGTCGATGCTTCCGGGACCGTGGTCTGGCCGCACGCCCCGGTGCTGCCCGGCGTGACCATGGCCCTGCTCCAGCAGCGCACCGGGCATCGGATCGCCAACGTCACCCTGACTCGTGCGAAGACCGCGGTCGCAGCCTTTGCGACGAACACGAGCATCGGCGTGCGCTCCCTGGCCGCGATCGACGACGTCGAACTCCGCACTGATCATCAGGCGTTGAAGCTGCTCCGCGAGAGATATTTGTCCGTCCCGGGGGAGACGCTGTAGAGCCGTTCCATGGTCGGCGCAGCCGTCCGGGTGCGGCTGTGCGTCCGCCTGCGTCGCCGACGGCAGGGCGTGAGTGCCGTTCGTCGAACACGGGGCCTCGCCGTACCGGCAGCCACGGGCGAGAGTTTCCCGGGAGGAGGTCCACTCGGTCTGCAGTTGGGTGTCGACTTCGGCTCATACAAGATTTTCGTGAGCGTTGATCGTCCAGATGCTGTTGTCAGTTGGAGGCTTGGGGGTGCGGCGTGAGTGGGCGACGAGGATGACGCGTTTGCGCAGAAGCTGGATGCCGGCCCGGCCTCGATCCGGTTGAGCCAGGAGCTGTTGGTCGGGGTGTAGGCGATCTCCACGTTGTTCGCCGCAGCCCAGGTCCCGATCCGCTGGCACCGCTTGGTGGTCAGGTGCGGCGAGTAGTTGTCGACGACGATCGCGATCCGGACATCCATCGGATAGAGAGTTCGTAGGTAGCGGCAGAACTCCAGGAACTTCGACCGGTTCTTCGTCTTCTTGATGTGACCGTAGAGCTGGTCCTTGGCCAGGTCGTAGGCGGCGAACAGGTGCCGGACGCCGTGCGGGCGGGTGTAGGTCGCCCGACGGCGGGGCCGGGGCTCGCGGTCGGGGTCCTTGTGCCGGCCGCCACGTTCGGCCCACTGCCGTCCGGGGTGGGGCTGGAGGTTGAGCGGCCCGAACTCGTCCATGCAGAAGATGACTTCGGGCTCGCCTTCCTCGGGTATGACTTCGTCGTCGGCTATCGCGTAGAGGTGTTCGATCCGGGCCTTCTTCGTGGCGTAGTCGGGGTCACGGGAGGTCTTCCAGGTCTTCACGCGTTGAAAGGAGACGCCTTCCTCGCGGAGCGCGATGCGCAGGCCCTCGTGGCTGATGTCGTCGACCACCCCCTCGGCGACCAGGAAGTCCGCCAGTTTGGCCAGGCTCCAGGTCGAGAACGGCAGGCCGTGTTCTGTCGGCTTGGACTTCGCGATCTTCTTGATCTCACGGCGCTCGGGCAGGGTGAACGTCCTGGGCCGGCCGCCCTTGTACTTGGGGTAGAGCGACTCGAAGCCGTCGGCGTTGAAGTTGTGGACCACGTCCCGGACCCGGTCCGGACTGGTGAACGTCACCTCGGCGATCTTCACCACCGGCATGCCCTGCGCGGACAGCAGCACCATCTGGGCCCGCCGCCAGGTCACCACCGAGCCGGTGCCTCTGCGGATGATCCGCAGCAGTCGCCTGCCCTCGTCGTCATCGATCTCCCGGACCTGCACGCGTTCAGCCACGTGATCATTCTGACCGCCCGGCGCCGCCCAGCGCAGCAACCGGGCGACACGTCAGGACAGGGCAAACGTTGCCTGATGCGGCACTAGTTGGATTCTGGGGCGCCACTTCTCGAAGATCCACAAGCCCTCGGCGTCGGCTTCGTGTCACCACCTGCCGCACTGTCCCAGGCTGAGGTGTGTGATCGTTGCGCAGGGCGAGCTCGACATGGCGTCGGCGCCCCTACCGCGCCAGGCGACGGACGCGGCCGCCGCCATCCACCCGGCCCTCGTCCTGGAGACAGCCGCGGCGACCTTCGCAGACACCACCGCACTGAACCTGCTGCTGCCCCTCCACCAGACCACCACACTGCACATCCCCCCAAGAACAGCTGCTGCGACTGCTCCACATCACGGCCGCCGATCAGGTCCTCCACCTTTACCCGGAGCCTGGCACAGGCCTGCGTCGAGGCCAGCACGCTGTCGACCCGGACCGGGCAGCGTCGTAGCGACGGCTCCTGCCGCAGGTCAGCTCCTGCTGATGCCGCCGCGCGGTACGGCTCTGAAGGATGTGTCGTGCGTCGCGGAAGGGGGCGGTGATAACGGCGGCATGACCGCGCACCGCCGGGGCACAGGCCGCATCCCCGACACAGCGCCTACGGGAGAACCAGGTCACGCGCCGAGCCCACCCGCCGATCGCCTCCGCGACGACGCGCCGGCCGCCGCGCGCCTCGCGGTAGGGCGGGCGCCCGGGGCACTCAGGGTGGCCCCCGGCAATCGCTGACGGCGCACGCCCGCCCCGACTGGGGACTAGCAGGCCAGCCTGTCGAGCAACGAGCCGGTCGACGCCCGGCGGTCGTGCACCGCGTCACAGGCCGAGAGGTACTGGGGGAACTCCCCCCTCAGACGGGTGACATGCAGCAGCTGGCCAATCGCAGGGTGGGTGTAGACCAGCCGCAGCCACCCGGCCCGGCACACTGCCGTGCGGCGGGCCTCGCACACCACACGCAGGAAGGTGACGTCCGCGAATGTCACCTGGGACAGGTCCAGCACCACCAGCGTATCGCCCGGATCGTCCAGCGCGGCGTCGAGAACAGCGTGCAGAGCGGGGGCCGTCAGGATATCGAGCTCCCCTTCGGCCCGCACGACCCGGCACTGCCTGCCGAACCCCGGGGAGGGCAGGGGAAAGCAGGGGCAACAAGAGCAAGAACACGTTCACAGCACACTCCCGGACTCGTACCGATCAGGGCACGACGCCGGGGACCAGGGCGACGTCGTCCAAGGATTCCAGCGGCAACACCTCGCGCAACGGCGCAGAAACGTCCCCCTGGCAAAACAGCCCCCACCAACCACTCCTGCGGGTGAATCCCCGAACTGGAGACCTTTTTTGGGTGCGGGGTCTGCCTGGTGGCGCAGTGGGAGATGGTGGATCGCTGCGACTTCCTGCGACAGCGCGGGCACAGCCATGCTCACGCTCCTCCCCCTCAGACTCCCGGGAAAGGCGGCTCCGACAACGTACGGGCCGAAACCAGGACGTCGTCCGGGCCTGGAGAAAGGGTGCATGGGGTCGCCGGTCGTCGGTCTCAGCAACCGGGACCAGAAGTACGCTACCGGGAGTGGGTTGGCTTTAACGGTGCAGGTGGCCCCACCTCTTCCGGTTCCAGCTGGGCTCTGGCAGTGATCACGGGGAGCCGTCACAGTCGGTTACTGAAGCAGGATCATCTTGCGGAGGAGTTCGCCAGAGCCCACCTACATCCGGTTCCCGGACTCGCACGCTGAACTGGCCCGCACGGACAGGACGGCGCTGTCCTCCACGCGATCCTTCCCACCACCGACTACCAGCAGCTCATTGACCAAGTCCCTGATGCCCGAACGGCTTGTGTTCTGCCCCTCACCTGGCACCACCCGCTGCTCTGCGCAGTCCTGGCGGACGGCGACGCCGTACTGCGCGCCCGCTGGTGACCGGCTCCTGCACGCGAAGAAGACGCAGGCTCCAAGCGGGTCAGAGTTGCGGAGGTGCTTGGCGTCCCGCCCAGGCGGTCGTCGGTGGTGGCGTAGCGGGGGAAGTCCTTGGCCGCACCTAGGAGGGCCAGGAGGCGTTCGATGAAGGGCTGGTCGTAGACGAGGCGCAGTTGGTGACCAGCCTGTTCGCAGTGTTGCTGCGCGATATTCAGCTGTTGCAGGACGGCGGAGTCCATGAAGGTGACCGGCCGCAGGTCGACGATGAGCCAGGCGTCCCCGGGTCTGCGGAGTGCTTCCTCGCAGTAGGACGGCGAGTCCGTGGAGGTTGGCTATGTCGAGTTCTCCGCTCAGCCGCACGATGCGGCAGTCGGTTCTCGTAACGGGCCATGGGTTGTTGTCGATGGGGTTTTGCCTCTCCTTCGCATGGCACCAGGCACGAGCAACGCGAAGAGGACAGGAAACTGCACGTCGGAGTGTCGTGGCGGAGGCCGCCGCTTTCGGGGCGGCCTCGTGCCCCTTTTTGTGCGGCGCGGCCCCCAGGGGCGCCACGGAGCACTCCCTCCAAGCTGTCGGGGGCATGCATCGGTCCGGCGTTGAAATCTGCTCCGAGGGACGGTCCGGGCATGCACAACATCCGCGGGAGGGATGCGGGGCCCGGCGTCTGTGCTCCGCAGGCTCACTCTGCTGCGGGAAGGGGAACCTCTGTGGCAGCACCCGGCTGGCGTGGAGAGGTCGTGCCTTCAACATAGAGCAGACCCAGCACCCCGACACCCCGTTCCCGGAAGCCCGCGCGAACATCGCACTCCACCACGATCCGGACATGGCATCGGCAGGGGCAGTAGCCCGTAGCCGACCTCCGCGGTGGACCACGCGGTGGCCACCTCCACCACGGTGCAAAGCCGCATGTCGCCCAAGGTTTCGAGGGGGCGGGGCAGGAAACAACAGCACCCAGGGGGCACGGGAGCGAGCTCACCACGCTGTCGCGTGGGGCGGGGAATCGCCCGCCCGGACCGTGCAGCCCCGCAGTCTCCTGGCGGGCAGCGGAGACTGCGGGAGTACCCCGCTGCGCACAGGCCGGGAAGAGGGCTGGAGCCGTGCAGTCGGCGGTGCGTCTCCAGCCCCGCCTGAAGACCCGCCTCAAGACCAGTGGCGGTGAACGCCCCGTGTCGCGAAGGGGAATCACGCTGGACAGCAGTGCGTGGGCGGTCCGCTACCGGCCCGGGAACATGGCCCAACCCGCTGATCGGCCCGATGCTGGAACACCCCCGCCCTGATCGGACGCGGTAGTCAGCCGGTGGGGTTCAGAGCTTCGTCGAGAGTGGGATACAGGTGCAGAACCTGGTCGGTGCCGGTGATCTCCAGGAGCTCGCGCAGCTGGTCCGGGGCTGCGGCGATGCGCAGTGTCGTCAGCCGGTGGGCGGTCAGCAGGAGGTTCAGGGCGGAGGAGTCCGTGAACGTGACGGCCCCGGCATCGAGGACGACCACCTCATGCTCGTGGGCGGCACCTTCCAGGGCGTGCCGGAGCGGGGGCAGCGAGCGCAGATCGAGGTCTCCCTGTGCGGAGACCACCCAGATACCGTTCTTCGCATACTGGGCACCCAGGGACTCAGAGGCGGAACTCATACAGGCGATGTCTCCTCCAGCACCGTGAGGCCGGACAGCCTCGCTACAAGCCCAGTGTCCGCCACCGATTCCCCTCTCGGAGCACTCGGCAGCTGCGGGCACCCCTTCCTGCATACAGGCAGAGACAGAATGCGCCTTCCACGCAGGCAGCCGCACAAGTCCGCCCACGGGAGAGGGTATTGCGGAGCACCTGATCCTTGCGGAGTGTGGAAACATTGATCATGGGTACGCGGACTGTGCCCGTGCCACGCAGAACACACGCCGGGCGTAGCGGGACGCAGTAACAAGGGCCGGGAACATCCTGGCCGAGAAGAGGTGTCCCCCATTTGTCCAGTGCGCAGGAGCCGGTGAAACTGCCCATCACCAGGACGGCCGGGTACGACGGCAGTACCGCGGGCATCGCCGCGGCGCGGGCCTTCGCCATGGACTTCCTCCACCTTCTGGGAACACGGTGCGGGCTTGTGGTTCCCGCCCGGCTGCGGGAGGTGGTGCCGTTGGTGGTGAGCGAGCTGACCACCAACGCCTGCAAGTACGCGCCCGGACCCCAGCGGCTGGAACTGGAAGCCGACGAAGCCGACCTCCGGCTGTCCCTGTGGGACACCAGCCCCGCCCTCCCGGTGGTCCTCGCCGCCGATCCCGGCCGGATCGGGCAGCACGGCCTGGCCATCGTCACCGCTCTCTGCCAGGACTACACCGTCCACCCGCAGCCACCGGGGAAACGGACCACGGTCCGCATCTCCCTCGCCGACAGCCCCGGACACACCACCTTGGCCTGAACCTGCAACAAACCTGTCCGGAGAAGGGGTGGGACGGCCGCCGCTGACCCGGGCGGCGGCCGTGACCCATGAGGCTGCGAGTCCCCCCGCGATCCGCCTCAGGGCTGCCCTCCCGGACAGCAGGGGTGCGGGAGAGCCCCCTGCGGTGGTGGGAAGGCGGAGGCCGGGGACGCGTGCTCGGTCATGCACCCCCAGCCGGGCCTTGGATCATCCATCCGTGGCTCGGGGGCCGGGAGCCTGCCGCCCGCACCCGGGGTATTCCATCGGGCACAGCGCGTCCACGCCAGGGTGGAGCGCCCCGCCCGGTACCGGAACCGGCTTTTCAGCCCACCGCTTCGAGCCCGTCGGCTCATGCCGGATGGCGGGCCGCCGAAACAGATACGGAACGAGCGTCCTCAACTCCGTTCATGTCCTGCTGGATTCGTGATGCGAGGGTCCGGTGGGTCGGGGCGGCGCACCGTACAGGCGGGGTGGTCTCCCCCAGGGGCTTCAGCGGGGCTCGGGTGTTCTGCGTACGGGGGGCGTAGAGGGGCGTTGACGCTGGTACCCCGCAGCAGGACGGTGCCCGCAGGCCGTGCACGTCCGCGGTGCCACGAGAGTGAAGGGGCGCGTCATGACGATCGCGAAACTCGACACCGGCCTGTGGGCCACCGGTATCGGACTGGCTCCCGGGCAGGAGCACTCCTGGACTCAGGCCGACCAGAACTACGGCCAGGTCCGCTGGTTCGTCGCCCACCCCCTCGCCCTGCCGGGGACCGAGCGCCGGCTGGAGGTCACGCACGTGGGCGAGTGGGTCAGCGCGACGCGCGCACGCACCATCAACGTCGTCGTCAGGAACGTCGGTTCGACGACGGCGAACTACGGCATCTTCGTCGCCCAGAACGTCTGACCTGAAAGGAAGTCCATCGTGCGTGCTTTCGTGCTCTACGACAAGGACGGCACCATCACCTCCGCCGGCATCCCCGCAGCTGCCGACACCGGCAGGCAGGCCCTGCTCAACCAGCCCGGCACCGCTGTCACCGAAGTCGACCTCCCCGACACCAGCGCCTCCGGCACCCGCATGACAGAACAGGCCACCGGCGAAGACCTCACCGACAAGCTCACCCAGGTCATGGCGGACTACCGGATCGAGATGTCGGGCAACGGGCCTTCTCTTACCCGCAAGTAGCCAACGACGAAAGCCTGTCTGCCGTTGCCGCAGCAACGCCGACACGCTTCGCTACGCACTCGGCTGTTGCGGTACCCGGTGCAGGAGTACGTCGTGCCCGCGCGCAAGGACTGGCCCCGCTCAGCGGTCCGACGCAGGAGCGCGCCGCCTGGGCACGAACACGTTCCGGGGCATGCTCAGGCGGTGGGCGGCTGCTGCTTCCTGCCTGGCGGTACGGCGGGAGTGTCGGGCACCGTGAGGGTGCTGCTGACGATGTCGCCCGCGACGTCGGCGATGCGCCGACGGTGGTGGCGGGCGTAGGTGCGCAGCCGCTGGAAGGCGGTGTCGGGGTCGATGTGCTGGCGGGCGGTCAGGAAGCCCTTGGCCTGCTCGATGATGCTCCGGGTGGAGAGGGCTTGCTGGAGCTGCATGCCCAGGGTGCGGTGGTGGTCCAGGGTGGTCTGCTGGAGCAGCGAGACAGCGGTGGCGTCCGCGAGCGCGCGGGCCAGCTGCTGGTCCGCCTCGCCCAGCGGTTCGGGGATGCGGCGGAAGAGGTTGAGGACACCGATGGTCTCCTTGCGCAGCTGCACCGGGACCGCATACACGGACAGGTAGCCGTCCTGGTGGGCGCGGGCGGTGAAGTCGGGCCACAGGCCCTCCACCGTCAGGTCGTGCTCGACGGCGTGGCCTTCGAGGTAGGCGGACCGGCAGGGGCCCTGGGCTGCGTCGAGCTCGAAGAGCTCGACCATCCGCACCCGCTCCGACGTCGCGGCGACCAGGCGCAGGGGTCCGCCCTGCGGGGCCAGCATGACGCCGGCGTCGCCGATGTCCAGCAGGGACGTGCAGTGCTCCGCGACCCGGTACAGGAAGTCGACTGGGTCGAAGTCGTCCACCAGGGTGTCGGCCAGGTCCACGAAGGCGGCAGCCAGCCGCGCCTCACGAGAAGCCCCGCTGCGACCACCGGAGGGACCCGCTTCGCCAGCGGGAGGAGGGATGAAGGAAGAGGAAGAAGAGGACACGGGCGTCTCCGATCGTCGGTCTCAGCGACCGGGACCGGAAGCACACTACGGGGACTGGGTGGAATACCACCCGGAGCCAAACGCGCTGAGTGTTCGTCACGCTACTCCCCGCACTGACACTGTGGAAGGGACCTGCCGTGTGGGCACCACGGTCGTCCCCCTCCCGTACGCGGACAGACAACGGGACCGTCAGTGAATCTGCTGCTCCAAGCGAACACCCGTCTGCTCATCCATCCCTCACCAACCGGCTCCTCCTCTTGGGCCCTGCGGCCACGCGGGAATGACGGAAAGGGAGCAGCATGACGGTGTCAGCCGGTACCTCGTTCGGGAGTACTCATGACCACCACCTGGAATCAGCGACCCGTCAGAAGCGATGGGGGCGGCGGTGAGTATCTCCCGGCCCTCGACATCCCCGCCCCCGGTCGGCAGCGGCGTCGGGCTGGCCTCCTCCACCGTGGCCGCGACCAAGCCCGCCGACACGCCGGACCGGCCCTGTGTGGGCTCTGGGGTGCGAGGGAGGTCCGGGGTGGAAGTAGATGTGTTCCTTCCCCCTGTGGGTGCCATTTGTGGGCTGAAGAAACGCTTCTTTGACCAAGCTCTCCCTACGGTGGAAGAGCCAGCACCCCAGACCCCGGTGGCCTCACCCCTGCCTGCGCCCGCGCAGCGTGGGGTCCTGACGTATTCGGGGGATCCTCGTGGGGATCACCGACCGGGAACCGGCTACCGCCAACCCGGGCCACGCCCAGCACATACCGGGTCCAGGACTGCGGGCCCGTACCGTCCGTCTGCACGGCTTCAGCATGGCCGAGCTTCACGGCGAGATCGACCTCCAGAGCGCACCCGAAGTCCAGGACCACCTCGACGCAGTCATCGCCTCCACCGGCGCCCAGATGGCCGTGGACCTGCGGCGCGCCCTCTTCCTCGACTGCATCGCACTCGCCCTGCTCTGCCGCGCCCACCGCCACAGCACCGAACACTGCGGGCAGTTGCACCTCCTGCGTACCCGCCCTGGCACCGCAAGGTCCTGGACACCGCCGGGCTGCGCACCCGGCTCCACCCCGTCAGCACTCTCGAAGAAGCCCCCCCGCACGGCAGACAGCGGCCGACCAGGCTCTGCATGAACACAGGACCGGCCACCACCTCGCCCGGAACGGGGGCCGGCTTTTGTCAGCGGCCGACATGGGTGGGCATGGTGGCCGGGACCGACGTTAGCGCGTACCGCGAAAGCACCGGGGCCCTTCGATGCGATACGCAGTGCAACAGGCCCGACTGACGAAAACCGTCGTCGAAGCTGTGATCGCCTGGGACTACCCGACGGCTGCCGGGTGCCCCTTGTTGCCACTGCCCGACGACTTTGAGGGCACCTTCGGCGAGACCCTCGCGGGAGCGTTGGCACAGATCAGCAAGGACGAGCCAGACGTCGGTGCTCGGTAGTCCGTGGCGGACTGCAACAACGCCAAACCCCTGATCATCGCGGTACGGGGAGCCGACCTTCTCGTCATGGGCAACCGCGGCCATGGTGCGTTCCCCCAGGCACTGGTCGGTCCGGTAGGTCAGCACTGCCTACATCTCACGACCTGCCCGGCGGTTGTCGTCCGCCAGGTCTGACCGGATGAGCGCGACGGCAAGTTCGCATGGTCGGCACGGTGACAGATGCGTCCGCTGGCCGCCGGGGCCTCCCCCTGAGTGGTGGACACGCTGATACTGGATCTTGATTGATCTGGAGGAAGCGAGAAGACCACCGATGGCATTGAAGGACTATCCGGACGAGTTCAAGGCCGATGCCGTGGCCCTGTACGAGTCCACACCCGGGGCGACGTACAAGAGCATTGCTGCTGACCTGGGCGTTAACCGGGCAACCCTGCGTGTGTGGGTGCTGCGGGACCGGGATCGCCGTGGCGTCACTGCCGCGGGTGCGAAGCCGGCCGCCGGTCACCGGGCGGCGGTGTCGCCCGCTGATCCGGACGAGCGGGTCCGGCAGCTGGAGGCACGGGTGGCGGAACTCGAGGCCAGCGAGCGCAAGCTCACCACCGAGCGGGACGTCCTTCGCAAGGCGGCCAAGTATTTCGCCGGAGAGACGAACTGGTGACCAGCCGCTTCCAGTTCGTCGACGACCACCGGGCCACCTACGAGGTGAAGCGGCTCTGCCAGATCCTGGACGTCAACCGGTCCAGCTACTACAAGTGGCTCGCCGGCGCCGGGCCCCGGGCCGCCCGCCAGCGTGAGGACCGTCTCCTGGCCGAGGAGATCCGCGAGATCCACGGCGAGTCCGGCGGCGCCTACGGCTCCCCGCGCGTGACCGCCGAGCTCCGCGCCACAGGACATGAGGTCAACGAGAAGCGGGTCGCCCGGATCATGCGGGCGTACTCGATCACCGGCATCCGCCTGCGCAGACACATCCGCACCACCCTCCCCGACCCGTCGGGCTCACTGGTTGAAGACCTGTTCCAGCGGGACTTCACCGCCATCGAGCCGGGACAGAAGTACATGGGCGACATCACCTACCTCCCCCTCGCAGAAGGGGAGTTCCTCTACCTCGCGACCGTGCTGGACTGCTTCAGCCGCAAGATCGTGGGCTGGTCCATCGCCGACCACATGCGCACCAGCCTGGTCGCCGACGCACTACGGATGGCCGCCTCAAGCCGCGGCTCGCTGGACGGATCGGTATTCCACTCCGACCACGGAGCCCAGTACGGATCTGGGGCCTACGCCGAACTCTGCGACCAGCTCGGGGTGACCCGCTCGATGGGCGCGGTCGGCACCAGCGCCGACAACGCGGCCTGCGAAAGCTTCCACGCCTCTCTGAAACGCGAAACCCTCCAAGGAGGCCCCGCCTACGCCGATGCCGGCAGCTGCCGCCGGACCGTCTTCGCCTGGCTGACCCGCTACAACATCCGCCGGCGACACTCAACCAACGGCCACCTCAGCCCCGACGAATACGAACGACGACACCACGCCGCTAGACTCACACTCGCCGCGTGATCAATAACCGCGTGCCCACCTTCTTGGGGGAAGGCCCATCATCATGGCCTACGCGCCGCCGCCGGAGCAGACGATTGCATCATCGCCTGCACACGTTCGCTCACGCCCGACCGTCAACGCGCAAGCGCGGCCCGTATCCAGGGACACCATAGAGACCTGCTCCAGGGACAGCGGCAGCCACACCGTCGGCCGGACAAGCCCTATCCGCATCCACGGGCGTTCAACGGTGCGCTGCCTCTGAGCCCTTCGCGTGGATCAGGTAGCGGCGGCGACGCGTGGCCGCTGAGGTCATGGTGGTGGCGGTGGTCCCATACGTGGGCGGAGATCCGGGCGATCAGTCGGGCTGCCGGGTCGCAGACGGCTTCGCCGGAGGCCAGTGGGCCGGTGTAGCAGACGGCGATGACGTAGGCGGGCGCGTCGTGCGGGCGGACGACACCGACGCTGTGCCGTACTCCACGGCTCCAGCCGTTCTTGAACGCGATCCACGTCTGGGGCGGCAGGCCCGCCGCCAGGTCCACGCGGTGCACGTTGCCCGCCACCAACTCCAGCAGATCCGGCGGAAGCCAGCACAGCAGCCGCGCCAGGTCGTTAGCGGTCACCAGATTCGTCACCCCGGCGGCGCGTGCCCCGAAGTCCTCGATGCCGCGCCGGGTCACCGCATGCCGGGCGCCGGCCAGTTGCCAGACCTCCGCGACTGCGTCGAGTCCCACGTGGGCCAGGCAGGTGTTCGCCGCGAGGTCGGACGAATGCCGCACCATCCGCTCCGCCAGCCAGCGCAAGGGCACACGGTGGCCGAGCATGCGCCACGTTTCGGCGTCGATTTCCCAGTCCTCGGAAATGCGGTAGGCGGGCCCGGGGACCGCTGAGACGAAACAGTTCTCCACCAGCACCGGGGCGTCCAAGTCGAGCCCGCTCCGGTGCAGGGCCGCAAGGATCGCCACCTTCATCGTGCTCGCCGCGTAGTGCCTGTCCTGCGCGCCCCGGGTGACGAAGGGCCGCTCGACCTCGCCCAGCCAGGAGGCGTACACCGACAACATTTGACCTCTCTACCCACCCGCACCAGCGCCCATCCACAGCGCACCCAGTGAACTGGGATAGGCACCTGGACGCTGCCCCGGTACGGATTTGTTTCCGTCCGTACCGAGGCAACGGGCTGCGGTCCCGCCCGGTGCCCGTCTTTAGCGGGCCGAATTGTTGCTCGTTCCCACAGGGGTCACATGGAGGAGGCCGACGCCCTCATTGCCTGTGCCGGGTTCGGCGTCGACCTCGGCTTGGATCGTGACGAGATCGGCGCGGCCGAAGGGGACCACCTATGAAGCGCCTGGTCTGGATCGGGGAATCATGTGCAGGGCTCGGGGGTACAAGACGAGGCCCAGTGTGGGGCGTGGCTGTGTGCCGGGTGAGATCTCCAGGCTCCAATGGGCAGCGAGAGTGGCCAGGGCGAGAGTGGTTTCGACTACGGCGAACGTATCGCCGATGCACTTGCGGGCACCGCTGCCGAAGGGGATCAAGGCGCCGTGCGGAGGCCGTAGGCGCCCCTGAACTGTTGCCCAGCGGTCGGGGTCGAAGCGTTCCGGATCGGGGTACAGACCGGCTCACGTACCCAAGGACGGCCGTCCCGCTGAGAACACGACCCGCGAAGCCATGGGCGACTCGCTCCCGGACAGCCCTGTGGCGGCCACGCCCAAGAGGCGTGGCCGCCACAGCCAGAGTCAGGAGTGGTGGAGGGGGTTGAGGAGGTGCTCGTCCGGAGCCGGGAGCGGAGTGACGGCCGGTGCCCGGCCCCAGCCGCGGAGGTCGTCCTCGGCTGCACGGTGCAGGAGTTCCAGTACGGGGCTGTGCTCGGGTACGGGCATGACGGGTTCCCTTTCGTCTTGGGCGGGTGGGGTTCAGGAGACCCAGGCGTTCACGGCGAAGCGGTAGTCGCCGAACTCCCGGGACGCACACTGGATCGGCAGGACCTCGTGGTAGGCAGTGCCGGGGAAGAGGAGCAGGGTGTCGAAGCCGGGCTCGATCTCCCGGTAGCTCTCCGCCCGCCATGCCTTCCCTTCCCGGGCGGCGACGTCGTACAGGCGCAAGGCACCACCGGTGAACGCCTTGGGACGGCGGTGGAAGTAGTAGAGGGCGGTCAGCTGGTGCACGGGGTCGAAGCCGAGCTCTCCGGCGTCGGTGTGTGCGGCGAAGCCGGCACTGTCGCCGTAGGCGGTGATCTGGGTGGCGACCTTCACACCGGGGGCCTGGATACCGAGCACGGAACGGGCCAGGGGCAGGCAGTTCGCCAGTGCCTGCCGCAGGAAGGGACTGTCGAGCGGGAGGTAGGCGGCCTGCCGGCCGAACTCTGAGTCGTCCCCCGCCACGAACTCCGGCCGATGCGCGACCGCGAACGCGTGCAGACGCTCCGCATTGGCGCTGCCCAGAAAGTTCTCCAGCCGCAGTACCGGAACGGGCATCACCGCCGTCGGCGTCGCATGCCCGGTGAGTACACCGGGGCCCACCACCGTGTCCGCCACCACCGGGCCCGGCCCGTCCTTCAGCGCATCGGTCATACCATTCAGCCAACCCCACACCCGGAACTCGCGGCAGGGCGCACGCCAGGCGCACATCGGCGCAGTCTGGGGAGATAGGGGCAGACGGTGGGTACGGCTGTGATTCCACCAAGTCTGGAGAAGGACGGGTTCGAGTCAGGGGCGAATTCACGCGGGCTGCGCGGCTACGGTCCGCACCACGAAGGGCCACGACCGACCGTGAACGCGGCAATCACCCCCAACCCAACCGCTCTGGCCCTTCACGGCACCCCCGACGCTGAGCTGCCACCATCGCTCCACCAAGAAGAAGACGGAGGCAGGGGGCACACGAGGGCCACACCCCGCATCAGCTTCACCGAACCCCTCGCCCGGCTGCCCCCCACCCTCGAACGATGGCCGTCGGGGTGTAACGGAACCCTGTATCGCACTTCAGCCCAGGGGGATGCGGTCGGGGCTGGCTGTCTCAGTTTCTGCGGGAGTGGTTTGGCGGTGACTTCGGGAGTCGTTTGAGCTCGTCGGCCATGATCAATGTCAATGCGCTTTGATGTCGCTGGATGGCCAGGGCCCACGCCGGTTGTTCCGGCAGTGACGGGAGCGCTTTGGAGGAAGAAGAGCGCGAAGGGTCCCCTTCATACCAATTTTTGCGTTCTGGGTACGATCTTCCGTTTATTGTTCTATGTTCAAAGGACAGACAGCCTCTCCGCACCAGTCAGGTGCTGCCACGACAGAGGTTCTTTTCCGCAGCAGAGTGAGCCTGCGGAGCACAGACGCCGGGCCCCGCACCCACTCCCGCGGGTGCTGTGCAGGCCCGGACCGTCCCTCGGAGCGATTTCGACGCCGGACTAATTCATGCCCCCGGCGGCTTGGAGGGAGTGCTCCGCGGCGCCCCAAGGGGGGACCGCGCCGCACGGGCACGAGGCCGCCGCCCCGAATGCGGCGGCCTCCGCCATGCCACCCGACGTGCGGCTTCCTGTCTTCTTCGCGTTGATTCGTGCCTGGTGCACCGCGAAGAAGAGGAAACCCCATCGACAACACCTCATGGCCCGTACCGAGAGCCGAATGCCGCATCGTGCGGCTGACCGGTGACCTCGACATCGCCAACCTCCACGTCCTGACCGTCCTGTTACGAGGAACCACCGACCAGACCCGGGACGCCTGGCTCATCGTCGACCTGCGGCCGGTCACCTTCATGGACTCCGCCGTACTGAACGAACTGAGCACCGCCCAGGAACACTGCGAACAGGCAGGCCACGGCCTGCGCCTGGTCTACGACCAGCCCTTCATCGGCCGCCTCCTGGAGATCCTCGGCGCGACCAAGGAGTTCCCGCGCTACGCCAGCGCGGACGACGCCTGGGCAGGCCGAGAGGCACCCCCCAAGCTCTGACCGGCCGCCTCCCGAACCGCGGGCGCGGACGGCAACCAGGCCCTCGCAGAAACCGGAGACGCTGAGCTCGCGGCTGAACTCAGCAAGCACGGCGAAAGCCTGGAAAACGAGACGGCCACCGCGTGGATGACACTCGCCTGGCCAGGCGCGGGGCTGTGATGAGGATTCTGGGGTAGCCGGGGTGGGAGAGCAGAACGCTTCGGCAGTGAGGCGCACAGATGATTTTCGCTGAGCAGGACGCAGAACAACAGCTGGTCGGGCCCCTGGGAGCGGTTTCCGTTGCCGTGAACGACACCGGTGAGATCGGTGGTGCCCGTGACACCGCGCGGGACTTCCTGGAGTCCTTGCAGGCCGTGCACGGGCTGCCCGTGTCGAGCCGGGCGATCGGCATGGCCCAGCTGGTGGTAACCGAGCTGGTGACCAACGCCCAGAAGTACGCCCCCGGCCCCTGCCTGCTGACCCTTGAAGCCACCGGGGGCGTGGTCGCGGTGACGGTGTGGGACAGCAACACCACTCTTCCCGTCATCATGCCGCCGGACCCCGCCCGGATCGGCCAGCACGGCCTGGAAATGGTCACGGCGCTCTGCCAAAGCTTCGAGATGCACCGCGCGCCGGTCGGCAAGCGCGTCCGGGCAACCCTGACCCTCGCCGACGACCCGGGCGGCGCCGCGGCCGGCCGCCAGATGCTGTGAACAGAGAGCAGAATCGCCCACCAGCAAGTGCGCCACCCGTCCGCCGCTGAGAATGCACACGGCAAGGATGCGTCCGGTGGGCGGCGGGTAAACCCGAGTGGACCCGTGCTGAGTGCGGGGGTCCGGCCGCCGCCGCGTTCGCGGCGGCGGCGGCCGGGCGCGAGGCCCCCCCTCTGGGACCAGCCCTCGCGCGGGTGTCCTCGTCGTGGACCCCGGGCGGCAGCGGGAGATGCCTCTCCAGGACCCGTGCGGAGGGCGGAGGCTGAAGCAGCACGTGATCGGTGACGCTGCTCCAGCGGGTCGCAGCGAGTCGTCACGGCCCAGGGTCCGGGGAGCCGATGCGCGGGCGAAGCCCGACGTCTCTGTGGGCAAGAGTAGGGAAGCGTCGGCGCGAGCGGAAGAACACCCCGTGTGATGGGGCCGCTTCAGGCCGCGAGCGACCATTTGCTGGCCATTGCAGATCCCGGTAGTCAGTCACGCTCCGCTACACGACAGGGAAGGGCAGCTTCACCAGTACAGAGCCGACAACGTGGTTGCGGACCCGTCCGCCACGTCACGTTGTGCACGCGCTGGAGCGAGCGCAGCGACATCCCGGAAGGTGATCCCGGCGGATCGCGGCGTACAACTCAACCTTTGAGTACGAGACAGCTATCAGGTCCCCCGGCTGCAGAAGCACACCCCACAGTCACAGCGCAAGACCCCGACCGACGTCAGAACAAACTGACATCGCAAACTCGGTCAGACACCGACTCCCGCAGTCATCGAGAAACGACGCCCCCACTCAGGCTCTGGTCCACTTCGTGTGGTGTCTGCCTGGCACCCTGACGTGTACTTCTACCGAAGGCGCTTGACCTGCGCAGCACTGAGCCGACTGCCTCCCTGTCACCGCAGTTTGGGCTGTCACCACACGAAGTGGACCAGAGCCCCCACTCACTTACTTAAGAAGGCGTTGTCTTTCCGGATGTGATCGCTGAGTTTCCGCTGTTCAGGCATGGTTTTGGTGTTGCCGAGGGAGGGTTGGGGCGTTCGGTTCGTTCTCGGTGGCGCGGAGGTAGCTGGTGGCGTCGGTGATGGGGTTGCTGGAGAAGCGGGAAGCCGCTGCCCGGGTGCGGGTGGAGGAGCTCCGGGTGGAAGCGGACCGGATCCTAGCGGAACTCGGGGCTGCCGAGGTGGTGTTGGAACGCAGGGCGATCGCCCGGGCGGAACTGGGTGAGGCCCTGGCCTCCGACCGTGATGCGGTGGTCGCACCCGTTGCCGAGGCGCCAGATCCGGCGCCCGTTGTGGCCGGGGAGGGGCAGGTCCCGGTGGCCGGGTCGGTCGTGCGGCGGTGCGGGGAGGGGATGACCGTGCAGGCGCTCGCGCTGGATTACCGGCGGATCGTCGAGTTGGTGGAGTGCGGGCCGGGTGGTGGTGAGGGGGTGTCGGCGAAGGAGCTGGCGGCCCGGCTGGGGCTTGAGGTGGTGCCGGCGAAGGTCGAGACGGTCCGCTCCAGGGCGAAGCGTCTGGTCGAGCGGGGTTGGCTGTCGGCGTCGCCGTCGGGGCGGTTCATGCCGCGGCAGCCCATTGCGGCTGCTCGGAGGGCGGTCGGCATGCCGGGCGGGCCAGTCGGCGGCTCATGAGCATGGCCAGGGAGAAGTAGATGAACGTCTCGCTGGAGGCGGGCAGCGTCTCGAAGTCCCGCACCAGACGCCGCGATCGCATCAACCACCCCAACGTGCGCTCCACACACCACCATCTTGGCAGCACCACGAACCCCGCCATGTCGTCGCTGCGTTTGACGATCTGCAGCGTGAGCCGGAGTTTCTCCTTCGCCCAGGTAACCAGGTGGCCGGTGTAGCCATTGTCCGCCCAGATGAGGGTGCTCTTCCTGAACCGGGCATGGAGTGGGGGCAGCATCATGTGGGCGGCCTGCCGGTCGGTGACGTTCCCCGCGGTCACCAGCACCATCAGGAGCAGGCCGAGACTGTCTGTGATTACGTGCCGCCGCCTTCCGTTGATCTTCTTGCCGCCGTCGTACCCGCGTGAAGCGGCAGGCACCGAGGCGGCTCCCTTCACCGACTGCGAGTCGATGATCCCTGCGGTCGGCTCCACCTGGCGCCCCTCGGCTGTACGGAGGCGTCCGCGCAGCCGGTCGTGAAACTCCCGGGCCATGCCGTTCTTGCGCCACCTGCGAAAGAATGCGTACACACGGTCCCAGGCGGGAAAGTCGCACGGCATCGCGCGCCACTTGATGGCGTTGTCGGTGACGTAGAAGATCGCGTCCAGCATCTGACGATGGCAGTAGCCTTCCGGCTGTCCGCCCCGGCCCTCCAGCCACGCCGGCACCGGCAACGCGTCACGCGCCACCGCCCACTGGGCATCCGTCATGTCCGACGGGTACCGCTGCACTCTGTCCGGGCGGTCGGCCGCGTTCCCGAACCGGTGCGCGAGACAATCGCACGCCGAAGCGCGGGGGTTGGATGGAAACAGGGCCGCCACGCAAATCTGGGACAACAGGGCCTCCTGGTGCACGAGTGGTGTCGCAACCCGAGCTACCAAGAGGTCCTGCTTTCATGCATCCACCCAGTCGAGATCACCCGACCAGGGACCTCTGTTCGGTCAGAGCAGTCCTCATGATCGATGGGGATACGGCTTCTGACATGGCGATGAGTTACGGAAGCGGGAGTTGATCGTTCTTTGGGTGTGGCCAGCTCCATACAGGGAGTTGGGCCGGCTAAGGAGAGGATCGCGATGTCCGCCACGGACTTCGTCACGCTGAAGATGACGCACTACTTCGATCTGCTCGACGCAGACGGGGATGGGGTCCTCACAGAAGAGGACCACATTCTGATGGGCCAGCGGGCCGCGCAGGAGTTCAACTACGCCACCGGGTCGTCACAGGAGCAGAAGCTGGTCGACGCCTATCGCTCAGCCTGGAAGAAGGTCCAGCTTCCCCATGCCGACGAGGAGGGCAAGGTACGCCGGGACTCCTTCCTCACGGCGATCCGGGGCCTTTTCGCCCGGCCGGAGCTGTTCGAAGAAGTCTCCGGCGAGCTGATCGACAGTGTGATGAGCGTTGCGGACATCAACGGCGACGGTGTGATCCAGCCTGACGAGTACGCGGGCTTCATCCTGGCGCAGTCCCCGAAGATGTCCCGCACGGAGATCGAAGAAAGCTTCCTTCGTCTCGACCGTGACGGCAACGGTGTGATCGACAAGTCGGAGCTGGAGCAAGCCACCGTCGAGTACTTCACCAGCAGTGACCCCGAGGCCGCAGGCAACTGGCTGTACGGCAGGCCGCCGACGGCTGCCTAGGCTCACCCCGCCCATGCGAGGCCCCCGCGCAGCCGCAAGCACGCCGCTACGCGGGTGGCAGCCTCTGGTGGGGGACAAATCCATCTCGACCTCCACCGATACAGCCGCGAAGCCATCGAGGGCCCGCCCCCCTTCCCGCGCGTGAACAACTCTCCGGTCTGGGTTGGCCGACCGGCGTCGGCGCTACACCTACCCCCGACTGTCCCAGGAGCACAGCCCGCGAGGTCGTCCTCCTCCTGGACGGAGTGTGGAGCTCGGGACAGCCTTCTTCTCCGTCGCCCGTGCCGGTGGGGCGACCGGTCCGAGATCGGACACGGCCACGGATAGGGGCGATCTCGGATCGGTATGGCGCCGGTCTTTCGGTTCACTGCGCGCATCGCCCCGATCGCTGACACCCCGTTCACCTGTAGATCACGGAGAGTCGTGTTGCCGCCTATCCCTTCAGTGCCTTCCGGCACCTGTCTTCGCTCCAGCATCGCCCTGGCCCACGAACGGGGCCGACTGCCTCTGCGCCCCCAGCCGCGCCCGCTCCACGAGGCGTGGGGTACTGCTGCGTCTCTCGCCGCCCACTGTTCGGACCGCAGCCCTCTGCTGTTTGACGCAGACGTCAATGGCCTGGAGGAGATGATCCGCACCGGTTGCGTGCTGGTGTGGTGCCACAGCCGCTCCCGTGACGGCCGACCGCTCGACCCGGTATCCCGAGCCGCCCTCGACCGGGCCCGGGCACCGTTCGCGGAGGCCGACCTCACCCCGATCCTCGACGCCTGCGCCGACTGGGCCGCCCACACCCACGTCCTCGACGACGACGCCCTGCTGCCCATTTGGCTGATGAACCTCCTCGTCGGCCTCACCAGCACCCTCGCCTCCCGCGCGCGTCCCGTTCCGGCACCTGTCGGCGCGTCCCTGATCGACATCGCTGTACAGGACCCGCCCCACCCCGCGGACTCCACCGACACTCTGTGCCTGCTGCCGCCCAAGGATCTCGGGCGCCGCCACTTCAACCCGCCACACGACTGGGCCGCCCTCTGCGCCGATCTGGGCTTCGCCTGGCGCGGCGAGAATACCCCCACCTGCGTCTACGGATGGACCGGCTCCTGGGCGATGACGTACGGCCCCACGGACGAGGAGTCGATGGCCTGGTACATCTGCGGCATCGACGACCACGCCCTGGTCGTACGCGACGGCTTCGCCTCCCACGACGTCCACCTCCCCGACGCCACCGCCGGCCCCGGACAGCAGGCAAGTCTGATCGAAGTCGTCACCGGCGCCATGGACATCGACCTCCAGGAATACGTTCACAGCCTGCACACCCCCCACCGGGAAACCGGCCTCACCTACGACGTCCACCACGAACTGTGGTGGCTGACCAACGGCTACAACTGCGCCGGCCCCGGCTACATCCGCCACGGGGACGCCCCCTTCCCCGACGAACTCACCCAGATGAGCCTGAGCATCTGGGCCGCGGGCCTGTACGACATCCCCTACGACTGCGCCTACGGGAACGTCCTGACCCACTCGCGCCTCCTCATCGGCCGTCTCGACGAACTCGGGCTGGACCGGGAGGGCGCCTACCACGCCGTCGCTGGCTGCCTGCTGCGCAACGTCACCGATGTCCTCACCGGCCGCGACATCGCCTCCGGTGCGCAAGGGACCCTGAACTGGTACATCTGGGCGCTGGTCATCCCCCGATACAGCCCCGGCGCACTCCTGGCAGGCGCCGCCCTCCAAGTCGACCGTGCCACCGTCGCGGACCTGTGCGAAACCGCCCCACACGGCACTCACCTGACCAGCCGGGACGCCTACCACCGTGCCTTCGACGGCAAGACCGAGCTGTGCACCACCTGCCGGCCGATCCTGCTGCCCGCGATCTTCGACCTGCGGACTGCGGCAAGTGTCCCCGAAGCTCTTCGCGCACGTACCGTGCCGGCCGATACCAGCCTGCTCGGCACAGTCGACGCCGACGACGTCGACTGGAACATCGTCGAGGACTTCGACCGCTGGGCCGAGCGCGCACTCGATCTCGCTCGCGGCGCGAACCCCGCCACCGTCCCTTCACTGGACCATGACGGGAACGAGGTACTGATCCGGTTCATGCGCCTGGCCACGACGGGCGACCACCAGCAGGTGCGCACGACCGTCGCAGTGTGCGCCCTCCTCTCCATGGCCCGAGGCCGCAACATCTCCCGCCTGCTGGGCGTCCTCAACGTGCGCTCCAGCACCAGACCCACGACCACGCCCGCAGACGGCGAAGTCCCCTAAGACGGTATCCCCGGTCGCCCGGGACCCGCCCCACACCGCGTCCCTCTTGTCCCACCACCGAAAGAGCCCATGACCCCCGCCCTGCTCACCCCGGCCGGTTCCCTGTCCCGCGCGCCCGGTCACCTTCCCCTACTGGGGCATTCGGTCGCCCTCCTGCGTGACACCAAGGGCTTCCTGGAGTCCCTCGCCGGTGTCGGAGACGTCGTCCGCGTCAATGTCGGAACCGTCCCCGTCTACTTCCTCACCACGCCCGAACTCGTCCGTCGCGTCCTGGTCACCGACGCGGCCTCTTTCGAGAAGGGACGCTTCTTCGACCAGCTGCGGCCCTTGTTCGGCAATGGGCTGCTCGTCTCCAGCGGATCCTGGCACCACCGGCAACGCCGCCTGGTCCAGCCCGCGTTCCACCGCTCGCACATCAAGGACTACGCCGGGATCATGCGGCGCCACGCCCAGCAGCTGGCCGATTCCTGGCACCCCGGACAAACCGTCGACGTCGTCAAGGCCATGAGCGATCTGGCTGCCGCCGTCGTCTCCGAAGCGATGATCCGCACCCCGCTCGGAGCCACCGTGCGGGCCGTGATCGGCCGTTCTCTACCCGACTTTGCCCAGGGTGCGGTGATCCGCGCCCTCATGCCCGCAACGCTGAGCAGGCTTCCGTTGCCGTTCAACCGCCGCTTCGACACCGCGGCTCGCGAACTGCGCTCCGCCATCGAAGGAGCCGTACGCACCTACCGTGCCGACGACGGCGACCACGCAGACCTGCTCTCCATGCTCCTGCGCGCCCGCGACGCCGACACCGGCGAGCCGATGACCGACGCCGAGATCCGCGACGAACTCATCAACATCCTGATCGCCGGCACCGAGGTCACCGCCATGACCCTTGCCTGGGCCTTCCACGAGCTCGACCAGCACCCCGACATCGCCGAACGCTGCCGCGCGGAAGCGTTGGCCGCCACTGCCGACGGGCCCGTCACCGTAGAGGCCCTCCCCGGTCTCGGCCTCATCGACCGTGTCCTCAACGAGGTCTGCCGACGCCACGCCGCCCTGTTCCTCATGCGCCGCACCACCGCCCCGATCACCCTGGGCAGCGTCCATGTCCCCCAGGGCGCCGACATCGGGTACAGCATCCACGCGCTCCACCACGACCAACGCCACTACACCGACCCCGACCGCTTCGACCCCGACCGCTGGCTCCCCGGCCGCCAGGCCGACCTGCCCAAGGGCGCCTTCATCCCCTTCAGCGCGGGCAACGCCAAGTGCGTCGGCGACGGCTTCGCCTGGACGGAAATGAAGATCGTGCTCGCCACACTCCTCTCCCGCTGGCACCTACGTCAGGCCACAGGAAACATCGTCGGCGAATCACTGGCCACCATCCCCCGACCCACCCACCTGACCATGTCAGTCGAGTCCGCAACGGCTGCGGACATCTGATACGTAGGCGGTCCACCAAGGGCGTTGCGGCACTCGTACGCCCGCAGCCACCGACCCTATGCCTGACCAGTGAAAACACCGTCATTAGTCCGGAAAGACAACAGCTTCTAACCACGGGGCGGTTCCGGGCGACGGGGGTGTTTCAGCGGGGCATGGTGAATGCCTGCTGGGGGGTGCTGGTGGTGTAGTAGGCGGCGACCGCGGAGAGGACTTCGTTCTCGGTGACGAGTCCGTCGGCGTCGGTGCGGTGTTCGGCCGCGACCCTGCGGGCCTGGGCCGGGTCCGCGCCGAGTGCGACCAGCATGCACTCCACTGCGGCGACGCTGACACGCTGGTCGCCGTCGTGGTCGGCGGCGGTGAAGACAGCCTGGTGCCAGGGCAGCGCAATCCGGGCGAACCCCTCGGGGTCCTGGTGCATGCCCGACAGCGCGGCGCCGATGAATTCCTCGCGGGTGATCCGCCCGTCGCGGTCGGCGTCGGCGAGTGCAGCCATGCCGTTCCAGTACTGGTCGGCTGCCTCCGCGAGGGGGGCAGTCTGGTCCTGCCCGTCGGAGCGGGGACCGGGAAACGCGCGAGCGGCTTTCTGGGCCATCAGCTGGAAGTCCTGGCGGGTGAGGTGGCCGTCGCCGTCGTGGTCGAAGGTGTGGAAGCGGGCTGCCATCTTGGCCCGGTAGTCGTCGAGCTCGCTCACGGAAAACCCCTCGCGGATAGTGGTGGTGGGTGCGAGAGCCGAGACTAGGCGGGCCACACGGCCCTCCATGGGCGGTGTTCGCGTGCCCCCGTGCGCCGCCGTCGCGCCCCGCCGCCCTGCCTGCTGTCGTCCGAGGATGGGCTTGCGGGCCCGGCCGGCAGGGCCGGATGCCCCTGTCCAGCGTCATGAGAGGACGACCGTGATCACGCTGACCGAGACGCTCGCCGTACGTTCCGTGCCCGGCTTCCTGGACCCGAAAGAGATCGCCTTCCTCACCGGGCTCCTTGACGACCACCTGGCGGCCACCGGCTGGTCGCCCGCCTACGTGGGCGAGGAACTCGACGATCTGCCCCCGCGGGTGCAGGAGGTTCTCGATGCCGCTGTCGCCCGGCATCTTCCGCAGATCCAGCAGGTCTTTCCCTCAGCGGTGGGCACCTCGCCCTGGCAGTACATCGAGTTCGGGCCGGGCGAAGGCGCGGTCCGCCACCTGGACGGCATCGGGCCCGACCCGCTGGCCCGACCGCGGCACGTCGCCCGCATCGGCGTGAGCGTCGAAGACGCAGTCACCGGAGGCGAGTTCTTCATCGAGACGGCCCCCAGCGACGGCATCTGGGACACACGCTTGGCCGACGGCCCCCACCGCGGCTACGAACCCGGCATGCGCTTCACCCGCATCGCGCCCCACGACAAGATCTCGCGCGGCGAGCAGGACACATCCTGGATCCACACCGTCACCGGGCACCCCGACGTCCTGCCCGCCGACACCGGCACCGCCACCGTCTACGGCGCCCAGCTCATCCACGGCATCCGCCCCGTGGGCCAGGGCCGCTGCCGCAAATTCATCACGGGCCTCCTCGCCGACCAGTAACCACCCCCGGACGGCAGAGCCAACAGCCCTGGCCGTCTGGGGCACACCGGGAAGCGCCTGCCACAGAAGCAGACCGTCACGGGCAGGGTGCCATGCCGCCGAGCGTGGTCCTCAGGAGCTCTCGACGTCCAGCATGGCCGTCTTCGAATCCTCGTTCGCGGTGAAGTCGACCTCGATGGGAACCTCCCTGCCCGGCCGCCGGGGCGCAAGAAGAACAGGTGCCTCCCCGGGCCGCTGTGCCGTATCGGCGTGCTCGCGCATCAGGTTCTGGCCGGCAGCAGCGGTGTGCTGGCGTGCCTGCTCCGCTCGGACGGGGTCATCCTCGTCGGCCTGCGCCACACCGCCGGTCAGCAGCAGCGCGCCTGTAGCAAGTCCTGCCGTCACATATTTGATCACCCGTGAGAACGACTGCGACCTCTCGGATGTCACGCATGAAGACGCCTTCCGATATGGCGATCTTCGCGGAATCCGGTCTCACTTAAAGGAGGGTTTCGGGGTACTTCTGAGAGCGCGGCTCCTCGCCGGGGACCCGTCCCCGATCACAGCTTTGCAGAAGAGGATCAGTGAGCTGGAGGACGACAGAGTGAACCAGGTATGCCGAGGGAGGGGACGGCGCAGACGCCCCGCTCTGCGGCTGGTTCCGGACCGGGGGACATGGGTCCGCCTATGCGTACGAGGAGCGGGTGCCGGTGCCCCCGCCGGAGCCGAAGCGGCCCAGGCCGGCCGTAGCACACCGACGGACCGAGGCAGCCGAGACGCCCGCCTCGCCAGCAAAGACGGACGGGCGTCTCCGATCCTGCCGACGGTCAGAGGGGGTAGAAATCCGACTGCTCCACCAAGCTGGCTCCGCCGAAGTCGGGCAGATGCACCGTCACCAGGCACCGAGGCAGTCGCAGACAACGCCGCGCACGCTGCCCGCCGGCCCGGTTCACGCCCTTGCGTGCGCTCCCGTGCGGATATCTTCTGCCGCCCTGCGGCAGCCCGGCATATCTCCGGACGGTTGCGGCCACCGTGGCCAATTCCGATGGTTTCGGACGGTCCAGGTGAAAGGTAGCGTCCAGGTCGAAGTTGCCCCGTTCGTATGAGCGTAAAGGAGAGCGTCTGTGCCCAGCATCTTCGTGAACGGCAAGTCCACCGGCCCGTACATGTTCATCCACGAGGTCACCGGTACGTACCTGGAGACCGACAACTACCACGACGGCATCGGCCAGGCCGTGCAGATCTGGAACCTCGACCCGGTGCAGAAGGACAAGGGCTTACTGGGGCACCTCTGGCACATCGAGGCCGCGCCCGAAAGCGGCTACTTCCTGATCAAGAGCAACGAGAACGGCCGCTGCCTCACGGCGGGCAACAGCGCCACCGACTACCCCCGCCTCCAGCAGCCCGACAACAGTCCCAAGCAGCAGTGGCAGCTCCTGCGGGTGCACGGCAGCGACGCCGTCGCCCAGGACGCCGACAGCTACGCCCTCATCCCCCGGGCCTTCCCGGGCCACGCGCTCGCCCCGCAGGCCAACCGCCAGCTCAACGACGTCTACGTGGTGCCGACCTCGATGTGGGGGACGTCCCCCTCGTTCTCCCAGTACTGGAAGGTCGTCCTGAAGACCGAGAAGACGGAAGCCGCAGCGGACGGCATCGCCTGACAACCGGGCGCCGGGGCGAGCCGTATACGCCCCGGCGCCTGCGCCTTCCACCTCCGAACGCCCCTGCCCCACTCCACGGGCACCGGGTCGGACCGCTGTCGGCTGGTGACGGTTGCTGCCCGCACGCCGGCGAGCCGAGCGGCGGCGCAATGCAGGCGTCAGTGGTGTCCGTACAGGTGCAGCGGCATGGCCAGGTCGATCTCCTGGCCGTCGTTCATCGCGTACCGGACCATTTTGATCGCGAGTTGCGTCATCGTCGCGGACGGTGTCGGCAGTCCGCCGAACTGGGTTGCGGCGAAGAAGCCCCACACGGCGGTCGGCACCACCGCATCCCACATCGAGCGCTCCAGGCCGAACTCGTCGGCGTCCGCGTCACCGAGCATGTAGCGCACCAGTGCGGTCGCCGGGGGCACGGTCATGTCCTTTGGTCCGGCCATGGAGGCGAAGTGCTCGATCGTCGCCTTGACGTACGTCGCGGACTGCGGCGTCACCCGCGCGTGGAGGGTGTCGACCGCCTTCGCCCGCTCGCGTGCCGCAGTCAGGGTCATGGGCATGCCGTCGTCGGACATGCCCAGCAGGTGACCGCCCACCCGGCACTCGTGGAAGTAGTCCTCCGCCTCCTGCTCGCTCGGGTCCACGTTGAGCTTGTACAGGTGATCGATCAGGTAGCTGGTGAACAGGTTCCCCTCGGCGAGCATGTCCAGCTGGCTGAGCGGTGCACCCCACTTCGCGGTGTCCCAGTTCCCTTCCGTGTGCAGCAGGTAGCGCACCGCGGAGTGCGCCATGCGCACCCGTACCGGCGTGACGAACCCTGCCCCGTCGGGACCGTAGGGGTCCGGGCGGAGCATGTCGCCCACGGCCCGCAGCGCCTTGGCGAAACCCTGTTTGTTGTCGTGCGGGCCCTCGATCCCGAAGATGGCCGCGGCCGAGGCGGGGTAGCGCATCCGCTCGGGCGTCACATCCAGCACCGCGGCGAACGAAATCTGCTGCGCGTTGGCCCGGGCGAAACGGTGCCCCGCGGCCATCTGCTCCGGGTCGGCCCACGACGGCAGCTGGAAGGACGACTCCAGGAAGTCGCGCAGCTTGGCGGGCAGCCCGTCCGGCACCGCCTGGCCGTTGGTTTCCCAACCCTTGAGCGCCTCATTGACAGCCGCGCCCTGCCCACGCCGGAAGACATCGGCGACGGCTTCGTCGCACGGCGGGTCCGCGAGCTGCTTCAGACGCTCCAGATGGGCCCTCTCCTTGGGGTCGACCTCGGCCACAGTCCGCAAAGGCTCGCGGTTCGGTGCGACCCGGGCGGATGCGGTGGCCGGCCCAGCGCCCACCAGTGCGGTGGCACCGGCCGCCGCTGCCGTACTGAGGAGGTGACGTCGTGTCATGGCGTTGCTCATGAGCTGATCTTGGTCAATCGCTCCCGTCACCAGAGCATGGGAGCGCGGACAGTCCCCCGATCGGAGCAGCCTGGGATCGAGACGGGCAGGCCCAGACTGCGAAGACGAAGACCGTAGACGGGGTGACGTACAGCTATGTGACGCCGTCCGTGGCAACCGGCATACGGTGACCGCCGAGGTGGCTGAGAGGGGGCTTTCCCGCAGGCCCGCGTTGGCGGGCCTGCGGGAAAGTCCCGGCTGATGACGCACAGGCTGCTGCCCTGCAGGGCAACTTGCCTATATCGGGATTCAGCTGACCTTGGAATCGATCCAGGTGCGGTAGAGAGCGGTCTCGGTATAAACACCGTAGGTGCCGGCACGGGCGCACCCACTGCCCCAGGAGGCGATGCCAACAAGTCTGCCGTTTTGAATGAGGGGGCCGCCCGCGTCGCCGGTGCAGGCGTCCTTGCCACCGGCGTCCTCGCCGGCGCAGATCATCCCGGCGTGGATCGGCATGTTGTGCATGTCCCTGCACTTAGTGAACGAGACGAGCGGAATCCGCACATAGCGCAGGGATCCGGCTGCCGGGCCGTGGCGGAAGGTGGGCCCTGGCGGGGGCTCGGAAGTACTTCCCCATCCGGCCATGGTCGCGCTGCCGGTGAACTTCTGGCCCTGTGTGGGCAGGGCGGCGGTGGTGAGGTTGAGCATGGGTGCCTTGAGCTTGATCAGGGCGATGTCGTTCATGATGGTGTACTCGCTGAAGCCCTGGTGTTTCACGATCTTGACGACCTCGCGGGTCTCGGTGACGCCGGGCACGGTGTTGCCCAGGCCGAGCAGCCCTCCGGTCACCTTGAACTGGCTGGGTGCTGCCCGGTCCACGCACTGGGCTGCGGTCAGTACCCAGTCGGCCTTGATGAGGCTGCCGCCGCAGAAGTGCTTCCCGTTCTTCTGCACACTCACGATGTGGGGGAACTGTCCGGCCACAGCCGGGTGACCGCCGATGACAGCATGCGCGGCAGGAGCGGTGGCGACGAGCAAGAGCAGCGTCGCAACCAGTGCGCCGACCGAGGCCAGAAGGCGCCCAAGGTCACTGCAGGGGGACGTCGTTGTGGGGTTGCTGTGGGTCATGGAGTGATCATGGCAGTGGCGCTGATGTGATGGAGCTGTGTTCTCCGTCCTTGGCCAGAAATGCTCAACACGGGCTGGACGGCGCGCGTGAGCAAGAGCAGGACACGTGTTGCATGATCCATGGTGCTGGGGAAGGCAGGTGGCACTCAAGAGCGTCGATGGCCAGCTGCGTTGGGGCAAGAGCTGTTGGAGCCATTGAGTAGCGGAGGACTCGCGAGGCCGTCCCTGCCACAACTGGTCACTGACCGCCTATGCACAAGGATCGGCAAAAGAGCAGTGCCTGGGCCCCAGGACCAAAGCCCGTCCGTCGCCAGTCCTGCCGAGTACCAGCTCGATACCCCGGGCTCCTGCTGACGCCCGCAGGTCTCTGACGCCGTGCCGGGACCTGCGCCTGTCCCGGTGAGGCAGCAGGAGCAGTAGCGGGGCCAGTGACTCCCTGGATTCCAGACGCAGCACCAACTGGTCGGTGCCAGGGATGACTTCACTGATCCCGAGAGGGTGTCGTCCTCGCCCGCCGCCGAGGGCCTGCAGCACGTAGGACTCTAGCCGGGCCTGGTTTCCCTCCCTGGCCGCAGGCACCAGCTCGGACCAGTCCCGAAGACTGCTGAGGCGCTCGCGCGCTCCCATCAGGCTCTCGCCGGTGAACTGGCGACGGACGTCGACGACGTACTCCTTGATGAGCATCACGCTCTCCTTTGGTCCCGCCCCGGCCCGGCAGGGAGTACGTGAAGTTTCAGAACCGAACGTTCTGTGCTGACATCGTTAGAGGAGGTGTTCTCCGTCGGTGACAGGGCCGGTTAGCGCCACCCGGAACTGGCCGCCACGTAACAGCCAGGGAAGCAGCAGACAACCGTGCCGTTCCCTCCGGGCGCAAGCCCTGAGACGTGCGACGGCGAGGAATTACCTCAAACGGAGGATGGCAGGCCTGCTTAGGGCTGACAGCCGTGGCCGCGAGCTGTGCTCTCCACAGGCGCCCTGAGCCGCTGCATGCCGGAGGGGCCCGTACGCTTCAAGAGCCGGACGGCCGAACAGGTCGGCGGCGGCTTCATGATCCTCGTCCGCGGCATGGAAGCCGTCCCCGATGACCATCCCCATCGACGAGGTCGTCCTTCGTCGAGGAGCCCCGCGAACTGAGCGACGAACCAGTCTGCGGAAGCGAACCGGAGGAATGGACGCGCTCGGCCGCTATCACTGAGGCCAGAAATCCTCCGGACCGCCTTCCCGCGACGGTAGCTTCCCGGTGAGGCTGTTTCGTTCGAGCCACAGGGGAGTCGGTTCTTGGGATTTGAAGACGTTGACGTTATCCGCTTGGCGGGTCTGCCGTGCTATCCAGCAGCAGATCGCCCTGCCGGTGCCGTCACCCTGGGCGAGCTCACCCAGTACGGTCTCGAGCGCCGGCGTGGAGGCACCCAGGCGCCGACCGTGTGGCTGGTGGAGGCTCAGGGCGGAGGATTTCGCCACCGCCTGGCCTACGGCCCGCTCGGCCTCGCGCCCGCAGAGCCGCTCGCGGATGCCAGCACCGACAAGCAGTGGCGGGCCATTCAATGTCAGACGGCGTCACGGATGGTCGCTCTGGAGGCCAAGGAACTCCTCGCCCGCGCCCGGTACCGGGCAGGGTTGGTCGAGGACCGGAGCCGTAACGGCATGGTTCTGAGGCCGCGGAGGCGGCCTTACGAGACCGGCCACCCGCTGGTCGTGGCGGCACGTACCGCTGCCTGCTGCGGGCGTCTTACCGAGCTTGCCGTCCGTTCCGTGTATGAGCGGATCAGCGAGCACTACCTGCTACGAAGCGAACCGGGACCGCTGTGCGAGCCGGAGCAGCACCCCGGGCAGGGCGTGTACTTCGCCGAGATCCTGCCGCAACTGGAAAAGCTCGTCGCGCACCGAGCGAAGGGCGAAGGAGTTTTCGTCTGGGGTGCTGCCCCACTCCTTGCCCTGTACGCCGAGGTGAAGATCGCCCGTGGAACGGTCAGGCGCAAGGACACGTACCGACTGAGAGGCCGCTGGCACGACCTGCAGGCCGACGAAGCACGGTGGCGAACAGGGGAGGGGAGCCTGCGCCATCTGCGGGCGTTTCCCGCCGGTGATGATGCGGCTGGGGACGCTGCTCATCTGGTGACGCTGGTCCATGAGATTGCCGAGTCCTTCGACATCGAGCGGTCTGCAGACGACTACCGGCTCCCGTTGCCCGGCCCGTCACCGGCCCCTCCCGTGGCCGACGAGTACCTGCTGCCGTGCGTGATCGGCACGGCTGCACCGCTCGCCGAGGCCCCAGATGTGGTGACCGTGCCGGCGCGGCTGCTGGACGGTCCCACGGACACTTCTCGGGTCAGCCGTGGCCGGCGCGAGCAGCCGTTGCTCCGCCAGTGTCTGCTCCGGCAACGGATTGCCGCACCGTGTTCGCTGTGCGGAGACACGTACCCGTCGGCATATTTGCGCGCGGCGCACATCAAACGCCGTGCAGAGGCGAGTGAGGACGAGCGGCGTGACCTCGCTGTGGGGATGCTTGCCTGCACTTTCGGCTGCGACCAGATGTTCGAACTGGGCGACATCTTCGTGGAAGACGACGGAACGGTCGGCGGCCGTGAGCAGACGGGAAGCGACGCTTTGGACCTTGCGATCGGCAGAATCGCGGGCCGCCGATTCCTTGGCTTCGCCTCCGACCAACGGCCCTATTTCCGTCACCATCGGCAAGCGCATGGTCATGAACCGGATGCGCCGTAGTGGTGGCCGTGCGGGCAATCCCCACCGGCTCCTTCCACGGTCTCGATGGGTCGGCGGAGCGACTTCAATGAGGGGTTTGTCCGGGCTCCTCGCGAGTGGGGGACGTACTATGCGGCACCTGCTCTGCAGAGCACGGCGAGGGTGTCCGGAGACATGATCTGTGTGTCTTCGGTGGGGGGAAGGCGCCGGAGGACAGCATTCCAGGTTTCCTGCGGCATGCGGGAGGAGGGTCGTTCCACGGTGGCCCGGAGATCGAGAACTGCCGTTCCGGCCGGGTCGCAGAGGACGAACTGCTGGTCGACGTCCAGTCTTTCGTCGGTATCGCCGCGGAAGCGCTGGAGGCGAAGGGGGAGCCCGAAGGCGGGATCGACGAGTGCGGCCACCAGGCGATGAGGCCCGGGGCCACGTCCAGGAGTGTGCGAGGAACGTAGAACGAGCCGCGTGATCTCGCTGCGATAGCCGTCCAGGAAATAGGTGTTGGAGACGGTGTGCAGCAGGGCGGCCCGGCGCAGGAGACCGCTGCCCAGCCAGTCACCGCGTCGCTGTTCCTGGGTGAAACGATCGCCAGGGTTGTTCCACCGCGTGCGGTGCTGAATCTCCGCGCTGGTCCACGCTCGGGGGGAAGATTTCCAGCAGAGCAGCGCGTCATCGGGGTTGGTCCACTGTTCCAGCATCTGCTCGATCGCCTTGCGCCACGATCGTGCAGGAATACCGGTCAGGCGAAGCCGTGCGGGCTGGCCCAGTACCTGCAGTTCGATCGCCGTGCGGGCGCGGCGGGTGATGCGCAGCCCCGGTACTCCGTAGACCTCTTCGTCCGAGACGTACGAAGGCAGCAGGTTGAAGAGAATCTCCGCCGCCCGCTCCTCGCTTTCTACCCGGAGGGAGACGCTGTCCGGTTCGGGGCGTACTGCGGCGATGCCCAGGGGGTAGCGCGTGAAGACGTTGCGGAACTCCAGGAGGCTGAGAAGCACTCGTGACTCCAGGAGGACCTGTTGCGGTGTTGCGGCCGGGGGAATCGGCGGCGCGTCCGGTCCGAGTGCGTCGACGGCCTGCCGAGCCTGTTGGACGCTCTCTCCGGTGTACGTGCGCCGAAGCATGGAGATGGCCTGGGGTGTCGCAGTCATGGGTCTCCTGCACGTCTCGGCCCAGAACGCACGAATTCCCATCGAATGCCAGAAGGCGGGCTGTGGACCGGTTCACCCGAGCGCGGAGAAAGCAGGGCCGAAGTATCTCCAGGGAGCGGTGGTTGGCCGCAGCGCAAGACTAGCCGACCTTCCACGCATCCGTGCGCTCCTGCCGGGGCTGGACAGTGCTCTGTGAGTCGTCTTCGGGCGGCATGAGCGGAGCCTGACAGGGGGCAGCTCGCAGGAGGTTGCGGCCGGGGATGGTGTTCGGCGTGCGCAGTGACTTCAGAAGGGGGCGCCGGCTCGGAACGGAATTCCATTTCGCATCGCTTTATGGAATTCCATCCGCATGGAATTCCACCTCGCGGTGAGGGGCTGTGCATGCCCGGGTGCAGGCGTTCTGGTAATTCTGCATGCCTGCTGGCCTAGTGCGTCGGGGAACGGTCAAAAGTGGTCCGCGTATGGTCATTTATCGAGTGCGAAGGATCGTTCACCTGGCGTTATCCGCCACCGATGGGAACGGGCGTGCGGGGCGAGGTGGTCCGGTTAGCGGTCTTTATTTTTGGGCCCAGATTTTCGGGAATTCGAGGAGCGGGAGGCGCTATGTTCGTCGGACAAACACGGAATCCCCCGGCGCGGCATGCCAACCAGTACCGGGGGGCCGTGGATTCACCGTTCTCGAAGGAGGAGGTCCTTATGAGGGGCGATTCTGATGCCGGCCCGCGGGGGCTGGCGAGGTTCGACGGTAGCAACCGGAGGGTGCCGCGGCGCAGCGAGCGTGTCTGGGCTGTCATGTCGTTGGTGGGAGCCGTGATTGCGCTGGCAGTGGTGCCCGTTGTGCTGTTCTGGCCGGTCTGGCAGAACGCGGCCGGAGCTTCCATCGCGGTGGCGGCGCTGAGCGCGGGGGTGATTCCGCCGCTGTACGCCGGTTGGCGTCGCCGCCACTAGCGGCCCGGCGGCCCAGGGTCACGGCTCTGGTCCGCCCTTTCCGGGTCGGCTGGCGCAGGGCGGGGGTGTTTACGCCCCCACGGAATCGGATGAGGGTTGCTGTGGTCGAAACAAGGGGACAGGGAAGCGCGGTGCCCGAGGAACCGTCGGAGGGCCAGTGCATTGCCTGCGGGAAGAGCTTCGTGCGCTCTGCCGTGGGACGCCGGAGGCTGTACTGCAACCGGCGGTGCCGCCGCCGCAGGGCGGCAGGACAGCGGACCGCCGCTGTGCGGACGGCACCGCACGCGTTTCCGACGGCGCTGAGCATGGCTCAGGCGCTGCAGGCGGCGGCGGACGCTCTGCTGGAGGGGGAGTACACGCAGGAGCGCCTGGCCGAGCTGTTGAAACGGGCCGACCGGGTCAGCGAGGCGGTGGCCTGCTACAAGGCGGCGGCGGTCATGGACGCCCGGGGGCGCGGGGACACCTGGCCGCAGATCGGGGCCGCGGCATTCGTCTCCCCGGCCACCGCACGCTCACGGTGGAACGCCGCGGAAGCGGAGCGGCAGTTGCGCCGCTGCGTCGAGCAGGGGCACTCCGCGGGCGGCGCCGCTGCGGCGCCGCGCATGCCCAGGAGTGCTGACCGGTGTGCGGCCGCCGGTGAGGGCGGTGCAGGGATGCGGGCGCGTGCGGCGCGGATGCTGTCGGGAGTGCTGTCGCTGCTGGTGCGCTACAGCGCGCTGTCCCTCAAGGAGGTGGCGGACAGGACGGGGATGTCCCCCTCCTATCTGTCACGGATCGTCGCGGGAGAGCGGGTGCCCGCCTGGAGCGCCGTGCTGGCTCTGACCGCCGAACTCGGTGCCGACCCGCAGGACCTGCGGGCCATGTGGGAAGCGGCACAGGGGTGGGCGAAGCCGCCGCGTCCGGGGCTGGAGACAGCCGTTTCCAACCTCGCGGCGGCGCTGCGCGGCACCTACCTCGCGGCCGGCTGCCCGCCCTACGAGCGTGTCGCCGAGGCCACAGCCGGTGTCGTGCCGGGCGCAGCGGTCCAGGACGTGCTGCTGGGCAAGGCGGTGCCCTGCTGGGAGATCACCAGCGCGCTGCTCACCGCGCTGCACGCCCACCCCGGCGACTTCCGCGGACTGTGGGACGACGCCAACTACGCCTTCCTGCTCTGCGTTGTCCCGCCCGCCGACCCCGGCACCTTTGACCTGCCACCCCCACTCCCGCCCCACGACACTGGTGAGTGATGCCATGAACCTGCGAGTGCAGACGCCCCCGTCCTCGGCCCGTACCGCCGCTGCGGTGCGCGCATATGCCGCCTTCCGCGACCAGCGGCAGCCCCACTACTACCGCTACGCGCTCCTGCGGCTGGGCGACCCGGACGCAGCCCGCCGGTGTGTGCAGGAAACCCTGGACGAACTCGCCCTCTTATGGTCCGAAGTACTGGTCAGCGCCCACCCCGCCGCAGTGGCCTGGCAGCTTCTGGGCCAACGGGTCAACGACGCCAGGAGCCGGGCGGGTTGCCCACCGGAACCGCAGCGGGACACCGAACTCCTCAGCCAGGAAATGTCGCTGTCACGGGCGGAAATCTCCACCGTCACCGGACTCGACGAAGCCGCCGTGGCTAGCCACCTGCTCCAGGCTGCACGCCGACACCAGTGAGCCCCCGGCATATTCACTCTGGCGCAATCATGACCTTCGACACGTCGTCACTCGGAGGAGGACTGTCGGGCCCGCACTGAACCTTCCTACGATGTCTGCTCCAGACAGCGGGGACGGCAGAAGGGGCTCGATGAACAGTCAGCAATGGAGCCTGCCGGACACCAATCCCAGCATTCCCAGCGTCGCGCGCATGTACGACTACCTGCTCGACGGGCGCGACAACTACGCAGCCGACCGGACAGCGTGCGAAGTCCTCCTCAGGGAGGTGCCCAGCATGAAGGACCTGGCCCTGAACAACCGGGAGTTCCTGCGCCGTGTGGTCCGCCACCTCGCGGACGAGCGGGGAATCTCCCAGTTCATCGACCACGGATCGGGCCTGCCCACACGGGACAACGTGCACCAGATTGCCCAACGGCACATCCCCGACGCCAAGGTCCTCTACGTCGACAATGACCCCATCGTGCTGGCCCACGGCCGTGCCCTGCTCGGCAACAACCCGCATACCGACGTGCTCCAAGCCGACATGCGCGACACCAAGGGCATCTTCGATCACGCCGACAGC
Organism: Streptomyces spiroverticillatus; assembly: GCA_014650415.1. GTDB lineage: Bacteria > Actinomycetota > Actinomycetes > Streptomycetales > Streptomycetaceae > Streptomyces > Streptomyces spiroverticillatus. Next base: position 65,311 of record BMUX01000025.1, read on the forward strand.
AGCGGGCTGATCGATTTCCATCAGCCGGTGGCCGCCCTCTTCGTGTCCGTACTGCACTGCATCCCCGACCGGGACGACCCCGCCGCCGTCATCCGCAACGTCGTGGACCGGCTCGTGCCCGGCAGCTTCCTGGTGATCTGCCAGCTCGTCAGCGAAGACAGTGAACTGCGCGACAGTGTCACTGCGTTCATGCAACGAGAGACACAGGGCCACTGGGGGCGGGTGCGGCAGCGCCACGACGTCCGGGGCTACTTCGAGGGACTGGACATCATCGATCCGCCCGGCCTGGTCGAGGTGTCGACCTGGATGCCGGACAACGAACTCATCCGTCCTCAGCGCACCTTCGAGTGGGAGGAATGGGGTGGACTCGCCAAGGTGCCGGCCTGAGCTGCCCGGTGCCCGGGTGGCGGGCCGTCACCGCCACTCGTGCACGCGGTCCTGCAGCCACTGAACGGACTCCTCCGGGGTACGGATCACCGTTGCCAGCCGGTTGAGAAGTTCGAAGTAGTGCTCCACCTGGCCAGGATCCCGGAGGAACACCGAGCTGGCCGTCTGCTCGATATACACAGCGTCGGGCAGCTCATCCAGATTGAACCGCAGGTAGGTGACGTTGCTGGTGATCGGCACTTTGCTCCGCGCCTCGGCGGGGACCACCTGCACGGTGACCCGCGGGTGCCGGGCGCACGAGAGCAGGTGCTCGGCCTGCCGCAGCCGCACCCCTGGGTCCGCCACCGAGTGCAGCAGCACGTCCTCACGGATCGCCACCCACAGATGGGTCGCGTCCTCGTCATCGCGCTGGTCACCGAACTGCCGCTGGCGCTCGCGGCGCAGGCTGACGATCCGCTCCACAGCGTGATCGGTGTACGTGGGCCACTCGGCACGGACCACCGCCCGCGCGTACTCCTCCGTCTGCAGCAGCCCCGGCACGTAGTCCGGCTCGAAGACGCGGACCAGCGAAGCCGCACCCTCCAGGGACAGCAACGGGGCGAAGAAACCCTGCACCGAGTCGTGCCACGGCTGCCAGAACTCCGGGCGCTTCGACAGCTCCAGTACGCGCATGAACTCCGCCACATGCAGCGGGTACGTCACCCCGTACAGGTCCAGCAGCGCCCGGGCGTCTGCTTCCTTGAGGCCCTGATCCCCCAGCTCGATCCGGGTGATCTTGGGCTCCGAGTACCTCAGACGTTCCTTGACATCGGCCGGCTTCAGGCCCGCCGCCACCCGCAAGGCACGCAGCTTCCCACCCAGAATGATCTTCAGGGCGGAGGGACTGTCCTCCACCCTGCCGAGCACCGGCATCAGCGGCTCCGCAGCCGCCGACATCTCCGACGGCCCTATCGGGAAAGGGGAATGCGCATCAGCGGCGGGCATCGGAGACTCCTTGCGGCAGTACGGACCGACCTCAGTATCGCGCCCGTACCGCGCTGCAAGGCGGAACACTCCCCTCCGCAACCATTTTCAGCCGATAATGAAATCGAACTGACCTTCCCGAGCTCCCGCGAGGAATGCCTCCGCCTCGGCAGGTGTGAATACCAGAGCCGGGCCGTCCGGGAAGCGGGAATTGCGCACCGCCATGCCGCCCCCGTCGAGCGCGGCTACCTCCACACAGTTCCCCTGCCCGTTGCTCTGTTGGGCCTTCGCCCACTGGACACCCTCGATCATGCTCGCCGTGATCCCGTTGCCGATCGCCGAAGACGACATTGCCCGCTCCTCACATCGCACGGTCACGCGCCTCAACCAACGCGCTGGAATTCCGTATGGAATTCCATTCCCGGCAGACGTGGCGAGTATCCTCAAGGCTGAGACGCAGTGGTGCCGTTCGAATGAAATCCCCCACAGGAGTCCTCCCTCGATGGCTCTGCCAGCAAGGAAACCTCAGATCACCCACCCGTCGACACCCACCGAAACTCCCGAAAACCTTGGCCGGGATGCATCCCCCCGCCCCGCTTCCGGCAGCTACCTGTCGAACGTCCTCGAACTCGGGCTCGGCCCAGCGGTATTCTCCGCACGCCAGTACCAGCACACCCCCCAAAGTGTGGCCGAATCACGCGCCTTCACCTTGCAGTGCCTGACCCGCTGGCGACTTACCCACCCCCACGAGGACTTCGCCCGCACGGCCCAAGACCTCGTCGGCGAGCTGGTACACAGCGCCGTCAGCCACTCCAGCCCCGCAGCGGCCCATCCCGCCAACGGCCCCTGGGTCTCACTGCATTTACGCCCCCATACGCTGATCTGCGCGGTGAGTGACCTCAGAGCCGATTTCGCCCATCCCCCGCCACGGCCTGCGGCCCACTCTGACAAACACGGGCTCCTGCACATCGATCACCTCAGCAACCGATGGGGCTGGCACCCGATATCACCGCAGGGAATAACCGTGTGGGCACAACTGCAACTGCCCGCCCACGAAGGCGCTCCCACCTCACCCCGGGAAGGGGGAGCACCCAACCCGCCCCTTTGACCGAGTCCAGCCTCCGCTACATGCCGGGTGCATCGAAGTCACCCGCGAGGACGGGCGTGAGCAATAGTCAAGAGTTATGGTTGGGGCCTTTCGGCGCGGCGACCTCGGCTGCTGCGAGGCGGGCGTCTTCGCGCACGTGTGGGCGGGGGTGGTGGAGGTACGGCTCGATGTGCAGTCGGGCCAGCGGGTTGTGGGTGGCGCCGCCGCCCCTCTCAGTCGACGGTCACCGCAGATCGCTCTCACTGCTGCGTTGGTGGCCGTCACCCTCGGCAATGTTGTTGCGCGTTCGCCGACTCGCTGCCGACTGTCATGGCCGGGCGGCTGCTCGTCGCCGCCGGGGCCAGCCAGTTCACCCCACACGCGTCCTCCCTCGCGGCTGCCCTCGCTCCGAAAGGCCGCTCAGGTAAGTCCCTCGCCCTGGTCACCACCGGCCTGGTGATGGGGTCGGTGGTAGGGGTGCCCTCGGGTACCTGGGTGGCAGACATCTTCGGCTGGCGTACCACGCTCGCAGTCCTCGCAGCCGGCCACCGCTGCCGTGGCTGTGCCTCTCGCAGGCGGGCTGCGCGGCGTAGTCTCTGAGCCCACCGCGCCCCAGCCGAGGGAGAGGTTCGCTGTCCTACGAGGATCACTGATTCGGATGGTTCTGACAGTCACGATCTTCGCAGTAATCGAGGAGTACGCCGTGCTGACTTACGCCGCCACCGTGTTCGCCGAGGCCGCTGCCAGGGACGGCAGCCGGCTCGCAGTGCCGCTCTTCGCCTTCGGACTCGGCGGCCTAGCTGGCAACGCTATCGCTGGCGCCACCCCCAGGTCGTGCGGGGTGGTGGCCGGATCGGCACGCATGAGCTGCAGGCGCCGGTCGTTGATCAACGTGTCGTCCCAGGTGGACTCCGACAGGAAGAACTGTAGCCGCTGCACGGCCGCGTCCTTCGAGCCGGTGACCGGCTCGGCGCCGGCCAGACAGGTCAGTGTCTTGTTGTGGTTGCGCGGCGCCAGCAGGGCCGTGAGGTACTCGCGCAGGCCGCGCCGCTGGGCGAGTGAGGCCAGCAGTCATCGAAGCGGGCCGCGTACCCCTCCAGCGGGCCGGGGGCGGGCGGGCAGGTACGTCGCTCGGTCATCGCTCCTCCCGGGAAGCGGTCTCTCCTACCGCTGTATGAGCATCCCGAGAAGCCGTCAAGCCCTGCTACCACTGGGTTTAACGGACTACCGGTAATTGCGGACTAATGCGCGTACGTAGGGAAGAAGCCTGCTCTGCCGCTCGTCGTTCCTGTGAAGTGGTAGGTAGCGGCCTCGGAGAGCACCTTGGTAGGCGGGTCCCCGTTCTCGATAATGATGGCCTGGCCGGGAAAGGACAGCATGTCCTTGTAGAACCGGTCCACGACGGTGGAGGTCAGCTCCACGTCGTCGATGTCATTAGGTTCGGGGTCGCGGTAGGTGACCACCGGGGAGTCCAGGACAACGAAGCCGAGATGGTGCAGATCCCGATCCATGCAGAAACGAGCCAGCGACGTAGTGAAGGCCGAGTGCAGTACCGAGCGCATCCCTTTGCCGCGCTCTATCCGCTTGCGGCCGCCCGCGCGAATTTCAGCGTAATACTGGTCGTATTCCGCGTGATCGGCGGCCGGTACCTGCCAAGCGTTGAGGGTCTGTTGGAGGATGGAATCGAAATCACTCAACGTGGCTGTAGGGATGTGCTGGGTGGGGCGCGTAGTTGCGACGGCGCCTTCTCCGACGAGCCTGGACTTTTTGTCCTCCAGCTCAGCAATTCGGGCTTGCAACTCCAGTTCTCGCTCAACGACCGAGCGTTCCTCGATCAGGCCTTCGACGTCGGAACGCAACGAGGCGATCCCTCCTTCCAGCTCCTCGATGATCTGATCCCATACCCCTATGTCGGATTGCTCCTGCACCCTGCGGTTCATCAGAGCCGTCTGCTCGTCATCAAGAGCGGAGATCGTGGGCAGCAGGTCAGCGAGCAGTGCGCTGGTCTTGGCGGCTTCTGCTTCCACGGCAGTGTGCAGCTGCGTGGTTTCTTCCAGGCGGTGGTTGGACTGCTGGTGCTCACGTTCAGCGCCGCAGAACGGACAGGCGCCAACCTTGAAGTACCCCAAGATGCTGCCCGCTTCGTTGACCATGGCGAGCCGTTCCAGGTCCGAGCGGTACTGCGCCTCCAGCAACTTGAAGCGGCCTAGCAGATCACTGACCTCGGTCAGCCGCTCATCGAGCGCGGCCAACTGGCGGGCAGTTTCCATGCGAGCGTCGACCGCTTCGCGGTGAGACTCGTTGGTCTGACGCAGCGGCGCAGACTGCTCATCCAGCGCGGTACGGATCCGAATGTGCCGATCCCGGAGTTGGCGCTCATTCTCCTGCGTGCGGAGCTTCGACGAGAGGTCGAGGACGAGCTGGTCGAGCAGTTGTACCTGGCCCTTGTGGACCCGACGCTGCCCGGCGTTGGGCCCGGATTCCACGGCCGGGTCGCCTTCGCCCGTGACCAAGAACCGCATTACCGACAACTCCGCAGTCCGCGTATTAGCCGCTCCTGTCCGCAGCACTGGCGGTACGTCGCCGACCATGCGGTTTTCGGTGACAAGAGCCATGTGTAGCAGATCGGCAAGAGCGAGGGGGCGGGTACCTCCAGCCTCATTCTTGCGAATAAGGACCCCGTCCAGGCCCAGCTCGCGCAGCAAATGGATGGACAGACTGTTGCGGCTGCGGGCGTTGTGGACCGCGGTCACGGACGCATGTGGCATGTCTGTCACATAGTCACGTAGGTCCGCGGAGTAAAGGAAGATGCTGTTGCTGTCGGGAGCGCGTAGCAGGGTCAGTGGACTGCCATCCGGCATTAGCAGGCCCAGCAGGATCTGCGTGTAGCCCTCGCTCTCGGGAACCAACGCGATGTCAGCTCCGCCCAGCATGTACTCGATCGACTTCACGATGAAGGACTTGCCGGTGTCGGAGGTTCCGTAAATGACGGTCAGCTCCGGTCCGAAACTGATCTGTGCCGGGGGACGATCTGCCCCGCAGTAAGTCAGGTGGGTCAGTTGCAGTTCACTCACGGTGGCCCTCGCGAGGCGTGGATGCGAACAACGTGCCGTTCACCAGGTCCGCGGTGGCCTCGCGAACATCGATGCCTGGGGCCCAGTGGCGCACCGCCCACTCAGCGCGCTCACGCAGCCGCTCGACGTAGGGGGCTTCAAGGATGTCGACGAACGCGGGCCCACGGTCGGTCGCTCGGTAGACCATGCCCGTCTCATCGGCCTCGACGCCGGCGAGCCCGGCACGGATGAGGACGAGGAGCCCTTGTTCCAGCACGGTGCGCTTCATGCCCAGTTCTCCGGAGTGTCCAGGCAGCGAAGGGTGTAGGGACGGAGGGCCGTCGAGGTCGCCGCTGTGCAGGACGGCGTGGTCGAGGACGGCCAACTGCGCCAGGTCGAGCGGCTTGGGGTGGTTCTCGGCCAGAAGTACTAGCGCCCGCACCCCAATCTCCAGCGGACTGTTGAGCGGATTCATGCGGCTCCCCCTTCCTCGCACCACGTCACTCGGTCATCGTTCGCCAGGTGATGGCATACCCCTATGCGGTCCAGGGGCCTCACAAAACGCGTGAGAACTGTCTGTGTCAGCGCAGCGCCCCCGGCTGCTTCCAGCACACCCTGCAACCGGTCCCAACCGAGCTCGAAACGCTTGTCGCACACCTCTACCGCAATGGTGCAGACGTCGTCCATGACCGCGTTGAAGTGTCCTTCGGGATAGGCGTCCCGGGCGAAGCGCCGTAGGGACTCGGCGCTGTAGAACGCCTCGCGCTGGCGCCTCAGGTGCTTACCGGCCGTAGGGTGCTGCGCGATCAACTGCAGCGTGTTTGCCTCCGACTTCCATCGCTCTGCGTACACCTCCACCAGCTGCTGCACATATCGCGCCTCCTCCGCGTCATGCTCGTCCGGGGGCGTCATGATTGCGGGACGTTCACGCTCATCGTCGGAGAACCGCATCACCCAGTACGGCGTGGATTTGTGCTGCTCCAGCATCTGGTCCATGTCGACCGGCGAGAACATGGAAAAGTCTGTCTGCTCGGCCAGCTCGGTCACTTTCTGGCGCTGATCCGTGGTCAACCGGGTAATTACCTCATCACCCGTTGACGCCAGCTCCGCCAGAAATTTGACACGAGTCTGTTCGGGCTTCGCCAGGGCATCGCGCAGCGGGCGGGCGAAAGCGGGGGCGACGAACACGTACTGGATGGGCCGGGTGAAGTGCCCCAGCACCACTCCGGCGAACATCTTGCGGATCTCACTGGCTGCTGTACTCCAGTTCAAGGCGCTCTTGTAGCGCTTGCACTGGAAGTTGTCCCACGGGCCTTCCAGCCCCTGCGTGCTGCGGTAGGCAGCGACGTCGATGCCGTGGTCTCCGGTGCCGCCTTGGCGCTCAACGCGCTCATAGCCCTGTTCGAGGGCCGGAACCCATTCCTTGACGAACTCCTCGAACTCGTCGGGGTCGTAGCCGAAGACGATCTTTTTAGGGCTCGGCATGTACGGGAACTGCATCGACGGGCGCTGGAGTACCAGCGGCGGTTCGGCGGGGCCGCCTTGTGGCGCGCGTGTTTGGTCCGACACGTTCCCCCCTCGTGCTGACCGGTCGGTTGCCGTCCAACGGCTGCGACTAGGGATATCACTGATCGATCGTTTACAAAAGAGGTACCTCTGAGGTACCGAGGGTGACGGCGTAACGCTTCTGCGCACGGCCAATGCCCAGAACCGGGCGGGAACCAACGCCGCCGCAGCAGCGCCGGGAACAGGGCCTGTGCCCTGAGCACGGGACACCGCCGGGCCTGTCGGGGGAGTGCATCCACTGCTATCTCGACTGTGCGACCGGCGGCGTGCCGGAGGCTGCGGTGGTACCGCGTCCCCGGGACCACACTCCGCGTGCCGAATGCGCTGGCTGCGGAGCGCGCATCGTACTGACCGGCCACGCGCTGGACGATGGCCTGTGCAACCCGTGCCGGACCACGCTTGCTCCTGCGGCTGCGCCAGTACCCGAGGAACACCCCACCTGCTCGGGGAACGACGGTGGTACACCGTGCACACGCACCGCCGTGCCGACGCGTACGGTCTGCGTGTGCCACTTCGCGGCCGAACTGGCCAGCGTGTGAGCACGCAACGACGTCCCGCCCGGCCGTCGATGCCGGTCAGCCGAGTTTGATGCTGGTGTGCGTGTCCCATTCGTACATGTGGTGGTCGCGGTGCAGGACGATCAGTTCAGCTGTGGTGATCCGTGCGCGGGCGGGCTGAGCGTCGAGGTCGGCGAGCGCCTGCGCGACGGGGGCGATGGGTCCGTCGGCGGCCGCATACGCGACGGAGACATGCGGGCGGAATCCCTCGGCAGCCTCCGGGACTGCGGTCAGGACGTCGCCGAGGGCGGCGCGGATCGCGTCTCTTACCTGGGCGACCGGTGCGGCGGGTCGGACGGGGAGCAGGATCGCCTCGGGGTCCAGGACGACGGGATCGGCGCCGACCTCGATGTCGAAGGCCGGTACGGCTGCCAGACGCGTCCTTGCGGCCTGGACGATTGCCTCGACGTCGGTTTCGGCGATCTCGTCGACGAAGGTGATGCCCTGCATGGTCAGGTGCAGTCACGGGTCCGGGATGAGCGACAGCCCCTCGACGTCCTTGAGGGCGTCGCGGTACTGAGCGGCGAGCCGGTGGACATCGTCCTGTCCGGCGAACGTGAGGTGCCAAGTCAGAAAGCGGCGGCCCGTGGCCCAACCCGGCCGCCACCACCAGTGATTGCGCATCTGACCGGGCTCAGGACTCATGGCACCTGTCACCCGAACTTGCACCAGACCCTTCCTCGCCGCCAGACGCTTTCCCGGTCTGGCACCGGCTGCTGGGAGCCACTGCATCACCGGGTAGACGTACCACCACAAGAAGAGCCCGGAAGAAAATCTGACTCAACTCCCTTACGTTTAAAGGTAGTTGCGGCGATCAACTCCGCAACCAGCGCCGAGCCGTCCGTGAAGCTGCTGCAGCAGATCGCACTGATCGCGTGTGGCCAACGCGAGAACAAGACGCACTCGTGCGCGGCGTGCGCCAGCAAGGCTCCGGCCCTGCTGCGTATCGCCTCCACGGGCGCCTTGAACGCCCTTGCAGCAGCCATCTGCGGCGCTCACCACAGCGCATGTCAGGACTGCCGTCACAAGGCCAGGACGATCATTGACGAGACCATGGAGACGCCGTGCACCGTATGAGTGGCGAGATCGGTCCGCAGTCGCTGCGAACCCGCTTCATGGGAGAGCTTCTGCCGCTGGAAGGCTGGCTCAACATCGAACTGCACTGTCACCTCGACGGGGTCGGCCCCTCCGAGCGGCACCCCGACCTGGCGCAGGTCCTCCTGTCGGTTCCCCCGCCGGACGGTCCCGGCCGTACGGACGAGCGGGTGGAAGCACTCGCCGACTACATCAGCCGCACCATGGAGCTGGGCGCTGGCATCGAGGAGACGGAGCGCGAGCACCCCGCAAAGGCCGCCGCGTACCAGCACCTCGCCGAGGCCCTGGTGCCGTGGCTGGTGGCAGCCCCGAAGAGGGAGCTGAAGGAAGCGCGGGACGGCGGATATGCGGCAGCAACCGCACGCTACCGCGTTACATGAAAGAGTTCGCCCGAAGGCGGGGGGCACCGCTTCTTCTGCGAGGGAGGCCACATGAAACGACGGCGCCGGCGGTTCATGATCTGGGAGTGGTTGAACGTCCTGACCGCGAACAATGGGGAATGCCTCTACTGCTTCGACCAGTCTCAGACCATGGACCACGTCATACCGTTCTCTGACGGAGGGGCGGACGAGCTCAAGAACCTGCTGCCGATATGCCGTTCCTGCAACCGGAAGAAGGGCAAGAAGAACCCGGTCGTCTGGCATGTCGCACAGGACCTGTGCCTGCGCTGGCATGGTGAGGGCTCATTGCTCGATGGCGCGGTGCTGCACAACGAGAGTCTGCGAGAGCTCTACCTGCACACCCATACAGAGGTGTTGGAAGCTCTGACCGAGCTCGAAGAGGTGCAGACCGAAGTCATCGACGAGCGTCGGCTGGACTGGTTCAAGCGAAGCTTCGAACACCTTGGGTACCCATCTGCCAACTACGGTGTCCCCCGAGCCAGAGCCCAATCTGGTGAGCGAATCCGCGAGGCTAAGGCCAAGGGGTATCCCACGGTAGACGAGGAGTGGCCCGACTTCCTTAAGCAGCTCGAAGCTGTGGCAAAGCTACTCGAAGCTCCGTCAGCGGCAGACGAGACAGCGGGATGAGGGGCCGCCGTGCATCATGACTTTCTGCCCCCCTCCGCCATCTGCCGCGCGTACTCCGCCGCGACCTTCCTCGACACTCGACAGGCCCGCTGAACCCGGTCTGGACGCCAGCGGATGAGAAGGGAGTTGTGCTTACTCCTATTGCAGTGAATGCACGAGAGCACCAGGTTGGACACCTCATGCCGGCCGCCGCGGGTGAGCGGACGGATGTGGTCTACGTCGCCCTGGTGCGCGGCCGGTCGGCCGCAGTAGACGCATTCCTGTGCGGCCCGAATCGCGGCATACTCGGCTGCAGTGACCTTGTCCTTCCCTTCGGCGGCGAGAAGCCGTGCACGGCGGGCATTGCTGTAGGCCCGCGACTGATTGGTGCGGATCTCCGGCGGGACCTGCTTCCACTTGCAGGGGCCACAGCACCTGTCGCGGCTAAAGAAGTGAGTCCCGCAGTCGGCGCAGTCCCGTTCCGTGGCCTCGCACCCGGGGCACCTGGTTCGGGTTCCAGAGAAGACACGATTGCATTCGGGGCATTCGCGGTCCCGCGATCGGCATGCACTGCAGAACCAGTTGTGAACCGTGGGGAAGGGGTTCCCGCACCCCTGGCATTCCCTCATTTCCTTCAGGCACCGGTTGCAGCGTCTCCGCCTCCCGCAGAACGGCGCCCCGCAGTCGACACACTCACGGTCGGACTTGAGACACTCGCGACAGTTCGCGGTTTCACCAGTGAACGTCCTTTCGCAGCCGCCGCATTCGCGCAGAGTGGTGCGACAGGGACGGCACTTGAGCTCTTTGCCCCAGAAGGTGCTGCCGCACTCGACGCAGTCTCGATCGGCCGTCTGGCAGGTACTGCACCGAAGCATGTCGCTGACGATGGACCGTCCGCAGTCTGTGCAGTTGCGCCGCTTCTTCCGGCACGATTTGCAGAGCCTGTTGGTCCCTTTGAAGACGTTGTGACAGTTGGTGCATGTCCTGGTCCGCATGTTGCACAGGTTGCAGATCCGCCCACGCCCGTAGAACTCGCCCCCGCACTTCTTACAGTCGCGCAGAGAGGACATGCAGGGATTGCACTTGGCGGCCGTGCCGCCGTAGTCCGTGCCGCATGCGCATACCCGACGCTCGCCTGCCACTGGGTGCTCTCCTGATCTCTTGGGGGTGTCGCCAGGACGATCGAGTTCGGCGCGGTCACGACCGCGGTGATGCTCCACGTCGGCCTGGTGGTGGCGCTGATCACCGCAGGAGCGCGCGCCGTGTGCATAGCGGTCGCAGCGCGGGCCTTGCACGGTCTGTTTGGCGGCGGACGAAAGAAGTAGGGCGGCTACGGCTCCCTACCAGCGAATTGATTCTCTGAGGGCCTTTACGCGGTCGGCCTTTCGCGGCTGGTGAGCGGCACAGAAGGAGCCTGACGCCTCGTCGGCCGCCGTGGCATGATCCACTCCTATGGGGAGAACCAGATGGATACGGGCTGCGGCAGGTGTACTGCTCACGGCAGCGGTGATGGGGACGAGCGCTTGCGGGGGCGAGGCGGAGGCGCAGAAGAAGGCGCCGACGACGCCGGCTGTACCAAGCGTCACTGCGGCGGCGAAGGCGTTTCAGGAAGCTGTCACCAACTTCGATACCACTGACGGCTGTCCGCGGCCAGCGGGCGAGTGCTGGGACAAGATGCAGGCCGTCGCCAAACCCGCGCGGACGCTCCGGGAGGCGATGAACGCCGACAAGGCGGTCGGTCCGGAATTCTGGACGCAGGCGTACGTGCTCCTCGACAAGATGGAGAAGGGGATGGCCGTCGGCTCGGACAAGATCACCAACCGGCCTGACGTTCTCGGATCGGCACACGACCTGACCGACTGGCTCAGTGAACACCCCGTCCAGTAAGTGCCCTCACACTGAGGGCACTCCCTCCTGAAGTCGCTGCCACGCCGGTATGCAGCGGCTTCAGGCTGCGCTCTTGCCGCTGGCACAGGCCGCACATCCCACGCCGCTGCTGGCCAGGTCGGCACAGACCACGCAATCCTGCTCGCCTCCGCTGGCAGAACGGCGGCCCGTGAGGTCAAGCCCGCACAGGGCCCAGTCCGGTGAGCAGCAGCAGTCGTGGACGATCCCCTCTTTCACCCGGGACGCCGTGGCGGAAGTTTCGGCTTCGGGGAGTTCGCCGCGGACGCGCGCGACGACGGTTCGGGTGGCCTGCTCAAGGGCTACGAGGAATGGGTCCGTCATGGCAGGAGAGTAGCGCGACCGGCTGAGGGGCGGCCCGGAAATCAGCCTGGTTCGTCACCAGGGGTACGAATCCAGGCTGAGGCGTCCCCCGGAGTGTGGACACAGGGGCTCATGCTGCGATGGCGAGTGTATCTGCTCGTAGGTGCTGTTGTTCGAACTCGGCAGGTGAGAGGTAGTTGAGGGCGCTGTGGCGCCTGCGGGCGTTGTAGTAGGTCAGCCACTGGAAGATCTCCAGCCTCGCCTGACGCACCGTCGAGAACAGCCTCCGGTGCATCGTCTCCCTCTTGAGGCCCTGCCAGAAACTCTCGGCGAGGGCGTTGTCGTAACTCGAGCCGACCCGGCCCATGCTCCTGCGGATTCCGAACCCGTCGCAGACCTGCGCGAACGCGTCCGAGGTGTATTGCGTGCCCCTGTCCGCGTGGAAGATCACTCCGTTGACGTTGCCGCCGCGAGCCGCGACGGCCATCGTCAGGGCGTCGATGACCAGCTCGGCCCGCATGTGGGTGGCCATCGAGTAGCCGAGCACCCGGCGTGAACAGATGTCCAGGACGCAGGCGAGATACAGCCACGAGCCGCCGACCTGCACGTATGTGATGTCGCCGCACCACTTCTCGTCCAGTTTCCGGGCGGAGAAGTCACGTTGGACGAGGTCCGGCGCGGGTGGCGCGAGCCGGTCGGGGACCGTGGTGCGCTTACGGCGCCGCAAGTGACGGCCCTCGATCCCGTTGATGCGCATCAGGCGCTCGACGCGCTTGCGGTTGACGGTGTGCCCAAAGCCCCGCAGCTCGGCATGGACGCGGCGAACTCCGTACGTGCCCTTGTGCTCGGTGTGGATCTCGCGGATCTCCGCGACCAGGGCGCCGTCCGCGGCCTGCCTCTCGCTGCGGGCCTTCGCCCCGGCGAGCCACCGGTAGAAGCCCGAGCGCGAGACCCCAAGAACCCGGCATACCCGCTTCACACCGTAATCGGCGCGATGGGTGGAGATGAAGTCCCAGCGGCCGGTCATGTCCTCATCTCCTTCGCGAAATACTGGGCCGCCCGGCGCAGGATCTCCCGCTCGAGTTCCCACTCCTTCTCGGCCTTGCGCAGCCGGCCGTTCTCCGCCCGCAGCCTCGCCAGCTCTTCGTCCCGGCCCTCTGCCGCCGGTTCTCCGCGGCGGCTGTTGTCCCGGCCCGTCTGCTCGTCGGCCTGGCGCACCCAACTGCGCAGCGTCTCGCCGGTCACCCCGACATCCGCCGCCACCGCCGCATACGTGCGCTTCCCGCCCGCGGCCCGGTACAGCGCGACCGCATCATTCCTGAACTCCGCCGGATACGGAGACCTTCGTCCCACCAGGACACCCTTCCTCGAATCCACAAGATCCATTGTCAGAGTGTCCACACCACCGGGGTCGCCTCAGCGTGCTCTTTGCCAGGGAGTTTGACCAGCACCACACGAGGCCGCCGCGATGATCGTCCACTTCTGCGACGACTTCGGGGTCAAGCCCGTCTGCCAGGAACTCAACTGGGGTCTGCTGCACGATCGGGTGACCTCTGAACTGGCTTGCCCTGTGGGGCGGGTGGGAAGGATGTCGCTGTGCCGAAGCCTTATCCGGATGAGTTCCGGGACGATGTGGTGCGGGTCGCGAGGAACCGCGGCCCGGGTGCGACGCTGGGGCAGGTGGCCACCGATTTCGGTGTCCACGTGATGACGCTGTCGAAGTGGATGCGCCGGGCGGACATCGACGAGGTAGTGAAACCCGGAACGACCAGCCAGGAGAACGCGGAACTGCGGGAGGCCCGGCGGCGGATCAAGCTGCTGGAGCAGGAGAACGGGGTCCTGCCTCGGGCTGCGGCCTACCTGTCGCAGGCGAACCTGCCGGGAAAAGGATCTACCCGCTCGTGAAGGAGCTGGCCGAGGACGGATGCCCCGTCACGGTCGCGTGCCGGGTGCTGAAGCTCGCCAGGCAGCCCTACTACCGATGGCTTCAACGGCCGGTGACTGACGCCGAGTTCGAGGAGGCTCATCGTGCGAACGCGTTGTGCGACGCCCACCGTGAGGACCCGGAGTTCGGCTACTGCTTCCTGGCCGACGAGGCCCGTGACGCGGGGAAGATCATGGCGGAGCGGACCGCGTGGCGGATTTGCCGGGACAGCAGGTGGTGGAGCGTGTTCGGCAAGAAGCGCGGCAAGGTCAAGAAGGCCGGCCCGCCGGTTCACGACGATCTCGTCCGCCGCGACTTCCGTGCGGACGGCCCGAACCGGCTCTGGCTCACCGACATCACCGAACACCCCACTGGTGAAGGGAAGTTGTACCTCTGCGCGATCAAGGACGTCTTCAGTAAGCGGATCGTCGGCTACTCCATCGACAGCCGGATGAAGTCCCGCCTGGCCGTCACAGCACTGGACAGCGCTGTTGCCCGGCGCGGGAACGTCGCCGGATGCGTGCTGCACAGCGACCGAGGATCGCAATTTCGGTCCCGCAAATTCGTCCACGCGCTCAGCCGCCACCAGATGGCCGGATCGATAGGGCAGGTCGGAGCGGCAGGCGACAACGCGGCCATGGAGTCCTTCTTCAGCCTGCTGCAGAAGAACGTCCTCGACCGCCGAAGCTGGGCCACCCGCCAGGAACTGCGGCTCGCGATCGTGACCTGGATCGAGCGGACCTACTACCGACGCCGCAGACAGGCCTCCCTCGGCCGGCTGACCCCCGTCGAATACGAAACCGTCATGACCCCACCGGCCCTCCGGGCCGGGTGACCCAACCTGTCACCTAAAACTGCAGCAGACCCCCCTTGGGGTGTTCCTCCGTTGCTACGGCGCCGATACGCGGACCCCTGGCACTCGTTGGGGGCAGGGGTGTGCACGCGCGGCGCTGTTGGCGACGGCGGACCAGGGCGAGGGTGCGGCGGACGGTGTCGAGCGCCGCACCGGAGGTGAATGTCGGTGCGCAGGGTGTTCACCAGGGCGGGGCGTTGCCGGGGTCGGACTTCTTGCGGGAGACGGAGGTCCGGTCGCGGGTGGTGTGCGGTGCCCCGCTTGTTGCCTCGGTGCACGCGTGACATCACGTCGACAGCATCCAAGTTGTTGGTTCAAGTCACCAAGCAGCCACGTGCAGTTCATTGCCTGGCATGCATGCACATGTCATGCTCCCGACCATCTCCCCATGGAACACGCGTAGAACGGACGGCCTTCGATGCCCGGAACGCTGACCCGCACCCCCCGCTGGAGGAGCGTGGCGCTCGCCACGTCGGCCGTCATGGCGGCCTTCACGCTTCCCACGATGACGGCCACCCCGGCCGGCGCGACGACGACCGCATACGACTCGACGTACTACAAGAACGCGATCGGCAAGACGGGTACGACGCTGAAGTCCGCGCTGCACACGATCATCAGCAGCCAGACGAAGATCTCGTACTCCGCGGTCTGGAACGTGCTCAAGGTCACCGACCAAGACCCGAACAACAGCAGCAACGTGATCCTGTTGTACAGCGGTGTCTCGCGCAGCAAGTCACTCAACGGCGGCGGCGTCGGCGACTGGAACCGCGAGCACACGTGGGCCAAGTCCCACGGCAACTTCGGTGAGGCGACCGGCCCCGGTACGGATCTGCACCATCTGCGCTCGGCGGACGTCACCGTCAACAGCATCCGCGGCAACCTGGACTTCGACAACGGCGGCAGCCCGGTGGCCAACGGCGGGGGCAGCCTCAAGGATTCCGACTCCTTCGAGCCACGCGACGCGGACAAGGGCGACGTAGCCCGCATGATTCTTTACATGGCTGTGCGCTACGAGGGAGGCGACGGCTGGGCCGACCTGGAACCGAACGATCAGGTCAACAACGGAAGCAACCCATACATAGGCAAGTTGTCCGTGCTCAAGAAATGGAATGACGAGGATCCGCCGAGCGCCTTCGAGGAGAAGCGCAACCAGGCGATCTACGACACGTACCAGCACAACCGCAACCCGTTCATCGACCACCCGGAGTGGGTCGAGGCGATCTGGTAGACGGCCCGGCGACGCAGCCCGTCCCGCCCTGAGCTCCCCGTCCCCAGGAAGTTCAGGGCATGTGCCGTTCCGGGCTTACTTTGGGCTGGTCACCTCACCCGTGTCCCACCAGGGGATGGCGGCCGGGGACAGCAGCGACGCGGCGGCCAGCACGGAGACCAGGGCCAGGGACCGGGGCCGTGACGGTCCTGCCTCCTGTCGTGCTGACCTCACCGTGCAGAACATCCGCACTCGCCCAAAGGGTCCGTTCCCAGAGCAGGATCAGACAGGTGTGCACTGTCGGTTTCCGAAGTCGCGAGCACGGGTGAGCTCGTGATTCGCTGTCGTGTGCGGGGAACTGTGAACGCGCCGGACGGCCGAACTCGCGCTGCATGTCGGCGAGTGTCACCGTGCCCATCAGGGTGGTGCGGGCGGCACGGGCGAGATCGCTGATGCCCAGCGGGAAGCGGGGCAGCGGGAAGTTCTCGGGGTGGTACAGGGTGGCGATGAACGTGTTGGGGCGTGACAGCCGTCCGAGGGTGGCGGTGTTCAGATCGGCGGGGCACAGCCACGTCGAGGGCATGTCCAGCGTGTTGTTCTCCTGCATCCACCACGCTGGCCAGAGGTATGTACTCAGCGGCCCCCGGACAAATCGACTACCACCCACCGGCCGTCGTTCCGCTCGATGAGGACGAGACGGCGGTCCAGGGTTCCGATAACGCGGACCCGTTTCACGTACGAACTGGCGTAGTCCTCGATCCAGGCCCGCAGCCGGTTGGGCGCGAC
Source organism: Streptomyces spiroverticillatus (assembly GCA_014650415.1). Taxonomy (GTDB): domain Bacteria; phylum Actinomycetota; class Actinomycetes; order Streptomycetales; family Streptomycetaceae; genus Streptomyces; species Streptomyces spiroverticillatus. Next base: position 82,004 of record BMUX01000025.1, read on the forward strand.
GAACAGGGGGTTGAGAGCGGCAGTGGGGTCGTCCCGTTCTTCTCGGCGGGAGAAGTCCGAGTTGGCCAGGTGTCATGCGGTGAGGAGACGGTGCGTGTGCTCTTCGTACCTGGCGTGCAGGTCACCCTCCGTTGGTGGTGTGCCTGTACGGGTTGGGGGTGCGGTAGAGGCGCGGTGGGCCCGTCGCGGGCGGCGGGCCCACCTGCCTGACTGCTAGGGGTGTGGGATGGCGGACTGCACGCGCTGGAGTGCAGTAGCCAGATCCCGGCAGTAGTCGCGAAGTACGTCCGGGTTTCCCGGCTCGGCGCACCCGTTGTTCGTCAGGGAGCCTGCTCGGTGGCAGGCATGCTTCACCCCGCGCCGCTGGTGTTCGGCCACGAGGTTGTAGTTGACCTGGGGGAGCAGTGTTTGAGCGGCGGTCACAAGGTCCTTGGCCAGCTCCAGGTAGTCCTCGTGCGACCGTTCGCCGGGGAACTGGGTGGTGGCGGAGACCAGGCGTCCGGCGATCCACCGTGGGGTGACCGTGTCGCTGCTCATGCTGCCACCCTGAGTCCGCGCTCGTGCGCGGCCTCGTCGCCGACCCTGCGAACGATCTGGAAGTAGTGCTCCACGGGTGCCTTGGCCCACGCTTCGCGGGCCCATTCCCAGTAGTCCATTCCGGAGGGTCCGTCGAGGAAGTCGGCGAGCTGGGTGCGCAGGTGTTCCTCGCTGATGAGGCCCGCCGCGTGCTGGTGCGCCCAGTAGGACACCCAGGCGTTGCACTGCACCAGGGTCTTCTTCTCCTCGGGTGTTGTGCCCTCCAGCAGCTTGCTGCCGTAGTCGGCGCAGTTCATCAGCAGGCTCAAGTGGTGGCCGGCGGCGGTCTGGACGCGGGCGCGCTTACTGTCGCGGGCGTCCTGGACGCGCTGACGTTCGCGGTTGCGGGCCGACAGGACGGTATGGGCGGCCAAGACCGCCACACCAGCGGCCAGCAGAACGGTGAGGGGGTTCTTCACGGTGTCCTCCAGAAAGGGGTGTCGGTGGGGTGCGGTGATCCGCGTTGGGGCGGGGCGCGGCTGCGCGTGCCGCAGTAGGCACTGGGCACCGGGGGCCTAGGTGACGGGTTCGAGGGGCATGGCGGGATCGTGGGGGGTCTGCGTGGCAAGGACGGCGGCCAGTTCCCTGACGCAGCGGGCGATCTGCTGCACGTGGTGCAACGCGCCCAGCTCCCGCGGCTCCCCAGGGTTACCGCGCAGGGCGGTCTCGGTCTGGGCCACCAGGCGCATGCCGTTCAGCAGCGCCGCCCGGTGCCCGGCCTGAAGGGTGGCAGGGATGCAGCTGGTGTTGATGGCGTGCGCGGTCGTCCAGAAGAGCCTGGTGAGGTCGTCGGCGGCCCGCTGGAGGCTGCGCCAGTCCGGCGGCATGCTCCAGGTGATCACGGCAGAGGCTTCGGCCCGGACATGCGCCGGATCGACGGCACCGGGGGTGTCCAGGGGCAGCAGCCGCCGCTGGTAGGCCAGGCTGACCGCCTGCGCGGCGGTGGTGGCGCCCAGCGCTTCGCGGACGTCCTTGATGCAGCCCTTCGCCGTGCGCCCGCTGATGTGGAAGGCAGAGCGGACTTCCTCGGCACCGCCGCCCCGGGCGAGGATGCGCAGCACCTGGAGCTGCCTCTCCCGCACCACCGGGCAGGTTCCACGCGGGAGGGGCGGCAGCGCGATGTGCCCCTCGCGGTAGGCGGTGCTGACCATGACGGCCCGCGGTTGATCCATACCGATCTTCAGGTGCTGGCGGATCTTCCCAAGGCGCTGCCGGAGCGTGCTCAGGGACATGAACTCGCTGGACGCGATGGACTCGTTGGTCTGTCCCAGCGCCACCTTCTCCAGGATGCTGTGCTCCTGTGCGCTCAGCCGTGCGGGTTCGGGCCCGGCAGAGTGCGGCGTCGGGCGGGCGGTGACCGAGGCCGACCCGGGGTGCGCGGTCATGAGAAGTCCTTCCGGAAGGGGGAGGCAGAGCAGCCGGTTGCCAGCAGGGGGCTGTCCAGCGGGGCGTACGGCACAGGGTGGGCACCAAGCGCCGGCGAGGGGCTGGTGCTGGCAGGCCACTGCCGGCACCCGGTCTCCGGCCCCGCCTCGGGGGTGCGTGCCGCGGGTTGCGGGGGAAGGGGCGGCGGCGTGATGGCCGGTGCGGCACCGATCTCGATGAGGTGCTCCACCAGGTGTTCCACGGCACGGGCGCAGTGCCGCAGATGGTGCAGGTCCCCGCTGGGGCCGGTATCCACCGCATACAGGGCGTGCGCCGCCCGCGTGATCAGTCCGTCGAGCCCGGCGGCATTGCCCGGCGCCGCCCATACCGGGTGCTTGAGGTGGGGCAGGGCAAGAGCGGTGAGTTCCCGCAGCCCGTCGCGAAGCCGCGCCTGCACCCAGGAGATCGCCTCCTCGGGCAGCGCCACGTGGTCGAGGGCGTCCGCGAGGGCGTCCAGCACCGCATCCAGCGGTTCGTCTCCTTGAAGGTGCAGCAGGACGCGGACCAGGGCACCGTCGGAGTCGTTGAAGCGGAGCGGAACGCTCATGACAGCCCCTCTTCTTCACGTTGCCTGGCGTGGGTGTCGGGCACCGGCTCGGTGTCCGGGCTCTCGACGTCGGACGTGTCGGAGCCGATGGAGGACGGAGGCCGGGTGGTCAGCCAGGCGAAGCCGATCAGCAGCAGCGCCGCGATGCCGATGACCCACCAGTCGCGGGGGTCCTGTAACTCGGGCACCATCACCTCACCCACTGGCCGTCGATGTGCGAGAGGAAGCAGCCGCGGTCGATGAGCTGCCGCAGGAGGTGTTCGTAGGTGCCCGCGTCCCGGCTTACGTCGGCGGTCGTGCGCGTCAGAATGCCGTCGGCCCGGCCCTCGGTCACCGCAGTCAGCGCCTGCGACCAGGCCGACAGCCCGGCGGGGGCGGGCGGGCTGTCCCTGTCGTCGCTGGTGTCGAAGAACACGTCGTACAGCCGCACCTCCAGGAACCGGGCGTGAGCCTCGATCACCTCCCGGACGTACGTCTCCGTCTCACCGGCACACAGACGCGCGTACCCGGCGACCCGGGCGCCGGGCTCGTGAGCAGGGCGCAAAGCCTGCCGTTCACCAGCACGCCGCAGCGCCGTCAGCCGGCGCGCGGGGTTTGCCGGGTGGAGCTCCGGACGCCACCGGCGGTCCGGGTCGCCGTCCGCGAGCCAGGCCACCTGGTACTGCTTCACGCTGCACCTCCGCCGGAGAGGAGGGCCTGGACGGTCTTCCCGCCCGCGTCCTCGTGCATGGACCACCTCAGCGACGGCACGCAACTGATCGCCGTTTCGGCATCGAGCTCGGCATCGCCGCCGGAGACCTCCAGGAGGAGGAACCCGTCGTCCCTGACGGTGAGGGAGGCCGTCAGCGGCTTCACGTGCCGTACATCGGCGGCCCACAGATCGCCCAGAACGAAGAGGACCAGATAGGCGAGCGTGTCGGCCGCACTCTGGACGTCTCCGTCCCACCGGGCCTCAGTCAGTACGGTCTGCGCCCACACGCGGGCCTTACGGGGAGCGGCGGGAGCGTACGGGTACGTGGTCTCGCGCGACCGTGCGGTCTGCTCAGCAAGGGGCACGGTCACCGCTGCACCTCCAGCGGCGATGCGGCAAGGCGCGCCCACACCCGCAGGTTGGCGCCCCGGTGGGTGTAGCCCCACTCGCTCGCCAGGACCGCCACGATCATCAGGCCGCGCCCGGACTCGTCCGTCAGGGACGTCGCCCGCACGATCGGCTCCTGGTCGCCGGCTCCGCTCTCGACCGAGATCAGCAGCGAGTCCTCGCAGCGACGCATTTCCATCACCACGTCGCCCACGCCGTGGTGCAGCGCGTTGGCCACCAGTTCCGTGACCACGTAGGCCACCGCGTCACGCAGTTCCGGCGCTTGGTCGTATGGGGAGCGCTTCAGCGCCAGGTCGGCGTCACGCCGTATGCGCCGCACCCACACCGCGTCGTCGTCGACGCGACCCCGGCTGAAGGCCACGGACAGCGACGCGCACTGCGCGAGCGAAACGGTGGGTACGAGGGGCTCCAGAAGAGCCGGACTACGGGTCATTGGGAGAGTCATCGCCCAGTCCTCTGCGGTCGGGGCAGGTGCGCTTTGCGGGCACCATGAAGGAAGAGAGCCGCTCCGGTGTCGTAGCGAGTGGCTTCTCAACTACCTTGATGCACGCCATAGTTAACGTTCAAGCGAACTGGCAGAAGTGCGTTAGATGGCAAGTGCCAAATAACGACAGGGGGGTGTGATGCAAGGACAGGGCGTGCCAGAATCCGGGCAGAGCCCTCGGTTTGCCGAGCAGGGGCCGCGATTCTCCGGACAGGGCCCTCAGTTTTCCGGACAGAGCACTGAAGCGAGGCGACAGATGGCAGCACGGCGGGGCCCCACGACGATGCGGGTCATGCTCGGCAAGGAGTTGCGGGCGTTGCGTGAGAAGAAAGGGCGGAGTCTTGACGGCGGGCTTTCGATTGAAGCGGCGGCGAAGGCGCTCGGCTTCTCACGGGCGAAGTTGAGCCGGATCGAGTCCGGCGAGATCCCGCTGCCGAAGCTGGCTGACCTCAAGGCTCTGCTCGAAGAGTACGAGGTCACGGAACGAGCCGATCAGGAGGAACTGCTGCAAATGCAGCGGGACTCTCTGAAGTCCGAGCCCATCACGTCCTACCGGAACTACCTGCCGTCGGGGATGCCGCGCTACCTCGGGCTGGAACGCGACTCTGCCGCTATCCGGGGCTACGAGAACTACAACGTGCACGGCCTGCTCCAGACCGAGGACTACGCGCGGGCCCAGATGCTCTCTGCCAAGGTCGTTGAGGAGCGGACCACGGATCAGGTTCAGAGCAGTGTCCGGGCGCGGATGGCGCGTAAGGAACTTCTGGACGGCGAGCGGCAGGTCCACATCATCCTCACCGAGAACGTGCTCCGCACGCTCATCGGAACGCCCGAGGTGATGCGTGGTCAGTTCGCGGAGATCAAGCGCCTCTCCAGCGAGAAGAACGTTGAAGTGCAGGTCATTCCCGAGGATCTGCCCAACATGTACCGGGGCGCGTATAACTTCACGATCCTGGAGTTCCATGAGGTGTTGGACCCTGTCGTGCAGAGCGACAGCCACAAGGCCACCACCATGTGGTCGACAGAATCCGACGTGGGGTTCTACGAGCGCTCCTTCAATGCCATGGCCAAGGCGGCGCCAGGACCGTCCTACACGGCCCAGATCCTGGACGATCTCGAAGAGAAACTATGGAAATGAATCAGAACAAGCCCCTGACCCTGAACGACATCACCTCGATGATGCACACGTGGAAGTCCTCCTACAGCGGCCAGGACGGCGGAAACTGCCTGGTCATCGGCACGGAAACCACTGCGGTCCATGTCGGCGACAGTAAGAAGCCGGACCACCCGGTCCTGACGGTGACGCCATCTGCCTGGGACGGCTTCCTGGAGACGGTGATCCGAGACTAGGGCCGGTAGCAGCACACCGGTGGCCCTCCCCAGGGGATTTGGGGAGGGCCGCCTTGTGTTCCGCCTCCACCCTGCCTGACAGCACCGACAGCCGCCAGAGATCCCGCTATGGGCGCAGAAGGGCGACGTCGAAGGGGCCGTGGTTGGTGGCCTTGGCGGGGCGGTGTCGGCGTACGGAGTTAGCTGGACGGCCCGGTGCACGGGAACGTCCTCGGCTTCAGGGCCGCCGCGGATAGCCAGCCAGCCTCGGGACAGGGCGATCGGTCCAGGGTGGGGCGAAGCCCCATCGCGCAGCGGCGCCCGTAGGGCGCCCTTGACGGATCGTCGTGTCCCGCATCCTGGGAAGTCGGGTGGCCCCGGCTTCACGACCTGCACACGATCACCTTCAGGGCGGGGACGTATCCCTGTACCTCACTGGCCACGCAACTGTGCACGCCGACAGGCGGACGTAGACGCTTTCGAGGACGGGGGAGACTTCCTTCCATCGGCCAGCGATAGCGATCATCTTTGCAGTGGCGCCATGTTCGGCGAGGTCCGTGGCGGCGCCGGCGCGGAAGCCCTGGGAGGAGATCGGGTGGCCGTCGCCTGCCGGGTTGTGCGCTGGCAGTCGGTCAGGTGTCCGCGTACTGGTCTGAGTGGCCCTGGCAAGTTTCCGTGAAGCGGGGTGTGCTTCTGTGCGCCGGTGGCACTCCGTCACCTGTATTGGCGTCTGAGCAGGGCGATGAGTATGACGCGGTGGTGGAGTAGGGGTACCCCTGCACGTCCGGCCATGATCAGCTTTTGGAGTTTCAGGTGGGTGAGGCGGCCTTCGTTGACGCCGGAGTTGAACGGGGTGGTGATGCCCTGGATGACTGCGGGCTCGTCTTCGCGGATGGCGTGGGCCAGGCTGACCAGGGCCGGGAGGCCGGAGTTGGTGGGTTGATCGAGCCCGTGCGTCAGCAGGGTGGCGTCGCGGGCGTCGAGCATGGCAGCGAACTGACCTACCAAGTCATGGGTTTGGTTCAGTTCTGGGCAGTGATCGAGAAGCCGCCTCAGTGCCTCGGTGGCGTGCAGGCCGCGCCGGGGCGGCGTGGTGGTGATCCAGCGGGCGGTCTGCCGGGGGTGAGGGCGGCCGCTCGCGCGGCGTGTCGATCGGCAGGCCCCGGCGAAGCGGCGCGATGGCCGTCTTGCCCCGCTGATAGTGGCCTTGGTAGCCCTTTGCGGCGATCTCCTGGTGCAGAATCCTCGCGGTGTGCTCGCCCTCCTCCCACCGCTGCCGCAGGTACTCCAGATACGGATCAGAAGCGCAACTTCAGCGCACCGGAGCGTTGTTCCCCTGGTGGTAACCCGTCTGAAGGTTTGCGGGCGGGGAAAGCCATCCGTGCATTTCAATGCTGCCGAAGCACGTGGTACCCACCTTCGGGTCCGTCACCCACCTGGGGCCACCAATCAAGGCGTCTGTATCTGTGAAGTAGCCAGGCTCGAAGCTCTGGGCGAATTTCGTCAGCCCTTTGATGATCTGCTGGCTCCAACGACGCTGCTCATCCAGGCCCTCTCGGTCGTGCGGCCCGAGGTCCGGATAGTTCAGCTCTACATTCATCAGCGGCCCGTCCTGACCCTCGCCCGAACAGCCACCGAACCCTTTCGTGACATGAATCCGACTAACGTACAAGCCGATCAGACGCTTCGTCTCGTGCGGAAGGTCAGATTTTCGGACCCACTCTCCGGCGTCCGCAGTCGTTGCCCGGCCGAACTCCTTGACCACCCCATCACTGCGTCTGGCCGGTGGCTCATTCGGCTCCTGGCCGAAGCCGCACGAGGGCAGAGTGAGTAGACATGCTGTGGCCGCCAACCCCCTAGGTAAGGCCCTCAGCCTCGCAACGTTCCGATAGATCATTCCCGCTCCCTACCTACGTCGTCACTCCAGCTGGTCGACGCCATCCGGCGTATTGGGCAAGCTCAGGGCCCTGCCCGGCCCTGACGAGATAAGGGGACCGTGCCGCCCAGGACCAAGCTGTCAAACGATCACCTTACGAGCGCCCAGCAGGCAGCCGTCAGCGTTTCGCGGGAACGGCTGAACGAACTCCCACCGCACCCCTTGAGCCTCGGGGCGGTACGCATTCCGGCCCTGTCAGCGCCTCGGGCTACTGTTGAACACATCCGAAACACGCACAGGAGACCGGGTTGCCACGCAACACCGTCGAGATGGCGCTGAAGCGACACGTCCGCCACCCACAGCCCGAGCCCGCCTAGTGAGCCGGTCTTGAGTTGTGTGGTCGCCTCGTGAGTCGTGTTCTGTCGCCTCTTGCGGTGTTTGGCTGCGGTTGGTGA
>BMUX01000026.1 GCA_014650415.1 Streptomyces spiroverticillatus
AGCAGTCGGGCGTAGGGCAGCAACTCGGCGTGGCGTTCGGCGGTGCCGGCCGGCAGGGGGCCGCCGGTGATGAGGACGGTGGCCGGTCGGTCTTCCGTGCCGCTTGCCGGTGGGACGTCCGTGAGCAGGGCTGCGTACTCGTCGGGTCCGTGTACGGAGGAAATGCCCGAGGAGCGTAGTTGCTTCGCGAACTCGGTTCCGCCTGTGGGGCGTGGTTCTTGGAGGCTGGTCCCGGCGGCGATCGCCCACCAGGCCGCCACCAGGTCCCGTGCGCTGCCGACTTGCGTGCCCGCGCTTATGCCGTGTCGGGCTCGGCCTGCACGACGCAGTCGGGCACCGGTTGCCAGCAGCCAGGCCCGGTGGTCTATGAGGTGTCCGGTCACGCTGCCGTCAGGGCTGAATTCCGGTAGCAGGTAGGCGACATCGGCTGCTCCAGACCGGGGCAGTGAACCGTCCGTCCGTAAGGGCGTGATCTTTGCCCATGTCCGTTCGTCGTCCAGTACGGCTGCGGGTAGCGACCAGTGTTCTCTTGTGGCGTTGCTGCACAGCACGAGCATGGCTCCGCTCAGCTCGGTGATCTGCCCGAGGAGTGCTGTGTCGGCATGGTGGGGCACCGGGACGCATACGCCGCCCAGCTTGAGCACGGCGACCTGGGCCACCAGCGCTTGGGCGTGGTCCGAGCAGTGGATGAGCACGGGGTCACCGAGTTGCACTCCGTGGCGCAGGAGTGCTGAGGCCAGGTGGTTGGAGCTGTTTTCCACGGATTGGTAGGTGAGTGTGCGTTGTGCGCTGTTGATGATGGTGTTGTGGGGGTGTTTGGTTGCCATCTGGCTGAACAGGTCGTTCAGGGTGCCCACTTGTGTGGTGCGTCCACTGTGTCCTGATGTGTCGGGCGTGCTTGTTCCGATCGTGTTGGCTGCGCTCATTCGGGCCCCCAGGAGTGATGTGCTCGCTCGGACAGGGGACCGGAATTTGGTGGAACGGTATTCCCTGGTCCGGACACCCCGTTNGGGACCGGAATTTGGTGGAACGGTATTCCCTGGTCCGGACACCCCGTTCAGTTTCGCCCGCCGGTTCTGGGCATCTTCTTAAGACGCTGTGGAGGTGGCGGTTACCAGCCACACGGCGCCTCGCAGGCGGATCCCTTCGGGGTACGTGTACGGCAGGAGTGATGCCCGCACTTGGTTGCGGGCCTGTTGGACGACCGTGTCCGGCAGTCCTTCGAGGTTGAAGCGGACTGGCCCCAGGGAGAAGTAGAAGTCGACGGCCTCGTCGATGTTTCGGCCCCAGACGATGGGCCCCTCGATCGATGTTGCGTGCGCCTCGCTGAATCCTGCGGCTGCCAGGATTGTCTGGGCGCGGGCGGGGTCGGAGAGGGACATCATGCCCCGCTGTGCGGGAGAGGGCTGTTTCATCAGCGTGTTGACGGGTGCGAAGACCTGGGTCGATTCGCCGTCGGGGGAAGGCTGTTGCGGGACGATGAAGGCGAGCCGGCCGCCGGGTCGCAGCGCGCTGCCGATGTTGCTGAACGCGGTGACGGGGTCGGCGAAGAACATGACTCCGCCACGGCTGACCACGGCGTCGTAGTGACGGCGGGGAAAGGTGTGGACCTGCGCGTCGCCCTGCTGGAAGTGTGCGTTGGTGATGCCTTCTTCGGCGGTGGCGGCGCGTGCCCGTTCCACCATGGGGGCGGCGATGTCGATCCCTGTCGTTTCCCCTGAGGTGGCAAGCTTCGCGGCGAGGCGGGTGATTTGGCCGGTGCCGCATCCGATGTCGAGCACGCGGTCGTGTGTGCCGATCGCTGCGGCGCGGAGCAGGTCGTCGTTGAAGCCGCTGTTGAGCCTGTCGAAGGCGTCGGCGTTGTCGGCCCAGTGCTTTCCTTCGTGACCGTTCCAGGCCTCTGCTTGCTGGGTGTTGGCGATCAGTTGCACGGGTGCTCCGCAATTCCGGTTTCGCTGGTGTGGGTCTCCCGTGTCCAACTCGACGCGCGGGGACGGGTAACGGTGCCACCGGAAGGTTGCGGAGCGTGCTGTGTGTGCTGTTGTCGTGCTGGGTGGTCAGACGCCGATCAGCTCGAAGGCGATGGCCGGGGTGCCGGCGAAGCGCTCGCCGAACATGCGCGCTTTTCGTTCCAGGAAGGTGCGTGCGTCGGCCATGGGGTGATCGGGTCCCAGGTGGTTCAGGTAGGTGCGGTGGGCTTCCAGGGCGGCGATTCCCTGGTCGAGGACGTCTGAGACGTCGACGGCGTGGTCGGCCAGCGGTGAGCCGCCGACGGCTACGTACCGGACGCCCTTCCACGGGTCCAGCCCTTGCTGGGCCAGTTCGGGGAATGTCCAGCGGTTACCGGCGTCGCCTGCAGCGTCCATGAGTGCCAGACCTGTGTTGCGGTGGTCGGGCGAGTTCCAGTCGCCGCTGCGCCAGCGTTCGTGGAAGTTGAGCGTGACGAGGATGTCCGGGCGGTGCCGGCGGATGGCTGCGGTGATGTCCCGTCGCAGGGGCAGTCCGTACTCGATGGCGCCGTCACGGTGGCCGTCGAGGAACTCGACTTCCTTCACGCCCACGAGGGCTGCGGCCTGGTGCTCTTCCTGTTCTCGGACGCGGGCTGCTTCCTGTGGGTCCATGGAGTCCATGCCGGCTTCGCCGCGGGTCACCATCAGGTAGGTCACGTCGCGTCCTGCGGCGGTCCAGGCAGCGATGGCGCATGCGGGGCCGTATTCCAGGTCGTCGGGGTGGGCGACCACGGCCAGTGCTCGCTGCCAGTCGTCGGGCATGGGGGCGTACGGTGCGGGCATGGGCGTCAGCCGTTTTCGGTGGCGGTGCGGGCCGGTGTGTAGTCGGCGTGGTCGATGCCGCGTTCCCAGGCGGCGTGGAATGCTTCGGTGCACATGCTGGCCACGTCGGCGTTGTCGGTGAGTTCGTGCGGACCCCATGAGCCGTCGCCTGCGAAGTGTGTGAAGCGGACGAGTTTGCCGTCGAACACCCAGAAGTCGTTGCCCGGGAGCAGCAGGTCGGAGGCCTGGCGGCGGGGCAGCCAGCGCACTTGTTCGCCGGCCGGGACGTTGACGATGGTCGTCGTCTCCCATTCGTACTGGATGAAGTCGGTGACCGGTTCCGACACGATGCGCAGTCGCCGCCAGTCGACGCCGCGGGCGACGGTTTCCTGGACGAGTTCGACCCAGTCGAGGTGCCGGTCGTATTCGATCGGTTTTCCGTCCAGCCAGTCCACGAAGACGGCGCCTTGTGGGGTGTACATGTCGCGCATTTCGAGGTGGATCGCCGAGTGCTTCGCCTGGGAGATCAGTTCTTTGAATGCGGGCAGATTGCTTGACATTGTGTGCTCCTCGGGTCGAGCCGAATTTCGTCGGCCGGGGCTGGGGTCATTTTCGTGGTGTCGTGGCGGGTGTTGCGCCTTGCAGATTGCTCTCTTCCGTGGCTGGGATGCGGGTGCGTGCGGCCCAGCGCACGGCGGGTCCGGCGACGGCCAGGGACACCGTGAAGAGGGCGGCGAGGGACAGCCAACCTGCGAGGCCGAAGCGGTCGGGGAGGGTCGTCACGAGTGCGGGGCCTGCGATGACCGCCAGGGCGTCGCCGGTGGCGAACACTCCGCCGTATTGGCCTTGGGCGTTGTCGGGTGCCAGCTCGTACCGCAGGCCCCAGCGGGCGGCTTCGCCCCAGATTTCGCCGAAGGTGAAGAAGACGGTGGCGATGACGAGTACGGAGGCGGCGGCCCATCCCGGGAGGCCGGCGGAGCAGCCTGCCACGATGCAGGCGACCGCGAGTACCAGGAAGGTCCAGCGTTGCAGGCGGCTGGCTCCGGGGACGGTGTCGGCGCCGCGGGCGACGTACACCTGGAGGAAGACCACCATGAGTGTGTTGACGAGCATCAGCCATGCGGCCAGCGCTCGTGGTGCTTCGGTGTGGGTCACCAGCCACAGTGGCAGGCCGAGTGCGAGTGCTGTCGGGCCGATTCTGGCCAGGCCTGAGACTTGGGCGACGGTGATGTACGGGAGGTCCCGTACTGCGGACGGGCTGCGCTTCGGGCGTGGTTGTCGGGGTTGTCGGGGTACGTGGGGCAGTCGCATGTACAGCGTGGCGACCAGGGCCATGGCGGCCGCGTTGCCCCAGAACAGGGAGAGGTAGAGGTCCGGTGAGTCGACGGCGATGACCAGGCCTGCCGCCAGTGAGGCGATGGCGAATCCTCCGTTGAACACGGATCGCATGTAGGCGGAGAGTTTCACTCTGCCTTCGCGGCCCATGACGCCTGACACGAGTGCTCCGCGCGCCACGTGGCCGCCTTGTTCGGCTGCGCCGAGCAGGGCGGCTATGACCAGGTAGGTGGTGAAGGACTGGACGAAGACCGCTGAGATCAGCATGGCGGCTTTGCACAGTGCGAGTGCTGCGGTCATGCCGCGTGGTCCGAAGCGGTCGGCGAGGTAGCCGATGGGGACGCCCAGCAGGAGGGCTATGACTCCGGCTGCCGAGAGGCCGATGCCGACTTGTCCGGGGGTCAGGTTCACCACGCGGACGAAGTAGACGGCGCCGCCTGTCATGTAGAGGCCGTTGCCGAGGCTCGCCACTGCCGTGCACAGCACGAGGAGGCGTCCCGGGCCGGGTTCCGGCAGGAGTTTGGAGAGGAGGGGTGTCCGGTTCGCTGTGTTTCGCTGCTCGGCATCGGTCATGTGCGAGCTCCTGCTTCTCCGGATGATTGACGTGTTGTCGGGGCGCGGGCATGATCGAAAATTCTCTGCCCTTTGCGTCGGGAGGAATTGCCGTGCAGCATGCGTTCGCCCCCATCGGTACTGTTCGCGGATCGCGGCAGGAGTCCGTTCAGGACAATTGGGGGGACACGGAATGCCGGATCGAACTCGACCCGGCGGAATTGGATGCGGACGCGACGCTCGGGCTGTCGGACTACTCGCATGTCGAGGTGGTCTTCGCTTTTGACCGAACCGATCGGAGCTGCCGGGGTGCGCAGCATCCGCGGGGAAATCCTTCGTGGCCGCGGGTGGGAATTCTCGCGCAGCGTGCGCCGAACCGGCCCAACCACATCGGTGTGACCGTGTGTGCCTTGGTGGCGGTCGACGGGCGGACGCTCACGGTGCGTGGGCTCGATGCCCTCGACGGAAGTCCGGTGCTCGACATCAAGCCGTATCTCCCCGAATTCGCTCCGCGCGGGGAGGTACGTGTGCCGCAGTGGTCGGTTGAGTTGATGCGTCACTATTTCTGAGCCACCATGTCGGCGCGTCCGGCCGCGATCAGTGTGTTGATCTCGTCCGTCGAGAGGTGCTCTGCGGCGAGCAGCACGACTGGGAGGGTCTGCTGGGTGGCGGTGAGCCGACCGGCCCTACGGGTGCGGGAGATGCGGCCTGTTCCGGGCTGTGCGGGTACGGCGAGGAAGTCGAAGCCCCGGGCTGCGGCGTCGGCCGCGTCGGTGTCCTCAGGCTCGGCTGCGGGCTCGTCCGGGTTCGGATCTTGTGGCAGGAGCAGTCCCACCGCACGTGCTCCGGCGGCGCGCAGTGCGTCCGGGTCGGCGGTGTTGTCGGCGACCGGGCAATGGATGATGCCGTGCGTGGTGCGCAGGGCCAGTTCGTGGGGGCGCAGTCTCGGCCCGTTGGTCTGCGCGATTCTGTCCGTCAGGGTCAGTGTGCCCAGGGCGAGTGGTACGTCGTGGGGTTCGGCTGTGGTCGGACCGCCTGCGAGTCGGGAAACCGTGTCCGCGACGAACTGCGGGTCGCGTTCGCGCAGTCGCTCGAAGGTGTTCAGTGTTCTGCGGCTGCGCAGGGCGAAGACCGTGCGGTGGCCGTCCGTGCGGTTGGCGCGGCAGAGTGTTTCGAACCACTCGGCGCTCTCTGCTGCCTCCGCCTGGGCGGCCTCGATCACTGGTTGCCGGGTTCGTGCGTACGTGTCGAACGCCTCGGGCACGGTTGCCGCTTCCGCGAGCGCTCCGGCGAGGCACAGTGCGTCGTCGATGGCGAGTGAGGTACCGGATCCGGTGGAGAAGTGCACGGTGTGCGCCGCGTCCCCGATCAGTACGGATCGCCCGTGGTGCCAGCGCTCGTTGACGATGGTGCGGAAGGGCTGCCATCCGGCGGTCTGGGCGTGCAGTGGGGTGCCGCGCAGGGTGTCGGTGAAGATCTCGGCGAGGGCTTTCTCGATCTCCGGGAGCGGTCGGTGGTCGAGGTCGTGGGTGGCCAGGACCGTGGGGTCCGCCTCGATGATGAAGGTGCTCTCGTCGGCGGCGTGAGGGTAGGAGTGCACGGTCAGCAGCCCTGGGTGGAGGTCCTTGAGTACGAAGGACGGTTCCAGCGCGATGGGTGTGGAGGCCCACAGGTATCTGCTTCGCCCGGCGGTGACACGGGTGCCGAACTCCTTGTGCCGGGAGCGCCGCAGTCGGCTGTTCGCCCCGTCGGCGAGGACGACCACGTCCGGTGCGTGTGGCCCGTCGGGCAGTTCGGTGACGGTCTGTCGCAGTGCGCGCACCCCGGGGGTGCTTTCTGCGAGTCGGCGTACGTGTGCGTGGAAGACGCGCCGTTGCAGGCCCACCGTGCCGTAGGCCCCGGACCAGATGTGTTCGTCGCCGCAGAGGGTGAGGGTGCGGTCCCACCGGCCGGCGGCCGTGTCCGGTACGGCGAAGGCGGTCGGGAAGGTGCGGCGCACCTGCTCCATGAAGTCCGTGGACATGACGATGCCGGCGCCCGGTCCTCGGCTGTCCTGGTCGTAGAGGTCGATGGTGATGTCCGGGCGCAGGCGGGCGAGTTCCAGGGTGAAGAACGCTCCTGCGGCTCCTGCCCCGACGACCGCGACCCGGTGGGGCGGTCGTCGGGTCATCGCGGTGTGCCGTCCCAGTGGAACCGTTCGCCGCGTGCCAGTGCCGCGCCCCGTGATGCGGCCATCATTTCGCCGCTGGCCACCTTCATGATCGTCATGAATTCGCCGAACTCGGGCTGTGCGGCGTCGAGGTCGTCTCCGGCCCGTCCCATCAGTTCCAGCCAGCGCAGGCGTTGCTCGCGGGTGATGAGGAAGTGGCAGTGGGCCTGGTGCAGGCCCGGTTCCCATGCCGCTGTCAGGTCGTTGTCGCCGTACATGCGGATGTAGTGGTCGGCGAGCCGTTGGGCGTGCTTCGTCCAGTCGGTCACGGCGAACAGCGGCCGCAGCACGTCGTCTTGGGCGACGAGTTCGTAGAACCGGTTGGTCAGGGCCGTGAAGAAGGGGGCGCCGCCGATCGCGGTGTAGAAGTCCTGGACCTTTTGGTCGACCTGTTCCGGGGTCATGCGGTCGCCGGTTTGGAGTCCTTTGTCGGCGACGAGCAGTATTTTGCCGTCGTGTTGCGGTGTCGGTTGTGGCGGCACGGACGTTTCTTCCTCTTCAGTCGAGCAGCAGTGCTGCTGCGGACAGCGGGCTGACGGTGCATCCGCGGAGCTTCTTCGCCTGGAGTGTGCCGAGGCCGTAGGCCATCGAGGTGATTCCGAGCCGGGGGGCGAGTTCGGCGGGCCGGTAGAACATGGTGGCGAAGTAGGTGAATGCGGCGTCCGGGTGGTCGTAGTCGGTGCCGCTCATCAGGATCGTCCACTGGGTTCCGTCGCGGACGAGAAGGCTGAAGGAGAGGAGGGCACCGTTTTGGCGTGCTTCCACGACCGTGACGTTCTCGGGGCCGAAGTGCTCGCGCAGGTGTCGCAGGGAGCCCGCTTCGCGTTGTGCGTCCGGGGTGCCGCCGTATTTGGTGACGATCTGTGCGCGCAGCCGGACCAGTTCGGGCTCGTCCTCGCGGACGCCGCGCTCGCTGATCTCGATTCCGCGCTGGGCGATGTCGCGCAGTTCTCGGCGTACGGCGAAGCGTCGTTTGCGTGGCAGGCCGGCGACGTAGCCTTCGAAGTCCTGCCAGGTGACGTCCATGTCGCAGCGGTCGACCATCGGTACGACGTCGAATCCGCGCTGGCGCAGTGCGTCGAGGAACTCGGGGAAGTCGGGCCTGAGGAAGAGGCCCGCGATGCTGCGCATGCCGTTGTCCCGGCACCAGCGGACCAGCGCGTCGACGTAGGTGAGTACGGCGGCGGGGTCATGGGCGTCCGGGCCGACGGGGGCCGTCTCGTAGTTGGGGAACATCAGCAGGCAGCAGGGGTAGACCGTGTCGGCGGAGAGCCCTTTCCAGGGGTGGGGGCCGTGTTCGGCCACGCCGTCTTCGGCGGATCCGCCGGAGAGGACCCGGAGCGGGTCGAAGCGCACGTGGCCGGTCGGTTCGTCGACGGGGCCGCCGACGAGGGCGACGGACGGCCCGGCGTCGCCGGTGAGTTCCAGGGTGCGCGCGCCGCCCGGGATGCGTCCTTCGGCGAGGGTGATCCAGCGTCGGCTGAGCGTCACCGGGGCGCCGGGGCCCAGGTAGGCGGCGTCCCAGTCGTCCGCCACACCGGTTCGTACGCCGAATCGGTTCTCGGGGGGCTGCACGGGGGCGGCAGCCGGTGGAACGTCCATCTGCGTCATGGGAGTGAATTCCTCACGGTTGTCGCTCGGCCTCCCGGTGTCCGGTGCAGGGCGCGGGGGTGCCGGGCCCTGCACCGGTCCGGAGCGGTCAGTCGCGCGGGGCGAGGTCAGACCTTCGGCCTGCGAGGTCGGATCTCGGCCGCGCGAGGTCAGGCGGTGGCCCGGTCCCAGACCTCGTGCTGCTCACCGGCCTCGTGGGCGTCCCAGACCTGGGTGATGTCCCAGACGGTGAGCGTGTCCCACACCTGGAGTTCGTCCCAGACGGTGAGTGCGTCCCACACCTGGAGTTCGTCCCAGACCGTGAGTGTGTCCCACACCTGAAGCTGTTCTCGAACCGGATGTGCTGGTACGTGCATGTCGTGTTCCTTCCGAAGAGTGCGACGGTCCGCTCACTCCAGGAGTCACCACCTCAGCCGTGGGCACCGCACGAGGGGCGAAAGCCGCTCGCAAGGAGAGGGGCCCTCCTGGCCGTGGTCGGCGGGGGCTTCGTCTTCCGCCCCCGGTCCGGTGAGTGTTGCAGAGCGGTTCGCCGCTCGTCTTCTCCCAGGTTGCTGAGCCTTCGCGCTGCTGTCCGACAACCGTACGATCCGGGAATACCGCAGGTCAGGGGCGTGGTGACGGTTCGTCTGGGCGTCAGGGGCGGGCCGCTTCGAAGGCGAGGACGACGTTGTGGCCGCCGAAGGCGAACGACGAGGACAGTGCGGTCGTCAGCGGCAGGGCGCGCGGTTGCGGGCCCACCACGTCGAGGCCGCAGTCCGGGTCCACCGCGTTGAGGTTGACGGTCGGTGGGACGTGTCCGTGCAGCAGCGCCTGGACGCACACCACCGCTTCCACCGCGCCGGCGGCGCCGAGGCTGTGGCCCGTCATCGACTTCGTCGCGGAGACGGGTGTGTGTGCGGCGTGGCTGCCGAGGGCCGAGCGGAGTGCCTTCGCCTCGGCGGCGTCGTTGTATCGCGTTCCTGTGCCGTGCGCGTTGATGTAGTCGACGTCGGCGGCGGACCATCCGGCGGAGCGCAGGGCCGCGCGGACCGCACGGGCGGCGCCGGCGCCTTCGGGGTGCGGGCTGGTGACGTGGTGGGCGTCGGAGGAACGTCCGTAGCCGCTGAGTGTGGCGAGCACGGTGGCGCCGCGGGCCCGCGCGTGCTCCTGCGATTCCAGGACCAGCACTGCGGCGGCCTCGGCGAGGACGAAGCCGGCCCGGTCGGCGGAGAAGGGGCGACTGGCGTGCCGGGGTTCCTCGTTGAGGGTGCACAGCGCCCCGGTCCTGGCGAAGCCGCCGACGAGCAGCGGGGTGACGGGGGCCTCGGCGCCGCCGGCCAGGACGACGTCGGCCTCGCCGCCGACGATCATCTGGTGGGCCGTCACCAGGGCTTCGGCGCCGGAGGCGCAGGCCGAGACGACGGAGGTGCTGGGGCCGGTGATGTGGAAGGTGAGGGCGATGTGGGAGGCGGAGCCGTTGGCCATCGACATGACGACGGACCGTGCCCCGATCCGGGTGGGGCCGGAGGTCTCCAGCAGGCGGGCGTTCCTCTCCCAGCTGGCTGCGCCGCCGGCTCCCGTTCCCAGTACCACGCCGACGCGGTCCCGGTCCTCGTCCGCCAGGTCCAGTGCGGCGTCGTCGAGGGCGAGGCGGGCTGCGGCGAGCGCGAGGTGGGTGCACCGGTCGGTGGTCCGTTCCTCCCGTCGTCCGGGGGCCAGTTCTGCGGGGAGGTCGACCTCCCCCGCGATGCGCACGGGGAGTCCGGTGGGGTCGAAGCGCGTGATCGGCCGGATTCCGCTGACGCCTTTGAGTTGTGCCTGCCAGAAGTCGTGTCCGCCGATGCCGATGGGGGTGACGGGTCCCAGTCCGGTGACGACCACCGTGCGGGCGGTCATTCCGTTTCCCCGGCTCCGTGCTCGACGAGGTAGGTGATGACGTCGCCGATGGTGTTCATCGCGTGGGCGGTGTCGTCCTCGACGGGGGAGCCGGTCTCGGCCTCCATGATCGTGAGTAGTTCCACCATGTCGAGGGAGTCGAGGCCGAGGTCGTTCGTGAACCGGGCCTCGGGGACGATCTCTTCGGGGAGCAGGCCGAGTTTGTCCTCCAGCATGGCCGCCACCCGTACGAGTATCGCGTCGGCCGACGTGGTTCCTGTGGTCACAGTGATCATCCTTCGTGGGGGGTCGGGTGCCTTCGCGTGCCGATTCCGACGGCGTCCGCGTGGAGGGCGAATTCGTGGCAGACCTCGCCGACCGCGGCGACGAACCTGTCCGCCTGTCCGGTGGTCAGCGAGAGGGGTGGCTGGATGCGCAGCACCCGGTTGTGGTTGGCGGTGAGGAAGGTGAGTATCCGGTGGTCCCGGGCGAGGCGGGCGGCGAAGCGCAGGCACAGCAGGTCGCCGAGTGAGGTTTCCAGTGCGGTGGCCGCTGAGCGGAACGCGGTACGGAGGTCGTCGGGCAGCCAGTCGACGAGGGTGTGCAGGTCGCCGGGGAGCCGGGTGAGGAGTTCGTCCGTCATGGCTGCGGAGGCGCCGGAGAAGTCGCCGTCGAATTCGATGGCGTTCATCAGGCCGATGCCGCGCACGTCACGGATGAAGGCGTACGGTTCGCACACCGCGCGCAGTGACGTCCGCAGGTGGGCGCCTGTGTCGCGGGCCCGTTCGGGCAGCTTCTCCGCCTGGAGGACGTCGAGTGTGGCGAGTGCCGCGGTCGCTGCGAAGTTTCCGCCGCCGAAGGTGGACGAGTGCAGGAGGGCGCGGTCGCTGCTGCCGTAGGCGGCGTCCCACAGTTCGGCGCGGACCAGGGTGGCGGCGACGGGCACCAGACCGCCGGAGAGCGATTTGGCCAGGCACAGCACGTCGGGCCGCAGGCCGTCGTGGTCGGCCGCGAACATGGCGCCGGTCCGCCCGAGGCCCGTCTGGATCTCGTCGAGGACGAAGACGGCTCCGGCCCGGGCGCACAGGCGTTGGGCCTCGCGCAGGTAGCCGGGCGGCGGCAGGACGACTCCGCCTTCGCCCTGTACCGGTTCGACGATGAAGGCGGCTGCCCCGTCGAGGGCGGCGGCGAGGGCTGCGGTGTCTCCGTAGGGCACTGCCACGACATCGGGCACCAGGGGTCCGAAGGGGGTGCGGTGCGTGTCGCGTCCGGTGACGGACAGGGCTCCCAGTGTCTTGCCGTGGTAGCTGTTGTCGGCGTGCACCAGGCGGGTGCGGCCGGTGGCTGCACGGGCGACCTTGAGTGCGGCCTCGACCGCTTCCGTACCGGAGTTGCTGAAGAAGACGCGCTCCAGGCCGCCGGGGGAGATCGCGCTGAGCCGTTCGGCCAGTTCGGCCGTCTGGACCGGCAGGGAGATGTACTGGGCGAAGGTGGGTGCGCCCAGGTCCAGGAAGTCGCGGAGGCGGGCGACGACGTCGGGGTGGTTGTGCCCGAGGCCGAGGGCCCCGTACCCGGCGACGAGATCCAGGTATTCGGTGCCGTCGGCGGTGGTGAGCACGCATCCTTGGGCGCGGGTGAACACCCGGTCCATGCCGTGGGCCGCGAACAGTTTCGCCATCGGTGGGTTGATGTGCTCGCGGAAGCGGCGCCGGGTGTCGGCGGTGGTGTCCTGCGGCGGTGTCGCGCGGTGTGCGGGACGGTGGTGGACGCCCAGCCGGGAGAGGTCGTCCTCGGGCAGGGTGCGGCCGAAGGAGGCGAGCGGTGTGGTGCGGAAGCCGTGGCGGGCGGCGAGCGTGCCGATCCGCCGGACTGCGTCCACGTCGAGGTCGCGGCCCAGGGACCAGCTCTCGGTGGTGCCCTCCAGGGCGAGCACGATGGTCTCGGCCAGGCAGCCGTTGAGCTGCTGGGTCGGTGCGGGCAGGTCGCCGTCGCCGAACACGACCCCGTCGACGGCGCTGACGAGGCCGCCGTCGACGACGGCCACGTCGCGGCGGAGCGGTGCTGACGGTGCGTCCTTCGGCAGGGCGACGTCCACGACCACCGAGCCGGGGTGCAGGCGGGCGGTGTCGATCACGCCTCCGGACGAGGATGCGGCGACGTACAGCCGGGGGCTCGCGTAGCACTGTGTGATGTCCTGGCACAGGGTGACCCGCTCGTGGTGGTCCGGCTCCAGGTGGGCGAGCAGGGCGGCGGCGGAGCGGCGGCTGGGGCGGGTGACCAGTTCCAGCCGGAAGCCGTCGGCCAGCAGCAGTCGGCTGACGGCGAGTGCGATCGAGCCGGGGTGGCCGACGACCACGACGGGGGTGTCCTCGACGGGCAGGGCGATGAGGCGTGCGACGGTGCGCAGTTGTTCGTGGGCCGCATAGGCGGTCAGGGAGTTGCCGCTGGTCACGGGGATGTCGACCTGTTGCGCGGTCCATATTCCGCGGTCGCCGACGATCGAGGTGGCGCCGCCCAGCCCGACGATGTCCGCGCCGGCCTCCCGCAGTGCCCGCACTTCGGCGACCACCGCTTCCCGTGCGGCGGTCGGGCGGCGCAGGAGCTGATCCGCGGTGTGGGCGAGGCTGCGGATCTCGCCCCGGCAGCGGCTGCCCGTGAGGGAGGTGACGGAACTGGGCATCGGCAGCGGGACGGAGAGGCGGGTGCCGGGGGCCCGTACGGTGGCGCGATGGTCGTCGAGGAGGCGGCCGAGGAGGTCGAGGCCCCGTATCTGGTTGCGGTGGGCCGGACTGACGGCGTGGGCCAGGAAGCCGAACTTCACCGGAGCTCTCTTTCCGTGGTAACGGGGCGCGGGTCAGCGTGCGGTGCGGGTGCGGGCCGGTGCGACGGGCCGGCCGGCCATGTCGAAGGTGAGCTCGGGGAGCCGGTCGCGCTGCCAGCCGAGGGAGGTCAGCAGGCTCAGCCCGTCGCCCTCGTTGTTGTGTGCCATCGGTACGGAGTAGAGGTCGACGGTGGAGGGCCTGCGCAGCCGGTTCACGAGATCGCCCGTGTCCACGTCGAGGAGGTGGCGGTGGCTGACGGTCAGCTCTCCGTAGGAGCGCTCCCACTCCGCGTCCAGCAGGTGCAGGACCTGTGTCTGGCGGCTCGCGCCGGTCGCCTGCCGGCCCTCCCGGTAGGTGCGGATCACCGAGTGCCCGCCGTCGATGAGCCGGAAGACGCTCAGGTTGCCCGGGATCCGGTGGCCGTTGACCGTCACCTCCTGCACCAGCGTCGGCAGGATGTCGGGGACCAGGGCGGCGGCTCCGTCCCCGACGAAGGCGAGGACATTGTCGTCCCTGGTGAGAGCCACTGCGGGCACCGCCTGGAGGGCGTCTCCCATCAGGGCGCGGCCGTACCAGCCGGAGAATCCCGGCCCGGTGCGCGGCAGGTTGCGGACGGCGGAGAGTCCGCCTCGGCCGACGTCGAAGATGCCGGTGTACGTGTACCCGTGGGTGGTGACGAGCTCGTCGAGGACGGCACCGAGGCGGTGGTAGAAGTAGGTGGGGCTCATCGGTGTCAGCGGCAGGGTGTGCACGACGTCGGACACGCTGTCGGCGCTCTGGGCGAGGGCCTGTCGCCGTCGTGCCAGCAGTGGTTGTTTGACGTCGAGGCGTCGGTGCACCTCGCGCAGGAACTCCAGGGCGTCGCAGCACAGGCGGTGGTCGGCGAAGGGCGCGAGGTGCTGTGCTTCCCGGCTGATCTGCACGATGTTCAGGCTGCGGGCCAACGCCCTGGGCGAGAAGGGCGTCGCGGCCTGCGTGATTCTGCTCTTGAGGAAGAACAGGCACTGTTCTTCGCGTGGGCGGAGCCGGCCGGCCCGGTGCAGGAAGTCGTGGACGCGGTCGGAGTAGCCGTACATGCCGAGGGTGCCGAGGTATTCCGGTACGAGGTGTCCGTCGCGGTAGCGGGCGACGGTTCCCGGGCGGGTGAGCGAGTCGGCGAGGGCGATGCCGGCGCGGGCGGCGATGTCGTGGACGAGGCCGCGTTCCTCGGTGCCGAGGCTGCCGCACTGCCACAGGATGCGGTCGGGGCCGTTGTTGACGAGGTCCATGACGGGCCCCATCGTGTCCTCGCGCACGGTGAGCCGGGGCCGGGGTGCGGTGTGGCGGCCCGCCCCTCGGGCGGGCACCACGGCGAAGTGTGCGGGGCGCGCCCCGGCCGGGGTGCGGGCGGGGGGTGCCGTGAGCGTGCGCAGGATCTCGGGTGTGGCGAGCAGTACGACGGGGCCGAGTGCGGCCTCGTACGCCTCGAATGCCCTGCTGAGGTCCTCCGGCAGTCGGGCGGGATCGTCGAGGTGGAAGAACACAACTCCCTTGGCCCGCAGGACTTCCCTGCTGTCCTCCGCCCCGTGCACGGTGCCCTGGAAGGGGAACCACGTGCCGTCGGCCGAGTCGGCGCAGAGGATGAATCCCTGTGCGCGGGCGTCGCGGAGGTTGGCCAGGGTGCCGCGGAACTCGTCGACCATCCCGCTGGTCACCACGATCAAGAACGGTGCCTCGTCCAGTTGCCAGCGGGCCAGCGCACCGCAGGCCAGGCTGTGTTCGCTGGGGCCGCGCAGCACGGGGTTGCCGCGGCGGGCCGCGTGGTCCTCCAGGTCGCCGATCAGCCCGGCGACGACGGAGCCGGTGTAGTAGTGCAGGCCCCAGCGGTCTCCGGCCCTTGCGTCCAGGAACCGGGCCAGTGCGTCGCCGAGGAGTGTGGCGGTGCCCGGGGCCGGGCTCCGCAGCGCCGCGCCGTGGTAGCCGAGCTGGACGAAGTCGGTGAATCCGCAGACGACGTCGCCCGCGAGCACCCAGGCCCGGTCGGGCAGGTGCCGGTGGGTGAAGGGGTGCGCGAGGAGGGCGGGGCCCAGGGGGGCTTCGTCGTACACGAAGACGGTGTACGGCGTGAACTCCTGGCGTACGTGGGGGCCCAGGGCGGCGCGCAGTGTGTCGAGGCCCGTGGCGAGGACGCCGCCGTCGTCCGGCGGTGCCGTCACGCCGACGGATGCGGCGTCGATGAGGACCAAGGCCAGCACGTCGTCGCCGTCGCGGTGTTCGCCGCCCGTCAGCCGGCGCAGTGCGCCGGCGGCGGCGGCGAAGGAGGCGGCGGTGACCAGCCGGAGTTCGGCGTCGGGCAGGGCCCGGTCGAGGAATCGGCGGGAGCGGGCCACGGCGTGGTGGTAGGCGGGGGTGCCCGGTTCGCCGGAAGGGGGGAAGGGGCAGTCGGTGACGAGTTGGCGCCCGGGTGCGGGCTCGTCGTGGGCGCTGCTCAGGTCCGCGAGCGCCGTGGCGATCGTCCAGTGGAACGCGGCGCGCCCGCCGACCGCGACCACGAGCAGTCGGGGCCGTTTGTCTTCCGTACCGGCACTGGCCACAGCCACCACTCCCCCGTCGCACGCGCAGGAACTGCCATGTCAGCAGTGTGCGGCGAGTGCGCTGAAGAGGATCTGCATATTGTCTGGAGACCCGTTGCCCTTCGGGACCTGTGCTTCGGCGGTGCGGCCGGAGGCGGTGCGGCCGGAGGCGATGGGCGACCGGGGGCCGGTCAGTGGCCGTTGTCGGTCAGGTGCCGGTACAGGCCTTCGTAGGCCCAGTCCTCCCACTGGTCCTGCGTCCAGTTCCGTTCGGAGACCAGGAGGTGGTAGAGCTCCGGTCCCAGCAGGGCGTAGCAGATGTCGACCGCCCGCTCGTGCGTGAGCCCGTCGGGGAGCGGGCCCTTGTCGGTGAGGGCGTCGACGAACCGGCTCTGGAGGAAGCGCCGTCGGTTCTTGTTGGACTGCCACATGTCCTGTCCGTCGTCCTGGGTGACTGCGGCGTTGCGCAGGACTTCCAGGAGCGGTGCGGCGCTCTCGTTGAGCGTGCGGGTGCGGTGGGCCAGGTGCCGGAGTTGTTGCCGCACGTCCCCTGCGGCGAGCACCTCGTTCGTCCAGTCGTCCGTGTCCCGGCTACCCAGGGCGTCGTCGCAGGGCAGGTAGAGGTTGATCAGGTCCGTGAGCAGGCGCTGCTTGTTGCCGAAGGCGAAGTAGACCGTTTGTGCGGCGACACCGGCTTCCCGGGCGATCGACGCGATGGTGGTGGCCTCGTAGCCGTGTTCGGCGAACAGCGTCATGGCGGCGTCGAGGATGCGCTGACGCGTCAGCTGTGCGCGCGCCCTCCTGGCGTCCGGCACTTTCGGGGTCAGCATCGCACCTCACTTGCTATAGTCAACGTCTAGAGTTGGCATATACTCACATCGACGGACAAGGAGTGCAAGCGTGTCGGTCGAACCGCGTGACGCAGCCCCGTCGGCTCCCGTCGCCTCCGCACCGCGCTCCCTCCTCCCGCTCGTCACCGGCGGCATGGGGCTGTCCATGTTCGTGCTCTATGCGCTCGGTGCGCTGGGGCCCTTCCTCATCGAGGACTTATCGCTGTCGGGCTCGCAGCTGGGGCTGTTGACCGCCGTGACCTTCGGCACGGCCACCGTGCTCTCGCTCTACGCCGGGCAGCTGACCGAACTGCTCGGCGCCCGCAGGGCGTTCACCCTGCTCCTGGTGCTCGTCGCCGCCGGGTTCACCGTGCTCGCCACCGCCGGTTCGTACGGGTTCCTGCTCGTCGGACTCGTCCTGGGCGGCGCCGCGCAGTCGCTCGCCAACCCCTCGACGAACAAGCTGATCGCCACGCACCTACCCATCGAGCGCAAAGCGTTCGCCGTCGGCGTCAAGCAGTCGGGGGTGCCGCTCGCCGCTTTCGTCGCCGGGTTGACGCTGCCCACGCTGGCCGGGGCGTTGTCCTGGAGCACCGCGCTCGCCCTGATGGTGCCGGTGGCGCTGGCGGCGGCGGCCGGGGCCGCGATGCTGCCCCGGGACGACCTGGTCCGGTCGGCGAAGCTCCGACCGGCCCTGCCCGCGGCGCCCAACCTGCCCACCCGGTGGCTGACGGCCGTGTCACTGTGCGTCGGCTGCGGGCTCGCCGCCCTCAACACCTATCTGCCGCTCTACGCGCACCAGCGGCTGTCCCTGGGCGAACGCGGCTCGGGTGCGCTGATCGCGGCCATCGGCGTGTCCGGCATCGCCAGCCGGCTCCTGTGGTCGCGGCTCAGCGACCGGCTCGACGTCACGCGGTCGCTGCTCATCCTGACCGCCGCCGCGGTGGTGTCCGCAGCACTCATCCCCGCCGCCACCGCCGCGAGTTGGCTGGTGTGGGTCGGGGCGGTGGGCCTGGGGTGCTCGGCGGCGGCGGCCAACGCCGTCTCCATGGTGGCGGTGACCAAGGGAAAGGGGTTCGGCACCACGGGCCACGCGTCGGCGATGGTCTCCATGGGGTTCTTCGCGGGGTTCGTGGTGGGTCCGCTGGCCTTCGGCCTGCTGGTCGACGCGACCGACGGGTTCACGGGCGGCTGGGTCCTGGTGACGGCCGTGTTCGCTCTGGCCGGCCTGTGTTCCTGGTTCGGGCGCAGGGCCGTACGGGACAGCATGTAGCGGACCCGCCCCACCGGGACGGGTCCGCCGTATGCCGCCCGCCGGGCGTCAGGACATGAAGTCGTAGTGCAGGTGGCTGTCCTCGGCGGCGTCGGCCCAGGAGCCGTAGCGCCGCATCCCGTACAGCAGGGGAAGCTGCAACTGCAGCTGGGTGATGGCCACTGCCCGTCCCATGACGACCGCGTGGTCCCCGACCGGCTGCACGTCCTTGACCTCACAATCGGCGATCGTGTGC
The DNA here is from genome assembly GCA_014650415.1 of Streptomyces spiroverticillatus. Taxonomy (GTDB): domain Bacteria; phylum Actinomycetota; class Actinomycetes; order Streptomycetales; family Streptomycetaceae; genus Streptomyces; species Streptomyces spiroverticillatus. The sequence goes on from BMUX01000026.1 coordinate 18,045, forward strand.
GCCGCCTCGTGCAGGTGCGGGCCGCCGATCGGCCCCACCGTCCGCCAGGCCACCTTCTCGAACCGGTCCTTCGCGCCGGAGGCGAACAGCTCCGCCGTCGGACGGGCCTGGCTGTGCAGCAGGTTGACCGCGAAGCCCCTGCTGCCCTGCACCGCTTCCAGCGTGGGGCTGCCCTGGCGCAGGCAGACGAGCAGGGTCGGCGGGTCGAGCGCGACGCTGCACAGCGAGGTGCAGGTCATCCCCCAGGGGTGGCCGTCCGGCGCCAGCGTCGTGATGACCGCGACTCCGGTGGGGAATCCCGCCATGAGCGGACGGATGTCGGGCTGTACGGGTCCAGTGATCACGGTGTCGGCCTCCTGTGGGGCTCACGCTGACGTGCGTACGGAAGTGGACGTGCGGAGGGAAGAGGCCGAAGCCACGGACCACAGCGGCAGCGCGGCACTGACCTCGTCGACCAGGTCCGCCGCGAACGCCTCGAAAGCACTGCCGAGGAAGTGGAAGTGCCCTCCGTCGTAGGTACGTTCGGTGAACGGCCCCCGGGTCTGGCGGGCCCAGGCCGCCATCGACGCGATCGGGGCCCAGGAGTCGTGCGTCGCGCCGAAGGCGGTCAGCGACGCGGCCAGCGGCGGACGGTGCGCGTCGGGGCGGTAGTCCGCGACGGCCCTCAGGTCGCAGCGGACGAGCCGCAGGAAGCGGTCGCGGAACTCCGGTACCGCATCGAGCCGTTCGGGCATGCCGCCCATCTCCCGCAGCCGGGCGATCAGCTCGGCGTCCGGTCCTGCGTGGTCCGGGAGCCGTGTCAGCACCTCGTGCCCGGGCGCCCCGCGCCCCGAGACACCGACCCAGAAGGGCCCGTCGCCCCGGGCCTCCAGTGCCCTCGCCGTCTCGAAGGCGACGACGGCACCGAAGCTGTGCCCGAAGAAAGCCAGCGGCGTCCCGTCCGCCAGGGGCCGCACGTCGTCGGTCGCGGCGGCCACCACCTCGCGCATGTCCGCGAGGGCGGGCTGTGCATGGCGCTTGCCCCGTCCCGGCAGATCGAGCAGCAGCACGTCCCAGTCGGCGGGCAGGTACCGGGACAGCGGGAAGTAGGAGGCCGCCGATCCGCCGGCGTGGTGGAAGGCCACGAGCCGCACGGCGGGACGGGTGAGGTCTCGGGGGCGTACGAAGTGGCTCATGCGCCGTGCTCCTCACCCGGTGCGCCGGCCTGTCGGGCGATGTCCTCGGCCAGCTTGGCGAAGAGCTCTCCGAGCGGCATGTCCAGCGGCAGCTCCTCCGCGGTGAGCCCCAGGCGGTAGCTCTCCTCGACTTTTGTGATGAAGAGGACCGAGAGGAAGGAGTCGCCGCCGGCGTCGAGGAAGGACGCCTCCAGGTCCGGTTGTTCGGAAGCGTGCAGCGTCTCGACGAACTCGGCCATGAGGTACGCCCGGACCGCGTCCCGGTCCCCGGGCTCGGGTGCCCGCGACGCCCGCCGGACCGGTTCCTCACCGGCCTCCGTGCCGGTGCGCGGCTCCTCGATCCAGAAGCGCTTGCGCTGGAAGGGGTAGGTCGGCAGGTCGCCGAGCGACCTGGCGCCGGGCGCCGCCAGCTCCCCGAAGGAGAGATCCGCACCGGCCGCGAACAACGCGCCGACGGCGGCGAGGAAGGTCTGCGCGGCACTCCCCGGGGCGGCCCCGATCAGCGGCACAGTGGTCGTACCCGCGGCGGTCGTCCACTCCAGCACCGCCGGGTCCTTCGCGTCGGCGTCCCGCTCGGTACGGATCCGGACGCCGAGCCGGCCGACGAGGTGGGCCACCGTCTCGCCCGGACCCCGCGTTCCGCCGGCAGGCCCGACAACTGCGGCCGGGAAGGCGGCCCCCAGTTCGTCGAGGGCTTCGGCCAGCCGCGTGTCGGCCGCCGAGAGCCGTACGACGGCCGTACGGACCGCCGCCTCGCGCGGGACGGTGGTGCTGCGTTGGTTCAGCGCCGCCTCCAGTCCTTCCGCGAGGGTGTCGACGGTGGTCCCGGTGACGGCGATCCGATGCGCGAACGCCGCCCGCCCGGTGCGCAGGGTGTGGCACAGGGAGGGGAGCCGGGTCTCGTCCATCCGCTTGAGGTACCGGCCCGTCGCTCCGACGAGTTCGGCGAGCGCCACCGGGTCCTTGGCCGACAGCGTCAGCAGCTCGGGGCGGGCGTCGGCGGCCGGGGCGGGGGCGCCGTCCGGTTCGTAGGCCTCCAGGACGACATGGGCGTTGGTGCCGCTCATGCCGAAGGAGTTGACCCCGGCGACCTTGCGGGGCAGCGGCCAGGGCTGCGGGCGGCGCGGCACGGTGAGCGCCAGCCGGTCCCACGGAATGTGCGGGTTCAGCTCCGCGCCGTCGTCGGGCAGGGCGGCCGGTATCTCGCCGTGCTGGAGCATGAGTACGGTCTTCATGACAGCGGCGATCCCGGAAGCCGCCTCCAGGTGGCCCAGCCGGGCCTTGACGCTGCCGATCGGCAGCGGAATCCCGCGGGCGCGCACCTCCTCCCCCACCACCTCGTCGAGCGCGCCGACCTCGATGGGGTCGCCGAGCGCGGTGCCGGTGCCGTGCGCCTCGACGTACCCCAGCTGCCCGGCCTCGACGCGGGCGTCGGCGAGTGCGGCGCGGAACACCTCCTGCTGGGCGGGGCCGTTGGGGGCGGTGAGACCGGAGGCCGCTCCGTCGTGGTTGACCGCGGATCCCCGTACGACGGCCAGCACGGGGCGGCGTTCCGTCTCGGCGTCGTCCAGGCGCATCAGGACGAGGGCGCCGACCCCCTCGCCCCGCCCGTACCCGTCGGCCGTCGCGAGGAAGGACTTCGACCGGCCGTCGGGAGAGACCGCACGGGTCTGGGAGAGCGAGACCATCAGGCTGGCTGAGAGCAGCAGGTTGGAGCCGCAGACCAGCGCGTAACGGCACTCGCCGTTGCGCAGGGCCCGGACCGCGAGGTGCAGGGCGCTCAGCGACGAGGAGCACGCCGTGTCCACGCTCAGCACCGGTCCGCGGAAGCCCATCACGTGGCTGATGCGGCCGGCTCCGAAGCAGAGCCCTCCGCCGGTCGTGTAGTAGGGGTCGATACGGGTCATGTCGGAGCGGTCCTCCAGGCGCTCCCCGTACTCCGAGGCCATCATGCCCAGGTACACGCCGACGTCGAGCCGGTCGGAGCGGCGCACGGCGATCCCGGCCCGCTCCATGGCCTCCCAGGCGGTCTCCAGCAGCATCCGCTGCTGCGGGTCGAGGAGTTTGGCCTCGCGCTGGGAGATGCCGAAGAAGTCGGCGTCGAAGTGGGCGATGTCGGAGAGGAAGCCCGCCCGGTCGACGTACGAACGGCCGGGCCTGCCCGGGACCGGGTCGTAGACCGCGCGCAGGCCGGGGCGGTCCTCGGGTATCTCCGAGTCGGCCGTCCCCTCCCCGCGCAGGAAGTCCCAGTAGGCGTCGGGGGTGTCGAGCCCGCCGGGCAGCCGCAGGCTCATGCCTGCCACGGCGAGCGGTGCGTGGCGTGCGTCCTCCAGTTCCTGGATACGGGCCCGGAGGCGTCGGGAGTGCTTGAGCTGGTCCTGCATGAGCTGCCGGATCTGCTCGGGTTCCATGGACTGCGCCTTCATATCTCTGTCCCCACATCGGCTTGCACGGCAGTTAGGAGTTCTTCGAACGACAGCTCCTCCAGGGGCCGGCCGGCGTCGGCCGGTGCGTCCGGAGCCACGGGGCGGGCCGGTTGCCCAGGCTCGGCGAGAGCTTGTGGAGGCACGCCGGGTCCGTCCTGTCCATCGGGCCCGTCGGGTCCGTCCGGTCCGTCCGGGAAGAGGAGGCCGCCGGTGTGGGCCACCAGCCGGTCGACGGTGGGATGGTCGAGGGCCACCGTGGCTGCCAGGTCGACGCCGAGGTCGTGGGAGAGCCTGGTCCGCAGGTCGATCACCATGATCGAGTCGAGTCCCGTCTCGGTGAAGCCGAGGCCGTCGGCGATCGCTGCGGGGTCGCCGAGGACCTCGCCGGCCACGGTCCGTACGGCGTGGCGCAGCCGCTCGGTGCGCTCCTCGGGGTCGAGCCCTGCGAGTTGTTCCGCCAGCCAGCCCCGCGGGGCTGGCTGCGTTGCCGTTGCGCGCACCGGGCGGGTGGCCAGGGTGCGGACGAGAGCGGCGCGCGGGTGGTCCGCGAGGCGGCCCGCGTAGGTGTCCCGGTCCATGGCCACGGCGACCAGCCGGCCCGTGGGGGTGCCTGTCAGGACCGCGCGCAGCACCTCCTCCGCCTCCTGGTCGGCGAGGGAGCGCAGCCCCCGCTGTTCCATGGCCCGCTCGACGGCGGCGGACGCGGCCATGCCGCCGCGGGACTCCGGGGCCCAGGGCCCCCAGTTGACGCTGGTCGCGGGGAGGCCGGCGGCCCGCAGGGTCATGGCCAGGCCGTCCAGACAGCCGTTGGCCGCGGCGTAGTTGACCTGGCCTGCGGAGCCGAGGACGGCGGACGCCGACGAGAAGAACACGAGAGCGTCCAACTGGTGGCCTTCCAGGGCCTCGGCGAGGTGGGCCGCGCCCCGTGCCTTGGCGGCGAAGACGGTGTCGAAGGCGTCGGTGCCCATGCCGTCGAACGCCCGGTCGTCGTTGACGCCCGCCAGGTGCAGCACGGCGCGCAGCGGGGTCCGCTCGCCGGCCTGGGCGACGGCCTCCCGGCAGGCCTCGGGGTCGGTGACGTCGCCGCTGACGACGCTCACCCGTACGCCTCGGGCGGTGAGGTCGTCGATGGCCGCCCGTGCGGTGGCGTCGGGTGCGGAGCGGCCCATGAGGGTGAGTTCGGTGAACCCGCTGCGGGCGAGGATCGCGGCGGTGCTCAGGCCGAGTGCCCCGAGGCCGCCGGTGATCAGGGCCGCACCCCGCTCGGCGCCCGGCGTGTCGTCGGTCCGCCCGTCGTACGGGACCAGCCGGGCGACCCGCACACCGTCGGGGCCGACGGTGAACCGGGGCTCGGGGACGCCCTCGTCGAGGGACCGGGTCAACGCCCCGGCCACGGCGGCGGGTTCCCACCCTTCGAGGAGCCCGACCCGCAGCAGTCGACGCTCGTCCTGCTCCGCCTCCAGCGAGGTGAGCAGGGCCCACAGCGCCTCGCGGACCGGTGCGCCGGTTCCTCCCTCGGCGGGTCCGTCGCCGGTGGCGGCCAGGACGGCGTACGGGACGCTCCGGTCCGCGGTGTGCAGGGTGCCGTTCAGTTCCCGTACCGCGGCAAGCGCGTCCGCCGCGCCGCCGTCGAGGCCGGAGGCGAACCGGGCGTCCAGGATCAGGTCCGCGTCCGGCGTGCGGTGTTCTCCGTCCGCCCAGGTCGCCACCTCGTGTCCGTACGCCGCCAGGGCGTCCCGCACTGCCCGGCCGGTGTCGGTGGCGGCTCCCAGCAGGGTGATCCGGCGGCGTGGCACGGGGCCGGTGCCCGAGGCGGTGGCCGGTTTCTGTGCCGTCCAGGCGAGTTCGTACGTGTGGGGGGTGCCCTCGCGCAGCGAACGCTGGAGCAGTGCGCGGGGGGCGCGGCGGAAGCGGAAGTCGTCCACGGCGAGCACCGTGGCTCCGCTGCCGTCGAACATGTGCAGGTCGGCCGACTTCACCTGGAGGAGTCCCTCGCCGGTCCCTTCCTCGCGCAGGGCGCGGACGTGGCCCCAGAGGTCCTGGCCGGGGACGGGACGCCGCCGGAAGGACAGCCGGGCGATGGCGAAGGGGATGGCCAGCCCGTCCTCCTCGGAGACGGGGTCCCCCGTGACGGCGAACGCGACGGCGCTCTGCAGGCAGGAGTCGAGCAGCCCGGGGTGGATCTCGTAGCCGTCCGCGGACTCGTTCATCTCGGCGGGCTCGACGAAACGGACGAGTGCTTCGTCGCCGCGCAGGTACACCTCGCCGATCCAGCGGAAGGACGGCCCGAGGTGGTATCCGAGGGAGCGCAGGTGGGCGTAGAACGCCTCTCCGGTCAGGTGCCGGTCGGCGCTGCTCATGAACAGTGCGGGGTCGGGCGGTGTCCCCCCGCCCCGGATCTGGTCCGTCCGGGGATCCGTGGTCGCCACCCGGGCGGCCAGGTGTTCCTGCCAGCGTCCCCGCCCGCTGTCGAGGAGGCTGTGGACGGTGACGGCGGTCCGGTGGTCGCGGGTCTCCTCGACGATCTGGAGTTCGTAGTGCTCGCCGTCCCGCAGCACGAGGGCGCGGGGGAAGTGGAGGTCCTCCAGCACCACGGGGGCGCCGCCGGCGCCCAGGGCGGAGAGCACGGTGGCCGTCTGGGAGGCGCCGGGCACCGAGACCGTGCCGAAGAGCTTGTGGTCGGTGAGGTGCGCCGGGTAGTCGGAGCTGCGGACGGTGGCCCAGACCCGGCCGTTGAGGGCGGGCGAGCGCAGTGCGGTGCCCCAGGCGGGGCCCTGGGCCGGGGGCCGGAGGGCGGTGGCGGACGGCGTGGGGCCGGTGGTCCTGGCCCAGTGGCGGGTCCGGGCGAAGGGGTAGTTGGGTGCGTCGGTCCCGGGGCCGGGCCGGCGTGCGGCGACGCGTTGCCAGTCGATGTCGTGTCCGCCCAGGTACAGGGTCTGCGCGGCAGTGAGGAGGGCGACGCGGTCTCCGGTTCCCCGGCGGAGCGAGGAGGCGAGTTCGGGGGTACGGGCGAGTCCCGCGCCCTTGACGAGGTTGACCAGTGTGCGGTCGGGCCCGATCTCCAGGCAGATGTCGACGTCGAGGGCGCCGAGGGCGGCGGCCCCGTCGTGGAAGCGCACGGGGCGGCGTGCGTGGCGGCGCCAGTAGGCGGCGTCGTACTGGCCGGGCACGGCGAGCGCGCCCGTCACGTTGGAGACGAGGGGAAGGTCCGGTTCACGGAATTCCAGCGGGGCGAGGATCGTGTCGAACTCCGCCAGCGCCGGGTCCAGCAGCCGGGAGTGGAAGGCGTGCGAGACGCTGAGCCTGCGGGCGCGCACGCCCTGTTCCTTGAGTCGTGCGGCGAGGGCGTCGACCGCGTCGGGCGCACCGGACACCACGAGGGCTTCCGGGCCGTTGACCGCGGCGATGTCCAGCCCGGTCCCCTCGGTCCAGCGCTGGACGTCCTCCTCGGAGGCCATGACGGCGAGCATCGCCCCGCGTTCGGTGGCCTGCATGAGCCGGGCGCGGTGGGCGATCAGTTCGAGCCCGGTGGGCAGATCCATGACGTTGGCCGTCATGGCGGCCGCGATCTCGCCGACGCTGTGGCCCATCACGACGTCGGGCCGGACGCCCCAGGACTCCCAGAGGGCGACCAGTGACATTTCCAGGGTGACGAGGGCGGGCTGGGTCACCCGGGTCTCGTTGACGGCGGTCCGGTCGTCGCCGTAGTGCAGGAGGCCGACGAGGGACTCCCCCAGCAGTGGCGTGAGGATGCGGTCGCAGGTCTCGAACGTCTCCCGGAACACGGGCTCCGTCTCGTACAGGTGGCGGCCCATGCCGTAGTACTGGCTGCCCTGGCCGGAGAAGAGGAAGGCGACGCGGGGCGGGCGGGTGGCGTGCTGTACGGGGCTGTCCAGTTGGGCGGTGAGCTGTTCGGCGGTGGTGCCCAGGAGCGCGCGCCGGTGGGGGAAGTGGAAGCGGCCGGCTCCGGCGGTGGCGGCGAGGGCGTCGAGGTCGGGTTCGGCTGCGCTCGCCAGGCGGGTCGCCCACGCCTTCGTCAGGCGTTCCAGCCCTTCGTGGTCGGGGGCGGAGAGCGGGAGGAGGCGGGTGGCGGGCTTCGCCGGGGCCTCGGCGTCCGCCGTGGGTCCGGCAGGGTGGTCGGCGGGGGCGTCGCTGATCACGAGGTGTGCGTTCGTGCCCGTGAAGCCGAAGCCGGAGACCCCGGCGATCCTCGGTCCTTCGCCCCGCCGCCAGACGGTGGCGGTGTCGACGACACGTACGTTCATCGCGTCCCAGTCCACATGCGGATTGGGCTGTGTGAAATGGAGGTTGGCCGGTATCAGGTCGTGCTGGAGGGCGAGCACCGTCTTGAACAGGGCCGCCATGCCGGCCGCGGACTCGCAGTGGCCGATGTTGCTCTTGACCGATCCGACGTGCAGGGGCCTGCCCGGGCGCCGTCCCGGTCCCAGGGCCCGCCAGGCCGCGCCGAGTTCGACGGGGTCGCCGAGCGCGGTGCCGGTACCGTGCGCCTCCAGGTAGGAGACCTCGGAGCCGGCGACTCCGGCCTGGGCGAGAGCGGTGTGGAGCATGCTCTCCTGGGCCTTGCCGCTGGGCACGGTGAGCCCGGAGGAGGCACCGTCCTGGTTCACGGCGCTGCCGCGGATGACGGCGAGCACCCGGTCGCCGTCGCGACGGGCGTCGGACAGGCGCTTGAGGACGACGACACCGCAGCCCTCGGAACGCACGAACCCGTTCGCGTCCGCGGCGAAGGTGCGGCAGCGGCCGTCGGGCGAGAGCATGTGCGCCTGGCTGACCGCGGCCCAGGAGGCCGGGTCGAGCAGGACGTTCACGCCTCCGGCCAGGACGGCGTCGCTCTCGCCCGACCGCAGGGAGCCCACGGCCAGGTGCAGTGCGACGAGCGAGGAGGAGCAGGCGGTGTCCACCGCGACGGCGGGCCCGTTCAGTCCGAGCGTGTAGGCGATGCGGCCGGCGGCGGCGTTGAGCGCGGTACCGGTGCTGTAGTAGGCGTCGACCTCGTCGGGTCCGTTCTGTGCCAGCAGCCTCGCGTAGTCCCCGTAACTGATGCCGACGAAGACGGCTGTCCGGGTGTTGCGCAGCGACGTGGGGTCGATGCCGGCGTTCTCCATCGCGTGCCAGGCGGACTCGAGGAGCAGCCGTTGCTGGGGGTCGAGGTTCTCGGCCTCGCGGGCCGGTACGGAGAAGAAGCCGGCGTCGAACCGGTCGATGTCGTTGAGGAAGCCGCCCTGGTCGGTGGTGACCGTGCCGGGGCGGAGGGCTGCGGGGTCCCAGCGGTCGGGGGGCACCGTGGTGACGCCGTCGCGGCCGTCGCGCAGGAGTTCCCACAGGTCCTCGACGGAGTCGGCGCCCGGGAAGCGTCCGGCCATGCCGACGATGGCGACGGGCTCGCCCCCGGTGTCGGTGTCGGCGGGGGCTTGTTCGGCGGTACGGCTCGGTCGGGGTGCGGCGGTTCGTACCGGGGCCGGGTTCGGGCGTTCACCAGGGCGCGGGGCGGGTGCGGCGGTGGGCGCGGAGAGCAGGAAGGCGGCCAGTTCGGCGACCGTCGGGTGGTCGAAGACGTCCGCGACCTGAACGCCGGTGCCGAATGCTGCGGCGAGAGCCGCGGTCAGGTCGACCGCCATGATCGAGTCGAGCCCGAGGTCGAAGAAGCCGACGTCCTCGCGCACCGCACTGCTGTCGGCATGGCCGAGCTGGGCGGCGAGCAGGCGGGCCACTTCGGTGCGGGCCGCGGCGGGTTGCTCGCCCGGCGCCAGGCCGTCGAGGAAGGAGCGCACGGGGGTGTGCTGCGCGGCGGTGGCCGGGTCGTCGCCGAACAGCCCGCGCGGGCGGAGTCCGGACATCACCTCGCGCAGCCGGGGCAGGTCCAGGGGGCAGGCCACGATCCGGCCGTCCGCACCGGGCGCCCGGTCCGTCAGTGCCGCCCGTCCCTGTGCGGCGTCCAGGGTGCCGACGCCCATCCGTGCGGAGCGGTGGCGCAGTTCGTCGTCGGCCATGCCGTTTCCGCCCAGGGCCCACGGCCCGTAGGCGATGCTCACTGCGGGGAGGCCGAGGGTCCTGCGGTGTGCTGCGAGGGCGTCGAGGGCTCCGTTGGCGGCCGAGTAGGCCGCACAGCCCTCGGTGCCCCACAGTGCGGAGACCGAGGACGTCAGGACGAAGAAGTCCAGTGGCCAGGTGCGGCTCGCCAGGTGCAGCCACCAGGCGCCGGCGGCCTTGCCGCTCAGTGCCGCCTCGTACTCGCTGACGCCTGTTGCGGTGAGCGGGGTGCGGTGCAGTGTTCCGGCCGCGTGCAGCACGCCGCGTACGGGTGGCAGGTCGGCCAGTGCTTCGCAGGCGTTCTCCAGTGCCTGCGGGGTGTCGCAGCCGCCGCCCCGGTAGACGGTGCGGTCGGTGTTCCGGGCGAGGCCGTGCAGCAACTCGCGGTCTGCGGAGGTGAGTTGACTCTCCGGGCGGCGGCCGATGAGCAGCAGGTTGCGTGCGCCGCGTCGTACGAGGTCGCCGACGAGCTCCCGCCCGACCGCCCCGAGTCCGCCGGTGACGACGTACGTCGCGTCCTCGCGCACGGTCAGGTCGGCCGCGGGCAGGTCCTCCTCGGTCAGCCGGGCGACCAGGACGGAGCCGTCGCGTATCGCCGCGAGGTCCTCGGTGCCGGCTGCGGCCAGGGCGCACTGGCCGGTCACGAAGTCCACCAGGGCTCCGGTGTCGTGGTCCCCCGGCTCCGGCGGCAGGTCGACGATCCCGCCCCAGGAGGTGCCGAGTTCGAGTCCCAGGACGGGGGCGAGCCCGTGCAGCAGGCCGTGGCCGGTGCACCGGGCACGGTCCGCCTCCGAGGTGCGGACGGCGGCGCGGCTGACCGCGAAGGAGCGGGTGCCGTCCGGGGCGTGCCGGGCGGCGGTGCACACGGCGTCGGTCACTGCCGCGCAGAGCGCCGCGCCGTCGGCGAGCGGGCTGGGGTGCGGGCCGGGGTCCGGGAGGGCGTCGGCGGGAAGCCCCTCGCTCTTCATGGCCAGAAGGAGGGCTTGTGGTCCGCGGTCCTCGCGGGCCGACCAAAAACGTTCCCACTGGGGTACGTCGTCGGGCAGTTCGGCCGTATGCCAGCCGTCGGGCAGTGCGGCCCTCTCCCGGCCGTCCGGCAGTTCGGCCCTTTCCTGGCCGTCGGCCGGGCCCGGGGGTGCGGGGGTGAGCAGGGTCCCCCGCACCCCTCGGGTGGCCGCTTCGCGTGCGAGGTGCTCCAGGAGTTCCTGGTCGTCGCCCGCGAGGATGAGGGAAATTCCGGTCGGCGGCGGGGACTGCCGCAGGGAGTGCCACACCGTCCGGTGGGCCGTCGGCAGTGTGCCGGCGGGCACGTCGGTGGTGACGGGCCGCGTTGCGGACCCCGGTACGGCAGGCTCGGCCGCCGGTGGTGCGGGCAGGGTCTCGGGGGCGTGGCGGACGCGTTGCCAGGGGTAGGCGGGGAGGTCGACGACGTGCCGGGGCAGCGGGGCGGGCAGCGGTTCGGCGTCCATGGCGGCACCCTCGGACAGGGTCACGTCGGGGCTGGGCCGGCCGGCGGCCAGGGCCTGGAGGGCGCGGGCGGCCGCCGTGGGGTCGGCGCAGGCGATCCTGGCCCGGAACTCGTGCCGGGGGCGGCCGGCACCTGCGGTGTAGGCGAAGGCCGCGTACGTGTCGGGGCCGAGGGCCGTGAGGCGGTCGGCGTACCGGCCGGCGAGTGCGCGCAGGGCTTCGGGGGTCTTCGCCGAGACCTCGAACGCCTCGACGCCGACGGTGTCCTGGGGGCCGCTGGTGACGGGGGCGGGGGGATCGGGCGGCCCGAGGATGACGTGTGCGTTGGTACCGCTCATCCCGAAGGAGCTGACGCCGGCGTACTTTCCGCTGCCGGGGGCCCAGTCGGTGAGTTCGCCGGGCACGGTCATCCTGGTTCCCGACAGGTCGACCCGGGGGTTGAGCGTCCGGAAGTGGACGACCGGCGGAGCCTGCCGGTGCTTCAGGCACAGGATCGCCTTGAGCAGTCCGGCGACTCCGGCGGCCGCCTCCAGGTGCCCGAAGTTGCTCTTGACCGCGCCGACGGCGAGGGGGGCGCCTCCCGCACGGCCGAGCGCGGTCGCCAGGGCCTCCATTTCGATGGGGTCGCCGAGCGCGGTCCCGGTGCCGTGTGCCTCGACGTAGCCGATGTCCGAGGGCTGCAGGGCGCTGTCGCCGAGCGCCTTCTCGATGAGCGCCACCTGGGCGAGCACGTTGGGGGCGGTGAAGCCGCCGGAGCGGCCGTCCTGGTTGACGGCGGTGCCGTGGATGACGGCGTGCACCCGGTCGCCGTCGCGCACGGCGTGGTCCAGGCGTTTGAGGACCACCACGCCGCAGCCCTCGCCGCGGACGAAGCCGTTGGCGCGGGCGTCGAACGCCTTGCACAGGCCGTCGGGGGCCAGCGACCTGGTCTCCTGCACGAGCCGCGTGGACCGCGGCGACAGGATCAGGTTGGTGCCTGCGGCGAGTGCCACCTCGCAGTCCCCCCGGCGCAGTGCCTGGGCTGCGAGGTGGACGGCGACCAGCGAGGAGGAGCAGGCCGTGTCGACGGCCATCGTGGGCCCGTTGAGGCCGAGTGCGTGGGCGATGCGGCCGGCGGCGAAGTTGTGGCCGTTGCCGGTCGTCCAGTAGGCGTCGGGGTCGCCGGTGAGCCAGTCGCGGTAGTCCTGCCACATGATGCCGAGGTACATCCCGGTCTGGGTGCCGGCGAGTCCGCCGGCGGGCAGGCCGGCGTTTTCCACGGCCTCCCAGGCGACTTCGAGGAGGAGCCGCTGCTGGGGGTCGAGGTGGCGGGCCTCGCGGGGGCTGATGCCGAAGAACCCGGCGTCGAAGCCGAGTACGTCGTCCAGGAAGCCGCCGCGCCGGGGCAGTTTCTCCCATTCGTCGGCGAACGGCTCCTGGCGGTGGTGGGGCAGGGGGCGGATCAGGTCGCGTCCGGCCGTCAGCGCTTCCCAGTAGCCGTCGAGGTCGTCGATGCCGCCGGGCAGCCGCAGTCCGACGCCGACCACGGCGATGGGCTGGTTGCCCTCCTGCTCGTCGATGCGCTGCCGCAGGGTGCGGATCGTGGCGAGCGCACGGGTGAGCGGGGTCGTCCGGCTGTCGTCGGGTACAGGGGTCTCTTTCATGCGTCGGTATTCCTCGCTGTCGTACGACAGGACGTCGTGGGGAAGGGGCCGGGGGCCGGGCTGCGGGTCGGCCGGGGTCCGGGGCCGGGCTGCGGGGCGGCCGCTCAGGCGGGCGCGGACGGGTCGGACGTTTCGGCGAGCCGTTCGCACAGCGCGTCGGCGAGCGCTTTCGCCGTCCCGTAGGACCACAGGAGCGTCGGCGACAGCCTGAGCCCGAACGAGGCCTCCAGCCGGTTGCGCAGTTCCAGGCCCATCAGGGAGTCCAGTCCGAGCTGCTTGAAGGGGACTTCGCCGGTGACCTGTTCCTCCGCCAGCCGCAGGACACGGCCCGCGAGCCTGCGGACCTCGCCCTCGGCGAGGGCCGGCCGCTCCTCGGGCCCGGCGGCCAGCAGCTGGGCGAGGAAGTCGCCGCCCTGGGGGGCGAGGCTCCCGGAGCGTGCGGCGGCGTGCAGCCGTTCCCAGCTGCCGAGCGCCGCGGTGTCGGGATAGGCGTCGAACCATTGGCGGAGCTGGAGGGGGACGTATCCGGTGACGGGCTCGTCCCGTTCCAGCATCCGTACGAGCGCGGGCCAGGCCTCGTCGGGGCTGAAGCCGCCCATGCCGCGCTCCTCCAGGCGGGCCCCGCGCCGGTCGTCGCTCGCGGCGAGCCCCACCTCGGTGAACGGGCCCCACTGGACGCTGAGCGCGGCCAGACCGCGTCGCCGCCGGGCTTCGGCGAAGGCGTCCAGGTAGGAGTTGGCCGCGGCGTAGGCGGCTTGACCGGCGTTGCCGACCAGGGCTGCCGCCGACGAGAAGAGGACGAAGAAGTCCAACGGATCGTCCGTCGTCGCCGCCTGGAGGTGGTGGGCGCCCGCCGTCTTCGGGGCGAGTACGCGCTCCACCTGGTCCGGTGTCAGGTTGCGTACGGTGGCGTCCTCCAGCAGTCCCGCCGCGTGCACCACGCCGCGCAGCGGGGGCAGTTCGCCGCGCACCGCGGCCAGGACGGCGGTCACGGACCGGGCGTCGGTGAGGTCGCAGCGTTCGGTGCGGACCAGGGTGCCGGTGGCGCGCAGTGCGCCGATCCGGGCGGCTGCGGCGGGGGTGGGCTCGGAGCGTCCGAGCAGGACGAGCGAGCCCGCGCCGTGCGCGGCAAGGAATTCGGCCAGGCTCAGTCCCAGCGCGCCGAGGCCGCCGCTGATCAGGTAGCTGCCGTCGGCACGGAACCGGCCGTCGGCCGTCGGCCGGGGGGTCACCGCGTCGACCGAGGAGGCGTCGACCAGGACCGTGCGCCGTCCCCGGGCGCCCTGGGCCGCGGTCTCGCGGAGGGCGTCGATCACGTCGGCCATGGGGCGGGTGTGGACGTCGAGCGGCTCCAGTTTGCCGTCCGCGACGAGTTCCCAGACGGCCTTCAGGGCGGACGCGAACCGGCGTCCCTGGTCCTCAAGGAGTCCGGGCAGTGCGACGGTGGACAGGGCGATGCCCCGGCTGAAGGCCTCGGCGCCCAGTGCTCGGCCGCCGGTCCCGCCGAACGCGATGTAGCGGCCACCGGGGGCCAGGACGTCCAGCCGTCCGTCACCGGGCTGTCCGGAGGGGGGTGCGAGGACGAGGTCCACGCCCCGCCCGCCGGTCGCGGTGCGCACGGTCGCCGCCCAGTCGGCGTCCGTGGGTTCCACGACGGTCGTCTCCTGGCCGCTGCCGGCGGACGTGGCGATGATCCTGGCGCCCAGTACGCGGGAGACCTGTTCGACCGCGGTCCGGGCCGCCACGCCCGGCGGAAGGTCGATCAGGACCGCTTCTCCGGCTTGCAGCCGTCCGAGGTCGGACAGGGCGTACCAGGCTGCGGCCATGGGCAGCGGCAGGGCGGCCGCCTCCGCGTCGCCGAGGGCGTCGGGAACCCGTACGGCATGGTCGGCGCGGACCGTGAGGTGGCTGGCGAGAGCGCCGACGGCGCAGGCCGCCACCCGGTCGCCGGGCGCGACGGAGGTCACGTCCGGGCCGACCGCGACGACCCGGCCCGCGCATCCGGTGCCCAGGGACAGCGGGCCGCTCCCGGGCTGCGGCGTGCCGAGGGCCCGGAAGGCGTCGCCGTGGTCCAGGGCGACCGCGGTGATCTCGATCTCGATCTCGCCCGGCTGCGGTGAACGCCGCACGAGCGGCAGGTACTCCACCGGCTGCCGGGCTCCCGGCCGCCGGGCGGCGGCCCGAAACGGCTGCCGTGGCGTGCGTACGGGGGGCAGCAGGAGCGCGGAGTCCGCGTCCGGGGCGCCGCGGGTGAGCCGGGCGGCGAGCCGGCGGCCGGACCGCAGCGCCACCTGGTCCTCCGCGGTGTCGGTGAGGAGTTCGGCGGCCCAGTCGGCCGGTCCGTCCGCGTCGGCGGGGTCGATGTCGACGATCCGGGCGCGCAGTTCGGCGTGCTCGCGGCGCAGTACGCGGGTGAACCCCCAGAAGAGGGCGGCACCCGGGTCGGGGGTGTCGGTGGGGACGGCCGCCTGGGCGCGGGTGGTGACCACGGTCAGCAGGGGCGGGGCGGGCGCGTCGGAGCAGGCGCGGGCGAGCCCGGCGAGCCGGGTGAGGGCACGGCGCTGGGCCGGCTCTTCCGCGTCGGCGTCCGGGGCGACGAAGACCACCCGGTCGGGGAGGTCCTCGGGGATCCGGTCCGTGCTGGTCCGGGTGACGCGCGTCCCGGCGGCGGTCAGGGCGTCGGCCAGCCGGCCGGCCGCGCTGTCCCCGCGCTCCCTCGCGTCGTCGGCGTCCGCTGTGCAGACCAGCCAGTGGCCGGTCGCCGCGGCCGCTTCGCGGTCGGCGGTCAGGTCGGCCCACTCGATACGGTGCAGTCGCTCGGCGTCGGTGTTCTCGCCGATGTCCCCGCCCGGCAGCGGGGACAGTTCCAGTCCCTCCATCACCAGCAGGGGCCTGTGGTCGCCGTCGAAGATCTGGAGGTCGAAGCGGCCTTCCTCGCGCCGTACGACGTGCGACCAGACGCGGGTGACGGGCTCCTGGGGGGCCTCCAGCAGTTCGACGCGGGCGACGGCGGTGGGGACCAGTGCTGTTCCCGGCGCGTGGGAGTCGCTGAGGGCGAGGGAGGCCTGGAGCGCCCCGTCCCAGAGGGCGGGGTGCAGGGCGCGCCCGCGGTTGCCCGCGCGCAGCCGGTCGGCCAGGACGACCTCGGCCAGTGCGCGTTCGCCCGCCGGGTCCGTGAACAGGGTCCGGATTCCGCGGAAGGCGGGACCGTAGGCGATGCCCCGTGCGGCCCACGTCCGGTAGAAGTCCTCGGTGTCGGCCGGTTCGTGGCCGGCGTGCCACTCGGGGAAGCCGGGGGCCGGGCGCGGGGCGGTGCGTCGGTCGGCGCGGACGGTGGCGTTGACTTCCCAGCCAGTGCGGTCCCCGGTCAGTGTCAGCAGCCGGAAGGTGCTGCCCGCTCCGGTGCCCCGCCATTCGGCGGTGAGGCGGGTGATGTCCTCGGTCAGCGCCACCTCCTTGCGGAAGCGGAGCTTCTCCCACCGGTGCACGCCGGGGCCGGGGAGCGCCTGTGCCGTGTTGACGGCCACGGCGAGCATGCCCGCGCCGGGCAGTACGGGGGTGCCGTGCACCTGGTGGTCGGCCAGCCAGGGCAGGCTGTTGAGGGAGAGTTCCAGGGGTGCGTGCCATGCGTCGTCGTCCCCGGCAGCGGGCAGCAGCGGGGCGTCGAAGCCGCGTGCCGCGCCGGAGCCCCGGGGGCGTTCGGCGGTCCAGTGGCGGTCGTCGCGCAGCGGGTATCCGGGCACGGGGGCGTCGGCGGTGCGGGGCAGGTCGCCGAACGGTTCGAGGCCTGCCACGTAGGCCCGGCCGAGGGCCTCGGCGAGGTCGGCGGCGCTGCCGTGGTGGCGGCGCATAGTGGTGAGGACCGCCGCCGCACCGCTCCGGTCGGCGACCAGTTGTTCGACGGCCGGGGCGAGGACGGCGTGCGGGCTGATCTCGACGACGTGGGTGATGCCCTCGTCGAGCAGTGCGCCCATGGCGTCCGCGAACTGCACGGGGCTGCGCAGGTTCTCCACCCAGTAGGCGCCGTCCATCTCGGGCCCGTCCAGGCGCTGTCGCCGTACGGTCGACATCAGGCCGATGTCGGCGTTGCGCGGGCGTACGGGTTCCAGCGCGGCGAGCAGGTCCTCGCGCAGGGGGTCCATCTGCGGGCTGTGCGAGGCGTAGTCGACGTTGACCAGGCGGCAGTAGACGTCCTCGGCGTCGAGGAGTTCCCGGAGCGTCAGCACGGCCTCCTTCTCACCGGAGAGCACGCAGGAGTGGGGGCCGTTGTGCACGGCGAGGGAAACGCTGTCCTCGAAGCCTTCGAGTGCGGCCAGCGCGGCCTCCCGGTCCAGGTCCACGGCCAGCATCCGCCCGAGTCCGGACGTGCGGCGGGCGATGGCGCTGCGCCGGGCCATGACCAGGGCGGCGTCCTCGTAGCTGAGGACTCCGGCGAGTGTCGCCGCGGTGATCTCGCCCTGGCTGTGGCCCAGGACGACGTCCGGCTCGACGCCCGAAGCCCGCCAGAGTTCGGCGAGACCCAGCGACATGGCCCACAGGGTGGGCTGGAGCATGTCGATCCGGGTCGTCCACGCGTCGTCGGCCTCGCCGGTGAAGATCTTCAGCAGGTCCCAGTCGGTGTGGGGGCGCAGGGCCTCGGCGCAGCGGGTGACGACGGAGGCGAACAGCGGGCTGTCGCGGAAGAGTTCGACGCCCATGCCGTGCCACTGGGAGCCCTGCCCGGGGAAGACGAAGGCGGTGCCGCCGCGGGGCACCGCGGTTCCGGTCGTGAGGCCGGGCGCGGTGGGTGCGGCGTCGGGTGCGGCGGCGAGGGCGAGCAGGCCGGTCCGTAACTGTTCGGGGCCCTCGGGGGCGACCAGGGCGGCGCGGTGGGGGAAGTGGTCGCGGCGGTGGGCGAGGACACCGGCCCGGGCGGTGATCTTCTCGGTGGTCTCCGGCACCGGGTCCGCCAGTTCCGCGGCGCGCAGACCGAGGGTGTGGGTGTCCTTGGCCGACAGGGGCAGCACGGCGGGCAGCCCGGTGCCGGGGAGGGTGCGCGGGGTCGGGTCCGCAGTGGTCTGGGGCGGGTTCGTGATAACCACGTGGGCGTTGGTGCCGCCCCAGCCGAAGGAGTTGACCCCGAGGTAGAGGGGGCCGGTCGCAGGCAGGGGGGTCGCCTCGCGCACCACCTTCACGTGGAGGTCGTCGAAGGCGATGGCCGGGTTGAGTTCGGCGGAGTGCAGGCTGGGGGGCACCGTGCGGTGCTTGAGCGCGAGCAGGATCTTGAAGAGGCCGGCCAGGCCCGCGCCGGCTTCGAGGTGCCCGATGTTCGTCTTCACCGAGCCGATGAGCAGCGGGTCGCCGGCGCGGTCGGCGCCGAGGACGCGTCCGATGGCGGTGGCCTCGATCGGGTCGCCGCGCCCGGTACCGGTGCCGTGTGCCTCGATGTACGCGGGTGCGCCCTGCGGCACGACTCCGCCTCCGTAGGCGCGGCGCAGCAGGTCTTCCTGGCCCTCGGGGCTCGGGGTCACCAGGCTGTCGCCGCCGCCGTCGTTGTTGACGACGGTGTTGACGACCACGCCATGGATGCGGTCGCCGTCGGCGAGGGCGCGTTCCAGGGTCTTCACGAAGAGGGCGGCGACGCCCTCGCCGCGGACGAATCCGTTGGCCCGGGCGGAGAAGGCCTGGCACCGGCCGTCCGGCGAGAGCGCTCCGAAGTGGGTGAGTCCCACGGTCACGTGCGGATCGAGCAGAAGGTTGGTGCCGCCGACGACCGCGGCGTCGATCTCGCCGTCGCGCAGGGCCTGGCAGGCGAGGTGCAGTGCCACGAGCGAGGAGGAGCACCCGGTCTCCACCGCCATGCTGGGGCCGCGGACCTTGAGGAAGTAGGAGAGACGGGCGGCGATCACGTCGAGCGCGTTGCCGACGAGGCTGTGCGGGGTGGGCTGCGCGTCACGTTCCCTGCGCAGGAGTTCGTAGTCGTGCCAGGAGGCGCCCACGTACACACCGGTGCGGGTGCCGGCGAGGGAGGCGGCCGGCTGGCCGGCGTCCTCGAGGGCGCGCCAGCCCACTTCCAGCATCAGGCGTTGCTGCGGGTCGATGGCCTCGGCCTCCCGGGGGGAGATGCCGAAGAATCCGGCGTCGAAGCGGTCCACGCCGTCCAGGAAGCCGCCGACCGCCTGTATTTCCCTC
The DNA here is from genome assembly GCA_014650415.1 of Streptomyces spiroverticillatus. Taxonomy (GTDB): domain Bacteria; phylum Actinomycetota; class Actinomycetes; order Streptomycetales; family Streptomycetaceae; genus Streptomyces; species Streptomyces spiroverticillatus. Next base: position 36,978 of record BMUX01000026.1, read on the forward strand.
TCGGGGTCGAGCTGTGCCGTGCTGTCCCAACGCTCGAGGGGCACGGGAACGATACCGTCCCCGCCTTCCATCATCAGATTCCAAAGGCTCTCGACATCGGGCGCTCCCGGGAATTTTCCGGCCATTCCCACAATGGCTACGAGGTCTCCCGGGGCACGTTCTGCATTCGCGTCCATTCGTTGTCCTCTTGCCTAGAATCCGAATTCTGAAGTGACTCCACGAATTTATATCAACCTGGAAAGGGGGAACACCCCTGATTCTCCAGGGGTGTTCCCCGTGCGCCCCCTAGACGCCCGGGGGCCGCGCTCCTGGGGCTACTTGAAGTCCCGCAGGCGCGTCCTGACGAGCCCCTTACTGGCGTTGATCATGCGCGGTCCGATCTCGGGCGGCGCCTCCCGGCGCGACCAGACGGCATTCACCGCCATCTTGCCCGGACTCATGGCGAAGCACCGCGTTCGCTCGTTCCCGAGCCGGAACGAAGGCGAGATGAAGTCGGCCTGCTCGATATGCCGGAGAATCTTTTTCGCCGCCTCCCCCGGCTCCATCTTTCCGTCCTCGACGGCTTCGCAGAGATCCCGGGTGAGAATTCCCATCTCATTGAATCCGGAACTGACCGGCAGCGGCGATCCGGGATGCTTGCTCTGTTCGAGGTCCAGGAACACCTGGGCGTCGCCCGTGGTGTCGTACCGGTAGTAGGCGTCCTCCAGCATCACGTTTCCGAGCATGGTGCCGAGCATCCAGGTCCGGTTGACCGCGTTCCACAGGTCGTAGTCGCGGAAGCCCACGAAAGAGCTGTAGACGAGGTTGTCGTGGAAGTCGAACAGCCCCTGCTGGAGGCTCTCCAGGTACGAGAAGCGCTCCAGCGACCAGTCGCCGTCGCGGGAGGCGGCGATCAGCCGCCAGCCGAGGGCGTTGACCAGTTCCATCGTGTTGGTCAGGCCGCGCGAGTAGAGCGCGTCGATGAACCCGGCGGCGTGCGAGGTGAGGCAGAAGCGCTCCCCCACGACCTGCTTGGCCGAGTACTGGAGCCGGCCGGTGGAGACCCACGGCCGGACCGCCTTGGCGCCCTGGAACTGCCAGGCGATCTCCGGGAACCGCTTCAGGAAGTCGTCGAACTCCTGCTCCGCCGTGGCCTCCCCCTTGGGGAACACGCGCGGGTCGAGGGTCAGGCCGACGCTGCACAGCGGATTGAGCGAGTCCTCGTGGTTGTCGAAGGGGATGACCCACAGCCAGCCGCCGTCGAAGACGTGGTGCAGGGTGCCGTTGTGCCACGGGTTGGGCTGCTTGTGCTTGCGGCCGTTGGGCGACTGGTCGTACGGGCGCACGCCGACCATGTGCGTGAAGAGGCTGCGCGAGTGGGTGCGTGCCCGGGTGGGCGTCTCCCGCAGGTCGAACTTCTCCGCCAGCGGGGAGCGGAAGCCGCTGCCGTCGACCACGTAGCTCGCGCGGAACTCCTTGCCCGCCTCGGTGCGCAGCACCGCGCCGGTGTCGGGGTCGATCTCGATGTCCGCGATGCGGGTGGCCAGTTGGGGTACGGCTCCGTACTTCACCGCGAGGTGGAAGAGGTAGGCGTCGATGTCCTGCCGGAACAGGTGCGTCTCGGTCCGCAGGAGCGAGGGGACGACCAGTTGGTTGACCTCCGCGGGATTCTGCGGCTGTCCCTCCCGGTGGTAGACGAAGCCGAAGTTCTGCTTCTGGCCGCAGTTGCGGGAGACTTCCTTGCGGATCCCCTTGAAGCTGGACAGGGCCTCCAGTTCGGGGACCTTGTAGCGGTCGGCGATCAGCCGGGTCATGCCCGAGGTGTAGGGAATGGTCGATTCACCGACGGCGAAGCGCGGGTGCGTGCCCGCGTCGAGCAGCAGGACCTTGACGCCGTTGCGGGCGAGTACCGCGCCCAGCATGCCGCCGGCCATTCCGCTGCCGAGTATCGCCACGTCGTACTGATCGCTCCGGGTGCTCTTCGAGTCCTTGCGCGGCAAGTCGCTCACCTGTCTCTCGTCGTTGTACGTGGTGCCTGCTCATCTCGCTGCCGCTTCCGGGAAGTGGGTCCTCGGCAGTTCCTTGCGGGTCCGGACGCCCAGCTTCCGGAAGGCCTTGGTGAGGTGCTGCTCGACTGTGCTCACCGTGACGGTGAGCAGGCCGGCGATCTCCCTGTTGGTCCGGCCGTGCGCGGCGAGGGCGACGACCCGCCGTTCGGCGCCGCTCAGCCGGCCCAGTTCCACGTCCCGCTCCGGGAATCCGGGGGCCCAGGACCCGGGGCAGGGAGCGGGCGCTCCGGTGCCGCACTCCCGCTCCAGGCGCGTCGACTCCTCCAGTACGGCGCGGGCCCGCGGGGCGTCCTTGGCGGCCGTGTACTCACGGCCCAGCTGGCCCAGGGCGCCCGCGAGCTGCAACCGGTCGCCGCTGTGGCGGAGGTTGGTCACCGCTTCCTCCAGCAGAGCCCTGCGGGCGCCGGGTTGGCGGGTGGCGGCGCAGACCCGCAGGGAGATTCCCCGCGCCCGGGAGAGCCCCGTCCCCGCGAGGGCGAGCTGTTCCTCCGCGAGCGCACGGGCCGCCCTTACGTCGGCGAGGGCGAGGTGGGCGCGGGCCGCGCTGCTGCGCCACGGCAGCAGGGTCGGCTGGTCGAATCCCCAGTCCTGCATCAGCTCGCCGCAGCGGGTGAAGTCGTCGAGGGCGGCGTAGGGGCGTCCCGTCTCCAGGTGGAAGCAGCCGCGGGCGTGCAGGTAGTAGAGACCGAACCGGCTGGAGAACATGCCGTCGGGTACGGGCTGCGCCACGTATTCGGCGGCGGAGGCGAAGTCGCGGGCGTCGACGGCGGCCTGGATCAGGTTGGCCAGCGGGCCCCCGATGCACACGCCCCAGCTGTCCGCGGGCACCTGGGTGAGCGCGGTCTCGGCCAGTGCCCGGGCCCGGGTCAGGTCTCCCTGCCGCAGCGCGATGCCGGCCCGCAGGGAGGCGAACTCGGCGGCCCACAGCGGGACTTTGCGGGCCCTGGCCTCCTCCAGCAGGTGGTCGCACCAGCGGCCGGCGCTGTCGAGCCGGTCACCGAAGGACAGCGCCGCCACCGCGCACATCAGCCACTCCTGTGTGTGCTTGCCGAGCCGCATGGCCCGCAGCGCCTTCTCCGCGTCGGCCACGGCGCTCTCGTCGGGCCCCTGTGCCAACACCCGAGAGAGCGCCAGGGCGCTCCGTGAGCGCGGTTCGTCGTACGAGGGCTCGCACCGGGCGGGGGCCAGCACCACCGGATAGGTGACGGACAGCAGTTCCCGGGTCGCGCGCACCTCTGCCGCGTACTCGGGGTCGGTGCACGCGTCCCGGTCGTCCATCGAGGCGACGGCCCGGACCGCCTCGTCGAAACGGCCGTGCCACAGCAGGTACTTGGCCAGCATCAGGGTGTGCCGGACGGACAGCCGCCCGTCACCGAGTGCGATCGCCAGCTCGCCCAGGTGCGGGGTGCTGATCGACGGGTTGAGCATCCAGGAGGTGGAGGCCAGCAGGGCGCGCAGGGCGACCCGTTCGCCGTCGTCGCCGCCGAAGCGCAGGGCGGCCTCCAGGCAGGAGTGGGCCTCTGCCACCTGGTTGCCGTTCAGGTGCCGCTCGGCCGCCTCCCGCAGCAGGGGGACCGCCCAGGGCAGCGTTTCCTCGTCGGTGGCGCAGTTGCGCAGGTGACGGGCGGTGCGGGTGGCGGCGACGCCGTCCGCGTAGCAGAGCGCGGCGGCCTCGCGGTGCAGCGCGCTGCGCTCCGTGGCGCTCAGGCCCTCCAGCACGGCCTGGGCGGCGACGGGGTGCCGCAGCCGGAACCCGTCCAGCAGTCCCGCGGACTCCAGTGCCCGGATGCCCCGGACGACGGCGGCCGGTTCGAGACCGCTCAGGCGTGCGAGCGGGCGGGGTGCGTGGATGTCGCCGTCCAGTGCGGCCAGCGTGCGGGCGATGCGCAGCAGGGCGGGCCGTCCACGGTGCAGGCAGCTCAGCAGCGTGTCGCCGAAGGTGTCGCCGACCACGACCGTGGTGGGGTCGCAGCCGGCGCGGGAGTCCTCCAGCAGTGCCCGTACGAGCAACGGGTTGCCCCCGCTGACCTGGTGGCACCGTTCGGCGAAGCCCGGGTCGGGTGCGGTGCCCCGGTGGGCGGCGAGGAGGGCCGTGGTCCCGGCGGGCGACAGCGTGCCCAGGGTGAGGCTGCGGTAGTGGGGTTGGCGCAGCAGTGCCGCGTGCAGTTGCGGATGGGTGGGGCGTGACAGCGGGCATTCGGTGAGCGCGAGCACCACCCGGGCCCGCCGCAGCCGGCGGATCAGGTGCAGCAGCCAGTGCAGCGAGAGGGAGTCGGTGAACTGGACGTCGTCCACGCACAGCAGGACGGGCACGCGTTCCGAGGCGCGGACCACCTCCTCGCACAGTTGGTGCAGGACATCGGTGGTGGCGGCGTCGAGGGGCCTCGACAGGTCGTCCGTCTCCTCCGCGGCCGCCTCGCCGGTTGTGCGGAGGCCGTCGAGGAGCGTGCCGGCCCCCGGCGGGGCGGAGGCGGAGCGGAGCAGTTGGCGCAGGACGCTGCCGGGCGACCGGCGCTCGGGCCACGAACCGACCGCGTCCAGGACCAGGAATCCCCGGTCCGCCGCCTCGGTCTTCAGTGCGGCGAGCAGTTCCGTCTTGCCGCAGCCCATGGCACCGCCGACGACGGTCGCGCCGCCCGCACCGTCGAGGCAGGTGCGGAGCAGTTCCACGAGCTCGGAGAGTTCCCGGTCGAGTCCGACCAGCCGCATGGTCTTCCCTCCTTTCCTGCGTGGGATTTCCTGCGTCGGATTTCCTGCGTCGATTTCCTACGTCGAAGAAGAGGTCATGAGCTCCGGCTTCGAGGAGCCCGGAGCCCGGGGAACCTCCACGGGTTTGCGGTAGACGAGCGACAGCAGCGGTCCGGTCATCGCCGTGGTGACCACGGCCATGACGACCATGAGGGAGTACAACCCGGTGTCGAGCAGGCCCAGTTGGAGCCCGACGCCGAGGATGACCAGTTCGGTCAGGCCCCGGGTGTTCATCAGCACACCGAGTGCGGTGGAGGGCCGTGGTGGCAGTCCCTGGCTGCGGGCCCCGAGGTAGGTCCCGCCGAATTTGCCGGCCACCGCGACCAGCAGGATTACGCCCAGTTCGGCCAGGTCCGCGGCGCGCAGCGAGCCGAGGTCCACCTTGAGGCCGGCCACCACGAAGTAGACGGGCAGCAGCAGGGTGGTGACCTGTGCCGTGCGGTCGTGGATCTCGGTCCGCAGGGCGAGGGTCTTCTCGCGGGGCATGACCGTGCCGAACAGGAAGGCGCCGAAGATGAAGTGCATGCCCATGGCCTCGGTCGCCGCGCCGGACAGCATGACGCCGATGAAGACCAGGGCCAGATGCCAGGGGGCGAAGGCGACGGCCTTGCCGTCCTTGACGAACAGCGCACGCAGCGCCGGTCGTACGAGGTACATCATCGCGACCAGGTAGGGCAGGGCGAGCATCGCCCTCCAGTGCTCGCCGCCACCGCCGACCGTCGCCTGGATGCCCGCGAGGGCGCTCCAGGCGACGACGTCCACGGAGGCCGCCGTGGCGAGGGCGATCCCGCCGACCGCGGTCTTGCTGAGACCGCGTTCGGTGAGGATCCTGGCCAGCACGGGGAACGCCGTCACCGAGACCGAGAGCCCCACGAACACCACGAACGCGGCGGTGTTGGTGACCTCGTGGGTGCGCATCAGATAGACGGCGAGCCCGATGCCCAGCATGAACGGCGCGACGGTGGAGCCGAGGATCGCACCGCCGGTGACCCGGCTGCGGCCCCTCAGGGTGGAGCCTTCGAGCTCCAGGCCGACGGCGAACATGAACAGAGCGACGCCGACGTCCGCCATGGCCGTGAGCATCGGGCGGACGGCGTCGGGGAAGAGCAGTTCGGAGATCGCTCCGTTGAAGAGTGTGGGGCCCAGAAGTACGCCCGCAACGATCTCCCCGACCACAGCCGGCTGATTGACCCGGGTCGCGAGGTGTCCGAGACCGCGTGCCAAGAAGAGGATCAACCCGAGATCGACGAAGAGTAGTTGCACCTGGTGGCTGCTCATGGGCGAGGCGTGCCTCTCATCCTTCTTCCGGAGGTGGTGGTCAGCCCTGTGCGGAGGCCGATTCGTCGCTCGGACCGACGAGGTCGTCGAGCGTGAGGGTGAGCATCGGGTGCTTTCCGCTGAGACCGGAGATCAGCTGCACGAAGTTGGCGGACGGGGTGCGCTCGCGGTCGGGGTCGACCATCTCCGTGGCGAGGCTGTGGTAGAACTCCTTGTACTTCGAGCGGTCGTAGAAGCGTTCGACGAAGGTGCGGATCTCGTCGAAGAAGGCGCGGTACGCCGTGACGTAGCGCTTGAGCGCCTGCTCCTCGATCTCCGGGTGCTGGATGATCTGGTCGACGATCCGCGCCAGGGTGCTGCCGGCCAGCGTCGCGAGCGCGACACCGGTGGAGAACAGCGGGTCCACGAAGGCGGCGGAGTCACCGACGCACACCCAGCCGTTGCCGGTGAAGCTGTTGCTCGTGTACGACCAGTCGCGCGCGGTGCGCCAGCCCGCGGCCTGGTTGGAGCTGGCGAGCATCTTCTTGAGCTTGGTGGACTTGTCCACCTCTTCCCAGAACAGGTCCTGGAGGGAGCGGCCCTCCTTGTTGGCCTCCTCGGAGCGCGTCACGTAGCCGACGCTGATGGTGCCCTTGTCGATCGGTATCGCCCAGAACCAGCCCTCGTCGAGGCCTTCGATGAGGATGTTGGTGTACTCGTCGCCGGGCAGGCGCTCGCAGTTGTCGAAGTACGTCCAGACCGCGACGTTGCGCAGTTCCTCGTGCCAGGTGACGTCCGCGTACTTGCGGCTGAGCAGGCGTGCCTGGCCCGAGGCGTCGATGACGAGCTTCGCCCGTGCCTCGTGCATGCCGTCCGCGCCCCGCAGCGTGTACCGGACCCCGGTGACGCGTCCGTCGGTCTCGATGGGCTCCTTGACGGTGGCCTCTTCGAGGATGAAGGCGCCCAGCTCGCGGGCCCGGTCCAGGATCAGCGAGTCCATGTCGGCACGCCGGGTGTGGTACGCGTACTCGTGGGCGGTGCCCTCGATGAAGGAGAAGTTCCACGGCACCTGTGCGTTGCCCCAGACCAGGGTGCCGCCGTACTTGCGTTCAAAGCCGCGGGCGTCCATGCGCTCGGTCAGGCCGAGTTCCTGCATGGGCCGCATGAAGGCGGGGATCAGTGACTCTCCGACGTGATAGCGGGGGAACCGGTCGCGGTCGAGCAGGAGGACGCGGTGGCCGCGCTTGGCGAGAAGTCCCGCCGTGGTGGAGCCGGCCGGACCGCCGCCGATGACGATGGCGTCGAATTCTTCCGGTACCCCGAAGAGAGTGGACGACATTAAGTTTCCTCTCCTTGCATGAACGAACGCTGCACCGCCTTGCGCGGAGCGCGCATGGGCATTCCTCAAAGTGTGAAGCCGGGGCCATGAACGTCTTCTGGAGTATTTCTGGATGTCCTTTTCGGACACGACTCCAGTGGCTTCCGACCATCCGCGGGAAGGCGCATATGCATGCCCGGCAACCCCCTGAACTGCCGTTTGGAAGCCGGGAGAACCGCCGCGCAGCACGCTCGCGGGCGCTGGGCGGCGACAGATTTTCACCGGTGCGGACTTCTTGTCCGGAATTTCATTCTTTTCGTCCCCGGAAATCCTGCCGTGCCCACCAAGTGTGGGACAGCGGCGCTGCCCGCGTCATCTCCCGTGTTGCTCTGAAGGACATCAACTAGACCGGTTGGCCGTGCTCCACCACTGGGGGTTCTCGCGGTACCAGGCGACTGTTTCCGCGAGTCCCTCGTCGAAGGGGACCTCGGGTTCGAAGCCGAGTTCTTCGCGGAGTTTGGACCCGTCCAGGGAGTACCGCCGGTCGTGCCCCTTCCGGTCGGGCGTCCGGCGCACCTGGTCCTGCGTTGCGCCGCACAGGGCCAGCAGACGTTCGGTGACCGCGCAGTTGGTCAGCGGCGTTCCTCCGCCGACGTTGTAGGTCTCGCCGCCCCGGCCCTTGGTGAGGATGAGCTGGAGGGCGCGGCAGTGGTCCGCCACGTGCATCCACTCGCGTACGTTCCTCCCGTCGCCGTACAGCGGCACGGACCGGCCCGCGAGCAGCCGGGTGGTGAAGAGCGGGATGAGCTTCTCCACGTGCTGGTGGGGCCCGTAGTTGTTGGAGCAGCGGCTCACCGACACGTCCAGGCCGTGGCTGTGCCAGTACGAGCCGACGAGCAGGTCGCTGCCGGCCTTGGTCGCGGCGTACGGCGAACTGGGGTCCAGTGCCCACCCCTCCGTCCACGAGCCCTCGTCGATCGACCCGTAGACCTCGTCCGTGGAGACGTGCAGGACTCGGGGCACCTCCGCGCGCAGGCACGCCTCCATCAGGGTCTGCGTGCCGGCCACATTCGTCCGCACGAATTCGGCGGGTGCTTCGAGCGAGCGGTCCACGTGCGACTCGGCGGCGAAGTGGACGACGGCGTCCTGTCCCGGCAGCAGTGCCAGGAGCGTCGCGGCGTCGCAGACATCGCCCTGTACGAAGGTGAGCCGAGGGTGGTCCAGGGGCAGGTTGGCCCGGTTGGCCGCGTAGGTCATCAGGTCCAGGACCGTGACGTGGGCGTCCTCGTAGCCCGCGTAGGCGCCGTCGAGCACTGCCCGTACGTAACACGATCCGATGAAGCCCGCCCCGCCCGTCACCAGGATTCTCATGGGGTCCGCCTCATCGGCTCGTCAGCATGTGCACGCTCGCGTGGTCGCCGACCATCAGCCGGTGGTGCCGGCCGCTGACCCCCGCGGACGCGATCTGGGCGGCTCTGCCGATGACCGAACCGTGCAGGTCCTCGACGTCGCTGATCGACGCCGCCTCCAGGACGATCGAGTAGGACACGCCTGCTCCGCTCAGCGTGCAGTGGTCGCCGACCGTGGTGTCCGGTCCCACGCAGCTGTCCTTGATGACGACGCCCCGGCCGATGCTCACGGGGCCGGTGATGCGCGAGTTGGTCACGCTGCTGCCCTCGCCGATCTCCACCGGTCCCACGAGCAGGCTGGCCCCGTCGACCCGGCCCTGCACCGAGGTGGTCAGGGAACGCAACAGTTCACGGTTGCACTCCAGTACGTCGTCGACCGTGCCCATGTCCCGCCAGTAGCCCTCGTAGCAAGAGGCCCGCACCTCGTGCCCCTGGGTGATCAGCCACTGGACCGCGTCGGTGATCTCCAGTTCGCCGCGTGCGCTGGGCGTGATCGCCGCGACCGCGTCGTGCACTTGTGGGGAGAAGACGTAGACGCCGATGAGCGCCAGGTCGCTGACGGGGCGGACGGGCTTCTCCACCACCCGCCGCACCCGTCGGCCCTCGCCCAGTTCGGCCACGCCGAAGGCCCTCGGGTCGGCCACGGACTGGACCGCGAGCTGGGCCGGGGCCCCTCCGGCACGGAAGTCGTCCACGACCGGCGCGATGCCCTGCGGCAGCATGTTGTCGCCGAGGTACATCACGAAGTCCGCGTCGCCCAGGAAGTCCCGGGCGACGACCACGCAGTGGGCCAGGCCCCGGGGAGCGTCCTGGTGGAGGTAGGTGATCCGCAGCCCGAGCGCGGAGCCGTCCCCGAGCGTCTCGGCCATGTCGGCGGCGTGTCCCCCGACGACGATGCCCACCTCGCTGATCCCCTGGGCCCGGATGTCCTCGAGGATGTGGACGAGTACGGGCTTGTTGGCGACCGGGATGAGCTGCTTGGGCATCGTGTGGCTGAAGGGCCGCAGTCGGGTGCCGGTGCCGCCGGCCAGGACGAGCGCCTTCACGACTCGACCCTCGTGGTCGGCTCCTGCTGCTCTGCGGGCCGGGCGTCCGAGGAGGCCGGGTCCGGTGGCACCGGCGCGGCCGCCCGCCCGCCGGGCCTGCCGTAGACGAGGCGGCGCATCAGCGCGTCCAACGGCCCGCGCAGGCCTGCCCGTTCCAGTACGACGGCCACGACGAGCACCGTGAGCCACGCGCCGATGCCGATGGCGGCCGCCCCGGTGGCCTCGATGCGGTCCCCGACGCCGAAGGCGACGCGTGCGAGGACCAGTGCCAGGAGGGAGGACTGGAGCAGATAGCACGTCAGCGACCGTCGGCCCACGGCCGCCAGGGCTGACGCCACCGCTCCCGGAGAGCGCCCCCGGTCCTGGAGCCGGGCGGCGAACAGCCCGAACGCGGCCGCGTAGGCGAGCCCGCCCGCGAAGCCGGTGATCACGTGCAGGGCGGTCATCGCCCCCTGGGCCAGGTCGCCCGCCTGCCAGGCACCGGCGCCGATCAGCGCCAGCGGTACGCCACCGGCCACCGAGACGGTCCCGCCGATCAGGACGGTGCGGCCGAGTACGGCGCGGTGGCGGGCCGGGTCGTCGAGGTAGCGCCTGCGCGCGGCCACGGCGCCGACCAGGATGGCGGCGGGGATGGGCCACGCCAGCAGGATGTGCAGCGAGGCGAGGGGCGCCTGGGACAGCCGTTCGACGACCGCGGCCCCGTAGTCCTGGGCCCAGACCGTCCCTCGGGGGTGCTCGCCGCTGCCACTGGCCTCCAGGGCGGTCGCCACCGCCATCAGGACCGTCAGGACGGTCGCCGCGACGGCAGTGATCACCACCCCCTTGTGCAGGGCCCGGTCGCTGCGGACGAACAGCCAGCCGAGGGCCAGCGCCGCGACACCGTAGGGCGCGAGGATGTCGGCCGGAAAGATCAGGACGAAGTGCACGAAGCCGAAGAGGAAGAGGAACACCCCGCGCCTGCGCAGCAGTCGGGCGGCGGCGGGCGCCGTGGTCCCGGCCGCCCGCTGGCGCATGACCAGCATCGCCATGCCGTAGCCGAACAGGGCGGCGAACATCGGGTACGCCCGGTTGTCGACCAGATCCAAGCTGAGGAAGGTGATCGTGCGGTCGAGGGCGTCGCCGCCCGTCGGGTGCGTCACCACGCCCGGGGCGCTGGTCGTCACGTACATCGGTGCGTGGGCCAGGGCGATGAGGAGCAGCATGAATCCCCGCGCGATGTCGGGTGCGGGAGAGCGCTCCGTGGCGGTCGCCTCTCGTCGTGCGATCGACGGACTCACCGTGTGGCGCGTCGACATGCCGGCCTCCTTCGTTGATGTCCTGCGGGTCCGGCCGGGCCGCCCCGTGCCGTCCGGCGGTGGTGTCCGGTCACCGGGTCCGCTCCCGGCACAGGGCGTAGTCGGGCAGCAGACCCGCTGCCTTCGCCTCGGCGAGCGTCGGCGCGGCGAGGTCGCGCGGCGACATGACCGGGTCGGCGCCCGCGGGGATCGGCAGGGCGAGCTCGGGATCGAGGGCGGAGAGGGCCAGTTCGTGCTCGGCCACGTATCCGCTCGTCAGCATGTAGGACATGACGGTGTCCTCCTCCAGTGCGACGAAGGCGTGCCCCACCCCGACCGGGAAGTACACGGCCCGGAAGTCGACCGGGTCGAGCCGCACGGCGTCCCACCTGCCGAACGTCGGTGAGCCGACCCGGATGTCGACCACGATGTCCAGGGCCGCGCCCCGGGCGCAGTAGACGTACTTCTCGGTCCCGGGGGGTGTCACGGTGTAGTGCACACCGCGCACCACTCCCCGGCGGGACCTGCTGTGGTTGGTCTGCGCCGTGCGGAAGCGCCGGTGCCCGACGGCCTTCTCGAAGGCCTCCTCCTGGAACGGCGAGACGAAGAGTCCGCGCTCGTCGGGGAAGATCCGCGGAGTGAACTCCACTGCTCCCTCGACGGCGAGTTCACGTATTTCCATGGCTCCTCCTGAACGGGTCCACTGGCGTGGGCGGGTGTCGGCGGTGCGCTACAACGTCGCCAGCACCTCGCGCAGCGCGCCGATCACCCGGTCCTGGGTGGCGGGAGACAGCGAGGGGTACATCGGCAGCGAGAAGATCTGTTCCGCGAGGGTCTCCGTCACGGGCAACGCCCCGGCCCGCAGGCCGAGATGGCGGAAGCCGGTCATGGTGTGGACGGGCCACGGGTAGCTGATGTTGAGCTCGATGCCGTGCTCCCGCAGCGCCCGCAGGATCGCGTCCCGCTCCGGGTGCCGTACCACGTAGACGTAGTAGACGTGTTCGTTGCCCGGTGCGACGGCGGGCAGGACGAGGCCGGTGCCGGCCAGGCCCTCGGCGTAGCGTGCGGCGATCGCCCGCCGGGCGGCGATGTAGCCGTCGAGCCGGGGCAGTTTCCGGCGCAGGATCTCCGCCTGCACCTCGTCGAGGCGGGCGTTGTGCCCCGGCGTCTCCACGACGTAGTAGCGCTCCTCCATGCCGTAGTAGCGCAGCCGGCGCATCCGGTCGGCGTGCTCGGCCTCGCGGAAGAGGGTGGCGCCTGCGTCGCCGTAGGCACCCAGCACCTTGGTCGGGTAGAAGGAGAAGGCCGCGGCGTCCCCGGTGGTCCCGGCCAGGACGCCGTCGCGGGTGGCACCGTGGGCCTGGGCGCAGTCCTCCAGCAGGCTCAGCCCGTGGATGTGCGCCAGCTCCCGCAGCGGCTCCACGTCCACGCACTGTCCGTACAGGTGGACGGGCAGCAGGCAGCGCGTGCGGTCGGTCAGTACGGCTTCGACCTGTGCGGTGTCCATGAGGTACGTGTCGGGGTGGACGTCGACGAAGACCGGGACGGCGCCCAGGGCGTCGATGGCCACGACGGTCGGCGCGGCCGTGTTCGACACGGTGACGACTTCGTCGCCGCGTCCGACGCCGAGGGCCTGGAGCCCGATCTTGATGGCGTTGGTGCCGTTGTCGACGCTGACGCAGTGCCGCACGCCGTGGTAGTCCGCGAACTCCCGCTCGAACCCCAGCATGCTGTCGCCCAGCACGAGGCGGCCGGAGCCGAAGACGGTGTCGACGGCGTCGAGGATGTCCTTGCGCTCCGCCGCGTACTCGTCCAGGTAGCCCCATACTCGGGTGGTCATGGACGCCACGCTCCTTCCTTCACACCGAGGAAGAGGCCCCGGCCCGACGGGACACCTTCGACGTACTGGGTGGTGAACCCCGCTGCGCGCAGGGTCTGTTCGTACAGGTCGCGCGGGAAGAGCCGGTGGACGTAGGACTCGACGAAGTGCCGGGCGCCCCGGGCGTCGGCGACGACGTAGTGGACGTCCATGTGGGAGGCGCCGTCCTCCAGCCGGGTGTGGGACACCCGGCTGATCGTGCGGTGGTCGGGCGTGAGGACGTCGGCGGCGACGTAGCCGTCGAGGAAGGTCTCGGGGAACCACCAGGGTTCGACGACGACCACGCCGCCGGGGCGCAGGTGGCGGGCGAAGCAGCGCAGGGTGCCGGCGAGTTCCTCGGCGCTCTGGTGCGCCACCGCGGCGAACAGGCAGACGACGGCGTCGAAGGTCCGGCCGACGTCGAAGGCGCGCATGTCCCCCTGGTGGAGCGGGATGCCGGGCATCCGGTCGCGGGCGACCTCCAGCATGGCCTCGGACAGCTCGACGCCTTCGACGTGCTCGAAGAGCCCGTCGAAGTGGCGCAGGTGCCCTCCGGTACCGCAGGCGACGTCGAGCAGCGACGCCGCTTCGGGCAGCCGTGCGCGGATCTCCTCGGTCACGTGCTTGGCCTCGGCCGGGTAGTCCTTGCCGCGCAAGGTGTACACGTGGTCGTAGATCTCGGCGAACTCCGGTCCGTACACGGCTCTCCCCCTCAGTTCGATGGCGTACGGGTCTGGGCCAGGGCGGCGACGGTCCGCTCCAGGGCCGTGTGCAGCGGGGTCCGGGGCCGCCATCCCGTGACCGACCGGAACGGCGAGGAATCGATGGTGACGCTCCGGAAGTCGGTGGCCGGCGCGTCCTTGGGCGGCGCGGTGGAGACCACCGGCACCGGCGGCTTCCCCAGCCGGTCGGCCACCAGGCGGGACACCGTGCGGCAGACGGCGCCGAGGGGGTCGCCCCGGCCCGCGCCGAGCAGCCAGTGGTTGCCGGACAGCTCGTCCGGGTGGTCGGCTGCCGCCGTGAACGCCTCGGCGATGTCGTCGACGTGCACCAGGTCCCGCGCGACCGTGCCGTCGTGCCACAGCGTGAGCGGCTCCCCGGCCAGGGCGCGGCGGATCATGAAGGCCACCACGCCGCGATCCGGGGCGTGCTCCCCGACGTGCCCGAAGACGGTCGGCAGCCGCAGGCTGACCCCCCGCATCACGCTGTCGGCCGTGGCCTCCTTCAACAGGCGTTCGGCCGCCAGCTTGTGGCGGTCGTACGCGGTCTCCGGGCGGTCGGGCTCGCTGCCGTCGACGGGGCGGTCCGGCGGCAGGCCGATCTGGGAGGCGGCGCCCGCGTACAGGACCAGCGGGCCCGGCCCGTCGCGCCGGCGATCGCTCAGGGCCTCGCACAGCATCTCCATGACCCCCACGTTGACGGCCCGGCTGGCGGGGTCGCTCTCGGCGGCCCGCCAGCCGCCGCTGTGCGTGACCAGGTGGATCACCACGTCCGCTCCGGCGACGGCGTCGGCGACCTGTCCGGCGCGGGTGAGGTCGGCGGTGCGCACCTGCGTGCGCGCGGCTCCCGTGGCGGGGACGTGGCTCGTGCGCCGCGCCACCGCCCTGAGCAGGACGGGCCGACGGGCGAACGCCGCCAGGACCGCCGATCCGACGAATCCGGATGCTCCGAGTACGGTCACCACCGGTAACGCGCCCGGTTCGCGCTCCTGCGAGGTCATGTCCGCGTGGCTCCTTGTCCGGGCGTCGGCACCGGCACGGCCGGGGCGCGGAGTGCGTGCAGGCAGGCCAGGAGGCTCCGGGCCTGCATGTTGACGTAGTGGCTGTGGCGCAGCAGTGCGGAGAGCTGGGCCGGTGTCATCCAGCGGAAGTCCGGGTGGTCGGGCCGCTGGTCGGTCTCGACGAGGAGGTGGCGGCTGCGGGTGCGGAAGAGCCGGCCGCCCTCGTCGGACAGGGTGACGTCGAGGAGGATCCGGTCCGCCGGGGCCTTCAGCACGTCGTCCAGGAACAAGGGGCGTGCGGCGGGCGGCAGTTGGTCGTAGTTGCGTTCCGTGCACTGGACCGTGGGGCCGAGTTCGACCACGTCCACGAATCCCGGCTCGACCCGCTGGTGCACCAGGACGTGGAGCTCGCCGTCGAAGCGGGTGGTGAGGAAGGCGACGACGCCGGTGCCGTGCGCGGCGATCATCGGTTGGGCCCACTCCCGCACCTCACGGCCGGACGCCCGGACGCGTACCCCGATGACGTCGAAGAACCGGCCGCTCTCGTGGGTGATCGCGGTGGGCCCGCGACGCCATCCCTCGAGTTCCGCGAGGGGTACCTGTTCGGTGCGCACCTCGATCTCGCTGCGCGCGGCGGTGAGCCAGCTCCGTATCTGTGCGGTCGTGACGGGTCCGCGGGGCACTCCCGTGCGCGTGATGGTGCGCGTGATGTTGCGCGTGCTGTGCTGTGCGTCGGCCACCGGCAGACAGGCCAGTACGCTGCGCAGGTCCATGCCGACCAGGTCGTCGATCCTCAGCAGCCCGAGCACTTCGGCGACGGGCAGCCAGCGGAAGCCCTCGGTCGCCGCGATGTCCTCATGGGTCTCCACGATCATGTTGCGGTTGCGCTTGCGCAGGAACCACGAGGCCTGCTCGGACTGCCGCACGTCGACGATCACGCGGTCGGCAGGGGCGTTCTGGAAGTACGCGAGATAGGGAACGGATTTCCCGCGGTGCACTCCGGTGAAGTTGCTCCGCGTCGCCTGCACGGTGGGCGAAAGCTGAATTCCGTTGATGTTTCCGGGTTCGGCCTTGGCCTGGACGAGGCAGTGCAGAACACCGTCGGTCCACCGGACGAGAATTCCGAGTATCCCCGTTTCGGGCTGATTGATGATGGGCTGGTCCCAACAGGGGACGGCGCCTCGAGAATGACTCGTACGGAGCCCTTCGACCGAGAAGAAACGTCCGCTGCGGTGGGTCAGCGCCGGCGCGTCGGGCCCGCAGTCCCACCCCTGTACGGAGTCCAGCGGGACCCGCTCCACCTGGGCGTACCCGGTCTTTCGGGCGGCCTCGAACCAGCGACGGAAGCCTTCTGGAACGTACGGCGAATCGGCGAGTAATTCCTTCATCGGCAACTCTCGGACTAGGTTGGCCTCCAGGCGACACTTTCGCTGGCAATTCATTTTCTCCCAGCGTGCCGCCCGTGGCGTCTCCCAGATTGCTCATCACACTCGCCGCGGGATGAGAAATTCAGAGCTCTGGCAATGTCAGGCCTTCTCGCCGATGAGGTGCTGGCAGTGGCTGTCGAACACCCACTGCTCCCACTCGTCCATGGACCAGCCGCGTTCGGTGACCAGGAGGTGGAAGAGCTCGGGGCCGAGCAGCACGTACGAGATGTCGACGGCGCGGTCCACTCCGAGCCCCTCCCGCAGCGCGCCCTTGCTCTCCAGCGACTCGACGAAGCGCCGCTGGACGACCAGCCGCTGGCTCTTGTTCGCCTCCCACAGCTCGGCCCCGTCGCCGCTGGTCGCCGCGGCGTTGCGCAGCACCTCCAGCAGCGGACCGACGCGTTCGAGGACGACGCGGGTCAAGTGCACCTGGAGCCGCAGCTGCTGACGCGGGTCCTCCGCCTCCAGCGCTTCGATCACCTGGGGGCGCTCCAGGGTCGGTACGGGGTTCTCGTCGCCCGCGATGTGGACGTCGATGAGCTCCTTCAGGATCCGCTGCTTGTTCCCGAACGAGAAGTAGATCGTCTGTACGGCGACGCCGGCCTTGCCGGCGATGGACTCGATGGTGGTCCCGCCGTACCCGTGCTCGACGAAGAGAGCCATCGCGGCCTCCAGCATCCGGTTGCGGGTCTGCTGCGCCTTCAGGCGGCGGCCGGGATTTTCCTTCGCCATTCTGGATCACTTCCTACTCACTGCTACGGCGTCTCGGGCCTGCTGAACGTATCGGTGTCCGTACGCCCGGCAGGCCTGGGCCAAGTATGACTGCCGCTCCCGTCAGCCGGGCACGCAGCCGTGCCGTACCGGCAGGTGCGGGCAGGTGCGCGAGCGCCCGTGCCGGTCAGGGGGCGGCCGCCGCCGGTCCGTCGTACGCCGGGTGGGCCGGGGAGCGGCGGGCGGCGATCAGTGCGCGGACCACCCGGTCGGGCCGGAGCACCGCCGGGGGCCTGGCCAGCAGGTGCTGCAGGTCGAGCATGACCCGGTGTGCGGGGACCGACACATGACTGGCCATCATCACCTGCCGCACATAGCGGTTCAGGAGGTCGGTGCCGAACCCCTTGGCGCCGACCGTTTCGGGATACATGAAGTCGCTGCTCGTGGACATCTGCCAGGGGATGTCGATCACGCGGGCCGCCGCCCGGTAGAAGCGGCGCGCCATGGCCTCGTCGGCCTTGCCGTGCCGGTCGAGGCAGCGGCCCAGTTCCACCGCCTCCAGCGTGGCCACGGTCATGCCCTGGCCGTAGAGGGGATTGAAACTGCAGATCGCATCGCCGAGGGCCACGTATCCGGCGGGGAGCTTGTCCAGCTTCTCGAACCACCGGCGCCTGGCCGCCGGATACAGGAAGCGCTCCGCGTTCTCCTCGCTCACCGGTTTGGTCCGGGCGAGCAGGTCGGCGACGTGCCGGTCGGGCAGGTCGTCGGCGAAGGCGGCGAAGCCCTCGGGGTCCACCGGTGCGTGCGAGCGGTGCCAGCCGCCCAGGGTGACCATCCAGCGGTTCCCCTCGACGGCGAACACCGCGGCGGCACGCTTGTCGTGCGGCGGCACCGCCGACATCAGGTAGAGCAGCGCGTCGTCGTGCAGTTCCCCGCCCTGCCGGTGCATGACACGTGTGGTGTATCCGACGTCGATCTTGACGGTCGTGGTCCTGGGCGCCGGGCAGTCGAGCAGCTCCAGCCATCGCTCCGTCCGTCCGGCGCTGCGTCCGGTGGCGTCGACGACGAGCTCCGCGCCGAGCCTGCGGCCGTCGTCCAGGTCGACCCCGAGCACCCTGCCGGACACGCCGAACAGCCCGCTCACGGCGGTACGGTCGAGGATGCGGACGTTGGGCAGCGCGGCGACCCTGCGCCGGACCGCGTGCTCCAGGTAGGCACGGGTGAGGCTGATGCCGAGCCGGCCGCTGCGGAACCTGACGCGCAGCGCCCCCATCTGATGGAAGAGCAGGTCCTGGCCCGGGTCGAAGGGAACGGCCCCGCCGGCTATCAGCTCCTCGGTGAGACCGGGGAAGAACTCCTCCAGCTGCTTGCGGCCGCTGATGAGCAGGGCGTGGGCATGGGGGCTCTGGGGCACGCCCTTCCGGTCGTACGGACCGTCGGGCAGAGCGTCCCTGTCGACGACGGTCACCGAGGTGAATCTGCGGGAGAGCGCCCGGGCCGCGACCAGTCCCCCGATCGAGCCCCCGACAATCACTGCGTGTCCGCCGACCACACCCACGTGCCCTCCTCATAAAGACAGCAATTGCGGTGCGGACCGCACCGTCGTGCCATTCTCGAGGGGGCCGGGATTCATGTCTTCTCCAAGATTGCTCAACCGGCCCGAGAGGCCTGCCTTCAGGAAAAGAGCTCAGGAAGTTTGGCACCGATAGTGGCGCGCTCCCTGTCGAACACCTGCGTCTGCGAAGGCGATTTCAGCACCAGATCCACGTCGACCGTGGAGCCCGCTGCGACATAGAAGGGCCCTGCGCTCGCAATCGCAATGGGCCGTTTCCCGCCACCGGTCCTCCGGGAAACCGCCTGAAGGTACCAGACGCCCTCGGGAACGAAGTCGATGTTCCAGAACCCTTTTCCGTTGCAGATGCGACGGCATCGCGACGGGTGCTCATTCCGGGTGAGCGGAGGAATCGCCGCGACAAAAACGGGTTCGTCGTCCTGCCCGTCGCTCCGGCGGAGCCGCCCGCAAAAGGATCCGTACGCGAACGGTGCGTCGTCCGTCCGGCCGGCCGTGAATTCGATGGCCGTCTGCCCGAGCAGTGCCAGCCGACGAAATCGCCCCGGTGACACACCGACGCTCTTGGTGAAACGTGTCGTAAAGCTGCCGAGGCTGGAATAGCCCACCTGAACGGAAATATCCGCGACCCGGTCCGAGGTGCAGAGCAACTTGCGCTTCGCCACCTCCTGCCGCACGGCGGAGAGGAATCGGGCCGGCGGCAGGCCGGTCTCCTGGTGGAAAAGCCGTGACATGTGAAAGGAACTCAACCGGGCCGTATCAGCAAGCACATGCAGAGAAAGATCTTCGTCGTACCGGTCACGCATGACCTCGACGACGCTCTCGATTTCCGACCGCATCAGCACTCCCCCGCGAAGTGGACGATCCCGACTCAGAGCAACCAGAGCACTTGACTCGTCAACGTAGTCTACATCTAGAGTACCACTTGAGATAGAGACTCTAGAGAGGGACTTGACATGACGACCGTCCGGATCACTCGCTTCAGGACCGAGCCCGCCAACGAGCAGGCGATGATCGAGAAGCGGGCCGTGCTGATCGCCGCCGTCCGGGAGTCGTACCCCGGTCTCACCGAGGCCCGCCTGGGCCGCTTGGACGACGGCAGCTGGGTCGACCACTGGTACTGGGAGAGCGCGGAGCACATGCAGAAGGCCCTCGCCGCGGCGCCCACGATCACGGAGGCGCACGCCGCCTTCGCCCTGACGACCGACTCGACGGCGGAGTCGGCGGAGATCGTCTCCGTGATCTGACCGCGCGGCCGAAGCACCACACGCACTCCCAGGGCCCCTGCTCGTACACGGCACCGGAATCCGGTTGCCGCCCGCGAGCAGGGGCCCTTTTCGCGTGCCCGGACGTACGTCACCGCCGGCCGGCCAGCCGAATTCCCGGCGCCCTCGTCCCGCCGGAGAAACCGCAAGAACGAAGAAGACAAGGGTGCACGCCGTCTGTAATTCTCCTGAAGACGTCGACCACCACCGGACAAAGGACACACCGAAGAGAATCCCGCACCGGCTCCCCACAGCCGTTGGATTCGTCCCGGAACACTCCACAACCGGCTGGCCGTACGGTGGCAAGTTGGCCGACCGTGCTTTGCTTCCGCCGTATCACGTCCCGAAAAATCTGCGATTCACCACCCAATGAACCGCGAGGTCTACGCGTGACACACGGACGTTTCGCCAGTGAAACCCTCACAGAGGGAAGCAGTATGGAGCACATTATCCGATGTGCCGTGAGAACGATACGCGAGCGATATCACGAACCTCTCACGCTCGACGAATTAGCCCACACCGCAATGGTCAGCAAATTTCACTTCCTGCGCACGTTCCGGCGTATTACGGGCGTCACGCCCGGCCGTTTCCTGAGCGCCGTGCGACTCCACGAGGCGAAGATCCTGCTGGCGTCCACCTCGCTGAACGTGAGCGACATAGGAGCACAGGTCGGATACAGCAGCACCGGCAGCTTCACACGCCGTTTCAGCGAGTCGGTGGGGTGTCCTCCCACGCAGTACCGACGCAGCTTTCCCGCAACCCCGCAGCCCGATTCCTGTGGAATCCCGATCGCACCGAAAGACACGCGGGCGGAGCGCAAGCCCTCGATCTCGGGCATCGTCAGGAATCCGTACGGCACGGACTCCATCATTCACATCGGCGTGTTCGAAAGCCCCATCCTGGAACGCTCTCCCGCCGCCCGCGCGACGATCGCGCGCTCCGGCAGGTTCCACATCACCGATGTCCCGCAGGGGACCTGGTACGTGCACGCGGTGACCGAGGAGGCCCACCCGCACGGCACAGCGGCGGGCGGTCCTCTGCTCGTCGGTACGGCGGGGCCCGTCACCGTCGGGCCGGAGGGCTGCCCGACGGTCCAGATGACGCTCCGCCCGCTCGGCTGGGCCAACCCGCCGATCCTCTTCACGCTGTCGGCCGGGTCGAGGGCCCTCGCCTGCTGACCGGCAGGGGCCGGCCCCCGGCAGCCCCCGCTCGCATCGGGCGTCAGAAGCTGTGGCGTCAGAAGCTGTACGGACCGAAGCGCCCCCAGGCGACGAAGGCGGCCAGGGCCAGCAGCACGACGTTGAGCCCGATGGCGGAGCCCTCCTTGCGGCGCGCGTGGACGACAGCCGCTCCCGCCATCGTGACGGCCAGCCCGGTGGCGGCGAGCGGCACGAGGACGGGGGCGATGTCGACCAGCGGGGGCAGCACGAGCCCGATGGCGGCGAGCACCTCGACCGCTCCGAGCGCCTTCACCACGCCCGACGAGAAGTCGCCGACCCACGGCATGCCGCCGCTCGCCAGCTCCTCCTTGGGCTTGGCGACCTTCATCAGGCCGACGAGGGCGAACGCGAGGGCGAGAACTCCCGCAACGATCCACAGGGCGACGTTCATGGTGTGACTTCCTTTGCTTTCCGAGAGGTGATCAGGGGTAAAACACCCGGGCGCCGGCAGCGCCCGGGAGACAGAAGGGGATCTTCAACCCGTCGACCTGGCAGCTGACGCGTAGTCATGTGGCCTACGTGGCAAGGAAGTTGACGCACAACCGGTGCGATCGGCCTGCGCCTGCCGGCCGATCGCACCGGCTTGCACACGCCGCGGTCATCCGCTCCCCGGGACCGGCGGCAGGCTCCTCACACCTTCCCGTCGATGGGGGCGCGGACGAAGGCGTAGGCGCGGTCCCCGACCCTGCGCCCCATGTCCCAGGACACCTCGACGGCCGCCACCACGGACGAGCCGGACGGGTACTCCGGGTGGTCAGGGGTGTTCAGGCAGCTCGGCCACGGGTCGGCGGGTATCCGTACGGTGCGGTGGTCGCGCGCCAGAGGGCCGAGGACTGCGGCAGGAGTGCGGCGTACATGCAGTAGGTGGTGTACATCAGCGCGATGTTGCGGTGCTTGGTGGTCGCCCGCTCGCTTACCGGACGGTGTCCGAGGCCCCCGTGGATGCCGGTCGCGGTCGGCGGCCGGGGCCGACTGTGCCGCCGGGCCCAGGGCATCGGCCGCGAGAAATCCGGCGCCTCCGGCAATTCCGAACAGCACCTGACGGCGCGGTGCCGTTTTTCTTCGTAAGCCTTTTCCTTGACTCATGTGAATCTCCTGAGTTGCCGCGGACGTCGGACGTACCGCTGTACTGCTGTACCGCCGTACTGCGCGACGACCTTCACGGGCGAGGCTCGGGATGTCTTCGCTTCCCTTGCTCAGGGCAGGCTGACAGTCGCCTTCCGGGATTTCCGCCCACGCCCGAATAACCGCGACCGAATATCTCCCTCCGCACCTCGCGCGTACGGATATTCCGGCTGCCGAGAGGGGGCGCGGGCGGCGAGGGGGCCGCCCGCACCCCCCTCGGGGCAGGCACTCGCCCACTCACAAGAGGGAGACACTAGAGCCATCATATAGTAACGTCTCCCCTCGCCGCAGGGGGCGGCGGCTGCACCACGCCCACGAGATGGACGTAGACCACGGACGAATTGACACCGTCGAGCGCCAGCGCCTCGTTCACGGTGTCGTCGTAGAACCCGCCGAGCCCTACCGAGGACTTGCCCAGCCACGTCGCGACGAGTGCCAGGTTCTGTGCGAGGTGGCCGCTCTCCTGCAGGACGAGACGATAGGAGCGCAGCCCGTAATGGAGACGCTGGAACGTCAGGTCCGCCACCGTGAAGATCCACAGCGGGCAGTCGTCGACGTGCAGGTTCCCGCCCGCCTTGGGCGGAAAGCTCACCCTGGGGTCCGTGGCGGGCGCCATCCGCATCAGATCGGCGCAGATGTCCCGGTCGCCGAGCTGTTCCAGGGCGTGGCCCTGCGGGTCGTACAGGTACGTCCCGCGCGGCAGCCCGGCGACGTCATGGCAGTAGAGCAGGACGCGCAAGGGGTAGCGCGTACCGCCACTGGGGTAGGGCCGCACCGGGTACGCCTCGTCCGCCCCCGGCATGGTCTTCTGCGCGGTGACGCCCGCCGCGTGGTGGAGCAGCGTGCCGAGTTCGCCGAGCGTGACCGGGCCGCCGTAGTAGCCGTACGCACTGCGTCGTTCGAGGAGCACCTGCTCGAACGGCAGGACGTCCGGGCCGGACGGAACGTGCCGCTCCAGTTCGATCCGCGCCAGCACCGGCCCGAGCTCCTGGCGTCCCACGTCCCTGGCGCCCGGCATGTCGGGGCGCTGGTCCATCAGCCGGGCGCCGAAGTACTTGCCGTACTCGTGGGTCAGCCGGTCGACCGCGGCCGGGGAGTCGGCGAAGTAGGGCTCGCGCGGCCCCGGCGAGACGAGGTCCATCGACACCAGCCAGGCCGCGTACGCCTCGTCGAGGGCGTCGAGGCCGAGCTGGCCGAAGAGCCGCCGGGCGAAGGCCCGCAGCACCTCGCCGGGAGGCAGCTCCAGCTCGCCCGCCTCCCGCAGCAGCCCCAACGGGGCCAGCAGCGCGCATTGTTGCTGGTACCACGCCCCCGTCGTGGTCGTGGGCCTGGCGGTCTCCTCGCGGGTGACGGCGTGCCGACGTCGCCACTCCGCCTCGTTGCGGAAGTGGTCCTGCTCGGCCCGGCCGCGGGCGTCCGCCACGTCCACGGTGCCGGCCAGCACGGACGCGTGGCCGCGCAGCCATGCGACGGCGGCGCGCGGCTCGGGCTCCGCCGCCAGGGCCGAGGCGAGCAGCAGTGCGGCGGCGGCGCGCAGCCTCTTCTCCCGCGAGGGCGCAGCCCGGATCACCTCGACGGCGACGCGCGTGGCAGCCCCGAAGTGCGGTGCGCAGAGCGCGAGTCCGGCGGCCCCGCCGAAGGGGGCCGCGTCCGGCTCGTAGGGGAACTCGGAGGACTCCGGGACCCGGCCTTCGGCGTCCGCGGCCGCGCGCACCGCCTCGGCAAGATCTGCCGCGCACTTCTCGTCCGTACTGAGGAGGTGTACGCACAGTCGGCCGCCGTCGAGGGCCGTGCGCTCGGGGAACCAGCCCGTCAGGTCGCCGGCGGCGGTCCGGGCGGCCGCCCAGGGGGCAACGACGGTGAGGAGCAGGCGTTCGGCACGCCCCGCCTCCTCACCGAGGTCCTTGCCGACGCCCACGTCGTCGTTCTTGTCGATGTCCTTGTCGAGGGCTATGTGCAGAGAACGCCAGGAAGTCGGTGCATTCTCCGGTCCGCGAATTCCGGCCACGGTTGTCATTCCGTCATCCATCCCTGGTGCACAGATACACGCGCAATGGATCGATTGCGCATCGGAATGGGTGACGATAGCCCCGTCCGCGACGGCACCACAAGGGCTCCGGACCTTCGACGAGAAAAGCAATCTGGGATATTCCCGCAAGAGTTCCGTCATGCAAAACTGCCCGTCAGGGCACATGGGGGGTGATGTTTCCTCGAAAAGGCCCGGGCTCGATTTCCGGAAGGTTTGCACTCGCCGAGTCCGGCGGCGATGAACGTGGCAGAAGACATCTTCCCTGGCTCTCCAGGAGAGGGCCCGGAACACCAGCTCGGGGAGAAACGCGGACATGAAGTCGATCAAAGTAATCATCGTCGGCGGAGGGATCGGCGGGCTCGCTCTCGCCGTCGCCCTGCGCGAGCGGGGCATCAGCTCCGAAGTGTTCGAGCGGGCGGGCGATTTCGGCAACACCGGCTCCGGCATCGAGCTCACACCCAACGGCGTCAAGTCGGTGGACTGCATCAGCCCCCGGCTCGGCGAAGAGGTACGGGCCTCGGGCTGGTCCAGCGAGCGGCACTGCCAGGACATGCCGATCATGTCCTGGGACGGCAAGCTCCTCAAAAGCCGGGAGGTCGCGAACTTCCCCGCGAAGTGGGGTGCGCCGATGATCGGCATCCGCCGTGCCGACCTGCACCGCATCCTGGCCGAGGCGGTGCAGCGGCCGGGCCGGGCCGAGGTGACGGTCCATCACCGGGCCAAGGTGTGCGAGGCGTACAACACGGGCGACACCGCCACCGTGCTGCTGTCCGACGGGCGCAAGGCCACCGGTGACCTGGTGGTCGGCGCGGACGGAGTGCGCTCCACCCTGCGGACGCTCGTCGCGGGTGATGTGCAGCCGCGCTACCTCGGGTTCACTTCGATCCGCGGCATATCCAAGCGGCCTGCCCAGCACGGCGACGGCTTCGTCTTCGTCGGACCGGGCGGGCACTTCTTCGCCGAGGCGTTCAGCGACACCCGGCTCTTCTGGACGGCCACCGTCAACGCCCCCGAACACTCCTGGCCCCGCAAGCCGATGGAGCAGGCCAGGGCGGATCTCCTGCGGCTGTGGGGCGACTGGTCGCCCCCGCTGGCGGAGACGGTCGAGTCCTGCGCCGTGGAGGACATGGTCGTCACCGATGTGCACGACTGTCCGCCCCTCAAGCGCTGGCACACGGGCAGGCTCGTCCTGCTCGGTGACGCCGCGCACCCGATCGGCCCGGTCCTGGGCCAGGGGGCCAACATGGCGCTGGAGGACGTCGCGAGCCTGGCGAGTCTGCTGGCCGAGCACCACGTGCCCGCCGCGCTGCGCCAGTACGGGCGCGTCCGCTCCCAGCGCGCCAACAAGATCGTCCAGCACTCCCGGCTGATCGCCCGGCTGGGGCACACGACCAATCCCCTGGTGGGGCGGGTCCGCGACGCGCTGATCAAGTCCATGAAGCGGCGCGAGGACACCTACCGGGACAAGGAACTCTTCAACTACAACCCGTGAGGTCCTCCGGGAGCCCCCGCACACCCCACCCCGACCACCCGCTCTGCGACCACGGAGGAAGACCATGACCAACCTCGCCGACTACGTGTTCCACAACGTGCCCGCCCAGCTGACTCCGCTCCAGGAGTTCCTCGACCCCTTCACCCGCGGCGAACTGGCCGAGATCCAGCCGGCTGCGGGCGGCCACTTCCTCGACGTCGGCGCCGGGGGCGGCTCGGTGACGCGGATGCTGTCGGAGCTCGCGGGCGAGTCCGGCCGTGTCGATGCGGTCGACCAGGACACGCACATGGTGCCCGAGGGCCCCAACATCACGATTCACACGCAGGACCTCAGCTCGGGCGAGCCGTTGGCGGCGCAGGGCCCGTTCGATCTCGTCCACGGCCGGCTGCTGACCCATCACCTGGAGAACCGGGTGGAGTTCGTGCACAGGCTGGCCGGTTCGCTGAAGCCGGGGGGCTGGCTGCTGCTGGGCGAGTTCGTCCGCTCGGCCCCCAAGGTGGTGTCCGCGCCGAGCGAGCACCACGCCGCCGTCTTCCAGCGGGTGCTGGACGGTCTGTACGACGTGATGACGGCCCGTCACACGCACGGCGGCTGGGGGCACGAGGTCCACCGGACCATGCTCGACGCGGGCCTCACCGAGGTGCGCACCCGCTGGCACTACGAGAGCTGGACGGGTGGCGGCTACGGCTGCCGGCTGTTCGAGAACAACGTCAGCCAGAAGCGCGACGCCATGATCGAGGCAGGCTTCGACGCGGCCGACATCGACCTGTTCCTCAAGGACCTGATGCACAACCCCGACATGGTCGTGCGCAGCCACGAGTTCGTCTCCATCCGCGGCCGGCGGGCCTGACATGGGCAGCCGAAGCCGTCACATCGCCTTCTTCAACATCCCCGCGCCCGGGCACCTGGCGCCCACCCTCGCGGTGGTGGAGGAGCTGGTCCGCCGGGGGCACCGGGTGAGTTATCCGGCGACCAAGGAGTTCGCCGAGGAGGTCGCGTCGGCGGGCGCGACCGTCGTTCCGTACGAGTCCACCATCGACGTGCAGCGCGATTTCCCGCCGGGTACGGACAACTGGCTGGCCAAGGTCCTGCTGGGCGGGGTGCGCGAGGGCATCGCCACCACCGCGCTGTTCGACGCCCACTTCGCGAACGACCGCCCGGACGCGGTCGTCTACGACGGCTTCGTACGGTGGATCGGCGAACTGCTCGGGGAGAAGTGGCGGGTGCCCGCGGTACGGCTCTTCCCGGTGGGGTGCGTCAGCCAGCACGTCACGCAGGCCGCCATCGGCGAGGCCGCCCACACCGAACTCCTGGGCGAGATGCAGCGGTACGCGGCCCTGAACGGGGTGGATCCGGACGTGGCCTTCCACCAGCTGAGGGGCGATCCCGAGGCCCTCAAGATCGTCTTCTATCCGCGCAGGTTCGGCTACGTCGATGCCGAGACCGACGACAAGTTCGTCTTCGTCGGACCCTGCCTGCGCACGGAGGCTCCGCAGGAGGCGTGGCAGCCGCCGTCGAGCGGGAAGCCGGTGGCCCTGGTCTCGTTGGGCACCAGTTTCAACCAGCAGCCCGAGCTGTTCCGGAGGTGCATCGCGGCCTTCGAGGGGCTGCCGTGGCATGTGGTCGTCGCGGTGGGACCCAGGGTCGACCCGGCCGACATCGGGACCTTGCCGCCGGACGTCGAGACACACACCTGGCTGCCGTTCCAGTCCGTGCTCGCACACGCGGCCCTCACCGTCTGCTCCGGCGGAACCGGGACCGTGATGCAGGCACTGCACGCGGGCACCCCGCTGGTGGTGCTCCCCCAGTTGGGCGCCGCGGACAAGCTCGCGCAGCAGCTCGCGGACTTCGGTGTCGCTCGCGTGGTCGGCCGGGACGAGACGTCCACCGCCGCGATACGCGCCGCGGTCCTGGACATCGCGGCCGATCCCGGCGTCCAGGCCGCGACCCGGGACCTTCAGGAGCACATCCGCGCGTCCGGCGGAGCCGTGCGGGCGGCCGACGAGATCCTTGCCCACGCCGGACGCGGGGTCGCCGCACGTCCGTGACGGCACCTGTCCGCAGCGGTTCCTGAGCCGGGCTCCACCCGGCTCAGGAACCGCTGTATTCGGCGCCCGAAAGCTGTTGGGCGAAGTTGATCAGCTCGGTCTCGAAGAGGGCGCCGCTGTCGGTCACCGCCCAGGCCATGTGCCCGAAGATCTCCATCGCGATGATGCCGTAGAGCCTCGCCCACACGGCGAGGAAGGCGAAGACGACCGGCAGGTCCAGCCCTTCCTGGCCGTCGAGGTAGTCGCGGAGTCCGGGTGCGAGCCGGCCCTCGATGAGCTCGACGGACGGGACCCGCAGGCCACCGCGGCGCTCCAGCTCCGCGATCTCCGCCAGGAAGGTGACGCCCACGCACGCGGGGGCGTAGTCGGGCTCGTCGGGGTCGGGGCCGTCTTCGCCGCTCTGCGGGGGTGGTCCGAGCATGAGGCCGAACTCCGCCCGGTGGTCCAGCCCCCAGGCCCGGAAGGCGCGCGCCATCGCCATGATCCGCAGCAGCGGATCCCCGTCGGGCACGCTGTCGCGCGCCTTGGTGGTGGCCTCCCCCAGCTCCTTGAAGAGGTCGCTGCGCAGGCCCGCCACCAGCGCCTCCAGGTTCGGGAAGTACCGGTAGAGCGCCGAGGGCGTCATCCCCACCTCCCGTGAGATGGCACGCAGGGAGATGGCTGCGGGGCCCCCCTTGACCAGGAGTTCCCGGGCAACTTCCTTGATCTCCGCCACGGCGGAGGCCCGCCGCTTCTCACGCCAGTTCGTTGCCATCCGTTGCCCACTCCATCGGGTCCGACCTTCGGCAAGCATTCCACGAGAACACCCTTGACACCAGAGTACACCGCATGCAAAGTGAACAGCGTTCTCGTTTAGGAGCGCTGTTTACCCGATGAAGGTGCGAATGTGAGTACGCAAACCCAGGCACCCGCCGGTTCCGGCCGGCCGGAAGCAGTCACGACAACGCCCGCAATCGAGATCAGCGGGCTCACCAAGACCTACGGCGGCGCGGACACTCCGTCCGTCGACAACGTCTCCCTGTCGGTCCCGGCCGGCACGGTCTTCGGCTTCTTAGGTCCCAACGGCGCCGGGAAGACGACGACCATCAAGATCCTGTCCGGGCTGCTCGCGGCCTCCTCGGGCAAGACCCTGCTCAACGGCTACGACGTCACCCGTCAGCGGGCGGCGGCCATGCAGCAGTTCGGTGCGGTCCTGGAGGGCTCGCGCAACGTCTACTGGACGCTCTCCGCCTGGCAGAACCTGCTGTACTTCGGCCGGCTGAAGGGCATGACCGCGGCCCACGCCGCCGCCCGCGCCGAGGAGCTCCTCAAGGGCCTCGACCTGTGGGAGCGCCGCGAGGAGAGCGTCGGCGGGTACTCGCGCGGCATGCAGCAGAAGGTCGCCGTGGCCGCCGCCCTGATCGCCGACCCGCCCATCGTGCTGCTGGACGAGCCGACCATCGGACTGGACGTCGAGGCGACCCGTACGGTCATGGAGTGGATCCGCACCCTGTCGCGGGAGCGCGGCAAGACGGTCCTGCTCACCACCCACCAGATGAACGTGGTCGAGGAACTCTGCGACCGGGTGGCCGTGATCCGCAAGGGCAAGGTCATCGCGGACATGTCGACCGACCAGCTGCTGTCCCAGTTCCGCGAACGGGACGCGTACGAGGTGCGCATCGAGGGCGACCTGCCCGAACTGTCGCTCCCGCCGAACTTCACCGCCCGCCGGGTCGACGACACCACGATCGTCTCGGGCCGCGTGAGCGACCCGCAGGAGGTCTACACCCTCGTCGACCGGCTGCGGGACCAGCGTGCCGTGGTGCAGTCGCTCGCCCAGGTCCAGCCGGACCTGGAGGACGTCTTCATGGGTCTCATCAAGGGGCCCGCCCATGACTAGCACCGCGTCCCCCGCCGTCGTACGGCCGGTCCAGCCCGTGCGTACGGACTGGAAACTGACCCCGCTCAGCGCGCTGCGCATCCTGCGGGCCGAGGTCCGCAAGGGGCTGCTGTCCCAACTGGCCCACCCCATGGGCCACATCATCATGCTGGTCATCAGTACGGTGCTCTACCTGGGCATGCAGTACGTGATGGGGCAGGGCACGCTCCGCAGGGAGCTGATCCCGCAGACGCTCGTGGCCATCAGCGGCTACTGGTTCCTGCACTACGGCAGCCTGGTGATGGTGGCGGACCTCGTCGAAGAGAAGCGGGGCGGCACGTACGCGCAGAGCCAGATGTCGCCCGCGCCGCCCTGGGTCTTCATGCTGGGCCGGCTGGTCACCGCATCCCTGGCGGGTCTCGCGGTGGCCGTGGTCGCCACGCTCGTACCGATGCTGGTGACGGGCGTGACGATTCC
Organism: Streptomyces spiroverticillatus; assembly: GCA_014650415.1. Taxonomy (GTDB): domain Bacteria; phylum Actinomycetota; class Actinomycetes; order Streptomycetales; family Streptomycetaceae; genus Streptomyces; species Streptomyces spiroverticillatus. Next base: position 66,878 of record BMUX01000026.1, read on the forward strand.
GCTGAACGCCGCCGCGCTGGTGCCGTACGCGCTGGTCGTCGTCAACGTGCTGGCGTTCACCTTCGTGCTGGCCGCCGTGGCCGTCAGCTCGCCCATGGTCGGTGCGCTGCACTCGCTGTTCACGTCGCTGGTCATCCTGCTGAACGGTTCGATGATGCCGCTCGCGCTCTACCCGGACTGGCTGGCGGTGGTGGCCCGGTTCCTGCCGACCACGCTGGGGGTCGAGGCGACCACGAAGGTGCTCTTCGACGGGAAGTCCCTCGGGGACATCTGGTCCGAGGGAACGCTGCCGTGGCTGCTCGCCTACACCCTTGCGCTCGTCCTCTTCGGAGGATGGCTCTTCTCCCGAAACCACCGCCGCGCCGTGCGTGACGGCCGGCTCGGCCAGTACTGAAACGAGCGGTGACCGATCATGACGACGCTCACTCCGACAGCCGACCGCGCAGCCCCGGCGAACATCGCGCAACGCCCGGGCGCCGCCACCTACTTCAACGGCTTCCGCAACGAAGTGCACAAGGGCCTGCTGAACTTCAGGGCCGGGTGGCGCGAGGTCGTCATCCAGATGATCACCTTCCCGGTCTTCTTCCTGCTGCTCGTCCTGTTCATGGGACGCGGGCAGTTGCGCGACGAGTTCCTCCTGCCGGGCCTGCTCGGCATGGTCTCGCTCACCTTCATCCACGAACAGGTGAACCGGGCCTTCTGGAGCTACCTCGGCGACATGCAGTCCGGCGTGCTGGAACAGACGTACCTCACCCCGTTGCCCTCCTGGACCCTCATCCTCGGACGGCAGGTGGCGGCCGTCGTCTCGGCGCTGCCGAGCGCGCTGGCCGTCCTGCTGGTGGGGGTGATCACCATCGAGGTGCGGGGCGGGGACACCCCCTTCGACGTACAGATCCTGCTGCCCGTCGCGTCCATCGTCCTGGGCACCTGCGGACTCGCGCTGATCCTCTGCGGCCTGACGCTGGTGTACAAGCGCATCCAGATCATCACGCAGTTCTCGATGGCCGTGTGGTTCATCGCGGGAGGCACCTTCGTCCCGCTGAGCAACATGCCGGACGTGACGGCGTTCCTCAGCCGGCTGCTCGTACCGATCGCGCCCGGCCTGGAGGCCATCCGCGACATCCTCGTGGGCGGTGACTCACTGCTCGGCCTGACCACCGGGTGGGGCCTGTGGTGGGTGATCCTCCAGCCCGTCGTGCTCATCGGGATCGGTGTGGTCCTCTTCGGCCGCCTGGAGCGGGTCGCCAAGCGCCGGGGAACCCTCGGCCGGTACTGACCGGCACGCCCTCGGCCGGTACCGACCGGCCGAGGGCCCCCAGACCTCCGGGCCTCGGAGCACGGTGCCCGTTGCCTCGGCCTCGCCGTTCAATCCCCCGCGACGGCAAGCCAGCGACCGACCCGTTCTCCGATGGTCCGGAGCCCGCCGTCTGACACGATCGAGTAGTGGTCCCCCTCCAGGACCTCCACCTCGGTCCGCGGGCACAGCGCCCGCCAGTCGGCGCCCGGCCCCTGCGAGTCCCCCTGCCCCGTCCCCGCGACGAACAGCAGGGCAGGCACTTCGCAGGGGCCGGGGCGATGTCCGCCCAGCACCGCGAGGTTGTGGGCGTGCGTACCGGCCAGCCTCGCGAATTCCTCGCCACCGATCTCCGGAGGGAGCAGCCCGTGCCTGATCGCCGCGTCCCTGGCCGCGCCCGCCTCGTCCCCCGCACCGGCCCGGCGCAGCTCCTGCGCCAGGCCGGCGGGGGGACGGCCGCCGGCCAGATCGGCCAGGAACTCGAAGTAACCCTCGGCCACGGTCCGCGGCGACCGGCCCTCCCCCACCAGGCTGTCGATCATGAACACCCGGCAGTCGTGGCCCTCGGCGCTCAGCCGACGGCCCACCTCGTACGCCAGCACACCGCCCATCGACCAGCCGCCCAGCAGGTAGGGCCCCTCGGGCACCAGGGCCAGCAGCTCCTCCCGGTAGGCGGCGGCCATCGACTCCAGGTCCGGTGCAGCCGACTCGGCTTCCCCCTCCACGAGTTGGCGGCTCTGGAACGCGAGCACCGGCCCCGGCCAGAAACGGGCCAGCGGGAGATAGCTGGTGACCGAGCCGCCCACCGGATGGAAGAGGACGAGCCCGGGCCCGCCGACCTCCCTTCCTTCGGAGAGGCGTACGGCGCAGGAGACCGGGCGGGCGTCGCCGTGCACGGCCCCGGTGAACTCCCGCAGGGTCGGGGACTCGAAGATCCGGCCGAACTGGATCTCCGCCCCGAGCTCCGCGCGGACCCGGGTGACCAGGCGCAGCGCCAGCAGGGAGTTGCCGCCCAGGGCGAAGAAGTCGCTGTCCGGGCCGACCGGGCCCGCCTCCAGCAGTTCCTCCCAGAGTTCGGCGACGCGGCGGGACACCTTGTCGTCCGGGACCGGCGTGCCCGGCAGCGGCACGTCCCGCACCGCCGCCTCTTCCACCCGTGCGGGATCGACCTTGCCGTTGGCGGTCAGCGGCAGCCGTTCCACGATCCGCAGGTCCCCCGGGACCATGTACGACGGCAGGTGTTCCCGCAGGTGCCGCCGGACGTCCGCGGCCCGTGCCACAGCGCCGTCGGCGGCGACCACCAGGGCCACGAGCCGGGGCCGGTCCGGCGCACCGGCCGTCGTGACGGCGCACTCCCCCACGGCCGGATGGCTGCGCAGCGCGGCCTCCACCTCGCCGGGTTCCACCCGGAAGCCCTGGATCTGGACCTGCCGGTCCTCGCGGCCCAGGAATTCGATGGTGCCGTCGGGCCAGTAGCGGCCCAAGTCGCCCGTCCAGTACAGGCGTTCACCCGTGCGCGGGTGCCGGACGAACCGCTCGGCGGTGCGCCCGGGGTCCTTGGCGTAGCCCTGCGCCACTCCCGCGCCGCCGATGTGGATGCGGCCGGTCGCCCACGGCTGCCTGACCTCCATGGCGTGGTCGAGCACCCGCATGGTCTGCCCGCTGAGCGGCCTCCCGTACGGAATGCTCCGCCAGGCGGGGTCGACGCGGTCGATTTCGAAGATGTTCGACCAGATGGACGCCTCCGTGGCGCCGCCCAGTCCCAGCACCCGCACGTCGGGCCAGAGCGCGCGCATCCGGTCCGGCAGCGACGTGGGGATCCAGTCCCCGCTGAGCAGGAAGGCCCGCAGGGGCGGCGGCTGGGTGCCCGGCCGGCCCGCGAAGACCTCGACCAGCATCTCGGCGAGGGCCGGCACGGAGTTCCAGACGGTGACGCGGTTCGCGCGTGCCGCATCGGCCCATGCCTCGGGGTCGGGGTGCTCGCCGGCCTGCGGCAGCACGAGTGCGGCACCGGCCGCCAGGGTGCCGAACACGTCCCAGACCGACAGGTCGAAGCTGAGGGAGGAGATGCCGAACACCCGGTCGTCGCAGACCAGACGCAGTCGCCGGTTGAGGTCGGCGACGGTGTTCAGGGCGGCGGCGTGGTCGATCATGACGCCCTTGGGGGTGCCGGTGGAACCCGAGGTGTGGATGACGTAGGCCAGTTCACCGACGTCGCCCCGCGGCGCCTCGGGGACCCGGTCGGTGGCCTCGACCTGGTCGACGTACAGCACGGGCAGTCGCCCGGCGAGGTCCCCCTCCGGTGTCCGGTGGGACTGGCACAGTGCGGCCCGGGCGTCCGTGGCGTCGAGCAGTTGCCCGATGCGTCCGGCGGGCAGGGCGGCGGACACGGGGCAGTACGCGGCGCCGCTGCGCAGTACGCCGAGCACGGCCGCGACCTGCTCCCAGCCCTTGTCCATGACGACGGGCACCACGTCGCCGCGGCCGATCCCCCGGTCGCCCAGCCACACCGCGACGGCCCGGGAGACCGCCTCCAGTTCGCCGTAGGTGACCGTGCGGTGCGCCGTCAGGATCGCCGGGCCGGACGGGCGTTGTGCGGCCCGCGCGAGGAAGCCGTCCTCCAGCCGTCCGCGGGGCGGGGCCTGCGTCGGCCGGTTCAGCGTCTCGACCAGCTCCCGGTGTGCCGCGCCCGGGAGTTCGGGTGCGGACTGCGCCGCGTTCGGCGACGTCAGGGACTCCAGCAGGGTGCGGTAGGCGTCGAACATCGCGTCGGGGAGCCCTGCGGGGAACGCGTCGTCGACGATGTCCCACACGCACTCGACTCCTCCGTCGGGGGCTCCCATGACCTGCTGGTCGATCAGGACCTGGGGGGTGCGCAGCGCGGTGTTCAGCTGTCGGCACACTCCTCGGCCCTTCGCGGGCCGCCGCGCCGGGCCCAGCATGCTGTTGAAGACGTACGGCAGCGAGGCCCGCGAGGTCCAGCCGCGGCGGGCCGCCAGCTCCCGGGTGACCCGGATCGCGCTGACGTCGGAGTGTTCCAGGTCCTTCCAGAGCCTCTTCTGGAGCCGGGCCGCGCGGGCGAAGAAGTCCTCGTCCTGCGCCAGGTCGACCTCCAGGGGCAGGGTGGCGCTGAACTGGCCGACGACGCCCGCCGCTTCGGAGTGCCGGAGCACCCAGTTCTGGTGCAGGACGTTGAGGCAGAACGCCGGGTCGGCCGCCCAGGACCCGAGGACCTCGGCGTACACGTGCAGCAGGCCGGTCGTGGGGAGCACCCGGTGGGCGCGCAGGGTGGCGCAGAACCGCTGCCACTGCTCACGGCTCAGCCGGACCGAACGCCGGGTGAGGCGGCCGGACTCGATGCTCCCGGCCGGGCGGGCGAGCGGCAGCCGGGGGGCGGGCGGCAGCGAGTCGAGCCGTGCCTCCCAGTAGTTCCACTGCGCCCGGCCGTCCTCGGTGTCCGTCCGTGCGTCACGGGCCCGCACACAGGTGCGGAACGTGCCGGGCACCGGCGCGAGGGCGGCGTCCGGGTCCTGCTGGAGCTGCCACCACTCGTCCTGGAGCAGGCGGGTGCTCGCCGCGTCGAGAAGCAGCAGGCTCATGGCGAAGTGGATGCGGGTGCGGTGCGGCCGGATGCGGTGGGCGGTGATCTCGAACAGTGGCCAGTCGGTGGGGGCCGGGCCCTGGTCCCGCATCCGTTCGCGGGTGCGGGACAGGTGCGCCTCCTGTTCGCGCGCCGGCAGTCCCGTGAGGTCCTCGAAGTGCAGGCGGAACGGGGGGAGTTCGCCGGTGTCGCAGACCCGTTGGACGCCCTCTTGCGTGATCACGGTCCGCAGGGGCTCGTGGCGGGCGATCAGGGCGTCGACGGCGCGTGCCGCCCGCTCGGGGTCGAACCCCACCAGGTCGATCTCGGTGTAGAGGACCGGCCGGAATCCGCCGAGTTCCATCAGCGGGCTGGAGCCGACCAGGTACGCCTCCTGGAGGTCGGTCAGCGGGAACTCCGTGTCGGCGGCGGGCCGGGCGTCGTCGGGGTCGGGTCGGTGCGCGTTCACGGTCGCCTCCCAGCGAATACGGGGCCCAGCAGCGGCAGTTCGGCGGCGAGTGCCGCCAGGACCTGCTCGTGGGCCTCCTCGTGCAGGTAGAAGTGGCCGCCGTCGAACATCCGGATCTCGCAGGTCCCGGCCGTACTCTCGCGCCAGCCCGCCAGTTCGGCCGGTGTCGTCAGGGCGTCGTCGCGTCCGCCGAGGACCGACACCGGGCAGTCCAGGGGGCGCCGGGCACGCCATTGGTACGTCTCCGACACGGCGAAGTCGGCCCGGACCATGGGCAGCAGTGCCGCGAGGGCCGCGGGGCTGTCCAGGACCGCGGCGGGAGTGCCGTTCAGCTCCCTCAGGTGGGCCACGAGGTCGGGCGTCGGTGCGTCGTGCACCCGTGGTTGGCGCGAGGGCAGGTGCGGGGCCCGGCGGCCGGACACCAGCAGCCGGCCGGGCTCGCGCAGCCCGCGCTCGCGCAGCGTGTGGCTCAGTTCGTGGGCGATCAGCGCGCCCATGCTGTGGCCGAACCAGGCGTGCGGCCGGTCCAGCAGGGGCTCCACCGCGTTGGCCAGTGCGTCGACGAGTGTGTCGAGCCGGCGGTGCGGGGTTTCGCGGAAGCGGTTCTCGCGGCCGGGCAGCCGGATCGCCACGACGTCGACGGCCGGGGCCAGTCGCTGTGCCCAGGCCCGGTACAGGGCCGCCCCGCCGCCCGTGTGCGGCAGGCAGAACAGCCGTACCGGAGCCTCTTCGCTGGCCGCCCACCGTACGCACCAGGCGTTGTGGGGAGCGGGCTGCGCTCCGGTGCGTCCGGTGCGGAGACCCGCTGCTAGGTGCTCCATGACGCCGCCCTCTCGCCGAGCATGATCGTGGTGAGGTTGGTGGGTGCGCTCGGCATGGTCGGCATCACGGAGGCGTCGACGACGCGCAGTCCGTTCAGCGAGTGAACGCCGAACCGTTCGTCGACGACCGCCGTGCGGCGGGCGGCCGGGCCCATCACGGCGGTCCCGGCCGGGTGCCAGGAGGGGCAGACGAAGCGGGAGACGGCGCGGCGCAGCATGGCCTCGTTCTCCACCGTCCGGTCGGTCCACAGGAACACCCGCTCCAGCAGCGGTGCGAGGTGGCTGCCGCGGACCATCCGCCACAGCATCCGCACGCCCGTCATGAGCCGTTCGACGTCCCACGGATCGGAGAGCAGCCCGAGTTCGATGACGGGCCGGGCGTCGGGTCCGGTGCCCCGCAGGGTGACGGAACCCCGGGAGCGGGGGGTCAGCAGGCAGGCGTGCAGGGCGCATCCGGTCCGTCCGCGCAGGACGCCCCGCATGACGGGGACGTCGAGGTCGCAGACGCTGTTGACCAGGGTCAGGTTGAGGTCGGGCGGGCCGCCGTCGCTCGACACCCGGGCCAGGGCCTGGTGCATCGGCTCCCCCGGGCGGCAGCAGCCGGCGTCGGGGATCCCCCACAGGGCGACGATGGGGTGCTCCATGAGGTTCGCGCCCACTCCGGGCAGGTCGGCGACCGGCCGGATGCCCAGCCGGCGCAGGGCGTCGGCCGGTCCCACACCGGAGCGCAGCAGGACGACGGGGGTGCCGATGGCCCCGGCCGACAGCGTCACCCGGTCGGCGCCGATGCGTACCGTCCGGCCGTCGGCGACGGCCTCCACGCCGATGGCCCGGTCGCCGTCGAACAGGACCCGGGTGACGGTGCGGTGGCCGGCCACCGTGAGGTTGCGGCGGTTGCGGGCGGGGCCCAGGTAGGCGTCGGCCGTCGAGATCCGCCGTCCCTGCCACTCGTTGCGCGGGACGGGTCCGGCTCCGGTGCGGCAGTCGGCCGCGTTGAGGTCGGCCACGCCTGCCACGCCGAGGCTGTGGCAGGCGCGCAGGAAGGCGGCGGTCAGCGGCCCGAACGCGTCCGGCGGCTGCCTGCGGATCGGGAGCGGTCCGTCGCCGCCGTGCTCGGGGCCCTTGACGTCGTGGTCGGTCTCCATCCGTACGAAGTGGGGCAGCACCTGCTCCCACGACCAGGCGGGGTTGCCTGCGGCCGCCCAGGCGTCGAAGTCGCCGGGCAGCCCGCGCAGGGCGAGGGCTCCGTTGACGGCGGAGGAGCCGCCGACGGTTCTGCCCACCACGTACGGGTAGCGGCGGCCGTCCTCGGACTCCTGGGCCACATAGGCGCTGTGGTCCCAATTGGCGCCCGAGAGAACGGGGTTGTCGGGCGAGCCGGGGACGGCGCCGCCCTCGTCCGGTCCGGCCTCCAGCAGCAGGACCCGGCGGCCGGGGTCCTCGGAGAGCCGCCCGGCGAGCGTCGCGCCCGCGGACCCGGCGCCGACGATCACCTCGTCCCAGTGCCCGTCGGTGTGCACCGTGTCGTGCGCGGCGCCGCTGCGATCGGTTCCCGTCATGGTGTCACTGCTTCCGTGGTCCCGTGAGCAGGCCGGCGAGTTCGGCGATGGTGGGGTGGTCGAAGAGCATCCCCAGGTCCTCCTCGGTGGCCTGTTCGAGGCCGGTCTCCTGGCGGATCATCGTCAGGATGCGTACGGCGTGCAGCGAGTCGCCGCCCAGTTCGAAGAAGTTGTCGTCGACGCCGAAGTCGTCGCGTTCGAGCACTTCCGTCCACATCGCCAGCAGGCGTTCTTCGAGTGCGTCACGCGGCGCGGTCTGCTGCTGGGGTGCCAACTCGGCCCAGGGGGTCGGCAGGGCGCTCCGGTCGACCTTGCCGTTGCTGCTCAAGGGGACCGCGTCGATGCGCAGGAAGTGGTGCGGAACCATGTAGCCGGGCAGGAGCCGCTCGACGACGTCGCGCACGCCCTCGACGGCGGTGGTGTTCGCGTGCTCGGGGTTCTCGGTGTGCTCGGGCACGAGGTGGGCGACCAGCTGGCGCCTGCCGGTCGACGGGTTGCTCTCGACTCCCACCAGGGCGTCGGCGACGCCGGGAGCGGTGCGCAGCGCCGCCTCGATCTCGCCGAGCTCGATGCGGTAGCCGTTGAGTTTCACCTGGAAGTCCGCACGCCCGAGGAAGTCGATGTCCCCGCCCGGCAGATAGCGGCCCAGGTCTCCGGTGCGGTAGAGCCGTTCACCGGTCCCGGGGTGGACGACGAAGCGCTCGGCGGTGAGTCCGGGATCCCCCCAGTACCCTCGGGCCACTCCGACCCCGCCGATGCAGATCTCGCCCGTGGTCCACACCGGGCAGGGTGCGAGGTTGCGGTCGAGCACGTGCAGCGTCTGGTTGGCCAGCGGCTTGCCGTACGGAATGCGGGTCCAGTGCGGCGGGACGTCCTCGATGGGGTGGTGCACGGACCAGATGGACGCCTCGGTGGCCCCGCCCAGGCTGATCACCCGGGCTCCGGGATGCTGGGTACGTACGGTCCCGGGCAGGGCCACGGGTATCCAGTCGCCGCTGAGCAGGACCAGCCGGACCGGGGAGTCGCCGCCGGGTTCCCGGTCGGCACGGGCCTCGGTCCACGCCTGCATCAGCGCGGGTACGGAGTTCCAGACGGTGACGCCGTGGCGGCGCACCAACTCGTCCCAGTGCAGGGGGTCGTGGCCGCGGTCCTGCGCGGGCACGACCACTGCCGCTCCGGCGGCGAGGGTGCCGAACACGTCGTAGACGGAGAGGTCGAAGCTCAGCGCGGACAGGGCGAGCACGCGGTCGGACGGGCCGACCGCGAAGCGGTCGTTGAGGTCCTGGAGGGTGTTGGCCGCGGCCCGGTGGTCGATCATCACGCCCTTGGGCTGCCCGGTCGACCCGGAGGTGAAGATGACGTAGGCCAGGTCCCGGGGGCGGACGTCGACCTGTGGCGGAGCGGTGTCCGCCGCCCGCACCTCGGGGTCGGCCTCGGTGACCGGGCGGACGCCGTCGGGCCAGGCGAGTGTGTCGCGCGCCTCGGGGGACGTCACCACGATGCGTGCACCGCCCCGCTCCAGCAGTTGGTGGCGCCGGGCGGTGGGCCAGTCGGGGGCGACCGGCAGGTAGGCGCTGCCGGAGAGGGCGACGGCGAGGACGGCGACGACCTGCTCGACGCCCCGGTGGAGGACGACGCCGGTCAACGTGTCGCGGGCGGCGCCCAGTTGGACCAGCCGGTGGGCCAGGCGGGCGGCGCGTTCCAGGACTTCGCGGTAGGTGTGTGCGCCGTGCTCGTCGATCACCGCAGTCGCGTCGGGGCAGGTGCGGGCCCGGGAGACGACGAGTTCACCGAGGGTGCGGGCCGGGATCGCGGCGGCGGTGTCGTTGGCGGCGCGGCGCTCCGCCAGCTGGCGGGCGGGCGGTTCCGGGCCCGTCGACGGATCGGCCCAGGAGGCGGGGTCCGAGGCGAGCCGGTCCAGGACGGCACGGTAGGCGGCGAACATGTCGTCCAGCAGGCCGGCGGGGAACAGGTCCTCGACGGCGTCCCAGTTGAACAGCAGGTCGCCGCGCTCCTCGGTCACCTGGTGGTCCAGCCACACCTGGGGCGTCTGGGTGATGCCGTACTTCTCCTCGCCGAAGAACCGGATGCCGTCGGAGGGGTCCGCCTCGCCGGTCCCCAGCACGAGCGCGCTGGTGAAGACGACCGGCATGGACGCGCCGGGCCCGCCGCCCTCACGGCGGGAGCGTTCGCGCATCACCCGTACCCCGCTGAACTCGGCGTGCTCCATGTCCCGCATGAGCTGCTGCTGGAGGCGGCGGGCCCGGGCGTCGAACGCCTCGCCGGGCCGCGCGGGCACCGCGAGGAGGTTCACGGACGTGAAGTCGCCGATGAGTTCGCCCATCCGCGGGTGGGACTGCGGACGGTTGAACAGGGTGAGGTCGAGCGTGAAGTCCGGCTCGGCGGACCAGGTCCGCAGGACGTCCGCGTAGGCGGTCAGGAGTACGGCGGACGGTGTGATCCCGAGCCGCCGCGCGGAGTCCTTGACGGCCGACCACTGCGCGGCGGGCAGCCGTCCCCCGCGGTGTCCGAAGACGGGCCGGCCGATCGTGCCGGGCCGCACGGCGAGCGGCAGGGCCGGTGCGGGCGGCAGTTCGGGCAGCCGGTCGGTCCAGTACTTCTCGGCCTCGCGGTAGCGGTCGCCCTGCTGGGCCCGCACTTCGGCGAGCACGTGGTCGCGGTAGGAGAGGTCCAGCGGTTCCGGCGACCAGTCGGGGTTCTCGTAGAAGCGGCGCCAGTCCCGGAACAGCAGGTACATGCTGTAGCCGTCGAGGATCAGGGTGTCGAGGCTGATGTGCAGGCGCAGGACGGTGTCGTCGAGCCGGGTGGCCCGTATGTCGAAGAGCGGCCAGCGGTCCGCGGGCAGCACCTGGTGGTCCATCTCCTCGCGGAGGTTGCAGATCTCCCGCTCCTGCTTCTCCGGTACGAGTCCGCGCAGGTCGGTGACGGCCATCCGGTACGCGGGCACCTCGGGCAGGATGCGCTGCATGCCGTCGTGGCCGATGACCGCGCGCAGCATGTCGTGCCGGGCGATCACCGCGCGCAGGCTGCTCTCCAGCCGGTCCTGGTCGAGCCCTTCGCGTTCGAGCTCGAAGTAGATGTGGGTGGAGACCCCGCCGAGTTCGACCGCGGAGCCGCGGCCGACCCAGTAGGCGTGCTGGATGTCGGTGAGGGGGAAGGGCTGGTGGCGGTCGGCCGGCCGGGGTTCGAGCCGGTCGGGTTCCTCGCTGGTCGTGGTGTGCGAGAGCATCGCGAGGAGTTCGTCGCGCCGGTTGCGCAGTTCGTCCCTCAGCTGCGGCGTCAATGCGCCTGCCGGGGCCACCACGTTCAGCCGGCCGTCGGTCAGGCGCAGTTTGATGCCGCGCCGGTGCAGTTCGCCGAGCAGGTCTTCCGTCACTGTGCGTCCTCCTCCGTTGCCTGCCGCGTTCACCGGACGGGCCGTTCGCCGCGCGCGGTGCCGTCCAGGGCGGCGGCGACGGTTTCCACCGACGCGCCGGCGAGCAGTGTGTGGTGGGTGCCGGGAACGGTCAGGACGTCCAGGGCACCGGTGGTCAGTGCGGCCCAGCCCCAGTCGGGGGCGTCCGCGCAGGGGTGGTCGGCGAATTCGCTGACCTGTCCGTCCCTGGCCCGCAGCACGGTGATGTCGGCCGCTACGGGGGAGGCGGTGTGGCGGTCGCAGCCGTCGACCACGGCGCGGAACACCGTGAAGGTGTCGGCCAGTTCGTCGGGGTCGAGGCCGGTGGCGAGGCCGCGTTCGCGCAGGGCTTCCAGCGCGTGGCGCAGCCGCTCGGCCGGTGCGGGGCCTTCGGGGCCGGTCAGTGCCGCCGCGCCGGGGGCGTGCGGGTCGAAGCCGAGGTCGAGGTCCTCCAGGAACCAGAGCAGCAGCTGTGCCTCGTCGGCCGGTGCGTGCGGGGCCGTGGGGGCGGGCGAGTCGACGACCGCGAGCCGCTCGACGCGGTCGCCGCGCGCCTCCAGCAGCCGGACGACCTCGGCGGCGATCACCGCGCCCGAGGACCAGCCGCCGATCCGGTACGGGCCGTGCGGCCTGGCCTGCGTCAGGGCGGCGACGTAGAGCGCGGCGAGCTCCGGGACGCTTGCCACCGGGGCCTGGCCGGTGGCGGGGCCGGGGGCCTGGAACGCGAAGAACGGGCGGTCGCGCGCCTCTGCCAGGGCGCGGTAGCACAGGACGTTGCCGCCTGCCGGGTGGACGAAGAACCAGGGGTTCGCGTCGTTGTCGGTGGACCTCAGCCGCACCAGCGGTGTCCAGTCGGCGGGCCGGGTGTCGAGCCAGTCGGCGAGTGCGGCGATGGTGGAGTGTTCCAGCAGGGTGCCGAGCGGGACGCGCCGTCCCTGTCGCCGGGCGATCTGCCCGATCACCCGCAGTGCGGTGAAGGACTGGCCGCCCAGGTCGAAGAAGTCGTCGTGCACACCGAGGGGGGCGAGTCCCAGTACGGACTGCCAGATCTCCAGCAGGAGTCGCTCGGTGGCGGTCCGCGGTGCGGCGGGGAGCCGGGCGCCGCCCGCCTGTGCCGGGCTCCGCAGCTCCAGGGCCTTGCGGTCCACCTTGCCGTTCGAGGTCAGCGGCAGGGCGTCGAGCACGGCCACGTGGCTGGGCACCATGTAGCCCACCAGTTGCTCGGCCAGGGCGGCGCGCACGGCGGCCGGGTCCGGCACGGGACGGCCCTCCTTGGCGGTCACGTAGGCCGCCAGCTGCTTGCCGGAGTCCGTCGTGCGGGCCACGACGGCGGCCTGGCCGACGTCCGGGAGGCCGGCCAGCGCGTGCTCGATCTCGCCGGGTTCGACCCGGAAGCCCTGGATCTTGACCTGGAAGTCCATCCGGCCGAGGAACTCGATGTCTCCGTCGGGCAGTCGCCGCCCGAGGTCGCCGGTCCGGTACAGCCGCTCGCCGGTGTCGGGGTGGCGGACGAAGGCCGACGCGGTCTTCTCCGCGTCCCCGAGGTATCCGAGGGCGATGCCCGCGCCGCCGATGTAGAGCTGTCCGGTGACCCAGTCGGGGACCTCCCGGCCGACGGAGTCGCGGACGTACCAGCTCTGGTTCGCGAGCGGTTTCCCGTACGGAATGCTCGTCCACTGCGGGTCGGTGCGGTCGACGGGGTGGCAGATGGACCAGATGGACGCCTCGGTGGCGCCGCCGAGGCTGATCACCCGGGCGTTGGGCGCGACCGCGCGCAGCCGGTCGGGGAGTCCGACCGGAATCCAGTCGCCGCTGAGCAGCACCGTGCGCAGTGACGGGAACTCCAGTCCGGTGGCCTCGGCCTCCTCCACGAAGAGCTGCATGAGGGCGGGTACGGAGTTCCAGACGGTCACCCCGTGGTGGAGGACCGTGCGGGTCCAGGCCGCCGGGTCGGGCCGCCCGGGCTCCGCGAGGACCAGGGACGCGCCCGCTTCCAGTGCGCCGAAGATGTCGTAGACGGACAGGTCGAACCACAGCGACGAGATGCCGAACAGCACGTCGTCCGCGGTGATCTTGAAGCGTCGGTTGATCTCGGTGACGGTGTTGAGCGGTCCCCGGTGGTCCAGCATGGCGCCCTTGGGGCGGCCGGTGGAGCCCGAGGTGTAGATGACGTAGGCGAGGTCGTCCGGCTGCCGGTGGTGCGCCGGCGTCGGCGGTGCCTCGTGGTCGGGTCCCGGTTCCTGCTCGTCGACGGCGAGCACGGATACGTCGGTCAGCGCGGCGAGGGCGTGGCGGCGGTCCGCGGTGGTGAGGACGGCTGCGGCGTCGGTGTCCTTGAGGAGGTAGCGGAGCCGGTCGGCCGGCCAGTCGGGGTCGAGCGGCACATAGGCGGCCCCGGCGGTCAGGGTGCCCAGTACCGACACGACCTGTGCCGGGCCCGGCGGTGCGGCGACGGCCACCAGGGAGCCCGGCGGAACGCCGAGGGAGTGCAGTGCGCGTGCGGTCCGCGCGGCGGCTTCGAAGAGTTCGCCGTATCCCAGGGTGCGGTCGGCCGTCACCAGGGCGGGCCGGTGGGGACGGCTCGCCGCGTGCCGGGCCAGGGAGTCGTGCAGCAGGCCCGGCGGCACCGGCCGGGCCGGCGCGTTGAGTTCGCCGCGCCGGGTCCGCTGTGCCTCGGGGAGCGGTGCGAACGCCCTTTGCTGCCAGGCTTCTTCGCTCTCGGCGAGCTGGGTGACGATGCTGCGGTAGCCCGCTTCCATGGCGTCGATGAGCCCCGGCGGGAACATGTCCTCGATGACGTCCCAGATGACCCAGAGACTGCCGTCCCGCAGGTCCCAGAACTCGCAGTCGATGAGGGTCTGCGGGGTCTCCAGCAGGCTGTGCACGAGGCGGTCGGCCGCTCCGACGAACAGTGCGCTGCCGACCGCGTACGGGCAGACGGCCCTGCCGGTGGTGCGGCGGTGCTGGTTGAGCGCCTGGAGCACCTTCACCCCGCTCCAGTAGACGTGTTCCACGTCGGCGAGCACCTGCGTCTGGAGGCGGCGGACGCGGCTCTCGAAGCCTTCCTCGTGCCGCCAGTCGACCTCCAGCGGGTAGAGGGAGGCGAAGTTCCCGAAGACCTCGCTCATCTGCGGGTGGAGGGGCAGACGGTGGGTGATCATGTTGTTCAGCAGGAAGTGGCGGGACCCGCTCCAGTACGCCAGCACCTCCGCGTGCACACCGCACAGCACGTTCGTCGTGGTGAGGTTGCGGGCGGCGGCCTTCTTCTTGAGGGACCCCCAGACGTCGGGCGGGAAGAGCATCTCCCGCCGCACCAGGTGCGAGCGCCGGCGCGGGTCGGCGCCCGCCGCGAGCGGCAGTTCCGGTGCGGACGGCCAGTCGGCCAACCGGTCGGTCCAGTACTTCTTGGAGGCCTGTCCGAGCGGGGACTCCTCCAGCTCGGCCAGGGCGAGCACGCAGTCCCGGTAGCTGATCTCCAGTTCGGGCGGGGTCTCCCCCGGGTTCTCGTAGCGACGTAGGACCGCGCTGATGAAGCCCAGGGTCGCGGGGGCGTCGCTGAAGAGGTTGTTGTTGTTGTAGTGGAGCTTGGCGGTGCCGTCGGGCAGCAGGCTGATCCGCATGTCCACCCAGGGCCAGCGGTCGTGCACGGGTTCCTGGCGTTTCATCGCGTCGCGGACCCGCTCGACGTGCTCCTCGGCGGCGGTCTCGTCGGCGTGCCGGACGTCGTACACCTCGATCCGGGCGGGCTCCGGGTCGCGGACCGTCTGGAGCCGCAGGTCCTCGCGGACCACGACCAGGTTCCGGCGCTGGTGGTGCAGTTCCTGGTTGAGCGCCTCCTCCAGACGTGCGGGGTCGGCGGTGGCCAGGTCGTACTCCATGTACTGGTGGGGCCGTACGTAGTACTCGAACCCCTCCTTGCCGCCCATGATGAACGACAGTTGGAGGTCCGACGGAGCGAACGGCTCGTACAGCTTCTCCGGGTCGGGTGTGACGACGGGCAGTTCGAAGTCCTCCTCCCGGCGGATGCGGGCGCTGCCGAGCCAGGCGATGAGTCCCTGTTTCTGGCTGCCGAGGCGTTCGCGGAGGTCGGTGGTGAGCGCTCCCTTGGGGGCGCTCACCTCGATCCGGTTGTCCGGTGCGAGCCGGAGCCGGATGCCGGCCCGGGCGAGGTCGTCGAGCAGGATGGTGACCGATGGGGTTCCGCTCTGGTCCACCGCGGTTTCTCCTTGTCCGTCGGACGACGGTTCGAGGGGGGTGCCCGCTTCCGGGCGGGGCGGGGGCGTCACGCCGGTCACAGCGTCAGCACCTCGGTGTCGTCGTCCGGCTCGTCGTCGCCGGCGAGGACGCTCCTGGCGGTCAGCTGACGGCAGATCAGCTCGGCGATCTCGTCGGCCGTGCCTCCTCCGAAGAGGAAGTCGGCAGGCACGTCGGCGCAGAGGTCGGCGCGCAGCCGGTTGCGGAGCCTGATCGTGGACAGCGAGTCGAAGCCGAGCTCGTTGAGGTGCTTGTGCCGGAAGGTGGGGAGCATCGCGTCCCGTTCCTTCGTGGACATCCCCAGCAGCACGACCACCAGGTCCAGAAGGCGTTCCAGGACGTCCTCCCGGGCTTCCTCGGGCCGGTCGAGGGCGAGGGCGGCGAGGTCGGGGACTGCGCCCGGGGCGCTCGCCGTACCGGGGTCGGCGGTGATCGTTCCGTCGTCCGGCGAGGCCGCGGGCCCGCGCAGGTCGGCGAGCAGGGTGTCGGGGTGCGGCCGCGGGTTCGCGGTGTCGTACCGCTGCCAGTCGACGGCGGCCAGCGCCACCCAGGCGGGACCGTCCGCAGGGATGCGGCCGAGGGCGTCCAGGGCCTCGGCGGTCTGCATTCCCGGCAGGCCGGCTTCGGCGAACCGCTCCACGAGGCCCGCCCCCGCCGCCATTCCGGTGTCCGCCCAGGTCCCCCAGCCCACGCTCAGCGCGGGCAGGCCCTGGTGCCTGCGCAGGGCGGCCAGGGCGTCCAGGAACGCGTTGGCCATGAGGTAGCCCGGCTGTCCGGCCAGTCCGGTGGTGGCGCCGAAGGCCGAGTAGAGGACGAAGAAGTCCAGGTCCAGACCGTGTGTGTGGTGGTGGAGGTTCCAGGCTCCCTTGACCTTCGGGTCCAGCACCCGGCTGAGCTGCGACCAGTCGGTCTGCTCCAGCACGCTCTCGCCCGTGACTCCGGCAGCGTGCACCACCCCGCGCAGGGGCGGCAGTTCGCGTTGTGCGTACGCCAGGACCCGTTCGACGTCGGCGGTGTTCGCCATGTCCGCGGGCAGGAGTTCGACGCGCACTCCGCGCGACCGCAGCGCCGTCACCTCGGGCGGCACGGCAGCGGTCGGCGTACGGCCGACGAGCAGGAGGCACGCGGCTCCCCGTTCGGCGAGCCAGGAGGCGGTGGCCAGGCCGAGGCCGCCCAGTCCGCCGGTGATCAGGTACGAAGCGCCGTCGCGGACGGGCAGCGCGGGGCGCGTGGCGGCCTGGTGTGCGGCGGTCTGGTGCGCGTCCGGTGTCGCTGCTTCGTCGTGCGGTGCGACGGCCGTCGGCGTTCCGGCTGTCTCCTCTTCGCGCAGGCGCAGTTCGTACCAGCGTCCTTCGCGTACGGCGAGATGGCCCGGCCCGCCGAGTGCTGCCAGGTGTCCCAGCAGCTCGCCGGGGTCCGGGGCCTCGGCACCCGGTTCGAGGTCGACCTGTACGCAGGTCAGGTCCGGGTACTCGGCGACGACGGACCGGGTGAGGGCGAACAGGACGGACTGGGCGGGGTCGGGAGCCGCATGCACGTCCGCAGGTCCGTCGCCTCCCGTGGAGCACAGGACGACGGTGGGGTTCTCGGCTGCGGAGCCGCGCAGGAAGCCCGCGAGCACGGCCGTGCTCCGACGGGCCAGTTCGTACGTGCTCCCGACGGTCGCGTCGTCGCCCGGTGCGTCCGCTGCGTCCGCTGCGTCCGCGAGGAGGATGAGCCCGGCAAGGGGCCGCTCGGTCCCGCCGCGTGCCGCATCGAGCACCTGCGGTACGTCGTCGGCCGACCCGGCGTCGACGTGGAGCGTGCCGGATTCCGGTCGCGGTGCCTGCGCACCGATGGCCACTGCGGTGGCCGGGACGCCGAGGGCGGACAGCCTCTCGCACCAGTCCTCGGCCGCCCGGGGGTCGGTTCCACAGACCAGCCACGCACCGTCCCCGTCCCGTGGGGCGACGGGCGTCACCGGCAGGTCCGGCCGGGGCTGCCAGCCGCGTGTGTAGCGGCGCGGGGCGGGGGCCGCCGGGGCGAGGGCGGACCGGGGCACCGCGCGGAAGAGCAGTCCCTCGACGGTGACCAGGACTTCCCCGCTCTCGGCGGACACCTCCAGGTCCAGGGTGATGCTTCCCGGGACCGTGGTGTCGTGCCGTCGGGCCCGGCAGACGACCCGGGCCGGGAGAGCCCCGTACACGTCGATCCGGTCGACGGCCGCGGGAACATGCGGCGCGGTGTCCTCGGCGAGGAAGGCTCCGACCAGCTGGAAGCAGGCGTCGAGGACGACCGGGTGCAGCAGGTAGGCGTCCTGGTCCCGGGCCGCCTCGTCGGCGACGACGAGCCCCGTCGCCCGGTCGCCGTCGCGCCGGAGGCTGTGCAGGGCGCGGTAGGGAGGGCCGTAGTCGAGGCCCGTCCGGCGGAAGGAGTCGTAGAAGGGACCGGTGG
Organism: Streptomyces spiroverticillatus; assembly: GCA_014650415.1. GTDB lineage: Bacteria > Actinomycetota > Actinomycetes > Streptomycetales > Streptomycetaceae > Streptomyces > Streptomyces spiroverticillatus. The sequence continues at coordinate 84,703 of BMUX01000026.1, forward strand.
GCAGTTCGGTCGTCGGCTCGGTGGGTCCGGTGAGGTGCCCGGGTACGGGGCGGGGCCGTTCGCCGGGGCCGACGCTGCCCACGGTGGCGTGCTCGGTCCAGTCGCCCACCCCTGCCGCGCTGCCCGCGAAGTCCCTGCTGTAGCAGTGCACTTGATGGGTGTTGTGCGTGGTGGCCTGCACGGCCGCCTGCACAGTGATCGGGGTTCCGTCGTCCGGAAGGGGCAGGAAGGCGTTGAACGTCAGGTCCCGCAGCGTCCACGCGGTGCTCTCCATCCGGGCCGTCGTCCGGGCCGCGGCCAGCGCCCATTCGACCATCGCGCTGCCGGGCAGCACGGACCTGCCGAGGACGCGGTGGTCGCGTACGAGCCAGGGGCGATCGGCCGAGAGCTGCCCGCCGAACCACCGCTCGCGGGTACCGGCGACCTCCACGGGTGTACCGAGCAACGGGTGCCCCGTGGAAGGCTCCGGCTCCCGGCCGGCGGACGGGCGGCGGACGGTGGCCTTGGCCTCCAGCCAGTACCGGGTGCGCTGGAAGGGGTACGTCGGCAGGTCGACCTGCGTCTGCGTGGCGTCGCAGCCCAGGAGGGGGCGTGCCACGGTGGAGTTGGCCACGTGGGCCTCGGCGAGGGCCGTCGCCAGGGTGCGTGCCTCGGGCCGGTCGCGCCGCAGTACGGACGTGAGGGTCGGCGTGGGCCCGTTGCCCGCGACGCAGGCCTCGGCCAGGGCGGTGAGGGTGGCGTCGGGGCCGAGTTCGACGAAGGTGGTGACCCCCTCGGCGAGCAGACTGCTGACGCCGTCCATGAACCTGACGGTGTTGCGCAGTTGGCGGGCCCAGTAGTCCGCGGTGCACAGTTCGCCGGCGGTGGCGGGCCGACCGGTGACGTTGGAGACGACGGGGATACGCGGCGGGGCGAAGGAGACCGTCTCGGCCACGGCGCGGAACTCCGCCAGGACTCCGTCCATCATGGCCGAGTGGAAGGCGTGGCTCACCCGCAGCGTGGTGGTGCGTCGCCCCTGAGCCTCCCAGTAGGCGGCGACCTTCTCCACGGTCGGGCGCTCGCCCGAAATGACCACGGACTGCGGTGAGTTGACCGCTGCGACGGCGACACTTCCGTCGAACTCGCCGATGCACCCGCGGATCTCCTCCTCGTCCGCCTCGACGGCGATCATGCCGCCGGAGTCGGGTGCCGCTTCCATCAGCCGGGCGCGGGCGGCGACCAGCTTGCAGGCGTCGGCCAGCGTGAGGACTCCGGCGGCGTGTGCCGCGCTGATCTCGCCCACCGAGTGGCCGATCAGGAAGTCGGGGGCCGCCCCGAGCGACCGCACCAGGCGGTAGAGGGCGGTCTCCAAGGCGAACAGGGCGGGTTGCGCAAAGCCCGTGCGATGGAGCAACTGCCCCTCGTCCGATCCCGGCGACGCGAACACCAGTTCGCGCAGAGAGCGGCCGAGAAGTGCGTCGAAGTGACCGCAGATCTCGTCCAGGGCCTCCGCGAAGACCGGGTACGTACGGTACAACTCGGCGCCCATTCCCGGCCGTTGAGACCCCTGCCCGGAGAAGAGGAACGCCGTCCTGCCTCGACCGGGATCGGCTTGGACCAACTGCGGAGCCTGTTCGCCCCGGGCGAGTGCCTCGAGTCCGGTGAGGAGTTCCGCCCGGTCCTCCCCCACCACGACCGCCCGGTGGTCGAACAGCGACCGCGTCGACACCAGCGACCACCCCACCTCGGCCGGTGACGCTTCGGGGTGCTCTTCCATGAACACCCGCAGCTGTGCCGCCTGCGCCCGTAATGCCACCCCGGACGCCGCAGAAACACACCACCCCACCAGCCCCGAATCCGCACCAGAATCCCAGCCCGTATTCCGCCCTGTTTCCGCGACGGAAATCACCTCACGCCCCGAAACCGAATCCCCCCGCTTATCCGCGACAGACTCCGGTGCCTCCTCCACAATCACATGCGCATTCGTCCCACTGATCCCGAACGCCGACACCCCCGCACGCCGACGCCCACCCA
>BMUX01000027.1 GCA_014650415.1 Streptomyces spiroverticillatus
CGGCGCGGACCGTCACCGGGTGGCATTCCAGCAAGTCGGCGACCTCGACGGTGGTCCGGCCACGGTCGAGGAGAGGAAGCGGATGCATTCGGCCCGCTGCCGGGTGTACGCGGTCAGATCACCGCGGGCCAGCAACCCGTGCAGATCACGGTGCTGAACGTCAGTCAGCTCAACTCGGAGGCTCTTCCCCATGGCGTCTCTCCCACAGGACACCTACCCGACACACCCAACTTCACCAGCTCCGCTTAGCGCCGCTGTCCCGTAGAACCTTCATTCGGTGATGCCTGCAGTGTGGGTGCTTCCAGCTCGAAATGGCGATCGGCCCGCCAACACCGGAAAATGTGGCGCTAGTTCGCAGCCGTTCTCGCCCTCCTCCCTAACCCGCCCGGGGGGCTGGAGGATGGGGCGAAGGTCTGCCCGATGTGCAGACCCGACACTGGGTCGGGCTTCTGCAATGGGTGTGGTTCTTCTTCCGCGGTGAGAACGTTCATGCCGTGAGGTGGTAGATCCGCGAGAGTCTGCCGCTCTCCCGGAAGCCGCCCCTCTCCTGCAACGACTTGACCTCAACCTCACTTGAGGTTTTAGCGTTCAAAGTGCTCAGCAAGCAAGACACCTTCGACGCGAACTGCGAGGCCCCTTGATGGAATTCACCGATGCCGAACTCCTCACCCAGCCCATGGGCTACTGGGCCGGAGCCGCCCAGCAGGCCATCGTCGGGCACATGAACGACTCCCTCGAACAGCTTGGCATCCGGCAGCCGCACGCCTGGTCCTTGTTCCGGGTGGGAGAGAGCGAGGGTCGGTTCACTCGGGGCGAGGCGGCCAAGAAGGTTGCCGAGACGCGGCCGTACGTCGACGTGTCCGTCATCGACGGAGCGATCGGGGACCTCGTCGAATGGGGCTGGCTCGCAGAGGACCAGCGGGGCCGGCTCACACTGACCGAGGCGGGGACTACGGCGTGGAAGCAGGTCACTGGCGAGGTCATCCCGGGTGCGCAGACGCGGCTGCGCGCGGGAGTCAGCGACGAGGAGTACGTCGCCGCGATCAAGGTGCTGCGGCGGATGATCACCAACGTGGGTGGCGATGCAGGGTTCGTCGCTTAAGAACTCCTAACAGAATGATCTTTCGGGTCAGGCGTCGATCTCCCAGTGGAGGGTGCCAGTCTGGGCAAGGGGCTCCAGCACCTCGACCAAGAACGCCTCGTCCGAGCCGGGCGGGAGGTCCACCGCGAGGTAGGTGCCCTGGAGCCACTCATGTGGCAGGCCGGCGTCGACGGCCTTGCCGTGCAGGAGCTCGTGTACTTGGTCTCGGTCTGCGTGTCCCACGGCGAGTGCGACGCGAAGGGTCCGGTGGCCGGACTTGCGCACGACTCTGGTCACCAGGTGGTTGCTGTCGATGGTCACGACGTCGCGGTAGCAGATTCCGTAGGTGAAGAAGGGCAGACAGGCCACCTCGAAGGTGTCCTCGGTGAGCTGGCGGGTCCACAGTTGCTCGCGACAGTTGTCCAGCCCGTCCGACAGGTCGGCGTGGATCATGTAGTTGGTGGTATCCCGTCCGATCGGGTCTTCGTGCGTGATGATGGTGATGGGGTGCCTCCCGGAGCTGGATCCCGACTCTCAGATCCTGCAACAGCTGCCTCGGCCTGGATGCAGCGGGGTGCGTTCAGACGTCGCCAGCAGATCAGTGCGCATCCGAGGGTGAGGAAGGCTTCGTGGATGTCGTCGCGGATCTCCCAGCGGATCCGCAGGCGGCGGAACCAATGCAGATGGGCGAACGCGCGCTCGACGAACCAGCGTTGAGTGCCCAGTCCGGAGCCGTGCTCGGTGCCCCGGCGGGCGACCAGGGGTTTCACTCCGAGCCCCCGGACCAGGCGGCGGTACTTGTCGTGGTCGTACCCGCGGTCGGCGAGGACGGCATCGGGACGCCGCCGTGGACGGCCGCGCTTGCCCCGCACGGGCGGCACCGCTTCCAGGAGCGGAATGAGCTGAGTGACGTCGTTGCGGTTCCCGCCGGTCAGCGCGACGGCGAGCGGGATGCCGGAGGCATTGGTGATCAGATGGTCTTTGCTGCCTGCCCTGCCCCGGTCAACAGGGCTTCGTCCCGTCTTGGGCCCCCTTTTACGCCCGGACGTGGGAGCCGTCGACCGCCGCCCGGGAGAAGTCCAGCACGTTCGCCCTGCGGAGTTCGGCCAGGAGGACCTCGTGGAGCCGGGGCCAGACGCCGGCCTCGGTCCACTCGGCCAGGCGGCGCCAACACGTCATGCCTGAGCCGAAGCCGAGCTCCTGCGGCAGGTGTTCCCAGGCGATCCCGGTGTGCAGCACGAACAGAATGCCCTGGAACACCAGCCGGCCCGGATGCCGCTTGTGCCCGGGACAGCGAGTACGGCGCTCCACCTTCGGTAGCAGCGGTTCGATCACCGCCCACAGTTCGTCGTCCACATACCACGGCTTCGGCCGAGCCGCCCCACACCCCCGGATCGTCACTTCCAGCGCGATCCAACCACCTCGAAGATCATTTCGTTAGGAGTTCTAAGGGTGTTGCACAAGGCTGTGAACTGGGCATCTCCCAGATATGGCAGGGGTGTTGAGGGCTGAGGCGTTGTGGGTGGAGACGTTCACCGGGCTGCGGCTGGAGCAGTTCGGCCGCCTGCTCAAGGCGGTTCGTGACCGGAGTGGGAACGGTACGCTGCGGGGCCGTCCGTGGAGCCTGCCGCTGGCCGAACGGGTCCTGGTGGCGGTCGTGTACTACCGCACGAACCTGACCATGCGGAAGTTGGCGCCGCTCTTCGGAATCTCCTTCTCAACCCTGTGCCGGGTGATCCAGCGGCTCGGCCCGCTGCTCGCACCGGAACCGGTGTCCCGGCCGGCCGATGCGGCGGACCGGTTGTGGATCGTGGACGGCACCCTGCTGCTGGTCCGCGACCGGCGCGTCGGTACGTCCTCACGCAACTACCGGTTCTCCGTAAACGTGCAGGTCATAGTCGACGCCGAGACATGGCTGGTGATTGCCGCCGCCCGCCCGATGCCGGGTACCACCGCAGACGCGCATGTCTGGCGGGCCTCCGGGCTGGCCGATTTCTGCCAGGGCGTGACTGTGTTGGGTGACGGCGCCTACCTCAACTGCGGCATGGCCGTGCCCCACCGTAAACGGCCTCGACGACCCCTGCTGGCGGGCGAGGAGGCGGACAACGCCGCGCACCGCACGGTGCGGGCCCGGGTGGAGCATTGACCGGCCGGATGAGCAACTATCAAGATCCTCCGCGACTGCCGGCAGCACGGCGACGGCCTCCACCACGCCGTCCAGGCCGTCGCCCAGATGCACAACCTCGCCCTCGCATCCTGACCAGAAAACCGCTCTCACAGGCCCTGAACTGTGCCAACACCGCCTTGTGCAACACCCTTTAGCGACCATCAGCGCCATACGTTGCACGGTGGTCCGGGTGCTCGCGTTCCAGCAGCCCCTTGAATGAGCGGTCCCCGTGCCCAGCCTGCCCTTCAGAGGAACTGCACCCGTACGACTTTTGCACGCCCTCGGTGTTGCCCAGTTGGTGGTGCTCCAGACGGACGGAACCAAGGTGGCGGACCGCGTAGATCCGTGCGCGCCAGAGCGCGGCGGGCGAGCGGCCCTGCTCGCCGTATGCCGTCCGGAACGCCATCTGCTCGTCGTTCTTCGCCAGTGCCATGCGCGACCGGGCTGCCACCCTCAAGACCTCACCACCACGCACACCTCGGGCGCTGGCGAAGGCAACGTCACCAGGATCAAGCTGCTCAAGAGACAGAGGTACGGCCAGGTCAACTTCGACCACCTGCGGCGCCGTAACTTGCTGTCGCCGTGATCGATCAGCCACTCTCCCCAAAACATCGACAGAGCCCACAAGCTGAGCCAGAACCCGAGAAGTAGCAGGCTGAGCGACGCGCGGTGTGTCACTGCCTGGGGGGTGCTCGGGTGAGTCCGATTCCGACCTTCGTCAGCATTTGGCCGAGGAGGTGGGGGGCCCGTGGCCGTGTTGGCACTCCGCGCGCCGTTCCCGTCCAGTGGGCGTCAGTGAGCTGCTCCGTTGCCGTGAGGATCCGGTCGTCGTTCTGGGTGGCCAGGACGACGACGAATCGCAGGTAGTCGCCGATGTCGGTGCCCTGGGGGTGCTGGTGGAGGAAGTTCTGCAGGCGTGGTGTTAGGGCGGGCAGGGTGCGGTCCGTCGGGAAGACCACGGCGAGTCCGGCGAGGGCGAGGCGAACCGCGGTGCATTCGGCCGTCCAGCGGGCCAGCAGAGTTGGAACGTGCGCCTGGACTGCGTTGCGGGCCCGGGCCTCGCTGTCGGGATCGGCATGCTGTGGGGTGGTCGGCCAGGTTTCGGCGAGATGGCGCTCCGCGACAGTGGCCGCCCTGAACAGCAGGTCGACGGCTTGGAACCGGTGTTGGGCGAGAACACGGTCGTCGACTGCGAGGGCCGCAACCAGGGCGAGGCCGTCAGCGGTGGCCGGCTGGCAGGTGTCCTGGTGAAGGATCTCGCTGTAGAAGTCGCCGAGGAAGCTCCGGTCGTCCCAGCAGGGGTCGACCTCGTCGTCGAACAGTATCGCGGCCTGGGGTGGCCGGGGACCCTGTATGCGGTCGGCGATGACGTCCCGGAACAGCTGCCGGATGGGCGGACCAGCAGCGTTCGTGGTGTGTTGGGCCAGCTCGGGTTCGGCGTTCGTATCCATGGCGTCAGCGCAGCCTACGGGAACGTGTCGGGCCGACGCTGTCCGGCGGTTCTGGGGACTCGATCCTCTGCGCCTCACCACGGTCTGTGGTCGTGTCCCGGGGGACTGGTAGTCACCGTGTGTGGGTCAGGCGGTGGCTGTTCCGTGGGTGTCGATGTGCGGGGGAAGGGCGCGGAGGCGGTCGTGGAGGTCGCTGATTCCAGCGGCGTCGGCGGGACCGAAGGAGTGGTCGAGGCGGATGAGCCTGGTGCGTGTGGTGGAGCGCAGGCGGGAGGCGGGGATGCGGTCGAGGACGTCCAGCGCGCGCTGGACGGCGTCGGCGGGGTGGCCGGGGGCCTCGGCCTGAGCCAGGGTGAGGGATGCGGCGGCTCATCCGGGAGTGTCGGGGGTGCAGGCGGCCAGGGAGGCTTCCGCGCACGAGGTGGCCTGCACGGTGCGGCCGAGACTGGCCTGTGCCTCGGCCTCGTGCAGTGCGAGTTCGGCGGCATCGAAACCGAAGCGGCCCGGGACGAAGCTGGCCGGGTCGGCGTCGAGCGTGCGGCGGGCATCAGTGAGCGCACGGTCCGCTTCGTCGGCACGCGGCACGTACCGCATCTGGAAGGCCGCGACGTCGTCGCCTTCGTCCGCCGGCTGCCGCACCCCATCGGGGACGTCTGGCAGATGATCACGGACCCGGCGCGGCTTCCGGAGTGGCTGGCCGCCGCCGACATCGACCTGCGGCCGGGCGGCCACGTCGAGTTCCGCTGGCTCAACGCTGAAGCCGTCGCCCGCGGCACGGTGGACGCCCTCCGTCCGCCGCACGTCGTCGACTACCGCACCGATATCCACGGCCATCTCCATTTTGAGCTCGCCGAGGAGGCATACGGTTGCCGGCTGAGTTTCGTCTGCACGGTGGTCGACGCCGGTGAACACCTCGCCGCCTCCCTCGCCGGCTGGCACACCCACCTCGACCATCTGGCTGGTGCGCTCGCCGGAACCCCTGCCGTCTGGAGCGAAGGGGCGGACGCCCCCATGGCCCGCTGGCGGGAACTCCTCACCCACTACACCGACATGCTGGAACAGCGGCGCTGAGCGACCGGCCCTGGTTATACGATCCGCCCATGGAACTACGCCAGTTGCGGTATTTCTGCATGGTGGCCGAGGAACGCAACGTGACCCGGGCGGCGGAACTGCTCGGCATCCGGGCCACGTCGCTCAGCCAGCAGATCATCGCGCTGGAACGGGACCTCGGCGCGCCGCTGTTCGTCCGCACACCGTCCGGAATGACCCCGACGAAAGCTGGCTTTGCGCTGATCCCGCAGGCCCGGGCGGCGCTCGACGCCGCGGAGTCGGCCCGTTCGGCGGTGCGCGGCGCGGCCGCCGGCGATCGCGACCCGCTGCGGGTCGGCGTGACACCCGGCTGCCCGCCGTGGGTGCTGCGCCGACTCTGGACGGCGGCCGACGCGCAGACGTCCACGTTGCTGGACTGGCTGCGCCGCGGGTCACTGGACGTTGGCTTGGTGGTCCTGCCGCTGCCGGTCGACATCGTCGGGTTCGGGTCTGAGGTGGTCAACGACGAGGCCTTGGGGGTGCTGGTGACGGAGGGCCACCGGCTGGCGTCGTTCGAAACCGTGGCGTGGCCTGATCTTGCCGGTTCGGAACTTCTCTGGTTTCCCCGGGAGTTCGCGCCGGGCTACTACGACGAGGTGCTCGGATTCTGCCGGTCCGCCGGCTGGGCGCCCCGGGTGGTGCGCGAACGGCCGCCGCGCAGAAGGATGTTCGCCGCTGAGCTGAGTGGCGGCGGCGATGTGGTGGCGCTGCGCCCGGAGTGGGAGGCGGGGGAGGGCCTGGAGTGGATTCCTCTGTTGGCTGAGGCACCACGGGTGCGGCACGCGTTCGTGTGGTCCCGGACGCATTCCCGCGCGGAAGAGATCGCTGAGCTGGTGCGTGAGGCCGCGCCTCAGACGCGTACGACATCGCCTCGTGGACGGGGCTGAAACTGTCGCGCTTTGCTACGCGGCATGGCACTCACTCACTGGGGATTCATCTACACGGCCGCCGGTTCTGTTCTGGAGAGGACCGTGGTCGACACCCCCGTCTGCCGGTCGGTCTTCATCGGAGTCGACGGCCCGGCGGACGGGCTTGCGGCGGCGCGCCGCCTGGTTGCGGAAGGGGTGCAGCTTATTGAGCTGTGCGGCGGATTCGGCCCGGTCTGGGCCGGACGGATCATCGAGGCGATCGACGGAATCGTGCCGGTGGGCGTTGTCGGCTATGGCCCGGAGGCGGTGGATCAGGTGCACCGGATTTTTGCGGACGGTTGAGCGATTGCCGGAGGGCCTGAGGCAGTGCCTCGACGGGCCTAGTGCTGTGCCCGGAAACGATTGCCGGGGTGGCTCGGGATGGTTGTGACAGAGGTTGTGCATGGGCACTGCCCATAATGGGCGTATGCCACTGACTGCGAAAATGATCACGATTGACTGCGCGGAGCCTCGGGTTCTGGCCGATTGGTGGGCTGCCGCACTGGCGGCAGAGGTGTCCGTGGACTTCGGGGACTTCGTTATGGTCGCCGCGGACCCCCTGGCGTTGGGGTTTCAGCGCGTCCCCGAGGAGAAGCGGGTCAAGAACCGTGTCCACGTGGATTTCTCCTCTGCCAGTCGCGGTGACGAGGTGGACCGGTTGGTATGCATGGGTGCCACTGTCGTCAGCGAGCACACGGTGCCCGGGCTGTCCTGGACCACCTTGAGGGACCCGGAGGGCAACGAGTTCTGCGTCTCGGGGTGACGCTGGGCCCGGAGCCGATTGCCGTGCTGGGCTCAGGCCCTGCCGGTGAGTGGGCGTCCGCCCCAGCGGTTGCCCTTCTCGCTGCGGACCCGGGCGCGTCCACGGCGCTGTGCGGCCAGAAGATCCGGATGCCGGGTGTGGGTGTTGCGCCAGCGCAGATACCGGTGCAACGCCCACGTCTGGACGGTGTGGTTGGGGTGGTGGGAGTTCGCCAGGGTGAACTGCCGCAGCGGCCCGAAGTACGCCTCGATGGGGTTCGCCCACGACGCGTAGGTCGGGGTGAAACACGGCTTGACGTTGTTCTTGTGGGCCCAGGCGCGGATCTTGGCGCCCTTGTGCGCGGACAGGTTGTCCAGGATCACGTAAGCCGGTGAGCCGTCGGGCCGGGCGGCCCGACCTGTGACGTTCACGGCGTGCACGCGGGCGAAGTCGTCGGCGCGTATCTCGTCGAGGCGGGCGCGCCAGGTGATGCCCGCGTTGTTGACCAGGCCGTGGATCTGTCCGTACGACTCCCCCAGCTCGGCGGCGAGTCGGGCCCACTGCGACTCGTCGGTGACGTCGAGGGGGGCGGACGCCCGCGGCCTTCGTGACGTCGGTGGCGATGACGCGGGCGCCCTCCTGAGTGAGGGCCTCGGCTTCGGCGGCGCCCTGACCGCGGGCCGCGCCGGTGACGACCACGACCTTGCCGAGAAGCCGCTTGGGGAGCAGATCGCTCACGGCCGTTCCCGGGAGCGGCGCCGGCCGGTGGGCAGGACGACCGGGGCGGCGCCGGTGACCACGGTGTTGGAGACCGTGCCGATGCCTTCGACGGTGAGGGTGACGGTGTCGCCGGGTGTCAGCGGCGGTGGGGTCTGTTTGCCGCGCAGGCCCCACAGTTCGGCGAGGCAGCCGCCGTTGCCGCAGGTGCCGGAACCCAGGACGTCGCCGGGGACGACGGGCGTGCCGCGTGATGCGTAAGCGACCATCTCCTCGAAGGTCCAGCTCATGTTGGAGAGCAGGTCCTTGCCGACGACCTGGCCGTTGACCTCGGCGGTCAGCGCGAGGCGCAGGAAGCCGTCTGAGTCGCGGTAAGGCTCCAGTTCGTCGGTTGTGACGAGGTAGGGGCCGAGCGTGGATGCGGTGTCCTTGCCCTTGCAGGGGCCGAGGCCCACTTTCATCTCGGCGGACTGGAGGTCGCGGGCGGACCAGTCGTTGAAGACGGTGTAGCCGATGATGTGGTCGCGGGCCTGCTCGGGCGTGAGGTCGCTGCCCTCGCGGCCGATGACGGCGGCGACTTCGAGTTCGTGGTCGAGAGCGGTCGAACCAGGGGGCATCGGGATGTCGTCGTGCGCGCCGAACACGGCGTGCGGGTTGGTGAAGTAGAAGGTGGGCGCCGCGTACCACTGCTCGGGCACTCCGGCGACACCGTCCACGGCCTTGCGTACGCCTTCGACGTGTTCCTCGAAGGTGACGAAGTCCCGTATGGAGGAAGGTTGGAGCGGGGGCAGCAGCCGCACCTGGGAGACGTGCGGCCCCGGCGGTACGTCGAGCGCGGCGGCGCCCGCGTCGAGAAGGGCCGACAGGCCGCCGCCGGAGCGGATCAGTTCGGTGACAGAAGCGATTCCGGGCAGCGGGTAGAGGGTGCCGTCCGCCTCGACGACGGCGACGCGGGTGCGGTGATGGTGTACGTAAGTGGCGAATCGCATGAGGACTCCTGGCGCGAGGAGGGGCCGGGGGCGCGGAGGTGGGTCAGGGCATGGACAGGGCCGCCGCGCCCCCGGAACTTGGGGCGGGGTCAGACCGGCGGGGCGATGAACACGCCGTGGTCGACGTCGTTGAAGGACTCCTTGGCGACGATTTCGTTCATCGCGTTCGCCGTGCCCCACTGGTCGGTGACCTCGGGCTGGGAGAAGTCGTAGACGTGCGGGTGCCAGGTGTCCTCGTCCAGCAGCTCCAGTTCGGTGGTGTACTCGACGGTGTTGCCGTGCGGGTCGAGGAAGTAGGTGAAGGTGTTGTCGCCCGCCATGTGCCGCCCCGGCCCCCAGACCTTCTTGAAGCCCGCCCGCATCACCCGGCCGGAGCCGCGCATGTACTCGTCGAGGCCGCGCATCTCGAAGGAGACGTGGTGCAGGGCGGTGTGCGGGCCCTGCGCGATGGCCATGGAGTGGTGCTGGTTGGAGATCCGCATGAAGTGCATGACCTCGCCCATGTGCGGGGAGGAGAGTGTGTCCGAGAGGGCGAAGCCGAGGTGGCGCTCGTACCACTGCCGAGTCCGGTTCAGGTCCGGGGAGTTGAGGACGACGTGGGAGAGCTTGACCGGGATGGCCTCCTTCTCCTCGATCTTGCGGTGCTGCCTGACCTCGACGTCGGCGGAGACCTCGATGGTGCGCCCGTCGACGTCGAAGAAGCGGAAGCCGTATCCGCTGCCCGGGGTGTCGACCTTCCCGGGCTGTGAGATCAACTGAACACCACCAGAAAGGAGTTGCTCGGCGAGCGTGTCGACGTCCTGCGGTGAGGCCGCCCCGTACGAGACGAGGTCGAGGCGCTTCTCCTCGGCCTGACGCAGCCGTACGACGTACTGCTCGGGGGAGCCTTCGGCGGCGAGGAAGGAGATGCCGGAGTCCTCGGCGACCTTGGTGAGGCCCCAGACGCCGGAGTAGAAGTCGAGCTGCCTGTCGTAGTCGGGCACGGCGAGGTCGACGTGCCGCAGGTGGGTGAGCAGACGTCCGCTCATGGTGATCAGTCCTTCCTCAGGAGGGCGGTCGCGTTGCCGCCCCGTACGGCGTGGAAGTCGACGTCGCTGAGCCGTGCTGCGCGCAGGGCGGCGACCGGGTCTTCGGTGCCCATGTCGAAGGGGAAGTCGGAACCCAGCAGCACACGATCGGCGCCCGCGACGCGCACCAGCTCCCGCAGTACGTACGGGTCGTGGACCAGTGAGTCGAAGTACAGGCGCCTGAGGTAGCTGCTGGGCAGGTGGGCACAGCCGGACCCGGAGTCGGATCGGGCCCGCCAGGCGTGGTCGGCACGGCCGATGTGCGTGGGCAGATAGCCGCCGCCATGCGCCGCGATGATCTTCAGACCGGGGTGGCGGTCCAGGACACCCGAGAAGATCAGGTGGGAGAGCGCGACGGCGTTCTCGGTGGGCTGGCCCACCGAGTTGGACAGATACCACTGGTCGAGCCGCTCATCGAGGGTGCAGCCGAAGGGGTGCAGGAAGACGATCGCGCCCGTCTCTTCGGCCCCGGCCCAGAACGGTTCGTAGGCCGGGTCGGACAGTTCGCGCCCGGGGGCGTGGCTGGAGATCTCGACCCCTGCGAGACCCTGTGCCAGGGCGTGATCGAGAGCACGCCTCAGCTGTTCAGGATGCTGGAGCGGTACGAGGCCGAGGCCGCGGAGTCGTTCGGGGGTGGCCGCACAGTGCGCGGCGGTTGCCTCGTTGGCGAGCCGGTACACCTTCTCGGCCGTCTGCTCGTCGGCCCAGTAGTGATAGTGCGAGGGGGAGGGGCTGACGAGTTGGACGTCCACGCCCTGGGTGTCCATCGCGGCGAGACGCGCGGACGAATCGGTGAGGCGGGGGATGCGTTCGCCGATCATCGGGCCGTTGACCTTCAGGGCGGCGGGGCCGTTGCGGCGGGCGTCCAGGGCCTTCGCATCGGCAAGGCCCGGCAGGCCGTCCACCAGCGCCTCTATCTCGGGCAGCAGGACGTGGGCGTGCACGTCGACGGTGGGCGGTGTCGTCACGGCCGCTCCCGCAGCATGGTCATGGTGCGTCCCATGAGGCCTGGCACGTCGGCGTCGCGGACGCCGTCGATTTGCCACTGGCCGATCTGGACGGAGGCTTCGACGACGGACCGTACGCGGTGGATCCGTCGTTCGTAGTAGGCCTGGAGGAGCGCGTCGTCCCAGGTGTCGGTGGCCGCAAGCATCTGGGTGAGCACCCAGGCGTCCTCCATCGACATGGCCGCGCCCTGGGCGAGGGTGGGCGGGCAGCAGTGCGCGGCGTCGCCGACGAGGACGACCCGGCCGCGATGCCAGGAGCCCTCGACCAACATGCGGTCGAACCACGTGTAGTTGACCTGGGCCGGGTCGGTGATGGTCTCGGTGATCTCCGGCCAGTGACCGCCGTAGTGCCGTGCCAGGGCGCGCATCTCGTCGGCGTACGAGGCCGCCGGGAGGCCGGCTCGGTCACGGTTGGCCTCGACGACGTACGCGTACAGTGTGCTCTCGCTGGTCGGGCAGTAGCCGGCGATGTAGGCCGGGCCGCCGTAGGCGAGGTCGGTGCGGGTCACGTCGGCCGGCCGCGGCGCGGCGACGCGCCAGATGGCCATGCCGGTGGGCTCGGGCTTGTCTGTGATGCCGATGGCGGCGCGGGTCGTGGAGCCCAGCCCGTCGGCGGCGATCACCAGGTCGTAGCGGTCCTCGCTGCCGTCGTCGAAGGCGACGGTGACGCCGGTCCCGTCGCCGGACTGCGCCAGGGACGTGGCCCGGACACCGAGGCGTACGGTCGCGCCGCTCGCCCGGACCGCATCGATCAGGATGCGCTGCAACTGCGGGCGCTGCATGCCGATGGTGGCGGGCAGGTCGTCGCCGCCGGTGCGCAGATCCTCGGCGACGTGCAGGACGGTGCCGTCGGGGGCGGTGATGCCAACCGCGCCGAAGCCGTAGCCGGACTTCTCCACCTGTTCCCACACGCCGAGTTCGCGCAGTACGCGCAGGGCGTTGCCCTGGAGGGTGATGCCGGAGCCCGCGGTGGCGTTCCAGTCGTCCTTGGCCTCGATCAGGTCGACCGCGAACCCGGCGCGGCGCAGCAGAATCGTCGCGGCGTTGCCGGCCGCGCCACCGCCGATGACGAGAACCGTGCGGGGTGTGCTCATGGGGGAACTCCTTTGTCCCTCAGGGAGGTCGAGGACTACTTGACGGCGATCGGGTTGACGGGCGAGCCGACGGCGCCGGTGATCGGCAGCGGAGCGGCGGTCAGCCAGAAGTCGAACCGGCCGTCGGCCGCGCAGTCGGCGGCCAGCGCGTCCAGGTCCCACATTTCGCCGATGAGCAGGCCCATGTTGGGGATGGCGACCTGGTGCAGCGGCTGGAAGGCGTGCTCGAACTCGTTCGGGCGGACCTCGAAGCCCCAGGTGTCGGTGGCGATCGCCGCGATCTCGGTACGGTGCAGCCAGCCCGCCGTGGTGAACGAGAGACCGGGTGCCGGGCCGCCCGCGTACTCGCCCCAACCCTCGCGCCGGGCCCGCGCGAGCTGACCGGTGCGCACCAGCACGATGTCGCCGCGGCCGACGCTCACGCCGTGCGCCTCGGCGGTCGCGCTCAGATGCTCCTCGGTGATCGAGAAACCGTCCGGCAACTCGCCGTCCTCGCCCACCACGTGGCCGACGTCGAGGAGGACGCCGCGCCCGGCGACGTACGGTGCCATGTGCTCGATGCCCGTGACCAGGTCGCCGTCGGAGGTGACGACCTGCTCGGCCGGGCGGCCGTTCCACGCCTTGCCGTGGTCGAAGATGTGGCCGAGCCCGTCCCACTGCGTGGAGCACTGCAGCGGCATCGCGATCACGTCGTCGGCGCCGCCGATGCCGTGCGGGAACCCCTGGTTGCCGAGGGCGGCGTCGGTGCCGGTGTCGAGCATGGTGTGGACGGGGTTGGTGCGGCGCCGCCAGCCCTTCTGCGGGCCGTCCATGTCGAAGCGCTGGGACAGGGAGAAGCTGGACCCGCGCCGGACGAGGGCGGCGCCCTCGCGGCGCTTGGTCTCGTCCAGGAAGTTCAGCGTGCCGATCCGGTCGTCATCGCCCCAACGCCCCCAGTTCGAGTACGCCTTGGCGGCCTGGGCGATCTCGCCTTCGGGGTCGGTGCGATCGACCGTCACGACGTTGCCTCCGCCACGCATCGGGTGCGCTGGACGCCGAGACCGGTGATCGAGCCGTCCATCACGTCACCGTCGCGCAGCAGCCGGCCCCAGTGCATGCCGTTGCCCGCGGGCGAGCCCGTCAGCACCAGGTCGCCGGGCAGGAGCTGGGCGGTCTGTGAGATGTAGGAGATGAGACGGGCGATTCCGAAGAGCATGTCCTTGGTCGACTCGTCCTGCATGGTCTCGCCGTTGAGCTTCAGGGTGACCCGCAGGTCCCCAGGGTCGGCAATGAACTCGGCGGGCACGAGCCAGGGGCCGAGCGGCGTGAAGCCGGGGGCGTTCTTGGATCGCAGCCAGTCCGTGCCGATCGCCTTCATGTCGCGGCGGAAGACGGTCGCACGGTCGGTGAGGTCGTTGGCGATCGTGTACCCGGCGACGTGATCGAGCGCGTCCTCCTGCGAGACCTGATAGGCAGGCCTGCCGATGACGACCGCCAACTCCAGCTCCCAGTCGGGCTGTTCGGCCCAGGCGGGCAGCACCACGTCGTCGTAGGGCCCGGTGACCGCGCTCGGCAGACCGATGAAGACGTACGGCAGGTCCTCCCGTGCGCGCCGGTCCATGAGCTCGGCGGTCTCTGCACGCGCCTCCTCCACGGTGCGCGGGTCGTCGGGCGAGCGGTGCGCGACCTCCAGGTCGATCACGTGCTGCCGGTAGTTCGCCCCGGAGTGGAAGATCTGGCGCGGGGCGAGCGGCGCGTGCACGTGGAGGCCGGCCAGCGGCTGCCAGTCCTGCGTGGTGTCACTGGCCAGGGCGCGCAGGGCGGGGAGGTAGTTCTCCCATCCTTCGGCGATGTCGCGCACGGTAGCGGGGGCCGCGTCCATAGCGCGTCGCAGATCAAGGACGTTTTCGGCGATGTGCAGTCCAGGGAACTGGGGGCCGTCGCCGACGGAGAAGGTGCCGAGCCCGAATGAACCTGCAGGTTGCGCCAGTGTTGCCATGAGATTTCCTCCTGCTGTGATGCGTCTACTCTGGCCGTCGACGCCGAATCACGGAAATCAATCTTTGTTATGGGCTAAATCCACCACATGGATAGTGGACCTGCCGAGGAGTATGTGATGAACCCGCCCCGCCTCGACCTGAATCTGGTCATTGCCCTGCGCGCACTGTTGGAAGAGCGCAACGTCACCAGGGCGGGAGAACGCATCGGGCTCAGCCAGCCCGCGATGAGCGCGGCCCTGAGCCGGTTGCGACGGCACTTCGACGACGACCTGCTGATGCGCAGTCGTGGCGCGTACGAGCTCACGCCGCTGGGCCTGGCCTTGAGGGAGCGCAGCGCGTCCGCGTGCGACCTGCTGGACCGACTCTTCTCTGCCCAGGCCGACTTCGACCCGGCAGCGGCGAACCGGGAGTTCACGCTGCTCACATCCGACTACGGGGCGTTCATCTTCGGAGCGGAGCTCTCACGCCGGCTGCATCAGGAGGCCCCGGGCATCCGGCTGACCTTCCAGCAGACTTCACCTGCGATGGTCGAAAATCCTGCGACCATGCTGTCCACCGTCGATGGGCTGCTCATGCCGCACGGCATCATCGAGGGCTTTCCCACGATCAACCTCTACGAGGACCGATGGGTCTGCATCGTCGCCGACGACCATGCCGACCTCGGTGACGCCCTTTCCCTTGAGGACTTGGCGCATCTCCCCTGGGTCGTCTACCAGCGCCCGTACGACGCCCCCGCCACCCGGCAGCTGAGCATGCTCGGTATCAGCCCGCGCGTTGAAGTCTCTGTGCAGTCGTTCCAGCTGCTTCCGCGCATGGTCGAGGGAACCCGCCGCATCGCGATGATCCAAGAGCGGCTCGCCCAGCGCATCACCCAGTTCGCCGCGGTGCGCATGCTGCCGTGCCCGTTCGAGGCTGTCCCAGTACGGGAGACGATGTGGTGGCACCCGCTGCACGACCAGGATGCGGCACACATCTGGCTGCGCCAGAAGGCGGCGGAGGTAGGTGCCACGTTGGGCGAAGAAGAAGTCGGGCACGCCTGAAAGACGTCTGTCGACAAGGCAAAGGCCCGGCCGAGTCAAGCCGTGATGACGCCGTCCCCACGGTTCGACTCGGCCGGGCAGGCCCGTCCGCCCTTAGTGACGGGCTGCTTCAGGGGCGCGCCGGACACCGGCGACCGCAAGGAGCGCGCCGAAGACGGCCAGCACGGCGGAAATCAGTGCCGCGGTGTGCACGCCGTTCATGAACGCCTGGTGGCTTCCCTCGACGACCGCGTCCTTCAGCTGATCGGGCATCTGAGCCGAAACAGGGGCCACGCCCATGGTGACAGTGTCCTGGGCCTCGCCGAATCCCTGGGCCGCGGCGGCGGGCACGTCGGCCGAGGTGAGTTCGCCGGTGAGTGTTGAGCCGACGCGGCTGCTGATGAGCGACATCAGCACGGAGGTACCCAGTGCACCGCCGATCTGCAGGGATGTGGCTTGCAGGCCGCCTGCGACGCCGCCGTCCTCGACCGGGGCATTGCCGACGCTGGCGTCGGAGGAGGAGGCCATGACCATGCCGACGCCCAGGCCGAGTGCGATGAAGGGCGAGTGTGATGAAGGGCGGCCACAGGGCGGAGTGCGAGGAGTCGGCGCTCCAGCCGAGCATCGCGAAGCAGGCGGCGGCCTGCAGAACCATGCCGAGCGGCATGGTCAGGCGCGGGCTGTACTTCTGGGTGAGCACGGCGCCCAGGGGAGAGGTGACGACGGAGGCGAGGCTGAGGGGCAGGGGTCGCACGCCCGCTTGGACCGGGGTGAATCCACGGACGCTCTGCAGGCAGAGCATGACGAAGAAGACCATGCCGAGCAGGATGAAGAAGCTCAGCGCGGTGATCACGGTGCCGATGGACAGGGCCGGGTCACGGAACAGGCATCGGGAGGAGCGGGTGTGCCACCCGCGTCTCGTACCAGCCGAACAGCAGCAGCACCGCGACCTCGGCCCCGATGGCCCCCAGGGTGCCGCCCGACGTCCATCCCCACGTCTCGCCCTTGACGACACCGAACACCATGGCGAGCAGGCCGACGGCCAAGAGCATGACGCCGGGCAGGTCGAACTTCTCTTGCGCAGCTGCCGTGTTCTTGCTCTGGGGCATGACGATGGCGCTGTAGACCAGGGCGATGATGCCGATGGGAGCGTTGATGTGGAAGACGGACGCACCGCGTTGGGCGGTACATCGAAAGGATGACCCGTCCCGCAGACGACCACCCTCCGGGCGGAGAGCCCGGCCCGGGTGCCCACGGTTCAATAATTGAGAACCGCAAGAAGAGGTCAGGCAAGGAAAGGGCGGAGCTATCCTCTACGTCATCATCGCCTGCGACGTGCTCTTCTGGGTGCTGCTCGGGGCCGGGCTTGCCGCACGCTACGCCCTGGGGCAGCGTGCGCTCGGCGCGGCGCTGCTGCTGTGCGTGCCGCTGATCGACGTCGTTTTGCTCGTGACGACCGTGCTCAGCGTCCGGGCGGGTGCCGAACCCACAATCTGGCACGGGCTGTCCGCCGCGTACCTCGGGCTGACCATCGTGTACGGACACCGCACCGTGCGCTGGGCGGACGCAAAGTTCGCGCACCGGTACCAGGGTGCGGCCCTGCCGGAGCGGCCCCGGCTCTACGGGCGTGCGGCGGTCGTCGACGCCTGGAGGTCCTGGCTGACCTTCCTGCTGGCATACGCGATCAGTGCCGGGCTGCTGTTCGGCCTGGTGCTGTTGGTGGGCGGGCTGGACCGAGGCGCGCCCCTGTTGATCTGGCTCAACCCGCTGAGCAAGGTGCTCATTTACAGCCTGCTCTGGCCGGTGGCGGCGAGCGTGTGGCCCCCGAAGGCACCGACGGGAGTTCCAGCGCCCCAGAAGTGACATGTGCGGGCCCTGCGATAGGACTACTCACTTCAGAGGAGGTGTTCAAGCGCGGGTGCGATGCCGCCCTGCGTCGCGAAGAGCGCTCAACTTTCCATCCGGGCAGGTAGAACACCCAGGACCGGTGCGTGGCATGATCGCCCGTTATGGGGAAGCATCAGTGGGGACAGGGGTTCGCCGGCGTGTTGCTGGGGGCCGCTGCCGTCGTGACGGTGAGCGGGTGCAGCGGGACACCGGCCGAGGCAGATCCGAAGCCGACGACGCAGCAGAAGGTCGTAGACCTGGCCGCGGCAACGACGGCGTATCAGGATGCGGTGACGCAGTTCGACTCGACGGACGGGTGTCCCAAGGCTGTGGGGGAGTGCTGGGACAAGATGACCGCGGTTATGAAGCCCGCACGCGAGCTCCGCACGGCCATGAACGGTCATCAGGGGACGGGGCCCGCGTTCTGGTCGGAGGCGTACGCGCTGATCGACACCATGGAACGAGGGATGAAAGCCGGGTCGGACAAGTTCACCAACCGGCCGGATGTTCTCGGATCTGCGCACACCCTCTCCCGGTGGCTGGACGCGCACCCTGTGAAGTGATCCGCCAGTGGCCACGTTCCACTGGTGCGACGTGTCACGGTCTCGGGACCGTACATCCGCGCGTGATATGACGCCCGTGGCCCCGTGGCCCCTGCGGGCACGTATGCGGGACCCGCTCGACGGCGTGCCAGCCGTCGATCAGAGGGTCCATTCCAGCATCACTGCCGCGGTCTGGCGGAAGTCGAGTTGTCCGGCCGCCACCTGTTCCAGGAGGTCGCCGACTTCCTTCGTGCTCACGGACACCCGAAGCCCTGAGGCGTGCAGATACGCAGCGGCCACCGCGGCCGCGAAGATCTCGTTGGAGTGTTCCAGGGCGGGCAGCCGGATCAAGGTCTGGAGCAGTGCGGCAGCACGGTGGTGCGGCTGGTCGTACACCGGGGTGTCCATCACTTGGTAGCAGTGCCTGGACCGGGCGGCCTCCAGTGGACCCCAGTCGACGACTTCGGGATCGCCCGGGAGCTCCGCATGGGCGATGCGCAGCAGCCAGGGCACGTCGATCTGCAGGAACATGCTCACCGGGTGTCAGGCGGCGTCGGCGTTGCGGGCAGAGGGGCGGCCGAAGCGCTCCGCGAGGCCTTCCGCGTGCTCGGCCAGGAAGAGACGGGCGCCCTCATGGAAGCGTTCCCGGGCAAGATCGGCGTCCAGGACCTGGCCGGCGTACGCCTCTGCGGGGACGCGTTTGCGTGCGGCGGCACGCTCAAGCTGCTCGTACGCCTCGTCGCTGATCTCAATGCGGATTTCCCGGGCCATGCCCCCACGGTAGCCGCCCGGGCGGGCGGGCGGCAGGGGAACGGCGACCGCCGGGGCCGTTCAGAGGAGACGAGGCTACGGCCTTATCGAGGTGCAACGCAGATGACGGAGCGTAAGAGGTGCCACGCGGCCTGCCGCGCGTGGGCCCGCAAGGCCATACCCTCGGTGCACCAAGCGCCAGATGTTCGGTCGTGCAGGATTCGAGTTCCTCCGCAAGCGCGTCCTGCTCGCCAAATGACCATGTCAGCGGGCCTGATCCGACTGTCTGTGATCGTCATCGATCCTGCGGGGCATCACGCCGAGGATCAGAGCTTCGAGGGCGTGCGGCATGGACCCGAAGCTGGCGACCCAGGTCTCGACAAGGAGGATCTCACTGTCCTCATCGATACCGAGAAAGAACCTGCCGTGATCGAGCTCGCCGAGCGGGAAGAGACGTCTCCCCAAGGAGTCGCTCCACTCGGAGAACCGGTCATCCTCTCCCCAAACCAGCTCCGGGTCCAGCTCGAATGGTTCCCGGGCGCGGTTGATTCCCGGGCCGCCGATGTTCACGGTCAGCCCTCCGAACTCCTGGAGAAACTGCTCGGCAGCGTCATGCATGACGATCCCGACCGCTTCGAACCTGGACCGCCAGCCGGTCGTGTCGACCCGGCTGCCCGCCGTCCATCCAGAAGCCTCCAGAACCTCCGGCGACCACTGGCTCATGACAGGCACACCCCCAGCTTGAAGCTTGAGGCGATCATCCCAGCAGACGACCCGAGAGAGAACAGCGTGTGACCGCACCACAAGAAGTGGACCAGAGCCCCACATCAGCTACAAAGCCAGTCTGACCGACCCCGTCAAACCAGGCAAAACTCGTTACCTTCCGGGTCTGCCATCACCACGTGATCCGGCCTGCCCTGCAACTCGTCCTCGCGGACCACGGTCGCGCCCGCAGCGGTCAACCGCTCCACCGCCTCGACCACGCGGGGCCAGCGCACCTCCCACGGGGTTTCACGGCCGCCACCAACTCGCACGTCGATATGCAGCCGGTTCTTCGCCACCTTCGGCTCCGGGACCTTCAGGAAGGACAAGGTGGGGCCCACTCCGTCCGGATCTGAAAGGTACGCCCCGTCATCCCACTCGTCTTCCGGAACCTCATGATGCGAGAACCACTCCTCCCAGCTCCCGAACCCTGCGGGCGCGGGCTTCTCCTGGTAGCCCAACGCCAGCGCCCAGAACGCGGCCAGCTTCCCCGGGTACGCGCAGTCGATCGTCAAGCTCCACTCGGTCCTCATGAGCCCTCCCCAGTCGGATGAACCGACTGTAGCGCGCACCTCCGACACCTGCTGACTGCTGCCTCAAGCGTGCGCTGCCGGGTCTGCTCGAAGAGCCGAGCCCTGAGTGTTGCCGATGGTGGGGGCGGGGGCGGGCTGGCAGCTGTCGCTCGTTCGCTTTTCGGTAACTCGGTTCGGCGCTAAGGGGAGTTGTTCTATTTTTGATCCCCTCAAGCTTCGACGGGGGACTGCCGCATGGCCACATACGAGATCGCGCACATCCGCACCTGGCGGCCGCCCATGCCCGAAGCGGTTCGCGCTGCCGAGCCGCGGCCCGGGTGGCCGGGCCGACACGCTTCCGACGAAGCAGGGCTGCGCACGCAGGAAGCCGCAGGACGCAAGGCTCCTCTTCCTGGGGGCCTGACGGTGCCGGATGCGGACGGCAACGTGGTCGCGTACGACGGGGTGCCGTACCGCAGCTTCGTCAACCGCCGTGACCGCAGTGCCTGCTCGACGCCGGTTGGACCGCTGGTGGACGCCGTCAACAGATGGTTCGGCCACCAGCTGAGCCTCAGTCTGAAGGGCTGATCTCTTCATCGTGGAACAGCTGACAGAGCAGGACCCCATACACATCGGCCCCTACCGTCTGATAGCCCGCCTCGGCGAGGGCGGAATGGGCCTGGTCTATCTGGGCCGGTCCGATCTCGGCCGCACGGTTGCGGTGAAGGTGGTGCAGGCCGACCATGCTCAGCACCCGGAATTCCGCAAGCGGTTCACTCGCGAGGTCGCCGCGGCCAGGCGGGTGGGCGGCAACTGGACGGCCGCGGTGCTGGACGCGGACACCGAGGCGGCCGTGCCCTGGGTCGCGACCCAGTACATCCCCGGCCCCGACCTGACCACGGTGGTCGGCAAGGAATTCGGTCCGCTGCCCGAGCACTCGGTCCGGACCCTGGCCAACCGTCTCGCCCTCGCCCTGCAGACGGTGCACGAGGCGGGCCTGATCCACCGCGACCTGAAGCCGTCGAATGTGCTGGTGACCGTCGACGGTCCCCGGGCCATCGACTTCGGGATCGCCCGAGCCCTCGACAGCATCGGTGGGGACAGTCTGCTCACCCGTACCGGCATGCTGATCGGTTCCCCCGGTTTCATGTCTCCGGAGCAGGTCCGGGGCCATGAACTCACCTCGGCCAGTGACGTCTTCTGCCTGGGCGCGGTGCTCGTCTACGCCGCCACGGGACGCCTTCTCTTCGGCGCCACGGACACCGGACTGAACGCGCATCTGTTCCGGATCGCCGAAGAGGAGGCGGACCTCACCGGCGTACCCGATGCGCTCCTCGCGCTCGTGCGGGCGTGTCTGAACAAGGACCCGGCGATGCGGCCCACGCCCGCACAGGTGATCGAGGCCACGGCCACGGACCGGGCCGAGGAATGGCTGCCCGGGCCCGTACTCGCCCAACTGGGGCGCCGGGCAGCGGAGGTGCTGGACTTCACCCCGCAGCCGCGGGGCGTACGGCTGGACCCCCGGGCCCACGCGGACTCCTCGGCCGCGCGGCCCCAGCCGACCTCGTACCCCCTGCCGCCGGCTGCGGCGCCGGCTCCGCATGATCCGACGGCCCGGGTGAATGCCCGGCCCGTGGCGGGATTCGGATCACCGGCGACCTCGCTGCCCGACGCCCGCCCCGCACCCGCACCCGTACGTGCACCCTCGGGGCCGGCGGGCGATGACGGGGGGCCTCACAGCAGGCGCCGGTGGGGCCTCGGCATGGGCCTCCTTGCGCAACTGGCAGTGCTGCTCGACGTGTCGACGACACTGCCCGGCATGCTGTACAGCGCTGACGTGGAACTTGGCTTGCGTTCCGCGCAGTGGATGTACGTCGGCAATGCTCTCGCCTTCGGTGCGCTGCTGCTGGTCGGCGGGCACTTGGCGGACCACCTCGGCCGCAAACCGGTGCTGCTGATCGGCCTGAGCGGTTTCGCGCTGAGTACTGCGGCGGCGGCAGCGTCTCCCGTGCCTGCCGTACTTGTCTGGAGCCAGGTCCTCAAGGGCGCGTTCGCAGCGCTGATCATCCCGGCCTCCCTCGGTCTGGTCGCCGCCCAGTTCACCCGGACGCGTTCGCGCAGGAAGGCCATTGGGATCTATGCCGTGATCGGCGTCGGCGGTTCCGCTCTGGTGGTGCCGTTCACCTCTTTGCTGGCCGACTGGCGCGTGTCTCTGTACGTCACGGTCGGGCTGGCTCTCATCGCCCTTCTCGGTACCGTGACCCTGGTCCGCGACCTGTCCGGCCGACGCACCTCCGCCGGTTTCGACGCCCCCGGCGCATGGTTGAGCACGCTCGGTGTCGCTGTCCTTGTCTTCGGCCTCGCGGAGACCGTGGCCGTCGGATGGGGAGCTCCCCTCCCCTCCCTGTCTCTCGTGGCCGGCATCCTCCTGATCGCGGCCTTCGCCCGGCGGCAGTCGAAGGTCCGGAGCGCGATCCTGCCGAGCTACCCGACCAAGGGCCGCGACAGTTTCGGCGCGGTGCTCGGCCTGTTCATGATCGGCTTGGCCCTGTCGGCCGCGATCGTCTACCTCAAGGACTTCCTGAACGCCAACGTTGGACACGTGCCCACGGTCGTGACCTTCCTGCTGTTGCCCTCTTCGTGCTTCGTCGGCTCCTTGCTCATTGCCGCCAGGCTGCTGCCCCGCGTCGGGCCGCGCCCCCTGCTGGTGTCGGGTCTGCTCGTTGCGGCGGTCGGTCCGCTCATCCAACTGGCCACGGGGGAATCCGTCGCAGGCACCTACCCCACCGTGATCTGCCTCGGCCTGGGCATCGGCATCGCGGGCACGGTGCTCTACTCGACCGTCATGGACGGCATCGCCGCACACGACTCCGGCGGACGGGCCGGGCTCATCGCGCTGAGCCAGCTCGTGGGCGCCAAACTCAGTTTCGCGCTGCTGGCCGGAGCCGGAGCCGGACATGAAGTCTGGTTCACCTACGTGGAAAGCGGTCCGCCGCTCCTGTACCTGGAGGCCGGGTCCCTGCTGGTCGCGGCGTTGACCGCAGGACTGATGGTCAGGGCGAGGCCCTCGGACGGGGACGCCGACAGCGGACAGGAGCCGCACCCGGCGGGCCGGCCGACGGCACCGGGCCGCACGGCAGCCAACGGCCTGCTGTTCGTCCAGAACGGCCGCGTCACACGCATACCGACGGAGTTTCGCGGGATGGATCTGCTCCAGGAGATCAGCCACCTGCTGCGGTCCGAGAACGTCACGATGACCAGGCTCGGCACAGACCTGACCCTCTGGCACACCGTCGGCGCCGGAACTCCCAATCCGGTCGCGAGCCGTCTCATGGCCGAGCACGGCTTCGAGCCGGTCACCGGAGCTGCGATTGTGGCCGGTCCGGTGATCAGCCGCACCCCGTTCCCGCTGGACAGCGAGGCGGCCGAGGGCCTCGCGTTCCGGCTGGAGCAGTGGCCAGCAGGCGACCAGCCCTGACGAATCCGTTGCCGATCAATCCATGAGCGACTCTGTCGGAAATCTTGAGGACTTCAGGCGCGGTGGCTCGATCGGCGGGCATGCTCGGGGTGGTTCATCAGGTCGACGGCCGTACGTGAGGTGCCCGATGTCCATCCGTCCGTGCTCCTGTCTCCAGATCCCGCCCTGACTGCGCGGGTGGCTCGGGCGGGCAATCCCGGTGGGGCGACAGCGATATGGGTGCGGGACCGGCTGGATGGCTTGTGGCGGGACGAGGATTTCGTGGCCTGGTATCCGCAGAATGGCCGGCCGGGCATGCCTCCGGCCCAGCTGGCCACGGTCTGTGTGCTGCGTTCCTGCACGGGCTGTCCGACTGACAGGCGGCCGAGGCGGTCCGGTGCAGGATCGATTTCAAGTACGCCCTGGGCCTGGAACTTGACGATCCCGGCTTCCACCACGGTGTGCTGTCCGACTTCCGTGACCGGCTGGCCCAGGGGGACCGGGCAGATGGCCTGCTGGATCTCATGCTGGAGCGTTTGAGGACGGCTGGGCTGGTCAAGGAGCGCGGACGGCAGCGCACCGACTCCGCACATGTCCTGGCCACAGCATGGGAGTTGACTCGGCGGGAGCCGGTCACTGAGGCGGTTCGGGCGGCCGTGGAAGAAGTGGCCCGCGACGTGCCCCAGGTGCTGGACCGCCTGGTGACGGCCGAGTGGGGCGAACGGTACGGGCGGCCGGTGCCAATGTGCAGCCAGCCCAGTCACCCCGTTGCTCGGCTCACCCGAACCGGCCTGGATGCCCGTGACCTACTCGGATGCTTCCAGGAGTGTCGCCCCCGCCGGGACTTGGGACCGATGTTGGAAGTGCTGCGGCAGATCATGGTGCAGCACTTCGTCGTCGATGCCCGCGGGCGGTTTCGGCCGCGCACACAGCGGGACGGGCCGGCACCGGGCAGGATCTGAATCGAGTCGCCTACGAAACCGAGGCCCGGTGGGTCCTTCGGGGCGACACGCGCTGGACCGGATACCTCACCCACGTCACGAGACCTGCGACGAGACGAGCATCAACGTGATCACGGACGTGGCTACCGTGGCGTCCGCGGCGGACAGCACTGCCCTGCCCGGCATCCACGCCCGGCTCCGGCGTCGCCGTCTGCTGCCCGCGCAGCACCTGGTCGACGGTGGCCACACCTTTGTCCGCCTGCTCGACGCTGCCGCCCGCGACCACCGTGTTGATCTAGCCGGGCCTCTGAACCGGGGCAACCTGCAAAGGAGCAGACGCGAAAAGGGCTTCGCCCGCGAGGACTTCACCATCGACTTCAACCAACGCCAGGTCACCTGCCCCGCAGGTCAGACCAGCCGGACCTGGCTGGAACCACCGTCCATGGCCCCCTGCACGGTCGTCCGCTTCCACGGCACGCAGTGCAACCCCTGTCATCACCGCCTTTCATGTGTGCCCGGTCGCTCCGTACGCACTGTGCACTTCCTCCCGCGCCACCTCCGTGAACTCCTGACAAGTCATCGTGCTGACCCGCACGACCACCAGCGGCGGCGCCTCTACGCCTCCCGCTCCGGCGTCGAAGGAACGGTGAACGAGTTCGTCAACAACCATCAGACGCGGCGCTGCCGCTACCGCGGCTTGGCCAGGACTCACGTCCAGCACGTCCTGACCGCCATCGCCGTCAACATGGAGCGCCTCGCCCAACAAGAACCCGCCACTTCCACCCACCGTCCCGGGCGACCCACAGCGTTCCAGCAGTACCTCGAAGCCCGCGGGCTGCCCAGACCCCTCTGGTTGGTGCCAAGGCAAGTGACCGTGGAACCTCACGATTCCCGACAGAGTCGCTCACTGGTCCGGGTGCACTGGGCCGATTGGTCCACTCGGCGAGCCGGACGGCACCGGCCGGGCCTCGGAGTTGCTCCGCGAGGGAGGGCATGGGGGAGGCGCGGGAGGCCAACGATGCCACGCCGCCGGAGCGATCAGGCCCATCCGTTTCTGTCCGTTGTACGGACCTCTGCTGCGGGTTCCTCCTGGAGTTGGGCGGGGCCCGGCAGGGGGAGGGAGAACCACACGGCTTTGCCTTCCTGGGTGGGCAGGGTTCCCCAGGTGGCGGCGAGTTGGTCGAGCAGTGCCAGTCCGCGGCCCGACTCCTCGTCTGGAGCTGCGGCTCTGGCGTGCGGCAGCACCGGGCTCCCGTCACAGACCTCGATGTGGAGTTCGTCTCTGGTGCGGCGCAGCCGCAGGCGCAGCGGATCGCAGGCGTGGCGTACGGAGTTGGTCAGCAGTTCGGAGGTCAGGAGGCAGGCGGTGTCGGTGAGGTTGCCGCAGTCCCAGTCCTCCAGGGTGCGGCGCAGGAAGCGCCGTCCGGCGCCCACGCTGACCGGCTGGGCGGGCAGGAGCGCGGAGACGGCGGTCACGGGTGCCGGGGGGATGCGGGCGAGCAGCAGGGTGACGTCGTCGGCGTAGTCCTGCGCGTCGGGCAGCAGGGCGGCGAGGACTGCGTCGGCGGAAGCCTCCAGGCAGGGTGTGTCGGCCGTGGCCTTCTCCAGGGCGATGGCGAGGGCGTCGATCTGTTCCTCGATGTCGCTGGTGGGGGTCTCCACCAGGCCGTCGGTGTAGAGGGCCAGGACCGAGGTCGGGGGGACGGTGAGCCGGGTCTCCTGGTGGGGAACCTCGCCGACACCCAGCGGTACGCTGACGGGCACGGGGAGCCTGCGTACCTGGCCGGTGGGGTCCACCAGCAGTACAGGCAGGTGGCCGGCGGAGCAGACCGTCAGGGCGCTGTCGTCGGGGTCCAGGATGAGGTAGCAGCAGGTGACGAGCTGGTCGGGGAGTTCGCTGACGACCGCGTCCAGGGCCCGCATGAGCTGCCAGGGCGGCATGCCGGTCTTGGCCAGTGCGTGCGAGGCCGAGCGCAGCTGGCCCATCACGGCGGCGGCCTCCAGCCCGCGGCCCATGACGTCGCCGATCAGGACGCCCACTCTCCCTCCGCCCAGCGCGATGA
The DNA here is from genome assembly GCA_014650415.1 of Streptomyces spiroverticillatus. Lineage (GTDB taxonomy): Bacteria > Actinomycetota > Actinomycetes > Streptomycetales > Streptomycetaceae > Streptomyces > Streptomyces spiroverticillatus. The sequence continues at coordinate 26,225 of BMUX01000027.1, forward strand.
GGTCGAACCAGTCCCCGCCCACTCCGGGGCCCTGCCGGGCGGGGAAGTAGCGGTGGGAGGCGTCCATGCCGGGCAGTGGGGCGGGGGAGCCCATCAGGCTGCGTTGCAGCGTGAGGGCGACGTGGCGCTGCTGTTCGTAGAGTTCGGCGAGTTGGGCCTCGGCGGCCTTGCGTTCGCTGACGTCGCGGATGGCGGCGGACACGAGGGTGCCGTCCGGGGTCTCCAGGGGGCTGAGGCTGATCTCGACGGGGAACTCCGCCCCGTCCTTGCGGAGCCCGTACAGGTCCAGGCCGGCGCCCATGGGGCGGACGCGGCGGTTGTCGACGTAGCCGTGGCGGTGTGAGGGGTGGTGGTGATGGAAGCGCTGCGGGACCAGGATTTCCACCTGGTGCCCGAGGAGTTCTTCGCGCCGGTAGCCGAACAGGGCTTCGGTCTGGGCGTTCACGAGTTGGATGGTGCCGCAGTCGTCCACGATGACGATGGCGTCCGGGGCGGCTTCCAGCAGGGCTCGGAAGCGTGCTTCGGCGGCCTTGCGTTCGCTGACGTCGCGTACGGCGGCGGAGATCAGCAGTCCGTCGGGCGTCTGCAGGGGGCTGAGGCTGATCTCGACGGGGAACTCGGCCCCGTCCTTGCGCAGTCCGTACAGCTCCAGGTTGGCGCCCATCGGGCGGACCTGCTGGTTCGCGGAGTAGCCCAACCGGTGGCCCGGATGCTGGTCGCGGAACCGATGGGGGACCAGGATCTCCACCGGGCGGCCCAGGAGTTCGCTCCGGGGGTAGCCGAAGAGTGTCTCGGTCTGGGCGTTGATCAGCCGGATCACGCCGTCGTCGTCGACGATCACCATGGCGTCGGGTGCTGCCTCCAGCAGCGCGCGAAACGGTTCCTCCGTCACGCTGATCTTTCGGGAGTGCGTACTGTTCCTGGACGGTTCCATGGGGCATCTCAGCATCAACCCACCCTGGTTCGGGCGGCTTGTCGCCAAGAGTTCGTTCATGACGATTCCTAGCCGGATTGACGCTGAACCCGAGGCTGCGTGCATCCCCCACGCGGAGCTCCTTCTCACGCCGTAGGGGAACAGACGCCAGTACCGCATCGCTCATTGGACGCTCGCTTCCCGCGGCTTCCCCCGGTGTTCTCCGGCCGTGCGGACGGTAGGGAAAGAGAGCAGCATGGCTGTGTCGGCCGTACCTCGTGAGGGAGTACTCATGACGACAGACCACAGGCACCCATCCGCAGCCGTCCCCGGGAGTGGTGGCGAGTGGCTGCCGGTTCTGGACGTACCTGCTCCCGCACCCCAGCGGCGCTGGACCGTGTTGTTGCGCTGGCTGCTGCTGATCCCTCAGTTCATCGTGGTCTGGGCGCTGGGCATCGCGGCCTTCTTCGTCACGATCGTGGGCTGGTTCGCGGCCCTGTTCACGGGGCGGCTGCCCGAGGGCATCTTCCAGTTCCTGAGTTCTGTGCTCGCCTACACGACGCGCGTCCACGCGAGTGCCGCGCTCCTGGTGGACAGCTACCCGCCCTTCTCACTCGCAGCCCCCCGCTACCCGGTGCAGATCGAAGTGCGGCCCACTGCGCTCAACCGTCTCGCGGTGCTCTTCCGGCTCTTCCTGCTGATCCCCGCGGCGATCATCGCCGGCCTCCTGCAGAGCGGCTGGGCCGCGGTCAGCTGGATGTTCTGGCTCGTCACTCTCGTCCTGGGCCGGCAGCCCGCACCGCTGTACGGTGCGACGGCGGCTGTCGCCCGGTACAACCTACGGCTGAACGCGTACGCGTACCTGCTCACCCCGGCCTACCCCAAGCGGCTGTTCGGGGAGGCCGCTCTGCCCGTCTCCGCTTCCGCTCCCTCCTCCCATCCTGCCGAGGGAACGACCCCGTCCGGAACGCGGCCATTGATCCTCGACACCGGCGCCAAGGTCCTCCTCGTGCTGATCCTGCTGCTCGGTCTGGCCGGTCAGATCGTCAGCGCCACCACCACCTACGGACACGACCATCGCGACGGCTACTCCGTCACCCGCTGAACTCCGGGGACGGGAGGCCGGCCGGTAGCCGGGTGGCGGAGCCCATGGCGGCGTTGGACTCCGCCCAAGGCGCGTCCGCGCGTCGGTTGTTCGGCGTACGGCATGACGTAGGGGGCGTTGACCGTGACCCCTGTCGGCGGGACGGTGCCCCCAAGCCGTGAAAGTCCGCGGCGTCGCAAGGGAAGAGGCACCTCATGGCCATTGCGAAACTGGACACCGGCCTCTGGGCCACCGGCATCGGGCTCGCCCCTGGGCAGGAGCACTCCTGGACCCAGGCGGACCAGAATTACGGGCAGGTCCGCTGGTTCGTCGCCCACCCGCTGGCACTGCCCGGCACGGAGCGCCGCCTGGAAGTCACCCGCGTCGGTGAGTGGGTCAGCGCCTCGGGGGTGCGCACCATCAACGTCGTCGTCAGGAACGTCGGCTCGACGACGGCGAACTACGGCATCTTCGTTGCCCAGAACGTCTGATCCGGGGGGAAACAATGCGCGCTTTCGTGCTGTACGACAAGGACGGCACCATCACCTCTGCCGGGATCCCGGCAGCACCTGACACCGGCAGGCAGGCCCTGCTCGGCCAGCCCGAGCAGTCCGTCGCCGAGGTTGAACTCCCCGACACTCCAGCGGACATGCCCGCCACCGCCGCATCAGGGCACGGCATCGGCGAAGACCTCACTGAGCAGCTCACCCGCATGATCGCGGAGTACCGGGTCGACGTATCAGGCCAGAGTCCTGTCCTCGTCCGCAAGTAGAGGAAGGCGATCTCAGGACCGCACCGCCGTCAGGTGCGGTCCTGTCGTGCGCCTTCGTGCGGCAGGAACCTGGCCGGTCGTCCGGTGCGAGCTCCCGCACCTGTTGCCCACCCTCGAAGCAACGCTGAAAACCCGGTTTCGTGCCAGGAGATCGACTCGCTCAGCCTCGATGAGGACGCCGTAGCCGTGATCCTTTGCATAAACGGGGTGCGCCGGCGCGGGAGACCTCAACCAGGAACTTCTCCGATGCGCTGGCCTTGCTGGCAGGGGCGCTGCCGGAGTGGTGTACCGACCTCGCACCGGAGGGGACCGAGGCCGATTGCCTGTTCCGATGATTGGAGCAGGTCCGCACGACGTGCTGGACCCACCACATTCCCCGCCTGGCGATTCCGGCAACTTCGCCTTGTAGCGCGGCTGGGAGCCCGGTGCCGTCACCGACTGGCTCCCCCGCTGCTTCGTCGACGGCTACGACTGGGTCATGGCCCCTGCCCGTTCACCGGCGGATACCGGCCTCCTGCATCGCCACCGCGACCGGTTCGAGCGCACCGCCCGGATGACCCAGGCGGTGCGGGGCCCGGACAGGCTGCACACCTCGGCATCCTGCTGGAACAGGAGAGGGGCCGCAGCGACTGAAGCCCGGCAAGTGGGTACTCGTCGGCCCGTCCCGCCACCGGGCCGGTGGCGGGAGCGCACGACTCGTTCGGTGCCATGCGGGTTCAGCAGAGCTGCTTCGGCCGCAATTCCCCGCCGTCCTGACGGGTGATCAGCAGGGTGCAGGGGTTCACCCCGGCCTCCTGGAGGGAGGCCGCCGCGCGGTCCCGTGCGGCGGTGTCCAGCCGAGGGGTGCGCGAGAGGATGAAGCCGGACTTCAGGTCGCTGTCCGTGACGGCGGCCCAGGAGTAGTCCGATGCGAGGCCCACGATGCGGTAGTTGGCGTCGCGGGTGTGACGGTAGCCGCCTCCGGCGGCCGGGACGAACGACACGTTCAACTCGGTGGCGCGGGCATCCAGGGGCTTCGCCTCGCCACCGATGGCGCTGGTGGAACCCCACCAGGTGGTGCAGGTGTTGCGGACGGAGACGGTGCCGCGGGCGGTCGGTGCGTACTGCGCCCGTACGTTCTTCTTGCACTGGAGCTCGAAGAGCTGGGGGACCGCGGCGACCTGGTACCAGTCGCCGGCGTACCGGCCGATGTCGAGCCGCTCCGGTGCGTCGGTCCCCGACGCGGAGGCGGGGGAGGCGGACACCAGGGCCGTCAGGGCGGCGGCCGTGCAGAGGGTCAGGACACGCGCACGAAGGGGAAACACGAAAGAGACACCTCGTAGGAGTGGACTACGGGAACACGGGCACTACGGACGGCGCCCACCGTGCGGATGCACTCCTCTGTTGTCGCCCTCACTCCGCAGGCAGGTGCGCAGGCGACTCGACGATGCGGCGCAGCGCGTGCAGGGCGCGGCGGATGTGGCTCTTCACCGTTCCCAGAGGGAGGCCCGTCTCCTCGGCGATCTGTGTCTGCGTCAGGTCTCCCCAGACCGCGAGCCCCAGCAGCCGTCGCTGGACCGGGCTCAGTCGGCCCAGGGTCTCCAGCAGCATCACCCGGTTCAGGGCGTCGTCGCTCTCGCTCGACCGGGGGTGACGCAGGGCGTCCTGCTGCTGGGCGGTCGCCAGGCCGGTGAGCCTCGTCTGCCGGGCGCGAGCGGCGAGGCAGTCGGCGACCGCGTGCCGGGTGATCCCCACCAGCCACCCGCCCAGCGGGCCCCGGGTCTGGTCGTACCCGTGGCGACCGCGCCAGGCGGCGAGAAACACCTGCTGGGCGGTGTCCTCCGCGTCCTGAGGATCGCGCAGCGCGCGCAGGGCCAGCGAATACACGAGCGAACCCCACCGCCGGTACGCGGCGGCCAGTGCGGCCTCGTCCCCCCGGGCGAGGCCGGCGGCGATCGCCGCTTCCGCGGCGTGATCGTCGTGCGCGCCGTAGTCACCGGGACCGGGACCGGGACCGGGCTCGGCGGAACCGGACGCAGCGATGTTGCTGTCGGGGGGACCGGGAGGCCGGGAGGACCACGCGGTGGCCGGCTGTCGGTACGGAGTGGGCAGAGCTGCGGGCATGGTGCACTCCTCGCGGAACGTGGTCGGTTCACGACGTGCTCCAAACCTTCGGCAAAGCGATGCACTCTCCAAGTCGCATCGGTTAGGCATCGGAATTCCGCGACCCGTGAGAAGAGTCGGTCATATCCGTCTGGGAAGGAACGCACCAGTTCAGCGGGGTGGGCCGGAAGAACTTCCGTCAGGTGGCCGCCACGGCAAACCGATGCACTCTCGAAAGCGGGCCCGTGCCGGTGCATCCAGCCGCCCGCCGCACGCGGTAGCCACCAGTACCGTCCGCCCGTCCTGAGCGGACCCCCCGAAGGGTTCCGATGATGAATCTCCGGACTTCCGCCGCAGTGGTCTCGACGAGCGTCTGCGCCCTCGCCCTCATGACTGCGCCCGCCCTTGCCGCCGAGAACGACCGGGCCACCGTCTCCGTCCTGCACGCCGTCCCCGGGCTCACCGTCGACGTGTTCGCGAACGGTGACGAACTGCTCCCCGACTTCAGGCCCGGCACCCTCTCCGCCCCCCAGTCGCTGCCCGCGGGCAGCTATGACCTGAAGGTCTTCAGGGACGGAGAAGGTCCCCGGGGGACACCCGCCGTACAGAAGAAGATCGACGTGCCCGCCGGCGCGAACGCGACCGTCGTCGCCCACCTGTCCGCCGACGGCAAGCCGCAGCTCGACGCCTTCGTCAACGACACTGCGAAGGTCCCGGCGGGCAAGGCCCGTCTGACCGTCCGTCATGTCGCCGCCGCACCGCCGGTCGACGTGCGGGCGGCGGGCACCCCCGTCTTCAAGGACCTCGCCAACCCGCGGGAGGCGTCGGCCGACGTCGCACCGGGCACCCTGAAGGCCGACGTGGTCCTGGCGGGCACCGACACGGTGGCCCTCGGCCCGGCCGACCTGAAGCTGGAGGAAGGCACCTCCACCGTCGTCTACGCATGGGGAAGCGCTGCGGACAAGAACCTAGCGCTCAAGGTCCAGTCCCTGAAGGACCTGCACTCCGCACCCTCCGGCGTCCACGCCGGCTTCGGACCGGACTCCGGCAACGACTCCCGTACCTGGCCGGGATTCGCCGCCGGGGCCGCCCTGCTGGGGCTGGCAGGAGTGGTGGCCGTCCGGCGCTCCGCGGCACGCGGCCGTGCCTGAACCCGCCTCCCGCCCCAGGTCCCGGACGCGTCTCGTGCACACGGTGGCCGCCGCCGTGTTCGCCGTGTCCGGGACCGCGGTCCTCACCTGCACGGCCACGGGGCAAGAACCGCGGCTTCCGGTTCCCGCCGCCGACTTCGGCCCGCCCGCGTCCGCGGGTCCTGCCCCGTCGGCCCGTCCCGTTCGGGCGGCCGAAGCCGTCGCCGTGCCGCCGCCGGTGGCGGTGACCGTCCCCCGTGCCGGACTGAACGCGCCGGTGACGCCCGTAGGAGTACGGAAGGACGGCAGCGCGGACGTCCCCGCGAACCCCGCGTTCGCGGGCTGGTACCGCCACGGCCCCGCACCCGGCGCACCGCGAGGATCCGCGACCCTGATGGGGCACGTCGACTCCCGCACCGGCGGGCTCGGCGAGTTCGCCCGGCTCGCCGACGTCGCCCTTGGGGACCGCGCCGTCGTCCGGCGGGCCGGCGCGCCACCGGTCACCTACCGGATCGTGCGACGCGTCACCGTCGACCGCGACCGCCTGCCGGCGAGCGCCTTCGCCCGGGGCGGACCCCCGGTGCTGACCCTCATCACGTGCGCGCCCCCCTACCGTCCCGAGAGCGGGGGATACCGGCGCAACCTTGTGGTGACGGCCGTTCCCGACCCCGGCTGAACTCCGCGCCGCCCCTCCCTCCTCGCCCCGGACAACCCTGCTCGTGCGGTGCACACCCGCTCGCGCGGAGGCCCTGATGCCCCATCACCTGGACGCCGACGACCTGGCCGCGTTCGCCCTCGGGCCGGCCGAAACCGCCCTCCTCACCCCCGCCCAGCGCGCCCACCTCAGGTCCTGTGCCCCATGCCGCAAGGAAATCGACCAGTTGCGGGAGGCGATCCGGACCGCACGCGACATCACCAGCGACGACCTGCTCGTCGAACCCCCCGCGTCCCTCTGGGAGTCCATCTCCGCGGGCCTTGCCGAACAGGACCCGCCCGACACGACCGTCCCCGAGGCTCCGCGCGGGCCCGGGGCCCCTGCGGGCCGACGCAGGCCGGCCGTCCTGCTGGCGGCCGCGGCGCTGGGCGTCGGCATGGTCCTGGGCGGCGCGGTGACCCATGTCGTGCTCGACGGCCGGCCGACCTCCGCGCCGGCTCCGGCCGTCTCGGGGACCCGACGCAGCATGGTGGGCCTCGGTCCGGCGCGCGCGGCCGGCGGCACGGTCGAGACGCGCGAGGAGGCCGGGGACGGCCGGCACATCGTGCTCGCCGTCACGGGCCTGCCCGCCATCGACGGCTTCTACGAGGTCTGGCTGATGGACCGCACCCACCGCAAGCTCGTCGCCCTGGGAGTGCTCCACCTCGACGGGACAGCCACGCTGCCCGCTCCGGAGGGAATCGACCTCGCCGCCTACCCCCTCGTCGACATCTCCGCCCAGGACGACAACGGGGACCCCGCGCACTCCGGCAGAAGCGTCCTGCGGGGTGACCTGTGGCGCTGACCGTCACCGCGGTGCGCGGCCCCGCCCGCCCCACGGCGTACGGTCGGGCCGTGAACACCACTGTGCCCGCGGCCGACGCACGGCAAGAAGTGACCTTCTCCACCGGGGAGGTCGCCCGACGTCTCGGGGTGTCGCCCACCACGATCCGCTCGTGGGACCGGAGGTACGGCATCGGCGCCGGGGCCCGCACCCGGGGCAGCCACCGCCGGTGGAGCGCGCAGGACATGGCCCGGCTGGAACGGATGTGCGCGCTGACCGCGACGGGCGTGCCACCCGCCGAGGCGGCCCGCCTGGCGTCCTCCGACAGTGTTCCGACCGCCGGGCCGGACCCGACTCCCGCGCCCCCGGGCCACGTCGCACCGAGCCGGGTCGGCGGCGGCCTGTCCCTCGGAAAGGTCCGGGCGGAATGCCGGGGGGTGGCCAGGGCGGCGCTGCGGCTCGACGCCGGGACCCTGGACGAACTGCTGACGGCCGCCATACGGGACCTCGGCCTGGTCACGGCGTGGACAGAGGTGATCATGCCGGCGCTGCACGCGGCGGGCCGTAAGTGGGAGGGTGAGCCGGACCGGTACGTCGAGGTCGAGCACTTCCTGTCCTGGCACGTCTCCGGTGCGCTGCGCCGGGCGTGCCCACCGCTCCCGCCGGGCCACGCGGGTGGCACCACCCTGTTGGCCTGTATGCCCGACGAGAGCCACACGCTGCCGCTGGAGGTACTGGCGGCCTCCCTGACCGAACGCGCCCTTCCCGTGCGCATGTTCGGTGCCGCGTTGCCGGCCGAGTGCCTGCTGGCGGCGGTGGACCGTACGGGGCCCGTCGTCGTGGGCCTGTGGGCGCAGTCCCGCGGCACGGCGGACCGTCAGCTCGCGGAGCGGGTGGCGAGCGCGGAATGGGGCCCGCAGGGGGCACGCCGGAAGCCGGCCGTTCTCGCGCTGGGCCCCGGCTGGCCCAGCGCCTCGGGGCTCGTGCGCCCGCAGGGGCTCGCGGAGGCCGTCACGGCGGTGGAGTCACGGGTGGCGCAGTTCGCGGCCGTCCGCCGACGGCCGTCCGCCGCCCGTCCCTGATGTCCTGGTGCACCCGCCCGGCCACGGGTGCATCCGAATGTGTCTTCCGCGCGGAATGCTGGGCGACCCGCCTGCTCGGCGCACGACCCGCCCGCCCGGCGGGAGAGGAAAGAACGGAGGCGCACCTTGTCCCCCTCGCACCCGCGCACCCCTGGCCCCCGGACGTCGTACGACACGGAGATCGCCGTCATCGGCGCCGGTGCGGCCGGTCTCTCCCTCGCTCACCGGCTCTGCGAGCCCGCCCGCGGCCGGCGCGGCCTTGAGGTGACGCTCGTCGACGTCCCGCCGGGGCCGCTGCGGCCGCCCGAGCGCACCTGGTGCTTCTGGGAGGAACCGGGCGGTGCGTACGACGACGTGCTCACCGCCTCCTGGGACCGGCTGCGCCTGCGCGGACGCACCGGCGAGGAGGTGCACTGTCCGCTGGCGCCCTCCCGCTACAAGATGCTCCGCTCCCCGGACTTCGAGCGGATGGTGTACGAACGTCTCGACGCGGCCCCACGGGTGCGGCGTGTCGAGGCGACCGTGGACGGCATCGCCGACATGGGCCCGGGAGCCGTCGTCCGCGGCCGGGACCCCGCGGGGGCGCCGCTGCGACTGCGGGCCCGGTGGGTGTTCGACTCGCGCCCGCCGCGGGCCTTGCCCCCTGCCCGCACCCTGCTCCTCCAGCACTTCCGCGGATGGTTCGTCCGTACCGCCCACGCGTGCTTCGACCCCGCCGTCGCCGACCTGATGGACTTCCGGACCCCGCAGCCTTCGCACGGCCTGTCCTTCGGATACGTGCTGCCCCTGGGGACGCGGGAAGCACTGGTGGAGTACACCGAGTTCTCCGCGCGACCGCTGGACGACGACGGCTACGACCGGGCGCTGCGGTACTACACCTCCCGGGTCCTGGGGCTCGGCGCGTTCGACGTGACGGGCGTCGAACAGGGCGTCATTCCGATGACGGACGCCCGCTTTCCGCGCCGTACGGGCTCCTCGGTCTTTCGCATCGGCACCGCGGGCGGTGCCACCAGGCCGTCCACCGGTTACACCTTCGCCGCCGTGCAGCGTCAGAGCGCGGCCGTCGCGCACGCCCTGGCGCGCGGACGGCTGCCGCAGCCGCCCCCGGCCTACCCGGCCCGCGCCCGGGCCATGGACGGCGTGCTGCTGCGTGCGCTGGCCACGGGGCGGGTGGACGGTGGGCGGTTCTTCACCCGGCTCTTCCGGGACGTTGGCCCAGAGCGCATGCTGCGCTTCCTGGACGGCCGCACCTCGTGGTCCGAGGACTTCGCGATCGGCCTGCGCACCCCGGTCCTGCCCATGCTGCGCACGGCCGCGGAACTGCCCTGGCTGCCCCGGCGCGCGGGCACCCGGTCGTGAGCGGCTCCGGGTGCGCTCGGCGGACCCCGGCAACCGGGCAGGCCACGACCGGCGCGGCCGCGTCCCGTCAGGGAGCCGCACAGGGCCCTCGGCGGTCCCGTACTCCCCAGCCGGCGCAGCGCCGTCGGCGAAGTCGTCACACCCCACGGTCGCGGCAGCCGCCACCGTGGCCGAAGTTCCGCACCCCACGGTCGCGGGACCCGCCACCGAGGCCGAGGTTCCGCACCCGACGCCCTCGACCGCGGCAGCGACAACCGCACCGCCCACCCCCCGGAAGGACCGCATGAGCCTGCTCCGCGACGACGCCCTGTCCACCGCGTTCGACCACGCCGCCCGCACCTACGACCGGCTGACGGCGGCCAACCCCGGTTACCACGCCCACCTGCGCCGATCCGCCCGCCGGCTCGGACTGCCCGCCGGCGGCGCGGGGCTGCGCCTGCTCGACCTCGGCTGCGGCACCGGCGCCTCCACCGCCGCACTGCTGCGGGTCGCCCCCCGGGCCGAGATCGTCGCCGCGGACGCGTCGCGCGGCATGCTCGACCAGGCCGAGGCCAAACCCTGGCCGCCGAACGTCACTTTCGTCCACGCCCCCGCCGAAGGACTGCGCGAGGCGGGCGTGGACGGCCCGTTCGACGCGGTGCTCGCCGCTTACCTCCTGCGCAACGTCAGTGACCCCGACGCCGTGCTGACCTCCGTACGCACTCTGCTGGCCCCCGGCGGACGGCTCGCGGTGCACGAGTACACCCTCAGCGGCAGGCCCCTGGACCGTGTGGTCTGGAGCGCGGTCTGCCGCGGCGTCGTGCTCCCCGCCGGTCGGGCCCTCGGCGACGGCGACCTCTACCGCCATCTGCTGCGCAGCGTGGTGGACTTCGACACTGCCGACGCGTGCGCGGAACGCGTGCGCCGGGCGGGCTTCACCTACGTGCGCGTGCTGCCGATGCCCGGATGGCAGACCGGCATCGTCCACACCGTGCTCGCGGCCGCCCCGGTGGGCCGTGCGCGCCTCGCCCACTCCGGAGCGGAGTCGGTCCGATGAGGGCGCGTCCGTACGCGGCCCGCCGGGGCCGCGACCGCCGTGCGGTGACCGTACCCGGACCCGCCGGACAGGCGCGCGCGCAGGGCCGGGGCCCCGCGGTCGCGGTCGTCGGCGGCGGCATCGCGGGCCTCGCCGCAGCCACCGCCCTCGCCGAACGCGGCGTACGCGTCACCCTGTATGAACGGGAGCACACACTCGGCGGGCGCCTCGCGGGCTGGCCCGTCGAACTCGCCGACGGTTCCACCGCCACCATGAGCCGCGGCTTCCACGCCTTCTTCCGCCAGTACTACAACCTGCGCGGCCTGCTCCGCCGGGTCGACCCCCGGCTCGACACCCTCACCGGCCTGCCCGACTACCCGCTCCGGCACAGCAACGGGCTGCACGACAGCTTCGCCCGGGTGCCGCGCACCCCGCCGTGGAGCGCGCTCGGCTTCGTCGCGCTCAGCCCCGCCTTCGGCTGGGGCGACCTCGCCCGCATGGATGCCCGTGCCGCCCTGCCCCTGCTCGACGTACGCGTTCCTGAGGTGTACGACCGCCTCGACCACGTCAGCGCCCGGGACTTCCTCGACCGCATTCGCTTCCCCGCGGCTGCCGAACACCTCGCCTTCGAGGTTTTCTCCCGCAGCTTCTTCGCGGACCCGCGCCACCTGTCTGCCGCCGAACTGGTGCTGATGTTCCACATCTACTTCCTGGGCTCCAGTGAGGGGCTTCTCTTCGACGTCCCCCGCGAACCCTTCCCCACGGCCCTGTGGGAGCCCCTCGGCGCGTACCTGGCCGGGCTCGGCGCAGACCTGCGCACCAGCACCGCCGTACTCGCCGCTGCCCCCGCGCCCGGCGGCGGCGTCACCGTCAGCACCGCAGCGGGCGGTGAGACGTACGACGGACTCGTCCTCGCCCTGGACACCGCAGGGCTGCAAAGGGTGGTGGAAGGCTCGCCGTCGCTCGGTGACGCCGCCTGGCGGCAGCGCGTGGCGAAGCTGCGCACCGCCCCGCCCTTCCTGGTCTCCCGGCTCTGGCTGGACCGCCCGGTGGCGGCCGACCGGCCCGGCTTCCTCGGCACCGGCGGCTTCGGCCCGCTGGACAACGTCAGCGTGCTGGAGCGCTGGGAGGGCGAGGCCGCCCGGTGGGCCGCCCGTACCCAAGGCTCCGTCGTCGAGCTCCACGCCTACGCCGTCGATCCGGCCGCCGACCGCACCACGGTCCAGGACCGGGCGCTGGCCGAACTCCACCGGGTGTATCCCGAGACCAGGGACGCGAAGGTGGTCGACGCACGGCACGAATGGCGGGCGGACTGCCCCCTGTTCGAAGTGGGAGGCCACCGGGAGCGGCCCGGCGTCCGTACCCCCGACCCGGCCGTCGTCCTTGCCGGAGACCTGGTACGCACCTCCCTGCCGGTCGCGCTGATGGAGCGGGCCGCGACGACGGGCTTCCTCGCCGCGAACGCGCTCCTGGAGCAGTGGGGCCTGCGCGGACAGACCCTGTGGACGGTGCCCGACCGGGGCCGGGTGCCGGGCCTGCGGGCCCTGGCCCGCCTCGCCGGAACCTGAGCCGAGGGGCCGCCCCGGTGCCGTACGCCACGACGGGGCGCACGGCACCGGGGCCGGTGGATCAGCCCGGGAAGCGCCCGGTGCTGCGCAGCAGCCAGCGGCGCTCCGCGTACGCGATGTCGTCGCGCCACAGGCGTCCCGCCGCCGCGCGCATCAGGGGGCGCAGGGCGGGCGCGGCGGCCCGCGCCACGGCGAACCCCCTGCGGTCGGAGGCCGCGACGACCGCCTCCACCACCGCGGTGCGCGGGCGCCCCGAGGCGTCCGGGCCCAGGGGAGTGGCGTGCGTCTCGACGACGGACCCCGCGCCCTCGCCCCGGGTGATGTGCATGACGACGGTACGGGGCTCGGGCGCGGTGAAGACCGCTCGCACCGGCACCACCGCGCGCCCCGCCACTTTGAAGGAGACGTCGACGACGAAGGAGTCGTCGCCGCCCTCGTCCCGCTGCCCGTCCGCGGGCGCGTCCGGTGAGCCGACGACCGTCAGGTCGACGAAGGAGTACGGGTGGAACCAGGCTCCGTGCCACGGGTCGAGCCGGTTGGCGATCACGTCCTCGGGCTCGCACCGCCCCACGACCGTGCACACGGCCGCCACCGCGGCGGCCGGCTCCGGCCGCCGGGGGATCACCGGCCGGTCCAGCGACTCCTCGCCGCCCGCCCTGTCCAGCCGGACCCACAGCAGCAAACCGTCGTCGTGCACGGGGAAGGGCTCCCACCCGGCGAACGGGGCCCCGTCCAGGGCCAGCCCGTGCCAGTGGCAGACCAGCGTGCCGCACCGCACCTTGCTGTCCTTCAGCGGCGCCCCCAGGTGCGGGCAGGCCCCCGTACCGGCTCGTACGCCCCCGTCGCCGCCGCGCCAGAGCACGATCTCGCACCCGGCGACCGTCCGCCCCAGCGGGCGGTCCGTGGGGACGTCCCCGGACGCCCCCACCACGTACCAGTTGCCCGAAGGGCGGGCCTGTGCCCGTTTCAGGGCGGTGGCGATGACCGCGGGGGAGGCGTCGCGCCAGGTGGGTCGCTGTCGCTCCCAGGGCACGGGGTGGCGGCGCAGCCGCAGCGGGACGCGCCCGGTGCGTGAGGCCGGATCGCCGTGCCGCTCCGGGCGAGGTGTCTGATGCGCGTCAGGGGTCTCGCTCACACCGTCTCCTTCCGTGGCTGCCCGTCATGGGCCGAGGGCCTCGCGTTCGTTGCTGCGCCGCCGTGCTCCCCCTCGGTGACGCCGCGGCGCCCGGTGCCGGTGGGCCGGATCCGGGCTGCCGCGGTCCGGACCAGCCCGTCCAGGGCCACCGTCGCACGGCGTCGCCGGGACACCACGGCCCGCCGGTGCAGCACGCGGTACCCGTCGTCCGCGACGGCGTCCAGGATCGCCCCGTACAGCACGAACGCGGTGCGCACGCACGGCCGTGACACCGGATCGAGCTGTGCGATCCCCGGGGCGGCCTCCCGGTAGACGGCGCGGGTCAGCTCGGCGACGTTCCGCAGCGCCGTGGTGATCCGCGGGTCGGGGAGCCCCGTCAGCCGGCTCCAGGCCAGCAGGTCGCGGTCGACGCCGTGGGCCGCCAGTAGGTCCTGGGGCAGATAGACGCGCCCGCGGTCGAGGTCCTCGCCCACGTCGCGCAGGAAGTTGGTCAACTGGAAGGCGACACCGAGCGCGGCGGCCTGCGGTGCCGCCTGGGCACGTGGCACCACGGTGCCGAGGACCGGCAGCATCTGGAGTCCGATCACCGCCGCCGACCCGTGCATGTACGCCCGCAGGTCGTCGTACGTCGGATATCCGGTGACGACCAGGTCGCTGCGCATGGAGGCCATGAAATCGGTGAAGTGCTCGTGCGCGATGTCGTACCGGGCGGCGGTGTCCGCCAGCGCCCGCACGACCGGCTCGTCGGTGGGCTGTCCGGCAAGGCCCGCGCGCAGGCGGGCGTCCAGCTCGTCGAGAGCCGCCGCGCGCTGTGCCGGTGAGGCCGCGGAGTGCAGGTCGTCGACGATGTCGTCGGCCCAGCGGGCGAACCCGTACAGCGCGTGGACGGCCGGACGACGTTCGACGGGCAGCAGTCTGGTCGCCAGGAAGTAGGTGCGGCCGTGCCGGGCGTTGAGCCGACGGCACCGGCGGTACGCCTCGCGCAGCTCGGGATCGCGGATGCCGGCGGCATCGAGTTCACGGTCGGTCATGCACGGGGGCCTTCCGGGTGGCGGGATCGGCGGGGGGAGAGCGAAGCGGCGGGGGAGGACCGTGCGGTCCTCGCGGTGCCGACGATCCGGGCGGCCGCGAGCTTGCCCGAGATCAGTACGGTCGGCACGCCGACCCCCGGAGTGGTGCCGCATCCGGCGAGGACCGCGTTCTCGGTGCCGCGCACCAGGTTGCGCGGCCGGAAGGGACCGGTCTGCGGGAACGTGTGGGCTGCGGAGAAGGGAGACCCGGCACCGTGCCCTTCGGCACTCCAGTCCGCCGGGGTCACCAGGCACTCCTCCTCGATCGCCGCGCCGAAGTCCTCCAGCCCACGGTCGGCCAGGGTGCGCAGGAGGCTGTCGCGGTAGCGGGGCCCGAGGTCCGCCCACTCCCGCACACCGGGCCCGACCACCGTGTTCGGGCAGGGTGCCAGTACGTAGTGCAGGTGTCGCCCCGGGGGAGCGAGCGAGGGATCGGTCGCGGTGGGGCGGGTGATCAGCAGCGAGGGGTCCGACATCAGGTCGCCGGTGCGGGTCAACTCCCGGAAGGTCTCCTTCCAGGCACCGCCGAAGGAAATGGTGTGGTGCCCCAGCTCCGGCCAGGTCCGGTCGGTGCCCGCGTGCAGGATCACCGCGGACGGCGAGTGCCGCAACGGCGCGGCCCGTCGCGGGTACCTGCCGAGCAGCCGGTAGGCCACCGGGAGGTCCGCAGTCAGCACCACCGCGTCGCAGGCGATGCGCCCCTGGTCGGTGATGACCGCGGTCACGCGCTCGGCGGTGCCGGACCGTTCCAGCCGCGTCACCTCGTGCCCGTACTGGAAATCGGCCCCCGCCTCGGCGGCGGACGCCGCCAGGGCACGCGGGAGCGCGTGCATGCCGCCGCGCGGGAAGTAGACGCCCGCCACCGTGTCCATGTAAGCGATCACCGCGTACGCGGCGAGTGCCCGGGCGGGGGGCACCCCCGCGTAGAGGGCCTGGAAGGTGAAGACGCGGCGCAGCCGTTCGTCGGAGAGGAAGCGTCCGATCCGCGCGTCCATCCGGCCGAAGCCGCCGAGCGCGGCGAGCCGTGCCAGATCCGGGTGCAGGAGCTGGAGGGGGGAGTCGAAGTTGGCGTCGATGAACCGCCGCATCTGCACCCGGTACAGCTGCTCCAGCCAGGCCCGCAGCTTCCTGTAGCCGACTGCCTCCCGGGCCCCGGCGAACCGGGCGATCTCCTCCTCCATGGCCGCCCCGTCGGTGTGTACGTCCAGTGCGCTGCCGTCGGCGAAGCGGGCCCGGTAGGCGGGATGCAACGGGACCAGGTCCAGCCTCCCCGCCATCGAGTGGCCGACGGCGGCGAACGCCTCCTCCACCAGGTCCGGCATGGTCAGCACGGTGGGACCGGTGTCGATGCGGTACCCGCCACGGTCCAGCAGACCGGCCCGCCCGCCGGGTTCGTCCGCCCGTTCCACCACGGTCACCCGCCGGCCCGCACCGAGCAGGTGCAGCGCGGCGGACAGGCCGGCCAGCCCGGCACCGACCACCACGACGTGATCAGTGGGCCCCTTGACCGTTTTCGCACCGGTGTGCGCGGCCCGCGTGGACAAGGGCGTCCTCCCGGCGAACGTCGCCGCCGACCTCCGAGGGGGGCCCGTCGTCTCCGTCGTCCGCCCGTTCATCGAGCCCACCGGGTCTCCTCCTCGTGGAACGCGGTCCGACGCGGACCGCTCGCTGTTCTCCCCGCGCCCGCACCGGGTGCGGCGGCGAGCCCCGCCATCAGCTCCCTCAGCCGCTCCTGCGCCCCCGGTACGAGGGGCACCGACGCCAGGTGTCTGTGTGCCACGGCCACGAGCCGCGAGATCTTCGCCTCCACCACGTTTCGGGCACCGGTGTCCTCCAGCACCCCCCTGACGCGGTCCAGGCCGTCGTCGGACAGCGTGGCATCACCGAGCGAGGCGTCCAGGAGGGCGGTCGCGGTCCGGTCCCCGGACGCCTGCGCCCGGGCCCTGGCGATCGCCGTCAGGTAGGTCGGTTTCCCGTCGCGGATGTCCTCCCCCGACGGCTTGCCCGTGTCCAGCGGGTCGCCGAACGCCCCCAGCAGGTCGTCGCGCAGTTGGAAGGCGATGCCCGCGCATCGCCCCGCGGAGCACAACGCCGCACTCGTCCGCAGGTCCGCCCCGGCAAGGGCGGCCCCCAGGGCCAGCGGGCGTTCCACGGAGTACAGGGCGCTCTTGAGCGTCGCGATGCGAATGGCGCCGCCCACCGTGCGCGACCCGGACACCTGGCCGTGCAGGTCCAGGTACTGGCCGGCCACCATCTCGGTGCGCATCGCCTGCCACAACGCGCGCACCCGCGTGCGCGCCTCCGCGCCCACGGGGTACGCGTCCCAGGCATCCGCGACCACGTCGTCGGCCCAGCACAGGGCCAGGTCCCCGGCCAGAACGGCCGCGGCCGAGCCGAAGGACACGCCGGCGTCCGATGCGCCCGGCAGGGTGCGCCCGGCGCCCAGTACGACGTGCAGCGCGGGCCCGCCCCGACGGACCGGGGAGCCGTCCATCACGTCGTCGTGCACCAGGGCGCACGTCTGGATGAGTTCGAGCCCGGCGGCCAGCCGCAGCGCGCTGTTGACCGTCGCCGGACGCGATCCCCCGTTGCAGGCGCGCAACGCCCACCACAGGAACTGCGCCCGCAACCGCTTGCCACCGTTCAGCGTGAAGTCGGCGACCCGCGCCGCTACCTCCGCCGCGAACGTCGCGTCGAGCGCCGCGGCGTCCTGCACGCGCCCGCGCAGCAGCTCCTCCAGCACCTCCCGGACGGCGCCGGACACGTCCCGGTCGACGCGGCGCGCCGCAACGCTGTCTCCGGGAAACGCCGGGTCCCGGCCGTGCGCCGCCCGGTGTTCCGAGGGGGCCGCACGGGCCGTGTGCCCTGCCCCGGGGCCGAAACGCCCGCTGCCCCAGGGGTCTTCGCTCCTCCGCGTACGGTGCATCGTGCTGCCTTCCTCGGGCGCCGGCGGGAATGTGTCCTGCTCTTCCTTCCGCCGGACCTGCTCGGATGCAGCAGGACCGGAATCTCCCCATGAGTACCCCGAAGCCGTTCCGCCGCAGCCCCGCGAACGGGTGCCGTCCGCGGCCGACTGAGCGCCACGCCCTCGCGGACGGCACGCACCGCGCTCGGCGGAACCGGACGTGCGGACACGAGGCCCGATGCCTGTCCGGGGGCCGGCCCTATCGCGGTGGCCCGCTCACAGCCGCCCGTACGGCCGCGGACGTACCCATGACGTCCAGCAAACCCGTCGCGGCCCGGTCGGGTCCGTGCGCACGAAGCCGGCACGCCCAGCCCGCCATTCGGGGGCGCACCTGGACGAGGACCTCGTCCAGCGCGTGCGCGACGTCGTGGGGCGTGAGGCGATTGGGGTCGCGCACCACCGCCACGCCCGCTCGCTCGGCGTCGTGGGCCACGGCGAACTGGTCGCTGGAGAAGGGGAGCACCAAGGCGGGAACCCCGGCCCGCAGGCATTCGGTGAAGGAATTGTTGCCCCCGTGGTGGACCATCGCGTCCACGTGGGACAGCAAGGACTGCTGGGGCACCGAAGGCACCACGACGACGCGGTCGGACGCCAGGTCGGCGAGCGCGTCCGTCCGCGCACCCGCCGCTACCACCAGCGCCACCCGGTCGTCGCCCGCCAGCGCACCCCGGACCACGGTGCGCACCACGTCGTCGCGGGCGGTGAGGAACGTGCCGAAGGCGATCAGGACGATCCTGTCGGCCCGTTCTCGCAACCGGGCCAGCCGGGCTGCCCACGACGGGTCCAGTGGCACGGTCGGGCCCCCCAGGTGGCCCGCGTACAGATGCTCGGGACCCCGGCGCGGTGACGGCAGCCACGACAGACGCGGATACATGTACACCACGGCGTGGGGCGACGTCAGGGCGAAGGCACGGCCCGGTGGCGCGGCGGACGGCACCCGGCTGAGGGCGAACCCGCGGAACAGCTCCGTGAAGGCCCGGTCGTTGTCGCGGGCCACGGCCAGGAGCCGGGACACCTCGCGCGGGTCCGGGTGCAGGCGCTCGGGCCAGGCGTAGGGCACGCCGAACCAGGCGTCGTCGTCGCGGAGAACGTAGGTCGGATGTCCTGGGCAGTACGAGGCGTACGGCACCCCCAGGCAGTGCAGCGCCAAGGTCGCCGCGTAACTGAGCTGGTCCACCAGGTACCAGTCGGGGCGCAGCCGCGCGTGGAGCTCCGCCACGTCTGCGTACACCTTCTCCGGATCGGCGCACATGTCGGCGCGGCGGTGCAGGGCCTGCGTCACCAGCGTCGGGACCGCACCCTCCCGGGTGGCCGCCAGGAACTCCGAGAGCCGAGCGGACTCCGCCGCCTCCTGCGGTGTGCTCTCGGCAACCCCCGTGTTCGCGTTGCGGGTGACCGTCAGGGGCTCGAACCGTGCCCCGGAACTCACCGCCAGGTCCTCGAAGGCCTCCGTGCATGCGAAATGAACCTCAGCGCCCTGCGCCCGCAGGGAAGAGGCGAGCACCGACAGCGGACGGGCGTGCGAAAGGAAGGGCGGACTGATGATCACAATGCGCGACATACGACTGTTACGGTCCCGGCCCTGCCCACGGATGAGCCCGCGGTGCCCGTCTTCCCCGACACAGCAGGGGCCCGGTGCACACCGAGCGCGGGATCCGTGTACGTGGGAGAGGGGCGGCGCGGCAGCGTGCGTGCATCTGGGCGGGGCGCGTCGACGGTAGTACGCAGCGTCGCCCGCCCACACACGAAGGAGACCGCGTGCCCGCCTCCTCGGCCCACCGTCTGGACGCGGTGGGAGCATTGTCCGCAGACAGGGAACCCGACGCGCTGCTCGCGGCCCGGCAGGCGTTCTTCAGCAAGTCGCCCGCTCCGTCGCCGCGCGCCCCCCACGACCGTCCGTGCACCGGAGAGCTCGAACGCCTGCTGGAGATCGAGTACGGCGAGCGCCAGGTCCTGGCCCTTCCACTCGTTTCCGACCCCCTCAGCCGTGACGACGCCGATCTGGCCCTTCTGCGCCGGTCGTGCCGTCTCCGCATCCCGCTCACCCCCGAGAAGTTGCTCGGCCACGCGTCGGGAGATCCGCGCACCCTGACGGTGCTCGCAGAGATGTGGCCGGAGACGGTGCGCCGGCACGGGGCCGATCATGCTGAGAAGGTGCTGCGCGCGTCGCTGCTGGACGAACGGTGTGAAGCCGCCCGCCTCGCATTCCTTTTGGACTGCGCCGAGTCGGCCCGACTGAGCCCGCTGTCCGCCGCTGAGGCCGTCCGTCTGGCGCCGTACGACGACCGCTGTGCCCGGCACGCCCTGTGGCGCTACCTGCACCATGTCCGCGACGGACGCGCACACCTGCCCGCAGCGCACACCGCCACCGATCCCTACGAGCGCCTACTCCTCGCTCCACCCGGTCGCCTCACCGAAGACAGGTGGCCGCAGGCCGGACTCGTCGTCGCGCAGAGCATGCTCCAGGGCGGGCTCGACACTCCCGGGCAGGGATCCAGCGGCGGAATGTCCGTTCTCCTGGGCGGACTCGGCGACGCACTGGCCCGTACCGAGCGCATCGCATCGGTTCTGACCCTGGTCGCCGCAGGACGCGACGAACTGGGGCGCAGGCAGACGCTGCTGCGCAGACGCCTCGCGGATCATTGGGTGCTCAGCCTGCCCGTCGACGCGCCGACGTCGCCCGCGCCCGACGAGTGGCCCGCACACCGGGCCGCCGTCCGCTGGTGGGCGACCCGCCTCCTGGGCAGCCTGCCGCGCCCTGTCGACGTCCTCCACGTGAGGTTCGCGGACGACGGCGGTCTGGCACTCGCGCAGGCGGCGGCCCGTATCGGCAGCGGCCTGTGCTTCACCGCCACCCCCGACCCCCACCGCACCGTGGTCCGGGCGTACGCGACGGCCCCTCCGCAGGATCCGGGGCGCAGGCAGCGGCTGCGCGCGGACCTGCACCGGGTGTTCTGCGCCGACCAGCTGGTGGAACGTGCCGACACGGTGGTGGGCATCCCCGGCCGGTGCGGCACCGAGAAGCTGCTGCACTGTTTTCCCGTGCTGGCCGAGCGCTACGGCCCCGCAGGACCCCCGGCACCGCCCGAGGGGCTCGTGCCGTACGTAGCGGTGAGTGACGAGGAGGCACGACGACGGAAGATGCTGGCGGATCTCTATGCCGGAGGCGACCGCCCGGACGCGCTGGCACCCGCCGACAGGTCGCTGCCGCTGCTGTTGTGCGTGGGCCGTCTCCACGCGGTCAAACAGCAGGACCTACTGCTGCGCACCTGGCTCAGCACGCAGCTGTGGCGCACCACCGCACTGGTCCTCATCGGCGGCGGCACGGAGCGGCCCACCGCGGAGGAGCAGCGGATGCGCGCCGTTCTGGGGTCGATGCTCGTCGGACAGGAGAAGGCGTCGCGACGTCTGGCCCTGCTGCCGGCCCTGGGAAATGACGAGGTCCGCCGCCTGGAGCACGCCCTCGGCGACCCCGGCGCGGACATCGCGGCCTGGTACGTCTGCCCGAGCGCCAAGGAGGAGTTCGGCATCGCCGTGCTGGAGGCGATGGAGGCGGGGCTGCCCGCAGCGGGTCCTCGGAACGGCGGAGTGGCCCACTACCTGCGCGACGGTGTCAACGGAACGCTGCTGGACACGTCCTCCGCCGCCGGCCTCGCGCGCGGACTGCGGCGCCTCGTCGCCGTCCCCGCTTCACGGCGCAGGGCGATGGGGGACGCCGCCAGGGACACGGTGGTGCGGTCGTACCGCGTCTCCGACATGGCCAAGACCCTGGCACACGAATACCTGGCGCTCGCCCGCCCCAGCGAGGCGCCGGACGTCACCCCCGTCTGACGCAGTGGGTTCCCCGCGCGTCACTCCGGGAGGTGTCCCGAGGATGCACCTCGGCGCATTCTCGGGACACCTCCTTCTGGTACGGGTGGGCCGTCACCTGCCCTACCCCTGTTGCCCCTCGGCGGACGGCAGCTGCACCGCACCCCCGCGTACGAGCGCATCGGCCGAGGTCGGGCCGGCCGGCGCGAGGCCTCGCGCCGCCAGAGCGGCCCGGGCACGCCGCGCGTCCTCAGCGGCGGCTTCGCGCGGGTGGCGGCTGCGCCAGTACGGGTTGTCGTGCGGAAGACCGCCGCTGACTCTGCCGTACATGCCGAAAGTCATGATCATCAGCCCCATCACGAAGCTGAAGAGGACGTTGGACATCCGGAAGTTGAGGATGTTGGCCGACCTGTCCAGGACGAACAGGTGCGCGAACCCGGCGATCAGGAAGAGCACCCCGACCACCATGTTCGCCGTGGAGGCGAAGTTCCCTCCCACGAACGCCGCCCCCACCAGCAGGAGCCCTACGAGCACGGAGATGAGGCTCAGCAGGCCGTTGGAGGACATGCCCGCCACGCTGACCCCGCGGGTGTCGAAGAAGGCGAGCCGGTCCGCGAATCCGAGGCAGCCGAAGGCCACCAGGATCACACCGCAGCCGGCTGCCCCGAACCGGTAGACCTGTGCCAGGCGATGGTCCTGTGGAAGTTCGTCCTTGAGTTTCATTGCGCTGTCCTCACGTGCGGCTGACGGTCGATGCGCCCTCCCCGGACTTTGATCGTGGCTCTGCCACCAGAAGTCGGCGCGGTGCATCGCTCACGCATCGCTTCGCGCCGGCCGCTCCCCGCAGCGAGCCGCCCCACGTTGTACGGGCCGTCGGGCGAGGAGTGAATCTGACGCTCCTCGCGCCCAGGGGGAGCACGTTCGCGCACACGACGGCACCGGCGGACGCGGATCGGGGGCGGGTAACCTGTCCCGGCAGTCGAGTGACGCAGCCGAGGAGCGCCCCTTGCCCGAGCGGAATCCGGGGTTCGGAACGGCCCGCCCCACCCTGGAAGCGGTCGCGGCCCGTGCCGGTGTCTCCCGAGCCACCGTCTCGCGCGTGGTCAACGGCGGTGCCGGGGTCCGCGAGCCGGTGGTGGAGAGGGTGCGCCGGGCGGTGGAGGAGCTCGGATACGTTCCCCATCACGCGGCCCGCACCCTGGTCGCCCGGCGCAACGGTGCCGTCGCCGTGATCATCGCGGAGCCGGAGTTCAGGATCTTCTCAGACCCCTTCTTCGCCCAGCAGATCCGCGGCATCAGCCGGGAGTTGGCGGCGCACGACTCCCAGCTCGTCCTGCTCTGGGTGGAGGGGCCGGGCGACTACGAGCGCATCGCCCGCTATCTGGGAGGCGGTCACGTCGACGGGGCCCTCGCACTCTCCCTGCACGACGACGGCGAACTGCCCGCGATCGTCGCCCGGACCAAGGTGCCGTCCGTGTTCGGCGGCCGGCCCGGGTCACGGCGGAGGGGTCGCCCTCGGCTCCCGTCGTGCCGTATGTCGACTGCGACAACCGGGGCGGAGCACGCGAAGCGATGCGGCATCTGGTCTCGCTCGGGCAAGAACATCGCGCACATCGCGGGCCCGCTGGATCAGACGTCCGCACTGGACAGGGCCGAAGGGTACCGCGAGGCACTGCCGGACGCCGGGTCCGCGCTGATCGGTGAGGGAGCCTTCACCGAGGAGAGCGGCGCGCGGGCGATGGCCGGACTGCTGGACCGCCGACCGGACGTGGACGCGGTGTTCGCCGCCAACGACCTGATGGCGGCCGAAGCGCTGGCGACGCTGCGCGAGAGGGGGCTGCGGGTTCCGCTGGACGTCGCCGTGGTGGGCTTCGACGACATGGCCTCGGTGGTGGAGAGGGTTCACCCACCGTTGGCGACGGTCCGTCAGGACGTGGCGGAAATGGGCCGGTCGATGCCCCGGCGGCGCAGCCAGGTCCGTATCGCGCGGGAGCTGTAGCCCTTGTCGCCGAGCACGTGGGCGGGCCGGGTGCGGGGCCGTCCGGGCCCGCACCGGGGCACCCGGATCGCTGCCATCACGGCTTCGAACTGGGTGCAGTCGTTGGTGTTCCCGCCCGTGAGAGTGAAGGCCAGCGGACGGCCAGCCGCATCGCAGGCAAGGTGGATCTTGCTGGTCAGGCCGCCGCGCGAGCGTCCGAGGGCCGGTGGGCGGAGCCCCCTTTTCGGGCCCCGGCCGCGTGCTGGTGGGCCCGCACGACGGTGGAGTCGACCGACACCAGCCAGTCGATGTCCCCGGCAGCGTCCGCCTTCGCCTGCGCGGCCCGCAGCATCGCCTCGAACGTGCCGTCCTTCGCCCACCGGCGGAAACGGGTGTGCAGCGTGGCCCACGACCCGTACCGCTCGGGCACGTCCCGCCAGGCCGTGCCGGTACGGAACTTCCACACGATCCCGTTCAGGACCCTCCGGTCGTCCAGCCGCTTACGCCCCCGCAACGACACGGGCAGCAGCGGCCGGACGAACTCCCACTCAGCATCGGACAGTTCAAGACGACGTATCACCCGACCATGATCCACCACTCAAGATCACCATTTGCCGACAGGCCCTAGGGGTTGGGCCTGCCCCGTAGGGGAATCGGGCGGCCCCGTAGGGGAGTCCGGCAGCCAGAGGGCGTTGGGGGAACTACGCGCCGCCCCCACCCGGACCCCCGTTCACCCGGACCGACCCCGAGCGGCGAGCGGCATGGGGCAGGAGTTCAGAGGGACGCCGACGTGCCGTCGTCCACCGCTGGTTGGATCTTGAAGCCATCCCCGCGCACCAGGACATACGGGTGCGGCGAACCAGAGACTTGAGGCAACACGAGACACTGAACTCCCCACAGAGGACTGGCATGGCACTACGAGGCGCCCGAACAATTTCCGTACTCACGGTCGGCGCGGTGACGACCGTGATGGCGGCGCTCACCCCCGCGACGGCGTTCGCGGCGGGGGATCCGCTCCAGAAGTACGCGCAGCAGAAACTCCGTTGGGAGCGATGCGAAGCGGGTGGGCCTGCGGGGTTCGAGTGCGCGAAGGTCAAGGTGCCGCTGAACTACAGCGACCCCGGCGGCCGGACGATCGACCTCGCGATATCGCGGATCAAGGCGGGCAATGCGAAGGAGCGGCACGGCGTGCTGCTGATGAACTCCGGGGGGCCCGGCATCGAGAGCCTGACCATGCCCCTCGGGATGGAACCGCGGTTGTCGGCGGAGGTGCGGGCGCGTTTCGACCTGATCGGTTTCGACCCGCGAGGGGTTGGGCAGAGCGCGCCGATCAGCTGCGGCCTGACGGCCGACGAAATGACCAGCTACCACCCGCACACCGCGCGGACGTTCCCGAAGGACGTGGCCCGGGCCCGGTCGGTCGCCGACAAGTGCTGGGCCAAGGCGGGGGACGTGCTGCCGCACCTCACCACCCGCAACACGGCACGGGACATGGACATCGTCCGGGCCGCATTGCGAGAGCGCAAGATTTCCTACTTCGGGTACTCGTACGGCACCTACCTGGGCGCCGTCTACACGCAGATGTTCCCGCGGCGCTCGGACCGGTTCGTGCTCGACAGCGCGCTCGACCCGAAGCTCGTGTGGCGGGGGTCGCTCCGAGGGGTGGCGCCGGGGGCCGAACTCGCCTTCACCCGGTGGACCGAGTGGGCCGCCGCCCGCCACGCCACCTACGGGCTGGGCCCGACCCCGGAGAAGGTCCGCAAGGCGTACTGGGATCTCGTCGCCCGTGCCGACCGCACGCCCGTCGACACGACGGGCGGGGCAGTCGACGGTGGCTACATCCGTTCCCAGTACGGTGCGTTCGTCGGCGTCAGGACCGTCACCCCGTGGATCGTCGCGCTGAAGGCCTCGGCCGCAGGCGGGCCGCCCGCCCCGGCCGGCCCGGCCGCATCGCCGGTGACGGCAGGGGCGGTGGCCCCTGAGTCCGCCCCGGTCCGGTCCGCCGACGCGAGGGCGAAGGACGGGGCGTTCAGCGCGGACGTTCCGGTGGACAACCAGCCCGCCGTCACCTGGGCCACCTTCTGCGGCGATACCCGTAGTTGGCCGCGCGACCCCGAGCAGTACCGCCGGGACGTGCTCCGGGACCGGGCCAAGTACCCGCTGGCCGGCGACCTGGGGGCCGGTGTCCAGCCGTGCGCCTTCTGGAAGTCGGCGGCAGGCGAGCCGGCCACCGTGGTGAGCAACGACGCCCACGCGCTGATCGTGCAGAACGAGTGGGACCCACAGGCGACGTTGGCCATGGCACAGGGCATGCGGCGGGCGTTGCACGGAGCGCGGATGGTCACGGTGGCCGGTGGCGAGGGCCACGGCGCGGTGGTGGCCGGCCCGTCCTGCGCGGACGCCGCCGTCACGCGCTACCTGGCCCAAGATCGGCTGCCCGCCAACGACTATGCCTGCGGGGCCAGTTGATCCATGACCACCGTGACCTTCACGGTCGGCTCCGGGCGCCCGCACGACCACCGCGCACTCGCCCTCACGGCGTGCGGGCCGGCCGCAGCAGTCACTGCCGGTACCGGCGCCGTGACCACCGCCATCGCGGTGCGGGCAGTCCTCTCGACCGGGTTTCCCGTGTGAGCAGAACCGTCCTCACGATCGACAGGAACACGGCTTCCGGGGTGTCCGGTTCCTGCTAGACCCAGCTCGGACGGGGCCCTCGCTTGGCGGGATGAGCCTGCGGGCGGTGAGTTCCGCGTGTACCTCGGCGATGTGGGAGAGGGTTCCGGCCGCTGGGTTGGGCCCGGCCGCCACCGGCACGGCGACGCCGTCCAGTGGGTCGTCCGTGCGCGGCGCGGTCCGCGTGAGCACCGCGCCGACGTCGCTGGCGGCGCGGTCACGCACGGTGAGCGAGGGCAGTGTTCAGCGCCGCTGGACGGTCTTGAGGATCGAGGTGTGGTCCAGCTGGCCGGCGTCGGGCGGGGCACAGAAGACGGTGCCCGGCTCGATCAACGGCGACACGAGGACGGTCGGCACGCGCAGCCCGAGCCGCCTGTGGGCGGCCGGCTGCCGTGGTCGCACAAGCTGTCCGAGTCGCCTGGGTCGGCCGCTGCGCGGTCCGGCTGCCGGACGTGCCGTGCAGCAGGAAGCCGGGGTGGCCCCGGGGGTCGACCCATGCCTCGTCGGCCAGCTCCCGGCGCGGTCGGTTGCTCGCACCAAACCAGACACCCGTCGCCTCCCGCTGCCAGCGGCCGCAGCCCGGAACGGCACCACCGCCCGGCGTCGTGGACCGTGGTGCCGTTGGCAGCGCTGAGATCGGCCGAGTCGCCCGGATCCGGGACGGAGCCCGTAGGATCCGCGCCGCCGCCACGCCACCGGCCGTGACGAAACCGACCGACCGTCCGGCGTCGCGCCGGGACGTGAGGGCGGGCCCGGTGGCGCGCGGTTGACGCTGAGGCCGTTCAGTTCCCGTACATCCGGATCGACGACGGTGTGATGCCGCCGAAACTCACCTCGAACCGTGCTCCCGCCCCGAAGGTCGGTACGACGGAGTCGACGAACGGGATCACGTCCACCTGTGCGATCAGTTCCGATTCGGCGCGGCCCCAGAGGGGGCAGCCCTTGGTGCCAGGCATGCGCGAGGCCCTGCCGACCAGGGCCGTGTACGCGTCGTTCCCGATGTGGGCGAAATTCGTGCCGTTCGGGGGTGTCGGCCCTGAGACGAAGGGCCTGAGCTGGGACGGGAGTGCCGGACCGACGGGCAGGACGGCGGCGTCCCAGGAAGCGTTGCCCGCGATCAGCTGAGTGACGCCCGTGGTGTCGATGCCCTTGATCGTCACCTCGGCCCCCATGGCCTGCCAGGCCTTCTGGAGCAGCTCGGCGGCGGACGCCGCCGGTTGTCCGAGCTGGCTGGGGTAGACGAACGTGAGCGCCAGCCGCTTGCCGCCCTTCCTGCGGTCTCCTTCGGCGTCCTCTTTCCAACCGGCCCGGTCCAGGAGGGACTTGGCGGCGTCCACGTCGTGCGGCGGCAGCCTTCCGGTGACTGTGTCGTCCTTGCAGACCTTCGGTTCGTTGGTGATGAAACCCCGGGAGGGCTTGCCGGTTCCGCTGCTGAGCACCTTGCCGATGTCCGTCAGCCGGACGGCCTGGACGAGGGCGCGGCGCAGGGCCGGGTCCTGGCCGGGCCGCCCCGGAGCGTGGTTGAACCAGATCTCGCCCAACGGGTCGGCCGAATCGGCGTGGAACTGGCCTCGGCCCAGCAGACGTTGCCGGTCAGGTCCGCTGAGCCGCGCGGCGTTCAGTTCGCCGGACAGCAGGAGGTTGGCGGCGGTCGTCTCATTGGGGATGACGCGGAGGCGGACCTTGTCGGGCAGCCCCTGCTGGTCCGCCTTCCACGGGCCGGGGCCCCAGGTGTAGTCCTTGCGGCGTGTGAAGGTGTAGTGGTCGCCCGGCACGGCCTCGGTCACCGCGAACATGCCGGTGCCGTGGTGCCCCCTGGCGACCGATCCGCGGTCCGCGAGGCCCTTGCCGCAGACGATCGGCACCATGCCGATGTTGCGCAGCAGGAAGGCGTCGGGAATCTTGCTCGTGACGGTGATCTGACGGGTGGCGGCGTCGGCCTTCACCGTGGTGCCCGGGTTCACCAGCAGGCCGGTCATGGGCGACCTGTTCTTCACGTCGGCCATGAACGCGATGTTCGCGGCGACGTCCCGCGCGGTCAGCGGCGTACCGTCGGCGCAGGTGACGCCGGAGCGCAGCGTGAAGCGGGCGGTGGTCGCGTCCGCCTGCCACTCCTCGGCCAGGCCCGCGCGCGCGGTGCCGTCCTTGGCCACATGGACCAGCGGGTCATACAGGAAGCGGTCGACCTGGAAGGCGATGGACATGGCGGTCAGGCCCGGATCGAGCGTGCCGGGGTCGGCCGACAGCGCCATGGTGAAGGTCCTGCCGTCGGCCAGGGTTCCGCCCGAGGCCGGTCCCGCGGTGTTGTACGGCCCGGCGCAACCGGTCAGGCCCAGGGCGGCGGCGCCGACGGCTGATGCTGCGATCCGCGCGGATCTCGCCGCGGATCTCGTCGCAGTCCTCATCCGTGCCTCCCGGCGGGTTGCCGCAGGTGGTCGACGGCGATGCGGGCGGCCCGCCCGATCGAGGCGTCGACGGCGGGCAGCCGGTCGTCGAGGGTGGCGGCCCGGGTGAAGACGGCCACGGCGAACCGGCGCCCATCGGGGTAGGCCACCACTCCGGCCTCATTGCGTACGGCGGGCAGCGTGCCGGTCTTCGCGGCGATCGTGACGTCGGACGCGAAGCCGGACGTGAGGCGGTGCGGCCAGATCTGACGGCCCATCATGCTCCGTACGCGCTCGCATGCTTCGGGTGCCCCGGCACGGTCGGTCCAGATCGCGTCGAGGAGCTCCGTGATGTCGCGCGGCGTCGAGGCCGAGGTGCGCGCGGGGTCGAGCACCGAGCTCTGCCAGATCTGCTCGGGCGTCGCCGCGGCGAGCACGCGCTCCAGCTCCCC
Organism: Streptomyces spiroverticillatus; assembly: GCA_014650415.1. GTDB lineage: Bacteria > Actinomycetota > Actinomycetes > Streptomycetales > Streptomycetaceae > Streptomyces > Streptomyces spiroverticillatus. Next base: position 55,175 of record BMUX01000027.1, read on the forward strand.
GGGCTCGCCCCCCGGGCCTGCCATGTCTCCCCACACCACACCGAGATCCGCCGCGAACGAGGCGAAGAGGTCCTCGCAGCAGCCGATCAACCGGGTCCGGGAAAGCCCCAGTTCGGCGAGCACCTTCTCCACGGTCGCGCGCCCGAGCCGGTGGCAGAGGACGTCGGTGGCGGCGTTGTCGCTCATCGTCAGCATGAACAGCGCCACGTCGCGCCAGGTCATCTCCACGTCGTCGGCGCAGCCCGCCGTGCCGATGCCTCCGATGCGGTAGCGCGCGGGGATTGTCGTCCGTTCCCTTTCGTCCAGACGCCCCGCGGCCACTTCGCGGGCGTACGCCACCGCGACGGGGATCTTGAAGACCGATGCCAGGACCACGGGTGTGTCCGCGCCGAACGCCACTTCGGACGCTGTCCCGGGGCCTATCTCGCGGGCGTGCAGAAAGCCCTGGGCGCCCGCTTCTTCGAAGACCGTTGCGATCTGCTCGTGCACGTCGCTCACGTCGCCCATGGCGCTCACGTCGCTCACGGCGCGACCCTGCGGTCGGCCCGGCCGGTGTGCAGGAACAGCGCACGGCCCGCGCCGTCGTCGCCGACGAAGGCGTGCAGCCCGTGCATGCCGTTCTCGGGCTCGACGGCGATCAGGGTGTCCTCGCCCGCGCCGACCAGCTCGATCTTCTCCCGCCTGCCGCCGAGTCGGGCGAAGACTCCCTTCGGGCGCCGCTCGGCCCAGATCCGCCCTTCGGCGTCCTGGCTGACCTCCGTGTCGGCTGCCGACGAGGTGTACGTCCCGACGTAGCGCGAGGCGTTGACGCGCGGTGCGGCCAGGTCCGGCACCGGCAGCGCCGGCAGCTCGACGCCCGCGAGCTCGCGCAGGACACGGCCGACGATCTCGGTGTACAGGGCGAGCGGGTCGCCGCCGTTGGTCAGGACCGCCACGGCGACGTCCTGACCCGGCACGACGCGCAGGAACGCGGACTGGCCGACGGTGCCGCCGTCGTGGCCGACGACGGTGCCGCCGGGGAAGTCGAAGATCTCCCAGCCGAGCCCCCAGGAGTCGCCCAGGATCCCCAAGGGCGGTAGTCCCACCCGGGGTTGGCGCATGGCCCGCGCGCTCTCGGCGCCGAGTACGCGCGTGCCGTCGGGGCCAAGACCGTCGGCGAGGTGCATGCGGGCGAAGGCCAGCAGGTCGCGGGGGCGCATGGCGAGCATCGAGCCCGCCGCCGAGTTCGAGCGGACGAGCGCCCACACCGGAGCGGGCTCGGGGGCGGCGTCCGGGGTGGGCCTCAGGTGACCGACCGCGGCCCGGTGCAGGATCGCCTCGTGCGGTCCTGTGGCGGCGTGGGTGAGCCCGAGCGGGGTGAACAGATGGTCGCGCAGGCATGCGTCGTACGGCTTTCCGCGCAGCACCTCGACGATCCGGCCGAGCACGCAGTAGGCGGCGTTGTTGTACGAGAACCGCTCGCCCGGTGCGAAGAGCTGGGGCACGTCGCCGAACGTGGCGATCAGTTTCTCCAGGCAGTCGTCGCCCTGACCGGTGTCGGTGAAGAAGTCGCCCTCGAATCCGGCGACGTGGTACATCAACTGCCCTGCGGTGATGGCGGCCGCGGCCTCGTCGTCGGCGAGCTTGAAGTCCGGCAGATAGGTGCGTACGGGCGCGTCGAGGTCCAGCGTTCCCTCGTCGACCAGCTGCATCGCGAGCGTCGTCGTCCATACCTTGGTGATCGAGCCGATCTGGAACACGGAGTCCGGCGTGGCCTCGACCCGGGTGCGCGTGCTGAGGACTCCTGCGGCGGTGTCGATCACCTGGTCGCCGACGCTCACGGCGACGGCGGCGCCCGGTACCTGGTTCTCGGCGAGCAGGGACGGCAGGCGCTCGTCCAGCCAGGTCCGGAGGGTTTCGAGTGGTGTTGCATGCGGAGCAGTCGACATGTGTATCCCTTTGCTCACGGACGGGTGGGGCGTGCTGGCAACAACGCTAGGGCGCTGGTCTCCGAGGGGATTCGTCCGCGCGCACGACGTGGGGAGCCGCATTCATCGCCCCGTACAAGTCCCGCCCGTGCCGGGCGGCCTTCAGGACGGCCGGGCGTGCGGCCACAGCCGCAGTTGCAGCATCGCGGCGAAGCGCGCGTCCGCGTCCGTGAGGTCGAGGCCGCCGACTTCCGCGAGGCGCCGCAGCCGGTAGCGGAAGGTGTTGGGGTGCACATGGACGGCCGCGGACGCCGCGATCACGTCGCCGAACGTGTCGAGCCACGCCTGAAGCGTGTCGACCAGGCAGGTGTGGTGTGCCGCGTCGTACGCGACGAGCCGGGCCACGGGGCCTGAGGGCGGGTCGCCGCGCTCCGCGATCACGTCGGTGAGTTCGAGGAGGAGCGACTCGACGAGTACGTCGGCGATCCGGGCCACTGACCGGTTCCCCCGGCCCGCGCGCAGCACCCGCAGCGCCCGGTCGGCGCCGGCCCGGGACGTGGGGAGAGCGGTGCTCTCCCGGACGAGGGGGCCGACGCCGACGAGGAGCTCCTGCCGTTCGCCGACGCGCTCCAGGAAATCGTCGGCGACCCGGGCCGTGCGCTCCTCCGCGTCCGGGCGGTCGGCGGGGACCGGGACGATGCCGTAGACGACGTCGCCGACGAGCGCCGCGGCCGAGCGGGGGTGGACGGCGGTCAGGTGCATCGCGAACGCGTCGGCCAGGCGCTGCCGTTCGGCGACGTACCTGGCGTGCCGCGCTGCTGACTGGTCGCCGTCCGGGGAGTACGCGACCGCCAGGGCGAACACCACGCCCGGCTGTTCCGCGAGACCCAGGCGGCCGAGGGCCTCGGCCGCTCCGGGCCCGCCCTCCAGGGCCGTACCGACGAGGTCGGCGCGCAGCCTTCGCTCGACGTCGGCCCCCGCGCGCAGCCGCAGCAGATGCAGCGCCACCACCTTGGCCGCGTCGCGCAGCGCCTGACCGCGCTCGGGGCTGAGCGGCCCGTGCACCGCGGCCCAGATGGAGCCGAGGATCTCGTCCCCGGCCCGGACGGTCAGCGCGACGCGCGGCAGGCCGAGCTCGCCGGTGTCCCCCTGGACGATGGGCTCGACGTACACCGGCAGGTCACTGCGGTACAGGGCCTGGAAGACTCCGCGTTCCTCCAGGATCCTGGTGAAGCGCGCGGGCACCTGGCGGCCGAGGATGGTCTCCACGCGGGACGAGTCGGCCTCGTCCTGCCGCCCGGAGAAGGCGAGCACCCGCGAGCTGCGGTCCTCGATGGTGACGGGGGCGTCGAGGAGCGCCCCGATCGCGTTGGCCAGGGCGAACAGGTCCCCCGACGGCACGCCGCCGAGGGTCTCGCGGCCCGTCTTCCCGACGTCGCCCTCGGCGATGAGCGAGCGCAGCATCGCGGCGAGCTGCGCCCACGAGGCGCCGCGGGTCAGACCGAGCAGGGCGACGCCGGAGCGTCGCACCGCCTCGGTGACCTTCTCGTCGGCGGCGACCGGCGCACGGACGACGAGCCCTGCGGCGCCCTGGTCGCCGAGGGCGTCGAGCAGCCGCACGATCTCCGTGGGATCGTGCACGGCGACGCCGAGCACAAGCGCCTGGGGCGGTGGTACGGGTTCGTCGTGCGGGTCGTGGATGACGACGCCGCCGATGTCGTCTGCGCCGTCGGGATCTCCGCGGACGAGGTCGAGGAGGGTGGGGCCGAGATCCTCAAGGACGCGCCGGAGGCTGGCTCGTGGATGGGTGGTCATCGGGATGAGCACGCCTCCTACCGTAGGAGGCGCGATGCGGCCCCACGTTCGTCGTACGGGCCGAAATCCTATGCGGAGTTCGTCGCGTACGACAGGGCCGCCTTCGGCGGCGGCCGGGGGCGGCCTCGGACCGGGATCCCCTCCGTGGAGTCGGTCACCGCGTCGAGGGCGTCCGCGAGCGGGGCCACACCGATGCCGGGCCCGGTCGGCACCGGCAGGTGCCCGTCGGCGAGGGCTCGGTGACGTCGGCTGACGGCCGCCTACCCGGCCCGGCTTGATGTTCGGAGCGCCGCATCGAAGTCCCGTACGAGGTCGGCCATGCGGGCTTGATCGGCGGTCAGGTCAGGAAACCTTCGGAGTTGCACGGGCGCCGTAGTGGACGTAGGGCTCACCGGTCGGGAGCGTGTAGAAGGTGACCGGGACCCAGGTCTGCGTACCGGCCTGGCGGAAGACGAACCGGCCGTCCTCGACCGGGACGAGCGCGAACTCCTGGGTGGGCGTCGGCTCCAGCTCCGCGAGGGGGCCTGTCGTGGTCTGACGCAAGGTCAACCCGCCGTCCCTGGTGAGGACTTCGATGCGTGCACCGGCTCGCTCATACACCCCGGTGTGCGCGGCGCCGTCGACGGTGGGCGGCTGGTCGGCGGGGGCCAGGGGACGGGGCATGGTGATGCCCGCGAGCTCGGCGAAGATCTCCCGGAACAAGTCGTGGTACAGGTCGCGGGTGTTGCCGCCGTTGGTGAGCAGCGTCACCGCGAGGCCCTGGTCGGGCAGGACGCGCAGGAACGCGGACTGGCCGATGGTGTTGCCGTCGTGCCCGTACAGCCGCTGTCCGTCCCAGCCGAAGCGGATCCAGCCGAGGCCCCAGGAGTCCCCCAGGGTGTCCTGGTCGGGCAGGGCGGTCTGGTGGGCGGCCATCTGGGCCGCGCTCTCCTCACTCAGGACGCGGGCGCCGTCCGGGCCGAGGCCGCCGGTCAGATGCAGCCGCGCGAAGGCGAGCACATCGGCGGTGTCGGCGCTGACGAGTCCTGCGGGGCCGACCGAGCGGGGGAGCCCCCACACCCGGGCGGGGACGGGTGCCGCATCGCCGTCGGCGACGTGGCCGACGGCGGCGCGCAGGAGCAGCGCTTCCTCCGGGAGCGTCAGGGCGCGGGTCAGGCCCAGCGGGGTGAAGAGCCGCTCGCGCAGCGCCTGGTCCCAGGTGAGACCCGTCAGCTTCTCGATGACCCGGCCGGCCAGGTTGTAACCCGAGTTGCAGTACGAGAAGGTCGCGCCGACGGGGTGGTTCTGACGTGTGTCGCCCAGCAGGCCGACGTAGCGCTCCAGGCAGTCGTCGCCGCGACCCGTGTCGGTGAAGACGTCGCCGTCGATGCCGCTGGTGTGGGTGAGCAGATGCCGCATCGTCACCTGCTGGGTCACGGCGCGGTCCGCCAGGCGCAGTTCGGGCAGTACGTCGACGACCGGGGCGTCCAGGTCCAGCTTGCCCTCGTCGACGAGCTGCATGACGACGGTGGCCGTCCAGACCTTGGTGACCGAACCGATCTGGAAGACCGAGTCGTCGGTGACGTCGACGCCGGTGGCGGTGTTGAGGACGCCGTGGTGGGCCAGGAGGACGTCGTCGCCCACACCGTGGGGGCCGAGTCGCAGAACGCCCAGGGCGGCGCCCGGCACCCGGTGTGCCGTGGCCAGTTCGGTGAGGCGCCGCTGCCAGTGGGACGTGTCGAAGGGCACCTTGTGCGGCCGCCCCGGCTCGCCGGCGTAGCGCTCCACCCAGTCGACGATGCGCTGGTTGAAGTCGGCCCGGTGAGAGGGCGGGCCGTCGAGCAGGAACAGGTGCGAGCTGCCCGGGTACAGGACCAGTTCGGTGGGGACGCCCCGTGCGCGGAGCGCGGTGAACCACTGCTCGGCCTGCCCGACGGGGCAGCGCTGGTCGTCGCCTCCCTGCACGACCAGGGTCGGCGTGCGCACGTGGTCGACGCTAGTCATCGGTGACTGTTCCGCGTACTTCTCGCGGGCCGCCCACGGCGCCCCGCCCAGTTCGGCCGCGCTGAGTGGGTGTGCGGCGTCGGACGTGCCGGCGATGCTGGTCAGATCGCTGACCACACCGCCGGCGACGGCTGCGGCGAACCGGTCGTCGCGGCTGGTCAGATAGCAGGTCATGTATCCGCCGTAGCTGTAGCCCGTGACGGCGAGCCGCTTCGGGTCGGCGATGCCTTCGGCGACGAGCTGGTCGAGGGGCTCGGTGAAGTCCGCCGCGTCGGAGATGCCCCAGGCGCCGAGCGCGGCGGTGAAGAACTTCTCGCCGTAGCCGTCACTGCCCCTTGGGTTGAGCAGCAGCACGGTCCAGCCGCGCGCGGCGAGCTCCTGGTGGTAGAGGTGTACGGAGTCGGCTGCGCCGTTCCAGGCGTTGTGCGGGCCGCCGTGGATGTCCAGGAGCAGCGGGGCGGGGCCCCGGCGCTTCGGGTCGCGCACGAGCCAGCCGTGCACCACCGTGCCGTCGGAGATGGTGAACTCCCGCTCCTCGCGCACGAGAAGACCGGCAGCGCCGGGCGTGCCGTGCGAGGTTCGGACGGCGACCGCTCCCGAGCCGAGATCGACGGTGGCTATCTCACCGTAGGAGGTCGCGGTGGACAGGACGACCGCGACGGTGCCGCCCGCCGCCGACACTCCGCCGACCTGGAGCGCGTCGCCGCTGTCCGCGCGGCGGGGGACGCCGCTGCCGTCGGCTTCGGCGACGTAGAGGCGGGTGAGTCCGTGGTCGCGCAGACAGACGAGCACCTGGCGTCCGTCGGCGGTGAGCCGGGGGAGCGCGCCGGGGTAGCCGGCGCCGCCGGGCATGACGTTGCGGTCCAGTACGCCGGTCAGGTCGACGGGGGCGGCGGCTTCGTCGACGGGGGTGTCGGCCCCGGTGTCGCCCACCGGCACGCGCAGCAGCCGGGCGTGCCCCACTGCGGTGCCGGTCGAGCCGACGACGAGCAGTGCCGTGCCGTCCGCCGTCCAGGTCACGGTGGCCGCTTGGCCGCCTGCGGCACCGACCGGTACCGGCTCCGCGTGGTGCGGGCTCACCTCGATGACGTACGCCGCGCTGCGGAGCGTCAGATCGGCGTCCGCGTCGCGTGCGGCGGGGAACGCGAGCCGGGTTCCGTCGGGCGACCAGGCAGGGGAGCCCGCGTGCCAGTCGCCGTGGGTGAGCTGCCGGACCTGGCGATCGGCGAGGCGTACCACGTGCAGATGGGTACGCAGGGTGCGCAGCAGCCCCAGGCCGTCGGCCTTGTAGTCCAGGCGCCGGGCGACGACGGGCCCCTGGGCGCGCCGGGTGCGCGCGGTGCGGATCTCGCCTTCGGCGGCAGCCAGGTCGACCGGCGCGGTGAACGCGAGCGTGCTGCCGTCGGGGCTCCATGCCGGGGCCCCTGCGCCGAGCGGCAGGGTCGTCACCTGCTCGGGCTCGCCGCCCGTCGCGGGCAGCAGCCACACCTGGGCGGGCCCTCCCTGAGGGGCACGCAGGAAGGCGATCAGGGTTCCGTCGGGCGACCAGGCGGGTGCCATGTCGGCCTGGCCGCGCGTCAGTTGGCGGGGCTCGGTGCTGCCGGTGGCGCCGACCTGCCAGAGCGTTCGCAGGTCGCGGTCGGCCTCGCGGTCGGCGGTGCGGAGCACGTACACGATCTTTTTGCCGTCCGGGGAGACAGCGGGCTGCTCGGGCAGGGCGAGGCCGTACAGGTCGTCGATGCGCGGGCGCGGGCGCGGGGTCACGGTGCGCCACCTCCTTGTGATGCGGGGGTCGGGGGACCGGCGGTAAGGGGCCGGGTGGGGAGTGCGGTGGTGGTCAGGAGGCGGGCCGTCCGAGACCGTCGCGGAAGAGCCGGAGCACATTGCCGCCGAGCACCCGGGCGATGTCGGTGTCGCCCCAGCCGCGCCGCAGCAACGCCGCGGTGACCAGGAGGAGTCCCGCCGGACCTTCGAGCCCCGGCAGGAACTGATCGGTGCGGAACCCCTCGATGACGGGGTGCGCGCAGCACGGCCGGGTGGTGTCCTCCATGACCTCCGCCACGAAGTCGGGTCCGAGCCCGACGTGTTCGACACCGGCGACGTCGGCGAGGTGCTCGATGTGGTCGACCAGCCGGTCGACGGTGTGGTCGTGCTCGTGCAGGAACGGGGCGAAGAAGTTCACGCACACCACACCGCCCCGCGCCGCGGTCTCCTTGAGCTGGTCGTCGGTGAGGTTGCGGTGGTGGTCGCGCAGCGCTCGCGCCGACGAGTGCGTGGCGATCACCGGGCGGGTGGACAGCTCCAGTACGTGGTCGACACCGGCGGCACCGAGATGGCTGATGTCGAAGATCATGCCCATGCGTTCCATCTCGGCGAGGGCGGCCACCCCCGCCCGGGTGAGCCTGCTCCCGGCTGCGTCCTCGCCGCTGCCGTCGGCGAGCGCGGTGCGCCCGAAGTGCGCGAGCGACGCGATGCGCACGCCCAACCGGTAGAGGGTTTCCAGGAGTTCCACGTCATCACCGACGCCGGGTGCGCTCTCCAGCGCGAGCACGAGTGCGATCTTCCCGTCGTCCAGGGCGGTGTCCACCTCGGCGCCGTCGCCGCAGAGCCGTACCGCGTCGGCGTTTCCTTCGGCGACGCGGTGCGCGGCCTCGATCATGCGCAGGGTCTGCCGGAGCGCCCCTTCGGGCCGGTACTCGTCGTCGATGAAGACGGGCAGCACTTGTACGTCGACTCCGCCGTCGTGCAGTTGGGGAAGCCACTGCTCGCGGAAGAACGCCGCCCACCGGTCGACGGGCCTGGCCGCCACCGCGATGAGCAGGTCGTTGTGCGTTTCGACGACGACGCTGCGCCGGTGCAGCTCGGCTGCGTTGGTGGGTGCCGTGGTCATGCTCGGGCTCCGTTCGGCTCGGCGGGTTCCCCCGCGAAATGACAGGCCGCCCGGTGCGGACGCCGTCCGGCGTCCTGGGCGGGATCGGTGGTGCGGCAGAGGTCTCGGTCGGCCCTGGCGAAGGGGCCCAGCGCGCAGCGCGGGTGGTAGCGGCAGCCGGCCGGCGGATGGTGCGGGTCGCTCGGCTCCGGGTCGGCTGCCCCCGGATCACCCGTCTCCTCGAACAGCGGCGTGTGCCACGACGGGGCGGCGCTCAACAGCTCACGCGTGTAAGGGTGCCGGGGGTCCGAAAGCACTTGTTCGGCCGGTCCCGCCTCGACGATCCGCCCCAGGTACATGACGGCGATGATGTCGCTGAGGTAGCGCACGACGGCGAGGTTGTGCGAGATGAAGAGCATGGACAGGCCCAGCTGCCGCCGCACATCGCGTACGAGATTGAGTACGGCGCCCTGCACCGACACATCGAGCGCCGAAGTGATCTCGTCGGCGATCACCACCTTCGGCTGTCCGGCCAACGCCCGTGCCAGCGCCACCCGTTGACGCTGACCGCCGGAGAGCTGGGCGGGCAGCATCCCGGCGCGGTCCGGATCGAGGTTGACCAGCTCAAGGAGGCGCGCCACCTCGGCCCGGCGCGCCCGGGCCCCCTTGGTTCCGCCGCCGCGCGGCATCGCCTCGCTGATCGAGGCACCGATGCGCATGCGCGGATCCAGCGAGGAGTACGGATCCTGGAACACCATCTGCAGCGGACGGCGCCCCGCCAGGTGCCGCACGTCGGTCCCGTCGAGCAGCACCCGCCCCGCAGTGACCGGCGCGAGGCCGACCGCGCTGCGGGCGAGCGTCGACTTCCCGGAACCCGACTCGCCCACGAGGCCCACCACGTGGCCGGACGGCACGGTCAGACTGACGCCGTCGACGGCGGTGAGTCCGCTGCGGCGGGTCCCGTACCGGACACTCACCTGTTCAAAGACCAGCTCGCTCATGCGCCGCCTCCGGCAGTCGTGGTGTCGACACTGCTCGTACGGGAACGGGGCGTGGAGTCCTGCGGGTGCCAGCAGGCCACGCGATGCTCGGCGCCGACGTTCACGGGGTCCGGTTCATCGGCCCTGCACCGTTCGTCGGCGAGCGAGCAGCGGGAGGCGAACGCGCAGCCCGCGGTCACCTCTCCCGGCTCCGGCGGCCGCCCCGGGATGACCGCGAGCGGTGCGTCCCGGTCGGTGTCGAGCGCCGGTACCGCGGCGAGGAGCGCACGGGTGTAGGGATGGCGCGCGGCAGTGTGCAGGTCGGCTGTGGGCAGGTCCTCCACGATCCGTCCGGCGTACATCACCAGGACCCGTCGGCAGCTCTGCGCCACGACGGTGATGTCATGGCTGATCAGCAACAGTGCGGCCGGCGCGCTCCCGCTCCCGTCCCCGCTCTCGCGCACCTGGGCGAGCAGCCGCAGCACCTGCCGCTGCACGGTGACGTCCAGGGCGGTGGTCGGTTCGTCGGCGATGACCAGGCGTGGCTCGCCCATCAGCCCCATCGCGATCATGGCCCGCTGCCGCATGCCGCCGGAGAACTCGTGCGGATACTGCCGGGCCCGGCGCTCCGCGGCGGGGACCCGCACCTCGCGCAGTCGCTCCACGGCCCGGTCCAAGGCCCTGCCGCGCGAAAGACCCTGGTGCTGCTCGGACACCTCGGCGAGCTGACGTCCGATGCGCTGCGTCGGGTTGAAAGAGGCCATCGGATCCTGGAACACCAGGGCCAGCGACGTACCGAGCAGGCCGCGCACCTCCGGCTCGGGCGCCCGCAGAAGCGGGGTACCGAGGAACTCCAGGCGGGCCGCGGTCACCGTACCCGGCGCCTCGATGAGCCGGGAGACGCCGAGCGCGGTCAGGCTCTTCCCCGAGCCGGACTCGCCGACCACGCCCACGGACTCCCCGGCGCCGACGGTGAAGCTGACGCCGCGCACCGGGGTCACCGGCCGACCGGCAGGCCCGGGGAAGGCGATGCGGAGGTCATCGACGAGCAGCACGGGCCGGTCGCCGCCCCCACCGGCAGCAGGAGCGGCGGCCGCAGCCGTGGCCGAATCCTTCAGTTGCGACGGCCTCGACGCACGCGCTCCCACCACACCCGCCACGGTCTCCCCGAACAGGTTGAACGCGAGTCCGGCGACCATCACGGCAACACCTGGCGCCAGAGCCGCCGTTGGGTTGACGTAGATCTGGTTGAGCCCCTCGCCGAGGAGCCGCCCCCAGTCGTAGGCCGGGGCCTGCACCCCGATGCCGAGGAACGAGAGCCCGGCGAAGGCGAGCAGCGCCATGCCGGCGCTGATGGTGGCGTTGACCACCAGCGGCTCCCCGATGTTGGGCAGCACATGCCGGACGAGGAGACGGACCCGGCCCGCCCCCGCGACCCGCGCCGCCGCCACGAAGTCCTGCCCGGCGACGGCTGCGGAGAGCGTCTGGGTCAGCCGGGCGAACGCGGGCGCCATGGCGAGTCCGATGGCGAGCACCGCTCCCTCGGCCCCGATCCCGAAGATCATGGCGAAGAACAGGGCGAGCAGCAGCCCGGGGAAGGCCACGGCGATGTTCACGGCCGACGTCACGATGCGGCCAGCCCAGCGGGGGAGTACGGAGGGGGCGGAGCCCAGGACCGTTCCGGCCGCCACCCCGATCAGCGTGGCCGTCACGGCGAGCTCGATGGACAGGCGTGTCGCCACGAGGACGCGGGCGAGGACGTCCCGCCCCAGACTGTCGGTGCCGAGCAAGTGGGCTGCGGTGGGGCCCTGTTGTATGGCGTCCACGTCCACGGCCGATGCCTGGTCGCCCCAGAGCGCGGGTGCGAACAGGGCCAGCGCGATCACCAGCGCCAGCAGCGCGACGGAGCAGCCTCCCACCGGCGTGCGGAGGACGGCCAGAACCTTCGCTCTGCCGTTTCTGCCGGTTCTTCCGTTCGTGGCGTTCTGCACGGCTCAGGCCTCCCGGATCGTCGAGCGTGGATCGAGCACCGCGAGCAACACGTCGACCAGCAGATTCACGGTCAGCACCCCGATCCCGTAGACGAGGACGATCCCCTGCACGACGGGGTAGTCCTTCTGCTGGATCGATTGCACGATCGTCGACCCGAGCCCCGGCCACGCGAAGACGTTCTCGACGAGGACGGTCCCCGCCACCAGTCCGGTCAGCACCAGACCGGCCATGGTGAGCGTCGCGGTGAGTGCGTTGGGCAGCGCGTGACGTGCGTAGACCTGCCGGGCGGGCAGCCGCTTGGCGCGCGCCGTACGGATGAAGTCGTTGCCGAGGACGGCCAGCATCTCGACCCGGACGATCCGCGCGAGGACGGCCGCGGGGCCGACAGCCAGTGCCAGCACGGGAAGTACGTACGAGATCAGGCCCCCGCGCCCGGCCACGGGAAACCAGCCCAGGTGCACCGAAAAGACATAGACGAGCCCGACGGAGAGCAGGAACTCGGGGATCGCCGCCAGCAGCACGCTGGCCGAGGTGAACGCCAGCTCCCCGCCCCGGCGCCGCCCTCCTCTCGTCAGCACGGCCATCACCGCACCGACCGGAACCGCCACCACCATGGCCACGACGAACGCCGCCAGGGCGAGTTGCGCCGTCGCGGGCAGCCGGTCGCCGATCTGCTGCGAGACGGGCAGATTGCTGAGTACGGACGACCCGAAGTCGCCGCCGCACAGCGACCGCAGGTAGTGCCAGTACTGCGTCAGCAGTCCGTCGTCGAGGCCCAGTGCCTGCCGCCTCGCGTTCACCGTCTCCACGGGCGCCGTCATGCCGAGCGCGGACCGTACGGGGTCCCCGGGCATCAGGTGGATCATGACGAACGCCGCGGTGACCACCACCCAGAGCGACACCACGAACCGCCCGAGCCGCCGTACGGCGAACGACAGCCAAGGGCTTCCCAGCACTCCCGCCGGCACACCCGGTGTTGCGGGCCCGGCAACCACAGCGACCACCAGAAACGACCTCCGTCGGACTCCCATCGGAACCCTGCGAGTGTCGCGCCCGCCAGGGCACCGGCGATTCGTCCCCGCGCACAAGAACGCAGACGTCGGCTGGTGCCGCAGGACAGGCTGACCGTTGGTGACCTGGCGCGGCGTCGGCTGCCCCGACGCCATGTCGTGCGAGGCCGTGCGACGCGGAGGCTGCTTGCGCGCGCTCCGCGGATGCAGTCGGGTCAGCCCCACCTGAAAAAATGGGGGGAGCGGAGGGTGTCGTGGCATCGTGACCACCACCGTTGACGTGCCGAGTGCTCTGCCGGTGCCGAACGCCGCAGGAGCCACCGGGTGCACCCGACCCTGTCGCCAGAGCGGATCCGTGCCGACGTCGCGGAACCGCTCGACTGCGAACCGCAGCCGAGCTCGCGCCGACAACAACCTCATCCGCCGCGGTCTGGACTCGGTCCGGATCATGATCTTGGTCCGCCCGGCGGACACACTGATGCCCGGCCGGCGAGGCGGAGCCCGAAAGCGGTGCGGAGGTGTGCGTCGCCTCCGTGATCCGGACTCCGGAGCAGGTCGTGGCCGATGCCTTCGATCAGGCCGAGGTGGGCGACCCGCGGTATCCACGGGACTGGACCGTGCTCGTCGACGGCGCCCGTCACTCACTCGGTCTGATCCACGTCGGCAGCCCGTCGGGTACGGGATAACCCTTGGGTGTCCTCCCAAAGCCGCACGATCGCCCCAGACATTGGTGAACTCCAGGACCGGCTGTGCGTTCGGAGGAAACGGAATGCCCAGTTCGTCGCTGTTCGTCCAGCATGAGGGGCGGCAGGACGCGGATGATCATCTGCCGCATGGGTGGTGGCCGGGGGCCGCTCGGGTGAGTCCGTCTGCTGACCCGTCCGGAGCGTGCGTCGGGGACGCGGACACTGACCGATTGGACACTCACACGTCACATCTGGCAGCTCACGGGTACCGGAAGGAACATACATGGCATTCAGACACAGGCCAGGAGGGCTGCGCGCGAGCGCGGCCGCGTTCCTGGCAGCTCACGCGGTGCTGGCCGCCGGGGGCCTGGCACCGGCGGCGGCCGTTTCCGCGCCGGGCGACGGCACGGTGACGGTGAGAGTGGTCCGTGACGTGGACTCCGACGGCACCTGGACACCGAAGCTGGAGGTGGGCGAACCGGGCATCCCGGTCGATCTCACGGACGACGCGGGTTCCACCGTCACCGTGAACACCGGTGCCGACGGCAGGGCGGTTTTCACTCCCGCTTCCTCGGGCCTGGCCGGTGGCCGGTACCGCGTCGAGGCGCGCATCCCGGCGGACAAGCCCTTCCTGCGCCCGGCCCAGGCCGGCGGCCCGGCCCCGTCCCTGTCGTCGCTGGTGGAGTTCGTGGACGTGAGGGGCGGCAAGGACGCCACCGTGGTCACCGGTGTCCACGACCCGCACGACTACTGTCACGCCAACCCGTTGCTGGCCACCCCCTGCATGCGCCAGGACGGCCCCGGCGTCGTCGGTTCCAAGGCGCTGGTGTCCTGGCCCTACGACCGCGCGGGCGAAGATCCAGAGCCGACCGACGAGACCACCTTCGACAAGATCGGCGCCACCTACGGACTGGCCCACCAGCGCTCCACCGACCGCCTGTTCGTCGGGGCGCTGACCAAGCGGCTGGTCCCTTACGGTCCGGCAGGCTCCGGCGGCATCTACATGGTGGACCGCAAGTCCGGCACGACCTCCACGTTCGCGGTGGTACCGGACGCCGGAGCCACCCCGCACTCCACCGATCTCACCCGGGACTCGATGGCGCTCAACAACGCGGTCGGCAAAGAGGGACTGGGCGATCTCGATCTGTCCGGCGACGGCAAGAAGCTCTACGCGGTCAACCTCCACACCAAGAGCCTGCACGTCTACGACGTCTCGAACGTCACCCCGGGCGCCCCGCCCGCCACCGCCGCCCAGGTCATCCCGATCCCCGACCCCGGCTGCCCCAGCGGCCCCGAGGACTGGCGGCCCTACGGCCTGGGCTACCGCGACGGGGCGATGTTCGTCGGCGGCACATGCAGCGCCGAGTCCACTCAGAACCGTGCGGACCTGCGGGCCTACGTCCTCAAGTTGAACGGCACGACCTTCACCACCGAGGTCACCCACACGCTGGACTACGAGCGCGGCATGGGCTACGCATCGGTCCAGGGCGACACCCACTGGCAGCCGTGGCTGAAGACCTGGGACCCCTACGCGTGGTACATCCAGGCCAACTTCCCCGGGCCTATGTTGTCCGACATCGAGTTCGACCGTGACGGCTCGTTGATCCTCGGCTTCCGCGACCGCCTCGGAGACCAGGCCGGATACGACGCCCCGTCCCCCGAGGGCAGCAGTGACACCGCGCTGCGCTCGCTGTTTCCGGCCATGGGCGACATCACCCGGGTCTGCAAGACGGCAGCGGGTTACGTCTGGGACAGCGACTCGGCGGCCTGCCCCAGCCACTTCGTCAACGGCAGCGAGCCGCCGCAGCAGGACGGAGTCAAGGAGTACTACCCGGGCGACTCCACGCTGGGGCAGCTCGCCGAGTCGCTCCAGGGCGGGCTGGCGTTCGCGCCGCGCTTCGACAAGACCGTCTCCACGATCGTCGATCCGACGAACACCTTCACCGGCGGAGTGCGCAAGTTCGACAACGTCACGGGAGCCGGTTCCGACAGCTACCGGGTCGACGGCGGGGTCGGCTCCTTCGGCAAGGCCAACGGCCTCGGCGACCTGGAACTGCTCTGCGACCCACCCCCCGTCCAGATCGGCAACCGCGTCTGGTTCGACCGCGACCGCAACGGCATCCAGGACCCCACTGAAGAGCCGCTGCCGGGCACCACGGTGACTCTCCTGGACGGCACGGGCAAGGTCCTGAAGACCACGACCACCAACGACCGGGGCGAGTACTACTTCCAGGTCGAACCGCAGACCCCCTACCGGATCACGTTCGACGCCACGACGGCAGACACCTCCGGCGTCAAGGAGCAACCTCCCGCCGAAGAGCTCAAGCCGACCTATCCGGGCCGAGGCACCAACACCTCCGTCGACTCCAACCCCGACCGGAAGACCCAGACCGACACTCTCACCACGGGCGAGCCCGGCGACAACGACCACACCCACGACGCCGGGTACTTCATCAACCCCGTGGGCCCGCTCAGCGTTCTGAAGACGGACGCCGAGTCTGATGAACCACTGGCCGGTGCCGTCTTCCAGCTGTGGCGCGAGACCAACGGCACCCCCGGCCTCCAGGTCACCGGCGATGCTCCCGACACCACGGTCGGCGACCCCTGCACCACCACAGCCGACGGGAAGTGCCGCCAGGAGAAACTGCCGCTGGGCAGTTACTACTGGCAGGAGACGCAGGCCCCGCCCGGACACATCATCGAATCTTCAGGCGTGCACGGGCCCCTGGAGCTGACAGCCGAGAACGCCGAGCCCGACGGCGTGAGCGTCACGGTGGAGAACATGAAGCCGCCCCAGCAGACCTTCGGCTCGGTCAGCGTCCTCAAGACCGACGCCGCCTCCGGCAAGCCCCTGGCCGGGGCGGTCTTCCAGCTGTGGCACGAAACCAACGGTGCCCCCGGCCTGCAGACCCAGGGTGCCCGTCCCGATTCCCGGATGCGCGTGCCCTGCACCACAACATCCGACGGCACCTGCCTCCAGGAGCACCTGTCCCTGGGCACGTACTACTGGCAGGAAACCAAGGCCCCGCCCGGATACCTACTCCCGACCCCCGGCATCAGCCGCGCCATGGTCCTCACCGCCACCAACGCCCAACAGGGCGTCAAGGTCACCATGACCAACCCCCGCATCCCACCCCCCGTGCGCGGAAGGCTCACCCTGACCAAAACGGACTCCAAGACCGGCAAGTCGCTGGCCGGAGCCGTCTTCCAGCTGTGGCGCGAGACCAACAAACGCCCCGGCCTGCAGACCTCCGGCCGTCCTGCCGACACCAGGGTCGATTCCGGCTGCGCCACCGACCACAGGGGCCGGTGTGCCTTCACCGGCCTGGTCCCGGGGGCGTACTACCTGCGGGAAACCGCCGTTCCCGAGGGCTACCTGATGCCCGCCCGGCCGGTCAGCGGCCCCTACACGGTGACTGCCGCGAACGCAGCCGCCGGAGTGTGGGCCACCGTGCGCAATACACCGGGCGAACCGCCGAAGAAGTAAGTGCCCGAGACACGCTCCGGCGGTCCTGTTCGCAGGGCCGCCGGCGCGGAAGCTCAGAGCCGCGATCGTTTCGTGGGCCCCACCGGGAACACTCGACGATCGCGGCTTGTGACTCATGTCCAATTGCACCGCCCCCACGTGTCGGCGTGCACAGTTACGTGGCCAGTGAGGTACAGCGATACTTCCCCATCCTGAAGGTGGCCGTGCGCAGGTCGTGAAGCCGGGGCCACCCGACTTCCCAGGATGCGGGACACGACGATCCGTCAAGGGCGCCCTACGGGCGTCGCTGCGCGATGGGGCTTCGCCCCACCCTGGACCGATCACTTTGTTCCGAGGCTGGCTGGCTATCGGCTGGCCCCGGCCATGCGGCGGCCCTGAAGCCGAGGACGTTCCCGTGTACCGGGCCGTCCAGATAACCCCGTACGCCGACACCTGATCAATCCAGGTCCTCCCATGCCCAGGGTGAAGCGACACTTCCATCGGGCTCCCGACCGAACCGGAACTCCCGACGGCCCTCTGCCCTGATGAATGGATCGAAGCCCCCTCCGGCAGGAAGCCGTTCGGTCAGGGCGGTGAGTTGCTCCTGTGCCCCGGCCTCCCGCAGTTCCCCCAGCAGTCCGGCCACGTTGTACGGGTCGTCGAGGGAGACCTGTGTGGCGGGGTCACGGGCGAGCAACGCGGTGACCGGCTCCCGTGCCCCGGCCTCCCGCAGCAGCCGGGCCACGGCCTGCAGGTTGTCGAGGGAAGCGTGAGTGGTGGCCCATTGGGCGGGGTGGTGGTCTGCGGGGTGCAGGGTGTGGAGCGGCTGCGGCGTGCGGGTCGCCGTGGGTGGTGGCGTGTTTGTGGAGTTGGGCCGCGTCGCGGTACAGGCCGCGGGCCTGGGCAGCGTTTCCGAGCGTGCGCAGGTCGGAGGTGTGGGCGTGGGCGGCGGCCGCGGTCCAGAAGTCGATGGGCGGGATCACGTCGGCGCGATGGTGGCGGCCGTGCTGTTGAAGGTAGTCGGCCAGCCGGTACAGCGGGCCCTGCCCGGCCCGGGCGGGATGCTCGGCAGGGGTGCTGCTGCGGCGGTCGCGTTGGTTGCGTGGAGTTCCAGCCTTGACGGGGGTGAGCATGCCGGGGATGCCGTTGCAGGGTTTTGTGACGTAGTGCAGAGCCTGTTCAAGCCAGTGGTCACCACTCTGGTTCCACTCGGCTTCGGTGAGTCAGCCGTCGGCGGCCTCGTCCACCACCGCGGCCAGCCGGTGGTCGTGCTCGCGCGAAACTTACTGATCGTTTCAGAATGAGGTTCGGAGTCGTCTCAAGCAGATGATGCTGCAGGCGAGTTGGAGCAGGCCGAGGTGGAGGTCG
>BMUX01000028.1 GCA_014650415.1 Streptomyces spiroverticillatus
CGACGACAGAGTGATCCTCGGTTTTCCATCGCTCCGCCACGGTGTCGCGCTGCCCAAGCACCACACCTATCCGCGCGACCTCTAAGCCCCCGAAGCACGCGCGGGGACGTCGCCCGCGGATCGTCTTCGTACCACCGGCGGAGTCGCAGGTGGAAGCACTGACCCCGGCGCAGGCGG
Organism: Streptomyces spiroverticillatus; assembly: GCA_014650415.1. GTDB lineage: Bacteria > Actinomycetota > Actinomycetes > Streptomycetales > Streptomycetaceae > Streptomyces > Streptomyces spiroverticillatus. Next base: position 178 of record BMUX01000028.1, read on the forward strand.
CCCGCCTGGACGAAGCCCTCACCACGGTCGCCGCCGACCCGGCGGCCGTGAAGCGGCACTCCACCGCCGAGGCGCTGCGCGACTTCCGGCACGAGGACGTACGGATCGTGTTCTACGCGACCGCCCTCGGCAGCATCCTCATCGTCACGTACGTCGAGGTCGGCTGAGCGGAGCAGGGCGGGCGGCCGCCCAGGACGGTCGGGCGCCGCGGAAAACGATGGAGCGTGCGATCCCGGACGTGGTATTCCTTCGTGGTTCGAAAGATGATCACGGAAATGCAAGGGGTCGGTGGGCATGGCGCTCGGAGAACTGGTGAAACTGCGGGCGATGGGTCCCGCGGACGCCGAGGCGCTATGGCGCTGGAACCACGACCCCGAGGTCATGCGGTGGATGGACGACTCGTACGCCCAGCCCGTGGAGCGCGTCCGCACCTGGCTGGCGGAGCGCCCCCGCAACGCTTACGGCGACGTGCTCCTCGGCATCGAGGCACTCGCCGACGGCAAGCTCATCGGCCTGGTCATGCTGCACGGCACGGAGCCCGAGAAGGGCATCGCGAAACTCGACATCTACCTGGGCGAGAAGGACTACTGGGGCCGCGGGTACGCCACCGACGCGGTGCGCACGGTCTGCCGCTACGGCTTCGACGACATGCGCCTGCACAAGGTGACACTGACCGTGGTCACCGAGAACCACGCCGCCCGCAAGGTCTACGAACGGGTCGGCTTCGTCGAGGAGGGCCGCCTGCGCCAGGTCTTCCGCCGCGACGGCCAGTGGTACGACATGTACACGATGGGCCTGCTGTCGGACGAACTCCGCCGAGGGGCACTCACGCCCGACGGTCAGTAGCGGGGCGGGGCGGGTTAGATCAGGGCCGGTGGCCGAAGGGGGCCGGGCCCACCCAGCGATGGTAGGCATCCGGGTCGACGTTGCTGCCGCACACGACGGTGACGACGTGCCGGCCGGCGAAACGGTCACGGTCCTCGAGGACCGCCGCGATGCCGAGCGCGGCCGACGGTTCGACCACGAGCCCGGCGTGGTCCAGGAGCAGCCGCATCCCGGCGACGATGGACTCCTCCCGGACGAGTACGGCGTCGTCGGCGACCAGCAGGAGGTCGTCCAGGACGGCCGGGACGGGACACCGGCCCGCGACGCCGTCGGCGATGGTGTCGGCCGTGTCGGTGGTGACCACGCGGCGCTGTCGCCACGAGAGGGTCATCGCCGGCGCCCCCAGCGGCTGGACACAGATCACCTCGACCCCGGGAGTCAACTCCTTCACCACATGCCCCACCCCGGTGGCCAACGCCCCTCCGCCCAAGGCGATCAGCACGGTGTCGAACGCCTCCGCGGCCTCCACCAACTCCAGGCCGACGGTCGCCGCACCCTCGCAGGTCTCCAGGTCCAGACTGTCCTCGACCAGCCGGATGCCGTCGCGGAGGGCGAGGGCCGCCGCCCTCTCGCGGGCCCTCTCGTGATCACCGTCCACCAGCTCCAGTACGGCACCCAGCGCACGGATCCGGTCGAGCTTGACCCGGGTCGCGGAACGGGAGGCCACGACGGTGACGTCGAGCCCCCGGCGGCGGCCGGACCACGCGAGAGCCTGGCCGATATTGCCCGCACTCGCACACACCACGGCCCGCGAGGCACTCCCGGCCAGCCGGCTCGTCAGCCACTCCGTCCCGCGGGCCTTGAAGCTGCGGACCGGGTTCGCCGTTTCGAGCTTGATGCTCACGGCGCACCCGAGGCGGGGCTCCAGCGCCTCGCAGCGGTACAGCGGCGTGTCGAGGAAGACCGGATCGATGGCCCGCCGGGCCGCCCGGATCCATGCGGTGTCGAGACGGGTGACCGGCATGACACGGCAGCATAGCGCCGCCCTCCCGCTGCCCCAACTGCCTCTGTGGCAAGGCGAGTCGGGGCGCTCCCGCCCCTCCCCGGATCCGGGCGCGCACCCCTTCGGCGCACGGGACGTGGCGGGCGGTCTGCTACAAGCTGCGCCCCGAACCCGGGCGTGTGCCTTTTGGCGTACGGGTGATGGCGGGCCCTGCGGACGGGGGGGACCCTGACGGTCCGCGCCCTCTGTCCAGGTGCCTCGGCCGGAGGCCGCACAAGGGGTGCCGGGGAGCGGTCGAGCCGGTTGGGCGGATGCGCGGCGTCGGCCCGGCCCGGCCGCGCACGGCCTCGGCCCAGGTCGGCCTGTGCCAAGCTCCGCCCCGGACCGGACCGCCTCCCCGCTCAGCCCCGCAGCGTCGCGATGGCCTTCTCGATGCGGCGCAGGCGCGTCTCCGGCTTCTTCGCGCTCTCCACGGACCGTACGTGCTCCCGCTTGCGGCTGTCCGAGAGCGCGTCGTACGCGGCACGCGCGGCGGGTTCGTCGTCCAGGGCCCGGGCGAAGTCGGCGGGCTCGACCACGACGCGCGGTTCGGTGTCCAGCTCCAGCTCGACCTCGACCTCGTCGCCGATCTCGACGCCCGCCGCCTGCCGGTTGGCGTTGCTGAGCCCGAGCAGGTGACGGCCCCGCAGAATGGCGACCCGGCTCCGCCAGGAATGGCCGTTGACCGTGATCGTCACGGGCGGTCTCGCGCCGCCGCCGAGCGCCTCCACCACCTGCGGCGGAACCTCCAGCCCCCGCATGGGCTCGGGCGGTTCCACCAGACTCCGGAACTTCACGCTCTTCTCCTGCCGTCCTGCCGACTCATCCGCACCGATCATGGCCCCGGACGCGCCCCCGGGCCAGCTCTCCCGGCGCGGCATTCGTACGCCGCCTACGAACCGCCCCCCGTGAGCGCGCCTCGGATCGCGTCGTACGCGGGCTTGCGCGCCAGCTTCTCGTCCCAGGGCAGCGCCGCCCCTTCGCCGGGGAAGACGGCCGGAATCCACGAGTGGCGGTCGGAGTAGCCCCACACGGTGATGCCCACACAGCGGCGCACGGCCAGGCAGTCCTCGGTCACCCGGCCGTACCAGTCGGCCTGTTCGGCGAGCTTCGAGGCGTCGGAAGGCAGCACCATCCGGATGTCCAGCTCGGTGATCGCGACATCGACCCCGAGACGGGCGAACCGCTGGATGTTCTGCCGCAGCCGGTCCGGGTAGCCGAACTGCAGCGCCAGGTGGGCCTGCATGCCGAAGCCGTCGACGGGCACGCCGTCGGCCTTGAGCTGCTTGACGAGCTTGTAGTAGGCGTCCGACTTCGGGCCGACGGCCTCGACGTTGTAGTCGTTCAGGTACAGCTTGGCCTTGGGGTCGGCGGCGTGGGCCCAGCGCAGGGCGTCGGCGATGTAGCCGGGGCCCAGGGCCGTGTAGAAGATGTTCTCCCGGTAAGTCCCGTCCTCGTTCATGATCTCGTTGGCGACGTCCCAGGCGAAGACCTTGCCCCGGTAGTGCTTGGCGACCTTGGTGATGTGGTTCTTGAGGATCGAGCGCAGTTCGGCGGGGGTCCAGGTGCGCGAGGTGAGCCAGTCGGGCAGCTGGGAGTGCCACAGCAGGGTGTGGCCGCGCACCTTCAGCCCCTTGGCCTTCGCGTACGCGACGATCTCGTCGCCCGCGGTGAAGTCGAAGACCCCGCGCTGCGGTTCGGTGGCGTACCACTTCATGGCGTTGCCGGGGGTGGTCTGGCCGAACTCCCTGCCGAGCAGGTCGGCGTACTCGGTGTCGGGGAGCTCCGGGTTGTCGACGGCCGCGCCGAAGTAGCGGCCGGACTCGCGGGCGAGCTGATGCAGGGTCTTGGCGGGCTTGCGGTCGCCCCCGGCCCCCGCGCCGCCCCCGGTCTCCGCCTCGGCGGCGGGTGCGACCGCGAGGCCGAGCAGCAGGGCCGCGGAGACGGCGAGGGCGGCGGTTCTGGCGTGGGTGCGGCGTGCGGTGGTACGCATGGTGCAACTCCTCGGCTCAGGGTGACAGATCGATGGACGGTCGTGCGGCAGGGCCCAAGTCCTGTGGTAAGGGCCCTACTTGACGTGCATCTCGCACCGCATCCGGCGCTGGTGCCCGACCTCGCGCACCGGGCCCGTCAGGGTGAGCGGGACGGTGTGGCGGACGTCTTCGCTGGAGGCGGAGAGGCGCAGTTCGAGGGCGCCGGGCTCGACGGTGCGTCGGCCGTCGGCGCCGGTGTACGCGGCGAGGTCCGCCGGGAAGACGGCGTGCACCTCGGCCGCCTCGCCCGGGGCGAGCGTGACCCGGGTGTAGCCGACGAGGCGGACCTCGGGGCGGGCGACGGTGCCCACGGGGTCGTGGAGGTAGAGCTGGACCACCTCGGTGCCCGGCCGCTCCCCGGTGTTGCGGACGGTCAGCCGCAGGACGGTCTCCCCGTCGGTGGGGAACTCCGGTGCGTCGCAGTGCGGTGCGTCCCATGCGATGGCGGTGTACGTCAGGCCGTGCCCGAAGGGGTACAGCGGTGTCGGGTCCACGGTGCTGGGGAAGCCGTGCCGGGCGAGCGGCGGGGCGAGGTACGGGGCGGGCTGGCCGCCCGGATTGCGGGGTACGGCGACGGGCAGCCGGCCGGACGGTTCGACCCGCCCGGACAGTACGCCCGCGACGGCCGCACCGCCCTCCTGCCCGGGGAAGAACGCCTGGACCACGGCCGCGGCCCGGTCCGTCCAGCGGCCGAGGGCGTAGGGGCGTCCACTGAGCACGACGATGACGGTCGGCGTCCCCGACTCCATCGCAGAGTCCAGCAACTCGCCCTGCTGATACGGCAGTTCCAGGTCCTCGGCGTCGCATCCCTCGCCCGACGAGCCGCGCCCGAACAGGCCCGAGCGGTCCCCGACCACGGCCAGGCAGACATCGGCCGCCGCCGGGTCGTCGACGAAGACCGCCCCCGGCAGTTCGGCGTGCAGAGCCTCCGCCAGCGTGGGCACCTCGACACCGGTCGCCAGGCCGGGGTGGTGGACGCCGACGTGCCGGGGGAAGGTGTAGCAGCCGAGCATGGCGGCCTGTTCGTGGACGAGGGGGCCCACCAGGGCGATCCGCAGCCCGTCGCCCGTGGGCACGGCCAGGGGCAGCAGACCGGAGTCGTTGGCGAGCAGGACGACGGACTCCTCGGCGACCCTGCGGGCCAGTTCCCGCAGGTGAGGGGGGTTCAGGTCGAGGGAAGCGGCCGGCTTCTGCGGGGAGTCGTCCTGCGGCGGGTCGAGCAGCCCCAGTTCGCACTTCTGCGTGAGCACGCGCAACGCGGCCCGGTCGAGCAGGTTCTCGGGGAGAGGGTCGGCGGGGTCGAAGCAGCGGGCGGCGGGGAGTTCCACGTCGACCCCGGCGGCGAGGGCGATCCGGGCGGCCCTGCTCTCGCCGTCGGCGATCTTGTGCGCCTCCTCCAGCAGTGACACGCCGTAGTAGTCCGACACGACGGTCCCGCTGAACTTCCATTCCCTGCGCAGGAGTTGGGTGAGAAGCTCGGCATGAGCGTGGGCGGGCAGGCCGTCGATGTCGTTGTAGGCGGGCATCACCGAGCGGGCCCCGCCCTCGCGCACCGCCATCTCGAACGGCGGCAGCACCACGTCCGCCAGCTCGCGCGGGCCGAGCGAGGCGGGCGCGTGGTTGCGGGCCGCGCGCGAGGCCGCGTACCCGGCGAAGTGCTTGAGTGTGGCGACGATCCCGGCGGACTCCAGGCCCCGTACGTACGCGGAGCCGATGGTCCCCACCAGGTACGGGTCCTCGCCGATGGCCTCCTCGGTACGGCCCCAACGGGCGTCCCGTACGACGTCCAGCACCGGGGCCAGCCCCTGATGGACGCCGACCGACCGCATCGACGCACCGATGGCCTGCGCCATTTCCTCCACCAGCTCCGGGTCGAAGCCGGCGCCCCAGGCGAGCGGGGTGGGGAAGACGGTGGCCTGCCAGGCGGTGAACCCGGTCAGGCACTCCTCGTGGGCGATCGCGGGCAGTCCGAACCGGTTGCCTTCCCGTACGGTGCGCTGGAGTGCGGCCAGCCGGGCGGCGCCCTCGGCGGGCTCGACCGGGACCGTGCCGAACGGGCGGGTGAGGTGGCCCAGGCCGTACGGAAGGAGCGCGTCGAGGGCGGCGCTGCGGGCCGCGTACGTGTGCTGGCCGGGGGCGACGTCGGCGCCCTCGGTGTCCGCGCCGATCCAGACGCTGGAGAGCTGGGCGGTCTTCTCCTGCGGCGTCATCCGGGCGAGCAGATCGGCGGCCCGGACGTGGGCGGGCAGGGTGGTGTCCTGCCAGGGCTTGACCATGGAGCTCCTCAAGTGCGTTGCGTACAAAGGAAGGTGCGGGGGGTGCGGGGTGGTCATCCCTTGGTCGCGCCCGCGGTGATGCCGCCGATCAGCTGCCGTTCGGCCACCGCGTAGAAGCCGAGGGCCGGGATCATGGCGATGACGAGGTAGGCGAAGACCCGGGCGATGTCGGCGGCGTACTGGCCCTGGAACTGCTGGACGCCCACCGGGATCGTCCACCAGCTCGGTTCGCTGAACACGAGCAGCGGGAGCAGGAAGTTGTTCCAGCTGCCGACGACGGCGAGCACGGACACGGTGCCGAGCGCCGGCCGGGCCATCGGCAGCAGGACGCGCCAGAAGAAGCCGAAGGGGGAGCAGCCGTCGAGGGTGGCCGCCTCCTCCAGTTCACCGGGGATCTCCCGGAAGAAGCCGCGCAGGATGACGAGCGTCATGGGCAGCCCGAACGCGGCCTGCGGCAGGATCACCCCCCACGGGTTGTCGAGCAGCCCGAAGGTGCGCAGCAGGATGAACAGCGGCAGGATCGCCACGGCGAACGGGAACATCAGCCCCACCGTGAACAGGGTGAACAGCAACTCCCTTCCACGGAAGGTGAATCGGGCCAGCGCGAATGCGGCGAGCGCCGCGGCTCCGACGGTGAGGACGGTGGTGCCGACGGCGATCAGCGTCGAGGAGCCCAGCATCCGCCAGAAGGAACTGGAGGCCAGGATGTCCGTGTAGTTGGACACCACCCAGGGGGAGGGCAGGCCGAAGGCGTTGTCGGAGAGCTGGTCGGTGGTCTTGAAGCCCGACACCACTGCGTACAGCAGCGGGGTGACCATGACGACGCCGATCAGCCACACGACGACGTACAGCGGCATCGAGCGCAGTCGGCGGCGCGCCGGGGCACTCAGGCCGCTCGGGCTGCTCGAAATGCTCAGGCCGCCCGGGCGGCTCGGCCCGCTCATCGGGTGGCTCGCATGCTGGTGAGGGCTCCTTCTGTGTCGCGGCGCAGTACGTAGCGCTGGTAGAGGAGGGCGAAGACCAGGCTGATCAGGAACATCGCGATGCTGATGGCGCTGGCGTAGCCGATCTGGTAGCGCTTGAAGCCGAACTGGAAGAGCGTGACGGCCATCGTCTCGGAGTGGTGGTCGGGGCCGCCCTGCGTCACCACCCACACCAGGTCGAAGAGCTGGATGGCGCCGATCACCGACAGGAAGACGCTCATCCGGATCGTCGGCCCGAGCAGCGGCAGCGTGATGTGGCGGAAGCGGTGCCAGGGTCCCGCGCCGTCGAGGCGGGCCGCCTCGTGCAGTTCGGCGGGGATGCCCTGGAGACCGGCCAGGTAGAGCATCATGTGGAAGCCGAAGTACTTCCACATCATGACCAGGAAGAGGGTGGGCAGCGCCCAGTCCTGGTCGGCGAACCAGAGCCCGCCGAGCCCGTCCAGGCCGATCGCGCCGAGCACCTTGTCGGCGAGCCCGTCGTCCGGCGCGAAGATCATGGAGAACGGCACTCCGGTGATGACCTCGGACAGGACGTACGGGGCGAAGAACAGCATCCGGTAGAAGGCACGGCCGCGCAGCTTCTGGTTGAGCAGGACGGCCACCGCGAGCGCGAACGGCAGTTGCAGTCCGACGGACGCCAGCACCAGCAGCAGCCCGCGCCACAGGTCGCCCAGGAAGACCGGGTCACCGAGCAGGCGTACGTAGTTGTCGGCGCCCACGAAGTTCGAAGGGGCCCCGAAACCGCCCCAGTTGAAGAAGCTGACGTACAGGGCGTACCCGATCGGCAGGAGCACGAACAGGCCGAACAGGACGAGGGCGGGCACCGTGAAGCCGAACGCGGTGAGCCAGTCGCGCACCCGGCGCGCCAGGGGGCGACGGTTCTCTGCGGCGGACGGAGCGTCCTCGGCGGGGGCGGGCTGTGCGGCGGGCACAGCAGTCGAAGTAGTGTTCATTTACTGGCTCTTGGCGACCTGCGTGACGGAACGGGCCACCTGCTCGGGCGACTTGGCCCCGGCGATCAGCCCGGCGACCGAGTCGTTGATCTCCTGCCCGACGGCCGGCGGGAAGGCCTGGTCGAGGTAGAGCTGGAAGCCGGTGGCCTTGTCCAGGGCGGTGGCGACGAGCTTGAGGTTGGGGTCGGAGAGGGAGCCGACGGCCTCCTTCACGACGGGCATCATCGAGGCCTTGGAGACCAGGATCTTGTCGGACTCCGGGCTGGTGAAGAACTTCAGGAAGTCGGTGGCCGCCTTCGGCGCCCCCTTGCGGACGGCGTACCCGCCGCCGCCTCCGAACACGTCGGTCAGCGCCCCCTTGCCGCTCTCGACCGCGGGGAACGCGAAGAAGCCGAGGTCCTTGCCGATGCCCTTGCCCGAGTCGGCCTGCACGACGGGCGCCCACTGGCCCATCAGCTCCATGGCCGCCTTTCCGTTGCCCATGAGGGCGGCCTCGCCGCCGGGGGTGGAGTAGGCGGCGCCGAGGAAGCCGTTCTGGAAGGGCTGGAGGGCGACGAGTTCCTTGAGGTGCTCCCCGGCCCTGACGAAGTCGGTGCCGGTGAAGTCCTTGGCGTCGGCGGCCTTCTGCATGCCCTCGACCCCGGCGATCCGCATCGCCAGGTACGCCCAGTAGTACATGCCGGGCCACTTCTCCTTGCCGGCGAGCGCGATGGGCGTGATGCCGGCGCCCTTCAGCTTCCGTACGGTGTCGAGATATCCGGCCCAGGTGGTGGGCGGGGCCGTGATGCCGGCCTTCGCGTAGAGCGCCTTGTTGTACCAGATGCCGACGGCGCCGATCTCGATCGGCATCGCGTACGACTTCCCGTCGAACTCGTACGGCTTCGCGGCGACCCCCACCAGCGACGAGGCCATGGGCTTCACGGTGTCGGTGAGGTCCTCGACGAGGCCCGCGTCGATCTGCTGCTGGAGTACCCCGCCGCCCCAGGTGTGGTAGATGTCCGGAAGTTTTCCGGAACTGGTCAGGGCGGTCATCTTCGCCTTGTACGCGTCGTTCTCCAGCGTGACGAGCTTGATGTGCACCTTGGGGTTCTGCGCCTCGAAGGCCTTGACCCGCTCGGGCCAGACGGTCTTGGAGGGCTCCGTGGTCTGGATGTTCCAGAGCTCCACGACGGTCCGGCCCTGGCTGTCGGTGGTGGCCGAACCGGAGTCCGCGCAGGCGGACAGGCCCACCGCGCCCAGGCCGACCACCGAGGCGGCCCCCAGGAAGCGGCGGCGGGACAGGGCGGGGGCGACGGCGGACGAGGGCGCAGGCACGGACGCGGCCGCACGGTCGATCGGTGGCATGAGAAGCCTTCCGGAAGAAGTCCGAAAATTATCGCGAGACGGCTCCGGAAGTTACGGATATGCAAAGGGGGTGTCAACAGCCCTGACAGAAAAGGCCGTTGACACCCCCTGAGGCGGTGCCCGGAACGCGCGCGTTGTTCCGCTAATGTCCCCGCGGCGCCCCCGTGCTGGACCTCACCACGAGTGCCGTGGCCAGTTCGACCCGCAACGACGCGGGCTCCACGCTCCGGGCCAGGTCCAGGACCGTACGGGCCGCCAACTTGCCCATGTCGGAAAGCGGTTGGCGCACCGTGGTGAGCGGCGGCGACGACCAGCGCACCTCGGGCAGGTCGTCGAACCCGACGACGCTCATGTCGTCCGGCACGCGCAGCCCGCGCACCCGCAGTGCCTCGATCGCGCCGAGCGCCATCTGGTCACTGGACGCGAAGATCGCGGTGGGCGGCTCGGCGAGGTCCAACAGCCGGTTGCAGCCGGTGAATCCTGACTCGTGGTAGAAGTCCCCCGGCACGATGAGTTCGCCGGTCACCGGCACGCCCGCGGCGTCGAGCGCCGCCCGGTAACCGTCCAGCCGGGCCCGCGAGCACAGCAGTCGGGACGGCCCCTCGATGAAGCCGATCCGCCGGTGCCCCAGCGCCAGCAGGTGCTCGGTCGCGGCCATGCCGCCCGCCCAGTTGGTGGCACCCACGGTCGGCGCCTCGGTGGCGGGCGCCCCGGCCGGGTCGATCACCACCAACGGAACGCCCAGCAGCCGCAGTTCCTCCAGCAGCCCCGGCTCCAGGGCGGAGGTCACCAGGATCACACCGTCCGAGGCGCGGGCCCGCAGATTGGTCATCCACTGGCGCGCGGCCCCCGCCCGGCCGTGGATCGCGGAGACCACAGTGCCCACGTCGGAGTCGTGCGCGACCTCCTCCACCCCTCGGATGATCTCGACGGCCCAAGGGCTGTCGAGGTCGTTGAAGACCAGGTCGAGGAGGGCTGCCGGGGCCCTGGTCGCGGCGGGTCTGCGCTGGTAACCGTACTGGTGCAGCAGGTCCTTGACCCGGGCCCGGGTAGTGGGCGAGACGTCGGAGCGGTCGTTGAGCACCCGCGAGACGGTGGGCACGGACACCCCGGCCTCCCGCGCGATCTCGGTGATCGTCACCTTGGCCGCCCCGTCCGGGCCCTGCATGGCTGCCGCATTGCGCTGAGCGCTCTCCCCGGCCACGATCCCCACCTCCGTAGCAGTGCTCCCGGAGAATTTCCGAGAACCTTCCGGAAACCGTAGGACATGCGGCCGACCGCTCGCCGGTCACCCCGTACTTCCGTCCGACCCCTCGAACGTACAACAGCCCGAAGCCGTTGGGTGATCGCAGATCCCAGATGTGATGGGGCCTTGTCCGCCGCAACCGGCCTCAGTGCCCGCCGCGGGGCTCCGTGCAGCCGCCTTCCATGTACGTTCCGTGGGCCTCGACGGTGGCTCGGGCGCCGCCCAACTGCCCGGTGACGCAGGGGCCGACCCCGGGGACGAAGTAGGAGAACCCGAGAGCATCGCCGGCCTTCAGGACACTGCCGTCGCTGGCCGCATAGCCGAGCCGGGCAAGGGCGGTGGTCAGCTCCGCCTCGTTGGCCGGGGGAGTGGTGCCGGGGCCCGTGAGCGCCTTTTTGATGCGCTGGGCATGGGCCTCGCCGCGGCACCGCGCCTCGGGCGTGAGCTGCTTCTGCTGCTTGAAGGCGTGATTTTCCGCGTACTTGGCGGCTTCGGGGTCCGTCGGCAACGGCTGCGGAGTGTCCGGACCGGCGGGCCGACCGGCGTCGCTGACCCCCTTGCAGCGGGCCGCGACATCAGGGAACGCCTTGTCGTGGGCGGCCTTGGCCGCAGTGTCGCGGGCCGTCGTCGGCGAGGCACCGACGGCCGAAGGCGTCGGCACGCCTCCCGCACCCGCCTGCACGGTGCCGCAGGCAGTAGCGGTGAAGGCGAGCAGCCCGATGGCCAGGACACCAACGGCCCGAGGCCGAAGCGGCATACGTATCACGGTGGGTTCCCTCGCAGTCCGAGCAGGAATTCGGGACCTGGTGATTATGCCCGCCGCGGTGGGGGGCCTGCTGGGCAGCGGATGCCCCAGGCGGAGGCCTCGGGCCGAGGCCCGGGCCGAGAGAGGCCGGGGACCTGAGGCCCACGGACGCCGTCCCGCCCGTACCCCTACGCCTATTCGAGAACCGCAGTGGCCTCGACCTCGACCAGCAAGTCCGGTTCCCCCAGCGCCGCGACGCCCAGCAAGGTGATCGGTTTGACCGGATCGATCATCGGTCGAACACGGCTGGGGCCGCTCACGTCCCTCGTGAACCGGCGTCGATGGCGGGGCCGTTGCCCGGTGGGTTAGGTTGCCGACATGACAACCGGGACGGCATCGCGCCACACACGGATCGGTGACCCGGTGCTCCACTGAGCGCCGTACGGGCCGGCCGAGGCCCGCTGCCAGACCGAGGAGTTCGCGCGGCCGCGCGGGCTCCGCCGCCGTCGTGTCGATCACAGGCTCACCCCCTCGACCACGACCGGAGACCTCATGCCCACCAAAACCCTGCACATCTCCACCGCCGACGGCCGGGCCGACGCTTTCGCCGCCTTCCCCGACGACGGCGAGCCGCACCCGGGAGTGCTGATGTACCCGGACGGCTTCGGCATCCGCCCCGTGCTGCGCGACATGGCCCGCGAACTGGCAGGCCACGGCTATTACGTACTCGTCCCGAACCTCTTCTACCGGCACGGCCCGACCCCGGTGATCGAACTCCCCGAGCACATCGGGAAAGAGGACCGGACCGCGGTCTTTGCCCGGCTGATGCCTCTGATCGAGGCGCACACCGCCGACCGCGTCCGGAGGGACGCCGACGCCTATCTCCGCTTCCTCACCGCCCAGCCCGAGGTCGTCACGGGACCGGTCGCGGTGACCGGCTACTGCATCGGCGGCCTCGCGGCGACGCGCACCGTCGTGGCCCACCCCGACCGGGTGGCCGCCCTCGCCGCATTCCACGCTCCGGTGGCAGCCGACGGCCCCGACAGCCTCTCCCGGCTCACCGCCGAGGTCCACTTCGGCCACGCCGAGAGCGACCTGACCCCCGAGACCCTCGCCACGCTCAACAAGTCCCTGGAGGCGTCAGGCATCCACTGCACCTCCGAGATCTACCCCGGCACCGTCCACGGCTTCACCATGTCCGACACCGACGCCTTCGACCCCGCCGCACTCCAACTCCACTGGGACCGCCTGCTGCCCCTCCTCGACCGCACCCTGCCCAGGGGCTGACCCCCACCGGTGCCGGACCTCACCGCGCCGCGCCGCGCGGTGAGGTCCGGCACCGGCCGACTACCCTCGCTCCACCGTCACGGCCGTACCAGCAGCGCATTCCCCAACGTCCGCTGCCCGGTCGAGTCCGAGGGCCGGTTCACGATGCCGTCCCGTGCGGTCGCCATCACGCTCGAACCGCCGCCGTCCAGGTTCAGCGCCTCCCGGGCCCCGAGCCGGCGCATCAGCTCCGCCGCCTGCGCCACGCCCAGCCCCTCGCTGTAGCCGGCCTGGCGTCCGTCCACCACCACGAGCAGCAGCCTGCCGCGGGCGTCCACGCCGACCATCGAGCGCGGGTTGGCGCGCACGGTCCAGTTGTACGTGAACGTCTGGTCGGAGCCCTCGCGGATGATGCCGTCGGCCTGCGCGTTCACCGCCACCCGGCCGTTGCGTACGAGCGCCGGGCCGACCTGGAGGATCGTCGTGTCCGGGGTCAGCGCCACCCGCCTGCCGTGCCCGTCCTCGACCCGCTCGTCGAAGCGCACCGTCGCCCCGACCGCCACATGGCGCTGCAACCACTGCGCCCCCGACCCGATCGCCTGCACGGTCGACCCGCCGGCCGGAATCGCGGCGCCCCGCGAGGAGTTGACCGCCACGACCTTCCCCCGTGCGTCGAGCACGGCCTCCGCCCCCGCCCCGGTGGGCGCCGCACCCCACTCCGGCGTGAACCTCACCAGCTCGCTGTCGTCCGTGCACTTGAAGTCGTGCTGCGCCTTCTGCGTCGGCACGTCACCCCCGACACCGCCGCAGTTCCACACCACACCCGGCTGCCGGTTCACCCCGTCGACCTCGATGTGCTGCCCGCCCGCGCGCAGGGTCACATGAGAGGTGTACGTGTCCACCGCGGCCGAGCGCCCACCGCGCCGCAGCATCAGCCCGGCCCGGCCCTGGGTCGCCGAACCGATGAGCTTGCCGTCCTTCACGTACAGCCCGCCCGGCGCGGAATCGTAGAACCACTGCCCGTTCACCCCCGCCAGCGCCTTCGCCGAGGCCATCAGGTCGGTCAGCCGCTCCGGCCCGTACAGCGTCGGCCCGAAGTCCGTACCGACCGAACCCCGGAACTTACGGAAGTCCACCCGCAGCACATGCACCCGCTGTGGCGCCTGCGCGTCCGTCCCGTCCTGCGCGGTGTACCGGGTGCCCCCGGCGAACCCCGCCTTCTTCACCTTCCCCAGCAACTCCTCCGCCCCGGCGGCCTCCTCGAAGAGCCCCAGGCGCACCACCCACCCCAGCCGCCCGGCCTTGCGGTCGGCGAACGCGGGCGTCACCACCTCTTCGATCCGGGGCGCGAACCCCTTCGCCCGCAGCTCCCGCGCCACCCGGTCGGCGGTGCCCCGAGGCCCCAGCCCCGTACCCGCCGACCCCAACGGCCCGTCCGGCACCGCAGGCAGGTACACCTGCACCGTCCACCGGTCGTCCGCGTCCCGCTGCCCGAGCACCAAGGACGTCAACTCCACCCCGGGCGCCACCTCCCGCACCCCGTCGGCCCCGACGGCAGGCGCGCTGAGCCCCACCACCGTCACACCCGCCGCCAGCAAGGCAAGCAATTTGCGCCGCATGAGCTTCCTCCCGTCATCGCCCCGCTGAACCAGGACTCCCACTCCAGCCAAACCGTGCCCAGTGACCACCAGGCGACGACGAGTCCAACAGCCGACAGCCCCCACCGGAAGACCACCCCCTACCGCGTGGCGGAGATCCACCCCTTCCCCTCGGGGCGGTGATCGGCCACCTCTCACCGGTGTGGAGTCGGGCTCCCTGGCTCGGGGCGGGGACTGGTCCTTGCTTCGGGGCGGGGGCCCGTCAACCCTCGCTCCGCAGCGCGGAGTTGGGCCCCGTGCCTCGAGGTGGCGATAGGTCACCCCATCCCTCGCGGGGCGGAGCCCCCCCCCGGCAGAGCGGAGACTCGCCGCCTGCGCCGGGGCGGTGATCGGCCACCCCGTCCCCCGCAGGGCGGAGGCCCGCCGCCTGCCCCGGGGTGGAGATCAGTCAACCCGCGCCACGCAGGACGGAGTTCGGCCCTCTGGCTTGGGGCGGTGATCGGTAACCCCATCTCCCGCAGGGCGGAGGTCCGCCCCCTGCGCCGGGGCAGAGATCCGCCAACCCACCTCCCACAGGGTGGAGTTCGGCACCTTGTCCCGGGGCGGCGACCGGCCCCCAGTAGGGCGGAGACCCGTCTCCCCCGCCGCAGGGCGGAGTTGGGCCCCCGCCCCGCGACGGCGATCCGCCACCTCGAACCTTCTCCCGCAGGGCGAAGCCCCGCCACACTCCCGCGCGGTGGAGATCCCCCCGAGGCCGAACCCCGCCGCAGGGCGGAGCCCCGCCCCCCCCGCCCCGAGGCGGAGCCCCGCCCCTCCCCGCCCGGGGCGGAGATCCCCCCCGCCCCAAGGCGGACCCCCACCTCCCCCGCACAGCGGAGGCAGACAGCCCCTCAGGCCGACGCCCGCCCGCACCCCGCCGACCAGCATGAATCCCATGCCGAAGACAAAAGCTCTCCCCGACGTCCCCCGCTGGGCAGTCCGCGCCGCCCACGCGGTTCCGCTGGTCACCCTTCCGTCCGGCCTCTGGCGGGTGGCCCTGGTCGCGGGGCTGCCGGTGCTCGGCGACGCCGACTCCGAAGGATTCCGCACCGCCTGGGAGCCGTACTACGTCATCTCTCTGAGCGTGGTCTCCGAGCTGCTCGCCCTGCTGACCCTCGGCCTCGTACGCTCCTGGGGCGAAGTGACCCCGCGCTGGATCCCCTTCGTCGGCGGTCGCCCTATCCACCCCCTGGCGGCGGTGATCCCCGCCGTGCTCGGCGCCACCGGCCTCTTCGCCCTCTACGGCTGGTACGCGTACGCCAACTTCTTCACCGACCTCGCCCCCGGCAGCTCCGGCACCCCGCTCCAAGAGGCGATCCTCGTCCTCTGCTACGCCCCGCTCCTCGCCTGGGCGCCCCTCCTGCTGGCGGTCACCTTCGCCTACTACCGCCGCCGGGTCCCCAAGGCCCGCCCCGCAGCGGCCTGAGACATCCATCGGTACGGCCGTGCCGCCCCCGCACCCGCCGGAGGACGAACTGCCCCGTACAGTTCGTGCAGTTCGCGCCGCTGCCGCCGAGTGCACGACTCATGGCGCCCTCACCAGGAAGGGATCACCATGACCCCGGCCAGCCCCACCGCACCCCTCGTCCACGGCACCACAGACGAGCAGTTCACCGCCGTACGCGCACAACTCGCCGCCGTCGCGGCAGCCGAGCCCGGCCTGCGTGCCCAACTCGCCGTACGCCTCCACGGCCGCCCGGTCGTCGACCTGTGGACCGGCCCCGACACCACCGGCGACTCACTGTTCGCGCTCTTCTCCTCCGGCAAGGGCGCCGCACACCTGGTGGTGGCGCTGCTCGTCCAGGACGGCACGCTCGACCTCGACCGGCCCGTGGCCCTGGACTGGCCCGAGTTCGCCGCCCACGGCAAGCACGACCTGACCCTGCGCGACCTCCTGGCCCACCGCGCCGGTCTCCTGGGCACCCCCGAAGGCTTCAGCACCGCCGACCTCGCCGACGACCACCGTCTCGCCAGCCTGCTGGCCCCCCTCCCGCCCGCCTGGCCGCTCGGCAAGGGCCACTACGGCTACCACGCCTTCACCATCACCGCCCTGACCGGCGAACTGGTGCGCCGCGTCACCGGCCGCACCCTCCAGCAGCACTACGAAACCCGCCTGCGCCACCCGTACGACCTGGACTTCCACCTCGGCCTCCCCGCCACCGAAGAGCCCCGCTACCTCCCCGTGCAGCGCAGCCGGGCCACGGCCCAGCAGCCCGCCCCCGCACCGGACTCCCTCACCCACCTCGCCTTCAACCTGCACGCCGACCCCGCGACGGACCTGACCGACTTCGCCAACACCCGGCAGGTGCGCTCCCAGGGCCCCGGCTCCAGCGGCAGCGTCGGCACCGCACGCGGCCTCGCCAAGCTGTACGCCGCCACGATCTCGGAGGTCGACGGCCGCCCCGCGCTGCTCGCCCCGGAGACCCTGAAGGAATTCGCCTCCCCCCACACCCCCGGCACGGACCTCATCACCGGCGAGGAGGACCACTTCCTGCTGGGCTTCGAGGCCCAGGCCGTGCGCCACCCGGCCCTGGGCCCCCAAGCCTTCGGTCACAGCGGAGCGGTGGGGGCCAACGCCTTCGCCGACCCGGCCACCGGCCTCGCCTACAGCTACACGCGCGCCCGCTTCACCCCCGACGGCCGGGTCCCCGCCACGGAGAACGACTCCTTGATCACCACCCTCGTCCGCCTCAGCGCCGCTCTGCCAGATCGGCCTCTGCCGGCTGCGCGGTGAACGCCCGCGCCGCCTTGCCCGAGGACGCGGCCGGGGCCGTCTTCTTCCCGCAGAAGGCCGCCTCCAGGGTGCCGCCGAGCGCGGTGTTCACGGCACCCCGGTTAGAGGTGTTCGCCATGGCGGACAGCGCGCGGCTGCCGTCCCGGGTGGCGAAGGCGTAGGTGTAGTAGCCCTGGACGGTGCCGGTGTGCCCGTAAATCTGAGTGCCGCAGGACAGGTCGTACCGGCGCAGTCCGAGCCCGTAGAAACGGGTCTGGGCGGTGTCCGTCGGGGTGACCGTGGTCATGGCGTCCAGCATCTTGGGCGGGAGCAGCCTGCCCCGCATCAGTGCGGAGGTGAAGGTGTTCAGGTCGGCCGGGTCGGAGACGATCGCGCCGGCCGACTGCGCCCAGGAGACGGTCTGTTCGGTGGAGTCGACGAGCGGCGCGCCCTCCTCGTCCGGGTGGAGGTAGCCGCGTACGTGCGTCCCCTTGATCGACGTCTTCGGGTGGACGTACGAGGTGTGGCGCAGCTTCAGGGGCTTGATGATGCGCCGCTCGTACTGCGTGGCGACCGGCGTGCCGGTGGCGTGCTCGATGAGCATGCCGACGACGACGAAGTTGGCGTTGGAGTAGGAGTAGGCGGCACCGGGCTCGCCGGTGCGGGGGAGGGCCAGCGAGAGGCCGACCAGTTCCCGGTAGGTGAAGACGCGGTTGCGCACGGCTTCGAAGCCGGGGACCGTCTTGTCGAACATCGGGTCGGTGTACTCGGCCAGGCCGCTGCGGTGGGTGAGCAGGTGGCGTACGGTGATGCGCTCGTCGGGCAGCAGCCCGGGCAGGTAGCGGTTCACGGGCGCGTCGAGCTCCAGCCGCCCCTCGTCCACCAGTTGGAGCAGCACGACGCTGGAGAAGGTCTTGCTGACGCTGCCGATGCGGAAGCGCGCCCGGGTGTCCATGCCCGCGCCCGAGGCCCGGTCTCTGACGCCGACGGTACGGATGCGTACGCCGTCGGGCCCGCTGAACCGGGCCATCGCCCCCGGAGCACCCTTGTCCATGGCGGCCTTCAGGGCTGCGGTCACGCCGTCCATGTCGGGAGCGGGCGACGTGACGGGCGACGTGACGGGTACGGGCGCTGCGGGAGCCGCATGGGCCGCCGTGGCCGGGGCGAGTCCGCCTGCCAGGGCCGCGATGAGGGTGGTGCCGAGGGCAAGACGTCGATGTGTCGACAGGGTCATGGGACTTCCTCGTTCTCGAACGGTACCGATGCCGGAGCACGCGGGTGGTGCGCCGGTGTGGGGGAGAGGGGCCAGCAGAAGCTGATCCACATGGAGCACGAGGGACGGTGCGGCACATCGGTTCCCGTATCGGGGCCCGAATTTTTGTTCGCAGGTGTGCTGTTGTCGGTGTCCGACCGCCGTGGAACGATGCGCGAACGCGAGCAGAGAAGCAGAGAAGGAGCGCACCACCATGGAGGAGCACCAGCACCCGGCGGCGACCGTCTTCGACGCGCTGGGACTGTCGTACGAGTCCGCCTTCGCCGCATCCGCCGCCCACCACGCCTCCCTGCTGCGCCTCCGGGAAGGCCTCGCACCCGGCAGCCGGATCCTCGACGTGGGCAGCGGCACCGGGAAGCCCACGGCGGCGACCCTGGCCGCGGCCGGGCACGACGTACTGGGCGTCGACGTCTCGCCCGTCATGGTCGACCTCGCCCAACGACAGGTGCCGGAGGCGGAGTTCAGGCACGCGGACATCCGCCGCATGCCGCTGGAGGACGCCCCCTTCGACGCGGTGTGCGTCTACTTCTCCCTGCTCCAGATGTCGCGCGCCGAACAGACCGCACTCCTGCACCGCCTCGTGCGCGCCCTGCGCCCGGGCGGGCTGTGCGCGCTCGCGACGGTGCCCTTGGACGTCGAGGACGTCCAAGGGGTCTTCATGGGACAGAAGGTACGGATGACGAGCTTCGGTGCCGAGGACTTCACGGCCCTGGCGCGCGCCGCCGGGCTGTCCGTGACCCACGAGGAGTCGCTCCTCTTCACCCCCGCGTACCCCGGTGCGCAGCCGGAGCCCCACCTCTTCCTGCACGGCCGCCGTTCACCCGCGACCGGCGCGTGAGGGGGTGCCCGCAGCCGCCGAGCAGCACGGTCGTAGGGTGAGCAGGCGCCGCAGACAGAACCGTGCGGCGCAGCGACACCCGCACGTCGTACCAGCCGGGCATCGCTCTGCCTCGGGTGCCAGGCACCCGGCCGAGATCAGGAGTTGACCGGTGATCAGTCCGGCCGCAGTCATGGGGGTGGCCCTGGTCGAACTGGGCATGGCCCTGATCCCCGGACCCAACATGATCCACCTCGCCTCGCGGGCGATCACACAGGGCCGCAGGGCGGGCCTGGTCAGCCTGAGCGGGACCGCGGTGGGTTTCCTCTGCTACCTGGTGGCCGCGGCAGCGGGGCTGTCCGCGCTGTTCGCCGCCGTGCCGGTGGCCTTCACGGTGGTCAAACTCGCCGGGGCCGCCTACCTGGCGTACCTGGCCTGGGACATCCTCAAGCCCGGCGGCCGTTCGCCCTTCGCCCCGAGCGGCAGCCTGCCCCCGGTCTCCGACGCCCGCCTCTTCTCGATGGGCCTCCTCACCAACCTCCTCAACCCCAAGATCGCTCTGCTGTACGCCGCCCTCCTGCCCCAGTTCATGGACCCGCAGGCGGGCCCGGACTGGGCGCAGATGCTCCAACTCGGTGGTGTGCAGATCGTCGTGGGTGTCACCGTGAACGCGCTGATCATGCTGGCCGCCGCACAGGTGGCGGGCTTCCTGGCCGCACGCCCCCGCGTGATGGCCGCCCAGCGTTACGCGACGGGTGGCCTGCTGGGCGTCTTCGCCGTACGCACCGCGCTCTCCGACGGCCCGACCCCGGCCTGACCGGCGCTCCGGCCCCGGCCTGACCTGGGCTCCCCTTCATGCGGCGCGGGCCGGAGCCGTACCGTACGGCCATGAACTCCACGACCGTCCGCCCCGCCACCCCCGACGACGTCCCCGCCGTGAAGACGGTGACCGACGCGGCCTACGGCCACTACGTCGAGCGGATCGGCCGTCCGCCCGTCCCGATGCTGGCCGACCACGCGGCGAACGTCGCGGCGGGCCGGGTGTTCGTCGTCGGCGAGCCGGTGCACGGTGTCCTGGTCCTCGTCCCCGAGCCCGACCACCTCTTCCTCGACTCGATCGCCGTCCGCCCGGACATGGCGGGCAAGGGCGTCGGCCGCGAACTCCTGGGATTTGTCGATGCGTACGCACACGAACTGGGCCTCCCCGAGATCCGCCTCTACACCAATGCCCTGATGTGGGAGAACCAGAAGATCTACCCGCGCTACGGTTACGAAATGGTCGAACGCCGTCTCGACGAAGGCATCTACGACCGCTTCCACTACCGCAAGAGGATTGCAGACTGACGGGCATGCGCGAACTGACAGTGATCAGGCACGGCGAGACAGCCTGGAGCCGTACCGGCCAGCACGCGGGCCGCACCGACCTGCCGTTGACCGAAGCGGGAGAGGCGGCGGCACGCGCCCTCGCACCGCGTCTGGCCGAACGCAAATTCACCGCGATCTTCACCAGCCCGCTGGCCCGCGCCGTACGGACCGGCGAACTGGCGGGGCTGAGCGGCGTGGAGCCCGACGCCGACCTGATCGAGTGGGACTACGGCCGTTACGAGGGACTGACCGCCGAGCAGATCCAACAGCTGCGCCCCGGCTGGGAGTTGTGGCGCGACGGCGTCGACGGCGGCGAGGACCTCGACCGGGTGACGGCACGGGTCGACGCCTTCCTCGGCCGGGTCCGGCCACTGCTGGAGGCGGGCGACGTGGCGGTCGTCGCGCACGGCCACCTGTCGCGCATCCTCACCGCACGCTGGCTCGGGCTGGACGCCTCCGCCGCGCGGCAGTTCGGGCACCCGCACCCGGGGACGATCAACACGCTGGGGTACGAACAGGACGTGCCGGTCGTGCTCGGCTGGAACGTACCGTAGCGACGACCGGCAACTGCCTTGCCCCGCCCGGGACTCAGTGCTCACACAGTGAGAACTCCCGCTCGTAGAGCTGGTCGTTGTGCTCGGCGACGAAGAACTTCCGCTCCTGCATGAGCTGTTCCCGGAAGTCCTTGGCCTGTTCCCAGGTCATGGTGGAGGTGTCGGCCCACGGCTGCTGCGGCGGCACGTCGGAGGTCGAGACGAGTGACGCCGACGGGTCGACCAGGAAGAACGCGAGGATCTTGCGGTGCCCCGGCCGGGTGGGGTCCGCGAGCCGGAACGAACCGACGCGGTGCTGGAGGGTGTTCGGGAACGCCAGGAGGCGGCCCTCCGGGGTCGCCACCGAGCCCAGCTCCTGGTTGAGCGGGTCCTCGTTGTTGAGACCGTAGACGTCGTTCATGCCGTTGCCGTCATTCTGCTCGTAGTTCGGGTCGTCGAGTGCGGCCCGGAAGCCCAGCCGGCTCTCCGTGGTGTTGTCGTTGTCCCAGTAGTAGATGCCGGTGGAGACGATCTGCTCGTTCATCATCCCCTCGACGTGCCAGGAGCCGCCGGCGTACTCGGGCTTCTCCGGGGTGAGGTGGATGGTGGCGAGCTTCACGATGACCTGGAGGCGCGTGCCGCGCAGATCCACGCGTACGGACTCCTCCGCCGGCTCGGGCGCGACGAACTCCGGGGCGTCCGGCACCGTCGGAACCCGGTCGTACCACCAGTTGTCCCGGGCCAGTTCATAGGCCTCCCAGGCCTCCTCGTACGCCTCGTCGCCGTCCTCCCCCTCGGGCTCGACGGGCTCGGTCCCGTCGTACCAGCTGTACGGATTCGCCTTGATCCGCAGGGGCCGAGGATGGCGCAGATCGGTCAGCACCCGCTCCCACAGCGGGCGCAGGCACCCGAAGAGCTCGGGCAGGACGGCCTCCAGCTCGCGATGGGCCACCGGATGCACGTTGTTCACGTACGACCGGAAGGCGACCGCGCCGTCCTCCGCGACCTGGACATCGGTCGGCAGCCACTGGAAACGCTTCGAGAACTCGTACTGCGCCCCACGCACCTCCGGATGCTGCCAGGCCCGCTCGGGTCCCCCGCTCACCCCCTGCACCAGGCAGAACAGCGACGGGTGCACCAGGTCCAACACCTGGCCGTCCGAACCCGGATGCCAGTCCTTCTCCTCCTCGGGCACCTCCTCCAGCACCCGCACCGCCGCACGCAACCGCTCCCGCAGCCCGTCCTCGACCAGGGCGTCCGAGTGCCACACCCCGTCGACACCGGACACCTCGATCCCCGTACGCGCGTCCCGCAACGCGGCGTAGTACGCCAACTCTGCAAGCACGTAACGCACTTGGGCCTCGGTCATTCCCTGCTCGACGGCTTCCCGCGTCCACCGCGCGACTATCTCGGGGTCGTTCATCTTCACGAACCACTCGGGCTTCGAGCGGATCAGGGCGCTGCACTGCATCATCTCCAGCTCCCGCAGGGTGCGGGGCTCCGCGTACGCCGTCGTCGGCGAAGCGAGAAAGGGCAGCGGGAAGGCGGTCGAGAGGTCAGTCACGGATTCCGATCCTTACGGTCGATGTCTGGCGGCCGGAAGGATACGCCAGCCCACCGACAGGCCGTCCGGGCTACCGGAGTGCGTGGCGATGTCCGAGCAAGGAGGGCGAGCGTACGGCGGCCAGTCCGGCCAGGGTGTCCTGGAAGGCGCGGTGATGGGGCGTCAGCGGGCGCCGGGGGAGTGGAGGCAGGGGATAGTCGTCGCGCAGGACGTCCGTCGGGAGCACCCCGGTCGCGGGCAGGGGCGAGGTCTCGCCGGGGTGGGCGAGGAAGGCCCAGACACTGCTGTCCAGGGGCACGAGGGCCGGTTCGTCGCGGGGTGGTTGCCAGGGTGTGCCCGAGAGGGGGTGCCGGGGGACGAGGAGGATGTCGGGACAGGGGTGGGGCAGGGGGATCCCCGGACCGGCCAGGCCGACGGACCCGGCCTGCGGCCCGGTGCCGAGATACCGGTCGACGGCGTGGCCGAGCAGCTCGGCGACGGGGCCTGCGGGGAGCGTCACCGGGCGGCCTCCGGCGGCTGCCACGAGGTGGGCCAGTGCGACGCCGACCGCCGCCTCCCAGCGGCGGCTCCACGAGCCGTCGGGTTCGACGGGCGGGATGCGGTGCCCAGCGTGCTCCAGGTCGTCCCAGTCGGGGGCGGGCGGGGCGGGGAGGCCGGTGCGTCGACGTACGACCGCTTCGGGCTCCAGCCACACGGTCTGGCACGATCCGCAGTCGTCCACACGCGTCGCCACGGCCTGCCCGCACCCCTCGCAGGCGAGGTTGGGCCGCCGCGTCTTCTCCGACCTCGTCCCACAACCGCCAGGGTGGTCCGGTGGGTCGGGGGTCCACGGCGTACGTCGCGGGCTCCATCAGCGGAGGATGGAGCTCTTCCCACGCGCCGTGGTGGGTGTGGACGGGGAGTGCGACCCGGGACACCGGGGCCGTCAGTTCCGTACCGCATCCGGCACAGACGAACACGTCCATCACGTCCATCACGTTCGCCATGTCCGTCACGTCCAAAGAAGCGCTCCCTCGGCTCGGCTTCCGGGGGATTGTGCCCGCCCTCCGCCGGGAGCTCCACCGATATATCCGCACGGCTGCGGGGCTGCCTGCACCCCTGACTTGCATCTTCCGTAGCGTGATGTGGTGCGGTGGGGTCGTTCCCGTGCCGACCGTGAAAGGTCCTCCGCCGATGTCCATGTCCTTCTTCGGGTCGCGTCAGGTCAAGATCGGTGATGCGGCGGCCCTCGCGGGCACGACGCCGCGCGCGATCCGGCACTACCACGACATGGGCCTGATCCCCGAGCCCGGGCGGGGCGGCGACGGGCGGCGCCGCTACGGCCTCCAGGACGTGGTCCGGCTGCTGTGGATCCGCAGGATGGCCGACGCCGGAGTCGCCCTGGACGACATCCGCGACGCCTTCGCCGCCACCGGGCCCGGGGGTGACTCGCCCGCCGACGGCGACATCACGGCGGCCCTGGCCCGGCTGGAGGAGACGCTCGCCGCGAAGGAGGCGGAACTGGCCCGTCAGCGGGCGCGTGTCCAGCGGATGCGTACGGAGGGCAGCCGCATGGGCCTGCTCTCCGAGGCGGTCACCGGCCGCCTCCGGAACCTTCCCGAGGGCTCACTGCGGCAGGCGGACCTGGACACCCTGCTCGTCACCGAGCGGATCTTCGGCCCGCTGGGTGCGGCCGTGCAGGCCTCCCGTTTCGTCGCGCTGGCCACCCACCCTGCTCTGCGTACCGAATCCGACCAGGTGGAAGCCGCCGAGGAAGCCCTCGACGACACCGTCGCCGTCGACGACCCGCGCGTCGCCGAGACGGCCGCCCGCCGTCACGCCTTCGAGAAGACCCTGATGGAGACGATCGACGCGTCGGGAATCGCCGAGGCGGAAGAGGCCCTCTTCGAGGCGGAGGACACAGCGGAGGTGCAGCCGGACGCAGAGGACGGAGGCGGGGGCATGAGCGTGGTCGAGGCGGTCACCCGGCTGCCCCACGACTACTCCCCGGCCCGGTTGCGCTGCATGGAACTGGCCAAGGAACTGGCCGCCCGTGACTGGCTCCCGGCGGCAGACCGCACCGACACGGACGCGTCCGGCGGGACCACCCGGTGAGCCGGGACGCAGCCCGTACCCGAAGAGCGGGCATCATCGGGATACGTCAGATCCGGCCACGGACGATCCCGGAAGCCGGGCGACCGCACACCCCCTCCGCCCCACCCTGGAGACCCCTCGATGAACGTGCTCCTCTTCGGCGCGACCGGCATGGTCGGCCAAGGCGTCCTGCGCGAATGCCTCCTCGACGACCGCGTCACCCGTGTCCTCGCCGTCGTCCGGGGCCCGCTCGACGTCGAGCACCCCAAGCTGCGGACCCTCGTCCACCGCGACTTCACCGATTTCAGCGGCGTGGCCGACGCGTTCGCGGACATCGACGCGTGCTTCTTCTGCCTGGGCGTCACCTCGGCGGGCAAGCGCGAGGACGAGTACCGGCGGATCACGTACGACTACACCCTCGCCGCAGCCCGGGCCCTGCCCGCCAACCCGGACCTGACCTTCGTGTACGTCTCCGGCGAGGGCACCGACAGCACCGGTGCCGGCCGTTCGATGTGGGCCCGGGTCAAGGGCCGTACCGAGAACGAACTGCTCGCGATGCCGTTCCACGCGTACATGTTCCGGCCCGGCTTCATCCTCGCCTCGAACGGCGAACAGTCCCGCACCCCGGCCTATCGCCGCCTCTACCCGGTGTTCTCCCGGCTCTACCCCCTCGTCCGGCGCATCGCGCCCAACAAGGTGACCACGACCGAGAACATCGGCCGCGCCATGCTCGCCGTCGCGGGGCAGGCCGGCGCCGGCGAACGCATCCTGCACAGCCCCGCCATCAACCGTACGGCCGCCGTCGACCGGCGATGACCTTGCGCACCCGCGCTCACACAGCCCTGCGGAAGTACGACTCCCGCAGCAGACCCGCAAGCTCCACGAGCTGAGGGGCGGCACGGTCGGTGTGCCAGATCAGGCCCAACTGCGAGGGTTCGTCGAGCCCGTCCACCACCAGATAGCGCACATCGCTGCGGACGACACTCGCGGCCATCGGACGGCACAGCAGCATCCCGTGCTCACCTCCCGCCACGACGACCAGCCCCTCCTGGACGGTGGCGATTCCCGTACTGGAACGGATCGGCACCCCCGCAGGCGTGGTGGGCGGCGTACGGGCGGCCGTCCAGTACGCGGGGGCGTCTCCGATCGGCCGCAGCAGGTCCAGGCCCGCCAGCTCCTCCACGTGCACCCGACCGGCGGCGGCCAGCGCATGGGAAGCGGCCACCGCCAGCAACTGGTCCTGCGGAGGGAAGCGGAACCCGACGGTCAACTCGGGCTCCCGGGCCGGAAGTTCCACCACGACAGCATCCAGCCTCCCGTCGAGCACGGCCGAGAACGGCGAACCCCACGGGATCTCGCTCAGCACCATCGTCACCTCGTACCGCTCCCGGAACAGGCGAAATGCCTCGGTGACCTCCTCGTACACGCTGCCGTGGAAACCGATGCGCAACTCCTGCAGGCCGCCCCGCAGCGCGCGCTCACGGGCGCGGGCGTACACGGCGTTCAACGCCTCGTACGCCGGGCGGGCCTCGTCGACGAACTGCGCGCCGAACCGGGTCAGTTCCACGCGGCGGCTGGTGCGCTCGACGAGTCGCATGCCGATACGGCGCTCAAGGCCCGCCACGAGCTGGCTGACCCGGCTCTGCGAGTAGCCCAGGCGACCGGCCGTCCGGCCGAAGTGCAACTCCTCGGCCAGGGTGAGCAGGCACTCCAACTCCTGGACATTGGCCTCGCTCACAGCATCCTCCCGCGTCTCCCCGAACTGCTCGACAGCCGTATCCCGAGCGCCAGTTCATCAATCAGCCTAGTTGATCGATCGATCAGAAGATCGTTGTTGTTCGCCGCCGAGGCCGCTGCTGGGATGGCCTCATGGCTTCACCCACATCTGACACGCCCGCACCGAATCCCACCCCCGCCCGATGGCAATGGGCCTCGATCGCCGTGCTGGCCCTGAGCACGTTCGTGGTCGTGACCTCCGAAATGCTGCCGATCGGCGTGCTGACCCCGATGGCCGACGGCCTGCACATCAATCCGGGCATGGCGGGCTTCAGCCTGTCGATCACCGGCCTGGTGACCGCCGTCACCGCGCCCGTGGTGCCACGCCTGCTGGGCGCCGTCGACCGGCGCCTGGTGCTGGCCGTGGCCATGCTCGTACTGGCCCTCGGCAACGTGCTGACCGCCACGGCGAACGGCTACGGACTCCTGACCGTCTCCCGGATCATCCTCGGGATCGGGATGGGCACCGTGTGGGGACTGGCGTCCGCCGTCGCGCTGCGGCTGGTGGCGCCCCGGCACGCGACCCTGGCCGTGTCCCTCACGGTCGGCGGGGTCGCGGCGGCCTCCGTCGTCGGAGTCCCGCTGGGCACGCTCATCGGCAACTCCCACGGCTGGCGCGCCGCGTTCGTCATGCTGACCGCCGCCGCGCTGATCCTCACCGCCGCCCTGCTGCTGGCCCTGCCGCGCCTCCCGCGCCCGCCCGTACCGGCCGACACGCCCGATCGGACCGCCCGCGAACCGCTGCTGCGCAACCGCTCGGTGACCGTCGGCCTCGTACTGGTCGCGCTCCTCGTCACCGCGCACTTCGCCGCGTACACCTATATACGCCCCGTCCTCGAAGAGCTCACCGGGGCGACCCCCGGCACCATCGCCCTCCTCCTGCTTCTGTACGGAGTCTTCGGCCTGATCGGCAACTTCGCCGCCGGCGCTCTGGCGGCACGGCGGGCGCGGCTCACCGTGACGGGACTGACGGTCGGCATCGGGGCGTCGATCCTCCTCCTGGTGCTCGGCGGCACCAACACCGGCGTGACCGGGGTGTCCGTGGCCCTGTGGGGCCTCACGTACGGCGGCCTCTCGGTGGCCGGCCAGCTCTGGATGACACAGTCAGCCCCGCACCGCGTCGAGCACGTCACAGGCCTGTTCGTCGGAGTCTTCACCGCAGCCATCGCCCTGGGCGCATTCCTCGGCGGCACCCTGGTGGAGGCGTTCGGAATCACCCCCTTGCTGTGGAGCGCCACCGGACTCGCGGCGGCGGCACTCGCGGTCGGGGTCTTCGGCAGGGGCCCGGACCACCGCTCGCCGGACCCCGCTGATCGCCGGAGGCCGACGACCGGCATCGGCCGAAGCGATCGCCCCGGGGCGCCGCAGGATCAGCGGCCGGAGCGTTCCTGCCCGGACTCCCGCACGGGGCCCGTGACGAAACGGCTCACCCGGTAGGTGGTCGGCAGCACCAGGCGCCCGCACAGCGTGTCGATCCGGATCAACGACCCGTCCACTCCGGCTTCCCGGAGACGGCGCAGACGCTCGCGCAACTCCGCCTGGTCCGGAGTCTCGACGACCACTTCCCACTGTCCCGCGTCCGGCGCGGTGCGAGCGGCAGACCACTGCCGCGCTGCCTTTTGCCGCCGCCTTCTCTTCCCCTGTCCTGGCACCGTCCCAGCATCACGGGCCCGTGTCAGGACAGCAAGGCGTTCGGACGGGTCACGCACCCGCCAGGCACCCGCGAGGGGCCGGGCACTAGGTTTCGGCCGTGATCAATGACGCGGTTCCGCAGGAGACTCAGTGGGTCGTGCTCGTGGCGGCCGAGACCTTCCCCGGCGGCGAGGACGGCCACCGGTGGCAGCTCGTGGCGACGCACGCCGTCCCGGACGGCGGACGTGCGGCGGCCGACAGGCTGGCGCGCAAGCTGGCCATGGAGTACGTCCCCAAGAAGGTCAGCGTCGGCCCGGGCGACACCCCCGCACGGAAGGTGTTCCGGGTCGCCGACGGCTCGTGGCTCGTCGAAGTCCGGGGAATGGACCACAAGGGAGTCCTGTGTCGGACAGCCGTCGCCGAGCTGGTGCGTGAGTCGCCGTACGTGCGTGGCGGCGAGACTCTGGCGGAGCGCAGACGGCGGCTGTTGGGCCGGGGCTGAGGAGGCCGGGCGGTCTTGTGCCGCAGACCGGGGTTCCGGAGACTGCGGTCAGTGGATCCGGCCCGGGGGTGGGGATGGCAGCGCAGCGCAAGCGCGGCAGGGGCAGGCGTTCGAAACGGCAGCGGCAGCAGGAAGTGCGTCGGTGGGGTGCCCTCACAGTGCTGGCCGCGGTGGCCGCCTTGGCCCTGTCCTGGCGAACGGTGTGGCCGTACGTCCTCGGCACGGCGGTCGTCGCCGGTCTCGGCGGCGCCGGGGTGTGGCTGTGGCGGGCACACCGGCGGGAGCGCGCGGGAGACGCGGCGTGGCGGGTGGCGGAGGAGCGCAGGGCGCGGGAGCTGTCGATGGCGGCGGTGGACGCGTTGTCGTGGCAGGAGTTCGAGACGTACGTCGCGCAGTTGTGCGTACGGGACGGCTGCACCGAGGTGCACGTGAGCGGCAGGAGCGGCGACCTGGGTGCGGATGTCGTCGGGCGGCTGCCCGACGGGAAGCGCCTGGTCGTGCAGTGCAAGCACTACGCCCCGGAGCGTTCAGTGGGCTCGGGGGACATGCAGAAGTTCGTGGGCACCGCGCGGCCGGAGCACCACGCGGACGTGGCCCTGTACGTGACGACCGGCCGGGCCTTCACCCGCGATGCGCAGGGGCTGGCGCTGCGCAACGACATCTTCGCGATGCACCGCGATCTGCTGGGCTCCTGGGTGAAGGGAGCCACCCTGCAGTCCCTGCTGCCCCTGAACGGCTCCGGCGGCGGCACCGGCCGCCGTCCCCGCAAGCCCTGATCTCGCGGTACGAGTCCGGCTCCCGGAACCCCGCGCGTCCGCCGCCTGCGCTTGGCGGCCCGTACCTCCACCGCGTCGAATTCCGCGCTCAGGACGACCGGTGCAGGTCCGGGAAGGAGGCGCGCACCTCCGCCAGGAGATCGCGGAAGTCACTGCCGTACGCAGCAGCGGCTGCCTGCAAGGCAGTCAGGGCGGCCCGCAGCGGATCCTCCTCCGCCGTGGCGAGCAGCGCGGGGATCACCAGGGACTGCTGCCACAGGGCCTCGTCCGGGTCGTGCGGCGAGTTCACGAAGGCATGCGGGAGGTCCTTCCGCGCGAAGAACCACTCCCAGGCGCTCTCCCGGTCGTCGAAGGGCTCGGGCAGCGCCTCACCGACCTGCAACGCGCGGATCGCCCAGGCGAAGTCGACGAACATCTGAAGTTCCGCCTTGACGACGGCGCGGCAGGCCGCCCACCGGGCGACGGCCCGCTGCGTGTCCGTACCGGCGGCTGTTACGGCGTCCATCAGGGCACGGTCCAGGCCGCCCGCCACCGACCGCTCCGCCGCGCGGACGACCGCCTGCTGCTCCTCGTGCTGACGGCGCTCGGCCTCGGCGCGTTCCTCGGGTGAGGGCGGGGGCGGCAGGGTGCGGGCGCGGTCGTGCCAGTACGCGGCGTGCTGCGTGGTCTGCTTCACGATGCGGTCGGGGGAGAGCGCGGCCGGCCAGAACTGCAGCAGGTAGTGATCGACGGGCGGGCCGCCGTCCAGTACGGACAGCTCGTCGTCCGGTGACACGTCCATGCCCCGCCCGCAGTAGCGGACCCGGTGGTCGGCGAGCGGCAGGTCGAGCGAGTAGATCGGCGCCTCGCCCCACGGTACGACGGTGGTCTCCGGGGACTTGGGGCGGAAGGAGACCTCCACGACCTCCTCCCACTGCTCGTCGAGCGGCGGCGCGGCCTCGTGGACCTCCACGGTCAGGCCCACTTCTCCCGTATGCAGCCCCGTCGTCAAGTACAGGTGACCCGGATTCGCGGCACCGCACAGCCCGTTGCGCTGACCGGCGCAGTGGTGGACCTGTTCCTCGTCGACGTATTCGCCGCGACTCTCCACGTAGAACTGCCGGTAACTGACACTCATCGCATCACGTTCTGTACGTGGATGACACGGACATGACCGTCGGTGCGAGGAAAAGGTTGTGCTCTGAAGCGGGACCATGCATGTGTCGCGGCGGCGATCAGACGTGCTCGTCGGTGGTGCGGGAGTCCGTGAGGGTGAGTGCGCCGACCGCCGCGATCACACCGACGACAACCGCGAGGACGGCGTAGGCGACCCGTTCGCCGTGGAAGAAGGACTGGACGAGGGCGTCGCTCCAGGTGCCCGCGGGCAGGTGGGTGGTGACCAGCACGGCGATCATGGTGCCGATCACCGCAGTGCCGACACTGGTGCCGACCTCCTGGGCGGTGTCGTTGAGCGCGGTGCCCATGGACGTACGGTTCTCCGGCATCGCGCCGACCAGGGCGATGGCGCAGATCGTCATCACCGTACGCAGACCGATGGTCATCACAACCATGCAGACCGCGATGGCGAGGTACCCGCGGTCGAGACCCCAGGCGAGACCGGCCAGCGAGCCGGCCAGGCAGGCCGCGCCGATCAGGCAGGCGACGCGGTGGCCGAACCTCTTCGCGAGCCACTCGGACAGCGGAGTGGCGACGATCATGGTCAGGATGAGCGGCAGGTTCGCCAGGCCGGCCCGCACGGGGCTCCATCCGTAGGCGTACTGGAAGTGCAGGATCAGCCCGAACATCACCGCGGCCATCGCGATGGACGTGCCGATCTGGGCGATGGCCGCACCGCGGACGGTGCCGTTGGCGAAGAGCTTCAGGTCCAGCATGGGTGCGGCGCTGCGGCGCTCGTGCCAGAGGAAGGCGCAGCCCGCGACGAGGGCGCCGAGTACGGAGCCGACGGTGGTCGCGGAGAACCAGCCGTTCTCGACGCCGCTGGTCAGCGAGTAGCAGGCGAGGCCGATGGTGAGGACGCTGAGCGCCGCGCCCGGCAGGTCGAGCCTGTCCTTGGTGAGGTCCTCGGGGCGGTCGGCGGGGACGCCGAGGCGGACCCCGATGGCCGCGACCAGGGCGATCGGGGCGTTGACGATCAGGAGCCACTGCCACGGGAAGTGGGCCAGCGCGGTGCCGCCCAGCAGCGGGCCGAGGACGAAGCCGGACATGCCGACGACGATCATCAGGGTCATCGCGCGCATGCGCAGCTTCTCGTCGTCGAACAGCCGGAAGACCAGCGAGTTGGTGATCGGCGCCATCGCCGCCGCGGCGATGCCGAGGCCCGCCCGCAGGGTGATGAGCTGCCCTCCGGTGCTGACCCAGATGGTGCCCAGGCTCAGCAGGCCGAACACGGCGAGGCCGATCAGCAGTACGCGTCGGCGTCCCAGCCGGTCGGCCAGCGATCCGGCGGTCAGCAGCAGGCCGCCGAAGGTCAGCGAGTACGCGCCGGTGACCCACTGCAGTGCCGTCGTGCTGCTGTCGAGGTCACGGCCGATGGTGGGCAGCGCGATGGACAGCAGGGTGTTGTCGACCATCTCGACGAAGAAGGCCAGGCAGAGCGCGGCCAGCGGTATCCAGGCCGCACGCAGGGATGTATAGGTGCGCGTCGGGGCCGGCGCGGCGGTGGTGGTGGTGACGGTGCTGGGGGCGGTCATGGCGGCTCTCCTCTCGGCGTCGGCCGACTATCGAACGACGTTCCATTCGGAGCATAGAACGCAGTTCGATAGAAGTGCAAATTGTGATTGAATGGCGGCATGGCACGCCCCCAGACACGCCCCGCCGACAGCCCTCCCCGAGCGCGGCAACGTGCTTCGCACTCCATGGAGGCCGTCCTCACCGCGGCCGTGGCCCTGCTCGACGAGGGGGGCAAGCCGGCGCTGACGTTCCGCGCCCTGGCCACCCGGCTCGGCACCGGCGTCGGCAGCATCTACTGGTACGTCGCGGGCAAGGACGAACTCTTCGACCGCGCCACCGACCATGTGATCGGTGAGGTGCTGACCGCCGTCCGGGCGCTGCCGGGCAGCGACGACCCGATCGCCGACCTGCGCGCGATGGCGGTCACGCTGTTCGACGCGATCATGGACCGGCCCTGGCTGGCGGCCTACTTCATGCGCAACACCGACGTCCAGGGCAACTCACTGCGGCTGTACGAGGAGATCGGCCGCCAGACGCTGCGCCTCGACCTCACGCCGCGCCAGCGCTTCCACGCCGCTTCGGCGGTCCTCGGCGTCGTCGTCGGAACGGCCGCGGACCTCGGCATGGAACTGCCCCAGGAGGTCCTCGACGGCCAGGTCGACCGCGACCAGTTCCTCGAACGCTTCGCGGAGACGTGGCGGGGGCTCGACGCCGCGGAGTTCCCCTTCGTGACGGCCATCGCCGACGAGTTCGCCGGGCACGACGACAGGGACCAGTTCCTCGCCGCCCTGGACCTGACCCTGGCGGGCCTCCGCCTTCAGGCCGGGGCCTGACACCGCGCCGGGTCCCACGCCGCGCCGGATCGCACGCCGCGGCGGATCGCACGCCGCGGCGGAATCGTCCCGGGCGGTGACCACCGGATGCACAACCGCCCCCTCGCCGCCCTCCTGCGCACGGCGGGCATCCCCGCGCGGCCCTGAGCGAGCCGGTCCGCCCGTTCGAAGCCCCGCCGCAAATCGGTTCACCCGTACGTCACGTACGCCGCGTAGCGTCCGGTGGGCCGGAACATCCCGGCCGTCCAGGGGGAGAAGAACCGGTGGAACCCGAGCAGGAGCGCACGGCACCCTCGCGGGTCGGGCTGTGGACGATCGCCCGTTCCTGGGGGCGCATCGGAGCCCTCGGGTTCGGCGGCCCGCCCGCGCACATCGCGATGCTGCGCCAGCTCTGCGTGACGCGCCGGGGGTGGATCGCGGCGGAGGAGTTCGAGCACGGCATCGCCGCCACCAACCTGCTGCCCGGACCGGCCTCCACCCAGCTCGCCATCTGGAGCGCCTGGCGACTGCGCGGCACCGCGGGCGCGCTGGTCGGCGGGCTGTGCTTCATCGTCCCCGGCCTGGTCCTGATCATCGCCCTGGCCGCCCTGTTCCTCACCGGGAACCCGCCGGACTGGCTGCTGGGGGCCGCCGCCGGGGCCGGGGCGGCAGTGGCAGCGGTGGCGGTGAAGGCGGCGGTGGACCTGATCCCCGCCAGCTGGCAGCGCGCCGGGGTCCGGCGCGCCGCCCGCTGCCGGTGGCTCGGCTACTTCACCGCCGGCGCCACGGCCGCCGCCCTGACCGGGCCCTGGCTGGTGGTCGTACTGATCGCCACCGGCCTGATCGAGGTCGCCGTCCGCACCGCGGGCATGCTCCGCACCGACCGTACGGGCCGCACCGGTCGTACGGGGCGCACATCCGCGTGGCCGCTGCTGGCCGTCCTGCCGCCCGCCACCGGCGGACTGGCCGCTCTGATCTGGGTGGCGCTGAAGGTCGGGGCACTGTCGTACGGGGGCGGGTTCGTCATCATCCCGCTCATGCAGACCGACGCCGTCGACCGCTACCACTGGATGACCGACGCCCAGTTCCTCAACGCCGTCGCCCTCGGCCAGGTCACCCCCGGCCCCGTCGTCCAGACCATCGCCGTCGTCGGCTACGCTGCCGCGGGCCTCACCGGCGCCCTCCTCGCCGCGCTCGCCGCCTTCGCCCCCTCCTTCGCCATGGTCATCGCTGGAGCCCCCCGCTTCGACAAGCTCCGCACCCACCACGGCATCCAGGCTTTCCTCTCCGGAGCCGGCCCCACCGTCATCGGCGCGATTGCCGGATCCGCCCTTCCTCTGGCGCTGGCCCTGCAACGCCCTTGGCAGTACGCACTGCTGGCCGCCGCAGCCGGAGCCCTGTTCGCCGCCCGCCGGGGCGTGGTCACCACTCTCCTCGGAGCGGGCACCCTCGGCGCCGCCGCAGCCGCTCTCGGGCTGCCCCTCACCTGAGCCCGAGACACGTCCTGCCCCAGGAGCAGACGCTGCGTCGGCCGGAGACGGCTCCTGGCGCACGGTCGTCACCGACGTCACGGCTGGCATGTTCGCCGCTGCCTCGGGCGACGCCCTGATCGCGCAGGAGGGCACCGTCATCGCCGAGACGGCCGATCAGGCCTGGCTCGCACGCTGACGCGACGTCGGCCCGCGCGGCAGATGCCACGCGGGCCCCCGGGTGCAGCTGTCTCGCAGTGAGTGGGCGGGAAGTCCGTTGCGGGTGGCTGCCTCGTCCGGGTCGGGAAGGCCGTGTGATCATGTGGGCATGACGGTCGGCCGGATCATCTTCCTCAACGGAACGTCCAGTTCGGGGAAGTCGAGCATCGCCGGCGAGCTGCTCAAGATCCTGGACGACGGCGTTTTCTTCCACTTGGCGGTCGACAGCTTCAACGCCATGCGTACGAAGCGGGACCTCGGCCCGGATGACCTCGATGCCGCTTTGCGCCGGACGCGGATGGGCTTCCACCGCTCGATCGCGGCCATGGCCGAGGTGGGCAACGATGTCATCGTCGATCATGTACTCAGCGAGCCGTGGCGGCTTGTCGACTGCCTGAACGTGCTGCCTCCGGAGGACGTGCTGTTCGTCGGCGTCCACTGCTCGCTGGACGAACTGGCCCGCAGGGAAGAGGCGCGTGGTGATCGTCCTTCGGGTCTTGCGGCGCTGCAGTACGACCTGGTCCATGAGCATGGTGATTACGACGTCGAATGCGACACCAGCACAACGGACCTGCGCGAATGCGCCGAGCTGATCAAGAAGTTCCTCCCGCGCAGACCAACACCGACCGCCTTCACCCGTCTTCGCGCACGGTATCTCTGAAT
Organism: Streptomyces spiroverticillatus; assembly: GCA_014650415.1. Taxonomy (GTDB): domain Bacteria; phylum Actinomycetota; class Actinomycetes; order Streptomycetales; family Streptomycetaceae; genus Streptomyces; species Streptomyces spiroverticillatus. The sequence goes on from BMUX01000028.1 coordinate 35,385, forward strand.
CCGGACGCGTCACGGGCTCGGAGTGTGTGGACGGCTGGTCGGCCGGGTCGTCATCGTCGCCAGGAAAGCGGCCGGATCGAGCACCGTTTCACGCTCGTACGTCTACCACCGCAGCCGGACGGCCATGGTGGTTTGCGTGAACTCTCCGAGCCCGGACGATCCGTGAGTGATGGGGTGCTGTCGACTGCTCGGCGTGCTGGGGGAGCGGGCATGGGCCGGGGTGTACCTCGCGCGGCCCGAAGGGGGACAGACCGTCGCCGTGAACCTGGTGCGGCCCGAGTCGGCCGGCCAGGTCGACGGGGCGAGGCGCGCGGGCGGGGACTGGACGGCGCGCCGGTCCTGGACTTCAACACGCCTGCCGCGATGCCCTGGTTGGCCACCGGCTACGGACCGAGTCCCGACCCCCAGACCGTCGTCGCCGACGACCACGGTCCGCTGTCCGAGCGCTCGCTGCGCACCCTCGCCAACCGGCTCGCACTCGCACCGTCTGATCTTTGTCGACGGCCCCCGAGTCATCGACTTCGGCGTTGCCCCACGAGAGCTCGAACTCGGCCCGCAGAGCCACGCGTTCAGCCTCGGAGCCGTACGTGACGGCCGCGCGGCCTCCGTTGGGCACCGTCACCGTGATCGAACCAGCCACGCGCTGATCAGCCCGACCCTCCTCCCGTCGCAGGTCCCGTTTCCTCGGCCCAGCGTCGACTCCACGCGTCCAGCGGGCTCAGCGCCTCGACGAGGTCCTGGCCGAGCCGGGTGAGGCGGTAGCCGTCGTCGTCCAGGGTGAGCAGGCGGGCGGCGGACAGTTCCTCGATCCGGGTACTGAGCACGCTGGAGGACATGCGCTCGCACCGGCGCTGCAATTCACGGAAGCCGGTCGGAGCTTGCCTCAGCTCCCACAGGATCCGCATCGTCCAACGCCGTCCGAGCAGGTCGAGTGCGGCCATCACGGGACGCCCCGACGCGGACCCCCGCACCGGCACCCCCGGACGTGGCACCCCCGTACGTGGCGTGCTGGCTTCTTCCATGCTCACTCCTTGCGCTTCGGCTATCGAAGCATCATAGTGATTCGAAAATCGAAGCAGGAGGTGCCGTGATGCCCCGCATCGAACCGCTCACCCCGCCCTACCCCGCCGACATCGACCGGGCGCTCCGCCGATGGATGCCCCCAGGCGCGCCGCACGAGCCACTCACGCTGTTCCGCGTTCTGCACCGCAACCCGGAGCTGGCCTCGCGAATGTTCGCCCTCGGCGCCGGACTGCTGGGCCACGGGCTGCTCCCCGCCGCAGACCGGGAACTCGTCATCGCCCGCGTGACCGCGCGGTCCGCCTGCGCCTACGAATGGGGCGTCCACGCCGCGACCCTGGCACCGCAGGCCGGACTCAGCCCGGAACAACTCCGGGCAACCACCCGGCCCGACGCAGCAGCCGGCGCGCCATGGTCGCCACGCCACACGGCTCTGCTCCACGCGGTTGACGAACTGAACGGTACGGCCCAGCTCACACAGTCCGCCTGGGACGCCCTGCGCATGTACTACGAAGACGCTCAATTACTTGAACTCCTCGTACTGATTGGCTGGTACCGAACCATCAGCCTTCTGGCCAACGGGCTCCTCCTGGAAGAGGAACCTTGGGCCACCCGCTTCCCCACACAGTGACAACGTCTCGCCCATCAAGCGCACTCATCCCGAAACTGGAGGAACCATGCCCAAGGGCTACTGGGTCAGTGCCTACCGCACCATTTCCGACCCCGGAAAGCTGGCTGCCTACAACAAGCTGGCCGGTCCGGCCGTCGCCGCAGCGGGCGGTCGGGTTCTTGTCCGTGGCGGTCGGGTCGCGGCGCACGACGCCGGAATCGCCGAGCGCACCGTCCTGGTCGAGTTCGACACCTTCGAGCAGGCCGTCGCGGCGCACGCGAGCGCGGCCTACCAGGAGGCGCTGCTCGCCCTCTCCGACGGCGTCGAGCGCGACTTCCGCATCGTCGAAGGCATCGACTGACCGAGGTCAGGTCGGATCTTCACCGAAGCTCCCTGCGGGACAGGCCTTGGCACGGTCGCTCACTCGGCGTCGCCGTCGGCGGAGGTGGGGCCGGGACCGGGGTCGGGCGCCATCTCGACCTCGCGGCCTGCGCGTCTACAGTGCGGTACGGGTTCCGGAGGTGACATCACTGGGCACGGAGGGCACGTCCCGGCGGCCGAGGTCCTGGCGTACTTCGAGCGCGGGGACGGCACCTTGGGGCTCTGACGAGGTGTTCCGTTCGCACAGTTGGAGGAGTTGGCAGGTGTCTGCTCTGGACTTCTACTCTCACGTCGCCACCTGCGGTGATGCGCTTGGAGTCGGCCTCGGTGCCGGCCCGGAAGCCTGGGAGGCCGCCTTGGGGGCGGCATTCCTCGATGTTCCCGGTGGGGGGGGTGCGGCGGGACTACGGGCTCGTGGAAATCAACTTCTCGCCGGACCAGCCAGGACGGCAAGAACGGCCAGGACGGCCGGGACAGCCAGGACCGATGTCGTGCTTCGGCTTCGGCGTGAAGGTCCAACGGCTGCTGTACGACCAGTCCCCGGACACCGTGCCGTCACCGCTCTTGCGGGAGTACGGGGAATTCGCACCCCGCGTCCCCTTCGAGGAACTGCGGGCCGCCGTCTTGGCGCTCGGCCGCACGATCGAACTCGACACGGACAACACGTCGAGTGACATGGCCTGCTACCGGGTCTCCGCTTCCGCCGCCCGCATCCACGTCATCGCCGACCCCGACCCGTACGGGTCGGGCGACCCTGATCCGGACGGACATCAGAAGGGCGACGTCTGGGCCATCGACGTGTGGTGACCATGCGGACAGCGGGGGCTGCGCCGTCCTTGAGTCACCATGAGCCGGAGCCGGCCCCTTCCGCTCCTCCCCCCTCCCGCCCTCTCGCCTGCCGCCCCGCATACTTCTTGGATGGATACACCGAGGGCTTCCTGGCGCAATACCACGCACGACTGGGCGAGTTCTGTCGACCTCGATCATCTTGAGCACATTCGCCGGAACCCGGCCGCCTTCGCCCCCGGCGGCGTCCTGCACCTGATCCTCGAAGTCGTCGCCTACGCGGCCGACGAGGCCGAATGCGGCCAGGGCGGACACTGCCGCATCACCCTCCACCCCGACGGCTCCGTAGCCGTCGCCGACAACGGACGAGGCACCGACACGCGTCTCGACGAGCACGGCCACAGCGTGAAGAAGCCGGTCATGGCGACGAAAGACCTCAGGTTCTTCGACCGCCCCGACGCGCCGCTCCTGCCCGACGCCCGCTCCCGCTGTGGCATGTCCACCGTTGCCGCACTCAGCACGTGGCTCGTCCACACCAACCGCCGCCGCAACGGCTCCTGGACCCAGCGGTACGAACACGGAGTGCCCAGCACCGGCCTGCAGCCGATCCCCGACAACCGCACGACCGGGACCACCGTCCACTTCCTCCCGGACCGGCGACTGGGCACGGCGAACGGCACCACAGCCGACAGCCTCGCAGAGCTCACCGCATCGTGGCCGCACCTCTGCGTCAGCATCGACGACCACCGCACCACCTGAACCGATCACCTTCGGGTTCGGGCAGCGATCTTCCTGCTTCGAACTTGCGGGATGGACCGGCCCCTCTCCTCGACCGAGCCGAACTGCCCCGTTGGCCGCTGACTCGGCATGCCGTGATCCTCAGCGACCCGGGGCGGCAGAGCAGGAGGAGCAGGATCTCGTAGCGGAGGGTGCCTTTTCGGTCAGAGCCCCCGTCAGGCCCACTCGATTCCCCCGGGTACGGGGCCCTGGCCGAATTCCTGGCGACCGTGACCGAAGCCGTCATCCATGGCACCGGGCCGCCGACCGACGAAGCGGTACCCGGCCTGCACCGGCGCGCACCGGTGCGGGGGCCTGTGCTGGCGTCGCCGAGACTCGTCAGTGCAGGATCTCGGCGCGCAACTTCTCGTCCGGGGTGCCGATTTTCCAGTAGTGGACAGTGCCCCGAGCATCGCGGAAGTCCCCCGTGCCGCCGGTGATGGCCATGTCGAGCGAACTCGCCTCGCCCGTCCGCAGTGACTGCATCGTCAGGGCGCCCCGGTCGAGTTCCAGCGTGATCACGACCTGCGACGTGCGTTTCGCCCCGTCGAGGCCAACGACCTGGGACGACCCGCCCCCACGTCCGACAGCGCGGCCGTTCGACACGGCAGTGCCGGAGTACACGCTCGTGTCGCCCAGGCTCGGCCCTGCCGCGCCGAGATCGATGGCCTCGTACTGAAGGTCCTGAAGCTGGAGCTCGATGACCTCGACGTGGGTTCTCTCCGGTGCAGCGGCAGCGGCAGAGGCATCGGCACGGGCACTGGCCACGGCGAAGACGCTCAGGGCCACGGCGGCCAACGACAGCGGGACGAGCCTGCCGAACGAAGTGCGTACGGTGTTGTTGACCATGACGAAGTCTCCTCGCTGTGATCTCGGTGCGCTCTCAACAAGACGCTAAGGGCGGCCAGTTGAGACGTCCAAGGTCAATGCGGCCATGACGTCATGGCGCTGACGGCATGAGCAGACGGGCCCCTCGCGGTCTCCCTCACCCGCTGACCACCGGAACCGGGCGGGGATGGCACGACGGGCCTTCCCGCTCGCGCCGGACGGAACCGGCGCACCATTGGTCTGGACCTTGACAGGTCCAGACCAATGCGGTTGGCTCGGGCCAATTCCCCCCTCACCGAGGATGTGATGTCGTGTTACGCACGCCTACTTCCGCAGTGAAATTCCCCCGGCTCCTCGCCTCCCTCCTCGCCGCGGCCCTCCTCGCGGTGCTCTTCCCCCTCCTCACCGCGACCACCGCCGCAGCCGCTGCCTGCGCCACCGCCTGGAACTCCGGCGCGGTCTACACCCAGGGCATGACCGTCTCGTACGGCGGCCACAACTACCAGGCGAAGTGGTGGACGCAGGGCGAGACGCCTGGCACCACCGGCCAGTGGGGCGTCTGGAACGACCAGGGCACCTGCGGCGGCGGAGGCGGCCAGGATCCCGACCCCTCCGGATTCGTGGTCTCCGAGGCCCAGTTCAACCAGATGTTCCCGACCCGGAACAGCTTCTACACGTACGCGGGCCTGGTCGACGCCCTGAAGGCCTTCCCCGCGTTCACCAAGACCGGCAACGACACCGTCCGCCGCCAGGAAGCCGCGGCCTTCCTCGCCAACGTCAACCACGAGACCGGTGGACTGCGGTACGTCGTCGAGCAGAACACCGCCAACTACCCCCACTACTGCGACGCGGCCCAGCCCTACGGCTGCCCCGCCGGACAGGCCGCCTACTACGGACGCGGCCCGATCCAGCTGAGCTGGAACTTCAACTACAAGGCGGCCGGCGACGCCCTCGGCATCGACCTGCTGCGCAACCCGTACCTGGTCGAGCAGAACCCGTCCATCGCCTGGCGGACCGGCCTCTGGTACTGGAACACGCAGAACGGGCCGGGCACCATGACGCCGCACGACGCGATGGTCAACAGCCGTGGCTTCGGCGAGACCATTCGCTCCATCAACGGCTACCTGGAGTGCGACGGGCGCAACCCGGCGCAGGTGCAGAGCCGTATCAACAGCTATCAGAACTTCACCCAGATCCTGGGCGTCACCCCCGGATCCAACCTGAGCTGCTGACCACCGCAGCCACCGTCGCAGCGGAAGCGTACGTCGGAGCCCGGTCTGCCACCGCAGGCCGGGCTCCAGGCGATCCGCATCGACAGCGGCGGGCCGCCTAGCCAGGTGGATGAGGAAGCTGCGGGTCCTCGGCACACGCTGCTTCCTGGGCCGCCATCACCTCGTCGCCGTACTCGAAGGCCCATGCGCCGAAGGCGTCGATGGGCCCCAGCAACGTCCACCCCAGAGCGGTGAGTCGGTACTCGACCCGTGCCGGCGCGCCGGAGTGTTCCTGCCGGTCGACCAGTCCGTTGAACTGCAGCCGCCGCAAGGTCTCGGTCAGGACCTTGGAGCTGATGCCCCCGATCCGCTCCCGCAGTTCGACCGGGCGCCGGGGACCGTCGCGCAGCGCCCAGAGCACCACGGCGTTCCAGGTGTTGGAGAGCAGGTCGAAGGCGAGGCGGGCACGGCAGTCGGCGAGGAAGGCGTCGGTCGTCACGTACCAAATGGTGCCCGAGCCGCCTTCTAGCGTCGGTACGAACGGTCGAAGCAGGCACGGAGAGGGACCGCGTGATGAGAATCGGTGTACTGGGCACGGGCAACATGGCCGACGCGCTCGCCACCCATTGGGTGCGGGCCGGGCACGAGGTGGTCGTCGGGGGACGGGACGCGCACAAGGCGGAGCGGCTGGCGCGGCGGATCGGAGGCGGCGCGAAACCCGCGAGTCTGCGCGTGGCGGCCGAGTTCGGTCAAGTGGTGCTGGCCGCGCTGCCGTTCGGGGCGGGAGTGGAGGTGGTACGGGGCCTTGGCGCGGCCCTGGAGGGCAAGGTGCTGCTCGACTGCTCCAACCCGGTCGGGCCGGGCTTCCTGCTGCTGACGGAAGGCGGACCCTCGGCCGCGCAGCAACTGGCGGCGGCGGCGCCGGGAGCCCTCGTGGTCAAGGCGTTCAACCTCTGCCACGAGGACGTGTGGCGCATGCGGCCACCCGGCTTTGACGGGCGACCGCTGGCCGTCCCGGTCTGCGGAGACGACGAGACCGCCCTCGATCATGTGTATGAGCTGGTACGGGACACGGGCTGCGCCCCCGTGGCCGGCGGCGGCCTCGAACGCGCCGGACTCCTCGAAGCGACGGCCGCGCTCTTCATCGGGCTGTGGGTCGGCGAGGGGGCGGACGCCCAGGCAATCGCCCCTCCGCTGGCATACGCGGCCGGCCCGGGCGATCCGCAGGCGGAGGACGGCACAGCGGCTTCGCGCCGGGACTTCTGAGCGGCATCCGGACCGGCACCCCACATCGGGACGCAGCCCTGCTGACCGGGTCGGACGACAGTACGTCGTCGTCTTCGTCGACCGCGGTGTACGCGGCCCACCACCTCGCGAGCAGAACGGCCGGGTCGTGCTCCTCGGGCGACGACATCTGCCCGGGGAAGGGCTCACCGGCACCCCAGGGACGGAAGCCCGCTTCCACAGCTCCGCGGAGGCGGCACCGTCACTCAGCCACAGGACCTGTACGGCTCCGACCAGCGAAAGCGACCGCCCTCAAGCGCGGAACGACAACCGCGCCCGAGGTGTGCGTGTGCGTGTGCGGATCGCTGGACGGAGCCGCGTCCTCAGCACTGCGGAGGAAGGGACTTCACTCGGTGAAGACCTTCACGGAGTCCGGGCGCCCGTCGTTTCGGTTGACGCTGATGAAGAAGTCGCCCCCAACGTGGGTGACATCTTCGATCTCGTCTTTAAGGTCGTCCCCCGGAATTCCGATGTCGGTCTCCACGTCACCTCCGGACCAGTTGTACTGGTACACCCAGTTCCACCCGGTGGCGGGCGTTGAACTGTTGATGGACTTGGTGTTCCAGATGTAGTTCTCGGAGCAGTCAATGCCTTGGTCGGAACGATTGTCGTGAGTCGTCAGGTTGCTCTTCACCAGCGTCCATCCGCTCGTCAGCGAACCGGAACCGGGATGGGTCCACAGGTTGCCCGCGCGGCGGGCAGCGTATTTCCCGGCTCCGCCGGCCGCCGTCGCGCTGTAGCAGAAGCCGCTGATATTGCCGATGGGCAGACGGACCACCTCGCTTGCGCCAATGGCTCCGGCCGAGTCCAGGTGAATGATCGTCACATCCGGGCTGTGGTAAGCCGATTGGCTTCCCTGGGTGGCGATCAGGGCAGGGCCCTGGCCCCGGTAGTCAGGGTGGTAGGCGAGGTCGTTGCCGTGGCCGAGCGCGGGTATGGAGGTCGGCGCCCCGGCGCAGGTCCAACTGTTGCCGTCCCAGGTGGAGCCGTCGCGCAACCACCTGGACAGGACCGGCTCCGCCCCGCTCGCCTTGGTGAAAATGATGTAGAGCTGGCCGCCAGGCCCGGCGACCATGCCTTGCATGACGGTGCGGCCCGCCCTGCAGGCACTGCTGGTCGGGATGTTGAGCCGTTCCGCCCCACTCCTGTCCGTGGCGGCGTAGGCGGACGATGTCGAGGCAGTGGCGATTCCGGTCAGGAGTGCCAGCACGGACGCAAAACTCAGTAGTTTCTTCTTCACTCGGTGCCCCTCCTCCATGGACGAGGAGGAGGCTAGCAGTAGGCGTGTACATTTCATTCAAGGTGCTGTCAACTCACCTCACTGGTAAGGACTTTGACCAGAAGTCCCGGAGCGTACGACCTGTGGAAGTTCGTGAACGCGACCTTCCGTCAAAACCGGACGGGCTGCCGGCGCCGCCGCGTGCCCCACGACTTCCCGGCCTGACCGGCGCCCCCTGAATGCTTGCGGCATCGCGCATGGAAGCCTGTCCGCATGGACGCATGCGAGGACCGACTCGACGGCGGGTGGAAGTGGTGGGAGGCCGCCGTCGAAGAGGCGCAGGAAGGGCGCTGGGTCCGTGACGCCGTAGAACGGCAGGTCATCAAGGACATCGCTGCCGCCACCAACCCTCTCCACGGTGGGCGGATGGCCCCGTTCACCGAGGACTCGTGGCACGTACGCATCGGGAGGATCGCGAACTGGGCCGGCGTCCTGCGGCTCGCGGCCCGGTCGGGCGGCTGGGTGCTCCACCCCGTCGCCGGGCGCGTCCCGCCAAACCCTGCCGGCATGACCGAGCTGCTGTCCGGCATCTACGCGGTCGGCGAGCAGGGAGAGATCTGGATGCAGCGTCTCCTTGCGGGGGAGCTGCCGCCAGAAGACGAGATCGCGAAGGCCGAGGGCTTCCTCACCGGGCCGGGGTCGGTCGAGGACCTTGAGCTCTTCTTCTACGACTGAAAGAGGGAAGGGGTACATGCTGGGCCGAGCTGTGGCTAGGAAGCGTCGGCGTAGGCGAGATGGGTGTCGCAGACGGTGCAGCGGAAGAGCATGGCGTTTGCCTCCTGCCCGAGGTGGGTCAGGAAGTTCTCGAGCCGGGACGCGTCGTGCCAACCACCCATCCGAAGGTCGAGTCGAAGCTGGTCGAGTGCCTCGGGGTGGGTTGCCAGTTCGGCGTATCCGACCTCGCCGATGAAGGCGGCCGCGTCGTTGCAGTGGACAAGCCAGTACGGATCCTGCCAGGCCTGGAAGCCGGGGGTGCGGCGGGTGACCTCCTCGACGGTCTCCCCGCTGAGGCCCTCGAACCCGTATGCATCGGTGAATTCGCCTTCGAACCGTTCCGCGGCACTGCCGTCGGCGATGCACCAGGGGCAGAATCTCCCACTGACCTCTCGGGCCGTGTAGAAGGTAGCGGTATAGATCCACCCCGTGCTGCGGTTGCAGCAGACGCAGGTCTCGGCGCTCTCGCGGACGGACCCGCTCGCGACGGGGTCGGGGTGGTGGCGAAAGTGCGGCAGGCCGGTACTCACGGGTGAGTCTGCCGCTGAATGGAGAGATCCGCCTCGACGCCGGTGGTCTGTGCTTCGGGGGGCGTGCCTGTGAACCTCATGGGCCGCAGTCTGTCCGCAAGCAGGCCCGTGATCAAGCGGTGAGTTGGAAGTCCTGCTGGTCGGGGGTGGGAGAGAGACGCTCGTGCTCGCGGGTGTTGTGAAGTGCCAGCAGGCGCCCTCGACGACACCGGTGGCGATCGGCCAGCCCGCATCGGCCTCGGCGGTGCCTGGCTCGTGAAAGGCGTGTGCCGCAGCCCATACGTATGCACTGACGTGCTCGAAGTCGAGGATCACGCGGACCGTGACGCTCCGCCGGGCGGCTGCGGCATGGATCAGGTCGAGCCAAGCACTCGAGAGCTACTGTACCTACTAGTATGTACACTTCCTGCATGAGCACTGCGGAACGTCTGATCGAGAGCACTCGCGAGCTGCTGTGGGAACGCGGCTACACCGGCACCAGCCCGAAGGCGATCCAGCAGCGGGCCGGCGCGGGGCAGGGAAGCATGTACCACCACTTCGCCGGAAAGCCGGACTTGGCGCTCGCCGCGATCCGGCGCACCGCCGAGGAGATGCGCGTCAGGGCCGAGGAGCAGTTCTCCGCACCGGGGACCGCGGTGGATCGCATCACCGCGTACCTGCTCCGGGAGCGGGACGTCCTCAAGGGCTGCCCGATCGGGCGCCTCACCCAGGACCCGGATGTCATGGCCGACCCTGCGCTGCGGGCCCCCGTCGACGAAACCCTCGCCTGGCTGCGGGGACGCCTTGCCGACTTGCTGGCCGAGGGGCGCGAGCGCGGCGAACTGGGTGCCGCGCTGGACCCGCAGGCGACCGCCGCGACGGTCGTCGCGGTACTGCAGGGCGGCTACGTCCTGGCGCGCGCCGCCGACTCGGTGCAGCCGTTCGACCAGGCGGTCACCGGGGTGCTGGGCCTCCTGGCCGCTCATGTCCCCACCACCCACGAGTAGAGAGGTCCGGCGTTTCATGCGTGTCTCCCGTACGCCGCAGCCCACCGCCGTCGCACCACCCGAGTGGGTTTCCGGCGCGGCATGGGTCGACGAGCTCGCCGCGCCCGAGGAACCCTCGCGCTTGAGGGTCGACAGTGTTCACTTCGCGCCGGGCGCCCGAACCGCGTGGCATCGCCACCCCCTCGGCCAGGTTCTGCACGTCACCGAGGGGACCGGGCTCGTCCAGTGCCGCGGCGGAGAGGTGCACACGATTCGCGCCGGAGACAGCGTGCGCATCGCGCCGGGTGAGTGGCATTGGCACGGAGCCTCACCCCGCACCTTCATGACACATCTGGTCGTCCAGGAAGTCGCCGAGGGCGGCACCGAAGCCGAACGCGGCCCCCATGTCACCGAGGCCGAGTACCTGACCGGCCTGCTCGCCCACTGATCACCCGCTGACTACCCACTGATTACCCACCAAGAAGGCAGCATCGCCCGTGTACGCAAAGCAGTACGAGATCACCCTGCCCGCCTACTACGACATGAAGATCATCCGTAAGCGGGTCGCCGAGGGCGGCCACGTCCTCGACGACCGGGCCGGACTGGGTCTGAAGGCGTACGTCATCCGTGAACGCGGCGTCGACGGCTCGCCGGTCAACCAGTACGCCCCCTTCTACCTCTGGAACGACACCGGCGCGATGGCCCAATTCCTCGTCGGCGGCGGAGGATTCCAGAACATCGTCCGGGACTTCGGCCGCCCCGTCGCCCGGCATTGGGCCGGCATCGCCTGCCATGCCGGCCCCGCCCGCTCGGCAACTCCCCAGGCAGCCTCGCGCCGTCTCGTACCGATACCTGCCGACGCGGACCCGGACGGCACCGGACTGGGCCTGTCCGCGCTGATCGAGCGGGAGGTCGAACAACTGAAACGGCTCTCCGGACAGGACGGCGTACACACCGCTGCACTGGCCGTCGACCCCCACCACTGGCAACTGCTGCGGTTCGTGGTGTGGGCGGACTCCTCCGAGCCGGACGAGGAAGCGACCGAGCGCTACAAGGTGCTGCACCTGTCCGCCCCCGGCCTGGGCGACCTGCCGGAGGGCCGGAGCTGGTAGCGCCTGCTGCTTGCGATCGGGAGCATCATCCTCACGGGCCTACTGGGTCGCCACTGCGAACATGACCCACCGCCTGACCACGCCGAGCCCGGCCTCGCCTCGGACACTCCCTCGCTAGTCTCGGCGGTGGGAGTCCGTCCATTCGTCGGTGTTCCACAGAACGGGCATGGCGCCGACCGGGTCGAAATGGATGTAGGGGTCGTTGCTGTGGACCAGACAGATCAGCCGCCGCTGTAGTACGGCCGCTTCACGTGCCCGGCCGGCGATGATGTCGAGTACGCACTGCGCCGCCCGGGGTAAGGCAGCTGCGAACCGGTCGTAGTCGCTGAAGGCGAGGACCAGCCCCGCGCCCTCCGCCGAGTCGTCGTAGCCGCCGTAACAGGCCACGTCGCCGAGGCAGTCGTGGAGTGCGGCAAGGTTGTGGCCGTAGTAGTCGGGAAACCGCAGGGCAGCAGCGACGGCACGGTGCATGTCCCGTTCCGTGTTCCATTGGCCCGCCGCCAGACGGACGACACGGAAGTCGCAGTCTTCGAGGCGCCGCACAGCCTCCTCGAGGAGCCGCTGGCGCCGGAAGAGGGTGACGAAGGTGTCGCCCATGTACTCGATGCCGGGCCGGCCGGATGCCGAAGTGCTCGGCTTCTGCTCCGAGGCGGCGTGACGACGGTAGGCGTCCAGCAACCGGAAGAACTCTTCGACAGGAGTGGCTCCGTCGGACGTCTCCTGCTCGATTTGAGTGGCCCAGTTGAGTGAGCTGGGTCGGCCGAAGTGCTCGCAGAGCCACTGGTTGAAAGGGCCGTCGCCCCAGAAGGGGAAGTGCTCGTCGACGGAGTGCACACCCAGCGCCACCTGGTAGCCGACGAGTATGGATTCCAGATGGTGAAGGGACCTCTGCGGTGGTAGCCACATGCCGGGTCGCAGGCGGATCTGGTCCAGGAAGTCGTACACATCCGTGCACTCCTGCCAGTGCTTGGCGGTGTTCTGCGAGTCATCTTCGGACGGCATGGGCGCAGCCTACGGGCCGTTGGCGGAGGGCCGTGATCAGGGAGGACGCCCCGGCGCTTGTGCCGTCCTGCCACGGTTGTCAGAGGTGCCTGTCATCGTGTTCGCCGTGGACATCGATTCCTTCTGGGAGCTCATCGAGGAATGCCGGGCGAAGGCTCACGGCCGGGCTGAACGGCTTGCGTGGCTGGAGGAGGAGCTGGCGCGAAAGCCTGTGAGTGAGGTCGTGGGGTTCCAGGTATGCCTTGACCGTCTGTGCGAGTTGGGGTTCACCTGGGAGCTCTGGGCTGCTGCTGAGCGGATCTTCGGCGGCTGGTGCTCGGACGACGGCTTCTGTTACTTCCGTCTGTGGGTGGTCGGATTGGGCCGCAGTGCGTTCGAGCGGGTGGTGCAGTCGCCCGACACCCTGGCCGAAGTCCCTGAAGTACAGCGCTTGGTGGGCCGTCCGCGAGGTGCTTGGGGCGATGACGACTGGCCGGAGTGGGAGGAACTGGACTATGTCGCGGCCGAAGCCTACGAACGTGCGCCCCGGGGGTCGGACGGGTTCTCCACCTTCCACGAGGCCGTGGACGCCCAACAGGGTGCCGATGAGGTGGTCCGGGAACCTCTTGGGAAGCGTTGGGACGTGCGGGACGAGGTCGAAGCAGCGCTCAGGCTGCCGCAGTTGAGCTCCCGGTTCCCCGTCACGCTGCAGCCCTGAGCCGTCAGGAGACGCACGTCCATACCGGCTCGTGACGCGTGCGCTCCTGCCCGGTCCTCCGGGGTTCCTTGGGGCACGAGGGGTGGAGGTCGTGGCGTCGGTGTTCGACCGTCGGGAGCGGCGGGGGCCCGTGGGGGAGCCCGGCACGGATCGTGCCGGACGTTCGTACGAGCGCGATCACCGTGCACGGACTCGCCGACGACGCCACCCGGCGGCTGCGCGAGCGGGCGCGTCCAGGAGCTGCTGGAGGCCGCGCAGCTGGCCGACCCGGTGCGCCCCGAAGGGCGACCACAACACCCCGGCGCAGCTGCGCGAGGCGACGCGCTGACCAGCCGGGCTCACAGGGCGTTCGGCAGGGCCTCCCACAAGTGGGGCCGGTCGGAGGCCTCTTGGAGTGCGTGTACGACGTCGGGGTGCGGCGCGGCGTACAGCACCGGGTAGTCCACTTCCCCGCGCTCCTCCTGCGGCACCCACGCCAGCCGTTCGCCGCCGAGGGAGAACTGTGCGTCGACGCCCTCCTTGTTGCCGCGCGCGTCCTGCCGGTGCCAGGCTCCGTTGAAGCGCACGGCGACCAGCCCGTGCAGGCAGTGTCCCTGCGCCCCGTCGTACTCCAGCCGCTGGTAGCAGAGGGCGGTGGGGATGCCCTCGGCCCGCAGCAGGGCCGTGAGGGCGTGCGCCTTGGCGTGGCAGATGCCGGTGCCCTGTTCCAGTACGTCGGAGGCGCGCCAAGTGACGCGCAGGTCGCCCGAGTCCGCCGAGTGCGGGATCGTGTCGCGTACGAATTCGTAGGCCGCGCGCGCATAGGCATACGAGTCGGCCACGCCCTCCGCCAGGCGCGCGGCCGTTTTCCGTACGTACGGATGGTGGTGGTCGATGACTTCGTCGGCGGCCAAGTAGGCGGACAGGTCCGGGGTTTGTTGGATCAGCTCCATGGCGCACGAGCATAGAAATGCGACCACCTGTGAGTCAATGCATTTGCGGAGGCGCGTATATCTATGCAGCGAGTCGGGGGCTGTGATGGATGGTGCGCGGCCACTCCCGACCACAGGGGCCGCGCACCATCACCCGGGATGCCCGAGCGGCCGCACGAGAAGGTGCGGCCGCCTGCTGGTGCCTGCTCAGCGGCCAGTGCCGCGGAGCTCCTCGGACGCGGTGGGAGTCGGCAGCGTCGGGAGGTAGCGCGGGGCGCGCCACGCCCGCAGACGCTGTTCGACTTGTGCGCCGAGGGACAGCAGCGCCTCGTCCTTGTGCTTCCCGGACATGAGCAGCAGCCCGACGGGCAGTTCACCCACGGATCCGGCCGGAACCGAGAGGGAGGGGTATCCGGCCACGGCGGCGGGAGTGGAGGAGGGGATCACGTCGTTGTCCCCCCGGGCGCAGTCGGTGGTCCAGGCGGGCGGGTTGGTCGGCGTGGCGATGGCGTCCAGGCGGTGGGCGGCCATCGTGTCGTCGATCGACTTGCGTGCCAGCCTGGTGAGTTCGGCGCGCGCGGCCCGGTACTGGGGGTCGGTTGTGGGCGGCGCCGTGAGCGCGCTCTCGAACAACTCCACCCCTGCGAAGCACGTCTGCTCCGCAGGGGTGCCGCGATGGAACGCGGTGAGCTCGGCGAGGTTCCGGGGGCCGCGCCGTCCGGCGAGATAGGCGTTGATGTCGCGGTGGAACTCGCTCAGCAGCGCGGGGAATTCCAGCTCGGCCAGGCGGTCCTGGTAGGGCGGGGTGACCTCGACGACCGTCGCACCGGCGCTCCGCAGACGCTGCGCGGCCGTCGTCATGACCTTGTCCACGTCCTTGCCGAGCGACGGCAGCCGCCACAGACCGATCCGCCGCCCCCGCATGCTTGCCTGAGCGCTGCCATCGGCGGTCGTGCCGCTCGCCCGTGCCGCGCCCTCGCCCGTGACGTACGCCTTGTCCCGCTTCTCCCGCAGGGCGGCCAGTGTCAGTGCTACGTCGACGACATTGCGCGCCATGGGTCCGGCGGTGTCCTGTTCGGCGGAGATCGGCACGACGCCCCGGCCGCTCACCACGCCCAGGGTGGGCTTGAGCCCGACCACTCCGTTCATCCCGGCGGGACACACGATGGAGCCGTCCGTCTCGGTGCCGATGGCCACTTGGGCCAGGGAGGCGGCCAGCGCGGCCCCGGAGCCTGCCGAGGATCCGCAGGGGTTCCGGTCGAGGACGTAGGGATTGTGTGTCTGGCCGCCGACCGCGGACCAGCCCGAAGTGGGCTTCGCGGCGCGGAAGTTGGCCCATTCGGACAGGTTCGTCTTGCCGAGGATCACCGCTCCCGCTTCACGCAGGCGGGTGACCAGGCCGGCGTCCCTCTGCGGGGCGGCCGTGGCAAGAGCCAGCGAACCCGCCGTCGAGAGCAGGCCCTTGGTGTCCACGTTGTCCTTGATCAGCACCGGGATGCCGTCGAGCGGACCGAGGGCGGCGCCGCGCCGGTGGCGGGCATCACTCCGGGCAGCCTGCTGGAGGGCGGTGGGATCGGTGCGCAGCACGGAGTGGATCTTCGGGTCGATCGCCTTGATCCGCTTCAGGTAGGCGCGGGTGAGCCCCGAAGGGGTGAGGGCCCCGCTCGCCATGCGTGCCTGGAGCTGGGGGATCGTCACTGTGTTCAGGTCGATGCCCCGCAGTTCCGCATCTGCCGGAGAGGCCGGGGAGGACCCCGCTGCGGGGCGGACCTCGGAGGCGTGTGCGGGCCCGGCGGGGGATGTCCACCAGGAGGAGATCAGGAGTGCGGACACGGCCAGTGTCGCTGCGGTACGTGTGCCGGGCCGGGCCGTGTGGTGTGTGGCGGGGGAGGAGTCCGTGGACTTCCGCACCGTGAGGGGTCTCATGGGCCAAGCCGACTACAGCCGCCCGCTTGTGCGCAATAGCCCCACAGGGCCCTCGCGTTGGGCCTGCGGGGGGATTGCCGTCGCGCAGGGGGAGCCGTGCGCGGTACGTCTCGGAACGGCCGTCCCCTCGTCCGGCACCCCTCCGCCGAGCTGGAGCCGACCGACCATCCTCGCGCAGCGGAACAGCGGACCGGCATCGCCGGGGAGCGCGTCCATGCCCACGTCGGATGCCCGATTAAGCAGGGCGAAGCCCGGCCGGTGCTCACCCGCAGTCCAGGACGACCCTGCCGTGGGCGTGGCTGTTCATCAGGTAGCGCTGGGCCTCGGCTGCCATGGCCAGGGGGAAGGTGCGCCCGACCACGGGCGTCAGTGTTCCGTTGTCCAACTGCCTGGAGATCGCCGCCTGGGCCTCCGCCATCTCGTCCCCGTGCATGTTCCAGAGCGCGGTGCCTCGGATGTCCGCCTCGGCGATCATCGTCTTGCGCGATGTGAACGGGGCCGGACCTCGGGCGCCGACGATCACGATCCGTCCGCGCCGGGCCAGGGCGTCGAAGTCCTTCTCGAGGTTCTCGTTCGCGAGCATCTCGACGATGAGGTCCACTCCCTGACCGTGGGTCAGTTCCTGAACCTCCTCCAGGTAGCCGGCCTGCGTGTGATCCAGGACGTGGTGGGCTCCTTGCGCGCGTACGAGTTCCCGCCCTGCGTCGCTGCCCGCGGTGCCGATGACGGACAGCCCCGCGCCGACGGCGAGTTGTACCGTCGGGATGCCGACCCCGCCGCTCGCGCCGTGCACGAGCACCGTTTCGCCGGCGCGGGCGCCGCCCCGTTGGAACAGGGCTCGATAGGCGGTGAGGCAGGGGATGCCGACGGCCGCCCCCTGCTCGAAGGTGAGGGATTCGGGGAGAGGGTGCACCGACTCGACGCCGGTCACAACGTATTCCGCGTAGGTTCCGCTTGAGCCCAGGGGCAGGGCGGCGACGAATACGCGTTGGCCCGGCGCCCGTTCGGTGACCTCGGGACCGACCGCATCGATCACGCCGGCGCCGTCCCAGCCGGGAGTGAAGGGCAACTGCGGCTTCAGGAAGGCGTACGTCCCGGTGATGACATAGGTGTCGGCCGGGTTGACCCCGGCAGCGTGCAGTCGCACGCGCACTTGGCCGGGGCCCGGCTTCGGGGGTTCGTCCTCGACGTAGTGCAGCACATCGGCGGTGCCGAACTCATGAGCGCGAATGAGATGCACGGTCTCTCCCTTGTCCGCGGCCGGGGCGGCCGCTCGGATGCAGCTCTGAAGGAGGGCGCTGCGGCAGGCGGAAGCCCTGCCCTTCCCTGGCGTAGACAGTGTCTACACCTTCCTGGTAGACACTGTCTATGGAGACCGAGGGGGAGCGGTCCCTGGCCTGCTCGCCGCAGCGCTGCTGCCCAGAAGGACATGGATGGATGAACGCCCCCCGGAATCTGCTGCTTGCACAGTTCGAAGGAATGGCCGCGCCCCATCGACATCGGTGAAAGGACAGGCACCCGGATGACGAATCAGGATCGACACACCGCGCCAAGGACGGCGGACACGGGCGACGTAGGTCCGACGGCAGGCCGCCGGGGGGAGGAAGGGGCCGCCGAAGAGTGCATACGGGTGCGGTCGTCGGGAGGCGCGGAGTTCGCCGTGCGACTGCGGCGCACCCGGCAGCCGGACGCCCCGGTGGCGCTCGTGGTTCCGGCGGTGGGGACACGGGCGCGGTACTACACCCCCTTCGTCCACGGCCTGCACCGCGGCGGTCTGCACGTAGCGGTCACGGACCTGCGTGGCCAGGGCGAGAGCACGCCGGTGGCACGCCGCGGAGTGGCTTACGGGTACCGGGAGATGGTCGATCACGACCTTCCCGCCGTCGTGCACGCGGTCTCCACAGCGCTCCCTCATTCACCGGTGGTACTCGTCGGTGGTACTCGTCGGGCACAGCCTCGGCGGCCAGTTGGCACTGCTCAGCAGCGCGAGCGGGCTCACCGGGGTGCAAGCCGTCGTACTGACAGCAGCCGGGTCGGTTTGGTGGCGGGGGTTCGGTCCCGTGCGCGGGCCCCTCACCCTGGTCGGCAGCCAGCTCCTCGCAGCCGTCGCCACGGCACTCGGCCACTGGCCCGGTGAACGGCTCGGCTTCGGTGGCACCCAGAGCACGGCGGTCATGCGGGACTGGGCACGGCAGGGCCGCACCGGCCGGTACACACTGCGGGGAAGCGACACCGACTACGAGGCGGCGCTCGCGCAACTGAAACTCCCCGTCCTCGCGGTCGACGTGGAGAACGACAGCCTGGCGCCACCGGGTGCGGTGACCCACCTGCTGCAGAAGATCCCGGCTGCCTCGGTGAGCCGGTGGCACTACACCGAGGACCTTGCCGACGGCCACCAGCTGGACCACTTCAGGTGGGTCCGCCACAGCGACGCCATGAGCACGTACATCGCCGACTGGATCTGCCGCACACTCACCACCGGGCAGGCGGGGCCGACACGGCGCTGAGCTGCCCGGGTGGGCAGGCCGCTCGCCCAGGACGGCGAGCGGTCCGTGCTCCGTGCCCGCCGTTGCGCGCAGCGAGGGTGAGTGCCGAGGCCCGTGGGGTAAGTGTGGGCAGGAGCCGGCACCTCGCCAGCTCACCGCCCAACTTGCGAAGTTCACCTGAAGAAGTCCACCTCCAGAAGGGTTCCCCGCATGCCCCGTACGATCGCCACCAACTCCCAGGTCGATCTCGCCGGACTGCTGGAGTTCATCCGCCCCCGGCACCGGGCACTGCTGCTGACGCGACGCGCGGACGGATCCCCGCAGGCGTCACCGTTGACCTGCGGTGTCGACAATGAGGGCCGGTTGGTGATGTCCACCTACCCGGAGCGCGCCAAGACCCGTAACGCCCGCCGTGACCGGAAGGTCAGCGTGGTGGTGCTGTCCGACGAGTGGAACGGCCCGTGGGTGCAGGTCGACGGTGACGCGGAGGTGCTGGACGTTCCCGACTCGGTCGAACCCCTCGTGGAGTACTTCCGCGGCATCTCCGGAGAGCACCCGGACTGGGACGAGTACCGCGAGGCGATGGTCAAGCAGGGGAAGTCGCTGATCAGGGTGGTTCCCAGGCGCTGGGGCCCCGTCGCTACGGGCGGCTTCCCAGCCCACCTGGCAGCCGAGGACTGAGATTCCCCGAGCGCCGCCGCGGCCGGGCACCTGATCGCCGTGGGGAGCACGACCAGTTCCCGTAATGAAGTCCCTTGCTCAGCATGATCCGGGTAGGAAGGCGGTCACCGCAGCGGCGAAGTGGTCGGGGGCATCGTGGTGCACGACGTGCCCGGCGGACAGTTCGACCCGGTGGACACCGACGGCCCGGCGGGCGGCCATGTCTGCGGCGTGTTCGGGCGTCAACTCGTCGCTGTGGGTTCCATGGATCAGCAGCGTGGGGCAGGTCACCGATATCCAGTCGTCCCAGTGGTCACCGTTGAGCGCCTTCTGGGACGCCACGGTGTCGGCGATCTCGAAGGAGAAACCCCAGCCCTGATCCGACTGACGGAGGGAACGCTCGAAGTAGGGTGCCGCCGCACCCAGGGCCGCGGCCAGGGCCTCCCGAGAAGGCGCGACGCCGGGAAGGCGCGTCGTGAACGTCCAGTCGCAGTCCACAACCGCACCGATGTCCTCGACGATCAGCGCGCTGACCTTGTCCGGGTGCCGGGCCGCGAACTGGTAGGCATTCACCCCGCCCAGCGAATGGCCCAGCATCGCCACCGGACCGAAGCCCAACTGCCGGTGAAAGGCCGCAACATCGGCCACGTACTCGTCCCGCTCGTAACTGTGAGCACGGTCGGACTCCCCGTGCCCGCGCTGATCGAGCGCGATTACTCTCCACGCGGGGGCCAGCGCCGCAGCCAACGGAGCGAACACCAACGCTTCGCTGTAGTGCCCGTGCAGAGCCAGCAGCGGCCTCCCCGGACCCCCGAAGTCCACATACGACAGTCTCCGACCGCCCACCATGAAGAATCGACGCATGGTGTGGATGGTAGGAGGCAGCACTGACAATGCCCTGCTCAGCAGCGGATCCACTGCACATGACGAACAGTCAGGCAAGCCGGGGGGATGCGGCGGTGCGCGCGTCGCTGAGCGAAGCATTCCGCCCACGCCGTCCCGCACGGCAACGGCCCCGTGACGATGGTGGTCGTCACGGGGTCGGACCTCGTGCCGATGGCCCGCGTCAGCCGGTCTTCGCCGACCTGTCGAAGAAGTCGACGATCCGGGGCACGGCCTGCCGCACCGAGACGCTGTGGTCGTAGTTGCCGACACTGGTGACCCGGTGTGCGGCGCCGTTGCGCGTCAATTGGTCGGCGCAGTGGATCGCGTGGCGCGGGGCGACGTCCTCGTCGAGCTGGCCGTAGAAGATCTCCACTGGTACGTTCGGCCGCCAGTCGCACGTGGTGTCCAGTGCGCGCAGCTTTTCCTTCAGGAGGCCTTCGGGCTTACGGATCTTGTTGAGGAAATCCTGGTGGAACAGGGCTTCGGAGGTCTTGGGGAGCGCATCCCGGATGTCGTTGGCCTTGGTGTAGCCGTCGAAGAGGGACTCCACCCAGTTGGGGTCGGTGGACTTGAAGACCTCGCTGGGGGATCCGTACAGGCCGTATGTCTTGTTCCAGGCGGTGGCGAAGTAGGCGAGGTAGAGGCTCGACTTCTGGATCTTGTCGTTGGCGGCGTCGGCCTCGAAGGCGGAGAGGTCGAAGGGGCCGCTGACCGGGGCGAGCGCGCCGAGGTGGAAGTAGCGGTCGGCGGAATCCTGTTGGAGGGCCCGGCCCACCAGCATGGCCGCGGGACCGCCCTGCGAGAACCCGGCCACCTGAACCTTCCGCTTCAGCTCCCGTCCGTTGCGGTGGGCGACAGTTTTGGCCGCGCGCAGGCCGTCCACCGAGGCCGCGACGGTGGCCCGGGGGTCGCCGTACGGGTGGAAGCCCTCGCCCGAGCCGAGGCCCACGTAGTCGGGTGCCGAGACGGCCCGCCCGGTCGAGGCGAAGAGGAGAGAGACGAGCCGGTCGTTCGCCTTCGGGTTCTCCGAGGCGACGTCCTTGCGGTAGACGGTGGTGCCGTGCAGCCAGGAGACGGTGGACAGGTGGCGCGTCCGGTTCTTGGGCAGGACGACGAGCTGGCTCGCGGTGGTGGGAGCGCCCGCGCTGTTGGTGGTGCGGTAGACGACCCGGTAGGCGGTTACGCCGTAGCGGACCCGGGACGCGTCGATCTTTTCGTGGAGTTCCGCGGCCACTTCCTCGGCCGTGAAGTCGGCCGCCTGGGTGACGGAGACGACGGCCCCTCCGTGGGCCCGTTCGGTGCTGGGTTCGGCTGTTGCCGACGCGGGGGCCAGCAGGGCGGACACCCCTCCAAGTGCCGCTGCGCCAGCCAGAATTCGTACTCTCGCTTGCCTTAAGTTCATGGGTGGATCATGCACGTCGGCCGCCCCGCCGGGACATGGGACGACCCCCCGAACCCCACAGGGGGAAAGCCCCCCTCGGAGGGCGTGGGGGATGCCCGAGACCATCAAAGGGAGCTGAGACCTGGCCTGTTCAGGTCTGCGGCGCCGCGCCGGGCAGACGGTCGGCGAAGTCCCACCACTGCTCGATGTTCCATCGGCCGGCTCCCGCTCGATCCCTGCCGCCTCATGCCCCTCCTGGTAGGTGTCCCGCGTCAGTCCTGCGCGGTGCCCATGGAATCGAAGGTCTCGCGCATCAACTGGTCGATGGTGCCGGGCTTGTCGACCAGGGAGTCGAAGAGGTCCGCGAGCAGCCACAGCACGAAGCCGTGGACCATGGCCTCCTTCGGCTCGATCTCCCCGAATCCGTCGCGCCATGCCACGGTGTCCATGCCCATGGCGGCGGCCATGAGGACTCCCGTGGCCATCGGCACCTGCTCCGGGTCGGCCAACTCGAAGGTGGGCAGCTTGCGGATCACGGCAGGGATGAGGTCGCCCAGCGGATCGAGTTTCTCCCCGCCGCCGGGCGGCTCGGCGATCAGGTACCCGGTCAGGACGCCCACCAGGAACACCGTGCCCCGGGCGACCTCCTGCCGCCCGACGGAGTCCGTCGCGGCCTTCACCCGCTGCTGCGCCTCCTGGCGCTCCTCGGCGGACGTCCGCCTCTCCAGGACCCGGTAGGCGTCCCACGCCGCACGGACCGCCTCATCCACCACTACGCCGTCGCTGCTCATGCAGGCGACGGTAGGCGAGCCGACGTGATCCGCAAAGCCGTCGGAGCGACCGAGCACTGTGAGCCGTGCGGGCCCCGTGGGATGCTTGGAATCAACTGACAGGCTGGGCCCGCCCACCCCCCCGGTGATCACTGCCTCGGCCCGCTGCCCGACGATGTGCGCATGGCCCCTGCAGAGCTCTCTCGCGCTTACACCCTCCTCGGCGCCGACCGGCGGCCCTACCTCTCCGGGCTTCCCGGTACTTTCGGCGGCCACCGGTCCCAGCGTCTGTACGGGCGGCTCGACTGTACGAGTGCCCTTCGGGCGATCGATCGCGGCGGATACGTTCGCGACCGCGTCTTCTTCGCCGACGAGGCGACGGCGATCGCTGCCGACTACCGGCCCTGCCACACCTGTCTGCGCGAGGAGTTCACGGCCTGGAAGGAGCGCGGCATCACGGGCGACTTCACCGACCGCACCCCGTCCGGGCCCGAGGGCCTGCCAGAGCTGCCCTGGTCGGAGGCCGACCTGGCCGAACTCGCCGTTGACCATCGGGAGTCGATACGGCTCCACGCCGCCGATCTCCTCGACCTCCTGGCCGCACTCGAAGGCGGCCCGCACTCGCACGCCGAGGTCGCCGAACGCCTCGGCCGCTCACAGCTCGAGCTCCGGGACACCTTCCGCTCCCTCAGCCGAGTCGTGCACGCGGACCACGGCCGGGCCAACTGGCCGGTGCACTGGGCGACCGGGAGAGGCCGTACCTATTGGTACGTCCTGGCGGGACAGAGCCGGGCGCACTGGCGGAGGCTGCGCAGCATGTGATCGTGCTCGTCCTCGGAGCGCGTGACCGTCCACCGGCTTCCGGACTGCCCACCGGCGGCGCGGGCGACGGGGTCCGGTTCGGCTTCAGTCGAGGCTGGCGACGACGGCCTCTGCGCCGCGTCGCTGCTCGTCGAGGGTGGGGTTGTGCAGGCGTGTGGCGAGGGTCCAGCCGTGGCCGGCCGGGTCGGTGATCCGCGCGTACCGGTCGCCCCAGTACGACTGGCGCGGTGGGGAATCGAGGGACGCGCCCGCCGCAGCACTTCGTCGACGTTCGCGGTGTAGAGGGTGAGGGTGACGGTCGTGCCTCCGAGGGACCGGGGTGTCCTGCCCCGCATCACGGGCAGGACGTCGTGGATCTGCAGGAGGCAGTCCCCGACGGCGACTTCGGCGTGGGTGACCGTGCCGTCCTGGGTTCGCACCACGTCGAGCCTGCGCGCGCCGAAGGCCGCCTCGTAGAACTCGATGAGGGCACTGGTGTCCTCGACGGCGAGGTACGGGGTGACGGAACGGAATCCCGGCGGCCGCCATCCCGTGCTGGTGGGGGCGGCGGTGGTGCCGGGGGCGGCCCGGGTCTCTGCCGCCCAGCGGGCGAACAGCGCGTCGCAGGCACCTTCGCGGACGGCGCCCCTGACGGTGATGTCACTGAACGTGGGTCCGGTGAGGATGTCGCGCATGCGGTGGGGGAAGTGCCGGATCCCCAGACCGGCCAGAGTGGGGAGTGAGGACCCGTACACGACCCCTGTCACACCCGCCCAGCCTGCGGCACCGGCGCACATGGGGCAGCACTCGGCCGTGGTCACCAGGACGCAGCGGCGGGTGTCCAGGCCGTCGGCGGCTGCTTCGCGCAGCACGTTCATCTCGGCGTGGGCAGTGGGGTCGCCGTCGAGGGCGCTGTTGAGGGAAACCGCGGCGAGGGAGCCGTCCCTGGTGTCCAGCAGCCCTGCGGCGAAG
This sequence comes from Streptomyces spiroverticillatus, assembly GCA_014650415.1. Lineage (GTDB taxonomy): Bacteria > Actinomycetota > Actinomycetes > Streptomycetales > Streptomycetaceae > Streptomyces > Streptomyces spiroverticillatus. Next base: position 59,373 of record BMUX01000028.1, read on the forward strand.
GGGTTGCCTGCGGCATCGGCCCGGGCGAGGAGGCCGTCCATCGCCGTGTTCACAGCGGCGTCGGAGAGCAGCGTCGCCGCTCCTTGACGTCCCGCTTCGTCGGTGGGATTGGGCAGGGTCATCGAAGCTCCAGGCTCTGCGGCGGTTGCGTGGCGGTCCCGCACGCTTGTGGGTTCCAGGGGGAGGGGGTGTAGCCGAGCGCGGTGCACAATGCGCGCAGGGGGCGGGGGTCGACGGGCAGGTCGATGTCCTGCGGGGGAAGGATGGTGCCGGTGGCGATCCGGTCGCCGACATCGCCGAGGAAGACCTTGAACGGCCCGTGGTCGCTCCGGCCGTAGTGGAGCATGTCCGCCTCCCACGGAATGTCGAGGAACGCGCAGATCTCCTTGACGACCGGTTCCGGGTCGGCGACCAGGTCCTCATAACGCACCGTCAGGCCCGGCAAAGCCGCACGGGCTTCGACGAGGGCGTGCAGCAGGGCGGTGACGAACTGCAGGACCGCTTCGGGGGCGGCCCAGTCGCGGTACTGCTCCCCGTGGACGAGGCGCAGTTGCTCGCCCATGAGTCCGTGGTGGGCGGCGAGCATGGAGCGCAGGATGTGTTCGGGGTGGCGGAGCAGGAAGACGTACCTCGCCTCGGGCCAGCAGGCGTGCAGCCGTTGCCAGGCCAGAAGGTTGGTCGGTGTCTTCTCCACGATGGTGCGCTTGCCGCTCGTGCTCAGGCGCTCGTGCAGCAGCCGGTCCCACAACAGGTGTTCGAGGTCGTCCCCGTTCAGTCCCAGGGCTTCCAGCACCGCCGTGGTCTGCGGCTGCCCGCCCTGGACGGCGAATTGCGTCAGGTGCATCTCGTGCGGTGCGTGCACCTGCGAGTGGGAGTCCAGCACGCAGCGCAGCAGGGTCGAGCCCGACCGGACGGCGGAGAGCAGGAACACGGGGGAGGGGACCAAGCGCTGTGTCATGCGGCACGCTCCAGGTGCAGATAGTCCTGGGGGCAGGTGAGGAGGTATCTGCCGCCGGGTGTCCGGTGGTGTTGGTCGAGGTAGTCGGCCAGTTCGTCGAGGCGGGGCGGCGGTGTGGGCAGGGGAGCGTCGTTGAGGAGGAACCGGGCGATGGTGAGCGCGCTGTCCAGGTCGGGAGTCTCCACGGTTCCAGGAACCGTCGTGAGGCTCGTCCGCCACTCGTGGTGGAGGTCGGCGGCGGTGAAGGGGGCCGGCAGGCTGCGCAGGTCGTAGCGGTAGCCGCTGAAGTGCCGGAGCATGCGCATGCAGTCACCCTCGGGGTTTTGCAGTACGACAACGGTCTGTCCGCCCCGGGCCGTCCAGGAAGCCAGGCGTTGCACGGTGGACAGCCATTGGCCGGGGTCCACGTGGTAGAGGACGTGCGAGCACAGCACCAGATCGGCCCTCTCGTCCACCTGGGCGGTCGCGATGGACTCAGCCAGCACGCGTGCCTGCGGGCAGGCCCGGGCCAGCCGGTCTCTGAGGTGAGGGTTGGGCTCGATGGCGGTGATGCGCTCGAAGGAGTCTGCCAGGGCGGCAGTGGAGCGGCCGGTTCCGGCACCCGCGTCGACGAACACCGCGCGGCGCGGCAGGGCGGCGACCGTGGAGGCCAGATGGGCGCCGCCGGAGTTCTTGCCCGCAGCGTGGGTGAGAAGTGTCCTGAACGCCCTGTCGTACTCGGCGCCCAGCGGGTCCAAGGCAGTCACCACAGGCCCACGATCACCGTGCGGAGCAGGAACGATGTTGCTCACACAACCTCCTCGACACCAAGAACCGCAACGTATCCTCGGCCCTGCCCAGCGCGCGGGCGCGATACGCCCGCATTCCGTGGCGCTTCGACCTGAGTCCGAATTCGACCTGAATCCGAAGGGGACGAGCATGACGTCGACATCCCGGCCGGAGTTCCGCAACTACGTGGAGATCATCCTGGAGGGCCTGGCGGAGGAGCCCGGCTGCGACATCCTGGTGAGCGGCGAACGCCGCATGGGTGCGGACGAGTTCCGTTCCCTGGTGTACCGGCTGGCGCGGGCGTTGCGGGAGCGCGGGGTCGGTCCGGGGCGGACGGTGACCCTGTTGTGCGGGAACCTGCCGGAGACGATCGCGGTGCGGTACGCGGTCAATCTGCTGGGTGCGCACTTCAACCATCTCTACAACCGGCTCGCGGTGGACGTGCAGGCCCTGATGATGGCCGACGTGGACACGTACGCGCTGATCGTCGACCCGCGCCTGGCCGACCGGGCGGCGGAACTCATCGGCGCGGTACCTCCGGTGGAACACGTCCTGGTCCTCGGCGAGGCCCCCGAGGACGGGCGCGCGCGGGTTGCCCGTATACGGGGGAGCCTGGGCGAAGACCTCCTGGCCCTCGCCGAGAAGCAGCCGGACGCCCCCGTGGAGAGTGCCGCGCGCCCGGACGACCTGTGCTTCGTCCGGCACTCGGGCGGAACCACCGGACACCCCAAGGGCGTTCGCAGTACGTTCGCCAGGATGCAGGGCGGCGTCGCGCGCACGAGGGAGCTGTTCAGCGGGACGGAACGGCGGGATCTGGTGTGCACCCCGTTGTCGCACGCCGCCGGGTTCATCGCGGACGGCACCCTCTCCGCCGGAGGCACCGTCGTACTGCACTACGCCTTCGACCCGGCCGACATCCTCGCCACGATCGCCCGCGAGCACATCACCAACATCATGCTGCTCCCTCCGCTCCTCTACGAGGTCCTCGACCACCCCGACGCCGCACGCACCGACACCTCCAGCCTCCGGCAGATCACCTACGGCGGAACCCCCTCCTCCCCGGCCCGCATCGCCGAAGCCGTACGACTCCTCGGGCCTGTACTGCAGCAGGGGTACGGGCAGTTCGAGGCCGGGGCGGTGAGCGTGCTGCCCGCCGCCGAGCACGACCCCGACCGCCCGGACGTCCTGCGCACCGCCGGGCGACCGGTGCCGGGCGTCGAGGTCGAGATCCGCGACGAGAAAGGACAGGCGCTGCCCACCGACCGGGTGGGGGAGATCTGCGTGCGCTCGGAGATGGTGTTCGAGGGGTACTGGAAGAACCCCGAACTCACCGCCGAGGTGCTGCGGGAGGGGTGGGTGCACACCGGCGACCTCGGCTCCCTCGACGAGCAGGGATACCTGACCGTCGTGGACCGGATCAAGGACATGATCGCGGTGGTCGGCGGCCACGTGTACACCACCGAGCTGGAGGACTTCCTCAACACCCACCCCGCCGTACGGCAGTCCGCCGTCTACGGGGTGAAGGGAACCGGCGGCCACGAACACATCCACGCCTCGGTCGTCACCACCCCCGGTGCCACCGTGACCGCCGACGACCTGCGGACCTGGGTACGGGAGGGACGCGGCGCGATGTACGAGCCCGACCACGTCGACTTCACCGACGCCCTGCCGCTCACCGACGCGGGCAAACCCGACAAGAAGCGGCTGCGGGCCGAAGCCGCCGAGCGGAACTGACCCCCGGTCCCCACCCGAGGCCGCCGCACACCGTTCGTGAGTGCCGACCAGTGATCTCCGCGTCGGCCGGCCAGCAGGCTCGCCCGCATGAGCGACATGGGTGACATGGGTGAGCGGAACCGGTGGATTCCCCTGGAGGGCGCCGTCAACGCCCGTGACCTCGGCGGTCTTCCCACCGCTGACGGCCGCGTCACCCGGGCCCATCGCCTGTACCGCTCCGACAACCTCCAGTCGCTCACCGCGCACGACGTCGACCACCTCACCCGGGAGAGGAACCTCCGCCAGGTCGTCGATCTGCGCAGCGACACCGAGGCCGAACTCGACGGCCCGGGGCCCCTGGTGGGCCATCCGCTCGTCACCCACCACCACCTCTCGCTCCTCTACCTCGTCGCCGAACCGGAGGACCTGTCCGACGCCGTACCCGTGGACAACAGCGAGGGCGCGCGCAGCATCGCCCTCTACCGCGGCTACCTCAGCCACCGTGCCGACTCCGTCCTGAGCGCGCTGCGCGTCATCGCCCACGGCGAGGGGGCGAGCATCGTCAACTGCGCGGCGGGCAAGGACCGTACCGGAGTCGTCATCGCGCTGGCTCTGTCCGTCGTCGGCGTGACCCGCGAGGCGATCGTCGCCGACTACGCCGCCACCGGCGAGCGGGTCGCCGCCCTGCTCGCCCGGCTGCGGGCCAGCCCCACCTACGCCAAGGACCTCGGCGACGACCTTCCCGAGTCCGCCTACCTTCCCCGGCCGTTCATCCTGGAAAGCTTCCTCGCCGGCCTCGACGAACAGCACGAAGGCCCGCTCGGCTGGCTGCGGGCCCACGGCTGGACGGCCGCCGACACCGAGGCCCTGCGGGCCCGCATGCTGTAGGGCGCCTAAGAGGTCGCGCGGATAGGTGTGGTGCTTGGGCAGCGCGACACCGTGGCGGAGCGATGGAAAACCGAGGATCACTCTGTCGTCG
>BMUX01000029.1 GCA_014650415.1 Streptomyces spiroverticillatus
CGGAGACAACTGGCGGCACGGATCCGCCGCTGCCCGGGCAACGATCTTCCATCCGGTGGGAAGCGATCTCCGAACTTCCCCTTGCTGCCCTGGCCAGGACAATTCGCGAACACCCCGGTTGTATGAGGTGGCCGAGCTGGGCGTCGGCTCGTGTCCGTCGTCGATCGAGGACGCCGGCTTCTTCGGCGCCCTGCACGAGTCCGGCGACGGCCGGCTGACGCTGCTGCTGCCGGGCCGGGATGCGGTGGTGGAGGACACGCGTTGGCGCGAGTGATGTTGGCGGAGGTGTTCTGTGTGCCGTTGGCGCCGTTGCCTCCTTCGGTGGAGATGTCTGTACTTCGCTCCGCGGGCGGCTTGGAGGGGCACCATGATGTCGGGTGACGGGCTGAACTAGTCGCGCAGTTCAGCAACTACTGCTGGGGGGTGCATCAACGAATGAGGATGAGTTGGTCGAGGACCTACTCGTGCGCACGGAGCGCGCGGTGGAGGACATCGTCGGCCTCAGCGCGGACACGAGCATCACGTTCAAGCTCAAGGACTTGGTGGACGCCGTGGAGCGAGGGCTACCGGCTGGGTACCCTGCCGTGTGGATGGAGGGGCTCAACCGGCGCGACGTCGTGGGCAGCATGGCCACTGAGATCTTGGCCAGCGGCAAGTACGCGTAGTAGGCCGAAGCGCCCCAGCCCACCGTCTTGAGTTCTTCTAGTGGTCGTCGCAACACCCCAGCTCAGGGGATGCGATGGACTTCAAGATCCGGGACAGCCGGGGGCCGCAGTACGGACCAGATGCCTTCGACCGGGTTGAGGTCGGGTGCGTAGGGCGGCAGCAGGACCACGGTGAGCCAGTCGCGGTCGGCGATGTAGCGGCGCATTCACCCGACCTTGTCCACCCTCATGCCCTGACCCCCGCGCGTCCCCAGCGCGGCCAACTGCGGCGGCAGCCGTACCAACTCCACAATCCACCGTGGCCTACCCCTGCTGGCCTCGCCCACCAGACCCGGCGGGTGTCTTCGCTGCCATGCCCGCCTCCGGGCGTGGAGCGTGGCTGTCGCGGCGCGCGGACCGCAGCACCGGCACCGCCTCGTACCGGACGCCCCGTACCGGTCTTCGGCAATGGGGTGGCTGGGCTACTCCCCCGCGCGGCCGCCGATCGCCCACGGCAGGGTGGGGGGATGGACGCCCCGATCACCCTGGCCCTCGCCCAGGCCGTGGACAGCCTCCCGGTGGACGAGGCGCAGCTCGCGTACGAACCGAAGTTCGACGGGGCAAGGACGACCATCGAGCGCACCAGGTCAGGTGCTGTCCTGCGGTCCAAGGCCGGGCACGTGGTGACCTCCTCGTGGATGGACCTGGCAGCGGCGGCCATGGACCTGCCCGACGGGGTCCTGCTGGACGGTGAGGCGGTCGTCTACCGGGCCGGGAAGCTCGACTTCAACGCGGTGCTCCAGCGGTCTGGATCCGGCAGCCGGCGCGCGAGCGCTCTCATCAGCAGGCTGCCTGCCTTCTTCGCCTGCTTCGACATCCTGCGCCAACCCGCCCACGGCTCGCTCCTGTCGTGGCCGTACCGGGAGCGCAGGGCGTTGCTGGAGGAGATCCTCGCTCCGCTCGGGCCCCCGCTGCAGGCGGTGCCCATGACCACGGATCCAGATGTGGCCCGGATCTGGTGGGAGAGCCTGCGGCTCGTAGGGATTGAGGGCTTGGTGATCAAGCGGCTCGACGGGGTCTACCCGGCCGGGAAACGCGGCTGGAGAAAGTACCGGCACAGTGACACGGTGGATGGTGAGGTCGTCGGCTTCACTGGCACCCGCGCCTACCCCGTGGCCCTCGCCATCCGGCTGCCGGGCGGGGAGATTGCGCTGTCCCGCAAGATCACGGCCCCGGTCCGTGCCGAGGTTGCCGTCCACCTCGCGAGTACCGCCCCTACCGCACCGGTGCACACCCCCGACGGTGTCCGCTACACGCCCTGCCCGCCGGGTCTCACCGTGGAAGTCCTGGCCGGTACCACCCGGCACGCCACAATCACGGTCACCCGCGTCCGGGACTGACCCACCCTCTTGTGGTCAGGCGGTCGACTTCCGGACGGCCGGCTTCTTCGCAGGTGCCTTCTGGGCCGTCTTCGCGGTCTTCCTCGCCGGCGTCTTCTTCGCCTGGGCCTTCTTCTTGGCGTGGCCGGCGAGGTCGTGGACGCTGGCGTCCTCGGTGCTGTGTTCCCCGCGGGAGGCGCGGGCGGACTCCACGGACTGCTGGAGGGCCGCCATCAGGTCGACGACCGTCTCCTTCGGCCTGCCCTCGTCCTCGGCGGTGGACGGTTGGTGGCCGTCCGCCTTCGCGGCGAGAAGTTCCTCCAGCGCCTCGCGGTAGTGATCGCGGTACCCCTCCAGGCCATGGTCGGAGGTCATCTCCTCCATCAGGGAAATCGCCGCGCCGACCTCCCTGTCGTCCAATTCGATCTTCCGGGGGGCGAGTTCGGTGGGCGAGCGGACCTCATCGGGCCACTTCATGCCATGCAGGACCAAGGCGTCCTCCATGACGCGCAGCAGGCCGAGGCGTTCGCGGCCGTGCCAGGCGAATTTCGCGACGGCGACCTTGCTGCTGCGCTCCAGCGCCCGCCGCAGGAGGGTGTAGGGCTTCGCTGCGACCGGCCCGTCGGCTGCCAGGTAGTACGAGGCGCCGATCCTCACCGGGTCGATGGACGCCGCCGGAACGAAACCCACCACCTCGATGGCCTTCGCGGTTGGCAGCGGAACTTGATCGAGTTCCTCGTCGGTGACCGCGATCAGGGTGTCCTTGGAGACCTCGTACGCCTTGCCGATCTGGTCGTTGGCGACGACCTCGCCGTCGAGCTCGCAGACCTTCTGATAGCGCACCCGGCCCATGTCCTCCAGGTGGTATTGGTGGAAGCTGATGTTGTGGGACTCGGTCGCCGGATAGACCTTGATCGGGATCGTGACCAGGCCAAACGAGACCGCTCCGCTCCAGACAGGGCGTGGCATGACAGTCCTCCAGCCTCCAGGGCACTCCAGCCTAGAACGCCCCCGTAGCCCCGGCACCCGGAGCACGTCCGGGTCCCACGGATACCGGGCGGCCGCCGGGGCTGGTTCAGAAGGCGCCGGTCTCCTCGAAGGCTGTGCTGTAGACGCTCCAGCCGCCCAGCCGGGCCAGCAGGGAACGCGCCGCGTCCACGCTGATACCCAGCGCGGGTGCCACCTCGTCCGGTGAAGCGTGCGCCGCTCCGTGGGCGGCGACACCGACCTGAGCGGCGAGGACCTCCAGGCGACGCGCTGCCCGCACCCCGGCCACCGGATGATCCGCAGTGAGGGCATCGATGCGGGACACCACTTCCTCCAGCAGCGCGATCAGATCCTGGGGCAGTGGGACCGCGGCGCGCTCGACCGCCTGGAGATGCTGGTCCCAGTCCTCGAAACATGCGTCCGCCGCGTCCTCACCGCCCTCGCGCAGCGGCGTCTCGCCGATCTGTTCCCAGTCCAGCGTGCGCCCTTCGCCCACCCATCCGCAGGAGCACACGGCCCGCAGGGCATCAGCCCGCGGTCCATGGAAACGACGGCCGTCGTAGTACACCCATAGGTTCGAGGTGGTGCCGTACGCGGAGGCACCGTCGAAGTACACCGGCTTCGGCACACTGCCGTCCGCCAGCAGCACCCCCACCCGGCCCTCGTGCGACGCCCCGAACTCGTCAGTGTCCCAACGCTCCTCCACCGCACTCCCCTCCCCACCACCGGGCCTGATACCCCGCACTGTGTGCCCGAACCGGCCCCCTTGGAAGGCCTGTCCTACGACCATGGCCCACAACGTTTCGTCGCGGAGCGCGAACACGAAATGCCCCGCGAATGGAGTGCATCAGCACACCGGCCCGCCACGTTGTGCTGCCCGTTCAAAGGTGCTCGCTGCTCCCTGTTCTCTGAGGTCAAGGTGGCGCGTAGGGTGCGGTAAACAGCGAGGGGATGATCTTGAACTTGGATGTGCCGGGCCCGGAAGCCGACTGGATGGATGCGCCCACCACAGCGTGCGCGAACCCCAACCCTGCATTGCAGACCAGCATGTGGTGGTACGTCTCGGGCCTCTTCCGCGAAGTGGCAGCACTGGCACCATCGCTGGAAGCCATGGCAGGCCGGCTGAAGCTGACGATCGAGCGCGGCTGGGAAGACCTGGGAGGCGTTGACGTCGCGATGATCCAGATCCGCGGCGTGCACTTCGCCCTGCACCGCCTCCAGGACAGCGCGATGACGGACACCATCGTCTCCGTCCTCAGGGAGACGGAAGACGACCAAGCAGCACTCGACGTCCTCCTCTCGGCCCTGGGGATCGGGCGTGATGCGGTGACGTATGACGCAAGCTCCGCGTAACCGCGAGACCGGGCAGTCCCCACCGCGCGGCATCCCCCTCGACTCAACGGGCATGGGGCCGGGCGCCGTCGCGAACTGCGGTAACAGCAGTGCCTGCGATGACTACGGCGACGGGTGTGCCTCCTGGTAGCTGCGGCACAGCTGCGCGAAGGCCTCTTCCAGGTCTTCGCGGTGCTCTCGGCGGCAGGGTTTAGGAGGAACGTTTCCTTCTTCAGGCGGACGAAGCCGATCCGCTCTCACCCGGCGGTGACCTTGCGCGCGGCCCGGTCCCACTCCTGCGCCTCCTCCCCCACCGCGTCCACGTTCCCCAAGCCGGATCCCACCCCGCCTCCTGCCCCCTGTTCACCAGCGAGAAGCGCACCCGGGGGCAGGCCCTCACCCCCGGCCCCGCGCTCGTTCGCATTCTCGACCGCGTCGCCGCCGGCCACGACCGGCACCGGTTCACTTCCCGCGCCCGTCCTCCTCGACCTCAACGTCGTAGTTTTCGGAAATGAACGTACGGACCCTCAGAACCATGCGGAGCCTGCGCCCCAGTTCGTCCGCGAACTCGTCCTCCCAGGAACGCGTGCTGTCCATAGGCCCGACGCCCTCATCGAAGGCGTAAAGCGCCAGGACGTCCGGGACGCCGATCACGAGCACCACACCGCGGTCATAAGGGTCGACGGACACGGTTTCGAGGCTGCTCCTCTGCATGGCCTCCAGCACGTCGGACGTCAGACGCCCCGTCAGCACCGAGTCCCAGGGGCGGCGCACGATCTCGTCCCAGAGTTCATGGGCTCCGTTCACGGCCGGGGCATCGGTCTCTTCCCCAACAGCCCGCTCGTAGAGGTCCTGAATTTTGCGCGTGTAAGCGGTCAGCGCCTCGTCCGCGCCCTCGGCGTTGAGATGGGGGCGGGTCCTAACCGCACCCAACGCCAGCACGTTCGCCGCGCTCATCGTTACCGGCTTCGACACCAGAGCCAGCCCCTTCAGGACATTGGTCACCGACCCTGTCGAGATCGACGCGCGCTCTGCCACCTCCAGATAGCCCGGGCACCATTCGTTGTACAACTTGATCAGCAGCTCGGCCAGCTCGCGGTGCGGACCCATCGGCAAGTCATCCCGGTAAGGGTGAATCCGTTTTCCCATGGCGAGAGTTCCCCGTTTCGTTGAAAGGCGGCGCGGTGCGGCCCACCGGGTCCGCACCCTGTGGACGCACCACGAGAGCACGGCAACGACGAGTCCCGCCAGGATGTTCTCCAGAAAGGTCATGCCGATGACGGTCCCAGCGGGCACCGGGCAGATGAACGGAAATGAACGCGACCCGGCGTACAGCAAACGGAAGGGCCGCCTGCGTCAACGCCCCCTGAGACCCGGCCCCGGTTCCGGTCCCGAGCATGTGACCGTCGACCGAGCAGTGCCGTTGTGCAGAGGGAATGCCACCAACGACACCACGCGCGCGAAGGGACCGGCTGCAATGCCCACGGCCCACCTCTCCCACGCAGACGGCACCGTCGAGGAAACGCTCATCTTCGACGGGCAGATCTGGGCCGAACACGCCGACGGCTCACGTTGCACCCGCACCGGCAAGGGAAAGCACCGGCAACGACCGCTGGACCCGCGCTGCCCCGGGCGCACCGGATACGTGGCTCGCTGCCGCTACTGCGGGTGGAAGGCTGAAGGGAAGGCGTACGCGCCTCTGCGGGCGGAGACAAAGCTGCACGCGGAAGCTTGCGATGCCCGGAGGCCGCACATCATGACGGCCAGGGAATGGGTCGAAATGGGCGGCGGGGCTGCCCCCCGCCCAGCTCCCGACTGCCGCTACGCGCGTGCCGCCCTGGGTGCGGCGGCGGCAACCGCCGAACTGCGCGATATCCCGGCGTGGACCGACGAGACCTACCGGTACGCGTGGGTGGCGATCCAGAACCTGATGACCGCGCTCGGCACCCTGGACCCCACCGCCCGACAGCTACTGGCCCCCGCCGCCCGCGCGCTCGGTGTGCTCGACGCCTACGTTGAGCACACCAATGGTGCACACCCGCCGCCTTCGCACGGCCGAACGACGCGGTGACGGCGGCCCGGCAGCGCTCGAACCAGGCTGTTCAGGACCGGGAGAGGTCTCTGGTCAGGATGGCGGCCACACCGGTCTTCTCCTCACCCTTGCGAACGTCTCTCACCTGGTCGACCACCCAGAAGCCGTTCTCGTGCACGACGCGCATCACCCGTGTCACACGGACGGGCGGCCCGGTCTCGGGGAAGAGCTTGTAGCTCACCGGGACGCCGTATCACCATGGGTGGACACCGGAAGCGGGGAGTTCGGTCACGGGGCCGGGGTAGACGTTGGAGACGTCGAGCCGCTGCGGCTCGGGAGTCGACCAGCGTGCGGTGTGCTTCGAGCCGTCCGGGTAGGGGGCGAGCGGTTCCCCGTTGGTGTACGGCAGGTGCCTCTGCACGCAGTCGGCGATCGTGCCACGGTGCAGGCAGGCGGTGGTGAGGAGGCAGATCTCTTCCCAGTCGCGCTGGTGGACGCTGGTTTGGTAGTGGAAGGCGGCGCGCTGGACCTTGGCGGCGAAGGTCGCCCAGAAGACTCTGGCAAAGAAGTCCGCAGCCCGTAGGCCGAGCGCCTGAACCACCCGAGGCTACGTCTACCGGGGAGGGCGGGCATCCTGGAAGGCGCGACACAGCCGGGCGAAGGCTTCTTCGAGGAGTTCCCGCTGCTGCTCGAAGGCCTCGGCCGCCGGGTCCAGGAGGAACGTTTCCTTGCGGAGGCGGACGAAGCCGATGCGCTCCCACCCGGCGGTGACCTTGCGCGCTGCCCGGTCCCACTCCTGCGCATCCGGGGTCCAGCCCGGATCGGGGCGCAGGCCCGAGGTGCAGGCGACGGCCCGGCACCCGGGCACCAGCCGGCTGATCGCTTCAGCCGCCAGCACAGGTCCCAGGGCAGCGCCCCGCCAGGCAGGATCGAGCCGGACCTCGTCCATGACCAGCAGATCGGTCCCCGCGTAAAGGAGCCGGTCGCCGACCTCACCGGTGAAGTAGCCGGTGACCGGATCCAGAACAGCGTCGGCGAGCTCGACCAGGTCCTCGCTCTCGTCCACCAGAGCCGCGTGCGCATTGCGGCCCTGGGTGAGCCGGACCCGGTAGAACACCATCCGCCCGACCTGCACCCCTTGCTCACCTGTGCTGTGCTTCGGGTCGTGATGGCGGATGCTCACCGTCCACGGCTCGACGGTGCGGGCGTGCGGCCCGGCCAACGGGGCACTCTCGTACGCGTAGTGCAGGCGCAGCCCGGCGGGATCGGCGGGCAGGCGGGCAGCAGGGTGAGTCACCGCGTCACCCTATTCGGGCCACTGCCGAACGAGGCGCTCCGCCAGGCCGTCGTGCTGCTCGCGCAGCGCGATCGTCACGCCGGGCTGGGCCCACGGTGTTGAGGAATTTGCGGTCGGCGGTCTCCGCACTCTCCCACTGCCCGTACACCGCCGGGCCGCCCGGGCGGAAGCGGAGGGTCAGGTGGTAAACGGTCCGCTCGCTCATGCGTGCGTCCAGGGTGCAATGCGCAGGCGGTAGGCGGTGCCGGTGGTGATGGCGCGGGCCTGGTCGTAGAGATCCCGTTCGGGGAACTCCAGCAACGCCCGCTCGGCCGCTCGGCGCAGCAGGGCCACGACAGTTGCTGTGGGATGGCCCTGGTGGGTGGCGGCGAGCGCCGCATAGGAGTGCGGGTACTGCTCGTACGGGCTGAGCTGCTCGGTCATGTGCGGTTCTCCTGCCGTGTCGCGGAGCGGGAACGGACGTGGGGTGTGGCGAGGGTGGCGGGCTGAACGGCGGCGGCACCGTAGCGGGCGCGGATGCGGTCGGCGACGGATTCCAGGGCCAGAGCGTGCTCGTCCGCGGGCTCGAAGGACAGCTGGGCGCTCGCATCGGCGGCCTGGCTCAGGCCTTCGGCGCGCAGGGTGAAGGCGCGGACGCGAGCCCGTTGCAGGCCGAGGACTGTCAGGAGCGCGTGCGCGTCGGCGGCGAGGGCGCGGCTGTGCTGGGTGGCCTCGTTCAGGGTGCGGGAGCGGTTCGTGGTGGTGCGGTCGGCGTAGCGGACCGTCAACGTCAGCGTTTTGGTGACCTGTCCGCTGGTGCGCAGGCGCAGCCCGAGGTCCTCCGCGAGCCCCAGGAGCGCTGCGTAGTGGGCGGCGGGGTCGAGGGTGTCGTGGGGGAACTCGCGGGTGATGCTGGTGGACTTGGCGTTCTCGCCGGGCTCGACCGGGCGGGGGTCAATCCCGTGGGCGCGGTCGTGCAGGAGGCGTCCGGTTGCGGTGCCCAACAGGCGTTGGAGGGTGAGGAGCGGGGTGTCGGCCAGGGCGCCGATCTGGTGCAGGCCGTGCCGGGTGAGCGTGCGGGCTGTAGCGGGGCCAATCCTCGGGAGGGCGGCGACCGGGCGCGGACGCAGAAACCGGGCGATGGCGTCGACGGTGTGGGGCACGAGGGTGAGGCCGCCGAGTGGGGTGGCGTCGGCGGCCATGGTCGCGAGCATCCGGTTCGGCGCGGCACCGACGCTGGTGTCGATGCCGTACAGGGCCTTGACGCGGATTTGCAGCAGCCGTCCCAGCGCCTCGACATCCCGGTCGAACAGCCGCAGTGAGCCGGTGACGTCGAGCTCAGCGGCCAGCGGGGGCAGGGGCTGGACGAGCGGGGTGAGTGTGGTGAGCAGCCCGATGAACTCCTCGTACCGGGTGGGGTCGTCGTACGGGAGGTGGAAGTGCACGCGCAGGATGTGCCGGTCGCGCACGCCAGCGGCGGTGGGGGTGGTCATCCGGGGCTCCCGGGGCTGCGGTGGCCATAAGCGGTGAGGTCGGCGGAGCGGGTGCCTGCGGGCTGGAGGTCGGCCCACGGATGCAGCCGGGCGCCGGCGGTTCCGTCGGGCAGGGTGCGCTGCGGCTGAGCCGGGGTGGGGCTGGTGCGGGAGCGTCCCAGTAGGGCGAGGACGGCTTCGGGGCCGCCGTCGCGGCGGGCGTCGGCGAGCGCGTCCAGGTCCCAGACCATCGAGCCCACCACGGTCCGCCGGGGTCCGCGTTCTTCGACGGTGCCGCGGACGAGGAGGAGCCCGGAGTGGAAGACGGTGTGGGCGCAGGCCTCGTGGGAGTCCTCGAAGAACGCGATGTCGACCAGGCCGGCGCCGTCTTCGAGGGTGACGAAGATGATCCTTTTGCCCGAGGGGATGGGTGGGGTCTGGGTGGAGGCGCGGACCCCGGCGACCAGAACCTGCTGCCCGGCCCGCAAGTTCTTGAGGTGGGCTGCGTCGGTGGCGCCGACTTCGCAGAGCATCCGGTGGTGGTGGTCCATCAGGTGCTGGGAGACATCGGCCTTGAGGACCTCCAGTTCGGCGCCGAGGGCTTCGCGGGCGGTCATCTCCGGCAGCCCCGACGGGCCGCTGGTCGCGGTGAGCCCGTCCAGAGGCAGCTGCCCCTCGGCCTGCCGCTGGCGGGAATGCCGGTGGAGTTCGTGGACCTGGAGCAGCAGGTCGCGACGGCTCTGCGTGCCGCGTACTCGGTCGAGGGCGCCGATCTCCACCAGGCGTTCCATGGTCGGCCGGGAGGGGTGGGCGCGTTCCCACAGGTCTGCCAGCCCGGCATAGGGCTGGCCGGCGACGATCCGGCGCACGTCGTCCTCCTGGATGCCCTTGACGCCGGAGAGCGACATCCGCACTCCCCACGTCCCGTCCGGCACCTTCTCCAACTGGTAGGCAGCGGCAGAGTGGTTGATGTCGACGGGCAGGATTGGCACACCGTGGCGGCGGGCGTCGGAGATGATCACCCGCATCGGCCACATGCCCGGGTCGTGCTCCAGCAGGCCCGCGTACAGGGCGGCCGGGTGGTGGGCCTTGAGCCATGCCGACTGCAACGCGGGGACGGCGAAGGCGACCGCGTGCGCGCGGCAGAACCCGTACGCCCCGAACCCCTCGATCACCTGCCAGATCTCCTCCAGCACGTCGCGGGTATACCCGCGGGCTCCGGCTTCGCGCAGGAACCAGGTGCGGACCTGCGGGAGGCGGTCGGCGTTGGAGAGGGCGCGGCGGGCGACGTCGCCCATGGCCCGGTCGCAGCCGGTCAGGACGGCGAACATGTCGATGATCTGCTCGTGCCAGATCGTCACGCCGTAGGTGTCGGCGAGGACGGGTTCGAGGTCGGGGTGAGGGTAGGCGGGGGCGGCGCCGTGGCGGGCGGCGATGTACTGGGCGGGCATGCCCCCGGACACCGGGCCGGGCCGGAACAGCGAAATGTCGGCGATGACGTCCTGCGGGTCGCGGGGCTGCAGTCGGCCCAGGAGGTCCTGCTGGCCGGGTGATTCGAGCTGGAACATCCCGATGGTGTCGGACGCCTGGATCATCTTGAACGCGAAGAAGTCATCGAGCGGCACCTGGGCGGGGTCGTCGAGGTCGATGCGCGCGGCACCGCTGGTACGGGCGATCTCGTGGACGGCGTGCGCCATCGAGGACTGCATCCGTACTCCGAGGACGTCGAGCTTGATGAGGCCGAGGTCTTCGACGTCGTGCTTGTCGGCCTGGACCATCGGGTACTGGCCGCCCGGGGTGGGCTGTACCGGCAGCCGGTCCAGCAGGGTGTTGTCGGTGATGATGACGCCGCACGGGTGCATGGCCATCCCCCGCGGCAGCTTGTCCAGGCCTTCCGCCAGCTCGAAGAGCGCTCCGAAGCGGCCCGCTTCCTCCTTCAGCTCGCGTAGCTCGGGGAGTTCGGCGAGCGCGGAGGTGATGTCGCAGGCCCGGATGTGCGGGAAGGACTTCGCGATCCTGTCGACGTGCTGGGGGGCGATGCCGAGCGCAAGGCCGGTGTCGCGGAGGGCGTGGCGGGCGCGGTAGGTCTCGGGCATGCCGGTGACCGCGACCCGCTCCGGGCCGAAGCGGACGAAGATGCGGTCGTAGACCTCCAGGCGGCGGGCGGACTCCACGTCGATGTCGATGTCCGGCAGCGACGTACGCCGCTCGGACAGGAACCGCTCGAACAACAACGAGTGCTCCAGCGGGTTGGCTGTCGCGATGTGCAGGGCGTGCGCGACCATCGACCCGGCCCCCGAACCGCGGGCGGCAACCCGGATGCCCATCTCGCGGACGTCCGCGACGACTTGGCCGACGGCCAAGAAGTACGCCTCGAAGCCCAGCGTCGTGATGACCCGCAGCTCCTCCTCCATCCGCTCCACCGCGGCGGGGACGTGGTCAAGGCCGCGGCGTGCGAGACCGGCCTCGGCCCGGGTACGCAGCAGCGCCGCGACCGCGCCCGGCTCCGTCCCGGCGCCGACGACCGCCGGCTCGGGGAAGTGCGGGCGCCCCAGACCGAGATCGGCGACGGGGTCCAGGACGCAGGCCTGCGCGGTCTCCGCGGTCTGACCCAGCAGCCGGCCAGCCCGCTCAGGCTCCTGCCCGGCTGCCTCGCAGATGCGGGTGGCGATGGTGGCCATGTCGGTGGGGCCCTTGAGCCACCTCTGTCCGGAGTCCAGGCGGCGGCGGTCGATCGGGCGCAGCAGCCGGGCCGCGTCCAGGACGTCTGCGAGCCGGTGCTGGGCGGGATCGGCGTAGCGGGCGGCGTTGGTGAGCACGGCGGGAATGCCACGCTGGTCGGCGAGCTGGAGGGTGCGGGCGGCGAGCCGGGTGGAGCCGGGCCCGGTGCCCAGGGTGCCGTACGAGAGGACCTCCAGCCGCAGCCCCGTCCCGAACAGGGCCTGCCACGGGGTGAGGAGCTGCTCGGCGCGGTCGGCCCGGCCGGCGGAGAGGGAGCGCAGCGGCTCGGAGGCCGGTCCCAGCAGGGCGATCAGCCCGTCCACGCCCACCTCGGTGAAGGCCTGGTGGTGCACGATCGGCGGGCCTGACGGCAGGGCATGTGCGGTGGAGACCAGACGGCACAGCCGCGCCCACCCGGTCCGGTTCTGGGCGAGCAGGGTGATGCGCAGCGGGGCCTCGGTCACGTGGGCGCCGCCGCGCACCGGGGTGCGACGCCGTGTTGTGGGGGTGGTCGGTGCGGGTGTGTGCGGGGCGACGGCGATGTCGACGCCGAAGAGGGGCCGCACGCCAGCAGCGAGGGCGGCCTTCGCAAAGCGGACCGTGCCGGTGACGGTGTCGCGGTCGGTCAGCGCGAGCGTGTCCATGCCGCGGTCGGCAGCCGCCCGGACCAGGGCCTCGGGATGGGAGCCGCCGTAGCGGGCGGAGAACCCGGAGGCGGCATGCAGATGAGTAAAACCGGGCATGACCTGCCGCCTTTCATCTGCGTACCCTCCCCACCACATGATTAGAACGTCTGTACGAATAGCCTAGCGTGTGCCACTTCTGCCCGCACGGCATCAGCTGTCGGATGGGGCCACCGGAACCCCTCCCGGCCAGGCGCGGCACGGGCGGGACAGCCGGAAAGAATTTCGATCGCTTGTTCGCGTCGATGGGTGCGGCGGGGTAGCGTGCACGAAACGATCACAACCGGGAGAGCCATGCCCCCTACCCGCCCCGGCCCCGGCCGCCCCAGGGGAATCCGCCCCGGCCCCGACGGCCTCACCGCACGCCAGAGCGCGATCGTGGAAGCCGTCCGCGACCACGTCCGCGCCCACGGCTACCCGCCCTCGATGCGCGAGATCGGGGCCGCGGTCGGGCTCGCCTCCACCTCCTCAGTGGCCCACCAGCTCGGTGTCCTGGAGCGGCGCGGCGTCCTGGAGCGCGACCCGCAGCGCCCCCGCGCCTACCGCATCACCGCCGACCGGTTCGCCGCCCTCGCCGCCCCACCTGACGACGTGCACCGGGCCGTGAACGTGCCGCTCCTCGGGCGGATCGCCGCGGGTACCCCGGTGCTTGCCGAGCAGCACGTCGAAGACGTCCTGCCACTCCCCCGCCGGCTGGTGGGCGAGGGCGACCTCTTCGTCCTGGACGTCGTCGGCTCCTCGATGATCAACGCCCACATCGCCGACGGCGATCAGGTCGTCGTCCGCTCCCAGAGCGAGGCGCAGAACGGCGACATCGTCGCCGCCATGATCGACGGGGAAGCCACCGTCAAGCGGTTCAAGCGCGACGGTGACCAGGTCTGGCTCCTCCCGGAGAATCCCGGGTACCAGCCGATCTGGGGTGCCGAGGCCACCATCCTCGGCAAAGTCACCGCCGTCCTTCGCCGACTCTAGGCAGATCGGGGCAACACACCGCCCCCCTATGCCAGCGGCGCCCCAGCTCAATGCCATTCTGAGCAGTGCCCGGCGGTGCCCATCCCGAAGCCGATGCTGCCGCCGGGCACATCCGCTCCCGGCCCGACAACCCATTGGCTCCTGCACGCCGCGCACTCTGGCCGCCATGGCGAATCGTAGGGGGACATCGCCCAGAGGAGCAGTGCCCTCAACCTGACTCTGCGCCCCCAGACACCCGTCGACCAGCCCTGGGCTCCCCGGTCTTGCGGTCCAGCTCGCGGTCTGCCCAGCTCGGCACTCGAAGAGCCAGCTTCCGTCGGGCCTTCCACTCCCCTGATGTACCCCATCCCTTCATGCGCTCCAGCCGCTCGCCGTGCCGCTGAATCGTGCGCACCTCCAGCTCGCCCGGCCAGCCAAGCGAAGAGCACAGGATCGTCGTGCACTGATCCGAGGATCCGTCTGGGCGGCAGTGGCAATCCTCGTCCAGGACGCTCAGGGGCAATCCCCACTCGGGGTCCGCGAGCAGCCGTGCGAACCGGCGGTGTCCTTGTGCGTTGGCGGCGCTTCGCGGCGCGCCGAGCGCGGGGTGGTGCGGATCCAGAACGAGGCGAGATCCCGCGGTGCTGGCAGGATTCTCCCAACCCGTGACGAGCAGTGGGATACCCAAGGTGCGCACCAGCCCCACTCGGCGTGGAACACCGCTGTAGAGCCAGGCTGACGTCCAGGCCCGTGTCATCTGGCTGCGTTCCGTGGCGTACCAGGAGTCCGGGGCAGCACGGGACCAGGACGTCAGTCCGCAGTCCGCCGACTCGGCCTCTACTTCCTTCACCGCCTGTGTCCAGCGCAACGGTTCGATGCCGTCGAGGACTACCTGCGCCGGCGACTGAAGCGAGCGCAGGACGACCTTGTCCTTCTCGACCTGGGCACGCACCCCGGCGATGCCGCTCTCCAGCGCGCGGTCGTAGGAGCGTGGGAGCAGTGCTTCGACGAGATCCTTCGCCTCGGTTCGGGACGGGTTCCACTGCTGGACGACATCGCCCTCCATGCAGATCACGAGCCGGTCCGGCTGGGGATCGACGTGTGTGATTCCCCAGGGGTGCAGGGTGCTGATCTTGCGCCAGGCCAGGGTGCTCATCACCAGACCCTCAAGCAGGGTCTGCTCGGTGGAGGAGAGCTCGGAGATCAGTCGCGTGCGGGACGATGCCGCACGCACCCGCTGGAGGCACCCGGTCCAGGGAATCCCGGTGTACAGCCGAAGCTGCATGGCCCGGCGGTTGATACGCGTCCCGTTGTTCATCAG
The DNA here is from genome assembly GCA_014650415.1 of Streptomyces spiroverticillatus. Classification (GTDB taxonomy): domain Bacteria; phylum Actinomycetota; class Actinomycetes; order Streptomycetales; family Streptomycetaceae; genus Streptomyces; species Streptomyces spiroverticillatus. The sequence continues at coordinate 14,799 of BMUX01000029.1, forward strand.
ATTGCGCCTTCCCGGCGCACCCGCCCCGACCCGGGCGCGCAAGGAGACGTGGCTGCGACCATGGGTATGACGTGCAGAAGGCGGTGCCATCCGAGATGGCTTGTCCCCGGTGACATGCGTCGGGGTACGGGAGCTGGGCCCCGCCGAGAGCCCGCCCCCGGACATCACCACAGGGGGACCCTCTTGGTGCAAGCCGACGCCAATGAGGCGCCGCGAAGTTCACCCCCGCCGGGGATCAGCACCTCAGCGGTGACTTTTCGAGCGTGCCCACGACTCCCCTGCCCGCCGCGCCCGGATCCGCGAACCCCACGCCCGGCGCAAGAACCTGGAGCGCGACGTCACCCGCAATAGGGAGCAGTGGATCAAGACTCCGGCCGACCGACCGGGATCCGGTCGACCTGGTGGTCGAGCGGGTGGTGAATCCGGTTCAGGTGCCGGTTTGGGCGTCGGCGGTGATTACCGACATCCTCCGCTGGATGCAAGGCGTGTTGCACCACATCACACAGGGAACGAATCTGCACATATGCGCCATGTTTCGCGAACCGCAAGAAAAGTCGGTCCACAGAATAGGGTCTCTCGCGACCGTTCGCGGCTTCCCTGGAGTGATCGGTCCTAGGTGCCTCCAAAAGGGCCCCAGCAGGCCGTACAGGCATTTTGGATTCCGACTCAGTACCGGTAAGTCACTTTTGGCACGCTCGAAGGAGCAGCTACTGGCCCCTCGCGGTCCTGTCGGTCTGCAGACACGGCGAAGCCAGCACCACCAGGTGACACCGGCTTCTAAGCGGAGTGCAGGTTTCCGTACCCCTATACGCGTCGCACCTCTTCACGGGCACCTCCACCCGGAGAGCGAGGCGCTCCTGCCTCGACTGCTCGGCGCCACTGGGCGTGCAGCTCCCCCATGTCCGGTTCGCACAGTGCATCCCCCCGCTCTTTTTCCAGGACTCACGGGAGATGCGCAGCCACATGTACGTGAGGTGGATGAGTACCGCTCTCAGGAGCGGTACTCATCCACCTCACGTACATGTGCACGGTCTCAGAGAGCGGCCTCAGGTTGCCCGGCGCAAGGGGACAACGACGTCCTCGCCAGTGGACTTCGAGCTGAGCCGGTAATAGCTGATGTGCGCGAGCCGGTCGGACTCTTCCAGCCAGCCGGCTGCCACAACCTGGCGGCGTGTGCGGGAGAAGACGGTGGGCGACATCCCCACGGGAGCGGCAAGTGCCGCACCGGTCTCTACGACAGCTCCGGCCCGGTCGGTGGGGTGCATCGCGTAAAGCATGACGACCAGGCGCTGGTTGGCGGTCATGCCGGCCGTGCGCTGGAGAACATCCAGGAGCTTGGTCTTGTCCTCGTTGTTCACTTGGCCTCCCAGTGCGACGGGTTGGTGTTGCCGAATCCGGGGATGTCCGGCGGCCTGCAGGACTTGATGGCTTCCCGCTGCTCAATGCCGGTGCCATGGAAGGCGATGTACGGGCCGATGCGGTACAGCTTGTAGTTGCCGATGCGGCCCCGCTCGATCAGGATGCGCCGCTTGAGCAACTTTCGGTTGATCTTGCCGACCGCATCGCCGGTCATGCCGACCCGCTTGCCGATGTCGGCGCCAGTTGCCCGTAGCGGCTCCATGCCCAGGGGTGAGATCCCAATCCACCACAGCACAAGGAACTTCTGGCTGGGCGTGAACTCCCGGCTCTCCGTGATCGCTTCAACCCAGGCCTTGTCTACCTGGATGTGATCACCGGAGAAGGCGTACGGCGCGTACGGGGCGGCCTCGCCGGTATCGGCGTCCACCCCGCTGACCGTCGACAGCGACATGCCCGCGGCGCGTTGCGGCGCCATGCAGTCCGTCACCGCCATCGCCCGGCACCTGGGCGCAGCCCACTCCACTCTGTCCCCAGGTCCTCCTCACGGTGCATGGCAGCCGATGCGGGGGCAGTGACCGGAAACGGTGGAGCGGACAGTGGACAGGATCGGTTCCAGCTTGTCGGCCGCCAGCGGCTGACCAGTGTCCGGATCGGTAGCACCGGGTACCTCGGCCAGATATCCGCCGAGCTGTACGGGGTCGGGATCGTGACGACGCGAGCCGGGGATGAACTTGCTCTTGCCCTGCCCGTGCGGGCTCAGTGTCGGACTCGTGACTGCCGCCCTCTCCGGAGCAGCCGGTCGGGAAGGAGGTTGCTTGAGGGCAGTCGGGGCCGGCTCCGCTCCTGCGGGTGCGGGAGGCAGGAGCGGGGCCGACGCCCGCCGCCGCGAGCCCCGCCGGGGCGGTGTCGGCGAGTGGGATGCCGTACTTCGCCAGGCGTAGCTGCATCGCCAGCGCCAGTCACGCACTGGGCGGCTCAGAGCCAGTCGGAGGCTTCTACCTGCGGGAAGTGCATGGTTGGTGCCTGACGTTCTCTTGCCCGGTGTACAGGTAGTGCTGGAAGACAGCTTCCTCAGGGTGGGTCGCGATGCGGATGCTGTTCCATGCTTCGTTGTGTGTGGTGCCCAGCAGTCGTGAAAGTCTGCGAGCTTGCCAGGATGTGATGGGTGCAAAGATCCAGCGCTGCCGCGTGAGTTGCCGAATACGGTGATCCATACCGTGTTGTCCTGTCAGTCGATGACGTTTGCTGCCAGGAGCGCCATCCGTAGGGAGGAGTAGCTGGTGAGCTGTGCCGCCCTCAGGTGCCGCGCGGGTTGTCAGCCGGGCTCTGCAGGGGTGGTCGGCGGGGTGTGATCAGCCATCACAGGGGGGTGAGCCTCTTGGTCGTCCATGCAGTCAGTGCAGTGACAGGGATGATGTGTCGGCTCGAAAGCGGCAATGAAGGCCATCGCCTGGCTCCGAAGGGGTGCCGGCAGATGGTCGAGCCCTTGGTCGTCGTACGGATAGCTGCCGTAGAGGGCATGCATTGCTGCTTCCAGAATGTCGTGCCGGTCCGGATCGCACCAGCCGGTCTTCCTGGCGATGTCGCGACCCACCGAATACCACACGACTGCCTCTCCGGGCCTGTCTTGTCCCGTGAGCCCGGCCAGGTGCTCTTTCACGGTCGGGGTGACGTACGCGTCGACCTGTCGGTCGTTGTTGACTTGGAGGTAGCGCCGCAGAGAGTACGGGCTTACTCCTTCGCCGCGCAGGTAGGCGCTGATGGTGCCGATGAGTAGATGCAGGTGTTCCTGCGCGTCAGTGAGCTTGTACAACGTCGTGGTCTGCCACCCTGCGAAGCCGTCTGTGTTCCAGCGCCCTTCGTCCATGGCGCAGTAAAGGTACTTGGCGATGCGGTGGCAGTGGTATCGCACAAGTTCCGTCAGCACTTCGGGGACAGGCATTGAGTGGAAGTCTTCGGCGGTGCTGTGGGCAGTGTGGGCTTGTTCGGCGAGCTCTCTGGCACTGGAGGGTTGGTCCTGCCGGATTGCTTGGAGAGCAGCTGCGTAGGATTCGCCGGTTTCGGCCTGCCGTCGGCGGGCTGCGTTCGACCGTGCCTGGTTGTGGGGCTTCATGGGGGTGCCTTCCGCGCCGGTCCCGTGATCTGGCGCTGGCAGCGGTGATGACGTCAGAAGGCCAGCAGGCGATTACGCGGCGCGTAGTTCAGCTGTCGACGCAGTGCACCGCTCACGGGGCGGTGGACGCTGAGCTGGAGCCGTCGCTGAGCGACTCTGGGGAAGACAACGAACGACAGTTGCCAGTAGTCACGGCCTTGAACGCCTGGGGTTGTGTCAGGTTGCGCCGCGCGCATCGTCGCTGATTGCGTCTCAGAACAATGGCGGCCTAGTAAGGTTCGCCATATGAGTATCCCTAGCCCGCGTGGTGACCGAGAAAAACTAATCACCGCCCTTACCCCCCAGCTGCGACGCCTGCTGAAGATCAGGGCCTTCGAGCACGGCATGGACATCCAGGACGCGGCGGAGCACGCCATCAAGGCGTGGTACGACGTCCAAGAGCCGCCCGAGGTCGCCACTGACGGTGCGAAGACCTGGGGCACCTTCCTGCCTCCCGGTGAGCCCGAGCAGTTCAAAGACACCTGCAACGCGCGTAACGTGACATACGTTCAGGGACTCGCCCAGGCCATCACGATGTGGCTGGAGGCCCACCCCTCCCCCTCCGCGCCGCTCACCGCCCAGCCGGTCACTCGGGTGATAGTGGCCAATCAGAAGGGCGGGGTCGGTAAGACGTTCATCAGCAGTGGCATTGCCCAGGCACTTGCCGAAGCCGGCAAGCGGGTACTGATCGTCGACTACGACCCGCAGGGACACCTCACGTCCGAGTTGGGCTTCGAGGACCTCATGTACGAAGAGGACGTGGAGACACTCCTCATGCACATGGAGGGCACCGCCAAGGACGACATCCACGATCTGCTCGTGGCGCTCGACCAGGAGCGGTTCGGCGAGCGGCTCCATCTGCTCCCGGCGTCCGATGACGCGTTCCTGCGCGATGTTTCCCTGTCGAAGGTGTCGTTCAGTGAGGCGGCCCTTGAGCGGGCCCTTGAGCCGCTGGAAGCTGACTACGACGTCATCGTCATCGACGGTCCGCCCAGCCTGGGTCTGAACATGGACACGGCGCTGTACTACGTCCGTCGGCGGGAGGGGGAGCTCGCGGATCGTTCCGGCATCATCACGCCGGTGTGGGCCAACAAGGCGTCCCACCGCGCATTCAAACTGTTGAGCAAGCAGAAGGACGACCTCTGCCACAAGGGGCGCATCACGATCGACTACCTCGGTCTGGTCGTCAACGCCTACGACAGTCGCCGCGGCAAGCTCGTCAGCCAGAACAAGGACCAGTGGGAACGCAGCTCCTCCCCCTCGGTGCTCGCAGTGATCGGCGACCTCAAGGAAGGCCGCGAGGCAAGCGACGGAGAGATCCCGCTGCTGGAATACGCACCGGACAGTGAACACGCCAACGCGATGCGGGACCTGGCGAAGGAGTTGGCGGTATGAGGCAGGTCAAGGCGAAGCCCCAGAGCGAGCGTGTGACCCAGGGGTTCTCGATCGATGAAGAGGGGACGGACCAGACTCCCGTACCTCGCCGTTCTGTCCGTACGCGGGAACAGATCATGAGAGGCGAGGGCAAGCGCCCGCCGGCCTCCGTTGCGTTGTCGGTGCTGGCACACAACCCTTTCAACCCGCGCGATGAGCTGACCGACATCGAGGAAACGGGCGCGTCGCTCAAGGAGCGGGGGCAGCTTCAGCCCATCGCGGTTGTACGCCGAGCGGCCTTCCTGGCGGTGCACGCGGATCAGGCTGAAGCGATTGGCAACGCGGAGTACGTTGTCATCGACGGCAACCGTCGTCTCGCCGGAGCCACAGCAGTGGGACTCCCCCAGCTTCGCATCGACGTCAATGATGATCTTGCTGCGTCTGCCGCCGACATGCTTGAGTCCGCGCTGATCGCGAACATCCACCGTGTGGACGTTCCACCGATGGATCAAGCCAAGGCCATTCAGCAGCTGAAAGAAGTCCACGGATCCCAGAACCAGGTAGCCAAGCGCCTCGGCAAGACAGCCGCATGGGTGTCCCAGCGGCTCGCCCTCCTGGAGCTCACTCCAGAGCTGCAAGTCCAGGTGGAATCGGGAGACCTGAAGGTTGAGCCCGCCCGCCGCATCGGGCGCCTCCCGAAGGAGCAGCAGGCGGAGGAAGCCGCGAAGGCTGTTAACGCCGTTAAGACCCCGCGCCCGCGTTCTCCCCGACGCACCACGGAACAGCCTTCGGCCGCCGAACCCGTTAACGCCGTTAATACCCCTCCAGCTGCAGCTGGGGTTTCGGCCTCCACCATTAACGCCGTTAACAGCCGGGAGGACAATGAGGGTGAAGGTGACGGAGGTACGGCACCGGCCGTGATCGACTGGAGCGATCCCGAGGCGGTAGCCGCAGTTGTCCGCCAGCGCATGTCTCTCCCCCACAGAAAGCGATTGGCTTCGATCCTCCTGCGGGAGAACACGTCCGACTGATCCAGAGGTTGTCGGACCCCAGACACACAAAGGGCCCGGCCCCGCCAAAGCGGGAGCCGGGCCCTTTGTGTGGGTCAGGCCGCTCTGGAATGCGGGCAGTGCCGACGGTGGTCTTGAGCCCGCGGTTGGCACGGTCGTGTCCTTGCGGGCGTAGCGGGCCTACAGAGGCCGGACGACCTGGAACCGGTCGCTGCTCGGGTCGGCGTGGATGTGCGCCCCGTCCCCGGCGGCTGCCGCGCGGTCGTCCGCGAGGGGCAGTGCCCTGGCTTCGCCCATCGGGACTTCGCTGAGGACGGTGGCGTCGCGGTCGCCGCAGTGGCGGCAGCGGGACGCCCGGCTGAGGGTGACGGTGGGAGCCACAGGGGGCCTCCAGGGGTGTCGGTGAAGCTCGGGGTGGGGGTCAGGTGCGCCGCGGGCGCAGGCGGAGGAGCAGGGCGGCGAGCCGTCGCCTTCGGGCCGGCGGCGGCTGCTCCTGGGGGTGCGGGGCCGGGTTTTCGTAGGCGTGGATCAGGTCCTCCAGGTCGCGGGGGTCGTCGGCGATGCCGACGGCCTGGCCGGAGGTGTGCCAGATGTGGCTGGTGCCGGTGTCCGGGGCGTGCCAGACCTGGTAGGCGCCGTACCGCTCGATCCGTCCGTGCTCGGAGAGGCCCGCGGGTCCGAGGTCGTCGGTGCTGTCGGCGTGGTCAACGTCGGTGCCGGACTCCAGGACCTCAAGGGCGGTGACGTCGAGGAAGAGTCCGTCCTCGGGGTGGTGGGGCAGGCGCAGGCTGCCGGTGACGCGCACGAGGTCGCAGGTGCCGAGCGTCAGGGCGTCCTGTGCGAGGCCGCCCTGTGCGCGGCAGGGGAGGACGAGTTCGTCGACGCGTTCTTCGGTGGGGGAGACCACGAGTTGGAAGTGGGCGACGCCGTCACGGAGATTGACGGGCGGGGCCTCGTCATCGAGGGCGTCGGCGGTGAGGACCTCGTCGTCGAGGAACCCGTCGAGGACGACGGTGAGTGTGCGTTCGGGGGTGCTCATGGTCAGCTCGCCTTCGCCAGGGTGAGGGTGTGGTGGGCGGCGGTGTAGGCGTCGACGATCCGCTGGGGGAGCTGGCCTCGGGCGGCGACCTCGTGTCCGTTGACCTTCGCCCACGCCCGGATCTCCTCGCGGCCCACCCCGTCCGGCAGCGGTGAGGCGGCAGCCGGGGAGGTGGTGGTGCGGGTAACGGCCTTGACCGCCCGCAAGGCGTCTTCTGCCTGCCGGAGTTCGGCCTGCAGGGCGGCGACGCGTTCCTGCGCCGCTGTTTCGGCGTCGTCCGCCTGGCGGCGGGCGGTGAGCTCCTCGATGTCGGCCCGGATGCGGTCGGCCTTGCGCCGGACGCTGGCCGCGTTGTGCTGCTGCGCCCAGGCGAGCAGGTCCTCCAGTCCGCCGGTGAGGACCGGGGTGCCGTCCTGGGCGGCGGCAAGGAGCGGTATGAGGTCGTCCTCGCCGATCCCGGTGTACCGGGTGATCTCGGGGAGGGGGGTGCCGGTGGCGTGGAGGGACACGGCCACCGCCTGCTGCGCGGTGAAGGCCGGGGTCGGGGTCGGCATGAGGTCTCCGTTCGTGGTGAGCGAGAGCGTGAGCGTGGCGGGGATGCCCAGGGCGTCCAGGAGCAGCGTCAGATCGTCGCGGCCGTGGGCGTGGTGGGCGGTGGTGCGGCGGGCCGCGGTGACCTGCTCCGGGGTGAGGGGCGTGGGGGTGAGCTGGTCGGCCGCGAGAGAGTTCCTGATGGGGCGCATCGTGGTCTCCCTAGGTGTGCGGGCCGCGCAGGGCGGCCAGCAGGAGTTCGCGGTTGTGCTGCTGTTCCTGCGGGGTGAGCGGGCGGCACTTGGACCGGCGCGACCACAGCGGGTGCGGCGACGGCAGGGGATAAGCCAGGTCCGCCTCGATGACGGCGGCCGCCGTGGACGGCGTCCGGGTCGCCGGGAGGCCGGGGACCTCGGACCGGGCGGCGGGGTGGGTTTCGGGGTGCATGGTCAAGGCGCTCCTTGAACGTGCGAAGGTGAGGGAGCCCCGGGGAAGGTCCGGCTGGCCACACGGCTGGTGACGGAACGGACGCCCCGGGGCATTCCTGTGTCAGGCGTGGCCGGTGTCGCGGCGCTTGGCCTGGACGTCGTTGGCAAACCGTCCGAGACGGGCCTCGACAGGGTTCTCAGCGACCCAGGATTCGGCGCAGACCTTATGGACGGCCTCCCCGGAGTGGGCGCGCATGGGCGTGGGCCGCAGGCACAACGTGCAGGGGCGGTCCTGCCAGGAGTCGAAATGGCGGGAGTCACGCCAGTCCAGCAGCCCGCCCGGGGCCGGAACGGTGCCCGGCTCGAACGGCTGCGCCTTGCTCTTCCTGCGGCTGGTCACGGCCGCAGGTCGGGCAGCTGCTGAAGCACCTGTGTGAGCAGGTCCTCCGAGGGCTTCCAGAGACCGAGGCGCCCGAGAGCGGGGACGGGCAGGGCGAGCTCCTGGACGTCACGCAGAACCAGATGGACCGCTCCGAGCTCCGACCACGGCGTACAGGGCGGGACCCCGTCGGCGTCCCGGTGGCAGTCGATCAGCCGGGCCACGCTGACCACGGCGCCGGTCACCAGCTCGCGGCCGCGCACCGTGGTGGCCACCAGCGGGTGGCGCAGAGCGGGCCGGTCGAGGCTCTGGCTCGCGTGCAGCAGCAGGAGCCCGCGCCACGGCCACTGGTCGCGGCCCCTGTTCTCGACCGTCTTCTGGCCGGTCAGGATGGCAGTGACCCAGGGCTGCTTGATGCTGATCGCCCGGATCCAGTCCCCCTTGGGGAGTGGGGTGTTCATGCTGCTCGCCCCCACTGGTGCGTGCCCGGCCTGCCCGCACGACGACCGTTCACGGACCGTGTGGAGGCGTGGACGGGTGTGGCGAGGACGGCACGGCCGGAGTGCTTGCCGTCGTACAGGGCGGCGTCGGCGGCCCTCTGCAGGGCGGAGAGGTCACGGGTGTCGAGCGTGTCCGTGGCTGCCGCGCCGACGGAGGCCCCGACGTTGATGGGCCAGCCGCCCGGCAGGGTCACCGGTGTGGACAGCAGTGTGACGAGCTGCTGCAGACGCTCGTGGCGGTCCTTGGCGGGGAGGGCCAGGACGAGCGCGAATTCGTCGCCCCCGAGCCTGCCGATCGCCGCGTGCGGGCCCGCCCACGTGGTAAGGCGGGCCGCGGTCTCCGCGAGGGCGGTATCGCCCGCGGCGTGCCCGTGGCGGTCGTTGATGGTCTTGAGGTGGTCCTGGTCGATGAGGACCACGGTGGTCTCGTGGCGGTGGCGGCGCAGGATGCGGTGGGCGCGGGCGGTGTAGGCGTCGCGGCGCAGGAGGCCGGTGAGCGGGTCGCGGCTCTTCGCGGCCAACTGCCGGTGCAGCACAGCCGCGTGTACGGCCCACCCGGTCAGGGGAACGGCGGCGGTGGTCAGGAGGAGAGCGCGTTGCCCGATGCGGGCGTAGGCGCGCAGGACGGAGTCCATACTGGGGTTTCTCCCTCTCGTCTTGTACGAGGTGGGTGGGCCCGGGGCAGGCGGTTGGGTTTGAGACGCACGGTCGCCTGTCCCGGGGCAGAGCTACTTGGGGTTGAGCAGGTTGACCGGGTTCCTCCAGCGGCTGGTCTTCGCGGCGGGCCACTCCAGCTCCCAGCCGGACCGCAGCCCGTGTGCTCCCCACTCCCCGGCCTGCATGCCGGGGATCTTCTGTCCGGTCTGCTGCGCGGCGAGCGCGGCGTCGTACGCCTCCCGGGCGCAACGCAGGGCCGCGGTGGGGGAGTCGGCAAGTCCGATGAAGACGTGCACACCGGTGGCGTCCGGGATGTTGGCGTGGTGTATCGGGACGTCGACCTCGTAGTGGGGCAGGGGCATGACGTCCATCTCCCTTCGTTGTGCTTGGTCCTCGTGAGGTGAGGGACCACCGCGACCGCCCCGGCCCCGGCCGGGTGGGCGGGGTCGGGACGGCACGGAGCGTCCGTCAGCGAAGAGGCGATCCCTCCCCGGATATGTCCGGGGAGGGATCGGGGATCAGATCAAGCGGCTGCGACCGCAGCAGAGGAGTCGAGGCCGACGCCGCGCAGCGCGTCGAGGATGTACGGCTCGAAGCGGTTCTGGTGCTGGGCGGCGACCGCGAGGCCGGTGGCGCGGCTGTAGGCGTAGCAGCGCGCCATCATGCTGGCGTCGGTGTCGGCGAGGGTGTGGTCGACGGTGTCGCGGGCGAGGTGTTCGATCCAGGTCTGGGCGGCCGACTCGCGGTGGTTGTGGGAGACCGACATGGCGAGGGAGTCCGCCCACCGGCCGCTGCCGCAGGTGGGGCCGCCGCACTGCTCCCAGTTCCACTTCCGGTTGCTCATGCCTTCGGGGTCGGCGTCCCAGTCCGCCGCCCAGCGTGCGGCCCGCTCGGGGATCTCCTGCTGCACGACGCTGACAACGTCGCGGCCGCAGGGCCCGAGGGCAAGGTGAGGGTCGGTCTCTTCGAGGACGCGGATCTGGTGGGAGAGCAGCCGGTAGGGGTAGTAGCGCTGGCTCCAGTTACCGGTCTCGCCCAGCGGCTCCACGCTCCACAGCCGCACCGGCCAGGTGACGGGCCAGATGCCGGTGTCCTCCAGGACCTCACCGACGCGCTTGACCATGCGGAAGTAGGAGAAGCGGCTCTCGTCGTACCACTTGGCGCGGCAGGGGTTGGGGTGGTCGATGACCTTGCCGACGTGGGCGGCGAGGTTCACCGGGGTCCCGGCCTGGCGGGACATTTCGATGATGCCGTCGGCGGGGGTGGCGATGTACCAGGTGACGGGCTTGCGGGGCATGCGGGCCTCCGAGAAGGGGTGCGAGCGGCCGGGCCGCTCATAACTGGATGTTGATCTGGCGGCGCGGGTCGCCCGCGCTGGTGTGGACGGTGCGGCGGTGCGGCGGTGCGCGGCGAGGCCGGCGCTTCCGCCCTGGATCGGGAGGTGGCAGTCCGGGCACCCGTGCGCCCACTCGTCCCCGGCCGGGAGGTCGGCCGGGGTGAGCGGGTGCGGGTGCGGGCCGTCGGCGGCGCGGCTCACTCGCGGACCGCGTCCGCGAATTGGGCTTCCAGGTCGGCGCGGCCCTCGGGGTCGTCGTCCCGGTCGTGGTCGTCGGCCTCCTGGTCGACATCGTCGGCACCGCCGTGCACGGTGCACACGATGTCCTCGTCGTGGTCCAGGTCGCCGTTCAGTGCGCGGTACAGGCAGGTGACGCTGTAGGCGGGCACCCATGCGGAGCCGGTGCACTGGTCGTCGTACGGGCAGGGCACCGCGACGTCGAATCCGATGTCACCCTCGCCGTCCACGTCGGAGCGCAGAGCAAGGGTGAGGTACTGCTGACCCAGGCGGATCTCCGCGACGCGGTCGCCGCCAGCGGCGTCCGACTCGGGCTGCCACCGCCACAGCGGCAGGATCTCGTCGCCGAACGTGCGGCGTACGATCAGCAGCTCGCCCAGGCCGTCGCCGCCGTCCAGCCCGAGGTCGGTGTTGCGGGTCTCGCTCAGATGTCGCAGGTACGGCGTCAGCCGGTACAGGCTGCTGGCGGTGACGATCTCGAACCCTTCGGCCGTCAGGGACCAGTGCGAGGCAACCATGTCCCGGCGCTGCTGCAGTACCACGTCGTCCGGGACGCGGCGGTTGGGCCGCCGGGATTTCTGCCGTTCCACGCACACCGTGCCGGGGGCGGTGACCATGACCGCGACGGGTGTCATGTCGTGCCGCCGGGCGGCGGCGAGCAGCGGTTCCCTGGCGGTCTGGGTGACGTTGGTGGCGTCGATCACGGTGAAGAGGCGTCGGCGCATCCGTGCCTCCAGGAGCAGGTGCAGGGCGGCGACGGCGTCCCCGGTCGCGTCCTGGTCGCCTGCGTCGTCGCTGACGGTCTCGCGCAGGGCGTCCAGGGACAGGACCTGGGAGGCGGGCCAGGTGCGGGCGAGCGTGGTCTTCCCGGCGCCGGAGGGACCGATGAGGACCACGAGGCTGTGTTCGGGGATCTGCGGGCATAGCAGGTTCATCCGGATTGTCCTTGCGCGTAGGGGGCGTGAGCAGCCCGGGCGGTGTGGCGCGGAAGGCCGGTCAGGTCAGGGGCGGGGGCCTCACCGCTGTTGGTGTCGTCGCTTGCGGCGAAGCCGGTCTCGCACAGGAAGGCGTCGTCGTGACGGACACCTTCGGGCCACAACCCTGCACACGGGCGGTTGTCGAGAATGGCGTGGCCCTGCTCGGCAATCAGGCGCCGCCACCAGGCGAAGGGCCGTTCCTCGTACGGGACTTGGCGGGGACCCTCGCAGATCGGGCTGGTGGTGCATGCCGCCAGTGCGCCCGGCACGGCGCGCCCCTGGGGGTCGGCGACCGTGCCGAGGGCCCCGATAGTGACGAAGGTGAGGCAGCGGGCGCAGTGGCAGTGCGCACGCCACACGCTGCCCGTGGTGTGGGCGCCCCAGGACGGCCAGTGGCCGGGGCGCACGATCCATCCCTCGCGTCGGGCGCGGCGTGCGATGTCGCGGCAGGACATGCAGTACCGGGTGGGGGCGGGCCCGCCGTGCTTGGTAATCATTCGTTCGTAGAGGGCGCGGGTGGGTGGCATCCGCCAGTTGATCCAGGCCGCTCCGTAGCCCCCAGTCGGGGCGTCCGCGGCTGTCGCGTTTCGGCAGCATCTGCGGCCCGGTGGAGGCATCGAACGCCACCTCGTGCAGCGGGTCGTCGTGGGGTGTTTCGGCGGACCAGGCGGTCTGCGGCAAGTAGCCGACGATGGCAGCAGCAGCGTGCTCGGCCTCCGCGCGGCTGTAGTACGCGAAGCAGGCGACCTCGCGACCGGCAGGGGTGGAAACATGCCAGGACTGTGCCCCCTCGTATGCCTCGTGCTGCTGGTGCGGCAGATGGTGCTCGGGGTAGGGCTTGGACCAGCCGGAGTGGACCACGAGCCCGCCGGGCTGGAGCCAGCCCGTACCCGGAGCCCGTTCCACGTCCCTGGGCTCAGCGGGCGTGAACTCCACTTCCAGCGGCACGGTCAGAGTGCGGGTCCTGCCGGTCACTGGGTCGCCGCCATCCGTACTTCGGCGATCGCGATGCCGTACGTCCCGCACGAGCCGCAGCAGTAGTCACGGGGCGGAACAGAGGAGCCGTCGACGCGGACCCAGCCGCGCCGGGGCGGGCGAGTCCCGGCGGCGTCCTGGCCGCAGTCCTCGGTGGGGCAGTCCCGTCCGACCGGGAGACTCGCCGCCTGGCGGCCCACGCCGCGCAGGCCGCCGTTCCACTCCTGCTGGGCCGTGGTCGCGGTGCGCTTCGCGGAAGAGCCCTTGCGTGTGCCTGCTGTCTTGCCGATGACGCTCACGCGTCATCACCTCCCTGCTGATCGGGGGCGGATGGGGTGGGGTTCAGTGATCGGCCGCGCGGGCGGTGGTGGCGCGGGCGGCGGCCGCGAGCAGGGCGCTCTGTTCCTGCCCGTTTCGTACGGCGTCTTCCAGGCGGGCGATGAGGTCCGGGGCCAGGCCGCGGTTGCGGGCTCCGGTGAGGACGCCGTCGAGGTAGACGAGGTCGTCCAGGAGGCGGCCGCGGATGTCCAGCACGGCGGGCTGCACGGCCAGTTCGGTGGTGTTCTTCTCGGTGGCGAGGCGTACGTGGTCGGCGGCCTGCGCGTACGCGGACTGGGTCTGCGCGGTGAGCAGGGCCTCGACGTCGGCGCGGTCGTCGTAGGCGCGCCGCCAGCCGAAGCGGGCAGCGGCGTAGTCGATGAGGGAGTGGCGGGTGGGCACGGATGACCTCCACTGGGGTATCAGCCGCCCGGTCNTGGCGGGTGGGCACGGATGACCTCCACTGGGGTATCAGCCGCCCGGTCTGTTTGGCCGGGGCGGTCACCGCCCGGCCCCGTCACCGGGTCCGCGTGGGGTGGTGGCGGGGCGGGACGGTGACCGGCCCGGTCAGTTCCTCACCCGCAGCGGGATGCTGGCGCAGTGCGGGCCGCTGGTGTCACTGCTGTGCCAGTAGTGCCCGTTGGTCCGGCGCAGGCCCCGCAGGACCTCCATCAGATCGCCTTCGTGCTCCAGGTGGAAGGAGACGTAGCCGTCCGTGCAGCTGCAGGGCACGAGCAGGGTGAGGACGTCGTCGTAGTCGGCGCCGCTGCGGGTGGTGTGGTGCAGCCACAGCCCCTGGCCTAGGACTGCGACGGCGCTCGGCTCGATTCCGTTCTCACGCAGGGCGGGATAGCCCGTCCAGTCACATTCTTCGAGCGTCTCGTTGAGGGTGTGGGGGTACATGCGGAAGATGTGGTCCGCTGCTCCCGTGGTGGCGCCCTCTCGCTCTTCCGCCTCCGTCTCCTCGCGGGTGGCGTCGACGATGTCGAAGAGGATGGCCAGCGGGAACACCTCGCGAGCGAGGCCGGCGGGCAGGGTGACGGGGTCTGTCACAGGAACTCCTTGAAGTGGCCGTCCGGTCTCGGCTGACCGGGCGGGCACCGCGCAGCCCCACCGCTGGGGCGGGGCTGCACGGTGCGCGTCCGCATCGCGCTACCGAGGGCTTTTGGTGGTGAGCAGGGCGAGGGCGGCGGCCGCGGTGTCGGCGAGCGTGGTGAGAACCGGTGCGCCGTGGCCCGGCGTCCTCGACGTGCACGCGCGGCAGGACGAAAACGTGTCCGTCGTTCACGCCGCCTCGATGCGGGCGGATCGCGGGGGCGTCCGGCCATTCGCGGACGATGGTGGCCGGGGCCTGCCCGGCGGCGATGTCACAGAAGGTGCAGCTCATGTCGGGAATCCTTCGTGGTGCGGCAAAGTCACCGGGGCGGCCGGGCACGTCGCCGGCGGCCGCCCCGGGAATCAGGGGGGTGTCACGCGGCCAGCCGGTGTCCCGGGGTGGCCGCAGGGGTGACGTAGGTGTCGAGGCTGGGCTCGTAGCCCCGGGCACAGGGGTCGCAGCTGCCCTGGGTACGCAGGGGGAGGCAGAACCAGTACCTGCGCTCGCATTGGGGGCAGGTGGATCGTGCGGCCATGGCCCGGTCCAGGGCCCATTCCTGCGCGAGCGACGGAACGCGCTTGGGCTTTGCCAGGTCGACGCGGAGCAGGAAGCCGCGGGTGGGGTGGCGGCAGCACCACTGCGGACGGAGCGCGCAGAGCTTGCAGCGCAGAATCGCGACCGGACCGTCGTTGTCGCCGGGGCTCAGCTGCATCTCCCGTAACTGCCTTCTGGTCACGAGCCCTTTGGGGCAGTCGGCGCGGTCGAACTCTGGCAGGGCGGCATCCTCGCGCGGCACCCGGACAACGTCCCGGCGGGGTCGCTTCCCCCGGCGGGGCATCACCGGCCCCAGGAGTCGGGAAGGCGGCAGGGCCGGGCCGGGTAGCGGGGGCCGGGGCGGGCGGGGCGGGGGCGGCCGATGCGGCGGCGGGGCCGGGGCACGAGCACGGGGTTTCCTCCTGGCGCGGTGGGTGGGCAGCGGTGCGCCCCGCCTGGATGCTGCTCGGGTTCCGGCGGGGCGCGGTGAGAGAAGAGCTCGGGTCAGGTGAACAGGTCGACCGTCTGCTGGGGGCGGGGCGTGTGCGGGGTGGGAGTGGGGGTGCCGGGGGTGGTGTGGCCGGGCCTCGGGGAAACCGGGGCCTGGCCGCCGGGGCCCTGGGTGCCGAGGTAGAAGCCGACGAGGAGTCCGGCTGCGAGAAGGACCTGGTGGCGGTGGGCGCGCCACCAGGTGGGCGGTGCGGGTTCGCTCAGGACACCGATGATCTTGGGTGCTGGCTTCGCCAAGACCGTGCTCCTTCAGGGGAGTAGAGGGGTGAGGTGGTGCGGTGGCCGGGCGGCCTGCCTGGATCTCGGCCGCCGCGAGGGGCGGCCGAGATCCAGGCAGGGCGACAGGTCAGGAGGTCAGCGAGCCGGTACGGCGGGCCTGCCGAGCGCGCCAGCGGCGGGCGCGGTGCTGGCGCATCCGGTCCAGCCGGGTGGGGTGGGTGTGCCGCCAGGCGCTGAGGTCCATTTCATGGCGATCGGCGAAGGCCCGGCTGGCTCCGCAGATGCAGGCCCAGGCGTACGGCTCGGGGCGGGTGTCGTCGCGGGTGGCGGTGGCCTTGGCCTGGGTGCCGTCGTGGCGTCCGTGGTAGGTGCCGATCCAGAACTGGGTCATAGAGGCGGTCCGTTCGGGTCGTGGGCGTGCCATATCGGACACATCCGAGGTGGCGGGCGGGCTCAGTGCTGGAGCTGGTGGACGTTGTCGGGGGTGTCGTCGTCGGGCGCGGACGCGGAGGCGGGGAGATGGATCTCGGGCCGGATCTCGATCTGGGGCTGGAACGCCGGAGCGAGCGGGAGGAAGTTGTTGACGACCGGGCGCAGGCTCCAGCCGCGCAGGGCGAGGGTGGAGGCGAGAGTCCAAGCGAGGACGGCGATGCCGGCGGCGACGGTGCGCCCGTCGGCCGGGGCCGCGGACCACACGGCCAGGACGCTTACCGCACCCCAGCAGGCCCAGGTGATGCGGGCGCCGGTGCTGCCGAGGAACCCGCCAGCCAGGCCGAACAGACCCACGAGTTGCCAGAACGCGTAGACGGCGGACCCGCTGACGCTGAGACCCACGCTGTGCTGGTCGATGTACGACCGGATCGGGTTGTCGACCACGCCCCACAGCTCGCCCACCGCGCTGGTACCGGCCCGGGTGGCAGGCATCGAGTCCGCCAGGCGGCTCAGGGCGGCGCCGAAGATGTCGCCCGCGGTGTCGAGCAGGATGAGGAGCGCGCACACCCCGGCCAGCACGAGCAGCGCCTTGATCCAGCGGGCCACGCCGTGCCACCCGGCCTTCGGGACCAGACGCAGTTCCTCCCACCGCCCGTAGAGGAAGCCGCCCTGTTCCCAGGAGGCTTCCCACCCGGCGCGCAGCCGGGCAAGACGCGTGGTGCCGGTGTCCTTGTCCAGGCTGTTGTCCTTCGTCGGGGGCGTCTGGTGGAGCAGGTCGAGGAAGCTCGGGTTGTTCTGGCCGTTGACGGGCTTGTCGTCGGACTGCATGGCGAAGGTGCTCCCTTGGTCGAGTGGGCATGGTGGCCGGTGTGGGGAGGTGTTGCCGGGGCCGGTGGCGCGGTGGTGCGCACGCCAGGCGGGTCTTTACGGCGTAAAGAAGGCCGGACGGCCTGGCCCGCCCCCGACCGCGACGGGTTCGGGTGCGAGGCAGGTGGTCCGGAGCAGGGGTTCAGAGGAGGCGGGCGTCGGCGAGGCCGGCAGCCTTGTCGAGCATCCGCAGCGGGATGCGGCCGCTGACGAAGCCGTCGTTGAAGGACGGCACGGAGTCGACGTCGCCGCCGAACTCGCGGCCGATCGCGTCCATCAGGATCTGAAGGCCGCGTGAGGCGAGGCTCTGGTCGCCGTGGGCTTCGTGGTGGATCGCGCCGTACAGGCACCGGGCGCCCTCCGCGTCGACCAGGGCGCCGGTGCACCAGCCGTCGATGAGCAGCCGGTGGTGCGCACGCTGCAGGAGCGCCGCCACCGGCGTTGCGTACGGAGCGGGGGGCTCGAGGGTTGGGGTGAGCGGGAGGGCGACGACGTCGCCCAGGTCGACCGGCACGGTGGGAATGTGCGCGGTGTTGACCTCGTAGGCGACGGCGGCCGCCTCCAGCCGGACGGTCATCGCCGCGTCCGTGGCGGCCAGGCGGGCCTCCAGCGACAGCGCGGCGGGCGGCGCGCTCGTACGGTCCGGCAGGGGCGGGGCGTGGGTGGGGTGGGGCATCGGGGCTCCTCGGGAGGCGTCGGTGATGCAGGGGGTGGCGGCCGTCGACGCGGGAGGCCGGACACGGTCAGAAGCTGGAGATCCAGCCGGTGATGCCGCTCATCGCGCGGGTGATGTAGGGCCCGGCGCCGGAGGAGGCGAGGAAGAACCCGAAAGCGGCGCAGGCCAGGGCGTGCAGGAGGCGTACGGAGCCGCCCCGGATGAGGACGGCCACGACGATGGCGAGCAGGAGAACGAAGGAGATCGATACGGCCACGAGCTGCGGTTCCTTCCAGGGGTGAGCAGGGCCCGGCCGATGCGGCCGGGCCCTGCAGGGGGTGTTGGGGGTGGGGTCAGACGCCGGAGAGGTTCTTGATTGCTTCCAGTGCCTGGAGGGGGGAGGTGACCGCGTCGCGGCGCGCGTTGGACTTCGCCGTGCGGCGGGGCTTGCCGCCGCCCTTCTTCGGCTTGTCCTCCCCGTCCCAGTCGTCGTCCTCGTCATCACTTGGTTCGGGGCCGAATTCCCCGGGCCGGGGCGGTTCGGTCCAGTCGAACCACAACTCCCGCGCCTCGAGTTCGCGGATCTCGTAGTCGGTGAGGGAGGCGATCGTGTCGGGGAAGTAGGTGTCGAGGCCAGACTTGAAGTCCATGAACAGGGTGCGCAGGACCTCGGGGTGCTTGGCTTCGACGATCCATCCGGCGCCGCCGGTGTTGGAGTCGGTGGGCGGCTCGGGCTGACCGGCCATCACCCGCTCGATGCGGCCCGCTTCGGCGGGGGAGAAGGAGCGGGGGAGTGGGTCGGGGGTGTTGTCGGAGGAGATGCCGAGGGCCTTGAACATGTCGGCGATCTTCTTCGGTGCGACCTTCAGGATGACCGGGATGCAGTTCTCGCGGAGGTTCTCGCACAAGAGCTGGGTGAAGCCGTCCTGTACGTAGATGGACTGGCCGGCGACTTTGAGGCCGATGCCGTACTTGCGGCCCTTGACCGACACCTTTTCGGCGAGGTCCATGATTTCCGCGCCGTAGTCGCCGTGGCGGGCGGCGGAGAGGAACTCGTCCAGGTAGGCGGACAGCATCCGGTAGGGGCAGCCCGCCAGTTTGGGGTCCCAGTCGTGGACCCGTCCGTCGTCCCACACCATCTCGCCGCGGATCTCCATCAGGGCGTCCAGGGTGCGCAGGAGCCGGATCATGTACAGGGCGCCGACGCCGTAGCGGTCGGTGTACTCGCCCAGCTTGGCGGCCTTCTCGTCCGGGGCTTCCGCCGCCAGCCACACCACCGCGCCGAACAGGGCGTCGGCGGCGATGTGCAACCCCATCAGCTGGGTCTTGCCGCCGCCGGACGGGGCGACGAACAGGCCGTGGGCGGCGCCCCGGTCGGTGTGGACGCGGTTGCGGGCGGGCTGCCCGTTGCCGAGGTAGCCGGTCACCCACCGGCCGTCCTTGTCCGGGGTGAGCAGCTCGCGGGTGGCGGGGAAGATCTGCGCGAGCGGGCTGGAGTCCCACAGGGAGACCAGGACCTGGTTGCCGTCGACCGTGACGAACAGCCGGCCGTCGTCGTACTTGGTCTTCAGCGTGGCGGCCAGGTTGTCCTGGTTGACGCACGGCTCGCCCAGCTCGTCGGGGACCTGGGCGATGTAGTGGGTGACCTTGCGGTCGTGGTCGCGGACCTTCTTGATGAACTGCGAGCCGGGCACCGGCCCACGGTCGCCGCCGATCCGGTCGGCCCACCACTCGTGGGTGGTGGGCGCCTGGCGGCGGCGCTCGTTCAGATCCGGGGTGACGTGAACTTCCTTCCAGCCCGGCCCTCCTTCACGCCCGTACTGGCGGGGCACGTCCTCGATCCGTACGTCGGTGGTCTCGACGCCGAACGCGGCGGCAACGGCTTCTTCGGTGAGGCTGGAGATCGGCCGTCCGGCCTCGGAGGCACGCAGCAGCAGCGACAGGTCGTTGGGCATGCCTGCGTGCGGGGTGGCGGTGACCACGATGGTGCGGCCGGGCAGCCCACGCTCCTCCCACAGCCAGCGGACCTGGCGGGTGAAATTGTCGGCGCCGTCGTCCGGCTGCGCGGGGGACGACTCAGGGGCGGCTTCCTGCAGCTGCGGTACGGGGGCCGGGGTCGCGAGGGCGGGGCGGTGGCGGCGGCGGGCGTGCCGGGAGAAGGGCATCACGAACAGGCCGGCCCCCGCCCAGCTCGCAGCGAGAAGGCCGTCCAGGCACCACGGCCCCCAGCCGACCGTGTAGCGGGCGGCGATGTCGATCGCGGCGGCAGCCACGAGCGGCGACCAGCGCAGGATCTTGCGTCCCGCACCGGACTTGTTGCTCTTGGCGGCCAGCACCCACCCGCCGACACCGGCCGCCCCGGCCAGCTGCACGACCGTGTTGACGGGGCTGTCGGCGAAGAGGTTCGGGGCCGCGGCGAGGACCGGGGCACTGAGGGTGTAGAAGGTGCGCTCCAGGGCGACGCCGCGCGGCACGGACACCGGTTTTCTCCTTCGGGTGTGGCGATGGGCGGCCCGCCGTAACGTGGCGGGCCGCCCATCAGGGGTTTGGGTGGGTCGGGTCAGCGGACAAGGAAGCCCGGCCTGGGGGTGCGCTCCTTCCTGCTGGAGCGGATGTCGTCCAGGCCCTCGTACAGCCGCGCGTGGGTGCGCCGTGTGTCGTGGGCTTGGCCGGAGACCTCCTGGGCCGTCTCGTGGAGCTTCTTCACCTCGATGGCGGCGCCGCCCAGGGCGACGGACACCTGGTTGGTCATCTCGACGAAGGTGCGGTCGAGTTCGGCGTTGGCGATGTCGACGGCCAGGCCCTCAGCACGGCGGGCGTTGGTCTCCATGTCGCGCTGCAGCGTCTGGAGTTCATTGGTGGCCAGGTCCATGGCGTGGCCGAGCGCCTTGAGTTTCTGCTGGACCGACTTGTAGCGGTTGTCGCCGTCCGTCCGGGCGGCGGCACCGCCGCCGGTGGCGGGTACGAGGTCGCTCATCAGTGAGCCCCCTTTCCTTCTAGAGCGTGTCTCTTTGATGGGTTGATCAGTTGATCGGATATGTCTGTCCGATTAGTGATCACTGATGCGATGTGGGGCCGGATCGAGCCGTTGATGCCGGCCGATCCGGTCCGTGGCCGTCGGTGGGCCGACCACCGCCGAACCCTGGAGGCCATCGCGTGGAAGTACCGCACTTGCTCGCCCTGGCGGGACCTGCCCCACGAACTTGGTGCGTTCCAGACCGCTCACAAGCGCCTGATCAGGTGGGCTGCCGACGGCACCTGGCAACGGATCTTCGCTGCTGTGCTCGCTCAGGCGGACGCGGCTGACGAAGTGGAGTGGGCGGTTTCCGTGGATTCCACTGTCTGCCGGGCCCACCAGCACGCGGCCGGGGCCAGGAAAGGGGGCGGACTGGGTTGAACCTGCCGATCACGCACTCGGACGCTCCCGAGGTGGCCTGAGCACGAAGGTTCACCTCGCCAGTGACGGCCAGGCACGGCCCCTCGCCATCCATGTCACCGCTGGCCAGGCGGGCGACGCGCCTGCCTTCGAGGCGGTCATGGCACGCATTCGAGTGCCGCGCACCGGCCTGGGCAGGCCACGAACCCGACCCGAGGTCGTTCTTGCGGACCGGGCCTACTCATCGCGCGCAATCCGCCGGCATCTTCGCCGCCGAGGCATCCGGGCCGTCATCCCGCAGCCTTCTGACCAGGTCGGACACCGTCTCCGACGAGGCCGGGTCGGCGGTCGTCCACCCAGCTTCGACGCGGAGGCATACAAGCAGCGCAACACCGTTGAGCGGTGCATCAACCGTCTCAAGCAGTGGCGCGGTCTGGCCATGCGAACGGACAAGCTCGCCATCGCCTACGAGGGCGCACTCCACCTCGCAGCCATCTTGATCTGGACGCGCCTTGGGAAGACTGAGGACGCCCGCTCGCCAGGGAAGTCCTGACTCAGAGCCCGGACGAGGCGTCGACTGCCCTCACCCGGCAGTCCGAGCACCTCCCGGACCTCCTCGCGACGAACAGATGCCGATAGACCGTCACCTGGTGCCGAGGGATGCCGCAAAGCGTCGCCTCATCCGCCAGGGCGTGCTCCAGGACCGAGCCACCTGTTTCCAGACATGCCGCGAAGCTCGTTGGGGCGAGCCCGAACGCGAACCTGAAGGACCGAAGGCGGTGACCAAGCTGCGGCATGGCCACCACCCTCGCACGTGGCCCGATCAACGTGAAGTCAAAGAGACAGGGCCTAGTCGTGGTGGGCGGCGGAGGAAGCGGTGGCCAGGCCCGCGTCGTCCATGGCCTGCATGTCCTGGCCGTAGACCCGGCTGACCGCCGTGGCGGCGAGCCGGGCCGCCTCCGAGGCGATCTCGCACGCGGTGGCGCACCGTTCGGCCACCTGCTTCATGCGGTCCGCGGCATCCGCCAGGTCGGTGATCTGGTCGACGACCGCGGTGGCGATGTTGTGATCGGCCCCCAGGTCCGTGGCCATGTCCCGCAACGCGTCGGCGACCTTCCCGAGCGCGTCGGCCAGGTCCTGGGCACGGTCCTTGTCGCCAGCTGCGGCGATCGCGATGTTCGCGATCTCCGTCAGGTACTCGCCGAAGGTGATGTCGGTGCGGTGCTTGGCCGCCATCCGGGCCTGGCCTGCGGGCCTGTTGACCTCCGATGCCACGGGGTCCTCCTGTGCAGTGGGTCGGGTGGTGCCGGGACGCTGGGTGTGCGGTTCCGGGGCCCGGGGCAGCGCGGGCGGCGGCACGATCTCCGCCTCCGGGTACACCTCCCGGACCGGGCCGGGGTCCTGCTGCGGCTCGGAGGGACGGTCCGCGCGGTCCATCCGGAAGCCGAAATCGGCGGCCGGGCGCGGGGACTGCCGCTCAGAGGCGGCGGCCCGGGCCTGCTTGCACGGCTTGCAGCGGCACTGCGCCGCGTGCCCCTGCCGCTCGCGTTGCGCCCGCTCCTGCTCTTCTCGCTCGCGCTGGTCCTGCCGCGTGTAGTAGGCCCGGGCGTAGGCCTTGTCGTCCTCCTCTTCCCTCCTGCGCCGCTCCTTTTCCTTCCTGCGCTGCTCCGCGTCCTCACGCCGGAGCCGTTTCCACAAGCCCCGGATCCCGTACGGGTCATCGCCCTCCGACTCTGCCGTCTCCGGGTCGTCCGGCTCCGGGGCCGCTGCTTCTTCCTTGGACTCCTTGGAGTCCTTGGGGGTGTCTGGGGCGGGACTGGGGTCGTCTGCCTTCGCCTCGCCGGTGGGGTCGCCGTCGGCCGGCTTCTTCGCGGAGGCGGGATCTGCGGTCTTGGGATCCTTGGTGTCGGTCCCGGTGCCGTCCTTGGTGGCGGATCCCTCGGAGGGCTTCTCGCGGCTCGCCCCGTCGTCCGGCTCCGTGGTCGCGGAGTCGGCCTTCGGGCTGCCGGAGGGCTTCGCCGGGTCGTCCTTGGTCATCTTCTTGGTCGTGGCCTCGGAGTCCTTGTCGCCGGTGGCGTCCTTGGTGCCATCGGTCTCGTCCTTGGCCTTGTCGTCCTTGGTGCCATCGGCCTCGTCCTTGGCCTTGTCGTCCTTTGCGGCCTTGTCCTGTTCTGCCGCGCGGCGCTTGTCCCAGCGGCGTTGCGCTTCCTGCCCGAGGGCCGCGCCCAGGGTGGTGCGGTCGTCGGCGGCCTTGGCCGCCTCCCGCTTCGCCCTTCCTGCGGCCTTCCGCTCGGCTTTCACCCTGCGGCGTTCCTCGCGCGCCGCCTGGACGGCGGGGCGCTCCAGGTCGCGGTCCTTGCTGCGGTCCGCGAGGTTGGCGGCCTGGTCGGCGCTGCGCCTTTGCTGGCGTGCCGCCTGGCGGGCGGCGGCGCGTTCCTGGCGGCCGCGGGCCCGCTCAGCCCGGGGACTGACGGCCGGCGAGTCCTTCGCCTTTCCGCCGTCGCCCTTCGAGCCGCCCCTGCCGTTGCCGGTCCCGGTACTGCCCGAGCCGTTCTTGCCGCCGGAGCCGCCCGAACTGCCCTTGCCTGTACCGCACTTGCCCGCACCGGAGCCCCCAGAGCCGTTCTGGCGGCCTTTCAGGCCACCGGACGGCTGGTTGCCCTTCGAGGTCCCCCTTCCGCCGTCAGCGGAGCGATCAGAGCCCTTACCGGCCCCCCTGGGGGAGTGGCCACCCCCGGAACCGCGGCCAAAGCCACCGGACCCGTTCGTACCCGAGCCCCGGCCCCCACTGCGACCGGAGCCGCCGCCGGCCTTCGAGCGGCCGCCCTTGTCGGCGCCCAGGCCGGAGCTGGAGGATCGCGCCGCGTCGGCCTTGCCGCGCGCCGCCGCCTTGTCGGACTTCGCTTTCATCTGCGCGACATGAAACTTCGCGTTCTGCTCCATCAGCGCGGTTTCCTGAGCGGTGCGGGCCTCCAAAAGCGCGGTCTTTCGCACTATTTCCGCCTCGCGGAACGGTGCTTCACCGGCATGCCGGTCCCGCGCCACTTCCAAACGGAGTTCCAGCCATTCACCGAGGCGGTCGGCGAGAGAGCGAGGCTGCTCGTATTCATCTTCCTCGTATTCCTCCTCGCCGGAATCCGGGGCGTCAGGCAATCCCGTCTCCCGCAATGCGATTTCCGGGGAAATAGGGCCACGAATGGCCGGGGTTTCCCTGGTCGCCATTTCCGGGGGAGCGCCGTCGTCCGCGCTGCTGCCGGACGGTTCGGAATAGAAGAAATCCCCGGCGTCGGGGGCATCCGGCATTCCGCCGGAATCACCGCCTCGAGTGGGGAGGTTGATGACGTTGCTGTCGGTGTCGTCGGACACGCGGCTCCTCCTCCTGGGCTTGACAGTCGGCGCCGGCCTCGCGTACACGCGCGCACGCCGCGCGCGGCACGCGTCACGCGCGACACGCGTTGGGATCGCCGAAGGGCCGCCCCCCGGGGATCGGGAACGGCCCTTCGTACGGGGCGCGGGAAGCTAGCCGCAGTGGCGGCTGTAGACGTTGTGCAGGGCGAGCGCGGCCTCACGGATGAACTGCGTGTCCCCGTCGCGGTATGCCTGGGTGCCTCGGATATTCACAATCCGGAGCCAGGCGTAGAAGGTGCCGAGGTCGGTGCCGTGCTGCGCAATCAAATCCTGTTTGATTTTCCGCTCGTGTTCCGCACGGTTCATTTTCTTCCGCTCGGCTTTCGTGAGCGGGCGACCTGCACTCACGCCGACTCCCTGCGGTTCAGGTCGTAAATCGACGTGGGGCCACCATAGCCCGGATTCGGGCGCTGCACACCCTGCTGGCCCGGGTTTTCCGGGGCGGCCTGGAGTGTGGGGTTCTTCTTGTGCGCCTTGAGGTGGGTCTTTTCCTTCCTGTTTTTCCTGACTTCCTGCACCTTTTCGTCGTGGGCGTGGCGCTTATGGGCGCTCTTTTCCAGCCCGGAGCTAATGCTCTTGAGGTTGCTGAGGACGTCGTTCAGGGACTTTTCCACCGGGAAGGAGCGCAGGAAAGCCTGGCCCCACTTGTCGCCCTTCACGCGGGTCTTGCGGCAGTGCAGGCGGGTCTCGCGCTGGAGGATTTCCAGCTTGGCCTGCATGTCCAGCAGGACCCGGTTGAAGTCCGCGAGGTAGTGCGCGTAGGCGGCGGGGTTCTGCGCGATCTCGCGCAGCGCCGCATGCGGATCATCGAAGAAGGGCTGGCCGTTGTTGTCGGTGCTCACGGGGTCCTCCGTGGGGATCGGATCTGCTGTACTGGGCGGGCTGTGGACTGCTTCCGGCAGTCGCAGCGAGGGCCAGCCCGCTTTCCTTCGGGCTGGCCCTCACTGGTGTGTGCCGGACTCGGATCACGACAGGTGCTTGTCCGCGTCCTCGGGACGCAGCAGGCCGGCCTTGGAGAGCAGGCGCACCGCACGGTCTTTGTTGACGCTGAGATCGGTACGGGCCCGGTACAGCGTCACGAACCCGTCCGCGTCACGGGGCAGGTCCTGTACAAGCGGGAGGAGCTCCTCGTCCGTCCGTACCGGCGTACCGGAACGCTCTGCACCTGCCGTACTGCCCATTCCGGTTGCGGGCGAGGATGCGGCGTCCGTACCTGTACGGGCTCCCGGAACCGCCTTGCCGCCGGGCTGTGTACGGACGCTGATGGCACTGCTGCGTCCCTGGGCGGCCGCGCTGGCCGTCCCGGTACGCCCGACCGTTGCCGTACCTGTACGCACCGCCCCCTGGGAGGGGGTGTGTACGCCGCCTGTACGGTCGCTGTACGCCCTGCTCACCGCCCCTTCGGTGCCGCCGTCGTGCGGCGGGTGCGAGGCGGGGCGTACCGGGTCCGTACCGTCCCATCCCGTGCCCGCGCCGTCGGCGTGAACCGTGCGGGGCGCGGCGTACAGGCTGTCGCTCGCGCCCTCTGTACGGCTGGACGAGGCGGTGCCCGATCCGTCGCTACGCCGATGCGTACCTGTACGGGCGGGCGTTCCGTTTCCGTCGTCCGTACCGTCGTCGTGCATGAGCGTGTGGACGCGCCAGATGACGGCCACGAAGATCAGCACGACGAACGTGGTCAGCTGCCACGGAGCCGACTGACCGTCCTGGACGAGGTGCGCCTGCTCGGACAGGTGGTAGGTCACGTTCGCCGACGCCATCAGCAGCAGTGCGTACGGGATGTCCTTCTTGGCCCGGAACGCGGTGACGCAGTAGACGTCGATGCTGACC
Organism: Streptomyces spiroverticillatus; assembly: GCA_014650415.1. GTDB lineage: Bacteria > Actinomycetota > Actinomycetes > Streptomycetales > Streptomycetaceae > Streptomyces > Streptomyces spiroverticillatus. The sequence goes on from BMUX01000029.1 coordinate 40,998, forward strand.
GGTAGGAGAGGGGCGACGTACTGGTTGATGCCGACCATGCGGGCCAGCTCGTACTCGCCGGACGCGGCCAGGCCGACGCCGGCGGCGAGCGCGATCCACGGGGCGGTCTTCCACGCCTTGCGGCTGATGTTCTGCTGCCAGCCGTTCCAGCGGGAGGCCTCCTTCTTCGCCTCCCGGGCCTCCTCCAGCAGCCGACGGGCGCGGGCCTCGTCGGCCTTCGCCCGCTCGGTGACGGCCTTCGCCTTGCGCTCCGCCTCGGTGGTGATGCGGCCCGCTTCCTTCTGGGCGGCTTCGCGCAGCTGCACCGTGACGGTCTTGGCCTCCTCCCGCAGCCGCTCGCGCTGCTTGTCGCACGCCGCCTTGAGCCCGGCGAGCTCCTTGTCGAGGACAGCCCGCTTGGAGGCCGCCTCCCGGTCGAAGTCCTCGCCCAGCTGGCGCAGTTCGTCCCGCAGCCCGGCCCGAGCACTCTCCGCCTCACGGTGCGCGGCGGCGACGGCCGTATCGGCCTCCCGGCGCCGGTCGTCGGCGGCCCTGACCGCGTCCGCGTACAGCGCCTCCGCCTCCGCGCGACGGCCGTCGTACTGGTCCGCCGCTGTCGCCGCGAGCTGGGCGAACCGCTCGCGGGCCTTGTCGACCTCCCGCTGCGCCGCGGCCACCAGGTCGTCGGCCTGCTCCTGGGCGCGGGCGAGAATCTGCCCGGCCTCGGTGCGGCGCTGGTCGACCAGCCTGCTGATCTCGGTGAGGTCGGCCTCCGCGAGACGGCGCAGCTCGGCAACGGCCGTGACCGTGGCCGCACGGTCGGTGGCGGCCAGTTCCGTCAGGTCGATGACCTGCGCGCGGGCCTCGCTCACCAGGGTGGCGGCACGCTCGCGGGCCTGCGCCAGGAGCTGGTCGGCCTCGCCGCGTGCCGCTTCGAGGTCGGCGAGGACGGCCTCGCGCTGGGCGGTGGCCTCCTGTTCGGCGTCGGCGGTGATGCCCGCGGCACGGGTCTGAGCCTCTGCCATCAGCACCGTGACCTGCTCGTGCGTGTCAGCGACGGTGCGCGCGGCCGCGCGCTCGGCATCCGCCTGGAGGGCGGCGGCCTGCTCGCGCGCGGAGTCGATGACATCGGCCGCCATGTCGCGGGCCTCCGCGACACCGGCCAGCACCTCGAGGTCAACGGCCGCCGTCTCCGGCTTCGTGGCCCCGGCCGGGGAAGTGGTGGGGTTCTTCGGACGGGCTACGGGGCGCTTGCGGGCGGGGGCCTTCTTGCGGGCGGTACGTGTGGCGGCCACGCCGCCTCCTTCCAGGTCAACACCACCCACAGGGCGGCGCGGTTCGAGGGTGGTTCGGTCAGCCGCGCGGGGCGGGCAGCTCCGGGCACCGGTTGGCGGTCGCGTGCTGCTGGGTCAGCCAGGCGAGCGCGGCAGCGGTCAGACCGTCGGCCGCGCCGGCGCTGTGCAGCGGGGCGGTGTCGATGTCGCGCATCGCGTCGAGCGACGGCAGCAGCCGCATGTAGTCACCGCTGGCGTCGTGGATGAAGCGGTTGGTGGCCACGGCGAGGAGGTCGTACGTCCCCTCGTTCCAGGACCGCTGAACCCGGCACACAAAGGTGTGGTCCTCCTGCCCGGTCCAGAACAACGCCGGGTCGCGGTACAGGACGAAGTCACGCTCATTGAACCTGACCGCGGGATGGGCCTTCGAGTTGATATCGCGCACGGTGTCTCCCTGACGAGTTGCTGGTCCGGGCTGTCCGGCTCCCCGTCACCGCCCGACCCGCACGCCAGCGTTCGGCGGGCGGTGCGGGCGGATCAGGCAACTGGCAAACAGGACAGGTCAGTTGACGTTGATGAAACGGAACGCGGCGAACGCCGTGTCGCGCGGGCAGTCGGTCGCCTCCACCAGACGGGTGGCCTCGTCGACGTCGCCACGGTTCACCGCCTCAGCGGCCTGGCGGGCCACGTCCCAGTCGACCGGGCACGCCTGAATCGCAGGGCGCTCCGAACGCCGGGTGAGGCGGGCGCGCAGCACGCGGGCGGCGTGCCGCACCGGGTGGCCGCGGCGGGCCTGCCGCACACGGCTGACCGCGTCCCGGTGCCCGAGCTGGCGAAGGCATTCCTGCGATTCGTAGTCAGCGGCCGTCCAGTCACTGCGGATACCGGCGCTTCGACGGAGTCGGGAGAGAGTCATCGGTGTCTCCTCGTTGAGAACACGGAGCTGGTGATCCCGGGATCGTCCCGGGCCGAAGACGTGCTGCAAGCGCGGCTGTCCGCCGTGCGGGCAGCCGTAGTGCGGGGGTACTGCGAGGCGGGCGAGGACTTGCCCACTGCTCCCGTCAGGCGGCGTCGCGGGCCGCGCGCCGCTTGAGGGAGCGGCGCTCGCTCGCGGACAGCCCGCCGAACACGCCGTACTGCTCGTTGCGGTTCAGTGCGCCCTTGAGGCAGGACTCCATCAGCGGGCAGCGACGGCAGACCGCCTTGGCCTCCTCCGCCCACATGAGCGCCGGGCCGGTCTCGCCGATCGGGAAGAACAGCTCGGGGTCTTCGTTCTCGCACGCCGGGCGGGGGCGCTCGATGATGGCCGTGGTGATGGCGCCGTAATAGGGGGTGCGTACGATGGAGCGGTGCATCAGGGCCTCCCAGAAGGTCCGTACGACAGCCCCCGGGGGTGCATCCCCGGGGGCTGTTTGCGTTGGTGGCGGCCGGACGGCCGGAGCGTGGTGAGCTCCCGACGCTCTCCGCCGCCCCCGCCCGTGCAGGCGCGGAGACGACGGGCAATGCCGGGGGATTCAACGGCGGTTGTTCTCCGACCGCTTGTTCTGCGCGCTGTTCTTCTTCGACAGCTCCTCGCGCTGCGCGTCGGTGAGCCTGGTGATGCCGTTCATCGGGCCACCCCCATCTGCGCGAGAGTGCGGCGGGCGCGGCGGCCAGCCCGCGCGGCGCGGGCGTCGCCGTCGGCCACCAGGCGGCGGACCAGCTTGTGGAAGGCGGCGTCGGTCTCGTCCCGCTCCGGGCCGCGCTGGTCGTCGGCGTCCTCCATGTCCTTGACAAGGCCGTTCGACGGGGTGGGGATGGTGCGTGTCATGCTGGGCATCAGGTCCTCCGAGTCAGGTCCTGGACAGCCCCCGGGCCGCAATCCCAAGGGCTGTCACGATCACTCCCCAGTTGGGGAGTTGACTGCTGTACGAGCAGCCACGGCCCCGGCCGCTCCCCGCTTCAAGAGGGGGCAGCCGGGGCCGTGGTCGTTCGTTGTGCGAGTCAGGTGGCCGACGGGGCCGGACGCTTCCGGCCGTACTGTTTGCCCAGTTCGGCCTGGCGTCGGTCGTACGCCGTCACGTCCTGCGGCAGCATCGGAAGGCCGGGGCCGCGGAACTCGGAGAGCGTGTCCGACTCCCGCTTGCGGCACTGGTTGTTCGCCGCCTCCACCGTGGTGCCGTACATGTCCCACTGGGCAGCGCGGAACCCCAGTCGGGCCCGTTCCTGCCGGTGCGCTTGCCGCACGGCTTCCCGCTCAGCCTCGCGGCGAGCCGGGTCCTGCTGAAGTGCCAGGACGAACCGGCGGGCAAGCGGTCCGCCGTCCAGGCAGTGCTGACCACCAACACACCGGATGCAGCCCTTGCGGTGTGCGAGGTAGGACTGACGGGCCCCTTCCAGGGTGACCTCCGCCGTGATCCGGGAGACCGGAACGGCCGGAGCGGGGAGGGGCTTGTAGAACTGCTGCGCCGCGCGCCGGTTGTCCTGCGGCATCGCCTCCCGCAGCAGGCGGTCCTGCCTGACCTGCCAGCGCCGGACGTCAATGTCGACGATGACGGCCTGGTTGCTGCCGGGGCAGAGGGTGTGCTCCGTGCCTTCGGCGACCTTGCCGCTGATGCAGTGCTCACGGATCTTGAGGTCGTACGTCCCCATGATCCGCCGCCAGGTCCGGCAGTCCGGGCACGCAATCGACATGACCTCGTCCGGCCGGACGTTGTAGTCCTCCGGGGCCATGGTGCTGAGCAGCAGCGGCTCGCGGCGGTTGTTGCGCTTGGTCCGGACCTTGCCGGGACGCTTCCGATTCCTCGCCATCACGATCTCCTTCTTCGGGGGGCGCGAGTGCTGCCTTCTCTGCCGCGCCAGGCCGGCCCTGCGGCCGGATTCCTGGCGGACAGACAGCGCAGCAGCGCTGTTCAAGGTGGATCTGTGGTGCTCGATATTCGGTACAGGCGTCTCGACCGGGGGAGCGCGGGCTCAACCCCATTGCCGCCGCCGAGAGAGGCGGTGACTCCTGCGTGTTTTGCGGTGGTGCAGTGCGCAAGGTGTGGCTCGGATTTCCGTACTACAGACTGTCGACTTACATAACTTAGCTGATACAGTCCGGGTTATGTCAAGCACCTGGTCAACGAACCTAGGGAAGCTAGGTAGGTCCGAGGAGTCGTCCTACGATGTCGACCATGAGCAGCGAGGCAGTGCAGCCGTATCAGCGGATCGTCCAGGACATCCAACGGGCCATTCGCGAGGGACGGCTGTCCGCCGGGGCAAAATTGCCCAGCACCCGTGAGCTGGCCGACGAATACGGCGTGGCACCGGGCACTGTTCAGCGCGCCCTGGCGGAGCTGCGCAGCACTGGCACCATCTACTCCCACCAGGGGCGCGGTTCGTACATCGCCGATTCGGCCGCCGAGTCCGTGGAGGACGCGACACTTCGCACGCTCAGGGCCCTGGAGGCGCAGGTCGCTGACCTGACGGCGCGCCTTGAGCACATCGAGAGCAGACTCGACTGACCGTCCTTTCCCGCCCTGCTGGGTGTCACGTCTCTGCATGCCAACTACTGTCCAGAAGCTACTGGTTGGCCGAGAGGCTCCGGTGTAGTAGTGCTGTGGCAGCAGCGTGGCAAATGGGCGGCTCTCATCTAGCTGGAAGCCTAGCGAGGGGTGTGTAGTGATCACTGTGAGCGAATGGACGGGTGAGGAGGCGCTCCTCCTGCGATCCGTGAAACGTGAGTCCGTCCGCGATTTCGCCCGACGACTCGGGATCTCTCCTCGGACCGTCAGCTTCTGGCAGAGCAACCCCGTCGGTGTCTGCCGACCGGCCACGCAGCAGCTCCTCGACACGGCTCTTGCCAGGTGTTCCGGCGAGGAGAAGGAAGCGTTTCGCGTGCGGCTGGCCGCTCTTCGTGGCATCTCCGCGGCCAGTGCGGACGCCCCGAGACCTGGGCCCTGCTCAGTCGTCTCCCACAAATTCCTCCCCGTCTACATCGGTGAGAGTGCCCGTCGCCTTTACGAGGCCGGAAGCCCGTACCCTCACGGCCCGGGTGGTCTCGACCGGCGCGTGATCGGCGGCGAACACCACACGGCGCACGCATCCTCGGTGCACATCTATGCCTGCGGGGTCGCCGTAGTCCACCTCGAAGAGATCTGCCGGGTGGCTACCCTCACCGAGTTAGCCCTCTGGCGATACCGGTCTTACCCGAAGGACCGGCAGTGGGCCGGGCAACTCCTCCAGGAGCTCCTCCAAGACAAGCCCGACACCTGCGGTTCAGTGCCCACCGAACCGGAATATGTTCTTTCGGCCTATGAGGTCCGCGAGCATTCCTGGGACGCTCAGGGGCTCGACACTGCCCTGCAACTGCTGTCTACTCCATCGGTGTTGGTCGACCGTCAGGATCCGCTGCACGTATCCGCCCTCGGGTCCGGCGTCGAAGACGCGAAGTTTGCCGACGGCTGGTCACATCCCGAGGCGGTGCTCTTCGGTGGTGCAGCCTCGCGGGGAGTGGCCGGCTGGTCGGGGGTGGCCTACCACCCCCGGCGCGACGAACGGGCGCTGACGATGGGCGAGATCATCGCCCTCGAACTCGACGCTCAGGCTCTTTGGGCCCTGTCCTCGCACATCCTGCACATGGTCGAGATGTACCAGGACCCGGTCATGCCTGAGGCATACGGCTGGCGATACCTGCGCGGCGCGCACTCGCGACTGACGGCCGCACGCCCCACCGAGACCGCGCAGCACAGGGTCATGCGGGAAGCCATTCTGGCCACTAGCGAACTGCCTGACCGTCTGCGGGCTGCCCAGGATGCTCTGCGGGACAGCGGCCTGTGATGATCTCTACGGGGGAAGGAAAACGAGTGGCATTTGGCACGGCAGCGCTCATTGTGATCGATGTTCAGCAGGGCTTCATCAATCGGCATACCGAGGCGGTGGTCCCCGCGATTGCCGATCTCGTGGCGCGGTGGTCCGACGCTGGGGCGCCCGTCCTCTTCAGTCGCTTTGTGAATGCTCCCGGCTCGCCATACGAACGGATCACGGGCTGGTCGAAACTACGCACAGCCGAAGAGCAGGCCTTCGTGCAGGAACTTAGGTCATTTACGTCGAAGGCGGGGGCGACCATCGACAAGGGCCAGTCAAGCGTCTTCACTGCCGAGGCTGCCCGCCTGTTCAGTCAGTCCGGATGGACTGACCTGGTGTTGTGCGGGATCGACACGGATTCCTGCGTCTACGACTCCGCGATCTCCGCGTACCACTCGGGGTACCGACCGTGGGTCGTCACCGACGCCTGCGCCTCGACCGGCGGACCGCAGTACCACGACGCCGCCCTGTTGATGGCCGCACGCAACGTCGGGTCCCGGCAGCTCATCACCCGCCAGCAGGCGCTGGAGTGGCTGGGCGGACAGGAAGTGGACACGTGAGCAACAAAGGGCAGACGGACCTGGTCGTGGTGGGCGCCGGACCTGCCGGAGTAGCTGCGGCCGTGATGGCCGCGAGTCTGGGCATGCATGTGGTGCTCGTGGAGGCCGAGCAGGTAGGCAGCAAGATCCGCACGATCAGTGCGCTGGCAAACGTGCCGGGCCAATGGAAAACGGGTGACCAACTAGCAGCTGCGTACGCCGCAGATGTCGCAACGCTGGAAAGGGACAACAGCACGACACTGCTCCTAGGCCGGGCAGCATCCGTATCGGTGACCCAAGACGGAGTCACGGTTGCCTTGCAGGGGGGTGGCGAACTCTCCGCGGCCGCAGCGGTCATCGCCACGGGAGTAGCCACCGCGTCGCCACAGGAGACGCGGTGGATTTCCGCGCCGGCGGATTTCAACCTCGCCCCCCTGTGGCGAGCGGCGCCGGAAGACGTCGCGGGGCGCACTTATGTCCTCGGCGGTGACCGTCCGTTGGGCACATGGCTGCGCGCACATCCCGTCTCGGCAGACCTGTATGTACTGGTACCACCCGAAGACGACTACAAGATCCTTGAGGTGTCGCAGGACAGGCGGGTGCACGTCGTGCCGATCTCGCAGGTCACCGTCGCCCACTCCCCTGACGCTGGCTCACCGTGGCTTCTCAGCACTGTTGACCGGGGCGGAGCACCGCGGTCGTACGCGGTCGACACGGTGTTCGGGAATCTGGGAAGCCGTCCTGCTGCTCTGCCCGGGCTGGCCCGAGGCAGTGACGGATACTGCCCACCGGAGGCTCAGCACCCCCGGATCCTGGTCGCCGGGGATCTACGGGCGTCGCGTTTTCAGCGGATCGTGACGGCGCAGGGATCGGGTGCAGAGGCCGTTCTCGCGCGCTACTACGACGCCGCTCTGCCCTCTGTCTAGGTCGGTGGACTCGCCGCGTCGACGCGCCACAACTTCCACACTGCTACCACAGCGGTGCCTTCCCCGGCTCGGAACTTCTTCTGAGGCTAGGGGCCAACAGACTTCGAGAGGAGCGCGATCAACATGTCGGAGACGACCTGCCTACTGGTTCGCTCCCTGGCTCTGGGCGTCTGCCTCGGGCGCCCGGCCCAGGGCCTGGCGTGCGGCCTTGAGCGTCGGCTCGTAGTCCGCCGGGTCCCAACCGCTCGGGACGGTGATCTTGGTGCGCAGCAGGGTGTCGCCGATCCGGCGCACCTGGCAGTCGACGACGGGCACGAGGCCGTAGCGCCTGGCGTGGATCAGCACGGGCCGACCGCGCCGCACGATGTCGATGATCTCCAGGCGTGCGACCTGGCCGATCTTGTACGTGGTGCTTGTCGCGCCGTTGGTGGTCGCTCCCACAATCACCAGGCCGTCAAGGGTCGGTGCGACGTCGGGCCATTTCTCGGCGTAGTCCTCCGGAGTGAAAAGGTCCGGAAATTGCAGCAGTTGCGCGTGCGGGAGGCGGGACTGGATGCGTGCGATGCGCTCGCCCCATGCGGGCCGGCGGGCGATCTGCGGAGGGACGGAGATGTAGACGCGGATGGGGTCGGCGGGCTGCCTGGCGTCCCGGATGCGCTGCATGGCGGTGATGTAGGCGCGCTGCTGCGCGGCGGTCGCGTAGGAGGCCGGGGGGATGTCCAGCGGGGGAGCGTCAGGCATGTCGCTCATGATGCCCTGCTGCTGTCCGCACCCCATCGTCTCCCCCCCGCTGAAAGGCGTGCTGACGACGCGTCAACTCGCCTCCACCAGCCGCTGCGCCGAAGGCGTTCAACGGGGTAGGGTGGCTGCGATCAAGAACCAAAAAGTGAGATACCCCCGGCGCCTTGGGAGCGCCGAGGGCCTAGAGAACCTTGTAAGGAGGCTCTCGGTGTTTCATGGCACCACTCTACCCGTGGGCCTCCCGAGGCACACAGATCCCCGCCGTCTCGTGATCGTCGCGATGGACGCCAGCGGGGCATTTTCGTTTTCCGGGTACCCCGGACAGCCCTCTGGTGAGGGGGTCGAGGTGACGTAGGTCAGGGGGGCGAGTCCCGCCCCGGCGCTTCAGCTCCCCGGTGATTCGCAGTCACCCAGGCTGAGCGCCCTTCATGTCTCCGGAAGGGTTTCGCAGGCCCTGTCCGAAGGGGTTGTTCGGTTGGTTCGCAGCCGCCCGAACGATTCGTTTCTGGTTCTCACCGAACCTGCAAGCCCACTAGGGGGCCTTTGTTGCGCCCTCAATGAGGAGGCTCCGTCATTTTGCACGACCCGCTGGTCTTTTGCCAGCCCACGCATGCCCGTTTCACGCCGGTACGCCCATATATGTTCGCTCCTGTTGTGCTGGCCTGCGCGGGAGATTTCACCCCAGCAGGGTCGATCGGTACCAGCGGAGTGACAGCTGGAGACACTGAGGAGCACCTCAGCACGCCCGAGAGGCCGACGGCATCACGCAGTCAGACCGTGGCTCCTGCCGGAGGGCCAGTTCGTCGGCAGCGGGTGAAAGTCCCGCTTCGGCTCGTACTGCCGGGCTCCCCGGACATCGCTCTCAGCGTGTATGTGAAGGTCAAGGCCCTGGGCCTGCGACCGGAGGGGTGCCAGGCGCGCACCGCGACCCTCGCCCGGTACCTGGGGGTCGCGACCGCGACCGCGGGACGCGGGCTGACTGCGCTCTCGCGTCCCGCGGGCGACGGTGTGGTGGAGCTGCGCACCGAACGGCGGACCCTGCCCGGCGGCCGGGGTCTGTCGGCGCTCCGGACGACCCGTCCCCTGCGTCGGAATGAGCCGTACGTCTGGCTTCCGGTGGCGGCAGCTGAGGACCTGACGGCCCGGCAGCTGCGTGCGTATGCGCTCATCGCATACGCACAGGTCCGTGGGGCGTTGCTGACCGAGTCACAGCTTGCCGGGTCCCTGCGCCACCACTCGGGGCGGAGGGCGGGCATGCCGCTGTCGACGACGGCCGCCGGGCTGATTGTGGACGCGCTGGCTGTCAGCCGGTGGGTGACGGTGGACCGGCGTGCGGAAGCTCGGGGATGTCACCGGCTCATCGCTCACGACCTGGTCGCCCGGCTCGCGCCCTCCTCGGAGGCCGACCAGGATCTCTCTTCCGGCACTGCCCTGGGGATCCTTGAGCAGGAAGACAGTTCGCAAGCTGGTGAGCAATCGGGTTCGCAAGCTGGTGAGCAGTCCCTCGCGAATAGGGAATCACCTAGGACTGACTCACTGGAGAACGAGCGCGCTGCCCCCTCATCCGCCGTAGGCGAAGTACCTGTAGTTACAGAGGCTCGGCCTGGGGAAAACCGGGACGAGCTCATGTCAGCGTCCGTGCTGGGCTCGGGAGGTCTCGCGCTGCGCGCGGATGGAACGAAGTCTGCTCCAGCTGAGGTTGACACCCACCCGCGTCGCAGCCTGGCGGAGAACACCGGCCGCTACACCGGCCCACAGTTGTCGCTGAGCGCCCAGGTCTACGGCGTGCTGGAGCCGGTGCACTGGCTGCTTGCCAAGGTCGACAACGTCTTCGTCTCGCGCCAGATCGCCCGGGAGGTGGGCCGCCAGCTACGCGACGGAACGCTGCCTGAACGCCTGCATCACCGGCTGACGGTCCGTCTGCGGGGAACGATGATCGAGGAGATCCGCGACCCCGGCCGGTGGATCCTGGGAGCCGCGCTGCCCCGCTGGGGGTGTGGTCTGCACGACTGCGAGTCCGGTGTGCTCTGGATGACCGGCACCGCGTGCGAGGTGTGCGCGGAAGCCCTGCACACCAAGCGGGTAGCCCGCCAGCGGGAGCAGCGCCGGGAACAGGGACTGTGCCCTGAGCACGGCACACGGCCGGGCCCGTCGGGCGAGTGCATCGACTGTCATCTCGACCGTGCCACCGGCGGCGTGCCGGACCCTGTGATGGTCCCGCGCCCCAAGGACCACACTCCACGGGCCGACTGCGCTGGCTGCGGAGCGCGCATCGTACTGACCGGCCACTTGCTCGACGACGGCCTGTGCAAGCCCTGCCGGACCATGCTCGCTCCTCCGGCTGCGCCAGCACCCGAGAAACTCCCCACGTGCTCGGGGCACGACGGTGGCACGCCCTGCACACGCACCGCCGTGCCGACGCGAACGGTCTGCGTCCGCCACCTCGCGGCCGAACTGGCCAGCGTATGAGCACGCGGTGTCAGCCGCCCAGCAGTGGGGCGGGTAGGGCGCTAGTCGATGGTGATGAGCCGCACGACGGTGACGGTCAGCACGGAGGGGGAGATGACGTAGCGGAGGAACGCCTGGTGGACGGTGGCCTCGCGTCGGTCGCGGTCTCCGCGTACCGGGGTGGAGCCGTGGCCGTAGGGGTCGGTGCCGATCGTGGCAGCCACCGCCGCCCGGAATATCTCGGCACCCGTCATCTTGGCCAGGGTGGCGTCGGCCGGCGGCGCGTACGTGATGCGGTAGCGGCTCATCCCGCGTGGCGCTCCCGCTCACGCAGCTGCTCGGTCAGCTCGCGTTCCTCGTCGTCCTCGGCGAGTTCCAGCAGCCAATGCCGCAGAACCGCAGGCACTTCGTCGACTCCCGCCTCGGCGAGCGCGAGGTCGAACGCGCCACGGCGGTCCGGGGGCAGTGCGGCGCGGATGCCGGGGATCGTGTCGGGGAGGTCGATCTCGCGACCGCCGCTCCATGTGGTCAGCCTGGCCATGCCGATCCCCTTTCGCCGTAGGTCCCACGGGCCCACACGCCACCGTAACGGTTTCCCGCGGGTGCGCGGAGGTTGGTGGCAGAACCCCGCTGAACCCATCGGTTGAGAGTTGGTACTTGGCGAGCTGCAACGTCAGGTTGTCCTGCGGGTGAGAAGGTCCAGCAGCAGGGGGTCGGTGAGATCTTCCACCACCGTGTGCGCCCCGGCCCGGGCGAGGTCGGCGGCGTTCGTACGCCCCGAGGCGACCGCCAGGACGTGGACGTGGTTGGCCAGTGCGGCCGCGACGTCGGCGGGGGTGTCCCCGATCAGCAGAACATCCTCGGGCGCGACCGTGGTCTTGAGGGTCTGGCTGGTGCGGGTCATCGCGGTGCGTACGAGGGCGGCCCGGTCGTCATCGTCCTCGCCGTAGCCGCCCAACTCGAAGCGGACGTGGGTGTCGAGGCCGAAGACGCCCAGCTTGATTTCGGCGACCGGCCGGATATTGCCGGTGACGACGGTCTGCACGACCCCCGTCACCTCGGCGACCGCTGCAAGTGTGTGCGCCGCCCCGGGCAGCGCACGGCCCCGGGTGCGCAGTTCGCCCGCGCGCAGCCGGTGTTGTTCGGCGGAGCAGGCGGCGAATTCCTCAAACATCGCGCGGGTGCTGGTGAGGCCGTGCAGGGCGGCGGTCTCACGGAAGATGACCGGCTCGGTCATACCGTCGACGGCCGCCTGCTCGCGCATGCGGTGCCCGGTGACCCGGTGGAAGCACTCGCCGAAGATCTCGCCGCCGACGCCGTTCGTGTCGATCAGGGTGTGGTCGATGTCCCACAGCACCACCTGCACGATGACTTCCTCCTCTTCGCCGACCCTCAACGGGCCTCACCGTGTCACACGTTGGAGGAACTCCGTCTGCCCGACGGTCGCCGAAACCTACGCTGGAACCCCCTCTTCCAGGAGGACGGGATGGACCTGCCCGCACTGCCCCTCGGCCCGCGCATCCGGCATCACCGCGAGCGCCGGGGCCGTACCCAGGCGGTCGTGGCCGGGCTGTGCGGCATCACCGAGGACTACCTCTCGCAGATCGAACGCGGTCTCAAGACGCCGTCGTACCACGTGCTGCTGCGGCTGGCCGCCGAACTGGAGGTCTCCGTCGCCGTCCTGCTGGACGAGTCGGCCGTCCCGCAGCCGCAGACGCCGGACACCGCCGCCGACCACGTCGTACGGGCCCTGCTCGGGCAGTACCCCACTACCCCCTCCGGCTCCGGTACGGCCCCGGGTATCGGGCTGCGGACCCGGGTGGACGATCTCTGGCGCACCTGGCAGACCTCACCCACCCGGTTCACCGCGACCGAGGCCGTCCTGCCCGCGCTCATCGGCGACGTCGAAGACGCCGTCCGCGCCCACCGCCGCAGCACTGATCCGGCCGCCCGCCGGGAGATCCTGCGCACCGCGGCAGACCTGTACGGGCTGCTGCGCTCATACTGCCGGCGGGCCGGACGGCTCGATCTGTCCCTGATGGTCGCCGACCGGGCGCTGCGCGCCGCGGAAGACGCTGACGATCCGCTGCGGATCGCCACCGCCCAGTGGAACCTGGGACACGTCCTGCTCTCCACAGCCGGTGACGAGCACGCCGCCGCCGACGTCGCCCGGTCCGCTGCCGAAGACCTGCACCGCGCTCTCAGCACCCCGGAGGCTCTCGCCGTCCAAGGGGCCCTGGAGCTGGTCGCGGTGGTCGCCCAGGCCCGCACCCGGCGGGCCTGGGCAGCCCGCGAGCACCTCGAAGCCCGGGTGCGCCCGCTGGCAGAACAGGTGGGGGAGGGCAACGTGCAGTGGACCGTGTTCGGGCCCACCAACCTGGAACTGCACGCGGTGTCGGTGGAGATGCTCGCCGGGGACGCCACCGAAGCGCTGCGCCTGGCCGACCAGGTCGACACCACCCAGCTCCCCTCCAGGGAGCGGCAGTTCACCTTCATCCTCGAAGTCGCTCGCTGCTACGACCTGCGCCGCGAGGACGCCGCCGTCCTGGTCCACCTCCTGGAACTCGAAGAACTCGCCCCCGAAGACCTGGAACGCTCCCCGCTGGCCCGCGAACTCGTCCTCTCCCTGGTCGAGCGGTCCCGGCCCACCTACCGGCGCAAGGCGACCGCGCTCGCGGAACGTCTCAGCCTGCTGTAGCACCCGTACCGGGCGGCAACCCGGACTCTCAGCTCGGGTTGGGAACGGGCCTGCCGCGTAGCGTCCCAGGCACCCACGACGCCCACGAGCGGGAAACTCCAATGACCAGCAACTCCCCTTCTCTGGCCAGCACTTCACCGTGCCCCGGGCCCGCCGGCCCTCTCTCGGATGCCGTACGGGTACCGCGGTACCTCGGCTTACGTGCCCTGAGCCACCTGGGCGGGAAGGAAGGCGGCGTCGCCGTCGACCCCGCCCAGCGGCACCTGTACTTCCTCGTACCGCCCGGCGCCGCCACTGGCTGGGACCTGCCGCACACCACCGTCCTGGACACCCCCCACTCCCTGGTGCTGCCGGAAGCGGGGAAGGAGAGCCAGCCCGGCCCGTACTGGCTGCACTCCCCGCGCCCCGGCCGCGTGCACACCGACGCCACGGTCCTGCACGCAGCTTTGCGGGAAGCGTGCGGCGGCGACGGTCCGGCCACCGGCATCGAGGAGCCGCCCTTGGACACGGTCGCGGTCGGGGGGTGCTCAGCGGGCAGCCCTAAGAGGTCCTAACAAAGGCGTTGGACGTGGCGGTGGGTGATGAGGCACGTGGCGAGGCTGAGGAAGGCTTCGTGGATGTCAT
>BMUX01000030.1 GCA_014650415.1 Streptomyces spiroverticillatus
CAAGGCCGACCACTTCCTCGCCTTCACCAGCATCGCCTGTACCCTCATCTGCTACCGCAGACTCGCCAAATGAGATGACTTCTTAGCCGGAGCGACGGGCCACCTCAGCCCGCCGCCACTGGGCAGAGCAGCTTTCAGCTCGCACCGTCATGGTCGTCCCAGTGGGTGCCGAAGCCTTCGGTTTCGGTCCAGGAGGCGTACGCGTTGATCTGGCAGTCGGTCCGCAGCCAGGACTCCAGCTCGTCGGCGAGAGTGCCGAGCGCAGGGTGCAGGTGGTCGATCTGGTCGACCACCAGCGAGGCCCCCTCGGCGAGCCGCTGGTGCAGCTCGGCGGGGTGGACGCGCTGCCACACGGTGTGGCGGCGGGTGGTGACCGGCACCGCGTACCGGTGCTGCGGGAGCATCTCGCCGCCGGCCGACAGCCGCAGCCGGGGCGGCTCCAGCCGGTGCGTGGCGATCAAGTGGTTGAGGTCGTCGTATGACAGGAGGGCGCCGACATCGGGCACGGCGCCGGGTACATGCAGGTAGTCGCGGTGCAGCGTCTCGGCCCGGAAGTCCGGGCCGAGACGCTCCGCGATGGACACGAAAGCCACCGCTAGATCACCGCGCCTTTCAGTCGTTGCCGTCGGACTTGCCGGTGCCGCCGCCGTCGGACTCCGACAGGCAGCTGCCGCGGTCGCGGGCCGACTGCACCAGACGGCGGGCCACGACCAGGCCGCCGCCCACACCCTTCTCGGTCGTCGTGAGGTTCTCGGCCATGCTGTGCCTCCCAGGAGGGGGGTGTCCCGGCCTGCTGCCGGGCTTGCCTCTTCAGCGTCCCGCTCCACCTGGCGCCCCGTCATTGCCCGTCGGGGGCAGGGACATTGACGGTAGGTGTCAATGTCCCGGGGTGCCCGAGGGCCTGCCGGGCCGGTGAGGGCTCGGCTACGGTGAGCGAGCCGACCGCCTGACACCCCGGGGGCGCCCCATGCTCACGATCACCCGCTCACGCCGCGCCGAGATCGTCCGCGAAGCCGCCGCCGTCCGGATGCGCTGCCAGCGCCACGGGCACAGCACCGAGCGCACCGTGACCGCGATCCGTACCGCCCTGCCCGAGGTATCCGCACTGGAGGGATGGCGGCTCGCCCTGGGCTGGTCGAGGGCCGACACCATCACCCAGGTCCGCGCCCTGTACGTCGCCGACGGGCTGCGCCCGCCCAGCCTCACCGAGGCCAAGCTCTGCCGGTGGGAGCACAACCCCCGCGAGTGGCCGGGCGAGGAGTACCGGGTCATGCTCTGCCGCGCCTACGGGGCCCGCCCCGCCCAACTCGGCCTCCCCGGCAGAGACAACGCGACAGGGCCCGTCCGGTACGGTCGCCCCCAGACCGATGCACGCGCCGAGGCGTACGGCCTCGTACGGGAGATGGTGTTGCCGATGACCACAGACGCAGGGCTCCCCGCCGTCCGTGAATCCCTCCACCTCGCCCTCCTCGCCGACCCGGCGGGCAGCAGCACCGTCACCGAACTCGCCCAGGCCGCCGTCGAGCACTACGCCCTCAACTACTCCACGCACCCGCCCGCGCTCCTGTTCGCCGAGGCGCGCACCGCCCGGGGGCTCCTCACCGAGGCACTCGTCGAGCCGTCCGTCACCGAGCCGGTCGCCACCGAGCTGCGGCGCACCATCGGCTGGCTGTCCGCCCTCCTGGGCAACGCCGCCTTCCACCTGGCCGACCTCACCGGCGCCCGCGCCCACCTCGCCGCCGCCGTCACCTACGGCACCCGCACCGGGGACGCCCGCCTGACGACCTGGGCGTACGGGGCACAGAGCATGGTGGCCCGCACCCTCGGCCACTACGACCAGGCCCTCACCCTCGCCGAGCACGCCCTCGCCCACGCCCCGGCCGGACTCCCCCGCGCCCAGGCCCACGCCTGGGCGCACCTCCCCGCCCTCGCCGGACAAGGCCGGGCCACCGACGCCGAGACCGCACTCGCCGACGCCCGCCGCCAGCTCGACACCGACCCAAACGGTTTCACCCCCGGCCGGTTCGGCTTCGACGCCGCCGAACTCGCCCTCCACGAAGCCGAAGCCCACATCCGGCTCGGCCGCACCGCCCTGGCCATCACCTGCGCCGAAACCTCGCTGACCACAACCACCACCGGCACGCCCGGGTGGGCGGCGGCCTCCCTCGTCCTGGCCCAGGCCGAAGCTCCCGCCCAGCCCGCCGACGCCGCACACCGCGCACTGCACGTCCTGGACACCGTGCCGCCCGCCCGCCTGCGCTCCACCACCCGCACCCGCCTATCCCGCCTGGCCCTCGACCTCACCACCACAGACGCCGCAGGCGTCGCAGACCTCCGCGACCGGCTCCGCACCCTGCCCCCGGCCATCGACCACCACGGCGCCGCCACCGCCTGACCCACCCCACCCGCACCACCGCCGTGCCCACGCCCGAAGTCCCACCACCCCATGGGGTGGTGGGACTTCGCCGCTCTCCGGACTTCAATCCAGAAGGGCGGCCAGGATCAGGCCGTCCAGCCCTGGGGTGCCGATGGCGAAAGCCCTACTAGTGCTCGACGCTGTCAGGAGTCGGCTTCACCTCGCTGCACGAACGCCTCGACACCACCACCTCCTCATGTCAGAACCACTGACATCCCGATGGCAGACGACATGGCAGGCTGTCCTGTCTCTGGGATGTCCGGGCAGTCTCGGAGATCACCCGGCTGCGAAGCGCCTCGGTCATGTCCGGGCAAGTTGCGGAGTGTCCCGTCATCTCCGGGTACTGCGGGCACGGCGCTTCTACGGTCGTAGCGTCTGGTCAGCACTGTGCCGGAGGCCGGGGTGGCGGAGCATGTGCAGGTACCGGAGGACTTCGAGGTCGAGTACGTCACGGCGAAGGCAGACGGTTGCGGGGGCTGTCTTTTTCCAGCGCCCTGCCTCGTGTGCTGACCCAAACACTGACCCAATTGGAAAAGGCCAGGTCAGCGACATTCCAGTCACACCTGGTTCCAAGCCGAGAGCAGGAGGTGAAATGCCCTTGCGTCGGATAATGGCGAGCGTGGTTCCAACCGGGGCTACGGCTTCCTCGCGCTGCTCGACAAGTGGTAGCCGTGGCACTGAGGGCACCGGTACACCCGCTGTTCGCCCCGACCGGCCGCCTCGGCCCGGGACATGGACATCTTCGCAGTGATCTTGTCCGGGTAGCGAACCTTGCCCGTCGGACAGGTCGTAATATGCCGGCGCACCATCGCCCCTCCTCCCCTACTTCGCCTTCAGCAGCTGCTGGACGCGCGGTACGGACAGACCGAGCATCGTTGCGACCTCGGCCATGGTGCGGCCCTCCTTGAGGGCTGCCACGGTTTCGTGGCGCACTTGCCGTACGTCGGTGACCGCCTCCCCGAGCTCGTCGTGAGCGGAGCGGGCCGCCTGGTCGCGCAAGATCAGGTCGTCGATTCCCCGCAGCGCTTCGCCCAGTTCACCCCGGAAGCGGCGCACCAGGGCCAGGACGGCTTCGGCTTCGGGGGTCTGCGGTGTGGTCATGCGGCCAGGGTAGCCGGATTCCAAGATTATTTATAGGGGGGTCTTGCTTTCTTATAGACCCCCCTATAAGCTGGTGTCACACCACGGGGAGAGAGGAGGTGAACAGCATGGACATTGGGGAGATCAGCCTCATCGTGAACATCGTCATCCTGGCGGTGAACACGGTGGCCGCGATCGCCGCAGTGATCGCCATCCGGCCCAAGCGCACGCGCAAGGACCGGGGGCGTCACCGCCGCGAGTGACGGCACGGAGTGGCCGGGGCCCGCTTCCACAGGGGTTCCGGTCCCTCCGGTCTCCCCCAACACCTCTGCCCCACCGGCGACTACCTGAAGGAGGAAAACGTGCGCACCGCGAGCAAGGCACTGACCGTGTGCACCGCAGCGAGCCTGATCGCCAGCATCGTCACCGCGATCACGATGGGATTCCAGCCGCTGATCTGGGCGACGTGGGCACTCCTCGCGGTCATCACCGTCGCGGTCATCGCTGGCGAGCGGCGCGGCGCCGGCCGCTGAACGGCCCGCTTTCGCGTCCTGGTCCCGCCACAGAACACCGGGACATGAACCGGGCAGAGCCGACGGCCCGGCCCGGAGAAGAGACAACGACACCTCTCTCCCTCTGGGAGAGAGGTGTCGTTGTGCGTCAACGCTGACCCTGAGCCCGTGACCTGCCTCGATGCGCCCGGGCCTGGAATCGAGCCGCAACCTGTTGCGCGACTGGCACCGCAATCAGTTGCGCAACCTGCAACGCAACCTGGCAACGCAACCGGTTGCGCAACCTGTTGGTCTGTCCGCAGCACCGCCACTGTCGGTACGTAGGCACCGTGCAGGAGGAAACGAGGCCCCGCATCGTCGCGAGGGGTGCGTCAGCGAGAGTGGCCCGTCGACGAAGGCGGCCGCGATCGGGGTCCGGCCTACTCGTCGATCTGGTGCAGGAGTTCGTCGTGCAGAAACGTCAGCTCCCACGCCTGTTCCTGCAGCACCTCAACGACCTTCTCCAGCTTCCCTCTCACCATGTACGGGACGCTGATCACGCTATCCAGCAAGGACCCGCCCCTACCGGCGAATGCCGGATCACATCGCCCGCCGGTGGTCCTGGGTGCGGGGCGTCGTGATCAGCGCCGTCCACTCAGCGGGTCGCATCACTCACCCCCGCGGCGCCCCAAGCCCGGCATAGCCGATCCCAGGGCCTGGTTCTTCGCCTCGGCTGCTGACCCGGCGGGCCCGGGTCAGCGCTCGACGCTGACCCGATGGCCGGGTGGGTGTTTGGGCAACCGTTTGACCTGCTCCTTTACCTCTTTGGGTGCGCGGATGGGTCAGGGGTGCTGAGGAGAGTGCACGGCAGATGACCTTGGGCTGAGGAGTTGTGCCGTGGCTGGAGTGGTGGGTGTAGGCGAGCAGTGGCGGGTCTTTGACTCGCTGGACGCCGAGTGGGCGCTGGTGGACGCTGACGCCGCGCACGCGAGGACCGTGTACGGCCTCCTCCAGGACAGCGGGGTCCTGAGCGCGGACGACGTGGCGGGCGGACTCGCAGAGCTCCTCGCAGAGTTGGAGCGGCGTGATCGCCGTCTGGGCCCTGCGCACAGCGACCAGTGGCTCTACGTGCTCCTGGACGCCGCGGCGGGGAACGGGGAGACGGCCCGGCTGGCAGCGCGGGTGGTGGTGCAGGCGATGCTGCCCGGTGCGGTGCGGCTGACCCGGCGCCTGCTGCGGGACGGGCGGGACTTCGACGAGACCGGGCAGGTCGTCCTCGCCTGCCTGTATCAGGTGGTGCGCCAGTACCCGTTGTCGAGGCAGCGGCGGGTCGCGGCGAACGTGCTCCTGGAGACCCTGCACCTGGCCAGCCGCGAACTCGCTGTGGAGACGGCGGTCGAGGGTGCCGTGGCGTACGACGCCGACCGGTCCGCCCTCCGGGGCGAGCCGTCGGCAGACGATCCGGTTGAGGAAGCCTTCCGGGCCGTCTTGGCCCAGCAGGCTGCCGAGTCGGGTCTCGCCTCCGTGGAAGAGGTGGAGGGGGCGCGAGGCGAGCTGGTCGAACTCCTCCTCTGGGCAGTACGGGCAGGGGTACTGGCGGCGGAGCGCGCGCAGGTACTCGCGGCGGAGACCCGTGCCGGGGCGCGGGAGGCGGCCGAGCGGGCCGGGGTGTCGGCGGTCGCGTGGCGCAAGCGGTGCAGCCGCAACGTGCAGCAGTTGAGGGTGCTCGCCGGGCAGTGGGTGCAGGCCTCCTGCGTGCAGGCGGAAGTGGGGCCCGCTCTGTCACATCCGGGGCGGTGCGCCTCCTTGGGGCGGGTGTACGGCGGAACGGCCGCCGTCACAGGTCCCAGGAGGAAGCACGGTGGCGCAGCACAGGACAAGCACCGGGTGTGCGGAGGTACGGGAGTTGGCGCGGGCGCGCCTGCGGTTGCAGGAGCTGGCCGCGCAGTTGGAGGTGGCGCCGTTCGCACCGCGCACGGTCGAGCTGATGCGCCGGCACGTGGAGCAGGACGCGGAGTGGGGGCAGCGCGCCTTCGCCCGGTGGGCGGCGCTGCCCGTACGGGTGCGGGAGCAGCAGGCGGCGGCGTTGCGCGAGGAGCAGCGGTGAAGCGCCGTCGCGGTAAGCGGGGCGACATTGGGCGGGAGCGGCTGCCGGTGGAGGCGGGTGGCTGGGCGCTTGGGTCGGTGGGGTCGGCGGCGGCCGCCGTGACCGTGCTGCGGCGGGCGGCCTGGGGGCTGTTGCTCGCTGGTCCGGCGCTGGGTGCGTGGGCGCTGGTCTCGCAGCCCGCGCCGACCGTCGCGGCTCCGGCCGTACGGGCGGAGCGGGCCCCGGCGGCTCCGGCGGTGGGTCCCGGCGGGTTCGCCGAGTTGTTCGTCACTACCTTCCTCGCGGCCGGGGAGGGCGACGAGGCGCTGCTCGCCCCGTTTCTCCCCGACGCGCGGTCGGTGACGCTGTCCGGAGCGGTGGCGCAGCGGGTCGGGCAGGCGGCGCCGGTGGCGGTGCGTCAGGTGAGTGCCGGGTACTGGGTGGTGACCGTCGCCTCCCGCACCCGGCCGCCCGTGTCCGGGGCGGTGAAGGACGGGACGAAGACCCCCGAGGAGACTGCCGGGGCCGCGTTGCTGCGGTACTTCCAGGTGCCGGTGAAAGCCGGGCCCGACGGGGGGCTGGCTGCGGTGTCCCTGCCCGCCGAGGTGGGGCCGCCCGCCCCGGGCGAAGTGCCCGCGCTCGCGTACGGCCAGCCGGCACCGGCGGGCAAGAACGACCCTGTGGCCCGCACGCTCGCCGAGTTCTTCGGCGCGTATCTGGCCGGGCGCGGGGAGCTGGACCGTTACCTCGCCCCCGGCACCGCCCTCACCCCGCTCTCGCCCGCCCCGTACACGCAGGTGGGCCTCGGGCAGCTCGCCGAGGTCGGCACCAACGACCCGGCCACCGCCTTCCCGGCGGGGGCGCCGGTGGCCGACGGGGTGCGCCGTCAGGTGCGCGCCGAGGTCACCGCGACCGATGCGGCCGGAACCAGGCGCCCTTTGTCGTACGCCGTCGCGCTCACCGCGCGCGACGGACGGTGGGAGATCGCCTCGGTGGGCGGCGCTCCCGTACTCACCCCCAACGGAGATGCACGATGAACAACCTGACGGACCTGGTCCTGGCCGCGACGATCGACGACGCCACGACGCTCGGCAACAAGATCGACAAGTTGCTGAAGTTCACCGTGATGTCGCTGATGGTGACCGTCTCGACGATCGCCACCTGGCACAAGACGAAATCGATCATCGCCGCCGGTGCGGCCGCCCTGGGCGGACTCGCCCTCTGGTTCGTGGTGATCAACGGGGTGGTGTTCCGCGACAGTGTCGGCGAGGACCTCACCCCCAACGGGCCCGCGGCGCCCCCGGGGAAGAACGACCAGGGTGCTGGCACCGCAGTCGTACGGCTCGCTGAAACTGGCCAGCAGAGTCCGGTGCGCCCGGGCGGTGAGCTCCAGTGAGTGCGGCTGCCGCCCCCGTTGCGGGGGGAGCGGGCGAGGTCTTGGTCGGCCGGTGCTACACCAAGGCGCGCAAGCATCCTGCGGTGATCGGGAAGTGGCCCGGCGGGCGGGCCCGGCTGTGGGGCGGCCCGTACACGATGACGCAGATGGCCGTGCTGCTCGTCTCGCTGGCGGGGCTGCTGCTCACCAGCGACCTGTGGGCCCATTTCGGGCTGGGCAACATCCTGATCGCCATCGGGGTGCCGTACGGGCTATCGCTGCTGGTGCGGCACGTCCGGGTCGACGGCCGCAACCCCCTGGCGGTGGCCGTCAGCGCGGTGGGGCTGCTGACCTCACCGGCGGCGGGCCGCTTGGGCGGGAGGCCGCTGGCGGCGGTCGGCCGGTACCGGCCGCTGATCGGGGTGTGCACCGTCACCGTCAATCCGGGCTCGCCGGACGGGACTTCGGCGGACAGGGGGCCGGTACGCCCCGTGCGGTCGCAACGCTTCGCCGCGCCCGCGCTGCGCACGGCCATGTCTGCGCCTCGTGCCGGGATCCGGTCGGCCGCGAGCGTGCCGTCGCGCGCGGGAACCGGGCGGGCGCCGGTCTCGGCGGCCTCTGCGCTGCTTCACGCACGCCGCCAGGAGGCCGTCTCCCGTGCTGGCAGCAGCCGCTCGACGAAGACGAATCAGGGGGTGTGAGGGATGCGGATGCCGGTACGGCATGTGGCGCAGAACGTGGTGTGGACCGTGCACGGCAGCGTGTGGGCGGTGTACCGGGTGGCCGGTGCGGACGCCGCGCGCACCTCGCGCAGGGCCAAGGAACAGCGGCTGCGTCAGCTGGAGACGCTGGTCAAGCAGTTGCGGGGGGAGTCGATGCTGCTGAGCCTGTGCCCGGCCGTCGACCCGCAGAGCGTGGTCACCAAGATGTGCACGAACATCGACATGGCCGCTTCGCCCCGCTACCGCGAGACCGTCCAGCTGCTGCACGGGCAGCTCGGGGAGCTGGAGCTGACCGGGCGCACCGACTGGCTGGCGGTGCCGCTTTCGATGTCCCGCGGCGAGCGGGTGCGGGAGATGGTCGCCTCGGCCCGCGCGGATGTCGCCTGGCAGCTGGGGCTGCTGCCGAAGGCGGTGTCCGCGCGTGAGGAAGCGGCGCGGCTCACGCAGGCCGCGCAGATGGCGTCAATGTGGCCTGCGGGGATCGCCCTGCGTCCGGCCTCCACGGCGGAGATTCTGTGGATCTACGGGCACAGTGCGCGCCGTGGCGTCGCCGAACCGCTGCTGCCCGACGAGGCGAGCGGCGTGCGGCGGATGCGGGGGCGCGGGCGCGGAGCGGCTGCTTTGGGGCAGGTGGTGCTCGCTGAGGGCGGCGACCGCCTGAGGAACGTCGCGGGAGCCGACGGGACCATGAACCCCGGACCGGGGCGGGAGCAGGCCAAGGCGGCGGGGCGGCGTACGAACCCGTTCGCACGGCGGTGGCTGGAGGTGACCTCCGAGTGGGGGCCCTCTTACCAGGCGCTCCTCGCGCTCGCCGAGATGCCCGAAGCGTTCTCCTTCCCCGGCTCCGAACACCTCGCGGTCCTCGACGACTTCTCCTTCCCCGTCGACTGGGTGGTGCGCCTGCACGTGTCGGGCGGGGCGGAGGCGGAGGCGAAAACCCGCCGCCAGGCCCGCGAGCTGGCCAACCAGTACAGCGAGTACGAGGGCGAGACGGCCGGGGTGCCTGCGTCGGTGGACAAGGCGGCGAGCGGGCTGGACGAGTACCGCGAGCGCCTGACCTCCTCGGCGAGTGAGGTCGAGGTGCGGGCCATGACGGCCCTGTGCGTGTGGGGGGAGACGCCGGAGGAGGCGGAGCGGCGGGCGGGGGAGCTGGCCGGGCACTTCGGCGGCGGCGAGTACACCTTCGCCCGACCGCGCGGCGAGCAGGAGCGGCTCTGGTACGGGATGCTGCCCGGCACCTCGGTTCCCCCGGTGCTCTCCCAGTACTCCCAGTACCTCCTCGCGCGGGATTTCGCGATGGCCGGTCCCTACACCGGGTCCGGGCTCGGCGACGCCACGGGCCCGTTGTACGGGCTGCAGTTGTCCAGCGGCGGGGTACGGCCGGTGCTGATCGACTGGCTGCGCGGGCCGGCGGAGAACCATTCGGCGACCGCCGCGATGGTCGGCGAGCTCGGCGCGGGCAAGTCGGTGGCGATGAAGTCGGCGGTCTACTCCGTGCTCGCTGCGGGCCGCCGGCAGCGCGGCGGGGTACGGCGGGGGCGGGCGGTTGTCGTGGACCGCACCCCGCAGCAGGAGTGGGTGCGCTTCGCCCGGGCCTGCCCGGGCCAGTGCGAGGTCATCACCGTCGACGACCAGGCCGCCCTCTCCCTGGACCCGCTGCGCATCTTCACCGCCAAAGGGGAGGCGCAGCGGTTCACCGAGTCGTTCCTGACCCTGCTGCTGGGTCTGGCGCCGATGAGCGACGAGGGCATCGCCCTCTCCGAGGCCGTCGAGGCCGTCCTCGCCCAGGAAGGGCCGTCGATGCAGGTCCTCCTGGAGGAGTTGACGAACCGGGGGGCGAACGGGGACGGGCCGTCCGCGATGGCGGCCCGTCGGCTCGCTGCCGTGCGCCGCAAGGACCTTGCCCGCGCGATCTTCGACCAGTCGCTGCCCGTCGTACGGGACTCCACCGCCGACAGCGTGGTGTTCGCCGTGTCCTCGCTGGTGCTGCCGAAGAAGAGCGAGCTGGAGGCGGGGCGGCTGGAGAAGCTGGAGTTCGAGAAGACCTTCGGCCGTGCGGTGATGTACCTGATCGCCGCCCTCTGCCGGAAGATCGTCTACGCGCGGGGGGACGAGTTCGCGCTCGCGGTGTGGGACGAGTGCTGGTGGCTGACCTCCAGCCCGGAGGGTCTCGAACTCGCCCTGGAGCTCACCAAGGACGGCCGCAAGCACAACGCGGGCGCGCTGTTCGGCAGCCACGACGAGGACGACATCGGCTCGGAGTCCAGCGAGAAGGGCCGCCTTCTGCGCGGCCTGATCGCCCGCAAGTTCCTCTTCCGCCACACCGACCGCCATCTGGCCCGCCGCGGCCTGGCCTTCCTCGGCTGCGACCCGGACGACGAAGACCTGATCACTCTGGTCACCTCCGGCCTGTCCCCGGCCGGACCCGAGCTGGACGACGCCCAGCGGGCCGCGAGGGCGGGCGAGTGTCTGCACCGCGACCTGGGCGGCCGTATCGGCGCCATGCAGGTCACCCTGCCCGCCGACCAGCAGGCCGCCGACGCCATCCACTCCCAGCCGATGCACGGACAGGCCGCATGACCAGGTCCACACCCGCCATGACCGTCGCCGGGCGCCGGGCCGGTACGCCGCCCGTGCCCGCCAGCGGAAGGACCCGCGTGCTCGTGCGTGCCCTGGCGTGTGTTCCGCGAGGGCCAGGGCTCGTGGATGCGATCGTGCGACGGGGGCGGCGGTGGCTGCGGCCCCAGCGTGTTCTGCGGATCGGGCTGCTGCTTGTGCTGCTGCCGGTCGTGATGTCGGCACTCCTGGCGGGGGCGGCGGCCGCCGCCCCCGTGCCGCCGCCCGCTCCGGGAGCGTCCACACCGCCGGTACTGCTCGGCCCCGAGACGGACCCGCTGTTGCGCCCCGACGGACCGCTGGCGCCCAAGCCGCCGCTGCGGCCCCCGCCCGCGCAGCCGGCCGATCCGAGCGACAGTCCGCTGCTCAAAGACGCCGCCCAGAGGGAGCGGGACGCCAAAAAGAAGGCCGAGGCCGCCTACCGGCAGCGGGTGGCCGACTACATGAAGGAGCAGGCGGCCCAGGACGGCATCCTCGGCTCTTTCGGGGTCACTGACCGCGAGGGCAACCCGGTTACGTCCTACCGCATCTACGCCGATACCGGCGACTGGACCGAATGGGACCTGAGCGCGGCGCACTTCATGGTCGAGATGCTCTTCCTCGGCAACAAGTGGGCGATCATCTTTCCCTGCTTCCTGATCTCCTGGGGTCTCTCCTTCAGCCTGGCCGGGCTGCTCCTCAAACCGGCCCTGCACGTCTCCTCGTCGCTGTACGGCGGGGTGGTGGTGCAGATCGGACTGCCCGGACTGGCCCTCACCATGGCGCTGGTCACCGCAGCGTGGCAGCTGATGTTCGGCAGCCGGGTGCGCGGCTGGGGCGAGTTGGTGGCCGCGCTGGTCATCTCCGCGCTCACCGTGGGCGCGCTCGCCTCCCCGCCCCAGCTGCTGCTGAGCAAGGACAGCGGGGCCATCGCCGTCGTGCGCGACCTTGCTCTGGAGGCGGCCGCGCTGGTTCTGGACCAGGAGGCCATCGAGGAGAGCCGGCCCACCACCGACGCCCAGTGGGAGCGCTCTGCTGCCGGAGGCACCGTCGGCGCGCAGGTCCGTACGGCGTCCAGTGCCCTGGCCCGGCCGATCATCGATGCGCTGGTCGACGCGTTCGTGGCCCGCCCGGCCATGCTGCTCTCCTACGGTCGCGTCTTCGACGGCAAGTGCGGCAAGGCCTTCCGCAGCTCCCGTATCGAGCAGGCCATGCTCGACCAGACCATCGACGAGGCCCTCAACAAGGCCGTCAAGAACGACAGCGACTTCCTCAAGAAGTTCCCCGTCGTCGGTGATCTGCTCGGCGGCACGTACGAAACGGTCGGCGAGATTCCTAAGAAGGTCGTCCGGGAGGCGCTCACCAGCAACGGGCCCATCGGGAAGTTCGAGAAGGAGTGCGTCGGCGGCAGCAAGGCCGCGAAGAAGGCCTCCGTGGACAAGGTCGGCGGCGCGTTCTTCATGTTCGTCGCCTCCTTGCTGGTCTCTGTCTTCCTGGTCGTCGTCGTCTGCGGGTTCCTTTTCGGGCAGATCCGGCTCGCGCTGGAGGCCATGCTCGCGAAGGTCGCGCTCGCCGTCGGGGTGCTGCCCGGGCCGGGACGGGCCTGGCTGTGGGACCGGGCCCAGGCCATCGTTCGCAGCCTCGCCCTGATCCTGGCCTCGGTCGTCTGCCTCGCGATCCTCATCGTCCTGATCAACGGCGTCCTCAACGCCCCCGAGGGTGATCTGCCCGGCGGGCTGACGGTGCGGTTTGTCGCCATCGACTTCGTGTGCGTCGCCATGTTCCTCTACCGCAAGCGCCTGGGCCGTTCCACCCGGAGCATGGTGCTGCGCGCCCGCCAGCGCCTCGGGGCCAGCCCGCTCGGCGGCGCCACCGCCCCTGCCAGTCTGGAGTCCCCCCGCAAGCGGCGCGGTCTTGGCAAGGGGCTGCTCGTCGGGGGGCTCATGCTCGGGGCGCTCGCCGCCTCCGGGGGCACCAGTGCGGCGCTCGGCGGCACCCGGCTTGCCGGCGGCCGCCTCGCCGCCCGCCTGGGCGGCACCGCCGTACGCGGCACCAGCCGCGCGGTGGGCGAAGTCGCCCGCGTGGGTGCCAAGGGGGCAGGAAAGACCGCCCTGTTCGGGCTGAAGGCCACCGCCGGACTGCCGGTCTACGGGCCGCGCGCCGCCCGCCACCTCCGCGCCACGGCCGCCCGTCTGCCCCAGCAGATCGCCACCGGCAAGGCTGCGGCGCTCAGGGACGTCCAGCGCACGTTCGCCCCCATGGACGCGTTCGTCAACGAAGGCATCCATAACGTCCGTTCCCTGGGCCGCATCGTCACCGGCCGCGGCGGCCTCGGCCCCTACACCCCGCCCCGCCCGCCCACGCCCCGCCGCATTCCCCGCCCCGCCCCACGGCCGGTACCCCCCGTTCCTCCGGCGCCGCCTGCGCCGGCTCCCCCACCGCCGCGGTCGCAGCGGCAGCGGCCGCGCTTGGCTCCGGCCACCGTGCCGCCCGCCAACGCCACCCACGCCCTACTCCAGCGCCGGCTTCACCGGGCCCGCAACCCGCGCCCCCAAACACTGCCGCCCGCCTCCGCGCGACGAGGCAACAGCTCGGGTACCGGGGCCCATGGGGGCCGGCCATGACCGACGGCAAGAAGCTTGCCCTCGCCGGCGCCGTCCTCCTGACACCGATAGCCCTGATCCTGGGAATGCTCCTGCTGTTCGTGGCCGCGGTCGCCAACGGCGCCGCCGGCCACCAGGACGAGAAGCAGAAGCGCTCCCGGACGGCCGGTGCCAGAGGGGCACCCGCCGCGGTGCAGGGCATCGACGCGGTGATGCTGTCCGCGTACGAGAAGGCCGCACAGAACATCACCATCATCCGCCCCAAGTGCGCCGGGATGCGCTGGTCGGTCCTGGCCGGGATCGGGATGGTCGAGTCCAACCATGCGAGCGGCCGCACCATCGCCGAAAACGGGAACATCACCCCGCGCATCATCGGGGTGCGCCTCAACGGCAGTGGGCAGGGCGAGAACAAGGACGCCCACAGCGACACCGACAACGGGAAACTCGACGGCGACACCGCCTACGACCGGGCGGTGGGGCCCATGCAGTTCATCCCCGCCACCTGGAACGGCCCCTCCGGACAAGACGGCAACGGCGACAAGAAGAAGGACCCGCACAACGCGTTCGACGCCACCCTCGCGGCCGCCGCCTACCTCTGCGGCACCCACGCCGCCGACCTCACCAACGAAGCCCAGCTCCGCAAAGCGGTCTTCCGCTACAACCACTCCCAGACGTACGTCACCAAGGTCACCGGGCACATCCGCGACTACGACAGGCTCGGCCCCGCCGCAGCGGCCGCCGGCTCCCCGGCCGGGAAGGCGACGGGAAAGGCCAAGGCGGTCATCGACGCGGCCCTCGCCGCGAAGGGCACCCCGTACGTGTGGGGCGGAGGCACCATCCACGGGCCCAGCAACGGCGGGTACGACTGCTCCGGCCTCATGCTCTACGCCTTCTACCAAGGCGCCCGCCTCACCCTGCCCCGCACCTCCCAGGAGCAGCGCAAGGTCGGCACCAAGGTCTCCCGCGACCAGATGCGCCCCGGCGACCTCATCGTCATCAACAACAACGGCAACTGGGGCCACGTCGGCCTCTACCTCGGCGGCGGCAAGATGGTCCACGCCCCCAACCCGCGGCGCACCGTCGAAACCGTCGGAACCGCTGGGTACTGGGCTGGCTTCGACTGGGACGTCCGGCGGGTGCTGTAGTACGACGGCTCGGGTTCTTTCGGGAATCCAGTCCTGCGGCAGACCAGCGAGTACTACTCTGGTTCGTTGACGCCGCTGGTGTAGCGGCCGAACGCCTGCGCATAGGACCGCGGTCTGAAGGCGCACGCCCCGTGTCTCCCCGCTCTCAACTTCCAGGGTGGGCAACCGGATTGCCAACGGCTGGTGTGCTGGCGCTGAGTAGCCCCGGTCGGACTGTGGTCCTCCGGCGGCGATGAGGGTGCGTAGCTCCCCATGGTGCTGCCTCGCGTAATTCCGCCGGCCGCGCCATTTTTTTGTGCGCGGCCGTACCCAGAAGGGCGGTCGCGATGAGCGACACCATGATTCCGGAGCTCGAACCGGTCGATACCGACACTGAGGTCCGCGTTATCCCCGTCACCGATTTCCGCAATGCCGACGGCGAATTCGAGCACCGGCTTCCTCCGCTGAGTGCAACGACGCGGGCAGAGGAGTACCTGCAGCAGCACCCGGACGTGAATCTTTCCGCTGACGGGATCCGCCGTCTCGTCCAAGGCGCCGTCGAGCCCCAGCAGCTCGAGGGCATCCGTGTCGAGCGTCATCGGGTGGAGAACGGCTGGTTGATGGTCATCTCCTATCGGGCCTACTCCCCCATGGTTTCGCTCGCGATCGAGAACGACCGCTTGCTGACCGAGGCGTCCTACTCAGCCGATCCGCATGCCACCGACGTACGTACGGCGCTGGCCATGCCCGAGCCCCACAGCACCCATGCGGTCTTGGTCCATCCGGACAGGTACAAGGACATCCTGGAGTCTGTCGATCGGTCTGCCTCGCGTGTACTGGTCGACAACCCACAGGAAGTGGGCGAGCGACTGGTCGAACGTCCCCTGATGCTGGTCCCAGCAACCTTCAAGTCCGAGAGCGGCGAGCCCGCCGAAGACCTCACAGCCGTGGACGGCAACTGCCGCCTCGCCTTCTGCCACCACCGCATCCCGGTGCCCCGGGGCTGGGTGGACGACTCCCTCATCGGAGACGAAAGCAAGAAAACCGTGGAGATGCGGCCCTCGCACCTGATGCGGATGTCGCTTCACCGGCGTCGAGAGCTGGTCCGTAAGGTGATCAAGTCGGCGCACAAACGTCTCAAGGACCCTCGTACCGGAACCCCGGCCGACATCACGGCCCGGAACAAGGCAGCAATGACCCTCAACGCCGTGACCATCCCGGTCACGGTCATTGTCGGGTACCGCGACGACAACGCCGATCGTGGGATGCAGCGCTTCCCCGCAGCGGTCCGCTCCCTGCTGTTGCGGATGAACACAGGCGGCAAGGTGTTCGCCGATGGCGCGAAGAACGCCGTAAAGGCCGAGGAGATCATTAACGGGTTGCACGACGAAGGATTTCTTGGCGCCGAGGCGCAGGCCCAGCCCATGCGCGACGCTCTGATCGGCCGGGGCAACGTCGCCTCGTCGATGGAGAAGCTCGGCTTCAACCCCACGCTTCCCGACCTGCGTTTCGCCCTTGTCCTGCAGCAGCTCACCTACACGAGCCCGCTGTTCAACTCGCTGGTGCGCAGCAAGCTGCAGACCGAGGGGTACCTCGTACTCAGCCGCCGCAACGGGCCGATCGTCGAACTAGGGCTGCGCTCCTACTCCGCGAGCATGCCAACGAACTCGCCGCGGACCGCTCTGGAGACGGGATGCCTGTGGCAGGACCTCGTCACTAACTCCTGGCCGGTCGAAAACGTCGACACCGACGACAAGGTCGACGAGCTCCTCGTCCGTGCGGACGCAGGGCAGACCCAGGCCGCCTTGCTGCTCGGTGTACTCGGGATGATCTCCTTGGTGATGAGCGGGCACCTGATGGCGGCGGCTGGCTCAGCGGAAGCAGATGCCGGGACCACAATTGCCCGTACCAACATCGGCCTGATCATCAAAGGGCTCCTGGATAAGGCCGAAGGCAGGCAGATCCTTGCGGATGCCATCAAGCGCGTGCGTACTGGCCTGGCCCCCCGTTGGTGGGACGCTGAGAAGGAAGAGCTTGTCGAACAATCCGGCAACTGGCGAGGTTCCACCTACAACGCGAAACTGCGCAGTGCCGTTCGGCACGGGTGGAAAACCGCGGGCGCACGAAAAGGGAAGACCGATGCCGAGCGTGAGGCCGACGCCCTCACCCTGTTCCAGGAGCAGCTGGGAACCTCCCTCGACCGCCTCCGCGACCTGATGGAGCTTCGCGACCAAAACAGCACTGTGGGCAAGCTGGCCTGGACCGAAGTTGAAGCATCCTTCACACAACTCGAGCACATCGCGGACGACCTGCGCCTTGTCTCCGAACCCAAGCCGCGTACCCGATGACCAAACCAGTATGGTCCGGCGTCGTCACCATGGCGCCGGACCGGTATACCGCGTTCGCACGCCTGGCTTCTCCCTGGCTCGAGGAGTTCAGGTGCTGCCCCCTGGACATCCGGGAGGACAGTGGCCGAGAGGAGCGCGCCGTGTACATCGTCGTCAACTCCGAAGGCTTGGCGTGCTACTGCGGCCAAACCCGTCCCGCCCGTCCCCAATGTCGGGGAGTAGCAGCCGCCAGGCTTCACGACCACAGAACCACCTCCCGCTCGAAGCACGATGAGTGGGCGAGGTACTGGATACTCCCCCTCTTGCCCGATACCCCCGACGAGTTCGTCGACCGGCTCGAACGCACAGTTCAAGCACGGCTCGGACTGCCCCGGCGCAACCGCCGGTGGCGCAAGGTGTAACGCCGGGCTCCTGTCGCCCTTCGGCTCCCAGCCGGAGGGCGACACCACGGTGAACCCAGCCATGGCTACTGCCAGAAAGAATTCCCGCCGGCGCGGTCACGTTTCTCCCTCCACAGCTCCTTGGGGTGGGTGAGTGGGTGGTACCGGACCGCCCACCGCCTTCAGGGAGGTGCGGGGATGGCGGCGTACGCCGGTTTCACGTCCGAGAACGACCCCAGCCAGCGGGATGTCGCTGTCGAGGCGCTCGTGCAGTGGTGTGGGTGGCTGTTCGCGGCGGTGTTCACGATCGGGTTCGCCCACGGGTGGTGGTGGGGCGGTGACCTGCGCAACCTGCCGCTGATAGGGGACCAGGTCGCCCAGAAGGCGGCCGCCGGGCAGGGGTTCCCGGAGATACCTCTGCTGTCCATGGTCCTCGGCGCGTACTGGATACGCCGCTGCTGGCTGTCGCTCGCCAACCGGGCCCGCGGAATCGACCCCCGCGCGCGCCGGCACAAGCGCGGCCCGAAGTTCCCCCCGAACGGAAACCACTCATGAACGTAGTGAACGACGTCCTCGGCTTCGGCCCAGACCTCACCCTGCTGCTCCAGGGGCTCCAGGCCGGCGCACCGTGGCTGGCGGCCGTCATGGTGGTCGCGGCGTCCGGGTGGGCGGCGGGCTGGATGTGGTGGCGGCGCCGTGCCGCGTTGGCGCTGCGCGGCCGCACGGCGGTCGACCTCGTACCGACCGCCGGCTTCGATCCCTCGGTGGAGGCCGTGGAGCGGCATGCGGCCCACCTCGCCCGGGTCCCGGCCGCCGCGGGATGGGTGCCGCGGCGCGCGGGGGCGGTACGGGTGCGGGCGCTGTGCGTGGACCAGGAGCTCGTCTACCGACTGGAGGGCCCCGCCCAGGCGGCGGCCGTACTGCGGCTGGCGACCTACGCCCACGTCGACGTCGTCGACACCCATGTGGTGCGCGCACGCACCGGCAACCGCATCCGTTTCGAAGGGGCCCCGCCGAACCCCCGCCCCGGCCTGGAGTTCCCGGGTGGCGAACGCGACGAGACCGCCGAGCAGGACGAGAAGGGAACCCCGTGATGGTGGTACTGGAGAAGACTGCAGGAGCGACGCCCGAGAAGTCCGGGGCCGGGGTCGGCCACGGAATGGTGCAGGAAGAGGGGGCGGGCCGGTACGTGGCGCGCGCCGAGCTGGTGCTGGCCCGCCCCCACCACCGGCGGCTCACCGCGGCCGCACTCGATCCGGACCCGCTCCAGCTCCTGGCCGCCGCCTGCGCGCACGTGAACTCGGCAGCCGGGGAGCAGGCGGAGCTCATTGTGGATCTCCTGCCCGTCTCCGGGGCGCGGGTCGCCCGCTGGCGGCGCAAGCTGATCCGTCAGGCGCAGGCCAAGGGGCCGTCCGCCTACGGCGAGCAGCTGGGCACCAGCCAGGGCGGCGGGCGGGGGCTGGGGCTGGGAGCGGTGTGGTCGCAGGTGGCCGCCGGACTCAACGGCGGCCGTACCGGGGGCAGACCGCCGGGCCGGGCGGGGGCCGGACGGCTGGTGCGCCAGCGGGACCTCGCGGAGCAGGTGGGTAAGTTCCTGCCCTCCGCCGACACGCAGGTTTTCGCCGTGCAGGTTCTCGTACGGGTGGTGGCCACGCACCCGGCGCGGGCGCGGGCCCGGCTGCACCAGGTGGTGGCGGTCCTGGACGCCTGGTCGGGGGAGAACTGGTGGCGTCCGGTGGGCCCGCGCCACTTCGGGTGGCGCCCTTACAGCAACGTGTGGTGGCGCCGTCGTTCGTTCGACCGCCGCTGCCGGACGGGTGAGTTCGCCCCGGTCCGCCGCCAGTGGGTGACCTCCACCGAGATCGCCGCGCTGCTGAAGCCGCCGTCGGCGCGCTGTACGGCGGCCAACGTGCGCCGTACCGGCGGCGTGGTGCCGGCCGCCCCGTCCCAGCTGCCGACCTGGACCGGTCAGCGCGGGGTGGTGCCGCTCGGCGCGGTCACCGGCGCGGACGGACGGCGCCGCCTGGCCGCGCTGCCCCAACAGGACCTGCTGTTCGGGGCGTCGTACGGCAAAAGTGGGTTCGGGAAGTCCGAGCTGGCGCTGCTCCAGGCGATCGCGCTGGCTTACGGCGGGGAGGGCGACTGGTTCCTCGACCCGCACGGGGCTGCCGTGAAACGGGCGAAGCCGTACCTGACACACCCGGCGGTGATCGACCGGGTGTGGGAAATCGACCTGAGCGTGAAGGACCGGCACCAGCTGATCGCGTCGTGGAACCCGCTGTCGATGGAGGGCCGGGACGCCAGCGAGGTCCAGGACGTGATCGGCGCGGTCGTCGGCGGGCTGGCCTCCGCGCAGGGCTGGGGCGACGGCGCACCCCGCGCGCGGGCGATCCTCTCCCACGCTGTCCAGGTCCTCGCCCACCTCGCCTGGCACCTGTGCCAGCAGGGCCGCCCCGACCTCCAGCCGACGCTCTTCTCCATTACCCGGCTGCTCACCGACGAAATGTGGCGCCAGCAGGTCCTCGCCGAGCTTCCGCCGAAGCTCCGCCGGTTCTGGATCCACACCTTCCCCAAGTACGAGGGAGCCGCAGTGCCGGTGGTCACCCAGACCCTGGAACAGCTGGAAACCTCGGACTCCCTGCGGGCCTTCCTCGGCCAGCCCCGCTCCAGCTACAGTGCCCGCCGGGCCATGGACGAGAAGAAGATCGTGCTGCTGCGCTGCTCGGGCACCGGCGGCGGCGACCAGATCATCACCTCCCTCCTGCTGTTCGACCTCTTCCAGGCCGGGATCTCCCGCGAAGGAACCCCTCAGCACGAGCTGGCGACCTGCTGGGCGTTCGCCGACGAGCTCACCGCGATCGACGGAGCCTCCCGCGGCTACGTCGCCGCGATCCTCGAACAGCTCCGCAAGTACGAGCTGCGGTTCCTGGGGATGACGCAAATGGCCATGCGGCTTTCCCCGGAAACCCGGATGGCGCTCATGCAGAACCAGTCCCTGCTCTCCGCCACCGCCGCGGACGCCGACGAGGCAGCCTTCGTCGCCAAACGCCTAGCCGGCCTGGACCCGGCCACCCTGCAGGCCCTCCCCAAGTACACGTACGTGATGTCCGCGATGCTCCACGGCAAGCGCACCACCCCGTTCCGTGTCAGCGGCCTGGCCGTCCACGAGGTTCTCGCCGACTACTACCGCCCCGACCTGCTGCCCGCGCTCGAAGCCGCCATCACCGCAGGCCTCCACCGCCAGCCGGTCGGCGAGATCCTCGCCCACCTTGACGGCGATGACGACCACCTGGGACTCGACGACGTCCTGCTCGCCCACCTCACCGGTGGTGCGTCTGGTACCAGCCCGGCCCCCAACGGAAGCGAGATCGACTGATGCCCTCCCCCCGCACCGCCTGTGGGCTCTCCCGGCTGGCGCAGCAACTCCTGCCGGTGCTCTACCAGCACCGCCTTCTCGCCACGAGCCAGCTCCACACGCTCCTCACCCCTGAGGCCCGCAGCACGGTCTACCTCCGTCGCCAGCTCGGGGAACTCTGCACGCTGGGTTTCGCCAGCACCACCGTGCGCCGCAACGGCCGGATGGGCCGCTCGGAGTTCCTCTGGTTCCTCACCCCGGACGGCTGCGAACTCGTCGAACAGAACCGCGAGATCACCCAGCGGGCGTACCGGATCAGCCCCGTCACCGCTGCCTCCCAGCTCCAGGACCACACCCTCGCCGTCGTGGACACCGGCATCGCGTTCACCACATGGGCACGCCGGTCCGGCGACGAGTGCGGGCCGCTGGACTGGGAGTCCGAACTGGCTCACCGCATCCGCGACGGCGACAACCGGCTCGGCGACGAAGCCGTCCTGGTCCCCGACGCAGTGCTCCGCTACACCCGCACCACCGACACCGGACGACGGCGGATGCTGTCGTTCTTCCTGGAAATCGACCGCGCCACCATGCAGACCACCCGCCTCGGCCAGAAACTCACCGCGTACGCCCGCTACGCCACCTACCTCCCCCAGCCCCTTCCCGGACGGCGCCCCGCCCCCGGTACCGTCGCCGGCCGTGAAGCATGGCGGGACCGCTACCCGGCCCTGCCCCGCCTGCTGTTCGTCTTCACCGGTGCCTCGGAAACCGTGTTGGCCCGCCGCATCGACGACCTCCGCGCGCTCGCCGAAGCCGACACCCGGCTGCGCCGCAACCCTCTGAACGCCGGAGCCACCACCCTCGACCAGCTCCGAGACCACGGCCCCTTCGCCCCGATCGTCACCCCGCTCCTCGGCAACCCCACCCCCACCGACGTCCTGATGACTCCGGCCCATCCGGTCCGCGCGGAAACCCCGTGAGCCACGGTCGGCCGCCGAGACCGGAGCACGGACCCCCTGTCCCGTCCTGCGGAACTGTCGCGGTGGTTACTTCCGGCCGTACGGGATTGTTGTGGTTTGGTACTCGCTCCATGGGCCTGAACTGGCAGAACGTGCTGTGAAGTTGACCTATCTATGCGTAACGTATGTGGCCGAACCAGCTACCTGTGGCGTACGAGACACCCCACAACTCCACCTCAACAGACCGCGGTTCACGAACGGGAGACTCCATGGCAGGCACCACAGCACGCAGGCTGAGCCAGGAGGACAGGAAGAGGCGGCGATCCCCCCTGGGCATCTGTGCCGCTGCAGCCGTCGCGCTGATCGCACCGCTCACCAGCTGTTCCACTGCGGACAAGCCTGGCGATGCGAACCCGCCGCCTGCGTCCACCGCTCCGGCCGCACCCGCGCCGACCGCCACACGCAGTGCGGACGAAACCGCGAAGGCCGAGGCCCTTGCCGCCTACGCCGCGTACTGGCGCGAGATGCAGGTGCTCTACGCCGAACCGACGAGCAAGAAGGCCAACCTCAAGAACTTCGCGGCGTCACAAGCGCTGCTGCGCGCGGAGAGCGACGCCAAGCGCTTGCACGGCCTGGGTCTGCACATCGTCGGTGAAGCCATCCCTCGGAACTCCACCGTGACGTCGGCCGACCTGAGCCGCAGAGTCCCCAATGTGCTGATCTCCAGCTGCCTGGACATCCGTAAATGGCAGACGGTCTCCACCACCACGCAGAAGCCGGCCTCGCTTCCGCCGGAACGGCTCACCCAGTACGTCATCAACGCCAGGGCAGAACGCTGGCCCGAAGGGTGGCGCATCGTCCGCGACGAGCCGCAGGACCAGCGATGCTGACCCGTCGGACCACCCGGGCGGGCGCCTTGCTGGCTGTTCTCACCCTGGTCTCTGCGGGAGTTGCCCACGCCGACGATCCGCCTCCGCCCCCTGCCACCTGTGGGCTGTTCAACTGCAGGGTCGAAGCCAAGTCTCCTGGAGAGGAAGCCGCAGCCCGCCCCGGGACCAAGCCGGCCGGGACCAGAGGCGGTGGCGGGAAGAGGAAGAGCCAGGGCCCGATCTGCACGTACACGCTTTCTGATCCGCAGCCACCTGCCGACAGCGCCGACTGGGCGGGGCACGAGCCTGGTGATGGCGCGGTCTACGACCGACGTTGCTCCTACGGTAAAGACAACGGCTACTTCGAGATCACCCCGGTGTGGGCCGCTGACCCGCCCCAGCAGCCTGTGGTGGATCCCGCCGTCCTGGCCCAGCAGGCCATCGACACGATGACGCTCAAGGGCCCCTCGATCGGCATTACCCCCAAGCCGGGCGGTAAGGGCGTGGTCGGCATGCCGGTCTACCTCTGGACCGCCCAGACCCCCGAAACCTACGGTCCGAACACCGCGACCGCGACAGCTGGCGCGGTGACGGTCACCGCGACCGCGAAGGTCTCCAAGATCGTGTGGGAGATGGGGGACGGGAAGACGGTCACCTGCACCAATCCCGGCACTCCCTACCGGCCGGAGTTCGGCAAGCAACCCTCCCCGGACTGCGGGCACCGCTATGCCCAACCCTCCAGCACCACCCCCAGCGGCAAGTACCACGTGACCGCCACCTCGACCTGGACCGTCGACTGGCAGGGCGCAGGGCAGACCGGTCAGCTCACCGAGGTCCGTGGAGCCGCCGTGGACATCACGGTTGCCGAGGTGCAGGTCCTCAACTGACCTGCACCCCAGGCCCTTTTCCTCACCCCGCGAACGAGTGCGAGAGGCACTGATCACCCTCATGGAATCCCCCTCCGCCGCGCCGCCGGCGCCGCGCCCCCAGAGCCCGCCCCGCAGGGACGTTCCCATCACGACCGGGCCGCCGGTCAAGCGGCAGCGCCGCTGGTCGGCCGTCGCGTTGTGCGTGGTCCTCGCCGTGGTGTGCGGGCTGGGAGCGGCGGCGGCCGTCACCTCGGCGAGCGACCGTACCCGGGTGCTGGCGGTGGCCCGGGATGTTCCGGCCGGTCAAGTGTTGTCGGACGCGGACCTCACCGTCGCGGAGGTGTCCGCGGACGCCGCGTTGTCGCCGGTGGCGGCCGCCGAGCGGCCGGCGATGGTCGGACGCCGTACCGCGGTCGACCTCCGCAAGGGCGGGCTGCTCACCGTGGCGCAGTTGTCGGCCGGCACCGGGCTGGGTGATGACCAGCAGC
Organism: Streptomyces spiroverticillatus; assembly: GCA_014650415.1. Taxonomy (GTDB): domain Bacteria; phylum Actinomycetota; class Actinomycetes; order Streptomycetales; family Streptomycetaceae; genus Streptomyces; species Streptomyces spiroverticillatus. The sequence goes on from BMUX01000030.1 coordinate 23,758, forward strand.
AGGTGGGCGTGCAGGTGAAGCGGGGGCAGGCCCCGTCCGGGACGCTCGCGGCCGGGGACAGGGTGCTGGCGGTGACGACCCCGGCCCAGGGGGAGCAGCAGGATCCCAAGTCGCAGGCCCCGCCGTCGACGATGGCGGCCACGGTGGTGTCGGTGTCGCGTCCCGATGCGACCGGCACGGTGGTCGTGAATCTGGCGGTGGCTCCCACGGATGGGCCGCTGCTGGCCACCCGGGCCTCACAGGGCCGGATCGCGCTCGTTCGTGAACCCCGGAGCAAGTGACATGCCCGTGATCGCATTGGTGTCCGCGAAGTCCTGCGGTGTGACCGTCTCCGCGCTGGCCCTGGCGCTGGCCTCCTCGCGGCCCAGCGTGCTGGCCGAGTGTGACCCGGCCGGTGGCACCGTACGGGCGGGGTATCTGCAGAACAGCGTCGACGGCGGGTTCGGCCTCTACCACCTGGCCGCTGCCGAGCGGGTGGGCCCGGACGCGCTGGCGAACGCGGTCGCTTCCTCGTTGTGGCCGATGGACGCGGCCGGGCACCGCAAGCTGCTGCCGGGGCTGACGGATCCGACGCAGGCTCCGGCCCTGGAGCGGACGTGGCCCGCGCTGGCGGACATACTGCACGTCCTGGCCGAGGACGCCGGGTACAACGTGTTCGTCGACGGCGGCCGGCTCGCCTTCGGTGCGGGGCGCCTGCACCCGGTGCTCTCGCCCGCTCCGCTGCTGCACCGGGCGGACCTGGTGCTGCTGGTGGTGCGCGGTACGACGCAGTCCTTGGCGCTGGCCCGGAATGTGATCGATCCGCTGCGTGCCGAGTTCGACGAGTCCGCCTCGACCACCTCCCTGGGGCTGCTGCTGCTGGAGGAGGGCGAGTTCCCGGCGCACCAGGTGTCCACCGCGCTGCGGACCCCGGTGTTGGCGGCGCTGCCGTGGGATCCGGACACCGCGGGCTACCTGACCCGGGGCGGCAAGCCCCCGCGCGGGTACGAACGCAGCCCACTGCTGCGGCATGCCCGCTCCGCCGCCGAACAGTTGGAAGCGGTGGCGCAGCGGCGCCGGGTCCAGCAGGAGTGGCCGGCGCGGCGCTCGTACCCGCAGTTGGCCGGGGTGGTTCAGCGGCTGGCCCAGACGTCGCGCGGGGGCCGCCGTGGCTGACACCCATCAGCGCCCGGACGCCAACGGGCATCCTCCGGCAATGGATCGCGACGCGATCGCCCACCTGCTCACCGGGCGCATCCAGCAGCGGTCCGTGCCCCGTCCGAAGCCCTCTGCCGGGCTGGTACCGGCGCCTTCCCCACAGGCGCCGCCGACCGGGACGGATCCGGCGGCGGTGCCGCGGCTGGCCGATCTTCCCGGGGAGCTGCCGGTGGCGTGGGAGGTGATCGAGGAGCTGCAGGTAAAGGTGTCCGCCGAGCTGAGCAGCCGGGATGCCCAGCGGCTGCTGGAGGAGGAGGACCGGCGGGCGCTGGCCCGCTCCCTGACCACCAGTGCGGTCGCGGACTGGGCCGCCCTGCACGCGCAGGGGCACACCCCGCTGAGTGCCGAGCAGGAAGCGGCGGTCCGCCATGCGGTGTTCGACGCCATGTACCGGGGCGGGCGTCTGCAGTCGCTGCTCGACGAGGAGGGCGTCGAGGACGTGATGGTGGACGGGACGACCGCGTCGGTGGAGTACAACCACCGTCCGCGGCGCACCGTGGAGCGGGTCGCCGACTCGCACCAGGAGCTGATCACGTGGGTGAACCGGATGGCGCAGCTGTCCGGGCACGGGGAGCGGGCGCTGTCCCAGGCCACCCCGAGCGTGGGCTTCCGGATGCCGGACGGGTCCCGGGTGACGGCGAGCCTGCTCACCACCCGTCCCTCGGTGGTCATCCGTAAGCACAACACCCGCCAGCACGGCATCGAAGCCCTTCTGCAGTGGGGTTCCATCAACCCGTTGCTGGAGCGCTTCTTGGTGGCTGCGGTGCGGGCCCGGATGAACATCCTGGTCGTCGGGGACATGGGGGCGGGCAAGACGTCGCTGCTGCGGGCGCTCGGGCGGGAGATCCCCGTCGAGGAGCGGCTGGTGACGCTGGAGTCTGACCGCGAGCTCTACCTGGATGAGCCCGGTCCCAAGGGGCCGCTCACGTTCGCTTTCGAGGCGAGGCAGTCCAACGGCGAGCGCAGCGGCAACAACCAGCTGGCCGGCGAGGTGACGCTTACCGACATCTTCGAGACGGCGCTGCGCTACAACGCGACCCGGGTGATTGTGGGCGAGGTCCGCGGCAGGGAGATCCTGCCGATGCTCAAGGCGATGTCGGCGAGCGGGTCGGGGTCGATGTGCACGATGCACGTACGGCGCCCGCACGCCATCGTCAGCCGCCTGGTCCAGCTGTGCACCGAGGCCGGCATGGCCTCGGAGTCCGCGCACCACCTGATCGCCTCGTCGATCGACATGGTCGTCTACCTCACCTACCGGGACGAGACAGCGCTCGGCGGCCGCAAGCACCGGTACGTCTCGCACATTTACGAGGTCCACGACGAGGTCGGCGAGGGCGGGCGCCCCGTGACGACGGACCTGTTCGCCCCCACCGAGAGCGAGCCGCGGGCGGTCTACCGCAACATGCCGTCCTTCATCGAGGACCTGGAGCTGACCGGGATCTTCCACCGGCAGTGGCTCACCGACAACCCGCACGGCGCCTGGGGCGCCCCCCTGCAGACGGTGAGGCCCCGGTGACCACCAACCAGCTCGCTCTCGTTGCCGCCGTGCTGGCGGTGCTGGCCGTCCTTGGGGTGGTCCAGACGGTCCGTGAGGTCCGCGGCCGGATCCCGGACCCGGCGAAGCCGCCGTCACGGTGGGCGGCCCGGCTGCGCCGCGCCCGGGCGGAACTGCCCGCCGCGTGGCAGGCCCGCTGGCGCCAGCTGGTGGCTGTGGCCGTCCTGGTCACGCTGGGCGTGTGGGCGTGGACCGGCTGGCCGGTGCACGGGCTGCTCGCCGGGGCCACCGTGCTGGGGCTGCCGTTCGTCCTGCACCCGGGCGGGGCGGCCGCGGCACGGATCGAGCGCCTGGAGGCTTTGGGGCAGTGGCTCAACCACCTCGCCGGCATCCACACCGCCGGCATCTCGCTGTCCCAGACCATCCAGGCGTCCGCGAAGGCCGCCCCCGCCCCGATCGCGGTCAACGTCCGCGTGCTGGCCGAGCGGCTGCGCACCGGCGTGGACGCGCAGGAGGCGTTCGCCCGGCTGGCCGACGAGCTCGCCGACGGCGTCTCCGACCACGTGGTGCTCCTCTTCCAGTCCCATGCCGTCTACAAGGGCCGCGGGCTGGCCGATGCGCTGGAGGCACTCGCGGTGACCATCCATCAGCAGGCTGCGGACGCTCGGGACGTGGAGGCCGACCGGGCCAAGGTCCGCAAGTCCTCCCGGATGGTGTCCGTCGCGATCTGTGTGGTCGTCGTCGGCTGTCTCCTCAACGACGCCTGGTCCGCCTGGTACGGCTCGCCCGTCGGGCAGGCCGCGCTGGTGGTGTTGGGTGCGATGTTCGCGTGGACGCTGACCTGGCTGCGCCGCCTGGCCCGCACCCAGCCCGACCCGCGCCTGCTGGACCCGCTGCCCGCCGCGCCGCCTGCCCCGGGAGGGCTGCGATGATCCCCATGGAAGCGGTGCTGCCCGCCGCCGGCGCCGGACTGATGATCGGGCTCGCCGTGAAGGCCGCCTGGCCGGCCCGCCCCGATCTCAACAGCATCCTCAACCGTCTCGACACCCCCGCCTCCACCCCCCTGGAGGCGCCGGGGCTGACCGGATCCTCAAACGCACTCGCCACCCGGGTCGGGGCCCGGCTGCTCGGCGAATTCGGCGGCCGGCTCACCCTGCCCGTCAAGGACCTGAACCTGTTGCGGATCACCCCTGCCGAGCACCTCGGCAAGCGGTTCCTGTTCGCGCTGTACGGACTCCTGCTGCCCCAGCTGGTCCAGGCACTGCTCGCACTGGCCGGGGCGGCCCTGCCGATCGCGATGCCGACCGCCGTCTCGCTGGGCCTGGCCGTACTGCTGTGGCTGGCCCCGGCTCACGACGTGAAACGCGACGCGGCCGCCGCCCGGCTCATCGTGCGGCACGCCGCCGCGTCCTACCTGGAGCGCGTCGCGCTCGCCCGGCTCGCCAACAGCGGTGCCGCCCAGGCGTTGACCCGCACCGCCGAGGTCGGCGACGGGTGGATCTTCGTGAGGATGCGGCAGGTCTTCGACCAGGCCGAGCTTTCCGGCATGACGCCCTGGGACGCCCTGCGCCAGCTCGGCGAGGAACTCGACATCCCCGAACTGACCCGGCCCGCCGACACCCTGGCGCTGGCCGGGGATGGCGCCGCCGTCTACACCACCCTGCAGGCCCAGGCCCGCCAGCTCCGCAAGGCGCTGCTGTCCGACACCAAGGCCGAGGCCAACGCGGCCAGCGAAACGATGGTGCTGCCGGTGACCTTCGGCGTCATCCTCATGCTCGCCTTCGTCATGATCCCCGTCGTCAACACCATCCTCGCCAGCTGACCCACCCCTTTCCAAGGAGAACCCTGTGATGGACCTTCAGACGCTGACCCTGCTGCTCCGCGCCCGCTGGACGCAGCTGCGCACCGCCGGGGACAGGGGGGCAACCTCCACCGAGATCGCCGTCATCGCCGGCGCCCTCCTGCTGGGCGCGGGCGCCGTCGTCGTCGCGATCCGCACCAAACTCCTGGAGAAGATCGGCATCATCCAGGGCGGCTGAACAACCCCTCCGGCCCAAAGATCAAGAAGGGAGAGCGGTGCGCCCGCACCTCAGGAAGCGGCACCTGTCCGGCATACGGCGAAAGGACCGCCGAGTGCAGGACCGGGGGGTGGCCAGTGTGGAGTTCGCGATCCTGGCCGTGGTGGTGCTCATGCTCGTCTTCACCGCCATCCAGGTCGGCCTCTACCACCACGCCCGCAAGGTCGCCCAGTCCGCCGCCCGGCAAGGCGTCGAAAGCGGACGGCAGTTCGGCGCCACGGCCGGCGACGGGACCGCTCAGGCCCAGCAGTTCCTGGCCCGCTTCGGAGACTCGGTACGCGGCGCTCAGGTGACCGCCGACGGCAGTACGGCCGAGCAGGTGCGCATCACCGTCACCGGCACCGTGGCCACCCTCGTCCCCGGCCTGGAGCTGTCCGTCGTCCAGCACGCGCAGGGCCCAGTCGAGAGGTGGACCCAGCCATGATGCGCACACCCGCGGGCACCCGTGACCGGGGCAGCATGGCGCTGGAGACGGCCGTCCTGGCACCGGTACTGATCGCCGTGCTCGGCCTGATGATCGCGTTCGGGCGGATCGTGGACGCCGACGGCGCTGTCGACGGCGCCGCCCGCGCCGCCGCCCGGGCCGCCTCACTGGAGTACGACGCCGCCACCGCACAGGCCGCGGCGCAGACGGCGGTGACCCGCAGTCTGCAGGGCGAGGGCATCACCTGCACCGCCAGCAGCATCGAGGTGGACACGGCGGGCTATGCCGCTGACCTCGGCCAGGATGCCCAGGTCACCGCGACCGTCGCGTGCACCGCCGCTCTCGCCGACATCGGACTGCCCGGGCTGCCCGGCTCCAAGACGTTGACCGCGACTTGGACCAGCCCCCTCGACACCTTCCGCGGAAGGCCCAAACCATGACCAGAGAAGTCCTGAGGCCCGGGCCGCACCACGGTCTGCGGGCCGGACGTCGGCGAACCGGGGACCGCGGGTCGATGTCGCTGTTCTTCGCCGTGGCCACCATCGGCGTCCTGACGGTCATGGGCCTGCTCGTGGACGGGGGCGGGGCCCTGAACGCAGGCAACCGGGCCACGTCCCTGGCACAGGAAGCCGCCCGCGCCGCCGGCCAGCAACTCGACCCGGCCCAAGCGGTCCAGGGCACCGCGATCACCGTCGACCCCGACGCCGCAGCCGGTGCCGCACGCGACTACCTCGCCGCGGCGAACCTCCAGGGCGACGTCACCGTCAACGACGGCGGACAGACCCTCACCGTCACCGTGCACGACACCTACACCACCGTCTTCGGCGCCCTGGTCGGCCTCGCCACCATCAACGTGACCGGCACCGCCGACGCCCACCTGCAGACCCAAGCTGGAGGATGAGCCGCCATGGCCCCCCGCACCCCCAGGCCCCTGCGCGCCCTGACCGCTTCCCTGCGCGCCGTCTGCGGGCTCGCCGTGCTGGCAGCCCTGGTGGGCGGCGTCCCCTACGTGCTGCTCGCGGTGGGCCACCAGCCCACCGAACTCACCGGCGGATGGCAGATGCTGGTCCGCCAGGACGACGGCACCCTCTTCCTCGTCGTGCTCACCCTGATCGGCTGGGCGGCCTGGGCACTGTTCGCCCTCTCCGTCCTGGTCGAGATCGTCGCGGTCGTACGCCGCCGCTCCACGCCCCGGATCAAGGGACTGGGCGGCATGCAGTCCCTGGCCGGCTTCCTCGTCGGCGCGATCCTGGTGCTGGCCCCCACCGCCGCCTCCGCCGCGACCGCCACACCGGCCGCCGCCGTCACCCAGTCCCTGAACCACGACACCGCCGAAACAGCCGCTGCTCCCGCCGCCTCGGTGACACGGGCCACCGCCACGCTCCGGCACACGGTCACCTCGCCCACCGAATCACCCTGGGACCTGGCCGAACGCTTCCTCGGCAACGGGCAGCGCTGGAAGGACCTCGCCGCCCTCAACCCCGAGGTGCCCGCACTCGCCGCCGGTGACGCCTACGTACCCCAGGGCACCGTCATCGCCCTGCCCGCCGACGCCCGCACCGACGCACCGTCCTCCCCGCCCGCCCAGGCGTCCACCACCACGGTGAGCGCCCCCCAGAGTGCTGCGGGCACCTCCCGCACCCCCGCGCCGGCCCGCGCCCCGCAGGCGGACAACGGCCGGGCAGGGGAGGCGTACGTCGTCCAGCCGGGCGACCACCTCGCGAAGATCGCCCACGAACGGCTCGGTGACGCCGACCGGTGGCCCGAGCTGTACGAAGCCAACAAGGGCGAGAAGCAGCCGTACGGGCACCACTTCGAAAACCCGGACCTGATCTACCCCGGGCAGCAGATCGACCTCCCCGCGGGAGCGACCGCAGTCCCCCCGGTCTCTCCCGAGGCGGAGAAGAAGCCGACGCCGAAGCCGACGCAGCCGACGGACCCCGCACCGGCTCCGCCCGCGCCTTCGGCCTCCGGCGGGCCCACGTCCGGGACGGACCAGGGGAAGGGCACTGGGGGTGCGGACCGGCAGCAGGAACGCGACCGGGCAGCAACGCCGAAGACCCCGCCGCCCACCGCTACGCCGGCATCACCGGTCCCGCCCCAGAAGTCGGACTCCCCGGAGCAGACCCGCCCGCCGCAGCAGGCGGGTACGCCGACGCCGTCAGCCAGTTCCGCAGGAGCGCCGTCGGAGCAGACCGGCTCGGAGACCGGGCAGACGGTCGCGGCGATCGGGCTGGCCGCGAGCGGGGCCGTGGCGGCCGCGCTCGTGGGCACGCTCGCCTCCCGCCGCCTGCTCCAGCGCCGCAAGCTGCGGCGCGGCCGGAAGATCGTCATGCCGCAGGGGCGGCCCGCCGCCACCGAGGTGCTGCTGCGCAGCGTGGACGCGTCGTACGAACTCCAGTTGCTGGACGCGATGGTGCGCACCCTCGGTACCCATCTCGCCGAGCAGGAGCGGGTGCTGCCCGCGCTGGCAGCCGTCCGGCTCGGGGAGCAGGGCGCCCTGCTCTACCTGGAAGAGCCAGCCGAGCCAGCCGCCCCGTTCACGGCGCTCGACGAGGAGGGGCTCCAGTGGTGGTGCCCGATCGACAGCGAGCAGCTCCTCGACGAGGACGAGCTGCGGGAAATCGACCCGCCGTATCCGGCGCTGGTGCCGCTGGGTGACGACACGCAGGGCGGGATCGTCCTGGTCGACCTGGAACGCATCGGGGTGCTGCACCTGGTCGGCGGAATGCGCCAGCAGATCCTGCGCACCCTGGCCATCGCGCTCGCGCTATCGCCGCTCGGCGGCCAGCTCGAGCTGGCCGTCGCCGGGGAGGACACCGCACCCGGGCTGACCATGCTGGACCCTGAGCGGGTCCTGGCCCACGGAGACCTGCCGGGCGCCGTACGGGCACTGGCGGCCCATCAGGCCGAACAGCAGCAGGTCCTGGAAGGCTGCGCGCTCGGCGGGCTGGCTGCCGCACGCCTGGATGGCGAGGTCGGGGAGCTCTGGCCGATGGTGCTGCTCACCGATCTCGACACCTGCCCCGGCGCCGAAGACCGTGACGCTCTGCGCCAGGTGGTGGGCGTCGAGCCGGGCACGGCGCTGGCGGTCCTCACCAGTACCGGTGCAGTGCCCGCCGAGGACGACGAGGGGTGGGTAGTGGACACCGACGCCGCCGAGGTGACGGTGCCGGGCACCGACGTGCGCTGCGTGCTGTCGGCGTGCTCGGACGAGGAGTACGCCGACGTCATCGACCTCGTCCTCGTCTCCAGCCTCGGCGACGAGGACGATCACGCCGCGCCTGCAACCTCCGCCCCCGCCCCTGCACCGCGGGACGCCGGGGTGACCGCACCGCCCGGGTCCGCAGCGCCTTCGTCCGGCGGGCCCTCGGAACCTGCGGGGCCTACCCGCCTTCCTCTCCCGGCAAGCAGTAGTCCGCTGGCAGCCCTCGCTGACCTCGACGATGACCCCGACGGCGAACCCATCGGCGGGACGACGCCCGTCTCCGGCCCGGCGCCTTCGCTCCCCGCACCGACCAAGCCCGTGCCCGGATCAGCAGAAGAGACACCGGCTCCCGCTCCCCCGCCGGCCACGGGCACGGCCCCTTTGCCCGGCGCGTCCCCGGCTGCGGCGGCCAGCCCGTCAGAGATCGTGATTCCTTCGCTGGTCCCCGTGTCACGGGTCAGCGCCCGTATCCCCGCCGGCCAACCCGCCGCCCCCTTCTCTCCGTTGGGAACGACGGTGCTGTCTGATGAGGTACCGGAGGTTCCTGACGGGCCGTATGTCCAGGTCCTTGGACAGGTGGCCCTGGACGGCGCCCAGGGCTCCATCCCCACCGGCCGCCGCACCACAGCCCTGGAGTTCGCCGTCTGGCTGGCCCTGCACCCGGGGGCCGACCGCCACCAGATCAATGAACTCCTCGCCCCCGGCGGCGGCCAGATGAGCCGCGACACCCGCAACTCCCGTACGACCGATGTCCGCCGCTGGCTCGGCACCAGTCCCGAAGGCGACCCCTACCTGCCGCATCTCAACCACCAGCCCGACCGGCTCCTGCGGCTCACCGGTGTGGCATGTGACTGGGACCTCTTCCAGCAGCACGCCGGCCACGGCCACCAGGACCCCGGCCCGCACGGAACCCGACTCCTGCACCAGGCCCTGTGCCTCGTGCGCGGCCGCCCCTTCTCCGGTGTGCCGCCGCGCCGCTACCAGTGGGCCGCAGCACTCACCGAAGAAATGATCAAGAAGATCGTGCATGTCGCGCAGGACCTCGCCGAACGCCACCTGGCCGCTGGTGACGGACGCAGCGCGCTGTGGGCGGCGACTCGAGGTCTGGACATCGCCCGCGAGGTCGAGGTGCTGTGGCGGTGCCGCTTCCGCGCCCTCGCCCTGCTCGGCCAGCACCGCGAACTGGAAAACGCCGTACAGGCGCTGGAGGCGTTCCTGCTCGAACTCGGCTGCGCGATGGAAGAGGAAACTGTCGAACTCCTCCAACAGCTCCAGCCCAGTCACCACTGACCCCCGCAAGACATCGGCGGAGCCGGCGGGACGCCAGGGGGCGAACGTTTCGCCCGGCTCCACCCCGCTCCCCGGCCTTCCGTGTTGGCGCTCTCCCCGGCCGCAACCGGCTCGGCCAGCCGGGCTGGCCGCGCCGGATTCCCATTCGCCCCGTTGGAACAGCCACCAGTCCCGCCGCCGCCCCCGGCTCCCGGCTGAGGCCAGTTCGGCTGAGCGGTCGGGGCGTGCTGGAATTCCAACCCGCCCCAGCCCCGGCCTTGGTGCGGCGGGCCCGCACGCAGCCCGGTACCCGCAGGACGTCTGCTACAAGGCGGCACGCCGGGGCGGACACCCCCTGCGAGCGCTGACCGAAACACTGACCCGCATGCTGACCAAAACGCTAACCAAGTTGGAAAACAGCAGGTCACAGTCATGCTCCCCAAAGGGAAGGAGGGAACCGCGAACCCAGGGACCAAGAATGAGGCCGATGGCGGCCGCAACGCGGGACCGGCCCCGGGCAGTTGATGAGGGCGTACGCGGGATCTGCGGTTCGCCAGGTGGAACACGGCACCGGGTGGACCGCAGGCCGGTTCCAACGGCGTTCCAGAGTTGGAATTCCAACGTGCTGCACGGAGCACGGGCCGACAACGGCTGGAATTCCAGCTGGCCGCGCGACCGCCGGCCGTGCAGGTTGGAACATGCGGACTGGAACGTCAGGACGCGCCGGAAGCACGTTCCTTGTCGGCCTTCTTGATCACCCCGAGGTACTTGCGCGTGGTGCCCTCTGCGTAGCGCGAGAGTTCCGAGAGCCGCGGGGCCAGAGCGTTCGCCGAGAGTCGCTGCTCCTCCGGAGGGAGGGCCCGGTAGTGGAATTCCACCAACTCCACCCCACTGAGCCCGGAAGCGCCACCGGAGGGTGAGTCAGCGGATGGGGAAGGCTCGCCGGATGCGAAGAGCGTCAGGTTCTCGGGGGATGCCGCAGGTTCGGGCTCCTCGTGCGGTGCCGTGAGGCGCATCTGCACACTGACCCGATTGCTGACCCCTGTGCGATCCGCCACCGCCCCGGCACGCTCCAACTCCGGCCGGAACTGCTCCTGGTACTGCTGCGTGTACACCTCCAGTTGGGCCAACGGGGGCACTTGCCCGTACAGGGCTTCCAGGAACGCCCCGAACTGGAGCGGCGTGGGGAACGCCCCGTTCTCGATCGCGCACTCACGGAAGGCCGCGTAGTACGTGTCGTCGTCCAGGACGAAGCCCGTGTCCGCGCCCGGCCCGTTCCCTGCGCCGTCCAAACCAACCTCGAAGCCGTGCCCTCCAAGCGGGCGGCTGCGGCCGGAGCCGGAGTCGGGGGGCACCGTCACGGGCTCGGCCCGCGCGGGGGCGTGCTGGTCTGTGCGCTGATCCTGCTGGACGGGGGCCGGTGCCGCGAACCAGGGGCTCGGGTGGCCCTGCTCTGGGCTCTGCGGCTGGAGGTGCAGCGGGGAATGCTGTTCAGGGACGCGAGCAGCAACGTCCGGAGCCGCGGTGAGCGCCGCGAGATCCGGGTTGCCCGGTGCCTCCGGCTCGTCCTTCTCCAGACGGATTCGGGGTCCGGCCGCAGCCTCGGCTATCGAGCCCTGGTCGTTGGCCGCCGTACGGGGCGTGCGGGCAGCCAGGAGCACAGAGGCCGGTGTCGATCCTGCCTCCGAAGCGGCCTCCGGGACCGAGGGCAGCAGCGCCGGCTCGATCCCCGCGGCCGCCAGCCCCGCCGGACCCGTGTCCGACAGCGGCACCCCGTACTTCGCTAGCCGCAGCGGCATCAGCGACTCCACCGGCGCCCTGCGCTTCCACGAGCGCCCGAAGCGGGCCTGGAGGCGGGCCTGGTAGATCAGCCGGTCCTGCTCCACCTTGATGACCTGCTCGTAGCTGCGCAGTTCCCACAGCTTCATGCGGCGCCACAGGCGGAACGTGGGAAGCGGCGAGAGCAGCCACCGGGTGAGGCGCACGCCGTCCATGTGCTTGTCGGCGGTGATGTCCGCGATCCGGCCCACCGCGTGCCGGGCCGCCTCCACGGAGACCACGAACAGAACGGGGATCACGGCGTGCATGCCGACGCCGAGCGGGTCGGGCCAGGAGGCGGCGCCATTGAAAGCGATCGTCGCCGCGGTGAGCAGCCAGGCGGTCTGCCGCAGGAGCGGGAACGGAATCCGCATCCAGGTCAGCAAGAGGTCCAGGGCGAGCAGGACGCAGATGCCCGCGTCGATGCCGATCGGGAAGACGAGCGCGAAGGTGCCGAAGCCCTTCTCGACGGCGAGCTCGCGCACCGCCGCGTACGAACCGGCAAAGCCGATCCCCGCGATGATCACCGCACCGGCGACCACCACACCGATCAGTACCCGGTGCGCCCGGCTGAGCACGATGGACTTCGCTGCCTTGTCCGTACGCACGGGCGCTGGTGTCTCCTTCGCCTTCCGCGGCATCCGCTCCTGATCCTGACCGTCCGTCACGGTCTCACGGCCGTTGCCGCCCCCGCTCGCCGTTGGCGGCCGGTACCCGGCATCGTCAGCAAATAGTGATCTCCCCCAGATGGAGTACCCGGTAGGTGAGGTAGCGCCGGAAGGGCCGTGGGTATCAGATGCCATACACCCCCAAGGCGGGCGAGGGGGCGGAGTGTGACCTCCGCGAACGCGGCAGCCGGAAGCCTGGCGGATTCGTCGGTCGCCCGGCCGTCAGGGAACTGCACGACCAGCTCACCGCGCTGACGGCGGTTTAGGCGGTCAGGAACGTGCTGACACGTTCGATGACGTCGGCCTGCCACGCCTGTGACTGCGGGTGCAGGTACTTGGGGTCGTCGTGGACGGCGAAGCCGTGCTGCGCACCGTCCAGTTCGACCAGTTCAACGGGCCCGCCGAACATCGGCTTGTGCGTGCGGGAGGACTCGATGGGCACGAACGTGTCGCCGGTACCGTGCACGATCAGCACCGGTGCCCGTACGGCACTGAGGATCGCCTTGGTGTCGAGGTAGAACACCTCGTTCAGCAGGGCCCGGTTCAGCTCGAACGGGGACCGCTCGGTGAACCCGTGCTCGTCCAGGTGGGCAGCGGCCTCCTTCGACAGGTAGTCGCCTGTCCAGCCGGGGCGGGAAGTGACATACCGCTCGCGGTAGTCCAGCCTCGGGTTCAGCAGCACCAGGCGGTCGACGTCCTGGGGGCGGTGCGCGGCGTGCAGGCACACGGCCCCACCGGAGAACGACGCGGCGATCACGTGCACCGGACCCGTGCGACCGGTCTCGGCACACAGATCGTCACCAGCGGCGCGTACGTCGTTGGTGACACCCGCGATTGTGAGCTCGGACTCACGGCCGCCGCTCGCCCCATGCGCGCGCAGGTCAAATCGGAGGCTGGTGATCCCTGCCTCGGCGAGACCGGCCGCCAGACGCGCAAAAAAGCCGCCTTCCTCGCGGGTGACCCCGGACCCGTGGACCAGGACCGCGCACCCATCAACGGGGACGGTGGCAGGAGATAGCGTGCCGGACAGGGCGATGCCGTCCAGTGAAGCAAACGCCGTCTCGTAGTCGACCATGCCTCTGATGCTAGGACCTGCTCCCGCACGGCGATATGGCGCACGTAGATGGCCAACCCGCCCTGCGGGCGACCTCAACTGCCGCAAGAAGGAGCACCGCTGCGCGGAGAACTCGCCCGAGCTGCGGGACCGCATCGGGCACGACGCGCTCGGCCACCAGATAGCCGGAAGCCTCATCCGCAACGGCTACACCACCGGCGACACGGTCGGCCGGGCGTCGCTCTCCGCCATCGAGGACTGCCAGAGCATCAGCGTCAAGGGCCTGGAGCGTCTGGCGGCCCACGGCCTGATCAACCCCACGAAGGACCCCGGGCAGGAACTCATCGACGCGCTGGCCAGGAAGAAACCGCTGTATGAACAGGACGCCCGACGGCTGGTTGAGTCCTACCGGCAGTACGTCCTGGATGCCGTCTCCCCGAGCGATCGCCCATAGCCGCGGTCCGGACGGACTCCCCTCCGTCCGCTGTAAGAGCCAGAGCGCTTCCGCACCTCCTTCCGTAGGGTGCGGGACCGCCCCCGCCAACCTGCGGGCGTTCACCAAACGAATTGCCCAGTTCAGCACGAAGCGCGGGTAGGACTGCAGGGGTGCTGACCGATTCCGAACTTCACCGCTGGTGGATCGATCCCCGCGAGTACGAGCGTCACGAGAGCAGGCGCGGCAGGCGGCACGCGTACGAAACCCTCGATCCGGTGCGTACTGCGCTGGTCGTGGTCGACATGGTGCCGTTCTTCGCCGACAACAACGCCTACGTCCGCGGTATCGTCCCGCACATCAACCTCCTTGCCACGGCCTTGCGTTCCGCCGGTGGCCTGGTCGCCTGGGTCGTGCCCGCGCACGCGCCCCCGCTGGGACGGACGAGCAGCGAGTTCTACGGCCCGGCGGTCTGTGCGGTCTTCACAGCCTCCGGCGGCACCGGCCCGCCCCGCTCACGGCTGTGGCCGGCCCTCGACGCCCACCCCCAGGACCTGGTGGTGGAGAAGTCGGCCTACAGCGCCTTCTTCCCCGGCCGCTCTCCGCTCCCCGAACGCCTGGCCGAGCACGGCATCAACTCCGTCCTGATCACCGGAACGCTGACCAATGTGTGCTGCGAATCCTCAGCCCGCGACGCGGCCACCAGCGGCTTGCGCGTCCTGATGATCGCCGACGCGAACGCGGCCCGCCGCGACCTGGACCACAATGCTGCCCTCCACACGATCTACCGGTCGTTCGGCGACGTGCGCACCACTGCCGAAGTACTCGGCCTGATCAGATAGCAGCCGCAGTAGGGTCTGGCCGGCCGAGTTCCAGAGCCTCCCACGGCCGTGGCCGCGCAGGACTGCGGGTCAGCGGGCGAGAGTGGCGAGGTAGCTCTCGGTCGCGCTCCACGGGGTGAGCTCGATGCCGAAGCCGCCGGTGCCGGTGGCGTCCTGGATGTGGACGAGGCGTCCGGACAGGTGGACGGTGTCGCCCTGGCGGAACGCGCCGGTGTAGGCACCGAGGTAGCTGCGCAGGTGGGTGATGCGGCGGGCGAACACTTCGGGTTCGTCGATGGTGGAGGCGATGACGGTGTCGACCTCGATGCCGTACAGCGCCGGCGTCGTCAGCCCCTGCCGGTGGTCGGTGATCCGGGCAAGCACGCTGATCTGCCCGACCTCCTGGGCGATCACGTTGTGGAAGGCGCGGTCACCGTCGGCGCGCAGCGGCTCGCAGTTGATGTGCGCCCCGGCCCCGGCGGTGAGCCCTTGGAGTTTGCGGGCCTCCTGGCGCAGCAGGATGTCGAAGGACGATCCGGCCATGTACTTGGCGCGGCGCAGGTACAGGCGGGTCAGGTCCTCCCCTTCGTACGGGCGGATCAGCGACCGCTCCGTGAAGAGGCGCCTGGCCGTTTCGTAGCCGCGCGGGCCGTAGCAGACCAGGTCGATGTCCGAGCGGGCGCCCGCGACGCCGACGAGGAAGGAGCCGGTGACACCGAGGACGTCGTCGGCTTTCCGGTCGATGATCCAGTTGATGATGGCGAGCAGGTCCTTGCTGACTGCGGAGCCGTCCAGCAGGGCGGGCGTCTCGTGCAGGGTGGTGAGGGCGTGACGGCACGAGTAGTGGCGTACGACGTCCTCGCGGGGCACTCCGGTGATCACGCAGCCGATCGCGGGCGCGTAGACGTAGCACTCGGGCCGGTCGGCCAGGATCCCGAACGCCTTGGAGACGACCGTGTTCTGGCGGTAGGTGGTGTCGAACAGGGTCCGGTCGCCGCGCGGGTCGGGGTAGTACTTCACGTACCCCAGCCAGTGCGTGGCGGGGTGCACGTCGCCGATCACCTTGAAGACGACGCCGGCACGGTCCAGGAGGTAATCCCGGTCACGGACGGCCGGCATCGCCCTGCCCAGCGGCGAAGTCGTCCAGGGTGGGGAAGAGGGCGGTGTCGACGGTGCCGGTGCGTTCATACTGCTCGATTCCCTTCAGGGCGAGGTGGCGCCGGTACTGCCACTTCTGGTGCTTGTCGGCCCGGGCCGGGTCGGCGGGGCGCATCAACGCGAGGAAGAACAGGCTCTTGACGAGCAGAAAGGCGCCCAAGTACGGGCTCACCGACGGGCTTCCGGCCGCCTGGGCTGCGGCGTCCAGCACGGCCAGGTACCGCCGGCGCTGGACTGCGGTCGCGGTGTAGCCCTTGGTGCCGCCCTTGAACGGGATGACCTCCAGGGCCAGGGCGACGTCGTACCCCAGCGGCACCACCCCGTGGTGCTGCCAGTCGATGACCCCGGCGGGCAGGACGTTGGGCAGCCCGTAGTCGAGGTGCCCCCACACCATGGGTACCCCGGCCAGCTCGCGGGTGGCCCGGGCGAGAGCGGCGCGGGTGCGCGGGGTGTCGAGGTCGGGGTTCTCGGTGAAGACGTTGGAGGTGAAGCCCGCCTGCTCCACCCACTCCCCCAGCGCGGAGCGGCCGCCGGGGGCCGGGTGGTGGGCTTGCGCGGACAGCAGCCGGGCGGAGACCTCGCCGAGCTCATCGACCACTTGGTCGGCCAGGACCTGTCCGCCGTCCAGCAGGGCCAGCGCCCGCTCGTGCAGCGACTGGAGGCCGAGGGACTCCTCGTCCACGAAGAATGTGCCGTCGTCCAGCTCCCCCTGCGCCAGAACGTGCGGCACCGGGTATCCCAGAGTGGCGGCCTGCTGCTGGAACGCCGCCTCGGCCCGCAGGCCGGTGCCGCCGGTGCGCCGGTAGCGGGTGCCGTCGGCGGAGACGAACACCGCCCCCTGGGCATCGGCGGTGCGCCGCTTGACCAGTTGCCACGCGAAGCTCTCCATCAGAACGCTCCCTTCTCGAAGGCCGCAGCCCTGGGGTTCTCCCGGCTGGCGAGGGCGCAGGCCAGCATCCGGGCATCCATCACCCAGCGCATATCACCTGCCGCCACACGGTGCCGGAGTTCCGTCAGGAGATCACTCTGGGGTGCGGGCGGCCGGGCGAGGTGGGCGCGGCGCAGGAACTTGAGCAGGGCGGGCAGGCGGGCGGCGCTCACGCCGCTGCGCTCCCGGGCGGCGCACAGCGGCAGGTACCAGCCGGTGAACACCTCCCGGAGCGCCTGGGCTTGGTGCACCTCGTACAGCCGGCCGCCCGCCGCCGCCCCATAGTCGACCTTGCCGTGCAGGGCGTACCGCAGACGCATCGCACCGAACTGGCGGAACGGGGCGCCGTAGGCGGCCACGTGGGCGGCGGCGGTCTCGGTCACCGTCATCACCGGCCGCACCGCACCGCGTTCGGCGGCGGCCGCGAGCACCGCGACGTGCAGCCCGGCCCGCGGGTCCAGCACCATCCCCTCCAGCCCCAGCTCCTCCAAGGAAACGCCGTGGTCCCGGGTCCGGGAGAGCACCAGGACCTCGGGGACGTTGCGGGCGATGTGCAGCAGGTGCGCGGGGGTGCGGGCGCCGGTGGCGTGGACGTCGTCGCGGTCGAGCACCGCGGGGTGGGTGGTGCGGTCGCAGACCAGCAGCGGCCGCCGTGCTGTCCGGGCGACGGTGTACCCGCAGGCACGGCAGTCGCCCGTCGTGCCGGGGCCGGCCAGGTGTCCGCAGCGGGCACACAGCCGGACCGGCATGTCCCTCACGGCCAGCGTCCCGTCGTCCAGGAGGGCCCGGGTCATCTTCAGGGCCAGGGAGGCGACCTGGGGGTCGGCGTCGGTGCGCAGTCCGCCCGCCGGGGCGGGCCCGGGCGCGTACTTCGCCGCCACCGCCTGCGCCTCGCGCTGCGTCCGGCCGAGCATGCCCCGGTCGGCTGCGCGGCGGTGGCGTACGTCTCCGTGGAGGGTGACGGTGTTCCACAGGTGCGGCACCGGCGCCACGCCGAGCAGCGCGTTCAGCGCCTCGGCCAGCCGGATACCGGTGGCCTTGCCCGGCCGCTCGGCGAGGGTGAAGTCGCCGTTCTGCACGGGGCCGTTGACGTAGAGGACCTCGGAGGTCGCGCGGTTCACCGCGGGCTCCCCTCGGCATCGCCCGGCTCGGCAGCGTCGACCTGGCGGAAGCGTCCGGCCCGCCGCTCGTAGACCAGGACCCCCGCGTTGGGGGTCTTGCGGATCCGGGCTTCTGCGACCAGCTCGGTCACGGGCCGGTACTCCAGCACACTGCGCAGCGCCAGGATCGCCGTGTGGTGCGTCAGGGCCACCACGGACTGCGCCCGCCCTTCGGCGAGGCTGTCGACGAAGGCCCGGGACCGGGCCAGCACGCCGACGGCCAGGGACTCGCCGCCCTCACCGGGAGGCGTCCACAGGTGCTTGGCGGTCTGCCGGTCGGCCTCGCACGCGGGCCAGGTCGCGAACAGCTCCCGCTTGGTCATGTACGTGGCGTCGCCGTAGTGCTGCTCGTTCAGCAGGGCGGTGACCTCGACGCGGTGGCCGGGCAGCGCCGACTCCGCGGTGTCCAGGGCCCGCCGGTACTGCGAGCAGTACACGAACGGGGCAGGGCCGGCGAGGTCGTGGAGCGCGGCGCCCAGCCACTGGCACTGGAGAAAGCCGCGCGGGGTGAGGCCGACGAGGTCGCGGGACAGGGCGTGCGCGGCCGGGCTGGCCCACGGGCGCGGGTCCCGGTAGAAGCCGGTGTGCTTGGTCGCGTTCTCGATCGACTCGGCATGGCGTACGACGGTGAGAAGCATGCGTCACCTCGGCAGAGGCTGATGAGGATGAGGAAGAGTGCGGGGCGGTCGCGGTCTCACGGGCATCGGGCCGCGAGCGCACCGAGTGGGTGGCGCATCCGTCCGGTTGCGGGATGGACCGCACCCCTGACAGTGCATTAGAACTAGGACTATCTTCGGCGGCACCTGATAAGCCGTCAATAGGGCTAGGACTATCGGATGTGGTTGTCCGAATCTGCCGGAAACAGGAGGTACCCATGAGCAGCCCCGCGTACCAGCAGATGGCCGCCGACCTGCGTGCCGCCATCGGGAACGGGACCTATCCCGCCGGCAGCACCCTGCCGAAAATCACCGACCTCGCCCAGCAGTACGGCGTCGCCAAGCAGACCGCCCGCGAAGCCCTCGCCCAGCTCGAAGCGGAGGGCCTGGTCGACATCATCCGCCGCCGCGGAACCGTCGTCCGCGCCCGACCGGTCCGCCGACGCCTCACCCGCGGCCGCCAGGTCCACCGCGACGCACGCGGCTACTTTTTCGACGCCGCCGCCCAGCCCTGGACCGCCCTCGAACCCCCCACCATCACCTGGGCACCCGCACCCCACGACATCGCCGCCCTTCTCCAACTGGCCGACGACGCACGGCAGGACGTCCTCGTACGCGACCGCCTCATGGGCGACCCCGCCACCCAGACCCCCCTCCAGCTCGCCACCAGCTACCTGCCCGCCTCCCTCGCCCGCGGCACCCGGCTCGCGCACAAGGACACCGGCCCCGGCGGCATCTACGACCTCCTCGAAAGCATGGGCCACACCCCCCTGTCCTGGGAGGAAGCCGTCAGCGCCCGCATGCCCACCCCCACCGAATGCGAGCAACTCCACCTGCCCAAAGGCGTCCCGCTCCTGCGCATCACCCGCACCACCACCAGCCCCGACGGCACCGTCCTCGAAGTCAACGACACCCGCATGTCCGCCGACACCTTCGAAATCGGATACACCCTCACCCGCCACCCGAGCGCCCAACGCCCTTGACCACACCCACAAATGCGCCCGCCCGCACGAGTGCAGTCCCGCACCCCTGTACTGCGGGTGCGGGACTGCGCTCGTGGCTCATGCTGGGCTACTGCTTGTTGATGGTGTCGCCGAGGCTGATCGCGTCGTAGAGGCGGGCGGAACGACTTCGCCGTACGGCGGTGCGCTCAGGCGGGCAGGGCGTCGAGTGCGGCCTGCCACGGGTAGGCGTCGAGGTCACCTTGCCGCGGCTCGTGCGGAGTGAAGCCCTCCTCGCCCAACAGCACGGTCACTCCGGCGGTGCGCAGCGTCTCCACGCTGCGGGGTACCGCCGGGTGCCGGTTCTGCGCGGCGTTCCAGTGCGGCAGGGCGACGATCGGCAGACCGAGACCGATGCCCTCGGTGAGCAGCCCCAGAGCGAGCGTGTCCGAGGTCCCTGCCGCCCACTTGTTGACGGTGTTGCTGGTCAGGGGCGCGACGAGGAGCGCGTCCGGGGGCGGCAGGACATCGGGCTGAGAGGGGAGCTTGTACTGGTGGCGGACGGGGTGGCCGGTGCGCTGCTCCAGGGCCTCGATGCCGCCCTCGAAGTCCTCCTTCGCCCACCGGTACGCGTCCGGGGTGAGGATTAGGCAGACGTCCCAACCCGCCTGCTGGGCAGCACGGATGGGAACGTCGAGGCGTTGGGCGGGCGGGGCGGCGCAGGAGATCAGGTACAAGGTCTTCTTGGTCATCCGGGCAGTCCACAGCGCTGAGCGAGCGCGCGCAAGCGTCCCTCTGCGCTCCCGGTGCCCAGGAGGCGCAGTTCTTCGACGAGTTGCCGGGTGCGGGGGCGGCACAGGACCTCTTCCTCGCAGAGCGCTTCGGCCTCAAGGAGGGTGGCGACGGCCTGTTCGCGCTGTCCGGCCTGCTTTTCCGCGATGGCCCGGTCGGTGAGCAGGTGGGCGCGGCGCTCGCGGGGCAGCGCGCCGAGGGCGGCGTCGGGCAGGCCGGCGGCGACGGCGAGTGCGTCGGCGCCCTCGGAGAGCTGGACGTGGGCGGCGACCCGGTAGAGGCCGCAGTTCGTGGGACCGAAGGAGGTCCACAGCTCGTTGCGGTCGCTGCCGAGACGGTCGGCGTGCTCGTCGGCCTCGTCGAGGAAGACGGGCACCGCCCGGGCCAGAGCGTCCGGGCTGATGTCGTCGGCCTCGGCCGCGGCGGCCTGCGCCATCGCCGCCTTGAGGAACAGCATGCCCAGCACGCTCAGCCCCTCCGGGCCCCGCTGGACAAGCTCGTCCTGGAGGCGGCGGGCGGCGGCCGTGACGAACTGGACGGCGGCCGCGGCCTGGCCGTGGGCGGTCATGGCGTCCGCGAGGTGGCGGGCGGCGCTGGCCATGATGACCGGGTCCTGGGAGCGTTCGGCGGCCGCGACCGCGCGGTGGCCGGCCACGACGGCGAGTTCGCTGTCGCCCCACTTGATGGCGGCGGCCTCGGTGAGCTCCAGGGACAGCGACAGCAGCCGGTAGGCGGCCAGCTGGTCGTCACCCTGGTGGCGTTCGGCGGCCCGGGTGGCGTCGATGAGGAGGTGGGGGATCTGTGCTCCGAGCGTCGCGAAGTGCCCGGCCTGGAAGCCGGTGCGGGCGAAGCTCAGGCTGCGCTGCAGGGCGGCGACGGAGACCGGCTCGGTGCTGGAGTCGTCACACCGGCCGGTGATCACGTCGTGCCGCTGGAGAGCGGCCCGTACGGCGTCGATCTCGGATTCGGCCGGGCACAGCACCACCGGGTCGTACAGGAGGCGGTCCACCGTGATGCCCAGACGCAGGGCGACCTCGGTCACCACGGACAACTGCGGGTCGGCCTGGCGGCGGCCGCCCTCCAGCTCCTCCACCCACCTGCGCGAGCGGCGCATCAGCGCGGCGAACTCCGCCTGGGACAACCGGCGGCGGCCGCGCCAGTGCGCGACGCGACGGCCAAACTGGACACGGTCCATCACAAGGCTCCACCAGGAGGTGCGAACCCACACGATGTGTGTGGTCTGCTTCCGGTATAGCGCTCCTACGGTCGCCGTGTGGCCAAGTCCCGGCAGTCCACCCCTACGTGGCACACGTGCGCCGTTCCCACCGGTCAACGGCGGGACGCGTGGCGCAGCGGGCGCGGCCGCTCGGTTCTCGAACCGCTCGGGGAATGGTGGGACGCCGTGGCCCTCACCCCGCTCGCGTTCGGCCTCCACGTCCTCACCGGCATGCGCCTCAGCCCCCGCGCCGGATACCCGGTGATCGGCGATCTCGGGCACGACACCGCGTACGTGATGGTCTCCCCGCACAGCGCCGACGGCGCCCCCGTCGTCGACGGTGTCCGGGTCCTGGGGGCCGGCCACCTTCTCCTGGTCCCCGACACGGTGCGCACCGCCTCCCCGCACGGCACCTTCTGCGCTCACTGGATCAGCGCACCACGGGCCGACCGGTACGAACGCCTCGTTGACGGGCAGACACTTGCCGCCCACCTCCACCAGCTCCACAGCACCCACCGAAAGGCACCAGCGTCATGACCCACCAGATCCTCCACGACCCCGACGGGCACCTCGCCGCGGAACTGCCGCTCGACCCGCAGGCCCGCACCCACCACGAGACCCTGGCGCAGCGAGTCCTGGGCTGGGGCGACGACGTGCTGCTGAGCGCCCGGGACCTGGAGCTGATCGCGCTGCTGCTCACCGGACACGCCCGCTGCGTCCGCGACGACGTCCGGCAACGCAGCGAGGATCCCCGTCTCAACCGCGGGGTCCAGGGCCAGCTTGCCGCCCTCGCGGACGACGCCGACCGCCAGCTGAACGCCACCGCACCGCCGGTGGGGGAATTCGGCTACACCCGGGGCCGGGCCCGGCTCGTCCTCAGCCTCTACGCGGGGCTCGACCTTGCCGAGGAAGCCGGTGCGGCCTCCCCCAGGGTCACCGCGCATCCCTGAAACGATGGTCGCCCCCGCCACACACCACGCAGCCCCCTCGTCGAACCGGACGTGAGCTGGCCGTCCGGCGCCTCGGCGACACCATCAACAGGAAGTAGCCCCAGCACGAGCCGCGAGTGCAGTCCCGCACCCCCGAATGTGGGGTGCGGGACTGCACTCGCGCGGGTCAGGCCCTGCCCTGCTCGTGCATGCGTCGCGCGAAGATGTTCGCGCCTTCGTTGCGCTCTTCGGGGGTGAGCCTCTCCGCCAGGCCCTTCAGGATCATCTCGGTCCCAAGGGGGGTGCCGAGTCCCTTCTGGGCCGAGTCGTAGAGGCGCTCCATTGTGTTGGCGAACTGCTCCGCCGCGGGCTTCTCGTGCTCAAGCATGATGTGGCCTTTCGCAGGGTCGGGGAGGTGCGTGGTTGACGGTCGTCGGTGGGTCACAGGGCCGCGATGGCGAGTGCGGCGATTCCGAGCCAGAGCGTGTGCCAGCTTTGGTCTGTTGACTGCACCAAGTTGGTGATCCGCTGGTGTTCCGGCTCGTGGGTGCCGAGGATCTCGGCATGTCCTCGTTTCATGGAATGTCCTCCGTACATCGGGACCTGATGGATGGCCGCGGCCGACTGCCGTCGGTCGGTGCAGTGGTGAAGGGGGTGAGGCCTTCGCTCCCGTGGTTCGTGGTCGATGCGGCGGGTCGGGAGATCGAGCCGGTGAGCCGGTACCTGCGGGATCTGGCGCTCGGCGATGCGAGCGCGCTGTCGGGCCGCAGCTACGGGTACGACCTGCTGCGCTGGTTCCGGGTGCTGTGGGCGGTGGATGTCGGCTGGGAACAGGCGACCGAGGCGGAGACGACCGCGATGGTGGGCTGGCTGCGTACGGCGCCGAATCCGCAGCGGCGCCGCTCGCTGCCGGAGTCGATGCCCGCGGGCGTGGTCAATCCGAAGACGGGCAAGTCCACGCTGCGCGACGGGTACGCGCCCAGGACGATCGCGCACGCGTTGACCGTGGTGCACGGCTTCTACGCCTTCCACCAGCACTACGGCCGCGGGCCACTGATCAACCCGGTGCCGGAGAGCCGGGACCGCAGAGCCCGGCTGGCTCACCGCTCCCCGCTGGAAGCACCGGTGCACGCCCGGCGGGCCCGCCTGCGGCCGAAGGTGCCCGACCGTCAGCCCCGGGCGATCCCGGACCGGCTGTGGGACGAACTCTTCGCGCAGATGGGATGCGACCGAGACCGCGCCCTGCTGGCCTGCTATGTCAGCTCCGGCGCCGCGCCAGCGAACTGCTCGGGGTGCGCCTGGAAGACGTCGACTGGTCGGCCGGACGCTTGTGGGTGATCACCAAGGGCACCGGCCAGCGAGACCCGGTGCCCGCGTCCCCGCAGGCGTTCGCCTACACGGCGGCCTACCTGGACCAGGCCGGGCTGCCCGAGCCGGGCGGACCGATCTGGCGAACACGCCGGGGCGAGCCCCGGCAGCTGACCTACTGGGCGATGCGCCGCGTGATCCAACGGGCGAACGCCGTGCTGGGCACGAACTACACGCTGCACGACACCCGGCACACGGCGGCCACCAGAATGGCGCGGGATCCCTCGCTGACGCTGGTGGAGGTGCAGACGATCCTGCGGCACGCGCATCTCAGCACCACCGCCCGCTACACCGCGGTCGGCCTGGAGGACCTGATGGACAAGCTCGCCGAGCACTACCAGCGCCCCCGGCAGGAAGTCCGCTGGTCGCAGACCTATGACCCTGCCAACGTCGAGGCGGTGTTCGGTGCCCGGTAGTACCGCTGGCTACAACGCACGGGCGATGGGCCCGACGACCGGACGCATCCAGCGCAACCCCCTGCGGGAGGCGCCAGCGGACCGAGTGAACACCAAGGTTATCCAGCCCGCGCCGCCGCCCGAGCCGGAGAACCCGCCCCGGCCGGCCGGTGACCTCTCCCGGGCCTCGCTGGCCAAGGTGGCCGACGCGGCCGTGACGGCCTGGAACGACGAGGCCCTTGAGCGGCGCAGGCTGCGCCGCCTCAGCACGGTGACGATCCTCGAACACCTGGCGCGGTTCCCCGGCACCACCTGGCAGCAGCGATGGGTGGCGGCAGGACTGGACGAGTACGGCACGAACCCCGGTGACCTGGGCGGCGAGGACAAGAAGCTGCGCAAGTTGTTCATCTCGGGCACCCGCCATCTGTTCTGTCTGCGGGTGATCCGTCCGAGCCTGGATGCCTTCCGCGGGCACACCTACCCTAACTACGCCCTCGACTTTCGCCTGGTGGCGAAGGACCCGCTGCTGGACAAGTTCCACGCCGCGGTCGAAGCCTCCGACGCGACCCCGGCGGCCCGGCGCACCGCGCTGTTCGACGTCGCCTGCGCCCTGACTGTGTTCGGGATCTCCCTGGCCGACCTGACGCCGGAGGTGCTGCTGCACTACTCGCTGGAGTCGCGGCGCAAGCAGCTCACCCGCGGGGCCACCAAGCGCGGCCAGGAGTACAACTACGCGGCGATCGCGGCCTGGCACATCCTCTACGAGTCGGGGCACTTCCCGCCGTCGGCGCCGCACGTGCTGCGGGCCGCCCTTGTCGGCGGGCAGAAGAGCGTCGAGGAGCTCGTCGACCGGCAGCAGCTGCGCAACACCAACGTGCGCAACCTGCTGGTGGACTACCTTCGCCGCCGCGCCGCCGACCTGGACCACTCCTCGCTGCGGCAGCTGGCCCGGGTCCTGCCCGGCACATTCTGGAGCAACGTCGAGAAGGTCAACCCCGACCAGGCCGACCTGCGGCTGAGCGAGGAGACCTACCAGCAGTGGAAGGAGACCATCTCCGTCCTGCCCGGCGGCCGGCCCCGGCTCGACATGGACGGCGTGCTGCTCAAGGTCCGCACCTTCTACCTGGACTTGCAGAGCTGGGCGGTCGCCGAACCCGAGCGCTGGGCGGCGTGATCGGCGCCCTGCCCCGTCCGGGATGCCGAACTGCGCTGGTTCAACGTCCGCCGCCGCGAGATCAACGCCCGGATGGCCGAACGCACCCGCGTCCGCCAGCCCCTGCTTCCCCTGCTGGTCGACCACGTCACCAACCGGTGGATGCGGCTGCGCGAGATCCTCGCCGCCGCCCAGGCCGTCGAACCCGGTGAACGGTTCACCGCCGCCGGCGCACAGTGGCAGCGCACCGCCAGCGAGTACGACCTCAAGCGGGCCAAGACGGAGAAGTCCTTCCCCGTCCGGGCGGTCAACCGGGACACCGGCGAGCTGGTCGCCGTCACCCGGGACGAGACCGCGGCCTTCTGGGACTGGGCCGTCGTCGAAGTGCTCCGGCACGCCGGTCTGCGGATCGAGGAGCTGACCGAACTGACCCACCTGAGCGTCCGCAACTACCAGCGCCCCAACGGTGAGGTCGTCGCGCTCCTGGTCGTCACTCCTTCCAAGACGGACCGCGAGCGGGTGATCCCGATGTCCGCCGAACTGTTCCACGTCATCGCCCAGGTCATCCGCCGGCACCGCGCCACCTACGGCACGGTGCCGATCGCAAGCCGGTACGACGTCCACGAGAAGGTGTGGTGTCCGCCCCTGCCCTACCTCTTCCAGACCCAGACCGGCCTGGAGCGACAGGCGATGAGCACCACCACCATCTGGCGCCGCCTGCGCAAATGCTGCACCGAGCTGGCCAAGACCCACCCCGAGTTCGTCGGGACGACGTTCTCCGCCCATGACTTCCGAAGGATCTTCGCCACGGACCTGGTCAACTCCGGGCTGCCCATCCACATCGGTGCCGCCCTGCTCGGCCACCTGAATATCCAGACCACTCGTGGCTACGTCGCGGTCTTCGACGACGACATCGTGCGGCACTACCAGCAGTTCCTCGACCAGCGTCGCCAGCTCCGGCCGGAGGAGGAGTACCGGGACCCCACATCGGAGGAGTGGTCGGAATTCCAGGAGCACTTCGACAAGCGGAAGGTCGAGCTGGGCTCCTGCGGACGCCCTTACGGAACGCCGTGCGCGCATGAGCACGCCTGCATCAGATGTCCCATGCTTTCGGTCAACCCGACGATGCTGCCCCGGCTGGACGAGCTGGAAGACGACCTGGTCACCCGCCGCCAGCATGCGATCGCCCAGGGCTGGAAGGGCGAGGTCGAAGGCATCGAGCTGACCCTGACGTTCCTGCGCTCCAAGCGGGCCCAAGTCCACCGGTCGCAGCAGCTGCCCCCCGTGAACCTGGGCATCCCCTCGTTCCCTCACAGCCGGCCCACAACCGAATGATCAGCAGCGTGGACCAGAAGCGCGCTGTCTCCACAGAGAGGACTACGAACACGAGATCCAAGCAGTCCGACAGCCACCTCAAGATCATTCCCACTCGTCTCAGGTCGCGGCACGCTAGAGTGCCCGTCGCACCGCGGGAGGGGAACATGACGGAGCAGAGTTGGCAGCTCAGACAAGGTGAGCGACTGGTCGGAACATTGACCCTTGAAAGCGGCGATATGTTCTGGTCTGACTGTCGATTTAAACCAGGTCCGGCGTGGGAAGAGCTTGCTCCCCTCTTCGCCTCGTCCCGTGATGCCTGGCGCCGCGGTGACGAGGA
Organism: Streptomyces spiroverticillatus; assembly: GCA_014650415.1. Classification (GTDB taxonomy): domain Bacteria; phylum Actinomycetota; class Actinomycetes; order Streptomycetales; family Streptomycetaceae; genus Streptomyces; species Streptomyces spiroverticillatus. Next base: position 50,573 of record BMUX01000030.1, read on the forward strand.
TGCTGCCTTGGCCGCAGACGAGACGATCTACGCTCAAGACCTGGCCCTCGTTCCGGAGGGCAGCGGAGCCCCGATCACGGAGTTCCTGATTCGAATCGAGGGGGAAGTCGCCCGATTCCGGCACTGATCCGATGTGCCACGCTCGGTCGGATGTCTAGCGCCGACGTTGGTGCAGAGAAGGTCGAGTGCATAGGCGCCGGTGCCCAGGGTCGGGGCGTACGTACCGGTGGCGGTGACCGGGTGGGCGGGATGCGCCGGGGTGCCCAGGGAGAGGAACTCGCCCTTCCCGCAGCGGCGGGCGAGGCGGGCGAGCGTGGTGCGCCGGTCAGCCCAGTAGTGCGAGAGGGCGTCCGCGCCGAAGCCGACGGCGAGGCCGGCTGCGCCGACGGCGAGGTCCAGGACCAGCACGACGGGGGCGAGGACGAGGGCCTTGGTGACGGTGAGCCCGAGGACGTGCCGGGCGCAGGCCGCGCGGCCCTGCCAGCCGGGCAGTCCCTTGTCGGCGGCCTGGCACGAGCTCTGGACCCAGTGGTTGCCGACCGAGTGGCCGACGTACAGGGCAACGAATACGGCCGCGAAGACTGCGGCAAGGCCGGGATCGGCCATGATAGTGGTCTCCTGTTTCTCTGCGAGGAGTTCGGGAGTACGGGGCGGCCGTGCGCCTGGCAGTGGACGGCCGCCCCCGCTGAACTGCTCGAACAGACGGTCAGCAGCCGCCGTCGCGCTGGGCGGCTTCGGCGATGGATTCGGCCTGCTGCCGGGTGTTCTCCTCCAGTTCCTCAGCCGCCACGCGCAGGGCCTCCATCACTTCTTCTGGGGTCTGTTCGGACATGGCTTCGGGTCCCTTCGTGGGTGTGATGGTCAGTCGTCGGCGGGACGGTGGCCGGAGTCGTACATGCGCCTCACTGCCTGGTGCTTGTCGGCGTCGCCGAGGACGGCTTTGGCGATGGCCCGCCAGGAATGCCCGTGGTCGTCGCGGAGCCTGACGACCTGGACGGCGGCGCGGCGCTTGAGGTCCTTGGCGAGGGCGGTGGTGTGGTGGGCGGCGGTCAGGGCCGCGTCGGGCGTCTCGGGCAGGCCGCCCGCCGGGTCCGCCAGCGCGTCCAGGGCCCATGCAAGGCGGTCCTGGTCGATCGCCTGCACCAGGAACCCCTGGGGGTCGTCCCCGGGCTCCCAGGCGATTTCTGCGCTGGTGCTGGTGGGTCGGGTGATGTGTACGGACAAGGGTGGCTCTCTTCCGGTGGTGGCCCGGCCGAGGTGCGGTCCTGACCGGGACGGGGGCGAGGTCCGACAGTCGTGCACATTGTGCGCACCGACAGGTGTGACTGTGTCAGAGGCGTGCACAATGTGCAAGGGGTCTTGTGGGATTCCTTTTGCCAACCGCCGGATCATGGAGAGTTGCCGAATCTCCGCCCCCGCTCCCCTTCAGCAGGCTCCGGATACGCGGCTGCGGGAAGGACTGCGCCGGCACGGCAACCGGTTCTACGGTGCAGAAATGACGCTGCTGCCGCTGCCTGAGCCAGCCCGCCCAAGGGTCAGTTCGCCTTCGTCGCGCTCGCGAGTCCCGGCCCTGGCCTCACTCATGACACCGCTCCTGGTCGCCCGCGTTCTCGCGGCACAGCGAATCATCGACAGGAAGTACTGGAACTGGTGCCGTGGTTCGGGTAACTACCCTTGCCGCAACGGGACGTTGGACGGAGTCCCAGCATGCTCGCGTCATCTCACCTCGGAGGAGCTGGCTGCGGTCGATGAACTCCGAGCCGGAGCCGCCCGGCTCGTTGACCGGTGGCTGCCTCACTTGCCCCCCGCCTGCTGGTTCTGGCCCCTCCCGGCGGACCAAGACCCCTTACCGGCGAGCACTGAGGACATGCTTTTCACCTGGCAGCAGTCCAGGTGTGCCATCTGCGGCCGAAACGGACAACGGACCCGAAGGACAGCTCCGGATGCCCTTGTTCTCGACCACGATCACGAGACGGGGCTTGTACGAGGCCTCCTCTGCTATCGGTGCAACAAGCGCGAAGGACTTCAATCCCCGGGAGAGGACGGCCGCTACGGCAACTACCGGAAGCTCCCGCCCGCTCGGCAGCTCGGTCTGACTACGCGCTACAGCCAGGCCCTTCAACTCCGTGTTCCGGGCCCCCGCAGCGGAGGTCCTGCCGCCGATGCCTACACACGCCAGAAGGGGACGTTGCGCCGCGTGGCACCCAAGCTGAAGAAGGACTTGGCAGCTCCCGTCGAAGGGGTGGACCGCCAGCAGCAACTCCTCGAAGAGATCCAGCGGACCGTCGAGGCCCTCGTACCCGTACTGCATGCCAAGATCGAACAGGTCTCCCGTGACCACCCTCAGCTGCCTCCGCAGGCAGAAGCCCTGGTCAGATGGCTGACAGAGTTCCCTCGTGAGCACACCTAAGCCTGGCCCGGTAAGCGTCCTGGCGGCAGCGCAACGTACGCAAGGCTGTGCCTGCCTGTGGTGGAACGGGTCAGGCCCCGGCCACGGCGGTACCAGGGCCGAATGACACCCTGTACGTCGCCCGGCGGTGCCCATCTCCTGAAGCCGATGCTGCCGCCGGGCGCACAGCACGCCGAAGAACAACGGCACGGAGCGCCTCTCCGTACGACAGCAGGGGCCGTCGGATCGCTTCCGGCGGCCCCTGCTGTCGTGCGTCGAGCTGGTCCAGGGCGAGATACAGCGTCCGGACCAGGCGGGCGCAGCTCTGCGCGTGGGCCAGGGTGTCGTGCATCAGCTCGGGGAGCCGTCGGTCGGCTTCCCGCAGCGATGCCTCGACAAGGGGGCGCAGGGGGCTTTTTGGTGGCAGTGCGTCGCAGCGGCGGCGTACCAAGGCGGCCTGTTCCCAGGCGTGGTCGCGCAGCTGCGGGAGGATCGTCGCGCAGTGGGCGGCCTCGAGGACGGTGGTCTTCGGGACGGCGAGCACCGCGGCCGCCAGGGCGAGGTGCGGGACGCGGTCGAGCGGCAGGTCCTGCGTGTCCTGGTCGTTGGCGACGACCACGTGGTGCGGGTGGAGGCAGGCGGTGTCCAGGTCGTAGGCCGGGGCGTGGTCGAGGTCCTGGTCCGCCACCACTTCCCAGGTGCTGTCGTTGTCGAGTTTCAGGATGCCGTTGACGCCGTGCCGGGCCATCAGGTCGGCGAGCCGGGCGCGGGCTTCACTGCTCATGCGCCCACCCTCCCCGCAGCTGCGGGCTCTGATTCTTCCGTCGGCCGTGCCGGTTGCGCCTGTTCTGCTGCCCGTACGGGCAGCAGCGCCCACACGCTCTTGCGGTCCGTGCCAAGCAGCGTCCAGCCCCAGTCGGTGCTCAGTGCGTGGACCAGTTGCAGGCCGCGGCCGCTTTCCGCGTCTGTGATGCCGCGTACGAGTGCGGGCGGGCAGCTGCTGTTGTCGTGGACCTCGACCAGGAGGAGGCCGTCCCCGTGGGTAAGGACCAGTTCGGCCATCGCGCCGGCGGTGTGCTGTACGGCGTTGGTCATCAGCTCGGACACCACGAGCAGGGCGGTGTCGATGGCCCGGGGGATCTGCCACGCGGCCAGCGTCCGCGCCGCTGCCTCGCGGGCCCGGGGCACGCCTTCGGGAGCGGCAGGAAACACCATTGCCGCCTGCCCGCAGGCCGCTACCCCAGGGCGCTCCCGGGGCGGTGCCGCGCTCTTAGAGGTGCTAACAGAAGTGCCGTCGGTGTGACTATCGGTCTGGTTGGTCGTTGGTCTGTTCGTGGGCAAGAGGGTGTCTC
>BMUX01000031.1 GCA_014650415.1 Streptomyces spiroverticillatus
GGATCTCCTGGATCCGCTGGTCAAGACCGTCCTGGCGCCACAGAGTGAAGTAGTAGAACACCGCCGACCAGGCCGGGAAATCGTGTGGCAGGAGCCGCCACTGACAGCCCGTCCGATTCTGGTAGAGCAGCGCGTTCACTACCTCACGCAGGTCGCAGGAGCCAGGGTCCCCGGTCGCCGACCGCGCCACACGCTCCTGCTTCCACGCGGTGACCAGCGGCTCGATCAACGCCCACTGCTCGTCGGACAAGTCGGTTGCGTACGGCATCCGTTCCATGCCCGCGACCTCATCATGCGCACGACATGACATGGGCACGGAACCGCCCCATCACCCACGAACGAGCGACACCACATCATTAGGAACGGGACTTAACGCCCTCTGAGACCTGGCGCCCCGTCAGGCCGCGGTGGTGGTCCAGGTGCAGCCACACACCCCTGCCCGCTCACCGACCCCGGCCTGCCCAAGACCGCCCAGCCACTCGCGCGACAGCCCCCAGGACAAGCCCACCGCCCCGCGGGAATACCCCGCAGCAGGGCGTCGTCGTTGGGGAAGACCCGGACGACATCGGTCCTGCGCTTGATCTCCCGGTTGATACGTTCCAGCGGGTTCGTGGACTGGATCTTCTTCCAGTGCCGCGGCGGGAAGTCCGCGCATGCCGTCAGGTCTTCCTTCGCTTCCAGCAGCATGGCCCTCACCTTGGGGAACTGCTGCCCGAACATGTCGGCGACGGTGTCGAGCTGGGAGCGCACGAGGCCGGCGGTGGGCTGGGTGAAGATCGTGCGGATCGTCGCGGCGACCAAGGAGAGTTACGCGGTGGCCCACCCCCTGTTCAGGGAGCGGAACCTACCCGTGGAAGTGCGCCCCGGGCAAACGCCCGCGCACTCCCGGCTACTGATCCGCTACACCACTCGGCGGGACACCATCACTCCCCCTGGCAGAACCGGCACAGAACACCCCTAGCGCACCAGGTGCACGTGACCCCGGGAGCAATACGGCGCCGGCCATCCGTCCCTTCACGCTGCCCGCCACGGGACTGGGTGCATCCCAGCCCGCAACCCGCAGCATGAGACCGGTCGGGTGAAACCCAGCCTCCCTACGCGAGCACACAAGCACCCGTCAGGCGTGTTCGGCCAAGCTGAGGGTCCGCGCGGGTGCTCCACGTGGACCGGTAGGGGAAAAAGGAAAGCCCCGTGTGCCACAGGCGACAGCATCATCGGCACACGGGGACCCCTTCCAGAAGGCCTCGCTTCATCCGGCGACGAATGCGGCACCAGCCCCTGCAGCACGGACGTCTGTCGGCGCGGCGTCGCTCCCGCCCGTGGTGCTTGTTGGTGTAGCGCAGCGCAGCAGCGCCGCATCGGCGGTCACAGCGGAGGAAGCGAGAAGCCCGCCGATGGCGCTGAAGGATTATTCGGGCGAGTTCAAGGCCGTTGCTGTGGCCCTGTACGAGTCCACACCCGGGGCGACGTACAAGAGCATCGCCACTGTCCTTGGTATCAGCCGGGCGACTCTGCGGGAGTGGGTGCTGCGGGACCGCGCACGCCGCGGCGTCGCCGCCGCGGGCCCCCGGACGAGCGGTTCCGGCGGCTGGAGGCCCGGGTGGCGGAACTCGAGGCCAGTGAGCGCAAGCTCGCCACCGAACGGGACATTCTCCGCAAGGCGGCCAAGTATTTCGCCGGAAAGACGAACTGGTGAGCAGCCGCTTCCAGTTCGTTGACGATCACCGGGCCACCTACGAGGTGAAGCGGCTCTGCCAGGTCATGGACGTCAACCGGTCGAGCTACTCCAAGTGGCTCGCCGGCGCCGAGGCGAGGGCTGCCCGGAAACAGAAGGACCGGGTCCTGGCCGAAGAGAACAGTGAGATCCACGGCGAGTCCGGCGGCGCCTACGGCTCCCCGCGGGTCACCGCCGAGCTCCGCGAGAAGGGACACGCGGTCAACGAGAAGCGGGTCGCACGGATCATGCGGACGTTCTCCATCACCGGGGGTCGGCTTGCGCAGACGCGTCCGCACGACGGTCCCCGATCCGGCATCCGGGCAGGTCGCAGACCTGTTCGGCCGGGACTTCACCGCCACGGAACCCGGGCGCAAGCTCATGGGCGACATCACGTATCTCCCGCTCCAAGAAGGGAGGTTCCTCTATCTCGCGAAGGTACTGGACTGCTTCAGCCGCAAGATCGTCGGCTGGTCCATCACCGATCACATGCGCACGGACCTGGTCGCCGACGCCCTGCGGACGGCCGCGCGCACCCGCGGCTCGCTGGGCGGAGCGGTCTTCCACTCCGGCCACGGAGCCCAGTACGGATCCAGGGCCTACGCCGACCTCTGCGACCAGCTCAAGGTCACCCGGTCGATGGGCGCGGTCGGCGCCAGCGCCGACAACGCCGCCTGCGAAAGCTTCCACGCCGCCCTGAAACGCGAAACCCTCCAGGGCGCCCACGACTACGGCGACACCACCACCTGCCGCCGGACCGTCATCGCCTGGCTGACCCGCTACAACACCCGCCGCCGGCACTCCACCAACGGCCACCTCAGTCCCGACGAATACGAACGCCGACACCACACCGCTAAACTCACACTCGCCGCGTGATCAATAACCGCGTGCCCACCTTCACGGGGGAAGGCCCAAGATCTCCACCGAGGTGACCGGCGACGGGCGGGTCAAGCTGAACGTCGACTTTGGGGGATCGGAGGCTAGTTCGCCGTCGCCCGCCGGGTCGTACGGCGGCGTGTGCTGCCCCCCCCGTTACCTTTTTCGTGGCTCCACAATGGGGCTACCGGCCTTCGGGTCCGGCATGACTTCCCCCCCCTTGTTGTTGATGATCCGGGGGGTGGTGTCACCGGGCCCGGAGGCATCGACGGACCGCTGATGAGGGGCTTGAGCACCGGCTTCACCCGAGCCGGAAGAGCTCTCCGTAACGTGGGTGTGGCAGCTCGGTGCCGAGGCAAGGCCGGACGAAAGCGTGACCGGAGGGGCTCGCCCGTGATCGACACGAGTGACATCGACGTGTTCCTCGGCCTGGACGTGGGCAAGGGCGAACACCACGCCACCGCAGTCGCCCCGGCCGGCAAGAAGGCCTTCGACAAGCGGTTACCCAACACCGAACCCAAGCTCCGCGAGCTGTTCACCAAGCTGCAGGCCAAGCACGGAACGGTGCTGGTCGTGGTCGACCAGCCGGCCTCGATCGGCGCGCTGCCGCTGGCGGTCGCCCGCGACATGGGCTGCCCGGTCGCCTACCTGCCGGGGCTCACGATGCGGCGGATCGCCGACCTCTACCCGGGTGAGGCCAAGACGGATGCGAAGGACGCGTTCATCATCGCGGACGCGGCCCGCGTGATGCCTCACACGCTGCGGGCGATCGACGGCGAGGACGAGACCATCGCCGAGCTGGAGATGATCGTCGGCTTCGACGACGACCTGGCTGGCGAGGCCACCCGGGTCGCCAACCGGCTTCACGGCCTGCTGACCCAGATCCATCCCTCGCTGGAGCGAGTGCTGGGGCCGCGGCTGCAGCACCCGGCCGTCCTCGCTCTGCTGGAGCGGTTCGGGTCACCGGCCCAGATCCGCAAGGCCGGACGGCGGCGGCTGGTCACGCTGTTACGGCCGAAGGCGCCACGGATGGCCGAGCGGCTGGTCGAGGAGATCTTCACCGCCCTGGACGAGCAGACCGTCACCGTTCCAGGCACCGAGGCGGCCACGCTGATCGTCCCGAGCCTGGCCGGATCGCTGGCCGCCGTCCTTGACCAGCGCAAGCTGCTGGCCGGGCGGATCGAGGAACTCCTGGAGGCTCACCCTCTTTCACAGGTCTTGACGTCCATGCCGGGAATCGGCGTCAGGACCGGAGCCCGCATCCTGATCGAGGTCGGCGACGGCAGCACCTTCCCAACCGCCAGCCACCTCGCCGCCTACGCAGGACTCGCCCCCGCGACCCGCAGTTCCGGGTCCTCGATCCGCGGCGAACAGCCCTCCAGGAGAGGAAACAAGCAGCTCAAACGGGCCTTCTTCCTCTCCGCGTTCGCCGCCCTGGGCGACCCGGCATGCCGGGCCTACTACGACAAGAAGATCGCCCAGGGCAAGCACCACACCCAGGCCCTGCTCTGCCTCGCCAGACGACGAGCGGATGTCCTCTTCGCCATGCTCCGCGACGGAACCTTCTACGAATCCCGGACCACCGCAGCGACTTGAGACCTTCTTGTCCTACGGACAGGTGCGTGATCAGCTTCGGAGATGGGGGCCGAGAATTCCGAGCACATGAAACTCATCCACCGCTGGCTCGCCGGCGAGGTGGTCAACAACACCGTCGGCATCAAGGTGACCGGCGGCCCGTTCAACGGACGGACCAAAATCGTTCAGCTCGATCAGGACGGGCTTCCACCCGCACGCCTTCGTGCTCGCGGCGGCCGGGGTCAGACACCTGGAAACCCTGCTGCCTGGCACATCTACGAAGCCATCCCGGCCCCCGATACTGCCGCCGGCTGGACCTACGGATACGCCGGAGCCGATACGACTGACGCTTCCACCGAGGGCCCCTCAGGCGCCCACACGGCTTGACCAAAGAGATAGGGCCCCCCGAACACGCCCGTCTACCAGGCAGGTGTTGCGGCGAACCGGTGAAGCTGTGGACGACTTCGGGGCCGGGGCGACACGGGCGGGTAGATCTTTTCTGGCATTCGTCTCTGCAAGGCCACCCGTCTGCAGGGCCGTCAGCAGACGTCGAGGAGTCCGCTCGTGTTCCCTTCGGCTCGGCGCGTACGCGCACGCTGCCTGACTGCCCGCCCGGTTGTCCTACTTCTTGCGCCGCTGCTCTGCATGGGGTCGTTGGTCACTTCAATGGCATCTGCCATCCCACTCCCGCCGCAGCAAGGAACGCAGCAGCCTGGTGACCTCGCCCTCACTCCGCCCATGGGGTTCAACAACTGGAACTCCACCCACTGCCGAACCGAATTCAACGCGGCGATGATCAAGGGGATCGCCGACATCATCATCGCGAAGGGCCTGAGGGACGTCGGGTACGAGTACGTCAATCTGGACGACTGCTGGGCAATGCCGGAACGGGATGCGGCGGGCAAGCTAGTGCCGGACCCCGTCCGTTTTCCGCACGGGATCAAGGAGGTCGCGGATCACATTCATGCCAAGGGGCTGAAGTTCGGGTTGTACAGCAGCGCGGGCACCAGGACCTGCGACAGCGTTGGGATGCCTGGCGGGATGGGTCATGAGTACAGCGATGCGAGGCAGTTCGCCGAGTGGGGAGTCGATTATCTCAAGTACGACAATTGCAACAATCAGGGGGTGGACTACATGCTCCGGTTCACGGCCATGCGCGATGCCTTGAAGGCTGCCTCGGCCAAGACCGGGCGTCCCATCCTCTACAGCCTCTGCGAGTGGGGATCGTACCGTCCCTGGAGGTGGGGCAGAGAGATCGGACAAATATGGCGCACCACGCGTGACATCAAGGACAACTGGGCCTCGATGCTGAGCATCATGAAGCACAACTTGCCGCTGGCGAAGTACGCGGGTCCCGGCGGCTGGAACGACCCCGACATGCTGGAGGTGGGCAACGGGGGGATGACGGACACTGAGTACCGGACCCACTTCTCGATGTGGGCGGTCATGGCCGCTCCGCTCCTCATCGGTACCGACCTGCGCGTGGCCACGTCGAAGACTTTCGCCATCCTGTCCAACAAGGAGGTCGTCGCAGTCGACCAGGACAGGCTCGGCAAGCAGGGCATCGTGGTGGCGGAGGAGGACGGCCGGTGGGTGGTGGTCAAGCAGCTGGCTGACGGCAGCCGTGCCGTTGCACTCTTCAACGAGACCGGCACTCCACGGCGCATCGTCTCCTCGACGAAGGCGATCGGGCTGCCTTCTGCCCCTCGTTACCGGGTGCGCGACCTGTGGCAGAGGACGACACGGCACACGGTGGGTGCTCTTGCCGCGACGGTGCCCGGGCATGGCACTGTGCTGCTGCAGGTGACACCTGAAAGAGAGTTCTCGAGGTCACCTCGTCCGTAGCACCGGGCCGTCGACCGCCGTGCTGTCCCGCTTCGCGCGCCGTGCTGTCTCCGCTTCGCGGCAGCACGTCCCTCGGGCCGGTCGGGCTCGTGGTGTCGCAGCGGCTTCCTGCCGAGGGGATGCCGCCAGGGGGCCTTGGGCGGCGTTGCGACCCGTCCGCTCAGGACGGCGTTCGAGTGCCTACCCGGCAGGCCCCTCGCAGCTGCGGCCACAGCAACGGCCGCTCATGTTCCGGACGTCGTCGCAGGGCGCCCCTTCCTGATGGGTCACTCCCCAGTCTCCGCAGCTGCCAAGAATCCAGTGAAGCCGCACTGCGGTCCGCTGGGGCGAGCAGCGCCCCGGACTGCAACACCAGCGCGGGCCGCGGGGGAAGTGCCGGGCGGTGACGGTGGATCGTTCCCGACCGGGGATACGGCCACCGCCCAGCAGGTCATCATCATGGCCCGGCCGCCGTGGGCAGTTCGGTCGCGACACACCCCCGCGCAACAGCGGACCGGACGTACCGGGAATCGCGCTGCGAGAATTCGCGGCCGGCTTCTCCGGTTCAGGCAGTACCCCAGGAGGCGCGGAGCACACCCTGCGGCAGCCTCCGCCCGTTCGGCGAGATCGGGTGGCACCGGCTGCCGTGCAGGGACGAAGGGAGTACCGATGCCGCCGCCCACCCGAGCCCGGGCGCGGACCATGTGCCCACTGGGCGTCCTTCGCTCAGCCTCGGTAGAATGGGGGCAGGTCCCCGAGGGCATCCTGCGGGGACCGCCACCCTCCTCGGTCGGCCCGGCCTGTCTGCGGATTCATCCGCCGCGGGGTGTCAGGCGCAGTGCCAGGACGAGATCGCCCCCGGGGGCCGTGCGACTCCACGCCGACCGGCGGGCCCGCCCCGACAGGTTCCGGCGCATCGCGTAAAGCAGCGCGTCATCCAGGCAGAACCGATGTCACCACTCCCGCCACGGGCAGATCCTTGACCGCACCTCCGTCTGCCAGGGGACGCGTCAGCACCCCGGTGTCCACCGGCTTGAAGTCAGCGACCTGAGTCCCAACGGTGTTGTCCAGCGGATTGACCCCCGTGCCCGCGACCGGATTGAGGCTCATGTTCTTCATGGGACCGAACCCGCTGGCTGTCGCCTGCATGAGCGTGCCAGTGATCACCGACCCCGACGGAGCGTCCGCACCGTCGAGCGCCTGCTCGGCACCCGCAGGAAGCGGCAGTGGAGCTGCCTGTGCGGCGGCCGACCCGGCCGCCAGCACGGTGCCGACGACCGTCATGGTGAGGCCGGCCTGGAGGAGGTCGTGGCGCGGAGACTTGGAAGCTGCGTGGCGTGCCATGGGATACCCGTCTGCGATGGGAAACGAGAGAAACGGCTCGTGCGCACCGCACCTATGCGTGCGTAATCACAAGCTCACACAGTGTAGTTGGGCGGGCGGGGTCGCAGGGGGATGCGGCCTGCCCCGGTTCGAAAGTCGGGCGATGGAGCGATCGGTCGACTCTCCGGTGCCGCCCGGAGGGCTACTGCCCCCAGAGCGCGAGAGCCGTCGAGGCCAGGGCGGCCACGGCGCTCACGGCGGTTGTGGCAGCGCAGAGCCTCACCATGGGCGGGGGCTGGCGGACGTGCCGGACTTGGTGCCCGCCTGCCCAGCCGGTGGCCAGGAAGGCTGGTGCATGCTCGATCCAGTAGGCACTCAGCAAAGGCCGGCGGGGACCCGGCTCTGGCACTTCGGAAGCCTTCATGCCGGAGCAAACTCAACTCCCCTCATCGGGGTGGCGGTTGCGGGCCTGGTGCCACTCCATCGCCCGGTTCGGCCGATAGGCATATCAGGCAGGTCTCTCGTAGCACCCCGGGCACGAAGGCCTGTGCGGTCAGATTTCGCGAACGGCGTTCGTCGTCGGGCAGACCGGCCGCTCGTCGGGCCCGGGCCGGCCACTCCTGGAAGTGACGCCGCATCGTTCGGGGAGGTGCTGCTGCCGGCCGTACGGATCGAGGACGTCCCGGACACCGACCTGTGTCCGGGACGTCCTCCGCTCATCGGCGCCGCTACAGCAGGCCGAGCCAGGTGTCGGGGAGTTGCGCGTTCGGCAGGCGCAGCCAGCACGCGAGTCGCCACGGGTGCGCAGTGCATTGCTGGGGCACGTACGGGGGTTGCGGCGCCGGGGGACGGTCCCGGTAGCCGGCGACGATCGGGAGGGTCTCCCGCAGGACCCGTGCGTTGTCGTTCAGCATGTCGCCGAGAGGCTGTCCCTTGTAGGTCTGCTCGGGGTTGGCGAAGCGGCTGATCTGCTCGCACGAGAAGAGGCAGGACTTCTCGTACGCCATGATCGTGCGATATCTGCCGTCCGGTGTGATCCACCCGGTGTTGTACGGACGCGTGGTGCTGATCCGCATCCGGCCCACAGGATCGGCGGAGATCGTGTACCGGTCGTGCGCGAGGCCGAGGTTGTGTCCCCACTCGTGGCTCACGGAGTCCCGCTCGATGCCCTCCACGTCGGCGACGGAGTAGGCGAACTCGTCGGACGCGGGGCTCAGCGTGGAGGTGTAGTCGCCCTTGCCGCCGCCACGCTGCTCCTGGTCGATCAGCAGCACGACGAGGTCCGCACCGTACTGGTCCCGCAGTCTGTGCGCCTGCGCGCCCAGCGTTTTTTCGTGAGGATTCTTCAGGTGTCGGTAGGCTGCGGCGAAGGTCTCGGGCCCGGTGTAGGAGGCGGCCGTATAGGAAGTGACGAACCGCACCTTCCCGCAGATTCCGCTGTGCTTGAGGGATCGGTTCATGCGCTTGGCAATCGCCCGGGACGCAAACGAGATGCGGTGCTTGCCGCCGACAGCCTGCGTGGCCTTCGTCGTGTAGATACCGAGCACGTCGATCCTTGGGCACGGTGTTCGGACCCCGGCCGTCGGGGGCATGGCCTTCGACTTGTTGGGTTGGCTGTGCGCGTTGACGTCCGCTCCCGGCACGGCGGCGCCGAGGGCAAGAGCGGCGAGCATCAGCCCCGTGGTGGCACTGGTCACCACCGGCGAGAGCGTTGTGATCATGTGATCTGTCTAACACCGGGTTCTACGTCCGTCTCGGGGTGGTCCGCCAAACGGGCAGACCGTCAGAACCCCGGACAGGGTCAGGACATGGAGATGTGGGCGCCAGGTGCTGGATCTTCCCCGCCGCGGGAGAGTTGGGGTGCTCCCCGGCCTCGACCGCTGCGCCTGCCGGGAGTCGCGCCGTGGGGGCCGCGGTTCCGTCGCCGCGCTCTCTGCGGCGGGTTCTCGGAGGAACCCCCGATGCCTCTGCCGCTCGTGCGTCGTGGGCAAACGCATGCCGTCGCGGGAAGAGGGGGTTGCGCCTCGTCGACCGTCTGAAGATGCCGCTCCCGATGCACTACGCGATGCGGCACGGTGCTGATGGTTGCCCTGCTCGCCGAGGTCTTCGAGCGGCCTGGCCGGGCGAGAGGGGGCCGCAATGGGTTTGGGCCCCCTCTCGCGTACGGCAGCCAGGGAACGGGCCAGCGGTCGTACACCTGGTGAACGAAAGGGCCGCCGAATCGTTGCTGCGAGGACTCCCCCTACTGGCGATCTTCACAGTTCACACCATCCGGACACCCCGCGCCGCCCGGCCCCACCGGCTTGGCGACCCCAGGAAGACCAACTGACGTGCATGAGAGTGCCGTTCGGGTATCGCTGGCCCGCAGGGCGTTTCTCGTAGGGGTCTGAGGTTGTTCTCGTGGACATGAAGCCCGTGATGAGTGCTCCCGCCGTTCCCGCCCGGCAAGCCCGCGAACGTATGGGGCGCCGACAGGCTGCGGCGCGCGAATGGGCGCAGCGAACGGAGCAGAGGCCGGAGGAATCTCTCGTACGCATCGCGCAGGCCGCCTTCGGTACCGCCCTTGCCCTGGGGGCCCTCGCGTTCTGGCTCGCCGACAAGTAGCAGGTCCACGGGTGTGAGTAGTTGGCGTACAGAAAGTGCCGGTGAGATTGATCTTGCTGGAGCCGGTCTAGTTCGTCGGCGCTTCGATTTGGCGGGGGACGGCGCCAAGGCGTAGCTCGCGCAGGTCGGGGATGTGGTTGTAGAGGGTGCCCGGGGAGACGCCCAGGAGCTTGGCGATCGAGGTGATCGAGCGGCCGGGGTCGGGCAGCAGATCGCGGGCGGCGCGGATGACTTCCTCGGTGGCGACGCTGGGGCGTCCGCCGATGCGGCCGCGCTCGCGGGCGGCGGCCAGGCCATCGTTGGTGCCGATGACGATGAGTTCGCGGATGAACTCCGCCAGGGCGGCGAAGACGTGGAAGACGAGCCGGCCGCCAGGGGTGGTGGTGTCCAGGTTCTCGTGCAGTGAGGTGAAGCCGATACCGCGGGTGCGGAGTTCGGCGACCATGTTGATGAGGTCCTGGAGGCTGCGGCCGTAGCGGTCGAGCGAGGGGACCACGAGGGTGTCGCCGGGGTCGAGGAAGGCGTGGCACGCCTTCAGTTCGGGGCGGAGCGCGTTCTTGCCGGACTTCTTGTCCGCGAAGATCTTCCGGCATCCGGCTGCGGTCAGTGCGTCGAGCTGCCGCTCCAGCTTCTGCCCGCTGGTCGAGACCCGGGCGTATCCGATCTTGATGTCGGTGCGGTCGAGCGGTTCGGCGACGAGGAGGCCGGGCTCGGCCGGTACGGGGTGGGTCATGGCCCCGGATCATGTCAGAAAACGGTGGTCGCCGGTTGTTGAACGACCCAGGTTCTTGAAGGGGTTTCTGAAGGCTCTGCGGGGCCGTGCGGGCCCTGCGGAGTGGTCTTCAGAAAACGAAGGTTTTTTGAAGACCATCCTGTTGCACGTGCCAGGGTCGCCCCACCTGCGCGGCGCCCGTATTCCCCGTATTGCCAGATGCATGCGACGGCTGTTCGAGGGCAGGCGTGCCCTCAGGCCAGATTGCACGGGGCGGACAGGTAATGAGGTGGGGACCATGACGACGACAGCAGTGCAGGGCATAGCCGCGGAACTGAGCACCGAGCAGGTGATGCTGCCGCAGATCAAGGACCCGGCCACGGTGGCCCCGAAGAATGCCCGGGAGTTGTCGCGTCTGTTCCTGGACCGGCTGACGGTCCTGGAGGAGGGCACGCACGAGTACGCGTACGCCCGCAACACCCTCATCGAGATGAACCTGTCGCTGGTGAAGTTCGCCGCCCGCCGCTTCCGCAACCGCGGCAGCGGTGACATGGAGGACATCATCCAGGTCGGGACGATCGGCCTGATCAAGGCGATCGACCGCTTCGACCTCACCCGCGAAGTCGAGTTCACCTCCTTCGCGATCCCCTACATCGTGGGAGAGATCAAGCGGTTCTTCCGCGACACCACCTGGGCCGTCCACGTCCCCCGCCGTCTCCAGGAACTGCGCGTCGAACTCGCGAAGGCCAAGGAGCAGCTGTCTACCGTCCTGGACCGCGACCCCACCGTCGCTGAACTCGCCCAGCTCCTGGACCTGCCGGAGAACGAGATCATCGACGGCCTGATGGCCTCCAACGGGTACACCGCCGGGTCTCTGGATCTGCCCGCCGACACCGGAGACGGGCAGACCGGCAAGACGGCGTCCTACGGCGACTTCATGGGCGACGTGGACCCGGACATGGAGCTCTTCGAGGACCTCCACACCCTGGCCCCGCTCCTGGCCGAGTTGTCCGACCGGGACCGTCGCATCCTGTCGATGCGGTTCGGCCAGGAGCTCACCCAGGCCGAGATCGGCCAGGAACTGGGGATTTCGCAGATGCAGGTCTCCCGCCTGCTGACCCGCATCCTGAAGCAGTTGAAGGCCGGGATGCTCACCGACGCCTGATCCTCACGCCCCAACGGCCCCGCACCCCCTCTGGGGTGCGGGGCCGTTGTCGTGCCGATCGCCCGCCGCGTCAGAACGGGTACCCGTTCTGCCAGATCAGGCGGCGGACGTGGCGGCGGGTATGCCCGGCTGGTCGCCGTCGGTGGTGGTGAGCTGGGTGGCGAGTGAGGCAAGTCCCCGGGCGAGGGCGCGGCGTTCGCCGGCGGGCATGTGGGTGATGGCTTCGTGGAGCATGCTCTCGCGCTGCTGCCGGATGCGGTGCAGGTGGCTTTTGCCTGCGGGGCTGAGCCGCAGGGTGATCTCGCGGCCGCTGTCGGGCGAGGGAAGGCGTTCCAGGAAGCCGACCGCTTGGAGGCGGTCGCACATGCGGGTCACGTTCGGCGGTGAGGAGGCCAGTTGGTGGCAGACGGCCCGCATGCGGAAGCCGTCCTGGCGGTCGACGACGTACATCAGCCGCAGCTGCGAGGTCGACATCGGGGCGGTGGCACCCGCGGTCGCCTCTCTGGCCCGTTCCCACATCACGTCGAGGAGCTCGGCGATGGTGCTGGCGGAGCAGGCGGCCTGGTCGGTGAGGGCGGCGTCTGGTGCGGACATGACTCCCCGTCGGGTGGGTGCTGCTGCCCGGTGATCGGTCCGGGCAGAGGCTCAGGTGGTGCCGTCCGGTCTGGTGTTACCGGCTGCTCGTACCTCCCCCTCGGTCACAGAGGGAAGCACGCTCTGGGAGTGCGCGTGCGGGGCGTCGCTCAGCGGTGCCCCGGTGAAGTATTCGAGCGTACCGGTCACGTCGAGGAGGCGCTCCAGGTTCGCGGGCCGCTCGTCCAGGTGCAGGCCGACCTGAGCGGCCTCGGTCTGTCGTCTGATCATGAGCAGGATGGACAGGCCCATGGAGTCGACGATGCCGAGCTGCGCGCAGTGCAGGTGCAGGTCCTGAAGGTCCGGCCGGGAGGTGAGCAGGGCGGTGACCTCCTCCTGGAGGAGGTCGGCGTTGTCGTAGTCGAGATCCCCGGTGATCTCTATGCGCGCTCTGTCCTCGGAATCGACCGTGGTCAGGCGCAGAACGGCGGGCGGCATGGTCATCGGCTCTTTCAGGCGGCGGGGTGCGGAGCGGCGGTGAGCGCATCCACGCCACGTGCCAGGAGACGAGACGCCCGGGGGAAGTCCCTGAGTTCCCGGGCAAACAAGCGGAGGGCCGGCGGCAGCGACTGCTTCGGGACCCCGCGCGCTTTGAGGATGTCCGCGGTCCAGGCGAGGAACCAGGTGAACAGGCCCTCGTCGTCGAGGTAGAGGGCGGTGGCCAGGAAGTCCACGATGTGCGCGAGATCCTCGGCGGTCCGCTCGCGCTGCATGTCGTCGTAGCCGCGCATCGCGGGGAACGCGTCTTCCAGCGCGTGGAAAACGGTACGCACCAGCGAGTCGTTGTTGCGGGCGACCATCGTGTACTCCTGGTCTTCCAGGTGCGGCAGGTCGTCCATCTGCTGATGATCCAGCTCCGGGCCCGCCAAGGGCCCCTTCTCCAGCAGATCGGCCGCCGCCCGCGCATCCGGTGCCCACGCCTGGGCACCCAGAAGCTTCGCGTACTGGCCGTCCGGGCCGAACGCGGCACCACCGACGAGGACGGGGACGCCGACGACCTGGCAGGCGGTGATCGCCGCGTACGCGGTCGGCAGCCGGGTCGCGATCGAACTCGACAGGGCGACCGCGTCGGCCTTCGTCTGGTGCAGGTGCGTGATCAGGTGCGGGGCGGGGACCTGGGCGCCGAGGTAGTCGACCTGCCAGCCCCGCAGCTTCAGCACTTCCGCGACCAGGCGGGCGGGCAGCGCGTGCCACTCACCGTCCACACACGCCACCGTGACCCGGCCCAAGCTGGGCTTACGGCGGGCGCCGGGGTGCACGGCCAGAGCCGCGACGGCACGCTCGTTGATGGCGGTCGCGGCGTGCTCCTGGGCCACGCTCATCCGGTTCGCCGCCCACTCCTCGCCGACACGGCCCTGCACCACGGCGATGACGTCCAGCAGAACGGCCTCGGGATCGAGGAGCGCCAGGACCAGGCGCCCGTCGGCGGCCTTCGGCTGCGGCAGCACGGCCAGTGCCTTACGCAGCCTGTCCACGTCGATACAGCCCTGGTTGAGCGCGTCGTACAACGCGCCGTGCCCACGCCGGTGCTCGGCCAGCAACCTCAAATCGACCGGCGAGGTCACCGGACCGTCCTCACAGAGCATCGCGTTGCAGAGCTCGAACAGCGTGTCAGCACGCCGGGTCAGACATCCGTAGACGTCCTCCCGAAAGTGGGAGGTGAAGCCGAATGCCTCGTCCCGGCCATCGTGGTGCAGCAGTCTCATTCCCCACGGCCTTCGCTGGTCAAGTGCCTTCTTGGTCGGAGCACGGGATCAGGCGGGGGCCGTGTTCACGTCCCCGGAATCCCCGTACAAGCGATCACGTTCGGGGCATCGTTCGGTCAGCCGGGGAGTCAACGAGATCAAGCGTTCTCTTCGAACCCAACATGGCGAAGGACTGTCTCGTGCTCGCCTGCGGCGACGAGCCCGTCGATGACCTTGACCATCGACCGCACACCCGCGTCGCGCACGATGAGGCCATCCCAGCACCACCAGTAGTCGCCCTCTGGTTCGCCAGCCTGCCGCTGACGGTCCATGATCCGGTGCACCTCGGCAAGAGTGAACACGGTTCCAGACCAGCGATCGCCGTCATCACGGATGACCCACATGTCCACATTGCAGACCTCGTCGAGGTCCTCCCCGGCACCGGGCACGAAGCAGATCTCGTATCCGTCACGTCTGACTCGGTAGAAGGGACCATCCCACATGCTCACTCCGTAGCGCTCTGTCTCACGCCGCCTTCATCAACAAGCCGGACGGCCGACCAGTACACCACGCACCCCTTGAGGGCGCAGCAGCCGGTTAAAAAACAAGCTCAGGGCCCCGTGCAGCTGCTCCGGCCCGTACACCACGCACATCTCCCGACCCAACACCCTGGGCGGCAGATCAAGTTGGCGTGTACCGCCTGCCACCGGGCGGGCAACACAAGCTTGTCGTCCAGCTCGCGCGGCAGCTGCGGCTCGCCCCCGCCTTCCGCCGGGCCAGCGCCGGGAGCCTCCGGGCCACGGCCAGGACCCGCGTGCCGGCGCTCGCTGCGTCCAGCACCTTCGACTGACGCCAGCAACCGAAACGGGCGGCCGTGGCGCATCGGTCGCGAGCGCTGCCCGCACAGCGGGCTTGGCCGCGTTCTCGTCCTCGGGCACCAGCGAGAGCAGCGTGGCTACGGCGGTCCTCACGGCGGCGCACGGGGCGGCCGCCTCCACCGCAGCTCACAGCACGTCCGCGCCTCAGTCTGTGCCGGGCCCCTGAACCGGCTCCAGGTCCTCAGCACCGTCGCCGCCCGCGCCAGCGCCCGTAACGCCTTCTCCAACTGCGGCAGCGTGAACTGCCGCTCCTTCTCCGCCGCCCGCTTCGCCGTGTTCAGCAGCCCGGTGTCGATGAGGCCCTGGAACAAGTCCAGGGCCTCATCGATCGACTTCGACTCGCGCTACCACCTCACTGCGGTAAGCATCGTCGTGCGCTTGGCTCCGCCGCCCGCTCCAGCGCGCGGGCGAACCAGGTGTTCCTCGTCCGCATCGGGGGTCGGCACAGGTTCTCCGGCTCCGGGAACCACGCGCCCTTGGGCGCCTTCAGCGTCGCCACCGGATCGCCGGGGTAATGCGGAGCCGTTGGGCGACCGCGACGGTGGCGTGCGATGGACGGAATCTGATCCGCATCACCGCCTGGTGGTGACGCGAGGGAACTGGGGGCGTTCCGTGCGCCGTTCGTGAGGAAAGTCGGTGCCCCGACACAGATCATCGCGAGGGCTCTGGCCCAAGGCAACCGGGACCGCCGGAAACGGCCACCGCGCTGCGCAGTTCCGATCTTTTCGAAAATCCCACTTTTGGGTTCAAGCGGGTGAGAGTTGAACCTGGGGCCGTCTTCGAAGGCGGGTGCCCGTGCATCCTGGATCACGGACAAGGGAACTGGCTGCCTCCGCAGATTTTGCGGAGGCAGTCCCTTTTTCGGTTTGCCACCTGCCTGCGCCAGCCGTTGGAGCTCGGTCTGCTCCGAGGCTGTAGACACCCTGGCAGTCGAGGGCAGCGCCCCTGCCGAGTCGGGGCGGGCTCGCAGAGTTCATGGCTGGTGGCCCTGGTGTCAGCCCAGAGAGTCGAGCGGTACCCCGACCGGTCCGCCGCCGGCGGCGAGCCCACCAAGCAGAGCGCCGGGGGCGGGCACAGCGTTGGGACCGCCAGGGTGCACCTTGCGCGCGGCCGATTCTTCCTTGAGCTGCAGGTCGTCGACCTTGGACTTGACGTCACCGAGGAACTTCTGGGGGGTGGCGACCTCCGCGAGCTGCTTCATCTGGTCGGCGTGCACGGCGCCGATCTGGGCCTGCGCCTCGGCAACCCGGACGGCCTTGGACTGGTCGTGGCCGGCATCGTGGTGCGCGACTGCGGGAGTGGCAGTGCCCAGGGCTGCCAGTGTTCCGGCGAGGACTGCGGTGGCGTGGGTGTACTTCATGGATGGTGGTCCTGTCCGTGAGGTGTGTCCGGGACGACAGCGGCCGGGGCGGCGCTTGTCGTTTCACCTCTGAAGAACGCGGGGTGGGGCTATTGGAGACGTGCACTCCCAAGATCTCACTCTATCGACTCGACGAGAGCGGGCCTGAATTGGGAATTTTCGGCCTGTGCCAGGTACCACGTGACAGGCATTGCCCCAGCAGTGACCTGTGGCGGACGAGATGCGTATGCGACCATCCCTGGCATCGGTAGACATGACCGGGACGCGTTACTTCTGAGTGGCACGGATCGTTGCGACTGCGACCAGCCGTACCGCACACAGGAGAAATCAATGCGCCATCACAAGGCTTCTGCAGCTGCTCTCGCCGTCCTCGTTTCGGGCTCTGCGTTGGCTGTTGCGGGTACCGCCCAGGCTGCTGCCCCCGAGGCGGCACCGAAGCCCCGCCCCGCTGCGGCGGCGCCGGCTGACGATTTGCTCGGCGGGCTGCCTGTGGTGGGTGGACTGACCAAGGGCGGGTCGCCCGCCGGTCCTGCGGCCAGTGGCCTTCTCGGCGGTCTCCCGCTCGGCGGCTGACACTGCTCGGCGGTGGGCGTGACCCCAGGGGGACGCCCACCGTTGTACAGCCGGTCGAGGCTTTGGTTCCGGGACTTCCCCACTACGGTCTCCCTCGGCGCCCCGGTGACGTGGCTTTGGCCCATCGTCTGTACGTCGGCGGAGGGTGGGGCGACCTGATGGAATCCGGTCGGCGTCGCACTCCGCCGGGTGATTCAGGCGGCGTCGGCAGCATCACCTGTCCGGAATCTCCCATATCCGTTCGCCTTTCTTGCGACGCGCTGCCCGGCAGGTTATGAGTTTGGGCCTACCGGGTGACCGTGAAATTTCGCGGAATTAAATTAGTTTCCTTTACGCCGCCAGATCGTTACGAATAGCGACGGCGATGCTACGGGTTTCCCCCTTGGACTCGTGCAGCACGAAATACGTGACTGTTCACCGTGTCGCCGAAGGAAAGGTCACAAAATGAAGCGCATGAAGGTTGCCGCAGTTCTCGCGGGCTCGCTGATGGCCCTGGGTGCGGCCTCCCCCGCGATGGCTGACGCTGGCGCTGAAGCCGCTGCCTCGAACTCGCCCGGCGTCCTCTCCGGCAACGTCGTCCAGGTTCCGGTTCACGTTCCCGTGAATTTCTGCGGCAACAGCATCAACGTGATCGCCCTGCTGAACCCTGCTTTCGGCAACACCTGCGTCAACAAGTAATTCCACGTCCGAACCCTCGTGTGTTCGGACGTGGGCAGCCCCTGAATGGACGCCTTGCCTTCGGGGGCTGCCCAATCAGCGCCTCCTCATGTGTGGGTGAGCAATCGGCTTGCCCCGCAAGCATGAAAGACAGGGAACGGCGAAGTGCGACAGGTATTGAGTAAGAGCGTGCTGGTAACAGCAGCCGTCTCGGGTGTGCTCTCCATGACCACCGGCTACGTCCACGCCGATGCGGTGGGCAACAGCACGGTCTCGAACTCGCCGGGGGTCGTCTCCGGCAACAGCGCCCAGGTTCCGGTACACGTCCCGGTGAACCTCTGCGGCAACACCGTCAACGTAATCGGCCTGCTGAACCCGGCGTTCGGCAACAAGTGCTCCAACGGCTCCTCGGTGAAGCCGGGCAAGAGCAGCGGCGCGACGGCCTCCTCGAAGGTCACCGGGTCGCCCGGTGTCGCCTCCGGCAACAACGTGCAGGTCCCCGTGCACGTTCCGGTCAACGCCTGCGGTAACACGGTCAACGTGGTGGCCGCCCTGAACCCGGCGTTCGGCAACAAGTGCTCCAACGGCTCCTCGGTGAAGCCGGGCAAGAGCAGCGGCGCGACGGCCTCCTCGAAGGTCACCGGGTCGCCCGGTGTCGCCTCCGGCAACAACGTGCAGGTCCCCGTGCACGTTCCGGTCAACGCCTGCGGTAACACGGTCAACGTGGTGGCCGCCCTGAACCCGGCGTTCGGCAACAAGTGCTCCAACGGGTCGTCCGAGGCAACGCCTCCGGTCGAGCCCCCGGTGGTCGTGCCGCCCGTCGTGACGCCCCCGGCCGACGAGCCGCCCGCGGACGAGCCGCCGGCCGACGAGCCGCCCGCCGACGAGCCGCCCGCCGACGAGCCCCCGGCCGACGAGCCCCCGGCCGACGAGCCCCCGGCCGACGAGCCCCCGGCCGACGAGCCCCCGGCCGACGAGCCCCCGGCCGACGAGCCCCCGGCCGACGAGCCCCCGGCCGACGAGCCGCCCGCCGACGAGCCCCCGGTCACCCAGCCGCCGGTCACCCAGCCGCCGGTCACCCAGCCGCCGGTCACCCAGCCGCCGGTCACCCAGCCGCCGGTGAACCAGCCCCCGGTCACCCAGCCGCCGGCGGATGAGCCCCCGGCCGCGGATGAGCCCCCGGCCGCGGATGAGCCCCCCGTCACTCCGCCGCACGTCCCGTCGAAGCCCACCAAGCCTGGCCACGGTAAGCCCACGGGGCACAAGCCCGGTGGCAAGCCGCACCTCGCGCACACCGGTGCCGGTGAGCTCGGCGGCGCCGCGGCACTCAGCGCGGCTCTTGTTGCTGGTGGTGTTCTGCTGACCCGTCGCGGACGCGCTGCCCAGCGCTGACTCGGTCGGGCAGCAGACGCTGCTCTGGTGGGGCGGGCCCCTGTGGCCCGCCCCACCTTTTTGTCTAATTTTCCCGGCATGCGAGTGAAGTCCGGGACTTTATGCATGCATTCAGTTTCCCCGGGTGCCGGGCGCGCGTTAGTCACGGTGCAGGCGTCACGTGGAGAAATTACGCAGCGCCGAATTCCTAAGAAGACATCACAGAGAATGAGGAAAAGTTCATGAAGTGCACGAAGGCGGCTTCGGTTCTGGCTATTTCGATGGTTGCCGTTGCTGCGGGTTCCTCGGCAGCGGCTGCGCAGCCCAGCGGTATGCCGACCAGCCCGTCGATGAGCCTGAACTCAGGTGTCGCTCAGCTGGTGGAGGCGTACAACACGCACACCAAGCCTCTCAATGCCCCCCTGCCGGTGGTCAACGAGGCAAAGGATGCGGCCAAGACGGTCATGAACGCCAAGGACGCAGACCCGATGAAGCTGGTCGAGGGTGCGGTGGGCGGTCAGGGTGCATCGTCGATGCTCGGTGGGCTGCCCGTCGGCTGATTGCGTGTGCCGGGTGAGGCAGTTGGCCCAATCGATTGCCCCTCAGGCGTGATATGGAGAGGCCCGGGAGAGGAAGCTGGTGAGCAGCGGTAAGCCTTCTTGCGTCTCATCCCCCTCCATGGGAGTGCAAATGCGCAAGTTCGGACAGACCGTAGCACTGGCAGCCCTTACGGCCGCCGCTCTTCTTCCGCTGGCCGGAACGGCCTCAGCAGCGACTGCGGAGCCGTCGGCCAAGCCTGCCGCGGTTGACCGCTGTTGGGTGCACTACGGCAAGGTGGTCTGCACTGACGACCCGCGGTGGTACCCGCACTACAGCGGCGTCGGCGTCGGCCTGGGCCTGGGCCTGGGCATTGGGGTGCTCTGAGCGGTAGAGGCACACACGCCCAAGAAGGTGGGGCCCCACAGCTGCTGTGTGGGGCCCCACCTTCGTGTGACGCTTGTGCTCAGTTGTTGGCGGCCTCGTTGCCGAACGCCGGGTTGAGCAGACCGCCCGCGTTGGCGGTGTTGCCGGCAACGTTGACCGGAACGTGCACGGGGAACTGGGCCTGGTCGCCGGAGATGACGCCCGGGGACTGCGTCGCCGTGCCGTCGGCGTCGGCGTCGGCGGCAGCGGTACCGGCAGCGGCCCCGGCAGCGAGACCGGCAGTGGCGAGGACGAATGCAGCCTTCTTGGCAGCGTTCATTTTGGTGCACCTCCTGGAGGAGTTGGGGTGTTTCGAGGATCCTTACACACCCGCAGCATTGCCCGGAAAGCAGAATGCACCGCTCAATCAGATTTCCCACCGATGGCTTATTGATACTTATTTCTCTCTGTAGTACTCATTCCCTGGAATGCACTGAGCTTCCCAAGACTCGCGCTGACGTGCGGTGAAGAACGAGGACGGCATTGACGCTGCCGTTGTGGCCACGGCCCGCTCGCCGAGGCAGCGCATCTTGGCATGGGCCGTATGGTGCCGCCACTCCCACCGCTTGAATCAACGTCCCCGGAACGGGACGCGGATGAGTCGGCCAGCGCCCTGATATGCCTTGTCGGCCCAGGGCTTGAGTCTCCCGTGAGTGCGAGCAGCCGTCAGATCGTGCCTGGAGCCGGGCAAAGCGGGTGAAGCCCATAGCAGTCTTCCTTGGGCATGCGTGTCACCGCACCGCAGGTGGGCCGGGACGAGGAGGGCCTGCGGCCCGGCCGTCAACATCCGCCACCGAGTATTGATCACCTGTCTGCGAAGGCTGAGCAGGCCCGTCAGATACCTCAGAGGGCGGCTCGACAGATTGATCGAGGATAGGTGGCTGAATATGTGACCATTGTGGATCTTGGTCGAGACACGTCTACGCGGAGCTTCATCGTTTTATATAAACCTCCAGCTCGCAGCCGGCCACGGCAGGTTGGACGGAAGGCAGTGTGCCCGGCCCCCTGCAGGGGGCCGGGCACACTGCCTTCCGTCGGGCTGGATCAGCCCGCTTCGGCGAAGAGGGCGGTGAGGGTGTGGTCCCTGTCGTTGCTGAAGGACACCGCGGTTTCACCGTTCGCCTTGTCGGTGTCTCCGCCGTACTCCTCATCGTCAAGGAGCCAGCCGGTGAAGATGAAGCCCGGTGCGGGGGTGGCGGTGGCGATCACGGTGTCTCCCTCGGCGTAGGGGCCCTGTTCGGAGAGGGCGATCGTGCCTTCGCCGCCTTGGACCTTGGTGTCGAGGTCGTACTTGTTGCGGTCGAACTCGGCGCGGAGCTGGAGGTTTTCGTCGTCCAGCGAGAGTTCGATGGTGTCGTCGTCGCCGGCGTTCGAGCCGTTGAGGGTCCAGCCGGTGAAGGACCAGCCGGGCTTCGCCACCGCGTCGTAGAGCAGGGTGCCGTTGTCGGGGGCGCCTCGCTTGGCGGGCTTCTGCTGCACGGTGCCGCCGCGGGTGGCCGAGGCCTGGACGCTCTTCTGCGGGGTGTTGCCCTTGCGGAAGGTCGCGGTGAGCTTCCGGTCGGCGGTCACGGGCAGGTTGAGGGTGCGGTCCGTTCCGTAGGCGCGCCCGTCGAGGGTCCACCCGGCGAAGACGTAGCCCGCGTTGGGCTTGGCGGTGAACAGAGCGGAGGTGCCCTTGGGGTAGGGGCCGTTCTCGGCGGCCTCGACCGTGCCGGCTCCGGCGGGGGTGACGGCGGTGCTGACCGCGCAGAGGGTGTCGCTGGACTTGGTGTCGCGGTAGCTGGCGATGGCCGTGACGGTGTTGTTGAGGACGCGGGCGGCGTCGGCTTCGTCGGGCTGGCCGATCGGGATGCCCAGGGGCAGGCCTCGGTAGGTGAGCGAGGCGTTCGAGAAGCGGTTGATGCGCCCGCACGGGCCGTTGGTGGCCTTGCGGCAGCCGGACTCGTAGGCCATGAGGGAGGCGAAGTCGCCGGTGCGGGGGAAGTAGCCGTTGGCGCCGTAGGGCGGCGGCTGGTTGGGCTGGGTGGTGCGGTCGTGCGAGGAGCCGAGGTTGTGGCCGATTTCGTGGCCGAGGGAGAAGTTCTTCAGTGCGGCGTGCGCCACCACGTTGTAGCCGTAGTTGGCGGTGGACTTCGCGGGGGCCTTGGGCGAGTAGCCGAGGCCGCCTGCCGCCCGGCCGCCGGCGATCACCGAGACCAGGTCGGCGCCGTACTGGTCGCGCAGGGACTGCATCTCGTCGAGGAGGTTGTCGCGGGGAGTGGCGAGCGCCTTGATCAGGTCCTGGGTGACGCCGTCGCGGGCTGCGGGAACGTTGCTGACGGCGGGAATGTGCACCAGCCGGACCCGGGCGTTGATCTGGCTGTCGGCCAGGGCGTCGTTGGTGAGGGCCACGGAGCGGGTGATGTCGGCGCGGATCTGGCTGACGCCGCCGGCCTCGGCGAGGGCCTTGGGGGTGTAGCCGACGAGGAGGTCGATCAGGGTGGTCTTGCTGCCCTGGGCGCAGTTCTTGTCCGGGGCGACCGGGGCCGAACGCGGTGTGGCCGGCTGGGCTGCCGCCGGGGTGGGCGGCATGCTCATGTTGATCTCGTCCTCGTCGCCGACCGGGGTGACCTGGGTGATGGACACGCGGCCGGGGCCGTTGGACTCGATGGCGTAGTTGTCGCCGCCCAGCATGAACTGGGCCGTCACCTGCTCGTTGCCCAGCTTGCCGTCGCAGGCTCCCTGGGCGGTGGCGATCACCCGCTGGCCGACGGCTCCCTTGACGGCGGCGGTGATGACGGTCACGTCACCGATCTGGTTGCGGGCCTGCTCGACCACCTCGACCGTCACGTCGTCGAACAGCGGGAAGGAGTACTCGCGGTCGGAGGGGCCCTGGCAGAGGGCGTCGACCGCTTGAGGGTTGAGCATGGCATCACGCTGGCGCACGGCTTCCGTACCGCCGCCGTCCTCCGGAGTGGTGTCCTCGGCAGGGGGTGCTACGGACAGCATGGAGCCGGGTCCGCTGAACGCTGCGGCCTGCGGGCGGGGCGGGGCGGGCGGTGCGGAGAACCCGGTGGCACCGAGGACCATCGCGCCGAGCGCGATACCTCCGGCCCACTTCTTGCTGCGCTTCACGTGTCAGCTTCTTCCTGCCGGTATGGGAGGGGACGCGTTATCCATTCCCGGTCAGGGGTGCGGGCGCATCGCAGCGCCGGTGGATGTCACCCGCGTGCCGTGCTGCATCACGCTGGATCCGCATTTTCACTGAAGACACGAAAGGCGAATGGGTGATCTCTGTCAGTTGCGCAGTGTGCGTACGGTAATCTGGCACTTGAACCTGTTCGGGCGGAATTCACAGCCGTCGGCTCCTTCGCCGTCGAAAACCGCCCAGTGGTGACGTTCAGGTTTGTTCATCCTCCGCATTACGGAAAAGTACAGCAGTGAGCCCCCCCGGCCTGGATTTCGGGGGGGCTCACTGCTGTGTGGAAAGACCAGCAAGGTGGTGTGCAGCCGAGGATGCTGCACACCAGGAGAATCAGCGGTTGTTGGTGCCGTTGCCGGAGAGGACCGGGAAGTCGTTGAGGATGTGCGAGAGCGGCTCGTCGCCCTTGGCCTGGGTGGAGTTCTCGACGCACTGCTGGTTCTGCGGCGCGGACAGGATCGGGACGTCCTGGACGCCGACCGGCACGACGCCAATGAGCGAGGTGGCGTTCGCCTTCGCCGGCAGGCCGATGCAGGGCTTGTTGAGCGAGCCCTGGACCAGGGACATCTGCGGGCTCATGTCACCGGCGGTCTTGGCGTTGCCGTAGTTCTGCTCAGCGCCGTTGCCGCTCAGCGACGTGGTGCCGTGGTCGTCGGCCAGCGCGACGGCCTGCGGGGCGGCCATCCCCATCGTGGCGGCGGCAAGCATGGCGGTCGCCATGATCTTCTTCATGCTTCAGTCCTTCTT
The DNA here is from genome assembly GCA_014650415.1 of Streptomyces spiroverticillatus. Taxonomy (GTDB): domain Bacteria; phylum Actinomycetota; class Actinomycetes; order Streptomycetales; family Streptomycetaceae; genus Streptomyces; species Streptomyces spiroverticillatus. The sequence continues at coordinate 23,842 of BMUX01000031.1, forward strand.
TCCCATGGAGTACCCCTGTCCTGGAGCCCCCTGCAGAACTTCGGGCCGGGAGTTTAGTTATCCGCATTCACTCGAATGGCGGAGCGATGGGCTCTGGGGCAGCTATTCGAGAGAAAAGCAGATCTGCCGAAAGTACGGTCGGAGCCGCCGACTGGGTAGCTTTTATGCCATACGGGTGAACAGAAAGAACCAAACCTGTCACTGGGTGGTTGTGCAGCCAGTAAGCAGCCGGCCCCCGGAACGAAGAGGTTTCTCCATGCGTAACAAGATGATGGTTTCGTCTGCGGTCGCAGCAGCTGCCATGTCTCTCGGCGTCATTGCCGCCCCGCAGGCCATGGCCATCGCGGACGACGGCGGCACCACGTCGCTGAGCGGCAACGGCGCTGAGCAGAACTACGGCAACGCTGAGACCGCCGGTGACATGAGCCCGCAGATGTCCCTGGTCCAGGGCTCGCTCAACAAGCCCTGTGTCGGCCTGCCGGCCAAGGCCAACCTGACCTCTCTCGCCGGTGTGGTCCCGGTCGGCGTCCAGGACATCCCGATCCTGTCCGCGCCGCAGAACCAGCAGTGTGTCGAGAACTCCACCCAGGCCAAGGGCGACGAGCCGCTCTCGCACATCCTGGAGGACTTCCCGGTCCTCTCCGGCAACGGCGCCAACAACCGCTGACTCCGGGGCTGATGACCCTGGGCTGGCAATTGCGGTACATGCGTGCGAACAGCCGCTCGCGCGCATGGGGATGAGGTGAGCTGTGTGTGGCCCCGCGAGGAGTTCCCTTCGCGGGGCCACACGCATGTGTGCGGCGCGCGTGGCTACCTTCGCAGACGCGCGGCCGGAAGGCGGCAGTGAGCGGCGGTGCGAATGGTTTCCTCATCGCCCACGAACGCCTCAAGCTGGTCTTCGGCTACCGGCTGGCCGGGCTTGTGGTGGGGCCAGGGGCGCGTGGCGAACATCAGGTGCACCTGGCCGCGCTTCTCCGCAGCAGCAGTCCACTGAGGCGGGACCGTGCAGGTGACATTGAGGTGAGGGAGGGTCAGGACCACGTTGGCACCGTCCACCATGAGGGTCACGGGGACGGTGGACAGTGCTCCGTTGGCAATGGGCCCACCGACGGTAAGCCCGGAACCGGCGATCACGGCCCGGACTGCCGCGTCGCCTTCCTCTGCGGTTCCTGCTCCGTCGCCCAAGGCGTAGGCGAGGAGGAAGGCCGCGTCATGGCCGTCGTCGGCGTGCTCTCCTGCCCAGGGAAGGACGGCGATGGTGCCCAAGTGGGCGCGGTTGAGCGGAAGCTCGGTCTCGGTTGAAGTCATGCGACAGGACAGTAGTTGCGCCGTATGCACCTTCTGCCGCCCTTGTCACCCATTCAGCCTAAGAAGTACCAGCTGATGGCCCGTACGTGTGTCACTGACGGAGTGACATGTGGCCTTCCGCGCCCCCGCTGTGACGTCGTGTCCGCCCACCCTCTGGCCGTGGGCGCTTCACCTGCCCGTCATCCTGTATGCACCTTGATGGAGGCATTCGCCCCCGGACCCGCTTCCTGAAGGCGCGTCGCGAGCTGCTTCCACCCGCCGTCCAGGCCCCGCAACCGCTCCGCCAGGTGTTCGGTGACGGGCTTGTCCAGGCTCAGGGCCGCTAGAACCTTCTCCTCGACGGCGTCCCAGTCGGGCTCGTCCGGCAGGCGGGCCTGCGGGCCCGCGGGCTGAACCTGCGTGGGGAGGGCGAGGTGAAGACGTCGCGGTTGGTCAGGACCCGGTGCAGCTGCTCCAGCACGCACATCACGTAAGCGTCCCGGTCCACCGCGCCCTTCGGCAGATCTGGGTTGGTGTACACCGCCTTGCGCCGCACGGGCAGCACCGGTTTGTCGTCCAGCTCGTGCGGCAGCAGCGGCTTGACGCCGGCCTTCCGCCGGGCCAGCGCCGACAGGCCGCGTACCCCGGTCAGGACCCGCTTGCCTGCCCTCGTCGCGTCCAGCGCCTTCGACTTGCCGAGCAGCGCGAGGGATAGTGTCCCACCGAGTGGTGTAGCGGATGAGCAGCCGGGAGTGCGCGGGCGTTTGCCCGGGGCACACTTCCACGGGTTGGTTCCGCTCCCTGAACAGGGGGTGGGCCACCGCGTAACTCTCCTTGGTCGCCGCGACAATCCGCACGATCTTCACCCAGCCCACCGCCGGCCTCGTGCGCTCCCAGCTCGACACCGTCGCCGACATGTTCGGGCAACAGTTCCCCGACGACGACGCCCTGCTGCGGCTGGTCACCGCCGTGCTCTTCGAGATGCACGACGAATGGATCGCCTTCCCCCGCCGCTACCTGCCCGAAGGCAGCATGGACGAGCTCTACCACGACCATCATCCGCAACGTCCAGCTTGGCCAGTTTGCCCGGTGTCACACCATGCGTGGCGCATCCAAGCTGTACACCCAGGACAGGAAGAGCACCACGAGATCACGCTGGAGGACATATGCGCCACGCACGCTCCGTCTTCTCCGCGACCGCAGTGGCGGCGCTGGTGGTGGGATCAACGGCTTTCCTCGCTGTCCCCGTCTCCGCCGCACCCAATACCACTCCGCAGGGGGTCTGCGGCAGCGCCTACAAGACCGTCAACTCCGCATCGGTCGGCTCCCTTGGCAACGTCTACCTGACCTACAACTCCGCCAACGGCCGCAACTGCGTCGCCACGATCCGCAACAACCCCGGCACCGCCCTTGCCATGGCCGCGTGGGTCCGCCTCTCCGGTACCACCACCATCACGGACAGCGGCAACTACACGTCCTACGCGGGTCCCGTCTCCGTGTACGGCAAGGCCCGCTGCATCGACTGGGGCGGCACGATCAAGAATGTGACCGTCACCGTGTCCAAATCCAACTGCGGCTCCCGGAAAGAACACCGGGTCACTGCAGTGCACTGACGCTACTGGCCACCACGGTTGCTCCACCGGCTCTCGGCCGGGCACCGTGGTGGTGTACCCGCCGTCAGGATGGCCGAGAACGGATCTGCCTGGAATTCCACAGACCGCCAGGCCGTAGCAGCCCGCTCCCGGCACCCGCGCAGTCTGCTCACCGGAGGACTCCAGGCGGTTCTGCCCGACACCCTCGACGGTATCGGGGAGGCATCCGACGTGGCCGCCGCCGTCGTATTCCTCGCGGGTCCGAAGGGCTGATGGCTCAGCGGCCGGAACCCGCGGCAGACGGGGTTCGTGGCCCGATGCCGACGGCACGGCCGGGTCCGCAGGTGACCGCTCCGACATCAGGTGCGGTGATCAGGGGCTCTTCGTGCTCGGTGGTGAGGGTTTGTGTTCAGTGGGGTGTGGGGTGGTTGTGGGCGGCGTCGTGGGTGGTGAGGTACTGGGGGAATTCTGTGGTGCGGCCTGCGGCCCGCAGGAGTTTGTTGATGGTGTGGTGGGTGTAGACGAGGCGCAGCCAGCCGTCGTGGGTGCGTGCGGTGCGCTGGGCGTCGCAGAGCATGTTCAGGAAGGTGATATCGGCGAAGGTGACGTGGGTGAGGTCGAGTACGACGTGTGGTGCGGGGTGGGTGTTGAGGGCGTGGGTGAGGCGGGCATGGAGGGCGGGGGTGGTGAGTATGTCGAGTTCGCCGGTGGCGGTGACGACCCGGTAGGGGCGGCGGGCGCTCCGTGGGAGCCGGATGGCGGGCAGAGAGGGCAGGGGCATCAGGAGGAGAAATACGTTCATGGCGCACTTCCGCGGTCGTCTCGGTCGGTCACGGCACCGGGGTCTGGGGCGTCGCATGCGGTGAGGGTTCCAGCGGTGGGAAAAGTGGCTCCGCACCTTTATGACGGAAGGGTGCGGAGCCATTCTCATGGGCGTTCAGGACCTGGCAGGGTCGCCCGGGAGCGGCGGGTGGGGCCGGCGGTGCGGGTCTCTTACGCTCGTACCGTCTGCTTGGTCTCTCGTACTTGTGACTGTGCATGACGCGGCGGCGAGACGCACGAAACAGAACAGAACTGCGGGGGGAAGCCCGCGGGTACCTGGACGCTGAGGGCGCTGCCGCAGGTGGCGCACTGGCCGGCCGCCCGGCGGATGCGCTGTGCCTCCGCCTGCCCGATCCGTGTCAGGCGGTGTCGCTCTCGTTCACGTGCCCGGCACAGGGCCCAGTCTTCGTTCCCCGGCTGCGAGGTGTGCTGCGGGAAGACCGTGTCCACCAGCACGGCGATCACGCTGTCGCATGCCCCGGCAGCACCTGCGGCGCGGGCGATGAGTTCTGCCTCGGGGCTTCCCTCCCTGCGCCCCAGGCTGTCGTCGGGGTTCTGCGAGAGTCCCCAGCCGCGGGCCATTTTGGTGAGTGTGGCCGTACTGCAGTCAGCCAGATGCTCGTCGCAGAAGACGATCTGTGGGTGCGGTGCGGGGAAGTCGCAGCCGGGATGGCGGCAGAGTTCGTCGAGGCCTGCGCAGACAAGGGCGAGGGAGAAGCGGCGCCGTTCGTGGACAATCACCGCCCGTCTGCCGGGGTCCAGCGTTTCCAGTCTCAGCTGAGCGTCCCGGCCCGCGGTCGCCAAGGCACCCGCAAGATGCAGCACGCAGCGGACCGGCACAGCGGTGCCCAGGAAGGCGGAGTCGTAGCCCACTGGGCCTGTCCCCAAGGAGTTGTTCCACAGGGGGGCCGTGGGTGCGGTCGCGCACTCCATCAGCAGTTCTCGCAGGCCGAATGCCGGCCGTGTGGGCGAGGGAAGGAATCCGGTGACACAGAATTCGTCGCTGGCAGGCCTCCCGCCGTACGTCTGGCGCGCGTGCCACTCCGAGGGGTTTGCGTGCCACGCGGGTCGGCCGTCCTTCGTCACATGCCTGTCCTTCCTCATTGCGCAGCGGGACTGCGGCTGCAGCGGGTGGTGACCGGGAATCTGCCCCGCCCACCGGTCCAGTTCCTCGGGCGAATAGGCCCGGTCGCAGACGGTGCAGCGCGTACAGTCTGGCCTCTGTCAGGGGCCGGGGCGTGGTGCCACGGCCCGCCGCGCGCGGTGGTGTGGGACGCCGGGGCTGGCTGCGCTGCGTCCAGGGGGGTCTCGGCAGCAGCGGCTCCGAGGGACGAGGGGCATCTGGGGGCATGGCGAGGGTTCAGTCGCTGCCCTGGCGTCGCGGCTCATCCGAGGGTGTCGAGAACGGGGGCGACGGACGACTCGGTGATGGTCCTGCCGTCGGTCGCTGCGTGTAGGAAGCGGAATCGTCCCAGTTCAGGGGTGCTCTGGAGGGTGTGCAGCGACTGAAGCGACTGGAGTTGTGCATCTATCAGAGCAACACGCGCGCAGGCATATGCCCGCGTGAAACATATGCTGCTGATAGATAGCAGCCTTGAGTCGCTTCAGTCGCTATTTCCCGGCTCGCACCACCCTGACCTGCTTTCTTCTTCGTCTCACAGTCAGCGACCGAAGTGGATCCCCGATCGCTGTCCGGGCATTGCGCGTGCTGCTTTCGGAATTCGCCTTTCTGTACGCAAGTCCCCCGTATGCGGGCACCGTTGTGCACATCACCCCCTTCTGCTCAGCTAGCCTGTGCCGAAAAGGATTCACAGCTTGAGTCGCTTCAGTCGCTATAAGGAGTCGTGCATGTCACGTGACTGGGGTCTCCTCCCCGGCGACTCAGGCTGCCGCACAGCGACCGGGCGGACGGCGTTCGACAGATGCAGCACGGCGCTCAGGGAGACCGCACGTGACTGACACCTCCGATCAGGAAGTGCTCTTCGACGCCGCCACGGCGGCCCACCAGATGCAGCACTACCCACTCCTGCCTGCACAGGCAGGAGTGGGCGCGCGCCAGGACTACGGGCTCCTGCCGGTCTCGTTGTCAGACCGCGGCAGCGCCAAACTCTTCGTGCAGCAGCACGGCCGGGAGTTCCGCCATGTACCGGGCATCGGGTGGTTCCGCTGGGCGGGCTATCGGTGGGAACTCGACGAGGACGACAGCGTGATGTGGGCCGCCGGGGACATGGCCGAGCGCCTGGCCGAGAGCGATCCTTCCGGTGGACACACCGACCGTGAAATGCGGGCCTTCAGAAGACGCGCCCTGTCCACCTCAGGCCTCAAAGCCATGCTGGCGCAGGCCCGTACGTCGCCGGGAATGGTCCTCAACGCAGGCCAGCTGGACGCCGACCCGTACGCTTTGTGCACACCGGCCGGCATCGTCGACCTCAACACCGGCCTCATCTCTGCTGCCGACCCGGAGAAGCATCACCACTCGCGGGCCACCAGCGTGGCACCGGCCGCCACGCCCACGCCGCGCTGGCACAAGTTCCTCCGTGACACCTTCGGTACTCACGCCGAGGGCGCCGACATAATTGCCTTCCTGCACGAGCTGCTCGGCTACTCGATCACCGGCGACGTCGGGGCACAAGTGATGCCGTTCTTGTTCGGGAGGGGCAAAAACGGCAAGTCCGTCCTCCTGGACGTGATGGTGAAACTCCTGGGCGACTACGCGGACGCGGCCCCACCGGGCTTCCTGATGGCCCGCCCCTTCGAAGGCCACCCCACCGACCTGGCCGAACTGCACGGGCGGCGCATCATCGTCTGCTCCGAGCTCAAGGCCGGCGACCGATTCGACGAAGCCAGGGTCAAACTGCTGACCGGCGGGGACCGGATCAAGGCCCGCCGGATGCGGCAGGACTTCTTCGCGTTCTCGCCCACCCACAAGCTGTGGCTGCTGGGCAACCACCGCCCCGAGGTCGGCACCGGCGGATACGCCTTCTGGCGCCGCATCCGCCTGATTCCTTTCGAACGTGTCGTCGACGACCACCAGAAGATCGACAACTTGGCAGACCTGCTCGTCGCCGAGGAAGGCCCCGGCATCCTGCACTGGCTGATCGCCGGGGCCCACCGGTATCTCACCGGTGCCCGCGACCTGACGGGTCCCCAGCAGGTCCAGACGGCCACCGCCTCGTACGCAGAGACCGAGGACCACACCGGCCGCTTCTTCTCCGAGTGCTGCGTTCTGGATCCGTCCGTACGCGCCGAACAACGCTCGCTCTACACCGACTACCTTGCCTGGTGCGAGCGCGACAGCGAGATGACGAACGTCAAGCCGCTCTCCGGCCGAGGCTTCGCCGCCCGCGTCCGCGACACGGTCGGGCTGAGCAGTCCCAAGGACATGGTGCTGTCCAATCAGAAGAAGTACTACCCGGGCATCGGGCTCGTGGAAGCAGGAGACGACCAGACATGAGCTCCCTGATCGACCCTTCCGAGATCGCGTTCGAGAACAACATCGTCTGGCTGGAAGACACCGACGGCCTCGACTACGTACGCCAGCACCTCGACCGCATCCCCTGGCGAACCAAGCGGCCTGCCTTTCACCGGGACGGCCGCATGGTCGGATACGCCGTCCTGGGGTCCAAGGCGCGGGCTTCTCGGGTCTCGGGCACCTTCCTGCGCCGGGTCTTCTGGCTGGCTCCCCACGACCGCGACGGACAACCCGAGGGGATCTACGCCACAGGCGCGCCGGGCGAAGCCGTCGACCCGAGCACCCTCGCCCCGCGCGTCACCGGCCACAAGACCGAACGCAGCCAGGGTGGGCCTGCCTCCGCTGCCATGCGTGAGCTTGGTATAACACTCCCCCGCACCTGAAGAACGGACACCCGGTCGGCAGCCCGCGGCCCCCGGCGACCTCACGGCTGGGTACGGTGCGTGAGTCGCTCCTGGCTGACAAATCAGAGAACTGCACTTCAGACCTCCTTTCAGGCCCCCGGCAGCGACTGAAGCGACTCGAAGTCCCCAGCCTTGACCGCACGAAACCGGAGAGCAATCCGGGGCAGCACCTCCCCCCGCAGGCGCCTCCTCCGCACAGCCCAGGCCGCGAGGCGCTCCGGGGATCTGCCGTCTGCCGGCGTCGGCAGAGCATGACGCGTCGCTTCCACCCGCCAGCTACGGCCCTCGGGGACAGGGCAGCAGTGCCGCCTAACGGTGACATGCCGCGTCCGTTCGGGCGAAGAACAATAACCGGTGGGCCCGGCAGGAGTTCTGCAGGACGCCCCACTCCGGGGCGCACCACGCAGACGGAAAGTGGAATCTTCATGAAGCAGGTCATCACGTACGCCGCCCTCGCAGCGACCTCGCTGGGCCTGGGCACCATGGGCGCCTCGCAGGCGCTTGCGCTCGCCGACGACGGCGGCACGACCTCGCAGAGCGGCGTCGGCGCGAAGGACCACTACGGTGACGCGGCCACCACCGGGAAGATGAGCCCCCAGATCGCTCCGGTGCAGGGCACCCTCAACAAGCTCTGCGTGGGTCTTCCGGCCAAGGCCAACGCCACCTCCCTGGTCGGCCTCCTCGTGCCGGTCGGCGCCCAGGACATCCCCGTGCTGTCCGCACCGCAGAACCAGCAGTGCGCCGACAACTCCACCCAGGCCAAGGGTGACGAGCCGCTTTCCCACCTCGGCAACGACTTCCCGATCCTCTCGGGCAACGGCACCGACAACCGCTGACCTCGGCTGGGCGCGGATCTCCTCAGGACCGCGCCCAGCGAACAGGCCGCTGGGCGGCGGTCGCGGGTGTGGTGCTCAGGCACCGTCGAGCCGGCTGGAAGGACCGCTTCCCGGCAGATACCGGGCGCCTGGTGTGGCTGCACCAGGCGCCCGGTGGGGGACATCGCGATCTCGCGCCCGCACCGGATGCCTTCCCTCCTGCAGCGAGCCCATCGCGGCGTGCAGCAATGCGGGCCCCCAGGGTTCTCACCTGGCGCAGCCAGCACAGCCATCACTCGCCATCACTCCATGCGACGCCCGCAGGACGGGCAGTGCACTGCACGGCTGCCTCTGCCGGAGCCCGGGCTGTCGTCATTCCCCCTCCGACGCCAGGAGCACCATGCTCAACCGCCGGTCCCTGCTCAGAACCGCCGCCTTCACCGCCCCGGCCCTGGGTCTCGCCACCGGCCCGGCAGCTCCAGCGGCGCGTGCGCGCCTCCTGGCGGCCATGGGTGGACCGCTCGTCTTCGGAGTGCTCGGGGACAGCATCACCGGTCGCGGCAGTTTTGCCTCCCGCAGTGACAAGTCGTGGACGGCCCTGCTGCAGACGCGGCTAGAGCAGAACTGGCGGGTCACCCGGGTCGAAGGCAGCACCTCACGTGACGCCCAGAACCTGACCTGCCTGGCCGATGTGAACACCGTCCCTTTCGGATGCGATCTGATCGTCGTCGGGCTCGGCACCAACGACTGCCGTGAACAGCGCAACGGACGTCACATCTACACCCCGCACGACACCCGTTCTGCTGCCCACGCACTGTTCACGGCCATCGCCGCTGGCAACCCCGGTGCGGTCATCCTGAGCCTTGGCGTCTGGGGCGACCGCAGCATCCAGTGGAGCATGGACGACCGGACGCCTCCCGTGTCCCGAGTGGCCCACTGGGACGCGATCATCGCCGAACAGTGCCTGGCCAACGGCGGTCTTCCCGTTCCCTGCGCAGACCTCTATGACGACCCCGCCCACCGGCTTCCAGCAGGGCGCCCGGCGTTCGGCGGCTACTCCACCGACGGTTTCCATCCGAACGACGCCGGACACGAGGCGCTCTACCGGAGGGTGGCGAGCCAGCTACACCTCAACTGAGCTTGTGTTTTGTCCTCCAGCCACGGACTGGATGAGTAGTTGAGATCCTAGTTCGGAGTGAGACGCCCTGAATGTGGGCGCTCCCGCAGTCCGATCATGTTCTGGCTCTTGAGCGCTGACGCTGTTCGTCGAAGCTCCACTGCCGCTTGGAGTTGGGCCGTCGGTTGAGCTCCTCGCCAAGGTCGACCTTGCGTTGGCGCCGTGCTCAGTCCTGGGAACGTCTGCGGCCTTGTGAGGGCACGTCCGCACTCCGCGACGGTCGCCTCAACATCGGGGTATGCACGCGGGCGGATCGCGCGCTGAGCCAGCTGGGGCGGCGGACCGTGACCTCGCGCTTGGCACCGTCGCTGAAAGGGCGGTGCCCTCAGGACTACCTCTATTCGGTGCCTTCGGCGGCGGATGACCGTTGAGCGTGCTGTGGGCGTGTGCCTCGTCTGCGGCTGAAGCGTGGTTGAGGACATGTGTGGGTGCCTTCCGGGTGGGGACAGGGGCTGACAGTCATCAGGGGCGGAAGGTCGCGGGGCTTTCGTACCCTCCGCCCCTGGATAAAAGTGCAGGTCAAAGCATTAAAAGCCTCCTGCTAGGGGCTGTAGGGGCTGAACTTTCGGGTTAACGAATCCCTTGCGGGCGCGTGTATGCGGGCGCGCGTGAGGACATCAACTGCGTGACAGGAGAATGAGCCTGCCTGCTGATAACCTGGAATTTCAGCCCCTCCAGCCCCTCCAGTGGGCGGGAGGAACGCTCTGAGCTGGGATTACAGCTATCAGGGCAATGCCGTTGACATAGCGTTATGGATCTTCGTGGGGTGGTGTCGCGCGGAGAAGGCGGACGGCGTCGGCGGGCTTCTTGGCGGGGTGCACGGGGCGGGCCCGCTTGGGGTTCCAGCCTGGGAAGCGGCTCATCTTGCGCTTTACCTGTCGGATTACGGTGCGCAGACGGCGGGGTGGGTTGATCTCCTCGAGTACTTCGGCCGTCAGGGTGAGGCGGTCACGGGCGGCGGGGCCCAGGGGGGAAAATCCCCGGGTGGGGGTGAACGCTGCGTCGGGTCGCCCGCAGGGCGGCGCTGAAGGAGAGCCGGTCGGGGTCCAGCGGCTCGGAGCGGTCGACGGCGGCCCGGTGCATCAGGATGCGGATCGCGGTGTGCACGGCCAGGTGCGCGTAGATGTCCTGGAAGACCAGGTCAGGGGTTTTGCTGGGCAGTACGGTGCGTGGCCCGAGCTGCACCGTTTTGATCTCTTTCAAGGTGCCCTCGACTTCCCATCGCTCGCTGTAGAGGGCGGCCAGTTCGGCGGCGGGGGCCTCCGCGGGGTTGAGCAGAGTAGTGATCAGGCGGTAGCGCACTGCCCTGTCACGCCCAGGGTCGTCCAGCAGATATTCGATCACTCTCACCTGGATCTGGGTGCGGTCCTTGTGCGGGCCGCAGTCGTGACGGGCCATGGAGATCCACGAGCCGTCCGCGAGGACCTTCCCGGGTGGCAGTTTCCACAGGCCCGAGACGCGCCACAGCAGGTGGGCACCGGTATCGGCCATGGTCTGCCACAGCTGGACGCCAGGAAAGCCACGGTCGGCGAGGACCAGCATGTCCGGCCGCAGACTGCGTACCAGCCGTGCTGCCAGGGCCCGTTCGCCCGTCGACCAGGGACCTGCCTCGGCGTCGACAACGGTGTGCGTGCCGGACTCGACCAGCACGACCGTCCGGGCCTGCGGGTAGCCGACCGGCCCCTGGCCGCGCAGCCTGGGCTTGGGCCCGCTGAGGCCGGCCCGGTTGGCAGGGGTATCGGCGGCGTCCATGGTGGTGCCGTCCAACGCCATCAGCCGGTGCCCGCGCCAGAACGCCCCCGGTGTCGCAGCCGTCGCGATCCCGCCGCCCACCTGTCCCAGTAGAGCGCGCAACGGCTCGCAGCCCAGGCGCTGGCGGGCTCGGAACACCGCTGCCTTGTCCGGCAGATGCCACCCGCCCACCGGATCAGCCCCGACCCCAGTCATCCGGCGTAACACCTCCCGGTAGGGGTCGGGGCAGAACAGGGCTCTGCCCAGCAGGAAGTAGACCATCAACCGGGCCGGCAGCAGCCGGCGCCGTTGTTCTCGGCGTCCCGCCTTGTCCACCACGAGATCGACAAGATCCGGTGAGTAGACCACCGAAACGTCACCCAACTCGACACCGTCCACCAGCTGATCAGGCATCACAGGAAACCTCCTGCTATCCGTTCAACCGCGACCCAAGCGCTATGTCAACGGCATTGGCTATCAGGGGCTAAGCCAGGACTCAGCCCCTGCAGCCCTGCCCGCTGGCTTTCAGCCCCTTACTCCAGCCCCTGCGAGGGGTGGTACACACCAGCAGCACGGTCCGTCGGCCAAACCCCGAGGGATTGGTACGAGGCAGGAAGCTGCTGCAACCCGGCCGAGCCCACGGGCTCGAAAAAGCCGATGCCCAGGAACCCTGTGAAGGTTCCTGGGCATCGAGGGGCGGCTGGCCGCATGTCTAACCGACGGACGTTATTGCCCGTGCCTGTGAGCGCTTCGTCTTCTCGCCGGCCCGGCAGATGTCGACGGTCTGGGGGTCGACGGCCTCTCCGGGGGAGCCGGTCTTGTAGTCGCCGTCGGGAGCGCTGTCACGGTCGTGCGGAACGAGGTAGAAGACGCGGCGGTGGAAGAGGCTCGTCTCGGGATCGCGTTCGACCCGTGGGCTGAGCTCGGCGTAGCCCACCAGCCGGCCGAGGCCGTCGAAGGGCGGCTTGCCCACCCGGTAGGGGGTGCCGTGAACGGCCTGGCGTACGTACTCCAGGGTGGAGATGTCCTCCAGCCAGATGATCCGGGCTTCTCCGGCGACGTCCGCGTCGGTGAGCAGCGAGCTCATGTCCGCACCTCTTCCTCTTGGTGTGGCTGGGACAGAAGCCCCGGCTCCGCTCCGTATCCGTGCACGCTTTCTCTCTGGAGTTTAAGGGGTGCCGTCTGAGCTGGGCAGGGGCTCAGGAGGGAGGTCCCCTGGGGTGCTGCTGCGGGGTGTCTGGTGGTGTTCATGGTTACTGGTCGCCGTCGATCAGGCCGAGGCCCGGGTAGTAGCGGACGCCATTGCTCTTGATCATCTCGTCGGGGGACTTCAGGCCGAGCTCGCTGCGCACCCGGGTGGCGAAGGACCGGGAACCGGCGGGGCGTGTGCCCTCTTCCTGGCACCACCGGGAGTAGACCGTGTACAGCAGGGTCTGGCGCACCTGCATTTTCTCGTGGCGTCGGCAGAGGTCGCTGAGGAAGCGGCCGATGTGGTCCTCGGTTGCGGCGTAGGAGGCTGTGGCGGTACGGACACGGGCCGGGCCCGCGAGATTGTCGCGTTCCCTGCTGGGGTCCCGGGTCGCGAGGAAGCGGCGGGCTCCCTCGATGAGCCACGCGAGAATGCCCGGGCCTTCTTCCTCGACGAGGATGCGGGCCAGGTTGTCGATCTTCTTGTGGTCGGCGATCTTCCGCTCGAAGGGGATCAGGCGCAGGCGCCGCCAGAAGGCGTGTCCGCCGGTGGCGACTTCGGGGTGATGGTTGCCCAGCAGCCACAGGTGGTGGGTGGGCGTGAAGGTGAAGAAGTCCTGGCGCATCCTGCGGGCGGTCACCATGTCGCCGCCGGTGAGGAGCTTCATGCGGACCTCGTTGAACTTGTCGTTCGGCTTAAGCTCGCTGCACACCACCAGGCGGCGCCCGTAGAGCTCGGTCAGCTCGGTCGAGTGCTCGGTGTAGGCGCCGCGGTCCATCAGGAAGCCCGGGGGCGCGGAGTGCGCGTAGTCGCCGAGGATCTGCACGGTGGTGTCGAGCAGGACGGACTTGCCGTTCGCCCCCTCGCCGTGGCAGAACGGCAGTACCTGGGCGCCCACGTCCCCGGTGATCGAGTAGCCGAGCAGCAGATGCAGGTACTCGATCATCTCCTTGCCGTCCGCGTCGTCGCCGAAGATGTCCGTGAGGAACGCGAAAAACCGCGGCGTGGGCATCACGACGGGCGAGACCCGGGTGCAGCGGGAGTTGAAGTCGTGCAGCGGGTCGGCCGCCCGCAGCACCCCGGTCTTCAGGTCGACCACGCCCGACGGCGTGCACAGGGTGTAGGGGTTGCCGTCGAGTTCCTCGGCGTCCAGCGACAGTGCCGGGGACGCCTTGGCCTGCAGCAGCATGGCCTTCACCCCACTCGTCGACGACGAGTAGCGGCGGTGTTTGATGACCTCCTGGACGGAGAAGCGGCCGTGGGGATCGAAGCGGGGCATCTGGCTGGCCATGTCGCCTGCCGCCCAAATCGCCTCGCCCTCGCCGCCGCGCAGCTTCCACCGCCCTGACTCCCACACGTACCAGCCGTTGCCGGCGACGTAGCGGAACCGCCCTCCGTACATGGCCGCGAACAGCTCTGCGTTGGCCCGGTCGGTGAGGTCCTCGGGCAGGCGTCCTGTCGGCGCTGCGGCAGCGCCCGCCGGGGTACTGCCGGGCTCGGGGGTGGCCTTCTGCGCGGGCAGCACGCGGTCCGCAGTCCCGGTGTCCCGCACGTCCAGCTGGAGCATCTGCTGAGCGACGTGTTGTGCGTCGAAGGCTGCACCGTCGTGGTCACTGTGGCTCATGAGCGTCCTTCGGGGGCGGCGGGCGCAAGGTGCAGCAGCGGGAGGGGAGGAACCGGCCAGACCCTGTGCGCATTCCGTGTCGTTGTGACCGCCGGGAGGGTTCCCGCCGCCTCGGGATGAGGCTCTGGGCGCATGGTCACACGGAGGTCCTTGCTCGGGGTGCGGAAGTGGCGCACCGATGACGGGAAGAAGTGCAGTTCAGCAGGGGTGGACACGTCAGATAGGGGCTGGAGGGGCTGAAGTTCGCGGTTTGACGAAGCGAGCCTAACGCAGCCGGGGGGTGACGCTGCGGCACCGGGCCTGCAAAGCGGGCCGCGTTAGCTGTTATGGCGGACCCTCAGCCCCTCCAGCCCCTGCCGGGCGGGCAGGAAGGGGCTGGAGGGGCGGGACTTCAGGCATAGGCGTGTGACCTGGCCTGTGGTCGGTCTCTGGTTCCCCGACCGTCTGATGTATGCCGGTCGGGGGCTCCAGGACGACCGGTACGGCCTCGGGGTGCGGACGCAGCAGCGCCTCGTCCGTCTCGCGCCCGGATTCGTGCCCGTCAGCCCCGCCGGGAGCAGCGGCGCCTTTCTGCCGTACCGGCCCCGGCACGGGACTGACGGTGGTGCAAGGGGACGGCAGGAGTCCTTAACTCTGGGTGCCCAGGAGGGCGCTGCGCAGGGCGTTGAAGTGGATGAGGTCGGGGGCGGGCAGGGGAACGTCGTCGTCCGGCCGGGGATACTTGGGCTCCAGGTGGACGTGGTCGGGCTCGGTGAGCTCGGGGCGGGGGAAGGTGCGCCGGGCGAGGGCCTGGTGGCGCTGGTGCGCATCGAGGCCGTGGGAGAGGGTCCGGGTGGCGGCGATGAGACGGATGCGGTCGTTGAACCCCGGCTCGGGGAGCGGCAGGTCGAGGTCGTCGTCGACGTAGGCGAGCGCGACGGGCATGTAGGCCAGGACGGCGGTCACGGGGTCGGGGATCGTGAGGTGGTCCTGCTTGAGCAGGCGCAGGATCCGCAGGGCGGCGGCGACCGTTCCTTCTTCGGGGTCGGGGGTGGCGGCCTGGGCCAGCCAGAACTCGGCCGCGGTGTCCTCGCCGAGGGCCAGGTGGTGCAGGAAAAGGCAGTAGGCGGCGGCGAGGTCCTCGGCGCCGGCGGCGAACTGCCACCAGAACTGTGCGGCTTCGGTCTCCTTGGCCAGATGCAGCAGGCAGCCCAGGACGCGGGCCCCGGCCGGGGCGGGCATCACTCCGGTGGCGAACTCCTCGCGCTCTGTGTCCAGTTCCAGTTCGTCCAGTGCGCCGGTGTGCCCGGCGACGGCTTCGCACAGGATCCGCAGATCGCGTGCCGCCTCGCCCTCCGGGCGTTCGTACGGCTGCGCGCATCCGGCCGGCCCGTCCAGCTGGGCAAGGCCGTCCTGGCGGGCGGCGGTGCGCAGCCGGGCGGCGAGCCGGGCCTCGGCGGCGTCGATGTCGCTCTGCGGGTAGGGCGTGGTGGTGAGGCGGGCCCGGGTCAGGAGCTCCTCGATGCGGGGGGTCATCCGGCAGTCCCTTCGGTGTCGTTGTCCAGGTGCAGCAGCTCGCGCAGGCGGCGCACGGCGTGCCGGGCGTTGGAGCGCACGCTCGCGGCCGTGATCCCGAGGTGCTCGGCGACCTTGTGGGTGGTCATGCCGTGGGCGTGGAGCAGGAGGATCACGTCCATCTGCCGCGGCGGCAGCATGCGGATGTGGTGGAAAAGGTTCAGGCTCTCCTCCAGCTGGCCGACCGGGTCGACGGCGCTCAGGAGGGCCTCGGTGTGGAAGGCGGCGGTGTCGAAGGGCACGGGGCGGCGGGCGCGGGCCGTGCAGGCGTCCAGGGTGCAGTTGCGCAGCACCCTCCAGGCGTACCCGGCCGGGTTCTCCTTGGAGAGCACCGCCTCCCAGCAGCGCAGCAGCTTCTCGAAGCAGGTGTCGACGGCTTCCTCGGCGTCGGCGCGGTTGTTCAGGATGGTCTCCGCGTAGCGGATGTAGGTCGCCCGGTTCAGTTGGTGGAAGGCGCTGAAGTCCACCGGGAGCTCGGTCATCGACGGCCTGACTCTGGGCGGGCGGGGGCTCGGGCTCTGCTCTCGGGTCACAGCCGGCGCCCCCGCTCCTGCTCACAGCGGCGCATCTCACTCATGCCTGCACGTACACCCGCGGCGGCTATCCGGCGGGCCCACACGATCACGTCACGGCCGAACACCCGCACTGCGAGCCCCACCATGACCACTTCTTCCACGTGCTCCATCGTCACGAGCGTGCAGACTCCTCTGCGTGCGCCGGGCGGAACCGCGCCCCCTCAGACGATTCCGGGATGCGCCGTAGTGCGCCTCCGCCACACAAGACCCCTCCCGCGCGGCGAATGTGCAAGCAGCAGCACCGGAATTTTCCACGGCTCCCGGCACACCAGCCGATGGTCGTCGGCCGTACCGAGTGGCCGGGCAGCGCGCGACAGGCACCCTGAGCAGGGGCAACATGTACCCGTGACGCCGCAACTAGCCGTCAGGCTAAGGATGTTGACGACCAGAACCCCAACACGTGACGCCCGTCACATGTGAGCCTGTTGGGGTGTTTGCCGCATGGTCCTGCCTGCCGAACACTGTGCCGCAACGGCTGTCGGCGTGTAGGAGCGGCGCGGTGCCCCGGTGAGGCCGGGCGCGGCGTCGAAGGCGGCCTGGGGCGGCTCGCCTCCTTGGCTGAGCAGGAAGCTGGCTCAAGGCTCCCCCGTCCGGGAGCGACGCGATCAGATCGTCGAGCGGCACCGTCAGGGTCTGAAGGGGTACGAGATCGCGCGCGAGCTGCCAGTTTCCGCAGGGTTGGTGTCGACCCGGCTGAAGGAAGCCCGCTCGGCCGGTGTCGACCTCACCCGCTGCTCCCCTGCCGACGGCAAGGAGATGTCACGGAACGCCGACACGAAGTGACGCGCAGGTAGAAGGACCCGAGATGTCGCCCGTGCACTGGTGTGTCCTCCCCAGGGTGCTTCTTGAACGGCCCGAACGTCCAAGGGCTTCGTTCGACACGCGGTCGGTTTTGCTGTCTGCTGGCAGTCTGTTCGCCGCTCGCGGATTCGGCACCACTCGCCTGGGCTAGCAAAGTCACGATCAGCCCCGCCGCCAGGCCAGTTCGTGGGTTGCGCATCGACTGGCGGCTCGCGAGAGAACTGGCGTTGGCAACACCCCCTGTTTGAGGGCGCGTTGCGAGCTGATGGGCCTCCCTTTGTGCGCCTCGCAGCCGTTAGGCGGTCTCCTCGGGCCCCGGTCTGCTTCGGCAAGGTGGGACACCTTAGCGAGCACCACTGACAGTCCGGGATTTTCAGGTGAAATCCGGTCGTTGTGGTCACCGTTTGGTGCTGCTTCCATGACGCCATCGCACCGCTCTGACCTGCCGATTCAGCCAGGGGAGGGTGCCCATCGCCCATGTGCCCGTGGAAGGACCTGCCATGTCAGAAGAGATTTGGGACCGGTTGGTGGAGGCCGTGAGCCTTCGGTCCGAGGACGGGGGGATCGGGGTCACCGCGGAGTACGAGCCGCTCGGCGGGCCGGGAGACACGGTCTTCCCGCCGACGGTGAAGCTGACGGCGAGCGATGCCCCCAGATACCTGGTGGGCCCGCGATACGAAGACGGCGTAGGGGTGCAGGCGGTTTGCCTGGACCAGCCTCAGTCTCAGGCCAACCGGTGTGAACACGCCCTGGGGCAAGCGCTGCGCGACGGCATGGCGTACCTGCCGCACCTGCTGATGACCACCGAGTCGCACGGGGTGGCGGTGCGGATGACGAACATGGACGCCCCGCACCGCTCGCGTGACGCCTACTTCCGGGACTCCGAGGACGAGACAGGCACGAAGTTCGACGACACACCGACGGGGCTGGCACTGCGGCAGGCCAACGAGGCCGATCTCAGCGCCTATCTGCGGCAGGCGCCCACCGATTTGGTCTACGGGGCATGGGACTCGCACCGTAAGCGCAGGATCCAAACAAAGATCGCCAAAGCGTACATCTCCCGCATGTACGGGGTGGCTCCGCTGGCAGGGGTCCGTGCTGCGGGCCGGTTCGACGCTCTGAACCTGCCCGGCGACACCGTGCTGGTCACGGACGGCGGATGGGCGCCGATCGAGGGGGCAAAGGCGCCGAAGGGAGTGGCGACGGCGAAGATGTCCGCGCTCGGGCACGGCATGATCCCGCCGACCGAGGGCCTGGGCGGGGTGTCGGTACGGTCGATCCACCGGAAGGCGACGGTCTCGGTGGCCCAGTTCGCGAACCTGCACTTCGGCGGGGCGGACGCCTCCTACACCACGGCAGCACGTGTGCTGCTGGCGTCCATCGCGCTGCTCGGCGACCGGCTGGCGTTCGCGCGGTCGGCGCTGCGGCTGCGCTCGGGGTGCGACCTGGTGCTGGTCTCGGAGCAGGTGCACTGGGTTAAGCGCGGCACCTCGGGATCCGCGAAGCAGGACGTGCTGGAGCTGAGCACGCCAGAACAGGCGCTCGCCCTGTTCGCGTACGCGCGCAAGCAGGCGCAGGCCGCGGGGGTGGAGTGGGCCGAGGAGCCGATGGTGGTGAAGCCGAACGCGAGTCTGCAGAAGGCCATCGACCGGTCGTTCGAGTTCCGCGGGGCCGGCACCGCAGAGAGCGAGTGAGGTCATGCCGTTCCGTACGACGGTCCGCCTGCTGGAGTCCTTCTATGAGGCGTCGACGCTGGATCGCAGCCGGGCGGAGTGGCCGCCGCACCCCTACCGGGTGTTCTGCGCCCTGGTGTCGGTGGCCGACCCGGACGATCCCCTGCACGATGCGGCACTTCAGTGGCTGGAGCAGCAGCCCGCCCCTGTGGTGCGGGTGCCCGCACAGTCCGCCGAGGGGCAGGTTCCGCGCTGTGCGTGGGTGCCGACGAACGGTGTGGCCGCGCAGCCGAGCCACACCTTGCTGCCGGGGCGTACGGCGGGCGGGCAGACGCGGGTGTGGCGTGAGCGTGCGCTGGCCCGGCCGGTGATGGTCTTCGAGTGGCCCACGGTGCCGCCGGCCGGGGTGGCGGCGGTGCTGGAGTCGCTCGCCCGCGCCGTGCCCTACCTGGGGCGTGCCACCGGTCAGGCCCTGCTGCACACCAGTGTGGAGTCGGCCGGGGAGGGCGGTGAGGAGGGTGGGCCGTGGCAGGTCTGGGAGCCTGCCGGTGCGGACGTGGTCGCGGGCGTTCAGTCGTTGAGGGCCCCGTATCCGGGGCTGCTGGAGCGGCTGCGGTGGGCCCATGCGGAGGGGCAGTACGCGTTCCAGCAGGCGCGCCCGCACCCGTATGTGCTGCGCGGGGCGCAGGCCGTGCAGGAGCCGGGGGTGGTGGAGGGGCGGTTCGCGGATCTGGTGACGTTCGCGTTCGCGCCCGGGGTGTCGTTGGATGCGCACCTGACGATGAAGGTGACGGGGGCGTTGCGTGGCCGGGTGTGTGATCTGCTGGCCGCGGCGGGGCATGACGTGGAGGCGATGGTCGCCATGCACGGGCACAAGGAGCGCGGTGATGAGCGGGGTGTGTGCGCGTTCCTCGGGCTGCCCTTCGTCGGGCGCCGGTATGCCGACGGCCGCCTGCGCGGGGTGGGCGTGGCCCTGCCCCGTGATCTGGATCCGGTAGTGCGGCGGGCGGTGCTGGCCTCTCTGCTGCGCACGGACGGTGGTCTGAGCACACTCCAGGTGCCCGCCCTGGATTGGCCGTTGGACCTGGTGTATGTCGGTGAGGGGGCCACGCCCACCGACACGGTGGCCGCGGTGCGGCCGCAGCGGTGGACCCGCCCGTCCAGGCAGTGGGCCACCGCGCTGCCGATGGTGCTGGACCACTTCCCCAAGCGCAACGGGCGTGAGATCGAGGAGTCGGTGGCCGTCAGTTGCCGCATGGCGGGACTGCCCGAGCCGCGGGACATCGAGGTGCTGCGCACAGGTGCCTTCGTGCCGGGCGCCCCATCCCTGTCGCCGGGCGCGGTGAGGCGTTACGAGGACGACCCGCCGCTGCCCGCCCGGCATGTGCGGCTGCACTTCGCCGAAGCGGTGGCCGGCCCGGTGATCGTGGGCAGCAAACGCAACTACGGGCTGGGCCTGTGCCTGCCCACCAATACCCAGGACGGGGGGTACGGCGCATGACGCTCGCCCTGAAGGACTTCCCCGCGTTCGTGCACGAGGTGCACGGTCACTGGCCTTTTCCCTGGCAGCGTGACTACCTTTCGAACGTGCTCGCCGAGGGGCGGTGGCTGGACCTGGACATCCCGACCGGGCTAGGCAAGACCACCGTGATCGACGTATGGGCGTTCCTGCTGGCCTGGCAGCACACCAACAGCCACGACCGGACGGTGCCGCTGCGGCTGTTCTTCGTCGTGGATCGTCGCCTGGTCGTCGATCAGGCATACGACCACGCCGCACGCTTGAGCGCGGTTCTCTCCAGTGCGCCCGAAGGGAGCGTCGCTCGCAGGGTCGGGCGGGCCCTTGCTGAACTCGGCGGGCAGGGGCAGGAGTTGGCTGTGGTGCGGATGCGCGGGGGCGTCGACTGGGCGTCGCGCTGGCTCTCCTCGCCCGCGCAGCCTGCCGTCGTCACCTCCACCGTCGACCAGTACGGCAGCCGTCTGCTCTTCCGCGGCTACCACACGAGCCCGAGGATGCGGCCGATCGATGCCGCGTTGTGCGGCATGGATGCCCTGGTGGCCGTGGACGAAGCGCACATCGCGCTGCCGCTGCTGGTCACCGCCGCCGACTGCGCCGCCTACCAGCACACCGCCGCCCACCCGGGCTTCGCCGGCCGGGCGGTGCAGGTCGTCAGCCTCTCCGCCACCGCCGCCACAGACCCCTCCCGCCCCCGGCACCAGATCTCCGACGAGGACCGACGCCACGACGTCGCAGGCAAGCGGCTGAACGCACCGCGCCGCATCACCTGCCTGGACGCGGTGGGCACGCAGAAGGATCCGGCCACCGCGTTCGCCACCGGCGCGGTCCTGGCCCTCGATGTCCTGATGCCGCTGCTCCAGCGGCCGGTGGCCGCCATCGTCGCGAACACGATCCGTACCGCCCGCGCCACCCACCACCTGCTGTCCCAGCGAGAGGACCTGGAGGTGGTGCTGCTCGTCGGACGCTCCCGTGCCCTGGACCGCGAGCTCCTGCTCGCCGAGAAGGCGCTGAAGGACCTCCTCGCCGGGGTGAAGCCGGGCCGGGGCAAGCCGCTGATCGTGGTGGCCACCCAGACCATCGAGGTTGGCCTCGACGTTTCCTTCGCCGCCCTGATCACGGAAAACGCCTCCCACGCCGCACTCGTCCAACGCCTTGGCCGCCTGGACCGCACCGGCGAGCAGACACTCGCCCCCGCGATTGTCCTGCGCGCCACCGACGGTACGGGCCGTGCACCGATCCCCGTCTACGGCGACGTTGCCACCCGCACCTGGGACTGGCTCACCACGCACACCCCCGCCGTGAACCTGCACGAGGTAGACCCGGGCCGGCTGACCGACCAACTGCCCCGGGGGCTACTGGTCAACCCGCTCACCCTGCCCGTCCTCCTGGAGGGGATCGACACCACACTGCTCAACACCCCGCCCCCGCGGACGCCGGTCCTGCACCGCACCGTCCTGGACGCCTGGACGCGCACCGGCCCCGCCCCGGTCCCCGACCAGGACGTCGCCCCCTTCTTGCACGGCCTCGACACCTCACCCGAGGACGTCCAGGTGCTGTGGCGGGCCGACCTGCCCTACACCGACGGCTCCCCCGACGTCGAACAATGCGCGTTGCGCATGCAGCAACTGCCCCCGCACCCGGGCGAAACCCTCGCCCTGCCCGCCGCCCAGCTGCGCCGCCTTTTGACTCAGGAACCCGGCGACGGCGACGACACCAGCGACATGGAAGGCACGCCGCACAGCGAACCGGCCCCCACCAAGCACAAACGCCCGCCGGTGATGATGCCGGTCATGTGCTGGGACGACGCCGAGGACCGGTGGCTGGAGGTCACCGCACCCCACGCCATCCGGCCCGGCAGCACCGTGGTCCTGCCCAGCTCCTTGGGCGGACACGACCCCTACGGATGGACCGGCACCCACGGCGCGCCCGTCACCGATCTCGGCGACTTCCCGCCCACCCGCACCACACCCGCGGCCACGCCCGCTGGTGCGGCCGCGACCCGCCTCGACCCGGCGGTGCTCACCGTCCTCGCCGCCGGCGACACCAGCCTGCGTACGGCCCTGGACACCGCGATCACTACGACCGCGAAGCAACTGACGGCCGGAGAGGAGCACCCGGCCCTCCTCCTGGGCGCCCTCTTGGACACCCTCCTGGAGCACCTCAACACCCGTCCCGGCGGCCCGTACACCGACCTTGCCCGCCTGCGCCTCGCCGAACTGCGGGCAGTCCAGGACTGGTCGCTCTCCCCCACCGGCCGCACCACCACCCGCGGACACGTCGTCCTCGATCCCGACACCCCCCACCGTCTCGTGCTCGTCCCCCCGCACCCCGCGCCCGGACAGGCGGAACACAGTGCGGGCGTCGGCGACGAGAGCGCCGACGCCAGCTCTCTGACCCGGCCCGTTCCTCTGTCCCAGCACAGCCGCGCCGTCGCCGAGCGGTCCGCCGCACTCGCCACCGCCCTGAACCTGCCCGCCGACCTCATCGACACCCTCCGCACCGCCGGCCACGCCCACGACTGCGGGAAATCCCACCCCCGCTTCCAGTGCATGCTGTGTGCCGGAGACCGCCTCCTGGCCGACTCGCTGGACGAACCCCTGGCCAAGTCCGGCATGGACCCCGCCGACCACACCGCTCGCCGCCGGGCCGCCCACCTGGCCCAGTGGAATACCGAGATGCGCCACGAAGCCCTCAGCGCTCTCGCCGTCACCGCCTGGCTTGCCACCGATCCAGACCACCCCTGCGGCACCGACAAAGACCTCTTGGTCCACCTCGTCGGCGCCCACCACGGTCACGCCCGCGCGCTGCTGCCCCCGGTGCCCGACCCGCAACCGCAGGACGTCCGCTGCACGATGCCCGACCAGCAGCAGATCACCGTCAACAGCGCCCACATGGGCATCGACTGGAACGGCCCCGACCGCTTCAAGGCCCTCAATCACACCTACGGTCCCTGGGGTTTGGCGCTGCTCGAAACAGTCCTGCGCCTCGCCGACATGGCCTGCTCCGAAGAAGGCACCTGAGATGCCCCACACCTACACCCTCGAACTGCCCGCCCTCTACGGCAGCTCCCCCCTCGGGTTCCTCGCCGCCCTCGGCACCCTCCACCTCACCACCCACCTCCTCGACCAGCCCCCACGACTGTCCTGGTCCGGCCCCGACGCCCCCGCCCTCCTGCACACCCACATCCCCTACACCCACACCACCCTCGCCGAACTCCTCGCCACCCAACTCCCCAAAAACCCCGCCGACGACCCCCTCGCCGTCGCCCCCGGCATCCTTAACCAGCCCCGCACCCCAGGCGGCCCGAACGAGCCGCTCAAGATGCCCATCGACGAAGCCCTCCACAAGCTCCGCACCTACGCACAGGCCGAACGCGACCACAACGACAACCGCGCCCACTGGTTCAGCGCCCTGGTCAACACCCTCGCGACAAAAGCCAGTGACACGGGTGCACCTTTCACCCGCACCACCCCCTACTTCGGCCACACCAGCAGAATGACCCTCCCCAACAACTGGGCCACAGCCGCACAATTCTGCAAAGACGACCCGGCCCAGCTTCCGGCCGCGCTCACCCGCTGGCAGCGCGTTGAGGAATACGCTGGCGCCAACCTCGACCACCACTCCACCGGCGACGCCCACATGGTCAGCCACAGCAAACCCACCCAACAAGGCGTCCCCGGAGCCACCTGGCTCGCCCTCCACGGCTTCCTCGCCTTCCGCCTCATCGGCAACACCAACGACCCCCACGCCACCAGCTGGAACACCCCGAAGAAGGCATTCACCTGGCCCACCTGGCACCCCCCGCTCACCACCACCTCCCTCACCACACTCCTCGAACACCCCCTCCTGTATGCCTCCCGCCCGGACCCCAAGAGACTCCGCAACCTAGGAATCACCGCGCTCTACACCGCACCCCGCACCCGCCTCCCCAAAGGCGACGGCCCTCTCCAGCCCGGACGACGCCACCCCCTGTGAACCACCGCTATCGGGCTGCCTCTGCGACTACGGGTCGCAGCACTACTACGGCTTCGTGCCATGGCCGATCATGGGGGCGATACCGCCCTGCCTCTGCGACTGCGGGTTGCAGCACCACTACGGCATGCCCTGCGGTCCGGCCTGCCGGATCACCTCCAGCGCTACCTCTGCGACTGCAGGTCGCAGCACCACTACGGCTTCGAGTCCGCCCGCACCAACGCGCCACTGGTCGGCGCTGCCTCTACGACTTCAGCTCGCTGCCCAACTACGGTCTCGAAGAGTCTTCCGGTGCGACGGTGGCTCCGGTAGGTGACTCCCCGACCTGATCTCGCAGCACCATCACCACCCTTACAACTCAACAGTGACCACGTGCCGCACACGCCTACTGCCGCTCCAGGCAGTATCACTACACGCGAGGACGCCCATCAGGCCGGACTGCCCAACGAGTTCTGCCTCTGCGACTCCGGGTCGCAGCACCACTACGGCATGGCCTTTACGACCAATGGGGACGGCAACTCGGCCCTCCCGCTGCGGCTCTGGGTCGCAGCGCCACTACGGCGGCTCCTTGATACCGGCAACCATGGCGACCGCGAGTCTGCCTCTGCGACTTCGGATCGCAGCACCACTACGGCACGACCACCGGGAGGAGGATCACTGCCATGCGAGCCTCGCCTGTGCGACTGCGGAGGGCCGCAGCACCACTTCGGCCCTCCGCAGTACATCCCACTCATGGTGGCGCGGTGCTGCCGCTGCGACTTCACGTTGCAGCGCCACTGCAGCAAGTTGGGACACACCCCGGCGTACCCGGGGCCCGCCTGCCTCTGCGACTACGGGTCGCAGCACCACTACGGCGACGCATGGGGGCACCTGCTGCATGTCCGGCTGCGGTCTGCCTCTGCGACATCGTGTCGCAGCACCACTATGGCGATCACTGGTACTACGCCGCGGGCGGCACCGCCGTCTGCCTCTGCGACTATGCGTCGCAGCACCACGGCGGCAACCAAGGGGCCGAGCCGATCGTGTGCATCCCTCGCGCTGCCTCTGCGACTTCGAGTCGCAGCACCACTACGGCAGCACCGTCGACCACATCACCGTCCACGAAACCAACTGCCTTGCGAGTGCGGGTCGCAGCACCACTACGGCGCGGCGCTCTGGGCAATCCCTGGCCGCCCCCGGAAGCTACCGCTGCGACTGCGGGTCGCAGCACCACTGCGGCGTGGTGGCTATGGCCACAAAGCCCACCTGCAGGGACTGCCACTGCGATCACGAGTCGCAGCACCACTACGGCGTCGCCGCGTCCGACGTGCTGTCCCGGATCTCCCCCTGCCTCTGCGACGCCGAGTCGCAGCACCACTACGGCGGGCTGGTGATGCGGCCGGTCCGGTACAGAGCGGGCTGCCTCTGCGACTCCACGTCGGCACCTCGTGTCCCTTGCGCTCGGATCCGGGGGCCACGCCTGCCTCTGCGACGCCAAGTTGCAGCACCACCACGGCTGGCCGCTGGTCTACGGGATGGTCGCCGTCGTCGGCACTGCCTCTGCGACGCCGAGTCGCAGCCCCACTACGGCGTTTCGTCCTGCACCTGCTCCACCGCGCTAATGCGGACTGCCTCTGCGACTGCGGGTCGCAGCACCACTACGGCCCCGACTGGATGCGCGAGTACCCGCCCGAGCGGTTCTGCCTCTGCGATTGCGGGTCGCAGCATCACTACGGCACCGCGACGGCTCGGGCTAAGGACGACCGACTCGCTCTGCCTTGGCAACTCCGGGGCGCAGCATCAATATGGACCGGTGCATGGCCGGTTGCACGTCTGGTCTGCCCTGATGTCGAGCCGCAGGGCCAGACGAGCGCACCTGGCAATGGACACGTATCCCGCCCGCGGCGTATGCGTTGGATGGCACGTGACACTCCCCTAGATCTCGCTCCCCGTGCCCGGCATCGCTGCCCAGGACTCCGGCATCCGGCTTCCGCTGTTCAGTCTCACTGAGGCGCAGGACCCGCTGCGGCTGCTTTAGCTCGTCGCGGACGAGGACGACGAACTGTCCGAGGAGGCCCGTTGGTTCGCAAAGCAGCTCCACGACCGCATCCCCTCCGAGAAGTATCGGCACAGCTGCACCGTGGAGGGGGCGTATGCGTTCCGGTCGCCCAGGCCGTGACCGGGGTACCGGGGTGTCGTTGAGCAGTGCAGTGCCCGAGCACTACCTCCATCAGGAATCCCCCGGCCTCTCCGCTCCGGGGGATTTGTGTGCCCACAGCGGCCACGGTCACGGGGGGCGGTTAGGCCGATCATCATGATTGCCCTCGCGCGGGTGAAGTCCCCCTCCGCATGGCGCATTTGGGGCCCGGATCCCGCTACGAAGATCTCGACAGGTTGTGATCTTCCATGAGAGGGGAGGGACGCGATGCGCGTACGCACACTGGGAACCCTGGCCACGTCGACAGTCGTAATCGCGGTACTGCTGGCCCCCGGAGCGCAGGCCGCCGGACCGGCCGGAAACCCGCACGGCGCAGTGGGTGATGTGCTGGTGATGCCGGTGCAGGACGTCCTCAAGGCTCTGCCGGTGGCCCCAGAGTCGCGTGCTGGGTATGAGCGCACGAAGTTCAAGCACTGGGTGGACAGCGACAAGGACGGCTGCAACACGAGGGCCGAGGTCCTCCTGGCCGAGGCGTTCGTGCCGCCGGAGAAGGGGGCCAAGTGCAAGCTGTACGGCGGTGAGTGGTGGTCGCTGTACGACAACACGTACGTCGGCGACCCAGGCAAGATCGACATTGATCACATGGTGCCCCTGGCCGAGGCGTGGAACTCCGGTGCCTCCGGCTGGACAGCCGGACAGCGGGAGGCGTACGCCAACGACCTCAGCGACGACCGCTCCCTGATTGCCGTGTCCGCCGCCACGAACCGGGCCAAGGCGGACAAGGACCCCACCACCTGGATGCCCCCGTCCGAGGCCGCGCACTGCGCATACCTGACCGACTGGGTGGCCACCAAACTCCGCTGGGGCCTGACCGTCGACAAGGACGAAGCCAACGCCCTCGCCCAGATCGGCGTCACCTGCTCCAACCCGCCCCTCAAGGTCACCCTCGCCCGCTGACCCCCAGCAACACGAAGGCCGTCTGCACCCGCCTGCACCCCTCTCCGGCGGGCACAGACGACCCGTCACACCCGCACCGAACAGCCATCCTTCCGCGCAACAGCCGACTGCCCGCTCCCACGTCTCCGACGTCACGACACGGTGATCACATGCTCCCCCGCCTCCGCCAAACGCTGCCCCTGGCGCTGCTCCTGCTGTGCGCCGTCACGACGACGAGCTGCGTCTCCGTACCCTCCGCCCCGGCAGCACCCCCGGCCCCCGCTCCCCAGCTTCAACAAGTGCGGGTGCTCCCGGCGTGGCCTACCCCGGTCGAACCGCGCGCCCACTCAACCTGAGACATCTCAGAAACGGCCCACAACCGGCATCCGCAGGGATCACAGCTCCTCAGCCCACCGACACCACGCTTTGAACGTCAGTAGCCGTGTTGGGCCCAGGATGGCGATCTGCCCGCGCAGATCCTCCACCCGAGTGCGTGAAACCGAAGCCCTGGCCCGCAGCCGTTCCACCAGAGACGCCATCAGTCACCTCCATCACGCGAGTCGGCAGTCCCACCAACCTGCAATACCCGTAGGCGAGTTGGTAGGCACTCCACCTCATACTGTAGGAGAAGATCATGAAAGGCGGCCAATACATCGCAGCAATGCCCAACAAGACAAATTGGGATCATGCGGCTCCCCAGCGGACTCCGAGTGCTGAAGCTGAGCAGCCAG
>BMUX01000032.1 GCA_014650415.1 Streptomyces spiroverticillatus
GCTGGACGGTGACCTCGATGGCGCCCGGGTGGCTGAGGGAGTTCTTGGCCTGGGGGGCGGTGATGCGCAGGACGCCGTCCGCGTAGGTGACGGTGGTGGCTTCGGCGGCCTTGGTGTCGCGGCTCTTGGTGGGGTCGGCGGGGCGGACCTCGACGGTGGTGTCGGTGCGGTCGGCGGCGATGAGGCGGATGCTGCCGGCGGGGAGGTCGAGGTGGGCGGTGACGGCGGTGGCGGTGGCGAAGGTCTGCATGTCAAGTCCTTTGGTGGGGGCCGGTGTTGGTGCCCGGCTCGCTCTTTCCGATGACCTGAACGCTACGTTGCCTTCACCATCCCGGCAACAACTTCGTTGCACGCAAACCTTGTTATCGCAGGCCAGGGCCACGATTTCGTTGCAACGTCCTGCCGCATAACGCAATCGCGCCCACCTCGTTCATTGCAATGGAATGGAGGTGAACGCTATGACGTACTGTCAGGAGGGGCTGCGGCCCCGGAACTCGCCCCTGCCTCTCATGCTCCTCGCAGTGCGGCGGCCATCGGCCCCTCGCCGACCACCTCGACCCGGCCCGCCTTGACGCCCTGCTCCAGGCTGAGCACCCCCGTACCGATCGCGCGACAGGTCTCCGCGTCGAGCACGAGGCGGGCGTCCGGTGCTTCGGCGGGCCCGTCACCGTACGGAGACCCCTCGTCTCCGACCCGCACGTGGAACACGCCCTCGTCCAGGGCCACTTCCACGACACCCGGACCCGCAACGGCGGGCAGCCGGCGCAGCAGCGGCAGTGCGAACCAGTGCGCGCGCACCGCGTCGGTCGGGCGGCGCTCCGCCAGCTCCGGCGCACCCCACTCGGCCAGCGCGACCAGCACCGGCAGCAACTCGGCGCCGCGCGGCGTGAGTTCGTACACCATGACCGCACCCGGCGGCGGCAGCTTGCGGCGTACGGTGATCCCCTGCGCCTCCATGTCCTTCAGCCGGGCGGCGAGCACGTCCGTGGAGACGCCCGGCAGGTCGGCGTGCAGATCGGTGTAGCGGCGTGGCCCGGCGAGGAGTTCACGGACGATCAGCAGGGTCCAGCGGTCCCCGACCGCGTCCAGGGCGCGGGCGGAGGCGCAGTACTGGTCGTAGCTTCGGCGGCGTTGCTGACGTGGCGGCATGCGGCGAAGTCTAGACAACTTGTTGGACTTTCCAAGCTCGTACTTGGTAAAACCAAGTGTCACGGTCGAGACGGACGAGGCCAGGGGGACCCGGGATCCCGGGCCCGGGAACCAAGGAGGGCACGGCATGGAGTTCCGCCAGTCGAGCAAGCTCAGCGAGGTCTGCTACGAGATCCGCGGCCCGGTGATCGAACAGGCCAACGCGCTGGAGGAGGCGGGCCACAGCGTGCTGCGCCTCAACACCGGCAACCCGGCACTGTTCGGCTTCGAGGCGCCCGAGGAGATCGTCCAGGACATGATCCGGATGCTCCCCAAGGCGCACGGCTACACCGACTCGCGCGGTGTGCTCTCCGCCCGGCGCGCGGTCGTCCAGCGCTACCAGGCGCTCGGCCTGCACGACGTGGACGTGGACGACGTCTTCCTCGGCAACGGCGTCTCGGAGCTGGTCTCCATGGCGGTGACCGCCCTCCTCGAAGACGGCGACGAAGTCCTCATCCCGGCCCCCGACTTCCCGCTCTGGACGGCCGTCACCACCCTCGCCGGCGGCAAGGCGGTGCACTACCTCTGCGACGAGTCGTCCGACTGGTACCCCGACCTCGACGACATGGCCGCCAAGATCACCGACCGCACCCGGGCCGTCGTCATCATCAACCCCAACAACCCCACCGGCGCCGTCTACCCCAAGGAAATCGTCGAGGGCATCCTCGACCTCGCCCGCCGCCACCAGCTGATGGTCTTCGCCGACGAGATCTACGACCAGATCCTGTACGACGACGCCGTGCACCACTCGGCCGCCGCCCTCGCCCCCGACCTGGTCGTCCTCACCTTCTGCGGCCTCTCCAAGACCTACCGGGTCGCGGGTTTCCGCTCCGGCTGGCTGGTCGTCACGGGGCCCAAGCAGCATGCCCGCAGTTACCTGGAGGGGCTGACCATGCTCGCCTCCATGCGGCTGTGCGCCAACGCCCCCGCCCAGTACGCCATCCAGGCAGCCCTGGGCGGACGCCAGTCCATCCAGGACCTCACCCGGCCCGGCGGCAGGCTCCTCGAACAGCGGGACCGCGCCTGGGAGAAGCTCAACGAGATCCCCGGCGTCTCCTGCGTGAAACCGAAGGGCGCGCTGTACGCGTTCCCGCGCATCGACCCCAAGGTGCACCCGATCCACGACGACGAGAAGTTCGTCCTGGACCTGCTCCTCCAGGAGAAGATCCAGGTCGTCCAGGGCACCGGCTTCAACTGGCCCCGCCCCGACCACTTCCGCATCCTGACCCTGCCGTACGCCGACGATCTCGACACGGCGATCAGCCGGATCGGGAGGTTCCTGAGCGGATACCGGCAGTGATCCGGCGGCCGGCCGGGGGCGCACGGGGGCGACCGCGTGTCCGGAATCATGCGAGACGGCTTGAATCATTCCCTCCGGAGGGGATGGATTGAAGGGTATTCGTCCCGTGCTGTCGGGGCGGATGGCGATTTCTGAGCGGCAGGCTTTCGCCTGTGATCGGATGCGGGTGGGGCGGATGGGGCTCGTGAGTCCCTGGGTGGCAGGTGAGCTGACGATGTGTCAGCTCGTGCCCGGTGTCATCCGCCCCTGGAGCGCACGGGTGTTGCGCACGGTGCGCGGCGGGTGCGCCGTGCGCTCGGGGGTGGTGCGCCGGTTGGTGCTGGTTGCGCTCCCTTGAGGCGGGAGTGAGAGGCAACTCTTAAGGGAGCCGAACCGGTTGCTTTCGCGAAGCCGCAAGGCTTCGGCGAGGCGCGGATTCCGTACGGCGAGGCTGCCGTGCGTCCAGACGTCCAGGCAGCCGTGCGTCCGGGCCTCCGGGCGATTCGGCGACGCAGGCCGTGTCGTACCTCCGTCACCCCCCCTCCCGTCCCACCGGCCCCGGCCGGAACGGAGCCGAGATGACCGCCACCGCCCCCCGGCCCCCCACCACCCAGCACAGCAGCATCGAGAAGATCCTGCACGGTTTCCTCAGCGCCCCCCACTTCACCGACCCCGAACTCGTCCGCGCCACCCGCCTGTTGCACGACTTCGTCCTGAACGGCGGCAAACGGCTCCGCCCCACCCTGTGCTGCCTCGGCTACAGCGCCGTCACCGGCCGGGACCCCACCCCGCCCGTCCTGCGCGCGGCCGCCTCCCTCGAACTCTTCCACGCCTTCGCCCTCATCCACGACGACGTGATGGACCAGTCCGCCACCCGCCGCGGCGTCCCCACCCTGCACCACAGCCTCGGCCCGGACCCCGGCCCCGACCGGCACCCGAGACCGGCGGCCTCCCACCGGTACCCGCCGTCCACCGGCCACGACGGGATCTGCCGGGCCATCCTCGTCGGCGACCTGGCCTTCGCCTGGTCCGACCAGATCCTGCACTCCAGCGGCCTCACCCCCCAGCAGCTCCAGGACGTACGCCCCCTCGTGAACGCCATGCGCACCGAGGTCATGGGCGGCCAGTACCTGGACGTGGCCGCCGCCCGCCAGGACGGCCGCGACCTCGCCGCGGCCCTGCGCGTCATCCGCCACAAGACCGCCAAGTACACGATCGAACGCCCCCTCCACCTCGGCGCGATCCTCGGCGGAGCCACCGAGCAGCAGCTCCGGGACCTCACCGACTACGCCCTCCCGCTCGGCGAGGCCTTCCAGCTCCGCGACGACCTGCTGGGCGTCTTCGGCGACCCGGCCGTCACCGGAAAGTCCCGCCTCGACGATCTGCGCGAAGGCAAACGCACCGTCCTCATGGCACTCGCCCTGCGCGCCGCCGCCCCCACCCACCAACGCCGCCTGCACGCCCTGTGGGGCAAACCCGACCTCACCGAGGGCGAAGCCCAGCAGATCCGCCACATCCTCACCGTCTGCCACGCCCGCACCCGGGTCGAAGCCATGATCGACCAGCGCCGCCGCCACGTCCTCACCTGCCTGGACGCCTGTACGTCCCTGACCCCGGACGCCCTCGCACGCCTCCGCCACCTCGCCGACTCCGCCACCCGGAGGACCCGGTGAAGCCCGACCGTCCCGCCGCGACCACCACCGAACCGGGAGAAGCACGATGAGCATGCGCACCGTACACGGCTGTGCCGACCGCGTCGTCATCGTCGGCGCGGGCCTCGCCGGACTGTCCACCGCCCTGCACCTGGCCACCACCGGACGCACGGTGACCGTCCTCGAACAAGGCTCCCGACCCGGCGGAAAGGCCGGGGTGTTCACCCGCGACGGCTACACCTTCGACAACGGACCCACCGTCCTGACCATGCCCGACCTCATCCGCGAGACCTTCGCGGCGGTCGGCGAGAGGATGGAGGACCACCTGGAACTCCTGCCCGTCCACCCCGCCTACCGGGCCCGCTACCACGACGGAAGCAGCCTCGACGTCCACACCGACCCGGCGGCCATGGCCCAGGAGATCGCCCGGGTCTGCGGAGCCCGCGAAGCCGCCGGATACCGGCGCCTGCACGCCTTCCTCCAGGAGCTCTACACCGCGGAGTTCGACCACTTCGTCGACCGCAACATCGACAGCCCCCTGGACCTGTCCCTGCCCGCACTGGGCAGACTCGCCGCCCTCGGCGCCTTCCGCGGCATGGAGGGCAAGATCCGCCAGTACCTCAACGACCCCCGCACCGTCCGCCTCTTCTCCTTCCAGGCCCTGTACGCCGGAGTCGCCCCCCACCAGGCCCGCGCCCTCTACGCGATCATCAGCTACATGGACACCGTCGCCGGGGTGTTCTTCCCCAAGGGCGGCATGCACGCCCTGCCCCTCGCGCTGGCCGACGCCGCCCGGCGGCACGGCGTCACCCTCCGCTACGACACCCCCGTCGAACGCGTCGAGACCACCCTGCACGGACGCGCCCGCGCCGTACTCACCACCTCCGGCGACCGCATCCCCGCCGACGCGGTCGTGATCACGACCGACCCCTCCCTGGCCTTCCCCGAACTCCTCGGCCGCAGCCCGGTCCGGGTCGGCCGGCTGCGGCACTCCCCGTCCTGCGTCCTGCTGCTGGCCGGCGCCAAGGACGACAACACCGATGCGCTGCGCCCCGAGGCCCACCACACCATCCACTTCGCCCGCAGCTGGCGACGCGGCTTCGACGAGATCATCCACGGCGGCCGCCCCATGAGCGACCCCTCGTTCCTGGTCAGCACCCCCACCCGCACCGACCCCACCCTGGCCCCCGCAGGCCACCACAGCCACTACGTCCTCTTCCCCACCCCCAACCTGACCACCGGCAGCATCGACTGGGAACGCGACACCCCCCGCTACCGCGAGCAGATCCTCACCACCCTGGACGCCCACGGCTACCACGAACTCGCCGCCCGCCCCCAGGCAGAACACCTCCTCACCCCCCGCGACTGGGCCGAGCGCGGCTGCCCCGCAGGCACCCCCTTCAGCGCCGCCCACACCTTCTTCCAGACCGGCCCCTTCCGCACCCGCAACCTCGTCGGCGAGAACATCGTGCTCGCCGGAGCCGGCACCCACCCCGGCGTCGGCATCCCCATGGCCCTCATCAGCGGCCGCCTCGCCGCCCAGCGCATCACCGGCCCCACCCGCACCCGCCCGCACACCCCGGCAGGAGTCACCCGGTGAACGCCCCACACGCGTACGTCCAAAACGCCCCCGACCAGAGCATCCGCAACACCCCCGCCCGGTACAACCTGAACGCCACCGACCGGCACATCCTCGACGCCGCCGGCCTCCACGACCCCCGCCTCCGCGCCGCCTACGCCCACTGCCGCCGCCTGCACGCCCGCCACGGCCGCACCTACTACCTCGCCACCCTCCTCCTGCCCCCGGCCAAACGCCCCTACGTCCACGCCCTCTACGGCTTCGCCCGCCACGCCGACGAGATCGTCGACAACGAACCCGAAGCCACCCGCACCGACCACTTCACCCACTGGTCCGCCGCCGCCCTCGCGGCCCTCACCACCGACGCCCCCGCCGACCCCGCCACCCTGGCCCTGCGCGACACCGTGCGCCGCTGGGACATCCCCCTGGAGCACGTCACCGCCTTCCTCGCCTCCATGCGCGCCGACCTGACCGTCACCGACTATCCGACCTTCGAGGACCTCAACCGCTACATGTACGGCTCGGCAGCCGTCATCGGCCTCCAGATGGTGCCCCTGCTCGAACCCCTCTGCCCCGAGGCCCACCCCCGCGCCCAAGCCATGGGCGAAGCCTTCCAGCTCAGCAACTTCATCCGCGACATCGCCGAGGACCTCGCCCGCGGCCGCGTCTACCTCCCCGCCGAGGACCTCGCCCTGTACGGCGTCACCCGCACCGACCTCGCCCGCACCCGCACCAACCGGGCCGTACGCGACCTCCTGCGCCACGAGATCGACCGCAACCGCAAGCTCTACGCCTACGCCGTCGGCGGCATCCGCATGCTCCACCCCAGCAGCCGCCCCTGCGTCGAAACCGCCCACACCCTCTACAGCGGCATCCTGGAAGCCGTCGAGGACGCCGACTACGAGATCCTCGACCGCCGTGTCCACGTCCCGCTGCCCACCCGCCTCAAGGTCGCGCTGCCCGCCTACACCCGCGCCCGCCGACTGCGGGGGAGCCCGGCATGACGTACCTCCAGTTCCTTGCCCTCTTCATCGCCCCGCTCCTGCTGCTCGCCGCCCTCCACGCCCACCGCACCCGCCGCGCGCACCCCGACCGCCCCTGGCGCACCGGCCTGACCGTCCTCGCCCTCCTGTGGGCCGCCGCCTGGGTCTGGACCACCCCGTGGGACAGCTGGATCATCCACCGCGGCGTCTGGTCGTACCCCGAGGGCCGGGTGCTGGCCACCGTCTTCCGCGTCCCGCTGGAGGAGTACGTCTTCATGGCCGCCCAGACCCTCATCGTCGGCCTCTGGACGCTGAGCCGCATCGCCACCGGCACCCCGGACGTCACCCTCAACACCCGCTGTCTGCGGGTCAGTTGGGGAAACGTCTGGCTGCTGGCCGCCTCAGCGGGCGCGGCGATGGCCCTCCACGGCCCCTCCGGCACCTACCTCGGCTCCATGCTCCTGTGGTTCGCGCCCCTCCTCGCCGTACAGAGCTACGTCGGCGCCGACGTCCTCCACGCCTGCCGCCCCATCCGCCTGACCAGCCTCCTCCCCGTCGCCGCCTGCCTCTGGATCGCCGACCGCATCGCCATCGCCCTCGGCATCTGGCAGATCTCCACCACCCGCACCTACGGCCCCACCCTCCTCGGACTGCCCCTCGAAGAAGCCCTCTTCTTCCTTCTCACCAGCCTCCTCGTCACCAACGGCCTCGTCCTCGCCACCCACCCCCGCATCCGGCACCGCCTCCGCCTGCCCACCGCTGAGGCCCGCTCCCCGCGCCACCAGGTGGCCCCATGACAACCCCTCCCACCAGCCCCTTCCTCCAGGGCGCCTTCACCCCGGTGCACCACGAGAGCACCGCCCACCACCTCCCGCACGTCGGCGAGATCCCTCCCCAACTCGACGGCCTGTTCACCCAGATCGGCCCCACCCCGCTGCTCCCGCCCCGCCACACGGCCGTCGACCGCTAC
Organism: Streptomyces spiroverticillatus; assembly: GCA_014650415.1. Taxonomy (GTDB): domain Bacteria; phylum Actinomycetota; class Actinomycetes; order Streptomycetales; family Streptomycetaceae; genus Streptomyces; species Streptomyces spiroverticillatus. The sequence goes on from BMUX01000032.1 coordinate 7,652, forward strand.
CCGTGGTTCACCCAGGACGGCCTCGTCTGCGGCGTACGCGTCCGGGGCGGCCGTGCCGAGTGGTTCCGCAACCGCTGGATCCGCTCCCGGCGCGCCAGCCGCACGCTGGGGGAGAGGCGGCCGCCCGGCCCCCGGCACTTCCCCGTCGACACCGTCCACACCAACCTCATCGCCCACAACGGCCTGCTCCTGGCCCTCGTCGAGACCGGCTGCCTCCCCGCCCGCCTGAACAGCCACCTCGACACGGTCGAGTACACGGACCTCGCCGGCCGGCTGCCCCGCGGCTTCTCCGCCCACCCCAAGCTCGACCCCGCCACCGGCGACCTGCACGTCGTGGCGTACTCACCCCTGCGCACCTGGGCCGAATACCTGGTCCTCGCCGCCGACAGCACCCTCCTGCACACCGCCCGCATCCCGCTCGACGGGCGGCCGATGCTCCACGACATCGCCCTCGCCCCGCACCACGTCCTGTTCTTCGACGCCCCGGTCCGCTTCTCGCGCACCGCCGCCGTCCGAGGCGTCTTCCCGTACCGCTGGGACGCGGCCCACCAGAACCGCATCGGCGTCCTGCCCCGCCCCGGCACCCCCGGCACGCTGCGCTGGTTCGACGTCCCCGCCGGGTTCGTCTTCCACACGGTCGGCGCCCACGAGCCCACGCCCACCACCGTCGAACTCACCGCCATCCGTTACGACCGGCTCTTCGACGGTGCCACCGAGGACCCCCTCACCGGGCGGGGCCACCTCTGGACCTGGACCTTGGACCTGACCACCGGCCGCGTGCACGAGGCGCAACTCGCCGACCGCCCGCACGAGTTGCCCCGCAGCGACCCCCGACGCCTGGGCGAGGCCCCCCGCTACTACTACGCGGTGACCGCCGACAGCCGCCACGCCCTCGACTCCCACCAGCCGGATGCCCTCCTCAAGCACGACTTCCGCACCCGCACCCACCAACTGCGCAAGCTCCCGCCCGGCACCGCCACGGCGGAAGCCGTCTTCGTCCCCGCCGAGGACGGCACCGCCGAGGACCAGGGCTGGCTCCTGCACTTCGCGTACGACACGGCCACCGCCACCAGCACCCTGGTCTGCCTCGACGCCCGGGACATCACCGCCCGACCCCTCGCCGTCGTCGAACTGCCCACCCGCGTCCCCCTCGGCTGCCACAGCTCCTGGCTCCCCGCCGCCGACCTCACCCGCACCGACGCCCCGGCCCTGGCCTGGCCGCCCCCTCCCGCCCGACCCCAAGGAGCGGCATGAGCAGCACCGCCATCCGCATCGCCCAACGCCTCATGGGCGGCCGTACGTTCCGTACGCTCGCCCCCTGCCTGGCTCCCCGGCTCGACCGGCTCGTCCACCGCCTCACCCGGGGCCGCCGCATGTTCCTGACCGGTGCCCGACCCGAAGTCGGCATCCTGCTCACCACCGTCGGTGCCCGCAGCGCCCGACCGCGCACGACCCCCCTGGTCTGCCTGCCCGAAGGCCCCGACGGCCCGTGGGTCGTCATCGGCAGCAACTTCGGCAAGCCCCACCACCCCGCCTGGACCGGCAACCTCCTCAAGACCCCCCGGGCCTCCGTCGAGCACCAGGGCCGCACCCACACCGTCGAAGCCCGCCTCCTGCAAGGCCCCGAACGCGACACCACCTGGCGGGCGGTCACCGACTTCTGGCCGCCGTACGCCTCGTACCAGCAGCAATCCGGCAGACAACTGCGCCTCTTCCGCCTCCACCCCCTCGACACCCCCGCGCGAACGGAGCAGCCGTGACCCCACCGGAGCCCGTGACGGACCGGGCACCCGTGACGCACCGGGTGCCGGTGTCCGTCGCCGTCATCGGCGCCGGAGTCTCCGGCCTGTGCATGGGCCTCAAACTCAAAGCCGCCGGCATCGAGGACTTCGTCCTGTACGACAAGGCCGAGGACGTCGGGGGAGTGTGGCGCGACAACACCTACCCGGGCCTGTCCTGCGACATCCCGTCGCGCACCTACTGCTACTCCTTCGCCCCCAACCCCGAGTGGAACGCCCTCTTCTCCACCGGCCCCGAAATCCTCCGCTACCTCCAGCGGACCGCCACCGACCACGGCCTGCGCCCCCACCTGCGCACCGGCACCCACATCACCCGCGCCACCTTCACCGACGGCCGCTGGACCCTGGAGACCTCCACCGGAGAGACCCGCGCCTTCGACTTCCTCCTGTGCGCCACCGGGCTCCTCGTCCACCCCACCGTCCCCGACCTGCCCGGCGCGGACACCTTCCGGGGCCGCGCCTTCCACTCCGCCCGCTGGGACCACACCGTGCAGACCACCGGCCAAAAGATCGCCATCGTCGGCACCGGCTCCACCGGCGTCCAGCTGACCTGCGCCCTCACCCCGCACGCCGGGCGCCTCATGCTGTTCCAGCGCACCCCGCAATGGGTCCTTCCGAAACCGAACAAACGGATCTCCGCCCTGGCCAAGGCCGTTCACCGCCGCCGGCCTGCCCTCGCCCGCCTCACCGATCCCCTCTGGCGCCTCGCCTTCGAAACGACCATCAGCAAGGCCGCCGTCACCCCCGGCTGGCAACGCACCCTCCTCACGTACGCCTGCCGAATCGCCCTGCTCCGCATCCGCTCCACCGGCCTGCGCCGCCGCATGACCCCCGACCACCCGCCGCTCTGCAAACGCCTCGTCGTCGCGAGCGGCTTCCACCGCGCCGTTCAACAACCCCACGTCGACGTCATCAGCACCCCGATCGCCCGCATCACCCCCCGCGGCCTCCTCACCACCGACGGACACGAACACGAAGCCGACCTCATCGTCTGGGCCACCGGCTTCCAGGCCGATGCCTACATGCGCCCCCTGCACATCACCGGCCCCCACGGCCGCACCCTCGACGACGCATGGGCCCGAGGCCCCCGCAGCTACAACACCGTCGCCCTCCCCGGCTTCCCCAACCTCTTCCTGCTCGTCGGCCCCAACAGCCCCTTCTCCGGCGAAGCCGTCATCCGTACCGCCGAGACCCAGGCCGACTACATCCTGCAATGGATCGACCTCTTCGCCCGAGGCGTCATCTCCCGCACCACCCCCACCCGCGAAGCCACCGACGCCTTCAACGCCGCCATCGCCACCGCCCTCCCCAACACGGCCTTCACCGGCGGCTGTTCCTCCTGGTACCAGGACCAGAACGGCACCCCCCTGGTCTGGCCCTGGCCCGTGCACACCCACCGCACCCTGCTCTCCCGCATCCACCACCCCGACTTCCACACCCTCCCGGGCCCGGCGGCGACCCACGGCCCCTCCGCCCTTGCGGGCGGTGACCCCGCATGACCACTCCGCACAACCCTCTCTGCCCCACCCACCACGGCGGCCGCTGCCCGGCCCCCGCCCCGGCGACCCTGCTCTTCCTCCACGGCATGGGCGCCACCGCCCGGTCCTGGGACCCGGTCGTCCGGCGCCTTCCCGCCACCGCGCACACCCTTGCGTACGACCAACGAGGCCACGGGCACTCCGCCTTCGGGCGCCGCCCGCCCACCGGCCTCGCCCAACTGGGAGACGACCTGGCGAGGGTCCTCACCCACCCCAGCGACTGCTTCCCCGGCCCGATGGTCCTGGTCGGCCACTCCGCCGGCGGCATCGCGATCATGCACTGCGCGGCCACCCACCCGCACCTCTTCGGCACCCGCGTCACAGGCGCCGCCCTGATCAGCACCACCGCAGGCCGCCTCGACCCGACCTGCGGCTTGCGAGCCCCCGCAGGTCCGGCCCTCGCCCGCCTCTTCCTCCACCTGACCCGCAGCCGTACACCCGTGTCGTCGCTGCTCCTCCACCTCATGACCACGACCCGCTGGCCCCTCTACGGACGCACCGCGCCCCGCCCCACCCGCCGCGCGTGCTCCGCCATGATCAGATCCACCCCACCGGCCACCCTCGACGCCCTCTTGCGCCGGCTCTCGACGCACGACGGCCCCGCCCTCACCGCACTGACCCGCGTCCCGGTCCTCATCGCCGTGGGGGCCGACGACCGCCTCACGCCCCGCCCTCACAGCCGTGCCCTCGCCCAGCTCCTGCCGCACGCCCACCTGGTGGAGGTGGCGGGCGCGGGTCACGTCCTCCCGCTGGAAGCCCCGGACCTCCTCGCGCACCACCTGCGCAGACTGCTGCCACCCGAATAGCCCGAGGTTCCGGCTACCCGGCCCGCCCCGCAGCCTCGATGTGCGCGAGCTGCACCGCGAGGATCTCCTCGAACGCCGCCTGCCGGTCCACCCCGAGCGGCCGGAGGTCACGGGCGAAGTGGGCCAGCGCGGGAAAACGCTCCGGATCGGCACCGAGCACCGAGACCCGGAACAGCTCCATGCCCTGCTCGTACTCCGCCGTATCACTCGCGACGAGCGAGGACTCGGAGGCGATCAACGCCGAGAACAGGACCACGATCCGGTGGTAGTACACCGGAACGTCCGCGTCCGGCACCCCCGACACCAGCAGCGCCTGGAGCACTTCCTCCATGACCATCCGGGACCCGGCCCCGCTGGACGCGTACCGCCCCCACACCGAGGCCAGTTGAGGCTGCTCCCGGAAACCCTCCCGCACCCGCAGCGCCAGGGCGGTGATCCGCTGCTTCCAGTCACTGCCCGGCTCGGCCTGCCAGCCGTCCATGACGGCGAGCAGCACCCGGTCGGACACCGCCCGCATCAGCTCGGTCTTGCTGCGGAAGTGCCGGTACAGGCTGGAGGAATCGGTCCCGAGCACCGCCGCCAACTTGCGCACGCTGAACGCGTCCGCGTCGCCCGTACGCAACAGCTCGGCGGCCGCGTCCAGGATCTCCTCGGTCGACCAACGCCTGCGCCCCGCCATCGTGCTCCTCTCGTCGGACCCTCACCCTAACTTACGCCCACAGCAGTGCACTTGGCGTTGCACGCACTGCGTGCATAATGAGGACAAGGGCATGCCTCAGGCTCCTCCGGGAGCCGCTCCGCCCTGCCGCTCGTGCCTTGCTGCCCGCCGACGGGAGTCCGGTCGCTCCGACTCGGATCCCGCCGGACGAAGACGAAAGGACGCACGCCACCATGCAGAACCCACTGGATTCCGCAGCTCTGACCGAAGCCCTCGAGAAGGTCCAACGCGCAGGCGTACCAGGCTTGTTCGCCGAGATCCGCCACGGCGACGAGGTCTGGCGCGGTGCCGTCGGCGTGGCCGACCTCACCACCGGCCGCCCCGTCGCCGCAGACATGAAGCACCGCATCGGCAGCCTCACCAAGACCTTCACCACCGCCGCCGTCCTGCAACAGGCCGAACGCGGCACGATCGGCCTCGACACCCCGATCGGCACCTACCTCCCGCACCTGGTCCCCGGCTTACGCGGTGAGCAGATCACGGTCCGGATGCTGATCAACCACACCAGCGGCCTCGCCGAGTACCTCCCGTACGTCTACACCTCACTCAAGGCCTTCCCGGACCTCGCCCGCACCGGCCCCGAGTGCTTCGACGAGCACCGCCACACCCACTTCGACCCCACCGAGCTCATCCGACTCGGCGTCGGCGCCCCCGCCTTCGGCCCCCCGGGCGTCACCCCCGGCCTCTACTCCAACACCAACTACCTCCTCCTCGCGGCCCTCCTCGAACACGCCACCGGCACCACCGCCGAGGAGTGCATCACCGAGAACGTCATCAAGCGCGCCGGACTCCACGACACCGCGTTCCCGACCGGCCCGCACATCGAAGGCCCGCACTCCCGCCTCTACGAGTGCTGGTTCGGCATGATCGACCCGCCGCGCGACTACAGCGTCTTCGACATGTCCTACGCCGGCCCGTCCGCCAACCTGATCTCCACCGTCGCCGACCTCAACCGGTTCTACGCGGCCCTGCTGTCCGGCGAGATCGTCACCCCTGCCTCCCTGGCCGCCATGCAGCAGACCACCCAGGTCATCTCCCAGGAACTCAAGACCATCTCGTACGGTCTCGGCCTGTACCCGACCGAGGCCCCCGGCCGGGAGACCTTCTGGGGCCACGGCGGCTCCGTCTGGGGCGGCGGCACCCTGGCGATGACCCGCGCCGACGGCCGACGCCAACTGGCCCTCGCCATGAACCTCCAGAGGTGGAACACCCTCGACCCTTCGGGCCGCCCCCAACCGCACCCCATCGACAAGGCCCTCGCGGACTTCTACGACCTCGCCCTGTACGGCTGATCCACCCGAGGCCCCGCCCCGAGGTCCTGCCCGCACCGGGGGCAGGGCCTCGGGCCCACCTCCCGCAAAATCGCTGGAACCCCACCCGGCCGTCCGGCTACCGTGCTCCCGCCCCTGCCCCTCCGGCCAAGGACACGCCGTTGTACACCCTGTGAGACACCCCGAGCGCTGAACCGTCGCACGCCGCACCCGCGCGCCGTGCCGCTTTCCCCTGCGTTCCTCTCACAGAACCGGTGCACCTCCATGTCACAAACCCGGACCCGCACACCCCGACCGGCCCCCACCGGCCCAAGCTGGCTCCTCACGCTGTGCACGGCCGCCCGCGCTCACGCCTCCCTGCCGACCGCGCCGGACCGGCTGATCATCCGCTCCGCACCCCAGCTGCACGACCGTCTCACCGGCCACCGCACCGCGCACGTCTGGCCGTCCCGCACGGACCGCCCGGCCTGGCATTCGCCGTACGGCCCGCCGCCCCGCCGGTCCCACCGCGGCCGCTGGTCCCCCGTACCCGGAGTGACCACGCCCCGCCCCACGGAGCGGCACGGACACCTGTGCGGCCGATGCGACTGACCCCGAAGGCCCCCGCGCCGCTGAAGCGCTGAACCTCCCACCCCTCTCCGGGCGGCGCCGCCGACGGACGCCGCCCGGAGGCCTTCATCCACTGACCTGCGCAATCCGCGGCACACGCGCCGCGAGCGACGCGCGCGCCGACCGGAACTCATCCCCGGTGCCTCACACTGACCGGCAGATCCGCGACCTCACCCTCAATCACAGCGATGACGTCGCAGACCCGCCAGCCCCCTGTGACCGGTGCCTGCTGGACTGCTCCCACCAGCAACCGACCCACGGCACAAGGGAATTCATGACGACGACGACCACGACCCACTCCGGAATGCCCCTGCCCCCGAGCCGCTCACCCGCACTCGGCTGGGCGGCCGTCGTCGCGGTCACGCTGGGACTCTTCTCGATCGTCACGACCGAAATCCTGCCGATCGGCCTCCTGACGTCGATCGGAGCCGACTTCACGGTCTCCGACGGCACGGCCGGACTGACGATGACCATGCCCGGCTTCCTCGCCGCGCTCTCCGCACCCCTGGTCACCGCGGCGACCGCACGGATCGACCGCCGCCTGATGCTCTGTACGTTCATGGCCCTGCTGGGCGCGGCCAACCTCCTGGCCGCCGCCGCACCCCACTACAGCCTCGTCCTGCTCTCCCGCATCCTGGTGGGCATCACCATCGGCGGGTTCTGGTCGATCGGCGCCGGGCTGGCCGCACGCCTGGTCCCCGCCCCCTCCGTCGGCCGGGCCACCGCGATCGTCTTCTCCGCCGTACCCCTGGGCTCCGTACTCGGCGTCCCCGCCGGAACCCTCCTCGGCGAACTGGCGGGCTGGCGCGCGGTGTTCACCGCCATGGCCGTCCTGTCCCTGGCCGTGCTCCTCATGCTGCTCCTGCTCCTGCCGAAGCTCCCGCCCCCGGAGCCCACCCGGCTCAGCACCCTGCGCACCCTGTGCCGCACCACGCACACCCGCTACGCCCTGCTCCTCACCTTCCTCGTCGTACTGGCCCACTTCGGCACGTACACCTATGTGACCCCGTTCCTGGAGCAGGTCACCCACGCGACCCCCGGCCGCATCACCCTCTCCCTCCTGATCTACGGAGCGGCAGGCATCGCCGGAAACTTCCTGGGAGGAGCCCTGGCCGCCCGCCGCCCCCGCACCACCTTCGGCCTGGCAGCCGCGCTGATCGCAGCGGCCACCCTGCTGCTGCCGGTCCTGGGGCGCTCCACGGCCGGCGCCACGGCCCTCCTCGTCCTGTGGGGCGTCGCCTACGGAGCCGTACCGGTCTCGTCCCAGACCTGGTTCGCCAAGGCGGCGCCGCACGCCCCCGAAGCGGCGGCGGTCCTCTTCACCGCCTCCTTCCAGGCAACCCTCTCCCTGGGAGCACTGACGGGCGGAGTCGTGGTGGACCACACCTCCCTGTCCACCGCCATGACCCTGGGCGCCCTCACCGCCACCTGCGCGGCCGCGGCCGCCTGGACCCACTACGCCCGGGGCCGCACCTGGCCCGGCAGCCGCTAACCGGCGGCGGGACGCTTGCGGCCCACCGCCAGAGTGGTCAGCGCGGCCACCGCGAACGACAGCAGGGAAGCACTCATCCAGGGCTGCACGGTGAGCCCGACGAGCCCCTGCAACCAGGCCCAGAAGTCGGACCAGCCCGCGATGCCCGTGGGCGCGATCAGCTGATAGGCGGCGAAGCCGAGCGCCCAGGGCAGCAGCATCACCCAGCGGGTGGGGGCCTGCTCGGAGACGTCCCAGCTGCGGTGACCGCCGAGCACGAAGAAGTCCACCACCAGGACCGCGAACATCGGGATGAACACCGCGCCGATCAGGTACAGGAAGCTGGCGAAGCTGTCCATGTTCACCAGCAGCGCCAGCCCGGTGGCCAGACCGCCGCTGATCAGGCACAGGACGCGGCGGTCCGCCCGAGGCAGCAGGTTCTGGGCGGAGACGGCCGTCGAGTACACGTTGGCGAAGGACTGGTCGACCTCGCGCAGCACCAGCACACCGAAGCAGATCACGCCGACGCTGGTGGCGGTGAAGGGGTCGAAGACCTTGTACGGGTCCGTACTGTCGAACGCGATCATGGCGAGGGCGGCCACACCGAGGACCGAGCCCGCGATGCCCGCGAGGGTCTGGCCGATGACCAGACCGCCGAACGCCTCCTTCTCGCTGCGGGAGTGCCGCGAGTAGTCGGCGACCAGTGGCAGCCAGGAGATCGACACGGCGATCACGCTGTCGGTCGCGAACCAGAAGTCCTTCCAGGAGCCGCCCTCCATCGGGACACCGCGCCCGGCCAGGTCCCAGCCCAGGTAGAGGATGGCCAGGACGACGGCAATGGTGACGTACCGGCGGATGATGCGCAGCGCGCCCAGCGGACGGAGCGTGAGCGCCGTCGTCACCGCGCCCGCGACAAGCACGTACAGCCACCCGGGCCCGGGATCCCCGAACACCTGACGGGCCAGGATCTTCAACCCCGTTGAAATGACGACGAGTTCGAAGACGGCCCAACCGACCATCTGCAGCACGTTGAGGACGGTCGGCAGATAGGACGCCTTCGCACCGAACAGCCCGCGCAGCAGCACCATCGACGGCGCTCCGGTGCGCGCCCCGGTGATGGCGGCCAGCCCGAGCGCGGCGGTGCCGATCAGGGTGCCGACGACCGACGCGGTGACGGCGGCGGCGAACGACAGGGTGGGCTTGCCGGTGCCCAGCGGGTCGAGGACGACCAGCATCCCGCTGAAGCCGAGCAGGCTCACGCCCAGGTTGGCCCAGAAGGTGCCCTGGTCCCAGCCGGTCAGGACTTTGGGCGTGGGCTGGTCGAGGGTGAGCGGCGCCTCGTTCGCCGGGGCGCCGGGTTCGGCGGTGGTCGTCACTTCGCGGGCTCCGAAGCCTGGGCCGAAGCGGCCTCGAAGGGCTGGGCGGAAGCGGCCTCGAAGGGCCAGGACTCCACCCGCCAGGCGGCGTCCCAGAACATCCACTCCCAGGTGGAGGCGGTCGTGAAGGCGGTACGCATGCGGTCGCGGGTGGCCGGATCAGCCTGTGCCGCGAGCCGGTTGACGATCTGCCGGGCGTGCTCGGTGGAGGCCTCGAACTCCTCGTCGGCGTACGTCCCGATCCAGTCGCCGTACGGGTGCTCGGTGAGGTCTCCGGCCTGCTCCAGCAGTGCCCGCCCCACCTCGGCGTAGATCCAGAAGCAGGGCAGGACGGCGGCGGCGAGCTCCGCGTACCCCTGCGTGTGGGCCACGTTGAGGAGGTAGGAGGTGTACCCGGTGCAGGTGGGGGAGGGCGTCCAGGCGTCCACGTCGACGACATTGGTCTCGTGCAGGGAACTCTCGACGACCACGGCGTCATGGGCGGACTTCGCGAAGAACGCGATGTCCTGCGGCCGGTCCGCCTTCGCGGCGGCGCTGGCCAGCGCACGGGCGTAGTCCCGCAGGTAATGGGCGTCCTGGGCCAGGTAGTAGACGAACTTGTCCCGGTCCAGGGTGCCGTCGCCGAGACCGGTGACGAACGGCAGCTTGTCGATGCCGGCACGTATCTCGGCCGTGGCCGCCCACAGCTCGTCGCAGAAGTTCAGGGTCATGGTGATCAGCTCCAGTGCTGGTGGAAGTGGTGAACGGGCCCGTTGCCGCGGCCGACCCGCAGGGTGTCGGCGGCACGCAGGGCCCCGGTGAGGTAGTCCTTCGCGGCGCGCACAGCGGTGTGCCAGTCGTCGCACTGCGGACGGAGGGCGGCGATCGCGGCGGAGAGGGTGCAGCCGGTGCCGTGGGTGTTGCGCGTGTCGACACGAGGCGCGGACAACTCGACAACTCCCGTGCCCTCGCCGACAAGTACGTCGACGGACTCGGCGTCGTGCGTGTGGTGCCCGCCCTTCAACAGGACGCGCCGGGCACCGGTCTCCAGCAGCGCACGAGCCTGCTCGACGGCCTCACCGCGGTCCTGCGCGGCAGCGACGCCGAGGAGATCCCCGGCTTCGGGAAGGTTGGGAGTGATGAGATCGGCGAGAGGCAGCAGACGCTCCCGCACCACCGCCACCGCATCGGCCTCCAGCAGTCGGTGACCGCTGGTCGACACCATCACAGGGTCGAGGACGACATACCGAGGCCGGTGCCGCTCCAGCGCCTCCGCGACAGCGGCGGCGATACCGGCATCGGCCAGCATCCCGATCTTGACCGCGTCCACCTCCACATCGGCGAACAGCGTGTCGATCTGCTCCCGCACGAACGCCGGAGGGACGGCATGAATACCGGTGACCCCCTGAGTGTTCTGAGCGGTCAGGGCCGTCAACACCGCAGTGCCATAAGCCCCGTTGGCGGAGAACGCCTTCAGGTCGGCCTGGATGCCGGCGCCACCCGAAGGATCACTGGCGGCGATGGTGAGAGCGACGGGCGGGTGAGTCATGCGGAAGCCTCCTGACGCAGGACATGAACAAGAGAACGGGCCGCAGCCTCGGGATCGGGCCGCCCGCACACCGCGCTGACGACGGCAACCCCCGCCGCACCGCTCCCCATGACCCCGGCGACCTCGGCCACGCCGATCCCGCCGATGGCCACGCAGGGCAACGGACTCTCCCGGACGATCCGAGCCAGGCCGTCCAACCCGATCGGCTCGTCCGCGTCGGGCTTGGTGGTCTGCGGAAACACGGGCCCGACCCCGAGGTGATCGACAGCGTCCGTCACGCCCGCAAGCTGTTCGGCACGGCTGACGGACAACCCGACGTACGCATCCGGACCGAGCAGTCGCCGCGCAACCTCGGGGGAGACGTCCCGCTGCCCGAGATGCACCCCGTCGGCCCCGAGCCAGACCGCCACATCCAGCCGGTCATTGACGATCAACGGGACGCCGGTGCCGTGGAGTTCACCCTGAATCGCCCGCCCCAGCGAGAAGAGCGCACGAGCATCCGCGCCGGGATCCCGCAACTGGACAGCGGTCACCCCGCCCCGCACGGCGGCTGCCACGGTGGCGGCAACACCGCGGTCGCCGCAGAGCCGGGTGTCGGTCACGAGATACAGGGACAGATCAAGAGGAGGTCGCATGGAGAAATCCTTGAAGGTCTTCCGGCCCGCAAAAGGGCAGCGGAAGCACACGAAGAAGAAGGGGACGGCCCGCCAGGGCCGTTCACCGACAGGAACAGGCAAGGCGGTGCCGCCGGAGACCCGGCAACACCCCGGCGCTCAGCGCACGTTGACGGCCTCGGCGAGCCGATCCGGCCCGAGTGCGTACAACCCGTCGATCAACGCGACCGCAAACGAGCCCGGCCCCGCACAGCCGTCGGCCGCATCCTCCGCAGCCACATTCAGCACACTGGTCGCGGCAGCAGCGGCCAACAGCGCATCATCCGTAACGGCAGCACAAGCAGCCACGAGCGCGCCCAGCGCGCACCCCGTCCCCGTCACCAGCGGCAGCAACGGGTGCCCATTGGCCAGGCGCACCACACGCTCCCCGTCCGTGAGCACGTCCACCGGACCACTGACCGCCACGACACAGCCGTAACGCCGCGCCAGCGCGGTAGCCGCAGCCAGCGCCGCCTCTGGGGCATCCGTACTGTCGACACCGCGCCCACCGGACCCGCCGTCCAGCGCCAGGATCTCCGAAGGATTGCCCCGGACAACCGCCGGCGGCGCACTCTCCAGCAGCTCATGGGCAAGCCCGGTGCGCCAGGGCAGCGGCCCGACCCCCACCGGATCGAGCACCCACGGCCGCCCGGCCCCGGCCGCCGCCTTCACCGCGACCCGCATGGCCTCCGCCGTCAGCGACGTCACGGTCCCCAGGTTGACCAGCACACCCCCGGCCACCCGGGCCAGCGCCCCGGCCTCCTCCGCGCTGTGCACCATCGCGGGCGCGGCCCCCGCCGCGAGCAGCATGTTCGCGGTGAACTGCGACACCACCACATTGGTCAGACAGTGCACCAGCGGTACGGCTCCCCGCAGCCCCGCAAAGACCTCCGCCACGGCACCGGGCGAAACACCGGCACCCTGCCGGGCAGACACGAAGGCAGCACCCATCGTCAACACCCTTCCTACGCCGGCATTACCCGGTCCAGGTTCATGCGGTCGGCGAAGAGGGGAGTCGTCGCTCCCGTCCGCCCTCTCAGCCCGGCTGCTCCCGAGCTCCCGCGGTGGTCGGTACGCAATGTACCCCCTTCGGGAACGGGTGTTCGTACACGGGTGTCGCGCACGGCGACAACCCGGACCCGCGACGACTCCGTGCAGGTCGGCTTCTGCCCGGCGGCGATGTTTGAATAGACCGGTCGTTTCTGGTCTGCAAGGAGAAGCTCTGTGCCCCTGGTGTCCGTCATCATGCCCGTCTACAACTCGGCGGCCACGTTGGGTGCAGCCGTGAGATCGGTCCTCACGCAGACCCACAGCGACCTGGAGCTGCTGGTCACCGACGACCGGTCCACCGACGACTCGATGGACCTGCTGCGCGAGTTCGCCGCGCAGGACGAGCGGGTCCTGCCGAAGACGGCACCCGAACAGGGCGGTGCGGGCCGGGCCCGCAACCTGGCGATGGAGCGGGCCCGCGGCGACTACATCGCCTTCCTCGACAGCGACGACATGTGGCTGCCGGAGAAGACCGAGAAGCAGCTCGCCTTCGCGAAGGAGGGCACCGCCCCCCTCACCTTCACCTCGTACTTCAAGATGGACGCCGAGCACGCCGGCGAGAGCACCGACTGGGTCCCCAACGGCCGGGTGATCCGTGCACGCTCGCACGTGACGTACCGCGACATGCTGGTCCAGGACCACATCGGGGCCCTCACCGCCATGTACGACCGCAGCGTCCTGGGCACGCGGCTGATGCCCGACATGCGCAAGCGCCAGGACTACGCCCTGTGGCTGAGCATCATGCGGGACGGCGCCGACGCCCGGGGCCTCGCCGAGCCGCTGGCGGTCTACCGGGCCCAGCAGGCCGGCTCGCTCTCCTCCAACAAGCTCTCTCTGGTCCAGTACAACTGGTCCCTCTACCGCGAGCACGAGCACCTGTCGGTGCCCCGGGCGACCCGGGCGCTGGCGGGCGCGGTGTGGCAGTCGGTACGCAACTCGCGCATCTGACCTCCGCCGCCGTGGCGGGCCTCCGCCCGGGCCCGACGTGGAGGAGCTGACCGCGCTCCTCCACGTCGACGCCGCGACCGGCTCCGTTCGACGCTCCCGATACGTCAGCCCTGCTGCGGCGCCCACGGTGCGAGGGCGCTCTTCATGGCGTCCGTCAGGGCGAACTGGAGCAGGGGACCGTAGGTGATCCGGCCGACGCCGAGGCGGCGGAAGCGCTCCAGGTCGTGCTTGACGGGGTGGGCCGTGGAGTTGACGGGCACGGTGACGGCGCTGGTCACGGCGGTGAGCAGCGCGTCGTTGTCCTGGATGCCCACGGGGTAGACGCTGTCGGCGCCCGCCTGCTCCAGGGCCTTCAGCCGCTCGATTGCCTCGTCGAGGACGGCGGAGGCGTCGTCCGCGTGCATGAAGAGGTCGGTGCGCCCGTTCACCCAGACCGGGATGCCCGCCTTGTCGGCCGCCGCGCGCAGGCCCGCGATGAAGGTCGCGTGCTCCTGCGTGGTGCGGACGCGGCCGCCGTCCGAGTGGACGGTGTCCTCCAGGTTGAGGCCGACCGCGCCGATCTCGGTGAGCCCGGCGATCAGGTCCGCCGGTTCCTGTCCGTACCCGGCCTCCAGGTCGACGGAGACGGGGACGTCGACCGCCGCGACGATCGGCCGTACGGCGGCGAGCACCTCCTCGAAGGTCTGCCCCTCGTGGTCCTCGGCTCCCCGGGAGTCGGCGAGCGGGTGGCTGCCGATCGTCAGTGCGGGGAAACCTGCGTCCGCCGCGACCCGCGCGGACCAGGAGTCCCAGACGGTGGGGAGGACGAGCGGCTTGTGGTCGGCGTGCAATTGGGCGAGGCGCTGGGCCCGTTCAACGGTGCGATGAAAGTCCATGCCGCAGACGCTACCTGGTGGACCCGCGCAGGGTGCTGCTCCGGCTACCTGCCGTAGAGGAACGACCGCGCGGGGACGAAGAGTTCGTGACCCTGGGGAAAGCGGATCCGCACACCGTCCTGGGTCCACACGGTCGAGCGGACGCCCGCCTGCCCGAGGGCGGCGTCGAGGTCGAGCCAGTGCCCGTACGCGGGCGTGGACCCCCGTCCGATGACCAGCCGGTAGGCGTCGGCACCGCACAGGGAGCTGCGGCGGACCACCAACAGGTGGTGCGGCGCCTTGTCCGGGTAGACGAGCGAGGGCGGGGGAGTGCTGCGGTGGACCACTTCGTCCTGCGGCCACCGCAGCGCCGTGATCAGCGAGACGGTCAGTACGACACCGGCCACCGCACCCAGCAGCGCCGGCAGCACCCAGGACCTGCGGCGGGGAGGTGTCTGCGGGGGAGGAGAGGTGGTCACGGGCACGCTGATCAGGTCCTCCGGGGTTGCCGTCGCTGTGGACCGGCCGCAGGAGTCGGTTCACGGAAGGACGACCGGACCGGCCGGGTGGTTGCAGCCCGTGGCCCCGGTGCATCAGAGCGGGTCGGGTTCGCCCAGGGGGATGGTGACGAAGGGGCCGCCGACGTAGTGCGCGGCGGGGCCGGTGGGGGCCGGGGCGTCGATGAGGTCCGCGAAGGATTCGGCGTCGTCCAGGGACGTATAGCCAAGAGCCTCTGCCTCGGCCAGGGAGTAGATGCGGCGCGTGTTGTCGGAGACGCCCCAGATCACGCGGTAGCCGGGCGACGGCGCGGCCAGACAGGCCTCGAACAGGCGCGCAGCGTCGTCGGGGGAGAGCCAGGTGGCCAGCCCGCGCGGTCCCAGGTCCACCGGGCTCGGGAAGCAGGAGCCGATGCGGACGACGATGACGTCCATGCCGAACCGTGCGTGGTAGAGGCTGCCGAGCGCCTCCACGGCCGCCTTGCTGACGCCGTAGTACGTGTCCGGGCGGGCCGTGGAGTCGGCGGGCAGACCCGATGCGCCCGCTTCGTCGGTCCGCCGGAAACCCACGGCGTGGTTGCTGGAAGCCAGGACCACGCGCGGAACACCGGCCGCGCGGGCGGCCTCCAGGACCGTGCGGGTGCCGTGGATGTTGACGTCGAGGATCTGCTCCCACGAGGTCTCGCGGCTGTGCCCGCCGAGGTGGATCACCGCGTCGACACCCGCGCACGCGGCGGCCGTCGCGGCCGGGTCGGTGACCGAGGCGTGCACCAGCTCGACGGCTTCGCCGGGCTCGGCGGGCGGCTGTTCGGCAAGGTCGAGCAGGCGCAGGATCCGGCCGTCGCGGCGCAGGCGCAGGCGCATGAGGCCGCCGACCAGGCCGGCCGATCCGGTGATCAGGACGCGCTGGACTGCCATCGCAGTGCTCATTTCTCTCCGTACGGACAGGGCATGTGCGGCCACACGGGGGCGGCTCAGCGAATTCCCGCGCGGCGCAGGCGCCGTCCGAGCTCGGCGGTGGCCTCGGCGAGCAGTTCGCCGACGCGCTCCACGTCGTCGTCGGTGACCTGGTCGACCGGCATGGAACAGCTCATCGCGTCGGTGGCGGGGATCCGGTACGGGATCACCGAGGCCACGCACCGCACGCCGAGACCGCCCTCCTCGAACTCGGAGCCGTAACCGCGTTCGCGGGTCAGGGCGCACTCGGCGTGGAGGGCTTCGACCGAGGTGATGGTGTTCGGGGTCAGCGCGGTCAGCGGGTCGCGCAGCACGGCTTCGATCTCCTCGTGCGTCAGCTCGGCGAGCAGCGCCTTCCCGAGGGCGGTGGCGTGCGCGGGCAGGGTCCGGCCGACGCGTGACACCAGGTGGGTGGACCTGGCCGACTCCCGGGTCTCCAGGTACACCACCTCGGCGCCGTTGCGGCGGGCGTAGTGCGCGGTGAACCCGGTCTTCTCCCGTACGCGTTCGAGCGCCTCGGTCGCGTACGGGATCACGGGGTCACGGTCGAGGTATGCCGTGCCGCAGATCAGCGCCCGTACCCCGAGCCGATAGCGCCCGGTGTGCGAGTCCGCTTCCAGCCACCCGGCGTCGAGCAGCGTGCGCAGCAGTCCGTGCAGGCTCGACCGGGGGAACCCGGTACGCGCCTGCAGGTCGGCCAGCGACAGCCAGACGCCGTTGGCCGCGAAGGTCTCCACCAGGTCGATGGCGCGGCGCGCCGATTTCACCCCCGCCGGTTCAACGGCCTTGTCGCTCACCGGGGTTGTCGCCTTCTGCGGCATGAAGCACGCCTCCGTCCACCCGTTGACACCTACGGCACGCCACATTAGCGTCCCGGGACAGCATTCGTAGACCTGAACGTCTATCACACACGCAGACTTCGTTCACAACCATGAACAGCCTGACGGTACTTCGAGCACCCACTTCGAGCGCACCCGTCGAACACGCCCTGCGAGCAGGGCACTTCGAGCACGGCTACCGAGAGAACGAGAGAGTGACACGTTGATGGCACAGCCCCCGATCGAGCTGGACGGCCTGCTCGCGTTCCCCCTCACCCCCTTCACCGCCGACTTCGGCCTCGACCTGGACGCGTTCGCCGAAACGGTCGAGGGGCACGTGGCCGCCGGTGCCGGAGCCCTCTTCATCGCCTGCGGGACCGGCGAGTTCAGCGCCCTGGCGCCCGACGAGCACACCGCGCTCCTGCGCAGGGCGCGCGAGGTGGTCGCCGGCCGGGTACCGGTCTGGGTGGGTGCGGGAGGCGGCGCGGCCACGGCGAGGGCCGGTGTCGCGGCCGCCCAGGAAGGCGGCGCGGACGGCGTCCTGCTGCTGCCGCCCTACCTGGTGTCGGGACCGCCGTCGGGCCTCGTCGACCACGTGCGTCACGCCGTGCACGACACCACCGTCCCCGTCGTCGTCTACCACCGCTCCAACGGCGCGTTCACCCCGGGCTCCGCGCTGGAACTGCTCGACATCCCGTCCGTGGCCGGCCTCAAGGACGGCGTCGGCGACGTCGAGCTGATGACGCGGATCGTCACCACCATCCGCAGCGCGGACTCGCCCCGGGCCGACGGTTTCCTGTTCTTCAACGGCCTGCCGACGGCCGAGGTCTCGGCCCGCGCGTACAAGGCGATCGGGGTGGCCCGCTACTCGTCGGCCGTCCACTGCTTCGCACCCGAGATCGCGATCCGCTTCCACGGCGCACTCGCCGCCGGGGACGACCGGGTCGTGGAGGCGCTGCTGGCGGGCTTCTACCTGCCGCTGGTGGCGCTGCGGGACGAAACCCCGGGATTCGCCGTCTCGCTGGTGAAGAGCGCCGCACGGCTGCGAGGGGACAGGGTCGGGCCCGTACGGCCACCGCTCGTCGAACCCTCGGCGGAGCAGATCGACCGCCTTCAGAAGATCGTCAAGAACGGCTACGCGCTGCTCGCCGCACTGGACGGAGACCACCGGTGAAGATAGTCGACGTCGTCCTGACCCCGGTCGCGTTCCGGGACCCGCCGCTGCTCAACGCGATGGGCGTGCACGAACCGTTCGCGCTGCGCGGCGTGGTCGAACTGCGCTGCGAGGACGGCGTGGTCGGCCTCGGCGAGTCCTACGGCGACCTCGCCTTCCTCGACCAGGTGCGCACAGTGCTGCCGGAACTGGCCGGGCACGACGTCTTCGACCTGCCCGGCCTGCGCCGCACCGTGACCCGGGTCCTGGGCGGGGCGGTGTTCGCCGACGAGCACGGCCTCACCGGGGGCTTCTCGGTGAGCAAGACGATCGCCAGCGTCTACGCCCTGTTCGAGGTCGCCTGCCTGGACGCCCAGGGACACTTCCTGGGCCGTCCGGTGGTCGACCTGCTCGGCGGGCGCGCACGCGAGAAGGTCGACTTCTCCGCGTACCTCTTCTACAAGTACGGGGCCCACGCCGACGGCACCCAGGACGTCTGGGGCGAGGTGCTCACCCCGGAGGCCCTGGTCGGCGAGGCGAAGCGCATGATCGACCAGTACGGCTTCCGGTCGATCAAGCTCAAGGGCGGCGCGCTCGACCCCGGCCAGGAGACGGACGGCATCCACGCCCTGGCCGAGGCCTTCCCCGGCCACCCCCTGCGCATCGACCCCAACGCGGCCTGGACGGTGGAGACTTCCCTGCGCGTCGCACGGGAGCTGGACGGCGTCCTGGAGTACCTGGAGGACCCGACCCCCGGCATCGACGGCATGGCGAAGGTCGCCGAACAGGCGAGCATGCCGCTGGCCACCAACATGTGCGTGGTGCGCTTCGAGGACCTCGCGCCGGCCTTCCGGGCCGGAGCCGTCGGCGTCGTCCTCTCCGACCACCACTTCTGGGGCGGCCTGCGCGACACCCAGGCCCTGTCGAAGACCTGCGAGGCCTTCGGCGTCGGCCTCTCCATGCACTCCAACAGCCACCTCGGGATCAGCCTCGCCGCGATGGTGCACGTCGCCGCCGCGACCCCGCACCTGACGTACGCCTGCGACACGCACTGGCCGTGGCGCGAGACCGACGTCGTCGCCCCCGGTGCGCTGGAGTTCCGCGACGGGGCGGTCGCCGTGCCCGACGGGCCGGGCCTCGGTGTCGAGCTGGACCCGGACGCGCTGGCCAGGGCGCACGAGGACTACCTCCGGTGCGGCCAGACCAAGCGGGACGACGTGACGTACATGCGCCGCTTCGTCCCTTCCTTCCAGCCGCACACGGCACGGTGGTGAGACGGTGCGCGCAGTCGGATACGCCTACCCGTGGGACGTCCTGGACGCCCCCGGCTTCGTGGAGCGCGTACGGGAGCTGGGGGTCGACGAGGTGGCCGTCGCCGTCTCGTACCACAGTGCCCGCGCCGCCACCCCCTGGTCGACCGCCGGCACTTCGGTGCTCGCCCGGCACGCGGCTCTCTACCGTCCGGTACGGGAGGAGGCCTGGCGCGATGCCGCGCTGCGCCCGGCCGCCCCGGACTGGGTCCGCATCCCCGACAGTGCGGGCGACGCCGTCCGTGTGCTGAACGCGGCCGGGGTGCCCGCCGCCGCGTGGATCGTGCTCACCCACAACTCCCGGCTGGGCACCGAGTTTCCGCAGTACGCCGTACGCAACTGCTTCGGCGAGAGCTACCCGTGGTCGCTGTGCCCGTCGCAGCCGGAGGTCCGCACCTACGCGGCGAGGCTGACCGCTGAAAGCGTCGCGGGACTCCACCTCGCCTCGGTGGTCCTCGAAGCCTGCGGCCAGCTCGGCGCCGTCCACCAGCACCAGCACGAGAAGACCGACGGGGTCTGGTCCCCGGCCGTCGAGCGGCTGCTGTCGGTGTGCTGCTGCACGGCGTGCGCCGAGGAGTGGGCCGCGTCCGGTGCGCGCCCGGACGACGTACGCCACCTCCTGCGGACGGAGATCCGCCGCCTGCTGGACAGCGCCGATCTCACCGCCACCGGCGACGAACTGCCTGTCGAGCTAAGGGCGTTGATCCTGGACACCCGGCAGCGGGGCACCGACCGGCTCCGCGACGGCGTGCTCGCCGCGGTCGGGCCCGGCATCAGAGTCGTCCTGCACGGCGCGCTCGACCCCTGGGCGACCGGGGCGCTTCCGGGCCTGACCCCGGCCGCGGCCGCCGGGGCCGATGCTTTGGTGCTGCCGAACTGGGCACCCGGCCGGGCGAGTTCGGACGCCGTCGCGCAGGCCCGGCGGGAGCTTCCGCCCGGCGTGGACGTCGGCAGTTACGTCAGCGCGGTGGCGGCGGCCCCGGTTCCGGACATGGCTGCGTACGTCACGGAACTGGCCGGAGCCGGGGCCGCCGAACTGCACCTCTACCACCTGGGACTGGCCGGCCCCGGCCGCCGGCCCGACCTGCGCGCCGCCGTGAAGGCGGCGCACGCTGCCGCGCCGTACCGGATCAGGCCAGGGACGCCGCACGAGTCGGGTCGACGGCGTGCTGGAGCGGCAGGCCCTGGGTGAACCGCCGGAGTTCGTCGAGCACGAGCAGTCCGAGCCGGGTGCGTTCGGCACCCATGGCGCCGCCGAGATGGGGCGTCAGGACGACGTTGGGAAGGTCGAAGAGTGGCGAATCGTGGGCCGGAGGCTCGGGGTGGGTGACATCGAGTACGGCGGTGAGGTCGGGCCTGGCGCGCAGCACCTGCGCTGCGGCGTCCTCGTCGACGAGGGCACCGCGCGCGGTGTTGATCAGGGTCGCGCCCGGCATCAGGGAGTTCAGCAGCCGCGCCCCGACCGTGCCGCGCGTCTCGGGCAGCAGCGGTGCGTGGAGGCTGACGACGTGGCAGGTGGCGAAGAGCTCCTCGACGCCGAGGAGCGTGACGCCCGCCTGCCGTGCGGACTCGGGGGAGGCGAGGGGGTCGGTGGCGAAGACGTCGACGTCGAACCGGCCGAGGTGGGCCGCGACCAGGCGGCCGATGTGCCCGAGCCCCAACAGCCCCACCCGCGACCGGTAGGCGCCCGGCACCGCGACATTGTGCGGGAAGCGGCGGCTGCCGGCCACGTCCCGTGCGACGCGGTGCACCTGCTTCAGCCCGAGGAGGACGTGGGCGAGGGTGAACTCCGCCACCGGGACGGCGTTGGCGGCGGCAGCGGAGACGATCGGTATGCCGCGCTCCCAGAAGGCGGGCGTGGTGATGTGCCGCACGGACCCCGCCGCGACGAGAACGGCCCGCAGGCGGGGGGCCTGCCCGAGCAGGGCGGCGTCGAGTACGGGTGCACCCCAGCCTGTCAGCAGGACGTCGACCTCGCGCAGCACGGAGGGGTCCTCGTCGAGCCGCTGCCGGGTGAGGGGCGGCCCCTGCCAGTCCACCAGCCGGTCGAGCCCGGCCAGCACCTCGGGCGGGTAGACGTCGTCCCGGCGTGCTTCCTCCATGACCAACAGGGCGGTCGGCTTGGTGGCCGTTTCGTTCATGTCGGGTGTCTCCTCTGCCTGTTCACGGGCGGACGGCGGCCGCTCCGGTGCAGCGGCTCGCAGGGACAATACATCGGATCTTTGGGCTGTCGTCGCCCGAAGTCGAGAAATCCGGTTCCTGTGCTCGGAAGGGACGCAGGCCCGCCAAGGCGGCGTCAGGAATGCGTGCACGGGAAAGTGCGTCCCCAGAAATTCTGACCGGACGGAAAAAACCCTTCGTATTCATCGGAGTATTGACCCCGGATTCGGACCCCGTTACCGTCCGAGCAAGCGCTTTCCAGGCCAACTGTGCAGCCGTAAAACAGGAGTTGTCATGCAGAGATCGCGATGGATCGGTGCGGGTTGTCTCGCCTCGGCATTGGTCCTCACCAGCTGTACATCCGGTCCTGCGGGAGTGGATGCCAAGCAGGACCCCAAGGCCACGCTGGAGCTGTGGACCAGGACGAAACCGGGCGGACCGGGGGAGCAGGGCACACTCAAGCTCACCCAGGCCTTCGAGAAGGCCACCGGCCACAAGGTCAAAGTCACCGCCATCTTCGACGACTTCGAGACCAAACTGCAGCAGCGGGCCGCACAGAAGAAACTCCCCGACCTCGTCATGAACGACGTCACCCAGCTCGGGGCGATGAACAGCCAGGGCCTACTCCGGGAAATCGACCTGGGCCGGATCAAGAACAGCAAGGATCTCATCGACCGGGGCCTGGAATCCGGCAAGAGCCTGGACGGGAAACAGTACGCACTGCCCTATTCGGCACAGGCGTCCGCACTGCTCATCCGCAAGGACTGGCGCGCAAAACTGAAGCTCGACACCCCGAAGACCTGGGATGACTTCGCCGCGATGGCCAAGGCCTTCACCACCCAGGACCCCGACGGCGACGGCAAGCAGAACACCTCCGGCCTTGCCGCCCCGCTCTCCACCAAGCGCGGCTACGCCTCCTGGTACTTCTCCAACTTCCTGTGGGCCGCGGGCGGCGACTTCATCACCGAGGCCGGCAAGGGAACGTACAAACCGGCGATGACCAGCAAGGAATCCGTCGAGGCCATGCAGTGGTTCCGCGACCTCGGCTGCAAGGACAAGTCCGTCCAGCCGGGCTCCGTGACCATGGACACCCCGCCGACGAACGAGACCTTCGAGGCGGGCAAGACCGGCATGTTCGTCGTCGGCCCCTACCTGCTGCCGCGCTTCGACGAGTCCCTCGGCAAGGACAAGTACGAGGTCGTGCCGATGCCCAAGGGCCCGAAGGACGCCACGGTCCTCGCCGAGGGAGGCTCCGTCTACCTGATGGCGGGCTCCGAGAACCGGGCCGGCCAGGACGCCTTCGTCGACTTCGCCATCTCCGCCGAGGGCCAGAAGGTCGGCATGGCGGGCGACACCGGCTTCGTCGTCCAGCTCCCCGTCAACAAGACGGTCGACATCACCCAGGTCCGCCCCGACCCCCGCTGGCAGACCTACGCCGAGGCGTACCGGACCTCCGGCCGCTACGCACCCTCCATCCCGAACTGGACCCCGGTCCGGCAGGCGACGGCGGACACCGTGAACGCGCTGATGGCCGACTGCGGCCTGGACCTGCGGACCAAGCTGACCGAGCTCGACAAGCAGCTCGCCGGCATCCTCAAGGAGCAGGGGATAGCCGCGTCATGAGCCTCGACCAGGCCGATCCGGCCGCCCTCCCGGCGGCCGGCCCCGCCACCCGCCCAGCGGGGGCCGACGGCAGCCGGAAAAGGGGCCGCAGGTCGGGCCGCTGGTGGACGCCATGGTTGTTCCTCGCCCCCGCCCTGCTGCTCTTCCTGTACTTCAAGTTCATCCCCATGGTCAGCGCACTGACCATGTCCTTCCAGGACGTTCAGCCCTACCTGGGGAACAAGTGGGTCGGCACCGAGAACTACGCCACCGTCCTGCAGTCCCTCGGCTTCCGCGAGGCCGCATGGCACACCGTCGTCCTCGCCGCCGGGCAGACCGCCGGTTCGATGGCGCTCGGCCTGGCCCTCGCGCTGTTGATGGAAGGGCAGAGCCGCCGCCTCGGCTTCGTACGCTCCGCGGCGTTCCTCCCGGTGGTGGTGCCCATCGCGGTCGTCGCCGAACTGTGGCGGATCATGTACCACCCGACCGAGGACGGGATGCTCAACTCGATCCTCGGCCTGGTGGGATTCGGGCCCTCGGGCTTCATCAACGACCCCGACTCGTCGATGGCCTCCATCATGGTCACCGGCATCTGGCGGGGCGCCCCCTACGACATGATGATCTTCCTCGCCGGTCTGACGGGCGTGGACCGCGGCCTGTACGAGGCCGCCAAGGTCGACGGCGCCTCCCGGTGGCAGCGGGTGCGGTACGTGACGGTGCCCGGACTGCGCTCGGTGTTCTCCATCCTCTTCATCCTCGCCGCGATCCGTGGACTGCGGGTGTTCACCGAGGTGTTCCTGCTCACCAACGGAGGGCCCAACGGCTCCACCGAGGTCGTCATGACCCTCATCTACAAGCTCGGCCTGGAGCAGAACCGGCTCGGCGTGGGCGCGGCGGGCGCCGTCCTGCTGTTCGTCGCGACGCTGATCCTGACCGTCGTCGTCCAACTGCTGCGGCGGAGGGAAAGCAAATGACCGTCCCCACCAAGACCACGCCCGCCAGGTCCGTACGGTCCAGGTCCGTACGGTCCACGACCGCGCCGACCGAGACCGCGCTCGGCCTGTCCGAGAGCCGCAGCGCCGGCGGGCGCATCCTGAAGGCCGTCGTCCACCTGCTGGTCCTGATCGTCTTCGCCGGGCCCCTGCTGGCCCTCCTCGTCAGCGCCTTCGGCCACGTCAAGGACCCGACACAGCTGAGCGTCGTCCCCTCGGGCATCACGCTGGACAACTTCGGCATCGCCTTCGACCAGGGCGTCCTCACGTACCTGCTCAACTCGTTCTTCGTGGTCGGCTTCGGGCTGCTGCTCCAGGTCGCGGTGTCCGTCCTGGCCGGATACGCGCTGGCCAGGAAGGTCTTCCGCGGCATGACGCTGGTGCTCGTCGCCATCCTGGCGACGCTGATGCTGCCCGAGGAGATCCTGGCCCTGCCGCTGTCCCTGATCCTCTCCGACCTGCCGGTCCTGCACTTCAACCTCATCGGCACCCTGGCCGGAATGATCGTCCCGCTGGGCGCCTGGGGGTTCTCCATCCTGGTGATGACCGAGTTCATGCGGGACGTGCCCCGCGAACTGGAGGAGGCCGCCCGCATCGACGGCGCCGGCGACCTGCGCATCTTCTTCCAGATCATCCTGCCGATGTGCAAGCCCGCCCTGGGCGTCATCGGGGTCTTCGGCTTCACCATGATCTGGGACCAGTACCTGCTGCCTCTCCTGGTCTCCGTCGACGCCTCGTCGTACACGCTCCCGCTGGCACTGCGCACCCTGCGGATCGACCCCGACGTCACCCCCGGCGTGGTGATGGCCGCAGCCCTGCTGGCCCTGCTGCCCTCCGTGATCGTCTTCCTGCTCTTCCAGCGCTCCTTCGTCAGCGGCCTGTCCTCCGGCGCGCTCAAGGGCTGACCCCGCCGGGCCCGGCCCGGTACCCGTAACCACAAGGAGCGATTCCGCATGCCCCCGCACACTTCCTGGTTCACCACCGCCCGGTTCGGCATGTTCGTCCACTGGGGCCTCTACTCCCTCGCCGCCCGGCACGAATGGGTCAAGAGCCGCGAGAAGCTGACCGACGAGCAGTACCAGGTCTACTTCGACCACTTCGACCCCGACCGCTACGACCCCGTCCAGTGGGCCAGGTCGGCCAAGGCGGCGGGAATGCGGTACGTCGTGCTGACCGCCAAGCACCACGACGGCTTCTGCCTCTGGGACAGCGCCCTCACCGAGTACAAGGTCACCAACACCCCCTACGGCCGCGACCTCGTCGGCCCGTTCGTCGAGGCCTGCCGCGCCGAAGGCCTGGGGGTCGGCCTCTACTACTCGCTGATCGACTGGCACCACCCGTCCTTCCCCGTGGACGGCACCCACCCGCAGCGCGACGACGAGGAGTTCAAGGCCGCGCACAAGGACCGGGACATCCGCGACTACCGGCGCTACCTGCACGCCCAGGTCCGCGAACTGCTCACCTCGTACGGGCAGATCGACTACCTCTTCTTCGACTTCTCCTACGCCGGACGCAGTTGGTGGGGCGGCAAGGGAGCCGACGACTGGGACTCCCCGGCGCTCCTGAAGACGGTCCGCGAACTCCAGCCGCACATCCTCGTGAACGACCGGACAGGGCTGCCCGGCGACTTCGTCACCCCCGAGCAGTACCAGCCCTCGGGCCCGATGACCCAGGACGGCCGCCCCGTCCTGTGGGAGGCCTGCCAGACCCTCAACGGCAGTTGGGGCTACGACCGCGACAACCTCGACCACAAGAGCGCCGACCTCCTGATCCGCATGCTCGTCGACGGCGTGTCCAAGGGCGGCAACCTGCTGCTCAACGTGGGCCCCACCGGCCGCGGCGACCTCGACCCGCGCGACACCGGGGCACTCGCCGAGATCGGCCGGTGGACGGCGCTGCACGAAAGGTCGGTACGCGGCTGCGGCCCCTCCCCGTACACCGCCCCCGCCGAATGCCGCTACACCCAACGCGGCGACCGGCTGTACGTCCACCTGTTCGCCTGGCCGCTGCGCCACCTGCACCTGCCCGGCCTCGCAGGCAAGGTGCGCTACGCCCAACTGCTCAACGACGCGTCCGAGATCGTACGGATCCGCATCGACCCCGACCGGCCCGCGGTCAACACCGAGATGGGCGGACAGCCCGCCGGGACGCTCACCCTCCAGATCCCGGTCCGGCGCCCCGACACACCCGTACCCGTCATTGAGCTGTTTCTGGACACCTCTGCCGAACGGGCCGACGGCTGAACCCGGCCCGGCCCCACCACCCCACGGAGGCACCATGCAACGACGCACGTTCCTCATAGGCACCGCGACCGGGCTGGCCCTGGCCGCCGGACCGCAGCTCGCGAGCGCGGCCCCGGCCACGAGCGCGGCGACCGTCGATTCGCTGGAGGCGCTCCAGGCCGCGATCGACCGGGCACGCCCGGGCAGCCGGATCGTCCTGGCCGACGGCACGTACACCGTCCCCACGGGCCGCCCCCTCACCATCCGCAACAAGCGGGGCACCAGACACGCCCCCATCACCATCGCCGCCCGGACCCCCGGCGGCGTCGTACTGAACGGCGAGCAGAGCTTCGTCCTCCAGGGCTCCGCCCACATCACCCTCAGCGGCTTCTCCTTCCGCCAGCGCAGCACCCTGGACCTCCCCCCGGACTGCTCGCACATCAGACTCACCCGCAACGACTTCCAACTGGCCGACATCGAGGGCCTGCACTGGCTGATGGTGCGCGCGGACGACAGCGAGATCGACCACAACCACTTCCACGGCAAGAGCACGCTCGGCATCTACCTCGGCATCGAGGGCGCCGGCGAGGCGGAGATGGCCCAGCGCGTCCACGTCCACCGCAACCACTTCTCCGACCACAGCTTCACCGGCTCCAACGGCGGAGAGCCGATCCGCCTCGGCGTCAGCCCCCGGGCGCTCTCCAGCGCCCACGCGGTCGTGGAGTACAACCTGTTCGAGCGGGCGAACGGCGACCCCGAAGCGATCTCGGTGAAGTCCTCGGACAACACCATCCGGTACAACACCGTCCGCGACAGCGTCGGCGGGATCGTCCTGCGGCACGGCAACCGCAACCGGGTCGAGGGCAACTACCTGCTCAACGGCACCGAAGGGGTCCGGATCTACGGCGACGACCACGTGATCGTCAACAACCACCTCGCCGGGCTGAAGGGCCGCGCCCTGGTCATCGGCAGCGGTTCCGAGCGCGACCACCTGCCGGGCGAGACCCCCGAGGCACGCCGCGGCAACGACGCCCCCGACCGCGTCCTCATCGCGTACAACACCCTGGTCAACAACCAGGGCACGCTCTCCGGCGAGAGCCACCGCCCGCACGAACCACGCGACGTCACGATCGCCGACAACCTGTTCGTCGCGGACACGGGCGAGCTGGTCGCGATGGCGAACACCGTACGTTTCACCTGGTCCGGCAACCTCCTGTGGGGTGCCGCCCCCGACGGCAACATCCCCGCCGCCGGCGGCACCCGCATCGACCCGAAGCTCGTGCCGGACCGGGCCGGCATCCTCCGCCCGGCCGCCAACAGCCCGGCCATCAACGCCGGAACGCTCCGCCGGCCACGCATCACCCACGACATCGACGGACAGCCGCGCGGCCGCCACCGGGACGTGGGCGCGGACGAATACTCCCGGTGGACACCGAGGCGCGGCCCGCTGACGCGCGCGGACGTGGGCCCCCGGGCCCGCTGAGCACACCCGCGCGCACCCCGGGCCCCGAGCCCTGCCCGTACGCCCCCACCCCCCACAGGAGACGCCATGCAACGACGCACGTTCCTCAGAAGCACAGCGGTGGCAGCGCTCACCGCCGTCCCCCTCACCACCACACTCGCCAAAAGCGCAACGGCGGCGGACATACCCGTCGACTCCCTGGCCAAGCTCCAGAGCGCGATCAACGGCGCCGCACCCGGCGACCGCATCGTCGTCGCCGACGGCACCTACACCGTGCCGTCGGGGAGCGCGATCACCATCTCCGGCAAGCACGGCACCAGCGACGCGCCGATCACCATCGTCGCGAAGTCCCGCGGCGGGGTCGTGCTGCGCGGCAGCAACAGCTTCGTCCTCAGCAATTCGAGCAACATCACCCTCAGCGGCTTCGCCTTCCGCCAGAGCACCCAGATGAAGATCCCGCCGAACTGCTCGTCGGTCCGGCTGACCCGCAACGACTTCCAGTTCGCGGACACCGGCGACAAGGACTGGGTCGTCGTGCAGGCGAACAACTCGAAGATCGACAGGAATCACTTCCACAACAAGACCACCCCCGGAATCTTCCTCATCGTCGACGGCCCCGGCTCGACCGACATGGCCCAGGACGTCCACATCTTCAAGAACCTCTTCTCCGACCACAGTTATGCGGGGACGAACGGCGGAGAGTCGGTCCGGATCGGATTCAGCGGTCGGGCGCTTTCCCCGGCCAAGGCGATCGTGGAACACAACCTGTTCGAGCGCGCGAACGGCGACCCCGAGGCCATCTCGGTGAAGTCCTCGAACAACACCGTCCGCTACAACACCATCCGCAACAGCCGGGGCGGAATCGTCCTGCGCCACGGCAACCGCAACCGGGTGGAAGGCAATTACCTCATCGGCGGCCAGGAAGGAATACGCCTCTACGGAAACGACCACGTGATCGTCAACAACTACCTCAGCGGGCTGACGAAAACAGCGTTGGTGATCGGCAGCGGATCCACCCGTGACCACAACCCGGATGAGACAGAAACCGAGCGGAGGGGGAACGACGCCGTCGACCGCGCCGTGATCGCGCACAACTCCCTGCTGAACAACGCCAAACACCTGGAGGGCGAGAACAAGTCGGACCGCACGCACGAGCCGCGCGACGTGACCATCGCCGACAACCTGCTGGTCGGCAACTCCGGAAGCCTCGTCACCCTGTACGACCACTCCGGTTTTACCTGGCGGACCAACATGCTGTGGGGAAGTGCCGCCAACGGCAACATCCCCACCAGCGGCTTCACCCGGGCCGACCCCAAACTGGTCCAGGGCCCGGACGGCGTTCTGCGGCTCTCGTCAGCCAGCCCCGCGATCGGCGCCGCCTCGCCGGTGAACCCGGGAGTGACCGACGACATCGACGGCGACCAGCGCGGCAGCACCCGCGACATCGGCGCCGACGAGTACGCCACAACTCCCGCTCTGCGGCACCCCCTTACCACCGCCGACGTGGGCCCGAACGCCTCGTGACCCCGCGCCCGGGGATGGGCCGCAGCCGCCGCGAACCGCCCTCCCGTCCCCGGGCGAACCACGCCAGACCCTCCGCAGGAAGGCAGAGCAGTGACCGAGCAGAAGCAACACGGCCCCCCGAGCCGTTCCCCGTCCGGCCCCGCCGCCGACGTCACCAGGCTCGGCCTGTGCTCGGTCACCTTCCGCCGCCTCCCCGCCGCCGAGGTCGCACGGTACGCCGGGTCCGCCGGCCTGGAGGTGATCGAGTGGGGCGCGGACGTGCACGCACCGCCGGGGGAGCCCGACACGCTCCGCGCGGTCCGCGAGGCCACCGACCGCTACGGGCTCACCTGCTGCTCGTACGGCTCCTACTTCCGCGCCACGGCGGGCGAACCGGCCGAATTCCCGGCCGTCGCACGGGCCGCGGCCCTCCTCGGGGCACCTCGGATACGAGTCTGGGCGGGCCGAACCGGCTCGGCGGCCGCCCCGCCGGACGAGCGGCGCACGACCGTGGCCCGCCTGCGGGAGGCGAGCCGGATCGCCGCGGACCACGGACTGGAACTGGCGACGGAATTCCACGGCGGGACACTCACCGACACCGTCGCCTCGACCGTACGACTGCTGGACGAGGTGGACGCCGACAACGTCCGCACCTACTGGCAGCCACCCCTCGACGTCCCCGACGAGGAGGCGCTGGCCGGGCTGACCGAGCTCGGCGACCGGGTCGCCGCCGTGCACGTCTTCTCCTGGTGGCCGGGCAACAGCAGACGGCCGCTGGCCGAACGCGAAAGCCTGTGGTCGGCAGCTCTCGGCCTGCGCAATTGCCGGGGCGTCGAGGCACTGCTGGAATTCGTGCCCGACGACGACCCCGCCGTACTGAACCGGGAAGCCGCGACACTGCGACGAGCCGCAGCACACCACTCCACCCGACCCGGCCCGTGACCCCAGGACGACAGACATGCAGATCAACGCAGACGACACGCTCCTGTTCATCGGTGACTCCATCACCGACGCAGGCCGCGACCGGACGGATGCCACCTCGCTCGGCAACGGCTACGTCCACGAGATCGCGCAGACCCTGCGCAGCCGCACGAGCAACGGATCCGGCCCCCGAGTGATCAACAAGGGGCTCAACGGCAACCGCGTGTACGACCTCGAATCCCGCTGGAGCACCGACGTCACCGCGCTGCGGCCCACCGTGCTCACGGTCAAGATCGGCATCAACGACACCTGGCGGCGCTACGACCGCGGACTCCCCAGCCCGGTCCACGACTTCGAAGCCTGCCTCAACCGCCTGCTGGCCTGCGCCACCCGCACCTTCGCCGCACGGCTCGTCGTCATCACCCCCTTCCTGCTGCCCGTCACCCCGGACCAGGAACGCTGGTTCGACGACCTGCTGCCCCGAACCGACGCCGTCCTGCGGGCCGCACACGACAACGGCGCCCAGGTGGTGCGCGCAGACCACGTCCTGCTCAGCGCGGCACAGGAACGCGAGCCCGCCGACCTGGCCCCGGACGGCGTCCACCCGAGCCCCCTTGGCCACCGACTGATCGCAGACGCATGGCTTGCCGAGGCCGGCGCGGGATCCATGAGGGCCTGACGAAAGGACTTTCCTTTCGTAAGGGCATGCCTGGAAGTAAGCTCCGGGCATGGCTGGGAAACCTGAGGTCACGGACGGCAAGACCCTCGCGATGAGCGATGCGTTCACGGCGGACTGCCCCGCCCGGACGGTGCTGAACCACGTCAGCAGCCGCTGGGGGGTGCTGATCCTCGCCTCCCTCCAGGAGGGCCCGATGCGCTTCTACGTACTGCGGAACCGGATCGGCGGCATCAGCGAGAAGATGCTGTCCCAGAATCTCCGGGTGTTCGTACGGGACGGCCTGATCGCGCGCGACGTCGAACCCACGGTGCCTCCCCAGGTGACGTACACGCTCACCCCTCTGGGCCGGGAACTGGCGGCGACCCTGGACGGACTGGTGCAGTGGATCACCCACCGGATCGGCGACATCGTCGAGGCCCGTGAGCGCCACGACTGGGGAGCGCAGGACGCTTCCTGACACTTCGCCGGCAAGGACCTGACCTGAACCGCGCCGCTGGGCGGGAGCTTCCCCCGAGGTCCCGGGCTCACCGCTGGGTAAGCCCGTACTTTTCGAAAGCTCAGAACCTACGGTAAGTCCGTCGGGCTGCGCGGCCCGGAAGGGAGATCCCGCTGGACACCGAAAACACCCCCCGGCGCCGGAGCACGCGAATGGATCGGGCTCGCGGCACTGGCACTGCCCGCCATGCTCGTGATCATGGACATGAGCGTGCTCCATCTCGCGTCACCGACTCTGAGCAAGGACCTCGAGCCATCTGGAGCCGAACTGCTCTGGATCACCGACGTCTACGGATTCGTCATCGCCGGCGCGATGATCACCATGGGCACGCTCGGCGACCGCATCGGCCGGCGCCGGATGCTGCTGATCGGCGCAGTGGCCTTCGGCCTCGCCTCGATCCTGGCCGCCTACGCCCCCACCGCAGAGACCCTCATCGTGGCCCGGGCGCTCCTCGGCCTCGCCGGCTCGGTCCTCGGCCCCTCGACGCTCTCGCTGATCAGCGCCATGTTCCGCGACGCCGAGCAGCGCAGCTTCGCCATCACCGTGTGGATGACGAGCTTCATGCTGGGCGGCGCGGTCGGTCCGCTGGTCGGCGGCGTCCTGCTCGAAGTCTTCTGGTGGGGCTCGGTGTTCCTGGTGGCCGTACCCGTCATGGTGTTCCTGCTGGTGGCAGGACCGCTGGTACTGCCGGAGGTCCGCAACCCCGACGCCGGGCGACTCGACCTGACCAGCGCCGCCATGTCGCTGGCGGCCATCCTGCTGGTCGTGTTCGGGGTGAAGGAGTTCGCCAAGGAGGGCTTCGGCTGGCTCTCGGTACTCGCCGTCGTGCTCGGCCTGGTCATCGGGCGCCCTGTTCGTCATACGCCAACACCGCCTCACCGACCCGCTGTTGGACGTGGAGCTGTTCGCCGACCGCGGCTTCAGCGTCTCGCTCGGCACGCTGACACTGACCGTGGTGTTCATGCTGGGCAGCCAGTTCCTCGTCGCCCAGTACATCCAGATGGTGCTGGGTCTTCAGCCCCTGGAATCCGCGGTGTGGAGCCTGCCGATGGTCGTCAGCGGCACGCTCGCGATGTTCGTCGCCCAAGGAGTGGCGGCCCAGGTGGGCAAGGCCTACGTCTTCGGGACGGGACTGACGATCGCCGCCGTCGGCTTCGCCGTACTCACGCAGATGGGAGCGGGCTCGGGCATCGCGACGGTCGTCACGGGCGCGTCGCTGCTCTTCGCCGGACTGATGCCGGTGTCCTCCCTCGGCATCGGAATGATCGTCGACGCAGCACCGCCGGAGCGGGCGGGGTCGGCCGCCGCTGTCGGAGAGACCACCCAGGAACTGGGCGGCGCACTCGGTATCGCGGTGCTCGGCAGCGTGCTCAACCTGGTCTACCAAAGCCACATGACCGAGGAGGTTCCGACCGCAGTGCCGGCCGCCGTCCGCGAACCGGCGACCGACAACCTGCCCGCCGCCCTGGAGAGCGCAGCGAAGCTCCCCGAACAGTTGAAGGATGCCTCCGAGGTCCTCCTCGCATCCTTCAGCACGCTGACGGAAGCAGACGCCCACGCTGCCGCAGGACGCCTGGAAGGCAGTGACCTTGTGGCAGTCCGGTTGCGCAGCTAGCAGCCCGAGCCCGTCGACAAAGACGCCAGGCGCGGCGTCTGCCCGCCGGACGGCGGCGCTCGATACGAAGACCAACTGCCCGGACACCTTCCCCGACACCCCGGCCTGCGCCACGCACCCGCGCTGGAGCACACCGAAGGTGATCGCTGCGGCCAACGCCACGGCACCCACTCGCCCGCAAGGCTGCGGCACCCGTCAGGCCGTCGGACGGCCGAACCAGCGGGAGGCCGCCTCCTCGAATCCGGCACCGGCATCGCCGCCCTGCGCCCATGCCACGGTGCCGTCAGGACGGACCAGTACGGCCTCCAGCCCGAGACCGTCGACCGGGGTTCCGGCCGCGTACCGCACCCTGTCCCGCCAGGCCGCCGCCGGTCCCGCCAAGCGGCGCTCGGCGGTGAAGTCGAGGACGACGCCCAGTCCGTCCCGCATCAACTTGCCCAGCGAGGTTCCGTCTTCCAGCAGGAAGTCGGGCGCGTTGCGGCCCACCAGCGGATGCGCGTCGCCGAGGTCGTAGCGCATCGACGATCCCGACATCTTCTCGAAGACGTACGTCGTCCCGTCCCGTGTCTCGAGCAAGTCGCGGAACACACCGCGGGCTGCCCACGTGCCGCGGTCCGGCCGCATGACCGCCACCTGCGCCCGCGACCAGTCGAGCACCTGCGCGCCGACGGGGCGGCGTTCTTCGTCGTACGTGTCGAGGAGGCCGTCCGGCGCGTGCCCCCGCACGGTCGCCGCGAGTTTCCAGCCCAGGTTCATGGCGTCGCCGATACCGGTGTTCAGGCCCTGCCCGCCGAGGGGCGAGTGGATGTGCGCCGCGTCGCCCGCGAGGAGGATCCGGCCCTTGCGGTACGTCGTCGCCTGCTTGGCCCGGTCGGTGAAGGTCGAGACCTGCTGGACGTCGGTCAGGGTCACGTCGGTGCCCGACACACGGCGCAGCACCGTCTGGAGATGATCACGGGTCGGCTGCCGCGACCGGTCGAACGCGCCGCCGTCGAAGTCCATCATCCCGAGGGCTCCGTCGACGCCCATGCGGAGGTACAGGCCGGTCGGCGTCGCGTGCATCCCAGGGTGCAGCTTCTCCGGGCCGGCGAGCGTGGCGACCATCACGTATCCGGTGAACTCCGGCTCCGTGCCGGTGAATTCGATTCCGGCGAGACGTCGCACGGCACTGCGACCTCCGTCGCAGCCGACGACCCAGCGCGCCTCGACGGCATCCGCGCCCGCAGAGACGACCACGTGCTCGTCGTGCTGGACTACCGCGTCCACCGGGGCGCCCCGCTGAATCTCGACGCCGAGCTTGACCGCCCGCTCGGCGAGCAGAGCCTCGACCTCCGGAAGCCTGATCATCAGGGAGTCGGGGGCCGGGCTGGGCAGTCGGTACGGCAGAGCGGCCAGGTCGACCTTGGCCGGATCGAGCATCACGCCTGCGAAGTGGCCCACGGCGGGCGGGCCTGACGTCCCGTCGGCCCCGGCCACGACCGGTGCCCCGTGTCCCGTCATGCCGGCAGAGGTCTCCCGCAGCGCGTCGAGCAGACCGCGCCGGTAGAAGGCTCCGGTCGAGAAGCCGAACAGGCCGCGCTTGTCGAGCGGCTGCGCCTGCCACCGCGAGTCCGGCTCCGGCTCCATCTCCAGCACCTGTACGGAGCAACCCGCGAGCCCGAGCTCGCAGGCGAGGAAGAGACCGACCGGGCCCGCGCCCACGATCACCACGTCGTACATGAGACATCCCCTTCCGAAGCACCGCCGGGCAACCACCCGGCCTTGACACTCCGAAAGGTGCCAACCCCCGCCGACACGGCTCCGACAACCACCGACAGGGCACCGACCCCACCTCGACAGCACGCCGTACGCCCCGGCCCAACCCGGAGAGCGCAGAGTAGGGACCGCTCGTGCGCCGGGAACTTCCAGGCTTCCCGATCTTCGCGGATCCACGACGCCTGGCACGCACTCGCGCCGCACGCCCGCATCACTCGAGTACACCCAGCGCGAGGGCGATCCGGGCGCTCGGCAGGCGGTCAGCGCCGCCAGAATCCGCACCGGTGACTGACGTCCAGGTTCGTGGGACGCGGGCCGCGCGGACCGGGGGTCAGATCGAGCGCGTACGACGCGCCGTGCCCGGTGGTGCGCGGCCAGGATGTCGCGTTCGGTCCGTTCGGTTCGCCGGTGCGGACGAAGCGCGCCCAATAGCCGACGATCCGGTCGGCGAGCCGCTGCTGCTCGAGCGTGAGCGGCGGGGTGCCGGGGGTGTCGAAGATGTAGGGGACGTCGGCGCCGTGCGCGACTGCGGGCCTGACGTTCTCCGGCAGTGGCCGGCCGCTGAGCGGGACGGCGGCCGGGTCGTTGAAGAGATACGTGTACGTGGGTGCCGTACGGGCGTGCCCGCGGGCGGCCCGCCAGGACGGACAGGTCCAGGAGCTGTCGCTGAACACGCGCTCGGCGGCGGCCGTGGGGGAGGGGAAGTCCCGTACGGGATAACGGCGTTCGACGCGCCGGGCCGTGTCGGGGCCGAAGGCGGTGCGCAGCAGATCGCGGTACTGGGTGCTGGTCAGGCCGTCCGGATAGACGCTCAGGGCGAACTCGATGTGCTCGTCGCGGGTCGTTCCCTGAAGGAGCGGTACGGGTGTCTGCCGCCCGGCGGCGAAGACCTCGGCGGGATGCCGGGGCACTAGCTCCGTTCCGTACGCGACGAGGCTGAACTCCGCCTGATGCGCGACGAGTCGACGGGCGGGAAGGCGGCGCAGGCAGGCGAGGTCGGCGCAGGCGAGGCGATCGCCCAGGGCGCGGCCGGTGCGTTGGACGGCCGTGAGGGGCTGCCAGCCGTTGACGGGCCCCGAACCGGGGCCGAACGCGCCGGCCGGGAATTCCGTCAGACACGATCCGCTCTGCACGATCGCCTGCCGGAACAGGCCGCGCGCGGCCGGTGCCGCCATCAGGGTGCAGGTACTCATGGCGCCCGCGGACACGCCGCCGAGAGTGACGAGGTCGGGGTCGCCGCCGAAGCGGGCGATGTTGGCGCGCACCCAGCGCAGTGCGGCGAGCTGGTCCTGGAGGCCGAAGTTGCCTTCGGTGCCGAGCTCGGGGTGGGCGAAGAAGCCGAAGGCGCCGAGCCGGTAGTTGAGCGTCACGACGACCATGTCGCCGGCCCTCGCCGGCCGGGCCGGGTCGTCCAGGGAGCCCGCGCCGGTGACGAACCCGCCACCCGGCACCCATACGAGGACGGGCCGGGGCCTGCCGTGCGCGGGCGGGCGGCTCGGGGTGGTGACGTTCACCGTCAGGCAGTCTTCGCTCTGCGGCAGGCCGCGCGGTATCTCCGGTGCATCCGGCTGGACACAGACCGGACCGGGGCGGGTGGCATCCCGCACGCCTCGCCAGGAGGGGACCGGCTGCGGTGGCCGCCAGCGCAGTGCGTCGACGGGCGGGGCGGCGAACGGGATGCCCTGGAAGCGACGTAATCCGTCACCCGTGGCCGTCCCCCGGACCGCGCCGGCGGTGGTGCGGACGACGGGGGCGGACGCGGTGGTGTCCTGCGCGGGGGATGTGGAGGCGGCAGCCGTGGCGGTGCTGCCGGTCATGTCCACCGGCAGCAGGGCTGCCGCGACCCCGAGTCCGGCGAGCCGCCACGCCGGCCTCCGCCTCATCGCTGCCGCCCGGCCGCTTCGGCGCTGGTGGTGGCCTTGCTGCGCTTGGTGGCCCAGGCGGCGAGGGCCAGACCGGCCACAGCGGCGACGACATGCCCGGTCAGCGCGGCCTCGTAGCCACCGGGGAGCCAGCGCAGCAGGCCGAGGTCGCTGTAGTCGGCGAGTTGCCGGATGGCGCCCTGCACGCCGAGTGCGAGCAGGATCAGCCCGAGGACCTGCAAAACGTCGTACCGGCTGACCCTTCTGAGGGACTTCATGTGATGCGGCCTTTCGGTCGTGAGGAAGGCGTGGGGAACCCAAGCGGAGTGCGGTCTGCGCCGAGCGGGCGCGCGACAGCGCCCGCACCGCCCTGCCGCTTTTGCAATGCGAGTGCATGGTAATAACCGCGACGGCCAGTATGCAATGCGATCGCATTGCGAAGCGGTCGAGCTGCAAGGCGGGAGAACCGCATCCCGCAGGCCGACCGCCACGACGGACAGCCGCCGACTGGTACAGACAGCAGCGGAGTTGACGGTCCGAGAGGGCCACGAAAGCGTGCCCCCGTGCAAGCCGCCGCCCAGGAGAACGTCGCCAGAGGGCTGTGCGACTTCGACCGCTTTGGCGCCCCGTTCCATCCGCCCCAAAGGCCGGTGACGTATCGGCCCTCGGCTGGCAGGGCCGCCCCACCTCGCCGACGATGGAGCCACGTGGGCAGACGACTTTGCCCACATGACGGTGGGCGCGCACGTGCCCACGAGCCGACTGCACCGGACCGTGACACAACGGCCATCCGCACCACCAAGGGGACTCACCGTGGGGCAATTTTTCGCGGACCAGCCCTGGGTGGCCGTGTTCTCGGTCGTCGCGCTCGGCTCCCTGCTCGGCCTGTGCCGCTTCGGCCCCGTGAAGCTCGGCGCGGCGGGTGTCCTCTTCGTGGGCCTGCTGGTCGGAGCCCTGGACAAGGACATCGGTCCCGCCGTCCCCACCGGCGTCTCCGCCCTCGGGCTCGCCCTCTACGTCTATACGGTGGGCCTGGAGGCGGGGCCCGCGTTCTTCAGGGAGCTGCGCGGCCAGCTCGCGGTGATGGCGGCGGCGATCGCCGCCCTCGTGATCACGGCGGGCGTGGTGGGTTTCGTGGGGCACCAGTGGTTCGGCATCAGCGGCCCCTATCTCGCCGGCGGATACGCGGGCATCGGCACCACCACACCCGGCCTGGCGGCAGCCCAGGCGGCCTCGGAGAACCCGGCCCAGCCCGCCGTCGGATACGCGATCGGCTATCCGCTCGCGGTCGTCGTCACGATCCTGTTCATCGCGGTACTCGCGGGCCGACGGCACTGGAAGGCCCGCCGGGACCCCGGTTCCGGCCTCCCCGCCGAACTCGTCACCCGTACGGTCCAAGTGACCAAGGACGTCCGATGGGACGACGTTCCCGGCGTCGCCACCCATCGCGTACTGGCCAGCGAATACCGTCCCGCCGACGGCGAGCCGCGCATCGCCCACGCCCTGGACGTGCTCGCCGCCGGAGACCTGGTCGTACTGGTCGGCGGGGAGAGCGACGTGCGTAGCGCCACCGCCTACCTGGGCGAACTTGCACCGCTGGACCTCCTGGACGACCGCAGCACTGTCGACTACCGGCGCATCCTGCTCACCGACCCGGACCTCGCAGGCCGCACCGTCGCCGAACTCGGGCTGGGCCCGCGCTACGGAGCCCTCGTCAGCAGGGTCAGGCGCGGTGACTTCGACATGCTCGCCCACGACGACCTCGTACTCCAACTGGACGACCGGCTCCGGGTGGTCATGCCGCACGGCCGGGCCGACGCCATCACCCGCCACCTGGGCGACAAGGAGAGCAGCGTCAGCGAGGTGAGCGCGGTCAGCCTGGGGGTGGGCCTGGCGCTGGGATTCCTGATCGGCATCCCCTCGCTCACCCTGGGCACCACCACCCTCGCCCTGGGCGCCGGTGCGGGCCCGCTCGTGATGGGCATGTTCCTCGGCTGGCGACGTCGTACGGGACCCCTGGTCTGGACACTGCCGACGCGGGCGAACCTGACCCTGCGGCAGGTGGGGCTCCTGCTGTTCCTCGCGGTCGTGGGACTGACATCGGGACACTCTTTCCGCGAGAACGCCTTCTCGGTCTTCGGCCTCAAACTGGTCGCGGTCCTGACCCTCGGCGCCTTCGTCAGCTACTTCCTGATGGTGCTCGGCGCCAAATGGCTCGGACAGAGCAGAGAGCGCACCATGGGCCTGCTGTCCGGGTACGTGGGAAACCCCGCGATCCTCGCGTACGCCAACGGCAGGGCAACCGACAGCCGGATCAACGCGGGTTACTCCACCCTGTTCGCTCTCGGAATCCTCGTGAAGATCGTCTGCATCCAGCTGATCATCGGGCTGTAGACGGGAGTTCCGAATAGCAGGTGGATCAGGCGTCGAGTGATTGGTCTTATCGCGCAGGGAGCTGCCGTTTGCCCGCCGGGGTGAGGGGCAGGGTCCGACGGATGGGATCCGCCCCACTGTTCCACTGCCGACGGGGATCTCCGCATCCTGCTCAACCACCTGGTCTGGGAGAACCTGCTGTGGACAGACTTGGCCGAGGGAGCCTCGTTCCGACACGGCCGCCGACCACTTCGGCAGGAGTCACGTCGAGGCGTTCCGAACCGCTTCCATAGCTGCGCCGGCAGCCTTCAGTGTGCCCGGCATGCTCGACCAGCGGTACGGGCCCGCGCCGGGGTGGCGCCTGGTCGAGCATCTGGTGATCGAGATGCTGGTCCACGGATGGGACTTGGCCCAGGCCGCCGGACAGCCGCGCGACCTCGTCCCCGATCTTGCCAAGGCAGCCCTGGCCGTCGTACGGGAGATCTTCGGCGGCCTGCCGCGGACCACTGCCGGTTTCTTCGCCTCACCGGAGCCGGTACCTCCTGGCGCGCGCAGATACCCGGTGGCTGGGCAGGACGCCGAAGTTGACGGACCCCGAACTGGTCACCCACCGCGCAGGAATCCGACGCAACACCCTCACGTCCGTGAGGGCGGCCGAAGAGGCCTCCCCGTGCACCGCCGCGTACGGGAACCTCCCACACCACCCCCAACGCCGCCCGCCCAGCCGTCCCACGACTCCCTCATCAGGGGGCGGCGGGACGACCGGACTACGATCCCGGGGCGGCTGCTCGGGCCGTCATGGCACGGTACGAACTGGGACTCAGCCCCTTGTGGCGCTTGAACGCGGCGCTGAAGCCGAAGGCGTCCGCATAGCCGGCCGACCTGCCGACCTGGGCGATGCTGAGGTTGGTGTCGGTCAGCAGACTCTGGGCCTCGTCCATGCGGTGCTCGGTGAGGTAGGCGAGGGGCGGGCGGCCCATCAGACGGGTGAAGCGCTTG
Source organism: Streptomyces spiroverticillatus (assembly GCA_014650415.1). Lineage (GTDB taxonomy): Bacteria > Actinomycetota > Actinomycetes > Streptomycetales > Streptomycetaceae > Streptomyces > Streptomyces spiroverticillatus. Next base: position 47,649 of record BMUX01000032.1, read on the forward strand.
GCGAACAGCGCCCGGGACACGCCGGACCGGGAGGCGAGCGACGCCACCGTCCACGCCTCTGCGGGCCGGTCGTGGAAGGCCTGGAGCGCGGGACCCAGGACGGGGTCGGCCAGGCCCCGGTACCAGTGGGGCGCGTCGGCGCCCGCCCGGTCGAACCAACTGCGCAGGGAGCACACCAGGGCCCAGTCCAGGAGACGGTCCATCAATGCCTGGGAACCGGCCTAGAGTTGGGCGGCATCGGCGGCGGCCGTCTCCAGCCAGCGGCAGACCTCGACGTCCTCCTGGACCACGAGGACGGGCGGCAGGGAACGCAGGAGCCGTTCGTGGCGGTGGCCCGAGGCGCGGTAGGCGCCCACGATCAGCGCGGTTGCCTCCTCGGAGTCGGCGCCCCAGTGGATTCCGCCGAGATCCTGGACGGCGCACTCGGCATCCGTGCCGAAGCAGGCGATCTCGTACGCGTCATGCGTGCCGTGCACGGAGGCGGGCCGGTCCGCGAGGTGGAACGGCGCGGAACCGTTCACGATCGCCGTGTCGCCCGCGCCGACTGCGCGTTCGGTGCCGTCGGGCAGCAGCAGGGTACCCCCGCCGCGCAGCACGCTGATCATGGTGAGCGGCGCGGCGTCGGCGAAGCGGATGGCCCAGGGTGCGGACAGGACGGCGTGGCTGACCACCGAACCCTCGGCCCGGATGCCGCTCAGGAGCGAACTCAAAGGATCCACACCAGGGATCGTAGACGATCTCCTATGTTCGGGAGGGTTTCTCCCATGGATCATCCACGTCGCTGCGGCTGTACTGGTCTCACCGCACCGGCCGGGCCCCACCAAGACGGACCGGGCCCCACCAAGACCGGCCGAGCCGACCGAGACCCACTGAGACCGAACGAGACCCACCGGGAGACACCATGACGCAGCCCGCCGCCCACCCCCGCACCCCCACCAGAACAGCCCTCGTGGTGGTCGCACACCACCGCCCCGATTCCCTCACCGCCCACACGGCCCGCCGTGCCGCCGCGCGCCTCGAAGCCGCCGGCTACCGCATCGACCTGCTGGATCTGCACGCCGAGGGGTTCGACCCGCGGATGAACACGACGGACCAGCCGGACTGGGGCAACAGGGAGAAGCCGTACTCGGACGAAGTGCAGGCCCATATGCGGCGCCTCCTCGACGCCGACGTCGTCGTCGCCGTGTTCCCGGTGTACTGGCAGAGCGTGCCCGCCCTCCTCAAGGGCTGGATCGACCGCGTGTGGAACTACGGGTTCGCCTACGGTCGCAGCACGCCCCGCCTCGCCGGCAAGCGCATCCTGTGGCTGGGGCTGGCCGGAGCCACCGGCGACGATCCCCTCGTGCCGGACATGCAGGCCACCCTCGAAACCAACCTGAGCGAGGGCATCGCCTATTACTGCGGCTTCGCCCGGTCCGCCGTCGCCCTGCTCACCGACGTGGAGGAGCGCCCGCAGCGCGTCGACGCCGAGGGCAACCTCTTGGTCGGTGCGGCGGTCTCGGGTGCCGAGCGGGAGGCGCAGTACGCCGATCTCGACCGGCGCACGCGGGAGTTCGTGGAGAAGTTCGCCGCCGAAGAACTCGTGGTGGCCTGACCGCCGGGGGCAGAGGCGGTCGGGAAGGCGGCCACGAACCGGGATCGGCCACGACCGGGAGAAGCCCCCGTGCCCCCCGCTTCGGCTACTCCGCCTCGTTGCCCCCGGGGGCCCGCCCCGGAGGGTGGTGCCGCAGCCCGTACGCATCGTCATCAGGCTTATCCCTGCGGGCCGTTCATCCCGGTGACGTCGCGACCAGGTCGGGCTGCGCGTGCACAGCTTCGAGTCGGCGCGGCTGCTGGGGCGGGGGTGCGGACGCCGTTTGCGGGCTTCGCCCCTACGCCGTGCGCATCGCGCACCTGCGCGGTGGCGCTGGGGATGCCCGCCCGCACCGCCCCGGCCCTCGCGATCCTTCGTAGCGTCGTGCACGTCATGCGGTACTTCTCGTCGCTGCGCCTGCGGGGCGGGAGAAGCAGCCGCCGCCGGACGCGGACGCTCTACGCAAGCGGGGCGCCCCCGTCGCCGGGGGGCCTGCGGCCGGGGACCGTCGCTCCCCGGCCGCAGACGTGTGGCTACTGCTTCTTGAACGAGCGGATCTGGTAGTCGCCCTGAAGGTTCCCCTCGTGCCCGGAAAGGGTGGAGCCGACCCGCGACTTGTGGTTGGTGCGGGTGTAGTACTGCACGCGGTGGTCGGTGTTGTTGCGCACCGAGCGCACGTTCTGTCCGCGCTGGATGAACGAGCAGTCGTCGGCTGTGTTGGTCTTGCTCTCCTGCGACCATTGACAGCGCGTCCCGCCGCCGTTCCAGTCGCTGTAGATGCAGAAGTACCCGGGCGAGCACGAATAGGCCCGTGCGGCGGGGGCTTCAGCCGCGGCGGACGGGGCCAGGCCGAGGGCGACGGTCATGGCGACCGAAGCGAGAGCGAGCGAACGACGAAACATGGATAGCTCCTCTTCCAGTGGGACGTGCAGCAGCATCAATGCCCAGGAGTAACCGTCTGCATACCTAGCGTGATTAACGGGCGGCAGAGCAGCCGACCGCCCCCGGGTGCCGGGCCACGCGGGCACCCTTCCGGCCGGGCTTCGCCGCCACCACCCCCACGCCCACCGAGCTGGTGAGGTTCGAGTGGTGCGCGGTGGTGGGGCTGTTCGTGTGTGCGGAGGAGGTTGTTCGGTCGGGTGAGGTGAGCCATGTCCAACCCGGCCGGTCCGGCTGTGAGTTGGACGACTCTGCAGATCGGTGAGGCTCCTGGTGGGCGGTGTCATGGCCAAGATTCACTGTGCCGCCAGGAGTTTCGTGTGCCCGTCTACCCGCCCACGACCGACCTGTCGAGCCGTACCCTGCGGCATCCGACGGGCCAACTCAGCCTCCGCAGGCGGATGTTCGGTACCCGATGGCGACGCCTGCCCGCCGACCGGCAGGCTCTATTCGCCCTGGCCTACCTGTGGTGCGGTGACACCTACGCCCAGCTCGCCTCTGGCTTCGGCATCGGCCTCGCGGCTGTCTCCCGCTGCGTGCGCGAGGACTCTGCTGTCGATGGACCGCATCGCCACCGACACCCCACTGCACTCCGGGAAACACAAGCGCCACGGTATGAACTGCGGTTCCTCATCGACCCGTTCGGCAGGCACCCTTGCGGCAATATCCACCCATTCCGGCACAGGGATTGTTCACTGCGCCGAACTGGGCTGATGAACAACGCCTGGGTGGGGTGAGCTAGTGAGCCGGTCCGGAGATGCGTGTGCAGTAGCGGCAGATACGGTCGATGATCTGGTCGGCGGTCTTGGTCCACTTGAAC
>BMUX01000033.1 GCA_014650415.1 Streptomyces spiroverticillatus
GGGGTGGGCCTCAGTGGCCCACCCCCTGACTCCCCGAGAGGGAAACGTGATGCATCAGGACACCCAGACCAGCACACCGCAGCTGGACGAGATCACCGCACGCGGTACTGCCCCGACGTCCGCCCGCATCCGGCTCGCGGACGGGACGCTTCTCGACATCGAGATGTGGCCCAACGCGGCGGTGGCGGACATGGTTTACCTCTTCCCGGGCCTCACCGCTCCGGACTCCCCCGGATGGCAGAACCAGGACCCGTGGGAGGACTACCTCACCGGCGACGAGCACGGCGGAACTCACTGCCTGGAAGTGCCCGTGGAAGCGATCCGGGAACTGATTGCTGCGCACGGCGGGGAGCACCAGGACCAGACCGATCTGGAGCCCACCGCGGAAATGCGGCTTCATTCGCTGCGCGGATTCTTCTCCACCGGGCCCAACGACCATGACGTGCACACCGCTTTCGCCCGCATCCATGAGGCAGGCGGCCCCTATCTGGTGTGCGTGTGGGAGTACGCCGACGACCACGGATTCGGTGGCACCCGCGCGTTCTACGCCGAGGCCGAGAACGGCACCTTTCACGAAGTCAGGCCCCACGTTCTTCAGTGGCTGAACGGGCAGGCCGCTTTCCCGGGCCCGTTCGCCAACTGGACCGGCGCACATGTGCCGGTGGCGTTCGAAGTCAGCGACGACACCCACAACTACGCCCGCACCGAGAGGTAGGCGCACCCGCTCCAGCGGCTGGACGCCCGGAGGCGGGGGCTCACCATCCCCCGCCTCCCCTGGGTCCAGCTGCACCCCACCACCCTGCCCGTCGTTCGCTGCCCTGGAGAGCTCTGTGCCGACCCCACTTTTGACCACCGTCCGCCGTACCGCCGCCCTGCTGGGCCCCGGTTGGCGCGCCGCCCCGCACGACGAAGTGTGGCGGAACGCGGTGCTGCTGACCGGCCCCCGCTCCGGCGCCGACGCCTTCCGGATCCGGATCACCCAGGAAGGCAACCGCCTGCTGGCGTACGGGTATCTGGACCGGGAGGGCGACCGCCGGTTGCTCCACAGTGCGGACGCCCCGCAGATCACCGTGAGCGCTGATCTCCCCACCCGGCAGGTCCCCCGCCACCTGGCAGCCCACCTCAAGCGCAGGTTCCTGTCCGCTTACGGGGAAGCCCTGGACGCGGTGGCTGCGGACCGGGCCCGGTACGCCCAGGAGACCGCCGACCGCGACGCGGTGGCACAGCTCCTCACGGACGTCCTGCCGCACTCCCATATCGGCCGGGCCTACAACAGCGACCACCGGCGCGAAGTGACCGCGACCAACTACCGCAGCAGTTCGCTGCGCGTCGCCGCCGAGGTCGCCCATGACGGCAGCCACGTCGACATGATGCTCGGCTACCTCAGCCCCGCCCAGGCCGAAGCCGTCGCCCGCCTGCTGGCCGCCGACCTGTAACCCCTTCCCGGGCAGGGGCGGCACCACCCCTGCCCGCGCCCCGCACCCCGCGGGATCCGGCCCCGCCGCCTTGACCATCTGTCCCCAAAGGAAGCTCTCGATGCCCGTTCCGCTTCTGACCACCGCCCGCCGTACCGCCGCTCTGCTCGGAGTCGGCTGGAGCGCCGCCCCCGATCCCCACTGGCCCCGCGCCGCGCTGCTCACCTGCCCCCGCCCCGGACAGGACCCCTACCAGGTCCGAATCTCCGACGAGGACGGGCGGCTCGTGGTGTACGGGCTGTTCGACAACCACGGGGACAACCGGCTGAACGGCATCACGACCCCGACCATCAGCGTCACCGCCGACATGCCCGCCCGCCAGCTCCCCCGCCACCTCGTCGCCCACCTTCGCCGCCGCTTCCTGCCCGACTACGACACCGCCCTGGGCCTGGCCGCCGAGACCCACGCCCGCTACAAGGCCCAGGCCGCCGCCCGTGACGCCACCGTCCAACTCCTCCTGGACGCCATGCCGGGGTCATGGGTCGGCCCGGTCACCGCATCCACTGACCGGCCCAGCGTCCACGCCCCCTCCCAAGACCCGGAGGACATCGGCATCACCGCGCACATCGAGCGCCACGGCGACCGGGTAGGGCTCGGACTGCGCAACCTCACCCCCGAACAAGCCGCCCAGATCTGCCGCCAACTCGCCCCCGGCCAGTAACCCCAGCTGGAGGTGGAGGGATGCGCCGCACCCCTCCCCCCGTTCCCCGCCGGATCCGCCGGATCCGCCGGCCGCCACACGCGTGGGATCCGTCTCCGCGCCCCGTGCATCGTTGAGGAGTACGTACGTGCTGAACAAGATTCTCCGGCTCGCCCGCCAGACCGCCCCGCTGCTCGGGCACCGCTGGACAGCCCAACCCCACCACTGGATGGGGCGCACCGGGGCCGCCCTGGTTCACGCCGATGGGCGGCGCCTGCACCTGTTGCCCGTTGACGGCCGCCCCGCCCATGTGGAGGTGACCGTGCGCTACCCGGACGCCCCCGTGACGGTGTGGGACCACGAGAGGCCGTCCACGCAGTTCCGCACCGACCGCCCCCCGGCCGCACTCGCCGACGCCATCACCGCCAAGCTGCTGCCCGTCTACAACGAGCTGTACCCGAAGATGGTCGCCGCAGCAGCGTCCGCCCGGCAGACCGACGAGGAACAACAGGCCCTCGCCCAGCGACTCGCCGCCCTCGTGCCGGGCGCCGAACTCACCCGCACCGCCCCCTCCCCCTGGATCGAATACCGGCCCCGGCAAGGGTCCATCGGGTCCATGAAGGCCCAAGTCCTCAGCTGGGGCCAGCACATCGTCGAGTTCCGGTACGTCGACGACGCCACCCTCCAGGCCCTCATGACCGCGTACGGCGAGGCCGTGCGACGCCGGCAGAACCGCAGCGCCACCGCCCCCTAACCGCCGCGCCCATCACGGTGCGCCCCCTTGCCGGGGCGCACCCCACCCCTCCCCCCCCCCGCTGCTTTCGGAGGCATCACACCATGGCCCACCACCGCACCCGGCCGTCCCGGCACGGCATCCTGACTCCCCGCTCCTACCTCCCCGGCGGATACGCCCCGGCCGCCTTCAAAGAGATCATTCTCAGCGACGGCGTGCACTCCGGTTACCTCACCGGCTGGGAGGCAGACGGCCTGATCCAGCAGACGGCCGACCACTCCCGCCGCACCGTGGAGGCGCTCGTTCGCGGGGAGCTCCGCATCCGGGACCGCCGCATCAGGCACCGGGAAGTGCGCCTCACGCCCGTGGTCCACCCCAAGAAGCTGACCGCGCGCCAGTACGCCGACCTGGAACTCATCAACCACGCCGGAAGGGGGACGCAGTTGCGCTATGACCCCGATGGCACGCCGTGCGCGATCGAGGCCGGATTCTGGCGCATCCCGTACACGCAGACATCGATCCTGCTGGGGCGCGGCTGGCTCTCTCAGTGGCCGCATACCGACGAGGTCTACGTGTCCGCCGCAGGCTGCATGGCGATGGCCCTCTGGTGGCACGCTCAGCAGGGTCTTCCTGCGCGGGTGTTGAAGGGCCTGTACCTGGACGCAGTCCTCACGGCGGCCGATGCGCACCGCGTGCTGCTGGCGCGCCATGTTGGGCAGGCTTGACCAACACCACACAAGAGAGTATACTTACACTTGTCGGTTTGAGGGGCGGCAACCCCTCCCGCAGACGCAACCCACAGAAAGCGGAATCAGCATGACCACAGTGCAGTCACGTTCCCGGTTCTGGACCGTCTCCTACCGTTACCGCGGGCAGACCAAGGTCCACACCAGTTCCACGCTGACCCACCCCGAGGCCGCCGCCCGCAACTGGGCCACGGTGACCGGCTGGAGCTGGGCCACCGACGTCACTCTCACCGAACACCTCATGATCAAGACGGACCGGCCGATCCGTGTGGCCGATCTGCCCGGCCCCGGCGTGCCGACGCCCCTGCCGACGTGCCCCCTTCCGGCGCACGAGGTCCGCCGCTACTTCCGCGTCCAGGGCTACGGGCCCCCCGCTCTGCCCACCGGCGACCGCGTACGCCGTTTCCTCTCCTGGGTGGCCGACGGGCGAACGCGCCACGACGAGAACGGCCCGACACTCGGCGGAGACATCCGCTTCCCCGATCCCGCCACCCTCCAGGTCCGAGACGTCCGCATCGTCATCGCCACCCGGCACATCGACTGCACCCAACTGCCCCACTGACGCCCCGCTCCCGGCCGGGACCCGCCCCCTCGCCGTCCACGCGATCACCCCAAGCGGTAATGGGTGCATCCCTACACCCGTCACATCGAGGGGCGGTAACCCTCCCCAACCCACAGGAGTTCCACGATGAGCACACCCCCCACCCCCTACCGGACCGGCGAGTCCGACGCGGAATGCCGTACCCCCGTCATCGTCGGTGACGGTCTGGTTCTCGGACTGGCCTATCGCTGGCACCGCACTTGGCACGTCGTCACCAGCGAGGGCGAGACGAACCTCAACCGGCCGCCCACCGGCGAAAAGGGCATCGACATGGCCGCCCGCCACCTCATCAAGGCGCACGCCGCCGGGCACATCACCCCGGTCCGCCTCACCAAGGTGCCGCTGACGGTGCTGTACGGGCCGGTCCCGCTGCTCGATCCGAGGATGCCCGTCACCGCCCGCAACACGGAGAGCGCGCACAAGGCGTTCGCCCAGTACGCCCGGCACGACTGGCGCGCCCTGACCGGCTTCCCCGGCAGCGACAACCACCAGCTGCTCCTGTGCGAGCGGTGCGGGTGGATCGGCCCCCGCTACTACTCCCACCTGCGCGGCCGCAACGGCGGACCGCCCCCCGCCCAGCGGCACGAGCCGCTCCCCGAGGGCGGATCCCCCGTGCTCCCGTGGGTGTGGCAGCTCTCCCCCCGGTCCGGCCAACGTCTGACCAGCCGCCGGACGAAGTCCTACCGGGTCGACGGCTTGCTGGACGGCGACGTGCTGACGGTCACGACCGTCACCGAAGTCGCCAAGAGCCGCGACCACGCCCGCAGGAACCGCGCCCCCCAGGGCACCCCGGGCCGGTACGTGCTGTGGGTCGAGGCCGCCAGCCCCGACGACGCCGCAGCCACCGCCCAGGCTCACGCCCGCGAACAGCACACCCGGACCCGCTCCCATGCCCCGGACCGCCACACCACCCCCTGACACCACCGCCCGGCGCAGGCGCGCCGACGCCCCGTCGTCGCGCCTCCGCCCGGCCCCTCCCCCCAGCAGGACCCCACCACCACGGAACGGACCATGCCGAAAATGCAGAACACCCCCCGGTGCGCGGCACCGTGCGGCTCCGCCCAGGCGGAAAGGACGGCCTTACCTCCCGCCCCCGCCACTGCGGCCGCCTCCGCTGCAGGCGTCGCGCCGGCCGGGCCTGCCCCGCTGACCGTGCCCGGCGGGATGACGGAATTCGACTTCGACGCCCACGACGTCGTGCTCGCCCTCACCTCCGGCGGCAAGGACTCCGGCGCCCTCGTCCACGAGGTCTGTGCACAGGCCGATGCAGCCGGGCAGCTGCACAAGGTGCGCGTCCTGCACTGCGACCTGGGCACCACCGCTGAGGGCCAGCTGGTCGAGTGGCCGGGTGCCGAGGACACCGCCCGCGCCCACGCCGCCCTGTATGACGTCCCGTTCGCCGTGCGGCGCAGCCGACGGTGGCCCTCGCTCTGGGAGCGGATGATGTCCCACGGTAGGTGGCCGGGCCACTGGGCCACCTACTGCCGCAGCGACACCAAAACGGCCGCCGGACGTGACTACGTCGACGAGGTCGGCCGCGAACTGAGCCTGGGGCGCCCGCCGCGGGCCGGGTACGCCATGGGGATGCGCGCCGAGGAATCCCCCGCACGCGCCAAGAAGCCGATTCTGGAAGTCCACCGGATGAGCGGCAAGGGCACTCTGCGCCGGGTCACCACGTGGCTGCCCGTCCACCACCTCACCACCGCCCAGGTATGGGACGCCCACCAGCAACACGGCATCCCCCACCACGAGGCCTACAACCTCGGCATGCGCCGCCTCTCGTGTCGTGCCTGCCCTCTCGCCGGAACCAAGGACCTGGTCCGCAGCGCCCAGCTGAACCCCGCGCTGTTCGCCGAGTACGCCGCCGCCGAGCCCGCGATGGGCCAGTTCAAACCGTCCATCAGCCTGGCCCAGATCATCGACCGCGCCCGCAGCTGACACAGCACCACACCCACAGCCCCGGGGGTGTGGGGCGGAAATCCCGCACCCCCCGACAACACACCGTCCTTCTCAACCCTGTGAGGAACCATGCACAGCACCCCCCTGCCCGGCACCCGGATTCGCCCCACCGACCCGTTTCCCGGACACGACGGGCCCGCCTACATCCTGCTGGCAGACCTGCCCATCCACGTCCACTACACGCGCGTCAACGAGGACGGCGGAACCTTCCCGCCCGCCCCGGTCGACCAGGGCCTCACGGGCCGCGCGAAGCCGGGCCAGCACGTACTCAACTTCCTCAACAGCAGCCTGAAACGGATGTTCGCCAGCGAGGCGTTCGTCGATGACGCCGCCGTGATCCGCTACCGGCAGTCCGCCCGTCACTCCGTCATGCGTTTCGAGCCCGACCGGTACGCCGGTGTGCTCATCCGGCACCCGGAGCAGCAGGTGAACGCTCCGGCGTACATGGTCACCCTGCCTGGCGGGGACCGCGTGCTGTGGAGCCGGTACGCCCTGCTGCGCGCCCTGGAAATCTGCCGCCGTCCCACCCCCGTCGACTGGCCCGACGGATGGGCCCACCAACTCCCCGACGGCAGCGTGCAGTTCGACCGAGGCGGCGACCCCTGGGCCACGCCCCGGCAGCACACTGCCGCCCCGGTCACCGACCCCGGCGACTTCGGTCCCCCCTGCGCCGACTGCCAGCACTTCGCCAGCGATCACACCCCCGGCCCCCCTTGGGCCCGCTACCGCAGGGACAAGCAGGTCTGCACCCAATGGCGTGACCGCCCCTCCCGCTGACCGACCGCCCACCCTGGACCGGCCCGGGCGGGACAGCACTCCGCTGCCGCGCCCGGGCCGCTTTCCCTTGTGAGGAACCATGTCCGAGCACACCGCAGGGCGGGATGCCCTGCCCCCGCCGGTGTACGTGCGCGTCGCCCAGGAAGCCGCCGAGCTCGCCGTCGAGGCTGCCGACAGCGCGATGTTCGCCGCTTGCCGCGCCGCCGGCCGCACCGCCGCAATGCTGGAATCCCGCATGCACACCGCCCACCAGCACGCCTGCGACGCCCAGAAGTGGGCTCGGTGGGCCGCTTCCTGGCAGCAGGACGGTGTCACCGTGTTCACGCTCGCCAACTACGCGGCCCGGGCTGTGACGGCCGCCGTCCACGCCCAGCACGCCGCCCACGTCGAGATCACCGCCGAAGTCCTGCACACCCAGCTGGAGCGCCCGTTGACCGCTGCCGAGCGCGCCGAGAAGGACCGCGAGGCCCGCCGGGAGGAGGCCGAGGAGGAGGCGCGGGAGCGGGCGGCAACCGGCATGGATGCCGAGAACCGGCACACCGACTTGATGAACCGCTTCTACGCCGAGCATCACGTGCCCCGACTCGGCTGGACCGCCGGACACGTGCGGGTGCTGGAGGCCGCCGGAAGCGGGCGCCTGTACTGGAAGGACCACACCGCCCGCCAGGCCCGCACCCACGGCATGTGGGAAGGCGGGCGCAGGATCAGCAGGGAACGCGTGAAAGCCCTTTTCGCCTCCCGGTTCCTGTGCTGGGCCGCTCCCCCCGCCGGCGGAGCGCGGGTTCTGGCTCTGACCCCCAGCGGGCGCACCGCCCTGGCCCTGGCACGCCTGTTCCCCCAGGGCCTGTTCCCAGACGATCAGACCGCCTACCTGGCCCGCTACGCCCGGGCAGCCCGGCGGTGGATGACCAGCGACGACAAGAAGGACGCCGCACGCCGGCTGCCCCCACTGGGCCGCAGCGCCCTGCGCGCCTACCGGCCCCCGGTTACTCTCGCCGAACAGCAGGCCCGCGCCGAACAACAGGCAGCCGACCAGTGGGAGGACGAGGGCGGGTACTGCCCCGGCGTCCTCACCCCTCGCCCGGCGCCCGCCCCGCACGCCAGGACGACCCCGCCGACCGTGCGCACCGCTGCTGCTGACAGCCCGAAGGCGGAAGTCGCGGCAGAGAGCACAGCGCGGCCGCGGTTCCACCCCCAGGGACTGCGCGCCCGGCGCCAGCGCCAGAAAGCCGCCGCCCGCACCCTGACCACCCCCGTACAGCGTCCGCAGCGTGCTCTCACCACCGGGGAGCAGCACCGCGTGCAGCGCATGAAGCTGCTCAACCTCCAGGGAGCGCTGCTCATGGGCATCCTGGACCCCGTCCCCAACCCCTCCCCCATGTCCGAGGAACAAGGGGCATGGGTACGCGAAAACGCCTGGCCGCACCACATGCTCAAGATCGAGGCCAAGTATCCGTTCGGGTTCGCCCGGTGGAGCATGTGCGAGCGCGGCACCTGCTGGAACTGCTGGACCAACCGATGCGACCTCTGTGTTCACCGCCAGCAAGACGGACCCACGGTCGACAACAACACCGACTGGATCTACAGCACCACCGGCCACGTCATCGCCCAGTTCATCCCCCGCCCCAACAGCGAGCCGTGCGTGTGGTGGTGCCGCTGCGCCTGCGCCAAAACCGGCCCGACCCCCACCAAGTCCCGCGAGAGGCAGCCGGACCAAGGGCAGCCCTACGACAACGAGCCGGGTGCGGATACAGCCGGAGGTTACGCCTCCGACCGCAACCAGAAGGCACTGTTCTGACCGGCGGCCGCCTCGGGCAAGGGCGGGCCGGCAGTTGACACCACCCCCCGCACGGGAGCATGCTTAAAAATGTCCCCTTGCGGGTGTGGAGCATGATGATGGCCAGCAGAGGCACCCCGAGAGGTGTCGGCAGGGCGGCAACCCTGAGCGAGTATCTGCTGGCCATCGCGTCCAACCCACAGAGGAAGGAACGCCGCCAGTCTAAGCCCGCCGCTGCGCCCCGAAGGAACCCACCATGGCCAAGCCCCCCCGACCCGCCGAGATCGTCGTCGCCGGCCGAGCCCTGGTGAACCGTGACTGGATGGCGGAGCGCTCCGGAGCCAGCAAGGTGACCGTCGGCCACTGGTACAAGCACCGCCTCGACGCCCCCGACGAGGAGACCCGGTTCCCCGAGAAGGAGACCACCGTCGAGCGGGTCGACTACTACGACCGCGAGCAGTTCGAGCGCTTTCTTGACGCTCATCGGTCGAAGAAGAAGAAGGCGGTCCTGCCCACCGATCCCGCCCTGTACGAGGGCGACCCGGAGGAACGTATCGCGATCGGCGAGGCGGCCAAGCTGTTCCACTTCGCCAGCACGGCCGTCATCCGCAAGTACCTCGCGGACCACCCCGGCTACTTCCCCGAGCCCGTCGGCACCGAACTCATGCCCAGCGGGAAGGAAGCACGCGTCTTCCGCCGGGGCGACCTCCAGGACTTCGACAAGCGCCGCGACGGCGACAACATCGGAACCGGCGCACGCCAGACCCCCAACCCGCCACGTGGCGCCAACCCCGAGACCGCCCAGCGCGTAGCCGTCGCCACCGCCTTCCTGAACGAGATCGGCGGCTGGCGGCGCGGCGCCGCCGGCGAACTCGCCGCCCGCGAAGGCGGACCCGCCTGGCAATGGGACCGCGCCGTGCGCACCGCCCGCACCCAGGCCGAGCAGAACACGCAGTAGACCAGCCGGACCGTCCAGCAGGGCAACCCGCCCGCCCCCGTCGGGCAGGCGCGAGCAGCGCCGCTGAATCCCTTGACCAGGTGTCTGATCTGCACGGTTCAGAGGTTCGGGATGGCTGGCTGCTTCTCTCCTGCCCCCTTGGTGGCGGTGCCCGTTCCGAGGTTCCGCCGGCCTTATCCGGTGGGCCGCGCCGTCCAGGAGTTCGTCGGCGTCGGTTCGTTCGACCGGCAGGAGCCGCAGGGCCGGGAGCATGGGCGCGCTCCTGGCGCTCGTGGCCGGTCCCCTGCCGAGGGTGCGTCGTGTGCTCCTGCCCTCAGTTTCGCCCGGTCGTTGAGCAGCGTATGACGGGTGACGGACCCCTGGACGTACGGCTCCTGGCACGCGGCGTGGGGCGGATGCCGGGGGCCTGCTGATCTCTCTCGGCACCCTTGATGCGACCTGTGAGCAGCTGCTCGCCGCCCGCCCGGGATGCGTTCGGCGCGCTGCACGATCACGTCGCCCGGGAGGGGGGATCCGCTCGACTGAGCCTGAGCCCCCGGCCGAACCGCAGTGCGCCTGGTCTCTGTTGCTGCTGGAAGGGAAGCAGCTGCTGATCCGCCACCCGCGGACCGCCTGATGGCAACTGCCGATCACGCGACGGGCGTTCGGGCTCGCACTGCGCCCTGATCGTGGAGGGCGGGGAGGAAGGGGCGAGCCAACCGGGCAGCCAACCACAGCGCGATCTGAGAATCGTGTCGTTCTCGTAATCGGGAACAACCGCTGGTGGTTGGCCCACCAGTTGGTCGCGGAGGGTTCCTTGGGAGCACTCACCACCCCCGCTGCGCCCCTTGGAAGTGCTCCCGTGCCCGTCAACCCCGTCCGCCGCCCGGTCGTCCGCCCCTTCACCCCCCGCCGGAGCGTGCGCTGCGGCGCCGCCCCGCACCCTGCCTGCGCCTCCCGCACATTCCTGCCGGACCGCGCCTCCCTTCCAGCGGGGACGACCCGCGCCCAACGAAGGGACGGGGGTCACGGACCCGCACACGGTCACGTACGGGCGGGGACCACCTGCACCACCCACCCCGCTCAGCCACGCTGCCAGCCTTTCACCCCGCCCGCCCCGTGCGGCCCGCCACGGGGCCAGGAGCCCGCAGCGGGATCCCCGCCCGGCCCCGGCCCCCGCGCGCCGTTCTTTAAGAGATAGCGGCACCGCTCTGACCTGCACGTTCGCGGGCGTTTTCTTCACCCAGGGTGAATAAAACAAGGTCCGCCGCTCCGGAGTTTTATGCGCTCTGGCTGAAGAAAACTCTGCCGACAAGGCCCAACGACGCCGGGCGCAGAAAACTCGCCGAAAGATAGCCACGACGCTATGCGATGCGTCGCAGTCCATGGAAAGAGCAGGTCACTGTGGCCCAGCCTGCACCCGCGTACGCCTCCTCCCCAGCCCGGGAGGGATCTGCCTCCGCCGACTCTTCGGCCGGGGCCAGGCTGTTGGGAACGCTAGAGCGGATCAGCCGCCAGGGCGGCAGCGTGCTGTACTCCCCGCAGCCCAAGCCCTACCACTTCACCGGCGCCCGCCACCTCAACCTCTCGCAGGAACTCCAATCACAGCTGTGGCGGTTCCGTCTCACCGCCACCGCCCGCGACGTCCTGGACCACCTGACCGTCACTCATGACGAGGACGGCACCGTGACCGTCACCCAGACCGCGCTGGCCGCCTACTTCGGGTGCAGCCAGACCAAGGTCCAGCGGGCACTGCGCCAGCTCGCCCGCCACCACTTCGTATGGAAGGTCCGCAACGGCCGCTACCAGCTCAACCCCCTCTACGCCTACCGCTTCTCCAGCCGCAAGCACGCCGCCCTCCTGGCCCGCCTCGGCGAGACAACCCTGACGACCCACCGCATCGTCATCCCCCTTCCCGGAAGTAAGGACGCAAGATGAACGTGCCGCTGGCCGGCTTCCACAACCCCGCCGCCTGGGAACAGCTCCCCAACGCACGGCTCTCGCCCACCGCACGGGATATCTTCGACGTCCTCCAGGGCCGCCAGGAACCCCGCGGCCACGTACGCATCACGCAGAACGAGCTCGCCACCCGGCTCAACACCACACAGAGCGCCATCTCCCGGGCGATGAGCGAGCTGCGCGACACCGGCCTCATCCACGCCCGCACCCGCCACGGCCAGATCCTCATCCACCCGCTGTACGCCGGATACGAGTCCCTGGCGCACATGGTCAACCACATCCAGGACCCCGACACCCACCTCTGGCCGCTCGCCTTCCCCGCCAGCGACATCCGCCCGCCCCGCCGCTGCGATCCTCACCCCACCCCCGACGGAGACGGCGGCGAACCCGCCCCCACGCCCGCCCCGCGTCCCCATCTGCACCTCGCAGGCTGATGCTGGGAATGGGTTTACCGGAGGCCGTACTTCACTACACTCGCGCCGTCAGCTCCAGTTCGGCGTGAGGCCTGTACGTGAACCATCACCCTCGTCTTCTGCTGATCGGCGGAGGGGCCGGGTCCGGGAAGACCTCGCTGGCCCGCGCCGTGTCCCAGCAGCTGCCCGGTACGGGACTGGTCCACCTGGACCTCTGCTACCACCAGGACCCCGCACGGGCACCCAGCGTCCCCCGGCTGGACGGACACCCGGGGCGAGTCGTGGACTTCAGTGACCCGCTGGCCCTGGACTTCGACCGCATCGAGGCAGCCCTTGCCGAGCATGCAGACGCAAGCACGTTGCTGACGATTGCCGAGGGCATCTTCGCCCTGACCCTGAAACAACTCGCCGCCCGCGCGTCGTGGACGGTGTTCGTCGACACCCCCGCGGACCTGAGAGTGGTCCGCAAGACGATGCGCAAACTCACCGAAGGCAAGGACCCCCTGCCAGGCCTGCGCGGGTATGCCCACACCGCACACGCCTTCGAACGCTACGTGGCGCCAACCCGACAGGCGGCCAGCCTGGTCCTGGACGGCACCCTGCCCACCCAGGACCAGGCCGCCGCGCTCATCAAGCACCTGAATCTGTCATTGGCTTCGCTAACTTCCAGAGACGGCATGCCTGGGCCGACTTGATGCAGCCTGGCCGAGGGCCCGGCTCTGGTGTCCCCACTGGTGAGGGCCGGAGACCTCAACTCCCAGCGTCCGCGCCGCTTCCTGCTGCGCGGCCGTGAGCCGCTGTTCGACGAGAGGGTCGGTTGGGGGCGAGTACACCCAGGACCTCACGCAGGACGGGCGCTGGCACCGGTTCAGGGTTCGGGGCGGAAACGGCGGCCTCCCAGTGTGCCTGAGTCGTCGGCTGACCGGTGCTGCACGCTTCCACCGAACTGCCCCTTGAAGAGGGAGACTTGGTATCACGTTGACGCCGATGTGGGGTGGGGTCGTGACGGTGGAGGAAGGCAGGGGTTCCGGGCTCAAGAGGGCTCGGGTCGCATTGAACATGACGCTGGAGGAGGCCGCCGACGCGCTCAACGCGATCACGGGGCTGGCAGCGGACGCCAGCTTGGTCAGCGCGTGGGAGTCCGGACGCAAGCGGACGGGAAAGCGGAACCGGGCCGGGCTGTGCACCCTGTACCGGGAGCGGCCGGAGGTGCTGTTCGCCCACCAGGACGGTGCTGCCACCAGCGCCCTGGAGGTGGCCGGCACCACCGAGGTCGTCAAGCTCCTGACCCGGTGGACCGATCTCATCGAGGCGATGGTCGAGGTCGTGGCGGGGGCGCGGGAGCAGCTCGTGGTGACCGGCAGCCGGTCGCGGGAGAAGGCGTATCTGGCGGCGATCGAGACGGCCGTGGCGCAGCAGCCGGATCTCGTCCATTACCGGGTGCTGTACGGGCCGCCCCGTCACCACGAGCTCGTCGGCCACCTGGCCCGGCTGTTGGATCTGCGCGATCCTGCCGCCCGCCATCACGGGGTCAAGACGCTCCACATAGGCATGGTGGAACGCCAGGAGGCGTTGGAGCGGTTCTTCGTCGCGTCGGAGACCCAGGCAGTCGTCCCCCTGCCGTCTTTCCACGGCGCCGAGGGTTTCGACTGCGGGATCCTGTTGAACCGGGAGGCGGCGGTGGGGCTGGTCCACCATGGGCGGGAGGCGTGTGCGTCCGCACGCCCCGTGGAGACGATCGAGGCCGTCCGGGCTCTTCCGGTGCGGCACAACTGATGGGGTGGGGAGAAGCGTGAGCGAGATCCGTCGGGCAACCTCTGAGGGCGGGATGGCGTCGATCGTGGCGTTGGCCCAGGAGCTGATCCGCAGGCCCAGCCGGGCGGGGATCGACGACTACGGGCCGGTGCTGGGTGTCCTGGAAGGCTGGCTCGCCTCCCGCGGTCTGCCGCACCGTCGTCTGCACGACGGGCAGGGGGCGGTAGTGGGGCTGCTGGTGGAAATCGCCGGAGGGCGGCCCGGGCCCTGGTGGACCCTGGACGCGTGCATCGACACCGCCCCCTACGGCGACGAAGCCGCCTGGTCGTTCCCGCCGGACAGCGGCGATGTGGTCGACGGCTGGCTGCACGGGCGCGGTGCGGCCGACTCCAAGCTGGCCGCTTCCCTGTTCTGCCACCTCGCCGCGGAACTCCTGCCGCGCGCGGCCGGGTTGTCGGGCGGGCTGGCTGTTCTGCTGGACGTCGACGAGCACACCGGGGTGTTCGGCGGAGCCCGCGCCTACCTAGCCGACCCGCACGCGGTCCGTCCCGCCGGCGTGATGATCGGCTACCCCGGCCTGGAGGACGTCGTGGTCGGCGGGCGGGGCCTGTGGCGGGCCACGCTCGCCGTGCACGCTCCCTCCGGGCACTCCGGCTCCAGCCGCACCGTGGTCGGGGCGATCTCCCGCGCCGCCCACCTCGTTCGCCTCCTCGACGCGGCCGACCTGCCCGGCCCGGACAGCACCGGGGGCTTTCCGCTGGGGCCGAAGCTGTCCGTCACCGCCCTCCACGGGGGTCACGGCTTCTCCGTCACCCCCGACCGCTGCGAGATCAATGTCGACGTGCGCACCACCCCCTGCTTCGACGCCCACGACGCCGAAACCGTGATCCGCAAGGCGGTCGCCGAACTCGACGCGGACCTCCCCGCACCCACGCCCACCGACATCACCCCCATCGCCTCCTGGCCGCCGTTCCGGCTGGAGGAAACCGAGCAGCCCGCCGCCGCGCTCCTTGCGGCCGCCGCCCGCGCGGGGCTTGCCGTGCGCGCGAAGACCGCGGGCCCCAGCAACATCGGCAACCTGCTGGCAGGCGAGGCGGTCCCCGCGACGGCCGGATTCGGGGTGTCCTACGAGGGTCTGCACGGCACCGACGAGCGCGCCGACCTTGCCGCCCTGCCCCAGGTTTACGCCGTCTACCGGGAGGCCGTTCTGGACCTTCTGACCGGCTGACGGGAACGTCCCAAGCGGGTCCCAGGTTTCTTCCAGATCCACTCCCTGGAAGTCCCCAATTCCGTCTCTGGGAACAGGCCTTCGAACGCGGTGAGATGGATACACACCGCCCCGTAGGGCGCGTGTTCACCTCACCGATGAGAGGGACGATCCCCGTGAACGAGAACACCAGCACCATCACCGAGCCCACCGTGCAGCCCGCCCCCGCGAGCGGGATGAGTACCGCGTCGGTGTTCGCCCCGGCGCTGTCCGCCTCCGCGGTCGTCACGGCGACCCGCGGTCGGCAGGTGTTCAACGACTCGGACAAGTCCAACTACTTCGAGGGCTGAACCTCGTGATCTCCCCGCGCGAGAGCGTCGTGGAGAGCGCCAGTCCCTTCGCCGAGCAGGCGCCGCAGCCGGACGGGATGGTTCCCGTCTTCGCTCCGTGCCTGACCGCCGCCTCCGTCGCCGAGGCGACCCGCGGCAAGGGGATGGCCTCGGACCCCGACAAGGACTGGTACTTCAACTGACCCCCTCCACCTTCCGAGCAAGGAGGACGTGATGGGCACTGCATCGCCCGGCCCCGACGTGGGCCCGCGCGAAGAGCCGGTGTTCGCCCCGTCGCTGTCCGCTGACCGCGTCACTGACGTGACCCGTGGGCGGTGTGTGGCGAGCGAGCCGGACAAGGAAATGTTCTATCTCGACCCCTGATCCCTCGGGATTGCCTGTGCGGCGCGGTACCCCGCCAAGGGTGTGCCGCGCCGCACGTCGTTTTCCTTCGTGCAGCAGACAAGGAGCGGTTCGTGAGCAAGATGTGGGTGGCCGGAGGGGCGGGGCTGCCGGAAGCGGCGGGCGGCATCGCGCTCGGTGGTTCGGTGCGGGCCTGGTCGGCGGGGTGCGCGGTGCGCAGCCAGCATCAGGGGCCGGTCAGTGTGAGCGTGGTCGGCGACTGCCGGGTGAGTGTCGCCGAGCTGTACGGCGCGGGTCTGGACGCGGTCCGCCGGGGCCGGTGGGCGGAGCTGACCCGGTGGGGCGGCTCGTACTGGGTGGTCGCCCGCCACGGGGAGCGCACCTTCGTGGCCGGGGACCTCGCCGGGGTGCGGGGCCTGTTCGTCGCCCAGGCGCCCGGGGGGCTGGTCTGGGGGTCGCGGGCGGCGATGGTGGCCGCGACCGTTGGTTCCCCGGGCCCGGACCTGGGGTTGCTGGCCGCGCAGATCGTGGCCGGGACGGAGCACTGGCCCGAGCGGTCGGTGTACGGCGGGGTGCGGCAGGTGCCCGGCGGGCACGGACTCCTCATCGAGGGCGACCAGTTCACGACCGTCGACCTGACAGACCTTGGGGAGCCGGTGACGCTGGAGGGCGGTGCGGAGCATGTCGGCGCGGCCCTGCGGTCGGCGGTCGAGGGCTACGTGGTGCCGTACGAGGTGGTGGGTGCGGATTTATCCGGGGGGCTGGACTCGTCCACGGCCGTGCTGCTCGCGGCGCAGCGCCGCCGGGTGTGCGCGGTGACCTACGGAGGGGAGTTGGCAAGCGTAGAGGACACGGAGTTCGCCGCCCGGGTCGCCGCGCACGCCGGTATCGCCCAGCACCTGCACCGGGGCGGCCCCGATACGTGGCACTTCTCCGGGCCGCCGCCCGCCGCGACGGACGGGCCGACCCTGTCGGCGGCGATCACGGGGCTGGATGCCGCCTATCTGCACCCGGCGGCCGGGCTGGGGGTCCATCTGACCGGGCACGGCGGGGATGTGGTGCTGGAGTCCTCGACGGCCGCGTTCGTCGACCTCCTCCAGCAGGGCCGCACACGGGAGGCGAAAGCACAGGTGACGGCGTGGGCCCGGCTGCGCGACACCGCGCCGAGGCCGCTGTGGCGGCAGGTGAAGACCGCCGCCGCCCAGGGACGCGGGCAGGCCTTGGAGGACGCCGCCTCCCTGATCGAGCGCCCTCCGGCGCAGGCGCAGGAAGAGGCCCTGGTTTGGTCGTGGTGCCGGCCGGGCCCTGCCGCCCGCTGGCTCACCCCCGGCGGGCGCACCGAAGTGGCCCGGCTGCTGCGGGAATCCGCCCAGCAGGTGCCCAAGGTGCGGGCCGGGCGGTGGGACGACTGGCAGACCCTGCGCCTCAACGGTGCCTCCGCCCGGCAGGAGATCACCCTGTACGAGACACTGCGCATCAACCCCGTCTTCCCGTACCTGGACAACGACGTCGTACGGGCCTGCTACGCGATCCCCGCCCATGAGCGGCGCCGGACCGGGCAGTACAAGCCGCTCCTGGGCGCGGCGCTGCCCGAGCTGCCGTCCTGGCTGTTCGGGCGCCGCTCCAAGGGGTCCTTCGGCCCGATCCTCCTGGCCGGGCTGCGCGCCAACCGCCAGGCCCTGCACCAACTCGTCGCCGCCAGCCCGTTCGTCCGCGACGGCCTCGTCGACGCTGCCGCCGTTGCGGACGACCTGAACCGGGCCGTCGCCGGGGACGCCGGGGCGCCGCGCGCCGCCCTCCAACTCCTCCTGACCACCTGCCTGTGGCTGGACCACCTCCCCCACCACCCGGCCCCCGCCCCAGTTACCACGGGGAGGCCGACGTGCTGAGCCGCCCCGAGCACCTGTACGTGGCCGACCCCGGGCACGGCACCACCGCCGTCCTGAACGTACGGACCGGCCAGTGGGTGTGGCTGGACGAGGACACCCGCCGCATCTGGGAGGCAGCCCTGGCCGGAGGGTGCGCGCTGCCCGCGCTCATCGACTCGGTCACCGCCCGCGGCTTCGACCCTGCCCAGACGACGGTCGCGGTCGAGACGATCGTGGACGGCCTGCGGGCCAACGGGCTCCTGGAGGACGCCCCCGTACCGCAGCAGACGCGGCGACGTTGGCGGGTGATCCTGTGCCGCTGATGACCCCCGACCCCGCCCACCGCCGCCCTCCGCTGCCCATCCGGATGCTGGCTGCGTTGGTCTTGCCGGTGGCCATCGCCGTCCACCGGCTGCCGCTGCGCTGGCTCGTCGCGGCCACCAGTGTGCTGCGGCATCTGCCGCCCGCCGAGGCTGCGTTCGCCCAGTCCCTGCACCAGGCGTTGCTTGCCGTGCGGCCCTCCTGGTGGGGCGGGCGGATCGCCTGCATGGAGGTCTCGCTCGCCACCGTCCTTGCACTCGGGCTGTGCGGGCGGCGCGTGCACTGGGTCCTGGGGGTGCGCGCTGCACCCAACGAGGCGCACGCCTGGGTCCAGGGCGACGGATTCGCTCTGGGGCTGGAGAACAACGACCCAGTCCGCCCGTGGACCCCTGCCCTCATCACCCCCACCCTCAAGGGTGAATACTGAGGCGTCACATTGACGGCGGAGTGTACGGATCTGGCCGGACGCAGGGGCGGAAACACAAATGCAGTACCGCCCTCGGGGGCGGTTCCCCTACACCAGGGCGGGTGACAGTTCCTTCGCCGGCCGCAGCCGGTACGCCGCCGCCGATGCGGATGAAAGCCGGGGCGCACGAGACGACCGCCGACTCCGTGAGCACCTGGGCCATGGCCCGCCGTCTGCCCGCCACCCTGAGACAAGCCGTACGTCTGGGGTGGCGGGCCGACCGGCGGGCCCTGCTCGCGCTTCTCGGCGCGCAGGTGCTGACCGCGGTCCTGGCCGCCGTCGCCCTGGCGACCACCACCACCGTGATCCGTGGCCTCCTCGACGTCCTGGCCGCGTACACCGCCAAGACCCCCACCGGCCACCTCGTGCAGGGCCTGGTCCCGGCCGCCGGCATCCTCGGCGGCGCGCTCGCTGCCGGTGCCCTCGCACAGGCAGCCGCGCGCGCCTCAGCCGCCCGCCTCGGCCCCCGCTGCGCCCGCGAGGCGGACGTCCGTGTCCTGCAGGCCGCCGCCGCGGTCGAGTACGCCGCCTACGAGCACCCCGGCTTCGAGGACGAACTGGAAGCCGCGGGCAAGGGCGCCGACTCCGCTCGCGACCTCGTCGACGACGCCCAAAACCTGATCTCCGCCCTAGCGCAGATGTGCGCCGCCGTCGCCGTGCTCAGCGTCCTGCACCCGGCCCTTGTCGGGCTCCTCCTCCTTGCTGCGCTCCCCCGCGGGTGGGCGGCCGTGGAGGCGGCCCGCACCGAGCACACCACTGCCCGCGCCACCCTCTCCGATTCCCGGCTGCGCTCGGTCCTGCGCAACTACGCCACCGACCGCAACACCGCCGCCGAGATCCGCACCTGCCACATGGGGCCCTTCCTCCACACCCAGTACACGCAGGTCGCCGACCGCCTCGAAGCCGAATCCCTGACCGCTGCCCTGCGCTCGCTGCGCATCCAGCTCACTGGCGACGCCCTGTCCACGCTCGCGCTCCTCGGCACGTGGGCGGCGCTCGCCGTCCTCGTCGCGACCGGCGGCGTCGACCTGGCCGCGGCCGGAACTGCCCTGTTCGCGCTGCGCACCTCCAACGCCGCGCTCACCGGCATGATGCGCGCCGCCGCCCGCCTTTTCCGCACCAGCCTCTTCCTCGACGACTGGGTGAACTTCCTGCACGCCGCGCACGCCCACCGGGCACGGCGCGGACAGCACGAGATCCCCGAGGACGGGCCGAACGTCATCAGCGCCCGCTCCCTCACCTTCACCTACCCCGGTACGTCCCGCCCGGCCGTGGACAACGTCGACCTCGACCTCAAGCGCGGCGAAGTCGTCGCCCTCGTCGGCGAGAACGGGTCCGGCAAGACCACCCTCGTGCACCTCCTGACCGGCCTCTACCTCCCCGACCCCGGAGCAGGCAGCGTCCGCTGGGACGGCATCGACCTCGCCGAAGCCAACCCCGAAACGGTCTGGGCGCGCATCGCGATGGTCCCCCAGGACTACACCCGCTGGCCGCTGCGCGCCCGCGAGAACATCACCCTCGGCACACCCCGCCCCGAAGGTGACACCGCCGTCCTGGCCGCCGCCGAAGCCGCCGGCGCCGACACCGTCCTCGCCCAGCTCCCCGACGGGCTCGACACCTCCCTGGCCCGCTCCTGGTGGGGCGGACACGACCTGTCCGGCGGGCAGTGGCAACGCATCGCCCTCGCCCGCGCCTTCCACCGCCAGGGCACCGTCCGCGTCCTCGACGAACCCACCGCCGCCCTCGACGCCCGCGCCGAACACCAGGTCTTCAGCCGCCTCAAAGCCCTCTCCGCAACAAACGGCACCACCCTCTTCATCACCCACCGCCTCGCCAACGCCCGCACCGCCGACCGCATCATCGTCATGAACCACGGCCGCATCGCAGAAACCGGCACCTACAACGAACTCCTCCACCAAGACGGCGGCCTCTTCCAGGAACTCCACCGCCTCCAGGACGGCAACCAGGACACCTGACAGTCACTCATCTCCAGCCGGAGATCGCCGTTACCGCTTGAGCAGTGCAGCACTCAGCGGCCGGACGCATTTCGGGTTGCGGGAATGCGGACTTGGCGGCCGTGGGGGCCGAGCCCGCCCAGGGGGCGACGGCGGCGGCGCGGGGTGGTCGGGGCGACGTCCTGGCCCTTGCCGCCCTGGTCCTCGATCAGGTCATCGACGCGACGAAGCGGTAGGCCCAGTTCCTGGCGGAGCTGGGCGAGCAGTTCCCCGACCGCAGCCACCGTGGCCGTAGCCAAGGGGTGGGTCCCCAGGGCGAGGGCGGTGGTCTCCATAGCCTCGATCGCGTCCTCGGCGGCGGTGGCGCTCCAGCTCCCGGCCGTCGATGCGGCGTCGCGCAGCTCGCACGAGGCGTCGGCCAGTGCCTCGGCGAAAGTCTCGACACCGGGACCGGCCGTCTCCGGCAACAGCAGTCTCATGCCTGCTCAACGAGGTTCGTCGTGGCCGGAAAACGCAGGGAGCAGCTAAGGAGGCGCGTCGTTGTGGCGGTGGCCAACCCGTACGCGGAGGCGGTCGCAACGGCAACTGCCCGGGACCGTGGTTGGTCCGGCTTTGCGGACCCGCACGGGCCAACCACGGTGCCTGAACCCGATCTGTTATCCCGTCACCGTGCGGCATGATCTGGCGCCGGACTCTGTACGGGAAACGGGGCGTGGTTGGTTCCCGGTCTGCTGCTCCGGTGCCCGCCGCGAGCCAACCATGAGGGACGGGCCGAAGCAGCGGGCTCACTGCCCGGCCGTCGACTCGCGGTCTTCGGCGCGCATGCGCTCGCCTGGTGGCGGCTCCTGACCACTGCACGGCCAGTCTTCGCACCGTCGCCCGGGGCCGGTGTCCGGACTCAGGGAAGGACCGGCAGTGGCCAGTCGAGTCGGGGTGGCCACTGGCCAGTGTCCGCCTGCGTTGGCCGCCGCTGGCCACCGTCGCCGGACGGCTTGCGGGGGTGCGTCGTGCCCACCGGCTGGCGCCGGTCACTGGGCCCGTGACCGTGTCCGCTCCACGCCGTGGTTGGTCCGCCCCACGGCACGTCTTTCGGGCCAACCAACGAGCCAACCATGAGAGGGGCTCGGGCAATCCTTCCGACGGACACGATCGGCCTGCCGCGACGCAGCGGTGCCCGCGCGGCTGCCGCACCCTGACCGATCCGGTGTTCATGGTTGGTCCGCTGGTGGGCCGCACGCCCTCGCCCAGGGCAACCAACCACCGGACCAACCATGGAGAACGATCCCTTTTCGTGATCGTGGTTGGTCGTATTTGGTTGGCTCACCAGTTGGCTGGGGTGGGTTGTCTTCGGTGTCAGCACCCGATGCCAACCCCCTGGAGTGCTCGTGTCTCCTCGTGCAACCCGCCGCTCTTCCCGACCCGTTGCGTCCGATGAGTCGTCGCCGTCGGTGGCCACCGGCTCCGCGCTCGGTCAGGCGCGCCGTCGGGTGTCCGCCGGGCGGTTGGCCGTCTGGGCGGCGCTGGCCGCAGGCCCGGCCGCTCTCGTGCTGGCCATTGCGCCGGCCCCGCGGACGGTGGCCGCTGCCTCTGTCCCGAAGGTGGCCACCCCGGTGGCCACACCGCTGGCCGCCGATCCGGCCGGGCACGCGGAGCTGTTCCTGTCCTCGTGGCTGGCCAGCAGCGAGGGGCAGACGAGCGAGCCGGCCCGCCGGGTGCAGGCGTTGGCCCCCGGGGTCGGGCTGCCGAAGGCGGCGGCTCCGGCGGCGCTGGTGTCCGCGCTGAGCACGGTGGCCACCGCCCCAACCCGGTGGGCGGTCACCGTCGCGGCCACCGACCCCAAGAGTGCCGTCCACTACTTCCAGGTGCCGCTCGCGGCGGCGGCCGGTGGCCGCCTGGTGGTGGTGGCCGGGCCCGCCGAGGTGGCCGCACCCCCGGCCGCAAACGCGCCTGCGTCTTCCTTCACGGTCACTGTGCCCTCCGGGCGGCCGCTCGCCGCGACCGTCACGGAGTTCTTCACCGCCTATCTCGGGGGCGGGCAGATCGCCCGGTACGCCGTGCCCGACGTCCAGCTGACCGCGCCGGTCTCTGCCGCCCGCAAGGCCGAGGTCACCCAGATCAGCGCCGAGAGCCAGGAGGCAGCCGGGGAGGAGGTGCCCGCGGACGGCACCCGGGTGCGGGTGCGGGTGAGGGTGCGCGCACAGCAGGACGAGCGGCAGGTGTGGCCGCTGGAGTACGGGCTGACCCTGGCCGCGCGGGCGGACCGGTGGGAGATCGCCGCGCTCACCGCCGCGCAGAACATCCCGGCGGGCGGTGTCCGGTGAAGGAACTCGTGCTCGCGGGTGCAGCGGACGCGTTGGGGGATTCGCTCATCGCGACGGTGGCCGACTGGGGCGACAAGGGTCTGAAGGCGGCCCTGATCATCATCGTGCTGATCACCGTGGCGCGCCGGGTCTCCCTGAAAGCGGGCATCGGGGCCCTGCTGGCGATGGTGATCGCGCTGTCGATCTATGACTCGCGCAATGCGCTGTCGGACAAGGTGCAGGACGAGGTCAACAACCCCGGCAACGTCGCCGTCCAACCTGAGAAGCCGGGCCAGTGACCAGCGCGCCGAGGCGTGTCGGGCGCACCTACACCGCGGCCCGCCGCCATCCGACCGTGTTCGGGCGGATCGGCGAGTGGCAGCTCCCCTTCGGCCCCTACACCCCCTTGCAGTTGTCGGTGGCCTTCCTCGGCGCGTTCGCCCTGATCAAGACCTTCAGCTGGTGGGCCTCCGCGCTCGGTCCGCTGCCGGTCGTGGGGTGGGCGGTCGCGGTATGGGCTGTACGCGGGGCCCGGATAGCCGGACGCGACCCCCTCGCCGCCGTCCTGGGCTGGGCAAGCCTGCTCGTCCGCCCTTGGGAGGGCCGGATCGGGGGCCGCCCTGCCCGATCTCCCAAGTCCCACGGCCTGTACGGCGGATTCGTCATCGAGGCCGCACCGGACACGGCTCCGGCTCCGGCTCCGGCTCCGGCTCCGGCTCCGGCGAAGCGGAGAACATCGCCGCGGCCCGTCCCCACCGCACCGGCCCTCACACGGCCGCCCGCGAGTCCCGCGCCGCGCCGGCCACACCCGGTGGTCTCGCCGGTCTCCGCCCCTTCTCCCTCCCCTTCTTCGGCTGCACCGGGTCCGTTGTCGCCGTTGCAGCAGCTGCTCGCCACTACCGCATCCAGTTCCAGGAGTTCGTCATGAGGGTCCCGATCCGGCACATCAACGGTCATCTGGTGTGGTCCGTGCAGGGCACCGTGTGGGCCCTGTGGCGCATCAGCCCCGAGGGAGGCCGCTACCAGAGCGCGCAGGTCCGCGAGGAGACCCTGGCCAAGGTGACCGCGCTGGTGCGCTCCCTGGCTGGTGCGCCCCGCATCTTCGGGCTGTGTGCGCAGACCGACCCCGGCGAGGTCGCCTTCCAGATGATCGACGGTGTCCCCCTGCCGCCTGGGCCGGACGGTGAGCAGCACCCGTGGGCCGAGACCACGGAGGCGGCGCTGGATCTGCTGGACGGGCAGGAGATGCACACCCGCACTCTGTGGCTGGCCGTCCCGCTCGCTTCCTCGTCGCGGCAGGAGGCGGGGGCAGCTGTCGCGTCGATGTGGGCGCAGCTGTCGGCTGAACTGGGCATGCAGGCGGCGCCGGTGCGGCGCAGTGAGGTGAGCGCGTGTCACCGGCAGGCGGCCCGGATCTCTGCCGCGATCGGCTCCGCGCTGGAGCTGCGTGCGGCGACGCCGGCGGAGATCGTGTGGATGGTGCAGCACTCCCTGTGCCGGGGGCTGGCGGAGCCGTTGCTCGCGGAGGCCGCCACCAGCGGCCTGTACGGCGGGCGGGTACATGGCGGGGTGCTGCGTTCGCC
This sequence comes from Streptomyces spiroverticillatus, assembly GCA_014650415.1. Classification (GTDB taxonomy): domain Bacteria; phylum Actinomycetota; class Actinomycetes; order Streptomycetales; family Streptomycetaceae; genus Streptomyces; species Streptomyces spiroverticillatus. The sequence continues at coordinate 24,165 of BMUX01000033.1, forward strand.
CTCGTACGCCGACCTGGGCCAGGTGCGGCTCGCTGAAGGCGGCCACTCCGACTCCCACGACAGCAACGACACGGGTGACGAGCATGCCCTTGAGGATGCGGATTTCGCATCAGCAAGGCGTGGCTGGGGTGCTCTGATGCGTCCGCGTCGTCAGCGGGGTTCGGGTGGTTCGCCGCTGGCGCGGCGGTGGCTGGAGGTAGAGACCGAGCACGGCACCGGTTACCAGGCCCACCTTGTGCTCTCCGAATTGCCTCCGGCGGTCTCCGGGGACACCGCCGATCTGTTCGCTCAGTTGGAGTCGTTGCCGTTTCCGGTGGACTTCACCGTCGACATGGAAGTCCTGACCGCCGCCCAGGCGCGGAAGAAGATCCAGGCGAAGAAGAAGGACTTGGTCGAGCAGGCCGACCAGTACGGGGCGCAGCCCACCGGGATGCCCTCGTCGGTGCCGGAGGCCGCCGGGGACCTGGGTGAGATGGATGCGCGGATGTCGCGGACGTCGGTGGAGGTCGAGGTCCAGTCGGTGACCGTGCTCACCGTGTGGGGGCCCACTGCAGCCGTCTGTGACGCGCGGGCCCGCGCGCTGGGCGCGGTGCTCTCGCAGGGCGACTACCGGGCGGTGCGTCCCACTGGCCGCCAGGAACAGCTCTTCGCACTCGGCCTGCCCGGTACTACCCGCCCTGCTGTGCTGCGGGAGTTCGTGCAGTACCAGCTGTCGGAGGACTGGGCTCTGATGGGTGCCGCACGCAGTGGAGAGGGTGGTGATCCGACCGGTGTCCTGATCGGGTTCGACCAGGACTGCGGCACCACCCGCCCCGTCCTGATCGATCCGGCCGACGCCCCCGCCCAGAACGCTTCCGCGTCCCTGGGTGTGGTCGGGGACTTGGGGTCGGGGAAGTCGGTGCTGCTGAAGTTGCTGAAGTCGGCCATCGTGGACAGGGGCGGGCGGGCGATCGTCATCGACCGCACCCCGGTGCGTGAGTGGGCCGCCTACGCCCAGGGCGCCGCTCCCGGGCGGCATCAGATCGTCGATGCGGCCACCGCCCAGGTCTCCATCGACCCGTTGCGGATCTTCGGCGGAGCCGTCGGCGCGCACTACGCCCTGTCCTACCTGACGCTCCAGTTGGGGATCGGGGCGATGTCGACGTCCGGGTCCGTGCTGCACCGGGCCGTCGAGGAAGCCGCCGCCTCGGACCATCCGTCGATGGCCGGGGTGCTCACCGCCCTGGATGAGATGGCGGCCGCCGATGCGGGGGCGGCGACGCGGCGGGATGCGGCGGTCACGCTGTCGGACCTGCTGCGGATCGTGGCCCGCAACCCTCTTGCCGCGATGGTCTTCGACGAAAGCCTGACGCCGCTCACCCTGGACCACACCCTCGGCTCCGACCTCGTCGTCGTCACCACCGCGGGCTTGACGCTGCCGCCGAAGGAGGCGTTCGCGCAGCCCGAAGTCCTGCGCCAGCAGCCGCTGGAAGCACTGATCGGCAGGGCGGTCCTGTACCTGATCGCGGCCATCGCGCGGCAGGCCGCGTTCTCGGACACGTCGCAGTTCTGCGGGGTGTGGGTGGACGAGTGCTACTGGCTCACCTCCTCCGCCGAGGGCACCGCCCTGGTCCACGAAATCCTCCACGACGGCCGCAAACACCTCGCCGGCCTGTTCATGGGCGGCCACGACGCCGAGGAACTCGGCCCCGACCGAGGTCTCCTCGCCTACCGGGTTCTGGCCCGCACGACCAACCGGGAACGCGCCGCGCGCGGGCTGGAGTTCCTCGGCCTGGACCCCAAGGACGAGTCCCTGCTGCGCACCGTGACCACCGACCTCTCCCCGGTCGGCCAGAAGGGGCGGGAGGGCGAGATGCTGCTGTGCGCGCCCCGCCAGAACACCTGCCGCCTCAAGGTCGCCATCCCGGCACTCGCCCGGATCCGCCAGCGGATCTCCACCACGCCCACCACCCGGCCTGCTCACGGCTCCCGCGCCGCCCGGCCTTCCCTGACGAAGGCCGTCGTGGGGGTGGGCGCATGAAGATCCGCATGCCGTTCGACCGGTACAGCGTCCGCAACACCGCCTGGGTGTGCCTGCTGGTCTTCGTGTTCGTCGTGGTCGACACCCAGGTCGCGGCCGCCGCCGACGCCAACGGAGCCGGGGCGTCCGGCGGGCTGCTGGGGCCGCTGAACCTGACCACCTCCGAAGGTGCCCCGCTGGACAACTACACGCTGGGCTCCGACCCGGGAATCATCCTGAACTTCGGTGACAACGCCCGCTCCTTCCTGCTGGGCGGGGTGTTCGCCGCGGTGCGCATGGTGTGCGGGATGGCCGGCTGGCTGACCGAATTCGTCTTCACCTTCCCCCTGCTCAACCTGCTGCTCGGGCCGGCGCAGGAGCTGTCCGACACCTACAACCACCTCGTCGTCGACACCCTCGGCCTCAAAGGCCTGCTCCTGGGCTGGGCGTTCGTCTTCGGGCTGATCCTGTTCATGCGCGGCAAGGCCGCCCGGGGGCTGGGCGAGATCATGCTCACCCTCCTGATCGCCGCGCTCGCCGCCTCCGCCCTGATCCGCCCGGACTACCTGCTGGGCAAGGACGGGCCGATGAACCAGGTCCACCAGGCCGCCGCCGAAGTCGCCGCGACAACGGTGAACGTCTACGACTTCAACACCCACGGCGACAAACCGTGCGCCGGACTGCCCGCCGCCGCTGCCCTGGCGTGCGACCAGCGCGAGTCCGCGAAGACCCCGGCCGGGGGCGCACCGCAGGCCAAGGACATCGCCAAGCCCATTCAGGACGTGCTGACCAATGCCCTGGTGGTGAAGCCGTTCATGCTGCTCCAGTACGGAAGGCTGCTGGACCCGCAGAAGGACGCCGCCGCGTACGCGGTGCACCTGCGGTGGGTGACGGGAAAGTACAAGCCGTCCTACTTCCGGGACAGTGACAAGGCCAAAGCGGCCCTCAAGCCATGCGAAAAGCTGCTCGACGCGGGGAAGGACCGTTGTAAGCAGGGAGTCCTAGAACAGCTGGCCAAAGAGGAGGGCACTGAACTCTCTCCTTCGGATGTCCCCGGGTACGAGGCAGACGACGCACCCGTCACACCGGAAAAGGTCCTGGGCTACATCTCGCCCGAGGCCCGGGAGTTCCAGCAGTTCGCCAAGGACCTGGAGAAGACCGGCCCCACGGGGAAGGCGGCTGCGGAGTACGCGCGCAGTTCCTCGTGGGAGCGGGTCGGCGCCGCGCTGCTGATGCTGATCGCCGCCGTGTTGATCGGGGCGCTGATCGGGGCGATGGCCCTGGTCATGCTCGGCACCCAAGGTGCCGAGCTCGGCGCGGCCGCCACCGGCGGAGTCGCGTTCGTGTGGGGGATGCTGCCCGGCCCGAGCCGGGTCACGGTGTGGAAGTGGGTCATGGTGTTCATGGCCTCCACCCTGCTGATGTTCGCCGTCGCCGCGTTTTTGCCCGCGTTCGGGATCGCGGTGGATGTCATGCTCACCGAGGGCGACGCCCTGCTGCTGGAACGCCTGCTGCTCCTGGACGTTCTTGCCCTGCTGGGGCTGGCCTTCCACCGCAGGCTGCTCGCCTCCGCAAGTGGTTTCGCGGACCGGCTGGCCACGCGGATGCGGTTCGCGAAGGTCGGCGGCACCCACCTGCCCGGCGACTCCTCGGAAATCGGTGCGGCCCTGGCCACCTACGCCAGCAACAGTGGCGGTGGATCGGGTGGTCTGCTCCCGATGGGCGGCGGGTTCCGGGCCGGACTGCTCGGTACCCGGCAGAAGCTGATGGGCCGTCTGGCCGCGATGAGCGACGGCACCGGCATGCCCATCAACTCCGGCCGCGTCCTGGCCGACGCGGGCGCCGAAGCCCGGCGCGGTCTTGCCCCCGCGATGCTCGCCGCGACCGGCGCCGCCATCGCCGGACGGGCCGCCCACGGGCTACTGATCGGGCAGCGCCCGGATGACGAGAAGCTCGCCACGTGGCAGAAGCCCACCGGCCCCGAAGGCGGCGAAGGGCCAGAGGGGCCCCACGGTCCACACGGCACTGGTCCACACGGCACGGGACCTCACGGCCCAGGCCCGCACGGTGGCGGTGCGCCGCTGCGAGTGGACAAGCAGACCGGTGAAGTCCTGCACGACCCGTCCGCCGACCGGCCGTTGGTCGGAGTGCGCGCGCACAACCGGCTCGTCCGCTTCCGCGGCTACCGCATCGCCCGCCGGGCGGGGATCGTCGGCTACCAGGCCACCTACGGGCTGCCCGCCACCCTCAACCGCGCCCACCAGAAACGGTCGGAGCTGTCGGAGGACGTCCGCCAGCAACTGCGGGTCACCGGCAACCAGCTGCGCGAGGACGGACGGCAGTGGGAGCCCGTCGGACAGGTCATCAACGCCTCCGCCACCGCGACCCGACAGGCCGCCCGCGACGCGGCCATGACCGGAGTCCTCCTCACCGGGCGCACCCCCACCCGGGACCACGAAGGGACGGTGCGCACCCCGCACTCCCGGCCCGCGCAGGGCACCGGGCGCGCACGCCAGCAGGTCATGGACGCGCTCATCAACGCCCAGCGCTCCACCTGGGAATCCCAGCCCCCGTGGAGTGAGCCGGACACCAGTGCCGACCAGAAGCGGGTCAAGGACGCGCTCCTGAACGCCCGGAAGGCGGCTGCGGTGACGGATCCGCCGTGGTGGCACGACGACGCCACCCCCGGCGGTGAGCACTCGTGAAGGTGAAACGGAAACTGGGGTACCTTGCGGTGCTGCTGGTGGTGGGGGCGGTGTGCTGCGCGGCACCGCTGTCGGGGACAATGTCCGCGCTGTCTGCGCTTGCTGCGCAGGCCGCCGCGAGTGAGGCGGACGGTGTCGTGGATGACGGCACCGGCGGCGGCGAAGGCTCCGCTGCCGACATCCCCACCCGGATGCTGGCCGCGTACAAGAACGCGGTCAGCCGGATCGGAAGCCAGGTCCCCGCATGCAAAGGAATGCGGTGGCCGATCCTCGCCGGGATCGCCCGCATCGAGTCCCACCACGCCCAGGGCAAGAAGATCGCCGCGAACGGTGACGTCAGTCCCCGCATTCTGGGGCCGTTGCTGGACGGGTCCGGGGTGGGCGAGAACACCACCCGGTTCAAGGACACCGACAACGGGAAGTGGGACGGCACCGCCAGCGGTGAACGGGCGGTGGGGCCCTTTCAGTTCATGCCCGGCACCTGGAACGGCTCCGGCCGTGACGCCAACGGCGACGGGCAGAACAACCCGCACAACGCCGACGACGCCGCCCTGGGAGCGGCCGTCTACCTGTGCGGCAACGGCCGCAACCTTGGTTCCCGGGACCAGCTGAAGAAGGCGCTGTTCCAGTACAACAACAGCCAGACGTACGTCCGGGACGTGCTGGGCTGGATCGACACCTACACCGAAGCCGCACGCTCCTCCGGCGGCACGGTGAACGTATCGGCGACCGGGCGGGCGAAGAAGGTCATCGACGCGGCGCTCGCCCAGCGCGGCACCCCCTACTCCTGGGGCGGCGGCAACGCCAAGGGGCCCAGCACCGGCACCTGCTGCTCCCCCAGCGGCAAGTCCGGCACCACGATCCGTGGATTCGACTGCTCGGGACTGACCACATTTGCGTTCGCCCAGGTCGGAATCCGGCTGCCCCGCACGGCGTCCGCGCAGGCCGCAGCCGGCACCCGGATACCGGCCTCCGACGGGACGGAGGCACTGCGGCCGGGCGACCTCGTCTTCTACGGCTACATCCCCACCTCCAACGCGACCATCCACCACGTCGGGATCTACCTCGGCAACGGACAGATGATCAACGCCGCCCGCCCCGGCACCACCGTCCGCATCGACGCACTCTCCTCCATGCCCGACTACGCGGGAGGGGCACGACTCCTGTGAAACGCCGACCGTCTTCGCCACGAGCCCGCCGTACTCGCTCGCCGCTGGCCCTGCTGGCCGCCGGCCTCGCACTCGTGCTCCTCGGCGTGGCACTGCTCTACGAACCCGAACCATCCACCCCGGAGCAGCCACCCGTCACCAGGTCGGCAAGGACCGCTCCACAGCGCCCGCTCCACACCGCCGACCGGACGCTCGTACGTGCTCCCCAGCCGGAGCCCACGCGGTCCCTGGTCACGGGGCCGGGCGAGCTGCCCGCGCCGGGGGAAGGGCCGCGTGCGGACCCCGCGATCCAGCGGGTGCTGCGGGCCGCCGTCCCCGACGATCTGCCCGCGCCTGTGGCGCGGCAGGTCGAGGCGCTGGGCCGGGCGGTGCTGGTCGCCGACGTCACCGGCCGCGGCCGCCCTCTGTGGCCCGCGTACTTTCCGCCCGGCCAGCCGGTACGGGCCTTCACCCGGATGCGGGTGCAGGCCACCGCCGCACAAGCCGACGGCACCAACCGGGCGGTGGTCCACCTGGTGTGGGCCGGTGCCGACCCCGGGGGCACCTACCGCGACGGCCGCCCCCACACCCTCCGCTTCCAGCACACCAACAAGCCGACCCTCCAAGGAGTTCCGTGGACACCCGTTCCGTGATCCTCGCGCAGAGCAACACCCTGCTCGACACGGCTGGCACACTCGTCACCGTGGTGGCCGCCGTTCCGGGGTGGATCACCGGCAACTTGTGGTGGCTGATCCCGCTGGCCGCCATCGCCGCGTTCGCAGTCGAGTGGCAGGTGCGGCGGCTCGCGGACAAGGCCAGCCAGTCCCGCATGGCCGTCGAACTCGTCCCCGACGACACCTTCGACCCCAGCCTGGAACAGATCTTCCGCTACGCCGTCCAGCTCGTGCGCGCTTCCGGCAGCGGACCGTGGACCGTGCCCCGGCGGGCCAAAGCGGTGCGGGTGCGGATGCGCGCGGACGGGCGCACCCCGCTGTCGTACCGCATCGAAGGCGCGGCCGGGGCCGCGCAGTTGCTGCGTACCACCCCTTACGCGCCGGCGGTGACGTGCCGTAAGGCCCCGCCGGCGAAGAAGACCAAGGCGCAGCACACCGTGCGCGCGGAGTTCGTGCTGCGCGGGCTGACCGTGGCGCCGCTGCGGGACGTGCCGCTGGAGCCGGACCCCTTGCAGCCGCTCGCGGACGCCGTCGCCGACCTGCGCACCGACCTTGGGGACGTCGCCGAGATCTGCCTGGACATCCAACGCGCCCCCGCCTGGCATCTCAAAGCCCGCAGGTGGCAGGCCATGGAGGACGCCCGCACCACCGAACACCGCGAAGCACGACGCGCCAGCTCGTGGGTGCGTCGGGATGCCGAACGCGCGGAGGACAGCGTGTGGGGGGTGCTGCGAGAACTGGTGGGCGGGCGGGAAACCCGGGGCGGGCCACGGTGGGTGATGCCGCCGGCCCCGCGACGGGTCGATGCGGACAAGGCGCTGGGCAAGCTCACCGGCACCCACCTCGTACGGGTCCAGTTGCTGGTGCGGTGTTCCTCCGACATGGAGGGCCGGGCGAAGGCACGGCTGCGGCAACTCGAAGCCGCACTCGATGTGTTCGGCGGTGAGGCCCGCTGGCAGATGCGCGGATTCCGTCTGGGGCCGTGGCACTACTCCAGCGACCGCTCCCCCGCCCGCAAGAGCTTCGACCGCCGGTGGGCCACCGGCCAAGTACGTGCCCCCCGCTCCAACTGGGTGGCCCTGGGTGAACTGGCGGGGATGCTGAAGCCGCCGACGCGACACTGCCGCCTGCCTCTGCTCGCGACCGCCGTGCCCACCTGGGTGCCCGGGAACCGGGACCTGGTGCTCCAGGGGTGGCACCGCAGCGGCGACGGGCAGCGGCGGATGGTCGCCACCCGCGAGGACGAGACCCTCTTCGAAGTCGCCGTCGGCAAGTCGGGCTGGGGCAAGACCGAACGGGCGCTCTGCCAGGCTGTCGGCCTGGCCCGCGCCGGGCGGGGGCTGCTGTTCGTGGACCCGCACGGCGACTCCTGGCACCGCGCTGCCCCTTACCTCGCTGTCGAGGAAGTGGCCGGGCGGATTGCCCGCATCGACCTGGCCGCCACGAGCCCGCAGGCCCGGAGCGGGTGCTGGAATCCGCTCGGTATGGATCAGGGCCAAGAAGCGCATCAGGTCATCGCCCAGAGCGTCGACGCTTTCGCGGCCGCGCTCGGCTGGAACGCGGTCAGCGCACCCCGGGCCCTGACCATCTTCACCAAGGCTGTCGAGGCCCTGGTCACGGTCAACACGCAGGCCTGCCGGGCGCAACAGACCGGTGCGCAGGCCACGGTGTTCCAGGTCCGGGCGCTGCTGTCCGATGCCGCCTTCAGGGAGTCGGTAGTCGCCGTCTTGGAGGAGGAGGCCGCACAGTGGTGGCGTACCTCCTTCGCCGCACTGCCCGCCGACGCGCTGCCCGTGGTCCTCAATCCCCTGGACCGGCTCGCCGCCGACCCCGTCACCCGCGCCTTCCTGGGCAACCCCGTCGGCGCGTACAACATCCGGGCGGCGATGGACGCGGGCATGGTCGTGTGGATCTGCCCGGCCGGGGACGGCCCCACCGACCGCCTCCTGGTCTCCCTACTCATGCGCGACCTGCTACGCGCAGGCCTCTCCCGAAGGGACATCCCCGCAAGGCACCGGGTCCCCTTCCGCACGTACCTGGATGAACTCATCACCCTGGACGGGGCCGCCTCCGAATCACTGGCACAAATGCAGGAACAGCTGCGGAAGTTCGGCATCCGCCTGCACGGCATGACCCAACTGCTCCAGCGCCTCTCCGAACCGGTGCGCGCCTCCCTCCTGCAGAACGCCTCCACGCTGACCACCACCGCCGGCTCCATGGCCGCCATCCGCCACATCACCGGCGAGTGGAACGAGCGCGTCGACGCCGGTGCCGTGGCCCGCCTGCCCCGCTACCACCACTACGCCACCCTCCCCGCAAAGGGCGAACGCGTCGGCCCGCTGCTCCTGGAAGGCCCGCGTCTGGAGGACGTCTTCGGCGACGGCGCGAAACCCGCCGCCGTGGGGGCACTGGCCCGGGCCGCCGACGACCTGGCCCAGGCCCGCCCCCGGGACGCACTCGCCGAAGCCGCCCTCACCCACACCACCACCGTCCAGCACTTCCTCACCCACACCAGCCGGCCCGCGCTCACTCGGCCCACCTCACGCAAGGAGTACTCATGAACCTCCCCACCCTCCCCAGCACCAGCCCGCACGACCACGCAACACCGCCGAAAACCACGTTCGTCCCCAGCACCCAGGACACCCTGCGCCACCAAGTGCTGGCCGCACTCGCCCAGCACCGCATGGCCACCACACCGCAACTGCGCCAGATGCTCCACCTGCAAAGCAGCACCCAGCGGCTCTCGGAAATCCTCACCTCCCTGCGCACCGACCACCTCATCGGCTACATCACCCTGCCCACCTCCGGACGCACCCGCGCCTGGTACCTGGAAACAGACGGCGTACGCATCACCCGCGACTGGCCGGAACTGCGCGGGCGCCCCCCGTACCCGGTCACCACCTCCACCGCCGCCTCCCTGCGCACCGCCCACACCCTCACCGTCGTCCGCACCCACCTCGCGTTCTCCCACGACGCCCACCAGCGGGGCGACGAACACGGCTACCTCGACTGGACCCCCGAAGTCGCCCACCCACTCCCCGACGGAGAGCGCCTCATCGCCGACGCCCTGCTGCACTACACCGTCACCCAGGACGACGTCCGGTCCAAGCTCCGGGCGTTCATCGAGGTGGACCGGGCCACCATGAGCGCGGAACGCCTGGCGAGCAAGCTCATCGAGTACGCCCGCTTCCACAGCTACCAGCCCGTGCAGCCGGGCCGGCGCAGCACTCACACCGCACAGGTGGTCACCGGCCCCGCCTGGCAGCGCTGGTACCCGCGCTTCCCCCGGGTCCTGTTCATCCTCACCGGCGCCGGGCCCCGTGCGCTCGCCAACCGCATCGCCGACCTCAAGGCAATGGCCGCCGAACACCCGATGGTCGCCGCGACGGCCCGTCAGGTCCCCTTGGGTGCAGCCGTGTTGGAGGAAATGGAGGAGGCGGGCCCGCAGGCGCCGGTCTGGACCCGGCTGGGCGCACCCTCGGACCGGTGCGGGTGGACGGAGCTGTGACCCCGCCCCTCACTCCACCGTCTCGTGCTGCCCATTTCCTCCACAACCACACGCCGACATTCACCAGCTCACGCGACCTTTTTCGCACAGGATGCCGGATTCAAATCGTTTATGCGGGTGGGACGTTGATCTTCATCTGCGTAACGTGCCGACTACACAGAACGATCAACTCCGTTTGCCTGTGCGCCACTACGCGCTGCACCACGCCCACCGCACCACCGCCCTGGGGTCTTCTCATGAGCCGAACCGCACCGCAGACCAACACACCTGGCCCCCGCCCACGGATGCGTGCCGCCCTCACCATCGCAGGCACCCTCCTCACCCTCACCGCCACCGGCTGCACCACCCAGGCCCCACCCCCAGACGCCAAACCCACGACCGACACTCAGGCCACCAGCTCGACCACCCCGTCGCCGGCAACAAGCAGCGCCGACCCGCTGGCCGCCGAGAAGGCCGCCGCGCTGACGTCGTACGACAACTTCCTGCGGGAACAGGCGCGGGCGTACGAGATCGTCAACGTGGAAGCCACCTCGGTGAACAAGTACGTGAGCGGCAACGCACTCAAGCAAGTCCACATGGACGTGCAGTCCCTCAAGGGCGCGGGCAATCATGCCGAGGGCGCACCGAAGAACGACTCGAAGGTGACGAAGATCAGCATGGGCGGGAAGCTGCCCACCGCCACGATCACGTCCTGCTTGGACGTGACGCCAGTAAAGATCATCGACAAGCAGGGCAAAACCGTTCCGCATGCCGGGTCCCTCAGCAAATACATCGCGGTGACAACGCTGGAGAAGTGGCCCAACGGCTGGATGGTCCTGGACGAAGGGCCGGAGGGACGCGCATGCACACCTCGCGCTTAGCAGCCCTCGCGCCCGTCGTTGCCGTCTCCCTTGTTCTGCTCGCAGGACCCGCAGCAGCTGATCCTCTGCCCCCGGGCCACAAAGGGGGCGCGGGCCCATGCCTCGGGCAGTTGGGTAGGACCTGCGTGAACGCTCATGACACTGGCTCCTACCGGAAAACCCAGCCCAGTTCAGGGAAGACGTCACCGAAGCCGGCGCGTCAGGGCAAGGTCTCCGCGGACGAACCAGTGTGCGTCTCGACACTGATGGATCCGCAGCCCCCGGAGGGCAGTGTCGAGCGCGGTAACAGGACCGGCACTATCTATCAGCGCAAGTGCGTGACGAACGGCAATACCGGTGCCATGACGGTCACGTTCGAAGAGGGCGGTGCACCCGGAGCAGCAGCCGCTCCGGCTGTCGACCCGCTGGTTGTAGCGCATCAGGCAGTGGACTCGATGCTGCTGGAAGGCCCCAAGATCCAGACCGCGCCCAAGCAGGGTGCGATCGGACTGGTGGGGCTGCCCGTGTGGCTGTGGTCGGCGCCTTCGCCCACCACGACCGGCCCGAATGTGGCGTCGGCGACGGCGGGTGCGGTGACGGTGACTGCGACGGCGAAGGTGACGTCGATCGTGTGGAGGCCCGGCGACGGGCAGACCGTGACGTGCCCCGGGCCCGGTACCCCCTACAGCGCGGCGTACGGGAAGAGGCCGTCGCCGACCTGCGGGCACGTCTACACCCGGACGTCGGGCAAGCAGCCGGGTGCGAAGTACCAGTTGACCGCCACGTCGACGTGGTCGGTGGAGTGGCAGGTCCAGGGCACCGCCCTGGGCGGCGAGTTCACCGAGACCCGCACCTCCGCACCGGCACCGCTGGCGATCGGCGAGGCGCAGGCGGTCGGGAACTGATGGGCCACCTCAGGAACAGAAGGGCAGTACGTACGTGAGCAAGACAGCAACCAAGCCGGTGGTGCCCGCCCAACAGCACACTGCGCCTGCGGTGGCGGTGGGTGTCAAGGCGCGCCGTCGCCGTCCGGCGATGGCCGCGCTCGGCGTCGCTTTGATTGCGGCGGGCGGGCTCGGCGGGTTCCTGGCCTTTCAGGAGACCGGGCACCGCACCCCGGTCCTCGCGGTGGCCCGGGCCGTGCAGGCCGGCGACGTCATCCGGGACACCGACCTGGTCGTCGCCTCCGTCGCGCTGGACCCGGCGCTCAAGCCGGTGGCGGCCGCCGACCGCGACACGGTGGTCGGCAAGCGCGCTGCTGCTGCGTTGATTCCAGGGGCGCTGCTCGCGAAGGGGCAGGTCACCGACCGTGCTCTGGTCCAGCCTGGTGAGCAGTTGGTGGGGATCGGGCTCAAGCCCGCGCAGCTCCCTGCGAGCCGCCTGTCGCCCGGGGACACCGTGATCGTGGTGTCGACGCCGTCGGAGGCCGCGCGGGCCGCACAGGACTCGACCGGCAAGAACGGTGTGGCGAAGGCGCCGCAGACGGTGACGGCGCGGGTGGTACGGGTCGGGGACAGGGCGGCGAACACCGGCGAGGTCGTCGTCGACGTCGCCGTGCCGGCCGCCGACGGACCGGCGCTCGCGGCGCAGGCCGCGACCGGGAACGTGGCGCTCACCCTCGATGCCGGGGGGAGTCGCTGATGGCGGTCATCGCTCTGGTGGGCACGCCGGGCTCCCCCGGGGTCACCAGCAGCGCGCTCGCGCTGCTGCGCACCTGGCCCCTGGAAGACAACTGGCGGGTACTGCTGGCGGAATGCGACCCCGACGGCGGGGCGGTGCTGCCCGGTGCGCTCCAGTCCCGGCTGCCTGCCGACCGTGGTCTGCGCCACCTCGCGGTGTCCTCCCGTCTCCAGGGCCAGGACCTGGTGCAGGCGTTCTGGACCCAGCTGATCGCCCTCAACTTCGAGGGCGACGCCCAGGGTGCGCGGCGGCGTCTGCTGCTGCCGGGGCTCACCGATCTCGCTCAGGCCTCCCGTCTCGGAGCGGTCTGGCCGCAGCTCGCGGACCTGTTCGCCGGGATCGAGGCGCACCAGCACGATGTGCTGGTCGATCTGGGCCGCTCGGGTGCCTTCGGGGCGCCCGGGGTGCTGGCGCTGGAGGCCGATACGGTCCTTGTCGTCGTACGGGGCACCCTGCGCGGCGTCCATGCCGCCTCCTCCCGGGTGGCGGCGCTGCGCCGGCGGATGGAGGGCGAGGACGGTCGCGGGTCGTCGGGGCTCGGCGTCCTGCTGATCACCGAAGGCGCCTACTCGGCCCGGGAGGTCGAGGAGGCGCTCGGTGTCCCGGTGGTGCTGACGCTTCCGTACGCGCCGAAGGACGCGTCCGTGCTCTCCGACGGGGGCTCGGAGGACCGGCGGTTCGCCCGCTGCGAGCTGCTGCGCGCCGCCCGCACCGGTGCCGCCGCGATGCGTGGACAGGGCGCCGCACGGCGGCCGAGGATCACGTCGCCGCTGCATCAGAAGCTGCGGGAGGTGGCCGCCGGTGGACGCTGAACCCCTCTACCCCGAGCCCTACCGCCTCCCCCAGCCCGGCAACGGAAAGGTTCCGCCACCGACGGCGGGTACGGGCGGCGCCGCCTCGGCTGTTCCCCTCGGCGGTGCGGGGCTGCCGCAGGTCCGCGTCGACTACCAGGCCGCCGCTCGGCTCAAGCGGCAGGTGTCCGAACGGCTGCTGGCCGAGCACAAGGACAACACGGCGCTCGTGGGGGCGGCCCGCGAACAGCGCGGCCGCGCCCTGATCAATGAAGCGGTGACGGTGTGGGCCGACGTTGCCGGCCTGCGCCCGGGCGGTGTGCAGCCCGGGGAGGAACAGGCGTTGGCGGGCATGGTGTTCGACATGCTCTTCCGGGCGGGGCGTTTGCAGCGGCTTCTGGACGACCCGCGGATCGACAACATTTACATCAACGGTCACGACAACGTGACCGTGGACCTGGGTGATGACCAGCTGGTGCGCGTGGAGCCGGTGGCGGACTCCGAGGAGGAACTCAAGGAGCTGCTGCGGGACTTGGCGCGCACCAGCGGCCAGAGCGAGCGCACCTTGTCGACGGCGAACCCGATGCTGGCGCTGCGGCTGGCCGACGGCTCCCGTCTCCAGGCTCTCGGTGACGAGATCACCGGCGAGCGCACGTACGTCACCATCCGCCGCCACCGCGTCCAGGACGCCACCCTGAAGGATCTGATCGGGTACGGGACGCTGGACGACACCCTCGCCGCGTTCCTCGCGGCGTGTGTGCGCGGCGAACGCAACATCATGATCGTCGGGGAGCAGGGATCCGGTAAGACATCGCTGCTGCGGGCGTTGCTGCGGGAGATCCCGGCCTCCGAGCGGTTCGGGACGTTGGAGACCGAGTTCGAGCTGTGGGCGCATCGCAACGGTCACCACACCCAGGTGGTGCCGATGGAGGCGCGGGAGTCCAACGGCGAGCGGGTCGACGGGCGGGCGGCCGGTGAGATCACGCTGATGGATCTCATGCACAAGGCCCTGCGCATGTCGCTGACGCGGATCGTGGTCGGGGAAGTACGCGGGCCGGAGATCACCGCGCTGATGCAGGCGTTGACCAATGGGCGCGGCGGGAACCTGTGCACGATGCACGCCTCCGGGCCGCATGTGGTGTTCGACCGGATCGCCGAGCTCTACCTCCTGGCCCAGGGCAACTTCAGCGAAGCGCTCGCGTACCGGCAGATCGCCAACGGGCTGCACTTCATTGTGTTCGTTGCCGTCGACACCACCCAGGGCGGCAAACGCCGTTACATCTCCCACGTCTGGGAGATCACCGGCGTCGGCGAAGGCGGGCGCCCCGCCTACAACCAGGTCTTCGGCCCCTCCCCGGCCACCGGGCAGGGCTGGGAGGTGCCCGAGGCGCGCGCTGTTGCGCTGACGCCGCCGACCCCGGCCACGCTGCGCCGGCTCAAGGCGGCCGGGTTCGATCCGCGGCTGCTGCACCCAGGCGCGGTCCATCCGTGGCTGGAGGTGGGGGCATGACCGGGATGCTGTGGTGGGCCCTGTGCGGGGCGCTGCTGGCCGGGGGCCTGCTCGCCCTCGTGACGGGAATCGTCGGGACGGCGCAGCCGAGGCGGATCAGCCGGTGGGCCCGGTGGCGGGTCCGCGCTGCGGACTCGGCACGCTCCGGTGCAATGCCGCTGCGGCTGCTGGCCCCGGGCGCAGGCCTTGTCTTCGTGGTGGTGTGGCTGCTGAGCGGGGTGTTCATGGCCGCTCTGCTGCTGGGCCTGTCGGTGGTGGGAGTGCCGTGGCTGCTCACCCCGGCCGCCTCCGCCAAGGCCCGTATCAGCCAGCTCGAAGCGCTCTCCGACTGGGCACAGCGCCTGGCCGACGTCCTGCACCTAGGCTTCGGGATGGAGCAGGCGCTGGTGACCGGGCGCAAGAACCCGCCGGCGGCGCTGGCGCGGGAGATCACCGACCTGGCGGACAAGCTCCAGGCCGGATGGTCGGCGGAGGAGGCGTTGCGGGACTTCGCCGATGCCCTGGACGACATCACCGCCGACAAGGTGTGTGCGTCGCTGGCGCTGTGCGCCCGGGATTCCGGTCCGGGGCTGGCCCAGTGCCTGGAGGACCTGGCCGCCTCGGTACGGGAGGAGGTCGCCTCCCGGCGGAAGATCGAGGCCGATCGTGCCAAGGCCCGGACCGCGGTGCGGTGGATGACCGTCATCGCCGTGCTCATCGTGCCGTGCGGGTTCCTCGTACCGAACTACACCGCCCCGTACGCCACGGTCATCGGGCAGTTGGTGATGGCGCTGCTGGGCCTGGCCTTCGCCGGGGTCCTGTTGTGGATGCGGTCGCTGGCCACTCACCGGCCCGTCGCCCGCTTCCTGATCGCCGACCCGCGCAGCCGGGTCAAACACGCCGCCGAGCCCAAACCCGTTCTCGTACCAGCTGGTGTGGAGGTCAGGCAGTGAGTGTGACCGGCATTCTCGTGCTGTGCGGGTGCACGGCGGGCGCGGGGCTGGCCCTGCTGGCGAGGGAGATCTGGCCCGCGCCGCCCCGGCTGGCCCCGGCACTGCGGCGGCTGAACCCGCCGCTGCTGCGGCCCGGTCAGAGCGCGGTCACCTCGGCGGCCGAGATCCGGTGGCAGGCGTTCGCCGAGCGTGTCCCTGGCCCCTTCCCCCGGCAGGACCTGGACCTTCTTCAGCAGTCCGCCGAGTGGTTCTTCCTCCAGAAGATCGCGTTCGCGCTCTGTGGGCTGCTGCTGCCGCTGATCGTGATCGGCGGCTGGAGCCTGATGGGCCTTGACGTCCCGCTGTTCCTCCCGGGCGTCTTCGGTATCGTCGCGGCCGCGGCACTGTGGTTCGTGCCCGACTGGCAGGTCAACGACCAGGCCAAGAAGGCGCGCACCGAGTTCGCGCACGCCGCGGCGGCGTTCCTGGAGCTCGTGGCGTTGCGGATGCGCTCCAACGTCGGCGCTTCCACCGCCCTGGAGGAAGCCGCCGCGATCGGCCGGGGCTGGCCGTACCTGCGCCTCCAGGAAGCCCTGGCCCGGGCGCGGGCCGAGAAGGTCTCCCCCTGGCAGGCCGTCGAGGATTTGGGCACCCAGCTGCGGCTGCCGGTCCTCGCGGACACCGCCGACATCATGCGCCGCTCCAGCAATGACGGCGCCGCCGTCTACGCCACCCTGCGTGCCCGCGCGGAGAGTATGCGCACCGAACTGCTCACCGACGAGGCCGCCACCGCCAACGCGGACAGCGAAAAGATGTCCGCTCCCGGCGCTCTCCTGGCGACCGTCGTGATGTTCGCCATCGCCTTCCCCGGCGTCCTGAGCATCTTCACCGCCTGACCCCACGGCCCCCTCCTTGCGCCGCCTCACCCACTCCTGCACACCTTGAGAAGGAGCCTCCATGTCCCCCTTCCTGATAAAGACCGCCGTCCGTGCCCAGTCCCTGGAGCACAGGGTGCGCGCCCGCCTGAACACGGTGCGCGAGCACGGTGCACTGGGCGGCGACCGGGGCGAGAGCCCCATCCAGACCGTGATCATCGTGCTCGCCGGGCTGGCCGGCGCACTCCTGATCGCCGGCGGACTCGCCGCGCTGTACGCCAAGTACGGCGGCCAGATGGCCGGGAAGTGACCTGCCCCACAACGCCGTTGGCCCGGCGGCGTACCGGAGACCGGGGGGCGTCGGCGATCCAGACGGCGATCATCGTGCCCGTCGTGCTGACCGTATTCATCACCGCGCTCCAGGCCGCCCTGTGGGGGTACGCCCGCAACCTCGCCCAGAGCGCCGCCCGCGAAGGCGTCACCGCCGGGCGGATGTACGGGGCCGGACCCGGCGCGGGGGCCGCGCAGGCACGCAGCGTGCTGAAGCGGCGGGCCGGCACCAACCTCACCGGCCACGCCGTCTCCACGGCGGGCAGCAGCCCGAACCTGATCCGCATCACCGTCACCGGACGCGCCCAGTCGCTGGTCCCCGGCATCCCGGACTGGCCCGTCACCGCCCAGGCCTCCGGCGAGGTCGAACGGTGGACCGTCCCCCAGTAAGCAGCAGCGTCACATCCCCCCCCATTGGAGATCGCCTCATGGTGCATGACGACCGCACACCGTCGACGGACATCGAGCTGGCCCGGACACCCGAGCCGCAGGTCAGCATGGTGTTCGAGGACGAAGTGGAGATGGTCCTCAAGCGCGCGCGGGAACAGGAAGCGGCCGAGATCACCGGGTTGCTCATGGAGCCACGACGCCCGAACCCCCGCTCAGCGTGGCGTGTCCTGACCACCCAGGCAGCGGCAGAGCAGTGACCGTACGAAAGCGGAGAGGGGCGCAGGCGGCGTGAACCCACACGCAGGCCGCAGCCGGGGGTGGTGGGCCCGCGGACGGATGGCCGGGGATAGGGGCAGTGCCCCGATCGAGGCGGTGATCGTGGTCCCGGTCCTGATCGCCTTCGGGCTGCTGTTCGTCGCCGGGGCGCGCCTGGCGATGGCCTCCCAGGCCGTCGACACCGCCTCCGAACACGCCGCCCGAGCCGCCTCGTTGGCCCGCACGGTGAACGCCGCGCAGGGCGAGGCGCAGCGGGCGGCCGCGCAGTCGCTGGCCGGTGACAGCCAGCCCTGCACCGCCACGACCGTGCAGGCCAACACGAAGGGGCTGGCGGTCGCGGTCGGGCAGGCCGCCACCGTCACCGTCACGGTGTCCTGCACCGTTCCCCTGGGCGATCTTCTCCTGTTCGGCGGCGGGCCCGGAGTGCGCACCCTCACCAGCGAGTTCACCTCCGTGGTGGATGCCTACCGGCAACGGGAGGGCACATGATCACCCCCTGCTGGGTCTGCGCAAGGGTGGCGCGGGCGGGTCAGGTGGTGCGTGCCCGGTATCGGCAGCGGATCGCCCTGCGGTCGGACGAGGGCAGTGTTTCGATCTTCGTGGCGATCGTGACGGTGCCGCTGCTCCTGCTCGGCGGTCTCCTGGTCGTCGACGCGACCGGAAAAATGCGTGCCGACGAGAGGGCGGATGCCATCGCGATGGAGGCTGCCCGTGCGGCCGCCCAGGCCATCGACGGAGCAGCCCTCCTGGGCCAGGGCAAGGCGGCCGCCGACCCGGCCACCGCCACCGGCGCCGCACAGGGCTACCTCGCCCGCGCCGGCGTCACCGGGCAGGTCACCGTCGCCGACGGCGGCACCCGCATCACCGTGACCGTCGACGACACCTACGCCACGAAGTTCCTGTCCATGGCCGGGGTCACCTCCCTGGCCGTCAGCGGGCACGGCCAAGCCGCCCTGCTGCACGGGGTCCTCACCCCGCAAGGCCAGAAAGGCCCCTGATCCATGACCACTTCCGGAGCGGACCGACAGCGTGGTGCGGCGGCCGTCGTACGGGCGCTGCTGAGCCTGATCGCCGTCCTCGCCCTGGTCGGCGGTCTGCCGGTACTCCTCTGGCACGCCACCGCCGCGACCTGGGCCCCCGGCCTCGACGCACTGGGGCAGCTCCTGTCGAGTGCGGACACGGTGCCGGTGTTCCTGCTCGCCCTCACCGTCCTCGGGTGGGCCGGGTGGGCCGCGTTCACGCTCTCGCTGGCCGTGGAGATCCCCGCGCAGGTACGCGGACTGTCCGCACCCAGGCTCCCCGGACTCGGCACAGGACAACGGGCGGCCGCTCTGCTGGTCGGCGGGATCCTGCTCCTGCTGCCCACCGGAACCGCACTCGCCTCCCCCGCCCAGGCCACCACCACTATCTCCGCGCCGAAGACCACCGGGGCACCTGCCGCCGAAGGAGTCCCCGCCTCGGCGGCCGAGGCCCGATCCACCGCCACCAAGCAGGAAGCACCGACGTACACCGTGCGCGACCTGCGCCCGGCAGAAAGCCTGTGGTCCATCGCGGAAGACCACCTCGGGGACGGGTCCCGGTATACGGAGATCGCCGACCTCAACGAGGGCCGCACCATGAACGACGGAAACGTCTTCCGGACACAGGCGCCGATCCAGCCCGGATGGGTCCTGCGGATGCCCGCCACCCCCACCACAAGTGAAGTGCCCACGACCCCGCCCCAGGGCGACGCCGCGCAAAGCTCCACGACGTCGTACACGGTCAAGGCCGGGGACACACTGACGGCCATCGCCGAGGACCAGCTCGGCGACGCGGAGAAGTACCCCGAGATCTACACGGCGAACAAGAAGACGCTGGCCGACCCCGACCACATCTACCCCGGCCAGCACCTGACCCTCCCCGCAGATCCCGGCGCGGGCCCCGCGGGCACCGCACCTGCTCCCACACCGCACCGTCCGGCGCCCGCCCCAGCACCCGGGGGTGACAAGAGCAGCGGAGCGCCGGACCCGAAGACGCCCGCCCCCGAGCCCGTCCCCACCTCGCCTGCTCCGTCCGCGACACCGTCGCCGTCCGCTCCCGCCTCGCCTGCCCCGTCCGACCGTGCACCGGAGGCACCCGTGCCGCCCGCCAACACCCCGCCCCAAGCCCCCAGCAGCCCCGCCAGCGCCCCCACGTCTGCCTCCCCCGCACCAGAGGAGGAGGGCGGGGCAGTAGCCGAGTCCGCGTCATCCATGGACTTGCGGACGGTAGCAGGCACCGGGGCGCTCCTGGCCGGATCGGTGGTCAGCGCGCTCGCGCTGCGCCGCCTGCTGCAACGGCGCCGTCGCAAGCCCGGCCAGAGCATTCCCGTGGCCCAGACCGGGCGTGCCGAGCAGCTCCTGGGCGCGGCGGCCGAGCAGGCGAGTCCGCAGCTTCTGGATCACGCCTTGCGGGCGCTCGCACAGCGTGCCGCGGCCGACAACCAGCAGGTGCCGGTGCTGCGCGCGGCGACCGTCACCGCCCGCACCGTCGGCGTTTTGCCCGACGACCTGTCCGCCGAACCGGTCTGGCCCTTCGTCGCCGGCCCCGACGGCGCGGGCAGCTGGTGGCAGCTGCCCGCCGCCCCGGCGCTGCCCGAGGCGGCTGTGCAGGTGCCCCCGCCGCTGCCGGGGCTGGTGTCGGTGGGGGCGCGGGCGGACAACAGTCTGCTCCTGCTGAACCTTCCGGCCGTGCGGAGTCTGCTCCTGGACGGCACCGCGGAACAGGTGGAGCAGGTCGCCCTGTCGCTCGCGCTGGAACTCAGCCAGAGCCCGTGGGCGGCCACGACCGAGATCGTCGCGGTCGGCTTCGGCAAAGACCTGGCACAGCTGCTGCCCACCGCGCGCATCCAGTACGTCGCAGAACTGGCGCACGCCACCCGCGATCTCGCGGAGCGGGCCATCGAGGCCCACCTGGACGAAGACGAAAAGGACGGTGAAGGCAGCGCACCGGTAGGCCCGTGGATCCTGCTGGCTCCGGGCCCGGTCACGGACGAGGACGCCTGGGCACTGGCCGACGCTCTCGACAAGACCAGGGACGTGCCCACGTGTGTGGTGCTTCCCGCCGCCGTGCGTGCGCGCTTCCCTGACGCCGATGTCCTCGACGCCGGCGTGCCGCAGACCGAGCTCCAGCCCCTGCCCTGCGTCGACGAACGGGTCCGCCTCCAGCGGCTGGAACCGGAGATCTACCAGGAAGTCCTGCACGCACTCCAGGTCGCAGGCCAGCCCCCGCAGGATCCAGATCCACGGGGGCCGTGGACGCACGTCCCGCAGGAACCCGTGCCTCTCACCCCCCAGGCCGCCGCCCGGCAGGCCGCACAGAACAGGCCCGCCCGCGCCCACACCCCGGGCCCCGGGAACCGGGATCGGGATCGGGATCGGGATACGGCAGAGGACTCAGGCATCTTCCACTCGCTGCTCGCGGCGGTCCAAGACCCTGCCTCCGTCACCGCCGTGCCCGCCCCGGTCCCGCCAGCCGACCCGCCGCCCGCCGCGGCCGCCGCACCCTTGGCCCCGGAGGTGAAAGGACCGGGACGCCCCGGGGCGGGAGCGGCCCCGACGCCGCCGTCGTCCCCACCCCTGCTGCGGATGCTGGGCCCCATTGAGGTCACCCGGCTCAGCGGGAAGGGACACGGCCCCAAACTCGCCCTGCTCACCGCACTGCTGCACTTTCGGCCCTCGCGCGACGGGTACAGCATCCGCGAGGCCATGGACCCGAAATCACCCTGGTCAGCCGACACCTTCAGCTCCCGGATGACCACCCTGCGCGCCCAGCTCGGAACCGCCGAGGACGGCCAGCCCTACGTCGTCCGGCGCCGGGCCGGCGCCCCCTACACCCTGCACCCCGACTTCACCTGCGACTGGCACGCCTTTCTGCGCCTGGCCGAACACGGGCTCGCCAGCAAGACCGTGGAGCCGTTGGACGAGGCCCTTTCCCTGGTCCGCGGCCGGCCCTTCGGCACCCACGCCCCTACCTGGGCCTTCGCCCTTCAGCAGGAAATGATCACCAGGATCACCGACATCGCCCACGCCGCCGCCCAGCACCACACCGCGCACGGCCTCTACGACAAGGCCGGCCACGCGCTCAACATCGGGCTCGAAGTCGACGACAGCGCCGAACTCCTCCACCGCGACCTGCTCCGCCTCGAAGCCGCCCGCGGCAACCGGGCGGGAATCCAGGCAGTTGTGGAACTGATCCGCCGGGTCAACGACCACCTCGACGTCAGCATGGAACCCGAAACCGAACACCTCATCACCGAGCTCCTCTCCGACAAGAACACGGAGCACTAATGGAGGACATCGGTCGTCACTCCGCCGCCCGCTCGATACCGGACGGGCACAACAAAGACCAGACCCACGACCTCACGGCACCCCACAGCACACAGTTCCGTGGCCGTGCGCCGATCTGGCGGGGCCACGGCCCCGGCTACCACGCCCGACGCCAAGCGGGGACAGACGCCCGGCGCACCCACCACTCAGCCCGGAGCCAGCAGCCCTCCCTCACCCCGCACGGACAGCTCAACCGTGAACTCACCCAAGGCTCCAGCATGGGAAACACATCAGCGTCGAGACCGCCCGGCGCGGCCGGCGGTGGCCACACGACAAACTCATCCGTGCCGCCGAACTCAGCGACCACACTGTGGAAGGAGCAACGCGCGTGAGCGCCCTGCAGCTGACACGCACGCACCGCATACTGATCGGTGTGGTGGTCACCGGTGCGGTGATCATCGCGGGGATCGGCTTCGCCGGTTCGTACGCGGCGGTGCGCGAACTCGCCGCCGAGAAGGGCTTCGGAGACTTCTCGCTGGTCTTCCCGATCGGTATCGACGCGGGCATCTGTGTGCTGCTCGCGCTGGACCTGCTGCTGACCTGGATGCGGATTCCGTTCCCGCTGCTGCGGCAGACCGCATGGCTGCTGACGGCGGCGACGATCGCGTTCAACGGCGCGGCGTCCTGGCCGGACCCGCTGGGCGTCGGCATGCATGCCGTCATTCCGGTGCTGTTCGTGGTGTCGGTGGAGGCAGCCCGGCACGCGGTGGGCCGAATCGCGGACATCACAGCCGACAAACACATGGAGGGCGTGCGGCTCACCCGGTGGCTGTTGTCGCCGGTGCCGACGTTTAGGCTGTGGCGGCGGATGAAGCTGTGGGAGCTGCGGTCGTACGAGCAGGTCATCAAGCTGGAGCAGGACCGGCTGATCTATCAGGCGCGGCTCCAGGCGCGGTTCGGGCGGGCGTGGAAGCGGAAGGCTCCGGTGGAATCGCTGATGCCGCTGCGCCTCGCCAAGTACGGGGTGCCGCTCGCGGACACCGGTCCGGCGGGGCTCGCGGCGGCGGGCATCGAGCCGGTACTGCTGCCGCCGGCACCGACGGTCTCCGGTTCTGCTCCGGCGCTGCCCGCCGCGCAGGAGGCGCAGAGCGATCCGGGTCCGATAGCCGAGGGGGCTGCTCCCCGGGTGCGGCTGGAGAAGGACGCGGCTGCCGCTGCCGAGCCTGCCCAGTCTGCCGAATCGGTCGTACGAGAGAAGGCTCCGGCCCCCGAGCCCGCGGCGGCGGTCGCCCCGCCGGAGGCCGAGGCCTCCCCGGTCGCTCCGGTCCCCGAGCACGCGGCCCCGACGCACCCGAGCCAATGGTTCGACGCCCCGCTGCCCTCGCAGCAGAAGCAGTACACCGGCGATTACGACCCCACGGCCGCGCCGCAGGTCATGATGCCCGCCGGACCCGGCCGCAACCGCCCGCTCGGCGGGTACGACCCCGAGTTCGGGCCGGACTTCGCGACGAACGACGCGGACTTCGTACTCGACGACGACGCGTACTACGCGGCGTTCCGCAAGTGCGCGAACGAGAACGGGGCGTTCCCGACACCGCTCCAGTTCGGGTCGTACCTCTTCGATCTGCACGGGCACGAGCTGCCGCTGAACGAGCTGGAGCTCATGACGAAGCAGTACCAACAGCCACCGCACACCACCAACGGAGGATCACCCGCACTAGCTGCACGGAACCGCTCCCCGCGCACCGCTCACGCCACAATCACGCCAGTGACAGAAACACCCACCCAGGCACCAGACCAACAAGAAGCCCCGTCCACGACAGCCGATTCCACCGAGTCGAAACAAGTCGCCCTCGTGGCACAAAAGTTGAAGGAGGCCGAAAAGCAGGGGCAAAAGCTCACCGGCACCGACGTCGCCCGCCTCCTCGGTGTCCCCGGCCGCACCGCACGACGCCGCCTCCAACGAGCCCGCGAACAACACACCACCAGCCAGAGCACGATCACTGCAACGTGACACGAGTTGCACCTATCGCTGCGCCCGCAACAGCCCCTACTCACGGTTCTCACCCCAACCGCACCTGCAGCGCACTCGCGTGGACACCACTCCACCATGCCGGGAATCCCTAACCCATCGCCTGATACCTCTGCGACGTCACCACCGACCCATCCCGCTGGCCGACAACGTCCACCTCGCCCTCGAACCCGCCCCCGACGACCATACCGAGACGGTCACCGTCCACCACATGACCGCCACCATCACCGGCGCCCAACCGATCACCGACTGGGGCCACCACTCCATCTCCCTCAACCACCCGCACGCCGCCGACCGCAACTACTCGACGTGCCGGAACTGGCAGTTCGCCCACCACCTCCACGCCCAAGGAGTCCCCGACATCCGAGGCAATCAACCCCGCGGCCTTGCAACCCGACCCGTCCCGGGACAACTGCCGCTGCACTGTAGGACGAGAGCCCCGTGGTGCCAGGCGATGTGTCCGGCACCACGGGGCAGGCTCAGCGCCGCTCCGCTTTGTGACCCTTATGGCGCGCGGTTGCCGCTTGGGGCACTCGCTCTTGGGCCTCCTGCATCCGACGTTCCACGGCCTGGTCAAGCGCGGTCCGTGCGCGCTTCCGATAGAAGTCGACGAGCAACGGGAGCGTCAGGCAGAAATACAGCCAAAATCCCCAGTTTTCGCCCACGTGCACCAGCACGGTTTCCAGCCAGCTTGTACGCATTTCGTGTGTCCTCAAGTTGGGCCGCAACCCCACTCGGGGTCAAGCGGCCAGCGTGTACGCACTTGGCGAAGTGGCACGCGCTACCTGGGGAGCGCCGGGCACGATGGGTGAAGCCAGGCCGATTACGCCGCAAGGGGACATTGCGTGTGGGGGTACACAGGAGCAGAACGGATAGTGCAGTAGCCCCAGTAGGCGATCTAGAAGTGATCGAACCAAACGAGCAATGGATCGCAGGCGAGTTACGACCTGCGCCACTTCTCGCTCAGACAGGCACCTGAACTGCGCGAGACCCCAGGCCTCGTTAGCCTCGGGCTTTCATGAAGGCCGGTGTCCGACGGGTGATCAGGCAAACGAAAAGTGCCTCTGACCAGCGAGAATGAGGA
>BMUX01000034.1 GCA_014650415.1 Streptomyces spiroverticillatus
AGATCAGCAAGGGCTGACGCCTTCTTCAGAGGCACGAGAGGTACGGGAGCGGGGCCGCGCGGAATCATTCCGCGCGGCCCCGCTCCCGTACCCCCCGGCCCCTACTGCCCTACTGCCCGCCGGGCCGCACCAGACCGCTCTCGTACGCGAACACCGCCGCCTGCACCCGGTCGCGCAGCCCCAGCTTCGTCAGGACATGGCCCACATGCGTCTTGACGGTGGTCTCGCTCACGAACAGGTCCGCCGCGATCTCCGCGTTCGACAGACCGCGCGCCACCAGCTTCAGCACCTCCACCTCACGCTCGGTCAGCGTGTGCAGGGTGTCCGGCACCTCGTCCTCGCCCGACGGCAGATGATCCGCGTACTTGTCCAGCAGCCGGCGCGTGATGCTCGGCGCCAGCATCGCCTCACCGGCGGCCACCACCCGGATCGCCTGCACCAGCTCGTGCGCCGGAGCGTCCTTCAGCAGGAACCCGCTGGCCCCCGCCTTGAGCGCCTCCACCACGTACTCGTCCAGGTCGAACGTCGTCAGCACCAGCACCTTCGCCGGACCGTCCCGCCCGGGGCCCGTGATCTGCCGGGTCGCCTCCACACCGTCCATCCGCGGCATCCGGATGTCCATCAGCACCACATCGGGCTGCAACGCCCGCACCTGATCGAGCGCCTGCAGACCGTCACCGGCCTCGCCGACGACCGCAAGATCCTGCTCGGCCTCCAGAATCATCCGGAAACCGGTGCGCAGCAGAGGCTGGTCGTCGACCAGTAGGACGCGGATAGCCACAGGTACTCCTTCGCTAGACGCGCCCCATTCTGCCCTGTGGCCCGCCGGTGCTGTGCGGGGAGTGGATGGGTCTCGGTCCCGTGCGGGGGAGTGGGTGGCTGGTCGCGCAGTTCCCCGCACCCCTGGATGGTGCCCTCCGGGCAGCCATCCCCCCGCCCGCTTCCGCCGCCGTCCCCTTGGGCGGCGGGGCCGCCCCCCCCGGGGGGGCAAGGGGGCGGCCCGCCCGATCCGGGCCCATCCCGGTTCCGCCCCTGCTGCACCCACCCCGGTACCGGCCGCCCCCTACTCGGCCCCCGCCTGCCTCGGCACCACCGGCAGCGGATACACCGGGGGAGTGCCCCCGAACTCCGGGCACACCGCCTGGTGATCACACCACCCGCACAGCTTTGTCGGCCGCGGCCGCCATTCCCCCGTCTCCGTCGCCTCCACGATCGCCTCCCACAACGCATGCAGCTTCCGCTCCATCCGCTCCAGATCCGCCTCGTTCGGGTCGTACGTCAGCACATCCCCACTGCCCAGATACACCAGCTGCAGCCTGCGCGGCACGATCCGCTTCCACCGCCAGATCACCAGCGCGTAGAACTTCATCTGGAACAGCGCACCCTCCGCATACTCCGGCCGCGGCGCCTTCCCCGTCTTGTAGTCGACGATCCGCACCTCACCCGTCGGCGCGACATCCACCCGGTCGATCACCCCGCGCAGGCGCAGCCCCGACTCCAGCTCCGTCTCCACGAACAGCTCCCGCTCGGCGGGCTCGAGCCGCGTCGGGTCCTCCAACGTGAACCACTTCTCGACCAGGTCCTCCGCCTGCCCCAGCCACCGCGCCAGCCGCTCACCCTCCGCGTCGTCCGCGAACAGCTCCGCCAGCTCCGGCTTCGACTCCAGCAGCCGGTCCCACTGCCCCGGCACCATCGCCCGCGCCCGCGGCGCCGTCCGCTCCACCGCAGGGTCGTCGAACAACCGCTCGAGCACGGCATGGACCAACGTGCCCCGGGTAGCCGCCTCACTCGGCTTCTCCGGCAGCTTGTCGATCACCCGGAACCGGTACAGCAGCGGGCACTGCATGAAGTCGCTCGCCCGCGACGGGGACAACGACGCGGGACGCCTCGCCACGTCCGCAGGACCGCTACTCGTATTCATGACTCAGACCCTACGACCCACCACTGACAACGCCCGCCTACCATCGACGGCAGACCCACCCGCACTGCATGATCGGGGCAATGCCCCGCACAACGGCACCAGGGCGACACAGGCTTCAACAAAGATTTACCCGAACCGCAGCACGACGGCAGACACAGCACCACCGACGAGACGCAAGCCCAATGAAGGGGACCCGTGGAAGAGCGCGACGAGAGCGGCGACAGCGCACGCCCCCAATCCGGCACGGACGACACCCGCACCACCGGCACGGACAACGCCCCCACCCCCAAGGACACGCAGACCCCCGCCGAACGCCCCGGCAACCCCGGCGGCGGCATCCTCATGGGCCGCCCCTTCGGCGTACCTGTCTACGTCGCCCCCAGCTGGTTCCTCGTCGCCGCCCTCATCACCTGGGTCTTCGGCGGCCAGCTCGACCTCGTCCTGCCCGAGCTCGGCGCCGCCCGCTACCTCGTCTCCCTCTTCTTCGCCGTCGCCTTCTACGCCTCCGTACTCGTCCACGAACTCGCCCACACCGTCGCCGCCCTCCGCTTCAAACTCCCCGTACGGCGCATCCAGCTCCAGTTCTTCGGCGGCGTCTCCGAAATCGAGAAGGAGACCGAGACCCCCGGCCGCGAATTCGTCCTCGCCTTCGTCGGCCCCCTCCTCTCCCTCGCCCTCGCCGGCGTCTTCTACTGGGCCATGGACCTCGTCGAAGCAGGCACCGTCCCCGGCGTCCTCCTCGCCGGACTGATGATCTCCAACCTCATCGTCGCCGCCTTCAACCTCCTGCCCGGCCTCCCGCTCGACGGCGGACGCATGCTCCGCGCCGTCGTCTGGAAGATCACCGGCAACCCCATGACCGGCACCGTCGCCGCCGCCTGGGTCGGCCGCGCCCTCGCCGTCGCCGTCCTCATCGGCCTCCCCCTCCTCACCCACACCGGAGCCCTCGGCAACAAAACGCAGGACATCACCGGCATGGACACCGTCCTCGACGCACTCCTCGCCGCCATCCTCGCCGCCATCATCTGGACCGGCGCCGGAAACAGCCTCCGCATGGCCCGCCTGCGCCAGCACCTTCCCGACCTCCGCGCCCGCACCCTCACCCGCCGCGCCGTCCCCGTCGAATCCGCCACCCCCCTCTCCGAAGCCCTCCGCCGCGCCAACGAAGCAGGCGCCCGCGCCCTCGTCGTCGTCGACGGCCACGGCACCCCCACCGCCGTCGTCCGCGAAACCGCCATCGGCAACGTCCCCGAACACCGACGCCCCTGGGTCGCCGTCAGCGGCCTCGCCGCCGACCTCACCGACGACATGCGCATCCCCGCCGAACTCGCCGGCGAAGCCCTCCTCGACCGCCTCCGCGCCGCCCCCGCCACCGAATACCTCGTCGTCGAGGAAACCGGCGAGATCTACGGAGTCCTCTCCACCGCCGACGTCGAGCGCGCCTTCGTCAAAGCCATGGCCCGCCCCCGCTAGAGCCCCCACCGACCACAGGCGCGGCGAGAAGGCATCCAAACAGCCGGTAGGCTGGTCACATGTCCGAACCGACCGGTGCCGCCCGCCGACGCGGGCCCTTCAAGGTCGGGGACCAGGTCCAGCTGACTGACCCCAAGGGCCGCCACTACACGTTCACGCTCGAAGCCGGGAAGCAGTTCCACACCCACAAGGGTGCCTTCTCGCACGACGAGCTGATCGGGGCGTCCGAGGGCAGTGTTGTCCGTACCACGGGGAACGTCGCCTACCTGGCGCTCCGCCCCCTGCTCCCCGACTACGTCCTGTCCATGCCCCGCGGCGCAGCCGTGGTCTACCCCAAGGACGCGGGGCAGATCCTGGCCTTCGCCGACATCTTCGCCGGCGCCCGCGTCGTCGAAGCGGGCGTAGGATCCGGGGCCCTCAGCGCCTTCCTGCTGCGCGCCATCGGCGACCACGGCATGCTGCACTCCTACGAGCGCCGCGAAGACTTCGCCGACATCGCCAAGGGCAACGTCGAGCGCTACTTCGGCGGCCCCCACCCCGCATGGACCCTCACCGTCGGCGACCTCCAGGACAACCTCTCCGACACCGAGGTCGACCGCGTCGTCCTCGACATGCTCGCCCCCTGGGAAACCCTCGAAGCCGTCTCCAAGGCGCTCGTACCCGGCGGCATCCTCTGCGCCTACGTCGCCACCACCACCCAGCTCGCCCGGACCGTCGAGTCCATCCGCGAGATCGGCTGCTTCGCCGAACCCCAGCCGTGGGAATCCATGGTCCGCAACTGGCACGTCGAAGGCCTCGCCGTCCGCCCGGACCACCGCATGATCGGCCACACCGGCTTCCTCGTCACCGCCCGGCGCCTCGCCGACGGCGTCGAGCCCCCCATGCGCCGCCGCCGCCCCTCCAAGGGCGCCTACGGCGACGACTACGAAGGCCCCAACAAGGAGCGCGGCTCCAACGAGGCCCAGGGCTGAACCCAGGGCCCCGCCCCACAGGCAGCCCGCCCCAACAGACCGGCGCCGCCGTCCAGTTCCCGGACCGACACGAGAACTGGACGGCGGCGCCTCTTCGTTGCCACCCCATGCCCCTGTTGACCCGTTCTTTGTACGAAGCCCCGCCCCCCGGCGTTCCCACCCCCGCCCCCGTGTGGCACGATTCCGGCACCCCTCCCGTCGCCGGCGCCCCTCCCGGCACAGCCCCACAGGAGACACCCCGCGTGCACAACACCGCGCTCCCGGACCTCGCACACACCCGGCCCCGCGCGATGCACTGGCTCGCCACCGCCGCCGCCACCGCCGCCGTCGTAGCCCTCGCCGGACTCCTCCAGCCCACCGCCGCCACCGCCTCCCAAACGGCACGCGGAAACGCCCCCCAGGCACCGGCACAGGCCCGCCCCGCCCCCGACCCGGCCACCGCCGCCTACCCGCTGAAATGCCACGCCGGAAAGCCCGTCGTCGTACACAAGGCGACCGGCGACCTCGACGGCGACAGCAACCCCGAAACCGTCGCCGCCGTCCGCTGCGACAGCGGCATAGGCACCCCACCCACCGGCATCTACGTCCTCACCGGACCCGGCCGCGTCGTCGCCACCCTCCTCGACCCCGCCGACCAGCAGAACACCACCCGGCTCACCATCACCGGCAGAACCGTCACCGCGACCCTCCTCGGCTACTCCTCCGAAGCCGTCGCCCGCTGCTGCCCCGACACCAAGCAGCGCACCACATGGCAGTGGCGGAACGGAAAATTCCTCCGCTCCGCCACCACCGACGCCCAAAGCGTCTGACCGACCCGGCCGACCCCGAGGGCCGGCCGCCACGCCTACTCGGCGTCCGGCCCGTACACCTCGACCCTGTCCGAAACCCGACGCACATGAATGCAGTCGCCCGGGCACTCCTTCGCCGAGTCCACGACATCGTTCAGCAGCGTCAGCGGAACCGGCGTCGTCGCACCGGGCGACTGCAGCAACTCATCGTCACCACTCTTCACATACGCCAGACCGTCGATGTCGAGTTCGAAGACCTCCGGCGCGTACTGCGCACAGATCCCGTCGCCGGTGCAGAGGTCCTGATCGATCCACACCTCGAGAGGGTCGCCGACCTGGGCGCCGTCCGCGGTGGGAGCCTCTTCCTGCACGGTCATATCTCCTGCCGTTTCCTGCGCGGTATGCACCAATTGAAGCCAGCCCTGACGGGTGTTGAACACTTCGAAGATACAACCGCCCGCTTTCCGATGTTGCTGGGTGGGTATCCCCCCACTGTGAGGGAGTACGCAAGGGTGAAGATCAGACACTCCACGATCCTGTTTGTGATCTAGGGGTTTCAACCAGCACCCACCCAGGTAGGGTCAGGAAGCGTCCAGCTCCCCTTGGAGGAGGTGAGGACCGTGGCAGCCCACGACGACGACATCAACCGCGGCATCCGGCCCGCGCGAGGGTCCGAGGACCCCGCCGGACAGGTTGCCTATCTAGAGCAGGAAATCGCCGTCCTGCGACGCAAGCTCGCCGACTCTCCGCGTCACACGAGGATTCTCGAAGAGCGGATCGTCGAGCTGCAGACCAACCTGGCAGGCGTGTCCGCCCAGAACGAGCGGCTCGCCAACACACTCCGCGAGGCCCGCGACCAGATCGTGGCCCTCAAGGAAGAAGTGGACCGGCTCGCACAGCCGCCGGCCGGCTTCGGAGTGTTCCTGGAAGCCAACGAGGACGGCACGGCCGACATCTTCACCGGCGGGCGCAAGCTCCGGGTGAACGTCAGCCCCAGCGTCGAGCTCGACGAGCTCCGACGCGGCCAGGAAGTCATGCTCAACGAAGCACTCAACGTGGTCGAAGCCATGGAGTTCGAGCGCGCCGGGGACATCGTCACCCTCAAGGAAATCCTCGAGGACGGCGAACGCGCCCTGGTCACCGGGCACACCGACGAGGAACGGGTGGTCAGGCTCGCCGAGCCGCTGCTGGACGTCACCATCCGCCCCGGCGACGCCCTGCTCCTCGAACCCCGATCCGGCTACGTCTACGAAGTCATCCCCAAGAGCGAGGTCGAAGAACTCGTCCTCGAAGAGGTCCCCGACGTCGACTACGACAAGATCGGCGGCCTGGGCAACCAGATCGAACTGATCCGGGACGCCGTCGAGCTCCCCTACCTCTACCCCGACCTCTTCAAGGAGCACGAACTGCGGCCACCGAAGGGCATCCTGCTCTACGGCCCGCCCGGCTGCGGCAAGACCCTCATCGCCAAGGCCGTCGCCAACTCCCTGGCCAAAAAGGTCGCCGAAGTCACCGGCCAGCCCCAGGGGAAGTCCTACTTCCTCAACATCAAGGGCCCCGAACTCCTCAACAAGTACGTCGGCGAGACCGAGCGCCACATCCGGCTCGTCTTCCAACGTGCCCGCGAAAAGGCCAGCGAAGGAACCCCCGTCATCGTCTTCTTCGACGAGATGGAATCCCTCTTCCGCACCCGCGGATCCGGCGTCAGCTCGGACGTGGAGAACACCATCGTCCCCCAGCTGCTCGCCGAGATCGACGGCGTGGAAGGCCTGGAGAACGTCATCGTCATCGGCGCCTCCAACCGCGAAGACATGATCGACCCCGCGATCCTGCGCCCCGGCCGCCTCGACGTCAAAATCAAGATCGAGCGCCCGGACGCCGAAGCCGCCAAGGACATCTTCGCCAAGTACCTCAAGGCGACGCTGCCCCTGCACGCCGACGACCTCACGGAGCACACCGGCTCCAAGGAAGCCGCAGTGCACGGCATGATCCAGACAGTCGTCGAGCAGATGTACGCCGAAACCGAGGAAAACCGCTTCCTCGAAGTCACGTACGCCAACGGCGACAAGGAAGTCCTCTACTTCAAGGACTTCAACTCCGGCGCGATGATCCAGAACATCGTCGACCGGGCCAAGAAAATGGCGATCAAGGCCTTCCTCGACCACAACCAGAAGGGCCTGAGGATCGCACACCTCATCCAGGCCTGCGTGGACGAGTTCAAGGAGAACGAAGACCTGCCCAACACCACCAACCCCGACGACTGGGCCCGCATCTCCGGCAAGAAGGGCGAGCGGATCGTCTTCATCCGCACCCTCGTCACCGGAAAGCAGGGCGCAGACACCGGACGCTCCATCGACACGGTGGCCAACACCGGTCAGTACCTGTAATACGCAACCCGGCTGCGGATGCCGGCGGACAACCCGCCCGGCATCCGCAGCCGACGCATTCCCCCACCGCTCCCACCGCTTCACCCCCATCCCGAAGCCATTGTGGAGCAAACCCGCAATCGATCTCCCCACCAGCGCAAAGGCGTTCTAGGCTCTTCCGTACCGCCACCGCCGGTCGCACAGTGCGGGGACGGACACCGCACACGCACCCGAGAACCAGCGGTACTTGAGCACCGCCCCAGGACGGGGGCGGCGCCGGGCAAGGAGGGCCGCATGACCGTACGTCGAGTAATGGGCATCGAGACGGAATACGGAATCTCCGTCCCCGGCCACCCCAACGCCAATGCCATGCTCACCTCGTCCCAGATCGTCAACGCCTACGCGGCCGCGATGCACCGGGCGCGCCGCGCCCGCTGGGACTTCGAAGAAGAGAACCCCCTGCGCGACGCCCGAGGCTTCGACCTCGCCCGCGAAGCCGCAGACTCCAGCCAGCTCACCGACGAGGACATCGGCCTCGCCAACGTCATCCTGACCAACGGCGCCCGGCTCTACGTCGACCACGCACACCCCGAGTACAGCTCCCCGGAAATCACCAACCCGATGGACGCCGTCCTCTGGGACAAGGCCGGCGAACGCATCATGGCCGAAGCCGCCGAACGCGCCGCCCAGCTCCCCGGCGCCCAGCCGATCCTGCTCTACAAGAACAACACCGACAACAAGGGCGCCTCCTACGGCACGCACGAGAACTACCTGATGAAGCGGGAGACCCCCTTCTCGGACATCGTGCGCCACCTCACCCCGTTCTTCGTCAGCCGCCAGGTCATCACCGGCGCAGGCCGCGTCGGCATCGGCCAGGACGGCCACGAACACGGCTTCCAGATCAGCCAGCGCGCCGACTACTTCGAGGTCGAGGTCGGCCTGGAGACCACCCTCAAGCGCCCCATCATCAACACCCGCGACGAACCCCACTCCGACGCCGAGAAGTACCGCCGCCTCCACGTCATCATCGGCGACGCCAACCTGTCGGAGATCTCCACGTACCTCAAGCTCGGCACGACCGCACTGGTCCTGTCGATGATCGAGGACGGCTTCATCAACGTCGACCTCGCCGTCGACCAGCCCGTCCGCACCCTCCACCAGGTCTCCCACGACCCCGACCTCCAGCACCTGGTCACGCTGCGCAGCGGCCGGTCACTGACCGCCGTACAGCTCCAGATGGAGTACTTCGAGCTGGCCCGCAAGTACGTGGAGGAAAGGTTCGGGGCGGACGCCGACGACCAGACCAAGGACGTCCTCACTCGGTGGGAGGACGTGCTCAACCGTCTGGAGAACGACCCGATGAGCCTGTCCGGGGAACTGGACTGGATCGCCAAGCGGGAGCTCCTGGAGGGCTACCGCCGGCGCGACAACCTCGACTGGGACGCGGCCAGGCTCCACCTGGTCGACCTCCAGTACGCGGACGTACGACCCGACAAGGGCCTGTACAACCGCCTGGCGGCCCGGGGAAGGATGAAGCGGCTGCTGGACGAGAACGCGGTCGAGAGGGCCGAGACGAAGCCTCCGGAGGACACCAGGGCGTACTTCCGCGGCCGCTGCCTGGAGCAGTACGCGGACGACGTCGCCGCGGCCTCCTGGGACTCCGTCATCTTCGACCTCCCCGGCCGGGACTCCCTCCAGCGGGTCCCGACCCTGGAACCGCTCCGGGGCACGAGGAACCACGTCAAGGAGCTGCTGGACCGCTGCCGCACGGCGGACGAACTGGTCCGGGTGCTCTCGGGCGGCTGAAATGCGGCCCAAGTGGGAATCAGACAAGTACGAGGCGAATGTCGGACCCGGGTTATAGGGTCTGATCAAGGGTCCGGTTAACCACCGGAATCAAAAGCATCTAACCGAGCGGGGTGAGGTAGAGATGGCGACCAAGGACACCGGCGGCGGACAGCAGAAGGCGACGCGTTCCACCGAGGAGACCGAGGAGCAGACTGCGGAGGCGCAGGGCTCGGAAGACCTCAAGGAACGTCAGGAAAAGCTTTCCGACGACGTGGACTCTGTTCTCGACGAAATCGATGACGTACTCGAGGAAAATGCCGAGGAGTTCGTGCGGGGATTTGTTCAGAAAGGTGGGGAATAGGGCTAAATGTCCGATTCGCTCACGAAGAAATGCTCGCGTTGCCAGCAGATGCTCTCCCGGGATGCCTTCGCGCGGAATAAGGCGTCCCGGGACGGCCTTCAGGCCTACTGTCGGAAATGCTGGGCGGAGTATTACCAGGAACGTCAAGCAGCGCGTGGAAAGATAGTTCGCCAGAAGGTAGAAGTTCCCGAAGGGTATAAATTCTGCCGGACCTGTGAACAGATCAAACCGCACAGTGAATGGTGCCGAAATCGGACCGCTCCTGATGGCTTGGACAGTCGGTGCAAATCCTGCAAAGCATCCAAGGGGCGGGCGAGTTACTTCAAGCGTGCCTACGGCATCACCGAAGCCCAGCGCGACGAAATGATCGCCTCGCAGTACGGGGTCTGCACGATCTGCCTGAAGGCCCCCGCCGTGCATGTGGATCACTGCCACGAGACGGGTAGGGTCCGAGGCGTACTGTGCTTCAACTGCAATGCGGCCCTCGGCCAGTTGGGAGACGATCCCGACACGTTGCACCGGGCCATCGCATACCTGGAGGGAAACGCGTGGAAGCCAACACTCGTAGCACCGGGCGTCTACCAGCTGCCTTCCTGACGCCCGGGTCGGCCTCGTTCATGGACTTCCTGAACGAGCACTCGCCCGAGCTGCTCCCCGGCAACCGGGTGCTGCCCCCCGTGGCAGGCGTCGTCGAGGCGCCGCACGGGACGACCATCGTGGCCGCGACCTTCCCCGGCGGGGTCGTCCTCGCCGGCGACCGGCGCGCCACCATGGGGAACATGATCGCCCAGCGCGACATCGAGAAGGTCTTCCCGGCCGACGAGTACTCGGCGGTCGGGATCGCGGGCACGGCGGGCCTCGCCGTGGAGATGGTGAAGCTCTTCCAGCTGGAGCTGGAGCACTTCGAGAAGGTCGAGGGCGCACAGCTCTCGCTCGAAGGAAAGGCGAACCGTCTCTCGACGATGATCCGGTCGAATCTCGGAATGGCGATGCAGGGCCTGGCCGTGGTGCCGCTGTTCGCGGGTTACGACCTGGACCGGGAGAAGGGCCGCATCTTCTCGTACGACGTCACGGGCGGCCGTTCCGAGGAACTCGGGTACGCGGCCACCGGGTCGGGTTCCGTGTTCGCGCGGGGTTCGATGAAGAAGCTGTACCGGAAGGACCTGTCGGAGCAGGAGACGACCACGCTGGTCATCCAGGCGCTCTATGACGCGGCGGACGACGATTCGGCGACGGGCGGGCCCGATGTGGCGCGTCGTATCTATCCGATCGTGACCGTCATCACGGACGAGGGTTTCCGGCGGTTGACGGACGACGAGTCCGCCGAACTGGCGCGGGCGATTCTGGAGAAGCGTCTGGAGCAGCCCGACGGCCCGCGTGCCGCGCTCCTCTGATTTCTCCGAGCTTCTCTCATGTTTTCGCCTCTGACAGAAAGGGACGGATAGCCGGTGTCGACGCCGTTCTATGTCTCACCCCAGCAGGCCATGGCCGACCGGGCGGAATACGCCCGGAAGGGCATCGCCCGTGGACGCAGCCTGGTTGTGCTGCAGTTTGCCGACGGCATTGTCTTCGTCGGCGAGAACCCGTCCCGTGCGCTGCACAAGTTCAGCGAGATCTACGACCGGATCGGCTTTGCGGCCGCCGGTAAGTACAACGAGTACGAGAACCTGCGGATCGGTGGTGTCAGGTACGCCGACATGCGGGGGTACACCTATGACCGTGACGACGTGACGGCGCGCGGTCTGGCGAATGTGTATGCGCAGACGCTCGGGTCGATCTTCTCCAGCAGTGCGGAGAAGCCGTACGAGGTCGAGTTGGTGGTCGCCGAGGTCGGTGCCGAGCGGGAGGGTGACCAGATTTACCGGTTGCCGCACGACGGGTCGATCGTGGACGAGCACGGTTCGGTCGCGGTGGGCGGCAATGCGGAGCAGATCAGCAGTTTCCTGGATCAACGGCACCGTGACGACATGAGTCTGGCGGAGGCGTTGAAGCTGGCCGTGCAGGCGTTGTCGCGGGACACCAATGGTACGGAGCGGGAGATTCCGGCGGAGCGTCTTGAGGTTGCGGTGCTGGACCGTACGCGGCCGCAGCAGCGGAAGTTCAAGCGGATCGTGGGGCGGCAGTTGTCGCGTCTGCTGGAGGCCGACGGTGATGCGTCGGCGCCGACCGAGGTGCCTTCGGACACCGAGGAGGAGTAGGCCTGCGGGTGTGCTCAGGTGGCCCCGGACCGTGGTTGCGGTCCGGGGCTTCTTGCGTGTCAGGGGGCGGGTGCCGTGGAGCCGCGTGCGACGAGTTCGACGGGGAGTTCGGTGCTGTCGGGGGTGCGGCCTTCCAGGACGGCGAGGAGGGCGGCCATGCCGCGTTGGCCGACCTGTTCGGCGGGGAGACGGACGGTGGTGAGTTCGGGTTCGACGGCGGTGGCGAGGGCGAGGTCGTCGAAGCCGGTGACGGAGATGTCGTCGGGGATGCGCAGGCCGAGGCGGCGGAGGGCTTTGCAGGCTCCGGCGGCGAGGATGTCGTCGTCGCAGACGACGGCGGTGGGGCGGTCGGTGTCGGTGGTGGTGAGGGCGGTTTCGACGGCGGCGCGGGCGCTGTGGACGTCGAGGGCGGAGTGGACGGTGCGCAGGGTGGTGCCGGGCGGGAGTGCTGCGGTGAGGGTGCGGGCGCGGACGTGGAAGGTCCACGTGTCGACGGCGGAGGCGAGGTGGAGGAAGCGGCGGTGGCCGTGGTCGAGGAGGTGGCGGGCGACCTGGTGGATGCCGTCGGCGATGGCGAGGTTGACGTGGGCGGCTGCGGCGTTTGTGCGGTCGGTGTCGGTGGGGTCGCTGTCGAGCATGACGAGGGGGAGTCCTGCGGTGCGCAGGGCGCCGAGGGCGTGGGTGGCCATGGAGGAGGCGATGACGCCGTCGAGGGCGGTGCGGGCGGAGGCGAAGGGGTCGCGGGCGGGGCCGGTGCCGTCGGGGGAGGGGTAGAGGACGACGCCGAAGCCCTGTTCGGCTGCGGTGGCGGCGGCTCCGGTGTAGACGCGGGCGAAGAATTCGTTGGTGAGGGCGGGGACGACGAGGAGTGCGGTGCGGGTGCGGCCGAGGCGGAGGCTGCGGGCGGCCTGGTTGGGGCGGTAGCCGAGGTCGTCGGCGGCGTCGCGGACGAGGGCGGCGGTGCGGGGGGAGACGCGGCCCTGCCACTTGTCGCCGAGGACGAGGGAGACGGTGGCCTGGGAGACTCCGGCGGCCCGGGCGACGTCCCTGCTGGTGGGGACGGTGCGGGTGGGGTGTGCGGGGGTGGTCACCGGGTTCTCCGTCGGTGGTGGGCGGGGTGTGCTGGGTGGACTGTCGGGTTGGGCACATGGTACGTATGACGGCGGTAGTTATACGTAAAACCCCTTCGTCCGGACGGGCGGGTCGGGGGTGAGAAGGGCGGGACGGATGGCCGCGGGATACGCCGAGCTGCTGGGGACGCGCCATGCGGCGCGGCTGCTGGCCGGGACGCTGGTGGGGCGGTTGCCGAACGCGACGGCGCCGATCGCGATCATGCTGTTCACCCGGGCGGAGGGCGGCAGCTACACGCTGGGCGGTGCGCTGGCCGCCGTGTACGGGGTGTCCAACGCCGTGGGTCAGCCGCTGCTGGGCCGGGCGGTGGACCTGAAGGGGCAGCCCAGGGTGCAGCTCCCCGCGGCGTTCCTGTCGGCGCTGGGCGTGCTGCTGCTGTGCCTGTCCGGCATCGAGCACCTGGTGCTCGCGTACGTCGCCGTGGTGGTGGCGGGGCTGTTCACGCCGCCGCTGGAGGGCGGGCTGCGGGCGCTGTGGCCGAGTGTGCTGGGCGACGAGGACAAGGTGCACCGGGCGTACGCGATGGACGCGGTGGCCCAGGAGATCATGTTCACGGTCGGTCCGCTGCTGGTGACGGTGCTGGTGTCGTTGTGGTCGCCGGCGGCGGCGCTGTTGGTGATCAACGGGATCGGTGTGCTGGGGGCGTTGTCGGTGGTGGTGTCGGAGCCGTCGCGGAAGTGGCGTTCGGCGCCGCGTGAGGCGCACTGGCTGGGGGCGTTGCGTTCGCCGGGTCTGCTGGCGCTGCTGGGGTCGTTCTTCTTCGTCGGGGTCGCGCTGGGTTCGATCACGGTGGCGGGTGTGGCGTACGGGGACGACCACGGGAAGGCGTGGGTGTACGGGGTGCTGATGGCGGCCCTGGGTCTGGGTGCGCTGGTGGGCGGTCTGGTGTACGGGGCGCGGCAGTGGGCGGGGGCGCCGGAGCCGCGGCTGGTGGTGATCGTGGCGTTGCTGGCGGCGGGGTATCTGCCGTTGCTGCTGACGCCGGGTGTGGTGGCGATGACGGTGCTGGCGGGTGTGGCGGGGGTGTTCCTGGCGCCGGCGCTGGCGTGTGCGTTCATCGTGGTGGACCGGCATGCGCCGCGGGGGACGGTGACAGAGGCGTTCTCGTGGCTGGTGACGACGTTCGGTGTGGGGTCGGCGGTGGGTACGGGGGTTGCGGGGCCTGCGGTGGAACTCGGGGGTACGGCGGCGAGTTTCGGGGTGGCGGCGGTCGGCGGGGTGCTGGCGCTGCTGGTTCTGGTGGCGACGCGCCGGGTGTTGAGGGTTCCTCAGGTCAGGGGGAGCGCCGTAAACATTGTGGGGACTTCCGAAAATGATCGAATCGGTGAGGTCGAACCCGGTTTCAGCTCAGGCCATCAGGCGTAATGTTCAGACATGGACCGCCGCATTTTCGGGCTGGAGAACGAGTACGGCGTCACGTGCACGTTCAGGGGACAGCGCCGACTGTCTCCTGACGAAGTGGCGCGCTACCTCTTCCGCCGTGTTGTGTCATGGGGCCGCAGCAGCAACGTCTTCCTGCGGAACGGCGCCCGCCTGTACCTCGACGTGGGATCGCATCCGGAATACGCAACTCCCGAGTGCGACAACCTGACCGAGCTGGTCACCCACGACAAGGCCGGTGAGCGCATTCTCGAAGGCCTGCTCGTCGACGCCGAACGCCGCCTGCACGAGGAGGGAATCGCGGGCGACGTCTATCTGTTCAAGAACAACACCGATTCCGCCGGGAACTCCTACGGCTGCCATGAGAATTACCTGGTGGCGCGGCACGGGGAGTTCTCGCGGCTCGCGGACATTCTGATTCCGTTCCTGGTGACGCGTCAGCTGATCTGCGGTGCGGGGAAGGTGCTTCAGACGCCGCGTGGTGCGGTGTACTGCGTGAGTCAGCGGGCGGAGCACATCTGGGAGGGCGTCAGTTCCGCGACGACGCGTTCGAGGCCGATCATCAACACGCGTGACGAGCCGCATGCGGACGCGGAGCGCTACCGCAGGCTGCACGTCATCGTCGGTGACTCGAACATGTCCGAGACGACGATGCTGCTGAAGGTCGGTGCCACGGATCTCGTGCTGCGCATGATCGAGGCGGGCACGGTGATGCGGGACCTGACGCTGGAGAACCCGATCCGGGCGATCCGTGAGGTCTCCCACGACATCACGGGGCAGCGGAAGGTGCGTCTGGCGAGCGGGCGGGAGGCGTCCGCGCTGGAGGTGCAGCGCGAGTACTACGAGAAGGCCGTGGACTTCGTGGACCGGCGCGGTATCCGCGAGGGCAACGTGGCCAAGGTGCTGGAGCTGTGGGGCCGGGCGCTGGACGCCATCGAGGCGGAGGAC
This sequence comes from Streptomyces spiroverticillatus, assembly GCA_014650415.1. GTDB lineage: Bacteria > Actinomycetota > Actinomycetes > Streptomycetales > Streptomycetaceae > Streptomyces > Streptomyces spiroverticillatus. The sequence goes on from BMUX01000034.1 coordinate 15,326, forward strand.
CTGGACCGGATCGGCACCGAGATCGACTGGGTCATGAAGTACAAGCTGATCGAGCGGTACCGGGCGAAGCACAACATGACGATGTCGCATCCCAGGGTCGCGCAGATAGACCTCGCGTACCACGACATCCACCGGCGCCGGGGGCTGTACTACCTGCTGGAGAAGAAGGGGCAGGCGGCGCGGATCTGCAACGACCTGAAGATCTTCGAGGGCAAGTCGGTGCCGCCGCAGACGACGCGGGCGCGCCTTCGGGGTGACTTCATCCGGCGGGCGCAGGAGCAGCGCCGGGACTTCACGGTGGACTGGGTGCATCTGAAGCTGAACGACCAGGCGCAGCGGACGGTGCTGTGCAAGGACCCGTTCCGGTCGGTGGACGACCGGGTGGAGAAGCTGATCGCCGGGATGTAGCGGTGGGCTTTTCCGTGGGACGACGGCCGTGGGCCGGGGCGTGATCGCTCCGGCCCACGGCCGTGTCGGTGCTCGTGGTGCTGCTGGGGCATGGTCGTAGAGTGGCGGGACTGCCCGGACACCCCCTACCGCGAGTTGGACTGATGATCCCCAAGAAGACTGCCCGCATTGCCGCTGCCGCCCTGGTGGTGCCCGCCCTGTTCCTGACCGCCGCCTGTGGTTCCGATGCCAAGGACGGCAAGGACGACGGGTCGAAGACCGTTTCGGCCGAGGCCGTTGCCAAGGTGTCGGGGAAGTTCGGTGACGAGCCGAAGATCGACGTGGCGAAGGACGCGAAGGCCGCGGACAAGGTCGTGGTGAAGACCCTGTCCGAGGGCACGGGTGCCGCGGTGACGAAGAGCGACATCGTCCGTCTCGACTTCTCGGGCAAGACGATGAAGGGCCAGACGCTGGGTTCGACCTGGATGAAGCAGCCGGGCACGGACCCGAAGGCGCCGCGCATGCAGGTCGTGCAGGAGCTCTCGCAGCCCGGTCAGATGCTGCCGACGAAGGTGATGGAGTCGCTGGCGGGCAAGAAGGTCGGCTCGCGCGTGGAGATCGAGGGCACGGCGAAGGCGCTGATCGGCGACCAGCTGAACCCGCAGTCGGGGATCACCCCGCAGGACGGTCTGGTGTGGGTCGTGGACATCGTGGGGGCGAAGTCCTTCGACAAGAAGGCCGCGGCGAAGGGCGAGCAGGCGGCGCCGGCCGAGGGCATGCCGGAGGCGAAGGACGAGGGCCAGAAGGCCGCGACCATCACCATTCCCAAGGGCGAGAAGGCCCCGAAGGAGCTGAAGGAGCAGGTCCTCATCAAGGGGACGGGTGCCGAGGTGAAGGCCGGTGAGGGTCTGGTCGCCCAGTACACGGGTGTGAAGTGGGAGGACGGCAAGAAGTTCGACTCCTCCTGGGACCACGGCGGTGCGACGGCGTTCCCGATCGGTGTCGGCGGTGTCATCCCGGGCTGGGACAAGGGCCTGGTCGGCAAGCACGTCGGTGACCGGGTGCTGCTGAGCATTCCGGCGGACCAGGCGTACGGGAAGAGCCCGCAGCACCAGCTGGCCAAGAACAACCTGGTCTTCGTCGTCGACATCCTCGGTACCGTCTGACCGGGACGGTCGGGTGCCCGGGTTTTCCGGGCCGTGCGAGACTGTCGCGTTGTCCGACATGTACGAAGTAGGAGCAGACCTGTGAGCATCGAGAAGCCCGAGATCGACTTCCCCGAGGGCCCCGTTCCCACGGACCTGGAGATCGTGGACATCTGGGAGGGCGACGGCCCCGAGGCGAAGGCCGGCGCCTACGTCAAGGTCCACTACGTGGGCGTGGCGTTCTCCACCGGCGAGGAGTTCGACGCCTCCTGGAACCGCGGCACCCCGCTGGAGTTCCAGCTCGGCGCCGGTCAGGTCATCCAGGGCTGGGACCAGGGCGTGCAGGGCATGAAGGTCGGCGGCCGTCGCCGGCTGACCATCCCGGCGCACCTGGGTTACGGCGACCGCGGTGCGGGTGGCGGCGTCATCGCCCCGGGCGAGACGCTGATCTTCGTCTGCGACCTGGTGTCCGTCTGATCGCTGTGTGCGTCTGATCGCCGTGCGCGTACGCCGCTGCTGAGTGCGGCGTGCGATGCGGTACGAGGGCCTCCGCCTCCTGGGCGGGGGCCCTCGGCTTTTGCGGCGACACCCCGGGGCGGTACGGTCGACGGTCGTAGCGCCCGGACGGTTGGTGGCGCGCATCTGGGGAGAGAGGGCGTCGATGGCGATTGCCAAGGCCGAGCGTTTGATGAACCTGGCGCTGTGCCTGCTGGGGACGCGGCGCCCGCTCAGCAAGCGTGAGTTGAAGGAGTCGATCGAGGCCTACCTGGAGGCGGGCAACGAGGAGTCCTTCAACCGGATGTTCGAGCGCGACAAGGACGATCTGCGCGAGCTCGGTCTGGTCATCGAGACGGTGGAGAACCTGGACGGCGACGCCGGGTATCTGGCCCGCCGGGACAGCAACCGGCTGCCCGCGATCCAGCTCGACGCCGAGGAGGCCGCCGCACTGGGGCTCGCCGCGAAGGTGTGGCAGCAGGCCCGGCTCGCGGGTGCGGCCTCCGGCGCGCTCCAGAAGCTGCGCGCCGCCGGGATGCCGGAGGCGGAGGACCCGTACGCCGCGCAGCCGCACAGTGCGCTGGAGCCGAGGATTCCGGTGCACGAGGCGGCGTTCGAGCCTTTGATGCTGGCCTGCCGGGACCGGCGTCCCGTGGTCTTCGACTACCGCAAGGCGACCGCCGCCCGGCCGGAGACCCGGCAGGTGGAGCCGTGGACGCTGGAGTGCTGGCGCGGCCACTGGTACCTGGCGGGCTGGGACCGCGACCGGGGTGCGGAGCGGGTGTTCCGGCTGTCGCGGATCACCGGGAAGGTGCGCTCCAGGGCGGGGAAGTTCACCGCCGAGGTGCCCGACGTGGTGACGGTGCGCGAGACGGTGGAGAGCTGGGCGGGGGAGACCGCGACCCGCAGCGCGCTGATCAAGCTGCGTGCCGGTTCCGGGTATCCGCTGCGGTCGCGGGCGACGGCGGTGCGGGAGCTGGGCGACGGCTGGGACGAGCTGGCCATTCCGTACGGGCACGGTCTTGACGCGTGGCTGGTGGAGTTCGGCCCGGACGTGGTGGTGCTGGAGCCCGCGGATCTGCGGGCGGACGTCGTGGACCGGCTGCGCGCCGTGGCCAAGGGCTGAGGGGCGGAGCGGTTTTTCATGGCGACGAACGCGATTGACCAGACGCGGCGGATGCTGTCGCTGGTGACGTATCTGCGGGAGCGGCCCGGTGCGCACATCGAGGACGTGGCGCGGGCCTTCGGGATCACCCAGGACGAGCTGATCTCGGACCTGGACGTGCTGCCGATGTGCGGGACGAGTTTCCGGGGCGGTGACCTGCTGGACATCGACACCGACGGCGAGCGGATCTGGTGGCACAACCCCGACGACGTGGCCGAGCCGCTGCGCCTCGCGGCGGACGAGGCGACGGCGCTGCTGGTGGCGGCCCGTGCGGTCTCCACGCTGCCCGGGCTGCGCGAGGGCGACCGGCAGGCCCTGCTGCGGGCGACGGCGAAGCTGGAGGCGGCGGCCGGTGAGGCGGCCGGGGCCAGCTCCCGGCTGTCGGTGACGTTCGAGTCGGAGGGCGGGGTCTTCGCGGACGTCGACCGGGCGATCTCGGAGCGGCGTCGGCTGTGGCTGCGCTACTACTCGCCGGCCCGCGACGAGCTGACCGAGCGCGAGGTGGACCCGATCCGCCTGTTCGCGGTCGGCCACACGTACATGGAGGCGTGGTGCCGTCTCTCGGAGGCGCGGCGCACCTTCCGCCTGGACCGGGTCGCGGAGATCAAGCTGCTCGACGAGCCGTCGGCGCCGCCGGAGATCGAGCTGCGGGACCTCTCGGAGGGCCTCGTGCAGCCCGCCGCCGAGGACCCGGAGGTCGTGGTGGAGGTGGGGCCCGGCGGGCGCTGGGTCGCCGAGTACTACCCGCACGACAGTGCCGAGGAGCTGCCCGACGGCGGGCTTCGGGTCACGCTGCGCACCCCGGACCCGGCGTCGCTGCGCAGGCTGGCGCTGCGGCTCGGGCGGGACGGGCGGATTGTGTCGCCGGTGGGGCTGGCGGTCAGCGCGCGGGAGGCGGCGCGGGAGGCCCTTTCCGCGTACGAGTCCACGGCGGGCGAGTCCACCGCGGGCGAGCCCTCCTCGTACGGGACGAAGCCGGGCGGTCTCGCCCAGCAGTAGACGGGCGGGCGACGGGGGTGCGGCCCGCCCGGTGTGACGGAACCACCAAGGAGAGCTGGGACATGTCAGTGATGTCTGGTCCTTACCGAGCGGCCGCCCCACCGGAGGCGGTTCTCTTCAAGGCGGCCTGCCCGGACTGCCGGGCCCGCTTCGAGCTGGACGCGGACGGTCTGCGGCTGGCGATCGGCGGCAGCCGCCGCACCACCTTCTACTCCTTCACCTGCCCGGAGTGCGGCAACGCGGTCCGCAAGCCGGCCGGGGAGCGGATTGTGGAACTCCTCACCCGGGGCGGGGTGCGGACGCTGCGCCTCCACTCGGCCCACTGACCCCGCGCGACCCCTTAGGCTCCTCCCATGTTCTGGCCCATGCTCGCCATCTCCCTCGGTTTCCTCGGACTCGCCGTCCTCGGCGTGCTGGCCGTGCGGGTCTTCGTCGAAGTCCGCCGCCTGGGGCGGCAGGTCGCCGAGTCCTCGCAGCGGATCACCCTCGCCGCCGAGGACCTGGAGCGGTCCGCGGAGGGACTGGCGCGCACGGGTGAAGCCCTGCGGTAGCCGTGGGAACGAGGGCCTCCGCCGGTGTCCGGCACAGGGGTACGCTCGATGACTGCGGTGCCGGGAGCGAGGCACGGGCCGCAATCCGGAGTACGCACGGGCATTGCCCTGTGTTTACTCCGGGGGGTTACGATCGCTGACAGTACGAAGGGCTCGGACGCATGTCCGGCCACACGCTCCACTCCCACCCCGCCGCCTCGGTGAGAAGGTCCCACTATGTTCCGTCAGATCGGTGCCCCCGAACTGATCATCATCGCCCTGCTGATCCTGCTGCTGTTCGGCGCCAAGAAGCTGCCCGACATGGCGCGCTCGCTCGGCAAGTCCGCCCGCATCCTCAAGAGCGAGGCCAAGGCGATGAAGTCCGAGGGCGGCCAGAAGGCGAGCGCCCCCGCGGACCCGCCGGCGCCGGACGCCCAGACCGAGAGTGACGCCCCGCGCACCATCAAGGCCGCTCCCGGCGACGTGACCTCCCGTCCGGTGACCGAGCCGACCGACGTCAAGCGCTGACACCGGTCCGACGCGGACAGCCCGAACGGTGACGGCTGCCTGTTACACGAGATGAGGACGTGGGTTGCTCAAGTTTGCCCGCAAGCAGGTGAAGGAAAAGGACCCCGAGGGGCGGATGCCGCTCGGGGAGCACCTGCGTGAGCTTCGCAACCGGCTCGCCAAGGCGGTCCTGGCGATCGTCGTGATCGGCATAGTCGCCCTCTTCTGGAGCGACGAGATCGTCGGGTTCCTGACCGACCCCGTGCCCAAGTGCGTGGAGGGCGGCACCAGGACCGGCGGCACCTGCGCCAACCTCACCTACCTGGACATCATGTCCCCCTTCTCCACCACGGTGAAGGTGGCCTTCCTGACCGGTGTGGTCGTCTCCTCGCCGGTCTGGCTGTTCCAGCTGTGGGCGTTCATCGCCCCCGGTCTGCACCGCAACGAGAAGAAGTACACGTACTGGTTCGTGGGTGTGGCGGCGCCTCTGTTCGTCGCCGGCGCGTACACCGCGTACGTGATCCTGCCGGTCAGCTTCAAGGTGCTGCTGGGCATCACGCCGGACGGCTTCGAGAACCTGCTGTCCCTGGACACGATCCTCGACTTCTCGGTCCGCATGGTGCTGGTCTTCGGCGTCGCCTTCGAGGTGCCGCTGGTGATGGTCATGCTGAACTTCGCGAAGGTCGTCACCGGCAAGCAGATGGTCCGCTGGTGGCGGGCGGTCCTGATGGGCGTCTTCGTCTTCGGCGCCATCGCCACCCCGTCGACCGACCCGGTCGGCATGCTGGCGCTGTCGGGGCCGATCATCGTCCTGTACTTCATCGCGGTGGGCATCGCGATGCTCAACGACAAGCGGCGGGCCCGCAAGGACCCGGACGCACAGCTGGACGACGACGAGGCGTCCGTGCTCGACCTCACGCCGGAGGCGGTCGGGGAGATCGAGCCGGTGGGCGCCCGGCGGGCGCTGCCGGAGCAGGCCAACGGGTCGAGCCCGAGGCAGCTCAACGGTTACGACGACATCACCTGATCTTGTAAGGTCCCCCCGGACGACGTCTGGGGGGACTTATTCGTGACCGGCACCGCCGATGCTGTGGCCCGTGAGATCACGCTGTTCGTCAATCCCACCGCCGGGCGCGGGCGCGGGGCGCAGACCGCCCAGCCCGCAGCCGCCGCCCTGCGCGATGCCGGTTTCTCGGTACGGACCGTCCTCGGCGTCGACGCCGACGACGCCCTGCGCCGGGCGCGGGCGGCGGTCGACGAGGGCACCGGGGCGCTGGTCGCGGTCGGCGGCGACGGGCTGGTCAACCTGGCCCTCCAGGCGGTCGCCGGGACCTCGACACCGCTGGGCGTCGTCGCGGTGGGCACCGGCAACGACTTCGCGCGGGCCCTGAGCTTTCCGGTACGGGACCCGGGTGCGGCCGGGCGGATCGCCGCCGGGGCGCTGCTGGCGGGCCGGGTGCGGGAGGTGGACCTCGGGCGGGTCGGCGGGCACTGGTTCGGCGGGGTGCTGGCGTCCGGGTTCGACTCGCGGGTCAACGACCGGGGCAACCGGATGCGGCTGCCCGCCGGGCGGTTCAAGTACGACCTGGCGATCCTCGCCGAACTCGCCGCGTTCCAGCCGATCCCGTACCGCATGAGACTCGACGACGGCCCGGAGCGGGAGATTGCCGCGACGCTGGTGGCCGTCGGCAACGGGACCTCGTACGGCGGCGGCATGAAGATCTGCGCGGACGCCCGCTTCGACGACGGGCTCCTGGACGTGACCGTGGTCGGGGACTGCTCGCGGGCGACCCTGCTGAGGGTCTCCCCGCGGGTGTACGCGGGGACGCATCTCAGCCACCCCAAGGTCTCCACGTACCGTGCGAAGAAGATCACGCTGGAGGCCCCGGACATCACCGCCTACGTGGACGGAGAGCCGCTCGGGGCGCTGCCGCTGACCGCCGAGTGCGTGCCGGGGGCCGTGCGGGTGCTGGTCCCCGAGGGCTGAGGGGCGGCCGAATTCCACGGGTCATTAAAGATCGGGCTGAGTGTCACAGGTGGCGGGTAGGCTCGAAGACAAGATGACAGAGGACCTCTCACCAGCCGAGCGATACGCCGCCTCCCGGATCCGCGCCGCCGAGGAGGCCACCGCGCTCCACCCCTTCCGCGCCATGTACGACTTCGACCTGGACCCCTTCCAGATCGAGGCCTGCGAGGCGCTGGAGGCGGGCAAGGGCGTGCTGGTCGCGGCGCCCACCGGCTCGGGCAAGACGATCGTCGGCGAATTCGCCGTGCACCTCGCCCTCACTCAGGGCGGCAAGTGCTTCTACACCACGCCCATCAAGGCGCTGTCCAACCAGAAGTACCAGGACCTCGTGAAGCGCTACGGCGCCGACAAGGTCGGGCTGCTCACCGGGGACAACAGCGTCAACTCGGACGCACCCGTGGTCGTCATGACCACCGAGGTGCTGCGCAACATGCTCTACGCGGGTTCCCAGTCGCTGCTGGGCCTCGCCTATGTGGTCATGGACGAGGTGCACTACCTCTCCGACCGCTTCCGGGGCGCCGTCTGGGAAGAGGTGATCATTCACCTTCCCGAGTCGGTGACGCTGGTGTCGCTGTCGGCGACCGTGTCCAACGCCGAGGAGTTCGGCGACTGGCTGGATACCGTGCGCGGCGACACCGAGGTCATCGTCTCCGAGCACCGGCCCGTGCCCCTGTGGCAGCACGTGCTGGCCGGGCGGAAGATGTACGACCTCTTCGAGGAGTCCGACGACGGGCGCGGGGGCCGCCGCGAGGTCAACCCCGACCTGCTGCGCATGGCCCGCATGGAGAACCAGAAGACGTACAACCCGCGCGACCGCCGCAAGGGCAAGATGGTCCGCGAGGCCGACCGCGAGCGCGAGCGCCGCCAGCGCACCCGGATCTGGACACCGGGCCGCCCCGAGGTCATCGAGCGCCTCGACTCCGCCGGGCTGCTGCCCGCGATCACGTTCATCTTCAGCCGGGCCGGCTGCGAGGCCGCCGTCCAGCAGTGTTTGTACGCGGGGCTGCGGCTCAACGACGAGGACGCCCGGCTGAAGGTCCGGGAGATCGTCGAGGAGCGCACGGCGTCGATCCCCGGCGAGGACTTGCACGTACTGGGCTACTACGAGTGGCTGGAGGGCCTGGAGCGGGGCATCGCCGCCCACCACGCGGGCATGCTGCCGACCTTCAAGGAGGTCGTCGAGGAACTGTTCGTGAAGGGCCTGGTCAAGGCGGTCTTCGCGACGGAGACCCTCGCGCTCGGCATCAACATGCCCGCCAGGTCGGTGGTGCTGGAGAAGCTGGTCAAGTGGAACGGCGAGCAGCACGCCGACATCACCCCCGGCGAGTACACCCAGCTCACCGGGCGGGCCGGACGCCGGGGCATCGACGTCGAGGGGCATGCGGCGGTGCTGTGGCAGCGCGGCATGGACCCGCAGGCCCTCGCCGGGCTCGCGGGGACGCGTACGTATCCGCTGCGGTCCAGCTTCAAGCCGTCGTACAACATGGCGGTCAACCTGGTGCAGCAGTTCGGCCGGCACCGCTCCCGAGAGCTCCTTGAGACGTCGTTCGCGCAGTTCCAGGCGGACAAGTCGGTCGTCGGCATCTCCAAGCAGGTGCAGCGCAACGAGGAGGGCCTCGACGGCTACAAGCAGGGCATGACCTGCCACCTCGGGGACTTCGAGGAGTACGCGGCCATGCGCCGCGACCTCAAGGACCGCGAGACGGAACTCGCCAAGCAGGGTGCCGCGCAGCGGCGGGCGGCGGCGGCCGACTCGCTGGAGAAGCTGAAGGTCGGCGACGTCATCCACGTACCGACGGGGAAGTTCGCGGGGCTGGCGCTCGTGCTGGACCCGGGTGTTCCGGCCGGGCGGACCAACGGCCACCGGCGGGGCTTCGAGCACCACGACGGGCCGCGCCCGCTGGTGCTCACCGCCGAACGGCAGGTCAAGCGGCTCGCGGAGATCGACTTCCCGGTGCCGGTGGAGCCGCTGGAGCGGATGCGGATCCCGAAGTCCTTCAACCCGCGCTCGCCGCAGTCGCGCCGTGACCTGGCCTCGCAGTTGCGGACCAAGGCCGGGCACATCACGCCCGAGCGGCACCGCAAGGGGCGGGCGGCGGCGGCCGACGACCGCGAGATCGCCCGGCTGCGCACCGCGCTGCGGGCCCATCCGTGCCACGGCTGCGACGAGCGCGAGGACCACGCCCGGTGGGCGGAGCGGTACTACCGACTCCAGCGCGACACACGGCAGTTGGAGCAGCGGATCGAGGGGCGGACGAACACCATCGCCCGCACCTTCGACCGGATTTACGCGCTGCTGACCGAGCTCGACTACCTGCGCGGCGACGAGGCCACCGAGCACGGCAAGCGACTGGCCCGGTTGTACGGGGAGTTGGACCTGCTGGCGTCCGAGTGCCTGCGCGACGGTGTGTGGGAGGGGCTGAGCCCGGCCGAACTGGCCGCGTGCGTCTCGGCGTTGGTGTACGAGTCGCGGCAGGCCGACGACGCGGTGGCGCCCAAGGTGCCCGGCGGGGCGGCCAAGGAGGCGCTCGGTGAGATGGTCCGCATCTGGGGCCGGCTCGACGCCCTGGAGGAGGACCACCGGATCAACCAGACCGAGGGCGTCGGCCAGCGCGAGCCCGACCTCGGGTTCGCCTGGGCGGTGTTCATGTGGGCCTCCGGCAAGGGGCTCGACGAGGTGCTGCGGGAGGCGGAGATGCCCGCCGGTGACTTCGTGCGCTGGTGCAAGCAGGTCATCGACGTGCTCGGGCAGGTCGCGGCGGCTGCGCCCGCTTCCAGCGGGGGCAGCACGGTCGCGAAGAACGCGCGCAAGGCCGTGGACGCGGTGTTGCGGGGAGTGGTGGCGTACAGCTCGGTGGGCTGAGCCTGCTTCCCTGGTGGGCCCCGGTCGGGAGGTGTTCCGGCCGGGGCCCTTCGTCATGCGCCGGTGGCCCAGCCCTCGGGGTCGGTCCAGGCCTGGAGGGTGCGGCGGGACTCGAAGCGGTGGTGGGTGCCCGTGATCGGGTCGGTGAACTCCAGGGTGCGGGCCAGGAGTTGGAGGGGCTTGGTGAAGTCGTCCGGCGCCGGGTCGGTGAGGGTGGGGAAGTAGGGGTCGCCGAGGATGGGCAGGCCGAGGGCGTTCATGTGGACGCGGAGCTGGTGGGTGCGGCCGGTGTGGGGGGTGAGGCGGTAGCGGGCCGTGTGTGCCTTGTGCTCGATGAGGTCGATGTGGCTCTCGCTGTTGGGCTCGCCCGGGGTTTCGTAGGCGGCGACGATGCCGGGGGTCTTCTCGATGCGGCTGCGGAGGGTGCGGGGGAGAGCGACGTCGGGGTTGTGCTGGGCGAGGGCCTCGTACTCCTTGTGGACGTGGCGGTCGCGGAAGAGGTTCTGGTACGCGCCCCGGGCCGCCGGGTCGACCACGAACAGGACCAGGCCCGCGGTGAGCCGGTCCAGTCGGTGCGCCGGGGAGAGGGCCGGGAGGTCCAGGTCGTGGCGCAGGCGGGCGAGCGCGGTCTGGGTGATGTGGGTGCCGCGGGGGGTGGTGGCGAGGAAGTGCGGCTTGTCGGCGACCAGGATGCGGGAGTCCTGGTGGAGGACGTCGATGGGGTAGGGGACGGGGGGTTCCGGGGGGAGGTCGCGGTGGAACCAGAGGTGGAGGCCGGGGGAGTAGGGGGCGTCCGGGGGGAGCGGGGTGCCGTCGGCGGTGACGAAGGCGCCCGTGGCGAGCATGCGGTCGAGGGTGGTGGGGGGTGCGGCGGCGAGGCGGGTGTGGAGGTAGGCGCGGACGGTGGGCGGGGCGTCGCCGTCGGCGGGCTCCACGGGCGGCAGCTTCAGGTGCACGGGGTCGATGCCGAGGCGCTGGGGGAGCGGGGAGGGGGGTGCGGTGGGGCGGCGGGGTCTGCGGGTCATGGTGGGGCAAGGGTATGAGGGGTGGGGGTTTGGGGCGTGGGGGTCTGGGGGCGTGAGGTCGTGTCCCCCCCCCAGCCCCGTCGGGCGGCGGGGCCGCACCTAGAGCGGGCCGGTGCGCCACAGGGTGAGGGCGAGGTGGTGGAGGTCGGGCAGGTGCAGGACGCGGTCGCCGGAGCCTGGGAGGGGGACGTGGAGAGGGGCCGTCCAGCGGGGCGGGATGGCGGAGGCGCCGTAGGTGGCGCCGGCCAGGGCGCCCGTGACCGCTGCCACCGTGTCCGTGTCGCCGCCCAGGTCGATGGCCTCGGCGAGGGCGTCCTCGAAGGTGGAGGTGGCGCGCAGGGCCCAGAGGGCCGAGCCGAGGCAGGGCCACACCGCGCCGTTGAACTCCGTGGCCAGACCCGGGTGCCAGTCCGGGGCCAGGACGGTGGCCCAGCGGTCGCGGTGGTCCGGGTGGACCTCGGCGAGGGCGGCGGGGACGGCTGCGAGGAGCGTGCCGGGGGTGGGGTCCGCGGTGGTCAGGGCCGTGCGGATCAGGTCGTGGAAGACGGCCGTGCCCTCCCAGGCCGCCCGGTCCCCGTGGGTCAGGGCCGCGATGCGGCGGGCCGCGTCCATGGTCGTGGCGCGGTCCGTGCGGGCGAAGTGCACCGCCGAGGTCGCCGCACGCATCAGGGAGCCGTTGCCCGCCGCGTAGATGTTCACCTGGAAGTGGATCGCGGCGGCCAGGTCCCAGGGGTGGCCGTTGGTGAGGACGTCCTCGGTCTGGAGGCCGATGTCCTTGGGGTCCGACGCCGCCCACTTCTGGAAGCGGGCGAAGATGTCGGGGAGGATCTCCGGGAGGGGCCGGCCCGGGTGGGACAGGAGGGATTCGCCGACCAGGACGGCCATTTGCGTGTCGTCGGTGGCCTCGCCCGGGTCCCAGCCACCACCGCCGCACATCTCCCCCGTACCGTCGCCGAAGCGCGCACGGAACGCGCCCCCGAGCTGGAACTCGAAGGGCGCGCCCAGTGCGTCGCCGACGGCCGAGCCGACGACGGTGCCTATTGCCTTGCCCGCCCCGGGAGTTGTGCGGTCCATGCTCTCCATGGGGCGAGCGTACGGGCGGTCGGTCAGGACTTCGGCATCAGGACCGTGTCGACGATGTAGACCGTCGCGTTGGCGGTGGGTACGTTGCCGCAGACCACCGACGAGGCGTTGTTGACCTTGTAGGACTCGCCGGAGCCCGCCGTGGTCAGGGTGGACTTCTGGAGGGTCGGGTAGGTGCCCGCCTCCAGCTGCTTCGGGGTCAGCTTCTCGCCGACCACGTGGTAGGTGAGGATGCTGGTCAGCTTGGCCTTGTCGGCGAGGACCGCGTCGAGGTCGGCCTTGGGCAGCTTGGCGAAGGCGTCGTTGGTGGGCGCGAACACGGTGATGTTCTGGGCGTTGTTGAGGGTGTCGACCAGGCCCGCCTTCTTCACGGCGGTGACCAGGGTGGACAGGGCCGGGTTGTGCGAGGCGGCGGTGGCGACCGGGTCCTTGGCCATGCCGTCGAAGCTGCCCGCCCCCTCCTTCGGCACACCGGCGCACGCCGGGCCGAACGGGCCGTTCATCGGGGTCATGTCGGCCGGGGTGGAGCCCATGCTGGCCTCCTTGGTGGGGGTCGACTTGGAGCCCGCGGTGTCCGAGGACTTGCCGCCGTCCGAGCAGCCGGTCAGGGCGAGCGGGAGGAGCGCGGCGGCCGACACGGCGAGGGCGGCGCGGCGGGCGAAGGTGGTGGTGATGGTGGTGCTCATGACGTTCTCCTTGGATGGTGCGTGTGTCGGGGGTGTGGGTTGTGGTCTGTGGGTGGGGAGTGGTGGCTCCCGGGAGGGGTGGGGTCAGGTCACGGAGACCACCACCGAGTGCAGGCCCGTCGCGCCGTCGGGTACGGTCCCGACCCGGCGCTCCGTCTGGGTGTCGCCCTCGCGGTCCGTCGCGCGGACTTCGAGGGAGTGGCTTCCGGGGGTCGCCTGCCAGGGCCGGCTCCACTGGCGCCAGGTGTCGCGGCCGTTCTCGGCGGCGAGCGAGGCGTCCTGCCAGGGGCCGCCGTCGACCCGTACCTCGACCCGGGCGATGCCGCGGTGCTGCGCCCACGCCACTCCGGCGACCATGACCCGGCCCGCCTTCGGCGAGGCGAACGGGCGCGGGGTGTCGATCCGCGACTGCGTCTTGATCGGCGCCTCGCGGGCCCAGTCACGCCGCACCCAGTACGCGTCGAACGCGTCGAAGGTGGTCAGCTCCAGGTCCCGGAGCCATTTGCAGGCCGAGACGTAGCCGTACAGGCCGGGCACCAGCATCCGTACCGGGAAGCCGTGGTCGAAGGGGAGCGGCTCGCCGTTCATGCCGACGGCGAGGAGGGCGTCGCGGCCGTCCATCACCGTCTCGACGGGGGAGCCGAGCGTCATGCCGTCGACGGAGCGGGCGACGAGCTGGTCGGCGGGGCCGCCCTCGGACGGCGGCCGTGCGCCCGCCTCGCGCAGCAGGTCGGCCAGGCGGACGCCCAGCCAGCGGGCGTTGCCGACGTACGGGCCGCCGACCTGGTTGGAGACGCAGGTCAGGGTGATGTCGCGCTCGACCAGGGGGCGGCGCAGAAGGTCTTCGTAGGTGTACGTCACGGGCTTGCGGATGCCGAGGCCGTGCAGGGTGAGGCGCCAGCGGGCGGGGTCGGGGCGGGGCACCACCAGGGCGGTGTCGACGCGGTAGAAGTCGCGGTTGGGGGTGGTCAGGGGGGCCAGGCCCGGCACGCGGAGCTCGGCTCCGGCGGGGACGGGGCGGGCCGGGTCGGCGGGGGCGGGCAGGGTGATGCGGCTGCGGGCCGCGGCGGCATCTGCCTGACGGCCGGAGTTGAGGCTGCGGCCGAGGAGGCCCGCGCCGGCGGAGAGGGCGACGGTGGTGGTGGCGGTGAGGACGAAGACGCGGCGGGGGAAGGGGTGGGGGGTGGTGGATGTGGGGTCGTCCATGTCTGCGGTGGTGGACGTAGCGCCGTCCACCTCTGCGGTGGTGGAGGGACGCCCCTCGTCGTCGGCGGGAGCCGAGGCCTCGCCGCCATCGAGGGCGGAGCCGTCGCCCGCTTGCGGAGCGGCCGGGCCGCCGACGTGGTCCGAAGGGACCCTCGGGGTCCCGTGCGGGTGCATGGTGCGGGGCTGGGGGGCCTCACCGGGGGCGGGGGCGGAGCCCGCAGTTGCCCGCCCCCGCTCCTGGGCGGCGGCCGGGAGGCCTTCCTCCGACGGGCTCCCGGCCGCCTGGGGGCGGGACGGGAGCGGGGAGCCCACGTTCCCCGCGCCCGGCCCCGCCCCGGGCGCCGCGCTCGTCTCCTCAGCCGCGGGAGACGGGCGCGTGCCCTGCTGGGGGGTGGGTCCCCGTCCGGTGACCCGTGATGAGGTGAGCAGGAGCAGCACCCCCGCGCCCGCGATCCCGCCCAGCAGAGACGGCAGCGCGTCCGGCGGGCCGCTCTCCGGGCGGGACAGCGCCGCCCACGCGCCGAGCGCCCCGAAGGCGAAGGTCAGGAGTGCGGCGGTGCGGCGGTGGCGGGCCGACAGGAGGCCCACGGCCACGGCGAACAGGGTCAGAAGCAGCAGGATGCCCAGCTGGAGGACCAGCTTGTCGGCGGTGCCGAAGGTGCGGACCGCGAAGTCCTTCACCGGGGCCGGGGTGCGGTCCACGACCGCCCCGCCGACCGCCGTCACGGGCCCGGCCTCGGGCCGTACCGCCGCGGCCGCCAATTCCGCGGCGCACAGTGACGCGAAGGCGGCGACCAGGCCGCCGGCCGCGTTTGCGATGGTGCGTGCTTTTCCGCTCACGCAAGAGGTTCGGGGCACAGGGGGCGGCCGGATTGGTCGAAAGGTTCGGTTCATTCTTTCGGGGCACCGACCAATCCGCCGGGCGGTCGGCTCCGAAGAAGGGGTGCGAGCCGTAGACAGCAGGAGGATTTATGTCAGGCACCGGGGCGGGACAGCAGGACGCACAGCACGAGGAAGACGCGGGCCGGACGCGTACCGCCGTGATCGGCGGCGGCGTCGCCGGGCTCACGGCCGCGCACGTCCTCTCCCGCGCGCACCACGTCACCCTGTACGACGCCGAGCCCCGCCTCGGCGGGCACGCGCACACCCACGACGTGCCGTCCGCCGACGGGCGGATCCACCGGGTCGATTCCGGGTTCATCGTCCACAACAGGCGTACGTATCCGCATCTGTTGAGGCTCTTCGGGGAACTCGGAGTGGCGACCCAGGAGTCCGAGATGAGCATGTCCGTACGGTGCGAGGGGTGCGGCCTGGAGTATGCGGGGGCGCGCGGTCCGGGGGGCCTGTTCGCCCAGCCGCGCAATGCCGCACGCCCCGCCTATCTGCGGATGCTCGCCGAGGTTCCGCTCTTTCACCGCAGGGCACGGCAGTTGATGGCGGCCGAAGGGCACATAGGCATGACGCTGGGCGAGTTCGTGCAGCGGGGGCGTTTCTCGGCCTACTTCGTCGCGCACTTCCTCACCCCGCTCGTCTCCGCCGTCTGGTCCTGCGACCCGGCGACCTCCCTGCGCTACCCGGCCCGGTACCTGTTCCGCTTCCTCGCCCACCACGGGATGCTGTCCGTCGGCGGTTCGCCCGCCTGGCGGACCGTCGTCGGCGGGTCGCGGGAGTACGTCGAGCGGGCCGCCAAGCAGCTCCACGCCGTGCACACCGCCACCCCCGTGCGGTCCCTGCGCCGGCACGCCGACGGCGTCGAGATCACCGGCGAGGACGGCACCACCCTCCCGTACGACCGGGTCGTCGTCGCCGTCCACCCCGACCAGGCGCTGCGGCTCCTCGCCGACGCGAGCGAGGCCGAGCGGCGGGTGCTGGGCGCCTTCCGCTACTCCCGCAACCCGACCCTGCTGCACACCGACACCCGCGTCCTGCCGCGCAGCCCCCGCGCCCGCGCCTCCTGGAACTACCTGATGCCCTCGTGCAGTTCGGGCTCCGAACGGGTCCGCGTCAGCTACGACATGAACCGCCTCCAGCGCCTCGATTCCCCCGAGCGGTACGTCGTCACGCTCGGCGGCGAGGACATCGTCGACCAAGAGCGGGTCGTGGCCCGCATGGTCTACGAACACCCCGTCTACACGCCCGAGTCCGTCGCCGCCCAGGCCGGACTGCCCGCCCTGAACACCTCCGTCACCGCCTACGCCGGGGCCTACCACGGCTGGGGCTTCCACGAGGACGGCTGCCGCTCCGGCGTCGAGGCGGCCGCCGCGCTGGGGGTGGACTGGTGATACGTACCGCAGCCGAAGCCCGCACCCGGCGTACCGGAACGACCCCCGCCCTCTACCTGTGCACCGTCGCCCACGCCCGCACCGCACCCCTGCGCCACACCGTCCGCCACCGGACGTACCTGTGGTACGTCGACGTGGACGCGACCCCCGAACTCCCGCGCGCCATGCGGCCGTTGGCCCGCTTCGACGCACGTGACCACTTCGGCGGCACCGCGCCCACCGTCCGCGCCGGCCTGGAGGCCTTCCTCGCCGCGCGCGGCATCGATCTGGAGGGCGGGCGGGTCACGATGCTCGCGCACGCCCGCGTCCTCGGGTACGTCTTCAACCCGCTCACCCTGTACTGGTGCCACGGCCCCGACGGCACCTTGCGCTGCGTGGTCGCCGAGGTCCACAACACGTACGGCGAACGCCACTGCTACCTGTTGCAGACCGGCCCGGATGACGGTCAACTTACCGGCGTGGACAAGGAGTTCTACGTCTCGCCGTTCTTCCCCGTCGACGGCCGCTACCGGATGCGGCTGCCCGAGCCCGGGGAACGGCTCCAGGTGAGCGTCCAGTTGGAGCGCGACGGCGGCCGTCCCTTCACCGCCACCGTGACCGGCGTCCGCAGGGCCGCCACGCCACGTGCGCTGCTGCGTACGGCAGTCCGGCACCCCCTGTCCACACTCGCGGTGTCCGCCGCGATCCGAGTGCACGGCATCCGGCTGTTCCTGCGCGGGCTGCCGGTGCGGCCCCGTCCCCGTCATCAACCCCAGGAGGGTGTCGAATGAGCGTGTCTGTGTCCCCGTCATCCCCGTCGTCCCCGTTGTCGCACCCCGCCGGGGCCGCCGCACTCCCTACGGTGGCCGTCCCCGTGGACGCCGAGCGCTGGCCCGACGTGGCCCGGCTGCCCAAGGCGTCCGCCGCCCGTACCGCCGTCGCCCGGGGCATCGTGCGGCACGCGCTGGCCGGGCTGCCGCTGACGGTGAAGTTCCGGGGCGGAAGGCCGCTGGGCACCGGCGGGCCCGTCATGCGGGTGTACGACCCGGCCGCCCTGTACCGGCGCATCGGCGCGGGCGGCCTGATCGGCTTCGGCGAGTCGTACATGGCGGGGGAGTGGACGGCGGAGGACCTGGTCGGCGTCCTCACCGTGCTCGCCGACAACGCTGCCACCCTGGTGCCGCCCGCCCTCCAACGGCTGCGCGGCGTCTGGGCGTTGAAGCAGCCGCACACCCGCCGCAACACCGTCGAGAACACCCGCGACAACATCAGCCACCACTACGACCTGTCCAACGACCTCTTCTCCCTCTTCCTCGACGACACCCTCACCTACTCCTCCGCCGTCTTCCGCGGCTTCCCCGCCACCCACGAACTGCTGCCCGCGGCCCAGCACCGCAAGATCGACCGACTCCTCGACCTCGCCGAGGTGAAGGAAGGCAGCGAGGTGCTCGAAATCGGCACCGGATGGGGCGAGCTGGCGATCCGGGCCGCCGCGCGCGGCGCCCGCGTCACCACCGTCACGCTCTCCGTCGAGCAGCGCGAGCTGGCGATGCGGCGCATCGCGGACGCCGGGTACGCCGACCGGGTCACCGTCCTGCTGCGCGACTACCGCAAGGTCGAGGGCACCTACGACGCCGTCGTCAGCGTCGAGATGATCGAGGCCGTCGGCGAGGAGTTCTGGCCCGCCTACTTCGCCACCCTGGAGCAACGCCTCGCCCCCGGCGGGAAGATCGCGCTCCAGGCGATCACCATGCCCGACGACCGGCTGCGGGCCAGCAGCACGACGTACACCTGGATCCAGAAGTACGTCTTCCCCGGCGGCCTCATCCCCTCGGTGGAGGCCGTCGAACGCACCACCGCCGCGCACACCGGGCTCAAGGTCACCCGCAACGACGGCTTCGGGGTGCACTACGCGGAGACGCTGCGGCTGTGGCGGGCCCGCTTCGAGGCCCGCGCGGACGAGGTGGAGGACCTCGGCTTCGACGCCACGTTCCGCCGCATGTGGTCCTTCTACCTCGCCTACTCGGAGGCCGGATTCCGGTCCGGCTATTTGGACGTACGGCAGTTGCAGCTCACCAGGAAGGACACCCGATGAACGGCACCGGAGTCGCGGGACGGCTCGCCGACGAGGCACAGCGCCTGCTCGGCGGGCCGCTCCCGCTGCGGCTGCGCGCCTGGGACGGCAGCGAGGCAGGACCGGAAGGGGACGGTCCGGTGATCGTGCTCAGGTCCCGGCGGGCGCTGCGCCACCTGCTGTGGCAGCCCGGCGAACTCGGGCTCGCCCGCGCCTACGTCACCGGCGCCCTCGACGTCGACGGCGACCTCGCGGACGGCCTCGGCCGGATCTGGGAGGCGTTCCGCGCCCAGC
This sequence comes from Streptomyces spiroverticillatus, assembly GCA_014650415.1. Lineage (GTDB taxonomy): Bacteria > Actinomycetota > Actinomycetes > Streptomycetales > Streptomycetaceae > Streptomyces > Streptomyces spiroverticillatus. Next base: position 34,072 of record BMUX01000034.1, read on the forward strand.
GGCTGCGGCCGCCGAGGCTGAGCGTCCAGGACCGGGCGCGGGCCGCCCGTACCGCACTGCGGGTCGGCGCGGTCGGACCCCGGCCGCCCGTACCCCGCTCCGAGGCCAGGCTCGGCGGCACCCTGCACAGCAGGAGCCGCGACCGGGCCGCCATCAGCCACCACTACGACCTCTCCAACGCCTTCTACACGCTGCTCCTCGACGAGACGATGGCGTACTCCTGCGGCTACTGGACCAGCGACAAGGACGGCTACGGGCCCGCCGACGCCCAGCGCGACAAGCTGGAGCTGATCTGCCGCAAGCTCCGACTCGGTTCCGGAGCGCGCCTGTTGGACGTCGGGTGCGGGTGGGGATCGCTGACGCTGTACGCCGCCGAGGAGTACGGGGCGCACGTCACCGCCGTCACCCTCGCCGCCGAACAGGCCGCGTACGTACGCGAACAGGTGGCCGTGCGCGGCCTCGGCGACCGGGTGGACGTGCAGTGCCGCCACTACCGGGACCTCGCCGGCGGGCGGGGGACGTACGACGCGGTGGCGACCGTGGAGATGGGCGAGCACGTCGGTGACGCCGAATACCCCGGATTCGCCCGGCAGTTGCACGCCATGCTGCGCCCGCGCGGCAGGCTGCTCGTGCAGCAGATGTCGCGCGGACGGGTCGCGCCCGGCGGCGGTGCGTTCATCGAGTCGTACATCGCACCCGACATGCACATGCGGCCCCTCGGCGAGACCGTGACCCTCCTGGAGGGGGCGGGCCTGGAGGTGCGGCACGTGCAGTCGCTGCGCGAGCACTACGTCCGCACTGTCGGGGCGTGGCACGACACCCTGGAGGACCGCTGGGCGGACTTCGTCGCGCTGGTCGGCGAGGAGGTCGCCCGGGTGTGGCGGCTGTACCTGGTCGGGGGTGCGCTGGCGTTCGCCGAGGGGCGGATGGGCGTGGACCAGGTGCTGGCCGTGCGGCCGGACGAGGGCGGACGCAGCGGAATCGGCTGGACCGGTGAGGAGGAGCAGTACGGATGAACGGCTTTCCGTGGGGCGACTGGGCGGCGGGACTCGGCTGGGCGGCCGGTGCGGCGCTCGCCGTGATGCTGGTGACCTTCGCGGTCGCCGTACGGGTCGGTATGCACCGGGTGGTCGACGCGGCGTGGGGCATCGGGTTCGCGGCGGTCGCGGTCGTCTCGTACGTCGTGTCCGGCCCCTCCGTCGGCGACGACGGGCGGCGGCTGCTGGTCCTCGCCCTGACCTGCGTGTGGGGGCTGCGGCTGGCGGCCCACATCGCGTGGCGCGGGCGCGGGCACGGCGAGGACCCGCGCTACGAGAACCTGCTCGCCAAGGCCCCCGAGGGGCGGCGGAACCTGTACGCGTTCCGGATGGTGTACCTGCTCCAGGGGGCGCTGGTGTGGCTGGTGTCGCTGCCGGTGCAGGCCGGGATGTACGTACCCGGAAGTGTCGGGTGGGTCGGCTGGGCCGGGTGTGCGCTGTGGGCCGTGGGGCTGTTCTTCGAGGCGGTCGGCGACCGGCAGATGTCCCGCTTCAAGGCCGACCCCGCGAACAAGGGGAAGATCATGGACCGGGGTCTGTGGTCCCTCACCCGGCACCCCAACTACTTCGGCGACTTCTGCGTGTGGTGGGGCATCTTCCTTGTCGCGTGCGGGAGTTGGGGAGTGGCGGGGCTGACCGTCGTCGGGCCGCTGGTGATGAGCTACCTGCTGATCTGGGGGAGCGGGAAGCGGCTGCTGGAGCGGAGCATGGCGAAGCGGCCGGGGTTCGCGGAGTATGCGGCGCGGACCAACGGGTTCTTCCCGTGGGTGCCGAAGAGGTGAGCGGGGTCGCTCACGCTCCCGTGTCCGTCCCCTCGCCGAGCCGGTAGCCCACGCCCGGCACCGTGTGGATGACCCAGGGCGGGCCGAGCCGTTTGCGCAGGGTCGAGATGGTGATGCGTACGGCGTTGGTGAAGGGGTCGGCGTTCTCGTCCCACGCCTTCTCCAGGAGGGTTTCGGCGCTGACCACCCCGCCACGGGCCGCCATCAGCACCTCCAGCACGGCGAACTGCTTGCGGGTGAGGGAGAGGTAGCGGCCCGCCCGGAACACCTCCCGGCGGAACGGGTCCAGCCGCAGATCCCCGGCCTCCAGCACCGGCGGCGTGCTCTCCTTGGGGCGGCGGGCCAGCGAGCGCAGCCGTACGACGAGCTCCTTCAGGTCGAAGGGCTTGGTGAGGTAGTCGTCCGCGCCCAGCTCGAACCCGGTGACCTTCTCGTCCAGGTGCGCCGCCGCTGTCAGCATCAGCACCCGGCAGCCGAGCCCCCGCGCCACGATCGTGCGGCACACGTCGTCGCCGTGCGTGCCGGGGATGTCGCGGTCCAGGACGACCACGTCGTACGTGTGCACGTCGAGCCGCTCCAGGGCGGTGTCGCCGTCGCCCGCGATGTCGGAGGCGATGGCCTCCAGGCGCAGCCCCGCCTGCACCGCCTCCGCGAGATACGGCTCGTCCTCGACAATCAGCACCCGCATCGGCGGCCTTTCCTCGGTGTGCGCATTGCGGCCCATTCAACGACGCCGGGCCTATCGAAAACGTATCGGGAAATCGAAACGCCCCGGCAACACGGTCACGACTGGAGTGGAGGCACACGACGACGGCTTCACCGAGGAGACAGCATGCGGGACAGCGACCGGCGGGGGACGGGCTGGGCGGCGGCGGGGGTACTGGCCCTGGTGGCAGCCCTGGGAGTGACCGGGGCGGTGGCGCTCACCACGCGGGAGGCGCCGGACGTGGGGGTGGCCCCGCCGGCGAAGGCCGCACCGCCCGCGGTCCCGCCGGCGAAACCCGGGGCGCCCAACGGCGACGGCGCGGCGGACGCGGGCGACGGGTCCATACCCTCGGCCCGCCGGCTCACCCCCTTCGACACCGGCCACTCGGCGCTGGGCCGCCTGGACCCGGCGCTGCTGAAGGCGGTGCAGGCGGCCGCGAGGAACGCGAAGCAGGACGGGGTGGACCTCTTCGTCACGTCGGGGTGGCGGAGCAGGGGGCATCAGCAGCGGCTGCTGGACGAGGGGGTGGAGAAGTACGGGAGCCTGGCGGAGGCGCGGAAGTTCGTGGAGACGCCGGACGGGTCGAAGCATGTGACGGGGCGGGCGATCGACATCGGGGCGGCGGATGCGGACCGGTGGCTGATCAGGGAGGGGGCGCGGTACGGGCTGTGCCAGATTTACGCGAATGAGCTGTGGCACTTCGAGCTGCGCGAGGTGCGGGGCGGGAGGTGTCCGGTGCCCCTTCGGGACGCGTCGAGGTAGGGGATGGCTGCCCGCAGGGCATGCCATCAGGGGCGCGGGGAACTGCGCGACCAGCCACAACGGACCCGCACGGAACCCCGCGCCCCCCAGCCTTCAGCCCCGGGCGGAGTCGAAGCGGGTGCGGGCCTCTGCGAGGTCCACGATCGGGGCCGGGTAGTCGAGAGCCGCACGGTCCGCGCCCTCCAGGCGCCACGGCTGGTGGACCGCCGAGCCCTGAAGCGCGGCAAGCTCCGGCACCCACCGCCGGACGTAGTCCCCGTGCGGATCGAAGCGTTTGGCCTGTGCGAGGGGGTTGAGGACGCGGTTGGGCCGGGTGTCCGTCCCCGTCCCCGCCGCCCACTGCCAGTTGAGCTGGTTGTTCGCCAGGTCCCCGTCGACCAGCAGCGACAGGAAGTGGCGGGCGCCGACCCGCCAGTCCACGTACAGCGTCTTCGTCAGGAAGCTGGCGACCAGCAGCCGCCCCCGGTTGTGCATCCACCCCTCGTGCGCGAGCTGCCGCATCGCCGCGTCGACGACCGGATAGCCGGTCAGGCCCGCCTTCCAGGCCTCGATCTCCTTGGTGTTGGTGCGCCAACGGTCGTGCCGGTCCCGGTAGTCGTCCCAGGCGGCGGCCGGGCGCGCGGCGAGCACCTGGTGGTGGAAGTCCCGCCAGGCCAGCTGCCGTACGAACGCCTCCGCACCCGCGTCCCCCTTCTGCCGCGCCCGGTGCACCGTCTCCACCGGCGACAGCGCGCCGAAGTGCAGGAACGGCGAGAGGCGGGAAGTGGCGTCGCCCGGCAGGTCGTCGTGGCGGTCCTCGTACGCGGAGATCCCGTCGGCCAGCCACGCCGAGAGCCGCTTGCGGGCTGCCTTCTCGCCGCCCCGGACCAGCCCCGGCGAGGTGTCCGCGACCGCGTCGCGCGCGGGCGGCGGGTCGCCCGCCACCCACTCCGGCACCCGCACCACCCGTGGCGCCGCCAGCACCGTACGCGGCTCGGCCGCCTCCCACCTGCGGTGATACGGGGTGAACACGGCGAAGTGGTCCCGTCCGGCACCGGACGGGACCTCCGCCCCGGGCGGCACGACCGTGACCACCGCGTCGTGCACGGCCAGCTCGCACCGCTGCCCGGCGAGCGCCTTGCGCAGCCGCTCCTCGCGGGCCTGCGCGTATCCGCTGACCCCGCCCGCCACGTGCACGGCGACCGCGCCCGTCTCGGCGACCAGCCGGGCGACCTCGTCGACGACTTCTCCGGTACGGATCACCAGGCGTCCCCCGCGCTCGCGCAGGGCGGCGTCGAGGTCGGTCAGGCAGTCGGCGAGGAAGGCCCGCCGGTTGGGTGCGGTGAAGCCGGTCCGCCGTACCCCGTCGTCCAGGACGAACAACGGAACCACCTCGTCCGCCGCGCGCAGGGCCGCCCGCAGCACGGGCTGGTCGTGGACGCGCAGGTCGGAGGTGAACAGGGCGACGGCGATGCGGGGACGGGGGCCGTCAGCGGTGGTCCGGGCAACGGTGGTGCGGGTCATGCGGGGAACTCCATGAGGGCGACGGGGTCGGAGGTGGGTGCGGGGGAGCCGCCGGACGGCTCGACGGTGATGCCCATGCCGGAGGCCTTGCCGACGGGGCCGTTGAGCAGGACGGCGCCGGTGGAGGCCGCCGGGTCCATCAGGCCGGCCGAGCGCATCGTTCCGGCGTCGTTGAACCAGATCTGGTAGACCTTGCCCGCCGGGGGAGCGGGCATGTTGGAGGCCACGAACGCGGCCTGGTCGCGGCTCCGCGAGACGACCACGGTCGCCGAGGCCCCGGCCCCGACCTTGCCGGTGGCGGCCTTCGCGTCGGGTGCGGCGAGCACGGCGGCCAGGGCCTGGCTCTGCTGCTGGGCGGCCTGTGCCTGCTGCTGGGCGTCCCGGGCCACTTGGTGCTGCCAGACGGCGATCCCGCCGAAGGCGGCCGCGGCGGCCAGGCAGGCGGCGAGGGCGAAGCGGGTCGCGGCCCGCCCGTACCTGCCCCGCACCCGCCCCTGACGTACCGTCAGAGGGCCTTCCTGGCGTTCGGTGGTGATGCGGCGCAGCACCTCCGCCTTCATCCGCTCCGGCGGGGTCTCGGTCATCGCACGCCCCAACCGGGCGGCGGTGGAGGCGAGTTCGGCCACCTCCTGGGCGCAGGAGGGGCAGTCGGCGAGGTGGCGTTCGAAGGCGAGGCGTTCGTCGTCGGGGAGCGCGTGCAGTGCGTACGCCCCGGTCAGTGTGTGCAGTTCGGCGGTGCTCATGCGCCCACTCCCAGGCAGTCGCGCAGCCGGATCAGTCCGTCGCGCATACGGGTCTTGACCGTCCCCAGAGGCACGGAGAGGAGTTCGGCGACCTCGCGGTAGGCGAGGCCGCGGTAGTACGCGAGGGTCACCGACTGGCGTTGCAGCTCGGTGAGGGTGCGCAGACAGCGGCGTACCTGCTCGCGCTCCAGCCGCGCCTCGACCTGCTCGCTGACCTCGTCGTACGCGGGCGTGCGGTCCAGCAGTGCGGCCTTCTGCTCGCGGTCGGCGGAGGCCTGCGCGGAGCGCACCCGGTCGACGGCGCGGCGGTGCGCCAGGGTGAGCACCCAGGTCATGCCGCTGCCCCGGGCGGGCTGGTAGCGGGCGGCGGTGCGCCACACCTCGACCAGCACCTCCTGGGCGACCTCCTCGGACTGCGCCGGGTCGCGCAGCACGCTGCGGACCAGTCCCAGCACGGGCCCGCTGACCAGGTCGTACACCCGGCCGAAGGCCTCCTGGTCGCCCCTGGCCACCCGGCCGATGAGCTCCTGGAGGCCGTCGGGCCCGGGCGCGGGCGCCCCTTGGACGTGGACGGCTTCTTTCACGCGGGTTTCCTTCGCTGGCGGCGGGGCGGGCGGTCGGCTCCCCACGGTCCCACCGGACATTCGGAGACGGGGGATCTGCGGATTGGTGTCGACGCCCGGATGTTTTTTCCGTCTGCCCCGCCGGAGCGGCCCTAGGCGGTGGTAAGGACCGGATCCGGCCGCTCCTTGGCCGTGCGGGCCGCGTGCACCGCCCGGACGGCGAGGAGGACGAGCACCCCCAGCGGTGACAGCAGGACCGTGAAGACCAGCAACGGCCCCGTCACCAGCGGGTGCAGCCCCATCCGCCGGGCTTCCAGGAACATCCACTGCCCGATCAGCAGGTCCCAGGCGATGACCTGCGCCCAGATCGCCCCGGCGCCGTTCGCCAGGACCATCAGCTCCCGGAATCCGTCGAGGCTGGGGCTGCTGACCGTCGCCCACAGCTCGGGGAAGACCGGGATCGCCATGCCCAGGTACACGGCGAGGACCGGCAGCACGGTGTACGGCGACCTCGCGATCCGCACGGTCCACGCCCAGCGCGGTGCGAGGACCATCAGCAGCCAGAAGGGGGCGGCCAGGCAGAAGCTCAGGTCGAAGAGGAAGCCGGTCATGCCGCCAGCTCCTTGTCGTACTGTCCGGGCTGCTGCTGCCGTACGGTCCGGGCGCGCAGGGCGAGCACCACGCCCACGGCCGTCGCGGCCACCAGCACATCGGCGGCGACGAGCGTCACGCCGTCCGGGCGGACGAGGGCCTGCCCGCGCAGGGCCTGCCAGGTGACCAGGCCCAGGAGTGCGGCGTACGAGGCGGCGGCGACGGCGGTCAGCCGCAGCCGGACCACCGGGTCGGCGAGGCGGGCGACGTGCGGGGCCAGGGCGAGCAGCAACAGGGCCAGCAGCGGCAGGAGTTGCAGCGAGTGCATGCCGACGAAGTGCGGTATGCGCAGGTCGCCGCCGGTGGTGGCCCAGCCGGTCACCGGCATGGCGGGACCGCCGTCGGCGACGCCCACCCCGTGTGCGCCGACGGTGTCGGTGATCCCGGCCTTGAGCTGGGCGGCGGTGGGCTGCGTCATCAGGAAGCCGAGCCCGGTGCCGGCGAGGGCGAGCACGGCGCCGGCCTTCACGGCGAGCGAGGTCGCACGCTCCAGGATCCTGGCGCGCAGCAGGAGTACGGCTATCACCAGGCTCCCCAGCCAGAGCACCACCACGGTGAGGCCCATCGCGGCGAACACCGAGGCGTCCAGGGAGGTTTCGATGTTGAAGTGGCTGCGCCTGCCCCGCGCGGCCTGGCCCGCTATGAGAACCATCTCGCCGACGCTGGCCGCGGCCACGACGTTCCCGGCCCACTTGCCGACCGTGGCCGCCCGGCCCTTCGGCAGCAGCGACAGCATCCAGGCGAGCGAGAGCCCGTACGCGGCGAACGACACGGAGAACTTGAACGGCTTGAACCAGACCGGCGATCCGACGACCGTCCGGTCGTCGACCACCAGCCCGATGCCGGTTAATACGGTGGAGGCGATCATCAGGAGCGAGAAGACCACCAGAGGACGGTGCCAGGTACGCCAGACGGCAGGCATGGGAAACCCCCAACAAGGAATGGATAGTGGCACTAACCACTATCGGATAGCTAAACTATCCATGTCTGGGCGGGAGTTGGCAAGGACCTTCCTCGGAGCGAAAGGTGAACAGGCAGTGCGCATAGGCGAGTTGAGCCGCAGGACCGGGGTTTCGGTCCCCACGATCAAGTTCTACGTACGTGAAGGGCTGCTCCCGGCGGGGGAGTTGACCAGCCCCAACCAGGCGTCGTACGGGGACGGGCACGAGCGGCGACTGCGCCTGATCCGCGCGATGCTGGGCGTGGGGGGCCTGTCGCTGGCCCGGATCGGGGAGATCCTCGCGGTGGTGGACGACACGTCGCAGCCGGTGTTCAAGCTGATGGGCGAGGTCGCCGGGACGGTGGCTGCGCCGAGCCTGGTCGGCAGCGGCGAACCCTCGGACGCGGCCCGCGAGTCGGTGGCCGCCCTGGGCGAACGCCGGGGCTGGCACGTGCCGCCCGGCCACCCCGACGGCGACGCCCTCGCCCGCACGCTGACGGAGGCGGAACGCCTGGGCCACGAGGACTTCGCGGTGGCGCTCGACGCGTATGCGGAGGCGGCGGAGAAGGTGGCGGAGGCGGACCTGTCGTACGTCCGGGGGCTGGGGGCGCGGGACGACGTGCTGGAGGGGGTGGTGGTCGGGATGATGCTGGGCGACGCGATGTTCGGCTCGCTGCGGAGGATCGCGCAGGCGGAGGAGACGGGCCGCATTTATGGCAGGGGGGAGGGGGCTTAGGGGCACGGGCCCGTGCCCCTGTGCGGCTCCGCCGCGCGGGGCGCCCCTTCAGGGGCGCGGGGAACTGCGCGGCCAGCCACGACGCGCTTGCACGGGAACCGGTCCCCTCTTGCCCCGCGGGTTTAGGTGAAGGGGCGGGGCTGGGGACCTCTTGGCCCGGCGGGCCGGTGCTTCACGTGCCCGGCCCGGGGAGGCGCCCCGAGGGCCCTGGGGCTGCGCGCACCCGGCGTGCAAGGTGCGGGCAGGGGCGGTACCGGGGCGGGACCGGAGCGAGAGGGGCCGCCCCCTTGCCCGCCCGTCCCGCCCCCGGGGGGCGGCCCCGCCGCCCAAGGGGGCTGGGGAAGAGAGGGGGGAGGGGGCGGCCCCGCCGCCCGAGGGGGCGAGGGGGCGCCCTCAAGGGGGCTAGGGGAGAGGGGAGGGGAGGGGGCCGGTCCCAGGCCCAGGGTCCGGCCCCCTCCCGCGCAGCGTGACCGCTCAGGCCGAAGCCGGCTCCGTCTCCCGCTCCACCTGCTCGTTCCACTCCCTCTTCACCGCACGCCACGCGTCGTCGTCCTGACCGAGGCGCCAGTAGCCCGAGATGGAGAGCCGCTCACGGGGGATCTCCCGCTCGACCCGCAGCAGCCGCCGCAGCTCCTTCACGAAGCCCGCCTCGCCGTGCACGAACGCGTGCACGTCACCGGCGGGGAAGTCCAAGTCGCGCACAGCGGCGACCAGTTGCTCGCCGACCGGCGCGGAGCCCCGGTGCAGCCAGGTCACCTCGACGCCCGCCGGGGACTCGATCTTCTGCTCCTCGGCCGCGTCCGGGACCTCCACGAAGGCGTGCACGACCGCACCCTCCGGCATCCGCTCCAGCGCGGCGGCGATGGCGGGCAGGGCGCTCTCGTCGCCGACGAGGAGGTGCCAGTCGGCGGCGGCGTCCGGGGCGTACCCGCCACCCGGCCCCAGGAAGCGGACCGTCTCGCCGACCTGGGCGCGGGCCGCCCACGGACCGGCCAGGCCCTCGTCGCCGTGCACCACGAAGTCGATCGCCAGCTCGCACGCCTCGGCGTCCCAGCTGCGGATCGTGTAGGTGCGGTTCGCCGGCCACTGCTCGGCCGGGAACTCCTCGCGGATGCGGGCCATGTCGAAGGGCTCCGGGTAAGTCACCCCGGGCGCCGGGAAGAGCACCTTGACGTAGTGGTCGGTGAACTCGTCGGCGGCCAGGCCCGCGAGGGCCTCGCCGCCCAGGACGACGCGCACCATGTGCGGGGTGATCCGCTCGGTGCGCACCACCTCGGCCTCGTGGGCGCGCGGTGCCTTGCGGGCCGGTCGTTCTGCCACGGTGCTCTCCCCAAACTGTGACTCAGGTACTTAGGTATACCTAAGCTAACAGCTCACCCTTCGAGCACCGAGAGCAGGCGCTGCAAAGATCCGCCCAAGCCCCACTTCCCGGCCAGCGCCTCCAGCGCCGCCGGATCGCGCGGCGCGTGCGGCAGCGCGGCGTCGAAGTCGGGCACGGGGACGTCGTCCGCGACCCGCACGACCTTGGGCGCGACCGCGATGTACGGCCGGGCCTCGTCCAGCTTCTTGCGCTGCGAGGGGGTGAGCTTGGCGGCGGGGTCGTCGACGGCGGCCATGATCCCGGCCAGGTTGCCGTACGCGTCGAGGAGCTTGGCGGCGGTCTTCTCGCCGATGCCGGGCACGCCCGGCAGGCCGTCGCTCGGGTCGCCGCGCAGCAGCGCCAGGTCCACGTAGCCGGGGCCGTCCACCCCGTACCGCTCGCGGAGCCACGCCTCGTCGGTGACCTGGAGCGTGCCCACTCCCTTGATCGGGTAGAGGATGCGGCGCTCGAGGGCGTCGTCGACGAGCTGGAAGAGGTCGCGGTCGCCGGTGACGACGTCGACCGGGCCCGTCGCGCGGGCGGTCAGGGTGCCGATCACGTCGTCCGCCTCGTACCCGTCGGCGCCGATCCGGGCGATGCCGAGCGCGGCCAGCACCTCCTCGATCACCGGGACCTGCGGCGAGAGCGTGTCCGGGGTCTCCTCGGCGTCCGGGGCGCCCTCGATCTCCTCGGCGACGCGGTGCGCCTTGTAGGAGGGGATGAGGTCGACGCGCCACTGGGGGCGCCAGTCGTTGTCCCAGCAGGCCACCAGGTCGTCCGGGCGGTGGTCCTGCACCAGGCGGGCGATGAAGTCGAGCAGGCCGCGCACCGCGTTGACGGGGGTGCCGTCGGGGGCGCGGACCGAGTCCGGGACCCCGAAGTAGGCCCGGTAGTAGAGGGAGGCGGTGTCGAGGAGCATCAGGCGTCGGGTCACCTTCCCGATGATGCCGTACGGCACTGACACCGGCCGGGCGAACGGAGGGGGCCGTCCCGTGCCCGGCGGAAAAGAGGACAAAACCGGGCCGAACGTCACCTTCGAAGTGAACTGGATCACCTTTCGTTTGTCTCGTGTCACCCCGGGAAGCAGCGCAGTCGGAGCGGACCTCGTCCGAAGTTCAACTTCTTGATGCCGAGTGCATCTAGGGAGTGGGGCTTCCGGACGGGTGAAGCGGGCCGAATCCGCGCCGCTCCACGACCCGTCCACGGGGGTGCCGGGTCGTCTTCGGTTCAACGCGTGAGGTGTATGTGTCCAGGCTTCAGGCCGAAAACCTGTACAAGGTGTTCGGCAGACGACCCAGCGAGGCGGTCCGCAAGCTCGAAGGCGGTGCGGACCGCGAGGAACTGCGCGCCGACGGGACGACCGCCGCGGTGATCGACGCCTCGTTCAGCGTCGAGCCCGGCCAGATCTTCGTCGTGATGGGCCTCTCCGGCTCCGGCAAGTCCACGCTGCTGCGCATGCTCAACGGACTGCTGGAACCGACCTCCGGCCGCGTCCTGTTCGACGGCCAGGACGTCACCGCCCTGTCCGACAAGGAACTGCGCGACGTGCGCGCCAAGAAGATCTCCATGGTCTTCCAGCACTTCGCGCTCTTCCCGCACCGCAGCGTGCTGGAGAACGCCGCCTACGGCCTCGAAGTGCAGGGCGTCCCGCGCGCCGAGCGCGAGAAGCGCGCCCTCGAAGCCCTGGAGATGGCGGGCCTCAAGGGCTGGGAGAAGTCCTGGCCCGACGAGCTGTCCGGCGGCATGCAGCAGCGCGTGGGCCTGGCCCGGGCGCTCGCCACCGACGCCGACCTGCTCCTGATGGACGAGTCCTTCTCGGCGCTCGACCCGCTGATCCGCCGCGACATGCAGGACCAGCTGCTCACGCTCCAGAAGACCCTGAAGAAGACCATCGTCTTCATCACCCACGACCTCAACGAGGCCATGCGCCTCGGCGACAACATCGCCGTGATGCGGGACGGCCGTATCGTCCAGCTCGGCACCGCCGAGGACATCCTCGTCACTCCCGCCAACGAGTACGTCGCCTCCTTCACCCAGGACGTCGACCGCTCCCGCGTGCTGACGGCCGGCGCCATCATGGCCGAGCCGCACACCGCGATCGGCACCCGGGACGACGCGGGCAAGGAACTGCGCACCCCCCAGGACGTGCTGGCCGCGGCCCCGGCGAAGGTCGGCGCGGACACCCCGATCATCGAGCTGTTCACGCCGTGCTCGACGAGCGGTGTGCCCGTCGCCGTGACCGACGCGAAGGGCTCCCTGATCGGCGTCGTCCCGCGCTCCCGGCTGCTGGCCGTGCTCGGCGAGCCGATGGAACCGGCCCAGCCCCTGCCCGTACAGGACGAAAAGCCCGCAGTGGCCGACGAGGACGCCGAGAACGTGAAGAAGGTGTCCGCAGGTGCCTAGGCTCCCCCTCGGCCAGTGGGTCGACTCCGCCGTCGACTGGCTCATGGCCAACGTCAACTGGCTCTTCGACTTCATCTCCACCGTCATCGGCGGCATGCAGGAGGGCATCTACGCCGTCCTCGGCGCCCCGAACGCGCTGCTCATGGCCGGCATCCTCGCCGTGATCGCGTTCTGGCTGCGCGGCCTGACCGCCGGCGTGGCCTCCTTCGTCGGCTTCGCGCTGATCGACTCCATCGAGCTGTGGGACGACGCCATGTCGACCCTCTCGCTCGTGCTCGTCGCGACGATCATCACGATGATCATCTCGATCCCGCTGGGCATCTGGGCGGCGCGCTCCGACAAGGTCAGCGCCGTGGTCCGGCCCGTCATGGACTTCATGCAGACCATGCCCGCCATGGTCTACCTGATCCCCGGCGTCCTCTTCTTCGGCGTCGGCCCGGTCCCCGGCATCATCGCCACGATCATCTTCTCGCTGCCCCCGGGCGTACGCATGACCGAGCTGGGCATCCGGCAGGTCGACGGTGAACTCGTCGAGGCGGCGCAGGCGTTCGGCACCAAGCCGGGCAACATCCTCAAGCGCATCCAGCTGCCGCTGGCCCTGCCCACCATCATGGCGGGCATCAACCAGAAGATCATGCTCTGCCTGTCCATGGTCGTCATCGCGGGCATGGTCGGCGCCGGCGGTCTCGGTGGCGCGGTCTACCGCGCGATCGGCAACGTCGACATCGGCCTCGGCTTCGAGGCGGGCATCTCCATCGTCATCCTGGCGATGTACCTGGACCGCATGACCAGCGCGCTCGGCACCGCCGTCTCCCCGCTGGGCCGCCGCGCCCTGGCCAAGGCCCGCGCCATGATGACCGGCAGCGCCAAGATCTGGTCGTACCGTCCGCAGCCCGTCGTGGCCGTCGCCGGCATCGTCGTCCTCGCGCTCGTCGCGGGCAGCATGAGCCTGTTCGGCGGCAAGAAGGCCGACACGGCCTCCGACCCGTCGCAGATCGGCAAGGGCAAGAAGATCTCCATGGGCTACATCCCGTGGGACGAGGGCATCGCCTCCACCTTCCTCTGGAAGGAGATCCTGGAGCAGCGCGGCTTCACCGTCGACGCCAAGCAGTACGAGGCGGGCGCGCTCTACACCGGTCAGTCCACGGGTCAGATCGACCTCAACACCGACGCCTGGCTGCCCACCACGCACGCCACGTACTGGGCCAAGTACAAGGACAAGCTGGAGGACATGGGCGCCTGGTACAGCCCGACCTCCCTGGAGCTGACCGTCCCGGCGTACATGAAGGACATCAACACCCTCGACGACCTCAAGGGCAAGGCCGACCAGTTCGGCGGCAAGATCGTCGGCATCGAGCCGAGCGCCGGCGAGATGGGCCTGCTGAAGAGCAAGGTCATGCCGGCGTACGGCATCGACAAGGAGTACAAGCTCGTCGAGGGCTCGACTCCCGGCATGCTGGCCGAGCTGAAGCGCGCCTACGCCAAGCAGGAGCCGATCGTCGTCCCGCTGTGGTCGCCGCACTGGGCGTACAACGACTTCGAGCTGAAGAAGCTCAAGGACACCAAGGGTGCCTGGGGCAAGGGCGACGGCGTCCACACGCTGGCCTCGAAGGACTTCTCGAAGAAGAACCCCGAGGTCGCCAAGTGGATCAAGGACTTCAAGCTGGACGAGAAGCAGCTCACCAGCCTGGAGGCGCAGATCCAGAAGTCCGGCAAGGGCAAGGAGCAGGACGCTGTCCGCACCTGGCTCAAGGACAACCCGGGCCTGGTCGACAAGCTCGCCCCGGTCGCCAAGGCCGCCAAGAACGCCGACGGCAAGGACGAGCGCGAGCGTGCCGTCGAGATGGGCTGGTTCCCCTGGGAAGAGGACATCGCCGCCACGCACCTGTGGAAGAACGTCCTGGAGGAGCGCGGCTACAAGATCAACCTCAAGCAGTTCGAGGTCGGTCCGATGTACGCGGCCCTCGCCGGCGGTGACGTCGACGTCCAGCTCGACGGCTGGCTGCCGTACACGCAGAAGAACTACTGGGACAAGTACAAGGACAAGCTGACCGACGTCGGCTCCTGGTACGGACCCACCTCCATCGAGGTCGCCGTCCCGTCCTACGTCAAGGACGTGAAGTCCCTGGAGGACCTCAAGGGCAAGGGCGACACGTTCAAGGGCCGGATCGTCGGCATCGAGGCGGGCACCGCCACGATGAAGAACCTCAAGGAGAACGTCCTTCCCGGCTACGGCCTGGACAAGGAGTACGAGGTCGTCGACAGCTCCACGCCGGGCATGCTGGCCGAGCTGAAGCGCGCGTATGCCAAGAAGGAGCCGGTCGCGGTCCTGCTGTGGACGCCCCACTGGGCGTACAACGCCTACGACATGACCAAGCTCAAGGACTCCAAGAAGCTCTTCGGCGAGGGCGACCGCCTGCACATCATCGGCAACAAGGACTTCGGCAAGAACTACCCGCAGCTGACCAAGTGGTTCAAGGACTTCAAGCTCAGCGAGAAGCAGCTCGCCAGCCTGGAGGACGAGATCCAGCAGCGCGGCACGGGGCACGAGGACGAGGCCGTCAAGGCCTGGATGAAGGACAACCCGGGCATCGCGGAGAAGATGGCCCCGACCTCGGGCTGATCCTCCAGCGGTACGACGACGCCGGGCCCCGCCGTTCACTTCGAACGGCGGGGCCCG
>BMUX01000035.1 GCA_014650415.1 Streptomyces spiroverticillatus
ATGCAGACCTCGAAGACGATCGTGGCGATCAACAAGGACGCCGAGGCCCCGATCTTCGAGCTCGTCGACTACGGCGTGGTCGGTGACCTCTTCGAGGTCGTCCCCCAGCTCACCGCCGAGGTCGAAGCCCGCAAGGGCTGACCTGCAACTTTTGTACGACTCGGGGCCGCACGGCGACACACGCCGTGCGGCCCCGAGCCGTTGCGGTACGTGTGCCGGGCACCCATTGACTCCCGTCGTGAGCCGCATTAACTTCGCTATGCGGATTGTTGATTCCGTGAAGCGGAAACTTGGAGGGTTGGAATGGGTCAGCAGGAGAAGGTGGCAACGAGCCTCGCCGGTGCGGTCAGTGAGGGGATCAGCGCATCCCTCGCGTCCGTGGACGCGGAGCTTGAGCGCCGCTACCCCGGAGACCCCGGAACCCGGCAGCCCGTCCACACCGTGTACGTCCCCGGCAACCTCTACGACGCCGGAACCATCCGCTCCTGGGGCGAGACGGCGCTGAAGATGCTCGACGAGCACGCCCCGAACGCCGCCGCGTTCGCCGAGGTGCTCGGCCTCGACGCCTCCCTCGCCGACGCCGTGTACACCCGCGTGCGCGCCAAGCTGGAGCGCGAGCCGATCGAGGACCTCCGGGTCGACTTCGAGGACGGGTACACCGGCCCCGCCGCCGAGGAGGACGCCTACGCCGCCCGGGCCGCGCGCCTGGTGGCCGCCTCGTACAAGGACGGCACGGCCGCCCCGTACACCGGCATCCGCATGAAGTGCTTCGAGGCTCCGGTGCGCGAGCGGGCCATCCGCACCTTGGACGTCTTCCTCACCGGCCTGATGGAGAACGGCGGCCTGCCCGACGGTCTCGTCCTCACGCTGCCCAAGGTGACGTACTGCGAGCAGGTCACCGCGATGGTGCGACTGGTCGAGGCCTTCGAGAAGGCGCACGGTCTGCCGGAGGGCCGGATCGGCTTCGAGATCCAGATCGAGACCAGCCAGTCCATCCTCGGCGCCGACGGCACCGCCACCGTCGCCCGCATGATCGACGCCGCCGAGGGCCGCGCCACCGGCCTGCACTACGGCACCTTCGACTACAGCGCCTGCCTCGGCGTCAGCGCCGCCTACCAGGCCAGCGACCACCCGGCCGCCGACCACGCCAAGGCGATCATGCAGGTCGCCGCCGCCGGCACCGGCGTCCGCGTCTCGGACGGCTCCACCAACGTCCTGCCCGTCGGCTCCACCGAGAAGGTGCACGACGCCTGGCGGCTGCACTACGGCCTCACCCGCCGCGCCCTGGCCCGCGCCTACTTCCAGGGCTGGGACATGCACCCGGGGCACCTGCCGACCCGTTACGCGGCCGTCTTCACCTACTACCGCGAGGGCTTCGAGCAGGCCGCCGCGCGTCTTGCCGCGTACGCCAACCAGGTCACCGGCGGCGACGTCGCCGACGAGCCCGCGTCCGCCAAGGCGCTTGCCTCCTACCTGCTGCGCGGCATCCAGTGCGGTGCCCTCGACGCCGCCGAGGTCGCGAAGCTCAGCGGCCTGACCCAGGCCGACCTGGAGGGCTTCGCCGCACCGCGCCGCGGGGACCTCACGGCGTCCGCCCAGTAACCGCCCGATCGGCTGTCACTGCTGCCCCGTACTCTGTTCGCGACCACTCATTTGGGCGCAACGGAACGGGGCAGTGGTGGCTACGGGGGAGAACGAGCGGCTGGCCGGCCGCTACCGCGTGATCGAACAGCTCGGACGCGGCGGCATGGGCGTCGTCTGGCGAGCCGTCGACGAGGTGCTCGGCCGCGAGGTCGCCGTCAAGGAACTCCGTACGTACAACGACTCCTCGGCGCCCGAGCTCGCCGACCTGAAGGTCCGCATGCAGCGCGAGGCGCGGGCCGCCGCGCGCGTGCGGCACCCCGGGGTCGTCGCCGTCCACGACGTCACCGAGCACGAGGGCCGCCCCGTCATCGTGATGGAGCTGGTCGACGGCCCCTCCCTCGACGACGTGCTGTCCGAGCGCGGTCCCCTCGACCCCCGCGAGGCCGCGGGCATCGGCGCGAAGGTCCTGGAGTCCCTGGCCGCCGCCCACCGCGTCGGCGTCCTGCACCGCGACGTCAAGCCCGGCAACATCCTGCTGGAGCGCGGCGGGCGCGTCGTCCTCACCGACTTCGGCATCGCCGCCATGGAGGACCCGGGCGACGGCTCCACCACCCACCTCACCCGCAGCGGCGAACTGGTCGGCTCCCTCGACTACTTGGCGCCCGAGCGCGCCCAGGGCCAGGAGCCGGGGCCCGCTTCCGACGTGTGGGCGCTGGGTGCGACGCTGTACGCGGCAGTCGAGGGCGGCTCCCCGTTCCGCCGTACGTCCACGTGGTCCACGCTGACCGCGATCGTCGTGGAACCGCTGCCCGCACCCGTGCGCTCCGGTCCGCTCGCACCCGTACTGGAACGGCTGATGAGCAAGGACCCGGCGCAGCGCCCCGATGCCCAGGAGGCCGCCCGCCTGCTCGCCGCCGTCGCCGACGGCACGTCCGCGCCCCCGCAGGGCTTCGGCCCCGCCGCGCCCTACGGACACCAGGCGCAGGGCTTCGGTCCACCGACTCCGCAGGCGTACGGTGCGGTGCAACCTCCTGCCTATGGGACCGGGCCGAACTCCGCCTCCGTGCAGCCGCCCGCCTTCCAGGGCGCACCGGCACCCTCCGTCGGACAGCAGGGTTACGTTCCCGGGCCCGGCCCCTCCGTCGGCGACCCGGCGACGAAGCCGGCCCGAGGGCGGCGGGAGGAGCCGGGTGCGTCGTCGGGCGGCCGCCGCAAGGCCGTCGTCGCGGCAGGCGTGGCCGCGGTGCTGCTGGTCGGTGCGGGCGTGACGTACGCGGTGAACCAGCGGGACGGCGGCGACACCCGGGCGTCCGGCAGCCCGACGGCGACCGGGGCCGCATCCGGCGACAGCGCCCCGGGCGAGGACGGCGCGCTGCCGGCGGGAGCCCTGCCCACCGACGCCGACCTGAAGACCACGCCGCCCAAGTCCCCCGGCAAGGACAAGGGGAAGGGCAAGGACGGCGACAAGAAGACGCCCCCGCCTGCCAAGGACGGCAAGAAGCCGGACAAGGCCGACGGCGGCAAGACCTCCGGCGGCGGCAACGGCGGTGCGACGACCGGCGGTTCCGGCGGCGGCAAGCCCGGCGGCGGTTCCTCCGGCTCCGGCGGCTCCACGGGCGGGAACTCCGGCACCACCACCGGGGGCAACAACAACCCGCCGCCCCCGGCACCGGTGTGTCACGGCGTGGGCGGCGGAAAGTACAACTGCGACGTCTGGCGCACCTCGGACTCCATACGCGCGAACGGCGACCGCGCGGGCACGCTCAACGCGGGCACCAACTACTTCTACTGCCAGTCCAATCTGGGCCGCCGGACGACCTACGGCAAGTGGACGAACGTGTGGTGGGCCAAGACCGACGACGACAGCGGCAACACCAACGTGTACGTCAGCGTCGTCTACCTCAAGGGCGGCGACAACGACCAGCCGCTGCCCGGACTGCCCGCCTGCTGAACCGGTCTGGGCCCGCCCGCGCGGTCAACGGGCGTCCCACGGCGGGATCTCGCCCGAACCCCGGGCGACCAGCCGGGTTTCCAGCACCACGTGGGACGGTGCGCCGCCCGCCCCGTCGAGACGGCTGAACAGCAGGTCGGCGGCGGTGCGGCCGAGCGTCGCCGCGTCCTGGGCGACGACCGTGACCCCGGGCACCAGCAGGTCCGCCAGCTCGAAGTCGTCGAACCCGACCAGGGCAACGGGCCGTTCGCGCTCGGCCAGCACCCGTACGACCGTGACCGTCACCCGGTTGTTGCCGGTGAAGACCGCCGTGACCGGCTCGTGCTCCGCGTCCAGCATCGCCTCCGCCGCGGCCCGCACCCGTTTCGGCTCGGTGCTGCCCAGCGCCACCCACTCCTCGGCCACCGGAAGGCCCGCTTCCGCCATCGCCGCGTGGTAGCCGCGCAGTCGCTCGGTCGCGGTGTGGACGCGCGGCTGGTCGCCGATGAAGCCGATCCTGCGGTGCCCGTGCGCGATGAGGTGGGCGACCCCGGCGCGTGCGCCGCCGAAGCTGTCGGACCGTACGACATCGGCGTCGATCCGGCCCGCCGGGCGGTCCACGAACACGATCGCCACGCCCGCCGCCATCTCCGGCTCCAGATAGCGGTGGTCGTCCCCGGCCGGGATCACGATCAGCCCGTCGACCCGGCGCGCGCACAGAGCGAGCACCAACTCCTGCTCGCGGTCCGGGTCTTCGGCGCTGGAACCGTTGATGAGCAGGGCCCCGTGCGCGCGGGCGATCTCCTCCACGGCGCGGTTCAGCGGACCGTAGAACGGGTCGGCGAGATCCTCCAGGACCAGCCCGATGCTGGCGGTGCGGCCCTTGCGCAGGACGCGGGCGCTGTCGTTGCGGCGGAAACCGAGGGCGTCGATGGCCTCCTTGACGCGCCGTTCGGTGTCCGGGGTGACGCCCGGTTCGGCGTTGACGACGCGGGAGACCGTCTTGAGGCCGACGCCCGCGCGGGCGGCGACGTCCTTCATCGTCGGCCGGTTGCCGTAACGGCGTTGCGCGGGCACGGGGCGCGGGAGCCGCCCGGCGTCCTGGGACGGGGATGGGGACGGGGACTGGGACCTCCCTGCGGCGGAAGGCGGGGGAGCGGTGTCGGCCACGGTGCTCTGTCCTGTCGGTCGTCGGAACGCGGGTGGGGCGTACGGGTGCCCGCGTGAGGCACCGAGCATAGGGCCCCGCCATCTGGACAACGTTGTCAGCTAAATGGAGACTGGCCCAGTCGTTTGATCTTTCCTGTTCCTCTTCTTACTGGAGATGTTCGCCGATGTCCTTCGAGTTCACCGACCTCGTCGCCGCGCTCGACATCGGCGGAACCAAGATCGCGGGTGCGCTCGTGGACGACACCGGCCGCATCCACGTCAAGGCCCAGCGCCCGACCCCGGCGCAGGAGGACGCCGACGTGGTGATGGGAGCGGTGGAGGAGGTCCTCGCCGAGCTGCGGCAGTCGCCGCTGTGGGCCCGGGCGCGGGCGGTCGGCATCGGCAGCGCGGGACCGGTGGACGCCTCCGCCGGAACGGTCAGCCCCGTCAACGTCCTTGGCTGGCGCGGGTTTCCGCTCGTCGCCCGGGTCGGTGCGGTGGTCGACGGCCTTCCCGTACGACTCGTGGGCGACGGCGTCGCGATGACCGCGGCCGAGCACTGGCAGGGGGCGGCCCGGGGCTTCGACAACGCGCTGTGCCTGGTCGTCTCGACAGGGGTGGGCGGAGGCCTGGTCCTCAACGGTCAGCTGCACCCCGGCCCCACCGGCAACGCGGGCCACATCGGCCACATCAGCGTGGAGTTGGACGGCGACCTGTGCCCATGCGGCTCGCGAGGCTGCGTGGAACGCATCGCCAGCGGCCCCAACATCGCGCGCCGCGCCGCGGAACAGGGCTGGCGGCCCGGCCCCGACGGCGACACCACCGCCGCCGGAGTCGCCGCCGCGGCCGAGGCCGGGGATCCGGTCGCCGTCGCCTCGTTCGAGCGGGCGGCCCAGGCGCTGGCCGCGGGGATCGCGGCGACGGCGACGCTGGTCGAGGTGGAGATCGCGGTGATCGGCGGGGGAGTGGCCGGGGCGGGCCCGGTGCTCTTCGACCCGCTGCACAGGGCACTGGGCGACTACGCGAAGCTTTCGTTCGTACGGGGGTTGAGGGTGGTGCCCGCACGCATGGGGACGGAGGCGGGGCTGGTGGGGGCGGCGGGCGCGGTACTGCTGGGGGCGAGCTGAGGGCGACCCGCTCAACAAGCCGCGCGGCCCGCGTCCTTCACCGAAGGCGGTCCGCACGCCCGCGAGCCCGCCCTCGGCTCCACGAAGGGGTGACGGGGTCGCCGAACCGCCCCCGCGAGGTGCGTGGAGCACGCTTCAATGCCGCGCATGACGGTACTTCTGACGCTGGCCGCGGGCGGCGCGATCTACGGTATGTGCTGGCTGCTGTGGCAGTTGCGCCAGTCCCATGCCGACGGACGGGACGACATCAGCACGGTGTGCGGCTGGATCCGCGCGGTCGTCACCACGGTGGTCGTCGTCGGCACCGCCGTCGTCTACGGCGTGCGCGTCGGCAGCGGTGCCGAGGTGGTCAACGCCTTCAGCGCGAAATACATCATCGGCGGCGGCTGCGCGGTGCTGCTGCTGATCCTCATGACCGGCGTGGTCACGTACTTCTCGCCGTCCGACCAGCGGGCGCAGGTGCTGCGCAACCTGGTCCTGGGCGACGGCACGGGCGGACCGCTGGCCTTCCTCGGCCTGCTGGCCGCGGGCGTGGGCCTGATCGCCTGGTCCATGTCCATGATGGACACGATGGACAGGAACTGGGTCGGTTTCGTCGCCTTCCCCATCGTCCCGGGCTGGCTGGTCTTCCTCGTCGGCGGCGCGGTCGTCGGCCTCACCTCCATGTTCGGCGCCCACACGGTGCACCCCTCCCTGCCCGCGCTCGTCGGCCCCGGATTCGCGATTGCCGCACTGGTGGTGGACAAGGTCTCGGGAGCCCCCACCTTCGTCCAGGCGCCCGAGAACGTCGCCGACCTCCTCGGGTTCGCGGGCGTGACCGCCCTGGTGGTCCTCTCCGTCGTCGAGTACCTCCTGCTCAAGCGCGAGTACGGAGTGAGCCTCACCTCGGGGCCCGTCCCCGCGGGGCGTCACTGACCACCGGGGCCGGCGGCAGGCGTAGGCGGCTCGGTGGCGGGTACGTTCGGCGCGTGACCGACACCGCGGACCCGCTCGCCGAAGCACGTCGCCTCGCCGCCCTGCACCGGCTCCAACCGCTGCCCGTCGAGGGCGGGTTGTTCCGGCAGACCTGGGCCGGGGAGGCCGACGACACCGGTCGCCCCGCCGGTACGGCGATCATGGTGCTGCTCACCTCCGCCCCCGGCGACTTCTCCGCCCTGCACCGGCTGCCCACCGACGAGGTCTGGCACTTCTACCGGGGGGATCCGCTGGAGCTCCTGCTCCTCGCGCCCGACGGCGGCGGACAGCGGCTCCGCCTCGGGGACACGGACGGCACCGTGCAGTACGTGGTCGAGGCGGGGACCTGGATGGGTGCCCGGGTCGCACCGGGCGGGGCGTGGTCGCTGTTCGGGACGACCATGGCACCCGGTTTCCTCCCGACGGACTACGAGGGCGGCGACGCCAAGGAGCTCAGCGGTCAATACCCCGAACACGCCGAACTCGTACGGCAGTTGTTTCGCCCTGACGCCCCGCTGACCATGACCGAAGGTGACGACGACCATGCCTGAGACGCCCGCCCGCGACACCTCCCTCCCCGACCTCACCGGCCGCGTCGCCCTCGTCACCGGGGCCAGCGGGCTCGTCGGAGGCGGGATCGCGGAGCGGTTCGCCGCCGCAGGGGCGGCCGTCGTCGTCCACTTCCGGGAGGACGAGAAGGGCGCCCATGCCCTCGCCACCGGGATCGTGGAAAGGGGCGGCAAGGCCCTGCCCGTACAGGCGGATCTGACCCGGGAATCGGAGTGCGAGCGGCTCGTCGAGACGGCGGCCGACTGGCAGGGCGGGCTGGACGCGCTCGTCAACAACGCCGGGATCCAGCCGGTCCAGGGTCTTGCCGAGACGACCGCCGACGACTGGCGCAAGCTGTACGACGCCAACACCACCAGCGCCTTCTCCTGCACCCGCGCCGCCGCGCCCCTGCTCGCCGCCCGTGGCGGGGGCAGCATCACCCATATCGCTTCAATCGAGGGGACCATGGCGACCCCCGGACACGCGCACTACTGCGCGTCCAAGGCCGCGCTGATCATGTTCGCCCGGTCGGCCGCCCTGGAGTACGGACCGGACGCCGTCCGGGTCAACACCGTCTCGCCGGGGCTGATCGACCGCCCCGGACTCGCCGATGACTGGCCCGACGGCGTACGCCGCTGGACCGGGACCGCACCGCTCGGCCGCCTCGGCAGCCCCGCCGACATCGGCAACGCCTGCGTCTTCCTGGCGTCGGACGCCGCCGCCTGGATCAGCGGTACGAACCTGGTGGTGGACGGCGGCGTGAGCGCCGCCCCCACCTGGTAGCGGCGTCCAGAGCGCCGCCCCCACCTGGTGACGGCGTCTAGAGCGCCGCGGCCTCCGCCGGGGCCTGTCGCACCTCGACCACGAGGAAGCAGTCCGCGTCCAGGTCCATGACGACCTCCGCAGGACACCCCTCCGCGCGGCGGGCGTGCGCGTACTCCTCGGCGGGCCAGCTGCCGCGCGGGCCGCCGGCCGGAAAACGTCGCAAAACAGTGCGGTTCATGCCGCACCCCCTTCGTCCGTGCTCCTGCTGTACTTCTGTGCGCCCAACGAGACTCCGTCACCAGCGGTCACGGTCGCAGTCGTCCCGGGAGCGCCCCCGTTGTCTGCATCGACGCGCGTGGACCCGTGGAGCGTTGCCTCCAACAGGCCACAGGACGGCCACGGTTGTGTGCGCGAACCGTCGCGGTGCGTGGCCGCACCCGTGCAGGCCCCATGCCGCAGGACCCGGTATCCGTGGCAGGGTGTAGCGGGCAGTCCACTGGGGGCTACGGCAGAGGGGGAACCGTGATCGTCTGGATCAACGGTGCGTTCGGAGCGGGCAAGACGAGTACCGCACGCGAACTGATCGATCTGATCCCGAACAGCACCTTGTACGACCCGGAGGTGATCGGCTCCGGACTCCGTCACCTGCTGCCGCCCAAGCGGCTCGCCGAGGTGAGCGACTACCAGGACCTGCCGATCTGGCGGCGCATGGTCGTCGACACGGCCGCGGCCCTGCTCGCCGAGGTCGGCGGAGTGCTGGTCGTGCCGATGACGCTGCTGCGGCAGGAGTACCGGGACGAGATATTCGGCGGGCTCGCCTCCCGGCGGATACCCGTGCACCATGTGCTGCTCCAGGTCGAGGAAACGATCCTGCGCGAGCGGATCGCCGCCCGCGAGGAGCCCGGCCCGAGCGAGGCCGACACCGAGACGCGGGTGCGCCAGTGGGCGTACGACCACATCGAGCCCTACCGCGCCGCGCTCGGCTGGATCACCGGCGACGCCCACGTCGTGGACGGCAGCCGCAGAACTCCGTACGAGATCGCCGAGAGTGTCGCCGACGCGGTGCGGACCGGGGCGGCCCGGCCCTGCGAGATCGTCCAGACGCCGCCGCCGACCGCCGAGACCCTCGCGGCCGGGGTGCTCCTCTTCGACGCCGAGGACCGGGTGCTGCTGGTGGACCCGACGTACAAGCCCGGCTGGGAGTTCCCCGGCGGGGTCGTGGAGAGCGGCGAGCCGCCCGCCACGGCGGGACTGCGGGAGGTCGCCGAGGAGACGGGGATACGGCTGGAGCACATGCCCCGGCTGCTGGTCGTCGACTGGGAGCCGCCCCGGCCGCCCGCCTTCGGCGGCATCAGGATGCTGTTCGACGGCGGACGGCTGGCGGACGAGCAGGTCCGGCAGGTGACCCTGCCGGGGCCCGAGCTGCGCCAGTGGCGGTTCGTCACCGAGGAGGAGGCGGCCGGGCTGCTGCCCCCCGACCGGTACGAACGGCTGCGCTGGGCGTTGCGTGCCAGGGCCCAGCGCACCGTCCTCAACCTGGAGAACGGCGTCCCGGTGGGCGGGGAACCGGCCGCCGGGCACTGAGCGGCGGCACCGGCGCGGCCGGGGCTACTGCCCCGTCGACGCCTTGTCCGCCGCCGTGATCAGACGGGTCGTCGTGTCCTCGGTCACCGGGTCGCCGTGGCCGACGAGGACCACCGTCGGGGCCAGCGAGGCGAGGCGGCGCATGGTGGCCAGGGCCTGGTCCCGGTCCACGTTGAACACGCCCAGCATCACCTCGCCCACCGACGCGATGCAGTCGCCGGTGAACAGCACGCCGTGGTCCGGGAGATGGACCGCGAGGGAGCCGTCCGTGTGGCCCGGCGCGTGCACGATGCGTGCGCCGCCGCCGAAGTCGAGGACGTCGCCCTCCTCCAACTCCCGGTCCACCCGCGTCGCCGGGGCCTCCGGCACGGTCAACCCGTGCTCGTACAGCGGGAGTTCCCAGTCGAGGAGCACGGCCTCGGGGGTGGGGGCGACGCCGCGCACCACGGGGGCGTCCAGCCGGTGCGCCAGCACCTCGGCGCCGTGGCGCGCGGCCAACTCCTCGGCGCAGCCCACGTGGTCGCGGTGGCAGTGGGTGAGCACGATGCGGCGCAGGTCGCGCGGATCGGCGCCCAGGCTCCGTATCGCTTCCTCGATGTCGGCGGCGGCATCACGGTTGCCGGCGTCGACCAGGGTCAACTCGGTTCCGTCGGACGTCTCTTCGCGCCACAGGTATGCCTGGCCGATCGGGAAACGCAGCATGTGCAGTTGCGGAAGTATCTCTACGAGGTCCATGCGGCGAACGTACGAGGGCGCGTACGTCCGCCGCCATGGGACTTCGCTCAGCGCATAGTTCGCTCAGCGCTGATCAAGAAGGGGAACGCTTCGTGCGTCAGACCTTCTTGGACTCGGCGTAGTGGGTGAGGAAGAGGGCCTCCGCCACCGAGAGGCGCTCCAGCTCCTCGGGGGAGACGCTCTCGTTCACCGCGTGGATCTGCGCCTCCGGCTCGCTCAGGCCGATGAGGAGGATCTCCGCCTCCGGGTACAGCGCGGCGAGCGTGTTGCACAGCGGGATCGAGCCGCCCATGCCGGAGATCTGCATCTCCTCGTCCGGGTAGGCGAAACGCATCGCGTCCGCCATCGACGTGTACGCCGGGCTGGAGGTGTCCGCCTGGAACGGCTGGCCCTGACCGACCTGCTCGACCGTGACCTGCGCACCCCACGGGGCGTGCGCCTTCAGGTGCGCGGTCAGCAGCTTCGTCGCCTCGGCCGCGTCCTGGCCCGGCGGCACCCGCAGGCTGACCTGCGCCCGCGCGCTCGCCTGGAGCGACGGGGTGGCGCCGACGACCGGCGGGCAGTCGATGCCGATGACGGTGACGGCCGGGCGCGCCCAGATGCGGTCGGCGACCGTGCCGGAACCGATCAGTCCGACGCCCTCGCGGACCTTCGCGTCGGCACGGAACTCGTCCTCCGGGTACTGGAGACCCGACCAGGTGCCGTCCGCCGCGAGACCGTCGACCGTGGTCGAGCCGTCCGCGTCGCGCAGCGAGGCCAGCAGGTGGATCATCGCGGCGAGCGCGTCGGGGGCGGCGCCGCCGAACTGGCCCGAGTGCAGGTTGCCTTCGAGCGTGTCCAGCGTGACCCGCAGCATCGTCATGCCGCGCAGCGTCGCCGTCACGGTCGGCAGGCCGACGCGGAAGTTGCCGGTGTCGCCGATGACGATGGTGTCGGCGGCCAGCAGGTCCGGGTGCGCCTCCGCGTACCGCTCAAGACCGCCGGTGCCCTGCTCCTCCGAGCCCTCGGCGATGACCTTGACGTTGACCGGGACGCCGCCGTTCTCCTTCAGGGCGCGCAGCGCGAGCAGGTGCATGATGAACCCGCCCTTGCAGTCCGCCGCACCGCGCCCGTACCAGCGGCCGTTGCGCTCCGTCAGCTCGAACGGGGGCGACACCCACTTGTCCACGCCGAGCGGCGGCTGTACGTCGTAGTGCGCATACAGCAGTACGGTCGGCGCGCCCTCGGGGCCGGGCAGGAAGCCGTACACCGACTGGGTGCCGTCGGGCGTGTCGAGCAGGGCCACGTCCTGGAAGCCCTCGGCGCGCAGCGCGTCGGCGCACCAGTTCGCGGCGGCCTCGCACTCGCTCTTGGGGAACTGTGCGGGGTCCGCCACCGACTGGAAGGCCACCAGCTCGGCCAGCTCCGACTTGGCGCGGGGCATCTGCGCGGCGACGGACGCGGCGACGGGGGCGGCGATCGGGTGGGTGGCGGTCATGGGCACGCTCCTTGTGGGTGCGGACGGCGGTCGGTGGTTCGCGTACGACACGGGCAGCGCGCCCCGCGTCGGATTCATCGGGTGGTTCGGGCGCCCTTCCCGGACAGGTGTGTGTACGGGGAAGGCATGACCGATCCTCCCACAGCGGATCCGTCCTCCTCCGCGCCGTAGGATGCCGCAGGAAAGCATGGCCACGGGTCGGATCAGGAGCAGAAGCACATCGTGAGCAGCGAGAACGCAGACGCCGCAGCAGACGCCGGACACGAGCGGGACGAGGACGGCGGGCCCGTGTGGGACGTCGTGGTGGTCGGGGCGGGACCGGCCGGGGCCTCCGCCGCTCACGCCGCGGCGAGCGCCGGGCGTCGTGTCCTGCTGCTGGAGAAGGCCGAACTGCCCCGGTACAAGACGTGCGGCGGCGGCATCATCGGGCCCTCCCGCGACAGCCTGCCACCCGGGTTCGTGCTGCCGCTCCAGGACCGTATTTACGGAGTCACCTTCTCCCTGAACGGGAAGCTGACCCGCACCAGGAAGTCCCGGAAGATGCTGTTCGGGCTGGTCAACCGGCCGGAGTTCGACCAGGCGCTGGTCGAGTCCGCGCAGAAGGCCGGCGCGGTGCTCCGTACCGGAGTCACCGTCGCCCGGGTGGAGCAGCACGGTGCTGCGGTCCCCGACCGGCGCACGGCCGCCGTGGTGCTGGCCGACGGCGAGACCGTCCTCGCGCGGGCGGTCGTCGGCGCGGACGGCAGCGCCAGCCGGATAGGAGCACACGTCGGCGTCGAACTCGACCAGGTCGACCTCGGCCTGGAGGTCGAGATCCCGGTGCCCAGGACGGTCGCCGAGGACTGGGCGGGGCGGGTGCTCATCGACTGGGGCCCGATTCCCGGGAGTTACGGGTGGGTGTTCCCCAAGGGGGACACGCTGACGGTCGGCGTGATCGCCGCGAAGGGGGAGGGCGCCGCCACCAAGCAGTACCTGACCGACTTCATCGCCCGCCAGGGTCTCGCCGGGTTCGAACCCTCCGTGTCCTCGGGGCACTTGACGCGCTGCCGGGCGGCCGGGTCGCCGCTGTCGCGCGGGCGGGTGCTGGTGTGCGGGGACGCGGCGGGGCTGCTTGAGCCGTGGACCCGCGAGGGGATTTCCTTCGCGCTGCGGTCCGGGCGGCTGGCGGGGGAGTGGGCGGTGCGGATCGCCGAGGCGCAGGACGCGGTCGACGCGCGGCGCCAGGCCCTGAACTACGCCTTCGCCATCAAGGCGGGGCTCGGCGTCGAGATGGGCGTCGGCAAGCGGATGCTGACCCAGTTCGAACGTCACCCGGCGCTGCTGCACGCCGCGATCACCGGGCTGCGGCCCGCGTGGAAGGCCTTCGCGCGGATCACGCGGGGGCAGACGACCCTGGCCGAGCTGGTACGGATGCACCCGGCGGCGCAGTGGGCGCTGAACGCGGTGCACAAGGCGGAGGCGTCGCGGAAGCCCGACGAGGTCGAGGTGCCGAAGGACGGCGAGGCGCGGAAGGACGGCGAGGGCTGAGGCGCTCGCGCGTGCGGTGAGTGGTGAGTGATGTGGTGACCCGTCGGCCCCGTGGGGCGGCGGGTCACTGCGCGTCTGCGGGCGGGGTGGTGGTGCTGGTGGTGCTGGTCAGCGTGATGCGGAAGACCGGGTGCTTGGGGGCGGCGGCGAGGAGTTCCGCGTCGGTGGACTTGGCGTTGACGTCGCCGAAGAACCGGCCGACCTCCCAGCCCCACTTCTTGAGGTAGCTCCGCAGGATCACCGGCTTCTCGGCGTCGGGCAGCTCGGTGACGGTGAACTCCTGGGTGCGGCCGCCCACTTGGAGCCTGCCGCCACCGGCGGCGCGCATGTTGCGGACCCACTCGGAGTGGCCGCGGGCCGAGACCAGGTAGGGGCCGTTCTCGTACGGGAGCGGGTTGACCGGCACGCGCCGCCACTCGCCGCTCTTGCGGCCGAGGACGGAGAGCTCGGCGGTGCCCATGACGCTGAAGCCGCGGCGGGCGAGCCAGCCCATGGTCTTGTTGACGAGGGTGTCGAAGCGGGTGGGGCGGATGTAGTGGGGGTGGGGGGCGGGGGTGGACGCGGAGGTCATGGCGGGTCCTTTCGGTAAAGCGAGAGCGGTGCTCTCGTTTGTGAGCACCAGTCTGCGCGGATCGGTGCCCCAAGGCAAGAGCACTGCTCTCGTTTTTGTGCGCCGCTCTCTTTTTGGTGCGGTGGTCGTGTCGGTGAGCGGTGCTCTCGTTGTTGTGCAGTGCTCTCGCCCGGTGTCAGACTGTGTTCCATGAGTGCTACGCAAGGGGCCAGGGAACGGGCCAGGACCGAAATCACCGCCGCCATCAAGGAGGAGGCCCGCCGGCAGCTCGCCGTCGAGGGCGCGGCCAAGCTCTCCCTGCGCGCCGTCGCGCGCGAGCTGGGCATGGTCTCCTCCGCGCTTTACCGCTACTTCCCCAGCCGGGACGACCTGCTGACCGCGCTGATCACCGACGCGTACGACGCGGTGGGCGAGGCGGCCGAGAAGGCCGACGCCGAGGCGCCGGACGGGGCGGGACACCGGGAACGGTGGGTACAGGTGTGCCTGGCGGTGCGGGAGTGGGCGCTGGCGCATCCGCAGGAGTACGCGCTGCTGTACGGGTCGCCCGTGCCGGGGTACAGCGCGCCGCAGACGACCGCCGTCCCCGCCGCCCGGGCCGTCACCGTACTGATGGCGATCGCGCGGGACGCGCACGGGTCGCGGGGGCTGGCCGTGGAGCGGGTTCCGGTGGGACTGCGGGGTGAGGCGGAGCGGTTGGCGGCCGACATCGCGCCGGACTTTCCGCCGGCGGTGGCGATCGGGTTCGTGAAGGTGTGGGCGGAGCTGTTCGGACTGATCTCCTTCGAGGTGTTCGGGCACTTCCACCGGGTGGTGGAGGAGAGGGAGGCGTTCTTCGTGCATGCGGTGGAGGGGTTGGCGGGGGTGGCGGGCGTACTCGGGGAGTAGGGCGGGGGGTTTCTGTGCGGGTGGGTGGGGGCTGGTGTTCGTGCCGGGGGCGCTGCCCCCGGACCCCCGCGTTTCGCCTCGGTCGTACTCCTGGCGGAGTAGGGGCGTTCACCCCTTGCAGGCGACGCCTGGGGGCTTGCGGGCGTTTAGCGTGGGGCGCATGGAACCACGTGAGCGCTGGTGGCGGGGGGACCGGCCCGGGATCGGTGGGTTGGCCTGGCGGTCGACGGTGGTGATCGTGCTGGTCGTTCTCGTCGGGTCGCACTTCGCCCAGGCCGGGCAGCCGGACCGGCAGCCGCTCGATGCTCTGGCCCGGGTTCTGCTGGTCAGCGGGGGTGTGGTGCTGCTCTGGCGGCGGCGGTTGCCCGCAGTGGTCGCCTTCGTCGCCTGCGGGACCGTGCTGGCGTATCTGGCCGGTGGATATCCGTACGGGCCCGTCTTCTTGGTCGCCGCCGTGGCGTGCTTCGGGGCGGTCGTGCGGGGGCGGCGCGTGGCCGCCTGGTGCGCGCTCGGGACGCTCTGGGGCGGGCATCTGCTCATCGGGCACTGGCTGTACCGGTGGCTGCCGCCCGCCGGGGACGGGCCCGCGCCCTGGGGTGTCGAGACCGTCATCGCCGCCTGGTTCGCCGTGCTGCTCGCCGCCGCCGAGCTCGCCCGCGTCAAGCGGCAGCAGCACCGGCAGCTCCGGGCCGAGCGGGCGGCCGCGGAGAAGCGGCGGGCGGACGAGGAACGGCTGCGCATCGCGAGGGAGCTGCACGACGTCCTCGCACACAGCATTTCGGTGATCAATGTGCAGGCGAGCATGGGGCTCGCCCTCCTCGACACCGACCCCGAACAGGCCCGCACCGCCCTCAGCACCATCAAGTCCGCCAGCAAGGAGGCACTCGGCGAGGTCCGCCAGGTGCTGGACACCCTGCGCACCCCCGGTGACGCGCCCCGCACCCCCGCCCCCGGGCTCGACCGGCTGCCCGAACTCGTCGAGCAGGCCGCCGCGGCAGGGCTCACGGTGCGGACCAGCAGCAAGGGTGACGTGCCCCGGCGCGTTCCGCCCGGGGCCGACCTCGCCGCGTTCCGCATCGTGCAGGAGGCCCTCACCAACGTCGTCCGGCATTCCGGTTCCCGTACCGCGGACGTTCTGGTCACCTACGCGCCGGGCGCCCTCCGGCTCCGTATCGACGACGCGGGACCCGCGACGGGCGACGAGGCCGGCGGCAGCGGCAACGGGCTCGCAGGAATGCGGGAGCGCGCGGCAGCCCTCGGTGGCACGATCGAGGCCGGTCCGCTGACCGGCGGCGGCTTCCGCGTGGAGGCCGAGATTCCGCTCGGCCCAGGACCCGGCCCCGAAGGAGACCCCCGGTGATCCGTGTCCTGCTCGCCGACGACCAGGCCCTCGTACGGGCCGGATTCCGCGCCCTGCTCGGTGCCCAGCCCGGCATCGAGGTGGCGGGCGAGGCGAGCGACGGCGAAGAGGCGTGGGGGCTGGTCGGCGAACTGCGGCCCGACGTCGTCCTGATGGACATCCGCATGCCCCGCCTCGACGGGCTCGCCGCCACCCGGCGCATCACCGAGGACCCGGAACTGGCAGGCGTACACGTCGTCATGCTCACCACCTTCGAGCTCGACGAGTACGTCTTCGAAGCGATCCGCTCCGGCGCCTCCGGCTTCCTCGTCAAGGACGCCGAACCGGAGGAGCTGATCAGGGCGGTCCGCGCGGTGGTCGAGGGCGACGCGCTGCTGTCGCCCGGGGTGACCAGGCGGCTGATCGCCGAGTTCGCCGCCCGGTCGAAGGAGCCCGCGCACGCCTCCGCCCTCCAGGCGCTCACCGAACGCGAGCGCGAGGTGATGGCGCTGGTCGGCATGGGGCTGTCCAACGAGGAGATCGCCCGGCGGCTCGTCGTCAGCCCGCTCACCGCCAAGACCCACGTCAGCCGCACCATGGTCAAGCTGGGCGCCCGCGACCGCGCCCAACTGGTCGTGATGGCCTACGAGTCGGGGCTGGTGCGCCCCGGCTGGCTCGGCTGAGTGCCCGGCGCTCCCCGGTAGCCCCACAGCACGTACACGACCCGTACGACGAAGACGGTCACGGCCAGCCCCCCGGCCCCGGCCAGCACACCGCGCATCCAGGCCCCCGGCAGATCGAGCAGGAGATCCGCCGGGACGACCACCGCGACGAACGTCACCACGGCCAATACGAAGGCGCTGACCAGGGCATACCCGATCTCGATCGTGATGGCGTCCCTCTGTGCCCGCGTCCTGTTCCCCATGCCCGTGAGTCTTCCACGCGAAGGGCGGCCGGAAGCCTCTCAGTTCCAGGTGATCGCCGACGACTCCCGCCACAGCGCCGCCAGTTGGGGATCCCCGGTCAGCGTCACCGTGTCCACCGGCGCCCGGTTCCACAGCACCGCGTACAGCGCCCCGGCCGCACCGCTCAACTCGGTGTCGGCCGGGCCTTCGTCGTTCCGTACGGTACGGGGCGGGCCGTCGGGCGCCAGGTGTACGGTCCACACCGCGCCCGGCGGGCCGTCCGTCGGCCGTACCCGCAGCGTCCCGGGCCGCTCGGGCCGGACCCGGCTGCGGTCGCGCGCGTGGAAGGCGGCGAGCAGCTCGTCGATGCCGTCCGCCGCGAACTCCGGTGGTACGTCGCCCACTTCGCGGCCCGCGGCCGACGCCGCGTCCATCCGGTGCACGGCCGTCTCGTGCGCCTGCCGGCGCGCCCAGAACGCGAGCGGCGACGGTGCGGGCAGGAAGGTCCAGCACTCCAGGTCCGCCGGGGCTCCGCGCAGCGCCGCCACCAGCCCGGCATGCCCCTCGCGGAACCAGGACAGCAGCTCCGTGCCGTCCAAGTCCGGCTCGCCCGCGTCGTGTTGGTACTCCTTGTGGCCGTGCACCACGTACTGCGTCGCCCAGCGGTGCACCATCCCGGTGTGCCGCAGCAGGCCGCGCACACGCCAGCCCGGGCAGGTCGGCACCTCGGCCGAGGTGCCCGCCGCCTCGGCCGCGTCCGCCAACGACTGCCCCTCCCGGGCGAGGGACTCGATGTGGTCGTCGATCTTCATGCGGCCGATCCTGGCACGCTCCCCGACGGTGCGCGCCGTCCACCTCGCAACGGCCCCCCGCGCATCAGGCGGACGAACAGCCCGAGAGCGTACGACTGGACGAGTACGGACAGCACCAGCGACGGATAGAGGAAGGCGGCCGAGTCCGCCACCGCGCCGGCGAGCAGGTCGCCCCCAATCATGAACAGGAAGACCGTCGGCGCGGCGAGCAGGAACAGCCAGACCCCCGCCAGCGACGCGTCGTCGTGCGTGACGAAGAGCATGTCGACGGTCACGAACAGCGCGGCCACGGTCACCAGCGAGAGGTAGACCACGGAGGCGGGGTTGCGGAACGTGAGCTGTACGAGGCCGTGCGCGCGATGTTCCTTCATCTCGTCCCCCCGGACGGTTCGGCAGTGGACCCTCATCGTGCCCCCGAGGCCGCCGTTCCGCCTGAGTAGCCCTACTCAGGGTTGCCTATTCGGCCATCTGAGTGCGCGAGCGGATGTGCGACGGGATCTGCGACCGGATGCGCGACCGGATCTGCGGACCGCGCCAACAGCCCCAGGCCCGAGGCCCCGGCCGCCAGCACCGCCACCGTCGTCAGCGCGGTCGGCAGCGACAGCCAGTCGGCGAGGAACCCGATCGCGGGCGGGCCCAGCAGCATCCCGCCGTAGCCGAGCGTGGACGCGGCGGCGACCCCGCCGGGACCGGCCAGCTCGCCCGCCCGGGAGATCGCCACCGGGAAGATGTTCGCCAGGCCGAGGCCGGTCACCGTGAAGCCGAGCAGCGCGAGCCACAGCGTGGGCGCGAGCGAGCCGAGCAGCATGCCCACGGCGGCGGTCGCACCGCCCAGCGCCAGCGTCCTGGTCTGCCCGAGCCGCTCCAGCAGGGTGGTTCCGGAGAAGCGGCCGATCGTCATGGCCAGCGCGAAGAGCGAGTACCCGGCGGCCGCCGTGCCCGGGCGCGCGCCCAGGTCCTCCTGGAGGTGCAGCGGCCCCCAGTCGGCGATCGCGCCCTCGCCGTACGCGGTGCACAGCGCGATGATCCCGAAGAGCGCGACGACACGGCGCGATCCGGACGGGGCGGGCTTGTCCGTACGGTCCTCGGTGTCCGGCGTCACAGGCGCCACCGGCGTCAGCTTCTTCGACTCGCGCAGCAGCGTCGGCCCCGCCGTCACCGTCAGCAGCAGCCCCACCAGCGTCAGCAGCGACAGGTGCACCAGCGGCGACAGCCCGCCCGCCACCAGCCCGCCCAGCCCCGCGCCCACCATGCCGCCCAGGCTGAACGCCGCGTGGAAGCTCGGCATCACCGGGCGGCGCAGGGCGGCCACGAAGTCCACGGCCGCACTGTTCATGGCGACGCTGATGCCTCCGTACAGGGCGCCGA
The DNA here is from genome assembly GCA_014650415.1 of Streptomyces spiroverticillatus. GTDB lineage: Bacteria > Actinomycetota > Actinomycetes > Streptomycetales > Streptomycetaceae > Streptomyces > Streptomyces spiroverticillatus. Next base: position 19,262 of record BMUX01000035.1, read on the forward strand.
ACACCAGCAGGACGAGCCCCAGCGCCAGCGGCGAATGCGTCAGCGGCGGCAGCGCGATGCTCAGCGAGAGCAGCACCGCGCATAACACCGTCACCCGGAAGCTGCCGAAGCGGCTGCACAGACGGCCGGTGAGCGTCATGGTGATCACCGCGCCCGCCGACACCCCGAGCAGGGCGAGACCGAGAGCGCTGGCCGAGGCGGAGGTCTGCTCCTTGATGGCCGGGATGCGGACCACCCACCCGGCGAAGATGAAGCCGTCGAGGGCGAAGAAGAGGGTCAGCGCGGTGCGGAGACGGGAGAGGGAGGGTGCGGCGGGGTTTCCGCCCGGGCCCCCCGATGCGGCCGTCCGGACTTTGTTTAGGTTCGGCACAAAGTCAGCATAGGGGGAGCCCCCCGAACGGGGCAAGGCGCTCCCGGGGCGTGGCAGACTCGCCTTCATGAACGCCGAGGGGACCAGGGTGACCAGCGCCAGAACGAAGTTGGACCGGGGACGGGGGGCGCTCGGACCCGCACTGGAACTCGTGCACACCGGCCGCGCCCCCACCCGCGCCGTCCTCACCGCCGAACTCGGCGTGACCCGCGCCACCGCCGGCGCGGTCGCCGCCGAACTCGAAGCGCTCGGCCTGATCCGCGTCGACTCCAACCCCGGTGCCGCCGCCGGATCGCAGGGCCGCCCCTCCCACCGGCTCACCGTCGACGACACCGGGCCCGTCGTGCTCGCCGCCCAGGTGCACTCCGACGGCTACCGCGCCGCCCTCGTCGGCCTCGGCGGCCGGATCGTGGCCACCGCCCCCGGCTGCCAGGACATCGACGCCGACCCCGTGCAGGCCATCGGTGCCGTCGTGGACGCGGGCGCCCGCCTGCTGGAGGAGTCCGGACGCCGCTGCGTCGGAGCCGGGCTCGCCGTCCCCTCCGCCGTCGCCGAGCCCGAGGGCACCGCCCTCAACCCCCTGCACCTCGCCTGGACCCCCGGCGCCCCGGTCCGCGAGATCTTCGCCGAACGGGTCGCCGCCGCCGGGATCGAGGGCCCCGCCTTCACCGGCAACGACGTCAACCTCGCGGCCCTGGCCGAACACCGGCACGGCGCCGGACGCGGCGCGAAGCACCTGCTCTGCGTGGCCACCGGACACCGCGGCGTCGGCGGCGCGCTGGTCCTCGACGGCCGTCTGCACAGCGGTAGTTCGGGCCTCGCCCTGGAGGTCGGCCACCTCACCGTCCGCCCCGACGGCCGCCCCTGCCACTGCGGCAGCCGGGGCTGTCTCGACGTCGAGACCGACCCCCTCGCCTTCCTCGCGGAGGCCGGACGCACCCCGGGGCCCGAGGTCTCGCTGCTCCAGCAGTCCCGCGACCTGCTCCGCGAGGAGTACGCGGACGTGGCGGTACGCACGGCCGCCGAGGCCCTCGTGGACCGGCTCGGCCTCGGCCTCGCCGGGCTCGTCAACATCCTCAACCCGGACCGGATCGTCCTCGGCGGCCTCCACCAGGCCCTCCTGGCCGCCGCCCCCGAGCGGCTGCGCGCGGTCGTCGCCGACCGCAGCCTGTGGGGCAGGAGCGGCAGCGTACCGATCCTGCCCAGCACGCTCGACCACAACTCCCTGGTCGGAGCGGCGGAGTTGGCGTGGCAGCCGGTCCTGGACGACCCGCTCTCGGTGCTGGCGGCCGGCGTCGGAAGCTGACGGCGGCCGGTGCCGGGAATTGACGGCGGCCGACGCCGGAAATTGACGGTGGCCGCCGGCGGCCCGCTTGGTACGGTCCGCGCATGACCCTCACCCCCGCCGACGCCCCCGGCACCCGGCTCACCCCCGCCGACATACGCCTGGCCGCCGACCTGAGCATCGCCGCCCTGCGCCCCGCCCTCGACGCCGACTGGAGCGTCCCGGCCGGAGCCCTGGAGTGGGACTGCTGGGAGACGGCCGAGCACCTGACCGACGACCTGTTCTCCTACGCGGTCAAGCTCGCCGCCGAGCGCACCGGATCCAACGTGCCCTACCGGCGGACCGCCGAGACCCCCGGCGCGCCCGAGAACGCGGTCCGCGTCGAGCGCACCGCGGGCGCCGAAGGCCTGCTGGACGCGTTCGACTCGGCCGCCGCACTCATGCACGCGGTGGTTTCGGTCAAGCCTCCCGAGGCCCGGGCGTACCACGTCTACGGAGACTCCGACCCCGAGGGCTTCACCGCCATGAGCGTCGTGGAGATCCTCGTGCACACCCACGACCTGACGACCGGCCTGGGCCTCGCGGCCTGGGAACCGCCCGCCGAACTGTGCGCCCGCGCCCTGGACCGCCTCTTCCCGCACGTCCCCGCGGGCACCGATCCCTGGCCCACCCTGCTGTGGGCCACCGGACGCGGCGACCTCGCGGGCCGCGAGCGTCTGGACGAGTGGCGCTGGTACGGCGCCCCGCGCTGACGGGAAGCACCGCGCAGCGCCGACGGGAAGCACCGCGCAGCGCCGACGGGAGGCACCACGCAGCGCCGACGGGAAGCACCGCGCCGCCCGACCGGAAGCACCGGCAGGTCCTCCTCGTACTCCCACGGAGGTACGCCGACGGCCGCTGCCCGTACGACGACCCGCACCCCCCGCCCGGCCCATCCTCGGAAGCACCACACAACCCGAGGAGCCGGAACCATGAACACCCTTGCGTACGACGGACCCCACCCCTGGATGCTGTTCTTCCCGCTGGTCTGGGCGGCCGTGGTCATCGGCGTCATCACCCTGCTGCGCCGCACCGTATGGCGGGGCAGGGGACGCGGACCCGGGCGCGGCGGACCCTGGCGGGGCGGCCCGTGGCAGGGCGGTCCCTGGCAGGCGGGCCAGCAGCGCGGGCACGGCGAGCAGTCGCCGATCACCGTGCTGGGGCGGCGCTTCGCCACCGGCGAGATCGACGAGGACGAGTACTGGCGCCGGCTGTCCGTGCTCAACGAGCAGTTCGGCGGCACCGAGGAGCCGCTCAGGGGGAAGGGCGGCATGGACTGAGCGGCCCTCGCGCGAAGAGCCGCGCCCGACCGGCCCGGGAAATCCGGGCCGGTTCCGGACGGTCCGGGTCAGCCGACTGCGGCGGACCGGGCCGTCCGGCTGTGCTTGTCGGGTTTGCTGCGCTCACGCTCCGGGCGCGGCGTCAGCGCCACCACGGTCGAGGTCTCGGGAGCCGTCTTCGGGACGGGTTCCACGGCGGGCTGCGGAGCGGCGGTGGGCAGTGCGAACCACACCGTCTTGCCCTCCTCGCCCTCCTGGCGCACGCCCCAGTCGTCGCTGACGGCCTCGATGAGCGCGAGCCCGCGCCCGCCGGTGTCGTACGGCTCCGCCGCGCACACCCTCGGCGGCCGGGGGTCGTGGTCGTGGACGGACACCGTGAGCCGGTCGAGGAGCAGCTCGATCTCCACGGTGCACGTCTTGTCGGGCTGGGCATGCCGATGGACGTTGGTCAGCAGCTCGGTCACACCGAGCGCCGCCGGGTCTATCAACGGGTCCAGATGCCAGTAGCGCAATTGCGCCGAAACGATCCTGCGGACTTGGCCGATGCGTGCCGGTGCAGCTTGGAGCTCCACCGTGCAGTGCCTGCTGGGCTGGCTGATCACTGCTGCGACTCCCCGGGGTGAGATCCGGAAGGCGGTCGAAGAGCTTCGGTGTCGAGGGTGCGGTTCGATCGGAGCGGCGGACTGGATCGCAGCGTCACCGCAGCAGCACCCTGCGTGAGATATCGCCAGGGTGGACCCGCGAGGGGCGCTGTGCAACTCGCGCCGCCCCTGCCGCGTACGGCGCTGCGTGCCGCATCACTCCTGCCGTGTACGGGCCTGCCGCGTACGGCACTGCCTGTCGCGTCGCCTCAGCCACGCGCGGCACCGCCCGTCGCGCCGCCCGCCGCGCCGCGCGGCGTCGTCGCGGAACGCAACGCGTCCCGCAACCGGCCGCCCGCCTCGGCCGAGGTGAGCCGGTACCGGATGCCGTTGAGCCGCGCCACCGTCCGGTCGCCGCCGGCGAACCACGGCCGGCCCGCGGTCACCGCGCCCAGCGGCGCGCTGTCGATCACCTGGCCGTCGCTTCTCAGCAGCGCCAGCACACCGTCCCGTACGACGACCTGCCCCGCCTTGGTGAGCGAGCGCGGCCACCGCTCGATCCGTACCCCCAGCACGCTGAAGTCGGGCTCCGCCATTGGCTGTTCGCCTCCTTCCCGTGGTCCTGCCGATGGATGGACGTCGTGATTCGCCCCCGTTCGTGCCCCCGCCGTCTGTGGGCAGTCTGCATGGGAGGGGGCGCGCACACCAGGGGGGTCAGGACACTGAATGAGGCATTCCACCTCTGCGCCCCCAGTGCGCCCCGACCCGTGACACAAGGGAGTGCTATGGCTGCCCAAAGTGAACGTTTGTGCAGGTGGGCGGCTTAAAGTGGCAAGTGGGAGATCGCTGTGCCGCCCGCCCATGCCGGAGGCACAGCAGCCCGACAGGGCCCCACAGAGCCGTACGGAACCGCACGGGACAGCACAGAGCAGCACAAGGAGTGGCGCGGATGAGCAGCAGCGACCCGGCAGGACGCGGCCTCGCCGCAGTGGCCGATGTACCCCCTGTCGCACAGGCGGCGGTGCCGACCGTGGACGTCGACCGCAGCGACCCGGAGTACCGGGCCTGGCTGAAGGAAGCGGTGCGCAAGGTGCAGGCGGACGCCAACCGGTCCGCCGACACCCACCTGCTGCGCTTCCCGCTGCCCGAGGAGTGGGGCATCGACCTCTATCTCAAGGACGAGTCGACGCACCCCACCGGCAGCCTCAAGCACCGCCTGGCCCGCTCGCTCTTCCTGTACGGGCTGTGCAACGGCTGGATCCGGCCGGGCCGCCCCGTCATCGAGGCCTCCAGCGGCTCCACCGCCGTCTCGGAGGCCTACTTCGCCGGGCTCATCGGGGTGCCGTTCATCGCCGTGATGCCGCGCACCACCAGCGCCGAGAAGTGCCGCCTGATCGAGTTCCACGGCGGCCAGTGCCACTTCGTGGACGACTCCCGCAAGATGTACGAGGAGTCCGCCCGCCTGGCGGCCGAGACCGGCGGCCACTACATGGACCAGTTCACCTACGCCGAGCGGGCCACCGACTGGCGCGGCAACAACAACATCGCCGAGTCGATCTACCAGCAGATGAAGCTGGAGCGCTACCCCGAGCCCAGCTGGATCGTCGCCACCGCCGGCACGGGCGGCACCTCGGCGACCATCGCCCGCTACGTGCACTACATGCAGTACGACACCTTCATCTGCGTCCCCGACCCGGAGAACTCCTGCTTCTTCGACGGCTGGAGCAACCACGACCCGGCCGCCACCAGCGACTGCGGCTCCCGCATCGAGGGCATCGGCCGCCCCCGCATGGAGCCCTCGTTCGTCACCGGCGCCGTCGACCGCATGATGAAGGTCCCGGACGCGGCGAGCGTGGCGGCCGTGCGCGCCCTGGACACGGCGCTGGGCCGCAAGGCGGGCGGCTCGACCGGCACCGGGCTGTGGAGCGCGCTGAAGATCGTCGCGGAGATGGTGGAGCAGGGGCGCAGGGGGAGCGTGGTGACGCTGATCTGCGACCCGGGCGACCGCTACCTCGACAAGTACTACTCCGACGCCTGGCTGGCCGAGCAGGGGCTGGACATCGCGCCCTACTCGGCGGCCATAGAGCAGTTCCTGCGTACGGGGATCTGGCCCTAACCCTTGTCGCGGGCCGCCAGGCGGCGGTCCAGCGTGCGCACCGCGTCGCGGAAGGAGCGCCCCACCCCGGGGCGCGCCGTCCGCAGCACCAGCCGCAGCGGGGCCGGGCCGTCGACGGCCATGGTCCACTGCACCCGGGTGCCCGCCCCGGCGGGCCGGATCCGCCACTCCTCCAGCATCGCGGTGAGGCCGGGGGCGTTGGTGAGGTCGATCCGGTACGCGTACCGCTCGCCCGGTTCGGCCGCGACGACGGTCTCCATGAACTTGGTGCCGCCCTTGAGGTGCACCTCGCGGCCCTCTGTCGTCGGCCGGGCGAACGTCACGGCCGTGAACCAGCGCGGCCACTGCGCCGTCTCCTCGGCCAGCGCCCGGTACACGTCCTCGGGCGCGGCCGCGACCTCTGCCGCGAAGACCAGGCGTACGGGCGCGGTCTCGGCGAAGTCGAGCCCGACGCCCCGCAGTTGACGGACCATGCGGCGTGCACCTCCGGTGATCGGCTGGAAAAGCGTACGCGCAAAGGTAGTTGATGCCGTGTCAGAAGTCCTCGGGGGAGTCCGCTTCGGTGGTCTCGCCCGCCACCACCAGCCCCGGCAGATGCTCCGCCAGCTCCTCGCGCGCCGCCGCCGACAGACCCCCGTCGGTCACGAACGCGTCCACCTGCTCCAGCGAGGCGAACGAACTCAGGCCCACCGTCCCCCACTTGGTGTGGTCCGCGACCACCACCACCCGGCGTGCCGAGTCCACCAGTCTGCGGTTGGTCTCCGCCTCCGCGATGTTCGGCGTGGACAGGCCCGCCTCGGCGGATATCCCGTGCACCCCGAGGAAGAGCACGTCGAAGTGGAGCGAGGCGATGGCGCGGTCCGCGACCGGACCGACCAACGAGTCCGAGGGAGTGCGCACCCCGCCGGTCAGCACCACCGTCGCCGCCCCCGGACTGTCGCCGCCCGCCTGCCGCGCCGCGTGGAACACGTCCGCCACCCGCACCGAGTTGGTCACCACCGTCAGGTCCGGCACGTCCAGCAGATGCCGGGCCAGCGCGTACGTCGTCGTGCCGCCCGACAGTGCCACCGCACTGCCCGGCGCCACCATCGCGGCCGCCGCCCGCGCGATGTCCTCCTTCGCGGACAGCTCCAGCGCCGACTTGGCCTCGAAGCCCGGCTCGTGCGTGCTCGCCTCCACCACCGGGACCGCGCCGCCGTGCACCTTCTCCACCACGCCCTGGCGGGCCAGTGCGTCGAGGTCGCGGCGGACCGTCATGTCGGAGACGTTCAGCCGCCGGGTCAGCTCGTTGACCCGTACTCCGCCGCGCCGGCGCACCTCGTCGAGGATGAGGGCGCGGCGCTGTTCGGCGAGCAGGTTCTGATTCTCGGTCACTGCGGGCCTCGGTCCTCTCCACAACGCTTCTGTCAGGGGCTGCTCATCCTCGCACGCGGCGCAACACGCCTCCACGGCTGGTTCGATGGGCGCGCGGGCGCGCACTTCGTGGGGGCGACTCGCGAAGAATGTGCGGTGGGGGTGGGCAGCGGGGGGCACGTCCGGGATGCTGAAAGCTCCCCCTCGCAGACGCAGGAGAGCGAGCCCCGCAGTGCCCCCAGTCCCCGCCGCTCCGGACGGCCGCAATCCGGAATCCCTCCCTCCGGAAGCCTCTGTTCCGGAAAGCGCACCGCCCGGCACCCCCGAGGGCATCGTCGCCTACCTCACCGCCCCCGCCCTCGAACTCCTCGTGCACGGCGTCGGCGGCGCCACCCCCGAGGAGATGCTCGGCGACCCGCGCACCACCCGCGTCACCGGCGACTCCACCGCCGCCGTGTTCCGCCGCACCGAGGACGTCGACGCCGAGGACCGCCCCCGGGACTATCGCGACAAACCCATCCCCGAGGCGTACGTCTGGTCCAACCTCACCTCCGGCAACGGCATCCGCGCCCTGTGGCTCCTCCTGCTGCCCTTCATGGTCGTCAACCTCGCCCACTGGATGCGCCCCACCACCGAGGGCAAGGCCCGCACCGTCCGCCTCTACGGCGTCCTCGTGCGCCTCGTCGCGCTCACCCTCACCCTCCTGCTCGTCGCCGCCGCCTGCGAGGTCGCCCTCGACCTCACCGCCTGGCAGTGCGCGGGCTCCACGTCCTGCTCCGGCAAGAAGTCCTGGCTGGGCTTCCTGTCCACCGCGCACGGCGGCTGGTGGAGCCAGCCGGGCCGCCGGATCGCCCTGGCGGCCCTGGTCCCCGTCGCACTCACCGCACTCCTCTGGTACCTCTCGCACCGCACCTGGAGCGCCTACGAGTCCCAGCAGCCGCTCCCCAACGCCGAGGAGTCCTCCGCCGGACCCGCCCTCGGCCGCCCCGGCTTCTGGTACGGACGCCGCCTGGTGGCCCGGCTGCGCGCCGCGCACACCGCCGCCGGGTTCCTCACCGTGGCCGGCGCCCTCACCGTCGCCACCGCCCGGTACGACCGCACCGCCGACAACACCCTTCTGGACGTGTGCGGTTGGGCCCTCCAAGGGGCCCTGCTCCTCGGCGGGGCCGTCGTCGTCTGGGTCGTCTGCCGACGCGGGCGCACCGAGTCCCGCTTCGACGCCGCCCTCGACAAGGCACTGGTCACCCTGCTGCCCGCCGCCTCCCTCGTCGGCCTCGCGCTCGCCGTCCTGTACGCGGGCTGGTCGCGGCCCGCGTGGACCTCGACCGGCCGGCTCGACGGAGGGGACCGGTCCTTCGGGCTGCTCACCCTCGCCCAACTCCTCCTGGTCCTCGCACTCGCCGTCGTCGCCGTGCTCCTCAACCGCCGCACACCCGTCGCCCGTACCGTCATGCGCGGACTCGGCGGACCCGCCGTCGCCATGCTGGCCTGCGCACTGGGCGGCGTCATGTCCGGCGGCGTCGCCCAGCGCGTCGCCGACTGGCTCGACGGCCCCGGCACCCCCGGCATGGCCACCGGACCCGACGTACCCGCCCTGGGCCCGCCCGTCCTGCTCACCTGGCAGGCCTCCGTCATCCCGCCGATCCTGCTCGTCCTGCTCCTGGTCGCCCTCCACTACGGCATCCGCACCTGGCGCGTCCGCAGCGCCCTGCGCCCCCGCGTCGAGGCCGACTACCCCAAGGAGAACCCCGACCCCGTACGCACCGGACGCATCGCCCTCGCCCGCGCCGCCGCCGACCTCACCGACCACGCACCCCGCATGGTCGCCGTCCTCTCCGGCGTGTCCCTCCTCCTCGGCGGCATCGCCCTCCTCGGCGCCTTCCTGTACGACGAGGTGCCCGGCCGCGCCGCCAAGGGCACCCCCTCGCCCGTCGAGGCCGTCGCGCACACCTCGCAGGCGCTCGGCTCCTGGCTGATCGGCTTCGGCGTCCTGCTCCTGGTCACCTGGGGCCGCCGCGCCTACCGCGACCCCAAGGCCCGGCGCACCATAGGCATCCTGTGGGACGTCGGCACCTTCTGGCCCCGCGCCGCCCACCCCTTCGCCCCGCCCTGCTACGCCGAACGCGCCGTCCCCGACCTGACCTGGCGCATGGCCACCTGGACCGAACGCACCCAGGGCCGCCTCGTCATCTCGGGTCACTCCCAGGGCAGCGTCCTGTCCGCCGCCGCCGTCTGGCAACTCCCGCAGCGCACCCGCCGCCGGGTCGCCCTGCTGACGTACGGCGCACCGCTGGAGCGGCTGTACGGACGCTGGTTCCCGGCCTACTTCGGCCCGTCCTGCCTGCGCGGACTGCACGACGAGGTCGACTGCTGGCGCAACCTCTGGCGGCACACCGACCCGATAGGAGGCCCGGTCCGCGTCGTCCCCGACGAGGACCGCCACCCCGTGGACCGCGACGCGCTCCTGGACCCGCTCGCCTACGGGCGCACCCCCGACCATCCGCTGCCCGCGCCGATCCTCGGCCACTCCGACTACCAGGCCGACCCCGCCTTCGCCGCCGAACGCGACAAACTCCTCGCCCGCCTGCCGGAACCGGCCGTGCCCCGGCAGAACACCCCCAAGGACTAGGTGAGTTCGGGCAGGTCGTCCGGGTAGAGCAGGGTCAGGTCGTCCGTGGACACCTCGGTGAACTGGGCGACCCGGCCCGCGTGCCGCTCCACCATCGACTCGAAAGTCTGTCTGGCGGTACGGCCGTTGCCGAACGCCGGGCCCTTCGGCAGCGCCGTGAAGTACTTCAGCAGTGCCTCCGGCGTGCCCGCCCCGAGCCGGTACTCGTGGTCGTCGGCCTGCTGCTCCACGATCCGCAGCAGCTCGTCCGGCTCGTAGTCGGAGAAGGTGATGGTCCGTGAGAAACGGGACGCCACACCGGGGTTGACGGTCAGGAAGCGCTCCATCTCCTCCGTGTAACCCGCCACGATCACCACCACCGCCTCCCGGTGGTCCTCCATCAGCTTCACCAGCGTGTCGATGGCTTCCTTGCCGAAGTCCCGGCCGGAGTCCTCGGGCGAGAGCGCGTACGCCTCGTCGATGAACAGCACCCCGCCGCGCGCCCTGTCGAACGCCTCCTGCGTACGGATCGCGGTGGACCCGATGTGCTCGCCGACCAGGTCCACCCGGGACACCTCGACCAGATGCCCGCGCTCCAGCACCCCCAGCGAGGCCAGGATCTCCCCGTACAGGCGGGCCACGGTCGTCTTGCCCGTGCCCGGGGAGCCGGTGAAGACCAGGTGGCGGCGGACGGACGCCGCCTTCAGGCCCGCCTCCTGGCGGCGGCGGCCGATCTCGATCATGTCGGTGAGCGCCCGCACCTCGCGCTTCACGCTGTCCAGGCCGACCAGCGCGTCCAGTTCACCGAGCACGTCCTGCGAGGAGCGTGCGCGCTCCGCGTCGGACGGGGCGGCCGGGGGAGGGGTTGCCGTCGGACGCTGCACCGGGATGGTGGAGAGCAGCCCGGGGGACTGGGTGGCGGTGAGCACGGCGGGCGGCGGTTCGGCCGCCGCGGCCTTGACGCCGCTCTCGTCGCTGGTGCAGTCCTCGACCAGCGGGCCGTCCTCGGCGAACTCGTAACCGCCGCGCGCACACCGCTCGGTGCGGCAGCGCGTCAGCGTCGTACGGCAGCCGTCCATGACGTGGAAGCCGTAGCCGTTGCTGCCCGCGACCCGGCAGTTGTGGAAGGTGCCGCGCCCCTCGGCGGAGACGTAAAAGCCCGATTCCGCAGGGGAGTTGACCGTCGTCCGCTCTATCCGCGGGTCCGCGCCCTTGGTGACGATGACGCCCGTCTGCACGGCGTCGATGGTGCAGCCCGCGAGGGTGCCGCCGCTGCCGTGGTCGCGGAACCAGGCGCCCGTGGACGCCTCCTTGATCCGGCAGTCGTCGAGCTGCGCGGTGGCGCCGTCGCTCACCGACACCGCCGTATTCCGCACCTGGAAGAGGTCGCTGTCGACGATGTCGGCGCGCGAGCCCCGGTCCAGGACGAACACCGCGTCCGGCACGTCGTGCACCCGGCAGGAGTCCAGGACGGCCGTCGCGCCGTCGCTCACCCACACCGCCGGGTAGTCGCCCGTACTGTCGTGGATCTCGCACCCGTTGGCGTCGACCCGGGTGCCCGGGTCCCACACCGAGAGGCCGTTGCGGCCGAAGCGGCGCACCGTCGTGCGCGACAGCGTCAGCACCGCACGCCCGCGCAGGTCGACCGCGTTCTCCGGGATGTCGTGGATGTCGCAGTCGGAGAGCGTCAGCACCGCGTCCGTGTCCAGCGTCACGCCGTCCGCCGTCGTGCGGTGCACCGCACACTCGGTGAGGTGGCCCGCACCGCGTGAAGTGACCTGTACGCCCGTGCCCTTGACCTCGTAGATCTCGCAGCCGATCGCCTCGACCCCGGAGCCCTCGCCGGTCACCGCGAGCCCCGAGCCCGACGTGTGATGGACCGAACACCGCTCCAGCCGGGGATGCGCCCCGCCACTGACCGAGACTCCGGCCTGCCCGGCGGCGACGACCTCGCAGTCCTCGAACAGACCGCCCGCGCCGTCCAGTACGCCGATCCCGACACCGCCCGGATTGTCCACCGTGCACCGGCGCACCGTCGGTCGGGCCGCGCCGCGCACCTCGATGCCGACGGCGGAGCGCGTCACGATGCGCAGCCCCTCGAACTCCGGAGTGCCGTCCTCCACCAACAGGGCGGGCGCCGCCGAGTCCTGACCCTCCAGACTCAGGTCCTGTACGACGGCGGAGGCGCGCACCGTCAGCGCCACGCCGTCTATCGGGGCGATCCGCACCGACCCGGCCGCACCCTCGGGCCCGCGCAGCGTCACCGCACGGCGCACCACGAGGTTCTCCCGGTACGTGCCGGGAGCGATGGTGAGGACGTCGCCGTCCCCCGCGGCCTCCAGGGCGGCGGCGAGAGAGTCGTACTCACCCGTGCGGCGCCGCCACCTGGAAGTGCCGGAGTGCGTCACCTGGACCGTGCCCTGTGCCATGGCGTGTGCGTGCCCCCACCTCGTACGTCCCGCTGCTCGCGCTGATCTCGCTGCACCACCGTAGCGCGCGGGGGAAGCGCAGTTGACCGGTCCGCCGGAGCGTCAGCCGCCCGTGCCGGTCCTGCCCCACTCGGGGCCGACCTTCGACCACGCCCGGTCGAGCCGCTCGTACCGCCGATGCATGAGCCGCCGTACGACCAGCAGCCGTACGCAGTGGGCGAGTCCACAGAGCACGGCGAACGTGCCGAATCCCGTCAGGGCCGCCTGCGCGACGGCCGTCGACGCGTCCACCGGGCGGTTCACGATCCGGCCCCGGTCGTCCGTCCACAGCGGGAAGGTGTCACCGGGCTGGGCGCTGCGGCGGATCGTGCTCGCCGGTCCGGAGTGCTTGCTGCCGTCGTACGCCGTCCAACTCGCCTGCACCGTGACCGGACCCGCGTACCCGGCGCCCACCTCCGCGTCGCCTGAGTGGCGCACCTCGCGCACCGGGCGCAGCACCACACCCGTCGTCTCGTGCCGCTCCCGCTGCTGCTGCACGACCTCCTGCTGGAGCGCGGAGTTGGCCCGCAGCCCCGTCACCAGACCCGTGGCGGGGGCGACGACCGCGATCAGCACCAGGGCGACCAGCGCCACCCAGGCCTCGGCGAGATCGGTGGGGCGGCACAGCGGACTGTGCCGCCAGCGCCACACCCCCGACGCCGTCCGCCGGCGGCGGGTGCGCGGCACCCGCTCCGCTCCCGCCCGGGGCCCTTGCGGCCCGTCCGCTGCTCGCACCGTTCCGATCCCCTTCCGCGTCCGTTCAACGCGCCCGCCGATTCAGCGAGTTCCCGGCGCGGGGCCCGCTCATTCGGCGAAATCGGGTCGGAACTCTATTCCCCTTCGACGGTCACCGGGTCCCCGATCCGCAGGATCCCGGGCGACTCGGGGACCACGTTCTGGCCGAAAATCAGGCTCTTGCCGAACTTCCGGTGCCTGGCCAGCGAGCGCAGCGGCTCCTTGCCGCGCTCGGCGGTGACCTGGTCGGTGGTGGTGACGACACAGCGCCCGCACGGCTTCGCCACCCGGAAGGACACCTCGCCGACCGTGATCCGCCGCCAGCCGTCCTCGGCCCACGGGGCGGTGCCCGCGAGCACCACGTTCGGCCGGAAACGGTTCATCGGCAGGGGGCCCTCGTCGGGCAGATCGCCTTGCGCGATCAGGGAGTTGAGGGCGTCCAGCGACGCCAGCGTGGTCACCAGGAGCGGGTAGCCGTCGGCGAAGCTCACCGTCTCGCCGGGCTTGGCGAAGCCCGGTTCGACGGGGCGTCGTACGGCCGGATCGTCCATGTGCACCAGGTGCGCCTCGACGCCCAGGTAGGCGCTCCACCACGCGTCCGCCGCCGAACCGGCGGGCACCGCCTCGTACTTGTCGCCGAAGAGGACCACCGGCACCGTGCGCACGGGATCCGGCACGGGCACGTCCAGAGGCTCCCGGCCCGGCGCGGACACCCGGACCCCGCCGCCCGGCAGCGGCTCCGAGGACGCCAGCGCCATGCGCGCGTGCTCGCGCTGGGTGATCGCCTTCCCCGAGGCGTCGGTCACCAGCCACCTGCGGTCCCCCGCGGGCCCCCACGGCTCGATCGCCATCTCGCGGGGAGCGCAGCCCCGGGTGGCCTTGACCGGATAGAAGTGCAGCGAGTGCACCGACACAGAGTTGCTCATGGGGCCATCCTGCCAGCAGGCTCGGACATCCGTCCGAGCCTGCTGCCGTGGCCTCCGGTACGCCGCTGCCGGGTGGGGGCTAGTAGCCCCGACCGCCCTGCTGGTACTGGCGGTTGTACGGGTCCTCGTACGGCGCGGCGGCCTGCGCGGGGCGCGGGGCCACCGGGCGCATCGCCTCGTACCCCGAGGGCGGGACCGGGCGCTGCGGCTGCTGCTGTTGCATCTGCGGCGCGACGGGGCGCTGTGGCTGCGGGCGCTGCATCTGCTGCGGCTGCTGGGCGTTCGGGTAGCCGCCGCGCTGCGGGCCCGCCTGCTGCGGGATGTACGGCGCGGGCGCGTTCTGCAGCTGCGGCATCGGGGCCTGCTGGAGGTGCGGCGCCTGCTGGTACGGGGCCGGAGCCTGCTGCTGCGCGGGCTGCGGGTATCCGTAGGAGGGCTGCGGGTGCGAGGGGGCGGCCGGCAGCGCGGGAAGCGCCGAGGGCAGGGCCGGCAGATAGCTGTTGCCGGTGTCGTACATGGCGGGCACCCGGATCGGGGCGATCTGGGGCGTACCGCGCTCCGCGACGAGAGAGTCGTAGATCGGGGTGTCCGGGAAGGACGGGGCGGAGTAGTAACCGCCGCCATAGGTGGAGCGGGGGGAGGTCATGGCACATAAGTTAAGCCCAAGATGTTCTGTATGGGGAGCCCGATAAGAGGGTTGTTTCGCGTGTTGTGGGTAGCCCTGGGTCACTAATCAGAGCGAACTTGGGAAAATCGGTCGTCTTGTAGCGTCTGGATCGTGTAAGGAACGGTTCATTTCGACTCGCGTTGGGGGCGAGCATGTCCATGCTTAAGGGAACCAATGTGCCGGTACCGGCACAGTCCGTGCGTGTCGAAGTGGGCCGCAGGTCCGGGCCGGGGGTGCCGGACGTCGACGCGTCGGCGCTGCTGCTCACCGGCGGCCGGGTGCGCTCCGACGCCGACTTCGTCTTCTACAACCAGCCCGCCCACGCCTCCGGCGCCGTCCGGTACGACGGGAAGCAGCCCGGCGCGGGCGGCACCGTCACGGACACCGTGTCGGTCGACTTCGGGCGCATGGAGAGCGCCGTGGAGACCGTGGTGCTCGCCGCCTCCGCCGACGGCGGCAGCTTCGGCCAGGTGCCGGGCCTGTACATCCGCGTCCTGGACACGGCGAGCGGCGCGGAGATCGCCCGCTTCGACAGCCAGGACGCCACCGTCGAGACGGCGTTCGTGCTCGGCGAGCTCTACCGGCGTCAGGGCGCCTGGAAGTTCCGGGCCGTCGGCCAGGGCTACAGCAGCGGCCTCGAAGGACTCGCCACGGACTACGGCATCACCGTCGACGAACCGCAGCAGGCGGCCCCGGCACCCGCCCCCGCACCCGCCGCGCCGGCCTGGCCCGCACCGGCCACGCCCACCTCCGCCCCGCAGGCCCCCGTCTGGCCGACCGCGCCCGGCTCCACGCCGCCGCCAGCCGCCCCGACGATGCCGTCCGCCCCGATGCCGTCCTACGCGACGCCGCCGCCCGCACCGGCCCCGGCACCCGCTCCCGCTCCCGTACGCCTGACCAAGGTCACGCTCACCAAGGCCTCCCCGACCGTCTCCCTCGCCAAGCAGGGCGGCACCGGCGGTGCCATGCGCGTCAACCTCAACTGGGAGTCCCGCAAGCAGTTCAAGGGCTGGGGCAGCAAGCTCGGCCGGGCCATGGCCCAGCACTCCGACCTCGACCTCGACCTGTGCGCCCTGTACGAACTCGCCGACGGCCGCAAGGGCGTCGTCCAGGCCCTGGGCAACGCCTTCGGCGCGCTCAACCAGCCGCCGTACATCCACCTCGACGGCGACGACCGCACCGGAGCGGTCTCCTCCGGCGAGAACCTCACCATCAACCTCGACCACAAGGACCGGCTCCGCCGCGTCCTCATCTTCGTCACCATCTACGAGGGCGCCCGCTCCTTCGCCGACCTGCACGCCACCGTCACGCTCACCCCGCAGAACGGCGCGCCGATCGACTTCTCCCTCGACGAGTGCACGGTGCCCTCCACGGTCGCCGCCCTCGCCCTGATCAGTTACGAGAACGGCGACCTGACCGTCCGCCGCGAGGCCCAGTACCTGGTGCCGCAGCGCGGGGTCAGCCCGCAGCGCACCGTCGACCAGGCCTACGGCTGGGGCATGAACTGGACCCCCGGCCGGAAGTAGAAGTCCCGTTCAGCGGTCCGGCGCGGTCTCGGGACGGGCGTACGTACGCCCCTTCCAGGCCGCGCCCCGGCCCCGGTGGTGCTGCACCGCCGAGTCCACCGTCATCAGCGTGTACAGCAGCGCCGTGAACGGCAGCAGCGGGGCCAGCGCGAACGTCTGCCGGTAGTAGCGCAGCATCGGCAGGTATGTCCCCGTCATCACCGCCCAGGCCGCAAGCCCCGCCCACCCGGCCGCCGTGTCGCCGGTCAGCAGTCCGGTGGCCAGGGCGTACGGCGGGGCGAGGTACACCAGGGCCAGGCCCAGGACCGTACCGAGCAACAGCAGCGGGTTGTGCCGCAGTTGGGCGTACGCGCTGCGCGAGACCATCCGCCACAGGTCGCCGAGCCCCGGATACGGGCGCACGCTGTCCACCCGCTCGGCCAGGCCCAGCCAGATCCGGCCGCCGCAGCGGCGCACCTCGCGGGCGAGGGACACGTCGTCGATGACCGCGCCCCGGATGGATTCGGGCACACGTGCGCGCAGGGCCGTCTCGGTGCGCAGCAGCACGCAACCGCCCGCGGCGGCCGCCGTGCCCCCCTTGTTGCGGTTGATCCACCGGAACGGATACAGCTGCGCGAAGAAGTACACGAAGGCGGGCACGATCAGCCGCTCCCAGGGGGTGATCACCCGCAGCCGGGCCATCTGGGACACCATGTCGAAGCCGCCCGCCCCGTGCTCGTCCGGCAGGGCCGCGGCCACCAGCTCCCGCAGGCTGTCCGGCTCGTGCGCGATGTCGGCGTCCGTGAGCAGCAGGTACTCCGGGCCGCTGTCCCGGGCGACCTCCATCCCGTACCGCACCGCCCACAGCTTGCCCGTCCACCCCGGTTCGGGCTCGCCCGGCGTGACCACGGTCAGCGGCAGCCCGCCCAGGCGCCCGGACAGGGCGCGGGCCAGTTTGCCGGTGCCGTCGCTGCTGCCGTCGTCCACCAGGATCACCTCGGCACCGCCCGGATAGTCCTGGGCCAGCAGCGACGGCAGGCTCTCGGGAAGCACCTCGGCCTCGTCCCGCGCGGGGACGACGACGGCGACGTACGGCCACCGTCCCTCCGCCGGGCGGGTGCGCGGCGGCAGGCGCTGGTCGGTGCGCCAGAAGAAGCCCCGGCACAGCAGCAGCCACAGCCAGACGGTCAGTGATCCCACGGCGATCCACGCGACGACGCTCACCCGTCGCAGTCTGCCGCAGGAGCGAAGGCTTCCGGGGGCGCGCGGAGGGCTCGCGGGGAGTTTCGGACCGGTCGTTTAAGGTGACTGGGTGAAGATCGCGCTCATGGATTCCGGGATCGGCCTGCTCGCGGCAGCCGCGGCGGTGCACCGCATGCGGCCTGACGCCGACCTCGTCGTCGCCTCCGACCCCGACGGAATGCCCTGGGGACCGCGCACACCCGACGACATCCGGGCGCACGCCCTGGCCGTCGCCCGCGCGGCGGCGGCGGAGCAGCCCGACGCGCTGATCATCGGCTGCAACACCGCGACCGTGCACGCGCTGCCCGCGATCCGCGCCGAACTCGAACCGGGGATTCCGGTCATCGGCACCGTCCCCGCGATCAAGCCCGCCGCGGCTTCGGGCGGTCCCTTCGCCATCTGGGCGACCCCCGCCACCACCGGAAGCCCCTACCAGCGGGGCCTGATCCGCGACTTCGCACAGGGCGTGGAGGTCACCGAGGTGCCCTGCCCCGGGCTCGCGGACGCGCTGGAGGTCGCCGACGAGGAGGCGATCGACCGTGCGGTGGCCGCCGCGGCGGCGCTCACCCCGCCCGATGTAAGGACCGTCGTCTTGGGGTGCACCCATTACGAACTCGTCGCCGACCGGATCCGGGCGGCGCTGCGGCGCTCGGGCGATGCGGCTCCGCTCACCCTCATGGGGTCGGCGGAGGCGGTCGCCGCACAGGCTCTTCGGCGGGCCGGCCTGGAGCCCGCGCCGGCCGCCGATCCGGCGTCCCACCTGACGGTTCTGCTGAGCGGACGGCGCTCCGGGAGCCTCACCGCACCGGCCCTCGCCTACACCGAGGGCCGACTGCTGGCTGCCATGACCGCGGAACGTGAGTACGCTGCTACGCATGAGGGACTTCCCCCGCGCTGACGACGCCGACGGTCTCCCGAGCGAGTCCGTCCCCACCGGCACCACCTGGCACGGCCGTGCGACCAACCGCGCCCAGTGGCTGCTCTCGGCCTCCGGAGCGGCGTTCCTGGCCCTCGGCATCGAGCTGGCCGTCGACTCCTCCTGGATGCACGGCATCGTGCCGCTGGCGATGTCGGTGGTCGGATGCGTAGCGGTCGGGCTGCTGGTGATCTTCGGGACGCTCGCCTTCGTGCACGTGGCGGTCAAGGTGGACGACCACGCGCTGGAGGTGCGGTGCGGGCACATAGGGCTGCCCCGCCGGCGCATTCCGCTGGCGCACGTGGTGGGGGCCGAACTGGATCCGCGCGTCACGCCCCGGCAGTGGGGCGGGTGGGGGTACCGGTGGCGGCCCGAGCAGGGCATGGCGGTGGTCGTCCGGCGGGGCGAGGCGGTCGTGCTGAGGCTCGGGGACGGGCGGACGTTCACCGTGACGGTGGACGATGCGGCGGGGGCGGTGCGGGAGATCCGGCGGCGGTGCGGGTTGGGGCCGGTGGGCCCCTGAGGGGTGGTTCGACTCCGTGCCGGTGACCGGCTCCGTGCGGGTGCCTCGTGACTGGTCGCTGGTCGCGCCCGCGCGGCGGAGCCGCAGATTCAACACAGCCCCGCGCCCCTGTAGGGCACCTATGGCGTACGGGCTGCGCGGGCCGAGGCCGCGCCTGCCAGGGCGGCGGCGCCTGCTGTCACCGGGGTGAAGCTCAGGGCGTTGCCGATGGCGGAGAGGGCGGCCAGGGCCGTGAGGGCGGCTGCCGCGGTCAGGGCGATCTCGGTGGAGCGGGGGGAGCGCCAGAGGCCGTGCAGGAGCCAGCCGAAAGTCGCGGCCAGCAGGGTCACGCCGACCACTCCCTGCTCCGCCACCTGCTGCCACACCGCCGAGTGCGGCTTGCCGTCCGCGTTGACCGTCTGCCGGGCGACCTGGCTCAGGCCGCCGAAGCGGTCCGGGCCCACGCCACGGACCGGGTTGTCCTTCGCCATGGTGAGGGCGTCCTGCCACAAATCGACCCGGTTCGGGGTCAGCTGACCCTCCAGGGCCGCCGTCAGCCCGTCGGGGAGCGCGTTCTCCGCGACCGCCCAGGAGGCCCCGACCACCAGCAGCGTCGCCACCGCCAGGCCCGCCAGACCCAGCAGCCGTCTGCGCATCCGTACCGCTGCCAGCGAGCACAGCAGCACCCCGAGCGACGCGGCGAACCCCGCCACCGAGCCCAGCGCCAGTGACACCCCCGCCACCCCGAGCGCCAGCAGCCGCAGCAGCACCCGCGCCACCCGGGCCCGCGCCGCCCCCGCCGCACAGCACGCCGCCCCCGCGGCCACCACCAGCAGTGCCGCCGCCGCACCCGTGTGCCCCGGCGCGGGCGAGGCGATCGCCCCCGGCACCCCGTCGCCGGGCGCCAACGCGATGCCCAGTGCACCCAGCGCGAGACCGGTGAACGCCAGCACCGGCAGCAGCGAACCCAGGATCCGGCCGCCCGCGTACCCGGCCGCCACCGCCAGCACCGCCAGCAGGACGCCCTCGGTGTGCGTGTCGCGGCCCGCCGCGCACACCAGCGACCAGGCGGCGCAGCCGCCCAGCACCGCGACGCCCACCGCCGAGGGCACACCGCCGCGCTCCCGCAGTTCCGGGTCCCGCTTCCCCAGCACGTTCATCCCGTCGACCCCCGTACCTGTGACGGGCCCCGCCCGCGGCGGCCGGAGCGGGCCGGTGCGGCAGGGACTGGCGCACACGGTAACGGGAGTGACGCCCCTTTGTGGACGTATCGCACAGGATCGTGCAGGAACGATGCTTCCCTTGCGGCGCAGAGCAGAAGGCCGGGGCGGGACCGCCCTGCTCACACGGGCGCGGCCACCGTAGACTCCGCCGGGTGAGCACCACCATCACCCCCGTAGCAGCCCCGCCGGACCCTGCCCCGGCCGCACCCCGCCGAGGAATGTGGCTGGTGCGTACCCTCGCGGCCGCCGTGTCAGGACTGCTCCTCTACGCGAGCTTCCCGCCCCGCCCCCTGTGGTGGCTGGCGCTGCCCGGCTTCGCCCTGCTCGGCTGGGCGCTGCACGGGCGCCGGCTGCGGGCCGGGTTCGGGCTCGGGCTGGTCGCCGGGCTCGGCTTCCTGCTGCCGCTGCTGTCCTGGACCGGCGAGGAGGTCGGCCCGGTCCCGTGGATCGCGCTGACCATCGCCGAGGCGGTGTTCGTCGGGTTCGTGGGGATGGGCATCGCGGGCACGTCGAAGCTGCCTGCCTGGCCCGTGTGGGCGGCCGGGCTGTGGGTCGTGGGGGAGGGGGCGCGGGCCCGCTTCCCGTTCGAGGGCTTCTCCTGGGGCAAGATCGCCTTCGGGCAGGCGGACGGGGTGTTCCTCTCGCTGGCCGGACTCGGCGGCACCCCGCTGGTGGGCTTCGCGGTCGCCCTGTGCGGCTTCGGCCTCTTCGAGGCGGTCCGGCAGGTCCTGACGTACCGGCGTACGAAGAAGATCCCGCGCGCCGGACTGGTGACGGCCGCGCTGGCCGTCCTCGTACCGCTGGTGGCGTCCCTGGCGACGCGTCCGCTGCTGGACGACTCCGCCGAGGACGGCACCGCGACCGCCGCCCTCATCCAGGGCAACGTGCCGCGCCTGGGCCTGGACTTCAACGACCAGCGCCGCGCGGTCCTCGACAACCACGCCCGCCGCACCGAGCAGCTCGCCGACGAGGTCGCCGCGGGCAAGAAGCCCAAGCCGGACTTCGTGGTCTGGCCGGAGAACTCCTCCGACCTCGACCCGTACCGCAACTACGACGCCCGAGGCGTCATCGACGAGGCCGTCAAGAAGATCGGCGTCCCGGTCGCCATCGGCGCGGTCCTCACCCCGGACAAGGGTCCGCTGCGCAACACCCTCATCCAGTGGGACCCCCAGCGCGGCCCCGTCGACACCTACGACAAGCGGCACATCCAGCCCTTCGGCGAGTACATGCCGATGCGCGACTTCGCCCGGAACTTCAGCAAGGACGTCGACCGGGTGCGCCGCGACTTCGGCCCCGGCAAGAAGGTCGGTGTCTTCGACATGGCGGGCACCAAGGTCGGCCTCGTCACCTGCTACGAAGCGGCCTTCGACGACGCCGTGCGCGACACCGTGGTGCACGGCGGCCAGGTCATCGCCGTACCCAGCAACAACGCCACCTTCGGGCGCAGCGAGATGACCTACCAGCAGCTCGCCATGAGCCGGGTGCGGGCCGCCGAGCACGGCCGCGCGGTCCTGGTGCCGGTCACCAGCGGCGTCAGCGCGGTCATCCAGCCGGACGGCAAGGTCGTCCAGCAGACCGGGATGTTCGTGCCGGACGCGCTGGTCGCAAAGGTGCCGCTGCGGTCCTCGCTGACCCCGGCGACCCGGATGGGCATCGGTCCGGAGATCTTCCTGGGTCTGCTCGGGGCGGCCGGCGTGGTGTGGGCGGTCACCCGGCGGGTGCGGGCGCGCCGAAGCGCGCAAGGGGCCTGAAGAGGCACTTTGTCCGGTCCCTTAGGGTCGGTGCATGGCTACTCCCGACTTCATCAAGAACATCCGCGAGACCGCGGGGCACCAGCTCCTGTACCTCCCCGGCGTGACCGCCGTCGTCTTCGACGAGCAGGGGCGGGTGCTGCTCGGGCGGCGCTCCGACAACGGGGAGTGGTCCGTCGTCGGCGGCATCCCCGAGCCGGGGGAGCAGCCCGCGGAGGCGGCGGTGCGCGAGGTGTACGAGGAGACCGGCGTCGAGTGCGTCGTCGAGCGGGTCGTGCTGGTGCAGACGCTGCGCGCGGTGCAGTACGGGAACGGCGACATCTGCCAGTTCATGGACGTGACCGTGGCCTGCCGGGCGACCGGCGGCGAGGCGCGGGTGAACGACGAGGAGTCGCTCGAGGTCGGGTGGTTCGAGGTGGACGCGCTGCCGGAGATGCGGGAGTTCGCGACCTTCCGGATCAAGCAGGCGCTGGCGGACGAGCCGACGTGGTTCGCGCAGCCGGGGGAGGCGCCGCTGGGGGTGGCGGGGGTGGGGGTCACGCCCGAAGGGCACTGAGTCCCGTGCGGGGGCGGGGGAACAACACCCCCGGCCCCCCCGCGACAGGTGCGTCCGTGCTCAGGTCTTCCGGTACGTGTAAGCCTCCGCGGCGGCCGCTTCGACGGCGTCCAGCGGAGCCCCCGTCGAGGCCGTGACCAGGGCGGCGATCGTGCCCTCCACGAAGGGGGCGTCCAGCAGGCGGGTGTTCGGAGGGAGTTCGTCCTCGTCGGCGAGCAGGGACTTCACGGTGAGGACCGCGCTGCCCAGGTCCACCAGGACGGCCACCCCCGCCCCCTCGTCCACCTCGTGGGCAGCTTGGGCGATGAGCTCCGCGTTCGTGCCCAGGCCGCCGTCCGGGTCGCCGCCCGCGGCCGCGACCGGGGCGGTCGGGCCGCCGCCCGTCAGGCCGCGGGCCAGGTCGGCGACGGCCGAGGCCACCGCCGCACTGTGGGAGACCAGGACCAGGCCCACCCTCGGGTCGCTCATCCGGCGGCCTCCGTGGCCTCGGCGACCTCCGCGATCTCTGCGAAGGTACGGAAGAGGAGTGCGGCCGACGTCGCCCCGGGGTCCTGGTGGCCGACGCTGCGCTCACCGAGATAGCTGGCCCGGCCCTTGCGCGCCCGCAGCGGCACCGTGGCGAGAGCACCGCTCTCGGCGGCGTCCCGGGCGGCCCGGAAGGCAGCCGCGGCGTCGTCCTTGGTGTCGTCCTTCTCCGCCGCGGTCTCCAGCGCCTCCACCGCCGGAATCAGCGCGTCCAGCATCGTCTTGTCGCCGGGAGCCGCACCGCCCAGCTGGGCGACGGCGTCCGTGCCCGCGCGCAGGGCGGCGGCGAGTTCCGCGACGGACACCTCGGGGGTCTCGCCGAGCGCCTTGCCCGTGCGGCGCAGGAGCGTTCCGTACAGCGGGCCCGAAGCACCGCCCACGGTGGAGATCAGCTTCCGGCCCGCGAACCCCAGTACCGCCCCGGGAGAGCCCGGCGGGTCCTCGCCCTGCGCGTCGACGACGGCCGCGAAGCCGCGCCGCAGGTTGCTGCCGTGGTCGGCGTCCCCGATGGCGGAGTCCAGCTCCGTCAGCCGGTCGGCCTCCCGGTCCACGGCGGCCGCCACGGCGACCGTCCACCGGTGGAAGAACGCGGAGTCCAGCATCAACACCCTTTCCGTACAGTCGTGTCGACGGTTCATCGGCCCCAGCGGAGGGCTGCCGTCTGCACCGGCGCGTCCCACCAGCGCAGCAGCTCCTCGTCGACCTGACACAGCGTCACCGAGCAGCCCGCCATGTCCAGGGACGTGACGTAGTTCCCGACGAGGGTACGGGCCACGGCCACCCCCCGCTCCGAAAGGGCGCGCTGCACCTCGGCGTTGAACCCGTACAGCTCCAACAGGGGTGTCGCACCCATGCCGTTCACCAGCGCCAGGACCGGCCCGGTCGGCCGCAGGTCCTCCAGGATCACGTCCACCGTGTAGTCGGCGATCTCCCGCGAGGTCATCATGGCGCGGCGCTCGCGGCCCGGCTCGCCGTGGATGCCGATGCCCAATTCGAGCTGACCCGGCGGGAGTTCGAAGGTCGGGCTGCCCTTTGCCGGGGTCGAGCACGGGCTCAGCGCCACGCCGAAGCTCCGCGAGGACTCGTTCACCCGGCGGGCCACCTCCGTGACCCGGTCCAGGGGCGCTCCCTCGTCCGCCGCCGCCCCGGCGATCTTCTCCACGAACAGCGTGGCGCCGGTGCCGCGCCGCCCCGCCGTGTAGAGGCTGTCGGTCACGGCGACGTCGTCGTTCACGAGCACCCGCTCGACCCGGATGCCCTCCTCCTCGGCCAGCTCGGCGGCCATGTCGAAGTTCAGGACGTCCCCGGTGTAGTTCTTGACGACGAAGAGGACGCCCTCCCCGGCGTCCACGGCCGCCGCAGCCCGCACCATCTGGTCCGGAACCGGCGACGTGAAGACCTCCCCCGGACAGGCCGCCGACAGCATCCCCGGCCCCACGAACCCCGCGTGCAACGGCTCGTGCCCGCTGCCGCCGCCGGACACCAGCCCCACCTTCCCGGCCACCGGCGCGTCCCGCCGTACGACGACCCGGTTCTCGACGTCGACCGCGAGCTCGGGATGCGCGGCGGCGATCCCGCGCAGCGCATCGCCGACGACGGTCTCGGGGACGTTGATCAGCATCCTCATGTGTACCTCCGGGAAGTGCGGGCGGGGCGGGCTGGTACTGACGCTGGCTCAATCCTGCCCCCAGGTCAACGGGACGGCGGCCGGTTGTGCGGGCAGGAGCCTGACCGCTGCCTGCCGGTCGGGCTGCGGATCGTACGCCTGCCACGGGGGCGTCGCCGGGCGACTCGGCCGTGCCCGCCTCGCCCGAGCGGTTCCTCCAGCCGGTACCGCCCGCCGACCCGCATGCCCTCGGTGGTCACCGCGCCCCGCTCCCGCGCGGCCCGGAGGGAGTGTTGTAGGGGACAACTTCCCTGTGGAACAAGCACATTCGGCCTCCCCGGGGGCAGACAGGAGGGTGCGCGGACGGCGACCATGAGCGCATGATCAGACGCCGGCGGCGGAAGCCGTCCGACCGGGGCCCCGCCGACGCCGCAGTGGGTGCCGGGGCCGCAGGTGTTGTTCCTCCCAGGAACGGCGGTGCGCGCGGCGACGGCAGCGGGGAGCCTGACGCAGGAGACGTCCTGCGCCATGAGCGTGTCCTCGCCACGACCCTGCGGAGCCTCGGCGAGGACCACCCCGACACCCTGGACGCCCGCCGCGCCCTCGCGAGCGCCTGCGAGAGAGCCGGTGACTCCGGCCGGGCCGTCGCTCTCCGCGAGGAGATCCTCGCGGCCTCCCTCCGCCTCCTCGGGGAGCGCCACTCCCGCACTCTCGCCGCGCGCGAAGGCCTCATTGACACCTGCGAGGTGGCCGGTGACTTCGACCGGGCCGTGTCCCTCAACGAGGCGAACGTCGAGGCCCTGCTCCGCTTCCGCGCCGAGGACCATCCCGACACCGTCACCGCCCGGCACAATCTCGCGCACGCCCATGAGCTGGCCGGTGCCCCGAAACGGGCCGTACCGCTGTACGAGCAGGCCCTCTCCGCCTCCCGGCGCGTCCTGGGCGAGGACCATCCCGACACCCTCACCACCCGGCGCGCCCTGATGCGCGCACTGCGCAGGACCGGCGCCCTGGGACGGGCCCTCCCCGTGGGCGAGCAGGCCCTCGCCCAGTGCCGTCGCGTGCTCGGCGAGGACCACCCGGACACCCTCGTCGCGCTGGAGGAACTCGCCGGCCTCCACGAGCTGTCGGGCAACCCCGCGCTCGCCGCGCCCCTCTACGCGGAGGCTCTGACCGCCCGCCGTCGCACCCTTCCCGCAGCCGACCCCCGGATCGCCGACCTCGTCGAGGCGCTCGCGCTCGCCCGCCTGAAGTCGTGGGACGCGGCCGCGGCGGTCCCCCTGTTCGAGGAAGTCCTGGCCGTCCGACGCCGGGACCACGGCACGGACGACACCCGTACCTGGGACGTCCGGCACGCCCTGGGGGCCGCCCTCCAGAGCGCGGGCCAGAACGCGCGGGCCGTCCCGCTGCTGCGCAGCGTGCTCGACCACCGGAGGCGCGAGCTGGGCCCGGAGCACGCCCTCACCCTGCTCACCCAGGGCATTCTGGCCGACGCGTACATCGGCGCGGGCAAGCGGTGGCGCGGCCACATGCTGCGCAGCCGGACATACGCCGTCCGCGCCGCAGCCCTGGGCGACGACCACCCCGACACCCTCGCCTCGATGCACGACGAGGCGTACTTCCTTCACCTGACGGGACGTCCGAAGGCCGCGATACCCCGGTTCGAGAAGGTGGTCGCGGCCCGCACCCGAGTGCTGGGTGAGGGCCACTCCGACACCCTGCAGGCCCGGATCAACCTCGCGATGGCCCACCGGGCGGCCGGGGACACGGGACGCGCCGACGCGCTGCTGGAGGAGACGCTCGCCCAGTGTCTGCGGCACCTCGACGAGAGCCATCCGCTGGTCGCCGTGGTCCGGCGCGAGCTGGCGTCCTCACCGGGCCGCGGCTGACGTACGTATCCGGCCACCCCGCCGGTCCCGAACCCGTAAGGGGCGCGTCAAGGCCCGTACGGGACGCGTCAAGAGCGGCGGTGCGGGCGTCAGGGGCGCGTTAACGCAGGTCAGAAGGGGGCTGAGAGGGGCTTTTCTCATCTCGGGGCGCACGGCGCAGGCCGTACGCCCCGGTCGTGAGACCTGCCTCTACTCACCCACTGCATTCAGGAGCTTGCGATGGCCGATTTGGCCTTCGTCGTCATCACGCTGGCGGTTTTCGCGTTGGTGGCTCTCGTTGCCCGGGGGGTGACGAAGCT
>BMUX01000036.1 GCA_014650415.1 Streptomyces spiroverticillatus
GTCACCGCGCAGTCTCGCAACTCAACTGCACCTCCTGCCCCGGCGCCGCCGAACCTCCAAAACATCCTGAACGTAAATGAGACGGGTGTAGCTCTTCTGTGGGGATGTTCGTGATCAGGCCGTGAGGTCGTAGGTGTGCTGGCCGGGTGCGGTGTGGAGGCGTTTGTGCTCGCGGGTTAGATGAAAGGTCCAGTACGTGTCGAGGTCGTTGTTGGTGGTGAGTGTGCGGAGTTTGTGGATGGCCTCGGCTCCTGTGAGTCCCCAGCGGGCGCCGGTGATGTCGAGTCGGTCGCCCACGATGTGCCGGCAGGCGCCCTCGATTGCGCCGGTGGCGATCGGCCAGCCCGCCTTCAGGGCGGTGTCGTAGCGGAGCTGACCGAGGTGTCCGGTGAGGTAGCGGACGCAGGCGTTGACGCCTTCGCGCCGGTTGCCGCGCAGTGCGGCCCGGTCTGCCTGGGCGGTGATTTCGGTGGCGACGCGGTCGGCCTGGCCGTGGAGGATCGTGGTGAGGTGGCCCGCGACCCAGGCTTCGGCGGCCGGGGTGCCGGGCTTGTGGAAGCAGTGGGCCGCGTCCCAGACGTACTCACTCACGTGCACGAAGTCGAGCAGGATGTGCACCTTGAGACCCCGCCGGTCGGCTTCGGCCTGGATCAGGGCGAGTTGGTGACGGGCGCCGTCGACCAGGACGACCCAGTCGCGCAGGTGGTCGCGGTCGCGGGCGGTGGCCTGGTCGAACGCGGTGGCGATGACCTGTTCGGGCGGGTGGAGCAGGGAAGCGGTAAGCCATTTGCGGTGGGCTCTCGGCCCGGGGCGGGGCGTGCGGGAGAGGGCGTTGCGGCCCTCGGGCGGGGCGATCACATCGTGTGGCCGGCGTGGTGCGGGATCGGCATCGAAGACGCAGGCCAGGGTGGCCATCCGCTTGCGATGTGGCTTCTCGCCCGGGGCGAGCCGGGTCCGCAGAGCGTGCTGGCCGTTCAGATGCGCTTTGAGTGTCGCGGGGCGTAATGCCTCGGGACGCATCACGATGCCCTTGCCGTCGACCTGGATTACGAGGGTGGTGGAAGTGGTCGACGGGAGAGGGATCGTGCACCGGTAGAAGTCGTCGACGTCCATCGCCGCGGCGATGACCAGTTGTTCGGCCTGTCGTTTGCCCAGGACTTTTCCGCAGCGGCCCTCGATCGCCGCTTTTGCCTGGTCGTAGGAGCCGCGGACGGCTTCGAGTACGGCCAGGCGGCGCAAGCCGAACGAGTGCCGGCCCGCCGGCAGCGAGAGCTCGACGTCGGCGGGGTAGACGTTGCCCAGCCCTTTCTGCCGCCAGGCGGTCCGGGTCACGGTGACCGTGCCGAACAGGCAGGCCAGCTGCCGGGAATGGCCCGGCTCGCGGTGCGGACGCACCAGCCCGTCTGCACCCCGGACCACTTCCGTGGCCGCCGTGCGGGATCGTTGTTGGATCTTTTCCCGTTCTCGGGCGGCGCGGAGATCAAAGTGGTCCTGCAGCAGCAGCCGCAGCACTTCTCGGCCCCTGATCGCCACGAGTTCTTCCAGCTCGTGGTGGGCCAGGGCAGTCGCCTGCGGTCCTGCCAGCGTGCCTGTCAGGCATTCGAAGGCACTTGCCGAGGCAGTGAACGCGTCGATGGCATCGAAGGTGTCGTACGGTTTCACCCGGCTCTTCTTTCTCCGGTTCGGATCGGTTCGCACCTTCGAACCTAGAGAGAAGAGCCTTTATCATTCAGCGAGTTCACCGATTCCGCCGGACCAGGGTGAGCCGGGGAGAACCGTCCGGGCTGGTCCTCGATCAGCCAGCCGCGCTGCACCAGCCGCTTCAGTTTCCCCCGCGTCCCCTCGATCTTTCCGGTCACCGCGGGCAGCCCGATGCGGGGCGCAATCTGCTTCGCCTGCATCGGCGCGGATGCGTCCGCGATCACCTCCACGATGTCCCGGTAGACATCTGGCAGGACGTCTGCGGTGAGCCCTTCCCGCCAGTGCGGCACCATGATCGCCCCCACCACCCGCACCTCGGGAACCACCGACTGCTGCAACGAGGCCGCCGCTGCCGTTTCCTGGCCGGACAGTTCCGCGAGGACCGCGGCCACCGTCTCGCGCGTCACCCTCAGCCTCGACCACGCCTCCCGCTCACTTACCAGCAGTCCCGTCAACTCCGCGATCTTCTCCTGGAGTTCCTCGACCCGGGCAGCGGCCGCCGCCTCCCGCGCTTCCAATTCCTCGACCAACGACACCATCCATGCCCCCTACCCGAACACCGCGGTCAGGCCCTGGCCACAATGTCCAGCATGGCAGCCATCTCTCCCGCGTCCAGACTGATCACTGCAGCAGCCCGGGAACGGTTGCGCCCGTTGGGCCTGCGCCAGCAGGGCAGGTCCCGTATCTGGATCGACGATCACGGCTGGTGGATCACCGTCGTCGAGTTCTCCTCGCCCCGCTGGAGCCAGGGAAGCGGACTGACCGTGGGAGCCATGTGGCTGTGGCAGGACCTCGCCCACCTGGCCTTCGACTTCCACGAGCAGGTACGAACGGCAGAAGACTTCCGCAACGAGAGACAGTTCACCTCCGCCGCGGCCACGCTCGCCCAGGAAGCCGAGCAACGGATCGAGGACTTCAGGACC
Organism: Streptomyces spiroverticillatus; assembly: GCA_014650415.1. Taxonomy (GTDB): domain Bacteria; phylum Actinomycetota; class Actinomycetes; order Streptomycetales; family Streptomycetaceae; genus Streptomyces; species Streptomyces spiroverticillatus. The sequence continues at coordinate 2,625 of BMUX01000036.1, forward strand.
CGCTTCGCGGACCTCAACAGCGCCGCCACCACGTTGATCGAACGCCCCAGCAGGACCGGCTACCTCTGGGAAGACTTCAACGCCGGCATTGCCGCCGCACTGACGGGACAACCTGGAATCGCCCGTCACCGCCTCGCCCGCATACAGCGCGAAGACCCCATCGCGGACTGGATCACCGAACTACAACAAACCGCCCGGACTGTCTCTGAACTCGCGGAGGACACGACAGCTCTCCAGGACTGGGCGCAGGCCAGGATCACTTCGTGCAGGGAGAAGCTATCTCTCCCACCTCTGCCGAACCCGCTGAGCACTGCCTGACCGGGCGCCAGCGTTCTTGCAGCTCAGCCCCTTCCCCGAGAACGAGCCGCACCCACCTCGATCTGACCTGTCCCCAGGACGTGCGAGGCGAGGACCGCGGCGGCGGTGGCGAGGGCCGCCTTGCCCAGCAGGGCGGGGGCGAGGTGGCGGGGCCTGAGCCGGACGGCGTACTTCTCGATGCCCCGGTCCGCCACGCGGTGGGCCTCGGACTGGGACCGCAGGGTGGGCGGCCCGGGGACGAGGGTCCTGCCGGTGAGCACGGGGCCGCCGGGCAGCGAGGGGGGCATGGGGGGAAGGCCGGGCATGCCGGGCCGTACCGCGTCGCCCGCCGCCTCCGCGCAGGTCCTGAGCCTGGTCGCGGTGTCCCGGAACTCCGCTACCGCCGCGAGGACTTGGCGGTACGCGTCCGCCGCGCCCGCCGGGTCCGCGTCCGCCTCCAGGAGACGGCCGAGGCGGTACGCGGCCTGGTAGTGCCGCGGATCGTCGTCCAACGTGCGCCGGAACTGGACCCGTGCCTCGGCGTGCCGGGCGGTGTCTGTGAGGCAGATCCCGAGCGCGTAGCGGGCCGCAAGGTCGCCGGGGTGCTGCTGGAGGTGTTCCTGGAGCAGGACCAGCGCCTCCTCCGGGCGGCCCCGGCGGTGCAGGTCGCCCGCCCGCTCGTACAGGGGCCTGTCGTCCTCGTTGCCAGCTGCCGAAGTGGTCATGCCGCCCCCTTGCCCTTGCTGTGATCCCCCGCATACTCCGCGTAGCAGCATTGTGGAGTCCCGTCTGCCGGACCGGGAGGCGAAGCGCGCGAATCCCCGTGGGGCGGCGGCTCTTCTGCGGCGATCGACCCCCTACCGCTGGACCTTCTGTACGTGCATGGTGTCCGCATCAAGGATGGCACCGTTGGCCGACCTGGGGGTGAACCGCGGTACGGGAAGACTGGCTGGAGGGTGCTTGCTGTGGGTAGTTGGGCTTGGAGCCGGGCGGCCCGAAATGCGGCACACCGCCCGGCGAAAACGGCTCGCTAGGGCCAGACAGTGAGGTCGACCGTGAGGAAGTCACCGTCGTCGCGGGTCTGGGGACCCTCGCGGACCGTGACCAGCCCCACGTGGTCTCTGCTCAGTACGCAGATGCGCGAACCCTTGGTCAGGGCGGGCTTCCTGATGATGTTTGTGTACCGGGTATCGGCTTTGCACTCCTCCAGCGAGCCCTTCTGTCCGGGGTCGAGCTTGACGAGGTTTCCCCGGGACTCCAGTCCGTTGAAGGAGTTGTAGATGATGTCGCCCCGGGGGCCGTCCGGTGCGTGGAGCTGTATGGGGTTGTCCGCGAGCAGGATGTAGAAGTCCGAGGGCATTCTGATGTTGGCCTTGGAAAGGGTCGTGGGGTTCGGCACCGGGGGCGCTGTGTCCGGCGGTGCCTGGGAGGCCGAGCCGGTGCCGACGGTGTGGGTGACCGTCACAGTGGGCTGCGGTGCGGGGGCCGATGCCCGTGCGGTCGGGGAGTTCAGCACGGTGGGGAGGCCGAAGAAGCCAAGAAGCACACCTGCGACGCCGGCCAGTGCGGAAACCACCGCAGCCCATTCGCCGAGACGGCGGGAGGAAGGCGTCGGGGAGGGCGGTACGAGCGGCTGCGGCGGGGCAGGTGTCGGTGGAACGGGGGCGGGTGATCCTGTGCTGTCCGGGTTCGGACCGCTCATGAAGCGACTCCTTCAAGGGGGTGCGGATGCAACACTGGCCTCAACTGGCCAATCTCTAGAGCCAGTTGATACCAGTGATTCCGTGGTGGCAACGCACCGTCCGAAGGCAGGTGCCTGGTCCGCCTCCCGCGCAACGTTGGTCGGGACATCTGACGATCGATAAACCTTCTTCGCGGCTGCCGAACGCTGTCCGCCGAGCGCTCGTGCTCGGCGGACGAGGGAGAGATGATCAAGAGACGGGGACGCAACCGGACAGTTGAGCTCCCCAATTCAAGGCGCAGCCCAGACCAGAAGATAGAGAACAGGCCGCAGGCGGCAACTACTGACCGCTACGGCTGCTCTTGATCACGCGGAAGTACTCGATCGGTGCTCTTGATCACGCGGAAGTGCTCACGAAGCCGCGGAACCTACAGTGGTGGTGAAAGCGTTGGCCGGGTCGCGGAGCTGGGTGATGAGGTGTTCGGTTTCGGGTTCCATGCTGACGTCCAGGCTGGTGTTGATCTTCCGGATCATCTGGATGGCGGCCTGGATGCCGGGCCGGTTGTTACGGGCGGCTTCGAGGCGGAGCAGGTCGCGGTGGAGGAGCTCGGCGCTTTCGTCGACTTCGAGGCCGAGGGCGAGTGCTGCTCCGGCTTTGTCGTAGAGGCCGTGGGCGGTGTGGTGCTGTGCGGCGGCGTGGGCGATGTCGGTGATCCTGGTGATCATTTCCTGTTGGAGAGAGAAGGCCCAGCTGGGGGCGTAGGTCCCGAAGGGGCGGCCGCGGACCAGGGCGAGCGCCTCGTCCAGTGGGGCGATCGTCTTGGTGGCGAGGCCGTGTTCGGCCAGGCGCAGGAAGGCGTGCCAGTCGCAGGTGAAGTCGGGGTGCAGGGCGTAGGGGGTGCCGGCCCTGCGGCGGATGACGTACGGGTCGCCGTCCTCGGCTTTCCCGAGCCGTTTGCGCAGGTTGGTCATCCGGATCGACTGCCACGTCCACCTCGCCCAACCCCCCCGACCGCCCGCACTACCGACCACCGGCGGTCAGGTGCTTGCCGCGCTGCCCTCGCTTCGCGACCTGCTGGACCGGGGGTTCACCACTGTCCGCGACCTCGGCAGCGTGCCCGATGACCCGCCCACCGTCCACCTCAGACACGCGCTGGAGGCGGGCGTCATTACCGGCCCGCGCCTCCTGCTGGCACCGCACATCATCTCCGCACGGGCCGGGCACGGCGACCGCTCCCCCTTCGACGCGTTCTCCGACGGCCAGGAGGCCGGAGCGGTCGCCGACGGTGCGGCCGAAGTGGTACGCCGCGTCCGGCTCGAAGCACGGCTTCAAGCGGACTGGATCAAGTGCGTCGCCACCGGAGGTATCACCAGCCCCACCGACGACCCCGCGCGCGTGACCTACAGCCAGGACGAACTCGACGCTCTCGTAGCGACTGCCACCGATCTCGGTCTGCCGTGTGCCGCTCACGCCTTCTCCGACGAGGGCATCACCCGCGCGGTCCGAGCAGGGGTGCGCTCCGTCGAACACGCCTGCCTGGCCACACCTCCCGTGCTCGACCTCCTGGCCGAGCACCGTGTCTTCCTCGTGCCCACGCTGTACGGAGTGACGTTCTTCCTCGACCGCCTCGACGACGACGGCTACTGGGAGGGCCGGTGCGGCGAGCGCGAGAAGGTGGCCCGGTACGCCGAGACCATGCGCGGCCACGGCGCGCGGGTCGCCGCCTGCCGGGCCACGGTGGCCTACGGCACCGACGCGGGCATGTTCCCCCATCGGGACAACTGGCGGGAGTTCCCCGCCATGACCACCGCCGGCCTGAGCCCCGAAGAAGCCCTGCGCTCGGCCACCGCCACGGCCGCCGCACTCCTCCAACGCCCCCAGCTGGGTGCCATCCGTCCCGGCGCACAAGCCGATCTCATCGCCGTCCCGGGCGACCCGCTGCACGACATCGACGTGATGAGCGCCGTCGACTTCGTCATGCAGCACGGCATCGTCCGCCACACCCCGTAGACCGCCAACCCGAGCCAGCGCCGTCAGCCTCCCGGACCTGGGAGGAACCACCACTACTTCCACACGCAGCACGAGCGAGAGGTTCTTTCCATGGTGCACCTGCCTTCGGCTGATGACGTACGGATCCCTGACGACCCGACGGGGAGCAACTGCGGCTCCGACCGGGACGTGGCGCTCCTGAAGGACCTGGCGGCGCAGATACTGGGCGAACGCGATCACATGGTCGGCTTCCCGGTGAACCTGGACTTCGACTACCGCCCCCTGGCGGACTTCCTCCAGGTGCACGGCAACAACGTCGGCGGCCCGGGCACGGACAGCGAGTACCACCTGCACAGCAAGGTGTTCGAACGCGCAGTGGTGTCCTTCTTCGCCCGCCTGGCAGGCGACGACGACGCCTTCGGATACGTCACCTCCGGCGGCACGGAGGGCAACCTCTACGGGTGCTACCTGGGCCGCGAACGCTTCCCCGAAGCTGTGCTGTACGCCTCGGAGACCACCCACTACTCGATGCCGAAGATCGCCCGCCTCCTGGGCATGGACTACGTCGCCGTTGAGACGGGGCCCGACCGGGCAATGGACCTTGCCGCCCTGCGCCGCCACCACTCCTCCCGCAAGGGCCGCCCCGCCGTCGTGGTGGCCACCATCGGCACGACCACCGGAGGAGCCGAGGACGACCTGGCAGGCATCCGCGGTGCGCTCGCGGACGCGGGCACCGACCAGGTGCACCTCCACTCCGATGCAGCGTTCGGCGGGCTGATCGCAGCCCTCGCCCCCGAACCGAGGCCGTGGGCCTTCGAGTCCGGCGCTGACAGCGTCGCCATCAGCGGACACAAGATGCTCGGCGCGCCCTTTCCCTGCGGCATCGCGCTGGCCCGGCCCGAACACGTCGACGCGATCCGCCGCGAGGGCATCGCGGTAGGCAGCGACGACGACACCATCACCGGCTCACGCGACGCCTTCACCCCGCTGCTCCTGTGGTACGAACTCCGACGCCTGGGCCGCACCGGACTCCAGCGCAGAGTCGCCCACTGCCTGGCCACCGCCGAATACGCCGAACAACGCCTGCGCGAAGAGGGACTGCACCCCCAACGCGCCCCCGGCAGCAACACCGTCCTCTTCGAAACCCCAGCCGCCGACATCTGCGCACGCTGGAACCTGCTCACCGTCGGCGACCAAGCCCATCTCATCGCCATGCCACACGTCACCGGCGAGCACATCGACAGACTCTGCGCCGACCTGCGCACCTGACCCCACTCCCACAGAGCGGGGCGAGGTCCTTCTGACGCCGGCCCTGCAGGGATAGCAGCGGACCGTCCGCAATGCGCACAGTCATGAGGACTCAAGATCGACGGCGCGGGCGGAAGCTAGCTGGCCGCGCCGTCGCGCGAGTTGGTCACTTCTACACCGCAAGGCCGCCCGCCGACAAGTGGCGGACGGCCACGACTCCGCTGGCTGTGCACCCAAGCGGCCGCTGCGCGTGCCGCGGGAATGATCCGAACCTGGTGTCTAGTGCTTCGTTCGAGTGAACTCGTCACTGTCAATGTAGAAGTTGCCGTCCTTCGTTTCGCCGTCGATCTTCTCTACGACGTAGAAGTACTTGTACTCACCGCCTGAGAAGGGGCCACGCGTCGCACTAATCCCAGGCCTCAACCATTAGGTCGGGCCGACACCTCAGTAGTCGTTCATGGCACCAGCGCACCACGCGGGCCTCGGTCTCTTCGGGAGCTCAGAGCTCGCGTGTTGAAAGAGGTCTCCGTGTGGAGGGCTCGCACCACCGTGCTATCGAAAAGCAGCCGCTGAACGGGACGGGTGGTGAGTTTTGATTAGATGGGACGCCGAAGTGCTCCGATCTTCACAGAGGCCTCATGGGCCCATTCATGGTTAGGTGTCGCTCCGGCGTCCCATGGGTGCCGGACGCGCACCGATCTGCGGGAAGGCGCTGCCCGCCCATCTGTACACAAGTGTCACGACTGGCACTCGAACGGCGAACCGGAGAGATCGTGCGCTCCTCTCTCCGCTACCAGCGGATTAGTTCATGGTGCAGACCCTCGCCGCCGGCGAGCTTCAGCGCGACCTCCTGCGGGAGCTGACGTACGACGGACTACGGGCCGCCGAGGCCAAGGGCAACAAAGGCGGGCGCCGCCCGGCCGCAGAGGCTGAGCTGGTTGACGCCGGACGTATCGCCTACCTGGAAGGCTGCTTCCTCGCCGCGCTCGCCCGCGACCACCAGGTCGGCCGCGGCGCGATCCGCACCGCAGTCGCCGACCTCCTGTTCGACCACACCGCCGCTGACCCGGGTACCCCGGCGGCCCAGGGCCTGGCGAACTGTGGCGGCAGCCGGAACCGGTGGAGGCTGTCGTGGCACCGGGGAGGCAAGGAAACCACCCCGTGCGTGGGGTGATCGCGCGGACAGAGTTCGCCCGGGGTGTTGGCTGAACGTGCCAACGTTGCCCGTCGGGGAGCGCCGGAGGCCGCCGCCCGGTGGGAGGGCGGCGCACGCTGCTTTGTGGCCGAAGGTGGCGGGCCCTGTGGCCGGCCACGACCGCCCCGATGGACGTATCGCGAATCCGGCGCGGGCTGGGTGAAGTCTCGCAAATTCCTTAGCTCGTTTACTGCTTCGCTGGCGCCTCCGTGAAATCGAAAGGGCATGGGATGGCGAAGCGCGCACTGATTACTGGTGTCACCGGACAGGACGGGTCGTATCTGGCGGAGCACCTGCTCTCCTTGGGGTATCGGGTCTGGGGGCTGACCAGGGGGCAGGCGAACCCGCGAAAGGACCGCGTCAGCCGACTGGTCCCCGACCTCGAATTCGTGCACGGTGATCTGATGGACCAGGGCAGCCTGGTCACGGCGGTCAATACCGTGCAGCCGGACGAGGTCTACAACTTGGGGGCGATTTCGTTCGTTCCGATGTCCTGGCAGCAGCCGGAACTGGTCACCGAGGTCAACGGCACCGGAGTTCTGCGGACGCTGGAGGCGATCCGGATCGTCAGCGGGCTGACCAAGCCGTCGGCGAGCAGCGTGGTCGACGGGCAGATCCGCTTCTACCAGGCCTCGTCGTCCGAGATGTTCGGCATGGTGACGCAGTCGCCGCAGAGTGAGACGACCTCCTTCCATCCGCGCAGCCCCTACGGCGTGGTGAAGACGTACGGGCACTACATGACTCGGAACTACCGGGAGTCCTACGGCATGTACGCCGTGTCCGGGATTCTGTTCAACCATGAGTCGCCACGACGTGGCGCGGAGTTCGTGACCAGGAAGATCTCGCTGGCCGTGGCGCAGATAAAGCTCGGTCTCCAGGAGAAGCTGAGCCTCGGAAATCTCGATGCGGTGCGTGACTGGGGGTTCGCTGGGGACTACGTCCGTGCCATGCACCTGATGCTTCAGCAGGACCAGCCGGACGATTACGTTGTGGGTACGGGACAGATGCATTCGGTCCGCGACGCGGCCAGGATCGCCTTCGAATGCGTGGGACTGAACTGGGAGGACTACGTGTCCGTTGACCCCGGGCTCGTGCGCCCCGCCGAAGTGGAGACCCTGTGTGCCGACTACTCCCACGCGCGTAAGCATCTGGACTGGGAACCGAAGGTGGAATTCCCGGAACTCATGCGGATGATGGTGGAGTCGGACCTGAGGCAGGCCCGTCTGGCGAGCGAGCAGCGCGCGGAACTCTCGGGGGCGACCTGGTAGCGGGCGACCGGGACCTCGCACCGAGCCGGCGGGCGGCCAGGGATCTCCACCTGGTGCTCGTCGGCTCGGTGCGGTCGGGACGCAGGCGGCCCGGAGTTCAGCGCCGTCGCGACAGCGCGAGCACTGCCAGGGCTATTGCGGTGCCCTCGCGGCCGAGACGCTGGGCGTAGCGCCGCAGCATCTCGTTCTCCCGGGTGAGCGGTGACATCGATCGCCCCGAAGTCGGCCGGACCAGCTGGGTGCTATGGGCCTGCCGTGATCGCTGGAGCACCAGAGCGATGAGTTGGTCGTCGAGTGCGTCGAGTGCGTCGAGTTCGCTCAGCTCGGTGTGCTCGCTCGGCTCGTGCGGGCAGTTGTGTGCACAGAGATGGTGCGGCTCGACGGGTTCGGTGAATCGTTCGGGCCTGGAGCCGCCCTCCACGGTTTCGGACATGTCGTCGATACTGCCGCCGCACCGTTCCGTAAATCCCTAGAGCGAGGGCGGTGCCGTGAGGCCCGGAAGCACCGTGGCGTCGGCCCGGGGCCAGGAGGGCATCGGTCCTCGCGCTCCGTCCCTCCCTTCATGACTAGGGATTTTCCTGGCGTCGCCGACTGGAGACTTGCCGCTGGTCTGCAGGTATGCGCGCTTTGCCGCGCCTGATCCCCTGCTGTCCGCCGGTCTTCCAGATGGGTTGAGTTGATATGGGCAACGAGCAGAAACTCCGGGACTACCTCAAGCGGGCCAGCGCCGACCTGCAGCGCTCCCGGCAGCGGGTGAACGAGCTGGAGACGGCCGCCGCCGAGCCGATCGCCATTGTCGGCATGAGCTGCCGCTATCCGGGCGGCGTCGCTTCCCCGGAGGACCTGTGGGCCATGCTCGTGGAGGAACGGGACGGCATCACCGGGCTGCCGGCCGACCGCGGCTGGGAACTCGACCCCGCGGACGGTCCCACCGACATCCGGGGCGGCTTCCTTCAGGGGGCTGCCGACTTCGACCCCGCCTTCTTCGGTATCTCGCCCCGCGAGGCGCTGTCCATGGACCCGCAGCAGCGGGTGCTGCTGGAGGCGTCCTGGGAGGCCCTTGAGGGGGCCGGCATCGATCCGCTCGCCGTGCGGGCCACCCGTACAGGCATGTTCGTCGGAGCGATGCCGCAGGAGTACCGCACCGGGGCCGACGACGACGTGCAGGGCTTCGTCCTGACCGGCAACGCGACCAGCGTCATCTCGGGCCGCCTGGCCTACGTCCTCGGTACGGTCGGCCCTGCCGTCACCGTGGACACCGCTTGCTCCTCCTCGCTCGTCGCCCTCCACCTTGCCGCGCAGTCCCTGCGTTCCGGGGAGTCCGAACTCGCGCTCGCCGCGGGTGTCACCGTCATGTCCAGCCCTACCACCTTCGTGGAGTTCGCCCGGCAGGGCGGTTTGGCCGCGGACGGCCTGTGCCGTTCCTTCGCCGACTCGGCGAACGGCACCGGCTGGGCCGAGGGCGTCGGCGTGCTCGTCCTGGAGCGGCTCTCGGACGCCCGCCGCAACGGGCACCGGGTACTGGCCGTGGTCCGCGGCTCCGCCGTCAACCAGGACGGTGCGAGCAACGGCCTGACCGCGCCCAACGGGCCCTCCCAGCAACGGGTCATCGAGCAGGCGCTGCGCGGCGCCCGGCTCTCCGCCGACCAGGTCGACGCGGTCGAGGCCCACGGCACCGGAACCACCCTCGGCGACCCGATCGAGGCGCAGGCGCTGCTCGCCACCTACGGGCAGGACCGCGACGCCGAACGGCCGCTGCTGCTCGGCTCGGTGAAGTCCAACATCAGCCACACCCAGGCCGCCGCCGGTGTCGCGGGCGTCATCAAGACGGTGCTCGCCCTGCGCCACGAGCTGTTGCCCAGGACTCTGCACGTCGAGGAACCGTCCACGCACGTCGACTGGTCGGCGGGCGCGGTGAAGCTGCTCACCGAGCCCACCCCGTGGCCCCGGCGCGAGGAGCCGCGCCGGGCCGGGGTCTCCTCCTTCGGCCTCAGCGGCACGAACGCCCACGTCATCGTCGAGCAGGCCCCCGAGGACGCCGCCGTCCCCGGGCCGCGGGCGCCCGGGACGGTCGCACCGGGACCGCTGCCGTGGCTGGTGTCCGGCCGCACCCCGCAAGCCCTGCGCGGTCAGGCGGCCCGGCTGCGGGAGTTCCTGGCCCCAGGTCCTTCGCACTCCGACGTCGATCTCGCGTACTCCCTGGCCACCACCCGGGCCGGGCTGGAGCACCGCGCCGTGATCACGGCCGCCGACCGGGCCGGAGCGCTGGCCGCGCTCGCCTCCCTGGTGGACGGCGACGACGGAACCGCCGTGCGGGGCACCGTCCAGGCCCGTACCAAGCTCGGATTCCTCTTTGCCGGGCAGGGTTCGCAGCGGGCGAGTGCGGGGCGTGAGCTGTACGCCCGGTTCCCGGTGTTCGCAGCCGCTCTGGACGAGGTGCTGGAGCACGTGGACCGCGGGTTCGAGGTGTCGTTGCGGGAGGTGCTGTTCGCCGCCGACGGCAGCGAGCAGGCGGCGCTGCTGGACCGTACCGGCTATGCCCAGCCCGCCCTGTTCGCCCTCGAAGTCGCCCTCTTCCGGCTCGTCGCATCCCTCGGCCTCGCGCCGGACTACCTGACCGGGCACTCCGTCGGTGAGATCGCCGCCGCGCACTGTGCCGGGGTGTTCAGCCTGGCCGACGCGTGCACGCTGGTCTCGGCGCGGGCCCGGCTGATGCAGGCGCTGCCCGAAGGCGGTGCCATGGCCGCGCTCCAGGCCACCGAGGAGGAGGTGAGCGCCCGGCTCACCGGCGGGATCTCCGTCGCTGCCGTCAACGGACCGGATTCCGTCGTCGTCGCCGGAGACGCCGAACAAACCGCAGCCGTCGTCGCGCACTTCGCCGGACTCGGCCGGAAGACGAAGCCACTGCGGGTCTCGCACGCCTTCCACTCCCCGCTGATGGAACCGATGCTGGAGGAGTTCCGCGCCGTCGTCGCCGGACTCGACGCACAGCCCCCGGCCGTCCCCGTGATCTCCACCCTCACCGGCGTTCCCGCCACCGCCGCGCAGCTCGCCTCGCCCGACTACTGGGCCGACCACGCCCGCCGCACCGTGCGCTTCGCCGACGCCCTCACCTGGCTGACCGGCCACGGCGTCGGCGCACTCCTCGAACTCGGCCCGGACGGCGTCCTGTCGGCCCTCGCCCAGGCCGCCGCCGACGACGAGCCGGTGGCGAGCCCGCTGCTGCGCCCCGGCCGCCCGGAGGCCGCCACGCTCACCGAGGCCGTCGCCGCGCTCCACGTGCGCGGCATCGGCGTCGACTGGGAGGGCTGGTTCGCCGGTACGGGGGCCCGCCCCGTCGATCTGCCGACGTACGCCTTCGAACACCGCGCCTTCTGGCCCCGTACGGCACTGGGCCGTCACGCGGGAGACGTGCGCGGGGCCGGTCTGGGCGCCGCCCACCACCCGCTGCTGGCCGCCGCCGTGTCCCTCGCCAACTCCGACGGACTGCTGCTCACCGGACGGCTCTCCATCCGGTCCCACCCCTGGCTGGCCCAGCACGCCGTGCGCGGCTCCGTCCTGCTGCCCGGCACCGGCTTCCTGGAGCTGGCCGTCCGGGCCGGTGACGAGGTGGGCTGCGACCGGGTCGAGGAACTCACTCTCGCCGCGCCCATGGTCCTGCCCGAACACGGCGGAGTGCAGGTACAGGTGTGGGTCGGCAGCCCCGACCCGAGCGGGCGCCGCACCCTGACCGTCCACTCCCGGCCCGACACCGGCCAGGACGCGGCCGCCGACGAGGAACAGCCATGGACCCAGCACGCCCAGGGAGTGCTCGCCGCCACGGACCACCACCCCGCGGCCGAAGCCGGGCCCGCGGTCTGGCCCCCGGCCGACGCCCGCCCGCTGGACGTCGACGGCCTCTACGCGCGGATGGCCGAGGCGGGCTTCGGGTACGGGCCGTTGTTCCAGGGCGTACGGGCCGCCTGGCGCTCCGGCGACGACGTGTACGCCGAAGTCGCGCTGCCGGAAACCGCCACCGCCGCCGACGCGTTCGGCATCCACCCCGCCCTGCTCGACGCGGCCCTGCACCCCTGCGCCTTCCTCGACCTGGGCGAACACGGGCGCGGCGGACTGCCCTTCGCCTGGCAGGACGTCACCCTGCACGCCACGGGCGCCACCGCCGTCCGGGTCAGGCTCTCCCCGGCCGGTGACGACGCGGTCGCGCTGGCCGTCACCGACACCGAGGGGCGGCCGGTCGCCACCGTCGGCTCGCTCGTCCTGCGCGCACTGCCGGAGGCCGCGTCCGGCCCCGCCGACGCGCTCGCCCGCGAGTCCCTGTTCGAGCTGCGCTGGACCCGCCCGCGCGGCACCACCGCGTCGGTCGCCGCGTCGTCCGTCGCCGTCCTCGGCGAGGACCCGTACGGCCTCGGCGCGCCCTTCGTCAGGGCCGGGGGCGCCGCACCGCCCGCCGTGGTCCTCGCGCCCGTCCCCCCGACGGCCGCCGGGGACCCGGTCGCCGCCGCGCACGCCCTGACCGCGCGCGTCCTGAAGCAGCTCCAGGAGTGGCTGGACGACGACACCACCGCCGACTCCCGGCTCGTCATCGTGACCCGTGGCGCGGTCGCCGCACACGAGGACGAGGGCGTCGCCGACCCGGCCGCCGCGGCTGTCTGGGGACTCGTACGCTCCGCCCAGGCGGAGCACCCCGGGCGGTTCGGCCTGCTCGACCTGGACCCCGGCGCGCCCGCCGCCGTACCCCCGCAGGCCCCGGCCACAGCGGAGCCGCAAATCGCCGTCCGGGACGGCTCGATGCTCGTCGCCCGGCTCGCCAGAGCCCGCCGGGAGCCTGCCGAGGTGGCCCTCGACCCCGAGGGCACCGTCCTGATCACGGGTGGCCTCGGCGGTCTCGGCCGGGCCCTGGCCCGCCACCTGGTCACCGAGCGCGGCGTGCGCCACCTGCTGCTGGCGAGCCGGCGCGGCCCCGCCACCGAGGGCGCGGCGGAGTTCACCGACGAGCTGCGCGTACTCGGCGCCCGGGTCGCCGTCGAGGCCTGCGACCTCACCGACCGGGCAGCCGTCGACGGGCTCCTCGCCGCCGTCCCCGTCGCACACCCGCTGACCGCCGTGGTGCACGCCGCCGGCGTCCTCGACGACGGAGTGGTCACATCCCTGACCCCCGAGCGGATCAGCGCCGTCCTGCGGCCCAAGGCCGACGCCGTCTGGCACCTGCACCGGGCCACCGCGCGACACTGCCCGGACCTCGCTGCCTTCGTGCTGTTCTCCTCGCTCTCGGGCTCGGCCGGTGCGCCGGGTCAGGGCAACTACGCCGCGGCCAATGCCTTCCTCGACGCCGTCGCCCAGTTGCGGCGCGCCGCCGGACTCCCCGCCCGCTCGCTCGGCTGGGGTCCCTGGGCCCCCACCGCCGGAATGACGGGCGGAATGACCGACGCCGACCTGGAGCGCCTGGCCGCCCGGGGCACGCCCGCCCTCACCGAAGAGGACGGACTCGCCCTCTTCGACGCTGCCCTCGCCGTCGACTCTCCCGTCCTGCTGCCCGCCCGGCTCGACCTGCCGGTGCTGCGCGCATTGGGCGACGTACCGCCGCTGCTGCGCGGACTCGTCCGCACCCCCGCCCGGCGGTCCGTCGTCGCGGGCTCCGAAGCCGCCGCGGGACTCGTCCAGCGGCTCGCCCTCCTCGAAGGGGCGGACCGCACCGCGGCCGTCGTCGACCTCGTGCGTGCCCAGGTCGCAGCCGTGCTGCGACACGGCGGACCCGAGGACGTCGACCCGGTACGGCAGTTCCAGGACCTCGGCTTCGACTCGCTGACCGCGGTCGAACTGCGCAACCGGCTGCGCAGCACCACCGGACTGCGCACCTCCGCCACCGTGATCTTCGACTACCCGACCGTCACGGCCCTCGCCGGGCACCTCCTCGACGAACTCATGGGGGAGCGGGGCACCGCCGCCGTGGCCGCCGCCCCGCGCACTGCCGCGGCCCCGGACGACCCGATCGTCATCGTCGGCATGGGCTGCCGCTACCCGGGCGGGGTCGCCTCGCCCGACGACCTGTGGCAACTGGTCCACGAGGGCACCGACGCCGTCTCGGGACTGCCCACCGACCGCGGCTGGGACCTCGACGCGCTCTACCACCCGGACCCGGACCACCCCGGCACCGCGTACACCCGCTCCGGCGGATTCCTGCACGAGGCCGCCGAGTTCGACCCCCACTTCTTCGGGATGAGCCCGCGCGAGGCACTGGCCACCGACGCCCAGCAGCGGTTGCTCCTGGAGGCCTCCTGGGAGGCGATCGAGCGCGCGGGCATCGACCCGCTCTCGCTGCGCGGCTCGCAGACCGGCGTGTTCGCGGGCGTCATGTACAACGACTACTCCGCCACCCTCACCGACAGCCGCTTCGAGGGCCACCAGGGCAGCGGCACCTCGCCGTCCATCGCCACCGGCCGGGTGTCCTACACCCTCGGTCTCGAAGGCCCGGCTGTCACCGTGGACACCGCCTGCTCCTCCTCGCTCGTCTCGCTGCACTGGGCCATGCAGGCCCTGCGCGCCGGAGAGTGCTCGCTCGCCCTCGCGGGCGGCGTCACCGTCATGTCCACCCCGACCTCCCTCATCGAGTTCTCCCGTCAGCGCGGCCTGTCTCCGGACGGACGCTGCAAGGCGTACTCCGACAGCGCCGACGGCGTGGGCTGGGCGGAAGGCGTCGGCATACTCGTCCTGGAACGCCTCTCCGACGCCCGCCGCAACGGACACGACGTCCTCGCCGTGGTCCGCGGCTCCGCCGTCAACCAGGACGGCGCGTCCAACGGGCTCACCGCCCCCAACGGCCCCTCCCAGCAGCGCGTCATCCGCCAGGCACTGGCCGGCGCCGGTCTGGCCACCACGGACGTCGACGTCGTCGAGGGACACGGCACCGGCACCACCCTCGGCGACCCCATCGAGGCGCAGGCGCTGCTCGCCACCTACGGGCAGGACCGCGACGCCGAACGGCCGCTGCTGCTCGGCTCGGTGAAGTCCAACATCGGCCACACGCAGGCCGCCGCCGGAGTGGCGGGCGTCATCAAGATGGTCATGGCGCTGCGCCACGGGACGGTCCCGCGCAGCCTGTATGCGGCCGAGCCGTCCCGGCATGTCGAGTGGCAGTCCGGAGCCGTCGAGCTGCTGGCCGAGGAGACCCCCTGGCCGGAGACCGGCCGACCGCGCCGGGCCGGTGTCTCCTCCTTCGGCATCAGCGGAACCAACGCCCACGTCATCATCGAGCAGGCGCCCGCCCTGCCCGCGCCGGCCCCGCGCGAGGAGTCCCCGGTCACCGCCTGGCCGCTCGCGGGCCGGACCCCGGCCGCCCTGCGCGACCAGGCCGTCCGCCTGCGCGCGTACGCCGAGACGCACCCCGGTCTCGCCACCGGCGACATCGGTCTCTCCCTCGCCGCCACCCGGTCCGCCTTCGAGCACCGCGCCGTCGCCGTCGGCAGCCGCACCGAACTGCTGCACGCCCTGCGCGCCCTGGCCCGGGGCGAGGCCCACCCGGCACTGTGCGAAGGAGCGAGCGGCAGCGGCGGACTCGGTCTGCTCTTTGCCGGGCAGGGTTCGCAGCGGGCGGGTGCGGGGCGTGAGCTGTACGACCGGTTCCCGGTGTTCGCGGCGGCTCTGGACGAGGTGCTGGGGCACCTGGACCGCGGGTTCGAGGTGTCGTTGCGGGAGGTGCTGTTCGCCGCCGACGGCAGTGCGCAGGCGGCGCTGCTGGACCGTACCGGCTATGCGCAGCCCACCCTGTTCGCCCTCGAAGTTGCCCTCTTCCGGCTGGTCACCTCGCTGGGAGTGCGGCCCGGCCCGCTGCTCGGGCACTCCGTCGGTGAGATCGCCGCCGCGCACTGTGCCGGGGTGTTCAGCCTGGCCGACGCGTGCACGCTGGTCTCGGCGCGGGCCCGATTGATGCAGGCGCTGCCCGAAGGCGGTGCCATGGCCGCGCTCCAGGCCACCGAGGAGGAGGTGACCGCCCGGCTCACCGGCGGAATCTCCGTCGCCGCCGTCAACGGACCGCACTCAGTCGTCGTCGCCGGTGAGGAGGAACAAGTCCTCGCACTGGCCGGGCAGTTCACCGCCGAGGGCCGCAAGACCAAGCGGCTGCGGGTCAGCCACGCCTTCCACTCGGCGCGCATGGAGCCCATGCTCGACGCGTTCCGCGCCGTGGCCGAACAGCTCACGTACACCGCGCCCGTCCTCGACGTCGTGTCCAACGTGACCGGCAGGATCGCCACGGCCGAGGAACTGTGCGCCCCCGACTACTGGGTGGAGCACGTCCGCCGCACCGTCCGCTTCGCCGACGGCGTGCGCGCCGCCCGCGCGGCCGGTGCCACCACCTTCCTCGAACTCGGCCCGGACGGGGTACTGTCCGCCCTCGCCCAGGACGTCATTGGCGACGACGCCGTCGAAGCGGTCCCGCTGCTGCGCACCGGCCGCGACGAGGAGCAGAACGCCGCCTCGGCGCTCGCCCGGCTCCACGTCCGGGGCGTCGCCGTGGACTGGGCCGCCCACTGCGCCCCGACCGGCGCACGCCGGGTCGAACTGCCCACGTACGCCTTCCAGCACGAGCGCTACTGGCCCGAGCGGACCGCCGCCTCGGCGGCCCCCGGGAGCACCGGCCCCGCCGACACCGCCCTGTGGGGCGCGGTCGAGCGCGGCGACGCCGACGGTGTGGCGGGCATCCTCGGCCTGCGCGACGAGCAGCACGCCGGTCTTGCCGCGCTGCTGCCCGCCCTGTCGACGTACCGGCACCACCACGCCGAGCAGACCCTGCTGGACTCCGCCCGCCACCGCGTCCGGTGGCAGCAGGTCCGCGCGGCCGCCGCACCCGTCCTGGACGGCACCTGGCTCGTCCTGACCACCGACGCCGTCGAGGACACCGAACTCCTCGACGCCCTGCGCGGGCACGGTGCCCGCTTCACCCGCCTCGCCCTCGATGGCGCCTGCCTGGACCGCGCCGAACTCGCCGCCCGGCTCACCGCGGCGGGGGAGCACCACGGTCTGCTGTCGCTGCTGCCGCTGGCCGACGCCGCCGTGTCCCGGGGCGGCGACCTGCCCGAAGGTCTTGCACTCGCAGTGGTCCTCGCCCAGGCCCTGCACGACACCGGCAGCACCGCACCGCTGTGGACCGTCACCCGCGGTGCCGTTGCCACCGGCGGCGCCGACCCCGTCACCCGGCCCGTCCAGGCGGCCGCCTGGGGTCTGGGCCGGGTGGCCGCCCTGGAACGGCCGCACGCCTTCCACGGTCTTGTCGACCTGCCCGAGAGCCTGTCCGCGCCCGCCGTGCAGCGCCTTGTCAGCGCCCTGGCCACCGTCCCCGGCGACGCCGCCGAAGACCAGCTCGCCCTGCGCGGCAGCGCCACGTACGCACGCCGTCTGGTACGCGGCCCCGCCGCCGAACTCCCCAAGGACGGGGCCTTCACCGCCACCGGCACCGTGCTCGTCACCGGCGGCACCGGCGCCCTGGGCGCGGAGGTGGCCCGCTGGCTCGCCCGGCACGGAGCCGGCCACCTGATCCTCACCAGCCGACGCGGTCCGGCCGCCCCCGGCGCCGCCGAACTGGCCGACGAACTGCGCGAGCTGAGCACCGAGGTCACCCTCGCCGCGTGCGACGTCGCCGACCGGGACGCCCTGGCCGCCCTGCTGGCCTCCGTACCGGCCGAGCACCCGCTGACCGGTGTCGTCCACGCGGCGGGGCTCGGCCAGGCCGCCCCGCTCGCCGCGACCCCGCTCGCCGACGTGCGTGAGTACGCCGCCGCCAAGATGCTCGGCGCGGCCCACCTCGACGAGCTCCTCAAAGACCGGGACCTGGACTTCTTCGTCCTGTTCTCCTCCGTCGCCGGAGTCTGGGGCAGCGCCGGGCAGAGCGCGTACGCCGCCGCCAACGCCTACCTCGACGCGCTTGCCGAACACCGCCGCGCCCGCGGCCTGAACGCCACCTCCCTGGCCTGGGGACCCTGGGCCGAGGCAGGCATGGCCACCCACGAGGCCGTCTCCGACAGCCTCGCCCGCCAGGGCCTGCGCTTCCTCCCGCCTGCCACCGCCCTGGCCGAGCTGGGCCGGGCGATCCTCCAGCAGGACACCGCCGTCACCGTCGCCGACGTCGACTGGCCGACGTACGTGCCGGTCTTCACCGCGGCCCGCCCCAGCCGCCTGTTCGGCGAACTCCCCGAGGTCCGCGCACTCGCCACCGCCCCGAAGAGCGAAGCG
Source organism: Streptomyces spiroverticillatus (assembly GCA_014650415.1). Taxonomy (GTDB): domain Bacteria; phylum Actinomycetota; class Actinomycetes; order Streptomycetales; family Streptomycetaceae; genus Streptomyces; species Streptomyces spiroverticillatus. Next base: position 20,528 of record BMUX01000036.1, read on the forward strand.
ACCGCCTCCGACTTCGTACGCAAGGTCCGCGCGCTCCCGGAGCCCGAGCGTGACCGGACGCTGGTGGACCTGGTGCGCCGCGAGGCGGCCACCGTCCTCGGCCACGCCTCCGCCGAGTCCGTCGCCACCACCCGCGCCTTCCGCGACGCGGGCTTCGACTCGCTGACCGCCGTCGAACTGCGCAAGCGGCTGGCGACCGTCACCGGTCTGGTGCTGCCCAGCACCATGGCCTTCGACCACCCGACGCCGGTCGCCCTCGCCGCCTTCCTGCACGGCGAGATACTCGGCTCGGCCGAGGACCGGGCAGCGCCGCGGGCCGTGCTCGCCGGCCGCCACGACGAACCCGTCGCCATCGTCGGCATGAGCTGCCGCTTCCCCGGCGGGGTCCGCTCCCCGCAGCAGTTCTGGCAGCTGATCGCCGACGGCGTGGACGCGATCTCCGAGTTCCCCGTCAACCGCGGCTGGCCCGAGGACCTCTACGACGCGGACCCCGACGCGGGCGGCAAGACGTACTCCGTGAGCGGCGGATTCCTGCACGAGGCCGGTGAGTTCGACGCCGGGTTCTTCGGCATCTCGCCGCGCGAGGCCCTCTCCATGGACCCGCAGCAGCGGCTGCTCCTGGAGAGCACCTGGGAGGCGTTCGAGTCGGCGGGCATCGACCCGGCCGCCGTGCACGGCAGTGCCACCGGAACCTTCATCGGCTCCACCTACCAGGAGTACGGCACCGGAATGGACGACGCGTCCGCCGGCCACGCCGTCACCGGCACCAGCCCCAGCGTCCTCTCCGGCCGCCTCGCCTACCTCTTCGGCCTCGAAGGTCCGGCCGTCACCGTCGACACCGCCTGCTCCTCCTCGCTGGTGGCCCTGCATCTGGCCTGCCAGTCCCTGCGCAACGGCGAGAGCTCCCTCGCGCTGGCTGGCGGCGCCACCGTCATGACCAACCCTGCCCCGTTCATCGCCTTCAGCCGACAGCGCGCACTGGCCGCCGACGGCCGCTGCAAGCCCTTCTCCGAGGCCGCCGACGGCATGACACTCGCCGAAGGCGTGGGCGTCGTCGTCCTGGAGCGCCTCTCCGACGCCCGGGCCAACGGACACGACGTGCTGGCCGTGGTCCGCGGCTCCGCCATCAACCAGGACGGCGCCTCCAACGGGCTCACCGCCCCCAACGGGCCCTCCCAGCAGCGCGTCATCCGCCAGGCGCTCAGCAACGCCGGCCTGACCGCCGCCGACATCACCGCCGTCGAGGCCCACGGCACCGGCACCGCTCTCGGCGACCCCATCGAGGCCCAGGCACTCCAGGCCGTCTACGGACGGGGCCGGGGCGCCGACAACCCGCTGCTGCTCGGCTCGGTGAAGTCCAACATCGGCCACACCCAGTCCGCGGCGGGCGTCGCGGGCGTCATCAAGATGGTCATGGCGCTGCGCGGCGGCCTGCTCCCGCGGACCCTGCACGCCGACGAACCGTCCTCGCACATCGACTGGAGCGACGGCACGGTCGCCCTGCTGCACACCCCGACCGCCTGGACGCCAGGCGAGCGGGCCCGCCGCTGCGCGGTGTCGTCCTTCGGCATCAGCGGCACCAACGCCCACGTGGTCCTGGAGGAGGCACCGGAGACCGCGGCGGGCCTGGACGGAGTGCCGGAGCCCCCGGTGGTCCTGGAAGCGGTACGTGAGGTCCCGGCGGCATCCGACGGCCCGGCGGCCCCGGGCCCCGCAGAGCGGCAGGCCGGGCTCCTGGCCGCCGCGGACGCGTCCGCCCCGGAGCGCCGGACGACACCCTGGGTGCTGTCCGCCAGGACACCCGGTGCCCTACGGGCCCAGGCCGCCCGACTGGCCGAACACCTCGACCGCCAGGGCGCGGCAACGCGTCCGGCGGACATCGGCCACTCCCTCACCAGCACGCGCGCCCTGTTCGAGCACCGGGCCGTGATCCTCGGCGAGGACACCGGCCACCTGCGCACGGAACTCGACACCCTGGCCGCCGGGGGCTCGTCCGCCGCCGTCGTCCACGGGACCGCCGACCTCGACGGCAAGACCGTGTTCGTCTTCCCCGGCCAGGGCTCCCAGTGGATGGGCATGGCCGCCGAACTCCTCGACGAGTCACCGGTCTTCGCCGCCCGTGTGCACGAGTGCGCCGCCGCCTTGGCGGCCCACACCGACTGGTCGCTGATCGACGTCCTGCGCCGCGCGGAGGGCGCACCCTCCCTGGACCGGGTCGACGTCGTCCAGCCTGCGACCTTCGCGGTCATGGTCTCGCTCGCCCACCTGTGGGCCTCGTACGGCGTCACCCCCGACGCCGTGGTCGGCCACTCGCAGGGCGAGATCGCCGCCGCCGCCGTCGCCGGGGCCCTCACCCTGGACGACGCCGCCCGTGTGGTGGCCCTGCGCAGCCAGGCCATCGCCCGTCGCCTGGCGGGCTCCGGCGGCATGGTCTCCGTGCCGCTCTCCGCCGAGGAGGTCGAGGAACGTCTCGCCGCGGGTGGCAGCGGTATCTGCGTCGCCGCGGTCAACGGGCCCCGGACGGTGGTCGTCGCCGGAGCCCCCGGGGAACTGGACGCGCTCATCGAGGAGCTGGCCGCCGAGAACGTGCGGGCCCGCCGCATCGCCGTCGACTACGCCTCCCACTCCGCCCAGGTCGAGCAGCTTGAGGACGAGCTGCTGACCGCCCTGGCCCCCGTACGCCCGCGCACCACCGAGATCCCCTTCTTCTCCACCGTGAACGGCGACTGGCTGGACACCGTCGCTCTGGACGCCGCGTACTGGTACCGCAACCTGCGCCGGCCGGTGCGCTTCGGTCCCGCCGTGGCCGCCCTGCTCGACCAGGGCCACCAGGTCTTCGTCGAGTCCAGCCCGCACACCGTGCTGACCATGGCCGTCCAGGCCGTGGCCGAGGACACCGGCCACCGGGCCGCCGCGCTCGGCACCCTGCGCCGCGACAAGGGCGGCACGGCACGCTTCCTGTCCTCCCTCGCCGAGGCGTTCGTCCGCGGCGCACGGGTGGACTGGAGCCCCGTCTTCGAGGACTCCGGCGTCCACCGCGTCGCCCTGCCCACGTACGCCTTCCAGCGCGAGCACCTGTGGGCGCTGCCCGGCAGGCCGCGCACGGCGGGCGGGGCGGACCCGGCGGACGCCGCGTTCTGGACCGCCGTCGAGGAGTCGGACGTCGAGTCGCTGGCCGCCGGGCTGCGCATGGACACGGCCGAACTCACCCCGCTGCTGCCCGCCCTCGCCGGCTGGCGACGCCGCAGCCGCGACCGCGCGGCGGTGGACACCTGGCGCTACCGAGCCGTCTGGAAGCCGCTGGGCGCGCTGCCGCCCGCACGCCTCGCCGGCACCTGGCTCGTCGTCACCACCGCCGACGCCCCGGCCGACCCCGACATCGCCGAAGCGCTGTCGGCCGCGGGGGCCGACGTACGGCACCTGCTGCTGGACGACGCGTGCGCCGACCGGGCCGTGCTCGCCGAGCGCCTGGCGGCCGAGACTGCCGTACTGGCCGAGGACGCCGCACCGGCCGGGACCGCCGCACCGGCCGAGGACGGCACGCACCTCACCGGCATCGTCTCGCTCCTGGCCGCCGACGAATCCCCGGGCCGGGCCCTGCCCGCGCTCACCACCGGGCTCGCCCTGACGCTCTCGCTGGTCCAGGCCCTCGGCGACGCGGGCATCGACGCACCCCTGTGGTGCGTCACCCGGGGCGCCGTGTCCACCGGGCGCGCGGACCGGCTCACCCACCCGCTCCAGGCCCAGATCCACGGCCTGGGCTGGACCACGGCGCTGGAGCACCCCGACCGCTGGGGCGGCGTCGTCGACCTGCCCGGGGGTGCGCTGGACGCCCGCGGCCGTGAACGTCTGGCCGCCATGCTCTGCGGCACGGCCGGCGAGGACCAGCTCGCCCTGCGCGCCTCGGGCGTCCTGGCCCGCCGCATCGCCCGGGCCACGACGGGCGGCGACCTCGGCGGGGGAACCTGGCACCCGCGCGGCACCACCCTGATCACCGGCGGCACCGGCACCCTGGCCCCGCACCTTGCCCGCTGGCTCGCCGGTCAGGGCGCCGAGCACCTCGTGCTCACCAGCCGGCGCGGCGCGGACGCACCCGGCACCGCCGAACTGGTCGCGGAGCTGCGAGAGCTGGGCTGCGAGGCGGAGTTCCGCAGCTGCGACCTCACCGACCGCACGGCCGTCGCCGCCCTCCTGGAGGCACTGACCGCGGAGGGCCGCACGGTACGCAACGTCGTGCACACCGCGGCCGTCATCGAGCTGGCCTCCCTGGAGGAGACCAGCCCCGAGGCGTTCGCCAAGGTCCTCGACGCGAAGGTCACCGGCGCCCGGCACCTCGACGCACTCCTCGACGACGACCAGCTCGACGCGTTCGTCCTGTACTCCTCCACCGCCGGGATGTGGGGCAGCGGCCGGCATGCCGCGTACGTCACCGCGAACGCCTACCTCAACGCGCTCGCCGAGCACCGCCGGGCGCGCGGCGCACACGCCACCTCGGTCTCCTGGGGCATCTGGTCCGACGACCTGAAGCTCGGCCGCGTCGACCCGGGCCAGATCCGGCGCAGCGGCCTGAACTTCATGGACCCGCAACTGGCCCTCACCGGGCTGCGCCAGGCCCTCGCCGAGGACGCGGCCGTCGTCACCGTCGCCGACATCGACTGGGACCGCTACCACCCGGTGTTCACCTCGGGGCGGCCCACCGCCCTGTTCGAGGACATCGACGAGGTGGCGAAGCTGGCGCGGCAGGCGGCCGAACAGCCCTCGGGTGACAGTGAGTTCACCGCCCGGCTGCGGACGATGTCCGACGCCGAACAGGACCGGGCACTGCTGGACCTCGTACGCGCCGAAGCGGCGATCGCCCTCGGGCACGCCTCCCCGGACGTGCTGTCCGAGCAGCGGGCGTTCCGCGACGTGGGCTTCGACTCGCTGACCGCCGTCGACCTGCGCAACCGGCTGTCCGCCGTCACTGGTCTCACCCTGCCCAGCACCATGGTTTTCGACTACCCCAACCCCCTTTCCCTGGTGGGCTTCCTGCGGACGCAGGTCGCGGGCGCCGGTACCGGGACCGCGACGGCCGCCCCGGCGGCCGCGACCGCGCTCGGGGACGACGAGCCCATCGCGGTGATCGGCATGAGCTGCCGCTACCCGGGCGGCGTCGCCACCCCGGAGGACCTGTGGCGGCTCGTCACCACCGCCGGTGACGCCACCGGCGAGTTCCCCCTCGACCGGGGCTGGGACGCCGAAGGCCTCTACGACCCCGACCCCGACCGGCCCGGCAAGACGTACTCGACGCGCGGCGGATTCCTGGACTCCGCGACCGAGTTCGACGCGGCCTTCTTCGGTATCTCGCCCCGCGAGGCCCTCTCCATGGACCCGCAGCAGCGCCTGCTGCTCGAAACCTCCTGGGAGGCTCTGGAGCGCGCCGGGATCGACCCGGCGGCGCTGCGCGGCAGCCGCACCGGCACCTTCATCGGCGCCAGCTACCAGGACTACACCTCGGGCGGCTCCGCCCAGGACGGCGCCGAGGGCCATCTGGTCACCGGCACCGTGCCGTCCGTCCTGTCCGGGCGGATCTCCTACACCTTCGGCTTCGAGGGTCCCGCCGTCACCCTCGACACCGCCTGCTCCTCCTCGCTGGTGGCGCTGCACCTGGCCTGCCAGTCGCTGCGCGGCGGCGAGTCCACGCTCGCCCTCGCGGGCGGCGTCAGCATCATGGCCACACCCAACGCCTTCGTCGGGTTCAGCCGCCAGCGCGCCATGGCGGTGGACGGCCGCTGCAAGCCGTACGCCGAGGCCGCCGACGGCATGAGCCTCGCGGAGGGCGTCGGGCTGGTCCTGGTCGAGCGGCTGTCGGACGCCCTGGCCAACGGCCACCGGGTGCTGGCCGTCATCCGCGGCTCCGCCGTGAACCAGGACGGCGCCTCCAACGGCCTGACCGCCCCCAACGGCCCCTCCCAGCAGCGCGTCATCCGCCAGGCACTCGCCAACTCGGGCGTCAGCGCCGCCGAGATCGACGCCGTCGAAGGACACGGCACCGGCACCCGCCTGGGCGACCCCATCGAGGCGCAGGCGCTGCTCGCCACCTACGGCCAGGACCGCGACGGCGAACGGCCGCTGCTGCTCGGCTCGGTGAAGTCCAACATCGGCCACACGCAGATGGCCTCCGGCGTCGCGAGCGTCATCAAGATGGTCATGGCGATGCGGCACGGCACCCTGCCCGCGAGCCTGCACATCGACCGCCCCTCCACCCACGTGGACTGGACGGCGGGCGCGATCGAGCTGCTGACCGGCGCACGGGACTGGCCGCGCACCGGCCGCCCGCGCCGCGCCGCCGTCTCCTCCTTCGGCCTCAGCGGCACCAACGTCCACACCGTCCTGGAGCAGGCCCCTGTCACCGAACCCGCCGGGTCCGCCGAGCCCGGGACGCTCGCGAGCACACCGCCGACGGATGTGGTCCCGCTGGTGCTGTCCGGCCGCACCGAAGCCGCCCTGCGCGCCCAGGCCGGCCGACTGCTGGACGCGGTCGCCGAGCAGCCGGACACGGCGCTGCCCGACCTCGGGCGTGCCCTGGCCACGGGCCGTGCCGCCCTGGAGCACCGGGCCGCCGTGGTCACCGACTCCCGCGAGGAACTCGTCCGGTCACTGACCGCCCTGCGCGACAGTCTGCCGGACGCCGCCCTGCTGAGCGCCCGGGCCGCCGCGCGCTCCCGCACGGCGTTCCTGTTCTCCGGGCAGGGCTCCCAGCGTCCCGGCGCGGGCCGTGAACTGTACGACAGGTATCCGGTGTTCGCCGACGCGCTCGACGCCGTACTGGCCCTCTTCGACCTCGAACTGGAACGGCCCCTGCGCGAGGTGATGTTCGCCGCGCCCGACAGCGCGGAAGCCGCGCTGCTCGACGACACGGCCTACACCCAGCCCGCCCTGTTCGCCCTGGAGGTGGCCCTGCACCGGCTCGTCGAGTCCTGGGGCGTACGGGCCGACCACCTGGCCGGGCACTCCGTCGGCGAACTCGCCGCCGCCCACGTGGCCGGGGTGTTCTCCCTGGAGGACGCGTGCACGCTGGTCGCCGCACGCGGCCGGCTGATGTCGGCACTGCCCGCCGGGGGCGCGATGGTCTCCGTGGAGGCCACCGAGGAGGAGACGCTGCCGCTGCTGGCCGGCCACGAGGACCGGATGGCGCTCGCCGCCGTCAACGGCCCCCGGTCAATTGTCCTGTCCGGCGACGAGGAGGCGGTCCTGGAGCTCGCCGAGCGCTTCGCCGCACAGGGCCGCCGGACCAGGCGGCTGCGGGTGAGCCACGCTTTCCACTCGCCGCACATGGATCCGATGCTCGACGCCTTCGCCCGTGTCGCCCGGGGGGTCGCCTACCACGCACCGAAGATCCCGCTGGTGTCGTCCGTGACCGGCGAGGTCGCCGACGCCGAGCGGCTGTGCACCCCCGAGTACTGGGACGAGCAGGTGCGTGCCACGGTGCGGTTCGCCGATGCCGCCCGCCGCCTCGCCGCACTGGACACCACCGTGCTCCTGGAGATCGGCCCGGACGCCGTACTCAGCGGCGCGGCCCAGGAGTCCGTGGCCGACGAGCGGGTCACCGTGGTGCCCGCCCTGCGCAGGGACCGCGCGGAGGTCCCGGCACTGACCGCGGCCCTGGCCCGCCTGCACACGAACGGCGTACGCGCCGACTGGGCCGCGTTCTTCCCCGCAAGCGGCTGCGACGTCTTCGAGGACCTGCCGACGTACGCCTTCCAGCGGCAGCGGTACTGGCCGGAGGCCGGCCGGGCAGATGCGGCCGCGACCACCGAGGACCCGGTGGACTCGGCGTTCTGGGCGGCCGTCGAGCGGGCCGACCTGCCCGCGCTCGGCGCCGACCTCGGCCTGGACGACGCCACGCTGACGGCCGTCGTCCCCGCCCTCACCTCGTGGCGGCGCAAGCGCCGCGCCGCGTCGACCGTGGACGGCTGGCGCTACGGCAGCAGCTGGCAGCCGCTGCCCGCCACCCCCGGTACGCCCGCCGCGCTCACCGGAGCCTGGCTGTGCCTGGTGGCCGCAGACGAAGAGGACGGCACGGAACTGCTGCACCGCCTCGGCGGCGACCTGATCACCCTCACGGTGTCGCGCGGTGCGACGCGTGACACGCTGGCCGGGAGACTGCGCGAACTGGCCTCCCCCAACAGCGCGTTCACCGGAGTGCTGTCCCTGCTGGCGCTCCAGGACGAGGGCCTGCTGCCGACGGCCACCGCTGTCCAGGCCCTCGGCGACGCCGGGATCGGGGCCCCGCTGTGGTGCCTGACCCGGGGCGCCGTCAGCATCGGCCGCTCCGACCGGCTCGGCCGGCCCGACCAGGCCGCAGTGTGGGGACTGGGCCGCAGCGCGGCTCTGGAACACCCCGGGCGCTGGGGAGGCCTTCTCGACCTGCCGGAGGTCCTGGACGAGCCCGCCGTCAGGCGGATCGCGGGACTGCTCGCGCAGGACGGCGGCTCCGGCAGCACCGGCGGCGAGGACCAGCTGGCCGTGCGCGCCGCGGGTGTGTACGCCCGCCGGCTGACCCGCCTCCCGGCGGCCGACCCCGGGGACGCCCGCCCGTACGTGCCCACCGGAACCGTTCTGATCACCGGCGGTACCGGCGGGATCGGCGCGCACCTCGCCCGTCGGCTCGCCGCCCGCGGCGCGGCCCACCTGCTGCTCGTCGGCCGACGTGGTGCCGACGCGCCCGGTGCCGCTGAACTGGTCGCGGAAATACGGCAGTCGGGTACCGAGGTCACCCTGGCCGCCTGCGACGTGGCCGACCGCGACCCACTGGCCCGCGTCCTGGCCGACGTACCGAAGCACCTGCCGCTGACGGCGGTCTTCCACGCGGCGGGCGTGGTCCAGGACGGTGTCCTCGACACGCTCACCCCGGAGGCGTTCGCCGCCGTACTCGGCCCGAAGGCCACGGCCGCACGGCACCTGCACGAGCTGACCCGCGACGCGGACCTGGACGCCTTCGTGCTGTTCTCGTCCACCGCGGCGAGCCTCGGCGCGGCCGGACAGGCCAACTACGCCGCCGCCAACGCGTTCCTGGACGCCTTCGCCGAGCACCGGCGCGGGCAGGGCCTGCCCGCGACCTGCATCGCCTGGGGTCCGTGGGCCGGCACCGGCATGGCCGGCGAAGGGACCGGCATCGGGGCCAGGGTCCGCCGGGGCGGCTACACGCCCATGGCGCCGGAGCTCGCGCTCGACGCCCTCACCCGTTCCCTGGACCACGCGGGCCCGGCCGTCGTGACCGTGGCGGACATCGACTGGGCCCGGTTCGCCCAGGTGTTCACCGCGGTGCGACCTCTCCCGCTGATCCGCGACCTCGCCGAGACCCGTCCCACCGCCCCGGCGGCGCAGCCCGCGGCCGGTGACGAGAACGGCCTGCGGCAGCGGCTCACGGCACTGCCCGCGGCCGGACGCGCCAGGTTCGTGCTGGACTTTCTGCGGGCCCAGGTGGCCGCCGTGCTCGGCCACGCCGACGCCGTGGCCGTCGACGCCGACCAGGCGTTCACCGACCTCGGCTTCGACTCGCTGACCATCGTCGAGCTGCGCAACACCCTCACCGCGACCACCGGCCTCTCCCTGCCCGCCACCCTCGTCTACGACCACCCGACCCCGCAGGACCTCGCCGCCCACCTGCTCGCCGAACTGCTGGGCGACGAGGAGTCGCAGGACCGGGCCCCGGCTGTCCCCGGCACGGCGACCGCCACGGACCAGGACCCGATCGTGATCGTCGGCATGGGCTGCCGGTTCCCGGGCGGGGTCACCTCTCCCGAGGACCTGTGGCGGCTCCTCGCGAACGGCGAGGACGCCATCTCCGCCTTCCCCGCCGACCGCGGCTGGGACCTCGACACCCTCGGCCGGGGCGGCTCCGCCACCCTGGAAGGCGGCTTCCTGGACGGCGTCGGCCTGTTCGACGCGCGCTTCTTCGGCATCTCGCCGCGGGAGGCGCTCGCCATGGACCCGCAGCAGCGCCTGCTCCTGGAGACCTCCTGGGAGGCCCTGGAGCGGTCCGGGATTGCCCCCGACTCGCTGCGCGCCAGCGCCACCGGGGTCTTCATCGGCACCAACGGTCAGGACTACACGTCCGTCCTGCGCCGCGGCACCAGCGACGTCCAGGGTCACGTCGCCACCGGCAACACCGCCAGCGTGATGTCCGGCCGACTCTCCTACACCCTGGGCCTGGAAGGCCCGGCCGTCACCGTCGACACCGCCTGCTCCTCCTCGCTCGTCGCCCTCCACCTCGGCATCCGCGCCCTGCGCGGCGGCGAATGCTCCCTGGTCCTGGCCGGCGGCGTCTCGGTGATGTCGAGCCCCGACTCGTTCGTCGAGTTCTCCGCCCAGGGCGGCCTCGCTCCCGACGGCCGCTGCAAGGCCTTCGCCGACAGTGCCGACGGCACCTCCTGGTCGGAGGGCGCGGGCGTCCTCGTCCTGGAACGCCTCTCCGACGCCCGTCGGCACGGGCACACCGTCCTGGCCGTGCTGCGCGGCGCCGCCGTCAACCAGGACGGTGCCAGCAACGGGCTGACCGCACCCAACGGGCGCGCCCAGCAGCGCGTCATCCGCCAGGCACTGGCCGACGCGGGCCTGGCGCCCGCCGACGTCGACGCGGTCGAGGCGCACGGCACCGGCACCCCGCTCGGCGACCCGATCGAGGCCGGCGCGCTGATCGCCGCGTACGGGAAGGACCGCGAACGGCCGCTGCTCCTGGGTGCCGTCAAGTCCAACCTCGGTCACACCCAGGCCGCCGCCGGTATGGCCGGCGTCATCAAGATGGTCATGGCCATGCGACACGGGGTGCTTCCGCGGACCCTGCACGTGGACACCCCGTCCACCCACGTGGAGTGGGCCGACGAGGCCGTCTCCCTGGTTCGCGAGGAACAGGACTGGCCCGCCACCGGGCGCCCGCGCCGCTCGGGGGTCTCCGCCTTCGGCGTCAGCGGCACCAACGCGCACGTGATCGTGGAGCAGGCGCCGCCCGCACCCGACGCGGCACCGGCCCCCAGCGCGCCGTCGGTCGCGCCGTGGGTGGTGTCCGGCAAGTCCCCGGCCGCGCTCGACGCGCAGCTCGCGCAGCTGGCCGGGGTGGCGGCGCCGACGACGGACGTGGGCTTCTCGCTCGCCGCCGGACGCACCCACCTCGCGCATCGGGCAGTGCTCGTGGCGGGCGCGGAGATCGCCAGAGGGACGGCCGCCGAGCGGTCCCTCGCGGTGCTCTTCTCCGGCCAGGGCTCGCAGCGGCCCGGCATGGGCCGCGAACTGTACGCCCGCTTCCCGTTGTTCGCCGAGGCCTTCGACGCCGCCTGCGCCGGGCTCGACCAGGAACTGGACAGCCCGCTGCGCGAGGTGGTCTGGGGGACGGACGCGGCCCGGAGCGACCGTACGCAATACGCCCAGGCCGGGCTGTTCGCGGTCGAGGTCGCGTTGTACCGGCTGGCCGAATCGCTCGGCGTGCAGCCCGACTTCGTCGCCGGCCACTCGATCGGCGAAGTGACGGCCGCCCACGTGGCGGGCGTGCTCACCCTCGCCGACGCGTGCACCCTGGTGGCCGCCCGCGGCAGGCTGATGGAAGCTCTGCCCGAAGGCGGTGCCATGGCCGCGCTCCAGGCGACGGAGGAGGAAGTCCGGCCGCTGCTCGGGGAGTCCGTCTCCCTGGCCGCCGTCAACGGACCTTCCTCGGTGGTCGTCTCGGGAGCGGCCGACGCGGTGGAGGCCGTACGGGCCGAGTTCGCCGCAACGGGCCGCAGGACGACCCGGCTGCGGGTCTCGCACGCCTTCCACTCGCCGCTCATGGAACCCATGCTGGACGCCTTCCGGCAGGTCGTCTCCCGGCTGTCCTTCGCCCCGCCGCAGCTGCCGCTCGTCTCGAACGTGACGGGCGCCCTCGCGACGGCGGAGCTGCTGTGCGACCCGGAGTACTGGGTGCGGCACGTCCGCGAGAGTGTCCGGTTCGGCGACGGAGTCCGCGCCCTCCACGAAGCGGGGGCCAACGCCTTCCTCGAACTGGGTCCGGACGGCGTCCTGGCCGCCCTCGCCGAGCAGAACCTCGCGGGCGGCAGTCACGTGATCACCCCGGCCCTGCGCGGGGAGCGCCCCGAGGAGGTCGCGTTCGTCACCGGTCTGGCCAGGCTGCACGTCAGCGGCGTACGGGTCGACTGGACCCGCCTGTACGAGGGTGTCGGCGCCCGGCGCACCGACCTGCCCACCTACCCCTTCCAGCGGGAGCTGTACTGGCCCGAGCCCGCCGCCCGCCCCGCACCGGGAAGCGCCGCGCAGGAGAACAACGCGTACGATGCCGACTTCTGGACGGCGGTGGAACGTGGCGACCTGCCGGAACTCTCCGCCACCCTGGGCCTGGCCGAGGACGAGGAGGCGCTGACGGCGCTCCTGCCGGCCCTGTCGGCCTGGCGACGCGGCCTCGACGAGAACACCGTGGTCGACGGCTGGCGCTACCGGACCACCTGGAAGCCGCTGGGTACCGCCCCGGCCGACACGCTCCACGGGACCTGGCTGGCACTCGTACCGGAGAACCGTCCGGACGGCGCGTGGGCGGCCGCGATCGTGGACGCCCTCGGGCCGGACGCGGTGTGCGTGGCGGTCGACCCGGCCGACGGCACGCACCTCGCCGCGCGGCTGGCGGGGCTCGGCGGTCGGTTCGACGGCGTGCTGTCCCTGCTGTCCCCTTCGTCGCCCCTGCCCGACGTCCTGTCGGCCGCCCTCGCGGAGGCCGGGGTCGAGGCCCCGCTGTGGTGGGTCACCCGGGGGGCGGTGGCCGTGGGCCGCGCCGACGCGCCCGCCGATCCCGAGCAGGCCGCCGGGTGGGGCCTCGGCCGGGTCCTCGCACTCGAACACCCTTCCCGCTGGGGCGGGTTGATCGACGTCGCGGAAGCTCCCGACGCACGTGCCGCCGCCCGGCTGCGCGCCCTGCTGGCCGCCGGTCCCGGCGGCGAGGACCAGCTAGCCCTGCGGCCGTCCGGCGTCTACGCCCGCCGTCTCGTACGGTCGGCAACCGGCCCGGCCGCGGAGGTCTGGACGCCGTCCGGCACCGTGCTGGTCGTCGGGGACGCCGACGGGTTCGGCGGACACACCGCGCGCTGGCTGGCCCGCACGGGTGCGGACCGCGTGCTGCTCGTCGGTACGGGCGGGCCGGAGGCCGACGACTCGGCCGGCACCACGGCAGCCGCCGAACTCGCCCGTCAGCTGGCCGAGTTCGACACCGAGCTCACCCTGGCCACGTTTGCCCCCGACGACCGGACCGCACTCGCCGCCGCCCTGGCCTCGATCTCGTCCGACCAGCCGCTGACCGGGATGATCCACACCGGGTACGGTGCCGGAACGTTCGGCCCCGAGCAGGTGCGCTCCGCGGTGGAGGCCCTGGAAGAAACACTCCAGGACGCCCTCGGAGAGAAGGAGTTGGAGGCCTTCATCCTCTTCACCTCGATCGCCGGGATCTGGGGCGTACGAGGACAGGAGCTGGGAGCGGCCGCGAGCGCCTGGCTCGACGCGTACGCCGAGCGCCGCCGCGCCGAGGGCCGTCCCGCCCTCGCGGTGGCCTGGGGGGCCTGGACCGGACTCACCGGCACCTCCCTCGACCGGCACCTGCGGCTCAGCGGACTGCCCACGATGGACCCCGAACGGGCCCTGGCCGCACTGCGGCGGGCCACCGGTGACGTCGCGGCGTGCGTGACCGTCGCGGACGTCGAGTGGGAACGCTTCGCGCCGGCCTTCGGACAGGCCCGGCCGAGCGCCCTCTTCACCGAACTCCACGAAGCCCGTGCCGCTCTGGCACCCGCAGATGGCCGTACCACCGGGACGTCCGCCGACCCGGCACCCGGCGCGGGCACCGCCGGCGCACTGCGCACGGAACTCCTCGCGAAGCCCGAGGGCACCGAACGCGACGAAGTACTGCTGGCCCTCGTGCGCCGGGAGGTGGCCGCCGTACTGGGCTACCAGGACGCGGAGGCCATTCCCGTGGACCAGGCCTTCAAGGACCTCGGCTTCGACTCGCTCACCGCCGTGGACCTGCGCAACCAGCTGGGCCGGGCCACCGGCCTGACCCTGCCGGCCACCCTCGCCTTCGACCACCCGACCCCGACCGCACTCGCCGCGCAACTGCGCGCGCAACTGCTGGAGGAAGCGGACCAGAGCGCCCCCGCCGAAGGGGACGACTCGGCGGGCGCTGCCGCCGGGGCAACCGCCGACACCGCTGACGATCCGATCGTCGTCGTCGGCATGAGCTGCCGCTACCCCGGCGGCGTGCAGTCCCCCGAGGATCTGTGGGAGCTGCTGCGCGCCGAGGTCGACGCCATCGGCGACTTCCCCGCCGACCGGGGCTGGGACCTGGAGCGGCTCACCCACGGCGACGAGCAGGGACGTGGCCGCAGCGTCACCCAGAAGGGCGGCTTCCTCTACGACGTCGCCGACTTCGACGCCGCGTTCTTCGGTATCTCGCCGCGTGAGGCGGTGATCGTCGACCCGCAGCAGCGGATCGTGCTGGAGGCGGCCTGGGAGGCTCTGGAGCGCACCGGCGTGGACCCGCACACCCTGCGCGGCGGCGACACCGGTGTCTTCTTCGGCGGTGGCAGCGGTGACTACCGGCCCGCCATCGGGCAGGTCGGCCACGTCGAAACCGCCCAGTCCGCCAGCCTGCTGTCCGGCCGGCTGTCGTACACCCTGGGACTGGAAGGGCCCTCGGTCACCGTCGACACCGCCTGCTCCTCCTCGCTGGTCGCACTGCACCTGGCCGCGCAGGCCCTGCGGGCGGGGGAGTGCTCCATGGCGCTGGCGGGCGGAGTGACCGTCATGTCCAGCCCCGTCGGGTTCGTCGAGTTCGGCGAGATGGGCGCGCTGTCACCGGACGGCCGCTGCCGGGCCTTCGCCGACTCGGCGAACGGCACCGGCTGGTCGGAGGGCGTCGGCGTACTCGTCGTGGAACGCCTCTCCGACGCCCGCCGCAACGGCCACGAGGTCCTCGCCGTCCTGCGCGGCTCCGCCGTCAATCAGGACGGTGCGAGCAACGGACTCACCGCACCCAACGGCCCCTCCCAGCGCCGCGTCATCCTGCGCGCCCTGGCCAACGCCCGGCTGACCGCCACCGAGGTGGACGCCGTCGAGGCGCACGGCACCGGCACCAAGCTGGGCGACCCGATCGAGGCACAGGCGCTGCTGGCCACGTACGGACGGGACCGCGGCGCCGGGCAGCCGCTGCTCCTCGGCACGGTCAAGTCCAACATCGGGCACACGCAGGCCGCCGCGGGCGTCGCCGGAGTGATCAAGATGATCATGGCGATGCGGCACGGTGTCCTGCCGAAGACCCTCCACCTGGACGCACCCTCCTCGCACGTCGACTGGGCGTCCGGCGCGGTCGGTCTCCTCGCCGAGGCGGCCCCCTGGCCGCACACCGGTCGCCCGCGCCGCGCCGGTGTCTCCTCCTTCGGTGCCAGCGGCACCAACGCCCACGTGATCCTGGAACAGGCAACTCACCCCATGCAGGACGAACCCCTCACCCACACCCGTCAGTTGCCGGAACCGTCCGCCACCGGCACGACGGACCCGCCCGCCGCCACCGGCACGACGTCAGCGCTCCCCGCGTCCGTGTCCGCCACCACCGGCACGACGTCAGGGCTCCCGGTGCCCGTGTCCGCCACCGACGGCACACCACCCGCACGCGTCCTCGTGCCGGTGTCCGCCACCACCCCCGACGCTCTGCGGGCCCAGGCCGCCCGCCTGCACGCCCACCTCACCGAGCGGCCCGCCCTCGCGGTCGCCGACCTCGGGTACTCGCTGGCGACCACCCGGTCCTCCTTCGACCACCGGGCCGCCGTCCTCGCGGGTGACCGGGACGAACTCCTGGCCGGCCTGGCGGCGCTGGCCGACGGCCGCACCGGGCCGCACGTACTGCGCGGCGAGGCCGCCGCCCGCAGCCGGAAAACCGCGTTCCTGTTCTCCGGCCAAGGTGCCCAGCGCCCCGGCGCGGGCCGCGAACTCCATGCCCGTCAGCCCGTGTTCGCCCGCGCCCTCGACGAGGTGACCGCCCGGTTCGACCTGGAACTCGACCGGCCGCTGCGCGCGCTCCTGTTCGCCGAGGAGGGCACCCCCGAGGCCGCCCTGCTCGATCACACCGGCTACACCCAGCCCGCCCTGTTCGCGATCGAGGTGGCCCTCTACCGGCTCGTCGAGTCCTGGGGCCTGCGCCCCGACTTCGTCGCCGGACACTCCATCGGGGAGATCGCGGCCGCCCACGTGGCGGGAGTGTTCTCCCTGGACGACGCCTGCGCCCTGGTGGCGGCCCGGGCCCGGCTGATGGCCGCCCTGCCCGCGGGCGGCGCGATGGCTGCCCTCCAGGCGACCGAGAGCGAGGTCCGCGCACGCCTGGCGCAGGCCGGGGACGACGGGGTGTCGGTGGCTGCGGTCAACGGCCCCCGGGCCGTCGTCATCGCCGGCGACGAGGCCGCCGTGGACCGGATCGCCGGGTCCTTCGCCGCCGCGGGCCGCAAAACTAGGCGTTTGCGGGTCAGCCATGCATTTCACTCCGTGCACATGGACGCCATGCTCGACGACTTCGCACGGGTGGCCCGGGGCATCGCCTACACCGCCCCGAGTCTGCCTCTGGTGTCGAACCTGACCGGGGAGCCAGCCGACGCCGAGCTGGTGTGCACCCCCGAGTACTGGGTACGGCACGTTCGCGAGACCGTCAGGTTCGGCGACGGCCTGCGTGCCCTCGCCGAGCGCGGCGTCACCCGCTTCCTCGAACTCGGCCCGGACGCCACTCTGTCGGCCCTGGCCCAGGACATCGACGGCACACCGCAGGCCACCCGGCCGACCGCCGTACCGGTCCTGCGCAAGGGGCGGGACGAGCAGGACACCCTCCTCGCGGCCCTCGCCCGACTGCACGTCGAAGGCTGCGCGCCGCGCTGGCCGGCCGTCTTCGAGGGCACCGGGGCCCGCCGGGTGCCGCTGCCCACGTACGCCTTCCAGCGCGAGCGGTACTGGGCCCACCGAAGCCCCGCGGCGGCTCCGGTCGCAGGGGTGGCCACCGGCGCCGCGGGAACGGACGACGCCTTCTGGAGTGCCGTACGCTCGGAGGCCTTCGACTCGCTCGCCGGGGACCTCGACGTCGACAGTGACGCGCTGTCGAAGGTGCTGCCCGCCCTCGACGACTGGCGCCGCCGCCGCGCCGAGGAGACCGTCGTCGACGGCTGGCGGCAGCACATCACCTGGCAGCCGCTCGCGAGTACCGGCAACCGCGCCACCCCGCTCGCGGGCACCACCGGCCACCCGGCACCGCCCGCCGGGACCTGGCTCGCCGTCCTGCCCGCCGCGCAGGCCGCCGACCCGTGGGCCCGAACCCTCCTCGACCGCCTCGGCCCGGACACCGTCCGCTTCGAGATCGCCACGGACTCCGACGCCGACCGGGAAAGCATGGGGAAGCGACTGAGCGAACTGCGCGCCACGGCACCCGAGTTCGCGGGCATCGTCTCCCTTCTGGCCCTCGATTCTCCCCAGGACACCGATCCCTCCCTCGCGGGCCAAGGCGAAGTCCCGCAGGGCGTGGCGCTGACCGCCACCCTCCTTCAGGCCCTCGGCGACACCGGTCTGGGCGCACCTCTGTGGTGCGTCACCCGCGGCGCGGTCGCCGTGCGCCCCGGCGAACCCGTACCGGGCCTCACGCAGGCCGCCGTCTGGGGCCTGGGCCGGGTCGCCGCCCTGGAGTACCCGCAGCGCTGGGGCGGCCTGATCGACCTCCCCGCCGCAGCCGCCGACACGGCGACCCAGGCCGACGCCCACCCCGGCACGACCACTCCCGTCGGCACCACCACGCCTGCCCGCACGGTGGTTCCTGCCGACCCGGCCGGTCCTGCCGACTCCGCGGCCCTCGACCTGCTGGCCGCCTTCCTCGCGGCACCGGACGGGGAGGACCAGGTCGCGATCAGATCCGGGAAGCTGCACGGCCGCAGGCTGAGCCCGCTGCCCGCCCACCGCACGAACGCCCCGGCGTCCACCCCGGCACCCGCCCCCGGCACGGCCTCCGCGGCGCCCTCCCGCGCCTGGAACCCGGAGGGCACCGTCCTGATCACCGGCGGCACCGGCGCCCTCGGCGCGCACGTCGCCCGCCGTCTCACCGCGGCCGGAGCCCGCCACCTGGTCCTGCTCAGCCGCAGCGGTCCGGACGCCCCCGGCGCCGCCGGACTGCGCGCCGAACTCACCGAAGCGGGCGCCGAGGTCACCCTCACCGCCTGCGACGCCGCCGACCGCCGGGCGCTGAACGCCGTCCTCGCCGCCATCCCCGACCGGGCACCGCTGACCGCGGTGATCCACACGGCCGGGGTCCTCGACGACGCGGTCATCGACAGCCTCACCCCGGACCGGTTCGCCGCCGTCTTCCACGCCAAGGTCACTTCGGCGCTGCTCCTCGACGAACTCACCCAGGACCTGGACCTGTCGGTGTTCGCCCTCTTCGCCTCGGCCTCGGCATCGGTCGGCAACCCCGGCCAGGGCAACTACGCGGCGGCCAACGCCGTCCTCGACGCCCTCGCCGAACAGCGCCGCTCCCGCGGGCTGGCCGCCACCTCCCTCGCCTGGGGCGCCTGGGGCGGTGCGGGCATGGCATCCACGGACCGGGCGGCCGGGGCCGCCCACCGGGCCGGCATCCGCCCCTTGGACCCGGACCTGGCCGTCACGGCGCTGCGCCGCGCCGTGACGGAACCCGAGCCGGTCACCGTCATCTCCGACGTCGAGCCCGGCCGGTTCGTCCGCGCCTTCACGGCGGTACGGCCCAGCAGGTTGCTGGCCGGCCTCACCGTGCCGCACACCCCCGACGCCCCGGGCGAGCGCCCGGTCCCGGAGCTGCGTGCCGAACTGACCGCGCTGCCCGGGGCCAAGCGCGAGCCCGCCGTGCTCCAGCTCGTACGCACCCGGGCCGCCGAGGTCCTCGGGCTGAGCGGAACCTCGGCCGTCGGCCCGGAGAAGGCGTTCCGCGACCTCGGGTTCGACTCCCTGGGCGCCGTGGAACTGCGCAACCAGCTCACCGCCGCCACCGGACTCGAACTGTCCGCCACCCTCGTCTTCGACCACCCCACCCCGGCCGAACTCGCCGAGCACATCGCCCGACGGCTCGACCCGGAGGCGGCGGACGACACGCCCGAACCGGACGACCTGGCCCAGGCGCGCCTGAAGAACCTGCTGGCTTCGGTGTCCGTCGCGCAACTGCGCCGCATCGGCGTCCTGGAGCCACTGCTGAAGCTCGCCGTCGAGTCGGACCGGGGGGCGGCCCCTGCCGGTGCCCCGGGCGAGGAGGCCGCGTACGCCGACTCCATCGACGCGATGGACGTGGACGCACTGGTCCAAGCCGCCCTGAACACGGCCGCACCCCACCCGGATTCCGACCCCACCGCCCACCCCGACCCCACGCCCGGCCCCGCGGCCGGACAGACACAGCACGCCGAACCGCAGGACTGACGGAGCAGACGGAGCAGAACATGGCCACGCCCACGCCCCACGACAAGGTCGTCGAAGCGCTCCGGTCCTCGATGAAGGAGACCGAGCGGCTGCGGCGCCAGAACCAGCACC
The DNA here is from genome assembly GCA_014650415.1 of Streptomyces spiroverticillatus. Taxonomy (GTDB): domain Bacteria; phylum Actinomycetota; class Actinomycetes; order Streptomycetales; family Streptomycetaceae; genus Streptomyces; species Streptomyces spiroverticillatus. The sequence continues at coordinate 40,109 of BMUX01000036.1, forward strand.
TGGTGGCCGCCGCCACCGAGCCCATCGCCATCGTGGCGATGAGTTGCCGCTACCCGGGCGAGGTCCACTCGCCCGAGGACCTGTGGGACCTGGTCGCGGCCGGAACCGACGCGATGTCGGACTTCCCGGACGACCGGGGCTGGGACCTCGACGCCCTGCGCGGCGCCGGAGTCGACGCGCGCGGCCACTCCGTCAGCCGGGGCGGCGGCTTCCTCGCCGACGTGGCCGGCTTCGACGCCGACTTCTTCGGTATCTCACCGCGGGAAGCCGCCTCGATGGACCCGCAGCAGCGGTTGTTGCTGGAGACCTCCTGGGAGGCGTTCGAGCGGGCCGGGATCGACCCGTCCCGGCTGCGCGGCAGCCGTACGGGCGTCTTCATGGGCACCAACGGCCAGGACTACGCCTATCTCCTGGTCCGCTCCCTCGACGACGCCACCGGAGACATCGGCACCGGCATCGCCGCCAGTGCCGTGTCCGGCCGGCTCGCCTACCAACTGGGCCTGGAGGGGCCCGCGGTGACCGTGGACACGGCCTGCTCCTCCTCCCTGGTCGCCCTGCACTGGGCGGTCCAGTCCCTGCGGGCGGGGGAGTGTGAACTGGCCCTGGCCGGTGGCGTGAACGTCATGTCCACACCTGGCTCCCTGATGGAGTTCAGTCGGCAGGGCGGGCTGGCGGGCGACGGCCGTTGCAAGGCGTACGCGGACGCCGCGGACGGCACGGGCTGGTCCGAAGGCGTGGGCGTACTCGCCCTGGAACGCCTCTCGGACGCCGTGCGCAACGGGCGCCGCGTCCTCGGTGTCGTACGGGGCTCCGCCGTCAACCAGGATGGCGCCAGCAACGGCTTCACCGCGCCGAACGGTCCTTCTCAGCAGCGGGTGATTCGGCAGGCGTTGGCGGCTGCGGGTGTGTCGGCGGCGGATGTGGATGTGGTGGAGGGGCACGGTACGGGGACGCCGTTGGGTGATCCGATCGAGGCGCAGGCGTTGCTGGCGACGTACGGTCGGGAGCGTGGTGCGGGTGGTGGTCCGTTGTGGCTGGGTTCGGTGAAGTCGAACATCGGTCATACGCAGGCTGCGGCGGGTGTGGCGGGTGTGATCAAGATGGTGATGGCGATGCGGGCGGGTGTGCTGCCGCGGACCCTGCACGTGGACGCACCCTCCAGCCACGTCGACTGGACCACGGGCGGCGTACGCCTGCTGACCGAAGCCACCGACTGGCCGGCCGGTGAACGACCGCGCCGGGCGGGCGTGTCCTCGTTCGGCATCAGCGGTACGAACGCGCACGTCGTGCTGGAGGAAGGCCCGACGCAGTCCGTCGCCGAGCCCTCGGACACGTCGGCGCTCACCCCGTGGCCGGTCTCGGGGAAGTCGGCGGCTGCGCTGGACGCGCAGTTGGAGCGGTTGTCGGGGGTGGCGGGCTCCGCGCTCGACGTCGGTTTCTCGCTGGCGGTCTCGCGGGCGCGTTTCGCGCACCGTGCGGTGCTGGTGAACGGTGTCGAAGTCGCACGCGGTGTCGCGGGTGAACGCTCCCTCGCGATGCTGTTTTCGGGGCAGGGTTCGCAACGGCTGGGTATGGGTCGGGAGTTGTACGTGCGCTTCCCGGTGTTCGCGGCTGCCTTCGACGAGGTGTGCGCCGAGCTGGATCTTCCGGTGCGGGACGTGGTCTGGGGTGAGGACGCGGAGGCGTTGAACCGGACGGTCTTCGCGCAGCCCGCTCTGTTCGCGGTGGAAGTGGCGTTGTTCCGGCTCGTCGAATCGCTGGGTGTCCGGCCGGACTTCGTGACCGGTCATTCGGTGGGTGAGATCGCAGCCGCCCATGTGGCGGGGGTGCTGTCGCTCGCCGACGCGTGCACGCTGGTGGCGGCGCGCGGCCGGCTGATGCAGGCGCTGCCTGAGGGCGGCGCCATGCTCGCCGTTGAGGCGTCCGAGGATGAAGTGACGCCGCTGCTGGGTGAGTTGGTTTCCTTGGCGGCGGTGAACGGCCCGACGGCTCTCGTCGTCTCGGGCGCCGAGGCCGGCGTGGAGGCCGTACGGGCCCACTTCGAAGGACTGGGCCGAAGGACCACGCGGCTGCGGGTTTCCCACGCGTTCCACTCGCCGTTGATGGACCCGATGCTGGCGGAGTTCCGTGCGGTGGTGTCGGGGCTGTCGTTCTCCGCTCCCGAGATGTCGATGGCCGTCGACGACGCGTCGGTGTGCGACCCCGAGTACTGGGTGCGGCACGTCCGGGAGCCCGTGCGGTTCGCGGATGCGGTACGCGCTCTGGCGGCCCGGGGCGCGGACGCGTTCCTGGAGCTGGGTCCGGACGGGAGTCTGTGCGCGCTGGCCCAGTTGAGCGTGGATGCCGTGGCCGTGCCGGCGTTGCGCAAGGGCCGTGGCGAGGAGAGCGCCCTCGCCGACGGACTGGCGAAGCTGCACTGCGCGGGGACGAAGGTCGAGTGGGAACGCTGGTACGACGGTACGGGCGCCCAGGTCGTCGATCTGCCGACGTACGCCTTCCAGCACGAACGCCACTGGCCCGCGCTCACCCCCGACACGGGCGATGTCACGGCGGCCGGACTGATCGCCGAGGCGCATCCCATGCTCGGGGCGGTCCTTCCGCTCGCCCAGTCGGAGGGCGTGGTCTTCACCAGCCGTCTTTCCGCACAGGCGCAACCGTGGCTGGCCGGCCGGACGACGCCGATGACCGGCCTGTTGGAGCTGGCCCTCCGCGTCGGCGACCACGTCGGCTGCGACCGCGTCGAGAGCCTGGTGCACAGCGCGCCCCTGGCGGTGCCCGAGCAGGGCAGCGTCATGACGCAGGTGCGGGTGGGGGAGCCCGACGCATCGGGTGCCCGCACGGTCGCCTTCTTCTCGCGGGTGGACGGAGCTTCCTGGACGGAGCACGCGAGCGGCGTGGTCGTCCCGGCCGCCGACCGACCGACGGCGGACATCGACGGCGCCGAGGTGGAGTTCGCGTTGTCGGGTGAGGTGGCGCGGGAGGCGGATCGCTTTGGTCTGCATCCGGCGTTGTTGGCGGAAGTGGTGCGGGAGGTGGTGGGGGAGCGGGAGTTGGTGCCTGTTTCCTGGCGTGGGGTGTCGTTGCATGCGGCGGGTGCGTCGGTGGTGCGTGCGCGGATCAGTGGTGTTGGAGAGTCCGCTTCGCTGCTGCTGGTGGATGCTGCGGGTGAGCCGGTGCTGAGCGTCGAGGAGCTGGTGCTGGGGGCCCCGGTGGCAGCGACGGGCGTGCCGGCGCGGGAAGGGCTGCTGCGTCTGGAGTGGGTGTCGGCAGATGTGTCCGGGGCCGCTGCCGTCGGTGACCCGGCGCTGGCGGGCCTGACGGTGCTGCCGGTCGAAGGCGGCGATACGCCGAAAGCAGTGCATACGGCATGTGGCCACGTGCTGACCGCGGTGCAGCAGTGGCTGTCGGAAGAACGTCCACCGCACGCCCGCCTGGCGGTGGTGGTACGGGACGACCTCGCCGGCGCTGCTGTCACGGGTCTGGTGAGGGCGGCGGAGTCCGAGAACCCGGGCCGGTTCCTGTTGGTGGAGGCGGAGGGTGAATGGTCGGCCGCTGAAGTCCTGGCAGCAGGCGAACCGCACATTCGGATCCGCGACGGGCTCGTGCAGGTGGCCAGGTTGGCCGCACTCGGAACGGACGCACCCTCGGTGGAGTCTCCGTTGGGTGGGGGGACGGTGTTGGTGACGGGTGGTACGGGTGGTCTGGGCAGTGTGGTGGCCCGGCATCTGGTTGTGCGGCA
>BMUX01000037.1 GCA_014650415.1 Streptomyces spiroverticillatus
CGTCCGCATCCGGACCTGGACCGGCTGGTCGGGTTCTTCGTGAACACGCTGGTGCTGCGTACCGACACCTCGGGCAATCCCACGCACACGGAGCTGCTGCGCCGTACCCGTGACGTGGGTCTGAGTGCCCTGTCGCACCAGGACCTGCCCTTCGAGCGGCTGGTCGAGGCCCTCAACCCCGCCCGCACCCCGCACCGCCACCCCCTCTTCCAGACGATCCTCACCTTCCAGAGCATCACCGGGACCGTTGACGTCCCCGTCCACGAGTCCACGGACGGGGAGACGGACCGCGCGGCGAAGTTCGACCTGTCGTTCACGGTCACCGAGCAGCACGCCGGGGACGGCACGCCCGACGGGCTGACCGTCACCGTCGAGTACGCGGCCGACCTTTTCGAGCCCGCCACCGTCGCCCGTCTCGCCGACCAGTTCCAGCGCGTCCTGTACAGCGCCGCCACCCACCCCGACACCCCCCTGCACGACATCGACCTGTTCGCCCCGCGGGAGCGCAAGGCCCTGTTCGAGGACTGGAACGGGCCGTCGCACGCCCTCCCGGGACGCACGCTGCCGGAACTCTTCGCGGCCCAGGCAGCCCGTACCCCCGGCGCGACCGCCGTCGTCAGCGACACCGGCGCCCTCACCTACGCGCAGCTCGACGCCGCGGCCAACCGGCTGGCCCGCCACCTGGTGGCCCGGGGCGCGGCACCGGAGCGCCTCGTCGCGCTGGCCGTGCCGCGCTCGGTGGAGACCCTGGTCGCCGTACTGGCCGTGCTCAAGTCGGGTGCGGCGTACCTGCCGGTCGACCTCACCCACCCGGCCGAGCGGATCGCGTACACCCTGGCCGACGCCAGGCCGCTGTGTGTGCTCACCACGGCCGGAGCGAGCGCCCAACTGCCCGCCACGGACGAGCCGCACGTCCTCCTCGACGCCCCGGAGACGGTGGCCGCCCTGGCCGCGCTGCCCGCCCACGACCTCACCGACGACGACCGCGCGGCACCGCTGTCGCTGCGCAACCCGGCGTACGTGATCTACACCTCCGGTTCCACCGGCCGCCCCAAGGGCGTCGTCGTCGAGCACCGCTCGCTGGACGCCTACCTGGCCTGGGCCCGCGAGGCGTACGGGAGCGTGTCCGGCCGGGCACTGGTCCACTCGCCGGTCTCCTTCGACCTCACCGTGACCGGCCTCTTCGCCCCGCTGACCAGCGGCGGCACCGTCCAGCTCGTCGAACTGGACGACGAGGCGGCGGGCGCGGCGGAGTGCGACCGGCCGACGTTCGTCAAGGCGACCCCCAGCCACCTGGCCCTGCTCACGGCACTGCCCGACCGCTTCTCGCCCAGCGCGCAGCTCGTGCTCGGCGGCGAGTCCCTGATGGGCGAGGTGCTGGACGAGTGGCGACGCCGCCACCCGGACGTCACCGTGATCAACGAGTACGGTCCGACCGAAACCACCGTCGGCTGCACGGAGTTCCGCATCGCACCGGGAGACGCCGCGCCCTCGGGCGTGATCACCATCGGGCGGCCGGTCTGGAACACCCGGATGTACGTGCTCGACGAGTTCCTGCGCGTGCTGCCGGTCGGCGTGGGCGGTGAACTCTTCATCGCCGGTGACCTGGTGACCCGCGGTTATCTGGGGCGTCCGGGGCTGACGGCGGAGCGCTTCGTGCCGGACCCGTTCGGTGAGCCGGGCGGGCGGATGTACAAGACCGGCGACCTGGGGCGCTGGCAGTGCGACGAGGCGGGGGAGGGACGGCTGGAGTTTCTGGGCCGCACGGACGACCAGGTGAAGCTGCGGGGCTTCCGGATCGAACCGGCCGAGGTGGAGACGCACTTCACCGGTCGCCCGGACGTCGTACAGGCGGCGGTGGTGCTGCGCGAGGACAGTCCCGGTGACCAGCGGCTGGTGGCGTACGTGGTGCCTGCCGAGGGCGCGGTGCCGGACGCGGCGGAGCTGCGTGCGCACGCTGCGGCCCACCTGCCCGCGTATCAGGTGCCCTCTGCGGTGGTGGTGCTGGACGTGCTGCCGCTGACCCCCAACGGGAAGCTGGACCGGCGGGCCCTGCCCGTTCCGGGCGCGGTGACGGGGGCCGCCGCGTCGCGTGCGCCGCGCACCCCGCGCGAGGAGGTGTTGTGCGGGCTGTTCGCGGATGCCCTCGCCGTCGAGCACGTCGGGATCGACGACAACTTCTTCGACCTCGGGGGGCACTCGCTGCTCGCCGCCCGGCTGACCGCGCGGATCCAGGACGAGCTGGGGGTACGGATCGGGCTGCGGGCCGTGTTCGAGACTCCGACCGTCGCCGCGCTCGCGGAGCGGATCGGGGGCGGGTCCGGGGCCGGCGCCGGGGCGGGCGAGTCCGCCGATGGGCTCGGCCAGTTGCTGGCCCTGCGGACCGGGGGGAGGCGTGAGCCCCTGTTCGCCGTGCACCCCGGGGGCGGGCTCGGCTGGTGCTACTCCGGACTGGTGCGGCACCTGGACCGCGACCGGCCGTTGTACGCGCTCCAGGCCAGGGGGCTCGACGGACACGGCGAACTCCCCTCCTCCGTACCGGAGATGGCGGCCGGCTACCTGCGGCTGATCCGCGAGGTGCAGCCGAGCGGGCCCTACCACCTGCTCGGGTGGTCCTTCGGCGGCACGGTGGCGCACGAGATGGCCCGTCAGCTCCAGGAGTCGGGGGAGGAGGTGGGGCTGCTGGCGCTGCTCGACGCGCACCCGACCGGGCGTTACCGCCATGCCGGGCGGCCCGGCGCGGCGGAGATCCTGTCGCTGGCGCTGGACGGGCTTCCGCTGGAGGAGCTGGAGGGCTTGGAGGCGTCGGGCGGTGAGTCCGGGCCGGTCGAGGCGGACGGACCGGACGGTCTCGGGGAGGGGCTTCCCGGGGCCGGGGCCGTGCTGGGGCTGCTGCGGGAGCGGGGGAGTGTGCTGGGCGGGCTGGACGCGGGGGCCCTGCGACGGCTCGTGAAGGTCACCGCGAACAACATCGCCCTCACGCAGGGCGAGGAGCCGGGCCGCTACCGGGGCCCCGTGCTCTTCTTCGAGGCGCTGCCGGGGAGAGGGGCGGACGGTGTGTCGCTGGCGGAGGCGTGGGCCCCGTACGTAGAGGGGGTGGTGGAGAACCACGCTCTGGACATCGCGCACAGCCGGTTCACGACGCCGGAGGCGTTGGCGGTGATCGGGCCGGTGGTCGCGGAGCGGTTGCGCTGAGGGGGCGCGCGCTGTGCCGTTCCCCGGTACGCGGGGCGCCCGCGGCGGGCTGCCCCGGCCCCCTCCCCGCCGGTAGCCCCCTTGGGCGGCGGGGCCGCCCCCCGGCGCCCCCTGAACGCCCCGGCCCACCCCCGCACCGGTCCACCCCACACGTCGGCCCACCCCACACCCCGGGCCACCCCCGAACGGAGTTCACCCGTGCCCCTCGCCCCACCCCCTGCAGGACACCGCCCATGACCACCTTCGTCCTCATCTGGGCCGGCCGCCTCATCACCGCTCTCGGCTCCAGCGTCTCCGGCTTCGCCCTCGGTCTCTGGATCTACCAACAGACCGGCTCCGTCACCCAGTTCGCCACCAGTCTCCTTCTCGCCTTCGCCCCCGGCATGCTCGCCGCCCCCGCCGCAGGCATCCTCGTGGACCGCTACCGCCGCCGCACCGTCCTGCTCTGTGCGGACACCGCCGCCATGCTCGGCGCCGTCGCCCTGGCCGTCTCCCAGGCGACCGGTCACCTCGCCGTGTGGCAGGTGTACGCGATCATCGTCGTGGAGTCCTGCTGCGCCGCCTTCCAATGGCCCGCGCTCGCCGCCGCCGTCACCGGCATGGTCGGCCCCGCACATCATGGCCGGGCCAGCGCCATGACCCAGACCGCCCTGGCCGGAGCTCAGTTGCTCGGCCCCATGCTCGCCGCCGTCCTGCTCGGCGCGGGCGGGCTGCGTACCGTCCTGATCGTCGACGTCGTCTCGTTCGGACTGGGCTTGCTCACCCTCCTGTTCGCCCGCTTCCCCGAACCCGTCGGCGGCCCGGCCGGGACCGGCAGGCGGACTGAACGCCCGTGCTGGCGGGCCGAGTTGAGGGACGGGCGGAAGGCTCTCACCCATCAGCCGGGACTGAAGCACCTCCTGCGGCTCGTCACCATCCTGAACGCGGCCGAGGCCGCCGCCACCGCCGTGCTTCTGCCCCTGGTCCTCAACGCCACCCCCAAGGCGGACCAGAACACCGCCGTCGCCATGGTCAGTACCGCGGGAGGACTCGGTCTCGCGATCAGCAGTGTCGCGCTGTCCGTGCTGGGCACCCCGCGCCGCCCGCTGCCGTGGGTCACGGGCGCCACCCTCGTCAGCGGGGTCGCGGTGCTCCAGGCAGGGTTCTTCCCGCGACCCGTCCCGCTGGCGGCAGCCGCCTTCGTCTTCTTCCTCGGTCTTCCGGTGGTCAGCAGCTGCGCCCAGGTGCTCTGGCAGTCAGCGGTGGCGGCGGAGGCCCAGGGCCGGGTCTTCGCACTGCGGCGCATGTTCACCCAGGGCGGCATCATGCTCGGCTACTTGGTGGCCGGACCGCTCGCCTCGAACGTGTTCGCCCCCCTGGTCGACCCCGGCGGTCCGCTCGCGAGTACCGTGGGCCGCCTGCTGGGCACGACGCGCGACCGGGGCAGCGCCCTGCTGCTGTGCTTCACCGGTCTGTTGCTCGCCGCGACGGCGCTGATCGGGCGCCGCCACACGGTGACCGCGCTGCCCGCGGACGACCCGCCGCCGGAGGAGGGGGCGCCGGGGTCGCCGGGTCCGCAGGTCACGACCGGCTCGCCACCGGCGACGGCGCGCTAGTTCCGGAACGGTGCGGCGTGCGGGTGGGTGGGGGGCTCTGTCCCGTGTGGGTGGGGTGGTGGCTGGTCGCGCCCACGCGGCGGAGCCGCACATCGACACAGCAATGCGCCCCTGGATGGCTGCCCTCCGGGCACCATCCCCCCTCACGGTGGCAAAGCTGCCCCCGCCCCCTCCCCGCCGGTAGCCCCCCTTGGGCGGCGGAGCCGGCCGCCCAAGGGGGGCGAGTGGGGCATCCCCTGTTCGAGCGAAGCCGAGAGGGTGGGGAAGGGCTGGCAAGGGGGGCGGCCCCCAGCGCCCCACGCCCCCGAGTGCCGGACGCCCCCAGCACCGGCCCGCCCCCGTACCGACGCACCCTCCGCCCCCGCCCCCGCCTGCCCCCGGAAGGTGATTCGATCAACCTCGGCCGGACGCATCGCCCTTGCCGCTCACTCGACCCCAACGACCAACGACCCAACTCCCCCCCCCGGAGCCACCGTGCACTTCCGCNTCCCTCCCCTCCGACCTTCCGCGCCTCCTCCCCCTGATCGCCCCCGACGCCGCAGGCGGCCCGACCGCCGAGACCTACACCACCCGGCTCCGTGCGGGCGAGTACCGCCCGGGCCGGACCTGGATCGCCGAGGACGACGCCTCCGACGGCACTCTGCTGGCGCTCGCCGTCTGGTGGGGCGACCCGGACGCCGCCCCGGAGGCGGACCTGCCGGAAGCCCTCGACGGCCTGTACGTCCACGAATCCGTCCGCTCCGCCGCCGACCGCACCGCTCTCGCCGCCGGACTCCTCACCGCCGCCCACACAGCCTTCGCCGAAGCCGGAGCGAGCAACCCGCCCGAGTACCACCTCAGCCTTCCGGGTGACTGGCACGAACGGCCCGACACCGTCGAAGCCGTGGCCTGGCGGCAGGAAGCGGCCCGCCGCGCCGGACTCCCGGTGTCGCTGGAGCGGCTGCGTTACGAGTGGACCCCGTACACCGCCCTCCCGGCGCCCGCCGGACGCCTGCGCTTCACGCCCGAACCCGACGACGAGGTCTTCGTCGACCTGTTCCGCCGGGTCCTGAAGGACACCCTCGACACCGACTCGCGCAAGGAGGCCGAGAGCGTCGGCGCCGAGGCGCAGGCCCGCGGGGACGTGGACTTCTACCGTGACACCATGCCGGGGGACCGGTCCTGGTGGCGGGTGGCCCGCACGCCCGACGGCGAAGCGATCGGTTTCGGCCTTCCCTCGCGCAACCACGCCTCCCCCGTGGTGGGTTACCTGGGCGTGCTGCCCGAGCACCGGGGTCACGCATACGTGGATGACATCCTGACCGAGATCACTCGCATCCTGGTCGCCGAAACCGATCCGGAAAAGGTCCGCGCGGACACCGACCTGACGAACACTCCGATGGCCGCCGCCTTCGAACGAGTCGGCTACCGCAACGACGCCCGCCGCCTGGTGCTGAGCGCGCACTGAGGTCTCCGGGGCGGTCCTCAGCCGCCCGTTCCAGTGGCCGAGACTCCGCGTCTATCCGGTGAATATCCTCCCTCGATTCCATGGGCCGCCTGATGAACGCCCTGGAGAGGAGCGACCGGAAATGGACACCGGAGAGCTGACGGACGTACGGACCGGGGCGTGGGCCCCCGCGCGGGCGGCCATGACCGAGGCCGAGGCGCGGGCCGCGTTCCTGTCCCGGGCGGGCGGGCCCGCGGTCGACGCGCACGCGGTGCGGCAGCGGGCGGCCGATCTGCTGCCACGCAGCACCGGCTGGACCGGCGCGGAAAAGGGTTCCGACCCGGGCAACGAGGCCGGGGCCGACGCGACCGGTGAGACCCCCGGCCTCGGGGCGGTCCTCGGCGTCCTGGCCACGTCGGCCGCCGAGGCCGCGATACGCCGGGTGCCCGCCGGTCCTTCCGGCGCCCCCGCCGCGCCCCCGGTGTGGGGCCTCGATCTGGCCACGGGCGCACTGCGCCGGGTGAGCGTACCGGCGTCCGGCCGTTCGGTACCCGTGGGCGTCGCGGCGGGACTCACCTGGGTGGGTGCCCTCGAAGCGGGTCTCGCGCAGCACTGCGAGGTACTCATCGCCCGCGCCCTCGGCACCCGCGCGACCCGTGTGCCACGGCTGCGGCTCACCCAGGAGATCCAGCAGACCCGACAGACCCAGGAGACCCACGGAGTACCAGGGGAGCCGGTCCTCGTGCCCGGGGAACTGCTACGCGCCCTGCACGCCGCGGGCGACCCCGCCGCGCACGACCTCACCGACCTGCTCTCCCTGCCCGCCTGCGCCCTCACCCTCACCCCTCACGCGGAGTCGAGCAAGGACGTCCCCATGTCCGCGGACACCGTCCTCGCCACGGGCGCCACCCTGACCGAAGCGGCCCGTTCCGCCGTCGCGCGCGCCCTCACCCGCAACGGGTCCCGCGCGGACGGGAGTTCCGTTCCCGACGTCCTTGCGGCCGTCCGCCCGGAGCAGGAGGATCACACCTCCCGTCAACGCCCCAGTGCCCAGTGGACCCGTCCCCTGGACGCCCTGCGCTCCCTCGGACACGACCCGGTGGCGGTCCTGCTGGACCACGAGACACCGGTGACGGCGAACGGGGGTCACCCCTATCTCGTGCACATCGTCCTGCCGACGAGCTGATCGCCGAGAGGATTCTCATCGCTTTCTGCTGACTCCGGCCCGAGTTGCCTCGAAATCTATTGACAAGGCCGAAAGGTCCGATAGACCATCCGGTCCTGCTGCTCCGTGATGCGGACGATGTCCTCCCACGAAGAGCCCTGCGCGCGCTCGGCCGCTATCGCCGCGCGCACGAATTTCTCGGCCGACGCCCTTGTTTCGAGGGCATGGTGCAGCAGGCCCTGGGAGCTCGCAGCACAATCCCTGCCGGCTTCCGCGAGAGCACGCACCGCATCGCTGAGGAACGACGCTTCTTCCCCGAGCACAGAGCGGCCTTGGGCGCAGGTCGAAGGTGTTGTCGAGGTGTCGTCCATGGGGGCAGATTACTCAGCCCACGCCGCGGCGAAACACCCGCTTCCTGGCGACGAGTTCCGAATACACCAGATTGCTGAGATCCTTTCGGTTCCTCTCTGCGTGGCACACACCGGGGGCTTGGTCCGCCCGATCGCGGTCCCTTTCCCGTGAGTTCGACGTGCCGGCCCCAACAGGAGCAACTGCGTCCAGGATCAGCGCAGGAGCGTCGAGTTGTACACGCTCGTCCCGCCTGAGTTCTCTCGCCGATGTGCCGGGGTCCGTGGGTTTGAAGGCACGACTCTTCTCGGCATCCGGCATACCTCTTCCGCAAATCACGGGCCAGTGCGTGAGGCGGAGCGCGGCATCTGCACCACATCCGGGAGCAGCGCGAGAGCATGGTCCACGAAGCCATTACCCACATGCCCGCCGACGGACGCCGCGCCCTGGCCCGGGGACTTGCCGCCCAGCTCACCGCCAGCAGTGATGGCGATCAGCCGGGCAAATCCGCTGCCCCGTCCGCTGTCTGATCTGCCAGCCCGGGCACTGGTTCTGCCCTGGCGTTGACCTCACCCGGCACCAGCACAGCAGCGCCCCCGCACCCACAACAGATAGGGGTACGGGGGCTGTCAGTGAGAGATGGCAGCTTGGACGGGTGACTCAGACGACGGCAGAAACCCTGCAATACCGCTTTGACGGGCCAGAACACGCTCCGGTCCTCGTCCTGGGCCCTTCCCTCGGCACGACGTGGCATAAGTAGGCCAAGGCGCCCAGGGGCGTCCCTCCAGTCCGGTGCGGTCATGTATGTCCGGGTTTTGGGCTGTGAGGCGGACGGCGTCCGTGGGGTTCGTGATTTCCGGGTGACATCTGGGGGGGCGCGACGAAGCACCGCAGGCTTCTTCCTGCGGTGCTTCGTCGCGCGGTTGGACACAGTGGATTGGCGCTCGTGATGGGTGCTCCGTCGCCTTCTGGGGCCCGTTGGTTGCCTGGCCGCAGTCAGATTTCCGACGCCCCGTGTGGTGGTGAGTGGTGAACCGCTCCGGCTTCGGCGTCCGGAGACTCGAACTTTCGGACGAGGCGCGCGGGCCGCTCTCTCGGTGTTCCGGTGGATACGCGGCGCCCGTCCTGAAGGTGACCATCGAGGTCCAAGACCGCACCTTCCCGGGGAATTCCTTTGATCCACCATCCGTCCGCTCCTGTTGCCGCCTCCGGGCCGGCGTCGCCGTCGTCCACGCCCGTCGCACGTGCGGTCGGCCTGTCGAAGGTCTACGGTTCGGGTGCGACCCGAGTGGTCGCCCTGGACGACGTTTCGATCCAGTTCGGCCGGGGCGAGTTCACCGCGATCATGGGTCCGTCGGGCTCGGGCAAATCGACCCTGATGCATTGCACGGCGGGTCTGGACTCGATCAGCTCCGGTTCGGCCTGGATCGGCGAGACCGATCTCGGCACGCTGAAGGACAAGCAGCTCACCCGGCTGCGCCGGGACAGGATCGGCTTCATCTTCCAGGCGTTCAACCTGCTGCCGACCCTGACGGCGCTGGAGAACATCACCCTCCCGATGGACATCGCGGGCCGCAGGCCGGACCCGGAGCGGCTCGGCCGGCTCATCGAGATGGTCGGACTCTCCGGTCGTCTCCAGCACCGCCCGTCCGAGCTCTCCGGCGGCCAGCAGCAGCGCGTTGCCGTCGCACGGGCCCTGGCCTCCCAGCCCGAGATCGTCTTCGGTGACGAGCCGACCGGAAACCTCGACTCGCGTTCCGGCGCTGAGGTGCTCGGCCACTTGCGCGGCTCCGTGCGCGAGTGGGGGCAGACCGTCGTCATGGTCACCCACGATCCGGTCGCCGCCTCCTACGCGGACCGCGTGGTCTTCCTCGCCGACGGTCGCATCGTCGACGAGATGCTCCGGCCCACCGCCGACGGCGTCCTGGACCGGATGAAGGACTTCGACGCCAAGGGCCGTACCAGCTAGCAGCCCCGGACCCCGCATCTCACTCCTTCACCATCAGGACTGCCATTCCATGTTCCGTACCGCCCTGCGCAATGTGCTCGCGCACAGAGCCAGACTTCTGATGACCATGCTCGCGGTCGCGCTCGGCGCGGCCTTCGTCTGCGGCACCCTCGTCTTCACCGCCACTGTCTCCGCCCAGCTCACCCGAGCCTCACAACAGGATTTCGCCCACGTCGACGTGGCGGTTCGGCCGGGTGCCGATGCTGCGCTCGCCGCATCCGTACCCACACTTTCCACCGCCTCCCTGGAAGCCTTGCGGCGCTTGCCCGAGGTGGCCCGGGTCACCGGCGTCGTCTCGGGGTTCACCGCCGTCGCGGGCAAGGACGGCCGCCCGGCCGAACGCGGCGGACCCACCCTCGGGACCAACCACGACGTCCAGGCCGGCAGCGGCGCATCGGACCCGCGCCACACGTTCACCGCAGGCCGCCCCCCGAGCGGACGCGGGGAGATCGCCCTCGACGAGGGGACCGCAACGCGTACCGGCTACCGCGTCGGTGACACCGCTCGCATCTCCGTCGACGGCCCCGGTCTGCGCGTACGGATCACCGGCCTCTTCACCACCGACGACGGCCCCGTCAACGCCGGCGGCACGCTCGTGCTGTACGACACCGCCACTGCTCAGCGCCACTTCACCGCACCCGGCCGCTTCACCGAGCTGGACGTCGAGGCGGCGCCCGGAGTGTCCCAGGAGGACCTGGAGACAAAGGTCCGCAAGGTGCTCCCCCGCGATGCCCAAACCCTCACCGGGAGCCTGCTCGCCCACGACCAGAGGGTGCACATCGAGGCTGCCACTGCCAGCCTGCGCACCACCTTGCTCGCCTTCGCGGCCGTAGCGCTGTTCGTGTCCTGCTTCCTCATCGCCAACACGTTCACGATGCTCGTCGCCCAGCGTTCGAGGGAGATCGCCCTGCTGCGCGCCCTCGGAGCGCAGCGCCGCCAGGTCACCCGCCAAGTGCTCACCGAGGCGGGGCTGGTGGGGCTCGTCGCCTCTCTGGCGGGCCTGGCCCTCGGCGTCGGGATCGCCGCCGCTCTGGGACCGTTCGTCGCATCGGCGGGAAGCCTGCCCCTGGGGGCGAACGGCCCGCTGGACGTGCCGTGGTACGCGCTGTCCGTGCCCGTGGTCACTGGGGTCACGACGACGGTCCTCGCGTCCTGGCTCCCGTCCCGGCGCGCAGCCACAGTGCCTCCCGTCGCCGTCATGACTCAGGTGTTCGCCCCCGTGGGCACCCGTCAGAAGGCCCTGCGCACGGCGGTCGGCGCGCTCGTGGCCGCCCTCGGAGTCGCCGCGGTCCTCGGTTCGTTGGGCCTCACCCGTACGGAAGACGGCATCCTCCTCATGACGCTGGGCGCCATGGCGGTCACCGCCGGTTGCGTCGTGCTGCTGCCCGTTCTGGTCCGTCCCGCCGTCGCCCTGGCTCGGCCTTTGTGGTCCACCGCCCGTTCGGTCCGGGAACTGGCGGCCCGCAACTGCCTGCGTAGTCCGCGCCGTACGGCGGCCACGGCTTCCGCGCTGGTCATCGGACTCGGCCTGGTCACCTCCCTCACCATGGTTGGTGCGGGCGGTCAGAAGGCCGCCGACGCGCAGGCCGCCGCGGTGCTGAAGGCGGACTACGTGGTCTCCATGGCAGACCTCAGCGTGCTGGGCCCCGACGTCGAACCGCTCCTGCGCACGGCTCCCGGGGTGACTCGGATCGGCGCGCTGCACGATGCGCAGGCAGAGATCGGCGGGGCCCACCGGTTCCTCACCTCGGCCGCCGCGAGCACCGTCCGCGATCAACTGCGGCTGCGCTTCACCAGCGGTTCACTCGACGCCTTCGGCGGTACGCGCATCCTGGTCTCCGGCCACGAGGCGAAGGCCGGCGGGTGGAGCGCGGGCACCCGGCTGCCCGTCCGCCTCGCCGACGGCACCCGGACGGAGTTCACCGTGGCAGGGGTGTACGAATCCAACAGCCTGGTCGGAGACTTCATCGCGGAACCGGCCTCGCTGGGAGCCGCTCCCGCCGGTCCGTCGCTCGACAAGGTCCTGGTGACGACGGCCGATGGCTCCGGCGCCCGTACCGCCCGCGCACTTGCCCACGCCCTCGGCGACAGTCCGGCCGTACGGATCGAGAGCGGAGCCGACCTGTCCGAGGCAGCCGCCCGCGGCGTCACCCGGATGCTCGGCCTGCTCTACGGCCTGCTGGCGATGTCCGTGACGGTGGCGCTGCTGGGCATCGTCAACACCCTCGCCCTGTCCGTCACGGAACGGCAGCGGGAGATCGGGCTGTTGCGCGCCCTTGGCCTGGACCGCGGGGGAGTACGCCGCATGGTGCGCCTGGAGTCGCTGTTCCTGGCGGTGTTCGGGGGCCTGGTGGGCATCGCGCTCGGCGTCTTCCTGGGCTGGGCCGGAGGCGAGCTGATCTCCGCCGACCTGCCGGGCTACACTCACGAACTGCCCGTCGGCAGGCTGCTGTTCTTCCTCGCCCTCGCCGCGCTCGCCGGAGTGGTGGCTTCGCTGTGGCCCGCCAGGCGTGCCGCCCGCACCGACATCCTGACCGCGGTCGGTGCCGAGTGAACGGGCGCAGCGCAGCGGAGGGACGCCACCGCGAGCAGGCCGGGAAGCGATCCGCGCAGAACTCCCGGGCGAGTGTGTTTTCCCTGGTCAGTAAGGTTCCACTCACTCCGAAAGAGAGGCAGAGGGGGTATCTCTCAGGCGGCTGGATGGGCCACGTCGAGGCAAGCCGGGACGTGCCGGGCGAGGTGCGCCTCACCCTGCTCGGCGGGGTGGAGGCCCATTGCGGTGACCAATACCTGAGCCTGGGCCCTCCGCAACGGCGGGCGGTGCTGTGCGCCCTGGTCTTCCGGCGTCGGCAGTGGACGTCGGCCCATGCCCTGCTGGACGCGCTCTATGAAGAGGACGTTCCGGCCAGCGGCGTGGCGGTGATCCAGACGCATGTGGCGGGACTGCGCCGCGTGTTGGAGCCCGATCGAAAGCCCCGGACGCCTTCGGCCGTCCTGTTGTCCGGCCACGGTGGCTACCAGCTGCGGATCGCCGACGCGCAGACCGACCTGGGCACCCTGGACCGGCTGGTGGCCGAGGCCGAACGGGCTCGTGGCCGGGCCGATCTGCCCCAGGCTCACCGGGCGTACACCCAGGCCGTGCGTTTGTACCGCGGCGAGCCGCTCGCAGGAGTGCCAGGGCCGCACGCGGCCCGGTGGCGCGACGCCCTGGCGGAACGACGCCTCGCGGTGCTGGAGGACAGCATCGACGTCATGATCGCGCTCGGCCGGTTCGATCAGGCGATCGACCAGTTGCGCGCCCTGACCACGGAGCACCCGCTGCGGGAGCGGTTGCGCGCCCTGCTGATGCGCGCGCTGCACCTGCACGGGCGCCAGAGTGAGGCGCTGGAGGTCTACACCGCCGCTCGCCGACTTCTGGCGGATCAACTCGGCGTGGACCCCGGCCACGAACTGCGCAGTCTGCACGCCCTGATTCTGGCGGGGCAGCCTGTGGCCGTGGCACCCGCACAGCCGGTCACCCTCGTCTCCGGCCACAGGATGCCGCCGAAGTCCGTGCGCCCCACTCCGGCAGCGGCACAAGTACCGGTACGGGCTCCGATCCCCGCATCCATAACCGCGCCCCCGTCCCAACCCGCCCCTGAACGCATGGAGCCCGCCGGCATTCGACAGCCGCTGCCCGGCCGGGACTCCGTACTGGCGCGCATCCTTGCCCTCGTGAGCCGCGCCGCAGGGGGCGACGGCGGGCTGGTGGTCGTCTCGGGCAATCCGGGACACGGCAAGTCCCGGTTGCTGGAAGAAGTGGCACGCCGGGTGCCGTCCGCCCGCCGCGTCCACTCGCACCCGGACGCCCATGCCGACCGCCCGCTCGGGCTGGTGGGCGACATCCTCGAACAACTCGGGCCGGACGGTGCAGACACTGCCCTTGCCGCCGGACCGCACCGGCCCACCGTCGGCGAAGTGGCCGAGCTGGTGTGCCGGCTCGCGACGGACGGCGACCGTCCACTGGTGATCCTCGTCGACGACGCTTCCACGAGCGGGGAACGGTCCTCCCGTCTGCTGTCGACCCTGGCACGGCGCCTGCGCACCTCGCGCGTTCTGCTCGTACTGGCGGTGGACGAGCGTCCCTGGAACGCGGAGGCCGCTGCCTGGCAGTCCGCGGTGGAAGCGGCGGCCACCGCGGTGCTACGGCTCAGCGCACTCGACGAACCGGCTGTCGCCGAGCTCTTCACGCGTGGGACGGGCCTGGCGTGCCCTGATGCGCTTGGACGGGAGATCCACCTGGCCACGGCCGGCGTGCCGCTGCTCGTCGTCGCGCTCGTCACGGACCTGACCACGCTCCGGGACCCGCGGAAGCTGCCGCCCCATCTGCCCGCCGGCCGCTACTCACGGGCCCTGGCACAGATGTTGGGCCGCTACTCGCAGGAGGGCGTGCGGATGCTGCGGGCCCTGGCCGTGCTCCAGAGCGGCGACCCCGTTCCCATGGAAGTCCTGGCAGCCGCGTGCGAGGAGCCGACGGCGGCCGTGCAGGACCGGTGCGAGCTGCTGAGCACGGTGGGCATGCTGGCCGCCGCGAATCCGGTCGCGCTCCCGCATCCTCTGGTCGCCAACGCGCTGCGGCGGCTGTCGGCCCCGCAGGACGTCGACGAGATCCGGGTGGCCGCCGCACAGCAGGCCCGGGTGTCGGGACACAGCGCCCGACAGGTGGCCCGGTACCTGCGCGGTCTGAACGGACCGCAGTGGTCGTCCTGGACCGTGGTGCTCACGGACGCCGCGGACGAGTGCCTGCGCGAAAACCTCCTCCGGGAGGCGTTGGAGCATCTGGAGGCCGCGCTGCGGATCGTCGCACCCCAGTCCCGCGACGCCGTTCTCGTCCGCCTCGGACAGTTGGAGATGTGGATCAACCCGGCAGCGGCGCTGGCCCACTTCGAAGAGGCGTTGCGGCTCCAGCGCGCCCAGGGAATGGCGCCGGTGGCGCTGGTTCCGCTGGCGTGGACCATGGCCGGCCAGCAGCGGCAGGCCGAGGCGGCGGCGCTCGTCGAGGAGGTGATCGAAGAGACCGCCCGCCGCGATCAGGCAGCAGCCACGGCCCTGCGGGCCTCCTGGTGGACCGTCGCGGCCCTCACGTACGACACCTGGTCCGACTTCGTCCGACGGCTGCGCGCCGAGCGGGCGGTGGACCCCGACGCGGGCGGCCTGATCACGGGCGGGATCCTCGCCTGGGACGACGCCTCAGGGGTCCGGTGCAGCGCGCAGGACGCCCTGGCCCGCTTCCCGTCGGAACTGGCGCAGGACCAGGGGTGGGAGCAACTGCCCCGGGAACTGGTCGGCATCCTGGCTCACCTCGCTCTGTGGGCCGAGGACCTCTCTTTCACCTGGCAACTCTGCGACCGGCGCGACGACCGCTACTTCGGCGTGGTGGACCTCTACCGCCTCGTGCTCCGCACCGAGGTGCTGCTGCGCCGGGGCGACTACCGGTCCGCCTTGAAGGAGTGCGCGCTGGTGGCGACCGTGCCGCTCGACGAGTCCGTCCGGCGACCCACCGCGCTGGTCGCCCAGTACGCGCACGCCCTGCTGGGGCTGGGCCGGATCGAGGAGGCCGACCGGTGGCTGACCGAGGCGACCGGGCATGCCAACCCCCACTCGTGGGAACTGACCGTGGTCAAGTACGTGCGCGGAATGGTGTGTTCGGCACGGGGCGACGCCCGGCAGGCGGCGGCGCACTTCCTTGACTGCGGGCGACGCCTCGCCGCCTGGAACCTGCACAATCCCGGGTACATGCCGTGGCGCAGCGCAGCAGCAGTAGAGCTGGTCAAGACAGGCGAGTATGAGCGCGCCCGGGAACTGGCAGCCGCCGAAATGGTCGTGGCCCAGCGCTGGAACACGCCCCGCACCCTGGGCCTGGCCCGGCGAGCGGTCGCACTCGCCGCCGACGACGAACGCACCCTGCCCCTGCTGGAGGAGGCCGCGGACCACATGAGGCGCAGCGAGACGCAGCTCGAACTGGTGCCAGTGCTGATCGATCTGGCCCTCGCGCACGCGTCGGCGGGGGATCGACAGCGCGCCCGTGAAGTGCTCAGGGAGGCAAAGGCGTTCGCCGCGTCCCGAGGTGCGGCCCTGTACAGCGAGTGGACGAACAGCCATCTCGACGCGCTCGGGGAGGCCCGCGGACACCCTTAGGCCCCCGGACACACCGCACGGCTCCGAGGCGAGCTGCCGGAGTCGTGCGGTGCGTCACGACCGCGCGGATGAGACGAGGCCGTTCTCCCACGCCCATGCGGCTATCTCGACACGGTTGCGGGCGCTGAGCTTGCGCTGGACGTTGCCCAGGTGGGTCTTGACGGTCGACAGGCTCACATACAGCTCGGCCGCCAGCTCCTCGTTGGTGCGCCCGCGCGCGACCAGCCGGACGACGTCGAGCTCGCGCGGCGTGAGCGGTTCCAGCGGCGGCGCTCCCGTCGCCGCCTGCGAAGACGTCTCCCTGGTGGGTGTGTTCCCCGACGCCATGTGACCGAGCAGCCGGACCGTGACGGACGGAGAGATGAGGGAGTCGCCCGCAGCGGCGGCCCGCACCGCCTCGACCAGCAGCGCGGGGGAGCAGTCCTTGAGCAGGAACCCACTGGCCCCGTGGCGCAGTGCCGCGTACACGTATTCGTCGAGGTCGAAGGTGGTGGCGATGACGACCCGGACCGGGTCCGCGACTTCCGGCCCCGCCAACAGCCGTGTCGCGTCGAGCCCGTCCAGGACGGGCATGCGGATGTCCAGCAGGCACACGTCCGGTCGCAGGGCGCGTGCCAGTTCCACGGCAGCGCGTCCGTCGGCGGCTTCCCCGGCGACCTCCATGTCGGGCTGTGAGCCGAGGATCATCCGATAGGCGGAGCGAAGCATCTCCTGGTCGTCCGCGATCAGTACACGGATCTTCACGGGGTCCGGTTTCCCGCCGCGGTGACGAACCTGCGTGCGGGCACGGCGGCCCGGGCACGGGACGACGGGCCCTCGGCCAAGGGGAGTTCCGCGTGCAGCGTCCACCCTGTTCCGCTCCCGCCGTCGGCGCTCAGAGTGCCGCCGAGCGCCTCGACCCGTTCGGTGAGCCCCAGGATGCCGAAGCCTCCCACCGGCCCGGAAGAGCCGGTCCTGTCGATGCGATGACCGCGACCGTCGTCGGTCACGGTGACCGACAGCCGTGCGGGATTCCGCGGGAGCCTGCGCACCTGAATGCGTACCCGTTGCACGTTCTCGGCGTGCTTGCGGACGTTGGTGAGGGATTCCTGCACCACATGCCGGATCGCCTTGGCCAGGTGCGGCGGCAGTCCGTGCGCCACGAGATCCGGTGCCACGCTCAGCTCGACCTCAGGGCCGCCGCGTGCAAGCGCGTCGGCGAGCACCCGCAGCTCGGTCAGGTCGCCGCCGGATCCGCCGGCCTGCACGTCGGCGGGGTCGCGCAGGACGCCGACCATGGTGCGCATCGACTCCATTGCCTGAGAGCCAGCCTCCTCCATCGCCGCCAGCATGCGGTCGAGTTCGTCCGTCGGCAGCGGCCGACCCGACGACGTGATGAACCGAGCCGCTTTCGCCTGCGCCACGATCGCGCTGACATGGTGACCGACGAAGTCGTGCAGATCACGAGCGTGTTCGAGTCGCTGCGTCTGCAAGTGGTGTTGCTGCTCGCGTAGTCGGGAAGTGTCCAGCAGACGCAGGTACATGCCGAGAATCAGCATGAGCACGCCGCACAGGACCAGCCCCGGGCCGACGAACTTGGTGAACTTCGGCCACTCGTACTCCGGCATCCGGAGGTTCACCAACAGCGCTGCCGCCCAGGCTCCGACGGCCAGCGGAACCATGGTGCGGGGCGGCAGGAAGCGAACGGCACGCACGACGAGCAACATCATGACACCGGTCTCCACCGTGCCCGGCGTGTGCGGGGGGCGGTGGCTCAACTGGGTGCTCACCGAGGAGAAGACGCACGAGGCGACGACTGTGAGGATCCCCACCGGCCACAGCCTGTGCGCCGGGACGATCAGCGCGGCCACCCCGGCGGTTCCGCAGAGCACGATGGCGACGCCGACCGGGAGGTACCCGGCGTCCACCCCCTCCGCGACGATCAATGCGACGAGCAGTGCTCCCACAGCGGCTGAAAGCACTTTCCGAGCGTGCGAGCGGTCCCGCGGTCTTTCTTTCATACCGCCTACGGTACGTAATCGCTGGACGATCAGCTCTCGGCAACAGCCGCCTCGCTGAGGCCCACGACCACGTTCGGCGAGCGTTCAGCGGATTTTGAGTCGTGCCAGCACAGTGAGGTCGTCGCGGTCGTTCCGGAGACCGCTGACCTCTCGTCAGCCGCGCCTCGTACGTCGGCCGTGCGCCGTGACGGTCCGTGCGTCGCGTCCGACGCCGAGCACACCTTCCGCACTCACCGCTTTCTCGACGTGTCCCTCTCGGAAAGGCACCTCCCGATGAACAAGCCCACGGTCGTCCTGGTCCATGGAGCGTTCGCCGACGCTTCCAGTTGGGACGCGGTGACCCGCCTCCTCCTGGAGCGGGGCCATCTCGTGATCGCTGTTGCCAACCCGTTGCGCGGACTGGCGCACGACGCCGCCTATCTGCGTTCGCTTCTCACCAGTGTGTCCGGGCCGGTGATCCTGGTCGGCCACTCCTACGGCGGTGCGGTGATCTCCGAGGCGGCCACCGGCGCGGGCAATGTTTGCGCGCTCGTCTTCGTCGCCGCCTTCGCGCCCGACGAGGGCGAGAGCGCGGGCTCCCTGGACGCCAAGTACGGCGGCCCCGCCGCGCAGATCTCCCGTCCGTTGCCCCTCCCTCTCCTGCCTGGACAGGCCTCGGACCCCGACGGTGCGCCGAACATCGAGCTGATCGTCGAACCCGACCGGTTCGGGGCCGTGTTCGCCCCCGACGTCGACACGGCGACTGCCGCGGCGATGGCCGTCGCCCAGCGGCCGATCACGCTCGCCGCACTCACGGAACCCGCCGGTCCTCCGGCCTGGAAGACCCTTCCCTCCTACTTCGTCGTCGCCACCGCAGACCGGATGATCCCGGCCGACGGGCAGCGCGAGATGGCTGCCCGCGCAGGCGCCACCGTCGTGGAGGTTCCCACCGGACACGTTGCGATGCTCCACCGCGCGGACGCGATCGTCGACCTGATCTCCACCGCGGCTCACCACCACTGACTCCCCCTCCCGCGGTCGGCACCCAAATCCGCACCGTCCGCGGGCCATCGTGTGGCCATCCGTCGCACCGTACCTGCTAAGGAATTCCATGTCCGTCCTGAAGAACAGCGTCCGTATGACGCTGGTGAGCGCCGCGGCCCTCACCGTCGTCGCTTCCATCGCCTCCGCGACGCCCTCGACCACCTCGACCACCACCGTGGCCCTGAGCGCCGGGGATCGACACAAGCCCTCGGCGAAGCCGACAGTGGTGCTGGTGCACGGGGCGTTCGCAGATGCGTCGGGCTGGAATGACACGGCCCAGCAGCTCCGGCACCGGGGTTTCGCCGTCCAGGCGGTGGCCAATCCGTTGCGTGGTCTCGACTACGACTCGGCCTACCTGACGGCCCAGTTGAAGGGCGTCAAGGGGCCGAAGATCCTGGTCGGCCACTCTTACGGGGGCGCGGTCATCACCAATGCGGCCGCCGGGGTGCCGGAGGTGAAGGCCCTCGTCTACATCGCGGCGTTCGCCCCCGACCGGGGTGAGGCGCTGGGCGGGCTGCTTGAGCAGCACGCCGATCCCACGGTTCCGCAACTGCCTCAGCAGGCTTTCCAGTTCACCCGTCCCGACGGGAGCGCCCGGTGGGAGATC
Organism: Streptomyces spiroverticillatus; assembly: GCA_014650415.1. Taxonomy (GTDB): domain Bacteria; phylum Actinomycetota; class Actinomycetes; order Streptomycetales; family Streptomycetaceae; genus Streptomyces; species Streptomyces spiroverticillatus. The sequence goes on from BMUX01000037.1 coordinate 19,545, forward strand.
TCGCTCGACCCGGCGAAGTTCCGCGCCGCGTTCGCGGCCGACGTACGCCGCGACGTCGCGGGCCGGATGGCCGCCGCCCAGCGCCCCGTGGCCGCAGAGGCGTTCGGCCAGCCCGCCAAGCACGCCGCCTGGAAGACCGTGCCCTCCTGGGCGCTGGTGGCACGGCAGGACCGGGCCATCGCCCCCAGCCTGGAACGCTTCATGGCCAAGCGCGCGGGCGCCCACGTCACCGAGGTCAACAGCTCGCACGCCGTCATGGTCAGTCGTCCCGACGCGGTCACGGACGTCATCAACCAGGCGTACCGGGCCACCCGCTGACCCCTGCCGTGCGGCCGGCATCCGCGCCCGGCCGCACGGCTACTCCGGCAACCCTGCCGGAGCGCAGGTGTCGGGATCAGGAACAAGGGGCTCCTGGTGAACGCGCACAGCCGACACCTTGCCCCTCCCCGTGTCCCGGCCCAGGACGCCTTGGCTTCACGGACTCGAAGTGTCGATGGCAGAGATCCCTGCGCTGAGGCAGTCGCCGATGTCCCACCGGGCGCTGCCCGCCGCCGTGGCCCGCACACGAGACAAGAACCCGACGGAAGAGCTACCAGCATGAGAGTGGAAGTATTCAGCGACATCGCCTGCCCCTGGTGTTACGTGGGGCAGGTCCGTTTCGAGCGCGCGCTGAGTGAGTACGCCGGGATGCACGGGACGACGGTGCTGCACTGTCCCTACCAGCTCAACCCCGGCCTGCCGGAGGAGCCCCAGCCTTTGCTCGACTACTACGTCCACCGCTACGGGACCGCCTTCCGGGACAGACAGGCGGCCGTTGCCGACGTGGCTTCGACGGAGGGCCTCAAGCTCCACCTGCAACGGGCTCTGGCCGTGAACACCTTTACCGCACACAGACTCCTGTGGCTGGCGGAGCACGAATACGGCGCGGCCACCCAGCGCGACGTGAAACACGCGCTCATGCGCACCTACCTCACCGACGGCGGCGACACGGCGGACCGGGAGACACTGGCCGCACTCGCCGCCCAGGCGGGAATGGACCGTGACCGCGTGCGGACCGCTCTCGCCGGTGACACCGGCGCGGCCGAGGTGCGAGAGGGGCTGCGGCTCGCTCAGGACCTGGGCATCCGGTCCGTACCGACGTTCGTCTTCGACGGCAGGTACATCGCCCAGGGCGCCCAGGACGTCGCCGTGTTCCGCCGCGTTTTGGAACAACTGAGGGCGGAGGGGCAGACCGCCGGGAGCGAGCGCGTCGCTCCGGTGTGCGCGAAGGGCGCTCGTACTGCTTGACGTTCTCCGGGGGTCGTGCCCCTCGGCAGTCGGAAACGCGAACCGGCCGAGAGCCGGTCGAGGCCCCTGCCGGTCGGTGGCGATCTCCGCGCACGACTCGACGGCGCGGACGACGTGCCACCGCACGAAACGTCAGACGGCGTACGACTTGAGCCACACGAACACGACCGACCGGCATGTCAACGCGTGGATGGCGCACGACCTTCACCGCGTAGGTGGCGCCCGACCAGGCGCCCGACGACCGCTGTTCCCCGCATCTACCCGTAACCGGACCCAGGAGGCTCCCGTGCCGAAGAAGACCCGTGCCCAGCGCCCCGATCGCTCTCGCATCGTGACGCGCGCAGTGGTTCTGTTCTCCGTCCTGCCCTATTGGATCGCCCTCCAGCGAGACCACTGGAAGGCCCGCAAGAGCACCAGGTAGTGCTTCGGCCGAGGTGGGACCGAGTGGCCGCACAGGGCCGGTGGGCCACTGCGCGGAGGGGATCCGGTCGGCCGGACGCCGGGGCAGGACGGACCTACCGCCCCTCCTGCCGGTCGGTCTCGTGACCGCCTCAAAGACAACCGGCACTTCCGGCTGCCGGACGCGGACTGTTGAGCCGCTCAACACCCGCCCACGACTGCCGGCACCGGACGCGGCTCCGCGCCACCTGCCGCGGGCCCGACGACGCAGCCGGTGAACAGCGCCGCGTGCGGCAGCGCCCTGACACCGTGACCGACCCCCAGACCTCAGATCAAGACCACGCAACGGAGACACCATGCACCACGAGAACACCCCGGAGGCGAAGGGGAAGGCCGGTGCCGTCGCCGCGGCCCTGGCAACGGCTCTCTCCTTCGGAGGCATGTTCGCCGTGGCCAAGTCGGCCTTCGGCCATCTCGACCCCTTTCACCTCACCCTTGCCCGGTTCCTTCTCGGGTCGGCCGTCTTCGTGATCGCCCTGCTCGTTCGTGAGGGCCTTGCCGCCCTTGGCACCGAAGGAAACCTGCTCGTTCTGTGGGGTCTGGGATCTCTCGGCTTTGCCGCCTTCAACCTTCTGACGTACGTCGGCCTGCAGTCCACACCTGCTCCCACAGCCTCCCTGCTCATGGCGACGATGCCGGCCCTCACGGTGTTCGTCGTGTGGGTCCGCACCGGAACTCGCCCGACCGCCAGCATCCTCGGTCTGGTCCTGCTCGCACTGGTCGGCGTCGCCACCGTCCTCGGCAAGGGAAACCCTCTGGCAGTCCTGACCGGCGGAGTGGGCCCGGGCTCGTTGCTCATACTCCTCGGCGTGGTCGGCTGGGTCGTCTACACCACCAGCGCCGCTTCGTTCCCCGGCTTCTCCGCGCTCCGCTACACAACCGTCACCAGCGTCCTGGGCACTGTCACCATCGGCGCGGCCACTCTCGTCGCGGGTGCGGCGGGCTGGATACCCTCGCCCGGCCCCTCCTCGTACGTGGCGAGCTGGTGGCAGATCCTCTACATGGCGCTTCCGGCCACAGCTGTGGCGATCCTGGCCTTCAACCACGCCACACGCACTCTCGGACCGGGGAATGCCGTGCTGTTCATCAATCTCGTACCGCTCACCGCGTTCACCATCGAGGCGTTCCGTGGGCACCGGCCCGTCATCGGGGAACTCGTCGGCGTCGCCGTCACCCTCGGCGCGGTCATCACCCACAACCTCCACAGCCGCCGCGCCACCCCGCCCCCCTCCGAGCCCACCCCCGCGGCGCGCTCGTCGGCGGCAACGGAGCCGGAAGTGCCGTGAACGCCTCGACCCGGCCCTCCTCGTGTGGCTTCCCTCCTGGCCTCCGCCCGGCCTCGGCCCGGACCCTGGGCCGAGGGGGCATCCCTGACGACTGGCCAACCCGACGCACCACCGTTCCCGATGCTGCCTCCACCACTCGCAACAGCGCTGGTACGAAGGCGAACACCCCACCACAGGGGCAGGCGGTGAGCCGGGGACGGCCGCAACGGCTCGGGCCGGGGAGTGGGCTTGCCGGCCGGCCCGCCCGACGGTGTCAGGAGGCGGTTTCACGCAGGAACGCGGACCATCGTCTTCCCGTCCGCGGCGCTGATCACGACGCCGGCCAACTCCCTGCCCTCGCCGCGGGTGTGCACGGCGTCCGCACGGTGGCCTTCGGCCTGAATGCCGCCGCGGGCACTCAACGTGCCCAGATCGCCGTCGATTTCGACCGTGACGAGATCGTCGCCCCGGGCAGAGATCCGTCCGCCAACACCTACCTGGCCGATCCGGCCGTCCTTCTTGATGCTGAGAGCCGTGGCCTTCAGCTGTGTCTGCACACCCCGCACCAGGCTGAGGCCGGTGCCGCCCGTGGTGGTGAGATCACCGCGGACCTCCAGCCGCGGCAGGTCCCGGCCGATCTGGACGCCTATCGCGCCGTCACCGGTCGTGGAGATGCTGTCGAAGCAGGCACGGCGCATGGATCCGTCGTAGAAGTTGAAGCCGCGCGCGCCGGTGCCGTGCGTGGTGATCGCAGCCCGTACGTCCAACCGGTCCAGATCGCCGAAGTTGACGAAGCCGATGCCGCTCGGCCCGTACGACGTGATGGGGGCGGTCGCCGTCCACGACCGCACCCGGCCCCAGTTGTCGAGCACCATGTCGTTGGCGCCGTGGGTGGTTACCGGGCCGGTGTTGAGCACCTGGTCGATCAGGGCGCCGAAGGCAAGGAAGACACCGCCGCTGATGAGGTCCGGGGTCCCGACGGGAATTTGGCCGTCGGTGTGGATCTCCCGGGTGCGCAGGATCGTGACGCGGGTGAGCCCTCCGGGGCCGCCATCACTGGTGGCACTGTGGCCGCCGACGAAGACGCCGCTGCCACGGATCGGGGAGCCGGGGCTGCCGGCGGTGATGTCCAGCAGCTCTGCGCTGACCTCGGCCCTCGGGTCGGCCTGTTGGTTCCACAGGGTGAACGCCCCTTGGAGTACCTCCACTCCGAAGCCGTGCGGCCGGTCGGTACGCCCGCGCAGATCTGCGGCCTCCACGGTGAGCCCGTCCACGGCCACGTGCCCGGAGCGGACGGCGTCGCGGGCCAGGAGCAGCACTTGTCCCCGGGTGTGTACGCCGTGCAGCGCCAGGGTGCCGAAGTCGGTGACCGAGGTGTCGTTGAGGATGGCCACCTCGTGCTCAGGGGCACGGATCGTCACGTTCTCAAGGAGGTTGTCCCGGGTCAGGCGCAGCCCTTTGGCGCCGAACTCCAGGGTGCCACCGCGCAGTCGCACCCCCGATGCGAGCGTGAGCATGGGCATGCCGCTGATCGCGCCGTCCACTTCGATGGCGGGCACCCCCTCCTGCACCGCTCGGACCAGTTCGGCAGCGGTCACAACGCGCCGCCACCGTACGGTGTGGGACCCGGGAAGAGGGGGCCGGGCCGACGTTGCCTCGGTGACCGTGACGGTGGTGTCGTGTGCGAGGCGCGGGTCGACCTCGATGGAGGCGCAGCCGTTCTGACCGCCGGTGGTTTCGACGACGGGGCGCAGGATGTCGGCAGCGTCGCGGACGTCCGCCGTGGTGATCATGCGGAGAGCTTCGTCCGCGGTGACTCCGTGAGCGGCGAGGTCGCGCAACTGGTGGTCGCTGCCGTCGCCCCGCGCGATGGCGTTCTGGAAGACGGACGGGTTCGTTGTGACGCCCGCGACGTAGCAGCGACTGACGAGGTGGGCCAGGGAGCCGGACGTGACGGGCGGGCGGGACAAGTCGTCCAGCTCGACCGAGACGGCTTCGTCGGGGAGACGTTCGAGTGGGTCTGTCATGAATTACAGCTCCTGGTGGGGCCCGCTGCCAGGCAGCCGGCCGAGGGTTGGCGGCGAGTGGGGGGGGAAAGCGAGCTCCTCGGTCCCACTGCGGGGCGGGCACCTGGTGCCCTGAAGCAATCGCCTTCCGGAGCTCATGGGTCCGGTGACTCTCGGGAGCGGACTCTGCGGGCAGGAGCGGGGAGCCGGGGCCTTCAGGCCGAGCAGCTGTCGCCCGAGCAGGTGTCGGCACCGGGCGTGGAAGGCGCGCTCCGGGCGGCGGCCCCTTCCAGCACTCGCTGGAAGGTGGCGGTGTCCTGGGCGCCCCGGACGGCGAGGCGGCTGTCGAACACGAACGTCGGCACCGCCCGGACACCGAGCTGATCGGCCTGCCGCATTGCGGTCTTCACCTCGGCGATGCCGGTGCCGTCGGCGAGGGCGGCCCGCACCCGGTCGGGGTCCATGCCGGCCTGCTGGGCGAGGGCGACGAGGGTGTCCGGATCGGCGACGTTGCCGCCGTCGGTGAGGCAGGTGCGCATGAGCGCGTGCTTCACCGCGTGCTGGTCACCCCCGTCCTCGTCGCGTCCGGCCAGCCACAACAGCTGGTGCGCGGGGAGGGTGTTGACCGCGAGCGCCCGTTCCAGATCGAGGGTGAGCCCGTCCTCCCTGGCCACGCCGACAACCTTGACGTGGTCATCACGGAAAGTGACGCCGCCTCTGGCGAGGTAGTAGTCGAGCAGTGGTTGTGGCTCGTAGGGCAGCGCGGGGTTGAGCTGGTACGGCCGATGGAACACCTGGACGTCCCGTCGGCCGGGAAACGTTGTCAGGGCCTGCTCGAAGCGGACTTGGCCGACATAGCACCAAGGGCAGGCGATGTCGCTGTAGATGTCCACCTTCATGCGGTGGCCTCCTTCATCGTTCAGGGGATCGGACCGTCAAGACACCGCGGGGGAGGAGGTGTCTCCTCGACGCAGCCCGGACCGGATGCCGCGGGCACTGCCGCACCGAATCCGTCCTGCTCCGTTCCGGAGCGGCGCGGTGAGGGGCCAGGAGGATGAGGGGCCAGGAGTCGGAACCTCGCCCGCGCGCCCCGGGGCACGCGCCGGGCCGCACGTCGCCATGGCCGCCGGGGCGGCCCGGATGTCCGCCGTGCAGGTGGGCGCCGCAGCGGTCTCCCTCACACCTGTACCGGGACCGGGGTGGTGCTGATGAGCGCACCCGCGGTGAGGGTGCGGTGCACCGGGCACTTTTCGGCGATCTCCATCAGCCGGCGGTGCTGGTCGGCGTCGAGTGCGCCGTCGAGACGGATCTCCCGGGTGATCTGGGAGACCAGTCCGTTCCCGCTCGGGCTTCCGGCACGGTCCGCTGCGTGGACGCGCCGGTGGCGCAGTGAGACGGTGACTTTCTCCAGGGGCCAGCCCTTGCGATCGGCGTACATGCGAACGGTCATGGAGGTGCAGGAGCCCAGGGCGGCCAGCAGCAGGTCGTAGGGGCCCGGTCCGGTGCCCGTGCCCTCCGGCTCCGGTTCGTCCGCGGCCAGGAGATGGTGGCCGGCTCTCACCTGCTGGCCGTAGGGCCCGACCCCGTTCTCGCTGACCACGACGAGCCCGGCCTCTTCTGCCCCTGGGGCCTGTGCTGCGGTGTCCGGCTGCTGGGCGGTGGTGTGCGGTGTGGACATGTCGGGTCTCCTGAGTGCAAGCGGTGAGGGCGAGTTGGAGTGGTGCCACCCGGCGTCGGACCTGCGCGTGCAGGGCGTTGGCCGGGTGCGGGTGCGGAGGTTGGCAGGGCTGTGTCAGGCGGTGCGGGCGGGGGAGTGGCGCTGGGTCAGGACGACCAGTTCGGCCAGCAGCGCGCGCAGCAGGCTCTCGGTGACGGGGTCACCGCTGAAGGCGCCGTCGGCGTCGAAGCGCCGGTGGGACTGGAACACGGTGACCTCCGGGTGGGCCACGACCGGGGTCTCGATGCGGTGCAGGATCTGCCGCAGGACCAGTTGGCCTCGGGCGGTGCCGAATTGGGAGGGCGATGCGCCGAGTACGGCAACGGGCTTGTGACGCAGGGCGTGACGGCCGGTGGGGCGCGAGAGCCAGTCGAGGGCGTTCATCAGCACGCCGGGGATGGCGGAGTTGTATTCGGGCGTGGCGATGATGACACCGTCCGCCTCCCGCACGTGGCGGCGCAGATTCGCTACGGCTGCCGGCTCGGGGCCGCCTTCAAGGCGCTGGTCGAAGAAGGGCAGTGTGCCCAGCCCCGAGTAGAGGTCGATGGTGACGCCGTCAGGGGCGAGGCTCTGCATGGCGCGCAGCAGACCGGTGTTGTGAGAAGAACGACGCAGGCTGCCGGAGATGGCGAGGAAGGTCAGGTCGGACATCGCGGAAGGCCCTTCGGGGAATGCAGGGGCGGGGCTGGAGGGCAGGTGGGCCGGTCCCGCACCAGGGGTGGTGCGGGACCGGCCGCGTACGGCGGTCATGGCGGCGCACGCCCGCAGGGCAGCGGGGCACGCGCAGGGGCCGACGTGCGCCGGGTTACATCGGGTAGACCGGCTGGGAACCGCGAACGGTGATCCAGCGGGTCTCGGTGAAGGCGTCGATGTTGGCCTCGCCGCCGAATCGGGCACCGGTGCCCGACCAGCCGACGCCGCCGAAGGGGATGAGGGCGTCGTCATTGATGGTCTGGTCGTTGATGTGCACCAGACCGCTCGGGATGCGCTCGGCCAGCTCCAGGCCCGTCATCACGTTGCCGGTGAGGATGCCCAGCGAGAGGCCGTACTCGTCGTCGGCGGCCAGCCGCGCGGCCTCGTCCAGGGTGGCGAACGTACGGACGGGCACCACGGGGCCGAAGACTTCCTCCGCGTAGGCGGGGGCGTCGTCGGGAACATCGACGAGGACGGTGGGGCGGTAGAAGAGGTTGTCGTAGGTGCCGCCGGCCAGCAGACGGGCACCGGCGGCGATGCTGGCGGTGACCTGGGCGTGGATGGTGTCACGCTGGTGGGCGTTGATGAGGGGGCCGAGGTCGACGTCTCCGGTGGCGGGGTCGCCGACGGTGAGCTGCTCGGCCTTCGCGGCCAGCCGCGCGGTGAACTCCTCGGCGATGTCGGCGTGGACCAGGATGCGTCCGGTGGCCATGCAGACCTGGCCCTGGTTGAAGAAGGAGCCCCAGGCGACCGTGGATATGGCACGGTCCAGGTCGGCGTCGGGGAGCACGATCATCGGGTTGTTGCCGCCCAGTTCGAGGTGGGCGCGCTTGACGTTGCGGGCAGCCGCCTCGCCGACCTTGCGGCCGGCCCCGGTGGATCCGGTGAAGGAGATGACGCGTACGTGCGGATCGTCGACCAGCGCCGCACCTGCCTCGGCGCCGCCAGGTACCAGGCTGAGCACACCCGTCGGCAGGCCCGCTTCCTCGAAGATCCGCATGATGGTGACACCGCCGCTGACAGCGGTACGCGGGTCCGGCTTGAGGACCACGGCGTTTCCGAGAGCCAGGGCCGGAGCGACGGACCGGATCGCCAGGATCAGGGGCACGTTGAACGGTGAGATGACGCCGACGACACCGGCGGGCATCCGGCGGGTCATGCTCAGGCGCGGCTCGGCGGAAGGCATGACCTGCCCGATCGGGTGCGAGCACAGCACGGCCGCCTCGAAGCACTCCTGCTCGGCCTGGTCCGTTTCGAAGACGGCCCTGGCGCGGGTGCTGCCGCTTTCGCGGATCAGCCAGTCCTGGATCTCCGGTGCGGCAGCGGCGAACAGTTCACCGGCCCGCCGCAGGATGGCGGCACGCTCGGTGTGCGGGGTGGCGGCCCAGGCGCGCTGGGCATCGGCGGCGCGGGAGGCGGCGCGGGTGATGTCGCCCGCGTCGGCCGATCCGACGTGCTCCAGGGTTTCACCGGTCGACGGGTTGACGACGGCGGACTTGCCGCCGGAGGCGTCCTGCCATCCGCCGATGTTGATCTTTCCGGACCAGGTGAGAGGGTCGAACAGGGACATGGGTTCCTCGGACTTTCTCGGACGTTCTCGGTCCGCGACAGCGCGGACAGGGGGATTCGGACGGGCTGGGGGAGGGCCTGCCGCGCGGCCCGGGGGTACCGCCATGCGGGCGCCGTCCGCGCGATTGGCAGGGGGCTACCGCGCGGAGACCGGGGTCAACGGGTCGCGCGGTACGCCTGGTTGATCACGTCGGCGACGACGTGCGGGTGGCTGACCATGACGGCGTGGGAGCTGTTGACCTCGGTGATGTGGGCGTCGGCGCGCTTGGCCATGAACCGCTCCAGGCTCGGGGCGATGGCGTGGTCCTTCGTGGCGACCAGAGCCCAGGACGGGATGGTCTTCCAGGCGGCCTGCTTGGTCGGCTGGCCGAAGGCTTCGGCTGCGACGGGGCGCTGGGAGGCGGCCATGAAGGTGGCCGTCCTGGCGTGCACATCGGCGGCGAACGCGTCGGCGAACTTGGCCGGGTCGAGCATGACTTCGGTCCCGGTGGTGCCGTCGGGCCGGGTGAACTGGAAGGCCTGCTGCGGCAACGGCGGCACGGAGGCGTCGGGGTGCTCCTCCAGCAGGCCGCCGAGGGTCTCGCCCTGGTCGGGAGCGAACGCGGCGACGTAGACGAGCGCCTTGACGTCGGGTATGTCGGCGGCGGCATTGGTGATCACGGCGCCGCCGTAGGAGTGGCCGACCAGGATCTTGGGCCCCTTGATGCCCTTGAGCAGGCCCTCCAGATAGGCCGTGTCGTAGTCGAGGCCCCGCAGCGGGTTGGCCACGGTCCGGACCGGGAAGCCCTGGTGCCGCAGCTGGGTGGCGGTGTCGGTCCAGCCCGAGGCGTCGGCGAAGGCCCCGTGAACCAGCACCACCGTCGGCTTGGGCTTTGCGGCGCCCCGCTCCTGCGCGTCGGCGGAAGGCGCCAGGGAGGTGAGGGAGGCGACGACCGCGGCTGCGGCCGTTCCGACGGCTGCGGCGGTACGTCCGGTGTGCTTGTGCGTGCTCATGGGATTCCTTCTTGAATGTGCGGCGAGTGCCGCGGACGGTTCGCCGGGCGCGCCCCCGACGAGGGCGGCGGGCGGCGGCTTTCTGCCGCTTCCGAGTGACGCGCTGTCCGGTGAGGACAACGATGCAACGCGAGTTACATTACAGTCAATAGTCGAAACTTAACTTCAGTATGCGGTGTCGGTTCGGCCGGTCCGGAATCCGACGGGGTGACACGCGAGATCACCTGGCGGATCGCAAAGACCTGCGTCTGGCGGATCGTCACGACCGGTGTCCCGTAGGTGTGTTCACACTCTCCCTGTTGTGCTGAATGCTGACTGAAAGCCCGCTGAACGGATGCGTCGCGGAGAAACTGGAACGGGAGGAACCAGTCGCGTCAACGGTTCACCCATGCGGGGTGCTGAGGGGCCGGTCCGTCGGGGGCGGCACCGGCCGGGCTGATCCTGCCTGCCCGGATCGCGGCCTCGCGTCACACCGAGTCGCAGACCACGCCCGCGCTTGCGGGAAAGCCTCCCCGAAACCGCAACCGAAAGCTGCGACCGGGCCGAGGCGACCACCGTCCGTGCGTCCTCCTTGCGCGGTTGGCGCGCTCGTCCGTGGGATCTGGCCCTGGTCCGCGGAACGCCTGGCGCCGGTCGCCGCCCAGGTGTCGGCGCACCCGTTCAAGTGCTCAGCGAAAGGCTCGTCGCCACGTTTTCTGGGTGCACGGTGAAGCGCATGTCGCCGATGAGCGGGGCTGGCTCCCGGCCGAACTCCGAGACCTCGGAGCGCCAGTGGCGCAAACAGTGCCGCAGTCAGCCAGTCAGCCAGTCAGCCAGTCAGCCAGTCAGCCAGTCGGCCTCGGAGGGAAGGCGGGAGGGAATGAGCAGGGCCATTGGCGCCAGCGGCCGATCAGCCTGTCCGGTGGGTGCGCGAAACGGTCTGAGGCGTGGACGCGGGGCGTGAGGGCCGTCTGATGGAGATGAACGTGCGGCTCGGCTGTGAAGGAGCACGCGACCTATGTAACGTTACAGATAAGCATCCTAACTAAAGAGAGGCCCGGCCCCCGTTGGCCTCCGGGCCCCTAGGTGAAACCGACCAGGAGGAACCGCTGTGAGCAGCAGGAACGAGCCGGCCGTCGGCCGCAAGCGCCAGGCGCAGAGCCGCGTGCGGCCGGACGAGGCAGCGGCGGAACGGCAGTCCGCCCCACATGCGGGCGGCAGGCCCCGGGACCCCGCGATCGAGGAGGCGATCCTCCGGGCCACCCGCAAACGTCTGGCCAGCGACGGCTATTCACGCATGACGATCGGAGACGTCGTCGCGGACGCCGGCGTCACCCGGCCCACTCTCTACCGCCGCTGGCCCGGCAAATACGAACTCACTGTGGACGCCCTCCTCTACGGTCTGCGCGAACAACGCGCGGCGTACCAGCCGATGGCTCTCGACGCCATGACTCCGCTGGAGGCCTTCACCGAAGCGGTCCGCCGCGTCGACCCCCGCTACAGCAATCCGCACGCCATGTCCCTGCACGGCAACTTCATGGCCGAAGCCGAACGCGAACCCGACCTCTTCACCCTGATCCGCGACCACGCCACCAAACCGCGCTGCGACGAGCTCCTGGACACCCTGCGCCATCTCCAGAGCATCGGGGCTGTCCGCCAGGACGTCGACCTGGACGCCGCCGTCACTCTGTGCCTCGGCAGCTACTTCGGCGACTACCTGCTGACCGGCCAGGACACACCCCGCGATCTCGCCGACCGTACCGCCGGTCTTCTGTGGCCCACCCTGCGGGCGGACGACAGCGAACAATCGTCGTCCGACGTGTGAAATGCCGTCTCGTCCAGGGGAGGCCGACAGCACCGTCCCCGGATGGGCGTGATGAACGCTGCCCCGTTCTCGGCAGGGCCGTACAGACGGATCTGTCCGGGCTCACCACCGCACGCTTTGTCCGGCCTGCCGAACGCGGGCGGGCGAAGCGCGTCGCGGTTCACGAGGTCACCGAGGCGAAGAGGGTGCGGCCGGGGCCGCCGCTGCTGGCCCGTCACAGGGCAGGGCGGCGATGGCCGGCCAGAGGGCTCCGGCCACCTGCGTGGCGTGGTCGGCGAGGGGACGGCGACCGGTGCGCAGGTACGTGGCGCAGTAGCTGCCGAGGCACAGGCGGGTGACCGTTTCGAGGTCGGCGTCCTCGCGCACGGCGCCGCTCCGCTGGAGCGAGATGAGCGTCGCGAGGAGCTCCTCAAGGCAAGGCTTCAGGACGTGGTCACGTAGATGTCGCGACAGGTCGGGTTCTCGTTCGGCCTCGCACATGCAGCTGCCGTGGAGGGTCGTCGCGCAGCTGCCGCACTGGTAGAGGCCGAGGCGGCGCACGGCCTCGGTGAATGTCTCGTGCGGCGGCAGGCGGTCCCATCGGAGTGGCGGATGATCCTCTCGCCGCACGCGCAGGACGTACTCGATCGTGTCGAGGACCAGCTCGCGCTTGTTCGCCCACCGCCGGTGGAGTGTGGGGCGGGTGACGCCGGCGTCCGCAGCGACGTCGCCGATCGTCATCGACGAGTAGCCGTCGCTGGCCAGACGTTTGCAGGCGGCCCGGATGATCACCTCTTCGATCGCGGGGTCGCGTGGACGCCTGCTGATCCTGCCGGGTGAAGAGTCGGCAGGAGCCCGCCGCGGTGTGGTGCGCTGTGGTGTCTGATCGGCAACCATCTCGCGTCCTTCTGCCCTGACCGGTAGCGCGGACCGCGGTCGTGCACCTGGCTTCCGCCGGCTCCTGAGCACGGGAACGCCGTGTCCGGGCCCGCTGCCCAACGCGGTTACGGAACGCTGCTCCGTCTGTCCGCCGCTCCGTCCGGCTCTGCGGTCGAGGGTGGTGAGGTGCCGACCGCACCACGGGTGTCGTCCCTGACGGGCACCCCAAGCGTCCGAGCCAGCCTCTGAACGCTCTCGTCCACTCGTTGCAGGTGCCGCAGGATCCTTCGTGTCGCGTTGTCGTCCTCCGGGCGCCCCTCCTCGCCGCCCGCTTCGATCCGGGCGGGAATCCCGGGGCCCCGTGCGAGCGACGGGCCGGTGCCAGGGGCGGCTACCTGGCTGATCAGGGTCGCCAGGTTGCGGTCGATCCGCTGGACCTCCTTCACGAGGCTTGGATCGGCACCGATGCCCAGGCCGGTCGAGGACGGTTCGGCGGTGGCAGCCAGGCTGCGGGTGTGGAAGGCGGCCGTCTCCAGCAGCCCCAGCACACTGAGCGCGGCGCGACGCCGCGACCGCAACGGGCTGATCGGAGTGATCAGCGGCTGCGCCGACAGACGCAGTTTGTCGAGGGCCGAATCCAGCGCACGGGCCGAATCGAGCAGATCCCCGCCGGCCCCACCGGCCAACCGAGCCAGCAATGGGGAGAGCACCGTGCGCAGCCGCTCCAGCACGTCGCCCAGCAACTGGTCCGTACGTTTCCGGGTGCGTACGGGCAGCACGAGCAGAGCGGCAGCCAGCCCGCCCGCGATCCCCAGCGCGGTCTCCTCGATCCGCACCACCAACACGCCAGGGGTGAGGGTGTGGAGCAACGCGTACAGCATGCCGATCATCGTGGTGACGAAGAAGGACATCAGGGTGTAGGACACGGCGATCGTGTAGTACATCCCGAACACGCTGAGGCCCGCCAGGACGAAGGCCAGCCAGGGGGCGTTACCCATCAGGGCGGCGAGGGCGAGCCCGGCGACGGCACCCACCACCGTGCCGATCAGGCGCCGGTACCCCCTGACCAGGATCTCGCCCGTGGAGGTGGTGCTGATGAACACTACCCAGCACGTGAACACCGCCCAGTACCAGCGTTCCGGCGACAGCAGTTCGCCGCCGACGACGGCCAGCGCGGATCCGGTCGCGACCTGGAACGCGGTCCTGGTGGTCGGGCGGACACCGGGGACCTGCTGCTTCGGTGCCGTGTCCTTCTCCCCGGAATCCCGGCGCGACCGTGTCCCCTCGTGGTTGTCCCCGGCAGGCGGTGCCTTCTTGTCGGCGGCCGGACACAGGCTGAGCAGGGCGTGGGCGACGTCCCCGGCAGAGCGGAGGACGTCCTGCACCGCAGGGGACGCGTCGGGCAGATGCCTGTCCCTGCGATAGTCGAGCAGCCGATCGCGCTCCTCGTCGGCATTGGCACCCGCCGGCCGTGGAGAACCCGGACCGATGGTCGCGCGCAGCGCCCGCAGCTCCAGGACCAACACGGCCCGCGCCGCCGTTTCACGCGCGTTCAAGGAGGGGCCTGCGGAGCGGGCCCTCCTCAAGTGCCGGGTCGGGGCATCGACGTCGGCGCCGGGCCACAGGACTCGCAGCACGAGGACGGTCAGCCGCTCCACGGCCGTCTCCGCCTCCGCGACGCGGCGCTGGATCGCGGCGGCGGTGCGTCCGTCGGGCGCGGCGGTTGCCAGCCGGTCCTGGATCATCAACGCGTCCGCGTGCAGACGGGCCACGTGCCGACGCAGGCGGTCTGCCGCCCGCTCGGCGCGCGGAGCCTCCGGCCCGCCCTCGGCCAGATCGGTCAACACGTCGAGCACCAGCACCAGCTGGAGCCGGAACGCCCGCTGCAGCCGTGCCAGCGTCTGCTCCGGACGCTGGCGCAGGACGGCGAACCGGACCACCGCCGAGCTGCCGAAGGCCACCAGTACGGCCAGGAACAGCTGCGGCAACTGCTCCACGCGGGTGTTGACGAACTGGGTCACGAAGAAGAGCTGGAAGGAGATGACGCCCAGCGCGGTCGCGCGCGGACCCAGCCGCCGGATGTAGAGGGCGGTGAAGATGACCAGCACGAACACCAGATCCGCCACTGCCCGGTGTGGAGCCAGCGCGCTGCCGACCGCCATGGTCGCAAGTGCCACCGGTGCCCCCATCGCGAGGGTCAGCGCCTGGTCGCGCGGCCTGGGTTCGGTGACCGCGACCGTACTGACCATCGCCGTGAGGGCACCCGTCACCAGGATCGGTACCGGGGCATCCAGCATCGCGATGACGCCGAGCGTCAGCAGCGTCGCGCAGACCGTGCTGAGAGCTGAGAGCAACCGGATCAGCCCGGGGTCTGCTGCGAGGAATCGGTCGTACGTGGTTGCCGACCCCGTTGGTGTTCTTCGGCGCATGCCCAGGCCTGCTCTCCTCAGCGGATCGATGATGAACGGGTCACCCAGCGGGCTTGTCCAGGGAGGCCAGGAATTCGTCGACGCTGACGACGCTGTGGGAGACCATGGTCAGGCCCCGCATCATCGCCTGGTACGTGACCAGGCCGCCGGGGGCGGCTATCGCGTCGGTGAACGCCGTGACGTGATAGCCGCGCTCCATCGCGGTGCGGGCCGTCGATTCCACAGCCATGATTCCGGAGACCCCGGCAATCGCCAGGCGTTCGACGCCGCGCTGCCGCAGTTGGAATTCGAGGTCGGTCTGGTGGAGGACGTCGAGGCCCTTCTGTGGGGCGAGGATCACGTCTCCCGGCTCGGGAGCCAACTCCGGGTGGAATTCGGTGTTCCAGGTGCCCGCCTCGAACATCCGGTTGTCGAACATCTGCCGGTGGATCCCGGAGACGTGCCTCCACGTCGAGTAGTCCTCGTCGGTGAAGGCGGTCGTGGAGTAGAAGACGGGAACGTCCTCGTGCCTCCGCACGCCGGCGACGAGCCTCTTCAAGTGGTCGATCGTGCCCAGGCGTTGGAATTCCGGCGCGTAGATGGAATGGGCCTTGCCGTCCTTCGAGAAGTTTTCGTTGACGAGGTCGACGAGCAGCAGGCCCACTCGGCCGCTTTCGTAGGGAGTTGTCACGGCTGTCCTCCAGTGCAGTAGTCGGCGGCGGCAGGTTCGCGACGCCGAGCTTTCGTTACGTTCAATGACTGTAACGTAAGTGAGGTGGGAGGGCGAGGTCGGCCAGGCCGTTGACTCATCCTCGTCATGTGTGAGCTGCAACAAAGCGAGGCGGCGACCGCGACCGCCCGGCGTGCGACGGGTCGAATCACCTCTGCGACGGGGGCCGACGCCAGCGGTGACAGGGCGGCGGTGGTTGTGTTCCGGCCCAGGGTGCTGGTGAAGGCGCCATGAACCGGTACGGCCGTGGTTCTGGGCATCGTCGAACTGCCTGTCCGTGAAGTGCGTGAGGGGAGATGCGGGCGGGGCGGGGTGCGCGTCGGATTCGTGGAGTCCTTCAGCCCCACGGCCGCCGGGCGATTTTGGTCGGCTCTGATGCTCTCGCAACTGCCCTACCAGGGATATGCGTTGCCGGGGTCGCGGCCGGGGCCCGTGATCCATCCTGTCTGCGCGACTGAACATCGACTGAACGCCCACCGAACGCCCGGCCCGGCGAGAGCTGGTCCCTCATGGCGGCCAGCAGGTCGTGGACGGCCTCTGCTGCCTCGTCGGGTGCAGTGCCGCCTGCCTGAAGGCTGTTGTTCTTCGGAGTCCGATGACCGCGTTCTCGATAGCCGGGGGCGGGGCGACCGCATGACGGAGGTGGACCTGTCGAGATCGGGGCGTGGACGATCCAGGGAAAGGCCCTGTCCAGTACCTCCTGACGGCCATCGCCGTCAGAGTCGAGCGCCTCGGCGGACTGTCACCGGAGAAGACACCCAGGCCCCGTCGGCCAACTGCCTTCCAGGGCTGCCTCTACCGGCATGAGATGTCCCGCCTGAAGTTCTGGCGACCCCCGGGGCGGCTGACCTCGGCACCTCGCACATCCCCGGCACGGCCGAGTGGCGCGCCTGTTGGGCCATGACGCTCGTTTGACGCTCCGGCTCCGGCCGTCCGATGTTCAGGAGCCGGGAACCCCTCCTGACCTGCATGTTCTCCGACGGCTCTGCATCGCACATGAATTCGATGACGCACCACGTAGAGTGCGTCGCGATCCTTGAGCCCGCCGCAAAGTGCCTCCGAGCTGCTGTCGCCGGTGGTGCGGCGTGGGCGTGGGTCGTTGAAGGTGAGGGCTTCTTCGCCGTACCGGCAGGTGCGGTCGAGGGGTTCCATGGTGAAGGTCAGTGAGTGGTCTGGTGCCTCGGACGGTGTTTCGTCGGCGGGTCCGACGAGGGCACGCCATTGGTCACGGTCTTCGGCGGGGCACCCACATGCGGGAGATGGTGTGGGGTTTGTTCTGTGCCGGGATGCGCATGGGCACGTAGGTGCCGTCGGCGCTTGCGGCCACGAGTTCGTCGATCTCGGTCTGGTGTTTCTGCGGGATGCACAGGGCAGGCAGTTCCCAGAGTGCGTGGGCGCGTCCGCATGCTTGCCGGTCGTGTCCCGTGGTGGGGCAGCGGCGTTCACTGAAGCGGCTGCATTTCCAGCGTTTGAGGTGGCGGACGCCGGCGCGGACGAGGAGGGAGTTCCGGGAGGCGATCGCCTGCCAGGGGACGTCACCGACCATGGCCCAGGGGGCCCGGTCGATGAGGGCGGCCCGGTCGCTGTTGGTGACCCAGAGCGGGGTGATGCCGTGGTCGGCGGCGGCTTGGGAGCGGCGGCGGACGGTGCTGGCGGTGATGGGGGTGTACTGGGCTTCCCAGTCGATCCTGCCCGCTGGCCCGGTGACCAGGACATCGGGGCGTATCTTGCCGTCGGGGCTGCGTGCTTCCGTTTGGGCCGCGAGTCCGTGGCGGTGTGCGGCGCGGGCGATGCGTTCCTTCATCGCCTTGTGCTTGTCGCTCTCCTCGGCGGTGGCTTTGGTGCGCACCGGCAGGTGCGCGGCGACGAGGGTGGTCTGTCCGTTGACGGTGCGGCGGCGGATGGACATCCAGGGGGAGCGGTCGTCGTCCTCGGCCTGGCACCGGCCGGTGTCGTGGTGCTGGAGGCATTGCAGGAGTTCGCGGTCGCGCTGGTCCATCGGCTGGGTGATCTCGTCGAGCAGGCCGGGGCGGTCAGGATGCCCCAGGTCCGGATGCGTGAGTTCGATCGTGATGCTGTACCCCGTGTGGAACACACCATTGGCCATGCCGAAGAACCGTAGACCCTACCACTGACAACGGACATACCCCCTGCATCTGCCTCCTGGGCACAAGGCACACCCGCGGGCGCCTTCGGCCTGAGTGATTCCGAGGCCGCGCCTCTTGGGTCGGTCGCGTGCACCGTTCCCTGGCTCGATACGTGCGCGGACGCGCTTGCCGCTGAGCGCGTGCGACCGGGGGCGTACGCGCACCGCGACGCTCCAGCTGGACTGTGCTCCGGGCGGGGCCTGCTGTGTACCGGCTGGGGGAGCGTGGGAAGGATGCCGGGGCACCGTGTTGCAGTGCCGTGCTCTGGCTCCTGACATCTCTGGACCGCAGTGTCCTGACCATCCTGTGTCGTTCACGGCCCGCAACGGTGCGCTTCAATGCCGGTTCGGGCGCGTGTGTCTAGAGCACTGATGTGCGTGACCTTTCTGCACACTGTCACTGGAGACCGCTCGCCCGAGCCCGCGGCGTTACGTCCGTGCTGGGTACCGGGAGAAGGGCGGGCAAACCATCAACGGACCCGAAGCCAGGCAGAGTTCGTGCACGGCCACGAGCGGTGAGGTCGTGCTGGGGGTGGACACACATCGCGACTTCCACGTCGCAGCCGTGCTCTCGACAGCGGGCAAGACCCTGGCTGTCGAGCGCTTTCCCGCCACCACACAGGGATATGAACAACTCCACTCGTGGGCAGCACTGCTGGGCACAATCCGGGGTGCTGGAGTGGAGTGTTCCGGCAATTACGGTGCGGGCCTGTGCCGCCACCTCCTGGCCCAGGGCGTGCTCACCCTCGAAGCCCCGGGCCTCGGACGCGCTGCCCGTCGCGGGAAGGGCAAGACGGACCGCGGGGATGCCGAGGCTGCTGCCCGTGCTGTGCTCAATGGCCGTGCGCGGTCGCCGGTGAAGGCACGCGTCGGCACTGCGGAGATCGCGCGTACCTACCTCGTCGCCAAGGACTCCGCGGTCAAAGCACAGCGGCAGGCCGGCAACCAGCTCAAAGCCCTCTTGGTCACCGCCGATCCAGCCCTGCGCGAACAACTCGCCGGGCTCTCCCGCCGCGTGCTCATCACCACCTGCCTTCATCTGGAAGAAGGCGACGACGCAGCGGACCCTGTAGTGCGCGCGACGCGCTTCACCCTCCGAATCCTGGCCGAGCGGATCGAGCAACTGAGGCTCCAGGCCCACATGCTGGAGCGGCGCCTGGCCGACCTCATCCAGGCTTCCTGCCCTCAGCTCGTCGGCGCGGTGGGGATCGGCCCGCACAGCGCTGCCGTCCTGCTGGCCGCCATGGGCGACAACACCCAACGCCGTCGGAGCGAGGCGTCGTTCGCCGCGCTGTGCGGGGCGAGCCCCGTGGAGTATTCCTCCGGTGCCCGCCTGCATCGCCGACTCAACCGCGGTGGCAACCGGCAGGCGAACGCGGCCCTGTACCGCATCGTCATGACCCGGCTGCGCTGGGACAGGCGGACACAGGAGTACTTCGAGAAACGGACAGCCGAAGGGAAGACCCGCCGGGAGATTATCCGCTGTCTCAGAGGGCGTTAAGTCCCGTTCCTAATGATATGGTGTCGCTCGTTCGTGGGTGATGGGGCGGTTCCGTGCCCATGTCATGTCGTGCGCATGATGAGGTCGCGGGCATGGAACGGATGCCGTACGCAACCGACTTGTCCGACGAGCAGTGGGCGTTGATCGAGCCGCAGGTCACCGCGTGGAAGCAGGAGCGTGTGGCGCGGTCGGCGACCGGGGACCCTGGCTCCTGCGACCTGCGTGAGGTAGTGAACGCGCTGCTCTACCAGAATCGGACGGGCTGTCAGTGGCGGCTCCTGCCACGCGATTTCCCGGCCTGGTCGGCGGTGTTCTACTACTTCACTCTGTGGCGCCAGGACGGTCTTGACCAGCGGATCCAGGAGATCC
>BMUX01000038.1 GCA_014650415.1 Streptomyces spiroverticillatus
GCGACTACGAAGCCCACCCGCACCGCTCCGAAGCCATGATCCACCTCGCGATGATCGACCTCATGACCCGACGCCTCACCGGCCAAGCCACCCCCAACTGGCGAGGCACCTGACCCGGGACCAAACACACTCCACAGGGCAAAACGCTCAGTAAGGAGGAGCGGAAGGCGTATCCGTCCCGGCTGGAGTCCTTCGCGGGCAGTTACTGCAAGCGACTGGTGGGGCTGTTCGCGGGGGCGGGCCGGGCAGCCCTCGCGGGCGCGGCCGGCTTTGCGGGGTCCACGCTCAGCCGGTGGCGCGGCGCATCCGTGGCACACCCGGGGGTGCCGACTGCTCGTGCGCGGTGCGGGCGGCTTCCAGCAGATTCGCCCAGGACGTCACCAAGGGGCGCCTGCGCAGCAGGGCCCGCCGTTCGCGTTCGGTCATCCCGCCCCAGACGCCGTGCTCGATGCGCCTGTCCAGCGCGTGGGTCAGATACTCGGTGCGTACCGGGCACCCGGTGCACAATGTCTTGGCCCGGTTCTGCGCGGCACCTTCGACGAAGAGGTGTTCCGGATCGGTGGTGCGGCACACGGCCCGCACCGCCCACTCACCCATGTCGCTCCATGGCTGGCTGGTGTTGATGGTGTCGCCTCCCCGCCCGTGACGCCCGGCTTCCTGAGCACCCCTGGGAACATCACCCTAAACACCCCGCCACGGACCGCGAAACGATCCCACCCCCCTTCAACACGCACGGGTGAAGGGGGACTTGACAACCTTCACTTGGTAGTAGGCAGAGGATTCAGGCGAGCCGCCTTCGAAGACGTGGTGCTCTCGGACGCGGGCAGCCTGAGCGGCGTTCTTCAACACGTCCACACTGGCCAACTTCTTTCCAGCGTACGTACGCTGAAGCAGGCAACAGCACGCTGAATAACGGCCGAACTACGCAGGGCCAGGGTGCCGGCGGAGAGGCCCGTCGGCTCACGTCGGAGAAGCGAGGAAACGGGCCGCATGGGCAAACCTCCGCAGAAGGGGAAACGAAGGGCCGGGGACCCCGCCGGCCTTCCGCAGTCGGCACCGGCTCGCCGTGACGCCTGGCCCCTGGATCAACGCCGGAGAACAGGCGGCCCCTCGGAGGCAGAGCTTGCGGACGCTGCCCAGCAATCCTCTGCTGTGGAACAGAGCCACGCTCCATGTGACCGGCGTGACTCACCCGCCCCGCTCCAGCACATCTGCGCGCGTGGAAGGCAAGCGGAGACGTATGTCAGGGTGAGGCGGTGGCGATGGCATGTCCGCCGAGTTCGACGAATGCGGTGCGGGCGTCGGCGCACGGGGAACCAGCGAACCGCGCCGACGATTCCGTTCCTGATGCGTCCCGATCTCCGGCCTGCTCGACGCGGCCCGAGCCGTATTGCATCACGACGTGAACGCGCTGTGCACGCCTCCCACTTCTACGCGGTCGGTCGGATGGCTCTGCTCGGCGACGCGGCCCATGCGATGCCCTCCACCTGGGACAGAGCGTGTGGCCGAGCGCCGCCATGGAACTGTCCGGGGGGGGTGTCAGACGGCGACTCTCCCGAAGATGTGGTTGGCCGGAGCGTCGGGGTCATTGCCGTAGAAGAATTCTTCGAGGGCCTGGTGGAACTCATCACGGTCCAGCCCGCCGGAGTTGTCCACGTCCAGTGCCGCGAAGACAGCGGCACAGTCGTTGCCGGGCACGGCAGCGACAGAGTCGAACATCTGCTGGAATTCGGACTGGTCGATCTTGCCGTCCCCATTGAGGTCGACGAGGTCGAAGAAGCAGTTGGTGACCGGTGCGATCTGCTGCGGGTAGAGGGTGCGGTCGGTCAGGACCCTCTTGAAGCCTTCGGTCATCTCCCGCAGGTCGACCTTGCCGTCACCGTCCTGGTCCATGGGAGCGATGGCGTGGGACCAGAACTGGTCCATCTCCTGCGTGAGCCGGCGGATGGTCTGGGGGTCGGGGGGTGTTGCGCGGGCGTTGATGTAGCGCTCGCTCATCCGGCGGACATCTTGCTGAGTGATGAATCCGTCGCCGTCCACATCCGCGCCCCTGAACCACTGGCCGAATTTGAGGTCTTGCAGTGCAGTCATGGCTGCGGACCGTAATCACCTTGTCGCGGCTGTGCAATCGCCCTTCTGGGAGTGAGTGCCCGGTGGGCCCTTCCCGCCGGGTACCCGTCGCGGGTGAGCATGGCAGATTCGCCTCCCGGCGAGGCGGCGCCGTTTCAATGTTCGAGGTGTGGCGGTGTGAAGGCGAGTACCGTCTCGGCTGGGCCCTCGTAGACCTCGATGTCGACGAGCGCGCTGTGCGCGCTGGGTCCCTGGGACAGGCGCGAACACCCCCGGTCGCCGGTGAGGGTGTTCGGGTTTCCGTGACGGTCCAGGGTGCCGCTGCGTCCCGGCCGGGACGGGTCCCACCATGCGCCGGTGGACAGTTGGAGGACGCCCGGCATCACAGCGTCCGACAGGATAGCTCCGGCCAGACAGCTCCCTCTGTCGTTGAAAACGCGAACGATCATGCCGCTCTCGATACCGCGCGACGAAGCGTCCTGCGGATTGATCGTCACGGGCTCACGGCCATGGATCTTCGACTTGAGACTGTGACCACCGTTGTCGTACTGGCTGTGAAGGCGTGAGGCAGGCTGATTCGAGATCAGATGCAGAGGGTAGCGATCCGCCAGTCCGGCGCGGAGCCACTCCACGGGTTCGAACCACATCGGATGACCAGCGCAGTCGTCGTAGCCGAACGAGTCGATCTCTGCGGAGAAGATCTCGATACGGCCCGAGGGCGTCCCCAGAGGGAAGCGCTGCGGATCGGCACGCAACGCTTCGAAGCTGCCGGGAAACGGCCCACTGAGCAACGGCAGTTCCACACCCAGGGTGCGGTGCCAAAAGTCGTCGAAGTCAGGAAGAACTGCACCGTCGCGGAGATCCGCGCGGGTGCGTTCGTAGAGGTGGCGGACCCATTCGCTCTCGGAGCGACCCTGCGTGAATTCCCGCGCATAGCCCAGACGGGCAGACAGGGCGGCGAAGATCTGGTGGTCGGTCCGTGCCTCCCCCACCGGTTCGCGCACCTTCGGCATCGCGACCAGGTGGGGGTCACAAAACCCTGCGGCAAAGTCGTCGCGCTCCAGGCTGGTCGCGGCCGGAAGCACGATATCGGCGAACTTCGCCGTGGTGTTCCACCACGCTTCGTGGACCACCACCGTTTCCGGACGCTGCCAGGCTCTCGTGAGGCGGTGGAGATCCTGATGATGGTGGAAGGGGTTCCCTCCGCACCAGTAGATCAAGCGCAGGTGCGGAAGGGTCAGGCGCTGACCGTCGTAGTCGATGGTCGATCCCGGTTCCAGCAGGGTGTCGGCGATCCGGGCGACCGGAATGAAGTCCGTCACCGGGTTCTCCACCCGCGGCACCGACACCACGGACCGACGGCCCGGAGCAACACCCGTTGCATCCATCGTTGCGTAGCCAGCGCCCCAACCACAGCCCGGCCGGCCCAGCGATCCCGCCATGGCTGCCAGCACGACGGACATCCAGACCGGCTGCTCGCCGTGGTCCGCCCGTTGAATGGCGTAGTTGACCATGACAAGGGAACGCTGTGCGAACAGACGGCGAGAAAGATCGATGATCGTGTCGCGCTCAACGCCAGTGATCGCCGCCGCCCATCGGGCGTCTTTGACGACGCCGTCACCGTCGCCGGTGAGGTACGAGGTGAAGCGGTCAAACCCCTCACAGCAGCGAGCGAGGAAGTCCGCGTCGTACCAGCCGTTGACCAGCATCGTATGAGCGATGGCAAGCATCAGGGCGGTGTCGGTATTGGGTACGACCGGCACCCACTGGGCGTCCAGGAAGTCGGCAGTGTCACTGCGGATTGGGCTGACGTTCACGAATCGCACCCCGGCATCCCGGCATCTCTGCTGCAACTCCCGGGTCCGGTGTCGGGCCAGTCCCCCAGGGTTGATCTGGCTGTTCTTCAGAGCCAGCCCCCCGAACGCCACCACGAACTCACAGCTCTCCGCGATCTCGTGCCACAGAGGCATGCGCGACTGGTAGCTCCACGGCGCCCCTCCGATCACGTGCGGGAGGATTACCTCAAGGGCAGCGGTGCTGTAGGTATTGCGCGAATCGGTGTAGCCCCCGCCCAGCGCCAGAAACCGTTGAAGCTGACTTTGCGCGTTGTGAAATACGCCCGCACTCGCCCAGCCGTACGAGCCGCCAAAGACAGCACTGTCCCCGTACTGTCCGCGCACCCGGCGCAGTTCCTCACTCACCATAGAGAGCGCGTCGTCCCAGCTGACCTCTACAAAAGCATCGCTGCCTCGCGCCCCCTCACGGCCGCGTGGCAACCCGTCCAGCCACCCCTTGCGCACCGCGGGATGCCGCACGCGCGCAGCGTCTTCAGCCGCTGCCACCATGCCCGGACCAATCGGCGAAGGCGCGGGATCATCACCCCGGGGCTCAAGACGCAACAGGCGACCCGAATCCACCACAGCCACAAAGCTCCCCCAGTGTGTGGCCACCGGCACCCGTCGTTCCACCGTGCATCAACTCCATCCCTGAAGTCTCTCCGGCTCTCAAACAACGGCCGCCCTACCGCCACGCGTGGTTCCGCTTCAGTCAGCGCCCGCAAGACACAGCCTCAGGCTCCCCGCGCACGGTGCTGCCCAACCCCAACTCCCCGACCGGAGCCCCTCCATCACGGCGTTGTGAACTTGCCCCAAGGCCGGGTAGTTAACGTTCTCGCAGGTCACGCAGGGGGTTTTGGAGGTCTGTAAAACGTTCGGTGTAACTCCCGATCATGGAGGATGCATCGATGACCAGTGAGAACGTGACCGAGGCTGTGACCGTCGAGTCGTCTGAGCCGAAGGCGGTGGATGACCGGCTGATCGACGAGTTGGTCTCCCGGGCTCAGGCCGAGGGCCTGCAGCTGACCGGCGAGGGCGGGCTGCTCCAGCAGCTGACGAAGCGGCTGCTGGAATCCGCCCTGGAAGGCGAGATCACCGACCACCTCGGCTATGACAAGCACGACCCGGCCGGAAAGAACAGCGGCAACTCACGCAACGGCACCCGCGCAAAGACCGTCCTGACCGACGTCGGCCCGGTCGAGATATCCGTGCCCCGCGACCGCGACGGATCGTTCGAGCCGAAGATCGTCAAGAAGCGTCAGAAGCGCCTGACCGGCGTGGACGAGATGGTCATCTCCCTGTCCGCGAAGGGCCTGACCACCGGCGAGGTCCAGGCCCACCTGGCCGAGGTCTATGGCGCCGAGGTCTCCCGCCAGACGATCTCGACGATCACTGACAAGGTCATAGACGGCATGGCCGAGTGGCAGAACCGGCCGCTGGACGCGGTCTATCCGGTGCTGTTCATCGACGCGATCCACGTGAAGATCCGTGACGGCGCCGTCGCCAACCGGCCGATCTACGTTGCCCTGGCGGTCACCACCGAGGGCCGACGGGACATCCTCGGGCTGTGGGCCGGCGACGGCGGCGAGGGTGCCAAGCACTGGATGCACATCCTCACCGAGATCAAGAACCGCGGCGTGAACGACGTCCTCATGCTCGTCTGCGACGGACTCAAGGGCCTGCCCGACGCCGTCGAGACCGTCTGGCCCCGCACCACCGTCCAGACCTGCGTGGTCCACCTACTGCGGAACTCCTTCCGCTATGCCGCCCGCCAGGACTGGGACAAGATCGCCAAGCTCCTCAAGCCCGTCTACACCGCGGCCACCGAAGAGGCCGCACTCGACCGGTTCGCCGAGTTCGCCGACGCCTGGGGCAAGAAGTATCCGGCAATCGTGCGGCTCTGGGAGAACGCCTGGGAAGAGTTCACTCCGTTCCTCCGCTTCGACACCGAGATCCGCCGCATCGTCTGCACCACCAACGCCATCGAGTCCGTGAACGCCAGGATCCGCCGGGCGGTCAAGGCCCGCGGCCACTTCCCCAACGAGACCGCCGCCCTGAAGTGCGTCTACATGGCAATCATGTCCCTGGACCCCACGGGCAAGGGCCAGGCCCGCTGGACGATGCGCTGGAAGACCGCCCTGAACGCCTTCGACATCACCTTCGACGGCCGTCTCTCCGCAGCACGCCAGTAACCCCAACCACCCTCGTTACACCGCTCGATTGACAGACCCCCGGGTATCCGACGGGCCGGTCGCTGAATTCCACGTGGTCAGCGGACGTCACGGCAGCTGCCGCTTAGAACCGCTAACACAATGAGGTCGAACGTCCCTGGCAGCCGTGCCTGGTAGACGAGTTGGACGTTGACTGACCATGGGAACGCCTCCGTGGCTCGTGCCGGATGACTTGTGGGAGCGGATCGAGCCGCTGTTGCCAAAGAAGGAGCGAAGGTTTCGGTACCCCGGCCGTCTTCCGGTCCCGGACCGGCAGGTGCTGTGCGGCATCCTGTACGTACTCTGCACCGGCATCCAGTGGGAGCACCTGCCCAAGGAGCTCGGCTTCGGCTCCGGGATGACGTGCTGGCGACGGCGGCGGGACTGGAACGAGGCCGGCGTCTGGCAGCGGTTGCACGAGGCCCTGCTTGCCGAGCTGAACGCAGCCGCACGACTCGACTGGTCCCGCTGCGTGGTCGATTCCTCCCACGTCAGGGCTCTAGAAGGGGGCCTCGCACGGGTCCTTCACCCGTCGATCGCGGCCGGGCAGGTTCCAAGCATCACCTGATCACTGACGGCCATGGAACCCCGCTTGCCGTCCTCCTGACCGGCGGTCACCGCAACGACGTCACGCAGCTCATGCCTCTTGTCGACGCGATCCCCTGGGTCCGGGGCCGAGTTGGCCACCCGCGTCGCACACCGGACTCACTCTTCGCCGACCGCGGATACGATCACGACGTCTACCGTGCGAAGGTCCACGCCAAGGGGATCGTGTCGGCCATCGCCCGCCGCAGCACCCGTCATGGCAGTGGGCTGGGCACCTACCGCTGGGTCGTGGAAAGGACTTTCGCCCGGCTGCATGGGTACAGACGGCTCCGCGTCCGTTGGGAGCGGCGTGCCGACGTCCATGAGCCCTTCCTCAAACTCGCCTGCTGCCTCATCACACGTCGACAGCTTCGGTCGCTGACCAGCCACCATCAGTAGCCTGCTGGCATGTATGAACAAGCGTCCGACAGGCCCGGGATACGTAAGCCGAGCGAGCTGCGGAGTGTCGACGACCTCCTGGAGCAGGTGAGACTACGCCCAGGAATGTGGGTGCGCCGCGGCTCTCTTCTGCACTTGGACTCCATGCTCGTCGGCTACGCAATCGCCGCAGGGATCAACAACAGCGATGAGCGTTTCGACTTCTGGAACGATGGTCCTTTCTCAGAGTGGTTGTGGAAGCGGATGGACACTGCCTACCCCAGCAACCTGGGCTGGGCAATCGAGATCGAACGGGCTGCCGAGTCAACGGGCACCCCACCGATGGAGATGTTCTTCTCCCTCCTGGACGAGTTCCGCGCTGAACGTGATCACGCGCAGAGCACCCCGGAGGGGTAACCCCTCACCAAGCCGACGCAATCGGCGCGTGACTCCTTCCCCTGCCACTCTTCATTCTGTTAGGGCCTCTAATCGGTCAGCACCAGTTCACGGGGGCATTCGGTACGCATGAGAACTTCCCGCAGCCGCCGTTCGATCTGAGCGCGAAGTTCATAGGTGGCTTCGACGGCTCGGACATGCAGCCGGTAGTGCCGGACGGGGACGGCTGCGCGGGCCGGGGAGGTGCTGAAGGTCTCGGCGCGTACGTGCAGGACACCGGGGAGGGAACCGACCACCTCGCGCACCCAACGCAGCGAGATTTCCTCTCCGTTGAGCCGGAGGAAGTCGGACTGGCGGCCACGGAAGTAGAGGTACCCCTCGCCATCGGTCTCGAAGATGTCTCCGGTGGCGACGGTGTTCGGTGCGACCTGTCCCGGGCACCGGCCCGTGGGTTCCCCGATCCGGCGGAGTATCGCCGTGGGAGTGGTGACGATGAGTTCGCCCGCTCCCTGCCGGATTCCGGGTCCGGCAGTGCCGCCGATGCGGGTGGTGATGCCGGGCAGCGGTTTCCCGGCAGAGGTGTGCCTCTCGGACGGTTCCTGGTGGGCGGCAAGCGTCGCCACCCGGGGCCCTGCCTCGGTGAGTCCGTAGGTGAGGTAGAGCTCGCCCTGGGGGTGGCGGCGCAGCAGCTCACGGACGTGGACCGCTTCGAGGGCATCACCGCCGACGGTGAGCGTGCGCAGGCTGCCGGGCAGGCGGCCGTCGTCGTACAAGAGGCTGCGGGCGAGGGTGGGCAGGAGCGAGGAGACGGTGACGTGGTGACGTTGAAGTGTGCTGCGGTATCCCTCGGGAGTGAACGCCTGCTCGCTCAGGACAAGTTGGGTGTCGCATGCCATGGCGGCCAGGGCCTGGGAGACGAGGGTGAAGGAGTAGTGCAGCGGGAGATTGATCAGCATGGTGTCGGTGGACCGCAGTCCGATGGCCCGGGCGTGCAGGCGCGCGTTGGCGTAGAGGGAATCGATGTGGTGCAGGCATCCGGACGGGGGCCCGGAGGTTCCGGACGTCATGAGGATCACGGTGCCGCGGTGGTGGCGTTGAGGGGATGCCGGGTGCCAGCGGGTGACGGCGAGGGGCGACCCCTGGAGCGGGGCGGCGCCGGGGATCAGGGTGACGAGCGCGGCGGCGCCCAGCGCGTTGGCGGTCTCACGGATGCGGTGGCGCGCGGTGCTGCGGGGAATCAGGACAGGGACGAGGTCCAAGTGGTGGGCGGCCCAGAAGAGGTTCAGTTGGGCCGTGGGACTGGACACGGAGATCACGACGACCGATCCGGCGGGGAGCTTGCTCTGCTCCAGTGCCTCGTGGGCGGATTCGTAGGTGACCGGAACCGAGCCGGTGCGCATCGTGCTGGTGACGCGCGTGGCCAGGTAGCGGGCGGCGTGGGCCGCGGTCAGCGGCCGGGTGGCTGCGGCGGGCATGTGCACGGGGGACTCCTGCCGTTCGGTGACGAGGGGTGGGGATGAGGCCCGGACCACGCTGGGCCGGCCGGCGCGCGGCCAGCGGTGCCAGGACGGAGTCGGTGGGGCGGGGCAGCGGTGGCGTGGGGCAGCGCAGTTGGGCCGGACCGGCGAGGGACGGTGCACGGGTGCCGGCCTTGCGGCAGGGCGGGCCGGCGGGCCAGTTGGCGCCCCCGGTTCGTACGGATCGGCGCTGCCCACGTGCCTGGAGGCGGACGCCCCGGGTGGGCAGCGGGGCCGTCCCCGCATACCGCCGCACGGTTACGCGGTCCGCTTCGTCAGGGAGAAGCGGTCGGCCTTGTCACAGGCACGATCGGCACGACACGGCGTGGCCCGTCGGCTTGCGCTCAGCGCCTTGAGTGCCCCGATGAACCGAGTATGTGATCCCGTCGAAGCCCGTCCGCGCTCATGCCGCTTCCGGCGGAGAGAGGCGGCCCCCTCTCGGAGGGTGGGGTCCGGTTCCTGCCGCCTCCTTGCCGCGAGAGTCCCTCGCGCAGACGGCCGAGACCCCGTACGGAAGATCATTGCTTAACACGATGTTTCCCTTCTTGCGGATTTTCGCACCGCAATGATCCGATCTTGGTAACGACTGGAGAGTGCCCGTGGGTCAATCACCGAGAACTTGACGTCCCCCCAAAGAGGGATGGCACAGCGCGGCCCTGATGCGCGGTCAGCACGCGCCGGTGCGCGCCGGTAGCGCATGCGCTGGGTTCACACCTGCCCCAATGCGCCTTGCCGGGAGGTGCGTTCACGCCGGTGATATGCGACAAAGGAGGACACGGGCCCAGCAGGGCCCGAAACCCGGCCGGGGGCGTCAAGGACGGCCGGTACGGGACGCGGACGGAACGACCAGCGCACCCTCACGCTTCCCGCCCCGACAGGCGCTGTCGAGCGCCCTCCGACAGTCTTCGGCCGGACGCCTGCGGCACTCGCCGTGGGGCAACCCGACCGACCGGCCCACTGGCCGCCTGCCGCGCCGTGCCCCTCCCTCCAGCACCTTCCCGCATCCGCGCCAAGGAGAGTCGCCGTGACCGCAATCACCGCAAACGCCACCCCTCCCTTCACCCTTGCCGGCCATCGGGTCCTCGTGACCGGGGCCTCGCGCGGCATCGGCCGCGCGATCGCAGTCGCCTGTGCCGCAGCCGGTGCCGAAGTCGCCCTGAGCGCTCGTACCACCGCCGCCCTCGACGTCACGGCACAGGAGATCGCCGGCCTGGGGGGCAAATCCGCCCTGCTGGCCGCCGACTTCTCCCAGCCCGAGGAGGCAGCCCGGATCGTCGACGAGGCGGCCGAGATGCTCGGCGGACTGGACACCGTGGTGCACTGTGCCGGGGTCGTGCCCACGGACGAGCAGGGCCGCACCAAGCTGCTTCCCTTCTCCGTCGCACCGCCCGAAGACTGGACTCGCGTACGAACCGTCAACCTCGATGCCACGGTCGCCCTGTGCCGCGCGGCCCATACGCACCTGGCCCGTTCACCCCGGGCGAGCCTGATCCTGGTGTCTTCCGCTGCCGGAACGGTCGCCGCACCCGGCATGGATTTCTACGCCATGACCAAGGCGGCGCAGATCTCCCTCACGCGGAGCCTGGCCGTCGCGTGGGCGCGTGAAGGAGTGCGGGTCAACGCGGTGTGCCCGGGCTGGGTACGCACCGACATGACAGCCGAGGTCCACACCGTGCCCGCCGTCTCCGACTGGCTGACAGCGCACGTACCGATGGGACGGTGGGCGGAGGCCGCCGAGGTCGCGCCCAGCGTGGTCTATCTGGCTTCCCCCGCGGCCTCCTTCGTGACCGGTCACACGCTCATGATCGACGGTGGGCTGTCGACCAACGACGTAGGTCTGTCGGGTCACCCGAAACCGCCGTCCCCCTTCGCTGCGGTCTGACCCTCCCGAGACCGAGGCCATCGCCTGAGCGGACTGCTCGGGCGATGGCCTCGGTCGTGGCGGGGCCGGTGTCGGCGCAGTCGCCCCGTTCGACGGCCCTCGGCAGGGCCGGGCCGTGGCGGAGGTCGGCGAGCACGGTGATGGCCGACCCCGGGGACGGCGGGGTGCCGCGCGGATCGTCTCCGCTGGTCCGGCACCCCCAGCGACCAGAGGAATCAGCGCCCCTGCGGGCCACTCCCCCGGAAGAACCCGAACGCCACCTCGCGCCCGAGCCTGTAGGCCAGTTGAGCCACCACGCGTTGCCGCTCGCCCGGATCCCGCCCCCGGTGTGCCCCGCGCGACGGCCGCCCCGCTCGCCGTCGACGCAACTGGGCGGTCAGAGCCGGCCGCAGGGCCACCGAATGCGTGGGCGAGCACGTCGTGGACCTCGTCGGCGCCCCTGCCGCCGGGCGGGTGGCGGAGCTCGGCCCGCGCATCCGCAGCAGAAACGCCCTGCCCCCGATCGACACCGCGATCGGGGGCAGGGCGAGTCTCCACACACCTGCCGCAGGAGCACGGGCCCCGCCCCCCCTCCCGGAGAAACGTGGCCCGGACCGCGACACGTAACCGCTAGTGCAGGACGACAGCGGCACCCTGTCCTTCCGCAACGGCCTGCACGGCGCTCTCGGCCACGGCCTCCAGCGGTTGAGGACCCGCCATGCCCATGGCGTGGAAGCCGCCGTCGGCATGCAGGACCGTGCCGGTGACGGCCTGGGCGAGGGCGGAGAAGAGGAAGGTGACGGGGCCTGCGACGGCGTCGGCGTCGTCGGCGTCCCAGGACAGGGGTGCGCGGGCCGACCACTCGCGTTCGAAGTCCGTGAAGCTGGGCACACCACCGGCGGCGCGGCTGTGTACGGGACCCGCGGCCACCGTGTTGACGCGGATGTTGTCGGGGCCGAGCTCGCGGGCCAGGTAGCGGGAGATGGCTTCGAGGGCCGACTTGGAGACGCCCATCCAGTTGTATCCCGGCCAGGCCTGTGTGCCGTCGAAGTCGAGGGAGACGACGGAGGCGCCGCCGGGGGCGCGGGTGAGGAGCGGGTGCAGGGCGCGGACGAGGTCCTTCAGGGAGAACGCCGAGACGTGCAGGGCGCGCGCCGCGTCGTCCCAGCTGGTGTCGAGGAACGAGTCAAGGGCGCCCCGTGGTGCGTGGGCCACGGAGTGCAGGACGCCGTCGACGTGGTCCCAGTGCCCGGCTACGTCCGTACTGAACCTGTCGAGGTCGGCTGCGGAGCCGAAGTCCGCGGGGATCATGGCGACGGGCGGGGCGGGCAGGCTCTTGGCGGCGCGCCGCATCATCGCGAACCGGTGCCCGGGAACGTTGGTCAGGATGACGTCGGCACCGTGCCGCTGTACGGAAGCGGCGACGGCGTGGGCGATGGACTGCTCGTCGAGCAGCCCGGAAATGACGATGCGCTTGCCGGTGAGCAGGCTCATGGCGGGTCTCCTTGTGCGGTGAGGTGGTGAGGTGGTGAGGGCTGGGTGGGCCCTGCGGGTCAGCCGACGGTTGGGCGGGGCGTGCAGGTCAGCGGACGGTGTAGCCGCCGTCGACGGCGATGGCCTGTCCGGTGAGGTACGCGGCTGCGTCGGACGCGAGGAAGACCACGGTCGCCGCGATCTCCTCGGGCTCTCCGATCCGGCGCAGGGGGTAGCTGCGCGCGACCTGTTCCGCCTGGTCGGCGGTGACGAGGGAATCGAGCATGTCGCTGCGTACGAAGGAGGGGCAGACGGCGTTGACGCGCAGGCCGCGTGGTCCGTACTCGGCCGCGGCCGCCTTCGTGAGGCCGACGATGCCGTGTTTCGCGGCGGCGTACGCCGCCATGCCGGGATAGGCACCTCCGTCGGTGAGGCCCAGCACGGACGAGAAGTTGACGATGGAGCCGCTGCGTCGGCGCAGCATGCGGCGGGCTTCGTGGGACAGGACGCGCCAGCAGCCGGTGAGGTTGGTGCCAATGAGGGTGTCCCAGGCGGGTTCCCCGATGCGGTGCAGTGGCGTGGGTCCTGATCCGATGGTGCCCGCGCAGTTGACGGCGATGTCGAGATGCTCGTAGAGGGTGTCCAGTTGGTCGAACATGTGGCGTACGGAGATTTCGTCGGTGACGTCCACCGTCAGGGCGTGGGCCGTGCCGCCGGACGCGGTGATGCGGTCGGCGACGTCGCGGCCGGTGTGCAGGCGGCGGCCCGCGACGGTGACGGTGGCGCCGGCCTCGGCAAGGGCGCGTGCGGTGGTCGCCCCCATTCCGCTGGTGCCGCCGACGACGAGGGCCGTCTTTCCGGCGAGCGGCCGGGGGACGGCCGCCGTGGAGCGGCGGGCAGTCGCGGCGGTGGAGGCCTCGGGGCGGGGCTGGTGCGTCATTTGGTGAACCCTGAGGTGGAGGACTCGGCGTAGCGGATCGTCTCGGGCCACTCGGCGCGCAGCAGGATCTCCTTGAGCGCGCGGTGGACCTGATGTTTGAGCTGGGGCGTCGTTTCGGAGGCGGTGATGTCGAGGTCGTACCGCTGACCGCTGTCCGTGCCGGGCCCGGGGCGAGGGGTCGTGCGCACGTGCAGGACGCCGGGGAGCGCTCCGACGAGCTCGCGGATCCAGCGCAGCGAGAGTTTGTCGCCGTTCACGATGATGAAGTCGCGTGCCCGGCCGCGGAAGTAGAGGTATCCGTCCTCGACGGCGAAGATGTCGCCGGTGGCGATCGTGCGCGGCGCGATCAGTCCACGTCGTGCGTCGGCGTGCGGGCCGACATGGCGTACGAGAGCGGTGGGGGTGGTGACGACGAGTTCGCCCTCCGTACGGTCCGGGGCGCGACCGGGGACGGGGTCCTGCGGGCGGATGCCGACGTGTACGCCGGGTAGCGGCAGGCCGACCGAACGCAGGCGGGGGTCGGGTTCCCGGTGGGCGGCCAGGGTCGCGACCCTGGGTCCCGCTTCGGTCAGGCCGTAGGTGAGATAGAGCTCGGTGGCGGGCTGGCGTTGCAGGAGCGAGCGGGTGTGCACCTCTTCCAGAGCGTCGCCGCCCACGGTCAACACCCTTAGCACGGAGGGGAGTTGGTGGTCACCTGCCAGGATCGTACGGACCAGTGAAGGGGACAGGGAGGAGACCGTGACGTCGTGCCGGCGCAGCGAGTCGATGTAGCGCGTCGGGGTGAAGGGTGGTCCGCCCAGGACCAGACGGGCTCCGGTGATGAGGGCGGCCAGGGCCTGGGCGACCAGGGCGTAGGAGAAGTGCAGGGGCATGTTCACGAAGACCGTGTCGTCCTCGCGCAGTCCGACGGCCTGCGCGTGCCGCCGGGCGTTGGCGTACAGCGAGGAGATCCTGTGCAGGCATCCGCTGGCCAGTCCGGAGGTGCCCGAGGTCATCACGATGGCGTGGTCGGGGGGATAGTGCTGGGGGTACGGGGGGTGGTGGGCGACCGCCCTGGGGAGGCCGGGGCTGCGGGTGTCGGCGTCATGCGGGGTGGGGACGACCAGCGCGGCGGCACCGAGGCTGTCGGCGATGAGCCGGGTGCGGCGGATGCTGCTGGCGCGCGGCAGCAGGACGGGCACCAGTCCTTGGTGGTGCGCCGCGAGGAAGAGGGTCAGCTGGGTGACGGCGTCGGGCACGGCGATGACGACCAGGCGTCCGCGGTCCCTGATGCCGCTGTGGTCGAGGATCTTCCGGGCTTCGTCGAAGGTGGGACGCCGGGTGTGGCCGGGGGTGAGGTCGGAGGTCGTGAGGTGGTTCAGGTGGTGGGCGGCGTACGCGGCGGAGGGGACGTCGGGCAGGGTTTCTGCGGTGACCATGGCGGTCCTTCGCGTGCGGTGGGAGGTGGGGGTCGGCCGGAGAACGGTGGGGCGCGCGGGCCCGGGGCCGCCGGAGGGGGCGCGCGGCCCGCGGCGGCGGTGGCCCGGGCGGGCCGGGGGGGTGGAGCCGAGCGGCCCGGGGGTGGGGGCCCCTATGTGTTCGGTCAAGGTGTGAGGGCCGTAGGTTCGTGTGGTCGAGGGTGAGTGCTAAGGGGTTGGGGCGCATGAGCGAGAGCCAGATCACGATCAAGCTCACGAGCGATCAGGCATTGGTGTTGTCGGACTGGCTGGAGAAGCTCCAGATGACGGACCTCAGTCGTGTCATCGACGATCCGGCGGTGTGGTCACCGATTCATCGAATCGCCGGGACGTTGGACAAAACGCTGCCTGAGCTGTTCGCGGCGGACTATGGGCAGCGGCTTGAGGCAGCTCGTCAGCGGCTTCGGCCGGAGAGCGACGGAGCAAGCTAACTCCTCAGCTGGTCACGGGGGTTGGCGGTTGGTAGAAGGTGCCGTCGCGGAGCATCGCGAAGAGGACGGAAGAGGACGTCGGCCCGGCGGCGGGCGAGGCAGAGGAGGGCTTGAGTGTGGTGCTTGCCCTCCTTGATCTTCTTGTCGTAGTAGATGCGGGAGGCGGGGTCGGAGAGAGCGGCGAACGCGGAGAGGAAGAAGGTCCTCTTGGGCTGCTTGTTTCCTCTCCTGGACTGTTGTTCGCCGCGGATCGAGGAGCCCGAGCTGCGGGTCGTTGGCGCGAGTCCTGCGTAGGCGGCGAGGTGGGCGGCGGAGGGGAACCTGGTGCCGTCGCCGTCGCCGACGTCGATGAGGAGGCGGGCTGCGGTCCTGACCCCGACTCCCGGCATCGAGGTCAGGGCGGCGGAAAGAGGGTGGGCCGCCAGTAGTTCTTCGAGTCGTTTCTCCAGTAGACGGCGCTGTTCGAGCACGGCGGTCAGCGACCGGGCGAGGCGCGGGACGATCAGGGTGGCGGCGTCGGTGCCCGGGACGGTGACGGTCTGCTCGTCTGAGCGAGGTGAAGATCTCGTCGGTCAGACGGTCCGCCATCCGGGGCGCTTTCAGGCGTATCGCGGTGGCGATCCGCCGCCGACCGGCCCGGCGGATCTCGGCCGGGGAGCCGAACCGTTCGAGCAGGGCCAGGACGGCGGGGTGCTGCATGCGCGGGCCCAGGACCGGTTCCAGATGCGGGTGGACCTGCGTGAACAGGCCGCGAAGGCGGTTGGAGAGCCGGTTGGCCTCGGCGACCAGGTCGTCGTCGAACCCGACGAGCATCTCCAGCTCGGCGACGGTCTCGTCGTCGGCCTCGATCGCGCGGAAGGTGTGAGGCATCGAGCGGGCCGCGTCGGCGATGATGAATGCGTCGCGGGTGTCGGTCTTGGCCTCGCCGGGATACAGATCGGCGATCCGCCGCATCGTGAGCCCCGGCAGGTAGGCGACGTCGCAGTTCAGAGCGCGGGCGACGGCGAGCGGCAGGGCCCCGATCGAGGCTGGCTGGTCGACGATGACGAGCACTCTTCCGTGCTTGGCCTTCAGCTTGGTGAACACTTCGCGGAGGTTGGGTTCGCTGTTGGGCAGCCTCCGGTCGAAGGCTTTCTTCCCGGCTGGGGTGAGGGCGGTGGCGTGGTGTTCGCCCTTGCCGACGTCCAGGCCGAGGAAGACGTCGATGCCGCTGATATCGATCATGCCGAGCGTCCTTCGGTGGTGCTGTTCACCCGGCCTTGCCACGGCGCCGATCGCCACATCCACATTACGAAGAGCCTCCCGACCTGGGGAAAGGCCGGTGGTCATGCCCCTCATCAGCGGTCTGTCAGCGCCTCCGGAGCTGGTGCCCCCCCGGGCCATGCACTCGACAAGGGGAGGTAGTCATGCCAACTCCGAAGGCCGGTCGCCCCGTTGCGGGGCTACGAAAGAGGTAATGGGGAGGGGAGCCGAGCGGCCCGAAGTGTCCGGCCGAGCGCGGTCAGTCGGCCCTGGCGGTCTCGGCCGAGTCGGCGGCCCCGGCGGCCCCGGCGGCCCCGGCGAGAGCGTTCTCGTTGGGGGTGAGCAGGTGACAGCGCACGGTGTGCAGGTGGTCGGCCGGCTGCGCGTGCTCGACCAGAAGCACGGCGCGGCAGTTCGCCCGGGTCAGCCAGGTCCGTGCGAGGGCGTGGGCATCGTCGGCGATGTCGGCGTACGGCGCGGTCAGGGTGAGGGTGGGACCGCGGAAGCCCAGCACGATGCAGGGGAGGCCGGCGAGCAGGCCGGGCCCCGAGGCAGCGAAGTGCCGTGGCCGGATTCGCCCTTGGACGCCTTGGGCGGCAACCGCCCGACGGGTGGGACGCGTTGTCGTCACACTGCAGACCAGTACACCGGTCTCGGTGAGCGGGGCGCCGGCGACGTCCTTCTCGAACCAGTCCGGCAGGGTGCGGCGAATCCCCTGGACCACGGCCCAGGCGGCCGGATCCCCGTACAGGCGGGGGGTGTTGTTCTGCTCCAGCGCTTCGGCGGCCGGAGGGATGCGGACCCCTTCCGTGGTGCGGGTCGGGTCGCGGAAGGTGAAGAGGGGCGCTGTCGGTCCGGCAGGGCGTGGGGCGCGGCGCGTAGCGGGTTCCGGTGGGGACATGGCGGCTTCCAGTGGGAGAGAGCGGGGGCAGATCGCGCCAGGGGCGAGCGCGTCCGTGCCGGGTCACGTGCTGCGGCTGTCCACGACCAGGCAGGTGTTGAACCCGCCGAAGCCGAGCGTGAGGACGAGACCGCAGGGCTTCTCCCCAGCGGGGAGGGGGGAGGCGTCGGAGCCGGGCAGCGCCAAGGGGAGGCGCAGTGCGGGATCGGGCTCGGTGAGGTGCGCGACGGGTGGCGCTGCCCGGTCCCGCAGGGCCAGCAGCAGGGCGATCGTCTGGAGGA
This sequence comes from Streptomyces spiroverticillatus, assembly GCA_014650415.1. Lineage (GTDB taxonomy): Bacteria > Actinomycetota > Actinomycetes > Streptomycetales > Streptomycetaceae > Streptomyces > Streptomyces spiroverticillatus. The sequence goes on from BMUX01000038.1 coordinate 17,578, forward strand.
CTCCGGTCGCGCCCAGGGTGTGGCCGAGCTGGCTCTTGAGCGCGAAGACGACAGGCGGCCCGCTCACGCCGTCGAACACGTCGTTCAAGGCGCGTGCTTCCGTGAGGTCGTTGAGACGGGTGCCGGTGCCGTGGGCGGCGACCGCACCCACCTCGTCGGGCGCGACGCCGGCCTCCCGCAGTGCGGCGCGGATGGCGCGGGCCACTCCCGCGCCCGTGGTGTTGGGGGTGGTCAGACCGGCTCCGTCGTTGCTCGCCCCGGCCCCGAGCAGCCGGCCGTGAACGCGGGCGGAGCGGCGGCGTGCCGCTTGGGGGGACTCCAGGACGAGGAAGCCCGCTCCTTCGCCCAGGAGCATGCCGTCGCGGCGTCGGTCGAAGGGGCGGATACGGTCCGGGCTCATGGTGGCGAGTGCGGTGTGGCCGAGCCGTTTCGCCGGGGTGAGCACGTCGGCCGCGCCGCACACGACGGGGGTGTCGGGATCTCGGGCCAGCAGGGTCAGGGCGGCGGCGAGCGCGTCGGAGGCGGTCGAACAGGCGCTGCTGACGGGTAGCACGGGGGTGCGCAGGCCCAGTTCCTCCGCCACGGACCGCGGCCAGGTGTGCGGTGGCGGGCCGCCTCCCGGGCCGACGGGGCCCGGATCCACGGGGCCCGTATCGACGCCACCCGTAGCGATGTCGCCGGAACCTTCGGCGCCGGGGTGAGCCGGGTCGCCGTCGTCGGCGGTGTCGAGGAGGGCGCCGAAACTGGTGCCCGCGACGAGGCGGCAGTCGGCCGCCGCCGCCCCGGCGTCCTTGAGGGACGCCTCCACGGTGCGCACGGTCAGCAGGTGCATGCGCCGGGCTGCGGTCAGGGTGTGCGGGAGGCCCGGGATGTCGGCGGCCAGCCGGTTGCGCAGCGGCCGGTCGGAGGGCACTTCGCGGAAGCCGTCCCGTCCCGCGCGCAGCGCGCTCCAGGTCTCGGTCAGGTCGTCGCCCAGGGCCGTGGACCAGGCCATGCCTGTCACGCAGGCATGGGTGGGGGCCACGGGGTGGGGGCTCACCACAGCTGTGGCCCCAGGTCGGCGACCTTCTTGCGGATGAGGGACGTGCGGACGCGGCTCGCCACCTCCCCGTCGACGTAGGCGGTACCGGTGAAGCGCAGGTAGTTGTCGCGCAGCCGGTCGCAGGAGATGTGCAGGGTGATCTGATCGCCGGGGACGAGGATCCGGCGGGAGCTGATGGTGCTGTTGCCCATCAGCGTGATCTCGTCGTCCCGCAGTTTGCGCGTACTGAGCTGGTAGAGGACGATCCCGCACTGCGCGAAGGCCATCATGGTGGACGAACTGGGGAGAATCGCGCGTTCGGGGAAGTGCCCGACGAGGCAGGGCAACGACCCGGAGACGTTGAAGAGCGCGGTCAGTGACTCGCCGGGGGTCCAGTCGGTGATGCGGTCGAGGTAGTTGACCGGGTAGCGGTGGCGGACCCATTCCTTGATCTCGGTGAAGCCCATCTGCCGGGGCTCGGTGTCGGCCATCACGCCTGCCCTCCGGAGGCGGCGGCGGTGCTGGTGAGCCGCAGGATGAGGGCAGTGAGCGCCTGGACCGTGGCGAACGCGTCCGATCCGTAGTCCTCCTCGGAGATGTTCACCTTGAACTCCTCCTCGCAGCGTGCGCGCAGTTCCTCGAATCCCAGGGAGTCCACGCCCAGGTCGTCACGGATGCTGAGCGTCCCGATGATGTCCTGGGGGGCGTGGTCGACGTTGAGGTCCTCGACGAGGATGCCCTTGATGGTGCCTTCGATCGACATGGCAGTGCTCCTTCACGTGGTGTGTGGTGCGTGGTGTGGTGTGTCAGGGGGTGGCCGGGCGGCCGGAACCACAGGAGCGGTCAGTGCAACCGCGTACGCGGAGGCTGCTCCAGCGGTGCCGTATGAGGGCCGGTCCGATGCCGCGGTGCCCGGCTGGGGACCGTCCGCGAAACTGCGGAAGGCACAGCGGCCTTCGACGACGTTCGCACCTGTTCGGGTCCGTTCGCCTTCATCCGGCTCTGTCCGACTCCGTCAACTAAGCGCTCGTGCGTGGCGCCCTGTAAAGGGGGTCGGCGGCGCACTGCGGCGCATCCGGCGCACCCGGTCGACGCGCCGGGCGCGGGAGCGGGGTGGGGCGCGCGTTCCTGGTGCGCGGCCTCGTGCGCTGTGCGCCGCACTGCTGCCCCAGCGCCCTCGCATGCCCTTGGGATGTGTGCCAGAACAGTGAGGGTGATCCGCCAGCACCGTACGGACGACCTCCCGTCGGGCAGCGCCGTCCACTCCCACGGTCCGTCACATCCGCTCGCTCCCTGCCCCGTACGACAGACAGCCCGTACGGCAGACAGAACGACCGTGCCGCCGGCCCGGTCCCGCGAGCGCTCCTCCGGCAGAGCTCCTCCCGCGGACTCCCATCCCCCCTCAGCCAGTTGGAAGGTGCCTCCCCATGCCCCCCACCCCCCGCAACCGCTCCGCCCACACTCCCTTCGGTGTGATCGGGGTGGGCTCCTACCTCCCCAGTCAACGCCGTGACAACGAGACGGTGGCCACCTCGGCAGGCGTCAGCGCGGAATGGATTCTGCGGCGCACCGGCGTGCACTCACGGCACATCGCGTCGCCGGAAGAAGCCGCTTCCGACCTCGCTGCCGCCGCGGTGAAGGCGGCCTGCGCGGCGGCCGGCATCGACCTCGACCAGCTCGACGTGATCATCGTGGCCACCTCCACCCCCGACGAGCTCGGGCCCGCGACCGCCTGCCGCGTACAGGAACGCACCGGAGCCCGGCACGCGGTGGCCCTCGATGTGACCGCAGCCTGTTCCGGCTGGCTCTTCGCGGCCAAAGTCGCACACGACTGGCTCGTCTGCACGCCGCAGGCCCGCTATGCGGCAGTCGTCGGAGTGGAGGCGTACTCCAAGTTCCTCGACACCACCGACCGCGCCACCGCCTCTCTGTTCGCCGACGGCGCCGCCGCCACGATCTTCGGCCCCACGGAACGCGGCGGCTTCCTGGACTTCGCCCTGGGATCGGACGGACGGTTCGCCGACTACGCCTTGATCCCCCAAGGCGGCAGTCGACTGCCGAACGGCCCCGGCGCCCCCTCGGACCGCCGCCAGAAGATCAGCATGAACGGCCCCGGAGTACGCAAGTTCATCGAAGACGTCTTCCCCCGGATCGTCGACGAGTCCCTGTCCCGCAACCGCATCGCCCTGAGCGACCTGACCACCATCGTGACGCACCAGCCCAACCCCGTCCTGCTGACCAACGTGGCCCACAACGCGGGCATCACCGACGCCCAACTCGTCATCGTGGGCGACGAGGTCGGCAACATCGGCGCCGGCAGCATTCCGTACGCACTGGCCACCGCGGCCGGTCAAGGCCGCCTCCACGAGGGCGATCTGGTTCTCGCCGTCGCCTTCGGCGGCGGCGTCACCTGGGGCACCGCCCTCCTCGAATGGACAGGGGCCTCTTCGGTGCGCCTGGCGCCCGCCCGACTGCCCCACTTGCAGGCCCTCTAGCCCCCGCAGGAGCGCCGGTACGGCCTCCCCACCGCTCCCTCCCTGGCCGGCTCAGACCCACAACCAAGAAGGTAGGACCACATGCCTCTCGCGCACCCAGCCCGACCGATCCCAGCGGCCACCGGCCCCGTCGCGGGCCCCAACCCCCCATCCGTGCACTGGCTGATCGGTGAGAGCTTCCACCGGGCCGCGTGCAACCCCGAACTCCTGACGCTCGCCTCCCTCATGGCGACCCTGCGCTCCGCACCGCCCCCGGCCCACAGCCCCCTGCGTCTGCGACCCGGGCTGGGCGTCGACGTCAGTACCTGGGAGCAGTTGGGCGAGGAGGTGGCCAAAGCCGGTCATCCGGTACGTCTGGAGGGCGAGCCCCCACGCCCCGTCGCCCGTCATCTCGTCCTCAAGCAGAACCCCGCCAACGTCGTCATCGCGGACGCCCACTTCGACCGGAACGGCTTCGGCGCCGAACTGGTGGTGCCCAACCAGACCGAACTGCTGCTGGACCACACCGCCGACCAGCAGCACGTACCGGGAATGGTGCTGATCGAGGCCGCCATTCAACTGGTCACCTGGGCCGTGGCACATCACCAGCCGGCGCCGCCGCATCTGCCCTCCCGCTACGGAGTGATGCACGGGTGCGACTTCTCCTTCCGGCGCTTCGTCTTTCCCGTACCCGCCCAGCTCACCGCGACCTTCACGCCGACCGGCCCGCCCGAGCCGGAGAAGATCCCGCTCCGCGCGGACGTCACCGTCCACCAGGCGGGCCGCGTCTGCTCTCGCCTGACGCTTCATCTGCACGCCTTCTACCCCGAGCACGTATTCGACGTGGAGAGCAATCAGGCCGTCACCACACTGCGTCTCCTGCACGAGCAGGCACTCACGGGAAGGCTGACATGACCTCCTCACTCACCGGGCCTCCCCCGCCCGCCACCCCGTCGGTCACCGTGCCGCCTGCCGAGCGCCACCGCCGGATCCTGCACGGCCGCAGTGCCTCGCAACGGCTGGAGCGGCTGGACCGGCTGCTGGACACCCCGCTGTTCCGTACCCCTGCCGCCGCCTCGGCCGACGACCCCCTGCGCACCTACGCGCGGCTTCGCGCGATCAACGCCGCCGCCGGTGACCTGGACCAGCTCGGCGAAGACCCCACCACCATCCACACGATCCTGGAGTGGACGGCCGCCCACGACCCGGCCCTCACCCTCGCCGCCCATGTGCACTACGCCGTCTGCCTCCAGGGCCTGCTGCCCGCGTCCGCGACCAACCCGTACGCCGCAGGACTGCTGGCCGAGATGCGGCGGGGGGAGAGCATTGGCGCGATCCTCATCACCGAACTGGGCCGCGGCGGCAGCCACCTGTCCCCCGAGACCGAGGCCCGCTACGACCCCGAGGCCCGCACCTTCACCCTGACCACGCCGCACGACGGCGCCCTGAAGTTCATGTCCAACGTCGCCCACCCCGGCGTTCCCCGGACGGCCCTGCTCTTCGCGCGGCTCCTGAGCGACGGGCAGGACCACGGACCGCACCCGTTCGTCCTGCCCCTGCACCACCCCGCCCACCCGTTGACGGGCGTGCGCATCGACCCCCTGCCGCCCAACCCGGCCTGGCCGCTGGACAACGCCCTGGTGCGCTTCGAGGGCACCGTTCTGCCGTACGACGCCTGGCTGCACGACAGCGCCACCCTCGCCCCCGACGGCACCCTGACCGATCCCCTCACCCCCGACCGCCGCCTCCTGCATTCGCTGGCGATCTCCTCGCACGCCTCCGCCGGAGCCGTCGTCGCCCAGGCCGCCGCGGCCCGCGCCGCCGCCACCAGCGCCCTGCGCTACGCCACCACCCGCACCACGACCGGCCGGCTCGCCCCGGGCGAGAACGTCCTGGCCTACCGCACCCAGCGACAGGCCCTGTACACGGCACTCGCCGATAGCCACGCCCTGACCCTGGCCACCCGGCACGCCCAGCAACTTCTCCGGGACCTGCACCACCCCGCCACGCCTCGGGAGAACACCCGCGAAGGAAGCGGGCAACAGGCGCACCAGGCGTCCGTCACCTGGGCCCCGTGGAGCGGCGTCCACCTCGACCTCGCCCTGATCAAGGCCCACGCCACCGAGACCCTCGAACAGGTCGGTGCCACCGCCCGCCGCCGCAGCGGTGCACAGGGCCTGCTGGCCGTCAACCACCTCGCCGGATGCGAGACGCTCGCCCACATCTTCCAGTCCGCGGCGGGCGACAACCTGCTCATCCAGCTGGACGCGGGAAAGCTCCTCACCGACCGGGCCCGTGTCCAGGCCTCCCGCGCCGCCCTGCGCCCGGGCCCCGTTCCCGCCGCGCTGCCCTCATGGGACCTGCCGGCCGTCCTGCGGCACGAGACGTACCGCCTGCGCGTCCTCACCCACGACACCCTCAGCCGCGCCCCACGCCCCTGCGGCCCCGGAGCTCCCGCCCTGGACGCCTGGGACCCGGTACTGCCCCGACTCGTCACCCTGGCCCGCTGCCACACCAGCGTCCTGATGCTGCGCACGTGCCGCGACCAGCTCCCCCTGCCGTCCACCGACCGCAGCGCCCAGGCCCGCGCGCTGCGCGCCCTGCGCCGTCTCTACGCGCTCACCCACCTGGAACGGCACGTGGGCTGGCACCTGGAGCACGGCACCCTCACCGCGGACGACGCCGACCGGCTGCGCGGCGACCTGGACGCCGCACTGGACACGGTCCACCCCTACATCCCCGACCTCGTCGAGCTCCTCGCCCCGCCCCGTGCCCGTACCACCGCCCCGCTGGCAGCGGCCGACCCGGTCGCAGCGCTCGTCCAAGCCAGCCGCCACACCCCCCACCACCCGGAGCGGCCATGACCACGGCTGCTGCCCGGCCGGCCGTCGCCGTCACGGGCATCGGCATGGTCACCCCGGCCGGGATCGGCCGGGAGATCACCTGGCAGCGGGTACTCTCAGGCATCCCCACCGCCGCGCCCGACCCTGCTCTCGCCGACACGCCCATCCCCCTCAGCTGCCGCGTACCCGACTACGATCCCCGCGCGCACCGGCCCCGGCGCGTCCCCCAACGACTCGACCCCTTCACCCAGTTCGCCCTCACCGCCGCACGCGAAGCCGTCGCCGACGCCCGGCTCGACTGCGGCACCTGGCCGTCCGCCCGCGTCGCCGTCGTCATCGGGAACTGCTCAGGGGGCCTCACGAGCTACGAGACCCAGCACCGCAAACTCGACGCCGCCCATGCTCGCGTCTCGCCCCTGCTGCTGCCCCTCTTCCTGGCGAACATGGTCGCCGCCCAGCTGTCCATCGAGCTGAACGCAGCAGGTCCCAGCCTCGTCACCGCCACCGCCTGCGCTTCGGGCACCACCGCCCTGGGCACCGCCCTCCAGCTCCTGCGCAGCGGCGCCTGCGACATCGCCCTCGCGGGCGGCACCGAAGCCATGATCACGCCGCTCACCGTCACCTCCCTGGCCGCGGCCGGTGCGCTGACCGCGAACCCCGACCCGGCCACCGCCTCGCGCCCCTTCGACTCCCGACGGGACGGCTTCGTCATGGGCGAGGGCGCCGCCGTCCTCGTCCTCGAACGCGCAGAACACGCCCGAGCCCGCGGCCGGGAAGGCTACGCCCTGCTCGCCGGGTACGGCGCCTCCTGCGACGCCCACGACCCCGTCACCCCCCACCCGCACGGAGACGGCGCGGCCCGTGCCGTCCAGGCGGCCCTCGCCGATGCCGGAGCCACCCACGACGAGGTCGACCACGTCAACGCGCATGCCACCAGCACCCCGCTCGGCGACCTTGCCGAAGGCCGCCTTCTGCACCGGCTGTTCCCCGCCCGCACCGCCGTGACCTCCGTCAAGGGCACCCTCGGCCACCTCATCGGTGCCGCCGGAGCAGTGGAAGCGGCCTGCACCGCCCTGTCCGTACACCGCCGGACCGTGCCCCCCACCGCAGGCCTCCACACTCCCGACCCCGCGCTGGGCGTCAGCCCGGTCACCGGAGCCGCGCGTTCCCTGCCGATCGGCCTCGCCCTGAGCAACTCCTTCGGCTTCGGCGGGCAGAACGCCGTCGTCGCCTTCCGCCCCGTCCACTCGATCCGTGAGGAGGGAGCGGACTCACCATGACGGTGTGCCTCGACGTGCACGGCCGGGTCGCGGTCCTACGGCTGGACCATCCCCCGCACAACATCCTCGACCGCAACCACCACGACCAACTCCGGGACCACACCGACCACCTCACCCGGCGCGACGACATTCACACCGTCGTCGTGCGCGGCGACCGGCACCTGTCGGCGGGGGCGGACATCGACGAACTGCTCCGCCTCGGTCCCGCCGACCTGCTGCGCCACATCTGCGACCTCCAGGCAGCCCTGACCTCCGTCGCCCGCCTCCCCCAGCCCGTCGTGGCAGCCGTCAGCGGATACGCCCTGGGTGCCGGGTGCGAACTCGCCCTGTGCGCCGATCACCGCATCGCCGCCCACAACGCCGTCCTGGGACAGCCGGAAATCCGCCACGGACTCATTCCCGGCGCGGGCGGCACCCAACGCCTCTCCGCCCTCGTCGGTCCCGCCCTCGCCAAAGACCTCATCTACACCGGCCGCCACGTCCGCGCCACCGAGGCCCACCGCATCGGACTGGTCGACGAGGTCGTACCCGCCGCCGAGCTCTACCCGGCCGCACTCGCCTGGGCCACCCGACTCTCCCAGGCTCCCCCGCACGCGCTGCGCGCCGCCAAACGAGCCATCGACACCACCACCTCCCTCAACCTCACCGCGGGCCTGGCCCGCGAGCGCCTCTACTTCGTCGGCCTCTTCTCCGACCATCCCGAAGCCGCCGCGCGAAGCTGCCCCCAGGAGTGAACCGCGGGCCGCCACGGCCCCCGAACTCCCCCCCCCCCCCCCGGTCGGGGCCCTTGACGCGCACCGGGGCGACCCGCCCCCACCCGCCGTGCCACCACTGTTCCGGCACGCCTACACCCAGGAGCCCCACGTGAACAGCGTCACCGCAACCCATGCCATCGGACGCCTGTACGGCGAGGTGCTGCGCCGCAATCAGGGCGAGAGCGAGTTCCACCAAGCGGTGCGCGAGGTCCTGGAGACCTTGGGACCGCTCCTGCGCCACCGCCCCGAGTTCATGCACGCCCGGATCGTGGAGCGCGTGTGCGAGCCGGAACGGCAGCTGATCTTCCGTGTCCCGTGGTCCGACGACAAGGGAGACATTCACGTCAACCGGGGTTTCCGGGTGGAGTTCTCCAGCGCGCTCGGCCCGTACAAGGGGGGCCTGCGCTTCCACCCCTCGGTCAACCTGGGCATCGTCAAGTTCCTGGGCTTTGAGCAGATTTTCAAGAACGCCCTCACCGGTATGCCGATCGGGGGCGGCAAGGGCGGCTCGGACTTCGACCCCAAGGGCCGCTCTGACGCGGAGGTCATGCGTTTCTGTCAGTCCTTCATGACGGAGTTGCACCGTCACATCGGCGAATACACGGACGTTCCGGCCGGTGACATCGGCGTCGGCGGCCGCGAGATCGGCTACCTCTTCGGCCAGTACAAGCGGATCACGAACCGTTACGAGTCCGGAGTGCTCACCGGCAAGGGCCTGGGNCGCCAGGGGCGAGAGCCTGGACGGGCGGCGGGTGGCCGTGTCCGGATCGGGCAACGTCGCCATCTACGCGATCGACAAGGCACAGCAGCTCGGCGCGACCGTCGTGACCTGCTCCGACTCCGGCGGTTACGTCGTGGACGACAAGGGCATCGACCTCGCCCTGTTGAAGGAGATCAAGGAGGCCGGGCGCGGCCGGGTCTCGGAGTACGCCGAACGCCGGGGGGCTCACGCACAGTTCGTCGCGGGGCGCGGTGTCTGGAGTGTTCCGTGCGACGTGGCGCTGCCCTGTGCCACGCAGAACGAGCTGGACGAGGACGACGCGCGGACCCTGGTGGCGAACGGCGTCCGCGCGGTTGCCGAGGGTGCGAACATGCCGACCACGCCGGAGGCCGTACGCATCTTCCAGGAGGCGGGCGTCGTGTTCGCACCCGGGAAGGCGGCGAACGCGGGAGGGGTGGCCACCAGCGCGCTGGAGATGCAGCAGAACGCCTCGCGCGACTCGTGGACCTTCGCCCACACCGAGGAGCGGCTGGAGGAGATCATGCGGCACATCCACGAGGCCTGCTTCACCACGGCGGAGCTCTACGGAATGCCCGGGAACTACGTGGTCGGCGCGAACATCGCGGGCTTTGAACTGGTCGCGGACGCGATGCAGGCACAGGGGCTGATCTGACGGATGTCGCTGATCTCGCGCTGCTGGTGGATGCCGTACGCCCGGTCGGCCCGAGCCGCACCGAAGGCCGTTCCACCGGATCACCCGCCGCCACACCGACCAGGAGGTGGCATGGCTCACGGCCGCCAGTCCTCGTCGGCCGGGCCCGGGCAGAGGACTGGACCCAGGACCGAAGGGATGCAGCAGTGACCAAGCCGAGCAGTTCCAACGGGAGAACCCGACGCCCCCGCCCCGCCCCGCCGGGCGGGCCGACCCCCGACACGGCCGACGCTGCCGCGGAAAACCACCGTCCGGCCCACGGCCGGGCCCTCACTCCGCGCACCCCCTTGCGCGGGCCGCACCGCCGGGACGCTCCGCCGACGCCTCCCTCCCCTCCCGCAAGGGAAACCACCGCCGCCGGTCCCCCTGCCCCCAGTCTCTCCCCGAACACCCGCTCGGCCCGCAGCGGCCCGGACCGCTCCCCGGCCCTCCGCGAGGCCGGAGCACATGCACCGACCACGGCCCGCACTCACGCCGCGGTCGGCTCCCATCACCTCGCCCAAAACGGCCGCTTCGCCGGCACCGTCCCCAGCCGACCCGCGCTCCCGCGGATTCCGGCCGCCGCCGACAGCGCCGACGCCACCGCCCTCGACATCCCCCTGTCCGAGACCGGTACCGCCCCCGGCCCTCCGTACCCCCCACGGAACCGGACATGACCGGCCCCGTCTCCCCCGACAGCCCCGCGACACCCGATCCGGACGGCGCCCGCCCCGGCCCACCGCCCCGGCTCACCCAGTCGGGGCTCCCCATCGCTCCGCTCTACGGCCCCACCGGCCTCGCGGACGACTGGAACCCCGCCGACCGGCTCGGCGACCCCGGCGCCTACCCATACACCCGTGGCATCCACCGCACGATGTACACCGGCCGCCCCTGGACGATGCGTCAGTACGCCGGGTTCGGCACCGCCGCCGAGTCGAACGCCCGCTATCGCCAGCTCATCGCCAACGGCACCACGGGGCTCTCCGTCGCCTTCGACCTGCCAACCCAGATGGGATACGACTCCGACGCGCCCCTCGCCGCAGGCGAGGTGGGCAAGGTGGGCGTCGCCATCGACTCGCTCGACGACATGAGGACGCTGTTCGACGACATCCCCCTCGACCGCGTCTCCACCTCGATGACCATCAACGCACCGGCAGCACTTCTGCTGCTGATGTACCAACTCGTCGCGGAGGAACAGGGAATTGCCTCCCACAGGCTCACCGGAACCATTCAGAACGACGTACTCAAGGAGTACATCGCCCGCGGGACCTACATCTTCCCGCCGCACCACTCCCTCCGTCTGACCGCGGACATCTTCCAGTACTGCCGGAGCGAACTGCCCCGTTGGAACACCATCTCCGTCTCCGGCTACCACATGGCAGAAGCGGGGGCCTCGCCCGCCCAGGAGATCGCCTTCACCCTCAGCAACGCCCTCGCCTACGTCCGCACCGCACTCGCCACCGGAATGGACATCGACGACTTCGCCCCGCGCCTCTCCTTCTTCTTCGTCGCCCGCAGCACCCTCCTCGAAGAGGTCGCCAAGTTCCGTGCCGCCCGGCGCATCTGGGCCCAGCTGATGCGCGACGACTTCCAGGCACATAACCCGAAGTCCCTGATGCTCCGCTTCCACACCCAGACAGCGGGAGTGCAACTCACCGCACAGCAGCCCGAGTTGAACATGGTCCGGGTGACCGTACAGGCGCTGGCAGCGGTCCTCGGCGGCACCCAGTCCCTGCACACCAACTCCTTCGACGAAGCACTCGCCCTGCCCACCGAGAAGAGCGCCCGCCTCGCTCTGCGCACCCAGCAGGTCCTCGCCCACGAAACAGACATCACCGCGACAACGGACCCCTTCGCCGGTTCCTACGCCATCGAGCGCATGACCGACGACATCGAGGCCGCGGCCCGCACCCTCATGACCACCATCCACAGCCTCGGCGGCGCCGTCCGGGCCATCGAGCGCGGCTACCAGAAGCACGAGATCGAGCGATGCGCGTACCGCATCACCCAGGAAACCGAGAGCGGCGAGCGCGTCGTCGTCGGAGTCAACCGCTACCGGCAGGCCACCGAGGCCCCGTACGCTCCCCTGCGCGTCGACCCCGCCACCGAGCACCGGCAGACCGCCCGGCTGCGCGACGTACGGCGCTTTCGCGACCAGCATGAGGTCACCGGTGCCCTCGCCCGTCTGGCGAAGGCCGCGGCCGGCAAAACAAACGTCCTCCCACCCATGAAGGAAGCCCTCCGCGCACACGCCACCGTCGGCGAGATCTGCGACACCCTGCGCACGGTGTGGGGCACCCACGAGGCCAGGGCAGAACTCTGAAGATGCGCGAACGCGTGCTCGTACACCGCCCGTTCCGCGGCGGTAAGCCGGATGACCAGCTTCCTCGCGGCCCCGAGCTGCTTGCCCTTGGGCTTCTTCAAGCCTGTGATGACCGCCGGGTCGGCGTCCGGACCGACGCCGTCGTCGGGGCCGATGAAGCCAAGGTCGGCTTTCGGGGCCAGGCCCACTGCGCGCAGCCCTTTGACAGTAGCGGCGAGAAGAGCAGCGGTGCGGACGGTGCTGGCGGGGTTGCCGCTGCCGCGTTTCGAGGGTGGGCGCCTGGTGCTCGCGGTCGATGTGTCACCGTGGCTGCGCTCGGACGCACCGTGCTCGGACAAACGGTTGTTCTGCCATGTCCACGGGCGGGCGAAGTCCGCGTCGCAGTTCATCCCGGGCTGGCCCTATTCCTTCGTCGCCGTCCTGGAGCCCGGGGCCACCTCGTGGACGTCGATCCTGGACGTGGTCCGGCTCCGGCCCGAGGACGACGCGACCGCCCTCAACGCCGCCCAGCTCCGCGCCGTGGTGCAGCGGCTCATCACGGTCGGCCAGTGGACACCCGGCGACCCGGACATCACGATCGTCATGGATGCTGGCTACGACGTGACCCGCCTGGCCTGGGTCCTGCGGGATCTGCCCGTCGAGCTGGTCGGGCGGATCCGCGGTGACCGGGTGATGCGGCTGCCGAAGTCCTCGCTCAAGGAGTACGCCCTGGCGTATCCCCAGGGTGGGCGACCGCCGAAGCAGGGTAGGGAGTTCCGCTTCGCCAAGCCCGGGACCTGGCCCGAGGCGACGATCACCACGGCCACCGACACCACCCGCTACGGCAAGGCCGAAGCCCAGGCGTGGGACCGGGTCCACCCGCGCCTCACCCACCGCTCGGCCTGGCTGAAGCACGACGGTGAACTCCCCGTCGTCGAAGGCACCCTGGTCCGTCTCAAAGTCGAGCACCTCTCCAAGAAGCGGGAGGCACCACCGGTCTGGCTGTGGTCCTCCAAGACCGGAGCCGCCCCGGCCGACGTGGACCGCTGCTGGCAGGTGTTCTTGCGCCGCTTCGACCTGGAGCACACCTTCAGGTTCGAAAAACAGACGCTCGGCTGGACCACCCCGAAACTGCGTACTCCCGAGGCAGCAGACCGCTGGACCTGGCTCTTGGTCGTCGCGCACACCCAACTCCGCCTGGTCCGGCCGCTGGCCGCCGACCTCCGCCGCCCCTGGGGGAAACCGACCAAGCCCGAACGCCTCACCCCAGCCCGGGTCCGCCGCGGGTCCAGGAACATCCGAGCCCACCTCCTGTGCCCCGCCCGTGTTCCCCAACCTCGTGGCGCCGGTCCCGGACGGCCACCCGGGACAAAGAACCGCCGCCCGGCACCCCGCTATGACGTCGGCAAGACCGTCAAACGCCCCGAGACCCTCAAGGCCATCGGCAGACCCGGCAGGTCCTGGTAGATAGAAAAACAAGCTCAGAGACGTTGTCTTATCCCCCCAGGGCGGTGACCCTCTTCTGCTGCCACCACTGAAACCAGCGGAGAAACCCCCTGCTCCCTCTCCCCCACGGCATATCACTGAAGAACCGTCGAGCAGCGTTCGCACGGTATCCGGTGGGCTGCCCGGCCTCGGCAAGCGCCGCTGAAGTTGTCGCTCGACCGTCGGTGAAGCTGAACAACACCCGCCCCCAAGTGACCTGTGCCAGTGAACGCCGATCGATTGCCACGAAACCCGGGCACCCGAGTATCCGTAGCCACCTCCAGGTATTACGCTGACTGTCACGGCCGGAGTGAGGACGGATATTGGCAGGTATCCGCAGGTCAGAACCCGGATATCGGCCACCGTGACAGTCAGCGTGACACCCGCCGTGACAGTCCTGGATACGCCGTCCTGGCCGGGGCCTCAGAGCGTGTACCGCGGGCTTTCTCCGGGGCCGCCCGGGGCGAGGAAGCGGGCACCCATGTTGTCCATCGGGTTGAAGTACACCATCGCCGTGAACCACGGAGCGGCCTTCCACGGATGCTTCAGGCGGAGCAGCGTGGCGTAGGCGAACACCAGGCGGTGCCCGGGCCGGCTGTCGGTGTCGCCGGACAGCAGAACGTCGCGGAACGGGTACGGGAGGGACTGCTGCAGGACGCACATGCCCGCCGCAGCCCAGGACAGGGCCGCGTCCAGGTCCCGCCCACCAGGTCAGCCTCGTCCTCCAGGTCGTTCGGGTCGAAGTCGTCGTCCTCGTCGGCGAGCGCGGCCAGTTCGTAGGCGGTCGTGGTGTACGCGTCGAGGTCGCGCGGGTGCAGCCGCCGGCCTCCCAGGGTCACGCTGTCCTTCGCGTAGGCGGCGTCGTACGCCTCGTCCGTCTCCTCGTCCGGGGTCCACACCCGCTCCATCGCCCACTGCGGACGCGGCGCCAACTTTGCGATCTTCTTCTCCAGCCGGGACAGCCCGCCGGGCTCGTCCTCGTAGTCGGCGTAGTGCGCGGCGGAGTCGAACAGGCCGTACTCGTGCTGCGTCCAGCACATCAGCGGCCGGTCCAGCAGGGCGAGCGCTTCGGCGGCCAGGCCCGTCGGGGTCAGCCACGGCATCACGCCCTCCAGGCCAGCCTTCAGCTCTTCCGCGTCCAGGCCCACGCTCATCCGCATGGGCGCGAGTATCCACCGCCACCAGCACCGACTTCAGGCGGTTGCCTGTACTGCCACCCGCATGTGTGACCCGTCCGGCAGCCGCCTACCATACGTCCCTCCCACCCCGCGCTCCGCTTCCCCTCCTCCTGTAGTTGCCGCCCGGCAGGGGGCAGGCAGCCACCGCAAGCGCGGCCGTGGTCAGGGGGAGGAAGGGCAGTGCTGTACCGGGAGCCGGTCGAGCGGGTGGTCAATCGGGTCAGGTGCCGGTGTGGGCGACGGCGGTGTCAGGTTCCGCAGCCGACTGCACTGATGACCGACACCCTCTGCACTCCGGCGTCAATGGCGTTGTCGCTCCAGTCGGCGCGAGCTGATGTGGCGCAGTAGGCTCAGCTGGCCAGGACCGCAAGGAGCCCGGGCAGAACGCTAGCGTGACCGTTGATGTCGCACGGCCTGAATGGCGGAGAACGCCGCTGTGAGGGCAGCCAGGGGTAGGGCACCACGCAGGACGTAGCCGATCCCGTCGGAGAAAGGCATGGCTTCCACGGCTTGCACAGCCAGGCCGATGCTGCCTGCCACGATCAGCCAACGTCCGGCTGCATTCCGCGCGAACAACAGCAGGGCGCCGATGGCAAGCATGGCTGCCTCGACGCCGAACAGCGTCATCCGGATCATCCGTTCGTCGCTCGTCATCGCACCGATATCGACGGCCTGGGCAGTCGCGAAGGGGATGACCTGAACGGTGAGAAGGCATACCAACGCCGTCACAGCGGTCGCGGTCCTGACGGGGGGCTTCTGGTTGTGGGTCGGTGCGGTATCGGGTTGAGGGGGGCCCTGGTCCGCCACGGGTGTGTACCCCGCGACGGTTCTCCGCGCACGCGTCTGAACAGGTCGGGCACCCTGCGGCGCGACCTTCTCGGCATCGACCGCCAGGGACGCTGACGTTGGCGAAGAGACCTTGGAGAGATGATTCAGCAGCGTCGCCCGGTGGGTGACGGTTTCCGCGGTGCGTTTGGCGAGCAGGGCGCGCATGGCGAGCGCGATGCGCCTCGGGGCGTCGCCGTAGACAACCCGGAGCGGAGACGTGGCTGACAGGGTGAGGGTTGGGATGGGCTCGCCCCCTGACGGCGTGGGCTGAGGTGCGTGGTCGAGTTGTCGCAGGGCCTGGGCGACGTCGGCGGCGTTCGCGTACCGCTGGTCGGGGTCCTTGTGCAGAAGGCTGAGCACGAGGTCGTCCCAGGTGGATGGGATGCCTGCCGACACGGAACTGGGAGTGGGCGGTTCCTGGGTGAGGTGGGCCGTGAGGTAGCCCAGGGGGTCGGGAGCCTGGAACGGCAGCCGGCCCGTGATCAATTCGAAGAGAAGGCAGCCGAGCGCGTACAGGTCGCTGCGCGGTTCCGGGAAACCGCGTGCTTGTTCGGGCGCCATGTACGGAGGTGTGCCCACGATGAAGCCGGTCTGGGTGAGGCGGTCCGAGGTCGCGTAGGGATCGGCCGCCCGCGCGATGCCGAAGTCGAGGACCTTCACCGCGCCTGAAGGCGTGATGAGGATGTTGGCGGGCTTGATGTCTCGGTGCATGATTCCGGCGCTGTGCGCATCTGCAAGCGCGTCACATATCTGCGCGCCCCATCGGGCAGCGTCCGGCAAGGTGACGACGTCCCGGCGTAGCTTCGCGTCCAGGCCCTGGCCTCGCACTCGCTCCATCACCAGGAACGGGGCCTTGGCTTCTCCTGTTCCGGTCTCGCCGAGGTCGTGGACGGTCACGATGTTGGGGTGCTGCAGCTGGGCGGTGATCTGTGCCTCGCGCAGGAACCTGGCGCGTGCCTCGTCACCGCGGCTTCCGCCACCGGCGAGCAGGGAGATCACCTTGACTGCAACGGGCCGCCCCAGCGTCTCGTCCTGCGCCTCCCATACTTGCCCCATGCCACCCTCACCGAGCTGCCCTACCAACCGGTAGCGGCCCCCAAGGAGCTGATCTCGCACTGCTGCGCCTCCCCCAATTCGAACATTCCTGTCCCTCCCAGTCGGCGAACCGGCACGATGGGAATCACGACGTGACCGCGAAAGCAGCACGCCCGACACTCAGGGACCCGCCAATATCAGGAACCTTCGCCACCACAGTGACGACGGGCAACTCGACGGTAACGCACGCGAGTTCAGCCGTCTGGCGCGTTCACAGTTCCCTGCACGCGACGGCGAATCACCCGCTCACTCATACACGCAACTTCGGAAACTGACAGGCGGCCCGGAACTCCTGGGTCATCAGGGGGACCGAACCGCGCTGCACCGGGGCCGGCCCCGGCTCGTTCATCGCGGACTTGATCACCTCCCGGTGCCTTCGCGAAACGCTTTCGGGGCTGGAGCGCGAGCATCGGCCCGAGGTGGTCGATGATGCGGTCCGCCGCCGACTTCGAGTCCCCGAACAGAGGGGCGAGCTGCCGCATCGTCAAGTTCGTGCGCCAGTGCACCGCGACCAGCAACACCCGGTCCTCCAACGGGAGGCTCCACGGCCTGCCCTTGCGGACCGCGTCTGCACCCTCGCACCGCAGCACGGCCACCAGCTTCCCGAAGGCGCGCGGGCTCATCCCGGTGAACGGGGCTGTCCAGGAGGTCTCCGACGCCGTGATCACACCCGCCACACCCAGATCATCTCACCCGCGACCGGCAGCACCTGGACAGCCTTGTGTCGACCGTAGAGTGCGGTCATGGATGAGGTCCCCTGGTTCGAGTACGAAGAGGACGACCTGGACGTCGCCCAACGCGCGTTCGTGGACGTCCTGGCCGAACGCGCGGGATCCTGGCTGGTGGACCCGCTCGACACTGTCGTGCTGCCCTCGGCGCACACCTACGACGGCCAGCTGATCGTCTATCTGGACATCGGTGACCCGCAACGCAACCAGGGAGTTCTGACGGTGGGCACCCACTTCGACGGGTTCGTTGTCCGTGGGGGCGCACTCCATAACCAGGACTTCACTGTCCGGCAAGCCGCCAGTGAGTTCGTCTTCGGAGCCGCGGGCAGCCCTACGGAGCTGGGGAACAGAGTGGCAGAGTGGTTCGAAGCGGTCCTCGCGCGACCTCTGGTTCGCTGCGAATGGCATCACGAGGGAAGGATGTACGCGGTCCGCTACGAGTACGCAGATACAGGGCGAGGCCTCTGCGAGG
This sequence comes from Streptomyces spiroverticillatus, assembly GCA_014650415.1. Lineage (GTDB taxonomy): Bacteria > Actinomycetota > Actinomycetes > Streptomycetales > Streptomycetaceae > Streptomyces > Streptomyces spiroverticillatus. The sequence goes on from BMUX01000038.1 coordinate 35,451, forward strand.
GCTTCGAGACCCTCCTGGCACCCGACGCACTGCGGAAAAGACTGGCCGCAGACGGCATGATCCGAGGCCGAGGCCGGATCAACCGTGCCGGCCTGGGCCAACCAGACGCAGTTGCACATATCCGAGGCGTCCACCCCGATCAGTAGTTGCGGGACAGCCCTTACGAGCTCGTGCACGGTAAGCGGTGAGACGTCGAGGGGTTGTTCGGGCTGCGGGTTTCACCTGCGTGGCCCCGGTGTCAGGTCGATGCTCTGTTGATGGCTGAGAAGGCCGGCGATGGCCTGGACGGTGTCGCTCATGTGTTCTCGGCGGCCGAGGTGACGGGCCAGGGCCCGCCAGTTCTTGAGGTGGGCGATGCCGTGCTCGACCGGGATGCGCCGTGAGGAGTGTGCCTTGCGCTGTCGTTCGTGCATGTCCTCATACCAGTGGGGGGGGGCGTTCTTCTTGAACTTGCGGTGCGGGGGCGTCACCACCTGGCCGCCGGTCTGAGCGGCGAGGACCTGGTAGCCGGCGTCCCCGAGGACTTCCACCACGGGTCCGTCGGCGAGGAGTTGGATCAGGCCGAGCTGGCGGGCGTGCGTGATGTCCGGGCAGCTCGCGGGCCGGGTCGGGCTGCACCACAGCACACGTCCGGAGGCGTCGGTGACGACCATGGATTTCACGGCGTTCTGCTTGTTCTTGCCAGAGATGAACTTCTCCCGGCCCTTGCTTCCGGCCGCGGGTCGCCGGACACGGATTTCCGTGCCGTCGATGATGCCGGTCTTCCCGCTCCTGCCGAGGTGGCTGACGACCTCGGCAAGGGTCCGCAGCCGGACTCCCTGGCTGACGGTGCAGCCACGCTCGGCAAGCAAGGGCCGCATCTCGTTGACGGCACGGGTGATGGTGGAGCGGTCCACGCCGAACCAGCAGGCGAGCACGTCGTGGGTGGCTCCATGACGCAGGTGGACCAAGGTGGCCAGCAGCCGGTCAACGAAGACCAGCTGGTGCTTCGCACCAGCCCCCGCGGCACGCTTCCGTGGCCGGGAGGCAAGCCGGGCCTGATGGCGCGCATGCCACAACGGGCCCACCTCAACGACGAGTTCACCGATCACATCGGCCGTCAGGCCGGTGATCCGACGGTTGCTGACGATCGCTGCCCGACCCACGTTCCTGACCACCCCTCCATGGTGGGCCATGAAGGGCTCGACGTTTCACCGCTTACCGTACACGAGCTCGTTAAAGGTTGTCCCGTCGTGGTTCTGGGCTATCCGGTGACGGCCATCACTCACCTACCCACGCGTCGGATCGCGTTCCTCTCCGATTGCGGTGGCTCATCACCGTAAAGCGCCGCCAGCACCAGGTCACGCTGCCCACGGAAGGTACGGAAGACCTGCTGGCGGACCAGATCACTACTCGTTCCAGAGGTGCCGATCTGCCCCGTCTCAGCCAGGCGGGTAAACAGCGTGTTGTCCAGGTATCCGGGCACATTCTTGTAACCGAACCGGACCGCACTATTCCGCCCGTCCTTCAGGCGGGCATCCTGACGCAGCGACTCAAACTGGAGACGGGAGAAGTACATGCCGTAAATCATCTCCGAGGTGTGCGGCAGCACCGACCTGGGGTGACAGAGCTTGATCCAGCTCGGGTTCGCGTCGAGACGCTGCTCGCGACTTCCGTCGGTCACGCTCGCTGCATACCGATCCAATGCCCTCATGCGCTGGAGCTCCTTGGCAAGGTTCCGGTCGCTGTTCGGGTAGTAGAAGCCTCCCTTCTCGGCATCGAGCTTCTTGTACTGAATAAGAACCATGCTGTTTCGCGAGACGTTGTAGAAGATGACGTCGCACCCCAGCAGTCGTTCCGCTGTCGCCCGATTGGCGTTCCCGACGAGCAGCGTTCGCCCATGCTCACGGAACTCCCGCCACGCGACGTGATCAGTGGCGTTGCTCAGCATTCCCCGCATCGTGTGCGTGTCGTGGGCGATGAGGTGATCCTCAAGTGCAGGCTGGGCGGCCATCGTGTCCGGGCGGCGAGTTCTGTCCTGACGATCGGGCCGTCCCCGGCTCCCTGAAGCTGATGACTCCGTAACCAAGTCAAGGAAGAGCGGCGGCATCCTGTCGTCGTAGAGCTCCTCCGCCGGTGGATCCCATTCGGCCAGATCTGGAGCTCGGAAGCCGGCCATACGCGCGGATATCAAGGTGCCGTCGCGCTGCAGGGAGACCGCTTGGCCAGCGCGCGAAGTCCCGAAGTCCCATGATGCGATGGCGCCTTCGATCTCATCGATTGCGCCGCGCGCTTCGGGGCGTCGTTCCAGAAGTACGCGCCGCAGCTCCGATCCTGCAGTCTTGGTCTGCTGCCCCTCCGTAGCAAGATGGCGCTGGAGGTGACCTGGCACAGCTTCAAGCAGCTCTGAGAGGGCGTTAAGTCCGTTTCTGATAACGGCCGCGTCCGGGTTGTTCGAGGAGTCCTTGGCGGACGAGTCGTCCCAGGCG
>BMUX01000039.1 GCA_014650415.1 Streptomyces spiroverticillatus
CAAGGCCGACCACTTCCTCGCCTTCACCAGCATCGCCTGTACCCTCATCTGCTACCGCAGACTCGCCAAATGAGATGACTTCTAAGGCGACCAAAGAGCTTCGGGCAACCGGCTGGATCACCACCACACCGGGCATGGGCTCATTCGTGGCCGAGCGCCCCGAGGGCGACCAGGACGACGCGTAGCACCGGTCAGACGGTCGGCAGGCTGTCCGGGTCGACTACGGTCACGCCCCGCAACTTCCGGTAGAGCCGTTGGGCGATAAGGGCCGGCTGCCGGGGCTTGTTGAAGCTGCAATAGGCGTCGTTCTCGGACGTAGTCCACCGGATGGGGTTGTCAACCACGCGAAAGAGAGTGCCGGACACACCGCTTGGCACGGACTTGCGGACGAGCAGCACCACGGCGGATTTCTCGTCCCGCAAAAATCGGCAGTGTTTGAGGGACACCGGGACGCAGGACGGACACAGCGGCGGCATGTCGGTGATGATCCGGTCTAGGCGGATCGGGGGTTCGTTCGCGTGCTGCCACTCGATGAACAGCGTTCCGTCCTCGCGTTCGGCTGGCTTCGCGCACACCTGGCACAAGAGCCCCTGCATGCATTCGCGCTGCCGCAGCGGATCCATGGACTCAAAGAGGGGACGTCCTCGCTCGCCCTCGGGGGGTCGGGTCATGCGCGCCCACAGGTTCCCGTGTGCATCCCGGTCGTTCGGGGTCGGGAGTACGTAGGCGATTTGCGGTGCGCGGTTGGGCCGGATTTCGACAGTGAGTTCATCGAGTCGGGGGCCAAGCTCGTTGGTGTACGCGGTGACGTAGGGGACGGGAACGGGCACGCTGGATCTTCCTTGTCGTGGGTTCGGGCAATAGGGAGCCCCGGCCACCTCCCTCGGGGGTGAGAGGGGACCGGGGCCGATAGGGGGTTAGCGGGTGTGCCGTAGCGCTGCGAGGAACCGCCGGAACCGCCCTCGCGGGGGTCCACCGAGCGTGTGCGCGTAGACCGGGCGAGCTGCCCGAGGGTCGCCGGCGTGCAGCGTGACGGGCTTCCGCTTCCTGCTTCTGATCATTCGCAGTCCCTTGCTGTTACGACCATTTCCCGTTGGTCCGTGATCTTCGCGAACTGGGGGGTCTTGTCATCGAGCCCCTGCACGGTCTCGGTGTGCCGAAGCCGGTAGACCCCGGCACGGCAGGGAACTTTCAGGTTCATGGTCTTGGTCTTGTTCGCGGCGGGTGCCTTGTCAAAGTTCTGTTCTGCTACGGCTTTCCATCCGCCGTTGGTGGATTTCCGGTCCATGATGACCGTCACTTTGTGGACGAGCGGCGACTTACGGCACACGGACGTAACGGTGCCGATCAGTTGCTTCCGTTCGACGCGCACGCCCGTGGTGTAGAAGGTGCAGAGCGTCCCTCGGGGTGCGCCTTCCACCTTGGGCGGGGCGAGTCCCTTCCCGTCATCCTTCGCACCGCACCCGCCGCTCTCGGCTCCAGTGGCTAGCAGGACTGCCGCGATGACCGCTGTTGCTGTGATGGTGCGCCGGTATCTCACCGTGAACTCTCCTCACATGTAGGCGGGTTGGTGCGGTGCGTGGGACCCGTCCCGGCGGATTCGTGTGGTCGAACCCTCCGCCGGGACGGGCGTGTGCGGGCTCCACCCCGGTCCGACTGTCGCCAGACACCAACCGGGGTGGAGCTGTTCCGTCCGCCGGGCATCTTCCCGAGGGTGCAGAGAGGGGCACCCCTGAACAGCAACGGCCGGTCTTGCAACCCACCGCCGGCGTCTGGTGTCGCCGGTTGGTGGGGGCTTTTGGGCGGTGCTCCGTCCGGCTGCCGACCGTCCCCAGACAAGAGGGCAGCCGGACGGTTCTCCGCGCTGGACTGTTCGGCGAGTCCGAAGCTCTGGACTCAGACCAGGGCGGAGGGTCTAAGGGGGTGGGTCGAGTTGACCCAGGGCGCGAAGAAGTGTGAGCGCGTCGTCAAAATCCCGTTCCAGGGCGCGCAACTTGTCGGGCGTGGGCAGCTCTATTTCCCACGTGCACGGCCCGGGGTGCTCGGCGAACATGCCGCAAAACGCGAAGTCTTCTGGGCCCTTTGACGGGCAGTTCGGCTTGACCAGGACAACGTACGGCGGAAGCTCGTCGGTCCATCGGGTCCACACTTCGCCCGTGTGGTCTCCGTCGATTTCGCACGCGAACCCCCAGTGGTCGGGCTCGTCGGGGTGTTCTCCGAGGACACAGACCAGCTCGGGGTTCAGGTCCTCGGGGGTGCTCGGTCCGAACGTCAAAGCAAGAGCGGCAAGGATTGGGGGCAGCGTGGATTCCGCCCGACAGAGCCCGGTCATGGTGTGGCCTTTCCTCCCGCCGGTCATCGGTGGACTTTGCGGTTGTGCCGCCACTTCGCGGCCCGGAGCGTGTCAGCGAGGGCGAAGCGTTTCAGAAGCAAGGCGTTTTCGATCATCGAGCGCAGACGTCGGCACTCGCGGCACGGTCCGGCGTAGTGGCGTGCGCTTTGCTTCCGCTTCACGGCACACCCACCGATTCAGCCGGCAGTACAGGCGAGGGCACGGCCACGGGTACGGCGGACAGCTCATAGGCGGTGGTGTCGTCACGCGCCATGAACCGAATGCCCTGCCCCTGGTCGAGCTGGATTACGGCGTTCCCCTGCCGCACGACGTCCCGGGACCAGTCACGTAAGGCGGTGGGAGCGTCGGGAACATCGGGGGCGACCACGTACAGCGCGGGGAGGGGTACAGCCGTGGTCGGCAAGTCAGGGTCGAGCCGATCGGCGATCCACCGAGCCCGGTCCCGAAGCCACTGGCAGGCGAGGACCGGTGAGGGTGTCTGGTGCTCCCCGAGGACGAATGCCACGGTCTGCCCGTTCGCGGCACCGTGCGCGGTGACAGTGCACCGGAACGTGCCAGCGACGAGTAAGCGGGGGCGTTGGGTCACGTCGCACCGCCCGATCTCGTCGGGACGATGGTGCACGCCGAACCGTCGACCGGCACCAGTTCGACGTACTGCGCCAACTCGTTACGGAACCGCTTGTGTCCCGTCTCCTTGGCGTGCGTGATCTGCCACGCACCCAACGCGGCCACGTCGGTGCAGCGGGGCGACGTGGCACCACAGTCGGCGTCCTCGCCCGTCACGCAGACGGATTCGTACTCGGGCTCTGCGGTCTGGTCGGTCTGAAACCGGTACTTCACGTACCGCATGACGCTGCGGACCGTCATCCGAGCCCCCCGAACGTCCGGCGACGCGCGTTGTACGCGGCAACCCGCTCGCTCAGTTCGTCCAGCACGCTCGCCGGCTCGTCGGCCTGGTCGTCGTCCTCGGGGGCAGTGCGTTCGAGATACAGCACCCCGTTCGTTCCGCGCTCGGCCATGAGGTCCGCGAGCCTTGCCCGCGCTGCGCTTCTCATGAGTCAACCGCACTTGCCAAAGCAGCAAGCACCCGGACCGAACTGGAAGGGGACTTGTTCGTCGCACGCGTGCTCACGGTCCGGGCCATGGCCTGATCTCCCGCAGATTGGAAAGGGCGGAGATTCGACCGTAGGGCTATGACGAACCGTCAGACCACGTGCCGTTCGTGGTAGTTCACGGTGGGTAGCCCAGCAAGTGCTACGGAGCGTGGTAGTTAGTCAAAGACCCCCAGGAAGGAAGCCATGTCGCGCATCTCCTTAGTCAGCGTGCGCTTACGGGACTTCAGAACGTCAGACATGACGTAGCGGGCTAGCGGCTGGTGTCGAAGCCACGCCCCCGACGTGTCACGGAGCCCCACAAGCTCGGCCATGGCGTCACTGTGCGATCCGAGCCGTACATGCGCCTGTGCCACGTCGAGACGGTGCCGACCCCAGTTTGGTGCAGTCGGTTTGCCGAGGGACTTGAGTGCCTTGCTTCCCAAGACTCCGTCATCTGCGGAGCGGAGCACCGCGTGCGAGTCCCCGATCAACGCTAGATCCTCGGTCGCCTTCATGGCCGTAGTCACAGGACCGAAACCGCCCCAGTGGTTGGGGAAGCTGTTGTGTTCCCTTCCCAGCGCGCTAGATGCCGTGCCTGCCATCCGTCGGGCTTCAATGCCCACGTCCGGACGGTTGTTGCGCACGGCGCTGGAGGCGACGCGTAGCCACAGTTCCCCCCACACCGCAAGCTGACCAGCGGTGGCGGACGACATGCGGGGCTCCATCGCTTCTGCCGTCTGCGTTGCTAGTGCTTCGCTCTCGTCGAACCGGTCTTGCCGCAGTAGCAACCAGCACATGCCGACAATTCCTGTGCCGGCCGTAAGGGTTTGACCGGTTTCCCGAGCAAGTCGAATCGCTTCGGCGAGGGAGTGATAAGCCAAGTTGTACTGCCTCACCTGAGTGAGGTACTTGCCTGCCAGCAAGAGCGAATGCGTGCGTGCGGTCTCGGCTGAACGTCGGTCGTCGTCCCCCTCGGCGTTGGCCGCTGTTACTTCTGACTCACGCAACAGACCGGGCAACTTGCGCGCAACAGAGTCGTACCGGTCGGCCCAATAGAGCGTATGGCAGTCGGCAATACGGCTGTGCAGCTCGTCCAAGTCCGTGGGCTGCCCAAGTGCCGCAACGGGTGCGTCCAGCCCAACCGGGGGCATCAGAGCCTTCCGCAGCTCCACCAGGTAGCGCCGATTCCCTTCATCACCTACAACCGGTTCGGGGGCGGCAGTCGCGAACAACGCACTCGTCTGTACCCCTAGAGCACGCGCGAGGGTGTGCAACGTATCCGTGCGCACGTCCCCGCCTTGTTCGATCTTCCGGATGGTGCCGATGGAAAGGCCAGATTCCTCGGCTAGCCGTTCTTGGCTAAAGCCCGTTGCCCGACGGTACTTGCGGACGTTTTGAGCGAGCGCACTTGCCATGGTGTCTCCTTCCGTCACGTCCACGGTACGCCCGAGCGGGCGGGTATCGGGGGCACTACCCGGCGGGACTTGACAGCACGCCCAGAGACCCCGTCACCCTCTTACGTCCTCGGGTGACGGGGTCTCTCGTCGTCCTGGTGCAGCTCGTCACGCGGCGACGGACACCAGCTCGGGCCAGTGAACGAACGGCGTGTGCGCGGGGACCAGCCGACCGGTCTCGGTGGAGCGCTCCCACTCGTACAGGCCGACCAGCTCACGCGTGACGAGCGTGCGGACCGTCATCCGGAACCGCGGAACGCTCGGTGCCAGCAATCGGGCCGACATGGCGGTGTAGGTGTGCAGCGCCCGAAGTAACTGCCCCTCGGACGTGAGCACGTCGGGGGTGTCCGGGTAGCGGGGGCCGGCAGTGCGCCACACCCACCCGCCTTCCCGCGCTGGTGCGTAAATCTCGATCTTGTAGAGCACGTTCGGAACCACTCTCGTGTTGCCCCCCACTTGGGAGGGTTGGGCGGCAACTCCCCGCTACCGCCCAACCCTTATGTGCCTAGCTCTAGCCCCAACCGGTGTCGTTGTTCACGACCGGGCTCTGCGGCACCGGGCGGACAACGACCGTGGCTGTGGTGGGGCTGGTGGGGGTGTCAGCGGCAGCCGGCACCGTGTTTCCGAGGGCAACCATTGCCGCCCCCGCGACCGCAACGGCAACTCTCGCGATGATCTTTGCTTGCTTCACTGTTCAACTCACCTTTCCTCACGTTGAGTTCACGCGTTGTGAACCCGATGACGTCGCGCCACGTGAACCCGTTCATGACGTAGTCGCAGACCGGACCCCTTTAAAGGCGTGGCGCATCACCCCCCTTCCGCTGTAGGCCAGTTGGTTGCGGGGTGACTCTCAGTACGATGCCCCGCACTCTGTGAAGGGATCAAGGAGACTCGGCCACAGGATCTTCAAGTACGAGATTTGCAAGGGGCAATGATGAATGAGAAGGACGACGACGCAGGAACCAACCCGAACCCGACACTCTCGCCCGTCGCGAGTGCCCTACTCGCAGAGCTTCGGCAGGGGTATCTAGCACCCGAGGGCACACCGGGGCTGGACGAGCTGGTGCCGCTGCGTCTGTCCTCGCGGGACCCGATCACCGGCCTGTACGGGGTTACCCATCTGCGTCACGCGGAGCGCACCTACCTACAGCAGGAGTACGCGCGGATAGAGGAAGCCTTGAAACGGGCACGGGGAATGTCAGACTTGATAGCCGCTTTCGAGAACCCATTCAGCTTCCGGGGCATAACGGGAGTCGAAAGGCTCGCGAACAAGGCAGCCGTAAATGCGGCAATCCAGAGGGCTACCAGCGTCAGCACGTCCCACCACTACTCGTCTCAGATCAACGAGCGCCGGAAAGAGGTAATCGAGCCCGCCACAGCGCGCGACATTGCCTCACTGGAACGAGGAATCAAACAGCGCACGATCTACCCCGAGAGCGCGAGGACTCGCGCAATCGAGAGAGCCTACGTAGCGGAAGTATCCGCCCACGGGGCCGAAGTCCGGACGACAAGCTACCCTTTTGAACGCATCATCATCCTTGACAGTAAGGTGGTGTTCGTTCTGGATTACGCCGTGCCGGATGAGGAAGACAACCAACCGGCACTGATGATCACAGACCCCTCGCTGGTCGCACTCTTGTGTCGGATCTATGACCAGCAATGGGAGCGCGCTACCCCATGGGTAGGCGAAGCCCCTGCGGTAGCTGGAGACGAAATAACGCCCCGCATGTGGCAAGTGATCAAGGGCATGTGGGAGCGCGTGCCCCTGAAAACGATTGCCCACAACAACGGGGTAAGCCTGTCAACGATCCACGGCGACCGGCAGAAGTGGTTTAACCTCACCGGGGCGCGTTCAGAAATGCAACTCGGTGTGTGGTACGTGTCCAAGGAAGGCACCGAGTTGCGCCGCTTGGCCGAGTAGCGCAAAGGGCAAAGCCCCCGTCCGGGTGGGCGGGGGTGATTGCTCTATCGGGGGTGGGGTACTGGCTTCGGCAGTCTCTCGCCGGCGCGGCGGGTCACAGTGGCTATGGTGCGCCCCGAGCCGTCCCGCACACGAATGTCCAGCAGGGGGCCGGTCCGCGTAATTTCGATGGTGCCCCCCTCGCGGGCGGGCCACGTGGTCATGCGGTCGCCCCCGCTGCTTCCGACCCCGCAAGGTACAGGGCCGCGAAACGCGATCTTCCCTTAACGCGGGCTTGCTTGACCTGATAGGGCGTCACTCCCATATCGTCTGCGAGTTCCGCATCCGGGACGTCCCCATAGAATCCGACCGGTGTAATGCCGTGGTCGGCCTTGAGTACGTGACGCTGCCTTTCGCTCAATTCACCCAATGCGTGGTGCACTCTCTCGTGCACGGTCCTACGCCTGGTGGATTCGTAGTCGCGCGAGTCAAGCAGATCAGCCGGTATACCAGACTTGGCAGAGATGACGTCTCTTAGGGTGACTTCCTTCATTTCGTTCGACTCGTGCATTATCGGGCGCTCCAGAGAGTCGACACCGAGCCAGGAAGTAAGCGCCGCGTACGCCCGTTCACGGGTCATGACACGAGTTCCCATGGCGTCCGTTGTGGCTATTCTGACAGCCTCGTAAGGGTCTCCCCCGGCGAGCTCTACCGCGCGTTCAAAATCCTTGGCGGTACTTGCACTCACCCCCTGGTAAGCCACCTCGCGCCTATGCCGTGTCATTGCCGTTTGCAGCACCCTCCCGACGTAATTGATAAACTCACCCCGTCCGGTTCCTTGGAATTCAGACAGCGACTGCCACAGATGAACGCGCCCAACTTGTGCAAGGTCATCCGTCAGGTCATAGTCGGTTGCGCCTTTAGTGGTGGCGTAATACATGGCGCGGCTGACTATCAGCGGCTCTGTTGCGGCTATGAGCGCGGACACTGCGGCGAGGTCATTGTCTTTCGCTGCGGCGATCAGCTCGGGCGTAAGGCTTTTCATGGGTGCTCCGTGCTCGTGCTTGACGACGCAAAATGCCCCGTCCCGGATTAGCAGGACGGGGCTTGCGCTTGCCCCTGTCGCTGCGTGGCACCGAATTTAGAACTCGGACACCACGGCAACAACAGCCATCAAAGGGGCATACGTGGGCATGAGTGGGCTAGGTCTCGGGAGCGAAACCCGCCCGTTATCAAATGTGATTCTGAGTGACCCACAAATGCGAATGATCTACTCGCAGTAGTGGAATCGGAATGTGTAATGCCGCATCATGTGCATATTGGAACCGTTCCCCGTACAACCTTCTGCGGTCTCAGTAGTCGGCCCCGTACAGGGACCCCCACGACCGGCCCCCTACTTCGGCTTCCGCTGCGATGGGCACCCCGAACAGGGGGAACGTCATGCACCGCTCTGTCTCCCGGGCCACGTCGGCAGCGTCCTCGGCCGGTACGGACATGAGGATTTCGTCATGGATCGGCAGCCGCATGTATTCGAGTAGTCCCGCCGCTTCCATGTTCAGAAGGGCTTGCCCGAGGACGTCCCTCGCGGTCGACTGGCAGGCGTAGTTGGTCACGGCGTACGTGCGGTCTCGGTCGAGTGGCAGCCGGCGCCCGACCGGGGAGACGTAGACCATGCCGTTCGCGACTGCCTGTCGCTGCCATCGGGAAGCCGCCCGTTTGATCTCCGGATACACCCGGTCGTACGCGGCGAGGGCCGACCGAACTTCGGCTTCAGGGGCCCCGGTCTGCCTGACGATTACGTCCAGCCCGCCTCCGTAAACCTTTCCGAACGAAATCCCTTTACTGACCTTGCGGTGGCGCGGGGTGAAGTCTGGGCCCCACACCATGCGCGCCGTGAACGCGTGCAAGTCCTCGCCGGCCGCGATGGCTTCCCGCATCCGGCGGACGTGGGCGAGGGCTGCCAGGACCCGGAGTTCCACGGCCACAAAGTCGGTGCTGACCTTGACGTGTCCGGGCTCGGCGAGGATCGCGCGGCGAACGACGTGATCCGATGACGGAAGCTGGTGGAGCCCGTCCGTGACACTCATCCGGCCCGTGCGCGCCGCGAGTGGCGCGATGGCCGGGTGTATCCGACCGTGGGCATCGAGCTTGCTCATGAACCCTTGGGCGTAGTCCTCGCCCCACTTCTTTGCGCGCTTGGCTCTTAGCACGGCGTTCGCGAGCGGGTTGGGCTCTCGGGCTCCGATGCGCTGCCAATCCCGGTCAAGGTCAGCGAGCGGCAGCAATACGGCTTTGTCGGTCTGGAGTGCCCCGGATTTGGTGCGCTCGGTAAGCGTCTCGCCCATGCCGGCGAGGGCTTCGGCGACTTGTGCCGAGCTGCCGACTTTGGTCACGCCGTATCGGGCTGCCATCGCGCGGTACCGCTCGGCTTCCTCGGCGAGACGACGCGCGAGCGGTTCGGCGTATTCCTGGTCAACGAGTAGTCCCCGCCGCTGCATCACGGCGCATATGCGGGCTATCTCGTGCTCGTACTGCACCAGCTCGGGGCGGATGCCGAGTCGGCTGTGTTCGCGCCGTAGGACAGGTTCGAGCCGAGCCGTGAGAATGACGTCAAGTCCTGCGTACAGCAGGAAAGTTGGATCCATGAGCGGAATGCCCGCCCACCCGGTCTCTTTCGTCAGTCCGTGCGCTCTGAAGACGCTTTGCAGCCCCGCTTGGGTGTCCGGGGCTGTCGGGTCTACCCACCGTGCCGAAAGAGGCTTTAGGCCCGTCCCTATCCCGCCCTCGGATTGCTGCCGGGGGTCAATGAGGGTGGCGAGTATGCGGGTGTCGACGGTCCGCGGGGCGAGGGATTCCAACGGGGTGCCAGCGTGCTCGTCCAAGACGAGCCAATCGAAATTGGCGTTGTGGATGAGCACGTGCCCGCAGCATTGCAGTGCTTCCCGGGCGTGCTGTGCGTGCTCGCCCCCGCGTTCGTACAGCAACACCCATGCGTCGTGTGCGTCCCCGAGCTGGACCGTGCGGAGCCGGTAGCCGGGCCGGTAGATATCGAGCCCGGTCGTTTCGGTGTCCACGGCGATAGGTCCGCGCTCGCGGGCTCGGTCCAGCCATTCGCGGAACCGGTCCAAATCCTCGGCGGTCTCGGGTACGTGCACGGTGACCCGGTCGCCGGCTATGTCATGCCGGAACTCTCTCAATGCTCCCCCTACAGCAAAACGGGCCGCCCACCCGGTGAGGTGGACGACCCGCGTATGTGTGTCTGGTCAGTTGGCGAAGATGCCGGGCCCGGCAACGTCCGGGCTCTCGTTGGCGTAGCGAAGCCCGACCAGGGCAATGCCAGTCTTAGTCTTCTTCCGCCCTATTCCTCGTTCTTCCATAGCGTCGTAAAAGGTTCGGCGGGTCCATCGTTCCCGCTGCGGTAGGTTCTCGTCCTCGGCCCACTCCAGATACGAATTGAACGCATCGGTACCGGGCATCACGCGTGACTCGTCGGCCCGGTCCAGGACACCGGGAAAGAAGCCCGCAAGCTGGTCGCTGGTCTGCCGGTATTCAGCGCTTGCCCCGGTGATTTCCGACGGGTCCTGTAGCCCGCTCCGATACCACTCGACTGCCCCGCGTACGGCCCATGCGGCAATGCCCTCGGCTTCGGCAAGTAGCCGCTTGTCTAGGTGGTGGTCGCGTTCATGGGGTGCGAAGTAGCGTTGAAATGGCAGCAACTTGACGCGCCGCCAAAGCCCCTCATCCTGGCTCTTAAACTTCGGCTTGTGGTTAGTGGCAAGCAACAGAAGAAAGGAAGGTTTGAACTCAAAGAACTCTCTATGCAGATATCGGGCGTTGATCATGTCTGTCCCCGTGACCCGCTTTAGAATGGCCTCGGACATGGCCTTACCGGATTCGCCCTCGGAACCCATGACAAGCCGAGCGCCACGCAACGCCGCAATATCGTTCGGAATGCCCCCGCTCCGACGTTCCTCAAACGTGCTGAAAGCTGTTGTGCGCGAGATTGCCCGGAAGACGTGAGTAAGGGTGTCGACCAGGACCGATTTCCCGTTTGCCCCCTTTCCCCACAGAACGCAAAAGCTCTGTTCTGTGGCGTGCCCGGTGATGCCGTAGCCGATCATGCGTTGCATGTACGCGGGCATGGACGGCATGGCGGGGAACACTTCGGAGAGGAACGATTCCCAACGGGGGCACGTGGCACCGGAGTTGTAGTCGATATCGAGCGCGTACGTCAGTAGGTCGCGCATGTCGTGTGGGCGGATACGGCCGGTACGCAGATCCACCGTGCCGTTCGCGAACGCCAAAAGATCGGGGCGGTTGTCGAAATCGGCAGCGTCGACCAGCACCGAGGGAACCGACTTGAGTTCCTTCATGAGTGCGTCAATGCGGCTGGACATGGTGAAGCCCCTCGCCGCTTGGGTCTGGCCGGCGAGGACGAGAGCGGCCCCCATACGGTGGATTTCCTGCCGTACGCGGGTGTCCGAGCGCACCCACACCGAGCCGTCCCACGTGAAATACCCGAGGCCGGCCGCGTAGCGGATGCGGCCCCCGCACCATGCCGTGAGAGCGTGCGCGTTCATGGCGTCACTCTCACCGAGCTGCCCCACAAGCCGAGCCAGGATTTCGGCGGCTTCCGCGCCCTGGTCGCGCGTGACCGACTCGGCTCCCGTGCGCTCGGCAAGCTCGGCGGACCGGGCTTCGGCCACGGCGTCCGCAGAGTCCTGTACGGGGCGGGCAGTGCGTACCGCGCGGTGCAGCTCGTCCGCGAACCCCTCGGGATTCCGCTCGCGCCAATCAGTCAAGTCGTCCCCGTCAAAGGGGATATGGAGCCGCAGCGTGGTTACGCCGTGCTCGGCGAGACCGGCCGCGAGCTTCGCCGTGAACCCTTGCCCGGCGGTGTCGTTGTCCCCGGCAAGGATGACGAGCCGTCCGGCGAGGCCGGCCGCGAGTTCGGCAACCAGCTCGGGCGAGTTGGCGAGGGAAGCACCGCGAATCGCTACGGCGTCGTAGCCGCACGCAACCGCTGTGAGCGCGTCTCCCGGCCCCTCGGTGACTAGGACCGTGCCGTATCCGCCGGCGCCCACGAAAACGCCGTACGGAGACCAGCGGAGCCCCTTCGGGTTGGCGAGGGACAGCCACCGTGCCGGGCAAGCCCCGGAAAGGTCCCGCCCCTGTAGCCCTCGGGCCACACCGTCGAATCCGTGCAGGGGGACGGTCAAGCGAGGGTGTGCCCGGAAGCCCCGCGAGAGGTGGGGGAAGTCCTCGCCCTGGTCGCCCTGGTCGACGCCGATTCCGAGTTCGGCAGCCGCTTCAAAGTTGAGTCCGAACCGGTCGGTGAGGTACTGCCGTGCCCGCTCTGCCCACTCGTCGGAGTAGTCGGCGAGGGCGAGCGACGTGCGGTCGACGTACGCGGCAAGGGCAGCCACCTGCCCCACGGACACCAGCTCGGGCCGTTCCGCGGTAACGGTGGCACCGGGGCCGGTGACGTCGAAAAGTGCCGACCAGCCCAACCCAACGGCCTTAATGACGTCCTCGGTACGGCAACCGGCACGGCACGTCATCCGTACCTTGTTGTCCTCGCCCCGCCATATCCGTAGTGACGGCCGCGAGTCCTGGTGGGCGGGACAGCGTGCCGAATACCCGCCGTCCTGGTGCTCGTCGACAGTGCCGAAGCGTGCGAGCAGATCAGCGAACAGCACGCGGCACCCCCGCCCGGTGCATGTCCGCGAGGATGCGCGCGAACTGGTCGACGGTCGTTGTCAGGTACCACCGGCCCGTGTCGAGACCCCGCAGCGAAGCCGCGAAGCCGTACCGCTCGAACATGGCCCGAGTTGGCAGCCCGAGGGCTGTACGTGTCCGGGTCCACGTACGTACGTCAAAGTGCACACGCCCCGCCCCGGCACCGAGCCCGCGCGACTTGTGGACGACGACACCGAACGGGAAGCCGGCGTGACGTGCTTCCACCCGTGCTTGCCGAAGCCACGTCGGAACGGCCGGCGCGCGCACGTCCTTCGCCTCGATGACGAACGGGGGCGCGTGCACGTCACCTACGTCCGCCCATCCCTCCTGCGCGGGTCGACGGACGTTCCGGGGGTTCCACGGGTCAAGGAACCTCCCTGTCTCGTCCACCAGCCCGAGGGACCCGTTAAGGAAGTTCCGCACCGAGCTTTCCCATGCCGTCCCGCGTGCCTTATTCGGATTCGCCACTGTTCCCCCGTACTCGCTCTATATCGACTCCGCGCCGTATCGCTATGGACATGGCATGCGCGTACCGCACCCAATCCGGCCGTTGCTCGTATCCGTCGACCAACACCACAACGTCCCCGGCCCCGAGCTGCCGTATGTCCCAAAGCGGGGGTGCGCTGTGGGGAGTTATCCGAAGTTTCATTCCGTCCCCCTGAAAACGGCGGAAGGGCCGGACGGCTCCACTGTGGGGTTCGTCCGGCCCTTCCGTGTGTCTTACTGGTCGCGCTCGCCCGTCACGTCCGGGATGACGAGCCGCACGTGTTCCGAGCTGATCCACTCCTTACGCAGACTCTTGCGCTTCGTGAATCCGGACTCGGTGCCGGTCGGCTGGATACGCAGCATGGGCCGTAGGCGCCCGTCGACAAGCCGCGTAGTTACCCGGTCAACAATGGCGTCCGCGAGCCTCACCCGGTTGCCCTGTCGGGCGGCATAGGCCACTAGGTCCCCTCGGTAAAGTTCCTCGCCCGCGTAGTCCGTAACCACGCCCCGCTTACCCATTCGTTCCCCCGATGCTCGTTAGATGCTGGTAGTCGGTCACTCGGCGGCAGCGTCAGACCAGGACTTGAGAACGCGAATTGTGGGCTTGCGATAGCTCACGTCCCGCCCCTTCTTAGTGGTGTATTCCACCAGCTCTAGCGACAGCTCGGCGAGGGCTTCCCCGCCCACCCGGTCGAGAGCGTTTTCAATCTCGTGAAGCACTTCCGCCAGCTTCCAACTGCCAGTCTGGAAACGGAAAAGGCCAAGATCGTAGCTATCGGCAAGCCGGAACGTCACGCTGATACTCGGCGACGGCCCCCGCTTGGACTTTGCCGCCGCCTTACGGTCCTCCATAAGAGCGGGGCAGCCGCACGCCTTACCCCGGTCCTCGTCCGGCGACAGGTATTCGACTCCGTCACAGTGATGGATAAGCGCCGACCCGTTCCACAGCTTCATGTCAGACGTCACCGCGGAAGCGTCCGCAAGCACAATCTTGACGCGCTCGGCACCGGTCAGAATCTCGATGAAATTCTCAGACGTGCTGTCAGTCTCTTCCGGCTGCCCGCCCAAAAGCTGTGCGACTACGGCGGCAACGTCCGGGTCCCCGGTCGACACCCGCCACGTGGCAAGCGATTCCGGAATCCCGTTGACCTGTCGGCCCGAGTGGAAGCGGCCCACGGTGTCATCTGAGAACGTGCCGCGCGGCATAGCGTCCGGGTCGGTCTCAAAGATACGAATTGCCATTAGTCCCCCTGGTTTTGGGCATGAAAAAGGGCGAGCCATTTGTGACCCGCCCTGCTTGTCCTGGTGCTCGTTGTCAGGCTCGGCGCTGCGTCCCCGTCACAAGCCGTCCCACACTCTTTGCGATAGCCCGCCCGAACACGGTCTTACTCAGCCCCCGGTCCCACTCAAAGATGCGACGCAGCGTCAAGAACACGTCGAAAACTTCGCGGTCGACGCGAACGGGCTTGAACGTCCAGCCTTCCGGGGTGATATGGAGGACGGCAGCGCCGTCAAGCTCGGGCATGGGCTCGCTCGTCCCGTCCGGGGAAATCATCCGGTCCGCATTGGCGTAAGCGCTCATCTGCAACGCCACGTCCGGATATGCAGACTTGGAAGTCTTCCAGTCGACTATGAGCGTGTGCCACTCGCCGTTTTCGTGGTCGGGCGTACCGTCCTCACTGAGCCGGACCCGGAGAATGGCGTCAAAGCTGCCCGCGTACTGGTGCTCATCGGACCACGCGATATCCTCCGCGCTCACCAGCTCGGGGCGGACAGCGTCAAGGAATTCTGCGAAGCCGGCGCGGTACGGCTCTAGGTCCGGGTGCACACGGCCGATTGCCTCACCCCGGATCATACGTTCAAAGAGATCGTGTGCGTCCGAACCGATACCCGCGCGCAGCTTCGTATAGCGGGAATGCGCGTGACGCAGATAGTCGACCGCCCCCTCTGCGTCCCGCTCGGCAATCGAGCGTACGGCGTCGAGATTCTGCACCGCTGTTTCAGCGGTAAGGCGTGCTGCCCAATAGACAAGAAACGGCTTCGGTAGCATCCCGACGACGCTGGTTACACCGGGCAGCTTCTCGGCGTTGACAGGGTCCACGTAGAACCGTGAACCCCCGCGCTTGATAGTTCGCACGGCTGTGGGCATAGGTGTCCCCTCGGTGGAATTGATAGGTATTTTTCAGCGGCGTACGGCGAGACGGTCCGTAAGCTGGTGCAGCTCGGCGAGGGTTCCCGCGTTGCTGAGTACGGCGTCCGCCGGATAGTCGGCTAGAGCGGTCTCGCTGATGTGCTGCCGCGCGTCCGGGCTCGTCGGCTGGTGCTCGGTGCCGGGGCGGTCAATGCGGACCATGAGCGCGCCGGCGCACCGCAGCGAGTCGGCTTCGTTGGGATGCCGTACATCGGTAATGACCACGGGAAGCCCCCACCGGTCGGCCGTACCGATCTTGTCCAGCGTCATGCGAAGCCAGTAATCCGGGTCGTCTGTGCGGATCGCTTCCCCGAACCGTTGCAGGGTCCGGCGCACTTCCGGGTACTCCCGCTTCGCCCGGTCCCACCCGTACCGGCGGATGAGATCAGACAGCCGGATCGGCAACGCCCCGAGCGGGGTGCTCTCGGCCCCGATAATCGGGTCAAGCCGCAGAGCGGTTTCCCGGAGCGGGTCCGCAACGGCAACCGGGGTGAACTGGAAACGCTCAACGAGCCGGCGGGCAACGGTGTCCTTCCCCGAGCCCGCACGGCCCATAAGCGCGATGTGGCGGTAGGTCACGCGCCGGCGCCCGAGTCGCCACCGGCCGCAGTGGTCTTGCGGTCCTCGGTGCGCTGGACAGCCTCACCCGTGCCGAGCACAGCGGCAGCGAGTCCGAGGATCAGCGCGGACGGCAGCTCGGGGACGTAGTGGACGACCAGGGCGAGAGCGGCGACCAGGACGGCATAGATGCGGGCAGGGTGCGACTTGATGAACGACATGGGATTCCCCTTTGTGATTGCTGTCTGTGAACGGATTGGATTTGCAGTTCCGAGCTGGTCCCCGCGGAACGGGTCGACCGTCACGGAACGTGGTCAGGAACGGGGCACGCGAAGTGCGTCCCACGTGCTCTTGCCGGGCCACCCGTCGGCGTCCACACCGGTAAAGCCCTGCTTGCGCTGCCACTTCGCGTAGCTCTGCCGGTCGGCGTCCGACCACTGCGGCCCCGGGCCGGTGACGTACGCGGAACAGCCCTCGGCAACGAGCCGCCGGCCCATGGCAGTGATCAGCGGAGAGCGGGGCGAGGACCGGAAGAACTCGGCACCCGGGAACGGCGCAATGCCGCTCGGCGCGCTGTACGCGGGACGTCCGAACCCAAGAACCACGCTTCGCGTCCTGGTCCGGCGGTAGACCCCGTCACCGTTGGACTGACTGCCCGCGTTGCTCGCGCTGGTGTTGCCCTCAATGGTGCGGACGGGCGTGTTCGGTCCCGCAGAGTCCTCGGTGACAAGCCCAACATGATCAGCAACGGGACCCCCGTCCCAACTGAAGAACACGACGTCCCCACGTCGCGCGGCTGCCGTTCGGCCATGCCACCGACCGAGAGCCTTGAAAAAGTTCACATGGCTCGGGCAGTAGGCGAAGTGTCCGACCACGGACGCATTCCCGCTGTCTGCCGCCCACTTGCTTACGGCCATGTCGCACCATGGGTTGAAGTTCAGCCCGTACCACCGGCCGAACGACGTGTCATTGTTCCGTCCTTCCTTGTATCCGAGTGACGCCGTTGCGGCGCTGATCATTGCGTCTACGGTCCCCATAGTTTCCCCCTTGTTTTGGGCATGAAAAAGCCCCGCCCGGTAAGCCCGAACGGGGCTGGTGTGTCGTCCTGGTGCTACTGGCCGGCGAGCTTCACCACCGTGAGACCGGCAGCAACTACCGTCGCCACGCCGGTAATCAGCGCGACAGGAAGAACGAACTTCCCGCGCTCCGACTCAAGACCCCGAATGCGGGTCTCGTGATCCTCTAGCGTGTCGTCCACGTTCTCCCCTTGCTGTGCAAGTGCGCGCACGTCCTCGCGGGTACCGATCACCTCGCGGTAAATCTCACGAATCCCTATGTGGACCCCTAGCGGGTCGGGAGTCTCGTCCCCCATGAATCCCCCTCCTTATGCGGGCGGGGCCGCTGTGGGGTCAACGGGTGGGTCTGGTGACAACCCCGTGTCCGTAGGGGCCCCGTTTGCTTTGGTCCCGCGCAGCGTGAGTGTCTGTGTGATGCGTCCCGAGCTGCCCGACGCCTTAATACCGATCACCCATGCAAGGGTGTCGAGTTGGGCACCCGTGGTATCCCGGACCCGCACCACGTCGCCTAGCTCAATGCGCGGGTCGGGCAGGATCTCAACTGATTGCAGCAACGGAATTGGGTAAGCCCCTGCATCCCGTAGTGCGTTCGCGAGGGTCTGCGCGGCAGTAAGAGTCTGCACCCACCCGCGAACATCGTGCTCGTATTCCTGTACCCCATAAGCCCGTTGGCTGTCCGCATGAACGGCGGAAGCCCGGTACGGGGCGGGTTCTCGGTCTGCCTTGATGGTCGAGAGAATCGCCCCGTGGTAATACACCGTGGCGGTTCCCCGGTTCCGCAGCGAGAGCGTCAGTAGCCCGCCCTCGCGCCGCATGGACGTTTCGACACTGCGCGGGTCAAGGTCCGTGGTAGCTGCCGCACCGGCCCGGATGATGACCCGGTCAGGCGTGGTCACGGGGGCCCCGGTCTGGAGACACTGCGGGGTGCGCGGGTCTGCGGCTGTCTCCTGAATTGGGATGGTGCGCACCAGAGTTGTTCCCGCTGCAATGGCCGTAACTGCCGGACTGTCTGTCAGATTCTCCAGCCCGGATGCCCGGACGCTGGACCAATCCGCCACGGTGACGGTAACCGCATTGCGGCACGCGTCGATTTCCTCAGTAAGCGTGAGCGAGCCGAGTTCCCGGGCAGACGTCACCGTGACTCCTGCGGTAGCCGGTGTGGTCGCCCACCGTGCGTAGCTGTTCCACCGAAATTGGCCGTTCGGCAGGAACTCGGCGGTGGACAGCGTGGCCCGAGCAATCTCCGTGATGACGTCCCATGCGCTCCCCTTAACAGCGGGGAGAGTGCGAAGAGCGAATGCGGGACGTGTCAGTGCAGCCGTTCGCTGCCATGTCCCCCGCTGCGTGATCTCTGCCGTTGTCGTAGGGCGGGTCGGAGGAGTGGACATCTGAAAGCATTCCGCGTGCGCATTGTTGAGCCCGAACCGTACTTTGGTCACGGCGGAATGCGTCATCGTCGGGGCATCGAGAAACCCGTCATTGAATGTGAACGGGTCACCACTTCCCAGCGTGACAACGGGTGTGATCGTGAGCCGCGCGGCACTACGTACCCACCAGCCCACATGCATGGGCCGGTCCACGGTCGACATTGACGCCCAAGTCCACGTCAGAGACGGGTTTTTTGTTGGGTCCGGGTCCGCCCCACAAGATGCGGTGAGGGTGCCCTTTGTAAAGTTGGCGGTAAGCGTGAGGTAGTTGAATCGCCCTTCCACCAGCGACCAAGACGATTGAATCTCAACTGTCGAGTCCCCATGTGGCGGTTTGTTGACCGCCCAAAACTCGAACCACAGACCGGCGGTGCGACCGAAGAGAGGCATGCTCTCGGGCACGTAGGTGGCCTGATAGGGAGTTCCCCACCCGCCCTCGGCAGCACACTCAAAGGGTGCCCCGGCCTTGTACCACTCGCCCCACCCGCCAGACGTTGTTTCGAGATAGCCGATATTCGCGGCAATGCCACCGTGCAGTGACACGTACAGCGCGCTGTCCGGGCGGGGTGGTGGGCATGTATAGATGCCCGCATTCCGTAGCAGGTGGTCAACCACCCATTCCGGGGAAGCCGCCCACGACGTCCCCCACCCGCGTAGCGCCCCCTCGGGCCGTGGCACGCGTGCGGGCATCCGCAGACGCTCCGCACCGTCGAGCGCGGAGAGCTGGACCAAGTCGCCCCCGGACTCAGCAGAGCGGGAACGGAGCGAACCGCGGAATGCCGGAAGCGGGCTACCGACTCCCCACCCGTGTGTCACGGACTGTCCGGGGCGGGTCACGTCACTCGTTGCTCGCGGAGCCCATGGCCCGTACAGCGCGGGGGCCGACTGTCCGCCGGCGCCCACCAGGGACAGCCCGAGTTGGGCACTCGACACCCCGCTGTAAGCACGCATGGCGTCCGGCAGATCGGTCCCGTAACTCTGATCCAGCGACCACGATTCCACCTGTGCAGTAACGTCCTGCCCACCGAGCCGGGTGGCGTGTGCGGGTTGCCGTTCGCTCGCCCCAAGTGCATTCACCTGTACGGCAGTTGCTTCCTTCACGGGGTCACCGCCACCAGTTCCAGGCCGATATCCCGGTAAGCCCCGTCACCGGACGTGGCCGAGTGCGAGTAGCCCGTGATGCTGTACGGGCCGCACCCGTCGCCCGTTGGCCGGTCTCCCGCAATCAACTGCGCTGCCCGGTATCCCAATGCGAGCACCGCCCCACTGATGTAATAGCTGCCTTCCTTTAGTCGTACTGAGGGCTGCACAGAGACAGCCCCCGAGGGTGCCACCGCTTCCAGGGGAACCCCGGGATTCCCGCGTGACGTAGCGACAACCTTATTGGCGCTGTCGTACCACGTGAGGTATATGCCATCGGTGTAAGAAATCAGCAGAGAGTACGGCCACCACGTGATAGGCACCCCGGCATGCACCGGGAACCGGGCAACCCGTGTGTGCCATACCCACACCAATTCGACAGACTCCCCGGCAGGAGGTTTTGCAGTGAAAATGACCGAGCCGCTAGCCATCCGCAAGACTTCCCCGTATCGCTGATCGAAAGACCATTGCGCTACACCGTCGGCCATTAGTCCGGCCGCCTGTGCGGGGGCGAGCATGTTGCCCGAGAGCGGGTCCAAGACCACTATGGGCCCGATTCCGTCCACCCGTTCAACAAGCCGGTCCAGGTGGGCGACGTCCGCGCGTTGCATTGCCTCCCACTGGAGTTTGAGCCGGCGAGGACGCACGGGCGGCACCCACGTGGTGACGCCCCCTTCCAGCGCGCGGAACTCGCTAACCCCTAGGTCCGGTGAACGGTCGAATGACTTAGCCCCATCCGTGATTTCCCGGAGCGCACCAGGACGACCAATCCACATACCCTTACCTCCTTCCCAATACGCGATTACCCTGCACCACCGCGCGGGCTATCTCCTCACTGCCGATCTTGACGACCACATCCGGCACGGCAGCCGCGCGGATTTCGCGCAAGTAGTTTTCGAATGCCTCTTGCCGTGCGTCGTTAGCTCTCGACAACAGGGGCTTAGGCGTGCTGACAGCGGGCACCTTCGGAATCGTCACCATGGCTTTAAGGCGCGCGTCTAGAGCGTGCTGTTCGGCGTCAATACCTTCGATGATGCCGGGTGGAATCCACCGGCCGATCTCATCACGCATGAGACGCGACGGGGAGTTGATTCCGAGCGCCTTAGCGATCGGCCCGGGGATAATGTCTTTTGCCCACCCGAGCAGTTTCCCGGCGAGCCATTTTCCGAGCGCTTTCACACCCTCCCAGAGCCCGCGTACGAGGTCTTTCCCCTTATCGACCAGGAGACTGCCGAAGTCGCCTAGTGCCGAAAGGAGTTTCTTCGGGAGCCCTTGCAGCCAGAGTATGAATTCTGCCAGTTTTACGAGGGCTTGCTTTCCGAAATCCTTGACCCACTTCAGAGCGTCGCCAAACGACGAACCGATTTTCACCACCCAACCGATAGCGTCGCCTATCCAGCCGATCACGGTACCGAGAGCCGAGATCAAACCCGAAAAGATGGGCCCCGCCAGATCCACGATTACCGGGATGACGGCCCCGAGGATCTTGGCCGCCAACTGGCCGACCCACGAGATGATAGACGTCACGACCGAGATGACGGGCTGCGCTTTCTGGACCAGCTCGGCGAGTTTCCCGCCTATAAGCTGGACAGCAGGAACCACCCGAGTGCCGATGAACTCGGCGAAAGCCGAAATGATCGGCTGCACATTCTCGACAAACGCCGCGTAGACTTTCATTGCTGCGGGCAGCACGTACTCCGTGAAAATGCTCGCGAGCCCACTAAGGATCGGCGAAAGCGAGCTAGAGATAGCCGACCACAGCGACATAAGGGCCGGGGCGAGTTGCGTGGAAACGACGTTCCACACGCCTTGTAAAGCTGGCAGCACGGTCGTCGTGAATATCTGCACCAGCCCGGACAGGCTCGGCGCGAGGGCGTCACGAACGGTTGTTACCAGCCCCATTAGGGACTGTCCGAGCCCGGATATGGAAGCCCCGCCGGACCCGCCCGTGAACACCCCGAAGAACCCCGTTACGAGGTTCTTTCCGGCGCTTAGAGCGGGTCCAAATGTGGACGACAGGAAGCCGCCGAAAGACGTCAGAGCGGGAATGACAGTCCCGCCCATGAAATTCGTTAGCCCGACTTCCAGCGAGCGTTTGAACTGCTCTACCTTTGCGCCCGCGTTGTTGTGCAGGGCGTCGCCCATCCGCCCGGCTGCCCCGGCGGTATCACCGAGAGCCTTAACCGCAGTAGCGGGATTCAGTGCGAAAAGCGCTTGCCCAAGGTCCTCGGCTTTGGTGCCGAATAGACCGACTGCCGCAGCGTTCCTTTCGGCAGGGTCCTTAATGGCCTTGATGCCGTCTAGGACTTGCTGCAACCCTTGTCGGGCACCAGCCCCGCCACCTGCGATTTTCTTGGTCATGGACTCGGCATTGAGTCCAATTGCTGTGTACGCTTCGGCGCTTGCCTTAGACCCGTCGGTTGCCCGGATCTGGAATTCCTTCAGGGCATCGGCAACGGTGTCCGTGTCCCTCGCGCCCGCTTGCAAGCCTTGGGACATGAGCCCCATGGCGTCCTTAGCGGAAAGACCAAGATCCCTAAACTTCGTGCTGTACTCGTTAAACGTGTCCGCCATGTCGTCGGCACGCGGACCCATACGCTGCATTCCCGCAGTGAGAATGTCCAGCGCTTCCGTGCCGTCTTTCGCGAGACCGTTTTTCAGGATCTGCCCGACCGCATTACTGGTCTGCGCTAGGTCCAGCTCGAAAGTATCGGACAGGTCAGAGACCCGTCCGGTTATCGATTCAATCTGCGCGTTGGTGGCGTCCGGCGGGAGAATGCCCGAGCGCATGACGCCCGAGATTGCCGCCGCCGCTTCCTCCACCGAGCCCGTCACGCCATGGGCGTAGAGCTGTCCGGCAGCCTTTCCGTAGCGGGCGGCTTCCGCGGGAGTGCTGCCAAGGGTCGCTTGGATCTTGCCGTCAATGCCGCTCTGTGCGAGAGCGTCACCGAAGCCTTTGACCAAGACAGCCATTGCGGCAATGCCCACGGCAGCCAATCCGCCCTTGAGGACTCCACCCATTTTCCCGGTGAAGCCCTCGCCGGCTGCTTGCCCGCCCTCGGCCCCCGCAGATGCCGCAGGACCCGTTACCTGTCTTTCGAGTTCGCCCGCGAACCCCTGTACTTCGGGGACCACGGACACGTACCCCATGCCGACTTCAACGGCCATTTACAACCCCCGTTGCCGGCTGAAGTCCTGCGAGATACGCGGCGACTTCCTGCGGGTCCCGCTCGGTTCCGCCAATGCGGCCGGCACCCACACCGGGGCGAGGAATCGGCGAGGGCCGACGACTCGGGGACTTCGCCCCCGCGTTACCGCGCTGCCAATTCCCCTCGGCGAGCCGGTCGTGAATGCCCGCGAGTAGCTGTGTCTCCAGCGTCCATATCGCGTCTTCCCCGCCCATCGAGCGGGCTAGTGCCGAGTCGGCAGGCAGCGAGACGAGCAATGCCCGCACCCGCCGCCACGTGAGCCCCGTACCGGGAGTGAAAGCGTCCCGGATATCCGTCTGGTAATACCGCTGAAAGTCGGCCTCTATCGCCTCTCCGTGCTCACTCAGGAGTTGGAAGAGGCCGACGATTCCCCCACCGGGGCACCCTCGTGCGCCTGCCACCGGCGGAAAAGCTCACCGAGTGCACCGAGCGGAAGGGGCAGCGCATCGAACGCCTGCCACTGTTCGGCAAGCCCCTCCTTAAGCAGGGTTTCGATATCGCCCGTGCTCGGCGCGGAGAGGTTCACCGAACGAAGAATCTTCTTATCGAGCGACGCAGCGGCGGGCAGGACAAATACGTAATCGGAAAGCTCGAACCGGAAAGGCTCTCGGCGCGCTTCCTTCACCCACACATTGAGGTCAAAGACGTTGTCCATGAATTCTCCATACGATCATGCAGGAACGATCCTGCAAGAGGGCAAAAAAGGGGATTAGGCGGCGGGAGTCGTGCCCCACGCGGGGTCATCGCTGTACTTGATGGCAACCACACCGTCCGGCCCCGGATACGCCGTAAGGGTCAGCTCATACGCGATGGCTTCGTCACCCTTGTACGTGATATCTCCGGTCTCGGTGACTTCGCCGTCCGGAATCACGATGCGGATATGGCTGTTGCCGTCGATCACGTCGAAACCAAAGACGCGCTTGTCCGGCCCCGGAGCCTTTACCGCAAGCACGCTCTTGCCGGTCGTCGTCACGACCTTTGAACCCTTGTGGTACAGCTCCAGGACCGTCTTACTGGTCTCAATGGCCGTGAACGAAAAAGTCATCTCGGACGAGCTGATGACCTTTCGGACGGTCGCGCCACCCTGCCATCCCTTGACTTCGGACGTGTCTGCCGAGTTGGCTTCCGTAATGCCGTCATCGGAGATCCATCCGATATCCGTGAAAGCGGCATCCCATGGCGTCGTTGCGTCCACGGGCAGCTTTGACTTTGGATTGGCAACGTACGCAGCGCCGGTAATGGCGACGCGCACAGCATTGGCGTTAAGAGGCATAGGTGTCCCCTCGGAGTAAAGGAAATGGGAATTCAGTTGCCGGGCATCGGGGTGTCCAGCACCCGCCCGCGCATGTGGATTTCGACCGCGAACGCGTAACGCGGGCTGCCGGTCTTGTCGTCGGGCAGCCACATCGGGCCACCTACTTCGGTCACGCGGTAGACCGTCACGCCGCCGCGCTGCCCCGGCATTTGCGAGAGCACCGCGCGTACCAGCTCGGCTAGGTCGGACGCTTCGCCCTCGGTGGCAGCCCACGCGTGGACGTCGAGCCGGGGACGGTCCGACACAACCGTCTGCCGGGTGCCGCCAACCCGCCGCACTCGTACGAACCGGGCCGGACGGGTCGACGGCACGCGGGACACCACGGGCACCCGTTCACCGACTGCCGCGAGGGCATCCCGGAGATAGCCCGTCACCACCGCAACGGCGTCCGGCATGACGACCAGGGGCAGCCGGCTCAATCGGCACCGTCCATGCCCCGTAGCAACGCGTCCCGGGTGCCCTCGCGGTCGTTGTGCTTCGCGTAGTTGCCGATCACGGCAGCACGCCAACGGCGGGACTCTAGGGCCGCATCGGTCTTGAACTCGCCCCCCTTGACGCTCTCGGCCGCAGACGCGATGCGCTCGGCCACCCGCCGCACTTCCGCACCCATCTCGGGCGTCTTCATAAGGGAGTTGATGCCTTGCATGTTCGGGCGGAACCTCACCCCTCCACCTCCTTTAGCCGTGCTTCGGTGTGGTGGTGCCGTTGCCCGAGGGTCCAGCGGGACACGTCCCCGTCAACGTCCAGGACCCGCCCGAGGGCAACCACGCGGTCCGTCGGAAGTAGGTCGACGTCGACGCCCCGGCGGGTGACCAGTCGCCACCCGGAAGTGACAACGGGCCGGTCCCCGGTGTCCTCGGTCGACGCGTCGGGCTGGACGCTCACTCGGCGGACGGTCGTCCTGGTCGCCCTCGTCCAATCCCTCACGCTCGTCTCGTTGCCGTACCGGTCGACAACGGCCGGCGCCCGGAGGATCACCACCGTCTGCGCGTAGTGCAGGGTCACCGGAGCCCCACCACCGCAGCACGCTTCCGGTACCGGCCGAGTAGGTCTCGGTCCGCGGGGGCGAGGGAAGCCCCGATGGTCTCGGCCGCGTAGGTCACGGACACCGACCCCACCGACTCTTGACGCAAGTCGGTCGGGTTGTTCAGCACCCGCGCGGCGAGGGTGAGCACCACCGCCCGGACGTCGCCGGGAACGGACGCGTACCCATGGGTGTAGGTGACTGTCACGGCCTGGTCCCGGCGAACACGCACCCGGTCCCGGACGAGCTGCCACCGGGTCGGGGCGAGCGGGCTGCCATCGACCTTGACCCCTTGTACGGAGATCACGGGTCGCTGTGGCAGCACCGCCCACCCCGCACGCGGGTACAGCGTGACCGTGCTCGTCGCCCTGGTGAAGCTCTGCCGTGCTTCCGCCCGCACGATGGCGGACGCCGTATCGAGCACCAGGGCAGCCGAGCCGGGCAGCTCGTCCGGCGTCGACTGCATCCACGCGGCTAGGTCGTCCACGGTGGCGAGTGGGGGCAACACCATGTCGGCCCCCCTCTTACTTGACTGTCTGAGCGCCGCACGCCAGACACCGCGTGACGGTCCGGGCAGCCCCGCCCGAATCAAGAACCGGGAAGCTCTCGATACGGTCCGGGGCTGCACACGAATCCGTGTGCGGAATCTGCGGGGCGGACGCTGCTGCACGCTTACGCGGCGGCAATTCCGTACCCCTTCCGGCTACTTGGCGAGGACGCCGTTAAGGCGTGCGGCAGCCTTACCGCCGAACACGGCGAGACCGCAGTAGAACTCAATGCGCGTCCGGTAAGCGGGCTTCGATTCGAGCTGCCCGAGGTCGTCCACCATCACCCCACCATTGGTGAGGCCGGTAACCGCCCGGTCGTCCTCGGACTGGCCGAAGCGCACCGCGTAAATGCTGGACGCGTCCGTTGCCGTGCCCTGCGTCTCCGTCTGCGGAACAATGTCCGCCCCCGCTGCATTCTGCCCGGGGTCAAGAATCGGGATTCCGTTGTAAGTCGCCACTACCTTGCCGGTAAGGGCTTCCTTGACCATGTCGAATCCGCCGATGCGGCGGGCAGCGCTGCGGACCTTCGCAATCA
The DNA here is from genome assembly GCA_014650415.1 of Streptomyces spiroverticillatus. Classification (GTDB taxonomy): domain Bacteria; phylum Actinomycetota; class Actinomycetes; order Streptomycetales; family Streptomycetaceae; genus Streptomyces; species Streptomyces spiroverticillatus. The sequence goes on from BMUX01000039.1 coordinate 26,050, forward strand.
CCTGCCGATTCGCGTACAGAGCACCAGTGGACGCAGTGAGCCCCGGAACCTGTGCAACGAGCTGGTCCAGGAGGTCAAAGAACTTGTGCGAGTCGTCGGGACCGGCACCAACGATCGGGGCCCCGTTCGTGCCCGCGCTGATCACCTGCGCACCAGTAAGCCGCTTGCGGAGACCATCAAAGGACTTGGCATCCGTAGCGACGTCACCGTTAAAGAACGTGTCCGCGAACTTGTACGACGCTGCCTTGATCTTCATGCGGGTCTGAATAGCCCGCTGGTCGTTCAGGTTGCCGCGCGTCTGGACAATGAACCGGTCGACGTCGGCGTCACCACCGAGGATCGTAAGAGTCTCGGACTTCTGATTCACCGTGCCCGTGGACTCGGTGTACGCCTCATTGACGCCACGGAACGCCACACCGGGCAAAGTGGCTTCCTCGTTGTAGGCGTACGCGTTGCCCTCAATGGACAGCAGCGGGATACGGTCCAGGATGCTGGATTCCTGAACGAACGTCTCAATGACGCCGCGCTGAAGATCCACGGTCGAAAGCTTGGCAGCCTCGGGAAGAGTCAGTGCCATTTGAAATCCCCCTGATTTGGGCATGAAAAAAGGGACGGCACCGAGCTGGTGCGTCCCCGGAATGGGTTGCAGGAACGTTCCTGCGGAAGGGCTACGCGTCGTACGCGCGCCGCAGACGGTCAAGCGGTGAAGCGGGCTCGGGCTCGTCGCTCGCGCTGCGCTGCCCCGCCCCCACGTCGCCCCACGGGGCCGCACCAGCCGACTCGGCAGCCAAGTACGGCTTTGCCTTCAACAGCGCGTCCAGCGCCCCCGTGATCGCTGCGGGGTCGACGTCCCCGCCGGCGCCCACCAGTCCGGCAGAGTCGACCAGGGCGAGAGCGTCCGACGGGTCACGGAGACGACCAGCGGCAGCCGCTCGAATCTCCGCGCGGACGAGCTGCCCCGTGAACTCGGCGCGAATCTCGTCCCGCAGCGCGTCAAGGTCCGTGCCCTTCTGTGCAGCGTTCGACCGGCGGAGCCGAGCGGCCTCCGCTTCGGCGGTCTCGGCGCGCTTCACAGCGGCGGCAAGCTCGGTGCCCTGGTCGCCGGTCGGCTCGTCCGCCGGCTTGCCCTGGTCGCCCTCGGGTGCCTTGCGCTCGTCCTCGGGCGGGTTGCCCTCGCCGGTCGGCTCGTCCGGGCTCGGGGTGTTCTCAGACATGGGTCCGTCCCTTCACACGATGTATCCGTGTTTCTTCAACATGGCTAGTTGGTGCTCGCGGGAGTCGCCCGCAAGTTTGAAAATGGTTTCGGGCATTAGCCGGGCTTCCTTGGCGCGCATGTACTTGCGGCCCGGGATTTTCTCGAACTCGGCTTTCATGGCCTTAGCGCCGATACCTCTTTTGGTGGTGCCCTCGGTCGTGACTTGCAACGGTCCCCGACCGGTGACGGCCGTTGACATTCCCCGGCGTGCATTGACGACTTGCCCAAGATCGGCCCCCGCATCGAGTGCCTTGACCGCAGCGGCCCCGAAGCGCTTCAACTTTTCTTCCGGGCTCATCTGCGCAACGAGCCGTTCCGGGCTGTCGCTCGCTCTCCATTCGGCATCCGACATGGGTTCCATGCCGCAATCACAACGGGGGTGCCGTTGGAATCCGGTGCTGTAGCTGTACTGCCGACCGGCCAAGATGATGCACCGGGCACACGCGGGAAGTTTGACCACGCGGACGTACGAGACACCCCGCGGATGGGCTGCCATGGCCACCGACGTTGCCGTACGCGCTGTATCGGCGATTTGGGTGCTCGTCATGGTGGCCATTTGAGTAAGCCCCCGCAGCGCGGCGACTTCCGGCGATTCCCCAACGGCCAGTGCCCGAGCGGTCGTTACGGCCGGAAGCTGTAGCAGCGTGGCAAGGGGGCGCGCATCGGAAGCAAGACCGGCAAGAGCTTCGGGCACCAGCCGACCGAGCGGGGCAGCCGGCGCACCCTGTGCCATAAGGCAGCCCGCAACGAACGCTTCGGCCCCTTGGGCGACAGTCAGTTGCCCGGCAGTCACAGCGGAGAGAATCGCCCGCCCCGCTTCCCCCTGCAACGCGGAGAGAATGCGGTCCGGTGGAATCTCGCCCCAAATCGCTTGCAGGGCAGTGATTACCGAACGGTTCACGGACCGGACCAGCGCGTGACGCTCGGAAGCGAGTTCCGCGCTACTGCTCATGCCGCTTCCGGCAGCTCGTCGGTCTCGTCCTGGTCATCGCTCTTGGGGGCGAACAACCCGGCGGGGTCACCCCCGAGAATCGCGCTCGCCTGGTCGTCGCGCATGGACTTCCACCGGGCTATCTCGTCCGGTGTCACACCCGGAATCCGCTCCCAAAGGGCTTCGTCCGGCACGCCGATTGCCTTGAGCTTCACCAGCGCATCCGAATACTGCGAGTCGCTGCGGAACTGAGGGTCACGCCAGATGACGCTACCGAGGGCGAGGGATTCAGCACGTCCGCTCTCGCCGGCTGCCAGTGCCTCTAGCCGCATGATCTCGCGGAGAGCGGCACCGAAGTGGCGCTGTTTCTCCGTGACCTTTGCGACCAACCCGGCCTCCGACGCGGCAAGCGCGTCCGCTGAAACGTTGACCATCTGCCCGATTAGGTACGTGGGCGGGGTGCGGGTCTGCGCTGCGATGTGCTGCACCGCAACTTCAATCACCCGAAGATAGTTGGAGAGATCAGCGCCGGAAAACTCGGCAATGCTCGCCCCTTCCTTTTCCAGCCACAGCAAGCGATCCGAACGAAAACGGTCTAGTGGCTCGTCTTCCTCGCCCACCACTTCGCCGCTCTCGGGGTCCACGATTTCCCGAACGGGCCGGTCCATGCCGAGCACCGCCCGAGCCGGAAGCGCAAGACCGTCCGAAGCGGTCAACAGGTGCGCCCACAGCGTGTTCACGGCGTCCTGTAGCGGGACGACCGTAGCGAGTTCGGACCGTGGCTTTCCGTGCAGCCGCGAACGGTTCGGCAGCTCCACCAACGGAACGGCACCGAGCGGATTCGGGATGTGGGAGGGCTCTCCGCGGGAAAGCCCCGCAGTGCGTCCGGTCCACTGTCCGCCCGCGCGGGTCGGTCGCTGCCACCGGTAGACCACATCCGGCGTGAAAAGCGTCGCGAACTCGGTTCCGTGGTCTCGCCATACCTTGAGACCAGCCGCACGGACACGACGACGACCAGGCACGTACTCCACCACAGCGTGTGAGGCGTGCTCGAAAGTGATTTCCGTGTCTGTCCCGTTCGGCTTCCACACCAGCGCGTAAGACCGCCCGGTGATCAGAGCCTCTAGCAGGGCTAGGCCGATCTCCACATCGCATTCGGAGCGCCGCCACGCCCTACCGGCAGCCTGATCAAGGGTGCCGTCCTCCAGCCGGAAGCCCAACGGCATAAGCCGTTCAACCGTGGCATCCGGCACAACGGCACACCAGTTATCGGCGAAGTCCTCAAACAGTCCGCCGGTCTGTGTGTCGAACTCGGGCGACGCGAAAAGCAAGGGCCTTTCTCCCTCGTACGCCTTAGACCACTTCCGGGCTTCGGTCCTGCGGCGCTGAATCTTGCCGTACAGCCGGACCGTCATCTGTAGCGGTGTCTCCACCATGCATCCCCCATCCGGGCATCAAAAAGCCCCGGTCGACAGAAACCCGACGGGGCGGCTTTAAGCACTCGCAGCGCGAGGACGTTTCAACGGGCGGCGCACGTAACCGTCAAGGGCCATGACCGCAGCGGCAATCCCGTCAATACGGGACGACGACTTTCCACGGTCCGGTTTGACGGGTCGCATGTTGTCGTTGCCGTCCCGGTACACCTCCACCACGGACGCATTCCACCGGAGAACGGGGTTACCGCCGTGGCGTATCTGCCCCTCACGCAAGAGCCGTTCAAGTTCCTTGCACCCGGGCGACATTCCCAAGTACGTCTGCGCGACCGGCACCACGTCGATCCCGCGCGTTTTCGACTCGATGCGCTGTACGAGCTGCCCCGCGAACATCCGGTCATAGCTGATTCGCTGGACGTCCAGCCGGCGACAGTCCGCAACGATCTGCTTTTCAATCGCGTCATAGTCGATCGCGTCGCCCTCGGTGAGGGTCAACAAACCCGCATCTACCCACTCGCGCAACGGGACTTGTAGCTGTTGCTCTAGCTCGTCTACGCGTTCTTCGGGCAGCCAAAACCGGGCAACTAGCTCCAGCTCCACACCGGGCACGCGGGACTCAACAGCGAGGACCCACGCGGAAAGGTCCGCGACCGCCGAAAGGTCAACCCCACCCCATGCACGCCTGTACCGGAACGCCTTGTCATTGACCACCCCCGCGTTCTCATCCCACAGCGAGAGCGGAAGCCACCGCGACGCAGCACGCATACGCCTGTTGAGTGACAAGCGGCAAAAGGTCGGGAAGTAGGAAGGCGTCGACCGGGCCTTGTTGGCTTCGCGTCGCATGTAAGCGAGCGAGGGCGACGCACCGAGCCCGGGATTAGCCTTGTACCACGTGCGCTCGTCAAAGGGATCGTCCGACTCTTCGGCAGCCCAGATGACGCCGTAGTGACCGGGGTCGGTGACCACGGAATCAGCGCACCGCCGGGTGTACGTGTGTTTCTCGTCGTAGATGCTGCCCTCGGTGCCCTCATCTGCCGTGGTAATGAATATGACCAACGGCTGATCACGGGCACCCGTGCCGGTCTCGATAGCGTCGATAAGGTCACGACGCTTGTGAACGTGGACCTCATCCACGATCGCACCGCTCACGTTCAAGCCGTGCGCGGTTTCAGCGATTTTCGACAAGGCGCGAAAGAGCCCGCCGGTACGCGGCACCCTGATAAGACCCCGTAGAACCTCTACGCGGCCCCGTACAGCCCGCGAAGTGAGCGCCATGCGCTTAGCGTCGTCAAAGACCCGTTCGGCCTGTGGAAGGCTTCCTGCGGCTGCATAGACTTCCGCGCCGATCTCTCGGTCTGCCAGTAGCAGAACGAGACCGATACCGGACGAGAGCGTTGACTTACCGTTCTTGCGGGGGACTTCAATCCACGCCGACCGGATCACCCGGACAGCGCGCCCTAGTTCGGCGTCATGGGCGAGCCATCCGAAGATGGGGGCAATCACCCACACGACTTGCCAAGGGTCCAGCTTGAGACGGGAGTTACCCCACCGTCCTTTTGTGTGCTGGAAACTTTGGATCGCGTCGACAGCTCGGCGAGCGGCTGCCACATCGAAATACGCGCCCGGAGCGTTCGCCGCTTGTGCAGCAACCACCAGGGGACGCGACTCCAGCGCTGCCGCTATCTCGTCCTCGGACAAGCCGAGCTGCCGCAGCGCGTCCAACGGCACGGGTGGAGCGTCAGTCAAAGATTCCGTCATCCTCGCCCCCGCTGTTGTCCGGCGGTGTCAGCCGGCCACGCGCGGACGGGGACAAGCCAAGTTCACCGATGTACCGGGCAAGCTGATTGCGGTACTGCCCGACAACCGTGGTCGCGCCGTTCTTCTGCCACCCGCGCTCGCCCTGCATCAAAATGCCGTTCGCCGAAATCTCCCGCTCGCACTGGTCGATACGGGCGACGCACACGCAGTAGTCCGTGAGGGTCGTCGTGTCGACCGTGCCCACACCGGCCGTGAACTCCAGGACCGGGACAACGCGTTGCCACTCGCGGGACGCGACTTCGCGGCACCGGGCATTCACCGCGCGCTGTCCGTCGCCAACGTCCGTGAACGTGACGGACCAGTCCGGTTCGACCAGTTCGGCCGGCGGCACCCGCACCCCCTCGGACACCGGACGCTTACCGGGGTTGCCCTCGCGGATCACCTGCAACGGTGGCTTCCGCCGTGTCGGATCGGCCATTCCTCACCCCTTCCGGGTCGTCTGGTGGGCTCTGTGGACAGCGCGGAGCCCCCGCGCAAACGCCTCCACCTGCGGCGCGAGTCTTTTGCCTCCCTGCCGTGCTTCTAGGGCGTGAGAGGGGGGTCCCTGCCTGGGGGCGGGGTCACTGCCGACGGGGCTGGACCCTCTCGGCAGCCCATCCGCCGGGCTGGTGCTTCGCGGTCTCGCGGTTGTGGCACGGCGTGCACAACGGACGCAGATGCTCGAACGCATCCGGATTCACCACACGCCGCGCGAGCAACTGCCGTCGGCTCAAAGGGAAGTGGTCGGCAACCGTCGCAGTGCGAGAGCAGAGCACGCACCACGGATGCGTGTACAGGTACCGCTTACGGATCAGCGGCCACCGCCGGCCGTACGCGCTCGTCCCCGGTGTCACCCGCTGTGCGTTCGCTTCCTTCTCATGTGTCGGGCAGCGTCCGCCCGTGGTCAGCTCGGGGCAGCCGGGGACAGAGCAAGGGGGGCGGGGCTTACGCGGCAGGGGGCACCTCCTTAGCGGGGTGGGGTTGCCGTAACGCTGCACTGGTCGACATGCGTTACCAGCGTCCGTAACGCTGTCAACGTCGACATGCGTTACATCGCGGGGTGTGGGGAGTCGAACCCCTGTTGCGGCTGGTTTCGTGACGGGTGACTAGCCCGCCCTACTCGCCTCCGCGTGCACCATGCACCCCTACGCACCGGGGACGACCGGTCAAAGTCGACCCGATGCGGTTCTAAGCCGGAGTGTCAGGCACCCCGAAGTCAGTAGCCGTGCTCGTCGCCCACACCGGCCCGTCCGCACCCCTCCGCCGACGAAGCACCACCGTCGGCGTGTCCAGCTCGGCAAGCTCATCCGCCGTGTGCTCGTGCGTCTCGTCAAACTCGCTGTACTGCATCGCTGCCCCCGAAATCCGTAGCGGTCTTGAGTACGTGGCACGGCCGGCAGAGCACTTGAACGTTGCTCGCCACGTCCTCGCCACCGAGGGCGAGCGGCTTCACGTGGTCGACGTCGACGGCATCCGCCGGGAAGTCGTCCAAGCACCAGTCACACCACGCGTGCCCCCGTGCCTGTAGCCGCTTCCGCAGCGCCGCAGCACCCGCATACCGCTGTGCCGAGCGCTTGCGCTGCCGGTGACGGGAGCGAACCGCGGAACGCTGTCCGTACGCCTGGTGGTGCTTGTGGCAGCGTCCTCGGTGGGTTGCAAGCTCGGTGCAGTCGGAACAGCGCGTCATGTCGGCCCCCGTTGTCGTCGTCCTGGTGCTCGTCCTCGCCGGCGAGACCGGACCGGACACGGTGGGGACTGCCAGACCGTTTCCCCCTGCCCGTGAGACAGGCTCAAAGGATGGGTCGGACAGTCAGGCAGTCCCCGCGCTCCGCACGGCCGTAGTCGGCGTGCAGAGCAGCAAGCGGAAGACAGGCACTCGGTCCGCCGAATTCCCCCGTTGGGTGGGTGCGCGGTAACCGTCTTCCGGGTACTAGGGAGAGCGAAGGTTTCCCGCACCCTCGGGGCGGACCGTTTCGCTGTTCCGGGTACTAGGGAGAGCGAAGGTTTCCCGGGCGAGGGGGGAGGCATCCGGCGTGGTGACGGGATGACGTTCAAGGTGCCGTGCTGGGTTTCTTTCTATTTTTTATACGTGATCTGAAAAATAGGTTCTAACCGTCACTCCGTCACCCTCCCTCGCTGTCCGGGGCAGCCCGGGGCACCGTGGGCGGACAGGGGGAAGCCCCGGCGGTCCGAGGACTACCGGGGCTGGTCGGCACGGTCGTACTGCATTCCAGGACGAACCTGTAAGGCACCGTGCCTCTCCCGCACACCCATGTTGGTGCGGGGTCCTACAAGCCTATAGGCGGTACGTGGGGCACCAGAGAGCCCCGGCAGTCACACGGACCACACGGGGCTCTCAGAACGGCTGTGAGCGCTACGCAGCTAGTACGGGCTCGGAGAGGCGGACGGACGTACCGCCCACGTTCGGGCCGTCGGGGCGCTTCTGGTCGTCTTCCTGCGCGCCTGCCGCCTCTGCGCCTGGGTCATGGGCGATTTCAGCAGTGATCACGACCCGTTCGCGTCCACTCGCTACCGAGTTGACGACCACGCGCACGCCGTGAGCTTCGAGCATTTCGCGTCGTTCGGCGTCGTCCGTAGCCGCGTGCCACTCGTCCGCCACGGTCTTGCCGGTCGGGACACTTACCCACCCGGCGGGACGGTCCGGTTGCTCCCTAAGCTCGCTGATTTCGCGGCCGAGTTCGGCGAACCGGGTCCGGAACCACTCTGCATCCTCCGGAGCGTCGTACACCCCCGCGTTACGGTCCTCGCGGAGTCGGGTCCGTGTGGACTCCAGCTCGGCTATCTGGGACGCGAAGCCCGTACCGGGGTCGTATACGGACTTCATGAGCTGCCCCGAGCCGTACCGGTCAAGGAACCACGCGGCTACGGCTTCGTTGAGCTGAAACTGAGCGATCACCACACCGGGCACATGCTCGCTGTCCTTGACTCCCCGAGGGCGACCGCAGAACCAGGATTCCGGAATACCGCGCTGCCTCGCCGTGCAGTGGTAGGCGGGGTAACGGACTCCCTGAATGCGGACGCTTGCCGAACGGTAGAGCTTGTCATTGCAGTTGCCGCAGTACGCAATATCGGCAATGAGGTTCGCACCCTTGGGTGTCCGCGAGTTCGGCCGAATACCCTTGGGGGCAAGTTTCACCTTGAGTGCTTCGTGCGTCGCACGGTCCCAGAGTCCCGGAGCGATCTTGTACGGCTTTCCGTCCTTGTCCAGGACGGGCCGCCCCTTGTTCATGAGGTAGCCCAACGCCGCTTCACTCAGCAGCATGTCTTTGATCCCCTTACCGCTCCACTTCGTTCCGACAGGCTTACGCCCGTACTGCACGCGGAGCCAGTCACGGGGGGACAGTTCCCGGGCACGGTTAAGGCGGGCTGCCTCGCTGTACGGCGTGGTCTTGCCGGTCTGGTCGAGCAGAATGCGCGTCGCGATATTGCGCATGACGTCTGCCGAGTGCTTCTCATTCTCCGAGTGCGTCACCTTCGCCGTGGGCGACGGACGAACGTGCTTGAACCCGTACGCGGGACGGTTGGTGACCTGTCCAGCGTCGCGCGCCCGCTTGTACTCCTGTCGGACCCGCTCACGCGTAGAGCGGTGCTCCATCTGCGCGCCCATGGCCTTA
>BMUX01000040.1 GCA_014650415.1 Streptomyces spiroverticillatus
CTGGACGCGGCGATGGCCACCGACGCACCCCACCTCGTCCCCCTCGGCCGCCTCGCTGCCGGTCCCGGTGCTCGGCTGCGCGGTGAGGTGCCCACCATGTTCCGTGGGCTGGTGCGCGGCGGACGGCGGATGGCCGCCACCACCGCGGCGGGGGCCGGGACGGCCGTCGCGCTGGCCGCCCGGCTGTGGGAGCTGCGGGAGGCGGACCGTCTGCGTACCGTCGTCGAGATGGTCCGTAACGAAGCCGCGTCCGTCCTCGGACACGCCTCCGCGCAGACCATCGGCGCGGACCGCGACTTCCACGACCTCGGGCTCGATTCCCTCACGGCGTTGGAGCTGCGCAACCGGCTGACCGAGGCAACCGGCCTGCGGTTGCCCGCCACCCTCGTCTTTGACCACCCCACCCCCACCGCGCTCGCCACGCACCTCCTCGCCGAACTGCTCGACGAGAACGGAGCGGTGCGCCTGCCCGCGGCGGTGGCCACCGCGGCCGCCGACGACCCGATCGCCATCGTCGGCATGGCCTGCCGACTGCCCGGCGGTGTCGACTCGCCCGAGGACCTGTGGGAACTCGTCCGTGAAGGCCGGGAAGGGATCGCCGACTTCCCCATCGACCGGGGCTGGGACCTGGACACTCTCCTGGGCGAAGGACTCGGTCCGGACGGACGGGGCCGCAGCGCCACCGCCAAGGGCGGTTTCCTGCACGGAGTGGCCGAGTTCGACGCGGGGTTCTTCGGGATCTCGCCGCGCGAGGCCCTCGCCATGGACCCGCAGCAGCGCCTGCTCCTGGAGACCTCCTGGGAGGCCATCGAGCGCGCCGCCATCGACCCGGCCGCTCTGCGCTCCACCGCGACCGGGGTGTTCGTCGGCACCGGCGGCCAGGACTACGTCACCCTCGTGATGAACTCCCCCGACGACATCGAGGGCCACGCCAGCACCGGTCTCGCGGCGAGCGTGGTCTCGGGCCGCGTGTCGTACACCTTCGGGTTCGAGGGCCCGGCCGTGACCGTGGACACCGCCTGCTCGTCCTCCCTGGTGGCCATGCACCTGGCCGCCCAGTCCCTGCGCAGCGGCGAGTCCACACTCGCCCTCGCCGGCGGCGTCACCGTGATGTCGTCCTCGATGGGATTCCCCGGCTTCACCCGGCAGGGCGGCCTCGCCACCGACGGGCGCTGCAAGGCGTACGCGGACGCCGCCGACGGCACCGGCTGGTCCGAGGGCGTCGGCGTGGTCGTCATGGAACGGCTCTCGGACGCCCGCCGCAACGGCCACCAGGTCCTGGCACTCGTACGCGGCTCGGCCATCAACCAGGACGGTGCCTCCAACGGCCTCACCGCCCCCAACGGGCCCGCCCAGCAGCGCGTCATCCGGCAGGCCCTCGCCAACGCGGGTCTGACGGCCGCCGACGTCGACGTGGTGGAAGGACACGGCACCGGCACCACCCTCGGCGACCCGATCGAGGCACAGGCCCTGCTGGCCACCTACGGTCAGGAGCGCGGCGAGGACGGGCAGCCCCTGCTGCTCGGCTCGCTCAAGTCGAACATCGGGCACACCCAGGCCGCAGCCGGTGTCGCCGGAGTGATCAAGATGGTCATGGCCATGCGCCACGACGCCGTGCCGCGCACCCTGCACGTGGACGCACCCTCCACGCACGTCGACTGGTCGGGCGGCGACGTGCGGCTGGTCACGGAGGACGTGCCGTGGCCGGACGCCGACCGGCCGCGCCGGGCCGCCGTGTCGGCGTTCGGGATCAGCGGCACCAACGCGCACACGATCATCGAGCAGGCCCCGCCCGCCGAGGAGCCGGCCGGTGCACCGGCCGCGGTGCCCGGCGCCGACCGGGGCGCGCGACCGGCCGGGGAACCCGCCGTGCTGCCGTGGGTGGTGTCCGGCAGGACCGAAGCCGCACTCGCGGCACAGACCGACCGGCTGACCCCGTCGGCCGCCGAGCTGCCCGCGCTCGACGTCGCGTACTCGCTGGCCGCGGGACGCGGCACGTTCGAGCACCGGGCCGTGCTGGTGGACGGCGCCGAGATCGCTCGCGGGGCGGCCGGGGAAAGCCGGGTCACGGCCGTGCTGTTCTCCGGGCAGGGCTCCCAACGACTGGACATGGGAAGAGAGTTGTACGCACGCTTCCCCGTCTACGCCGAAGCTTTCGACGCGGTGTGCGCGGCCCTGGACGAGCACCTCGACCACCCTGTCCGCACCGTCGTGTGGGGCGAGGACCCCGCGGCGCTGAACAGCACGGAGTACGCCCAGGCGGGTCTGTTCGCCGTGGAGGTGGCGCTGTTCCGGCTCGTCGAATCGCTGGGTGTACGAGCCGAGTTCGTGGCCGGTCACTCGGTGGGCGAGATCGCCGCCGCGCACGTCGCCGGGGTGTTCGCTCTCGCCGACGCGTGTGCGCTCGTCGCGGCGCGCGGCCGGCTGATGCGGGACCTGCCCGAGGGCGGCGCCATGCTGGCCGTACAGGCGACCGAAGAGGAGGTGCGGACGCTGCTGCTCGACGGCGACGCCGTACCGGACGATGCCGGACCGGTGTCGATCGCAGCCGTCAACGGGCCCAATTCGGTGGTCGTTTCCGGCGCGGCCGACGCAGTGGCACGGGTCGGCGCGCACTTCGGGGCCGAAGGCCGCAAGGCGACCCCGCTGCGCGTGTCGCACGCCTTCCACTCACCACTGATGGACCCGATGCTGGAGGAGTTCCGGGCCGTGGCCGCCCGAGTCGCCTTCGCCGAACCGCAGTTGGCGTTCGTGTCGAACCTGACCGGCGCCGTCGCGGAGCCGGGCCTGGTCTCCACCCCGGACTACTGGGTGCGGCACGTCCGCGACACCGTCCGCTTCGCCGACGGGATCGGCGCCCTGCGCGACGCCGGGGTGTCCGCCTTCCTCGAACTGGGCCCCGACAGCACCCTCACCGCCGCCGTCCGCACCGTCCTCGACGCCCAGGACGCCGCCTGCGTCGCCGTGCCCGCCCTGCGCGCCGGGCGGCCCGAGGAGCGGGCCCTGGTCGACGGCCTCGCCCGACTGCACGTCGAGGGAGTGCGCGTCGACTGGGCGCGGCTCTTCGACGGCACCGGTGCCCGGCCCGTCGACCTGCCCACGTACGCCTTCCAGCGCGACCGGCACTGGCCGCGTACCGGCCCCGCCGTACGACCCGGGGCCCCCGCGGCCGACCCGGCCGACGCGGAGTTCTGGACGGCGGTCGAGGGCCAGGACCTGGCCGCCCTGGCCACCGACCTCGACGTGGACGGCGAAGCGCTCGGTGCCGTGCTGCCGGCGCTGTCGAACTGGCGCCGCCACCGTCGTGACCAGGCACTGCTCGACGCCCTGAGGTTCCACGAGGTGTGGCAGCCGATGCGTGAGACGGCGGGCGGCGCACCCGCCGGCACCTGGCTCGTGGTCATGCCCGCGGCAGCCGCGGACGACAGCTGGACCGCCTCGGTGCGGGAAGCGGCCGGGCCCCAGGCCCTGCACCTGACCGTCGACCCGTTGGCCGACCGGGCCACTGTGGTCGCTCAACTGAAGCAACTCCCCTCTCCCGACGCTGGTTTCGCGGGGGTGCTCGCCCTGCCCGCTCCGGCCGCGACCGCCGTCGTGGCGACCGCCGAACTCTTCCGGGCCCTGGCCGACGCCGGGATCGCGGCACCCCTGTGGTGTGCCACCCGGGGCGCGGTCTCCGTGGCCCGGACCGAAGACCTGCCCTGCCCCGAACAGGCGGGCGTCTGGGGACTCGGCCGGGTGGCCGCCCTGGAGCACCCGCAGCGCTGGGGCGGTCTCATCGACCTGCCGGACACGCTCAGCGCACGGGCCGCCGGCCGGCTTGCCGCCGTCCTGGCCGGTACCGGCGGGGAGGACCAGGTCGCGGTGCGCGACACGGCCGTGTACGTACGACGGCTGGTCCCCGCACCGGCCGGTTCACCGGACGCGGGCTGGCAGCCCGCCGCCGCGCACCCCGACGGCACGGTGCTGATCACCGGCGGTACCGGCGGCCGGGGCAGCAGCACGGCCCGCTGGCTCGCGGCCGAGGGCGTACGCCGTCTGCTGCTCGTCGGCCGTCGCGGTCCCGACGCGCCCGGCAGCGCCGCGCTCGTCGCCGACCTGCGTGCCATGGGTGCCGAGGCCACCGTCGTGGCCTGCGACACCGCCGACCGCGACGCGCTGGCAGCCGTACTGGCCGACATTCCCGAAGCGCACCCGCTCACGGCCGTGGTCCACGCGGCCGCCGCCGTTGACGACGGGGTCCTCGACGACCTGACACAGGACCGGCTGACCGCCGTACACCGGGCCAAGGTGCTGAGCGCACTGCACCTGGACGAACTGACCCGTGACGCCGACCTGTCGGCGTTCGTGCTCTTCTCGTCCGTGGCGGGCGCCGTCGGCACTCCCGGACGGGCGGCCGTCGCCGCCGCGAACGCCGTCCTTGACGCGCTCGCCCAGCAGCGCCACGCCCGGGGCCTGCCCGCGACTTCGCTCGCCTGGGGCGCCTGGATGGACGGCGAGCCCGCCGCGTCCGAGACACAGGCGGGCGGCGCCGCACGAGGCACGGGCGTCCCCGCCATGGCCGAGCCCCGGAGCGGCACGGCCACCGACGAGACGCAGCCGCGAAGCGCCGCTGCGACCGGGACACCGACGCGAAGCGCTGCCGCAGCCGCCGCCTCCCCGGCGCAGACCGCAGGCACCGCCCGGCGCACCGGCGTCCCGGCCGTGCATCCCGAGCTCGCGGTCGCCGCCCTGCGCCAGGCCGTCACCCGGCCCACCCCCACCCTGATCGTGCTGGACCTGGGCCAGCCGCAGGTCCTGGACACCCTCGTCGGGCTGCGCGGCAACCCACTGCTGGCCGAACTTCCCGCCGCCCGGCGGGCCATCGCCGACGCCAAGACGGCCCGCGAGGACATCACCTCGCAGGCGCACGAACTCACCCTCAGGCTGCGGGCCCTGCCCGCCGCCGAGCGCCTTACCCTCCTCACCGACCTGGTGCGCACCCACGTCGCGACGGTCCTCGGCCACAGCGGCAAGGCGGCCGTCTCCGCCGAACGCAAGTTCCGCGACCTCGGGTTCGACTCGCTCACCGCCGTCGAACTCCCCGCCCGCCTCAACCTGGCCACCGGACTCAAGCTGTCCGCCACGGCCGTCTACGACTACCCGACCGCCACCGGCCTCGCCGCGCACCTGCTCGCCGAACTCCTCGGCGGACAACAGTCGGACGGCGCGTCCGCCGACGTGACCCGGGTCGCCCTCGACGACGACCCGATCGCCATCGTCGGCATGGCCTGCCGGCTGCCCGGCGGCATCCGCACGCCCGAGGAGCTGTGGCAACTGGTCTCCACCGGCGGCGACGGCATCGAACCGTTCCCCACCGACCGGGGCTGGGACCTGAAGACCCTCGGCGCGGGAGACCCCGAAGGACGAGGCCGCAGCGCCACCATGAAGGCCGGATTCGTCGCCGGTGTCGCCGACTTCGACGCGGGCTTCTTCGGGATCTCCCCGCGCGAGGCCCTCGCCATGGACCCGCAGCAGCGCCTGCTCCTGGAAACCTCCTGGGAGGCCGTCGAGCGGGCCGGCATCGCGCCCGACTCCCTGCACGGCAGCCGCACCGGGGTGTTCGTCGGCACCAGCGGCCTGGACTACGCGACGCTGATGATGAACTCCCGGGAGGACATCGGTGGCCACGCGGGCACCGGCCTCGCTTCCAGCGTGCTGTCCGGCCGCATCTCGTACACCCTCGGACTCGAAGGCCCCGCGGTCACCGTCGACACCGCCTGCTCCTCCTCCCTGGTGGCCCTGCACTCCGCCGCCCAGGCACTGCGCGGCGGTGAGTGCTCGCTCGCCCTGGCCGGGGGAGTCACCGTGATGGCGACCCCCGTCGGCTTCGCGGGCATGACCATCCAGGGCGGCCTCGCCGCCGACGGCCGCTGCAAGGCGTACTCGGACGCGGCCGACGGCACCAACTGGTCCGAGGGCGTGGGCATGCTCGTCCTGGAACGCCTCTCCGACGCCCGCGCCCACGGGCACGAGGTGCTGGCGCTGGTACGCGGCTCCGCCGTCAACCAGGACGGTGCCTCCAACGGCATCACCGCCCCCAACGGCCCTTCCCAGCAGCGCGTCATCCGCCAGGCCCTCGCCGCGGCCGGCCTGACCGCCGCCGACGTCGACGCCGTCGAGGGCCACGGCACCGGCACCGCCCTCGGGGACCCGATCGAGGCGCAGGCCCTGCTGGCCACCTACGGACGGGGCCGCGACCCCGAGCGGCCGCTGCTCCTCGGCTCGCTGAAGTCCAACATCGGGCACGCCCAGGCCGCCGCAGGTGTGGCCGGCGTGATCAAGACCGTCCTCGCGCTGCGGCACGGCGTCCTGCCCAAGTCCCTGCACATCGACGAGCCCTCCACGCACGTCGACTGGACCGCCGGGGCGATCGACCTGCTCACCGAGGCCCGGTCGTGGCCCGAGGTGGGCCGCCCCCGGCGGGCGGGCGTCTCCTCGTTCGGGATCAGCGGCACCAACGCCCACACGATCATCGAGCAGGCCCCGCCCGCGGAACTCCCCGACCCGGCGTGCGAAGCGCCGTCGGTGAAGACCACCGCCGTGCCGTGGCCGGTGTCGGGTGCCACCCCCGCGGCCCTGGACGAGCAGCTCGCCCGCCTCACCGAGGACGTAGCGGGCCGCGACCCCCTCGACGTCGGCCACTCCCTCGCCACCACCCGCACCGCCCTCGCGCACCGCGCGGTACTCCTCGACGGCACGGAGGTCGCCCGCGGCGAGGCGGCCGGTCACTCCACCGCCTTCCTGTTCTCCGGACAGGGCGCGCAGCGGCTCGGCATGGGCCGTGCACTCCACGCCCGCTTCCCGGTGTTCGCCGACGCCTTCGACGCCGTGTGCGCGGAACTCGACCCGCGCCTGGAACGACCGCTGCGCGAGGTGATCTGGGGCACCGACTCCGAGTCGGCCGACGGGACGGCGTACGCCCAGACCGGGCTGTTCGCCGTGGAGGTGGCCCTGTTCCGACTGCTCGGGTCACTGGGCGTACGTCCGGACTTCGTCGCGGGGCACTCCGTCGGCGAGATCGCCGCCGCCCACGTGGCCGGGGTGCTGTCGCTGGCCGACGCGTGCACACTGGTCGCGGCGCGCGGCCGGCTGATGCAGGCGCTGCCCGAGGGCGGTGCGATGCTCGCCGTACAGGCGACGGAAGAGGAAGTCGGGCCGCTGCTGGGCGAGTCGCTCTCGATCGCGGCGGTCAACGGCCCGTCCTCCGTGGTCGTGTCCGGCGCCGAGGACCAAGTGGACTCCGTGCGGGCCCACTTCGCGGCACTGGAGCGCAAAACGACCCGGCTGCGGGTCTCGCACGCCTTCCACTCCCCGCTGATGGACCCGATGCTCGACGACTACCGGGCCGTCGTGACGACACTCGCCTTCGCCGAGCCGCAGATCCCGCTCGTCTCCACCCTCACCGGCGCAGCGGCTTCGGCCGAACAGCTCCGCGACCCCGCGTACTGGGGCAGGCACGTGCGTGAGCCCGTCCGCTTCGCCGACGCGGTGCACACCCTGCGCGACGCCGGGGCCTCCGCCTTCCTGGAGGTGGGGCCCGACGGCACCCTCGCAGCCCTGACCCCGCAGAACCTCACAGAGGACGCCGAGAGCTGTGTCTGCGTCTGCGCGCTGCGGGCCGCCAGGCCCGAGGAGGACGCCCTGATCACCGCCCTGGCCCAGCTGTACGTCAGCGGTGTGGCAGTCGACTGGCCGCGGCTCTTCGACGGCACCGGCGCCCGCCGCACCCCGCTGCCCACCTACGCCTTCCAGCGTGACCGGTACTGGCCGCGCCCCGCGCCCCTGTCCGGGGACGTGACCTCGGCCGGGCTCGTGCCCGCCGAACACCCCCTGCTCGGCGCGGCCGTCCCGCTCGCCGGCGCCGACGGCGTGCTGTTCACCAGCAGGCTGTCCCTCCGCGTCCACCCGTGGCTGCTCGACCACCGCGTCGACGGCAGTGCCCGCTTCCCCGACACCGCCTTCCTCGAACTCGCCGTCCAGGCGGGCGACCAGGTCGGCTGCAGCCACCTGAAGGAGTTCGCCGTCACCGCGCCGCTGCTGCTCGACGGCGCCGAACCGGTCGTCCAGGTGTGGGTCGGCGCCCCCGACGGGGACAGCGGGGACCGCACGGTCGCCTGCTACGCGCGGCCCCACGACGCGGCCGGCGACGCACCGTGGACCCGGCACGCCACCGGCACCCTGACCGCGCGGCCGTTCACCGCACCGGCGGCCCCGCTGGTGTGGCCGCCGACCGGCGCAGCCGCCGTCGACCTCGAAGGCTTCTACGGGTCAGGCGCACCCGGGCCCGTCTTCCAGAACCTCACCGCCGCCTGGCTGCACGGTGAGGAAGTCTTCGCCGAAGTACGGCTGACGGACGAGGCCGCCGACGACGCCCGCTACTTCGGCCTGCACCCGGCACTGTCCGCCGCGGCCCTGCACGGCGCCGTCCTGCTCGGCATCGGCGCCGAGGACCGGCTGCCAGGCCCGCGGGCCTGGAGGGACGCCACCTTGCACGCGGGCGGCGCCTCGGTGCTGCGGGTCCGGCTGACCCGGTCCGGCGAGGACACGGTCCTCATCGGCGCGTACGACGCCGAAGGTGCCCCCGTCCTGTCCGCCGCCTCGGTCGCCCTGGCCGCCGAGGAGGACATGACCGGACCGGCCAGCTCGAACGAACACGCACCGCTGTTCCACGTGGAGTGGATCGC
This sequence comes from Streptomyces spiroverticillatus, assembly GCA_014650415.1. GTDB lineage: Bacteria > Actinomycetota > Actinomycetes > Streptomycetales > Streptomycetaceae > Streptomyces > Streptomyces spiroverticillatus. Next base: position 8,727 of record BMUX01000040.1, read on the forward strand.
CGCCGACACCGAGAGCGCCCCTTCCCGGGAGCCGCGCGCCCTCACCCTCGGCGCCGACGACCCCTACGGCCTCGGCGCCCGCGCCACCTCCCTCGCCGAACTCGCGGCGTCCGGCGGCCAGTCGCCCGACCTGGTCGTGGTTCCCCTGCCCGCCTGCACCGGCGGCGAGGTGCCGGAGGCCGTCCACGCGCTGACGGGCCGGGTACTGGCCCTGGTGCAGGAGTGGCTCGACAATGAGCGGTTCGCCGCCTCCCGTCTCGTCTTCGTCACCCGCCGGGCAGTCCGCGCCGCCGCCGACGACACCGTGACCGACCTTTCGGGCGGGTCCGCGTGGGGGCTGGTGCGCTCGGCGAACTCCGAGCACCCCGACCGGTTCGTCCTCCTCGACACGGAGGAGGACACGGACGTCGCCGACGCCCTCACCCACCTTTCGGGACCCCTTGCCGCCGGCGAGGCCCAGTTCGCCGTACGCGGCGGAACACTGCACGTCGGCCGGCTCGCCCGGCTGGCCACGGCCCCGAGCCTGCTGCCGCCCGCCGGAGCGGGATGGCGGCTCGACCTGCCCGAGGGCGGCGGCGCCGACGAGCTGCGGCTCGTGCCCTGCTCCGACGGGGCCCGGCCGCTCGCCGAGGGCGAGGTGCGCGTCGCCGTCACGGCGGCCGGCCTCACCCGCGAGGCTCTCGAAGAGGCAACCGGCGGACCGGCCGCCCGCATCACCGGCACCGTCAGCGAGACGGGCCCCGGCGTGACGGGACTGCGGGCCGGTGACCGCGTGAGGAGCGTGGAGCCGGTCGCGGTCGGCCCCCTCGCGGTCCTGGAACAGAGCGGGCTCGCCCCCGTACCGGACGGCTGGACGTGGGCACAAGCCGCTGCCGCCCCGATCCCGTACGACATCCAGGTGTACGACATCCAGGCGTACGACATCCGGCACGCCCGGACGGCACTGCTCGCCCGCACCCCGGACGAGGAGCCCCTGCAGAGCACCGTGCTCACCATGCCGCCCGCCTGGAACCCCGAGGGCACCGTCCTCGTCACCGGCGGCACCGGCGCGCTCGGCCGCCACCTCGCCCGCAGGCTGGCCGACCGCGGCGTACGGCACCTGCTGCTCACCAGCCGCCGCGGCCCGGCCGCACCCGGCGCCGCCGAACTCGTCGCCGAACTTCAGGCCCGGGGCGTCAGCGTCACCGTCACCGCCTGCGACACCGCCGACCGGCAGGCCGCCGCCGGACTGATCGCGGGCATCCCGGCCGCGCACCCGCTCACCGTCGTGATCCACACGGCCGGTGTGCTGGACGACGGCATCGTCACCGCACTCACCGCCGAACGCCTCTCCGACGTACTGCGGCCGAAGGTCGACGCGGCCTGGAACCTGCACGAGGCCACCCAGGACCTCCCGCTCGCCGCCTTCGTGACGTTCTCGTCCATCGCCGGCCTCATGGGCAGCCCCGGCCAGGGCAACTACGCCGCCGCCAACTCCTTCCTCGACACCCTCGCCGACCACCGCGCGGCCCTCGGGCTGCCCGGCACCTCCCTGGCCTGGGGCCCGTGGGTCCAGGACGACGGCATGACGAGCGAGCTCAGCGACACCGACATGCGGCGCATGCAGTCCGGCGGCATGCCCCCGCTCTCCATCGACCAGGGCCTCACCCTGTTCGAGAGCGCCCTGGGCTCCGCCGAACCCCTCGTCATTCCGATCGGGCTGACCGGCGCGGGAATGCGCCCCCAGGGCGAAGTCCCGCCGCTGTTCCGGGGCCTAGTACGCACCGCCCGGCGGTCCGCCGCCAACACGGCCGGCGGCCAGGACGTCGCCGCCGACCTGACCCGCCAGCTCATCGCCCTCAGCGAGAAGGACCGCCTGCGCCACCTCACCGACCTGGTGAGGACCGAGGCCGCGACCGTGCTCGGCCACGCCTCGGCCGCGGAGGTCGACGCCGACCGGGACTTCTACGAGCTCGGCTTCGACTCGCTGACCGCCGTCGAACTGCGCAACAAGCTCGCCGCGGGCACCGGCATGAGGCTGTCCGCCACGGTCGTCTTCGACAACCGGACGCCCGCCGAACTCGCCCGCTGGCTGCGCGGCGAACTCGCCCAGCAGACCCCGGCCGAGGACACCGCGGGCGGCGGGGCGACCCTGGGGCTCGCCCCCGGCGAGTCGGAACCCGGCTCCCTGGAACGGCTGTTCACCGACGCCCTGGCCACCGGAAAGGTCACCGAGGCCCAGCGCATGCTGGCCGCCGTGGCCGCACTGCGCCCCACCTTCGAGGCCTCGGCCGAACTGGAGGACCTGCCCCACGCCTCCGCCCTCTCCGAAGGACCGGCCGCCCCGAAACTGATCTGCGTCAGCGCGCCCACCGCCAATGCGGGTGTCCACCAGTACGCACGGCTCGCCGCGCACTTCCGGGGCAAGCGGGCGGTGTCGGCACTGCCCCTGGTCGGCTTCGAGACCGGGGAACGGCTGCCCGCCACCCCGGAGGTCGCCACCCGGGTGATCGCCGAGAGCGCCCTGCGAGAGGCGAACGGCAAACCGTTCGTCCTCGTCGGCCACTCCTCCGGCGGGTCCTTCGCCTACGCGGCGGCCGGACTGCTGGAGCACACCTGGGGCATCAAGCCCGCAGGCGTGGTGCTCCTCGACACCTACAGCTTCCAGCACAACGACGGCGAAGGCGTCGACTATCAGGGCATGATGCGCCTCAACTTCGCGGGCGGCGGCACCTCGGCCGGCTCGGCGGAAGGATCGGTGGTCCGGCTGACGAGCGCCCGGCTGTCCGCCATGGGCCGCTGGATGGTTCTGCTCAGCAGGCTCCAGGTGCAGCACACCAGCGCCCCCGTGCTCCTGGTGAAGTGCGCCAAACAGCTGTACGGAGCGGACGACCGGCCGATCGAGCAGCAGCCGTCGGTGCAGAGCGCACCCCTGGTCGCCGGAGCCCACGAGCGGCCCGTGGACGCCGATCACCTGTCGATGATCCGGGAGGACTCGGCACGGACCGCACAGATCATGGAGGAGTGGCTCACCGCGCACGCGCGGACCGAGCGGGCCGACCAGGGCTGACCCCTCCGCCGGACCGGCGCACCGGACACCCTCCCCCGGGGGGTCCGGTGCGCCCCGTGTTCCGCTTCCCCGCGGCGGCGGCAACGCTGCACGCCTCTAGGGGAATTCGCAGTCGGCCCTGGTGAGACTGGGTGGGAAACCCCAGCATCGCCCTCGAGAGGTTGACATCCTGATGTCGAACGAGCAGAAGCTTCGCGACTATCTGAAGCGGGCCATCGCCGACCTCGACGAGACGCGCGAGCAGCTGCGAGAGGTGCACGAGAAGAACCGGGAGCCCATCGCGATCGTCGGCATGGCCTGCCGCTACCCGGGCGGCGCCGACACACCCGAGCAACTGTGGGAGCTGGTGCGCGACGGTGTCGACGCCGTCTCCCCCTTCCCCGCCAACCGCGGCTGGGACCTGGACGGTCTCTACGGGGGCACCGAAGCGGTCTCCGCCGAACCGGGCCACGAAGGCGCCGCGTACCCGCGTGAGAGCGGATTTCTGCACGGCGCCGGCGAGTTCGACGCGGGCTTCTTCGGTATCTCGCCGCGTGAGGCCCTCGCCATGGACCCGCAGCAGCGGCTGATGCTGGAGACCGCCTGGGAGGCGGTCGAGCGCGCCGGCATCTCCCCGCACGGGCTGCGCTCCACCCAGACCGGCGTGTTCATCGGCGCCGGGCACAGCGGCTACGACGCGGCGGCCACGACCGCCGCAACCGGACAGGTGCGCGAGGAGGTCGCGGGACATCTGCTCACCGGCAACACCGTCAGTGTCGCCTCCGGTCGCATCTCGTACGTGCTGGGGCTGGAGGGGCCGGCCATCACCGTCGACACGGCCTGCTCCTCGTCGCTGGTGGCCCTGCACCTCGCGGTGCAGTCACTGCGCCGTGGCGAGTGCACGCTCGCCCTCGCGGGCGGCGTCACCGTCATGTCCACTCCGCAGATGTTCGCGGAGTTCGGGCGCCAGCGCGGCCTGGCCGCCGACGGCCGGTGCAAGCCCTTCTCGGCCGCCGCGGACGGTACGGCGTGGAGCGAGGGCGCCGGCGTCGTCCTCGTCGAGCGGTTGTCCGACGCCCTGCGCAACGGCCATCCGGTACTGGCCGTCGTACGCGGCTCAGCCGTCAACCAGGACGGTGCGTCGAACGGCCTGACGGCGCCGAACGGGCCCTCACAGCAACGCGTCGTCCGGCGGGCGCTGGCCGACGCGGGTCTCGCCGCCCACGACGTGGACGCCGTCGAGGCGCACGGCACCGGCACCCGGCTGGGCGACCCCATCGAGGCCACCGCCCTGCTGGCCGCCTACGGCCGGGGACGACCGGCGGACCGCCCGCTGCTCCTCGGCTCGATGAAGTCCAACATCGGCCACACACAGGCCGCGGCCGGTGTCGCGGGCGTCATCAAGACGGTGCTCGCCCTGCGCCACGGCGTCCTGCCCGCCACCCTCCATCTGAACGAGCCGTCCCCGCACGTGGACTGGGCGGCGGGCGGCGTTCGTCTGCTCACCGAAGAGGCCGCATGGCCCGCGGGGGAGGAGGGCCGGCCGCGACGGGCCGCCGTGTCCTCGTTCGGCGTCAGCGGCACCAATGCCCACGTGATCCTCGAACAGCCGCCGACCGTGACGGCCACGGCGGCCGTCGACACCGACGCCTCCGGAGCGTTGCCGTGGGTCCTCTCGGCGAAAACGGCCGAAGCCCTTCGCGCCCAGGCGGTACGTCTGGCCGAACACCTCGGCGAACGGACGGAGTCGGAGCCTTCCGACATCGCCTTCTCGCTCGCCACCACCCGGGCCTCGCTGGAACACCGGGCGGCCGTCGTGGCCGAGGACCGGGCGGGACTGCTCGCGGGTCTCGACGCTCTGGCGGAGGGCAGGGGAGAGACCGCAGTCGCGAGCAAGGGGCCCCTTGCCGTGCTTTTCTCCGGTCAGGGTTCGCAGCGGTTGGGTATGGGGCGCGAGTTGTACGCCCGTTTCCCGGTGTTCGCGGCTGCCTTCGACGCGATCTGCGCGGAGCTGGACGTCCCGGTGAGGGACGTGGTGTGGGGCGAGGACGCCGAGGCGCTGGATCGGACGATGTTCGCGCAGCCCGCTCTGTTCGCGGTCGAGGTGGCGTTGTTCCGTCTCGTCGAGTCGTGGGGTGTACGGCCGGACTTCGTGGCCGGTCACTCCATCGGCGAGGTGGCTGCCGCGCACGTCGCGGGGGTGCTGTCCCTGGCTGACGCGTGCACGCTGGTCGCGGCGCGCGGCCGGCTGATGCAGGCGCTGCCCGAGGGCGGTGCGATGCTCGCCGTGCAGGCGACGGAAGCCGAAGTAACGCCTCTCCTGGGCGAGTTGGTATCGATCGCGTCGGTCAACGGTCCCACGTCCATGGTCGTGTCCGGTGCGGTGGAGCAAGTGGACTCCGTACGGGCCCACTTCGAGGGTCTGGGCCGCAAGGCGACGCGTCTTCGTGTCTCGCACGCCTTCCACTCGCCGCTGATGGACCCGATGCTGGACGACTTCCGTGCGGTGGTGTCGGGTCTCTCCTTCGCCGCACCCACGATCCCGATGGCGGCGGGCACCGAGTCCGTGTGCGACCCGGAGTACTGGGTGCGCCATGTCCGTGCGGCGGTGCGTTTCGCGGACGACGTACGGACCCTTTCCGGACACGGCGTCAGGCGGTTCCTGGAGCTCGGTCCGGACGGGGTCCTGTCCGCGATGGCTTCCGCCTGCCTGCCCGAGGACAGCGACGCCCTCCTCGTACCCGTACTGCGCAAGAACCGCGACGAACAGCTCTCCGTCCTCCAGGCAGTGACCCGGCTCCACGTGGACGGGGCCGAGGTCGACTGGGCGGCCCTCTTCGCCGACGCCGGAGCCCGTGCCGTCGAGCTGCCCACCTACGCCTTCCAGCACCAGCGTTACTGGCTTCCGGCCGACGGGGCGCAGCCGTTGCGCGGCGCCGGTCCCGCACTCGTCGCCGACCAGGTGGAGGCCGCCTTCTGGGAAGCCGCCGAACGCGGCGACCTGGCCGCGGCCTCCGCCGCACTCGGCATCGAAGGGGCGTCCGCCGAAGCCTCCCTGGACACTCTGCTCCCCGTGCTCGGTGCCTGGCGCGCCCGGCGCCGTACCCGCGCCACGATCGAGTCCTGGGCCTACCAGACCACGTGGGCCGCCCTGGACCTCCCCACCGCCGGGACGGCGCCCGCCTCCGGCTGGCTGGCCGTCGTCCCCGACCACGTGGCCGACGACGAGTCCCTCGCCGCACTCCTGTCCGGCCTCACCGACCTCGGGGCGCACGTCGGACGACTCGTCGTCTCCACCGCGGATGGCGCCGACTCCCTGACGGAGCAAGTCCGTACGGCCCTGGCAGCCGCTTCTGAGCCGGTGGCCGGCGTGCTCTCCTTCCTCTCCCTCGACGAGCGCCCGCACCCCGCACACCCGGCGGTCCCGCGCGGACTCCTCGCCACCGTCGACCTGCTGCGAGCAGTGGAGGCGGCCGCCGTGCCGGCGCCGCTGTGGTGCCTGACCCGCGGCGCGATGTCCGTCGACGGCATGCAGGCGTCCACCGGTCCGTTCCAGGCCCAGACCTGGGGACTCGGCCGGGTCGCGGCCCTGGAATTCCCGCAGCGCTGGGGTGGGCTCATCGACCTTCCCGACGCCGTCGACACCCTCCACGGCCGCGAACTCGCGGCCCGGGTGGCCGGTGTGCTCGGTGCGGACGCGGGCGAGGACCAGATCGCCGTACGGTCCTACGGAACGTACGGACGGCGCCTCACCCACGACGTCCCTGCACAGGACACGGACCACTGGTCCGCCCCGCGCGGCACGGTACTCGTGACCGGCGGTACGGGAGCCCTGGGCGCCCGGGTCGCCCGCTGGCTCGCGGGCGCGGGCGCCGAGCACCTGTTGCTGACCAGTCGCCGCGGCCCGGCCGCCGAAGGCGCGGGAGAACTCGCCGCCGAACTGGAAGCGATGGGTGTACGGATCACTGTCGCCGCCTGCGACACCGCCGACCGCGACGCCCTCACCGCCCTCCTCGACTCCATTCCCACCGATGTGCCACTGCGAGGTGTCGTCCATGCCGCCGGCGTCCTCGACGACGGTGTGCTGGACGCGCTGACCGGCGAGCGGTTCGACACGGTGCTGCGCGCCAAGGCGCAATCCGCCCTGCTGCTCGACGAACTCACCCGTACCGGACACGGACGTACCGGACACGGCACGCACGAGAGCACCCGGGGTGGCGGGCACGACGGTGACGGGCAGGACGCGCAGGACGTGCGGGACGGCCACCAGCTGACCATGTTCGTGCTGTTCTCCTCCGTCACCGGTGTCCTCGGCAACGCGGGACAGGCCAACTACGCCGCCGCGAACGCCTGTCTCGACGCCCTCGCCGAGCAGCGCCGTGCCACCGGGCTGCCCGCCACCTCCGTGGCCTGGGGCTCCTGGGCGGACGCCGGAATGGCGGCCGACAACGACGCCCTCGCAGACCGGGTCCGCCGCAGCGGAATGACCCCGATGGCACCCGAACTCGCCCTCGCCGCCCTCCAGCAGGCCCTCGCGAGCGACGCCGCCTGCGTGACCGTGGCGGACATCTACTGGGACACCTTCGGGCCGGCCCTTTCGGCCGCCCGGCCCAGCCCGCTGATCGCCGACCTGCCCGAGGTCCGCCGCCTGGCCGAGGCCGAACGGAACCGGGACGGCGCGGCCTCGCCGCTGCGCACCCGCCTGCTCGCCCTGGCGACCACCGCCGAGCAGGAACGCGCCCTGCACGACCTGCTCCGCGAGGAGATCGCCGGCGTACTCGGGCATGCCTCCGCGAGTGCCGTCGACGTCCACCGGGCCTTCCGCGACCTGGGCTTCGACTCGCTGACCGCGGTGGAGCTGCGCAACCGGCTCGCCACCCTCACCGGCCTGCGTCTGCCCGCCACCCTCCTGTTCGACCACCCGACCACGGCGGCGGTAGCCGCCCACCTGCGTGCCGAGCTGCTGGACGGGCACACGGCGGCCGGGGCCGCCCCCACGCGGGGCGAGACGGACGAGCCGATCGCCATCGTCTCCATGGCCTGCCGGTTCCCCGGCGGCGTCGGCTCCCCCGAGGAGTTCTGGGAGCTGCTCGCCCGGGGCGGCGACGGGGTGTCGGCCCTGCCCACCGACCGGGGCTGGGACACCGAGGGGCTCTACGACCCCGACCCGGAGCACCAGGGCACCAGTTACGTCCGCGAGGGCGGCTTTCTCACCGGACTGGCGGGCTTCGACGCCGACTTCTTCGGCATCTCGCCGCGCGAGGCCCTCGCCATGGACCCGCAGCAGCGGCTGCTCCTGGAAACGGCGTGGGAGACGGTCGAGCGCGCCGGAATCGTCCCCGACGCCCTGCGCGGCAGCGCGACCGGCGTGTACGTCGGCTCCAACTTCCAGGACTACCAGCAGGTTCTGGGCGCCGCCCCGGACGACGTCACCGGGCACCTGATGACCGGCAACGCGGCCAGCGTGGTCTCCGGCCGGGTGTCCTACGCCTTCGGCCTGGAGGGCCCGGCCGTCACCGTGGACACCGCCTGCTCCTCCTCGCTGGTCTCCCTGCACCTCGCCGCGCAGGCACTGCGCCGCGGCGAATGCACCCTCGCCCTGGCCGGCGGCGTCACCGTCATGTCGACCCCGCACATGTTCGTGGAGTTCTCCCGGCAGCGCGGACTCGCGGCCGACGGACGCTGCAAGCCGTTCGCGGGGGCCGCGGACGGCACCGGCTGGGCCGAGGGCATCGGCCTGCTGCTGGTGGAACGCCTCTCCGACGCCCGGCGCAACGGGCACCCCGTCCTCGCCGTGCTGCGCGGCTCCGCCGTCAACCAGGACGGCGCGTCCAACGGCCTCACCGCCCCCAACGGCCCCTCCCAGCAGCGCGTCATCCGCCGGGCCCTGGCCGACGCCGGGCTGGGCGCCGACGAGGTGGACGCCGTGGAGGCGCACGGCACCGGCACCCGGCTCGGCGACCCGATCGAGGCGCAGGCGCTCATCGCCACGTACGGGCAGGAGCGCCCGGCCGACAGGCCGCTGCTCCTGGGCTCCGTCAAGTCCAACATCGGCCACACCCAGGCCGCGGCCGGTGTCGCGGGCGTCATCAAGATGATCCTGGCCATGCGCAACGGAGTACTGCCGCAGTCCCTGCACATCGACGCACCGTCCCCGCAGGTGGACTGGTCGGCGGGCGCGGTCGAACTCCTCGCCGCCCCCACCCCCTGGCCGGTGTTGGACCGTCCGCACCGGGCGGGCGTCTCCTCCTTCGGCATCAGCGGCACCAACGCCCACGTCATCCTTGAGGCGCCGGACCCGCTGCCGTCCGTGAACCCCGCACGCGAGGGCGGCTCCGGGCCCGGCGACGGCGCTCTGCACGGCAACGGCTCCGCGCTCGACGACAGTGTCCTGTCCGGCGCGGACCACCTGTCCGGTGCGGCCGGTACCGGCACGGGCGGCCCCCTCACGGACGACGCCCCCGCCCTCCCCTACGTCCTGTCCGCCAAGTCCCCCGAGGCGCTCGCCGCCCAGGCGGCCCGTCTCGCCGCGCACCTGCGCGACGGCGCGGCGCGAGCCGGTGACGCCCTGCCCGGCGTCGCTTACGCCCTGGCGGCGACCCGCACCGCGATGACGCACCGTGCCGCCGTCCTCGCGCCCGACGCCACCACCCTGCTCGCCGGTCTCGACGCGCTCGCCGAGGGCCGCGGCCAGACGTCGCCCGCCGTCCGCGAAGGCAGCGCCGAGCACGCAGGCGGCACCGTCTTCGTCTTCCCGGGCCAGGGCTCCCAGTGGCCCGCCATGGCAAGCGAACTCCTCGACAACTCACCGGTGTTCGCCGGGCGGATCGCCGAATGCGCCGCCGCCCTCGACACGTACACCGACTGGTCCCTGATGGATGTGCTGCGCGGAGCCGAGGGCGCACCCTCGCTCGACCGCGTCGACGTGGTCCAGCCCGTGCTGTTCGCCGTCATGGTGTCCCTCGCCGAACTGTGGCAGGCGCACGGCGTGCGTCCCGCGGCCGTCATCGGCCACTCCCAGGGCGAGATCGCCGCCGCCTGCGTGGCCGGCGCCCTCACCCTGGACGACGCCGCCCGCGTCGTCGCCCTGCGCAGCCAGGCACTGACCGCCCTGTCCGGACAGGGCGGCATGGTCTCCGTCGCCCGGAGTGCCGACGAGGTGCGCGCACTGATGGCGCCCTGGGGCGAGCGGTTGTCCCTCGCGGCCGTCAACGGACCTTCCTCCGTGGTGGTCTCCGGCGAGCCGGACGCCCTGGACGCCCTGCTCGACACCTGCGCCCGGGACGGCGTACGGGCCAAGCGGATTCCGGTCGACTACGCCTCGCACTCGGCCCAAGTGGAACGGATCGAGGCGCAGTTGCAGAGCGTCCTCGCTCCCGTCGCCCCCCGGGCCGCGCACATCCCCTTCTACTCCACGGTGACCGGCGTTCCGATCGACACGACCGTCCTCGACGGCGCCTACTGGTACGCCAACCTGCGGGGCACCGTCGAGTTCGAGCAGGCCACCCGCGCCCTGCTCGACGCGGGTCACGGCGTGTTCATCGAGGTCAGTCCGCACCCCGTCGTCACGACCGGAGTGCAGGAGACCGTCGAGGCCACCGGTTGCGCCGCGGCGGCCACCGGCACCCTGCGCCGCGACGAGGGCGGCACAGGACGCTTCGCGCTCTCCCTGGCCGAGGCCCATGTGCACGGCGCCCGCATCGACTGGGATGCGTTCTTCGAGGCCGCCGGGGCCGCGCGCCCCGCCGCCCCGCCGACGCTGCCCACGTACGCCTTCCAGCACCGCCGCTACTGGCCGCGCCCGGCGACCGGGGGCCTCGGGGACGTCGCCTCCGCCGGGCTCGGCGACCTCGACCACCCACTGCTCGGCGCGGCCCTGCCGCTCGCCCTCGGCGGTGAACTCGTCGCCACCGCCAGCTGGTCGCTGCGCAGCCACCCCTGGCTCGCCGACCACGCGGTCGCCGGCACCGTCGTGGTGCCAGGAGCCGCGCTCGTGGAGGTGGCCGTCCGGGCCGGTGACGAGCTCGGCTGCGGACGGGTCGAGGAACTGACCCTGCACGCGCCCGTCCGGCTGCCCGAACACGGCGGCGTCCAGGTGCAGATCGCGATCGGGGCCACCGACCCGGCCGGGTTGCGGACCGTCACCCTGCACGCCAGGCCCGACGACGTGCCGGAAGCCGAGTGGACCCTGCACGCCGAGGGCACGCTCGCCGAGCCCGCGACCGGGCCCGCCGAAGACCGCTTTCCCGAAGGGGAGTTCACCGTGTGGCCCCCGCGCGGGGCCGAGCCCGTCGAAGACGTCGGCGGCCACTACGCGTCGCTGCGCGCCGAGGGCTACGAGTACGGACCGGTCTTCCAGGGCCTGCGGGCGGCCTGGCGGCTCGGTGACGACGTGTACGCCGAAGTGACCCTGCCCGAAGCGGGCGCGGTGGACGCGGCCCGCTTCGGCATCCACCCGGCACTGCTCGACGCGGCGCTGCACGCGGCCGGACTCGGCCCGCTGAACAACTCCGAAGGCAGCACCGGCCTGCCCTTCTCCTGGTCGGGGGTCACCCTCCACGCCACCGGCGCCACCGCCCTGCGGGTTCGGCTGCGCCCCGCCGGAACCGACGCGGTCTCCGTCCTGATGGCCGACCCGCTCGGCCGCCCGGTCGCCGCCATCGACGCCCTGGCGGTACGACCGGTTACGGCCGCCGCCCTCGGTGGCGCGGAAGCCGTGCCGCGTGCGGTCCGCGACGCGCTGTTCCACCTGGAGTGGGCCCCGTTGGCCACGGACGCCGCGGGCCCGACGGGGCAGAACGCCCCAGCGATCCCGGGCGCCCCGACGACCCCGGACGCTCCGAACGACCGGGCCGCCCACTGGGCCGTCCTGGGACCGAACGACCTCGCGCACACCGCCGCCCTCGCCGAAGGCGGCGCCGTCCTCGCACAGTGGGACTCCCTGGCCGACCCGGCCGGCGTGGCTGCCGCGTCGCCGCGGACCGGCGCGCCGGACGTGGTGCTGATCACCGGAACCGACGGGCCCGCGGACGCCTCCGCCGACCTGCCGGCCGACCCGGCCACCGGTGCCGCCCGCCTGCTGGAGCGCGTACTGGATCTGCTTCAGGGCTGGCTGGCGGACGAAAGGTGCGACGGCACACGCCTGGTCGTCGCCACCCGCGGCGCCGTCACTCCCGACCCCGGCGGTGCCGTCGGTGATCTGCCCGGCTCGGCGCTGTGGGGTCTGCTGCGCTCGGCGCAGTCCGAGCACCCCGGCCGGATCGTGATCGCCGACCTCGACGACGACCCCGCGTCCTGGCGGGCCCTGCCCCGGGCGGTCACCGCCGGCGGCGAACCCCAGCTGGCGCTGCGTCAGGGCACGGCGTACGCACCTCGCCTGACCCGTACCCACACCTCCCGTGCGCTCACCGTGCCCCACGAGGACGCCCCCTGGCGGCTGGACATCCCCGAGAAGGGCAGCCTGGACCACCTGGCGCTGCGGCCCGCGCCGCAGGCGGCCGCGCCACTCGCACCCGGGCAGGTCCGTATCGCGGTCCGCGCCGCCGGACTCAACTTCCGTGACGTCCTGAACGCCCTCGGCATGTATCCCGGCGGAGCCGAGTTCCTCGGCTCCGAGGCGGCCGGTCTCGTCATCGAGACCGCCCCCGACGTCACCGGCCTGCGCACCGGTGACCGTGTCTTCGGCATGGTCACCGGCGGCTTCGGACCGCTGGCCGTCGCGGACCACCGCGTCGTCACCCGCATGCCGGCGGGCTGGACCTTCGCCCAGGCAGCCGCCGCACCCGTGGTGTTCCTCACCGCCCACTACGCCCTGCGCGACCTCGCGGGCCTCACCGAGGGCGAGTCCGTCCTCATCCACGCCGCCGCCGGCGGCGTCGGAATGGCCGCCACCCAGCTCGCCCGCCTGTGGGGAGCCGATGTCTACGGCACCGCCAGCGAGCCCAAACAGCGCCTGCTGCGCGCCGCGAGCGACGGCCTGCCCGCAGACCGCCTCGCCTCCTCCCGCACCCTCGACTTCGAGGACACCTTCCGCACGGCACGCGGCGGCAGGGGAGTGGACGTGGTCCTCAACTCGCTCGCGGGCGAGTACGTCGACGCGTCCCTGCGTCTCCTGGCACCCGGTGGCCGGCTCATCGAAATGGGCAAGACCGACGTCAGGGACGCCGCCGACGTGGCCCGCTACCACGACGGCGCGTTCTACCGCGCCTTCGACCTCGCCGAGGCCGGCCCCGAGCGGATCGGCGAGATGCTCGCCGAGCTGGTCGCCCTCTTCGAACAGGGCGCCCTGCGGCCGCTCCCGGTCACCGCGTGGGACGTCACGCACGCCCAGGACGCGTTCCGGTACGTCTCCCAGGCCCGCCACACCGGCAAGGTGGTCCTCACCGTGCCCCGCGCGTGGGACCCCGAAGGCACCGTCCTCATCACCGGTGGCACCGGAGAACTCGGCGCCGCGCTCGCCCGCCACCTCGTCGCCGAACACGGCGTACGGCACCTGCTGCTCACCGGACGCCGCGGCCCCGACAGCCCCGGCGCCGCCGAACTCCGCGCGGAACTCACCGAGCGGGGCGCCGAGGTCACTCTCGCCGCCTGCGACGCCGCCGACCGCGCGGCACTCGCCGCGCTGCTCGGCACCGTGAGCGACGCGCACCCGCTGACCGCCGTCGTGCACGCCGCCGGTGTGATCGACGACGGCGTGGTCACCGCCCTCACCCCCGAGCGGCTGCACACCGTACTGCGCCCCAAGGCGGACGCCGCCTGGAACCTGCACGAGCTGACCCGGCACCTGGACCTCGCAGACTTCGTACTGTTTTCCTCGGCCGCCGGGACGTTCGGCAACGCCGGACAGGGCAACTACGCGGCCGCCAACACCTTCCTGGACGGACTCGCCCGCCACCGCCGGGCCACCGGCCTGCCCGCCACCTCGCTCGCCTGGGGCCTGTGGGCCCGGGCCAGCGAGATGACCCGGCACCTGGACGACGGCGCCCGCAGCCGCGCCCGCTCCACCGGAGGGCTGCCGCTCGCCACCCACGACGGGCTCGCGCTGTTCGACGCGGCCCTCGCCGCCCGGCGGTCCCTGCTCGTACCGGTACGCCTGGACCACGCCGCCCTGCGCGGCCGGGCACCCGAGGCACTGCCCTCGATCCTGCGGGGGCTCTTCCGGGGCACGACCGCCCGACGCACCGTCGAGGCCGGCACCGGCCCGGCGGGCGGCGGCCTGCGGCAGCGGCTGGCCGCACTGCCCGCAGCCGAACGGCACAGCGCGCTCGTCGACCTGGTCACCACGTACGCCGCCGCCGTACTCGGCCACGCCGAGGCCGGCCCGGTCCATGCCGTGAAGGCCTTCCGCGACCTGGGCTTCGACTCGCTGACCGCCGTGGAGCTGCGCAACCGCCTCGCCACCGCGGCCGGGCTGCGGCTCCCCGCCACCCTGGTCTTCGACCACCCGACCCCCGTCGCCCTCGCCGCGCACCTGGGCAGCCTGCTGACCGACGACGTACCCGCGTTTGGAGCGCCCGCCGGACCGGCACCGGCCGCCCCGGACGACGATCCCGTCGTCATCGTCGGTATGGCCTGCCGCTACCCCGGCGACGTCCGTTCGCCCGAGGACCTGTGGACCCTGCTGGCCACCGGCACCGACGCCGTCGGCGGCTTCCCCACCGACCGGGGCTGGGACCTGGAGCACTTCTACGGCTCCGTCCCCGAGCACCCGGACGCCTCCCGCACCCTCGAAGGCGGATTCCTGCACGGCGCGGCGGACTTCGATGCGGACTTCTTCGGTATCGGTCCGAACGAGGCCACCGCGATGGACCCGCAGCAGCGCCTGCTCCTGGAGACCGCCTGGGAGGCGGCGGAGCGGGCCGGCATCGACCCCAGGTCGCTGCGCGGCAGCCGCACCGGCGTCTTCGCCGGACTGTCCTCCAGCGACTACCTGAGCCGCGGCGCGGAGATCCCCGAGGCGCTCGCGGGATACGTGAACACCGGCAACGCCGTCAGCGTCGTCTCCGGCCGCGTCGCCTACGCCCTGGGGTTGGAGGGGCCGGCCGTCACCGTGGACACCGCCTGCTCCTCCTCCCTGGTGGCGCTGCACATGGCCGCTCAGTCACTGCGGGCCGGTGAGTGCTCGCTCGCCCTGGCGGGAGGGGTGACCGTCATGTCCTCCCCGGTGATCATCGTGGACTTCTCGCGGCAGCGCGGACTGGCCGCCGACGGCCGCTGCAAGCCCTTCTCGGCGGCGGCCGACGGCACGGGCTTCTCCGAAGGCGTCGGCCTGCTGGTCCTCGAACGCCTCTCCGACGCGGAACGCAACGGCCACCAGGTGCTGGCCGTCGTGCGCGGCTCGGCCGTCAACCAGGACGGTGCCTCCAACGGCCTCACGGCCCCCAGCGGCCCCGCCCAGCAGCGCGTCATCCGGCAGGCCCTCGCCGGTGCCCGGCTGACCGGCGCCGAGGTCGACGCGGTGGAGGCACATGGCACCGGCACCCGGCTCGGCGACCCGATCGAGGCCCAGGCCCTGCTCGCCACGTACGGGCAGGACCGGGCGGCGGACCGGCCGCTGCGGCTGGGCTCGGTCAAGTCCAACCTCGGGCACACCCAGGCCGCGGCCGGAGTCGCCGGAGTGATGAAGATGGTGCTCGCCATGCGTCACGGTCTGCTCCCGAAGTCGCTGCACCTCGACGAGCGGACGCCGCACGTGGACTGGTCGTCGGGCGCCGTGCGCGTCCTGGACGAGGCGGCCCCCTGGCCGACGGCCGACGGCCGCCCGCGCCGGGCCGGAGTCTCGTCCTTCGGCATCAGCGGAACCAACGCGCACGTGATCCTGGAACAGGGCCCGGACGCCGGGTCCCTGTCGCACGAGGACACTCCGGACAAGCACACTGCGGGCTCAGGACCGGCCCCGGGAACGACTGTTGCGGGGCTCTCCTCCGCGGCGGCCGATACCGTGACGGCCGAGACCGTGCCTGCGAAGACCGCACCGGCCGAGACCACCACGGCCGAGGTCGAGTCGGCCGAGGTCGTCCCCGCCGCGCCCGAAGCGACCGAGGTCCGCGCAGCGGAGGACGCGCGGTCCAGCGGTGTCGCCCTGCCCTGGCTGCTGTCCGCGCGGAGCGCACCCGCGCTGCGCGGCCAGGCGCGGACCCTGCTCGCCCACCTGGACACTCCCGCCGGAAGCCTGCCGACGCCCCTCGACCTCGCCTCCTCCCTCGCGACCCGCCGGGCGCTCCTCGAACACCGGGCGGTCGTCACCGCCGCCGACCCGCACACCCTGCGCACGGCGCTCGCCGCGCTCGCCGAAGGCACACCGGCCCCCGGTCTCGTCCAGGGCCGGCACACCTCGGGACGCGACCGCAAACCCGTCCTGGTCTTCCCCGGCCAGGGCTCCCAGTGGGTCGGCATGGGAGCCGAACTCCTGGCGGAATCAGCGGAGTTCGCCGCCCGTATCGAGGCCTGCGAGCACGCGCTCGCCCCGTACACGGACTGGTCACTCACCGCCGTGCTGCGCGGCGAGCCGACCGCACCCCCGCTGGAGCGCGTGGACGTCGCCCAGCCGGCTCTGTGGGCGGTCATGATCGGGCTGGCGGCGGTGTGGCAGGCCCACGGCCTGCGCCCGGCAGCCGTCGTCGGCCACTCGCAGGGCGAGATCGCCGCCGCCTGCGTGGCCGGAGCGCTCTCCCTGGAGGACGGCGCCCGCGTGGTCGCGCTGCGCAGCCGTGCCATCGGCGCCGGACTCTCCGGCCACGGCGGCATGGTCTCCGTCGCCGCGTCCCACGCGGACGTCCTCGACCGCCTCACCGCCTGGGGCGAGCGCATCTCCGTCGCCGCGGTCAACGGTCCCGGCTCCGTCGTCGTCTCCGGCGAGCCGGACGCCCTGGACGCCCTGGTCGACGCCTGCACAGGCGACGGCGTCCGCGTGAAGCGGATCGCCGTCGACTACGCCTCCCACTCGGCCCAGGTCGAACGCATCCGCGACACCGTTCTGGCAGACCTCGACGGCATCGAGACCCGCGCACCCCGCATCCCGTTCCTCTCCACCCTCACCGGCGAATGGATCGACGCCAACACCCCCCTGAACGCCTCGTACTGGTACGAGAACCTGCGCCGCACCGTCCGGCTGGAGGACGCCCTGCGCACCCTCCTCGCGCAGGGACACGACGTGTTCGTCGAGGCCAGCGCGCACCCGGTGCTGACCGCGGCCATCGAGGACACCGTCGCCGCCGCCGGGGCGGACGTGCCCGCGCTCGGCTCACTGCGCCGGGACGACGGCGGCCGACAGCGGCTGCTGACCTCCCTCGCCGAGGCGCACGTGCACGGCGTGCAGATCGACTGGAGCGGCATCCTGGACGGCGGCCGGGCCGCCGACCTGCCCACGTACGCCTTCCAGCGAAGCCGGTACTGGCTCGACGCGCCCCCCTCCCCGACGGGTGGCACCCCGGCGGACCCCGCGGGCCTCGACACCGTCGTCCGCCTCGCCGACGCGGACGGGTCCCTCGTCCTCGGCGGCCGGATCGGCGCCGCCACCCACCCGTGGCTGGCCGACCACACCGTGCACGGTGACGCAGTCGTTCCCGCCACCGCCCTGCTCGACTGGGCGTTCCGGGCCGCCGACGAAGCGGACCGCGCGACGATCGCCGAGCTCACCGAACTCGTCCCGCTGACCGTCCCCGACGAGGGCACCGCGGAAATCCTGCTGACCGTCGGCGCGGCCGGGGAGGGCACGCGCAGCCTGACGATCCACGCCCGGACGGCCGCCGACGCCGACTGGACCCGCCACGCCAACGGCACGCTGTCCCGGACGGCCGCCACCACCGGTGCGGCGTTCGCGCCGGACAACTGGCCGCCGCACGACGCCCGCCCGGCCGACACCGAGGAGCTGTACACCGTCCTCGCCGAGGGCGGTTACGACCCCGGACCGGTGCACCGCACGGTCCGCGCGCTGTGGACCGCGGCCGACGGCGCGACCCTCGCCGAAGTGGCCCTGCCCCGCGAGCAGCACTCGGCCGCGACCGGATTCCGCATCCACCCGGCCCTGCTCCAGACCGTGCTGGCCATGTCCGCCGCAGGGACCGGCCGGGCCGAACTCCCCTCCGCCTGGCGGAACGTGACCCTGACCGCCACCGGCGCGACCGTGCTGCGCGTACGGATCGACCGCGCCCAGGACGGCACCCTGACCCTCACCGCCGCCGACGCCACAGGTGCGCCCGTACTCACCGCGAGCGCCGTCACCAGCGCGCCTGCGGCGGCCTCATCCCGGCACCCCCGCGCACTTTTCGAAACCGTCTGGACGGAACCCGCCTGGACCCACCCCGCCCGCACCGAACCCGCCGTTCCCGCACAGTGCTTCACCGGCCTGCCCGCCCTCCGCGAGGCCCTGGAAGACGGGGGCACGACCCCCTTCGCCACCACGGTGCTGCTCCGCCTCCCCGCGGCCGGCGATTCCGCGGACAGCGCCGACAACACCCCCGTACGGGAGATGCTGCACCTCGCCCAGACCTGGCTCGATGACCCACGCTGCGCGGACTCCCGGCTGGTCGTGGTCACCCCGGGCGACGACGCCGCGCTCACCGACGCCGCCGTCCAGGGGCTGATCCGCTCGGCGCAGGCCGAACACCCCGACCGGTTCCTGCTCGTCGACACCGACGGCGACCCGGCCTCCGAGCGTGCCCTGCCGGGTGCCGTGGCCGCCGCCGCGGCAGCCGACGAGACCCAACTCGCCCTGCGCGCGGGTACGGTCACCGTTCCGAGACTCCGGCACACCGCACCCCCGCAGGGCCCCTCGGGCCCGCCGGTCCAGGAGTGGGACCCGAACGGCGACGGCACCGTCCTGATCACCGGTGGCACCGGAACCCTCGGCGCCCTCGTCGCCCGCCACCTCGTCACCGCGCACGGCGTCCGGCACCTGGTGCTCACCGGCCGCCAAGGTCCCGCCGCCCCCGGCGCCGGGCAACTGCGCGACGAACTCACCGGCCTGGGCGCGACCGTCACCCTCGCGGCCTGCGACGCGGCCGACCGAGACGCCCTCGCCGGCGTCCTCGGCGCGATCCCCGCCGCACACCCGCTCACCGCGGTGGTCCACGCGGCCGGCGTCCTTGAGGACGGGCTGCTGGAGAACCTCACCGCCGAGGACCTCGACCGCGTCTGGCGTCCGAAGGCCGCAGCCG
The DNA here is from genome assembly GCA_014650415.1 of Streptomyces spiroverticillatus. Classification (GTDB taxonomy): domain Bacteria; phylum Actinomycetota; class Actinomycetes; order Streptomycetales; family Streptomycetaceae; genus Streptomyces; species Streptomyces spiroverticillatus. The sequence goes on from BMUX01000040.1 coordinate 27,912, forward strand.
CCATGCACCTGCACGAGCTGACCCGCGACATCAAGCTGTCCGCCTTCGTCCTCTTCTCCTCCTTCTCCGGAGTCGTCGGAGGCCCCGCCCAGGCCAACTACGCCGCCGCCAACTCCTTCCTCGACGCCCTCGCCCACCGGCGCAGGGCCCAGGGGCTCACCGCGGTCTCCCTCGCGTGGGGATACTGGGGAGATTCCAGTGGAATGACGTCCAGTCTTGACCCCGTGGACGTCGCCCGCTTCGCACGCTCAGGAATGCTGCCGCTCTCGGCAGGCCAAGGACTCGGCCTGCTCGACGCCGCCGCGACTGTCGACCGTGCCCTCCTGGTCCCCGTACGCATCGATCCGCGGGCCCTCGCGGCCGCAGGCCGCGTTCCAGCGCTGCTGCGGGAACTCGCCCCGGTACGGAAGGCCCCACGGAGGTCCGCGGCCGCCGTGCCGGAACCGGCAGCCCCCGTGCGCGAGGACGGCGGGTTCGCCGAGCGGCTCGCCGGACTGAGCGAGGCCAAGCGCGACGCGCTGCTGCTCCCGCTCATCACCGGTCACGTGGCCGCCGTACTCGGCCACGGCTCGGCCGCCTCCATCGAAGCCGAACGCGGCTTCCTCGACCTGGGAATGAGCTCCCTGACCGCCGTGGAACTGCGCAACCGCCTGAACGAGGAGACGGGGCTCCGGCTGCCGACGACAGCGGTCTTCGACCACCCCACCCCGCTCGCCCTCGCCCGGCACCTGAGCGCCCAACTGGCCCCCTCCGGAGGCGTGGACCCGTACGACGCCCTCTTCACGGAACTCGGCCAACTGGAGAAGGCCCTCACCGCGGAGACCGCCTCCGCACTCGACACGGATGGCCGGGCCCGCTTGGCGGCCCGCCTCAAGGCACTGCAACGGAAACTCGACGACACCGCAGGGGCCACCCGCGACGGGGGGGCGGACGACACCGACGCCGACCTCGAAGCGGCCTCGACCGACGACGAGATGTTCGACCTGATCGACAAGGAACTCGGCCTCGCCTGACCGAGCAGGCCGCCCGGTGGGACCCGGCCGCCCACCGGCTCCGTCCCACCGGGCGGCCGCACACCGCACTACGCGTAACACCCTTTCCCGACTGCGAGGTTTCCCGCTCATGGCACCCAAGGCCGCCCCCTCCTCCGAGGACAAGCTCCGCGACTACCTCAAGAAGGTCACCGCAGACCTGCGGCGCACCAAGCAGAGGCTGGAATCCGTCGAGGCGCGGGACAACGAGCCGATCGCCATCGTGGGCATGGCCTGCCGGTTCCCCGGCGGCGTCCATTCCCCCGAGGACCTGTGGCGGATGGTCGCCGACGGCACCGACGTCGTGGGCGACCTGCCGGAGGACCGCGGCTGGGACACCGAGGGGATCTACGACCCCAACCCCGGTACGCCCGGGAAGAGTTACGTGCGCCACGGCGGATTCCTCGACTCCGTCGCCGGGTTCGACGCCGATCTCTTCGGCATCGCCCCGCGCGAGGCTCTCGCCATGGACCCGCAGCAGCGGCTGCTGCTCGAAACCTCCTGGGAGGCCATCGAGCACGCTCGGATCAGCCCCGCCGCCCTGCGCGGCACCGAGACCGGCGTGTTCATCGGCGGCGCCGACACCGACTACGGCTCCCTCGCCAGGCGGAGTGCCGAAACCGAGGGCCACCTGCTGACCGGCGGTGCGGTCAGCGTCCTGTCGGGCCGGATCTCCTACACCTTCGGTCTCGAAGGCCCCGCCGTCACCGTCGACACCGCTTGCTCCTCCTCGCTCGTCGCCCTGCACCTCGCCGTACGCGCGCTGCGGGCCGGAGAGTGCACCATGGCCCTGGCCGGAGGCGTCGCGATCATGCCGACCCCCCGCCTGTTCACCGAGTTCTCCCGTCAGCGTGGCCTCGCCGCCGACGGCCGCTGCAAGCCCTTCGCCGAAGCCGCCGACGGCACCGGATGGGCCGAGGGCGTCGGCGTCCTGCTCGTGGAACGGCTCTCCGATGCCCGGCGCAACGGCCACCACGTCCTCGCCGTCGTACGGGGTACGGCCGTCAACCAGGACGGCGCCAGCAGCCGCCTCACCGCGCCCAACGGCCCCTCCCAGCAGCGCGTCATCCAGGCAGCACTGGCCAACGCTCAGCTCGCCACCGACCAGATCGACGCCGTCGAGGCCCACGGCACCGGCACCACGCTGGGCGACCCGATCGAGGCCCAGGCACTGCTCGCGACCTACGGCCGCGGCCGCCCGGCGGAGCGCCCCCTGCTGCTCGGCGGCATCAAGTCCAACATCGGGCACGCGCAGGCGGCGGCCGGTGTCGCCGGTGTGATCAAGATGGTCTTGGCGATGCGGAACGGTGTCCTGCCCCGGACCTTGCACGTGGACCGGCCGACCTCGCACGTGGACTGGAGCGCGGGCGCCGTCGAGCTCCTCACCGAGCGCACCGACTGGCCCACCACCGGCCACCCGCGCCGCTCGGCGGTCTCCGCGTTCGGCATCAGCGGCACGAACGCCCACGTGATCCTGGAACAGGGCACACCGGAGCCGTCCGGGCCGCAGAGCGTCCCGGACGCCGCGACCGTCGCGCCCGCGGTGGTGCCGTGGGCCCTGACCGGTCGCACGGACCAGGCACTGCGGGACCAGATCGCACGCCTGCACACGTACGTGGAGCAAGCCGGGCCGCGCCCGGTGGACGTCGCCCTGACGCTCGCGGGGGCCCGGTCGGCGCTCGGTCACCGCGCGGTGCTGATGGGCGGCACACAGCCGGTCGCGGAGGGTGTGGCGCGCTCCGGCAAGTCGGCGTTCCTGTTTACGGGGCAGGGGTCTCAACGGCTGGGGATGGGGCGTGAGTTGTATGCGCGTTTCCCGGCGTTCGCGGCGGCTTTCGACGCGGTGTGTGACCAGCTGGACATGCCGGTGCGTGAGGTGGTGTGGGGCGAGGACACGGATGCGTTGAATCAGACGATGTTCGCGCAGGCCGGTCTCTTCGCCGTCGAGGTGGCTTTGTTCCGTCTCGTCGAGTCGTGGGGTGTGCGGCCGGACTTCGTGGCGGGTCATTCCATAGGTGAGGTGGCGGCCGCGCATGTGGCCGGGGTGTTCTCCCTGGCTGATGCGTGCACGCTGGTGGCGGCGCGCGGCCGGCTGATGCAGGCGCTGCCCGAGGGCGGCGCGATGCTTGCCGTACAGGCGACGGAGGAGGAAGTCCTCCCGCTGCTGGGCGGGTTGGCTTCGGTCGCGGCGGTCAACGGTCCGTCTTCCGTGGTTGTGTCGGGTGCGGTGGATCAAGTGGATTCCGTGCGGGCCCACTTCGCGGGCCTGGGCCGCAAGACGACGCGTCTGCGGGTCTCGCACGCCTTCCACTCGCCGCTGATGGATCCGATGCTGGACGACTTCCGCGCGGTGGTGGCCGGGCTGTCGTTCACGGCTCCGGAGATTCCGCTGGCCAAGGGTGCCGAGTCGGTGTGCGAACCGGAGTACTGGGTGGACCACGTCCGCGACGCGGTGCGCTTCGCGGATGACGTACGGGTCCTTTCCGGGCAGGGTGTGACGCGGTTCTTGGAGCTGGGCCCTGACGGGGTCCTGTCCGCGATGGCTGCCGCCTGCTTGCCCGAGGACAGTGACGCCGTCCTTGCACCCGTACTGCGCAAGGGAGTCGACGAGGAGACCGCCGCGCTCACCGCCGCCGCCAGGATGTTCGTCGACGGCGCCGCCGTGGACTGGACGGCCGTGCTGAGCGGAACCGGCGCGCGCCTCGTCGACCTGCCGACGTACGCCTTCCAACGCCAGAGCTTCTGGCCGGTCCCCGGCGAGGCGCCCGCCGGTGACGTCCGGGCCGCCGGGCTCGACGGTGCCGGACACCCTCTCCTCAACGCCTCCGTCGAACTCGCCGACACCGAAGGCATGTTGTTCACCTCGCGCCTCTCGGTCCAGTCGCATCCCTGGCTCGCCGACCACGTGGTGCGCGGCTCGGCGCTGCTGCCGGGGACGGCGTTCCTGGAGCTCGCCGTCCGGGCGGGCGACGAGGTCGGCTGCGGCACGGTGGAGGAGCTGACGCTCGCCGCGCCGCTCGTCCTTCCCGAGGAAGGCGGCGTCCAGCTCCAGCTGCGGGTGGCCGCCGCCGACAGCGACGGCCGACGCACGGTGAGCATCCGCTCCCGCCGCGAGGAGGCCGACGACCAGGCCTGGCTCCAGCACGCCACGGGTGTCCTCACGGCCGGCGAGCGCACCGTGGCCCTCGACGCTCCGGACGCCTCATGGCCGCCGGCCGGCGCGGAGCCGGTCGACCTGACCGGCCTGTACGACCGCATGTCCGAGGCGGGATTCGACTACGGCCCGGTCTTCCAGGGCCTGCGGGCCGCGTGGCAGCGGGGCGAGGACGTGTACGCCGAGGTCGCTCTCCCCGAGGGCGTCGACGGCAGCCGCTACGGACTGCACCCCGCGCTGCTGGATGCCGCGCTGCACGTCACCGCGTTCAACGGGGTGCCGCGCGGCGTCGTCCCGTTCTCCTGGGGGGGCGTGTCACTGCATGCCACCGGAGCCTCGTCGATCCGGGTGCGCGTGACCCGTGTGCGCGAGGACGCACTCGCCGTCGCCGTCGCCGACCCGGCGGGGGAGCCGGTGGCATCGGTGGAATCGCTGGTACTGCGCGCGGTGGATGCCGCTCCGGCGGCGGACCGGGACTCGGTGTACGGCGTGGAGTGGGTTCCGGTCGCGGCGAAGCCGCTGGCGGCAGTGGACCCGGACGTGGTCGTCGTCAGGATGTCGGGCGAGGAAGGTGACCAGGGCGACAACGGCGCTGCGGTCACCGAGGGCGGCAGCGGCGCGGTGGCTTCCGTGCACGCGCTTGCCGCACGGACCCTGTCCCTGCTCCAGGAGTGGCTGGCCGAGGAGCGGTCCGCCGCTGCCCGGCTGGTGTTCGTGACCCGGGGCGCGACGTCCGGCGAGGACCTTGCCGCTGCCGCCGCGTGGGGGCTGGTGCGTTCGGCCCAGTCGGAGCACCCCGGCCGCTTCGTCCTGGTGGACGTGGCGGGCCAGGAGCCGGAGAGGGGACTCCTGGAGACCGTACTGGCCACGGAAGAGCCCCAGTTGCTCCTCCGCGACGGCGAGGTACTGGCCGCACGGCTCTCCCGGGCCGACGCGGTGCGGGAGACCGCTCCCGAGTGGGCCGGTGAGGGAACGGTCCTGATCACCGGTGGTACGGGTGGCCTGGGCCGGGTGATCGCCCGGCACCTGGTCGTCGAGCACGGCGTACGCAGCCTGCTGCTGGTGAGCCGGAGCGGCGCGACCGCCGAGGGCGCCGCCGACCTGGTCGCGGAACTGTCGGGGCTGGGCGCCGAAGCTGTCGTCGAGGCGTGCGACGTCGCCGACGCGGACGCCGTGTCCGCACTGGTCGCGCGCCACCCGGTGCGGGCCGTGGTCCACACCGCCGGTGTGATCGACGACGGAGTAGTGGAGGCACTGACGCCCGAGCGGCTGTCGGCGGTACTGCGCCCCAAGGTCGACGCCGCCTGGAACCTGCACGAGGCCACGCGCGACCTCGATCTCACCGCATTCGTGCTGTTCTCCTCCGTCTCCGGCCTCTTCGGCGGCCTCGGCCAGGCCAACTACGCCGCTGGCAACGTCTTCCTGGACGCGCTCGCGGAGCACCGCCGGGCCCTCGGACTCCCGGGCATCTCGCTCGCGTGGGGTCCGTGGACGCAGGACGCAGGCATGACCGGCACCCTGTCCGAGGCAGACCTCCAGCGCATCGCCCGTACCGGCATGCCCGAACTGACCCCGGCCGAGGGCGCCGCACTGTTCGACGCCGCCCTGCGCACGGACGCTTCGCTGATCGCCCCCGTGCGGTTCGACTTCGCGGCCCTGAGGGCGCAGGACGAGGTGCCCGCCCTGCTGCGTGCCCTGGTCAGGCCTCGTACCCGAACCCGGCGTTCGGCGGCTGCCCCGACTGCCGGAACGTCCGCGACGGCAGGTCTGCGGCGCACTCTCGCCACCCTCGCGCCCGACGAACGGAGCGAAGTCCTCCTCGACCTCGTGCGCGGGCACGTTGCCCTCGTCCTGGGACACACCGACTCCGCCGTCGTCGAATCGACGCGGGCGTTCCAGGACCTGGGCTTCGATTCCCTGATGGCGGTCGAGCTGCGCAACCGGCTGGGCGCGGCCGTCGGCCTGCGGCTCCCGGCGACGCTGGTCTTCGACCACCCGACAGCCGACGCGCTGGTGGACCTGCTGCTTGACGAACTGCTGGACGGCGAGCCCGACTCGGCGGCGGAACCGCTGCCGACCCGGCCCGTGACCACCGACGACGACCCCGTCGTGATCGTGGGCATGGCGTGCCGGTATCCGGGTGGGGTGGCCTCGCCCGAGGACCTGTGGAACCTGGTCGACGGCGGTGTGGACGCCGTGGGCGGCTTCCCGGCCGACCGCGACTGGGACGTCGAGGGCGAGTCGTTCGAGCGCGCGGGAGGCTTCCTCTACGGCGCTGCCGACTTTGACCCGGACTTCTTCGGGATGAGTCCGCGTGAGGCGGTCGCGACGGACGCGCAGCAGCGGTTGCTGCTGGAGACGACGTGGGAGGCGGTGGAGCGGGCGGGCATCGATCCGGTGTCGCTGCGGGGTTCGCAGACCGGCGTCTTCGCGGGCGTCATGTACACGGACTATCGTGGCCTGCTCGACGGTCCGCAGTACGAGGGCTTCCGGGGCAACGGCAGTGCACCCAGCATCGCCTCCGGCCGAATCTCGTACACGTTCGGATTCGAAGGCCCGGCGGTGACGGTGGATACGGCGTGTTCGTCTTCGCTGGTGGCGATGCACTGGGCGGCGCAGGCACTGCGTTCGGGCGAGTGCTCGCTGGCGGTTGCCGGTGGTGTGAC
>BMUX01000041.1 GCA_014650415.1 Streptomyces spiroverticillatus
GCTGGACGGTGACCTCGATGGCGCCCGGGTGGCTGAGGGAGTTCTTGGCCTGGGGGGCGGTGATGCGCAGGACGCCGTCCGCGCAGGTGACGGTGGTGGCCTCGGCGGCCTTCTTGTCGCGGCTCTTGGACGGGTCGGCGGGGCGGACCTCGACGGTGGTGTCGGTGCGGTCGGCGGCGATGAGGCGGATGCTGCCGGCGGGGAGGTCGAGGTGGGCGGTGACGGCGGTGGCGGTGGCGAAGGTCTGCATGTCAAGTCCTTTGGTGGGGGCCGGTATTGGTGTCCGGCTCGCTCTTTCCGATGACCTGAACGCTACGTTGCCTTCACCATCCCGGCAACAACTTCGTTGCACACAAACCCTGTTATCGCAGGCCAGAGCCACGATTTCGTTGCAACTCCCTGCCGCATAACGCAACAACAGGCACTACTTCCATTGCAATGGAATGAGCGTGAACGCTATGGTGGGCCACAAACGCCGCACAGCGGACCGCACTTGGGCCATCCGCACTCGAGCGAACCGCACTTGCACGAAGGAGACCGTGATGCCCGGAGGCCGACTCAGCCAGCAGGAACGCCAGCAGATCGCGCTGGGCCTGGCCGACGGACTCGCGTACGCGGAGATCGCCCGCCGCCTCGACCGCCCCACCTCGACCGTCACCCGCGAGGTCATGCGCAACGGCGGACCCGCCTCCTACCGCGCCGACCTGGCCCACCGCGCCACCGAACGCCGCACCCAGCGGCGCAAGCCCGCCGCCCCGGCCGCGCGCGGCCCGCAGGCCGCACCGCTGCCGCACGGCCGCGATCCGGAGGCGGTGCGCGCGTACGAGGAGACGTTCACGACGGTCCAGATGGCCGGCGGGATGCCGCAGATGATGGCCCGGGTGATGGCCGCCCTCATGGTCACCGACTCCGGCAGCCTCACCGCCGCCGAACTGGCCCGGCACCTCCAGGTCAGCCCCGCCTCGGTCTCCAAGGCCGTCGCGTTCCTGGACAGCCAGGGCCTGGTGCGCCGGGAGAAGGACGACCGCCGCCGGGAGCGGTACACGGTCGACGACGACATCTGGTACCAGGCGATGATCGCCAGCGCCCGCTCCACGGGCCAGGTCGTGGGCACGGCCCGGGAGGGCGTCGCGGTCCTCGGCCCCGGCACCCCGGCCGCCGTCCGCCTGGAGAACGTCGCCCGCTTCATGGACTACGTGTCGGAGGCCATCGCCCGGGCGGCGGAGCAGGCCCGCGACATCCTCCACGCGAAGCCCGCGGGCGAGTCGACTCCCGTACAGGACTGACGAGTCACTCGCCCCAGGCCCGCAGCTTCTCCGGGTTGCGGACGGCCCAGATGCGCAGGGCCCGGCCGTCCGCGCCGACCCCGAACGAGGCCACGGTCATCACGTCCCCGTCGCGGACGGCCACCAGACCCGGCACCCCGTTGACCGTCCGTACGAGAAGCTCCAGGCCAGGGGCCTTGTCAGCGATGGCCACCAGGTACGCGGCGATGCGGGACGCGCCCTCGACCGGGCGCAGCACCGTACCGACCAGGCCTCCCCCGTCGGCGGTCATGACGGCGTCCGGGTCCAGCAGCCCGACCAGGCCGGCGACGTCCCTGGCCTCCCAGGCCGCCTTGATCCGCCGTACGGTGTCGTCCTGCCGGGCGACCACGACCGCACCCCGCACACCTTGCGCGTCCCGCACCCGCTTGCGCCCGGAGGCAGCAAGCTGCTTGCAGGCGGCGGGAGTTCGCCCGACGATCCCCCCGATCTCGGCGAACGGATACCGGAAGACGTCGTGCAGCACGAACGCCACGCGCTCAGCGGGCGTCATCGACTCCAGCACGACCAGCAGGGCCATCCCGACCGACTCGTCCAGCACCATCTGGTCGGCGGGATCGGCCCCGGTCTCCCGCCCCCACTCGGCCCGGTCGGGCAGCGGTTCGGGCAGCCAGGCCCCCACGTACCGCTCCCGGCGCGCCCGCGCGGAGCCGAGCACGTCCAGGCAGATCCGCCCGGTGACGGTCGTCAGCCACGCCCCCGGCGACGCGATCCCGGCACGCTTGGCGTCCGGCAGCGCGTACCAGCGGGCGAACGCCTCCTGCACGGCGTCCTCCGCCTCGGCCAGCGAACCGAGCAACCGGTACGCCACATTGAGCAGTTGCCGCCGCTCACCCTCCACCAACGTGTCCATCGCGCCCCCGCCTTACCTTTCGCGCGCCCGTGTCGTCGGGCTGATCGAGACCTTATCGATCTACTGCTCGCGGACGGAGAACTCGCGGGCAGAAAAGAGGACCGGACCATGGCAGCGACCCAGACCGCTCAACTCACCACCCGCCGCTTCGACTTCCTCCGGCTGACCGTCGGCCTCCAAACCCTGACAATCTTCCTCCAGGCGGTCTCCTCGGGGCTGCTGCTGTCCACCTCGTACGGCGAGACGCTGCACAGCGCCGGGGCGCGGGTGATGTACGGGGCGACGATGCTGTACGTCCTGGCGGCGGTCCTCGCGTGGAAGCCGGGCGGCGGCTCCCCGCGCCCCGTCCTGCACGCGACGGGCTTCCTGGTGCTGGCGTCGGTGCAGGTGGCGGTGGGCATCGCGCACGTCCCGGCGGTCCATCTCCCGCTGGGCGTGCTGATGTTCGGGCTGAGCGTGCTGGCGCTGGTGCGACGCTGAACTCCCGTACGGCGCGCGGGACACGGGGGCCGTACGGCCGTTCCGGCCCCCTCCGCGCGCTAGCATCGCGGCTCCCCCTTTCGCACCACTTCGGGACCGTTCATGCACTCCTGGCCCGCGCCGACGCGCATCCCCGGCAAGCCGTACCGCCACCCTCGCCGGCCGCCTCGCCGCGAACCCCGGCTCCCCCTGCTGGTGCGGCTGGCCTGCGTGCTGGCGCTCGCGGGCATCGGGCTCGCGTCCTGGGCCTTCTGGCTGTCGGTCCAGGAGTTCCGCGACCTCTCGGCCCTGCGCACGGAGATCGAGGACAGCTGCCAGGGGCTGGTGGACCCGGACGAGGTGCTGAGGCTGAACGGGGGGATGCCGCAGCACGTACGGGGCTCGGCGTACTCCCGCGGCTTCGACACCCCGGGCCCGCTGGGCCTGTGCCGGGTCCACCGGACGGCTGAACCCGGTTCCCTTGAGCAGGAGTTCGTGCTGGGCATCGCCTCACAGCCCACCCCGGGAAGCACGACGCGCATCACGGACCGCTCCGACCGGGAGGACTTCCGCCACCACTTCCCGGACGACCCGGACGTCCCGCACACCTCCGACGGCAAGCCCTCCGCACCCCGCGCGGGCAGCACTCCCCCGAATCCGCTCGGCGACGGCACCCTGGGCCACTACGACCGCCGCTCGGCCACCGTGTACGCGGTATGCCGCAACCCCGCCCGGACGACCGGCAACGTCACGTCCGTCCGGGCCACGGCACGCGTCCGGGACAAGTACCCGAGCCCGGACGACCTCGCCTCGCTGACCCGCATCGCCCACCGGGCGGCACGACGCGTGGCCGACCGCGCCCACTGCACGCCGCCTCCCGGTGCACCCCCGGCCCAACTGGCCGCCCCTGAATCCCTGTTCACGCCCGTCACCTCAACGCCCCGTACCGGAACCTGCGGCTGGTACGGCCGCTTCGTATCCGCCCGAGGACGCGGCGCCCACCCCGACCTGGTGCTCGGCGCCCCCACGGGCAGCACCCCGTGGACCGAGCAGTGCCAGCTCCTGGTCAGCGTCCGCGAGGGGGCGCGGATCAGCGCCCGGCACGCCCTCGATCACCCCGCGTACCGGTCCCGCCTCGCCTACATCCCGTACGAGGAACGGATCCGCTTCTCCCCCTGGCTGGTCCGGGCGGAGACCCGCTTCGGCGACGAAACCGCCGGTGTCTTCCTGGACGGCCTCGGCATCGGCCTCCGCCGGGAGGGTGCCGTCGCCCCCGGCGGCGCGGGCCGCAAGGGGGCCGGCATCTGGTGGGCGTCCTCCGTCTGCGGCGGCCGCCCCGCACTGCACACCCTGACCGTCCCCGACCCGTACGACTCCGTGATCCAGGATGGGATCTCCCCCCTCTTCCGCGCGTACGTCGACGACGTCGCCCGCCGCCACCACTGCACCGGGCTGAAGTTCCCGGGCCCGGCCGACTTCCGCGGATCCGGCTCCTAGGCCATGCTCTGCGCCCCGTCCAGGGACTCCCGCAGGATGTCCGCGTGACCGGCGTGCTGGGCGGTCTCGGAGGCGATGTGCAGCAGCGTGCCGCGCACCGACCACACCGCGCCGGGCTCGTTCCAGGGCGCTTCGGGCAGCGGCCAGGTGGCGTTCAAGTCCTTTACAGTGCGCACCAGTTCATCGGTTTCGGCCGCGGCCTTCTCGTAGGCGGCGAGCACGCCCTCCAGGGTGTCGCCGGGCATCATCCGGAAGCCCTCCTCGTACTGTCGGCGCCCCTCCTCGGTCATGGCGGCGGCGTCCGGGACGGACGAGGGGCCCGCCACGATGAACCCGGCCCACATGCGCTCCACGGCGGTCACGTGCTTGACCAGCCCGCCCAGACAGAGACTGCTCGCGGTGGTCCGCAGGCCGGCCTGCTCGTCGGTGAGCCCGCGGGTGGTGTGCCGCAGGAAGTACCGGCTCTTGGCCAGCACGGCGAGCAGGTCCGCCCGCTCGCTGTCGAGCGGGGCGGGGGTGGAGGCGCCGGGGGTGGCCGGTCCGTCGACGGTCATGTCACTGCCTGCTCTCTGCGTTGCCTGTTTCTTGCTCCGACACGACGAACGTTACGGACCCACTAGGCCAGAACAGGTCCTACTTGCCCGCGATCGGCGGGTCGCCCGAGCACAGACAAACGGTTCGACACCGGCCCCGTGGCCGGACAGGCTTCGGCCGATGACGAGAATCAGTGACACCCCGACCGCCTGGGACGAACGCACTCAGCTCACCACCTTCCTCGACTACGCGCGCGACACCGCCCGCGTGAAGTGCGAGGGCGCCTCCGAGGAGCACGCCCGCACCGCGCCCCTCCCGGGCTCTCCGCTGATGACGCTGAGCGGGGTGATCAACCACCTGCGCTGGGTCGAATACTTCTGGTTCCAGATGATCTTCCTCGGCGAGGACGACGAGGGCCCCTGGACCGACGAGGACCCCGACCGCGAGATGCGCATCGCGGTCGACTTCCCGCTCCCCCAGCTCCTGGCCGAGTACGCGCAGCAGAGCGCCCGCTACCGCGAGCTGGTCGCGGAACGCGCCCTGGACGACAAGGCCGTGTGCCCCGTACGCAGCGGCACCCACGTCGACCTGCGGTGGATCCTGCACCACCTCACCGAGGAGACCGCCCGCCACAACGGACACCTGGACATCCTGCGCGAGCTGCTCGACGGCACCACCGGCGACTAGTCGGCCCCCGGAAAAACCCCCGCTCAGGACGGTGCGCCGGTGTTAGCTTCACCGGCATGACCAAGCTGACCGAGCTGACCGAGCGGACCGAGCTGACCGCACCCACCGCCCGCCTCCACGCCTCCTGGCTCGAAGCCCGCGAGGAGTGGGAGCCGGGCGAGCACCAGCCCGGGGCGAGCCTGGTGCTCGCGGGCGGGGACCTCGCCGACCCCGAGGTCTTCGCCGCGTGGGTGGCCGAGCTGAACCGGCAGTCGGACCCGTCGGCCGAGGTCGGCGAGGGGCGGGTGCACGCCACGCACTGGTGGATCACGGAGGGCGACACCTACCTCGGGGCCATCGACCTGCGGCACGCCCTGAACGACTTCCTGCTCGACGCGGGCGGGCACGTCGGCTACAGCGTCCGCCCCTCCGCCCGGGGGCGCGGCCTCGCCTCCTGGGCGCTCGGCGCGGTCCTGCCCGAGGCGCGGGCGCTCGGCCTGGACCGCATCCTGGTGACCTGCGACGACACCAACACCGCTTCCGCCCGCACCGTCGAGCGCAACGGGGGCGTCCTGGAGGACACCCGGATGACGGTCCTGGGTCTCAAGCAGCGCTACTGGATCACGGTGTAGCTCCTCATCCGGAAGGCACGGCTGGCACGGTCATCCGGGCTGCACGGGCGCGCCGCCGAACCCGATCTCGTTCCCGTCCGGGTCGCGGAAGGTCGCCTTGCGGACTCCGTTCTCGTACGTCTCGGACTCGGCCGGTTCCAGGCCGCGCCCCGCGATCGCCGCCAGGCGGGCGTCGAAGTCGCCCACGAAGAGGGTGAGCAGGGCGTGGCCCGCGTGTTCGGGCCGCACCTCGATGTAGACGTACCGGTGCTCGCCCACCTCCCACACCGCCTCGGTGTCGTTGGGGAGGAAGGCGGGCGGGCCGCCGAAGAGGCGCTCGTAGAAGGCCGTCGCGGCCGCGTAGTCCCGTACCGAGATGCCTGCGAAGAGGTCCACGTCTGCTGCGGTCATGGACCCAGGCTAGGACGCCCCGGGGACAGTCCCGGTCAAGCGCGCGCCACCGCCGTCCGCGCGCTCGCGCGGGTTCAGGGCCTGCCCCTCCGCGAAGACCTTCTCGTACGAAGTCCCCAGCGCGGCCCGGCAGTTGGCGGCGACGCGTCGGACGTCTCCTTGTTCCTCGACCGGCAGCGGGGCTCCCCGTGAGGCCTGGGCGGCCGAGGCCGTGCCGAGCAGCCGGGCCGCGTCCGCGTGGCGTCCGGCGAGGGCGTGCGCGTCCGCCAGGCCCTCCAGGGCGAGGGCGACGGCGCGGTCGTCACCCGTCGCAAGGGCGGTGGTGCAACCGGATTCGTGCAGTTCACGGGCCCGCTCCGGCTCGCCCCGCAGTTCCGCGACGAAGCCCGGCTCGGCGAGGAGCAGCGCGTTCGCGCCGTCGAGGCCGACCTCGCAGTGCCAGTCCAGGACCCGGCGCAGGTGGGTCTCGGCGGCGTCCAGGTCGCCCGCCCGGCGGGCACCGAGCCCGAGCACCGCGTTGATCTCGCCCGCCTTGAAGCCGTGCGCGGCGGCCGGTCGGCGGGACTGCTCGTGGCGGTCGTGGGCCTCGGTGAGGGCGGCGGCGGTGCCCCACGCGTCGCCCAGTTCCCGGAAGCTGCCGAGGGCCCGGGCGGTGAGCCCTTCGCCGAGGGTCATGTCGCCCGTGCCGCACAGCGAGTGGGCGAGGAACCAGCGGGCCCGCTCCTCCTGGTGCGGCTCGCCCAGACCCTCGTACGCCTTGAGCGCGGCCATGATGCGGGCCTCCCGGTCGCGCCCCTCGCCCGCGAGGACATCAGTGCCGACCTGCCACGCCCCCATGCACGCAGCGCCCGCACCCCGAAACGCCTTATTGGACAGGCCACTTACGGGACAGACGGAACAAACCACCGCTCCATGTCCGCCACTTGCCCATGTGGTCGTGCCACTTCACCGAAAGTCCCCGCACGACCCTTGCGGCCCGCACCCGCCATGCCCCACAGTCCCCTGCTGTAAGGCTGTATGCGCATTCACCGGTACGTCACGCACGCCCCGGACGCCTCCGCACGCCCCGCACCCCCCACCCACCTCGGCCCCACCCCGATGGGAGACCCCGTGCCATCCCCCCGCCGCCGTACGAGAACCGTCGCCCTCCTCGCCCTCGCCGCCCTCACCGCCGGTACGGCCACCGCCACCGGCCAGAGCCTCAACGCCGCCGCGAAGCGAGGCCGTTGGGCCGCCGTCACCTGGCTGGACGACACCGCCGTCCCCGACTACACCCCCGACACCGCCTCCCTGAACAAGCACAAGGCGCCCCAGTGGTTCTCGGACGCCAAGTTCGGCACCTTCATCACCTGGGGCGCCTACTCCGTCCCCGCCTACGCCCCCAAGGACGCCGCCCAGGGCAACCGGTACGCCGAGTGGTACTGGTCCGAGCTGAACCGCAAGGACTCCCCGACCCAGAAGCGGCACAAGGAGAAGTACGGCACGAACGTCGCCTACGACGACTTCCTGAAGCAGTGGAAGGCCGAGAAGTGGAACCCGGACGAGTGGCTGAAGCTGTTCAAGGAGGCGGGTTCCAAGTACTACGTCCTGGTCGCCAAGCACCATGACGGCGTCGCCCTGTGGGACTCCGCCGTCTCCGACCGCGACACCACGTCCTACGGCCCGATGCGCGACATCGCCAAGGAGCTGGTCGACGCCAACAACAAGGGCGGCTACGGGCTGAAGAACGGCATGTACTTCTCCATGCCGGAATGGCTCGGCCCCGACACCCCCAAGCAGTGGGGCGGCTGGTTCGGCTCCGGGGCGCCCAAGAACCCGTACACGGGGGAACCCGTCCCCTACACCGGCTACAAGCCGGTCGCGGACTGGGTGAAGGACTACCAGTACCCGCAGATGAACGAGCTGGTGGACCGCTTCGACCCGGATCTGTTCTGGTGCGACATCGGCGGGGTCAACAACTCCGATCAATTCATGGCGCGTTACTACAACCAGGCCAAGAACCGGGCGAACCCCAAGGACGTCGCCGTCGACAACCGCTGCGGCAACCAGCACGCCGACTTCACCACCCCCGAGTACTCCACCGAGCCCGACATCAAGAAGTCGGCCTGGGAGGCCAGCCGCGGCATCGGCCACAGCTACGGCTACAACGCGGAGGAGGACATCAACGACTACCTCACCGACAAGGACCTGGTGACGTCGTTCATCGACACCGTCTCCAAGGGCGGCAACCTCCTCCTCGACGTCGGCCCCAAGGCCGACGGCACCATCCCCGACCTCCAGGCGCAGCGCCTGCGCGGCATCGGCGCCTGGCTGAAGATCAACGGCGAGGCGGTGTACGGCTCCGGCTACTGGACGCAGGCCGAGGACAAGGGCGCGAACGTCCCCGTCCGCTTCACCAAGCAGCCCAAGGCCCTGTACGCGACGGCCACCGCCTGGCCGGGCACGCAGCTCACCCTCACGGCGCCCGTCGACGTCGGCAGCGGCGACGAGGTCCGGCTGCTGGGGTACGACAAGCCGCTGAGCACCTACCGCGACGGCTCCGGCAGGCTGGTGATCACCATGCCCGCCGCCGGGCAGGCCGCCACCCCGTCGAAGAACGCGTGGACCTTCCGCATCGCCCCCAAGGGGTACAGCGCCGCCACCGCCGACCTGCTCGACGTCGGTGTCTCCGCGCCGCCCTCCCGTTCCGGTACGTCCGTGAAGGCGACCGTGACCCTTGCCAACCGGGGCGACCGCGCCACCCTCGCGGGCACCGCCACCGTCACCCCGTCCTGGGCGGGCGCACAGCAGGTGACCGTGACCGTCCCCGCGCTCAAGCCGCACCAGCGCATGCACGCCACCCTCGACCTGGCCCTCCCGGCGGGCACCTCCCCGGGCACCGAGCAGATCACCGCGAAGGTCGGCACGCGCGGCCAGAGCTACACCGGGCGCGGCGAACTGCGCGTCATCGGCGCGAGTGTGCCCGTCGACCTCGGCGCGATCCGTGACGCCGACGTCATCGCCGACGCCTCCGCACCGGCCGACACCGACTTCGCGGGCAAGGGCATCGGCTACCCGGCCGAGGAACTGCCCAAGCCCGGTCCGTACACCTCGGACCTGGTCCGGTACGAGTGGCCGTCCGGTGCCCCGGGCGTCAAGAACGCGGTGAAGGCGGGCGACGACCGCAAGGTGACCGTCCCCCGGGGCTCCTACGGCGCACTCGACCTGCTGGCCTCCACCGGGTACGGCCCGGGCGACCTGCCCGTCGTCCTGCACTACGCGGACGGCAGCACCCAGGAGGTGAAGGCGTCCGTGCCGGACTGGGTGACCGGCGGCGGCACCCCGGCGCTGACCAGCCCGTACCGCTGGCTGAACGGCAAGCGGCAGGACCTGAAGGTCAGCGTGTACGGGGTGCGGGTGCCGGTCGACCCCGGCAAGGAGCTGACGGCGCTCACCCTGAGGAAGGCGTCGGGGCCGCAGGGCCCGCAGGCGACGTCGTACGTCTTCGCGGCGACGCTGGAGAAGTGAGTGCCCCGGGGGCCGGTTACTCCGGCGGAGTCGGAGTGTCCGGCCCCTGGAACATCGTCTGGATGTCCATCTCCAGCTTCACCGTGGGCCCGACGATCGCGATGCCGCGCGCGAGCATGTTCCGCCAGTTCAGGGTGTAGTCCTCGCGGTGGAGTTCGGCGGTGGCGCGGGCGGCGCAGCGCAGTTCCTCGCCGTACCCGCCGTTGACGGCGCCCAGGTAGGCGGTGTCGAGCGCCACCGACCGGCTCACCCCGTGCAGGGTCAGCGCGCCCTGCACGGACCAGGTGTTGCCGCCCCGGTAGACGAAGCGGTCGCTGACGAAGTCGATGTACGGGTAGTTCTCGACGTCGAGGAAGTCGGCGGACCGCAGGTGGGTGTCGCGGGTCTTGTTGCCGGTGGTGAGGCTGGCGGCCTCGATCCGTACCCGTACCTCCGACTCCTCGGGGTTCTCCGCGATCCGCACCCCGCCCTCGAACTTCTGGAAACGGCCGTGCACGTTCGCCATGCCGACGTGCTTGGCGATGAAGCGGATCGCGGTGTGCGGCGGGTCGATCAGCCACATGCCGGGGCTGGGCGGCTCCAACTGCTGGGCGACCTCCAGCTCGACGCGGCCCATGCTGAGGGTCTCGCCGGGCTCGATGTAGAAGGACCAGCTCGCGGGCCGCATCGACTCGGCGGTCATCAGCAGCCCGTACTCACCGGCCGGCAGTGCGGCGGTGAACAGCCCGAACAGGTCGGTCGTGCCCTTCGCGACCACCCGGCCGTCGCTCTTCGCGGTGACGGTGATCTCCGCCCCGCCGAGCCGCTGCCCGACCGGGTCCACCACCTCGCAGCTCACGGTCCCGGCACCGCGCGGCACCGGCAGTACGAGCCCACCGCCTCCCGCACCGCCGGACTTCGCCCGCGCACGCCGGAGGAGGGAGAGGACCATGGAGTTCACCTTTTCACTGGGAGACGACTGCCGCCGACCCGGTCAGCGGACCGGAACGACTCGTTCAGTTGTCTCATACAGCGAACTCGGATCCGAAACCGCGTCACACCCTCGTCACACGGGCACACGGGCACACGGGCACACGGGTACCACGGGCACCACGGGCACCACGGGCACCACGGGCACCACGGGCACGCGGCCTACTGCGGCGGACGGTCCGGAGTGATGTGCTGTCCCCGGTGCTGCCGCCGGTACTTCCGGTCCCACTTGTCGCGCTGCTCGCGCCGGGCCCGGTACTCGCCGTACCCGCCCTGCCCGTCGGCACGGTGGACGCTGCCCTTCCCGTACCAGACGGCGAGGTAGACCAGGACCGCCGCGGCCAGCCACCAGGCAGGCTGCGAGAACCCCATCAGCACCAGCACCACTACACAGATCCCCAACAGAACGACCATCACAGGCCCCCTCTGGAATCCCCGCTCGCACCCAGTCGGCAGGAGTCGTCGGTTCAACTCGTGCCGGGGGCCGGGGCAGGGCCAAGCCTAGACCCGCGCGCCCCCGGGCGACAGGGTCGTGAAGGCGGCCGGGCAACGGCTGACGCCACCGTGAACTCCCTTGCCCCACAAGACACTTGTCGGACGTTTTCCTCGCGCGGCCCGGTGCGGCGTCCTACCGTTGCAGTCCCAGCTCAGGAAGGCGGGGTGGCGCATGAGGCCGAGGCTGAGGCATCTGGTGGTCGTCGTCCCCGGCATCGGCGGCAGCGTGCTGCACACTGCGGACCGGGCGGCCCGCTGGGACGAGCACCGCCGCCGGTTCGTCGCCGCGGCCACCCGCCCGCACCGGCTGGGCCTGGACGCGCAGCCCGACCTGGTGCCGGTCGGTCTGCTGCCGGACATCACGCTCGTCGGCCCGTTCGTCACGCCGGGGTACGACGCTCTGGTGCGCGGGATCACCCGCCACTTCGACGGCGTACGGATCGACGTCGCCCGGCCGGGAAAACCCCGGGACCTCCAGGCCGACCTGCTCCTGTTCCCGTACGACTTCCGGCGCGGCGTCCAGCACGCCGCCGCACGCCTGGCCGCCGAGATCGCGGACCGGCTGTCCGGCGAGCACCCGTCGGCGCGCCACCGGCGGGTCATCGTGGTCGCGCACTCCCTGGGCGGCCTGGTCGCCCGCCACTGGCTGGGCCCGCTCGGCGGAGCACCGCAGTGCGCGGCCCTGATCACGCTCGGCACCCCGCACCGGGGCGCGCCCAAGGCCCTCGACGTACTGGTCAACGGACTGAAGGTGGGCCCCAAGCGGCTGTCGCGCCTGACCGACGTGTTGCGTCAATGGCCTTCGGTGTACGAACTCCTGCCGCGCTACCCGGCCGTGGGCCGCCCGGACGGCACGCCCCCGCTGCGGCCGCACGAACTCCCGGCCGGCGACCTCCTCGCCCCTGCCTTCCTCACCGGCGCGAAGGCCGCCTTCGCCGTCCACCAGGACATCGAGGCCGCCTGGACCGACCTGGACCGACCCCCCGATCTGACGGCCGTGTTCGGCCGGGGCCACGCCACTCTCCAGCACGCCCTGCTCTCCCCCGGCGGCCTCACCCTGGCCAAGACCTCCGCCCCCTGGCTCCCCAACCCCTCCTGGCTCGGCGACGGCACGGTCCCGGCGATCTCCGCCGTCCCCCTGGAGCTGGGCGAGGACCTCCGCGTCCGCCGGGCCGTTCCGGACCGCCACCTGGCACTGCCCGCCTCCGCGACCGTCCTCGCCCTCCTCACGGAGTACGCGGGCGACTCCCTCACCGCCGTCCGGGGCGACCCGCCCGACCGCCCCTGGCTCGGCCTGGACGTGGACGACACGGCCCTCTCCGGCACCCCGGTGCCGGTGGGCGTGACCCTGCACGGCACCCCCGCCGACGAACGCACCCGGGTCCGGCTCAGGCTGCGCACGGCCGACACGACACCCCCGTGGCAGCCGTGCCCCCGCTCCGGCGACACCACCTGGCAGACGACCCTGCTGCCGCCCGGCCCCGGAACGTACACGCTCGACGTCATGGCCACGGGCATCCCGGTGACCTCCCGCCTGCGCACGGGAGAGGTGCTGGGCGTGCTGGACGCGGAGGCTCTGGGGGCGGAGTCGTGAGCGGGGACCTGAGCCGGGCGCAGCCCAACGCGACGGGCGCGGGGGCGGAGTCGTGAGCGGGACGTGGCCGCGCTGGGCGGGCAGTGTGCCCGGCGACCTGGTCCGGTACGTCCATCGCGGGCACGGCGAGGACCCCTCGCACCGCACCCCCGCCGACTTCCTCGGCACCGCCCTGCCCGCCCCGGGGGACGGTCCGCCCGCCGCCCGGGCGCGTGCCCTGTACGAGGCCTTCGCCGCCTTCCGCATCCAGTACGCCGACGAGCCCACCACCAGCGACCCCGGCCGGCAGGCCGTCCGCCCGCCGGACCAGGTGCTGGCCCGGCCCCGGCACGGCACCTGCCTGGACCTCGCCCTCGCCTACTGCGGAGCCTGCCTGGACGCGGGCCTGCACCCGCTGCTCGTGGTGCTGGACGGCCCCGCCCCGGGCCTGCCCGCGCACGCCGTGGTCGTCGTCTGGCTCGACGGCACCTGGTCCAACCGGGCCGACCCCGCCTACCCCTGGGCGGGCACGGGCCCGGTCCACCACCCGTACCCCCCGGACCTCCTCGCCGAACTCGCCGACCTGGGCGACGACGAGGACGCCCCCGGCTCCTTCCTGGCCGTCGACATCACGGGCGTGGCCTCCCGTCCCGACGCGGCCGACCCGCGCCGCCGCACCCCGCAGTCCTGGGCGCGGTCGGTGGCCCACGCCACCGCGCTCCTGCGCACGGCCCCCGCCGACCGCCGCACCGTGACCGTCGACGTCGGCCTCGCCCACGCGGACCGCACCCCGCACCCCCTCCCCCGCCAGCCCAGCGCCGACATCCTCGCGCCGCCCTACCTGCCGGTGCCCGAGGACTCCCACGGCGGCGCCCGCCCGCTGCCCGCCCTGTGGGCCCGCCACGACACCATCCGCTTCCACCCGCGCGACGAACTCGACTTCCTCCAGGGCTGGTTCGCCTCGCCCGACCCCGCCGTCCCGCCCACCCGCATCGCCCTCCTGCACGGCGTCGGCGGCTCCGGCAAGACCCGGCTCGCGGCCGAACTCGCCCGCCGGCTCGCGGCAACCGGCTGGTACACCGGCTTCCTGGTCCGCGACCCGGACCCCGAGGACCGGATCTCCCTGGCGAACGTCGTCTCACCCCTGCTGGTCGTCGTCGACTACGTGGAGGACCGCAAGTCCGAGGACGTCATCCGGCTGCTGCGCGACCTGCGCGAGCGCGACGCCCCCACCTGCCTGCTGCTCACCGCCCGTACCGTCAGCAGCTGGTGGGACGAGGAGATCGCGGACGCCCTGCGCCAGGAGGTCCATCCGTACGTCCTGCACTCCAGCCCCCTCGCCGCCCGCCACCCCCGCCAGGCGGGCGTCTACCGGGCCGCCCTGCGCTCCTTCGGCGCACCGGAGAGCACGGTCCTGGGCAGCACCCCGCCGCGCGACCCGGACGCGGGCCGGTGGACCACCCTGGACCTGGTGATGCTGGCCTGGCTGACGGCCCGTACGCAGCCGGCCCCCCGCTCGGAGCAGGACCTGTACGAGGAGATCCTCGGCCACGAACTGGGCTACTGGGTACGGGCGTACACGACGCAGATCGGCAAGCCCTCCCGCCGCACCCGGGCCCTCCTGCGCGAGGCGGGCGCCTGCCTGAGCCTGCTGTCCCCCCGCGAGACCCGCCTCGACCACACCCTCACCGCCCTCCCCGAACTGTCCTCCGACGCCCGCCGCCGCGACGAGATCGCCGCCCTGCTCGCCGACCTGCTGCCCGCCGCCCCGGAGGACGGCACCCTGGCCGTCCGCCCGGACCCCCTGGGCGCCCACCTCACGGCCACCGTCTTCGGGGCGGACACGGCACTGCTGGCCCGGTGCCTGACGGCCGCCGACGACACCGAGCGCCTGAACGCGTGCGTGAGCGTCTCCCGTACGGCATCCGTGACCGACGCGTCCCACGCCCGGCACCTCGCCGAGGCCGTCCTGCACGCGGCCCCCGGGGTGTGGCGCCCGGCCCTGTCGGTCGCCGCCACGCAGGGCGGGGCCTTCGTCGAGGCCCTGGAACAGTTCGCGGCCACCGACAACACCCCCCTGCCGCTGGCCGAACTCGCCACGACCGTCCCCGTCGGCCACAGCACCCTGCGCGGCCTCGCCCTGATCGCCACCCGGCGTTCCGCTCCCGAGGTCCCCGACGGCAGCCCCGAAGAGCTGCGGGCGGCACGCGCCTCATGGCTCCACAGCCTCGCGATCCGTGAGGGCCGGGTGGGCAACCGCGAGGCGGCCCTGGCCGCGTTCACCGAAGCCGTGGCCCTCTACCGCCCGCTGGCCGCGTCCGCTCCCGGCGCGTTCCGCCCCGACCTCGCCACCGCGCTCGGCCACCTCGCCGCCCAGCTGAGCGAGTCCGGTCACCGTGAGGCGGCGCTCGCCTCCGCGACCGAGGCCGTGAGCCTCCACCGCGAGCTGACCCGCGACCACCCCGGCGCACACGCCGCCGAACTGGCCGCTGCGCTCTCCCACCTCGCCACCTGCCACAGCAGACTCGGACACCACGAGGCGGCGCTCGCCTCCGGCACCGAAGCCGTCGACCGCTACCGCGCGCTCGCCGAAGCCGCCCCCGGCGCGTTCCGCGACGAACTGGCCGAAGCCCTCAACAACCAGGCGGTCCAGCAGGCCAACACCGGAGACCACGCGACCGCCCTCGCCACGATCACCGAGGCCGTGCACCTCCGCCACACCCTCGCCCACGAGGACCCCGCCACGTTCCTCCCCGGTCTGGCGGGCTCGCTGAGCAACCTCGCCAACGAGCAGAGCCACGCCGGAGACCGTGCGGCGGCCCTCGCCACCAGCGCCGAAGCCGTACGGATGCACCGCACGCTCGCCGAGGCCGACCCCGGCGCGTTCCTGCCCGACCTGGCGAGCTCCCTGGGCAACCTGGCGGTCCGGCAGAACGACACCGGCGACCACACGGCGGCGCTCGCCTCCACCACCGAGGCCGTTCGCCTGCGCCGCGAACTCGCCGAGGCCGACCCCGGCGCCTTCCTCCCCGACCTCGCCGCCTCCCTCAACAACCTCGCCGTCCACCAGGCCGACGCCGGGAACCACGCCGCAGCACTCGCATCCCTCACCGAAGCCGTACGCCTCTACCGCGATCTCGCCGAGGCCGAGGCCGACCCCGGCGTGTTCCTCGCGGGGCTGGCCTCCGCCCTCAACAACCTCGCCATCCACCAGGGCATCGCCCGTCAGCCCGAGGCGGCACTCGCCTCCGCCGTCGAGGCCGTCGAGATCGGACGCACCCTCGCCGACCGCCTCCCGGCCGCGTACCGCCCCGGCCTCGCCGCCTACCTACGCACCCTCTCCACCCAGCGGAGCAACACGGGAGACCACGAAGCGGCACTCGACGCCGCCGGCGAGGCCGTCCACATCAGCCACACCCTCGCCGAGGCCGATCCCCCCGCGTTCCTGCCCGACCTCGCGAGCTCCCTCGCCCACCTCGCCGTCCACCAGGGCAACACCGGAAACCACGCCGCGGCGCTGGCCTCCGCCACCGAAGCGGTCGCCCTCCACCGCGGCCTGGCCGAGAACGTCCCCGCCGCCTTCCGGCCCCACCTCGCGGCCTCCCTCCTCACCCTCTCCGTCCAGCAGAGCAGCACCGGAGACCCCGAAGCGGCGCTCGGCTCCGCCACCGAGGCCGTCCGCATCCGCCGCACCCTCGCCCATGACGACTCCGCCGCGTTCCTCCCCGCCCTCGCCGCCGCCCTCGCCGAACTGGGGGACCGGCAGACCGACACCGGGGACCACGTGGCGGCACTCGACTCCCTCGCCGAAGCGGTCCACCTCCGCCGCACCCTCGCCGAGTCCGACCCCGGCGCGTTCCTCCCCGACCTCGCCGTCTCCCACTTCCGTCTCGCCGCCAAGCAGAGCAACGCCGGAGACCCCGAAGGGGCGCTCGGCTCCGCCGCCGAAGCCGTCCGGCTGCACCGCGACCTCGCCCGCAGCAACCCCGACGCCCTCCCGGGCCTCTCCACCTCCCTCCACAACCTCGCCCTCCACCAGAGCAATGCCGCCGACCGCACGGCGGCGCTCGCCTCGCTCACCGAGGCGGTCGGCATACGCCGCACCCTCGCCCGCGACCACCCGCGCGCCTTCCTGCCCGCCCTCGCCACCTCCCTCACCGAGCTCGGGGACCGGCAGAGCGACGCCGGCGACCACACGGCCGCCCTCGACTCCCTCACCGAAGCGGTACGCCACTTCCGCGACCTCAGCCGCGACAACCCCGCTCCGTTCCTCCCCGGCCTCGCCCGCGCCCTGGACGGCCTGTCGGTCCAGCAGCACCGTGCGGGAGAACGCCGGGCGGCCCTCACCTGCCTGACCGAGGCCATTGACATCCGCCGCGTCCTCGCCCAGTACAACCCGGGGGCCTTCCTCACCGACCTCGTCCTCTCGCTCGACCACCTCTTCACCCAGCTGGGCGAGCGCCGGCGGCTCGGCCGGGCCTGGCGGATCTTCGACGAAGCGGGCGCGGACCTCCCGGCCGGCCCCCGGGCCGAGTTGTTCACCGCCCGCGCGCAGTGGCGTCACCGTCACGGCGACCGCGCCGGAGCAGTGACGGACCTCCTCACTGCCGTGCGCCTCGCGGAGGAAACCACCGAAGCCGTCTGGGCCGGTCGTACCCGCCGCGGCATCCGGATCCTGGTCGAGGAGACACACGGTCAGGAACAGCCCGGTCCCGCCCCCTCCGCCTTCCCCGCCCTGCCCTCCTGGGCCACGGCCCCGCTGCCGGCCGAACTGGTCGAGCTGTTCGACGACTGGCTCTCGGTTCCGGACGTGCCCGAGGAGGACGCCTTCCTCCGGCGGGCGTACCCGCTCCTGAGCACACCACGGACGCGTCAGGCCCTGGAACTCGCCCGTGTGCTGATCCCGGAGGCCCCCGGCCTCGACGACCTCGCGGACCTCCTGGACGCCGCCCACGAGCTGGGCCTCGATCCCGTGCTCGCGGAACGCCGCACCGCCCGCGCACGGGCCGACCTGGTGGACGAGTGGCTCGCCACCCCCGACTGGCCGCAGGACATGGCCTTCCTCGCACACCATCCCGGGCTGGCCGAGGACCAGGGGATACGGGAGCTGCTCGCCGCGCAGCCGGACGACCTCGCGTCGGCCCAGCACCTGGGCATCCTGCTGCTCGCCGAAACCCTCGCCGTCCCGGAGGTCTACGACGCCGTCACCGATCCCGACACGGCGGTCGAGTTGGCCATGGACCTCGTCGAACAGGGCCGCCCCGAGCTGCTCCGTCCCCTGTGCCTCGCGGCTCCGTCCCTGACCGGGACGCCCTTCGTCACGCCGTACCTGTCCGCCGTGCGGGCGGCGCTCTCCCCCGGCCCGGACCCCACCGAGACCGACGCCCTCATCACCGAAGCCGCCGCCCAGGCCACCGAGGTCCAGCGCGGCGCGGGCGCAACCCGCCTGCGCCGCCTCGCCGAGCACCACCCCGAGCACGCACCCGTACTGATCCACCTGGCGGACCTGCTCTCCGCGAGCGCGCCCTGCGCATGAACAAGGGCCCCCGCGGTCTCCCGCGAGGGCCCTTGCCATGACTGCCGTGCAGCTCAGAACGTTTCTGCCCTGTCCTGCTGCGGTGGGGCGGGTGGGACTCGAACCCACGGCCGACGGATTATGAGTCCGCTGCTCTAACCGGCTGAGCTACCGCCCCCACACGGCGTGGCGCGTACACATGTACGCGCCGTCTGCCGCAGCATAGCCGGTCATACGATCTCCCGCCTCGGATGCCCGGCAACACATGACCATGAGGACTTCCGGGCTGCCCGGACGGTTCCCGAACGTGCCGCACGCCACACGAAGAGGGGCCGCGGACCTGTTCGGGAAACGAAGAAGAGGGCCTCCGTGGAGACCCTCTTCCTCTTCCTGCTCCCCCGACTGGACTCGAACCAGTAACCCTCCGGTTAACAGCCGAATGCTCTGCCAATTGAGCTACAGGGGACCGCGCTCCCCCGACTGGACTCGAACCAGTAACCTGCCGGTTAACAGCCGGCTGCTCTGCCAATTGAGCTACAGGGGATTGCTGCGGTTGCACCGAATGCACCTCCCACCGGTCTTCCCGGGGGCGTGCGCTCGCTGCGAGACATACATTAGCGCAAGCAGGGGGGTGCTCCGCCAATCGGTATGCCCCGGGATGATCAGCGGGCTCGACGGGTAGGCGGATCGCACACCGACACCGTTGCAGGAGAAGGGTGGCAGCCATGCGCTACCGGCTCACGTTCGTCGCCGGACTGGCCCTCGGATACGTGCTCGGCACCCGGGCCGGGCGCGAGCGGTACGAGCAGATCAGGAAGTCCGCCCGGCGGATCTCCCAGAACCCGGCCGTGCGGAACACCGCGGAGTCGGCGGCCCAGACCGGACGCGACTTCGCGGGCAAGGCGCTGCACACCGTCACCGACAAGGTCGGCGACAAGGTGACCGGCCGGATGCCCGAGTCGGTCGCCCAGCGGGTGCGCTCGCTGCGGGAGCGCGGACAGGGCGGCGAGGACGACTGGGGGACCAGCAACACCTGAGCAACTGAGCAACTGAGCAACACCCGAGCAACGCCTCAGCGACACCTGAGGACGTGCGCCGACAGGGAGGCGCCTCCCTGTCACAGGATTCACGGCTGCCGCATTCCGCCTCGGTGGGGTGCGGCAGAATCATGTGCATGGGCATAGTCGCGGGGTTGGACAGTTCCTCCGGTTTCACACACGTCGTGGTCTGCGACACGGACACGGGCGCCGTACTGCGTGAGGGGTACGCCCCCCATCCGGTCGAGGAGAAGGCCACCGAGGCCGATCCGCAGGCGTGGCTGCTGTCGCTGGGCGAGGCCGCCGCGGACGGGCTGCTCGACGACGTACAGGCCATCGGGGTTTCGGCGCAGCAGCACGGTCTGGTGCCGCTGGATGCGAACGGGCAGCCGGTGCGGCCCGCGCTGCTGGGCAACGACAAGCGGGCGCAGGTCGCCGCCGCCGATCTGGTCGAGGGGCTGGGCGGCCGACAGGCGTGGGCGCAGGCGGTCGGGTCCGTCCCGACGTCGCCGCAGCCGCTCGCCAAGCTGGCGTGGCTGGCCCGGCACGAGCCGGAGAACGCCGCGAGGATCGCCGGCGTGATGCAGCCGCACGACTGGCTGGTGTGGCAGCTGCTGGGCCGCCCGGCAAGGAGGACCACGGACCGGGGCGCCGCCTCGGGCACGGGTTACTGGTCGGCGGCCACCGGGTCCTACCGCCCCGATCTGGTCGAGCTGGCGCTCGGGCACCAGGCGGCGCTGCCGGAGGTGCTCGGTCCTTCCGAGGCGGCGGGCATGACGCCGGAGGGGCTGCTGATCTCGGCGGGCACCGGCGAGACGATGGCCGCGGCCTTCGGGCTCGGGGTGGCCGTGGGGGACGCGGTGGTCTCGCTGGGGGCCTCGGGTTCCGTGATGGCGGTGCACCACGAGGCGCTCGCCGACCCGAGCGGAATGATCACGTCGTTCGCCGATGCGACGGGCATGCATCTGCCGGTCGTGCACACGTCCAATGCGGTACGGGCGCTGCGCGGGACGGCGGAACTGCTGGGCGTGGAGGGCGGCCTGGAGGAACTGTCCGCGCTGGCGCTGAAGTCGACGCCCGGCTCCTCGGGCCTGGTCCTGCTCCCCTACCTGGAGGGCGAGCGCACCCCGTGGCTGCCGCACACCGCGGGCACGCTGCTTGGGCTGCGGCGGGAGTCGATGAAGCCGGAGCACCTGGCGCGGGCCTCCTTCGAGGGGATGCTCTGCTCGCTGGCGGACGCGATGGACGTACTGCGCGGGCGGGGTGTGCAGGTGCGGCGGGTGTTCCTGCTGGGGGCGGCCGCCGAGCTGCCCGCGGTGCAGGGGATGGCGCCGATGATCTTCGGTACACAGGTGGTGGTGCCCGCTCCGGCGCAGTACGCCGCGCTGGGTGCGGCCCGGCAGGCGGCGTGGGCGCTGGGCGTGGCCCAGGGGACGCTGTCGCCCCAGGAGCCGCCGGCCTGGCGGGGTGCGGTGGCACAGGTGCTGGAGCCGGGCGACGAGGCGGCCGTGGGTGCGGCGATCCGCCAGCAGTTCAAGGCGGCCCGCGACCAGGTCCACCCGGGGGCCTTCGAGACCGGGGCGGAGTAGGGGGCGGGGCCGGGAGGCTTGACCCGGGTTTGGAACAAACCCGTGGGCGGGTCGGGCGCGGGTGGCGCAGGATGGAGGGCGATCCGATCCCTCCTCCAGCCCTCGCCGCCCGACGAAAGACTGCGCGTGCTTCTGAAGCTGCTGCGGGCCCATCTCGGTCCGTACAAGAAACCCATAGCCCTGCTGGTGCTGCTGCAACTCCTGCAGACCAGCGCCGCCCTCTATCTGCCCACCCTCAACGCCGACATCATCGACAAGGGTGTCGTGAAGGGGGACACGGGTTACATCCTGGAATTCGGCGCCTTCATGATCGCGGTGAGCGTCGTGCAGGTCGTCTGCAACATCGGCGCCGTCTTCTACGGCGCGCGCACCGCCGCAGCCCTCGGACGGGACGTCCGGGCGGCCGTGTTCGCGAAGGTGCAGAGCTTCTCGGCGCGGGAGGTCGGGCAGTTCGGGGCGCCGTCCCTGATCACCCGTACGACGAACGACGTCCAGCAGGTGCAGATGCTGGTCCTGATGAGCTTCACCCTGGTGGTGGCCGCGCCCATCATGTGCGTCGGCGGCGTCATCATGGCGCTGGGACAGGACGTGCCGCTGTCGGCGGTGCTGCTGGCGGTGGTGCCGGTGCTGGGCATCGCGGTCTCGCTGATCATCCGCAAGATGCGCCCCCTCTTCCGCTCCATGCAGGAGAAGCTGGACACCGTCAACCGAGTGCTGCGCGAGCAGATCACCGGCAACCGGGTGATCCGCGCCTTCGTGAAGGACGACTTCGAGAAGGACCGCTTCAAGAAGGCCAACGAGGACCTCACCGAGGTGTCGCTGTCCACCGGCAAGCTGATGGCTTTGATGTTCCCGATCGTGATGACGGTCGTGAATGTGTCGAGCGTGGCGGTGGTCTGGTTCGGTGCGCACCGCATCGACAGCGGGGGGATGGAGATCGGCGCGCTGACCGCCTTCCTCGCCTACCTCATGCAGATCGTGATGTCCGTGATGATGGCCACCTTCATGTTCATGATGGTGCCGCGCGCGGAGGTCTGCGCCGAGCGCATCGAGGAGGTGCTGGGCACCGACAGCAGTGTGGTGCCGCCGCTCGCCCCGGTCGTGGAGCTGCGCAGGCACGGTCAACTGGAGCTGCGGGGCGTGGAGTTCAGCTACCCGGGCGCTGAGGAGTCCGTACTGAAGGACATCGCTCTCCAGGCCCACCCGGGCGAGACGACGGCGATCATCGGCTCGACGGGTTCCGGCAAGTCGACGCTGCTGGGGCTGGTGCCGCGGCTGTTCGACGCCACGGACGGGGAGGTGCTGGTCGACGGCGTCGACGTACGCACCCTGGATCCGGCGCTGCTCGCGAAGACGGTGTCGCTGGTCCCGCAGAAGCCGTATCTCTTCTCGGGGACGGTCGCGAGCAATTTGCGATACGGAAACCCCGATGCGACGGACGAGGAGCTCTGGGCGGCGCTGGAGACGGCGCAGGCCAAGGAGTTCGTGGAGCGTCTGGAGGGCGATCTCTACGCCCCGATCTCGCAGGGCGGCACGAATGTGTCGGGCGGGCAGCGGCAGCGGCTGTCGATCGCGCGGACGCTGGTGCAGCGCCCGGAGATCTACCTCTTCGACGACTCCTTCTCCGCCCTGGACTACGCGACGGACGCGGCCCTGCGGTCGGCGCTCGCGCGGGAGACCGCCGAGGCGACCGTGATCATCGTGGCGCAGCGGGTGTCGACCATCCGGGACGCCGACCGGATCGTCGTGCTGGACGAGGGCCGGGTCGTGGGCACCGGACGGCACCACGAGCTGATGCAGACCAACGAGACCTACCGGGAGATCGTGCTCTCCCAGCTGACGGAGGCCGAGGCGGCATGAGTGGGCCCGCTGGACGCATGATGGGACCCCCGACCGAGAAGTCGATGAACTTCCGTGAGTCGGGGAAGCGGCTGGTCAAGCAGCTGGCACCGGAGAAGGTCACCCTGTGGGTGCTGTTCGTGGCACTGGTCTTCAGCGTGACGCTCTCGGTGATCGGCCCGAAGATCCTCGGCTCGGCGACGGACCTGCTGTTCGCGGGGATCGTCGGCCGGACGATGGACGCGGGCCTCACCAAGGAACAGGCCATCGAGGGGATGCGCAAGGCGGGTGAGGGCGGGCTCGCGGACAT
This sequence comes from Streptomyces spiroverticillatus, assembly GCA_014650415.1. Classification (GTDB taxonomy): domain Bacteria; phylum Actinomycetota; class Actinomycetes; order Streptomycetales; family Streptomycetaceae; genus Streptomyces; species Streptomyces spiroverticillatus. The sequence continues at coordinate 23,191 of BMUX01000041.1, forward strand.
GCTGTCGGGCGTCGACTTCACCCCGGGCCAGGGCATCGACTTCGGGGCGATCGGCACCGTACTGCTGATCGTGCTGGCGGTGTACGTGGGTGCGGGCCTGCTGATGCTGGTCTCGACGCGGATGGTGAACAAGGCGGTCAACCGCACGGTCTACCGGATGCGCCAGGACGTGCAGGCGAAGCTGTCGCGGCTGCCGCTGTCGTACTTCGACCGGGCCAAGCGCGGCGAGGTGCTCTCGCGCACGACGAACGACATCGACAACATCGGCCAGACGATGCAGCAGACGATGGGTCAGCTCATCAACTCCGTGCTGACGGTGGTGGGCGTGCTCATCATCATGTTCTGGATCTCGCCATTGCTGGCGCTGGTCGCGCTGATCACGGTGCCGCTGTCGGTGGTCGTGGCGGCGAAGGTCGGCAAGCGGTCGCAGCCGCAGTTCGTGCAGCAGTGGAAGACGACGGGCACGCTGAACGCGCACATCGAGGAGATGTACACGGGCCACTCGCTGGTGAAGGTCTTCGGTCGGCAGCACGAGTCGGCGGAGGGCTTCCGCGAGCAGAACGAGCAGTTGTACGAGGCGAGCTTCCGGGCGCAGTTCAACAGCGGGATCATGCAGCCGCTGATGATGTTCGTGTCGAACCTGAACTATGTGCTGGTGGCGGTGGTGGGCGGCCTGCGCGTCGCCTCCGGCACCCTGTCGATCGGTGACGTCCAGGCCTTCATCCAATATTCGCGCCAGTTCTCTATGCCGCTGACGCAGGTGGCGTCGATGGCGAACCTGGTGCAGTCGGCGGTGGCTTCGGCGGAACGCGTCTTCGAACTCCTGGACGCACAGGAGCAGGAGCCGGACGCGGTCGACGCGCCGGGCCTGCCGGTGACGGACCACGACGAACTCCGTGGCGCGGTGGAGCTGGAGAACGTCTCCTTCCGCTACGAGCCCGACAAGCCGCTCATCGAGGACCTCTCCCTGCGGGTCTCCCCCGGCCAGACGGTCGCGATCGTCGGCCCGACGGGCGCGGGCAAGACCACGCTGGTGAATCTGCTGATGCGCTTCTACGAGGTCACCGGCGGCCGGATCGCCATCGACGGGGTCGACATCGCGAAGATGTCCCGCGAGGAGCTCAGGTCCGGGGTCGGGATGGTGCTCCAGGACACATGGCTGTTCGGGGGGACGATCGCGGACAACATCGCGTACGGGGCGGCCGGTTCCGTGACGCGGGAGCAGGTCGAGGAGGCGGCGCGGGCGGCGCACGCGGACCGCTTCGTGCGGACGCTGCCGGACGGGTACGACACGGTCATCGACGACGAGGGGTCGGGGGTGAGTGCGGGCGAGAAGCAGCTGATCACGATCGCGCGGGCGTTCCTCTCGGATCCGGTGATCCTGGTCCTGGACGAGGCGACCAGCTCGGTCGACACCCGGACCGAGGTCCTGATCCAGAAGGCGATGGCGCGCCTGGCCCACGGGCGGACGTCCTTCGTGATCGCGCACCGGCTCTCCACGATCCGGGATGCGGACGTGATCCTGGTGATGGAGAACGGGTCGATCGTGGAGCAGGGGTCGCACGAGGCGCTGCTGGAGGCGGGGGGCGCGTATGCGCGGCTGTACGCGGCGCAGTTCGCGCAGGCGGTGGTGGAGGTGGAGTAGCCCGGCCGGGGCCCGTGCGGGGGCAGTCCGGTGCCGGGCGTGCGGGCAGGGGGCGGAACCGGGGCGGGCCCGGATCGGGCGGGCCGCCCCCTTGCCCGCCCGTCCCGCCCCCGGGGGGGCGGCCCCGCCGCCCAAGGGGGCTAGGGGGGAGGCGGAAGGGGTGGCCCAGCCAGAGCGCCCCGCGCTCAGTCCAGGTAGCCCCGCAGCTGGTCGGCGAAAGCGTGGTCGCGGAGTTTGTTCAGCGTCTTGGACTCGATCTGGCGGATCCGCTCCCGCGTGACGCCGAAGATGCGGCCGATCTCTTCGAGCGTGCGCGGGCGCCCGTCCGCGAGGCCGTAGCGGAGCTGGACGACCTTGCGTTCGCGTTCGCCGAGAGTGGAGAGGACCGCCTCCAGGTGCTCGCGCAGGAGGAGGAAGGCGGCGGACTCGACGGGGGACGTCGCGTCACCGTCCTCGATCAGGTCGCCGAGGGCGACGTCGTCCTCCTCGCCGACGGGGGCGTGCAGGGAGACGGGTTCCTGGGCGAGGCGTAAGACCTCGCCGACCCGTTCGGGGGTGAGGTCGAGCTGGACGGCGACCTCGTCGGGGGTGGGCTCGTACCCCCGCTCCTGGAGCAGCCGGCGCTGCACGCGCACGACCCGGTTGATGAGTTCGACGACGTGGACGGGGACGCGTATCGTCCGCGCCTGGTCGGCGAGCGCGCGGGACATGGCCTGCCGGATCCACCACGTCGCGTACGTCGAGAACTTGTACCCCCGCGCGTAGTCGAACTTCTCGACGGCGCGGATGAGGCCCAGGTTGCCCTCCTGGACCAGGTCGAGCATGGTCAGCCCGCGCCCGACGTACCGTTTCGCCACGGAGACGACGAGGCGCAGGTTGGCCTCGATGAGACGCCGCTTGGCCATCCGGCCCCGTACGACCAACTTGTCGAGATCGAGGGCGAGTTGGGTGTCCAGGCTGGTCGACCCCGCCAGCTTCTCCTCGGCGAAGAGGCCCGCCTCCACGCTCCGGGCGAGTTCGACCTCGTCGGCGGCGGTGAGCAGCGGGATGCGGCCGATTTCGCGCAGGTACTGGCGGAAGAGGTCGGAGGAGGGGCCGGAGGTGTCGGCGCGGGCGGGCCGTTCGGGCGGTTCGGGCCGCTCCTGGTCGGCCTCCGGATCGGGATCCCGTTCCTCCATCACGTCTTCGGGCTGCTCCGTGGGCCCGGCGGCTTCGGCGGGCGGTTCCGGTCGGCGTCCGGCGCGGCTCTGCGCGGGTACGGCCGCGACCAGATCGGTCAGGGTCTGGGTCTGCACGGGGGCGACCTCCAGGGTGAACGCTGCCGGGTCGAAGCCGGGGGCGGGCCACGCACGGGTACGGCCCCTCGTACGGCCACCGTCTGCGGCCGCCCATCACGGGCCACAAGCACCGCACCCCAGTGTGGGGTGCGACACATGGCCGCCGCGAGGGGCGTGCGGTGACTTTTTGAGTCCGGTCCGTGACCGAGCGGTTACCCGAGGCAGCTAGAGGGCTGCGGCGCCGTGGTTGCGCAGGGACTGTCCGTACTGCTGGAGGACCCAGAGTTCGTTCTGTACGGCGGTCAGGTGGGCCGGGTCGCCGTGGCCGCCGAGGCGGGCCAGGGAGCCCTGGACCTCCAGGATGCGGCGGTCGACCGCGCGCAGCCGGACCTGGACGAGCTGGACGCCCGCGTACACCTCGTCGATGGACTTGGCGTGCAGGGCTTCGACGGCCAGCTCGGTGACCATGGACCTGACCTGGTCGTTCACCGCGCACTCGCGGACCCGGGCGAGGTAGTCGGCGGGGTTCTGGGCGCCCAGTTCAGCGCCGCCGGCCTCCTCGATGGTCTGGCGCACGGCCGCGTACGGCGGGGCGGTGAACTCGTCGGCGCCGTACGCGTCGAAGGCCGGGGAGACGAGGTCGGGGCGCTGGAGGGCGAGCTTGAGCAGTTCGCGCTCGGTGCGGTGGACGGGGCTGCGGAGGTTGAGCGCGGGGCCGCTGGCGACGGGGGTGGCGGGCCCGGACTCGTAACTCTGCTGCCTGCGCGACTCCGGTCCGCCGGAGGGCCCGCGGCCGCCCCGGTCCTTGGCCCAGCGGGCGAGCTGGGCGATGCGCTTGACGACGAACTGGGTGTCGAGGATGCCGAGCATGCCCGCGAGCTGGACGGCGACCTCGTGCTGGGAGGCGCTGTTCTTGATCCGGGCGACGACGGGGCCCGCCTCGTCGAGGGCGGCGGCGCGGCCCGCCGGGGTCTCCAGGTCGTACCGGGCGATGATCTGGCGCAGCGCGAACTCGAAGAGCGGGGTGCGCGGCTGGGTGAGGTCGGCGACGGCCTCGTCGCCCTTGGCCAGGCGCAGGTCGCAGGGGTCCATGCCGTCCGGTGCGATGGCGATGTACGTCTCGGCGGCGAACTTCTGGTCGTCCTCGAAGGCGCGCAAGGCGGCCTTCTGGCCTGCGGCGTCGCCGTCGAAGGTGAAGATGACGCGGGCGCTGCCGTTGTCCATCAGCAGACGGCGGAGGATCTTGATGTGGTCGCCGCCGAAGGCCGTGCCGCAGGTCGCGATGGCGGTGGTGACCCCGGCGAGGTGGCAGGCCATGACGTCGGTGTAGCCCTCGACGACGACGGCCCGGCTGGACTTGGCGATGTCCTTCTTGGCCAGGTCGATGCCGTACAGGACCTGGGACTTCTTGTAGATCGGGGTCTCGGGCGTGTTGAGGTACTTGGGCCCGTTGTCGTCGTCGCGGAGCTTGCGCGCGCCGAAGCCGACGACCTCGCCGCCGATGTCGCGAATCGGCCACATCAGGCGGCCGCGGAAGCGGTCGATGGGGCTGCGGCGGGACTCCTGGGCGAGCCCGGAGAGCAGCAGTTCCTTGTCGGAGAAGCCCTTGCCGCGCAGGTGGCGGGTGAGGTGGTCCCAGCCGGCCGGGCTGTAGCCGACGCCGAAGTGGGCGGCGGCGGCCTGGTCGAAGCCGCGCTCGGCGAGGAACTTCCGGCCGATCTCGGCTTCCGGGCTCTCCAGCTGCTGGATGTAGAAGTCCGCGGCGGCCTTGTGCGCCTCGACGAGGCGGGTGCGTTCGCCGCGCTGGGTGGAGGGGTTGTAGCCGCCCTCCTCGTACCGCAGGGTGATGCCCGCCTGCGCGGCGAGGCGTTCGACCGTCTCCGCGAAGGTGAGGTGGTCGATCTTCATCACGAAGGCGATCGTGTCGCCGCCTTCCTGGCAGCCGAAGCAGTGGAAGAGACCCTTGCTGGGGCTGACCTGGAAGGACGGGGACTTCTCGTCGTGGAAGGGGCAGAGGCCCTTGAGGTTGCCGCCGCCCGCGTTGCGGAGCGAAAGGTATTCGGACACGACGGCGTCGATCGGGAGCGCCTCCCGGACCGCCTTCACGTCGTCGTCGTTGATCCTGCCTGCCACGCGTGAAGTGTACGGGGAGGGTCGGACACTCTGCGGCGGCGGCTACGCGATCAAGGAATCCAGGGGGACGGACGGGTCGGCGAGGGCGTGCTGATCGACCTCGGCACCGCTCCTGATCAGGCGCTGGATCTGGTCGGTGACGTCCCACACATTGACGTTCATGCCCGCCAGCACGCGGTGGTCCTTCAGCCAGAAGGCGATGAACTGCCGCTTCCCGGCGTCGCCGCGCACGACGACCTGGTCGTACGTCCCCGGGGGCGCCCAGCCCGAGTATTCGAGGCCGAGGTCGTACTGGTCGGAGAAGAAGTACGGGACGCGGTCGTACGGGGTGCCGCGGCCCAGCATGGCCTTGGCGGCGGCGGGGCCGCCGTTGAGGGCGTTGGCCCAGTGCTCGACGCGCAGGCGCCGGCCGTGCAGGGGGGTGCCGGGGAGGTGGAGGGGGATCGCGGCGACGTCACCCGTGGCGTAGATGTCGGGGTCGTTGGTGCGGTGGTGGCCGTCGACGGCGATGCCGCCGCCGTGGGCACGGTCGACGAGGGCGAGCCCGGAGGACTCGGCGAGGACGGTGCGGGGGGCGGCGCCGATGGCGGCGAGGACGTCGTGGGCGGGGTGCTCCTCGCCGTCGTCGGTGCGGGCGGCGAGCACCAGGCCGTCCTGGCCGACGATCTCGGTGAGGCGGGCCCCGAAGTGGAAGCGGACGCCGTGCTCGGCGTGCAGGTCGGTGAAGAGCTGGCCGAGTTCGGGGCCGAGGACGGAGTGGAGGGGGGTGGGCTCGGCCTCGACGACGGTGACCTCGGCTCCGTACCCGCGTGCGGCGGCGGCGATCTCCAGCCCGATCCAGCCGGCACCGGCGATGACGAGGTGGCCGTTGTCGCGGCCGAGGGTGGCGAGGACTCCGCGCAGGCGCTCGGCGTGGGAGAGGCGGCGCAGGTGGTGGACGCCGGTGAGGTCGGTGCCGGGGATGTCGAGGCGGCGGGGCTCGGAGCCGGTGGCGATCAGGAGCTTGTCGTAGCGGATGACGGTGCTGTCGTCGCCGAGGCGGACGGTCTTGGCCTCGCGGTCGAGGTGGACGACGGTCTGGCCGAGGTGGAGCTCGATGTCGTTGGCGGCGTACCAGGCAGTGTCGTGGACGAAGACGCCGTCGCGGTCGGTCTTGCCGGTGAGGAGGCCCTTGGAGAGGGGAGGGCGTTCGTAGGGGTGCTCGCGTTCGTCGCCGATCAGGATCACCCGGCCGGTGAAGCCCTCGGTGCGGAGGGTCTCGGCGGCTTTGGCGCCGGCGAGTCCGCCGCCGATGATGAGATAAGTCTGATCTGCGTCGACCACTTGGTGCCTCCATTGAGCGAGTGGGCTTTTGAGCGTCCCGCACGGAGGGGTGCGGGGGAAGGGTACGGGGGCGGTCCCTGCGGGTCCTCGGGCCGGGAGGGGGTGGGCCGGTGCCGGGGGTGCGGGTGGGGGCCGGGGCCGGGGCCGGATCGGGCGTACCGCCCCCTTGCCCGCCCGTCCCGCCCCCGGGGGCGGCCCCGCCGCCCAAGGGGGCGGGGGTGGGGAGGGGGGGCGGGGGGGATGGTGCCCGGAGGGCATCCATCAGGGGCGCGGGGAACTGCGCGACCAGCCACGACGCACCCACACACAAACCCTCACCGGTTCGCCGTGAGGCGGGCGTGCAACGAGCGGGCGGAGGAGTCCGTCAGGGAGGCGATCTGGTCGATCAGGACCCGCTTGCGGGCGCGGTCGTCGGCGGCCGTGTCGTAGAGGGCCCGGAACTGGGGGTCGAGGCCCTCGGAGGGGGCCCGGAGGGTCAGCGCCTCGGCGAGTTCGGCGATGACGATGCGCTGGTCGGCGCGGAGCCGCTCCTGCTCGTCCCGCTGCATGACGTACCGGTCGGCCACCGCCTTGAGCACCGCGCACTCGTTGCGCGTGGCCCGCGGGACGACCAGCTCCGCGGAGTACCGGGTGAGCCGCCCGGCCCCGTACGCCTCCCGCGTCGCACTCTCCGCCGCCAGGCAGAACCGCCCGATGAGCTGACTCGTGGCGTCCTTCAGCCGCGCCTGCGCCAGCGCCGACCCGTCGTACCCGTGCGGCCACCAGTCCTGCCCCATGAGCCGGTCGAGCGCCTCGGCCAGTTCGGCCGGGTCGGTGTCCTCGGGAACGTACCGGCCGCGCGCCACCGCGAAGATCTCCTGCCGCTCGGGCTCGGCGTCCAGGACGTTGGGGTCGATGTGGCCCGCGTGCAGGCCGTCCTCGAAGTCGTGCACGGAGTAGGCGACGTCGTCGGACCAGTCCATGACCTGTGCCTCGAAGCACTTGCGGTATTCGGGCGCGCCCGCACGCACCCACGCGAACACCGGCAGGTCGTCCTCGTACACACCGAACTTCACCGAGTCGGGGTCGGTGGGGTGACTCCCCCGCGTCCAGGGGTACTTGGTCGCGGCGTCCAGCGCGGCCCGGGTCAGGTTCAACCCGACGCTCACCAGCTCCCCGCTCGCCGCCGACCGCACGAACCGCTTCGGTTCGATCCGCGTCAGCAGCCGCAACGACTGGGCGTTGCCCTCGAAGCCGCCGCAGTCCTTGGCGAAGTCGTTGAGCGCCTGCTCGCCGTTGTGGCCGAAGGGCGGGTGCCCCATGTCGTGGGAGAGGCAGGCCGCTTCGACGAGGTCGGGGTCGCAGCCCAGCGCCGCGCCCAGCTCCCGGCCGACCTGGGCGCACTCCAGGGAGTGGGTGAGCCGGGTGCGGGGGCTGGAGTCCCACACCTGACTGCGCGAACCGGGCGTGACGACCTGGGTCTTGCCCGCGAGGCGGCGCAGGGCGGAGGAGTGCAGCACCCGGGCGCGGTCGCGCTGGAACGCGGTCCTGCCGGGCCGTTTGTCGGGCTCGGCGTCCCAGCGCTCCGTCGCGGCCGAGTCGTATGCGGTGCTTTCCATACCGATGACCGTAACCGCACCCACTGACAGTCAACCCCACCCACCACAGGCAGGTCAGGCGGGCGCGGGTGCTCCGCTCGTGCCGTGCGGCCCGGTCCGCGTCCCGTTGCGGGAGACGCGGCCGAGCTGGGTGGAGAGCTGGGCGGTGATACGGGTGAGGAGTTCGGCGGTGCTGTCGAGGGGCAGGGAGAGCGGCAGGGCGGAGGACTCGCTCGGGGCTTCTCGCGGTGGAGCCGACTCGTACGTCATGCCCCTGATCCTCCCGGTCACAGGTTGCGCCCGCATTGCGCGAGGGTGACGGCTGCCACCCACCGTGAACTCCCGTGCACTCACGGCTTCTTGAGGAGGTACACGTCCCGTCGGGCACCGTCGCCCGGAACCGCACCGGCTCTCGGGGCTACCAGCGGTACCAGCGGCCCCGTCGGCCGCCGCTGCCGCCGGAGCGGGCGACGAACCCGAGCAGCCACAGCACCAGGACGGCGATGGCCACCCAGAAGAAGAGCTTGGCCACGAATCCGAGACCGAAGAGGAGCAGAACGAGCAGCAGGACCAGGAGCAGGGGAACCATGTTTATCAACCTCCGGACAAACGGTTGCCCCGGCCGCCGCGCACCATGCGCCGAAATTCGAACAGCCTGCCCGGCCCCCTGCGCCGCAAAGACACCCCCGCACGGGAACTGACCTGCCCTTTTCGACGTCGGACAGGGCAGAGAACACCAAGAGAACACCACGCGTCCCGGGGAGAAGGCCATGCGGTTCACGAGTATCGGCATGAAGCGGCCCCGGCTGCCGAAGGGGCGGCGGGGCAAGCGGCGTCTCGTACAAGCGGTGATGGCGGGGTGTGTGCTCGCCCTCATGCCCTCCACATGGACGTACGCCTCGACCGCCGACCGGGTCGGCGAGGTCGCGGACGCGCCCGCGCGCGAGGTGGCGATGGTGTTCGGGGCGGGCCTGTGGAAGGGCCGCCCCACCCCGTACCTGGCCCGGCGGCTGGACGCGGCGGCGGAGCTGTACCGCACCGGCAAGGTGAAGGTCGTCCTGGTCACGGGTGACAACAGCCGCGAGGAGTACGACGAACCGGACGCGATGCGCGCCTATCTCATCCGCCACGGCGTCCCCGACCAGCACGTGGTGAGCGACTTCGCGGGCTTCGACACCGCCAATCCCCTCTATGCAGAGTCTAGCTAACAAGACCCCAGGAACACAGAAGCCCCGCACGGCAGTTGAGCCGCGCGGGG
>BMUX01000042.1 GCA_014650415.1 Streptomyces spiroverticillatus
CGGCGACGTCGAAGACATTGGCGCCGCCCGGCAGGGTGTACTTGCCGACGTTGCGCATGCTGTTGCTGTTCACCTCGACGTACGCCACCGAGGCCGGCCCCTGTTTCCTGGCGGCGGGAGCCGCCGTCGCGCCTGGTGTGGCAGTCATTGCGCAGGTGAGCGCCGCGACGGCCGCGAGGGCCAAGGCGGCCTTCCGTGCTCTGTTCCGTACCGAAGCGAACATCGTTGATCGGTCTCCTGTCACGGGGGTCGGCACCCGGCCTGTCCGAGGCCGGGCGGGTCCTTCAGAGTCTTCCGGCCCCGCGCCCGGAACCCGAGAGGCGTGAGGGAACTCTTCACAACCTCCGCCCGCAGCGGCCTCGGAGTCCGGGGCCGGACCGTCGTTCAGTCCGCCCCGCCCGGGTCGTCGAAGTTCTTGTACTTGTCCAGCGGGAAGCCGCCGGTGATGTCGGCGAGTTGGTGGGCGTCGGTGCCCGTGGGCCGGTAGTGACCGCTGTCGTTCGTCCACTTCTCCAGGAAGCCGTTCGTGAACACGGCGGTGCCGGCCCAGTACACGAGTCCCTCACCGGTCCTTTTGGCCTTGGCGAGCGCGGAGTGGCCCTCTTCCTGCTCGGTGCCGACCTGAGAGGCCATGATCTTGTCGGGCTTGCGGACGGGGACGACGAAGTTGTACTTGCCGTTGGCCAGTTCGGGGGTCCCGTACTGTTTGCGGGCCTCGTGGGGTGCCGCGGAGTACAGCATCGTCGAAAGGTCCAGGGAGAGTTTGTAGCGTGCGCCGTTGCGCTGCTGGACAAGCATTTCGTTGGCGAAGGCGACCTTCCCCTCCAGGGGTACGGGGAGGTTCTTGTCCAGCTGTTTCAACAGCTTCGCCGCCATGTCGGTCTTGCCCTGGGCCTGGAGAAGGTCGGCGTTCCGCTTCAGTGCGCCGCTGGAACGCGACGCCTCCACGTCGTCGCGGGTCTGGCGGTTGGTGCGCTGGACCGCGGCGGGAGCAGCGGTGGTTCCGCCGCCGTTCGCCGCGATGCGCTGCAACTGCGACAGCCAGGCGCTCGACATTCCCGGCCGGGCCGCGGCACCGCGCACGGCGGCGGAGGAGGGCCCGCCCCTTGTGGCGTGTTGCCCGCCGTGCGTGTGTCCGTGTCCTGGGTGGTGCATGCAAGGTCCTTCCGGCAGCCGGAGATGGCTTTTCTCGTCGGGGGGCGTGCGGGACGAGTCAGGCGTCGTCCGACAGGTCCGGCGCGTTCTCGTACGGGCCGGAGCCCGTCGGCCGGTCCGTCGCCGGCGGCCCCGCCAGCATCCGTACGACGGCCGCGTTCCCGGCGGTGTGCTGAAGGTGGCTCAGGCGTACGACGATCTGCGGATCCGGCGCTCCCCGGGCGGCCGACGGCGTCGCGCGGGCGTGTTGCGGCGTGCTCACGGGGTCAGCCCCGCAGGGTCATGGTGATCGTCGCGCCCACGAACAGCCCTCCGCCGGTCCAGCCCTCGTGCCAGGTGCGGCCGGACTCCTGGCCGTACATGCGGAAGTACCACAGAGGGTCGTTGGAACTGCTGGTGTCGAGGGTGCCCTTCTTCTGCTCGCGGAAGTAGTTCTCCATGGTGATGTAGTCGTCGCCGCTCCTGGCGACGACTCCGCCGAAGTGGAACGGCGTGGTTCCCGCCATGTCGTCGACCTGTTCGGCGCTGGGCTGCGTCATGGTCGTCATTCCGTCGCCCACCTTGGGTGTGGGGGCGTGCTGGTTCATCCCCAGTGCCTTGAGCGTCGCCTCGGCCTTCTCCTCGTCCTCCTTGACCAGTTCCTGGAACCGGCCGGCCATCGCCTCCGTGGTCCTGCGGTAGGGCTCGGTGCCGACCTCGCTGACGAGGTCCTTGTCCCTCTCGTACCTGCCCTTCCAGCCGCCCTGCGGGTCCATCCGCACGAGGAACTTCTCCAGGAGTTCCCAGTACTTCGTGTCACCCTGGAACCACAGGGTGCTCTTCCCCGTGACGGCCCCGAGCATCTCGTTGCACCGCTGCGGCCCGGTCACGGCCAGACCCTTGGTCTTCGGGCCGCCCTTCTCCTTGCGGAGCTTGGGCTCGATCTCGTACAGCGTGACCTTCTTGCCCTGCCCTTCGATGGTCAGGGTCCTGCCGGTCTTGGAGAGGGAGATGCCCCTCTTCTGGTCGGCGCCGGGGAGCTTTTTGACGGAGGCGCTGAACTGCTTCTCGGTGGCGAAGAAGTTCTTCGGCTCCTTCCCGTCACCCGCGTGTTCCACGGCCAGGTCGAATCCGTCGGAGACGGCGAGGTCGACCTCGCCCTTGTAGACGAGGTGGGGCTTGGGGGGCGCGTGGGAGGACGTTTCGTCGAACCAGCTGCCCCGGTCGTTGGGCTCCTGGCCGACGAAGAAGTCGTCGGAGTCGGGCTCCTTCGCGGGGTACTCCGCCGAACCCGCCCTGATGACGTGCATCCGCTGCACGGACGGGCCCGGGCCGCCGCAGCCGTCGCCACCCGCGCAGCCACCACCGGCCGGATGCGCGGCGGGGCCCTTGTCCTGCCCGCTCTCGCGGCCGGAGACCGTGCGCTGTACCGGCGAGGGCCCGCGCATGACCTCGTCGGCCTTCTGCTCGGCGTGCCGCTCGCCCGAGTCGCCGGGGGTGGACATGCTGACGCCCTGCCCGTTGTCCGTGCCGGGGACCGGACCCTGCTTCTGGTCCTCGAAGTGGGCGAACTCGTGCGCCCAGTCCTTCATGCTCATGTCGCCGCCGACGACGATGTGGGGGCCGCTGGTGTACGCCTTGGCGTCCAGGAGGGCGGCGGACTCACGTGCCTGCGAGCCCCGGTGGATGAGGGCGCCGCTGAAGTCGGCGCCGCCGAAGCGCTGTTCCAACTCGCTCCGCAGTCCGGTCTCCAGCTGTTCGGCCGGGGAGTTGATGCCCAGATCGAGGGCCGCCCGCTGCACCTGGGCGTGGTCGGCCTCGGGCTCGGCGACGGTCGCGGAGGCCGACGGGGCCGCCGCGCGCTGGATGCGCTGGATCCAGGCCCCGCTCATCGGTGACACCGCCGGGCGCACGGCGGGCTTCCCCGCTTCCCTGTTCGGTGCCCGGCCGTGTCCCGGATACAGAGTCCGCATGCGTCGCCCTCTCCTCTCCCCCACCGAAGGTCACCCGGTGGATCACCCGATCTGCCACATCTACCGCAGCGGGAACGCGGCCGACAGGTACGCGAGTGCACATCCGGGGGCAGCCCCTGGAGTGCACCAGGGCTTGCCCGTTCGGGCAGACCGCGGGGGCAACGAGGGCACGTCCGCAACCGTCCGTGACCGGAACTCATCCTTCCTTCCGCAGGCCCCACTCCCGGAACGGGGTATCGGCGGGTACGCGCGTACAGCGACCGGTGCACGTTCGCACCAGCACTCCCGGGTACGTACGGCACCGCCTGACTCCCCCTCGCAGGTGCCTGTTCGGCCCTTGCGGACAGAGCGGTCCAGGGGGTGGCGTGCTCGACCGGCAGACAGGGCGCGCGTGTTGGCCAGTTCCCGTTCGTCCCCGTAAGCCCGCCCAGATCGCCGTGATACTGATGGTCACAAGGGGTTTCCATGTTGCTCAAGTAGATCGAAGGCGATCAGAACTTGCCCCCTTTCGTACGGGTGACGACATGTCACCGATGCCTGCCGCAGGATCCTGCCGACCCCGAACCACCGTCCGGGGCCCATGAGAGGAACGAAGCCGTGAGTGACCGTGCCGACGGGCCCCACGTCGCCGGCAGAGGGCTCCCGGGCGCGAGTACCACCGCCCCCCAGGCGCGACGCGTCCCCGTCGCAGTGACCGCACCCGACCCGCTCAGCCGCGAGGGCGCCGTCAGCCATCTGCGCCGCCATCCGGAGATCGAACTGAGTGAGGAGACGGGTCCCGGCACTGTCGCCCTGCTGATCGAGAACACCCTGGACGAGGCCTCCCTCACCCGGATCCGCCGCATCTCACGCCGTCAGGGCGCCCGTGCCGTGCTGGTGGTCGGCTCGATCCGGGAGAGCGAACTGCTCGAAGTCGTCGAATGCGGCGTCGGCGCGATCGTCTGGCAGCACCAGGCCACCGCGCCCCGGCTGGTGCAGGCCGTGCTCGCGGCCTCCCGGGGCGACGGCGACCTCCCGGCCGATCTGCTGGGCAGGCTGATCAGCCAGGTCGGCACGCTGCAACGGGGAGCGGCCGGCCGGGCGGGCACCCCCGCGCTCGGCCTCGCCGCCCGTGAGGTCGACGTACTGCGTCTGGTGTCCGAGGGGTTCGACACCGGGGAAATAGCGGCGAAGCTGTCGTACTCCGAACGGACCGTGAAGAACGTCATCCACGGGCTCACCACCCGGCTGCACCTGCGCAACCGCGCGCACGCCGTGGCCTACGCCCTGCGCGAGGGCTATATCTGACCGGCGCGCGCGGGCCCGGTCCGACCGGTTGCCCGCACGTCCCGCCGACTGCCCCGCACGGAGCTCCCGTACGGCCGGACGCGCACCCCGGGCGCACCCCTGGATGACTGCTCGGGCACCTCTGCCTGCCCCGTCGCCGGACCCGCCCGCCCCGACGCGCCTGGGGTCGGCGGGGCGGCACAGGCACGATCGAGGCCGGGCGGTGCGGAAGACGGGCCGCCCCGGCACGGAATGCGGACGGAGCGGCGCGTGATACACGAGGTGGACGAGGTCCTGGGGAACCTGCTGCGGGGCGGGGCGTTGAAGGAGTCGCGGGTCGAGGTGTCCTTCGAGGCACCCACCCGGGACTGGGCGGCACGGCGCAACGCCCCCACGGTCAACGCCTATCTGTACGACATCCGCGAGGACGTGGCCCGCCGGCAGCGCGGGCAGCTCCCGGTGCGCGACGAGCACGACGTCGTCGTACGCCGCCGCCAGCCGCCCCGCTGGTTCAGGCTCTCCTACCTGCTGACCGCGTGGACGAAGATCCCCCAGGACGAACACCGCCTGCTGTCCGCCGTGTTGGCGACCCTGCTGCCCCGCGAGGTCCTGCCCCCCGGCGAACTCCCGGGCTCCCTGGGGGCTTTGGGCCTTTCCGTTCCGCTGTCCGTGGCGGGGGTCCAGACGGAGTCCCGGTCCCTCGCCGACATCTGGTCAGCGCTGGGAGGGGAGTTGAAGCCGTCCCTGGACCTGGTGGTGACCGCCCCGTTCCCCGCCTTCCCGGAGTACGACGCCGGACCGCCGGTCACCGAAGGGACGACGGTACGGGTACGTACGGTGGACGGCACCCCGGCGGAGGCCTCGGAACGCTCCCACCGGCCGCGCCAGGTGGCGGCCGTCCGCGCCGCCCGCAAGGCGGCCGCCGCGACCCGCCGCAAGGGGCTGCGATGAGCACCACGGAGACTTCCGCACCGGACACCGCGCCGGCCCGGGCCCTGGTGGCACGGCTCGCCGGTCTGCGCGAGCGGGTCGCCGCGCTGGTCGAACGGCGCAGCGCCGCCGACCCCACCGCGGACGACCCCTTGCGCGGCCTCTACCTGTCCGAGGACGCCGTGCGCCATCTGCTGCGCACCCGGCAGATCACCCCGGGTGACGACGGAAGCCAGGTTACCGACGGGTTCACGCCAGATGCCGCCACGCCGGGCGCGGGGTCCGACGCCGGCTCCCCCGCACCGGACGACCGCCTGCCCCGACTCGCCGCCCGCACCGGGCTCACCGCCCTCGACGCCCAGCTCCTGCTGATCGCCCTCGCCCCCGATGTCGACCGCGGTGTCGAGCAGTTCTACGGCTACCTCAACGACGACGTGAGCCGCCGACGCGCCACGGCGGGACTGGCCCTGGACCTGTGCGGAGTGCCCTCGCACACCGGCGGGGCCCGGGCCCGGCTGCATCCCTCGGCCCCGCTGCGCGCGTTCGGCCTACTGGAGGTCGAGGAGCCGGAACGCCCCTTCCTGACCCGGGCCTTGCGCGTCCCGGACCGGATCGTCGCCCATCTCCTCGGCGACGACACTCCTGACGCGGACCTCCTCGGCGCACTCCTGCCGCTGCCCGGGCCGCTGCCCCTCGACCTCGCCGCCACCGACTTCGCACAGCGGCTTTCGGCCCGGCTGCGCAGCGGCCCGCTCACCGTCCACCTGCGGGAAGCACGCGAGGGCGACGGTCTGACCGTGCTCAGCACCGCGTTGCGCGCCGCCGGGCTCGCCGCCCTGGTCTGCGAGGAGCCCGAACAGCTCGTACCCCAACTGCTGCGCGAGGCACGGCTCGGCGGCCGGGCGATCGTGGTGCCGCGCCTTCCCGAACATCCCGGGCCGCTGGTGCGGGCACTCACCGGCGCACCGGACGTGACCGTACTGCTGACCGATCCCCGGCCCTACGATCCGCACTGGTCGTCCGCCTCTCCGCTGGTCCTGGAGGCGCCGGGCCGCCGGGCCGGCGGAACGGACGCCTGGCGGGCCGCGCTGGGCGCCGACGCCGAGGCGTTCGACCTGCCGGCAACCGTCGCCCCGTACCGCCTCGACGGCGACCGCATCCGGCAGACGGCCCAAGCAGCCCGGGCGCTGGCTGAGTTCGACGGTTCGCCCGTCACCGCGGACCATGTCCGTCGTGCCGCGCGCCGCCAGTCGGTGTCGGGGCTCGAACGGCACGCCCGGCGGATCCGGCCGGACGTCGACTGGACGGACCTGGTCCTGCCGGACGGGCCGCTGACCCAGCTGCGCGAACTCGCCCTGCGCGCCCGTCACCGGGAACAGGTGCTGGGCGACTGGCGGTTGAGCGCGGGCGGCGGGCGCGGGCACGGGGTGCTCGGGCTGTTCGCGGGAGCTTCCGGTACGGGCAAGACGCTGTCGGCGGAGGTCGTCGCCGCCGATCTCGGGCTCGACCTGTACGTCGTGCAGCTGTCGTCGATCGTCGACAAGTACGTGGGCGAGACGGAGAAGAACCTCGAACGGATCTTCACCGAGGCCGACCACACCGACGCGGTGCTCCTGTTCGACGAGGCGGACGCCGTCTTCGGCAAGCGTTCGGAGGTGAAGGACTCGCACGACCGGTACGCCAACATGGAGAGCGCGTACCTGCTCCAGCGGCTGGAGTCCTTCGACGGCATCGCGCTGCTCACCACCAATCTGCGGGCCAACATCGACGAGGCGTTCACCCGCCGGCTCGACCTGGTGGTCGACTTCCCGTTCCCGGACGTGGAGCAGCGGCTCGCGCTGTGGCGCCACGGGATGAAGCACGTGCCGTCCGACGACGGCATCGAACTGGACGTCCTGGCACAGAACTTCGAGCTGGCGGGCGGCACGATCCGCAGCGCGGTCGTGACCGCCGCCTACCTCGCGGCGGGGCGGGGCGGCCCGATCCGCACCGAGGACCTGCTGGAGGGGGCCCGGCGCGAGTACCGCAAGGCGGGGCGGCTGGTGCCGGGCGAGGGCAACTGGTGAGGTCGGGCGAGGGCAACTGGTGAGGTGCCGGGCCTAAAGCCCCGGCCCGGCACCTCACGCCGTTCGGCGGGCGGTCGGTGGGCGGTCAGTCCTTCAGCCGGACGATGCGCCATTCGTGGTCGTCCGTACGGCTGCAGTCAAAGATCATCAGTGCCATGCCGGGCCGGTTGTCGGCGTTGCCGGCCACGTCCAGGCACTTGCCGTTGCTGGCGAAGTTGCGGATCCAGTAGACCCCGGGGTCCGTCTCGTCGAGGTACCAGAGCTGGTTGTCCTTGACCGTGCCGTCGCAGTGGAACTCACCGATCGGGGTGCGGATGGGCCGGCCGTCGTATTCGCCCAGGTCCATGCAGAAGCCGTCGGCCTTGTTCTTGATCAGGAAGAGCGGCCTGCCGCCGGGTCCGCCCTTGGGCAGGGTGACGTCCAGGTCCCAGACCTGGTTGTCGCCGCGCTCGCGGCACTCGCCCTGGATGACCGGGCCGTTGATCTCGCCCTTGCCCTCGCCGGGGAGGTCGGCGCAGCGCTGGGTGGCGGTGTTCCTGAGCAGGACGTTCTCGGCGGGGACGACCGGAGGCTTCTTGGGCGGCTTGGGCGCTCCGCCGCCGCCGGCGGGCTTCTCCTGGGCCGGGGGCTTCTCCTCCTTGGGCGGTTCCGGCTGCTTCTCGGGCTCCTTGGGCTTGGGGCTGGGCGGCACGGGCAGGACGTTGCCGACCGCGGCCTGTTCCGACGCGCTTGTCCTGACCTGCGGTTTGTACGCGATCCAGAGAGCTACGAAGGCGACGGCGCACGCGAGGAGGAGTCCGAGGAAGGTCGCCAGCCAGCGCGGCAGGAAGCCGCGCTGCACGTACAGGCCCTCCGTCTCGACCGGGTCGGCGCCGGAGCGGCGCAGCGCCAGGTTGTAGGGGCGTTCCTGCTTGGAGCCGAACCAGATGATCTGCCGCGGCTTGAGGTCGGCGTCCACGAAGGCCGCCCGGCCGGGTTCGATCTGTACGTTGCCGGGCCGGATCTCGTACGAGAGGTGGTCGCCGTTGTCGCTGCCGCCGATCGACGCGGTCAGCTTGACGTTGCCGAGGTTGTCGACCGCGAGCCGGGGGCGTCCCCGGAAGCGTCCCTTGACCGTGGGCGGGACGATCTCAGCCCGGATCTCGGTGAAGGGGGTGATGGTGAGGTTGCCCTCCTGGACGGTCACCGCCTCCGGGTGTTCGGTGGGGGTGATGCGCACGGCGTACGGGTTGGGGCCCGCCGTGGCGTCCGGGGTGCGGGGCGGCTCGAAGGTCAGGTCGACGGTTCCCGTCGTACCGGGGTACAGGCGCAGTGTCTGCGGCTCCACCCTGATCCAGGGTGCGAGCTGGCCGACCGGCTCGAACCGGTACTCGTCGACCACGTCTCCGGTGTTGCGCACCCGTAGCTGGGCCCGCGTGGTGCTGCCGGGGTCGACGGTTGCGGACAGGGGTTCAAGGGAAGTCCAAAGGCTCACCCCCGCACGCTAGTTGGGCGGCCTCGGCACGGTCACCGGCAGCCGGGGCAGACCGTGCTGCCCCCAAGGGCCGCACCGGGTGGCACGGCGGTGCGTGCGGAAGGCACAGCGGGCGGACGCACCGTCCCCAGCGGGCCAGCGGGCCGGCGGGCGGCGGATCCCGGGCCTGCCGGGCGGGCGGGCCGGTAAGCGGAACGGGTGGGCCGGTACGCGGGGCCGCACTCCGGTGCCCCTGTGGGCACACCGGAGGGTGCCGAACTGCCCCCGCACCGGCCCCTGCGGCCGTTTACGCCGAGGTCGGGCACCCGACAGGCTGACCGGTGTCCTGTCCTATCCGGAGGAGCGCAGAGCATGCCGTCCTACTTGTCGCCCGGCGTCTACGTCGAGGAGGTGGCCAGCGGCTCGCGCCCCATCGAAGGGGTGGGCACCTCGGTGGCGGCCTTCGTGGGGCTCGCCCCCACCGGACCGTTGAACGAGCCGACGCTGGTGACCAACTGGACGCAGTACGTCGCCTCCTTCGGTGCGTTCACCGAGGACTACTACCTCGCGCACTCGGTCTACGGCTTCTTCAACAACGGGGGCTCCGCCGCGTACGTGGTCCGGGTCGGCGGCGGCACGGACGACGCGGCGCAGCCCGGGAAGGCGGCGGCCCCGGCCGCGGTGCGGGGATCGCGCACACCGGCCGCCCTGCCCGCGGCCGAGCCCGTACGGCTGGGCACGTTCGCCGTGACGGCCAACGCCCCCGGCGCGAACGGCACTCTGACCGTCGAGGTCACCGACGCCGAGGGCGAGGGCCCGGCCGAGCGGTTCAAGCTGGTCGTCAACGACGGCGGCAAGCCGGTCGAGACCTTCGAGGTGAGCGCCAGCAAGAAGAGCGGGCGCAGTTACGTCGTCACCCAGGTCAAGGAGCGCTCGCAGCTCATCACGGTGACCGAGGCCGCGCCCGCCGCTGAGCTGGCCCGCCCGGAGAACCAGACGGTCGCGCTGCCCGCGCCGCCCGCCCCGGCCCCGGCTCCGGCGGAGACCGTCGCCCCGGAGCGCTCCGGGCACCCCGGCCCCGCCCAGTACCTCGGCGACTCCGCGGACCGTACGGGCTTCGGCGGGCTGGAGGCCATCGACGAGATCTCGATGGTCGCCGTGCCCGACCTGATGTCCGCCTACGAACGCGGCGCTATCGACCTGGAGGCCGTCAAGGCGGTCCAGCTCGGGCTGATCGCACACTGCGAACTGATGGGCGACCGGGTCGCCATCATCGACCCGCCGCCGCGCCAGAACGCCCGCCAGATCCGGGTGTGGCGGCAGGAGACGGCCGGTTACGACTCCAAGTTCGCGGCCCTGTACTACCCCTGGATCAAGACCTTCGACCCGGCGTCGGGCCAGTCCCGGCTGATCCCGCCGAGCGGCCACGTCGCGGGCATCTGGGCGCGCAACGACTCCGAGCGGGGCGTGCACAAGGCGCCGGCCAACGAGGTCGTACGCGGCGCGGTCGACCTGGAGCTCCAGATCACCCGCGGCGAGCAGGACCTGCTCAACCCGATCGGCGTCAACTGCATCCGGTCCTTCCCCGGCCGCGGCATCCGCGTCTGGGGGGCCCGCACTCTCTCCTCGGACCCGGCCTGGCGCTACCTGAACGTCCGCCGGTACTTCAACTACCTGGAGGAGTCGATCCTGATCGGCACCCAGTGGGTGGTGTTCGAGCCGAACGACCACAACCTCTGGGCCCGCATCCGTCGCAACATCTCGGCGTTCCTGGTCAACGAGTGGCGCAGCGGCGCGCTCTTCGGGCAGAGCCCGGCCGAGGCGTACTACGTGAAGTGCGACGAGGAGACGAACCCGCCGGAGTCGGTGGACGTCGGCCGGGTCGTGTGCGAGATCGGCATCGCGCCGGTCAAGCCGGCCGAGTTCGTGATCTTCCGGCTGGCCCAGTTCTCCAGCGGGAGCGGCGAGCTGGAGGAGTAGGCCCGCTTCGTTCCGCACCGGGGTGGGCCCGCGCGCGGGCCCACCCTTCCCCCTTTCCGCTCTTCGACCTCCTAGGACAGCGAACAGATGAGTCTCCAGCCGGGCGACGCCCTCACTTCACACAATTTTGGGCTGCAGATCGACGGCGTGATGGTCGAGTACCTCGCCGAGGTCAGCGGCCTCACCCTGGAAATGGACGTCATCAAGTACCAGCAGAACAACGGCGCCACCGGCAAGAGCGAGGTGTCGCTGCTGCCCGGCACGCAGAAGGACGGCCAGTGCACCGTCGTGCGCGGCATGACCCAGTCGTCCTCGTTCACCACCTGGATCAACGACTCGATCAACGGCCGGATGTCCACGGCCCGCAAGAACGCCTCCATCATCGTGATGGACTTCGAGGACAACCCGGTCAAGCGCTACAACCTGCGCAACGCCTGGTGCAGCAAGATCGACACCAGCACCGTGAAGGCGGGCGAGGCCTCGGCGCTCACCGAGACCGTCACGATCGTCTTCGAAGAACTGGTCATCGAGTAGTGCGGCGCACGTCCGCCGGGACCCGGAGCGCGGCGGCGCCGAGCGGGATCCCGGACCAGCTGCCGCCCGCGGCACCGGCTCCCGTGCCGGAACCGGCCCCGCCGGTGCGGCAGGAGAAGCTGCGCACGGAGTTCCCCTTCGAGCTGCCGCGCGGGTACGTCGACGACTCCGACGTGGTGCACAAGCACGGCGTGATGCGCCTGTCGACGGCCCGGGACGAGCTCGTCCCGCTGCGCGATGTGCGCGTCCAGGAGAACCCGGCGTATCTGTCGGTGGTGCTGCTGGGCCGCGTCATCACGCAGTTGGGGACGCTTTCGATGGTGCACGACGGGATCGTGGAGAACATGTTCGCCTCCGACCTGGCGTTCCTCCAGGACTTCTACCGGCAGATCAACGCGGAGGGCCACACCCGCGCGGCCGTGCACTGCCCGCACTGCTCCGAGCCCTTCGAGGTGGAGCTCGGCGGGAGCCGCCTGGGGGAATCGTGACGTACGCGACCGACCGGCTGCACGAGGAGATCGCGTACGTCGCCTACCACTTCCACTGGGACCTGGAGTCGATCCTGGACCTCGAACACCACGACCGCCGCCGGTACACGGACCAGATCGCGTCCCTGGTGACGCGCGGCGCGGAGGGCTGACCGGTGGGACTCCTGGACCGGCTGCGGGGCGGCCGAGGGGACGGCTCGGGCGAGCCCGTCGCCACTTCGGCGACGGACGCGGGCGCGGGTACGGGTGCGGGTGTGGATGCTGACGCGCGTACGGGTGCGTCTTCGCGTACGGAAACGGCTTCCGTGCCCCGCGCGCTCGCGGCCTGGCCCGGCCTGCCGCCGATGGCGCGCTCAACGGGCATGGCGCGTACCGGAGTTGCGGACAACAGTTTCGGCGGACAGCTGCCCACGTGGCAGAACCCGTCGTTCACGGGCGCACCCTCGCCCGCCGTGCTCGATCCGGTGGCGAGTGCCGGGCTGCTCTCGGGCGCACTCACCACGCCGGCAGCCCGGCCGCGTCCGGCCACGGGGCTGGAGCGGGCGTCGCGGCCCCTGCCGCGTACCGCTCCCGCTCCCCCGTCCGCCCCGCCGGTGCAGCGGATGCCGGTCGCGCCGCTGCGTGCGATTCCGGCATCGGCCGGCACGCCGGAGGCTGTGCCGGCCGTGGCCGCCCCGCAGGTGCGGTGGGCGCGTCCGGTTCCTTCCGAGGGGTCGGTTGCGCAGCCCCCGGCCGGGCGTGGGGTGCGGGTTGCTCCCGTACCGGCCGTCGCGTCCCGGCCCGGCCCGACGCTGACCAGGTCACCGGGCGGCGGAGCGGCCGTACAGCGCCGGACCCTGCGCTCCTCCCCCAGGACGCCGGATTCCCGGCCTGCCCCGACCGCTTCGGCCTCGCGGTCCGAGGGGGGCGAGCGGGGCGGCGGGACGCCGCCCGACACCGAGCCTGCGCGCGGTCCGTCGGCTCCGGCCGATGTACCCGTACGGCGCGACGGGGGTGCGGAGTTGACTCCGGGGCGGGATGCGGGTGCGGCGGCGCCCGGCCCGGCTGCCCGGCCCGGTACTGCACCGACGGCTCCGGTCGACATGCCGGTACGGCGGGACGAGAACGCTGCGAACACTCCGGCGGCGGGGCGATCCGCCCCGGTCCGGCCCGACGCGTCGGGCATGAGGCCTCAACAGGGCGGCTCAGCAGCCGAGTTGCCGGTGCAGCGCATGGCTCGCGCGAACTCCGGTGCGTCCGGCTCCCCGGTGCCGGGGGCGAGCAGCGCGCGGGAAGCGGCGAAGCGTACGGCCGCAGGCGCTCCAGGACGGGGCACAGCCGCCTCCGGGCCGAGTGCTCCCGTACGGCAGTCGGGCGGCGACGCGACGACGCGTTCCGCCGCTCGCCCGGTGGAACGCCCTGTGGCGGAGACGGCCGTTGGGCCCACGCTCAGCAACCCCTCGCCGACGCCTCCGGCACACCCTTCCACCGGGAACACGGCCGGGGCGGACTCCGGAGCACCTTCCGCACCCGTGCAGCGGGCGGCGCGCACGCCCTCCGGCAGCACCCCGACGAAGGAGGCGGACCTTCCGGCCCCGACCGGCACCCCTGCGGGTCCTGCCGCCGCACCCGGCACCGGCACAGCCGCTCCTGTGCAGCGCGCCGTACGGGAGCGTCCGGCCACCCCCTCCGGCAACGGTACGAACACGGGGCCGGTACGGGATGCGCGCCCCTCACGGGGGCCCGCCGCTCCCGCGCGCCCGGGGACGTCGCCCGCGGTTCAGCGGTCCCTTGCCGCTTCCGCGCCGCACAGCGCCGCGCCGACACCGGCGCAGGGCCCTCAGCCCTCCCCGGGGCGCACCGCACAGCCCCGGCCCACCGGTCAGGCGTCCGCATCGGCGCGGGCCGAGCGCGATGCGGTCCCGGGCAGCCCCGCCACCTCGCCCACCCGCTCCGACGCGGCCCCGGCGACGCCCGCACCGGATGCCGCTTCCGCGCATCCCCGCACGGGTGCACCAGGCCCTGTCGCCGAGCCGGGTGCACGGCGGGAGTCCAGCGCCTCACCCGTACAGCGGGTGCTGTCCGAGCAGAAGTCCCGTACGCGTCCCAGCACGTCCGGCACCACGCGGGAACCGCAACGGCCCGCTTCCGGTCCGGCTTCCGGTCCGGAGGTGCAGGACAACTCCCCCTCCGCGCAGACCGGTTCCGCACCGGTCCAGCGCGCCCAGGCACCGGCCCCCCTTCCCGGGGCCACGCCGCACACCGCGTCGGCCACGCCCTCCAACCCCACCGCACGAACCGGCGAGCCCGTGCGGCCATCACCCCGAGCCCCTGTTTTCGGCACGGCCGCCGCCCCCATCCAGCGCACCACGTCCGGACCGGGCCGCGGTCCCCTCGCACCCGCGACGCGGTCGGCGGAACGGGCGGAACCAGGCACCCCCGTGCAGCGCAGGGTCACAGCATCCCGGGCCGGGCTGGGCGCACCACTGGCGAGGAAGCCGGACGGCACCGACGACGGCGGCCCCACCGCGCCCGGTTCCGGCCCTGCCGGGCGCAACAGCCATCCCGTCGACCACAGTTCCGGCCCCGCCGCATCCCGTACCACGCCCACCGCACGCGACGACGGCCCCGCCGCACCCCGTACCACCCCCGCCGCGCTGCCCAACGCCCCCGCCCGGTTCGCCGACAGTGGGCCCGCGACGACGTCGTCCGCGCCGGAGTCGGCACCCGCAGCCCCGGTCCAGCGTGTCGCCTCACGCACCAACCCGGGTTCGGCAGCTCCGACGGCCTCGGCTCCCGCTGCTGCACCCTCACCACCGGCACCATCTGCCGCACCCGCAGCCCGGCGCCGTTCCTCTGCGTTGGGCGCGCCGCTCCAGGCCCCGCCGCCCGGCACCGGACCGATCGGCGGTCCGGCCGCCGCGCCGTTGCCCCCGGCCGGCGTCGTACGGGCTCCGGGAGCAGCGGCCCCCGCACCCGTGCAGCGGACGGTTACCCGAAACGTGCCCGCTGCGTCAGGACCTGTGCCGGCTTCCGGGCGCCGTTCCTCCCCGGGCGCTCCCGTCGGCATCCCGCCGCTCGGCGGGCCCGGTCCTTCGGCGGACACCGTACGGGCGGCGGGGTCCGCACCGGACAGCAGCCGGACCGGTTTCCCCGCGACCGCCCCGGTGCAGCGCGTCGTCACCCGTACCGCGGCCCCCTTGCCCGCTCTGCCCTCAAGGCCCGGCCCGGCGGGATCCGACGTGTCTGGGCCCTCGACCGCGCAGCGCACCGCCGCAGTCCCCACGTCCGCCGTCCCGCTCCGCCGTCCGGACGCCGCAACTGCGCCTTCCCCCTTGCCTGTTGCTCCCCTGGCCGCACCGCCCGCCCCCTCCGCCCCCCAACCCGTCCAGCGTGCCTTCGGCATGCCCGGCGGTGGGGTCACCGGGGCACTGGCCGCCGCGGCTGCGGCCACCGTCTCGCAGTCGTTGGGGCGCTTGCGGCCGCAGGCCTCGCCCGCCGAGCCGCCCCTTCCCCACGGCGGCGGCTCGGCGCAGGGTCCGCCGTCGTACGAGGAGGCGACCGCCGGCTCCGCCCCGGTCCCGGTGGTGCCGCCGCCCGGGTACACGCCCGTGCCGGCCGGCGGGTTCGACCCGGACAAGCTCACCGACCTCCAGCTCGACGCGCTGGTGCACCGGATCATCGGCCGCGTCACCCGGCTCGTCCGCACCGAGCTGCGGATGGACCGCGAACGCGTCGGCCGCCTCCGGGACCCCCGCCGCTGACCCCGTACACCCGCCCGCCCCCGCAGAAAGGCCCCCGATGCCCCGTCAGGACCCGGGCTCCACCATCTGGTTCACGCTGACCATCGACGGCGAGAGCCTCGGCTACTTCAACGGTTGCGACGGACTGGCCACCCAGGTGGAGGTCGAGCACCGGCAGGAGGGCGGCAACAACGGCTTCGTCTGGACGCTGCCGACCCGGATCACCTTCTCCACCATCCGGCTGACCCGCCCGCTCACCCCGGACACCGCGAAGGTCGCCAAGTGGATCTCGTCGGTGCAGACCGGCATCAAGCGGCCGACCGCCCAGATCGCGGCGCTGCGCGCGGACGGGTCGGAGGTCGCGCGCTGGGGGCTGATCGACGTGCTGCCGGTGAGCTGGCAGGGGCCGTCGCTGAGCCCGGACAGTCCCGCCGTCGCCACGGAGGTCCTGGAGATCGCCCACCACGGCTTCACCGACTGATCCCGGCCCACGGCGACGACGTACGACCCCAGAGCCACAGAGCCACAGAGCCACAGAGGAAGACCACCGAGAGCACATGGCCAAGAGCAGCAAGGGCGCGGGCAAGAGCCTGGTACGCGCCTCCCTCGCCATCCACGAGCCGCCACTGGGCACCAGCACCACGCCCGGCGGCATCATCAAGACGTTCCCGTTCTCCTTCAACCCGGCGGAGCTGACCATCAGCCGCCGCGCGCAGTGGCGGGTGACGACGGCTCCGGCGGTGCGGGAGGGCGCCAAGCCCGAGTTCCTGGGGCCCGAAGCGCGCGAGATGAACGTGGAGATCTTCCTCGACACCTCCGGCGAGCCGACCTCGGACTCCGTGCTGAAGCAGGTCGAGACGCTGCTGAGCTGCTGCGAGACCACCCAGCAGTCGATCAACGCCGACCAGCCTTCGCCGCCGTGGGTGGTGCTGGAGTGGGGGGCGTTCTCGACCGCCCGGTTCGTGGCGTACGTGTCGTCGGTGGAGGCGTCGTACACGCTGTTCAGCACGACGGGGGTGCCCATCCGGGCGACCTGCCGGATGCAGCTGAACGAGGTCCCCAGCGACAAGAAGAACCAGAACCCGACCTCGGGCGCGCTGACCGCGCAGCGGGTGCACCGGGTCGTGGCCGGGGACTCCCTCCAGTCGCTGGCCTGGCGGGAGTACGGCGACGCGACGGCGTGGCGGGCGATCGCGGAGGCCAACGGCATCGACGACCCGTCGCGGCTGCCGAACGGTGCACAACTGCTCATGCCGGCCGCCGGGGAGGTGCGTGGCTGATGGTGAAGCCCGCGTTCTCCAGCATCATCCACGTCGGCATCGGCGGGGCGAAGAAGCTGACCGCCGAGCTGGCGCCGTACTTCGTGGACGGCTGGGTCGATCAGGGTGCGGGGGTGCCCGCCGCGTTCCGGCTGACGTTCCGCGACCCGGGGCGGCTGGTGCTGGGCGAGCTGAACGCGACGTTCGGGACCAAGGTGGTGCTGACCCCGATCGCGGACGGCCAGGGTGCCGGGAAGCCGCTGCTGACCGGTGAGATCACGGGACTTGAGGCCGACTACGACGGCACCGGCACCTACACCGTGATCCGCGGCTACGACTACGGGCACCGGCTGGTCCGTCAGCGCAGGGTGGTCGCGTACACCAACCAGACGGCGTCCGACATCGCGCGCAAGCTGGCCGGGCAGGACGGTGTGCCGATCGGGCGGATCGACCCCACCCCCGGCCTGTACGAGTTCATCAGCCAGTCCAACGTCACCGACTGGGACTTCCTGGCCCGGCTCGCGGACGAGAACGACCGGGTGATGTCCCTGGACGCCGAGGGGCGGTTCCGGTTCGTCAAGCCGAAGGCGTCCTCGGGTGCGCCCTCGCCGAAGGCGAAGGCCGACAGCAGCCCGTTCATCCTCAAGGCGGGCGAGGACATCCTGCGGCTGCGGGCCGCGGTCACCGCGTCCGACCAGGTCAGCAAGGTCGAGTCGCGGGGCTGGAACGTGAGAACCAAGAAGAAGCTCGTCGAGCGGCAGGCGATCACCACCGACCCCGGCATCGACATCGGTGAGACTCCCGGCAAGGTCGCGGGCAAGTTCAAGCCCGCCACGCTCGTCGAGACACAAGTGCCGTACGACCAGCAGTCCGACGTCCGGTACGCGGCCAAGGCGCTGGCCTCGGACGTCACGTCGTCGTTCGCCGAGCTGGAGATCGCCGCGCGCGGCAACCCCGAACTGCGGCCCGGCATCCCGGTGGCGCTCGCCGCCGTGGGCAAGCCCTTCGAGGGCAAGTACACGGTGACCTCCGTGCGGCACAGCTTCGGCGACGGGGACCGCTACGAGTCGTGGGTGACGGTCAGCGGCCGTCAGTGGCGTTCGCTGTACGGGCTGGCCTCGGGCGGCGCCTCGGACAGCGGCGGCGCGAAGCTGCCCAGCGTCGCCAACGCCCAAGTGGTGGACGTGAAGGACCCGTTGGAGCAGGGTCGGGTGAAGCTGTCCTTTCCGTGGCTGGACGACGCGTACGTCAGTGACTGGGTGCGCAGCGTGCAACTGGGCGGCAAGGGCGGCGGCGGGGTCTTCCCGATGGACGTCGGCGACGAGGTGCTGGTGGGCTTCGACCGGGGGGCGCTCGACCACCCGTTCGTGATCGGCGGCCTCTACAACGGCCGGGACAAGCCGACGCAGGTCAAGGACGTCGACCTGCACGACGGGTTGCGCAAACGCGCCATCCGGCACACGCTGTCCGACCGCAAGGGCAACCGGGTCGACCTGCTCAGCGAGCAGACCGGCAGGCGCAAGCAGGGCGTGCGGATCGCCACGGGCAACGACAAGCTGATCGTCAATCTGGACCGCACCAAGACGGAGATCACCGTCAACAGCGCGGGTGAGGTCAGGATCAGGGGCGGCAGCTCGGTGTCGGTGTCGGCGGGCGCCGACCTGACCCTGAACGCCACCCGGAATCTGAGCATCCGGGCCGGCGGCATGGTCACCGTGCAGGGCGGCGGCATGGTCAGCGTGCGGTCGGCGGCCGCGCTCAACGTCAGTGCCGGGGCGGCGCTCAGCCTCACGGCGGCGGCCGCGGCGACGCTCACCGGAACCGGGTCGGTGCAGATCAACTCGGTGGCGAACGTGAGCGTCCAGGCCGTCACGCTGGCGCTCAAGGGCGGCATGACGACGATCGACACCGTGGCGCCGCTGATGGTCAACAGGAAGCCGTACCCGATCCCGTGACCCGCCCGCCGGTCCGGCCCCGCGCGACACGGCCCACGGGTACGGCGTACAGCCCGACTCGGCGCACTGCCGCGACGTACAGGAAGAAAGAACGGGAGATTCACTGATGGCCGAACAGTTCGTCGGCTCCGGCTGGTCCTTCCCGCTGCGCATCAGCCCCACGGGCGGCATCGCCATGGTCAGCGGTGAGCGGGAGATCGAGGAGGCCATCCGGCTGGTGCTGGCGACCGCGCCGGGCGAGCGGCCGATGCGGCCCGAATTCGGCTGCGGGGTGCACGAGTTGGTGTTCGCACCGGTCAACGAGCAGACGGCGGGGCGCATCCAGCACGAGGTGCTGATCAGCCTGGACCGCTGGGAGCCGCGGATCGAGGTGCACAGCGTGGAGGTGTCCGCGGGCAGCGAGCAGAGCGTGCTGTACATCGACGTCCAGTACTCGATCCGCGGCACCAACAACCCGCGCAGTCTCGTCTTCCCCTTCTACGTCATCCCCTCCCACGACGAGCCCGGCCTGCCGGACTCCGCCGAAGGACCGGGCCTGCCCCACGGTTCGAACGGCCCCGGCAACCTCCCCGAAAGCGAACGCTGATGCCCCTGCCCTCCCCCAACCTCGACGACCGGCGCTTCCAGCAGTTCGTCGACGAGGCCAAGCGCTACATCCAGCAGCGCGCGCCCGAGTGGACCGACCACAACGTCTCCGACCCCGGCATCACCCTGGTGGAGACGGTCGCGCACATGGCCGACCAGATCGTCTACCGGCTCAACCGGGTTCCGGAGAAGAACCACCTGGCCTTCCTCGACCTGGTGAGCATCACGCTGTTCCCGCCGACGGCAGCCCGCACCGACGTCACGTTCTGGCTGTCCGCCCCGCAGGACGAGCCCGTGGACATCGCGACGGGCACGGAGGTCGCCACCCAGCGCACGGACCACGAGGAGGCCGTCGTGTTCGCCACCGAGCACGACCTGACCGTCGTGCCGTGCGGGCTCGGCCGGCTCGTGGTGCAGCGTCAGGGTGCCCCGGTCGTCGACCGTACGGACGACCTCGCCGAGGGCAAGGACCTGCTGTGCTTCTCCGAGGCGCCCGTCCCCGGCGACTGCATGCTGATCGGCCTGACCGCCGCCACCCCGCACTGCGCCGTCGCGCTCGAACTCGACAGCCGGGTCGACGGCGTCGGCGTCGACCCGCGCCAGCCCCCGCTGGCGTGGGAGGCGTGGACCGAGGACGGCTGGCAGGCCTGCGAGGTGGACCGGGACGGCACCGGCGGCCTCAACCGGCCCGGTGACATCGTGCTGCACGTCCCCGGCGGCCACGTGCTCTCGCGGACCGGCGGCCACGAGGCGGGCTGGCTGCGCTGCCGGGTCACCGACCCGCTCTCCGGCCAGCCCTTCTACACCACCTCACCCACCCTGCGGGCCGCCGACGCGTTCACCGTCGGGGGCACGACCCGCGCCGTGCACGCGGAGACCGTGTACGACGAGGCGCTCGGCGAGTCCACCGGCCTGCCCGGACAGCGGCTGCGCCTGGAGCACGCCCCGGTCGTCGGCGACGACCCGCCGCTGCTGCTCCAGACCGCCGCGTACGACGGCTGGGTGGACTGGCAGGTCGTCCCGCACTTCGGCGCGTCAAACCCCGGGGACCCGCACATCACGCTCGACGCCGCGACCGGCGAGATCGCCTTCGGCCCCGCCGTCCGCGAACCCGACGGCACCCTGCGCCAGTACGGGGCCGTCGCCCCCAAGGGCTCGGTCGTCCGGGCCCGCCGCTACCGCACCGGCGGCGGCCGCTCGGGCAACGTGGCGCGCGGCACGGTCCAGGTGCTGCGCACCTCCATCCCGTACGTCTCCGAGGTCGTCAACCGGGAGGCGGCGCGCGGCGGCGTCGACGGCGAGACCGTCGAGGAGGCGAAGCTGCGCGCGCCCATCACGCTGCGCGCCCAAGAACGTGCGGTGACCCTGCGGGACTACGAGGAGCTGGCCCGGCGGGCGGCCCCCGAGTGCGCCCGGATCACCTGCCTGTCCGGCGAGGAGGGCGAGCACGGCGCATACGCGGTACGGGTCCTGGTGGTCCCGCAGGCGGTGCCCGACCCCGGCGGCAGGCTCCGCTTCGAGCAGCTCGTCCCCGGCGACGACCTCCTCGGCCGGATCACCCGCCACCTCGACGAACGCCGCCTGATCGGCACCCGGCTGGCCGTCGGCCCGCCGTACTACCAGGGCGTCACCGTGGTCGCCACCGTCCACGCCTTCCGGGGCGTCGACACCGACCGGGTGCGCAGGCAGGCCCACGACGCCCTGTTCCGCCACATCGACCCGCTGACCGGCGGGGCGGACGGCCGGGGCTGGCCGTTCGGCCGTCCCGTGCAGGCGGGTGAGATCTTCGCCGTCCTGCAGCGCGTGCCCGGTGTCGAACTCGTCGACGAGGTGATCCTGCACCCCGCCGACCCGCTCACCGGCAAGCGCGGCGACCCCACCGACCGCATCGACCTCCGGGCCCCTGCCCTGGTCTTCTCCTTCGACCACCGGGTCCGGGTCGTGGGGGGTACGTCATGACGCGCGACACGTACGGCCGGAATACCCCGGGGCCGCCGCCCGCCCGCGCCCCTCGTTCCTCCCCCTCCGGAGGCCACTCGTGAACGGCGGCATCAGCGACAGCCACGGTCCGGCGGACGACACCGGTACGGGCTCCCGGGGCGACGGCGAACGCCGTCCGGGCGGACGCCGGGCCGGGGTGGACGGCCTCGGGTCGTCCGCGCCGCTCGGGGCCATGCTCCCGGCCGTGTTCGCGGACGACGACCTCGCCCAGCGCTTCGTCGCCGGGCTCGACGAGGTCCTCGCCCCGATCCTGCACGTGCTCGACTGCCTGGACACCTACTTCGACCCCGCCCTCGCTCCCATCGACTTCGCCGAGTGGCTCGGCACCTGGGTCGGCGCGGAGACGGACGGCACCGAACCGGAGTCCCGGCTGCGGGACGCGGTCGCCTCGGCGGCCGCCCTGCACCGGGTGCGCGGCACCCGGCAGGGTCTCTCCGAGGCGGTACGCCTCGCCTTCGGCGTCGTGCCCGACATCAGCGAGAGCGGCGGTGCCGACTGGAACGCCCGCCCGCTCGGCCCCTTCCCCGGCGTCCCGCGCCCCCACCTGCACGTCACCCTGCGGCTGCCCGCCCCGACGACGACGGACGTCCACCGGCTGGACTCCCTGGTCGCGGCGGCCCGCCCGGCCCACATGCCCTACACGGTCGAAGTGACCGCCTCCGAAAGGACCTTGGAGCGATGACCGCCCAGAACTGCCCCGAGTGCGGGACCCGCACGGAACCGGGCCAGTCCTTCTGCGACGCCTGCGGCGCCGTACTCGGCTGGAACCGGCCCGGCAGCCCGGCCGGCACGGGCTCCGCCGCCGAGGCCCCCGTCTCCCCGGCGGCCCCCGTCACGGAGGGCGGCACTCCGTGGAACGCCTTCGACCGGCCGGGCCCCGGCGGCGCGGGCCTGGCCCCCGCCCGGCACAGCGGACCGGCACCCACCGCAGCCGAGCAGCGGTACGCCGTCGACCCGGCACACTCCCGCCCGGCGGACACGCCCCGGCCCGCCTGGGACGCCTCCGCACCGGCCGCACGCGACGTCCGCCCCGCCGAGGCCGGGGCGGGCAACGACACGTTCCCGCAGGAACCGGTGCCCGAGCGGTACCCGGCCACCGGCACCCCGCCGGTGAACTCCCGGCCAGGGGCCGGTGACCACGGCGGACCCCCCGACGCTCCCGGTCACGACGCCGCCGAACGCGCCCGCTCGCTGCTGGTACCCGTGGCCGAGCCCGAGGGACCGAGGAGTGCGCCGCCCGTCGCGCCCGTCCTGCCCGGCCGGCCGGACGCCGAACGGCCCCATGTCCGTACGCCGGAACCCCTGCGGGACACCGGCGACGGCCCGCCCTGCCGCTGGTGCTCCACGCCCAACCGCCCCGGCCGCCACTTCTGCTGCCGGTGCGCGATGCCGCTGGCCGAGGAGACCGAGCAGGCGACGCCGGCTCGACTCCCCTGGTGGCGGCGCCTCCTGGGACGCAGCCGGCGGGACACCCCGTGGGCCGGCGACCGGCCGCCGCTGCGCCGCGCGCTCGACCGCATCGGCACCTGGATCGGCATCACGGTGGCGCTGGCACTGGTCGTCCTCGCCGCGGTCTTCCTCCCCGACGGCATCGACGCCACCAGCGACCACTTCGCCAAGCGGGCCCCGGTCTCGCCGGACACCGTCCTCGCGTCCCGCACCTTCCCGGGGCACAAGCCGGAACTGGTCTTCGACAAGCGGAGCAACACCTGGTGGGGTCCGGGGCGTGCGGAGTCCGGGCAGGGCGAGTGGATCGAGGTGGGCTTCCGGGAGCCGACCCGGCTGCTGGACGTGATCATCACGCCGGGGGTCTCCAGCCGCCCGGAGAAGATCGGCGAGTCCGCGCTGCCCCACCGCGTCAAGGCGACGATCACCGGCAAGGACGGTACGACGACCACCCGTGAACTCGTCCTGGACCAGGGCGCGGGCGCCCAGCGGCGGCCGTTCCGCGTCGGCGAAGTCACCAAGGTCCGCTTCACCGTCGAATCGGCCCATGCGGCCTCCGCGAGGAAGCAGGTGGCGCTCGCCGAGATCGAGTTCTTCGGCCCCTCCTCCGCGAGCCGCTTCTGACGCCCCGCACAGGAGAGCGGACTTCTCTCACGGCCCGGTCGAGCACGCGCCCGCGGGAGAGGGCCCGGCCGGTGCGGGCGGGCGACTGCCGACGTCCGCCCGGTCCGCGCGGGCGGCGAGCGGGCCGCGCGCGGTGGCGAGCGAGGTACGGGCCCGCCGCCGGCCGGCACCCCCGGCCCGTACCTGCCGGCCGACAGGGCGCGCTGGTCCCCCGATGTGACCACTCGACTCCCCTGCGCTACAAGTGGCTGTCGTGCCAGGCGCGTTGACGCGAGCGGTTCGCCGCAGTTCCGCCGCTGGTTTGCCCCTGTTTCGCCGCGTCGACGGTGCGTAATTCGCGGACCGCGGCGGGTCCGCCCCTTGGTCGAGTGGACGAGGCGAACGGGCCGTGCGCCCTGCACCCCCACCGGTTCTTCCTCGGGCATGCCCCGCATCTGCCCGACCGGCCTCGCGGGCTGGCCTCGGGGGCGCCCGGTCCGCGCCGGTCGGCGCGGCCGGACCGGCGCTCGCCGCCACCCCGGTCGCCTACGTCGCCAACTACGGCTCGGACACCGTGTCGGTGATCGACACCGCCACCAACGCGGTGACCGCCACCGTTTCCGTCGGGACGGCACCGGCGGGAACGGCTGTGACACCCGACGGCGCGAAGGCCTACGTCACCAACGAGTCCTCCTCGTCGGTTTCGGTGATCGACACCGCGACCAACACCGTGCGGGATCACGCCGCGAGCAGGCGAACCGCTCGATCGCGGTCGGTCAGCACCAGGAAGGAGTCGGTCTCCAGGTCCATCACCACGGTGGCCGGCATCCCCTCACGTCGGCATGCACGCGCGTAGTCGTCGGCGCGGCGGGCCGCTTGGGGCGAGCCGGCCGGGAAGGACTGCAGGATCTCTTCGTACATGGCTCTCCTCCAAGGCCGGGGACGCTCCGTCGTCCGTTCTCTCGTATGCCCCGGAATTCACTGTTCACCGGCCGGGTCGGCGGCTCGCAGCGCCGCGCAATCAGGGGTTCCGACGTCCCTCTCGCGTGCCATGACCGGTACCTCTGCCCAGTTGTGATCGTATCCACGGAGAAATATGGCTTTTTCGATCATTCATAGTCGGGAGTTCGGACGATGCGTCGACCTGGTTCAGTGGTTCTCGCTGTCGCGGCGTGCGCGGCGGCGACACTGCCGCTCTCCGCGCAGGCGCAGGCTCGAACTGACACCTACACCGTGACGGGCTGCGTCCCGGACGCCGCGACCGGCAAACCCGTTCCCGAGGTGACCGTCCACGCCTCCTGGCTGGCGGACGGAAAGATCGCGGCGGTCGCCAACATATACGGCGACACCGTCAACCCCGGCATCTCCTCACCGGCACCCGGTCCCCTCTTCGCAGGTGTCCCCATGTGCGTCGTGGACCCGCTCGTCGACGGCGTACCAGAACCCGCACGATGGATCTTCTGCCTCAATTACCCCCTGCGCGCGTGCGGAGAGAACTCCTACCGGCCCTCCAGCAGCAAACGTGGTGCCCGCACCGACCTCAGCGACCTCGACCGGGCGCGCCTGGCGTACGTGTTGTCGCCCCCGTCGGCCGACTACACGAATGCCGCCACGCGGCGCACCATGCAGTGGCGGGTGTGGTGCGTGACCGAGCGGTACCCGGCGAACAAGTCGGTTCCCGGCGGAAAGTGCCCGGACTGGCCCACGATCGACCCGGCCCTGGTTCTCCAACCGTCACTGGACGTACGGGCGGACACCGCTCAGCCCGCTCCGGGCAGCGGTCTGCGGTTCACGGTGACCTCCAACCTTCCGCGGCTGCGCGTCGAGCGCAGTGGCATCGACGCGCTGACGGTGTGTGAGGGCAGCGAGGGGACGCTGAAGGACGGCCTCCTGGAACTTCCGTCGGGCACTGGGCGGACACAACTGTGCGCGGTGCGGGCGGCCGAGGGCGTCGGCACGGTCACCGCGGAGCCCGTCGACCACACGGCCGCGTCCCAGGAGTTCCTCCTCACGAGCAGCACCGACGAGGACTGCCAGGGCTTCCTGGCCTCTCGTCCGGTACCGGGCGCCCTGCGTTCGGTGGCGCGGGGGACCTGGCGGGAGTTGCCGCGCCCGAGTGAACCGGCACGTCCGAGTGAACCGGCACATCCGCCGGAGCCCGTCCGCCCACCGGAGTCCGCGCCCACGGGCGAACCGACGCCGCAGCCCCCGAACGTCCCGCCCGCATCCGCGCAACCCGTCTCAGTGCCGCCCGTCCCTGAGCCGCCCATCGCCGTACCGTCCGCTGCCGTACCGCCCGTCTCGGTGTCACCAGTGCCGGTACCTTCCGCCGCCGTACCGCCTGTCCCTGAGCCGCCCGTCGCCCTACCGCCAGTCCCTGAGCCGCCCGTCGCCCTACCGCCAGCGTCAACGCCTCCCGTACCCGTCACCCCCGTCGGCGCCCCCACGGCGCAGCCGACGCCCCCGGCACCGACACCCTTCCCGCCCACGCCTCAGAGTTCCAGCACGCCCCGTCCCGTGCCCACACCCACGGCTGCAGACCCGGTCCCGGTGGCCGTGCCGCCGGGGCGCAAGCCGCGACTGCCCGAGACGGGTGTGCCGGTCAGTACGACGGGAGGGCTATGGGCCAGTGCGGGGCTGATGGTGCTCGGCGCGGCCGCCGTGGTCCTGGTGGCGCGTCGCCGGAGTCGGGCGCAGGACCTCTGACCGCTCAGGCGGTGCGGTGGAGGCGGGCTCGGGGACTGGCTGCGCGCCGACCGGTTTCCTCAGCAGATCGATCCGCTGCTGGACCTGGTACGCGCCGTGCAGGCCCAGGCGAGCTCGCCGGACTGACCGGTGATCCGGTGGCAGCCACGGTGCTGGACTCAAGCAAGTGGCGGCGCGCCTACCAGGCCGAGGCCCGCCGACGCGCGGACGGCACGCGGGCCGCCGTCCAAGCCGGGCAGGGCCGTGCGGTACTGGAACGGATGCGGCCGGGCCTGCCTCTGCCGGAGGTGGCCGACCCGTTCCCTCTCGAAGTGCACCATGCGATCAGCTCACCGGCCGAGGGTCTGCCGGTGCTGCCCGCCTAACTGATCGTTTCAGAATGAGGTTCGGAGTCGTCTCAAGCAGATGATGCTGCAGGCGAGTTGGAGCAGGCCGAGGTGGAGGTCG
>BMUX01000043.1 GCA_014650415.1 Streptomyces spiroverticillatus
GGGATCGAGCACGCCAGCGAGCCCGGGCGGGCCCTGGCCGTGTTCCTGCTGGCCTACCTGGACCACCACGGCCTGTCCGTCACCAGCCAGAAGGTAGAGCGGTGAGCGCGTACCACGGGCTTCGCCCGCATCAGATCGAGGCGGTCGACGCCGTACTGCGCTACCTCCAGCTACCGGCCGGCTCCCCCGTGCCGCCGGAGGGGCTGCGGTGTCAGGTGATCGCGGCGACCGCGTCGGGCAAGACGCGGATCGCGGCGGTGGCCGCTCAGAAGCTGCACGCGCGGCGGGTGCTGGTCCTGGTGCCGACGACGGATCTGCTGGCGCAGATGGCTGCGGAGTGGCGCCGGGCCGGGCGTACGGGGGCGATGGTCGGGGCGTGCGAGGCGCGGGTTTCGGCGTCGAGCGGGATGCCCTGCACCACGGACGAGGCGGAGCTGTACTCGTGGGTGGGGGACGACGAGGTGGTGACGGTGTTCTCGACGTACGCGACCGCGACGACGGCCGTCCAGAAGGCGCACAAGCTCGGCATGGCGGCGTTCGACCTCATGGTCGTGGACGAGGCCCACCGCACCTCGGGGGACGCCGAGAAGGCGTGGGCGGCCGTGCACCACCAGGACAAGATCCCAGCGGTGCGGCGGCTGTACATGACCGCGACAGCGCGGATCTGGGAGTCCGCCGACGAGGCGCGCCGTGGTGGGCGGGAGGCTCCGCGGCTTGTCGCGAGTATGGAAGACGGGTCGGAAATTTTCGGCCCTGTGGCGTGGAAATTGACGCTCTCGCAGGCCATTTCGCGCGGTTTGGTTGCCCCGTATCAGGTGGTTTGTGTAGATATTTCCGATCCGGACTTGCATGCCGCGCAGGCCGGCGGGGACCGGGGGTCGGACCTGGTGCGCGGGGCCCGTCTCGCGGCGCTCCAGGCCGGGCTGCTGACGGCGGCTGCGGACGAGAACCTGCGGAAGTGCCTGACCTTCCACTCCCGGATCAGCGAGGCCGAGGCGATGGCCGAGGGCCTGCCCGGGGTCGCGGAGCGGCTGTTCGCGGAGGACCCGAAGCGCTACCACCCGCCGGAGCGGGTGTGGTCGTCGTGGCTGTACGCGGAGCACAAGCCGGTCTACCGCAAGGAGCAGCTGGAGGAGTTCGCGTCGAATGTGATCGAGGTGCCGGACGGAAAGGGCGGGACGGTCTGCTATCCCGCCATGTTCAAGATGATCGCGTCCGTTCGCGTACTCGGTGAAGGGGTGGACACGAAGGACTGTGATTCTGTCGCCTTCTGTGACGCACGGGGCTCGATGGTCGACATCGTGCAAATGGTCGGGCGGGCGCTCCGCATGCAGCCTGGCGACGGAAAAGTGGCCAGTCTGATCGTTCCTGTTTTCCTCGCGCCGGGGGAAAGTCCGGACGAAATGCTGACCTCTAGGGGGGCTGAGACCCTCGCGAAGGTCCTCGGGGCTCTGCGGGCTCACGACACGGATGTGATCGAAGCACTCGCCGACTCCCGCTCCCGGACTGGGAGTTGGAAGCCGGACGACGCCGAGGATGGCTTCGTCGCGGAGGGCCAGGAGCAGCCGGGCGAGGCGCAGGGTCCGAGCAGGCCCGCGCGGGAGCTGCTGAAGTTCTCGACTCCGCGTGATCCGGCGGAGGTCGCCCGGTTCGTGGCATTGCGGGTGCTGCACCCGGAGACCGACTACTGGCGCAGCGGTCTCGCGGCCGCGACCCGGTACGCGAAGGAGGTCGCGAAGAACGGCGAGCTGAAGGTCCCGTACGACTACGTCACGCCTGGAGACTGGACGCCGGGCGGGTTCCCGTTGGGGACGTGGCTGAAGAGGCAGCGCGCGGACTACCGGGCCGGTGACCTGGCTCCGGAGCGCGTACGGGAGCTGGAGAAGCTCGGGGTGGTGTGGTCGCACCAGGACCACGCCTTCGAGGAAGGACTCGCCGCTGCCCGGCGCTGGGCTGCGGAACACGGCCACTTCCTCCCGCCGGCCACCGCCGTCTGGGACGGCTACCCCGTCGGGACATGGGCGAAGAACCTGCGGACGGCGGCCCGGCTCGCGGACGCCCGCGCGGAGCAGCTGGAGGCCGGGCTGCCCGAGGGGGCGGCCACGGGCGGGCTGTCGCCGGAGCGGCGGGACGCCCTTGATGAGATCGACCCAGGGTGGTCGCCGGTGTGGGACGCCGGTTGGCAGCGGTGCATGAGATTGGTGCAGCAGCACCTGGAGAACGGCGGCAGCATGCCGATGGAGGCCGGTGAAGTCGTCGTCCAGGGCGAAGACCTCGGGCGGTGGGTGCAGGGCTGCCGGTTCGGCTGGGACGCATTGTTGCCCGCACAGCAGTGGCTCCTGGACAACGCCCTTGGGCTCGAACCGGCGCAGGAGTCGGAGCGGCCGGTGAAACGCACGCAGGACGACAAGTGGATGCTCAACCTCGCGGCGGCGAAGGCGTTCCACGCCCGCGAGGGACACCTGCGGGTGCCTCGGAAGTATGAGGAGTCCGTGGGGTCGGGTGAGGGCGTGAACGGCGCTCAGGCGGGCTCCGAGGTCGTCGTGAAGCTGGGTGTGTGGATCTCGAATGTGCGGAAACGGGCCGACAAGCTCACCGACGAACGCCGGGCCGCGCTCGACGCGCTCGGCATGGAATGGACGGCAGCGAGGGTGGGTCGGTCGTAGTGGACGGATTGTTGGAGACGTTGGCGGGGGCATCGTCGGCTTCGTGGGTGGGGCGTGCGTGGGCTGGGAGTGTGCTCGCTGCGTTCGCCGGGGAACCTGCGGCCGCGCAGGCCTTGGTGGGGCTGCTCCTGGACGTCCAGGACACGGCGGTGACGCGGCAGACAGCAGAGGCCTTGGTGCGGGCAGGGACGGCGGATGCGGTGGCGGTGCTTGCGCGGGCGGTGGCCCGAGCCAGCGACAGCCACGCCGACTGGATACAGACCGGCGTACACGACGCACTCGCCGAAGGCGCCGCGCTGATGGACCTCCTGGTCCTGTGCCAAGGGCTGGCTCACGCCCCGGAAGCAGCTGTTCGTCAGGGCGCCGCAGAAATCCGGACGTGGGTAGAGAAGCATGAGGCTGAGGTAACGCGATGAGCACGGATGCGTACACCAGCGGCCCGGTGGAGCGGGCAGCGGAAGAGGTGCGGGACGGTGCTGCGGATGCGTTGCTGGCGGTCGCGGTGCGGTCGTACGCCGCGTTCGCCGTGCACGTCCGCTTCGACGACGGCATGACCGAAGAAGTCCTGTCCGTCCTGTGGTCGGTGATTCCAGAGGAGGACCGGGAGGCGTACCCGGCCCGGCTGGAGGAGTTCGTGAACACCTACCGGGAGCGGCTGGTGCGGCTGTTCGCGGAGT
This sequence comes from Streptomyces spiroverticillatus, assembly GCA_014650415.1. Taxonomy (GTDB): domain Bacteria; phylum Actinomycetota; class Actinomycetes; order Streptomycetales; family Streptomycetaceae; genus Streptomyces; species Streptomyces spiroverticillatus. The sequence goes on from BMUX01000043.1 coordinate 3,344, forward strand.
ACGGACCGCAGTCCACGACGGCCAAGTACGGGCGGCGCAAACTGCTCGCGCACCCGGTGTCGCTGATTGTGTTGGAGCAGCTGGTGGAGGTCCGTTCCCGGTACGCGCTGATCGTCACTGGCCTCCCCTGCGATTGGTGAGCCAAGGGAGGTCAGCAGGCAACTCCGGCCTCTCGCCAGGCCTCCAGGACGTCGTCGAGCGCAGCCCGGTCTTCCTGGCTGACCTCCGTCTTCAGCACGAGGTGGGTGATGAGCGGGCGGGCGGCGGGCAGGTCGAGGGTGAGGACCGCGAGGACCCGTTCCAGCGCCTCGGTCAGGCCGCGCAGGTTGGTGTCGTGGACGGCGGTGAGGTAGTCCGTCAGCAGGGCGTTGAGGTGTTCGCTGTCGTCGTCGGGTTCGGCAGCCTGTACCAGGGCGGTGTGGCAGGCCCATACCGCGTCCGCTGCGTAGGTGGGCAGGAGCAGGACCCGCAGGTTTTCGGGGCGGTGGTCGGTGGTGACGCAGTCACCGACCCGCTCGGCGGCGATCGTCCAGGTCAGCGGCGGCAGCAGGAAGCGGGTGTCGTCGAAGGTGGTCGCCGCGGCCGCTCCCACGAGCGCGAAGGTGTCGCCGACCAGACGGGCGTCCTCGCTCCAGGCGGAGCTGGAGGGAAGAAGGACCGGCTGATCGGGGCGTGCAGCCGGGTTCACGGCGTCGGGCTGGGATCCGGCGCCGGCTGGGAGCGGCGCAGTCCGGGCTCGTGCGGGCAGACGCCCTGCCGGGTGAGGATCTGCTCAAGGCGCCATCCGTACCGGGCGTCCTTGTCGTCGGGCTCGGGCTGCTGGCTGCGCAGCTGGACCGTCCACAGGCTCAATGCCTCCCACGCGTCCTGCGGAGTGACACACGCCGTGCCGCGGGAGGTGCGCACGTCCACGTCCGTCAGCGTGCCGAAGGACGCGAGGAGAACGTCGGAGGCATCCTTCAGCGCCTGGGCCGCTTCCTTGATCACCATCTGGTGGTGGGCCTCCTGCTGGTGGGCCGCGGCCGCGCATGCCGCGCGGTCCGCGGGCTCTTCGCCGCGGCTGGTGCCCTTGGCGTCGCAGCCCTCGCGGTCGCACGTCCAGGACGCCCACGCGCCCCGGCTCTCGACGGTGCAGCCCCTGCTGTACCCGGCCATGCGCACTCTCCTTCGTTGGTCCTTGGGCAGCAAGTACACCAGCAACAGGACGACGGCCAACGGATGTTCACGAGGAAGGAGAGGGTGCCGTTGGGCAGGCGAGGGCCCGAAGGCGGGCTGGGTCGCCGTCCCGGCGTCCGGGTTCGCGGGCTCCTCCTGGAGGAGGACATCGGCTGGGTGCGCGCCGGCTCCGGAGCGGTCGTCGTACCCAAGTCCTTCTCCGACGGACCGAACTTGGCGCTCCGTGCGGGTGAGCGGGCGGATGAACCGGTAGTCGATGAATAGCGATCTACAAGCGGCGAGGGACTGTTTTCCGGCGGCTGGTGCTGTCGCAGCCGTGGTGACGTGGGCAGCCAGCAACGCGGCGAAAGCCGCGGAGCAGGGAAAGATGTGCACCAGGGTCAGCGAGGGCACGGACGGGAAGGCCACACGGTGAGTGCGCAGGCGAGGGGGCGACGGTTCGAGAAGGCCGGTCTGGTGCTGGGGCCGGTCGGTGGGCGGGCGGCAGCGCTGTGCCGGTTCGCCGGCCGCACCGGCGCCGTGTCGAGTCCGGCCTCGCTCGCGGTGGTCGAGGAGGCTTTGGGGTTCGCCGAACGGCTGGAGGGCGTGGATGACGTCGGCGAGTTCATGGAGCTGTGGTCGGCATCCCACATCTGGGGCTACACACCGAACCCCTACATCACGCGGCCCAAGCTCAGCGAGGCGAACGCGGCGGTACTGGGACACGTGCAGAAGCTGCTGGAAGCGTTGGCACCGGAACAGTTGCGGGAGGTGGCCCTCGGGCTGTCGGTGGACCACGACACGGTCGTAGTGGCGCTGGAGCTCGTGGAGGAAGCAGCAGCAGGAGACGTCACGTTCCGGGCGCAGTCGATGACGGACTTGCAGCAGGAGATGCTGTGGAACGAGGCCCGGGTCGGCGACGAGGTCGACGTGCTGCTGCTGGAGGCCCCCTCCGACTGGCCGCCAATGCCGCGCGCCGCGCTGGTGCTGGCCCTGGTGTGGGACGTGGCCGACCTGATCGGATACGCGGCGGAACTGTCGACAACCGAGACGCTGCCCGCCCCCGTGCTGTGGCAGGCGGCCGGGGCCGAACATTTCTGTGCGGGCGTACCGGTACCGGGGACCGACCTGCCGGTATGGGCCAAGATCGACGCACAGCCGTACGACGGGCGCCCGCTGTTCGGTCAGGCCGCCCAAGGTGAATTGTGGAGGTGGTCGCTTTCCTGGCAGCTCCCGGACGGCACCCCCGTGCACTACACAGGCGGCCACACTCCCACTGCCGACATTGCCCGCTGGCGGGCACAGCGGGCGGTGCAGGACCTCCTCGCCGACCCGTACCGGGCCAAGAGCCCCACCTCCGAGGACTGGCTGATCCCACCCCCATGACGGGCAGGTGCTTCTCCAGGCCGAACCCGGCGGCCACCCCAACGGGACAGGAGCTGTCTCAACCGCAGTGAAACCACGTCTCACCACACGCATCGCCCCAGGTCAGGCCCCTACCGCCCGCTGACCATCCTGATCACGATTCTCAGAACGTGCAGCATCCCAGGTCAGACCCACCCCGCACGGAACCCGGCCCGCACCACAGTTGAGACGACGCACCCGAGCGGGTGCGCGAGCTGGAAAAGCTCGGGGTGGTGTGGTCGCACCAGGACCACGCCTTCGAGGAAGGACTCGCCGCTGCCCGCCGCTGGGCCGCGGAACACGGCCACTTCCTCCCGCCGGCCACCGCCGTCTGGGACGGCTACCCCGTCGGGACCTGGGCAAAGAATTTGCGGACGGCGGCGAGGCTCGCGGACGCCCGCGCGGAGCAGCTGGAGGCGGAGCTGCCCGAGGGGGCGTTTACGGGTGGGCTGTCGCGGGAGCGGCGGGACGCCCTTGACGAGATCGACCCCGGGTGGTCGCCGGTCTGGGACGCGGGATGGCAGCGCTGCTTCAGGCTCGTGCAGAACCACTTGGACAACGGCGGCCGTGTGCCGATGGAGGCCGGGGAGGTCGTCGTCCAGGGCGAGGACCTCGGACGGTGGGTGCAGGGCTGCCGGTTCGGGTGGGACGCGCTGCTGCCCGCGCAGCAGTGGCTGCTGGAGAACGTCCTCGGACTCGAACCCGCTGGTGAGGACGAGCGTCCGGTGAAGCGCACGCAGGACGACAAGTGGATGCTCAACCTGCGGGCGGCACAGGCGTTTTACGCCCGTGAGGGGCACCTTCGGGTGCCTCGGAAGCATGAGGAGCCCCTCGGGTCCGGCGAGGGCGTGAACGGCGCTCAGGCGGGCGCTGAGAGCGCCATCAAACTCGGCGTGTGGATCTCCAACGTGCGGAAACGAGCCGACAAGCTCACCGACGAACGCCGGGCCGAGCTGGACAAGATCGGCATGGAGTGGACGGCGGGCGCCACCAGGAGGAGCGCGTCATGAGCCCAGCGAGGCGGGGACTGATCACGGCGCACTGGTTCCGGCAGGGGCCTGATCCGCTGGAGGGGTACTGGATCTGTGACTTCCACGGATGCGGGCGCCATCGCAGTGACCATGTGCAGGCCGAAGGCCACTGGCGCGCTGAGCCGCACCCATTCACCCCGCAGCGGCGGAACTCGCCCCGCTGCTACACGTGCGGCGGGGACTTCCGCCAGAGCAGGCACATCGCATGGACCTGGGACCGGTACGGAGCCCTGCTCCAGGACGGCGTGCCCGCTGCCGGTGCCTGTGCCGTCAGCACGGAGAACGTCGTCGGCCAGAAGGAGGGGTCCCCGTGAGCGAAGACCAGATGAGCGCGGACGCGTACACCAGCGGCCCGGTGGACCGGGTAGCGCAAGAGGTGCGGGAGGGGGCGGCGGATGCGGTGCTGGCGGTCGCGGTGCGGTCGTACACCGCGTTCGCGATCCACGTGCGCTTCCACGACGACATGACCGAGGACGTCCTGCCCGTCCTGTGGTCGGTGATCCCCGAGGAGGAACGGGACACCTACCCGGTCCGCTTGGAGGAGTTCGTGAACACCTACCGCGAGCGGCTGGCGCGGCTGTACGCGGAGTACGGGCCCCAGTCGGTGACGGCCCAGTACGGGCGGCGCGAGCTACTCGCGTACCCGGTGTCGCTGATCGTGTTGGAGCAGCTGGTGGAGGTCCGTTCCCGGTACGCGCTGGCGGCACGGTGGAACGGGAAGCTGCCGGACCGGTGGTTGAACGACGTGAGCGCCACCTGGGGCGTCGGCGCGCTGCTGTGAACCAGGGCGCAGCACAGGGCCGGGGCTCGACAGACAGCGGAGGAGCGCGGCGTGAGTGCGGCGAGGAACGAGTTGTACGCCCGGCGGCAGGATCAGGGCAGTCGGCGGTTCCAGTGCGACGCGACCGCCGTACGGACACGGGGCGGGGTGCGGTCGTATGCGCTGCTGGACGGGATCGGCGACACCGCGCTGGTGCGGGAGTGGACGCGGGAGAACACTCGCTTCCTTGCCGAGGGCGGTATCGAGCACGGCGAGGCGTACGGGGCGCTGCGCGCCCTGTCTGCGGTGTGCGCGGTCGAGGCGCGGCGGCCGGGTGCCGCGGAGGTGGGGGCGGTCGCGGTCCTGGCCGTCGTCGTGCCGGGCAAGCCGGTCACGATTGCCTGGTGCGGCGACGCACGGGCCTACCACCAGCCTGCCGGTGGTAGGGAGCCGGTGCTGCTGACGCAAGATCACAACCTGCGCCAGCAAGCCCTGGACGCCGGACGCAGGGATGTGCCGGACGACTGGCGGCACGTCGTGTACTCCCACCTCGCAGACACCGGCGACGACCCGGCGATCGGGCAGGCCGCGCTGCCCACCGGAAGTGGCGGCCGGCTGCTGCTGGCGTCGGACGGGGCGTACGAGTGCTTCCACGACTACGGCCAGGAGGCGGTCCTCGCGGACGTGCTGCAGGAGATCACCCCGGCGCGGGCGGTACGGCGGATGCTCGACTTCACGGCGCAGTGGGCACGCTCGTACGCGGACAACGCCACCGCCCTGATCGCCGACCTCCCGGGCCCATAGTGACTTGGTCTTCATGGCGCACTTTGAAGTTTCCTGCCGGGAGTACCGGTGGTGGGGGTAGGGGGCAGTCCAGGGGCATGAGCAGGCAACCATCTAATCCCCTATTAAGACGGTGTATCACCGCTTCATGGAGGCGGCCCCAGACACCGGCTCTCGACCAGATCATGAACCTGCGGTGCACCGTCGACTTCGACACCCCGAAACATGGTGGCAGAGCCCGCCACGAGCACCCGCTGACCAGCACATAGACGATCGCCGCGAACAACGTCTCATCAGGCGTGTCCTGCGTTCCACCGCCCTGCGGCCGCACCTTCGATGGCGGGATGTGGGGCTTCGCGATCTCCCACAGCCCGTCTGGAACGATCCAACTCCACGTTCCCTGAGCCATGTTGGACAGTCCTACCCAGCAACCCCACATAGGACACCGTCTAATGGGAGACTCTTGCGGTTCTTCCTCCTGCAGCACGCCGTCGCAGGTCAGAGTCCTGCTGTGAGGAACCCGAAGAGTCTCCCATCAATAGAAATCACGTCAGATTTGCGTTTGCCATTCCACGCAGGTCGGCCGTCTTCCGCCCGTCGCAAGGAATTGACGGGAAGCTTCACGTACGAGCGCGAGGGGAATTTCCGAATCTATTTCAAACTCGGTATGATGGCCCGCCATGAGATAGCCGAATTCCGGGTTCCCGCCCGGTTCGCCGACGGTCACGAAGCTACCGCCACTGTCGCTGAAGCTGACCAGTCCAACGCTTCGGCCCCTATCAACGCCGATCATGAAGGAATGGTCCGGAAATCCGGATGGAAGTAGATCCCGCTTCAGCGAGTAGAGCTCGGCAAGATTTTGGTCTTCTGGCCCAGTGAGCAGATCATCGATGACCTTGTCAACTTCTTCACTTGAGAACAAGAAGACTGGTTGTTTCCCATGCCCCGGGCGATAGCGCGCTTCCGCAATCGCTTTCTCACTCATCAAAGCACCCTCCGTCATCTTTGATAGCGCCCTTGCCGTACATACATTTACGCCAGACACCATTTCCGTTCTTCCAGTGTACCGTCAGACCGTGATTTGGACCCAACAGGTAATCCAGGATCGCATTGCATCCCAATCTTGCGTCCTTACATGGCCCGCCCGGGTGGTTGATTACTATCTCAGCCTTGTACACCTGATCTCGATGCATGATTGCGGCCATCTTCTGCTCGACGTCCTTGGCTCGTGCAGAAGCACCTCCGTTCAAAGGTCCACCGGGCTCATTCAGTTTCGCATTGATCCAGTCGATCAATGCTCTGTCCTTGCGGCTCCCTCCACTTGTGATTTCATATACCCTTTTCACTCCGTGCGCATCAGTCCCGCCTCCCACGCCGTCGGTGGGAGTCCCCTTCCTCTCTGGGAGGATCTTGGAAAGCTCATCGCGATCGCAGTTATGGACGAGGACGGAAGTACCGTCAACTTGCACGTAGTAGGTGTGCAAGTCGCTGACGGTCAGGTTGAATGTGCGAGCATGTCGGTCAAAGGGCTTATTGTCCCGGACATATACTTCGCTGCCTTCTCTTGTCCTCAAGGACATCCCAGGACGAAGGTCCGCAGCTTCGATCCAGGCTTTCCGGTTCGGTGACCAGAAAGGGTGCTCGTATGTTGCAGTGAGCTTGCTCGCGCCATCGGGTGTTTCGATGGTGAGATCGTTGAAGTGCTTGTCGTCTTCGGTGACGGTGAGGTTGGTTACCCGGCGTGCGCCGGTCGTGCCGCTGACCGGGTCAGTGGCCAATACCTTCTCACCAAGTCCGATGTCCTCAATGTTCTTCGGCTCGCCATTGGCAAGGAGAACCTTGGTGCCTGCGGTGAAGCACTTCGTGGGGCACCCGATGCCCTGCTTCTTGTTGAAGTCATTGATTTCATCAATGACGGATGAGACACCCTTGATGATGCGCCGCGGCCGTTCCCATGGCGCCATCGCTGTTACTGCGTCTTTGCAGTTATCGAAGGTTACGTTCTGAGCACACGCAATGATGTCGGCGATGCCGGTGATTGCCCCGTAGAAAGCGAGGTTCGCGCGCCCGTAGGCCATTCCATCGGGGATGATCAATTCAGGTGTCTGGCCGCGGCCGCTGGGGTCAACGAGACAGGATAGCCCGTTGCCGTAGACTTGCAGCAGGAAGGGTGCGCAGTATCGCTTTTCCTTCTGTCTCTGATTCTCTTGCCGCTTCTTTACTTCCTCTTCGTATGCTTTCTGCGCGGCCTGCATTTCTGCCCGCGCCTTGTCGATGGTGGCAGTCCAGGCGTTCTCGGCTTCGGCCTTGGCTTCTATTGCGTTCTTGCCGGCGTCGAGGGCTTCGTCTTTCGCCTGGTCGGCGGCGCGATGCGCTTCCTGAGACTTTCGGCTGGCGTAGTCCGCGGAGAACTTGGCCTGCTCGGCGGACAGTTCGGCTGCGTCGGCGTCGCGGTTGGCGGCGTTGGCAGCGTTGCGGGCCACGGTGGCCGACTGACGGGCGCGGGTCGCGGAAGTCTCCGCCTTGGCCGCCGAGGTGTCGGCGGCCTTCGCGAAGTCCTGGGCGCGGAGGGACGACTTCGTGGCTTCGCCTGCGGCTTTGTTGGCTTCGTCCTTGGCGTTGACAGCCAGAGCTGCGGCGCGGGTCGCTTCGAATGCGTTCTTCTGTGCGGTGGCGGCGGCGCTCTCCGCGATGGAGATCAGCTGCTGCATCTGGTGGACGTGTGTGTCCGTCAGCTGGTCCTTGCGGTCGGCCATGTACTGGCCGGTCTGGATGAAGCTGTGGAGCGTTTCCGGTGATCCGGACAGTGCGATCTTGGCGGCGGCCTGGAGTTCGGCGCCTCCGGTGCTGGCGAGCTGGGTGGCGGTGATGCGCTCGTCCATTGTCCGGGCCTGGTACTGACGGCTGGACAGGAAGAGCGCCAGTGCCTTGGGCGTGCCGTCTTCCAGTGCCGCCAGGGCTGCTTCCTTGAGGCGGGTTCCGCCGGTACTGGCGATCTGGGTGACGCGCAGCCTGTTGGCGGTGGCGGCTGCGGTGTGCTGGCCGTTGAGGTAGAACTCGGCGATGTCCTTGGCCGTGCCCGTGAGGGCGGTGGCCGCGGCGGTGCGGACGGGGGCGTCAGGGCTGGAGATGCGAAGCTCTTCCACCGCCTGGCGGATGTCGTCCTGTGCTGCGGCCCTGCGTCCGGTCTTCAGGTACTCCAGGACCTCGTCGTCGGTGGCGGCGAGTGCTCTGGAGGCAGCGTCCTTGCTCCAGGAACCCTGGTTGGCGAGGATCTTCAGGGCGAGCCTGCGGCCCTGCAGGGCTGTGGCCTTGACGTCGATGCCGGGCTTGGCGGCCTCGGCTTCGAGCCTGTCCGCTTCGGCGTCCAGGGCTTTGGAGTCGCGCAGGGTGTACCCGATGCTGACGACGAAGTTGTCGTCGACGGACTTGTCTTCTTCGGCCTCCGCGACGCTTGCGGCTGTACGGGCGGTCAGGTCCTCCGCCTCGGTGGCACGTGCCACCAGGAAGACCTCGTTCGCCGCCTTCACTGCGGCCGCGGCCGCGACGGCGGCGTTCTTCGCGTTGGCAGCCTGCTTGGTGGCCTGCGCCGCGGCGGTGGAGGCCTCGCCCGCGTGGGCGATGGCTTCGTCGGCGGCCGTTGCCGCGTTGCTCGCGTGTTCCGCTGCCGAGCCGGCTGCATCGCGGGCCTGGAAGGCAGCCACCGCAGAGCGCTCGGCGAGCTTCGCGGAGGCATCGGCCGCGCGGTTGGCCTCGTTGGCGTGACGGCGGGCGTCGGCGGCGGCCTTGCTCGCCTTGCCCGACTGTGCCCCGGCGGCGGCGGCGAGTCTGTCAGCCTCATCCGCGGAGTCGGCTGCCTCCAGGGCGTCCAGGGCGGCGCCCTTCGCCGCCTGTGCGGCCGTCCCCGCCTGGCGGGAGGCCTCTCCCGCGGAACCGGCGGCGAGCTGGGCGCTCTTGGCGTCCTTGGCCGCCTGATGGGCCTTGGCGGCCAGGCGCTTTGCCTCTTCGGCGGCGTCGGCGTTGAGGGATACCCGGGCAGCTGCCTCACTGGCGGCGCTGGCAGCATCAGCTGCACCCACGGCAGCACTGGCCGCCTTGGCGGCTGCGGAGGCGGCGATGCGGGCGGCCTGGTTGGCCGCGTTCGAAGCGCCGATAGCCTGGCGGGCGGCGCTGGCGGCGCCGCGGGCGGCTTCCGCTGCCCGGTTTGCCGCGTTCGCGGCGCGCCGGGCGTCCTTGCCCGCCGCGGCGGTCTCCGCCGCGGCGGTCTTGGCGGCCTGCTTGGCGAGCCCGGAGGCGGTGAGGGCCTTGGCTGAGGCTTCCTTGGTGAGGTCGCTGGCCCGCTTGGCCTGCTGTCCTGCCTGCTGGGCCTGCTTGACCAACTCCGCGATGGTCATGCGTTCCTGGTCGCGGGCGCGGGCCACGTGCTGGCCGACCTCGAGGAACTCGGTGACGTCGTGCGGGGTGCCTTCAAGGGCGACGCGGGCGGCTTCCTTGGTGGCGGGGCCTCCGAGGCTGGCGATCTGGACGACCTGGACGCGGTTGTCCATTTCCTGGGCAAGGAACTGGCCTTCTTCCAGGAACTTGCGGACTGCTTCGGGGCCCGCTTCCAGGGCTGTGCGGGCCTGGGCCTGGACGCGGGGGCCGCCGGTGCTGGCGACCTGGGTGGCCTGCAGGCGCTGGTCCTGCTCCAGGGGGGCTTTCCAGCCGTCCGTCAGGAACAGCTGCAGCGCGCCGGGTTCACCTTCGAGGGCCTTCCTGGCGGCCTCACGGATCGAGGGGCCGCCGACGCTGGCCATGCGGACCGCGGACAGGCGGTTGTCATGGGTCCGGGCAAGCTGCAGCTCAGCGTCGAGAAACTTGGTGACGTCCTGGTCGGAGCCCAGCAGCGCGCTTTCGGCTGCCGCCTTCACGGCGGGCCCGCCCGTGGTCCACAGCTCGACCACCCAGGACCGATCGGTGAACAGCAGCTCGTCGCCGGCCTCTACGGCTGCTGCAGGCGCGACGCCCAGCAGGCCGACCATGAGTGCGGCGGAGACCGTGCCGACGGCAGCCTTCTGCAGGAGGCGCGACCGTCTGCGGGCCGGGTTGGTTTTCGGCGGGGACGAGGCGTCAGGCCCCCACAATTTTCGCATTCTTCTCACGACGGAATCCCATCTCGCGAAGTGTCCGGTCGCGCGCAAGATTTCGTTTGGATCGATACGGTACGCCCGTTTTAGATCTTCACAGAAAACGCCCATCAGGGCGAAATGCACCGTGTCGGAAATGTTGCACGCGGACATAACCGCAGGTCAGAGCAACGCGGCGGCAATGTGGTGGGACTCTACACGCTCTTCACTTACGTGAAACTTAATGGCACCATCCGGTTTGCAGACCCATACCTATGGAAGAGGTCCCGTGATTTCTTTTGCTCGCAAAGTCCTTTTTGCCGGACTCGTCAGCTGTGCTATCGGCGGCATAGGACTCACCTCGCTCGCGGCAGCCCAGGAGGCCCCGAATCCCGCACCCAAGGTCCGCAAGGTGCCGGTCAGCGCCGCCGAGGCCCCCATGCCGCCGGCGATCGAGGACTTCAGTTACCCCAACGCCGCACAGGTGCTGGCCGACCGCGGCATCACCCTCAAGAAGGGCGACGGCCACCTCGTCCTGGCCGACTGCGCCGCCGCCCACGACATCCGCGTCGAGGCCGGGAAGGACATCGCCGACGGCAAGTTCTGTTTCAAGGCCTCCTCGGCCAGCGGCTACCTGACGATGGAACTCCCCGACGTCTTCGCCATCTTCACCAAGGACCAGCACTCGGTGCGCGCCAAGGTGACCGCCGAGGGCGAGACCACCACCGTCAACGTCCCCAAGAACGACTGGGAGCAGGTCGGCGAGGGCGACAGCAGCACCGGCAACAAGCCCTCCGTGCTCGTCGAACTCCGCATCACCAGTTGATCCCCGGCCCACCGTTGCCGCGCCCGTGACACCCGCGCCCGCCCGGGCGCAGACACTGCCTCCGGGCCGAGGACTGACACGTGCCAGTCATGGCGCTGTGATACTCCGCTCCACGGTCACCGCCCGGACAGGGGTGACCGCCGAAATTCACGTAAGGAAAAAGGTGTCCAAAATGAGAAGTCGTACGGGCCAGCTGGCCGGGATCACGGCGAGCCTGGTCGTCGCAGGCGCCCTCGCCAGCACCCCGGCAACTGCCCTGGACGGCAGCCCCGCCGCGGCAAAGGCTTATCCTTTCGCCGCACAGATCGACATCGGCGGCCAGCAGGCCTGTACAGGAGCCTTGGTCGACCCCCAGTGGGTCATCACCGCCAGCACCTGCTTCGTCACCACCCCCGGCGGGGGCCTCGCGGACGGCAAGCCGGTAGTCAAGACGACGGTGCGCCTGGGCAGTTCCGACCTCGCGGGCAGTGGCGTGCAGACCCGCGAGGTCGTTTACCTCAAGACGAGCGAGGACCGCAACGTCGTCCTCGCCAAGCTCTCCAACCGGGTGCAGGGCATCGCGCCCGTGAAGGTCAGCTCCACTGCCCCGGCGGCGGGCGAGACCCTCAAGGCCGCCGGCTTCGGCCGCACCGCAGACGAGTGGGTGCCCGACTACCTGCACACCGGCGACTTCACCGTCGACTACGCCGACGGCGTCGCCCTCGGCCTCAAGGGCGTCGGCACCTCCGTGCTCTGCAAAGGGGACACCGGCGGACCGACGTTCCGCGTGAAGGACGGCATCCCCGAGCTCGTCGGTGTCAACAGCCGGTCCTGGCAGGGCGGTTGCCTGGGCACCGACAAGGCCGAGACCCGCACTTCGGCAGTTGCCTCCCGCACAGACGACCTCGGTGCGTGGGTGAAGAAGACCACCTTCCGGGTTCAGGATGACCTCACCCGTGACGGCATCGCCGACCTGGCCGCGGTCGTCGGTGACGACACCCTCCAGGTCTACCCCGGCGACAAGGCCAACGGGCTGACGGGCAACCGCATCGCGCAGCTCGGTGGCACCGGGTGGAAGGGGCTTACCCGGTTCGCGAAGGCCGACTTCACCAACGACGGCATCGCCGACCTGGTGACGATCTGGGCCGACGGCACGCTGCATCTCGCCGCGGGTGACGGCGCTGGCAAGTTCGGTCAGCAGACGCAGATCACGTACGGCGGTACGTCGTGGGGCGGCGTGAAGCACATCGCCGCCGGTGACTTCGACGGTGACGGCAACGCCGACCTGATGGCCATCCGGTCCAACAACGAGCTCAACTTCTACAAGGGCGACGGCGAGGGCCAGGTTGCTGCCGGCCAGCCCACCATGGGTGGCGCGAGCTGGGACCGCATCCAGAAGATGACCGCGGGCGACTTCGACGGGGATGGCATCGCCGACCTCGCCACGGTCTGGAGCACCGACAACTCCCTGCACATCTACTCCGGCAACGGCGACGGCAGCGTCGTCGACAGCACCATCGGTTACGGCGGCAACACGTGGACCACCGTACGGATCATGACCGCGGGCGATTACACCGGTGACGGCATCGCCGACCTCATGACCGTCTGGAACGACGGTTCCATGCGCCTCTACAAGGGCAACGGCCAGGGCGACATCGTCGCCAGCACCAAGGTCGGCACCCTCAACTGGGCCAACGTCCGACGGATCATGTAACACGCCCCCATAGCGCAGGGTGCTTCCGGTACCTGCCGGGAGCACCCTGCTCAACGCCACACCCATCCCGCCGAGTTCGCCATGTACGTACAGGCACAACGCCGTTCCTACGCGCACACCGAAACGACACCCAGTGGCCAGCCCTCATGCACCTCGCGGAACTCATGGACGAATATCTCGTGTGAGCTGCAGGGGGACGGCAACTCCTGGACATCGCCGCCTGGCGGGCACCTGAGCCCGCGGACAGCGCCACCGCCCTCGTCACCGACCGACCAGGTGGCCGGTGCCGAGGAGCCGCAGTCCGGGAAGAGGGTGGTGTTCAGTTTGTCGTGGGCCAGACCTGGAGCAGGTAGTGCTCGGCGATGGGCTTGTCCTCCTCCTGGACGCCGTCGGGGTGGAGTGTGCGCCCTGTGGCGTGGAGGCGCATGCGGTAGGTACCTGGTCCGTTGAAGGCCAGGTTGACCTCGTACGCTTCCAGGTCGTCTGACTCTTCGTCGGGGCCCATCGCGGTGGCGAGGTGGGTGACGCCGGTGGTGGAGGTGTAGTCGAATGCGGCGATGTCTTCCCACGGCTGCGAGCTGTCCGCCGTGAGTGGGCCGGGTGACAGGTCGAAGGAGATCATCGCCGGTCCCGTGCTGATTCCCGCCAGGGCGACAGCATGGTTCACCCCGCCGGCGACCAGGCCGTTGTTCCCGGCCGCGGAGACGGTGCGGTTCTTCACGTAGTCGAGGTCGTCGTCTTCGAGGAGGTAGAACTGGTTCTCCGCGACGGAGAACTGGTAGGGGCCTTTCAGCATCTGCTCACTCCCAGGAGATTCGGGGGTTCTTGTGATCAGTTCACGCGTGAGTAGAAGAGGTCGCCGGGGATGATCCGGTGGGCGTTGTAGAACTTGGCGAGCTGCGTTCCTCCTTGCCGGTTGTGGCTGGCGCTGATCATCTTGCGGCTCTGGGTCTTTCCCAGGACCCCTCCGCCCTCCGAGGCAGACGCGTAGGGGTACTCGTCACACTGCTTGCCCGTGGGCCGGGGCAGCGACGACGGGCAGGTCTTGCGCCGGTTCTTCACGGCCTGGGCCGGAGTGGCCCGGTGCAGGGGCTTGCTGTAGCCCGGCCTGCCCACGAGGGCGCGTTGGGCTTCGTAGACGTGTTTGGCCATCGCTCCCCACCGGGGGTTGGTCCGGCTCAGGGAGAAGTTCGGGATCTCGGAGGGGTGGACACAGCCGCGCTTGCCGCCGTTGGTGACCTTCTCGGAGTCGCAGCGGACCGTACGCATGGCCGGGGCCGAGGTCGTTACCGGGACAGCCAGCGGAGCCACGAACGACATCACCAGTACAGGCTTGTGCCTGTCGATCTTCTTGCCATAACTCGCGATGGTGAAGTTGAAGTTCGCGGTCTTGTTCAGCGCCATCGTGTGGGCAACAGCGCGCGAGGGCTTGCAAGAACGGGCGCCCTTCCCGCAGGCGACCTTGACCGTCAGAGCGACCGGGCGCGAGCGCGCCACACCTGTCGCCTGCGTGATCTTGATCGAGAGGTTCCGCTTCCACGTGCTGGACTTGGTGTTCAGCTGCTGGGTCTGTGTGGTGGGACCCGCCATGAACCCGATAGGCCTCCCCTTGCCGTCGGTGAAGGTGATCTCCAAACGCCCCTTCGCCTGGCCGAAAGTGCGTGTGTACTTGATCTGGGACTTGCCCATGGCAGCGAAGTGCGCCCCCACCGTCGCGCTGCTCGGCGTGACGGGTTCGGCCTGCGCGCCCGCAGATGCTGACGCCGCGAGCGCGGTGAAGGCCAGGAGAGTCCCGGCATGGAGGAAACGACTGGAGGCAGTCCTGGGCATCGAGAGCCTTCCGGAGGCGGAGCCCGGCCGGACAGAGGGGAACGCCTGTCAGAAGCGACGTCTCGGAACTCTGCGGGCCGGCTCATGAACAGCGAACCCCGGCAATCTCCCGTACCCTCCACGCCCGCCCGCACCGATCCCCCACGCTGCAACCTGGATGGCCGTACCTCCTCACCCATAGAGCCCCTCCAGTCGGATGATCGCCCCGACCAGGGGCTCCGGAAGCCCGGGCGGTCGCGGCCCTGCCCGTGATGGCGCTGGGCAGGCCAGTCACGGTCGCCTGGTGCGGCGACGCACGGGCCTACCACCAGCCTGCGGGTGGTTTCGCGGGCTCCCCCTGGAGGAGGACATCGGCTGGGTGCGCGCTGACCCCGGAGCGGTCGTCGTACCCAAGTCCTTCTCCGCCGGAGCGAACTTGGCGCCTGCGCGGGTGAGCTGGCGAACGAACCGGTAATCGGTGAATAGCGATCTACAAGCGGCGACGGACTGTTTTTGCGGCGGCTGGTGCTGTCGCAGTCGTGGTGAGCTGCGGGAAATCGACACAGGTTAGTCGGGGGCACAGGCTTCCGATGGAATATGCCAGATCTCCCTGAAAAGGGTGTATGACGCCCTAGGCTCGGGGGGACCGCAGATGTGACGGTCGGTCAGCGCTTGGCGTGGGGCGACCGGGAGCATGCGCGGCGTTGTTCGCCAAGTACGGCCCTGTGCAAGGGAATTGAACTCGATCATCCGCTATGCGGAAGATCTTGCGGAGTGACGGTTCAGTCGCTGTCTGTTGCACTCAAGGGCTAGGGTCATGGCACCGGAGGGGCCCGAGCGCCCGGCTACCAACCTCGTCTCGGGCTCCTCCGCCTTCTTGCCGTACGCAACGAAAGGTGGTGGAGATGTCTTTCGCTCCGCGTCCCTCTGGTCAGGACAACGCGGTCCTGACCAGTCCGTTCGACCGTAACACGGTGCCTTGTGCAGAAGTGGGGTTCTGCGAGGGTCGCCCCCGTAGGCAACACGGCGTACAGGAGCCCGGCCGTACCCCCGGGCCCGTTATCGGTGCGCCCCCTCGGTGGAATTGCGCGCCGGGCTGCTCCCGGCGGGCTGCAACAGTGCAGACCACAAAGGTTCTCGCCCGCGCCCGGGGTCCCCGCGCCCGGTACGCCGCCGGCCGCTGACTCCTGGCGGCTCACGGCACTTTCGTGCCGCCGCCGCCTGCCTCATATTCCACTCGGGCGAAACGAAACGCGCGGACGCCTGTCAACCGGCGCACCGCCCTCACCCTCGCCCCCGAACATCCGGAACCTGGCGATCCACCATGCACCCCACCACCCACACCGACGGCCCGCGCCCGCGCAAGTGCCCGTACTGCGGGGGCGAGTTCTTCCGCAACAGCCGCGGGGGCCGGCCCCGCACCTACTGCTCCTCCCGGTGCCGCTCGGCCGCCTTCCGCGCCCGGCGCACCGTGCCGCAGCCCACCCCCTACGCCCACGAACTCGCCCTGATAGGCCAGTCGGTGGCAGCCCGCGCGAGCCTCGTCTCCCGGGCCGCCACCCTGAGCGAGCCCGCCCCGCCCGCCGAGCCGCTGAAGGCCGGGCTCGCCCTCCAACGCGACCTCGACGACTACCTCGCCATCGCGGTCCGCGAGGCCCTGGAGCGCGGCGCGAGCTGGTCCGACATCGCCGAGCTGATGCCGGCCGGCATCAGCTCCCTCAAGTCCCGTTTCTCCGCCGCCCACGCCGCCCAGGTGCTGCGCGCACGCCGAGCACGGCGGCCCGGCACCCCCTCCCTCCTCGCCGACCAGGACCAGGCCGTGGGGCACACTCCGGCAGCCGCAGCCCAGGACCGGGCCAAGGAGCGCGGGGCGCTGGCAACCGCGCTCTCGCACCTGCACCGGCGCTCCGGGCTCTCCCTGCGCAAGCTCGCCGCCGACGCGGACCTGTCCGCCTCGTACGTCTACCGGCTGATGGCCGCCGAACGCTTCCCGTCCTGGACGGCCGTCGAGCGGATCGCCCGCAGCGCAGGCCGCAGCCCGGCCGACTTCCTAGACCTGTGGCACCACGCACACGGCACCCTCCCCGACCAGCCCGAACGCCCTTCACACCAGGAGGCTCTCGCGGCATTCCAGGGCACCGTACGGGGTCTGCACCTCGCGGCCGGCTGCCCCACAGCCGACGACGTCGTACACCGGATCGCGTGCTGCGCCCGCTGGGAGCAGCCCCTGATCGGCGCACTGCTGTCCACCACGGGCGCCTCCTCCCGTACCCACCACCTGCGAGCGGAGACCGTCGCCGCGCTGGCCACCGCACTGTGCGGTGACCCCGCCCGGCTGAAATCCCGCTGGGACGCCCTCCAGGAGGCCGTCCCCCACCCGACCTTGTCGGCCGGAGCCTTCGGCTGACCCTGCACCTCCGGGGCATGCCGCCGCCTGGCGGCCACCCCGCCACTGCTTCCCGCGCCCCACGGCGCACCCGCACAAGGAGAGATCGTCCGTGCCCGTACCCGACACCCAGCCGGAACCCCCTGCCACCCCGGGTCCCGGTCCCACCTCGAACGGCGTTGCCCTGGCGCTCTGGGTCATAGGCCTGGTCGTGGCCCTGATCCTCGTTTTCGGGGCTGCCTACCTGACCTGGCGCCACCCCTCCGTAGCCACTCCCATCACCGTCGGTATCGCGGTCCTCACGGTGATCATCGCCGCCGTCGGCTTCATCGTCACCACCGCCCACCGCCGCCGCTAACGTACGAATCCCTGGCGAGGTCGTGCAGACCATCGCGATCGGCACGACCCCGCCAGGGCGGCCCGCCGAGAACTCGGACAACCGTCGGCAGGCCGACGGTAGATGCCCCACCGTCCGAGGCGGGCCACCCGTACGTCGGCCGCGGACGCAACGCGAGCTCGCTCCCGATCGCACCTGTCGTCTCCGAGCGCAAGACGCCGCGCATCGCCGGCTTCTTCCGCCGCCGATCCCCACGTGCCCCGGCAGCACCGTGTCGGGCCTTGCCGCCCTGCACAGCCCTGCCGGAGATCCGCCACCGGCATCAGCCGTAGAAGTCCCACTGCCCGAAACGGGCCAGCAATGCCTTCGCCGCCCGCACGTTTAGGCCGAGCCCGGCGGCCACCTCCTCCACCGGCTCGTGCCGGGCGTTGTGCGCGGCGCCGTGCCCGAGGCGTACGGCCATGACCTCCAGGTGGCGCAGCGCCTTCAGGGTCACGACCGGGGTGTCGGCGGTGAGGTGCTCGATGCGGTGCTCCACCTCCCGCAGCAGCTCGACCAGTTCGCCGGGCAGGGCCACTGTGCTCTCGCCGACCTGGGCCGTGTGCCGGTCCCAGTCGAGCAGGCACTTCTCCGCAAGGCCGAGGGCCGCCTTCCGCATCGGGACCTCTCCGTAGGCTTCCCAGTCCAGCCGGCGGGCCTCGCCCTCCCACCCGCACGAGCACACCGCCAGCAATGAATCGGCTTTCGGCCTGCGGAAGCCCTCGCCGTCGTACACCGACCAGTGCGCCACCATCTGCCCCACCGTGGAACTTCCGTCGAAGTACACCGGCTCCGGCACGCTGCCGTCCGGGAGCAGGACCCCCACCCGGCCCTCGTGGGACTTCCCGTACTCATCCGTGGTCCACGTCTCGTCCTGCACCACCGCGCTCCCCTTCCCTCTGCCAACCACCGGTCAGGCGCGCGCCGGCGGTGCCCGGCATGCGCCGTACCGACTCTCCCGCAACCCCCCTTACGTGCGGGGCGAAACAGCACAGTTCGCCCGCTGCCGCGGTCCGGCCCGGCGACGGCGTTGCCGCGCTCAGCTGGTGCAGAGGGTGCGGAGGGGGAGGACCCGGACCGTGAGGCACACACCGAGGCCGGGGCGTGGGGTCGCACGGTTCCGAGTTCGCGTCAGGAGGCGGCGTTGGACAGCGCGAGCTTGCGATGGGCCAGCAGCCACGGCACGACCTCGGCCACCCTGAACCGCGGGGCCGCCTCGGTTCCGTCGGCGGGGGCGGGGAAGCCGGGCAGGCGCCGCCACCGCGTTGCGGTGCGACCTACCACGGCGGTCCGGACCACATGCTGCAGTGGCACCACGTGCTCGCTCTTCTCCGAGGTGAGCGCGGCGAGCGGGGAGCGGCGGCCTTTGCCGACCGCCCGCGGGGCCGCCCAGTCGACGTCGTGGCGTACGAGCGGGAGCAGCGCGACGTCGAGTCCGGCATAGAGGTTGATGGTGGTGGTGCCGCCCTGGGAGCTGCTGTGGCGGATCGTGACGGTACGGGCCGGGCGCAGCCAGCCCAGGCGGCGCATCTGGTCGAAGTCGGTGCGGCGTACGCCGAGGCTCACGGCCGCCTGTTCGGGTCCGAGGTAGAGGGGGCGGTCGAGGAGCTCTTCGAGGTCGCGGCGGCGGGCGCGGGCGGCGACCTGGTCGGGGTGCACGTCGGGGCGCCGGGGCCGAGGACGATCATGAGGCCAGCGCGGGCGAGGTCGCCGATCTGGCGGGAGGTCACTGCCGGGCGGCGGGCCGGGAGCGGGGTGCCGAGGGCGACGGTGAGCCGGTCGGCTGCGGTGGAGGCGCCGATCGGGCCGCGCAGTGCGGCGCGGACGGCTTCCGCGTCGACGGTCTCGACCGCCGTCCGCGCCCAGAGGCCGGGTCCTGCGTCGGGGGCGGGGACCTGTCCGGTGTGGGCGGCCCACCGCCAGGCGGCCACCGGTACCCGGAGCCGTCCGGCGGCCTGCATCTCGTCGTACGTCGTGCGCTTCGTCATCGTGTTCTTCCCTTTGCTCGGTGCCGCCCCCTCGGGCGGTGACCGAAAGTTGCCGGTAGATCCTTGAATGTGTCAATAGCCTTGATTGCGGGGCGAGTTGAAGGCATACACCCTTGCTGCGCTCGCGTACGCGAGGGCAATTCACCCCGGCGGAGGAACCTGAGGGGCGGGCCGAGCAGGCCGGAGAGCCCGGCGGCAGAGACCCGCTCGGGGTCACTCGTATGGGAGATCTACAGCGCGGGGAAGGCGCAGGACACTCCGCAGAAGACCATGGGGGCAGGCCCGGTTCGCGGGCGGCCCCGCGTACGTCCGCGAGGGCGCACACATGGCAGCAGGGTCGGCTCCCCTGGGTGTCCGGGGAGCCGGCCCTGCGGTGTGCGTACGTGTGGGGTTGTTGCTAGTCGATGTCGTAGTGGTGGTTCACCGTGGCGCGGGCGCACGCGACGGCGCCGTCTCGTTGGGCGCGGGCGCGATGAGCCTGGAGATGCGAATTCCACGGCACGCACATTCCTCACCGCAGCGAGGTCGCACGCGGGCGATGGCTTTCAGTCAGGCCCTACTCGTGTCGGGCGCTCGCCGAGCGGTACGCATCGGCACGGACCTCGCCACAGGCCACGCGGGCTTGCACCTCTTCCTTCTCGGCCCGCTTCGTCAAGCCGAAGCCTCGGTGGAGGCTGCTGGTACAGGGGTGGGGCAGTTCGGCGAGGGTGCGGGTGGCGTTGTCGGGGAAGTCCTCGCTGGCGGCCAGGTGCGGGGCGAGGAGCGCCGCCAGTCGGTCGCGTTCGGCGGCGTCAAAAACGGGGACGAGGGCGGTGGCAGCGTCATAGGCTTCTTCGCGGCCGGCGGCCTCGATGCCTCCCCACCTCGCATGGGCGATCTCGGCGCCCTGGGCGCGTTGGAGTTCGATCGACATCGAGCGGTAGGTGTAGGGGCTCCACGCCTCGCCCATTGTCAGCAGGGTGCTCAGGGCTGTGTCGGCCATGACGCTGGCGTTGCCGTGCGGCTGGTCGAGGCCGGGGAGCAGGTAGTTCGTGAAGGTGCCGCCGTACCGGTCGGGGGTGCGACGGTGCTGGTCGGCCGCGTCCACGATGACCTGGTGGGTATAGGGGAGAAGCTGGTACCAGCCCCACAGGGTGATCTCGAAGAGGCTGAGAACCCCGGAGGTCCCGTCGTGGGGTTCACGGACACCGACGCAGGACTGGTCGATGCCCCGGCTCGTGCGGTAGAACGCAGTGCGGGTGTCGTTGCACGCCTCGATGGCCGCGAGGAGATGATCGCGCTTGGGCCCCTGGTTGCGGGCCTTGTGGAAGTAGGGGTCGAGGAAGCGATCGACCTCACGTGCGGTGGATGCCCCTGGATTGGCCGCGGCCCAGGGCTTGGTGGCGATCAGGTCGCGCAGACTCCCGGTGAGATCTGTGGCGTACGAGGTGCCGAGGGCGCAGAGCAGTTGCAGGCGCGAGCGGGGGTCGGTGATCGCCGTCAGAGCCGTCACGGCATCGTCACCGCGCAGACTGTGGATTTCGAGTGGCACACGGTGCATCGGCGAGGACCGTTCTGATCGGCGGTTGTTCTCCTGCAGCAATTCTTCCAGGCGACCGACCCGGATTATGTTCCCTGCCATCTCCTCATAACCAGGAGCCCTCAGGGCTGCTGCCGGGAGGTTCTTCCGCCCTCGTGAAACCAGTCGGACTACGTCCTCGCCAAGCTCGCCACGCGGGAGCAAGGCATCGCCCTGTGAAGATCAACTCCACCGCCCCGGTAGCGGGCGAGACCCTCAAGGCCTATTACCGGCTGGTGGCTGACGAAACCCTCCCACCGGGCCTGCGCGTACCGGCATCTGTCGGCCCGGTACGCGCAGGCCCGGCGGGAGGGGACGGCCCCCGCGCTCGTGGACTCGCGTCACCGGGGAACTTCACCCACAACAGGTACTCAGCGCCTCCGACGCCGATCGAAGACGAGACCCCAAGACGGCGTCCCGCCGGGTTGTGGCTTCCTCGCTCTGAGCTGGCCCCACTAAGAGGTCATCTCATTTGGGTGACTCGGTATTCTGTGAGTCATGGTGGGGATCGTTGAGCGGCTGGTGCCGGACGAGTTGTG
>BMUX01000044.1 GCA_014650415.1 Streptomyces spiroverticillatus
GCGACTACGAAGCCCACCCGCACCGCTCCGAAGCCATGATCCACCTCGCGATGATCGACCTCATGACCCGACGCCTCACCGGCGAAGCCACCCCCAACTGGCGAGGCACCTGACCCGGGACCAAACACACTCCACAGGGCAAAACGCTCAGTCAGAGGTTCCTGCGTACTTCCACGATGGAGCAGGACCGGCGTACGGCGGCGGACGCCCATCGGGCAGGAGCTGTGCGTGACGAACTTCTGGTACGAGGGCATCCTGGGCGGCATGGACTTCCACCGTGTTGAGCGTGCTTCGGGAGCGTTCCGGCAGTCGTTGACCGCAGAGGAGATCGTGAAGGTCTGTCGGCGGGCGTTCGGGGAGGGCGTGGTTCCCGTGTCCGCGGTCGAGTTGGGCACGGGGATGTACAACAACGTCTACCGCGTGACCTTGGCGGGGCGGGCGCGGCCGGTGGTCCTTCGTATCGCGCCGGAAGAGCGGCACCAGTTCCGCAGCGAGCATCGCCTGATGCGCAACGAGTACGCGACCGTGCCGTGGCTTGCGGTGATCGCCCCGCTGATGCCGCAGGTGCTTGCCGTGGACTGGTCGCACGACGTGATCGGCCGGGACTGGATGATCCAGTCCCACCTGGACGGCGTCCCGGCCCCGGAGCACCTGGGGACCTATCCGCGCACGCTGTGGCCCGTGTTCTTCCGGCAGATGGGTGCCATCGCCCGGTGTGTGCACGACGTCCGGGGGCCGCACTTCGGGCCGGTCAACGGACCGGGGTACGCAACGTGGAGCGAGACCGTGCTCACCTCGCTGGAGGAGATCGCAGCCGACCTTGACGGAGCGGGCCTGGACGCGTCCGACGTGGCGAAGGCCGTAGCAACGGCCGCCCACCAGAGCACGCTCCTTGACGAGATCACCGAACCGCGGCTGCTCAGCGGGGATCTGTGGACCGTGAACACCCTGCTGGACCCGGCGGCCCCGGAACCGCGGATCAACGGGGTCCTCGACTTCGACCGCTCCCTGTTCGGAGACCCTGCCGCGGACTGGACGATCCGTATAGCACGGGCGAAGAAAGACGAGCGGACGGCATTCTGGGAGGCGTACGGCGAGCCGGACCCCTCACCGGCCGCGCTCTGGCGCGCGCGGGTCTACGACGTCCGCCACCTTGGTGCCGTCCGTCTGGAGCGCCACCGGCTGGGCAACACCGCGGGCGTGCAGCAGTCGTACGACGCGATGGCTGGCGTGCTGGCCGGGCTGAGCTGACGGGCAGGCCCGTCGCCCCGGTGGGCCCGCAGGGGTTCGCGACGGACCGGCCATCGTTTCGTGCGGAGTCGACGTTGTGCCCGGTCGTCCGCTGGCGGGCGGTGGCGGTGCCGGGCACCGCGTGGTCGCAGGGGCCGTCGGTCACGGCGGGGACGGAGACCGTTCGCAGGGCAGCCCTACGATGTGCGGGTGACCCAGACGTTGCCGCCGCACGGTATCGGCCTGTACGACGTTCGCAGCCTCCGGATGGCCAGGACGGTGGTCCCACCGCTGTCGGAGGAAGATCGAGCGGCCCGGGATCGGGTGTGGGATCAGGCCGTGGCGGCGAATCCCTCTCTGTTCGACGGGCCGGCGGTGGTGTGCGCGGGCCTGGAGTGGGAGGGTCCGCACCGGCTGCTGTTGTTCTGGGCACCGGTGACCTACCGGCACTTCGCGCTGCGCCGGGTTCCCGGGTGCACAGCATGGTTGCCGTCGCTGTTCGTGAACGTTCTCCAGCCCACTGACGACGGACGCGTCCTGGTGGTGCGCATGTCCAAGACCACTGCCGCACCGGGGCGGTGGCAGCTTCCCGGCGGATCCGCCGAACCTCCAGCGGACGGCGGGGAGATGGACGAGCGGGCACTGCGCACCCATGCCGCGCGTGAACTGGCGGAGGAAACAGGGGCTCCGCTGCGTCCCGGCATGCTGAAGCTGTGGACGGTCACGCGGGGGGAGAACGCAAGCATCGGCCTGACCTATCTCGCCCCGCCCCGCCCCGTGAGCGCCCTCCAGCACGACTTTGCCGTGCTCACCGAAGCCGAGCGCGCGGCGGGGCGGGAGCCGGAGCTGGATGAGATCGCCCTGATCGGCGACCCAATGCGCCTGGCCGACCTGACAGGCCCCCACGCCGACTACCTCGCCCCCCTCGTCCACCGCTACAGCACCACGCGCCCGGGCGCTTCGGACAGCTGAACCTCCGTCCGCCGAGCGCCGCCGGTGCCGGGGGTCTAGCGTCAGCGCTGGGTGAGGAAGTCCCGTCCGCGTTCGTCGAGTTCGGCGGCGCAGCGCAGCCCTCGCGCCCGGAAGCGGGAGAGGTCGCTGCGCATGCGGGTGACGGCTTTGCGGGTGCGGACCGACCGTACGCCGTCCATGTGGTCCAGGGCGGTGTGCCAGGTGGCGCAGGCTTGTTCGATGCTGCCGCGTTGCAGGTGCATTTCCGCGCCTGCCACGAGGTCGAGGGCGACGATGCGGGCGAAGTCCTGGGGGCGGGCTGCGGCGGCGTGGGTGTACTGCTCGGCGGCGGCCCGGTAGTCGCGCAGGGTTTCGTGGACCTTCGCGGTGCGGGAGTAGAGGGAGGGGGCGGGCGGGCCCCAGGCCAGTGCCCAGAACGGGACCTCGTCGCCGGGGGCGGTGGTGAGCAGGGTGTGGGCCCGGTCGGCTTCCGCCAGTGCGGCCCGGGGCCGGCCGCTCTTGGCGAGGGTGTGCGCGTGGACCACGCGGAAGAGGGCCTCGGTCTGGCTGTCGACCTTGCCTTTGGCCCGGTTGAGGCCGGTCTCCGCCAGGGCCTGGCAGTGCTCGGGCCGGTGAAGCTTCAGACCCTGCATCGCCATGGTCCGCATGACGAATCCGTCGTGCCCGACCACCCCGGACTCCTGGGCCAGGGCGAACGACTGGAGGTAGTAGCGCTGCGCGAGACCTTGCTGGCCGGCGTCGTAGCTCTTCCATCCCAGCAGGTGCACGCCGCGGCCGGCGGCCGAGAGCATCTGCTGGCCGACCTCGGCGGTGGCGAACCGGCCCCGGCACAAGGGGGCTACATCGTCGCGCAAGTAGGTGATCAGTGCGCTGCGGCCGTGCTGGCCGCCATAGCGTTCGTCCAGGTCGGAGAACGCCTTCACCATCTCCCGGACAGCCTGTACCTCGGCCATCCCCACCACGGCTCCGGTCCGGGCGGCGGCTGTGCGCGCGGCGATCTCCTGGACGTGGGAGAGGGGCAGGGCGGCGGCCGCCACCGAGTAGGCGGAACCACCGAGGAAAGTACGCCGGTCCAACTCCAGCCTCCACAACGGCAGTAGGGTCTCCAGCGGGTCGTCCCCCAGGGACTGCCCGATGGTGTCATCCTCACCCGCCTCGGGTGCCGGCAGCCCGAGGTCTGCGGGGGTCAGGGCCCTGCCCAGCTGGCGGGAGAGGGCCACCGCGAGGTAGTGGCCGGTGCTGTCGCGCGGGACGGCCCCGGCGAGCCAGTGCCGGACGAGCCCCTTGTTGGTGGCCAGGGCAACCCCGCACTCGGCGGCGACCGTGCGCACGGCCTTCGCGACGGCGTCGTAGGTCAGCCCGGATTCCTCAATCAGGAGCCGGAGACGGGTGTTCGGCGTGCGCGTCATCTGTACCTGCCCGTGATACCGGTGATACCGCCTGCACTCCCTGTCACCGTACCGCTCCCGGGCGTCCGGGAGTTGACTTGTCGTAAGCCGCCCGTTCCCCGGATCTCCGGGAGTGCGGGATGCGGCTGTACGACCGGCTGGTGCCTGTCGTACCGGGTGCGGGGCCCTGGCCCCGCGGACCTCGGCGGAGGACCATGACCCCCGTAACGCGCCCCCCACACCACCCAGACATCCCGCTCGACGACCGCAGCCTTACGGACCACGCCCGGGACGCCCGTTGGTGTGCGGCCCAAGCAGCCTTTCTGCTCACTGCCGAGGACTGCGGACGGCCCGTGGAACAGCTCACCGCCCGCTGCCCGGGGACGGGGGTGCAGGACGCCTACCGCGTCCAGGCGGCCCTGATCGGCTGCCGTACGGCAGCCGGAGCGCGCGTCGTCGGCTACAAGATCGGTGTCACCTCGCAGGCGATGCAGCGGCAGATGCGCGTCTACGAGCCGGACTACGGCGTCCTGCTCGACGACATGGTGCTGCCCGACGGGAGCGCGCTGGCGACGTCCGGCCTGCTGAACCCCCGGGTGGAGGCGGAGATCGCCGTCCGTCTCGGCCGGGACCTCCACACCCCCCACATCAGTGTCGACGCGGCACGGGACGCAGTGGCCGAGGTGCTCCTCGCCCTGGAGGTGATCGACACCCGGTACACGGCCGACTGGCAGATCACGCTCGCCGACAGCGTGGCCGACAACGCCTCGTGCGCCCGGGCCGTCGTCGGCGAGCCCGTGGACTTCACCTCCGGCTGGGACCTGCGGGACGAACACCTGACGGTAGACATCGGCGGACGCACCGCAGCGGCGGGGGAGGGGCGGGCCGTGCTCGGCGATCCGCTGCGGGCTCTGGCCTGGGTGGCGGCACGGCACAGCGCCGGCGGCGGACCCGGGCTGCGCGCGGGCAGCCTCGTCCTGACCGGAGCCGTCCACGCCAGCCTGCCGCTCGCCTCAGGCACCACCGTGTCGGCTCGCGTCACCTCCCGCACCCTGCCGCCCGTACGCCTGCACGCCCGCTGACCGCGCTGGCACCCCTTCCTGACGCCTCGCCACCACCCTCCGGGCAGCCACAAACCCCGGGGGAGCGTGGCATGCAGCCCCCTTCGGCAGCCCCCTCTTTGTCCGAGACCACACGCTAGGAGGCTCCTATGAGTGCGCAACGCACACGCGTCGCGATCCTGGGCGCCGGACTCATCGGCATCGACCTGATCGACAAAATCCAACGCTCCCCGTACCTGGACTGCGCGCTGGTCGCGGGACGCACCCGGCAGACCGCCGGTCTGCGCCGGGCGGAACAACTGGGCTGCGCCACCGCGCCCCACGGCATCCGCTCCGTCCTGGAACAGGCACCCTTCGGCCTCGTCTTCGACGCCTCGAACGCCACCGCCGGGCACTGGGCGTACCTGGAGCAGGCCACGGACACCACCCTCATCGACCTCACTCCCGCCCGCCCCGGCCTGGCGGTGGTGCCCACCGTCAACGCGCAGGCGGCGGCTAGCTGCCGTCATATCGGGCTCGTCAGCTGCGGCGGCCAGGCCGCGCTGCCCCTCCTGCACGCCCTGGCTGCTCTGAGCGCCCCGACCTACATCGAGGTCGCCGCGACCGCGGCGAGCGCCAGCGCGGGGCCCGCGACCCGGCGCAACCTCGACGAGTACCTCGCCACCACCAGCGCGGCGATCAGCACACTGACCCGGGTGCCCGAGGTGAAGGTCCTCGCGAACCTCAGCCCCGCCCGCCCCGCCCCGCCCTTCCGGGTGGCCATGACCCTGCTCGCCGACACCCGCGGTCTCACCGCCGCCCACGTCGTCCGCACCGCCGAGCGCGCGGCCCACGAGGTCCGCCAGTTCGCCCCCGGCTACCAGCTCACCTCCACCACCGTGGGCGACGGACAGATCACCGCAGCTGTCGAAGTGACCGCTGCCAGCGCCCGGCTGCCCCGGCACGCCGGGAACCTCGACCTGATCAACGCCGCCGCCGTGCTCCTGGCCGAGCAGCACACCCGCCGCCACGCGAAGGACACCCGGTGACCAAGACCCGCACCCGGCAGATTATCCTGCACGACCCCACCCTCCGCGACGGCCAGCACGCCGTACGCCACCAGCTCGACGCCGCCCAGCTGACCGCCTACGCCACGGCCGCCGACGCAGCGGGCGTTCCCGTGATCGAGGTCGGCCACGGCAACGGACTGGGCGCCTCCTCGCTCCAGATCGGCCGGGCCAGGCTCGACGACCGCACGATGCTGACGACCGTCCGCGCCGCCCTCACCCACAGCCGCCTGGGCGTGTTCATGGCCCCCGGCTGGGGCACCTCCACCGACCTGCGCACCGCCGTGTCCCTGGGCGCGGACGTCGTACGCATCGCCGCGCACTGCACCGAAGCCGACATCACCGAACGCCACCTCGGCGTCGTCCGCGAACTGGGAGCCGAAGCCCACGGTGTGCTGCTGATGACCCACATGGCCAGCCCCGACGAACTGGCCCACCAGTGCGCCCGCATGGTCGACTTCGGCGCGCAGGCCGTCGGCCTCCTCGACTCCGCCGGCCACTACCTGCCCTCCGACGTACAGACCCGCATCACCGCCCTCACCCAGGCGGTCGACGTCCCCGTCCTCTTCCACGGGCACAACAACCTGGGCCTGGCCGTCGCCAACTCCCTCGCCGCCGTCGACGCCGGCGCCACCATCATCGACGCCACCGCCCGCGGCTTCGGCGCCGGAGCGGGCAACACCCAACTCGAAGTCCTGGCCGCCGTACTGGAGCGCACCGGCCACCCCACCGGTATCGACTTCCGCCGCCTGCTGGAGGCCGCGGACATCGCCGAAACCCACCTGATGGACACCCCGCCCACCATCGACTCGGTCAGCCTCGTCAGCGGCCTGGCCGGAGTCTTCTCCGGCTTCAAAAAGCCCGTCCTGGCCGCCGCCCGCGCCACCGGCGTCGACCCCGTCGACCTGTTCTTCGAGCTCGGCGCCCGCCAGGCCGTCGCGGGCCAGGAGGACCTCATCACCGAGGCCGCCCAGCACCTGCACCGCACCCGCCAGCACACCCCGAAGGAAAGGACCGCTCCCCATGCGTGAGGACCTGCGCACCCTCCTGGTGCACGACCTGCGGCTGCCCGCCGCCCGCCTGACCCCCGACACCACGCTGAGCGACGCCGGCCTCGACTCCCTCGCCGTGGTCGAGCTGTCCGTCCTGCTCGAAGAGCGCTACGCGATCCGCCTCACCGAGGTGGAACTGGAGCAGGCCCCCACCCTCGGCGACCTCGACACGCTCATCACCCGCGCCCAGACGGAAGGCTGACCGGCCA
Organism: Streptomyces spiroverticillatus; assembly: GCA_014650415.1. Classification (GTDB taxonomy): domain Bacteria; phylum Actinomycetota; class Actinomycetes; order Streptomycetales; family Streptomycetaceae; genus Streptomyces; species Streptomyces spiroverticillatus. The sequence continues at coordinate 6,959 of BMUX01000044.1, forward strand.
TGCCCACCCCCACCGCACGGTCGTGGATCATCACCCCCGCCACCCGCACCACCCGGTTCGCCACCGCCCGCACCGCCGGCGCCGGCGTCGTTCTGGCCGACCTCGAAGACTCCGTCGCCGCCCAGGACAAAGACCGCGCCCGCACCTGCGCCCCGGACTTCTTCACCCCGCCGCACCCCGCCTGGTGCACCCTCGGCATCCGCATCAACGCCCCCCACACCCGCGACGGCCTCAAGGACCTCACCGCCATCACCGCCTACCCTCACCCGCCCACGGTCGTCCTGGTCCCCAAGACGGAATCCCCGCGCGACATCGAGCTCGTCGCAGCCGTCCTGGACACCGCCGAGTACCGGCCCCAGGTGTGGGCACTGATCGAAACCCCGCGCGCCTTCGAGCGGCTGCCGCACATCATGTCCGCACCACGCCTGGCCGGCGTCGTGTTCGGGGCCGCCGACTACGCGGCCGCCGTCGGCTGCCAGATGACCTGGGAGGCCCTGCTGCACGCCCGCGCCACCCTGGTCAACAGCGCCTGTGCCGCCCACCTCCCCGCCATCGACGCCCCCGTCTTCGACCTGAACGACACCGAGCTGCTGCGTGCCGAATGCCACCAGGCCAAAGCCCTCGGTTTCTCCGGCAAGGGAGCCCTCCACCCCCGCCAGACCGCCCTGATCAACCAGACCTTCACCCCGAGCCCCACCGAGATCGCCCGCGCGCAGGCCATCGTCGACGCCGCCCGCAGCAGCAAAGACACCTTCACGACCGTCGACGGACAGATGGTCGGCACGCCCTTCTTCCGCGCCGCCCAGGCCCTCCTGGACGAGGCCCCACGATGACCGGCACCCTTCCCCAGGGCTACCGCCGCACCGCCGCCAACCGCATCCGCGAGAACGTCGGCTGGGGCTACGACGACTTCATCACCGGCCGGATCATCGAGCACCGGCCCGCGCGCACCGTCACCGAAACCGACAACCTCCTGGGCACAGCCCTGGCGGGCAACACCGCCCCCATCCACACCGACGCCCACTACGCCGCCACCACCCGGTGGGGGCAGATCCTGGTCTGCGGCGGGGTCACCCTCAACCTCGTCGCGGGCATGACCGTCCGCAGCACCAGCGGCCTGACCCTCGCCAACCTCACCCTCGACGACGTCCGCTTCACCCACCCCGTCTTCGTCGGCGACACCCTCTACGCCGAAACCGAGATCGTCGGACGCCGCCGCTCCGAAAGCCGCCCCGACCAAGGCCTCGTCACCTGCCGCACCCGCGGCCACAACCAGGACCACACCCTGGTCGTGACGTTCACCCGCACCTTCCTCGTCCCCACCGACCCGGACGCCGTCCGCGACGCCACCGGCTACTGACACCCCAGGAAGGCCGCCGCCATGAACCACCCGCTCACCTTCACCCCGGCCGACGAGGACCTGTGGGACCAGTACGACCGGCTCGCCACCCGCAGCTACGGCCACCGCGTCACCGACATCACCGACCTGCGCCCGCACGCCGACCTCCAAGTCGCCGTCCGCGACGGCAACGTCGTCGCCGGCGGCCTCGGCCTCCTCATCGACCACTACTTCGGCGGCGCCCCCGTCCCCAGCGCCGCCCTCGGCGCCGGATGCGTCGCCCCCGAAGAACGCGGCGAACACCTCGCCGCCCGCATGGTCGAAGCCCGCCTGAAACCACTGCGCGAACAGGGCGCCGTCATCTCCACCCTCTCCACCTCCTCCAACCACCACGCCCGCCTCCTCGGCTGGCAGGCCCCCGTCACCGTGCTCGCCTGGACGGTGACCACCGAAGACCTCCACCGCGCCTTCGACGAGCGCAAGCACACCGCGTACGACATCACCTGCGGCCTCACCCCCGAGGCCCGCCAACTCCAGCAGCACCTCGCCCGCCAGTGGAACGGTCCCGTCCACCGGCCCGCCTGGTGGGACAAATGGAAGACCGACAAGAGCGACCTCACCACCTACCGCTTCGCCCTCCCCGACCAGCCGATCACCGGCTACCTCTCGCTGGCCACCAAGCGCCGCCCCCACCACGGAATGACCCTGACCGTCCACGACTTCTGGGCCGCCGACGCCCCCACCACCGCCGCGATGTACGCCTTCCTCGGCCGCCACCACACCCGCGCCCCCGACATCACCTTCCGTCGCGGCGCCCTGCCCCCCGACACCACCCTCCTGCACCACCTGCACCGCTTCCGGCCCACCGCCCAGGCCTGGCACCCCTGGATGCTGCGCCTCCTCGACCTCCCCGGCGCCATCCAGCGCCGCGGCTGGCCCGAGGACCTCGACGCCACCGTCCCCATCGAGATCGAAAGCGAAGACCGCCTCTCCCACGGCCGGTACCTGCTGCGCCTCACCGCCGGCTCGGCCGAACTCACCACCACCCACCGCGCAGGCGACGTCGCCCTCACCCGCGGCCAGCTCGCCGTCTGGTACGCAGGCGGCTACCGCACCACGACGGCCGCCCGCGCCGCCGGCGTCCGCGCCACCTCACCCCGCGCGCTGACCACCCTCATCCGCGCCACCACCGGCCAAGAACCCTGGCTCCCCGACCACTTCTAACCCCCACCGATCACAGCCGTGCACGCAGCGGAGGCCCCCATGACCGCCCCGAACAGCTCCTCGGCGCTCCTGCTCACCGCCCTGCCCGAAGCGAACTGGTCCAGCACCGGCGCCGTGGCCTACGAAGCGGCCGTCGAAGCGCTCAGCCGCACCGTGGGCAGCTACTCCGCCCACCTCGCCGCCCAGGACGCCCGCCCGCTCCCGGACCGCACCGCCCGCGTCATCCTGCGCCACGAGCGCACCTCCGCCGCCCGTACCCGCGACCTGGTCCACACCACCGACACCGACACAATCGGCGACCTCCGCCAGCGCCCCGCCGTGCCCATCCCGCAACCGCCGCAGCAGCCCGCGCCCAGCTACGTGCTGTCCCCGCAGGAAAACGAGCTGATCTTCACCCACAGCATCGTCCGCGACCTCCTCGCCCCGTTCGCCCCACAGGACCAGCCGGTCGCCCTCTACCTCCTGGGCCAGCCCGGTTCCGGGAAGTCCCACGTCGCCAGCCTGCTGCTCCACCGGTTCGCCCCGCACGGCGGCTGCGCGAACATCGACAGCGACCTCTACAAGCCTTACCACCCCCGCTACGCGGAGGCGATGGCACTCGACGACCGGAACATGGCCGCCTGCATGGGCCCCGACGGCCAGGCGTGGATGCACCGCGCCGAGCAGTGGGCCCACCACCACAAGATCAACATGCTGATCCAGGAAACCGCCCAGAACCCGCCCTACCTCGCCGACATGATGAAAGCCTCCCAGGCCAGCGGCTTCCGCAACGTCGTCCTAGCCCTCGGTGTCGCCCGAGCCCTCAGCGACCAGGGCATCCTGCACCGCTACCACGAGCAGGTGAAGGACTGCGGGCGCGCCCGGCTCACCGTCCCGGCGAAGGCAGACCTCTCCGACCGCGGCATCCTCGCCACCGCCCGCCTCATCGACGCCGAACAACTGGCCCACGAAACTGCGGTATTCCGACGCGGCGAACACCTCCCGAGGTACCACAACCACCTCCGAGACCACACATGGGCGCGGCCCCCGGCCTTCGCCGACGCGATCGAACGGGAACGCCACCGCCCCCTCTCCCCGGCGGAAGACCGCGACTTCCGCCACGTACAGGCCAAGCTCCTGGACGAAATGGAGCCGGAATGGACCAGCCGACTCCTGGACATCGCCCAACGCGCCCCCCGGTAGCTGCGCAAAGCTCCACGGAGCGACGTTCGGCTATGCCTTCCGGGCCGAGAATGCCTGTGCACCGATGTGCGGAGGCCTGACTACGGCTGGAGCTCCCTATTACCGGCGGGTAGACTTCTCCCGGTTCCGTTACGGGCGCGCCCCAAGGCGGTTTCAAAACGGGGCAGTTGACGGGGCATCATAAGCTGCGCGCGGTCAGCTGCCGGATGAGAAAAGGGAGAACGTGTTCATGAAGAGCATGGGGCGGACGGCAGCGGCTGCACTGCTGACCGGAGCCGCAGCGGCCGGGATGCTCGCCACCGGTGCAGGGGCAGCCTCGGCATCCGGCTACGCCAACTCCCTCTGGCACAGCTTCACCACGAGCGACAGCGGCTCCAACTGGAATGAGTGCAACAGTATGAAGCGCCAGCAGAACGACATCCTCCAGCGCTCGGGCAACCGGGACCCGCAGGTGTACTACTACTGCGCTCCGGGGGAGTTCGGAAACGGCGCGCAGCACGTCAACCTCTGGTTCCGGCACCGGGCCTGAGCCCGGTGCCCGACGTCGCCGGTCACCCGGCCTGCTGATCTGCGGTTCTGCCATAGACAGCGGGAGCGGCCGTTCTCCGTGCTTCGAGATGCCAAGTCTCGAAGCACGAGAGAACGGCCGCGCCGGAATGGCCGGGATCTTCTTCAGCAGCGGGGTCAGCTGGGTGACGTCGTTGCGGTTTCCGCCGGTCAGTGAGACGGCGAGCGGGGTGTCCTGGCTGTCGACGATGAGGTGGTGCTTGTTGCCTGGCCGGGCACGGTCGACCGGGCTCGGCCCGCTTTGGGCCCCTTCGAGCGGCCCGGACGTGACCGGAGTCGATCACCGCCGTCGACCAGTCGATCTGCTTCGCCGCCCGCAGCTTCGCGAGCACAAGCGTGAGGAGCTCCCCCAGGCTCCGGTCCAGTTCCAGGCTTCTAGCCGCCGCCAGCAGATCATCCCCGAGCCGGTCCGTGCTGCGGGACATCGATCTCACCCTGCGTGAGGGTGAGATCGTCGCGCTGCTGGGCCGGTCCGGGTCCGGCAAGTCCACACTGCTGCGGCACATTGCCGGGCTCCTCGCCCCTTCGGCGGGCACGGTCCGCTACCGCGGCACGCCGGTCGAAGGACCCAACCCCGGGACGGGATGCTCTGCCAGTCCTTCGCGCTGATGCCGTGGCTGACCGTGCGGCCGAACGTCGAGCTGGGCCTCCAGACCAAGGGCGTCGAGTCTCTCCAGCGCGGGCTGTGCGCTCGACCAGCAACCCCACCGCGACCTCATGCGGGCGCGCGCAGCCGAATCCCAGAAGGCCGTCAGCATCGACCTCCTCGACATGTGCACGCAGGCCGGGGTGAGGGTGGTCGAACTCCCGAGGGGACTGAGAAGCCGTCCCGCTTCTCCCTGATCAGTAACGCGCTGTGACGTGACTGTTGCCTCAAAGATGATGATGGCCGCCGGAATTGAAGGCGCTGGGTCACACCACCGCGCCCTTCGCCCTATGTGTCCCGCAGTCCCTTCCGCGTCCCGCCTCAAGGCGTTCGCCGGACGTCTGGATGCGTCTGCGGGCCCGGACCGTACGGTCCGGGCCCGCACGCTTATGGCTGTGGTCATCCCACGGGGCGCTTGAGCAGGAAGTCCCACTGCTTGGTGCCGGACGGGGTGACGGGGGCAACGACTTCCCAGCCGGCCTGGCCGGCGTCGTTGAGGCGCTCGATGTTGGCTCCGGGGAAGGAGGCTTCCCAGCAGTACTCCCACTTGGCCGGCTTGCCCGGTTCGGGGGCCTTGGCGGGAGGTTCGCTGGAGCAGCTGCCGCTGATCGGGGGCGGGTCCTCTACATGGGCGTGCGCCGGGGCGGCTGCAGCCAGGAGCGCGCCGAGGACGGTGAGGGCCCCCGCCAGGTGCCGGAGGCTGGGGTGCGGGCGGGGAGTGGCCGTTGAGCGGCCCTTCTGCGGGTGCCGGTGCGCGGAGGGGCGGGGTGACCGCGCGGGGATCATGCCGGGCACGGCCGGACCGAGGCGAACTTGAATGTCTGGTCGTCCTCGTGGGTATGGGCCTTCACTCGTTTGAGGCTGCCTCGGTAGCGTGTCTGTGAGTAGAGGCAGTAGTCCATGTATGTGACATTGAAGAGCGTGCTGCCGCCCTCGGTGGCGAGGGTCTTCCCGCCCTCTTCGTCCATGACCACCTTGCTCGTATCCGGGATACCTGCTCCTGCCAGGATTCTGACGTCTTTGCCCGTCGGAGAGGTTCCGGTGATGCAGAACCGCCCGGGGACGCAGCGGAGATGACTGCTCTGCTCTACGTAGACCCCCGGGGGCGGCACACTCGGGGCGGCCAGGGCAGGGCTTGTGGTGAGCAGCGGGAGGGTGAGGAATCCCATCGCCGCGACAGCGAGGGCAGCGGAGCGGGTCACTTCTTCTCCTTGAGCGGGGGGAGCAGTTCGGTCCAGACGGCTTTGGATTCCAGCGGGGCGGTCTCGGTGACGGGGCCGATCCGGAGGTAGCTCTGGGCCGTGGATTCACAGTTGCGGATGCGCTCGTAGTAGCCCGTGGCTCTGATCTTCTCGAAACCGACGTGGTAGACGACGCCCTGGCCGGGTCCCACGCTCATGGGGAACTCGGTGCCCTTCTCCACGGAGACGCTCTTCTCCATGGTGTTGGAGGTGGAGCTGTTGTAGGCGGACGAGGCGGATGCCGTGACCCCTACGCCGAAGGCGCTGAAGGAGGCTTCGGCGCTGATCTCGATTCCCCATTCGCTGGCGGCGGAGTTGGAGAAGGTCTCCGTCTCGCCGGTGGCGATGGTCTCCGTGCGGTCCAGCGGGTGGTTGGGGTCGGCACGGTTGTCCAGGGTGAACGTCATGATCTCCGTGCGTTCCCGGGTCGGCTCACCCTCCACGTCGAAGCGCCAGGTGTCGCTGCACGGCATGTCCTCGGGGTCGGCGTGGGCGGGGCCCGCCAGGGCGCCGCCCAGGAGAACCAGGGCGGTCAGTGCGGTCGTGGCCCCTCGGACGGTGCGCTTCGCGCACCGGGACCGCTGACTTCGGTGCGTGACTACTTCTTCCATGGCTGACCCACCCACTCCGCAGCGGCGTCCAGGGTTCTGGGGGAGTCCATCGGGAGGAAGAAGAGCATCGCCTCCGGGTTCTTGACCGCCATGTCGAAGGTGGTGGACTGCTTCTGCTTCAGCTTCCGGAAGTCGAACGAGTAGGTGCCCGCAAGATCCTTGAGCTCATCCGGCTGGCTATTCAGGGACTTGCCCGCCACACCATTGGAGGCGTCCAGCACCTGGAACGCTCCGTCGGAGGGCTTGCGGCCGACTCCGGTGATCGTCATCTTCACCGAGTGCGGCCTGCTGGAGTCGGTGGATTCCTGTGGGCACCACTTGACCATGAAGCCCTTCATGGACTTCTCCGTGCAGGCGGCAGGTTCGGACACCTGCGCCAAGGCGGGCGGAACAGCGAACACACCCCCCAGCAGCGCGCAGACGAGTACGCCCGCAGCCCGGTTCCGGTTGAACTTCATTCTCCTGGCACCTCCGTCTGACCGACTGACACAACAAGAGAGCTATGCCCGCATATAGGAATTTTGATGGTTTATAAGCTCTATCCAGCCATTTGGCGGTACTCAGAATAAACGCCCCTTAAGTTCTCGGAGGGAGAGGCGTTGCATTCATCGACGGCGCACGGTGACCTGCTACCACGTGCCTCTTCCTGCGGACCGTCCGAGTCACTGGGCTGCGGGTGCAACGCGGACGGTCCAGGGGTGCAGCCGGTGTGCCGCTTCGGCTTCCTGCGGGCGACGCCGTTCTTCTTCGCCGCTTCCCGGGCCGCGAACAACGCCTGGCGCGCGAGATCGACGCCGCTCACCTCACCACTGCTCACGCCTGCCCCCAGGTGGCGTAGCCGAGGTCCAGATGGCCGAGCCCTGAGAGGTGCTGCGCCTGGTCGACGACCTGATGGCTGAACAGGCGCCGGGCCGACGGCTCGCCGTAGCGGCCGATGTGGTCGAACACCACCTGGTGGTCCTTCATCCCCCGGATCCGCCAGTCGCGTACCTGATCGCGGGTCAGATCCTCGAGGACCAGCTCCAGGTCGTCGTCGACGTCGACCGGGTCCGGAACGGCGGCCAGGACAGCCGGAAGCGGCGCGGGAATCACGACCGGGGCCACTGATACGACCGGAACGTCGTCAACCGGCTGCGCGGCAGAAGCTTGTACGCGGGCTGCTTGCGCTTCGCGCCGATCGCATCGGCGACTTCCGCCTGGGTGAGACCTGCGGCGACCCGCAGCTGCTGCCGAATCAGAGGCGAGGGAAGGGTGTCGGTGTCCACCAGAGCATCAACTCGGCGCCTCTGCAGTCCTATGGTGCGAATCCGGTCGCAGCCCTGCATCCACAGCGCGCGCCGCCCAGTTCGGCCTGAGTGAGCATGTCGTCCGGATCCTCACCCGGACCGAGAAATACCGGCACGACCAGCGACGCGATTTTCCCTTCACCGGGCTGCAATCGCAGGGCTCGCCCGACCATTTGCACGATATCGACCATCGACCCCCGCGCATCGCAAAAGGCGACGGAATCGCATTTCCGTGAATCGACGCCCTCGCCGATCACTTTCACGGAACACAGGACTTTCAGCATGGCCGGATAGATTGTCTCGCCGCCCGCACCGTCCGCCACCGTGATGACGTCCGACTCGAACGCATCCAGCTGCTCCTTGCGGTACCCGGCCTTGTGGTCGCCGTGCAGCCACGACGCCCACACCCGCTCCGGCGGGTGGTAGCGCTCCGGGTCCTGCGCGTGCAGCTTCGCCGCGACCGGCACCACCCCCTCGGCCATGGCCTCGCACTCGGCAACCCGGGAGTGGAACGCCAGCACCTTCCGCAGATTCTCGTCCGCAGCCGCCGTCACCAGCCCGGTCTGCAACGCCGCCAGCCGCGCCCCGCGCACGAGGTCGGACCCGTGGTCACCGGAGGCCCGCGCGGCATGCAACGCAGGATCACTGATATCGACACATACCACCTGATACGGGGCAACCAGGCCTTTCGAAATGGCCTGCGAGAGCGTCAGCTTCCACGCCACCGGCCCAAAGATCGGGGAATCCGGCTCCATGCTCGCGACCAGCCGCGGCGCCTGCCGCCCCGCCCGCCGGGCGTCTTCCACGTCTTCCCAGATCCGGGGCGTCGCCGTCATGTACAACCGGCGCACTGACGTAATCCGCTTCTGATCGTGGACGATCGCCCACGCCTTCTCCGCGTCCCCCGACGTGTGGTGCGCCTCGTCGACGACCATCAGGTCGAAGCCGCCCATGCCCAGCGCCTGGGCCTTCGCCACGACGTGCGCCGAGTGGTAGGTCGAGAACACCGTCACCGGCCCCTGATCCTCACCCTCCACCCACGCCACCAGGTCCGCGGCCTCCGTCGTGCACGGCACCCCACCAGCCTCCGCAGGCCGCAACGAACACGCACCCACCATCGCCCCACCACGCCCGGCCCGACGCCACTCTGCAGCCATCTGCCGCACCAACTCCTTGGTCGGCACCAAGACCAGCACCCGCCGCGCCCGCAGGCCGTGGGCGACCCCGGCGGCGATCCGGGACTTCCCCGAGGCCGTCGCCGCGATGACCTGACACCGCAGCCCCTCCACCGGCACGGGGGAGCCGGCGGGAAGCTGAAGGTGGCGCAGGACCGCATCTACGGCCTCCACCTGATGGGGGCGCAGCCCGTTGTTCACCATCACCGCTTGCGCTCCTTCGTTCCCACTGCCTCCCCACGATGGTCCCAGCACCACACCCGCGATGTCACAGAAACCATGCGTTCGCCTGGCAGCCCCACCACCCTCGGGACTGGGGTCGGTATCACCAGGGGAACCGTCTTGTTCTGGTTCTCCAGAACAGAGCACAGGGGCCGCGAGGCCGGAACGAGGGCGGTGCCGCAGCCTGGAGAGGCTGCGGCACCGTGGAGGAGGGAAGGAACGGGCCTGTGCGGCCGCTCAGGCGCTTTGGGCGAGGTTGGCGACCTGCGCAGCGAAACGGGCGCGACGCTGCTCCGTGAAGCTCTCTGGTGGCGCCGCGTTGATCGCGGGCACGGCCATCGCGGTTCCCGCGATCCGCCCTCCGGTGAGGACGGGGTGGAGCTGGTAGACCGCGCGGTTCAAGAGCCAGGCGAGCCCGGCTTCCCTCAGCTCCTTGAAGCCGCGGTTCACCGCGGGCTTCCCGGCGCCAAGTTCGGACGCCATTTCCGCCTGGCTGATGTTGACCGAGCCGGTGTCGGGGTCCTGGAGCGCCAGGAGCACATCGAGCACCCGGCGTGCGGTGAGCGAGATGTCTACGAGGGCAAGCATCCTCAAAGCATCGCGGCTGAGCACGACCGGCTCGTCCGAGGGGGAGCCAGGGACGTAAGTAGTGCTCACGAGGGCCTCCAGGCTGTTGTCGTCTGGCATCGAGGGTATGCCTGCCCTGCTCACGCGCTCGCCTTGCGAGCGGGAATCCGCCGCCGGGGGAGTGCGACGACCTTCTCGCGGCGGCGTGCCGCTTCGGCTTCCTTCTTCGCCTGCGCCCGCTCCTCACGCCACAGCGCCGGGTAGTTCGGAGCCGGGATCACGCAGGCCGGGCCCTGGGCGGCGTTCCATTCGGCCTGCCACTTCTCCTGCTCGGCAGAGGTGCCGGCCACGGTCAACCAGGGGTTGAGCTGAAGCACACCGGGCTTCGCGGTACGCATCCAGCCGATGTGGTGGAAGAACTGCGACGGTTCGCTTACCGATGCCGCGGAGAGGCTGCACCGCTTCTGGAGCTCTCGCTGGTTGATTCTGACGTACCCGCGCGGAGCCTTCGTACGGTCGATGTCCTTGCTGTAACTGGGATCCTGGGCAGCCACGAGCTTGCACCACACCTGGAACCAGCTCCCCGGCATCTTCATGCCACCCAGCACGTCCATCAGCAACCGGGCATCAAGTACGTATCCCTGAACCTCAGCACTCACTGCGAAGGCGCGGCCCTGGACCTTCTCCACGGTGACGAACATGCCGCCCTTGCCGTCCGACCGCGCAACCACACGGTGACCAGGCCGGACAACCGGCAACTGCCCCATCAGAAGGCCCTCCAGATAGATCATCAGGCG
>BMUX01000045.1 GCA_014650415.1 Streptomyces spiroverticillatus
GAACCCAGCAACAACGGGAGTTCACGATCCCGCCCGTACGTCGCAAGCAACGCCTGCGCCTCGATCGGATCACCCAGCGTCGTCCCCGTACCGTGCGCCTCCACCACATCCACATCGGACGTCGACAACCCACCACTGGCCAGCGCCTGCCGGATCACCCGCTGCTGCGAAGGACCGTTCGGCGCCGTCAGACCATTGCTCGCACCATCCTGATTGACAGCGGAGCCACGCACGACCGCGAGCACCCGATGCCCATGACGCACCGCGTCCGACAACCGCTCCAGCACCACCATCCCCACGCCCTCGCCCCAGCCCACACCATCGGCGGCCTCGGCAAACGCCTTGCAGCGGCCGTCGGCCGCGAGGCCCCTCTGGCGGGAGAACTCGATGAACGTGGTCGGCGTCGACATCACCGTCACACCACCGGCAACCGCCAGCGAGCACTCGCCCGAACGCAGTGCCTGCGCCGCCAGGTGCATCGCCACCAGCGAAGACGAGCACGCCGTGTCCACCGTCACCGCAGGACCCTCAAGGCCCAACGCGTACGACACCCGCCCCGACGCGATACTGCCCGCACTGCCGGCGCCCTGCTGGCCCTCGAACTCCGGGCCACCCAGCAGACTCGCGTAATCGCTGTACATGACACCCGCGAAGACACCGGTCTGCGAACCCCGCAGCGACACCGGGTCGATGCTCGCCCGCTCGAACGCCTCCCACGTCGTCTCCAGCAGCAACCGCTGCTGCGCATCGGTCGCCAGCGCCTCACGCGGGCTCATCCCGAAGAAGTCCGGATCGAAGTACGCAGCGTCGGACAGGAAGCCGCCGGAGCAGGTGTAGCTGGTACCGAGGTGTTCCGGGTCCGGGTGGTGGAGCGATTCCACGTCCCAGCCGCGGTCGGCCGGGAAGTCCCCGACGGCGTCCACTCCGTCGGCGACCAGCTTCCACAGGCCCTCGGGCGAGGCCACGCCTCCCGGATAACGGCAGGCCATACCCACGATGACCACCGGATCGTCCGTGCCGGCCGCCGTCCGTGCGGACGGCAGTCGCTCGGCCACCGCCTCGTTGTCACCCAGCGGCTCGTCGAACAGCGCGTCGATCAGGAAGTCCACGAGCGCGTTCGCCGTCGGGTAGTCGAAGACCAGTGTCGCCGGGAGCCGCAGGCCGGTCGCCGCGTCGAGCCGGTTGCGCAGCTCGACCGCCATCAGGGAGTCGAAGCCCAGTTCCTGGAAGGCACGGGCAGCATCCACCTCCCCCACACCCACGTGTCCGAGTACGAGTGCGATCTGCGTCCGTACGGCGTCGAGCAGCGCCTCGCGGCGCGTCTGCGGGTCGAGGCCGGTCAGCCGTTCGGTGAGCCCGGTGTGCGCGCCGGTGGCTGTCGCCGCGCGACGGACGGGCTTGCGGATCAGGCCCCGCAGGAGCGGCGGAGCCTCGCCCCGGGTCCGTATCGCGGGCAGGTCCAGCCGGACAGGCAGGACCGCCGGCCGCCCGGCCGACAGCGCCGCGTCGAACAGGGCCAGCCCCTCCACGACGGACAGTGGCGGCATGCCCGCACGCGCCATGCGTTCCGTGTCCGCCACCGTGAGGGCGCCGGTCATTCCGCCGCCCGCGCCGGTCCACGGCCCCCAGGCCAGTGAGGTGCCGGGGAGCCCGAGGGCGTTCCGGTGCCGCGCGAGGGCGTCCAGGAAGGCGTTTCCGGCGGCGTAGTTGGCCTGCCCCGCGTTGCCGAAGGTGGCCGCCACGGAGGAGAACAGGACGAAGGCCGCGAGGTTCTGCCCCTCGGTCGCCTCGTGCAGGTTCCAGGCCGCGTCCACCTTGGGGCGCAGCACAGCGGCCAGCCGTTCTGCGGTGAGCGAGCCGAGCAGCGCGTCGTCGAGCACACCGGCGGTGTGGACGACGGCGTGCACGCGGTGGCGGGCCAGCAGCCCGTCCACAGCGGTCCGGTCGGTGAGGTCGCATGCTTCCACGACCGTGTGCGCACCCGCCGAGGCGAGTTCCGCGACGAGTTCCACGACGCCGTCCGCCTCGGCACCCCGGCGGCTGACGAGCAGCAGGCTGCGTACTCCGTGTTCGTCGACCAGGTGCCGGGCCACCGCCCGGCCCAGAGCGCCGGTACCACCGGTGATGAGCACCGGTCCTTCGCCCTGCCAGGCGGGGACGGAGCCGGCGGCGGGTTGCGCGACGCGGGCCAGCCTGGCCGTCAGCACCTGGCCGTCACGGACGAGCAACTGGGGTTCTCCCAGGAGCGTGAGGGCCTTCAGGACCTCGGGGTTGGGCTCCTCCCCGGCCACGTCCACCAGGACGAACCGGCCCGGGTGCTCCGACTGGGCGGAGCGCAGCAGACCCCAGGCGGCGGCAGCGGCCAGGTTCTCGCCGGAGGTCGCGCCGCGAGTCACGAAGAGCAGCGGGGAGTCCGTGGCGGACCGTTCCTCCTGTGCGCGCCGTACGAGTTCCAGTGCCCGCGCGGTCAGTGCGTGCACCGAGCCGACCACGTCGGCGGAGTCGGCCGCCACGTCCCACCGGACCAGTTCCACGTCCGGCGTCGCTGTCCCGGCGCCGGGGGCCTCGATCGGCGTCCACTCGACCGCGAAGAGCTGCTCGTGAGCGGCCGCACCGCTCTCGCCCCACTGCTGTGCGGAAACGGGTCGTACCGTGAGCGAGCGTACGGAGGCGACGGGCGCCCCGGTGCCGTCGGCGAGCGCCACGGCCAGCGAACCGTCGGTGCCCCTCGTCAGCCGGGCCCGCAGGGCGGAGGCGCCGAACGCGTACAGCGACACACCCGACCATGCGAACGGCACACCGCCGCCCGCTCCGTCACCTGCTCCCGCCGCCGCGGCATGCAGGCTCGCGTCGAACAGCGCCGGGTGGAGGCCGAACACCCCGCCGTCGACGTCCTCGGGCAGGGCCACTTCGGCGTACACCTCGTCACCGAGCAGCCAGGCTCCCCGCAGTCCCTGGAAGACGGGTCCGTACTCGAACCCGGTCTCGGCGAACCGCTCGTACACGCCCGATACGTCGAGTGCCTGGGCACCCGCGGGCGGCCAGACCGACGCGTCGAACGCGGGCTCCTCGACGGCGGACAGGGCGAGGAAGCCCTCGGCGTGCCGCGTCCACACGGTGTCGGAACCGTTGTCCGGGCGGGAGTGCACACTCACCGGCCGACGGCAGGAGTCGTCCGGCTCGCCCACCCAGACCTGCACCTGCACGCCGCCCTCGGCGGGCAGCACCAGCGGCGCGGCCAGCGTCAGTTCGTCCAGTGCCGCACAGCCGACCTCGTCACCGGCCCGGATCGCCAGTTCCACCAGTGCGGTGCCCGGGACCATTACCGCGCTCATGACCGTGTGGTCCGCGAGCCAGGGGTGTGACTGCACCGACAGCCGTCCGGTGAACAACTGACCAGCGCTTCCCGCCAGTTCGACCGTTCCGGTCAGCAGGGGGTGATCCGCGGCCTTGAGCCCGACGGACTCCGCGCTGCCCGCGTACGCCATGACCGCCGGCCAGAACCGCCGGTGCTGGAAGGGGTAGGTGGGCAGTTCGACGCGTCGCGCTCCGCAGTCCGCGTAGAAGGCGGGCCAATCGACCTGCACGCCGTGAGCGTGGAGTCGCGCCGTGGCCTCCCGTACCGCGGCCTCCTCGGAGGTGTTCCCGCGCAGTGCGGGGACAAGGGCGGCTCCGTCGGGGGCCGAATCCTGGGCCAGCGCGGTGAGAACACCGTCGGGGCCGATTTCCAGGAAGCGGGTCACGCCGAGGGCGCCGAGGGTCCGGATGCCGTCGGCGAAGCGGACCGCTTCGCGGACGTGGCGCACCCAGTACTCCGGGTCGCACAGCCGGTCCGCCTCGGCGAGGTCACCGGTCAGGTTGGACACGACGGGAAGCGAGGGCCTGGAGAAGGCGAGCCCGCCGAGCACCGCGCGGAAGTCGTCCAGCATCGGGTCCATCAGCGGGGAGTGGAACGCGTGCGAGACACGCAGACGGGTCGCCTTGCGGCCGAGACCCTCGAAGTGGGTTCGTATGGAATCCACCTGGTCCTCGGCGCCGGACACCACCACGGAGGACGGGCCGTTGACCGCCGCGATCGACACCAACTCATCGAGCAGGGGAACTACTTCGTCTTCCGTGGCCTGTACGGCGAGCATCGCACCGCCCCCGGGCAACGCCTGCATCAACCGACCCCGCGCCGCCACCAGCGCGCACGCGTCCGCCAGGGAGAAGACTCCGGCCACATGCGCGGCAGCCACCTCACCGATCGAGTGACCCGCCACGAAGTCCGGCCGCACACCCCACGATTCGACGAGACGGAACAGGGCCACCTCGACGGCGAACAACGCCGCCTGCGCGAACACGGTCTGATTCAGCGCCTCCGCGTCCTCACCCCACACCACCTCCCGCACCGGCAAATCCAGCTGCTCACACACCGCATCGAAGGCGGCCGCGAACACCGGGAAACGGGCGTACAACTCACGTCCCATACCCAGCCGTTGCGATCCCTGGCCCGAGAACAGGAATGCCAGCGGTGCGGCGGTCGCGGCGGCCGCGACCGCCTCCCCGCGCGCCATGGCCGCCAGACCGACCAGCAACTGGTCCCGGTCCGTCGCGGGCAGTACGGCGCGGTGGGCGAGTGCCGCCCGTGTCGTCGCAAGGGAGTGGCCGAGGTCGACAGGGCTCATCCACGCGGACTCCTTCACGAGCGCCAGCAGGCGTCCGGCCTGGGCTCGCAGGGCCTCCGGTGCCGCGGCGGTCACGACGAGCGCCGTGGAGGCCGCGGCCCGGGGCTCGCGCGCGGGTGGCTCGGAGGGGAGGGGCGTCGGAGGCTTCGGAGCCTCCTCGACGATCACGTGTGCGTTGGTGCCGCTGATCCCGAAGGACGAGATGCCCGCACGACGGGTACGCCGGCCCTCACCGGCCCACTCACGGGCCTCGGTGAGCAGCCGCACCTCTCCGGCGCTCCAGTCGACCTCGTGGCTCGGCTCGTCCACGTGCAGTGTCGCGGGCAGCTCCCGGTGGCGCATGGCCATGACCATCTTGATGATTCCGGCCACGCCGGCCGCTGCCTGCGCGTGCCCGATGTTCGACTTGACCGAGCCCAGCCACAGCGGCCGGTCCGCGGGGCGCCCCTGGCCGTATGTGGCCAGCAGTGCCTGTGCCTCGATCGGGTCACCGAGCGTCGTGCCGGTGCCGTGCGCCTCGACGGCGTCGATCTGGTCGGCGGCGAGTCGGGCATTCGCGAGTGCCTGCCGGATCACCCGGCGCTGCGAGGGGCCGTTCGGGGCGGTCAGACCGTTGGAGGCACCATCCTGATTGACGGCGGAACCGCGGATCACGGCGAGCACCTGGTGCCCGTTACGGACCGCGTCCGAGAGTCGCTCCACCGCGAGGAACCCCGCGCCTTCGGCGAATCCGGTTCCGTCGGCCGCCGAGGCGAACGACTTGCACCGGCCGTCGGAGGCGAGCCCGCCCTGCCGGCCGAACTCCGCGAACACACCCGGCGTCGCCATCACCGTGACACCGCCGGTGAGCGCCAGCGAGCACTCTCCCTGCCGCAGCGCCTGCACCGCGAGGTGCAGTGCGACGAGCGAGGACGAGCAGGCGGTGTCGACGGCGACCGCAGGGCCTTCGAGGCCGAGCTTGTAGGAGACCCGGCCCGAGACGACGCTGCCGTTTCCGTCACTGCCCGGGTAGTCGTGGTACATCACGCCGGCGAACACGCCGGTACGGCTGCCCCGGAGCGTCGTCGGGTCGATGCCCGCGCGCTCCAGCGCCTCCCAGGCCAGCTCCAGGGTGATCCGCTGCTGCGGGTCCATCGCGAGGGCCTCGCGCGGTGAGATCCCGAAGAAGGCCGGGTCGAAGTCGGCAGCCCCGTCGAGGAAGCCGCCGGTGCGCGTGTAGTACGCGTCCGGGCCGGTCGCGCGCGGGTCGAGCAGGGAGGACAGGTCCCAGCCCCGGTCGGTGGGAAACGCGGAGATCGCGTCGCCGCCGGAGGTGACGAGCCGCCACAGGTCCTCGGGGCTGTTCACGCCGCCGGGGTAGCGGCAGGCCATGCCGACGATCGCGATGGGCTCGTGCCGGTCGGCCGCGAGCCTGCGGTTGTCGGCGCGCAGCCGGGCGGTCTCGCGGCGGGCGGCAGCCAGCGCGTCACCGTCCGCGCACTGGTCCTGGTCCTGCGGCTCCTCCTCTGCCAGGAGGTCGGCGGGGGTGACCCGGACCTCCGCGAGTTCGAGGAGGCTCTCCATCAGGCCCGCGTCGCGCAGTCGGCTCGTCGGGATGGTCCGGAGCGCTTCGCGGAGCTCGTCCTCGCCCGCCGTCCCGCCGGCTTCGTTTCCGCCGAGGAGGGTGAGGAGGTGGTCGGTGACGGCCTCGGCGTTGGGGTGGTCGAAGGCGAGGGTGGCGGGCAGCCGCAGACCGGTGGCCCGGTTCAGCTGGTTGCGCAGTTCGGTCGCGGCGAGCGAGTCGAAACCGAGCTCCTTGAAGGCCCGGTCCGCACCGATCGCCTCGGCCGAGGCATGCCCGAGCACCGAAGCCACCTCACCCCTGACCAGCTGAAGCACCGTACGACGGCGCTCCCCCACCGACAGGCCCGACAACCGTTCGTGCAAGCTCGGCTCGGCCGACCCCGAACCGCTGCCGGCCGCCGCGGCCCGCCGTACGACGGGCACCAGACCCCGCAGCAGCGCGGGCACTTCGTCCGTGCGGCTGCGCAGGGCGGCCGTGTCGATCCGTACGGGAACGACGGCGGGGCACCCGGAGCACAAGGCGGCGTCGAAGAGTGTCAGGCCCGTTTCGAGGGTCATCGGCGGTACGCCCTGAGTGGCCATTCGCTTACGGTCCACGTCGCGCAGGTACGCGCCGAGCCCGCCGCCGACCTCCCACAGACCGAAGGCCATCGAGGTGGCGGGCAGCCCTTCGGCGGCACGCCGCACGGCCAGGGCGTCCAGAAAGACGTTCGCCGCCGCGTAGTTGCCCTGCCCGGCGGTCAGCACCAGACCACCCGCCGAGGAGAACAGCACGAACGCCGCCAGGTCCCACTCCCGCGTCAACTCGTGCAGATGCCAGGCCGCATCCACCTTCGGCGCGTACACCCTGTCCACCTGCTCGGGGGTGAGCGCGTCCATGACGGCGCTGTCGCCTATTCCGGCGGCGTGGAAGACGGCGGTCAGCGGACGTTCCGCAACGGTCTCGGCGAGCAGCCCCGCAAGTGCCTCCCGGTCCGACACGTCACACGCGGCGATACGCACCTCGGCGCCCAGAGCGACCAGCTCCGCCGCCAACTCCGGCGCACCAGGGGCCTCCAGACCCCTGCGACTGGTCAGCACCAGATGCCGCACCCCGTACTCCGACACCAGCCGACGGGCCACCACCGCACCCAGACCACCCGTACCACCCGTCACCAACACCGCACCCCCGGCATCGAACGGGGGGATCTCTTCCTCGGAGGAGTCGAGGCGCTTCAGACGCGGCACCCACACCTGACCGGCACGCACCGCCGACTCCGACTCACCGGCCGCCAGCGCCGGGGCAACGGAACCCAGATCCGCCCCGGGCTCCACATCGACCAGCACGAACCGGCCCGGATTCTCCGCCTGCGCCGCACGCACCAGGCCCCACACCGGAGCCTGCACCACGTCCAGCCCCGCACCCTCCGGCACGGCGACCGCACCACGCGTCACCACCACCAGACGCGACCCGGCGAACCGCTCCTCAGCCAGCCACGACCGCACCACCTCCAACACCCGCAACGACACCGCACGCACAGCACACGGAACATCCCCGTCAACACCGGCCACGGCACCACAGTCCAGCACGACCACACCCGGCACCGAACCCTCCGCAGGCACCTCCTCCCAACGCACCCACGGCACATCCCCGGCCACCGGAACCCCCGGCATCGCAGAGACCGCAGGAACCACCGACCAGTCGATCCCGTACAACGGACTCCCGGACCCGCCCAGTTGCTCGGCGGATACCGGCCTGCTGACCATGGAGCCGACCGAGAGCACCGGTGCTCCGGTGACGTCGGCGAGTGCCAGCGTCCAGCCCTCCTCGCCGATCCTGGCCAGCCGCACCCGCACCTCGGACGCCCCGACCGCGTGCAACGCCACGTCGGTCCAGACGAAGGGGATGGCCGTCTCGCCCGTACTCGTCAGGATCGCCGCGTGCATCGCCGCGTCCAAGAGGGCGGGGTGCAGGCCGAACCGGCCCGCCGCGTCCCGCTCCTCCTCCGGCAGCGCCACCTCGGCGAACAACTCCTCACCACGCCGCCACACCGCACGCAGCCCACGGAACACCGGACCGTAACCGAACCCGGCCCCGGCGAAGCCCTCGTAGGCGCCCTCGACGGACACCTCCTCGGCACCCGCCGGCGGCCATGTCACCGCGTCGAAACCGACCGCTGTACCCACGGCGTCCGCACTCAGCACACCACTGGCATGCCGCACCCAGACCCCGTCCTGCCCGTCGTCCGGCCGGGAGTGCACGGTGACCTGGCGGCGGCCGGTCCCGTCGGGCTCCGCGACCCACACCTGTACCTGTACGCCGCCCTGCTCGGGCAGCACCAGCGGTGCGGCGAGCGTCAGCTCCTCCACCGCCGCGCAACCCGCTTCCGACCCCGCCCGAAGGACGAGTTCGAGCAGACCGGTGCCGGGCACCAGGATCGTTCCCTTCACCGTGTGGTCCGCGAGCCACGGGTGCGTACGGACCGACAGGCGGCCCGTGAAGAGGTAGCCGTCGGCCGAGACGAGTTCCGTCGCGGTGCCCAGCAGCGGGTGGTCCGCCGCGACGACACCGACCGAGTCCAGGTCGGCGGTCGCCCGGGTGGCGTCGAGCCAGTACCGCTGACGCTGGAACGCGTACGTCGGCAGGTCGACCCGGACGCCGGCCGTGCCCTCGGCCGTACCACTGAAGAACTCCCGCCAGTCCACGGCGATCCCGGCGCAGTGCAGCGCACCGAGAGCCGCGACCAGGGTGGCGGTCTCACCCCGGCCCGCGCGCAGCAGCGGCAGGGCGGAGGCGGACGTGCCGTCCAGGCAGTCGCCCGCCATCCCCGCGAGCACCGCGTCGGGGCCCACCTCCAGGCAGCGGGTCACGCCCAGGTCGGCCAAGGTCCGGATGCCGTCGGCGAAGCGGACCGCGTCGCGGGCGTGACGCACCCAGTACTCGGGGGAGCACAGCCGCTCGGCCTCGGCAACCCCACCGGTCAGGTTGGAGACCACAGGAATGGACGGTGCGGCGAAGGAAAGTTCCAACACCACCGCACGGAAGTCGTCCAGCATCGGGTCCATCAGCGGGGAGTGGAACGCGTGCGAGACACGCAGACGGGTCGTCTTGCGGCCCAAGCCCTCGAAGTGAGTTCGTACGGACTCCACCTGGTCCACCGCGCCGGACACGACCACGGAGGCCGGACCGTTGACCGCGGCGACCGACACCAACTCGCCCAGCAGCGGCAGGACTTCATCTTCTGTGGCCTGAACGGCGAGCATCGCACCGCCCCCGGGCAACGCCTGCATCAACCGACCCCGCGCCGCCACCAGCGCGCACGCGTCCGCCAGGGAGAAGACTCCGGCCACATGCGCGGCAGCCACCTCACCGATCGAGTGACCCGCCACGAAGTCCGGCCGCACACCCCACGATTCGACGAGACGGAACAGGGCCACCTCGACGGCGAACAACGCCGCCTGCGCGAACACGGTCTGGTCCAGCGCCTCCGCGTCCTCACCCCACACCACCTCCCGCACCGGCACATCCAGCTGCTCACACACCGCATCGAACGCAGCCGCGAACACCGGGAAACGGGCGTACAACTCACGTCCCATACCCAACCGTTGCGACCCCTGCCCCGAGAACAGGAACGCGCTCGTTCCATTCCCACGGGCGGATGACCTGAGGACGCCGCCCGGCAGCTTGGGCTCTCCGTCCGCCAGCCCGCGCAGTCCGTCGAGCAGCTCCGCGCGTCCGGTACCGACGATCGCGGCCCGGTGCTCCAGCGCCGTCCGCGCGGTCGCCAGCGCGTCGGCCGTCGCCGCCAGGTTCAGGTCCGGCCGGGCATCGACGTACGTCAGCAGGCGGGCGGCCTGCGCCTGGAGGGCTTCCGGGGTCGCGGCGGACACCAGCCACGGCAGCACACCGGTCTCCGCTGCCGTCGCGCCTTCGGGCTCCGCCCCGGTGGTGGCGCCCGCCGCCGGGCCGGCCGCTTCCTCGGGGACCCGTGCCGAACCCTGCTCGGCCGCCTGCTCCAGAATCACGTGCGCGTTGGTGCCGCTGATGCCGAACGCCGAGACCCCCGCGCGGCGGGGGCGGCCGGTCTCCGGCCAGTGCACCGCTTCCCCGAGCAGCGCCACCGCACCCTCGGTCCAGTCCACGTGCGGCGAGGGCTCGTCCGCGTGGAGGGTACGCGGGAGCACGCCCTCCTGCATCGCCATGACCATCTTGATCACGCCCGCGACACCGGCCGCCGCCTGCGCGTGGCCGATGTTCGACTTGACGGAGCCGAGCAGGAACGGCTGGTTCTCCGGCCGGCCCTGCCCGTACGTCGCGAGGAGGGCCTGTGCCTCGATCGGGTCGCCGAGCGTCGTACCGGTGCCGTGCGCCTCCACTGCGTCGACCTCGGTGGCCGCGAGGGCTGCCGACGCCAGGGCCTGGCGGATGACCCGCTGCTGCGAGGGGCCGTTGGGGGCTGCGAACCCGTTGCTGGCGCCGTCCTGGTTGACGGCGGAGCCACGGATCACGGCCAGGACCTGGTGCCCGTTGCGCTGTGCGTCGGACAGTCGCTCGACGAGCAGCACACCGACGCCCTCGGACCAGCCGACCCCGTCCGCGCTGCTTCCGAACGCCTTGCAGCGGCCGTCGACGGACAGGCCTCGCTGACGGCTGAACTCGATGAACATGCCCGGCGTGGACATGACGGTCGCACCGCCGGCCAGGGCCAGGGAACACTCCCCCGCGCGCAGGGACTGCACCGCGAGATGCAGCGCCACCAGGGAGGAGGAGCACGCGGTGTCCACCGTGACGGCCGGACCCTCCAGCCCCAGCGTGTACGAGACCCGGCCGGACACGACGCTGCCGCCGCTGGTTCCGGAGGGGTTCGCACCGAGTGCGTAGTCGTGGTACATCACACCAGCGAAGACGCCCGTGCGGCTGCCCTTGAGGGTCGCGGGGTCGATACCGGCCCGCTCCAGAGCCTCCCACGAGGTTTCGAGCAGCAGCCGCTGCTGCGGGTCCATGTACAGGGCCTCGCGGGGCGGGATGCCGAAGAAACCCGGGTCGAAGTCCGCCGCCTCGTGCAGGAAACTGCCGCGGCGCGTGTAGCTCTTGCCCTCCTTGCCGGGCTCCGGGTCGTAAAGATCCTCGATGTTCCAGCCCCGGTCCGCGGGCAGGTCGGAGACGGTGTCCCCGCCGTTCATCAGCAGCTGCCACAGGTCCTCGGGCGAGGTCACCCCGCCCGGATAGCGGCAGGCCATGCCGACGATCGCGACCGGGTCGCCGTCGAGGGAGTGCTGCTGTTCGGTGCCTCGTACCGCCGCGTCCGAGGCGGCTTCGTCCGTGCCGAGAAGGGTGAGGAGGTGGTCGGTGACGGCCTCGGCGTTGGGGTGGTCGAAGGCGAGGGTGGCGGGCAGCCGCAGACCGGTGGCCCGGTTCAGCTGGTTGCGCAGTTCGGTCGCGGCGAGCGAGTCGAAACCGAGCTCCTTGAAGGCCCGGTCCGCACCGATCGCCTCGGCCGAGGCATGCCCGAGCACCGAAGCCACCTCACCCCTGACCAGCTGAAGCACCGTACGACGGCGTTCTCCCAACGACTGTCCGGACAAGCGCTGTTCCAGTGAGGAAGCCGTGGCGCCGCCGGCTCCGGCGGCCGCGCGCCGCGCCCGCCGCGGGGTGAGCCCGCGCAACAGGGCGGGTATCTCGTCGGTACGGGCGCGCAGGGCGGCCGGGTCGACCAACACGGGAACGACGGCGGGCCGGGGTGACCGCAAGGCCGAGTCGAAGAGTTCCAGGCCGGTTCCGGCCGACAGGACGGGCAGCCCCTGGGACGCCATCCGCTTGCGGTCCACGTCGGCGAGGAGCGCGCCCATTCCCGCTCCCGCGTCCCACAGACCAAAGGCCATCGAGGTGGCGGGCAGCCCTTCGGCGGCACGCCGCACGGCCAGGGCGTCCAGAAAGACGTTCGCCGCCGCGTAGTTGCCCTGCCCGGCGGTCAGCACCAGACCACCCGCCGAGGAGAACAGCACGAACGCCGCCAGGTCCCACTCCCGCGTCAACTCGTGCAGATGCCAGGCCGCATCCACCTTCGGCGCGAGCACGGCGTCGAAGGCGTCCTCGGTCAGGGCTCCGACGAGGGCGTTGCTGCTGATTCCGGCGGCGTGGAAGACGGCCGTCAGCGGACGTTCCGCAACGGTCTCGGCGAGCAGCCCCGCGAGAGCCTCCCGATCCGACACGTCACACGCGGCGATACGCACCTCGGCGCCGATCGCCATCAACTCCGCAGCCAACTCCGGTGAGCCGGGAGCCTCCAAGCCCCTGCGACTGGTCAGCACCAGATGCCGCACCCCGTACTCCGACACCAGCCGACGGGCCACCACCGCACCCAGACCACCCGTACCACCCGTCACCAACACCGCACCCCCGGCATCGAATGCGGGCACCCGCTCAGCGGCCGTCTCAAGCCGGACCAGACGGGGCGCCCACACCTGCCCCTCACGCACCGCGCACTCCGGCTCCCCGGTCCGCAAGGCGGGAGCTACGGCGTCCACAGACGCCCCGGTCTCCACGTCCACCAACGCGAACCGACCCGGGTTCTCCGCCTCCGCCGCACGCACCAGGCCCCACACCGGAGCCTGCACCACATCCAGCCCCGCACCCTCCGGCACGGCGACCGCACCACGCGTCACGACCACCAGACGCGACCCGGCGAACCGCTCCTCAGCCAGCCACGACCGCACCACCTCCAGCACCCGATACGACACCGCACGCACCCCGGACACCACGTCCGACGACACCTCAGCGCCACAGTCCAGCACCACCACACCCGGCACCGAACCCTCCGCAGGCACCTCCTCCCAACGCACCCACGGCACACCCGCGCCAGCGGAATCCGTCGGAACCACCGACCACTCGATCCCGAACAACGGGCTTGCTGCAGAACTGAGTTGTTTCTCAGAAACCAACCGGCTGAGCATCGAGCCCACGGACAGCACGGGCTGTCCGGCCATGTCGGCCATCTGGAGGGACAGACCTTCGTCACCGACCCGGGTCAGCCGCACCCGGACCTCGGACGCGCCGACCGCGTGCAACACGACGTCGTTCCAGACGAACGGGACGACCGTGTCGTCGTTGGCGCCCTCCAGCAGACCCGCGTGCAGAGAGGCATCGAGCAGCGCGGGGTGCAGGCCGAACCGGCCCGCCGCCTCCCGCTCCTCCTCCGGCAGCGCCACCTCGGCGAACAACTCCTCACCACGCCGCCACACCGCACGCAGCCCACGGAACACCGGACCGTAACCGAACCCGGCCTGCGCGAACCGCTCGTAGGCGCCGTCCACCGACATCTCCTCGGCACCCGCCGGCGGCCACGTCGTCGCGTCGAATCCGACCGCTGTGCCCACGGCGTCCGCACTCAGCACACCACTGGCATGCCGCACCCAGACCCCGTCGCCGGCCCCTTCGGTGCACGAGTACACGCCGACCATGCGCCGGCCGCTCTCCTCGGCCGCCGAGAGCCGTACCTGAAGCTGTACGCCGCCCTGCTCGGGCAGCACCAACGGCGCCGCGAGCGCCAACTCCTCCACCACTGCGCAACCCACCTCGGCCCCCGCCCGCAGGACGAGTTCGAGCAGACCGGTGCCGGGCACCAGCACAACTCCCTTGACGGTGTGATCCACCAGCCAAGGATGCGTCTGCTGCGAGAGACGTCCGGTCAGCACGACCCCGTCCTCGTCGGCCAGGCTCACCAACGCGCTCAGCATCGGGTGCTCCGCCGCGCCGAGTCCCGCGAACCGTACGTCACCCTCGCGCAGCACCACCCCTGCGGGCCAGTACCGCTGCCGCTGGAAGGCGTAGGTGGGCAGCTCGACCCGGCGGGCGCCGGTCCCGGTGAACAGGGCGTCCCAGTCAGCGGTCACGCCGTGGACGTACAGCTCGGCCAGAGCTCGTACAGCCGTCTCCTCCTCGTCGCGGCCCTTGCGCAGGGCGGGGACGAACAGGGCGTCGGGCGCGGCGGACTCCTGGCCCATGACCGAGAGCACGCTGTCGGGTCCAAGCTCCAGGTAGTGGGTAACGCCTGCGTCGGTGAGTGTGCGGATGTCGTCGGCGAAGCGCACGGTGTCTCGGACGTGGTTCACCCAGTACTCGGGGTCGCACACCGACTCGGTGCCCGCGACCAGCTGGATGGTGGGTGTGGTGAAGGCCAGCCCGGACACGACAGCACGGAAGTCGTCCAGCATCGGGTCCATCAGCGGCGAATGGAACGCGTGCGAGACACGGAGGCGGGTCGTTCTGCGGCCCAGGTCCTCGAAGTGGGTTCGTACGGACTCCACCTGGTCCGCCGCGCCGGACACGACCACGGAGGTCGGGCCGTTGACCGCGGCGACCGACACCAACTCGCCCAGCAGCGGCAGGACTTCAGCCTCCGTCGCCTGTACGGCAAGCATCGCGCCACCCTCGGACAACGCCTGCATCAACTGGCCGCGTGCAGCGACCAGCGTGCACGCATCCGCCAGGGACAGCACCCCGGCCACATGGGCCGCAGCTACCTCGCCGATCGAGTGACCGGCGACGAAGTCGGGCTTCACGCCCCACGACTCGACGAGACGGAACAACGCCACCTCGACGGCAAAGAGGCCCGCTTGCGCGAACATCGTCTGATTCAGCGCATCCGCATCCTCACCCCACACCACCTCACGCACCGGAACATCCAGTTCCGCACACACCGCATCGAAAGCCGCCGCGAACACCGGGAAACGGGCATACAACTCACGCCCCATCCCGAGTCGTTGAGACCCCTGACCGGTGAACAGGAACGCCGTCTTCCCGGTACGCGCCTGCCCCTCGACGACCTGCTCACCGTTCAGCACCACAGCCCGATGCGCAAAGACGGACCGGCTCAGCGTGGACAGGCCCACGTCCACCGACCGCAGCCCCGACTCCTCCACAAACGCACGCAGCCGTACGACCTGGTCCCGAAGCGCCTGCTCCGTCTTGCCCGAGACGAGCCACGGCACCACACCCCCCGGAGCCACATCCACCACCGGCACCACATCAGCCACCGCGAACTGCTCCAGCACCACATGCGCATTCGTCCCACTGATACCGAACGACGACACACCCGCCCGCCGCACCCGACCCGACTCC
>BMUX01000046.1 GCA_014650415.1 Streptomyces spiroverticillatus
CCCGTAATCGGGTTCACACATCGGAAGAGCGGAACAGCCACCATCGGAATAAGACGGTGTGTTCCTGCGTCCTCGCTAGTGTTTGCCTACCCGCCGCATGGGCCAGTAGGACTTCAAAGGAACCACGACCATCGAAGTGGCCGGGGTATCAACATATTTGGCGTTGACTTTTGGCACGCTGTTGAGTTCTCAAGTAACGGACGCTTCCTTTGTACTCACCCTCTCGGGCTTTCCTCCGGACGTTTTTCGTTCGGTGTTTCTGTTGTTCTTGCGTTTCCGACTCTATCAGACTGTTTCCAGTGCCGATTTCCTCGGTGCTTTCCAGGTTCTTCGCTTTCGCGTTTTCCCTTTCCGGCGTTTCCGACTCTATCAGTGCTTTTCCGTCTTCCTGACCACTCGTTTCCGCGGCATGCGGAAATAGCGATCCGGGATAGGATCAACGTTCTAGAGGCGCTGCCGACGCACGGTTCACAAGAAGTTGGAGCACGTGTTGGGGTCAGGCAGGAGTACGACAGTACATGGCGCCGCTTGTTGAGGCAAATCGTTTGCGGTGCACCCCTAGGTCCGCCAAGTGGCACCTCTCGTGCGGAACCGGGACTTCTTATGACTTACCCTGCTGAAGCAGGTATGCCGTCCAGGACAGGTAGTGACGGCACCGCACAAACTCCGCCCCTGGGAGGCCCCCATGACCAGCGTGACGTCCCCTCTTGAAGGTCGCGCCATCGGACTCGCCGCAGTCCCCGACCCCGTGTTCTCCGGAGCGATGGTCGGTCCCGGTACCGCTATTGACCCCGTGCGTGAGCCCTCCGCAGCCGTGTCCCCCGTGGACGGTGTCGTCGTCTCCCTGCACCCGCACGCGTTCGTCGTCGTCGACTCCGAGGGCCACGGTGTGCTGACCCACCTCGGCATCGACACTGTGCAGCTCAACGGTGAGGGCTTCGAGCTCCTCGTGAACAAGGGCGACACCGTGACGCGCGGCCAGGAAGTCGTGCGTTGGAACCCGGCTGCCGTCGAGGCCGCCGGCAAGTCGCCCGTCTGCCCCGTCGTGGCTCTCGAAGCCAGCGCCGACGCCCTCGCGGACGTCCAGGAGAGCGGCGACGTGAAGTCCGGCGACGCGCTCTTCACCTGGAAGTAGAACGTCGGCGCCGTCCGTGATGACGGCGGGTAGTACATCCACAGCGGCGGCAGTGTCCGTCGCAACTAGCGGAGACGGTGAAATGGAGACAACGCTGCGAGGCGTCGGCGTGAGCCACGGTGTGGCGATCGGCGAAGTTCGGCACATGGGTACGGCGGTCCTGGAGCCGCCGGCCAAGCAGATTCCGGCGGAGGACGCGGAGCGCGAGCAGGGGCGCGCCCGGCAGGCCGTGGAAGCTGTGGCGGCCGACCTGATTGCGCGTGGCAATCTGGCGGGCGGCGAGGCCCAGGCCGTGCTTGAGGCACAGGCCCTGATGGCCCAGGACCCCGAGCTGATGGCCGACGTGGACCGTCGGATCGCCGTCGGCAGCACCGCCGAGCGCGGTGTGTACGACGCGTTCGCCGCGTACCGTGCGCTGCTTGCCGGTGCGGGCGAGTACCTGGCCGGTCGTGTGGCTGACCTGGACGACGTGCGGAATCGTATCGTCGCCCGTCTGCTGGGCGTTCCGATGCCGGGTGTGCCGGACAGCGACGAGCCGTACGTGCTCATCGCGCGGGACCTGGCGCCTGCGGACACCGCACTGCTCGACCCGGCGCTGGTGCTCGGGTTCGTGACCGAAGAGGGCGGGCCGACCAGCCACAGCGCGATCCTCGCGCGTGCGCTCGGTGTTCCCGCCGTGGTGGCGCTTCCGGGTGCCGGTGAGCTCGTCGAGGGCACGGTCGTGGCCGTCGACGGCAGCACGGGCGACATCTTCGTCGAGCCCAGCGCCGAGAAGCGTGCCGAGCTGGAGGCCGCTGCCGCCGCGCGCAAGGCCGCGCTGGCCGCGTCGACCGGTCCGGGCGCCACGTCCGACGGTCACAAGGTGCCGCTGCTCGCCAACATCGGTGGTCCGGCGGACGTGCCGGCGGCCGTGGAGGCGGGTGCCGAGGGTGTGGGCCTGTTCCGTACGGAGTTCCTGTTCCTGGACGACAGCAAGCACGCGCCGTCCGAGGAGTCGCAGGTCCAGGCGTACCGCACGGTGCTGGAGGCCTTCCCCGAGGGCCGTGTGGTCGTGCGGGTGCTCGACGCCGGTGCGGACAAGCCGCTTGAGTTCCTGACGCCGGCCGAGGAGCCGAACCCGGCGCTCGGTGTGCGTGGTCTGCGCTCGCTGCTGGACCACCCGGAGGTGCTGCGCACGCAGCTGACCGCGCTGGCCAAGGCCGCCGAGGGTCTGCCCGTGTACCTGGAGGTCATGGCGCCGATGGTCGCGGACCGTACGGACGCCAAGGCGTTCGCGGACGCGTGCCGTGAGGCGGGGCTCCAGGCGAAGTTCGGCGCGATGGTGGAGATTCCGTCCGCCGCGCTGCGGGCGCGTTCGATCCTGCAGGAGGTCGAGTTCCTGTCGCTGGGGACCAACGACCTGGCGCAGTACACCTTCGCGGCCGACCGTCAGGTCGGTGCGGTGTCGCGTCTGCAGGACCCGTGGCAGCCGGCGCTGCTCGACCTGGTGGCGGCTTCGGCCGAGGCTGCCAAGGCCGAGGGCAAGAGCTGCGGCGTCTGCGGCGAGGCAGCGGCCGATCCGCTGCTGGCCTGTGTGCTGACCGGTCTGGGTGTCACCTCCCTTTCCATGGGTGCGAAGGCCATTCCGTACGTGCGCGCGACGCTGGCGAAGTACACGCTGGCGCAGTGCGAGCGGGCGGCTGCCGCGGCGCGTGCCGTGGACACCGCCGAGGAGGCCCGTGTGGCCGCGCAGGCGGTGCTGTCCGGGGAGTGACCCGACAGCGCGGTTGAGTTGGAGGCCCGTGGGGCTGCCGGTGCGAACCGGTGGCCCCACGGGCTTTTTCTAGTGGTGCCCGGTGCCGGGGTCGTCCAGGACGAATCCGGCGCAGTATTCGACGCCGGATTCCGGGGAGACGGGTTCGCCCGTCTCGGCGTCCGTGCAGTAGGCGTTGAAGACTTCGGCCTCGGTCAGGGCGGTCAGGCCGCCTCGGTCGAGTCTCCAGCCGTGCACCCGGTCCGGCTGTCCTTCGCGGGTCGTGCGCAGGACCACTCCCCCGGGGCTCTCCAGGGCGATGCCGGCGGCGAGGACGGTCACGAACTCGGCGCCTTCGTCGTCGTTGAGTTCGGGGACGCCGTCCGCGCCGGCCTCCGCGTGCAGGACGGAGAGCAGTTGCTCGCTCTCGGCGGGGACGCTGCACACCAGGTGGTGGATGCCGCGTCCGGCACCCTTGAGCAGGGCGACCAGGAGGTGCGACGAGCGCTCGAACGCCTCCTTGCCGATGTCCTCGCCGCAGCCCGCGCAGTTGCCGAGGTCGGACAGGAGGAGGGTTGCGCAGTCCCACGTGGCCTGGCGGACCGCTTCGTCCACGAGCACGTGGATGAGCTGGTCGAGGGGCTCGCCCGTGTAGGGAACGCAGGTGCCGCGGGCGGCGACGTGCGCGGTGAAGCGGGCGCGGGTCTCCGGGCGGTCGGGGTCGAGGCCCGTCGACGTACAGAACTCTTCGAATTCTTCCGGGTCGAAGAGGGCGACGCTGGTGTGGAGGCCTTCGGCGGACAGGGTTTTGAGCAGGTGGTCGACCTGCTGGAGGTAGGCCCTGTGGTTGTCGAAGGTGAAGGTGCGGTAGGCGCGCATGGCTTCGAAGTCCTCCGGGTCGGCCAACAGGCCTACGGTGCTGGGGACTTCGCGGCGCAGTGTGCGGCGGGTGGATCGGTTGGTCCGCGTGGACCTGGTGGTGCGGTTCTGGTTCTTGGCGTACTCCATTGCTCCCCCTGAGCGCGGTCGATCATTGCTCACTCACAGTAACCGGGGGGTCTGACAACGCCGGTTCGGTGAGGTGGTCGCGGGTCAGGCTGTACTGGGCGAGGGCGGTGGCGGTGAGGATCGCGCCCAGGCCGAGCCAACCGGGCGGACCTGCGGCGATGGCCGCGGAGACGACGAGCGGGCCGGCGCTGCGCTGGACGGAGACGGCCAGTCCGTGGACGCCGAGGTAGGCGCCTTGGGCGTCGTCAGCGGCGAGGACTACGGAGAGTTCCCAGGAGAGGGTCGCGTGGAGCATTTCCGCGCAGGTGAGGGCGGCGGCGGCCACGACCAGGGCGGCGACGGCGGTCCAGGTTCCCCCGGCGGCGGAGGCGGCGAGGGCGGCGGTGCCGATCACGAAGGCTCCGGCGAGCGGGAGGAGGAGTCGGTGGGCGGCCCGGGTGGTCGGGGCGAGCTTGGCCATGGGTACCTGGAAGGCGACGACCAGCACGTTGTTGAGGACCAAGAGCAGCGGGGCGAGGCCGTGCGGGGCGTCGGTGGCGTGGACGATCCAGAGCGGGAGGCCCACGGAGAAGATCACGTCGTCGAGGAAGAGGACGGCTTCGGTGGCGGTGTAGAGGAGGTAGGTGCGGTCGCGCCAGGGGTTGGAGCGGGGGGTGGGGGCCGGCTTTTCGGTGTCGGAGGTGGTGATGACGCGGGAGGGGTGGGCGGGTTCGGTGCAGCGGGTGACGATCGCGGCGGCGAGAAGGCTGGAGAGGGCGTTGCCGACGACCAGGGCCTGGTAGGCGGTGGTGCTGCCGATGGCCAGGGCGCCTGCGGCGGCGAGGCCGCCGACCGCGAAGCCGATGTTGACGACGGTGCGGTTGACCGCTTGGAAGCGGACGCGGTGGGGGCCGGAGATGCGGGCGGCGAAGAGCTTGGTGAGGACGCTGGTGGCGCGGTCGCCGAGGCTGGTGGCGGCGGCGAAGGCGACCAGCAGGGCGAAGTCGTCGGTGAGCAGGAGGGCGGCGGAGCCGACGGCGCGCAGGAGCTGGGTGGCGACGAGGACGTGGGTGACGGGGAAACGGTCCGCCAGGCGGCCTGCGAGGGGCGCGCCCGCGATGCCGACGCCGGCGGATATCGCGAGGAGGAGGCCGACTTGGGCGACCGAGAGGCCTGCGACGTAGGTGAAGTAGAGGGCGGCGGTGCCCGCCCAGAGACCGGAGCCCGTCTTGTCGACAAGTGAGACGGCGAGCAGGCGGCGACCGTCGCGGCCTCCCGGGATGCGGTCCTGCCATGCGGTGCGGTCGATCTGTGGCACCGTTCCCCCTTGCGTTCTTTTTTGTATTGATACATAGTGTGTTACGTGGCAGCACAATATTCGATCAATGGTACGTCCGCCAAGGGGATTTCCGCGTCCGTTGAACGGGGCGTGGCGGAGGGCGCGTTGGCGCCGGGGGACGCGCTGCCTCCGGTGCGGCGGCTCGCCGAGGACCTGGGAGTCAGTCCCGGGACGGTGGCGACGGCGTACAAGGAGCTGCGCGGGCGCGGGATCGTCGTGACGCGCGGGCGCGGCGGGACCGTGGTGGCGGAGGCGCCGGCGGTGGGGTCGCGGCGGCCGCCCAGGGTGCCCGCGGGGGTGCGGGACCTGGCGGGCGGGCATCCGGATCCGGCGTTCCTGCCCCTACTGCTGCCGCCTGCCCGGGTGGAGCCGGTCAGCGGGTCGCACCGGGCGTCGCCGCGGCTGGCGGAGCTGGAGGTGGTGGCGCGGGAGTGGTGTGCGCGGGACGGGGTGCCGGATGAGCACGTGACGTTCGCGCACGGGGCGCTGGACTGCATCTCGCGGCTGCTGTCGGCGGAGTTGAAGCCGGGGGACGCGGTGGCGGTGGAGGATCCCGGGTTCCATCACCTGCTGGATCTGGTGCCGGCGCTGGGGCTGCGGGCGGTGCCGGTCGCCGTGGACATGGAGGGGATGCGGGCGGAGCCGCTGCGGGCGGCGCTGCGGGCCGGGGTGCGGGCGGTGGTGTGCAGTCCTCGGGCGCAGAGTCCGGGGAGCGGGTGGTTCTCGGCGGCGCGGCGCGGGGAACTTCTGGCGGTGCTGCGGGACTTCCCGGACGTGCTGGTGGTGGAGGACGACCACAACGCGGACGTCTCCGGGGTGGCACTGCACTCGCTGGCGTCCGGCGGACTCCCCCGCTGGGCCCATGTGCGTACGGTCTCCAAGCATCTGGGCATCGACCTGCGGTGGGCGGCGCTGGCGTGCGACGCGAAGACGCTGGCGCGGCACGACGGGCGGATGCTGCTCACGTCGGGGTGGGTGAGCCATGTGCTGCAGGAGACGGTGTTGAGGCTGATGACGGATGCCGGGACGCGCGCCTTGGTGGGGCGGGCCCAGGAGACGTACACGAAAAGGCGCGAGGCGCTGGTGGAGGAGCTGGGACGGCGCGGGATCGCGGCTCAGGGGGGCAGCGGGCTGAGTGTGTGGGTGCCCGTGCGGGACGAGTCGGCGGTGGTGAACGGGCTGCGGTCGTACGGGTGGTGGGTGGCGGCGGGGGCGCGGTTCCGGATCGCGTCCGGGCCGGGGGTGCGGATCACGACGGCGGGGCTGGAGGTGGCGGATGCCGTACGGCTGGCCTCGGACTTCGCGGAGGTGCTGGGCGAGTCCGAGGCCACGTACGGGGGGTGAGCCCGGTGCGGGCGGTCAGCGGCGGGTGCGGGCGAGGTCCTCGTAGAAGTGGAGGAGCTCGATGTTGTCGACCGAGCCGGGGTTGACCGCCTTGGCGAGGGGGGTGCCGCCGAGGAGGCGCTTGACGGGGACCTCGATGCGCTTGCCGGTGAGGGTGTGCGGGATGGCGGGGACCTGGATGACCTCGTCGGGAACGTGGCGGGGGGAGAGCGAGGTGCGGATGGTGGTCTTGATGCGGGTGAGGAGGTCTTCGTCGAGGACGGCGCCTTCGGCGAGGTGGACGAAGAGGGGCATCCAGTAGCCGCCGTCGGGCTCTTCCAGGCCGATGACGAGGGATTCGCGGATCTCCGGGAGGCGTTCGACGGCCTCGTAGATGTCGGCGGAGCCCATGCGGACGCCGCCGCGGTTGAGGGTGGAGTCGGAGCGGCCGTGGATGATCACGGAGTGGTGGTCGGTGATGGTGATCCAGTCGCCGTGCCGCCAGACGCCGGGGTAGGTGTCGAAGTAGCTGTCGTGGTAGCGGGAGCCGTCGGGGTCGTTCCAGAAGCGGATCGGCATGGACGGCATGGGGTTGGTGACGACGAGTTCTCCGACTTCGCCGGTGAGGGGCTTGCCCTGGGGGTCCCAGGACTGAAGGTCGGTGCCGAGGCAGGCGGCCTGGAGTTCACCGATGTGCACCGGGAGGGTGGGAACGGCTCCGGCGAAGCAGCTGCAGACGTCGGTGCCGCCGCTGACGGAGGCGATCCACAGGTCGTGGCCCGCGTCGGCGAATTCGTCGTGGAGCCAGCGGAAGCCGTCGGGCGGGAGCGGGGAGCCGGTGGTGGCGACGCACTTGACGCGGGAGAGGTCGTGGTCGGCGGCCGGGTGGACGCCGGCCTTGCGGCAGGCCATGACGTAGGCGGCGGAGGTGCCGAAGAGGGTGGCGCCGGTCTTTTCGGCGATGGCCCACTGGGCGCCCGTGTCCGGGAAGCCGGGGCTGCCGTCGTACAGGACGATCGTGGTGCCCGTCAGCAGGCCGGAGACGAGGAAGTTCCACATCATCCAGCCGGTGGAGGTGTACCAGAAGAAGCGGTCGTCGGGGCCGAGGTCGCAGTGCAGGCCGAGCTGCTTGAAGTGTTCGAGCAGGATGCCGCCCTGCGACTGGACGATCGCCTTGGGGAGTCCGGTGGTGCCGGAGGAATAGAGAACCCAAAGGGGGTGGTCGAAGGGAACTTGCTCGAAGACCGGCTCGTTGTCACTCTCAGTGAGGGAAGACCACGCGAGAGTGCCGGAGGGGGCAGGGGTGTCGAGCAGGGGGATGTGGACGACCGCGCGGAGGGTGGGCAGTTCGCGGCGGAGTTCGGCGACGGTTTCGGTGCGGTCGTGGGTCTTGCCGCCGTAGCGGTAGCCGTCGACGGCGAAGAGGACGACGGGTTCGACCTGCTGGAAGCGGTCGAGGACGCTGCGGGCGCCGAAGTCGGGGGCGCAGGAGGTCCAGACGGCGCCGACGGCGGCGGTGGCGAGGAGGGCGGTGACGGCTTGGGGAATGTTGGGGAGGTAGCCGCTGACGCGGTCGCCGGGGCGGACGCCGAGGGCGCGGAGTTCGGCGGCCAGGGAGCCGACCTGGCGGCGGAGCTCGGACCAGGTGACGGGCTGGGGGTTCTGGGACTCGTCGACGTGCAGCAGGGCGGGCTCGTCCGCGCGGGCCGGGTCCTCGGCGGTGCGCAGGGCGTGCTCGGCGTAATTGAGCGTGGCGCCGGGGAACCACTGGGCGCCGGGCATGGTGCGGTCGCCGATCACCGTGTCGTACGGGGTGGAGAAGCGGATGTCGAACCAGTCGGCTACGGCCTTCCAGAACGTGTCGAGCTCGGTGACCGACCAGCGGTGCAGGGCATCGTAGCCGCCGGTGGCGGGGGCTCCGTGGTGCTCGGCGGCCCAGGCCTGGAAGCGGGTGACCGCCGCCTCGGCGATGCGGTCGGGGCCCGGCTGCCAGAGGGGCTCGGGCTGGGAGGCGGTGGGCGTCGCTGAGGTCATGGGTGGCTCCCGGGTTCTGCGGTTCTGCTCTGCTGCGGGTGGGCTGGGCAGTCGGTCCAGTGGGGTCGGTGGGGACCCGGTGGGGACGATGCCATGTGATCGACTTCCGCACCAGGGTGGGTGCGGTGGCTCATGGGTGGTCGGCCGGCGGTGGGCGTGGGGAAGGTGGTGCAGGTGAACGGGAGTTGAACGGGGCCCGGAAGGCTGTCGGCCGGTGGGAGGGTGTGGGGCATGGACGGTCGTGACCTGATGCGCTCGGTACGGATGATCGGTTCGGCGCGGGGGCTGCGGGCCCTGCGGCACGCGTGGCGGGCGAGGCGGGTGGATGCGTGGGCGTTGCCGGGGTCCGGGGCGGAGCGGGCACGGGTGCCGGGGGTCGCGCTGGGGGCGCGGGCATTGCCGGGGGGCGGGGTGGTCCGGTTCGAGCGGTCGGAGCTGCGGATTCTGGTGGCGGCGGGTGGGGCTGTGTTCTGGGGGTGGGACGGGGCGGAGCCGGAGCCGTCGTATGCCTTGGCGGGGTTGTGTCCTGATCCGGATGTGCGGGTGGTGCTGGAGCCGGACACCGGGGGTGGGTGGCGGGTGGTGTCGGAGCGGGTGACGGTGGCGGTGGGGAGGGATGGGGCGATTGAGGTGCGGACGCCGGGTGGGGTGAGGCTGCGGAGGGAGTTGGCGCCGAGGTGGTGGGAGGGGGGTGCGGGGGCCGGGGGCGGGCCGGAGGGCGTTGGGGGTGGGCCGGTGTCTGAGGTGCGGGCAGGGGGCGGGGCCGGGGTGGCCCGGCGTCGGGTGGGCCACCCCCTTGCCCGCCGGTTCCGCCCCCTTGGGGCGGCCCCGTCGCCCAAGGGGGCTCGGCAGGAAGGGGCGGAGCCCAAGGGGGCGGGAGGGATGGCCGCCACGGGGGCTGGGGTGGGAGGGGGATGGCCGAGGGGCTTGTTGTGGCGGTGGAGAGGGGTGCGGGTGGGTGGCCGGAGGTGGGTGCAGAGGGCGGAGGTGGGTGCGGATGCGAGGTTTTTCGGGCTTGGGGGGAGAAGCGGGGGGCCGAGGCTGCGGGACGGGGTGTACCGGCTGTGGAACAGCGATCCCGGTGGGCGGTTCGGGCCGGGGGCCGATCCGCTGTACTTGACGATGCCCGTGCAGTTCGTGGTGGCGGATGCGGGGGCGCATCTGGCGTTCTACGACAACTCGTGGGAGGGCGAGGTGGTACTGCGGGAGGGCGAGGAAGGAGGGGGTTCCGGGCACGACCGGGCCGGGTGCAGTGAAGTGCGCATGTCGGGTGGGCCGTTGCGGTGCTGGGTCGTGGTGGGGACGCCCGCGCGGGTGCTGCACGGGTGGACCGCGCTCACCGGGCGGCCCGCGTTGCCCCCGGCCTGGGCGCTCGGGCCGCAGCACGCGCGGTGGGGGTTCGGGAGCGCGGCCGAGGTGCGGCGCGTGGTCGCCGGGTACCGGGAGCGGGGGCTGCCGTTGGCCGCCGTACACCTGGACATCGATCACTACGACCGGCATCGGGTGTTCACCGTGGACCGGGCGGCGTTTCCCGATCTTCCGGGGCTGGCACGGGAGTTGCGGGAGGACGGGGTGCGGCTGGTGTCGATCGTGGATCCGGCGGTCGCGGCCGAGCCGGGGAATGCCGTGTACGACGCCGGGGTCGCGGCCGGGGCGTTCGTGAAGGACGCGCGGGGGCGGGAGGTGCGCGGGGAGGTGTGGCCCGGGGAGTGCGCGTTTCCGGACTTCACGGATCCGGGTGTGCGGGAATGGTGGGGGGAGTTGTACGAGGAGCGGCTGGCGCAGGGATTTTCCGGGGTGTGGCACGACATGAACGAGCCGGTTGTGTTCTCGCCGTTCGGGGAGTCCACGCTGCCGTTGTCGGCGCGGCATGCGTTGGAGGGCCGGGGCGGGGATCACCGGGAGGCGCACAACGTGTATGCGCTGGGGATGGCGCGGGCCGGGTACAAGGGGCTGCAGCGGTTGCGGCCCGAGGAGCGGCCGTTCCTGTTCTCGCGGTCCGGGTGGGCGGGGATGCAGCGGTACGGGGGGACGTGGTCGGGGGATGTGAGCAGCGGGTGGGCGGGGCTGCGGGCGTCGCTGTCGCTGGTGCTGGGGCTGGGGTTGTGCGGGGTGCCCTATTCGGGGCCGGACGTGGGCGGGTTCGACGGGCGGCCGGATGCGGAGCTGTATCTGCGGTGGTTCCAGTTGGGGGCGTATCTGCCGCTGTTCCGGACGCACTCGGCGATCGATGCGGGGCGCCGGGAGCCGTGGGAGTTCGGGCCGCAGGTGCTGGAGGGCGCGCGGGCGGCGCTGAAGGAACGGGAGCGGCTCGGGCCGTACTTCGTGACGCTGGCGCATCTGGCGCGGCTCACCGGGGCGCCGTATGTGCGGCCGGTGTGGTGGGGGGCGCCTGGGGATCGGGCATTGAGGGACTGCGAGGACGCGTTCCTGCTGGGAGACGCGCTGTTGGTGGCGCCGGTGTTGGAGCCGGGGGTGGGGCGGAGGGCGGTGCGGTTGCCGCGGGGGCGGTGGTACGACGTGGTGAGTGGGGAGGGGTTTGAGGGGCCGGGGCAGGTGATGGTGGATGCGCCGGGGGTCGGTGGGGGCGGAGCTGGTGGTTCCGCGCGGATTGCGGTGTTGGCGCGCGGTGGGGCGGTGATTCCCGTACGGGGTGCTGGGGGCGGGGTGGAGCTGGAGGTGTGGGCACCGGGGGCGGGGCGGACCGGGGGTGGGGTGTTGGTGCGGGATGTGGGTGAGGGGTGGGGGGAGCCGAGGGTGGAGCGGTTTGTGTCGTGGGTGCGGGAAGGGGTGGTTGGGGTGGAGCGGGAGGGGGGTGGAGAGGTGGAAATCCCGGTGCGGGTGAGGGGGGTGGGGTGAGGCGGTTCCTCACGGTTGCCGGGCCGGTGGTCACGAGGAGTCAGGGAAGGTGTACGTGGTCGTACTGGCCCGTGAACCAGGCGTGGGCCGCCTGGGTGTGGAGCGGGAAGGTGAGGGGGGCCGAGGCGGGGAGGACGTGCCAGCCGGTGGTTTCGGCGGTGGGGGTCGGGGGCGGGAGTTCTGCGATGTCGACGGTGGGGAGGAGGCCGAAGAGGAGGAGGTGGTCGGTGGTGGAGCTGAGGGCGTCGGCGAGCCGGACGTCCGAGGCGGGGGCCACGATGCCGGTCTCCTCGCGGAGTTCGCGGACGACTGCCGTCCGCCAGTCCTCGCCGTGGTCGATGAAGCCCCCCGGGAGGGCCACCCCGCCGCGCCCCGGGTCGATGGTGCGGGTGATGACGACGAGTCCGGTGCCGGCCTCGGAACGGACGGGAAGAAGGGCCACCGCCACCGGCAGCGGGTTCCGGTAGGCCGTCTCGCCGCAGGCGGCGCAGGTGCGCGGCCAGGCGGAGGTGTCCGCGTAGGGCGCCCCGCAGTGGGCGCAGTGGGAGTGGTTCACGCGCCGACTGTAGGGCGTCGTACGGGAGGGCGTCGCGGGGTTTCGCCGGCAGTCCCCCAGTGGTAGACGGGGCGCATGAGACGACGACTCGGTTCTGCCCTGTGCGGCCTCGGCGCTGCTGCCCTCGCGCTCCTCTCGGTGGGCGCCGCCCCGCCGG
>BMUX01000047.1 GCA_014650415.1 Streptomyces spiroverticillatus
AACCCGCCCCGCCCGCGCCCGGCCACCCCCACCCCCCAACCCCCCTCCGCCGCCTCACCCTCACCACCCCCGACACCCGCATCGACCTCGCCCTCCCCGCCGACCTCCCCCTCGCCGACCTCCTCCCCGAGCTCCTCCGCCTCTCCGGCCTCCGCCCCACCCCCTTCGCCCCCGTCGGCCACCGCCTCCTCCGCCGTGACGGCACCGCCCTCGACCCCTCCCGCACCCTCGCCGCCCAACGCGTCCTCGACGGCGAGATCCTCGCCCTGCGCCCCTTCGCCGAGTCCCTCGCCCCACCCGTCTTCGACGACGTCTGCGACGAGGTCGCCTCCGCCGTCGCCCGCGACCGCACCCTCTGGAGCGATCAACTCACCCGCACGGCAGGCCTGTTCGCCGCCTCCTCGCTCCTCACCCTCCTCGCCTTCGCCCTCTGGAGGGCCGACCCCGGCCGCAGCCTGCCCACCGTCCTCGCCACGGTCACCGCCGTCCTCCTCCTCGCCCTCGCCGCCGTACGCACCCGGGTGTACGAGGACCAGGCCGCCGCCCTCGCCCTCGGCCTCCCCGCCCTCGCGCACGCCGCACTCGCCGCCACCGCCCTCGGCGGAGACTCCGGCCGCCTCCAGACCCTCCTGGCCTGCGCCGCCGTCCTCCTCGCCTCCGTACTGCTGACCCTGGCCACCCGCACCCCGGCAGGACCCGCACAAGGAGAAGGAGCCGGCCCCGCCGACACCCCCTTCCTCGCCACCGCGACCGCCGCCGCCACCGGCCTGCTGCTCACCTTCACCGGCACCCTCGCCGGCCTCACCCCCGCCCGCACCGCCGCCCTCGGCGTCCCCCTCCTGGTCGGTGCCCTCGCCTGCCTCCCCGGCCTCGCCGCCCGCTTCGCGCACCTCCCCGTGGGCTTCGCCCCGCCCCGTACCGCCACCACCCCCGAAACCGACGACACAGGCCCCACCGACCCCACCACCCCCACCGACCTCGCCCGCCGCACCCACCGTGCCCACCAGCTCCTCACCGCACTCATCGGCGGCTGCGCCCTCACCGCCACGGCCTGCGCCGCCGTCCTCGGCTTCTCCGGCGGACTCAGCGCCCAGCTCCTCGCCCTGGCCCTCGGCGTCGCCTTCCTCCTGCGTGCCCACCTCTTCCGCCACACCGCCCAGGCCGCCTGCACCCTCGGCGCGGGCCTCGCCGCCCTGCTCCTGCTCGGGCTCGGCCTCGCCCTGAACCCGCCGCACACCAGTGCCGCCGCACTGGACCTGCGTACGATCGTCGTATCGGCGGTCACCGCCACCGCCGCTGCGATCCTGACCGCCGTCGCGCTGGTCGTCCCCAAGAAGGGCGTCACCCCGTTCTGGGGCCGCTTCCTGGAGCTGGCCGAGGGATGCGTGCTGCTGACCCTCGTACCCCTGTGCCTGGCCGTCTTCGACGCGTACCGCACCCTGCGGGGCCTGGGCCCCAGGTAAACCTGGCAAGGCCCGCACAAACCGCCTGGTACTCTGACCTACGGCCGTTTGTGTACGCGCCCGTCGGAGTCTCCCCGGAGCTCTGGGGGCTGCGCCCAGCGGATCCCCGCCTCCCGAGTAACGGAAGCTCCCCTGAGACCAAGACCAGGGGCACTCGGTGGCAGTCACTTCACTCACGAGGAGTACGCATGGCTCTCGACGCCGCTGTAAAGAAGCAGATCATGTCCGAGTTCGGCCAGAAGGAGGGCGACACGGGCTCCCCCGAGGTCCAGGTCGCCATGCTTTCCCGTCGTATCTCGGACCTGACCGAGCACCTGAAGACGCACAAGCACGACCACCACTCCCGCCGGGGTCTGCTGATCCTGGTCGGCCAGCGTCGTCGCCTGCTCCAGTACCTCGCCAAGAAGGACATCCAGCGCTTCCGTGCGCTGGTCGACCGCCTCGGCATCCGCCGCGGTGCGGCCGGCGGCGCCAAGTAAGACGCCACGAAGGGAGCGGTTCCCGCCTACTGGGGCCGCTCCCTTTGCCGTACGTACAGAGCTTGTACGTGCACGACATACCGGTCGCCACTTAGGCTGGTATGCGAACCCCCGCAGTAACCGCTGCGAACGCAGCACCAACCGCTGCGAATGCGGCACCGCTGCCGAGCGCAGCACCGTACGACGAACGAAACACAAAGAAGCAGCGAGAAGCGGCGCAGCCCAGCCCGCCGGTCCTCGGTAGTGGCCCCCGGAGAAACATGACCCCGGGTGCTTCGATCGAAGACCGGCCCGCACCACGGAGCGCGCCCTTCTCGCCCACCGTCCCTCGCCACACGGGCGCAGGAGACGAAGACGAGGAGAAAACGCTAGTGGAGAACGAGACCCACTACGCCGAGGCCGTCATCGACAACGGCACCTTCGGCACCCGCACCATCCGCTTCGAGACGGGCCGCCTGGCCAAGCAGGCCGCCGGCTCCGCCGTCGCGTACCTGGACGACGACACCATGGTGATGTCGGCCACGACCGCCTCGAAGCGCCCCAAGGACCAGCTCGACTTCTTCCCCCTCACGGTGGACGTCGAAGAGCGCATGTACGCCGCCGGCAAGATCCCCGGCAGCTTCTTCCGCCGTGAGGGCCGGCCCTCCGAGGACGCGATCCTCACCTGCCGCCTGATCGACCGGCCGCTGCGCCCCTCCTTCAAGAAGGGCCTGCGCAACGAGATCCAGATCGTCGAGACGATCATGGCGCTCAACCCCGACCACCTGTACGACGTGGTGGCCATCAACGCCGCGTCCTGCTCCACGATCCTGGCGGGCCTGCCCTTCTCCGGCCCGATCGGCGCCACCCGCGTCGCCCTGATCAAGGGCCAGTGGGTCGCGTTCCCGACGCACACCGAGCTCGAGGACGCCGTCTTCGACATGGTCGTCGCCGGTCGCGTCCTGGAGGACGGCGACGTCGCGATCATGATGGTCGAGGCCGAGGCCACCGAGAAGACCATCCAGCTCGTCAAGGACGGCGCCGAGGCCCCGACCGAAGAGGTCGTCGCCGCCGGTCTCGAGGCCGCGAAGCCGTTCATCAAGAACCTCTGCAAGGCCCAGTCGGACCTCGCCGCCAAGGCTGCCAAGCCCACCGGCGAGTTCCCGGTCTTCCTCGACTACCAGGACGACGTCCTGGAGGCCCTCACCAAGGCCGTCAAGTCGGAGCTCGCCCAGGCGCTCACCATCGCCGGCAAGCAGGAGCGCGAGGCCGAGCTGGACCGCGTCAAGGACATCGCCGCCGAGAAGCTGCTCCCGGCCTTCGAGGGCCGCGAGAAGGAGATCTCGGGTGCGTACCGCGCGCTGACCAAGAAGCTGGTCCGCGAGCGCATCATCAAGGACAAGGTCCGCATCGACGGCCGCGGGATCACGGACATCCGTACCCTCGCCGCCGAGGTCGAGGCCATCCCGCGCGTGCACGGCTCCGCCCTGTTCGAGCGTGGCGAGACCCAGATCCTGG
Source organism: Streptomyces spiroverticillatus (assembly GCA_014650415.1). Classification (GTDB taxonomy): domain Bacteria; phylum Actinomycetota; class Actinomycetes; order Streptomycetales; family Streptomycetaceae; genus Streptomyces; species Streptomyces spiroverticillatus. The sequence continues at coordinate 3,440 of BMUX01000047.1, forward strand.
GCGTCACCACCCTCAACATGCTGCGCATGGAGCAGATGCTGGACACCCTCTCCCCGGTGACCCGCAAGCGCTACATGCACAACTACAACTTCCCGCCGTACTCCGTCGGCGAGACGGGCCGCGTCGGCTCCCCGAAGCGCCGCGAGATCGGCCACGGCGCGCTCGCCGAGCGCGCGATCGTGCCGGTCCTGCCGACGCGCGAGGAGTTCCCCTACGCGATCCGCCAGGTCTCCGAGGCGCTGGGCTCCAACGGCTCCACCTCGATGGGCTCGGTCTGCGCCTCCACCATGTCGCTGCTGAACGCCGGTGTGCCGCTCAAGGCCCCCGTCGCCGGTATCGCCATGGGCCTCATCTCCGAGGAGATCGACGGCAAGACGCACTACGTCGCGCTGACCGACATCCTCGGCGCCGAGGACGCGTTCGGCGACATGGACTTCAAGGTCGCCGGTACGAAGACCTTCGTCACCGCCCTCCAGCTCGACACCAAGCTCGACGGCATCCCCGCCTCGGTCCTGGCCGCCGCGCTGAAGCAGGCCCGTGACGCGCGTCTGCACATCCTCGACGTGATGAACGAGGCCATCGACGTCCCGGACGAGATGTCCCCGAACGCGCCGCGCATCATCACCGTCAAGATCCCGGTGGACAAGATCGGTGAGGTCATCGGCCCCAAGGGCAAGATGATCAACCAGATCCAGGAGGACACCGGCGCCGACATCACGATCGAGGACGACGGCACCATCTACATCGGTGCCGCCGACGGTCCGGCCGCCGAGGCCGCCCGCGCCACGATCAACGGCATCGCCAACCCGACCATGCCGGAGGTCGGCGAGCGCTACCTGGGTACGGTCGTCAAGACCACCACCTTCGGTGCGTTCGTGTCGCTCATGCCGGGCAAGGACGGTCTGCTGCACATCTCGCAGATCCGCAAGCTCGCCGGCGGCAAGCGCGTGGAGAACGTCGAGGACGTGCTCGCGGTCGGCACCAAGGTGCAGGTCGAGATCGCCGAGATCGACTCCCGCGGCAAGCTCTCCCTGATCCCGGTCATCGAGGGTGAAGAGAACGAAGAGAAGAAGGACGACGCCTAAAAGTGACGTCCCGTAGTTCCGTGACGACGGCCCGCACCTCCTCGGAGGGGCGGGCCGTCGCCCGTACCCAAACGCTTCTCAAGGGCGAGAACGGCATCGGTACGGTCCGCAGGACCACCCTCCCCGGCGGCCTGCGCATCGTCACCGAAACCCTCCCCTCCGTCCGCTCCGCCACCTTCGGCATCTGGGTCAACGTCGGCTCCCGCGACGAGACCCCGTCCCTGAACGGCGCGACGCACTACCTCGAACACCTCCTCTTCAAGGGCACCAGCAAGCGCAGCGCCCTCGACATCTCCTCCGCCATCGACGCGGTCGGCGGCGAGATGAACGCCTTCACGGCGAAGGAGTACACCTGCTACTACGCCCGCGTCCTCGACACCGACCTCCCCCTGGCCATCGACACGGTCTGCGACATGCTGACCGGCTCGCTGATCCGCCAGGAGGACGTCGACGCCGAGCGGGGAGTCATCCTCGAAGAGATCGCGATGACCGAGGACGACCCGGGCGACTGCGTGCACGACCTGTTCGCGCACACCATGCTCGGCGACACCCCCCTCGGCCGCCCGGTCCTGGGCACCGTCGACACCATCAACGCGCTCCAGGCCGACCGCATCCGCCGCTTCTACAAGAAGCACTACGACCCCACCCACCTGGTGGTCGCAGCCGCGGGCAACGTCGACCACGCCAAGGTCGTACGCCAGGTCCGCAAGGCCTTCGAGCAGGCCGGCGCCCTCGGCCGCCCCGACGCCACCCCGGTCGCCCCGCGCGCAGGCGCCCGTACGCTCCGGACCTCCGGCCGCGTCGAGCTCCTGAACCGCAAGACCGAACAGGCCCACGTCGTCCTCGGCATGCCGGGCCTCGCCCGCAACGACGAGCGCCGCTGGGCGCTGGGCGTCCTCAACACGGCGCTGGGCGGCGGCATGTCCTCGCGCCTCTTCCAGGAGGTCCGCGAGAAGCGCGGCCTGGCCTACAGCGTGTACTCGTACACCTCGGGCTTCGCCGACTGCGGCCTCTTCGGCGTGTACGCGGGCTGCCGCCCGAGCCAGGTCCACGACGTGCTGAAGATCTGCCGCGACGAACTCGACAAGGTGGCGGCCGACGGCCTCACCGACGACGAGATCCGCCGCGCGGTCGGCCAGCTCTCCGGCTCCACGGTCCTCGGACTCGAGGACACCGGCGCGATCATGAACCGTATCGGCAAGAGCGAACTCGCCTGGGGCGAGCACATGTCGGTCACCGACATGCTCACCCGCATCTCCGAGGTCACCCCGGACGAGGTCAGGGAAGTCGCCCGCGACATCCTGGGACAGCGGCCGTCCCTCTCGGTGATCGGTCCGCTCAAGGACAAGCAGGCCGCCCGCCTCGACGAAGCGGTCGCGTAACCACCCTTCACGGCGTTTAAGGAAGAAGCAATGAGCAAGCTGCGCGTGGCGGTCCTCGGTGCCAAGGGCCGCATCGGCTCCGAAGCGGCCCGGTCCGTCGAGGCCGCCGAGGACCTGGACCTGGTCGCCGCCCTCGACCGGGACGACTCGCTGGAGACCCTCAAGGAATCCGGCGCCCAGGTCGTCATCGACCTGACCCACCCCGACTCGGTGATGGGCAACCTCGAATTCTGTGTACGCAACGGAATGCACGCCGTCGTCGGCACCACCGGCTGGACCGACGACCGCCTCGCGCAGCTGAACTCCTGGCTCGACGCATCCCCCTCGACCGGCGTCCTGATCGCCCCGAACTTCTCCATCGGGGCCGTCCTGACCATGAAGTTCGCGCAGATCGCCGCGCCGCACTTCGAGTCGGTCGAGGTCATCGAGCTGCACCACCCCAACAAGGCCGACGCCCCCTCCGGCACGGCCGCCCGCACCGCCCAGCTGATCGCAGCCGCCCGCGCCGAGGCGGGCAGCCCCGCGATGCCGGACGCCACCTCGACCGCCCTGGACGGAGCCCGCGGCGCGGACGTCGACGGCGTCCCGGTCCACTCGGTCCGCCTGCGCGGCCTCCTGGCCCACCAGGAAGTCCTCCTGGGCGGCGAGGGCGAGACCCTCACCATCCGCCACGACTCGCTCCACCACAGCAGCTTCATGCCGGGCATCCTGCTCGGCACCCGCCGCGTGGTGAGCACCCCCGGCCTCACCTTCGGCCTGGAACACTTCCTCGACCTGAACTGACGGCACCCAGCCATGCGCGCAAAGATCACCTACTTCCTCACGGCAGCCGTCCTGGTCGTCTTCTTCGTCCTGGTCGGCGGCCGTGCCGTCGCCATAATGCAGCTGGGCACCCCGCTCGGCATCGGCCTCGGCCTCGCCGCGCTGATCATCCCGCTCATCGGCGTCTGGTTCCTCTGGAAGAACACCCAGTTCGTACGGAAGGCCAACAAGCTGGCCGCGCTCCTGGACTCCGAAGGGGCCCTGCCCGTCGACGAGTTGCGGCGCACCCCGTCCGGCCGCATCGACCGGGACTCCGCCGACGAGGTGTTCGCCAAGCGCCGCGCGGAGACCGAGGACTCCCCGGGCGACTGGCGCTGCTGGTTCCGCCTGGCCATCGCCTACCAGGACGCCCGGGACACCCCGCGCGCCCGCAAGGCCATGCAACGCGCCATCGCCCTCCACGACGGCAAGCCGGTGCCCACGGCCTGAACGCACACATGAGTAAGGGGCGACCTCCGGGAGGTCGCCCCTTACTTGTGCGCTCTTGTGCCGCTTACTGCTGCCGGTACTCGTCACCCCAGGCCTCGATCGTGTCGGCGGCCCGGTCGAACGCCTCCACCCGCGACAGGAAGTCCGCGTTGTGGTCGGTGAGCAGCGGCGGCAGCGGCGAACCGCCCTGCCGCTCCATCACCAGCGCCTGACCCTGCACCGTGCGCGGCAGCCCGAGCCACCGCACCGGCTGCTGCACGGTCCGTACGTTCGAGGTCTGGTTCCACGGCACCGTGACGGTGCTGAAGAACCCCACCCGGCGCAGCCCGGCCCGGCTGACCCACACCCCGAGCCGCAGGATGCGCAGCGCACAGGCGATCACGACCGCCCCGACGCCGAGCACGATCAGCGCACCGGTCACTTCGGCGGCGAAGGCGATGATCATCGCCGACAGCAGTACGAACGACGCCAGCAACAGCAACAGCGCGGCCGCGCCGACCCGGTAGGGCCCGGGGCGGTACGGCCGCCGCCACTGGTCGTGATCGTCGTACGGCAGCGCAATGTCGTCCGCGCCTGCTTCAAAAGCGCGGTCGGCCGTCAGGAAAGGCAGGGGCACGACTGGTCCTCACTCACAAGCACGCTCGATTCGCTGTGCCCGGTGAGGCTACCGAGAGGGCTCCCGCCGAGCCACCTCAGGGGGTCCGGAAGGATCAACGCCCTTCGGAGGCCTCGGACTGCTGGGCCTTGCCCGGCGCGTTCCCCGGATCGAGCGCGGGAAGCCCGAAGAGCAGTGAACCGACGAGCCCGGCGACCACGGTCAGGCCGATCAGCGAGCGGCCGAGGAGCTGGCTCGCACTGGGACGTTCGGGGGTGGGTGGGACGACGTTACTGCGGAAGCGGTCGGCCTCTGCCACGAAGGCGAACGGGACGGCTTCTCGCCGGCGAAACATGGGTGGCACTCCTCAAATCATCAATCCGGATGTGTCTGCGATGTCCTTGTGATGCCTTCCACAGGCACCTCTACAGAGACAGACGTACAAGCGTCTCACTTGGTGCCCGATTTCCCCGAATTGCTCAAAGAATGTCCCGGCGCCCCGGAACGGACGCCCCTCTCCGCGACGACCTGCGGGCACAGATGTACGGATGGGCCGCACGAGGTGTCCGTATTGCGGCGTTTCGAGAAGTTCATCTAGGCTGATCAAACGGACCCGGCACTGCTTGAACCCCCGAGCAGGCAGTGCCGGTGTCCTCTTCCCGGGGATTCCCGGGCATCCGTCCCCTCCCCGTTGTCCCCCCGAGGGGACACCCCGCGCTGAGCAGCGAGTAGCGTGTTACCCATGGCTCCGATCTCCACTCCGCAGACCCCCTTCGGGCGGGTCCTCACCGCCATGGTCACGCCCTTCACGGCGGACGGCGCACTCGACCTCGACGGCGCTCAGCGGCTCGCCGCCCATCTGGTGGACGCAGGCAACGACGGCCTCGTCGTCAACGGCACCACCGGCGAGTCCCCGACCACCAGCGACGCGGAGAAAAACGACCTGGTACGGGCTGTACTGGAAGCGGTCGGCGACCGCGCCCACGTCGTCGCCGGAGTCGGCACCAACAACACCCACCACAGCCTTGAGCTGGCCCGCGCCGCCGAGCAGATCGGCGCCCACGGCCTCCTCGCGGTCACGCCGTACTACAACAAGCCGCCGCAGGAGGGCCTGCTGCGCCACTTCACGGCCATCGCGGACGCCACCGAGCTCCCGGTCATGCTGTACGACATCCCCGGCCGCAGCGGCGTACCGATCAACACCGAGACGATCGTCCGCCTCGCCGAGCACCCCCGGATCGTCGCCAACAAGGACGCCAAGGGCGACCTGGGCCGCGCCAGCTGGGCCATCGCCCGCTCCGGCCTCGCCTGGTACTCCGGCGACGACATGCTCAACCTCCCGCTGCTCTCCGTCGGCGCCTGCGGCTTCGTCTCCGTCGTCGGCCACGTCGTCACCCCGGAGCTCCGCGCCCTCCTCGACGCCCACCTCGGCGGCGACGTGCAGAAGGCCACCGAGCTCCACCAGAAGCTGCTCCCGGTCTTCACCGGCATGTTCCGCACCCAGGGCGTCATCACCACGAAGGCCGCACTCGCCCTCCAGGGCCTGCCCGCCGGCCCGCTGCGACTGCCCCTCGTCGAGCTCTCCGCCGACGAAACCCACCAGCTCAAGATCGATCTCGCCGCGGGCGGGGTACAGCTCTGAACACAGACTTCACAACTGAATACGCATGACCGAGCACCACCGGGCTAACGCCCCCCACCACGTACCCACACGTGCCCTTCGAGCACGTCATGACATGCGCGCCACGCACTCTCCCCACGAGCCCGTGACGCGCATGGTAAGGAGAGTCTTTTGAGTCATCCGCACCCCGAACTCGGCGCCCCCCCGAAGCTGGCCAAGGGCGGCCTGCGCGTCACCCCGCTGGGCGGTCTCGGTGAGATCGGCCGCAACATGACCGTCTTCGAATTCGACGGCCGCCTCCTGATCGTCGACTGCGGCGTCCTCTTCCCCGAGGAGGAGCAGCCGGGCATCGACCTGATCCTGCCCGACTTCACCTCGATCAAGGACCGCCTCGACGACATCGAGGGCATCGTCCTGACCCACGGTCACGAGGACCACATCGGAGGCGTCCCCTACCTCCTCCGCCTCAAGCCCGACATCCCCCTCATCGGCTCCAAGCTGACCCTCGCCCTGATCGAGGCCAAGCTCCAGGAGCACCGCATCCGCCCGTACACCCTCGAGGTGGCCGAGGGCGACCGCGAGGGCCTGGGCCCCTTCGACTGCGAGTTCGTCGCGGTCAACCACTCCATCCCGGACGCGCTGGCCGTCGCCATCCGCACCCCCGCGGGCATGGTCGTCGCCACCGGCGACTTCAAGATGGACCAGCTCCCGATGGACGGTCGCCTCACCGACCTCCACGCGTTCGCGCGCCTGAGCGAGGAGGGCATCGACCTCCTCCTCTCGGACTCCACGAACGCCGAGGTCCCGGGCTTCGTCCCGCCCGAGCGCGACATCTCCAACGTGCTCCGCAACGTCTTCGCGAGCGCCAACAAGCGCATCATCGTCGCGAGCTTCGCCAGCCACGTGCACCGCATCCAGCAGATCCTGGACGCCGCCCACGAGTACGGCCGCCGCGTCGCCTTCGTCGGCCGCTCGATGGTCCGCAACATGGGCATCGCCCGCGACCTCGGCTACCTGCGCGTCCCCGCCGGCCTGGTCGTCGACGTCAAGACCCTCGACGACCTCCCCGACGAGGAAGTCGTGCTCGTCTGCACCGGCTCCCAGGGCGAGCCGATGGCCGCCCTCTCCCGGATGGCCAACCGCGACCACCAGATCCGCATCGTCCCCGGCGACACGGTCATCCTGGCCTCGTCCCTCATCCCGGGCAACGAGAACGCGGTCTACCGCGTCATCAACGGCCTGACCCGCTGGGGTGCCAACGTCGTCCACAAGGGCAACGCCAAGGTGCACGTCTCCGGCCACGCCTCGGCCGGCGAGCTGCTGTACTTCTACAACATCTGCAAGCCCAAGAACCTGATGCCGGTCCACGGCGAATGGCGCCACCTGCGCGCCAACGCCGAACTGGGCGCCCTCACCGGCGTCCGCAAGGACCACATCGTCATCGCCGAGGACGGTGTCGTCGTCGACCTGATCGACGGCCGCGCCAAGATCGTCGGCAAGGTCCAGGCCGGTTACGTGTACGTCGACGGCCTCTCGGTCGGCGACGTCACCGAGACCCACCTCAAGGACCGCCGCATCCTCGGTGACGAGGGCTTCATCTCGGTCTTCGTCGTGGTCGACAGCTCCACCGGCAAGATCGTCGGCGGCCCGACCTTCCACGCCCGGGGCTCCGGCATCGACGACTCCGCCTTCAACGCCGTCACCCCGAAGATCGAGGAATCCCTCGCTCGCTCGGCGGCCGACGGAGTGATGGAAGCGCACCAGATCCAGCAGCTCATCCGTCGCTCGGTGGGCAAGTGGGTGTCCGACACCTACCGCCGCCGCCCGATGATCCTCCCGGTCGTCGTCGAGGTCTGACCGAGGTCTCACTACCTCATCTCCTGGAGCGGGGCACCTCGATTTGCATCGGGGCGCCCCGCTCCAGTACGTTTACGGCTCCACCTCACCGGGAAGCAGCGCACGTCCGCGTGTCTGCACGAACCGGAGGGGGTTGGAAATTCCGACTCAGAACTTCTGATAAAGTCGGAACCGCCGGAAAGGGAAAACGCGAAAGCGAAGAACCTGGAAAGCACCGAGGAAATCGGCACTGGAAACAGTCTGATA
>BMUX01000048.1 GCA_014650415.1 Streptomyces spiroverticillatus
CCGTCAACCTGCCCGCACCCGGCCCAACAAAGCGCAACAGCCCACCAGTTGACCTGACGAGCCGTCACGAAATTTCGAGGTTAACCATGATCGCCACAGTCGGATCATGCCAGCTGCCTGACGCGATCCCTCACCCGCTATCACGCACCAACTCGTTAATAGACGTCCGAGGCGGGGCTGGGAACGAGGTCCGCCCACACCCGGGCCCGCACCCCGTCCTCTCCTGCCGTTCTCCACACCTGGGACACCCCCGGTGACGTCCACAGGGCGGCGATCGCCTCGGCAGCCGTACGGACCGTGATCTCATCGACGGCCGTCACCTCGACGTGGACGAGGCCCGGGGACGGGAGGGCCCTCATGATCTGCTCGTTGCTCAGCATGATCACTCCCACGCCCCGCGTTCCCACCGAGGTTCCCCGTTCCCGCTTGCGTCACCCTTCGGGGCGAAGCTCTACCGCTGCGGCTGCTCGTCGTCGTCCCCCTCCTCGTCATCCGGGCCCGGTTGCTCGCCCGGTTCGCGAATGAGGGGTGCGGCCAGGGTTTCCGGGTCTGCCTCGGGCAGCCCCAGGTACTCGCGGACCACAGCAGCGTCGTTGGTGGCGTCGGCGAGGCGGGCGGCGGCATCGAACGCCCGAGACTGGATGCGTTCGATCTCCTCGGAGACGTCTTCGACCGGGTAGCCCGCGTCCATGAGCATCCGTACGCCCGTCTCCAGGGACATCACCCCCCGCCGACGGCCTTGACGACTTCTTCCAGGATCGCGGCCCGGTCGGTCGGGGTGTGCGGCCCGAACACGATGTGCGCGGGCAGCGTCTCACCCGCCGGCCACACCTGCCCGGCCTGGTGCAGCCGGTAGACCATGCGCAGCAGCAGCGCGTACTTGTGGGCGCGCGCGAGCCGCATCGCCCCCACGAGCGCATCAAGAGGACCCAGGGCGAGTTGCAGGGCATAGCCTGACGGCAGGCGCGTCGCATCGAGCGTGCCCAAACCGGCCGCCGTGACGCGGGAGTTCACGGCGACGCGGTCGATGAGGTGGTCGGTGAGGTTGCGCAGCTCCTCCAACTGCGGAGCGGTGTTGAGGGCGTCCATGCGTCCGCCGTCGGCAAGCTGGAACACCGAGCCCGCGGTCACCGTGAGCGGCTTCGGCTGCCCCGTCGTCCGGTCCACCCCCGTACGCGCACCGGACACCGACAGGATCGGCGCCCCCGTGGCGGCGGACGAGTCGGTGTCGGTGGCCGCCAGCTCGTCGAGGCCCTGGAGGACCGGCGCGAGCGCCGACCTTCCCCAGTGCTCACCGGGCTCGGGGATGCTGTGGGTGATGTGGACCACGGGGATGAAGTCCACCATCAGGTCCAGGCCGTCCAGGACCTCGCCGTCGGACCGCACCCGGTACGCGGCCTTCTCCTCCGGGAGGTTGAACACGGTGTGGGGGCCCTTCAGGTCCTCCAGCAGCCACTCCGCGTCGGTGAGGTAGCACGTCACCCCCGACGGCTTCCCCGCCGCCCACGGGTAGGAGCGGGTCACGGTGCCGGTGTCCGCATCGAGCTTGTCGCCGACGATCAGCACCGGCTCCCCGTCGGTGCCGTAGATCCACTCCCGGCGCGGCAGCCCGTCCTTCGTCTGCCCCGGCTTCGTCGCCGCACCGATCGGCCCCAGCTCGTACGTGATCCGCCGGACGCGTCCCTTCAGTCCCTTCGCCCGGTCCTCGGGCAGCTCCCACGCGAAGTGCACCCGGTTGGGGAACTCGGCCGAGTCCTCCCCGTCGTCGGGCCACTCGGGGAAGTAGAACCCGGGGGCGTACGACCGCAGCAGAGCGCGGCCCTTCGACGGCTCCCACGCCAGCGTGTACACCGCATCCCCGCACCGTACGGCGGAGCGTTCCGTCTGCTGCATCCGCAGCGGCAGCAGTTCCTTCTCCGCCCACTCCCGCAACCGCTCCTGCACCGTCGCCGCCTCGGCTGCACCAGGCGGCGGGCTGTCCTCGTCGGCGTGCTCGGCCCCCAGAACCACGATGGTCTGCTCCGCGCCGAGGAGGTACTGCAACGCGGTGTCGATGAGCTTCGGGGCATCGCCAAGCTCCCGCCGGTCGAGGGCGGAGTCGTCACCCGTGGTGGCGGCGGCGATCTGACCGGCCTGCGTCTGGTCGTACCCCGCGAGGAGCTTGTACGCGGCCAGGCGCCGCATCTCCTCCTCCGGAGCCCACGACGACGCCAACTCGGCCAACTTGCCGCCTGGCTTGCGGGGGTTGGCCATGGTCGGCTTGTAGTTCAGCCACGACCAGGCGTCGATGACGACGTCACGGATACGCACCAGGACCTCCGGGGCAACAGCGCCCCCGCGCCTGCCCGATCAGCGTAGCCGCCGACCGCCATCACCAGTTGGGCCAAGGTGCTTCCGGCACGGCTACACAGGCCTGAACGAACACGTCGACGTTCTCCGCCCCGTACGACTCCGCCATCGACAGGCCGTCCCACCTGGCCCGGCAACGATCCTCCGTGGGCACGGCCTTCGCCGGCGCGACCCCCTTCAACAGCGCCTCATCCCGGAGCGACAGACCCGACTCCGTACCACCCTGCCGCACCTCTGCGGCTCGGGTTGCTGTCTGCTCCGCTCGGGCCTCGTTCGGGTCCACGAAGTCGGGTTCGGCCACTGCCAGAACCACACCCACCGCGATCACGGATGCACTCGTGATACCGACGGCCCACCACCGCTGTCTCCCCATGATCGGGAAGGTAGCAGGGTGAACGAGCACCCACAGCGGTTCGACTATCCACAGGATCAACAGACTTGGGCACATGCGTGTCCACGGAAAGCTAGGCTGCGACAACTGGCACCCTCGGCTCGGTTCTTCCGTGCGAGATCCGCTCACCAGCCCTGGTGCGCGGTTCTCGACGGGAGGCAGGATGAGTCAGCTCGCCAGGCTCCGGACGCTGCGCCAGCGGCGTAAGGGGCAACAGCAGTGTTCTGGATGCAGGAGGGCCAACCGCTGGCAGGCGGTCGGCGCTCTCCTCATCCCGGTAGTGCCCGCAGTAGCAGCTATCTGCAACCTCTGGCTCAACCGATAACACGGGCGTCCGGCCGCTTGAGCCTCACAAGCAGGGCGGTCGGGCGCTTTCAACTGGCCAAGCGCGAAGCGTCCTTCATTTGAGTTTGTACACCCTGCCCCCACCCGGCCTAGGCCACGGTAACGCACTAGGCAGTGCGTTGTGGGCTCTTTAAACCGGGGAAACGACTCTCGCAAGAGAAGAGAGCGAGCCGTACTCCCTACTGGGGCCGTATCTCGACGTCAGCGCCTTCCGCTCAGTCTGCGGTCGTTCAGGTTGCTGATGCCGGTGTCGAGCTGGTCGGGGTCGGCGAGTTCTGTGAGGGCGTGCACGGCGGCGTCCATACGGTCGGGCGAGTCCATGCCTGCGACCCAGGTGACCATCTGGTCTTCGAGCTTGGGATGTTGGCCGATGTGGTGGACGAGGCCCTGTTCGTAGAGCTGGGCGATGGGCTCGGCCCGCAACCGTTTGCCGACCTTCGCGGTGACCTCCAGGACCATCGGCATGAGAAGCCCCCGGGCTTCGCCGCTGCGCTGGAGCTGTTCCCACGCCTGGCGGACGATCTGCCTGGCCATGTCTCCGCCGTAGTTGGACTCCACGACGATCGCGTCCGCCCGCAGGCTCAGCGCGAGGCGGCAGGCGGTGAGGCCCCAGTCGTTCGCGCCCATGCTGCCCGACTGGTCGTCGAGGACGTACAGGTGGCCGTCGAAGCCGCGGGCGCAGCCGACGACGCCGGTCTCGTCGGAGACGGTGGACTCGCCGCCGGCGGGGTCGACGGCGACGACGATGCGGGCCATCTCCAGTCCGCTGAATGCCACCACCGATGTGCGGTTGTCGTCGATCCAGGCCCGGGACCAGACTCCGCCCTCGGGCGGGCGGGGCTTCTGCTGGTAGAGGGCGGCCCACACGCGTTCGCCGACGCGCTTGCGGGTCTTGGCGTGGTGGGCCTCGGAGAACCGTTCCGGCCACAAGGCTTCACCGGGTGAACGCCCGAGGGGGTCGGTGGTGCTGTCGGCGATGGCGGGGAGGTCGATGACCGTCCACTCGTTGGCCTCGGCGTCGGCGATGATCCGGCCGGAGAGGTTGTTTTCGTGCCAGCGGGTCTGGATGACGCAGATCGCTCCGTCGGGCTCGATGCGGGTCTGGAGGACCGACTGCCACCAGTCCCACGTCTTGCGGCGGATGGTGGGGCTGTCGGCGTCGGCCATGTCCTTGACGGGGTCGTCGACGATGGCGACGGTCGCGCCGTGGCCGGTGAGGCCGCCGCCGATGCTGGACGCCAGGAGGCCGCCTTTGCGTCCGGCGAGGTCGAAGCGGTGGACGGCCTCGGAGCCGGGGTTGAGGCGGATACCGAGGAGGTCGTGGTACTCGGCGATGGTGTCGCGGATGAACCGTCCGTGCCCCTCCGACAGGTCGGAGGAGTGGGAGGCGATGATGAGGCGCCGGTCCTGGTACTTCCGCAGATACCACAACGGACCCCAGCGGGCGGCCCGTTGGGACTTGCCGTGCCGGGGCGGCATGGTCAGCCTGACCCGGTCGAGGCGGCCCTCGGCCATGCCGATCCACGCCTGGTCGACGAGGTCGAGGTGCGGGGCCTGCCACTCCTTCAGGTTGGTGACCACTGCGGCGAGGGCGCCGGGCGAGCGGTCCATGGCGAGGTGCTTCTCCGCCCGCAGAAGCAGGGCCCGTTGTTGGGGGGGTGCCCCTATGTGTTTGGTCAAGGTCCAAGGCCAGTAGGTTCGTGCGGTCAAGGGCGGGCCGAGCCGTGGGGGTGTGCACGAGTGATAGTCAGGTGACGATCAAGCTCACGAGTGACGAGGCACTGGTGCTGTCGCACTGGCTGGAGAAGCTCCAGATGACGGACCTCAGCCGCGTTGTCGACGATCCGGCGGTCTGGGCGCCGATCCATCGGATTGCCGGAACGCTCGACAAGGCGCTTTCTGATCTGTTCGCGCCTGATTATGACCAGCGGCTTGAGGCGGCTCGGCAGCGGCTTCGGCCGGAGGACTGATCGAGCAGTCTGGACTCCTCACCTGGCTGCAGCGGGTTGGGGCTCGTAGAAGGTTCCGTCGCGGAGCATCGCGAACAGGACGTCGGCCCGGCGTCTGGCGAGGCAGAGCAGGGCCTGGGTGTGGTGCTTCCCTTGGGCGATCTTCTTGTCGTAGTAGGCCCGCGATGCAGGGTCGGCCAAGGCGGCGAACGCGGAGAGGAAGAAGGCCCGTTTGACTCCTCGACACGCACGCCTACGACGTGGCTGCCGATGTCCTCGCCCTGATCGGGAAGCCGGCCGCGGCCGCAGTGCCGCCTCTGAAGAAGCTCCTGTCCCCCGGATACGAGTGGACCCGGGTACATGCGGCAGCAGCCCTGTGGGAAATAGCCGGCGAAGCAGAGAGCGACACCGTCCTGGAGACCCTCCTGGAGGCATGGGAGGAGAACGACTCCACGTCCAACCACGTGATGGCCTGCCTTGCCAAGATGGGCGACGCCGCCGCCCCGGCACTGTCACGCATCCAGGCCGAACTCACCCAGAGCCGCCGCAGCGGCCGCTTCCACAGTCTCGAATCCGACCTGGCACTCCAGAGCGACTGCCGCACGGTCCTGTCCCACCTCAACCCTGTATGCGAGTAGGAGCCCCTGGACCCTGCCCGCGCGGCCGTCTGTTCTGCGGCCACCCTGGGCCAATGGTTCGTCTCGGGCACGGTGACCCGCGGACCCTGACGCGCTGCCGTCAATCAGCCGACGTCCAGGGGCGGTTGGCGGTCTGTGCCATGTCGCCGCGCGGGAGCAGGTCCTAGCATCAGGGGCATGGTCGACCACGAGACGACGTTCGCTTCACTGGACGGCACCGCTCTGTCCGGCACGTTTGCCCCGGCCACCGGCCCAGTGGTCGGGGCCGCGGTCCTGGTCCATGGGGCCGGGGTTACCCGCGAGGAAGGTGGCTTCTTTACCCGCTTGGCCGCCGGCCTTGCGGAGGCGGGGATCACCAGCCTCCGTTTCGATCTCCGTGCTCACGGTGCCAGCGGCGGCCGCGAGTCCGAGCTGACGATCGCGGGCGTCACCAACGACGTCCGCGCCGCCAGCGACCACCCGCGCGCCCAGACCGGGCACACCGGCCCGGTCCACGTGATCGCGGCGTCGTTTGCTGGCGGGGCTGTGTGCCTGCACGCCGCGCACCGTCCCCAGGATGTCGGCCGCCTGGTGCTGCTGAACCCGCGGCTGGACTACCGCGAGCGGTACGTCACCTCCCGCCCTGGCTGGACAGGCGACTACCTGTCCAAGGAAGCCGCCGCCCACCTGGACGAACACGGGTACCGAGCGGTCCCCGTTCGAACTGAACCGGGCCCTGCTGAACGAGGTGTTCTACCTCGACACGAAGGCGATCCTCGGTGCCGTACGGGCACCGGTGCTGATGGTGCACGGCACCGCCGACACGTTCGTGCCCGTCGAGTCCTCCCGTACGCACAAGCCGATGTTCGCCGGGTCCGTCGAACTGGTCGAACTGGACGGTGCGCAGCACGGCTTCGCCGTCCACGACGACCCGAAGTACCTGCATCCGCAATCGCAGGCGTGGCAGGCCGATGTCATCGCCCGCGTCAGCCGGTTCCTGACCGCCTACTGATCTTTTCGTAAGTTCGGTGGATGTGGTGGGTGGATGCTAACGAGTTGGTGCGTGATAGCGGGTGAGGGATCGCGTCAGGCAGCTGGCATGATCCGACTGTGGCGATCATGGTTAATCGGGCGGTGCTGGCGCATCGTCTGTTCACGGGGATCACCCGGCAGCATCTCGCTTGCCTGGTGGATGAGTTGGCGGCGCCGTGGCAGGCCGCGCTTGAGGGTGGACGGCATTCTGCACGAGGCGGGTCCAGGAAGCGGGCTGCCGGAGCCGGCGCCCGTCATCAGCTGGTGTTCGTCGATCGACTGGTGGCCACGCTGATCCATCTGCGGCACGACCTGCCGCATTCGGTACTGGGGCTGCTGTTCGGCGTAGACCGTTCGACCATCACTCGTGCGATCGGGGAGATTCGTCCGCTCCTGGCCGAGCGGGGTTGCGCGGTTCCCGACCGCCCCGGCCTGCGTCTGCGGACGCTGCCGGACGTTTTCGCCTACGCCCAGGCCGAAGGCATCGAGCTGCGGCTGGACGCCACTGAGATCCAGGTTCGCAGACCGCCGGCCAACCGCGGCGGCCGCCGTGTGTTCGTGTCGGGCAAGAAGAAACAGAACACCATGAAGGCCACCGTGGTTGCCGACTGGCGGGGCCGCACGTTATGGACCGATGCCCTACGACCTGGACGGATGCACGATGTCACGGCCATCCGCAACGAGGGCATCGCCGTCTGTTTCCAGCACTTTCCCGACGTCGAGGTCCTCCTGGATGACGGCTACCTGGGCCTGAGCCGCGACCACCGCGGGCAAGCGATCACACCGCCCAGAAAGCCGCGGCCGGGAGCACTGCCCGGCAGGGTTCAACAGTGGGAAAGCGACCGCCACGACCACTCGTCCGACCGCATCACCGTCGAACACGCCCTCGCCGACCACAAACGCTGGAAACAACTGACGCGCTGGACTCACCGCCGCGACCGCCTGCCCGACACCTACCGAGCTATCGCCGGTCTCGTCTCCGACCGCCGCACCAAGGCCTGACAACAGGCCACGACCAAGCCGAACACGCCTCACCCGCTATCACGCACCAACTCGTTAATGCAGGCGGCCAGCGTGAGGAGCCCACCATACTCGGGCCATGAACACACCAGTTGGGCCCGTGATCCTCTTCGACGACGACTACTACATGTATGTCCTCAAGGACCAGGCGTCCGCCGAGGCGTGGTGGGAGATGCCGGACGAGTTCTCGTGCGGATTCGATGCCCTGGCCAGGCCCCTGCGTATAACAGGGGAGCCACACCGGGTTTCCCTTGAACTCAGCGGGGAGGAACCCGCTGAGTCCGAGCTGCGCCGTCTCGTTTCCGATCACTTCCAGCGGTTCTGGAAGTCGCAGACACCGCCCAGTGCGGCCAGTCTTCCGGAGTTCGTGGCGGCGCTACACGTCGAGGGATAGCCAGGGGACTCTTCAGGCGGCCTTGTAGTCGTGCGGATTGCCGCCGCGCCACTCGATCATCGGCGAGTCCGAGTCGACGAGGTATTCCCCGTCCAAGCCGACCTGTCGCAGGAACTCGGCCAGGTCGCGATCGGTGTAGGCGACGCCGATGATCTGCTCGTTCACGGTCACGCGCCGCCCTCCGGTGCCACGGGGGCGGTGCACGACCACATGGGGTTGCTCGGCCATACCACCAGCGTGCGCCAGGGCGGCAATGCCCGCATGTTCGCCTAGTGAGCCGGTCCGGAGATGCGTGTGCAGTAGCGGCAGATACGGTCGATGATCTGGTCGGCGGTCTTGGTCCACTTGAACG
>BMUX01000049.1 GCA_014650415.1 Streptomyces spiroverticillatus
GCTTCGGCCTTCGCGAAGCAGCTGTCCGACGCCGTCGCACGGTACGGTCTCGACGGCATCGACTTCGACGACGAGTACGCCGAGTACGGCAACAACGGCACCGGCCAGCCGAACAGCAGTTCCTTCGTGTATCTGGTGACGGCGCTGCGCGCGAACATGCCGGGCAAGATCATCAGCCTCTACAACATCGGCCCGGCCGCGTCCCGCCTGTCCTACGGCGGCGTCAACGTCTCCTCGAAGTTCGACTACGCCTGGAATCCGTACTACGGCTCCTGGCAGGTCCCGGGCATCGCCCTGCCCAAGTCGAAGCTGTCGCCCGCGGCCGTCGAGATCGGCGGGACCTCCCGGAACACGGTCGCCTCCCTCGCCCGCCGCACGGTCAGCGAGGGATACGGCGTCTACCTGACGTACAACCTCGACGGCAGCGACCGCAGCGCCGACGTCTCGGCGTTCACCAAGGAGCTGTACGGCAGCGCCGCCGTCTACACACCCTAGGAACCGCTGCCCTCGGCCACCGGCTGTGCGGGCCTCCACTCGACCATCAAAGTGGTCGCGTCATCGCCCAGACGGGGGCCGGTGGCACCGAGGAAACTGTGCATGAGCCGGCGCAGAATTTCCGGGGCGAGTTCGCTGAGCGTGCCGGAGTCCGCGATGTCGTCCGCGAGGTGCTCGATGCCCAGCTCGCTGCCGTCGGCCTTCCGGGCCTCGGTGATGCCGTCGGTATGCGGGAGGACCCGGTCTCCGGCCCGAAACTGGATCTCGCGCTGAGTACTGCCTGACCGGGCACCAGCGTTCTTGCAGCTCAGCCCTTCCCCGAGAACGAGCCACCTCTAAATCCGTTTGCGACGCTGGCTGGCTGACCTATCCTGCCGGAGGTCATGTGCGGCGGGGCCCCTGCCGCGCGCACCATTCGGCGCGTTCGGCGTCGATACGTACCGTGTGCCTGGCCGGGAGGAGGTGGAAAACATGGACTGGAACTGGACGACGAGTGTGGCGGCCATAGTTGCCCCCGGCCGTGTGCCCTCGTTCGGCGCGCGGTAGGACTCTTCCCCCCTGTCACTGTGCGGCACCTCATGGTGGTGTCCGCTGTTCTCGCGATCCCTTGTGTCGCGTCCCGAGGTGGAGGACCGCGCGTCTGCTCCTGTACCTCTGACACAGATATGTGATCGCCTTGACCAAGAAGTCCTCTCCCAGGGACGCCGTGCCCACGCCGGTCCCTCATACCCCCGCGAACGCGGCCGATTTGCCCGATCCGAAGCGGTGGTGGGCCCTCGCCGTCATCGCAGGGGCCCAGCTGTTGGTGATTCTCGACGGCACGATCGTCAACATCGCCCTGCCCTCCGTCCAGAACGGACTGGGCATGTCGGATGCGGACCGGCAGTGGGTGATCACCGCCTACTCCCTGGCCTTCGGGGGCCTGCTCCTGCTCGGCGGCCGGATCGCCGACTTGGTCGGCCGCAAACGCACCTTCATGATCGGCCTGGTCGGATTCGCCGCCGCCTCCGCGCTCGGCGGCGCGGCCGACGGCCCCGGTGCGCTGTTCGCGGCGCGAGCCCTGCAAGGAGCCTGCGCGGCCGTATTGGCCCCCTCCGCACTGTCACTGCTGACCAACACGTTCACCGACCCCGCCGAGCGTGGCCGGGCATTCGGCATCTACGGCGCGCTGGCCGGGGGCGGCAGCGCCATAGGGCTGCTCGTGGGCGGCCTGCTCACCGAATACGCCACTTGGCGCTGGTGCCTGTACGTCAACGTCCCCGTCGCACTGGTCGCCCTCGGCGGCGCACTGGTCCTCCTCAAGGACAGCCCCGCCCAGCGCGGGGTGCGCCTCGACGTCCCCGGCGCGTTGCTCGCCTCCGGCGGGCTCGTGGCGATCGTGTACGCATCCAACGGTGCCGAATCCGCCGGCTGGGCCGATCCGCTGGTGCTGACGCTGTTCGCGGCCGGTGCGGTCCTGCTCGCCACCTTCGTGTGGTGGCAGTCCCACGCCAAGCATCCGTTGTTGCCGCTGCACGTCGTCAGCGACAGGACCCGTGCCGCGGCGCTGGCGACGATGGGCCTGGCCACCGTTGCCATGTTCGGCGCCTTTCTGTTCCTCACCTACTACCTTCAGGCCATCCTCGACTATTCACCCCTGAGGACCGGTCTGGCGTTCCTGCCGATGTCCGTCACGATCGTCATCGGCGCGACACAGATCGCCGCCCGCCTCCTGCCCCATACCGCCCCCCGCAACCTGATGGTCCCCGGCATGCTGCTCGCCGCCGTCGGCATGCTGCTCCTGACCCGTCTGAGCACGAACTCCGCCTACACCACCGGGGTGCTGCCCGCGCTGGTGCTGCTCGGCCTGGGCATGGGCATGACCTTCATGCCGGTCTATGCGACGGCCACCGCCGGGGTCGCCCCGAAGGACGCCGGCGTGACGTCCGCGACCGTCTCCACCTTCCAGCAGATCGGCGGCTCCCTGGGCACCGTCCTGCTGAACACGATCGCGTCGTCCGCCGCCACCCGCTATCTCGACGTCCACCCGTCCCGGGGCCGGGACCTGGGGGCGGGCATGGTGCACGGCTTCACTGTCGCGGCCTGGTGGTCGGCGGGCGTCCTGCTCCTCGCAGCGTTGGCCGCTGCCATGGCCAGGACTGTTGAGAAACCCTGACGAAGAGTCCTGAGGCCATTGGATGCTCCGCACCACAAAGCGTTCCCCGGCGATCCCGTTCGCGCTCCGCAACGGGATCGTCTGGGAGCACCCGCTGGAGGGACTCGGTGTCGGCTCCGGCATGACCTGCTGACGTGCTCACCCCGTGTCAGCAATCGGTGCCCTTCACTTCTAGGGATCATTAATCGGCGGGCAGTGGAATCCCGGCCGTGACCCGAACGAAGCCATCCCATCACGGCTGTGCCCGCCCCACAGGTGTCCGGGGCGGGCACAAGGGTCGGGAGCCGTCAGCGGGTTGCTGGTCTTGTTCGGTTCCCACTGGTGTGATGCGCGCACCTGCGGGTTTGTAGGCTTGCGGGTGCCCCACCGCATCCGCTGCAGGAGAGAACCGTGTCCGCCTCCCACCCATCGCTCCACCCCGCCTGCCGAGCCGTCCGCGCCTCCGTACCCAGGCGCGCCGCCCGCGTCGTGGTACTCCCCGCGGCTCTGCTCGCGTTGAGCCTGGGGCTCGGCACGACCGCCCAGGCGTACGAGCCTGCCTCCACCGGCACGCGCCCGGCGGCCCGTTCGACGGCACCCGACCGCGCGACGGTGACGGAGGGCCAGGTGCGGGAGGTCGCCCCGGGAGGCGTGCTGACGTACCCCAGTGTCACCAGCTGCCTCACGATCACCGTGCGGCTCGGTGACGGCGGGCTGGTCGGTGCGCACGCCAGCCTCTTCCAGGTGCCGGGGGAGCTGCGCTCCGACGCGATCCTGCCCGCACTGGACGCCGCGGTGGGTGACAGGCCCGTGGCCTCCGTCGAGGTCAGGGGGGCCGTGGGCGCCTGGCACCCGAGCTATTTCACGAAGGCGATCGAGAGCTACGGCGAGGGCGAGCAGGTGCCGGTTCCATCGGGCCCGGACATTGAGGGGCTCGCGCGGGAGGTGGCCAGTGAACTCGGCGTTCCCCGGGCGTCGGTCACCGCCGAGGACGTACCCGACGGCGACCAGGTCGTGACCGGCGGCGTCGGGCCTCGGTGAGGAGGAGCAGGGGCGAGGTGAGGCTGGGCCTTGACCCCGAATCCTGAACACGGGTTATGCGGCTTGTGCCAGCGTAGTTTGTGTGCGGTGGAGGGCGTTCTCGAAGGCGATCGGTGATCGTTGTCCGAGGTGGGAGTGTCGGCGTCGGGTGTTGTAGCGGTGGAGCCAGCGGAAGGCCTCGCGCTCGGTCGGCCAACTCTTTCGTCCTTGAAGGGTCTCGCGTTTGAAGGTCGCGTTGAAGGACTCGGCGAGTGCGTTGTCCGCGCTGGACCCGACCGCGCTCATGCTCCGCCGAACCCCTGCTGACCTGCACGCTTCGGCGAAGATCCTGCTCGTGTACTGAGCTCCGTGGTCGGTGTGCATGATTGATTCGGCGAGACTGCCGTGGGTTCGGATCGCCGCGGCCAGGGCGTCGGTGACGGGGTCCGCGCGCATATGGTCGGCGATCGCCCAGCCGGCCAGACGGCGTGATGCGAGATCGATGACGGTCGCCAGGTAACAGAACTTCCCGCCCTCGATGGGCAGGTAGGTGATATTGCCGACGTACTTCGTGTTCGGCCTGTCCGCGGTGAAGTCGCGGCCGATCAGGTCCGGGGCCTTGGCGGCGGCCGGGTCAGAGACGGTGGTGCGGTGCCGGCGGCGCAAACGGACTCCTTCGATCCCGGATGCCCGCATGATCCTGGCGACGCGCTTGTGGTTGACCGCGACGCCGTTCTCCTCGCGGAGCTCGGCGGTGATCCTCGGGGCTCCGTAGGTGCCGTCCGATTCCTGGTGCACTGCCCGTATCCGGGCGGCCAGACGGGCGTCGGCCACCTGCCGGGCGGCCCGGTCCGCAGCCGTCCGCCGCCAGTAGTAGAAGCTCGA
>BMUX01000050.1 GCA_014650415.1 Streptomyces spiroverticillatus
TGGGTGGGCGTCGGCGTGCGGGGGTGTCGGCGTTCGGGATCAGTGGGACGAATGCGCATGTGATTGTGGAGGAGGCACCGGAGCCTGTCGCGGATTTGGATATGCGGCGTGAGGTGATTTCCGTCGTGAATTCGGGCCGGAATTCAGGGCTGGTGGGGTGGTGTGTTTCTGCGGCATCCGGGGCGGCGTTACGGGCACAGGCGAAGCAGTTACGGGTGTTCCTGGAAGAGCACCCCGAAGCGTCACCGGCCGAGGTGGGGTGGTCGCTGGTGTCGACGCGGTCGCTGTTCGACCACCGGGCGGTCGTGGTGGGGGAGGACCGGGCCGAGCTCCTCACCGGACTCGAAGCACTCGCCGCCGGAGAGCCGGTGGCCAACGTGGTGGTGGGCCGCGCGGACGAAGAGGGCGGCACCGTCTTCGTGTTCCCCGGCCAGGGATCGCAGTGGGTCGGCATGGCCCGCGAACTGCTCGACTCCTCCGACGTGTTCGCGGACCGCATGGCCGCCTGCGCGGCCGCCCTCGCACCGCACACGGACTGGTCACTCCTCGACGTCGTGCGCGGCGCACCGAACGCACCGGGGCTGGACCGGGTCGACGTGGTGCAGCCCACCCTGTTCGCGGTGATGGTGTCGCTGGCGGAACTCTGGCGCTCCGTCGGCATCGTGCCGGACGCCGTCGTCGGCCACTCCCAGGGCGAGATCGCGGCGGCCCACGTCGCCGGTGCCCTCAGCCTGGACGATGCGGCACGCGTGGTGGCTCTCCGTTCGCGGGCCATCGTCGCGCTCGCCGGCAACGGCGGCATGGTGTCCCTCCCGCTGCCCGTCCACGAGGTGGAGCCGCTGCTCGCCCGCTTCCGGGGACGGGTGCACATCGCCACGGTCAACGGCCCCTCGTCGACCACTGTTTCCGCCGACGTCGAGGCCCTGGAGGACCTGCTCGCCGCCTGTGCGGCAGACGGGGTGGACGCCAGGCGGGTCGCCGTCGACTACGCCTCGCACTCCCCGCACGTGGACGAGCTCCACGACGAGTTACGGGACTTGCTGGCCGGACTCGCACCGAGCAGCTCGGGCATTCCGTTCTACTCGACGGTGACCGGCGAACCGCTCGACACCACGACCCTCGACGCCGCGTACTGGTTCCGCAATCTGCGCCGGACCGTGCAGTTCGAGCGCACGACCCGGACGCTTCTGCGGGATGGACACCGCACGTTCGTCGAGATCAGCCCCCACCCGGTACTCACCATGGCGGTCCAGGACACGGTGAGCAGTACGGAAGGACCCGCCGCGGACGCCCACGTCACGGGCACCCTGCGCCGGGACGACGGGGGATGGCGCCGCTTCCTCACCTCCGTCGCCCAGGTCCACACCCACGGCCGACGTGCCGACTGGGCCGCGCTCACCGCCGAATCCGCGCGCCGTACCGTCGACCTGCCCACGTACGCCTTCCAGCGGGAGAGGTACTGGCTGGAGAGCTCGTCGCGCGCGGCGGACGTGGGCTCGGTCGGCCTGCTGCCCGCGGAGCATGCCCTGCTGGGCGCGGCCGTCCCGATGGCCGACAGCCAGGGGCTGGTGTTCACCGGGCGGCTCGCCCCGGACACGCACTTGCGGCCGTGGGGTCCGCTGTCCGGCGCGGTGCTCGCGGAACTCGTCCTGTACACGGGCGATCAGACGGACTGCCCCCGGGTGGACGAACTCACCGTGCTCGCACCTCTCGTGCCCCCCTCCGAAGGGGCCTGCCGACTCCAGGTCACCGTGCGGGCGGCCGACGCCGAGGGACGGCGCGAAGTCGTGGTGCACACCCGGCCGGAGGACGAGGACGGAGTCTGGACACAGCACGCCCGGGCCGTCGTCCTGCCGCAGGAACCCGAGGACACGGGTGCGGGCGCCCCGGCGCTCGACGGCCCCTGGCCCCCGCCCGGCGCGGTGCACGTCGACCTCACCGGGCTGCCCCCCGGCCGCGAGGACGAGGGCGCCGACGAAGGGGAGGCGCGGTGCGGCGTACGGGCGCTGTGGCGGCACGGCAACGAGACGTACGCAGAGGTGGTGCTCGCGGACGACCCGCGCACCGGTGCCGACGGCTTCGGCATCCACCCCGAACTGCTGGACACGGTGACCCGCACTCTCGCCGCCGCCCTGCACCAGGACGACGACCCCGCCCCGCGTCGGACGGAGATCTCCTCCTGGACCGGCCTGCGTCTGCACGCCACAGGGGCCACCACGGTACGGGTCCGGCTCACCGAACTCGAAGCGGACCGGTACGCACTGACCCTGGCCGACCCGGACGGCAACCCCGTCGCGACCGCGGACGCCGTCGCGTTGACGGAGGCCGCCGACGACGCCGCCCGGCAGCCCGCGCCGCGAGGCACGGGGAGCCTCTTCCGCCTGGACTGGTCCGAAGTGCCCTTCCCGGCAAGCGGTTCCGGCGGGACGTGGAGCCTCCTCGGTGAGACCGAGGCGTTCCTCGGGGCCGGACTCGCCGGCGCCGGAGTGACGGTGCGGGCGCACGCCGACGAGACCGCCGCCGCCTCCCGGGTCGTACTGGCGGCCCCGGCGGGCTGCCGCACCCCTTCCCCCTCAGGCCCCGCACGAGAGATGGCGGCAGGGGCCGACAGCCCCGCCGACGACGCCCACCGGGCCTCGGTGGCCGCGCTCGAACTGCTGCGTGACCGGCTCGCCGGCGAGGCACGGCTCGTCGTGCTCACGCGGGACTCCATGGCCGTACGCAGCGGAGACGACGCGGCAGGACTCGCGGGCGCGGCCGTCTGGGGGCTGGTCCGCAGCGCCCAGGCCGAACATCCCGGCCGGATCACGCTCGTCGACCTCGACGACACACCGGAATCGGTGTCCGCGCTGCCCGGCGCGCTGGCCACCGACGAGCCCCAACTCGCGCTGCGCGCCGGACGGTTGTACGTCCCCCGGCTGGCCCGGGAGACCCCCACCGCCCACGAACCCGTTCGCTCCCTCGACCCCGAGGGCACGGTGCTCGTCACCGGCGGCACGGGGACCCTCGGCCGTATCGTGGCCCGCCACCTGGTGACCGCACACGGTGTGCGGCACCTGCTCCTCACCAGCCGCCGGGGGCCGGACGCCGAAGGCGCCGAGGCGATCCGCGCCGAACTCACGGACGCGGGCGCCGAAGTGACGGTGACCGCCTGCGACGTCGCCGACCCCGAAGCCCTGCGTGCGGTCCTGGCCTCCGTGGCACCCGGCCACCCGCTCACCGCGGTCGTGCACGCCGCCGGGGTCCTGGAGGACGCCACCGTGCACGCGCTCACCACGGACGCGGTCCACCGGGTGCTCCGTCCCAAGGCCGACGCCGCGTGGAACCTGCACCAACAGCTCGCGGGCACGGAGCTGGCGGCGTTCGTCCTGTTCTCGTCCGTGACCGGGATCATCGGCACACCGGGGCAGGCCAATTACGCTGCCGCCAACGCCTTCCTGGACGCACTCGCCGCGCACCGGCACGCGCACGGCCTGCCGGCGACCAGCCTGGCGTGGGGCTACTGGGCCGAGGCGAGCGGGATGACCAGCCACTTGTCACCGGCGGACGTGGCGCGCATGGCGCGCACAGGCGTCAGCGCCCTGCCCACCGGCGACGCGCTCGCCCTCTTCGACGCGGCCCTGGCCGGCGGGCTGCCGGCCGTCGTGCCCGCCAGGATCGTCACCCGCTCGCTGGACGATCTCGTACGGGGCGAGCAACTGCCCGCCGTGCTGCGCGGCCTGGTGCGCCACCCGGCACGACGACGGGCGGCCGCGGCCGCGTCGGGACCGGCCCCGTGGAAGGAACGTCTGTCGGCCCTGTCGGCGGCGGAACGGCAGGCACTGCTGCTCGACCTGGTCACCGGCCACGCATCCGCCGTCATCGGCGCCGACCGGGCGGCCCTCGAAGAGGGGCGCGCCTTCAAGGAGTTGGGCTTCGACTCACTCACAGCCGTGGAACTGCGCAACCGGCTCAACGGGGCGACCGGCCTCCGGCTGCCCACCACCGTGGTCTTCAACCACCCGACCGCCGCCCTGCTCGCGGCACATGTGCGCGAACTGCTCGTCGCGGAAGCGGAACCCGTGGAGGACTCCTCTCCGCTGACCCGACTCGATGCGCTGGAGGCGGTGCTCCGTTCGTTCGATCCGGACGACGAGAGCCTGCGCGAATCGATCACCGAACGGCTTCGTGCCCTGCTGCGGAAATTGGAGAAGCCCGGCGGGGACCTCACGGAGGAAATTCTGTCGGCGACGCCCGACGAAATCTTCGAACTCATCGACAACCGACTCGGCCGACAGCGTCGGCCGGCCTCGGACGACCAGGGGGAAAGCCATGACGGACGCAACGAAGCTCGCCGAATACCTTAAGCGCGTGACGGTCGAACTCCACCGGGCCGAGCAGCGTCTCCAGGAAATCGAAGAACGCACCCATGAGCCCATTGCTGTGGTGGGTATGGGGTGTCGTTTTCCGGGGGGTGTGGTGTCTCCGGAGGGTTTGTGGGGTTTGTTGGTGGGTGGGGT
>BMUX01000051.1 GCA_014650415.1 Streptomyces spiroverticillatus
GAGTCGGGTCGGGTGCGGCGGGCGGGTGTGTCGTCGTTCGGTATCAGTGGGACGAATGCGCATGTGGTGCTGGAGCAGTTCGAAGGGGCTGAAGCGGTACCGGAGGCTGGGGCTGTTCCAGGTGTGGTCCCGTGGCTGGTGTCCGCCAAGACCCAGCAGGCACTCGCGGACCAGGTCACCCGGCTGCGCACGTACGTCGAGGAGGCGGAGCTGCGTCCGGTGGACGTGGGTCTGTCCACGCTCACTCGGTCGGTCTTCGCCCACCGGGCTGTGGTGCTGAACGGTGAGCAGGTCGTCGAGGGCAAGGTTCGTGCCGGGAAGACGGCGTTCCTGTTCTCGGGCCAGGGGTCCCAACGGCTCGGGATGGGAAGGGAGCTGTACGCCCGTTTCCCAGTGTTCGCGGCTGCGTTCGATGCGGTGTGTGAGCAACTGGATGTGCCGGTACGGGAGGTGGCCTGGGGTGAGAACGCGGAGGCACTGAACCAGACCATGTTCGCGCAGGCCGGGCTGTTCGCCGTCGAGGTGGCCCTGTTCCGTCTCGTGGAATCGTGGGGCGTACGGCCGGACTTCGTGGCCGGTCACTCCATCGGTGAGGTCGCTGCCGCGCATGTCGCCGGTGTCCTCTCTCTGGCGGACGCGTGCACGCTGGTCGCGGCGCGGGGCCGGTTGATGCAGGCGCTGCCCGAGGCTGGCGCGATGCTCGCCGTGCAGGCCACGGAAGACGAAGTAGTCCCCCTGCTCGATGAGTTGGTGTCGGTCGCCGCGGTCAACGGTCCGACCTCCGTGGTCGTGTCCGGCGCGGTGGACCAGGTGGATTCCGTGCGGGCCCACTTCGAGGGACTGGGCCGCAAGACGACCCGCCTGCGTGTCTCGCACGCGTTCCACTCCCCGCTGATGGACCCGATGCTGGACGACTTCCGTACGGTGGTCTCCGGGCTGTCGTTCTCGGCTCCCGTGATTCCGCTGGCCAAGGATGCGGAGTCGGTGTGTGATCCGGAGTACTGGGTGCGCCACGTCCGGGACGCGGTGCGTTTCGCGGACGACATGCGTGGGCTCTCCGAAGCCGGCGTCATCCGCTACCTGGAGCTCGGACCGGACGGGGTGCTGTCCGCCCTGGCTGCCGGTTGCCTGCCCGAGGACGGTGACTCCGTTCTCGTACCCGCGCTGCGCAAGAACCGCGACGAGGAGACAGCCGCCCTCCAGGCACTCGCCGAACTTTACGTGAGCGGTGCCCCCGCCGACTGGTCCGCCTTCTTCACCGGCACCGGTGCCCGCCGTGTCGAGCTGCCCACCTACGCCTTCCAGCACCAGCCCTACTGGCCCTCGGACAGCGGATTCACGCGTGGCGGCGACGTACGCCTGGCCGGGCTGGAATCGGCGGAACACCCGCTGCTCGGCGCGGCCGTGGAACTCGCGGACGCGGACACCTTCCTCTTCACCGGACGGCTCTCGGTGCGGTCGCACCCCTGGCTTGCCGACCACATGGTCATGGGCGCGGTGCTGGTGCCGGGAACGGCTTTGGTCGAACTGGCCGTGCGCGCGGGCGACGAGGCCGGGTGCCCGGCGGTGGAGGAACTGACGCTCGCCGCACCGCTCGTGCTGCCTGAAGAGGGTGGCGTACGGGTGCAGTTGACGGTGGGCGCGCTCGACGAGTCGGGCCGTCGCACGGTGACGGTGCACTCCCGCCCCGACGGCGCGGACGCATCCCTCTGGATCCAGCACGCCACCGGTGTGCTCGCTCCGAGCACCACCCCACCCACGACGTTCGGCCCGGAGGTGTGGCCGCCGGCGGGTGCCGAGTCGCTCGACGTGTCAGGCGTGTACGAGCGGTTCGCCGAGGCCGGGTTCGAGTACGGCCCCGTGTTCCAGGGTCTGCGGGCGGCCTGGCGACTCGACGACGAGGTGTACGCGGAGGTCGCGCTGCCCGAGGACACGGACCTGGCCGGATTCGGTCTGCACCCGGCCCTGTTCGACGCCGGCCTGCACGCGGCCGTGCTGCTCGGTGACGGTGAACGCGGCGTGCCCTTCTCCTGGTCCGGTGTGTCACTGCACGCCTCGGGCGCGTCCGCCCTCCGGGTCCGGCTGCGCCGCACCGACGACGGGGCGTTGTCGGTGGAGCTGGCAGACGCGACGGGTGAACCGGTCGCTTCGGTCCAGGAACTGACAGTGCGTCCGGTCTCGGCCGAGCAGTCGCACGACGGGTTGTTCGGCGTGGAGTGGGTACCGGTCCGGGTGCCGGGCCAGGTGGCGTTGCCGCCGGACGTGGTGGTGCACCGGCTGTCCGGTGAGACTGAGGACGCGAACGGCACGGTGGGTTCGGCGCACGCGCTGGCGGCGCGGGTGCTGGCTCTGGTCCAGAAGCTGCCCGAGGCGTCGCGCCTGGTGCTGGTGACGCGGGGGGCGGTGTCCGGTGAGGACCTGGCCGCCGCCGCCGCCTGGGGTCTGGTGCGTTCGGCGCAGTCCGAGCAGCCGGGCCGGTTCGTGCTGGTGGACGTGGAGGGCGAGGAGCCCGATGGTCTGGTGGAGTCCGTACTGGCCCTGGACGAAACGCAGTTGCTCGTACGCGACGGTGAATTCCTTGCCGCGCGACTGGCGAGGGTCGAGGCCGCCCAGGAGCCCGGCCCGGTGTGGGCGGGTGAGGGTGCGGTCCTGATCACCGGTGGTACGGGTGGCCTGGGCCGGTTGATCGCCCGGCACCTGGTGGCCGAGCACGGTGTACGCAGTCTGCTTCTCGTCAGCCGCAGCGGTCACGCCGCCGAGGGTGCCACCGATCTCGTCGCCGAGTTCGAGGGGCAGGACGTACGGGTCGGGATCGAGGCGTGTGACGTCGCCGAGCCCGCCGCAGTACGCGACCTGTTGGCCAGGCACGAGATACGGGCGGTGATCCATGCCGCGGGAGTGATCGACGACGGAGTGGTCGGCTCGCTGACCGGCGAGCGGCTCTCGGCAGTGCTGCGGCCGAAGGCGGACGCGGCCTGGAACCTGCACGAGGCGACGCGACACCTGGAGCTTGCGGCGTTCGTCGTGTTCTCGTCCGTCGCGGCGGCTTTCGGCAGCGCGGGGCAGGCGAACTACGCGTCGGCCAACGCCTTCCTCGACGCGCTTGCCGCACACCGGCGCGCCACGGGCCTGCCGGGCGTCTCGCTCGGCTGGGGCCCCTGGGAGCAGACCGGCGGAATGACCGGCTCGCTGACCAACGCCGACATGGAGCGCATCAGCCGGCTCGGCATGCCGCCACTGTCCGTCGTGGAGGGGCTGGCCCTGTTCGACGCGGCCCTGTCGGCCGGGCGGTCGGCGGTCCTGCCGGTCCGGCTGGACCTGGCCGCGATGCGGGCCCTTGGCGAGGTTCCGCCGTTGTTGCGCGGACTGATCCGGACGCGGGCGCGCCGCAGCCTCCGTACGGGAACCGCCGACGCGGCCGGACTGCGCAGGAGCCTGTCCGGCCTCGCCGCCGAAGAGCGGCACGCGGCCGTGCTCGACCTGGTGCGTGCCCAGATCGCGTTGGTCCTGGGTCACGGAGGCGCGGCGGACATCGATCCCACACGGGCCTTCCAGGACCTGGGCTTCGACTCCCTGACCGCGGTGGAACTGCGCAACCGGCTGGGTGCGGTGTCCGGTCTGCGGCTCCCCGCCACCGTGGTCTTCGACTACCCGACGGCGGACGCGCTCGCGGGATTCGTCCTTGATGAGGTCCATGGGGAAGAGACCGAGGCCGCGCCGGTGGCCCTGCGCCGGCCGGTGGTCGCCGAGGACGACCCTGTTGTGATCGTGGGGATGGCGTGCCGGTATCCGGGTGGGGTGGCTTCGCCGGAGGATCTGTGGCGTTTGGTCGACGGTGGTGTGGATGCGGTCGGTGGCTTCCCCGCCGACCGTGGCTGGGAGGTGGAGGGCGAAACGTTCGAGGGGGCGGGTGGTTTCCTCTACGACGCTGCGTACTTCGATCCGGACTTCTTCGGGATGAGTCCGCGTGAGGCGTTGGCGACCGATGCGCAGCAGCGGTTGCTGCTGGAGACGACGTGGGAGGCGGTGGAGCGGGCGGGCATCGACCCGGTGTCGCTGCGGGGTTCGCAGACCGGTGTCTTCGCGGGTGTGATGTACGGCGATTACGCGAGTCTGCTGGGTGGCCGGGAGTTCGAGGGCCAGCAGGGCGCCGGCAGCGCGGGCAGTATCGCGTCGGGGCGGGTGTCGTACACGTTCGGATTCGAAGGCCCCGCGGTGACGGTGGATACGGCGTGCTCGTCTTCGCTGGTGGCGATGCACTGGGCGGCGCAGGCACTGCGTTCGGGCGAGTGCTCGCTGGCGGTTGCCGGTGGTGTGAC
>BMUX01000052.1 GCA_014650415.1 Streptomyces spiroverticillatus
CACTTCCGCCAACAACGCCGGATGCAGACCAAAGCGATCCGCCTCCCGCGCCACCTCACCCGACAACGCGAACTCCACCTCGGGAGCCGTTGCCGCGGCTTGCGCGGCCTTGTCGGCCACACCAGTGACCAGAACGCCCGAGGCGTGCTCGGTCCACTCCTCGTCCGAGTCCTGCTCGCGCCGTGAGTGCAACCGGATCTGTCGGGCACCGTTCACGTCCGGCGTGCCCACCCACACCTGAACGGCGGCTCCCCCGTCGGCGGCGAGTACGAGGGGTTCGGTGAGGGTCAGTTCTTCGACACGACCGCAGCCGACCTGGTCGGCGGCCCGGACGGCGAGTTCCAGCAGCCCTGCTGCCGGGAAGACCACCTGTCCGTCCACCGCGTGCTCCGACAGCCACGGTTGCGCGGCACACGACAGCCTTCCCGTGAGCACCGTCCCCTCCGAACTGGCCAGGAAGACGGTGGCGCCGAGCAGCGGGTGTTCGGCGGGCATCAGGCCTGCGCCGGCGACGTCTCCCACGGGCAGGGCGGGGCGCGGCCAGTAGCGTGCGTGCTGGAAGGGGTACGTCGGCAGATCGACGACCCGGGCGCCCGTACCGTCGTACCAACGCGCCCAGTCCACCCGCACTCCCGCGCAATGCAACCCGGCCAGTCCGGCGGCCAGCGCACTCTCCTCACCACGGCCCTTGCGCAACGCCGGAACAGTGACGGCGTCCACGCTCAACTGCGCCAGCGCGCACAGGCTCCCGTCCGGACCCAGCTCCAGGAACGCGTCGACTCCCTCGGCCGCCAGGGTGCGGACGCTGTCGGCGAACCGTACGGTCTCCCGCACATGCCGCACCCAGTACTCGGGGTCGCGCACGGACTCCTCGTCGACGGCCATCGGAATCTTCGGAGCCGAGAACGACAGCCCCGACACCACCGCACGGAACTCCGCCAGCATCGGGTCCATCAACGGCGAGTGGAACGCGTGCGATACGCGAAGACGCGTCGCCTTGCGTTGCAGGCCCTCGAAGTGGATGCGGACGGCCTCCACCGCGTCCTCGGCGCCGGACACGACCACGGACGATGGCCCGTTGACTGCGGCAATCGACACCAACTCGCCCATCAGAGGAGTCACTTCGTCTTCGGATGCCTGCACCGCGAGCATGGCTCCGCCCTCGGGCAGCGCCTGTATCAGCCGGCCGCGCGCCGCCACCAGCGTGCACGCGTCGGCGAGGGAGAGCACTCCGGCGACGTGAGCCGCGGCCACTTCGCCGATGGAGTGCCCGGCCACGAAGTCCGGGCGCACACCCAGCGACTCGACGAGCCGGAACAACGCCACTTCCACCGCGAACAGAGCGGGTTGCGCGAAGACCGTCCGGTTCAACGCCTCCGCGTCCTCACCCCAGACCACGTCCCGCACCGGAAGATCCAGCTCGGCGCACACCTCGTCGAAGGCAGCCGCGAACACCGGGAAGCGCACGTACAACTCCCGACCCATACCCAGCCGTTGCGAACCCTGACCGGAGAAGAGGAAGGCGAGGGTGCGTCCGGTTGCCCCGCCCCGGGCAATTTCGCGGCCCTCCACCAGGACGGCCCGGTGCCCGAGATTCGCGCGCCGTGCGGCCAGCGAGAAACCCACGTCCAGCGCGGATTCACCGGCCAGTGCGGCCAGCTGTGCCACCTGCGCGTCCAGCGCGTTCGGCGATTTCGCCGACACCACCCATGGTGCGACGGCGGGCACGACGGTCGGCTCGACCGCCGCCGGCTCCATTTCGGCCGGCGGGGCCTGCTCGATGATCGTGTGCGCGTTGGTGCCGCTGATCCCGAACGCCGACACGGCGGCCCGGCGCGGCCGGCCCGTTTCCGGCCAGTCCGTCTGTTGGGTCAGCAGTGAGACCTCACCGGCCGACCAGTCCACGTGCGTGGTCGGCCTGTCCACGTGCAGGGTGCGAGGCAGCACTCCCTGCCGCATCGCCATGACCATCTTGATCACGCCTGCGACACCGGCGGCCGCCTGGGTGTGCCCGATGTTCGACTTGAGCGAGCCGAGCAGCAGCGGCCTGCCGTCGGGACGGTTCTCGCCGTAGGTGGCAAGCAGCGCCTGCGCCTCGATGGGGTCGCCCAACGGCGTGCCCGTACCGTGGCCCTCCACCGCGTCCACGTCTGCGGCCGACAGGCCGGCGGCCGCCAACGCCTGCCGGATCACGCGCTGTTGGGAGGGTCCGTTCGGCGCGGTCAGACCGTTCGACGCACCGTCCTGGTTCACCGCCGAACCACGTACGACGGCGAGAATGTCGTGCCCGTTGCGCTTGGCGTCCGACAGCCGTTCCAGCACGAGCACGCCCACGCCCTCGGACCAGCCCGTTCCGTCGGCCGCGTCGGCGAACGCCTTGCAACGGCCGTCGCCCGCCAGCCCGCCCTGCCGGCTGAATCCGGCGAAGCTCATCGGCGTGGACAGGACGGTCACACCGCCGGCCAGGGCCATGGTGCACTCACCCGTGCGCAGCGCGTGCGCGGCGACGTGGAGGGCGACGAGCGAGGACGAGCAGGCGGTGTCCAGGGTCACCGCCGGGCCCTCCAGGCCGAAGGCGTACGAGATGCGGCCGGACAGGACGCTCGCGGTCAGACCGGTCGTCGCGTGGCCCTCCACGTCCTCCAGGGAGTTCATGACCACGCCCACGTAGTCCACGCCCGCCGTACCGACGAACACGCCGGTACGGCTGCCGCGCAGGGTGGCCGGGTCGATCCCGGCCCGCTCGAACGCCTCCCACGACGTCTCCAGCAACAGCCGCTGCTGCGGGTCCATCGCCATCGCCTCGCGCGGCGAGATCCCGAAGAAGTCGGCGTCGAAGGACGCCGCGTCGACGAAGCCGCCCTCCACCGACGCGCTACTGCCGTTGCCCTCACCGGCCAGCGCCTCCAGGTTCCAGCCCCGGTCGGTGGGGAACGTGGAGATCCCGTCTCGGCCTTCCGTCACCATCCGCCACAGGTCCTCGGGCGAACGCACCCCGCCCGGCAGGCGGCAGGACATGCCGACGATCGCGATCGGCTCCTGCTTCTGCGACTCGGCTTCCAGCAGTCGTTGGCGAGTCTGGTGCAGATCAGCGGTGACCCACTTGAGGTAGTCAACGAGCTTGCTGTCGTTCGACATGGAGGTGGAGCCTTCCTACAGCGAAAGAGAAGAAGTGAGAGACGGCGGACGGCCGGATCAGCGGTCGGTCAGCCGACCGAGCTCGTTGTCGATGAATGCGAGGACTTCGTCGGCGGTGGCGGATTCGATCCGCTCCACGACCTCGGCGGATTCGCCCTCGTCGTCGGCTCGCCACTTCTCCAGGAGGTGGCGCAGCCGTTGGGAAACCGCCGCGCGGGTGTGTTCGTCGGGCTCGGCCGCCGTCAACGCGGCGTCCACCCTGTCGAGTTCGGTGAGGAGCGCGGACTGCGCGTCCGGCCCTTCCCGGTGGTCTTGAAGCAGGGCGGCCAGCAGGTGTTCGGCGAGGGCCGCCGGGGTGGGGTGGTCGAAGACGAGGGTGGCGGGCAGCCGCAGGCCGGTGAGGGAGGTGAGCCCGTTGCGCAGCTCCAGCGCCGTGAGGGAGTCGACGCCGAGGTCCTTGAAGTCCCGTTCGGCGTCGACGGTCTGCGCCGACCCGTGCCTGAGCACGGCCGCGGCCTCCGCCTGAACGAGTTCCCGTACGTGTCGCAGCCGGTCGCCCTCCCGCAGCTCCCGGAGCCGGGCCGCGAGCGCGTCCTGCGTTCCGGTCGCGGGACCGCCGGCGGCGGCAGCCTGACGCTTGGCACTCTTGACGAGCCCACGCAACAGCGGGGGCACTTCCCCGCGCAGCCGAGCACCGGGACCGGCAGCGAGGCGGCCGAGGGGGACGAGGTGGGGTGCGTCGGTGGCCATCGCCGCGTCCAG
>BMUX01000053.1 GCA_014650415.1 Streptomyces spiroverticillatus
CTCACCAACCGCAGCCAAACACCGCAAGAGGCGACAGAACACGACTCACGAGGCGACCACACAACTCAAGACCGGCTCACTAGCGTCTCCAGCACAGTGCGGCCCCCGGGCACCTCTGGTCCGGGGGCCGCACTGTTGTGGGGAGAGCAGGCGGTCCTGGTGCTCGGCTTCCGGCTCGGGGAGGTCAGCCGACCCAGGCGGCGTCGACCAGTGCCTGGAGTGCGGCGGCCTCAGCGGTGTCGGCGGCGGTGTTCGCCTCCGCGTTCTGCGCGTCCTTCAGATTCTTCGACGCTGCGAAAGCTGCGTCCTTGAGCTCACGCCACTGAATCTTCTCCGCCGGACTTCCGGGGTAGTTCTTGTCAGCTGCCCGCCGAGTGGCTGTCGCGAGACCGCCGCTGGTCTCCATGTAGCAGGTGAGGGACTGGCCGAGGGTTCCGGAAGCGCCCGACGCGGTGGCGTACCCGGGGGCGTACTTGCCGGGGTTCTGGAGCGCTTCCTGAGCCGCTTTCGCACCCGTGGCGGCCCGCTTGTCACGAGGCTGGTGCTTCCTGTTCTGGGCCTGCACCACGGCCTTGCGGACCGCGGCGTGCACCGCGCGCTTCAGGTGGCACTCCTTGGCCACCGCGGCATCGGCCGCCCCCACCGTTTCCTGCTCCGGGGTGCACAGCGGGGGCGGGGTGAAAGCACGAGCGCCTGCGCCGGCTGCTGCCGGGGCCGACGCGGCTCCGAGGCTCGCAGGCCCGCCGAGGGTCAGTACGGCGCCCGCGAGGGAGACGGAGAGGAGACGGGCATGACGCATGAAGGGCTCCGAAGGTGTCGAAACGGACAAGAGCGCCTTCCACGTAAGCCCATGTCCCCCAACCGATGCGATCTCCTGAAGGAAAGTACGCCTGAATGGCCTACGGGATCACAAACTGCCGTGATCTTCGTAGCGGAGCAGGTGCCCCCAAGTCGACGCTCCGGCAGAGGAGTTCACCCGCAGGGGGCGAAATTCCGATCAGCACCAGCAACTGTGATGCCGCCGACGCGATGAAGGTTACCCAGCTCGCCCCGTCATGCCGTCGTCGAAGCGGACGCGGACCGCGAACGCGGCGTACGACCACACCGCGACCGCCAGCACCCTGTCCGCAGCCCCCTCCCGCCCTTCCTCCGCTGCCCGGTCCACCGGGCCGCTGGTGTACGCGTCCGTGCTCATCGTGCCGCCGCCTTCTTCGCCGTGGTCCACCGCATGCCCAACGCGTTCAGCTCCGCCCGGCGTTCGTCGCTGAGCTTGTCGGCGCGCTTGCGGATGTTGTCCAGGACCATCCCCAGTTTCACGTCCACCACCTCAAGGCCGTCAGCGTCGCCCTGAGCGCCCCCCGACCCGTCGTGCGACTCCACGGACTCCACATGCTTCCTCGGCACCTGAAGGTGCCCCTCACGGGCGTGGAACGCCTTCGCCGCCCGCAGGTTGATCGCCCACAGGTGATCCGGGGTGCGCTTCACCGGCCGCTCCGACTCCTGCGCCGGTTCGAGCCCGAGCGCGTTCTCCAACAACCACTGCTGTGCGGGCAGCAGCGCGTCCCAGCCGAACCGGCAGCCCTGCACCCACCGCCCGAGGTCCTCGCCCTGGACGACAACCTCACCCGCCTCCATCGGCATGCTGCCACCGTGCTCAAGGTGCTGCTGCACCAATCTCATGCAGCGCTGCCAGCCCGCGTCCCACACCGGCGACCACCCTGGGTCGATCTCATCAAGGGCATCCCGCCGCTCCGGCGACAGCCCACCCGTGGCCGCCCCCTCGGGCAGCCCGGCCTCCAGCTGCTCCGCGCGGGCGTCCGCGAGCCGGGCCGCCGTCCGCAGGTTCTTCGCCCATGTCCCGACGGGGTAGCCGTCCCAGACTGCGGTAGCCGGCGGGAGGAAGTGCCCGTGCTCGGCAGCCCACCGCTTCGCCGCAGACAGCCCTTCCTCGAAGGCGTGGTCCTGGTGCGACCACACCACCCCGAGCTTCTCCAGCTCCCGCACGCGCTCCGGAGCCAGGTCACCGGCCCGGTAGTCCGCGCGCTGCCGCTTCAGCCACGTCCCCAACGGGAACCCGCCCGGCGCCCACTCGGCGGGCGTGACGTAGTCGTACGGGACCTTCAGCTCGCCGTTCTTCGCGACCTCCTCCGCGTACCGGATCGCAGCGGCGAGCCCGGACCGCCAGTAGTCGGTCTCCGGATGCAGCACCCGCAGCGCCACGAACCGGGCCACCTCCGCCGGATCCCGCGGCGTCGAGAACTTCAGCAGCTCCCGCGCGGGCCTGCTCGGGCCCTGTGCCTCGCCCGGCTGCTCCTGGCCCTCCGCGTCGAGGCCGTCCTCGGTGTCATCGGGCTTCCAACTGCCCGTCCTCGGGCGGGAGTCGGCGAGTGCTTCGATCACGTCCGTGTCGTGCGCCCGCAGCGCTCCGAGGACCTTCGCGAGGGTCTCCGCGCCCCGAGAGGTCAGCATTTCGCCCGGACTTTCCCCCGGGGCGAGGAAAACAGGAACGACCAGACTGGCCACTTTTCCGTCGCCGGGCTGCATGCGGAGCGCCCGGCCGACCATTTGCACGATGTCGACCATCGAGCCCCGCGCGTCACAGAAAGTGACAGAATCACATTCTTTCGAATCGACGCCTTCCCCGAGCACACGAACGGAAGCGATCATCTTGAACATCGCCGGATAGCAGACCGTCCCGCCCTTGCCGTCCGGCACCTCGATCACATTCGACGCGAACTCTTCCAGCTGCTCCTTGCGGTAGAGCGGCTTGTGCTCCGCGTACAGCCACGACGACCACACCCGCTCCGCCGGGTGGTAGCGCTTCGGATCCTGCGCGTACAGCCGCGCCGCGACCGCGGGCAGCCCTTCGGCCATGGCTTCGGCCTCGCTGATCCGGGAGTGGAAGGTCAGGCACTTCCGCAGGTTCTCGTCCGCGGCGGCCGTGAGCAGCCCGGCCTGGAGCGCCGCGAGGCGGGCCCCGCGTACGAGGTCCGAGCCCCGGTCCCCGCCGGCCTGCGCAGCATGCAACTCCGGATCGGAAATATCAACACAAACTACCTGATAAGGGGCAACCAAACCGCGCGAAATGGCCTGCGAGAGCGTCAATTTCCACGCCACGGGGCCGAAGATTTCCGACCCGTCTTCCATGCTCGCGACCAGCCTCGGAGCCTCCCGCCCACCACGGCGCGCCTCGTCGGCGGACTCCCAGATCCGCGCTGTCGCGGTCATGTACAGC
>BMUX01000054.1 GCA_014650415.1 Streptomyces spiroverticillatus
TCATAAGCGGCGGTGAGGTCCTCGGTCAGGGGACGCATGGACCAGCCGTCGCCCGCGATGTGGTGCAGGACCAGCACCAGCAGGTGATCGGCCGGAGCGAGCGTGAACAGGGCCGCCCGCAAAGGGAGTTCGACCGCCAGGTCGAAGGGCAGGGCCGACAACTCCGCGATGCGTGCGCGGGCGGTGTCCTCGTCGCACTCGGCACGGTCCAACGGCACCAGCCCCGCACCCGCGGGCAACACCCTCTGGCACGGCTCACCACCAGCCTCCGGAAACACCGTCCGCAAGCTCTCGTGCCGCGCCACGACGTCATCCAGCGCCCTCTGGAGCACATCGGCGTCCACCGCCTCCCCCAACCGCAGCACCACCGGGATGTTGTAGGAGGCCCGCTCGGTCTCCTCCATGCGGTTCAGGAACCGCAGCCGGCGCTGGGCGAAGGAGAGCGGTACGCGTGCCGGGCGGGGCTCGGTGCGGCGCAGCGGCGGCAGTGCGGCGGCGGACAGGGCCCCCTCCAGCCGTGCCGCGAGCGCGGCCACCGTCGGCGCCTCGAACAGGTCGCCGACGCCGACCTCCACCCCGAGTTCGTTCCGTACCGACCCGACCAGCCGCATCGCCAGCAGTGAATGGCCGCCGCGCTCGAAGAAGTTGTCGTCGATCCCGACGTGCTCGACGGCGAGCGCGGTCGCGAACAGCCCGCACAACACCTCCTCGCGGGGGGTGCGCGGCGCACGCGACGCGGTAGCCCCGGTCGTGGCGTCCGGGACGGGCAGGGCCCGCCGGTCCAGCTTCCCGTTGGGGGTCAGCGGCAGCGTGCCGAGCACCACCACGGCGGCGGGAACCTGGTACGCGGGCAGGTGAACGGCAGCGTGCGCACGCAGCTCCGCCGCGTCCAGTGCCGCGTCCCCGGCAGGCACCACGTACGCCACCAGCCGCTGGTCACCGGGGCTGTCCTCGCGCAGCACCACCGCCGCCTGCGCCACGTCCGGGCGACCGGCGAAGTGCGCCTCGATCTCGGCCGGTTCGATCCGGAAGCCCCGCAGCTTCACCTGGTCGTCGGTACGGCCCAGGAACTCCAGCCGTCCCTCCCCCGCCTCGTCGTACCGCCAGCGCCCCAGGTCGCCGGTCTTGTACATCCGCCCGCCCGGCTCACCGAACGGGTCCGGCACGAAGCGCTCCGCCGTCAGCCCCGGACGCCCCAGATAGCCTCGGGCCAGCCCCGCGCCCGCGAGGAACAGTTCGCCGGGCACGCCCGGCGGGACCTGCTGCAGTGCGGCGTCCAGCACCTCGGCCCGCATGTTGTCCAGCGGTCGGCCGATCGGCACGGTGGTGCCGAGCAGGTCCCCGGCGGCGATCGCGTGCCGGGTGGCGAAGACGGTGGTCTCGGTCGGCCCGTACCCGTCGACCACCCGCAGCCCCGGATGGACGTCGAGCACCCGGCGCACAGCGGCGGCCGGAACCACGTCTCCGCCGGTCATCACCTCGCGCACGCCCGCCAGCGCCTGCGGCGCGTCCTCGGCGAGCAGCCGGAACAGTCCCGCCGTCAGCCACAGCGCGGTCACCCGGTGCTCGGCGATCAGCCGTCCGATGCGGTCGACGTCCAGGTCACCGGCGGGTGCCACCACGACCTCTCCGCCGCTCAGCAGCGGCACCCACATCTCGTAGGTGGCCGCGTCGAAGGCCATCGGGGAGTGCAGCAGCACCCGCGCGTGGTGGCCGTCGCGCCGCCACCATCGGTCGTGGGCCAGCGCGGCCACGTCGGCGTGGGTGACGGCGACGCCCTTGGGGCGGCCGGTGGAGCCGGAGGTGTACATCACGTAGGCCAGCTGCTCCGGGTGGACGTCGGGCAGCGGGACATGAGCGTCCGCGCCGTCGGCCGACACGTCCACCACCCGCACGCCCGCCGCCGCCCGCGCCCGGACGAACGGCAGGTCCCGGGTGGCGGCGTCCACCAGGAGCAGGTCCGCCCCGGTGTCGGCCAGCACCAGCGCCATCCGCTCGTCGGGCCAGTTCTCGGACAGCGGTACGTACGCGCCGCCCGCCCGCACCACGGCCAGCGTGCTCACCACGAGGTCCGCCGAGCGCCGCTGGAGCAGGGCGATCCTGCGTTCACCGCCCGCCCCGAGGGCCACCAGACGGCGGGCGAGACGGTCGGTGGCGGCGTCGAGCTGCGCGTAGGTGAGGGCGCCGGTGTCGCTGACGACGGCGGTCGCGCCGGGGGTACGGGCAACCTGGGCGGCGAACAGCCGGGACAGGCCGACGGCAGGAAGCGGGTGAACGTCTCCGGCGGCCAGCGCAGCCAGTTCGGCCCGGCCGTCCGCGCCCAACAGGTCGATGTCGTGCAGGGGGGTGTCGGGGTGGGTGGCGGCGCTGTACAGGACGCGCTGGAACTGATCGGCGAGACGGGCGACGGTGGCGGGCTCGAAAAGGTCGGCCGCGTACTCGACGGTGACGGTCAGCCCGTCGGGCGTGCCGTCCCCGGCGTGCTGCTCGGTGACCGTGAACGACAGGTCGAACTTCGCCGCGCCGTCGAACTCGACGTCCTCACCGGTGAGTTCGGCGGTGGCGGTGGACGTGTTGTTGAGGGTCAGGGCGGTCTGGAAGAGGGGGTGGCGGTGCGGGGTGCGGGCGGGGTTGAGGGCCTCGACCAGCCGCTCGAAGGGCAGGTCCTGGTGCGACAGGGCACTCAGACCCACGTCACGGGTACGGCGCAGCAGCTCCGTGTGGGTGGGATTGCCCGAGGTGTCGGTACGCAGCACCAGCGTGTTCACGAAGAACCCGACCAGCCGGTCCAGGTCCGGATGCGGACG
>BMUX01000055.1 GCA_014650415.1 Streptomyces spiroverticillatus
AGAGGACGCGCGGATAGGTTACGGGCGGCGGGCAGGCCGCGTATCCCAGCGGAAGATCACCCACGCTTCGCGAATCAGGCGCCGGATGATGATGACTGCGCTGGCGAGTGCTACCCATGCGGCCTGCACCACCGAGCTGCGGTCAGTCACGATCGCCAGCGACTTGAACCCCCGCGTGTGCCAGGAGTTCGTCCGTTCGACAACCCACCGGCGGGTGTGGTTGATGGGCACAAACGCACCCTTTGGGGCGATCTGCCACCCGCAGCCCAGCTCGGTCAACAGGTCGCGGGTGACGCGCGAGTCGTAGCCGGAGTCCAGATGCACGGTGATCCCGTCGGGCAGATGGAACCCAAAGCGTCCCAGGGTTTCCAGGGTCGGTCGTAGCAGCGGCGAATCATGCCGGTTGGCGCTGGCGAGCACGCACCCGATCGGGAGCCCGGTGCCTTCTACCAGCAAGGACCTCTTGATCCCCGACTTTCCGCGGTCCACAGGCGAGGGACCGGTGTTCTCGCCACCGCTGGGGGCTTTCACGATGCACCCGTCCACGGCGAGGTCTTCCAGATCCAGGCCGATGGCCCGGTCATAGGCATCGAGCGCCGCCTGGTGCAGGGAGGTGAAGACTCCGGCGGCAATCCACTCGTCCCGGCGGGACCGCAGGGTGGTCGCGGAGACCCGATGGTCGGCGTGCTGTTGGTAGGTGCCGCCCAGCACGAGCCGGGCCAGGAGTTTGTCGAAGACGATCCTGTCTGGGACTCGGGGGCGATGGCACCCCAGCGGGTGGGTGATCTGGCGGCGCGGGAGCAGTGTGTGGAACTGGTCCCACAGGGGTTCGGTGATGAAGGAGGGCAGGACGGGCACGTGACCTTCTGCTGAGCGAATGACGATCGTGGGCCGTTCCCCAGGGCTGTGCCCGCCCGGCTTGAGGGCCGGACGGGCACAACCCTGTTCGAGGTCAGTTGATCGATTCCGCTGTTACAGCAGTGGGCACGGAGATCCGCCAGGTGACGAACCCGGCCACGGCGAGTCCGGCGAGGGCCAGGAAACTACTGGCGAGGAAGGAATCGGTGCCGTTCAAGGCGGGGGCGAACCCGATGCCGACGTACAGCGTGATCCCGGTGGAGCCGCCCAGCTGATCGGCTGCTCGCTGGACGCCGGAGGCGATGCCGGCGTCCTCTTCGGTCACGCCGGTGACCGCGATGTACTGCAGCCCGACGATCCCGAGCCCCATTCCGGCAGCGATGAACACCATGGCCGGAATCATCGCCAGCCCGGTAGCCCCGAAGTGCGAGACCAGGGCGATGGCTGCCATGGCCAGCGCGGTGCAGCAGATCCCGGCCAGGACACAGAGCCGAGCACCCCAGCGTTCGAGTACCCGGGGAACCAGCACCGAGGCCGCAATCAAAGACACCGCCAAGGGCAGCATCGTCACACCGGCCTGGAGCGGGCTGGCACCCAACCGGTCCTGAAGGTAGTACGTGAACAGCAGGAACGAGGTGGACAGTGCTGCGCTCACCAAGGCGGTGGCAAGGTTGGCCAGGACCCGGGGCCGGTTGCGGAAGAACCGCAGCGGCACGAGCGGATTGCGTGAGCGCCGCTCCACCCTGACGAACAGGGCTCCGGCCACCGCCGCGCCCGCCAAAGCCACCGGCGCAAGCCAGGACGCGGTGCTGTTCCCTTCACCTGCTTGGACGACTCCGAAGGTGAAGAGCAGCGGGGCCGCGATCAGCAGGAAAGAACCGGGAAGGTCCAACGGCGTCCTCCCAGCGGGCCGTTCACCCGGTACGAGAAGAATCGCTGCCAGGAGCACGACCAGGATGAACGGCACGGATACCAGGAAGATCCACCGCCAGCCGAGGAGTTCGGTGATAAACCCGGAGACCACGAACCCGAGGACAAGGCCGCAACTGGCGACGGCCGCCCACACGCTCAACGCCCGTGACCTGCGCGGACCTTCCGGGAACAGGAGAACGATCACCGACATCGCAGCAGGAAGCGCGATGGCCTCACCGGCCCCCTGCAGCAGCCGGGCCATTACCAGCAGGACAAAGGACGGCGCGAGTCCGGCCAGCAGGGAAGCGGCGCCGAAGACTGTGGTGCCGAGCAGAAGGACGCGGCGCCTGCCCAGCACGTCGCCCAGCCGCCCACCGAGCATCAACAGCCCGCCGCCAGTAATCGTGTAGCCGACCACCACCCAGGTCAGCGCATGACCGTCGACGCCGAAGCCCTCGCCGATCGAGGGCAGGGCGACAGTGACCACCGTTACGTCGACCGCGATGAAGAACTGCAGCATGGCCATGCAGCACAGCACCAGCCGTGCACGCACCGGGGAAGAGCCGTCCCGGCACGCAGA
Organism: Streptomyces spiroverticillatus; assembly: GCA_014650415.1. Lineage (GTDB taxonomy): Bacteria > Actinomycetota > Actinomycetes > Streptomycetales > Streptomycetaceae > Streptomyces > Streptomyces spiroverticillatus. The sequence goes on from BMUX01000055.1 coordinate 2,351, forward strand.
GAGAATGCCTGAAATCATCAAGTGCTCCGTTGCTCAGAAGAAGTTCCGAGCAGCACCAACGTGCCGCTTCGGTTCGACCACGAAGCGACGACACGTTCTACAGAAGTTGAGAGAGACGCCCCGCCGCTAGCGGAGCGTCCTCGTCACTGCGGCACAAGCCGCGCACGAAGAAGCAGACATGGCGCCGATGCTACCGGAGCCGACGACAGAGTGATCCTCGGTTTTCCATCGCTCCGCCACGGTGTCGCGCTGCCCAAGCACCACACCTATCCGCGCGACCTCT
>BMUX01000056.1 GCA_014650415.1 Streptomyces spiroverticillatus
CAGGAGCCGCCGAATCCTCCGCCGGAGCCCCCAGCACCAGCTCGCCGACGCTCAGCACCGGCTCACCCGCAGCATCCACCAGCTCAGCCGCCAGCACGCCCTGGCCATTCGTCACGATCCGAGCCCGCACCACCGAAGCACCCGCCGCATGCAACGACACCCCACGCCAGGAAACAGGCACCAACTCCCGCTCCCCCACCACCTCCCGCACCACTTCCGCCAACAAGGCCGGATGCAGACCGTAGAACTCCAGGTCCTCGCTGCGGCTCGGCAGGGAAGCCTCGATGGTGGTCTCGTCGCCGGTCAGGGTCAGCACAGTCCCCTTGGGGTGCAGCCGTCCACTGGCGTGGCAGACCCAAGGCCCGTCGGGCATCTCCTCGGGATGCGAGTAGCAGGCGACTGTGCGGGCGCCGGTCTCGTCCGGAGCGCCGACCGTCACCTGGACGACCACGGCGCCCGTCACGGGCAGGACGAGCGGCATCTCGGTGAGGGTGAGTTCACCGACGTGCTCGCACTCGGCCTGTTCACCGGCCCGCAGCACCATCTCCAGCAGGCCCTCGCTCGGGAAGGTCACGGGTCCGCCGTCTGAGCCGTCCGCGAGCCACGGCAAAGCGGCCAGCGTCAGCCGGCCGGAGAGCAGCATGCTCCCGCCGGAGTCCGCCGGGGTGACGGCCGCACCCAAAAGGGCGTGCCCGGTCGGGGCGAGGCCCGCGCCCGCGACGTCGCCCGTGCGGACGGCCGGAACCGGCCAGTACCGCTCACGCTGGAAGGCGTATGTGGGCAGGTCCACCCGGCGGGCGCCGCTGTCGTCGTACAGCCGTGCCCAGTCGACTCCCACGCCCGCGCAGTGGAGCCGCGCCAGCCCGTCGATCAGGGTGCCCTCTTCATCCCGGCCGTCGCGCAGCACCGGTGCGCACACGACGTCCGCCGGGTCATCGGCGTCCAGGATCTCGCGGGTGAGGGCGGTCAGTACTCCGTCCGGGCCGAGCTCGGCGAAGGCCGTGGCTCCGGCCGCGTGCAGTGCTCGTACGTCGTCGGCGAACCGTACGGTCTCCCGGACATGCCGCACCCAGTACTCCGGGTCGCACACCATCGCGCTCTCGGTGGCCATCGGTATCGCCGGAGCCGAGAACGTCAGGCCCGCGACCACCGCACGGAACTCCGCCAGCATCGGGTCCATCAAAGGCGAGTGGAACGCGTGCGAGACCCTGAGCCGGGAGGTCTTCCGGCCCAGCCCCCGGAAGTGCGCGTCGATCGTCACGACGGCGTCCTCCGTACCGGACACGACCAGCGAGGTGGGGCCGTTGACGGCCGCGACGGCTACGAACTCGTCGAGCAGCGGCCGCACTTCGTCTTCGGTGGCCTGTACCGCGAGCATGGCTCCGCCCTCGGGCAGTGCCTGCATCAGTCGGCCGCGCGCCGCCACCAGCGTGCACGCGTCGGCGAGCGACAGCACCCCCGCCACATAGGCGGCCGTGATCTCACCCACCGAATGACCGGCCACGAAGTCCGGCCGGACACCCAGCGACTCGACGAGCCGGAACAACGCCACTTCCACCGCGAACAGGCCGGTCTGGGCATACGCGGTGCTGTTCAGCGCATCGACGTCCTGGCCCCACAGCATGTCCCGGACCGGTGCGTCCCACTCGGCACACACCGCGTCGAAGGCCGCCGCGAACACCGGGAAGCGGACGTACAACTCCCGACCCATTCCCAGCCGTTGCGAGCCCTGCCCGGAGAACAGCACGGCGAGGGACCGTTCACGGGCCAGTCCGCGTGCGACCTCGACACCGTCCACCAGCACCGCACGGTGCGCGAAACGCGCCCGCGAGACCGCCAGCGAGAAACCCACGTCGAGCGCGGACCCCGCCACCCCCGACAACCGCTCCAGCTGCGCGTCCAACGCGGCCTGCGACCTGCCGGACACCACCTGCGGCGTCACGATCGTCGCCCCGGCAGGTTCGGCGGGCACTTCGGACGGCCGGCCCGTCTCGATCGACGCCTCGGCCGCCTGCTCCAGAACGATGTGCGCGTTGGTGCCGCTGAGACCGAACGAGGAGACACCCGCCCGCCAGGGCCGGTCTACCTCCGGCCAACTCGTTTTGTGCGCGAGCAGGTTGATGGAGCCCGTCGTCCAGTCGACGTGGCTGGAGGGTGCGTCCACGTGCAGAGTGCGCGGCAGCACACCCGCCCGCATCGCCATCACCATCTTGATCACACCCGCCACACCCGCCGCAGCCTGCGTATGACCGATGTT
>BMUX01000057.1 GCA_014650415.1 Streptomyces spiroverticillatus
ATCCTCATTCTCGCTGGTCAGAGGCACTTTTCGTTTGCCTGATCACCCGTCGGACACCGGCCTTCATGAAAGCCCGAGGCTAAACGTTGTTGGGCAAGGGTGGGTGCGGGCAGTTGGTGGGCGGTTCTGGCCTGTGGGTTTTCATCCGGTGAGGGCGAGGTTGTGCTGGGTGGCGACGGCCTGCACGGCGTGGCCCGGTCCCTTCTGGCGGCAGTCGCGGAGGACCTTCCAGTTCTTCATCCGGGCGACGGCGTACTCGGCCCGGGTCCGCACCTTGTGGTGCGCGGCGTTGTGAATGTCCGAGCGTGATCAGTAGATTTTTGGTTGGAGGTCTGCGTGCCGAGTGATGTAGGTGAGTCGTGGCAGCGTGTTGTGTCCTGGCTGCGTGAGTATGCCCCGGTCAGTCACCGTGCTCTGGGGGAGGCGGCGAGCAAGGAAGAGATTGCCGCTGTCGAGGAGAAGATAGGTGTTCGGTTCCCGGAGGAGCTGCGTGCCTATCTGAAGGTCAACAACGGGACCGTCACCCGACTCTACGAGTCTAGCGGCCTGACGGGTTCCTGCCCGGAAGGTGAGTTTCTCGTCGGCGGATGGGCTCTGCTGCCTCTGTCGAGTATCGAGCGGCTGCATTGTCAGATGATGCCTGGTCCGAACGATGCTGAGGGCTATTGGAGAAAGGAGTGGATCCCTTTTGCTGCCGAGTCTTTTGCATGCGGTGAGATGTATGGCTTCTTCATTGACGGGAAGTCAGGTTCGGTGGGTCAGTGGAGTGACGGCGACGTAGAGACCATGGACCTCTTCCCGGACCTGTCAGAATTCTTCGCATCGGTTCTCGATGATCTGGAGCGAATCCTTGGTCAGGAGGAAACCAGTCAGTGGATCCAGGATGGCTGCATCACCCTCGGTTGAGGCACAAGGGGCAAGCCCCACGGATGCTCGGATGCAAGGGGCCGTCGCAACACCGTTTGGCTTTAGACAGTGTCCTATGTGGTGAGTCGGACGAGCCGCTTGTAGCAGCAGAGGGCTGCAGCAAGGCCGAGAAATGCCAGGTAGTTGGAGGGTTGGCGTTCGTAGCGGGGGCTGAGCCTGCGGTAGCCGGACAGCCACGACATGGTGCGCTCGATCACCCACCTTCGGCGCCCTAACCGTTCACTGGACTCGACGCCCTTGCGGGCGATGCGGACGCCGATGTGCTTGCCCCATAACCATTTCCGCAGGTGAGGCACGTCGTATGCCTTGTCCGCATGCAGTCGCTGGGGCTTGAAGTAGCGGCCGCGGTAGGGGTCGTGTCGCGTTTGGTGACCGGCGACCATGGGCTTCAGGGCGAGGCTGTCGTGGACGTTAGCGGCGGAGAGGCCGACGACCAGGGGCAGTCCGTTCGCGTCCGACAGGACGTGCATCTTGGAACCCGGCTTGCCCCGGTCCACGGGGCTCGGACCTGTGTGTTCGCCCCCTTTTTTGCCCGCACGTGCGCGGAGTCCAGCACAACGCGCGAGACATCGATGAGGCCGGCATCGTCGAGACGGTGCACCACTGCTTCATGGAGGCGGCCCCAGACACCGGCTCTCGACCAGATCATGAAACGACGGTGCACCGTTGACTTCGACACCCCGAAACATGGTGGCAAGGCCCGCCAGGAGCAGCCGCTGACCAGCACATAGACGATCGCCGCGAACAACGTCTCATCAGGCGTGTCCTGCGTCCCGCCACCCTGCGGCCGCACCCTTGACGGCGGGATGAGAGGCCTCGCGATCTCCCACAGCCCGTCCGGAACAATCCAACTCCACGTCCCCTGCCCCATGTTGGACAGTCCTACCCAGCCTCACCACATAGGACACTGTCTTACTGAGCGTTTTGCCCTGTGGAGTGTGTTTGGTCCCGGGTCAGGTGCCTCGCCAGTTGGGGGTGGCTTCGCCGGTGAGGCGTCGGGTCATGAGGTCGATCATCGCGAGGTGGATCATGGCTTCGGAACGGTGCGGGTGGGCTTCGTAGTCGCGGGCGAGTCGGCGGTGGTGCATGAGCCAGCCGATGCTGCGCTCGATGGTCCAGCGTCT
>BMUX01000058.1 GCA_014650415.1 Streptomyces spiroverticillatus
TAACCTCGAAATTTCGTGACGGCTCGTCAGGTCAACTGGTGGGCTGTTGCGCTTTGTTGGGCCGGGTGCGGGCAGGTTGACGGCCCGGCTGTCGCGTCGGGTGGGCGCCGGGTTCCACGGCTCCGGGTGGGTTGGTGCTGCTCGTCGGGACGGGAGTCTGCTGGTCAGTCAGGGTTCGGGAGGGCGTCGAGCCTGGCCAGGGCGCTGGTGATCACGTCGGTCCAGGGCCAGTGGTCGGCGAATCTGAGGTGCCGGCGACGGGCGGTGGTCACGAGCTGGGCGGCGGCGGAGAAGAGGCGGATCCGTAGCCGGCGGGGCTCCCAGAGCCGGGCCTTGTCGGTCAGCGCGAGCATCGGCATCCAGGCCAGCAGGTCGAGTGCGAGCTGGACGATCTCCAGCCAGATCTGGTTCTGCGCGGCGTCATGGAGGGGCAGGTTGCGCAGGCCGGTGGCGCGGGCGTTTCGGATGCGGTCCTCGGCGCGGGCGCGTTGGCGGTGGCGTAGCTCCAGGGCCTCGATCTTCTCGCCGGTGGTGTTGGTGGCAAAGCAGGTAAGCCGCAGTCCGTCGGCGTCGGTGAACCTCAACTGGGCGCCGGGGTGGGGTCGTTCCTTGCGGACGATCAGCCGTATCCCCGTCGGCCAGCCCTTGAGGACGTCACCGTCGAGCTCGGCGACCCAGGCTCCGTCGCGGATGGATCCGTCCGGCTCGACGGCCACCGTCCAGGCAGAGGCGGGAACCCGAAGGGCGGCGTGGTGGATGGCGTCGGTGATGGTCATCCCGACCGAGTAGGACAGCCACCGGCCACGCTTCGCGAGCCAGGTCACGAACGCGTGGGTGCCGCCGCCGGAATCGGTACGGATCAGCGTCCGGCGTCCGCGCCGGTAGGTCTTCGGCAGTTGGGCCAGGGCGAGCCCCGCGGTGGTGATGTGGTCGGCGGCAGTGTTGGATCCCGCGTTCCCCGGCCGCAGCAGGGCCGCGACCGGCTCCCCGTTCCCACCCGGGCCGTGGTCGACGAAGGCCAGCAGCGGATGGTGTCCGAACGTCTTCTTCCAGGTCGCAGCAGCGTCCTGCTTCTCGGAGTGGGCCAGCACAAGCACCCCGTCGATGTCCACGATCATCTGCCCGCCCGCGTTCGGGGCCGCCACCCCGGCCAACTCCCAGACGTGCTCGCGGACATGGGCGCGTGCGGTACGGATCGCGGTCAGGGCCTTCGGCCCGGCCGACGCGAGGACGCCGATCAGGCGGGAGACGGTGGGATCCGAGGCCACCGCCCCGAACACGGCTGGCTCGGCACGCAGCATGCCGACATCGGCCAGGCAGTCTCCGCCGAGCGCGACCGCCAGGGCCACATCCAGCAGGATCTTCCCCGGATCGTGCACCGCCCGCGGCTTGCGCCACGGGGCCAGGGCCGCCGATATCGCCTGATCCAGCCCGGCCTTGCGGACGGTCTCGACCAGCAGGACACCGCCCGCCTGCGAGACCACCGCCCGACCGCCGCCCCCGACGCGGACACGTGGGTAGGAACCGATACGCTTCTTCACCTGGAAAGTGCCTCCGACGGTGGCAGGAACAAGGACCTCGACAATCCTCATTCTCGCTGGTCAGAGGCACTTTTCGTTTGCCTGATCACCCGTCGGACACCGGCCTTCATGAAAGCCCGAGGCTAA
>BMUX01000059.1 GCA_014650415.1 Streptomyces spiroverticillatus
ATCCTCATTCTCGCTGGTCAGAGGCACTTTTCGTTTGCCTGATCACCCGTCGGACACCGGCCTTCATGAAAGCCCGAGGCTAAGGCTTGTCCCGTAAGTGGGCAGAGTGACCAACAGCCCCATGGCGACGGCGCCGTCTCACACCGCTGACCGCTGAAGGGTTTCTCGCCACTCGTCCATCACATCGCGGGACTCGTCCAGGGCGGGATCGCGAGTTCCGCCGGGTGCGTAGGCCGCGGACCGGTCGGCGCGGAGCGGCACATGAGCGCAGTACCAGGCCCGCTTGGCGCCTGCTTGTTCCGCGTCCGTGCCCGTCCGCAGATAGTCGAGCAAGGCGGTCATGACCCGACGGCGTCCAAAGGCGTAGACCGTGGGCTCGACGAACCAGCGGCAGAAGCTGGGGTCCGGGTCGTAGACGGCCGCGGCCATCAACGGGTCGAAGAACTCTTCGGGTAGGTGGGCGCGTTCGAGCAGTGGCTTGCGCACCGCATGGGCCAGGTGCCGTGCGCGGCGTGCTTCCGGCACGTCGGTCGCGTTCCCGAGATCCATCAGGCGCGCCACCTCGACTGCACATGTCAGGAAGGAGCGTGCAGCTGCCTCGTTGTGCTCTTCGTCGGCCATGGCGGCATTCTGGACCAACGCAGGTCGAGAGGGTACGGGTCCGATGGTTGCCGCGATGCGAGCGATGGCGTGCCGCTCGACTACCACCCCCAGGGTGAGATGATCTTGATGTGGCTGGTGTGATCACGGCGTCGGAGCCGTCTTGGATAGCCCCGTTCACCGGGCTGAGCCCGCGCGGCTTCGGCAAGCTGATGACTGTCGTACGGCGGGAGGTCTCGGATGAACCGCGGCGTGGACGGCCGTGGAGCCTGACGCTGGAGGACCGGGTTCTGCTGGTCGCGGCGTACTGGCGCACCAACCTGACGCTGCGCCAACTCGCCCCGCTCTTCGGGGTCTCGAAGTCGGCCGCCGACCGGATCATCGACCACCTTGGCCCCCAGCTCGCGCTCCAGCCACGTCGGCGATTTCGCAAGGACGCCGTGCTGATCGTGGACGGCACCCTGGTGCCCACCCGCGACCACACCGTGGCCGAGCAGTCGAAGAACTACCGCTACTCGACGAACCACCAGGTCGTCATCGACGCCGACACTCAACTCGTCGTCGTGGTCGGCCGACCCCTGCCGGGCAACCGCAACGACTGCAAGGTATGGGAGGAATCCGGTGCGAAGGATGCGGTTGGCAAGACCATGACCATCGCGGACGGGGGCTACCCGGGCACCGACCTGGTAATGCCGCACCGCCGCCGCAAAGGCGAAGAACTGGCCGACTGGCAGCAGACTCACAACAAGTCCCACAAAAGGGTCCGCGCACGCGTCGAGCACGTCTTCGCCCGCATGAAGTGCTGGAAGATCCTGCGCGATTGCCGCCTCAAGGGCGACGGAGTCCACCACGCCATGCTCGGTATCGCCCGTCTGCACAACCTCGACCTCGCCGGATAGGCGGCAGACCCCGCAACGACCGACCGCACCCGGGCCACACCGAAGATCATTTACGGGACAACACTTAGGGTTAACTTGTGGGAGCGGGTAGCGCCGTTGTTGCCGCCGTGTCCTGCGCGGCGGTATCGCTATCCGGGCCGGTTGCCGGCGGATGAC
>BMUX01000061.1 GCA_014650415.1 Streptomyces spiroverticillatus
TCGAGCTTCTACTACTGGCGGCGGACGGCTGCGGACCGGGCCGCCCGGCAGGTGGCCGACGCCCGTCTGGCCGCCCGGATACGCGCGGTGCACCAGGAATCGGACGGCACCCACGGAGCCCCGAGGATCACCGCCGAGCTCCGCGAGGAGAACGGCGTCGCGGTCAACCACAAACGCGTCGCCAGGATCATGCGGGCATCCGGGATCGAAGGAGTCCGGTTGCGCCGCCGGCACCGCACCACCGTCTCTGACCCGGCCGCCGCCAAGGCCCCGGACCTGATCGGCCGCAACTTCACCGCGGACAGGCCGAACACGAAGTACGTCGGCGATATCACCTACCTGCCCGTCGAGGGCGGGAAGTTCTGTTACCTGGCGACCGTCATCGATCTCGCATCACGCCGTCTGGCCGGCTGGGCGATCGCCGACCACATGCGCGCGGACCTCGTCACCGACGCCCTGGCCGCGGCGATCCGAACCCGCGGCAGTCTCGCCGGATCGATCATGCACACCGACCACGGAGCTCAGTACACGAGCAGGATTCTCGCCGAAGCCTGCAGGTCAGCAGGGGTTCGGCGGAGCATGAGCGCGGTCGGGTCCAGCGCGGACAACGCACTCGCCGAGTCCTTCAACGCGACCTTCAAACGCGAGACCCTGCAAGGACGAAAGAGCTGGCCGACCGAGCACGAGGCCCGACTCGACGCCTTCCGATGGCTCCACCGCTACAACACCCGACGCCGACACTCCCGCCTCGGACAACGATCACCGATCGCCTACGAGAACGCCCTCCACCACACACCAACTACGCTGGCACAAGCCGCATAACCCGTGTTCAGGATTCGGGGTCAAGGCCCGGTCACGCGAGCGTGACGTCCTTGGTGGTGGTGAACTGAGTGCCGCCGTTGCGGGTGAATGTGATGGTAACGGTGGCTTTGCCCGGTTCCCAGTTCCCGTCCGGGGAGCGGAAACCCTGGTCCCACTTGCCGTTGACGCCGTGCTCGTGGCAGCTGTACCCGTGAGGGCGGGTGGCCTGCCGCCACCCCTGGGAGAGCTGTACGCGGATGGTTCCGCCGCCGCCGTTGACGGAAACGGCGTCGTCGCAGTAGTAGGTGCCGGCAACGCGGGCGATCTCCCCGCCGTATTCGAGTTTCCCGGTGTCGTTGATGGTGCCGGAGGTGGAGGCGTGGGCGGGCGCGGTGGCCAGGGCGAGGGCCGCTGCGGTCACGGCGAGAATGCGTGCGGTGTTCATCCCCTCACCCTGCCCCCGACCCGGGCACATCGCATCCGGTGACATGGCCGGGACCAGATCCGGTGCCTGCTGGCGCACGGTCGACCTGTGAGGAAGCCCCCGCACCCGGTGGGGCACCGGATGGGGCATGGGGGGCTTGTCCATGGTGGTCTCGGGGCCGCCCTCCCGGCGTGGACAGCGGCCATCCGTGAAGCGTCCTGGCCTCCTGAGAGGGCGTTAAGTCCGTTTCTGATAACGGCCGCGTCCGGGTTGTTCGAGGAGTCCTTGGCGGACGAGTCGTCCCAGGCG
>BMUX01000062.1 GCA_014650415.1 Streptomyces spiroverticillatus
CGGGAGGTTGTAGGTCTGGCCGATCAGCTCGGAGCCCACCACCTTGCCGGTGGCCGGGTCTTCGATCTCGGAGCCGTTGGCCTTGCTGGAGAAGGCGACCTGGGCGATGCCGGTGACGGCCAGCGGATAGACCACGCCGCAGATGAGGGTGAGGACGAGGAGGGCACGCAGGCCTGCCCCCAGCAACCGGCCGGTGTTTCCTACGGAGTTGTTCATGACGTGATCAGCCGATTCCGGGGATGAGGGAGAGAAGCAGGTCGATGATCTTGATGCCGATGAACGGAGCGATCAACCCGCCGAGCCCGTAGATCCCGAGGTTGCGGCGGAGCATCTTGTCGGCGCTCATCGGCTTGTACTGGACGCCCTTGAGGGCGAGCGGGACCAACACGATGATGATCAGCGCGTTGAAGATGACCGCGGAGAGGATCGCTGACTCCGGGGAGGTCAGGCCCATGATGTTGAGCTTGTCCAGGCCCGGGTAGACCACGGCGAACATCGCGGGGATGATCGCGAAGTATTTCGCGACGTCGTTGGCGATCGAGAAGGTCGTCAACGCGCCCCGGGTGATGAGGAGTTGCTTGCCGATCTCGACGATCTCGATGAGCTTGGTCGGATTGGAGTCCAGGTCCACCATGTTCCCGGCCTCCTTGGCGGCCGAGGTGCCGGTGTTCATCGCCACACCCACGTCCGCCTGCGCCAGGGCCGGGGCGTCATTGGTGCCGTCGCCGGTCATCGCGACCAGCTTGCCGCCCGCCTGCTCGCGCTTGATCAGAGCCATCTTGTCCTCGGGGGTGGCCTCCGCGAGGAAGTCGTCCACGCCGGCTTCTTCGGCGATGGCCTTGGCGGTCAGCGGGTTGTCCCCGGTGATCATGACCGTCTTGATGCCCATCCGGCGCAGCTCGTCGAAGCGTTCGCGCATGCCGTCCTTGACGACGTCCTTGAGGTGAATCACTCCCAGGACGCGGGCGCCGTCAGCGTCTTCCAGAGCCNTACCTTGCGTCCGTCCACGTCCACACCCGACATCCGGGTCTGAGCGGTGAACGCCACCCAGTCTGCTCCGACCAGTTCGCCCTGGTGGCGCTCGCGCAGGCCGTACTTCTCCTTCGCCAGGACCACCACCGAGCGACCCTCAGGGGTCTCGTCGGAGAGGGAGGACAACTGGGCGGCATCCGCAAGCTCGGCGTCGGTCACGCCCTTGACGGGCAGGAACTCGGCGGCCTGGCGGTTGCCCAGCGTGATCGTTCCGGTCTTGTCGAGCAGCAGCGTCGAGACGTCGCCCGCCGCCTCAACTGCCCTGCCCGACATGGCCAGGACGTTGCGCTGGACCAGGCGGTCCATGCCGGCGATGCCGATCGCGGACAGCAGCGCACCAATGGTCGTCGGGATCAGGCAGACCAGCAGCGCGATCAGCACGATCATCGACTGCTCGGCACCCGCGTAGGTGGCGAACGGCTGAAGGGTGACCACAGCCAGCAGGAAGACGATGGTCAGCGACGCGAGCAGGATGTTG
>BMUX01000063.1 GCA_014650415.1 Streptomyces spiroverticillatus
CGGGAGGTTGTAGGTCTGGCCGATCAGCTCGGAGCCCACCACCTTGCCGGTGGCCGGGTCTTCGATCTCGGAGCCGTTGGCCTGGGTGGGGAAGGCGACCTGGGCGATGCCGGTGACAGCGAGTGGGTAGACCACGCCGCAGATGAGGGTGAGGACGAGGAGGGCACGCAGGCCTGCCCCCAGCAACCGGCCGGTGTTTCCTACGGAGTTGTTCATGACGTGATCAGCCGATTCCGGGGATGAGGGAGAGAAGCAGGTCGATGATCTTGATGCCGATGAACGGGGCGATCAATCCGCCGAGTCCGTAGATGCCGAGGTTGCGGCGGAGCATCTTGTCGGCGCTCATCGGCTTGTACTGGACGCCCTTGAGGGCGAGGGGGACCAGGGCGATGATGATCAGCGCGTTGAAGATGACCGCGGAGAGGATCGCGGACTCGGGGGAGGTCAGGCCCATGATGTTGAGCTTGTCCAGGCCCGGGTAGACCACGGCGAACATCGCGGGGATGATCGCGAAGTATTTCGCGACGTCGTTGGCGATCGAGAAAGTGGTCAACGCGCCCCGGGTGATGAGGAGTTGCTTGCCGATCTCGACGATCTCGATGAGCTTGGTCGGATTGGAGTCCAGGTCCACCATGTTCCCGGCCTCCTTGGCGGCCGAGGTGCCGGTGTTCATCGCCACGCCGACATCGGCCTGGGCGAGCGCGGGGGCGTCGTTGGTGCCGTCGCCGGTCATCGCGACCAGCTTGCCGCCCGCCTGCTCGCGCTTGATCAGGGCCATCTTGTCCTCGGGGGTGGCCTCCGCGAGGAAGTCGTCGACTCCGGCTTCTTCGGCGATGGCCTTGGCGGTCAGCGGGTTGTCCCCGGTGATCATGACCGTCTTGATGCCCATCCGGCGCAGCTCGTCGAAGCGTTCGCGCATGCCGTCCTTGACGACGTCCTTGAGGTGAATCACTCCCAGGACGCGGGCGCCGTCAGCGTCTTCCAGNCACCTTGCGTCCGTCCACGTCCACACCCGACATCCGGGTCTGGGCCGTGAAGGCCACCCAGTCTGCTCCGACCAGTTCGCCCTGGTGGCGCTCGCGCAGCCCGTACTTCTCCTTCGCCAGGACCACCACCGAGCGACCCTCAGGGGTCTCGTCGGAGAGGGAGGACAACTGGGCGGCATCCGCAAGCTCGGCGGCGGTCACGCCCTTGACGGGCAGGAACTCGGCGGCCTGGCGGTTGCCCAACGTGATCGTGCCGGTCTTGTCGAGCAGCAGCGTCGAGACGTCGCCCGCCGCCTCAACCGCCCTGCCCGACATGGCGAGAACGTTGCGCTGGACCAGGCGGTCCATGCCCGCGATACCGATCGCGGACAGCAGCGCACCAATGGTCGTCGGGATCAGGCAGACCAGCAGCGCGATCAGCACGATCATCGACTGCGCGGCACCCGCGTAGGTGGCGAACGGCTGAAGGGTGACCACAGCCAGCAGGAAGACGATGGTCAGCGACGCGAGCAGGATGTTG
>BMUX01000064.1 GCA_014650415.1 Streptomyces spiroverticillatus
TCAACCTGCCCGCACCCGGCCCAACAAAGCGCAACAGCCCACCAGTTGACCTGACGAGCCGTCACGAAATTTCGAGGTTAGGCTGGCTCTAATTCGAAGACCTAATAGCTTCCAGCTCTGCTTTAAGATCTCTAAACTCCCGAGATAAAATCAGGTCAGGGACTTTGAGCATACTGAGAACCTCATTGGAATTTCTCACCTGACACCGCCTTTCCTTGTCATCATTCGCGCTCTCAGAGAATGGGCGAGTGGTGTAATCTCCTTCGATTGCAGCGATCGGATTGGTCTCTACCTTTTCTCCGGAGTCACGCTCTAGCGCTATCTTGAATATCCCGAGCCAGGGCATCTCTTCATACTCATATTCCGGGCCAAGCGATATGAGGAATTTCTCGTACATATTCGGTCGAATCTCGTGAGTCAACTCGTGTGTCACCGTAAATGGCACCTTGTGATAGCCACTCCCCTTCTGCAAAGGCTGATCCCAGGGTATCTTCACCTGATATTCGGCGGTTACCGAAAGGGGGCCTCCAGCCGGCGAACAGACGTCTGGGTGCCCAGATGCCTGGAAGGTCACCATTAATCTGGAGATGAATGATGGAGACTCTTCAAGATTGCGGACCGTAATCTCCACGTGAACTCCCCTTGCGGATGCCGGTGGCCTCTGGGGAATACCCGCATCCTCCTCCCCAATCACTTCCGCAGGAACCTTCACCGCAAATGCCGATACCTTTGCGATCTCAAGACCTGCTTTCTTAACCTCTCCTTCCCTGGTTAAGTCATTGGCCTCAGATGCTACGAAAACCGCCATGAATGCAGCAATGGCTCCCACTATGCCGAAGATCACTGTGGAATAAAACCCGAAAAGAACCCCCCAGTCCTCCAATGTTCGGCCGCGGTGTGCAGCAGCTACACGCCTAATGGCACGCCTCCCGAGGGAGGCGTGAGGCACCGGGGGTGCAGGAGGGATTGCGCCACCCGTGCTTCCCAAAGGACTGGAAGGTTGCGTGGGGCCAGAGCTATTCATGGTACCAACTTCACATCTAGCTAGGCAGAGTACCCAAGAGTCACCTTAGATGTGTTACTCCTGATTAGGGAAGGCTGCGAACCCATACCTCCTGCCTGGGAAAGGTAAGGGTGTTCCGTGAGTGCTGGAACCTGATCTTCAAGGACACCGGGACGGCCACTGCCACGAAACTTGTCGACTCGGCGTTCGAGAACTGCACCACGACGCGATCCGACGGCTCGACACCCTCCACAACCCCGGCTGACCATGGCGGGCCGTCAGGAAAGATCGAGGCTAACCGGCGCTTACTGATCGTTTCAGAATGAGTTTGGTTCTGGGGCTTGGCAGTTGAGGTGTCCGGACGGCACAGTTCTGTCTGTGCCGGATGATCTTGTGCCTGATGACTTGTGGGAGCGGGTAGCGCCGTTGTTGCCGCCGTGTCCTGCGCGGCGGTATCGCTATCCGGGCCGGTTGCCGGCGGATGAC
>BMUX01000065.1 GCA_014650415.1 Streptomyces spiroverticillatus
TATCTGTGGGACGAGGAGGGCAACCAGCTGACCGAGGAGGAGCACGCGGGGTGCCCCGGGCACGCCGTCACGTGGGACCCGGACAGCGACACCCCCGACGCCCTGCTGATCGGATGCATCACGCCGGACGAGTACGAGCACCTGGGCTACCCCGGTGGGTTGCAGGAGGAGGAGCCCGAGGAGGAGCCGGAGCACCCCGCGCCCGCCCCCGACGAGGACGACACCGACGGTGAGGGTGAGGAGCACGTCAGGGCCACGCAGAGGGCCGAGGGCGGCCAAGAGGAAGACGAGGCCGAGGAGGGGGACGACAAGGGGGACGACACGCCCGCGCCGCCGCCCGCGCCCGCGCCGAGGCCCGCCCCGGCGGCCAAGCCGGAGCCGGACAGCATGGCCCGGAAGCTGAAAATGGCCGGGAACGCCGCCTACCGGGCCGCTACCAAGACCCGCCGCGCGTGGCTGAAGGACGTGTTGTTGCAGCGCAAGACCGCCCCGCCCAAGATGGCCGCGTGGGTCACCGAGCAGTGGCTTGCCGCCCGTAAGCCGGTCCAGATGTGGACCGGGGAAGTCTCCCGCGTAGCCCTGGTGGCGGAGTTGCTGGGGGAGGACAAGCGCGCCGACGACCGGACCACGTGGGCACCGGCCGGAGCGACCCCGGGCAAGCTGACCCTGATCAACTTCGCGATCATCGCGGGCTGCTACGAGAAGCGTCTTGACGAGGTCCAGACGTGGCGCACGGACAAGCCCGCGTGGGACACCGAGCAGATCCGAGACGACGCACGGGTCTACCTCACCTACCTCGCAACGATCGGCTACACCCTCTCCCTGGTGGAACAGGCCATCGTCGATGACGTCGAGTTCACCGCCCTGGTAGAGCCCGAGACCGACGACGAGCCCGATACGGACGAGGACCAGGGCGACGCCCCGAGCGAGCAGAGCGAGCCCGCTGAAGCGGACCACGGCACGGAACCGGACGCCGAGCACCCGGAGGCACCGGAGGCGGATGCCGCCCCGGCAGAGCCGTCCGAGGAGCCCGAGGACGCCCCCGCGCCGGACGACCCGGACGCGGACGCCCCGCAGGAGTAGAGCGCCCCACCGCCCGGGGTGACGGCCAACACGTCACCCCGGGCCCCTCCCCCCTTCTGTGCGTCCGGCCGGGCGCGGCAACTCCCGGTCAGGAAGCGTCACCGCCCCTCCCGGAGAAGATCCCCATGCAGCTGGACCCCCGCAAACCGCTCCTGGCAGTCGTGTCCGCCACCCTCAGCGTCCCCGGTGAGGAAGGGGCGGTAGCCCTCACCTACTCGATGCCCGCCGCCCCGTTCGGTACCGCCGCCTGGCAACTGCCCGTCCTCGTCGGGTACTTGAACCGGCTGCGCCGCCAGGGCGACGACCCCGCCCCCGAGAGCTTCGCCGCCTACATCGACAGCCGCGCCGAGGCCGCCGTGCCCGGACCC
>BMUX01000066.1 GCA_014650415.1 Streptomyces spiroverticillatus
ACATCCACATCCGCCGCCGACACACCCGCAGCCGCCAACGCCTGCCGAATCACCCGCTGCTGAGAAGGACCGTTCGGCGCGGTCAGACCGTTCGACGCGCCGTCCTGGTTCACCGCCGAGCCACGCATGACGGCCAGCACCTCGTGCCCGTTGCGCACGGCGTCCGAGAGCCGTTCCATGACGACCACGCCGACGCCTTCGGACCAGCCGGTGCCGTCCGCGGCGTCCGCGTACGCCTTGCAACGGCCGTCGCCCGCCAGCCCGCCCTGCCGGCTGAAGCCGAGGAAGCTCACCGGCGTGGCCAGCACGGTCACACCGCCGGCCAGCGCCAGCGAGGATTCACCACTGCGCAACGACTGGGCGGCCAGGTGCATGGACACCAGGGAGGACGAGCAGGCGGTGTCCACGGTCACGGCCGGACCTTCGAGTCCGAAGGTGTACGACACGCGCCCCGAGATCACGCTGTTCGCCAGGCCCGTACTGGCGTGACCTTCCACGTCCTCGCGCGAGTTCATGACGAGCGAGGCGTAGTCCTGCCCGGTGGTGCCCACGAAGACGCCGGTACGGCTGCCACGCAGCCGCGACGGGTCGATCCCGGCCCGCTCGAACGCCTCCCAGGAGGTCTCCAGCAACAACCGCTGCTGCGGGTCCATGGCCAGGGCCTCGCGCGGCGAAATCCCGAAGAAGCCGGCGTCGAAGTCGCCCAGCGCCGAAAGGAAGCCACCCGTTCGGGTCGCGCTGGCTCCTCTGTTTCCCGGGCCGCTCTCGCCGAAGAGAGCGGCGAGGTCCCAGCCCCGGTCGGTGGGGAAGTCGGTCAGCCCCTCCCGGCCTTCGAGAAGCATGTCGAAGAAGGCCTCGGGGGTGTCCACGCCCCCCGGCATCCGGCACGCCATGCCGACGATCACGATCGGGTCGTCGTCGCCGGACACTGCCGGTGCGACCGCGTCCAGGGCCTTGTGCTCGTCGAGAATTTCGGCGAGGAGGTGTCCGGCGAGCGCGGTGGGGGTGGGGTGGTCGAAGACGAGGGTGGCGGGCAACCGCAGGCCGGTGGCCTGATTCAGCCGGTTGCGCAGCTCCAGGGCGGTGAGCGAATCGATGCCCAGATCCTTGAACCCCCGCTCGGCCTCGACCGACAGGAGCGACGTGTGTCCGAGCACTCCGGCGGCCTCGGTCCGTACGAGGTCCAGCACCTGCCGGGCCCGTTCGTCCTCGGCGAGGGCGCCGAGCCGCAGCCCAAGCGCACCGGCCGTCGCCGACACGGCCATCCGGCGGGCGCCCTTGAAGAGCCCCCGGAACAGCGGGGGTACGTCCGCCCCCGGACGCCGCTCGCCGCCGAGGCTGCCGAGGGGGACGAGGTGGGGTGCGTCGGTGGCCATCGCCGCGTCCAGCAGGGCAAGACCCTGCTCGACGGAGAGCGGCGGAA
>BMUX01000067.1 GCA_014650415.1 Streptomyces spiroverticillatus
ATTGCTGTGGTGGGTATGGGGTGTCGTTTTCCGGGGGGTGTGGTGTCTCCGGAGGGTTTGTGGGGTTTGTTGGTGGGTGGGGTGGATGCGGTGTCGGGGTTTCCGGTGGATCGGGGGTGGGATGTGGAGGGGTTGTTTCATCCTGATCCGGATCATGGGGGGACGTCGTATGTGCGGCGGGGTGGGTTTGTTCGGGGGGTTGCGGATTTTGATGCGGGGTTTTTTGGTATTTCGCCGCGGGAGGCGGTGGCGATGGATCCGCAGCAGCGGTTGTTGTTGGAGACGTCGTGGGAGGCGGTGGAGCGGGCGCGGATTGATCCTTTGTCGTTGAGGGGGAGTAGGACGGGGGTGTTTATGGGGGTTATTCATAATGGGTATGGTCCTGCGTTGCATGAGGGTGGGGAGGGTGTTGAGGGGTTTTTGTTGACGGGGAATACGTCGAGTGTGGCGTCGGGGCGTATTGCGTATGTGTTGGGTTTGGAGGGGCCGGCGTTGACGATTGATACGGCGTGTTCGTCGTCGTTGGTGGCGTTGCATCAGGGGTGTGTGTCGTTGCGTCGGGGTGAGTGTGATGTGGCGTTGGTGGGGGGTGCGACGGTGATGGCGCATCCGGGGATGTTTGTGGAGTTCAGTCGGCAGCGGGGGTTGGCGGTGGATGGGCGGTGTCGTGCGTTTGGTGCGGGGGCTGGGGGGACGGTGTGGGGTGAGGGGGTGGTGTCGTTGGTGGTGGAGCGTTTGAGTGATGCGGTGCGGTGGGGTCATCCGGTGTTGGCGGTGGTGTCGGGTTCTGCGGTGAATCAGGATGGGGCGAGTAATGGGTTGACGGCGCCGAGTGGTCGGGCGCAGGAGCGGGTGATTGGTGCGGCGTTGCGGGATGCGGGGGTGGTGGGGGGTGAGGTGGATGTGGTGGAGGCGCATGGGACGGGGACGGTGTTGGGGGATCCGATTGAGGCGGGGGCGTTGTTGGCGTCGTATGGGGTGGGGCGGGTGCGGCCTTTGTTGTTGGGGTCGTTGAAGTCGAATATCGGTCATGCGCAGGCGGCGGCGGGGTTGGCGGGTGTGGTCAAGGTGGTGTTGGGGATGCGGGCGGGGTTGGTGCCTGCGTCGTTGTATGCGGAGGTGTTGTCGGAGCATGTGGAGTGGGGTGTGGGGCGGGTTGTGGTGCCGGGGGAGGTGGTGGAGTGGCCGGTGTCGGTGGGTGGGCGTCGGCGTGCGGGGGTGTCGGCGTTCGGGATCAGTGGGACGAATGCGCATGTGATTGTGGAGGAGGCACCGGAG
>BMUX01000068.1 GCA_014650415.1 Streptomyces spiroverticillatus
ACCGCCAATCCCCTCTATGCAGAGTCTAGCTAACAAGACCCCAGGAACACAGAAGCCCCGCACGGCAGTTGAGCCGCGCGGGGCGTTTTGCTGGGGGCCTGACTACCTACGGCGCAAGACCGTGTGATCCGGGGTCGGTCCCGGAGTGAGCTTCGGCGCGCACGTAGGGCAGGCGTACAGCGTCGTTCCGGGGCCGCTGGTGCTCTGTATGCACCGGACGACTACGGGGGCCCTGGTGTGGCGCTCACAGCCGATGCAGAGTGCGGGGGTGGGCTCGGGGAGGGTTCCGGTCAGCCACTCGCGCGTCATGTGTTCGTCCCCGGTGGTGTCGGGCGTCTCGGTGTCCGTGCCCGTGTTGGTCCACTGCTGTGCAAACGCGTTGGCGTGGTCGCCCTGGTGGTGCTCGGCGAGCACGCACGGGATGCGGTGTATCCCGATGGCGGGTCCGCGCTCCCATCCGGGGCGGCGGGCTCCGCACTGGTCTGCCGTGGCTGCCGTGCTCATGCGATCACCGACACCGCGAACGCCGACCGGGGGAACGGGGCACCCGGGTAGCTGTACGGGTAGTCATGCTCCAGCGCGGTGAACTCCAGCGCTGCCCGACGTTCCTTCTGTACTTGGGCGAGGGGCATGGTCGTTTCGGCTTGCTGCCGGAAGTACGCGGCGGCTTCTTCTTTGGTGGGTCCGGTCCACGGTCGCGCCCACGGGCTTACTGCGGGCTCTGCGGGCATGGGGGCGGGCTCGGGGCGGTTGTGTGCCTGGTGGCGTCCGTGGGCGGGCAGCAAGAGCCGCAGGGCCCATACAAGGATTCGGGCGATAGAGTCGCGCATGTCGTTTCAGCTCTCTTCTAGCTGTTGCGGCGAGCCCCGGTGACCGGTCCTACGCGGTTGCCGGGGCGTTTTCGTGCTTGCACAGTAATGGGCCTGTATACCCCTGTCTATGGCTGTAGGCGGGTATAGGCCATTGGGTAGCCCTGTAGGGCGTGTGTAGGGTCCGGAGCGTGATGGAGTTCGACCCGACCCGCCCGAAGTGGCAACAGATCGCCGACGTGATCCGCACCCGTATCCGTAGCGGGCAATACCCGGTCGCTCACCACCTCTCCGAAGTGGCGATGCAGCAGGAATTCGGCGTAGCGCGGGACACCGTGCGTAAGAGGTCATCTCATTTGGGTGACTCGGTATTCTGTGAGTCATGGTGGGGATCGTTGAGCGGCTGGTGCCGGACGAGTTGTG
>BMUX01000069.1 GCA_014650415.1 Streptomyces spiroverticillatus
TTCAGAACTAACACAGTGGACGCGAGCAACTGAGGACAAGCCCTCGGCCTATTAGTACCAGTCAGCTCCACCCGTTACCGGGCTTCCACATCTGGCCTATCAACCCAGTCGTCTACTGGGAGCCTTAACCCCTCAAAGGGGGTGGGAATACTCATCTCGAAGCAGGCTTCCCGCTTAGATGCTTTCAGCGGTTATCCTTTCCGAACGTAGCCAACCAGCCATGCCCTTGGCAGGACAACTGGCACACCAGAGGTTCGTCCGTCCCGGTCCTCTCGTACTAGGGACAGCCCTTCTCAATATTCCTACGCGCACAGAGGATAGGGACCGAACTGTCTCACGACGTTCTAAACCCAGCTCGCGTACCGCTTTAATGGGCGAACAGCCCAACCCTTGGGACCGACTCCAGCCCCAGGATGCGACGAGCCGACATCGAGGTGCCAAACCATCCCGTCGATATGGACTCTTGGGGAAGATCAGCCTGTTATCCCCGGGGTACCTTTTATCCGTTGAGCGACAGCGCTTCCACAAGCCACTGCCGGATCACTAGTCCCGACTTTCGTCCCTGCTCGACCCGTCGGTCTCACAGTCAAGCTCCCTTGTGCACTTACACTCAACACCTGATTGCCAACCAGGCTGAGGGAACCTTTGGGCGCCTCCGTTACTCTTTAGGAGGCAACCGCCCCAGTTAAACTACCCATCAGACACTGTCCCTGATCCGGATCACGGACCTAGGTTAGACATCCAGCACGACCAGAGTGGTATTTCAACGGCGACTCCACACACACTGGCGTGCATGCTTCACAGTCTCCCACCTATCCTACACAAGCCGAACCGAACACCAATATCAAACTGTAGTAAAGGTCCCGGGGTCTTTCCGTCCTTCTGCGCGAAACGAGCATCTTTACTCGTAGTGCAATTTCACCGGGCCTATGGTTGAGACAGTCGAGAAGTCGTTACGCCATTCGTGCAGGTCGGAACTTACCCGACAAGGAATTTCGCTACCTTAGGATGGTTATAGTTACCACCGCCGTTTACTGGCGCTTAAGTTCTCAGCTTCGCCAACCCGAAAGTCAGCTAACCGGTCCCCTTAACGTTCCAGCACCGGGCAGGCGTCAGTCCGTATACATCGCCTTACGGCTTCGCACGGACCTGTGTTTTTAGTAAACAGTCGCTTCTCGCTGGTCTCTGCGGCCACCCCCAGCTCA
>BMUX01000070.1 GCA_014650415.1 Streptomyces spiroverticillatus
CTAGTGAGCCGGTCTTGAGTTGTGTGGTCGCCTCGTGAGTCGTGTTCTGTCGCCTCTTGCGGTGTTTGGCTGCGGTTGGTGAGCCGATGGCGGTGTGCTGGTGGTATGGGTGACAACCGGCTGGTACCGCTGGAGCTGACGAAGGACGAGGTGGAGATCCTGCGTGGTTGGGCGACGCGTCGCTCGACCGCGCAGGGCTTGGCCCTGCGCGCGAAGATCGTGCTGGAATGCGGCGCGGGCCGCAGCAACACCGCGGTCGCCGCCCGGGTGGGGGTGAGCCGCACCACCGTGACCAAATGGCGGGCCCGGTTCCTTGGCCGGCGGCTGGAGGGCCTGTGCGATGACCCCCGGCCCGGGGTCCCGCGCAGCATTACCGACGCGAAGGTCGAGGAGGTGGTGGTGCGCACCCTGGAAGAGGTACCGGAAGGCTGCACCCACTGGTCCAAACGCGACCTGGCCAAGGTGGTGGGGATCTCGCCGACCAGCGTGCACCGGATCTGGCGGGCCTTCGGCCTGCAGCCGCACCGGGTCGAGGAGTTCAAGATCTCCCCGGATCCGCTGCTGATCGACAAGATCCGCGACGTGGTCGGCCTCTACCTCGCCCCGCCCGCCAAGGCGGCGGTCTTCTGCGTGGACGAGAAACCCCAGATCCAGGCCCTAGAGCGGACCGCGCCGGTGCTGCCGATGCTCCCGGGCACACCGGAACGCCGGAGTTTCGACTACGTCCGCCACGGCACCGTGGACCTGTTCGCGGCCCTCAACACCGCCACCGGGAGGGTCATCGCGGCCTGGTCAGCGCGTCATGCCGCCGAAGACTTCCGCGACTTCCTCGACATGATCGACCACCAGGTCGAGCCCGGTCTCGCCGTCCATGTCGTCTGTGACAACCTCTCCGCGCACAAAGCGCCGCCCGTGCACCAGTGGCTCCTCGCGCACCCCCGGTTCACCCTGCACTTCACCCCGACGTACTCGTCGTGGATCAACCAAGTAGAGCGATGGTTTGCCGAGCTGGAACGACGCTGCCTCCAGCGCGGCTCCTTCTGCTCCCTCGACGCACTCAAGACCGCCCTCGAAGGGTGGATCGACGTCTGGAACGACACCGCCCACCCGTTCAAGTGGACCAAGACCGCCGACCAGATCATCGACCGTATCTGCCGCTACTGCACACGCATCTCCGGACCGGCTCACTAG
>BMUX01000071.1 GCA_014650415.1 Streptomyces spiroverticillatus
CTGAGAGGGCGTTAAGTCCGTTTCTGATAACGGCCGCGTCCGGGTTGTTCGAGGAGTCCTTGGCGGACGAGTCGTCCCAGGCGGGAGCGGGTGACGTTGATCGAGGGCTCGTCGGTGGGCAGGCCGAGGTGCTCGTGCAGATCGCGGACGCGGAACACCTGCCCGGGGTGCTCGTTGAACGTGGTCACGATGCGCTGGTAGACGGTCGCGGTAGCGGTCTCCGCGGGGGCCGTTGCATGGTCGGGAGGGGTGAGGCCGTCGATGACCTTGCGGGTGGCGGCGAGCTCGGCCAGGCGGGCATCGGCCTCGGCGAGGGCGGTGGTGAGCCGCTCGATCTGCTCGCGCAGGTGGTCGGCTCGTGCGGCGGTGTCATCGTGTTCGGTCTGCAGCAGCCGCAGGAGTTCGTGGACGTTCACGCTGCCAGCTCCATGTCGTCCCGCCAGGTGGGGGCAGGGGTGGTGAGGCGGCGGAGCATGCCGACGGTGGAGGCCCAGTAGACGCGGGAGGCCGCGTTGTCGGGCCGGTGGTCGTAGTCGCGGGCCAGGCGCCGCTGCAGCATGAGGGTGCCGTTGACCTGCTCGACCACCCACCGTTTCGGTTGCGGAACGAAGCCCCGTCCCTTGTCGTCGAGGTTGCGGCGGACCACCTCGACGGTGATGTCTTTCACCGCCCCGTGGATGATCACGGCGTCCTTGAAACCCTGGTCGACCAGGACCTTCTCCAGGCGCATCCCGCACCGTTCGGCGGCCTGGTCCAGCAGGGCGATGCCGGCCTCGTTGTCGTGCGCGCTCGCGGCGAGGATCACCACGCCGATGATCAGGCCCAGCACATCGACGGCGAGTCCCCGCTTCCTGCCGGGCGTCTTCTTGTTCACGTCCAGCCCCGTCGTCTCCTTCGGCACCCCGGCCGCCACGCGGACGGACTGGGTGTCGATGATCACCAGGGACGGGTCCTCTAATCGTCTGGACCGCTCCCGCACCTGGCAACGCAGGATCTCCTGGATCCGCTGGTCAAGACCGTCCTGGCGCCACAGAGTGAAGTAGTAGAACACCGCCGACCAGGCCGGGAAATCG
>BMUX01000072.1 GCA_014650415.1 Streptomyces spiroverticillatus
ACAGCCGCGCCGAGGCCGCCGTGCCCGGACCCGCCCGACCCTACGGGTACGCGCCGTGGCACGACCACCGGGTGACTTTGCTGCTGGACGTGTCGATTACGCCGGGCAACACGCTCGGGTGGCCGAAGGTGTCGGTCGTCGTCCAGGAGCAGGAACCGGGCGAGCCGTGCGGATGGGCCCGCACGACCCGACTGCACGGGTGCCGGGCCGTGCTGGACCACACGGTGACCGAGATCAGCGCCGAACACGCACGGCTCGCCGACCGGGCCCGCACCACGCCGAGCATGCGCGGCGTACGGGACTTGGCCGAGCACACCGGCCGGTGGGTGCGCCAAGTGCGCCAGTCCTACCGGGCCGACCTCACCCTCAGCCGCGCCGCCCAGATCCGAACCCTGATCAAGGGCTGAACACCCCCCTCCCCCTGCCAGGGCGCGCCGGACGGCGGCGCGCCCCGCACCTCCCGAAAGGAATCACCCGATGAAGGGCTGCCCCTGCTGCTGCACGGTGTGCGACCACGGATACATCCGTGACGTCGTGTTCGACCCCGACACCCGGCGCAATGTCCCGCAGGACTCTCTCTGCGACTGCAACCGCGTACAGGCCCGGTTGTGCAAGCGGTGCGAGTCCCGCCCGTCGGCCGCCGACCACCGCGACTGACACCCACCCCGTCCCCGGGCGGCGCGCCCGCCGGTGGGCCGATCGCGGAGCGATTGACCCACCGGCCCCCACCCCCCACCGGCCCGGCAGCGCGGAGCGCTGCACCGTCTTCCGCCGCGTAGCGGCGGCGCNCGGCGGCGCACCTCCTTCGCGGAGCGAAGAGCGCGCCCAGAAAACCCCGCTACGCCCCGGGTCCGCGGACAGAGCACGTGCTCTGTCCGGCCGGGACGGGCCGAGCCCCCGGGCCGCCCCGCCCCCCTTGCGCGGACGGCAATCCGCACCCCTCACCCACAGCGAAGGAGCACCCCCGGTGCTGGACCACCCCGACAACGAGCCCGTCATCCCCCGCATCCCCATCCCCGCCCCCCGCCGCCCCGTCGACCAGCCCCGCATCCCCCGCCCCC
>BMUX01000073.1 GCA_014650415.1 Streptomyces spiroverticillatus
CGCACTACGTCTACGACCGGTCGGTTGAGGGGGCGGTGGCCGCGGCCCGCAAGGTGCTGGAGAAGCCGGGTGGCCTGTACGGGGACCAGGGGCTGTTCCGGGTGGTGGAGGTGGCCGAGGAGAGTGTGTCCACCAGGCGCCGCGAGGAGGAAGCGGCACGCAGTCGGTATCTCACCACGGTCATGGATGCCGCCAAGTCCACTGTGCAGGGACGCGAGTTGGAAGACCTGGATGCGGACCTGCTGGACCGCCTGGACGACTTCTTCACCCGCGCCCTGGTTTCCCCCGGCCCACGCGGTGGAGGCGCACGGCCGCGTCCCCACCAGGCCGCGTTCGGCTGGAGCAGCGAACCGCCCGGGATCGAGCACGCCAGCGAGCCCGGGCGGGCCCTGGCCGTGTTCCTGCTGGCCTACCTGGACCACCACGGCCTGTCCGTCACGAGCCAGAAGGCGGAGCAGTGAGCGCGTACCACGGGCTTCGCCCGCATCAGATTGAGGCGGTCGCCGCCATCTTGCGCTACCTCCAGCTCCCGGCCGGCTCCCCGGTGCCGCCGGAGGGGCTGCGGTGTCAGGTGATCGCGGCGACCGCGTCGGGCAAGACGCGGATCGCGGCGGTGGCCGCGCAGAAGTTGCACGCGCGGCGGGTGTTGGTCCTGGTGCCGACGACTGATCTGCTGGCGCAGATGGCCGCTGAGTGGCGCCGGGCCGGGCGTACGGGGGCGATGGTCGGGGCGTGCGAGGCGCGGGTTTCGGCGTCGAGCGGGATGCCCTGCACCACCGACGAGGCGGAGCTGTACTCGTGGGTGGGGGACGAGGAGGTGGTGACGGTGTTCTCGACGTACTCGACCGCGACGACGGCCGTCCAGAAGGCGCACAAGCTCGGCATGGCGGCGTTCGACCTCATGGTCGTGGACGAGGCCCATCGCACCTCGGGGGACGCTGAGAAGGCGTGGGCGGCCGTGCACCACCAGGACAAGATCCCAGCGGTGCGGCGGCTGTACATGACCGCGACAGCGCGGATCTG
>BMUX01000074.1 GCA_014650415.1 Streptomyces spiroverticillatus
GAAGGACATCGAAGCCCGCAGGGCCCAGAACGAAATCAAGAGTCTTTTCCCGGAGAAGCACCGCGCTTTGCGTGGTCACGAGTTCTGCCCGTCAGCGGAGGCATCGGCTATTCCGCCGATCTACGCGACTGACGGAATCGTCAATGCGGAGAAGGTGCTGCACTTGCACTACTTCGTTGGCGGGTGCGACTGGTATTACGCGGAGTTGGACCCGCAGAGCCTCACCGGTTTCGGGTGGGCCCAGTTGGCCGCCGACTGTGGTGAGTGGAGTTACCTCCCCAGCTTGCGGGAGCTCGAAGGCATGAAGGTTCACGGGTTGTTCGTGGTGGAGCGTGACTTGGGCTTCGAGCCGATGCGTGCGGTCGAAGTCGACAGGATCCGTCAGCAGATGATCCGGCGCAGCTAGATCCTGCTGGCAAGCCACCCACCCCAATGGGTGTACACATACAGCCGCAGTTTGTGGTGGGGGCGGTAACGCCCCCACCACCGCGCCCCCACACCAGCCCACCGG
This sequence comes from Streptomyces spiroverticillatus, assembly GCA_014650415.1. Taxonomy (GTDB): domain Bacteria; phylum Actinomycetota; class Actinomycetes; order Streptomycetales; family Streptomycetaceae; genus Streptomyces; species Streptomyces spiroverticillatus. The sequence continues at coordinate 512 of BMUX01000074.1, forward strand.
CGTATGGCCGGGTCCGGGATCCGCCGGCATTTCCCTACTGCCCCATGCCCGGAAAGAGCCCCGCGACGGGTGCGGCAGTGCCCTCGTCGCATCAACGCAATCACAGAGACAGGTAGTCCTTATGACCGCGAAGAAGAAGACCGTCGCCCCGCCCGTCGCCCGGGTGCTGCCCTTGACGCAGCTGCGGGACGATCGCAACGTCCGCCAGGTGTTGGGCATCGAGGACGGGTGGTTGGTGGAGTCCGTCCGTGAGAACGGCATCGTCTCCCCCCTGGTGGTGGAGCCCGCCCCGGACGCCCCGGAGTTGTACGACGTCATCCAGGGCAAGCGCCGTCTTGCCGCCGCCCGGCAGGCCGAACTCACCGAAGCCCCGGTGTACGTGCTGGACCCCGCCCGCCGGGAAGCGGGTTTGGCCTATATCGAAATGCTGGTGGAGAACGCCGAGGAGGGGCGCAAGTCGCTGACCGACTTGGAGCAGGCC
>BMUX01000075.1 GCA_014650415.1 Streptomyces spiroverticillatus
GTCTCATTTACGTTCAGGATGTTTTGGAGGTTCGGCGGCGCCGGGGCAGGAGGTGCAGTTGAGTTGCGAGACTGCGCGGTGACGGCAGAGGACTGTTTCGTTCCAGCACCTCCCGTCTCCTCCCAACCCGTCCCCGAGGACGGCCCTTTGCCCCCTGGCCCCGACGGCCGCCGCGCGGTACATCACAAACATGACCCCGCACGACGGGTATCCCAGCGACCTCTCGGACGAACGCTGGGCGCTGATCGCCCCCGCCCTCACCGCCTGGCGGACCCGACGCCGACGCGATGCCCTGGACATCGGCCGCCCACCCGAACACGACCTGCGGCAGATCATGAACGCGATTCTCTACGTGGACCGCACCGGCATCCCGTGGCGCTACCTCCCGCACGACTTCGCCCCCTGGCCGACGGTGTACGGCTACTTCGCCAAGTGGCAGCAGGACGGCGTCTTCGAACAGCTCAACGGCCTGCTGCGAAGCCTGCTCCGCCAGGCCGAGGGCCACCGTGCCGAACCCTCCGCCTGCGTACTGGACTCCCAGACCGTCAAGACCTCCGCCAACGTGCCCCTCACCGGCCAGGGCACCGACGCAGGGAAACGCATCATCGGCCGCAAACGCCACCTCGGCTGCGACACCCTCGGGCTGCTCCTGACCGTCTTCGTCACCGCCGCGAGCGTGTCCGACACCGCCGGCGGGGTCACCCTGCTGACCCGCATCGCCGCCGCCCACCCACTCGTCACCAAGGCCTGGGTGGACGCCGGCTACCGCACCACCGCCATCAACCACGGCGCCCGCCTCGGCATCGACGTCCACCCCGTCCAACGCCCGCCAGGAACCAAGGGATTCAAAATCATCCCGAGACGCTGGACCATCGAGCGCAGCATCGGCTGGCTCATGCACCACCGCCGACTCGCCCGCGACTACGAAGCCCACCCGCACCG
>BMUX01000076.1 GCA_014650415.1 Streptomyces spiroverticillatus
CCGACCACGCCGTAGTCGACGAGCTCGAAGATCGGGGCCTCGGCGTCCTTGTTGATCGCCACGATCGTCTTCGAGGTCTGCATACCGGCCCGGTGCTGGATCGCACCGGAAATACCGGAGGCGATGTACAGCTGCGGGGACACCGACTTGCCGGTCTGGCCGACCTGGTTGGAGTGCGGGTACCAGCCCGCGTCCACGGCGGCGCGGGAAGCGCCGACGGCCGCACCCAGGGAGTCGGCGAGCTTCTCGATGATCGAGAAGTTCTCCGCCCCGTTCACACCCCGGCCGCCGGAGACCACGATCGCGGCCTCGGTCAGCTCCGGACGCCCGGTGGACTCCCGCGGGGTCCGCGCGGTGACCTTCGTGCCCTTCGCCGCGTCCGAGAACGACACCGTCAGGGCCTCGACCGCACCGGCGGCCGGGGCGGCCTCGACCGGGGCCGAGTTCGGCTTGACGGTGATGACCGGGGTACCCCGGGACACGCGGGACTTGGTGGTGTACGACGCGGCGAACACCGCCTGGGTGGCGATGGGGCCCTCGTCGCCGGCCTCGAGGTCGACGGCGTCGGTGATGATGCCCGACTCGATACGCACCGCGAGACGGGCGGCGATCTCCTTGCCCTCCGCCGAGGACGGCACCAGCACGGCGACGGGGGAAACAGCCTGGTAGGCGGCCTGGAGCGCCTCGACCTTCGGCACGACGAGGTAGTCGGCGAACTCCGGGGCGTCGGCGGTCAGGACCCGGGTGGCACCGTGCTCACCCAGGAGCGCGGCGGCGGCGTCGCCGCCGGCGCCGAGGAAGACCGCGACCGGCTCGCCGATCCGGCGGGCCAGGGTCAGCAGTTCGAGGGTGGGCTTGCGGACGGCACCGTCGACGTGGTCGACGTAGACGAGAACTTCAGCCATGAGAAATGCTCTCCTGCAA
>BMUX01000077.1 GCA_014650415.1 Streptomyces spiroverticillatus
TCGTGACTGCGTGCCTTTTGAAGAATGAGCCTGCGAGTTAGCGGTGTGTAGCGAGGTTAACCCGTGTGGGGAAGCCGTAGCGAAAGCGAGTCCGAACAGGGCGGTTGAGTTGCACGCTCTAGACCCGAAGCGGAGTGATCTAGCCATGGGCAGGTTGAAGCGGAGGTAAGACTTCGTGGAGGACCGAACCCACCAGGGTTGAAAACCTGGGGGATGACCTGTGGTTAGGGGTGAAAGGCCAATCAAACTCCGTGATAGCTGGTTCTCCCCGAAATGCATTTAGGTGCAGCGTCGTGTGTTTCTTGCCGGAGGTAGAGCACTGGATAGGCGATGGGCCCTACCGGGTTACTGACCTTAGCCAAACTCCGAATGCCGGTAAGTGAGAGCACGGCAGTGAGACTGTGGGGGATAAGCTCCATGGTCGAGAGGGAAACAGCCCAGAGCATCGACTAAGGCCCCTAAGCGTACGCTAAGTGGGAAAGGATGTGGAGTCGCAGAGACAACCAGGAGGTTGGCTTAGAAGCAGCCACCCTTGAAAGAGTGCGTAATAGCTCACTGGTCAAGTGATTCCGCGCCGACAATGTAGCGGGGCTCAAGCGTACCGCCGAAGTCGTGTCATTCCAGCATGTACCCCCAACGGGGGCTGGGATGGGTAGGGGAGCGTCGTGTGCCGGGTGAAGCAGCCGCGGAAGCGAGTTGTGGACGGTTCACGAGTGAGAATGCAGGCATGAGTAGCGATACACACGTGAGAAACGTGTGCGCCGATTGACTAAGGGTTCCTGGGTCAAGCTGATCTGCCCAGGGTAAGTCGGGACCTAAGGCGAGGCCGACAGGCGTAGTCGATGGACAACCGGTTGATATTCCGGTACCCGCTTTGAAACGCCCAATACTGA
>BMUX01000078.1 GCA_014650415.1 Streptomyces spiroverticillatus
CTTCCCCAGGTACTCCGGAGTGCGGCCGACCATCAGCCCGGCGATGAACACCGCGATGACCGCCATGATCAACATGCCGTACAAGCCGGACCCGACACCGCCGGGAGCGATCTCGCCCAGCTGCATGCCCAGCAGGTTGATACCACCACCGAGCCCGGTGTTGGACGAGTGGAAGGAGTTCACCGCACCGGTGGAAGTCAGCGTGGTGGCAACCGAGAAGATTGCCGAGCCGCCGATGCCGAAGCGGGTCTCCTTGCCCTCCATCGCACCCCCGGCCAGGTCGAACGCCGGCCCGTGGTGCGCGGACTCCGTCCACAGCATCAGCGCGGTGAAACCGATCCAGATCGTCGCCATCGTCGCGAGGATCGCGTACCCCTGCTTGACCGAACCGACCATCCGCCCGAAAGTCCGNATTCGAGAAGGCATCCGGATTCTCAAACGGGTGCGCGGAATTGGCATTGAAATAGCCGCCACCGTTGGTGCCCAGCTCCTTGATGACCTCCTGCGAGGCCACCGCCCCACCATTCCACTCCTGCGTCCCACCCGCGAACTGACCGACCTCATGAATGCCGGAGAAGTTCTGAATCGCGCCACAGGCCACCAGGACGAGCGCGCCGATCACCGAAATCGGGATGAGAATCCGGACAGTGCCGCGCACCAAATCCGCCCAGAAGTTGCCCAGTTCACCCGTCCGCGAACGGGCGAAGCCCCGTACCAGCGCAGCCGCGACGGCCATGCCCACAGCAGCGGAGACGAAGTTCTGCACCGCCAGGCCGCCGGTCTGCACGACATGGCCCATGGCCTGCTCGCCGGAGTACGACTGCCAGTTCGTGTTCGCCACAAACGACGCGGCCGTGTTGAACGCCTGGTCCGGATCGATCGACGCGAAACC
>BMUX01000079.1 GCA_014650415.1 Streptomyces spiroverticillatus
CTTAGAGGTGCTAACAGAAGTGCCGTCGGTGTGACTATCGGTCTGGTTGGTCGTTGGTCTGTTCGTGGGCAAGAGGGTGTCTCGTCCGTGGATCGTCTCGGACGAACTGTGGTTGCTGATCGAGCCGTTGCTGCCGGTTCCAGGGCCGAAGCTGAAGCCGGGGCGGCCTCGGGTGCCGGACCGGCAGGCGTTGTGCGGGATCCTCTTCGTGCTGCATACCGGCATTCAGTGGGAGTACCTCCCGCAGGAACTGGGCTTCGGCTCGGGCATGACCTGCTGGCGGCGGCTCGAAGCCTGGAACCGGGCGGGCGTCTGGGACCAGCTTCACGTGCTCCTGCTCGCGAAGCTGCGGGCGGCGAAGCAGATCGACTGGTCCAGGGCGGTGATCGACTCCAGTCACGTCCGGGCCGCTCGAAGGGGCCCAAAAGCGGGCCGAGCCCGGTCGACCGTGCCAGACCGGGCAGCAAGCACCACCTCATCGTCGACGGCCAGGGCATCCCGCTCGCCGTCTCGCTGACCGGCGGAAACCGCAACGACGTCACCCAGCTGATCCCGCTGCTGAAGAAGATCCCGCCCGTTCCGGGCCTGGTCGGACGCCCGCGAAAACGGCCCGACATACTGCTGGGCGACCGCGCCTACGACCACGACAAGTACCGGCGTCTGGCCCGGGTGATGGGCATCAAACCGGTGATCGCACGTCGCGGCGTGCCCCACGGATCCGGACTCGGCATCCACCGCTGGGTCGTCGAGCGCACGATCGCCTGGCTCCACGGCTTCCGCCGGCTACGGATCCGCTGGGAACGACGCGATGACATCCACGAAGCCTTCCTCAGCCTCGCCACGTGCCTCATCACCCACCGCCACGTCCAACGCCTTTGTTAGGACCTCTTA
>BMUX01000080.1 GCA_014650415.1 Streptomyces spiroverticillatus
CTTCCCCAGGTACTCCGGAGTGCGGCCGACCATCAGCCCGGCGATGAACACCGCGATGACCGCCATGATCAACATGCCGTACAGACCGGAGCCGACACCGCCCGGGGCGATCTCCCCGAGCTGCATGCCCAGCAGGTTGATACCACCACCGAGCCCGGTGTTGGACGAGTGGAAGGAGTTCACCGCACCGGTAGAAGTCAGGGTCGTCGCGACGGAGAAGATCGCGGAGCCGCCGATGCCGAAGCGGGTCTCCTTGCCCTCCATCGCACCCCCGGCCAGGTCGAACGCCGGCCCGTGGTGCGCGGACTCCGTCCACAGCATCAGCGCGGTGAAACCGATCCAGATCGTCGCCATCGTCGCGAGGATCGCGTACCCCTGCTTGACCGAACCGACCATCCGCCCGAAAGTCCNGTTCGAGAAGGCATCCGGGTTCTCAAAGGGGTGCGCGGAATTGGCATTGAAATAGCCGCCGCCGTTGGTGCCCAGCTCCTTGATGACCTCCTGCGAGGCCACCGCCCCACCATTCCACTGCTGCGTCCCACCCGCGAACTGGCCGACCTCATGAATGCCCGAGAAGTTCTGAATCGCGCCGCAGGCCACCAGGACGAGCGCGCCGATCACCGAAATCGGGATGAGAATCCGGACGGTGCCGCGCACCAAGTCCGCCCAGAAGTTGCCCAGTTCACCCGTCCGCGAGCGGGCGAAGCCCCGTACAAGAGCGGCGGCCACCGCCATACCCACAGCAGCGGAGACGAAGTTCTGCACCGCCAGGCCGCCGGTCTGCACGACATGGCCCATGGCCTGCTCACCGGAGTACGACTGCCAGTTCGTGTTCGCCACAAACGACGCGGCCGTGTTGAACGCCTGGTCCGGATCGATCGACGCGAAACC
>BMUX01000081.1 GCA_014650415.1 Streptomyces spiroverticillatus
CGGCTCGCCCCGGCTGCCCTCACCCAGTTCCGCAGCGTCTCCGGGTTGATCCCCAGATCGGCTGCGACCGACCTGATCGTCGCGTCCGGCCGCGACTCGTACAGCGCGACCGCGTCCGCCTTGAACTGCGGCGGGTAGTTCTTCATGACCACGAGATGTCCGTTCTCAGATCCTCAGGATCCAGTGTCTCGTGTGTTCAACATCAGGGGGTAAGGCCCCCGTCCGGCTCACCCCGGAACTCCTCCACCTGGCACAGCACGAACAGGCTCCGGGCCTGACGGCGGAGCTCCACGCGCGGTGGAGCATCGTGGAGTCCTCTTTCTCCGCCGGTGTCGGGCGCGCGCTGATCCAGGAGGGCCTCACAGTCGACTGGCCCACGCTCACGCTGACCGACAAGCGCCGGCGCCGCCCGGTCACCGGCGTCGCCCAGGCCCTGATCGGCTTCCAGCACGGCCGCTGCCTCATCTGCCACGAAACCCTCGAACTCAACGATGCGGTCGCCGTCGACCACGTCTTTCCCTACGCGCTCATGCGGCGCTACGCGAGCGTCCGCGGCTGGGCAGGGCCGGACCTCGACGCGCTGTGGAACCTCGCCCCCGCGCACCAGGCGTGCAATACCGTCAAGAGCGACCGCCTCCCGTATCCCGGAGAACTGACCCTGCTGGCGCAGCGGAACGAGGCGGTCATGGGGTCCCCTCACCCGCTGCGGAAGACCTTGGAGCTCACGCTGAACTCCAAACGGAGAGTGGCAGGCGGCGGTTCGTGGGTGGCGTTTCTCCACGAGGTGCAGAAGGAGTGTGCCTAACCTCGAAATTTCGTGACGGCTCGTCAGGTCAACTGGTGGGCTGTTGCGCTTTGTTGGGCCGGGTGCGGGCAGGTTG
>BMUX01000082.1 GCA_014650415.1 Streptomyces spiroverticillatus
AGAAGTCATCTCATTTGGCGAGTCTGCGGTAGCAGATGAGGGTACAGGCGATGCTGGTGAAGGCGAGGAAGTGGTCGGCCTTGCGTTCGTAGCGGCGGTGCAGTCGTCGGCAGCCGGCGAGCCAGGCCATCGTGCGTTCGATGGTCCAGCGGTGGCGGCCCAGACGCTGTGAGGACTCGACCCCTTTGCGGGCGATGCGGTGGGTGATGCCCCGGCCGCGTAACCATCGCCGCAGGTGAGCGTAGTCGTAGCCCTTGTCGGCGTGGAGCTTGCCGGGCTTGCGCCGTCGCCGGCCGCGGCGCGAGCGGATCGGCGGGATGCCCTTCACGAGCGGGATCAGGGCCTGGCTGTCATGCAGGTTGGCCCCGGAAATGCCGACGGATATGGGCAGACCCGACCGTTCCGTGATCAGGTGGATCTTCGAGCCGTACTTGCCCCGGTCGACAGGATTCGGACCTGTCAGGTCCCCCTTTTCAGGGCCCGCATGTTCACCGAGTCGATCGCGCACCGCGACCAGTCCAACTCGCCACGTGCCCCGAGTTCATCGAGGACCAGGCGGTGGAGCTTGGCCCACACACGGGCTTTCGACCACTCCGAGAACCGCCGATGGGCGGTCGCACCGGACGGGCCGAACGACGCCTTAGGCAGCTGCTGCCAGGTACAACCCGACGTCGCCACGAACACGATCGCGGCCAGCACCTCCCGGTCGCCGTACCGACGCCGACCACCCCCCTGCGGCCGCGACGGCGCCTCCGGCACCACCCGCTGAAACAACTCCCACAACTCGTCCGGCACCAGCCGCTCAACGATCCCCACCATGACTCACAGAATACCGAGTCACCCAAATGAGATGACCTCTTA
>BMUX01000083.1 GCA_014650415.1 Streptomyces spiroverticillatus
ACTTGTGGGAGCGGGTAGCGCCGTTGTTGCCGCCGTGTCCTGCGCGGCGGTATCGCTATCCGGGCCGGTTGCCGGCGGATGACCGTGCTGCGCTTCGCGGCATTGTGTACGTGTTGTCCAAGGGTGTGAGCTGGCGGGACGTGCCGGCGGAGCGGACTGGGTGCAGTGGGATGACGGCCTGGCGGAGGTTGAGGGACTGGACCGAGGCCGGTGTGTGGCCTCACCTGCACGAGGTACTGCTGGCTGAGCTACGGGCGACGGGCCTGCTGGAGATGGACGATGCGGCGATCGACGGCTCGCACATCCGGGCACTCAAAGGGGGGCTCACACCGGACCTTCGCCGGTCGATCGGGGCAGGCCGGGCAGCAAGCACCACCTGATTACTGACCGGCACGGAACCCCGCTCGCCGTCACCCTGACCGGCGGAAACCGCCACGACGTCACCCAGCTCCTGCCGCTCCTCGATGCGATCCCGCACATCCGTGGCCTGCGCGGTCGCCCGCGTACACGGCCACGCAGGCTGTTCGCAGACCGGGGCTACGACTTCGACAAGTACCGCCGCCTGGTGTGGAAGCGTGGGATCAAGCCGCTCTTTGCCCGACGCGGCGTCCCCCACGGCTCGGGCCTGGGCAAGACCCGCTGGGTGGTCGAGAGGACCTTTGCGTGGCTCCACCAGTTCAAGCGCCTGCGCATCCGCTACGAGATACGCGCCGACCTCCACCTCGGCCTGCTCCAACTCGCCTGCAGCATCATCTGCTTGAGACGACTCCGAACCTCATTCTGAAACGATCAGT
>BMUX01000084.1 GCA_014650415.1 Streptomyces spiroverticillatus
GGGCTTAGATGAACTTCTGGCCCGCGAGGAACTCGGCGAGCTGCTTGCCGCCCTCGCCCTCGTCCTTGACGATCGTGCCCGCCGTGCGCTCCGGGCGCTTGTCCGCCGAGGCAACAGCCGTCCAGGAGCCCTCCAGGCCCACCAGCTCGGCCTCCAGGTCCAGATCGTCCAGGTCCAGGGACTCCACCGGCTTCTTCTTCGCCGCCATGATCCCCTTGAACGACGGGTAGCGGGCCTCACCCGACTGGTCCGTCACCGACACCACCGCCGGCAGCGACGCCTGCAGCTGCTCGGAGGCGGCGTCGCCGTCGCGGCGGCCGGTGACCACCCCGTCCTCGACCGTGACCTCCGACAGCAGCGTCACCTGCGGCACCCCCAGCCGCTCGGCCAGGATCGCCGGCAGCACACCCATCGTGCCGTCCGTCGACGCCATACCCGCGATGACCAGGTCGTACCCGGTCTTCTCGATCGCCTTCGCGAGCACCAGCGAGGTCGCCATCACGTCCGAACCGTGCAGGTCGTCGTCCTCGACGTGCACGGCCTTGTCCGCACCCATCGACAGCGCCTTGCGCAACGCGTCCTTCGCGTCCTCCGGACCCACCGTCAGCACGGTGATCTCCGCGTCGTCCGCCTCGTCCGCGATCTGCAACGCCTGCTCGACCGCGTACTCGTCCAGCTCCGACAGCAGACCGTCGACATCGTCCCGGTCGACCGTCAGGTCATCGGCGAAGTGCCGGTCGCCAGTGGCGTCGGGCACGTACTTCACACAGACAACGATCCTCAAGCTCACGCCG
>BMUX01000085.1 GCA_014650415.1 Streptomyces spiroverticillatus
TGTACGGCATGTTGATCATGGCGGTCATCGCGGTGTTCATCGCCGGGCTGATGGTCGGCCGCACTCCGGAGTACCTGGGGAAGAAGATTGGGACGCGGCAGATCAAGTTCGCCGCCTGCTACATCCTCATCACCCCCGCCCTGGTGCTGGGCTTCACCGCCGTGGCGATGGCGATCGACGGCCCGTCGGAGTCGATGCTGAATTCCGGGGCGCACGGCTTTTCCGAGATCCTCTACGCCTACACCTCGGGTGCGAACAACAACGGGTCCGCTTTCGGTGGCCTCAGTGCCGATACCACCTGGTTCAACAGCACGATCGGTATCGCGATGTTGTTGGGCCGTTTCCTGCCGATGGTGTTTGTTCTCGCGCTGGCGGGTTCGCTGGCTGAGCAGACTCCGGTGCCGGAGACGGCGGGCACGTTGCGGACGCAGAAGCCGCTGTTCACCGGCCTGTTGGTCGGAACCATCATGATCATCACCGGTCTCACCTACTTCCCCGCGCTCGCGCTGGGACCGCTTGCCGAAGGGCTCGCCTCATGAGCACACCTACCGTGACCCGGGCACCGCACCCGGACGTTCCGACCGGACACAAGCCCGAGGACGGCGGCCGGGTCGGCGGGGGCCTCTTCGACCCCAAGCAACTGGTCAAGTCCTTCCCCGACGCGGTCCGCAAGCTCGACCCCCGGGTGATGATCAAGTCACCGGTGATGTTCGTGGTCGAGATCGGCTCCGTGCTGACGACCGTCTTCGCCGTCATGAACCCGGGGGAGTGGTTCGGCTGGGCGATCACCGC
>BMUX01000086.1 GCA_014650415.1 Streptomyces spiroverticillatus
CCGTTGGGTGGGGGGACGGTGTTGGTGACGGGTGGTACGGGTGGTCTGGGCAGTGTGGTGGCCCGGCATCTGGTTGTGCGGCATGGGGTGCGGAGTCTGTTGTTGGTGTCGCGTCGGGGGCTGGGTGCTCCGGGTGCGGTGGAGTTGCGGGACGAGCTGGGTGTTCTGGGTGCTGAGGTCGCGGTGGTCGCGTGTGATGTGGCGGACCGTGAGGCGTTGGCGGGGGTGTTGGCCGGGGTGGAGTTGTCGGCGGTGATTCATACCGCTGGTGTGCTGGACGACGGTGTGGTGTCGTCTCTGTCGGCGGAGCGGGTGTCGGGGGTGTTGCGTCCGAAGGTGGATGCGGCGTGGCATCTGCATGAGCTGACCCGGGGGATGGGTCTGTCGGCGTTTGTGTTGTTCTCGTCTATTTCGGGTGTGATGGGGTCGGCGGGTCAGGGCAACTACGCGGCGGCAAATGTCTTCCTGGATGCGTTGGCGGTACGTCGTCGGGCGGAGGGTCTGCCTGCGCAGTCGTTGGCCTGGGGTGCGTGGGCGCCGACCGGCGGTATGACGGCGTCGCTTTCCGAGGCGGACCGGCAGCGCATCGCCGCGTCCGGGGTTCCGCCGCTCTCCGTCGAGCAGGGTCTTGCCCTGCTGGACGCGGCGATGGCCACCGACGCACCCCACCTCGTCCCCCTCGGC
>BMUX01000087.1 GCA_014650415.1 Streptomyces spiroverticillatus
TGCTCGACGACGAACTCGCGGATGTCGGGCGCGAGCAGCGAGTCCAGGTCGATGTCGGACGCGTGCTGCGAGGAGACGACGACCGTGTCGAGACGGACGGCCTTGTCGCCGTCGTACTCGATGGTGACCTGGGTCTTGCCGTCGGGGCGCAGGTACGGGATGGTCCCGTTCTTGCGGACCTCGGACAGGCGGCGCGACAGGCGGTGCGCGAGGTGGATCGGGAGCGGCATCAGCTCCGGGGTCTCGTCGCACGCGTAGCCGAACATCAGGCCCTGGTCGCCCGCGCCCTGCTTGTCGAGCTCGTCCTCATCGCCCTCGACACGCTTCTCGTAGGCCGTGTCGACGCCCTGCGCGATGTCGGGGGACTGCGCGCCGATGGACACCGAGACGCCGCAGGAAGCGCCGTCGAAGCCCTTCTTGGACGAGTCGTAGCCGATGTCGAGGATCTTCTCGCGCACGAGCTGGGCGATCGGCGCGTACGCCTTCGTGGTGACCTCACCGGCGACGTGCACGAGGCCCGTCGTGATCAGGGTCTCCACGGCGACCCGGGAGGTCGGGTCCTCCCGCAGGAGCGCGTCGAGAATCGTGTCGCTGATCTGGTCAGCGATCTTGTCGGGGTGGCCCTCGGTCACAGACTCCGAGGTGAAGAGACGACGGGACA
>BMUX01000088.1 GCA_014650415.1 Streptomyces spiroverticillatus
TGCCGCACAACCAGATGCCGGGCCACCACACTGCCCAGACCACCCGTACCACCCGTCACCAACACCGTCCCCCCACCCAACGGGGACTCCACCACACCGACCGAGGAGCCCAGCCGCGCCAACCGGCCCACCTGCACCACCCCGCCACGCACCAGCACCTGCGACTCACCCGCCGCCAGCACCTCCGCGACCGGCAGCTCCCCACCACCCTCCACATCCACCAACAGGAACCGGCCCGGATTCTCCGACTCCGCCGCCCGCACCAGACCCCACACCGCAGCACCCGCCAGATCCACCCCCGACACAGCACCCCGCGTCACAAAAGCCAAACGCGCACCATCAGACCGATCCAGCCACTCCTGCACCACACCCAACACACGGGCCACAGCCTCATGCACCGCCTCCGGCGAAACACCACCCTCCACCGAAAACACCGGCAACGACGCCTCACCAGCGGCAGAAGCCCCCGACACATCCGCCGGCACCCACTCCACACCCAACAACCCATCACGCCCAGGAGCCGCCGAATCCTCCGCCGGAGCCCCCAGCACCAGCTCGCCGACGCTCAGCACCGGCTCACCCGCAGCATCCACCAGC
>BMUX01000089.1 GCA_014650415.1 Streptomyces spiroverticillatus
GGCTTCGGAAACATTAGGTACAGGCAGGCACAGAAAGCGAGGATGCTGTGAATCCGTTGGGCTTCGAAAGGCGATTTGAAGCGCGTAAGGAAATCTGGGCCGAGGTTACCGGACTGACGGCGGAACAGATTCACGAGCTCTATGTGGCCGCTGGCGGCCTGGAGAACTGGGAGGACCAGCCGGGGCCCCTCAGCACGGAGGAGCGGCTGGCGACGGTCCGCCGGGCCGAACTGCGTCGCATCTGGAGCACGATGTCCGTCGGGAGCGGGGGGACCTACTCCCCCGAGAGCGACCCGGAGGTGCACCGCTGGCACGGGGCGCAGCAGGGGCGGCAGGAGCGCGAGAGCAATGCGGCTGCGGGGTGGGACTCGGGGCCGGTCCGCTACCGGATCGTGGCGGAGTGCGCGGCTCCGGAGCGCCCGGGTGACTCGCTGGTGACGCACTACGTCTCCGGGCGGTCGGTCGAGGAAGCGGTCGCCGAGGCCCGCGGGGTGCTGGGGAGGCCGGACGGCGTGTACGGGGAGCCGGGCGTGTACCGCGTGGTGGAGGTGGTTGAGGAGGGTCCGTTCAGCGGGCCTCGG
>BMUX01000090.1 GCA_014650415.1 Streptomyces spiroverticillatus
ATACATCGCAGCAATGCCCAACAAGACAAATTGGGATCATGCGGCTCCCCAGCGGACTCCGAGTGCTGAAGCTGAGCAGCCAGCTCCGGCCCTCCGTCTTTCGCGCCAACTACTTCTCGCACCGGTCCTTGATCGGCAAGATGATCGCCATGAATGACGATCTCGTTGAATTCGTGCGATCGAGGCTCGATGCAGACGAACACAACGTGGTGATGATCACGTCACTCGCGCCACCAGGCACGGATGTGACCCTCGACAGCACGATCCCTATGATCGACGCGATTCGGGCTGCCACTGACCTATACGCGACGGTTGCTCACCTCGAACCGCCGGCCCGGGGTGCCAGCCGCGACTTTGAGGCCGGGTGGGCTGCGGGCCTCGGGGCCGCCGTCCGGCTCCTCGCCCAGGCGTACCACGACTCCCCGGACTACCGGGAAGAGTGGCGCCCGCAGGCACTTCCCGAGTAGACGGGCTCAGGCAGCCGACCGCCCAGCCGTCGGAGACAACTGGCGGCACGGATCCGCCGCTGCCCGGGCAACGATCTTCCATCCGGTGGGAAGCGATCTCCGAACTTCCCCTT
>BMUX01000091.1 GCA_014650415.1 Streptomyces spiroverticillatus
CTGCTGGTGCTGGTCCTGCACCACATCGCGGGCGACGGCTGGTCCATGCGTCCCCTGACCGAGGACCTCACCGCCGCTTATGAGGCGCGCGGGCGGGGGGAGGTGCCGGGGTGGTCGCCGCTGCCGGTGCAGTACGCGGACTACGCGCTCTGGCAGCACCGTCACCTCGGCGACCCGGACACCCCAGGCAGCCCCCTGCAAGGCCAGCTCGCCCACTGGACGGCGGAACTCGCCGGTCTGCCCGAGGAGATCGCCCTGCCGGCCGACCGTGCCCGCCCCGCCCTGCCCACCCACCGGGCCCGTACGCACACCACCAGCACGCCCTCCGCCGTGCACCGGGGTCTCGTCGCGCATGCCCGTGCCCACGGGGCGACGCTGTTCCACGCGGTGCACGCCGCGTTGGCGGTGCTGCTGACGCGCAACGGTGGGGGGACGGATCTGCCGATCGGTACGCCGACGGCGGGGCGTCCGCATCCGGACCTGGACCGGCTGGTCGGGTTCTTCGTGAACACGCTGGTGCTGCGTACCGACACCTCGGGCAATCCCAC
>BMUX01000092.1 GCA_014650415.1 Streptomyces spiroverticillatus
CCGGAGTACGACTGCCAGTTCGTGTTCGCCACAAACGACGCGGCCGTGTTGAACGCCTGGTCCGGATCGATCGACGCGAAACCCAGCGAGCCGGGCAGACTGCCCTGCACCCGCTGCAACGCGTACAGGAACAGCACACTCACCAACGAGAAACCCAGCACACCCCGCAAATAAGCAGGCCAGCGCATCTCGGTGTTCGGATTGGCACCGACCGCCTTGTACATCCACCTCTCCACCCGCCAGTGCTTCGGAGAGGAATAGACACCGGCCATGTAATCACCCAACGGGCGATACACCAGCCCAAGAGCCACGACAAGCGCCAGAAGCTGGAGCACCCCAGCAACAACAGGAGACATAACCGGCTCAGAACCTCTCCGGGAACACAAGGGCGAGGATCAGATAACCCAGCAGAGCGACGGCCACAACCAGACCGACAACGTTCTCGGCAGTCACAGCTTCGTCACCCCCCGGGCAACGAGAGCCACCAACGCGAAAACCGCCAGCGTGATGACGACGAAGGCCAAATCGGCCATCGC
>BMUX01000093.1 GCA_014650415.1 Streptomyces spiroverticillatus
CGCGCAGTCTCGCAACTCAACTGCACCTCCTGCCCCGGCGCCGCCGAACCTCCAAAACATCCTGAACGTAAATGAGACAGGGCAAAACGCTCAGTAAGAGGCCCTAACAGAATGAAGAGTGGCAGGGGAAGGAGTCACGCGCCGATTGCGTCGGCTTGGTGAGGGGTTACCCCTCCGGGGTGCTCTGCGCGTGATCACGTTCCGCGCGGAACTCGTCCAGGAGGGAGAAGAACATCTCCATCGGTGGGGTGCCCGTTGACTCGGCAGCCCGTTCGATCTCGATTGTCCAGCCCAGGTTGCTGGGGTAGGCAGTGTCGGGCCTTACCCCCTGATGTTGAACACACGAGACACTGGATCCTGAGGATCTGAGAACGGACATCTCGTGGTCATGAAGAACTACCCGCCGCAGTTCAAGGCGGACGCGGTCGCGCTGTACGAGTCGCGGCCGGATGCGACGATCAGGTCGGTCGCAGCCGATCTGGGGATCAACCCGGAGACGCTGCGGAACTGGGTGAGGGCAGCCGGGGCGAGCCG
>BMUX01000094.1 GCA_014650415.1 Streptomyces spiroverticillatus
ATGGAGACAACCCGGCACGGATCCCCCGTCAACTCGACAAGCTCACGGACCACACCCGAACCAGACAGGTCACCTGCCCACTCCACAAATCTGAGTGGTTTCCGGGTTGGGGGTGCTGGTGCAGCTGAGAATGTGCTGCATTGGGCGAGGTGGGGTCGTCGTGTCGAGCCGGTCTGCGGGTTTTCTGTGGGTGCGGTCGAGTACCTGCAGTGAGCCGTTGTCGGTCCATCGGCCCAGGTAGCCGGAGTGTGTGAAGGAACCGCGGTGGCTGACGGGGGTGTCGTGGCAGCCGTCGCAGAGCCTGTCGAAGGGCAGTGCTGTGCCTGCGGCCCAGATCTGGCCGGTGGCGCCTGCGGGGAGCTCTTCTCCGTCCGGGTTTCGGATCGTCACTCGGACCCGGGGCACAGAGGTGCCTACGAGGGAGGGGGGTTCTGGGTTCCAGCTGTCTGCGCCGCAGTCGCGGGCAGTCCAGGGCATGGCACCGTCCCGGGGTGAGAACTCGGCCAGCAGTCGGGCGTA
>BMUX01000095.1 GCA_014650415.1 Streptomyces spiroverticillatus
GAAGCGGGTTTGGCCTATATCGAAATGCTGGTGGAGAACGCCGAGGAGGGGCGCAAGTCGCTGACCGACTTGGAGCAGGCCGACGCGCTGTTCCATGCGGTCGAGGCCGGGATGGCACCGGCCGCCGCCGCCCGCCGCGCCGGACGCAGTGACGACGAGGTCGC
This sequence comes from Streptomyces spiroverticillatus, assembly GCA_014650415.1. Lineage (GTDB taxonomy): Bacteria > Actinomycetota > Actinomycetes > Streptomycetales > Streptomycetaceae > Streptomyces > Streptomyces spiroverticillatus. The sequence goes on from BMUX01000095.1 coordinate 165, forward strand.
CCACGCCGTCGCCACCGCCCGGAAGGTGGGCGAGCGCACCCGGCGTGCGTTGGCGGAGGCCGAGGCCTACGAGTGGGACCTGTCGGAGTTGGCTGTGTTGGCCGAGTTCGACGACGACGTGGAAGCCGTCACACGGCTTGTCGANTTCGACGACGACGTGGAAGCCGTCACACGGCTTGTCGAGGCCCACGCCCGGGGGGTGTTCGAGCACCAGGCGACGGCGGAGCGCGACGCCCGCGAAGCCGTGCAGGCCCGGCAGGTGGTGCGCGAGGAGTGCCAGGCCACCGGTGTCCGGCTGATCGAGTCGGACGAGATCGAGGGCGAGGAGTGCGCCGAGTTCGAAATCCTTG
>BMUX01000096.1 GCA_014650415.1 Streptomyces spiroverticillatus
TCCGCTTCCTCTCCTCGACCGTGGCCGGACCACCGTCGAGGTCGCCGACTTGCTGGAATGCCACCCGGTGACGGTCCGCGCCGCGGTCCACCGCCTGGAGAAGGGCGGGATCGCGGGACTGCTTGATGCACCGCGTTCCGGCCGTCCGGCCAGGCTTTTGGGGCTTGAGGGCCGGGCCGCGCCGGCCGAGCTGCTGGACCAGTCCGCGGCCGACGGAACCACCTGGACCGTTCCGGCGCGGTGCGACTGGCTACGCGCCGAGCGCGGGGTGGAGATCTCCGCGGACTGGCTGGCCGAACTGCTGCGCCGCGATGGTTTCCGCTGGAAACGCACCCGCGACAGCCTGCGGCACAAGGCTGATCCCGTCCTCCAGCAGGCCGCACGGGCCGAACTGGAGGACTTGCGGCCTTGCGGCAGGCCGCGTACGCCGGAGAACGCGACCTGATCTTCATCGACGAGTCCGGTTTCGCCCCGACGATGCCCACCGGACACACCTGGTCACGGGTCGG
>BMUX01000097.1 GCA_014650415.1 Streptomyces spiroverticillatus
CTTAAGGGTGAGTTCGTTCTCTTGGTTGGAATCGTTGAGGTCCCACACTCCCGTGTGGTCCGCAGTGACGAGCGTTCGGCCCGCACCGTGATTCGCGTAGGCGGTGCTGAGCACGTCCACAACATTGCGGCCGATCCGGTCCACGGCCGAGCCGGCAAGCCCGTCATACGGCCCCTTCTCCCCTCGGAGCCATGGGCCAAGCTGCGGCCGAGTCATCGGCTCCGTAGCCCCCGAGACCTCCCAGTCATCAGCCCACGCGATGATGTGTCCGCCTACTGCCTCTACGGCGTCCATGATCAGATTCTGTTGACGCTCGGGGCTACTCGTCGCCCCGCTGACACGGGACAGTCGCCTGACCCCAAGTAGGCACATGCCGCAACCGTCAAACGGTGTAACCGGGCCGTTCGTGCTGGTCAGGCTCATGGTGTGCGCTCCCTTACCTAGTTCGTGTTCGGTAGGGAGATCGGTGGTTTCCCGTGACTCTGCATAGGCAGACTCGGCGACC